>NZ_CM174448.1:120000-4920000 GCF_057837605.1 Pseudomonas sp. GL_093 | reverse complement strand
TCGGCAGCGCGCCGAAGGAGCTCATGGCGTCGATGATCAGGCGTTTGCCGTGTTGCGCGATGACGTGGGCGATTTCCGGCAGCGGATTGAGGATCCCGGTGCTGGTTTCGCAGTGAATCAGCGCGATGTGGGTGATGCTGGCGTCGGCGCGCAGCAGGCGGTCGACGTCGGCGGCGGTGGTCGGCTCGTCTTCGGCGGTTTCAAAGGTACTGAAGGAGCGGCCGAGCACTTCGCAGATCTTCGCCAGGCGTTTGCCATAGGCGCCGTTGATCAGCACCAGGACTTTGCCGTCGCGAGGTACCAGTGTGCCGATCGCCGCTTCGACCGCGAAGGTTCCGCTGCCTTGCAGGGGCACGCAGTGGTGGCTGTCGCCGCCGTTGATGATCGCCAGCAGTTGTTCGCACAGGCTGGCGGTCAGTTGATTGAAGCGGTCATCCCATGAACCCCAGTCGACCATCATCGCCTGACGGGTGCGGGCCGATGTGGTCAGTGGGCCGGGGGTGAGCAGGATGGGTTCGGCAGTACTCATTCTCGTGTCCTCGCAATCGATGGGATGAAGCTACGGGGCTTAAATTGCAATTTGCCGTGCTATCAATCAAATTGTTTGTTGTTATGCCAGCCATCAGTGAGGGTTATTCATGAACCTGTTCCAGCTCCGCGCATTCGATGCGGTGGCCCGCGAGGGCAGCTTCACCCGGGCCGCCGCGCGACTGTTCATCAGCCAACCGGCGGTCACCGGGCACATCAAGGCGCTGGAGGAGCATTACCAGATCACCCTGTTGCGGCGCACCGCACGACGGGTGGAGCTGACGGAGGAGGGCACCAAACTGGCTGCGATCACCCGGGCGATGTTCGGTCTGGCCGAAGAGGCGCAGGTGATGCTCGAGGCCAACCGGCAGTTGCTGACCGGGCGTCTGGAAGTTGCGGCGGACGGGCCGCACATGGTCATGCCGATGCTCGCCAGCCTGCGCGCGCGGTATCCCGGCATTACCGTGAACCTGCGGCTGGGCAATGCTCAGGAAACCTTGGCGGCGTTGCTGTCGGAGCATGCCGACGTGGCGGTGCTGACCGAGGTCGAACCGCGCAAGGGGCTGCATTTGCAAGACTTAAGCGAATCACGGATTTGTGCGCTGGTGCCCGACGGTCATCCCTGGGCGCAGATGTCCAAGGGCGTGCCGCTCAAGGCGCTGGATCAGGTGATCATGGTGTTGCGCGAGCCGAGCTCGATCACCCGGCGCACCTTCGACGAGGCGTGCGCGGCGGCGTTGGTCAGTCCACGGGTGTTGCTGGAGCTGGACAGTCGCGAGGCGGTGACTGAAGCCGTCGCCGCAGAGTTGGGGGTTGGCGTGGTGTCGTCGGTGGAGGTCAGTCATGACCCGCGGGTGGCGGCGGTGCCGATACTTGGTGAAGGGTTGGTCAATCGGCACATGATCGGGTGCATGGAACGGCGGCGGGATTTGCGCTTGATACAGGCGTTTTTCGAGTTGGCGCCCGCCTTGTAACCGAGGTGCGCCCATCGCGAGCAAGCTCGCTCCCACATTTGACCGAGTTCTTCCTGGAGAAATACGATCCAATGTGGGAGCGAGCTTGCTCGCGATGGGGCCAGACCTGCCTACACCAGACTCTCGCGAACCATCTCCAGAAACGTCGCCACCACCCGCCGTGAACTCTGCTCGCGCAAGCACACCAGCGTCTCGGTCAATCGTCGTTTGCAGTCGGTAATCGGCAACGCGCACACCCGCGAATCTGCACCGAACTCGGCGGCCGACACCACACCAACGCCAATCCCCACGACCACCGCTTCACGCGCCGCTTCCCGACCTTCAACCTGAATCGCTGGCCGAATGCGAAAGCCTGCCTGGGCCATTTCTTCTTCCAGCGTTTGCCGCGTCACCGAGCCGATTTCCCGCAACACCAACGGCGTGTCATCCAGATCCGCGAGGCAAATCGACTCACGGTCGGCCCACGGATGATTGCGCGAAACGAACGCCACCATCGGGTCATTGCGCAGCGGCAGCGAGATCAGACGTTCGTCACTCACCTCCCGGCCCAGCAATGCCAGGTCGGCCTGGTAGTTGAACAACCGAAACAGCGATTCATCGGTGTTGCCGGTTTCGATCTTCACGCTGATGCCGGGGTAGCGTTCGCAGAACCGCGCGATCTGCGGCAACACGTGCACTGGCGCATCCACCGCGAGAATCAGGCTGCCGGTCTGCAAGGCCCTGGAGTCATGCAAGAGCTCCTGCGCCTCGGCCTCGATAACGAACAATCGCTGGGTAATGCTCAGCAAGCGCTCGCCCAGATCGGTCAGGCGTACCGAGCGTTTGTTGCGGTGGAACAGCAGCACACCGAAACGCTCTTCGAGTTTGCGCACTTGGTCGGAAATCGCCGGTTGCGTGAGGAATAGCCGCTCGGCGGCTTTGGTAAAGCTTCCGTGCACGGCCACGGCGTGGAAGGCTTTGAGCTGGGCGTGGGAAACCGACATCGAAACCTCCAGTAACAAGCTGAGCTTATATTGGAAATACGATAAATCGATTTCACTTATTAATCAGTAATTGTTTTTATCCACCTCAGCCCCGGTGACTGGTCAGTCGAACAGTGTCGGCGGCCATGAGCCTGTGCGTGCAACAGCAGGACTCATCTGACCGATATCGCCTCAGGGAAGCTGCGATATCGAAGTGCTCAACAATAAAAAAACAGGCGTTATTTCTCAATTTCTGCCGGCACACTCACACCCTGAGGTCAGAACCACCATGAACAAGCACATCGGCACTATCAAGCGTTGGCGCGTGCAGATCTTCGCGATCACCTGGCTCGCTTACGCCGCTTTCTACTTCACCCGCAAAGCTTTTTCCGTGGCAAAACTGGGGATCGCCGAAGACCCCACCTTCATGCTCGACAAAATGGCCATGGCCAACCTCGACGCCATCTACCTCACGGCTTACGCCATCGGGCAATTCACCTGGGGCATCCTGGCCGACCGCTTTGGCCCAAGGGTCGTAGTGTTAGGCGGGTTGCTGATTTCAGCGGCGGCAGCCTTGGTGATGGGCAGTTTCGCGACGTTACCAATCTTCGCTACCTGCATGCTGATTCAAGGGTTTGCCCAGTCCACCGGCTGGTCCGGGCTGTGCAAGAACCTCGGCAGTTTCTTTCCCGCCGAACAGCGCGGGCGGGTGCTGGGGTTGTGGAGTTCCTGCTACGCCTTTGGTGGGTTGGTGGCTTCGCCGTTTGCTGGCTGGTGGGCGTATACGCTGATCGGCACCTGGCATGCGGCGTTCTTTTCCAGTGCGGCGGTGGTTGGGCTGGTCGCCGTGCTGTTTTTTATTTTTCAACGCAACAAACCGGAAGATGTTGGCTTGCCGGCGGTGGAACCGGAACCGCAACTGACGGCGCAAGAGGCCGACGCGCAAAGCAAGATCAGCATGCTGGAACCGTTAAAAGAAATTCTGCGCAACCGCACCGTGCTGGTGCTGGGTCTGGCGTACTTTCTGCTGAAACCGGCGCGCTACGCGATTCTGCTCTGGGGACCGGTAATCGTCTTCGAGCAGATGCCCTCAGTGGGCAAGGTCGGCGCGGCAATCATTCCGACTGCGTTTGAACTGGCCGGGTTGCTCGGGCCGATTCTGCTGGGCCTGGCTTCGGACAAAGTGTTCGGCGCCCGACGCATGCCGGCGTGTGTGCTCAGCCTGTTGGCGCTGACCGTGACCCTGGCCTTGTTCATGGGCGCCCTGCATACCGGCAGCGTGATGCTGGTGGTGGCGCTGCTGTTCGTCATGGGCCTGACCCTGTACGGACCGGACTCGATGATCAGCGGCGCGGCCGCGATCGATTTCGGCACCGCCAAGGCGGGCGCCACAGCGGCCGGCTTCGTCAACGGTTGCGGCTCGGTCGGGGCGATTCTCGGCGGCTTGCTGCCGGGCTACTTCGACTCGGTCACCGTGTTCATCGTCTTCGCCGGCTGCGCGTTGTTTTCGGCCCTGGTGCTGATCCCGCACTGGAACAGCCGTCCGGCTGGCCTGAGTGCCGAAAGCGTTTTCGTACCTAATCAACCGATCACCGTAAAACCTCTGCGTACTTAAGGATTGACCCATGAGACCTTTCTGGCTGGAACAGGCGCTGGCGGCCGAGTCCTGCGCGCCATGCGAACCCTTGGTGGGCGACACCCGCGCCGATGTCTGCATCGTCGGCGGCGGCTACACCGGGTTGTGGACCGCGATCATGCTCAAGGAGCAGAACCCCGAGCTGGATGTGCTGCTGATCGAGGCTGATATCTGCGGCGCCGGTGCCAGTGGCCGCAACGGTGGTTGTGCACTGTCGTGGTCGGCCAAGTACTTCACCCTGGAACGGCTGTTCGGCGTCGAAGAAGCGGTGCGCCTGGTCAAGGAATCGGAGCGCAGCATCCATGCCATCGGCGCCTTTTGCGAGCAGTACGCGGTGGACGCCGATTACCGCCTCGACGGGACGCTCTACACCGCCACCAACCGTGCCCAATGCGGTTCGACCGACGCCGTGATCGCGGCGCTGGAGCGTAATGGCATCAACTCCTTCACCCAACGGCCGGTGGCCGATGTGCAACGCATGGCCGGTTCCAGCAAACATCTGGAAGGCTGGTTTTCCCCGGCGGCGGCCAGTGTGCAGCCGGGCAAACTGGTGCGCGGCTTGCGCCGGGTCGCCTTGCAACTCGGCGTGAGGATTCACGAGCACACCGCCATGACCGGGTTGCAGGAGGGCAAGCCAGCGGGGATACAAACCCCGAACGGCACCGTTCGCGCTGATCGCGTGGTGCTGGCGATGAACGCCTGGATGGCCCGGGCGTTTCCACAGTTCGAGCGCAGTGTGGCGATTGTTTCCAGCGACATGCTGATCACCGAACCGCGACCCGATCTGCTCAACGAAATCGGTTTGACCAGCGGCGTCACGGTGCTCGATTCGCGGATTTTCGTGCACTACTACCACAACACTCCGGACGGCCGAATCATGCTCGGCAAGGGCGGCAACACCTTTGCTTACGGCGGGCGAATGTTGCCGGTGTTCGATCAGCCATCGCCCTATGCCGGTTTGTTGCAGCACAGCCTGAGCGAGTTCTTTCCGGCGTTTGCCCAGGTCAAGGTCGAGGCGACCTGGAACGGTCCGTCTGATCGCTCGGTCACCGGTTTGCCGTTCTTCGGCCAGATGAGCGCCAGCGGTAACGTGTTTTATGGTTTCGGATATTCCGGCAGCGGGGTTGGCCCGTGTCATATGGGCGGGCAGATTCTCGCCTCGATGGTTCAGGGACTGGACAACGCCTGGACCCGTTCGCCTCTGGTCAACGGTCCGTTGGGCTTGTTTCCGCCGGAACCGATTCGTTACCTCGGCTCATTGATGGTGCGCAACGCCATCCGCCGCAAGGAGCGCGCCGAGGATCACGGGCGTCGGCCACGGCATCTGGATGTGCGTCTGGCGAAGTTCGCGGCGGCGGCAGGCAAGGCCGACAAAGGGTGAGTGTCAGGGCGTGAGGTCCGAGCGATTGACCAGCCAAT
The DNA here is from genome assembly GCF_057837605.1 of Pseudomonas sp. GL_093. NCBI lineage: Bacteria > Pseudomonadati > Pseudomonadota > Gammaproteobacteria > Pseudomonadales > Pseudomonadaceae > Pseudomonas > Pseudomonas sp. GL_093. The sequence goes on along the minus strand of NZ_CM174448.1, from coordinate 4,914,481 downwards.
CGAGCAGCAAGTGGCTATCGCGGCGTGGCTCGGGAACGCGCCGAGTGCGCGGGTGATGGCCCATGCCGACGCACAGCACCGGCCGGTCCGGGTCGCTGTCGAGAAAACTGATCAGGACGTCGCTGCCGGCCTTTGGCAGGCTGGACGGGTCAATCCGACCGTCCGGCGTTGCAAGGGCTACCGGTAACCAGAGACCGGCAGACTCAAGCGGATCCGCTTCCGCTGTTGGCCACAGCCTGACCTGTATTCGACCTCGATCATCCAGCGCCGCCGGCTGCCCGGCCGGGCCCAGCACCCGGGCGGTCTGATAACCCGGGATGCTCGGCCGGGTCTGTTTGAGCGCCGGCCTGAAGACCGTCGACCAGGGAATGGCGGTGAACTGATTGCGGTAATGGCGGACAGTGACAGGTTTGTCGGTGGCAAGAATCGAAGGTTGTTGCCCCTGATGTCGGGTTTCGGTGAGCAGCCACTGATCGTTGAAATTCGTCAGTGGATGTTCTGACACTTGCACTATCCGTGCGCTGCGCAGTGCGCTCTGGTTGCTTTGACCGTGGATCTGCAGGTGCTGGCAACGCAGACGTTCCAGGTGTCGACGGCTTAGTTGATCGCGATGGATGTGCTCGGGCGCGGGGCGGACCATCACCGGCAATGGTTTGCTGAACGCGTGGTTGGCCGCGCCGTCGTCGGGGCTTTGCGAGCCACGGTTCCTGGCCTCCAGTCGCGAGGGAAAGGGCGGCGAGTCATGGCGCTGGAACAACTCACTGATCACCGGCTCGTCACTGTCTTCGGGCGCGTCGCCCTGGAAAGGCGTAAGGACGGGTTCCTGGGGGAAACTCAGGCTGTCATCCGCCAGGACCAGCACATGCCCGTCGCGCTGATGTTCGAAGTGATAGTGAATGCCTTCTGCTTCGCACAGCCGTTGCAGCAATGCCAGATCGCTCTCCTCGTACTGAATGCAAAAAGGCCGGACGGGATAGTGCCCGTTCGACAATTCGAAGCGATAGCTCCCCTCGGGCACATCATGTTCCTCCAGCAGTTGGCGCAGGATCATCGGTACGCTGAGGTGATGAAAGACGCGGCGTGAACGCTGCCGGTCGAGCCATTGAAGGTAGGGCACCAGCACCAGTTTGTAGCCGATCCGGTGGGGGCCGCGATGCTCGCGACTGGCACTGTGAAGGACGCCGTGAATACCCTGGCCCTCCATCAGGCTGAGGAACACCGGCTGTTGCAGCAGTCGGTCGAGGTTCATGGCCGGTGCGAGACCGATGACTTCGATGTCGAATCGATAGGGCTGGTTGAGGGCTTCTCGGCCACTGAACTGCAACACCTGCAAACTCAAATCGCCGTCGAGAAGTGTCAGGGTGAAGGGACTTTCCTTGTCGTTGTGCATCGAACGCGCTTCTGCCATGGAATTCGGGCGCAGAGGGTACGAAACCACAGCCCTTTATGGTCACCGCAAATCGAAGTTTCAGAATCGCCCTACAACTGCCGGTGAAGATGTCGATTCGCCATGCGGGTGAACAGGGTGGATTTTTTGGTCGATTGCCAACTTTAGGCCGTATAAACTTGCGCCATGCGTCGGCCAATAGATGTCTCGGCGCCACAGATCAAGAGAGTGAGTAATGGGCGCACAGTGGAAGGTTAAACACAAAGAAGCGGCATCCAACGCCAAGGGCAAGATCTTCGGCAAACTGGTGAAAGAAATCACCATTGCTGCCCGCAACGGTGCCGATACTGCCACCAACGCACACCTGCGTCTGGTGGTCGAGCAGGCCAAGAAAGCCTCGATGCCCAAGGAAACCCTGGATCGCGCGATCAAGAAAGGCGCGGGCCTGTTGGGCGAAACCGTGCAATACCATCGCGTGACCTATGAAGGCTTCGCACCGCACCAGGTGCCGCTGATCGTTGAATGCGTGACCGACAACATCAACCGCACCGTCGCTGAAATTCGCGTCGCGTTCCGCAAGGGCCAATTGGGCGCTTCCGGTTCGGTAGCGTGGGACTTCAACCATGTCGGCATGATCGAGGCGTCCCCGGACAGCCCTGACGCCGATCCGGAAATGGCCGCGATCGAAGCCGGCGCCCAGGATTTCGAGCCGGGTGAAGAAGAGGGCACGACCCTGTTCCTGACCGAGCCTGCGGACCTGGACGCCGTGCAGAAAGCCCTGCCTGAGCAAGGTTTCACCGTGTTGTCGGCCAAGCTGGGTTACCAGCCGAAAAATCCGGTCAGTGGTCTGAGCGATGAGCAGATGGCTGAAGTCGAAGCCTTCCTCGAAGGCCTCGATAACCACGATGACGTGCAGGACATGTTTGTCGGGTTGGCGGGTTAATTTGATTTTTCAGTGATACCGCTTTCGCGAGCAGGCTCGCTCCCACAGTAGGTTGTGTTGAATAAAAATTATATGTTCGACACAAAACCTGTGGGAGCGAGCCTGCTCCGGGCGGCGATCCGACGATTGACCGCGTAGCGGTCACCAGCGATTCAATTCCTGCACAATCTCGCCGAACCCCGGCCGCGCCAGCACCTGCGGCTGACAGCAGCGCTGCTGCAATGCCTCCAACTGGCCCCGACCCTCATCGCTCAACCCCGAGTCGATCCGCTCCAACAATTCCCCCAGCAAAATACCAAACGCCCGCACTTCTATCCGTTGCAGCGCACGGCTTTCAAGGCTGTCCGAGGTGGCATGGAAAGACGCCGCGCCGAAATCCCCCAGCAGGCAATCACCGTGCTCGTTCCACAGAATATTGTGGCCGTAGAGGTCGCCGTGGGTGATGCCATGCTGGTGCAAATGCTCGGCTGCCGAGGCGATGCCACAGGCGATGCGCAATGCCACACCCGCGCTGAACCGGGTGTCATTGGCGTAAACGTCGCGGGTACATGACGCCAGGCTCGGCAGCCCGGCCAGATTGCGATAGCTCGGATCGATCAGCTGCATCACCAGCCCGGCCTGAGCTTCTGGATGCCCGACGACGCGCCCTTCAACCCGGATCAGGTTGGGATGACTACCGGCGGTGATGCAGGCGTTCATTTCGTGCAACGGCGAGCCATCGCTGGTCATTTCGCCTTTGTAGAGTTTGACCGCGACCTGTGTGGCCGGTTGGCTCAGTCGATCCCAATTAGCCCGATGAATCACCCCCGACGCGCCTTCGCCCAGTTTCTGCTCCAGACGCAGTTCGGACCAGGGAATACGGGGCGTGGCTTCGAGGGCGGCCGCATCGGCTTCGGTCTCCAGAGGGTTGCCGGCGTACGCCAGCCAAGCCAGGCTCGGCAGGGACAGCAGCCATTCGGGTAACTCGCTCAACTGGTTGGCGGCGATGCGGATCAGTTCGAGTCGATGGCAATGACGCAAGCTCTCGGGCAAACGTTGCAAGCGGTTGCCAGCGAGCATGAGTTTTTGCAGGTGCGGGCGTTCACCCAGCTCGGCCGGCAACTCAGTGATGCAGTTATCGGTCAGGATCAGCCAGCGCAGCAACGGTGGCAGCGCGGTGCCGGGCACGCGTTCGATGCGGTTGGCCTTGAAGCTGACCATCGTCAGTGCGGCGCAGTGGCCCAGGCAGTCGGGCAGTTCGGTGAACAGATTGTCCGCGCAGAACAGCACGCGCAAACGGGGCAGGCGGTGCAAGTCGTCCGGCAGACTGCTCAAGGCATTGCCGCTGAGGTTGAGGACTTCCAGCGAGTCCGCCAGGTCGAAGATTTCTCGCGGAAACTCCGTCAGGCCACAGCCGAGGTCCAGGCGGGTAATGCCCGACAGTTGGCCGGCGCGCAGTTGGGCAAGGGTATCCATGAACAGATTCACTATTGATCAAAGGGAAGGCGCGGGGCCTTGAAATGGGCGACATGATACCGACAAAGGTGTGGTGTCTGTCAGGCCGCCTTCGCGAGCAAGCCCGCTCCCACACTAGTGTTGTGTTGTACACCGATCCAATGTGGGAGCGGGCTTGCTCGCGAAGAGGCCAGCAGCCGCACCGAAGAATATTGATCAGACCGCTCCCTTCATTTCCACCAATTGCCCCAACCGGCTGCGCGTGCGCGCCAGATCGATGGCATCGCCGCCCAGGCTTTCGCGCAAAGACTGCTGTCCGAGCAGAATCAGGTGCTTGTCCTGGTCGTACAGGACGTCGACCAGGTTGATGAAACGCTGTTGGGCGGCGATGGAACAATCGGCGAGGTTGGGCAGTTCATCGATGAACCAGTGATCGAAACGTCGGCACAGCTCCAGGTAATCCATCACCGCAGTCGGTTGGTCGCACAGATCGCCGAAGGTGAAACCGATGGTTCGCCCTTCGCAGTGTCGGGCCTGAAGGTTGCGTGTCCCGACGGGCAGCTGAATGGCCGGCGCGTCGCGTTCGGGCAGGTTCAACGATTGACGCTGCGTCGCGGTAGCGGGCCAGACGTACTGTCCCTGGGTAAACAGCTGCTGGGCATGGTTTCTGACCTGGCTGCGGTAGTCGTGGGGGCCACCGACTTCCATGACCTGCATGCGTGCGTTGATCAGGTCGATCACCGGTTTGAAGCGCGCGTGGTACAGCGGGTTGGGCAGCAGTCCTTCCGGTGGGTAGTTGGAAGTGACCAGCAGTAGAATGCCTCGGCGGAACAGTGCCTTGAACAACCGGGTGATCAGCATTGCATCGCCGATGTCATGGACGTGAAACTCGTCGAAACACAGTACCCGGCAATCGCGCAGTTGTTCGTCGAGGGTGGTTTCCAGTGCATCGGGCTGATCGCGATGACTGAACATCCCTTGATGAAGGTGCGCAAAAAACTCATGAAAATGCAGGCGCTGTTTTTCCGCGATGGGAAGGGCCTGGAAAAAACCGTCGAGCAGCCAGCTCTTGCCGCGGCCCACGGCTCCGTACAGGTAAAGGCCGGGGAGCGTTTTTGCCGAGGTGCCCGCCAGCGCTGCGGCGTGTTGCGCCATGCAGTCGATGACACGCAGTTGGCTATGGCTGAGGGTGTAGCCCTGGGAGTGGGCCTTGCGGTGGAAGTAGTCGTGGATGACTCGACCGGTCGCGCTGTTACCGGCGGATGCAGCCGATGACTTGCCGAACAAGCGGCGTAGCGCAGGCCAGCGTGGTGCGAGTCGCGAACGGTTGGGCGGTCGAACGGCCACTGTGATTTCACCCCGTAATCTTCATGCCGGCTCCCAGAGCGGCGGCATAGTGTAACCAGAGGGGGAATTTTCATTCCAGTAGTGTCGGCCTGTAGCAGCTGCCGAGCTTGCGAGGCTGCGTTCGGCTGCGCAGCAGTCGTAAAACCAAGCACCGCGGTCATTCAGGTAAACCGCTGGGAATGGATTGGCGACTGCTTCGCAGCCGAACGCAGCCTCGCAAGCTCGGCAGCTGCTACATCGATTGCGTTCCTGCTGACAGCTATGGGGTATTTGTCAGTTACCGCTCGATACTGCGATTCCACCGCGCATTCCAAGCCGGGCGCTGTTCGTTGACCTGATCCCAATCGATCGCAATGGCCGTGGTCAGGTACTGTTTCATCGCCTCGACCTGGCCGCGAGTCTTGTCAGTGGTCGGGGTATTGGGGTTGGACGGGATCTGGTCGCCGTCTTCAAGCGCGGCGGCCTGCGCTTCCGGCGTCAGCAAGAAGGCGGCGAGTTTCTGCGCCAGTTCCGGCTGAGTGTTGTTGGCGATGGCACATTCGGCCACGTTGAGCACCACGGCGCCTTCCTTCGGTTGCGCATACTCCACCGGCATGCCCTTGAGTTTCAGGGCGGTGACCTGGGTCGGCGTCAGTGGGAACAGCGCGGCTTCGTCGGTCTGAAGCATTTCGGAAATCTTCGCAGAACTCGGGATGTACTCCAGCACGTTGCGCCCGACGGTGTTCGGCCACGCCTTGAAGCCCGGCTCGACGTCGGTTTCGCTGCCGCCCTGAATCCGGTTGAACATCAGGAACCCGTGCAGGCCAAAGGTCGAGGAGGCCATCGACTGGAACACCAGTTTGTCCTTGAAGCGCGGGTCGGCCATGTCCATCCACGAGGTCGGTGCGGTCCAGCCTTTCTCCTTGAACAGACGCGTGTTGTACGCCAGCCCGGTCACGCCGAGGCTGACTGCCACGGCTTGATCCTTGATGCGGCCCTTGGCCGGAATCTGCGCCAGCGGTGCGCTGTCTTCGAGTTTGTCGCACAGCCCCATGGCGATGGCGCGGTACATGATGCCGTCGTCGAGGAACATCACGTGCATCTGCGGGTTGCCTTTGCTGGCCTGGACCTTGGCCAGGATATCGGCGGAGGTGCCGGGCACAATCACCACTTTGACGTTATTGGCCTTCTCGAAAACCGGCAGCACCTTATCGGCGTAGAGCCGCTCCATGGTCCCGCCGTTCATGCCCAGGTAAAGCGTCGGTTCGGCCTGGGCCTGGGCGGTGGCGAGCAGGGCGCTCATGCAGGAGATACCGAGCAGTGCAGTGCGTTTGACGTTATTCATTGGCGCGACCTTCCTCTATCAAGCAACGGAGATGGAGTGAAACCGGGTGATGGAAAACGCATCCAGTGGCGTCTTTGAGGCGCCGCTGCAGATGATTTCGGTGAGCGCCTGGCCCACCGCGGGACCGATCTGAAAGCCTGCACCGGCAAAGCCGAACGCGTGCAGCAGACCGGGTTGAGTGCCACTGTGGCCGATCACCGGTTGGCGATCGGGCAGGTAACCTTCGGTGCCGCTCCAGGTACGAATCGCCTGGGCGCCTTCAAGAAACGGATAGAGCTCGACCGCTTGACGCAGGATCTCGATCACCGCGTGCTGACCGGGCCGGGCGCGGGCGCCGTCGAGGGCAAAACCCTGACCGCCACCCAACACGCAATTGCCGCGCGCGACCTGACGCGCATAGATACCGCCGCCCTCGACCCCGGTGCTGGCATTCATCACCAGCGGCAAGGGCTCGGTGACCAGCATCGCCGGGTGCCCGGCGTGCATCGGCACGCCCTCACCGAATTGTTTTGCCAGAGTGTCGGCCCAGGCGCCGGCGCAATTCAGCAGCCAGGGCGCCTGCAGCTCCAGACCGGTTTGCGTGCTGATGCGAAAGCGCTGACCGTCGTGTTCCACCGCCGTCACCGGGCATTGTTCATGGACTTGTGCGCCATGTCGCCGCGCCGCCCGGGCGAACGCCGGGGAGACCAGTCGCGGGTTGGCGTGACCGTCATCGGGGCAAAACGAGGCACCGACCGCCACCTCGCCGACCCACGGAAAACGTGCGCGTAGTTCACTGCGTTCGAGTACCTGCAAATCAAGGCCAAAGCCCCGACTGCTGGCGGCATAGTCTTGCAAGGCGTGCAGGTCGCTGAGGCTGCGGGCCAGTTTCAGGTGGCCGCTGCGCTGATACTCACCGTCGATGCCAATCAGCTGCGGCAGTTGCCCCCATATGTCGTGGGCCCGTTGCGACAGCGGCAGTTGCGACAGCGGTCGCCCCTGACGCCGCACGCCGCCGTAGTTCACGCCGCTGGAGTGCGAACCACAGAAGTCCCGCTCCAGCAGCGCCACGCGACGCCCGGCCTTGCTCAGAAAAAGCGCGGCGGAGGCGCCGACAATTCCGCCGCCAATGATGACGGCATCGACTTCGATCATGACTCGACCTCCAGACCAAACGGCAGGGGTTTGATGGGGGCCTGAGCCCGAAGCCTGCCGATGTCTGACACGCAGCGCTGGCTTTCGCAGGCAATGATTTCCGCAGCGGCGGCGCCACACATCCGGCCCTGACAGCGCCCCATGCCGACCCGGCAATGCGCCTTGACCCGGTTGATCTCCCAATGGCCCTCGCGCACGACCTGACGGATGTCGCCGGCCCGCACTTCTTCGCAGCGGCAGATCATCACGTCATTCGGGGCATCGGCGGCCCAATGCTCGGGAAAGACGAAGGCCCGTTCCAGACCTTGGCGGAAGGTATCGATCCGCCCCAGCGTCTGCTCCAATTGCGCCCCACGTTGCGGCGGGATCAGGTAACCGATGTCTTCGAGCAACGCCAGGGCCGCGCGTTCGCCGGCCATTTCCGCCGCGTCGGCGCCCATGATGCCGGCGCCGTCACCGGCCAGGTAAACCTCGGCGACACTGCTACGACCGGCGCTGTCACGTTGCGGCAGCCAGGCGCGGTTGAGCGGGTTCCAGGCGAATTCACAGCCGAGCAGGTCGGCCAGTTGGGTTTCACTGCGCAGGCCGTGGGCGAAGGCGACGGCGTCGCAATCGAGTGGCTGTTCACCCTTTGAGTTGGACCAGTTCAGCGATTGCACACGTTGTTCGCCATTGATGCGTTTCAGGCTGGCACCCTGGTGTACCGGGATGCCATGGGCGGTCAGCCAGCTGCGGTAATAGATGCCTTTGGCCAGGGTGGCCGGTTGCGAGAGCAGGCCGGGCAGGGCGCGGGCCTGAGCGCTGAAAGGCGAACTGTCGAGCACAGCGATCACCTTTGCGCCGGCCTTGGCGTATTGATACGCCACCAGGTACAGCAACGGACCACTGCCGGCGAACACCACGCGTTCACCGATGGCGCAGCCTTGAAATTTGAGGGCGATCTGCGCTGCGCCGAGGCTGTAGCCCCCCGGAAGGGTCCAGCCCGGTACCGGCAGAATCCGGTCGGTGGCGCCCGTGGCGACGATCACCCGGGAGAACGCCAGCCGCGCGGCGCGGCCTTCATGCAAGGTGTCGAGCGCACCGTCCTCGGTGTTCCATACCAGGGTTTCGGGACGGTAGTCGAGTTGCTCGCGCAGCGCGTCGATCGTCTGATGCAGCGCGTTGGCCTTGCCGGCTTCGAAGCCATACAGCTTGACTGGTGAACGCTTGAAGTTTGCCGGTTGGCGGCGATAAATCTGCCCGCCACCGCGTGCTGCTTCGTCCAGCAGCACCGGGCGAACGCCGTGGGCGACCAGGGTTTGTGCAGCACGTATACCGGCCGGACCGGCACCGATGATGACTACAGGCTTCATACCCACCTCATGTGTAAACGCCGCTGAACCCCTGTGGGAGCGAGCCTGCTCGCGATGACGGCGGCACAGTCGACATTGATGCTGGCAGACAGTCCGCTATCGCGAGCAGGCTCGCTCCCACAGTTGATCGGGGTTGCGCCCGGGTGTTGTGAACGCTGCTGAACCCCAGTGGGAGCGAGCTTGCTCGCGATGATGGCGGCACAGTCAACAGATGTGGTGGCCGACAAACCGCTATCGCGAGCAAGCTCGCTCCCACAGTTGATCGGGGTTGCGCCCGGGTGTTGTGAACGCCGCTGAACCCCAGTGGGAGCGAGCTTGCTCGCGATGACGGCGGCACAGTCGACAGATGTGGTGGCCGACAAACCGCTATCGCGAGCAAGCTCGCTCCCACAGTTGATCGGGGTTGCGCCCGGGTGTTGTGAACGCCGCTGAACCCCAGTGGGAGCGAGCCTGCTCGCGATGACGGCGGCATAGTCGACATTGATGCTGGCCGACAGACCGCTATCGCGAGCAGGCTCGCTCCCACAGTTGATCGGGGTTGCGCCCGGGTGTTGTGAACGCCGCTGAACCCCAGTGGGAGCGAGCTTGTTCGCGATGATGGCGGCACAGTCAACAGATGTGGTGGCCGACAAACCGCTATCGCGAGCAAGCTCGCTCCCACAGTTGATCGGGGTTGCGCCCGGGTGTTGTGAACGCCGCTGAACCCCAGTGGGAGCGAGCTTGCTCGCGATGACGGCGGCACAGTCGACAGATGTGGTGGCCGACAAACCGCTATCGCGAGCAAGCTCGCTCCCACAGTTGATCGGGGTTGCGCCCGGGTTTCGTGAACGCCGCTGAATCCCTGTGGGAGTGAGCTTGCTCGCGATGACGGCGGCACAGTCAACAGATGTGGTGGCCGACAAACCGCTATCGCGAGCAAGCTCGCTCCCACAGTTGATCGGGGTTGCGCCCGGGTGTTGTGAACGCCGCTGAACCCCTGTGGGAGCGAGCCTGCTCGCGATGACGGCGGCACAGTCGACATTGATGCTGGCCGACAGACCGCTATCGCGAGCAGGCTCGCTCCCACAGGGGATTCGGTTTCTGCTGGTAGAAAGGGTATTCATAAGGAACGCCCTGGTTCGCGGCTGATCTGCTGCCCGGCTTCGAGCAACGTCGAGCAAGCCCGCACGCGTCGACCATCGCCCAGTCGAACCCAGCAGTCCTGACACGCACCCATCATGCAAAACCCGGCGCGGGGTTCGGCGCTGAAGTCGCTGCCGCGCAAGTGTTCGCTGCAGGTCAGCACCGCCGTCAGCAAGGTGTCGCCGAGCAGGCCGGTGGCCGGTTGGCCGTCGAGGGTAAAGTCCAGGGCCGGGCGGTCGCCTTCGGCCAGTCGTTTCAGTAGAGCCATGGCGCCCTCATTGTTTACCCACCAGAACCCGATCCAGTCCGTAGACCCGGTCGAGCAAAATCATCGTCAGCGCGGTCAGTGCAATCACCAGTGCCGACACCGCCGCCATCATCGGATCGATGGATTCGGTGGCGTACACGTACATCCGCACCGGCAGGGTTTGCGTGGCCGGCGAGGTGACGAAAATCGACAGCGTGACCTCGTCAAAACTGTTGATGAACGCCAGCAGCCAGCCACCGGCCACTCCCGGCAGAATCATCGGCAAGGTGATTTCCCTGAACAGCGTGAAGCGCCCGGCACCGAGCGATTGCGCGGCGTGTTCGGCGCTGCGATCCAGGCCGATGGCCGACGCCAGCACCAGTCGCAACACGTACGGAGTGGTCACCAGCACGTGGGCGAAGATCAGCCAGGCGAAGCTGCCGTTGACGCCCATCAGCGCAAACAAGCGCAGCAATGCGACACCCAACACCAAGTGCGGAATGATGATCGGCGACAGGAACAAACCATTGAAAAAGTCGCGGCCGGGGAACTCGAAGCGCGTGATCGCCAGCGCCGCCGGCACCGCAATCAACGTCGCCAGACTGGCGGCGCAGAACGCCAGGATCAGGCTGTTGTAGAACGCATCGACAAAGTCAGCACGCTCGAACACCGCGCGAAACCAGCGCAGGGAAAACTCCGTGGTCGGCAGGCTCAGGGTGTTTTCCGGGGTGAAGGCCACGAGGCAGACCACCACCAGCGGCGCCAGCATGAACAGCACCACCAGGGTATGGAACAGCAGGGCGAAAGGACCGTTCTTGGACATGACGAGTTATCCCAATGACTTCTTGTAGCGGCCTTCGATCATCCGGTTCCACGACAGCATGATCAGCAGGTTGAGCAACAGCAGGGCCACGGCGATGGCCGCGCCCATCGGCCAGTTGAGCTCCGACAGGTACTGGTCGTAGATCAGCGTGGCGACCATCTTTATCCGGCGCCCGCCGAGCAGGCCGGGAATCGCGAAGGAGCTGGCTGCGAGACCGAACACGATCAAGGTGCCCGAGAGCACGCCGGGCATGATTTGCGGCAACACCACTTGGCGCATCACGGTGAAGTGGCTGGCACCGAGGGACATCGCGGCTTGCTCGGCGGCCGGGTCGAGTTTTTGCAGCGAGGTCCAGACCGGGATGATCATGAACGGCAGCATCACGTGGACCAGCGCAATCACCACCGCGAACGGCGTGTAGAGCAGCTTCATCGGCGAGCCACCGAAGGCTTGCAGGGTCTGGTTGACCAGGCCGTCGGCACCCAGCAGCAGGCTCCAGCCGAAGGCGCGCACCACCACCGAAATCAGCAACGGGGTGAGGATCAGAATCAGGAAAATCGAGCGCCAAGGCGTGCCCATGCGGCTGAGGATGTAGGCCTCGGGCACGCCGATCACCACGCAGAGGAGGGTGGTCAGGGCGCTGATCCACATCGTGCGCAGAAAGATTTCGTAGAAGTACGAATCGCCGAGCAGGCTGCTGTAGTGACCGAGGGTGTAGGCGTCGCTGTTAATCCCCGAGCTGTAGTCGAAGACGTTGAACGACAGCACCAACGTCAGCAGCAAAGGGATAACCAGCAGGCTGAGGTACAAGGCCAGGGCCGGTGCCGACAGCCAGTAACCCTGGCGTCCCTGGCGAATGGCGACAAGCGTACTCATGCCGGCACCTCGTCGACACTCAGCACCCGCAGCAACGTTGCGTCCCAATCGAGGCCGACCGCCGTGCCTTCGGTCAGCGGTGCCGAACCGTCGTTGCGGCGCACCACACTGAGTTCGCCCAGAGTCGTCGATACGCCATAAAGCCATTGGCTGCCAAGAAAGAAGCGACTGACGATGTTGCCTTGCAGACGGCCCTGACCTTTGTCCCGCAAGTCGATTTTTTCCGGGCGCAGGCTCAGGGTCAGTTCGCCGCCACTGCTCACTTGGACGGTGCCGGTACTGTCCCGATCGCCGGGCAGCAAATTGGCCTTGCCGACGAAGCCGGAAATGAACTCGGTGCGTGGGTGTTCGTAAAGGGTGTAGGGCGCGTCGATTTGGGTGATGCGCCCGGCCTGCATCACCACTACCCGGTCGCTGATGGACAGCGCTTCGGACTGGTCGTGGGTGACCATCAATGTGGTGATCCCGACTTCGCGCTGGATGCGGCGAATCTCGAATTGCATCTCTTCGCGCAGGTTGGCGTCGAGGTTGGACAGCGGCTCATCGAGCAGCAGCACCGGCGGTTCGATCACCAGGGCTCGAGCGAGGGCAACGCGTTGACGCTGGCCACCGGAGAGCTCTCGCGGGTAGCGCTCGGCATGCTGGTTGAGGCGTACCAGTTTCAGCACCCGGTCCACTCGCTGCTGCAACTCGCCGTTGGCCACTTTGCGCATGCGCAGGCCGAAGGCGACGTTGTCTTTCACGGTCATGTGCGGGAACAGCGCGTAACTCTGGAACACCACACCCAGACCACGGCTGGCGGGTTTGGCGTGGGTGATGTCGCGACCGTCCAGCACAATGCGTCCGCTCGTGACTTCGACGAAGCCGGCGATCATTTGCAGGGTGGTGGTTTTGCCGCATCCGGAGGGGCCGAGCAGCGAGACGAACTCGCCTTTTTCGACCGAGAGGTTAGTAGCAACGACGGCGTCGATCTCGCCGTAACGTTTGCCGAGTCCTTCAAGTTGCACAAAAGCCATAACTGCGCTCCACCTGAGATTGTTATGCGTCGCCCGAAGGCGCGCTTTTTTGTATGGGCAGATACGAAAAGTTCTTGCTGGGTGCGTTGGCGCTCGACTTCAGTCGGCTGCCGCTGTTGTTCGAATCGCCCCTGTCTGGACGCAGAGTAGGACGAAGAATAGGATGGGCTCAATGGCCTATTTCACTGAAGCGATGATTATTTTCAGTTTCATTCGGTGAGTAAATTAATTCTCGAGAAAAACCATGACAGATTCCATTGAACGGAATGAAAGCAAAAGTGATGTCGGTGTTGGCGCAGTCTCCAGACTGTTTGCCGTGCTGCGCAGCCTGGGTGACACCGTCGAGGGCGGGGAGCGGGTGACGCAACTGGCCCAGCGCATCGGTTTGTCACAACCGACCACGCACCGCTTGCTGCGCAGCCTGATGGATGAGGGCATGGTCGAGCAGGATGCGCGCAGCAAACGCTATCGCCTGAGCCTGGAGTTCTTTGCCCTGGCGGCCCGCGCCGGGAACACCGGAAACCTGCGCGAACTGGTGCGTCCGGCGTTGCTGCGGCTGTCGGCATCGTTGGGGGATTCGTTGTTTTTGTTGGCGCGCAGTGGTTTTGATGCGATCTGCCTGGATCGCAGTGAAGGGCCGTTTCCGATCCGTACGTTTACCGGTGACATTGGCGGGCGGGTGGCGCTGGGTGTGGGGCAGGGTAGCCTGGCGATTCTTGCGTTTTTGCCGGAAGAAGAGCGCGACACGGTGATTCACTACAACTTGCCGAGGCTCAAGGATTTCCACCTGTACGACGAGGTGTTCCTGCGCTCCGAAGTCGAGAACGTGCGCAAGCTCGGTTACGCCGGGCGCAACACCGGCGTGTTGCAGGGCATGGCCGGGGTGGCGGTGCCGATTCTGGATCGTGAAGGGCGGGCGGTCGCGGCGTTGAGTGTGGCCACCGTCAGTGATCGGCTGGGGCCGGATCGCTTGCCGACGGTGGTCGAAATGCTCAAGCGCGAAGCGGCGCTGATCGGGCCGCGGATCAATCCGTTCGACCCGTTGCTGCGTAGGCCTTCGCAAGTGTTTGGGCAGGGTTGAAACCGCCACAACTCCCCCTGTGGGAGCGGGCTTGCTCGCGAATGCGGTTCAACATTCAATATTTATGTCGACTGTCACACCGCTTTCGCGAGCAAGCCCGCTCCCACAGGGGGATTGGTGGTGTGTTCAGAACTGCGCGGTTTGCTTGAGCATCTGCGCCGCCGGCGTATCGCTCGGGCTGACCATCGCGTAGTTGTACCCGCCCCCCGACCAGTACTCGGCCTGCAACTCGCCATCGTTGCGACTGCCCCTCGGTAACAGGTAGTTTTTCGGTCCCGGTGGGCGGACGTAGAAGCTGACTTTATGGCCGCTTTGATCCTCGTAGACCACCATCGCCGCCGGCCCTTGCTCGGTGCTCAGCAAGCGCCCGCTGACCGGTTTGAAACCGGCGCCCGAGAGGTCAGGCAAGCGATTGGCCTGAGTGAAATAGCGGTCGAGCCAACCCTGCATGTCACCGTCATCGCTGACTTTGTAATCGGCCGGCAAGATGCCTTGCTGGGCAATCAGGCGATAGGCCTGCAGGGCATCGGTCATCGGCAGTTGGGCACTGACGAGCGTCATCTCCCGGGCTTGCCAACCGCTGAACCCGCCGACGCTGACCGCGATCAGCAACACGGCAGCGCTGGCCAGGTGACGGCGAGATTGTCGTTTGAGGCGTTGGCGAATCAGCGCCGGGTCGAGGTCCGGATTGGCCGGTTGCTGCAGGGCACCGCTCAATGCCGCGCGCAATTGCTGGGCGTCCTGCTGCCAGGCACGCACTTGTGCAGCCACTTCCGAGTTGCTGGCCAGAAAAGTGTCCACCAGACGTCGGTCGGTATCGCTGAGTTGCTGGTCGACATAGGCGTGCAGGTCACGCTCGCTTGGGGGCAGGCTGATCATTTGAGTCTCCGCAGAGAAGGGCGGGTGATTTCGCCGTCGCTCAACTGGCGCAAGGCTTGGCGGGCACGGGACAGGCGGGACATTACGGTGCCGGTGGGGACGTCGAGAATCTCGGCGACCTCTTTGTAACTCAAGCCTTCGACCGAGACCCAGAGCAGCAGGGCACGTTGTTCAGTGCTGAGTTGATCGAAGGCTTTCAGGGTCGATTGGGCGATCACGGTGCGTTCCACCGACGGCTGTGAATCGTCACGCCCGGTAAAGAATTCGAGCATCCGCGCATAACGCCGGGAGCGCCGGTGAGCATCGAGAAACTGTCGATACAGAATCGAAAACAACCAGGCGCGCAAGTCGCCCTCGGGGCGTTTGTCAACCCAACTCGACAGCGCGCGCTCAAGGCAAGACTGCACCAGGTCGTCGGCGCTGCTGGGATTGCGCGTCAACGACACGGCAAACCGGCGCAATCTGGGAATGATTTCTCGCAGTTGTTCGTCGATATCGTTCATGAAGTTCTGGCTAGTCACTACGCTTGAGTGTCTAGGAAGACGCCCGGCGTTCGAGGTTATTCCACGCCTGAAAAAATAAATACCGGGCGAGGGAATAAACCAGCGCGGGGTTCGTCTGCTTGATCCTTCTCACTTGTGGCCGATGGCCCTGGAGTCTTTCATGGTAGATCGCTCATCACCGCCAACCCGGCCACCTTTAAGTGCCGCGAGCCTGACATTACGTCTGGCCGGTATTGCTGTGGTGGTTGCCGCCCTGGCTGGGGCTTTTGCCTACGTCAACGGCACCTTCGACCCACAGCGCCTGACGCCGAAAAAACTGATCAATGTGCTGGAAACCAACAACGGCGTGCACCCGGGCTTCCGGCGTAACCACTCCAAAGGCGTGTGCGTGATCGGGCATTTCGAGAGCAGTGGCGAGGCGCGCAGCTATTCCAGCGCTCAGGTGTTCAATGTAGCGCGGACCCCGGTGGTCGGGCGTTTCGCATTGCCGGCCGGTAATCCTTATGCGCCAGACAACAGCGTGCCGATCCGCAGCCTGGCACTGCGCTTCACCCAGGCCAACGGCCAGCAATGGCGCACCGGGATGAACAGCATGCCGGTGTTCCCGGTGGGCACGCCCGAAGCGTTCTACCAATTGCAGCAGGCCCAGTCGCCGGATCCGGCCACCGGCAAGCCGAACCCGGCTGCCGTGCCAGCGTTCTTCGGTTCGCATCCGGAAGCTGCACCGTTCCTGGCCTGGATCAAAACCGCCAAGCCGTCGGCCAGCTACGTGACGGAAACCTACAACAGCGTCAATGCGTTTTACCTGGTGAACGCTGCGGGACAGCGGCAGGCGGTGCGCTGGAGCATGGTGCCCGTCGCTCAGGATGCAGCGGGTGCTACGGCGCCTGAGGGAGGTGAATTCCTGGAGAAAGACCTGGTACAGCGCATTTCCGCAGGGCCGCTGCGTTGGCAGTTGAACATCACACTGGCCAACCCTGGCGATCCGGTCAACGACGCCAGCAAGGCCTGGCCCGACGGTCGCAAAGTGTTGAACGCCGGCACGTTGGTGCTCGAAAGCACCCAGCCACAACTCAATGGCGAATGCCGGGACATCAACTACGACCCGCTGGTACTGCCCGCTGGTATCGAAGGTTCCGACGACCCTTTGCTCGCCGCTCGTTCAGCGGGGTACGCCACTTCCTACCTGCGTCGTACCAGCGAAGTCAGCCAGTTGCCCGCTGCTAATAAACAGGAGTCTCGTCAATGAGCGCTCAACCGAACCATTTCGCGCCGTTAGCGCGATTGCTGCACTGGCTGATGGCGCTGATGATCATTGCCATGCTGTTTATCGGCGCGGGCATGGCCGCTTCGGTGTCCGAGCGTCATGAGTGGCTGATTCATCTGCACAAACCCTTGGGCGTCGCGATTCTGCTGCTGGTGATCGTGCGCCTGGCCGTGCGATTTTCCACTCAACAGCCACCGCTGCCAGCGGATCTGCCGGGTTGGCAAGCGCTGGCGGCCAAGGCTTCGCATGTGTTGCTGTACGCCTTGATGCTGATTCTGCCGCTGCTGGGTTGGGCGATGATTTCGGCGGCGGGGGATCCGGTGATGCTCAGCAGTTCGTTACAGTTGCCATCGATCGTACCGGCGAATGCGCAGGTGTTTGCGTTCCTGCGCAAGGCTCACGGGTATCTGGCGTATTTGTTGTTCTTGACGGTGCTGCTGCATTTGGCGGCGGCGTTGTTTCACGGTTGGGTGCGCCGCGATGACGTGCTGGACAGCATGTTGCGGGGCAAGGATCGCGGCTGATCCCCTGTAGCAGCTGGCGAAGCCTGCGTTCGGTTCGGGCCGCGTTCGGACGAAGCAGACGTCAATCGATTCACCACGGTTTAACTGAATGACCGAGGCGTTTGATTTTGCGACTGCTTCGTCCGAACGCGGCCCGAACCGAACGCAGGCTGCGCCAGCTGCTACATGGATCGGGCCGTCAGCGCAAGGTGTTGACCATATCCGCAACGGTCGTCAGCACATCCTTGCCCAACTGCTTCGAACGCTTGCCGGACCAGCCGGTCAGCGCATTCGGCGCATCGTTGTTGTCCTTGAAGGGCATTTCCAGGGTCAGTGACAGGCAGTCGAATTTCTCGCCGACGCTGTTGCACGCCAGGGTCATGTTGGCTTTGCCCGGTTCGTCGCGGGTGTAGCCGTGCTTGGTCTGGAAGTCCTTGGTCAGGTGCTTCAGATGACTGCGGAAATGCTCTTCGAGTTTTTCGATCCGTGGCGTGTACCCCGGATTGCCTTCGCAACCGGCGGTGAACACGTAGGGGATTTCTTCATCGCCATGGATGTCGAGGAACAGGTCGACGCCGTACTTTTCCATCTGCTGCTGAACGAACAGCACTTCCGGGCTGATTTCCTGGCTGGCGCTCTGCCAGGCGCGATTCAGGTCCTGGCCCATGGCGTTGGTGCGCAGGTGACCGTGAAAAGCGCCGTCCGGGTTCATGTTCGGAACCAAGTACAGATCGGCGCTGGTCAGCAGTTTGTTCAATACCGGATCGTCGTGTTTTTCGAGACGTTCGATCACGCCTTCCATGAACCACTCGGCCATGTGTTCGCCGGGGTGTTGCTGGGCAATGATCCAGACCTTGCGCTGACCTTCGGCGCCCGTGCCTTTACGCAGCAGCTGGATGTCTCGACCTTCGACGCTCTTGCCGGTGGCCAGCATTTCGGTGCCGGCCTTGGTCAGCGCTTGCTCGATCAACCAGTCATGGCGACCGCGGCTGTAGGGTTCGAAGTAAGCAAACCAGGCGTTTGTGGCGGTGGCTTCAAGGCTGAAGCGCAGGCAGTCACCTTCGAAAATGGTCGGCACCCGGAACCAGTTGACGTGGTCGTAGGACGCCACCGCCTGATAACCATCCCAGGCTTTGTTGTAGGAGGACTTGCTGGCATTGTTCAGACGAAACCAGTGTTCCTGACCGACGTGCAGACCGCTGGCCTTGAAGTGGAACCACTGAAAGTGTTGGCTGCGGGTGTCTGGCTTGATGGCCAGCAGGGCTTGCAACGGATTGCTGATGTCCAGCACTTCAATGTTGCCACTGTCGAAGTTGGCACTGATGTCGAAAGAGGATTTAGCCACGGCCATAGTCGATTCCTGAATATGATTTTTATGGCTGCTACTTTACACGCTGGGAAGGGAAAAACCGGGGGAAATTATGGGCTGAAGCGGGGGGCGTCCTCCTTGACGCCGACGCAGCTTAGAGACTGTGCGATTGATTCTCAAGCGCTATTTTTTATTAGTTTGGGCCAATGATGCCGGGCTTCTCTTGCCAACGGATATTCTTTTGATATCATCCGCGCCATTCGAATTTGCAGCACCTAAAGACTTCATTAGCCTGAAGGTAAAGCCAGAATAACTGGCAAAAAAAAGACCCGGCAAAAAGCCGGGTCAAAAACCGTGATTAGCCTGATGAGGAGATAGTCCAGGAGACCGACCTAAGGTCACTTGGACAATCAACTGATCTCGCGACCAGCTGCATGCAATAATAATCATTCTCGTTTGCAAGTCAAATGCTTTTATCTGCGCGATTGGAAAAATCTTTCCTGTCCTCCTCGCAAGCACCCGTGTCTCACCCGTTCTGATCGCCCTCCAGGGATCGATCTACCATCGCCCTGGCCATGTCGATCATGTGCACCGCCGAAAACGCCAGGTCCCGACTTGCGCCCTGTAAATTGCTGGCTGACTCGTACGCGATGGCGGCGGCACAACGTAGCAAATCCGTGGCATGGACCAGCGCCTCTTCGCGGCTGATGTTGCGGTTTACGTCAAAGAAACGTTCTTCGACCACTTCTTCTGAAACAGCTGGTTTCAAGTAATAGTCCAGTGCTCGTTGCGCGGCGGCAGAGCCTTTTGGCGAGGTGAGGGACGTGTCGATTTGCATGTCAGGCAGGTCGTTGCTGGGGATGGACATGGCGATGGCAAGCTCCGTGATAGATTCAGATCCGTGAACCAATCCTAGTACGTACTGTATTTATGACGAGAGATTAAATACTACAATTTGTGTTTTGATGGCCGGAGGCGCCCACGTATCGTGCCGCACATGGATAAATGGATTGAATTGGTCAAGGCCAAGATGAGTGAACTCAAAGTCACTCAAGAAGAACTCGCAGATCGCCTCGGGATGTCCCAGGGCGGCGTCGGCCACTGGCTGAACAAACGCCGCGACCCCGGCGTCGTCAACATGAACCGTGTGTTGAAGGCGCTGGGCATGGACTTTCTCGAAGTGGTGCTGGTGATCCGCGAACCACTCATCCTGGAAGAGGAGGAGATGCCTCTGGCGCTGAAGTACAACCCGTACTTCCGCTACCCGGTCAGTGACTGGAAGGAGCCGGCGCAGCTGCGCGATGGTGAGCTGACGGTGTATCGCAAGGAGGAACGCTTCGAGCTGACCGACTACCACGCCCAGGGCCCGGCCTTCTGGCTGCGTGTGGTCGGCGATGCGATGACCGCGCCCACGGGTATCAGCATCGCCGAGGGCATGATGATCCTGGTGGACCCGGCCATCGTGCCGGAACCCGGAAAACTGGTGATCGCCCAATGGCCCGACAGCGCCGAGGCGACCTTTCGCAAGCTGATCGAAGAGGGCGGGCAGCGTTACCTGATCCCGCTCAATCCGACGTATCCGAAAGCCCTTTACACCGAAGAGTGCCGAATTATCGGCGTGGTGGTTCAGGCGACAGCCAGGTTCTAATCAGATCGGTCCTCGCAAGACGTAGGACCGATCTTCATTTCATGCTTCTTCAAACTCGACCAACGCACTGCCTTCACTGACCATCTCGCCTTCCTGGCAATACAGCGCCTTGATCACTCCGGCGTGTGGCGCACGAATGCTGTGCTCCATCTTCATCGCCTCCAGCACCACCAGTTGCGCCCCGGCTTCTACCGTTTGCCCGGCCTCCACCAGTACCCGCACGATGCTGCCATTCATGGGCGCGGTCAGCCCGCCGTGATGGCTGTGACTGGCTTCGACGGCACTGATCGGGTCGTAGGACTCGATGCGGCGCAATTCACCTTCCCATTGCAGATACAGAACGTCGCCACGGCGGATTGCCCGATGCTGGCGACGCAGGCCGTTGTGCTCGGTCAGCAGTTGCTCGCCCTTGAGTTGAGCGGTGTGGGCATCAGCGTCGCCCAGCGTCAGCGCGCGATCCTGGCCTTCACAACTCAAGTGCAGGGTGATTTCTGTCGGCAGTCCGGCACGGAAACCATTGCTGTTGGCCCAAGGCGAAACCGGGTCATCGGCTCGTGGAGAACTCGGCTGGCTTTGGGTAAATGCCTGGGCGGCGGCTTGCCAGAACTCGTCACTGAGGTCCGAGGCGACTGGCAGCAGTTCTTCCTGATAACGCGGAATGAACCCGGTATCCAGTTCAGCCGCAGCAAACGCCGGATGGCCGACGATCCGGCGCAGGAAGTTGATGTTGGTCTTGAGCCCGCCAATGGCAAACTCATCGAGCATGCTCAGCAGCCGCAGTCGCGCCTGTTCACGATCCTCGCCCCAGGCAATCAGTTTGCCGAGCATCGGGTCGTAGAATGGCGAGATCTCGTCGCCTTCTTCGACACCACTGTCCACCCGCCGTCCCGGACCTTGCGCGGATTCGCGATACAGTTCCAGTCGACCGGTCGCCGGCAGGAAATCATTGCTTGGGTCTTCGGCATACAACCGCACTTCGATGGCATGCCCGATCAGCGGAACCTCGGCTTGAGTCATCGGCAGCGCTTCGCCATGGGCCACACGAATCTGCCAGGCCACCAGATCGAGGCCGGTGATGGCTTCGGTGACCGGGTGTTCGACTTGAAGGCGTGTGTTCATCTCCATGAAGAAGAACTCACCGCGAGAGTCCAGCAGAAACTCCACGGTGCCGGCGCCGACATAGCCGATGGCTTGTGCCGAACGCACGGCGGCTTCGCCCATGGCACGACGCAGTTCCGGGCTCAAGCCTGGAGCGGGTGCTTCTTCAACGACTTTTTGGTGCCGACGCTGAATTGAACAGTCACGTTCGTTGAGGTACAGGCAGTTGCCGTGCTGATCGGCAAAGACCTGGATTTCCACGTGGCGCGGTTTGAGCAGGTACTTCTCCACCAGCATCCGAGAATCGCCGAACGAGGATTTCGCTTCACGCTGGGCCGAGGCCAGGGCTTCGGCCAACTGGCTGACGTCCTCGACCACTTTCATGCCTTTGCCGCCACCGCCCGCGGTGGCCTTGAGCAGCACTGGATAACCGATGCGTTCGCAGGCGTCGCGGAAGGTGTCGAGGTCCTGAGCTTCGCCGTGATAGCCAGGCACCAGCGGCACGCCGGCGGTTTCCATCAAGGCTTTGGCGGCGGATTTGCTGCCCATTGCATCAATGGCTGAGGCGGGCGGGCCGAGGAAAATCAGGCCAGCTTCTTCAATCGCGCGGGCGAACCCGGCGTTCTCGGAAAGAAAGCCATAACCCGGATGAATCGCCTGAGCGCCGCTGGCCTTGGCCGCGGCGATCAGTTTGTCGATTTGCAGGTAGCTGTCGGCGGCTTTGCTGCCACCGAGATCGACGCGGATATCCGCTTCGCGGCTGTGTCGGGCTTCACGGTCAGTGGCGCTGTGCACGGCCACGGTGGTCAGGCCCAGGGCTTTGGCGGTGCGCATCACCCGGCAAGCGATTTCGCCGCGGTTGGCCACCAGCAGGGTGGTGAGAACAGGTGCGCTCATCAACGCGGCTCCTTGGTGGTGGTTTCGGCTTGCCAGCTCGGCGGACGTTTTTGCAGAAAGGCCCGCAGGCCTTCCTGACCTTCGGGGCTGACGCGAATTCGGGCGATGGCATTTTCGGTGTAGCGGCGTAGTGCCGGGGTCAGCGCGCCGTGGCCGACTTCGCGCAGCAAGTCCTTGCTGGAGCGCATGGCGGCCGGGCTGTTGAGCAACAGGTTGTCGATCCACTGCTCGACTTTCTGTTCCAGCTCAGCGATCGGATAACTCTCCGACAACAGGCCGATTTCTCGCGCTCGTTGTCCGCCGAAACGCTCGGCGGTCAGCGCGTAGCGACGTGCTGCGCGTTCGCCGATGGCTTGCACCACGAACGGACTGATCACCGCCGGGGCCAGGCCGATGCGCACTTCCGACAGGCAGAACTGCGCGTCATCGGCGCCGATGGCCATGTCGCAGCAACTGATCAGGCCCAGCGCGCCACCGAATGCAGCGCCTTGCACCACTGCCAGCGTCGGGACCTTCAGCTTGGCGAGGTTGTACATCAACTCCGCCAGTTCCCGGGCGTCGTCGAGGTTGGTGTGGTAATCGAGTTCGGCCGATTGCTGCATCCAGGCCAGGTCCGCGCCGGCACTGAAATGCTTGCCGCGTCCACGCACTAACAGGAAACGCAGACTGGCATCGCTCGACACTTTGTCCAGCGCGAGGATCAGTTCGCGGATCATTTCGGCGTTGAACGCGTTGTTCTTTTCTTCACGGCTGAGCCACAGGGTGGCAAAACCACGCGGGTCGGTCAGCAGTTCGAGGGTGTTGAAGTCGCTCATGATTTTCTCCCGATCACATCCGGAACACGCCGAAGCGGCTCTGTTCGACAGGCGCATTCAGCGACGCCGACAAGGCCAGGGCCAATACATCGCGGGTTTGCGCCGGGTCGATGACACCGTCGTCCCACAACCGGGCGCTGGAGTAGTAGGGATGACCCTGTTCTTCATACTGGTCGAGGATCGGTTGCTTGATCTCGGCTTCCTGCTCGGCGCTGAAACTTTGGCCACTGCGCTCGGCCTGCTCGCGTTTAACCTGTACCAAAACACCCGCGGCCTGCTCGGCGCCCATCACACCGATGCGTGCGTTCGGCCACATCCACAGGAAACGTGGATCGTAAGCCCGGCCGCACATGCCGTAGTTACCGGCACCGAAACTGCCACCGATGATCACGGTGAACTTCGGCACCTTGGCGCACGCCACGGCGGTCACCAGTTTCGCGCCGTGCTTGGCGATGCCGCCGGCCTCGTATTTCTGGCCGACCATGAAACCGGTGATGTTTTGCAGGAACAGCAGTGGAATGCCGCGCTGGCAGGCCAGTTCGATAAAGTGCGCGCCTTTCTGCGCGGCTTCGGCGAACAGAATGCCGTTGTTGGCGAGGATCGCGATCGGGTAACCGTGCAAGTGGGCAAAGCCGCACACCAGGGTCGTCCCGAACAGTGCTTTGAATTCGTCGAACACCGAACCGTCCACCAACCGCGCAATCACTTCACGCACATCGAACGGCTGCTTGGCATCCGCCGAGACCACGCCGTACAACTCGTCGCTGTTGTAGAGCGGGGCGATGGGCGTGCGCTGTTGCACTTCGCCGAGTTTGCGCCAGTTGAGGTTGGCGATGCTGCGCCGTGCAATGGCCAAGGCGTGTTCGTCGCTCTCGGCGTAGTGGTCGGCCACTCCGGAAATCTTGCAGTGCACATCGGCCCCGCCGAGGTCTTCGGCGCTGACCACTTCACCCGTGGCGGCTTTCACCAGTGGCGGGCCGGCGAGGAAAATCGTCGCTTGCTCGCGCACCATGATCGCTTCGTCGGCCATGGCTGGCACGTACGCGCCACCGGCGGTGCAGGAACCCATGACCACCGCGATTTGCGGGATGCCCATGGCGCTCATGTTGGCCTGGTTGAAGAAGATCCGTCCGAAGTGCTCGCGGTCCGGGAACACTTCATCCTGACGTGGCAGGTTGGCGCCGCCAGAGTCCACCAGGTAGATGCACGGCAAACGGTTCTGCTGGGCAATGGTTTGGGCGCGCAGGTGTTTTTTCACGGTCAGCGGGTAATACGAGCCACCTTTTACGGTGGCGTCGTTGGCGACGATCATGCATTCGACGCCTTCCACACGGCCGATCCCGGCGATCACGCCCGCGGCCGGAACGTCCTCGCCATACACCTCGTAGGCCGCCAGTTGGCTGATCTCGAGAAACGGTGAACCCGGATCGAGCAGGCGATTGATCCGTTCACGTGGCAGCAGTTTGCCTCGCGAGGTATGGCGCTCTTGCGCCTTCGGGCCGCCACCTTGCTGCACTTTAGCGAGCAGGGTGTGCAGGGCGTCGACCTGTTTGAGCATCGCCGCGCTGTTGGCCGCGAACTCCGCCGATCGGGGGTTGAGCTGGGTATGCAGGATAGCCATGGACAGCTCCGTTTAGCGGGTTTCGTTGAACAGTTCGCGACCGATTAGCATGCGACGGATCTCACTGGTGCCGGCGCCGATTTCGTACAGCTTGGCGTCACGCAGCAGGCGACCGGCCGGGAATTCGTTGATGTAGCCGTTGCCACCGAGAATCTGGATCGCATCGAGGGCCATTCGGGTCGCGCATTCGGCGCTGTAGAGGATGACTCCAGCAGCGTCCTTGCGGGCGGTTTCGCCACGCTCGCACGCCTGGGCCACCGCATAGAGGTAGGCACGGCTGGCATTGAGTTGGGTGTACATGTCGGCGACCTTGCCCTGGATCAGCTGGAATTCGCCGATGCTTTGGCCGAACTGCTTGCGGTCGTGGATGTACGGCACGATCAGGTCCATGCAGGCTTGCATGATCCCTGTCGGGCCGCCGGACAGGACAACGCGTTCGTAATCGAGGCCGCTCATCAGCACCTTCACGCCGCCGTTGAGCACGCCGAGGATGTTTTCTTCCGGCACTTCCACGTCATCGAAGAACAGCTCGCAGGTGTTGGAACCGCGCATGCCGAGCTTGTCGAATTTGTTGCTGCGGCTGAAGCCTTTGGAATCGCGTTCAACGATGAACGCGGTGATGCCGTGGGGGCCTTTTTCCAGGTCGGTCTTGGCGTAGATCACGTAGGTGTTGGCGTCCGGACCGTTGGTGATCCAGGTTTTGCTGCCGTTCAGGACGTAGTGATCGCCGCGTTTGTCGGCGCGCAGTTTCATCGACACCACGTCAGAACCGGCATTCGGTTCGCTCATGGCCAGGGCGCCGATGTGTTCGCCGCTGATCAGCTTCGGCAGGTATTTGGTTTTCTGTTCGTGATTGCCGTTGCGGTTGATCTGGTTGACGCAGAGGTTGGAGTGCGCGCCGTAGGACAGGGCGACCGAGGCCGAACCGCGGCTGATTTCTTCCATGATCACCACGTGGGCCAGGTAACCCAGGCCAGCGCCGCCGTACTCTTCCGGTACGGTCACGCCCAGCAGGCCCATGTCGCCGAATTTACGCCACAGGTCGGCGGGGAACAGGTTGTCGATGTCGATCTGAGCAGCGCGTGGTGCGATCTCTTTGGCGACGAAGGACTGAACCTGATCGCGCAGCATGTCGATGGTTTCACCGAGGGCAAAGTTCAGGGATGGGTAGCTCATGGGTCACCTTTTGGCTTTTTTGTAGGGTAGGGAGGGCCGTGATGTGGTTCTCACCTTTACGTTAACGTAAGCCTGTGACGAATGGCTGTCAATCACCCTTTACGTTAACGTCAACTTGAGCGAGAGTAGAGCCAGTTCTGAATGATCGGGGCTAGCCATATGCCTCGTTCCAACAACCCACTAATAAAGACAATAGGGGTCGTCATGGATCAACCCAGTGCAAGCCCGCAGCGCAGCTATACCCGCGGTTCCCAGGACAAAGCCTTGCTGGCGATGACCATCGGCCAGGCATTCGATAACACCGTCGCGAAGTATCCGACCGGGGAGGCGCTGGTCGTGCGCCATCAACAGTTGCGCTACACCTGGCAGCAACTGGCCGAAACCGTGGATCTGCATGCCAAAGCGCTGTTGGCGTTGGGTTTGCAGACCGGTGATCGTCTGGGTATCTGGGCACCGAACTGCGCCCAATGGTGTATCAGCCAGTTCGCCAGCGCGAAAATTGGCGTGATTCTGGTCAACATCAACCCCGCCTACCGCAGCTCCGAACTTGAATACGTGTTGAAGCAATCCGGTTGCCAATGGCTGGTCTGCGCTGGCGCCTTCAAGTCCTCCGACTATCACGGAATGCTGCAAAGCCTCGTTCCCGAGCTGGCTGAGCAATCCATCGGAAAGTTGCAGAGCGAACGACTGCCGGAGCTGCGCGGTGTCATCAGCCTTGATCCTCAGCCGCCATCGGGCTTCCTGCCGTGGTCGCAATTGACCGATCTCGCGGGGAGCGTGTCGGCCGAGCAGTTGAACGAACGACAGCACAGCCTGCATTTCGACCAGGCGGTAAATATCCAGTACACCTCCGGCACCACCGGTTTTCCGAAGGGCGCGACCCTCAGTCACTACAACATTCTGAACAACGGTTACATGGTCGGCGAAAGCCTCGGCCTGACCGCGAGTGATCGTCTGGTCATCCCGGTACCGCTGTATCACTGCTTCGGCATGGTCATGGGCAACCTCGGCTGCATGACCCACGGCAGCACCATGATTTACCCCAACGATGCCTTCGATCCGCTGCTGACGTTGACCACTGTCGCTGAGGAAAAGGCCACCGCGCTCTATGGTGTGCCCACCATGTTCATCGCCATGCTCGATCAGCCCAAACGTGCTGAATTTGATCTGTCGAGCCTGCGCACCGGGATCATGGCCGGGGCGACTTGTCCGATCGAAGTGATGCGTCGGGTCATCAGTGAAATGCACATGAGCGAGGTGCAGATTGCCTACGGGATGACGGAAACAAGTCCGGTGTCGTTGCAGACAGGTCCGTCAGACGAACTGGAATTGCGCGTCACCACCGTCGGCCGAACTCAGCCGCAACTGGAAAGCAAAATCATCGACGAGGCGGGCAACCTCGTGCCGCGCGGCACTATCGGTGAGCTGTGCACCCGCGGCTACAGCGTGATGCTCGGTTACTGGAACAACCCGCAAGGCACCGCGGAAGCGATTGACCAGGCCGGCTGGATGCACACCGGTGATCTGGCGAGCATGAACGACGAAGGCTACGTATGCATTGCCGGACGTAACAAGGACATGATCATCCGCGGCGGTGAGAATATTTACCCGCGGGAGTTGGAAGAGTTCTTCTTCACCCACCCGGCTGTCGCCGATGTGCAAGTGATCGGGATTCCGTGCTCGCGTTATGGCGAAGAGATTGTTGCGTGGATCAAGTTCCATCCGGGCCACAGCGCCACCGAGCAAGAGCTGCAAGCGTGGTGCAAGGAGCGCATCGCGCACTTCAAGACACCGCGTTACTTTAAGTTCGTCGATGAGTTTCCGATGACCGTGACCGGGAAGATCCAGAAGTTTCGGATGCGTGAGATCAGTATCGAGGAGTTGCGCGGTAACCAAGACTGACAACAATCCCCTTGTGGGAGCGGGCTTGCTCGCGAAGGCGGTGGATCAGTCGACACATGCAGTGACTGACACGCCGCCTTCGCGAGCAAGCCCGCTCCCACAATTTGATCGAGGAAAACCTGAATGCCAGAAAGCACAAAGGGGAGCCGAAGCTCCCCTTTAATTTTGTCGTTGCGCGTGCTCTTTTTTTATTATTGAGGGGCGGTCTGTTGTTGTTTTTTGAAACCGTGGCCCTTTACCGCTGTTTTTGTCGATCCCCATCCGGGATCAAGAGCAAACGTATTTTTTTGAGCGCTGATCTACTTTTTCGCTAAGCGATCCAACCAGTTCGGGAGCTACCTGAAGGTAGTTTTATTGTTCTCTGCCCGGTTGCGGGTTACTCCGAAAAGCACCCTGAAAAGCACATCCTCTCCAAAAAAATCTGTTAGCTGCGTCTCTGCCGTGTTGTTTTTGTTATGTCAGAGTCGTTACGTCTTATTTTTATTAGGTTTGCCGCTTTTTTTGTTCTTGTTATGTAATAGAGATAGCAGAAGGCGTGCCAACTTTTAAAAAGCCTTTAAAATCAACGTCTTAAGTTTTTGTCGGGTTTTTCGTTCAGTCAAAACCCGACAATTTGTTTCCGTGTTACTCGCTTGTGCCCCACGTTTCAGACGCAGCGGTAACACCCGGACACATCCGCGCACTCACTGTGCGCTACGAGCCTTGGCCACGCGCGAACCGGTCGGTCGCCCCAGCACCGTGCAAATCTGCTGACCGGCCAGAATCAAGGCGTCCAGGTCGATACCGGTCTCGATACCCAGGCCGTTGAGCAGGTAAACCACGTCTTCGGTAGCGACGTTACCGCTGGCGCCCTTGGCGTACGGGCAGCCGCCGAGGCCGGCGATCGAGCTGTCGAACACCGAGATGCCTTCCAGCAGACTGGCGTAGATGTTGGCCATGGCCTGGCCATAGGTGTCGTGGAAGTGTCCGGCCAGTTTTTCACGGGGTACATCGGCTGAGACCACGTCGAACATCTTGCGGGTCGCGCCAGCGGTGCCCGTGCCGATGGTGTCGCCTAGGGAAACTTCATAGCAGCCCATCGCGTAGAGCTCGCGAGCGACTCGAGCGACTTGTTCCGGCGCCACGTTACCTTCGTAAGGGCAGCCCAGCACACAGGACACGTAACCGCGCACGCTGACACCGTGTTGCCTGGCCGCGTCCATGATCGGCACGAAGCGCTCCAGGCTTTCGCTGATCGAGCAATTGATGTTGCGCTGCGAAAACGATTCCGACGCGGCGGCGAACACCGCGACTTCCTTGACCCCGGCCGCGATGGCGTCTTCAAACCCGCGCAGGTTCGGTGCAAGTGCACCATAGGTCACGCCCGATTTACGCTGGATTTGTGCGAAGACGTCGGCGGAACCGGCCATTTGCGGTACCCATTTGGGTGAAACGAAACTGCCGACTTCTATATAGCCGAGACCGGCGGCGGTCAGCGCGTCGACCAGTTGCACCTTGTCCGCAACGCTGATGGGTTGGGCTTCGTTTTGCAGACCGTCGCGTGGGCCGACTTCGACCAGGCGTACGTGGGCGGGAAGGGACATAAGCAATTCACCTGTGGGTTAAGGACTACTGAACGGTCTGTTGATTCTTGATGGTCTGTTCCAGCGCCTGTGTGCAACGCTCCTGCGCGGTGTCCAGTTCCAGCTTCATCTGTTCGATGTCGAGCATTTGCTGCTCGAGCTGTTCACGACGTTCGGCGATTTTGGTCAGCATGGTTTGCAGCTGTTTCTGATTGCCACCGGTGGGGTCGTAGAGTTCGATCAACTCGCGGCATTCGGCCAGGGAGAAACCAATGCGCTTGCCCCGCAGAATCAGCTTCAGGCTGACTTTGTCACGGGGTGAGTAGATGCGTTCCTGACCGCGTCGCTCGGGGCTGAGCAGGCCTTGCTCTTCATAAAAGCGAATAGCCCGCGTGGTGATGTCGAGCTCGCGGGCGAGGTCGGAAATGCTATAGGTCTGGCTGCTCATGGAAGCGCTCGAAAAAGGTCATAGCGCTAAGCTAAAGGCAGGTTGACGTTTACGTCAAGCGGCATGAATCTTCAGTGTTCTTGCGGACCTCATCGCGAGCAAGCTCGCTCCCACACTGGACCGAGGTGAACTCAAATCCAATGTGGGAGCGAGCTTGCTCGCGATGGGGGCGCCTCGGTGTCCAGTCCTACACTTTATCGAGCTTCTTCTCATGTGCGGTAACTTGCTGGCATAACTCGATCATCTGCTCGCGCATCCAGCGGTTGGCCGGGTCCTGATCAGTGCTTTCGTGCCAATAGAGGTGGGTTTCCACCGGTGGCACATCGTTGACCGGCAGGTTCACCGAGTACAAATCGTGGCGACGGGCAAAGCGTTCCGGCACGGTCATGACCATGTCGGTCTGCTGCAACACCTGAGATGCCATCAAGTAATGCTGGGATCGCAGGGCGATCTTGCGCTGGATGCCCATTTTGCCCAGGGCCAGGTCGACATGGCCCAGACCGCTACGGCGGCTGGAGATATGGATGTGGGTCAGCGACAGGTAATCATCGAGGGTGAACTTCTCTTTACCCGCCAGCGGATGGCCTTTGCGCATGGCGCACACGTAACGGTCTTCCATCAACTTGACGTGGCGCACTTGCGGGTCGGTGTTGAGCGGTGCATCGACGGCGAAATCGAGACGCCCGGCCGCCAGTTCCTTGGTGGTTTCGCGGCGCTTGGACAGAAAGCTTTCGATGATCACCGTCGGCGCCAGGCGCCGCAGGCGCTGGAACAGTGCCGGCAGGATCACCGCTTCGGTGAGGTCGGTCATGCTGATGCGATACGTCTTGACCGCCTGCAACGGGTTGAAAATACGGCTTTCCTGCACCGACACCCGCAGCAAGGAGAGGGCGTTGCGCACCGGTCCGATAATGTTCTGCGCCATGGGCGTCGGGACCATGCCCTGAGCGGTACGCACGAACAACGGGTCATTGAAGGTCTCGCGCAGACGGGCCAGAGCGTTCGAGACCGCCGGTTGAGTAATGCCGACAATCTGCCCGGCACGGGTCAGGTTGGCTTCGGTGTAGATCGCGTCGAAGACGATGAAAAGGTTGAGGTCGACCTTGCTCAGATTCATTGCGCTGCACTCTTATTGTTGGGCTCTCGATTAGCCGATCATATATCGGTGATGAATGTTAATACACGCCGAGAATAGGCTAGGTAAATTTTCGTAGCTGTTCTAGCATCGATTGCATGACCTGAACAACTCATCAAAACCCTCCGTTAAAAGGTAGAGCTGCCCATGGATTTCGCTTATTCGCCCAAGGTGCAAGAACTGCGTGAGCGCGTGACCGCGTTCATGGACACCTACGTTTATCCCGCCGAAGCGGTGTTCGAGCGCCAGGTCGCCGAGGGCGATCGCTGGCAGCCGACCGCAATCATGGAAGAGCTCAAACTCAAGGCCAAGGCTGAAGGTTTGTGGAATTTGTTTCTGCCGGAGTCCGAACTCGGCGCCGGCCTGACCAACCTCGAATACGCGCCGTTGGCCGAAATCATGGGTCGCTCGCTGCTGGGCCCTGAACCGTTCAACTGCTCGGCGCCAGACACCGGCAACATGGAAGTACTGGTGCGTTACGCCAACGAAGAGCAGAAGCAACGCTGGCTCGAACCGCTGCTGCGCGGCGAAATCCGCTCGGCGTTCGCCATGACCGAGCCGGACGTGGCCTCGTCCGACGCCACCAACATGGCGGCCCGCGCCGTGCGTGATGGCGACGAGTGGGTGATCAACGGTAAAAAATGGTGGACCTCAGGCGCTTGCGATCCACGCTGCAAGATTCTGATCTTCATGGGCCTGAGCGATCCTGACGCGCCGCGTCATGCCCAGCACTCGATGATTCTGGTGCCGGTGGATGCTCCGGGCGTGAAGATCGTTCGTCCGCTGCCAGTGTTCGGTTACGACGATGCACCTCACGGCCACGCCGAAGTACTGTTCGAAAACGTCCGCGTGCCGTACGAAAACGTCCTGTTGGGCGAAGGACGCGGCTTTGAAATCGCTCAGGGTCGCCTTGGCCCGGGTCGGATTCACCACTGCATGCGTTCAATCGGCATGGCCGAACGTGCATTGGAACTGATGTGCAAACGGGCGGTAACCCGTACTGCGTTCGGTAAACCTTTGGCACGTCTGGGCGGCAACATCGACAAGATTGCCGACTCGCGGATGGAAATCGACATGGCGCGCCTGCTGACGTTGAAAGCGGCGTACATGATGGACACCGTGGGCAACAAGATTGCGAAAAGCGAAATCGCTCAGATCAAGGTTGTCGCGCCGAACGTAGCCTTGCGGGTGATCGACCGGGCGATCCAGATCCATGGCGGGGCAGGGGTGTCCAACGATTTCCCACTGGCCTACATGTATGCGATGCAACGCACCCTGCGCCTGGCCGATGGCCCGGACGAAGTGCACCGCGCGGCGATCGGCAAGTTCGAGATCGGCAAGTACATGCCTAAAGAGATGATGCGCAGCAGCCACTAAGACCGCGACGTTTGTATCGCGGGCCTGGATCAGGCTCGCGATAGCGTTGAAGCGGCCTCAATCAACAGAAGGCAACCCGTAGAACGCTCGCGCACACGCCGTACTGTGAGCAGCCAGATCTTCCTCGCTCTCCCCGCGATGCAACGCCACTTCACGCAACACTTCGGTCAGATACGCCGGTTCGTTGCGACCATTCTTCGGCTTGGGTCGCAGACTGCGCGGCAACAGATACGGCGCATCGCTTTCCAGCATTAGCCGTCCCTGTTTGATCTCTTTCACCAACGGATGCAGGTGCGTGCCCCGGCGCTCGTCGCAGATCCAGCCGGTGATGCCGATGTGCAAATCCAGATCGAGGTAACTGAACAGCGCCTTCTTTTCGCCCGTGAAGCAATGCACCACGGCGGCCGGCAATTGATCACGGTAATCGCGAAGGATCTCCAGCAAGCGCTGACTGGCATCGCGCTCGTGGAGGAACACCGGCAATTGCAGCTCGACTGCCAACTCCAAGTGTTTTTCCAGAACTTTTTCCTGCTGTGGGCGCGGCGAGAAATCGCGGTTGAAATCCAGCCCGCATTCACCCACCGCCACGACGTTCGGCTCTTTGAGCAAACTGCGCAGACGCTGGGCGCTGTCGGCGTTCCAGTCGCTGGCGCAGTGGGGATGAATGCCGGCGGTGGCGAACAGCCGTTGAGCCGTTTCGTCCAGTTGCCGGCACAATTCCAGCGCCTGCTCGCTGCCCTCGACACTGGTGCCGGTGAGCACCAATTGGCAGACCCCGGCAGCGTAGGCGCGGTCGAGTACAGCCTGGTGTTTGTCGGCAAAACTGGGGTTGGTCAGGTTGACGCCGATATCGATGAGTTGCATGGTGCTACCTCGGACCAAAGGCCGGAAAGCATATCAGAGCTGTAGATTTATAAGAAAAGCCAAGAACTACAATGAGTTAAAGCTGTCTCTTGATGCCGCGAGACAGGTCAGGGTGGCTAAGGTGCCATCACTGTGCCAGTCTTTCGCACTTTGCCAGCGCTCACGGCGCTCTGTTTCTGTCGTTCGATTTCATGAAAATTCTTGAGGTCGGCCCAGTATTCTTTCTGGAGAGTGGATGATACGTCCCTCGGTTCTGCTACTGCTGTGTTGCTCGTTGCTGCTGCCGATGCCGGCGGTTGCGCGTCTGGCCGGGCCGCTGCAAGCCGTGCCTTCGGCCAAAGTGCGCGACTTGGCGGAAATCCGCAGCAGTCGCGTGCTGCGCGTGTTGGTCAACCAGAGCCGCAACAGCTCCGGCGAAGTCCAGGGCCAGGCCATCGGTGTTGAATACCATCGCTTGCGTGCCTTCGAGCAATACCTCAACGGTCACGCCCGTGACGGTCAGGAAATCACCCTCAAGATCATTCCCAAGGGCAAGGATCAACTGATCGGCGCTTTGCAGCGCGGCGAGGGTGATCTGGTCGCACCGGGGGAACTGCTGGACCTGCAACCGGGCCACGCGATCAGCACCAGTGAACCGATTGCCAGCAACATCCCGTTGATATTGGTCGGGATCAAAGGCGAGCGACGTTACACCCGTCTCGAACAACTCTCTGGCAAGACCCTGGCGTTGCCCACCGGCAGTGCCGCCGGGGACGCGGTCAGTCAGATCAATCAAAAGCTCGCACTGCTTAAACTGCCACCGGTGACCATCGAGTGGGTCGATCCCAGTCTGGCGGTCGAGGATGTGCTGGAGATGGTCCAGGGCGGAATCTTTCACCTGACGATCGTCGAACAACCCATTGCCGAGCGCTGGGGCAAGATCCTGCCCAAGTTGCGTTTCGATCGGCAGGTGCTCATCAGTGAGCCGGGCGAAGAGTTCTGGTTCGTGCGCCGCGACGCCTCAATGTTGCGCGCGAGCATTGATCGCTTCCTGACCGGTTACAAAAAACCATCGGATCAGGATGCCGCGTTCCTGCGGATCTATCGACGTCTGTATCAAGTGCACTATCCATTGGCCAAGGCTGATCGGCAGCGGCTCGAGAAACTTCGACCAGTGCTGCAGAAGCACGCCGAAGCCCAAGGTATGGACTGGCTGAACCTGGCGGCCCTGGCGTTCAAGGAATCAGCCCTGCAACCCAATGCCCGCAGTGGCAGCGGTCCTACCGGCCTGATGCAGATCACCCCGTCCGCCGCCCAGCGGGTGGGGGTCAACAACATTCAGGATCTCGACGCCAATGTGCAGGCCGGGGCCAAGTACCTGGCGATGATCCGCCGCAAGTTCTTTGCCAGCCCCAAACTCAACGAGCGCGAGCGCATGGCGTTCGTGCTGGCGGCCTACAACATGGGGCCGGAGCGGGTTCAGGGCATGCGTGCCGAGGCTCGTCGGCGCGGTTTGAATCCCAATCAGTGGTTCTTCCAGGTCGAGCGCATTGCCATGGAGCAGGTGGGAATGGGCGCCGTCAGCTATGTTAATAGCGTGAACAAGTATTACTTGGCGTTCGATCGGGAGCGGGAGTCGTTGGAGCCCCAGGGGCAGAAAGTTGCCTCACGTAAGTGATCGAATAAACTGATTGTTATGGCGAATTTATTGCGCTTTTAACATGAAATTTACTGATTAATATAGCGGCCAACCAACACACACTGACAACGGATGACACAGCATGAGCACACTGATCAACAAGGTACTGTTTACCCGCGCTGGCTACGGCCTGACCCTTCTGCGGATCTTCGTCGGCATCATCTTCGCAGCCCACGGCTCGCAGAAACTTTTCGGGGCGTTCGGTGGTTACGGTCTGGCGGGCACCGCGCAGTACATGGAAAGCATTGGCCTGGCGCCGGGTTACCTGATGGCGACGCTGGCCGGTGGTACCGAGTTCTTCGCCGGTCTGGCCTTGATCATCGGCTTGTTGGTTCGCCCGGCAGCCCTGGGCCTGACCATCCTCTCACTGGTGGCGATCTTCTCGGTGCATCTCCCTCACGGTCTGTTCATGGTCAACAACGGTTATGAATTCGCCCTGGCCCTGCTCGGTGGCACTATCGCGGTGTTGATCGAAGGCGCCGGCAAGCTCTCGGCTGACCGCGCTATCGCTGGCTGACCGCTCTGGTTCAATGAAAAGGCCCGCATAGCGCGGGCCTTTTTTGTGCTCGTCATTCTTGACACTGTCCGGTCAGCTTCTCTAGGATGCTGCCTATGCGCCGATTTAAACAGCTACTTGCGGGGCGCCAGGTGACTCATTCAGTTGCCGATAGAAGCTTGAAACAGGCTTCGAAATACCGCTAAAGCGCTGGTTCGGTGTTGCCTCTCACCTGCCATGCAGACTTTTGAGGCAGAGACACGACACAATGAATGCACTAAGCCCCGTTATACGCCCCGCGCCGATCACGGCACACCAGACCCAGCGCAATCCAAAAATCCTGCTTGGCGGCAAACATCAGCCGACACTTTTGCGTTATCTCGATGGCTGGCCACGTCGCACCGGTGGGCCTGCGGCCTTCCTGATCCAGTTTGTCGAAGAGGGTGAATCGCTGGCTCGATTTGCCAGCGACAGTTTCGATCTGGCGGTGATTCAATCGCCCAGCCTCGAGGACGCCCCCGAAGTGATCAAGCAATTGATTCGCGTTGCCCGACAGGGGCTGATTACCCGCCGTTGAGGCGTTGAACGCTGCGGCTCAAAGATACTCGATCGCGACGATATACACGCACTGCTCACCGGTCGGTGTCTGGACCCGAACCTCGGCGTCCAGCGCCTTGCCGATCAGGGCGCGGGCCAACGGCGAATCGATGCTGATCAGGCCCAGTTTCAAATCCAGTTCATCCGGCCCGACGATGCGGTAGCGCGACTCCTTCCCGTCCTCGTCTTCAATCGTGACCCAGGCGCCAAAATAGACCTTGTTTGGATTGCTCGGTTTTTCGCTGACGACTTTGAGCGCTTCCAGCCGCTTGGTGAGAAAGCGTACGCGACTGTCGATCTCGCGCAGCATTTTTTTGCCGTAGGTGTATTCGGCGTTCTCCGAGCGATCTCCCTGTGCCGCGGCCTCGCTGACCGACTGTGTCACCTGCGGCCGGCGCACATGCCAGAGCTCATGAAACTCGGCCCGCATCCGCGCTTCACCTTCGGGGGTGATCAGCGCGGTGCCAGCGGTGCGGGGAGGGCGATAACGGCTCATGGCAACTTCTTGTGGTGGAGAGAGCTTGAGTCTATCAACCCTCGCGCAAGACTGTCAGGGGGCTGGCGTTCAGCGCGCGACGTGTGCCGAACACGCCAGCACCGCCGATCAGCACCGCGCCGATCAGTGGCAACACCAGCAACCACGGATGCGGGTGCCACGGCAGGTCGAAGGCGTAGCGGTAGAGCACCAGACTCACCAGTTCCGACCCCAGCGCCGCCAACAATCCGCTGACCGCCCCAAGCAAACCGAACTCGATCCGCCGGGCCTTGACCAACAGTTGCCGCTCGGCCCCCAGCGCTCGCAACAATGCGCCTTGGCGAATGCGTTCATCGAGCGTCGCCTGCAAGCCTGAAAACAACACCGCCATCCCCGCCGCCAACACGAACAACAGCACGTATTCCACCGCCAGGGTGACTTGGGCAAGGATGCTGCGCAGCTGCTCGAGCAAGGCTTCGACTTGCAAGATGGTCACCGCCGGGAACGCCCGGGACAGATCCACAATTTGCTGGTCATGACCGGCCGCCAGATAAAAACTGGTCAGGTAGGTCGCCGGCAGATCCTTCAGTGTGCCGGGCTGGAAGATCATGAAGAAGTTAGGCTGGAAGTTGTCCCAGTTGATCTCCCGCAGGCTGGTGACTTTCGCCTCGCGATTGACGCCGCCCACGGTAAACACCATGTGATCGCCGAGCTTGAGCTTCAGGCTTTCGGCGACTTTGCCTTCCACCGATACGCCGGGAATCTCGTCTGGCGTCTGTTCGGTCCACCAGTTACCCGCCGTGAGTTTGTTGCCCGCCGGCAAATCCGCCGCCCAGGTCAGGCTCAGGTCGCGCTGGATCGCTCGATCACCGGCCGAATCCTTGCTGACGATTTCCTGTACCGGCTCGCCGTTGACGCTGATCAGCCGTCCCGGTACCACCGGGTACAGCGGCGCCGATTGCGCCGACAGTTTGATCAGGCGATCGATGAACGCCTGTTTGTCCGCCGGCAGAATGTTCAGCGCGAAATAGTTGGGCGCGTTTTTCGGTAGCTGGTTCTGCCAGGTGTCCAGCAACTCGCCGCGCAGCAATGCGATCAGCGCCATGGACAGCAGAATCAAACCGAAGGCCAGGGATTGCCCCGCGGCCGCCAGTGGGTGACGCAGCAATTGACCTAGCCCGAGGCGCCACGGCAAAGAGGCGCGCGCCAGCATTCGACGCAGGCTCTTCAGAAGCAGCAACAGCAAGCCGCCAAGCACCAACGCCGCGATCACACCGCCACCGAGCAGGGCGAAGGTCAATACCAAGTCCAGGCTCAGACGCCACATGATCAGCCCGAGGGCGCCCAATGCCGCGCCATAAACCATCCAGGTGCTGGAAGGAATCGGCAGCATGTCCCGACGCAAGACCCGCAATGGCGGTACTCGACCCAGTGCCGCCAGTGGCGGCAAGGCAAAACCGGCCAGCGCCACCAGCCCGGTGCCGATCCCGGCGATGGCTGGAAACAGACCGCCCGGTGGAACGTCGGTCGGTAATAAATCATGCAGCAGCGCGAACAGTCCCAGCTGCGCGAACCAGCCGATGAGGGCACCGCTGAAGCTGGCGAGCAGCCCGAGCACCGTCAGCTGCAAACTGAACAGCACCATGGTTTCCCGTCGGGACAGCCCCAGACAACGCAGCAATGCACTGGCATCGAATCGGCGGGTGGCGAAGCGCGTCGCCGACAGCGCCACTGCCACACCCGACAACAGAACCGCCACCAGACTGGCCATGTTCAAATAACGCTCGGCCTTGCCCAAGGCGCCGCCGATCTGTCGGTTGCCATCGCGGGCATCCTGCAAACGCTGGTTGGCGGCCAGACCGGGTTTGATCAATTTACGGTAGGTTTCCAGGGCCTCGGCTTTACCGCGCCAGAGTTCGCGGTAACTGACCCGGCTGCCGGGTTGCACCACGCCGGTCGCGGCGAGGTCGCTGAGGTTGATCAGCACCCGCGGCGTGAGGCTATAGAAGTTGCCGGCACGGTCCGGTTCGTAGGTCAGCACTCGCGCCAGTTTGAGGGTTCGCATGCCGACGTCGATGCTGTCGCCGATCTTCAGGTCCAGCGCGGTCAACAGTCGTGCTTCGACCCAGGCTTCACCGGGTTTCGGTCCGCCACCGGTTTCTTCCGGGGCAAAGGGCGCCGGGGCACTTTTCAGTTCGCCGCGCAGTGGGTAGACGTCATCGGCAGCTTTGATGCTGGACAGCTGAATGCCATTGTCAGTGGCGATGACGCTGGAAAACTCCACCACTTGAGCGTGTTCGAGGCCCAGCTCCGTGCCGCTTTTAATCTGTTCGGGCCGTGCCGGTGAACTGCCTTCGAGCAACAGGTCGGCACCGAGAAACTCGGTGGCGCGCAGCATCATGGCGCCGTTCAGGCGGGCGCCGAAGTAGCCGATGGCGGTACTCGCCGCCACGGCCACCAGCAAGGCAAAGAACAACACGCGCAACTCACCGGCGCGGGCGTCGCGCATTAGTTGGCGGAAGGCAAGACTGAACAGGCGCAACAGCGGCAGGCGTGCCATCAAGGCTCCAGAGGGGCGACCAGCAGGCCGGCTTCAAGGCGGATCAGGCGTCGGCAGCGATGTGCCAGGCGTTCGTCGTGGGTTACCAGCACCAGGGTTGTGCCGCGTTCCTGGTTGAGTTCGAACAGCAGATCGCTGATGCGCTCGCCAGTGTGGCTGTCGAGGTTGCCGGTGGGTTCGTCGGCGAACAGCACATCGGGTTCTGCGGCAAACGCGCGGGCAATCGCCACGCGCTGCTGTTCGCCACCCGAAAGCTGGCGTGGCGAATGGGTCAGTCGCTGGCCCAGGCCGACCCGTTGCAGCAGCTCGGTGGCGCGTTCGCGGGCGTCTTTTCGGCCATCGAGTTCCAGCGGCAGCATCACGTTTTCCAGGGCGTTGAGGCTGTCGAGCAGCTGAAAGGACTGAAACACAAACCCGACATGCTCGGCCCGGATACGGGCGCGCTGGTCTTCATCGAGATTGCTCAGGGCTTGCCCGGCGAGGGTGACGTCGCCGCTGCTCGGCAGGTCGAGGCCAGCGAGCAAGCCGAGGAGGGTGGACTTGCCGGAACCGGAGGCGCCGACGATAGCCAGGCTGTCGCCCTTGTTCAGTTCCAGGCTGAGTTCGTGCAGGATAGTCAGTTCACCTTCCGCGCTGGGAACCACTTTGCTGAGGTTCTTCGCGGTGAGAATGCTTGCGCCCATGGAGAATCCGATGCGTGTGTGGTTTTTGAGTGCTGGCCTGGCCTTGATGTGCATGGCCCAGAACGCAGCGGCGGGTACAGTCCTGATCGTTGGCGATAGTATCAGCGCGGGTTTCGGGCTGGATACCCGGTTGGGGTGGGTGTCATTGCTCGAGCAACGGCTCAAGCGCGAAGGTTTCGACGATAAGGTGGTCAATGCGTCCATCAGCGGCGACACCAGCGCCGGAGGCCAGGCGCGCCTGCCCGCGCTGCTTGCAGAGCATAAGCCGGAGCTGGTAATCCTCGAGTTGGGCGGCAACGATGGCCTGCGCGGATTGCTGCCAACGCAATTGCAACAAAACCTTGCAGCAATGATCGACAGCTCCCGCGCGAGTGGCGCCAAGGTGCTGCTGCTCGGCATGCAATTGCCACCTAACTACGGCGTTCGTTATACCGAGGCCTTTGCGAAGGTCTACAGCACACTGGCCAACGAGAAAAAAATCCCGCTGGTGCCGTTTTTTCTCGACGGCGTGGGCGGTCATCCGGACTTGATGCAAGCCGACGGCTTGCACCCGGCTGCCGGGGCTCAGGACAAGTTGCTGGAAAATGTCTGGCCTACACTGAAACCGCTGCTTTGACGCTTTTCTAGCGGCGGTGTTTCGGCTAAGGTGGCGCCCCCGATTTGGAGCCCCCGATGCCGCGTCCTGCCTGGTCACTTTTTGCCTACCAACTGATCGAGCCTGACGAACAGCTGGATCTGTTCGCCTGCCAGGAAGTGCGGGTACATCTGGTGACCCGTCAACTGGAGTTGGGCGGCTCGGCGGACCGGACCTTGTGCGGCAGCCTGTTGCCAGCACAACCGCGCTGGTCGAGCGTCGATCGCCGTGTGTTCCAGGATCAGCGCCTGTGCTCGCTGTGCCGGGCCATTCTGGAATCGCAAAAACGCGGCACATCGCCGATCTGGCCGGAACTGCGTTTCGAGCTTTAGACGCTGATAGATTGCTTGCTATCGGTCAACTCCCCGATTTTCCAGATGCCGGTGTACAATCTCGTTTTTATACCCTTGTCGATCATGCGAAGGATTTTCCGGATGTTGCCGCGCTTTCCTGCCGTCACCCGCTACCTGTCTCTCGCCGCCCTCTGTGTGGCGGGTCCCGTAGCAGCATTGGAGCTGCCCCTGCCACCGCCCGGTGAAGACATCGTCGGTCAGGTCCAGGTGATCAAGGCCAAGTACGAAGATACCTTCGCCGACCTTGGCACCACCTACGATCTGGGCTATTCGGAAATGGTCGCGGCCAACCCTGGCGTCGATCCATGGCTGCCGGGAGCTGGCACCGAAGTGGTGCTGCCGACACGCTTCATCCTGCCGCCGGGCCCGCGTGAAGGCATCGTCATCAACCTGGCCGAGTACCGCCTCTATTACTTCCCGAAAGGCCGGAACGTGGTGTACACCTTCCCGCTGGGTATCGGCCGTGAAGGCTGGGGCTCGCCGATTGCCCATACCAGCATCACCGCCAAGACGCCGAACCCGACCTGGACCCCTCCAGCGTCGATCAAGGCCGAGCACGCCGCCGATGGCGATCCACTGCCGAACGTGGTGCCGGCTGGCCCGGACAACCCGCTGGGGCCGTTCAAGTTCACGCTGGGCACGCCGGGCTACCTGATCCACGGTTCGAACAAGAAGTTCGGCATCGGCATGCGCACCAGCCACGGTTGCTTCCGCATGTTCAACAACAACGTGCTGGAAATGGCGAGCATGGTGCCGGTAGGCACGTCGGTGCGCATTATCAGCGACCCGTACAAGTTCGGTGTCAGTGGCGGCAAGGTGTATCTGGAAGCGCACACGCCGCTGGACGACAAGGGCAACCCTTCTGTGGTCGACAAGCACACCGCGGTAATCAACGCGATGCTCAAGCGTGAGGACATCACCAACAACCTGCGCATGAACTGGGATGTGGTCCGCGACGTGGTTGCTGCCGAAGATGGTCTGCCGGTGGAAATCGGAGTGCCGAATTCCTCGGCGGCGATGGTGACGAGTGCGCCGATCGACCCGTTGCAGTAATGCTTGAAAGGAGCCCGCCGATGCTGACCGCGTCGGCGGGTTTTTTATTGCCTGTACGAAATAGCGGGCAATAAAAAAGCCGACCCAAAAAATGGGTCGGCTTGATAACAATCCCGAGGGATTATTACTTGCGGCTAGCTTTGTCCAGCATGCGCAGAGCACGCTCGTTAGCTTCGTCAGCAGTCTGTTGTGCTTTTTGAGCAGCAGCCAGAGCTTCATCAGCTTTACGGTAAGCTTCGTCTGCACGAGCCTGGGAGCGAGCTGCTGCGTCTTCAGTAGCAGTCAGACGTGCTTCGGTTTCTTTCGATACGCTGCTGCAACCGGTAGCCAGAACTGCGGCCAGAGCCAGAGCAGAGAATTTCAGAACGTTGTTCATCGTGTTCCCCTTCAAGGACTTTCTATTAAGTTAGCTGTCTCCTCAGATTGAGGAAATAGCCGGCGTACATACTACCCATTACTTGTCGTAAGTAAACTGACGTAAAGCAAGAAGCCAAAAAAATTGTAGGCGTTGATTCTTTTTCGAGCAACTTTTAACTGCATTGTTTAAAAAATATCCAGCTGGGAGGCCCGAGCTGAGCGAGCCGCCGAAGAAAAGTTCCGCGCGCTCACAGCTCTTTTCCGAGTCTTGGCTAAAGTCTATCTAGATGGATTCGTCTACACTTTTGTTCGGATTCTGCGTGGCGCCTCTCATATCTTTCTCCATGTTCAGGTGACTTTAACAAAGGGCGCTCGTCTTAAGTCTCAACATCCGGCAATGTTCAGGCTGTCGACCTTCAGATATCCTGGTCGAGCCGTCTCTGCGTAACCCGGAGCAGCACCCCCGCCCCCCCAGCGTGATGACGAGCGTACCTTGAGCATTTCTGCCTAATGGTGCCTACTATTTGATACGTGCTCGGTTGCGCGAGATGGGTGCAGTTCTTCTCGGTGTCCATTCAGGCACGGGGTGGCGTAGATGTTCCTTCGCCGGAAAAACATCGGTAAGGTAGGGGTCAGAATTCCAGACCCGCGAGGAGTAGTGATGAGCGAGGCGTTGTCCATCCACCATGACCAGGCTGGTCATCAGTTCGAGACCAATGTGGACGGTCATCGTGCCTACCTGACCTATATGGATCTGGGGAAACAGACCCTGGATATCTATCGCACCTTTGTGCCCAACGCGCTGCGTGGTCGCGGCATAGCGGCCGCCTTGACCGAGAAGGCGTTGGAGTACGCTGAAGAAATGGGTTACACCGTCATTCCATCGTGTTCCTACGTGGAACGCTACATGGAGCGTCATCAGCGGCACGCGGCCAAGCTGAGCCAGTAACCTTTCAAAGAATCGAACGCATAAAAAAACGCCGGGTCAAGCCCGGCGTTTTTTTGTGCGGCGAAAAGTGATCAGCTGCGATCGCGTTTCGGCAGCACGTCCTTGAGCTTGGCATGCATGCTGCGCAAGGTGTTTTCGGTGGCGGACCAGTCGATGCAGGCATCGGTGATCGACACGCCGTATTGCAGGTCGGCGAGGTCTTTCGGGATCGCCTGGCAGCCCCAGTTCAGGTGACTTTCGACCATCAGGCCGATGATCGACTGGTTGCCTTCGAGGATCTGGTTGGCGACGTTCTCCA
This sequence comes from Pseudomonas sp. GL_093, assembly GCF_057837605.1. NCBI lineage: Bacteria > Pseudomonadati > Pseudomonadota > Gammaproteobacteria > Pseudomonadales > Pseudomonadaceae > Pseudomonas > Pseudomonas sp. GL_093. The sequence continues at coordinate 4,871,258 of NZ_CM174448.1, read as the reverse complement.
TCACCAGCGGTTGCAGGGCCGGGTCCTTGTTGGAGTTGGCGTGGCTGCAATCGACCATGATGTTCGGCTTGATCTTCGCTTTGTTCAGCGCTTGCTCGCAGAGCGCGACGCTGACCGAATCGTAGTTCGGCTTGCCGTTGCCACCGCGCAGTACCACGTGACCGTAGGCATTGCCCTTGGTGGTGACGATCGACACGCCACCTTCCTGGTTGATACCCAGGAAGCGGTGAGGGCTGGAAACCGATTGCAGGGCGTTGATAGCGACCGTCAAGCCGCCGTCGGTGCCGTTCTTGAAGCCGACTGCCGAGGACAGGCCGGAGGCCATTTCACGGTGAGTCTGGGATTCGGTAGTGCGCGCACCGATGGCCGACCAACTGATCAGGTCCTGCAGGTACTGCGGAGAGATCGGGTCGAGGGCTTCAGTTGCGGTAGGCAGGCCCATCTCGGCCAGGTCCAGCAACAATTGACGACCGATGTGCAGACCGTCCTGAATCTTGAAGGAATCGTCCAGGTACGGATCGTTGATCAAACCTTTCCAGCCGACGGTGGTGCGTGGCTTCTCGAAATACACGCGCATGACCAGATACAGGGTATCGGACACTTCGGCCGCAAGCGCCTTCAGGCGTTCGGCGTATTCGTGGGCAGCCTTGATGTCGTGGATCGAGCAAGGCCCGATGACAACAAACAGGCGGTGGTCGGTGCCATCAAGAATGTTGCGAATGACTTCGCGGCCCTTGGTGACGGTGCGCAGGGCAGCGTCGCTCAGAGGGATATCACGCTTGAGCTGATCGGGAGTGATCAGCGTCTCGTTGGAAGCGACGTTTAGGTCGTTGATCGGTAAATCAGCCATCGTTTACTCGTCAGGTCACGGGTGCCGGCCGCCAGCGAACCCGCGCGGCGGAGCACAGCAAATTAAGCGCGTCGGGGAGCAGAACCTTAGCGCGTTACACCGTGGCTCGACAATGGGCAGACACCGGTTTAATCCAGTACAACCTGCGCAAATGCCTTGCGAACCGTCTCGTGAGAGAACTCGTCGGCATGCTCCTGGACCCATTCGAGGGCCAGGGCCTGGGTTTCCTGCAGATCGTCATGCGCGTCATGCAGGCGGCAGTAACGTTCGATCTGGCACACCTGCTCGCCCATCCGGGCACTGAACATCATCTGCTCGTCAACGAAGGCAATGCCTACCAGATAACCGCGTTTTCGTCGCAGGCACCAGGCCACATAGCCCAGAAAACGCATGTCGGGGTTCAAGGTCGGCATGCGAATTTCCAGCGCCGTACCGTGGCGCCACGCCCGGTGATAATTGCAAGCCATGCCCCCGAGGCTGATAGTGTGCAGCTGTTGCCGTGAAATACACTCAGGTTTGAGCAACGTTAATTCGACGGGCACATCGTCAGGGTGAGGAATAAAACGTCCCATGAACACGGACTCCATGTGTCGGCCATCTGACATTGTTCCACCCAGTATAGTGGTCGAATTGGAACTGACTGATTTCGACGCCGACCAACGGCTGCTGGCGATGAGCGGTGTGTCGCTGGTCATTTTCACCAGCGTCGGCTGCGCCAGTTGCCGTTTTGCCCGTGAGCAATTGCCACGACTCGACCTGGACGTCGATCGGTTGTGCTGGATCGATGCCGGGAACAATGGCGGGGTGGTCGAGCGATATCAGGTTTTTTATTTGCCGGCGCTGTTTGTGGTACGCGACGGTGAATTTTTCGGGGCACTAAAATCGCGCCTGACCAGCACCGAGCTCAATGCAGCCGTGGGTCAGGCGTTGAGTCGAATTGCAGAGGAGTTGCCATGATGGGGGCTGTGACCAAACCGACAATCGGTATTATCGGAACCGGCGCGATCGGCGGGTTCTACGGGTTGATGCTGGCGCGTGCCGGTTTCGATGTGCATTTTCTGTTACGCAGTGAGTTTTCGGCAGTGGCCGAGCGCGGGTTGAAGCTCGACAGTGCGATGCACGGCGCGCTGACGTTGAATCCGGTTCAGGCCTATTCGACGGCCGAAGACATGCCGCCCTGTGACTGGTTGTTGGTGGGTGCGAAAACCACCAGTAACGCGCAACTGGCACCGACGATCATTCAAGCCGCGGCACCGAATGCCAAAGTGTTGTTGCTGCAAAATGGCCTGGACGTTGAAGACAGTCTGCGAGCGTTGCTCCCCGATTCGCTGCACGTGCTCGGTGGGCTCTGCTATATCTGCGTTCATCGCGACGGACCAGGCGTCATCACTCATCAGGCGCTCGGCGCGGTGAATGTTGGCTATCACAGTGGCCCGGCAACCGATGAGCAGGCGCGCATGGCGATTGTCGAGGAGGGCGCCGGGCTGTTCCGTACCGCCGGCATCGACTCCCAGGCCATGGCGAACCTGCATCAGACACGCTGGCAAAAACTGGTCTGGAATATTCCCTACAACGGTCTGTCGGTGCTGCTCGGGGCAAGCACCACACCGTTGATGGCCGATGCCGACAGTCGGGAACTGATCAAGGCTCTGATGGCGGAAGTGGTTCAGGGAGCAATCGCCTGCGGTCACGACGTACCGGCCGGTTATGCCGATCATCTGTTCATGGTGACCGAGAAGATGCCGGACTATTGGCCGAGCATGTACCACGATTTTCTGCACAAACGACCGCTTGAGCTGGATGCGATTTACGCCCGGCCACTGGCGGCAGCCAAGGCCGCAGGGTGCGAGTTGCCGCGAATCGAAGCCTTGTATCGCAGTTTGAGTTTTATCGATCGACGTAACACCTGAGTCGATCATCCTGAGGGGGAAGGGCATGGCAAAGACTATCGACGACAAACTGGTGCTGGCGATTTCTTCGCGTGCGCTGTTCGACCTGAGCGAAAGCCACAAGGTCTATCTGTCGAGCGGCGTCGAAGCCTATCGGCAATATCAGATCGAACACGAAGACGAAATCCTCGAGCCCGGTGATGCATTTCCCTTGGTGCAGAAACTCCTCAACCTCAATTCCAGCCTTGGCCGCGCCCGGGTCGAGGTGATTCTGGTGTCGCGCAACAGTGCCGACACCGGCCTGCGGGTTTTCAATTCGATCCACCACTATGGCCTGGCGATTTCCCGTGCGGCGTTTGTCGGCGGACGCAGTCCTTATCCGTACCTGAAGGCATTTGGCTGCGACCTGTTTCTCTCGACGCATGCCGAAGACGTGCGCAGTGCACTGGATGCCGGGTTCGCCGCAGCGACCATTCTGTCGGGTGGCGCCAGCCGTGCGGCCAGTGACGAATTGCGCATTGCCTTCGATGGTGATGCGGTGCTGTTTTCCGACGAATCAGAGCGCGTCTATCAGTCCGGTGGTCTGGAAGCGTTTCAGGCCAGCGAGCGTGAAGCCGCCCGCGAGCCATTGCGCGGTGGGCCGTTCAAAGGCTTCCTCGCCGCCCTCAATCTGTTGCAGCGCGAGTTCCCGGAAGACGCCTGTCCGATCCGCACCGCGCTGGTGACCGCGCGATCGGCGCCGGCCCATGAGCGAGTGATTCGTACCTTGCGCGAATGGGACATTCGTCTGGACGAGTCGCTGTTTCTCGGCGGCCTGACCAAGTCGGCGTTTCTTGAAGCCTTTGCCGCCGACGTGTTTTTCGACGATCAGGCCGGTCATTGCGAGCTGGCCCGCGAGGTGGTCGCCACTGGCCACGTGCCGCATGGCATAAGCAACGAGCAAAAGGTTTAAGCCCACGGTTCAACGCGTTACGCGAAACGTCGTACTCGCCAAGGCACTGCTAAGCTGAATCAATCTCCGCCATGTCGGCACTCGAGGAGGTCATATGATTCGTTCTATGTTGTACGCCACTGACCTCGGCCTGTACGCACCTTTGGTAATGCATCATGCCTTGGCGCTGGCGCGAACTTTCAATGCCGATCTGTACGTGGTGCACGCCGTTGAACCGATGGGGCTGTTCGCCGAATCGGTGCTTCAGAGTTACCTCGATGAGCAAGCATTGAACGAGTTTCACAGTCAGGGCCTGAATACGGTGATTGCCAATATCGAGCAGCGGGTGCTCGACAGCTTTCGTGAAGAATTGGGGGAGGACGGGGCGCAGGATCTGGAGCGGATTCAAGCGGTGCGGGTGCTTCAGGGCGATCCGTCACAGGTGATTCTCGACCAGGCGCAGAAACTCTCCGTGGATTTGTTGATCGTAGGTAGTCATAGCCATGGTGCTGGCGCGGAAACGCCTTTGGGCCGGACTGCCGCGCGGGTGCTGCAACTGTCTCGGGTGCCAGTCTATCTGGTGCCGCTGGTGGAACGTCGTCGCCAAGGGGATCGTTAGTGTCCTGCCTCGCGTATTCACGAGGCCGGACACCAGAACACGAATAGTGGCCGTTTGATAAAAAAGTTCTAGATTTATTCTTCAAACCATTAATATAGTTATATACCGTCGCTGATGCCCGTGGCGTCTACCTGCTTTGAGGGATTCATATGAAGCTTCAACAATTGCGCTACATCTGGGAAGTGGCGCACCACGACCTCAACGTTTCCGCTACAGCCCAAAGCCTTTACACGTCGCAACCGGGCATCAGTAAGCAGATCCGTCTGCTGGAAGACGAATTGGGGGTCGAGGTTTTCGCTCGCAGCGGCAAGCACCTGACCCGCGTCACCCCGGCCGGCGAGCGAATTATTACCACCGCCGGCGAGATCCTGCGCAAGGTTGAAAGCATCAAGCAGATCGCCCAGGAATTCTCCAACGAGAAGAAAGGCACCCTGTCGATTGCCACCACGCACACCCAGGCGCGTTATGCGTTGCCACCGGTGATCAGCAATTTCATCAAGCAATACCCGGACGTTGCCCTGCACATGCACCAGGGTTCACCGATGCAGATCGCTGAAATGGCCGCTGACGGCACCGTGGATTTCGCCATCGCCACCGAAGCGCTGGAACTGTTCGGTGATCTGGTGATGATGCCGTGCTATCGCTGGAACCGCTGCGTGGTCGTGCCCCAGGGCCACCCGCTGACCAAGCTGTCGAAGCTGACCTTGGAAGCGCTGGCCGAATACCCGATCGTGACGTACGTGTTCGGTTTCACCGGCCGTTCGAAGCTCGACGAAGCGTTCAGCCATCGTGGCCTGACACCGAAAGTGGTGTTCACCGCCGCCGACGCCGACGTGATCAAGACTTACGTTCGCCTGGGTCTGGGCGTGGGCATCGTGGCGAAAATGGCGGTCGATGCCAAACTCGATAGCGACCTGGTCATGCTTGATGCCAGCGACTTGTTCGAATCCAGCATTACTAAAATCGGTTTCCGTCGCGGCACGTTCCTGCGTGGCTTCATGTGCGACTTCATCGAGAAGTTCGCCCCGCACCTGACCCGCGAAGTCATGGCCAAGGCCATCCAGTGCCACAACAAGCAGGAACTGGAAGAGCTGTTCGACGGCGTCGAACTGCCGGTCCATTAATTGAGTGTCCTGCCTCGCAAATACTGTTCCTTTTTGACGGCGTCTGTTGCCGTCATGCTGCGTTGCCGCTCCTCGCCATAGCGGGCTATGACTCGTCGCGGCGCCTTGCCTGACGACAACAGCCACTCGTCAAAAGAGGAACGTATTTGTGAGGCAGGACACTTCCCGCTATACCACCTCGGTAACAGAAAACTGTTGCCGAGCACCCGCCACCAGAATCTCCACCTCGTCCCCTTCGAACTTGCCCAGCAGACTCTTGCCCAGCGGTGAGCGAGGGGTGATGACAGTAATCCATTGCCCCACCACGTCGACCTTCAAACCCGCCGCGTCGGGGGCCAGAAACAACCATTGCTCACGACCCTTTTCGTCTTCCAGACCGAGCAAGGCGCCGACTTCTATGCCGCGCTGATCGTCGTAAGGGCGCAGTGTCAGGTTCTGGCAAAGCGTCAGTGACTGCCTGATTTCCTCCACCCTTTTGGCTTGCCCGGCTGCCAGGTAAGAAGCCTCCAGACCCAGCGTGTCGTACTTGTTCTCGGCAATGTTTTCTTCGTGGGTCGCGGTTTCGTAAGCGGTTTGTGCGGCACGCTCGGCGATGTCGAGGTCGATCCGCAGCTTGTCGAGAATCAGTTGGTGGACGGTCGGCTTGTGCATAGAGAGCTTCTTGATCAATCGCAGAATTGCAGGACGTTGGCGCGGCTTTTTTCGCTCGGCGCAGTCTGGTCCTGTTGCAGCCAGAACTGGCATTTCGGGTTGGACAGATTGCGGCCGGTGCTGCGGGCCTGATCCATTCGTTGCTGCTGCTCGTTCTTGCGCAGGTTCTCTTCGTACCGTTCGAACAACGGGCTCTGCGGCGGAATATCCGGCACCGGTTGCACCACCACCGGTGGTTTGGCCAGATGCTGCACGGCTTCAGCCACGGGCGCCAGCTGCTCGCTGAACAACAGTCGAGAGGCGAGCCAGCACGTCAGCGCGATTGCGATAAACCCCAGCCACACACCCAGGGCAATGCTGCCGGTCAGTTGCAAGGCGTTGAGCTGGATCGGCAACGGGCGGCGCGGGTTGGGACGGTAGGGCATGGCTGCCTCCTGGCGGGTGGTCGCGGGCGAGTGGCGATTGTCGCATGAAGATTAATCGCCGTCGGCTCTTCTGCACGGGGTAATTTATGAGGACAATCGGCGCCTTTGCCAACGGGAGCCTGGAATGCGTGAAATGAAAGCCCGCTGGGATATTTTCTGCGCGGTGGTCGACAACTTTGGCGACATCGGCGTGACCTGGCGTCTGGCCCGACAACTGGTGGCCGAACATTCGGTGACGGTGCGTTTGTGGGTCGATGATTTGCGAGCCTTCGAGCGCTTGTGCCCGGAAATCGACATCAACGCCTCACAGCAATGGCAGCAGGGCGTCGAAGTGCGCCAGTGGACGGCCGACTGGCAGCCCACTGAAGCCGCTGATGTGGTGATCGCCGCGTTCGCCTGCCAATTGCCGAGTGCTTACATGGAGGCCATGGCCGAGCGGGAAAAACCGCCGCTGTGGATGAATCTCGACTATCTGAGTGCCGAGGACTGGATCGTCGGCTGCCACGGCTTGCCGTCGGTGAAGTACAAGAGCGTACAAAAATTCTTCTTCTTTCCGGGGTTTCAGAAGGGCACCGGTGGCTTGCTGCGTGAAAGCGGATTGCTTGAGCGTCGTCAGCAGTTTCAGCAAAACCCCGAGGCTCAGCGAGAATTCCTGCAAGGTTTAGGGGTTGATCACGCGCAAGGTGCGCAGTTGATCTCGCTGTTTGCCTACGAAAATAACGGGCTGGCCAGTTGGCTCGAAGCAATGGCTGCCGACTCGACGCCCACGCATCTTCTGGTGCCCGAAGGCAGGATTCTTGGGGACGTCGAACGTTGGCTCGGTGTGGACGGTCTGGTGGCCGGCGCGGTGCACGTGCGCGGTGAATTGACCGTGCAAGTGCTGCCGTTCGTCCGACAGGATCAATACGATCACCTGCTCTGGTGCTGCGATTTCAACGCCGTGCGCGGTGAAGATTCCTTTGTCCGCGCCCAATGGGCGGGCCGGCCGCTGCTCTGGCACATCTATCAGCAGGACGAAGACATCCACTTGGACAAGCTCGACGCCTTCCTCGCTCTGTACACCAAAGGCCTGTCCGAGCCTGCCCGCGAGGCGATCAGCGGTCTTTGGCGAGCGTGGAATGCGGGTGACAATATGACCGCGCACTGGCAATCGACCCGAAAACACTGGCCAGAACTGCAAAAACACGCCGAAGCGTGGTGTCTGGAACAGGCTTTGCAGGCAGATCTTGCCGCAGCGCTGGTACAGTTTTATGTAAATTGGATATGATACGCGGCCTAGATTTTTGTAAATCCCATCCAAATTCGGATATTCGCAATGAAAACTGGTAAAGAACTGAAACCCGGTACCGTGATCCGTCTCGAAAACGATCCTTGGCTGGTTCAGAAAGCTGAATTCACCAAGTCTGGTCGTAACAGCGCCATCATGAAGACCAAGCTGAAAAACCTGCTGACCGGTTACAAGACCGAGATCGTTTACAGCGCTGACGACAAACTGGACGACGTAATCCTCGACCGCAAAGAAGCGACCCTGTCCTTCATCAGCGGCGACACCTACACGTTCATGGACACCACCGACTACACCATGTACGAGCTGAACGCTGAAGACATCGAAGCCGTTCTGCCTTTCGTTGAAGAAGGCATGACCGATGTTTGCGAAGCGATCTTCTTCGAAGAGCGTCTGGTTTCCGTAGAACTGCCGACCACCATCGTGCGCGTAGTTGACTACACCGAAGGTTCGGCTCGCGGCGACACTTCCGGCAAGGTGATGAAGCCTGCCAAGCTGAGCAACGGTACTGAGCTGCAAGTTGCTGACTTCATCGAAATCGGTGACAAGATCGAGATCGATACCCGCGAAGGCGGTTCCTACAAAGGCCGTGCTAAATAAGCACAGCTTCAGGAATGAAAAAGCCCGACCATTGAGTCGGGCTTTTTTATGCCTGCCAGAAATACAGCTTCAGGTGCAACGGTGGACACTGTGGGAGCGAGCTTGCTCGCGATAGCGGTAGATCAGTCAACATCTGTGTTGAATGTGAAGCCGCCATCGCGAGCAAGCTCGCTCCCACAGGTTTTATTTCAGGTGTTGCTTGAGTTCTTCGGACGCTTGCAACATCGCCGAACGCACCGCCGGCACCTGGCTCACAACGTTAAGCAAACCATAGTCGTGAATCATGCCGTTGTAGCGCACGGCGGTGACCGGCACCCCAGCTTCGTCGAGTTTGCGGGCGTAGGCTTCACCTTCATCGCGCAACACGTCGGCGCCGGCGGTCTGCACCAGGGCAGGTGGCAGGCCCTTGAGTTGCGCAGTGGTCGCCCGCAGCGGCGACGCGTAGATCTCGTTACGCTGTTTGGCATCGGTGGTGTAGTTGTCCCAGAACCACTTCATCATGTTTTTGGTGAGGAAGTGCCCCTCGGCAAACTGGTTGTAGGACGCCGTCTCGAAGCTGGCGTCAGTCACCGGCCACAGCAGCACCTGGAACTTGATCGCCGGCGTGCCCTTGTCTTTGGCCATCAGCGCAACCACTGCCGCCATGTTGCCGCCGACGCTGTTGCCGGCCACGGCCAGACGTTTGCCGTCGACGTTGATCTCTTTACCGTGCTCGGCCACCCATTGGGTTGCGGCGTAAGCCTGGTTGATCGCCATCGGGTAATGCGCTTCCGGTGACGGGGTGTAATTGACGAACACCGCCGCCGCCCCCGAACCGGTAACCAAGTCCCGAACCAGACGTTCATGGGTCGGGAAATCTCCCAGCACCCAGCCGCCGCCGTGGAAGAACATGAACACTGGCAGCGGACCTTTGACTCCGGCCGGCCGGACGATGGTCAGGTTGAGCGGTTGGCCGTCGACTTGAATGGTTTTCTCGCTGACATCAGCTTTTGGCAGCGTCAGTTTCACCCCTGCTTGTGCGCCGACCAGCACGGCGCGGGCTTCTTTAGGCGTGAGTTGTTCCATCGGTTTGCCGGTGCCGGCGTTCAGAACGTCGAGGAACGCTTGGGTGTTGTGTTCAACACCCTCACCTGCAAACGCGCTGTGGATGGACAAGGCGAGAAGGGTGCCGGTCAAGACTTTACTGAAAGTGCTCATGTTCGTTTCCTGGTTCGGGCCTGGGAATCAGCGGTTAGACGGTAACGTGCAGGCGCACATCGACGTTGCCACGGGTGGCGTTGGAATACGGGCAGACCTGGTGGGCAGCGTCGACCAGGCTTTGTGCATCGGCTTGTTCAAGCCCCGGCAGGCTGATGTGCAGGTCGATGTCCAGGCCGAATCCGCCAGGGATCTGGCCGATGCCAACGTGGGCGGTGATCGAGGCGTCGTTCGGGATGGTGCGTTTGGTCTGGCTGGCCACGAATTTCAGTGCGCCGATGAAGCAGGCGGAGTAACCGGCGGCGAACAGTTGCTCAGGGTTGGTCGCTGCGCCGCCGGCACCACCGAGTTCTTTGGGCGTGGCGAGTTTGACGTCGAGGATGTTGTCGCTGGAAACCGCACGACCGTCACGGCCGCCAGTGGAGGTTGCGATAGCGGTGTAGAGAGTTTGCATGGTGTGAGCCTCGTTCGGGTTTGGGTGTTTCGCGCTAAATGTTTGCGCGCTAAGTAAGTGCGAGATGAATGTATCGCGCAAATATTTAGCGCGCAATATAAATTTTTGAAAAAGTTTTGGTCGGGTTTTTGGCGGGCGATGCGAAGGGTTGAACTAGAGCTGTCGAGGCGGGATTTTCAGGACTGAAAATTTTTTCGGAGAGGGGCGAACGTGGCTGGAAGGGGCACCCCAAAACCAATGTGGGAGCGAGCCTGCTCGCGATAGCGGTGTATCAGTCGACATCAATGTTTGAATGTCAGACCGCTATCGCGAGCAGGCTCGCTCCCACAGGGTATCTAGGTTGATTTGAATATCAGAGGCTGTCTTGCAGATTGCTGCGCAGCGTTTGCAGTTCCGCTTGCAGCTTCTGCAATCTCTCCAGCGTCATCCCGCTGGCGCCGAGGATGCACTGGGGAATACCGCGCGCCCGCTCCCGCAATGCACGACCCTGTTCGGTGAGTTCGACAATCACCACCCGCTCGTCTTCACGGCTGCGGGTGCGGCTGAGTAAACCTTCGACTTCCAGGCGCTTGAGCAACGGCGTCAATGAGCCAGGATCGGTCAACAGGCGCGTGCTGATTTCGCCTACGGTCAAACCGTCCTGTTCCCACAACACCATCATCGCCAGGTATTGCGGATAGGTCAGGCCCAGTGCTTGCAACAGCGGCTTGTAGACCTTGGTCATCAGCAGCGAGGTGGAATGCAGGGCGAAGCAGGCCTGATTATCCAGCAGCAGGTCGTCGCAGTTATCCGGGGTGTTGCGCTCGGTGGTCATTTCGAAGCCTTGATCAGTGATCGTCATAAATCTAGCGGGCGAATCTTTAATGCGCCAGATAATTCTAGCCTAGTGCCGGTCGAGGGTACTTTGCAGCGCCAGATCCCACGGCGGGATCGGGCTGAAGCGGGTTTTCAGGTATTCGAGCAATAAGCGACTGCGGGGATTGGGTTGTTGCTCAAGGCGCAAGGCATAAATGCCGGTCGTTTCCGGTGGTGGCAAGCCGTGTTCGCAGAACAGCGGAAGCAGTTCACCGCGTAACAGGTATTCGCTGGTCAACCAGGTTGGTAAGTGTGCGATACCCAGCCCGGCCAAAGCGCCGCAGACCAAAGCCTCGGCGTTATTGGCACTCATGCGGATGCGCGCCGGGCGGTGCAAGTGCATCTGCCCGTCCCGTTCGAAGCGCCAGGCGAACGGCGGGGCCAGGCCATCCCAGTCGAGCCCGTCGTGTTCAATCAGCTGCGCCGGATCGGTCGGCACACCACGTCGTTGCAAATACTCCGGGCTGGCACAGGCAATGCGCACCATGCTCGCCAGCGGCGTGGCCACCAGCCGGGTATCGGCCATTTGCCCGGCGCGAAGCACCAGATCGACCTTGCCCAGATTCAAACCCTGCATGTCGACGAAACTGTCGATCAGGTGCAACTGCACGTCGAGGCCGGGGTAGAGCATCAGAAAATCGGCAATCACCGGCGCCAGATGCCGTCGTCCAAACGCTGCCGGTGCATCGATCCGAATCAAGCCTTCCGGTGCGTTGCTCAAGGATACCGCCTCAGCCCGAGCCAGCCGCAGTTCAGCCACGATCCGCCGCGCGCGCTCGGCAAACGCCAAACCCGCCGGGGTCGCGCGCACCGCGTGGGTGCTGCGAATGAACAACTGGCTGCCGACGGCGTTTTCCAGGCTGTCGATGCGCCGGGCCACCGCCGAAGGGGTCAGCGGGTGGCGGCGGGACGCGGCGGAAAAACTGCCGGTTTCCAGCACGTCGAGGAACAGACCCAGCTGTTCGGTCAATTGATTGGGGTTCATGGTGTTGTCAGCGCTTGTGCGAAGTTGGCACAGCCATTGTGCGTTGCTGTGCGTTTCCCCGCCAGCGCCGACTGCGTAGGATGATTAGCCTGACGTGAAGGGAAAATCGACTGTGATTGAGTTTTTGATGTACCTGATGTTTGGCGCCGCCTTGGGCACCCTCGGTGGGTTGTTCGGCATTGGCGGTGGTTTGATCGCGATCCCGCTATTGGGCGTATTGTTCGGCCTCGATCAGCAGATTGCCCAGGGCACGGCGCTGGTGATGGTGGTGCCCAACGTGATGTTGGCGCTGTGGCGTTATCACCAGCGCAACCGGATTGAATTGCGCCATGCGCTGCCATTGGCGTCGATGGGGTTCTGTTTTGCCTGGATCGGCTCGATCTGGGCGGTGGGCATTGATGCGCAAACCATGCGCGTCGGATTTGTTGCGTTCCTGATTGCCTTGTCGGCCTACAACCTGGTGCGAATGTTCGTCGCCAACGCGCCGGCGTCTGCGCAGATGAATTATTCATGGCCATGGCTGGGCGTGCTCGGCGCCGCCTCCGGGACCATGGGCGGGTTGTTTGGCGTGGGCGGGGCGGTGGTGGCAACGCCGGTGCTGACCAGCCTGTTCGGCACCAGTCAGGTGGTTGCGCAGGGTTTGTCGCTGGCGCTGGCGTTGCCGAGTACGGGCGTCACGCTGGTGACTTACGCAGTGCACCATCAGGTGGACTGGATGGTCGGCCTGCCCTTGGCGGTCGGCGGTCTGATGAGCATCAGCTGGGGCGTGAGGATCGCCCACGCACTGCCGGAGCGACTGCTGCGTGGGTTGTTCTGTGGCTTTCTGGTGCTCTGCGCGGTGATGCTCGCCCTTAAAGTTTGAAGCCTTCGACGATGTGTTCGGCCAGGCACTCAGTGATCGGCGACGGGTTGTGCAGGTTGCGCACCAGCATGATGCTGGCCTCGGGCAGAATCGGCAGGTCTTCGGCTTCACCGAGAATGCGCATGTCCGGGGTGACCAGGCTTTCCAGCTGCGCGGTCACCGCCAGGCCGGCGCTGACCACCGCCATGATTGCCGACAGGCTGTCGCTGTTGTACGCCACGCGGTAATCGCGACCCATGGCATCCAGTGCATTGCAGGCCCATAAGCGGCAGAAGCAATCACTGTTGAACATCGCCAGCGGCAGCGGCGTTTGCTCATGGGCACTGAAACATTGGGCTTCGGCCCAGACGAAATGCTCCTTGCGCAATAGTTGGCCAATCTCGTTGCCTGGTTCACGGGTGACGATGGTCAAGTCCAGGTCCTGGCGCAGCAGCAATTGTTTTGATGATTCGCAGTGCACCTCGATCTGGATCAGCGGATACGTCTGGGCAAATCGCCGCAGAATCCCCGGCAAAAAACGCATCACGTAATCGTCCGGCGTACCGATGCGCACCATGCCGACCATGTGCGGCTCGCGCAGCGTATTGAACACCTCACTGTGCAGCTTGAGGATGCGCCGGGCATAGCCGAGCAGCACCTGGCCCTCAGCCGTCAGGCGCACCTGCCGTCCGTCGCGCTGGAATAGTTGACGCTGCAACACATCCTCTTCCAGCCGCTTCATCTGCATGCTCACGGCGGACTGAGTGCGATTGACTAACTCGCCGGCCCGGGTAAAACCGCCCTGGTCAGCGATGGCGACAAAGGTGCGCAGCACTTCAGTGTCGATACTTGGGAAGGCGGACATTCATCAATCTCCGAGATGTGTTACATCAGAAACATTCGTTGGATTGATCTTAGCCCCAGCGCGACACTTGAGCCATCCAAACGGAGGGCAACAAGATGAAAGGTCAACATGAGTATCCAGCAGTAGAAAAGCACTCGATCCACCTGGTATCCGATCTGCTGCACAAATTCAGTCGCTGGTACGAACTTCACCGGGAGCGCGAGTTGTTGGCGAGTCTGAGCGATGAAGCACTGAAGGACATCGGCATGAGTCGTGCGGATGTGGAGTTCGAGTCGGTCAAACCGTTCTGGAATGACCCGATGCACAAATGAGTAATGCACAACTACACAAACCGTCTCCCGGTGAGGTAGGTTGCGAGCAGACAAGGAGATGCTCATGCCCGCAACACTGTCCTTTTCCATCAAACAGGCTCGGCGTCTGGCGCTGGCCGCCCAAGGGTTCAACGGGCGCCAGCCGCCAGCGGCGATCAAACCGGTTCAGCTCAATCGTCTGATCGAGCGGCTGGGCATTCTGCAGATCGATTCGGTCAATGCATTGGTGCGTTCGCACTACCTTCCCTTGTTTTCCCGCCTCGGCAATTACTCATCCGACTTGCTCGACCAGGCTGCCTGGAGTTCGGGCCGGCGGCGCACGCTCTTCGAGTATTGGGGGCATGAAGCCTCTTTGCTGCCCTTGTCGATGTACCCGTTGATGCGCTGGCGCATGCTGCGTGCGACCCGTGGTGAAGATATCTACCAGCAACTGGCACGTTTCGGGCGTGAGCAGCAGGACACGATTCGCCGGGTGTTGGCCTCGGTTCAGGACCTGGGCGCGCTGGGTGCCGGAAGCCTGTCGACCCGTCAGGAACGGGCAGGGCCCTGGTGGGACTGGAGCGCGGAAAAGCATGCGCTGGAATGGTTGTTCGCCGCCGGTGAAGTGACCGTGGCCGGGCGGCGCGGATTCGAGCGACTTTATGATCTGCCGGAGCGGGTGATTCCTTCGGCGATTCTTGCGCAGCCGTTGTTGAGTGAGGCCGAGGCCCAGCGCGGCCTGTTACTGCATGCCGCGACAGCGTTGGGCGTCGGAACAGAAAAAGACCTGCGGGATTACTTTCGCTTGAGTCCAGGTGATGCCCGTCCGCGCTTGGCGGAACTGGTGGAGGCGGGTGAATTACTGAGCTGTGAAGTCCAGGGCTGGCGGCAACCGGCCTATTGTCTGCCGGAGCCGAAAGTGCCGCGCAAGGTTGAGACTAGCGCTTTGCTTTCACCCTTCGACTCACTGATCTGGGAGCGCAGTCGCACCGAGCGCCTGTTCGATTTCCGCTATCGGCTGGAGATTTATACGCCGCCGGACAAGCGGGTCTACGGCTACTACGTGTTGCCTTTTTTGCACAATGAACGGATTGCGGCGCGGGTGGATCTACGCGCCGAGCGGGCGTTGGGCAGGCTGGCGGTGCACGCTGTGCATGAGGAAGAGCCGGGGCTGGATGAGGAGGGGATGCTGGCGTTGGCGGTCAATCTGCGGCGAATGGCGGATTGGTTGGGGCTTGAGCGGGTTCAACTGAATTGCCCGCGGGCGAGTGCGGCGCGGTTGCGGGTGGCATTGGCTCAGCTCAGTGGTGATTGAGCTGACGCCATCGCGAGCAGGCTCGCTCCCACAATTGACCGAGTTGTCCAAGCGGACGCGGTCTAATGTGGGAGCGAGCCTGCTCGCGAAGGCGGTCTATCAGGCGGCGAAAGACTTACTGACTCAGCGCCGGACTTGCTTCAACGTCTCGGCAATGAGAAACGCCAACTCCAGCGACTGATCGGCATTCATCCGCGGGTCGCAATGGGTGTGATACCGATCCGACAACCCGTCTTCGGTAATCGGCCGCGCACCGCCAATGCATTCAGTAACATTCTGCCCGGTCATCTCGATGTGGATGCCGCCGGCATACGTGCCTTCCGCTTCGTGAACCTGGAAGAACTGCTTCACTTCGCCAAGGATCTGTGCAAAGTCGCGGGTCTTGTAGCCGCTGCTGGCCTTGATGGTGTTGCCGTGCATCGGGTCGGAACTCCACAGCACTTGCTTGCCTTCGCGTTGCACGGCACGGATCAGTTGCGGCAGGTGATCGCCGACCTTGTTCGCACCCATCCGCGCAATCAGGTTCAGACGACCCGGATCGTTGTCCGGGTTGAGCACGTCGATCAGGCGAATCAGGTCTTCGGGGTTCATGCTTGGGCCGACTTTGACCCCGATCGGATTGTTCACGCCACGCAGGAATTCGACGTGAGCGCCGTCGAGCTGACGGGTGCGATCGCCGATCCACAGCATGTGCGCCGAGCAATCGTAGTAATCGTTGGTCAGGCTGTCGCGGCGTACGAAGGCTTCTTCGTAGTTCAGCAGCAATGCTTCGTGGGCGGTGAAGAAACTGGTTTCGCGCAGTTGCGGCGAGCTGTCCATGCCGCAGGCACGCATGAAGGCCAGGGTTTCATCGATGCGATCGGCCAGGTGGCTGTACTTCTCGGCCAGCGCCGAGTTGGCGATGAAGTCCAGGTTCCACTTGTGCACCTGATGCAGGTCGGCAAAACCGCCCTGGGCGAAGGCGCGCAGCAGGTTCAGGGTCGCGGTGGACTGGTGGTAGGACTGGAGCAAGCGCTCCGGATCCGGCACGCGGCTTTTTTCGTCGAAACCGATGCCGTTGACGATGTCGCCACGGTAGGCCGGCAGGGTCACGCCGTCGATGGTTTCGTCGTTGGCCGAACGCGGTTTGGCGAATTGCCCGGCCATGCGCCCGACCTTGACCACCGGGCAACCGGCGGCGAAGGTCATGACGATCGCCATTTGTAACAGGACTTTAAAGGTGTCGCGGATTTTCGCGGCGGAGAACTCGGCGAAGCTTTCGGCGCAGTCGCCGCCCTGTAGCAAAAACGCGCGGCCCTGGGTCACTTCAGCAAACTGACGGCGCAACTCCCGGGCTTCACCGGCAAACACCAGCGGCGGATAACTGGCCAGCGTTTGCTCGACGTGCAGCAAATGCGCTGCGTCGGGGTATTGGGGTTGTTGCTGGATCGGCAGGGCGCGCCAGCTGTCAGGGCTCCAGGGTTGGCTCATCACGGTCTCTAGTGTTTTACGCTCGGACGGTCATGTTATCAGCAATTAGTGCGTGACCTGTTCCCGTCGCTTCGCGGACAATCGCGCCTTTGCCGCGCCACTCCGCGGTTTTATTGCGTTGCCGGGTCCGGTGACGATCAGGAGACGAAATGACTGAGGAGCGCGTCGAGCATCTGCTCGCCGAGGTACAGGATGAGTTCGGCGTGATTCGCGTGCTGGAAGTGGCCGATTACCGTTTTCTCGAGTTCGGTGATGCCATCGAACAGAGCTGCGTGTTCACGGCTGACCCGAGCTGGCTCGAATACGATTACACCCGGGCGATGCTGATTGGCGCGTTGTGCCACGAGCAGCCGGAAAGCGCGCTGTTCCTCGGCCTCGGTGCTGGCACTCTGACCCAGGCCTGCCTCAAGTTTCTGCCGCTGGAGGACGTCGAAGCCATCGAGCTGCGCCCCGACGTGCCACGCCTGGCCATTGAATACCTTGGGCTGGATGACGATCCGCGGCTGTACATCCGGGTGGGCGATGCGCTGGAACTGCTCGATACCGCTGAGCCGGCGGATCTGATTTTCGTCGACCTCTATACCGATGTCGGGCCGGGTGTCGGGCATCTGGCGTGGAATTTCCTGGAAAACTGTCAGAAACGCCTGAACCCGGGTGGCTGGCTGGTGATCAATCAGTGGGCCACCGATGATGGCAAACCGTTGGGCGCCGCATTGTTTCGCGGGCTCTATCACCGGCATTACTGGGAACTGCCGGTGAAGGAGGGCAATGTGATTCTGCTCGTGCCTTCGGAGCTGGATCAGGAACTGGACATGGACGGCTTGATCGCCCGCGCCGAAGGGCTGGCGCCGCGGTTGGGGTATTCGTTGCAGTCGTTGATCAAGGCGATCCGCCCGGCGACATAAGTGTTGCCTATTAGGGCCTCATCGCGAGCAAGCTCGCTCCCACATTGGAATGCATTCCCCTGTGGGAGCGAGCTTGCTCGCGATGGCTATCTTCCAGTCAACACAAAACTAAAGCCCTTTAAAGACTCCCGGTCGCTTCTCGATCATCGACCGCACACCTTCCTTGGCATCCTCACTGGCCAGCAACTTCTTCACCAGCGGCGGCAAACTCCGCGCCGCCGCTGTTTCCCCTTCATAACGCGCCTGCCTCGCAGACATCAACGTCGCCTGAACCCCAAGCGGCGCTTGCCGGGCAATCCGCTCGGCCAACTCCATCGCCCGTGGCAGCAGATCCTCGCTGGCCATGACTTCCTGCACCAAGCCCAGGTGCAACGCCTCATGGGCATCGAATTCATCGCCAGTGAGCAGCCAGCGCATGGCATTGCCCCAGCCAGCAACCTGATGCAGGCGCAACGTGGCGCCGCCGAACGGGAAGATCCCGCGTTGCACTTCTTTCTGGGCGAAACGGGTGTTGCTGGCGCACAGGTTGATATCGGCGGCCAGCATCAATTCGATCCCGACGGTCAGGCAGTAGCCTTGCGCGGCGACAATCACTGGTTTGCTGACCCTGGGGCCGGCGAAAACACCCCATGGATCGCAGCCGCCGGGCGGTGCCTGCCAGCCTTCGGCCAGGGCCGCACTGGCACTGACCAGATCCAGCCCCGCGGTGAAATGCTCACCATGGCCAAACACCACCGCCACCCGCGCCTCGCTGTCGGCCTCGAACTCGCCATAGGCCAGGCTCAGTTCGTTGAGCAGGTCGAGATCGAAGGCGTTGCGTTTGGCCACCCGATCCAGGCCGATCATCAGGACATGACCGTGCCGTTCACGGCTCACACGACTGGAGCAGGGCTGATTCATGGAGCATTTCCTCGGGCGGGAAGGGGGTGTCAGACAGCAGGTCTGCCTGAAAACGATGAACCGTTTTAGCGCCATCGCCAGCAGGGCCGGGCCTTTGAAAAATAGACCGTTGCACGATTATCCGCAAAGCCTGTGACACAACGGTGTATCCGTCAGTTTTCCGACAAATAATGCTCCCTTTTTGGGCTAATTCCGGTATAGTGCGCGCCGGCCTTTAACCGGGCCGCGTTTAGGTAGCGCAATTCCCCGAAGTCAGCTTCGGCTGCATGTCCGCACAGCGGACTCTCCCTTGACGAATCTTTTTCATTCATTCGTTTTCGCAAATCCCCGCCGACAAAGCAGCCAGGGCGACTCTTGAGTCTTACACGGCATGCGCAGCTTTGGAGCATGGGTCTTTGCGGATGCACTTAGAGGCAGACCCATGACCCAGGAAACCGGCGGCTTCGCCGCTTTTAATCTTAATCCGAATATTCTTGCAGCCGTCATTGCGACTGGCTACGAAGAGCCTTCGGCTATTCAGCAGCAATCGATCCCGATCATCATGGCCGGCCACGACATGATTGGTCAGGCGCAAACCGGTACGGGTAAAACCGCTGCGTTCGCCCTGCCGATCCTGCATCGCATCGATCCTGCCAAGCGCGAGCCGCAAGCCCTGATCCTGGCGCCAACCCGTGAGTTGGCGCTGCAAGTAGCAACCGCTTTCGAAACCTACGCCAAGCAAATGCCGGGCGTTACCGTTGTGGCCGTTTACGGCGGCGCCCCTATGGGTCCACAACTGAAAGCAATCCGTAATGGCGCACAGATCGTTGTCGCCACTCCGGGCCGTCTGTGCGACCACCTGCGTCGCGACGAAAAAGTTCTGTCGACCGTGAACCACCTGGTTCTCGACGAAGCTGACGAAATGTTGAAACTGGGTTTCATGGACGACCTCGAAGTTATCTTCAAGGCTCTGCCTCCAACCCGTCAGACCGTATTGTTCTCGGCCACCTTGCCGCAGTCGATCCGTGCCATTGCCGAACGCCATCTGCGCGATCCGCAACACGTGAAGATCCAGACCAAGACTCAGACCGTTACCGCGATCGAACAGGCTCACCTGTTGGTTCACGCTGACCAGAAGACCTCGGCTGTATTGAGCCTGCTGGAAGTTGAAGACTTCGATGCCCTGATCATGTTCGTGCGCACCAAGCAAGCGACCCTGGACCTGGCCAGTGCCCTGGAAGCCAAAGGCTACAAAGCCGCTGCGCTGAACGGTGACATTGCTCAGAACCAACGTGAGCGCGTGATCGAATCCCTCAAGGATGGCCGTCTGGACATCGTTGTGGCGACCGACGTTGCTGCTCGTGGTCTGGATGTTCCGCGCATCACTCACGTGTTCAACGTTGACATGCCGTACGATCCAGAGTCCTACGTTCACCGTATCGGCCGTACCGGCCGTGCTGGTCGCGAAGGTCGTGCACTGCTGCTGGTGACTCCACGTGAGCGCCGCATGCTGCAAGTGATCGAGCGTGTAACCGGTCAGAAAGTTGCCGAAGTTCGCCTGCCGGACGCTCAGGCTGTTCTCGATGCCCGCATCAAGAAACTGACCAACAGCCTGTCGCCGCTGGTGGCTGATGCCGAATCGACTCACGGTGATCTGCTGGATCGCCTGACTGCCGACATCGGTTGCACCCCGCGTGCACTGGCCGCTGCTCTGCTGCGCAAGGCAACCAACGCTCAAGCGTTGACCCTGGCTGCCATCGAGAAAGAACGTCCACTGGTGCCGAACAACGCACCGCGTGGCGATCGTCCAGAGCGTACCGGTGATCGTCCGGACCGTGGTGATCGTGAGCGTCGTGCTCCGGTTCCATTGGCCGAAGGTCGTGCTCGTTGCCGTACCGCGCTGGGTGCGCGTGATGGTATCGCTGCCAAGAACCTGCTGGGCGCTATCCTCAATGAGGGTGGTCTGGCTCGCGAAGCAATCGGTCGCATCCAGGTGCGTGACAGCTTCAGCCTCGTTGAGCTGCCGGAAGATGGTCTGGAGCGTCTGCTGACCAAGCTGAAGGACACTCGCGTTGCTGGTAAGCAGTTGAAGCTGCGTCGCTATCGCGAAGATTGATCCGCTCTCGGGCTGATTGATCGAACATAAAAAATCCCCGACTGGTTCGGGGATTTTTTTGCCTGCCGTTTGTAGCAGCTGTCGAGCCTGCGAGGCTGCGTTCGGCGGCGTAGCCGTCGCCAATCCTGTCACCGCGGTGTATCTGAAAGAGCAAGGTGTCTGGTTTTACGACTGCTCCGCCCGAGCGCGGACCGAGCCGAACGCAGCCTCGCAGGCTCGACAGCTGCTACAGATTTAGTCCGTCACTTGGCCGCCACCTGCCGTGATCACTTGCACGCTCATGCGGGGTGTCGCCAGGTCGAGCCCGGCTTCGTCCAGGTGCCGCTTGAGTGACAGGTTGAACGCTCGGGACACTTCCCACTGCTTGATCGGCGCGGTCTTGAACCGGGCGCGAAGAATCGCGTTGCCCGACTCGAAACTCTCGACCCCCTGAATCTCCAGTGGCGACCAGATGTTGCGCCGTTGCAGTGGGTCGGTGCGCATCTTCTGGCCGACGTCGCGCATCAGTTTGATCGCGTTATCGATGTCCATGCCGGAGGGGATCGCCACCCGGAAAATCGCGTAGCCGAATTCCCGGGAGTAGTTCTTGATGCTTTTGATTTCGCTGAACGGAATGGTGTGGACGATACCGTCGATGTCCCGCAGGCGCACGGTACGAATGGTCAGCCCTTCGACGGTGCCCAGGTGGCCGCCAACGTCCACGTAGTCGTCGATGGCCAGCGAGTCTTCGATGATGATGAACAGCCCGGTGATCAGGTCCGCCACCAGCGACTGCGCACCGAAACCGATGGCCAGACCGATCACACCGGCACCGGCCAGCAGTGGCGTGACGTTCATGCCCATGTTCGCCAGGGCGACGATCAGCGCAATGATGAAAATCGCCACGAACAACACGTTGCGGATCAACGGCATCATCGTCTGCGCGCGGGCATTCGCCAGGCCTTTGCGCGAGCGGGTGAGGGCGTGGTGCACGGCGGTGTCGCTGAGAATCCAGATCAGCCAGGCAAAAATCAGTGTGCCGCCGAGGCTGAACAGTTTGACGCTGACTTCATGGCCTTCGCCTTCGGTGAAGCGGATCAGCGACATGCCCCAGACCCGCAGGCCGAGTTCGATGAACGCCAGCCAAACCACCAAATGAGCGAGTGTGTAGAAGAAGCTTTTCAGGCGCTCCGAATACAGCGCATGACGCTTCACGCTGCGCTGTGGTTTGAGTGAATGGCGGCGCACCAAGCCGTTGATGACCATGCACAACACCAGCAGCACGGTGCAGATCAGCGACTGACGCAACGCAGTGCTGGTATCGCCGGCCGAGACGAAGGTGGCGAACAGCGAAATACCCACCAGCACCAGCGCCGGCATGTACCAGAAGGTCCCGAGAATTTCGATCGTGTCGCTGAGGGCGCGGCGGGTCAGGCGCCGGGACAGCGGTTGGTTGCGGATCAAGTGGGCGATGGGGCGACGGAACCGCAGGATGAACAGCCCCGTGGACAACGCCGCCAGTACGTTGGCGACTGTCGAGGCGGTGTGCGCCAGATGACTGCCAAGGCTTTCGACCAGCCGCGGATCGCTCAGGGCTTCACCGAAGGCGGCGAAACTGCCGATCAGCCACAGCGGCCGAAAGGCTTGATGCCGCAGGATGTACAGGGCGCGGTGGCGGTGTGGGCCGTCGAGCAGCGAAAAGGCGATCACGCAGATCGCCGAAAAACAGGTGCCGACCACCAGCGCATAAGCCAGCACCATGGCCAGGCTTTTGCCCAGTGACGAGGGCAGGGCGTAGCTCATGTAGACCGTCATGACCAAGGCAATCAGCCACGGCCCGAGTTTGCGCAGGGCGAAGCGCAACATGTCCAGGGCCTTGGGGTGCTGCGGCAGTTCTTCGGTCAGGCCGAAGCGCATCCGCACCCGGTGGCTGACCCAGATCAGCGCGGCGGCCAGCAAACTCCAGAGCATCAGGATCATGGCAAAGGCAAAGATGATCGGCAGCCATTCATTGGCCGGCAGCACCAGCGCTATCAGTTCATCTTCAGCGAGTTTGAACTCTTCGGACCAGCGAGTGAGAGGGCTGTCGGCGCCTGAAAACTGTTTTTCGAAACTGGCCAGGGTGCCACCGATCAGTCCCAGGACGCCTACTTCGGTGACCGGCTGGGCCTTCTTGGTGACATCGCGCAGCTTCTTCAAATCCGCCAGCAATTTGGAGCGTTGCTGATCGTTCTCCAGCGACTTGATGACTTCGTCCAGGGATTGCCCCAAGGGCTCTTGCGCCTCTGGCTGTTTTGCAGAGCTGTTGAGCAGGCTGGGCAAGCCGACCGCCTGGGCAGGCGCCATCGGCAGCAGCGTCATGAGGCAGACAAGGAATAAACACGGCAGGGCAAAAAGACGAGCGAACACTAGGCGGTCAACCTCGGGATGAGCGGATCGACCGAGTGTACGAGCCCGTCAAAATCAATGCGAGCCAAGGGGGAGGATTTATTCGTTGAGTTTGGCGAGGATCTTGAAAATCACGGTGGCGAGGATCATCAACATGCCGATCCACATCGCGAACACGCCGATGTTCTTGTCGCGAAAATTGAAGCCGATTGCCAGCATGATCATCCCGGAAAGAATCGGGATCAGCATGGCGTGAAACGAAGACAACGAGATCATGAGCGACTGCCTTGTCGAAAGGGGTATTGAAAGTGTAGGAGCTGTCGAGTGAAACGAGGCTGCGATCTTTTGACTTTGCTATTTAAAAACAAGATCAAAAGATCGCAGCCTCGTTTCTCTCGACAGCTCCTACCAGCTCCTACACGGGTTACGGCAGCTCGTGGCAGGCGTAAAACGCGCTCAACACTTTGACCAGGTGCGCCAGATCATGGCTGCCGCACAGTTCACGGATCGAGTGCATGGCGAAGGTTGGCAGGCCGATGTCCACGGTGCGCACGCCCAGGTGGCTGGCGGTGATCGGGCCGATGGTCGAGCCGCAACCCATGTCGCTGCGCACCACGAAGCTCTGTACCGGCACTTCTTCGGCCATGCACAGGTGGCGGAAGAACCCGGCGGTTTCGCTGTTGGTGGCGTAGCGCTGGTTGCTGTTGACCTTGATCACCGGGCCGGCGTTGAGTTTCGGGCCGTGATTGGCATCGTGCTTGTCGGCGTAGTTGGGGTGCACGCCGTGGGCGTTGTCGGCCGAGACCAGCAGGGATTTCTGAATGGTCCGTACGAATTCATCACCTTCAGGCAGCAGGCGACGCAGCGTCTGCTCCAGCATCGGGCCATCGGCGCCGCAGGCCGAGCAGGAACCGACTTCTTCGTGATCGTTGCAGACCAGCACGCAGGTTTCGTCGGTTTCGGTGGTCAGCAAGGCTTGCAGGCCGGCGTAGCACGACAGCAGGTTGTCCAGGCGCGCCCCGGCAATGAAATCGCCATGCAGGCCGATGACCGCAGCGCTTTGGGTGTCGTAGAAGCTCAGCTCATAGTCGAGCACCACGTCGGCGTTCAAGCCATGTTCGCGGGCGAGTTGATCGGTGAGCACGGCGCGGAAGTCCACGCGCTCGTCACCGGCAAATTGCGCAAGGATTGGCGGCAGTTCGGTCTGGGCGTTGATCGCCCAGCCCATGTTGGCTTCACGGTTCAGGTGAATGGCCAGGTTCGGGATGATGGCGATCGGCGCCTTGAAGTCGACCAGCTGGCTCTCGACCTTGCCGTCACGGCGGAAGGTTACGCGGCCGGCCAGGGACAGGTCGCGGTCGAACCATGGCGCCAGCAGTGCGCCGCCATAGACTTCGACACCTAGCTGCCAGAAGCCCTGACGTTGCAGTTCCGGCTGGGGTTTGACGCGCAGGCACGGGCTGTCGGTGTGCGCGCCAACCAGGCGAATGCCGCCGTGCAGGGGCGAATGACGGCCCATCTTGAACGCGACGATCGACGAGTCGTTACGGGTGACGTAGTAACGACCGTTGGCTTCGGTGGTCCATGGCTCGCGCTCATCAAGGCGTTGATAGCCCGCCGCTTCCAGGCGCTGAACAAGGCTGGCGGTGGCATGGAATGGGGTAGGGGAGGCCTTGAGGAAATCGATCAGGCCTTGGTTCAACTCTTCGCGCATAAGTAGCTCCAGACAGCAATGGCGCAAGTTTAACGTATTGGCTCACGGCATTGCAGAGACAATGCCGTTCGGCGTGCGCCGGCTGCCGGTTGGCGAAGAGGATGAGTCAGCCGGTGATCAGGTTGCCATTGAGGAACACTTCGCGACGTTGCTTGCGGCCCACATATTCATGTTTGCTCGCGAGGTACACCTCGTTGAATTTTTCCTTCGAGATACCCGGGATTTGTCGAATGTAGTCGTCCACCAGGCGGTCATAGGCGGCTTCGGTAATGAGCTTGTAGATGTCCCGGCGATAGAAGAAGCCCAGTTGAAAACCCAGGGTTTCGCTTTGATGGTTTGTCTGGCCGGCAAAGCAGTTTTCAAAATCAATGGCTTTGAGTGGGGTCCGCAGCGTTTCCGGGATCATGATGTTGCCGGCCCAGAAATCCATGTGCGTGATGTTCTTGCGCGACAAGGAGCTCAGCAGTTCGAAGGCATCGAGAATGAATGTTTCGACGTTGTCCGGGTTGCGTTTAAGCCATTGCACACCGTCGACATGATCGTCGAGCAGGCGCGTGATAATGAAATACTCCTGGGTCAGCCCCAGTCGGTCTTTGGTGTAACCGAACCCTTGCAGCGGTGGCATTTGCACGCCACGGCGCTGCGCTTCTAGCGTGTTGATCAGCTCTTCCAGCGGCCAGTCGAATCGACCATTGCGCTGCGGTTTGCCAAAGGTCACGCGCACTTTTGCCTTCAAGGTATCCAGCGGCTGGACCTTGGCAAACAGCGGCGTATCGCCGGAGGCCAGCGGCGCACTCGCACGGGTGAGCTTGTGGGCACGTCGTTTGTGTATGAGCTGTTCAAGCGCCTGTTGTGCTTCGGCTGAAGGCTGCTCGCTAAGGTGTAGCGTGGTGTTGAACAGGCAGAAGGTGAACGGGTAGTCGTCTTGGAATGTCTTGTTGCTGAGCACGAGGGCTTCCTGCCTGCTATCAAAGTGATGGCATTTTACGTTTCATTACAAATTCATGACAATATTTTCACGCCAATTTCACGTCTATTTGTAACAAGAAATAAAAAAAGCGCCCTCAATGGAAGGGCGTTTTTTGGTTCGGCGGTTGCTTAAAAAGGCGCAGGACACTCGAAGCGCAAGCGTTCGCCGCTTTGCGGGTGAGTAAAGCTCAGCATGCTCGCGTGCAGACATAGTCGTGGCCAGGCGGCCAGTGCTTGCTCGTGGGCATACAGTCCGTCACCCAGCAGTGGGTGGCCGATGGAAAGCATGTGCACGCGCAACTGATGGGAGCGGCCGGTGATCGGCGTCAATTCGACACGACACCAATCGCCGCAACGCTCCAGTACGCGCCAGAAGGTCAGGGCATTTTTGCCGAATTCATGGTCCACCACATGGCGTGGCTTGGTCGGCGGGTCGTAGCGCAACGGCAGATCGATGCTGCCACTGTCCAGTTCCGGTTGTCCCCAGCACAGGGCGGTGTAGGCCTTTTCGGTTTCGCGGTCGTGAAATTGCCGAGACAGCTCGCGATGAGTGTCCGGGTCACGGGCCAACAGAATAATGCCGGAAGTTTCCCAGTCCAGACGATGGACAATTCGCGCTTCCGGGTAGCCGTTTTCTTGCAGGCGGGTAATCAGGCAGTCCTTGTTGTCATCGGCCCGGCCAGGGACAGAGAGCAGCAGGGTCGGTTTGTTCACCACCAGTACGGCGGCGTCCTCATGGATGATGCTGATGTTGGACAGCGGCATTAAAACAGCCTCGTAACAAACGCCAACGGCGGCTCAGGCCCCTTCCATTAACAGAAGGGGCCTGAGCCGCCGTGGCTCCAGCCGGATCGACTCAGCGATCTGGCAGGGTGATATTGAGTTCCAGAATCGAGCAGCTGCCCTGGTTTTCCAGAGCGACGTGCACGTCATCGGACCCGATATTGACGTACTTGCGGATGACCTCGACCAATTCCTTCTGCAAGGCTGGCAGGTAGTCCGGTGTACTGCGTTGGCCGCGTTCGTGCGCCACGATGATCTGCAGACGCTCTTTCGCTACCGACGCGGTGCTGACCTTTTTGCTGGCACGAAAGAAGTCAAAAAGATTCATTATCTACCTCCAAACAGGCGCTCGAAGAATCCCTTCTTCGTTACATCGAGAAAACGATGCTCCACGTTTTTGCCCAGCAGACGATCGACCGCATCGCTGTATGCCTGACCGGCATCGCTCTGGTCGTCGAGAATGACCGGCACGCCCGAGTTGGAAGCCTTGAGAACCGCTTGGGATTCCGGAATGACACCCAGCAGGGCGACCGCCAGAATCTCTTTGACGTCTTCGACGCCGAGCATCTCGCCGTCACTGACTCGTTGCGGGTTGTAGCGGGTCAGCAGCAGGTGTTCCTTGATCGGCTCTTCGCCTTTTTCAGCGCGGCGCGATTTGCTGGCCAGCAGGCCGAGCATGCGGTCCGAGTCACGAACCGAGGACACTTCCGGGTTGGTCACGATAATCGCTTCGTCTGCGAAGTACATGGCCAGGTGGGCGCCTTTTTCGATGCCGGCCGGAGAGTCGCAGACCACGTATTCGAAGTCTTCTTTCAGCGCCATCAACACTTTTTCCACGCCTTCCACAGTCAGCGCGTCTTTATCGCGAGTCTGACTGGCGGCCAGTACGTAGAGGTTTTCCAAGCGTTTGTCTTTGATCAGGGCTTGTTGCAGGTTGGCTTCGCCGTTTACCACGTTGACGAAGTCATACACCACGCGGCGCTCGCAACCCATGATCAGGTCGAGGTTACGCAAACCGACGTCGAAGTCGACGATAACTGTTTTGTGACCGCGCAGTGCGAGGCCGGTACCGATAGCAGCACTGGTGGTGGTCTTACCCACACCACCCTTGCCGGATGTAACCACGAGAATCTTGGCCAAGGTGTTTCACCCCTAAGGAAAAAGGACATTTAGCCCCTGAAAAACATCTCTAGAAAAACTACTGCAGTCGGACAGCCTTGGCTGGAATTCGGTCCAGAACGGCGCTTACCTCGGGTAAACACTGCTTATGGCCTTTTTCCTACTTCGTTTGAGCCGTTTTCGCTACGTTTTAGAGATGTTTGGAAAATGCGGCAGTATCCGTTAAAGCCGAATGATGTTCAACACATCGCCCGACAGGCTGACCTGTACACCTGCGCCCCACAAAGGGTCGCGACGCAGATCCTCCGAAACCTTGTAGTGGCCTGCGATGGAGACCAGTTCAGCGCTCATTTGCTGACAGAAAATCCTGGCTTTCGTGTCGCCTTTGACGCCGGCCAACACGCGACCACGCATCGGGCCGTATACATGGATGTTCCCGTCGGCGAGAAGTTCCGCCCCCGGGCTGACCGACGAGATCACCACCAGATCGCAACCCTGGGCATAAATCTGCTGCCCACCGCGTACGGGTGAGGTGATGATCTTCGTTGGCTTGATAGTCGGCTCCGGCGGTTTTTCCGGTTTTTTCTGGACTTGGCCTTCGAACGGGTCCAACGGACGCTCACGGGCGCCGGACGGTGGCAGCACCGGCAGGTCGACCGCGATGGCCGCGGCAATGTCTTCGATGCGGCTGGCACGGATCGCCAGGGTGCGCAGGCCATGCTGGCGGCAGACGCGCATCAGGCCCGGTAGATCGACCGCACCGTCGCTGGCCGGGAGTTTGTCCAGGGCCAGCACCAATGGCGCGTTACTAAAGAAGTTAGGCGCCTGGGCAACCTTGGCGGCCAGTTGACGATCGAGGTTCTCGAGGTCGTTACGGGCCAGTTCCAGCACCGTAATGGCGAGCATGCTGCCCTTCAGCTGGAACACGGGATCTTGGTCTAGCGGTTCGGTTTGGCTCATGGTCGGCATACAACGACTTGTCACTAAAAGTGCCGAGACTTATAACGAGAACGCCCGCGAGCCGCAAGCCGGGTCGAACGATGTAGAATGCGCGGCCATTGTCTTTCCGGAACCTTTAATGGATCGCCCGCGTTTTCGAACAGCATTTCTATCTCCACGTTTCTGGCCGCTGTGGTGTGGCTTGGGGCTGTTGTGGCTGATTGTGCAGTTGCCGTATCCGGCGTTGCTGTCGATCGGTCGCGCCCTGGGTACATTGATGTATCGAGTAGCGGGCGACAGACGGCGCATTGCCAAGCGCAATCTCGAACTGTGTTTCCCTGAAAAAACCGCTGCCGAGCGCAAGCGCCTGCTCAAGGAAAACTTTGCCTCAACGGGCATCGCGTTTTTCGAAATGGCCATGAGCTGGTGGTGGTCGCGCGAGCGTCTGGCGAAGCTGGCCCATGTCGAAGGGTTGGAGCATTTGAAAAAAGCCCAGCGCGACGGCAAAGGCGTGATCCTGATGGCTATTCATTTCACCACGCTGGAAATCGGCGCGGCGTTGCTCGGCCAGCAGCACACCATTGATGGTATGTACCGCGAACACAAGAACTCGCTGTTCGATTACATCCAGCGAAATGGTCGCGAGCGGCATAACCTCGACTCATTGGCCGTGGAGCGCGAAGACGTGCGCGGCATGCTCAAATTGCTGCGCGCAGGCCGGGCGATCTGGTACGCACCGGATCAGGACTATGGCGCCAAGCAAAGTATCTTTGTGCCGCTGTTTGGGATTCAGGCCGCGACCGTCACTGCCACCAGCAAGTTTGCGCGGTTGGGCAAGGCGCTGGTGGTGCCGTTCACTCAGGAACGTCTGGCGGACGGCAGCGGTTATCGACTGGTGATTCATGCACCGCTCGAGGGTTTCCCCGGCGAAACCGAAGAGGCCGATTGCCTGCGGATCAACCAATGGATCGAAGGCGTCTTGCGCGAATGTCCGGAGCAATACCTTTGGGCCCATCGCCGCTTCAAGAGCCGTCCGCCGGGTGAGCCGAAGCTGTACGCAAAACGCGGTTGAACCACCGTCCTTATAAGCACCATGGAGTGTTGCGATGAGTCCTGCTGAACCGGTTACAGGGTTGATTCTTTCCGGCGGCGGGGCTCGGGCGGCCTATCAGGTGGGTGTGCTGGCGGCGATTGCCGAGCTGTTGCCGGTCGGCGCGAGCAATCCGTTTCCGGTGATCGTCGGCACCTCGGCCGGCGCAATCAACGCGGTCAGCCTCGCCAGCGGGGCGATGGATTTTCGGGGTGCGATTCAACGTCTGACAGCCTTCTGGCAGGGCTTTCGCAGTCATCTGGTGCTGCGTAGCGACTGGCCGGGCGTGATCCACCAGGCCAGCCGTTTTGTCAGCCACAGTTTGCTCGGGATTGGCGCTCAGGTGCCGGTGGCCTTGCTCAACAGCTCGCCGCTGCGCGGATTGCTCGACGACAAATTGCAGATGAGCGGGATTGCCGAGGCCATCGCGCAGAAGCAGTTGCAGGCGGTTGCGGTGACTGCGTTCGGCTACGAGTCCGGTCAGGCGGTGACCTTTTATCAGGGCGGCGGCACCATCAATGCCTGGTTGCGCCATCGGCGAATCGGCGTCCCCACGCAATTGACCGTCGATCACTTGCTGGCCAGTTCCGCCATTCCGTTGTTGTTCGCGCCAGTGAAAATCGGTGAAGAGTATTTCGGCGACGGCGCGGTTCGTCAGTCGGCACCGATCAGTCCGGCGCTGCACCTGGGCGCCAACCGAGTGCTGGTGGTGGGCGTCAGCGGCAACCCCCGCGGCGTCGACCCGGAACAACCGCTGCAGCGCGTCTACACCGGTCAGCAGCCGAGCCTGGCGCAGATCGGTGGGCACATGCTCAACAGCACGTTCATTGACAGCCTGGAAAGTGACATCGAGTTGCTGCAGCGGCTCAATCAGTTCAGTCATCTGCTGCCCGATGGCACGCCGACGCGCGCGCTGGGTGTGGCGCCGGTAGACGTGCTGGTGATTTCGCCGAGTCAGCCGATCGACGAGATTGCGGCGCGGCATCGGCAGGAATTGCCAGCGGCGCTGCGCCTGTTTCTGCGCGGGCCGGGGGCGACCAAGACGAGCGGGGCGGGGGTGCTGAGTTATCTGCTTTTCGAGGCGGGGTATTGCAGCGAATTGATTGATTTGGGGCGGCGGGATGCGTTGGCCAAGCGCGGAGAGTTGTGCCGCTTTCTCGGGTTGGCGGAGCCTGTGGTTTCGGTTTGAGATCGGCGGTGTGGCCATCGCGAGCAAGCTCGCTCCCACAGGTTTTGTGTCGTTCGCCGAGTATGTGAACGACACAAAACCTGTGGGAGCGAGCTTGCTCGCGATGGCGTCCTTACAGACGCCGCTGAATCAGAAGTGGAACTTCACCAGGAAGCTCGTGGTGCTCTGATCGGTTTTGAAGCCCTGACTGTCTTCAATACCGTACTTGTTTTTCCAGTAGTCATACTCGACGCCGACGTACAACTGCTTTTCGCCAAGGTTCAGCGCCTTGCCCAAGTCGTACTTGACCTGTGGATTGAAGTGCAGGTTGGCGTGGTATTCGCCTTTTTTGTTGACGTCGTTGTCGACCACCCAGTCCATGAAACCGTCGATCAGGATGTTCGAATCACCCACCGGGATGGTGTAAGACCAGACCGGAGTGACCTGCCAGATATTGTCACCTGGGCGGTCGCCTTCGGTATGACGGTTGTAGAAGTTCAGCTGGAAGTAGTCGAAGCCCGGGATCGCCAGGTCGAAACCAGGACCGATCAAGTAGGACTCGGTATCGTTTTCACCGAACTCGTAGGTCATAGCCAGCAGTACGTCTTTGATCGGGCCGAATTCAAGCTTTTGGTCGAAGATCTTGCCGAACGACAAGCGTGGGCTGATCTCGCCGTAGTAGGTGTTCGAGCCGGCGTAGCTATCGTCCTTGCCGTTGTAGAAAATCTTGTCGACGAACATGAAGTTGTCGCCGTATTTCCAGCCATCGACGTGTTCGAAGGTCACCGTCTGCTGAATGCGCGGATTGACCTGGAAGTCCTTGCCATACAGGTAGGTCAGGCTGTTGTTCTGCCATTGCAGCAAGTCGCCGGCCATGGCCTGGCCCCCGGCCAGCAAAGATCCCGCCAGCATCAGGCTAGTGCACGTACGTTTCATTCGGTTGCTCCCAAAAAGTAGGTGGTTCCACGTTATTTTTCTAAGGTCGGCGCTCTGGTGTGGCGCCTTTTTCTGTAGCTGTAAAAATCATCCAATCGGTCAGCTTCAGTGCTGTTAGCAAGAGCTGAGCCAAGGCTTTTGAAAAGCCAAAAAACTCCCGTTCGGCGGCTCAAGAGCAGTCGATTGAGAGTGGTTTTGGAGTGCCTTGGTGCCGTCCAGAGCCGGGATAAGTTGGCTTTCTGGTCAGGAATTAAATCCGGGCTTTTTTTTAGACCAGATTCGGGCGGCCGCGGAGAATACTGACTCCTTGGCCAGGTCTCAAGTGCCCCGCAACAGCGCACCGACGACAGGTTTGGAGCACGGTTGCGGATCATCTAGAAATGCACCTTCACCAGCAGGCTGGTGGTGTTCTCGTTAGTGTCGAGGTTGGCGTTGTTTTCGATGCCGTATTTGTCTTTCCAGTAGCTGTATTCGACGCCGACATACACCTGTTTCTCCCGCCAGCCCAAGGCCTTCCCCAGGTCATATTTGATCTGCGGGTTGAAGTGCAGGTTGGCGTGGTAGGTGCCCTGTGAGTTCTGGTCGTTATCCACGACCCAGTCGATGTAGCCGTCGATCAACAGGTTCGAGTTGCCCAATGGCAGGGTGTAGGACCAGGCCGGCGTGATCTGCCAGACATCGTCGCCGGGACGCGAGCCTTCGGTCTGGCGATAGTAGAAGTTCAAGGTGAAAAAATTGAAGCCCGGTACCGCGAGGTCGAAACCGGGGCCGATCAGATAGGCCTCGGTGTCGTCTTCGCCATTCTCGTAGGTCATGGCCAGCAACACGTCCTTGATCGGGCCGAATTCGAAACGGCGGTCGAGGATTTTGCCGAAAGACAGGCGCGGGCTGAACTCGCCGTAATAGGCGTGAACGCCTTTGTTCCGGTCTTTCTCGCCGTTGTAGTAAGTGCTGTCGACGAACAGGAAGTTGTCGCCGTACTTCCAGCGGTCGGCGTGCTCAAAGGTTATCGTCTGCTGGATCGACGGGTTGACCGCGAAATCCTTGCCATACAGATAGCTCAGGCTGTTCGTCTGCCACAGCAGCAGATCGCCGGCCATGGCCTGACTGGCGGCCAACAGGCCACCGCCCAACAGCATGTTTGTCTGTGTCCGAATCATCTGTTGCTCCCTCTTGTTTTTATTGTTTGAGGCGCAGGCATCCACTGACCTGTGGGAGCAGGCCAGCTCCCACAGGTTTTGTGGTTTTAGTCAGTTAATGCGGGTGGGCGTGGCAGTCGTTGATGGCCGCGCGTTCGGCGCCGCCGAGGATGTTGAACAGCAGGTTCAGCGACAAAGCACTCAACGTCGCCATGGCAATACCGCTGTGAGTGATGGGACTCATCCACATCGGAAGGTGCGCGAAGAACTCCGGACGCACCACCGGAATCAGCCCCATGCCGATGCTCACCGCCACCAGCAACTGGTTGCGACGGTCACCGATGTCGGCTTCCTGAAGAATCTTGATGCCGGTGGCGGCGACCATGCCGAACATCGCAATCGCCGCGCCACCCAGTACGGCCGGTGGAATCGAGGCAACGAGGAACGCGGCTTTGGGCAACAGGCTCAACACCACCAGCAAACCACCGGCAACGATGGTCACCGAGCGGCAACGCACGCCGGTCATCTGCACCAGGCCGATGTTCTGCGCGAAAGAGGAGTGGGTGAAGGTGTTGAAAAAACCGGCGAAGAACGAGGCGCCGGCATCACACAACAAGCCGCGACGCAGCATCCGTGGGCAGACTTCCTGACCGGTGATTTTGCCCAGTGCCAGGAACATCCCGGTGGATTCGACGAAGATGATCACCACCACCAGGCACATGGAAAGGATCGGTGCGAGTTCGAACTTCGGCATGCCGAAATGCAGCGGGGTCACGAATTGCAGCCACGGCGCCTGGGCCATGCCGCTCAGGTCGACCATACCGATCAAGCCGCAGAGCACGTAACCCAGGCACATGCCGATCAGCACGGAAATGTTGACCCAGAAACCGCGCATGAAGCGGTGGACCAGCAGAATGGTGGCCAGCACCAGCGCAGCGATGGCCAGGTAAATCGGTGAGCCGAATTGAGCAGCGCCAGCACCGCCACCCGCCCAGTTCACGGCAACGGGGAACAGCGACAAACCGATCGAGGTGATGACCGTGCCGGTCACCAGAGGCGGGAAGAAGCGTACGACTTTGGACATGAATGGCGCGATGATCATGCCGAAGAATCCGGCGGCGATGGTTGCACCGAAGATCCCTTGCAGACCGATGCCCGGCATGCCGGCCATGGCGACCATGCTGCCGACGGCGGCGAAACTGGCGCCCATCATCACCGGCATACGGATGCCCATGGGTCCGATGCCCAGCGACTGCACGATGGTGGCGATCCCGGCCACCAGCAGGTCGGCATTGATCAGGAAGGCGATTTCTTCACGAGTCAGGCCAGCGGCCTGTCCGATGATCAGCGGCACCGCGATGGCTCCGCCGTACATCAGCAGAACGTGTTGCAGGCCGACCAGGATCAGTTGCAAAAGGGGTAAACGCTGAATGGCGGGTGCGTCGGGGATGCGCGCTTTGGATAGCTCGGACATGCAACACCTCGGATCTTTTTTATTCTTGTGATTTTGTGCATCAGGTTGACCGCGGTGCGGCCAATCGCGAGCAAGCTCGCTCCCACAGGTCCTGCGTAATCTCTGTGGGAGCGAGCTTGCTCGCGATGCTTTTGCTACTTAATTGGTGGGAGCTCCCTGAACAATCCACGCGCCGATCAGGTCACGTTCCTGCTGGGTCATCTGGGTGATGTTGCCCAGTGGCATGATCTGGCTGGTGACGGCTTGAGCCTGGATGCGTGCAGCGTTCTGGCGGATCTGCTCGGGGGTATCGAACATCACGCCGGCCGGTGCAGCACTGAACAGCGGGCTGGTCGGTTTGGCCGAATGGCAAACCGCGCAACGTTCCTGGATCACGCTGTGAACCTTGTCGAAGCCGGGGCCGGCGTTGGACGCCTGAGCCGGCGCAGCGGCAGGTGCAGCAGGTTTCGCCGCTTCAGGTTTCACACCGCCACCGAGGGCAGTTTCCGGCAGCGGCTGGTACTCGATGGTGCCAGGCGCCTTGGCCACTTCAGGAGCGCTGGGCATCTGCGCCGGGCCAGTCACGTAAGCCAGGCAGATCATGCCCACTGCTGCAACGGGCAAGGTCCAGGCAAACTTGTGGCTGTCATGACGGGTGTTGAAGTAGTGACGCACCAACACCGCCAGCACCGCGATTCCGGCCAGGATCAGCCAGTTGTATTGGCTGCCGTAGGTGCTCGGAAAGTGGTTGCTGATCATGATGAACAGCACCGGCAAGGTGAAGTAGTTGTTGTGACGCGAACGCAGCAAGCCTTTGGCCGGCAGCGCCGGATCCGGCGTGCGGTTTTCGGCAATCGCGGCAACCAGTGCGCGCTGCGCCGGCATGATGATGCGGAACACGTTGCCGACCATGATGGTGCCGATGATCGCGCCGACGTGCAGGTACGCACCACGACCGCTGA
Source organism: Pseudomonas sp. GL_093 (assembly GCF_057837605.1). NCBI lineage: Bacteria > Pseudomonadati > Pseudomonadota > Gammaproteobacteria > Pseudomonadales > Pseudomonadaceae > Pseudomonas > Pseudomonas sp. GL_093. The sequence continues at coordinate 4,836,073 of NZ_CM174448.1, read as the reverse complement.
ACACTTTGCTGAAGCCGTAAGCGGCGCCAATGATCAGCACGAACAGGATTCCGCCTAGCAGGGCAGGGCGTTTACCCAGAGCCGAGTCGCAGAGGAAGGAGTAGACGAACCAGCCAACGAACAACGAGGCAATGCCCAGCGCGACCCCTTCAGGGCCGGTCAGGCTGCTGCCTGGTGCCAGCAGGTACAGCGTCGGGTTGGAGTAGAACACCACGCACAGCAGCGCGATCCCCGACATCCAGGTGAAATAGGCTTCCCATTTGAACCAGTGCAGGTTGTCCGGCATGGTCGGTGGAGCCAGTTTGTATTTTTCCAGGTGATAGATACCGCCGCCGTGGATCGCCCACAAATCGCCCGCCAAGCCACTTTTCGGGTTGACCCGATTGAGGTTGTTTTCCAGCCAGACGAAATAGAACGACGCGCCGATCCAGGCCACGCCAGTAATCATGTGAACCCAGCGCACGCTCAGGTTCAGCCATTCCAACAGATGTGCTTCCACAGTCTTTACCTCTCGCCTGTCACTCTGTTGTCGAGTGATCAGACCTTCTCTTATTGGTGGGGGGCGAGGATCAAACGCTCATCCTCTTTGAAAAAATGCTCATCGCAGTTATTGCCTGTGCCACTGCGATCAACCACCAGGAAGTCATCCCGCTTTTCGATCGTCAGCACCGGATGGTGCCAAACGCCGCGATGGTAATTAATGCCCTGCCTGCCGTTGGTGACGAAGGCGCGGACCAAGCCTGATACAGGTTCATCGCCAAGTGGCGCGACCACGATCAGAAAGGGGTTGCCGAGCAGCGGAATGAAAGCCTGGCTGCCCAGCGGGTGACGCTCCAGCATGCTGACGGTCAGCGGCATGTCCTGCGCATCGGCGCGGAAGATGCTGATGATCGCGTTGTCCTCTGGCGTGGCGGTTTGCACCGTCGCCAGTTTATGGAAGCGCATGGTCGAACCGTTGTTGATCATGAAGTGATCGCTGCCGTCGGTTTCGATCACGTCACCGAAAGGGGCGAAGGCTTCTTTGGTCAGCGGTTCAATCGTCAATGTGCGCATGCTGGTCTTCTTTTCCGAGTTCTGTGTTGTTGGTTCTATTGCTATCGCTGGCAGGCCAGCTCCCACATTTGGAATGCATTCCCCTGTGGGAGCCAGCCTGCTGGCGATTGGGTTCAGCGCTTATTTAGCGACCTTGCCCAGTACCCGCAGGCGGCTAACACCACCATCCGGGAACACGTTCAGGCGGATGTGGGTGATCGGGCCCAGCGCCTTGATCTGCTCGGCGAAGGTGTGTTCGGCGTGCATTTCCAGTTTCTGCGCCGGCAGCAATTCGCGCCAGAACAGCGATTGGGTTTCGATCTGGCTGTCGGTGCCGCCCTTCACGAACGCGCCCTGGATCGAGCACGTGTCCGGGTAGTTGCCCTTGAAGTGCAGGGTGTCGACGATGACTTTCTCGATCTCGCCGGCATGACCCAGCGCGACGATGACCCAGTCATTGCCTGGCGTGCGACGACGTGCGGTTTCCCAGCCGTCGCCCATGTTGATGCCACGGCCCGGGTTGAGGATGTTGCTCATGCGACCGAAGTGTTCGTCGGAGCAGGCGAGGGCGCGGCCACCGTTCAGGGCTGCTGCCAGGTCAACTTGCTCGTTGTCGCCCACAGCGGACCAGTCGCGGAACGGAACACCGTAAACACGCAGACGGGCCACGCCACCATCCGGGTAGATGTTGAAACGCAGGTGGCTGAACGCTTGGTCGTTGTTGATTTCGTGGTAGTGGTGGCTGTTGCCTTGCAGCTCGACGGCGGACAGCACTTCAGTCCACTGAGTGTTTTCGTCCGGCTCGCCCGAGGCCAGGAAGCACGCTTCCAGGGAGGCCGACGGCGGGAAGTTGCCGGTGAAGAATGAAGTGTCGATGTCCACGCCTTTGATCGAACCCGGTACGCCCAGGCGGATCACGGCGCTGTCGTAGCCTTCGAAGCGCTTGCGGCGCGACTCCCAGCCGTCCATCCACTTGCCGTTGTCATCGAACACGCCCTCCTTCCACACAGCCGGGGTCGGCTGGAACAGGCGGTTGGCATCAGCGAACCAGTCATCGGTGACCGAGATGATTTTGGTGCCCAGGCGGGCGTCGGCCAGGTTGACGAACTTCTCGAAAGGTACGGCGTAAGCTTTCATTCTTCTTGTCTGCCTTTAATTAGTTGGCTTGGGATGCTTGCGAGGCCCTGGGTGCTTTTTGCGTTTGAGAGCACTCGGGCCAGGCTCGCTATAGGGTCAGTAATCGGAACAGGGCAATCTTGTTGATTTCCGCCAGCGCGCATTTGAACTCGGTGTCTTGCGGGTTGTGAATGCGCGTTTCGAACGCCGCGAGGATCTGATGCCGGTTGCTGCCTTTTACCGCCATGATGAAGGGAAACTTGAACTTGGCTTTGTAGGCGTCGTTCAGCTCGGTGAAGCGTTGAAACTCTTCGGCCGTGCATTGGTGAATACCCGCGCCAGACTGTTCTTCAGTGCTGGCTGCGGTCAGCTGGCCCTGGACGGCGGCTTTGCCGGCCAGGTCCGGGTGAGCGTTGATCAGTGCCAATTGGCCTTCGTGATCGGCACTCAACAGGATGTCGCTCATGCGCTGGTGCAGGGTTTCGATCTCGTCGATCGAAGCGTCCTGGCCCAGGTCGAAGGCCTTCTCGGCCACCCATGGCGAATGTTCGTAGATGTCGGCGAAAGCGGCGACAAACGCGTCGCGGCTCAGGATCGATGGCTTCAGGGTTTGGAACTGACTCATTTCGAGGCCCCTTGATACGGGTGGGTTTCGTGCCAGTGGCGAGCGATGTCGACGCGACGGCTGAACCACACCTGTTCATGACTTTTAGCGTATTCGATAAAGCGCTTGAGCGAGGCCAGACGCGCCGGACGGCCAATCAGACGGCAGTGCAGGCCGATCGACAACATCTTCGGTGCGTCGGCGCCTTCGGCATACAGCACGTCGAAGGCGTCTTTGAGGTATTCAAAGAAGTCGTCGCCCTTGTTGAAACCCTGGACCTGGGTGAAGCGCATGTCGTTGGTGTCCAGGGTGTACGGAATCACCAGGTGCGGCTTGCCGGTCGGGTTGTTCGGTTCCCAGTAGGGCAGGTCGTCGTCGTAGGTGTCGCAGTCGTAGAGGAAACCGCCTTCTTCCATTACCAGTCGACGAGTGTTCGGACCGGTGCGGCCGGTGTACCAGCCCAGTGGGCGCTCGCCGGTGATTTCGGTGAGCACGCGGATCGCTTCGAGCATGTGCTCGCGTTCCTGCGCTTCGTCCATGTACTGATAGTCGATCCAGCGATAGCCGTGACTGCAGATTTCGTGGCCGGCATCGACCATCGCACGGATCACGTCCGGGTGACGCTGGGCGGCCATGGCCACGGCGAAGATGGTCAGCGGAATGTCGAATTCCTTGAACAGTTTCAGAACCCGCCAGACGCCGACGCGGCTGCCATACTCGTAAAGGGATTCCATGCTCATGTTGCGCGCGCCTTGCAGTGGCTGCGCCGAGACCATTTCCGAAAGGAAGGCTTCAGATTCTTTATCGCCGTGCAGGATATTGCGTTCGCCGCCTTCTTCGTAATTGAGCACGAAGGACAAGGCGATGCGGGCATTGCCCGGCCAGTGTGGGTGAGGAGGGTTACTGCCGTAACCGATCAGGTCGCGTGGGTAGTCAGCGCTCACTGCAGTCTTCCTTCTTATTCGTTCGACTTGTTCAAGGTCAGATTTGTGAGGCGGCCTGCAGTGTGATGACAGGCTGGCGTCACAGCGATGGGCTGATTGTATACAACTTTATATCCACTTTGTAAGCCTGTTTTTTTGCATTTTTCAAAACTGTCATCTTCACATGTTGTTGCAAGAAACCTGCCTGATTGGTCAGCTAATGGATGGAAGGTCCTTTTATCCTATGGTTCGGTGGCAGATTCGTCGGGAATCACTGAATGACGGGTATAGCGGTAAATATGTTGTTTTTATTGTGTACAATTTTTTTGAAAAGTGTCTTAATCAGTCGCTCGCCGCAGCTTTTCGTGCTCCGAATCGGTGCGGTCTCCTTTTCAACTGACTTCGGGAGGCGCGAGGTCTGACTGCTCCATGCAGGCAGGCGCGCAGAATCAATGGGACGTTTGACTACTCACGTTTTAGACGCTGCACACGGTTGCCCGGGCAGCTCGATCAAGGTCGAGTTGTACCGCGTTGAAGGTTCGCAGCTGGAATTGGTCGCCACTGCGATAACCAACAGCGATGGCCGGGTCGATGCACCGCTGCTGCAAGGCGATGACTACCGTTCAGGGGTCTATCAGGTTCAGTTTCATGCGGGCGATTACTACCGCGCCCGTGGCGTTCAGCTGCCAGAACCCGCGTTCCTGGATGTGGTGGTGCTGCGGTTTGGCATCTCTGCAGAGCAGGATCACTACCACGTGCCATTGCTGATTTCGCCGTACAGCTATTCGACCTACAGAGGAAGCTAGGACTTTCCCCCCAGAATCCTGCGCATATAGCTTCTTTGGTCTTTCGCCCGCTCACACTGCGGGCTTTTTTTTGCCTTCAGAAATGGGGTGCATGTGCCGACGCCTTCGCGAGCAGGCTCGCTCCCACAGGAGTACGCATTCCAATGTGGGAGCGAGCTTGCTCGCGATGCTTTTGCTCTTTAGCGGCTCAACAACGACGCCGCGCCCGCACCACTGAACAACCCCGCACTCACCCGGTTAAACCAGCTCTGCCCCTTGCCGCTGCGCAGATACCGCGCCGCACCATGAGCACCCAGCCCATAAGCCAACTTGCACAGCAAATCCAGCACGGTCCAGGTCGCAATCATCACCAGCAACTGCGGCAGGAACGGTTGCTCGGCACTGAGGAACTGCGGGAGGAAAGCGGCGAAGAACAGAATGTCTTTCGGGTTGCTGGCGCCCAACATGAACGCGCGCCCGAACAGTGCGCGAAAGCGTGGAACCGGCGTAGCCTGGGGCACTTCAGCGCCGTGGGAGGGCTGACGCGATTGCTGCCAGCTCTGCCAGGCCAGGTAGAACAGGTACAGCGCACCGACGATCTTCAAGGCGCTGAACAGCTGTTCCGACGCCAGCAGCAAGGCGCCCAAACCCAGCGCCGACGCACTGAGCAAGCAGATCGACGCAATCACGCCACCCAGAAACGCCGGGTAAGAACGGCGCAAACCGTAATTCAGACTGTTGCTGATCATCAGCAAAGACAGTGGCCCCGGGATCAGGATTACCACCAGCGCAGCGCCGCTGAACAGCAGCCAGGTTTCCAGACTCATCACTTTCCTCCATTTGCACAAAAGCCTCACCCGACGGGGTGAGGCTGTTTTGAAACACCGTTTTTGAAACGTAGACGGCTTACAAGAAAATGAACTTGGCGATGAAGATCGCGCAGAGCACCCACAGACTGATGGAAATTTCCTTGTGCTTACCGGTGCAGGCCTTCAGTACCACGTAAGTGATAAAGCCCAGCGCGATGCCGTCGGCGACCGAGAAGGTCAGGGGCATCATGATCGCGGTTACGATCGCCGGAATGCTGTCGGTCGCTTCGTCCCATTCGATGTGCGCCATGCCGCCCATCATCAGCATCGCCACATAAATCAGCGCACCGGCGGTTGCGTAAGCGGGGATCATGCCAGCCAGCGGTGCGAAAAACATTGCGGCAATAAATAGCACACCTACGGTCACTGCGGTAAGACCAGTCCGACCACCAGCGGCTACACCCGCGGCACTTTCCACGTAGCTGGTGACCGGCGGAACACCGACCATCGCACCGAATACGCTGGAAGCACTGTCGGCTTTCAGGGCGCGGGAGAGGTTTTCGATCTTGCCATCCGCGTTCACCAGGCCGGCGCGCTGGGCGACGCCCATCAGGGTGCCGGCGGTGTCGAACATGTGCACGAAGAGGAAGGCCAGCACCACGCTGATCATGCTGACGTTGAACACGCCCGCGATGTTCATGGCCATCCAGGTCGGCGCCAGGCTCGGCGGGGCGGACATGAGGCCCTCGTAGTGCACCAGGCCCAGGCCCCAACCCGCCAGGGTGACGGTGATGATGCTGATGAGGATCGCGCCGAACACTTTGTGATAGCTGAGTACGGCGATCATCAGGAAGCAGATGGCGGCCAGCAGCGGACCAGGTTCGCGCAGGGAGCCGAGCTTGATCAGGGTGGCCGGGCTGTCGACCACGATGCCCGCGGTTTTCAAGCCGATCAGTCCCAGAAACAGGCCCACACCGGCACCCATGGCAAAGCGCAAACTGACCGGGATGCTATTGAGCAGCCATTCGCGGATCCGCGAAAAAGTCAGGAACATGAACAACACACCGGAAACAAACACCGCGCCAAGGGCGGTTTCCCAGTTGTAGCCCATGGTGCCGACCACGGTGTAAGTGAAGAAGGCGTTCAAGCCCATGCCCGGCGCCAGGCCAACCGGCCAGTTGGCGTACAGGCCCATCAACAGGCAACCCAACGCGGCGGCGATGCAGGTGGCGACGAACGCGGCACCGTGATCGATCCCGGCATCGGCCATGATGTTGGGGTTAACGAAGATGATGTAGGCCATGGTGATAAAGGTTGTCAGACCGGCAATCAACTCGGTCTTCACCGTGGTGCCATGCAAGCTGAGTTTGAAGATGCGCTCCAGCCAGCCATTGCGTAATGGCGGCGAGAGTTCCAGCGTCGGGGCTTCGGATTTGCGGCTTTCCACAGCGAATACTCCTCAAGAGTTTTATTGTTATTTCCAGGGCCGGACCCATGAGGGTGGCAGCGACCCTTTGAGGTGCTTGCGATTTGTTGACCGCTTGGTCAGGAACTCGCACGAAGTGGATTATGCTTTTGTATACAAATAAAGCAAATAATGTTTTTGATTTTGTAGACGAAAAGTTTGGCAATAGGGATATATCGCCTGTTCTGGTCCCTACAAATCCACCAGGGAAAAACTCAATCAGCAGCCACCTGACTTTTACCTAGCGCCAGATTCACCGCCAGCCACCCATTCACCGCCGTCTCACCCGCCTCGGCAAACACTCGCTCCAGCAATTTCACCTGCTCACGCCGCAACGACTGCTCAAACCGCGCGCCATCGTCGGTCAGCTCCAGCAACCGCTTACGCTTATCGGTCTGGGACGCGACACTGTTCACCAAATGCATTTCCACCAACTGACGCAGCGGAATATTCAGCGCCTGCTTCGTCACCCCGAGCAATGCCAGCAACTCCTTGACGCTCAAGTTCGGGTAGCGCGCGATGAAAAACACAATGCGTTGATGCACCCGGCTCAAGCCACGACGCTCGAGCATTTCGTCGGCTTTCGCAGTGAACGCCTGGTAACCGAAGAAAAACGCTTCCATCGCTTGTTGCTGAGTCGCGGGGTTTTTAAGGTCAAGCATGTTGACGTATCCGTCCGGTCTGTCGTAATTTCGGTCAATCAGTTTGACTCATTTTTCTCAGGCCTCGCTACCGGTGACCCCATGGCATTTTCCGAACGTGTCTCGCGCCTTAAAAGTTCTTTGATCCGTGAAATTCTCGCCGCCGCCCAGCGCCCGGAAGTGATGTCGTTCGCCGGCGGCTTGCCCGCCGAAGCCATGCTGCCAAAAGTCGAGTGGGCCGACATGCCGCTGTCCATGGGCCAATATGGCATGAGCGAAGGTGAACCGGCGCTGCGTGAAGCGCTGGCAGCAGAGGCGCGGGCGATGGGCGTACCCTGCGAGGCGAGTCAGGTGTTGGTGGTCAGCGGCTCCCAGCAAACCCTCGATCTGGCGGCCAAGCTGTACATCGACAAAGGCACCGAGATCCTGCTTGAAGCACCGACTTATCTGGCGGCGTTGCAGATTTTTCAGCTGTTCGGCGCCGACTGCATCACTGTCCCGTTGGAGGCTGATGGCCCGAACCTGGTGCAGTTGCGTACTCGTCTGGAAAAACACCGTCCGGCGTTCATCTACCTGATCCCGACTTTTCAGAATCCTTCAGCCGTGCGCTACAGCGAAGCCAAGCGCGATGCCGTGGCAGCCTTGCTCGATGAGTTCGGCGTGACCTTGATCGAAGACGAGCCTTACCGCGAGCTGACCTTCGACGGTGGCAGCGCCACGCCGATTGTCAGCCGCTTGAAAAAGGCCAGCTGGATCTACACCGGCACCGTGTCGAAAACCTTGCTGCCCGGATTGCGAGTCGGTTATCTGATCGCCAGTCCGGATCTCTTTCCGCACTTGCTGAAACTCAAGCAATCGGCGGACCTGCACACCAATCGCGTGGGCCAGTGGCAAGCGCTGCAGTGGATCGGCACCGACAAATTCCAGCATCACTTAAGCGAGCTGCGGGACTTCTACCGGGTTCGTCGGGACGCGTTCCAGTCAGCCCTGGAAACGCATTTTGCTGATTTGGCGGACTGGAACGTGCCGCAGGGCGGGCTGTTTTTCTGGCTGACTCTCAAGCAGCCGATGGACACGCGTACGTTGCTCAAGGCCGCACTGGCAGCGGATGTGGCGTTCATGCCGGGCGAGCCGTTCTTCCCCGAACCGGACAGCAATCCGGGGCATTTGCGCCTGAACTTCAGCCACATCGCCCCGGCACGGCTGGACGAAGGGCTCAAGCGGTTGGCAGCGGTGCTGCGTCAGGCTCAGGCAGCGCAAGCGGCTTGAAGCTGCAGGTATGAGAGGGTGCAAAAACAAATAAACCGGCCAATGGGCCGGTTTATTTTTATCCGAAATCTGTACGGCTTCAGGCTGCGGCAAACCGCTTGTCCAGATAATCGATGATCACCTTGGACTCATACATCCAGGTCGTCTGGCCATTCTCTTCGATGCGCAGGCACGGCACCTTGATCTTGCCGCCCTGTTCCAGCAGGGCCTGACGATCCTGTTCATTGTTCTTCGCATCGCGCAACGCCACTGGCACGTTCAAGCGGCGCAGGGTGCGGCGGGTTTTCACGCAGAACGGGCAGGCGTGGAACTGATACAGGGTCAGGTCCTTGGCCGCTGTGTTGATCTGAGCCTGAACCTCGGCAGGGCGCTGCTTTTTGCCTGGGCGGGTAATGAAGTCGATGAAGATGATCAGTTGGCCAAGGCCGACACGAAGCGCTTTAACGAACACGGTATAAGCCTCACAGGGGCAAACAGAAGGCGCGCAGCTTACCTGATTTTTCACCGGCGAAAAAAAACCGGCGATGAATGCCGGTTTTCTTCTGCTGCGAATTACTTGATCAGGCTGAGAAACTCGCTGCGGGTGGCCGCGTTTTCGCGGAACTCACCCAGCATCACTGACGTGATCATCGACGAATTCTGTTTCTCCACACCGCGCATCATCATGCACATGTGCTTGGCCTCGATCACCACCGCAACGCCCAAAGCGCCGGTGACTTGCTGGACCGCATCGGCGATCTGGCGGCTGAGATTTTCCTGGATCTGCAGGCGGCGGGCGTACATATCGACGATCCGCGCGACTTTCGACAGGCCCAATACCTTGCCGCTCGGGATGTAGGCGACGTGAGCCTTGCCGATAAACGGCAGCAGGTGGTGTTCGCACAACGAGTAGAGCTCGATGTCCTTCACTAGCACCATTTCGCTGTTGTCGGAGCTGAACAAGGCACCGTTGGTGACCTCTTCCAGTGTTTGTTCATAACCGCGGCAGAGGTACTGCATGGCTTTGGCGGCACGTTTTGGCGTGTCGAGCAGGCCCTCGCGGGAGACGTCCTCGCCCAATTGGCCGAGAATCGCGGTGTAGTTCTGTTCCAGTGTCACAGAGGCTGATTCCATACGGGTTTCAGAGGGGTACTGTTTCTGTCTGTACCAATTGTGTACCAATCAAGCTCTTTTCAATCTTCCCGAGCTCACCCCAGTCGGTGCTGGCGTTGATCCATCGGGTGCAGGTCGATAGCAATATCTGAACGCTATGACCGAGCTGAGTGGCAATAATCGCAGGGTTCATCCCCGACATGAGGCACATGGTAGCGTATGTGTGCCGGCAGTTGTATTGCCGGCGGGCGCGAATCCCCAAATCGGTCATTTCGGGTTTGCGCATCCCGCTACACCCTGTCGCCAAGGTGCAGCAGTGATGCTTCCCTGAAGCCTGTATTGCTCATCAGGCCGAGCAGGTCGTATCAGGCGTGAGTGATCGACAGATCGCTGATGATGCAGACAGAACCGTCTAGCGGGTCGGTAGTGTCGGAGTAATCGATCTGGTTGTACACGCCCCCGTGAAAGGCGAGAGTTTTCGTGTCCCAGGTGTTGTCGAGGCGCATGATCGCGGAAGTGGATTTAACGCCGTTACAGCTAGCCGATACAGAGACGGCGCCGCTCGAATTGGCGTGAATGTTGATTTTGAAAAGTGCACCGAGCGGCACGTTCTCCAAAATCGTCGAGTTGACCGGATCGTCCTGGAGGTAACTGGTTCGGAACCCCATGGTGATTTTTCCTTTGTTCCAGAACACCTTTACCGGAGGTCGCTCTGAATCCTTCACATGGATCTGGCCGATCACGACTTTCTGCAGCGAGTTGACCTTCGTCAGTCGCATTTCCTGGCGGTTCCAGTGGTCCGCTGCGCTGGAGAACAGCCAGTAACCAGGCTCTTTCCACTCACAGCGGGTTCGTAGTGTGCTCTTGCTCGAGGCTCCAAGTGTCGGCGCCGTCATCTGCAGCGAACCATCTTCAAGCATTGAGATGACGTCGGGGCATTCGAGAAGTGCGCGCCAGCCGATGAGCTCAAGCGCAATCGGGTTGGTGTCGGAGATTGGAAGCGGGGTAGCGATGGTGAAGTTGCTGATGTCTACAGTCATGGTTTTTGCCTCAGTCCATTGATGTCGCTTTTTGCTCAGGTGAGCCTTGCGTTTGATGCAGGCCTACATCCCACTGCCCACTCAGTGAATGGGCAGAAGTGATGCCTGGCAGCTTCCGATCGATTACCCGTTGGCTTGAGTACAAATATGGGTGTTCCCATATTTTGTGTCAATGGGTATTCCCATATTTTATTCCGTGCCTATATTCCAAATACAAAAAAACCCGCGCTTGGCGGGCTTTTCTTGGATGGGCGTCGATTTACTGTATTGCACGTTATGGCACTAAACGCTCACGAATCACCGCAACTCAGTTCACCGCGAATACATCGCCCACCAAAAGACATGACCCAGGATCGCAAGCTGCTGCTCCTGGATCTCGGCGAAGGTGTAGTCCTCGTCTGGATGCTCGTCACGGTTGAAGCTGCGGAGGCGGATGCCACTGGGCAGTCGGTAGACCTGTTTCACGCGGAGCTGGCCGTTGTGGTTGATCGCGTACATGTCGCCGTCGACGATGTCGCCCAGCGAGTTCTTTCCGACGTTCATACCAACGGTAGCGCCGTCGCGCAGTACCGGGAGCATGCTGTTTCCGCTCACCACCACGCACTTGGCGTCGTTGAACTGCACGTTGTTGTGACGCAGGTCTTTCTTGAAGAAGCGCAGTCGGGCGCTGTCGTTTTCCGCGATCACGAAACGGCCTGAACCGGCCGCCAGCTCAACTTCACGCAGGAAGGGGACATAAACCTCGTCGTCATCCAGGGGCGTGCTGTCGTCCCAAGGCTGGATGTCTGACATTGAAACGCTTGGAGGGGGGCGATTCAACGGAACAGCATCGGACACCCCTTTAAGCATGTCACCGACACCTTCAGCCAGCCACATCGGTGAAACGCCACACGCTGAAGCGATCTGGGCAGCAAAGGCTGTTGCCTTCGATTTCCCGCGCTCGAGGTCGGAGATTGAGGTTTGCGTCAGGCCTGCGCGTTCGGCAAGCTCGGTCTGATTGAGCTTGGCGTGTTGGCGGGCTGCTTTGAGTCGTTCTTTAAATTCCATCTGCGAAGTATTACGGGAGCTCCCATATCATTGCAAATCGTTATCCCGATAATTTGCCAGGCGACCGCTTTACTCGTCGCGACCTTCCATCATGGTTCGTTTGAGCATCACATAAACCGCTCCGGCGCCGCCGTGTTTCGCTTGGCACGAGGTGAAGCCGAGCACTTGTGAATGTTGGCGCAGCCAGGTGTTGACGTGGCTTTTGATCATTGGCCGCTTGCCGTCCAGACGCACGGCCTTGCCGTGGGTGACGCGTACGCAGCGGATTTCGAATTTGGTCGCTTCGGCCAGAAACGCCCAGAGGGTTTCCCGAGCCTTTTCCACGTTCATGCCATGGAGGTCGAGGCTGCCTTCGAACGGAATCTGTCCGATCTTGAGCTTGCGCATCTGGCTTTCCTGAACACCGTCACGCGCCCACATCAGCTCGTCTTCCGGGCCAACATCGATAACGAACTGATCGGACAGCCCGTCAACGGTGGTGGCATCGGTGCGTACGGTGGCGGCTTGTCGCAACTTGGCGATTTGTGCGCGGTCAGCCTTGGGTTTGCCGGTTTCGGCGCGATCGTGTTTGATCGGCTTGACGCCTTGGATCGCGCTTTTGAACAGGGAAAAATCGTCGTCTTGCATGTCAGCCTCCGCGAAGGGCGGCCAGTTTACCCAACTCGAGGCGAATGGGGCGCGAGAAAACGCGCAGCACTCGGCTCAGTCGTGCTTTTTCATCAAATGCGGGGAGATGTTCAGTTCTTGCGACTGCCGCGAGCGGCGACGGCAGCGGCGCCACAGCCACACGCCGAGGTACAGCACGAACAGGCCAATCGCCAGAATCACTGCCGAACCGACCCGGTTGGTATTCAACTCGCCCAGGGCGGGCGCGTGGCCAAGCAGGCTGGCTATGCCTGCCATCGCCAGCAACACACCGCTCATCGACAGCAAGGCAGCAAATGCCGCGCCGATTCGAAAACGCCAGTTGCGTTGGCCTTTGGGCCGCAAGCGGCGAGCGTCAAAACCATCGGATAACTTCATTCCGACCTTCCTCAATGGGTATCGGCCCTTCGACCGGGAGTTGACCGGGATGTTCCTGAGGCTAAGACAATTACAGCAAATGATAGGTTTTTGCGGATGAGCGGCGGCATGGACCGCTCATCGAGCGTCAATCAGATCAGTTCGTGAGTCAGCGCGAGGGTGGCGAAGTTGTCCGCCATGATCGCCATTTCGGTCTGCTGAACGTGGTCTGCGCTCAATACGCCGCCCTTGTAAGGCAGGTCGCGAGTGGCGCAGGCGTCTTCCACCAGCGTGCAACGAAAGCCCAGGTTCTTCGCGGCGCGCACCGTGGTGCTGACGCTGGAGTGGCTCATGAAACCGCACACGATCAGGTCCAGGGAGCCGAGATTCTGCAGGCGTTCCAGCAGTTCGGTGCCGTGGAACGCACTCGGTAGCAATTTACCGATGATGGTTTCGTCGCCCTGTGGTTCCAGGCCCGGGATGAACTCACCGCGCTCACCTTGTGGATCGAACAGCCCACCGACGGTGCCGAGGTGGCGGACATGGACGATCGGCCGGCCGGCTGCACGGGCAGCGGCCACCAGTTGCTTGATGTTCGCGACGGCAGCATCCATGCCGATCAGGGCCAACGGGCCGCTGAGGTATTCTTTCTGGGCATCGATGATGACAAGGGTCGCATGGCTCAGAACGGCTGCTGCATAACCGCGGCCGCTGAGTTGAAACATCGTTTTTGGAACGGACATTCTGGGGCTCCTTCGAGTGGGGCTTTTGCGACATTGTCCTCTGGCTGAGCGCTTCTGTGAATCGCTACCATCGTAGGCGCCGTCTTTGCTGGCTCGCAGCCTTGTCAATAGGCTCGTTTTGTTCAATAGCCGGCCGAAAAAATAGAATAGTCCTACATTTGCGCCGGTAGTTTTCCCGCGTCGTCGAGACGCGTTTTGGCTGTTAGAATCGCCAGTCGTTTTTTTTGGAGTTTGCCCCGTGATCACTTCCCGACTTCGTACCCTGCGCGACCATATCCGTTGGGCCGTCAGCCGCTTCCATGGGGAGGATCTGTTTTTCGGCCATGGGACCGACAACGCCTGGGACGAAGCGCGTCAGTTGGTGTTGGGTGCCTTGCACTTGCCGTGGGAAATCGCCGACAGCTATCTCGACTGCAATCTTGAAGAAGACGAGCTGGTCAAGCTGCAACGCATGCTCAAGCGCCGTATCGAAGAACGCATTCCTACCGCCTACCTGTTGGGTGAAGCGTGGTTTTGCGGCATGTCGTTCATTGTCGATGAGCGCGTCTTGATCCCTCGTTCGCCGATTGGCGAACTGATCGAAAAACGTTTCGCTCCGTGGCTGGGTACCGCACCTGCGCGGATTCTCGACTTGTGCACCGGTTCCGGCTGCATCGGTATTGCCTGTGCCTACGAGTTCCAGAACGCCGAAGTGGTGTTGGCCGATCTGTCGTTCGAAGCACTGGAAGTGGCCAACCAGAACATCGAGCGCCATGGCGTCGATGAGCGGGTATACACGGTTCAGGGCGATGGTTTCGATGGTTTGCCGGGTCAGCGTTTCGACCTGATCGTGTCAAACCCGCCTTACGTCGATGCGGAAGATTTCGCCGACATGCCGGACGAATACCAGCACGAACCGGAGCTGGGCCTGGCCTGCGGTGATGATGGTTTGAACCTGGTGCGTCGCATGCTCGCCGAAGCGGCGGATCACCTGACCGAGAAGGGCTTGCTGATTGTCGAGGTGGGCAACAGCCAGGTTCACGTTGAGGCGCTGTACCCGGAAGTCGACTTCGCCTGGCTTGATTTCGAGCGTGGTGGGCATGGCGTGTTCATGCTGACGGCGGAACAGTGCCGCAACCATCAGGCGCTATTCGCTTCCCGAGTTTAACCCGTAACAATCGTTCCCACGCGGAGCGTGGGAACGATCAGGTCTGCGCGATCACCGGTGCGTGGCAATCCAGATCAACAACCCCGCCTGAAACACCGCAAACGCCACCAGACAGGTAATGGTAAAGCGCAGTCCGGCGTCTTCGCGCTTGTACTTGCTGACCTTTTCTTCGTGTTTCTTGAGTTTGACTTCCTGCTCGGCGAGATTTTGCTCGGCTTGCTGGAGCATCTGCGCCGCCTCAAGAATTTCCACGACCTGCAGTTTTTCCGTACTCCAGTCACCCAACAGGTCGCCGACCTGCACTTCTTTGACGCTGCCCTTCAAATGCTGGGCGTCGGCGTAGATCACGTCGAAACCATGCATCCGCAAAAAGTGATCGCGACGCAGGCGAGTGTCTTCGTTCAGCGCATCCTTGTTGTTCAGGTCGGTGCCGTCGACGGTGTAGCCGGGCCATCTCTTTTTCGCCCAGGTAATGCCCTGAGCGGCCATATAGCGACCGATGCCACGGTTCATCGGTTCGATCTGCAAACCGCTGTCAGGCCCGAAATGCACGCGCTTGGTGGCGTGATCGACCCACACGTCCAGATGATTCTGTTCTTTGCGCACGCGCTGGCCGGGCAGCGAAATGCTCATGCGCATCAGGCTGTGTTCCTTGTTGTTGCGCTCGGCGTAACCGAATTCAACAAAGCGCAGCGGCCGTCCACCGGTGTTGCGGTCGGTTTGCAATGGCGCCAGACGGAGCATCTTGTGGTGCTCGGCGTGGACGTCCGCCCACGGCAGCTCGACCACTGGTGGTGCGTCTTTTTCAGCAGTGGTGTCGGGTGAAGTCTGGGTATCAGTCATAACGGCGAGATCCTGTCCAAGCTCTGCTTGCCGCCAGTCATAGCGCTGGCGACAAAGGCTTATCGGCCGTTTTTTTTAAGACTAGAGGGCAAACAGCGCTTAACTGGTGCGAAGTCCGTCAATAAACCCGAGGATTCGCGTGCCGAGTTCGGCCGCCAGCGGCAATTGCGGATCCTTATAAGAGGCCAATTGCCGTTTTACATCGATGGGCACGATGCGCATCACGTGGTTCATGCCCTCGATCAGCGCCAGTTCGGCGTCCGGTTTGGCGGCCTTCAACAGCCTGGCGTCACCGACGCCGACCTGGATGTCATTGCTGCCCTGGATGATCAGCGCCGGCATCTTCAACTTGGCGAACGCCGCCGCCGGGTCCTGGCGGAACAATGAAATCAGATACGGCTGCACGCTCGGGCGGAAAATCACCTGCAACTGCGGCGGAACGTTGTCATCAGTGTGGCCGGCCTTGAGGCTGTCGAGCAGTTCATTGCTGCGCAGCATCAGTGCTGGCGGCAGGCGATTGCTCAATTGTTGGCGCAACACCTGATCGATCGGCCGGGCGCTGCCGGACATGGAGATGACCGCGGCGGCATCCAGGCTCGGCGCCGCGAGGCTGGCGATCAAGGCGCCTTCGCTGTGGCCCAGCAGGATCAGCTGGCCAAAGCGCGGGTCGGTTTTGAGCTTCTGGCCCCAGGCCTCGGCGTCGGCCACATAGGCTTCAACCGACAGATTGCGTTCGTCCAGGGTCGCCGCAAGACTCGCCGCCACGCCGCGTTTGTCATAACGCACGCTGGCGATGTTGTGTTTGGCCAGGACCCAAGCGAGACGCTTGAGGCTGTCGTTGCGTCCACCGTCGGGGTTGTTTCCGTCACGATCCGTAGGACCGGAGCCGGAAATGATCAGGACAACCGGTACCGGCGTGTCGGACTTGGGCAGCAATAACGAGCCGAAAAGCTCACCGGTGCCGGTGTCCAATGTGATCGGGCGTTGCAGGACGGTGGCCTGTACAAAGCCGGTAAAGAGGGTAAGGCTCAAGGCTATAACTCGCAGCATCATCACGCCATCATGAACAAGGTGCCGGTTGGACTCGCAGGCACCCATAAGGTTCGAGGATGAACTAGTTGGGTAGCCTGCGTATACTGGCGCGCATTACGTATTTGGTTCGAATTCACGGAGCGTCCTGCATGTCCGGCAATACCTACGGCAAGCTGTTCACTGTCACCACCGCGGGCGAAAGCCATGGCCCGGCGTTGGTCGCCATTGTCGACGGCTGCCCGCCGGGCCTGGAGATCTCTCTGGAGGATCTGCAGCGTGACCTGGATCGCCGCAAACCCGGCACCAGCCGCCACACCACCCAGCGTCAGGAAGCCGACGAAGTCGAAATCCTCTCCGGCGTGTTCGAAGGGCGCACCACCGGTTGCCCCATCGGCCTGTTGATCCGCAACACCGACCAGAAGTCCAAGGATTACTCGGCGATCAAGGACCTGTTCCGCCCGGCCCACGCCGACTACACCTATCACCACAAATACGGCGAGCGCGATTACCGTGGCGGCGGTCGCAGTTCGGCCCGCGAAACGGCCATGCGCGTGGCCGCCGGGGCGATTGCGAAAAAATACCTGGCCACTCAGGGCATCGTCATTCGTGGCTACATGAGCCAGCTCGGCCCGATCGAAATCCCGTTCAAGACCTGGGATTCGGTGGAGGAAAACGCCTTCTTCAGCCCTGATCCGGACAAAGTCCCGGAGCTGGAAGCCTATATGGACCAGTTGCGTCGCGACCAGGATTCGGTCGGCGCGAAGATCACCGTAGTCGCTGAAGGCGTAATGCCTGGCCTCGGCGAGCCGATCTTCGACCGTCTCGATGCCGAACTCGCTCACGCGCTGATGAGCATCAACGCAGTCAAAGGCGTGGAAATCGGCGCCGGTTTCGCCAGCGTTGCCCAGCGCGGCACCGAGCACCGCGATGAAATGACCCCGCAAGGTTTCCTCAGCAACAACGCGGGCGGCATTTTGGGTGGCATTTCGTCGGGTCAGCCGATCGTCGCGCACCTGGCACTCAAGCCAACCTCGAGCATCACCACGCCGGGTCGTTCCATCGACATCCATGGCAACCCGGTGGAAGTCGTCACCAAGGGGCGTCATGACCCGTGCGTCGGCATCCGCGCCACGCCAATCGCCGAAGCGATGATGGCCATCGTGCTGATGGATCACCTGTTGCGTCACCGCGGGCAGAACCTGGACGTGCGCGTGAGCACGCCGGTGCTGGGTCAGCTTTAATGGCTGACCTCAAAGCCGCTGCTGTCAGATGACAACAGCGGCGCTCCCGTACTGGCGGCTCTCCAGTTTCTATCTGTTCTATTTCGCCTTGCTCGGTTCGACAGCGCCGTTTCTGGCGCTGTACTTCGATCACCTGGGCTTTTCCAGCGCGCGCATCGGCGAGCTGGTGGCGATCCCGATGCTGATGCGTTGCTTGGCGCCGAACATCTGGGGCTGGCTCGGTGATTACACCGGCCGACGCCTGGCCATCGTGCGCTTTGGTGCGGTGTGCACGCTGCTGACGTTTTCGCTGATCTTCGTCAGCAAGACCTACGCCTGGCTGGCGATGGTCATGGCCTTGCACGCGTTCTTCTGGCACGCGGTGTTGCCGCAGTTCGAAGTCATCACGTTGGCGCACTTGCAGGGCCAGACTAATCGTTACAGTCAGATCCGCCTGTGGGGTTCCATCGGTTTTATCATCACCGTGGTTGCGCTTGGCCGGCTGTTCGAATGGTTGAGCCTGGATATCTATCCGCTGGCGTTGGTGCTGATCATGGCCGGGATCGTGGTCAGCAGTTTGTGGGTGCCGAACGCCCAACCGGCTCAGGGCAATCGAATTGCGGGAGATGGGTTTCTCAAGCAATTGCGCAATCCCGGGGTGCTGGCGTTTTACGGTTGCGTGGCGCTGATGCAGATGAGCCACGGTCCTTATTACACCTTTCTGACCTTGCACCTGGAGCGACTCGGGTACAGCCGTGGGCTGATCGGCGTGCTTTGGGCGGTCGGTGTGGTCGCCGAAGTCTTGATGTTTCTGGCCATGAGCAAGATCCTCGCGCGTTTCTCCGTGCGACGGGTGCTGTTGGCGAGTTTTCTGCTGGCGGCGTTGCGTTGGTTGTTGCTCGGTTCGTTTGCTGAGTTCCTGTGGGTGCTGTTGATTGCCCAGGTGCTGCACGCGGCGACATTCGGCAGCTTTCACGCGGCTGCCATCCAGTTCGTGCAACGTAGCTTCGGCGCACGCCAACAAGGGCAGGGCCAGGCGTTGTATGCCGCACTGGCCGGCACTGGCGGCGCACTGGGCGCGTTGTATTCCGGCTACAGCTGGAATGCCCTCGGCCCCGCATTGACCTTTAGTATTGCCAGCCTCGCAGCCTTCGCGGCAGCCGTTATCATTGCCACACGTATGCAAGAGGACCGGCCATGAGCCTTACCCGTGAGCACCTCACCCAGGAAATCATCGATGCCGGGCTTTTTCTGTATGGCCGCGGCTGGTCGCCGGCCACCAGCAGCAATTACTCGACGCGCCTGTCGCCGACTGAAGCGCTGCTGACGGTGTCCGGCAAGCACAAAGGTCAGCTTGGCCCCGATGATGTGCTGGCCACCGATCTGTCTGGCAACAGCCTGGAACCGGGCAAAAAACCGTCCGCCGAAACCCTGTTGCACACCCAGCTCTACAACTGGCGCCCGGAGATCGGCGCGGTGCTGCACACGCATTCGGTGAACGCCACGGTGCTGTCGCGCCTGACGCCGCAAGACTTCATCGAGTTCGAAGACTACGAACTGCAAAAAGCCTTCAGTGGTGTGTCGACCCACGAATCCCGGGTACGTGTGCCGATTTTCGACAACGATCAGGACATTGCGCGCCTCGCCGCCAAGGTGCAGCCTTGGCTCCAGGCCCATCCCGATTGCGTCGGCTACCTGATCCGCGGCCACGGCCTCTACACCTGGGGCGCGCGCATGAGCGATGCGCTGCGGCAGATCGAGGCCTTTGAATTTTTGTTCGAGTGCGAGTTGAAGATGCGCTCACTCTTGAACCGTCAAGCATGAACCGTTAAGGAGTTGCCCTGATGAGCAGCCTGTCCGTTTACCACGTCTCAAGCCCTGATTTACCGAACAAGGTGCTGACGCATTTCGAAGACATCGCCTCGACCCTGGCCGAGCAGGGCGTGCGTTTCGACCGCTGGCAAGCCGCGGCGAAAATCCAGCCCGGCGCCAGTCAGGAAGAAGTGATCGCCGCGTATCAGGAACAAATCGACAAGCTGATGACCGAACGCGGTTACATCACCGTCGATGTCATCAGCCTGAACAGCGATCACCCGCAAAAAGCCGAATTGCGCGCCAGGTTTCTCGACGAACATCGCCATGGCGAAGACGAAGTACGATTTTTCGTCGCCGGCCGTGGCTTGTTCACCCTGCACATTGACGATTACGTCTACGCGGTGCTGTGCGAGAAAAACGACCTGATCTCGGTGCCGGCCGGCACCCCGCACTGGTTCGACATGGGCGAGCATCCGCATTTCGTCGCGATCCGCCTGTTCAACAACCCTGAAGGCTGGGTGGCCAATTTCACCGGCGACGACATCGCCAGTTGCTTCCCGCGTCTTGAGGACTGAGGCGATGCCGATCAAAGCGATTCTCACCGACATCGAAGGCACCACCAGCGCGGTGAGTTTTGTGTTCGACGTGCTGTTTCCCTACGCGACCAAACACTTGCCGGATTTTGTTCGCCAGCACGCCGCGCGTGCGGATGTTGCCGAGCAACTGGCCGCCGTTCGCCAGGATACCAACGAGCCGAACGCCGACGTCGAGCGGGTGATCGACATTCTTCTGCAATGGATCGCCGACGACCGCAAAGCCACGCCGCTGAAAGCGTTGCAAGGCATGGTCTGGGAACAGGGTTATCAGGCCGGGGAGTTGAAAGGCCACGTTTATCCGGACGCCGTTGAAGCGCTCAGACGCTGGCATCAGGAAGGCTTCAAACTGTTTGTTTATTCGTCCGGTTCGATTCAGGCGCAAAAACTGATCTTTGGCTGCTCGGAAGCGGGGGACCTGTCGCCGCTGTTCAGTGGTTATTTCGACACCACCTCGGGGCCCAAGCGTGAAGCGCAGTCCTACGAGCGCATTACCCAGTCCATTGGCCTGGACGCTTCGCAGATCCTGTTTCTGTCCGACATCGTCGAGGAACTGGACGCGGCGCACACGGCGGGAATGGCTACGTGCGGGCTGGCCCGTGAAGGCGGGGAGTTGGCGGGGCATGTGACCGTCGACAATTTTGAGCGGATCGATCCTTCCACGTTCTAAGCCACGTCGCACATAACCTGTGGGAGCGAGCTTGCTCGCGATAGCGGTCTGTCAGTCAACTCAAGTGTTGAATGTTCAGCCGCCATCGCGAGCAAGCTCGCTCCCACAGTGTTTTAGGGGTTTAAACCGAGTGATACGTCGGCAGGGCAAACCGCTGCTGGCTTTGCAGCATGGAAATCTGTGGCAGTTCGCTGGCCTGTTCGGCGATGTCACGGCGAATGGCACTGATCACCCAGGACAGCTGATCACCGGCATGCAATTGCTGGTAGGAAATCGAGCGTTTGAAGACTTTGCCGTCGGTGCTGCTCAATGTCAGCAGAATGCCGCCGTCCGGACGTGGCTGGGTGGTCACTTCGAAGTTGGAGAACAGGGACGAAAATTTTTCTTGGATCAGGTTCATGTCTATCAGCTCCGTTAGCTCTTGAATGGCAAGCATGCAGAGGTAGTTGCAGTGATTGTGCCAGCACCTGATTTTTTAAAAGTCCTTACATATCAATTAGTTAGTTTTTAAGTGATTTTGCACTTTCGTGCAATCTGCATGAATGGCCATCGTGCATCCTGCATTTTGCGTGGTCGACGTCGATTCGATGGAACCATTTGCCCGGCGCAGGCTCACGATTTCGAATGCCGCAGACGTGGATACAAATCATTTCAAAAACCGCGTGTACAGCTCAGGAACCGCTGACGTATTTTCGGCCTCAATCAACGCCGCCCGAACAATAAAAAGATCGACCGGGAGCAACCATGAGCCGCACGCCGCACGACACAATTACCTGGGGCATGATGCTCCGCAAGCTGCCTTCCATTGCCAAAGCCATTCCTCGCGTGGTGAAGGGCATGAAAGCCGCCAACGTCAAGGACCCGACCCAACCGTGTGGCCTGGGCTGGAGCTTCGAGCAAGCGACGTTGCGCAATCCCGACGGCCCGGCATTGCTGCAGGGCGAGGTAGCGCTGACTTATTTTCAGGTCAACCAATGGGCCAATCGCATTGCCCATCATCTGATTGCCCAAGGCATCCGCAAGGGCGATGTGGTGGCGGTCTTTATCGAGAATCGCCCGGAACTGCTGGTGACGATTCTGGCGGTGGCCAAGGTTGGCGCGATCAGTGCCTTGCTCAATACGTCGCAGACCCGCGATACCCTGGCTCACAGCCTGAACCTGGTGGCACCCGTGGCGATCATTGTCGGAGAAGAGCTGGTCCCGGCGTTTTCGGCAGTTCGCGAACGGGTGTCGATCGAGGCGGCGCGCACCTGGTTCGTCGCTGATCGAGACACCTTCAGTCATCCGGGCATTGCGCCCGACGGGTTCATCAACCTGATGACCGCCAGTGTCGTCAGCTCCAGCGCCAACCCCGTCAGCAGTCAGCAGGTTTTTTTCGACGACCCTTGTTTCTATATCTACACCTCGGGCACCACCGGCTTGCCCAAGGCCGGGGTGTTCAAACACGGCCGCTGGATGCGCAGCTCCGCAAGCTTCGGGCTGATCGCCTTGGATATGCGCCCGGAGGATGTCGTCTATTGCACCTTGCCGCTCTATCACGCCACCGGGCTGTGCGTGTGCTGGGGCTCGGCGATCAGTGGCGCCTCGGGCTTTGCCATTCGCCGCAAGTTCAGCGCCAGTCAATTCTGGAACGATGTGCGCAAGTACCGCGCGACCACTCTCGGTTATGTCGGCGAATTGTGCCGCTACCTCGTGGATCAACCGCCCAGCGCCGACGACAGCAAGCACTGCGTGACGAAGATGATCGGCAATGGTCTGCGCCCCGGCGCATGGGGCGAGTTCAAGACGCGATTCGGTGTGAATCACATCTGCGAGCTCTACGCCGCCAGCGACGGCAACATCGGTTTCACCAACATCCTTAACTTTGATAACACCGTCGGTTTTTCCCTGATGTCATGGGAGTTGGCGGCGTACGACCACGACAGCGGCGCGCCGATTCGGGATGCCCAGGGCTTCATGCGCAAAGTCGCCAAAGGCGA
Source organism: Pseudomonas sp. GL_093 (assembly GCF_057837605.1). Lineage (NCBI taxonomy): Bacteria > Pseudomonadati > Pseudomonadota > Gammaproteobacteria > Pseudomonadales > Pseudomonadaceae > Pseudomonas > Pseudomonas sp. GL_093. The sequence continues at coordinate 4,813,206 of NZ_CM174448.1, read as the reverse complement.
GCAGGGACTGTTGCTGGCGAAGATCGACGACAAGGCGCCGCTTGATGGCTACACCGATCCGCAGAAGACCGAAAAGGTTGTGCTGCACGACGTGTTCGAGAAGGGCGACCGTTACTTCAATACCGGTGACCTGCTGCGCAACATCGGTTTTGGTCACGCGCAGTTTGTTGATCGCTTGGGAGATACATTCCGCTGGAAGGGCGAAAACGTCTCGACCACCGAGGTCGAAAACATCCTTCTGCAACACCCGAATATTTCCGAGGCCGTGGCCTACGGCGTGGAAATCCGCAACACCAACGGGCGTGCGGGGATGGCGGCGATTACGCCAGCCGAGTCCCTGGCGACCCTGGATTTCAGTGAGCTACTGGCTTTCGCCCGAGAGCAAATGCCCGCCTATGCGGTGCCGTTGTTCCTGCGAGTCAAAGTGAAAATGGAGACCACCGGCACCTTCAAATATCAGAAGACCCGCCTCAAGGACGAAGCCTTCGACCCCGGCAAAACCGGCGATGATCCGATCTACGCCTGGTTACCGGGGACCCAGACTTATGTGCAGGTCACTCCGCAGTTGCTGGCGGATATTCACGGCGGCGCTTTTCGTTATTGAATGCAGCGCTATTGAATGTGGCTATGGCCGTCCATGAGAAAAAAGAAGTGACAGCCTCGGGGCTGCTCGGGAAACTGTCGGCTTTGCGAATAACCGAACGTGGAGTGCCCAATGTCAGACCAAAGCCGCCAGATGTCCCCCGAAGAAGCCGCTGAATTTGCCGAACAGGTATTCAACAAGGCGCGCGAGGGCGATGCGGCCATGATGGCTGCGCTGTTGACCAAGGGCCTGCCGCCGAACCTGCGTAACCACAAGGGCGACACCTTGCTGATGCTGGCCGCTTACCACGGCCATGTGGAGACGGTAAAAGTCCTGCTCGAGCACAAGGCCGACCCGGAAATCCGCAACGACAACGGCCAGAGCCCGATTGCCGGCGCGGCGTTCAAGGGTGACCTGGCGGTGGTCAAGGCACTGGTTGAAGGCGGCGCGCAAGTGGAAGGTTCGTCCTTCGATGGCCGTACTGCGCTGATGATGGCGGCGATGTTCAATCGCGTCGAAATCGTCGACTACCTGATCAGCAAAGGCGCCGACCCGAAAGCCAAGGATGCCAATGGCGTCTCTGCGCTGGATGCCGCCAAGACCATGGGCGCAGTGGACACCACGGCGCAGTTGCAGAAGCTGCTTGGCTGATCTCCATCGTGTAGCAGCTGTCGAGCCTGCGAGGCTGCGTTCGGCTGCGAAGCAGTCGTGAAATCAGGCGATGCGGTGTTTCAGGAAGACCGCACATACAGGTTTTACGACGGCTGCGTCCGAACGCGGCCCGAACCGAACGCAGCCTCGCAGGCTCGACAGCTGCTACACACACACACACACACACACACACACCGTCAATACACCCAAACCTCAACCCGCCGATTCTTGATTCGCCCCTCATCCGCGCTATTGGCCGCCACTGGCATCTCGGCGCCAAAACCACGGATCTCGCGAAATACCACGCCGCTTTTCACCAGTTCGCGCCGCACCGCCATCGCGCGCAGTTTCGACAGCAGATCGGCGCGCGCCGGATCACTTTTGGCGTCGCCAAACCCCACCAGCGTCACCTGCCGATTGATCTTGTCACGCTGCTTTATATAGTCGAGCACCCGCGACAGGTCCTGCCGGGCCTTGTTGTCCAGCGTCGCACTGCCTTCTTCGAAACGGAAATTCACTGTCAGTCGTTGGGCGTGACGGCTGAGCGCCTGATAGCCCTCAGGCATCAGCGCGTTCGGTGTGACGGTCATGGCCTGGACGGTCTGGGCGATAAAACCATTGGCCGCGACAATCGCCTGACCCTTGCTGCTTTGGGCGAACGCCACCAGTGCTTCGGCCCAGGGATTTTTCCCATTGGGTGGCAGGTAAAAGAACAGCCGGCGGGACAGCGGATAGTCTTCCGTGGCAATCAGGCTGTTGAGCGGCAACATGGCTTGGGATTGGCCATCGGCAATCGCCACGGCTTTGGCCTGACGCACGTAAGGCAGGCCGATGAAGCCGATACCTTGCGGGTCGAGGCTGACCGCGTCGGACAATTGCTCGCTGGATTCGAAACGTTTCGCCGCGCTGCTCAGCGTTTTCCCACGACGGCTGAGGACCAATTCCTTGAACGTGTCGTAGGTGCCCGATTGGTCATCCCGCGCATAGAGATGAATCGTCCCACCGGTGCCGCCGAGTTCTTCCCAGGTTTTTGCCTCGCCGCTGAAGATTCGTGCCAGTTGTTCGGTGTTCAGTTCACTCAACGGATTTTGCGGATGAAGGATGATCGCCAGGCCATCGATGGCGATGACCTGCTCGGCGCCGGGGCTTTTAAAGTCGCCCAGGCGTGCAAGGTCTGTCCGTTCGCTGTCCTTGATCGGGCGCGAGGAGGCGGCGAGGTCGGCGGTGGCGGTTTTCAGGGCGGTGAAACCGGTGCTGGAACCGTGGGCCGCGATGTCCACCGCGACCCGGCGGCCCTGAACGGTTTCGCCGATGACGCGCAGTTCGTTGGCTTTGTCCGGGGCCTCGCTGTGAACCTTGAGCAGGCCCTGTTCGCGCATCAACCCCTCAACCAGCGCCGGGCCCAATGCCGCACCAATGGTGTTGGAACCCTGGATGCGCAACACCGGGCCAGACTCGGGCGTCGGCAACGCGCCAGCCGACGCCGTCAGCGGCAGCCAGGCGCACAGCATCAACAGGAACAACACGCGCAGCGTCATGCCAGCACCTTATAAGCCAAAGGAAGTGCCGGGAGAATAAGTCAGTAAGGTTTCTGAAAGATGACAGTCTTTAAATGTGGGAGCGAGCCTGCTCGCGAAGAGGGCGTAACATTCAACGCAAATGTTGAATGTAAGATCGCTTTCGCGAGCAGGCTCGCTCCCACAGTTGATCTGTGTCGACAGGTAGGGATCAGCTCAATTCAAGCCAGATCGGCGCGTGATCCGATGGTTTTTCCATCCCGCGCAGTTCGTAATCCACCCCCGCATCCTTCACACGTGACAACAACCCATGGGACGCCATGATCAAGTCAATCCGCAGCCCACGCTTGGGCTCATCCTCAAAACCGCGGCTACGGTAGTCGAACCAGCTGAAACGGTCGGCCACTTCCGGGTTCAAGTGACGGAAGCTGTCCACCAGGCCCCAGTTCTTCAAGCGGGCCATCCACTCGCGTTCTTCCGGCAGGAAGCTGCATTTGCCGGTTTTCAGCCAGCGTTTCATGTTGTCCGGGCCGATACCGATGTCGCAGTCTTCCGGGGAAATGTTCACGTCGCCCATCACCACCACCGGCTGATCGTTGCTGAACTGGGTTTCCAGCAATTGCTGCAGATCGCTGTAAAAGCGCTCTTTGGCCGGGAACTTGGTCGGGTGATCGCGGCTTTCGCCCTGTGGGAAATAGCCGTTCATGATGGTCACCGGCACGCCATTGGCGTCGGCGAACGTGCCCCAGATGAAGCGGCGCTGAGCGTCTTCTTCATCGGTGGCGAAACCTTTGTGCAGCGCGATAGGTTCCTGACGCGAGAGCAGGGCGACGCCGTAATGACCTTTTTGACCGTGGAAATACACGTGATAGCCCAGCGCCTGAACCTCGGCCAGCGGGAATTGGTCATCGTGAACCTTGGTTTCCTGCAGTCCGATCACGTCTGGCTGGTGCTTTTCGATCAGCGCCGCCAGCTGATGGGGGCGAGCTCGCAGCCCGTTGATGTTGAAGGAGACGATCTTCATGGTCGGCAGTCCTGGCAAAAGGGCGATGCTAGCTGACATGTAGGAATGGGGCCAGCGTGGGGTGAGGGGATTCACTGTGTTCTGTCAGATCTATATTGGCAGTTAGGGACGCCATCGCGAGCAGGCTCGCTCCCACAGGGGACGAGTCTGGTCTATACCTTGTGGGAGCGAGCCTGCTCGCGATAGCGGCAACGCTGATTTGGATCAGCAAGGAACTGTGCCGCTGCTTATAGGCTCGTACCAATAAGAGCGCAGTCATCTGACCTGTGCCAGGGGAGATCAACCGTTATGCCCGAAACTTCGACCGTCATCGCCGATATTCACATGCTCGACAGCGGCTATTCCCGCGAAGCACGTTCGTTGTTGTACCAGGCTTACCGGCATGAGCCGACGTTCGGCTACCTGTTCGAAGCGGAGCGCCCCGGTTATGAACAGCGGGTCCGCGCCACCGTGCGCGAACTGGTCAAACAACACTTTCTTCAGGACTTGCCGGCCATCGGCCTGTTGGTCAACGACCGGTTGATCGGCATCGCGCTGATCGCGCCGCCGCAACGTCGCCTGGGCATCACTGAAAGTTGGGCCTGGCGTCTACGCATGGTGCTCAGCACCGGGTTTCGCTGCACCCGACGCTATCTCGAGTATCACGATGCCGTGATGGCTTGCGTGCCGTCCGATTCGGTGCACCTGCTGCCATTGCTGGGGGTTCATCCGCAATTTCAGGGCAAACACTTTGGCGAACAATTGCTGCAAGCGGTGCATAACTGGTGCGCGGTGGATGAACACTCCGAGGGCGTAATCCTCGATACCGGGAATCCTCGTTATCTGGAGTTCTATAAGCGTCAGGGCTATGAGGAAATAGGAGAAGTCGCCGTAGGACCGATCCGCGAACACGTGTTTTTTCACGCCAATCCTCAGGTGTTACAAACAGCAACGGCATAAAGGTAGAACTTTCACCGCACGCTAGGCTCTATCACGCTCCCAAGCTCGTGATAGCATCCGCGCCTATGAATTTTCCAGGAAGAATGACCAGCGGCGTGCTGATGCTGATTACCAGCTGCGCGGCGCTGGCGCAAAGTGAATTGGATGTGCGGATCAAACCGTCCAACGATGAACTGAAAGCCAATATAGAGGGCTATATCGGCAGCCTCGGCGATCGTGACGAAGAAGCCTTGCTGCGCTTCAGTCGCGGCGCCGAAGAACAGGCGCGCAAGGCTGCCCAGGCCTTGGGTTATTACCAGCCGCAGATCGACTCGGATGTGAAGGGCGGCAAGACGCCGCGTCTGGTGCTGAACATCGATCCCGGCGAGCCGGTGCACCTGCGCAATGTCACTATTCGCATCGACGGCCCGGCCGCCTCCCTCAAATCCTTCCGTGTACCCAAAAGCGATGCGTTGAAAACCGGCGCCGTGCTCAACCATGGCCATTACGAAGATGCCAAGCGCCTGATTCAGAATCAGGCCTCGCGCTATGGTTTTTTCAGCGGTTACTTCAGCAGCCAGAAATTGTCGGTCGACCCGCGAGCCGGCGTTGCCGACATCGAACTGATCTACAACAGCGGCCCGCGCTATTCACTGGGCAAGGTCAGTTTCGAAGGTGACACGCCGTTCGACGAAGACCTGCTGCTGCGCATGGTGCCCTTCAAGGCGGGCGCGCCTTATGACTCCGAACTGATCGCCGAACTCAATCAAGCCATGCAATCGAGCGGCTATTTCGAAAGCGTGCGGGTGGATGCGGCGCCGACGGCGTCCAAGAACGACGTGATCCCGGTGGACGTCAAACTCGAAACCCGCAAACCACGGACCATGGGCCTGGGGCTGGGTTATTCCACCGACGTCGGCCCACGGATCAAGGCCAACTGGACCCGGCATTGGGTCAACCCTCAGGGGCACAGCTATGGCTGGGAGACCGAGGTTTCGGCGCCCCGGCAGAACGTCGGTGTGTTCTACGACATTCCCCTGGACCCGCCGCTGACCGACAAATTGCGGTTCGCTGCGGGCTATCAGAATGAAGAAATCGCCGACAAGGACTCCCTCAGCAAACTGCTGACCATCGGCCCCGAGTGGCACAGCAAGCTGCCCAGCGGTTGGCAGCGAGTGGTGTCGCTCAAGTGGCAGCGCGAGGAATACAGGCTCGGCGACGACTCGGGGCTCAGCACATTGCTGATGCCTGGCGTCAGCTATTCCTACCTTAAAAGTGACAACCGCATCGACCCGCACAACGGTTATCGCCTGGGATTCGAGACCAAAGTGGCCAAGGAAGGGTTGGGCTCCGACACCAACTTGATTTACGGCACCGCGTTGGTGAAAGGCTTGACCACGGTCTTCGACAAACACCGCTTCCTCGGGCGGGTGCAGGTCGGCGGCAGCGCCACCAACGGCTATAAATCGGTACCGCCGTCGTTGCGCTTCTTCGCCGGTGGCGATCAGAGCGTGCGCGGTTACGACTATCAGAGCCTGTCCCCGGAAAACTCCGAGGGTGACCGCATCGGCGGCCGTTACATGGTTGCCGGCAGCGTCGAGTATCAGTACTCCATTGCCGAAAAATGGCGGGTCGCGACCTTCATCGACCAAGGCAATTCCTTCAATACCCTCGAACTGCCGGACCTCAAGACCGGCGTCGGCATCGGTGTGCGCTGGGTTTCTCCGGTAGGGCCGATACGCCTCGACCTGGCCCATGCGATGGACGACGACGGCGGCATTCGACTGCACTTTTCCATGGGGCCTGAGCTGTGAATCGTGGTTTGAAAATAACGCTGCTGGCGATTCTGGCGCTGCTGATGCTGGTCGTTTTGGCCGTGGCCACAGTACTGGGCACGGCAACGGGCAGTCGCTGGGCGCTGGGGTTTGTGCCGGGTTTGACCGTCGAGAATTTCCAGGGCCGTTTGGGCGGACAGTGGAGTGCCGATCATGTGCTGTGGCAGCAGGACAGCAGCCGGGTTGAGCTGAGCAAGGTGATTTTCGCCTGGTCGCCGCTGTGCCTGACGCGCATGACCCTGTGCATCGAGCAATTGAAAGCCGATCAGGTCAGCCTGCAGTTTCCGCCAGGCACGGAAGAAGAAAGCAGCGGGCCGATCAGTCTCCCGGATTTGAAACTGCCTTTGGCCATCGAACTGGGCGATGTCCAGGTCGGCAGCCTGATGTTCAACGGCAGCGAAGAGCTCAAGGGCCTGCAACTGGCGGCGCACTGGACGGCCAACGGTTTGCAGATCGATTCCGTTCATTTGCAAAGGGATGACCTGAGCCTGAATCTTTCAGGCCTGCTGCAACCCAGCGGGAACTGGCCGCTCAAGGCCGAAGGCAAACTGACTCTGCCAGCCCCCGGCACCGGGCCTTGGACGCTGGCCCTGAAGGTTGAAGGCGATCTGCTGAAAACCCTCAACCTGAAAGCCGACAGCAGCGGTTACCTCGACGGACAATTGACCGGCGAACTGCAACCGCTGGTGGAAAACCTGCCGGCCAAGGTGCGGATCACCGCTGACGGTTTCAAGCCTGGCGCCGATCTGCCGGACACCCTGCAGCTCAACCAACTGGAGCTCACCGGCGACGGCGACCTGAAAAACGGTTACCAGTTGCTTGGCAAAGCCACGTTGCCCGCAGAACTTGGCCCGGTCGCGTTGTTGCTGCAAGGCAAGGTCGACGCCAACGGCGCTCAGATCGCCGGGTTGGACCTCACGGCCAACGACAAGCAAAGCCTGAAACTCACCGGCAACCTCGACTGGAGCAAAGGCCTGAGCGCCGATGCAAAAATCGATTGGCTGGATTTCCCGTGGCATCGCCTCTATCCGCTGATCGATGAGCCAGAAGTGGCGTTGCGCAGCTTCAACGGTGAGGTCTCCTACACCGACGGTAAATACCTCGGCAGCTTCAAAGCCGCACTCGACGGCCCGGCCGGGGCGTTCAGCCTGACCAGCCCGTTCAGCGGTGATCTGACGAAAATCTACCTGCAACAAATTCAACTCGAAGCCGGGCAGGGCAAGGCCGAAGGGCACCTGAACCTGCAATTCGCCGATGGCATTGCCTGGGACACCGCGCTGGACCTGTCGGCGATCAACCCGGCGTACTGGGTCGCGGAGTTGCCGGGCATCCTGGCCGGACCGTTGCGCAGCAAAGGCGAGATGAAGAATGAAAAACTCAGCCTGACCGCTGACCTGGATTTGAAAGGCAAACTGCGCGGCCAGCCGGCAGTGATCCAGGCCAAAGCCGATGGCGGCGGCGAGCAATGGAACCTCAGTGCATTGCAGATTCGCCTCGGTGACAACAGCATCAACGGCAAGGGCAGCCTGCAACAGAAGCTCGCCGGTCAGATCGATATCAAGCTGCCGCGCCTGGCCCAGCTGTGGCCGCAACTGCGCGGTCAGCTCAATGGTCGCATCGATGTCGCCGGGACGCTCAAGGCCCCGCAAGGCAAGCTCGGGCTGCAAGGCACGCAACTGGCCTTCGAAGACAATCGCCTGCAAAGCCTGAACCTGGACGCCACCCTCGACAGCGCGCAGCGCGCGAAAATCGACCTCAAGGGCAGCGGCATCCAGGCCGGTGAGACGTCACTGGGCACGCTGACCGCCAGCGGCCAGGGCGATATCAAAAACCAGAAACTCACCCTCGACCTGCAAGGGCCGAAGCTGAAACTCGCGCTCGGCCTCGACGGCAATCTGGACCAGGGCAATTGGCGCGGGCGCCTGGCCAGCGGCGATATCCAGGCCGGCGGTCAAGACTGGAAACTGCAAGGTCCGGCGAAGTTGGAGCGGCTGGCGGACGGCAAGATCAATTTTGGCGCTCACTGCTGGACGTCCGGCCCGGCTAGCCTGTGCGGTGAGGATCAGCGCCTGATGCCTGAGCCGAAGCTGCGTTATCACCTCAAACAGTTCCCGATCGACAGCCTGGCTCAGTGGTTGCCCAAGGATTTCGCCTGGAAGGGACGACTCAACGCCGACCTGCAACTGGACCTGCCGGCCAGCGGCCCGAACGGCCAGATCAGCATCGATGCCAGCGGCGGCACGTTGCGCATCAAGGAGAAGGACCAGTGGCTGGACTTCCCGTACCAGACCCTGAAACTCAACAGCAAACTCACGCCCAAGCGCATCGACACTGACCTCAACTTCGTTGGTGGCAAGCTCGGTGAGCTTATGCTCCAGGCGCAGATCAATCCGTTACCGAAGGACAAGCCACTGACCGGCTCATTCCGTTTGAATGGACTGGACCTTTCGGTAGCGCGGCCGTTTGTACCGATGGTCGAGAAACTGACCGGACGCTTGAATGGCAGCGGCACGCTCGCAGGTACACTGCTGGCGCCGCAGGTCAACGGCAATCTGCTGCTCAGCGACGGCGAGATTTCCGGGCCTGAACTGCCGATGGACCTTGAAGCGCTGCAACTTCAAGCCGTGATCGCTGGCGAAACCGTGCAATTGAACGGCGGCTGGAAAAGCGGCAAGACCGGGCAGGGCACCTTGAGCGGCAACATCGCCTGGGGTCAGGCATTGGTGGTTGATTTGGCGCTCAAAGGTACGCAATTGCCCGTCACCGTCGAGCCGTACGCCAAGCTGGAAGTGGCGCCGGACCTGAAGATTTCGGTGAAGGACGACAAACTGGCGATCACCGGCAAAGTGCTGGTGCCGAAAGGCGAGATCACCGTGCGCGAGTTGCCGCCATCGACGGTCAAGGTGTCCGATGACACGGTGATCGTCGGACAGCAGACCGAAGAGGGCAAACCGCCGATGGCCATGGCGATGGACGTCGATGTGGTGGTCGGTCAGGACAAGCTCAGCTTCGCCGGATTTGGCCTGACCGCCAACCTGCAAGGTCATGTGCACATCGGCGACAACATGGACACCCGCGGCGAGCTCTGGCTCAACGATGGGCGATACCGTGCCTACGGTCAGCGATTGACCGTGCGCCGGGCGCGTTTGCTGTTTGCCGGCCCGATCGATCAGCCGTATCTGGATATCGAAGCGATTCGCCAGACCGACGACGTGATCGCCGGCATTCGCCTGAGCGGCAGCGCCGAGCAGCCGACCACACAGATTTTCTCCGAGCCGGCCATGAGCCAGGAGCAGGCGTTGTCCTATCTGGTGCTGGGGCGTCCGTTGGCCAGTAACGGTGAAGACAACAACATGCTCGCCCAGGCCGCGCTCGGGTTGGGCTTGATGGGCAGTTCGGGAGTGACCAGCGGCTTGGCGAAAAACCTGGGGATTCAGGATTTTCAGCTCGATACCGAGGGTAGCGGCAGCGCCACCAGCGTGGTGGCCAGCGGCAATATCTCCGAGAAGCTCAGCCTGCGTTATGGCGTTGGCGTGTTCGAGCCGGCCAACACCATCGCCTTGCGTTACAAGCTGAGCAAGAAGGTCTACCTCGAAGCGGCGGGCGGCGTGGCCAGTTCGCTGGATATCTTCTACAAGCGGGATTTCTAACCCCGCGCTCCTTCAAAAAAACCGAGGCGCTCCAATCGCGAGCAAGCTGAACTGGTCAAGTAATTCTGGACACCAGTTAAGGTTCACGCAGCCAATTTCTCCATGGCTACCGGCGACCGGTAGTCGTTGTAGCTATGGAGTCTGACGTTGTTGTAACGCATCACATAACGCTGCACATCCACGCGTGCTTCATGCTCCGAGCTGTAGCCGTTTTCTGGTACCCACTCTGATTTCAGGCTCCCAAAGAAACGCTCCATCGGGGCGTTGTCCCAGCACTCACCTTTACGACTCATGCTTTGCAGGAGTCCGTGCTTACGCATCTCATTCCTGAATTTGTGGCTGGTGTATTGGCAACCTTGATCAGAGTGAAACAGCACCTCTTTTGGACGACCTCGCAATTGAACCGCCATTCGCAACGCTTCGCAGGTCAGCGTGGCATCGGAAATCATTGAAAACGACCACCCCACGATCCGGCGAGCAAACAAATCCAGCACCGCCGCGAAATACATCCAGCGCTTGCCCACCTTGATGTACGTCACATCGCCACACCACACCTGGTTGATCGCCGTGACATCAAACTTGCGCTTGAGCACATGCGGCGCCACCAACGCTTCCACGCCGGAAGATTTGTACTTGTGCCGCTGCCGCTGATGACTGGCAACACCGGCTTCGCGCATCAAACTGCGAGCCATATGCCGCCCGACACGATGCCCCTTTGCTTGCAGCTCCTTGGAAAGGGTGCGAGACCCCGCAGACGCTCTGGATTCCTTGTGATGCTCGACCAGCACGGCTTTAAGTTTCTCCCGCTCAGGCTTCACCTTGCCTTGGCGCTGACGCCAGGCGTAAAAGCTGCTGCGGTTGACTCCAAACGCCCGACAGCAATTGTTAACGCCGTACTGCTCGTCCAGCTCATTGATCAACGAGAATGATCTTTGGAGTCCAAAAGCAGGAGAGCACTGGCCTTTTTTAAGATTTCAATGTCCAGGTCTTTTTGCCTGAGCAACGCTTTGAGCTGCTGAATCTCTCGCTGATCGGCGGTGATTGCCTTGGCCCCCTCCGGGGTTGAACCTAAGCGCTCTTTGCGAACCTGATCGACCCAACGGCGCAAGGCGGTAGGGCCAATATCCAGACTGGCACAGACGTCGGGAACTGACTGCCCCTCGTCCAGCACCATACTGGCAGCCTTGAGTTTGAACTCACTCGAATAAGATTTACGCATATCCAGACACCTCAGATTTGGGCGCCATCATAGCGCCCGATTGAAGTGTCCAAAATCATTAGGCCAGTTCAAGCTCGCTCCCACAAGGTTCAGTGTGATCCCTGTGGGAGCGAGCTTGCTCGCGATGGCGTCAGATCGGTCACCGCAAAATCCATCGCCATTTATCAACTAAATAGCAAGCAACCTAACTATTACGTTGACATTCGCTGCCTAGGCAGTAACATCTCGACATACATTCTCTGCCTAGGCAGCTAATTGGTGGACAGATGAAACATTTCACCCCAGACGCATTCCATACTTGCCATCTCGGCCTCCTGCTCGGGCGTGCTGCGCTGCTCAAGGACCGGATCATCGACACGCACATGGAACCCCACGGCATCACCGCCGCGCAGTTCAAAGTGCTGATCATCATGGCCCAGTTCGGCGTCGATACCCCGGCCGAGCTGTGCCGTCACCTGTCGCTGGACAGCGGATCGATGACCCGCATGCTCGACCGTCTGGAACAGAAAGGCTTCCTCGCCCGCCAACGCTCCGAAGCCGATCGTCGTCAGGTTCAGCTGGTGCTGACCGAGCAAGGGCAGCAGTTGACTGACCGCCTGCCAGAGATCGGCGCCGACGCGATGAATGAACTGGCCGGCGCGATCACCCCAGAGGAGTTGCAGACCCTCGAACAGATCCTGAAGAAAATTTTGGTGGCAGCCGGTGACTCGATCACGTTGCTGCGGGTAGGTGACAAATGAGCAGTAAAACCTTGCGTACCGGCCTGAGCCTGGTGCTGGCGGCCATGACCCTGGCCGGTTGCGCCAGCTACAGCGGCCTGACCACCGAAGGCAAAAGCCTCGATGCGAAAAACCTCAAGGCCGGGCAATCACTCAGCGGCGTGACCTTGTCGCCCGCGGCCTGGCCAAAAAGCGACTGGTGGAAAAGCCTCGGCGACCCACAGCTCGACGGCTTGATCCGCGAAGCCCTGCACGACAGCCCCGACATGCAAATCGCCGACGCCCGCGCCCACCAGGCCAGCGCCGCCGCTTATGCAGCGGATGCCGCGCGCATGCCGACCCTCGATGCCAGTGCTGGCGTCAGCCGGTCGCGTCTGGCCCGGGATCAGGACCCGAGCGGGCAGGGCGGCACTTATTCCACCGTGCGCAACATCGGCGCCAGTTTCAATTACAACTTCGACCTCTGGGGCGGTCAGCGTGATGCCTGGGAAGCCGCACTGGGTCAGGCCCGTGCTGCCGAAGTCGATCAACAGGCCGCTCAGTTGACCTTGTCCGCCGACGTCGCTCGCGCTTACAGCGATCTGGGTCAGGCGCACATCGTCTATGACCTGGCCAGTGAAGACCTCAAGCGCACCAAACAAATGCTCGACCTGAGTCAGCGTCGCCTGAGCTCCGGGATCGACAGTCAGTACCAGTTCCAGCAAACCGAAAGTCTGGAAGCCACGTCCGAAGCCAGCCTGATCGACGCCGAAAAACGCCTGCAAAGCGCGAAAATCGCGTTGGCCGTCTTGCTCGGTAAAGGCCCGGATCGCGGCAACGAAATCGCCCGGCCGAAAATCCTCCAGGCCAGCGCCGTCGCGTTGCCCTCGGTGCTGCCGGCCGAGTTGCTCGGTCGTCGTCCAGACCTGGTGGCCGCACGTTGGCGGGTTGAGGCGGCGAGCAAGAACATCGACGCCGGGAAAACCCAGTTCTATCCAAACTTGAACCTTAGCGCTGCGGCCGGTGCCGAATCTTTGCTGGGCGACGCGATGTTCGGTTCGGCCAGTCGTTTCTTCAACATTGCGCCGACGATCTCTGTGCCGATTTTCGACGGTGGCCGCCTGCGCGCCGATCTCGATTCCCGCGATGCCGATTACGACCTCGCCGTGGCGCAGTACAACAAAAGCCTGGTGAAAGCCCTGGGTGATGTCAGCGACACCATCAACCAGTTGCGCGATATCGGCCGGCAGATCGGCGCTCAGCAGCACGCCACCGACATTGCCCAGGATTCTTACAACACAGTGGTCCAGCGATACGGTTCCGGCATCGGGAATTACCTGGACGTGCTCAGCATCGAGCAGCAATTGCTCCAGGCCCAGCGTCAGCTGGCCAACCTGAATGCCGAGCAGATCGACCTGTCGATCCAACTGATGCAGGCGCTGGGCGGCGGCTTCCAGGGCGAAACCCTGACCGCAGCCAACGCAACCCCAGCCACGCAGCACAACTAATTCAAGGTATTTGTCATGGCCACTGCCGATACAGCAACACAAACCCCTGACAACGCTCAAGACACCAGCAATTCGCGCAAACGCAAAGTGATGCTGTTTGTACTGACGATCGTGGTGATCCTCGCCGGTGTCGGCGTCTGGGGTTATCACGAATTCTACGGGCGCTGGAACGAAAGCACCGACGACGCCTATGTGAACGGCAACGTGGTGGAAATCACTCCGTTAGTCACCGGCACCGTGGTCAGCATCGGTGCCGACGATGGCGACCTGGTTCACGAAGGCCAGGTGCTGATCAACTTCGACCCGAACGACGCCGAAGTCGGTCTGCAAAGTGCCCAGGCCAATCTGGCCCGCACCGTGCGTCAGGTTCGTGGCTTGTACAGCAACGTCGACGGCATGAAAGCCCAGGTCAACGCGCAACAGGCTGAAGTGCAAAAGGCTCAGGACAACTTCAATCGCCGGAAAAACCTCGCCGCTGGCGGCGCGATTTCCCAGGAAGAACTGTCCCACGCTCGCGACGACCTGGCCTCGGCGCAAAACGCCTTGGCCAACGCCAAACAGCAACTGAAAACCACCAGTGCGCTGGTCGATGACACCGTGGTGTCGTCGCACCCGGACGTGATGTCCGCTGCCGCACAATTGCGTCAGGCTTACTTGAACAACTCCCGCAGCACCTTGATCGCACCGGTCACCGGTTATGTCGCCAAACGTTCCGTGCAACTGGGCCAACGCGTCCAGCCGGGCACCGCGTTGATGGCGGTCATTCCGCTGGATCAGCTGTGGATCGACGCCAACTTCAAGGAAACCCAACTGCGTGACATGCGTATCGGTCAGCCGGTAGACATTGAAGCCGACCTCTACGGCAGCGACGTGAAGTTCAGCGGCACCATCGACAGCCTCGGCGCCGGTACCGGCAGCGCGTTTGCCTTGTTGCCAGCACAGAACGCCACTGGCAACTGGATCAAGATCGTCCAGCGGGTGCCGGTGCGGATTCACATCAACGCCGAAGAACTGGCCAAGCACCCGTTGCGGGTCGGCCTGTCGACTCAGGTCGATGTGAACCTGCGCGACCAGAGCGGCCCGGTGCTGGCACAACAGCCGCCGCAAAAGGCTTCGTTCAGCACCAATGTGTATGACCGTCAGTTGGCCGAGGCCGACGCGATGATCACTCAGTTGATCCACGACAACAGCGCTGCGGTCAGCAAAACCGTTCAACGCTGATTGGTCATCACACCGACCCTGTGGGAGCGAGCCTGCTCGCGAATGCGGTTTTCTATTCAACATCACTGTTGACTGAACCAGCGCTTTCGCGAGCAGGCTCGCTCCCACAAGGTCAGCTGCGTCAGTAACAGGCGCTGCGCCAATCAGGTTCCAAAGGATTCGCGATGAGCAATAACGCCTCTTTCACGCCGCCCAGCCTGCTGCTCAGCACCATCGGCCTGTCGCTGGCGACCTTCATGCAAGTGCTCGACACCACCATCGCCAACGTGGCGCTGCCGACGATTTCCGGCAACCTGGGCGTGAGTTCGGAGCAGGGCACTTGGGTGATTACCTCGTTCGCCGTGAGCAACGCCATCGCGCTGCCGCTGACCGGTTGGCTCAGCCGACGGTTTGGTGAGGTGAAGCTGTTTCTCTGGGCGACGATTCTGTTCGTGCTGGCTTCGTTTCTGTGCGGTATCTCGACCTCGATGCCGGAGCTGATTGGCTTTCGCGTGCTTCAAGGTCTGGTGGCAGGCCCCCTGTACCCGATGACCCAAACGCTGCTGATTGCCGTCTATCCGCCCGCCAGGCGCGGCATGGCCCTGGCGTTGCTGGCGATGGTCACGGTGGTGGCGCCGATTGCCGGCCCCATCCTCGGCGGCTGGATTACCGACAGCTATAGCTGGCCATGGATTTTCTTCATCAACGTGCCGATCGGTGTTTTCGCGGTGATGGTGGTGCGCCAGCAACTCAAGGCGCGGCCGGTGGAAACCAGCTATCAGCCGATGGATTACGTCGGTTTGATCACGCTGATCATTGGCGTCGGCGCCTTGCAGGTGATCCTCGACAAGGGCAATGACCTGGATTGGTTCGAGTCGAACTTCATCCTCATCGGCGCGGCCATTTCAGTGATAGCGCTGGCGGTGTTCGTGATCTGGGAAATGACCGACAAACACCCGGTGGTCAATCTGCGGCTGTTCGCTTACCGCAACTTCCGCATCGGCACGATTGTGCTGGTGTTGGGTTACGCCGGGTTCTTCGGGATCAACCTGATTCTGCCGCAATGGCTGCAAACCCAGATGGGTTACACGGCGACCTGGGCGGGGCTCGCGGTGGCGCCGATCGGGATTCTGCCGGTGCTGATGTCGCCGTTTGTCGGCAAATACGCACACAAGTTCGACCTGCGGCTGCTGGCCGGCCTGGCGTTCCTGGCGATTGGCCTGAGCTGCTTCATGCGTGCCGGGTTTACCAACGAAGTGGACTTCCAGCACATCGCGCTGGTGCAGCTGTTCATGGGGATTGGCGTGGCGCTGTTCTTCATGCCGACCTTGAGCATTCTGATGTCGGACCTGCCACCGAGTCAGATCGCCGACGGCGCTGGCCTGGCGACGTTCCTGCGGACGTTGGGCGGTAGTTTTGCGGCGTCGCTGACGACGTGGATCTGGATACGCCGGGCGGATCAGCACCACGCCTATATGAGCGAAAGCATCAGCACCTATGAGCCGGCTACCCGCGAGGCGCTGAACAGCTTGGGCGGGGCGAGCAATCCGGCGTATGCGCAACTGGATCATGTGCTGACCAGTCAGGCGTACATGCTCTCCACCGTGGATTACTTCACGTTGCTGGGGTGGGCATTCATGGGTTTGATTGTGCTGGTGTGGCTGGCGAAACCGCCGTTTGCGGCGAAGGCTGGGCCTGCTGCTTCTGGTCACTAAGTCAAACACAGCGGATATGTGACTGGCTCAAAACTTGAAAAAAACACTGACCCCTGTGGGAGCGAGCTTGCTCGCGATGGCGGTGGACCAATCAATAAAGATATTGAATGTGAGTCCGCTATCGCGAGCAAGCTCGCTCCCACAAGGGTTTTGTGTCCGGTAGTTAGTTCGCAGGTGCTGCCAGCTGTGGCGGCAGGGTGAAGTCGAAGGGCGCCAACGCAAACCCCTGCTCATCCACCTGCAACGCCCAGCCCTGACGATCCCAATCCCCCAGCACAATGCGCTTGGCCGCTTGCTCGCCAATCTGCAACTTGTGAATGGCCGGGCGATGGGTGTGCCCATGGATCAAGGTTTTCACGCCAAAGGCCTGCATGATCCGCGGCACTTCTTCCGGCGTGACATCCACAATGTCATTCGCCTTCATCCGCGTCTGGGCACGGCTTTCACTGCGCAGCTTGCGCGCCAGTTTATGCCGGGTGCCCAAGGGCAGATGCCGCAGGATGAACAGGGTGATCGGGTTACGCAGATAGCGACGCAGCTTCATATAGGCTTCGTCGCGGGTGCAGAGGCTGTCGCCGTGCATCAACAGCACCGGCTCACCGTAAAACTGCACGACACTCGGGTCTTTCAGCAATGTGCAGCCGGCCTGTTTGCAAAAGGCCTGGCCGAGCATGAAGTCGCGATTGCCGTGCATCAGAAAAATGGCCGTGCCGCTGTCGCTGAGTTCGCGCAGGGCCTGGCAGATGGAACGCTGAAAGGGCGTCATGGCATCGTCGCCAATCCACGCCTCGAAAAAGTCGCCCAGGATGTACAACGCACTCGCCGAGCGGGCGCGTCCGGCGAGCAAATCCAGAAACGCCCGGCTGATGTCCGGGCGCTCCTCTTCCAGATGCAAGTCTGAAATCAGCAGTATCACTCAATGATCTCGGCTTTCTCGATGATCACGTCTTCTGCTGGTACGTCCTGGTGGCCGGACTTCATGGTGGTGGAAACACCTTTGATCTTGTCGACCACGTCGGTGCCTGCAACGACTTTGGCGAATACCGCGTAGCCCCAGCCCTGAGTGGTCTTGGCGCTGTGGTTCAGGAAGCTGTTGTCAGCCACGTTGATGAAGAACTGGGCGGAAGCCGAATGCGGCTCCATGGTGCGGGCCATGGCAACGGTGTACTTCTCGTTCGGCAGGCCGTTGTCGGCTTCGTTCTGGATGCTTGGGCGCTTGTCTTTCTTTTCTTTCATGCCTGGCTCGAAACCGCCGCCCTGGATCATGAAGTTACCGATGACGCGGTGGAAAACGGTGTTTTCGTAGTGACCGGCTTTGACGTACTCGATGAAGTTGGCCACGGTGATCGGGGCTTTTTCAGCGTTCAGTTCCAGGACGATGTCGCCATGGTTGGTGGTCAGTTTGACTTGGGTCATGATCGGGGACTCTTTTTAAAAAAAGCGTTTTCTGGGAATTCGTGGGTTTCGGGGCGTTGAAGCCCTCAACCGGTCCGGCCAATTTTGGCCAAGATGCGCAGTTTAGCGTGCCAAGCGCGAATTTCGAGGCTGTTTTTCATTTGCATCCGATTAAATGCAGCCGTTTTTTGCCCTGCGCTGTCAGCGACTTGACGGCATCGGCTATGATAAGCCCCTTTGTTTTAACAGCCGCTTTGATTTGGCCAACTGGCCGCGCACTTGTACGTTCAAGGATCCTATGAGCAAGCCCACTGTCGACCCTACCTCGAATTCCAAGACCGGCCCTGCCGTGCCGGTCAATTTCCTGCGCCCGATCATCCAGGCGGACCTGGACTCGGGTAAGCACACGCAGATCGTCACCCGTTTCCCGCCTGAGCCCAACGGCTACCTGCACATTGGTCACGCCAAGTCGATTTGCGTGAACTTCGGCCTGGCCCAGGAATTTGGCGGCGTCACGCACCTGCGTTTCGACGACACCAACCCGGCCAAGGAAGACCAGGAATACATCGACGCGATCGAAAGCGACGTCAAATGGCTGGGCTTCGAATGGTCCGGTGAAGTGCGCTACGCCTCGCAGTATTTCGACCAGTTGCACGATTGGGCCGTTGAGCTGATCAAGGCCGGCAAGGCCTACGTCGATGACCTGAGCCCTGAACAGGCCAAGGAATACCGTGGCAGCCTGACCGAGCCGGGCAAGAACAGCCCGTTCCGCGATCGTTCCGTGGAAGAAAACCTCGACTGGTTCGCCCGCATGAAGGCCGGTGAATTCAAGGACGGCGCACGCGTGTTGCGGGCCAAGATCGACATGGCCTCGCCGAACATGAACCTGCGCGACCCGATCATGTATCGCATCCGCCACGCTCACCACCACCAGACCGGTGACAAGTGGTGCATCTACCCGAACTACGACTTCACCCACGGTCAGTCGGACGCCATCGAAGGCATCACTCACTCGATCTGCACCCTGGAGTTCGAAAGCCATCGTCCACTGTACGAGTGGTTCCTCGAGAACCTGCCCGTGCCGGCGCAACCGCGTCAGTACGAATTCAGCCGTCTGAACCTGAACTACACCATCACCAGCAAGCGCAAGCTCAAGCAACTGGTCGATGAAAAGCACGTTCTTGGCTGGGACGATCCGCGCATGTCCACGCTGTCCGGCTTCCGCCGCCGTGGTTACACGCCTGCGTCGATCCGCAATTTCTGCGACATGGTCGGCACCAACCGTTCTGACGGCGTCGTCGATTTCGGCATGCTCGAATTCAGCATCCGTCAGGATCTGGACCAGAACGCTCCGCGCGCCATGTGCGTGCTGCGTCCGTTGAAGGTGGTGATCACCAACTACCCGGAAGACCAGGTCGAGAACCTCGAACTGCCGCGTCATCCGCAGAAAGAAGAACTGGGCGTGCGCAAGCTGCCGTTCGCCCGTGAGATCTACATCGACCACGATGACTTCATGGAAGAGCCGCCAAAAGGCTACAAACGCCTGGAACCCAACGGCGAAGTGCGTCTGCGCGGCAGCTACGTGATTCGTGCCGACGAAGCGATCAAGGACGCCGATGGCAACATCGTCGAACTGCGTTGCTCCTATGACCCGGAAACCCTGGGCAAGAACCCTGAAGGCCGCAAGGTCAAAGGCGTGGTTCACTGGGTGCCGGCTGCGGCCAGCGTCGAGTGCGAAGTACGTCTGTACGATCGCCTGTTCCGTTCGGCCAACCCTGAGAAGGCCGAAGACAGCGCCAGTTTCCTGGACAACATCAACCCTGACTCTCTGCAAGTCCTCACCGGTTGTCGTGCTGAACCCTCGCTGGGCAATGCACAGCCGGAAGACCGTTTCCAGTTCGAGCGCGAAGGTTACTTCTGCGCGGATATCAAGGACTCGAAACCCGGTCATCCGGTGTTCAACCGTACCGTGACCTTGCGTGATTCGTGGGGCCAGTGATTCAAGGAACCTAAAGTGCTTACGATCTACAACACGCTCACCAAGAGCAAAGAAGTCTTCAAGCCGCTGGATGGCAACAAGGTGCGCATGTACGTCTGCGGGATGACCGTGTACGACTACTGCCACCTGGGCCACGGCCGCAGCATGGTCGCGTTTGACCTGGTGACCCGCTGGTTGCGGTTCAGCGGCTACGACCTGACTTACGTGCGCAACATCACTGACATCGACGACAAGATCATCAATCGGGCCAACGAGAACGGCGAGTCGTTCGAAGCCTTGACCGAGCGCATGATCGCGGCGATGCACGAAGACGAAGCGCGCCTGAACATCCAGAAGCCCGACATGGAACCGCGCGCCACCGGGCATATCCCCGGTATGCACGCGATGATCCAGACCCTGATCGACAAGGGCTACGCCTACGCTCCGGGCAATGGCGACGTGTATTACCGCGTCGCCAAGTTCATGGGCTACGGCAAGCTGTCGCGCAAGAAAATCGAAGACCTGCGCATCGGCGCGCGGATCGAAGTCGACGAGTCCAAGCAGGACCCGCTGGACTTCGTATTGTGGAAGGGCGCCAAGCCGGGCGAGCCGAGCTGGCCTTCGCCTTGGGGCGACGGTCGGCCGGGCTGGCACATCGAGTGCTCGGTGATGTCGACTTGCTGCCTCGGCGAGACCTTCGACATTCATGGTGGCGGCAGCGACCTCGAGTTCCCGCACCACGAAAACGAAATCGCCCAGAGCGAAGCGGCCACCGGCAAGACCTACGCCAACGCGTGGATGCATTGCGGCATGATTCGCATCAATGGCGAGAAGATGTCCAAGTCCTTGAACAACTTCTTCACCATTCGCGACGTGCTGGAAAAGTACCACCCAGAAGTCGTGCGTTACCTGCTGGTGTCGAGCCACTACCGCAGCGCGATCAACTACTCGGAAGACAACCTCAAGGACGCCAAAGGCGCACTCGAGCGTTTCTACCATGCGTTGAAAGGTCTGCCAAGCGTGGCGCCTGCTGGCGGCGAAGCCTTTGTCGAGCGTTTCACTCAGGTGATGAACGACGACTTCGGCACGCCGGAAGCCTGCGCGGTGCTGTTCGAGATGGTTCGCGAGATCAACCGTCTGCGCGAGAGTGATCTCGATGCGGCGGCGGGTCTGGCGGCGCGCTTGAAGGAATTGGCTAGCGTGCTGGGTGTGTTGCAGCTCGAAGCCGATGACTTCCTGCAGGCCGGTGCCGAAGGGCGGGTTGATGCGGCTGAGGTTGATGCGCTGATTGCTGCGCGTCTGGCGGCTCGTGCTGGTAAAGACTGGGCCGAATCCGACCGTATCCGCGACCAGCTCACCGCCATGGGCGTGGTGCTGGAAGACGGCAAGGGTGGCACGACCTGGCGTCTGGCTGACTGATCGCTGCGTTTGTTACAAACAAAACCCGCCTTGTGCGGGTTTTTGTTTGCCCACTGATCGTTCCCACGCTCTGCGTGGGAATGCCTCAACGGACGCTCTGCGTTCGGCTTTGGAAGGGACGCGGAGCGTCCCGGGCTGCATTCCCACGCGGAGCGTGGGAACGATCAGTCGCCTGACTGGCGCAATCGCTTGTAAAGGGTGTTGCGACTAACCCCCAGCCGTCGGGCCAAGTGCGAGATATTGCCTCCCGCTGCCTGCAACTGCCGATTCAAGTCCTCGGCATCATTCAAATCCACAGCCAGCGGCTCTGGCAAATCCACCGGCTCCATCTCCAGATCGACAAAAAAATCATCCGGCAAATGCTCCGGCCGCACCGGTTGTTCCTCGGCCATGGCCAGCGCTACCTGCATCACGCTGCTGACCTGGCGCAAATTCCCCGGCCACGGGTGGCGCCCGAACAGCTCCAACACTTCGCGACTCAATCCCGCCCATTGGCTCGGCTCGCGGTGCTGTTCCCACAGACGTTTGAACAAGGCCTCTTTATCACTGCGTTCTCTTAACGGCGGCAGTTCCAGGGTCAAACCACCAATCCGGTAATACAAATCCTCACGAAACCGCCCCAATTGCACCTGCTCGCGCAATGAGCGGTTGGTCGCGGAAATAATCCGGATATCCACCGGGAACAACTCGCTGCTGCCCACCGGTTGCACGCAACGCTCCTGCAACACTCGCAGCAGTCGAGCCTGAGTCGGCAACGGCATATCGCCGATTTCATCAAGGAACAGGGTGCCTTTGTCGGCCTTGCGGATCAGCCCGATGCTGCCTTTCTGGTTGGCACCAGTGAACGCGCCTTTCTCGTATCCAAACAGCTCGGATTCCACCAGTTCGGCGGGGATCGCCGCACAGTTGACGGCAATGAAGGGTTTTTTGCTCCGCGAGCTGGCCTGATGTAGCGCCTTGACGAAGACTTCCTTGCCGACCCCGGTTTCGCCGTGGATCAACAACGGAATGTCTTTTTCCAGCAACCGCTCGGCCTGGCGCACGGCTTTTTCCACGCGGCTGTCACCGAAATGCAGGGTGTTGAGGCTGATCGCTTCGGACGCTGCCACCACCGGCTCGGCAAAGACACGCGGCTGAATGGGCATTTGTTTCGGCCGCTTCAACAGGCACTGGAAGCGGTTGCGTCCCGAGGTTTGCAAGGCGAAGGGCAGGCCGTCCGGTTGGTTCAGCAACTCCAGCAGCGAAACCTTGAACAGGCTTTCGACACTGACCCGCGACAGGCTGATCCCCAGCAGATTGTCGGCCCGTCGGTTAGCGGACAGCACCTGACCGGTTTCATCAAAGATCAGCAGCCCGGCCCACTGGCTGTCGAGGTTGTTCAGTCCGGTGTTGAAGGTCAACTGAAAATGCTGGCCATGGAACAGGTTGAGGATCAGCCGGTTTTCCACGGTCTGACTCATCATCTTGACCATGCCGAGGGTGTGGGACGGCGGCAGGTAACTGTCGCTGGACACATCCAGCACCGCGATGACCTTGCGTTCGGCATCGAAAATCGGTGCGGCGGAACCGGTCATAAAACGGTTGGCTTTCAGAAAATGTTCATCGTGCTCGATGTGCACCGCCTGCTCGCAGGCCAGCGCGGTGCCGATTGCATTGGTGCCGCTGCAGCGCTCCATCCAGCTGGCACCGGCGCTGAAACCGCGGGTCAGGTTCGGCTCGATAAAACGCTGGGTGCCCCAGGACGTCAGCACCTGGCCCTGATTGTCGGCGAGCATGATCAGGCAGTTGGAGTTGCTGAGGATGTTCTCGTAATACGGCAGGACTTCCTGGTGAGTGGTTTGCACCAGTGAGTGCTGGCTCTCCAGCAATTGCGCAATGCCCTCGGCCGGCAACTGATCGAACGCCGGGGCGCTCTGATGATTGAGGCCGAACGCGCGGCAACGGGACCAGGAGTCCTGGATGATGGCGTCGTGGGAGAGCGGCAAGGCGGGTGCGGCCATGGCAATCGATCTCTGAGCATTATTATTGTTATGAGTAACGCGATCCTGTAGCAGCTGGCGAAGCCTGCGTTCGGCGACGCAGTCGTCGTGAAACCTGTTTGCGTGGTCATCCTGATACACCGCGCCGCCTGATTTCACGACGACTGCGTCGTCGAACGCAGGCTTCGCCAGCTGCTACAAGGGTGTGCGCGAATCAGAACTTCCGCAGTAAAAGCATCCGTAGAGTGTTGTTCACTATTGTTCATTGTCAACGGTTGGATTGTTCAATTGTTCAGTCGCGGTTGTTCATTTCTGTTCAGCAACGAACGCGATTTTCCGTCCACTTCAAGGATTCTCAAGCCGGATCAACGGCTTGCATTTTCTGGCACGAATGTCGCTCTGTAGCTCCGGTCGCTTGACTCCAATAATAAAAAGGCCGAGCCATGTCATTAACCCTGGAGCACGTCAGCCGCACCGTCGAGGGCCAGACCTGGATCGACGATGCGTGCCTTAGTTTCGAAGCCGGATCCTTCAACGTTTTGCTCGGGCGTACGCTGTCCGGCAAAACCAGTCTCATGCGCCTGATGGCCGGTCTGGACAAGCCCGACAGCGGCCGCATCCTGATGAACGGCGTCGACGTTACCCAGCGTCCGGTGCGTTTGCGCAACGTGTCGATGGTCTATCAGCAGTTCATCAACTACCCGACCATGACGGTGTTCGAGAACATCGCCTCGCCGTTACGCCAGGGCGGCGTTTCCAATGAGCTGATCCAGAGCAAAGTGCTGGAAACCGCGAAGATGTTGCGCATCGAG
Organism: Pseudomonas sp. GL_093; assembly: GCF_057837605.1. Lineage (NCBI taxonomy): Bacteria > Pseudomonadati > Pseudomonadota > Gammaproteobacteria > Pseudomonadales > Pseudomonadaceae > Pseudomonas > Pseudomonas sp. GL_093. Next base: position 4,789,105 of record NZ_CM174448.1, on the reverse strand, counting down.
AAATTCCTCCAGCGCCATCCGCTTGAGCTTTCCGGCGGCCAGCAACAGCGCACGGCGATGGCCCGGGCGCTGGTCAAGGATGCCGAGCTGATCCTGTTCGACGAACCGCTGGTGAACCTCGACTACAAACTGCGCGAAGAACTGCGTCAGGAAATGCGCGAGCTGTTCAAGGCTCGCCACACCATCGCCATCTACGCCACCACCGAACCCAACGAAGCCCTGGCGCTGGGCGGCACCACCACCATTCTTCACGAAGGCCGGGTGATTCAGAGCGGCAAGTCTTCCGAGGTGTATCACCAGCCGCAAACCGTGCTGGCGGCGGAGCTGTTCTCCGAGCCGCCGATCAACCTGATGCCGGGGCGTATCGCCGGCAACGAAGTCAGCTTCGCCAATTTCGTGCACTTCCCGCTGAACGTCGATCTGCGCCCGGTGGGTGAGGGCGAGTTCCGCTTTGGCGTACGGCCTAGCCATATTTCGCTGGTGCCGAGCAACGACGATGACCTGGAACTGGCGGTGACCGTCGAGGTGGCCGAGATCAGCGGGTCGGAAACCTTCCTCCATGTGCGCAACGAGCATTTCCTGTTGGTGCTGCACTTGCCCGGCGTTCACGAATACGACGTCGATGCGCCGATTCGTATCTATATCCCGACCCATAAACTGTTTGTCTTCGATATGCAGGGGCGGCTGGTCCAGGCGCCCGGTCGCCGTATCGCGAGGGTTGCCTGATGGCCGAAATCCGTTTGCAGCACCTTGCCCACAGTTACACCCGCACGCCGACCGGCCCTGAGGATTATGCGATCCGCGAGATGGACCACGTCTGGGAGCAGGGCGGCGCTTATGCCTTGCTCGGGCCTTCGGGCTGCGGCAAGTCGACCTTGCTCAACATCATTTCCGGATTGCTCAGTCCGTCTCAGGGCCAAGTGCTGTTTGACAGCAAAGTGGTCAACGATCTGACCCCAGAGAAGCGCAACATCGCCCAGGTTTTCCAGTTTCCGGTGGTCTACGACACCATGACGGTGTTCGACAACCTGGCCTTCCCGCTGCGCAATCAGGGCATGGCCGAGGCGAAAATTCACAGCAAGGTGCAGGAAATCGCCGAAGTCCTCGACCTCCAGACACTGCTGAGCAAGAAGGCGCGCAACCTCACCGCCGATGAAAAGCAGAAAGTCTCCATGGGCCGTGGGCTGGTGCGCGATGACGTGTCGGCGATCCTGTTCGATGAGCCGCTGACGGTGATCGACCCGCACCTGAAGTGGAAGCTGCGGCGCAAGCTCAAGCAGATCCACGAGCAGTTCAACATCACCATGGTCTACGTCACCCACGATCAGCTGGAGGCCTCGACCTTCGCCGACAAGATCGCGGTGATGTACGGCGGGCAGATTGTGCAATTCGGTACGCCGCGAGAACTGTTCGAGCGGCCGAGCCACACCTTTGTCGGCTATTTCATCGGCAGTCCGGGAATGAACCTGATCGAGGTGCAGCCGCAGCCAGGCGGTGTCGGTTTCGCCTCGACTCATTTGCCGCTTTCCGATCCTCAGCAGAAACGCGTTGCCGAGTCCGAGTGGAAAACCCTGAAGGTCGGCATCCGTCCAGAGTTCGTGCATGTGTGGGACGAGCCGTTTGATGAGGCGATGCAGGCACAGGTCGTACACGTCGAAGACCTTGGCACCTACAAGATCATGACCCTGAACCTCGACGGCGCGCCTTTGAAAGTGCGCCTGGCCGAAGACAAGCCAGTGCCTGAGGGAACCGCCTACATCAGCTTTCCGGCGCAATGGTTGATGGTGTATGCCGACGAATACCTCCTGGAGACGTAGCCATGAACAAGGTGCAGAACAACAAGGCCTGGTGGCTGGTGTTGCCGGTGTTTTTGCTGGTGGCGTTCAGTGCGGTGATCCCGATGATGACGGTGGTCAACTACTCGGTGCAGGACATCTTCGACCAGTCCAGCCGCTACTTCGTCGGCGCCGACTGGTACAAGCAAGTGCTGCTCGATCCGCGCCTGCATGACTCTTTGCTGCGCCAGTTCATCTACTCCGGCTGTGTGCTGCTGATCGAAATCCCGCTGGGCATCGCCATCGCCCTGACCATGCCGATCAAAGGCCGCTGGTCATCGCTGGTGCTGATCATCCTGGCGATTCCGTTGCTGATTCCGTGGAACGTGGTGGGGACGATCTGGCAGATCTTCGGTCGGGCCGACATTGGATTGCTCGGCGCCAGCCTCAAGGCCATGGGCCTGAACTACAACTACGCGGCCAACACCATGGACGCTTGGGTCACTGTGCTGGTGATGGACGTCTGGCACTGGACGTCGTTGGTGGCGCTGTTGTGTTTTTCGGGGCTGCGGGCAATTCCGGACGTGTACTACCAGGCGGCGCGGATTGATCGGGCATCGGCCTGGGCGGTTTTCCGACACATCCAGCTGCCCAAGCTCAAGAGCGTGCTGTTGATCGCGGTGATGTTGCGGTTCATGGACAGTTTCATGATCTACACCGAGCCGTTTGTGCTGACCGGTGGTGGTCCGGGGAATGCCACGACCTTCTTGAGTCAGACCTTGACCCAGATGGCGGTAGGGCAATTCGACCTCGGCCCGGCGGCGGCTTTCTCGCTGGTGTACTTCCTGATCATCCTGTTGGTGTCCTGGCTGTTCTATACGGCCATGACTCACTCTGACGCCAACCGCTGAGGTCTGCCATGAGTAAAAGAAAGCTCATTCCACTGCTGATCTACATCCTGTTCCTGCTGGTGCCGATCTACTGGCTGCTGAACATGTCCTTCAAGAGCAACACCGAAATCCTCGGCGGCCTGACGCTGTTTCCGCAGGATTTCACCTTCGCCAACTACAAGGTGATTTTCACCGATCCGAGTTGGTACACCGGTTACCTCAACTCGCTGTACTACGTGAGCCTGAACACGGTGATTTCGCTGAGCGTGGCATTGCCGGCCGCGTATGCGTTCTCGCGCTATCGGTTCCTCGGTGACAAGCACCTGTTCTTCTGGCTCCTGACCAATCGCATGGCACCACCGGCGGTGTTTTTGCTGCCGTTCTTCCAGCTGTATTCCTCGATCGGTTTGTTCGATACGCACATCGCCGTCGCGCTGGCTCATTGCCTGTTTAACGTGCCGTTGGCGGTGTGGATCCTTGAAGGATTCATGTCTGGCGTTCCGAAGGAGATCGACGAAACGGCCTACATCGACGGCTACAGTTTCCCCAAGTTCTTCGTGAAAATTTTCGTGCCGCTGATTGGCTCCGGGATCGGCGTGACGGCGTTTTTCTGCTTCATGTTTTCCTGGGTCGAACTGCTGCTGGCGCGGACGCTGACGTCGGTCAACGCCAAACCGATTGCGGCGGTGATGACGCGCACGGTCTCGGCGTCAGGCATCGACTGGGGCGTGCTGGCGGCGGCGGGGGTGTTGACCATCCTGCCGGGCATGCTGGTGATCTGGTTTGTTCGCAACCACGTGGCCAAGGGCTTTGCCCTGGGCCGGGTCTGAGGAGCTGATGATGGAATGGATGAGTTGGACCGGCCCTACGGCGGCATTCTTCAGCGTCATTGCCTTGATCCTTGTGGGCATGACGACCTGGGAATTGCGTTCGCCGAGCATTCTTCGGCGTGGCTTGTTGCCGATTGCCACCACCCGTGGCGATCGGTTGTTTATCGGTCTTCTCGGCAGCGCCTACCTGCATTTGCTGGTAATTGGCGTCACCGACTGGAGCATCTGGGTGGCGTTCGCGTTGTCCCTGGTGTGGCTGTTGGCTGTGATGCGTTGGGGCTAGTCGAATCGCTCGGCAAAGTTGCTCCGAAACCCTAAAAGGAGGTCTCTATGTTCGACAAAAACAATAAGCTGCGACATAGCGTTTCATTGGCAGCCATGCTGGCACTCAGCGGGTTGAGCGCTGCAGCCTGGGCCGATGCCTATGAAGACGCCGCCAAGAAATGGATTGGCAGCGAATTCAAACCGTCTACCCTGACGGCCGATCAACAGCTCGCAGAATTGAAGTGGTTTATCAAGGCGGCCGAACCGTTTCGCGGGATGGACATCAAGGTGGTCTCGGAAACCCTGACCACTCACGAGTATGAGTCGAAAGTGCTGGCCAAGGCCTTTACCGAGATCACCGGGATTAAAGTGACCCACGACCTGCTGCAAGAAGGCGACGTGGTGGAGAAGCTGCAGACCGTGATGCAATCGGACAAGAGCATCTATGACGGCTGGGTCAATGACTCTGACTTGATCGGCACACACTTCCGTTACGGCAAGACCGAAGCGATCACTGACTTGATGGCCAATGAAGGTAAAAACTTCACCTCGCCGACCCTGGACCTCAAGGACTTCATTGGTCTTTCCTTCACCACCGCTCCCGATGGCAAGCTTTATCAATTGCCTGACCAACAGTTTGCCAACCTGTACTGGTTCCGCGCCGACTGGTTCGAGCGCCCGGACCTGAAAGCCAAGTTCAAGGAAAAGTACGGTTACGAGTTGGGCGTACCGGTGAACTGGTCGGCCTATGAAGACATTGCCAAATTCTTCAGCGAAGACGTCAAGGAAATCGACGGCAAGCGGGTCTACGGGCACATGGACTACGGCAAGAAGGACCCGTCCCTGGGCTGGCGTTTCACCGACGCCTGGTTCTCCATGGCGGGTGGCGGCGATAAGGGCTTGCCTAACGGTTTGCCGGTGGACGAGTGGGGTATCCGTGTCGAGGATTGCCACCCGGTCGGTTCCAGCGTAACCCGTGGCGGCGACACCAACGGCCCGGCAGCGGTGTTTGCCACCACGAAATACGTCGATTGGCTCAAGGCTTACGCGCCACCGGAAGCGGCGGGCATGACCTTCTCCGAATCCGGTCCCGTACCTTCCCAGGGCAACATCGCCCAGCAGATCTTCTGGTACACAGCGTTCACGGCCGACATGACCAAACCGGGCCTGCCGGTGGTCAACGCCGATGGCACGCCGAAATGGCGCATGGCGCCATCGCCGCGCGGTCCGTATTGGGAAGAGGGCATGAAGCTGGGGTATCAGGACGTGGGTTCGTGGACGTTCATGAAGTCCACGCCTGAGAAACAGAAACTGGCTGCCTGGCTCTATGCGCAATTCGTGACCTCGAAAACCGTGTCGCTGAAGAAAACCATCGTTGGCCTGACCCCGATCCGCGAGTCGGACATCAACTCGCAAGCCATGACCGACCTGGCACCGAAACTCGGTGGTCTAGTGGAGTTCTATCGCAGCCCGGCCCGCGTGCAATGGACCCCGACCGGGACCAACGTGCCGGATTATCCGCGTCTGGCGCAACTGTGGTGGAGCCACATCGCCGAAGCCGCCAGCGGCGACAAAACCCCGCAACAGGCGCTCGATGGTCTGGCCAAGGATCAGGACGCAATCATGTCCCGTCTGGAACGCTCCAAGGCCCAGGCCACGTGTGCGCCGAAAATGAACCCGGAACGCGACGCGCAATACTGGTTCGATCAACCGGGCGCACCGAAGCCGAAACTGGCCAACGAGAAGCCGAAGGGCGAGACCGTGAGCTACAACGAACTGCTGAAATCGTGGGCGGATGCGCGTAAGTAAACAGCTGGACTTTGAAAGGCGAACGGCACCGTAAGGTGCCGTTTTCTTTGGTGCCTGATCCACCGCTATCGCGAGCAGGCTCACTCCTACAATGATCTGCGATGTTCACAGCATTTGTGACCGCCGCAATACCTGTGGGAGTGAGCCTGCTCGCGATAGCTGACTGACATTCCACACGGATGTCGACTTGCCCGCGAAGAGGCCATTCCGGCCGCTACAAAACTCTGTCCGGGCAAATACTCTTGGATCAACTTATGCGAAAGCCGTAGGGTAACGGCAATTTACTGAGGTGAACGCCCAAATGCAAAAACGGCACCCGAAGGTGCCGTTTCTGTTTACTACCGAGTGTCGCTTATGCGATCAACCCGCCAACCCGGCCTGCTGAACCAGGACCAGCAATGGCTGCGGATACAGCCCAAGGAAGAACGCCAGTGCAGCGATCGCCAGCAGCATCACGCCGCCTGCACGTTGTTCCCAGTGCAGTTGCGCATCGTGGCGACGCAGGTTGGGTTCGATCAGGTACAGGGTGACCATGACGCGCAGGTAGTAGAAAACGCCGATGGCGCTGCCCAGTACCAGGGAACCGACCAGCCACCATTGGTGCGACTCGACACCGGTAGCGATGATGTAGAACTTGCCGATGAAGCCCGCGGTAAGCGGGATACCGGCCAGGGACAGCATCATCACGGTCAGTACGGCGGTCAGGTACGGACGGCGCCAGAACAGGCCGCGGTATTCGTACAGGGCATCCGCGTCACGGCCGTTGTACGGCGAGGACATCAGGGTGATCACGCCGAACGCGCCGAGGCTGGTGATCACGTAGGTGACCAGGTACACGCCGATGGCTTCCACGGCCAGACCCTTGCTCGCCACCAGGGCGATCAGCAGGTAACCGAAGTGAGCGATGGACGAGTAACCCAGCAGACGCTTGAGGTTGCTCTGGGTCAGTGCCAGCAGGTTACCGAACAGGATCGACGCGATGGCGATGATGGTCAGCACGTCGCTCAGTACACCGCTGCTCGCCGCGGGCGAGATCTGGAACAGACGCACCATTACCGCGAACACAGCGACTTTCGAAGCGGTGGCCAGGAACGCGGCCACCGGTGCCGGAGCACCTTCATAAACGTCCGGGGTCCAGAGGTGGAACGGTACCAGCGACAACTTGAACGCCAGACCGATCAGCATCATGCCCAGGCCCAGTTGCGCCAGCGAGCTTGGCAGACCAGTAGCCGCCAGCGCCTGGCCGATACCGACGAAGCTCAGGCTGCCCGAATCGGCGTAGAGCAGGGCCATACCGAACAACAGGAACGCGGAACCGGCGGCCGACAGCACCATGTACTTGATACCGGCTTCCAGCGAACGCTTGTTGAAGAAGGCGTAAGCCACCAGACCGTAGACCGGTACCGAGAGCAGTTCCAGACCGATGAACAACCCGGCCAGGTGCTGCGCGCTGACCAGTACCAGGCCACCGGCGGCGGCCATCAGGATCAGCAGGTAAAGTTCTTCACGGTTGCCCGGGTAACCCGAACCGCCATCGCCGAGGTAGGCGTGGGCGAGGGTCACACAAGCGAGGGTGGCGACCAGGATCAGCGCCATGTACAAGCAAGCGAAGCTATCGATTTGCAGCAGTGGAGTCACAGCCAGAGGCGCGACTTTCAGGGCTGGCAGGATCGACAGCAACGCCAGGTTCAGACCCGCCACGGAAATCAGGAAGGTCTGCGAGTGGTTGCGGCGCCAGGCGATCGCCAGCATCACCACGATGATCGTGGCGCTGGTGATCAACAACGGCGCAAGCGCGATAAAGTGTTGAGTCGTGAATTCCATAGCGCTCTTACCGGGCCGAAGCGAGTTGAGTGAAGGCGGTGCCGAGCCATTGCTGCACGCCATGCATCGTCGCAGCAGAGGTATCGAGGAACGGTTGCGGGTACACGCCGATGAAAATCAGCAACGCTGCCAGACCGACCACCATGATCAGTTCGCGACCATCCATGCCATGCAGCACCGCGTCCGATTTGGACGGGCCGAAGTAGGCACGGTGGATCATGATCAGCGAGTAGACCGAACCGAACACCAGACCGGACGTCGCGAGGATAGTGATCAATGGAGCGCTCGGGAACGTGCCGATCAGGATCAGGAACTCACCCACAAAGTTACCGGTAGCCGGCAAGCCCAGGGACGCGGCGGCGAAGAACAGGCTGACGGCCGGCAGGTAAGCGATCTTCGACCACAGGCCACCCATTTCACGCATGTCGCGGGTGTGGGTGCGCTCGTACAGTTGACCACTGAGGATAAAGAGTGCCGCGGCCGACAGACCGTGCGCCAGCATCTGCATGACCGCGCCCTGCAGCGCCAGTTGGCTGCCGGAGTAGATGCCGATCAACACGAAGCCCATGTGGGAAACGGAGGAGTAGGCGATCAGACGCTTGATGTCGGTTTGGGCGAAGGCCAGGAACGCACCGTAGAAGATCCCGATCAGACCCAGGGTCATGGCGAACGGCGCAAACTCGGCCGAAGCATTCGGGAACAGCGGCAGGGCGAAACGCAGCAGACCGTAAGCAGCCGTCTTCAGCAAGATACCGGCCAGGTCGACCGAACCCGCGGTCGGTGCCTGGGCGTGAGCGTCAGGCAACCAGGAGTGGAACGGCACCACTGGCAGCTTCACCGCGAAGGCGATGAAGAAGCCGAGCATCAGGATGTACTCGGTGGTCAGCGACATCTTGGTTTTCAACAGGTCGGCGTAGTTGAAGGTAATCACGCCGGTGTCGTTGAAGTTGACCAGGACCAGACCCAGGATCGCCACCAACATGATCAGGCCGGAAGCCTGAGTGAAGATGAAGAACTTGGTCGCCGCGTAGATCCGGGTTTTCTTGCCGTCCGAAGAACTGTGACCCCAGAGCGCGATGAGGAAGTACATCGGCACCAGCATCATTTCCCAGAAGAAGAAGAACATGAACAGGTCGAGGGCGAGGAACACGCCGACGACACCGCCCAGGATCCACATCAGGTTCAAGTGGAAGAAGCCAACGTGACGCTGGATCTCTTTCCACGAGCAGAGTACCGAGAGGATACCCAGCAGACCGGTCAGCAGGATCATCAACAGCGACAGGCCGTCGAGGGCCAGGTGCACGCTGATGCCGAAGCGCTCGATCCAGATGTGCTTGAACTCAAGCGCCCAGGTCGGATCGGCGCCAGGGGCCGGAGCAAATGAATAATTACCGTGGGCCCACAGCCAGAGGCCGAGCGCGAGTTCCAGGGTCATGGTCAACAGCGCAATCCAGCGCGGGAGGGTAGCGCCGAAGCGCTCACCCATCCAGCACAGCAGGCCGCCGATGAAGGGGATCAGGATTAGCCAAGGCAGAATCATGACGGGCTCAATTCCTTTCGCAAGTTCGCAAGGTTCATATCAGACCGCTACCAGCACGATGGCGCCGATGACCAGCACGGAGCCGGCTGCCATCGATGCCGCGTACCAACGCAGTTGACCGGTTTCGGTACGGCTCAGGGCGGTGTGACCGCCTTTGGCCATACGCGGGATCAGACCGATGGTCTGGTCAAGCGGGTCTCTGCGCAGTGCGTGGCTGATCGCAAGGTATGGCTTGACGAACAGTTTGTCGTAGATCCAGTCGAAGCCCCAGGCAGCGAACCACCAGGCCGAAAGGAAGCGGCCGATGCCGCTGTTGGCGATTGCAGTGACGAAACGACGCTTGCCGAGGAACAGCAGCGCGGCCAGCAGGATACCGGACAGGGCGATGGCGCCCGATGCGATTTCCAGACTGTGCTTGGCTTCGCCGCCGGCATGGCCGACGCTTTCCGGCAGCACGCCGTGCAGCGGTGGAACGATCATCGCGCCAATGGCGGTAGACAATACGATCAGCACCGACAGTGGCAGCCAGTGAGCGATGCCGTGACCGGCGTGCGCTTCGGTCTTCACTTCACCGTGGAACGCGATGAAGATCAGGCGGAAGGTGTACAGCGAAGTCATGAATGCGCCGACCAGACCTGCGTACAGCAGACCGTGGTTGCCGCTGGCGAACGCTTCCCAGAGGATTTCGTCCTTGGAGTAGAAGCCTGCGGTGACCAGTGGCAGGGCCGACAGAGCCGCGCCGCCGACGATGAAGCTGGCGTAGGCCAGTGGCAGTTTCTTCCACAGGCCGCCCATCTTGAAGATGTTCTGCTCGTGGTGGCAGGCAACGATCACCGCACCGGACGCAAGGAACAGCAGCGCCTTGAAGAAGGCGTGGGTCATCAGGTGGAAGATCGCGCCATCCCACGCACCAACGCCCAGGGCCAGGAACATGTAGCCGATCTGGCTCATGGTCGAGTAGGCGAGGATACGTTTGATGTCGGTCTGAACCAGTGCGGCAAAACCGGCGAGTACCAGGGTCACACCGCCGACGACGCCAACCAGGTGCAGGATATCCGGCGCCAGGGAAAACAGGCCGTGAGTACGGGCGATCAGGTAGACACCGGCGGTCACCATGGTTGCAGCGTGGATCAGTGCCGAAACCGGAGTAGGACCGGCCATCGCGTCCGCCAGCCAGGTTTGCAGCGGCAGTTGCGCGGATTTACCGACAGCGCCGCCCAGCAGCATCAGGGTAGCCATGACCATCCAGAAGTCGCCGGCCTGGAATTTCTGCGGCGCCAGCACCAGCAGTTCCTGGATGTTCAGCGTGCCCAGTTGCGCGAACAGGATGAACAGGCCGATGGCCATGAACACGTCGCCGATCCGGGTGACGATGAAGGCTTTGAGTGCCGCGTTACCGTTGTTGCGGTTGCTGTAGTAGAAACCGATCAACAGGTACGAGCACAGGCCCACGCCTTCCCAGCCGAAGTACAGGAACAACAGGTTATCGCCCAGGACCAGGAACAGCATGCTGGCGATAAACAGGTTGGTGTAGGCGAAGAAGCGCGAGTAACCGGCTTCACCGCGCATGTACCAGGACGCGAACAGGTGGATCAGGAAGCCGACGCCGACCACCACACCGAGCATGGTCAGGGACAGACCATCCAGGTACAGCGCGAAGTTAGGCGTAAAGCCTTCCACCGCCATCCACTGCCACAACACCATGGTGTAGTGACCACCTTCAGGTGGCGCGACGTTGAATTGCCAGATCACATAAGCCGTGACGATGGCAGACAAGCCGATGGAACCGACGCCGATCAGCGCCGACAGGTTTTCCGAGAGGCGACCGCGTGAAAACGCCAGCAGCAGGAAACCTATGAGAGGGAATACGAAAGTCAGATAGAGAAGATTCATCCGCGCATCTCGCTGGCAGCGTCGATATCGAGAGTGTGGAAGCGGCGATACAGCTGCAACAGAATCGCCAGGCCAATACTGGCCTCGGCGGCTGCCAGGCTGATCACCAGGATGAACATGATCTGTCCATCCGGCTGCGCCCAGCGGCTACCGGCAACGATGAACGCCAAAGCGGAGGCATTCATCATGACCTCCAGGCTCATCAGCACGAAGAGAATGTTGCGGCGGACCATCAGGCCGACCAGACCGAGGCAGAACAGGATGCCGGCGACCGCCAGACCATGCTCCATAGGGATAGCAGGCATCGTCATTGCTCCTTGGCTTCGTTGCGGCCCAAGTGGAACGCCGTGACGGCTGCGGCGAGCAGCAACATCGAGGCGAGTTCGACCACCAGCAGATAAGGACCGAACAGGCTGATGCCCACGGCCTTGGCGTCTACGGTGGTGTGGCCGATGGCCTGGCCGCTGTCGTGGCTGAACAGCACGTACAGCAGTTCAACCAGCAGCAGGGTGCCGAGTGCGACCGGGCCGAGCCAGATGCCGGGCTTGAGCCAGACGCGCTCTTGCTGAACCGAGGCGGGGCCCAGGTTCAGCATCATCACCACGAACACGAACAGCACCATGATGGCGCCAGCGTAGGCGATCACTTCCAGCACACCGGCAAACGGTGCGCCGAGGGCGAAAAACGTCATCGCCACGGCAATCAGCGAAATGATCAGGTAGAGCAGGGCGTGCACGGGGTTGGTGTTGGTGATCACGCGAAGCGTGGACACAACAGCGATACCCGATGCGAAATAGAAAGCGAATTCCATCTTTCTTCCTTAAGGCAGCAAGCTCTTCACGTTGATCGGTTCGGCTTCATTCTGCGCGGCGCCTTTTGGCTTACCGGCAATCGCCATACCTGCAACACGATAGAAGTTGTAATCAGGGTTTTTGCCGGGGCCGGAGATCAGCAGATCTTCTTTCTCGTACACCAGGTCCTGACGTTTGAACTCGGCCATCTCGAAATCCGGTGTCAGCTGGATCGCGGTGGTCGGGCAGGCTTCCTCGCAGAGGCCGCAGAAAATGCAGCGCGAGAAGTTGATACGGAAAAATTCCGGGTACCAGCGACCGTCATCGGTTTCAGCTTTCTGCAGCGAGATGCAACCGACCGGGCACGCCACGGCGCACAGGTTGCAAGCTACGCAACGCTCTTCGCCGTCGGGGTCGCGGGTCAGCACGATACGGCCACGGAAGCGCGGCGGCAGGTACACCGCCTCTTCCGGGTATTGCAGCGTGTCGCGCTTGCGGAAGGCGTGGCCAAAAATCATCACCAGGCTGCGAAGCTGGGTGAAGAAGCCATGCACGATGTCAAATATGTACTTCATGATTCTCTATCCTCACTGAGCCGCGACGGCGGGCGTGTTGAGCAACACGATCGCAGCGGTCACCAGCATGTTGACGAGGGTCAGCGGCAGGCAGAACTTCCAGCTGAAATCCATCACTTGGTCATACCGTGGGCGCGGAATCGAGGCGCGCAGCAGGATGAAGAACATGATGAAGAACGCGGTTTTCAGTGCGAACCAGATGAACGGGATCTGCGGCAGAATGCCGAACGGGCCGTGCCAGCCACCGAAGAACAAGGTCACCAGCAGCGCCGAAATCAACACGATGCCGATGTACTCACCGACGAAGAACATGCCCCATTTCATGCCGGCGTATTCAATGTGGTAACCGTCGGCCAGTTCCTGCTCCGCTTCCGGCTGGTCGAACGGGTGACGGTGAGTCACGGCGACGCCGGCAATGAAGAAGGTCAGGAAACCGAAGATCTGCGGAATGACGAACCACAGGTTCTGCGCCTGGTATTCAACGATGTCGCGCATGTTGAACGAGCCAACCTGGATCACGATGCCCATCAGCGACAGGCCCATGAACACTTCGTACGACACGGTTTGTGCCGAGGCCCGCAAGCTGCCCAACAGGGCGAACTTGTTGTTACTCGACCAGCCGGCGAACAGCACCGCGTAGACCGACAGACCGGCCATGGCGAAGAAGAACAGGATGCCGATGTTGATGTCCGCCACACCCCAGGTCGGGGTGATCGGGATGATCGCGAAGGCAATCAGCAAGGCGCTCATGGCCACGACCGGCGCCAAGGTGAAGATCACTTTGTCGGCGAATGGCGGGGTCCAGTCTTCCTTGAAGAACATCTTGATCATGTCGGCCGCAATCTGGAACGCGCCGAACGGGCCGACGCGGTTCGGACCGTAACGGTCCTGCCAGAGGGCGAGCAAACGACGCTCGACCCAGCTCAGCAGCGCGCCGCACACCACGACGGCGAGCAGAATCACGATGGCCTTGAGGACCGCGATGATCACGTCAATCACTTCAGGCGTGAACCAGGTCATTGAGCTGCCTCCTGCAGACCGTCAACGGTTTTGCCAAAGATCGCTGGCGGAATGCCGGCGATACCGGCCGGCAATGCGACCAGACCGGCACCCAGCTCTTCGTTGATGCGCAGCGGCAGACGCAGGGTCTGGCCAGCAACGCTCAGGCTCAGCAGGGCGCCGTCATTGACACCCAGACGGTCGGCTTCGGATTTGGCCAGCGACACGTAGGCGGCCGGGATGCGTTCCTGAACCGGTGCGGCTTTGGAAGAGTTCTCTTCGCTGCCGAACAGGTGGAAGAACGGCACAACCTGCCAGGTGCCCGGAGCCGGGTTGAACGCATGCGGAACACTGGCGAACCAGTTCAGCGAGTCACCGGTGCTTTCGATCAGGCGGGTGCCCGGGTCGCCAGCGCGGATGTGACCACCGACTTCGTCCTGGAACTTGTTCCAGGCTTGCGGCGAGTTCCAGCCCGGAGACCAGGCGAATGGCACTTGCTGACGCGGTTCGACCGAGCCCGAGTAACCTTCCATGGAGAACGAGAACGCGGTGTCGTTGTCCTGGGAAGTACGCGGTTCGTGCACGCTGATGTCGGCGCGCATGGCGGTACGACCGGAGTAACGCAGCGGTTCGCGAGCCAGTTTCAGGCCTTTGATGCGGAACGCGGCGGACGGTGCGGCGCTGACAATGCCGGCCAGTTGCGGAGTGCTTGCGGCACAGGCAGCGGTGACGTGGTCCAGTTGGGTCCAGTCGATCGGCTGGTTCAACAGGGTGGCGCGCAGGGCATGCAGCCAGCGCCAGCCTTCGTGAACCATGATGCTGGCATCGAGGTAAGTCGGGTCGAAGACCTGGAAGAAACGCTGGGCGCGGCCTTCCTGGCTGACCAGCGTACCGTCGCCTTCAGCGAAGCTGGCAGCTGGCAGAACCAGGTGCGCGCGATCGCTGGTGGCGGTCTTCTGATGGTCCGCCACGATCAGCACTTTCGCGGCGTTCAGGGCAGCATCGACACGGGCTTTGTCGGTTCGGGTGTACAGATCGTTTTCCAGCACGACGATGGCGTCAGCTTTACCGTCGATCACGGCTTGCAGCGCGGCATCGACCGAGTCGCCACCGAGCATGGCCAGGCCGAGGCTGTTGGCCTCTGGCACGATCAGGCTGATGGAACCGTTCTTCTCGCGCAGCTTCAGGGCTTTGGCGATGTTTGCCGCCGCTTCGATCAGCGCCTTGGAACCCAGCGAGGTACCGGCAATGATCAGCGGACGCTTGGCGGCGAGCAGGGCGTCGGCAATGCGCTTGGCCAGCTCAAGGGCTTCAGCGTCCAGACCTTCAACGGCAGGCGCGCTGGCGTCGAGGGCGTGAGCCACGGCGAAACCGATGCGGGCCAGGTCGTCTGGCGCAGCGTGTACGCATTCTTCAGCGATGTCGTCGAGCTTGGTTTCAGCCAGGCTGGCGATGAACAGCGGGTTCAGAGCGTTCTGACCGATGTTCTTCACCGCAGCGTCAAGCCAAGGCTGAACGCGCATGGCGTCGGCCATGTCTTCGGCTTTGCCTTTGACCGATTGACGCAGGGACAGGGCCATGCGCGCAGCGGTCTGGGTCAGGTCTTCACCGAGGACGAAGATCGCATCGTGGTCTTCGATGTCGCGCATGTTCGGGATCGGCAGCGGGCTGTCTTTCAGCACCTGCATGACCAGACGAATGCGTTCCAGCTCGGCAGCTTCGATACCGGAGTAGAAGTGCTCGGCACCGACCAGCTCGCGCAACGCGTAGTTGCTTTCGAGGCTGGCGCGTGGCGAACCGATACCGACGATGTTGCGACCGCGCAGCAGGTCGGCGGCTTTATCCAGCGCTTCGTCGAGGGTCAGCTTGGCGCCGTTGGCCAGCAATGCCTGACGCGGGCGATCCTTGCGGTTGACGTAGCCATAGCCGAAACGGCCACGGTCGCACAGGAAGTACTGGTTTACCGAACCGTTGAAACGGTTTTCGATACGACGCAGTTCACCGTAGCGCTCGCCCGGGGAGATGTTGCAACCGCTGGAGCAGCCATGGCAGATGCTCGGCGAGAACTGCATGTCCCACTTGCGGTTGTAGCGCTCGGAGTGAGTCTTGTCGGTGAACACACCGGTCGGGCAGACCTCGGTGAGGTTGCCGGAGAACTCGCTTTCCAGGGTGCCGTCTTCAACGCGACCGAAGTACACGTTGTCGTGGGCGCCGAATACACCGAGGTCGGTGCCGCCGGCGTAGTCCTTATAGAAGCGCACGCAGCGGTAGCAAGCGATGCAGCGGTTCATTTCGTGGGAAATGAACGGGCCCAGTTGCTGGTTCTGGTGAGTACGCTTGGTGAAGCGATAACGGCGCTCGTTGTGGCCGGTCATCACCGTCATGTCTTGCAGGTGGCAGTGACCGCCTTCTTCACAGACCGGGCAGTCGTGAGGGTGGTTGGTCATCAGCCATTCAACGACGCTGGCGCGAAACACTTTCGCTTCTTCGTCGTCGATGGAGATCCAGCTGCCGTCGGTGGCGGGGGTCATGCAGGACATGACGATCCGACCACGTTTGTCGTTTTCGTCGGTGTACTGCTTGACCGCGCACTGGCGGCAAGCGCCAACGCTGCCTAGGGCTGGGTGCCAGCAGAAATAAGGGATATCGAGGCCTAGCGACAGACATGCCTGTAACAGGTTGTCTGCCCCATCGACTTCGAGCTCTTTGCCGTCTACGTGGATAGTGGCCATGGTTCAAAGTTCTTCGTTGGCCCGGTGTCAGCGGGCGTGGCTAATGGAATCTTGTTATTCGCGTGAATCAACACAGCCGTTTACGGCGTCATCACACGACAAAGCGAAGGGCACGGACCCTTCGCTTTTTTAAGCGTTTACGCGCCGACTACGATCGGCCTTGCCAGAGGCGGGACGACGGCGCTGGTAGGCGCGATGCCGGCTTCGAACTCATGGCGGAAGTATTTGATTGCGCTGCCCAACGGCTCCACGGCGCCCGGTGCGTGAGCACAGAAGGTCTTGCCTGGGCCGAGGAAACCGACCAGACCCAGCAGGGTCTCGATATCGCCGGCTTGCCCTTCACCGTTCTCGATCGCACGCAGAAGCTTGACGCTCCACGGCAGACCGTCACGGCACGGGGTGCAGAAGCCGCAGGATTCGCGGGAGAAGAACTCTTCCATGTTGCGCAGCAGGGAAACCATGTTGACGCTGTCGTCCACCGCCATGGCCAGGCCGGTACCCATGCGGGTGCCCACTTTGGCGATGCCGCCGGCGTACATTTGTGCGTCCAGGTGTTCCGGCAACAGGAAACCGGTACCAGCGCCGCCTGGCTGCCAGCACTTGAGCTTGTAACCGTCGCGCATGCCGCCGGCGTAGTCTTCGAACAACTCGCGACCGGTGACGCCGAACGGCAGTTCCCACAGGCCGGGGTTCTTGACCTTGCCGGAGAAGCCCATGAGCTTGGTGCCCATGTCTTCGCTGCCTTCGCGGGCCAACGATTTGTACCAGTCCACGCCGTCGGCAATGATCGCCGGCACGTTGCACAGGGTTTCAACGTTGTTCACGCAAGTCGGCTTGCCCCACACGCCAACGGCAGCAGGGAAGGGCGGCTTGGAGCGCGGGTTGGCGCGGCGACCTTCGAGGGAGTTGATCAGTGCGGTTTCTTCACCGCAGATGTAACGCCCGGCGCCGGTGTGGACGAACAGCTCGAAATCGAAGCCGCTGCCCAGGATGTTTTTACCCAGCAGGCCCGCTGCCTTGGCTTCTTCCACGGCACGGTTCAGGTGCTTGGCGGCGGTGGTGTATTCGCCACGCAGGAAGATGTAGCCACGGTAGGTTTTCAGCGCGCGAGCACTGATCAGCATGCCTTCGATCAACAGATGGGGCAGTTGCTCCATCAGCATGCGGTCTTTCCAGGTGTTCGGTTCCATCTCGTCCGCGTTGCACAGCAGGTAGCGGATGTTGATGGATTCGTCTTTGGGCATCAGGCCCCACTTAACACCCGTGGGGAAGCCTGCACCGCCGCGACCTTTAAGGCCTGCGTCTTTCACGGTCTGGACGATGTCGTCCTGAGCCATGTCGGCGAAAGCCTTGCGCGCAGCCGCGTAACCGTTCTTGGCCTGGTACTCGTCGAGCCATACGGCTTCGCCGTCGTCACGCAGACGCCAGGTCAGCGGGTGAGTCTCGGCCGAACGCTTGATGCGGTTGGCTGGACCGAAGGAAGTCAGGGTCATACGTAGCCCTCGAGCAATTTGGCAACGCCGGCAGGCTGCACATCACCGAAAGTGTCGTCGTCGATCATCAACGCCGGCGCCTTGTCGCAGTTGCCGAGGCAGCAGACCGGCAGCAGGGTGAAACGACCGTCGGCGGTGGTCTGACCCAGGCCGATGCCCAGATTGCTCTGGATTTCGCTGACTACGGACTCATGGCCACCGATGTAGCAGACCATGCTGTCGCAGACGCGAATGATGTGACGGCCGACCGGCTGACGGAAGATCTGGCTATAGAACGTCGCCACCCCTTCAACGTCGCTGGCCGGGATGCCGAGGATCTCGCCGATGGCGTACAGAGCGCCATCCGGCACCCAGCCACGTTCCTTCTGGACGATCTTCAGGGCTTCGATCGACGCCGCGCGCGGGTCTTCGTAGTGATGCAGCTCGTGCTCGATGGCCGAGCGCTCGGTTTCGCTCAGGGCGAAACGGTCTGTCTGGATAAGCGTGCTGTTCATGCTTAGCGGTCCACGTCGGCCATAACGAAATCGATACTACCCAGGTACGCGATCAAGTCCGCGACCATGCTGCCTTTGATCACCGAAGGGATCTGCTGCAGGTGCGGGAAGCTTGGGGTGCGAATCCGGGTGCGGTAGCTCATGGTGCCGCCATCGCTCGTCAGGTAATAACTGTTGATGCCCTTGGTCGCTTCAATCATCTGGAAGGATTCGTTGGCCGGCATGACCGGGCCCCACGAAACTTGCAGGAAGTGCGTGATCAGGGTCTCGATGTGTTGCAGGGTGCGCTCTTTCGGCGGCGGCGTAGTCAGCGGGTGATCCGCCTTGTACGGGCCTTCCGGCATGTTGCGCATGCACTGCTCGATGATCTTCAGGCTCTGGCGCATTTCTTCGACACGCACGATGCAACGGTCGTAGGCATCGCCATTGGCCGCCAGCGGCACTTCGAATTCGAAGTTCTCGTAACCGGAGTACGGGCGAGCTTTACGCAGGTCGAAATCGCAACCGGTCGAACGCAGGCCGGAACCGGTGACGCCCCATTCCAGGGCTTCTTTGGTGTTGTAGGCGGCGACGCCGATGGTCCGGCCACGCAGGATGCTGTTGTCCAGTGCGGCTTTCTGGTATTCGTCCAGACGCTTTGGCATCCACTCGATGAAGTCTTTCACCAGTTTTTCCCAGCCGCGCGGCAGGTCGTGAGCGACGCCACCGATGCGGTACCAGGCCGGGTGCAGACGGAAGCCGGTAATGGCTTCGATCACCGTGTACGCCTTCTGACGGTCGGTGAACGTGAAGAACACCGGGGTCATGGCGCCCACGTCCTGGATGTAAGTCCCCAGGAACAGCAGGTGACTGGTGATCCGGAAGAACTCGGCCATCATGATGCGGATGACGTCGACCTTCTCAGGCACCTTGATGCCGGCCAGCTTCTCGACCGAGAGCACGTACGGCAGGTTGTTCATCACGCCGCCGAGGTAATCGATACGGTCGGTGTACGGAATGAAACTATGCCAGGACTGACGTTCGGCCATCTTCTCGGCACCACGGTGGTGGTAACCGACGTCCGGTACGCAATCGACGATCTCTTCACCGTCCAGCTGCAGAATGATGCGGAACGCACCGTGCGCGGAAGGGTGGTTAGGACCGAGGTTGAGGAACATGTAGTCCTCGTTCGCCCCGGAACGCTTCATGCCCCAGTCTTCAGGCTTGAAGCGCGCGGCTTCTTCCTCAAGCTGTTGCTTGGCCAGGGTCAGGCTGAACGGGTCGAACTCGGTGGCGCGGGCCGGGAAGTCCTTGCGCAGCGGGTGACCTTCCCAGGTCGGCGGCATCATGATGCGGGTCAGGTGCGGGTGACCGGCAAAGTTGATGCCGTACATGTCCCACACTTCACGCTCGTACCAGTTGGCGTTCGGCCAGATGCCGGTCACGGTCGGCACGCTGAGGTCGCTCTCGGACAAGGCGACCTTGATCATTACGTCACTATTACGTTCGATCGACATCAAGTGATAGAACACAGTGAAGTCGGCGCCGTTAGGCAGCCCTTGACGCTTGGTGCGCAGACGCTCGTCCACGCCGTGCAGGTCATAGAGCATGACGTACGGCTTGGGCAGGTTGTGCAGGAAGGTCAGGACTTCGACGAGTTTGGCACGGGCAACCCAAAGCACCGGCATGCCGGTGCGGGTAGGCTGGGCGGTGAACGCCTCGGGGCCAAAACGGTTGTTCAGTTCGACGACCACATCCTGGTCGTCTGCCTTATAAGGCGGGATGTACAGAGCACTGCCTGTAGTCATGGTTATTTATCGCTTTCGGTCAACGTAAAGAATGAAGCCAGGTTCTCGTTCTATAAAAGAAGCAGGTCTGGATCAGACTTCGTCGGGGCTGCGCAGGTTGGTGACTGCGATTCGCTGTTCGCGGCGCTGTTCCTTTTGCGAAGGCATCTCGGCGCGGTACACGCCTTGATCGCCGACGACCCAGGAAAGTGGGCGACGCTCCTGTCCAATCGACTCTTGCAAGAGCATCAAGCCTTGCAGAAAAGCTTCAGGGCGGGGCGGGCAGCCAGGCACGTAGACGTCCACGGGCAGGAACTTGTCCACCCCTTGAACGACTGAGTAGATGTCGTACATGCCACCGGAGTTGGCGCACGAACCCATGGAGATAACCCATTTAGGTTCGAGCATTTGCTCGTAGAGACGCTGAATGATCGGCGCCATCTTGATGAAGCAGGTACCGGCGATAACCATGAAATCCGCCTGACGCGGCGATGCCCGGATAACCTCGGCGCCAAAGCGCGCGATGTCGTGGGGCGCCGTGAAGGCGGTGGTCATTTCCACGTAGCAGCACGAAAGACCGAAGTTATACGGCCACAGGGAGTTCTTGCGCCCCCAGTTGATCGTGCCGTTAAGCACGTCTTCGAGCTTGCCCATGAAAATGTTTTTGTGGACTTGATCTTCTAACGGATCGGAAACGGTTTCCCGTTCGCCAATCGGATACTGCTCGTTAGGAGCATCGGGGTCGATCCTGGTGAGATTGTATTGCATTGCCAAAGCCTCATTGTTTCAGCTTCGCTTGCCGCTTAAGACGAGCTGCCGGAGCCCAGTCAAGGGCGCCCACTCGAAATAGGTAGACAAGGCCTGCCAACAGAATTGCTATGAAAACGAGAGCTTCGACGAATCCGGTCCAGCCGCTTTCGCGGACGGACACAGACCAGGCAAAGAGAAAAAGGGCTTCGATATCGAAGATCACGAAGAGCATCGCGACCAGATAGAATTTGGCTGAGAGCCGTAAGCGGGCGCCACCTGTAGGTAGCATGCCGGATTCGAACGGTTCGTTTTTGCTGCGGCCCCAGGCTTTTGACCCGAGGAGGCTGGAGACGCCGAGCATGAAGGCACAAAGGCCGACGACGCCCAGAAGGAAAATGGCAAAGCCCCAGTTGTGGGCCATGAGTCCTGTCGCTTCGGGCATGCTGGTAATCCTTAACAGAGAGCAAAGGTCTCTGAGCTTGAAAAGAAACAAAGCAGTGACGATATGTCGCAGCAATCAATCCCGCTGATTTTATGGCACAACACCGTGCAAGTAAAATTCCTATAGCGAAATTATTTATAGGAATAAGGACATAGCGCACCTCCAAAACCCCGCAGCCCATGCGGTTCGGGCATTAGCCGGGATTTCATCAATATTGTTTTGTTGGGAATGTAACGAACATAGTTGCGGCTAAATGATAATCAATATTGTTTGCGGTGGTTTTTAAACTGTTTAATGGGGTGAGAGTCGGGAAGTTGTCTTATATGTGCGTAACAACAAGTAGCGAGCGGGGTCGTTTTACCCTTTTTTCCTGATCGAGAAACTGCTCAGGATCAATGATTTTGAGCGCAGAACCTGGCATGCGCACGATCCCTGTAGCAGCTGCCGAAGGCTGCGTTCGGCTGCGCAGCAGTCGTGAATCATGCGGTGATGTCTTTCAGTTGGATTGTATTTGCGGGATTAGCGAGGACTTCGTCCTCGAACGCAGCCTTCGGCAGCTGCTACAGGGGACGTGGTGTTCAAAACACAGGCAAAAAAAACGCCCCGAACCAGTCGGGGCGTCAGATGTGCGGCGTTGCGGTTAGCTTTCTATTCGGTCCGCAACGGCCGTTTGCTCAGGTGAATCAGATCAGTGGAACTGTTCTTCTTCAGTCGAACCGGTCAGCGCGGTTACCGAAGACGAGCCACCTTGAATCACAGTGGTCATGTCGTCGAAGTAGCCGGTGCCCACTTCCTGCTGGTGAGCCACGAAGGTGTAGCCCTTCGAAGCGTCAGCGAACTCTTGCTCTTGCAGCTTCACGTAGGCAGTCATGTCGTTGCGGGCGTAGTCGTGCGCCAGGTTGAACATGCTGTGCCACATGTTGTGAATGCCGGCCAGGGTGATGAACTGGTGCTTGTAACCCATGGCGGACAATTCGCGCTGGAACTTGGCGATGGTCGCGTCGTCCAGGTTTTTCTTCCAGTTGAAGGAAGGCGAGCAGTTGTACGACAGCAGTTGGTCCGGGTATTCCTTTTTGATCGCTTCAGCGAAGCGACGAGCCTCGTCCAGATCCGGCTTGGCGGTTTCGCACCAGATCAGGTCGGCGTACGGAGCGTAAGCCAGGCCGCGAGCGATCGCCTGGTCCAGGCCGGCGCGCACTTTGTAGAAGCCTTCCTGGGTACGTTCGCCAGTCACGAACGGCTGGTCGTACGGGTCGCAATCGGAAGTCAGCAGGTCAGCCGCGTTAGCGTCGGTGCGAGCCAGGATGATGGTCGGCGTACCGGCAACGTCAGCTGCCAGACGAGCAGCAGTCAACTTCTGTACAGCTTCCTGGGTAGGAACCAGTACCTTGCCGCCCATGTGGCCGCATTTTTTCACGGAAGCCAGTTGGTCTTCGAAGTGAACGCCGGCGGCGCCTGCTTCGATCATGCTTTTCATCAGCTCGTAAGCGTTCAGTACGCCGCCGAAACCGGCTTCGGCGTCAGCCACGATTGGAGCGAAGTAGTCGATGTAGCCTTCGTCGCCCGGGCCTTTGCCGGCTTTCCACTGGATCTGGTCAGCACGACGGAACGAGTTGTTGATGCGCTTGACCACGGTTGGAACCGAGTCCACCGGGTACAGCGACTGGTCCGGGTACATCGATTCGGCGGAGTTGTTGTCCGCAGCGACTTGCCAGCCCGACAGGTAGATCGCCTGGATACCGGCTTTAACTTGTTGTACAGCTTGGCCGCCGGTCAGGGCGCCCATGCAGTTGACGAAATCTTTATCAGGACGGAAGGACGGCTTGGCGCCCTGGGTTACCAGGTTCCAAAGCTTCTCGGCGCCCAATTTTGCAAAGGTGTGCTCAGGTTGAACCGAGCCACGCAGGCGGACGACGTCAGCAGCGGAGTAAGCGCGTGTCACGCCTTTCCAGCGTGGGTTTTCAGCCCAATCTTTTTCGAGGGCTGCAATTTGCTGTTCGCGTGTCAGTGCCATGGAGATAAACCTCGTCGCATAGGTCTGGGGTGGAAAATTCCTGCTCCTGCCAAGTACGCATTGAGACGTGCGTAAAAGGCTGCTCGCTGACCAGAAGCTTAGGTGGTCAAGTCGGATTCGGCGGGGATGGCGACGGGATGAACGATGGGCTCGAGGGGAAGTGAGCAGGTAAGGGCGAACTGTCGAGCGCATTCGGGCGTCGTGGGCCTTGGTGCGAACTTCAGTGTGGAGCCGGGTTACCTAATTACGCTTCCGTCCCTCGGGACAACTTCGTTCCAGTCGGCAACCTCGTCAAACACACCTTGTGGGCGGTACAGACACGAAGCGGCTCGCGGGGTAGGTGCGAGCGTCGCCTCGAAGGCCCTTGCCAGGGCCCCTGATTAGCGGGAGCGAGGCCATCATGCCTTTGCTTTTTTCGATCGTCAAACGTTTTGTAGTGCTTTTTTTATGGCACTACATCTTTGGTCTAATACGACTAATCAGTCAGTTTTCGGTGGTTTAGTCCAAAGTATCGACTTTCACCCGCAGGGTCATGTCATCGCGGCCCTGAGTCGAGTAGCTGTGGGTCTGGCCCTGTTTATCGGCCTGAGTCTGGCGGTTCACGCCGGCCAGGGTGATCCATTCGCCCAGTCGTCCCGTGACAGTTGTGTCGGTACTTTGCACATTCACTACATCGGGACGTTCCTGGCTCATTCGGTCACGGTTGGTACTGATCGCCAGGTGAACGATATCGCCGGTGACGCTGGCGGTGACGTAGAAACCCTGGGTGACGTTGCGGTATTCGGTCTGGCTTCGCAGGTCGCCGTAGGAGTCGGTCTGAGTGCTGGTGAGTGGCACGCTCTGGCCGACCTGGATCAGGGCCGGCGCACCTTCGCTGGCCTGGATCTGCTGAATCCCGCCGTCACGGCTGTCGGTGCTGCGATTGATGATGCGGGTCTGGCTCGGTTTCGCGCCGTTTACCGAGTAACCCTGATCGCCCTGGAAGTTGTTTTCGTTGGTGTCGACAGTGATCAGCAGACGTTTGGCGGCTACATCGAGTTGCGTGATCAAGGTCTTAAGTTCGTCGATCTTGCGCTGATCGGCATTGACGATCAGTTGATTGCCGTAGGCGCTGACCTGGCCATCCTTGCCGATGAAATCCTGGGCCATCGGCAGCATGTCGGCACTGGTGCGGTAGTTCAGTGGCACGATCTCGGTGGCGGCCATGACCGAAAAACTGCAGGTCAGCAGCAGCGTGGTGAGCAGGGTGCGTAGGGACATATCCGTTATCTCCGACATCTTGAAGTGTTGATATTGCCAGTTTGTCGGCCCGGCGTGGGGCAAGTTGAATCGTAGACAGCAAAACGCCCCGGCATCGGTTGATGGCGGGGCGTTTTGTGTGTTCTTGCGGGCCTCATCGCGAGCAAGCTCGCTCCCACAGGGTTTTAGGTGTTGTTACAGGTTGCAGCAACACCATCAATCCACTGTGGGAGCGAGCCTGCTCGCGATGGCGGCACCTCGGTGTTATGCCGAATGCCGCACCATGTCCACATGCGGAATGCCTGCTTCCAGGAACTCCTCACTGACCAGGCTGAAGCCCAGGCGCTCATAGAACGCCGTGGCCTGCACCTGTGCGCTCAACATCTGCTGCTTGAGCCCGCGCTTCTCGGCTTCACCGATCACCGCGTGCATCAGCGCATCGCCGACCTTCAAGCCGCGCCAGTCTTTCAGCACCGACACCCGGCCGACGTGGCCATCGGGCAGCAGGCGGGCGGTGCCAATCGGAAAGTCGCCTTCGAAGGCCAGAAAATGCACCGCCGTTGCGTCATCAGCATCCCATTCCAGCTCAGGAGGAACGGATTGCTCGGCGATGAACACCGTCTCACGAATGCGCCGGATCTCGGCGATGTCCTTCTGCCAGTCTGCGACACGAACGTGGATTTTATTCATCAGCAAACCCCAGGCTGCCTTGCTTGACCAGCTCGCACAGCAGGCCGCGGCCGTCTTCGTCGTTCAGCCAGTCACCGAGGTTATCGGTGTGCAGGGCGTCGGCAGCGCAGATCAATTTCAGCAACTCGCGCAGTTTACCCGGCAGGTAACGGCTCTGGCCGCTGGCGAACAGCAGCAAGTCGTCATCGACTTCGGACCAGGCCATGCGCGCGCTCGGGTTGCGGATCAGCACGGCGCCTTGTTCCAGGCTGGCGAGGAAGTCTTCTTCTTCGACTTCTTCCGGGCCGACGATCAGTTCCGGGTAGCGCGGCTCGGTCATGTACTGGCCGAACCAGGTCAGCAGCAGGCGCTCGTCGCTCATGTGCTCGGCCAGCAACGCTTTCAGGCGATCAAGGGCGTCGTGCTGAATCTGGTGCGGATCGACCGCCGGCAGGGCGTCGGCGTCGGTGTAACGCTCTTCGTCAGTCAGGAACTGGCTGAGGAAGTCAGTGAAGTGAGTCAGCACTTCAGAGGCGCTCGGGGCTCGGAAGCCGACCGAGTAGGTCATGCAGTCATCCACCGCAACGCCGCAATGGGCCAGGCGCGGCGGCAGGTAGAGCATGTCACCGGGTTCCAGGACCCACTCATCGGTGGCCTCGAAGTCGGCGAGGATGCGCAGGTCTGCGTGCGGCAGCAGCTTGCTTTCGGAATCGCACATCTGGCCGATTTTCCAGTTGCGCTTGCCGTGACCTTGCAGCAGGAACACGTCGTAGTTGTCAAAGTGCGGACCGACGCTGCCACCTGGGGCGGCGAAGCTGATCATCACGTCGTCGACGCGCCAGCTTGGCAGGAAGCGGAAGTTTTCCAGCAGTTCGCTGACTTCCGGCACGAACTGGTCGACCGCTTGCACCAGCAGGGTCCACTCGGTCTCCGGCAGTTTGCTGAATTCGTCTTCGGCGAATGGGCCGCGACGCATTTCCCAAGGACGCTCGCCGTGTTCGATCACCAGGCGTGATTCAACTTCTTCTTCCAGCGCCAGGCCGGCCAGTTCGTCTGGGTCGATCGGGCTTTCGAAATCAGGGATCGCCTGGCGGATCAGCAGCGGTTTTTTCTGCCAGTAGTCACGCAGGAATTCGCGCGCCGTGATGCCGCCCAGAAGTTGAAGAGGAATATCAGGATTCATGTGTAACCTATTGAAAAAATGCACTTTTCAGACGGGAATAAAAACGCCCGGCGCTGCCGGGCGTCTCAAAAGGGTCAAGCGGTCGATCAGATGCGTTTGGCTTGCTCTACAGCGTTACCGATGTAGTTGGCCGGGGTGAGCAATTTCAGCTCGGCCTTGGCGGCGGCTGGCATGTCCAGACCGTCGATGAAAGTTTGCAGTGCTTCAGGGCTGATGCCCTTGCCACGGGTCAACTCTTTCAGTTTTTCGTACGGGTTTTCGATGTTGTAGCGACGCATCACGGTCTGGATCGGCTCGGCCAATACTTCCCAGCACGCGTCCAGGTCGGCAGCAATCTTCTGAGCGTTGAGCTCGAGTTTGCTGATGCCTTTGAGGCTGGCTTCGTACGCGATCACGCTGTGGGCGAAGCCGACACCGAGGTTGCGCAATACGGTGGAGTCGGTCAGGTCGCGCTGCCAGCGGGAGATCGGCAGCTTGCTCGCCAGGTGCTGGAACAGTGCGTTGGCGATGCCCAGGTTGCCTTCGGAGTTCTCGAAGTCGATCGGGTTGACCTTGTGCGGCATGGTCGACGAACCGATTTCGCCAGCGATGGTGCGCTGTTTGAAATAGCCCAGGGAGATGTAGCCCCAGATGTCGCGGTCGAAGTCGATCAGGATGGTGTTGAAGCGCGCGATCGCGTCGAACAGCTCGGCGATGTAGTCGTGCGGTTCGATCTGCGTGGTGTACGGGTTGAAGCCCAGGCCCAGCTCGTCTTCGATGAAGGCGCGGGCGTTCTCTTCCCAATCGATCTCAGGGTAGGCCGACAGGTGAGCGTTGTAGTTGCCGACAGCGCCGTTGATCTTGCCCAGCAGCGGAACGGCCGCGACTTGAGCGATTTGACGCTCCAGACGGTAAACCACGTTCGCCAGCTCTTTGCCCAGGGTGGTCGGCGAGGCCGGTTGACCGTGGGTGCGCGACAGCATCGGCACGTCAGCGAAACGGATGGCCAGTTCGCGGATGGCGTCGCAGGTTTGGCGCATCAGCGGCAGCATCACGTCATCACGGCCTTCGCGCAGCATCAGGGCGTGGGACAGGTTGTTGATGTCCTCGCTGGTGCAGGCAAAGTGGATGAATTCGCTGACAGCAGCCAGTTCCGGCAGCTTGGCCGCTTGCTCTTTGAGCAGGTATTCGATGGCTTTGACGTCGTGGTTGGTGGTGCGCTCAATCTCTTTGACACGCTCGGCGTGCTCCAGAGCGAAGTTTTCCGCCAGGGTGTTCAGCACAGCGTTGGCTTCGGCGGAGAACGCCGGCACTTCGCTGATGCCAGGGTGAGCGGCCAGGCGCTGGAGCCAGCGCACTTCAACCAGAACGCGAGCACGGATCAGGCCGTATTCGCTGAAAATTGGGCGCAGGGCCTGGGTTTTGCCGGCGTAGCGGCCGTCAACAGGGGAAACCGCAGTGAGCGAAGAAAGCTGCATGGGGTGTTCTCGGACAGTCGGGCAACGAAATGGGGCGCGTATCATACATGAAAAAATCCGCCGGTCCGTTGCCAACTGACCAGCGTCTTACGCGTTACAAATTACAAAGGGTCTTGCGGGCGCGGTTCAGCTGCTGCGCATCAGCGGGTAAAGCTCTTTCAGCAACTTGCGACGGCTGATCACCAGCTGCCAGCGATGACCGCCCAACTGCCGCCACAGGCGCGCCGAACGAATTCCGGCCAGCAACAGGGCGCGGATCTTCGAAGCGTTGCTCGGTTGCTGCAGGTTGCGCATGTCGCCATGGACCTGAATTCGCTGGCGCAAGGTGCTCAGGGTGTCCTGATACAGGGCGCCGCACGCTGCAATCACGTTTTCGTGCGCCGGGCCGAAGTGCTCGACCTGGGACTGAATCTGCGGCAGACGCTTGCCGATCACATCGAGCATGTCATTGCGCTTGGCCAATTGACGCTCCAGACCAAGCATCGCCAGTGCATAGCGCAGCGGTTCGCGCTGAAGGGTGCTCGGGTCGCGTTCCAGGGCGCCAATCAATGCGCGGTAGCCTTCACGCAGATTGATGTCGTCGCCGCCGTAGACTTCCAGGGTGTCTTTTGGGTCGCGAATCAGCAGGCTGCCGAGCATGCACGTCAGGCCGGCTTCGGTGGTCTGGCCGGTCTTGGCGATCTTGTCGACCAGCACGGCGGCGAGAAACACACCGCCCAAGGCCGTCAGTTGCTCCTGAGTCGGGTTCATTGCTGCTCGCCTTGAGCCGTGCCTTTGCTGGTCCACGGCTCCGCGACTTCAATCACGCCGCCGCCGAGGCAGATTTCACCGTCGTAGAACACCACGGACTGGCCCGGGGTGACCGCGCGTTGCGGGTCATCGAAGGTCGCGCGGTAGCCGGTGGCGGTTTTTTCCAGGGTGCACGGCTGGTCGCTTTGGCGATAGCGGACTTTGGCGGTCAAGCGGCGTGGTTCGCTCAGGTCGATCGGGTTGACCCAATAGATGTCTGAAGCGAGCAGGGCGCGTGAGAACAGATACGGATGGTCATTGCCCTGGCCAACGATCAATTCGTTGTGTTCCAGGTCTTTGATCAGCACGTACCACGGCTCGTCACTGGCGTCTTTCAAGCCGCCGATGCCCAGGCCCTGACGCTGACCGATGGTGTGATACATCAAGCCGTGGTGGCGGCCGATGACTTCACCTTCGGTGGTCTTGATCTCGCCCGGTTGGGCCGGCAGGTACTGCTTGAGGAAGTCGCTGAAGCGGCGTTCGCCGATAAAGCAGATCCCGGTGGAATCCTTTTTCTTCGCGGTGGCGAGTTCGTGTTTCTCGGCAATCGCGCGGACTTCGGGTTTTTCCAGCTCGCCGACCGGGAACAGGGTCTTGGCGATCTGTTCGCCGCCGACGGCGTGCAGGAAGTAGCTCTGGTCCTTGTTCGGGTCCAGGCCCTTGAGCAGCTCGGTGCGACCATCGATGTCGCGGCGACGCACGTAGTGACCGGTGGCGATCAGGTCGGCGCCGAGCATCATGGCGTAGTCGAGGAACGCCTTGAACTTGATCTCGCGGTTGCACAGGATGTCCGGGTTCGGCGTGCGACCGGCCTTGTATTCGGCCAGGAAGTGCTCGAACACGTTGTCCCAGTACTCGGCGGCGAAGTTGGCGGTGTGCAGCTTGATGCCAATCTTGTCGCACACGGCCTGAGCGTCCGCCAGGTCATCCATGGCGGTGCAGTATTCCGTTCCATCGTCTTCTTCCCAGTTCTTCATGAACAGGCCTTCCACCTCATAACCCTGCTCGATCAGCAGGAGAGCGGAAACGGAAGAGTCCACGCCGCCGGACATGCCGACAATGACGCGCTTCTTTTGTGTGTCAGAAGGGGCTGGATCACGCATAGGGATTCAATGAGTGTCTTGAAAAAGGACGCGATTCTAACAGGCCGAAGCCCGCAAGGCTAAAGAGAAGGGCGGATCAGTTCGAGACCGAAGTGTTGACCGTCCAGATAATCATCAATACAGCGGATGATCAGCTCACTGCGCCAGTTTGCGCGCTGTGCCAGCAGTTCGTCACGCGTCAGCCATTTTGCGCCGACGATGCCGTCGTCCAGCTGATAGTCGGGGTGATGTTTGAGCGGTTTTGCGGTGAAGCAGACCCGCTGATAAGTCACGCCGTTGCTTGGCGCGGTGTAGAGGTAAATGCCCACCACGCCAGTCGGCTCGACGTCCCAGCCGGTTTCCTCGAGGGTTTCGCGTACGGCGGCCTCGATCAGTGTTTCGTCTGGGTCGAGGTGGCCGGCGGGTTGGTTGAGCACCGTTCGTCCGTGCTTGGTTTCTTCAACCATCAGGAAACGACCGTTGTCTTCGACGATGGTGGCGACGGTGATGTGGGGTAGCCAATCCATGAAGCATCCTCGAATTTTGAATATTGAAACACGGTCAATGTGGGAGCGGGCTTGCTCGCGAATGCGGTTTATCATTCAACAATCATGCTGGCTGACCCACCGCTTTCGCGAGCAAGCCCGCTCCCACATTGGTCCAGTGTTCACATTGGAAGTGTGTGAACGCCACAAACACAAACCCCGGCGCAGGGCCGGGGTTTGTGATGTTCCCTTACAACCTTAAACCAGCGCAGCGATCGCGGCGTTGAAGGTGTTGCTCGGGCGCATGGCCTTGCTGATCAGCTCGGCATTGGCGTGGTAGTAACCGCCGATGTCCACTGGCTTGCCCTGAACGGCGTTGAGCTCGGCAACGATGGTTGCTTCGTTCTCGGTCAGGGTCTTGGCCAGTTCGCCGAACTGCGCTTGCAGTGCAGTGTCTTCGGTCTGGGCAGCCAGGGCTTGAGCCCAGTACAGCGCCAGGTAGAAGTGGCTGCCGCGGTTGTCGATGTTGCCGACTTTGCGCGATGGCGACTTGTTGTTGTCCAGGAACTGGCCGGTGGCCTGATCCAGGGTCTTGGCCAGAACCAGCGCCTTAGGGTTGTTGTAGGTAACACCCAGGTGCTCAAGGGAGGCGGCCAGGGCCAGGAACTCGCCCAGGGAATCCCAGCGCAGGAAGTTCTCTTCCAGCAGCTGCTGAACGTGCTTCGGTGCCGAACCGCCGGCGCCGGTTTCAAACAGACCGCCGCCATTCATCAGCGGAACGATCGACAGCATCTTGGCGCTGGTGCCCAGTTCCATGATCGGGAACAGGTCGGTCAGGTAGTCGCGCAGTACGTTGCCGGTCACCGAGATGGTGTCCTTGCCTTCGCGGGTACGGCCCAGAGTGAAGGCCATCGCGTCGACTGGCGACATGATGCGGATGTCCAGGCCGGAGGTGTCGTGATCCTTCAGGTAAGCCTGAACTTTCTCGATCACTACGCCGTCGTGGGCGCGCATTGGGTCCAGCCAGAAAATCGCTGGAGTGGCGCTTGCACGAGCACGGTTGACGGCCAGTTTGACCCAGTCCTGGATCGGCGCGTCTTTGGTCTGGCACATGCGGAAGATGTCGCCGGCTTCAACCGACTGTTCCAGCAGCATGCGGCCAGCGCCATCGGAAACCCGAACTACGCCGTTGGCCTTGATCTGGAAAGTCTTGTCGTGCGAGCCGTACTCTTCGGCTTTTTTCGCCATCAGGCCAACGTTTGGCACGCTGCCCATGGTGGTTGGATCGAAAGCGCCGTGCAGCTTGCAGTCTTCGATTACCGCCTGGTAGATGGTGGCGTAGCAGCGATCCGGGATCACAGCCTTGGTGTCGTGCAACTGACCGTCAGTGCCCCACATTTTGCCGGAGTCACGGATCATCGCCGGCATCGAGGCGTCGACGATAACGTCGCTCGGCACGTGCAGGTTGGTGATGCCTTTGTCGGAGTTGACCATGGCCAACGACGGACGATCGGCGTAGACCGCCTGGATGTCCGCTTCGATCTGCGCTTGCTGCTCAGCCGGCAGGGCTTTGATGCGAGCGTACAGGTCGCCGATGCCGTTGTTCAGGTTGAAGCCGATCTGCGCCAGCACGTCAGCGTGCTTGGCCAGTGCGTCTTTATAGAACTCGGCAACGATCTGGCCGAACATGATCGGGTCGGAGACCTTCATCATGGTGGCTTTGAGGTGAACCGACAGCAGCACGCCTTTGGCTTTAGCGTCTTCGATCTCGGCAGCAATGAAGCTGCGCAGAGCGTTTTTGCTCATGACTGCGCAATCGAGGATCTCACCGGCTTGCACGGTGGTTTTTTCTTTCAGGACGGTGGTGGTGCCGTCTTGAGCGATCAGTTCGATTTTGACGGCGTCAGCGGCGTCGATCAGGGCAGCTTTTTCGCTACCGTAGAAATCGCCGGTGCTCATGTGCGCGACGTGGGACTTGGAGTCCGCAGCCCAGGCGCCCATTTTGTGCGGGTGTTTGCGCGCGTAGTTCTTGACCGACAGCGGTGCACGACGATCGGAGTTGCCTTCGCGCAGAACCGGGTTCACGGCGCTGCCCTTGATCTTGTCGTAACGCGACTTGGCGAGCTTGTCGGCGTCGCTGGTCACGGTTTCCGGGTAGTCAGGCAGTGCGAAGCCCTGGGCTTGCAGTTCCTTGATCGCGGCTTGCAGTTGCGGAACCGAGGCGCTGATGTTCGGCAACTTGATGATGTTGGCTTCAGGCGTAACGGCCAGGTCGCCCAGTTCGGCGAGGTGGTCGGCTACGGCTTTGTCACCCAGTTGCTCGGGGAAGCTGGCCAGGATGCGCCCTGCAAGAGAGATATCGCGGGTTTCCACGGCGATATCAGCGGAGGCGGTGAAGGCCTCTACGATAGGCAACAGTGAATAGGTGGCGAGGGCGGGAGCTTCGTCGGTGAAGGTATAGATGATCTTCGAGCGGGTGGGCATATTCGGATTAACTCTCTCTTCTTTGCTAAAGCGTGCGCAGAAAAACTCGAGGGGCGCCGGGTAAGCGCGTTCGTTCAAAGTCATCCATGAGCCGAATGTCGAGATTTCTTCGCGGTGATGTTGGGTGCATCAGTCGAGCGTCAAGCGGGTGGGCTGCGGTAACAACCCGGCTTTTTCAGGCCCAAAGCCTCGTAATAGAGAGGTCGGCCATCGTGACTCTGTGGTCAGCGGGCGGCATTATACATAGGTAGCTGGCAATCTGCCGATGGTTCATATGCAACGATTGTCGTCCATTGGTCTAAAGGTCGCAGGGGCGAGTGGGGCGTAGAGTCTTGCACCGTGCTTGAGTTTGGCGCTTTTCCCTTTGCTTTCAGGCTTGTAGGTCGCGAACTGTGCAGCTTTGCGGCAGATGGTTGGAACATAGGGTTTGCGTGCCGATTTAACTGGGGTACGCTCGAACGAAGCCAGATGTTCAATCCAAACAATGGAGTTCAGCATGGGATACAAGAAGATTCAGGTTCCAGCAGTCGGCGACAAAATCACCGTCAACGCGGACCATTCTCTCAATGTTCCTAACAACCCGATCATCCCCTTCATCGAAGGTGATGGTATTGGCGTTGATATCAGCCCGGTCATGATCAAGGTTGTCGATGCTGCTGTTAAGAAGGCTTACGGCGGCGAGCGCAAAATTTCCTGGATGGAAGTCTACGCCGGGGAGAAAGCGACTCAGGTTTACGATCAGGACACCTGGCTACCTCAGGAAACCCTGGACGCAGTTAAAGATTACGTGGTTTCCATCAAGGGCCCTCTGACCACTCCGGTCGGTGGCGGCATCCGTTCCCTGAACGTGGCCCTGCGTCAGCAACTCGACCTTTATGTCTGCCTGCGCCCAGTGCGTTGGTTCGAAGGCGTGCCTAGCCCGGTCAAGAAGCCAGGCGACGTCGACATGACGATCTTCCGTGAGAACTCGGAAGACATCTACGCCGGTATCGAGTGGAAAGCCGGTTCGCCGGAAGCAACCAAGGTCATCAAGTTCCTTAAAGATGAAATGGGTGTCACCAAGATCCGTTTCGACGAAAACTGCGGTATCGGCATCAAGCCGGTTTCGCTGCAAGGCACCAAGCGTCTGGCGCGAAAAGCGCTGCAGTATGTGGTCGACAACGACCGCGACTCGCTGACCATCGTGCACAAAGGCAACATCATGAAGTTCACCGAAGGTGCCTTCAAGGAATGGGCCTACGAAGTGGCGGCTGAAGAGTTCGGCGCGACCCTGCTCGATGGCGGTCCGTGGATGCAGTTCAAAAACCCGAAAACCGGCAAGAACGTTATCGTCAAAGACGCCATCGCCGACGCCATGCTCCAGCAGATCCTGCTGCGCCCGGCCGAATACGATGTGATCGCGACCCTGAACCTGAACGGCGACTACCTCTCCGACGCCCTGGCGGCGGAAGTGGGCGGTATCGGTATCGCACCGGGTGCCAACCTGTCTGACACCATTGCGATGTTCGAGGCGACCCACGGTACTGCGCCGAAGTACGCTGGCAAGGACCAGGTCAACCCAGGTTCCCTGATCCTGTCCGCAGAGATGATGCTGCGTCACATGGGCTGGACCGAAGCGGCTGATCTGATCATCAAAGGCACCAACGGCGCGATTTCGGCCAAGACAGTGACCTATGACTTCCACCGTCTGATGGAAGGCGCGAAGCTGCTGTCTTCGTCTGCGTTTGGTGATGCGCTCATCTCGCATATGTAAGCCGCATATGTAAGCGAATCAGCATTAAAAAAAACCGCCTTCGGGCGGTTTTTTTATGACTGGATGACGGGTTGCGTCAGCTCGACACCGTTTCTTGCTGGGTGGCAGCGACCTGCTCGTTCTCGGTCGTGGCAGCCCCAATCTTGACTGCGTGCAGCCCTTTGGGTCCCTGGACGATCTCGAAGCTTACGAGTTGCCCGGCCTTGAGAGTCTTGTATCCGTCCATTTCAATGGCCGAATAGTGTGCAAAGAAATCAATAAGATGACCGTCTTCGTCACGGCCTTCTCTGGCGTCGGTGTTAATGAAACCGAATCCCTTGGCATTGTTGAACCATTTCACCTTACCGACTGACATACCCATATCCCTCTGCAACAGACTCCATCACTGGAGTATCATCCAGTTCATCCGCAGTCATTTCCTGGAAATAAGATTGACTCCGCGGACCTTTTTTACCCACTGTGGGCTCTATTGGTTGTAACACCGTTTTCCCGATAGTCAAGGTGACCGGGCAGTCGGAGTTGAAATCGTCCATAGCCGCCCCCACCACTGTATTTGCACAACTGACGAACCTTTCTTTCCATGCATGCAATCAGCCAGATTCGACTAACATTCAATCAGGATCGCCCTGATTCTCACGACGACGATTCCGCAGGCATTGCTGTTCAGGAGGCAAAGCCTGCTTTACAGGCGCCGCCGATGTACAAGGTGGTTTTGTTCAATGATGACTACACACCGATGGATTTCGTCGTCGAAGTGCTCGAGGTGTTTTTTAACCTGAATCGGGAGCTGGCGACCAAGGTCATGCTGGCCGTCCACACAGAAGGACGGGCAGTATGTGGAGTGTTTACCCGCGACATCGCCGAGACTAAGGCCATGCAGGTCAACCAGTACGCCAGGGAAAGCCAGCATCCGCTACTCTGTGAAATCGAGAAGGACGGTTAATCGCCGACCACTTGGGTATGAGGTGAAGCTATGTTAAACCGCGAGCTCGAAGTCACCCTCAATCTTGCCTTCAAGGAGGCTCGATCGAAACGTCATGAATTCATGACCGTCGAACACCTCCTGCTGGCCCTATTGGACAATGAGGCTGCCGCCACCGTTTTGCGTGCCTGCGGCGCAAACCTCGACAAACTCAAGCACGATCTGCAGGAGTTCATCGACTCCACCACGCCATTGATCCCCGTTCATGACGAGGATCGTGAGACCCAGCCAACCCTGGGCTTCCAGCGTGTTCTGCAACGTGCTGTCTTTCACGTACAGAGCTCGGGCAAACGCGAAGTGACTGGCGCCAACGTACTGGTCGCGATCTTCAGTGAGCAAGAGAGTCAGGCAGTGTTCCTGCTGAAACAGCAGAGCGTTGCGCGCATCGATGTCGTCAACTACATCGCACACGGCATTTCCAAAGTGCCGGGGCATGGCGATCACTCTGAAGGTGAACAAGATATGCAGGACGACGAGGGCGGTGAGTCTTCTTCTTCAGGCAATCCTCTGGATGCTTATGCCAGCAACCTCAACGAACTCGCGCGCCAGGGTCGAATCGATCCATTGGTAGGCCGTGAGCTGGAAGTCGAGCGCGTTGCGCAGATCCTGGCGCGTCGTCGCAAAAACAATCCGTTGCTGGTGGGCGAGGCGGGTGTGGGTAAAACCGCGATTGCCGAAGGCCTGGCCAAACGCATTGTCGACAACCAGGTGCCGGACCTGCTGGCCAACAGTGTGGTGTATTCCCTCGATCTGGGGGCCTTGCTGGCCGGGACAAAATACCGCGGCGATTTCGAGAAACGCTTCAAGGCGTTGCTCAATGAGCTGAAAAAACGTCCGCAGGCGATCCTGTTCATCGACGAAATCCACACCATCATTGGTGCGGGTGCCGCGTCCGGTGGGGTCATGGATGCCTCGAACCTGCTCAAGCCGCTGCTGTCGTCGGGTGATATCCGTTGCATCGGCTCGACCACGTTCCAGGAATTCCGCGGGATCTTCGAGAAGGACCGTGCTTTGGCCCGGCGCTTCCAGAAGGTCGACGTGTCGGAGCCTTCGGTGGAAGACACCATTGGCATCCTGCGCGGCCTGAAAGGTCGTTTCGAAGCGCATCACAACATCGAATACAGCGATGAAGCGTTGCGTGCGGCGGCGGAACTGGCCTCGCGCTATATCAATGACCGGCACATGCCGGACAAGGCCATCGACGTCATCGACGAGGCGGGCGCCTACCAGCGTCTGCAGCCAATCGAGAAACGCGTGAAACGCATCGAAGTACCTCAGGTCGAGGACATCGTCGCGAAAATCGCGCGGATTCCGCCTAAGCACGTCACCAGTTCCGACAAAGAGCTGCTGCGTAACCTTGAGCGTGACCTGAAGCTGACAGTATTTGGCCAGGATGCCGCAATCGACTCACTGTCGACCGCGATCAAACTGTCCCGTGCCGGCCTCAAGTCGCCTGACAAGCCAGTCGGTTCGTTCCTGTTCGCAGGGCCTACCGGTGTCGGTAAAACCGAAGCGGCGCGTCAGTTGGCCAAGGCGTTGGGCATCGAACTGGTTCGCTTCGACATGTCCGAGTATATGGAGCGCCACACCGTATCGCGTCTGATCGGTGCGCCTCCAGGTTATGTCGGGTTCGATCAGGGCGGTCTACTGACCGAAGCCATCACCAAGCAGCCTCACTGCGTGCTGTTGCTCGATGAGATCGAGAAGGCGCATCCGGAAGTCTTCAACCTGCTGCTGCAGGTGATGGACCACGGTACGCTGACCGATAACAACGGGCGCAAGGCGGATTTCCGTAACGTGATCGTCATCATGACGACCAACGCCGGTGCCGAAACGGCAGCTCGCGCTTCGATCGGTTTCACCCATCAGGACCACTCGTCCGATGCGATGGAAGTGATCAAGAAGAGCTTCACGCCAGAGTTCCGTAACCGTCTGGACACCATTATCCAGTTTGGTCGCCTCAGCCATGAGGTCATCAAAAGCGTGGTGGACAAGTTCCTTACCGAGCTTCAGGCTCAGCTGGAGGACAAGCGCGTGCAGCTGGAAGTGACGGACGCAGCGCGCGGCTGGCTGGCAGTGGGTGGCTACGACACGGCAATGGGCGCTCGACCAATGGCGCGTTTGATTCAGGACAAGATCAAGCGTCCGCTGGCGGAAGAGATCCTGTTTGGCGAACTGGCCGACCATGGTGGTGTGGTTCACATCGATCTCAAGGACGGCGAGCTGACCTTCGACTTCGAGACCACGGCTGAAATGGCCTGACCGTTGTTGCTGTAAAGCAAAAGGCGCCGAAAGGCGCCTTTTTTAATTTGGGTGCATATCCATTTCTGCGGTAACGGCTGCTTAGGGTTTCGCTCTTACAGCCAGCCCTTTCAAGGTGTTTTCCCTTTATGGGCCTTAAGCACCCGATCGGTCGACACATGAGCATTGGCAGCCTTTCCCTCCAGCCATTCCTTGGGCTTGGCGATTTTTGGACCACGTATGCTTTTGGCGACCTGCTTAGGCTTGATATTCCTGGCCAGCGCTAACAGCCGCTTTGCCAGCGTTTCTGAGGTCGATTGAAGTGACAGGTAGTCTGAGGGCAACGCGATCTGCATGCCCTCATAACCGCTACGCACTTGCACCGCCAGATGGAAGGTCGAGGCTTCCCAACCTTCAGGCTGCGTCTCGCAGTGAGCCTGCTCCACACTACGTTTGAGAACCGCCAGAACGTTGTAGGCCAAGATCGCTGAGGCAAAACCCAACAAGGCCGCCCGGGGAGAGCCGAGGCTTTCGATTTCACTGTCCAGCACCGATTCAAGGCGCTGGAACATCCCTTCGATACTCCAGCGACGACGGTATAAGTCGGCGATTTGCTCAGCGCTGATGGTGTCGGGCAAGTTGCTCCAGAACCACATCACGCAGTCGCCTGATTCGGTAGGTGTTTGCAGGCTCAGTTCAACTCGGCGCCAGCGGTAGCCGCCTTTGAGTTCGATAATTTGTTCACGCACTGTTCCGGCGTCGACAGGCATCGCTTCTTGCCAGTCGCTTTCCTGAATCAGCCTTGGATGTTTACTTGGCTGGCGAATAATGAATGAAGCGCTCGCTTCCTCGCAGGCCTGCATGACGGGCAGCGTGCAATAAAGCCGATCGGCCATCCACAGCTGTCCTGCACTGGCGCAGGCTAACAACGGCAGCACGCTGACGCGCTCACTGGCGTAGGCATCCTCGCAAGGCTGCAAGTCAACGATCTGATCCAGGTCAGGATCGTAAACCACTACCGAAAACCCCGGCCGAGCCGCGCCTCGTTCACGCCGCAAAGCCCCCAAGCGTTTTTCGGTAGACGGCAGGTGATTGCCGTCAACGATGCGCAGCTGCCAGCCGGGCAAAATGGCTGAACAGCCCAACTCTTTTATCGTCGGAGCCAAGCGCTCTGCGCTGCCGGTGACCAAGGCTCGCAGCAATGCCGGTTCTGTGCGGCTGACCTTGTCATAGAGCGCCGCCAAGGTAACCGGTAGAGCATCCATCTGGCGCGCAGCGGCATGTAAGGAAGGCCGTAGGCCCAATGAAACAAGGGACATCAGCTCAACGATGGTCGAAAACAAAAGCTCACGCGGGTACTGGCGTTGACGATGCTCTTCAAACACCTGATCAACCCACTCAGCAGGAATGGCATGCTCCAGTGCCAACTTGACCATGACACTGGCCGGTGCCTTTTTTTCAAACCGCGCTAGAACTTCTGCCCACATCGTTTTCGTCACCCTGACTGGAGTTTTGGGGGATTTTAAACGAAGACCTTGAAAGGGCTGGCTGTAAGAGCGAAACCATTTTCAGCCGTTACCGCAGCAACGGATATACACCCAAGAACCCAAGAACCCAAGAACCCAAGAACCCAAAACCCAAAACCCAAAACCCAAAACCCCACCAAATCGCAGACAAACAAAAACGCCCGGCATAAACCGGGCGTTTTGTATTGACTTGATTAGCGAGCGCGGTAAGTGATGCGCCCTTTGCTCAAGTCATAGGGCGTCAGCTCGACGCGCACTTTGTCACCGGTAAGAATACGGATGTAGTTCTTGCGCATCTTGCCGGAGATATGCGCGGTTACGACGTGCCCATTTTCCAACTCCACACGAAACATGGTGTTGGGCAGGGTGTCGACGACAGTGCCTTCCATTTCGAAGCTGTCTTCTTTCGACATGCAGTAAAGCCCTCGGTGTCCAATGAATGGCCCGGTGCAACTGCGCCAGGCAAAAGCGGCGTGCATTGTGCCCGAAAAATGGGGTTTAAGCCAAGGGGTTTACGGCTTGCTCTAGTTCAGGATGACCCAGCGCTGATTAATCAGCAGTTCGATAGGGCGATATTGAGTCTTGTAGCTCATCTTTTTGCAGTTTTTGATCCAATAGCCCAGATAGACGGCCTCCAGCCCCAGGCGCTGAGCCTCGGCGATTTGCCAGAGAATCGCATAACGCCCCAGGCTACGGCGTTCTTCAGCGGGCTCGTAGAAGGTGTAGACCGCCGACAGACCGTTCGGCAGCAAGTCGGTGACGGCCACAGCCACCAGTCTTCCTTCGAGGCGGAATTCGTAGAATCGGGAAAACGGCAGGTCACGTACCAGGAACGTCGCAAACTGATCGCGACTCGGCGGGTACATATCGCCATCGGCGTGACGCTGTTCGATATACCGCTGATAAAGGTCGAAATACTCTTCGCTGAACTGCGGCCTGGAAGGGCGCACCTGCAGGTCGACGTTGCGTTTGAAGATGCGTTTCTGCTGGCGGTTGGGCGAAAATTGCGCCACAGGGATGCGCGCCGGTACGCATGCATTGCAATTCTGGCAATGAGGCCGGTAAAGATGATCGCCGCTACGACGGAAACCCATTTCAGACAGGTCTGCATAGACATGCACATCCATGGGCTGACTAGGGTCGAGGAACAAGGTCGTGGCCTGCTCCTCGGGCAGATAGCTGCAAGAGTGGGGCTGAGTGGCATAGAACTTCAAACGCGCCAACTCGGTCATGATCAACCCTCGGGAATAAGCTTTGAATTAAGTGTAAGCCACGCGCGCAAAAGTCGCTCAGCAAACCCAGGTTGCGCGGCTGGGTTGGTCCAGATGCTGCGCAAGGTAGTCGGCAAACTCGCTGCGAGGAATCGCTCGGGCGCCGAGGCTGTGCAGATGGTCGGTCGGCATCTGGCAGTCGATCAGCACAAAGCCTGAGTCTTTCAGATGTCGGACCAGTGTGGCAAAGCCATATTTAGAGGCGT
Organism: Pseudomonas sp. GL_093; assembly: GCF_057837605.1. Lineage (NCBI taxonomy): Bacteria > Pseudomonadati > Pseudomonadota > Gammaproteobacteria > Pseudomonadales > Pseudomonadaceae > Pseudomonas > Pseudomonas sp. GL_093. The sequence goes on along the minus strand of NZ_CM174448.1, from coordinate 4,748,857 downwards.
TGTCGGCGCGGCTGAACATGGATTCGCCGAAAAACAGCTGACCCATCGCCAGGCCATAGAGCCCGCCGACCAGCTCGCCCTGGTCCCAGACTTCCACCGAGTGGGCGTAGCCGCGCCTGTGCAGCTCGAGGTAGGCGTTCTGCATGGCTTCTGTGATCCAGGTGCCGTCGGCGTAATCCCGAGGCGCGGCGCAGGCGCGGATGACCGCGGCAAAATCCTGATCAAAGGTCACCTGATAGCGTTGCTGGCGCAGCAGTTTGTTCAGGCTGCGCGAGACATGCAGTTCGTCGGGAAACAATACGGTGCGTGGATCCGGCGACCACCAGAGAATCGGCTGGCCTTCCGAGAACCACGGAAAACAGCCGTGGCGATAGGCCTGAATCAGACGATCGGCGGACAGATCTCCGCCCGCGGCCAGCAGCCCGTTGGGATCGCGCATGGCTTTTTCCAGGGGCGGGAAGGTCAGGGTATTGCGTTGTAACCAAGTCAGCATGGCATCCGGGCTTGCAGAAGGGGAGGGCAGTGGTGGGCGGGTGGGCCCACCGTGAAGTGTGCCGTCAAACGACTGGAATGTCGTCGAGATACTTCTCGGCGTCCAGCGCGGCCATGCAGCCGGCCCCGGCAGAGGTTACCGCCTGGCGGTAAACGTGATCGGCCACGTCACCGGCGGCAAACACGCCCGGGATTTCGGTGCTGGTAGCGTCGCCTTCGCTGCCGCCCTTGATCAGCAGGTAGCCGTCACGCATTTTCAGCTGACCCTCGAACAGGTCGGTGTTGGGTTTGTGGCCAATAGCGATGAACACGCCGGTCAGCGGCAATTCACTGGTTTCGTCAGTGTGGCTGTCCCGCAGGCGGGCGCCGGTCACACCGCTGGCATCACCCAGCACTTCATCCAGATTCTGGTTCCAGTGCAGGCGGATATTGCCTTTGGCGGCTTTTTCGAAGAGCTTGTCTTGAAGAATCTTCTCCGAGCGCAACTTGTCGCGCCGATGAATCAGGTGTACTTCCTTGGCGATGTTTGACAGGTACAGCGCCTCTTCAACTGCTGTGTTGCCGCCACCAACGACTGCGACCACCTGATTGCGGTAGAAGAAACCGTCGCACGTCGCGCAAGCCGAAACCCCTTTGCCGGCAAATGTCTCTTCCGATGGCAGCCCCAGGTATTGCGCCGAGGCGCCGGTGGCGATGATCAGCGCATCACAGGTGTAAGTGCCGCTGTCGCCGATGAGTTCGAACGGGCGCTGTTGCAACTTGGCAGTGTGGATGTGGTCGTAGACGATCTCTGTGTGAAAACGCTCGGCGTGTTTTTGCATGCGTTCCATCAGCACCGGGCCGGTGAGGCCTTCGACATCACCGGGCCAGTTGTCGACTTCGACGGTGGTGGTGAGCTGGCCACCTGCCTGTATGCCGGTAATGACAACGGGATTGAGGTTGGCGCGAGCGGCATAAACGGCTGCGCTGTAACCGGCAGGGCCGGAACCCAGAATGATCAGGCGGGAATGCTTCGCTTCGCTCATAAAAACACCTCATAAGCCTTTGTCACAAAAGAGAATGCATGCTCAAATTGAACCGCGAGTCATGTGCTGTTGGCTATGCTACACCTTGGGTTTCAAGCATGGCATCGGACGAACAAACCCGTACAATGCCTGCCTGTTACAGTGCTTGTAATAAAATAAGCGCTGCGCGCCGTGTTTATAAAAACCGGAGCGTAGTGTTAAAAGTAGTCCCAGTTACACCTGTTATCTTTTTTACCTGCCTGGATTGGGCAGTTTTTTATAGTCAATCAACAGATGGACGCGCCACAGGCGCAGGAAAAGAAGCGTTTTGAAGAAATCCACCGCAGCACCAAAAACAGTCGTTCCGCTCTGGCGCCAGCAATTGCACTACCGGCTCAAGGAAGGTGCATTGATCGCCATCGGCGGCTTGTGCCTGTTCCTGATGATGGCCTTGTTGACCTACGGCAAGGACGATCCAGGCTGGAGCCATAACAGCAAGATCGACGATGTGCAGAACTTCGGCGGTCCGGTCGGCTCCTACAGCGCCGATATCCTGTTCATGGTGTTGGGTTACTTCGCCTACATATTCCCGCTGTTGCTGGCGATCAAGGCTTATCAAATTTTCCGTCAACGTCACGAGCAGTGGGAGTGGAGCGGCTGGCTGTTCTCCTGGCGCCTGATCGGCCTGGTGTTTCTGGTGCTCTCGGGCGCGGCCCTGGCCCATATCCATTTCCACGCTGCGACCGGTCTGCCGGCCGGCGCTGGCGGCGCTTTGGGCGAAAGCCTCGGCGATCTGGCCAGGAACGCCCTGAATATCCAGGGCAGTACGCTGGTGTTCATCGCGTTGTTCCTGTTCGGCCTGACGGTGTTCACCGACCTGTCGTGGTTCAAAGTGATGGACCTCACCGGCAAGATCACCCTCGACCTGTTCGAATTGTTCCAGGGCGCGGCCAACCGCTGGTGGGCGGCCCGTGTCGAGCGCAAACAATTGGTTGCGCAGTTGCGTGAAGTCGATGATCGCGTGCATGACGTGGTCGCGCCGACCGTCACCGACAAGCGCGAGCAAGCCAAGGTCAAGGAACGCCTGATCGAACGTGAGCAGGCCCTGAGCAAACACATGTCGGACCGCGAGAAGCAGGTGCCGCCGGTGATTGCCCCAGCGCCGCCCAAACCAGCAGCGCCCAGCAAGCGCGTGGAAAAAGAGAAGCAGGCGCCGTTGTTCGTCGACAGCGCCGTCGAAGGCACCTTGCCGCCGATCTCGATTCTCGACCCGGCAGAAAAGAAACAACTCAACTACTCGCCTGAATCCCTGGCGGCGGTTGGCCACTTGCTGGAAATCAAGCTCAAGGAATTCGGCGTCGAAGTCTCGGTGGATTCGATTCACCCGGGCCCGGTGATTACCCGTTACGAAATCCAGCCAGCGGCCGGCGTCAAGGTCAGCCGCATCTCCAACCTGGCGAAAGACCTCGCGCGTTCCCTGGCCGTGACCAGCGTGCGCGTGGTGGAAGTGATTCCGGGCAAGACCACCGTCGGTATCGAGATTCCTAACGAAGACCGCCAGATCGTGCGTTTCTCCGAAGTGCTTTCGACCCCCGAGTACGACAACTTCAAGTCGCCGGTTACCTTGGCCCTGGGTCACGACATTGGTGGCAAGCCGGTCATCACCGACCTGGCGAAAATGCCTCACTTGCTGGTAGCCGGTACGACCGGTTCCGGTAAATCGGTGGGCGTGAACGCGATGATCCTGTCGATCCTGTTCAAGTCCGGCCCGGAAGACGCCAAGCTGATCATGATCGACCCGAAAATGCTTGAGCTGTCGATCTACGAAGGCATTCCGCACCTGTTGTGCCCGGTCGTGACCGACATGAAGGACGCCGCCAACGCCCTGCGCTGGAGCGTGGCGGAGATGGAGCGTCGCTACAAACTGATGGCGAAAATGGGCGTGCGTAACCTGTCGGGCTTCAATGCCAAGGTCAAGGAAGCCCAGGACGCCGGTACGCCGTTGACCGATCCGTTGTACAAGCGCGAAAGCATTCACGACGAAGCGCCGCTGCTGACCAAGCTGCCGACGATTGTCGTGGTGGTGGACGAATTCGCCGACATGATGATGATCGTCGGCAAGAAGGTTGAAGAACTGATCGCCCGTATCGCTCAGAAGGCGCGTGCGGCCGGTATCCACTTGATCCTCGCGACCCAGCGTCCGTCGGTTGATGTAATCACTGGTCTGATCAAGGCCAACATTCCGACCCGTATGGCGTTCCAGGTGTCGAGCAAGATCGACTCCCGGACCATCATCGACCAGGGCGGTGCCGAACAACTGCTGGGCCACGGTGACATGCTTTACATGCCGCCGGGCACCAGTCTGCCGATTCGTGTCCACGGCGCCTTTGTGTCCGATGACGAAGTTCACCGGGTGGTCGAAGCCTGGAAACTGCGCGGCGCACCGGAATACAACGACGAGATTCTCGCCGGTGTCGAAGAGCCGGGTAGTGGCTTTGAAGGCGGCAGTGGTGGCGACGACGACAGTGAATCCGACGCGCTTTACGACGAAGCAGTGCAGTTCGTACTGGAAAGCCGTCGAGCGTCCATCTCTGCGGTTCAGCGCAAGCTGAAAATCGGCTACAACCGCGCCGCGCGCATGATCGAAGCCATGGAGATGGCCGGGGTCGTGACGTCCATGAACACCAACGGTTCGCGTGAAGTCCTGGCTCCGGGCCCGGTACGCGACTGAATTGATTGAAACGCGGTGGCGTAATGACGCGCCATCGCACCCCCACGAATGTTATGAGGACTCCCATGCGTCTTATCCGCATGCTGTTGCTGCCGGTTTTGGCTTTGACCACGCTCTCGGCCCACGCCGATGACAAGGACGTGGCACGTCTGACCCAACTGCTGGAAAAATCCCAGACCCTGACCGCGCGCTTCTCCCAGCTGACCCTCGACGGCAGCGGCACCCAATTGCAGGAAACCGCGGGTGAAATGTCCTTGCAGCGTCCTGGATTGTTTTACTGGCACACCAACGCGCCGGCCGAACAAACGATGGTTTCCGACGGCAAGAAGGTGACGTTGTGGGATCCGGACCTGGAGCAGGCCACCATCAAGAACCTCGATCAGCGCCTGACCCAGACCCCGGCGTTGCTGCTGTCCGGTGACGTGTCCAAGATCAGCCAGAGCTTCGACATCAGCGCCAAGGAAGCCGGTGGCGTGATCGACTTCACCTTGAAGCCGAAAACCAAGGACACCCTGTTCGACAGCCTGCGTCTGTCGTTCCGTAACGGCCTGGTCAATGACATGCAGATGATCGACAGCGTCGGTCAGCGCACCAACATCCTGTTCACCGGCGTGAAAGCCAACGAACCGATCCCGGCGTCCAAGTTCAAGTTCGTCATCCCGAAGGGTGCCGACGTGATCCAGGAGTAAAACGCAAAACCTGTAGGAGTGAGCCTGCTCGCGATAGCGTTGGGTCAGTCAACAATGATGTTGAATGTAACGCAGCCATCGCGAGCAGGCTCACTCCTACAGGGGGCCTGCAGTGTTCAAGTAGTGAGGTTTCATAAGTAGTGATGGACCTGTTTCGCAGTGCCCCGATTGCTCAGCCCTTGGCAGCACGCTTGCGTGCCGCCAATCTGGACGAGTACGTCGGTCAGGAACACGTGCTCGCTCGCGGCAAGCCTTTGCGCGAAGCGCTGGAGCAGGGTGCCCTGCACTCGATGATTTTCTGGGGCCCGCCGGGTGTGGGGAAAACCACGCTGGCGCGGCTGCTGGCGGAAGTCTCGGATGCGCACTTCGAAACGGTTTCGGCGGTACTGGCCGGTGTGAAGGAAATCCGTCAGGCGGTGGAAATCGCCAAGCAGCAGGCCGGGCAGTACGGTAAACGGACCATCCTGTTCGTCGATGAAGTGCATCGCTTCAACAAGTCTCAGCAGGATGCGTTCCTGCCATACGTCGAAGACGGCACGCTGATTTTCATCGGCGCAACCACTGAAAATCCCTCGTTTGAACTCAACAACGCTTTGCTCTCCCGGGCGCGCGTCTACGTGCTCAAAAGCCTCGATGAAGCGGCCCTGCGCAAGTTGGTGCATCGCGCACTCACCGAAGAACGCGGGCTGGGGACGCGGCAACTGACCCTCAGCGATGAAGGCTTCCAGATGCTGCTGTCGGCCGCCGATGGCGATGGCCGGCGTCTGCTCAACCTGCTGGAAAACGCCTCGGACCTGGCTGAAGACAACAGCGAGATCGGCGTCGACCTGCTGCAAAGCCTGCTCGGTGATACCCGTCGGCGTTTCGACAAGGGCGGTGAAGCGTTTTACGACCAGATCTCTGCGCTGCATAAATCCGTGCGCGGCTCCAATCCTGATGGCGCGTTGTATTGGTTCGCGCGGATGATCGACGGCGGTTGCGATCCGTTGTACCTGGCCCGGCGCGTGGTGCGCATGGCCAGCGAAGACATCGGCAACGCCGATCCCCGCGCCTTGAGCCTGTGTCTGGCGGCGTGGGAGGTGCAGGAGCGCCTCGGCAGCCCCGAAGGCGAATTGGCGGTGGCTCAGGCCATCACCTATCTGGCCTGCGCGCCGAAAAGCAACGCGGTGTACATGGGTTTCAAAGCCGCCATGCGCAGCGCCACCGAACACGGTTCGCTGGAAGTGCCGCTGCACCTGCGCAACGCGCCGACCAAATTGATGAAACAACTGGGTTACGGCGACGAATACCGCTATGCCCACGATGAACCGGACGCTTACGCCGCTGGCGAAGACTATTTCCCGGAGGAACTCGAGCCACAACCGTTCTATCAGCCGGTGCCGCGAGGCCTGGAGCTGAAGATCGGCGAGAAGCTCAATCACCTCGCGCAACTTGACCGTCTCAGTCCCCGGCAGCGGAGAAAATAGTGATTCCTTTGATCGTTGCCGTTTCTGTGGGCGGTATCGCCGGAACGCTTTTGCGCTTTGCTACGGGTAACTGGATCAACGCTAATTGGCCGCGGCACTTCTATACCGCGACGCTGGCCGTTAATATCGTCGGCTGTTTGCTGATCGGCGTTCTATACGGTCTGTTTTTAGTACGCCCGGAGGTGCCGATTGAGGTGCGCGCCGGGTTGATGGTCGGCTTCCTCGGGGGGCTGACGACTTTTTCATCTTTTTCACTGGATACGGTGCGTTTGCTGGAAACCGGGCAAATGCCGCTGGCTTTTGTCTATGCTGCCATCAGCGTATTCGGTGGGCTGCTCGCTACCTGGGCTGGCCTGTCCTTGACCAAACTTTGATAACGAGAGACCGACATGCTCGATTCCAAACTGTTACGTAGCAACCTTCAGGACGTAGCGGACCGCCTGGCATCCCGTGGCTACACGCTGGATGTTGCGCGCATCGAAGCGCTGGAAGAACAGCGCAAGACCGTCCAGACCCGCACCGAAGCACTGCAGGCAGAACGTAATGCGCGCTCCAAATCCATCGGCCAGGCCAAGCAGCGCGGCGAAGACATCGCACCGCTGATGGCTGACGTCGAGCGCATGGCGAATGAATTGAGCGCCGGTAAAGTCGAGCTGGACGGGATACAGACCGATCTGGATTCGATCCTGCTCGGCATCCCGAACCTGCCGCACGAATCCGTGCCGATCGGTGATGACGAAGACGGCAACGTCGAAGTGCGCCGCTGGGGCACCCCGACCGCGTTCGATTTTCCGGTTCAGGACCACGTCGCCCTGGGTGAGAAATTCGGCTGGCTGGACTTCGAAACCGCCGCCAAGTTGTCCGGTGCCCGTTTCGCCCTGTTGCGCGGCCCGATCGCTCGTATGCACCGCGCCCTGGCGCAGTTCATGATCAACCTGCACACCAGCGAACACGGTTACGAAGAGGCCTACACGCCTTATCTGGTTCAAGCGCCGGCGCTGCAAGGCACGGGTCAGCTGCCGAAGTTCGAAGAAGACCTGTTCAAGATCACTCGCGAAGGCGAAGCCGATCTGTACCTGATTCCGACCGCTGAAGTGTCGCTGACCAACATCGTCGCTGGCGAAATCGTCGATTCGAAACTGCTGCCGATCAAGTTCGTCGCCCACACCCCGTGCTTCCGCAGTGAAGCCGGTGCCTCGGGTCGCGATACGCGCGGGATGATCCGTCAGCACCAGTTCGACAAGGTTGAAATGGTCCAGATCGTTGAACCGTCGACTTCGATGGAAGCGCTGGAAGGTCTGACGGCCAACGCCGAAAAAGTCCTGCAATTGCTCGAGCTGCCTTATCGCACCATTGCGCTGTGCACCGGCGACATGGGCTTCAGCGCGGTCAAGACCTACGACCTGGAAGTGTGGATCCCGAGCCAGGACAAATACCGCGAGATTTCGTCCTGCTCCAACTGCGGTGATTTCCAGGCCCGTCGCATGCAAGCGCGTTTCCGCAACCCGGAAACCGGCAAGCCTGAACTGGTTCACACCCTGAACGGTTCCGGCCTGGCGGTCGGTCGTACCTTGGTGGCGGTGCTGGAAAACTACCAGCAAGCCGACGGTTCGATCCGTGTGCCGGACGTGCTGAAACCGTACATGGGTGGCCTTGAGGTCATCGGCTAAATGGACTATCTGCCGCTGTTCCATAACCTTCGCGGCAGTCGTGTCTTGGTCGTCGGCGGGGGGGAGATTGCCTTGCGCAAATCCCGCCTGCTGGCCGAAGCCGGTGCGCTGCTGCGGGTGGTCGCACCTGAAATCGAACCGCAACTGCGCGAACTGGTTGCCGGCAGCGGTGGCGAGTGTCTGGTGCGAGGCTACGTTGAAGCAGACCTGGACGGTTGCGGGCTGATCATTGCCGCCACCGACGACGAACCGCTGAACGCACAAGTCTCCGCCGATGCCCATCGGCGTTGTGTGCCGGTCAATGTGGTGGACGCGCCAGCCTTGTGCAGCGTGATCTTCCCGGCGATCGTCGACCGTTCTCCTTTGATCGTAGCGGTCTCCAGCGGCGGCGACGCGCCGGTGCTGGCGCGGTTGATCCGCGCCAAACTGGAAACCTGGATTCCTTCCACCTACGGTCAACTGGCTGGCCTGGCAGCGCGTTTTCGCGGCCAGGTCAAACACCTGTTCCCGGATGTGCAGCAGCGTCGGGCGTTCTGGGAAGATGTGTTCCAGGGTCCGATTGCCGACCGGCAACTGGCCGGGCAGGGTGCCGAAGCCGAGCGTTTGATGCTGGCGAAAATTGCCGGTGAAGCACCGAATGCAACGGGCGAAGTCTATTTGGTGGGCGCCGGCCCGGGTGATCCCGACCTGCTGACCTTCCGTGCCTTACGTCTGATGCAGCAAGCCGATGTGGTGCTGTATGACCGCTTGGTGGCGCCGGCGATTCTGGATTTGTGCCGTCGCGATGCCGAGCGGATTTACGTCGGCAAGCGTCGCGCCGATCACGCTGTGCCACAAGATCAGATCAACCAGCAATTGGTGGATTTGGCCAAGCAAGGCAAGCGGGTCGTGCGGTTGAAGGGCGGTGATCCATTCATCTTCGGTCGCGGCGGTGAAGAGATCGAAGAACTGGCGGCCCATGGCATCCCGTTCCAGGTGGTGCCGGGTATCACCGCGGCCAGCGGTTGCGCGGCGTATGCCGGGATTCCGCTGACTCACCGTGATTACGCGCAGTCTGTGCGTTTTGTCACCGGGCACTTGAAGGACGGCTCCACCGATTTACCGTGGGCCGACCTGGTCGCGCCGGCGCAAACCCTGGTGTTTTACATGGGGCTGGTGGGCTTGCCGATCATCTGCGAGCAGTTGATCAAGCATGGTCGCGCAGCGGATACGCCCGCGGCGTTGATCCAGCAGGGCACCACCGTCAATCAACGGGTGTTTACTGGCACCTTGGCGGATTTGCCAAGTCTGGTGGCGGAGCATGAAGTGCATGCGCCGACGCTGGTGATCGTTGGGGAAGTGGTGCAATTGCGCGAGAAACTGGCGTGGTTCGAGGGCGCTCAGGCGCAGGTCTAGAGACCGAGTCGCCCCCATCGCGAGCAAGCTCGCTCCCACAGGGGATTTGTGAACGACACAAATCAAATGTGGGAGCGAGCTTGCTCGCGATGGCGTCATCAGAATCAACTGGCTTTTCGGATCAGACTTCAGCTTTACGCCAAACCCCTTTCCCGCTCAACCGCTCGCGATCATGCGGTGCTGTGAATTCCTGCGCTGGCCCTTTCGGCACAATCCCGGTCGGATTGATGGTCTTGTGGCTGCCATAGTAGTGATTCTTGATGTGCTCAAAATCCACCGTCTCGGCAATCCCCGGCCACTGATAAATCTCCCGCAGCCAGTTCGACAGGTTCGGATAATCGGCGATCCGCCGCAGGTTGCACTTGAAGTGGCCGTAATACACCGCGTCAAAGCGAATCAACGTGGTGAACAGCCGAACATCAGCTTCGGTCAGGTATTCACCCGTCAGGTAGCGATTGGCGCCCAACAGCTGTTCCAGCCGATCAAGCTCCTCGAACAACCCGTCGAACGCCTCTTCATACGCCTGCTGCGACGTGGCAAACCCTGCGCGGTACACGCCATTGTTCACCGCCGGATAAATCCGTTCGTTCAGCGCGTCGATCTCACCCCGCAGCGGCGCCGGGTAGAAATCCAGGTCATTACCGGTCAAATCATCGAAGGCGCTATTGAACATGCGGATGATCTCCGCCGATTCATTGTTAACGATGCGATTCTGCTGTTTGTCCCAGAGCACCGGCACGGTGACGCGGCCGGTGTAGTCGGCGGTATCGGCGGTGTAGCGCTGGTGCATGAAATTGAAGTGATCGAGTTTGTCCCCGGTCGATCCGAGGTTCTGGTCGAAGGTCCAGCCGTTTTCCAGCATCAGCCAACTGACCACCGAGACGTCGATGAGGCTTTCGAGGCCTTTGAGTTTGCGCAGGATCAGCGTGCGGTGAGCCCATGGGCAGGCGAGGGACACGTAGAGGTGATAACGACCGGCTTCGGCCGCAAAGCCACCGACACCGGTCGGGCCAGGCTTGCCGTCGGCGGTCAGCCAGTTACGACGCTGCGCTTGTTCACGCTGGAACGTACCGTCCTTGGCGCTTTCGTACCACTGGTCATGCCAGCGACCTTCAACTAACAAACCCATGTTCAGACTCCTCAACCAATAAGCGTTGGAGAGGAGTCTATTCGCATAGGTTCGATAAAAAAGCGCAAAGGTTGGACGCTTATGATCGGTTAAATCGATTTGTCCCGAGCATCCCAATACTGCTGGGCGGTTTCGAAGGCGTGTTCGCGGGTTTGGCCGAGGCCGCGCAAGGCCAGGGCCATGGTCGAGATCAACGCCATTTGCGGATAGCTGTCGACTACATCGCCACGCCACACGGCTTTCAAATGCTCGGGATCGAGGGTGGCCGGTTTGACGTGCCGTTGTGCCGACAGCTGCGGCCATTCCTCGTCCCAGCTTTCGCCGCCAGTGGTGCCGTACAAGTGACTGTCGGCGTCCGGGTTGATCTCGATCTCGCCGCCGTCGCCTTTCACCACGATCGCGGTATCGCCGAGCAAACCGCTGGCATCGCGATGCACCGCCTGGTAACCGGGGTGGAAAATGCTTTGCAGGCCACAGCGAGCGCCCAACGGATTGAGAATCCGCGTCAGGGAATGGATCGGCGAACGCAGGCCCAATGTATTGCGCAGGTCGATCATTCGTTGCAGCTGCGGTGCCCAATCGACCAGCGGCATGAAGGCCAGGCCGCCGTTATCGAGTGCCTCGCCGACCTGCTGCCAGTCGCGGCACAATGGAATCTTCAACTCATCCAGCAATTGCTCGCTATAGAGCCGACCCGCCGTGTGCGCGCCGCCGCCGTGCATGAAGATCCGCACGCCGTTCTGCGCCAGGCACTTGGCCGCCAGCAGATACCATGGCAGATGGCGCTTCTTGCCGGCGTAGGTTGGCCAGTCCAGATCCACATTCAACGTCGGTGCCTGTAAACGTTCGCGCAACGCTTCGGTAAAACCGGCCATCTCCTCAGCGCTTTCTTCCTTGTGCCGCAACAGCATCAGGAACGCGCCGAGCTGGGTGTCTTCGACCTTGTGGTCGAGCACCATGCCCATGGCTTCGCGGGCTTCCTCGCGGGTCAGGTCGCGGGCGCCGCGCTTGCCTTTGCCAAGGATGCGCACGAACTGGGCGAACGGGTGTTCGGCGGGTGTTTCGAGGGTCAGCGCTGGGTAGTCGGTCATAAGCAATTCGTCGGTTTGGGCAGGCCCGCCAGTTTCGCGGCGAGTTTGGCAGGGGTGCCTTTGAACAGTCGGTTCAGGTGCAGGCTGTTGCCCTTGTCCGGGCCCAGCTTCAGCGCGGTGTACTTGATCAGCGGACGAGTGGCCGGCGACAACTGGAATTCGGCATAGAAACTGCGCAGCAGTTCGAGGATTTCCCAGTGCTCGGGGCTCAACTCGATGTCTTCGGCGGCTGCCAGTGCGCTGGCCACGTCGCAGGACCAGTCACTCAGTTCTATCAGGAAACCGTCCTTGTCCAACTCGATGGCGCGTGCGCCGACCGTCAGGGAGTTCATAGCCAACTGTTGACCTTGTCGTAGTGAATCGACAGCTCGACGAAGGCCGGGTAATCGATGGCCTTGGCCGTGTCAGGAATCTCCAGCGCGCGAGCCTGGGCGTCTTCGGCCAGTACGAACAGTTTCAGATGGCGGGCGTTCAGCGCATTGAACGGCGCGGTGCCCGCTTGCAACGCATAAACCGCGTCACCGGTCAGCAGCAGCGCATCGTCAGCGCCCATCAAGCGCAGGCAACTGGTCAGGCGATCGTCGCCGAACGGGGAATGAGACAACACATGCAAAGTCGACATCAGAGGGTGATCACCTGGTCGTAACGGTCAATAAGTGCGGTGATTTCGTGGGCGGCCAGCACTTGAGCTTCTTCCAGCGACAAGCCGGCCGGGTTCAGACCGCGTTCTGCAGCGCTGTCGCCACAGACAAAAAGGTCTTCGACACCGAACATCGGCAAGGCTTGCAAGTTGGCGCTCAGGTCCTTCTGCTGGAGGGCCTTGGCGTCCTGTTTCGCGGCGAGCTGGAACACCCCGTCATCTAGAAACAGCAGGCCGATCGGTAGGTCGAAGGCACCGCCGGCCAGCACGATGTCCAGCGCTTCGCGCGCACTCGGCCCGGACCAGGGCGCCTGACGGCTGATAATCAGCAAGGATTTAGCCATCTCACGCGCCTCCGAAACAGATCAGGCGGTCGGCGTCCTGCACCGCGTCATGCAACTGGCCCAGGCCAGACAATTCCCACGGGGCGCCCACCGCAACGGCTTCACGCTGATAGCGCCCGGCTTCTTCTTCGTTCAACACGCCACGACGCAGGGCGGCTGCGATACACACGACACCGTCCAGTTGATGTTCGGTGACGAAGTTGCGCCATTGCTTGGGCAAATCCTGCTCATCCTGCGGCGTGACCACGCTGCCGGAGGCGTTGTAGACGCCGTCCTGATAGAAAAACAGCCGGACAATCTCATGCCCGCCGGCCAGCGCGGCCTGGGCGAACAGCAGGGCTCGGCGCGAGGAGGGCGCATGGGCGGCGGAAAACAGCGCGATGGCGAATTTCATGACGGACTCGATCAGTAAAACTGCGGCCATGATAAAGCTTTATCGCCGGGGCGGCTAAACGGGTTTTCCCTTGGGACCGAGTCGCCCCCATCGCGAGCAGGCTCGCTCCCACAAGGGATTTGTGTCGCACATAACATTGAAGTCCACCACAAACCCCTGCTCGCGAAAGCGGCCTGTCAGGCGACATCAATGCTGAACGTGATAACCCGCTTAGCGCGGCATATAACCCAACTGCCAGCGCCGCGGGATTTTCAGCGACAGCAGCCCGACCGCGCCGGCCAGCAGACCGCTGACAAACAACGCCCTGAGCCCCAAATGATGTTCCAGCACGGCGCCAAGTACCGCGCCGGCAAACATTCCGGTCCAGGGGATCAGTTGCACGCGCCAACCGTTGCGCCGTTCGCCGAGCATCCAGCGTCCCAGCCCACGGCCGAAGCGCGACAGGGCGCCGGTGACGTAGGTCAGGCCGACCGGCAGGCCGTTCACTTCTTCCACGGCGGCATTGAGCATGCCCATGGCGATGATCGCGGCCAGCAGCGCTGGTAGTTGTTCATCATAGGGCCAGGCAGCGGCGCCGCAGAGCAGCGTGGCGATGCACAGCAGCAAGGGCAGCGCCCGACGGCCGCCGAGTCGACTGACGACAATCCCCAAGGCGTTGCCGACGATGAAGGTGCCGACGAGGATCACCAGGCGCAAGGTCAGGCCCAGGTTGCCGTCGCTGATGGCGACGGCGAGGCGGGTGGTGTTGCCGCTCATGAACGAGACGAAATCGCCGCTGGCCATGAAGCCGATGGCGTCGGTCATGCCCGCGAGTACCGAGAGGCTGGCCACCAGCGACATGCCAATGCGTCCGCGCCATTTGCGGGCATGCAGATGGCCTGGACTGGCGCGGTCAGTTGAGAGGGATGGCAACATCAGCGAAGGTCGTCCTCAGGCAGCGACCGTTAGGGTCACTTACTCAATCCATATAACTCGCAATACTCCAGCCAGTCCATGCCGGCCATCTCGGCGACTTCCTTGTGCACTTCCAGGCGCTGTGCCTGATAGTCCTCGGGCGTCGTGGCGGTCAGTTGCAGCGTCAGCTCCCAGGCAAACAATCCCAGATGCTCGGCCTCGGCTTCGAAGGCTTCATGCAAGCGCTCCTCGCGGTACTGCGCCGCGGTCTCGCCCTTGGCCTGAGCCAACAGCGGGTTGAGGTTGTCGAGTTCGACGCGCAGTTCAGGGCGCTCATCGAGAAACCTCTTCAACGCTTGCTCGTGTTGCTGTTCGGTTGCCGCCATGGTCGCTCCTTGAGGCTGGGTTACGAAGACTGCTTCTTGCTGGCCTTGGCCGCTGCTGCCAGGCATTCGAGGGCAAACTGCTCGGGGTAGGTCATTTGAATCGGCGTGGTTTCACCTTTGACGGTTCTTTCGCCGTCGAGGATGTAACGAATCCGCTTGTCGGTGACGCCAATTCGCTTGGCAATCCAGGACGGCGTCTGACCGATCTGGCTGATCAGCTTGTCGGCATATTCAGCGGTCGGTTTGTAATATTCGGCGTTGGGTGTCATGACCTTTCCAGAAAATGAGCCCGGAAAAACGGGCGATGCGGTGTTATTGGCGCGACAGGGTGCGCGAATCGTCACTCGGTGTCGCGGTATAAATGAAGTAAAGCAGAACGATACGCCGTGCCGCGGTGATACAGTCCGCTTTTTCTTGATGAGCGAACGCAATGCGAATTCTGATGGTGGCGCTGGCCGTAACGTTGCTGGCGGGCTGCGCGGGCTCGGCGATGAACGACGCCCGCACTGGAACCCCCTACAAAACCCTGACGTCGGACAAGCCGGAAAAAGTCGTCGCCCAGTGTGTGCAGTTTTCCTGGCAGGATGAGGCAGTGTTCGGTGTCGATGCTGGCGCGTATTTGCAGCCTGGCGAGAAGGGCGGCACCACCGTTTACACGCGCTCGGCGGAGTCCTTTGTGGACGTGAAGACTGACGCTTCCGCCACCGTGCTGAATTATTACGCGCAGCACGACGACTTTGTCGCCAAGCGCCGACTGGCGGCATTGGCAACCTGCTTGTAAGCAGGCTGATGAGCTGCACAGTCCCCTGTGGGAGCGAGCTTGCTCGCGATAGCGGCGGGTCAGTCGACATCAATGTTGAATGGAAAACCGCCATCGCGAGCAAGCTCGCTCCCACAGTTGTTCTGTGTCGATCATGAAAATGGGGTCTGCTCCCACCGGGTTATGTGTTGTTGATCAGGCGCTTCTGGAAAAAGAAGCGCTTGTGGCCAGGCGGGTAGTCAGCGATCTCGCCCAGTTCGCTGTAGCCGTGCTTCTTGTAGAACTCCGGCGCCTGGAAGTCGAAGGTGTCGAGCCAGATCCCCACGCATTCCTTCTCCCGTGCCAGGTCTTCGGCCATCTGCATCAGCTTCGAGCCCATGCCTTGTCCCCGAGCCTGTTCAGGCACCGAAAGCAATTCGATGAATAACCACCGGTAAAACACCCGTCCATAGAGCCCGCCGAGAATCTCGTCGTTGTCATCGCGCACCAGTAAGGCAATCGGCTGCGAGTTCGCCTCTCCCGCCTGCGCGGCGTTATAGGCGCGCAACGGCGTGAGGATCGCTTCGCGGTCTTCATTCGTGGGGTTTTGCGACAACTCGATTCGCAGGGTCATGGCTATATCCTTATGGCGGTGAAGTGGCAGCCTATCTCGGTTGCACGTCTTGTTCTATCCCCCCCGAGAACAAGTGGAACCGTCGCCATCGCGCAGATGTCTAGCCTAAACAGCGTCATTCCAGAACACGGCCTATGAGGACACTCCGTGAATATTTTCGAAGCCTTGCGCGAAAGCCACGACCGCCAACGCACCTACGCCGATGCGCTGATCCAGACCAGCGGCGACACCCCCGAGCGGGTCGAGGCTTACAAGCAGCTCAAGTCCGAACTTCAGGCCCACGAAACCGCTGAAGAGCGGCATTTCTACATCCCGCTGATGGAGTTTGATAATGGCGTCGACCTCAGCCGCCATGCCATTTCAGAACATCACGAGATGGACGAAATGATGGAGGAACTGGACGAGACCGAGATGTCCAGCCCGGCCTGGCTGGCGGTCGCGAAGAAGCTCGCCGAGAAGGTTAATCACCATCTGGAAGAGGAAGAGCAGAAGTTCTTCCAGATGGCCGGCAAGTTGCTCGACGACAAACAGAAAGAAGCGCTGGCGGGGCAATATGTGAAGGAATACAAGGCTCAGCTTTCTTAGCGCCAGGCTTTCGTTTTCGCCTAACATATGCACCTTCTGACGAAAAAAGGGATGCGTTGTCATGTCGAACACAGCCGAGCGGGTCAACCTCATCGAGTCCCAGGTGTTGTCCCACGACTGGTACCTGCTCAAGAAAATTACCTTCGATTACCTGCGCAACAATGGCGAATGGCAACGCCAGACCCGCGAGGTCTATGACCGTGGCAACGGCGCGGCGATTCTGCTGTTCAACCGTGAAAAGAAAACCGTGGTGCTGACCCGGCAATTCCGGCTGCCGGTGTTCGTCAATGGCCACGATGGGTTGCTGATCGAAGTGGCGGCGGGGCTGCTCGAAGGTGCGGCGCCTGAAGAGCGCATCCGCGAAGAAGCCGAGGAAGAAACCGGTTATCGCGTGCACCACGTGCACAAGGTGTTCGAGGCTTACATGAGCCCCGGTTCGGTGACTGAAAAACTGCACTTCTTCATCGCTGAGTACGATGCCGCTTCCAAGGTCAGTGATGGTGGCGGACTGGAGGAGGAGACTGAAGAACTGGAGGTGCTGGAGTGGAAGTTCGACGACGCGCTTGAGGCGTTTTATCGCGGGGAGATCTGCGATGCGAAGACCATCATGCTGTTGCAGTATGCGGCGATGAAAAACATCTTCACCGCGGGCTAATCGATGTAGCAGCTGTCGAGCCTGCGAGGCTGCGTCCGGCTGCGCAGCAGTCGTAAAACCATTCACTGCGCTGTTCCGGATAAACCATGGCGCCTGGGTTTGCGACTGCTGCGCAGCCGGACGCAGCCTCGCAGGCTCGGCAGCTGCTACAGATCGTGTTGCGGCTGATCAGAACAATTGGCCTGTCCTGACGGCCCCTGACCATTCGCATCCTTCCAGCGTCAGCAGCTGCTCCTTCGCCTCAAGCCCACCGGCAAACCCGGTCAACTTCCCCGAAGCGCCAATCACCCGATGACACGGCGCAACAATCGATATCGGGTTTTTGCCGTTGGCCGCACCCACCGCCCTCACTGCACTGGGATTACCGATCTGCCGGGCAATCTCGCTATAGCTGCGGGTCTCGCCAAACGGAATGGTCAGCAACGCCGCCCAGACCTTCTTCTGAAATTCCGTCCCGACAAAATCCAGTTCCAGCTCGAAACGATCGCGCGTGCCCGCAAAGTATTCTCGCAGCTGCTGAGCGGTGCGCATCAGGATCGGATTATCCGGCGCCTCGCGCATCGGCCCAAGTCGCACCCGTCCCGGTTTGTCGTTTTCCCAGAGGATGGCTGCCAGTCGTGAGCCGTTCGCGACCAGCTTCAGCTCGCCCACCGGCGTGGCGAGGGTGATGAAGGTGTAACTCATGCCGGTGGACTCCGTAAAAGTGCTGAGCAGAGGGCAAGCATACTGCCTCGACGGGGAGGCGCAATACGCAATCCCAGCCATACTTGCCTCTGCTCTTGAAGCCTTCCCTCTGTTTGTGTACAGAGCCTAAAAACAAAAAGAGACCGACTCATGAAGTTCGAACCTTTTGCCAAATCGCTGATTGCGACCTCATTGGCGCTCAGCTGCCTCAGTGCTTACGCGGCCTCCGTGGCGCCGGTTGCGGCCGAAAACGGCATGGTCGTCACCGCCCAGCATCTGGCCAGTCACGTGGGCGTCGATGTACTCAAGAACGGCGGCAATGCCGTCGATGCCGCGGTAGCGGTCGGTTATGCGCTGGCGGTGGTTTATCCCGCGGCGGGCAACCTGGGCGGCGGCGGTTTCATGACCATTCAGTTGGCGGACGGGCGCAAGACCTTCCTCGACTTCCGTGAAAAAGCACCGCTGGCCGCCACCGCCGACATGTACCTCGACAAGGCGGGCAACGTCGTCCCTGACCTGAGCACCCGTGGCCATCTGGCCGTTGGCGTGCCGGGCACCGTGTCCGGCATGGAACTGGCGCTGAAGAAATACGGCACCAAACCGCGTAAGGAAGTGATCGCCCCGGCCATCAAGCTCGCCGAAGACGGTTTTATGCTGGAGCAGGGCGATGTCGAATTACTGGAATACGCCACCGACGTGTTCAAGAAGGACATCAAGGATTCCGGCTCGATATTCCTGAGCAACGGCGAGCCGATGAAAGTCGGTCAGAAACTGGTGCAAAAAGACCTCGGCAAGACCCTGCGGGAAATCTCCGAGAACGGCGCCGACGGCTTCTATAAAGGCTGGGTGGCCGATGCCATCGTCACCTCCAGCCAGGCCAACAAGGGCATCATCACCCAGGCCGATCTCGACAAATACAAGACCCGCGAACTGGCCCCGATTGAATGCGATTACCGCGGCTACCACGTGGTTTCAGCGCCACCGCCAAGCTCTGGCGGCGTGGTGATTTGCGAGATCATGAATATTCTCGAAGGCTATCCGATGAAAGACCTGGGCTATCACTCAGCCCAGAGCATGCACTACCAGATCGAAGCGATGCGTCACGCCTATGTGGACCGCAACAGCTACCTGGGCGACCCGGATTTCGTGAAGAACCCGATCGCCCATCTGCTGGATAAAAATTACGCCACCAAAATCCGCACTGCCATTGACCCGAAAAAGGCCGGTGTGTCCCGCGAGCTGAAACCCGGCGTAGCGCCCCATGAAGGCAGCAACACCACCCATTACTCCATCGTCGATAAATGGGGCAACGCGGTCTCGGTGACCTACACCTTGAACGACTGGTTCGGCGCCGGCGTCATGGCCAGCAAAACCGGGGTCATCCTCAACGACGAAATGGATGACTTCACCTCGAAAATCGGCGTGCCAAACATGTACGGTCTGGTTCAAGGGGAGGCCAATGCCATCGCGCCCGGCAAGGCACCGCTGTCGTCCATGAGCCCGACCATCGTCACCAAGGACGGCAAAGTGGTGATGGTTGTCGGCACCCCCGGCGGCAGTCGCATCATCACCGCCACCTTGCTGACCATGCTCAACGTGATCGACTACGGCATGAACATCCAGGAAGCGGTCGATGCACCGCGTTTCCACCAGCAGTGGTTGCCGGAAGAGACCAACCTTGAGACCTTCACTACCAGTCCTGATACGGTGAAGATGCTCGAAAGTTGGGGGCACAAGTTTGCCGGGCCACAGGACGCCAACCATGTGGCGGCGATTCTGGTCGGTGCACCTTCCCTGGAAGGCAAACCGGTGGGCAAAAACCGCTTCTATGGGGCGAACGATCCACGTCGTAACACCGGGTTATCGCTCGGTTATTGAGGCAGATCCGAGGCCATTCCAACTCTTGAGGGTGGCCCCCGATCCCGTAGCAGCTGTCGAGCCTGCGAGGCTGCGTTCGACTGCGTAGCCGTCGTAAATCGGTTGGCCGCGTTCATTCAGGTAGACCGCGTTTGCTGGATTACGACCGCTTCGCGCTCGAACGCAGCCTCGCAGGCTCGGCAGCTGCTACAAGTTAAAAGGGGAACGGATTCGAAATCCGTTGCCGATTCACCGACCCATCCAGGAAGGAAGCTCATGGCTACCGCACTGCTGATCATCGACGTCCAGCGCGCCCTGTGCACTGGCGAGTACGCCTGCTTTGAGATCAAGCGAGTTATCGAGAACATCAATGGCCTCAGTGCCAAGGCTCGCGCAGCAGGCATCCCGGTCATCCTCATCCAGCACGAAGAAAAGGGCGACCTGCTGCAACACGGTTCCGAAGGCTGGCAACTGGCCGAAAGCCTGAAGACTTCGCCGCAAGACCTTCGCGTGCGAAAAACCACTCGAGACTCGTTCTACCAGACCCACTTGCAAGCCCAACTGCAAGATTTTGGCACTGACCGCCTGATTATCTGCGGCCTGCAAACCGACTACTGCGTCAATGCCACCGTCCGCCAGGCCCTTAAGCTGAGCTATGACGTGGTGCTCGCCGCCGATGCACATTCCACCGTCGACAACGGCAACCTCGCCGCCGAAGACATCATCGCCGAGCACAACGCAGACCTGGCGCACTTGACGGGGCCCGTGGCGCGGATCGACGTTATCGCGACCA
The DNA here is from genome assembly GCF_057837605.1 of Pseudomonas sp. GL_093. Taxonomy (NCBI): domain Bacteria; kingdom Pseudomonadati; phylum Pseudomonadota; class Gammaproteobacteria; order Pseudomonadales; family Pseudomonadaceae; genus Pseudomonas; species Pseudomonas sp. GL_093. Next base: position 4,728,585 of record NZ_CM174448.1, on the reverse strand, counting down.
GCGAAATCCATATCTGAAACTACCCCGAACATGTCGCGGGAGGCCGCGCCCGTTTTGACGTCTTCACCTCGACGTCGACACTGCGCAGCTAAAAGTGCGCAGTGTTTGCACCGACGACTGGCAGACTTGTCGACAGGGGTACGCTCTGTGTGACTTTGGCCATCTGGGTGATTTCCACCTGCAACTTATCATTGCCAAGCAGGTAGTCGGCCAGCTTCTGCGAAAACGGCCAGTAGTTCAGTTCGGCAGTCAAGGAGAGCGGCCCGACGGCGTCGGCCGGCACCAGGAAAGTGAACTCCCCAATATCGTAGCCCTTGGGCAGAATGCGGTTGTCCGAGAGAATTTGCGTAGCATTCCAGACCTCGACATCCAACGGATTGCCGTCCTTGTCGCCTATGTGCACTTTGAAGTTTCGCGTATTGACCTCGGTCTTGCCGTCCTTGATCGAACCCAGCCGATAGAGCTCGCGACCACTGGCATCCAGCACCCGGAAGTCGATCCACATCTCCCGTCCCTCCGGAAATCCGGTCGGCAGCTTGTGCCCGGCGCCAACATTGGCAACTTTCACGGCTACCGAGGTGTATTGCCCGGGAATGATGGCTGTCGGCAGTTGCTGGAACGTTATTTCCCCTGCGCGCGCGAGCATGTCGCGCCCGCGTTGCGCGCCTGCTTCCTGACCGAGATGCTTGAGCATCATGGCGTTGGCTCCGCTGAACCAATGCGAGGAGACCTGCTCGCGGTCTGGCCCCATGATCGCGGCCTTACCCGCAAAAACCGGCATATGGCAGCTCTGGCAGGTTATATCGTTAAGGCTGTAGGCGCTCTCCTGCCATTCGTCATAGGTGCGCTCGACCGCCACACCGCTGAACGGGTGCGTGACGTTGTGGCAGGTGCCGCAAAAGTCCGAGCGCGTGTGCAGAGCGGAATACACGGTGTCGTGATAAGGCGAAACGGCATCTTTACGCGGGCCGAACTTGGTCGGTTTACCGTGCGCTCGAGGGCTCAGGACATAGGCGCCGTTATCGAGGCCCGTGCGGGCACTAATGTTGTGGCAGGTTTCGCAATCGACCCCAGGCATCGGATGATTTTTCGTGCTGTCTTCAATCGAGGAGCGGTTGATTTCCGAATTGATTTGCCCGGTCGTGAGACCGATCGGGGTATGGCAGCCGGTGCAAAAGTTATCGACCTTCCCCTCGGTGGCCGAACTCGCACGCTTGAGCAAGGCCCGATAGATGGGTTCATCCCAGGCTTGGGACATCATTGACGAGCGCCACTGCTTGTAGATCTCCGTATGGCAAGCGCCACATACCTGGGCGTTGTCGAAGTCTTTTACATTCAAAACCAGGTTGCCGGGGGTATTGGCCCGATGCGGAAAGAACGGCATCCCGCCAATCACATGCATGAGCCTGGAGCGTGCCGGCTCCAGCCACTTCTCATTATCCTGATTGTCATTGCCCTGAGGTTCGTCGGCCGCCACCAGCGTTACCGTAAGCAGGCAGGCGACAAAGCATAAAAAACGGCGAACGAAAGGTTTGATCCCCAGGTAGATCAGGTTGTCGACAAAGGCTGCCAGTAATTCACCCGGCCTGGGCGCGTGTTTGCATGTGGGGTGGTTCATAAACGTTTCCCCGAGGGAGAAGCTCACTCGGTTATTACGTTGCAAGGACTGTGACAAAACATGTGCAATGACCTGAAGGTCCAGCAAACATTGGTCATAGGCTGAAATTTTGTGCTAATCGAGACGCGAATACTGCGGGGGAACGACACCCATTAGTGGGGGAGTTCACTCCGAAATCGGGGGGGGCAATGCCGATCAGTTAAGCCGTAACACGATCTGTAGCAGCTGGCGAAGCCTGCGTTCGGCTGCGAAGCAGTCGTGAAATCAGACGACAAGGTGCTTCAGGAAGACCTCGCGCTCAGGTTTTACGACTGCTCCGCCCGAGCGCGGACCGAGCCGAACGCAGGCTTCGCCAGCTGCTACAAGGTTTGCGTTGCGGCTGAGTGCCGCGCAGGTGACCGTCAGTTGGTGACCAACAGTTCCGGGCCGAGGTAGTCGTTGATGTGGTCGATATCGTCGTCACCCAGACTGCCCACTGAAGAGGCCAGGCGCAGGCGCGACATCAAGTAGCGCAGCTTGGCTTCGAACAGATCGTGGCGCGCAACGAAGAGCAGCTCTTCGGCATTGAGGACGTCCGCATTGGTGCTGGTGCCCCCCTCTTTGAAGCCCTTGCGTGTCGAATTCAGTGAGCGTTCGTTGGACTCCACTGCCTTCTCCAGCGCGTGAATACGTTGGGCGCCGCTCTCTACGCCGCGATACTCACGGGTGGTACCGGTGATGACTTCCTGGCGTGTGGCGTCGAGCTCGTCCAGGGCCTTATAGCTATTGGCACTGGCCTGGCGGGTCAACGCGCTGGTGCCGCCACCGCTGTACAACGGGAAGTTCACTTCCAGCCCGATTGAGCCGTAGTGGTTGCGTTGATTCAACTCGGAGATTGATTGGCTCTGACCCGCGGTGTAGCCGGCAACGAAATCCAGTGTTGGCCAGTGGCCGGCCTTGGCGCGCTTCACTTCTTCTTCGGCGAGGTCGCTGCTATGACGGCGCGCATGGATCAGCGGGCTGTCGGCCTGGGCTTTGACCAACCAGTCTTGCAGGTTGCTCGGTAGCAGCGGTGGTGTATCGAAGCTCGGACGCAAGGTGGTCAGCGATTCGGGGGTTTCACCGATAAATTCTTCAAGCTTGCGGCGCGAGTTGACCAGGTTGTCCTGCGCTTCGATCAGCTCAACCGCGGCGAGGTCGCGGCGAGCGGCCGACTCGTCGATGTCGGTGACGGTGCCGGCCCCCAACTCCATGCGCCGTTTCGCCGAGGCGAGTTGCTCGTCGAAGGCGCTCAGCTTGGACTTGGCAAGGGTGATGGTTTCGCTGGCCAGGAGCACGTCGAAATAGCTTTCAGCCAGGCGTACTGCGGCGTCCTGACTCTTGGCATCGAACACCGCGATGCTGTAGTCGACACGCTGCTTGCCTTGGCGGTACTCGGCCATCTTCTGTTTGTTGAACAGCGGCTGGCGCAGGCGCACGTTAGCGCCCTTGGAGGTGTAGTCGAGATCTCTTTCGACGCCGCTCTGGCGTTGGGTGCCATTGACCTTGTTGTCGTAGGCCGAGGCATTGATCTGCGGTAGCAGGCCGGCCAGGCCGATGTCGCGGTTTTGCGCACCGGCCTCTTTTTCATGCACGGCGGCGCGATAGACGGGGCCTTGGTATTGCAACAGATCCCAGGCTTGTTTGAGGTCCATGGCGCAGGTCGGGAGGGACAGCGCCAGCAGGCTGAAGAACAGGCAATGACGGTCCATTTCATTGTTCCTTGAAGGAGCTGTCAACACGCTCAAGCATTGGTTTGAGAAGATAGCTCATCATGTTGCGCTCGCCAGTCTTGATGGTGACGCTGGCGGGCATACCGGGACGAATGTGATTGCTGCCTAGAAGGCTCATGCCATCGGGCGTGACTTCCACCTGAGCCAGATAGAACGGTTGCTTGCTTTCCTCGTCGAGCAGGCGGTCGGCGGAGACGGTCTTCACGCGGCCGGGAATGTTGGGCGTCCGGGCATGGTTGAAGGCCGGGAAGGCGATGTCCACGGGCAGGCCGGGGACCATCTTGTCGATGGCCTGCACGGGAATCATCGCGTCGACCTGCAGCGGTTCGTTGTCCGGAACGATTTCCATGATCTTGAAGCCGGGCTGAATGATCCCGCCGATGGTGGCGATGCTCAGGGACTGGACCATGCCATCGATGGGCGATCGAATCACCGTGTGGGTCACTTCATAGTCCAGCGCACGCAAGCGGTCGGCCAGGGTGGTGTTTTCCTTGGCGGTGTCGGTGAGCTGCGATTCGACTTCCTTCAGGTAATCGTGCTGGCGCTGCAGGATGCGCAGCTTGATTTCGGTGGTCTGGCTACGCACGCGAGCGATGTTGTTGAGGTTCTCGGCCTGGCCGGCGGAGAGGTCGGCATTGCTGCGTTCCAGCTCAAGCAGGCGGTTGCGCGGGACATAGCCTTCGGCCGCCAGCGCGCGGGTGCCTTTCAGTTCCTGGTTGAGGAAGTTGATCTGCGAGGAGCGGGCGCCATAGACCTGCTGCAGACCCTTGAGCTGCACTGCCGACGCCGCGAGGTTTTCCTGCAGGATGCTGATTTCGCCAGCGAGGCCGGCACGCCGGGTGTCCAGCAGGCGTTGTTGCAGATCCATGGCGGCCAACAGGCGCTGGTCATTCCCGAAGCGCTTGAACAATTCGGGATCGTAGTTCACCACATCGCGGCCGTCACGTTCCGCTTCCAGGCGGTTTTCCACCGTCTTGCTGACGATGTACTGGGCGCTGACCGCACCTTGTTCGGCAGCGGCACGCAGCGAGTCGAGGCGGACCACCTCCTGGCCTTTTTTCACTGCATCGCCTTCGTGAACAAGAATGGCCTCCACGGTACCGCCGCTCAGATGCTGCACGGCTTTGCGATTGCTGGTGATTTTTACCGTGCCTGTCGCTACCACACCGGCATCCAGCGGCGCCAGCCAGGACCACAGGAGGAAGCCGCCGAAGCCGGCGAGCATCAGCATCATGCCCCAGCGCACGGGTTTACCGACGTCCAGATCCACCACGTTCCTGGGGTCGGTGAGAATCATGTCGGTGTGTTGGCTCATTTGCATGATCGGTTACTCCCGTGCTTTGACGGAGGCCAGCGGAGTTGATGCGCCGGCAGGCATCACACTGGCCTTGCGCAGCGCTGCGAATACTTCGTCGCGGGTGCCGAGCATCTGCACGCCGCCGTCTCGCAGCATCAGCACCTTATCGACGGCGCAGAGCACATTGGGACGGTGGGAAATCAGAATGACGGTGGCGCCGCGATTTTTGAGTTGGGCCAGCGCATCGACCAAGGCCTTTTCCCCGACGTCGTCGAGGTTGGCGTTCGGCTCGTCCAGCACAATCAGATTGGGTTCTCCATACAGCGCTCGGGCCAAGGCGATGCGTTGCTTCTGGCCACCGGAAAGCGGGCTGCCATCGGTGCCCAGACGGGTCTCATAACCCTGCGCCAAACGCAGGATCATCTCGTGCACCCCAGTAGTCCTGGCGGCGCGGATGACCGCGTCGCTGTCCACTTCGCCAAAGCGCGCAATGTTGTCGGCGATGGTGCCCTCGAACAGCTCCACGTCCTGTGGCAGGTAACCGAGCCAGGGGCCAAGTTCGCCCTTGTTCCAGGTGAATATGTCTGCGCCGTCCAGGCGCACTTTGCCGGCCTGTGCCGGCCACACGCCGACCAACAGGCGGGCGAGGGTGGATTTGCCCGAGGCGGATGGACCGATAATGCCAAGGCTTTCGCCGGGGGAAAGGTTGAAGCTCACCCCGCGCAAAATCGTGTTGCCGGTGCCGGGGGCGCCGGCAAACACATTCTCCACCGCCAGCATGCCCAGCGGCCGCTGCAGCGACATGCTCGGTGGCCGGCGGGGATAGTCGTTCAGCATCTCGTTCAACCGGCCCCAAGCCGAACGGCAGCCAAGCAGCTGCTTCCACGACGCGATGACTTGTTCCACCGGGCCCAGCGCGCGGCCGGTGAGGATCGAGCAAGCAATCATCATCCCGGGGGTGATCTTGCCTTCGATCGCCAGCAGCGCGCCGGCGCCGAGGATCAGCGACTGCAAAGTGATCCGCACGAAGCGCCCGGTGCTGCTGATCAGGGCGGCACGGTCGGAGGCCAGGGTCTGCATTTCCAGAATGCGCAAATGGCTTTGGTACCAGCGCTTGCCGATCGCCGGCAGCATGCCCATGGCCTCGATGACCTCGGCGTTGCGCAGGTTGTTGTTGGCGTAGCTGGCGGAGGAGAGGGCGGCCTGATTGGCTTCGGCCAGCGGCTTTTGCGTCGCCTTCTCGGTGAGATAAGCCAGGCCCACCAGAATCAGCGAGCCGATCAGCGTGACCAGTCCGAGCAGCGGGTGGATCAGATAGGCGACCAGCAGGTAGATCGGCGTCCATGGCGCATCAAAGAAAGCGAACAGGCCATTGCCGGTGAGGAACTGTCGCACCTGCGCGAGATCCTGCAGGGCCTGGGCCGGATTACCTCCGGCGCGGCTCAGGTTGCGCTCGAATGCTGCGGTGAAAATGCGTCGATTGAGGTCCATGTCGAGGTTGTTGCCGACCCGGATCAGCACGCGGGTGCGGAACATTTCCAGCGTGGCCATCAGCAAGAACAGGCCTATCACCAGAATGGTCAACATCGTCAACGTTGTGACGTTGCGACTGACCAAGGCCCGATCGTAGACCTGCAGCATATAAATAGCTGGCGTCAACATCATGACGTTGATGACGCCGCTGAACCCTGCCAGCGAGTAAAAACTACGGCGAAGTCGAAAAAGCGCGTCAGCCAGTTCTGATCGAGTGCTCGATTGTTTGTGCATTTTGGGTGACCCCTCTTCAAAAAGCCGTTTGCCCTTGCGGCGCAACAACTAACAAATGCAGTTCCGCAGGCAGCTGGTTGATACGCAGGTTGGTCGCTCTAGGGGCGCATCACCTGCAAATCACTGCGTCGCTCTCATGGCTAGCAGCGTAGGTGTCGTCGAAACAATCTGAAATAACATTTCGCTCTAATGTCGCAATGAACTTTCTATAAGTCCTATAAAAACAGCTAGTTGAGAGCTCAGTTACCAATCGTCAGGTTTATACGTCGTAAAATTGACAATTTTTTACTATGCAACTTTAGTCTCACTCAATTGAGGGAGCCGCCCGCCTGAAGCCTGTCAACTTTTTGGCAACGCAAGACGTGGTGATTTTCCCGAGGGAGCGCACCATGTCGATGATTTCGTTCTGCGGAGTGAAGGGGCTATTCAAGAAATTCGCCGTTACTTCAAGTTTCCATGGCCCACCCAGGGCTAGGACTCGCTCTGCCTAATCGCTCAGCGAGCCATTCTTTCGCGAATTCCAGGCGCGCATCCCGGGGGGCCGTGTAACGGCTCTGCCATCCCGCGCCAGCGCTCGCCAAAAAAAAAGAACCAACACACTCCGCAAGCCAGCACCGGACTGGGCGTGGGAGGATTCTTATCGTCCCGTGTCCTTTCCCCAAAGAGATCGAGGGCAATCAAAATGGCCAATTTCAACAAGTCGGACCTGGAATTCATCCTCAAACAAATCTTCATCGCAGAAGCGCATGCCGACGGCGCCAGCCTCATAGATTTGCTACCCAACAGTCAGGTGCCATTCGGCCTGCGAACCGTCGATGGCAGCTACAACAACCTGGTCGCCGGGCAAAGCGAGTTTGGCGCTGCGGACAATTCCTTCCTGCGCCTGCTTGATGCCCAGTATCGAGCGGCCTATGCCGCGTCAGGGAATGTGACCGACCCGCAGCCACGGATTATCAGTAACCTGATCGTCGACCAGACCGCCAACAACCCGGCCGCAGTAGCGGCGAACGGCGGTGCAGACCCGGTGATCAGCCCCGGCCTGGATGGCGTGTTCGGCACGGCCGACGACAAGGAAGTGTTCTTCATCCCCAACGTGTCGCCGGACGTCGGTCTGACCGCCGGCTTCAACTCGTGGATGACCTTCTTTGGCCAGTTCTTCGACCATGGCCTCGACCTGGTCACCAAGAGCAGTACCGACTTCGTGTTTATTCCGTTGCAGTCGGACGATCCGTTGTTCGTACCGAACAGCCCGACCAACTTCATGGTGTTGCCACGTGCAGTGCATACCCCCGGCGCGGACGGAATACTCGGCACTGCCGATGATGGCCAGCCCAACACCACCTCACCGTTCGTGGACCAAAGCCAGACTTACAGCTCGCACCCCTCGCATCAGGTATTCCTGCGCGAGTACGTTCTCAACGCGGCAGGTGACCCTGTTGCAACGGGGCGCTTGATCACCAACCGCGATCTCGGCGCCGACGGCAAGTTCGGCACGGCCGATGATGGCGACGGCGAAAATGGCGGCATGGCGACCTGGGCAGTGGTCAAGGCCCAGGCCCGTGACATTCTTGGTATCAACCTGACTGACGCCGATGTGCACAGCGTGCCGCTGCTGGCAACCGATGCGTATGGCAACTTCATCCGGGGGGCGAGCGGCATGCCGCAGGTGGTGATGCGCGTCAGTAACGGTGCTGACGGGATCGCCGGGACAGCTGATGACGTCACTCAACTGGTCGAAGGCAACCGGGATGCTCCGATCAGCCTGGCCAGCGCCGTGAGCGCCGGGCATGGCTTCCTTGACGACATCGCCCACAATGCCGCGCCGGTAGTCGTCGGCGGGGTTCTGCAGGCGGATGCTGACACTGATATCGGTAATGCGCAGCCGGTTGGTGCGGGCGGCAACAACCTGACCTACGACAACGAACTGCTCGACGCTCACTACATTGCCGGCGACGGCCGGGTGAACGAGAACATCGGCCTGACCACCGTGCACCATGTGTTCCACTCCGAACACAATCGCCTGGTCCAGCAAACCAAGGACACCCTCCTTGCTGCCGGCGATCTGGCCTTCCTCAATGAGTGGCTGGTGGACGACGTGGCCGCGATACCGACTACACCTGCCGAAATCGCGGCGTTGGTGTGGGACGGCGAACGCCTGTTCCAGGCCGCCAAGTTCGGCACCGAGATGCAGTACCAGCACCTGGTGTTCGAGGAGTTCGCGCGGACCGTTCAGCCGCAGATCGACGGATTCCTTGCACCCAACGGGTATGACACCTCGATCAACCCGGCAATCCTCGCCGAGTTCGCCCACGTGGTGTACCGCTTCGGTCACTCGATGTTGACCGAGACCGTCGATCGCTTCGACCCCGAGTTCAATCCGCTCCTCACTGACCCGAACAACCCGGACTCGCAAATGGGCCTGATCGCGGCCTTCCTCAACCCGCTGGCGTTTGCCGGCAGCGGGGCGACTGCGGACGAAGCGGCAGGGGCGATCATTCGCGGTGTGACCCGTCAGCTCGGCAACGAGATCGACGAGTTCGTCACCGAAGCGTTGCGCAACAATCTGCTCGGCCTGCCGCTCGATTTGCCGGCCCTGAACATGGCGCGTGGTCGCGACACGGGCATCCCCACGTTGAATGAAGCGCGCCGTGAGATGTACGCATCAACCGGCGACAGCCAACTCAAGCCGTACATCAGTTGGGCTGACTTTGCGGACCACCTCAAGCACCCCGAGTCGTTGGTCAACTTCATCGCTGCCTTTGGCACGCATGACACGATTACGGCGGCGACCACACTGGCAGACAAACGCGCTGCAGCCTTGGCGCTGGTATTCGGCGGTGCGGGTTCACCGGCTGACCGCCTGGCCTTCCTCAACAGCACCGGTGACTATGCCAACGTAACGCTGGCCGGCAAGGATGGGCTGATGGGGACTGCCGACGACGTGACGGGTGTGACGATCACAGGCCTCGACGACATCGACTTCTGGGTCGGTGGCCTCGCCGAGCAGAAAATGCCGTTCGGCGGCATGCTCGGCTCGACGTTCAACTTCGTGTTTGAAACCCAGCTGGAGGCGTTGCAGAACGGCGACCGCTTCTACTACCTGTCGCGTACCGCGGGCCTGCACTTCGGCACCGAGTTGGAGAACAACTCCTTTGCCAAGCTGATCATGCTCAACACCGATGTCACTCACCTGTCGAACACCGTGTTCCTGACGCCGACGTTCAGCCTCGAAGTGAATCAGGCCAATCAGTTCACTAACCTTGGCGTGGACGGCAAAGCCGATCCAACGGGCGGCATCATGATCAACGGCGTGGAAATCGTGCCGCTGGTGATCCGCGACAACCCCGACACCCCTGGTCTGGACAGTAATTATTTGCAGTACACCGGTGAAGACCATGTCGTCCTGGGTGGTACCGCCGGTAATGACATCATCATCTCCGGTGACGGCGATGACACCCTTTACGGCGACGGCGGTAACGATCGCCTCGAAGGCGGCGCCGGCAACGATGCGGTACTGGGTGGCGCGGGCGATGACATCATCACCGACTCGTTTGGCGACAACCGTCTGGAAGGTAATGCCGGTAACGACGTGATCGTGGCCGGTAGCATGCTGGCTGCAGGCAACCTGATCCTGGGTGGCGATGGGCAGGACTTTATCGTTACCACCGAAGACATCACCACGACCTTCGGCGGTCAGGGTGACGACTTCATCCTCGGCGCCAAGACCAACCTGCCACCTACCGGCAACGAAGGTGATGACTGGATCGAGAAGGGCACCCAGGACGGTGCGCCTGGCGATAACTTCGCGCCGTTGCTCACTGACGATGTGGTCGGCAACGACATCTTTGTCGGTGGTGGTGGCTTCGACGAAATGATCGGCGAGGGTGGCGATGACATCTTTGTCGGCAGCGATGCCCAGGACAAGATGGACGGCATGTCCGGTTTCGACTGGGTGACCTACAAAAATGACAGGGTCGGCGTGACCGTTGACCTGTCCTTGGCCGCGCTGGCGCAACCACACGGCAATGCGCCAAACCAGAACGCCGGGGTGTTCAATCCGGTCGGCGCCTCGCCGGCCTCGATTCTCGACCGTTTTGCCGAGGTCGAAGGCTTGTCCGGTTCGAAATACGGCGATGTGCTCAAGGGCGATGATGTTGATGCGGTCACTCTCATCAACCACGGTGGTGCCACGGGCGGTGCACTGACCAATGTGGCGTTGATCCACGGACTGGAGCAGTTCCTGGCCGATGCCGGTTTGCCGACCACCGGCTTTGCCACGGGCAACATCATCCTCGGTGGCAATGGCAGTGACCTGATCGAGGGGCGCGGTGGCGATGATCTGATCGATGGCGACAAATGGATCAACGTCAGAATTGCGGTGTATGCCGCCGACGACGTCAACCATACCGGTCCCGAGATCGCCTCCTTCGACAGCATGGTCGATATGATCCCGCTCATGCTGGACCGCACCTATAACCCGGGTCAGCTCAAGGCTGTGCGGGAAATCCTGCCCGGCACCTCGACGGGCGGGGCGGCCTTCGACACCGCCATTTTCTCCGGGCTTCAGTCCGAGTATGTGGTGACTCAGAACACCCGCGGCACGGCCGATCTGGCGGACGATGTCTGGACGGTGACGGATACCGTAGTGGCTCGCGACGGCACCGATACCTTGCTGCATGTCGAACGCCTGCAGTTCGCCGATAGCCAGCGAGTGCTGGTCACGGGGCTGAACGCACAACCGGTGGGCAGGCCGACCGTCACGGACGGAAACGGCGGCGCGATAACAGTGGGCGACACACTGACGGTGAGCATGGCCGGTGTGCGCGATGCCAACAACATCGCGGTGGGTAATCTGCAGGGTACTGTCAACAACACCTCGGTGTCCTACTATTGGCAGTTCGAAGCCAATCCAGGCACCGGCGTATTCGAGGACATCATCCTGTTGCCGGCCGGCGACCTGGCGTTCCAAAGTGCCGACGGCACCTCGTTCAAGGTCTCCCCGGATCTTGCCGGGCTGTCACTGCGGGTCAAGGCGATCTACCAGGATGGTCATGGCACGACTGAAATAGTGTTCTCGCAGCCGACGACCGTGGTGGTTCCCGGCGCGCCGGTTGTGCCGACGGCGCCAACACCTGTAGTCGATGCCACTGCGGGTGGCGAAGGCCTTCACATGGTCCGCTCCGACCTCAACTTCATTCTTGATCAAATCAAGATTGCCGAGGCCGACGCGGCCGGTCAGGACATCCTCTCGCTGATCCCGAATATCCGCGCGCCGTTGGGCCTGCGTGCGGTCGATGGCTCGAACAACAACCTGATGAACCTCAACGGCATTAACAACACCGAGTTTGGTGCCGCCGATAACACCTTCCCTCGTTTGAGCGATCCGGTTTTCAATCCGGCGGAAGGTGCTCCTGCCGGGTTCTTTGGCCCCGGCTCGCCGGCCATCCCGGGATCGTCGTACCAGCAGAACAGCGGCAATGTGTTTGACTCGCAGCCGCGCACCATCAGTAATCTGATCGTCGACCAGACGTCGAACAACCCGGCGGCCTATGCCACGGCTTACGACCCGGGTGCGGACGGTGAGCTCAACTTTGGCGCGGTGGGTAACGACGACGTGCTCAAGGATGGCGTACGGATAGTCGCCAGCCCTGGCATGGATGGTCAGTTCGGTACTGCCGACGACCACGATGTGTACCTGTTCGAGAACACCGCGGCGGATGCGGGGTTGTCCGCGCCGTTCAACGCCTGGATGACCTTCTTCGGGCAGTTCTTCGATCACGGTCTGGACCTGGTGACCAAAGGCGGTTCGGGCACCGTCTACATCCCTCTGCAACCGGATGATCCGCTGTATGTGCCTGGTGGCCACACTAACTTCATGGTGCTGACCCGCGCGACCAACCTGCCAGGGGCGGATGGCGTTCTCGGCACGGCCGACGACATCCATGAGCACACCAACACCACCTCGCCGTTCGTGGACCAAAACCAGACCTACAGCTCGCACCCATCACACCAGGTTTTCCTGCGCGGTTATGAGCTGACCGACAACGGCCCCATCGCGACCGGCAGGCTGATCACTAACGTTGACCTGGGATTGGATGGCAAGTATGGCACCGCAGACGACACCGAAATCGGTGGTATGGCGACCTGGAAAGTGGTCAAGGCGCAGGCCAACGACATTCTGGGTATCCACCTTACCGATGCCGACGTCGATAACGCGCCGTTGTTGGCGACTGATGCCTATGGCAATTTCATCAAGGGGCCGAACGGCTTCCCGATGGTCGTGATGAAGGGTGCTGACGGTCTTGGTGGCACGGCTGATGACGTCCTTGTCGAAGGCAATCCGCTTTCCCCCATTAGCCTGACCAATGCTGTGCGCACCGGTCACCAGTTCCTCGTCGACATTAACAACAATGCAGCGCCGGTGTTCAGCGGTGGCGTGCTCGTGCCTGACGCGGATACCGACATTGGCAACGCAGTGCCGTTCAATCCGCAGACCGGGGCCAACCTGGCCTACGACAACGAACTGTTGGATGCGCACTACATCGCTGGCGACGGCCGGGTCAACGAGAACATCGGCCTGACCACGGTGCATGCGATCTTCCACTCCGAGCACAATCGGCTGGTCGCGCAGACCAAGGACACCGTGCTCGATTCGGGTGACGTGGCCTTCCTCAATGAGTGGCTGCTCAATCCGGTGAACGCGTTGCCAGCCAACCAGGCTGAGATCGATGCGCTGGTGTGGAATGGCGAGCGCTTGTTCCAGGCTGCCAAGTTCGGCACCGAGATGCAGTATCAGCATCTGGTGTTCGAGGAATTTGCGCGGACCATCCAGCCAAGGGTCGACCTGTTCTTTGCACCGACCCAGGTCTATGACGTTGACCTCGATGCCTCGATCGTCGCCGAGTTCGCCCACACCGTGTACCGGTTTGGCCACTCGATGCTGACCGAGACCGTCGATCGCTTCGACGTTAATTTCAACGTGGTGGGCGATCCGAACAGCGCTGATCCGAATCAGCAAATCGGCTTGATCGCGGCGTTCCTCAACCCGTTGGAGTACGCCGCCAGTGGTGTGACGCCAGAGGATGCGACCAGTGCGATCATTCGTGGGGTGACTCGCCAGGCCGGTAACGAAATCGATGAGTTCGTCACCGAAGCGCTGCGCAATAACCTGCTCGGTCTGCCGCTCGACCTGCCGGCGCTCAACCTCGCCCGTGGCCGCGACGTGGGGATTCCCTCGCTCAATGCGATCCGCCGCGACATCTTCAGCCAAACCGGTGATACCCAACTCAAGCCGTACAGCAGCTGGGTCGACCTGGTGCAGCACCTCAAACATCCGGAGTCATTGATCAACTTCATCGCGGCCTATGGCACGCATGAGACGATCACGGCGGCGGACACGCTGGCAGAAAAACGCGCTGCAGCCATGGCGCTGGTATTTGGTGGTGCTGATGCGCCGTCTGACCGCTTGGCCTTCCTCAACGGCAGCGGTGACTGGGCCAACGTGACGCTGGCCGGCAAGGATGGGGTGCTGGGGACTGCCGATGATCTGAGGGGAGTGACGATCACGGGCGTCGATGCCATCGACCTCTGGATCGGCGGCCTGGCCGAAGAGAAAACTCCGTTCGGCGGCATGCTCGGCACGACCTTCAACTTCGTGTTCGAGAACCAGCTGGAAAAACTGCAGGACGGTGACCGCTTCTACTACCTGGAGCGTACTGCTGGCCTGTCGATGAACGCCGAACTGGAAAGCAACTCGTTCGCCAAGCTGATCATGGCTAACACCTCGGTCACGCACTTGCCGGGCCTGGTGTTCTCGGACCCCGCGTTCTATCTGGAAAGGGACCAGAGCAAGCAGTACAACGATGGCCTGGGCAACGCCGATCCGCTTAGCGACAACAACGAGCAGGTGGTGTTCCGCGACAACCCGCTGACGGCGGGGCCGGACGCCAACTACATCCGGTACTCGGGTGACGAGCACATCGTGCTGGGCGGCACCAACGGCGCAGACATCCTCGTTTCGGGTGGTGGCGATGACACGGTCTGGGGTGATGCCGGCAACGATCGCATCGAAGGCGGTAACGGCAACGATCAACTGCGCGGTGGCGCCGGCGACGACATCATCACCGACCTCGGTGGCGACGATAACATCCAGGGTGGCGACGGCAACGACGTGCTGCACGGAGGCAACGGCATCAACCTGATCATTGGCGGGTTCGGCAATGACTTCATCGTGACCGGTGAGGACGCTTCCGAGGCCATTGGTGGCCAGGGCAACGACTTCATCCTGGGCAGCAAAGCCAACGAACAGGACATGGGTAACGAAGGCGACGACTGGATCGAGAAGGGCACTTCGGACGGTGCACCTGGCGACAACTTCGACCCGGCTGGCAATGACCCGGTGATCGGCAACGATGTGTTCATCGGCGGTAACGAGAACGATAAGTTCAATGCCGAAGGCGGCGACGACATCATGGTCGGCAGTCTTGGCATGGGTGACCGCTATATCGGCGGCTCCGGCTATGACTGGGCAACCTTCAAGGACCTCGCCCAGGGCGTGACCATCGATTACAGCGACCGCTTTTTCGATGTTCCGCCGGTGCCGGGTTCGGGTGCTTCGGCGCTGGTGCGTTTTGACATCGTGGAAGGTCTGTCGGGTTCATCGCACGGTGACTTCTTGCGCGGTGACAACGAAGATGCGACATCGCTGCCCACTGCGGGGGCAACCGGCAGTGTGCTGACCAACATCAGCCTGATCAACGGCCTGTCCGATCTGCTGGCAGCCGGAGCGACGTTCTACGACGGCGGCAACATCATCCTCGGCGGTAGTGGTAGCGACCTGATCGAAGGTCGCGGTGGTGACGACATCATCGATGGTGACAAGTGGCTGAACGTACGCATCAGCGTACGGGAAAACGCTGATGGCACTGGCCCGGAAATCGCCACGTTCAACAGCATGGAGCCGATGGTGCAGCTGATGCTGAACGGTACTTACAACCCAGGTCAGTTGGTCATCGTGCGGGAGATTCTGACCGGCGATAACAGCTTCGACACTGCGTTGTTCTCCGGTAATTTGGGGGAATACGGTATCGAGATCGATGGCGACACTGTCATTGTGACCGACTCGGTGGCGGGGCGTGATGGTGTCGATCGCTTGACGGGTATCGAGCGTCTGCAGTTCGCTGACGTGTCGCAATCGTCCGGAGTGGGCACCGCCCAAAACAGCGACCCATTGGGTCATCTGGCAATCATCGATGCTGCCACCGGTGTGCGTGATGAAACGCCTGTCGCCGGCCAGTTGCTGCGCGTCAGTGATCGGGGGGTACATGACGCGGACAACCAAAGCGTGGCCAACCCGACCGGCGCTGTGACCGGTGGGGTGGCTTACTACTGGCAGGTGGAAAACATTCCAGGTACGGGTGTTTATGAAGACATCACCTTTGTCGCCGCCGGCGAGGTATCGCGGGCGATCGGCGCCACCTACCGGGTGGCGGACGATGTGGCGGGTCTGAACATCCGCGTCCGTGCGGTGTATCAGGATGCCAAGGGCACGCTGGAGATCGTCGACTCGTCCGGGAACAGTACTCCGACCGAAGGGCCGACCGTTATCGGGCTTGCCGTGCAGAACCAGGTGTTGACCGCTGACCCGTCGAGCATCATCGACCTCGATGGCCTGAGCAATCCGCAGTTCACCTACCAGTGGCAGGCGAACGACGGGCTTGGCTTCGTCAACATCGCCGGCGCTACCGGTAGCACGTTCGCGCTTGGCCAGACTCAGGTCGGCCAGGAAGTGCGCGTGGTGATGGGTTACGTGGATAACTTCGGTGTGGCCGAAAGCGTTTCGTCCAACATCCTGGGGCCGGTGGACAACGTCAACGATGCACCGACTGCAGGGCCGACCGTAACCGGGCTTGCAGTGCAGAACCAGGTGTTGACCGCTAACCCGGCGAGCATCATCGACATTGATGGCCTCAGCAATCCGCAGTTCACCTACCAATGGCAGGCGAACAACGGGCCTGGCTTCGTCAACATCGCCGGCGCTACCGGTAGCACGTTCGCGCTTGGCCAGGCTCAGGTCGGCCAGGCAGTGCGCGTGGTGGTCGGTTACGTGGATGACTTCGGTGCGGCCGAAAGCGCTTCGTCCAACATTCTGGGGCCGGTGGCCAACGTCAACGATGCACCGACAGGCGTGTTGCTGATCAGCGATACGACACCGGATCAAGGGCAGGTGCTGACCGCGCTGACGGGTGGGATTGCCGATCCGGATGGGCTGGGCACCTTCAGCTTCCAGTGGCAGCAAGGTGTCGGCGCGTCCTTCACTAACATCAACGGCGCGACGGCTGCGACCTTCACCCCTGGTGCGGCGCAGGTCAATCTGCAACTGCGAGTGATCGTGCGCTACACCGATGGCTTCGGCACGCTGGAGTCAGTGACCTCGGCGGCGACGGCGGCGGTTGTGGTACAGGGCGTGGTACTGCAGGGCAATGCTTTGGCGAACACCCTCACCGGCACCGCGGGTAACGATGTGCTGCTTGGCCTGGGCGGGAACGATACGCTGAATGGCCTGGCCGGTACCGACCAGTTGTTTGGCGGCACTGGCAACGACATCCTCAACGGCGGAGACGATAACGACGTCCTCAATGGCGAGGACGGCAACGACGTCCTCAACGGTGGGCTCGGCGCGGATGCCATGAACGGCGGTGCCGGCAACGACACCTTTGTGGTCGACAACGTCGGTGACGTTGTCACCGAGGCGCTGGGTGGTGGTACCGATCTGGTGCAAACCAGCCTGACGAACTACCTGCTCGGTGCCAACGTCGAGAACCTGACCTATACAGGAGCCGGTAACTTCACCGGCACCGGTAACGCGCTAGCCAACACCATCACCGGCGGGGTGGGTAACGACTTCCTCAATGGCGGTGCAGGTGCTGACCGGTTGGTGGGGGGAGCCGGCAACGATACCTACGTCGTCGATGCAGCCTTGGACGTGGTGGTCGAGGTGGCGGGTGGCGGTACGGACACCGTGCAGACTTCGCTGGCCAGCTACACGCTGGGCGCTAATGTCGAGAACCTGACCTATACCGGAGTCGGCAACTTCGTCGGCAACGGTAACGGGTTGAATAACGTCATCACCGGCGGGGTGGGTAATGACATCCTCAGTGGTGGCGACGGCAACGACATCCTCACCGGCAACGGCGGCAATGACACACTGAATGGCGACGCCGGTAACGACCAACTGTTCGGTGGCATTGGCACGGATACCCTGAACGGCGGCACTGGCGATGACAGCCTCGACGGCGGTGATGGGGCGGATGTCTTGAATGGTGGAACAGGCAACGACACGCTGCTCGGTGGTGAGGGTAACGACACATTGTTGGGTGGTGCCGGCAATGACTCTATCGATGGCGGTACTGGCAACAATACAGTCACTGGCGGTGCCGGCAACGACGTGATGGTTGCCAGCAGTGGCAACGATATCTTCATGTTCGCAGCGGGCTTCGGGACCGATCAGATCATCGGCTTCGATGCCAACGCGGTGGGCGGCCAGGACCTGCTCGATATTTCCGCGTTCGGCGTCACTGCTGCGACCTTTGCCGGCAGCGTCATCATCACCGATCTCGGTGCGGATACCTTGATCAGCTCCGCAGGAATAGCTGACTCCATCCGCCTGGTCGGTGTGGCCGATGCAACAACCGTCACTGCCGCAGACTTCATTCTCGCCACTTGAGGTCCTGATCAGTACTGTCGCAGACGCGTGAAAAGCGGAGGGGAGGGCATGGATGCCCTCCCTTTTTCTTTTTAAAAAAACTGGCCGTTTTTGTATCCGTCCGGCCAAGTCACCTACCCAGCCCCGCAACGCTGTAGCAGCTGCCGAGCCCGCGAGGCTGCGTTCGGCTGCGTAGCAGTCGTGAGTCCGGCTACAGATCGCGTTATTGCTTAACTGACTGGCATTAGTCGGCGAAACCCAAGTTTGCAAAGTGTGATTAGCGCACGCTAACTTTTCTACAGCCTTGGCTACACTTCGTGTCCCGTTGGAAACCAGCGGGAACTTACGTGAAGGCGCAATACGTTGTTATTAGTTCACGAAAACACGATGAGCTGACCTGTTGGGCAGACTCACGTATTTTCGTGCATCTTGGGGAAGGAGTAAGGCGTGTATGAGTAGAGAAGGCGTGGCATTCCTGCCGATGCAAACCGCGCGGCGCGCGCTGGACTGGCCAACCCTGGGTGTGGCGGTGTTGCTCCTGCTGCTGTTTTATTGGGGGCTGGGGAGTTTGCCGTTCATGAGCGTCAATGAAGCCCGGCGCGCCGTTACGACACGGGAAATGCACGAGGCTGGCCAATGGCTGTTGCCGTACATGAACGGCGAGCTGTACCTGTCCAAACCGCCGCTGTTCTATTGGCTGGCCCTGGTCAGCACGTCACTGTTGGGCAGCCTCTCCGAATGGAGCGTGCGCCTGCCTTCGGCGCTGTTTGCGACGCTGTGTTGTCTGACCTTGTATCGCCAGGCGAGTGCATTCGCCGGGCGACAAGTGGCGCTGCTGGCTGTGGTGTTCCTGGCGGCGAATGCCGGGTTCAGCCTGTTTGCCCGCCGGGCAGAAATCGAAATGCCTTTGACCAGCCTGTGTCTGCTGGCGCTGTTTTGTGCTGGGCGCTTTCTGTTCGCGCAAGGCGGTCGCAGCTGGGTCTGGCTCAGTTACGGGCTGCTCGGCTGTGCCTTGCTGACCAAGGGGCCGGTCTGTCTGTTGTGGGTGACCGCACCGATACTGGTCTATGCGTTGATCAGCCGCGATCGTCTGGCCCGAGCTTTTCTGTGTGACGGCTGGGGCTGGATGCTTGCGGTGCTGGTCGGGATTTCCTGGTATCTGGCGGTGTCGATGCAGGAGGGCTGGGGCGTCTGGTCGGCCATCCTCAACGAAGACATCGTCAAGAAAATCAATGGCCAGGGGGCAGAAGCCTGGTATGCCTATCTGTTGTATCTGGCTGGGGATTTCTTTCCCTTCTGGCTGATATTACTGGTACGGCCACGGCAACTCTGGCACGCCATCCGCCTGAGCCCGCAGCTGACCCTGTTGCTGTGCTGCATTCTGGTGCCTCTGCTGCTGTTCTCGCTGTTCACCGAAAAGCACGCCAAGTACCTGTTGCCTATCTACCCGGCCATCGCCCTGCTGTTGGCCTGGCACTGGAGCCAACTGCTGACCCAGGCCCGGCACCCTTGGCAGCGCTGGAGTCTGCGCGTTGTTCCGGCCGTGGTACTGGCGGGATACACGCTGTTCTACTTGGGTCTTGAAGGGCGGGTGTTCGCCCATCGGATCGACGGATTTGCGCAGATAAAGGCCGCCACCGACGCGTACCCAAACTTCCCGACCTATAGCTTGGGAGCTGCTGACATTCGCCTGGTCTATTACATGGGGCGGCCCGTCAGTTCGATCACCGAGTCGCAGGCCGGCAACGTAGTCCATACGCCGGGCCTGCTGTTTGTCCAGGAACCGCTTCCAGCGGCATTACAAGCCCTGGCGCCTTGCACCCTGACACGGATCGAGTCGTACCTGAAACCCAAGCGTTCGGCCCTGCTGCTCGGGCTGGGCTCTTTGTGCGCCAATCAGGGCCAGATCAAGCCTTGAAACTGCGACATTGAAGCTCTGCATGACTGGATGTCGGCCCGGCGTGATCTTGTGCCCAACGGGCCCTGCACATTGCGGGGCTTGTCGTTTCTGTCCCCCGCCTGTCCATGAATGCTTCCCACTGACTCTTAACTGCTGAACAAGTTGATAAGACTCCAGGCTGTCCCTATCGTAAAAATGAAAAGGATGAGTACCAGCGTGAGGATTAGCGGCTCGATGCGCATGAAAGTGACTCCTCGGAAGGGCTGGCATTGCTCGCCTGATCTGCGGCGCAGGTGTTTTTCAAGGCAACTAGTGAACACACAGCATTCTCTGTGCCAAAAAAATTAACAGCCTATAATCCCCCGCCGACGGGGCAGCCTGATTCTGTGGTCAGTTCTCCATCGAAAAAGTTGAAACTGGATGCGGGTAATACAGCCCATTTATGGGGAATTTCTCTCAACGTGGGTATGGCAATACCACAGGTGCTTGCGCCTTTCGCTACCTGCTGATATCGACCTGACGCGGACACTGAAAAAGGAACGGCGGTTGAACGAACAGACATTGTCCCAGCGCCTGGAGCGCGTGGCGGCGCATGTGCCAGCAGATGCGCGCCTGGCCGATATCGGCTCGGATCACGGCTACCTGCCGGTGGCGTTGATGCGCCGTGGCGCGATCGCGGCGGCGGTGGCCGGCGAGGTGGCATTGACGCCGTTCCACTCGGCCGAACGCACCGTGCGCGAGAACGACCTGGACCAGCGGATCACCGTGCGCCTGGCCAATGGTCTGGCGGCGATCGAGCCGGGAGACGGGATCACGGCGATCAGCATCTGCGGCATGGGCGGCGAGACGATCCGCGACATCCTCGACAGCGGCAAGACACGCCTGAGCGGCCAGGAGCGCCTGATTCTGCAGCCCAACGGCGGCGAGCAGCCACTGCGCCAATGGCTGATGGAAAATGGCTACCGCATCCTCTGCGAGGAACTGTTGCGGGAAAATCGCTTCGACTATGAAATCATCGTCGCCGAGCGCGCCGGGCCGGTGACGTACACCGCCGAGGAGCTGTACTTCGGCCCGCTGCAGATGCAGGCACGCAGCCCGGCGTTCCTGATCAAGTGGCAGCGCATACTGCGCGAGAAGCAGAAGACCCTGACCCACTTCGCCCGTGCGCGGCAGGCCGTGCCCGAGGAGAAGGTGCAAGACGTCGCCCGGCAGGCCCGGTGGATCACCGAGCTGCTGGCTTGAGCGCGGTCCAGGGTTTGTACGAAAAAATCGCCCCTGGTTTGTGTCTTCATACGCCGTAACAAGCGGCTATAACAATGAGTGCGAGAAAGCAGACCAACTGCACGCAAAAGAAGGTAAACCGAACCGTCACGAACGTATCGGTTTGCACATGCGATACGTGAACCAGAGACTGACACACGCGAGCGATCAGGATGATTATCGACAAGTAGTTCACTGCAGGGCCGCCGACCCCAAGGGCTGAAATCACCAACACGATGACGCCAAAGACAGGCAGGTTTTCCACACAGTTCGCGTGTGCTCTTGTCCCGCGCCGATACCAATCCTCGCCTTCGAGCTGATCGCTTCGGAAAGAAGCAATCGGAACATTCGAGAACAGGATTCTGACCCAGCGATACACCCCGACGGTTGCCATCAACAGCAGCAAAGTCCAGGTCGCAAATCCAAGCAGCATCCACATCGGAATCGTCATGGCTGCCTTCCTCAATCAATCATTTTCAGCACGTCATCGCACCGTAGCGCGACCGACGCGCGGTCGGTCGCCCCCTTTCGATCAATTACTCATGATGGGTGCCAGTGCGGTCTGAATCCTGGACATCTGTGCTGGAGTTGTCATGCGCGTCAGCAGCCGGCCAAAGTGTGGATGCTGCACGCCCGAGATAATGTATTGCCAGCGGTAGGCGCTCAGCACGGAGGCTTTGATTTGCGCTGTCTCATCGACACTGAACGATCGTGAAACATTTCGAATGAAGTAGTCGGCATCGGATGCCGATTGTGCCTGCAGGATTGCGTCGACGGCCGCCACCAGCGCAATCAGATCGTTCACTGCCTGGTCGCGCTCGGTTAGCGAGAGTTTCGCGTGCTCCGCCTCCCACTCGAGTTCATCGAGTACGACGTGCCGGCTTTCATCCTTCCAGTGAAATTTGAAGACATCCTTGAAGAGTGGGCACAACTCCTCGTGCGGGGCGATGCTTTGCACGTAGTGCGTCTGAACAAACAGCTCGATATGACAGGTCAGCGCCAGAACCGACCAGGTGCTGGCCGCCAGTACCGCGCGCGCCACATCGTTTGGATCAGCAACTTGACGATATCCCGCTGGCAATTGCGTACCCATCATCGTCTCAATGCGCCGGAACAGCTCCTGATGCTTGATCTCGTCGTTGGAAAAACGCACCAGCGCTTCGAGTGCGAGCTGATCGTCAAATACGTGGGCCCGACCTTGATCGAGCATTTTGGCACTGATAAAACGCTCGACCAGGCCAAAGATATACGCATAGGTTCGACCCTGAATCTGGCTAAGCAGGCGCGCCTCGTCCGCGGCGAGAAAGGTCAGGCGGTCGATCCGCGATAGTCCGTCGGGCAAGAATTTGCGCGAGAAGTCGAACCTGCGGTCCTGTAGCAAATCGCGATCGATCTGCCATTCCGCTTTCTTCGATGATCTGACAAGTTGAGCATAACGGGCGGCGTTGCCCGAATCTGAGCTGGGTAGGGTCGCTGCGGTGTTCATATTGATCTCCGGCTTCCGTGGTCGAGTTGGAGTGGGCCAATTACGGTTAACGCGGGAGTCAATGACCAGTGGCGAAGCATCTGGGGATCGCCTCGATCACTGTGTCCGCGTTGGTGCTAATCTGGGCCTCGCAGTTCAGGCAGTGAATGACCAGTGCGCCTGATTACATGCTCCGGACTCCGGAAAGGAGGGCTGGCAATTGTTGGATGCGCTTTCTGATGTCTTGCGTGTGATTCGGCTGTCTGGAGGGGTCTTCCTCGAGGCGGAGTTCACTGCGCCCTGGTGCGTCAGTGGAAGAATCTCAGCGGACGATTGCAAACCGTTCCTGGCGGCACCTCGACATATCATTGCGTCGCATTTTGTCGCGGCGGGGCACATGCAATTGCGAATCGACGATGGCGCCACCCTCGACGTACGGGCAGGCGAACTCATTCTGCTTCCTCGCAATGACGTTCACACTTTTGGCAGTGATCTAAGCATTGCGCCCATGTCGGCGCGCGAGGTTATTCAGCCGCCGGAAGTCGGCGGCATTTCACGAATCAAGTACGGCGGGGACGGCGAGGCCACACAGTTATTGTGCGGATTCCTCGGCTCTGAAACACCGTTCAGTCCGTTGCTTTCGTCGCTGCCATCCTTATTGAAGTTAGACGTACGCGCGACGGCTTCGGGGGCCTGGATTGAAAGCTCATTCCGTTTCGCTGTCAGTGAGATCGCGGCGGGGCGCGTCGGCTCGACAACGGTCATCGCCAAGTTATCCGAATTGCTGTTCGTCGAAGCCGTCAGCCAGTATGTCGCGAACCTCCCCGTTGAACGGCGCGGGTGGCTGGCGGGTTTGCGGGATCCGCATATCGGGCGCGCACTGGCGCTGCTCCATGCCCGACCAACCGAGGGCTGGACGGCAGAAGCCCTGGCGCTTGAAGTGGGCATGTCGCGCTCGGTATTCGCGGAGCGATTCACGGCATTGGTCGGACAGCCACCGATGCAATACCTGACGCTCTGGCGTATGCACGTGGCGGCTCAACACCTGCGCGAAGGTCGCGGTAATGTGGCGCAAATCGGCTTTGCAGTTGGCTACGAATCCGAAGCTGCGTTCAGTCGCGCATTCAAACGCCAGTTCGGCACATCACCCGGCACCTGGCGCAGACAATCAGCATGAGAAGGTCCGGTTCCCGCGTACTGAAAGTAGGAGGTGCCTGGCTTTCATGCTGATCTTCCTTGATGGGTCGTTGAAAAATGAGACGTGAGAAACCACAGAATCAAGGCAGTAGCGCTGATCAAGGCGCCCAGCAGACTTACTGCCATCCAGCCCCAAAGCGCATAAACCTGGGTCGCGGCTGCGGCTCCCAGCGCGCTACCGACCGAGTAGAAGCACATGTATGCGCCGACCATGCGACTTTGGGCGTCGGGTCGTGCAGCAAAAATGAGGCTCTGGTTGGTGACGTGTACTGCTTGCACCGCGAAGTCGAGCAAGACCACTCCGCAGACCAGCGCGATCAAGGACGTCTCGGCAAAAGTGATGGGCAACCAGGAAAGCGTCAGGAGCCCCAGCGAAATGCCGGTAACCCGTTGTCCCAAACCTTGATCGGCCCAGCGACCGGCACTTCTGGCAGCAAGGGCACCGGCGACGCCGGCCAATCCAAACATGCCGATGGCCGTGTGTGAAAGCGA
The DNA here is from genome assembly GCF_057837605.1 of Pseudomonas sp. GL_093. Lineage (NCBI taxonomy): Bacteria > Pseudomonadati > Pseudomonadota > Gammaproteobacteria > Pseudomonadales > Pseudomonadaceae > Pseudomonas > Pseudomonas sp. GL_093. The sequence continues at coordinate 4,704,134 of NZ_CM174448.1, read as the reverse complement.
CAGCGGCGGGGCGCTCAACGGCAGCACCATGGATGTCCACAGCACGGAAAAAGCGGCAAAGATCAGTAAGGCCAGAAGGCCCCTGGCGCGTAAAGTGCGTTCGGTGATGAAGAGTTTGAAGACCGACTTTATGAGCGCCAGGTAGGAGTCTTGGTGCCTTGGCGGCGCCGTGACAGGAACCACTTTCCACAGCACCGCCGCGATGGTCAGCATCAATCCTGAGGACACGAAGTAAACGGCGCGCCAGCCCGCGATGTCCGCAATAAGGCCAGAGGTAAACCGCGCCAGAAGAATGCCCAGGACAATTCCACTGGTGACGGTTCCCACTGTCTGCCCCCGTTGTGATGGCGTTGCCAACACGGCGGCGTATGCCACAAGCACTTGAACAACCACTGCCAGTAAGCCCATCACGATCATGGCACCCAACAGGGCCAGCCATTGCTGTGCTGCGCCGACCGCCGCGAGTGCAACCGCAGACAGCACTACCTGAGTCAGAATCAGCCGTTTACGGTTTACCAAATCGCCCAGTGGGACGATGAACAGCAACCCCAGCGCGTAACCAACCTGAGTAGCAGTCACGACAACTCCGATCATTGATGAGGCCACGCCCAGGCTCTGAGCCATTGAATCGAGTAACGGTTGCGCGAAGTAAACGTTGGCTACTGCAAGTGCGCAGGTGACAGAAAACAATAACGTGAGCGACGGAGAAAGCCCCGGAGACCGGTCGGTCCTGCTGCTTTCTCCGGTATCCGAATGCAGCAGTCCCGAAGGCTGCTTGGAGAACCGTTTGGTGGCTGAGTCGGCATCTGCTGTCATGTACACCTCCATGGCGTTAAACTGGTTTCAATTGAAAACTAGATTCAATTGTTGTCGTATCAGGTTTTAAATTGCAACCACATTGCGCCAGCCTGGTGGACATACTTGGCAAATCCACATTCCGGAAGGTCAAAAAAGATGGTCGAAGACGCTTCACCGCAACGCAGTGAATGCCCGGTAGCAAGGACACTGGAGGCAATTGGGGATCGATGGTCGCTCATGATCATCCGCGACGCTTTTGATGACATTCGCCGATTCAGCGAATTTCAAAAGAGCTTGGGCGTGGCCAAAAATATTCTGGCATCGCGGCTGAAAGCGTTGGTCGAGGTCGGGGTATTCGACGTTCGACCGGCGTCAGATGGAAGCGCCTACAAGGAGTACGTCCTTACGGACAAAGGACGGGAGATCTTTCCGGTTGTGGTCAGCATGAGGCAGTGGGGCGAACGTTTTCTGTTCGAGCCGCAGGAGACGCGTTCTGCGCTGATAGACAACGAGTCCGGCCAGCCCCTGATGCCGATTGATGTTCGCTCATCAAGCGGTCAAAAACTTGGACCGTCTGACTGCCACAGAGTGAGACTTGTTGACGGCGAGTCGTGAATCGACTGGGTGGGGTGGTAAAAAATCAGACTGGTTGCGGTGGCCTGCGAATTCCACGCCATCCGCAATGGCCGTTGCAGCGGGAACTTCAGGGTACTGGCCAGGTCAACAGGGGCCCTGTATCGGCGATGCCGAGCAGCGCTGGTGGCCTGTTTTACGGCAGTGCCGTCCGAGATCATCCGAGTCCGCCCCCTGATGCCAACCAAGAGTTTTCTGCCGGGTCTCCTCCTGGCGTTCTGCGCCGTCGCGTCGCTTTGCTCGGTTGCTGCCGAGCGAAGAGCGCCCTCGCAAAGTAACAGCGCATCAACCACGCTAATCGAAACTGCCTCGCGGCAGTACGAAAATGGCCAGTTGGACCAAGCCGCTGCCACGCTGGAGCGTGCCCTGCATATCCAGCCGAACAATCCCGCGACGCTGCATTACCTTGGTGTGTTGCGTCTTCAGCAGGGGCAGTACCAGCAGGCAGAAACGTTGGCGGCGCGCTCGAACATGCGGGTTGGCCCTAACGTCGAGTTACGCAACCGCAACTTCCAATTGATTCAGGCGGCGCAGCAGGCCAAGGCTTCGAATACCTCACCCAACGCCAAAGAGGACCTGGTCGCCGTACAGAAAGGGCTCGAAGAAGAGGCCAAAAGGCGCCGCGAAGCAGAAATGGCCGCTGCTGAACAATCCAACGCTGGCAACTTCGTTAGCGCAAAGGCAGAGACCGTACCGGATTCGCCGACGGCTGGCAGGTCACTGCCTGAAGGAGAATTGCCAGTGGCTTCCGTCGAGCCAGAGCCCGCGTACGATGAGGTTCAGATCCCCCGCGGCCATTGGCCGCCACCGGGTAAATGCCGAATCTGGTTTCCTGATCGCCCACCCGGGCATCAGCCCGCACCCGGCAAGTGCAAGAAGCTGCGACATCGGGTTCCGTCAGGAGCCTACCTGATACGCGGTTGAGTTTTTGAGTGTCCTTCTGGCCGGATAAGTCGCAGGTGTTGCAGGCGGATAATCCCGTGGCTTCGCACTAGCGACGATAGTAGCGGTGATCATCCTCGTAGCGGTGCCGCATGGCCCGATCCTGGTGGCGCTCCCAATCACGACGTTCAGCTTCTCGGCGGGCTTGCTCTCTACGCCACTGATCTCTACGCCAGTCGTCTCGGCGCCAATCGTCTCTACGATCGTGCCAACGGCCGTCATGCCAGTATCGGTCGTCATGGGCAAGCAACGGCCCTGGCTGCTTGCCGGCCATACTGGCCAAGGTCGGCCAAGGGTTGCCGGCGGCCTGGACAGGAGCCTGAACGGCTGTGACTTCAGTTGCGAAATCAGGGGTTGAGGTCTTCATCTGTGTTGCTGATGCCGAGCCCACTGCCGCGAACGCGAACAGGCCGATGAGCAGCATCCGTGGGTCATGGAATTTCATGAGCGAAGACAACCTCTGACTGACAATTGGACGTATGGCCATCTGGGTGCGGGAATCCTGCGGGTTCGCGCTTACCGAGCGGATGTGCCTATCCACATAGACAGATAAATAGGGAAAAGTTCTAGGGAGCGGCTGCTTAAATAGCCAACGGCCTCAGTGTTCGGTGCCTTTGAGGTTTGCTATCTCGATGTCCGCTTTTGGGCCGATTGCCGTCTGTGGCGAAGGGCAGCAATCGACTGTGGATTCAACCGGTCATTCGTGACGGGCGGAAAACGGCCAAAATCTTCCCGTCACAACAGACCGGGAATGGCCCAAAGCTCTCATCGTAAATCCACAAAAGGAGGACATGGTTTTCGCTGTTTTCAGCGTCGCGCAGACAGCTGTTGCGGCGCCAAAAATGCATCGTGGAAATAGTTACGAAACGCCTGCATCGCCGGGCTGAATTCGCGCTCGCGATGCCACGCCAGTCCGACACTCATCGGCGTCACCTTGTCGGTGACTGTCAGGGTTTCGATGCGTTTTCCTTCCAGTGACCAGGGGCGGTGCACCAAGTCCGAGAGGATTGCCACGCCGCTGCCATTGGCGACCATGCTGCGCACCGCTTCGACTGAACTGGTACGCACCCGCACGTTTGGCTGCTGATGAGCATGTTCCCAGTAGCGCATGGCGCTTTGTTCGGCTTCGTCGACGGTCAGCAGGATGTAGGGTTCTTTTGCGACGTCGGCGAGGCTGACCGCCGAGCGTTCGCACAACGGATGGTGGCTGGGCAGCCATAACCGCCGTTCGGAGTTGAAGAGAATCTCTGAAACGATGTCCGGGTGCGTGAGGTTGGCGGTGAGCACCACGGCCATATCAAAACGACCTTCCAACAAGCCTTGTTCAATCGCTTGGCGTTCCTGTTCATGGACTTCAATGGCCACGTCCGGATGCCAGTGTTCCAGGCGCTGCAAATGGTGCGGCAGGAAATAACCGATCACCGTGTAGCTCGCCGCCAAGCGCAACACGCCACTGGCGCGGATATCCGGCAACGGGCTGTTCAACGCGTCATCGACACTGCGCAAAATCACGTAGGCCCGATTCAAAAAGTGCCGCCCGGCGTCGGTCAGGCTCATGCCCTGGGCCGAGCGCTGGAACAACAGCGTGCCGAGGATGCCTTCCAGTTCCTTGATCGCCGTGGTCACCGCCGACTGGGAAATATTCAGATGAATCGCGGCTTGAGAGATTTGCCCGATCTCGGCGGTGGCGACGAAATAGCGGACTTGGCGCAGGGTCAGGGACATGAGCACTCCGGGCGACGAGGTATCTGTTTTTCAGAAGATGGCCTATCTGATAATAGATCTTCCCAAGGGGTTGGGAGGAATCTAACTTGGCCTGCATGAAGTCACAAGCGTCGGGAGCAAGCGTCATGCAGGCAGTAGATTTCAACTCGGACATGGGCGAAGGCTTTGGCCCCTGGACCATCGGCGATGGCGTCGACAATGAGCTGATGGGCTTTATCAGTTCGGCCAACATCGCCACCGGTTTTCATGCCGGCGACCCTAGCACCATGCGCCGCACCGTCGAGCAGGCCAAGCGCCTGGGCGTGGCCATCGGCGCGCATCCGGGGTTTCGCGACCTGGTTGGTTTTGGCCGTCGGCACATCAATGCGCCGGCCCAGGAACTGGTCGACGACATGCTCTATCAGTTGGGCGCCCTGCGTGAACTCGCCCGGGTTCAAGGCGTGGCCCTGCAACACATCAAACCCCACGGCGCGCTCTACATGCACCTGGCCCGAGACGAAGAGGCCGCCCGTTTGCTGGTGGAAAACCTCCAGCGCCTGGAGCCGGAGTTGCTGTTGTATTGCATGCCCGATTCGGTGATCTGGCGGGTTGCCACGGAACTCGGCCAACCGGTGATCCGCGAGTTCTACGCCGACCGCGAATACGACCTCAGCGGCTCCATCGTCTTCACCCGCAACGTGCGGGCTTACGACCCGGCCCACGTCGCCGAGCGAGTGCTGCGTGCTTGCCAACAAGGCGTTGTGCGCACCGTCGAGGGCGAAGACCTGGCGATTGAATTCGATTCCATCTGTTTGCACAGCGACACGCCGGGTGCCCTGGCGTTGGTCGAAGCCACGCGTCATGCACTTGATGGCGCCGGCATAGAGGTCCGAGCACCGCGCTGAGACCGAACGAAAACACCTGGCACACAGACGCCAGGGTTTGCCCACCGATTCACTTTTTGCCTGCCTTTCTACAACTATTCCAAGAGGAACAGACATGGCCGAACACACTGTAATCACCCCGTTGCCGGGGACCTTCTACCGCAAAGCTACCCCGGAATCGGCGAACTTCGTCGAGGTCGGCGCGCAGGTCAGCGCCGACACGGTGATTGGCCTGATCGAGGTCATGAAGCAGTTCTCCGAACTGACCGCCGGGACGGCCGGTCGCCTCAGTGCCTTTTTGGTAGAAGACGGTGATCCGGTGGAGCCGGGTCAAGTCGTCGCAACACTCGACGACGAGTGAGGGCGCGATCATGACCCAAGCCATTCATAAACTGCTGGTCGCCAACCGTGGCGAGATCGCCGTGCGGATTATCCGCGCCGCCAAAGAACTGGGCATTCCCACCGTTGCTGCGTGCAGCGAGGCGGACGTCGATTCCCAGGCCGCGCGCATGGCCGATGAGGTGCACATTCTTGGCCCGGCCCGTGCCGACAAAAGTTACCTGAACGTTGAGGCCTTGCTCGGCGCCTTGAAAGTCACGGGCGCCAACGCGGTGCCTCCCGGTTACGGCTTTCTGTCGGAGAACGCCGATTTCGCCGAAGCGGTGGTGGCTGCCGGCGCCATTTTCGTCGGCCCGAGCGCGGAGACGATCCGGCGCATGGGCGATAAAGCCGAGGCACGGCGTACCGCACAAGCCGCTGGCGTACCGGTGGTGCCGGGTTCGCCGGGTGAACTGTTCGACGTCGAGTCGGCGCTCAAGGCTGCTGAATCCGTTGGCTTCCCGTTGTTGATCAAAGCTTCGGCCGGTGGTGGCGGGCGCGGTATTCGGCTGGCGGAAAACGTCGAGCAACTGAGCGAAGAATTTCCCCGTTCCCAGCGCGAAGCCCAAGCGGCGTTTGGCAATGGCGCGGTGTATCTGGAGCGGTTTATCAGCCGGGCCCGGCATATTGAAGTGCAGGTGTTGGGCGACGGTCAGCACGCGGTGCATTTGTTTGAGCGCGAGTGTTCGCTGCAACGGCGCCGGCAGAAAATCTTCGAAGAAGCTCCGTCGCCAGTCCTCAGCCAACAGCAACGGGAAACCCTCTGCGAAAGCGCCGTGCGCCTGACCGAATCTTTGGGCTACAAGGGCGCCGGCACCCTGGAATACCTGTATGACGACGCCACTGGCGAGTTCTTCTTTATCGAGATGAACACGCGGATTCAGGTGGAGCACCCGGTCAGCGAACTGATCACCGGCATCGACCTGGTCCAGGCCATGTTGCGCATCGCTGGCGGCGAGCCGCTGGGCTTCAAGCAAAGTGACATCCGACTCAACGGCGCCGCCCTGCAAATGCGCCTGAACGCTGAAGACCCGGCGCGGGATTTCTTCCCGAGTCCAGGCCTGGTCGAGGAACTGATCTGGCCGAACGGCGAGGGCATTCGCGTCGATACGCATCTGTATCAAGGCTACCGTGTGCCGCCGTACTATGACTCGCTGCTGGCCAAACTGATTATTCACGGTGCGGATCGCGCCGAAGCCCTGGCCCGAGCGCGAGTGGCGGTGGCGCACACCACGCTCACTGGCATGGCCAACACCTTGGCGTTGCACGGTGAATTGCTGGAACAACCGTGGCTGCACAGCGCCGACTTTCACACCGGCACCCTGGAAACCTGGCTGGCCGAGCGCCGCAGCGGAGGTGAAGCATGAGTACTCCCATCCGCTACAGCTTTGGCGCCGATGAGCATTTGTTTGCCGAAGTCAGCGACAGCATGTCCCTGGACGCGTTCTTCAAAGGCCTGGCCGTCACCCGCGCCGTGGAACGGCTGGCGCTGGATGGCGTGCTCGATATCTGCCTGGCCAACGCGTCATTCCAGATTCGTTTCGACCCGGATCGCATCGCCCCTCACACCTTGCTTGAAGCGGTAAAAATCGCCGAGGCCGGAGCCGTTGCCGAGCGCACGTTGCAGACGCGGATTATCGAGATTCCGGTGCTCTACAACGATCCCTGGACCCACGAAACCTTGATGCGTTTTCGCGACCGCCATCAAGACCCGAGCGCCACGGACCTGGAATACGCCGCACGAATCAACGGTCTGGCCGACGTCGATGCATTCATCGCGGCCCACAGTGGCGCGCCGTGGTTTGTCTCGATGGTCGGCTTCGTTGCCGGGCTGCCGTTCATGTTCCAGATGGTCGAGCGCGAGCGTCAGTTGCAGGTGCCCAAGTACCTGCGCCCGCGCACCGACACACCGAAATTGACCCTTGGTCACGGCGGTTGCTTTGGTTGCATTTACTCGGTGCGCGGCGCCGGCGGTTATCAGATGTTTGGCGTCACCCCCGCGCCGATCTACGACCCGCAACAGAACCTCGCGTACCTGAAAGAACACATGGTGTTTTTCCGTCCAGGCGACATCGTGCAGTTCAAACCGATGGACCGTGAAGCCTACGACCACGCGGTGGCCGAAGTGGAAGCCGGTTGCTTTGATCTGCGGATTCGGCCGGTGGAGTTTTCGCTGGACGCGTTCCTCGCCGATCCCGTTGGCTATCCCAAGTCGTTGCAGGAGGTGTTGGCATGATCAAGGTCCTCAAACCCGGCCTCGCCACTTCGGTACAAGACCTGGGCCGCGAAGGGTATTACCACTTGGGCATTCCGCCGTCCGGCGCGCTTGATCAATACGCCTTGAGCGCGGCCAATCAATTGGTCGGCAACCCGGCAGGTTTGGCGGCGCTGGAATGCACGCTGCTCGGGCCTGAGTTGGAGTTTCAGCAGGATGCATTGGTGGCGGTCAGCGGCGCGCACATGACGTCACGGGTCGATGGCGTGGAAATGCACCACGACACCGCGTTCACCGTGAAGGCCGGGCAAGTGCTGCGCTTTGACTTTCCCAAGGCTGGTGCCCGCGCTTATGTGGCGGTGGCCGGCGGCATTGATGTGCCGGTGGTACTCGGCAGTCGCTCCACCTATGCGCTGGGCGCGCTCGGCGGTTTTCAGGGGCGACGCCTGATTGCAGGCGACGAATTGCCGGTGGGCATCGCCAGTGGCAAGAGCCGCGCCGGGGCCAGTTTGCCCATGGCGTTACGGCAATCATTGGGTGGCGAAATCACCCTGCGGGTGGTGCCCGGTTTGTACTACCACCGCTTGACCGAATCGGCGGCGAAGAGCTTTTTCGTCGAGCCGTGGACGGTCGGTTCGGAAGCCGATCGCATCGGCTATCGCTTCAAGGGCGGCAGCGCGCTGAGCTTTCAGCCCCGGGAGCAGCCGTTCGGCGCCGGTTCCGATCCGTCGAACATCGTCGACAGTTGCTACCCGATCGGCTCGATCCAGGTGCCCGCCGGGCTCGAACCCATCGTGCTGCACCGTGATGCGGTGTCCGGTGGCGGCTACGCGATGATTGGCACGGTGATCAGCGCCGACCTCGATTTGATCGGCCAGATGCAACCCAACCAGAAGGCCCGCTTTGTCGCGGTAACCCTCGAAGAGGCGCTGGAAGCGCGACGTTCCTATAAGAAAAAACTCAGCTGCCTGAGCAAGCTGTTCCCTTCCTGATTCTGCCCGCCGTCTAGCGCGGGCCATGCCAAACGGTACGCCAACGCCGCACTTCGGTGCGGTGACGGCTGCCCGCGCTTCAACCTTTGACTGGTTTTGGAGTTCACGCATATGGCTGCTTTATCGCAATCGAGTCAAACCGGGCAAGACCCGGCGCATCATCCTGTGCCCACCGAAGCGCGCATGGGTCGACTGTCCCTGACCATGGCCTGGTGGGCGGTGTGCAGTGCGATGTTTTACATCGTGGTGGGTGCTTCATTGGCGTTGTCGTTCGGTGCGCGCAATGCGCTGATCGGCATGGTCCTGTCGGTGATCAGTTATGGACTGGTCAACAGCGTGCTCAGCCGCTTTGCGATTCGCAGCGGTTTGTCGGTGGCGTTGTTTTCACGGCTGTTGTTCGGCAGCACCGGGGCGTGCCTGGCGACGTTGATTTTCTTCTCGACCGCGATCTATTACGCGGTGTTCGAAGGTTCGGTGATCGCCGTCGCGCTCAATCACCTGTACCCGGAACTGGTCTATCCGCTGGCGGCATTGGCGGTGGTGCTCTACAGCGTGCCGATGATCCTGGGCAGCGTGCAGCACTGGCTGGACAAGCTCAACGGCGTATTGCTGCCGGTGTACCTCGGTGGTTTGCTGGTGGCGGTGGGGCTATCGATCAGCCGTTATGGCTACCAGCCGCAATGGCTGGATTTCGGCCCGGCAACGCCTAGTGCATTCGGCTGGTGGGATTGTTTTGTCGCCTACATGGGTGTCTGGGTGTTGATGCTGTTCACCTTCGACTATGCGCGTTTCGGCAAGCCTGAAGACGCCGAGTACCACGGTCGCTGGAACTTCGGCATGCCGTTCTACGCGGTGACGTTTCTGCTCAACGGCGCGGCAGGCATTTACCTGGTCAGCAGCATTCCCCACGAAGGCGCGCTGAACGAAGTCTCGGTGGTGATGGCGATTTTGCAGTTAATGGGCCTGTGGGGATTGCTGTTTGTCTGGGCCACGCAAACCCGGATCAACACCGCCAACTATTACTTGGCGACCCTGAACATGCAGGCGTTCTTTGGTCGATTTGGCCTTCGCGGTTCGTACCTGATGTGGGCAGTGGCGGTGGGGGTGATCGTCTACGGCTTGATGCTCGCGGACGTGTTTGCCTACATCCTCAAGGCGTTGGCCTATCAGGGGATTTTCGTGGTGGCCTGGGTGGGTGTGGCGTTGGCGCAGATTGTCCACGGACGCAATGACGTGGCAGCGCTCGAACGGGTGGTCGCGTTTAACCCGGTGGGCTTGATGGCCTGGTTTGGCGCCACCGCATTGGGTCTTGCGTTGATGTTTTCCGGCGGCGGCCTGAGCAGCTTTTCCGCGCCATCTACCGTGATAGTTGCATTTGCCTTGCAAGCAGGCTTATCCCATCGAAGCCGGTTGCGGTTACGGTTGGCAGAGTAGAGTTTTGCAGTCACTCATCCCGTACCCGCCTGCTCTGCGTCTACGTTCAATCTGAAATTTATTGGCCCGTCAGCAGATGTGGATTTCGCATAGAAGCGCGATTTCCAGTCCGGTTTTGAGTACCTGTTGCGCTGAAAAACGTTTTTACACAGCCTGGGCCGAAAGCTGCCTCTGACTATCATGCTTGAGTGGGTCGCCTGTATCTCATAAATGCGGCGCATCTGTGTCTATCGAAAGTAGTAGTGGATGGTTACGGTCCACAGACACTCCTTCATTGATGAGGCAACGATGGATCTGACGGCTGTTCCCTTTGGTACGACCGATTGGTCGACTGTCGAACCTGTTCAGTATGCTGGACAGACGGGTACCGCCTATTGGCGAACCTGCCAGTTTGGTTCAACGCGTGTGCGGATGGTTGAATACAGTCCCGGGTATCTGGCCGATCACTGGTGCTGGAGAGGTCATATCCTGTTGTGTCTGGAAGGCGAGTTGCACACGGAGCTGGAGGATGGTCGTCAGTTCACGCTCACCGCCGGGATGAGCTATCAGGTGGGCAGCAACGCTGAGGGGCATCGATCTTTCAGCACCACCGGTGCCAAGTTGTTCGTCGTGGATTAACGCTGGGGCGTTTGGTTCGGGACTACGCTAAAGCCATGCGGATCGTCGATCAATGGTGACCCACTGTTCGCGCTGCGTCCGTCCCTGGAGCGCCCAATGCCGCCCATCATCACGCGCCTCGTGGCGCTGTTGGTTCTTTGCCTGACGCTTGACGTGCCAGCCCAGACCAACGCCTGTCCAGCTGGCGAGACACAAGTGTGCCTGGACGGCTGCATCTGCCTGCCAGTGCCTGATGGCATCTACCAGATCGCGGCACCTGCCCTGGCGCTGTGGCTGACCCAAGCCCGCGCTGAAGCAGCCACCGCCGACATCCAACCCATTCCACCGCACGTCCGGGAACAACTGCTGCGCTGGTACGACCCCGGCGTCCTCGATGCCGCGCGCTACAAAGTCAGCGACAACGGCCAATTCAGCGCCGCCACGGCCATGCTGCAAAACCCCGATGTCGGTGCCGTGACGCTGATCGATATCATCCTCTTCCGGGACGCTCAAAACGCAGAACAGAACGTCGCGCTCTGGGCTCACGAGTTAAAGCATGTGCAGCAGTATCAGGAATGGGGGGTAGAAGGATTTGCCCAGCGGTATACACAGGATTTCAATGCTGTGGAGGCGCCGGCTTATGCCATACAGGCTGAGGTCAGGCGGTGGGTGCGGGAAGGGACTTACTGAAGAGTCACGAACCCCGCTGCTCGGCCACCAACAGCAACGACTGCGGCACAGGACTTTGCGGGTGCTGCGGTTCCTGCAGGACGGCCAGCTGAAAACCGGCCATGTCCAGTGCATTGAGCCAACTGGACAAGGAGCGGAAATACCACGGCATGGGTTGCCATTGCCCCTTGAACCCAGTGAAGGTCTCTTCCCGCCAACCATCCTGATAGTCGCCCGCGGCCGCGGTCCACGGATGCAGCGTCTGGATCACCAGCGCGCCGCCAGTGGCGAGCAGGGCGTTCATGGCGGCGAGCAGCGGGATGATGTCCTGGTGCAGCAGGGCGAAGTTGGCGCAGATCAGGTCGTAGTCGCGGCCGATGTCCACCTTTGCCTCCACCAACGCTTCATAGCTCGCCAGATGCACCGGCGAAGAGCCCGCCGCCTGGGCTGCCTCGACCAGCGTCGCATCGCCATCTACACCGACCGCCTTGATGCCCCGTTCAGCCAGCGCGCGCAACAGCCAGCCCTCGCCGCAGCCCAGGTCGAGCACGCGCTCGGGCTGGCGGCCCAGCACCGCCAGCAGGATTGCCTGGTCGGTGACCTTGAGGCGGCTTTCGATGGCGCCGGTGCGGATGGCGTCGATCCAGGATTGGGCGTTGTGGTGCCAGCTGTCGAGGAGGGTGGATTCGGGGGCGGGCATGTCGGTGACCGGCGTTGTTGGTTGGATAAAAGGATAGGACAAGCGCGGGCGGATCGAAAAATCCTTACCAGCCTTTCACTCCGCTCATATCGGGCAGCTTGTGAGCGATGCCCTTGTGGCAGTCGATACAGGTAGCCTCACCGTTGGCCAGAGAAGTTGAGTGCATGGCCGAAGCGCGCTTGCTCTGGCGGGTAAAATCCATGAACTCGAAGTTGTGGCAATTACGGCATTCGCGAGAGTCGTTGGCCTTGAGCCTTGCCCACTCATGTTCGGCCAGTTCGCGACGCAGAGTGAGGAATTTGTCGCGTGTATCGATGGTGCCGAAAATCTTGCCCCACACCTCCTTTGAAGCCTGCATCTTGCGCGCGATCTTGTGTGTCCATTCGTGGGGCACGTGGCAGTCCGGGCAACTGGCGCGCACGCCGGATCGGTTGGTGTAGTGAATCGTGTCCTTGAGCTCGACGAAAACGTTGTCACGCATCTCATGACAGGAGATGCAGAATTTCTCGGTATTGCTCAGCTCCAGTGCGGTGTTGAAGCCACCCCAGAAAATGATCCCGGCGATAAAGCCCCCCAGCGTCAGAAAACCCAGGCTGTAGTAGAGGCTCGGACGACGCAGAATGCCCCAGTAATCCTTAAGCAGGGCGAACAGTGCTTTCATGCTGCCTCCTCAGGGTTTCTGCGCAGCGTTGGCGTCGTCTTGCAGTATTTTGTCGATCGTCTCGAAACTGTTGCCCACCAAGGGTTGCACTTCTGTTTGCGGCACGTGGCATTGGTTACAGAAGTACCGGCGCGGTGACACCGCCGCCAGCGCCTGGCCGTCGCGGTCCATGTAGTGGGTGATGCTGATCATCGTTGCCTGGGTCCGCGCGCTGTTGGCACGGCTGTGACACGACAGGCACTTGTTGCCGTTTTGGTCGATCTGATAACCGCGAATGGTATGGGGGATGGTGGGAGGCTGGTCCGGGTAATTGCGTTCGCGCTTCAGGTCCTTGTTTTCTTCATTGGCAATGGGCGGAGCCGGCATGGTCTGGGTCAAGGTACCACCGGGCCGGCGCCCATCCGGCCCCGGTGCATCGAGGGGGTAATTGACTTCTGCAGCCATCACCACGCCAATCGCAGCGAGCAGGAGCAACGGCAGGATTCGCAAAGGCATGACGGTTCTCCTCAGGCCACGCTGATCAACTCGATTCGTATCGCGCATTTTTTATAGTCGGTCTGCTTGGAGATCGGGTCGGTGGCATCGAGCGTGACTTTGTTGATCAGCTTGTTGGCATCGAAAAACGGCACGAACACCAATCCTTGAGGCGGTTTGTTACGCCCGCGGGTCTCGATGCGCGCACGGATTTCACCGCGTCGGCTGATCAACTTCACTTCACTGCCACGCCTCGCCTTCAAGGCCTTGGCATCGTCGGGGTGCATGTAGACCAACGCGTCCGGCACCGCTTTGTACAGTTCCTCGACGCGTTGGGTCATGGTGCCGGTGTGCCAGTGTTCGAGGACGCGTCCGGTGCTCAGCCAGAACGGGTAATCGGCATCCGGGGCTTCGGCTGGCGGCTCGTAGGGGAGGGCGAAGATGATCGCCTTCTTGTCCGGGTAGCCGTAGAACTGCACCTCGCTGCCTTTCTCCACATAGGGGTCGAGCCCCTCGCGGTAACGCCAGCGGGTTTCCTTGCCGTCGACTACTGGCCAGCGCAGGCCTCGTTCGCTGTGGTAGCGGTCGAACGTGGCAAGGTCATGCCCGTGGCCGCGACCGAACTGGGCGTACTCCTCGAACAAACCTTTTTGCAGGTAGAAGCCAAAGGCTTTGGCTTCATCATTTTTGTATCCGGCTTCCATTTGCTCGACCGGGAACTGGTCTACCTGGCCATTCTTGTAAAGCACTTCAAACAGGGTTTTGCCCTTGTGCTCAGGAGACTTGGCCAGTAACTCGGCGGGCCAGGTTTCATCGGTGGTGAAACGCTTGGAAAACTCCAGCAACTGCCACAGGTCCGACTTGGCGTCCCCCGGCGCGGTCACCAACTGATGCCAGAATTGCGTACGCCGCTCGGCGTTGCCGAAGGCACCTTCCTTTTCCACCCACATGGCGCTGGGCAGGATCAGGTCGGCGGCTTGCGCGGAAACGGTGGGGTAGACATCCGAGACAATCACGAAATTATCCGGGTTGCGCCAGCCCGGCAGAACTTCCTGCATGATGTTCGGCCCGGCGTGCATGTTGTTGCTGGCCTGGGTCCAGTAAACGTTGAGTACGCCGTCCTTGAGCATGCGGCTCTGTTCCACCGCGTGAAAACCAGGCTTCTCCTGAATGGTGCCGGCGGGCAGCTTCCAGATTTTTTCGGCGATGGCGCGATGCTTGGGGTTGGTGACGACAAGATCGGCGGGCAAGCGGTGGGAGAAGGTCCCGACTTCGCGTGCCGTACCACAGGCCGATGGCTGGCCGGTCAACGAGAAGGGGCTGTTGCCCGGCTCGCTGATTTTGCCGGTGAGCAGATGGATGTTGTAGATCAGGTTGTTGGCCCAGACGCCGCGAGTGTGCTGGTTGAAACCCATGGTCCAGAACGACACGACCTTGCGCTTGGGGTCGGCATACAACTCGGCCAGGGCCTTGAGCCTTTCAGCCGGAACGCCCGTCTCCTTGGCAGTTTTTTCCAGCGTGTAAGGTTTGACGAACGCTGCGTATTGTTCGAAGGAAATATCCGTCCAGGTGTTGGCCTTGTCCGCGTTTTTTGCCTTCATTTCCCGAGGGTCGTCGGGGCGCAGGCCGTATCCGATGTCGTCGGCACCTTTGGCAAATCGGGTGTGTTTAGTAATGAAATCCTGGTTCACTGCGCCGCTTTCAATGATGTGGTTGGCGATGTAGTTAAGGATCATCAGGTCGGTTTGCGGCTTGAACACCATGGGGATGTCGGCGAGCTCGAAACTGCGATGTTCGAAGGTCGACAGCACGGCCACTTTCACGTGAGGCTGGCTCAGGCGGCGGTCGGTGACCCGGCTCCAGAGCACCGGGTGCATCTCGGCCATGTTCGAGCCCCAGAGCACGAAAGCGTCGGTGGCTTCGATGTCGTCGTAGCACCCCATCGGCTCATCCATGCCAAAGGTGCGCATAAAACCCATCACCGCCGAGGCCATGCAATGGCGGGCGTTGGGGTCGATGTTGTTGCTGCGAAAGCCTGCTTTCATCAGCTTGTTGGCGGCATAGCCTTCCCACACGGTCCATTGCCCGGAGCCGAACATACCGACCGACCCGGGACCTTTGCTCTTCAAGGCTTCCTTGAATTTCAGTTCCATGATGTCGAAGGCCTTCTCCCAACTGATCGGCTGGAATTCGCCTTGCTTGTCGTACTGGCCATTCGTCATGCGCAAAAGCGGTTGGGTCAGGCGATCAACGCCGTACATGATCTTCGAAAGGAAATAGCCCTTCACGCAGTTCAGTCCGCGGTTGACCTCTGCCTTGACGTCGCCGTGGGTGGCGACCACCCGGTTGTCCTTGGTCGCAACCATCACGCTGCACCCGGTGCCGCAGAAACGGCAGGGCGCCTTGTTCCAGTCCAGGGTGACCATGTCCGCTTCGGTCACCAGATTACTGGCGTCGGTAATAATCGGCAGGCCAGCAGCGGCGGCTGCAATGGCGGCGGCCTGGGCCTTGACGAATGCTCGGCGCGACATGCTCATTCGATATCTCCTTCGGGTTCGAGGAGTTCGTGATAGATCAACGCCGCGTTGAGTACGCCGGGCAAGTTGTTGATCTGTTCGATGCGTTGAAGGATCTGGCTTTCGTGTACGGCTTCAAGGACCACCACCAGTTTTCCCGCCGCACTTTCCTGATGCAGTTCCAGGCCGTCCAACAGACGCAGGTTGGCTTTAACGGCGTCGAACATTTCAGGTCGGGCAAGTACGACAAGACTGGCAATATGCAAAGCTTCGTCCATGCGCTGGCTCCAATAGGCTTTCAGAAAAAGCTATTAGTTAGTTGGGTGGTCCCGGTGGGCCGTACAGCATCTGGAAAAACCAGACGATAAAACCGTAACCGCCGACGAAAGCGACCGACAGCAGCGGAAAGAGGCAGACGACAAGAAAGAGAAAGAGCCGGGTTTCCTTGCGGCGCTGAGGTTTTCGTTCTTCAGCCAATGACATGAGTAATCTCCTGCCGAACGTGCAGTCAGACTAGATCACGAAGTTTTCGCAGGTTTTCTGGCAGGGGTTTTATAGACCGACGGTTGTTAACCCGTGCTCCGGTGTCGCAACGGGTTATAACGCTTTAATTCATTACTTCATTTAGTTACCAAGGTGCGGACACCCTGTTTTCAAATCGAGCGTTGATTCACACGCTGAGTCAGTTCTTCCGCTGACTCCTTGCGTTCGGAGTAGCGGTCAACCAGATCCGGGCGCTCGCGCAGCAGCAACGTGAACTTCACCAGTTCTTCCATGACGTCGACCACCCGGTCATACAGCGAGGACGGTTTCATGCGGTTGCCTTCGTCAAACTCCAGAAAAGCCTTCGGCACGGACGATTGATTAGGGATCGTGAACATCCGCATCCAGCGTCCCAGCACGCGAAGCTGATTCACCACGTTAAAGGATTGGGAACCGCCGCTGACCTGCATGACGGCGAGCGTTTTCCCTTGGGTCGGGCGAACGGCGCCCAAGGCCAGCGGCACCCAGTCAATCTGGGCCTTGAATACGGCAGACATGGAACCGTGGCGCTCGGGTGAGCACCAGACCTGTCCTTCAGACCATTGCATCAGCTCAAGCAACTCCTGAACTTTCGGGTGATCGCCGGGTGCGTCATCCGGTAGCGGTAGTCCCGATGGATTGAAGATCCGCGTTTCTGCACCGAAGTGTTCGAGCAGGCGGGCTGCTTCTTCGACCAGCAGCCGACTGAATGACCGTGCGCGGGTCGACCCGTACAGCAGGAGGATTCGTGGCTTGTGTTGGCCGTCGTCACTGGCAATGGGCTGAATCAATGACGCGTCGAGATTAGGCAGTGGGTTGGTCATGGGGGCTCCGGTTACAGCGTGCTGATGCGGTCGAGTTCGCGCTTCAGCGCATCGCGATCAAGTTGGGCGAAGGGCAGGGCGAGGAACGCCCGGCAGCGTGTTTCGATGCGTGCCAGGGTCGAGTGAAATGCAGCGGCGACGACGGTCTCATCACCCTTCACCTCTGATGGATCTTCCAGTCCCCAGTGGGCCTTGAGGGCCGGTCCGAAGTAGACCGGGCACGCCTCACCGGCGGCCTTGTCGCAGACGGTGATGACAATGTCCGGCGGGTTGGCCTCGAAGGCGTCGTTGCCTTTGCTGCTTAACCCGTCGATCGCAATCCCGGCCTCTTGCAACGTGGTCAGGCTGCGCGGCAGAACCTGTCCTTTGGGGAAGCTGCCGGCGCTGATCGCCTGGAAACCTTGTGGTGCGAGATGATTGAACATCGCTTCGGACAGAATGCTGCGACAGCTATTGGCGGTACACATGAACAGAACGCGCATGGCGACTCCTCTTTCCAGACGGGCAGGTGCTAAACGCCCAGGCGCAAGGCCAGGGCAGATAAGGTGATGAACAGAATCGGCAGCGTCAGAACGACACCCACCTTGAAGTAGTAACCCCAGGTGATGCGGATGCCCTTGCGCTTCAGAACATGCAGCCAGAGCAGTGTTGCCAGGCTACCGATAGGCGTGATTTTCGGGCCCAGATCAGAGCCGATGACATTGGAGTAGATCATGGCCTCACGCACCACGCCGGTGGCGTCACTGGCCTGGATCGACAGCGCACCCACCAACACCGTAGGCATGTTGTTCATGCCGGATGACAGCAACGCGGTGAGAAAACCGGTCCCCAACGCGGCGCCCCAGATGCCGAATTCGGCAAAGTAGTTCAGGGCTACCGTCAGATAGGTTGTCAGGCCCGCGTTTTTCAGCCCATAAACCACCAGGTACATGCCCAGCGAAAAGGTCACGACCTGCCATGGCGCTTCACGCAACACACGTCGGGTTGAAATCACATGCCCACGCGCCGCAACGGCGAACAGCATCGCGGCGCAGACCGCCGCAATGACACTGATAGGAATGCCCAGTGGCTCCAGTGCAAACAGCCCAATCAGCAACAAACCCAGGACAATCCAGCCGACGCGAAAGGTCAGTGGGTCTCGCACGGCACGTCGTGGATCTTGTAGATCATCCAGTGAATAGCGTTCGGGTATGTCGCGACGGAAAAACCAGTACAGCACCCCGAGAGTGGAGCCCACGGCAACGAAATTGACCGGGACCATGACCGACGCGTACTCGCTGAAACCCAGGCCGAAGTAGTCGGCTGAAACGATATTGACGAGATTCGACACCACCAGGGGCAGGCTGGCGGTGTCGGCAATAAAGCCCGCCGCCATGACAAACGCCAGGGTAGATGCTGGGGAAAAGCGCAAGGCAAGCAAAATCGAAATGACGATGGGGGTCAGTATCAGCGCCGCACCGTCATTGGCAAACAGGGCGGAAACGGCTGCGCCCAGTAGCACCGTGAAAGCGAACAGGCGACGACCATCGCCCTTGGCCCAGCGTGCCACATGCAGGGCGGCCCACTGAAAGAAGCCTGCCTCATCAAGCAACAAGCTAATGATGATGACCGCGATAAACGTAGCGGTGGCGTTCCAGACAATGCCCCACACCAATGGAATATCGTCCAGCGTCACGACGCCTGCAATCAGTGCCAGAACGGCCCCCAAGGAGGCGCTCCAGCCGACACCCAATCCCTTGGGCTGCCAGATGACCAACACAATGGTGACGAGAAAAATGGCGAACGCAGTAAACATGAGCAGTCTCGACAGGTGATGGGTCAGCAGCAGGCGGCAGTGTTGATAGGGCGGTCGCCCATCGCTTTGAGTCGAGTGCTGTTTTCCTCAAGCCAGTCGGCGTTGGCGTCCAGGGTTGTCTCAAGAATGGTGCGAACCCACTTTGGCAGTTCGGGGTTGAGCCGGTAATACACCCACTGACCCTGGCGGCGGTCCAGCAGCAGGCCACATGCTCGGAGCTGCGCGAGGTGACGGGAGATTTTCGGCTGACTGTCGTCCAGGGCGCAGACCAGTTCGCAGACGCATAACTCTCCCTCACGGGTGATCAGCAAGGTGGCCCGTGTGCGAGTTTCGTCGGACAGGCATTTGAATACGGCGGCAGGGTTCAGCATGGAGGCGTCTTCAATACATATGGTTGTCCGAATATACGGTTATCCATATGTTTCGAGCAAGCCAAAATCAGATCGACGTCAGAAAGACGACCTGTCGGAAGTGACTTTGCAAAGGGGCTTGAATCAGTGAATGGCTGCTTCTGGGCCTAAAGCTTCAATTTTTGCACTCCGCCAACACCACTTTGCAGGTATTGGGCGTGCCACCGGATTGGCCGGCATAGCGTATGCAATTATCCAGGGATTTTTGGCGAGCCATGTTCAAGGTGGTGCCCCAAGCCAGACCGCCCTCGCCGGCAGTGGGCAGCGCTTTTGCATAGCAGCTGTCACCTATGTTTGAGGCCGTATAGCGAGCTGTCGCAGCTTTGCCTGCACATCCCGCTGTCAGCGCCAGGTTGATGGCGAGCAGGGAGGGCAGGATCCATGACGAGCACTGGCGCGCTGTTTTTCCGGTCATCCCGTTTCCCCTGTATCAAGAGGCTAGAGGCATGTTTGTGGTCGTACTCTATTCAGATTAGACGGTGTTGCGCCTGCCCTTGGGTCTGTTTAAACCAGAATTCTCCCGCAACAACAGCGCTCGCTGGACGCCATAACCGCGCCTATGGCATCGTCGAAAAAATACGCCATGTAGTAAACAGGATAAAAACAATGGAGGAGGGTGATGAGATCGGCGCCAAGGCGTCGATGGCCACGCTGACCGCGTTCAATCGGTGCGTGTTGCACCTGGGTCGGCTTGCTCGAGACCGCGGCGCATCCCAATTCATCGCAGACGGCCTGCAGGCCTTCCGTCAACTGGTGCCCTTCGCTTCGGCATGGTGGGGCGAGATGTCGACGTCAGACGCCAGTACTCCCCCCCAAAGCTGGATGCACGGGCGGATCAATCTGCCCGAGTCGTTTGCCGTCGAATGGCACAAAGTGGCGGTCAGCGACAGATTTTCCCAGGAGACCTTAAGTCAACCCGGGGAAGTTGTGCGCGACAGTGGGTTCACCGACCCCTGCGAGGAGGTGAACGACTTCGCACGGCGGCACGACCTCTACCACCTGATGTGCATCACGTTCGAACTCCCTGAAAGCGGCTTGATGTTCTTCGTCTGTCTCTACCGTGGCCTTCATGCACCGGTTTTCAATGACAGCGAGGACGGGTTGTTCTCGGCGTTCTGCGACCATCTGTTGCAGTTGTGGCGCTTTCAGGTGCAGGACATGATTCGCTGCGACACGGGCAACGGGGCGAGTGACTTCGGGGTCGCCCGGATGGACGGCAGTCTGCTGTACGTCGGCGCAAGTCTGTGCGCCGCCATTCAGCGCGAGTTGCCCGGGTGGAGCGGTTCAATGCTTCCCGTTGATGTCATCGCGCAACTGCAAAAGGCGCCGTGTGTGATTCGCCTGGGTCGCACTGCAATGACACTGAGCCCCAACGCCGAGCACGTCATCCTGTCACTCGAAACACAGTCGCGCGGGGCGGTGCTGGCGCCACGCGAGCGCACGGCGGCGATGCTGTTCGCCGCCGGTCACTCCTATAAGGAAATCGCCAAAATCCTTGCTCTGAGTCCGGCCACAGTGCGCACCTATCTGCGCAACTGCTACTTGCAGCTCGGCGTGAAGAGCAAAGTGGAGCTGGGTTCTGTCCTGCGCTCATCGACCTCGCTTGCGGAAACTGCACGTCGTAATTAAGCCCAGCGCCTTAAGCCATAACGCAGTCCTTGTAGCAGCTGCCGAAGGCTGCGTCCGGCTGCGCAGCAGTCGTGAAGTCAGACGATGCGGTGCACCAGACTCACCGCGCACTCAGGGTTTACGACTGCTGCGCAGCCGGACGCAGTCTTCGGCAGCTGCTACAAGGACTGCGTTGCTGCTCAACTGACCGGTATTTGCCTTACCCCTCCTCATTTGTGGAGGTCCATCCGACCGTCGCGCTCTATAGGGTATGCCCTGCATATCAGGGGCTTGCGACCGTCCGTTCGGGCCACTTCAAAAACTATAAAAACAGAGGTGAGGCAGTTGAAATTTTCCAGGCTATTTATCGCCGTTGCCGCGACAACGACATTTTCCTGCGCGGCGCTGGTGGGGTGTCAGACACACGCTTCGACAGGCGCCGACATGGTCATGCGCAACGGCTATGTCTACACCGTCGACGGCAAGAATTCCGTGCAGCAGGCGATCGCCGTCACGGGCGGGAAGATCGTTTACGTCGGCAGCGATGCAGGGGTTGCCTCGTACATCGGCACGCAGACACAGCTGATCGATCTGGCCGGCCGCATGCTGATGCCGGGCTTCATTGATGCGCACATGCATCCGGGGGATGGCGGCCGCGCCATGACCTTGTGCGACCTGAAATACCAGACGATGACCCGCAAGGCTTTCCAGGAAACCATTCAGGCATGCCTGGATGCCGATAAAGACAAAGGCCCCGACGTCTGGCTCGAAGTGGGCAGCTGGGACCGCATTGGCATGACCGGACTCGACGGCGACCCCGACAAATCGACACTGGATGCGCTCAAGACCAACCGTCCAATTCAAGTCCGTTCCACCGACTTCCATACGGTGCTGACCAACTCCCGCGGCCTGGCGGTCGCCGGCATCAACAAGCACACGGCCAATCCCGGTGATGGCAAGTACATGCGCGACAGCGCCGGCAACCCGAACGGCATCTGCGAAGACGGAGCCGCCGAGGCCATGGCCGCCGTGGTGCCGCCCGCCACCGACGCAGAGAAACTCAATCAGACCCGCGCGGCGCTCGACGCCATGCGCCAGCAAGGCATCACCAGTTTCTTCGATGCCTTGTCGGGGCCGGAAAACGGCAAAGCGTTTACCACCCTGCAGCAGTCGGGTGAACTGACGGCCCGGGCCTTGCTGGCGATCAAACTCGACCCTGCCGCCGCGGCTGCCGACCCGGACAAAACCATCGCCGAGGCCAAGGCAATGGCCACCACCTACGATCAGGGCGAAGCGAAACCGGCGCCGGGCGTGAGCATGCGCCACGTCAAATTGTTCATGGACGGCATCATCAACGCGCCGGCGGACACGGGGGCAATGTTGACGCCGTACCTGCGCAATGCCGGCACCGATACAGCGCCGAAGTGGACACCCGGCAAGAACACCGGTGAGCTGTACTTCCCGCCGCAAGTGCTCAACCCGCTGCTGCTGAAAGCCGTTCAGGCCGGCCTCGATCCGCACCTTCACGCTACTGGAGACCGCGCGGTGCGTGACTCACTGAACGGCATCGAATACGTGCGCCAGCAACTGCCCGGCAATGGCTTCCGCCCGGCCATTACTCACAACGAGTCGGTGGACCCTGCCGACTATGCGCGCTTCAAGGCGCTCGACGTGACCGCCAACATGTCCTTCCAGTGGGCCCAGCAAGCGCCGTCCACGGTCGACGGTACCAACGAACATCTAGGGGCGGCGCGATTTGCCCGCATGGAACCCTCCGGCAGCATCGCTCGTGCCGGCGGCCGTGTGGCGTATGGCAGCGACTGGCCGGTCGACCCGCTCGACGAGTTCCTGGCGCTGAAGATCGGTGTCACCCGCTCAGGTGATCCGCTGAACCCGCACAGCTATGGCCCCAAGTATGCGGGCAGGCTGAATGCCGACCCGGCGCTGTCGCGGACTGAAGTGCTGCGCACCATCACCATGAACGCCGCCGAGCAGCTGAAACTGGATGCTGTCGTCGGTTCGGTCGAGGTGGGCAAGTTCGCGGACCTGATCGTTCTGGACAAGAACTTTATGCAGGTCCCCGAGGAGGAGTTGGCTCGAAACAACGTGCTGCTGACGGTCGTGGGCGGCCAGGTCGTGTGGGCCAAGGCGCCGTTCGTTGGCCTTGATCCGAAGGCATTGTCCCAGGCATCAGCCGCCCGCCCAGCCCAATAAAAACAAGAGAGTGTTCCGATGCAGCGATTTATTCCAAACCTGTTGGCCGCAGCCCTGGCCTTTTCTTCGGTGCAAGCCATGGCCGCCGCTGACCTGGTGTTGTTCAACGGCAAGGTCTTCACCGCCGAACCCGGTCAGGGGCTGGTCCAGGCAGTGGCCGTGCAAGACGGCAAGATTCTCAAGGTGGGCAGCAATGCCGAGATCAACGCCTTGGCCGACACCGGCACGCAACGGATCGATCTGGCGGGCAAGGTGCTGATGCCGGGAATGATTGATACCCACAGTCACCCGGTGGTTGCGGCCTTCGACAGCATGGGGGCCAACCTGCTGGATGAGGTCAAGCCATTGCCGGAGCTTGAACAGTGGATCATCGAACAGGATCAGGCGGGCATTGCCCGGGCCGGTGACGTGATCAGCATCGCCGGGGTCAGTTCGGCCTATTGGGACAAGAGCCGTGAGCTGGGCCAGCGCTTCAATCAGGGACGCTGGGCGGATCAACCGGTGGTCCTCAGCGGGATCGACGGGCACACCGGCTGGGCCAACAACGCCATGCTCAAGCGTCTGAAAATCGACGCGACACTGGTAAAGGGCCTCTCGGAACAGGATCGCAGCTATGTGGGTCATGACGCGGATTTCATACCCAACGGCTATTTTGCCGAGTCGCGCTGGGACCAGGTACGCAGCCAGATCCCCGCGCCCAGCGACGAGACCATGTTGAAAGCCGCCCGCGAGGCCGTGAAGGTCAATAATCAATACGGCGTCACCGCCTGGATGGACGCCGCCGCGAACGCCGGCAGTGGCGATTCGTTGTTCGATTTCAAGGCAACCGAGCAGAGTTACGGCGTGCTTCCGCTTTACCGCGAATTGGCAGAGAAGGGTGAACTCAGTGCCCACGTCGCTGCGCTGCTGTTGACCAACCCGAAAAGTCGGCCGGCCGACCTGGAAGTGCTGGCCAAGGTCATGAAGAAATTCGAGGGTGTGCCCAACCTGAGTTTTCCTGGCATCAAGGTATTCGCCGATGGCGTTCTGGAGTTTCCGGGGCAGACCGCCGCGGTCATCGTTCCCTTCAAGAACAGCCATAAAAACGGACAACTGCTGATCGACCCCGCGCACTTCGGTGAGTTGGTCGTGGCAGCGGAGAAGCGCGACTGGATTGTGCACATGCATGCGGTCGGCGACCGTGCAGTGCGTGAATCACTCAATGGTTTTGCCTACGCGCGCAAACTCAACCCGACACCGGTGGCTCATAGCATCAGCCACCTGCAACTGGTCAACCCCAAAGAGTTTCCGCGCTTCAAGCAACTTGGCGTGATCGCTTCCATGCAATTGCTGTGGGCCACCGGCGAGAGTTACACCGTCGAGCTTGTCAAACCCTATATCAGCGCGTTTGCTTACGGTTATCAGTATCCCGCCAAGTCCCTGCATAACGCCGGTGCGGTCATCGCCGGTGGCAGTGACTGGCCGGTGTCCAGCCCCAATCCATGGAATGCCATCGCTCAGGCCAGCACGCGCAAAGGGCCGCTGGGTGTGTTGAATGCCAAGGAAAGCATCGATCGCCAGACCATGTTCTACGCCTACACGCTCAATGCCGCCAAGGCGCTGCGCCTGGAGCAGCAGATTGGTTCGCTGACACCCGGCAAACAGGCCGATCTGATCATCCTCGACCGCGATGTCTTCAAGGTCAGCGATGACGAACTGTTCGACACCAAGGTCCTGAAGACCTTCTTCGCCGGCAAAGAGGTGTACGCGCCCGCGTCCTGACCCTCCGTTCACCCGCACCACGCAAAAGGCTGCCTGGCTCCTCGTGTGACGAGGGGCTCGGCATCGCCATGCCTGAAATAACCCGCACCTCCATAAAAATAAGAGACTTGTATGAACGCACGCTCAGTATTGACCCTTGCCACGCTTGTATTGGCACCCCTGACCACCCAGGCATTGACACTCAACGATGACTTCAACCTGGACATGACCCTGGGAGTCTTCAGCGACTACCGCACCCGTGGCATTTCGCAAACCCTGGGTGATCCGGCGGCTCAGGCCGGCGCCACGCTGATGCACAGCAGCGGCTTGTACATTGGCGCCTGGACCTCGAACGTCGATTTCGGCGGCGAGTTCAAGACGCGGCAGGAACTCGAGTATTACGCGGGCTACTACTGGCAGGCGACCGAGGCCATCAGCCTCGATCTGGGGTACATCAAGTACGACTATCCAAAGGAGAGCCAATTCAACCTGAGTGAGGTCTACGCCGTCCTTGACGTGTATGGCGTGAAGCTTGGCGCTTACTACTCAAACGATACGCCGAACTTCTTTGGCGAGGACCAGGACACCCTTTACACCTACCTCAGCTACAAAATCGAATTGCCGGCCGAGATCGGCCTGGACCTGCGCGTGGGTCGCAACGATGTCAAAGACCCGGCTTTCTGGTCCGCCAACGGTGAAAGCCGCGATGCCTACACCGAGTGGGAAGCCAAGTTGACCCGTGACTTCGTGGGCGTGACCTGGGGCCTCAGCTACATTGATACCGACCTGTCGAAAAGCGAATGCACGAGCTGGTACGGCTATGGTGATTTGTGCTCCGCCACGGTGGTTGCCAGTGTCAGCAAGGCGTTCTAAGCGTTCGAGCCCACACAATAAAAACAAGCGCCTCAAAGGAAAACAACGTAATGACCAAGGTCAGCGATAGTCAGCAGCGAAGTCCCCTGATCGAGACACGTTCGATCGATTACATCCCCGAGGCCGAGCGTCATGGCAGCCTCTACAGCCAGTTCACCCTGTGGCTTGGCGCCAACCTGCAGATCACGGCGATCGTCACCGGCGCCCTGGCCGTGGTGCTGGGCGGCGATGTGTTCTGGTCGCTCATCGGCTTGTTGATCGGCCAAGTGCTGGGCGGGGCAGTGGTTGCCCTGCACGCGGCGCAAGGACCGAAGCTTGGGCTGCCGCAGATGATCTCCAGTCGTGTGCAGTTCGGGGTCTATGGGGCGGCTATCCCGATTGTCCTGGTGTGCCTGATGTACCTCGGTTTCAGCGCCACCGGTGCGGTGTTGTCGGGGCAGGCGATTGCCCAGTTGATTCATGTCAGCGACAGCGCCGGCATCCTGATTTTCGCCTCGTGCATCGCGTTTCTGACGATCTTCGGTTACCGGGTCATCCACCTGGTCGGCCGGGTGGCCAGCGTGCTGGGCATTATCGCCTTCGTCTATCTGTTTACCCGGTTGATGACCCTCAACGATATCGGCCTGTTGCTGGAAAACCGTCACTTCGGCTGGAGTACTTTCCTGCTGGCGGTGTCGTTGTCCGCCTCCTGGCAGATCGCCTTTGGCCCTTATGTGGCTGACTACTCACGCTACCTGCCGAGCAAGACCTCGTCGTGGAAGACGTTCGCTGCCGTCGGCCTTGGAACGGTGCTGGGCGCTCAGGCGTCCATGGTGCTGGGGGTGTTCGCCGCGGCGTTGGCCGGTGCGAACTTCCGCGGTCACGAGGTGGCGACCATCGTCGGGTTGGGCAGCACCGGTGTGATGGCGTCCCTGCTGTACTTGAGCGTGGTGTTCGGCAAGGTCACGGTGTCCACGCTCAACGCTTATGGCAGCTTCATGTGCGTGGCCACCATCATCAGTGGTTTCCGCAGTCGTCTGGAGATATCCGCCCGCCAGCGCATGGTGTTTGTGTTGTTGATTGTCGCGGCGTCCACCACGCTCGCGCTGCTGGGCCAGTACTCATTTCTCAACACCTTCAAGTACTTCATCCTGTTTTTGCTGACCTTCTTCACACCGTGGAGCGCGATCAATCTGGTGGATTACTACTTCATCAACAAAGAGCGCTATGACATCCCGGCATTGTCCGACCCGGCGGGTCGTTATGGCCGCTGGAACATGCGCGGGATCAGCGTGTATGTCATCGGTGTATTGATCCAGTTGCCTTTCGTCGATACTCACTTCTACTCCGGGCCGATGGTCGCGCAGCTCGGCGGTGTCGATATTTCCTGGATCGTTGGTCTGGTGGTGCCGGGGATTTTGTATTACGGGCTGGCCAGGACATCAATGCCGGCGGTGGCCCCTGCACGGAACTGAAAGGCCTTAAGGAGGAAAGCGGAACCCAAAAAGATCGCAGCCTGCGTACGCCGTCCCTTGTAGGAGCTGCCGCAGGCTGCGATCTTTTGATCTACATTTCCCTTTTCCCGATCATCACATCAATCCGCAAGGAGACGATCAACATGGACATCCAGGCCCTGCGCGCCGACGCATCCCACCTCGATAAAATCGCCGGCCTGTTCGACGCCTATCGAGGTTTCTACGGTCAGCCGTCGAACCTGCCGCAGTCTCGCGACTTCATCGCCGAGCGCATTGCCCGGGACGAATCCGCGATCTTCTTCGCCCAGGCCCCCAGCGGCGAGGCGCTGGGTTTCGTGCAGTTGTTCCCGACGTTCTCCTCCATCGACGCGCACCGCACCTGGCTGCTCGGCGACCTGTTCACAACACCCGCCGCCCGAGGGCAAGGGGTCGGCACGTTGCTGATGAACACCGCGCGAGCCTTTGCAGTGTTGACCGGTGCCAAAGGCATGGTGCTGGAAACGGCCACGGACAATGTCGGCGCGCAACGGTTGTATGAATCCCTGGGTTATGTGCGCGACACGGGTTACTACACCTACTGCCTCGATTTGAAACAAGGCTGAGCCAACCGCTGCCGGTTACCTCAACTCGTGCAGGAATGCAGCTTGGGCCTTGGGGCACGTGAGGATGCGGTAACGCGTGCTACGGGAAACATCACGGTCACGAAAGCGCTCATACACCGCCTGGAAAACTTCACGGTTCAATGCTGGGTGCTGATGCTTCAGGTAGCGTTCACAGCACGCGTTGTAGTGTTCAACCGATATGAACCTGTTGAACCAGAAACGATAGAAGTAACCCAGCAGAAAACCCAGGCTGAAGTCGTGATCCAGCACCGAATGCGCGCAGCATTCGAAGTCGATCAGGCGCAGCCTGCCATCGGGGCCAATCAGGATGTTCTTGGGGTGCGGGTCCATGTGCACAAATCCCTCGACCAGCGTCTGCCCAAACAGTTGGAAAATATCCAACAGCAGCGTTTGCGCCTGCTCGGGTTGGGCGATCAGTCGATCATCGACGCTGCAGTGATTGTCGAAAAAATTGACCAGCAAATACTCTTCCTTGAGAAACGGAAAACGTCCGACGTGGCCGAATGCAGCCACTCTGGGCGATGACTCCGACTTGGCGGACACAACGGACAGGTTGATGAATTCGTTGGTCAGGTCATGCAGCCCGAACACACGCTTGAGGCCCAGGAAATTCTGCAGCTGCTTTTTCCAGTGGGTCAGGCGGTTGTGTTTCAACACCCATTTGCGCTCACCTTCGAGCAGGAACACGCTGCGGGTTTCCTCGGGAATATCCAGCAACGCATGTTGATCCGGCTCGGCAAAAAAACGCTGAAGCACCGTCACCAGTTCGTTCTGATCGGACGGATCGAAATGGAAGGTGACGCCAGCAATCTTTTGCTGATTCAGAGGGGAAGTAAGGTGTCTGAGGTGACGCATGTAAAGTCCCTGCTAATGCTTTGCGGTCCATAAAACGCCGGCAATCAAGTGCGACGCTTTGTCGTTATCGGCAGGACGCTGCAGACCCTTACACGCAGAGTTGATTTTTTATCGTTGGGTTGGCTTTCCGTTGTCGAGACATGGAACAAGGTTTCACCTCGTGTAAGAAGCGTGTGTCAGATTTCTAAACATCTCCACAGGATGCTTGTTTAAGATCCATCAAGGTTACTTCCTGAAAGCCACAAGACCTTGCGCCGTTGCCTACGGCTGCGCCAGAATCCGCCGGCTTGTGTGTCGTGGGCCTTGGTTCTATCGTTTCCGTGTCGCTGATCATTCAGCGGTCGGGCTTGGAAACTCGACGGGTAAACGACACGAAAGCACCTCTTCATAACGTAATTTTTCGCACTATGTGCATTCCGTTATGGCGGCTGTGCGTGGGAGACCTTATAGGTCTGCCGGGCTCGTTTACCCTGGTTTTCCAACCTGCGTACAGCTGCCACCCCTTCGCTTGGAAACGAACGTGGCAGCTCCACCAGTAAACGAGGATTTACCATGTTCAAGGTCACACCCAATCCGCCGGACACCGATCCGGTCTCCCCGTACGATCCCGATTCAAAAAAACTCAACGAAGCCGCCGAGCGGGCTCTCAATTACCACTTCCCGTCGATTGCCGACATCAAAGCCACCCCGCGCACTATCAGCACCCTGTTTTCCGTGAACGCAGAGGCCACGACCGAGACCCTAGCGGTGCATCTGGTCGAAACCCTGGCCTCGGTTGATGTGATGGTCCACGAGTTGGTGGACCGCCTGGATGGTGGCTCGCGCTATTCCCTGTTGGGCATTGCCAATAACGTCATGCTGGCTGAAATCACGGCAAACCGATTGCTGGATAAAATTGATCCACCTGCGTAAGTGCGGTCTGCTGTGGTGAGTGGGTAACTGACGTTGGGTTGGGCAGTTGTCCCCTTTTGGGGGCCGCTGCGCGGCCCAGCGGAAGTACGGTCCTTCGCCACAGGTTCCCGGTGTTTGTTGCCGCTGCTGGCCGGTGATTGGTTTTTGTGTCAGGTCCGGGATTCCGCGTCATCGTTCATCGCGAGCAAGCTCGCTCCCACAGGTATTGCGGCGACTACATGCCCGAATACAAGCCCTACATCCTCGACGGCAAAACCATCATTGCTTCACCGCATAAGGTTTACGGCCCGGAAACCAATGACCTGGCGCTGCAGCTGCGCAAGCACGGTGTGTCGCAAATCATACTGGCGGGCATGGCGGCGAACCTGTGCGTCGAGTCGCATCTGCGCGAACTGCTGGAGCTTGGCTTTGAAGTGGCGGTGGTTCGGGGCGCGACCGCCGGCCCGACGACCCCCGAGGGTGATGGCTACCTGGCCGCACTGATCAACTATCGCTACATCGCCAATGCCCTGTGGAGCACGGCGCAAACGGTTGAGTTGCTAAAGGCCAGATAGGTCAAGCGAGAGCAGGCTGTACCTCGCGATGCGAGGTACAGCCTTGCTAACACGAGACGCTCTTCGATTCTATGCAAGCCCGAGAAACGACAGAATAACCACGACAATCACAACTAACCCGACGATATAGATGATGTTGTTCATGAATTTCACCTCTCAATTTGAATCCCACGCGTTGGAGCGTTTTTAAACGGCGCAGACGCGGCACGCTTCAAAAGACAGACCCCTTGAAGGGCAGGCTTTCAGCGCTTGATCAGGGAAATCTTGGTTCCCTCGATGCTGACCCCGGCCATTAACCCTTGCTGGTCGAATATGAACGCGTAGGCATCGTCCTTGAGTGTCGAACTCGACAGATTCTTCGCGACCCCTTCGTCAACCACGACAACGGTTGGCCCCACGCCGACTTCCCAGCCCTTGGTCTCACGGACATAATTCACGGCTTTGTCAGTCATCAGGAACAACGCATAACCGTACGATTGGGCGCCTGCCTGCAGCCCCCATGACCCCGTTACGGAGTTGTAATAACTATCCACTTTCGAGCCCTTCATCAGCACGCCTTCGCCATAGCTACCACCAAACACAAGGCCGGCCTTGATGATTTTCGGGAAGACCAGCACCGCTTTGGCATTCTGCGAAATGGTTTTGGCAAATGGGGTGGACTTGTAAAGCGTTTGCAACGCTTGGTGGGAGTCGGCATTCAGGTCCTCGGCGGTTGCCGCACCTGCATTGTTCAGGAGGCTCGCTGATGCCAATGAGGCTGTCGCGAGGAAGATCGATAGGAGGAAGCGCATTGACTGAGTCATTTTCGTACTCCGGTAAGGGAGCAGGGGATGGGAGCAGCAGTCAGCGCCTGCACCAGACAGGATCCGAACCTACTGAACGTTATCCGGCGCACCCTGATGTGTGTGAATTGCAAAGCGTCGCTTTTGAATGAACCAGGCCCAAGGCCTTTGATCAATCGCGCCGCCATCAGTTGGTTGGACCACTGCGCAAGGGCCGGGTTCGTCGTCAGAAGCTGCTTTTGGCTGTGGATTCAATCGGTCGATTGATCCGTATGCGTCGGCCAGATCTGCCCGGCTCCCACAGGTCTCGCGCCGGCCTTGTCGCGGCGCATTACCTCCCAGTACTAAAGGAGGTGCCAATGAAAGCTAAAGGACCATTCCAGTCTGGCGTCATAGGTTTAGGCTCAATCCCATGATCAAAAGATACCGGCTGCGATGGCCCATCCACCTCTGCATCTTAAAACACTGTTCGCCTGAACACTTGATGCAGCACGTCTCCCGCTGAACTTCATCAATGATGACAATCAGACCCGCCTCACAGCCTGCGATATGAGTAGAAGACCTCACCTGATTTCCGGGTTTCCAGAATAAAAGAGGAATTATCATGAGCAGCACCTTCTTCATTCCATCCGTGAACATGATGGGCATTGGCAGTCTCGACGAAGCGATGCTCGCCATCCGCAAATATGGTTTCCGTAAAGCCTTGATCGTCACTGATGCAGGCTTGGCCAAAGCTGGCGTGGCTGCCAAAGTAGCCAGCCTTCTGGCCCAGCAGGACATCAACTCCACCCTGTTTGATGGTGCCAAACCGAATCCGACGGTCAGCAATGTCGAGAAAGGTCTTGAGCTGCTTGGTCGCAGCGACTGTGATTTCATTATTTCCCTGGGCGGCGGTTCACCCCATGACTGCGCCAAGGGCATTGCCCTGTGCGCCGCCAACGGCGGGCACATCAGTGATTACGAAGGCGTGGATCAATCCGCCAAGCCACAGATGCCGTTGATCGCGATCAATACCACCGCCGGCACGGCGAGTGAAATGACCCGTTTCTGCATCATTACCGACGAAGTCCGGCACGTGAAAATGGCCATCGTCGACCGTAACGTCACCCCGCTGTTGTCGGTCAACGATCCTTCGCTGATGGCAGGCATGCCCAAAGGCCTGACCGCCGCCACCGGCATGGACGCGCTGACCCACGCTATCGAAGCCTACGTGTCGACTGCGGCAACGCCGATCACCGACGCCTGTGCACTCAAGGCCGTGGAATTGATTTCGGCCAACCTGCGCACTGCCGTTGCCCAGGGTGACGACATGGCCGCCCGGGAAAATATGGCCTACGCGCAATTTCTTGCCGGCATGGCCTTCAACAATGCTTCGCTGGGCTATGTCCACGCCATGGCGCACCAACTGGGTGGGTTCTACGACCTGCCACACGGCGTCTGTAATGCGATCCTGCTGCCCCATGTCGCCAGCTTCAACGCCAGCGTATGCCCGGCCCGGTTTAAAGACATCGCCAACGCAATGGGGGTCGACACCCAGCATCTGGATGCGGAAAAAGGTGCCGCCGCGGCCATCACCGCCATCCGTAAACTGTCTTCGGATGTCGGTATTCCGAGCGGTCTCGCCGAACTGGGCGCCAAGGCCGACGATATCCCGATCCTGGCAGCCAATGCCATGAAGGACGCCTGCGGCTTCACCAATCCGCGCCCTGCCAATCAGGACGAGATCGAGCAGATTTTCCATACCGCGATGTAACCGATGTGAAGTGACGCCAGCCAGATCAAAAGCCCCGCCTTCGGTTGAAGTGCGGGGCTTTTTTTGGTTCTTCACGAGGTACTCGACTTTGAACTCCGGCAAGCCCTGGTAGCTCGCCATTCCTTGGAGCTAAGGTCGACCGTCCGCTCTTGAGTCACGCACTACCCATTTCCTCGTACGAAGCATCGACGACCGTGATGCGCTCATCCCAAGCCGTTTCAGCGACATCGCGGATAATTTCCGCTAGCGTCTCAACATCCACACCCTTAGCCCTGATGCAGGCCAAGCGTCCGGGCGACCAATCGATAACGGTGCACTGTGGGTACTTCCCTAGCAGTGCGGACAGGGCTTCCTGAGGTGGCTCTTTGCGGGTGTACATGAAGTCAAAGTACGGGGCACTGGCATCCTGAAGCGAGTACACCAGAGCCCAAGCATTTGATGGCCCGGAAAACCAAATGGTGACGTTACGATGCGCCCATTCTGGCCCACCGTTTTTGATGCGGCGAAGTACTTCGATGATCGAATTACAACCGAGTATTCGGATCATGCGATCAGAATCAAACGTCCAGTCAGGCACAGGCTGGGAGGCTGCTTTACTGGCCAGAAGTGCAGTCATGCTTGCTTTTCTCTTCATCGCATTACCTTTGGTTTGAACGTCCGCTTCAGGCTGATTGCCGTCTGTGGCGAAGGGCAGCGATCGACCCAAAGCTGTCCTTCAAACCATCTCATTTAAAGTAAAGGTATGGTCCATCAAGCCTTTTTCTTAATAGCGCGAATGGCTGCCATGTAAGCGCTGTTTCCGATTCCGATCTGACCCCAGACCTCGCGGCTTTCTCCTTCCTGGCGGTCGTATTGTTCATCCGCATCCCACAGTGAGAGGATTTGGTTTGGAAACCAGTATTCATATGAGGTGAAATCATGAGGGCCAGAATTATCTGAAGCAGCCATCAATGAAAACACTTCGGTGGCAGAGCGCGCGAAGACATCGATGCCCTTGAACACGAACGTGAAATTCGGGTTTCCGCAGACACCAATAAACCAGACTTCATCGCTTGGCCCGTAGGAAAACTGCATGCAGGATTCGCAAAAATAATCAACGCCGTCGTGGGAGTTCTCGAGTGGGAATCCAATGGCAGCCATTGTTTGCCTCGCTACAGCGCGTGGTACGCCAAGCCGCACGGGACCAATGGCTTCGAGTGGTGAGATTTCAAAAACAGGCATCTACTGCGCTCCATAAAAGCGAAAAGCCTAGCTAATAGTTCAGTGCCATTACCAGTACTAACGCAACCTTCTCAACGACTGCTTTTGGCCGAGGCTGTGTAAAAACGTTTTCGAGCGCGACAGGTACTCAAAACCGGACTGGAAATCGCGCTTCTGCGCGAAATCCACATCTGCTGACGTGCCGATAAATTTCAGATTTAACGTAGACGCGCGCACTTCAATTTTGACGAAGCGTTTTTACACACTCTGGGCCGATTGCTGGCTATCGCGACCAGCTGAAAACGACCCTTTGCAGCCATCCGCAAACGCTCAGACACGCACTCCCAATCTGCTGTTTGGATGACGTGAGCCGCCTGTCAGGCGCGGACCTGGTCGAATAGCTTTTGCAGAAATACATCACCCGCCACAGAGTCTGAAAGCAAGTAATGTCCAGACCAATTGTCCCAGCCGGCCGCCAGGTTGAACTCAGCACACTGGAAATTTTGGTGAATTTGTTCACTGATACCTATGACGGGTGAACCCACCCGTTTGAACCCTCGAAGTTTGATCAGATCTTCAGCTATCGATGGCCAACAAGCGTCTGACAACTCGTTGAAATCAAGTGCCAGATGACCATTAGCTGCCTTATGGAGAGTTGGGTTCATTCGTTTCCGTCCAAGATGTGACGCGAAGGGAATGCACAAGCGCGGTTGAAAACGGACCTAGATTACACATCAGTTCTCGCTTGCTGCATAAGCTACTGTTTCGCCAGTAGAGTGTCCACGGACCGGTCTTGGCCGATAGTTGTAGATCACGAAGGGCCGCTACTGACCAACGTGGTCGATGACCCCAAAGAAACACCAGGCAACGCCAAACTCAAACGCCCCATCCCTCCCGCACAGCCCTTCGAATGCCTTCCAGCAACATCGCAAACGCCGGGTTGTCATTGTTCTCGCGCCAGATCAGATGCAGCTCGCTCTGCACACCTTCGCCCAAATCGATATCGCGAAACACCACGTTCTTGAACACCACGCTGGTGGCGCAGCGAGGCACCAGGGCCAGGCCCATTCCGGCGTTGACCAGCGCCAGGATGGTCAACGATGAGCCCAGCCATTGCACGTATTCCGGGGCGACGCGGGCAGAGCGGAGCATGCCGGTCAGCAGTTCGTTGAACGGCGGGTAGGCGGCGTGGGAGTACATCAGGAACGGTTGCGCATCGAGGTCTTTGACCGACACGGTTTCTGCACTCGCCAGCCGATGACTGCTCGGCACCGCCAATACAAACGGCTCGCGCACCAGGCATTCGGTGGCGAATCCCGGCTCCAGCAACGGCGCTCGAACGATGCCCAGATCGATACGCCGCGCACGCAGGGCTTCATGTTGCTGGTAGGTGTTCATCTCCGTCAGGTCGATTTTCACATGCGGCTGCTTGAGCCGTGCTTCGGCTATGACCTTGGGCAGGAATTCATACACCGCGCTGCCAACGAAGCTGATGTTGACCGAGCCAATGTCGCCCTCGGCAAAACGGCGGGCGGTGACGGCGGCTTGCTGGGCGCGCTCCAGCAGGTTCTGCGCTTCGATGAAGAAGGCGCGGCCGGCGGCGGTCAGGGCGACGCTGCGGGTGGTGCGGGTGAACAGCTCGACGCCTAGGTGATGTTCCAGCAGTTGAATCTGTCGGCTGAGGGGCGGTTGGGTCATGTTCAACCGTTCGGCGGCACGGCGGAAATTCAGTTCGGTCGCCACGGTGGTGAAGCAGCGCAGTTGAGTCAGTTCGAACATTGATCTAATCCAGGTATCAATCGAATGCCAAGTTAGATTAGACGGGATCAATACCTGCGTCCATCATCGGCCTGTCCCTAAAAAAACAATGATTGGGAGTTGCCCCTTGAATACCGTCCAGAGTCCGCCGGACCCGAATGTACTCGCCCGCGCCGCGGCCAAGGTGAAGCGCCATGTGCTGCCGCTGTTCGTGGTGATGTTCATCGTCAACTACATCGACCGCGTCAACATCGGCTTCGTGCGCAGCCACATGGAAACCGACCTTGGCATTGGCGCGGCAGCCTACGGCCTGGGCGCCGGGTTGTTCTTTATCGGTTACGCGATCTTCGAAGTCCCCTCCAATATGTTGCTGCAACGCTACGGCGCTCGCGCCTGGCTGACGCGCATCATGTTCACCTGGGGGGCGGCGGCGATGGCCATGGCGTTTGTGCGCGGCGAAACCAGCTTCTATGTGCTGCGTTTTGTTCTCGGTGCCGCCGAAGCGGGCTTCTTTCCCGGCATCATTTACTACTTCACCCAATGGCTGCCGTCGACCGAACGCGGCAAGGCCATGGCGATTTTCCTCAGCGGTTCGGCCATTGCCTCGGTGATCTCCGGTCCTGTCTCCGGCGCATTGTTGAACGTCAGCGGTTTCAGCCTGCATGGCTGGCAGTGGATGTTCTTGATCGAAGGCTTTGCCTCGATCGTGCTCTGTGGATTTGTGTGGTTCTGGCTGCAATCCCATCCGCGCGAGGCGAAATGGCTGAGCGCCGAAGAAAAGGACGCACTGGTTGACGCCATCGCGCTGGAACAACAGGCCCGCGAAGCCACACAAACCGTCAAGCCGTCGATGTTCAAGCTGCTGGCCGACAAGCAGATCGCGCTGTTCTGCTTTATCTACTTTTCCATCGCCCTGACCATCTACGGCGCCACGTTCTGGCTGCCGAGCATGATCAAGAAAATGGGCAACCTCGGCGACTTCCAGGTGGGCCTGTTCAACTCGATTCCGTGGATCATTTCGATCATCGCGATGTATGGCTTCGCCGCCATGGCCAGCAAATGGAAACACCAGCAAGCCTGGGTTGCGTTGACCCTGGTGATCGCCGCGTTCGGCATGTTCATGTCCACCACCGGCGGGCCGATCTTCGCCTTCGTTGCCATCTGTTTTGCCGCCATTGGTTTCAAGGCCGCCTCGGCATTGTTCTGGCCGATACCGCAAGGCTATCTGGACGCTCGCATCGCCGCCGCGGTGATTGCCTTGATCAACTCCATCGGCAACCTCGGCGGTTTCGTTGCCCCGACAGCGTTCGGTTTCCTGGAGCAAAAAACCGGCTCCATCGAAGGCGGCCTCTACGGTTTGGCGGCCACGTCACTGGTCGCGGCCGTGGTGATCTTTTTCGCCCGCACTGCACCGCGTGGCGATGCGCACCGCGCGCTGACCGACAAACCTGCCGTCGACACAGCAGCCAAAAAATCCATCCGCCATCAAGCCTTGAGTTCAGGTTCAAAGGGAGCAGCTTCTTGAAAATCAAACGAGTCACCGTCACCCCAATCGCTTTCCGTGATCCGCCGCTGCTGAATGCCAGTGGTATCCACGAACCTTTTGCGCTGCGCTCGATCATCGAGATTGAAAGCGACAACGGCTACATTGGCCTGGGTGAAAGCTACGGCGATGCCCCGGCGCTGCTGATCCAGCAGCAACTGCAAGACCAGTTGATCGGCCTCGACCCGTTCAACCTCAATCAGCTGCGCCGCATCGTGCAGGCCACGGTGGCAGCGAACAAACCCGCGAGCATTGCCGGTGCGGAACTGGCGCCGGGTTCCCATGCCAGCAAAGCGGTGAGCAACGCGTATTCGGCGTTCGAAGTGGCGTTCCTGGATTTGCAGGCGCACTCGTTGAACGTGCCATTGGTGGACTTGCTGGGCGGGGCGATTCGCGACGAGATTCCGTTCAGCGCCTACCTGTTCTTCAAGTACGCGCAGCATGTCGATTCACCCTACAAACCCGACAGTTGGGGTGAAGCGCTGAACGAGGAACAGATCGTCGCCCAGGCGCGGCGCATGATCGAGGCCAACGGTTTCAAGAGCATCAAGCTCAAGGCCGGCACGCTGCCGCCGGAGCACGAAGTGTCGTGCATCAAGGCGCTGAAAAAGGCTTTCCCCGGTTACCCGTTGCGCATCGACCCGAACGGCAACTGGTCGCTGGAAACCTCGATCCGCATGGCCGAACTGCTGGGCGATGACCTGCAATATTACGAAGACCCGACGCCGGGCCTCGACGGCATGTCCGAACTGCACAAGCGCACCGGCCTGCCGCTGGCGACCAACATGGTGGTCACCGACTTCGATGAGTTCCGCCGCAGCGTGGCGTTGAACAGCGTGCAGATCGTCCTCGCCGATCACCATTACTGGGGCGGCCTGCGCGACACCCAGGCGCTGGCGAAAATGTGCGACACCTTTGGCCTTGGCGTATCGATGCATTCCAATTCGCACTTGGGCATCAGCCTGATGGCGATGGCGCATGTCGCCGCCGCGGTGCCCAATCTGGATTACGCCTGCGACACGCATTACCCGTGGCAGGAACCGGATGAAGAGGTGATCAAGGGCGGCAAAATACCCATCGTCGATGGCTGCGTGAAAATCACCCGTGCGCCCGGGTTGGGCCTGGAGCTGGATCACGATCAACTGGGCAAGCTGCACGACCAGTACCTGACTTGCGGCATTCGTCAGCGCGATGACGTGAAACAGATGCAGCGTTACAAACCGGAGTGGAAGGCGGTCAAACCGCGTTTTTGATCACCTGAGTTGTGCCCCCGAGAATACTGAAAAGCCCTGGCAACCCAAAGGAGCAATCCTTGGCCTATGCTGGTGGCTTTTCAACGAGCCGGTTTCGGCGGGGGCATAGATGGATCTTCGATGTGAAGTAGCGGTTCTCGGCATGGGCGCAATGGGCGCAGCCACCCTGTATCAGCTGGCGAAATCCGGCGTCAAGGTGGTGGGTGTCGACCGCCACCATCCTCCCCACGATCAAGGTTCAAGTCATGGCGATACGCGCATCACCCGGCTCTCGGTCGGGGAAGGCGCCGAGTATCTGCCCATCGTCCGCAATTCCCACAAAATCTGGCGCGAGCTCGAAGCGCTGTCCGGTGAGTCATTGTTCGAGCAGTGTGGTGTGCTGGTCATGACCTCCAGCCCCACGTATGACGCTGACGATGAACGTGACTTCACCCACAGCACCCTTCATCTCGCGAACACCTATGACATTGAGCACGAGGTGTTGTCGGCGGGACAGATTCGTCAGCGATTCCCGCAGTTTTCACCGGTGCTGGACACGGCAGTCGGCTATTTCGAACCGGGCGGCGGTTATCTCCGGCCCGAACGCTGCATCGCGGTACAGCTCAAGCTCGCCGAGGAACTGGGCGCGACGCTGCTGAAGGGCGAAACCGTCATGCAAATCACCTCGGACGAGCAGGGCGTCACCGTCATTACCGATCAGCGAACCCTCCTTGCCGACAAGGTCGTGATCAGCGCCGGCATGTGGTCGCAGGGCTTGCTCGGCGAGCCTTTCGATCGGTTGCTGCGGGTGTGTCGTCAGAAGCTGTTCTGGTTCGAGCTGGAGGAAAATGCCCGGTTCGCACCGCTGTCACCGACCTTTATTTGTTCTCACGGGCCAGGCGATGAAGACTCTGTCTATGGTTTCCCACCGTTGCCCGGCGAGGGCAGCCTGAAGGTCGGCACCGAGCAATACAGCGAAGAGACTTCACCCGACACGCTGGACAGAACCGTCAGCGACGCCGAAGCACGCGAGATGTTCGACACCCATGTGCGCGGCAAGATTGCGGGCGTCAGCTCGCGGGTCGTCAAGTCGGCGGTGTGTGCCTACACCGTCACGCCGGACGGCAATTTCATCATCGACGAGCACCCGACACTGAAAAATACCCTGGTGGTGTCCGCCTGTTCGGGGCATGGCTTCAAGCATTCCTCTGCGCTGGGCGAGGCGCTGGCACAGTGGTGCGCGCGGGGCAGCAGTGACCTGGACTTGTCAGCGTTTTCGTTGAAGCGGTTTGAGGGCGTTATTGAGTGAGTGCAGTGCTCAGGCGCTCGATCTGCGCCAGCTCCCAAGTGCTGAGCAAACTGACCGGATCAGTGCCGTAACGTTGCCAACTGTCGAGCGCGCCCTCGCGACCGTCCGGGCTTTGGCAACGTTGGCAGTGGCGCAGGCGAGTGCCGTCGAAGTCGAGGGTCAGACGCCAGCCCTCGATATCGACCTGTACCTGGCCGGGCTCGGGTTGTTCGTCGAGGCGCTTCAGAAGCCGAACTTCCAGCGCGGCGTCGCGCAATTGCTGGTAAACCTCGCGGGCGGTCAGGGGCGGCACTGATGTCTCCGATGAAATCGTGGCAAGCGTAGATTCGGGGTGCACAGGATAGAGTGTGCGCTTGAGGCTGTCAGCGGATAGCGGGCGCGTCGAATTTATTCGACGGTCTGCGGGCGCCGTGCAGGCTGTCCTTCTTCCTCTCGAAGCTCACGGCTCATGTCATTGCAGCTTTGCGACCAGTCTGTCAGCCACGTCGGCATCGGCGGCGACTGTTCAGCCAAGCCCAGTTCCCGGGCGTACTCGCCAGGTGGAACGGTGCCTTTGGCAGAGCGGAACAGACCCCGCATCACCACCACACCGACCACGCGTCCCTTGCTCACGAAGCGGTGCTCCATAAAGCTCCACTTATCGTCCCAGCCAAGCATCCTGGTGTGAATCTCGAACGCTTCGAACAATTTCAGCTCACGCCGGAACTTGCCCCAGGTGTCCCCGACGATAGGCACGGCCTTATTGCGAAGCGCCACCCGGAATGCGCCGCTGCGCAGCACATAGTCCATGCGTCCGATATCGGCCAGGGTGAAATACCGGCCATTGGTAACGTGCCGGTTGAGGTCGAGATCAAGCGGCCAGACGCGCATGTGGACGATGGTGGTGGCCAAGGCGTCAACGGGCTTGCGCCATGGACGACGAAACAGCATGAGGAAAAGTCGGAACCAGAGATTCATAAGTACGCCGATGATTGAATGACCGGTGCACTTTAGGGCGGAAGGATCGGGTAAGGTAGGTGCGCAAATGACTTTTTTCATGCGAAAAGCGCAATAGGATCATATATGCACGTCACGCTTTTACTGGCGGATCAATGTTCCGCCGCCAGCGCCACGATGGCCGTGGA
Organism: Pseudomonas sp. GL_093; assembly: GCF_057837605.1. NCBI lineage: Bacteria > Pseudomonadati > Pseudomonadota > Gammaproteobacteria > Pseudomonadales > Pseudomonadaceae > Pseudomonas > Pseudomonas sp. GL_093. The sequence continues at coordinate 4,663,452 of NZ_CM174448.1, read as the reverse complement.
AGTGCTCAGAGCCGCCAACCTGTTTGCAGACACTGCCGGCGCGCCTTTTGAAGTGGTCATCGCCTCGCTTGAGGGTGGTGATGTCGCCGCGTGGGGAGGGCAGATGTTGCGCGTGGACCTGTCCACCGCCGAGATCCCGCGAACCGACCTGGTGCTGATCCCCGGATTCCTCTTCACCTTGAAGGATGCCTTGCCGGCCTTTTCAGCTTATGGGCCGTGGCTGCGTCAACAGCATGCGCAGGGTGCCGTGGTGGCGTCGATGTGCACGGCGGCGTTCATGCTGGCCGAAACGGGCCTGCTGGATGGCGTTCGTGCTACCACGCACTGGGCCTTTGCAGACCTGTTTCGTCGTCGGTATGCCGAGGTCCGTCTGGAGGAGACGCAGATCCTCTGCGAGGACAATCGCGTGATCACGTGCGGGGGCGCGAGTGCCGCCATGGATCTTTTGCTGCACCTCGTGCGCCGGTTCGCTTCACTGGAACTGGCGCAAAAGTGCAGCAAGTACTTGCTGGTCGACGCTGTGCGCAGCGAGCAATCGGTGTACGTCATGTGGTCATTGCCGAAGAACCATGGGGATGGCGACATCCTGCGGGTTCAACACTGGCTGGAGGAGCACTTCGAACAGCCGCTGCTGATTGATGACGTCGCCCAGCGATTCGGGTTCGGCGTCAGGAACTTCAAAAGGCGTTTCAAGGAGGCCACCGGTTACACGCCCATTACCTACCTGCAAACCCTGCGTCTGGAGAAGGCCAAACAGCTTCTTGAATCCACCCGCATGACACTCGACAGCATCACTTACGCCGTGGGCTACGAAGACGGTAATTCGTTCCGTAGACTGTTCCGCCAGCGAGTGGGTTTGCTGCCAGCGGCGTACAGGAAGAAGTTTCAACCGGGTGCGAGTTGATTCACTTGCGCCAAGCCACAGATGATTGGGAGCAGAACATGCAGAAAACCGCCGTACTCACCTTCGCCCTGATGCTCAATGCAGGGGTGTTCAGCACGCAAGTACACGCGGCCGGCGATGCTGAAGCGGGTGCGACACTGTTCAAGCGGATATGCGGCGGCTGCCATCAGGTCGGGGAGTCGGCGCGCGGTTCATTCGGGCCGCAGCTCAATGGCATTTTTGGACGCCCTTCGGGCAGCACCACGGATTACCAGTATTCCGATGCGATGAAATCCGCCGGTATCGTCTGGACCCGCGAAACACTGACCGCGTACCTGGAAGCTCCAAAAGAAGTGGTGCCCGGCACCCGCATGATTTTCTGGGGGCTCAGTGACCCGGAAAAGATCGACAACCTGTTGGCGTACCTTCAGACGTTTCAGCCGCAGTAGGACTTCGCGACTTTCGAGGGCATTCGCCAGGCGCGGAGCACCCGGTGGTTCTGATCTGATTTACAATCCCCCCCTTTTGACGGGGGGGAGCCGTTAATGGATGTTTTCGCGCTTCTGTATGACGGCCTGATCAAGTGGGTGATCGAGCCTGTCACGGATCAGTTCCTTGGCATTTTCGATCTGAACGGCCGCTTCAGCGTCGTGTTTCTCTGCGTGTCCTACAGCATCGCCTACACCCTGTACCGCTTCAGAAAATATCGCGGGCTGACCGACGCACGTTCTTTCTGGCAGTTCATCGGCGGGCACCGGGTTCATTTTCATCCCTCGGCGTTGCTGGATTACCGGTACTACTTCGTGCGGGCCATCCTGAAGGTCGCGCTGGTGCTGCCCATTGTTGGCCTGGTCGATCCGTACGTCCTGCGTTCCGGCGACTACATCTCGTTTTTCAACAATCTTTGGGGCGCGCGCGTGCAGGTGGGGGAGAACCTCTTACTTTCCTTGCTCTACGGGCTGGGCGTGTTTCTGGTGCAAGACTTCATCCATTACTGGGGCCATCGCGCCTTTCATTCCCGGTATCTGTGGGCGTTCCACAAAGTCCATCATTCCGCGCCCGTCCTGGTGCCGGCAACGGCAAGCCGGATTCACTTTGTGGAAAAAATGGTCGAGAGACTGACTGACACCGTCTTCCTCGGCGCTTTTGCCGGTGTCTTCTGGTACGCCTGTGGCGGGGAGATCAGCCGGTACACCTTGTTCGGCGTGACTTATATGGTCCTGATCCTCAATGCCTTGGCTGCCAATCTGCGTCACAGCCATGTCTGGCTGTCTTTCGGGCCTGTGGTCGAGCATGTACTGAACAGCCCGGCGCAACACCAGATTCATCACAGTGACGCGCCCCGACATTTCAACAAGAACTTCGGTATCAACCTGTCACTCTGGGACTGGATGTTCGGCACGCTCTACGTCACACACTCGACGCCCGAGCCTATTCAGTTCGGCACCGGCAAACAGGACCACGACCGTTACCTGACGCTCTATAGCCTGATCGTCACGCCCTTTGTGGACATCGCCCGCAAGATCTCCACGTTCAACCAGTGGACGGGATTGGAGCGTGTAAAGCTCCAATCCCGCCCTTTCTATTGTTGGCCAACCGGCAAGGGTGGGGTTCGAGGCGGGATCAATCGTTTTGACCCGATCGATTCGAACGCCGACGCCAGGCGCAGCAGCGTCGAATCGTCATAGGCACGACCGGCGAATGTCAGCCCGACGGGCATGCCGATGTCGGGCATGACGCCCATCGGCACCGTGACCGTGGGAACGCCCAGGTGCCGGATGGCAAGATTGCCGTTGGCGACCCAGACGCCGTTGCTCCACGCGATATCCGCAGACTTCGGATTGACATCGGCATTCGCCGGACCCACGTCGGCCACCGTCGGGAACAGCACCGCATCGAGTCCCAGCCGATCCATCCAGTGCTCAAGATCGATTCGACGTGTCTGCTCAAGTCCGCGCAGTCCGTCAGGCACGGTGGTGATCTGGTCCCACGGTGTGATGCCGCGCTTGGCCATCTTCACGTACTCGTCCATGCCTGCGGCAAGGTCGTCCTCCCGATTGGGGAGAGTGCCCGGGTCGTGGGGGAAAATCAGCGGTCCGTCGACATCGGCCAAGCGGTTCAACTTGGGATCGCCATTGGCCCGCAGAAAATCATCGAACGCCCAGGCCGACAGGTCCCACAACTCATGATGCAAGAACTCTTTGGACACCAGGCCTCGCGTAAATACGGTCGGTGCACCCGGGCGATCACCCTCGCAATTGGAGACCAGCGGGAAATCGACTTCGATGACTTCGACGCCAGCGGCTTCGAGTGCTTTGCGTGCCACTTCCCAGAGCCCGATCACGGAAGGACGGGTGATGATTCGCTGCCCTGTCGGACCACCGATGCCTGGCGCATCGCTCGTGCCCGCATCGGGATCCGCGTTGATGTACATGCGCGGCACGCCGAAGCGCTTTCCTGCCAGTGCATCGGACTTCACGGCCAACTCGGCATAGGAAGCGGGACGCACTGAGGCGACACTCGGAATCGGCACCCAGGGTTGCATGCGCCACAGATCGCCACGGGTGTCGGGATCATCCGCCACCACCACGTCGAGCACCTCGAGCAGGTCGGCCATGGTTCTGGCAAACGGCACGACAACGTCCATCGTCGGCGTCAACGGCCAGTTGCCTCGCACCGAAATCACCCCGCGCGAAGGCGTGTAGGCACACAAACCATTGTTCGATGCAGGGCCGCGTCCGCTCGACCAGGTTTCTTCCGCGAGGCCGAATGCCGCGAAGCTGGCGGCAGTTGCGGTACCGGCGCCGTTCGATGAACCCGAGGCGAAGGGAGCGGTGAGATAGTCAGCGTTGTACGGGCTCTCCGCACGGCCATAGACCCCGCGTTGCATGCCGCCGTTTGCCATCGGCGGCATGTTGGTCTTGCCCAGGCAGATCGCACCAGCAGCGCGAAGCCGTTCGATCGTGAACGCATCGCGATAAGCAATCAGGTTCGCGAAGGCCGGACTGCCAGAGGCGGCAGTGAGCCCTTTCACCAGATAACTGTCCTTGGCCGAATAGGGAATGCCGTCGAGCGGACCTAGCGTTTCGCCCTTGGCCCGACGGGCATCGGACGCCTGCGCCTCGTTCAGCGCCTCGGGGTTTCGAACCACCACCGCGTTGAGGGCGGTGGGCGTGTCGGGACCGTCGTAGGCATCAATCCTGGCGAGATAGGCCTGGACCAGCTCAACTGCAGTGGTTCGACCTGACTCGAGCGCAGCACGCAGTTCGGCAATGGAAACTTCGGTGACCTCGATCATGCTGTTACCACCGTCTGCTGATGGGGGAGGGGGTGAATGTTTCCATCTCGCTGGGTCTTTGGATCAAGGGCATCACTTATCTCAAAATGGGTATTCATAGATGTTCTCGTTGCGCAGCTTTACGCGCTCTATTTAACACCAAGCCGGGAGCCGAGGCATCGGTGTAACGGTTCACCCGTTCTCCGGTGGCCGCACAGCAGCAGGTTGCTCGGCCGCACGAATGAAATGCTCGCGAAGCCATTGATGCGCCGGGTCTTCATGCGACCTGGGATGCCAGGCCATGGCAACGTCAAAGGCGGGCAGATGAAAAGGCAGGGGCAAAATATCCAGACCGCCAGCATAACGTTGCAGCAGTCGACTGGGCAGCGTCGCTACACAGTCGGTATCGCCCAGTACGAGGGCTATCTGGTTGTAGCCGGAGACGGTCAACGCCACGTGGCGTTGATGCCCCAAACCTTCCAGCGCGTTGTCCACACTGCTTTTGAATTTACCCTCCTGGGAAACCATGACATGAGCAAGCTTGCAGTACTCCTCGACGCCAGGGTTTTGCGTGCCTCGGGGATGCCCCTTGCGTTGCGCCAATCGAAACTCGTCTTTGAGCAAGAATCTGGACTTCAATGCCTCAGGCACTTGTCGCGCAAGGCCGACATACAGATCAATCTCACCTCGTTCCATCCTGTACGTCAGGTTCGCTTCTATCGGCGTAATAAAGCTCAGGCGTATGCCTGGCGCCTGATGCGCCAACACCGACTGCGCGACGGACAGTCCCACCAGCGTGAAGATATTGTCGTTCACGGCAACGACAAAATCGCGCTTGGCAGTGAGCGGCTTGAAGTCTTCACTCGACGCCACTGCGCCCTGAAGATCCAGCAACGCCTGATGCAGGCGCGACTGAATCGCCAGTGCGCGGTCAGTGGGCGCCATGCCCCGACCCGCTTGCGAGGGGACCAGCAGCGGATCATTAAACAGGTCTCTTAACCGACTTAGCTGCGTTGATAGCGCTGGCTGGCTGATGTTCAGTCGTTTGGCGGCGCGTGTGACGTTTCGCTCTTCAAGGAGTGCGTCCAGGGAAATGAGCAACGGGAGATCCGAACGCCGGATATCCATATTCGATATACCTCGTATAGGGAAAGGTAACTCACTGCCGCGACGATGAAGCTTTAGAGTCTGGACTGTACCGATTTCGGCAAGGAGAGACCTATGCGAGTGAACAGTTTTTTTATTTCGAGTGCGCTGGCGGCTTCGATAGCGCTCGCTGGCACTTTTTCTTCGGGTGCCAATGCGGCAACCGATACTCAGGCGACGCCCGCGGTGGCTGCCGCACAAATTCATGCTCAAGCTCCCGGTGTTTATCGTTACCGCGTCGGCGATTTTCAGGTGACCGCTCTGTCCGATGGTACGGTGCCACAGGATCTGCATGCGCTGCTGACCAACACAACCCCGGCTGAAACGGACGGCTTGCTCAAGCATGCATTCCTGGCCAGTCCGGTTGAGGTATCGATCAATGTCTTCCTGATCGATACCGGCAGCAGACTTGTGTTGGTCGATACCGGCTCCGGTGCGCTCTTCGGTCCAGGGAAGGGCGGCAAGCTGCTCGGTAGTTTGAAATCGGCGGGCTATGCGCCTGAGCAGATTGACGACATCTTGCTCACCCATATCCACAGTGACCATAGCGGTGGTCTGGTGAACGAGGGGCAGCGGGTCTTCCCGAATGCAACCGTTCATGTGGGCAAGCCTGACATGGACCTGTTCCTTGATCCGGCGAACATCCACGGCGTCAATGGCTACGACAAGAAGTACTTCGAGCAAGCGGTGAAGACGGTCGAACCCTACGTTAAAGCGGGCAAAGTCGTTGCGTTCACCGGCGTGACCCAGCTGTTCCCGGGCGTCAAGGCGATTCCAACGCCTGGGCATACGCCTGGCCATAGCTTCTATCAGTTCGAGAGCAAGGGTGAGTCGATCGAGTTCATCGGTGACATTGTTCACGTCGCGTCGGTGCAATTCCCTAAACCGAAGATCACGATTGTGTACGACGTATCGCCCAAAGAAGCGGCGGCCCAGCGCGAGAAACAGTTCGCTATTGCCGCTTCTCAGCGTGAACTGGTGGCGGGCGCTCACTTGCCTTTCCCAGGCTTGGGTCATGTTCGGGCTGAACGCGACGGTGGTTTCACGTTTGTGCCGGTCGATTATCGCGATCGTGATGGACGCTGAGTTTCTTCTGCGAGGGTGGCCGAGCTTCCTGTCGGCCACCTGCAGCACCCCGCGCAAGGCGAGGTATTGTCATCAGGCTTTGCTGGCCGCCAGGTAAGCGCCAAGGCGTTGTCCCATTTGCTCGCCCAAGGCTTGCAGGCCACTCAAGGGACGGACCATCACTTCAAACTCGACGATTTTTCCTTGTTCATTGAAGCGAATCATGTCGATGCCCTTTAACGCTTTCCCGCCGACGTTGGCGCTGAACTCCAGGACAACGCTCAACCCGTCTGCGGTCGACAGTTCCCGGTGGTAGACAAAGTCCTCAAATACCTCGATGACCGTGTTGAGAATCATCGATACCACGGCCGCACCCGGGTAAGGCGTGTGAGCCATCGGGGAGCGGAATATCGCCTGTGGGTCCAACAAACCGGGCAAGGCGCTCAAGTCACCCTTGCTGATCATGTCGTGCCACTGGTTCAGGGATTCTGCGGCCTTGGGATGCAGTTTCAGTTCAGACATTTTCAACTCCTGTATTTTTGTTGTTTGGTTACCTTGTCATCGATCAGCGACACACAGTTCCCCGGTGGCGCGGATCAGTGCCTGACCATGCAGACCGTCCTTGATCAGGCTGGATCGTTCTTTGGCTAGCCAGTCCGCGCATTGCGGGTCATTGCGATAGGGCGCGAAGGCGGCGTATTGCTGCAACAGGCGGTTTTGTAGCTCATCGAGCTGTGGCCGGATTTGATTGGCGAGGTCTGGCCGCGGCGTGTCAGGCGCCTTGCCAGCCGCTCGCCATTGGGCCACCAACCCGTACTGCACCAGCTTGTTGGCTTCAATCTGTGCGGCGATCAATTCGGCTATTTCGTCCGGGTCCTGTTTGTGCTCAACGGCCAGCTTCCTGGCGTTGGCGATGACTTGTGCTTCCCGGGCACTGTCCTGGATCGGTTTGCCACTGTCCCACTTGGTCAGCGCCACAAGATCAGCAATGCTCAGGCGTTCGTTCAACGTTACCAGCAGCGGTTGCAAGCTATCGGGTGCCGGGGATGGTGCACCGGCCTGCGCGCTGCCGGCGAGTAAACCGAGGACGGCGCAGGTCAGCAGTTGTGGTAAGCGTGGGGAGTGGAGCATGGGCAAACCTCATTGGGTACGGGACTCACAATCAGGTGTTATGTATCACAGGTGCGGCGGCGGCATTAAGCAGGGATCGATTTATTTTGTGCACGAAAAAGCCCGGCTTGTCAGGCCGGGCTTTTCGTTGAGTGCTTCGGTAAAGCTATTCATTTATGCAGCGCGGTTTTCGATCAGACGGTCGGAACCACCTTCGGCAACGCGGTTCTCGATCAGACGGTCGGAACCACCTTCGGCAACGCGGTTTTCGATCAGACGATCGGAGCCACCTTCAGCGACGCGGTTCTCGATCAGACGATCCGAACCACCTTCGGCAACGCGGTTTTCGATCAGACGATCCGAACCACCTTCGGCAACACGTTTCTCGATCAGACGGTCGGAACCACCTTCAGCCACACGATTTTCGATCAAACGATCCGAGCCACCCTCAGCCACACGACTTTCAATCAGACGATCCGAGCCGCCTTCAGCGACAACTGGGTGAGCAGAGGTAGCAGCGAAAGCGTTAACTGCAAAAACCGAGAAAGCGATGCTGAGAAGGATTTGGCGTTTCATGATGGTGTGCTCCGGGGTGTAGTTGTTGGGTATGGGGCTGATGTTACGCCGCAGATTTTTTATGAGAACTTCATTGAGGTGATGGTGACTATCGACGCCGGCAATGATCCTCCTGTCGTCGGCTCTACCGCTCAGCCAGAACCGCGGGGGTATGCTGGACCTCTCTGGTCGAGAGGATAAATCGATGCACGACTATTACGATTTGGGCACCTACAGCCGCCCGGTGACGACCCACTCGTCCCAGGCCCAGCGCTGGTTCGATCGTGGCTTGTTGTGGTGCTACGGCTACAACCACGACGAATCCATACGCTGTTTCCACAAGGCGATCGAACACGACCGCGATTGCGCGATGGCCTACTGGGGCATCGCTTACGCTTCGGGCCCCAACTACAACAAGCGTTGGGATGCCTTCATCGAACAGGAGTTGAAAGAGGCCGTGGCCCAGGCCCGACTGGCGACGCAAACCGCGCTGGCGCATATCGACGGCGCAACACCGGTGGAACAGGCGCTGATCCACACGCTGGAGCAACGCTACCAGGCCGATCAGGCCACCAGCCTCGACCAACTCTTCACCTGGAACGATGCCTACGCCGCGTCCATGCGCGATGTCTACAACGCCTTTCCCGAAGATCCCGATGTCGTTGCGCTGTTTGCCGAAGCGTTGATCGACCGCACTCCCTGGCAATTGTGGGACCTGAAAACCGGTAAACCGGCGCCGGGCGCCGACACGCTTGAAACGGTAGACGTACTGGAACGGGCGCTACGGCGGATGGAGCAGCACGGCGATGCGCCGCACCCCGGCGTGCTGCACATGTACGTCCACACCCTGGAAATGTCGCCCTACCCGGAACGGGCATTGCGCGCCGGTGATGTCCTGCGTGACCTGGTGCCGGATGCAGGACATTTGCGCCATATGCCGTCGCACATCGACGTGCTCTGCGGTGATTACCGTGGGGCCATGGTCACCAATAGCCGGGCGATTCTGGCTGACAGCAAATACCTGGAACGGGAAGGACCGCTCAACTTCTATACCTTGTATCGATGCCACAACTACCACTTCAAACTCTATTCGGCGATGTTCCTCGGGCAGTACCAACCGGCCCTGGAAGCCGCCGATCAACTGATGTCGACCATCAGGGAAGAACTGCTGCGCGTGGAGCAGCCGCCCATGGCCGACTGGCTGGAAGGCTTCGTGTCGATGAAGGTCCACGTGCAGATTCGCTTCGGCAAATGGCAAGACATCCTCGCCACGCCGCTGCCGAACGACCAGGCGCTGTACTGCGTCACCACAGCGATGCTGCATTACGCCAGAGGCGTGACGCATGCGGCCACCGGGTATATCGCCGCCGCAGAAGCCGAACAACGTCTACTCCTCGAAGCCTGGACCCGAGTGCCGGACACCCGCTACCTCTTCAACAATAAATGCACCGACATTCTGGCGGTTGCCGCCGGCATGCTGCGCGGGGAATTCGAGTACCGTAAAGGCAATTACGACGACGCCTTCGCCCACTTGCGCCAGGCACTGTCTCTGGACGACAACCTGCCTTACGACGAGCCATGGGGCTGGATGCAACCGGTCAGGCATGCACTGGGCGCGTTGCTTCTGGAGCAGGGCAGGGTAGAAGAAGCGTTGCAGGTCTATCGAGCCGATCTGGGACTGGACAACACACTCAGCCGTGCGTCCTGGCATCTGGACAATGTGTGGAGCCTGCACGGCTATGTGGAATGCCTGAAACGACTGGGTCTGGATGCCGAAGCGGCCGCCGCCAAGACGCGCCTTGATCTGGCCATGGCCCGGGCGGATGTGGAGATTAAGGCCTCGTGTTTTTGCCGTGTTGGGGCGGGGTGTTGTCAGTGATGCACGAAGCGCCGGAGATTGCCTATGGATCGCTTGTCTACGTTGTTGTCGCAGTTCGGCGTGTGCGCAAGCCTGTTTTACAACGGCAATCTTTGCGGCATGGCGTCATACGATGGCGCTGACCAGCGCGGGCATATTCACCTGCTGCGGGCAGGTAGCGTCACGTTGCAGGGGGCTGATCGCTATTGGTGCGCTCCATCGCAATCCCGGTAAAACTGCTGTGGCATCTTTGAGGATGCTGGCCGGTGAGAATGCGCAGTGGGGCCGGCCGGGCAGAAGAGGGGCGGCTTTCAACCCCATAGCGGACAAGGATTATGTAACGCGAACTCAATTGGCATCGATTAAAATCCGCATCGTCTTTTCGACAATGCCGACTTCAAACGAAGGAGTTCCATGACAAGGATGGCCGCAGTTTTCATTTTACTGAGTTGCATGACTTCGACATCGGTATTGGGTGCTTCTGGTTGCCCGTTTCCGGAGGGGATGCAGGCGTCGATCGGCGCATCGAAGCAGGTTATTGGGGCGAGGCAGGCGGGCGTCGCTAAGGACGATCTACTCACCAGGATTTCCCCCGAGGCCAACGTGCAGATGTCCCGGATGCTGAAGAGTATCGTCGACGAAGTTTACGATCATCCGGCTCTACAGCCCGAGGTGTATGCCGCCTATCGGTTCGAACACTGTTTCGTTTCGCAGCAACACGCTGAAAAGGTGGCGGCGATGAAGTTTGCCGATGCTTACCCGCTGCTAAAGAAATGCGAACAGCTTAACCCTGAAGGAGCGCGACCTGCTTGTGCGATGCGTGTAGTGCATACGGTGACGGGGATTCCCGAATAATCGATCCGGAGCATTCGATCTATCGACGAGTACGCGGGAACGAATTTTGTGTTGATACAGCACGCGCCCTGAAGCTGAGAACGGGTCGTCGCTAATCCGTATTGAACATCCGCTTCTGGCCGTTTTCTGCCTGTCAGGACATTCAAATTTTCGCCTTATCACAGTCGTTGATAACACCCCTATGGACGAGCACTTAAACATTGAAAGCAAGTGCCAGGAGTTGGGGGGCGCCAGCAACGACGACTCGCCAGTTCACAAAAGCTGCGCATTCCACAAGCGCTTCAAACTGTTCAGGACAGCGGTGCTTGAAATTCTGGGCATTGTCGATGATCAATGAAAGCGTTTGTCCGCTTTGAACGTGGATAGACGACATTTCTGCGCTGGGGTCATCGAGGTATGAAAGACAATCAATCCAAGCGTCCATATTGCGGCCGTAGAAGCTAGGAAAGCCGAACTCTTCTGCGAAAACACTGTGGAATGTTTGCCAGTCAGTTATCAGGTTTGCATCCACTCGCACCATTGTCAGCTTAACCTCCGCTACATTGGAAAAAACAGGTATGGCGGTCTCGCAAGATGAAGTCAATTGCTGACTGCATATTTGTGCGGCCCTGGGCTTAATCTTCTACAAACGACGTTCCAGTGGCCGCTTTTGGCCGTTCTCTGCCGGTCACAAAGGGCTACCATCGGCCAGTATCGGTCATGCACAGCGATTGGATTGCTTGAGTCAGCCCATTGAGGCTGGGTTCCATCGGTGTCGGAGAAGTCGAAACCGCGTCAAATCGGTACTTGAATACTCTGCCCCATCAGGTAGCACCAGCGCAGCACAACGTGTCGCAGCGGACGCCAGATATCAAGTGCTACCGACTCGCCCCCAGTGTTTCGACGCTCCCCCTGACAACGCCGACATATGCTTGTACCTTATCCTCCAAAGAGGAGGAATTTCAGAATGGATTCAGTAGATTTAGCGGGGCTGGACCCTACAGTTGAACCTGTCGCCGAGAAGTTTCACCGTGCTGGAAGGATCGCGATTGGTGCGATCCCCGTTGTTGGCTCTGTCTGCCTAGAAGTCTTTAACTCAGTGCTTGAAGCGCCCTTGAATAAGCGCCGCACCGATGTCATGCGGGACATCGGCGAAGCCATCAATCATCTCATCGAGCAGGGGGTGGTTACGCAAGAAGGGCTTCAAGAAAACGAAGCGTTCATTAGCACCGTTGCCGAGGTTTGTAATATATCCCTCAGAAATCACCAGGAAGAAAAGCTTGAAGCCCTGCGCAATGCGGCGATCAACGCTGCATTACCCGCCTGTCCGAGTGACGACTACCGCCAAATTTTCCTGAGTTTTGTGGATGTTTGCACGGTTACTCACATCCGGTTACTAAAACTATTTGAAGCTCCTTCCGTCTGGTTTGCGGAAAACAATCTCCCCGAGCCATACCCCACAGCGATCTCCCTATCGCAGATCATTCATTCGGCTATGCCAGATCTGGCGGGGCGGCGCGAAATCCTAGATACCGTATGGACCGATCTATATCAGAAAGGGCTGGTTGAGATAAGGCAGCTGGAGATGATCTTAAGCCGCGAAAGTTGCCTGTCCAAACAAACTACAGAGTTCGGCAGCAAGCTTGTGGCATTTCTAAGCAACTAGCGCTTTTACGCCATTTTTCGACGAGAGCCTATGTGAAACAGATTATTTATGCAGGCAACCATTCCCAACCCTTCGTTGCTGAATATGCCGTTGTCATGGACGACTCGGGCTGGACACAACACGCCGATATCGTGGTTGTTCAATCCTCTCAGAAAGGCTTGGGAACCAGCCTCTACAATACAGACCGAGGTCGTGACAATGTCTTGAACCGAATTCTGACCACTGACCTTCCTGATGTAAGAATCCAATACATTTCTTTCAATATCGTCCTCGATCTGGCCGATCACATGGAAGGTCTGCGACTCCCCATACGGTTGGATCTGGATGACTATATTGCCAAGGGCAATCCCCATACCGTAGCTATCTCTCGAGCAGTAACACTCAAACAGATCCTTCGCCGGATAATCGGTAGAGCAGATAGAGAGATTTCGTACTGGAGCGGTCATGTTGTTGGTGGCTGTGCCCTTTTTTATACGGATCTCATGGATCCAGAGCGTCAGCGGCTCGACATCACCGAGGCTAGTCGACTGCTCGAACGAGCTGGATACAGTCGCCCTTCCAGCAGGTTTTAACCTACCTCAACCTCTCACTGTAGTGGTCGAGTTGTTACCGCAAGATTGACCCACCATTCGAAACATCATTGATCCAAGATGCAGCGGTTACTGGTAGTGGGTCAACGCTGCGCCGGCAATTGGCCCAATCTCGCAAGCAACGCTCAATGAGGTGGCAAGGCAGCTAAATAGCCGCCCTCGGAAAACACTAAACTACGAAACGCCCGTTGAACGATTTAGCCAGTCTGTTGCATCGACCGGTTGAATCCACAACCCAAAGCTGACATTCGGCTCGGGGTTTTCAATCGCGTCGAATGCTATATCTACTTGCAACACCGTGTACCGCCGAGACGAATTCTTCGATGCCATTTTTGCCGGGTAAAAAAAATGGTGTTCACCGGAAAGTGAACACCATTGTATTAATTGAAGGGTTAAGGAATGAGTCCTATGGACTCGCTATTAAACAAACATCCGCAAAAGAATAGTCGCCAGGATCACCGTCGAAGCACCGCCAATGCGCGTAGAGATCTGTGCAAACGGCATCAGCGACATACGATTGGACGCCGACAGGATCGCAACATCCCCGGTGCCGCCAAGGCCGCTGTGGCAGCAGGTCACGATGGCTGATTCGATGGGGTACATTTTCATCAAGTTGCCGATGAAAAAACCTGCGACGGTCATTGAGACCACGACGGATACGCAGACCAATACATAGCCGATAGAAAAGACTTTTACGACGCTATCAAGTGGGACATACAGCATGCCCAGGCCGATCATTACCGGCCAGATGAAGGCGGCGGAAACCAGCTTATAGAAAGTGTTTGCGCCTTTTTCCAGTTTTTCGGGCAGAACGCGGACGTACTTAAAGAGTACGGCTGCCAGAATCATCATGACAGGGCCAGGAATACCCACGACTTTCTCAAGCAGACCGCCAAGGACGAAGAAAGCGCAGATGACCAAAACGCCTGCCCCCATCACTCTGAAATCCATAACCGAGCCGCTCTCTTCTTTGACCTGGAATTTGTCATTTTCGTCTTTGGCACGAATCAGTGAACCCTCTCCATTCAGATGCGGGCGTTTAAGCGCCAGACGAGCCAGATATCCAGCGCAGATAATCGCCGCGATGTTGCCGACTACAGCGGCTGGCGCCAATTGAGCAACGTAGATGTCCGGTGTGCCACCGAGGATCGCTGAGTAGGCTAGCGACAGCGGCAGAATCCCTTCACCGATACCCCCGCCAATGATTGGAACAATGATAAAGAAGAAAGTGTGGTGGAAGCTGTAGCCCACAAGTTTGCCTACGATCAGTCCACTCCCCACGGCAGCCAGGGTTCCGACGAGCAGAGGGATGAACATCCTTATCATGCCTTGAACCAGGATAAAGCGACTCATCCCCAGAATGCTGCCGACGACCAGGCTAGCAATCACGAAGTACAAAAAGTTGGCTTCCTTCATCAGCATTTTTGTAGCGTCAATCGTGGCAGGTCCGAAGAAGCCGTAAAACACCAGAATCGATGGCAGCATCAAGCATAAAATGGCGCCTCCGCCGATGTCCTTCAAAATTGGCAGGCGCGAACCCAGTTGGCCGAAGAACACGCCCATCGTCATGATGACGGCGAGACCTCCGATCATGTTTTTCGGTAAGAAGCCCAAGTGAGCCGACAGATAAACGATCACGGCGATGCCGAGAAATATCGGTAGTGGAATTACACCAATTTCATAGGCACACAGGCTGCGTAGACGCTGACGAAACCCACTATCACGGGTGTCATCGATTTTCAGAGACGGCTCATAAGACTTGTTCATGTCGCTATTTCCTCATGTTGTTTTTATCGAGGATTCAGGAACTCACGGTTAACCAGGCGCTGGTTACCACTCGGTAATTCGATGCTATCCTTCGCAAATAGCGAGATAAATAGCGGAACTATGAGGCGTATGAACACGAAACGTGATCAATTTCCCTTGCCCGAAGACCTGAAAGTCTTTCTGACAGTCATTCGAAAAAATGGCTTCGCGAGCGCCGCAGAAGAGCTGGGGTACTCACCTGCCTACATCAGCAAACGTATTTCGGTACTTGAGTCGACTCTTTCTACAAAGCTGCTGCACCGCACGACAAGACGTATCGCGTTGACCGACGACGGTGAGCGAGTCCGGATGTGGGCAGAGAAGTTGCTGGGTGACTTCGACGATTTTGTTGGTGAAATATCCGAGGCGCGGCAACAACCTACGGGTTCGCTGCATATTTGCAGCAGCTTCGGTTTTGGACGCAACCATGTAGCGCCAGCCATCTGCAAGTTGTCGCAGACCTACCCAAAACTCGATATCCGCCTGGACGTATTTGACCGTGTCGTCGATATCGTCGGTGAGGGGTTCGACCTGGAAATACGAGTGGGGGATGACCTGCCGGGACAGCACCTGGGCCGAAAACTTGTGAGTAATCGACGAGTGTTGTGTGCGACTCCGGAGTACCTGGAGCGACGAGGCATGCCTCACTCGCTGGATGACTTGAAAGGCCATGATTGTCTGGTACTGAAAGAGCGCAATAACGCATTCGGCGTCTGGAACCTGACAAAGGATGGACAGGAAGAGTCGGTGCGCGTCAGCGGCCCTTTGTCCTCTAACAGTGGTGAGATCGTTCTGGAATGGGCCTTGAGTGGCGGCGGGATCTTGTTGCGGTCGATGTGGGACGTCAAACCGATGCTGGAACAAGGGCGACTGGTGCAAGTGCTTCACGAATACACTCAGAGTGCGAACGTATGGGCTGTGTACCCCACCAGGCTCAGCCAGTCGGCGAAACTGAGGGTTTGTGTCGAGTTTCTCGAAGAGTATTTTCGCGATCTATCAGTCGAGTAATGCACTGGCGGTGGCTCAACCGGGCTATCCACCGCCAACGCATACCTTGCTGTTACAACCAGGGATTTTCCGACAGGTGCCGAGCTTCAAAACTTCGAATTTGCTCGGCACGTTGGAGCGTGGTGCCAATGGCATCAAGCCCCAGCAGCAACGATTGCTTGCGCAACTGATCGATCTGGAAGGGAATGACCGCGCCGTCAGCTAGCTCGATTTTTTGCTCTGGCAGATTCACGCTGATCTTCGCTGTTTCTGCGTTGCTGATAATGCCCGCAATTTGTTTCAGCTGAGCCTCAGACACTTGAATGGCAAGTACGCCATTGCGCTGGCAGTTGTCGTAGAAAATACCGGCAAAACGGGTGCCGATCAGCGCGCGGATACCCACCTGCTTCAAACCCCAAACGGCGTGCTCGCGACTTGAGCCGCAACCAAAGTTGGGCCCGACCACCAAAAACGCCGCATCGCTCCACGCCGGTTGGTTGAGGATGAACGCTGGGTTTGGCTCTCCGGATTCAAGGAGCCTCAGATCGAAAAACAGTCCTCTGTCCAACCCCTTGCGATCAATTCCCTTAAGGAATTGCTTGGGCATGATCACGTCGGTGTCGATGTTGGAAGCTAAAAACGGGGCGGCGCTGCCACTCACGATATCGAAAGGTTGCATGCTTCAAGCCTCCAAAGCGAAAGAACGAACGTCGGTCAAATGCCCGGTTATCGCAGCAGCGGCAACCATGGCAGGGCTCATCAAGTGAGTACGTGCACCCGCGCCCTGACGTCCTTCGAAATTACGATTGGTGCTGGATGCGCACCGATCACCGGGGGCGAGCACGTCGTCATTCATGGCCAGGCACATCGAGCAACCTGATTGGCGCCACTCAAAACCGGCATCCAGGAAAATTTGCGCAAGCCCCTCTGCTTCAGCCTGGTTACGTACCAGGGTTGAACCGGGAACAATCATTGCCCGGACATGAGGAGCAACACGCTTGCCGCGCACAACACGGGCTACATCACGCAAGTCTTCGATTCGTGCATTGGTGCATGACCCAATGAATGCATGACTGATCACTACGTCGCGCAGTGGCATTCCTGGTTCCAGGCCCATGTAGTCCAATGCGCGTTGCATACCTTGGCGCAGAATAAGGTCTGGCTGTGTGGCTGGATCCGGCACATAACCGCCAACCGGTGCGGCCTGATCAGGGCTGGTCCCCCATGTCACCATGGGCTCCAACGCGTCGACGTCGAGCGTGACTTCGCAATCAAACAGAGCGCCTTCGTCGCTATGCAGTCCTCTCCATTTAGCGACTGCCTGCTTCCACATTTCACCTTGAGGTGCACGGGGCTTAAGTTGCAGATAGGCAAAGACCTTGTCGTCCGGCGCCATGAATGCGCCCCTGGCTCCTGCCTCCACGGCCATGTTGCAGATGGTCATTCGGGCTTCGACGCTGAGGTCATTGATCGCCGGCCCTGCAAACTCAATCGCGTAGCCCGTCGCGCCCGAAGCACCGATGTTTTCAATCAGCGCCATGATGATGTCTTTGGACGTCACACCTGTCCCAAGTGTCCCATTCACGGTGACTCGCATGGTCTTCAGGCGCTTGTAGACCAGCGTCTGCGATGCCAGCAGATGCTCTATTTCAGAAGTGCCAATGCCAAAACCGAACGCGCCTAATGCACCATAGGTCGTGGTGTGACTGTCACCCGCGGCGACGACCATTCCCGGCATGATAAAGCCTTGCTCGGGAGCCACGACGTGTTCGATACCCTGGCGCTTGTCGAGCACGTCAAACAGTTCGATACCGAAGTCACGGCAGTTTTCTTCGAAGTACGACACCTGCAGTGCGCCGCCGGCGTCCGGCATGGTGGCGATGCGAATAGGCGCAGTCGGGTTAACGTGGTCGACAACCGCTAGCGTTGCACTTGGGCGCCAGACTTTGCGGCCGGCTTCACGCATACCACTGAATGCTTGCGGACTGGTGTATTCATTAGCGACTTGTCGGTCAATGTACAAAAGCACATGGCCTTGGTCATCGAGAGGACAAACAGTGTGACTGTCGATGTGCTTCTGGTAGAGCGTTCTAGGGCTGTTCATGGAGTGGGCTCTTTCTCTGTCTTATGCGAGATCACGGGTTCAACCTATGAACAGCATATTCATCGCAGATTCTGCATCAAGAGCACTAAAGTAAAGGCGTTGCGCACGAATTGTGAATAATCGGTCGCGTTTAGAAGTGATGGGTAGAAGCAACCTACCGACTATGAGCAACCGCAGCCAGTTGCTCAGTATCCACACGAACAAAAACGGAGTCTCCAATAGCTGTCAGCACATCCCCCGCGTAGACCTCACAGATAACGCGAGTTTTGCGTCCAACCTCACCTTCGACTTTCGCACGCAGGGTCAGCGGTACACCCATCGGTGTCGGTTTGATGAACTTGATGCCGAGGTTGCCAGTGACGCAATTGATGCGGGGGAGGCTTGCGACTTCGCGGTGTTCCGTGCGGTAGTGATAAGCCATCGCCGTCCAGTTCGAATGGCAGTCAACCAGCATCGCTATCAGCCCGCCGTAAACCAGATCCGGCCAGCCGCAATACTTGGCGTCAGGCAAGTGTTCGGCCATGACATGCACACCGTCGTCATGCCAGAAGCTCTTGATGTGAAGCCCGTGCGGATTACTGCTGCCGCAGCCGTAACAAACGCCTTCAGGTGCGGCGGTGTCTTGCAGGGAGGTGTCGAGCCTGGACATACGGTGGTCATCCTCAAAAATGTGAACCAAATCTGTCGAATTTTAACGCTGCAATTGAGCTTCGGTCACTCGGGCAACCCGGCCAGCCGCAGTCCATCCGCGAACCGCGCGAGATCCTCGGGCCGTTGGATTGGCAGCCAGTCTTTCAGGTTGGAGACGCGCAACGAGGGTTCCAGCTCGTGCAGGCGCTGTATCGCCTGCTTCGCTTTATCCATTTGCCCGGTGAGCGCATGACTGGCCGCCATCAGGGCAACCGAGGGCAGGAGGGTGGGCAGGTTCCCCAGCGCCTTCTCTGCCCAGGCCGAAGCGGCGTCGAAGCGCCCGGCGAAGAAATACGCGAGCGCCATTCCCACCTGCATCCGGAACATTTCCGGGTCCAGCGGACTCAAGCGAACGGCATGGGTCAAATGCTCAATCGCTTCATCTGTTTCACCGCGCAGTGCGCGCAGGATACCGCCCAGGAACCAGGCGGGGGCGAGGTTGGGATTGAGCAGGCGTGCCCTGTCGAGCAGGGCAATGCCGCCATCGACATCGCCAGCGAGATGGGCAAGCGCATGTCCGCCTCGCGTCAGCGCCACCGCATCATCCCGGCCGAGTGCCACCGCCAGCCGCGCAAGCCGTATGCCTTCGGCGATCTCTTGAGTCCGATCGATCATCCAACCATTCAATTTGCGCCAGAAGTGACACCAGGATGCCATGCCATAGGCCGATGCAAATTCCGGGTCGAGCTCGATGGCCTTGTAGAACAACGGCAGCGCCACCTCGATGGCTTCCCGGGTGCCGCTGTGCAGTTTTGCCATGCCGCGCAGGTAATAGTCGTAGGCGTCCAGGCTTTCCGTCGGTTTGCGCTTGGCGCGCTCGATTTCCGCTCGCTCCAGCTGCGGCGCGATGGCGCCAACGACGCTTTCGGCGATTTGATCCTGCAGTTCAAAGATGTCGTCGAGCAGGCCTTCAAAGCGCTCCGCCCAGATATGCATCCCGGTTGTTGCGTCGATGAGTTGCCCGGTGATGCGTACCTTGTTTCCGGACTTGCGCACGCTACCCTCGAGCACGTAACGCACGCCGAGCTCCTGGCCGATGCCCTTGATGTCCACCGCGCGGCCCTTGTAGGTGAAGCTCGAATTGCGCGCGATGACGAACAGCCAGCGGATTCGCGACAGGGCGGCGATGATGTCCTCGACCATGCCGTCGGCGAAATACTCCTGCTCCGGGTCACCGCTCAGGTTGTGGAAGGGCAGGACGGTAATGGAGGGTTTGTCCGGGAGGACGAGCGAGGAGGGCGGTGTTTGCTTCGGATCCACGGGCGCAATTTCGCCGGTGCCAGGCCCGTCAGGTTGTCGTGCTCCGTCGATCTCGCCGACCTTGATCTCGCCGACGAAGCGGTAGCCCTTTCGGGCGACCGTGCGCACCAGTCGTTGTTCTTCGCCGCTATCGCCGATGGCCTTGCGCACCGCATTGATGTGGCTGGTGATCGTCGATTCCGAAACGATCCGACCGCACCACACCGTCTTGAGCAGGTCGTCCTTGCTGACGACGCGATCGCGGTTGCTGACGAGCTGCAGCAATAAGTCGAAGACTTGCGGCCCGATGTCCACGACGTGTCCGCGCAAGGTGAGTTCCCGGCGCTCCTGATCGAGCACGTAGTCTTCAAACACGAATGGCAAAGTGAGGTTCCCCTGGCGAGCGCCCTCAACTCCGTGTTCCAGGCGACTGGCGATTAGTATTTGAAATTGATGATACGGCAGCGCTAAACCCGCCGCACCGTCCGCAGCGATGACGACGTCGGGCAGCGGCCTCTTTGGACGTAAAACCAAGCGTTCATGGAGGGAAACCCACAGCAGGCACAAGGACTTCGCTGACGCGCGCAGGCAATCTCCCTTTACACCGACGCAATGGTTGCAGTCGACACGTGGAGAAAGCCCATGAAGATCGTCGTCATCGGAGGCTCCGGCCTCATCGGATCGAAACTTGTGAACAACCTCCGCGAGCGCGGTCATGACGTGCTCGCAGCCAGCCCCAGCACGGGCGTAAACAGCATTACCCGCGAGGGTTTGGCCCAGGCGATGGATGGTGCTGACATCGTCGTCGACGTGGCGAACGCGCCGTCGTGGGAGGACCAGGCCGTCCTCGATTTCTTCGAAACGTCAAGCCGTAACCTGCTCGCCGCCGAAGCGGCCGCCGGTGTTCGGCATCACGTTGCCCTGTCGATCGTCGGTAGCGAACGGCTTCCCGAGAACGGCTATTTCCGGGCCAAGGTCGCGCAGGAAAACCTCATCAAGGCGTCCGGCATTCCTTACTCCATTTTGCGTGCGACGCAGTTCTTCGAATTTGTCGGCGGCATTGCCCATTCGTTTACCGTCGGCGAAGAGCTTTGCGTTTCGCCGGCGCTGATCCAACCGTTGGCGTCCGACGACGTGGTGGCGGCGCTCACCGACGTCGTGCTGGCAGCGCCGGTCAATGGCACGGTCGAAGTCGCGGGGCCCGAAGCCATGCCGCTAGACGAGCTGATCAGGCGCTTTCTGCGGGCCACTCAGGATACTCGCCAGGTCGTACCGGACGTACACGCGCGCTACTACGGCGCCGTGCTTGACGATCAATCGCTGACACCCGGCAAGAACCCGCGTCTGGGCGCGATCCGCTTCGAAGACTGGCTCAGTCAGTCGACGGCCGGGTAACAGGCCGCGACGTCACAACTCACACCAAGAAGGAGAATTGCCATGTTTACCCGATACCTCTTGGCCGCTGCCTTCGCAGCGCTCTCGATCAGCGCAGTGTCGGCCGCTGAGCCGCCCTCCGGCAAGGTGACGGTCGTGTTTGACCGTCCCATTCCCAACATCCCTGGCAAGAGCATGAAAGGCGTAGTCGTCGAGTATGGGCCGGGCGCCGCGTCGCCGTCCCACACCCATCCGAAAACGGCTTTCATTTATGCAACGGTCCTGGAGGGCTCGTTTCGCATCAAAGTCAAAGGCGAGCCGGAAAAGATCTACAACGTCGGCGAAAACTTCGTAGAGGAGCCGGGCTCCGTGCACGAAGTCAGCGCCAACGCCAGCGACACCCAACCCGCACGCCTGTTGGCCGTGTTCGTCCTCGACACCGATGAAAAGACGCTCGTTACACCGATCAAAAAGTGAGCCGATGACGCGCACATGAATGCTCGACAGCCGGGCGGCAGGCCACTGCCGCCCGTGGCTGCTGTAGTCCCAGGCATTGAACAGGAAATGACAACATGAACGCGCTTCAGGACAAGGCCGCCATTGCCACCGGCGCAAGCGCCGAGATCCCTGTCGTGGTGGTGCGGCAAAGCAAGAGAAAGAAGATCGGCATCTTGCTGTGCATCGGTGCCGTGGTGGTCCTGGCTGGCGGATGGGCCCTGGCGCTTTCGAGCGGTGCGACCTCCACCGATAACGCTTACGTGCGCGGCGACGTCACGTCGCTCGCCGCCAAGGTTGCCGGCTATGTCACTGCGGTCGAGGTCGAGGACAACCAAACCGTCCGGGCCGGTGACGTCCTGTTCCGTATCGATGATCGGGACTACCGCGCACGGCTGGCGCAAGCCGTGGCCAATGTCAGCGCTGCCCAGGCTCGCCTGACCCATGTCGACGCGCAAACCCAGCTTCAGCGTGCCCTGATTCGACAGGCCGAAGCCCAGAGACGCTCGGGCGTGGCCGAGATGAATCTGGCGACCAAAACCCACGATCGCAGCCGCAAACTTATCGTCAGCAACGCGGTCAGCCAAGCGCTGGTCGATGAAACCGGCGCGGCACAATCCAGAGCCGAAGCGACGGTATCGGCCGCTTCGGCATCGGTGGAGGCGCAACAGCAACACATCGCCGTCCTTGTGGCCGAGCGGGAAGCTGCCGTGGCTGCGGTGACGCAGGCGCAGGCCGCACGAGATCTTGCCCAGATCGATCTCGACAGCACCGTGGTACGCGCGCCGGTTGATGGCGTGGTCGGTAACCGTCAGGTTCGCATCGGCCGCTTTGTTACGACGGGCGTTGCCTTGCTCGATATCGTGCCGGTCAATGATGTGTGGATCGTGGCGAACTTCAAGGAAACCCAGCTCGAACAAATCCGCCCCGGTCAGCGCGTGCGCATCACAGTCGACGGCTACCCCAGCGGGGCACTTGAAGGCGTGGTCGACAGCTTTGCACCGGGTAGCGGGTCGGCGTTCAGCCTGCTCCCCACCGACAACGCGACCGGCAACTTTGTGCGTGTCGTGCAGCGTGTTCCGGTGAAGATCCGGCTTGTCCACAACTCATTGCCGGGCCGCATCGTGCCGGGCCTGTCCGCCCGAGTTGAGGTTGCGCACGGGGAGGGATCATGAACGCGGATGCCAGCGCGACGCGGAGCAACACCCGCGCTACGACCGGTGCCTTGCTCATGGTGGGCATCGTGCTTGCCACGCTGACGGAAGCGATCGCCAGCACCGTTCTGTCGCTCGGACGCGGCGACATCATCGGCGACACCTATGCAACGCCTGATGAGTTCGCCTGGCTGGATATCGGCTACACCGCGCTCAAGCTGATCGGGTTCATGACCGCGCCTTGGCTGCTGACGCGTTTTAATCCGCGTCATGTGATCATCGGCTCAACCTTGGTCATGGGCACGGCATGCGGCATTGCCGCCATCACCGCTCGGCTGGACCTGCTGATCGCGCTTCGAATTATTCAGGGCTTCGCTGGCGGCACCCTGCTGGTCGGGGGGCAGGCGATCATATTTCGCGCCTTTGCGCGATCTCGCCAACCCATCCTTCAAGCCCTGTTTGCCATGGGCGCCGTTGTCGCGTCCGCGACGCTCGCCCCGGCCCTTCAAGGGTGGTTGATCGATAGCCAATCCTGGACATGGATTTTCTTCAGCGTCGTTCCGGTGGCCCTGGCGGCGACCGGACTTCTGCTGATCGCAGACGGCCCGATGCCAGCCAAGGCCCGGCGCCGTCCGTTTGACTGGGTCGGCTTCGCGCTGATCGCTGCCACGCTGTTCTGCTTCACCTACGCTCTCAGCCAGGGCAGTCGATGGGACTGGTTCGAGGAACCACGCATCCTCTGGCTAACTGTGATCGGCACAGCCGCGCTGCTGGCATTTCTCGGCCAACAAGTGTTGGCCAAAGGCCAAGGTCTGCTCGACTTCACCCTGTTCAAATCGAGCGATTTTTCCTTCGCCTTTATCGTCAGTTTTGTCGCCGGCGCCGCCTTGTTTGGCAGCGCGTTTTTGATCCCGGCGTTCGCCCTGTCGGTCCTCGCGTTCACGCCTACCGATGCCGGCCTGCTCCTGTTGCCCAGTGGCGGGTTGTTTATCGGCGGACTCCTCATTTCTGCTTATCTCATGCAGGTCCGCCGCGTTCCGCCGGTCGCCACAGTGCCCTTTGGAATCCTGATGATCATGGTTGCGATGTGGATGCTGTCCGGTTCGACCGGCGAAAGCGGCACGGACGACATGATGGCGGCCATCCTGTTGCGCGGTCTGGGCCTTGGCTTCCTGTTTCTGTCGATCACGCTGATCGCGTTCAGCGACCTCAACAGCCGAAACCTCGCCTGCGGGATAGGCCTCTTCAATACGGGGCGCCAGTTGGGTGGTCTGATGGGCGTCGCAGGGCTCCAGACACTGATCGACCATAACGTCTTCGCCAATGCCGTGGTCCTCGGCGCCAATGTCACCCCCGGAGGAGCTGCGCTCATCGAACGGCTGACGACCACGACAACCATGCTGACGGTGAAAGGGATGGATGCAGCGGCCGCTGGCCGGGCAGCGGTGAGCCTACTGGGCCGGGTCGTGTCAGGTCAGGCCACTGTGATTGCCTTCGACACAGCGTTCATCGCTGTTGCCCTGCTTTTTGTAGTGGCCGCGCCCATGCTGGTTGGCATCAAAATCGGATTCTCGCGACACGCGAAAGTGCGCGCTGCGCGAACCGTGGGGTGAGGCAGCTCACGCCAGCGAGCCCCTGCGGATACTCAGCCAAACAACATCCGACCAGGCGCTTCGCTTGGCCCGACTTCATCGATACAGGAAGACGCTTGCATCACGTTGCCGCCTCCAGGCTACGGGAGGGACCCCGAGCAACCGGGTGAACACGCGAGTCAGGTGGGATTGGTCTGAAAATCCACATTCGCGGGCGATAGAAGAGATGGGTTTCGAGGGTTGGGACAGTATCAGTTCTTTGGCTTTTTCGACGCGCATTTGCGTCAACCAGGCATGAGGTGTCATCCCTGTGGTCTGCTTGAATGCCCGGGAGAAATGGCTCCGTGACAGGGAGCATTCCCTGGCAATGGTGTCGACCGAGAGATCACCCGCCAAGTGGGTGGCGATGATTTCCTTTGCCAGCACGAGCTGCCAGGTTGTCAGCTTGCAATTGGCATCAGCGCTGTTCGTCCCGCCACGAACGTAACGACGCAGCACATGATCACAGGTAGCGAAAAAAATGTGGTCAAGGAGCAGTTGGTTCCGTGTGTTCGATTGGTTGAGGGTCGGCAACAGGGCACAGGCGAGATGATGGAGGGTTTCGTCCTTGCCACCCTGATCGTATTGGAAACGGTCAAAGCGCCTGATTCCATTTTCCTGCTGAAGATCATCAAAGGTTGAGCGTGGAATATTGAAACGGACATTGTCATAGGGGGCCCGGTGCTGGCACCTCAACTCGTCTCCCATAAAGGGTAACGATGCACTGGCTTTTCTGTAACCGCCGGAGTAAGCAAGCCGTCCCCCGCGCCAAAGTCGATGATCAGCGAAGTCCTCCAGCTGAACAATGATTGAAAACATGTCAAGGCACGGTATGTCCACAAGCCTTTCTACGTCAGGATCTTTTTGCTGTGTCCTTACCACAGTGAATTTATCGGTGGTGAGTTGAGAGATCCATGGTGTGGTCACAGAGGAGCCCTCAGGGCTAAGGGGATTATCGAAAGCCAGTGTTGAGCTGACGCCAGTAAGACGGCGAGAACCCGGTACATCGACTGAATACCTTGGTGAAATGCGAGCTATCGGAAAATCCGCAATCAATAGCGACATCGGTAATTTTCAACAAGGGGTTCAGGAGCAGTTTTTTGGCTTTGTCCACGCGTAGTTGCAGAAGGTACTGATGAGGGCTCGATCCGAGACTGAGCTTGAACGCCCGGCTGAAATGGCAGCGAGAGAAGGAGCACTCACGGGCCAGTTTTTCAACAGATACACCATCGGCAATATGGGCGCATAACATTTCCTTTGCTCGTCTCTGCTGCCAGGGCGCCAGGCCTCGATCCTTCGAAGACACTGCAACGCTTCTCTGACCCTGATGGAGGGAAAGGTGCGCCTGCATGGCCATCATGATTTGATCGATAAAAAAGCGATTGGCTTCATCAGGCTGGTTGAGCATGGGCATCACCGCACAGGCCAAGTGATAGATGACGGGGTCAGACGCCTCGATACTGTGTTTGAAATGGATGAGCAAGAACTCATCAATGGTCGGTGTATAGGCAGAGGGCATGGCTTTATCGGACATCGGACGCATGCTCGAGCTTCCTCATTTTCGGGGTACAGGCTTTTTCGTGGAGCAAAGCCGTTTTTACAGGCGAATCGCTCAGAAAACATCTGGGATCGCGTAAAAAAGGCGTATGTCCAGACATGCGGTCTGCTCCGATCCGGATCCGGAAACAGCAATTATCTCAGCACAAACCTTCCAAAATCGCACATCCATACAATCGCCTGCTCCAGCACACCATGAGAATGCACACTCCCAAACGTATCTGGAGAAGTGTCATGGCAACTGCAAAAGCAGCACCCGGTAAAGGCCTGTTGGATCCTTCCAACCACGCTCTGATCCTCATCGACTTCCAATCTCAGATGTCATTTGCCACCAAATCCATAGACGCCGTCACCCTTCGAAACAACGCTGCACTGATCTCCAAAGCAGCAAAGGAATTTGGTGTTCCGGCCATTCTTACCACGGTCGCTGAGAAAAGTTTTTCAGGCCCTATGTTTGAAGAAATCACCTCGACTTTTGCTGGTCAGGCACTCATTGATCGAACCAGCATGAATACCTGGGAAGATGAGCGAATCGCCGTCGAAGT
Source organism: Pseudomonas sp. GL_093 (assembly GCF_057837605.1). NCBI lineage: Bacteria > Pseudomonadati > Pseudomonadota > Gammaproteobacteria > Pseudomonadales > Pseudomonadaceae > Pseudomonas > Pseudomonas sp. GL_093. The sequence continues at coordinate 4,636,886 of NZ_CM174448.1, read as the reverse complement.
GAACAAGATCGGCCGCAATAGAATCGTTCTTGCCGGTCTCTGGACGTCGGTCTGCATCGTGGGCCCTGCGATATCGGCGCTCGAACAAGGGTTCGAGGTCTACATCATTTGTGACGCCTGCGGTGACGTTTCAGATGAGGCTCACGAACGCGCCATCAGCCGTATGATCCAGGCAGGCGCGCGTCCAATGACTTCGCTTCAGTACCTGCTGGAACTGCAACGCGACTGGGCTCGGAGCGACACCTACAACGAGACGGTCAAAACCTCCATTGCCCATGGTGGCGCTTATGGTCTTGGTTTGATTTACGCCAAAACGATGTTCAACGCCTCTGAAAGTCACTGATCTGTTTTGCGCCTCATTCCGAAGGGGAATAAGGCGCTCTCAGGCGAGTGCGGATGGACGGGCAGGTTCCAACTTGCCTGACGACCGTATTGACTCACGGGACGGGCAGCCCAGGAGGTCGCAATGAGCATTTACAATGCCAATGAAGTGGCCACGTTAGTCGTTCGGCACCGAACCCGGCAGGGCAGTGAGGGCGCCTATGAAGCCTGGCTTCGAAAAACAGTCGATACCGCCAAGGGTTATGAGGGGCACTTGGGCGTGGATGTTTTTCGCAGCCGCCGTGACGGTATTCATCTCTTCACCAGCGTTCTGCGCTTCTCCTGCACGGAGAAACTTCAGGCCTGGCTGGACTCCGAGGACCGTCGTTTGCTGGTGGTTGAGGTGCAAGACCTGCTGGCCGATGGTGATCAACTCGAGGTCAGCCAGGGCCGCGAGTTCTGGTTCACTCCCGAGACATCCCAGGCGTCACCGCCGCCCCGGTGGAAACAGGCTTGCATCACCTTTTTGGTCATCCTTCCGCTGTCATTGGCTGTCCCTTTGTGCTGGGGCCCGGTGTTCGCACGGGTGCCGTGGCTGGGAGGGTACTTGCAGAGCAATGTGGTGATCACGCTGACCATCGTATTGCTGGTGGTTTACCTGTTCATGCCGCCTGTGACCCGGCTATTCGCACCTTGGCTCAATGGTGATAAAGGCGGGGAGCGTCCATGAAAAGGACTCTACCGATAGCAGTTGCAGACGATTTCTTGCCGAAAGCTCAGTTCTCGCAGGCGTGGGCGCGCTGTGGTGCGCACTACCGTTTGCCCTATCAGCAGGTTCATCAGCATCGAGTATTCGAGGAGGCACAATGAACGCCGATTTGATCATGATCAATGGCCGCTTTCACACCGTTGATCGCGAGAAACCCACGGCCAGTGCCGTGGCTATCAAGGACGGGAAATTTATTGCGGTTGGCAGTGACGAAGAAATCATGGCCACGCGTGGCAGTGCCACTCAGGTCATTGACTTGAACAAACGCACAGCGATTCCCGGGCTGAACGACTCCCACCTCCATCTGATTCGAGGTGGATTGAATTTCAATCTGGAACTGCGTTGGGAAGGCGTACCTTCGCTGGCGGATGCCCTGCGTATGCTCAAGGCACAAGCTGATCGTACGCCTGCGCCACAGTGGGTGAGGGTAGTGGGCGGCTGGACGGAGTTCCAGTTCGCCGAAAAGAGAATGCCTACGCTGGACGAACTGAACAAAGCCGCCCCCGACACGCCGGTGTTCGTATTGCATTTGTATGATCGTGCGCTGTTGAACCGGGCAGCGTTGAAAGTAGTCGGTTACACCCGCGATACGCCCAATCCGCCTGGCGGGGAAATTCAGCGCGATGCCAATGGTGATCCTACCGGCATGCTGATCGCCCGCCCCAACGCGATGATCCTTTACTCGACGTTGGCCAAAGGCCCGACGTTGCCGCTGGAGTATCAGGTCAACTCAACACGCCAGTTCATGCGCGAGCTCAATCGGTTGGGCGTCACCAGCGCCATTGATGCGGGGGGCGGCTTCCAGAACTACCCCGACGACTACGAGGTCATTCGCGAGCTGGCCGATAAAAATCAATTGAGCGTACGCATCGCTTACAACCTGTTCACTCAAAAGCCAACGCAGGAACTGTCGGACTTCAAGAGCTGGACAAGCATGGTCAAGCCGGGCGACGGCAACGACTTCTTCCGTCACAACGGTGCCGGTGAAATGCTGGTGTTCTCTGCTGCCGACTTCGAGGACTTTCTTGAGCCGCGCCCCGATCTTTCCCAGAGCATGGAACAAGAGCTGGAGCCCGTGGTTCGTCATCTGGTCGAGCATCGTTGGCCTTTCCGGCTTCATGCGACCTATAACGAATCCATCACGCGGATGCTCAACGTTTTTGAGAAGGTCGACAGAGATATTCCCTTCAATGGCCTCCCTTGGTTTTTCGATCACGCCGAAACCATCACCCCTGAAAATATTGAGCGCGTCCGGGCGTTGGGTGGCGGAATCGCTATTCAGGACCGGATGGCGTTCCAGGGGGAATATTTTGTCGAGCGCTATGGCAACAAGGCCGCCGAGCAGACACCGCCCATCCAGCGGATGCTGTCCGAAGGCGTGCCCGTGGGGGCAGGCACCGACGCAACCCGGGTTTCCAGCTATAACCCGTGGACATCGTTGTACTGGCTGGTCAGTGGAAAAACGGTGGGCGGGATGACGCTCTATCCACAAGGTCTTTCACGGGATACGGCGTTGCAGCTGTATACCCATGGCAGTGCCTGGTTCTCATCGGAGCAGGGCAAGAAAGGGCAGATCAAGGTCGGTCAGTTGGCTGACGTGGTGGCCTTGAGCGCCGATTTTTTCAGCGTCGATGAAGAGGCGATCAAGTGGATCGAGTCCGTGTTGACGGTGGTGGGGGGCAAGGTCGTTTATGGCGCCGGTGAATTCGATCAGTTGGCTCCCCCCGCGCTTCCGGTCATGCCGGATTGGTCACCTGTCATTAACGTTCCCGGGCACTGGAAACCCAATGCGGTGGTCGCTGCCCGCACGCATCAGTGCAGCGGCCCTTGCGCCGTCCACTCACACAGTCACGACAGGGCCCGGTTGTCGTCAGTGCCGGTCAATGATTTCACAGGTTTTTGGGGAGCCTTTGGTTGTTCCTGTTTTGCATTCTAGGGGCAGGCGGTGTCGCCCCGGATGGCCGCAATATCCTGGAGTTGTTCGCTGAAGACGCACAGGTTTATTTTCCCAAGTGGGGGATTGCGACAGGGCATACGCAGATCAGTGAATTGTTTGCGGACTTGGGTGAGCGGCTGATTTCAATCACCCATGACTACGCTCATTTCAATTCTATGGAGACCAGGGAACATGTCTACGACTGATATTGAGACGACAACGACCGCCGCCGATGTCGCACTGTGCTGGCTACGAATCACTGGGTGTCTGATGCTGGTGTCAGTGCATGGAATCCCCAAATTGCTCCATTTTGACCACGAATTGGGATTGATCGAAGACCCATTTGGCATGGGGAGTTTGTTGACCTTGTCGCTGGCGATTTTCGCCGAAGTACTGTGTCCGGTATTCATCGTATTGGGCGTTCTGACGCGCCTTGCGACGTTGCCGGTTCTATTTTTGCTCGCGGTATCGGTGATCTGGGTGCATCCGGAGTGGAGCCTGGCCGAAGGGCAGTTCGCCTGGCTGTTACTGATCGTCTTCTCGACGATTTTTGTCGCGGGCCCCGGGCGATTGGCATTGGGAGCCCGCTTGGCGCGTCGCTGGCCGTTTTTGCGTGAACTATAGTAGTCCCTTTAGTGGAGGGGACTTGATGAGCTCCATGAAGGAGGGAGAGAGAACCTGGCGCAAGGGCTTTCTGCTGCTGACTTTGACGCTATCAGCCTGTTCCAGCTCGCCATCAGTGCCCGTGCTGGGGGCTTATTTTCCCGACTGGCTGTTCTGCATCTTTGGCGCTGTGCTGCTGGCGTTGCTGGTCCATACTTTTCTGGCTCGGCGCGGTTTGGGGGCCTGGCTGACGCCACCGGCGCTGGCTTACCCCGTGCTGACCGCGTTGTTCGCCTTGAGTGCCTGGTTGCTGTTCTTCCAGACCTGACCGGGAGTCGCCCACCATGAGCGAAAATGTTGTGAAAACACTGCCCCGGCGCGTCCTGATCCTGGTGTTGCTGGGGCTGACTCTGGCATTGCTGTTGTGGGTCGTCTGGCGACTCGACAACGCTCCGCGTACCGATGACGCCTATGCCTATGCCGATACCATCAACGTCACCCCCGAGGTGAGCGGCAGCATCGTCGAGCTGCCAGTGCGCGAGAGCCAGCAGGTGCAGCAGGGGGATGTGCTTCTGCGTATTGATGCTCGTCCGTATCAGGACGTGCTGGATCAGACCCTGGCGTCACTGCAAGCGCTGAACCAGGAAATCATCCTCAGCCAGCGCCAGGTCGATGCCCAACAATTCAACTCTGATGCCGTAAAAGCCAGCATCGAACGGGCCAAGGCGGCTGCTGTGCAGACGGCGGACACCTTGCGACGCATGGAACCACTGCTGTCGCGCGGCTATGTTTCCGAGGAGCAGGTGGACCAGGCGCGCACCGCCGCCAAAAGCGCCCGTGCCGAATTGAATGCAGCGCAGCTACAGGTCAAGCAAGCCGCCGCTGCCGTCAGCGGGGTTGACGCGTTGGTCGCCAAGCGCGCAGTGATCCAGGCGCAGATCGCCCGCGCCGAGCTGGATCTGGAGCACAGTGTTGTGCGCGCACCCTTCGACGGACGTATCGTTGGCCTGACGACTTCTGACGGCCAGTTCGCGGCAGCAGGGCATCCGCTGTTCAGCCTGATCGATACGCGGCGCTGGTACGTGGTGGCGAACTTTCGCGAGACCGAGCTGGACCATATCCATACCGGCAGCCGCAGTACGCTGTACCTGATGAGCGACAGCCAGCGAGCTTTCAGCGGGACCGTGGACTCCATTGGCTTCGGTGTCTTCCCCGACGATGGCGGCACCCAGGTCAGCGGGTTGCCGAAGGTCGCACGGACCATCAATTGGGTGCGGGTGGCGCAACGCTTCCCGGTACGCATCCGTGTCGATCAACCCGACCCGCAACTGTTCCGCATCGGCGCATCGGCGGTAGCCGTGATCCATGCCGACGGTGACAAAGGTAAGCCGCAATGACGGCCGTGGATGGCTGGCCTGAGCGTCTATGGCGCTTCGTCGTCGCCGAGTTGGCGGAGTTTCCCGGGCGCGGCAACGCGCTGTTGCGCAATCTGGTGGCTTGCACGCTGGTCATCATTCTCTCGATGAGTCTGGAGGTGCCATTACTGGCACTGTCGCTGATCATGGTGTTCTTCGTGAGCCAGACCAACGTGGTCCTGACACGTATGGCCGGCATCCTGTTCATCGTCAGCGCCACGCTCGCCATCGGTATCGCTATCCTCCTGCTCAAGTTCACCTACGGCTATCCACTGCTGCGTATCGTCTGCGCAAGCGTGGTGTTTCTGGTCAGTATGTTCGGCATGCGTGCCACGCGCCTTGGCCCGCTGTTTTTCGTGGTGGCTATCGTCACCATCTACGTGCAGAGCCTGGTGGATCTCGTTGCGCAACCCGAGTTGCTGTTACGTGGCTGCCTTTGGGTGTGGATGGCTGTGGTTTACCCGACGCTGGTCACCCTGCTGGTCAACACGTTGCTGCTGCCGCAAGAACCGCAGCAGTTGTTGCGCGAAGCGATGCAGCGTCAACTGGCTCAGGTCGAGGCGTGTCTGGGGGAGGTGGGAGAGGGGCGAACAAAGCCCCTGGAAATCAGCCCGATTGATGTCCAGCAGGGCGTGCTCAGCCTGCATAAACTGCTGAAGTTCACCAGCATGCGCGATACCGGCTATCGAGCTCACGAGGTGCAGCATCTCGCGCTGATCACGTGCATCTCGCGACTGTATGCCGCCGTAGCATCCCTTAACGCGCCAGTCTCGGATGTCGAAGCGCTGGCGGCTCTACGTCAGGATTGTGTGGCGCTGGCCAAGGCCATCGAGGGCGGCCCCATGCCATCGCCATTGCACAGCGAGGCGCTGATGCGGCCGCTGATGCCTGCGGCACTGGAGGAGATGCGTGAGGCGTTGCGCGCCCTGGCCCCCCGCGAGGCCTTGATCCCGTCCGCCAACATCCCGGTGAAGGAGCCTCTGCTGGCAAGCGACGCCTTCAGCAATCCCAACTACCTGCTTTTTGCCTTCAAGAGCTGGCTGGCCGCGCTGTTGTGCTATGTGTTCTACAACGCCGTGGACTGGCCGGGCATCCACACGGTGATGCTGACTTGCGTGATCGTCGCCTTACCCAGTCTCGGTGCGTCGACCCAGAAAGGCCTGCTGCGCATCGGCGGTTGTCTGGTGGGAAGTGCCTTGGCACTGCTGTGCATGGTCTTCGTCATTCCGCAAATCGAGACGCTGGTCGGCCTGTTGGTCATGAGCCTGCCGGTAATCGGTCTCGGGGCGTGGGTTGCGGCGGGCTCCGAGCGCATCAGCTATGCCGGCTTGCAAATCATGTTCTGCTTCGCCCTGGCTTTGCTCGAACAGTTTGGCCCGAGCACCGACATGACCGAAATCCGCGACCGTCTGGTCGGTATCATTCTCGGCGTTCTGGTCAGCACTCTGGTGCATGGTCTGCTGTGGCCGGAAAGCGAAGGTGACGGTTTGCGGCGGCGCCTGTCTTCAATCCTGCACAGCATCGCCGGAGTATTGGGTGCGCCCAAATATGATGCATCAGTCGATCATTTGCACGAACTGAGCTTGCGCAGCTGGGGGCAGCTCGCCGAATGCGAGGCGATGCTTGCGCGCGTGGCCCTGGAGCCCGGTTGGCAACAGGGGGAGCATGAAGTGCTGACACTGTTTACCCAGACGCTGCTGGCCAAGGCCCGGGAGATCCTTCTATTGACCGGCCAGTTGCAGCGCAACCGTGCTGCGCTCGAAGCCGAATTGCCAATGCCGCTGCGCATCTGGCTGGACGAGCATCAGCCGCGGTTGGGTGCGTGGCTGGTCAGCTACGCGGCGCGATTGAATGATCAGGCGGTTGCGCTGGATGGCTTGCCGCCATTCGATCCGCCAGCGGAAGGGGGGCGGGGCGACTTCGGACTGCTGCGGGAGTTACATGAGCTACGTCGTCTGTTGGGTTCGCTTCCAGACTGGCAGTCTTTTGAAAACGGCACGCTGGTGGAGCTGCGCCCATGAACGGCGGCACCCGGTTGTGCGCGGTTCTCGGCCTGTGCCTGACCTTGGGCGGATGCGCGTTGATCCGCGAAGAGGGCAGCCTGGCGCCGCAGCTTGACCCCGCCAGCATCCGCCTCGCCGACGATCTGCACCTGGCCCGCGAGGGTTGGCCCGAAGCGCGTTGGTGGGCACGCTATCGGGACCCGCAGCTCAATCAGTTGATCGACATCGCCTTCGCTCAGGCTCCGAGCATCGCCATCGCTCGCAGTCATATCGACCAGGCCCGCGCCCAGGCAGCCTCGGTGAAATCTCTGACTGGCGTGCAGGTCGATCTGGTCGCCCTGGTCAACCGCCAGCACGTTTCCGCCAATGGTTTTCTTGGCCCTTTCGCCCAAAACGAACCGGCTCTCGGCCTCACCGGTCCCTGGTACACCGAGGGTGTGGTGGGCCTCGGTGGCGCGTACCAAATCGATCTCTGGGGACGGCAGCGCGCGCAAATCGACAGTGCCTTGGGCATACGCAACGCGCGTCAGGCGGAAGCGGCCTGGGTCGAGCTGGAGGTGGCCAGCGGCGTGACCCTGCTGTATTTCCAGATCCAGACTGCACAACAACTACTCGCCGACTTGCAGCGCATGTCGGCCATTGCTGCCGAAGTGGTGGCCGCGCATCAGGCGCTCATCGAACGTGGCCTGGAGGCGCAGCCACTGAAGCAACAGGCGCTGAGCAACCAGGCACTGATCGAGCGGCAGATCGTCTCCCTGCGCAGTCAGACGCAACAACTGCGTGAAGCCATGCGCGCGTTACTCGGTGTTGGCGCTGAAGTTGCGCTGCCACTGGCGCCGCGATCCCTGCCGACACATGCCTATGGGGTGCCGCAGAGTCTGGGCTATGAATTGCTGGCGCGACGTCCGGACCTACAGGCCATGCGCTGGCTGGTCCAATCATCCTATTCGAACATCGATGCGGCCAAGGCCGCCTTCTACCCGAGTTTCGACATCAAGGCCTTCTTCGGCGCCGACGCACTGCACATGGGAGACCTGTGGGACCATGGCAGCCGACAGATCAATCTGATCCCCGGGATGACCCTGCCGATCTTCGACGGTGGCCGCCTCAATGCCGAACTGGCCAATGCCCGCAGCCTGAGCAACGGCCTTGTGCAACAGTACAATCAAGCGGTGCTTGACGCCGTGCGTGACGTCGCTGTGGCCGGCAGCAAGCTGCAGGGACTGGAAGTACAGGAGACGTTACAGCAGGCGCGCATCGGCAACATGCGCTTCAACCGTGACAGTGCCGATGCGCACTACCAGCGTGGCCTGTTGAATCGGGTGGCGGCACTGGAAGCAAACCTGCCGCTGCTGGCCGAACAGAGTGGCCTGGCCTTGTTGCAGGGGCAGCGCCTGGAAAGCGAGGTGGCGCTGATCAAGGCTTTGGGTGGTGGCTATCGCGCGGACAAGAAGAACGTTACGCAGGATCGAAGAGGTGAGGGTCTTGTTCCTGTAGATGAGCAACCGCTTGCGTCACGAACACGCTAACCGCTAATGGGATCTGCTTTCGGCTGGGATAAACAATGGATAAGTCGCTATTTTGCTGGCTATAGTCCGGTAACAATTGGACAAGATGTCCGGCGTTCAAGCTTGAACGCAGAATGGGTTCCGGCAGCAGGCAGATGCCCAGGCCCGCCATGGCGGCTTTCAACTGGGACTGTGCAGTGTTCGCGCAAAATCGTCCGCTGACCCCGACCTGGATCGCACCCTGAGGGCCGATCAAATTCCAATGGGTCTGCGTGGAGGAATGGGATGGCCTGATACAGGCGTGTTCGCCCAACGCACGGACATCCTCTGGCGTGCCGTAAAGGTCAAGATACCTTTGGCTGGCGGCAAGAATGCGGCGACCGGTACTGACTTTTCGCGCAACGAGACTTGAGTCAGGAAGCGCGCCCGACCTGAATGCCAGGTCGATGCCTTCGGCGATCAGGTCAGTTCGCAAATCGCTCAACACAAAGTCCAGCTCCACTTTTGGATATCGACTGAGGAAGTCAGCGACAAAATCCATCTGGAACACCTCAAAAAAATCTGCGGGGGCTGCGACCCTGATCCTTCCGGTCGGTTCCTGGCTGCCTTGCGCAAGCTGGCGACTGACCTCGATCAATTCGATGACTTGACTGGCGCTTCGCTCATATAGGGTCTCACCGGCGCCCGTGAGTACCAACTTGCGGGTGGATCGATGCAGCAGACGCACCCCCATAGCTTCCTCCAGCAGCTTCATGCGCCGACTGAGTGTGTTGGAGGGCGCCCCTGTGCGTCGGGCTGCTCCTGCAAAGCTCCCCGCGTCGACGATTTGAACAAAAAGAGCCACGTCATTGAGGTCAAACACTTGATTGCGCCAAAAATGGATGAGTGAAAAGCAACTATAGCTACTAATCAAATTAATCCCCAATCCCTAACATGAGCCCACACCAATCGCCACCGCAGCCTGGCTCGAGCGCTTGACGAGGGCATTCACGGTTAGAGGAAAAAGACATGCGTACTGCAACGCTGGGTGAAACCATTGCTCACCGCGAAATCGTCTACCGCACCACAGGAAGCCGGCATGGCCCGATTGTCCGGCTGATGAGTCCTTCAGATCTGGGCCACTTGATCAAGCCGTTCGTTTTTCTTGATCTGTTTGAAGGTGAGAGTTCATTCATTAACGGTATGCAAATGCACCCGCACTCGGGAATCGCCACTGTCACAGTCATTACCGAAGGTAATTTGCACTTTGAAGATGTCGAAGCCGGTTCGGGGACTATTGACTACGGTGGCGTCGAATGGATGCGTGCGGGAGGCGGGGTGTGGCATGGGAAGGAAATGTCAGTTGGTACATCGAAGCGGATTCAAGGTTTTCAACTTTGGGTTGCACTACCACCCGAGTTGGAAAACGCGAGTGTCGATAGCCAGTACCTGGAGGCAGACGTGATGCTTGAAGTGGGGCCTGCGCGTGTGATTCTTGGTACGCACCAGGGTGTCCAGAGCCCGGTCCGCGCCCCGGATGGAATGAATTATTTGCTGGTCACCCTACGAGCCGGGGAATCCTGGACATATGTGCCGCCACCGGGGCATGAGTCGTTGTGGCTGAGTGTCAGCCGAGGATCCCTTTATGCGCCTGACCTGATCACCGCGGGAGAAATGGCTATCTTCGCGCCAGGTAGCGATGCCGTCACGCTGAAGGCCGAGCAAAAAGATGCAGTCTTCGTGATCGGTTCAGCAGCACCTCACCCCTATGATCTAGCGCTGGGAAACTACTCCGTGCATACCAACCCAAAAGCATTGCAAGCGGGAGAGGCAAAGATTGCCGAGATTGGCCTCCGGTTGCGAGAGTACTTGCGCGCGCCCAACCAATCCGCTTCCGTTCCGGTTTTCAAGTAATTCAGGCGGCCGGTTACTCAGGCCCGCAACCTTATTCAGGACGAGACAGTGCGCGTAAAAAAGCCCGGTGATGCGGCAGGCCTGATCGCTGGACGCACCCCATTTTTCTAGCCGTTCAACTCTGTTGGGCGATCTTCCAGGTTACCCAACAGCCACTCACTGAAGCTTCGCGCCAACGCATTATTCTCACTGTCACGATGGGTCAGCATGGCCCAGTTCGGGCCGCGAATGGTTTGCTCCACCAAGGGTTGCAACAATCCTTGGATACGCGCCTGCCGACTCAATAACTGGCTGACCAGGGCGATACCGAGCCCCGCGCACGCGGCGTCCAGCAGCAGGCCGGGGTCGGAGAAATTCAGCCCCTGATCTTTCTGGCCTACATCGATGCCAGCCTCCACCGCCCAGTGACTCCAATCCATTTCCCGCTCACCGTGAAGGGTGGTGCGCTGTTCCTGTGGCAACGCCAAAAGGCTCGGGTGACACGCCGGATAGAGGCGGTCGGCGTGCAGCACCTTGAAGCTGCACTCGGCTTGGGAGCTGATGTCATCGCGCACTGCGAGGTCGATGGTCTGGGTGGTCATGTCCGGGACTTCATCGGTACTGAAAATCCACAGATCAACGTCCGGATGCTCGCGGCGAAAATCCCCCAAGCGTGGCAGCAACCAGTGACGGGCGAACGCCGGAGTGGTGTTGAGGACCAGTTGGTTGGGTTTCTGGTATTGCCCGAGGCGGCGAATACCGACGGCCAGTTGTTGCAGCAATGCCTGGGTGGTGCTGAGCAGGTCGTGCCCGGCATCGGTCAGGCTGACGCTGCGTCCATTGCGAAAGAACAAGGGTTGTTCGAGGTACGCCTCAAGGCTGCGGATCTGCTGACTGATCGCCGATTGGGTGAGGTGCAACTCGGCGGCCGCCTTGTGAAAACTGCCCAGCCGGGCGGCGGCTTCAAAGCCGCGAAGGGTGCTGAGTGGCGGCCAGTGCTTGAGCATGTTGATAAGTTCCTCTAATCATTTGTCTGCAAAATCCATCGTTTGTTTGCCCGATTTTAAGGCCGTAGCATGCATGCCAGGACCACCCAAGCAGTTTTGTTGAACACAATGGCTTAACTTAAAGGGCTTTTTATCATGCAGCATGTCATGCAGCAGAATGAAATTCGAAACAGCGGTTGGATGATGCCGGCCGAGTGGGTCAGGCACGCCGCCACCTGGATGGTCTGGCCGCACAATACGGCACTCTGGGAGTCCGGTTGGGGCGTGACATTGCCACGGGTGCAAGAGGACTTCGCTCGCGTCGCCAACGCCATCGCCCGTTTCGAACCGGTGAAACTGGTCGTCGACCCTTCTGCTATCGCCAGCGCCAAAGCGTTATGTGGGCCGAACATCGAATTGATCGAGCTGTCGGTGAACGACAGCTGGTGCCGGGACTCCGGTCCGAGTTTCGTCTGCCATCCGCAACAAGGCCTGGCCGGGGTGAGCTGGCGTTTCAACGCGTGGGGCGGAAAGTCGGCTCATGATCTGGACGAAAGCCTGGCTCGTCGCGCACTCAATCACTTGGGCGTGGAGTGCTTTGGTACCGCGCTGAGCAATGAAGGCGGGGCCATCCATGTGGACGGCGAGGGCACGCTGATCACCACCGAGTCGGTGTTGCTCAACCCCAATCGCAACCCGGGCATGAACAAGGCGGAGATGGAGGAAATCTTCACGCGTCTGCTGGGCGTGAAAAAAACGATCTGGCTGCCAGGCGATCCGGACTATGTGACCGGCGACATGACTGACGGCCACGTCGATGGCGTGTGCGCGTTCGCCCGCCCTGGCGTGTTGCTGGTGGACGCCACCCACGACCAGCACTCGGTGTATGCCGAAGTTGCCCTCGAGAACCGGCGTGCCCTGGAGCTGGCCACCGATGCCCAAGGTCGACAGTTCGAGCTGATCGAGTTGTATGAAGCCAGCGATGCCGTGGACATCGAAGCTGAAGTGTTCTGTGCCTCCTACACCAATTTCTACATCGCCAACGACGCCATCATCATGCCGGCCTACGGCATTGATGCCGACAACGTGGCGGCCGCCGTGCTGGGACAGGCGTTCCCCGGGCGAGAAGTGGTGCCGGTGCGGATCAATCACCTGGCCCACGGCGGTGGCGGTGTGCATTGCATCACCCAGCAACAGCCCGCCTGGCCGGTGGAGGGTTGATGCCATGACGCTTCTGACCATCGCTACCACCCAGATGCCCTGCACCTGGGACCTGCAACACAACCTCAATCAGGCTGAACAACTGGTGCGCGAAGCCGCGGCCAAAGGCGCTCAGGTCATCCTGTTGCAGGAGCTGTTTGCCACGCCGTATTTCTGCATCGAGCAAAGCCACAAGCACCTGGAGCTGGCCGCCGAATATCGATACAGCCCTGTGCTCAAGCGCTTTGCCGCATTGGCCAAAGAGTTGGGAGTGGTGCTGCCGCTGAGCTGGTTCGAGAAGGCCGGCAATGCCTACTTCAACTCCTTGAGCGTGGCCGATGCCGATGGGCGCTTGCTGGGTGTGTATCGCAAGACCCACATTCCCAACGCCATCGGCTATCAGGAGAAGGAATACTTCAGTCCCGGCGATACCGGTTTTCGTGTCTGGGACACGGCGTTCGGGCGCCTGGGTGTGGGGATCTGCTGGGATCAGTGGTTCCCCGAGACCGCGCGCTGCCTGGCGTTGATGGGCGCTGAAGTCTTGCTGTTTCCCACCGCCATCGGTTCTGAGCCTGGCTGCGCGGCGCTGGATTCCCGTGACCACTGGCAGATGACCATGCGCGGCCACGCCGCCGCCAACCTGCTGCCGGTGGTGGCCGCCAATCGCGTCGGCCGAGAGGCGGCGACCACTGATCCGACCTTGCAGATGAGCTTCTACGGCTCGTCGTTTATCTGCAATCACAAGGGCAAGTTGCTCGCCGAGGCCGACCGCGACAGCACCGGCGTGCTGGTGCAAAGCCTGGACCTGGCCGCGATGCGCGAAGAGCGCTTGAGCTGGGGCATTTACCGCGATCGCCGTCCGGACATGTACGGCGCGCTGTTGACTCAGGACGGTCGTCACACCCATGCACGCTGGAAGACTCAGGAGGTTTGATATGCACACGATCAAAATGCTGTTGAGCGGTGCCTTGGGCCTGGCGCTGGGTTGTGCCTTGCCGGCGCTGCACGCGGAAGAGAAAACCCTCCGGCTGTACAACTGGGCCGACTATTTTGCCGAGGACACGCTGGCCAAATTCACCGCCGAAACCGGGATCAAAGTGATCTACGACGTCATGGATGGCAGTGAGACGCTGGAAGCCAAAATGCTCGCCGGTGGCAGCGGTTATGACCTGATCTTCCCGGGCGACACCGTCGCTGAACGCTTGATGCGCGCCGGCAGCCTGCAACCGCTGGACCGGTCAAAACTCACGGCGCTGGATGACATCGAACCCGGCTTGCAGAAGTTGCGAACGCATTACGAGTATTCCCGCCAGGCCACCGTCCCTTACACCTGGGGCACTATCGGCCTGACCTACAATGCCGAACAGATCAAACAGCGTTTGCCGGATGCTCCGGTCAACAGCCTCGACATGTTGTTCAAACCGGAGCTGGCTGCCAAATTTGCCGACTGCGGCATTTCGATGATCGACTCGCCGGACGAAGTGCTGGCAGTCGTGCTCAATTATCTGGGCCGGGAGCCACGCAGCGCCAAGCCTGAAGATTTGGCCGCAGCGAGTGAGTTGCTGCTGAAACTTCGGCCGTACATCCGCAAGTTCCAGTCGCAGCCGGTCACCGATTTGGTGAACGGCAACCTGTGCCTGTCGCTCGGTTACAGCGGGGACATGACACAGGCGCAACGGACGGCGGATTCCGCCGGCAAGAACACCATGTTCCAATACCGTGTTCCCCGTGAAGGCACCACGGTGTGGATGGACGCCATGGCGATTCCGGTCGACGCCAAACATCCGGAGTACGCTTATGCGTTCATCAACTTCGTCATGCGCCCGGACAACATGGCCGCCATCAGTAACTTCACCGGCTACCCCACCTCCAATGCCAAGGCACGTGCGAGCGTCGATGCGACCATGCGCAACAACCCAGATATTTACCTCGATGAAGCTACTTATGCGCGGCTGATTCCCGGCAAGGACATTCCGCAGCCCGATATGCGGGCGCGCATGCGCACCTGGACCAAGTTCAAGACGGCCACCGCGAAATGACTTCAGACAAACACTCCAGGGATCAACACATGTCGACGCGTCGTGAGTTCATCAAGCAAGTATCGGTAGTCGCCGGTTTGGGCGCGGCAGCGTCTATCGGGCTTGGCCTGACGCCCCTGCACGCGCAAGCGGCTACCTCCGGCAGTTGGCGTATGCCGGATGAGGGCGACAGGCATCAGCGGGCCTTCATCGCCTTTGGCGCACAGGAAGCGATCTGGGAGGATTTCACTCCCGACGTACAAGCCGCCATTGGCCTGATCGCTCGCACCCTCGCACGATATGAACCGGTGACCGTGTTCTGTCGTGAGCGTGAACGGGAGCTGGCCGAAGAACATTGCGGTACGGCTAACATCACCTACGTCACCAGCGAACTCGACGACATCTGGATGCGCGATACCGGCGCCAACTTCGTCATCGATGAGAAAGGCGAGCTCGGCGCCGTGGATTTCAACTTCAACGGCTGGGGCAACAAACAGCAGCATGGCGAGGATGCGCAACTGGCCGCTCTGGTTGCGAGTACCGTGGAAGCCCGTCATATCCGCAGTGAGTTGGTGGGCGAGGGCGGTGGTATCGAAGTGGATGGTCATGGCACGGGGATCATGACCGAAAGCAGCTGGATCAATGCCAACCGCAACCCCGATTGGAGCAAGGCCGAGATCGAGCAAGAGCTGAAAGCGCGCTTGGGCTTGCGCAAGATCATCTGGCTGCCGGGTATCAAAGGTAAGGACATCACGGATGCCCATGTCGATTTCTACGCCCGTTTCGTCAAGCCAGGCGTTGTGATCGCCAACCTCGACAACGACCCTCAGTCATACGATTACAGCGTCACGCGTGCCCATTTGGACATTCTCAACAATGCCACGGATGCCGATGGCCGCAAGCTGCAGGTGCATACCCTGTCGCCACCGCTCAACCCACGAAAGAGCAAGTTCAGCCGCAACAACCCGGACTTTGCGGCAGGCTACATCAACTACTTCGTGATCAACGGGGCGGTCATTGCGCCCGAGTCTGGTGACAGGGCGGCAGACTCCAAAGCCTTTGATTTGTTGTCCGAGCTCTACCCGGATCGTGAAGTGGTGCAGCTCAACATCGACGCGATCTCTGCCGGTGGTGGCGGTATCCACTGTGTGACCAGTCACCAACCGTTGGCTTAGTCTGGAACAACTCTTTGCCATCGGGTGCTGCGAAGCCGTCAGGCCTTGACCCAGCGTTGACGGCTCCAGCTGCTCAATGTGTCGACGGCAAATACCAGCAACAGCATGGCCAGAATGACCGTGCTGGCTTGAGCTTCCTGAAACAGGCTGAGGCTGACATAGAGCATTTGCCCCAAACCACCGGCGCCGACGAAGCCGAGCACACTGGCCATGCGGATATTGTTTTCCCAGCGGTACAGGATGTAGGCCAGTAGCTGCGGCAACAGGTTGGGCAGTGATCCGTAACAGAACGCCCATACAGCATTGCCGCCCTGCAGGCGGATGGCTTCGGCCGGTTCGGGTGGGGTGTTTTCCAGCGCTTCGGCGAACAGCCGGCCGAGCACACCGGTGGTGTGCAAGGCCAGGGCCAGGGTGCCGGCATTGGGGCCGAGCCCGGCGGCGAGGACCATCAGCGCAGCCCACACCAGTTCCGGAACCGCGCGCAAGGCGTTGAGCACCAGACGCGACGCGCTCTGCAAAGGCCAGCCGAAGCGCCCGGCCGCGGGCAATGCCAACAGCAGGCCGAATACCGCCGCGAGCAGGGTGCCGAGGGCGGACATGGCGATGGTTTCCAGGGCGCCGTGGCCGATGGCTTGCAGATGGCCTGCGCTCAAGTCCGGGCTGAGAAAACGCTGCGCATAAGCGCCCATCTGCTTCAGGTTGCCGCTGCCACCCAGCTCGCCAAGGTCGATGCCCAAGTAGATGAACGAGGCGACCACCGCTGCGCCGATACACAGGAGCAGTGTCAGGTTGATCAAGCGGTTCATGTCAGCCTCCAGCGCAGCAGGCGACTGAGTTGATCGGCGAGCAGTACCAGGACGAGAAACGTCAGTAACAAACTGGCCACTTCACCGCCGGCGAACATGCGCAACGACAGGTCCATTTGCTGGCCCAGACCGCCGGCACCGACGAAGCCCATCACCACCGAGGCGCGGATTGCGCATTCCCAGCGGTACACCGTGTACGACAGCAGCTCCGCAGCGACATTGGGCAGGATCCCGTAGAAAAAGGCAGCGAGCCGGCCGCTGCCAGCCTGCAATAGCGCGTGAGCCGGGCGCTGGTCGACTGACTCGAAAATTTCCGCGTAGACCTTGCCCAGCATGCCGCTGTAGGTAATGGCGATGGCCAGTACCCCGGCAGTCGGGCCGAGGCCGACGGCGCGCACAAACAAAAGCGCCCAGACGATTTCCGGCACGCTGCGCAGGAAGATCAGTAAACCGCGTACCGGCCAACGCAGCAGTTGACCCCAATAGCTCGGGTGACCGGCGCGGGAGGCAGCAGACAGCGACAGAGCCCGACTGGCCAGCAGGCTGGCGGGGACGGCCAACAACAACGCCAGTGCCATGCCGGCCGTGGCGATGGCCAGGGTCTGCAGAGTGGCTTGCACTAACAGCTCAACGAATTCCTCGCCATGGGCCGGTGGCCAGAAGGCTGAGACAAACCGGCCCATCTCGCTCTGACTGTCACTCGCCACCAGAACACTGAGGTCCAATTCGCTGAAGTGGATGCCCGGCCACAGCAAGGCAAGGGCCAGTAAGGTGAACAGCAGGCGGGGCCGGGTGGCCGGATCTCGGGTATCACGGGTCAGCATCGGGGAATCTGCACACTCAAGGGCGCCGGAGTAATCGGTGGGGATTGCAGTTGTTCGTTGGCGTAGAGCTTGTCGAGCAGCTCGCGGTCGACTTCGCTGGCCGCAAGGTCGAACATGATCTGTCCATCACGTAAGCCGATGATCCGCGAAAAGTGCGCCAGGGCCAGCTCCACCGCATGCAGGCTGGCGACCAGGGTGACGTTGTGCTGCCGGGCATGGCGACAGAGCACCGACAGCGTGTGCTCGGCCAACACCGGGTCCATGGCCGAAACCGGCTCATCGGCCAGCAACACTTCGGGTGCTTGATACAGCACGCGGGCAATGCCCACGCGCTGTAGCTGTCCACCGGACAGTTGCTGACATTGCGCGAACAACTTGTCGCTGAGGTCGAGCCTCGCCAATGCCGCGCGTGCGCCCGGAATATCCACCGGATGCAGCAAGTTCAGCAGACTTTTGCCCAGGCCCCACTGACCCAGCTTTCCAGCCAGAACCGCAGTGACAACGCGTTGGCGCGGTGGCAGCGGGGGCGCTTGATGGATCAGGCCGATGCGCGCGCGCAGACGCTGACGCTGGCGGGCAGACAGCTGCCAGGCTCGCTCGCCGAGCACCTGCAGCTCGCCGTTGTCCGGTCGCAGGGCGGTGGCCAGCAGGTTGAGCAGGCTCGACTTGCCCGCGCCGGACGGACCGATGATGGCGACCTGTTCGCTGGCACCGATGTGCAGGTCCACACCACGCAACGCATGGACGCCGTTAACGTGGGTAAGGCTGACCTGGGTCAGATGCAACGTCATTTGAGCAGTTCGGCAGCGCGTGCGGCTTCCTCGATGCCCTTGTAGTTCTCGGGTTTGGTTTCGATGAATCGGCTGGCGGCCTGCAGGTCCAGAATCTCCTTGTCCTTCGGGTTCGCCGGATCGAGCGCCAGGAAGGCGGCCTTTATCTTGGCCGCCAGCGCCGGGTCGAGGGTCCCGCGTACCGTCCAGTTGTAGTCGTAGTAGGCCGGGGTGGTCGCAAACACTCGGACCTTGGTGGTGTCGACCTTGCCGGCGGCGACCAGTTTTTCCCACACGCTGGCGTTCAGTACCCCGGCGTCCACTTTGCCGGCCTGGACCCAGGCGACAGTGGCGTCATGGGCGCCGGAATAGCCCACGCGACTGAAGTAGGTTTCCGGCTTGATGCCGTCCTTCAGCATGAAATAGCGCGGCATGAGACTGCCCGACGTGGAGGACACCGAACCGAAGGCGAAGGTCTTGCCCTTGAGGTCGGCGAGGGATTTGACGGCCGGGTCGGCGGTGATGAATTTGCTGGTGAACTGGGCGTCCTGTTCGCGCTGTACCAGCGGAATGGCATTGCCGGTTTTCAGGCGTGCCTGCACGAACGTGAAGCCGCCCAGCCAGGCCATATCGATTCGGTCAGTGGCCAGCGCCTCGACCACGGCCGGATAGTCGCTCACGGGAACGAACTCGACCTTCATGCCCAATTGCTGTTCCAGGTAGGTGCCCAGCGGCTTGAACTTGCGCAGCAGTTCGGTCGGGGCTTCATCGGGAATCGCACTGACTTTCAGGGTGTCGGCGGCCTGCGCCAACAGAGTGCAAAAAGACAGCGTCACGCCGACAGCCAATGCCAGGGTACGGTTGAGCATGAAAATTCTCCGGTGCATTAAGGCAAAAATGTCGATACGCCAAGCGCAAGCTGGTTGCTGCATGGCGCTTTGTGAGGGTAGACGAAATGGAGCGAAATTGACCGCTTTTGGCCCACTTGTTAGTGCGACAAGCCTGAAGTCGATCCGGCCAGGATGATACGTGGTTTGGCGCTTTTAGCAGCCCGAAATCGCCATGTTGCATGACCGCTCGTAACCCGGCCCGAGGGTTGGCTAACGCTTGGCTATTCTTCATGACACTACAGCGTTGCAAGTTGAACAGAGGATTGAATGATGAAGATGTTACTGATGGTCGAGTGCCCTAACGAACCCTTCAACACCCTTGTCAAAGCCGGGAAGGTGGGCGAGGTTATTGAACGCATCCTGACCAGCATCAAACCGGAGGCGGCGTACTTTACCGAGCAGGATGGCAAGCGTGGTGGGATTTTTGTGGTCGACGTGCAAGACCCCTCCGACATCCCCACATTGGCGGAGCCCTTTTTTCTCAACTTCAACGCCAGCTGCAAGTTCCGTATTGTGATGAGCCCAGAGGATCTGCAAAAGGCCGGTCTGGAGACGCTCGGGCAAACGTGGGCGTGCTGAGAGGCCAGCCGCGTCTGATTAGTCAGTTCCGTACAGTCCAAAGCATGGTCTGAACCCTGATATGCGGATGACTGACCAAAGGTTCCCATTCATCGATGAAAGAGAAACCCTGCTTTAGATAGAAGTTCGAGGCTCTTGCATTGTCCGGGGAGACATCCAGGAAAACGCGATCATGCCCTTTGCCGATCGCGCGAGATTTCACCGCCTCAACAAGCTGAGCTGCCACACCAGAACCACGTGCAGCGGGTTCAACCCACATGCCGATCAGGTTGTAGCGATTCGCTTGACTGACCCCGGCACCGATCATCCCCACCGGTTTATCGTCCTTGATGGCCAACCAGAATTCCGCTCCGGCCGCTGACGAGGCTCGCTCTTTCCACTGCTCGTCACTGTATTGAGCGGCCGTTTGGTAACTCACACCAAACGCTGTCGGCGTGTCCAACAGCGCAGCGAGACGGACTTGCTTCAAAAACATCCAGTCTTTGGCTTCCGTCAATCGAATGTCCATGATCTTCCCTGAAGATGGCGCGAAATGGCTGCTTTCGTAGTCTAGTTTTTTTTCTTGATTAGTTTAGCCAGGTAGTACTTTAGGCTTAAACGATCTTTAGGCCTTGGCTTGTAGTGGGTTTTATTTCTTTGTGCAGGATCGATCACCATGGTGCCTGCGGTGTAGTAATAAAGCGCTATAGACCTGCGCGTGATGTGCTCTGGCGTTGTTAAAGGCTCTGGATGCCCATGATTGCTGTCTTTGTCTGTGTTGAAAATGACACATCGATTGTAAATGGGCAGGACTTTTTTAAGGCAGGTCTTCATCCCGACATCCCAAAGTTCAAGGTTGCCGCCGTATTCCTCTCGCCAGTCTTCATTCAGATAAATGATGATATTCAGTCTGCGCTCAACATTAAGCTTTTTGTTGAGCCTGAAGTCCGAGTGTACCCCCAGGAAACCGCCACTTTTCGTTTCATGCAAGCCGCCACCAGCGAAGTAGGGGTCGGGTATCAAACCTTCGATGCCTGTGAGCTTTTCAAGAAACTGCAACATGGGGGCAGAGTTGAAGGCGTTGAAAACAGTCTTCAAATAGGGGGGGCATTCGTTGGGACTGATTTGACGTTTTAGTTGGCCTTTATAGCCGCGCTCATAGAGCATTTCGTTGTGGGTGGGTTCGGTTGGGAAGTGCGAGCAGATACTCGCAATCAGCTCTTCATCCAGGAAATTATCGATGACGATGTGCGGAAATGGCGTAGCCTGAATATAGCCACTGGCCAATGACGAACCCAAGGCGCTGGCGGCGTTCTGGTCGAAATCAAGCTCCGGGGAGAGGGTCATAGGTAGTGCTTGAGTGATGGGTGCCATTACCGCTCCAATAACTTGATATAAAGACGTTTTGGTGACTTCAAGCAGCGTCCAGCGCACTGCTCGTTGTGTCTCTTCGTCGCTTAATTTTGGCTGTCTTCTTTTTTCAGGCGCTTAAGGATATCGTTGTACATTTTGGTTCGTCTATGAGTCTTTTCATAGCCGCCAGCCGCTGCGACAGTGCCAGACTGCATGTGATCCAGATAACTGAAGATTTTACGCGGTGATAACATTTCAACGACATAGCCAAGTTCGGTCATGCGGTCCTGGAGGGTGTAGCCAGGCACCCGATCATCCATCGAAAAATGCATGTTGTGCTGTTTGATAAGTTTGCAGTTCCACAATGTACAGAAACTCTTCAAGTAGACTTCTCTGTACGGTTTTGGTTCTCTGGAGCGTAATCCCATGGAGATTTTCAGGTGCCTGAAATGGTGTTTGAATAGTCGTGAGCTAAAGCGCCAAAGTGTTCTCGTGGTACCGCGGTTTAATTGCTCAACACAACCGACGGCTACGACTTTTTGGTTTTTCAAGCATTTATTCAGCATCATCGGGAAAACATTTTTATCGAAAACAAATGTATCGGTGTGCATTAGAAATAAATAATCAGTTTCAACTCGCTCCAAAACCAGGTCAAGTGCTTTGCCATGCGCGACATGCCCAGGTTCTGGTTCAGAAACAGAACGTTCGATTAAATTGATCCAGTCAAGCGTACGTAAATACTCAGTGCTTTCATCGGCGGAATAGTTGTCAACGACCCATACTGGGATGTTGTGGCTGGCCACATGCTGGTGCAATAAGTCTAAGCATATCTTGGTGATTTCTGGTGTTTTGTAATTGACTATAACTATGCTGAAGGTTTTAGCGTTATCAGCCAGAAAGTTAGTGTTATTCATCGTTCAGACGCCCAATGATATAGCATTTTATTGTAGGAATAATTTAACATGTATACAGCTTTCGCTAATTTGTTCGCACAAGATTTGCTTGACTATAAAAACACAATTTGTTAAGCCCGCTTTGTCAAATATAACCATAGTTTACTCTGCCTGATGGAGAGCAGTATATGCGACTTCATCGTATAAGGATCTGCGCTGTAGGTAAACGTTCGTGACTTAATTTGTTACACGTTCCCCCGCTAGCTATCTCCCGTACACGCAGCCTGGCTAAGTACAGCCATTGCTGTAGTTACCGTGGCACTAACGGTTACTGCGCATTGAGCATCACTGATGAAACGTGCGGCCCAGTGCATCCAGGCGAACCGCGATGGGTGGCAAGCGCTGGCTGCTCAGGGCAAGGGTTTCGACATCGTCTGCGGTGTTTTGCGCGATGCTCTGCACAGACTGCAAGCGCCCGACCACTTCGCGGCCGCCAGCTGACTGTCTTCGACACAGCGCTCCACGCCTTGGGTGTCGATGGGAGAACATGGAACCCACATCGTCGATAGCGTCTAAATTACTGAGAGATGTCCCGCCACGCTGAAGGAACGACTCATGCTCAGATCTCGCTCATTGATTGCAGCTATTACATGCCTTGCGCTGGTTTCCGGTTCAGTGACTGCATTGGCCGATCCTGGTAATGGAAAGGGCCAGGGAAACGGAAAGGGGCATCCGCAAAACAGCCAGGATCATGGCAACCAGGGAGGCAAGGGCAAAAATTCCGGGGGTGGTGATTGGGATAATGGCCCAAGCATCAATCGCGGAAGCGTTCTTGGGATCGTTGGCGGGTATCGAGACTACTGGAGTCCCGGACCTGCATTGCCACCCGGCATTCAAAAGAACCTCGCGCGAGGTAAGCCGCTTCCCCCCGGGATTGCCAAAAAACTGGACGGCCGGTTGATCGGCAGGCTGCCTCATTATGATGGGTATGAGTGGCAGCAAGTTGGCACCGACTTGATATTGGTCGCGCTGGCAACCGGGCTCATCTACGAAGTGCTCAACGGTGCTTTTGATTAATGGGCATGATCCCTATGCCCATTTGAAGGTGGCACCGGCGTAAACAGCGCTATTCGTCCACGCTGATACCCGATCCCCCTAATTCGTTGGGGACATCCTTCAGCTTGGGCACTCCATCTTTGATGCGCAGCACGGTCTCCTGATAGTGGACGTGAACGCCTGGCGAATACGCAAGATCCGGGATGACCGCGGCATACACATCGATCAGCCCCATCCCCGGGTGTTCAGTGAAGAGGTGCCCACCGCACGTCTTGCACCACTTGCGGTAACTGCGCGGTGTCTTGTTGTAGGTGCCGATGTTGTCAGCACCCCGAGTCACTTGCACCGCCTCGGGTTTCCACAGCGTGAAGGCATTGACCGGCCCTGCTGACCAATGCCGACACGACTCGCAATGGCAATAGCCCATCGCGGCCGGCTCGCCACTGACGGTGAACTCGACTGCGCCGCAAAAACAACTGCCCTTGTAAGACCGTTCAATGCTCATGGCATGACTCCTTGATCAATTGCCAGGCGATACCGCCGGACCTCATTCGTCAATGTAGTGCACCGCAGTAGCAGGCGTGCGCCGCACCTGCAGTTCGAAAATGTCCGGGCGCGCGTAATGCCCGGTGACGTCGAGCGCCCGCCGCGCTGGCGCCACGAGTGCGACGTCGATGTCCGCATACAGAATGCCTGCCTCTCGGTGTAATGGACCGGCCACGATCCGGCCTTGAGGACTGACCACCACCGAGTCGCCGTCGTTGATCCATTCCTCCGAATCGGGAAACAGTTGCGCACGCGCCGGGAAGTCGTCGGGAATGTCACTGCCGCGCAGCACGGTGCCGCTGCCGAGCACCCAACAGCGGCCTTCAAGTGCAATGTGACGCATCGTGCTGATCCAGCCTTCGCCCGTGTCGTACGTGGGGGCGACGTAGATTTCCACCCCTTGGGCATACAGTGAATAGCGTGCCAACGGCATGTAGTTTTCCCAGCAGATGAGCGCACCGACGCGGCCGACGGGTGTATCGACCGTGCGCAAACCGGAGGCATCACCGAAGCCATGCACCATGCGCTCGGGATTGGTTGGCATCAGCTTGCGATGTCGGTTGAGCACGGCGCCGTTCGCGCCGATAACGACTACGCTGTTGTAGAGCGTGCCTCCTCCCTTTTGCCGGTCGCATTCATTGATGCCGCACACGATCGTCACGGCGTGAGCCCTGGCGGCCTCACATAATTGGCTCAGGTCACCGTTCGCGATATCGACGGCGTTGGCCAGCAGCCGCGTGTGCAACTGGCCCATCACAGCCCCGTCCTTTCCCGCCGCCAGCCGCCAGATCCACGACGGGTAACCGGGAATGTACGATTCGGGCAAAACGATCAGCGAGGCTCCCGCTGCCGCAGCCTCAGCAACCGATTGCACGGCCCGGGCGATTGTCGCGCTGCGATCGAGCAGCACGGGCGGAAGCTGAATGATGGCTACCTTGGTCATGGCGTGCTCCTTTGGTATTTGGCTTTCGAGGTTTCAGCGTGCGCGTGGCGAAGTGGCGGGGCTAGTTCAGAATCTGAAGCGTTGTAATTGCGGAGCCAAGGCAATGGACGAAAGCTACGGTCAGTTCTGCACGGTCGCGCGCGGTGCTGAAGCCCTGTGCGAGCGCTGGACACCTTTGGTCGTGCGCGAGTTGCTGTGCGGCAGCAAGCGCTTCAATGAACTGCACCGCGGCGTGCCCCGGATGTCCACCAACCTGCTGGCACAACGTCTGCGCCATTTGGAAGAAATCGGCGTCGTGCACCGCACGGCCACCGGCAAAGTCTGGGAGTACAGCCTGACCGAGGCGGGCGAGGAATTGCGCCCCATCATCATGGCGCTAGGGCATTGGGGCGCGCGCTGGATCGGCAGTCGCCTTCGCGATGACGAACTCGACGCGGGCCTGCTGATGTGGGACGTACGCCGGTTCGTGCGCATCGAAACGTTCCCGTCCCGACCGGTGGTCATCCACTTCAAGTTCCACGACGCGCGACCCGGCGAGCAAGCGTGGTGGCTCGTGGTTGAACAGGGTGTGGCAGACCTGTGCCGCGACGACCCCGGACGCGAACTGACGCTCGTCGTGGACTCCAGCGTGCGCGCGTTGACCGAGGTGTGGGCGGGCGACCGCACACCGCGGGAGGTTCTTCAGTCGCGAGAGCTGCGTGTAGATGGCGCGGTGAAGGATGCGGAAAGTTTGTGGCGCTGGCTTGGCACGAGTGCGTTCGCGGGTACACGGAGCGTGGCACGCTAGCGCTGGCAGCATCCGTCGGTCGCAGGACTTGAACTGTCTGGGGCTTAATGCGTCATAAGACTCGCGATATCAACCAACCCTACGGAAGCAATCATGCTTTTAAAGAATAAGAGTCTCATTGCTGTAATGTCCTGCGCCCTGATGCTTGCGGCCGCCCCATTACTCCCTGCTGACCTGTCCATCATGAACTCCGCCTATGCGAAAGACGGTGGTGGTGGTGGTGGTGGTGGTGGTGGTGGTGGTGGTGGTGGTGGCGGTAACGGTGGTGGTAATGGGGGCGGAAACGGAGGGGGTAATGGCGGTGGCCACGGCGGCGGTATAGGCGGCGGCCACAGCGGTTCAGATCACTCCGGCGGTACTAACAGCAACGGCCGCGGCAATGGACTGAGCAGCGATCATGCCGGCAAGGCTGTTCGCGACCATGGCGAAAGCGGAAACCACTACGGCAGAGATAGCAATAGTGATCGCGGTCATGGCCAAGCGACTTCAGGCATCGCCCACTCCAAAGACACTCGCGGCGTGGCCAAAGCCAGAGCAGTCTCGACCACGACACCAGGCGATCACAACACGAAAGGGTTGAGCAAAGCCGGGACATCGGTATCGAAAATCTCGCACTGATCAGCCATAAGGGTTGATGGGGAAGTCCAACAGACTCAACTGCAAAGTCTGCCACACGCTTGAGCTCAATTGGACTTCTTCGGTGGGTAGTTACCGCGCAAGCCCCCGGACTGGGTGCCTGTCTTACTGGTCAGGGCAGGCACTACCGGGCGAGATCTGGGTTGGGGGTTGGAGCGGCTCCGGGGTTGAGGTTGTTTGCTCATTGTTTGCCTCCTGACTTTTCAGGGTTTCGCGAAGGCCTCCTGATAAAGCTTAGCTGCTGGCTGCGATGGTCTGCATCGTTCAGCAGTGGGTGAAAAGGCTGCAAGCGACCAAAACCCGCAGCACGCAATCCTGAACAAAACGGGCGCCCGACAAGGCGCCCGTTTTCGTTTGTTCCGTTGCTTGAGTCCGTAAACGTCGACCGATACATCCTCTCTAGCGCAGCAGATGCACCGCCAAGCCGACGAGCGCGCAAGCCATCAGCACCTGAATGACGCCCCGTTTGAAGCGGAACAAGGCAATTGCCGCCAAAATGGCGATCAGTGCAGAGGGCCAGTCGAGGTTGCCGCTGAAGCCCTTCGGCCACAGCACGTGATAGCCGAAGAAACAGGCCAGATTGAGGATCACTCCAACCACCGCCGCTGTGATTGCAGTAAGCGGTGCAGTGAACTTGAGTTCGTTGTGGGTCGATTCCACCAGCGGGCCACCGGCGAGGATGAACAGGAACGAGGGCAAGAAAGTGAACCATGTCACCAGGGTGGCCGCGACAGCCCCGGCCAGAAATACATGATCGGCGCCGAACACTTGTGAGACGTACGCTCCCACAAAGCCGACGAAGGCCACCACCATGATCAGCGGCCCTGGTGTGGTTTCCCCCAGTGCCAAACCGTCGATCATCTGGGTCGGGGTAAGCCAGCCATAGTGACCGACCGCACCTTGATAGACATACGGGAGGACTGCATAGGCCCCGCCAAAAGTCAGCAACGCGGCCTTGGTAAAGAACCAGCCCATCTGGGTCAAGGTACCTTCCCAGCCAAAAAGCGCGGTCAGGACTCCCATCGGCAACGCCCACAGCGCTGCGCCGATAAGGGCCAGCAGCGCCAGTTTCATCCAGCTGAACCGGGCATGTTCCGGGGACGGGGTGTCGTCATCGATCAAGGCTGGGCCGTAGGACTTTTTGGCAGCGCTATGGCCCCCGGTTCTGAACTTTTCAGGCGCCAGACGCCCTCCGGCATAGCCGATTAACGCTGCTCCCAATACGATCAGCGGGAAAGGAACATTGAACGCGAAGATCGCGGTAAATGAAGCTGCTGCTATCGCCCACAGCCAATTATTCTTCAGCGCCCGAGTGCCAATCCGGTGTGCCGCCTGCACCACGATGGCCGTCACGGCAGGCTTGATCCCATAGAAGAGGCCGGCCACCACAGGCACTTCGCCGAACGCGATGTACATCCACGACAAAGCGATGAGGATGAACAGTGAGGGCAGCACAAACAACACTCCGGCGATCACTCCGCCCCAGGTTCGATGCATCAGCCAGCCGATGTAGGTCGCCAATTGCTGAGCCTCTGGCCCAGGCAGCAACATGCAATAGTTGAGCGCATGGAGAAAGCGTCGTTCGGAGATCCAGCGCCGACGTTCCACCAGTTCCTGGTGCATGATCGAAATCTGTCCTGCTGGCCCGCCGAAACTGATGAAGCCGAGCTTCAACCAGAACCAGAATGCCTCACGCAAGCTGATCGCCTCCGGCCTCGATAGATCCTCTTCAGCCGTTGATGCCAACACCTTACGCATTGGGTTGTTCCTCTTTCACAAACTCGGCGAGCAGGCCGTCGAAGATGGCGCTGGCAGCAGCCAGCAAGTGGTCGTCGTGGGTAATGGTTTCGCGCAATCCCGCCAGCACGCGCTCGATGCCGGCCGCCTCCAAAGGCTGAATGCCGCCGATATCGAGGTAGTGCACCAAGGCCGCGATGCGGTTCAGGCCGGGCTCTTGAAGCTCAAAACTGGCTTGCAGGGTTTCGAAGGTCACGCGATTGCCGACATGACTGAAGGTCGCATCATCGAAGTCGAAACCCAGCGCGTCTGCCGGACAGTCATGTGGAGTATTCAGCCAGAGGATCCGAGCTTGAGGATCAATGAAGCGCCGAATCAACCAGGCGCAAGCCAGACGGTCAACCCACGGACGCTTACGTGTTGCCCAGATACGACTTTGATAGTCGCCACGTTTGAGTGCCGTTATGGGCTCGTCGCGGCTATGGGGTTCATCCGCAGACAACGCTCTGCTGACAGCCGTCTCAAGCGCCTGCAAGGCTGAATCAGTCTGCTCCTTTGGCTTGCCTGGAAAATAATCGATGTGTGTGAGCTGATCGTAGTTTTTGCGCAGCTTGCGAATTTGCTTGGTGGTGGCCAATGCGTTGTCAGGATTGAGCTGCCCACGGCACTCTTCAATCTCTGCGCGTAGCTTGCTGTAGTCGTCGCCACGGTCGAACAACTCGACAAAGCGCTCACCCTCCGGATCGACCACGGGCAGGATGTAAACAGTGCCATTGATAGAAAGGATGTCGCGCTCGACAGACGCCAGAGCATCGCGACAGACACCGGTATCAGGCAACAGATAGGCACCATCGCGCAGAACCGCCGCACCTGAGGCTTTCAGAGCACGCCAGGCTCGCATGCGCTCGGTGGCATTCGCCGTGGGTAAGGCGAGAATCAGTGTCAGCCAGTTGTTCATGTAGAGAGCGCTATTTATTTTGTAGTTCTTATTACGTTATCGGTGTTTTTGGCGTTTGGAAAGCCATCCTTGAAATCTGCATTAAATGGAGATTGATTTTGAAGTGAAGGCCGGCTGTCCGATGGATGCTGGTGTTGACGGCACCGATTTAATGATCGCTATTGTTCCAGCCAGTCAGGATGAATTTGCGGAAAGCGCTCTTGCAGCCATTCGACAAAAACTTGCACCTGCGGTGCCAAGTGCGTCCGGCTTGGGTACAGCACCGACACAGGGCGAGGGGCTGGCCGATAGGGATTTAGAATCTCCACCAAAACGCCGCTGTCCAGATACTCGGCCACGGTGATTCCTGGCGCCTGGATTATTCCGAAGCCCGACACACCGCACTGAACGTACGCATTCGACTCGGTGACTGTGATGCCGGCGTTACTCACAAACGCTCGATCCTGCCCTTGTACAGAGAAGTGCCAAGGCAATGTTCTGTTGCTCTGACCGGACAAGAAGTTGACGCCTCGATGGGAGATTAGATCGTCGAGTGTCTCGGGTTCGCCGTACTCGTTCAGATACTTGGGCGCTGCGCACGTCACCATGGTTGCCATCGCGATGGGGCGAGCGATCAATGTCGAGTCCGGTAAATCGCCTATTCGCAATGCACAGTCGATACCTTCACCTATCAGGTCAACGGCTCGATCGGTCACGCCCAGCACCATGTTGATGCCGGGGAAGGTGCTAGTGAATTCTTTCAGGCTTTTGATGAATTCCATTTGCGCGAAAGCGGTCGGGATATCGACGTGAAGTCGGCCCACGAGCGTTGCTCCGGTGCGGTCAAACATCGAGGTCGCAGCAGAAATATCCGCGAGAATTTCCTGCACTCGCTCATAGAACCGTTCACCCTCGGCGGTGAGCGCCACCTTTCTCGTGGTGCGTTGGAATAGGCGCACGCCCAATGACGTCTCCAGCTCCTGGATGTAACGGGTGACCTGAGGTCGCCCGATGTCCAGCGACTCGGCGGCTTTAGTGAAACTGCCGAGTTCAGCAAGCCTGGCGAACAGTCGCATTGATTGCAGCAATTCCATAATGTCTTACCTGGCCGAATACAATTGTTGCCTGAGGATAGAATAATCATGTCCTTTTTTACGTATTTATTGCGCGCCCCCAAAAGCGAAAGATGTGCCCAGGGCGAACCCATTGCGGTTTGCAGCCATTGACTCGTTTTGGAGATTCGCAATGAAAGCTTGGCTATTGAAAGATTTCGGGCTCGACAACCTGCAACTGGGAGAGACAGCGACCCCGCAACCCAAGGCCGGCGAGTTGCTGGTAAAGGTCGGCGCTGTCTCGCTCAACTTTCGCGACAAGGCGATCGTTGACGGCATCTATGAGCCGCATAGGGTGCCCAAACCCCTCATCCCGGTTAGTGATGCAGCCGGCGCAGTGGTCGCGGTTGGTGACGGCGTCACGCGCTTCAAAGTCGGTGATCGGGTCAACTCGCATTTGTACTCCCGTTGGCTGGATGGCGAGCCTGGGCCGAATGAACCGGATTACTGTTTCGGATCGCCATTGCCTGGCGGTTTGGCCGAATACATGATCATCCACGAAGACAGCGCCGTTGGTGCGCCAGACAACATGAGTGATGAAGAGGCGGCGACGCTGCCGATTGCCGCGCTCACGGCGTGGTACTCGCTGGTAGACTTTGGACAAATTCAGCCCGGGCAAACCGTGTTGGTTCAAGGCACTGGCGGTGTGTCCATATTTGCCGTGCAGATCGCTACTGCGCTTGGCGCGAAGGTGATCGCAACGTCGAGTAGCGACGAGAATCTGCAAGCCGTGAAGGGGCTGGGAGCCGTAGCGGGCGTCAACTACAGAACTACTCCGAACTGGGCAGACGAAGTGCTGAAGCTGACCGAAGGCAAAGGCGTGGATCTGTTGCTCGATGTGGCCGGTGGCAGCGGCATCAATCAATCGGTCGCAGCGACCAAGGCATCCGGGCGTATTGCGCAGATCGGCTTTTTGACCGGGCAGACCGTTGAACTCAATCTGATGCCACTCATTTTTCGCCAGACGACCATTCGCGGTATTGCCGTGGCGCCGCGCTCATCGTTCGACCGGATGAATGCATTCCTCAACGAACACAAGATTCGTCCTGTAATCGATCAGGTGTATCCGTTCGAGAAAGCACGAGAAGCTTACGAGCATCTTGCGAAGGGAGCATTTGGAAAGGTTGTAATCAAAATCGGTTGATACCGTTAAGGCGCCAATATGGCGCCTTTTTTCGCCTATCGGTACAGCAGAGGTGCCAGCAGTGCACACATGCCGCGCCAGTGCGAACCCTCCCAGTAAACCCGCTGGCAGGCGTCGCAGCGCAGGAAGTGCGAATAGAGGATGCCAATGCGTGGCGGCACCTGCGACCGGGCCAGTTCCGGGCTGATCTCGTGCAGCGGCAGGTTGCAATGAATGCACAGGCTGAATGGCCGCGCGCTACGCGCCAGGTCGAGGCGCTCGTACAATTCGCGCAGCTGCAACGACGGTTTCAGGGCATGCACGTAACAGCCGTGGCTGATGATCCGTCGCTTGAGCAGTTCGCGGTCGCGGGTTAGCACGATGCGTCCTTGCTGCGCAGCGATCTCGGCGATTTCGCTATCCTCGAAGCCATTGTCGTAGAGGGTGTCGAAGCCGCTCATGCGCAGCAGGTTGGCCAGCCCGCCAAGGTGCGCATCAGCGACGAAGCGCAGCACCCGTAAAGGTTGCGCACGAACCTTGAGCAGCGGGCTGATGTCCAGCGCTTCGAACTTGGGATACACCGCCAGCCGGTCACCGTCGAAAATCACCCGCTCGAAGCCCACCGACTCGCCGTTGAGCAGCACCAACTCGACCTCCGTGTGCGGTATCCCGAGCGCCTCGATCATGTGCTTGACCGTCGCCGCTCGCGCGCACTCGCAAGTGAAGGACTGCCGCCGCCGTTCGGCCGGCAGGAAATCGTTGAGCTCCTCGTAGAAGCGGAAGGTTGCTCTGGTCATGTTGAACAGTATGGCAGGGCTGCAAGGATGAGCGAGTCTAGCCCGGACATCTTCTCCGGCAGCCCCCAAACTAAGAAACGCCCGCTGAGCGATTTAGCCGAAGCTGCCTGAGATACACATCACCGGGCGTTGGGATCTACGAGAGCAAAATCAACTCAAAGCGCTGCTAGCACAGCGTCTTTTGGTAATAGAGTCGAGTCTGTCCTGGTGGGTAATCTGCCAAGCGTCCGAACTCGGAGTACCCAAGTTTTCGATAAAAACCTGGCGCTTGAAAGCTGAAGGTCTCTAGCCAAATGCCAATGCAGTTCTTCTTTTGCGCTATATCTTCGGCCATGCGCATTAACCGCTCCCCGATACCCTGGCCCCGCATCTGTTCAGGAACGCTGACAAGATCGATGAGTAGCCATCGATAGGAGATCTTCCCGTACAGCCCGCCAATGACTTCGTCCCTGTCAGGGGCTCGTAGCAGCAGAGCAAATGTTTCATGCGCGTCGTCTCCGCCGTTAGTCAGGTTATGGGCCAGCAGCGGGGTCAGAATGGCGAGGCGCTCTGCCTCCGTTACATTTTCTGATAGTTGGATTTGTGCAGGCATGGTGCTCTCCCTGAGCGTTTTGCAACCGGGTCAAAAGGGTATCCCATTCGCGTCATCCATGATGAGTCAACCGGCCGATGTAACAGATTGGCTAGCTACTTTCTTGGAAAATCTCTTACCAAAAGCAATCCACCATTTTTCATAATAGAAGGTCGAGATATGCGCGGTGAGAAAAATGGCGGCGAACAACAAAGGGCGCTTCAAGTATTTTATGACGGTATCTCCGCTGCCCAGCCAAGTATTTATTAGCAGCGGATGAACAACGTAAAGAGCGTACGAGATGGTGGCGATATAAAATAGAACGCGATTATTCAGAAGCTGGGCAACGGGTGTCCGACTATTGAGTAACGTGCTCCCCACCATTGCTGCGGCAAGATAGGGACGGAAGTAGTTCATGAAGCCCGCGTCGGGATGACAGGACAAGACAAACAGGAGGCATAAAAATATTTGTGCGATCCCCGTTTGTGTCGGAAGTTTCGCAAGGATGTTGCCCAGTCTATTGTTGTATATCAGTGCAAGTATGCATCCGGAAAGTATTTCATCAATGCGGTAATAAGTGTTGATAGCGACATGGACATCATTCATGACTCGGTACATCGTGACGGCGATGCAGAGACAAGGGATTAGCAGTATCCACTTGTTTCTCATCAGAACTACCAGCAAAGCGATGGCGAAATAAAACTGGACCTCCATGCACAAACTCCATAGGTGGCCGTTTACACTGCCAAGCCACATGGGCGGCCAGTTGGCAACGAACAGAAAGTTTGCGATGTAGAAATCCGGAGTGCTGTTCATGACAGGTAAAGCAATGAGCATGTACAACCAGGCGAGCGGCACAACCCGAAAGATTCTGCGGATTAAAAAATCAACGACGCTGCTGTTGTTGAGCAGAAAGTTTGTTATCAGGAAACCCGATAGCGTAAAAAATATAGCCATTCCCATAACGCCTGCGGCGGCATTAAATTGCCAAGGCTTTGGGCCAAGTGGTAGCAGGTGGCACGCCAAGACAAGCAAGATGCTTATGCCGCGCCATCCATCAAGTACGCTGAATCGAGAGCCCGCTACGGAATCACTATTCATATTTGCATCCCGCTCTTGGGTCGATAGAGGGCATTCTATAAAGGCAGTGCTGCGACTGAAAACTGTCTGAATTCATATAAAAACCCACTAGTTTCAGCGGTTAAAAATTCAAAAAATCAGACCATTTAAGCCTGTAGTCTAGGACACCTTTTGCGCTTTACACTTCACGCCATGAAAAAATTCCAGGCGCGAGGAGTTCGCTAAATGACTGGGTTTTTGGCGTTGTTTGTTTGACGTTGCTTGATAGCATGGCGCTAAGTAAATCGCCCACTTTTTGGTAGATGCCCTGACCAGCGGCTTTTGGCCGGATTCGGCCTGTCGCGAAGGGCGGCAATCCATTGCTGCCGTTCATGAACGGCAGAAATTGGTCCAGAGTGTGTAAAAACGTACGTCGAGGTGCATCACATCCAGCTAGCAAGCTGGGCCAACCGGCGGAACGCTCTGACGAACATAATAATTGTCGAATTCACTGCTTTCGACGAATTGGAAGCCATGGCGGGTATAAAAGCGATTCGAAGCGCTTTCTTTGAGAGCACCAACTTTAATAGGGAGCGCAGCGGCATCCGCTTCTTTGAAAATCTGTGTGAGAACAGCAGAGCCTATCCCTGATCCTTGCGCGCCCGGTCTCACATACAAGTGGTCGAGCAAGAGTTCATTGTGGTGATGCTTGACCACTACAAAACCAACCCGCTCTCCAGATACCTCGATGTAGTGTGTGTTGTGGGCTTCAAAACCGCTAAGAAACCGCTCGCGCGCACGCACTGGATCAAATCGCCCAACACGCTCCAGACTTTCGCGCATAGCTTCAATTCGAATGGCTACAAGATTGTCCAATTCGCTTTGTTGAGCTAGGACCAAAACGACTGGGGAATTTTGATTGGGTGTGACGGGCATATTTTGCGCTCTAACTACCATCCAGGGATGGTCAGTATAGAGAGCCTGATATGTGGTTCCCAGTTTGCTGGGACCTAGCTTGACCGCACCAAGACCGATGGAGATCCAGATTACGCAGCGGTGCATAAGATCCAGGCCGGTTACAAGGTGACTCCGCTCTCACATTGGGGCAAGGCTGTGGAGCCGGTAATGGTGAAAGTTGACCCGAGCATCGACATGAAAACGCCGCCCAAGGTACAGGTCGACACCATGCCGGCCGACCAGTACTTTGCATACGCCGCCGAACTCCTTGAGGTCAATCCTCCCCACGACACTGACTAGCCGATCATCGCGCAGATGAAAAAAATTGGTCTTGAACCTGGTAAAAGCTTTGACATCAACAAGCTCGATCCGGACCATGCAGATGGTTCTCTTGACCTGTACATCCAAAACGAGAGCCCTGGCAAAGATAAGGAGGCCAATTGGCTGCCTGCGCCCGAGGGCGCGTTCAATCTGACCATGCGTCTTTATGCACCTGCCTGTCGCCACCAGCAGCAATAGATATCTGTCCAGCGAGACAAATCGCCAATCTACACTCCAAGCTCCCACCTTTGTACGGGGCTGAGCGGGTAGAAAAACGTGGTTTCGCGTCCCAAAGAATGGATCTCTATAAATGAACGACCAACCTGAACTTTCTCTTCGTTTAATCCCCGCGCCAGATGGCACCTTTTAAACACCGCCATATTGATACACCGTCGCACTCCAATACTGGCTGCCGTTACGTTTTTGGCGAACCCATCCATCGGCCACCAGTTGATTGGCGATCATTCGATTCATAAAGCCATGACCGAGCAGCAGAACCGGTCCTTCGTTGGCAAGGGACTGAAGTCGTCGAGCTGCCGTGCTGGCGCGTATCCTCGCAGTGCCGGCAGATTCGACTCTGCGTGAGTAGCCGCACAACCATAAGACTCGAAGGATAAATACCCAGGTAAACGGCGATAGCCGTGGCAGTTTCCAGTGACCATAAGGCAGTTGCGCTTCACAGAAAAGCGCGTCGACGAGGGCGGGCTTCAGGCCAAGAGCCTGGACAGAGGTCAGCGCACGAGGCGCGCTGCTTGAGACAATCACCTTGGCGGTTGCGGCGAGCTGCATGCTGGCATCCGGGACGGGTTGGTGGGTAATTTCGGACCGGTTGTATTGCTCGATCCAGTCTTCCATATCGAGCGCTGACATTTTGTCGGTTGCGACCAGTTTTGGCTGGCCGTGACGCATCAGGATTATTTCCCTACTCACTCTATGTTTACGTCCTTGTCCAGGTGTGCGGTCAATGTGGAAGGAGTGCGGTTCCGGGAACTTAAGGTTTGACTCTCAAACCAATCGTGATCGCGGTACCACGCCACCGTGTCGGTGATTGTCAGCTCTAGTGGCCGGAAACTCAGGCCAAGCTCTTGTTCACTCTTGCTGTGGTTGAAACAGGTGCGGTCCTTCTCTCGTACCAACAGGCGCAACGTGGCCATGCTCAGCAGAATGGGCTTGCTGGTAAGACGCGCATAAATCTCCTGCACAGCCGCCAAGGTGAATAGAAAGGGGAGCGGTAGTTGTCGAACGGGTGTCTTGACGCCCGCTATACGTCCAAGAATAGGCACCAGCTCACGCATTGTCATATGCCGGCCCGCCGCGAGATAGCGCTCACCTCGCCGCCCATGTTTGGCCGCGGCAATCTGCGCTAATGCCACATCGCGGGCATCAACAACGGAGAAGCTACCGGGGATCAGTCCGGGTAATTTGCCGTGCACGACATCGTTAACCAACTGTCCCGAGGAGGTCGGGCCAATGTCGGCAGGGCCCCACATCCAGCCAGGCAGGACCATGCAGGCATGCATCTCGGGATGGACCTCCAGGAACGACAAGACGACACGGTCGGCGAGGATCTTGCTGCGGTAGTAGTCATCCGCGTCGGCGTCGGCCCGCAGACATGTCTCATCGATGGACGTGCCAGGTGCGCCGTCGAGCACGGCAATGGAAGAAGTATGGATGAACCGTCGTATACCGGCGCGGTAGGCCTGGTTTAGCAGGCACCGCGTACCAGACACATTAATCTTTTCGAGTTCCTTCCAGTGGCTGCCGCCCTTGTAGTTGTCGCGAAAGAACGCCGCGGTGTGAAACATCGTATCGCAGCCTTGCAGCGACGCTGAGAATGCGTCGACATCGGCCATGTCCCCAACGACCAGTTCCACACCCGGCAAATTGTTGAACTGCTGTTCACCTTTGGCTCTTGAGCGGACCAGGGCTTTGACCGCGTAGCCACGAGCGACCAATTCACGCACCAGGTTGTTGCCCAACAAGCCGGTTGCGCCAGTAACGAATGCGCTGTTCATGGCTCAACCCTCAGCTGGATAGGCTAACGGCATCAGCACCGCACTGTCGAAGAAGGCCTCTTCACGGATGGCCAGCCCGTCTCTGAAGGTGAAGTGTGCGGCGTAGTACGCGGTAATATGGCGTCCATGAGGTGGAATCACCCGGCCTGGCAGCACCAAGGGTGCGGCGAATGTGCCGGTCAGGAAGGCAGTCAGCGCCAAACGATCGTTACCGATGGCGAATGGGCTGAAAATCACTTGGGCATCGGGGAGTGCTTCGAACAATGCGATCTCTCGTTTGCGCATGGCTTCGCGACCGGTTTGTATCCCGGTGCCATCGAGGTAGATGAAGTCTTCGCAAACCAGCGCAAGCATCGCCTCCACATCACGGCGATTGAAGGCACTGGCGGCGCGTTCCGCATAGTCTTTGGGTCCAGTAGTCATGCAGTCCATTCCATTCGTTTCGAGGGCCTGTAGATATACCTTTGAGGCCTCTCCCGAAAAACAGCGACTACTGCATAATGGCTTTGCACATATGCAGACCAGGGAGGACAGGACGCATGGCGTTGCAAGCAAATTGGGACGATCTTCGTCTGCTGTTGGCAGTCTCGCGGCGTGGCAGCTTCCTTCAAGCTGGCCAGTTGCTGGGTATCGCGGCGTCTACCGTGTCCCGCCGCCTGACCCAACTTGAGGTCGCACTGGGCGAGCCACTCGTCGAGCGGGGCGTTGAAGGATGCTGGTTGACCTCGCGGGGCCAATCCCTCGTGGAAGTTGCCCTGGCTGCGGAAGCTGGCTTGAGGCGTCAAACCGCTGCTGGTATATCCGAGCTACACACAGGGCTATTTGGCAGTGTCCTGGTCAGTGCAGGAGAGGGGTTCTCGTCTTGTGTGCTGGAGGCCGCGAGTCGCTTCACTTCTCTGCACCCGCGTTGCTCGGTGGAGCTGATGGTAACCGCCGACTTTCACAAGATCGTCCGCGGTGTGGCAGACATTGCTGTACGTACAGCTCATCTGGGGGAGCCGTCGCTGATTTATCGACCAATAGGCCGGCTCGCCTACGGTGTCTTCGCCGATGCAGGTTATCTGAAACGGTATCCAGGGGTGACTCCGGCCACTGCGGTCAATATTGCCTTGCTTCCTCCGCTGGACATGTTGCCGCAAATGCGTGCGGCAAAGGCCGCGGGTCTGGAACGCGCGCAGATCAGCGTGAACTCGTTCGCGGTTCAGCTCGAATCGGTGAGGCGAGGAATGGGTGTGGCAGTACTGCCCCGTATTCTGGCAAAGGACTTGATCGAGTTGTTCCCGGATCTCCAACTTCCAGATATGGAAGTCTATCTGGTGACTCGTCCTCAGGCATTGAAACAGGCTCACATCAAATGTTTTTTTGCCATCCTGGAGCAGGTGCTGCTCGAAGCCCTTTCCATAGCAAATGCGGAAGGTTACTTCTTGGGGGGCAACCCGAAATGGGTGCAGGGGGGCGCTAGCCAAAATAATTAAGATTGGTTCAGTCAAGACATCAGCTAACGAAGTTACCAATGAAACCATGACCGGCAGAGATCGACCCAAAGCAGCCCTTGATGTATGTGCGTTGTCGCCATATGTTATTTGCATTCATGGAGGATTCTGACTGATGGCACGCGTGGGATTGATACTGACACCCGGTTTTGCGGACTGGGAATATGCTTTCATTGCTGGAACTGCGTCTCCGTTTTACGGGATCGACGTCAGGTTTTTCGCTTCTGCTACGGGGCAGTTCCGCTCGCAGGGTGGATTGGCTGTAACTGTCGATAGCAGTTTGCAACAATGTCTGGACTGGAAACCGGACGTTGTTGTCGTCATTGGAGGAATGGTCTGGGAACGTGCAGAAGCACCGGATATTCGAGAGTTTCTTCATGCTAGTCGTTCAAGTGGAGCGACAATTGCCGGTATCTGTGGGGGAACGCTGGCACTTGCGAGGGCCGGGCTTCTCGACACGGTTCCTCATACATCGAACAGCGCTGACTTCTTACAACAGAATGCCGTAGGTTATGAGGGGCGCACGCTTTATCGAAGCAGTCCAGTGGCTGTGGTTGCAGACCGCATCATAACTGCTCCAGGCCCTGCACCCGTTAGCTTCACCTGCGCAGTGTTCGAAGGTGCCGGGCTATCTTCAGAAATCACTTCTCAATTCAGGTCAATGTTGGCAGCGGAACATCGGTGACTGCTTCGTCCTACAAAACAGCCGATCAGGTGATGTGTTCGAGTGGCCGCTCATGGCCGATTTCTGCCTGCGCGTAAGTCAGCGCCGGTTCATTCCGGCGTTGTGGCCAGGAGGAGGGATCGGCGTGGTAGACGATTCCTCCTCCCGGAGTCCATGGCGATGATCAGGCTTGCGCCGCACTCATCCCGCCAGTGGCCATGGATTTTTTGCGCACCGCTTGATAGAGCAGGCTGGACACCATGAAGCCCACGACGGCCAGCAGGCTCATCAAGGTGAAGACATAGTTGTAACCCTGTTGACCGGGGAAGTGGTCGAGGATCGCGCCATAGATGACGTAGGCAAACATGCCGGGTGCATAGCCGATCAGGCAACCGATGCCGAAGGCCGAGCCGGTGATGTGCTGGGGAATGCCGACTTCACCCATGGGCGCCCAGAACACGCCGCGCATGGAGAACACGATCAGGGCGAAGGACAGGGTGGCGGCCATGCCCGCATAGATGAAGCCCGGGCTTTTCGGAATCAGCATGATCACGCCCATCAGCGGCAGCAGCGCCAGGAATGCCCACTTCAGGTAGCGGCTGGTGCTCTTGAACTGCTTGTCGGCGATGAAACCGCCGGCAGGCCCGCCGAGGATCTTCAGGAAGTATTGGTTGATGATGCCGTAGGCACCCACCAGTGCCACGGGCAACCCGTACATTTCCTTGAGGTAGGGAATGAAGTAGGTCAGGCCGCAGTAGACGATGTAGACCATGAACACGTTGAGGCTGACCAGCCAGATTCCCGGAACCTTGATCGCCTCCATCAGGTTCGCCAGACCGTTCTTCGGCTTGGCCACTGACTGCGCGTTGCCGCCCTTGAGCAGGAACCAGGTCAGGGTGCCGGCCAGAATATCGATGACCGAGTAAAACAGGATCGCCGACTTCAGGCCGGTTTCGCCCGAACCCATGGCGACGAACACGCCCAGAGCGGAAAAGGCCACCAGTGTATCCACCACGCCACGCCCACCTTCGAGCAGGCCGAACAAGCGGCCTTGCTCCTGATCGTCACCCAGGTTGCGGATGGCTTTGAGCAGCGAGGGCCAGAACAGGCAGTCGGCACAAATCGCCAACAGACTGAACACGATCAGCAAATTGCTGAAGGGCGGAAAGGTCGCCAGGTACAAGCCCAGGCCACCGGTCCCGATCAGGCCGAGGGGGATCAGCTTTCGCGTGTCGTAGCGATCGGCGAGCAGGCCGCCCACCACAAACAGCGCGGTGGCGATGATCGCGTTGGCACTGAGCAGCATGCCGATTTCAGTGTGGCTCAAGCCCATGAATTCCTGCATGGGTACATAGAAGGCGTCCTTGAGGTTCGCCAGCTTGTAGATGGTGCCGCCACCGAGGATGAGGATCAGGAATCTGAGCCATTTGGCCTTGTTTTGAATTGTCATTATTGTTCTCCGGGCGTAGTCGGGTCGTCAGGTTCAGGCGTTGGAAGGGCTGGCCAGGGTTAGTTCGGCCAAGGTGCGCAATTCGGCCAGCAGGCTACGGACATAGGCGACCTGGTTGTTCGCCCAGCGGTGTTCGTCGGCCAGCATTCGCTCAAGGGAGTAGCCGTTCGGCAGCGGCGTTTCGCTCATCTCCCGGTAGGCAATGAAGGGATCGGCCGCCTCAGTGCTCTGGCGGAAGGCCGGGGCCACGTAGTGGTTTTCCTGCTCGAGGATGAAGGCGATCACCTGCGGGGCTGCTTCGCCGAGCATCAACAGCTCGAACAGCATGCGGGCGCTGGGCAGATCGTCCTCGTCGCTGCCCTGCAAAACGCCGTAATGGCCGAAGCCGTTTTGCTCGGGGACGATGCGCACACCCTTGAGGTGAGTCTGGCGGATGTGCGGCGCCAGGTTGCGCAGGGCCTGCAGGGGCTGTTCGCAGGCATTGATCATGTTGCCGAAGTCAAACAGAGCATGCAGGCGAGGGTGGTTGAGTCGGTTGAGCAGTTGCGCGATTTCGCCGCTTTTGAGTTCTTCATGCTGCTCGAAGTCAAAGTACAGATCGTGTTCGTCGGCCTGTTGTGCGAGGTAGAGCAGGTCGGTCTCGATCACGTCCATGACCCGCGACAGCGTGCCCTCATAACGTGAGTAAACACGGATGTTGCGCACCCCCAGGGCCCTGGCGATGGCGATCACCTGGTCGACATCCTTTTTCAGCGTGCTGCTGATTTCCAGGTGCACATCCAGCCCCAGCGCTTTGGCCTTGGCGGCAAACGCCTGGAGCTGCGCGGGTGACATTTGGCTCAGGCTGTTTTCCTCGCCGTCGAGCAAGTGCAGGCTCAGGCCTTGCAGCTCGTGGCGATAGGCGAAGTCCAGCAGGTCGGCAGGGGTGACACGACCGTGGGTGAGGTTGGTCAGTAGCGGGTAGGCGTGGGCAAACAGGCGCAATTGCCCGAGACGTTCAAGCAGCCGCCGGGCCAGTGCGTCCGTCAGCACGGGAACAGCCCCGTGTTCGACCACCTTATGGCTCAGCAAGGCGTTGAATCGTTCCTGGATCTTATTGTTCATTAGAGTCGTTCCTGGTTCAGACACCGGGTCTACCGGCGCAGCCTTTATCGCGCCAGTCAGGAACTCTCGATAGATCCATTATCAGTTAATTGATAAGACCACTTGCCTCGCATCAAGTGGTCGGCGGCAGATAACCCAAGGTGCACAAGGCCCGGGCGAGCGCCTCGACACGCTCCTGGGCCTGGTTTTCAGGCGTGCCGGCAAAGCCGATCAACAGCGCCGGCGGCAGGGCATGTTTGATGCGGTAGTCGCTCAAGGCGTAGGTGTGGATGTTGTGCTGGGCCAGTTGCCGGGCGATGTCAGTGTCACTGAGTTCAGGGGGCAGCCAGGCGATCAGGTGCATGCCGGCATCCGTCGGAGTGATCCTGAAAAAGCTGCCAATCTGCTTTTCAATCTGTTCGATCAATGCCTCTTGGCGCGCCTTGTACAGCGCACGCATGCGGCGGATGTGCCCCAGAAAGTGGCCTTCGATCATGAAGTCTGCCGTTGTCGCCTGAAGCAGGGTAGGCGGACTGCGATCCATGACCGCGCGCAGGGTGCAAAAGGGTTCGACCAGGGCCTGCGGCAGAATCACGTAACCCAGTCTCAGTGACGGAAAGAGCACTTTGCTGAACGTTCCGACGTAGATCACCCGGGCCATCTGGTCCATGGCATACAGCGCCGGGAGGAGGCGGCCACTGTAGCGAAACTCACTGTCGCAATCGTCCTCGATGATCCAGCTCTGATGCTGCGCAGCCCAGTCGATGAGTGCCTGGCGCCGCGCATAACTCAGGGTGACGCCCAAAGGATGCTGGCGCGACGGCGTACAAAACACCAGGCGGGCATCAGGGCACTCGGTCAGGCCTTGCTGGACATCGATCCCCTGTTCATCGATACGCAACGGAATCACCTGAGCCCCCTGGGCCTGCAACGCAATGCGCGCGGCGATGTGCCCAGGGTCCTCCATCCAGACGCTGTCCTGAGGATTGAGCAGCAGCATGCCCAACAGGTTGAACGCTTGCTGCGCGCCGGAAACGATCACCACTTGCCCGGCACTGCAGTCGATGCCACGCGCATCGAAGACGTATTCGGCAATCGCTGTGCGAAACGCCTGCAAGCCTTGCAACTCGCCATAACCCAGAATGGCCTTGGTTGGCTTGAGCAGATGACGGTTCATCAGGCGCCGCCAGATCGCCTGCGGGAATGCGTCATAGCTGCTGTGGCTGGGCAGGAAGGAGGTCGGGGTCGCGGGGTCCCAGTCGGCATAGGACACCCCGCGAAAATGATCGCTGCGCAGCGACAGCATCGACTGGCTCAAGTCGGACAGGCGCGGTGGCTGGCGCGGTTGCTCATCCTCGATACCCCGGCTTTCCCACTCAGTGCCGACATACGTACCGGCGCCAGTGCGCGAGGCCAGGAAACCTTCGGCAATCAGATGATCGAAAGCATTGAGAATGGTGATCCGCGACAACCCCAACTCGTTGCTCAAGGTCCGGGTCGACGGCAGGCGCACGCCCCCCTGGATTCTGCCGTTGAGTATCTGTTTGCGAATCTGCAGATACAGTTGGCGGTACAGGGGAATGGCACTGGCACGGTCCAACTCGATAGCCGACAGCAGCAAACCTGCGGGGGATTTCATGACATGCTCGTCTGGGTGAAATGGGATTTGACCGGGAAACCGTCAGGCGACGGGGAGGTAAGGGTATCGAGCGATACCCGATAAGTCATCTGTCTGGCGTTGATGTCCGGCGCAATACCGATTCGCTACAGCGCTACCAGCGACTTTTGCCTTCATACCGATAGCTGCCTGTCATGAAGGGCCTCTAACGACGCAAAGCTTACGGCTGTGTCAGATACACAGATAGCCTGATCGAGAGCTACGCTAATGCCTAGTGAGGCCCGGCCCATCCAAATCAGCAGTGGCGCACGAACATGGTTTTCTCTTTACTGATGGCGTTGGTATTAGCGTTCCTGATTGGCTGGGTTTCGCAGCGCATGGGTATGTGCCTTGTCAAAGCGAGCGAACAATTGCTGGCGGGGCGCCCGACGTTGTTTGTCGCACTGACATCGTGTGGATTGTTCGGGTTGATGCTGGCCCCGCTCTATCGTTTCTCCGAGGTCAGCCTGCCGCTGTACTCGCCTGGTATTTCCTATCCTTTACTGGTTTCGGGAGGCTTGTTGTTCGGGGTGGCATCGGTGCTGAACAACGGTTGCAGCGTAGGCACGCTGACCAAGTTTGCCTGTGGCAATTTCAATAAACTGTTCACAATGATCGGCTGGGTCCTGGGGATCGTGCTCTGGTATTACATGCGCATGATGCCCGAACAGAAAACCATTCTGATGCCGGAAATTTCCAGCCACCATTACTGGCTGTTGATCGGTGTAGTGGCGCTGGTGCTGATATTTTTGGTCGGCATACAGGGTAATAAACACCTGGTGCTCTCCAGTATGCTGCTGGGTGCGTTGACGAGTGCGCTCTATACGTTCGAGCCGTTATGGACACCTAGTGTGTTCTTTTACAATGTTTCGCAGATGTTCTGGCAAGCCGATATGGCAATCAGCGCCCGGCGTATTGCGGTGTTTGTTATGTTGCTGGCAGGCATGTTGAGTTTTACCCTGTACAGGAAAACGTTCTGTTTCGAGGCCTTTACCCCATCAAAGGCTGGCGTTCATTTGTTGGCGGGTATTTTGATGGGGATTGGGGCTTCGATGATGCTCGGCGGTAACGACTCGCAAATACTGTTGGTGTTTCCAACACTGAGCGTTGCTTCAAGCATTCCTATGGTGTCGATTGCCACAGGCATTCTGGTGTCATTGTGGTGCAAAAAACGCGGTACGAGTTGAACAGACGGTTCCAGAGCGAGCATTTCGTGGGAAAGGGGCTGGTTTGATTTCGTCTGGCTGAACATTTGCAAAGTGTCGATTGGAGCTGGTCGCTGAGAGCCGCTTTCGACTCAATAATATAGACGGTGACGACAGACAGAAATCGGCCAGAAGCAGCCCTTCGAGGCGAACCGCATTTGGCTCTTCATCCACCACTGATATGGAGGAGCTCTCCTTGGAAAACCGTTCAGGGTGACTCTCCGTATGCTTCAGATTTATTAGCCTGCTGTTCTTCCTGTTTTCACCGTCGCGTGAAAAACTGCGCGCTCTTTGCCGCTCACTTTTTGTCTGTTTTGATGGAACTGCCGATGGACATCATGGATACCAAGCAAGAAAACACCCTCGAAAAATCACTCAGGCTGGCGGCGGATGAACCGGCCCATCGACCTGACTTTTTCAAGACTCTGTTGAATTCCACTATCTACGTCCTTGGCACTGCCGGCACTGGCGAAGGTCAAGTCAACCTCGAGGCTGGTAGCAACATCAGCATCGCGCATTGGCAAAAGCCTGACGGCTCCGCTGTCATCCCGTTTTTTTCTTCATTGCAAACACTACAAAGATCCATAGATAGCGAAGAGTCCTACGTAGAGATCCCGGCCAGATCGCTGTTTGAAATCACACTGGGCACCCCTCTTTTCCTCAATCCAAAGTCTCCTTACGGGAAAGAGTTTTTCCCGGAGGAAGT
The DNA here is from genome assembly GCF_057837605.1 of Pseudomonas sp. GL_093. Lineage (NCBI taxonomy): Bacteria > Pseudomonadati > Pseudomonadota > Gammaproteobacteria > Pseudomonadales > Pseudomonadaceae > Pseudomonas > Pseudomonas sp. GL_093. The sequence goes on along the minus strand of NZ_CM174448.1, from coordinate 4,592,131 downwards.
GCGCCATCTGCTCTCCGACGAGATCGGCCAAAAGCCGGTGCAGCGCACGGTCGAAAAAGACACCAAAGTGCTGCTCGGACAGCCGTCGCAATATCCGTCGAAGATGGTCAACTCGCTCACACAATTACTCGCCAAACATCGCAACGTAAAGTGTGCATTTCTGGCGTTGATGCATGACGCATCGTCTGATCAAAAGCCTCATCTGATCATTGGTATTGAAGCGGACGGAGATATTGAACTGGTCATGCGCGAAGCCGGTAACGTTGCCGGGGATACCGCTCCGGATGGCGAACCCGTTGACCTCTATCGCGTTCACGAAGGGGAATCAGGCCTTAGCGATTACTTCCTCAAGCAAACCGCACCCTTCTATGAACGGAAGTCGGCAGGCTGGCTGCGTTCATTGTTTGGCTTTGGTAAAGCGTGACAGAGATCAACGCCGTGCTAACCGCCGAGCATGCCTGTGAAATCGTGCTTGGCCTGTTTGACGTCGTCATGAGAGATGGCAAACCTGAGCGTTTTGTCATTCAGTCATGTGAGCTTTCCGCCAACGGTGATTACTGGGTTATTCGCAGTAACAGTGAGGATTACGTCGTCCACGGCATGACGGAGTTCTGCTACGTCGGTGTTAACGCGCACTTGATCAACGTCATGACGGGCGAGCGTGAGACGGTCGTCAGTTGCATGAGTGTCGATGAGTATCTGCAAGACAAATACGATCTGGAGGCAGTGTCGGGCAACCAGTATGTACTGACCCCGGCAATTGACCGAGGCGACAAACCGGCGCTGGTCAATTTGCGTCGAAAACTGCATTGCACCTACCCGCAAACCCTTGCGTTGCTGACGGGCAAACAACGACTTTGGCTCACAGGTAAACGCAGGCTTCTTGAAGACGCGCAGCGACTGCTTCTCGAACAAGGCATAACCACCCAAATCGAGTTAGTGCTTGATGCCTGCGAAGCAGTCGCCATCGGCGTCGAAACCTGGCACATCGAAGCGGTGTTGAGGGCTGTGCGCGAGAGGTTGTGCTGAGCCGACGCTAAGGAGCAGTCATATAAAATGCCCTAACCCACCATCAATAGATACGGCCGACGCCATGCCCCAGCCTACAAGTCACCTATTTGCTTATGTAAGGAAAATCAGCGATTTCCGGCCTGACGTTACCGCTATCGTGCTTTTCGGCCTGAAGGCCGAAGACGATGACCTGGTGTATCTGGAGATACGCTTTAAGGACTACGGAGAACTCCAAATTGAAGGCGACCACTTGATGCTTGGATTGGATGAGGCACTGGAAAGCGCCGAGTTCGAGTACGGTATTTTGCCAAATGATTGGCGAGTAATGAGCGAGGCGGAAATTCAGCGAATCCCATTCTTTGTCGGTGGAACATGCGTTTAGCGATTTGACCGCTTTGGGTCGTTTTCTGTCCTTCGCGACTGGCTGAAATCGGCCAATAGCAGCCGCTCGAACTTGTTTCACCATGCTGTCGAACGGATTATTTTGCCTCTCCACACCAGACTGTTGCGGCCAAATCCATCCCCACTGTATCTGCTTCTGCCTAACTACTACCGGTTAGCATTACTTCTCACACAAGGAAGTATTGCTCTATGCCGGACGCCACTAACCTCTACCTATTCATTGTTGCCGCCTTGATGTTGCTGATCGTGCCTGGCCCTAACATGGCTATCGTCAGCAGCCATGCAGTCACCCACGGCTGGCGCGCCGGCCTCGCCGCAGCACTAGGAATAACCCTGGCCGATGTGCTGATGACCGTCATGGTTAGCGCAGGTCTCGGTGCGCTGGTGATGAGTTGGGCGCCGGCGTTTGACTTGCTACGGTGGGCCGGGGCTTGTTATCTGATGTGGCTGGCCTGGCAGGCATTGAAGACTCCTCCTGCGGATACTGATACTCAAGCTACACAGGCTTCGTTTCGGAAGATCTTTGCCCGAGCCACGCTCAACAGCCTGTTAAATCCCAAGGCGCTGTTGTTCTTCATGGTATTCCTGCCGCAATTCGTCACCGTAGGTGCCAGCAGCGTCACCTTGCAATTGATGTTCTTAGGTTTGTTGCTTGCGCTGATCGCATTGATCTTCCATTCCCTGCTCGGATTTTGCGCCGGACGGCTGCATGGACGCCTCAGCAAAGGCATGATATCTAAACGCCTTGGTGCTTATGGCTTCGCTGCGGTAATGACAGCTCTGGCGGCACGTTTACTGGTACTCAACCGGCCGCTTTAAAGGGTCGAGGCACACCGATTTGGCAGAATATTTTCCTTGCTGATCCGCACCGTCGAATACCGTGACCTAGACGAGATGTCCGCTATGGGTCCAGGCTGTGTGAAAACGTTTTAGAGCAGATTTGAAAGTCAGGACTGGAACGAAAATCGCGTTCCTACGCAAATTTCCGGTCTGCTGCTGAACCAAACGCTGGCAGATTTTACGTAGCAACGCGGACTTCAAAATGGCGCATGCGTTTTCACACAGCCTGGGTCGTTTTCTGCCTCTCGCGACAGGCATAAAACGGCCAAAAGCGGACTGTCATGAAGGGCCGAAATCGACCGAGGCCGTGTGAAAACGCAACGAATACGCCGAAAGCTGAGTCTGTTAGACCACAACACTTATTTTATTTCAGCTCCGTTCTTATTTCGGTTCCGGGCACGAAATATTTACTGGGATCATTGACCTTCTTCAGGTCAATCAGGGCTCGGCAAATGCAATGTGAGAATTGTTTCTGCAACATTTCGGGGTCTTTCCATGCCATTTGCGATGCTTGCAATGGTTGTCCCTCGGACGATTTATAGCAGACACAATTATCAAGTCGGGTGATGCCGTTATCATTTGTGCTTTGACAAGCAGTGGCAAGCAAAGAGATCGCGATGAGCATTACGAAGCGTTTCATTGGCTCCCCTCCGTGGCTGTTGTGAAGGGCTAACTTTAAATGGGCCGCAGTGGGGTGATAAGCCCGACATTAGAAGGAAGCTTAGCTCTCATTTTCCATCGCTCCATCCGCTGGCTGCTTTTGATCGGCTGCTGCGCTTCGTAACGGGTCGTTATCGACCGAACGTAAGGAGGTAGGAACCTTTAAGGGTAATCGACCTGATAATGCCAGCCGCTCGACAGAAGTCGCAATTCGATCCCGAGCAATCTTGTCATTTGCCAAGGCTTAGGGCAGGGTCGATACCACTGACATCTCTGCCAAAGGAGTCACCCCATGTCAAAGCTATATCCCAGTATCGATCCTGAGGGGCTGGTCGAGTACTCAGTGGTCTACACCGACCGCTCGCTCAACCACATGTCGCAGTCATTTCAAGGCGTGATGAAGAACATTTCCAGGACCCTGAAACAGGTCTACAACGCCCAGGCAGTTGCGGTGGTCCCGGGCAGCGGCACATTCGGCATGGAAGCGGTGGCGCGACAGTTTGCCACCGACCAGCAATGCCTGGTGATACGCAACGGCTGGTTCAGTTATCGCTGGAGCCAGATCCTTGAGATGGGCAACATCCCGGCGGCCACCACGGTGCTGAAAGCCCGACCGGTCGACACGGGTCGCCAGGCTGCCTACGCCCCACCCCCACTGGACGAAGTGCTGGCAGCCATTGCGGCGCAGAAGCCGCAGATTGTCTTCGCCCCCCACGTTGAAACCTCATCAGGGATTATCCTGCCCGACGAGTACCTGCGGGCCGTCGGCGACGCCGTGCATGCGGTGGGTGGCCTGTTCGTGCTGGACTGCATCGCCTCAGGCACGCTTTGGGTTGATATGCAGAAATGCGCAGTCGACCTGCTGATCAGCGCACCGCAGAAAGGCTGGAGCGCCTCCCCTTGCTGCGCCCTGGTGATGCTCAGTTCTTTGGCCCTCGAACGCATCGAGCAGACGCATAGCAGCAGCTTCGCCTGCGACCTGAAAAAGTGGCTTCAGATCATGCAGGCCTACGAACAGGGCGGACATGCCTACCATGCGACCATGCCCAGCGATTCCCTCGCGCGGTTTAACGAAGTGATGAAAGAGACGCAAGCCTACGGTTTCGACAAGGTCCGCGGCGAACAACAGGCTCTGGGCGATCGGGTGCGCGCAATGTTGACCGGCAAAGGCATCAAAAGCGTGGCCGCAGCCGGCTTTCAGGCCCCTGGCGTAGTGGTGAGCTACACCGATGATGCCGACATCAAGAGCGGCAAGAAATTTGCCGACCACGGCCTACAGATCGCCGCCGGAGTGCCGTTGCAATGCGACGAGCCGGCCGACTTCCAGACCTTCCGCATCGGTCTGTTCGGACTCGAAAAGCTGCACAATATCGAGCGCACGGTCAGCACCCTCGAGCAGGCACTGGACGAGGTGATGGTTAACTAAGCCCTCATCTTGCCCGCAGCACACACCGGACTTGTGAATTCCAGGAAGGCATCCTGCCCTGGGCACTGCCGGCCCATGGCGCTGATCTTCGACGAATATGACGCTGGTCGCCCGGACGTCACGTTAGAACCATAAGGGAACGCCCGTGCACGCGTCTTACTGACACGTGCACCCTTCAGCGCTATCAGAAAAGGTTTCCAACCAAGCCTTTCATGGGGCGGATGATTGGCGGCTGTATGACTTGGATCGACCCAGGCTGTGTAAAAACGCAGGCACCGTTTTGAAGTCTACGTTTCTACGTAAAATCTGCCAGTGCCTGGGTTAATCAGCAGACCTGAAACTTGCGTAGGAACGCGATTTTCGTTCCGATTCAGCCCCCCCACGCTCGGCGTCAAGACCTGATCCGACTGGCAGATTCCCCCTGCGTTGCTAACCTCATACACAGCAATCACCCCTGTACAAGGATTGGGGCAGTGAAGGGACACGCAGTCTTGGCAGTCTTGGCAGTTGTGAGCGCGATGCTCTGCGACATGGTTTACGGTGCACAGCTCCAAGTGGAGGTGCGCATTGACGTACAGCGTGGTTGCCAATTGGTGGGTACCACTCGCAGTACCGGTATCGAACAACTCGGGGTGCTGGACTTTGGCAGTGGCCCGCGCCTGGATGACCCCGCGGGCCCGTTGAGTGCCGCGCTGATTAGCCAGCGCCAACCACGCCTGGAGTGCAACCCGGATACGCCCTATCAGGTACGAGTCGACGGTGGCCTGCACGGTGGCGTTGGCGAGGTGCGTTACCTGGCTGCCGCGTCTGCGTTAGGCAAACCCATTCCCTATCGGATTTATACCGACGCCGCCCGGCGAATCCCTCTGGCCGTGGATGTGCCGGTCAGCGGTCGTGTACCGGCTTCAGGGTCGGTGGATTTGCCGCTTTACGGGCGTATCGAGCCGCTCAAGGACATTCCCCAGGTGGGACGCTATTCCGACCTGCTCAAGGTGACGGTGACTTGGTAGCCTGCCGTTGGGCCTTCGCGGCGCTGGCCGGCCTGTCGCTGCTGGCCGATGACGCCGACGCTGCTGTCAGCGGGCAGATTCACGCGCGGCTGGTGATTACCGCCAGCTGCGAGGTGAGCAAAGGCACCGAAAGCGCTCCGGTCAGCCCGGACGGCCGGGTCGCGGTGCTGGATTTTGGCAACCATGGCCCGACTTGGGACAACCGCTCGAGTGCCGAGATCAGTGACAGTGAAAGGGCGCCGTTGGCGGTCTCTTGCAACCCGTCGGTCAGCAGCTTCACTGTGACCATCGATGGTGGTGCCCATGGCGACGGCAGCACCCGGCACCTGAGCAATGGTCGACAGACCATTCCCTATCGTCTTTCTGCCGATGCTTCCGGTCGCAACACCTACAGCATCGGCCAACAACGCAATTTCGTCGTGTCCAAGAGCACACAAATACCGATTCCGGTATTTGGCTCGGTGGAGGCGAACACCAGGGCCTTACCGGCCGGGATCTACACAGACACCCTGACGGTGACACTGGATTGGTAAACCATAAGGAGAACATCATGCATGCACTTGTCTCGAAAGTAGGCCTTCCGTTGATGGCGCTGGTGTTGGCCTCCAGCGCTCAGGCGGCGACCACCGTGACTGGGCAGATCAGTTCCACCCTGATATTGACCAACAGTTGCCTGGTCAATGGCGTGGGCGGTACCACGGGCTTGAACTTCGGTACGCTCAATTTTGGTACCACCAACAGCCAGTTCACCACGGCCAACGGCCAAGTGCTGGGCGGCGGTGGGGGCGCCCTGTCCATTCAGTGTTCTTCGGGCACCTCGCCGGTGATTACCGTGGGCGCAGGGTCCTATGATGGCCAATCGACGGGCGGTACCCGGGCACTGTACGACGGCGTTGCCAATTATGTGCCTTATGACTTCTACACCGACTCCGGGCATTCGACGCTCCTGGCTATCAATGGAACGATCAACGTGGGCGCGAGCACCGGCCTGGCGCAAACCGTGAATATCTACGGTCAAGCCGTGGGCAAGACGGGGCTGCCGGCCGGTACTTACACCGATACAGTATCCGTGCAACTGACGTTCTAGAGCCATGAAGGGCGTCTGGTACACGACGGCGGCGGTGGTTATTGGCTGGGGGATGCCGCTGTCACTGTTGGCGGTCACCGGCCAAACATTCCAGGTCAGCGCGACGATCACGCCGGGTTGCCTGGTGGTCGGCGGCGGGTCGAACTATGGCAGCCTGACCTTCGGCACCTATTCGGCGTTATCCACCAGCAGCGTCTCCGTGCCGCTGAGCGGCAGTGTGACCCTGCAATGCACGCCGGGAGTGACCCTGAACATGAGCGTCGATGGTGGTTTGTACAACAGCAGTGGTCGGCACCTGCAGCTCAATAGCGGCAGTGCACAGGTGGCGTACCAGTTGTTTCGGGATGCCGCGCTGAGCCAGAGCCTGGGGATCAGCCAGAGCGTCAGCGTGGCCTACAGCAACGCCAACAACATCACCCTGCCGATTTACGGACAGGTGCAGTTACCGGGTAATCAGCCTGGGGGGACGTACAGCGACGTGTTGCAGGTGCAGCTGTCGTGGTAAGGCTATTGGCATAAGGAGTGGGGTCTATGTATTCAGCTTCCCGGCGGTTATGGGTTGCAGGTTTTATCGGGCTGGTGGCGTTGGGCATGGGAAAGGTTCAGGCCGCCAGCTCCGTGCTGATATGGCCCATTGATCCGGTTCTGGAAGCGGATCAGCAGGCCAGCGCGTTGTGGCTGGAGAACCGTGGCACCGAGACTGCCAACCTGCAAATCCGTGTGTTCGCCTGGAGCCAGAGCGGGTTTGATGATCAGTACCAGAACCAGCGCGACGTGATAGGCAGCCCGCCTGTGGCCAAGATCGAACCTGGGCAGAAGCAACTGGTGCGCCTGACCCGAACCCGGGAAGTGCCGCCGGGCCAGGAGCTGGCCTATCGGATCATCATCGATGAAATCCCTTCGGCGACGCCGGTAGCGCCACCGGCCGATGGCAAGACGGCTGCTGCCATCCGCTTTCAGATGCGCTATTCGGTGCCGTTGTTCGTCTATGGCCCCGGCCTGTGGAGCAAGGACGACAGCACCCGCCAGCGGGACCCGAAAGGCGCGGGCAAGCCTGATCTGAGCTGGAAGAAGGTCACCGTCGCCGGGCGTAACTATGTGGAAATGCGCAATCAAGGCGCGGTACACGCCCGCCTGACTGATGCCGCGCTCAAGCAGGGCGGGCAGCCTCGGCCGCTGGTGGAGGGCTTGCTCGGCTACGTGCTGCCGGGCGCGACCATGCGCTGGCCGATACCGGATACGGTGCCGGCCGATCAGCCGTTGCAGGTGCGGATCAACGGGGCAACAAACGTGGAAAACATTACGCCCGGACGGTAGTGCCGCGGTCTGGAGTGTGATGCAGGGGCAGCCCCTGCTTTTAACAGGATGGAGATGTCCTTTGAAGGACGCAAAGCCTTGATGAGTCTTGATGAGGCATGATCGGGATCGTTATCTGTGGCGATCGGTGTTGGCAATGAGTGGCCTGTATGGCCTGGTGTTCGCGCCTCTGGGCATGGCCGCTGCGTTGCCGCCACCCCCCGGCAACATGGAGGCTGTTGCCGATGCACAGTTATTTCTGGAGCTTGTGGTCAACCAGATGGACACCGGCCGGGTGGTCGCCGTCAATCAGCGTGCCGAACGGTTGTTTCTGCCGGCGGCCACCTTGCGTGACGTGGGTATGAAACTGCCCGCTGACGTGACCGAAGAAGTCGCCCTCGACAGCCTGGCCGGGCTGCACAGTGACTACGACAGACAGGGCCAGCGTTTGTTGCTGAATGTGCCGCCAGCCTGGTTGCCGGATCAGCTCATCGGTAGCCGTAGCAACTACCCGCGTACCCAGGCGATGACCAGTTTTGGCGCCTTGCTCAACTATGACGCATACCTCAACGACACCGACGACAGCGGTACCTACCTGGCCGTCTGGAATGAAGTACGGCTGTTTGACACCTGGGGCACGCTGTCCAACACCGGCCAGTATCGCAGCACCATTGGCTCCCAAGTGGAAGGCAGCACCCTGAACAATGGCTACCGGCGCTATGACACCACCTGGCGCTTCTCCGACGATGAGCGCCTGCTGACTTACGAGGCCGGCGACGTGATCAGCGGTGCGTTGCCCTGGAGCAGTTCGGTACGCCTGGGTGGTGTGCAACTGTCCCGGGACTTTGCCGTGCGCCCGGACTTGGTGACTTACCCCTTGCCACAATTCGCCGGTGAGGCTGCCGTGCCATCGTCGGTGGACCTGTTTATCAACGGTTATAAATCCAGCAGTGCCGACCTGCAGCCGGGGCCCTACACCCTGACCAATATTCCTTTTATCAACGGTGCAGGCGAAGCAGTGGTGGTCACCACTGATGCCCTGGGTCGACAGGTTTCGACTACGGTGCCGTTCTACGTCACCAGTACGCTGCTGCAAAAAGGCCTTTCGGATTTTTCGGTGGCCACCGGTACTCTGCGCCGGGACTACACCGTACGGGACTTTGGCTACGGGCCCGGGGTGGCCAGCGGCAGTTTTCGTTACGGGTTATCGGACACGCTCACCCTGGAGAGCCATGCCGAAGCCTCCAATTCCCTGACCCTGGGAGGGCTGGGCGGCAACCTGCGGCTGGGCAACTTCGGTGTGCTCAACACGGCCCTCAGCCAAAGCCAGTTCAACGGCGAGAAAGGCCAGCAATTGAGCCTGGGCTATCAGTACAGCAGCCAGCGCTACAGCCTGTCCTATCAGAGGGTACGGCGCCGTGACCAGTACGCCGACCTGACCCTGATCGACACGCCATTCGCCAGCCTCAGCAAGCGCAGCGAACAGGTGACCCTGAGCCTGAGTCTGGACAGCTACGGCAGCATTGGCGCCGGCTATTTTGATGTGCAGGCGGCTGATGATTCACGCACGCGGCTGTTGAACCTTACCTGGAGTAAACAGCTGTGGCACAACACCAGTTTCTACCTGTCCGCCAACCGCGAGATTGGTGACAGCAACTGGGCCATGCAGGCGCAACTGGTGATCCCCTTCGACATGTACGGCAGCCTGAGCCTGAGCAGTGAACGCAGCCAGGCCGGGGAAAATCGTCAGCGGGTCAACTACAGCCGTGCGGTCCCCACCGATGGCGGCGTTGGCTACAACCTCGGCTACGCCCATGGCGACGGTCCGGTCTATCGCCAGGCGGACCTGATCTGGCGCTTGCAGTCGGTGCAGTTGCAGGCTGGTGTGTATGGCAGCAGCGATGCGCAAACCCGTTGGGCGGACGCCAGCGGCTCGCTGGTATGGATGGACAAGCAAGTATTTGCCGCCAATCGGGTCAATGACGCCTTTGTGGTGGTCAGTACCGATGGCTTTGCCGGCGTGCCGGTGCTCTACGAGAACCAGAAAGTGGGGGAAACCGACCGCAACGGGCATTTGCTCGTGCCCTGGAGCAGCGCCTATTACCGCGCCAAGTATGAAATCGATCCGTTGAACCTGCCGTCCAACGTGCAAACCCAGCAGGTCGAACAACGCGTCGCGGTTCGCCGAGGCAGCGGCTACGTGCTGGAGTTTCCGGTGCACCGAGTCATTGCGGCCAGCATCACGCTGGTGGACGCCCAGCACCAGAACCTGCCCTTGGGCAGCCTGGTGCAGCATGAACAAAGCGGCGCGCAGGCGGTGGTGGGCTGGGATGGCCTGGTCTACCTGGAAGGCTTGGCGCAGCACAACACGTTGCGGGTGACCGTGGGCGAAGGTCACACCTGCCAGGCAACATTCGATCTGGACATCAAGCAGGAGCAGGTGCCGCTGATTGGCCCGCTGGTTTGTCAATAAAGTGAAGGAGTGTGGACGTGCGGTTCAAGCAAGGGTTGTACCCGCTGCTGCTGCTGGCAAGCCTGGGTTTCGTGGCACAGGCGAAGTCGGCTTGCTCAGTGGTGTCGACCGTGCCGGCCAGCTTCGGCTCGGTGAGTTCGATGACGGTGCGCACCGCCGTACAGGCCAGTTCGACCACCAACGCCGGCCTAAGCTGCGGGAGCACGCTGATCTCGCTGTTGGCGGCCAACGATCACTTCTATGCAACGATCACCTCGGCGACCAGTGGCATGGTCGGCCCCACGGGTGATGTCATCGGTTATACGATTTACGCCAATAACAGCACCAGTTACCCGATCACTCGCGGGACCCAGTTCGACTTTTCCAGCAACAATATTGCCCAGAGCCTTGGCCTGGTATCCGGGCCAGGCAACAAGACAGTGCCGATTTACCTGGACAGCATTACTGGCAGTAACGTTGCGGCCGGGGTCTACAGCGAGACCTTGAGCATCTTCTGGAGCTGGAACTACTGTCATACGCTGGGCACTGGCTCCATCTGCCTGGGGCGGGATATCGGCACCGGCACCGCCAGCCTGACCGTCAGCATGACCGTGACCAACGACTGCCAGATCACCGCGCCCAACATCAGCTTTGGCAGCGCACCGGTGGTCAGTGGCTTCAGTGCCGTGACCGGGCAGACCATCAACATCGCCTGCACCAAGGGCAGCGCCTACACCGTGGGCTTGAGTGACGGCCAGAACCCGGTAAGCGTGGGCGGGCGGCGGCAGATGATCTCCGGCGGCAATCTGCTGGCCTATGACATCTTCAAGAGCGCCACCACCACCCGTTGGGGCAGTGTGACGACAGCGCGCCGCGCCAGCTCCACGGCCGAGGTCAACCCGGGCAACGGCCTGGGTACCGGCAGTCAGATTTTCAACTACAACGCCAAGATCTACACGGACCAGAACACCCCACCGGGGGGGACGTATATCGACAATGTGGTGCTGGACGTAGGCTTCTAGAGCCGCAGGGTTTACTTGAGCATTTGTGTGGTCGGCTGGTTCGACGGGCTGACCATTGCATAGTTATAACCGCCGCCGGACCAGTACTCGGCTTGCAGCCCATCGGAACGTCGGTCATGGGCGGAACGCTGCTGAGGGTCATCTGCCGCGCTTGCGTTGTCTGGTCGCAATTGAGGATGATCGTCAGCATCGTGCAGTTCTCTGCTGATCATGGTTACGAAACGTATTGGTCAATTCCGATGCAGATGCCTGGTCAGTGGCAATACAAACGGATGGTCAAGTGGAGTGCAATTTCGCCCGGGCAAACCTACGGGATTCTAAGCGTGGCATTACGAAGTTCAGGGAGAGGCGTGGTGTTTCAGCGGTGGTTTTTTCGCGCTGTAGGTTTTCGGCATCCTTCAGACGTTAGCTTGATTGAAGCTCTCCAATTTTGTACGCGATCAGCTCTTGCAGGTGCCGAAGATTGCGATCCTCAATGCCATGCAGATGGAGTATTGAAACGGTACGGCACAGTAGGGATATGTCGCTGCAGACATAGCGGGCGAGCGAGATCGTCGAGCAGTTGCGGCGTAACTGGTGCTATTACGCAACCTGTAATGCCCGTTCACTTACCTAGACCCAGCGCTCAGTGCATGCTCTTGGGTTTTGGTCCACAGTCGATGCATGCCATCGACTAGATCCTGGGCAATCGCCTGCTGCTGAACAGGATCACGCAAGATCACCAGATCTGCACGAATTAGCGAAACCATGTCGATATTAACCTCCGGGTAGCGCCAAAACAGTTCGGTGTCTTTGCCCGAGGTGCCCGGCACCAACTGGCTCAATTTGCAAAGCGCCTTGAGCTTGGCGGCTTCAATCTCCTCCGTTGAACAATAGCCAAAATAGAAGCGGTGATTTAACACGATATCGGCGTAGCCCTCCATGGTGAATCGCACCTAGTTTCGTAGACGCACCCGAGTGGCTGCTTCTGCCTTGAACCGTTTGTCAGGCGTACAAGCCATACCCTGCCGCGATGATCAGCGGAGAAACCAGTAGCGTTGCCCAGAACCCCGATTTTGGAACAGCAATGACGCAAATGATCGAGATCATAAGCACATAGATGCCAACCATTTTAAGTAGCGCGAGATCGCCAACGGCTACGGCGTGAATCGCTGTCTGCCCTGCGAGCATAAAAAGCGGCCCCAGCATGGTAAACCAGAGGGCAGTACGCCGATTTTCGTGCGCTTTGAATTGGTCAACGAAGCCAGAGTCTACGGCGGCGGCGAATGCTGTTTTGAACTTGATGATACCGAATGGAACATGGAGGACGCCCAAGGCGAACAGGGTCCATGCGACGATGTTTGACATGTCTTATAGGCTCCGTAACGGTAAGCGCAACATGGGTGACGCAAGGACTGCTGCCCTCTAATGAAGCTATCCATTTGCCATCACCGTGTCCACCATTCACTTTTGGTCGATAACAGCCTGTCGCGAAGGGCGGTAATCGACCCTTTGTCGCCTGCCGACTGATCACACCTTTTAGGGTCTCTACTTCTAGTTAGGCCCTGTATGTACAGTTGGGAGCGCGCGATGAGCAACGAACAGGCTGCACCCGAGACGAAAGGCGTTTCGGTGACGTTACTGGCAACGATTGACCTGGGTCCTGAGATCGAGGGAATGGCAGGGCGCCAACTCAGAATGCGCAGGGTGACCATCGAGCCTGGAGGCGTCTTCGGGCCGATTCACAACCATGTAGACCGACCCGGCACCGTCTACATTCTGCAAGGAACGATCACTGACCATCGAAATGGAGTCGCCACGGATTACGGGCCAGGAGTGGGCTGGCCCGAGGACAGGAACACCACTCACTGGCTTGAGAACAGAGGCACGATTGCGGCGGTGGAGATCTCGGTCGATATTGTCCGTGTTTAGTCCTGAAATAGGTTTATACCTGTTTCAGGACTAGACAGTCGGGCCTTGCTTTACGTACCGGCGAGTGTGCTGCCAGCCGTGTTTGTAATGAATCGATATACAGCCGGGACGGCCTCAACAGCAGGGGGCCGTCAGCGACAAACTGTCTGCCAGGTTCCTGGCCTGCTGAGTCGCGCTCTCACGCGCGCGCCGATCAACGTCTTCCCCCAGGATGGTTTTCTCCACAATCACCGAATGCACATCCGTGACGCCGATAAATTTCAGCCAGGCTTCCACGTAGGGCTTCTGGAAGTCGAAGCGCTCCGCCGGTGTGATCGACTGCGCCGAAAAATCCAGGCCGCGGGCGTACATCACCACGGCAAGTTTGTTGTGCAGCATGCCTTCCAGACCGCGTTCCGGGTCAACGCTGAACAGAATGTCTTTCTGCGATACCAGGTCGATGAAGTGCTTGAGTTTGTACGGGATGCTGAAATTCCACAGTGGTACGGACATCACGAGAACATCCGCGCGGTGCAGGTGACTGGCCAACTCTTTTAACGTGTTCCAGGCGCTTTGTTGTGCGGCAGTCAACGGCGTGCCATTGAGCCCGGCATATTTGGCCTCCATGGCCAGATCATCGAATTCCGGTAGCGCCATGTTCCAGAGGTCGAGGGTGATGATTTCGGTGTCCGGGGTGTTTGCTTGATAACGCGCAATGAAGCTGCGGGCGACTTCAAGGGAAGCCGAACGCTGCTTGCGTGGAGAACACTGAATATGGAGAAGAGTCGTCATGGCACACCTTGGATGATGGGGAAGCAGGGCAGGTGAGAGCATTGCAACATAGTTATATTTGAAATATAAATCGTAAATTCCTGCTCAATTGATCACGTATAAAACTATGTTCGATGCTCTGCTGCTCAAGACATTTGTCACCGTCGTCGATGAAGACGGCTTCAGTCGTGCAGCCCAAAAGTTGCACCTGACTCAGTCGGCGGTCAGTGGCCACGTGCGGCGATTGGAAGAACAGATTGGTAAACCCCTGTTGACGCGCACCACCCGTTCCCAGCAACTGACGGCCGATGGCGAGCGCCTGGTCTCTTATGCGCGCACGATCCTCGCGCTGAACCGTGATGCCTGGACAGACCTGACACGCACGCCGTTTCACGGGCGGCTGCGGATCGGGGTGTCCGAAGATTTTGTCGAGTCTCGATTACTGCGCACTGTTCAGGATTTCGCGGCGCAATACCCCGGAATGAAGATCGAGGTGCAGGTGAACATTCCGGGTACGTTACTGGCGCTGATGAAGCAAGGGCATCTGGAGGTGGTCATCGGTTCGCTGTGCGAAACCAGCGAAGCGGGGCTGTTGCTATGGCAAGAACCGCTGGTGTGGGCCTGGTCGGCGCAACCCGTCACCCGGTTACCCACGCCGTTGCCACTGGCCCTGTTCCCCGAGCCGTGCCCTTATCGCGAGGCCGCGCTGACTAGGCTGGCGCAGGCGGGAATCGCCCAACGCACGGCGATGTTGTGCAGCAGCACCGCCGGGTTGCGCGCGGCGGCCCTGGCAGGCTTCGCGGTAGCGCCCATGCCACTCAGTCAGTTGGGGCAAGGATTGGCTGTTGTTGGGGGAGAGCACGGGTTGCCGGATTTGCCGGATGCGCAATGTCGGCTGTTCACCTCGCCTGAAGCGGATCAGGCGATTGTGGCGGCGGTCACTCAGCTGATTGTGGAGTATTGCTCGAAGCGGAGGGCTTGATTGTCATTTCAAGGGCCTGCTTGAACGTCTCGAGTACGCGGTCTTTGCCTTCCTGAGGGAAGGTCAGCCGTCTGTTGGATGCGGGTGAACCACTTTGATCATGGACACAAAAAAAACGGGCGCCCATTGAGGCGCCCGTTTTTACTTACTCCTTCACCTGCGCTCGTAAGCGTCGACCGATCACGTCCATCAAGTCACAGCCGTCGCGTAACGGAATGACTAACAGCTGAGAAAAGTCTTTCAACACCACCGTGTCACAACCGAGTTCGGCGCGGTAGGCGATGTTTTCCAGCACCTGCGTGACCGTACGAATGCGGTAATCGGCCATGGCTTGCAGGACGTCGAGTGGGGCTTGGGTGTCGATGAGCAGGGAAGCCGGGATCAGGTCGATTCCGGTGAGGGGCATGTATCTTTCCATAGGTGAGATCTCGTTCAGTTAGATGAGACCGCCAACAGATCGTCGCCAAACGAATAGGGTGGCAGTTGCGCGCAGGTTGGCGAACCGGGAACGAGTAACCGGCAGACCCGAAGGTCTCCCGCGCGCAACCGCCATAGTACAGCGGTTTTGCAGTTGCGACGACGCCTGCAAATGAGCAGGCGGCCCTCGCATTCGTATCTCGGGTCGCCAAACCCGAATCGCCATTTTGGGCGACGAGATGGACTATAGGCTTCATCAGAACGGCGGGAAAGGTGAGGGATTCCGAGGTTTGTGTAGGAATTTTTATGGTGGTCCTAGGACCGTTACGCCCCTTCCGTGAGCGACTGCTATCGGCCCAGAGTGTGTAAAAACGCTTCGCCAAAATTGCAGTGCGCGCGTCTACGTTAAATCTGAAATTTATCGGCACATCAGCAGATGTGGATTTTGCGTAGACGCGCGATTTCCAGCCCGGTTTTGAGTACCTTTCGCGCTGAAAAATGTTTTTACACAGTCTCGGCCAATAGCGGACATGGTGAAGTGACTTTGGTACCCTTCTGCTTCGACTACCCAGGACATATTCGCATATGGAAATTGCGCCACATTTCATCGTCCATGAAACCGACCATTGGATACTCAATCATCATTTAGCGAGCGCGCTTCCCGGCTATTTGATGCTTGGGGCGAAGATCCAGACCACATCACTGGCTGAGCTATCGCCTGACGCACTAGCAGAGCTGGGATATCTGCTGGCCAAGACCCAGCAGATAATTGAGCGGCAACTCCTGCCAAAGCGGCTCTACATCAGCCGCTTCGGTCATGAACCGGGCTTCCCCATCCACTTCCATTTCATACCCGTCTACCAATGGGTCGAAGAGCTGTTTTGGAAGGATGCGCGATATAGGCTACTTGAAACCTTCGCTCACCCAGAAAACGCTTCCTCGTCGACTGACGGCGCAGAGCTGACTTTATTCATATGGCGAGAATTTGGTGAAAGCCCCACTCCACCACAGATTCAAGGTCCCTCTATCAACGAGGTCATCAAGGATCTGCGAATAGCTTTCCTTTAATCGATGCAATCGGCCGACGTCGTCTTGACCATTGTCCATTTTGGTTTGTGGATTCATCTGGTCGATGCAACACACTAGATTCTGTGTAAGCATAAGGAGTGTTTCAGATGAAGCAGAGGCCTCGCTCCATCATAAGCAAGCACAAACTTAAACCAACCAGACAGCCAATATACTTATAATATGAAAATTGAAGTATTGACAGACCGTTACTACGAAGGCTCCATTTCCAACGAAGCAGGGCCTTTTAAAAAGTGGATGAGAGTTCACCACCCAGAAATAGAAGTTGCAGTGCCTAACGGGGCTACGAAGTACGACCTCCATGATTACTCAATAATCATGCCCTTCGTTAGTTTGGCAATCGACATGTCACTACAGAATTATTTAACGCTGGTAGCCGAGTACATCAAAACCATTACGAGTGACAAACTTGAAGGTGAAACTGACGTAGTGCAGATCAATGCACTCTATCACGACGACAACAAGGGAATTAAAAAAGAATTTAACTTTAAAGGCAGCCAAGAAGCACTTCAAAAAAGCATTAAAAAATTTGATCTAAACAAATTCATGGAGGAATAAATGTACGGCATTGAGCTATTGGCAGGGCGCCTCAATTCAGCAGAGGACGACGTATCAGAAATCGTCAATTTGATTGACTCTCGGCGTTACGATGACGCGCAGGCTCTCTCGACGCAGGCTCAGGAAAAAATTTCGAAGATCAAATCCAATGCCTCCGACGGCCAAATAAAAAATGAAGCTTACATTTACGATTGCTTTTTCAGTATGCTTTCAAATGTGGCTCGTTTTTGGAAATGCATTGAAGAGCAAACCTATTACGACTCGTGGTGGCGTCTTCACGATACTTTTGACGACCTTAGATGCTTGAGAAAATTTTACAAGCGCAACAATAGAACAATTGACTTTCTAGTCAAGCAGATGAAATCGATTGAAGGAATATATCCATATAAAATTTTTTCTAGCCCTGGCTTCATCGTAGAACGTTACGACTGCAGTATCTGCGACAAAGATATGGACGGGGATGAATGCCAGCATTTCAAGGGTGAGCTATATGATGGTGAGATGGCGATTGCGATAGCGAAAACCATCAAAAGCATCGACCACTTTGCTTTCGTATACAATCCTAAAAACAAACGTCTTGCTATTAGTGGTGGCGATGGCCTTACACAGTTTAATATTTTCAAGGAGTTAGTCGAGCATTTTGATCAAAACAGAAATTCGCCACTGGGATTTACTCACGCTAAGATTTTCGAATTTATGAGAGACAAAGACACCCTCAAAAAGACTGCCAGGAATGAAGCGTGTCATTGCGGCAGCGGAAAAAAATTCAAGAAATGCTGCATAAACACCCCACAAACTAAACAGATTCACGTCGACTTTTATCCAGGCCACCTATTGAAGCGCATGGACGCAGAAAGAAAAAGCCTAATGATCTAACAAGCTTGCCTCCTGCGTATCTGCGTTAAAAAATGACACCGCGTCGCGACACGCTTCGACTAACCAGCTGCTGATATCGGGTATGAAAAGGGTGACAGATTTATTTAATCAAAAAATAAATCCGTCCCCATTGTTGTTGAGCCTAGCTACTCATCATTCTGAGTCTTAAAACGGATATTATCTTTGAGGCCGTTTTCCTCCGCCCATTTCCGCACAATTGTCCTTAAAGTCAGCAGAAAGTCATTTCCTTCAAGAATTTCTTTAGGGATCGGCTCATGCTGCTCTGAGGACATTAGGTCTGTCAGGATTTCTTGGACGACTTTAGCTAAATCATCTTGCTCGGATATTTGAAGATAAGCATTTAGTGGTTTGTCTTTCGACGCTTCATCTCCGCCTAAAAAGCGCTCGAAGTCTGGAATGCTGATTCGATGGCGAACCGATACCTCTGCTTGTCGAGCCGACAAAACTGCGTCTCGAATTTTCTTATTTTCTGTCCACATTCCATTTTTATGACCATTCGATTTATAAGGAGGATCCGCATCGTGCACCAGTCCAAAGTCTATTTTGAAGTGGGTCATGACTTTTATTAACGGTACTAAAATTGCTTTGCCTCGGGCACGAATTATAGTGACTTGGTCAATCAACTCATGTTGGCGTTCAATGATCGATGCCATGAATGCGGCATGCTCCGTGTCGCCTTCAACGAGTATCGGATACGATCCAAAAAATACTTCTGAAAAACTGGGGTCGATGTGTTGTAAAGCTTGAAGGCGTTTTTTGTCGTCCCCTTCAAACTGTATCAAGTCAGATCGATACGTCTTCGGCGCTATAGGTGCGTCATCAGCATCTTGGGGCCGTTCGAGCCGTTCGAGCCGTACGATTGTAGTGTGATCCTCAAAAGGGTTTATAAAGTATGGCGAGTGCGTGGTCATAATGACCTGCCAGTCAGGGTTCTCTGCCAATTTATACAGATGACGTTGAGCGGCACGAGCAGCCATTGGGTGTAAGGCATTTTCCGGCTCGTCAATCAAGAGTAGGTATCCAGGAAATGCCGGATCGTCTGGGCTTTCTGGAATGGGGGCTCCACTTTCATGAGCATCAAGCCGCGCATGAGCATGAGCTAATAACTCAGCCAGCTGATCGGCGTTCTCTCCTTTAGGTGGTTTTGTAACTTTCTTGGTAAGTTCAGAAATTTCCTTTTCTACTCTTTTTTTGTATTCGTCTCGTACTTCCTTGTCTCGATTAAGTTCGTTGTGTACTTGTAGCATCGCCCAAAATAGAGCTCTTCGTGCTCCAGTACCTTGCTGTATCAGCGCGGTATCGGCAGCACCATCTTTGACCCTCAGGCTAGATCCACTCTTGACAAGATCAGTTACCTTAGGTGCTAAGGGAGCAGCGCCGACTTTCAGACTGACATCAAGCATAGGGAACACACTTTTGAATCCAGTCGAAACTCTGCCAGCGATTTCGTTGAAGTGTTCTTGGTGCTGTTCACTAAGCAAATTCATGCTTTGTGAAACGCTAGCTATGGCTATTGCTAGATCCGAAGCCGGGTCGTTCCGGGCTTTTTCTAAGCCGGCTAGAAGCGGTGAAAGGGCGAGAGTAAGGAGCATTTCCTCTGTCTTGGCCGCATCATCTAGAGATCCAATTCGAAGAGAGCGTGGCAGTCGAGAGTTAAAAACGGGATCAGCGCCTCCGGCCTTACCGTCTTCTGCCCAATCGCCGTTCCCTTCAGGTCCGGCAGTCGGGTCCCAGGTCGATCTGACTTTCTGAAAGCTCGGAGCGCACCACTGCCATCGACTTTTTACGATCTGAAGACCATCTTTTTCGTATTTCCATTTTGCATCTATGTTCCCAATGCCTTCAGGAATATGCACCTCAAGGAGAACCTCAGAAGGTTGGTCATCTAAAGCGTGTTGGTAACGATCTCGTGATACGTCAAAAGCAGGAGATCCACCCCCTCTGGCGAGCTCATATGCCCTGAGAATTGTCGATTTGCCTGCGTTGTTTTTCCCTACTAGGCAAACAATATTATCGAGCTCAATTTGTACGCCTTCGTCCCCGATACACCCTATGTTGCGGGCCGTCAGTCGCAGCAATTTTGAACGATTTTCTACTGGCATCATTCCTCCGATGAATGTGATTGCACTTACAGCAGGTATTCATTTGTGAATTGCCGCGTTTTGGGACATACAGTCAGGCATGCTCCTCCGAGTGCGGAGACACAGAGCCTAGCTGGAAGCCAGCAAAATGCCATGACGTAACGCATTGCTTGAATTCTAATGGGTGCTATTAGCAATCTAAAGTCACTGCTAGCCTAAGCGCCCCGCGTATCCGAGATGGAACTTCCCCTCAATGCAAACCCCCGCCACCCAACACCCCCTCTGGAAAACCTACCTCCTTTTCCTCGCCCCCATGGTCCTCTCCAATTTCCTCCAATCCATGTCGGGCACCATCAACAGCATCTACATCGGCCAAATGCTCGGCACCCAAGCGCTGGCTGCCGTCTCCGGCATGTTCCCCATCGTCTTCTTCTTCATCGCCCTGGTCATCGGCCTCGGCGCGGGTGCCGGCGTGCTCATCGGCCAAGCCTGGGGCGCGCGTGAGCCGCATCTGGTGAAAACCATCGCCGGCACAACCTTGCTGTTAGGCGCAATGATCGGCCTGACAGCGGCAGTACTCGGCAGCGTGTTCGCAAGGCCAGCCCTGGAGGGCTTGGGCACACCGGCCGACGTTATCGACGACGCCGTGTCCTACGCCCACGTGATGATGTGGATCATGCCGTCGCTGCTGGTCTACGTGCTGTTCACCCAACTGCTGCGCGGGGTGAGCGATACGGTGTCGCCGCTGATTGCGTTGGTGGTGTCGACGTGTATCGGGTTGGCGCTGACGCCGGCGTTGATTCGGGGTTGGTTCGGGTTGCCGATGATGGGGATTCAGAGTGCGGCGTATGCGGGGTTGGCGGGGAATTTGTCGGCGATGGGGTGGCTGGCGTGGCGGTTGATTCGCAAGGGGCATCCGTTGGCGCCGGATCGGGAGATGTTTGCGGCGATGCGCCTGGATCTGGTGATTCTCGGCAAGGTGTTGCGCATCGGGTTGCCGACCGGGTTGCAGATGGTGGTGTTGTCGGTGTCGGAGCTGGTGATTCTGGCGCTGGTGAATCAGCACGGTTCGCAGGCGACGGCGGCGTATGGGGCGGTGACGCAGATCGTCAATTACGTGCAGTTTCCGGCACTGTCGATTGCGATCACGGCGTCGATCCTCGGTGCTCAGGCAATTGGGGCAGGGCGGCTTGAGCGCATGGGGCCGATTCTGCGCACGGGGCTGTTGATCAACGTGTGCCTGACCGGTGGGTTGGTGGTGTTGGGTTATCTGTTGTCGCACTGGTTGCTGGGGTTGTTCCTCACGGATGATTCCACCCGGGCGAAGGCGGAGCATTTGTTGCACATCATGCTGTGGAGTCTGTTGGTGTTCGGCTTCCAGGCGATTGTCGGCGGCATCATGCGCGCCAGCGGCTCGGTGCTGGTGCCGATGGCGATTTCGATTTTTTGTGTGGTCGGGGTGCAGTTGCCGGTGGCGTATGTGCTGGACGGGCAGTTCGGGTTGCAGGGTGTGTGGATGGCGTTTCCGGTGGCGTATCTGGGGATGCTGATGTTGCAGACGGCGTATTACAAAATGGTCTGGCAGCATCAGAAGATCGAGCGGTTGGTGTAGGGGGGTGAAGCAGGTGTAAACCTATTCCAGGACTAGATAGGACGCCCCCGCTAGACCACTGCGCCAAACACGTGCCCCACCAGTGCCGTAATCCCCATGGCCAGAGCCCCCCAGAATGTCACGCGCCAGGCGCCGGTCAGGACCTTGGCCCCGCCTGCCTTGGCGGCAATGGCGCCCAATGATCCTAAAAACACCAGCGACATGGCCGATATCCAGGGCCCGACGCTGTGCTGCGGCGCGAAAAAAGTCACGGCCAGAGGCAACGCGGCACCCACCACGAAACTGGCGGCGGAGGCCAGGGCGGCCTGCAAGGGTTTGGCGGTGAGGGTGGCGCTGATGCCCAGCTCGTCCCGGGCGTGAGAGCCCAATGCGTCATGGGCCATCAATTGATCGGCCACTTGATGCGCCAGTTCGGGTGATACGCCGCGATGCATGTAGATGTTGGCGAGCTCGATGTGTTCGGCTTTCGGGTCGCTCGCCAGTTCTGCCCGTTCGCGGGACAGATCGGCCCGCTCGGTATCGGCCTGGGAGTGCACGGAAATGTACTCGCCTGCGGCCATGGACATGGCGCCGGCCATCAGCCCCGCCATACCGGTAACCAGCAACGTGGCGTGGCTGGCGTTGGCTGCCGCGACACCGATCAGCAGACTGGCGGTAGAGACAATCCCGTCGTTGGCGCCCAGGACGGCGGCGCGCAGCCAGCCGATACGATCGCTTCGGTGTGCCTCGGTGTGCCTGTGCATGAACTTCATTGTTTAACGGGACTCACTGTCATTAGCCGGTTCACATCGGACGGGTTTCAATCTGCGCCTGCAACTGGCCGCCGACAATGGATATTTCTTTGAACTGTTCACCCTCGCGCAGTACGAACAACGCGTCCATCCCGCGCTCCTGAGCCAGACGTGGGCCCTCTGTTTCGCCCAAGACTATCAGCGCCGTGGCCCAGGCATCGGCGAGCATGCACGAGGCCGCCACCACGGTGACGGCGGCGAGCGGGTTGCACAGCGGCGCGCCGGTGGCCGGGTTCATGGTATGAGCATAGGACTGACCGGCCACATCGACCCAGTGGCGATAGTCCCCGGAGGTCGCGATGGCGGCATCGCTAAGTTCCATCACGCCCATGACTTCACGCACGCCCCGGTTGGGCTTTTCCAGGGCCACGGCCCAGCACTGGCCGTCAGGTTTGACGCCCCGGGCGCGCATCTCGCCATCGATGCCGACCAGGTAGCAAGTAATGCCCAAACCCTCCAGGCAACGCGCCAGTTCATCAACGCCAAAACCTTTGGCGATGCCACTCAAATCAAGGTTCAGCGGTACGCGCTTGCGCACCTGATTGCGTTGCGGGTCAACCACCAACGCGGCGCTGGCTAACAGCCGGGCGCGGGGCGCAATCGTGCCGATCGCCTGCTCTGTGACTGTTTGCTCCCCAGGGCCGAACCCCCAGGCGTTAACCAGATCACCGACAGCGATGTCGAAGGCGCCGTCAGATTGCTGACTGACACGCAGTGCAGCAGACAGCACCACGGCCAGTTCCTTGGGCACTGACACCCATTCCTGCTCTGGGGCGGCGTTGAGGTGGTTGAGGTCCGAGTCGGGTTTCCAGGTGGACATTTGCTGGTCCACCCTGGCCACGGCGCGCGCCAGGATATGGCCAACTTCGTCGGTATCGATCCCGGCCCCGGCATAAAACAGGGCGGTGTAGCGGGTGCCCATGGTTTCGCCGTTCAGGCTATAGCGCTGCAACTCAGTAGACGTCTTCACGGTAGCGTCCTTGTGCCTTGAGGGTCAGCACACTCAGGTTGAGAGGCGCCAACACTTCATCGAGGGCCTGCATCACGCCTTTGGCCATTTCGCGGCTGCCACACACCAGCACCTGAGCACCTTTTTCAATCAGCCGGCGCAAGGCCAGGGCATCGCCGATCAGCCGGTCTTGCACGTAGCTGCGGTCCTGAACCTGAGAGAAGGCGGCGCGCAATGCTGTGAGGCGCCGGTCCGACAAGTATTGGTTGAGCTCCGGTTCATAGAGAAAGTCCGAGGCCGGGTTGCGCCCGCCCCAATACAAGTGCATCGGGTGTCGGGCCTTGTTGTTGCGAATAAAACCGGCCAGAGGACCGATGCCGGTACCGGCGCCGATCAGGATCACCGGGTGCGTGCCCGATGCCGGACGAAATTGCGGGTTGGGCTGGATAAAAGCTTCGATCTGCGCGCCGATGGTCAGGCCATGAAGAAATTCCGAGCACATGCCACCGTTGTGTTTACGCACACAGATCTCCAGCACGCCGTCCTGCGAACCGCTGGCCAGCGAGTAGAAACGTGGAATCGGGCTGCCCGGTGGCAGAATCCCGACCAGGTCACCGGCCAGAAAGCCCGGCAGCTCGCCGGGTGCTTTGAAGCGCAGTACGTGGGTCGGCGCATTCACCTGTTCGCCATAGGCAATCCGCTCTGTCAGCTCCAATTGATGCGTACGCGGCTGCTGCGGGGTGTGAACCAACGTCAGGTCTTGCCCCAACACTTCGCCCAACGCGTGGCCCCAGCGCGCAAATTCCTGAGAGGACTGGCGGTTGACGGTTTCCAGCCCCAGTAACGGCGAGCCACCGGCCTGCAACATCGCATCCTGCACCTGATGGGCGTACTGACAGAACTGCGCAAACTGGCGGTCGCCCAAGCCCAGCACAGCAAAGGGCGGGCCGGGCTTGAGGCCGGTTTTGGCCAGCCGCGCCAGGAACTGCGAAGCCGAGGCCGGCGCATCGCCGTCACCGTGGGTCGCGGTGAGGATGAACACCCGTTGGGCATTGCGGTAATCGCCCACCCATTGATTCATCGCCGCGCTATGCACCTGATGGCCACTCTGGTGCAAGGCGTCGTGCAAGGTTTTGGCAAAGCCCCAGGTGCTGTTGTTTTCACTGCCCACCAGAATCACGCTGTCGGCGGAGTGGGCAGGGCTGTTGTGGCGAATGTTCGGGCCAGCCTTGCGGCGGCGCCACCACAACAGGATGCCGGTCACGCTCATCAACGGCACGCAGAGGGCGCAGAGCCCCAGCGGCAGGCCCAGCCACCAGAG
Source organism: Pseudomonas sp. GL_093 (assembly GCF_057837605.1). Lineage (NCBI taxonomy): Bacteria > Pseudomonadati > Pseudomonadota > Gammaproteobacteria > Pseudomonadales > Pseudomonadaceae > Pseudomonas > Pseudomonas sp. GL_093. The sequence goes on along the minus strand of NZ_CM174448.1, from coordinate 4,567,570 downwards.
GCCTTCGCCGGTGTGCAGTTGATAGATCCATTCGTAGAGGTTGTGCATCGAGTCGTGGGCTTGATAGGACAACAAGGTGCCGCTGGCCTGATCCACGTAGCCGTCGCCCTGGGCCGTGCGCAGGGAAAACACATCGTGCGGGTTGCCGGGGCTCGGGAAGACCAGCTCGCGCAGGTCATTCAAGTCGGTGGCCTGCAAGGCTTGCAGGTTCGCCACCGGCAAGGCCGGGCCGGCGCTGACGTGGGCGGGGAAGGCGGGTTCACGTTGACTGCCGTCGGCGATAAAACCAAAGGTGGTGGCGGACATATAGAGCCCGCTGAATGCCGACAGCAGCAGCCCGAGCAATGCCAGTCGCCCGACTTCAGCATGCCAGCGCTGACTGAAGGTGCCCCGCAGTGGCCGCAGCAGGTTGCGCCAGCCACCCAGGCGCCGGGCCAGCAATAGCGCACCGGACACCGACAGCATCAGCATGAACAGCGCGCCGACACCCGATACCCCATGGCCCGGTGTACCTAGAAACAGCGAGCGGTGCAGGTCTTTCACCCAACGTGAGAACGCGGATGGCTCGTAGGGCGTGAGGCCTTGGCCGGTCAACGGGTCGACCTTTTCGGCGCCGGCCTGACCGTTCTGGTTGTAGTAGACGATGATCGTCCCGGACGCTGTGCGCTGGATCTGCTCCACCCCCGGGAAGTGGCTGGCAACGCGCCCGGCCAGTTGGCCGACGTTGAGTTGCCCGGCCATGGTGGCGGTGCTGTGCAAGCGTTCCAGGGCCGGGTCGACAGACAGGAGCGCGCCGCTGATGGCCAACAGCATGACCAACAGGGCGGCGATCAGGCCAGGTAGGGAATGGAACTGGCGAAGCATGTTCAGCCTCCAGAAATGGCGGGTGCTACAGATCGTAAGTAAAGGAGTCGACGTAGGTGCTGCCGGCCGCCGGCTTGCCTGCGCCCTTGGACGTCAGGGGCACGCTGACATCGGCGCGGGCGTCACGTTTGTCCTCGACGGCGCTGTCGATGCGGATCTGATACCCGGCATCAATCAGGGTGTCTGCCAGTTCGACGCTGACTTTGAGCGTGCGCCCACTGCCGACACTGGCGCCGCTGACCCCGTCAAACTCGCTCTGGCTCATTGCGCTGCCACGGGCCCAATCGCCCAGGTGCTTGTAGTACTTGGCCTTCTTGCCGGCCACCCAGAGGGTTTTCTGATATTGGCCATTGGCGTCGGTGACGTAGATCGCCAGGTAGGCATCATTGCCGCTGTAGTCCTTGAGCTGTGTGGTCAAGGTCACTTCACGGGCCTGGGCCAACCCCGGCAGGGCAATGGCGCCGGCGAGGCAGGTTGCTGCGATGATCTTTTTCATGGAAGTGTCCTTTTGATCGTTAGGTCGAGAGCCTGGACCTGCTGGCTGACAGCAACCTGAAGGCAGGAAAAACGCGTCGACAGTTGGGGCGTCATTCGGTGAGCGGGCTGCCGAGGTAATCCCTGGCATCGCCGTCGTCCCGGAAATGGATCTCGAGTGTGTGCAGGCGCAGCGATGCCGGCGAATAGCTGGCTTCGATGGCATTGCCTTTGCGGTCCAACCCCTTGAGCTCGTAACAACCGTCGTCGACCTTGATGCGCTGTACGCTCCAGCCGTATTGCCGCTCTACCTGCTGACGCAAGGTTTCGCGCGGTTGCCAGTCGCTCACCGGGTCGCGGCAGTCGTCATCGGCAAGGGCGTAACCGCTGAGCAGCAGGCTCAACAGCGCGGCATTGGCAATAAAACCTGATTTCATGATCTGTCTCCTGCCGAGGTCGGCGTCTGTGGCATACCCTAAAGTGCATTCCTGACAATCAGCTGAATCTTCAGATTCACGTCAGGTAAGGCGATTAAGGTGCTGCATGACAACCATCACAGGAGGTGCCAGATGCGGGTTTTATTGGTCGAGGACGCACCAGGCTTGGGGGAGGCGGTGCGCGAACAGATCGCCGATGACGGTCACGCAGTCGATTGGGTGCAGCGTCTGGACCATGCGCGCAACAGCGTGCGCACCACGCCTTACGACCTGATCCTGCTGGACCTGATGCTCCCGGACGGTCGCGGGCTGGATTTTTTGCGTCAGCAACGCTCGGCAGGGGACGTGACCCCGGTGATTATCCTGACTGCCCAGGATCAGATTTCCGAACGCATCGCTGGCCTCAACGCGGGCGCCGACGACTACCTGGTCAAACCGTTCGACCTGTTTGAGCTCTCGGCCCGTGTGGCGGCGGTGGCTCGGCGCTATAGCGGCAACCCCAATCCGCAGATCAGGCTCGGTGATTTGCAGGTCGACATGAGTGCCCGTACGGTGCAGCGAGCCGGTGCGACGGTGGACCTCACGGCGCGGGAGTGGGCGCTGTTCGAGGCGTTTGTGCAGCGCCCCAGCGCGCTACTGTCCAAGTCGCAGCTTGAAGAACGGCTGTATGCCTTCGGCGCCGAAATCGAGAGCAATACCATCGAGGTCTATATCAGCCGTCTGCGTAAAAAACTCGGGCGCGACCTGATTGAAACCGTGCGCGGCATGGGCTACCGGTTGATGTCCGCATGAAGCCGTCATCAAGCCTGCAAAAACGTCTCGGCCTGGGATTAACGTTGGGCACGACCTTACTTTGGCTGGCGGCGACCGTCGGCGCCTGGCTGGTGGTGCAACATGAATTGAACGAGGCGTTCGACAGTGCGCTGGAAGAGACCGCGCAGCGCATCCTGCCCCTGGCCGTACTGGAAATCAGCAACCGGGAAAAACCTCGTGAGGCACAACATGTCGCCACCCTCAAAATGCACAAGGAATACCTGACGTATCTGGTGCGCGATGCCAAGGGCGAGATCCTGATGCAGTCCCACGACGCCAATCCGAAGATCTTCAATCAACAACCGGCCGAAGGCTTTTCAACCACTAAAAAATACCGTCTGTACGGCGCCAGTGCGCTGCGTGAGACGGTGTTCATCGAAATCGCCGAACCTCTTGAGCATCGCCGTGAAGCCGCGCGGGAAGCTTTGCTTGCCTTGTTGTTGCCGTTATTGGCGTTGATTCCCATCAGCCTGTTTGGCACCTGGATGTTTGTGCGCATCAGCCTGCGCAGTGTATTGGCCTATCGTCGTGCCGTGGAGGCTCGCGGCGTGGGTGATCTGTCGCCGATCAACGTGGCGCGATTGCCGGCGGAAATCGCCCCACTGGCCGAGGCGGTCAATCATCTGCTGGAGCGCTTGCGCAAGGCCTTGGAGACCGAACGCAGCTTTACTGCCAACAGCGCCCATGAACTGCGCACGCCACTGGCCGCGACGCTGGCGCAGATCCAGCGTTTGCGTCACGAAGCACCTGAAGGCCCGTTGCGGTTACGCGCGGCTAAAATCGAAAACTCATTGCGCGAGCTGACGCGGCTATCGGAAAAACTCATGCAGTTGGCCAAGGCCGAGGGGGGTGGGCTGTTGTCCGAAACGCCCCAGGACCTCATTCCGTTGCTGGCCCATGTGGTCGATGAATGGAATCACAGCAGTGGGCACCGGATCGAGTTGCACCTGCCAACCCAGACGAGTGTGTACTCGACGATTGATCCGGACGCCTTCGCAATCCTGTTGCGCAACCTGATCGAGAATGCGCTCAAGTATGGCGCCACGGATCAACCGGTCGAAGTCAGCCTCACCGACCAAGCGCTCCTACGGGTGGTCAATGGTGGCCCGACGGTGCCCGAGCCGGTGTTGCAGCGCCTTACCGAGCGCTTTGTGCGGGGTAACAGTGAAACCAGCGGCTCAGGGTTGGGGTTGGCGATCGCCAAAACCATTGTTCAGGGCGTCAACGCGAAAATACGGCTGGTATCGCCGGCGACAGGTCGAACAGAAGGATTCGAAGTCTGCGTCTGGTTTGCGCTCGCGTCGACTGTCGAAGGCTGAGGGCGATGCCAGATATCACCGTTGACTGGCTGTCCAGACACTCGATAAAGGGCAGGAGCGTTATGGCCAAGCTTGATGTCAGCCACTGTCAGATCGACAATCCATGAGTGACCGTGTGATGCGAACCGACAGGCGTGATCGCCTGAGGAGGTTTTCAAATGAGTCCCTCATCGCCCACCATCCTGCAGGACCGAGCCGCGGCCGGTCGACGTCTGGTGGAGCCGTTACTCCAATACGCGCATCGCCCCGATGTCATCGTCCTCGCCTTGCCCCGAGGCGGTGTTCCGGTCGCCTATGAAGTGGCCGCGGCACTGGACGTTCGTCTGGACCTGATGCTGGTCCGCAAGCTGGGCGTCCCATCTCATCAAGAGTTCGCCATGGGTGCCATCGCCAGCGGCGGAATCCAAATCCTCAATGAACATGCGCTGCGGGTTCACCCGATTGACCCGGCCACGTTCGATGACGTGGTCGCACGGGAAACCCGGGAGCTGCTACGCCGCGAGCAGGTTTACCGGGGAACGCGCGCGCCTGTGCAACTCAAGGATCAGGTGGTGATCCTGATCGACGACGGCCTGGCGACAGGCGCCTCGATGATGGCGGCGATCCACGCGGTGCGTGTGCACGCGCCGTCTCGCATCGTCGTCGCCGTGCCGGTGGCGCCGATTGAGACGGCGGAGGCGCTGCGCAGCGAAGTGGATGAGCTGATATGCCCGATCATTCCCGACTGGATGATGTCGATCAGTCGTTGGTACATGGACTTTACCCAGACCTCGGATGCCGAGGTCATCAAGCTGTTGCAGCGGGCGTGGCAGCGAGAGTCCAGCGCCGCGCAGCAGCGCTCCGGTCATCGTTGACAAAGATCAGAGCCCTCACTGGATAACGCGTTGCCCGGCGTGCTTCACTCAGCGTTATCGAGTCAAGGATTCTCAAAATGATGAGTGCTATCACCCCGGCAGTACTTGAAGATCTCGCGCCGCAAGGCGTCCTTCGCGCCGCGATCAATTTCGGTAATCCGGTATTGGCTCAGCAGGGCCAGGATGGATCGCCACAAGGTGTCTCCGTCGCATTGGCCAAGGCATTGGCGCAAGAGCTTGGCGTGCGTCTGGAGATGGTGACGTTCGATGCCGCCGGCAAAGTGTTTGCCGCGCTGGAGGAGGGGGCCTGGAACCTTGCGTTCCTCGCCATCGAGCCGGTGCGCGAGCAACAGATCGCGTTCAGTGCGCCCTACGTGATCATTGAAGGCACTTACCTGGTAGCGGCCGATTCGCCCTATGTGGCCGTCGAAGATCTTGATCAGCCAGGGTTGCGGCTGGCGGTCGGCAAGGGCGCGGCCTATGACCTGTTCCTCGCGCGCACCTTGAAACACGCGCAGCTGGCGCGGGCGGAAACCTCCGCCGCTGCGGTCGACCTGTTCTTCGACAAGGACCTGGATGCCGCGGCGGGCGTGCGCCAGCCGTTGCAGAAAGTAGCCGATGCGGACCCGCGTTATCGCGTGCTTGAAGGGGCCTTCACGGCCATTCGCCAGGCGATGGCTGTGCCTCGAGATCGAGAGGCAGGTGCTGCTTATGTGAGGGCATTTGTGGAGCGCAAAAAAGCAGAAGGCTTCGTGCACGCGGCGCTGAAGGCCAGCGGTCAGGCGGATGTCACGGTGGCGCCGCAGGCTTGAAGAGAATATCTGAAGGCTTACGTGACGCCATTGCAGACGATCTGTTGATGCTAATCCGCTATCGACGCCTGCTCATCGAGATGGCTCCTGTCGACCTTCTGCCCGCTCCAGTGTTTTTTTACCAGGCTGGCCAATAGCCCGGCGATTACACCCAGCGCCGATGCCGTGGCCAGCTCGACAAAGGTGTCGAGCGTCGGGGGCAGGTGCGAGGCGAAGTAGCCGACCACTCCCAGGAAGAAAGCCAGCACATTATTGATCACGGGCAGCACTTGCAGGGACAGCACGATCAGCGTTACCACCAGCACCAGCGGGGCGATGCTCCAGGCGCCCAGATAGGGCGCCAGTACCACGGCGGTCGCGCCCGCCACAATGCCGATGGCCAGGCCAATGAGGACGCAGGTCAGATTAATCGCCCCGTCGCGCGCCGTAATGCCGCGGGTAAAAAAGGCAATCCACCCAATGAACATGGCCCAGACGGGGACGTCGATCAGCAGCGCACAGACGGTAGCGGCGAGGCAGGCTACAACCGACTCGCCGAAAATGGCCTTGAATTGATTCATGCTTATGGAATGGCTCATGGCAATGTCACCTCGTCGCTGGTTTCACAGTCTGATTTCAGCGATCAACTGATCGACCCCCGCCAGCATGAACTCGATCGTTGTTTCGTCGACGAAGTGGCCGTTGTGGATTTTTTGATTAACCCCGGGAATGACGATCTGCGGGCCGCAAATGACCCTGGACAGCGTGGCCGACAGCGTTTCACGCAGTTGAGACTGGGCACGCACCCCGCCGAGCACGCCGGGTGAAGAGGTCATGATCAGCACAGGTTTGTTTTTCAGCGGTGAATTGAAGCCCGGGCGGGAGGCCCAATCCAGCGCATTTTTCAGCACGCCGGAAGTGCCGTAGTTGTATTCAGGCGAGCAGATGATCAAACCATCGGCTTGTGCGATGGCCTCTTTCAACGCCGCCACGGATGCCGGCAGCGCTTGCGTTTCAATATCTGCGTTGTACAGGGGGATGTCATTCAGCGCGAAGAGACTCATTTCTGCCTGATCGCCCAATCGAGCGCAAAGGGACTTGAGAATCGCAGTATTCGTTGACTGTGAACGCAGGCTGCCTGAAATACCGAGTAGACGAGGGGTGGCCATAAAAATCCTTCAATCCGAGAGATGAACAATCAAACAACTACACAGCCTGTTTCTCTGCGGGTGACACCCCGATCATCACAAACAGTGCCCGGGCAATGCGCTCACTTTTGTTGCGCCACGCGTGCCGTGTGCCATTTTGAATAACGATGTCGCCTGCCTTTACCAGACGGCTCTGACCGTTATCCAGCTCCAGCCACATTTCACCTTCCAGAATGATTCCGTAATCAATGGTGGCGGTGGTGTGCATGCCCGGATGGTCCGGCTCGAAGGTTTCGATCAAGCCCGGCAGTGCAGCGCTCAACTCGCCAAAGGCCTGGACGCCATCGACAAGGTTCTGCATGACGGTGTCGGGTGGGAAATCAAACATGGCGATGCTGGTGCCGCCCTGAGGAGGAATCAGCGACGCGTGATCAAGCGTCGGGTCGCGCTCATTTTCGAGGAGCGTCGGCTGGGCGGGAGTCGCCCACAGCTGGGCCATTGCGTGCCCCGGGATTGAGGCAAAGGACTGGGCCCTAGGGGCAAAGTCATCTGAAACGAACACGGAATTACCCTGTTCGTCGTGGCCGGTCACGATTCTTCTTATTTTCATAGGGATTACTCAACGGGCAGTCAAAGAGACAGCGAGGGGCGGTTGAACCGCTCCGCTCGCTGAGTTTAGTCAAGGACAGATGACGTAGTTGCTGAAACCGCCATGACGGTTTTCGATACCGGTAATCGCGCTGTTGACGTCCTCCAGATTGAACGCTGTGTTTTCGAAGAACGAAAGATCAAGCACTCCGGATTCAACCATGTCCGCCATGGCTTGGCCTTGTCCGGTGGTGAACCAGGCCGATCCGCTGATCTGGATGTCGTTGTCCATGATCCAGTGCAGATCGATCGGCACTTCGCCGGCGATGGCGCCGACGTTCACCAGGTGCCCACCGCGGTGGAGGGATTTAAGCGCCTGAGTCAGGCTCTCATGCGGTGCCCCTGGCCCCAGGGCGTCAATGACCACATCGACACCTTCGCCATGGGTAACTTCATAGGCCCACTCGTTGGTGGGAATCGTGCCGAGGGTGTGAATTTCGATCCGGCCCGGGGCGGCCAGGTCTTTCACCTTCTGGAACAGGTCCTGGTTTCGGGCGGTGCCGAGGATTTTGCGAACGCCCATGGCCAACGCCAAAGCGACGGCACCCAGGCCGAGTGTCCCGCTGATCCCGTTGATCAGCACCGTGCTGCCGGGGCCAGCGTTGGCCTTGAGCAATGCTTTGTAGGCGGTGCCCAGATAACCCAGTCGCGCGGCGGTTTCGAAGCTGATGTTGTCTGGCAGTTTGACCAGGCTGTATTGCGGGGCAGGGATGTACTCGCAAAGACCACCGTAGGGGTAGTCTTCGAACATGCGCGGGCTTTTCGGTGTGAAGCCGAAATAACCGTTGAACGTATAGGCGGTGCACGCAATGGTGTTGCCCGCGCGGCAGGCCCGGCATGAACCGCAGTGCCTTCCCGGGTTGACGTAAACCCGGTCACCGACCTTGAAGTCGTAGACCTGGGCGCCGACGGCTTCGACGACACCTGAAGGGTCCAGTCCGAAAATGGCAGGGAGTTTCGGCAGGGGGTTATGCGGGAACCATTTGACCCAGTTGGTGAGGATGTTGTGCAGGTTCGGCACGATCCCGCAGGCCTTGATCTTGACCAGCACCTCGGTCGGACGAATCTCGGGGACGGGCACTTGCTCGATGACCATGGGTTTACCGCCTTCATACAGACGTGCGGCGCGCATAGTTTTTGCAGTCATGATGTTCTCCAACACACATATTGTTTTTGTAGTGGTATGTAACCTGCAGCACGCTTCAAATCTTCGGCCCTAACGCAGCCCGTCTTCGCCCTTCACCTCGCTGGCAGCCAGACCACCGAGTCGCGCATGAATCCGCCCGCCCGTGGCCATGGCCAGGCCAAAAGCGATTTCACCGCGACGAGGGCCGTCCCATACGGTCATTTCAGCCACGCCGAAGTGGCTGCGAACATAGGCCGCCTGGATGTGCCCGAGCGGGATCATCACCCGGCAACCCGGGCCACCGATGGTCTTCGCCGCCGGCACGATCGCCTTCGGATTGCCGAGGGCTTCGCGCATGGCCCAGCCACCGGCTTCGTGCCAGACCGCACCGTGTTCCAACTCGCCGTCTTCGCCGACGATTGCACCCTTGCCATAGGCTTGTACATGCCTGGCGCCGCCCAGTGCATGAATCAGTTGCTCGGACAGCTGCGCGCCCAACGCTCTCAGTTCCTGCATGAACGGCAGCAGGTCCTCTACATATTGACCTGCGTAGGGATTGGCGACCACGGCGGTGGCGACCGCAATCCTGAGCGGGACCGACGAGCGAGGCCCGCCTTCATGGAACACTTCTTCGATGTCCAGTTTTACCTTGCGAACCATCACTAGCGACATGCCTAACCTCCAGAACCGAGAGCCTCAAGCGGCTCGTTATTTTTTTTAAAACCGGCCTTTTGCATTATGCATTTTATGATGTATGGTGCAAGAAATTAGTTTTTGTGCATAAAAAACAGGAGAAGAACATGAAGCTGATTTCGTACTGCAAAGAGGGGAAGGCCCATTTCGGCGCCGTGTCCGGTGACGGGGTGGTCGAGCTGACCCGGCGTTTTACGCAGGTTCCGGACCTTGCATCGTTTCTGGCCGACCCGGCCCTGATGCAGCAGGCTCGGCGGATCGTAGACGCCGCGCAACCCGACTACCCGTTTTCAAGCGTTGAACTGGAAGCCGTCATCCCTAACCCCGGAAAGGTGATTTGCGTCGGTATCAACTATGTGGCTCACGCCGAAGAGGCCGGCAGAAAGGTCGGGGAATTCCCGGTGATCTTTCAGCGTTTCGCCGAAACCCTTCTGCCCCACGGAGAACCGCTGGTAAGGCCGCAGGTGTCAGAGCAATTTGATTTCGAAGCCGAGTTGGCCGTGGTAATCGGCAAAGGAGGGGCGCATATCGATCCGGCCGATGCGATGGATCACGTCGCGGGTTACACCTGCTTCAACGACGCCAGCGTTCGCGACTGGCAGTTCCATACGCACCAGTACGGCATGGGCAAGACCTTCAGAAAAACCGGTGCGCTGGGCCCATGGCTCATTCCCGCTTCGGAAATTTCCGATTACCGTAAGCTGGTGGTACGGGGGGTACTCAATGGCGAGCAGTTGCAGGAAGGCAGTCTTTCAGAGTTGGCTTTCGACATTCCGCATTTGATTTCGTACGTGTCGAAGGCACTGGCGTGGAACCCGGGCGACATTCTGGCCACCGGTACGCCGAGCGGGATCGGCTTCAAGAGGAATCCACCGATCTTCCTTAAACCCGGTGATGTTTTCGAAGTGGTCATTACAGAGATCGGGACGCTATCGAACGGCGTTATTGACGAAGCCTAAGCGTTGTCCTCTACACAATCATAAAAACTGGAGGTTCCAAATGCCCGCCTTACCGACTATCAATTTCACTCACTCCGGCGTGTTTTGCGCAGACCTTGATCGCATGGTCGATTTCTACTGCCGCACCTTAGGCTTCATCGTCAGTGACAAAGGTGTCGCCTCAACGGGGCATCGGCTGTTTTTCATGACGCAAAACCCTGAATTGCATCACCAGGTCGTGCTCTTCGACGGCAAACCCGTCGACCTGCCTTTCAACCCGATCAATCAGTTGTCGTTCCTGCTGAACTCGCTGGATGACTTGAAGACTTACTACCAATTCGCCAAGAGCAGCGGCGTTGAAGGAATCGCTCAGGTGGATCACGGCAACGCCTGGTCGATGTACTTCAAAGACCCTGAAGGCAACCCCATCGAAATGTATGTGGATGCACCGTTCTACACCGCACAACCTTGCAAGGAACCCCTCGATCTGGAGCTACCGACCGAGGTCATCCTGGCCCAGACCGAAGCCATGTGTAAGCGCCGCCCAGGCTTCCAGACGCGAGAAGAGTGGAAGAACTCCATCCGCGCGAAGATCGAAGAACAGCGGGTTCGAATCGGCTGACAACGCGCCGATCTGTGAATGTTGAAGCCTGGTTGATGGGCACGCACACGCCTGTTCATCAACCAGAAGTCGCACTGGATAAAAACAAAAAGCGGAGTAGACGATGGACTACGATGTCATCATTGTTGGAATGGGTCCGGTGGGTGCTCTGTGCGCAAATCTGGCTGGCATGTGGGGGCTCAAAGCCCTCGTCGTGGACAAGTCCGAAACGGTGTACACCAACCCCAGGGCCATGGGGTTTGACCACGAAGTGATGCGTGTCTTCGGCAATATTGGCCTGGCCAATGAGATCGCCGAACATGTCATGCCTTATCGCCCCTCGGAGTACCGAACCACTGGCTCTGCGCTGATCAAGCGCATTGATGCCGCCAAGCCTCCTTTTCCGCTGGGTTGGGCACCGAACTATGTGTTCTCGCAGCCCCCCGTCGAGCGTGCGTTGCGCGGCAAAATTGCCGATTTGAAGTCGGTCACCGTGGAACTCGGTTCAGAGGTTCTGTCGGTCGATTCCACGGGCTCGCAAGCGGATGTGCGCATTCGGGCCAAAGACGGAACAGAGCGCACGCTGACGGCAGACTATGTGCTGGCGTGTGATGGCGGCACCAGCCCGATCCGCACCCGACTGGGCCTGAAGATGGAGGATCTGGCTTTTGATGAGCCGTGGCTCGTGGTCGATGTGATCCTCAATGAAGGGGCGGGCGAGCATCTGCCAAAGACCAACGTGCAGTTTTGCGAGCTGTCCAGGCCTTGCACCTTTGTCGTCGGGCCGGGTCAGCATCGGCGCTGGGAGTTCATGATCAATCCTGACGAACAACCGACGGAAATCTCACAGCCCGAAGCGATCAAGAAGCTGATCTCCCGCTGGTTGCCGGAGGGCGACTATCAGCTATGGCGGGCGTCGGCTTATCGATTCCATGCACTGATCCTGGAGCAGTGGCAGTCCGACCGGGTGTTCTTCCTCGGGGACGCGGCGCACATGACGCCGCCGTTCCTGGCGCAAGGCATGTGCCAGGGCATTCGCGACGCATTGAACCTGGTCTGGAAGCTCGCACTGGTGAAAGAAGGGCTGGCAGCCCCGGCGTTCCTGAATACCTACCAGACCGAACGATTTCCTCATGTCCGCCAAACAACGATGGCGGCCAAAGAGTTCGGTGGCGTGATTTGCGAACGCGACAGTGAGAAAGCCGCGATCCGCGATGCGCGGTTGATCCGGCAGATGACGGAGAACCCGGCAGGGACCATCAGGCAATCGCTGATTCCGGGGTTGTCTCAAGGGTTTGTCGCGCAGGTCGCGCCTGCCGGTGAGCTGTTTCCGCAACCGATGGTCATCAACCATGCCGGCAAGACGGCGCTGCTGGATGAGTTTACCGGCCAGTCCTTCCGGGTGGTCATTGCCCCCGGTTTTGACGCCAGCGCTTTACTGCGATGTCTGCGCAGCAGTCAGTCGCTCAAAGGTCTGCCCATTCATGTCGTGCGATTGGTCGGCCCCCAACAGTCAGGCCCACGCACTGCGGATGATTATCAGGAGGTCGATGGGGTGTTGGCGCAATGGCTTGAGAGCCGAGGCTGCAACGTCGTCATCGTGCGGCCGGATCACTACGTGTATGGCGGGGCGCTCACGGTTGCCTGGGCGATGGAGTTGCTGGAGGGGATGGAGCTTGCGCTGTGGAGCAAGAAGCCTGAACAGGCTGTGCAGAGTGATGGCGGCGCCAGCGACCCGATGATCAGGTTTGCGCAGGGACTAAGCCAGTAAGAGAAAAAACCCTTCGCTTTGCACTGCCCACGAAAGCAGTTGCATGGCGAAGGGCTTTTTCTGAAAGGTCAGGAATACGGTTTCTGGTACAACGATAAACCCTTGTGGGAGCGAGCTTGCTCGCGAAGGCGGTAGATCAGTCAACATCTCTGTTGAATGTGAATCCGTCTTCGCGAGCAAGCTCGCTCCCACATTTGAACGGCGTTATTTCTTCTTGATCTATTGAAGCGTGGCCTGTTGCCGCTCGATCGCTTCAATGGTTCGGTCCAGGGTGTCCTGAATGTGATTGCGCAGCAGCGTCACCGCTTTTTCAGAGTCCCGTGCCAGCGCAGCATCCATCAGATCCTGATGCTCATTGCCCTTGTGCCGTTGACGGATTCGCTGCTTGGCAGAGAAGCGTCTGTAACGCTCGGCCCGGTCAAACAGGGAGTCGATCATCTTCAGCATCAACGGCGATGGGCACGCCGCGAACAGCGCGAAGTGGAACGCCTTGTGCCGGGTAGACCAATCATCGTCGAGCACCAGCACGCCAGTCCCGAGTTTTTTCTCAACCAGATTCAAGCGGTGAAACGCGCCCAGTACATCGGCTTCCCAGGCGTCATCGCCAAACTTGATGGCATCGCCTAGCGCCTCGCATTCCAGCAAACAGCGCATCCGCGTGATGTCGCGAAAATCCGTGGTGGAAATCGGGGCAACCCTGAACCCCTTGTTATCGCTGGCTTCGACGACGCCGTCCTGCGTCAGGCGATTGAGTGCCTCACGAATGGGCGAACTGCTGAGCCCGTAGGTCTTGGACAGTTCGGCGACTTTGAGTTTTTCGCCGGGGGCCAGCTCGCAACAAACAATCGCTTTTTTCATCTTGGTCAATGCGACTTCGATCAGCGGACTGTTGGGGGAGGAGGGGATCATGATGTGTCATCCTGAAATTTGCACTAAACGGATTTTATGCGCAAAAAGTTGTTTGGTGCAAAGGATGAATGTCGCGTTGCGCACAAATTTTCCTGCGTCGCAAGGGAAAAATCGACGAGCCATCGCTCGGCCGCTCTAGACCGGCCCTTTGTCCCCAGCCACCTTCCAGCAATCCATTTCAACGCGCATGCCGCTGCTGTCCTGATGAACGTCCCGCCTGCCGCAACTCCCCGCCCCAGCTACCCGAATGAGCGCCCGAATGTTCTTGACATTGAATTTGTGCAGGATTACGTTTTGTGCACAAAGTGCTATTGAATGCAATAAATAACGTTTTGCGCATAAGTGGTCGGGCTCGTAAATCTGACCAGAACGGACAGGGAAGGAACGCCGCAGCACCCGTGGTATTCGCAGCCAATGCTGCGAGTGGATGACCTTTTACAAAAACAAAAAAACAGGAACATCTTCATGAAAACAGCCAACCAGCGGCTCTGCCCGTTGCCGGTTTCCAGCATCGCCTGCGCGGTCAGCGCAACGGTGCTGCTGAGCCTCTCAACGCCCTCGCACGCCTTCCAGATCGACACCGGTAATCCCGATCTTTCGGCGACCTGGGACAACACGATCAAGTACAGCAACGCGTGGCGCGTGAACAAACTTGATCACAAGGTCGCGGTCGGCCCAGGCACCTCCAACAGCAATCCCAACCTGGATGACGGCGACCGAAACTTTGATCGCGGGCTCATTTCCAATCGCCTGGATGTCTTGTCCGAATTCGACATCAAGTACAAAGACGTCGGTGCTCGTCTCAGCGCGGCCTCGTGGTACGACAATGTCTACGCCCACGACAACGATAACGACTCTCCCGGCACCGCCAACTCGGTGAGCGTCGAACACGATGAGTTCACCAGCGACACCCGCCGCATCCACGAACAGCACACTGAAATCCTCGATGCGTTTGTCTATGGCTCGAAGGAAATCGGCACGACGTCGTTGTCCGGGCGACTCGGCCAGTTCACGCAAATCTATGGTGAAAGCCTGTTCTTCGGCGCCAACGGCATCGCCAATGCGCAGTCCACCGTTGACCTGGTGAAGCTGCAATCTGTACCGAGCTCCCAGTTCAAGGAAATCCTGATGCCCACCAAACAGGTGTCGGGCAACTGGCAGTTGAACGACACGGTCAGCGTCGGCGCCTACTACCAATTCGAGTGGAACAAGACGCGTCTGCCCGCAGCGGGTAGCTACTTCAGCGGCGCGGATTTTGTCGGCGAAGGCGGGGAGCGGGTGTTCTTTCCTACCGGCGAGCTACGCCACGGCAAAGACATCGATGCCAAGGATTCAGGACAGTTTGGTGCGCAACTGAAGTTCGCCGTCGAGGACTGGGAATTCGGTCTGTACGCCGCGAAATACCACGAAAAGACCCCGGTGTTTTACTTCCGTCCGGCCGCGCTGGTCCCCGGTGCTGATGACACGTTCGTCAACGTTTATCCCGAGGACGTCAAAGTGTTCGGGGCGAGTTTCAGCACCCTGGTCGGCGAAGCCAACATCGCCGGCGAAACCTCGATTCGGCTCGATACGCCGTTGGCAGGTGTCGGCGGAACGATCATTACCGGGCTGGATTCCGACAATGATTCCAACCCGGCGTACCCCATCGGCAAGTCGTGGCATGCCCAGGTGTCGATGGTCAATGTCTACGGCGGAACCGCGCTGTGGGACGGTGCTTCGTTCGTCGGTGAACTGGCGTTCAACCGTCGACTGAGCGTGAGCAAAAATGCCGATCAACTGGACCCCAACACCACCCGCGATGCCTTCGCGCTGCGCTTCACCTTCGAGCCGCAGTACTTCCAGGTCTTCCCCGGCATCGACGTTCAAGCCCCGATCACCATTGGTTACAACCCTTCCGGGCGCTCCTCGGTCACGCCTCAGGCGTTCGGCCCGGAACATGGCGGGGACCTGACGTTGGGCCTCAAGGCTGATTACAAGAAACAGTGGTACGCCTCGCTGAGCTACACCAACTTTTTCGGTGAGGCGGGACCTGTCATCAACTCCTCCAACTCGTTCACTTACCAGCAAAACATGAAAGACCGGGATTTTGTGGCGCTCTCGATCCAGCGAACCTTTTAAGCAAAGAACAGGCGGGCCCTGATAATGACAAAAATTAAACTGCTGTTGCTTTCCACCCTGTCGATCTCAATCTGTGCCAGCACCGCGTTCGCGGCGGTGAGTCCTGACGAGGCGGCGAAGCTCAAAACCACCTTGACCCCCATGGGTGCCGAAAAGGCTGGCAATGCCGACGGCTCCATTCCGGCCTGGACAGGCGGACTGACCAAGGAAGTGGCCGGGGCAAAATCCGGCGATATGCCGGCCGATCCGTTCCCCGGTGAGAAGCCGCTGTTGCAGATCACCGCGAAGAACGCTGCGCAGTACGCGGACAAGTTGAACGAAGGGACGAAAGCCTTGCTGGCCAAATATCCTGACACCTTCCATCTCGATGTGTACCCGACTCATCGAACCGCCGCGGCCCCTGACAGCGTTTATCAAAACACCTTTACCAACGCGACCCAGTGCAAGACCACCAGCAATGGATTGTCGGTGGAGGGCTGTTACGGCGGCATTCCGTTCCCGATCCCGAAAACCGGCAACGAGGTGATCTGGAATTTCCTGCTGCGGGTCGAGGCCGAATCCATTCAGATGGGCTATGCCAACATCATCGGCAATGCTGACGGCACCCGGACTTTGGCCAGCCGTGGCGTCGAGAACTGGCAGTACCCGTATTACTTCAAGGACGGCGGCGTGGATAAGTGGTCAGGGCAGTATGCGCTGCTGCGTTTCCTGACCAACGAACCACCGTTCAAGGCCGGCGAGTCGCTGGTGACGCACGACAGCATCAACGCCCAGGAACCGCGGGAAGCCTGGCAATACCTGGTCGGCCAACGTCGCGTGCGCCGCGCGCCGACCGTGGGGTATGACACGCCAGACTTCGTGGCGTCGGGTGCCAACTACTTCGACGAAGTGCATGGCTTCATCGGCCATCCGGATCGTTATGACTGGAAACTGGTCGGCAAAAAAGAGCTGTACATCCCGTACAACGACAACAAATTCAACGCCGAAAAACGTGACGATGCCTTTGCGGCTAACCACCTCAACTCGGACAAGGTGCGCTGGGAACTGCATCGCGTCTGGGAGCTGGAGGCGACTGTCGCCCCGGGCAAACGCCACGCCGTGCCCAAGCGCAAATTCTTCATCGATGAAGACAGCTGGACGGTCTCGCTGGTCGATGGCTACGACGCCGAAGGCAAGCTGTGGCGTGTGTCCCAAGTGCTTCCATTTGTTGTGCCTTCCATCCCGGCGGTGGTGGTGAAACCGGTGGTGATCTACAACCTGCAAGCCAAGACGTACAGCGTCGTGCAAAGCCTGAACGGCGAAACCTACAGCGTTATCCCGCGCAAACCCGAGAACTTCTTTACCGGTAACTCAGTAGCGTCCGGGTCGGTGCGCTGAGCCTCGCAACAGCGTGTTCACACTTGTGTTCCATGGACGCAGCGCCACTGACGCGGCGTCCACCGAACCGCATCATCGAGGCTCGAAAATGCGTATTCAAACTCCCAGGCTTTTACATCTGCATCCGTTCAAGGCGTTCATGCTGAGCGTGTCTATCATCACGGCGCTCACCGGCACGGCTGCGGCGGCACAAACCGATGGACTGCCGGTGCAGCCATCGATCACCAGCGCCATGGCGGCGCAGTCGGTCATGTTGAGTGTCGCGAGGGCAGGGCAACGCCTCGTGGCCGTTGGCGAACGAGGGTTCATCATCGTTTCTGATGACAATGGCGGCACCTGGAAGCAAGTCAGTTCCCCGGTCAGCATGACGCTGGTCAAGGTTCGTTTCATCGATGACCGCGAAGGCTGGGCGGTCGGGCACGCCGGGGTTGTCTTGCACAGTCAGGATGGCGGGTTGAGCTGGAGCAAACAGCTTGATGGCGTCCAGGCAGCCGAGATCGAATTGCAGGAAGCAAAACGCTTCGACGATGCGGAAAAAATCGCTCAAGCACAGCAACTGGTGGACGATGGCCCCGACAAACCGATGTTGGACCTGCTGTTTCTGGACGCCAAAAACGGCTGGGTGGTGGGCGCGTACGGCCTCGCGTTTGTCACCCATGATGGCGGGCTCAGCTGGCAGTCGATCCGCTCCCGTCTCGATAACCCGAACGGATTGCACCTCTACAGCATCGAGCGGGTGGGCGCGGACCTCTTCGTCGCCGGCGAACAGGGCACGTTGTTGCGCTCAGGTGACGAGGGCCAGACCTTCGAGTCGCTGACTTCCCCCTATGAGGGCACGACCTTCGGTCTCCAGACGACCAGCAAGGGTTCGATTCTGGCGTTCGGGCTGCGTGGCAAAGCCTTCGAGTCCAAAGATCGCGGCGATACCTGGCAGCGTCTCGACACCTTGCAGCCCGTCACCTTGACCAGTGGCCTGCGTCTTGACGATGGCTCGGTACTGCTCACCGATGAGTCCGGCCGAGTGCTGCGTTTCGCGGACGGCGATACCAAAGCCTCTCTTCTTCAAGTGACTCAACCCGGTTACTTCACAGGCATGGCGCAAGCCGCGAACGGTGACCTGATCATCAGCAGTGCACGCGGCATGCTGTCGTCCGTGGTCGCAGTGGAATCGTCGGAGCACGATCAATGAACAGCTTTACGCGTACTGCCGAGCCCCACACCGTCCCTCAAACGGACACCTTCGATCCTTCTTCCGGCACCCTGGTTGAACGGCTGTTGTTCAATCACCGCCGCATCATTTTGGGCATCTGTGTCTTGCTCAGCCTGGTGTTCGGCTACCAGGCGCTGAGTTTGAAGCTCAACGCGGCCTTCGAGAAAATGATCCCGACGGATCACCCTTATGTGCAGAACTACCTGAAGAATCGCGGCCAGTTGGGGGAGGGCGGCAATACCCTGCGGATTGCGATCGAGGCCAGGCAGGGCAGCATTTTTGATGCCGCCTACCTTGAGACGGTCAAGAAAATCAACGACGAAGTCTTTTTGCTCCCCGGCGTTGACCGGTCGTACATGAAGTCCCTATGGACCCCGGCGACCCGCTGGATCGGCGTGACGGAAGAGGGTTTCGACGGCGGCCCGGTCATCCCTGACAACTACGATGGTTCTGCCGGCAGCCTGGAGCAGGTTCGACAAAACGTCGAACGGTCGGGCGAAGTCGGCCGACTCGTGGCTTCTAACTTCAAATCCAGCATCGTGCTTTTGCCGCTTCAGGACATCACCTCGGACGACGGAAAACCGCTGGACTACAACGCGCTCTCAAGCCAGCTCGAACAGATTCGGGCGAAGTACGAAACCGACAACATCAAAATCCACATCACCGGTTTCGCCAAGGTGGTGGGCGATCTGATTGACGGCATGCGGCAGATGCAGCTGTTCTTCGCCGCGACGCTGGTGATTTGCGGCATTGTGTTGTTCTGGTACACCCGCTGCATTCGCAGCACATTGTTGGTGCTGCTGTGCTCGATCATCGCCGTGGTCTGGTTGCTTGGGTTGCTGCCCACCCTGGGATTTGACCTTGATCCGTATTCGATCCTCGTGCCGTTTCTTGTATTTGCCATCGGGTTGAGCCACGGCGCGCAGAAAATGAACGGGATCATGCAGGACATCGGGCGCGGGGCCGACAAGCTGGTGGCGGCACGCTTCACCTTTCGCCGATTGTTTTTGACCGGGCTGATGGCGCTGGTGGCCGACGCCGTGGGTTTCGCGGTTTTGATGATCATCAAGATTCCGGTGATTCAGGATCTGGCCGTCGCCGCGACAATCGGCGTGCTGACGTTGATTTTCACCAACCTGATTCTGTTGCCGATTCTGTTGTCGTACACAGGTGTCAGCAAAGCGGCGGCTCAGCGTGAAGCGGCTAACGACAAGTTCTCGCAGCTGGACGCGCTTCATGCCCGGCACCTGTTCTGGGCTTTTCTGGATCGATTCACCGAGCGCAAATGGGCGAGCGGGGCCATCCTCATCGCCGTGATTCTTGGGGTGGCCGGCTTTGCCGTCAGCCTGCACGTGAAGATCGGTGACCTGAATCCCGGGGCGCCGGAACTGCGTCCGGAGTCGCGCTACAACAGCGACAACCGCTTCATGGTCAGCAACTTTTCCGCCAGCAGTGACAAGTACGTGGTGATGGTGAAGACGCCGCAGTACTTCTGCGCCAACTATCAGACGCTGGTGTCGGTCGATGCGCTGGAAGCCCAGCTGCAACAACTGCCGGGCGTGGTGTCCACCACGTCGTTGGCGGCGCTGAGCAAGCAGGCCGCAGCGGGCATGAATGAAGGCAGCATGACTTGGTATGAGATACCCCGTAACCAGGGGCTATTGAACGCGATCATCACCCGCGCGCCGCGAGAACTGTTCAATCAGAACTGCGACCTGCTGACGGTGTATGTCTACCTCAAGGACCACAAGGCCGACACGCTCACCAGTGTGGTGCAGACCGTCGAGCAGTTCGCGGCGACTCATAACACCGACCAGCTCCAGTTCCTCAATGCGGCGGGCAATGCCGGGATCGAAGCGGCCACCAACATCGTGGTGAAGCGTTCGAACGTGCAGATGCTATTCATGGTGTACGCCGCCGTCATTGCCCTGTGTTTTATCACCTTCAGATCCTGGCGGGCGGTGGTGTGTACGGTGCTGCCGCTGATGCTGACGTCGATTTTGTGCGAGGCCCTGATGGTCGGTCTGAACATCGGCGTCAAGGTGGCGACGCTCCCCGTCATCGCATTGGGCGTGGGCATCGGTGTGGATTACGCGCTGTATATCCTCAGCGTGACACTCACTAATCTGCGCAATGGTTCAAGCCTGTCCGATGCGTACTACCTGGCCCTGCTTTCCACGGGCAAAGTGGTGGTGATGACCGGGATTACGCTGGGCGTTGCCGTGCTCACCTGGGTGCTGTCGCCGATCAAGTTTCAAGCCGATATGGGCATTCTGCTGGGGTTCATGTTCATCTGGAACATGGTGGGCGCTTTGGTACTGGTGCCGGCACTGGCGCATTTTCTGCTCAAGCCCAAGAACCCGCCGTTGCCTGTGAATGGGTGATACCTGACGGCGAGAGCGGGTTCAGTTTCGCTGGACCCGCTGATCATCATCGCCACTGGCGACTCAAGACGGATGCGCGATCTCTAGCCAATCTTCAAACCGGGTCGCTCCGACAATGGGGTTATCGCCGGGCGTGAGGGACTTGTCATTGATCGGGGCGCCGAAGTAAGGAACCGTGTCGTCCGAAACAGCCTCGCGCGGGTCCTTGGTGTGTTTCAGGTATTCACTCACGAATTCGACAATGGGGCGGCGATCCGGCCCGGCCACTTCCACGGTCTGATTGATCGGCGCTTTTTGAGCGATAGCCGTCAGTGCGGCCGCGACATCGACCGAGGCCACTGGTTGCAACGCGGCGGACGTTAAATGGATGGTGTTGCCGTCCTCGCGACCTGAGTAAGCAATAGCACCAATGAACTCGAAGAACTGCGTGGCCCGCAGGATGGTGTAGGGAACGCCCGAGGCCTTGATAAGTTTTTCCTGGGCCATTTTGGCCCGGAAATAACCACTGTCGAGCATCCGTTCGGTGCCGACGACTGACAGCGCAACATGGTGTTTGGTGCCGGCAACCTTCTCGGCAGCAAACAGGTTATGCCCGGCGGTCTCAAAGAAATGCAACGCCGCGTGATCCTCGAATGAGGGGGAGTTGGCCACGTCGACCACCACGTCGGCGCCCTTGAGCGCGTCCGCCAGGCCCTCGCCGGTGATGACGTTGATGCCGGTACTCGGTGACGCTGATATGACTTCATGCCCCAGATCCTGGAGGTTCTTGCAGACTTTGCTGCCGATCAGCCCGCTTCCTCCGATGACGACGAATTTCATGACCAGTCTCCCGATGCGGTGAGTTGGGACAGTCATTAAACACCCGGACGGCGGCCCTATCGGGGCAGGCAATTGCGTGGGCCGACAGGTGGTCGGAAGTCTGAGTGGCAGGTGGAATTAACGGCGTTTATTTGCTTTAGTCCACCTATCGCTGGCATACCTGTACGGCGCCTTAGCTCATGGCGGGAGCCCCGACCGGAGAATTCCATGAAACACCGATTCCCGACCTGCGCCGTGCTGGTGGCCGCCCTTGCATTCGGCGCGCTGCCTTGCGTCCAGGCGGTCGAGTACACGCAGGTCAATGAAACCGCCAGCACGATCTCCTTCACGTATCAACAGTTCTCCTCGCGGGTATACGGCACGTTCGGCAAGTTCGAGGCCAGGCTTGATTTCGACACGGCAAAACCATCAGCAGGCCGGGCCGCGCTGACTATCCAGCTCGACAGCATCGATGCCGGAAGCAGCGACGCCAACAGCGAACTGAAAAAACCAGCCTGGTTCGACACGGCAACGTATCCAGTGGCGACGTTTGAATCGACCGGCGTGAAGGCACTGGGCAACAACCGTTACTCGATCACCGGCAAACTCACGCTCAGGGGAATCACGCACGTAGTGGAGGTACCGGTCCTCCTGAAGGCCGAGAACACCATCGGGATTTTCGATGGCCAGCTGACGCTCAAGCGCAGCGACTTCAAAATCGGTGAAGGTGAATGGGCCGACGGTGTTGTCTCGGACAAGATCAATATCCGGTTTCGGATGGTTGCGCCGGAGCAGTAACCGATCCCCCCTTTAGTGCGCCGCTATCGGCACCGTAACGGCCTGCCCGAGTGCCGCGCACCCAGCTTATCGCTTGCTTCGTAGGGGAAGGTTGCCGTGATCGCCGTTGTCTTTGCCGGTGCGGAAAGTCGGCAGCGCCACGGAGTTCACATAGGTGACACCGTCCCAGCCAGGCAAGGGCGTTGGCATCAACTGGAACTGACCCGGATGCTCGACATCCCAGCGCAGCAACATCGAGGTGTCCTCGTGCTGGGTGTTGTGGCAGTGCTCCATGTAGGTACCGGCGAACTCGCGGAAGTGGAGCGCCACCTCGACATCCACCGAACTGTCGATGCCTTCGCCGATGCGAAAGACGTCCTTGCGCGCCCCTTTCTCCCATTCCGGCGGCGCCTTGCCGTCGCGGCTGAGGATGACCCCTTCTTCGAAATGCACGTGCACCGGGTGGTTCCAGCCGTTGCCGCCATTCTTGATCTTCCACACTTCGAGTGTGCCGTCTCCGGAGAACCCGGCATTGGTCGGACCGGTGGCCAATTGCGGCGCGGCACTGATCCGGCGAGGGTCCATGTTGAAACCGGGACCACCGTCGGTTTTGATGGTCCAGGGGGCTTCGTCTGTGCCATCGGAGCGACCGAAAATGAACTCGCGATGCCGTGCCACTTTGAGTCTGGCCTGGTCGCTCGGATTGTCGCGGTCGATGGGCCGCGGGATCATGATCTTCCCGGCGGGTTTGCCGGGTTTGGCTGGCTCATAGGCCACCGGGTCAAAGCTCTGATCCTGGCCGGCGTAGGGCTGCACAAGCAGTTGCAGAAACTTGCCCACCACGGGGTCGCCCTTGTCCCATTGCGGCCCTTTGCTGGTTTGCTTGATCACGGCTTTGTATTTTTCGGACAGCACGTCCGCCAGCGCCAGTTCGTCCTTCTCCGGACCCTTGCCTGTGCGGTGTTCCATCAGGTTGACGAAGTAGATTTTGTCGCCGGTTTTGATGCCGTTTTTCGCAAAGTTGATGATGATGTCGAAGCGCTCGGCAACGCCTAGCGTCGGCAGGATTGCATTGTGGTCTTGCCGGTCGCCATCGCCATCCAGGTCCAGGCTGCCGTCGAAGGGCACGGCGTGCTCCATGAGGTTGCCGTCGTTGGCAATCAGGTGGAACGGCACTCGGTTGTAGGACACCCCCGATCCTGCAGGCCCTGGGAATTCGCCGCTATTGCCGCTGATTTCACGCACCACGGCAAACTTGAAGAAACGCGACACCGAGCCGTTCAAGATGCGGAACCGATAGCTGCGCGCCCGGACTTTCAGACGCGGTTGGTACTGCCAGTTGACCAGCATCTGATCCCCGAGAAAGCCGTCGGTGTTGAACGGGTTGAACCACAACTGACCGGCCTGATCCCACGCCTTGTCGGCGACCACCAGATTGACGTCATAGTCGCGGTTGCCCCACGGCAACGCCGAGCCACTGGGAAGTCGCAGGTTGACGCCGTCACTCACCGATTCATTACCGCGGTCCAGGGCGCTGTAATAGTTCATCATTGTCGCGTTGCCCTTGTAGACGTTCTGCGCGGTGAAATCGAGCATGTGGTCGTGGAACCAGTGGGTGCTCATGGTTTCGCGCCAGTCGCCACGGATCTTGATGCTGCCGTTTGCACACGTCTTCAGGCCCGGGCTGGTGTCGTTGACGTACAGCGTTTCGCCCGGTGAGCAGGGGAACGCTGCGCGCGGATCTTGCGCGGTGGTGTTGATGCTGTCGTAACCGGCCAGTTGCAGCGGCCAGCGATAATCGTAGTACTGCCCCGGAAAGAAAAACGCGTTGGCAAAGCCGTCGCTTTCGGCGGGGGAGTGACCGTTGTGTTCGTGGGTGCTGAGGGTGTGCAGGCCAAAACCGGCGTTGGCCGCCGGGTCGATCGGCAGGGCGTTGTAGTGACGCATCAGCAACGGTTGGCCGTTGCGGACCATCAGCAATTTGGGCGGCACAGTGCCGTCGAAGGTCCACAACGAGTTGTGATTCTGCACCGGCATTCTGGAGTGAAAACGCGCGTCGATGCCCCGAGTGGTGCCCGCGGTTTCAGGGATGTCCGAGGTTTGGTAGTAGAGCCCGCCGGGGGCGAATTCGCCGTTGGCGTAGTTGTGCAGTTGCTTTCTGTCCCGCAGGCCCTGATTGGTCCGTGCGCCCATTTGCACGGTCTTGAACTGGACCTGAGGATAAAACTCGTTCCAGCGCTGATGCGACCAGCCTTTTCCCGGTGGCCGACCTTCGGCGGGCGAGCCTACCGGATGACGATTGAGGAAGGCTTCGATCTGCGCCTTCCACGGGTTGCGGTCCAGCACGTTGGAAAACTGTGACGGGAACGGAAATAGCCCCGGCTGGCGCATGAACGCTTCAATCGCGGCACTCGACGGGCCGCTGCGGGCGACGTTGTTTGGATCCTGCTGAGGCGCCGGGCCGGTGGTGGGCACCGGGAATGTCAGGAGCGGTGGCGGGGTGGTCGGGTCGAGTTTTTCCGAACCGAGCTCTTCGAACAGCAGCAGTTGCTGGGTGAACGGTTCGGCCCCGAACAAGGGGCTGGGTTTCCCATTAGTGGGGAAGTTGAACGACGTCTGCAAGTTTGGCGGCAGCACGTTGTCGGCCCGCGGCGTGGTTCTGTCACCGAATACGCCGTTGGGCAGGGCCAATGCCCCTTGATTGGCCGGCGGCAAGGTTTTCAATGCCTCCAGCGCTGCCTTGGGATCGGCGGGAGGATTGACGAAGGCCGAGGGGTCTGTCGGTGGCGGAGGACCGAAGTCATCGAGCGGTGCAGCACTGGCCGTGGTCAGGCTGAAGGTGATCAGCAGTACGGAGAAGGCACCCGGACCCCGCAAGTAGATGAGCGAGCGGTGCTCCGGTGGTGCGATTTTCATGGTTTTCCCCTCGCGCCATGCCCAAATGGCAGCTGCGCTGCAAGGGCCGAAGCAAAAGCCGCACCATGCATCTTGAGGAGATTAAAACCATTAATAATCAGCAAGTTGTATGAGTTTTATGTTGTCAGCGTGTAAAGGCAGGGTTTGCAAGTGGGGGATATTCCTCACTGTTGGGGAACGATCATCAAGGCCAGGTTTTGCGGGTAAAGCTGAGACAGCACGTTATGATAGGCACGCCCGCGAACACATTCTTCACGTCCGCCCCAGAGTCAGAGCCACGAATGCCCCAGATCACCCATTTCAAAACCCCGTGCCCCGAGCACATCAATAGCCAGATCCTGCAAATGGTGGTCGATTACCTGACCGACATCAGCATGGTCGCTATCGCGCCGAGCAACCTGTTGTACAACGTGTACCAGTACGCGATCGGCTACGAGGTTCACCTCTATCTGGAGGCGTTGAACGGGGCGAAAGGGATTGCGGTGGAATTGCTCGTCGCGACCGACGATGACGACCCGGAGAAGGTCGTCGGCTTCTTGCTGTACCTGCCGGTCAAGGACGATCCTGATGCATGCGGCGTTGCGTTTATGGCGGTGAGTGCCAGCCATCGACGCCAAGGCATTGCCCGGCGGATGCTGCGGGAGATGGTCGGCCGCTATCCTCATGCCGAGCTGACGTGCGCGGTGGCCAAGGTGCCGTATTTTGAGGCAATGGGGTTTCAGGTAGTGGGCGTGCGCGCGACTCAAGTGCTGATGAACACCCGTGACCATGGCACCGACGGCTTGATGGCCCTGCTGGACGTGGCGCCGATCTACAGCTCGCTGGAGGTGCGACAGATTCATACGTACCTGCTGCAAAAACACGGCAAGCGCGCGATGCACGATGCGGAAAAGCAGCGTGACCGGCATCTGGACCAGATGACGCGAAAAGCGAATGAGTTTGTCCGCGAGCGACTGGAGGAACTCGGTTAACTGTGGGAGCAAGCTCGCTCCCACATTGGACTTGTGTTGGTTGTTGGATCGAATCCGATCAGACGCGCAAAGCCCGGCCAAATGCCGGGCTTTTTAGTGTCTGGAAATCGTGCAGATAAAAAAGAGCCTCAACGCTCTTTGATGGGGAGGAAGTAGAGCCCTTGAGGCTCAAGATGCGCATGAAACAAGTGGTGAGCTTGTTGGGGGTTCAGTTCACCCACCACTTACGCAGCGGCTTGAGCAAACAAGCGGCTGCGTAGAATCATCGTAGAAAAATGGGGTTTGGTGCTCAAGTACCGCTAGTCGAATCCATCTGTCCGGCGTCAGTTTTCGCGATGTTTCCAGCGTCGCCACGGGCACTTCTTTCGACCATGGCGGTGATGGTTTCGTACAGTTCGTCCTGTGCCTGCGCGGCGCTGATTTCTCCATTAGCGGCTGCGTGTGACAAGGCTTCCGCCGCGCCGAGCATCGCCCGTAATCCCGCTGCCTTGATCTCACCCGCGCCAGCGAAAGGGGCGAGGGCGGTTCGGCATTTGTTCAGGAAAATAGCTTCGTACTCGTGCTTGATCTTCTCCAGTTCCGGAGAGCTGGCGAGTGCTGCGATGACGCCGGGGATCTCGTTGCCCTGAAGCAGCACGCAGTCGACGTACGACGAAGCGATCACCCTGGCGGTGCCGGGCAAAGTCGGTTCGCTGTCCTGAAGCGCCGCATCCATCAGCGCTGTCTGCCGGGCATCGAAGTCTTGATAGAGCGCCGCCAACAGCCCGGGTCGCGTGGTGAAGTGATCGTACACCACCGGTTTGGTGATCCCGGCTAGCTCGGCGAGTCGCCCCAATGTCAGCGCGTCGGTGCCTTCTTCCCGAACGAGTTGCCAGGCGACGTCCAGCAACTGGCGTTGGCGGTCCTCCCGGGACATTCGTCGTCGCGGTTGCGGCGTGGAATCTTGCGCGTCTGTTTCGGTAGTTGACATGACTATGTACCAAAAGTAACTTACTGATCGTAACTTACCAAGAGTATATAAGGTCCGCCCTGTGCTCTCAATCAGGAGTTTCCAGCATGCACGCGCTTATTGTTGTGGCTCATCACGACCCTCGTTCGCTTACCCATAGCCTGGTGGCGCAAGTCGCTCAGGGCATCGCCCTGGACGATCCCGGTCATACCTTTGAAATCGCCGACCTCTCGGCCGAAGGGTTCGATCCGAGGTTCAGCGTCTCTGATCTGGCAGTGCATCACCGGGAAGCGCTGCCCCCTGCCGATGTGGTCGCCGAGCAATCGCGGATAGACCGCGCCGATGCGGTGGTGCTGGTTTATCCCGTTTACTGGTGGTCGATGCCGGCGCTGCTCAAGGGCTGGATTGATCGGGTGTTCGCCAACGGCTGGGCGTTCGATTTCACGGCGGATGCCAAGCTGGAGAAGAAGCTTGGTCACCTGCGGGTTCACCTGATCGGTGTGGGCGGTGCCGACGCTGCCACCTACGCCCGGCACGGTTATGCCGAGGCCATGAAGACGCAGATTGACCATGGGATTTTTGATTATTGCGGTGCTCAGGTGGTGACGTCCGAGTTGCTGCTCGAATCGGAAATTCAGGATCCGGCTGTGCATTTGGACGCCGCGAGAAGCCTCGGTCGCGAGCTCTTTGCGGCCTCCAGACGCCTTAGTCCTGTTAGACCTGCTCTCCCGGCCAACCCGCTCGACGCAAGGCGTTGAGCAGCGTCCCGGCGTCCAGTCCCGGCACCGCATGGCCATTGCCCTCGGCGGTGTCTGAGGCCAGCAAGGCATTGATGATCGCTTCCTCCACCGCTTCGGTGGCGGCCAGGAACAACTCGCTGATGTGGTCATTGTTGACCATGCTCAGGTTGTCGGTGGTCGGCGCGCGCTTACTCTCATAAGCGGCCGGCGGCACGTGCTGATTACCGGTGGCGAAGGCGATGAAAATGTCACCGCTGTGGTCTTCATTGCCGCCGCCGGTACGGGCCAGGCCGAGGCTGGCGCGCTGCGCGAGGCGCGTGCATTGGTGCGGCAGCAACGGCGCATCGGTGGCCAGGCAGACGACGATCGAGCCCATGCCCGGATGCGGCAAGGACGCTTTGAGGAACGGCGAATCGGCCTGTTCCATGTAGCGCCCGGCCGGGTAACCGTCAACGCGCAGTTCGTTGCGGATGCCATGGTTGGCCTGGACGATGGCGCCGACGGTCCAGCCGCCCTCAGCACTGCTCAGACGTCGCGAAGCGGTGCCGATTCCACCCTTGAATTCGTGGCAGATCATGCCGCTGCCACCGCCGACGGCGCCTTCGGTCACTGGACCGCCCACTGCCGTGCGCAGGGCTTCGGCCACATGTTCGACCTTCACATGGAAACCGTTGATGTCGTTGAGCAGACCGTCGAAGGTCTCCAGCACTACCGGCATGTTCCAGTAGAGTCGCCCGTCATCGGGCTGGTTCTGGCGATCCAGCGTCACCAGCGCATCGCGCACAACGCCCAGGCTGTGGGTGTTGGTGAAGGCGATCGGGCTGGTCAAAAGGCCGGCCTCGCGAATCCACTCAAGACCCGTGGCGTCGCCATTGCCGTTGAGCACATGGACGCCGGCAAAGCATGGTTGCAGGCTGGTGGAACCGGCACGCGGTTCGATCACGGTGACGCCGGTCAGGATGTCGCGGCCGTTCGCCGTGCGTCCTCGTACATTGCTGTGGCCGACCCGGACGCCGGGCACATCGGTGATGGCGTTGAGCGGGCCGGGTTGCAGTTGGCCGAACTGGATGTTCAGGTCGCGGGCACGTGGTTTCATCGTTTCTCTCATCTTCAATTCATTCAAAAAAGTTATTGGCTAACGCAATCCCTGTAGCAGCTGTCGAGCTTGCGAGGCTGCGTTCGGCTGCGCAGCAGTCGCAAAGTCTAAGTACGCGGTGCTTCAGGGGGATCGCGTTAACCGGATTCACGACTGCTTCGTCCGAACGCGGCCCGAACCGAACGCAGCCTCGCAAGCTCGACAGCTGCTACAGATCCCAATGGGCTTACTGACCGTTTTTGACTTTGCTCCAGATCCGCGTCCGCACGCGTTCGGTGGCGGGCGGCAGAGGCTGAAGGGTGAATAACGTGGCCATCGCTTCGGCCGACGGATACACGGCAGGATTGTTGCGGGTCGCTTCGGCCACCAGTGGCGTCGCGCTGCGGTTGCCGTTGGGGTAGGAGAGGTGATCGCTGACCGGCGCGATGACTTCAGGGCGCATCAGGTAGTCGATGAAGGCCAAACCCTGTTCCGGATGTGGCGCGTCCTTGAGCAACACCAATGTGTCGAACCACACCGGCGCGCCTTCTTTCGGCAGGCTGTAGGCGATCTTCACACCGTTGTTCGCCTGCTCGGCATTGGTCTTGGCCTCTAGCATCGCGCCGGACCAACCCACCGCCACGCAGATGTTGCCGTTGGCCAGGTCGCTGATGAACTTGGATGAATTGAAGTAGGCGATGTGCGGACGCAGCTTGAGCAGCAGCGCTTCAGCCTTCTTGTAGTCCTCGGGGTTGGTGCTGTTGGGTGGCAGGCCGAGGTAGTGCAGGGCGACCGGCAGCATTTCGGCCGGTGAGTCGAGCATGGCTACGCCGCATTGGCCGAGTTTGGCCAGGTTTTCTTCGTTGAACACCAGGTCCCAGGAATCCACCGGCGCCTTGTCGCCCAGCGCCGCGCGGACTTTGTCGATGTTGTAGCCGATGCCGTTGGTGCCCCACAGATAGGGCACGGCGTACTGGTTGCCCGGGTCGTTGTTGGCCAGTTTCGCCAACAGGTCAGCGTCCATGTTTTTGAAGTCAGGCATCTGAGCGTGGGGCAGAGGTGCAAGGGCGCCGGCCTTGATCAGGGTCGGCAGACTGAAGTTGCTGGCCACCACCACGTCGTATCCGCTGCGGCTGGTGAGCAATTTGCCTTCCAGCACTTCGGCGCTGTCGAAGGTGTCGTAGACCGGCGCGATCCCGGTGTCACGCTTGAAATCCTGCAGGGTCGTGGGACCAATGTAGTCATACCAGTTGTAGACGTGAACCGTCGGGCCGTCAGCGGCAACCGCCGATAGCGAGACCGACAAACAGACGCCCAGTCCGAGATTGATATGCGAGCGGTGACGACTCATGATGCGGCACTCCTGGCCTGCTGCAGGCCGGTGATGATCAGGTGCTTGCAGCGTATCGGCCGGGAGTGGACTCACCCATTCCCATCATGGGTTACTCGAAAGGGGTAGGGCGTGGACGCGTTGTTGAAAGAGTTACCGGTGCACCAGGGGCTGGCGCGGGTATTTGGTGCCGTGGGGCAGGACGGGTTCTGGCGTGCGCTGGTCGACACATTGCGGCTGCTGGTGCCGATGGACAACGCGTTGGTCGCGGTGATGCGGGCCGGGCGGGTACCGCGTCTGCTGATCGATTTCGACTCGAAGGGCGGTGCTAGCGAGCAAGAAGAACTGGCGGATTACAGCGCCGGCATGTACCTGCTCGATCCGTTTTATCAGGCCGCCTGTGCCGGTATCGCCGACGGTTTGCACAGCCTCGAATCGGTGGCCCCCGACCAGTTCCAGCAGAGCGAGTACTACCTGAGCTACTTCCGCACGGTGGTGGGCGGCGACGAGTTGCAGTTCATGATCAACGTCGATGGCGCCGTGCTCGGTTTGTCGTTGGGACGCTCGACGCGATTCACGCTTGAGGAACAGGGCCGCCTGCTTTGCGTGCGCGATTGGGTGCTGGCGGCGATGCGCCGTCACCTGCAATTGATGCCGCCGGAAGGACCGGCCGCCGAGGCGGTTGCCGGGGATCTGGCGACCCTGCTGGATCGCTTCGACGTGCGCCTGTCGGTGCGGGAAATCGAAACGGCGCGGCTGATTCTTCAGGGCTTCTCAAGCAAGGCCATCGCCCAGCAGATGGGCATTTCCCCGGAGACGGTGAAGGTGCACCGGCGCAATCTCTATCACAAGCTCAATGTGAATGGGCATGGTGAGTTGTTTGCGCTGGTGCTCAATCCTCCAGCCTGAACACCAACGCCTTCAACCCGCATTCAACATCGGCATCGGGAAACTCCGGCGGATTGTCCAGCCGTTGCTCGAAACGCAGGCTCGGTGCTTCGCGGGTGACGCCGTCGATGAGGAAGTCCGCACCGAACGCCGGATCGTTCATGCACGCCAGCACCGTGCCCTGAGGGCTGAGCAATTCCGGCAGTCGGCGCAGCACGCGCTGGTAGTCCTTGGTCAGCAGAAAACTGCCTTTCTGAAACGACGGTGGGTCGATGATCACCAGGTCGTAAGGGCCCTTGCCGATCACCTTGCCCCAGGACTTGAACAGGTCATGACCGAGGAACGTCACCTTGCTCAGGTCGTGGCCGTTGAGCCGGTGATTGTCGCGCCCACGACTCAGGGCCGGGCTGGACATGTCCAGATTGACCACGTGCGTCGCACCCCCTTCGATGGCCGCTACCGAGAATCCGCAGGTGTAGGCGAACAGATTCAGCACGCGCTTGCTCTGGGCATTGGCTCGCACCCAGTCGCGGCCGTAACGCATGTCGAGGAACAGGCCAGTGTTCTGTTTGCGGCCCAGGTCCACCCGATAATGCAAACCGCCCTCGGTGATCGTCATCTCGTCGATCGCGTCCCCCAACAGCCACTCGGTGGTGCTTTGCAGCAGGTAGCGATGTTGCAGCAAGAGCGTGTGCGCGCCGGATTGCGTCCACGCGGGCGATTGCGTGACGTCCATCAGCTTCTGTTTCAACGCTTCCAGCTGCGACGCCTCGGGTTCCTTGAACAGCGACACCAGCACCACGCCCTGCAACCAATCGACGGTCAATTGCTCCAGTCCCGGCCAGCACCGGCCACGGCCGTGGAACAGCCGGCGGGTTTCGGCGGGGGCAGTGGCCAGTGCTGTCAGCAGATGGTCATGCAGCGTGGAGAGGGCTTCAGCGTTCATCGGGTACGGTCGGCAATTGGAAGGGGGCGGCATTCTAAACACAATTGAGCCAAGGGTGGACCACGTAAAAACCTGTGGGAGCGAGCCTGCTCGCGATGGCGGCATTACATTCAACATCAATATTGACTGATCTACCGCTATCGCGAGCAGGCTCGCTCCCACAGGTTATTGGGGGTAGTTATCACGTTTTATTTAACTTTACGTGAGGATTTGGCGATCTGTCGGCTCGCATAATCGGCTCCAACGATCAACCGCCGGGAGCCGAACATGTCGCAGTTACCTGCTTCACCCACAGTCAGCACTCATCCCCGCTGGCTACGGCTGACCCATTGGCTGAACGCCCTGGCGGTGTTGGTCATGGTCACCAGCGGTTGGCGAATCTATAACGCGTCTCCGCTGTATGACTTCAGTTTTCCCAAGGCAATCACGTTGGGTGGCTGGCTCGGCGGCGCATTGCAATGGCATTTCGCGGCGATGTGGTTTCTGGCCGTCAACGGTCTTGTCTACCTGATCATCAACCTCGTCAGTGGTCGTCTGAAACGGCGCTTTTTCCCGGTTTCGCCTAAAGGTGTCCTGCATGACCTGTGGGCGGCATTGCGGGGCCGATTGGGGCATGCCGACCTGAGTCATTACAACCAGGTGCAACGGGTGGCGTACCTGTTCGTGATGGTCGACATCACGCTGCTGGTGATTTCCGGGCTGGTGTTGTGGAAGTCCGTGCAATTTCCGCTGTTGCGTGAACTGCTAGGCGGTTACGAAGGCGCGCGGCATGTGCACTTCATCGCGATGTCGCTGTTGGTGGCCTTTGTCGCGGTTCATCTGGTGATGGTCGCGCTGGTTCCCAAAACGTTGTGGGCCATGATTGTCGGTCGCAAGGAGGTCGTATGAAAAAGCGCATTCAAGGCTCAGGGCTGGACGAGTCGTCCATCCTGACAGACGCCAGAAAGATCCTCGCACCACAGATCGAAGATCGCTCACGGCGCTCGTTCCTGATGCGCAGCCTGACCCTCGGCGGCGTGGCCATGTTGTCCGGCTGCAACATCACCGACAACGAGAGCGTCGAAACCGCGTTGTTCTCCATGTCCCGGTTCAACGATCGGGTGCAAGGCTGGCTGTTCAATCCCAACGCCTTGGCACCGACTTATCCCGAGTCAATGATCACCCGGCCGTTTCCTTTCAATGCCTTCTACGGCATCGACGAGGCGCCGACGGTGGAGGAAGAGAGTTATCGACTGGAAGTGACCGGCATGGTCGCCGACAAGCGCAGCTGGCGCCTGGAAGAACTGCGCGCCATGGCCCAGACCGAACAGATTACCCGACACATCTGCGTCGAAGGCTGGAGCGCGATCGGGCGCTGGGGCGGCGTACGGTTCAGCGACTTCCTGAAGCGGGTCGGTGCCGACACGGATGCCAAATATGTCGGCTTCAAATGCGCGGACGACTACTACACCAGCATCGACATGGCCACCGCACTGCATTCGCAAACCTTGTTGACGCTGACCTATGACGGCGCGGTGCTGCCTCGCCAGTACGGCTTCCCGATGAAGCTGCGCATGCCCACCAAGCTGGGCTACAAGAATCCCAAACATATTCAGGCGATTTTCGTCACCAACACCTATCCGGGTGGCTACTGGGAAGACCAGGGCTACAACTGGTTCGGTGGCAGCTGATAGCGCCTGGCCACTTTACTGCGCAGCGCCCGCTGCGCTCATTCGCAACCTGTGCTTCAAGGAGTTTCATCATGAAAAAGTTAGCGACCACCGTACTGTCCATGTGCCTGGCGTTTGGCGCCGCGAGCGTGTTTGCCGCCGATGCAACCACCAATAACAGCATGAGCAACGACAGCATGAGCAAGGATTCAATGTCTAAAGACACCATGCACAAAGACACGATGAAAAAGGACGCCATGTCCAAGGATTCCATGAGCAAGGACGCGATGAAGAAAGACACCATGTCCAAGGACGGAATGAAGAAGGACGCGATGTCCAAGGACACCATGAAAAAAGACGCGCCGTCGTACTGATCCGAACTCCGTCAAATGGGGGTATGACTTGAAGTCATGCCCCCATGACTTTTAATGGTTACAGCCCCGCCAACCCCCAGTGTTAAAAAATCGCAAACACAGCTCATCAACAACAAAAAAGAGCGTTTGCACCCATGACTCATCCTCACTGCCACACCCCGCGCTCTTCGAACCCCGACATTTGCCACGCGACCTCCACGGTTCGCGTGCACTTCTGATCAACCCAAATCCCTGAAGAGTAATAACTCATGAAAGAACTCGACCTGTACATCGGTGAAGGCTTCGAAGGCCCGGGCGTGAATGCCGCGCACATCAACATTCTGATCGGTCCGCGCAACGGCCCGGCAGGGCAGGCGTTTGCCAATAGCCTGGCATCGCCAAGCCAAGGGCATTGCCCGTTCATGGTGATCGCCCAGCCGAACATTCCGGTCAAGCCAATGACCCTTTATGTCAACAAAGCCGCGATCAGCAGTGACCTGCACGGCAACGCCACGTGGGGCGCGTCGCAGGCCGGGATCGCCAAGGCTGTGCTTGAAGCGCTGCTGGACGGCACCTTGCCGCCGGAAGCTGAAGACGAGTGGGCCATCGTGACCGCGAACTGGGTCAACCCGGCCTGCGACGACCTGGATGCGGTTTACCTGAACAACTACAACGCCTGCCGCACGGCGATTCGTGCGGCGCTGACCGGCAAGCCGGAAACGGCGCAACTGGCGGATGTGGTCAATCACATCAGCAACCCTTTCTACACGCCAAAAGCCTGAGGTCCGCGCCATGCAATACATTCGTTTGGGCAACTCCGGCCTGCAAGTCTCCCGCCTGTGCCTGGGCACCATGAACATGGGCACCCCGGACTGGAAACCGTGGATCTTCGATGAGAAGAAAAGCGAGCCGATCGTCGCGCATGCATTGGACAACGGCGTGAATTTCATCGACCTCGCGGATTTCTATTCCGCCGGTGTCGGCGAGGAAGTGGTGGGGCGCATCGTCAAGCGCCTGGCCCGGCGCGAAGACCTGGTGATCACCACCAAAGTCGGTTACGGCACCCGCACCGGGATCAACGCCAGCGGTCATTCGCGCAAGCACATCATGGACAGCATCGACGCGTCGCTGAAGCGTCTGAACATGGATTACGTCGATGTGTTCATGCTGCATTACTTCGACGTAAACACGCCGGTCGAAGAAACCATGAGCGCCATGAACGACATCGTGCGTTCCGGCAAGGCGCGTTACATCGGTGTCTCGACCATGCTCACCGGGCAACTGGCGAAAATCCTCATGGCCTGCGAGCGCAATGGCTGGGTCAAACCGATCAACATGCAGCTGCAACTGAACTGCGCCTACCGCGAAGAAGAGCGCGAGATGATCCCGTTCTGTCGCGACCAAGGCCTTGGGGTGTCGGTGTTCAGTCCGCTGGCCCGTGGTTTGTTGACCGGTGACGTGCAATCGACTCGCAATCAGACCGACTTCTTCACCCAGCAGATGTACAGCGACGAAGCTTCGTTCGAGATCGCACATTCGGTCCAGCGCGTGGCCCGTGCTCGCGGTGTTTCCAACGCGCAAATCGCCCAGGCCTGGGTCGCCAATCATCCTGGCGTGGATTGCATGCTGGTGGGCGCCGACACCACAGAACAGTTCGACAGTGCCTTGGCAGCGCTGGAGACCAAACTCGATGCAGATGAACTGTACGAGCTGGAACGCAATTACACCCCGTGCGACGTGATCAACGATTACACCGCCGGTAAACGTATCTTGCGTTCGGCCCGTCCGGGTCTGGAGCGCTTCAATCTGACTGAGGCTGTGGCATGAGCGTGCTGATCCGTAACGGCAATTTCATCGATGGCCAATGGTCCAGCGGTGGTTCGACCTACTCGGTGTTCAACCCGGCCAATGGCGAGTTGATTACCGATGTGCAAAAGGCTGGCGCTGAAGAAACCAACCGAGCCATCGACGCCGCCAACCGTGCTTTGCCGGCCTGGCGCAAGTTGACCGCCAAGGAACGCAGCCAGAAGCTCAAGCGCTGGAGCGAGCTGATGTTGAGCAACCAGAAGGATCTTGCGACCTTGCTCAGTCGCGAACAAGGCAAGCCACTGGCCGAAGCCATGGGTGAAGTGGTTTATGCCGCGAGCTTTCTGGAGTGGTTCGCTGAAGAAGCCAAACGCGCTTACGGCGACGTGATTCCAAGCCACAAGGCTGATGCGCGGATCATCGTGGTCAAGGAAGCCATCGGTGTGGTCGCTGCGATCACCCCATGGAACTTCCCGCTGGCCATGGTCACCCGCAAGGTTGGCCCGGCACTGGCGGCGGGTTGCACAATGATTCTCAAGCCGTCGGAAGAGACGCCTTTATCAGCCTTCGCCCTGGCGGTGTTGGCGGAGCAGGCAGGCATTCCGGCCGGCGTGTTCAACATTGTTTCCGGCGACGCGGTTGCCATTGGCGGCACGCTGCAAGCCTCCGGCATCGTGCGTAAATTGTCGTTCACCGGCTCCACCCGCACTGGCAAATTGCTGATGCGTCAGGCCGCCGACACCCTGAAAAAAGTCTCGCTGGAACTGGGCGGCAACGCGCCGTTCATTGTGTTCGACGATGCTGATCTGGATGCCGCCGTCAAAGGCGCGATGGCCTCTAAATTCCGCAACACCGGGCAGACCTGCGTCTGTGTGAACCGCTTCTTCATTCAGGATGGCGTCTATGAAGCCTTCACCGGCAAACTCGCTGAAGCCGTTGCGGCGATGCGGGTGGGTAGCGCGCTGGAGGGTGAAACCGAGCAAGGCCCGCTGATCAACGCAGCGGCGCTGGCCAAGGTCGAACTGCATGTGGGCGATGCGCTGGAGAAGGGCGCCCAGTTGCTGTGCGGCGGTCGCCGTCACGCACTGGGCGGCACCTTTTATGAGCCGACCATCCTCACCGAGGCCAACAGCGACATGCTGATCGCCCAGGACGAAACCTTCGGCCCGGTGGCCGCGTGCTTCCGCTTCAAGGACGAGGCCGAGGTGCTGCAACGGGCCAACGACACGCCGTACGGTTTGTCGGCCTACTTCTATAGCCGTGACATCGGCCGGGTCTGGCGCATGGCCGAAGGCCTGGAAGCCGGCATGGTCGGGATCAACGAAGGGATCATTTCCACGGAAGTGGCGCCATTCGGTGGCATCAAGGAGTCGGGCCTCGGTCGCGAAGGTTCGAAGTACGGTCTGGATGACTACCTGGAAATCAAATACCTGTTGATGGGCGGCCTTTAAGACCCAGCCATAAACCACTGTGGGAGCGAGCTTGCTCGCGATGAGGCCATCACATTCGACATGGATGTTGACTGACACACCGCTATCGCGAGCAAGCTCGCTCCCACAATAAGAAATAAGAAATAAGAAATAAGAAATAAGAAATAAGAAATAAGCGATATCGGTTTCATTTCTCCGTCAATAACAACAATTGGAGACTTACATGTCCGTACAACCGGTAAAAATCGACGACCTGCCCATCGGGCGATTCCACCTCAAGATCGCCGGCCTGACCTTCGGCGCACATTTCACCGACGGCTACATCCTCGGCCTGATCGGTATCGCGTTTACGCTGCTGAGTCCGCAGATGCAGCTGGATGCGTTCTGGCAAGGGCTGATCGGGGCTTCGGCGCTGATCGGCTTGTTTCTGGGTAGCCTGTTTTTTGGCTGGATTTCCGACAAAGTCGGCCGGCAGAAAATCTTCCTCGTCAGCTTCGTGTTGATCACCATTGCCTCCGTGATGCAGTTCTACGCCGAAACGGCCATGGGCCTGTTTCTCTGTCGGGTGCTGATCGGTATCGGGCTGGGTGGTGACTTCAGCGTCGGCCACGCCATGCTGGCCGAGTTTGCGCCGAAGAAACATCGCGGCGTGTTGCTCGGTTCGTTCAGCGTGATCTGGACTTTCGGCTATGTGGCCGCAACCTTCGTCGGCACGGCCATGCTCAGCCTCGGGGACGATGCCTGGCGCTGGATGCTGGCTTCTTCGGCGATCCCGGCGGCATTGATTCTGATCGCCCGTATCGGCACGCCCGAGTCGCCGCGCTGGCTGGTGAATCAGGGTCGGATTGCCGAGGCGCGAGCGATCGTCAAGAAGCATCTGGGCGACAACGTCGAGCTCGACGAAACACAATCCACCGAAACCCGCTCCGGTTACGCGGTGCTGTTCAGTCGTGAATACCGCAAGCGCACCGCGTTCAATTGCCTGTTCTTCGTCTGCATCGTCATGCCGTACTTCGCCATCTACACCTTCCTGCCTTCGATTCTGCAGAAGATGGGCCTGGCCGAAGGCTTTGGTACCGAGTTGATGCTGAACATGCTGTTGATTCTGGGCGCGCTGATCGGGATCTGGTGCACGATCAAATTCTCTCGTCGGGGCTTTTTGATCAACTCGTTCATCATTCTCGCGGTGGCGTTGTTTCTGCTGGCGGTGTTGCCGGGCAGTGCGGCGTTTTTGATGGTGTTGGTGTTCGGACTGTTCACGCTGGTGCTTTCGGCCGTGAGTAACCTTGTGGGCGTATTCCCGGCCGAGAGCTTTCCGACCGAGGTGCGGGCTAGCGGGATTGGCCTGGCCACGGCAGTGAGTCGTCTGGGGTCGGCGATCAGCACGTTCCTGTTGCCGGTGAGCGTGGCGGGGATTGGTCTGAGCCTGACCATGGGCATTCTCGCGGCGATCCTGGCGGTGGGGGCGTTGCTGTCCTGGGCTTGGGCACCGGAAACCAAATCGCTGACACTGAGCCAGGCGTGCAAGGCGCAGAGCCCGGTGGAGGGTGGCGCGGTGGCGGTGAAAGTCCCAGCCCCGATCTAACTGACTGTCAAAGTTCCAATGTGGGAGTGAGCCTGCTCGCGATGAGGGAGTATCAGTCGACATCAAGGTTGACTGATCCACCGCTATCGCGAGCAGGCTCACTCCTACAGGGGGACGGGGTGTATCAGGGATTGCTGACTAATCCCAACCAATCGGTAAACAGCCGCACCTTCGACAACCCTTTTTTGTCATTCGCCACATCCAGCCAATAGCCATACGGCCCGATCACCTCCACCGGGGTGATCGGCAACAGGCTGCCATTCGCCAGTTCCTTCTCGATCATCTGTCGGTCGATCACCGCCAAACCACCCCCTGCCAACGCGGTATGGATCACCTGATCCAGCGTGCTGAATTCCAGTCCTTGCCCCGCATCAACATCGTCCCGGCCCATCGCGGCCAACCAGTTCTCCCAGACCTTCAAGCGTTTGCCGTCGTGCAGGATGTGCAGCAACGGAAACTG
The DNA here is from genome assembly GCF_057837605.1 of Pseudomonas sp. GL_093. Taxonomy (NCBI): domain Bacteria; kingdom Pseudomonadati; phylum Pseudomonadota; class Gammaproteobacteria; order Pseudomonadales; family Pseudomonadaceae; genus Pseudomonas; species Pseudomonas sp. GL_093. The sequence goes on along the minus strand of NZ_CM174448.1, from coordinate 4,528,422 downwards.
CCGCAGGTCAGGCGGCTGGCCGTCGTTGAACAGCTCTGGACTGGCCACGGCGATGTGACGCTCCATCACCAGCAACTGACTGCTGCAATGACTGGCGGCTTCGAGGCCGAAGCGGATATGGCAGTCGACTTCGGCGAGGCTGTCGTGGTTGGCCTGGTTAGTCACGCTCAGGCTGATATCCGGGTAGCGTTGGCAAAACACACGCAGGTGCGCCGACAACCAACGAGTCGCCCAGGTTGGCGGCGCGAGAATTCGCAAACGCTGACGCAGATTGGGCACGCGCACCGCTTGCAGGGCGCGCTCGATGTGGTCGAAGGCCTCCGCCAGATGCGGGGAGAGGGCGGTGCCGGTTTCGGTCAGTGACAAGCCTTGAGGTGTGCGGATGAAGAGCGCTACGCCGAGGTAGTCTTCAAGCTGTTTGATCTGCCGGCTGACGGCGCCCTGGGTGACGTTTAATCCCAAGGCCGCCTGGCTGAAGCTGCGATGCCGCGCGACCTCTTCGAAGACGCGCAGCATATTGAGAGAGGGCAGTTGACGCATGGAAGGATGACTCCACACCGGCCTCGGGTGTTGCATCGGGTCGGTTTTGTTTTTGGATGGTTTTGTGGTGCCTATCTGACTATTAGCAATGGGCTGATGCAAGTGTTGTTTCGGCTGACGCCATCGTCGGAACGCCGCCCGGAGCAAGCTCGCTCCCACAGTGATTTGCGGCGCACACAAAACCTGTGGGAGCGAGCTTGCTCGCGATGACTTTCTGGAAGACGCTAAATAAACCGGATCAGAAGTAATACCCGACGTTCACATACAACTGATTCTCCCACTGATCCGTCCCGCCAGCCCCCAGGCTCTGGGTATAGCTGCTGCCCCCAATGTACGGATCGTTCTTGCCAAACAACCATTCAGTCGCGATCCATAACTTGCTCACTGAAAACGAGCTGCCCAAAATCACCCGCTCCGAGGTCTTGAACTCGCTGGCGGATTTATCGAAGGCACTGTAGTTGACGTAAACCTTGACCCCGCTGACCTGATCGAACAGGTATTTGCCGGCCACGTCATAACTCACATCCGCCACATACAGGTTGCCGCGACTGGCGACGTTGTACGTGCCGTCGTAACCGCCCAGCGTCACCAGTTCATCAGTGCCGGCGTTGCGCGGCGACATCTGTTGCCGCGCCGCCTGCAACTGCACGCCCCACGGACCGTTCTTGCCCAAATAGTGAACGGCCACGGCGTTACGCCGGCCATCGTCATGGGTGTCCCTATTCTGAAGCGACGACGTCAGGCCGGAGAGGCCGATTTCAGACTTCCATGGTCCCAGGTCCAGCGCCTTGGCCACGCGCAGCACCACGGTGTTGCGCTCCTGGTTGTTGCTGCCGTCGGCGACATAACTGTCGGCTTCGGACACCACGCTGGAGTAGGTGACCCCGTTGCTGGTGCCTTTGCCTTGCCATGCCGGACGCAGGTAGTAGCCGGCCTGGATATTCCAGTCTCCGCTTTGCTGGATGTACTTGGCGCCGATCTGTTGCACATCCTCCAGGCCGATGACGTTACCCAGGGTTTCGTAGAACGTGCTGCCGAAGTACGGCTGCAAACCGAATGGCACCGTGTTCAAACCCACCTGCACTTGCTGGTCGGGGTTGAATTTGTAGCCGGCCCACGCGAACTTGGCGAACTGGATGTCACCGTAATTCTTGGTGTACTGGTAAGGGTAAGACCGTCCGTAGAAACGGTACTGAGCCTCACCGATCCAGCTGTCGGAGTTGTACTTGGCGCTGAGGAACACCGTGTCGAGGCCGAACTTCTGGATGTCTCGATCCGGATCGTAGTCCCAGCGGGCACGGACCGCGCCGCCGAGATCGAGATTGTCAGTGACCTGTACGGCCATGGCCGGTGCGGCGAAGGTGCAGAGTAGAGCGATGTGCAGAGGACTGAGGCGCAAAGAAGCAGGGAAGGGCATGGGGCAGCTCTCGGTTATTTTTATTAGAGATGCCGGCCAGTCTTGCGATCAGCGATGCGTTGAACAAACGATAAAAAATGCGAGTAAACCTTCGCCAGATGCATGTTACTGAGAAAATCCTGTAGGACAATGCACAGCGAGCGTGGGATGCTTTGCGTCTTGTCACTCATCCCGAGAGCCCTCCATGAAACGAAAAATGCCCGGCCTCAACGCGCTGAAAGCCTTTGAAGTCGCTGGTAGTACGGGCAGCTTCACCCGTGCCGCCGAATTGCTGAACGTGACGCAAAGCGCCGTCAGCCGGCAGGTGCGTCAGCTGGAGGAACAGCTCGAAGAGACGCTGCTGGAGCGCCGTCACCACCACCTCGAACTGACCAGCGCCGGTCGGATTCTATTGCGGGCCTTGCATCAGTCCTTCGACAAAATCGAACTGACGGTGCGCAGCATTCAGCAGAAAACCCATTCCAATCGCCTGCACATCAACGCGCCGCCCACCTTCACCAACCGCTGGTTGATGCCGCGTCTGGGGCGGCTGCGCGAGAAGCATCCGGAACTGGAACTGAGCATTACCACGCGCTTGCAGGACAGCCTGGCGGAAACCAGTACGCTGGATTGCGCGATCCGTTTTGGCGACGGTGAATGGGACGGCCTGGACAGCTCGCTGCTGATCCAGGAACGGCACATCGCGGTGTGTGCGCCGTCCTTGTATGCGCGGGAATGGAGCGAGCGGGGCATCGACCTCAATCGCTTGACGCTGTTGCATGTACTGGCCCGGGAGGACCAGCGCTACCTGACCTGGAAACACTGGCTGGACGCCGCGCGAATCACCGGCGTCGACACCCAGGGCGGTTATGAATTCGACCTGCTGGACCTGGCAATCCGTGCGGCCATCGACGGCCTGGGCATCACCATAGCTGACTGGCACATGGTCGCTTCGGAACTGGCCAACGGGCAGCTGACCCAAGTGCTGAACGTGCATGTGGAAGGGCACCAATCCTACTGGCTGGTGACCCGGCCCGAGCAGACGCTGATGCCGCAATTGCAGGTGTTTAGTCAGTGGTTGCAGGAAGAGATCTGGTTGGCGCAAAGGCAGCTCGAACCCTCCACCGCCGCACTCTAGTTCACACACAACCCCTGTAGGAGTGAGCCTGCTCGCGATGACGGTGTATCAGTCGACAACGTCATCGCCTGACACTACGCCATCGCGAGCAGGCTCACTCCCACAGGGAATTCCATCACCTTCGGAAGTAACCTGCATTTTTCGAATGTTACATCGCTCAATAAATCGTTTGTTCAACACCGGTCCAATGACAAGACTGCATTCACTGGATAAAAACAACGATGGGCGATGCACATGCGAACCGAGCGAAATTTTGTCAACGGTCACTTCATTGAACCTGCCAGCGAAGCGCTGATCGCAGTCTACAACCCGGCGACCGAAGCGCTGGTGGGCCATGTTTCAGCGGCGACCGCCGATGAAGCCACTGCCGCCGTCGAAGCCGCCGCGGGCGCCCAGAAAGTCTGGGGCAAACTCACCAGCATCGAACGCGCCGAACACCTGCGTTCCTTCGCCGACGCCCTCGATACCTGCGCTGAAAGCATCGGCGCAGCCCTGGCAGCTGAATCCGGCAAGAGCGTTGCCGATGCCAGCAACGAAGCCCGTTATGCCGCGCAGATCACCCGTTACCACGCCGAGTGGGCGCGCCGTATCGAAGGCGAGATCATTCCCAGCGACACCCTGAACGAAAACCTCTTTCTGCACCGCGAGCCGATTGGCGTCGTTGCCTGCCTTATTCCGTTCAACTATCCGGTCTATACGTTGCTGCGCAAAATCGCCCCGGCGTTGATTGCCGGCAACACGGTGGTGGTGCGTCCGAGCAACAACACCCCGACCTCGGCGTTCGAGATCGCCAAGGCTGTGCAGCAATCCGGTTTGCCCGCCGGCGTGGTCAATATCCTGACCATGGATCACGCCACGGCCGCCACCGTTTGCACCCATAAGGCTGTTGGTTTGATCACCCTGACCGGCAGCGTCAACGCCGGGCGCATCGTGCTTGATTACTGCAAGGCCAACATCGCCAAGCCGTCACTTGAGTTGGGCGGTAAAACCCCGGCGATCATCGAAGCCGACGCCGATCTTGAAGCCGCCGCTACCGCGATCGTAGCCTCCAAGACCACCCACTGCGGCCAGTTGTGCACGGCGGTCGAGCGGGTCTACGTGCAGGAAAGCGTCTATGAACAGTTCCTCGCGCTGCTGAAAGCCAAAATCAGCGCCGTGAAGTTCGGTGACCGTGCCACCGACGCCAATCTGATGGGGCCGTTGGTCAACGCCAGTTCGCAACAGAGCATCCACGCCATGGTCGAGCGCGCCATTGCCGACGGCGCTGTACTGGAAACCGGCGGTGTGCTGCCAGAAGGCAAGGGTCATTTCTACCCGCCGACGCTGCTTAGCGGCTGCCGTCAGGACATGGAAATCATCCAGGAAGAAATCTTCGGCCCGGTGCTGCCGGTGCTCAAGTACCGCGACATCGACGAAGCGCTGGCCATGGCCAACGATCACCAGTTCGGTCTGTCCTCGGTGCTGTACACCGAGAACTACCGCACCACGATGAAAGTCGCCAACGCCATCGAGGCCGGCGAGTTGTACGTCAATCGCACCCCGGCAGATCCGTACCAGGGCTTCCACGCCGGCTGGAAACGCTCGGGCCTTGGCGGCGATGACGGCAAACACGGCATGCTCGAATTCACCCAGACCCGTCTGGTCGTCATGAAGTATTGATCCACCTGCAACACGCCTCGCGCATCACCTATAAAAACAATTATCAGGGGCACCCGGACCACCGGGCTGCCCGAGGTCTCCTAGATGTCCAAGCATGCATCCACTGCTGCCGCTGTTCAGGGTTCGAACGCGGGTACAAAAAGCCACAGTGACAAGGGAAGTCGCTATTTCCAACTGATGCTATTGGTGCTGGCCGCCGGTGCGATCTATCCGATCCTGTACCTGCGCCAGGTCTACCAGACCACCATGCTCGAAGTGTTCCAGATCAACCACAGCGAGCTGGGTTATCTGTACTCGATGCTCGGGACGATTTTCCTCCTCAGTTACTTGCCGAGCGGTTGGCTGGCGGACCGCATTGCCCCACGCTTTCTGATCTTCTTCTCGCTGGTCGCCACCGGAGCGTTAGGCCTGTGGTACTCCACCGCGCCGTCGATGACCGGTCTGATGATCATCTTCGGTTGCTGGGGCCTGACCACCGGCCTGACGTTCTGGGCCTCGGTGCTCAAACGCGTGAAGATGATTGCTCATCACACTGAACAAGGTCGGTTCTTCGGCATCCTCGATGGCGGTCGCGGACTGGTCGAAGCCTTGCTGGCGACTGTCGCTTTGGGGCTGTTTGCCTTCGCCACCGAAACCCGTGGCGAATCGGCTGCCGAAGGTTTCAAACAGGTGGTTTACCTCTATGCCTTCACCTGTATCGCCATCGGCTGTGTGCTGGTGTTGATCAAGGACCCGAAGTCCATGGAAGACACGGCGCCGGTGGAGAAGGGCAAGTTCAACCTGCTCAGCGATCTGACGACCTTGGTGAAAATCCCTGAATTGTGGTTGGTGACGGCCATCGTGTTCTGCGGTTACCACATCTTCTGGGCCACCTACAGCTTCTCCGATTACCTGCAAGGCGGCGGCATGACCGCGGTCATGGCCGGCACCATCACCACCATCAAATTGTGGATGCGGCCGATTGGCGGTATCGGCGGTGGCTGGCTGGGTGACAAGTTCTCCAACATCTCGGTGCTGATCGTGGCGCTGTTCCTCGCGACGTTGGCGATGGTCGGCCTGATCGTGTTCCCGGCGCTCAACAGCATGGGCCTGCTGATCGGCACCGTGATCTTCATCGGCCTGATGACCTACGCCATTCGCGGCTTGTACTGGGCGATCCTCGACACCTGCAACATCCCGCTGCGCATCACCGGCCTGGCTATCGGCATCGTCTCGGTGGTCGGTTACCTGCCGGATGCCTTCATTCCCTTGATCAACGGCTACCTCACCGAGCATTTCCCCGGTGCCTTTGGTTACAAGCTGTATTTCGGCTACATCGCTTTCGTCGGTCTGCTCGGAACCCTGGCAGCCCTGACCCTGCGCGCTCGAATCAATCGTAAAACTTTGAACAAAACAGGTGCCTGAGATGAAAATCGTCGCCCTTGAAACCCATATCGTTGCCGTACCGCCACCGCACATCGGTGGCATGTACTGGCTGTTCGTCAAGCTCAAGACCGATTGCGGTATTGAAGGCGTGGGCGAAATCTACGCCGCGACCTTCGGCCCCAAAGCCATGCTGCCGATCATCGAAGACGTGTTCGAACGCTACTTGCTCAACCACGACCCGCACCACATTGAGCGCTTCTTCCGTCAGGCCTATTCGAGCGGTTTCACCCAGCGTCCGGACCTGACCATGATGGGCGTGGTCAGCGGCCTGGAGATGGCCTGCTGGGACATCATCGGCAAAGCGGCGAACAAGCCGGTGTATGAACTGCTGGGCGGCAAGGTCAACGAACGCCTGCGTTCCTACACCTACCTGTACCCGGTCAACAGCAAGGGCGAGTACGACTACGACGACCCGGACCTGGCCGCTGAATGCGCCATCGAGAACATGAACAAAGGCTTCACCGCCGTGAAGTTCGACCCGGCCGGACCGTACACCGCGTACTCCGGGCACCAGATCTCGCTGGAAGTGCTGGAACGCTGCGAAACCTTCTGCCGCAAGATCCGCGAAGCGGTGGGCGACAAGTGCGACCTGCTGTTCGGCACCCACGGGCAAATGGTGCCGTCCTCGGCGATCCGCCTGGCCAAGCGCCTGGAGAAATACGATCCGCTGTGGTTCGAAGAACCGGTGCCGCCGGGCCAGGATGAGGCCATGGCGCAAGTCGCGGCCAAAACCAGCATCCCGATTGCCACCGGCGAACGGCTGACCACCAAGTACGAATTCTTCAAGCTGTTGCAGGCGGGTGGTGCGTCGATTTTGCAGATGAACGTGGCCCGCTGCGGCGGTCTGCTGGAAGCAAAAAAGATCGCGAGCATGGCCGAAGCGTATTACGCGCAGATCGCGCCGCACCTCTACAACGGGCCGATTGGCGCGGCGGCGAGTTTCCAGTTGGCCACCTGCACGCCGAACTTCCTGATCCAGGAAAGCATCATGACCTGGGGCGGGTTCCATGCCGAAGTCCTGACCAAACCACTGCAATGGGAGGACGGTTACATCATCCCGTCCACCGAGCCGGGCCTGGGCGTGGAGCTGAACATGGACGTGGTGCGCAAGCATTCGCCGTACACCGGCGAGCGTTTGCACCTGCAAATGGCGCCGACACCGGCTGATGTCAAAGACACATCGCCAGCTCGAGGCTGACGGGATTTGCCGCCCACAATGGAACTGGCGCAGTTCCATTGTGGGAGCGGGCTTGCTCGCGAAGGCGTCGTGTCAGTCGACATTAATATTGGCTGACCCACCGCTTTCGCGAGCAAGCCCGCTCCCACAGGTTTTGCGTCGTCCCTGACTGTTGGGGCGGCTTTTTTTGTAAAACGACTTACGCGGTAACCGTGCATGACTTACGACTACATCATCGCTGGCGCAGGCGCCGCAGGCTGCATCCTTGCCAATCGGCTCTCGGCGTCCGGGAAACACTCGGTGTTGCTGCTGGAAGCGGGCGGCAAGGACAGTTCCCTGTGGTTCAGGATCCCGGTCGGCTTCGCCAAAATGTATTACAACCCGACCTTCAACTGGATGTACTACAGCCAGCCGCAAAAACAGCTGAACAACCGCGAAATCTATGCCCCGCGGGGCAAGGTACAGGGTGGTTCGGGCTCGATCAACGCGATGATCTACGTACGTGGCCAGGCCCATGACTTCGACGACTGGGCGGCTAACGGCAATGAAGGCTGGGGCTTCAAGGACGTGCTGCCGTACTTCCGCAAACTGGAAAACCATCCGCTGGGCGACAGCGAGTACCACGGCGGCAGCGGCCCGATCAGCATCACGCCGATGAAGGGCCAGACCCATCCGATTTGCGATGTGTTCCTAAAGGGCTGCGATGAACTGGGTTATCCCCATAGCGATGACTTCAACGGCCCGAAATTTGAAGGTTCGGGCATCTACGACGTCAACACCCGCAACGGTCAGCGTTGCTCCAGCAGTTTTGCGCATCTGCATCCGGCATTGAGCCGGCCGAACCTGACGGTCGAGCATTACGCGCTGGTGGATCGGGTGTTGTTTGATAACGGCCGGGCGACCGGGATTTCCATCACCCAGCACGGCGTGGTGCGGACCTTTACCGCCAACAAGGAAGTCATTCTTTGCGCCGGTGCCGTGGACACGCCGAAGATCCTGCAATTGTCCGGTGTCGCGGATCAGGCGCTGCTGGCCAAACACAACATCCCGTTGGTCAAACACCTGCCGGCGGTGGGGCAGAACCTGCAAGACCACCTGTGCGCCAGTTACTACTACAAGGCCAACATCCCGACGCTCAACGATCAACTGAGCTCGTTGTTCGGTCAGTTCAAACTGGGTTTGAAGTACCTGTTCACCCGCAAGGGCGCACTGGCGATGAGCGTCAATCAGGCCGGCGGATTCTTCCGTGGCAACGAGCTACAGGCCAACCCGAACCTGCAGTTGTACTTCAATCCGTTGTCGTACCAGATCCCGAAAAACAACAAGGCCAGCCTCAAGCCGGAACCCTACTCAGGCTTCTTGTTGTGCTTCAATCCCTGCCGGCCGACCAGTCGCGGGCACATCGAGATCGCCTCGAAAAATCCGCGGGACGCGGCGTTGATCGACCCGAATTACCTGAGCACGCAAAAGGACATCGACGAGGTGATCCAGGGCAGCCGCTTGATGCGCAGAATCATGCAGGCGCCGGCACTTAAAGGCATTACCGTCGAAGAAGTGCTGCCGGGGCCGGCCATCGAAAGTGACGAACAGATGCTGCAGTATTTTCGCGAAAACAGCGGTTCGATCTATCACCTGTGCGGTTCCTGCGCGATGGGCGCGGACGAACAGAAGTCGGTGGTCGACAAGCGCCTTAAAGTCCATGGTTTAGACGGTTTGCGCATTGTCGATGCGTCGATTTTCCCTAACGTGACCTCTGGCAACACTCACGCCGCCGTGCTGATGGTGGCGGAGAAGGGCGCCGATCTGATTTTGCAGGACGCCTGATTTCATCGCCCGGTTGTATCAAAAATGAATTTCCGCCGAGTCCGCTGCTCATACCTGATAGGCAGCGGATTTAAGCGCGCGAAATCATTTAGGCAATCAGGGAGTGGCACAGTCATGGGACCAGTATCGACGGCGGGCGATCATCTCCTTGGCGGGTTGATTCTTGTGGTTGAGGACGACCCGCTGATCCTGGAGTTTCTCTGCGAAATTCTTCAGGAGGAAGGGTTTGTGGTTGAACCGCAGACCAGCGCGGATGCCGCGTCGAAGTATCTGGAGCAACACTCCGAAGGCGTCCGTCTATTGCTCACGGACATCACCATGCCGGGCAAACTCAATGGCGCGGACCTGGCCAATCTGTTTGGCGACCGCTGGCCCGACAAACCAATCATGATCATGTCCGGTTACGAAACGCCGGAAAGCGCCGGGGTCAGGCATTCGGTGTCGTTCATCAAGAAACCATGGGCGCTTGGGCAGTTGCTGGACTGTGTGGAAGGTGCCTTGAAGTCGAAACGTACCCTTTAGAACCTGCGGCACATCAGACCACTACAACCTGTCACGATGCGCCTTGTGGCGGGCCTATACTTCAAGAGTCGGCACACTCGGTGCGACCTGCAATCGTGTTTGATGTATGGGGTGACGCGTCGAGTGATCGTTCACGCAGGCCACGGCCTGCCTTCGTCGTAGGGAGGATAAGATCATGGCGCGTAAATACATCGACTGCCGCGAGTTTCCAAGCGATGCCAAATGCTCGGTCGCACTGTCCGCAGACTCTGAAAACGAACTGCTAGAGGCCGCCGCACAGCATGCGGTCAGTGTTCACAAGCACACCGACTCACCGGAACTGCGTGCTCAACTGAAGACGATGTTTCACGACGGCACCCCGCCTGTTGAAGCACCGCGTCCCGCTTAGCAAAAAAGTCCTCTGCAGGAGTTGCCGAAGGCTCGGGCCGCGTTCGGCAGCTCCTCGCAAATGCTACATTGTTCGGCGAACCCGCCTGGCACTTGCGAGAGGTAGCTCCCCCTTGTCTGCTCAAGAATCTGTCTTCAACACCCCGTACCGCGCTTTTCTGTTTGATATGGATGGCACCGTCCTCAATTCCATCGCCGCTGCCGAGCGGATCTGGGCGGCCTGGGCCTTGCGCCACGGCGTCGATGTCGACACCTTCCTGCCCACCATCCATGGCGTTCGCGCCATTGACACCATCAATCGTCTGGCGTTGCCCGGGGTGGATGCCGAGGCTGAAGCGGCGTTCATCACCGAGGCGGAAATCGAGGATGTCGAGGGGATCATCGAAGTGCCTGGCGCGGCGAACTTCCTGAAGTCGCTGCCCGTCAACCAGTGGGCGATCGTCACCTCGGCGCCGAAGGCATTGGCGCTGCGGCGGATGGCGGCGGCGGGTATTCCGCAGCCTTTGGTGATGGTCACTGCCGAAGACGTCAGTGCCGGCAAACCCGATCCCGCAGGCTATCGACTGGCGGCCAAGCGTTTGGGCGTTGAACCGGCCGATTGCCTGATTTTCGAAGACGCCACCGTGGGTATTCTCGCGGCCGAGGCGGCGGGCGCGGGCCTGATCGTGGTGACCGCGACCCACGACCATCCGCTCCAGACTCCGCATGCGACACTGGCAAGATATACGTCGGTGACCGCTGTAGTGGATCCCGACGGCCCAATCCGCCTACACGCAATCTAATGTGGGAGCGGGCTTGCTCGCGAATGCGGTGTGTCAGGCACATCGATGGCGAATGACACACCGCTTTCGCGAGCAAGCCCGCTCCCACATTGGGGTTGTGTTGTTTCAGTAAACCCCGGGAATCAACCGCCAACTGCGGGCGCAATAAGCCTCGTATTCGCCGCCGAATTGCGCCCGTAACAGCCCTTCTTCGGAGTGAATGCGGGCGATCAGCGGGATCAGCGTCACCGCGGCCAGCAACAGGCCAACGCCGGAACGAAAGGCCAGTGCCCAGCCCATGGCAGTGATCATCAGCCCCAGGTAACTGGGGTTGCGCAAGGTGCGATAAATCCCGTCGGTGACCAGCGTGTGGCCCGGCTGAATCGCCACCAGTCCACTGAAACGCTTGCCCAGCACAAACACCGGCCACAGCCGCAGTGTGCCGCCGATGATGAACAGCAACGCCCCGAGCCAGCGCACACCTTCGCCACCAAAAGTCCAGAAGTCGATCCGGTCGGTATAGGCCGGCAAGTACCCGCTCAATAAACCGATCACCCCGAACGCCGGCAGCACCCAACGATTGGCCCGGTCTTCACGTTCGCCGGAACTCAGGTTGACCTCAGTGAACAAGGACGCGATGGCCATCACCAAAGTGGCAAACACAATGACCACCAGCGGTGCATGAGAGAAAAACGCCGAGAATCCGCCAAGCCCCCATACCGCGAGCCCAAGGTAGGCGAGGGTGGAAACAACGGCGAAAAACGCCAGTTTGGCCGAGATTTTCATAAGCACCTCGTGCTGATTCTTTTCAGTTTAGAGGCCCGGCGCCCCTCACGCGTTCAACCCGGCCCTGGCATTACGCCGAATCACCTGCGGCGGCTGCCCGAACGCCCGAAGGAAGGCTTCGCGCATGCGGCGGCAGTCGCTGAAGCCGGACTCTTCAGCGATCTGATCGAGGGTCAGTCGCCCGCGTTCCAGCATCTGCCGTGCCGTTTCCAGGCGCAGGTTCTCGATGGCTTTGGCCGGTGATTGACCGGTTTCCGCGCGGAAGGCCCGGCTGAACTGCCTAGGGCTGAGGCGCGCGACGTCGGCCAGATGCTCCACCGACAACGTCTCGGTGAGGTGTTCTCGCGCATAGCCGAGCACGGTTTGAATGCGGTCGGATTTCGCTTCCAGCTCCAGCAGCGCCGAGTGCTGCGACTGGCCGCCCGCGCGGCGGTGGTACATCACCAGTTTCTGCGCCACGGAACGGGCCAGTGCGGCGCCGTGATCCTTTTCCACCATGGCCAGCGCCAGGTCGATGCCGGCGGTCATCCCGGCGGAGGTCCAGATCGATCCGTCGACGACGTAGATGCGGTCTTCTTCGACCTTGATCGATGGAAACCGCACTTGCAGCTCCCGTGCATATGCCCAATGAGTAGTGGCGCGCCGTCCGTCGAGCAAACCGGCCTGGGCCAGGACGAACGCCCCGGAGCAGATCGACGCCGTGCGCCGCGCGGTTTTAACGTTTGCGCGCAGGTAGTTCAGCACGCCTTCAGGTGCCTGCTCGAGGATGGCATCGCCACCCACCACAATCACCGTGTCGAACACCCGCTCACCGAAGGCCTCGGTGCCGACGCTCAGCCCACCGGAAGCACGCAACGTGCGGCCGTCTTCAGACAATACGCTGACGTCATAAAGCGCCTCGCCCGCGCTGAAATTGGCGTACTCGAACACCGGCATGGCCGCCAGCGCCATGGACTGGAACCCTTCAAACACTACAAATGCCACGGAAGTCATCGAGATGTCCTCAAATGCTCATGTCCGAAAAACGTATTTTAAACGTCATTTGAGACGAGCGTTAGACCCTTTATAACGATTCACACCCGGCGACGTTATCGCCTCACTGTGAAGGAAATCGACATGGCCCTCTCATCCAAAGGTACCGCTCTGATCACTGGCGCTTCTTCGGGCATCGGCGCGGTGTATGCCGACCGTCTGGCCCGGCAAGGTTACGACCTGATTCTGGTCGCCCGCAGCCAGGCGAAACTGAACGCCCTGGCCAGCCACCTGAGTAACGAAACCGGCCGCGCCGTGGAGGTGGTCGCCGCTGATCTGAAAGACAAGGCCGACGTGCGGCGGGTCGAAGAAATTCTACGCTCCGACGCCAGTATCACCCTGTTGGTCAACAACGCCGGGGTCGGCGCTGTCATGCCGCTGCTCGGCAGCCCGGTGGATGACATGGAAGACATGATCACCCTCAACGTGACCGCGTTGATGCGCCTGGCTTACGCGGTAGTGCCAGGCTTCGTCGCTCGCGGCACCGGGACGGTGATTAACATTTCCTCGATCGTTGCTATCGCCCCGGAAATTCTCAACGGCGTGTACGGCGGGACCAAGGCGTTTGTCCTCGGCCTGAGCCAATCCATGCACCGAGAGCTGGCCGACAAAGGCATTCGGATCCAGGCCGTGCTGCCCGGTGCCACTGCCACCGACTTCTGGAGCGAGGCCGGCAACCCGGTGGAAAACCTGCCGCAAGAGATCGTGATGTCTGCCCAGGACATGGTCGACGCCGCGTTGACGGGCCTGGCGCAAGGCGAAGTGGTGACCATTCCGGGCCTGCACCAAGGCGACCAGTGGGACACCTACGAAGCCCAGCGCCAGACGCTTTCAGGCTTGTTCGGCAATTCCACGGCAGCACCGCGTTATCGCTGAAGCGGTAGCCGCCGGGCAGGGTGAACTAAGCTTGGAGTAGGACTGTTCACCCTTAAGGAGCTTCGCCATGCTTCACATCAGGACGCCCTTGATTCTGCATCCAGACCTGTCGACCCCGTCCCGGCGAATCTGGCTCAAGCTGGAAAACCTGCAACCGAGCGGCTCATTCAAACTTCGCGGTATTGGGCTCTTGTGCAGCCAGGCGGCGGCGCAAGGTAAACGCAAAGTGATCTGTCCTTCCGGCGGCAATGCCGGGTTCGCCACCGCCGTGGCGGCCGCCAGACTGGGATTGAAAGCCTGCATTGTGGTGCCGAACACCACGCCGGAAACCACCCGCGCAAAAATCCGGAAAACCGGTGCCGAGGTGATCGTCCATGGCAAGGTCTGGGACGAAGCCAATCTACGGGCCAAAGAACTCGCGCAGGGCGCTGACACCGAATACGTGCCAGCCTTCGATCACCCGGTGTTGTGGGAAGGGCACAGCACGATGGTCGATGAAATCCTCGAGGATTGCCCTCAGGTCGATGCAATCGTGATGTCGGTAGGGGGCGGAGGTTTGCTGGCGGGGATTCTCACCGGATTGATTCGCCACAAGCGCATGGACTGCCGGATCATCGCGTGTGAAACCCAGGGTTCAGCGTCTTTTGCCGCCGCTGTCAGCGCCGGACATCCGGTCAAATTCCCCCGGATCGATACGGTCGCCAAGTCGCTCGGCGCTACGTTGGTGGCCGCCTGGCCGGTGCAGCACATCCTCGATTTCCCACACGAATGTGTCGCGCTCAGCGATGACGAGGCGATCATGGGCGTGGTGCGTTATGCCAACGACCTGCGTCAGTTGGTCGAGCCGGCGTGCGGCGTTTCGTTGGCGATTGGATACCTGGACCATCCGGCGATTGCCGAAGCCCATGATGTGGTGATTGTGGTGTGCGGCGGCGTGAGCATCAGCGCGCAACTGGTGGCGGGTTGGGCGCGATTATCCACCGGTGCTGAAGCAAAGTAGGGCTGCAAACGCTATCCGGGCGCTGCAAGCCCCACCGCTACTTTTTCAGTCTTTATTTGCCTGCTGCTACGCCTTCCTGGACGAGGATTGCTCTGGCCAGGTCTTCGTCGCTGGCGTTGAGGCCGGGATTTTCCTGACGAATCTGCTTCAAGTACGACTCCAGATAAACACCACGAATCGCGCCGCCACTGGCCACGAAGCTGGAGGCGTCATCCCGGGCAGGAATCATGAGTTTGTGGTCCTTGAAGGTCGAGTACAGCGATGCGGAAACCCCGGCTGACGTGGCGACATCGCCCGCATCCACTTTGGCCATAGCGGAGCCGAAGGGTAAACACAGCAAAAGGGAAGAGATGATAATCAGACGGCGCATGACGGTGTCCTCTGAAAGCGTGAAGCAAAAAAGGAAGTACCTCATCTGTAGGATGCGTGGCGGTCGTCAGGAGTTCCCTGCCGAAGCGTTATCAGTCCAAAGCCTGGACCTGAAAAAGCTCAGCCCCTCGCCGCACACACAATAACTTTCACCAATAACGCTGGATCAGCCCGCGTTGCGTCGCCGCAAGCGCGTGCCGGAGCGGCGGCAGGGAAGGGCGGAAGCCGAGCCATTTGCGCGCGACCGGGTCTGTCAGGCCCATGACGCGGCGCACAAGTCGTTCCAGATACTCAAAACGCTTTGGATTGGCCGGGTCGTTGATCGAACCGAGCTCCACCGTGCCCGCCACCCTCAGGCGGCCGGCCATGGGCGTCATGTAGAACGCGCTTTCCACCGGGCAGCAGGGGCAGTTGAGCAAGGTGTCTTGCAAGTCGAATTCGATGTGATAACCGCGCTCGGTATCTAGCGGAATGTGATCCCCGACCTTGCGTGCCAGCGCCGCCGACCAGCACCACGCCGCGGTCCTGGCACAGACGGGCGAAGCGCGAGCCGGTCCTCACATTGATGTTGAATGTGCAGACGCCATCGCGAGCAGGCTCACTCCCACAGGGAATTAAGTTGATCACAAATTCTGCGGCCACCCGAGATTCAATGTGGGAGCGAGCTTGCTCGCGATAGCGGTGCGTCACTCACATCGAAGTTGAGGATGCAGACGCTATCGCGAGCAAGCTTTGCTCCTACAGCAGCGGGATGCTGTAGCTCACGATCAAGCGATTCTGGTCCTGGTCACGGGACGCCTCGCTGTTGGACTTGCCGTTACGCCATCCGAATCCAACCCCTTTAAGCGAACCGGACTGAATCACGTAGTCCAGGCTGATATCCCGCTCCCATTCCTTCTGGTTATCACCGGATGTCGTCTTGATATCGTCCCCGCTGAGGTACATGACGGACGCTTTCAGGCCCGGCACACCCAAGGCGGCGAAGTCATAAGCATACTGGCCGAAGGCTGTGCGTTCGCCCGCACGGGTGAAGGTCTGAATCAGGCGGTCGGTGTACAGATAAAGGCTGGAGCCGCCGGCACCCTTGTTGGCCAGCCCGCCCTGATTGAGCTGCGTGAAATTGCTGCCACTCGAAACGCTTTGATAGCCCGCGGTGAGGCCATGGCCACCCACCGTGTAAATCAGCGCGGCGCTCCAGGTTCGGTTATCGATCTCGCCATCATTGCCTTGGGTGTAGCCGCTGATTTTGTAGCCTGATGTCCCCGAGCTGTTTGCACCGGACGAGTCCGTCTTGAAGTAGCGCAAGTCGGTTTTCAGCGATTGACCTTCCGCGATCGCCAGTGTGTGGATCAGGCCGAAAAACTGCTGGGTGTAGTAGTCGTCCAGGTTGGCGTAGTAATACTGGGCGGTCAGGTCCTTGGTGACTTTCCAGTCGCCCCCGGCGAAGTCGAACGCGTTGCTTTCGCGGGTGCCACCCGTGGCGGCCAACCCCGTCTGATCGCTTGAGCCCCGGCCTGTTGCGTGTTCGATTCGGCCTCCCGTGAGGGTCAAGTCCTTGAACTCGCCCGAGGTGATCTGGCCACCTTCGAAGGTCTGTGGCAGCAGGCGGCCGTCGTTGGACACCAGGATCGGCAGCTTCGGCATCAGCGTGCCCAGGCGAAGTTCGGTTTTCGAGACTTTGACCTTGCCGGTCAACCCCAACCGGCTCCATTCGTCGACGGCGCTGTTGTCGCTGTCTGAAGGAATCATGCTGCTGCCGACGTGCCGTCCCTTGCCGCTGTCCAGCGTAATCCCCATCAGGCCCAGTGCGTCGACGCCAAAACCAACCGTGCCATCGGTGTAGCCCGACTTGTAATCCAGCATGAACCCCTGCGCCCACTCTTCGGTTTTCGAAGGCGCGGCGGTGCCGTCACGGTTGTCGTTGTTGAAGTAGAAATTTCTCATCCCCAGGGTGGCTTTGCTGTCACTCAGGAAGTCGGCGTGCGCCTGGGTGCTGAGTGCAATGGCACCCAATGCAAACGTCACCACCGTTTTCTTGTTACTCATCTGAATCGCCCCTTTATTTTTGTAGTTTGAATTTGGGAGGGTGGCTCCCGCAGTAGCGGGTGCCGGCAACGTTCGATGCCTGCGGGAGCGTTATTCGCCTGGCTTAAATACCCAACACGTTGGCGCCGATGCACGGATCAATCCCGCGTTCCAGACGACGCTGGTGGACGATCACGGTGATTTCCATCGAGCCGGTGGTCACTTCGAAGTCGAGGATGTGGCCGCCGTACGCTTGAAAGGTGGCGTCACCGGCAACACCGTGCATGTGGATCGAAGGCTGGTCGTTCTTCCACGCCACGGAGCCGGTGATGCTGGCCATCTCGACACTGTTCAAGGTCTTGGCGTCGAAGTCCTTTTTGTCCTTGTTCCAGAAACCGAACTTCACGTTACCGAAGCCGATACCGCTGATGGACGCGCTGGGGATTTTCTCGGCGATGGCCAGTTTGGTCAGCTCCTTGAAGGCGTTATCGCCCATGCGCAGCACCATGAGATAACCGGTGGGGGTTTTGGTGTAGCGTGGTGTGGCTTCAGTGACACATTGCATAGGCGCTGCCGTCGCAGTGGGTGCGGTTTCTGCAACCGCCAGTGGGGAAAATGTTGAATTGATCAGAACGGCAGCGGTGACCGCCAACATCATCTTGGAGAGACGCAGTGTCGGGTGAAGTTGAACGTGCATGAGACTTCCTCTGTTTTTGTTGTTGTGGGCTACAGCGTTTTTTGAGGCGAGCGTATCCGGCGCCTATTTTTCGATAGGCGACGGAGTTGCTATTAACGGTGGGCGTTAGTGCGGTGACTTACAGCGCGTCACGGCTGCTGACACCGTCAACCAGTCGGGCAATGCTCAACGGGTTGGCGTTCTTCAGCGCGTCCGGCAACAAGCTGTCGGGGCAGTTCTGATAACAAACGGGACGCAGAAAACGATCAATCGCCAACGTTCCGACCGAGGTACCGCGAGCATCCGAAGTGGCCGGGTACGGTCCGCCGTGAACCATGGCATCGCAGACTTCCACCCCGGTCGGATAACCATTGAACAGCACGCGCCCGACTTTCTGTTCCAGCAAGGTCAGCACTTCGTTCAGGGTATTGAGGTCCGAATCTTCGACGATCAGCGTGGCGGTCAACTGACCGCGCAAACCGTGCAGTGCCTGGAGCAACTCGGTCTGGTCGGCGACTTCCACCACGATAGTGGTCGGGCCGAAGACTTCTTCCTGAAGCAACTCATCACCGTTGATCAACAGGCTGACGTCGGCCTTGAACACTTGCGGCTGCGCCTGGTTGCCCTGTTGTGCGGCGCCGGCCAGGTGCGTCATGCCAGCGTGAGCGCGAAGATTGTCCAGGCCGTGGCAATAGCTTTTCAGCGCGCCGACGTTGAGCATCGTTTGCGCGGATTGCTCGCCCATCAAACCGGTGAAACGTTCGAGGAAGGCCGTGAACTCTGGCGAACGAATGCCCAAAACCAAGCCGGGATTGGTGCAAAACTGACCCGCACCCAGCACCACGGAAGCGCTCAGCTCGGCAGCGACCTTGTCACCGCGCGCCTTCAGTGCTTCGGGCATCAACAACACCGGGTTGATGCTGCTCATCTCGGCGAACACCGGGATCGGTTGAGGCCGTGCCGCTGCCATGTCACACAAGGCCCGGCCACCGCGCAATGAACCAGTGAAACCCACCGCCTGGATCGCCGGATGCTTGACCAGTGCCTCGCCGACGCTGCCGTAGAGCATGTTGAACACGCCATCAGGCATTCCGGTTTTTCTGGCCGCGCGAGTGATCGCATCGGCGACGTAATCGGCAGTTGCCATGTGACCGCTGTGGGCCTTGAACACCACCGGGCAGCCCGCTGCGAGGGCGGAGGCGGTGTCGCCGCCGGCAGTCGAGAAGGCCAGCGGGAAGTTGCTGGCCCCGAACACGGCGACCGGACCGAGCCCGGTGCGGTACTGGCGCAGGTCGGGGCGAGGCAACGGTTGGCGGTCCGGGAGCGCTCTGTCGATGCGGGCGCCGTAGAAATCGCCGCGACGCAGCAGGGTGGCGAACAGGCGCATCTGGCCGCTGGTACGTGCCCGCTCACCTTGAATACGGCCGGCGGGCAGGGCGGTTTCCCGGCACACGAGGGCAATGAACGAGTCGTCCAGCGCCTCAAGCTCAGTGGCAATAGCCTCCAAAAACTGAGCGCGTCGGGCAGCTGAAAGGTTACGAAAGATCGGGTAAGCCGTGGCCGCCGCTTCTGCGGCCGCATTCACTTCTTCCACGGTCGCCTGATGGAAGCGATACGGCAGTGCTTCGCCGGTACTGGCGTCGTGGCTTTGCAGAGTGCTCGAGCCTTTAGCCGAACGAGCGCCAGCGATGTAGTTGTGGCCTGAAACTTCAAACATGGGAACTCCTGAAAGGCTGTTCAATGAGGGTCAAGTGAGCCGGTAAATGCGTCGGGCGTTGTCATGAAACAGGGCGAGCCGATCCGTCAGGGAGCGGTCGCTGACAATCGTTTTGAAGCCTTCGAAGATCTCGCTCATGCCGTTCACGACGCCGTCGACCGGGTAATTGCTGGCAAACGCGCAGCGACTGACATCGACAATCGAAATCGCGTCGTTCACCACCACGCGGTTCGACTCGACGGGCCACGCCTTACCGGGGATGCAAATGCCGGAAATCTTCAGGGCGACGTTCGGCTCCCGTGCCAGCAACGCGAGGTTTTCACGCCAGCCGGCTAACCCTTCTTCCGAACGATCAGATGGCAGCGCCGTGTGATTGACCACGATGGTTACGTCAGGAAAGTCTCTGGCCAGCTCGGCCGCTTCCGCCAGATGCCACCATGGCGCCTGCAACTCGAAATGCAGGCCGTTTTCAGCCAGTTGTGCGTAGCCGTCGCGCCAGCGGGGATCGCGCATGGAGCCTGGCGCGACGAAATCTTCGCGCCATGCCTCAAGGGTGGTGACCGCAGGTTTGTGGCGCACGCCGCGCACCAACGGATGATCGCCGTAGCGGCGCAAGAGGTCCGATGCGTCTTCACGGTCAAGCCAGGCCTGCGCCACCATCGCTGCCAGGGTCGGTTCGTTTTGTGCCAGTGATTCGACAAACCTCACCTCATCGGCGGGCGTCGCAGGGTCCCATTCACCCTCGATGACGACGGTCTGCACGATGCGATGGTTGCCCGTCAGCCGGCGATAGTCTTCAGGCAGGAAGTTGCGGCAGATCGATGAGTAATCGCCGTAACGAAAGGGGCGCAGCGGGCGGTCGTTCAGCCACGGGTAGTAATGCTTTTCGATGTCGAAATAATGTTGATGAGCGTCGACGATGGGTAAGTCCGCATCCTCGCCGCTGGCCAGAAAGCGCGCGCGCCAGTCGATCACCGATGGGTTATCCATGCTGTTCCTCCAGACGATAAAAGCGTTGTGCATTGCCGGCGAACACCGCTTCCTGCACGGCACGCCCCAGTGGCGCGAGCATCGCGGCCACGCCATCGGCAATCGTGTCGTAGGACGCGCGCAATCCGGCGACCGGGAAGTTGCTGGCGAACATGCAGCGCTCGGGGCCGAAGATCTCCAAGGCGGTCAGCACCACGATCCGGTTGTCGTCGTAGTTCCAGGGCGAGTCTTTGAGCCCGAACTCCGACAGCTTGATGTGCACGTTGGGCTGCAAGGCCAGTGCTTCCAGGCCCTTGCGCCAGCGGGTCATGCCTTGCGGGCTGCGATCCCAGGCGAAACCGGTGTGATTGAGGGCGATCCGGATCTGCGGAAACATCGCCGCCACTTCGGCGGCCTCGACCAGGTGCCACGGCGGTACGCGCAGGTCCCACGACAGATCGTGGTCAGCCAGACGCGAAAAGCCTTCCAGCCATTTCGGGTCCTGCATGGTGCCCTTGGCGCCGGCAATCGACACCTCCGGCGATGCCGAGGTCACTGGTTTGGAGCGTATGCCTTTTACCAGCGGCCTGGCGGCCTGAGCCGCGAGAATGTCCGCGCTGTCCTCACGGTCGAACCAGGCGTGGGCAACGATGGCATTCGGGAAGCCGTAACGGGCATTCACTTGTTCCAGCCAGCGTGTCTCGGCGACTTGCTCATCGCGAGCACGTTCGGCCTCGACATGCACCGTTCCCACCAACCGTTGTCTTTCGGTCAGGGCAAGAAAGTTTTCCGGCAAGAAATCACGGCACAGGCTGTGATAGTCACCGAGAAAAAAATCCTCGTGATAGTCGTCCTGCAGCCAGGGATAACGACCGTTGCCCAAGTCCCACAAGTGGTGGTGAGCATCGACAATCGGTAGCGCATCCTCGGCTGCAAGGTTGGGCAAGCCATTGCGTTCGTGCAGCGTGATCATGACGGGGTCCCTTGCTCAGCGCGACGCGGCGAATTGGGAAGGGTTGAGCACGCTGTCTTCAACTTCCCCTGCGGCGGCCGCCTCGGCCTTGGCCTGAACGCGGCTGCGCAGTTTGGCGACGTTCACCACCACCCGGGTATGCGCCGCCGTGGCCACCAGCTCGACGTCATCGCGCACTTCGACGTTGAAGGTGACGCTGCGACCTTCGATCCGGGTAACCGTGGCGACGATGCTGACCGACATGCCGAGCAGTGTGGCTCCGACATGGCGGATATCGACTGCCGCACCGACGGTGTTTTCGCCTTCATCGAGGAAGGTGAGCAGGTAATCAAGGCAGGTCCGTTCGATATCGTCGACCAACCGTGGCGTGGCGTAGATGCGCAAGTCTTCGCCGAGAAACGAGATGGTGCGCTCCTTGTCGACGATCAGTTGGCGTTCGGTGGCGGTGCCGGCTTCGAGTGTTGAAAAGTTCATGAGAAACCTCGTATTTACGTGCTGACAGTCAGAAAGTGATTCAGGCGTTGGGCAGGAAACCGATGGAAATCCATGGCACGGCGATCAGCACGCCCAGGGCTACAACGAGTGCGCCGAGATACGGCCAGACCCGGCGCATGGCGCCGCTGGGGTCGACCTTGGCGATGGCGCAAGCGGCATAGAAGCCCACGCCAAACGGTGGGGCGAACAAACCCAGGCCCATGGAGAAGATCGCGACCATGGCGTAATGCACGTCGTTGATGCCCATGGCCTTGGCAATCGGAAACAGCAGCGGCCCGAACAGCACGATGGCCGGGATGCCTTCCAGAAAACTGCCCAGAAGGATGAACGCCACGGCGGAGATGATCAGGAAGCCCATCGCGCCACCCGGCACCGTCGACATCACCTGCGCCAACTGGTGCGAGAAGCCCGACTGGGTCAATGCCCAGGCCATGGCGGTCGCGCTGCCGATGATGATCAGGATCGCGCCGGACAGTGACGCGGTGCTGACCAGAATCGGATACAGCCGGCGCCAGTCAAAGCAGCGGTAGCACAGCAAGCCGACGACAAAGGTGTAGGCCACGCCGATGGCGGCGACTTCGGTGGCGGTCGCGACCCCTTCAACCACCGCGGTGCGGATCACGAAGGGCAGGGCCAGTGCCGGTAATGCGACCAGCAGCGAGTGACCGATTTCCTTGCCTGAGGCGCGTTTACCGGTGGAGGCTTCGCCTTTGCGGTTTTTCCACCAGATCACGGCCGCCATGGCGATGGCACCCACCACCGCCGGCATGAAACCACCGGTGAACAGGGCGGAAATCGACACGCCGGTCACCGAGCCAATAGTGATCAGTACCAGGCTCGGCGGAATGGTTTCCGACATCGCCCCGGAGGCATTGAGCATCGCCACCAGTTCGTTTTCATCCTCACCGCGTTTCTTCATTTCCGGAAACAGCGCCGGCGCGATGGCGGCCATGTCGGCAGCCTTGGAACCGGAAATGCCGGAGATCAGGTAGATGGCCCCGATCAGCACGTAAGACAGGCCGCCACGTACATGGCCGATCAACGAGCAGAGGAAGCGGATCATCGCTCGGGCCATGCCCATGGCTTCGATCAACGCTCCCAAAAACACAAACAACGGGATGGCCAGCAAGATCAGGCTCGCCATGCCTTCGTCCATCCGACCCACCACCAGGGTCAAGGGCGTGCTGGTCATGGTCGACAGGTAAGCCACCGTCGCCAGGCCGAATGCGACCATGATCGGCACACCGATGACGATCATGGCCATCACGCCAATCATGAAGAAGACGACCAGGTTCCAGTTGCCCATCAGCAGCAGGGAGCCTTCAGCCACCCACAACAATGCGGCCAGGGAGGCCAGCATCGCCACCGACACGGAGAAGTCGATCAGCCGGGCGCTGGTCAGCAGGCGCGCGACACAGGTCATCAGCATCAGGCTCAGGCCGACCGCGATGGCGGACACGCGAAAGGCGTTGGGGATTTCAAGGGCGGCGGTGGTGATGATCCACTCGTCGCTGACGTACTCCCAGGCCGGCGTGAACAGCAACCCGATGAACGTGATGACGATCACCGCGCCCAAGGTGTCGACAAAGGCGCGTTTTTCCAGCGGCAGGCGCCCGATGAACGAGGTCAGCCGCATGTGCTCGCCTCGACGCATCGCCACCACTGAGCCGAGCATCGCCAGCCAGAGAAACAGCAGCGAGGCCAGTTCGTCGCCCCAGACGATGGGTTGATTGAGCACGTAGCGCGAGAACACATTGCAAAACAGCAGCGTGACTTCGATAACCACCAACAACGCTGCGCTGCCCTCGGTCAGCCAGCGCAGCCCGGTGTCCAAAGCGCGACCGAGACGAAACGTGGTGGGGCGGGTGCTGAGTCCTTCAGCGGGAGAAACATCCGTCATTGGTATTTCGCTTTTCATGACCTTGTCTCCGGCTTAGGACAGTTGACCCGCGTACTGCTCCAGCAAGCTCCAGGCTTCATCGCCGTACTTTTCTTTCCATTGGGTGTAGAAGCCTTTGGACTGCAATTCAGTCCTGAACAATGAACGGTCGACTTTGTTGAAGGTGATGCCGTGGGCGGTCAGGGACGGCTCCAGGCTGGAGTTGAGATCGATCACCTGTTGACGCTGAATCAGCGCGGCGGCGTTGATTTGCCGGGAGACGATTTCCTGCACATCTGCGGGCAGTTTTGGAAAGGTCTTGCCCGAGGCGACGATCCAGAAACCGCCCCAGATGTGGTCGGTCATGGAGCAGTATTTCTGCACTTCATAGAAGCGTGCGGCTTCGACAACCACCAGCGGGTTTTCCTGGCCGTCGACCACTTTGGTCTGCAACGCCGAGTAGGTCTCGTTGATGCTGATGCCGGTAGGGGAGGCACCGAGGGCGCTGAACATGGAGGTCCACAGCGGGCTCACCAATACGCGCAATTTGAAACCGGCCAGGTCTTGTGGTGTGTAGATCGGTCGCGTCGAACTGGTGATCTGGCGGAAGCCGTTGTTCCAGACTTTCTCCATCGGGATCAGGCCGACCTTCTCGGTCTTGGCGCGCACGTATTCGCCCAGCTTGCCGTCCAGCGCGGCCCAGACACTGTCGTAGTCCTTGAATGCGAACGGCATGCTTTCGATCGACATGGCCGGCACCAGCGTGGAGAGAATCGCGCCTGGCAAGGGAATGAAATCGATTGCCCCGGCGCGCACCTGGGACAGCATGTCGGTGTCGCCGCCCATGGCGCCGTTGGCGTACACCTGCAGGTCCACGGCACCGTTGGTTTCAGCCTTGATGGCCAGCGAAGCCGCCTTCATTTGGATGTTCAGTGGATGGGTGTCGGGCAGGCTGCTGGTGTAGCGCAACACAATGGGTTTGGTCGCGGCGAAGACGCTGGAGGGCAGCAGGTTGGCGGCGAATGCACCGCCAACGGTGACGCCGGCAGACACTAGAAATGATCGGCGGCTGACGGCCTCGGTCAAGATACGGCTCATGATGTTCACCTTATTGTTTTTGTAGTTGTTCTAACTGTGGGAGCGAGCTTGCTCGCGATGGACCTGAGGGCGCCGCGTTTATCCAGGAAGCACGCGTTATCGTTAACGCCCATCGCGAGCAAGCTCGCTCCCACAGGGTTTTCGGTCTGGTTCAGGACGCGAGTGCCACGACGGCCTGGGTTCGAATCAGTTCGTCGATTTCATCTTCCGCGTAGCCGCTTTCTTTCAGCACTTCGCGGGTGTGTTCACCGAGCAGCGGGGCATGCCGACTGGTCGGCGGCGCAGCGTTGTCCATGTCGGAGAAATGAATCGGCAGGCCCATGCCACGTACCCGGCCTTCGGTCGGGTGTTGGGTCTCGACGACCATGCCGCGTGCTTCGGTTTGCGGATGAGCCAGCGCCGCCGCGATATCGAGGACCGGCCCGGCAGGCAGGCCGAGGCTGTCGAACAGCACCATCCATTCATCGGTGGTGCGCGCGACCAGGACTTCGTTGAGGATTTCCACCAAGGCCAGACGGTGCTCCATGCGCAACGCGTTGCTGGCGAAGCGTGGGTCGGCTTCGAGTTGTGGCACGGCGAGCGCCTCGACCAGCCGTTCGTAGTTGGCCTGGTTGGCGGCACCAATGTTGATCCAGCCATCCGCGGTGCGGAACACCTGATACGGCGCGCTGGTGGAGTTGGCCGAACCCATCTTTGGCAGGATGGTGCCGTCGGCGAAATACGCCGCCGCCGGCCAGTACATCTGTTGCAGACCGGCTTCGAACAGCGAGGTGTCGACCATCTGCCCCAGGCCAGTTTTCTGCTTGGCAGCGTAGGCGGCGCAGATGCCGAGGGCGGCGAGAATGCCGGAGTTGATGTCAGCGACTGGCGAACCCGCCTTGACCGGCTCACGCCCGGCTTCACCGGTCATGCTCATCATGCCGCTCATGCCCTGGGCGATCAGGTCGAAGCCGCCTTTCTCGCCGAACGGCCCACTACGGCCGTAGCCGGAGATCGCGCAGTAGATCAGCCCTGGATTGAGGGTTTTCAGCGTTTCATAGCCCAGGCCGAATTTCTCCATGGTGCCGGCACGGAAGTTTTCCGTGACCACATCGGCGTCCATCAACAGGCGGCGCAACACGTCGCGCCCGCCCTCGGTTTTCAGGTTCAGGCCAATGCCGCGCTTGTTGCGGTTCACCACCATGAACGAAGCCGATTCACCGCTGGCCATGATCGGCGAGAAGCGGCGCGAATCATCACCGCCCGGGACTTTCTCGACCTTCACCACGTCGGCACCCATGTCGGCCAGCATCATTCCGCACACCGGGCCGGACATGATGTGAGCCAGTTCTACCACGCGCATTCCTGTCAGCGGTCCCATGTTATTTCCCCTTGAATTGTGGTTTGGCTTTCTCGATGAAAGCGTTCAGACCGATCTGAAAATCTTCGGTGTCGTAGCAGAAGTAACTCGCGTCAATCTGCTCGACCGTGGGTGCAACGCCGGTCTCAAGCTGGCGTGCGGCCTGGCGATGCCAGCGGGCGACGAGGGGCGCTCCGTTGGCGATGCGCTTGGCGGTAGCGAGGGTTTCGGACTCGACCTCGGCATCAGGTACGACGCGGGTCACAAGGTTTTTTACGTAGGCGTCATGGGCGTCGAGAATGCGACCCTCGAGGAGAATCTCCAGGGTCGTCGAGCGTCCGGCCAGCGCCACCAGACCGGCCATTTCGTCATACGACATGACCAGCCCCAATTTGCCGACCGGCGCGCCGAAACGACTGGAGGTGCCGCAGATACGCAGGTCGCACAGCGCAGCGATTTCCAGGCCGCCGCCGACACACACGCCATGGATCATCGCGATCACCGGGTGTGGGCAGTCGGCGACAGCGCGCATGGCCGCCGAGGTGACTTCGGCATACTCCCGGGCTTGTGCCAGGTTGGCGCGCACGGTCGGAAACTCGCTGACGTCGGCGCCGGCGGCGAAGGCTTGTTCGCCAGCACCGCGCAACACGACGCAGCGCACGCTGGCGTCGGCGGACAACTCGGTCATGACATCACCCAGGTCCTGCCACATGGACAAGGTCAGGGCGTTCATTTTCCCCGGGTGGCTGAGGGTGACGGTGGCAAGGCTGTCTTGCCGGTCGATCAGGACGGTGGGCTTCATGATTGTTGCGCTGGCGTCGGTTCAACCGACGACGCGGCTGCCTCCTCATTTTTTATTGTTGGATAGCGACGGTTACAACGACTGCGCGAGCATCGACAGGTAGTCCGCGGACGATGCTTCGCGGGGGTTGGTCTTGTGGCTGTGATCGTGCAATGCGCCTTCGACGATGCCGGCAAACAGGCTTTCGTCGACGCCGATTTCGCTCAGGCGGGTCGGCAGGCCCAGGCGTCGGGTCATGTCTTCGATGGCCGTACCGATGTTTGCGTCGGCCTCAAGGCCCATGGCATGTCGCAGGCGTTCAAGCTTGCGTTCGTCGCGAACGGTCGGGGCGTTGGCGTTGAAGTCCACGACCGCGGGCAGAAAGATGGCGTTCAAGGTGCCGTGGTGCAGCTTCGGATTGATGCCGCCCAAGGCGTGGGACAGGCTGTGCACGCAGCCCAATCCCTTCTGAAAAGCGAGTGCGCCTTGCATCGACGCGCTCATCATGTTCATCCGGGCTTCGCGATCACCGGGTTCGGCGGTAGCACGCTCGATGTGTTCCCAGGCACGCCACAGGCCATCAAGGGCGATGCCATCTGCCGCGGGGTTGAAGGCCGGCGCCATGAACGTCTCGATGCAATGAGCGATCGCGTCCATGCCGGTGGCGGCGGTCAGCATCGGTGGCAGGCCCAGGGTCAGTTCCGGGTCGCAGATGGCCACGCGAGGCACCACATAAGGTGAGATTACGCCCACCTTGCGACCATCGTCGAGGATCAGGATGGCGCCACGGCCGACTTCGCTGCCGGTGCCCGCCGTGGTGGGAATGGCAATCAGCGGCGCGGTGGCAGAGGTGATGCGATCCAGTCCGCCTTCGATCACCGCAAAGCTGTGCAGAGGACCGTCGTGCGTGGCGCAGACAGCCACGCCTTTGGCCAGATCGATGGAAGAACCACCGCCGACCGCGATGATGCCGTTGCACTCGTCGAGGTGGTATTGCGCCACGGCTTCACGTACGGCGTGTTCGTTGGGGTTGGACGGGGTGGCGTCGAAAATCGAAGGAGGGAGACTGGCGCCGAGGGCCGCGATGACCTTGTCGACGATGCCGGCATTGCGCACACCGATGTCGGTGACAATCAGCGGCCGGGTAATGCCCGCGCGCTCGGCTTCGGCTGCGAGATGCTGCAGGCTGTCGTAGCCGAACTGGATCTTGGTGACGTAATTGATGAGGGACATGATTCACCACAAGTTATACAGGATTGTTATTGTTGCAATCGGTCTGCGGCAGGAGGGCTTTCGCTCTCTGGTCAAACCCATTGCATTGCCTGGTTGTGGAGCGGACTATAGGGCCGTCGTGGCGAGCCTCGATACTGACAACTTTCGATACCTCTATAACTTTTAGTTAACCCTGATGACGCCCTCACTCAATTCGATCATGTCCCGCCTGCACATCAAGCAGCTGCGCTTGTTGATAGCCCTTGATGAACACGGCTCCTTGCTGGGCGCGGCCAAACAGGTCGCGCTGACCCAGCCCGGCGCCAGTAAAGCCCTGCAAGAAATTGAAACCACCTTCGGCACCTCGCTGTTCACCCGCACTAACCGCGGGCTTGAACCCAACGATGCCGGACGCTCGGTTATTCGTTACGCACGCTTGATCCAGACCGACCTTGCCCATCTGCGCGAAGAGATCATCGGCATCATGAGCGGAGAGGGCGGACGGGTGTCCGTCGGCACCATCATGGGCGCCGTCCCGCTGCTGACCACCGCGATCAGCCGGGTGATTGCCGACCACCCCAAGCTGTCCATCGAGATCGTCGAAGACACCAGCGCCGCACTGCTCAGCCAGCTTGACGCCGGGCGCCTCGACCTTGCGATCTGCCGTACGACCATCAGCACCACGCCCTACTTGTATGAGAGCTCGACCTTCGTCGAAGAAACCCTGGCGGTGATCGCCAGCACTCAGCATCCGTTCGCCTATGCCCGGCAGCTGTCGCTGAAGGACCTCGTGGATTACCGCTGGGTGGTCTATCGGGCCAACATGCCGATGCGTTTGCTGCTGGAGCGTGAGTTTCACGAGGCCGATCTGCGTTTTCCGGTGCACCTGCTGGAAACCACGTCGGCGTTTGCCACCCTGTCGTTACTTCAGGAAAACCCGACCCTCGTCGCGTTGGTGTCGACCGACGTGGCGAAGTTCTGCTCCGGCTACGGCTTCACCACCACGCTGCCGCTGCCCATCACCTCGCGCAGCGAACCGTATGAGCTGGTGTCGCGCAAAGGCGTGCCGGACTCGCCGGCAGCCAGGCTGTTACGAGAGGCGTTGTTGAACCCCGTTTGAGCTCAGGACCGGTTGAAACAGGCGCTTGCGATAGTGCCCGGCTTTGGAGGCGTGCATTCGTGCGTTTCAGGCAAATTTGATTTGCGGCAGGCGCGGTGTTTGAAACGGACCCGCGCCGCGATACTTCGCCGGGATTTTGCCTGCCCAATAATTGGCCCACGGATGGCCGTTGCGAGGTTAGAACAATGAATGTGTCCAACCGACTTGCGCTCTTGATGACCACTGCCGCGCTGCTCACCGCGTGTGGTGAGTCTTCCAAATTGCCGTCTCAGGCCAGCGTCGGTCCATCCCCGCAATTGCCTGAACCCACCACCTCGTTGATCCCTACGTTAAAAGTGTCCAAAGCGATCGGCTGGGCGGGTAGTGACATGCCCAAGGCACCCGCAGGTTTTAAAGTGACCGCGCTGGCCGAAAACCTCGATCACCCGCGCTGGGTGTACACGCTGCCCAATGGCGATGTCCTGGTTGCCGAGAGCAACCACCCGCCGATGCCGGAAGGCGCGACTGACGGTGGCACCGGCCCGATCGCCTGGGCAAAACGCACCGTCATGGGTTTTGTGATGGGCCGTATCGGCGCTGATGCACCCAGCGCCAATCGCATTACCTTGTTGCGCGATGCCGACGGTGATGGCCACGCGGAAGTCCGGAAGGTATTCATGAGCAACCTGGCGTCACCTTTTGGCATGGCGTTGGTGGGCAATGACTTGTTTATTGCCAATGCCGATGCACTGGTCAAGGTGCCGTACAACGCGGGTCAGACCGAGGTGAATGCGACGCCGGTGAAAGTGACCGATCTGCCCGCAGGCATTAATCACCACTGGACCAAGAATGTCATCGCCAACGCTGAGGGGACCAAGCTTTACGTCACGGTAGGTTCCAACAGCAATGTCGGCGAGAACGGCCTCGATGCGGAAGAAGGGCGCGCGGCGATTTGGGAAGTTGACGTCACAAGCGGCGACAAGCGCTTGTTCGCCAGCGGCCTGCGTAACCCCAACGGCTTGGCCTGGAAGCCGGGTTCGACGCAGTTGTGGACCGTGGTCAACGAGCGCGACGAAATCGGCAGCGACCTTGTGCCGGATTACCTGACGTCGGTGCAGGACGGTGCGTTCTACGGCTGGCCGTGGAGCTACTACGGCGATCATGTCGACACCCGTGTCGAGCCACCGCGTCCGGACAAAGTGGCCAAGGCCATCGCGCCGGACTACGCGCTGGGCACCCACGTTGCACCGTTAGGCCTGACGTTCTCTGATGCCCGAGGCATGCCCGCCAATTTTGCCAATGGCGTGTTCGTCGGTGAGCACGGCTCTTGGAACCGTAACCCCCAGGCCGGTTACAAAGTGGTGTTCATTCCCTTCAGCGACGGCAAACCTTCGGGGCTGCCGGTGGACTTCCTGACTGATTTCCTCAATGCCGACGGCGAAGCGCAAGGGCGTCCGGTGGGCGTCACGCTTGATCAGAGCGGAGCGTTGTTGGTGGCCGATGATGTCGGGAACAAGGTTTGGCGTATCGCAATCGCAAAGCCCTAGAGATGGGGTAGGCCAGTTAGATGGATGCTGGATGAGCTACCGTCATCGCGAGCAGGCTCGCTCCCACATTGGTTTTATGTTGTTCGCGAGATTTGTGGCCGACACCGGGCCCTGTGGGAGTGAGCCTGAACTGGCCTAATGATTTTGGACACTTCAATCGGGCGCTATGATGGCGCCCAAATCTGAGGTGTCTGGATATGCGTAAATCTTATTCGAGTGAGTTCAAACTCAAGGCTGCCAGTATGGTGCTGGACGAGGGGCAGTCAGTTCCCGACGTCTGTGCCAGTCTGGATATTGGCCCTACCGCCTTGCGCCGTTGGGTCGATCAGGTTCGCAAAGAACGCTTAGGTTCAACCCCGGAGGGGGCCAAGGCAATCACCGCCGATCAGCGAGAGATTCAGCAGCTCAAAGCGTTGCTCAGGCAAAAAGACCTGGACATTGAAATCTTAAAAAAGGCCAGTGCTCTCCTGCTTTTGGACTCCAAAGATCATTCTCGTTGATCAATGAGCTGGACGAGCAGTACGGCGTTAACAATTGCTGTCGGGCGTTTGGAGTCAACCGCAGCAGCTTTTACGCCTGGCGTCAGCGCCAAGGCAAGGTGAAGCCTGAGCGGGAGAAACTTAAAGCCGTGCTGGTCGAGCATCACAAGGAATCCAGAGCGTCTGCGGGGTCTCGCACCCTTTCCAAGGAGCTGCAAGCAAAGGGGCATCGTGTCGGGCGGCATATGGCTCGCAGTTTGATGCGCGAAGCCGGTGTTGCCAGTCATCAGCGGCAGCGGCACAAGTACAAATCTTCCGGCGTGGAAGCGTTGGTGGCGCCGCATGTGCTCAAGCGCAAGTTTGATGTCACGGCGATCAACCAGGTGTGGTGTGGCGATGTGACGTACATCAAGGTGGGCAAGCGCTGGATGTATTTCGCGGCGGTGCTGGATTTGTTTGCTCGCCGGATCGTGGGGTGGTCGTTTTCAATGATTTCCGATGCCACGCTGACCTGCGAAGCGTTGCGAATGGCGGTTCAATTGCGAGGTCGTCCAAAAGAGGTGCTGTTTCACTCTGATCAAGGTTGCCAATACACCAGCCACAAATTCAGGAATGAGATGCGTAAGCACGGACTCCTGCAAAGCATGAGTCGTAAAGGTGAGTGCTGGGACAACGCCCCGATGGAGCGTTTCTTTGGGAGCCTGAAATCAGAGTGGGTACCAGAAAACGGCTACAGCTCGGAGCATGAAGCACGCGTGGATGTGCAGCGTTATGTGATGCGTTACAACAACGTCAGACTCCATAGCTACAACGACTACCGGTCGCCGGTAGCCATGGAGAAATTGGCTGCGTGAACCTTAACTGGTGTCCAGAATTACTTGACCAGTTCAGCCTGCTCGCGATGGCGGTGGCACAGTCAAAAAATACTGTCGCCTGACACACCGCTTTCGCGAGCAAGCTCGCTCCCACATTGGTTTTATGTTGTTCGCGAAATTTGTGGCCGACGCAGGTCCCCTGTGGGAGCGAGCTTGCTCGCGATGGCGTCAGCCGGGGCACCGCATAAACCTGTTTAACGACATGCGTTTAAAGACACTCGGTGTTACGTCATAAGCGGCTACAACACCTTGCGTCGTTACCTACGCGTACGCCAGAATCCGCCGGCTTGTGCGGCTGTGGGGTGGGCTATATCGTTTCCGGGTCACTGCAAAACAGTGATCGGGTTTGGTAGCCCGTTGTAACAGCCGTATGGCAACGCCTTATGACGTCTCTTTTTTGGGACTCTGTTTTATATGGTGGTCATGCGTGGGGCTCCTTAGTGAGCGCCGGTTTTTCCTGTTGCACCGGTCTACCAATCCGCGCATGGCCGCCACCCTCGTTTGGTAGCGAGCGTGATGGCTTCTTAAGATTTGCAATAAGGAGTTTCATCTATGTTCAAAGTCACACCCAACCCCCCGAATACCAGTCCGTTACCCTACGACGCCTTTCTCGATCTTGACCCCAAGAAAATGACAGAGGCGGCCGACCGCGCACTCAGCTTCTACCTCAACCCCGGGGCGTCGAAAACGCAGATACCGCCCCGCAAACCCAGCACCATTTTCACCATCGACGCAGCGGTGGATGACGAAACGTTGCTCGTCGAGGCCTGTGAATCGTTGGCATCAGCCAGCGCCATGGTCAACGATCTCGCCGACGTAACGGACGGCCCGCGACGGCAAACGGTGCTGGTGCTGCAACGGGTGATCATGTTGGGTGAGTTAGCGGTCAATCGGGTTTTGGATAACCACAAGCCTGGGTAGCAGCCAGGCACTGTAGGAGCAAAGCTTGCCCGCGATGAACGATCACGCGGCGTGTCAGGCCTGACGCCATCGCGAGCAAGCTTTGCTCCTACAGCACTCGCATTACTCGTGACAATCCAGAACAAATGTATTGCCCATTCCTGTCTGTTTCCCCACAGAAGGGCTGCGTACCTTGGGTCCACTGCAACTTCACAAGGACCCCCCCTCATGCTGAATCGATTGGTACTGCCGTTTGCCCTGTTGTTCACCCTCAATGCCGCCCACGCCGCGGATGCCGAAAAATGGTATCCGTCAAAATACGGCGCCAACGATGAAATCGGTGCTCTGAATCTGCTCAACGCCGAGTCGGTGCTCAACGCCGCCAAACTGATCAAGACCGGCAAAACCTACCCCTTGGCCGTGCCCATCGACAAAACCCTGCCAGCCTTCCGTCATCGCAGCTTTCACCTGACCAACATCCAGCCAGGCGAAGCGGGCGGCACCACGATGGGGCCGAATAAATTCACCTTCAACGATGAACTGGTGGTGGGCTGGACCGGCGTCGGCACTCAGCTCAACGGCATCGGCCACATCGGCATCGACAACGTCTATTACAACGGCAATCGCGCCGCCGATTTCGTGACCGTCGAAGGGGTGAAAAAGCTTGGCATCGAAAAGGTCCCGCCGATCGTCACCCGAGGCGTAGTGCTGGACATGACAGCGGTGTATGGCAGCGCCATCGTGCCGGAGAAAACCGAGTTCAGCGTTGCCGACATTCAGAAGGCGCTGGACCTGCAAGGCATCAGCATTCAGAAGGGCGATGTGGTGTTGTTCAACACCGGTTGGCTGGAGCTGCTGGGCAAGGACAACGAGAAATTTCTCGCCGTGGAACCGGGCATCGGCATGGCCGCAGCCAAATGGTTGGTGGACAAGCAGATCGTCGCGTTCGGCGGTGACACCTGGGCTTCGGAAATCTACCCGGCCAAAGACGGCCAGGAGTTTCCGGTCAACCAGTACATGCTGGCCAAGAACGGCATCTACAACCTGGAGTTGATCGACAGCCGCGCGCTGGTGAAAGACAAGGCGTGGGAGTTTATGTTTGTCCTCGGCCAGCCGCTGTACAAGGGTTCGACCCAGGTCAACATCAACCCGGTCGCCATTCGCTGACAGCCACGCAACCGTAGCAGCTGGCGAAGCCTGCGTTCGGCTGCGGAGCAGTCGTAAAACCTGAGCACGCGGTTTTTCTGAAACACCGCATTGCCTGATCTCACGACTGCTCCGCAGCCGAACGCAGGCTACGCCAGCTGCTACAAAGTGGGCGTTGCCGCAGTCATTGGTTTACCTCTTGAATCGAGAACACACGGACATGGTTCCTTCCCTTTGCAGCATCGCTGCACGCTTGCGCCTCAAACAACTGCGTTTGCTGATCGCGCTGGATGATCGCGGCTCCTTGCACAAGGCCGCCGAGAAGATTTCGATTTCGCAGTCCGGCGCCACCAAAGCGCTGCATGAAGTCGAGTCGTTGCTCGGCATGCCGCTGTTCGAACGTCAGCCCAAAGGTCTGGTGGCCAACGAAATGGGTCGTTGCATGATTCGTTACGCACGGTTGATCTACAGCGATGTCGAGCATCTTCGCGAAGAAATGCTCAGCATCATGCAAGGCCAGGGCGGGCGGCTCTCGGTGGGGGTGATCATGGGGGCGGTGCCGTTGCTGACCCGAGCCCTGACCGAGTTGCGCCTCAAGCAGCCGGAGCTGTCGGTGGAACTGGTGGAAAACACCAGCGCCGCGTTGCTTGGGTTGCTGGATCAGGGACGGCTGGATCTGGCGATTTGTCGCACCAGTGTCGGCCAGCGCTCGGACGCTTACGACTGCATCGAACTGAGTGAAGAACCCTTGGCGGTGGTCGCCAGCAAGGACCATCCACTGGCCAGTGCCAAGTCTTTGCAGCTGTCGCAGTTGAGCGACTACCGCTGGGTGGTCTATCCCAAAGATATGCCGATGCGTCAGACCCTGGAGCGTGAGCTGAATGAGGCAGGGCTGGGGACTCCCCGTTATCCGCTGGAAACCTCGTCGATTTTCGCCACCATTTTGTTGGTGCAACAAGACCCGACCTTGTTGGCGGTGATCCCGGTGGAAGTGGCCAGGTTCTGCGAGCAATTCGACTTGCTGGTAAAGCTGCCGGTGTCGATGCGTGCATTGATCGAGCCTTACGGCGTGATCAGCCGGGCCGGCGCCGACTTGTCCCCGGCGGCGACCTTGCTGATCAACGAACTGCAGCAGGACCTGATTACTTGATCACGATCGGATTCACTGGTGCACCCGTGCCGCCCACGACCTTCAATGGCGCGGCGGTGTAGAGGAACTGCCACTGGCCGTCTTCGGCGCAATCACTGGCCAGATCATCGAGCATCGCCACTTCGGTGAAGGTCACGCCGAGATTGCGCATCAAGGCATTGTGCAGCGGGATCAGCACGCCTGAAGTGGGGTCGACCGCCACTTCGTTGGCCATGGTGTCGGTCACCAGGTTGGGGATTTCCATCTGGTGAAACCACTCCACCAGCTCGCGGCTGAAGGTCAGGCCCGGCTCGGCGAAGTCCTTGTAAAACTCTTCCGGCTCACGCTCATAAAACGAGCCGATCCAGCCGGTGCGGATGATCAGGATGTCGCGCTTCTGGATCTCGATGCCCTGGGCTTTTGCTGCGGCCAACAGGTCCAGGTGATTGAAGGTTTCGCCCTTGTCCAGCACCGCTTTGCCGCGATGGCGGGCCATGTCGATCAACACGGCGCGCCCGACAATCCCGCGCTCGGCAATCGGCAGGATGCTGGCCTTGTCCATGCTGCCGATGGTGCTCATGGCGTCATAGCCATTCCACAGTTTGTTGTCGTGCCAGACGTGGCCCAGCGCGTCGTATTGGGTCGAGCCTTGCAGGTGCATGAAGATCACGTCATCGGCATATTCCACATGGCCGTCGAAATGGGTCTTGCCGGCCAGGAAATGGCCCTTGTCCAGTACGTTGACCCGCATCGATGGACGTCGGCCGGGCCACAACGGCTCTCCTTTGGGATGGCCGATCTGCACTTGCAGGGTAAAGGTTTTGCCTTGGCGGACCGAGGCGATACCCCGGAGGATTTCCGCGCTTTGCAGGTAATTCAGGGCGCCGACTTCATCGTCCGGGCCCCATTTGCCCCAGTTGGTGGGCAGGCCTTCGAGCAAGGCTTTGATGTCGGGAGAACGGTCAGCGGCGGTGTTATTGGGATTGTGGTCGCACATGAGGTTGTCCTTGGGTTGAACGGATGCCGATGGTGACCTTGCAGACCTCCACAATCCCTGTGGGAGCGAGCTTGCTCGCGATAGCGGCGAGACAGTCGACATTGATGTTGAATGATCAACCGCAATCGCGAGCAAGCTGAACTGGTCAAGTAATTCTGGACACCAGTTAAGGTTCACGCAGCCAATTTCTCCATGGCTACCGGCGACCGGTAGTCGTTGTAGCTATGGAGTCTGACGTTGTTGTAACGCATCACATAACGCTGCACATCCACGCGTGCTTCATGCTCCGAGCTGTAGCCGTTTTCTGGTACCCACTCTGATTTCAGGCTCCCAAAGAAACGCTCCATCGGGGCGTTGTCCCAGCACTCACCTTTACGACTCATGCTTTGCAGGAGTCCGTGCTTACGCATCTCATTCCTGAATTTGTGGCTGGTGTATTGGCAACCTTGATCAGAGTGAAACAGCACCTCTTTTGGACGACCTCGCAATTGAACCGCCATTCGCAACGCTTCGCAGGTCAGCGTGGCATCGGAAATCATTGAAAACGACCACCCCACGATCCGGCGAGCAAACAAATCCAGCACCGCCGCGAAATACATCCAGCGCTTGCCCACCTTGATGTACGTCACATCGCCACACCACACCTGGTTGATCGCCGTGACATCAAACTTGCGCTTGAGCACATGCGGCGCCACCAACGCTTCCACGCCGGAAGATTTGTACTTGTGCCGCTGCCGCTGATGACTGGCAACACCGGCTTCGCGCATCAAACTGCGAGCCATATGCCGCCCGACACGATGCCCCTTTGCTTGCAGCTCCTTGGAAAGGGTGCGAGACCCCGCAGACGCTCTGGATTCCTTGTGATGCTCGACCAGCACGGCTTTAAGTTTCTCCCGCTCAGGCTTCACCTTGCCTTGGCGCTGACGCCAGGCGTAAAAGCTGCTGCGGTTGACTCCAAACGCCCGACAGCAATTGTTAACGCCGTACTGCTCGTCCAGCTCATTGATCAACGAGAATGATCTTTGGAGTCCAAAAGCAGGAGAGCACTGGCCTTTTTTAAGATTTCAATGTCCAGGTCTTTTTGCCTGAGCAACGCTTTGAGCTGCTGAATCTCTCGCTGATCGGCGGTGATTGCCTTGGCCCCCTCCGGGGTTGAACCTAAGCGTTCTTTGCGAACCTGATCGACCCAACGGCGCAAGGCGGTAGGGCCAATATCCAGACTGGCACAGACGTCGGGAACTGACTGCCCCTCGTCCAGCACCATACTGGCAGCCTTGAGTTTGAACTCACTCGAATAAGATTTACGCATATCCAGACACCTCAGATTTGGGCGCCATCATAGCGCCCGATTGAAGTGTCCAAAATCATTAGGCCAGTTCAAGCTCGCTCCCACATGGACTGCGCTGCCCATCGGAGCTGTGTTGGGATTATTTGATGGGGGAGAAATCCGCGGCGATCAGCAGTTTCGATTCCATCTTTTCCAACATCGGGAACGCCTTCGGCACGAAGCCTTCAAGCCAATCCGGATCCTGATACAGCGCGGCCCTTTTCTTGATCCGGTCATCGAGGCTCTCGTAGGCCCAGATGTGGATGACCTGATTCAGCTCGCCGATTTCGGTGTACCACCAGCCCACCAGCGTGGTGTAGCGGGAGATCACCGGCAGACCGGTTTCTTCGAAGTGCTTGAGGTAGGTCTGCATTTTTCCGATTTGAATCGTGTAGGTGCGCATTTCGTAAAACATGGGAGTCGTCTCTTAGGAATGAGTGCCGTGCCAGGCGTTGCTGATGATTCGTTCGATATCGGCGGCGGTGGTCAGGCGTGGGTTGACCAGCACGTTGCCGCTGCGCATCGAGTCGCTGACCATTTGCGGCATGTAGTCCAGGTCCACGCCCAGGTCCTTGATGTTGTCGGGAATGCCGATGGCCTTGTTCAACGCCACCACGTGCTCCACCACTTTTAGCCCGGCGGCGGCAACGCTCAGGCCATCGACGTTCTCGCCCATGGCCATGGCGATTTCACGGAAAAGCTCCGGGCAGGCCGCCAGGTTGTATTCGATGACGTAGGGCAGCAGCGTCGCGTTGGCGATGCCATGGGGAATGTTGAACACGCCGCCGAAGGTGTGGGAGATCGCGTGCACGTTGCCCAGTTTCGATTGAGCGAACGCGACGCCAGCGAGGAACGAACCGAGCAGCATCTGTTCCCGGGCGTGCAGGTCGGAGCCGCTGAAAAATGCTTTGGGCAGGTGGGTGCAGATCATCTTGATCGCTTGCAGCGCCAGGGCCTGGCTGACCGGGTTGGCCTGCTTCGACACGTAGGATTCAATGGCGTGGGTCAACGCGTCCATGCCCGTGGCAGCGGTGATCGACGGCGGCAGTTTGAGCGTCAGTTCGGCGTCGAGAATCGCCAGCTTCGGAAACAGCGCCGGGCTGATGATCACGGTCTTGAACAGGGTTTTGGTGTTGGTGAAAACCGTGGAGGCGGTGCATTCGCTGCCGGTGCCGGAGGTGGTCGGAATGGCAAAGATCTGCAGAGGCGGGTGCAGCAGTTTGTCGTAGCCCTCGTAGTCGAGGATGTTGCCGGGGTTGGTGGCCATGGCCGCCACACCCTTGGCGGTGTCGATGCTGCTGCCGCCCCCGACGCCGATCACCGAATCGCAGTCGTGGTTTTTCAGGAATGCCACGGCGCGTTCCAGCACGTCGGTGGTGGGGTTGGGTTCTACGCCGGAAAACACTTCGTAATGGATGTCACTGTCGGCCAACGAGGCGAAAAAACCTTCCATCACGCCCGAGGCCATCAAGCCTTCATCGGTGACCACCAGCAGTTTCTTTCGAACATGCGGCTTGAGCAGCGCACCGGCCTGGCGCACCAGGCCGTTGCCGCTTTTCAGGGTCGTGGGGAAGTAAAACTGGAACGGGTTCATGTGTGTCTCCGGTTCTTATTGGTCTGGAGACAGTAATAAGCGTGGGAGGCGGCTGATAATGAAAAGGTCTGATCTGGGGATCACTGTTTGTCATCACTTGTCGGTGGGGGGCAAGTCAGTGAGGATGTGTCCGCTTCAAGATCCAGCCCCTCACCCCAGCCCTCTCCCCACGGGGGAGAGGGGGAAAGGGAGCAGATCTCCATGCTTTTCAAACCGTGAGTTCGACTTGATATCTCAGGTCGCAATATTCCGGACAAACGCCGCGGTCAGTTCCCTCTCCCCCCGGGAGAGGGCTAGGGTGAGGGCTGGTTCCGAAGGCTGGTGCAAAGTCCAGAAACACCACGTCCTCACCCTAAACGCATGTCTTCCTCAACTCACAACCAACAGGAGCACCATCATGGATTTGGCTATTTCGGGTCGCTGGGCCATCGTCTGCGCCGCCAGCAAGGGCTTGGGTCTGGCCTGTGCGCGAGCCTTGGCGAAGGAGGGCGTCAACCTGGTGATCAACGCCCGTGGCAACGAAACCTTGCAGGCCGCTGCCGAAGAATTGCGCCAACTGGCACCGGGCATCGAAGTGCGCACAGTGGCCGGGGACATCAGTACGCCTGCGGTGCGCGAGCAGGTGTTGGCGGCGTGTCCGCAGGTGGACATCCTGATCAATAACGCTGGCGGTCCGCCGCCGGGTGACTTCCGAGACTGGCAGCGCGAAGACTGGTTGAAAGCGCTGGATGCCAACATGCTCACGCCCATCGAACTGATCAAGGCCTGCGTCGATAGCATGGCCGAGCGCGGTTTCGGGCGCATCGTCAACATTACGTCTGGCGCGGTGAAGGCGCCAATCGATGTGCTGGGCCTGTCCAACGGCGCCCGCAGCGGGCTGACCGGATTCATCGCCGGGCTCGCGCGCCAGTCGCGGCTGGCCGGGCACAATGTGACCATCAACAATTTGCTACCAGGCCCATTCGAGACCGAGCGCTTGCACAAAACCCTGAGTGCCGCTGCCGAAGCCAACAGCACCACGGTCGAGAGCATCAGCGAACAGCGGCGCAAGCACGTGCCGGCCCAGCGTTTCGGCCAGCCCGACGAGTTCGGCGCCTACTGCGCGTTCATCTGCAGCGCTCACGCTGGTTTCCTCACCGGGCAAAACCTGTTGCTGGACGGCGGCAGTTACCCCGGTACGTTCTGATCTTTTGGGGGGGATGACGATCGGTGATCCCCCAATCAGATCCCCTCATTATTCAGCTGTCGGGTGCGTGATTAGAGTGGGGCCGCTTGTCTCCACAACAATAAAGAGCGCCCCTCATGAACAACCCGAGTGCCGAAACCCTGCGGCTGACC
The DNA here is from genome assembly GCF_057837605.1 of Pseudomonas sp. GL_093. NCBI lineage: Bacteria > Pseudomonadati > Pseudomonadota > Gammaproteobacteria > Pseudomonadales > Pseudomonadaceae > Pseudomonas > Pseudomonas sp. GL_093. The sequence continues at coordinate 4,487,935 of NZ_CM174448.1, read as the reverse complement.
GCCGCGTCTGCAACCGAGCGCCCGACCAGTGTGCGCTGGCGGATCTTCCTCATCATGTTGCTGCTGACCGCGATCAACTACATCGACCGCGCTTCGCTGTCGGTGGCCTTGCCGCTGATTTCCAGTGAGTTCCAGATTCCGCCGGCGCTGGAAGGCTTGATGCTCAGCGCGTTTTTCTGGTCTTACGCGTTGATGCAGATTCCCGGCGGCATGTTGCTGGATCGTTTTCAGACCCGCCGTGTGATCGTCATCGCGACCGTCGCCTGGGGCGCCTTTCAAGCACTGGCCGCCGGCGCGCACAACTGGATCACGCTGCTGATCACCCGCATGGGCCTGGGCATTGCAGAGTCGCCGATCATGCCGGCCGGGGCCAAGCTCAACGGCGCCTGGCTGACCCCTAACGAACGGGGGCGCGGCGCGGTGCTGGTCGACGGCGGCGCACCGCTGGGCAGTGCCTTCGGCGCGATCATCATCGCCGGCCTGATCGGCTGGTTCGACTCCTGGCGCATCGCCTTCGTGATCGCCGGCATCGGCACCATGCTCGCCGGCGTGCTGGCCTGGAAATACATCCGCAACCATCCCAGCGAACACCCCGGAGTCAACGCCGCAGAACTGGCGCACATCACCGAAGGCAATATCAAAGTCAGCCAACCCGGTGCGGTCACCAGCATCCCATTCAAAGAGCTGCTCAAGGATCGCTCGGTATTGGCCATGTTCGCCGGTTATTGCTGCATTCTCAGCGTGTTCTACGGCTTGCTGACCTGGATGCCGAGCTACCTGCACCAGACCCACGGCCTGAACATTTCGAGCATGGGCGGGGCGACGTTCCTGATCTTCATGTGCGGTTTCGTCGGCGAGCTGGTCGGCGGTTATCTGGGGGATAAATGGAAGTCCAGCGGCGCCTCGCCCAATCTGGTGATGCGCAGCATGTTCAGCGGCTCGGCGCTGGTGGCGGCCCTGTGCATGCTGGCGGTGGCGTATGCGAGTGAGGCCAGCAAAGCGATCGGCTTGCTCTGCGTGGCGATGTTTTTCATTCGCTGGTGCGGCATGTACTGGTGCATTCCGTCGATCCTCGGCGGCACTTCGAAAACCGGCGTGCTGGCCGGCACCATGAATTTCTGCGGGAACATGGCCGGGGTGATCGTGCCGATCCTGATCGGGCTGATCGTGCAGTTCACCGGGTCGTACTTCCTGGTGCTGATCTTCTTCGTGGTCATGGCCATGCTGCTGGCGATATTCTCCAGCCTGATCGATTATCGGGAACGAGGGCTGGCGTGAAAGGAGCGGAGGGCAGGTGAGCGTCGATATCGAGTGCGTGGTGGTCGGGGCCGGTGTGGTCGGGCTGGCGGTCGCCAGAGCCCTGGCCCGCAGCGGGCGGGAAGTGATCCTGGTCGAGGCGGGCGAGGGGATTGGCGTGGGCATCAGTTCGCGCAATTCGGAAGTGATCCACGCCGGCATTTACTACCCGAGCGGCAGCCTCAAGGCGCAAGTGTGCGTGGAGGGCAAGCAACGCCTTTACGCCTTTTGCGATGAGCGCGGCGTCGATTACCAGCGCCTGGGCAAGCTGATCGTGGCCACGGATGACGGTCAGTGTGCGGCCTTGCAGAAGTTGTTGGCGCAGGGTCGCAGCAACGGCGTCGATGACCTGCAATGGCTGGACGCCGAACAGGCGCGGGAACTTGAACCGGCAGTGTCCTGCGTTGCTGCGCTCTGGTCGCCGTCCACCGGAATTGTCGATTCCCATGCCTTGATGCTGGCGCTTCAGGCGGATGCCGAGGCCAGCGGCACGTCGCTGGTTTTTCATACGCCGCTGGCGTCAGCCCGTTGCACCGAGCAAGGTTTCGAACTGCAGATGGGCGGCGCCCAACCGATGACCTTGAGCTGCCGCGAGTTGATCAATTGCGCCGGACTGTCCGCGCCTGAGGTGGCGAGCCGGATTGAAGGTTTGCCGTCGCAGCATGTTCCCGAGGCACGATTGTGCAAGGGCAGCTATTTTAGTTTCAGCGGCCGGGCGCCGTTCCGGCATCTGGTGTATCCGGCACCGGAGAGCGCGGGGCTGGGCGTGCATATGACGCTGGATCTGGGCGGTCAGGCGCGCTTCGGGCCGGACGTCGAATGGATCGATCAGGTCGATTATCGTGTGGATCCACGCCGAGCCGATGGCTTCTACGAGGCGATCCGGCGCTACTGGCCGGCGTTGCCCGATAACAGTCTGCAACCGGCCTACAGCGGCATCCGCCCGAAAATCACCGGTCCGACCGAGCCGGCGGCCGACTTCGTCATTAGTGGCCCGGCTGAGCATGGTGTGCCGGGACTGGTGAACCTGTTCGGTATCGAATCACCGGGCTTGACCAGTTGCTTGGCGCTGGCCGATCGGGTGACGACGATGCTAGCCACACCACGACCTATGTAGCAGCTGCCGAGCCTGCGAGGCTGCGTTCGGCGGCGAAGCCGTCGCCAATTCAGACTCTGCGGTTAATCAGGTAAACCGCGTGCACAGGATTCACGACGGCTTCGCAGCCGAACGCAGCCTCGCGTTGCTCGACAGCTGCTACACAGGTCGTGAAGTGACCGGTAATCAGCGTTTGCAATGCAGCTCGCCCTGAGGGCTATGCTTGGCAGTGCGCCCATCACAATGGGAGACCTGCGATGATTAACGTACGCACTGCCCGCATGCTTGCCGATTACAAACGCTGGGCCAATCAACGCCTCTTTGACAGCCTGACCGCCTTGCCACCGGGTGAGGTCAATAAAGAGCGCGTGTCGGTGTTCAAGAACATGATCGGCACCCTGAACCACCTCTACGTGGTGGACTGCATCTGGCGGGCCCACCTCGAAGGCCGAGGGCACGGCTTTAAAACTTCACACGATCTGCTGCATCCCGACCTCGCTGAGTTGCGCCTGGCGCAAAAGGACATCGATCACTGGTACTGCGACTGGAGCGAACGGCAGACCGATGCCTCGCTGGATAAACCCGTCGAGTTCAGTTTTGTCTCGGGGGAAAGCGGCACCATGAGCGCTGGCGCGATACTGATGCATGTGGTCAATCACGCCAGTTATCACCGCGGCTGGGTGATCCAGATGTATTTCGAGATCCCGGTCATGCCGCCGGTCACTGACCTGCCGGTGTACCTGCGCGAGACCGACCCCGTATCTTTCCAATCGATTAATGCCCCGGCAGCGGCGCCGACATGTGTTGGGAAATTCGCGAGCGCAACCAACGTTCTGCCGGATCGTTATCGTTGACCCCGTTCCAGACCATGGACAGTTCGGACAGCACGATGTCAAACGGCGGGTCGTCGGCCCGCAGCTGGCTGCTGCCTTCGATCAGCGCGCACGCCGCGTAGTCCGGCACCGTGGCGAGCATGTCGGTGCCGGCCAGCAAGGCGCGCAGGCCGGCGAACTGCGGCACCGCCAGCACCACCCGGCGTGATCGGCCGATACGTGCGAGGTCGTTGTCGATGGCCCCAGTCAGATCCCCGGAAAACGACACCAGCGCGTGCGGACGTTCGCAGTATTCATCCAGGGTCAGGGTGCCGGGACGATTGTCGCCGCGCAGGATCTTCACGCTCAGATCACGTAACTTCTTGCGCTTGGCGTTGGCCGGCAGCTCCGTGGTGTAGCTGATCCCGACGGAAATCTCCCCGGTGGAGAGCATCGACGACATCAGCAGGAAATTCACCCGCCGCACCACCACCACAACGTTCTGCGCCTCTTCGCGTATTTGCTTGAGCAGCGGCGGAAACAGGCCGAACTCGGCGTCGTCGGACAGGCCGATGCGAAACACATCGCGGCTGGTGGACGGGTCGAAATCCTTGGCCCGGCTGACCGCGCCGGAGATGGTGTCCATCGCCGGCTGCAATTCCTGGAGAATCGCCAGGGCCCGCTGGGTCGGCTCCAGCACGCGACCGTTACGCACCAGCAGCGGGTCATCGAACAGGTCGCGCAACTTGGCCAATGAGGCACTGACGGCGGGCTGGCCGAGAAACAGCTTCTCCCCGGCCCGGGTCAGGTTCTTTTCGAACATCAGGGTTTCGAAAATCACCAGCAGGTTCATATCGACGCGGCGCAGGTCGTTGCGGTTCATGCAGGCTTCTCGCTGGGTTTCGGGATCTTTTCAGTAAAGCACCATGGGAACGATCATGTGGTCGGGCCCGGTTCTGTCAGCACTTTCCTGAACGTCTCCACCAGCGGTCGCAAATTGATCCGGTGCCACGCGGCCCACAGCGGCGTGGTGAAGGAAATCCACGGCACTTCCCGCAGCACCACGCCGGGCGGGGCGTTGCGGCTCAAACCTTTCTGGATCATGGCGATGCCCAGCCCCGACGCCACCAATCCCAACGCGGTAAACGGTTCAGTGGCTTCCATACGAATGTCCGGGGTGAAACCTGCGCGGATGCAGGCGCTGACGAAGTCGTCGCGGCTGGCGGCGTCCTGGCGGGGTTGCACGCCGATCCATTCCTGATCGGCCAGGTCTGCCGGGGTCAATGTTGGGTTGTTCGCCAAAGGATGATGTTCGGGCAGGGCCAGCAGCATCGGATCGTCCAGCACCTGAAAACCCAACAGGTCCGGGTCGTCGGCGACGGGCGGTTCGCTGACCAGTGCGATATCCAGACTACGCTGACGCAGGCCTTCGAGTTGTTCGGCGGAATTCAGGTTGTACAGCGCGACATGCACGTTCGGCCGGTCGACCCGCAGCACCCGCAAGGCATTCGGCAGGACGCCGGCGTGCATGGCGTTCTCGATGTAGCCGATGCACAAGCCGCCTTCTTCGCCACGGCCGAGGCGCTTGCCCAGGGATTCCAGGCGATTGGCGTGGGTCAGCAGGGCACGGGTTTCAGCCAGAAAAGTCTGGCCATCGCGGGTCAGGCGAATGCGTTGCTGGCTGCGTTCGAACAGGGTCAGGCCCAGGCGTTCTTCGAGCTGTGCAATCTGCCGGCTAAGCGGCGACTGGGAAATGTGCAGGCGTTCGGCGGCGCGACCGACGTGTTCTTCTTCGGCGACGGCGACGAAGTAGCGCAATTGGCGGATGTCGATCATGTCAGACCTATAGGGACTCAAGTGCTGCGCATTATGTCTTGGACGGTCCGATCATCGCAATCTAGGATCTGCTCAACGGTCACCTCTGATGACCCCTGACACTCAAGAGGAAAAACCCATGAGCTTGAAAGACAAACTACCTGGCGCCCTCGGTTTCGGCACCGCCCCATTGGGCAACATGTTCCGCGCCATTCCTGAAGAAGAGGCGATGGCCACCGTCCACGCTGCCTGGGATGCCGGCGTGCGTTACTTCGACACCGCGCCGTTTTACGGCTCGGGCCTGTCGGAAATTCGTCTGGGCGCCGCGCTGGCCCAGTACAACCGCGATGACTATGTGCTGAGCAGCAAAGTCGGCCGAGTGATTCTCGATGAAGTTGAAGATGCGGCGGCCCGTGACTTGGGCGAGAAGAGCGGGGTGTTCGAACACGGTCGCCCGAACAAGATCGTCAACGACTACAGCGCCGACGCCACGATGCGCTCCATCGAAGACAGCCTCAAGCGCCTGCAAACCGATCGTCTGGACATCGTCTGGGTGCATGACATCGCCCAGGACTTCTACGGCGATCAATGGCTGGAATACTTCAACCAGGCCCGCACCGGCGCCTTCAAAGTACTGACCCGCTTGCGCGAAGAAGGCGTGATCAAGGGCTGGGGCCTGGGCGTGAACAAGGTTGAACCGTGCGAACTGACCCTTGATCTGACCGAAGCCCAGCCGGACGGTTTTCTGCTGGCCGGTCGCTACACGCTGCTCGACCACGATCGTGCCTTGCAACGTCTGATGGACGCCGCGCTGGCGCAGAATGTCGAAATTGTGGTCGGTGGTCCTTACAGCTCGGGCATTTTGGCCGGTGGTGCACACTTCGAGTACCAGAAAGCCAGCCCGGCGATCATCAACAAAGTCGAGCAGATCAAACGCATCGCTGCCGCGCATGGCGTCGACATAAAAGCGGCTGCGTTGCAGTTCTCCCTGGCTAACCCGGCCGTGGCGGCGGTGATTCCAGGTTCCAGCCGTCCGGACCGGATTGCTGAAGACGTTGCGGCGATGTCGGCCGTCATTCCCGCCGCTTTCTGGCAGGCGATGCGCGACGCGAAACTGGTGTCTGAACGTGCGCCATTGCCGATTATTGGAGGTTGAGCATGAAAATCGATCTGACTGGAAAACTCGCCATTGTCAGCGGTAGCACCGCCGGTATTGGCCTGGGCATCAGCAAGGCGCTGGCCGAATCCGGCGCCACGGTGGTGGTGATCGGCCGTGAGACGGCCAAGGTCGAACAGGCGCTGGCGAGCATTCGCCAGAGCGTGCCGGACGCGCAGTTGCGTGGCCTGACCGCTGACCTCGGCACGGCCGAAGGCGCCGAGTTGTTGTTCGCCGCCGAACCGCGGGCGGACATCCTGGTGAACAACCTCGGGATCTTCAACGACGTGGACTTTTTCGACACGCCAGACAGCGAGTGGACGCGGTTTTATGAGGTCAACGTGATCTCCGGCGTGCGCCTGTCACGGCATTACGTGCCAGACATGGTCAAGCAGGGCTGGGGCCGGGTGATCTTCCTGTCCTCGGAATCCGGGATCGCCATTCCGGCCGACATGCTCAACTACGGCGTGACCAAAAGCGCCAACCTGGCGGTGTCCCATGGTTTGGCCAAGCGGCTGGCGGGCACCGGAGTGACGGTTAATGCGATCCTGCCTGGCCCAACGTTGACCGATGGCCTGGAGCAGATGCTCAAGGACGCCACCGCCGAATCCGGGCGCAGCGTTCGGGAAGAAGCCGACGCCTTCGTGCGCAAGGCCCGGCCGACCTCGATCATCCAGCGGGTGGCGGATGTCGAGGAAGTCGCCAACCTGGTGGCCTACATCGCCTCGCCACTGTCGTCGGCCACCACCGGCGCGGCTTTGCGGGTCGACGGCGGCGTCGTCGACAGCATGGCGATTTGAACCTTATTGATTGAGAGAGAATATTTCATGGCTACAGCATCAGCATTCATCGACATCCCGGCGACCGCCGACCAGGTTTGGCAATTGATTGGCGGCTTTAACTCGCTGCCGGACTGGCTGCCGTTTATTCCCAAAAGCGAGCTGAGTGAAGGCGGCCGGGTGCGTAGCTTGCAAACGGCGGATGGGGCGGTGGTGGTTGAGCGGTTGGAGGCGTTTGATAACGCTGGGAAGACTTACAGTTATTCGATATTGCAGGCGCCGTTTCCGGCTACTGACTATCTGGCGACCATCAGTGTTGAAGCGCAGGGGCAGAGCGCGCGAGTGACCTGGTCTGGGCGATTTGCACCTGTCGGTGTGAGTGACGAGGAAGTGGTGGCGCTGTTTACCGGTATCTATCAGGGTGGCCTGGAAGCTCTGCGCGCCAACTACCCGGCCTGACCCTGAACTGATCGTTCCCACGCTCCGCGTGGGAATGCCTCAAGGGACGCTCCGCGTTCCAGCTCTCGAAAGGGACGCGGAGCGTCCCGGGCTGCATTCCCACGCGGAGCGTGGGAACGATCATGTTACTGAGCCGGCAATCTAAGCTCCGCGCACAACCCACCCCCTTCACGATTACTCAACGTCAACGATCCCCCGATCGCCAACGCCAACTGCTGTGCAATCGCCAACCCCAACCCGGTCCCGCCGGTACTGCGGTTGCGCGAATTCTCCACGCGATAAAACGGTTCCATCACCTGAGCCAATTCTTCCTCGGCAATCCCCGGACCACGGTCCATCACCTTCACCGACAAACTGCCATCAGCCTTCGCTTCCACCCTCAATTCGGCGGCGCCAGCGAACTTCAGCGCGTTGTCTGTCAGGTTCACCAGCACTCGCCGCAAGGCGTGCGGCCGAGTGTTGATCACCGCGTCACTTTTACCGCCCAGCTGAACGTCTTTGCCCATGTCCTGATAGTCGAACACCAGGCTGTCGAGGAACGAATCCAGATTGGTGCGGCGACTTTCCTCGGTGGCGCCATGCACGCTGCGGGCATAGGCTACGCCTTCGCGCACCAGGTGTTCTATCTCGCCAAGGTCATTCCAGAGTTTGTCTTTCTCGGCGGAGTCGTCCATGAATTCGGCGCGCAGTTTCATGCGGGTGATCGGGGTTTGCAGGTCGTGGGAAATCGCCGCCAGCAGTTGCATGCGCTCCTTGAGGTAGGCGGCGATGCGCGCCTGCATCGAATTGAAGGCCATCGCGGCATGCGCGACTTCGGTCGGGCCTTTTTCGTCCAGGTGCACCGCGTGGGTGTTGGGGTCCAGGGCCTCTACCGCTTGGGCGAGGCGGGTGAGGGGGCGGATGGCGATTCTGACGGCCAGCCAGGTGCAGATGAGCATCAGTGCCAGTTGCCCGAGCAACACGATGGGTAACCACGGCGACAGCGGCACCATCGAGGGACGCACGTCGATGGTCACCGGGCTGCCGTCCGCCAGTTTCAGGTGGACCTGAAAATGTTTTTCCGGCCCGGGGATGTCGGTCACCGTCATCGGGTAATCCTTGCCGATGGCCTCTTTGATCGACGTCATCGCTATGGGCGAATCGCTCATGGGCATGCCCGGCGAACCTTCGTTCAACAAATAGCGGTAGTTACGTCGATCCAGTTGTTGCAGCCAACTCATGCGTTCTTCGGCCGGCAAGCGGTCGAGGATGGCGATGGAGGTCGAGACGTCGGTTTCCAGATTGCCCAGCATGGTGTTCTTCGTGCTTTCGTAGCGCTCGTAGTATTGCGCGCCGAAAGACAGCGCCTGCGCGAGAATCAAGCCGATCAGGAAGATCAGCGACAGCCGCGAGGCGAGGGTGCGAGGCCAGCGCATCGAGAGGTTCATGAGGGCGCCCCGAGGACTTCCACCGGCAGAGAAAATACATAGCCTTCGCTGCGCACGGTTTTGATGTAGGCCGGTTCGCGGGCATCGTCCAGCAAGCGCTGGCGCAAGCGGCTGACCAGCAAGTCGATGGAGCGGTCGAACAGGTCGGCATCGCGGCCTTGGGTCAGGTTCAGCAATTGATCGCGATTGAGTACCCGCTGCGGGTGATCGAGGAACACCCGCAACAGCCGATATTCCGCACCACTGAGCGCGACCATCGTGCCGTCTTCATCGAGCAAGTGCCGGGCCGAGGTGTCCAGGCGCCAGCGCCCGAAGGCCAGCAGGCGACCGCTTTCGGTGACCACCAGGTTGGGCGGCAGCATCCGCGTGCGGCGCAGCACGGCGTTGATTCGGGCGAGCAGTTCACGGGCGGCGAATGGCTTGACCAGGTAATCGTCGGCGCCCATTTCCAGGCCGATGATGCGGTCGGTTTCATCGTTGCGCGCGGTGAGCATCAGCACCGGCGTCGCCTTGTGTTTGCCAGCGCGCAACTCACGGCACAGCATCAGGCCATCGTCGCCCGGCATCATGATGTCGAGCACGATCAGGTCCACCGGCGTGGACTCCAGGAACGTGCGCATTTGCCGTCCATCCGCGACGACGGTGGTGCGCAGGCCGTTTTTCTTCAGGTAGTTGCCTACCAGCTCCCGGATCTCGCGGTCATCGTCCACGATGAGAATGTGATCGACGTGTTCCATTTGGCCAGGCCTTTGTAGGTGGGGGATGTCGCGCAGTCTATCGAGCCTTGGCCCGCTTGCCCGCAGTCCTTTGTATTGCAGTGTATCTGGCCTGTCGGCGGATACACGTGGACGTAAAAACACCCATTTTCAGGGCTTTTGTATCGCTCTGTATCCCGGCCCGGTTTTGATACGTACCGATTTACACGCGCCTGTTCCCGACACATATGGGATACCTCGCGAGCTTCTAATAGGTTCCATCGAGGCAAGCCAAACCGCCTCGGCCCAATCAACGATTGCCCTATTGAAGCCTTGAGGAAACCACCATGAACACCAAAGCCGTCTACGCCGCTTGCCTGTTTGCCGCCCTGAACATCTGCACCTTGTCGGCCCGCGCCGAAGCCGATGTCACCGCTAAAACCTACACCTACGGCTCGCACCTGGACATCAAGAAAGTGGTGTCGCTGAAACAGGACGCCTCGACTTCCTGTGGGGTTGTGGATGCCCAGCTGACTTACCTGGACTCCCATAACAAAACCCAGGTTCTGGACTATCGCAAATTGGCTGATGGCTGCAACTCAGACAACTGAGTCCTGCACTGACCCATTGCCCATCCCCATTGAAACAGGAAGAACATCATGAACAACGTCACCCGCTTTTTGACTGCCTTTGCCTTCTCCGCGGCTGGCGCCGCTGCCCATGCCAACGCGGCTGTTGAACAGAAAAGCTGTGGCAGCGCGACTTGCTTCCAGCTGACGCCGGTGGGGGAGAAGGGTGGGAGCGCCTTTTTGGCAGAGGATGGTTCGAGCCGTACGCCGCAGGGGCAGGTGCTGGATACCCAGACGGCTTGAGGGTGTCAGTGGAATCGACCCCTCACCCCAGCCCTCTCCCCATGGGGGAGAGGGGGAAAGGGGGCAGATCTCCTTGCTTTTCAAATCTTGAGTTCGACTCGGTATTTCACGTCGCAGCAGCTCGGACAAACCACTCGGTCAGTCCCCTCGCCCCTCCGGGGAGAGGGTTAGGGTGAGGGGTGGATTTCGAATCCTAACCACCATTTTCAAGGTGACAACTATGTTTCTCATCGCTTTCCTGGGCGGCATATTGACCGTCCTCAGCCCTTGCATCCTCCCGGTCGTGCCGTTCCTGTTCGCCGGTGTTAAACGTACACGTTCCTCGATCCTGCTCACCCTCGGCGGCATGGTCCTGACCTTCGCCCTGATCTCCAGCCTGGCCGTGGTCAGCAGCGAGTGGGTGATACAAGCCAACAACACCGGTCGTCATGTGGCCCTGATCGTGATGGTGCTGTTCGCCCTGTCGCTGATTTCCGCCCGTGTCGGTGACTGGCTGGCCCGTCCCTTCGTGGCGCTGGGCAACCGCCTCGATCCGGACACCCGCAAAATGTCCGGCCCGTTGGGTTCGGTCATGATCGGCGTTGCCACCGGTCTGCTCTGGGCACCGTGTGCCGGCCCGATCCTCGGGGTCATCCTCACGGGCGCCATGCTGCAAGGCGCGAACGCTCAAACCAGCCTGTTGCTGGTGGCGTACGGCCTGGGCAGCGCATTGTCCCTGGGCACCTTGATCTTCGCCGGTCGCGGCCTGGTCAATCGCTTGAAAGCGTCGATCCCGGTCACCGGTTGGCTGCGTCGTGGCGCGGGTGTTGCGGTGCTGGCGGCGGCGGCGGTGATTTCCACCGGTGCCGACAAAACACTGCTGGCCGGCACCTCGTCCGAAGGCGTGACGACGGTTGAGCAACGCGTGCTGGAAACCGTGCCGAAAGTCGTCGATTACTTCGTCAGCAAGGTCAAGGCAGACTCGTCCATGGACAACGCCAAAGGCGCCATGCCGTCCATTGCCGGTGCAGTGCAATGGCTTAACTCGCCAGCCCTGACCAACGAGTCCCTGAAAGGCAAAGTGGTGCTGGTGGACTTCTGGACCTTCGACTGCATCAATTGCCAACACACCTTGCCGTACGTGAAGGACTGGGCGAAGAAATACGAGAAGGATGGTCTGGTGGTGATCGGCGTTCACACCCCTGAATACGGTTTCGAACGTATCATCGACAACGTCAAGGATCAGGTGAAAAAGCTCGGCATCACCTACCCGGTGGCCATCGACAACAACTACGCGATCTGGCGCAATTTCGACAACCAGTACTGGCCGGCTCACTACCTGATCGACGCCAAGGGTCAGGTGCGTTACACCCACTTTGGTGAAGGCAGCTACGAGACTCAGGAGAAAGTGATTCAGCAGTTGCTGGAAGAGGCTAAAGCACCCGCTGCGTAATACTTCAAATCAATGGCTCACAGGCTGCACGCTGTGGGCCATTGGTTTTTTCTCCTGACTGCGCCGCCACGCCGCCGGTGGCGCTCCATACTCTCGACGAAAGGCCCGACTGAATGCCGTGTCAGTCTGGTAGCCCACCTCTTCGGCAATCCGCATTAATGAACTGTTACTGCTGCGTAACAGGTTGGCCGCCAGCAACATCCGCCATTGCGTCAGGTACTGCATCGGCGAACTCCCCACCAGTTGCTGGAAGCGCTCCGCCAACACCGACCTTGAAGTGCCGGCCGTGCGCGCCAGTTCATCCAGCGTCCAGGCGTGACACGGTTTTTTGTGCAACGCGTTGAGGGCGGCGCCGACAATCCGGTCGCTCACACCCGCCAGCCAACCGGTGCGACCTTCGCCCTGTTCGTGCATGTACAGACGCAGCACCTCGATGAACAACACCTCGGCCAGTTTCGCCAGTACACCCTCGCCGCCGGGGCGGGGCGAACGCGCTTCAGCCAACGCATAACGGACCGACGATTCCAGCCAGATACCGGCATTCGAGCCGCGCACATTGACCCGGACCACCGCCGGCAACCCGGTCAGCAACATGCCGGCCAGACGGGTATCGCATGCCAGATAGCCGCACACCAGACGCGTTACCGCGCCGCCACCGCCATAGCTCAATTGCCGTGGACGGCGCGCCAGCACCACGTCCAGCCGCGCACCCGTGGCGGGCGCGAGCCCCGGTTTAGAGCTCATGCGATGGGCATCTCCCTGAGGGAAAACCACCACATCGCCGGCCGTCAGCAGGAGCGGGGGATCATCACCCAGTTCGACATAACACTCGCCTTCGGTGATCAAGTGGAAGATCACCACGCGTTCGGCGCCGGGCTCCAGAAACGGCGCCGCCGTGTCGGCGCTCGGCGACTGGTAGCACCAGGGGGCAGTGAACCTGGCATTGATGAAAATCGCGCCGACCAGGCGGACGACGCGCAGGGTCTGGGACAGGGCGTCCATGGAGGTTTTCCCGTGTAGGCGGCTGCTTTGGGTGGTGAGCTTGATTGTGAGCCTGTCGCCGCAAGCCGTGAAATCTCCGGACGATCGGGCAGGGTTGGCCGACGATCGGGCAGGACGCCAGCGTTGCCCGGCGCGATAGTTGGCACACAGGGTCTGCCGACCCTGTCATCAATAACAAGAATGAGAGGTTGCCATGCCTAAGTTCGTTATAGAACGCGAGATTCCGGGTGCTGGAACACTGTCAGAAAGGGATTTGAAAGCCGCTTCGCAAAAGTCCTGCAGGACGTTGCGCGACTTGCCAGAGGTGCAGTGGCAGCAGAGTTATGTCACCGGTGACAAGCTCTACTGCGTGTACATCGCGCCCAACGAAGAGTTGATCAAGGAACACGCCAGGCAGAGCGGTTTTCCGGCCAACCGCATTTCCCAGGTCACGGCCATCATCGATCCCACCACGGCCGAATAAGCCGGGTTGCGTTCCAACCCGCAACGGAGCGGAATTCATGAGTACACCCATTGATCTTACTGCCTTGAAAAACCGTCAGATGGCCTCTTGGGCCAGTGGCGACTATGCCGTGATCGGCACTACCTTGCAGATTGTCGGCGAGCAACTCGCCGAAGCCTGCGACCTGCTTTGCGATGAACGCGTGCTCGACGTGGCCGCCGGCAACGGTAACGCGACGCTCGCTGCCGCGCGCCGTGGTTGCCTCGTCACGTCTACCGACTACGTGGCCGCGCTGCTGGAGCGCGGCGAAGACCGGGCCAGGGCAGAGCGCCTGGAAGTGACGTTTCAAGTGGCCGACGCTGAAGCCTTGCCCTTCGAGGATGCCAGCTTCGATGCCGTGCTTTCCACCTTCGGGGTGATGTTTACGCCGGACCAACCCAAGGCCGCCGCGGAACTGGCGAGGGTCTGTCGCCCCGGAGGGCGGATCGGCCTGGCGAACTGGACGCCCGAAGGGTTTGTCGGCCAGATGTTCAAGACCCTCGGCCGCCACCTGCCGCCACCGCCAGGCGCTCAACCGCCTTCGCAGTGGGGCACCGAAGCCTGGCTGCACACGCAGTTCGACGAACGTGACTTTCTGCTCCAGGTGACGCGCAAGACCTTCAACTTCCGTTACCGCTCGGCCGCGCATTTCATCGACACGTTCCGCACCTGGTATGGCCCGGTCCACAAGGCCTTCGCGGCGCTGCCTCCTGAAGGCGCCCAAGCGCTGGAAAGCGACCTGACCGAACTGATCAACCGCATGAACAGAGCGGGAGAGAAATCGCTGGTGGTGCCGAGTGAGTACCTTGAGGTGGTGATTACCCGGCGTTGACCTGAACGAGCTTCATGACAATGCAATACCCCTGTGGGAGCGAGCCTGCTCGCGATGAGGGCCTTACATTCAACATTGATGTTGACTGAAAGTCCGCCATCGCGAGCAGGCTCGCTCCCACAGGGTTATGTGGTGTCCGGTAGATCAATTATTCATCCAGCCGCTCGGTGTACACCACCCAAACGCTGCACGGCATTTTGTACAGCAGATGCTCCACCGTACTGCCGATCAGCCGGCCCATGCCGCGATGGCCGATCCGGCCCATGACAATCACGTCAACGTCATAGGCATCGACATAGCGGGTGAGGACCTTGGCCGGGTTGCCCATGATCATATGCCGCTGCTCCGGCGCGATGCCGTTGCGCTCGGCCAGGTCGTTGAAGGCATCCTCCTGGTAATCGAACACGGTCCTGGCCTTGCCCGACGAGAAGAATGCCGACCCGTTGTCGAAGCCGAATTCGTCGGCGCTGATGGATGAAAGGTCATAGGCGTAGACCACATCGAGCTCCGCATTACAGGAGCTCGCCAGTTTCGCCGCCTCGTGAAGGATTCGATCGTTGAAGGTTTTGTAATGGTCATCGCGATGAAAGGGGTCGACCGCCGCGACGATCTTTCGCGGCAAGGCGTGCACGGCGTGGCTGACGAAATGCAGCGGCACCGGGCATTCGCGCAACAAATGCACATCGAGCGGGGTAAACATCAACCGCGACAGCAGCGATTCGTGCTCCAGCGCCTTGATCAGCACGTCCATCGGCTGCTCTTTGAGGTGAATCAGGATTTCCTCCAATGGGCGTTCGACCCAGGCCACTTCGGTGGTTACATGCACCCCGATTTTGCGCAATGGGCGGGCCTGTTCCTCAAGCCATTGGCGGTGGCGCTCGACATAGCCCACGCGCATCTGTTCCAGGGCCTTTTCGTTGACCAGACTGGCGGTCGCCAGGCCTTCCAGATAATCGAAGGCGACGATGTGCAGCGCGGCGTCTTCGGCCTTGGCCAGTGCAGCGGCCCTGTCGAAAGCGGGGCTGTGTTCCATCAGCGGTGATGCAACCAGCATGAAGCGGGATTGACCAGACATGACGAACCTCCCGTGGAATAGCCGCCCGACGTGCGGCTCGTGCGACGTACATCCAGTCTCTAAGTATTGACCATGATCAACCTCCCGTCCGTAAACCGGGTGCAGGCTGAGGTTCGTGCTGAACTCACGCGCACGTGAACGCTCAGGAGAGCCCCGATGGCAACCATGAAAGCCGCGATATTCGTTGAGAAAAACCGCATCGTGCTGGATGACAAACCGATCCCCGAAGTCGGGCCGCTGGATGCGCTGGTCCGCATTACTACCACGACGATCTGCGGCACCGACGTGCACATCCTGCGGGGCGAATACCCTGTAGCCAAAGGGCTTACCATCGGTCACGAACCGGTGGGCGTCATCGAGCGGCTGGGCTCGCAGGTGCGTGGTTTTGTCGAAGGCCAGCGTGTGATTGCCGGCGCCATTACCCCCAGCGGACAAAGTTATGCGTGCCTGTGCGGTTGCAGCTCACAGGATGGCCCGGACACCCGCCATGGCTTCCGCGCCGCTGGGGGCTGGAAGTTCGGCAACACCATTGATGGCTGCCAGGCCGAGTACGTGCTGGTGCCGGATGCGTTGGCCAACCTGTGCCCGATCCCCGATGGCCTCAGCGACGAACAGGTGCTGATGTGCCCGGACATTATGTCCACCGGGTTTTCCGGGGCGGAGCGCGGCGAGGTCAAGATTGGCGATACCGTGGCAGTCTTCGCCCTCGGGCCGATCGGCCTGTGTGCCGTGGCCGGTGCGCGCCTCAAGGGCGCCAGCACCATTATCGGCATCGATACCGTCGCTGAACGGATGAGCGTCGCCCGGCAGTTGGGAGCGACCCATGTGGTCAATTTCAAGGATGGCGACGTGGTCGCACAGATCATGGCCCTGACCGACGGTCGAGGTGTCGACGTGGCCATCGAAGCGCTGGGCACCCAAGGTACTTTCGAGTCCGCACTGCGGGTGCTGCGCCCCGGTGGTCGTTTGTCCAGCCTGGGGGTTTATTCCAGTGATTTGCGCATTCCACTCGAAGCCTTTTCCGCGGGGCTCGGGGATTTCAGCATCGTCAGCACCCTGTGCCCCGGTGGTAAAGAACGCATGCGACGGCTGATGGCGGTGGTGCAAAGCGGTGGCGTCGACCTGTCGCCGCTGGTGACGCATCGCTTCAAACTCGACGACATCGAAGCTGCCTATGAGTTGTTTGCGCATCAGCAGGACGGGGTGATGAAGGTTGCGATTACGCCTTGAGGTTGCCCTCAGGGCTTCCAGATATCGACGTCTTTCGCATCCACGGCCTTGGGCAGTAAACCGGCGGCAAAAAAAACGTCGGCGATTTTCTGCTGCTCACCCAGTTGATCGCCTTTCACCGGCTGGACCTGGTAGCTGCGATGGGTGTTTGCCGTCTCGACGGTGTCCACATCAAGGTTGCCCCACAGTGGGCTGAGTATTTGCGCCGCGTCACGTGGGTGGGTTTTTACCCAGTCGCCCGTCTTGTGCAGTTGATCGTAAACCAGCTTGAGCACTTCGGGATGCGCCTTGGCGTATCTCGTGCTGGTCAGGTAATAGCGTTTGTAACTGGCCAGGCCTGCGCCGTCCGCCAGGGTGCGCGTCGGCAGTTGACGTTGTGCGCTGGTGAGGAAGGGTTCCCAGGTGACCCAGGCGTCGACCTTGTTGTTCTCGAAGGCCGCTCGGCCATCGGCGGGCGACAGGTAGGCGGGCTGGATGTCCGAAAACGCCAGGCCTGCTTTGTTCAGGGCGGCGATCAGCAAATAGTGGGAGCCGGCCGCCTTGGTGACCGCGACTTTCTTGCCTTTCAAATCCGACAGTTGCTTGAGGGGCGAGTCCTCACGCACGACGATTGCCTGGGCTGAAGGCGAGGGTGCTTCCTGCGCAAAGTAGGTCAGCTTGGCCTGCGCCGCCTGGGCAAAAATCGGCACCGTGTCCGCCACGTCAGCGCTGATATCGACATTGCCGACATTCAGCGCTTCGAGCAGTGGCAAACCACTTGAAAACTCATGCCAGCTCACGTCGATGTTCTTCTGCGCGAGGGTTTTTTCCAGCGTGCCTTGGGTTTTCAACAAGGTGATGAGGGTCGAGGATTTCTGGTAACCGATTCGTACCGTTTCCCGGGCCTGGGCAGGGAGGGCGAACGACAAGGCCAGTGCAACGACCAGACCGGCCAGTACCGGACGACGGAGTTTCGCTTCAGCATTTTGGGTTGATTTCGACATGGCACGCTCGGCATTCAGCTAAGGGAAGGGCTATCTGCCATGAATCATATGGTTCTAAAAAACATTCTATAAATAATTTTTAGGAATTAGCTTAGGGGTTTTTTATATTCCAATAATGAATAAATAAATCATTATATATTCCTTTTGTTGTCGGCTTGGGCGGCGCAGGATCGAACCCGGTATAACCATATAATTATATGATTCTTTCATAATTATTCGTCGTTAATATAATCAATGTTGTTTTTGGCGTGATCTCAAAACCTCGCCGGACGCAACATTGCTGACCCGTTTTTTTGCTCAGCCTCTTCGAACCCACTCATACCAAGGCCTTTCATGAAGTTGAAGAAACTCATCGTCGCCGCCAGTCTGTTGTTCGCCGCAGCGGGGGCTCATGCACAACAAGCCATCGATATCAGCTACCAGCGTTCTTCGACCTTATGGATTCTGCTCAAGCAGAACGGCCAACTCGAAGAGCGTCTGAAACCCTTGGGCTTCACTGTCAACTGGCATGAATTCAGCACCGGCCTGCTCAGCTCGCTGAACGCGGGCAGTGTCGATTTGCATGCCGACGTGGCGGATGCCTTCGCGCTGTTCACCCAGGCTGCCGATGCGCCGCTGACCTACTACGCCCGGGAAAATCCGTCGTCCAGCGCGCAAGCGATCATCGTTCAGGACAATTCGACGATTCACAGCGTCGCCGATCTGAAAGGCAAGACCGTCGCGGTCTCCAAAGGCTCGGGCAGTAACTTTCTGCTGATCTCCGCGTTGAAAAAAGCCGGCCTGACCCTCGCCGACATCACACCGCGTTACCTGGAAGCACCGGATGGCGGAGCGGCGTTCGCCAACGGCAGTGTCGATGCATGGGCGATCTGGGACCCGTTCCTTGCGACCCAACAACGGGAACATCACGTGCGCGTGCTGGCCGATGGCAAGGACGGAGTGGCCAACTACAACCGCTTTTACCTGGCGACCACCCAGTTCGCCAACGCGCACCCGGACGTGCTGCAAGTCACCTTCGATACCCTGCGCGAGACCGGGCAGTGGGTCAAAACGCACCCGCAAGAGGCCGCGAAGATTCTCGGGCCTGTGTGGGGGAACATTCCGCCCGCCACGGTGGAGCTGGCGAACACTCGCCGCAGCTACGACATCGTCCCGGTCAAGGTCGATGAGCTGGCCGAGCAGCAACGCATCGCCGACACCTATTACGCGGCGAAACTCACGCCCAAGCCGCTGAAGGTGTCCGACATCGCGGTCTGGACTCCAAAGACGAAGTAAGCACGAGCACTTCCAGCCCTTTGGAGCATTGCCATGAGTCGTCAAATTCACCTGTCTGCTTTCTTGCTGACCGGGCCGGTCATCCACAGTCACGCGGTGTGGCGCCATCCGGACACCGTTGGCAATTACCTTGAGCCCGAGTACTACGCGCGCGTTGCCAAAGTCGTGGAGGAGGGGTTGTTCGACTTTCTGTTCTTCGCCGATCGCCTTGCGGTCGGTGACCAGATGGGCGGCTCCCGGGATCTGGCATTGCGTTACGGCGCCCAGGACGCGACACGCCTGGACCCCTTGCCGATCCTGTCTTACCTGATCGGGCAAACCAGCAAGCTGGGCCTGGGCGCAACCCGTTCCACCACCTATTACGAACCGGCGCATATCGCCCGGGAGTTCGCCACCCTGGATCACCTGTCCAAGGGCCGTGCCGCGTGGAATATCGTCACCTCGATGAACGACAGCGAAGGGCGTCAGTTCGGCAAGGACAAGCACCTGGAGCATGACCTGCGCTACGACCGTGCCGACGAATTCGTCGAAGTGGCGTTGAAACTGTGGCGCAGTTGGGGGCCGGGCGCGCTCAAACTGGACCGCGAAAGCGGGGTGCTGGCCGACCCGTCGAAGATCCACTCGGTGCAACACCAAGGTGAGTGGTTCAAGGTCGAAGGACCGCTGAACATTCCGCGCACGCCACAAGGGCGGCCGGTGCTGATCCAGGCTGGTTCGTCCGGTCGTGGTCGGCGTTTCGGCGCGCGTTGGGCCGAGGCGATCTTCACCATTCACCCGCATTTGAGCGCCATGCGCGCCTTCCGTGACGACGTGCGGGCGCAGGTTGTGCAACAAGGGCGTGAGGCCGACAGCTGCAAAGTGCTGACGGCGGTCATGCCGTTCATTGGCGGCACCGAAGCCGAAGCGCGGGCCAAGCGTGATCGGCACAACGCCCTGGCGCGTCCCGAGTTGGGGCTGGTCACGCTGGCCTCACAACTGAATGTCGACCTGTCTCCGTTTCCGTTATCCGCGACGCTGGCCGAGATTGCCCAATCGCCGCTGATCCATCCTGCCGCCGCCGAAAAGCTGCTGATGCAAGGCGCCGAGACCACGCTGGAGCAACTGGGGCGGATTTTCGCCAGCAGCGTTCGCGTGCCGCAACTGGTGGGCACCGGGGCACAGATTGCCGATCAACTGGCCGAGCTGTTCCTGGGCGAAGGCTGCGACGGTTTTGTGATTTCGCCGGGTTACCTGCCGGGATCGTTCAGCGAATTCGTCGAAAGCGTGATCCCCCATTTGCAACGCAAAGGCTTGTTCCGTCGCGCTTACGAAGGCGCGACCTTGCGTGAGCACCTGGGGCTCGGCGAGCTGAAGGACTGAACTCTTCTACACCACCAAAGGGATATTTGAATGGCTGTTTTCGATCGATTGACCCGTCGTCACCTGCTGGGCCTGGCCAGCGTCGCCCTGGCGAGCCCGCTGCTGATGTCGTTGCCGCGTTCCAGTCGGGCTGCCGATGAACACGCCGGCCACGCCGTCGATACCGGCGCCGAGCCCACCGGAACTGGCGACTTCATTCGCCTGGACACACCGCGTGCGTTGAAACTGGCGGTCAACCTCAATGCGGTTTGCCTGGCGCCGGTGGTCATCGCTCACGGACAAGGCTTCTTCAAGAAACACAACCTCGATGTCGAGCTGGTCAACTTTGGTAACTCCACCGAAGTGCTGCTCGAAGCCATCGCCACCGGTAAGGCCGATGCCGGCGTCGGCATGGCGTTGCGCTGGCTCAAGGCGCTGGAGCAGGGCTTCGACGTCAAGCTCACCGCCGGTACTCACGGCGGTTGCCTGCGCTTGCTCAGTGCGGCCAATGGCAACGTGCTCAAACTCGAAGACCTCAAAGGCAAAACCATTGGCGTCACCGACATGGCCAGCCCGGACCGCAACTTCTTTTCGATCCTGCTGAAAAAACACGGCATCGATCCGGTGCGCGATGTGGACTGGCGGCTGTACCCGGCCGACCTGTTGGGCACTGCGCTGGAGCGCGGTGAAGTTCAGGCGGTCAGCGGCAGTGACCCGTTCATGTACCGCCTGATCAAGTCCGGCAAGGCCCAGGAACTGTCCACCAACCTGGTCGAGGAGTACGCCAACCTCAGCTGCTGCGTCGTCGGCGTCACCGGCAAATTGGTGCGTGAGGAAAAACGCGTGGCGGCGGCCCTGACCCAGGCGATTCTCGAGGCCCACGATTACTCGGTGAAAAATCCCCAGGCCGTGGCCAAGGGTTTTCAGGCCTATGCGCTGAATACCTCCGCCGAAGAAGTCGAGGCGATCCTGCACGACCATACCCACGGCCATCATGCCGTTGGCGCGCTGCTGACCAAAGAAATCACCACCTACGTCACCGACCTGCAAACCGTGGAAGTCATTCGCCAGAGCACCAACGCCGGCGAGTTTGCCAAGGAGATCACCGCCGATGTCTTCAGCTGAGATTTCGACACTGGCGACGCCGGCGACGCAGCGGGCGTTCAAGGTTTGGCGACAAGGCGCGGTGGCAGTGACGGCGTGGGTGGCGGTTGCGCTGCTGATCAGCTATTGGCCCAATGCCGCGCGCACTTGGCCGATGACCCAGGGTTTGGCGAATCTGTGTCTGGCGGTGGCGGCATTGATCGGTCTGCTGGGCATCGTCGGTCACTGGTCGGCAAAAGTCGCCACGCGTATTCGTGCCGCGGGTGCCTGGTTGATCGCGTTGCCGCTTCTGTTGGCTATCTGGGAACTGCTCACCGCCAAACTGGGCGTGCTGCCGGTGCCATTCTTCGCACCGCCGCAAGCGTTGCTCGCGGTGTACGTTGAAGACTGGCCGCGTCTGGCGGACAGCTTGCTGCATTCGGCACTGTTGCTGGGGACGGGTGTGGCGCTGGGTGCCGCGACCGGTTTTGTGGCCGGGGTGGCCATCGGTTGGTCGAGCAACATCGGCTACTGGCTGCACCCGGTGTTGCGCATTCTCGGGCCGGTGCCTTCGACGGCATTGTTGCCGCTGTGCTTCTTTCTGTTTCCCACCAGTTGGAGTGCCAGCGTGTTTTTGATCGCCCTGGCGACTTGGTTTCCAGTCACGGTGCTGACGTGGTCGGGTGTAGCCAGTGTCGATAAAGCCTATTACGACGTGGCGCGGACCTTGGGTGCGAAGCAGGGTTTTCTGATTTTCAAAGTGGCGATCCCGGCGGCGTTGCCCCATGTGTTCGTCGGTTTGTTCATGGGGCTGGGCGCCTCGTTCTCGACCCTGGTAGTCGCGGAAATGATGGGCGTCAAATCCGGCATCGGCTGGTACTTGCAGTGGGCCCAGGGTTGGGCCGCTTACGCCAATATGTACGCGGCGCTGTTGATCATGGCACTGGCTTGCTCGGGTTTGATCTCCGCGCTGTTCCTGATCCGTGACCGGCTGTTGGCCTGGCAAAAAGGAGCGATGAAATGGTAGCGCTGGCACACCCTTCGACCGCCCCGGTTTCGGCTGGGCTGGCGTTGCGCATTAATAATTTGAGCCACGGTTTTGCCCTGGACGGTCAGCATTTGCCGGTGCTGGAGCGGGTTTCCCTCGACGTGGCCCCCGGTGAATTCGTCGCCTTGCTCGGGCCTTCGGGCTGCGGCAAGTCCACGCTGTTGCGACTGGTGGCGGGGCTGGAACCGGCCGACGCCGGTACGGTGCTGGCCGATGGTGCACCGATTACCGGCCCGGACCCGAGCCGGGTCGTGGTGTTTCAGGACCCGACGCTGTACCCGTGGCGGCGCGTGTGGGACAACGTCGCCCTTGGCCTTGAGGCTCAGGGCCTGCTCAAAACCCACTCTGCCAAGGTCGATGCCGCACTGGAGAAAGTCGGCCTCAGCCCGTTCGCCCGGGCGTATCCGCGGCAGTTATCAGGCGGCATGGCGCAACGAGTCGCGTTGGCCCGAGCGCTGGTCAACGAACCGCGCCTGCTGATTCTCGACGAGCCGTTGGGCAAGCTGGATTCGCTGACCCGCATCACCATGCAGAAGGAACTGATCGACTTGTGGCAGCGCCAGGGCTACACCGCGCTACTGGTGACCCATGATGTTGAAGAAGCCTTGCTGCTGGCCAATCGAGTGATCGTGTTCAGTGACCGGCCCGCTGCGATCAAGGCACAACTGACCATCGAGCGACCTTATCCGCGCCATCGCGACGATCCGTATCTGGTGGACTTGCGACGCCAGATCATGGGCTTGCTCGGGCTGGGTGAGAGCTGGTAATCATTGGTTGAAACATGAACACCAAAACCTGTGGCAAGCACTCTTTACAAGACAATGAGGAACCAATGTGGGAGCGAGCTTGCTCGCGATAGCGGGGTGTCAGACAACAGAGATGTTGAATGAATCTCCGTCATCGCGAGCAAGCTCGCTCCCACAAGGGGGGCACTCATTTAGAAACTGAACCGCTGCAAAATAACGCCCAGTCCGTCGGACATCGCCTTGAGTTCCTGGGTAGTTCGTACGATCCCGCTTTGGGCTGCGGCGTTCTCTTCCACGCTTTGCGCCACTCTTTCGACGTTGCAGGCGACTTGCTCACTGGCGGCGCGCTGTTCCTGCAGCGACAACGAAATGAAGCTGACGGCCGCAAGGGATTCGTCCAGTGCGCCCTTGATCCTGCTCATGGAATCGCCAGCGCTTTCGACCAGTTTCTGACCATGGGTTACGCGTTCACAGCCAGCGGCCATGCTGTCTTTGGCTTTGACCATGCCGTTTTGGATGGAATTGACCAAAGCGACGATTTCTGTGGTGGATTGCGCTGTGCGGGCGGCCAGACTGCGCACTTCATCGGCGACCACGGCGAAGCCGCGACCTTGCTCGCCCGCGCGTGCCGCTTCGATGGCGGCATTGAGGGCCAGGAGATTGGTCTGTTCGGCGATGCCTCGAATCACCCCGACAATCAGGCTGATGTCGTTCGACTGGATCGCCAGTTGATCGATGTCCGATGAGCTTTGTGCAACCAGGTTGGCAATCTGCCCCATTTCCTGGATGGAGGCTTGCATCACCGCCATGCCTTCGCCGGTGATTTCGCCCGCCTTCTGCGCAGTGCTCTGGGCCTGTCGAGCATTGTCGGCGATGTGAGTGATGCTCACGGAAAGCTCTTCCACCGTGGCCGCCATGGAGGAGGCGGTCTCGCTTTGCAGGGCGGCGCTGCTCAATCCTTGTTCGGAGGACGCAGACAATTGCAGCGTGGCGCCCTCGATCTGCTCGGAGGCCTGGCTGATCTTGCCAATCATGTCGCTCAGACTGTGGCGCATGGCCTGGACGGAGTGCAGAACGCCGGTCGACGGTTGTTGTCGATCAAGCTGCGTAGCGGCCAATTTCCCCTCAGCGATGTTCGAACTGATCGCGGCAAGTTCCGCGGGTTCCGCACCGAGCTGGCGGCCCAACAGCCTGGAGAAAAAGAACGTATAGGCGGCGCCCGCGATCACCGCCAATAGCAGAATCAGCAGGCTGGTTCTGAGGTTGGAGGTGTAGGCGATCTGGTTCTGGTCGAACTGGTTCTTGGCTTCCACCAGTTGAACCTCGATCAACTCGGAAAATTTGTCTGACAAGGGGTCAATCAGCGGATACAACTGCTCGGTCGCGAAACGTGCCAGACCTGCATCGTCGTTCTGGCGCAGCATGCCCTGCAAGTTTTGCAGCGGCCCGCGGGTGGCTTCCATCAGCGGGTTGATTTGCGCGATCAGGCGCGTTTCTGCCGGAATCAGTTGCGTCGATTTATAGGCTTGCCACGTCTGGTCGATATCCCGCTGGGCCTGCTCGATCCGGCTCAGTGACTCAGCTTTGGTGAAGTTGCCATTGCGCGCCTTGTGGGTGGCGTCGACGATGTTCACGGCATACAGGTCAGCGATTTTTTTCAGATCCCGCAGGGGCACGACTCGATCGAGGTAGACGGTCTCCAGACTGCGTACCGCCGATTGCATGCCAAAGAGTCCAAGTCCGCCGACACACAACAATCCCAGCAATAAAGCGCTGGTGAGCAAAAGCAGATGAGTTCTGATTTTCCAGCTTTCCATAGTCCGGTATTCCTAGATCATTTCATTCAGGAGGGCGATCGAGAGGTCAGAGTCTGTGGCTTCAATGCGCAGTAAAGGCACATTGGCATCATGTTCTGTATAGACGAAAAAAACCGCTGCATTACCGGCGAGCATTTACGAATTTGCGACGTTCGATCATTGCCAGGATCGCAGCTTGCGTCAGACCTACTCCTGAACGAGCTGGCTCATAGACGTTCCTCTTGCTGGCGCTCGGCGAACACCGCTTTGCCGACACCTTGCAGAACGGCGTCGTTCTGCGGCGTGTGAACACGACTGCACAACACGTCGCGGTAATGCCGTTGCAGCGGATTGTTGCGTGACAGGCCGGGATTGCCGGACGCCTCGATGGCCAGCTCGACGGCGCGGATGGCATTGCCGGTCACCAGGTATTTCAGTTGTGCCGCATGGCGGGCCGGCGTGTGACCCTCGGCGGCGGTGTCGAGCAGGCTGCGGTTGGCGAACAGCAGGGTGTCGATATGGCCGACGGTTTCCTGAACGCGTGGCAGGGTCGATAACGCCGCCCCGAGGTTGGACGGCTTGCGTGTTTCCAGCCAACCCACCAGCCAGTCACGGGCGGCCTGGGCGACCCCGTCGTAGACTGATGACAGCAACACCGACATCCACAGCAGGCCGTCGCCATCGAGTTCGGCTTGCGGGGCGCTCCAGCGGCTGACGCTGACCGCGTGATCCAGTGGCACCAGCACATTGTCGAACACCACCTCGTGGCTGCACGTGGCGCGCATGCCCAGATGATCCCAATCCTCGATGATGCTGATGCCGGGCGTGTCCTTGTGCACCAGCCAGGCGCCGACCAGCGGATCTTCATCGTTGCTGCGCGCCCAGACGCTGAGCCAGCTCAGGCCATGGCTGCCAGTGGAGTAGATTTTTCTGCCGCTGATACGCCAACCGGCGGCGGTGCGCCGGGCGATGGTCGCCGGCAGACCGCCGCGGGCCGGGGTGCCAAGGTCGGGCTCGACGCGCAAGGCGTTGATCAACGCGCCTTTCTGGACCGCGTCTTGAGCCACCTGCAGACGCAACGCTTCGGGCCAGTGCTGACTGTTTTGCAGGCGCGAATGCTGAAGGTATTGCATGACCAGGATCAAGGCTGTCGAGGGTTCGCCTTTGGCAATCGCGCTGATGGCTTTGCGCGCCTGTGCCAGGTTCGCGCCGCCACCGCCCAACGCTTTGGGCACCGTCAATGCCACAAGGCCGTGCTCATGCAGCAGCTTGAAATTGTCATGCGGGAAAGCGCCGCTTTCGTCATATACATGGGCAGTGGCGCCCAGTTGTTTGCCGATGCTGTCGAGCAACGCATCGAAATGGACTGCCTCGGCCGATCGCAGTTGAGGTGGGTGTTGAGAAGAAAGGCTCATGGGGAATTCACTCGATCAAAAAAGGTAGGCGTCCTCGTTAGCGGGAGGCCTGGTTAAGTTGGGCGCGCCGGGCGTTGAAGCTCTTGTCGAAGCCTTGGGAGACGTCGATGTGTTTGCTGAGAATGCCTTCTTCCTGATAGATGTCCGCGGTGGTTTGCAGGCCGCTGATGACCTTGTCGTCAATCTCCACGGGTTGCATGTGCGTGCCTTTGGCCACGGCGACATGCACGGCCAGTGGCAAGCCGGTGACCTTTGCCTGAGCGGCGGCGAAGGCTTCGGGATGCGCATTGGTCCAGCGGTAGGCGCGGTCGATCCGTGCGACGAAGTCGTCCAGTTGCTGGCGTTTGCCGGCGATGGCCTGACTGGTGGCGGCGAAGTACAAATGGTTCGTCAGTAAAGACTCGCCGCTGACCAGCACTTTGGCCTGGCTTTGAGTGGTGGCAATGGTGGTGTAGGGGTCCCAGGTCGACCAGGCATCGGCGCTGCCGTTATCCAGCAGGATTCGCGATTCGCTCGGCAGCAGGTAGATGAACTGCACGTCATGGGTGCTCAGGCCGACGCTGCGCAAGGCTTTGATCGCCAGGAAGTGGCCGATGGAGCCGCGGGTGGTGACAATCCGCTTGCCCCTGAGGTCGCTGGGAGTGTTCAGTGCCGAGTCCTTGGGCGCGAGAATGGCCGTGGTGTAGCGGCCCTCGGCGTGCACGATGCTGACGACTTTGATCGGGGCACCGGCCCCGAGGGCGAACACGTAAGGCGCATCGCCCAGGGCACCGATGTCCACCGCGCCGGCATTCAACGCCTCGCCCAACGGCGCGGCGGCTGGAAACTCGGAGAACTGGATCTCGTAAGGCACATCCTTCAATTCACCGGACACCTCCAGCAGTACCTTGATCGTGGATTTTTGATTGGCCACCCGCAGCGGTTGGAGGTCGGCTGCGTAGGCGGTCGCGCCGACGGTGAGGGCGACGGCGATCAGCAGGTGTTTGAAGGGCAGGGTAAAGCTCATATCGGCGTGCTCCAGGCGGATTTTGCTGCTTTTGGGTCACCTCCGCCTGGAGCAGGGGTCGGCTCTGATTCAACGGTAGGTGTATGCAACGGCGCTGCCCGGCGTTCGGAACAGAAGCCTGGCTGAATCAGATCACGAAAAAACCATGGGTGCCGTCGCGGGCCAACTGATCCACCAACCCGTATTCCCAGTCCAGATAGGCTTGCATGGCTTCGCGAGGGTTATCGGTGCCCTCGTAAGGGCGGCGATAGCGGTCGATGCGTGGCGACGCCAGCCGACTTTCTCCTTCCTCAAGGGGCAGTTTCGCGGCGATCCAGCTGGCGGTGCCGTCTTTAAGCAGGAACACCTGTTGACCGGTCAGCGCCTCGACCTCGTGGACCGCGAAGCGTGCCAACTGACTACTGCCGCAGGTCAGTACATAGCGCTGCGCCGAGGGCACCTTGGCCAACGCTTCGCGCAATTGCCCGCGCAACACCCACCACGCACCGGGGATATGGCGTTTGACGTAATTGGCGCTGCTGGTGAAATCCAGCACCACGCTGTCGCCCTCGGCCAGCCATTGTACGAGGGTTTCGGGGCTGATTTCTTCGGCCTGTTGTGGCGCGGGAACTGGCGCTTTCCAGGCACCTTTTTCAATGAAGTGCGCAGGCTGCAGGTCATCCAGCACATGCACTTCCCAGCCCAGTTGCGAGAGCCAGGACGCCGACATGTTGGCGCGCACGCCATCGTCATCAACCAGCACCAGGCGCGCACCGCGCACACTGGCGAAGTGGTCGGTTTCCTGCACCAGTTGGCCACCGGGTGTGGCGCGGGAAGAGGGCAGGTGGCCGGCGTCGAATTCTTCCGGAGTGCGTACGTCGAACAGGTAGGTGCTGCGTGTCGGTTGTTGTTGCCAGCGTTGCAAGTCGGCGAGAGTAGCGCGGCCCACCAACGCTTTGTCGGCGACGCGACGGGCATCGCGGGCGGCGATTTGACGATGCTCTTCGCTGGTTGGCGCGAACCGGCGTGACTGGCCGTGTTGGAGTGTCTGACCGGCCAGGGTCCAGCCGATGGTGCCGTTGCGCAAGGCTGACACCGGGTTGGTGATGCCGGCATTGATCAACGACTGAGTGCCGATGATGCTGCGTGTACGCCCGGCACAGTTGACGATGATGCGCGTCGCCGGGTCCGGCGCCAGCTCCCGGGCGCGCAACACCAATTCCGCTCCCGGTACGCTGATGCCGGTGGGAATGCTCATGGTCTGGTACTCATCGAAGCGCCGGGCATCGAGCACCACCACGTCGGCCTCGTTATCAAGCAGCGCCTGAACATCTTCAGCGGCCAGTGACGGCGTGTGACGCTGGCTTTCCACCAGTTCACCGAAGGCTTTGCTCGGCACATTGACGTCGATAAACAGCTCGCCACCGGCGATGCGCCAACCGTCCAGACCACCTTCCAGCAGGCTGACATTGACGTAGCCCAGGCCCTGCAAGCGCTGAGCGGCGATCTGTGCCAGGCCTTCGCCGTTGTCGTAGACGGTCACTTGGGTATCGAGCCGTGGAATCCGCGAGTACACCTCAAGCTCAAGTTTCGACAATGGAATGTTGGCCGCAAACAGTGGGTGCGCCTGCGCGAAAGGCGCTTCTTCACGCACATCCACCAGCGCCAGTTCTGCTTTGTTCAGCAGTGCCTGTCGAATCTCGGCGAAGGAGCGGGTCAGTACACTTTTGTCAGGACTTGGGCTCATAGGGCTTGGCTCTCTTTGGACACATCCCAGATGTTGGGGAGATAGGCGTTGGAATAACCGGAGATGAACAGTTTTTCGCTGCCATCGGCCTGGTACACCGCGCGGCGTACTGCACCGATGTTGGCGCCGTAGACATGGATGCTGATGGAGACCTGGTCATCAAAGGCGTTGCTGACTTGATGAATGTCGCCGATCTTGGGTGATACAGCCTCGACCTGACCCGGCCGCAGATGGATCGGGCTGCCGTCGGCCACCAACGTGCCGTCCGTGGCGCGTTCGAAACCTTGCGAGTACTCCGCGCCACGCAACATGCCGATCAGGCCCCAGACCCGGTGATCATGGACCGGCGTACGTTGCCCCGGCCCCCAGACAAAACTGACGATACTGAAACGCTGCCGTGAATCGGCATGCAGCAAATATTGTTGATAGCGCTCCGGGTCTGGCCGGGCAAACTCTTCAGGCAGCCAGTCGTCGTGGCTAACCAGCTGACCGAGCAGCTTGCCCCCGCGATGCAGCAGGTCGCCCTCGCGAGGGTGGCTGTCGATCAATTCCGCCAGGGCACCTATGAATGCTCTGAGTCTCTCCGGGTGTCGGGCCTGGGTCATGACGACTCCATCGTTCGTGGTGAATATTGGTCTCAGGATTTAAGCATAATGTTTTTGCTCAATATGCGATTCTTTAATGATTAGGTTATAACTGGATGGAATTTATAACCTGTTTGAATAGCGTCAGACGTTATCGAAAGTAGCTGCGGGCTATCCAGATACCGACAATAGAACTATGCTTTTCAGACATCTTATTGACTGTTCTCTATGTGCGGGCCAAATGAAAATTGACGATATCGATGCCTTTGTCGAAGTGATTCGTTGCCAGTCCATCAGCCATGCGGCCGAGTCGTTGCAACTGACTCAGCCGGCCATTACGCGGCGCGTGCAGAACTTTGAGCAGGCGCTGGGCGTGGAGTTGTTCGACCGCAATACCAAACCGCTCAAGCCCACACTGATCGGCACGCGAGTGTACGAACAGTGTCGTTTGATCCTGCGGGAAATGGATGCGTTGCGTGAACTGGTTGCCACCGATGCGCCGCCTACGGGGTTGCTGCGTCTGGGCGTTCCGCAAACTATCGGCGACGTGGTGCTGCTCGATGCGCTCAAGCACTTGCGAATGGAGTACCCGGAATTGCGCGCCCAGGTGGCCACGGGATGGGGCAGTCAATTGGTCGGCAAGATCGAGCGGGGCGAACTGGATGCGGCCGCGGCACTGTTCCCGGCCGGCAAGATTTTCCCGGACAACATCATTGGTGAGTCCATCGGCAAGATGGAGTTGGTGGTGGTGTGCGCCAAGGATCAGTTGCCCAAGCGTCCGTGCAAACTTGCCGACGTTTACCAGAGTGGCTGGATTCTCAACCCCGATGGCTGCGGCTTCCGGGCCGGATTGCAGCGCACTTTGTCGGACCAAGGCTTGGTGCTTCGGGTCAACCTGGAAACCTTCGGTACAGAATTGCAGTTGGGTCTGGTCGCTGACGGGCTAGGACTCGGGTTAGTGCCGCGCCCGTTACTCGAGCGCAGCGCTCATTTCGAACAGTTGGCGGTGATGCCACTGAAAGACTTCAAACCGGTGATGGACCTGTGGCTGATCTACCCGCATTTTCTTGGCAATCTGCAAGGGCCGGTCGATGCCTTTGGCAAACTGGTCGCCGGGTCGTTGCAGAAAATCAAGAGTGCGGCATGAATAGAGTGGCTGAACATAATAAAAAAAAATGATAATTAGCTTAGATTAAAATGTGCTTTTTATTATGTTTTGGCTTCCCATAGGCTTGCTGGAGATCCTTAAGGCCATCCAGGAAGTTTTGCCATGAGCAGCGTCAGCCCGTTATCCAGCGTCTCGAAACATGTTCGCCAGCGCGTCAGCCCCGAAGAATGGGACGTGCGGGTGAAGCTGGCCGCGGCCTATCGGCTGGCGGCCCTGTTCAAATGGACCGATCACATCTACACGCATTTTTCGGCACGGGTGCCAGGGCCCGACGAGCATTTCCTGATCAATGCCTTCGGGCTGCTGTTCGACGAAATCACCGCCTCCAACCTGGTCAAGGTCGACATCGACGGTACTCTCGTCGATGACCCGACAGGGCTGGGCATCAACTACGCCGGTTACGTGATCCACAGCGCTATTCACGGTGCGCGTCCTGACCTGCAAGCGGTCTTGCACACCCACACGCGTGACGGCATTGCGGTGTCCGCCCAGCGCAAAGGTTTGTTGCCGATTTCCCAGCACTCCATTGGTTTTTCCGGAAGGGTGGCCTATCACGGTTACGAAGGCGTGGCGCTGGACCTGGACGAGCGCGAGCGTCTGGTGGCCGATCTGGGCGATAAAAGTGTGTTGATCCTGCGTAACCACGGTTTGTTGACCGCAGGCATCAGCGTCGAACATGCGTTCCAGCAGCTGCACGTGTTGGAACGCGCCTGCAACATTCAGATCGCCGCCCAGGCCGGCGGCAATGCCGAACTGATCTTCCCGCCGGCCGAGGTAGTGGCCAAGGTCGAGAAGCAGGCCGAGGTGCTCAAGAGCGGCGACGGCCCGGGTGTGGCACGGCACTGGAATGCACTGATCCGGCAATTGGAGCGCAGTGATACGGCTTACAAAGAGTGAATAACGAGATCAATCAGGGCAGCAAACCGGCCGCTCGATAGGAATCGATCATTTGGTCGTACACCGAAATGTCGTTGCGCCCTCGGGACACCAGTTGCGCACCTTGAATGGCGGCAAATACCGACAGTGCTTGCCGTTCGAATGCCTCTGGCTGAGCGTCCGGTTGTTTCAGCGCCAGCACCTTGGCCAGCCAGCGGACATTCGCGTCCGTGAACCCGTCTACCTCGACCCGCACTTCGACCGGAAGATCGTGGTGCTCGGCCGCCATGATTCCGCACAGGCACATCCGGTTGTCATTTTCCAGGGCGACACGGAAGGCTGCGGTGTAGTCCTTCATCATCGACGCTGGGTCCTGTGATTCCACCAGCAACTGATCCAGATACGCGGCGGTGTCTTCGGTATAACGTCGAGCCAGTGCAGCACCCAAATCACCCTTGGTGGGAAAGTGGTAGTGGATGCTGGCGCTTTTGATCCCCACTTCTTTTGCCAATTCGCGAAAACTCAATGCGTTGTAGCCGCGAGCCTGCACGACCCGGCGGGCTGCTTGCAGAATGGTTTGCTTGGTGTCCGTTGTCGTCATGATGTTTTTGCCTACCTACTGATAGATATCTGTTGACCTGCGTGATCGATGGTTGCATTGTCTACCTCTCGATAGATAGATAGCAACGGAGTTAACGTGAAGATCTACGACATCCCTGGTTTTCCTAGCCCTTTACGCATTCGGGTGGTCATCGCCGAGAAAGCGTTGGCATCCAGAATCGAGTTCATCAAGATCGATTTGCCGGCAGCCGAACACAAGCAAAGCCCTTTTTTGGCGATCAACCCGACCGGCACGGTTCCGGTGCTGGAGCTGGATGACGGCACTTATCTGTCCGAATGCACGGCCATCACCGAGTATCTCGACAACCTTGAAGGCAACCCCACGCTCACCGGCAATACGCCGAAAGAGAAAGGGCTGATCCACATGATGCAGAAACGCGCCGATGACCAACTCATTGACGCCATTGGCATCTATTTCCACCACGCCACTGACGGGCTCGGGCCTCAACTCAAGCCGTATAAAAAACCCGAGTGGAGCGACCGCGTTGTATGGGGTGAGATGCACCGTGAGAAAGCCATCAACGGCATGAAGTATTTCGATCAGGTTTTGAAGAATCAGCCGTACGTGGCTGGCGATCAATTCTCTATGGCGGATATCACCGTTTGGGCGGGTCTGATCTTCGCCGGTTTCGCACAGATACCGATCCCCGATGACTGCACGGCACTCGTGGCCTGGAATGCGAAAGTCAGTGAGCGGCCCAGTGTGAAATCCCCGGCGTGACCCTGAGCAATGCGCGTTCCCTATTCAAGGCTTGCGATCAGCCAGCTCTTCGAGCAAGTCTGCTGACGGGATGAAAAACAAACCTCCAGTGACCGCCGTGCTGAAATCAAGCAAACGGTCATAGTTGCCCGCGGGTCTGCCGACAAACATATTCTCGAGCATCTGTTCAATGGGTTCTGGCGAACGGGCATAGCCGATGAAGTAAGTGCCAAACTCTCCTGCGCCTGGTCGGCCGAACGGCATGTTATCGCGCAGGATTTTCACCTCCTGACCGTCCTGGGTGATGGTCGTCAGGGCACTGTGCGACGAAGTCGGTTTCACCGAATCATCGAGTTCGATATCGGACAGTTTTGTTCGTCCGATAATCCGCTCTTGAGCTTCAACGGATAATTCGTTCCACGCGGCCATGTTGTGCAGGTACTTCTGAACCAGCACGTAGCTACCGCCGGTAAAGGACGGATCTTCGTCACCAATGATCGTGAAGTCGACGGCATGGCGACCGACCGGGTTTTCGGTGCCATCAACAAAGCCGATGATGCTGCGCATGTCGAAATAACGGAAACCCTGGACTTCATCAACGACCGAAATTGCATCGCCCAACGCTGAGAGCAACTGCGTGGCCAATTCAAAACAGAGATCCATCTGGTCTGCACGAATGTGCAGCAAAATGTCCCCCGGCGTTGCAACGGCGCGACGTCCCTCTGCACCGAACTCGCGAAACGCGTGCAGCGAGGCAGGGCGCGGGCCGCTAAAGAGCGTATCCCAGGCACTGGAACCAAAGCCGCATACGCACGACAAGTTGCCGGAGGGCACCCGTTTGCCAACTGATCGGGTGAGGGCCGCAATGTCTGCGCACCAGGCCCGCACTTTTTCGGCGCAGGCACTGCCAGACGTCAGTGTCGCAACGATGAAGATTGCGCTGCTGGTAATGGGATTACAGACGGATTGAGGATCAGGAATCGGGTGGGTCATCGGCGTGAGCATTGTCATTGATCCTTCCACAAGCGCTTGAACACGGTCGAAAGACACTACCAGAAAATGGCATCGAAACAGCAATCGAGGCGCATAGGCAATCCAGACCAAAAGAGGGACTTACCGCAAGGTAAGCCCCTCTTTTGTTATCGACCGTTATCGGCACAAGGCGCGCAGCCTCACGCTACTTTTTCAGCCGCTTGCCGCTCACGTTCGGCCACCAGTTTGCGGGTCAGGGGGATCAAACGCTTGCCGTAGTCGATGGCATCGTCGAGTGGGTCGAAACCGCGGATCAGGAAGGTGGTGATGCCCAGGTCGTAGTAGTCGAGCAGGGCTTCGGCCACTTGCTCCGGAGTGCCGACCAATGACGTCGAGTTGCCTTGTGCCCCCAGCAGGCCGGCGATCCCGGTCCACAGTCGCTTGTCCAGTCGCGAGCCTTGAGCGGCTGCCGCCAGCAGGCGTCGGGAACCTTCGTTCGGTGGTTCACGGCGCACAAAGCCATTCTGTTCAGCCAGGGCGGTGGCCTGTTGCAGGATGCGGTCGGCACGTTCCCAGGCTTGCGCTTCGGTGTCTGCCAGAATAGGTCGCAGCGACAGGCTGAAGCGAATGCTGCGGCCGTGTTTGGCGGCCTCGGCGCGCACCTGCTTCACCACGTCACGCACTTGTTCGTAGGTTTCACCCCACAGCGCATAAACGTCGGCATGCTTGCCCGCGACTGCAATGGCGGCCGCTGATGAACCGCCGAAGTACAGCGGAATATGCGGCTGTTGCGGCGACTTCACGAGTGAGTGTGCGCCCTCGAACCGGTAATACTCGCCTTCATAATTGAAAGGCTTTTCGCTGGTCCATTCCTGGCGCAACACGTCGAGGTATTCGTCAGTGCGCGCGTAGCGCTCATCCTTGCCAATGTAGCTGCCGTCGGCCCGCAGTTCGCGATCATCGCCGCCGGTGATGATGTGCACGGCGGTGCGTCCGCCATTGAAGACATCGAGGGTTGCGAACTGGCGCGCGGCCAGGGTGGGCGCCGCAAAACCCGGCCGGTGGGCGATGAGGAACTTCAGGTTTTTCGTCACGCTGGCCGCGTGCGAGGCAATCAGCGTGCTGTCCGGGCTGTTGGAGTGAAAGGCCACCAGTGCGCGGTCGAAACCTGCCTCGTCATGCGCGCGGGCGACAGTTTCCACGTAATCAGGCTGTAACACGGGGCCGCTGCGGGGGTGGATTTCCGAAGCATGGTGGCCGGCAATGTAGCCGATGAATTCAATACTCATGGGATTTCCTTGTCGTTGGATAGCGTGATTCATGCCTCCACCTGGCATTGGGGTCGGACAGTGGGGTCGAAGGTAAGCGCAGCGGGCAGGGCTGTGAAATGCCGATTTGTTCTAAGTTAATTATTAAATAAATGAATCATAAGAAATCGCTGATATCAGGTAATGGCATTTTAATCAGGGGCCGCCATGCAGCCTGCAAGGCGCGGGGGGTGAGGGTGTTTATTATGAAAATAATTTATCTAGATAATTTTCTATCTGATTTTTAATCATATTAGGTTATTCCCAAAAAGAATTTCACTGAGGTTTTTTATGCGAATAGCATGAATTCTGAAGCTGACACATGGCGCCTCCGGCCATGTTCTTTAGAAGGAAGGAAGCCTGATGACTGAAAAGTCTTTCGATGCACAGAGCGCCAGTGGCTCGTTTTCCGTCAATAAGGCCATTCGCCTGACCGGTGATCTGCAGGGGGCGTCAACGCAGAACCCCAACTGGCTGCGCAACTGGCGAACACCCGAAGTGTTGCTGCGGCTGGTGAGCCCGATTGCGCTGCTGCTGTTGTGGGAACTGGCGTCGCAGGCGGGGCTGATCCCGCAACGGATCATCGCGGCGCCGTCGCAGATCGGCGGCACGCTCTGGGCGATGATCGTTTCCGGGGAGCTGGGCAAGCATTTGCTGGTGTCACTGCAGCGTGCGCTGCTGGGCTTGAGCATCGGGGTCAGCGTCGGTGTCGTCGCGGCACTGATCACCGGTCTGTCGAAGCGCGGCGAGGTGATCCTCGATTCGCCGATGCAGATGCTGCGCACCATTCCTTCGCTGGCGCTGGTGCCGTTGTTCATTCTCTGGTTCGGCATCGGCGAGTTCACCAAGGTCGCGTTGATCGTGATGGGTACGACCTTCCCGGTGTACCTGAACCTGTTCGCCGGCATTCGCAATATCGACCCCAAACTGATCGAGGCCGCCAACACCCTGGGCCTGAATCGTCGCGAGTTGATCTGGCACGTGATTCTGCCGGGCGCCTTGCCTTCATTCTTTGTCGGCTTGCGTTACTCCCTGGGGATTTCCTGGCTGGCGCTGGTGTTTGTCGAGCAAATCAACACCACCGCCGGCATCGGTTTTCTGGCCAGCGATGCGCGGGACTTCATGCGCACTGACGTGATCGTGATCTGCCTGCTTATTTACAGTGTCCTCGGCTTATTGATCGACGGACTGATCCGCACGCTGGAGCGTTTTGCCCTGGCCTGGCGCCCAACGTTTGTGAGGACCTGATATGTCGACTATCGCGACAAAGAACCTGCAGTCAGAAGCACCGGTACAACTGCGCAATGTCGTGCGCCAATTTGGCCAACAGCGGGTCATCGACGGCCTGGACCTGGACATCGCACCGGGCGAATTCGTCGCGCTGCTCGGGGCCAGCGGTTCGGGCAAGACGACGTTGCTGCGCAGCCTGGCCGGGCTGGACAGTATCGACAGCGGTCAGTTGTTGGTGCCCAAGGCACGGGCCGCGGTGTTTCAGGAGCCTCGGTTGATGCCCTGGAAACGCGCCTGGAAAAACGTGATTCTCGGCCTGCACATCCCGGACGCCAAGGCGCGTGCGGTGCAGGCTCTGACGGAGGTAGGCCTGGCCCATCGACTGGAAGCTTACCCGGCCACGCTCTCCGGCGGCGAAGCGCAACGCGTGGCGCTGGCCCGTGGTTTGGTGCGCGAGCCCAAGCTGTTGCTGCTCGACGAGCCGTTCGCCGCACTCGATGCGCTGACCCGGATTCGCATGCATCGGCTGATCATTGAGTTGTGGCGCAAACACACACCGGCCGTGCTGCTGGTGACCCACGACGTGGACGAAGCGATCCTGCTGGCCGATCGGGTCATCGTGCTGGCCAACGGCAAGATTGCCGAGCAACTGACGATCGACTTGCCGCGAGCCCGGGACACGGGGCAGCAAGGCTTTCAGGCCATCCGCGCACGGCTGCTGAGTCTATTGGGGGTTGAAGTGGAAACCGTTGCGGTGGCTGAGCGTCAGGCCACGAACAGCACGGTCAGGCGGTTTGCCCATGGTTGATCATTTGAAACAGGGAGGTTGCGTTATGCCAATACGTGTCTGGAGATCTGCGATGTTGATGCTGTCTGGCGCGGCGTTGCTGCTCAGCGGCTGCGGCGATACCGTCGAGACCAAAGCCCCATCCACTGCCCAGTCAGATTTGTCCGGCGTCACGTTGGTGCTGGGCGATCAAGCCAAGGGCCTGCGCACGGTGGTCGAGGCGGCGAATGCCTTCGAGGGCATTGACTACAAGGTTGAGTGGGCCAATTTTCAGGGCGCAGCACCATTGTTTGAAGCCTTGCGCGCCGGCGCTGTTGATCTTGGGCCGGCCGGTGATACCCCGGTGCTCGCCGCCGCGACCGGTGGCACACCCTTGCGCATCGTCGCGGTGCGGCGCAGCCAATCAAGAGGCATTGCGATCCTGGTTCCAGCCGATTCGCCCATTCATAGCGTCGCGGATTTGAAAGGCCGCAACGTCGTGGTGTCGTCGGCGCGCGGCAGCATTTCTCAGTATCTGTTGATTCGCGCTCTGGCCAATGCCGGGGTTGATGAGAAAGACGTCAACGTCGGTTTCGTCCTGCCGACCGACGCCTTGTCGGCGTTCAATGCCGGGAAGATCGAAGCCTGGGCCACGTTCGGTATCTATCAAGCGTTTGCCGAGCAGCAGGGCGCCCGGGTGTTGATCAGCGGCGAGGGCATCAACACTGGCCTGACGTTCATCACCGCATCAGATGAAGTGCTGACCGACCCGCTCAAGCGCAAAGCACTGAGCGATGTGTTGCAGCGTTTCGCCAAGGCCTTCGAGTGGGCCCGACAGAACCCCGACGAGTACGCGCGGGTCTTCGCCAAGGTCAACGATATCCCCCTTGAAGTCTCGCAGCGGCTGCGCAGTTGGGGCGACGAGTCGCTGTTGTCGGTGGAGTCGCGGGATGTGAAGGCGTTGCAGCAAGTCGACGACTTGTTCGTGGAAAAGAAGATCTTTCCCCATCGCGTCGACGTGGAAAAGCTGACCGACGCTCAAGTGTTTTCTGCCGAGTCGCTGACATTGAGCCGCTGAACTAAAAAAACCGGATCCTGTTTAGATCGATTATTTCTTTCGGTTATTTATATAGCTGTTGTTCGCATATCCATGACCCGCAAAGCCGCGTCATGGCTGTGCATGTATTCGCGATGACAGCGGCTTGTTCGTTGTAGCAGCCATTGTTGCCCTGAAGGCCGCACTAGGGCGGTTCCAGCATCTATTTTTGCTGTTCGGTCATCATCTTGCCGCCTCTGCGTCAGTCCTTAGAATCGGCTCCATCAGCTTCGTCCAACTATTCAATCCTTCAGGGAGCAACACCAAGATGAACGCCATGCAAATGCAAATGCCGATGAACACCACCATGCCAATGATGCCGATGATGGGCATGCCGATGATGATGGCGACCATGTCGTGCGAAATGATGGACGACGGCATGATGTGCAAGATGATGCCGGCGGCGGGCATGGACATGGCCATGTTCAAGAACAGCGCTGAAATGATGCAGATGATGATGAACTGCGGCATGCCGATGATGATGCATTGCGGCAACATGAGCATGATGTGCATGTCCCAGGCGAGCATGGCCATGCCGATGATGAGCACCATGATGCCAATGCCGATGATGGGCATGCCGATGCCATCGATGAAGTGCGTGATGGAATGCACGCTGATGGCCGACTGCATGATGTGCAAAATCATGCCGATGGCCGGCATGAACATGGACATGATGAAAAACTGCTGCGCCCTGATGATGAAAATGATGAACGACTGCAGCATGCCGATGATGATGAGCTGCAATGGCATGCCGCTGATGTGCTGCACCTGCTGATCCCAGGACGCACAAAAAAGCCCCCGCGACCATAAGGTCGCGGGGGCTTTTTCATTCCCGAAAACACCACAAATCCCTGTGAAGAAGAGATCCCTGTGGGAGCGAGCTTGCTCGCGATAGCGGTGTGTCAGTCAATGAATATGTTGAATGTTAAGCCGCTATCGCGAGCAAGCTCGCTCCCACAGGGGATGTGGTTCAGTCCAGGCGTTCCGGGTACGTTACCACCAGATAGGCCACCGCCTCACTGTCGGCCGGGTTGCGGTAGCGGTGCGGCTGGTCGGCATAGAACAGGATCGAATCGCCGGTGGAGAGTAGGTAGCGTTCGTCGTTGACACTGATTTCCAGCACCCCCTGCGACACCACCAGGTTTTCCTGCACGCCGGGGCCATGCCCCTCGGACACATCCTCACCTAGCGGGCTCAGGCGCAGTTCGTAAAACTCCGATTGGCGCGCTACGTCGAACGGGAACAGCGCGCGGCTGACAAAGGCGCCGCTGGCACTGACCAGGCGCTTGCTCTGGCTGGCCGACAGCACCGCCACGCCTTCGAAGGCCCGATGCTCAAGAAACGCGGCCACCGACACCTTCAAGCCCTTGGCGATTTTGCACAGCACTTTGATCGACGGCACGCTGCGCCCGGATTCGATCTGCGCCAGCATGGCCCGGCTTACGCCGCACTGTCGGGCGAGGGCGTCGAGGGACAGATGACGCTTGCCGCGCAGACGTTGCAGGTTCTGTGCGACGCGTTCGCAGATCGGGTCTTCTTCCAGTGGTTCCAGGTTATTCAAATCCAGCACGGGTTCGTCGGCGCTCGCCAGAAAGCGCGAGGGTTGCTGCGCGTTCATGCGTGACGCGTCTCGGTGGCTTTAGCGGCTTGCACCCACTGAAAAGCCTGTAAACCTGCATTGCGTGCGTACATTTCCCACATGGCCCGTGCCCGTTGCTGAGCCTGTTTGCGTTTGCGGTAGCTGGCGAAGTCGATGAGGTTGTCAGTCGGATTCATGGGGCACTTCACTGTGGTGATGAATGACGGGATGAGCTGAGAGTACGCGGATATTTTTATAACGATAAATACTGATTTTGTATTTATTAATGCCTTTTGGTTCTTATTAAGGCAGCGCATCCACTCAAGTGAGCGCAAGTGTTGGTGAGGCAACAGGGATTAGGCAGGCTGTGCTCAAGCAATACAGGGAGCTGGATCGGTAGCTTCGTTTAACTCATTGATAAATAAGCATTTAGTGGCTGGCACGGAGGCTGCAATGGCTGTTGGCAGACAGCACTCCGAAGGAAGGCCACATGATCCAGACACTGCCCCAGGCCTTATTGATACAAGCCGAAGCCCGAGGTTCGGCGATCGCCCTGCGCTACAAACGCCTGGGCATCTGGCACGTCCGCAGCTGGAGCCAACTGGCACAGGATGTCAGGCGTCTCGCCGCTGCTTTACATCAACGCGGGTTCAGTCGCGGTGATGACTTGCTGATCATCAGCCAGGCACGGTCCGAAGCGTTGTTGCTGGCATTGGCCGCGCAGTGGCTGAGTGGCAGCGTCACGCTGCTGGATCCTGATCTCGACAATCGACAGCTGTTGACCCGACTGAAACCGGCCTTTGTGTTGGCCGAAGCCTTGGACGCCGTGCAACAGGTACGCAGTACCGATACACCGCCACGGGTATTGCTGTACCTGGACGGGCGTGGACTGAACACTCCCGAAGATCGCGGATTGAACGCTTATGCCGAGTTGTCCGTTGGCGTAACGGCTGATGCGCCCGCACCCGTCAGTGACTCGACGGCCACGGCGTTTGTTTTTCATCCTGCCGGCCTTGGTCAGCCCCAGCGTTTGAGTCATGGGCAGTTGCTGGACGGTGCCCGCAAATTGGTGGCGCGAGAATCGCTGAGCGCCCGCGAAGAAGCGCTGGCGGCTCGGGTGTTCGCCGCCAGCGGCCAGGCGCGTTACTTGCTGGCGCCGTGGCTGAGCGCCGGCTTCTGCCTGAACTTCCCTGAGGCCCTGGCCACGCGCGACACCGATCGTCGCGAGCTCGGGCCGACGCTTGTGCTGGGTACCCGCGAATCCTATGCCCGCCTTGAATTCTGGGCCCGGGAACGCCTGCCGTTGCCGGGCTCGCTCAGTCATCGTGTGTACCGCTGGGCGATGGTGCCGGAGGTGAACAGTGTTCGCCGCTGGCTCGGTAACTGGCTGATCCGCCGACCGTTGCTCGACGTGCTGGGCATGAGTCGCCTGCGGGTGCCGTTGTTGGTCGGGCCAGCGCTGAGCCAAGAGAGCGCCGAGTTCTTTGGTGCCCTGGGCATTCGCCCAGGCAACTGGCAGG
The DNA here is from genome assembly GCF_057837605.1 of Pseudomonas sp. GL_093. Lineage (NCBI taxonomy): Bacteria > Pseudomonadati > Pseudomonadota > Gammaproteobacteria > Pseudomonadales > Pseudomonadaceae > Pseudomonas > Pseudomonas sp. GL_093. The sequence goes on along the minus strand of NZ_CM174448.1, from coordinate 4,446,641 downwards.
AGCCATCCACCCCTCGGGCACTGGTCGAAGCGCCAGCCCACCTGATTTCTCAATCCGTCTGACGAGCCCCCATGAGCGCAACCACTGAATCCGTATTACTGCGGCTCGATGACATCTCCCTGTCGTTCAAGGGCGTCAAGGCCATTACGTCCATCAGCTTCGCTGTGAAGACCGGGGAAATCTGCGCGCTGATCGGTCCCAACGGCGCGGGTAAAAGTTCGCTGCTGAATGTGATCAATGGCGTCTACCAGGCCCAGAGCGGCAGTGTCAGTTATGCCGGGCAGACGCGTCGGCGCATGCGCCCGCACCAGGCTGCCGAGCGCGGCATTGCGCGGACCTTTCAAAACATCGCGCTGTTCAAGGGCATGAGCGTGCTTGACAACGTGCTGACCGGCCGCAACCTCAAACGCCGCAGCAGCTGGGTCGAGCAGATGCTGCGCCTGGGCCGTGCCCCACGCGAGGACGACGAGCAGCGCCGCCACGCCGAAAAAGTCATCGAGTTTCTGCGCATCCATCCCTGGCGCCATGTGCTGGTGGGCAAGTTGCCTTATGGCTTGCAGAAGCGTGTCGAACTGGCCCGAGCCCTGGCCGCTGAACCGAAGTTGTTGCTGCTGGATGAGCCGATGGCCGGTATGAACGCGGAAGAGAAGGGTGAGATGAGCCAGTTCATCCGTGACATCAACCTTGAATTCGGCACCACCGTTGTGCTGATCGAGCACGACATCGGTGTGGTCATGGGGCTGTGTGATCACGTGGTCGTGCTCGATTACGGTCGCAAAATTGGCGATGGCACCCCTGAGCAAGTGCGCGCCAATCCCGAGGTGATCGCGGCCTATCTGGGCACGCGGCGAACCCGCACGGAGCGCCACTGAGCATGGAATTTTTCTTTGAAGTGCTGATTGGCGGGTTGCTGGCCGGTGTCATGTATTCCTTGGTGGCCATCGGTTTTGTGCTGATCTACAAGGCCTCCGGCGTGTTCAATTTCGCCCAGGGGGCGATGGTGCTGTTCGCCGCGCTGACTTTTGTCAGCCTGCTCGAACGCGGTTTTCCATTCGTTTGGGCCTTTATCGCCACCCTGGCGAGCATGGTGGTGCTGGCGTTGCTGGTCGAGAAAATGGTCCTTCGGCCCTTGGTCAATCGGCCGCCGATCATCCTGTTCATGGCGACGCTCGGGCTGTCGTACATGATCGAAGGCCTTGCGCAGTTTCTTTGGGGCGCTCAGGTCCACGGCCTGGAATTGGGCATTGCCGATGAGCCACTGGAAATCCGCGGCATGTTGCTCTCGCAATTCGACCTGTTCGCCGCAGGCACCGCTGCCACCCTGGTGATTGCCTTGTCGCTGTTGTTCAACAAGACCCGGGTCGGTTTGTCCTTGCGAGCGGTGGCCGATGATCCCTTGGCTTCCCTGGCGGTAGGCATTCGCCTGCCACGAATCTGGGCGCTGGTGTGGGCGGTGGCGGGTTTCGTCGGCCTGGTCGCGGGGCTGCTCTGGGGCGCTCGTCTTGGAGTGCAGTTTTCCCTGTCGCTGGTGGTACTCAAGGCGTTGCCGGTACTGATCATCGGCGGTTTCTCTTCTATCGGTGGCGCCATTGCCGGCGGGCTAATCATCGGAGCGGCGGAAAAACTCGCCGAGATTTACCTAGGCCCGATCATCGGCAGCGGGATCGAAAACTGGGTGCCTTACGTCCTTGCGTTGCTGTTTCTGTTGGTGCGGCCTGCCGGGTTGTTCGGCGAGCGGGCGATCGAGCGGGTCTGATTTTCTTTCAAGGAATACTTCCATGCTTTATCGAGAAGCCGGTCAACTGAGCACCACCTACGCGGCGGAGCGGCGCACGTTTCGCTTGCGCCAGGACCGCGTGGGTCTGTGGCTGCTATTGGGCTTTGCGTTCATCGCGGTGCCTTTGCTCGGCAATGACTATTGGTTCAGCGCGATTCTGGTGCCGCTGCTGGTGCTGTCCCTGGCGGGGCTGGGTCTGAACCTGCTGACCGGCTACGCCGGGCAATTGTCCTTGGGCTCGGCGGCGTTCATGGCGGTGGGCGCTTTTGCGGCCTACAACCTGCAATTGCGAGTTCCCGGCTTGCCCTTGCTGGTGAGTTTTACCCTGGGCGGAGTGATCGCCGCGCTGGTGGCCGTGCTCTTCGGTTTGCCGAGCCTACGGATCAAGGGTTTTTACCTGTTGGTGGCGACCCTGGCTGCGCAGTTTGTCGTCGAGTGGGTGCTGACCCGGTTCAGCTGGTTTACCAACGACAACGCGTCCGGGGTCATCACCTCGCCACCGCTGCTGATCGCCGGGCTGGATTTCAGTTCGCCCCGTGGTCGTTACCTGTTGACCCTGGCCGTGGTGGTGGCGCTGTTCTGGCTGGGCAAGAACCTGGTGCGCAGCGAGTTGGGGCGCAACTGGATGGCGGTGCGCGACATGGACACGGCCGCGGCGGTGATCGGCATTCGTCTGTTCAAAGCCAAGCTGCTGGCGTTTGCCATCAGCGGCTTCTACCTCGGCGTCGCCGGTTCGCTGTGGGCGTTTGCCTACCTGGGCACGGTGGAGCCCCACGGCTTTGATCTCAGCCGCTCATTCCAGGTGTTGTTCATCATCATTATCGGCGGCCTGGGCAGTGTGCTCGGCAACTTTCTGGGCGCTGCGTTCATCGTGCTGTTCCCGATTCTGTTGGCCAATGTCTTCGGGCTGTTGCCTACGGGGCTGATCGATTCCGGGCAGTTGGAAAACATCCAGAAAATGCTTTTCGGCGCGCTGATCATCGCCTTCCTGATCAAGGAACCCGAAGGCCTGGCGCGGCTCTGGCAGCGCTTTCGTCAACGGGTGCGGGTCTGGCCGTTGCGTTACTGACTCCTTTTATCCCTGACAAAACACCATCGATCTCCCACGAGGAACTGCCCTTATGACTCACCGTAAACCGCTGCGCCGCCTGGCGTTGGGCCTGGCTTTGCTGACTGCCGGGCTCAGTGCCGGCGTTCAGGCTGCCAACGAGCAGTACTTTCCTTTGCAGAGCTATCGGGTCGGCCCGTACGCCGCCGGTGGCACTGGCTTCTTCGGCGGGTTTATCGATTACCTGCAATACGTCAACGCCAAGGGCGGGGTCAACGGGGTCAAGCTGACCTGGAGCGAATGCGAAACCGAGTACGTGGTGGAGAAGGGCGTCGAATGCTACGAGCGTCTCAAAGGTGGCCTCAACGGTGCGCCAGCGGCCGCGACCAACCCACTGTCGGTGGGCATTGCCTACGCGACACTGGATCGTTCAACGGCCGACAAACTGCCGCTGATCACCATCAACCATGGCCGCACCGATTCCACCGATGGCAGCGTCTTCCCTTACGTGTTTCCGTTGCAGCTCAACCCGTATTCTGAAGTCTCGGCGATCATCAATTACATCGGCCAGCGCGAAGGCGGGGCCGACAAACTCAAAGGCAAGAAAATCGCCGTGCTCTACCACGGCTCGCCGTATGGCAAGGAAACCAACGGCGTACTGGAAACCCTGGCGAAAAACGCTGGTTTCGAGCTGACCCTTCTGGAAGTGCCGCACCCCGGCAACGAGCAACAATCGCAATGGCTGAATATCCGTCGCCTCAAGCCTGACTGGGTGATCCTGCGCGGCTGGGGGGTGATGAATCCGGTGGCGCTGAAGTCGGCGCAAAAAGTCGGTTACCCGGCGGATCACATCATCGGCAATATCTGGAGTAACTCGGAAGAAGACGTGGTCCCGGCCGGTGCTGCCGCCAAGGGGTTCATCTCGATCACCACCCACCCTTCGGGCACCGATTTCCCGGTGCTGCAAGGCATCAAGCAAAACGTGGTGGACGCCGGCAAAGGCAATCTGGCCGATCCGAAACGTTTCGGCACCGTGTACTACAACCTCGGCGTGGTGAACGGCATTCTCAACGTCGAAGCCCTGCGACTGGCTCAGGAAAAATACGGCAACAAGCCACTGACCGGTGAGCAAGTGCGCTGGGGCTTCGAGCACCTGAACCTCGATGATGCGCGTTTGCAGGCCTTGGGCGCCAAAGGATTGGTGCAGCCATTGAAGCTGTCGTGTGCCGACCATGAAGGCGGCGGTGCCGTGCGCTTTCAGCAATGGGACGGCCAACGCTGGAACCTGATCAGTGACTGGGTCCAGGCTGATCGTGCCTTGTTGCGGCCGATCATCGAAGCCTCCGCCGCCCAGTACGCCAAGGAAAAGGGCATCACCCCGCGCGACTGCAGCCAGGAGCAATAAGGTCCGATGAGCCAGAGCCTACAAGCCGACCCACCATTGCTGAGCGTGGAGCAGGTCGAAGTTTTCTACGAACAGTCGATTCTCGCCTTGCGCGGCGTCACGCTGCAGGTCGGCAAGGGGCAAATGGTGGCCCTGCTCGGGGCCAATGGGGCAGGCAAGAGCACGACGCTCAAGGCGATTTCCAGCCTGGTGCGGGCCGAACGCGGTGAAGTGGTCAAGGGCCGAATTGTCTATCAAGGGCAAGTGATCACCGATGCCGACCCTGCCAGCCTGGTGCTGGCGGGGCTGGCCCAGGTGCTTGAAGGGCGGCATTGCTTCACCCACCTGAGCGTCGAACAGAACCTGCTGATCGGCGGATTTGTCGGGCGGCCGTCACGCAAGGTGCTGAATCAGCGTCTGGAGCGCATCTACGGTTACTTCCCGCGGTTGCGCCTGCTGCGCAAGCGCCTGACCGGCTACACCTCCGGTGGCGAGCAGCAAATGGTTGCCATCGGCCGGGCACTGATGTCCGAGCCGCGCCTGTTGTTGCTGGATGAACCGTCCATGGGCCTGGCGCCCCAGGTGGTCGAGGAGATTTTCGAGATCCTCGCCCGGCTCAACCGCGATGAGGGTTTGAGCCTGCTGGTGGCCGAGCAAAACATCAACATCGCCCTGGATTACGCTCAGTACGCTTTTGTGCTGGAGAACGGCCGGGTGGTGGATGAAGGTTCGGCGGCCGAGTTGGCTGCGCGCGAGGATATCCAGAACTATTACTTGGGGGTCGTGGGGCAGGGCACTGTTGAGCACTAACTGCACATGACGCTGACGGCCTTCGCGGCGCGTCGCAGTTCTTGTTTAACGTCGACCGGTATCCGCTGTTTCACGAGTCGTTGCTCGAGGAATGTCTGATCGCCTTGGGTATCAACCTGAGCGTCAATAGCCGCATCCTCTGCTTCGATGGTGGCAGCGTGAGCCTCTATGACCGAGTCGACTTCTGCGTCGTTCTTGGCGGCGTCGAGCGCACCAATGAGTGTCGCCACTTCGTCTTCTTCAGCCTTGCCATAGGCTTCTACAGACAGTCCGGCAGCCAATGCCCGCGCCCGGATTTCCACGCCTTTCAGCGTCTGCTTGGCCTGTCCGCACAGCATGTCGTGTTTTTGGCTTTCGACGATTTTCCATTGGAAAAATCCATACGTCATCGTGCCGATAATTGCTGCGGTGATACCACCGATCAGGATCCGTTTCATGGCTACAGTCGTGAGTATGGGGGTTGAGAGTTCGGTGGACATCGCTTCGTTCTCTATCAGGAAATGAAAGCGTAGCACCGGAACCGGCCTGGCCCCGTCCAACGTCAGTGCTAATTACAGTAGTGAAGGAACGGCGTGTCTTCAAGATTATAGCCTCACGACCCTCGGCGATCAGCTTGGACAATGAAACGTACCGGCGGTCAGACTGCCTGAATTTTCCCTCCTGGCGGTACTCCACCGTCCGAGGAGCAGCCGCTCCTTAATAGCGGTGTAATCCGCCGGGGGAACACGTAATGCCATCGGTCGAAGATTTCAGAATCCAGTCCCACGCTTTCCTGATCGAGTTGGACGCCGCAACGATGGGCATGATGACGCTGGTCTCTTCCAAATGTGTTTCAGGACCAGAATGGGAAGAGGCGACCAAACGGCATCACGATGCTTACGAAATCTGGAATGCCTTCCTTAATGTTTCTGCTTCAAGCACTAACGTCGTGTCCGGGATTAGTTGACCACTACAGGAAGAAAAATTGGCGTCATGAAATAGACGACTGGCGCCACCCCCTGTCGCTTGCAAAGTCTCTACCTTGATCTTTACTAGTCACTGAACGTGGGAGCGTTCCTCATCAAATATGTCTTTTATATCAAGGTTTAAGCTCGCCTCTTGAAGTTCCGCCTTGATCTTTTTCTGATCTACCCAAAATAAAGCTCAACGGATGACGAAGAAATGAAAGAGAACGTGGCGGCAGTTGTCAGGAAACTTATATCTCCTTCAATGCGATATGAGATAAGGAACGCTTTAAACTGGTTGCGAAACTTCCTTCGCCGTGCGTGTTTCTGGCGCTGGGAGATTGCCAGGTTCAGAGTGCAGAACAAAAGTCCTTACGAAATCCTCTATATCGGAAGGAAAAAGAAGCGGGAGATGGCCAAGCTTCTCATAAGGGGAAAGGCTCAAGGTGATTCCCCCATGGTCGACAGCGAACCAGAACCTGGCGCGTTGAATCATGTGGTAGTGGTCAGTGAAATGCCGACCTCGGGGGCCTTGTCTGTACCCTTGTATCTGAGTGCCGTCGTACCGCTGGGGAGATCCATCGAGGAGATCACCACAAAATACGATAGCGAATTGCGTCGAAACATACGCAAGAACCGACCGCGCTACCGAATGGTCCAGACGCTGTTGGATGAAGACATTGAAAAGGCAGACAAGGAAATGCTTCGACCTTATGCCACGGCAAGGCAAGGCATCCACGCTGCGCAACTTGCCACGCAGGAGGTTTCCAGGATCGCCAAGACTGTCGGCCGGCTCGACCTGATCATGCTGGAGGACGAGGTTGTTGCATGTCACCTTGGCTGCGTAATAACCCGGGGCGGAAAACGCTACTGGAGCACGCTACGTTTCGGATATACCGAGGCGATTTTTTCAGACGCCAAAAAACTGCGTGAAGTGAACTCGATTACTACCTTCATGGCACTTGAATGGGCGATAGACAATGGCTTCGATTATTACGACATCGGTCTTTGCCTGGCACGACCAGATGACGGACTTCTGAAATGGAAAAGAAGGCGCGGCGGTGATATTGATTCCCTGGGAAACCACGCTTATATGTTTGTCCGGCTGCCCAAGACTGGGGCAGCCAAATTCCTTTGGGACACGCCGTTATTCGCTGTCGAAGGAAAGGAGTTGACCCTTCACCTTGGCTTGCCGGACGGGCTAAGTGATGAGGAAGTCGCCAGTCGTTATCATGAAATGGTATTTGGCGGGCTGCACAAAATTTATCTTTATTGCGCCAAGAGCTCGGGCGAACAGTTTCTCGACACCTTGCGTAGTCGCTACGCCAGTTTGCAGACCGCACCCATTATGAAAAGGATTGCATCCAGCTGAGCAGTTTCCACGACTGAAATAAACAGAGCGCTTCGTGTCTGGCTATTGACCCTGTCCCGCAGGGAGGACTCTTCATGGAAAGCGATGTCTCGCCAATAAGCACTTCGGCCACTGGCAATCGGAAAAAATGGACCCTTGCCGCCTACCGGTATATGGCAAGAAAAAGACTCGCACGAAAGGCGGAGATCAGTTTAAAAAAACTGGCGGTGAAAAGCTGGGATGTTGCTCCGGGTGGGATATCGCATTCTCCACCGGCTTTCTTCCTGCCCAATCAAATGGACCGTGTGACAGGATGGGAGGCGAAGCGCTTTTATCCTTTCGAGCATCCCGCTCGCACAATGGAAGGGCTGGGCGACGTAGTACAAGGCCCGACACGTGGCTACTTGATCAAGGATGTCTGGCTGATCGATGGCGCGCTCTACAAGGACAATGCAAGTATCTGGCTGTCTCTCAAGCCTGGTATGTTTCCGCGAATTGTCGTGGAAAACGAGATCGATCGCGCGGCCGCTTACTGCACGCAAAATGGAAATACATGGTTTGGGACATGGTTGATGGAAGACTGCCCGACCTATTCATTGGCCTGCGATGAAGGCGTCCCGATAACCACTGCGCCATCTGCCAGGTTTCCCTTGTTTACCCAGGCCCCTGCTTACGAGGACTGGTTTGGCATGAAACCGGTTCGCTTGAACGGTGCGTTCTTTCGTGAGCTCGTGCTATTCGACGATGTGAGCAACAATCAAAGCAGGCATTTACGTTTCCGTGCCATGGGTGAAAAGCTACTGTCGCACGTGAGCTATGACGCTCACCCTGGCGTGTTCATTCTCCGGGGTGGCGACGGTGACTTGCGCTTTTTGCGCAATGAAATGGAACTCGCTGAACATCTGCGCAAGACCAGGGGTTTTCGCATAATCAATCCTTTGAAAACCGATGTCCCTACCATAGTGGCGACGTGTGCCGGGGCGCGGACCGTGGTAGGGGTCGAAGGGAGCCAGCTTGTACATGGTGTCAATGTACTGCCGCAGGGTGGTTCGTTGCTGGTACTGCAGCCACCGAACCGTTTCGTCAGCTACTTCAAGTACCTGACGGATCGCGACAACCAGAATTTTGGCTTTGTGGTTGGAACGCCGGAGGGCGATGGCTTCAACATCGACATTCAAGAGGTTGAGCGCACACTGGACCTGTTCCCATCCTGATGAATGATGGCGCCTCCCGGCGATTCACCGTTTCAGTGCTCTTTGACTTTCTTGATGCGGAAAATAATCAGCGCAAGGATCGCAATCGCGAGGGGCGTCATCGCCAGCATCGCTTCTCGCGGGGCCACCTCGACGCCGAGCAGGTGCAACCCTGAGTAGCCAAGCTTGAGCAGGTTCAGCAGGTAGTAAGTAATGGCAATAATCGACAGACCTTCGACGGCGCGCTGGATCTTGATCTGGGCGTCGGCGCGGGCGTTCAGGCTTTTGAGAATTTCCGAGTTCTGTTCTTCCATTTCCACCTGAACCCGGGCTTGCAACAGGTCGCCCAGGTTGGCCACGCTTTTGGCCAGGTGCTCCAGGCGTTGTTCGGTGGCGGTGCAGTACCTGACGGTGGGTTTGAAGCGGCGCTCGATGAACACCCCGAGGCGCTGGCAATCGCCTACGTGACTTTCCCGCAACTCGCCCAGGCGCTCGTACACGAGTTGCGCATAGGCTTGGGTGGCACTGAAGCGGTGGCGGGTTTTCGCGGTACTGCTGACGACTTGGGCTGACAGGTTGGAGATGTCCGCCAGCAGGGCTTTCGCGTTGCCGCTGTCAGCGTCGGCGTTACGCTCGGAGAGGGTGACCAAGGTCTTGTCAAAGACATCGAGTTGCGCGCTCAAGGTCTTGGCCGTGGTCAACGACAGCGAGGCCATCATGCGGTAGGTCTCGATTTCCAGCAGACGACGGATCATCCGCCCTTGGCGGTAGGCGTTGAGGCGCCGGTTGACGAACAGGATGTGGTTGTTGCCATCCTCGCTGAGACGAAAATCGCTCCAGACCACCGCATCGCCACCGCCCACGCAGGAACCGCACGGGTCCTTGAAGCCGTAGCCGGCGAGGTCCAGGTCGGCTTCGCCACGCACAACGATCTGCACCGAGTTGATCAGCTGCGGCAAATGCGCTTCGACCTTCTGCGCCAGCACCTCGGGCAGCGATGTCCAGGACAGGTCATCGCTGGATGAAGTGACCACCAGGGTCAGGGTGAAGAACTCGGCGTGGCGCTCCCATTTCAGGGCGTGGCCATCGAGTTGGGTGATGCCTTGGGCGGCATGAGGATCGATCGGGGTAGGGCAGCAGCGCTCCAGCAGCGCATTGCACTCCGGTTCCCCGCCAAGGAAGGCCAGATGAAACACATGGGCCGGCTCGTCGAAATACAGTGACGGACGCGCGTGCAGTTCGTTGTGCAGGGTTTGTCTTTGCGGATGCATGCTGTTCAGGCCATTGATCGACTGCTGTTGTAGGTGGGACAGGTCGATGAACTGATGAGTCACAAGCTCAAAAAAAGGCGCCTTCTACAGCGTGAATCAGGCGCCCAAAATGGAAAAAATTGCCGCTCACTTCTTGCTTGATTGCTCTCTGATCTGAGTCAGGCTGAGTCGAGGGGTCAATGCTTCAGGGTCGACTCTGACCTCAATCAAGGATGGCCGGGACATATCAAGGCAGCGTTCAAACGCTGGCGCAAACTCCGACGTGGTTGTTACCACCTCGCCATGCAGTCCATAGGCTTGGGCAAGTGCGGCGAAATCCGGGTTGAGCAATTCAGTGCCTGACACGCGTCCAGGGTAATTGCGTTCCTGGTGCATTCTGATGGTTCCGTACATTCCGTTGTTGATCACAACGAAAATCACATGGGCGCCATATTGCGCTGCAGTCGCTATCTCCTGACCGTTCATCAAGAAGCAGCCATCCCCGGAAAACGAAACCACCACTCGATCCGGGCAAGTCAGTTTGGCGGCCACAGCAGCAGGAACGCCGTAGCCCATGGAGCCATTGGTAGGGCCTAGCTGGGTGCGGTATTGGCGGAACTGATAGAAGCGTTGAAGCCAGACGGCATAATTTCCGGCGCCATTGGTCAGGATCGCGTCGTCTGGAAGTCTGCGATTCAACCACTCAATGATTTCGGCCATCTGGACGTCGCCTGGGGAGGGCGAGTGTTGCAGATTTTCGCGGTAGTTTTTGTTGAGGGTGCGCGTCCATTCACTCTTTATCTGGCTGGTCACCGCCGGAAGTTTTGCGGCTGATTTGGCAAAGGTCGACATGCTGCTGTTTATCGCTAACGCAGGCTGGTAAACCCGCCCCAGTTCCTCGATGCCTTGGTGAATATGGATCAAGGTTTGCTTCGGTACCGGGATGTCCAAGGCCGCATATCCGCCCGTTGAAACCTCACCCATTCTGGAGCCCACGACCAACAGCAGGTCGGCGTTCTTTACCGCGGAGGACAGCTGCGCTGACGCGGCGAAACCAAGATCACCGACATAGTTCGGGTGTCGATTGTCGAACAGGTCCTGGCAGCGAAAGGAGGCGGCAACCGGGATATTTTGCTGTTCAGCAAAAAGGCGAATGTCGCGTACTGACTCGGTATCCCAACCGCTGCCACCCAGCACCATCAATGGCCGCTCCGATCGCTCAAGCAGTGGCTGCATGGCGGCCATTTGCTCGGCTGCCGGGGTCATCAATACGCGTTTGAACGGCCCTGCATCACTGACTTCCGCCATTTCGGTCAGCATGTCTTCCGGCAGTGCGACCACTACAGGCCCAGGCCTGCCATTGACCGCTCGGTGGAACGCCTGGCTGATCAGTTCGGGAATTCTGCGGGTGTCGTCTATTTGCACGACCCATTTCGCCAAGGGGCCAAACATCTGGCGAAAATCAACTTCCTGAAAGGCTTCGCGATACTGCTGATCGCGAGCGACCTGGCCAATGAACAGAATCATCGGCGATGAATCCTGGAACGCAGTGTGAACGCCAACCGAGGCGTTCGTTGCACCCGGGCCTCGGGTCACGAAGCAGATGCCAGGCTCTCCAGTGAGCTTGCCGTAGGCTTCTGCCATATAGGCCGCCCCACCTTCCTGACGGCACACCACCAGATCGATTTCTTCTGGCACGTCATGCAATGCGTCGAGAACCGCGAGGTAGCTTTCTCCCGGAACACAAAAAGCTCTTTTGACGCCATGGATGCGTAAGGCATCCACCAATATCTGACCTCCGCTACGACGAGAAATGGTTTTATTCATTGTTATCTCCTGAGTCGAATGGTGCGGTGTGAAAGGGTGAATCGCTCTCTTTCTGACAGGTACTGACTCGATCAATTGGAAGAACAACGGCTAACGTCTGCACCACGAATTCTGAGCATCATCGAGTAGGGGTACAAACGATGATTGCTCAGCACTTCATTCCCTCAGCTATTGAAGTCGGACTTCAAGTCGCCAGATTTTCCCGGTGAGACGGAGTAGGTGGGTGCCTCATACCATCCTTGACTGGCGAAAAGGAAGTCCGTACCTTTCTGGAATGATCATTCCAGAGAAGTAATCCGATGCGTCCCAAGGAATTTGAGCACGACGAAATTGTCGACGCTGCCATGCAGGTTTTTTGGCAACTCGGCTATTGCGCCACGTCGATACAGCATCTGGTTGACGGTACCGGATTGTCTCGAAGCAGCCTCTACAACGCCTTTGAGAACAAGCATGGATTGTACGAGCATGCACTGCGCCGGTATCACGATCTGACTGTCACGAACGTAGCGCTGCTCGAGGAGTCTGGCTCGGTCAAAGGACTGATCCAGCAATTGCTGATGAGGATCGTGAATGATGAACTCAGCGATACCGGGCAACGTGGCTGCCTTGCTGCCAATGCCACACTGGAACTGGCCGGCCAGGACGAGTCTGTTGCCGAGTTGGTCTCGCGTAACTTCCTGCGTCTGGAGAAAGCGTTGGAGCGCGCGCTCATCCGTGGCCAGGCAGAAGGAGAAATCGCCATGCATAAGAACCCTCGCGCGCTCGCACGTTTTATCGTGAACACGATCCAGGGCCTGCGGGTATTGAGTAAAGGCAGCGCTCACCAGAATCGTCGGCAACGCTTGCTGGATGTGGTCGATGTCGCGCTAGATTCGTTATAGCGCGCAAGCGATTGTTCCGGCGTCGCGAGCGCGATACCTGGCATCGGCCAGGATTTTTTTGTCCAGTACTGGAACGATCATTCCAGGGAATGAAGTCTTTATCAGGGATACCAGGATGACCATGCAACGCGACAATGGATTGATAACAACGGGGCCCGACGAAACGTCTTCTGCGCAAAGGCTGCCTGTGTGGAGACTGTTGGCATTTACGATGGCTGGCTTCATCACCATCATGACGGAAACCATGCCTGCCGGCCTGCTGCCCCTGATCGGGCAGGGGCTGGGTGTCTCGCAGGCCATGGCGGGTCAGTTGATTACGCTCTACGCCTTGGGTTCGGTGCTGGCGGCGATTCCGGTCGTTGCTGCTACGCGAAAATGGCGCAGGAGGCCGTTGTTCCTGATGGCGATCGGCGGGTTGTTGGTCTTCAACACCGTGACGGCATTGTCCTCCCACTATGTACTGACCCTGGTCGCGCGCTTCATCGCCGGAATGGCGGCGGGCGTGATATGGGGACTGTTGGCCGGTTATGCACGCCGCATGGTGCCCCATGATTTGCAGGGACGGGCCTTGGCGGTGGTCGGTATCGGTCAACCCGTTGCTTTGTGTCTCGGTGTGCCCCTGGGCACTTGGCTGGGTGCTCTGTTTGATTGGCGTGGCGTGTTCTGGATCATGTCAGCCCTCGCGTTACTGCTGTTCGTGTGGGTGCGGTTTGGCGTTCCTGACTACGCGGGACAAACTGACCGTCAGCGTCAGCCGATCCGCAGCATTCTTCTGACCCCAGGACTGCGCTCGATACTCTTTGTGATTTTCGTTTGGATACTTGCGCACAACATCCTTTATACCTACATAGCGCCATTCCTGGTTTCCGTCGGACTTGGCCAGCGAATAGACCTCGTGCTTCTACTCTTTGGTGTCGCCTCTATCGTCGGCATTGCAGTCACCGGAATGTGGGTGGATCGCGGGTTGCGCGCGCTGACACTTCTTAGTCTGGCAGTCTTCGCGATGGCGGCGCTGGTGTTGGGAATGGCAAGCACCTCGCCCGGCCTTGTGCTCCTGAGCATTGCGATCTGGGGGCTGACGTTCGGTGGGGCGCCAACGCTGCTACAGACGGCCATTGCCGATACCGCCGGTGACGGCGCCGATGTCGCGCAGTCGATGCTGGTCACCATTTTCAATCTGGCAGTGGCAGCGGGTGCCATCGTTGGTGGGCTGTTGCTGGAGAAGGAGGGACCCAGTTCTTTTCCCCCAACGCTGCTGGTTTTGGCGTTGCTCGGTCTGGTCGTGGTTTGGCAAGCCAGGGATGTTGGCTTCAAGTCTGGCCATCGAGCAATCTTGCAATAGGAGTGGTTCAACAGTGCGGATCGTGGGGCAGGGGCGACCTCATAGGCCCAGGCCTCACAAATATTCCTTCTCTGGCATAGATGAAACGTAATCGTCTTGTGCCAAGCCAGCCGCAAGCAGCAGGCCAATCAACGATGCCAGTCCTGTCGCCAACCAGGTCCAATGCCACCCACCCGCCCAACCGGCCAACTTGGCCAGCAGTGGTGGCATGACAAACATGCCCATTGATGAAATCTGCTGCACCCAACCCACAGCCGTCGACACGGTTCGTTCACTGGGCGCAACGCTCACGGCGATCATGAATAGCGTCCCCGGGATGACGCCGCCGACGGCTGAAAAGACCAGTACGGCGCCATAACGCACGACAGGCATGCCTTGAGTGAACTGGCCAAACGCGAGCAGCGTCGTGATGGCCATGCACATGTATCCGACCAACAACAGCCGCCTGGCACTGATACCCCGATGCAGCAACAGCGCTGCCGAGGTACTTCCGCTGATATTGACGAACGCGGCGAGCGCCGTCAGCGCACCTGCCATCGGCACCGACAAACCGGTGTCGGCATAGATCGATGGCAGAAAGCCAATGACGGCAATCCACTGCCCCGCGTACATGGCAAAGGCGATGCCTACGCGCCAAGGGCCGCTCGCCTTCAGCGTTGTCCATAGTCGATGCGTCCAGGCTTCACTGGCCGCCGCTGTGCACCGCGCAGAAGCAGTCTCTGGTGGCCGGCGCTGTCGATCGGATGGCACGGCCCGTACAAGCCAGATAATCATTACGGCCGAACAGATGGCCGGAACGCCCCACCACCCTTGCCATCCCATAACTTCTATCAATGTGGGGCCAGCGATAAAAGCAATGGACGTACCGATCGCTACGTAGCATCCCCATAGCCCCAGATGTAAAGCCAGGCGCTCGCGAGAAACCAGTTGTCGTATCAATCCGGGCGTCGGCAATGTTGTGAGCAGGAAGCCCAGGCCTTCCAGGGCTCGAAGCATCAGCAGCTCATCGGGCTGCCGCGCCCCCATACCAATGACACTGGCGACGCACAGGATCATCTGACCGCTAATGATACTTCTGCGCAGGCCCATGCCATCGCTGAATACACCGATCAAAACGCCGGCAAGCATACCCGCCAGTTGCGTCAGCGATAGCAGGAACCCTGCCTGCACCATCGTCAGGTTCAACGAGGCCTGGAGAGCGGGAATGGCCGGGGAAACCTTGCCCAAGTGCAGGGCGGCGACCACGCCCGACAGGATGACGATGCCGGCCGGGGAAAAACTGATTTTCCGCATGAGATCTCCACCGCCACAGCGCACGAGCACAGGCACGGAGCACTGTGCGGTTTGCGTCCCTACCGAGGCAGATCGCCTGGTTTGATGGGAAAAGAGTGACGGACAAACTGAATGGTTAGTTTGCCGACTGGAGCCGATATTGTTTGATCAGTATTTCGTGGTGGTGCACTACTATGAAATTCTGAATTCACAAGTAGGCCTAAAATGGAAAAAACCATTCAGCTCGATAATCTGGATCGACGTATCCTTCGTACCTTGCAGTCCGATGCCAGCCTCAATGGAATAGCGTTGGCTGAAGCGGTGTCCAGTTCGCCAGCCTCCTGCTGGAGAAGAGTTCGGGCATTGGAAGAAACAGGCGTCCTGGGGGCTACCGTTCGCTTGATTGATCGACGGGCAGTCAATCGCGATGTCGATGTGATCTGCTCGCTGCGGCTCAAGTCCCACGACGAGCAGGATGCCGAAGTCTTCGAACGCTTCGTCGCAGACCAGGAGAACATTCTCGAGTGCTACACCGTATCGGGCGAATGGGATTACCTGCTTCGGATCGTCGCGGCTGATATTCGAGACTACGAGCAATTCTTGATGCACACCCTGTTGCGACATCCCTCTGTTGCGAATGCCAGCTCACAGTTCGCGCTATCGCGGGTGAAGTACACCACTCGCGTGCCGGTCTGAACCCGTTCACCATCGGTTGCACCTGATCCGCCTTCAATCCAGGCGGCCTCAGCGCGTTTTGTCCGTGAAATTGCAATTTCACACGACTACCGACTAATATACGATCCATATACATTTCATATTGGATTGAGCAGTGGGTATCGTAAAAATTTCAGAAGCCATGCACGAGAATCTGCGCGTCGCCAGCGATGCGTTGAGTCGCTCGATCAACGCACAAGCCGAGCACTGGATGCGCATCGGGATGCTTGCGGAGTTACATCCCAACCTGGACCACAGCGACATCTGCCGCGTGCTGATTCGTGCCGAACTGGCTGGCGGCCTCGATGTAAAACAGCTGTGCGCACTCGCCGATTTTTCGCAAAGCGCCCAGGTTGATGCAGCATCAGGAACCAAGCAATGAAGACCAATGTAAAGCTCAATACCCCGGCAGAAATAGCCATGTCTCGGGCTGCGGGCACGCTGGCCGCCGAGGTCCTGGCCATGATTGCTCCGCATGTCAAAGCGGGGGTCACCACCGACGAACTGGATCGGCTCTGTCACGACTACATCGTCAACGTGCAGAAAGCGATTCCGGGCAATGTCGGCTATCACGGCTTCCCGAAAACCGTGTGTGCATCGGTCAACCAAGTGGTCTGCCATGGCATTCCTTCGGCCACGCCACTAAAGGATGGCGATATCGTCAATATCGACATTGCCGTTATCAAGGAGGGTTGGTACGGCGACACCAGCCGCATGTACTTCGTGGGTGAGCCCGGCCCGGAAGCCCGACGTCTGGCAGAGACGACCTATGAAGCGATGTGTGCCGGTATTCGCGTCGTCCGCCCCGGCGCTACCTTGGGTGACATTGGCCATGCCATTCAGAAGGTGGCCGAAAGAGACGGATTCAGCGTCGTGCGCGAATACTGCGGTCACGGTATCGGCAAGATTTATCACGATGAGCCGCAGGTCCTTCACTACGGCTTCCCAGGCCAGGGCCTGAAACTGAAAGCCGGCATGATCTTCACCATTGAACCCATGTTGAACGCTGGCAAACGCCATGTGAAAACCCTGGCTGATGGCTGGACCGTGGTCACCAAGGATCACTCACTTTCGGCTCAGTGGGAGCATATGGTCGCGGTCACTGACGACGGCTTCGAGGTTCTGACCCGTTGGCCCGACAGTGTCGATGGGTATCCCGCCATCGTTTAGGCGCAGCGTCTGATCATCTGCGCGTATAGATCACCATCAGAATGGCCCCTTGTACCGAGCCCGCACTGTGTGCCGCGTCGGGGGCACGGCAACAGTAGTCGCCGACGTTCAGCGTTCGATCCTGATCAAAGAATGAGCCTTGCAACACGAACAGTTGTTCAAGCTCCCCTTCGTGGGTGTGGCTGGCGACATGCGCGCCAGGGTCGACTTTCATCAACAGGGTTTTTTCACCGCGCTCGCTGTCCTCGAACAGCGGTTTGATCCAGAAGCCTTCAGCTTTTGTCGGCAACCAGTCATCCATCGAGGACGAGTAATAGAGAGAACCTTCGATCGGCCCCTGAATGCCGTTTTTTCCGGCAATTCTCCACGAGGGTGTTTCATCTCTTGGCATGATTCTTCACCTGGGTTCGTTTACAAGTCCTTGACCAGTCTCAAGGCATCGTAGATCGCCGCGTGGGTGTTGCGCGCAGCCACGGCATCGCCAATGCGAAACAACTGGAATCTGCCGTCCGGGTTGGTCAGCACGTTTTGTGGGTTGCCGACGATCAAGTCCTGATGTTCGACCACGCCGCCGTTGCTGGAGACGGGTTTCAACTCGAAATACAGTTCGTCCAGCGGTCGGGTGCCATGGTTGACCACCACTTGATCGACGCGTCGGACCTTGCGCGCACTGCCATAGTCACTGTCGATGGTCGCCAGCAGATCATGGCCCTCGCGTTCGACGGCGAGCAGTCGGAAGGTGACGGTGAAGGTGGTATCCAGGGCTTGCAGCGAGCGCATGTAGGGCACCAGGTTCATCGCCATGACTTCCGGTGCGAAGGTCCGGTCCGGCGTCATGATCTCGATTTTTGCACCGCTTTTGGCGATGAACTCGGCGGCCTGCAGGCCCGCATGATCACCAGCGTCGTCGAACAGCAGGACATTGCGCCCGGGTTTCACATCCCCGGAAATAATGTCCCAGGCCGAGACCACCAGCTCATTGCCCGCAGAAAGAATCTCGGTGTGGGGCAGGCCGCCGGTGGCGATGATCACCACGTCCGGATTTTCGTCGTGGACGGTGCTGGCCTCGGCCCAGGTATTGAAACGAAAGCTGACGCCTCGGGCCATGCACTGGGCCATGCGCCACTCGACGATGCTGATCATTTCCCGCCGCCGCTCCGATTGCGCGGTGAGTCGAACCTGGCCGCCGGCCTGATTGGCCGCTTCGAACACCACCACCTCGTGACCGCGCTCGGCCGCCACTCGCGCCGCTTCCAGCCCGGCGACACCGGCGCCGACAATCACGATTTTGCGTTTCCTCGGCGCCTTGGGGATGTCATGGGGCAGGGTGGTTTCACGGCCGGTGGCCGGGTTGTGGATGCAATAGGCCGCACCGCCCTGGTAGATCCGGTCCAGGCAATAGTTGGCGCCGACACAGGGGCGAATATCCTCTTCGCGACCCTCGATAATCTTGCGCACGATATGGGGATCGGTCATGTGCGCGCGGGTCATGCCCACCATGTCGATCTTGCCCGAGGCGATGGCATGGCGGGCGGTGGCCACGTCCGGGATCTTCGCCGCATGAAAGGTGGGGAAGTCGGTGGCGGCGCGAATCTCTCCTGCGAAGTCCAGGTGCGGTGAGTTGCGCATGCCCTGGATCGGAATCAGGTCGGTCAAGCCAGCGTCGGTGTCGATGTGTCCACGCACAACGTTAAGAAAATCCACCATGCCGCTGTCTTTCAAACGTCTGGAGATGTCCAGACCATCGGCCGGGGTCAGTCCACCGGGCAGTTGTTCGTCGCCGGTATAGCGCACGCCGACGATGAACTCATGGCCGACGCGCTGGCGAATGGCGCTGAGGACGTCGAAGGTAAAGCGCAGTCGGTTATCGATGGAGCCGCCATAGGGGCCATCGAGGTCGTTGGTCAGCGGCGACCAGAATTGATCCATCAGATGCCCGTAGGCTTGCAGTTCGATGCCGTCCAGACCCGCAAATTTCATCCGCTCGGCGGCGTCGGCATAGTCCTTGATGATGCGTTCCACATCCCAGTCTTCCATCTTCTTCGGGAAGGAGCGATGGGAAGCCTCTCGCTCGAATGACGGTGAGACCACGGGCAACCAGTCGCCCTTGTCCCAACGCGTGCGCCGACCAAGATGGGTCAACTGGATCATGACCGCAGCGCCATGTTCGTGGCAGGCGTCGGTGAGGTCTCTCATCCAGCCGACCACCTCATCCTTGTAGGCGAGGATGTTGTTGAACACCGGTGGGCTGTCCCGCGAAACCGCAGCGGACCCGGCCGTCATGGTCAAGGCCACGCCGGCCTTCGCCCGCTCCACGTGGTAGGCGCGATAGAGATCCTTGGGCATGCCGTCTACGGGATAGGCCGGCTCGTGGGCGGTGGTCATGATGCGGTTTCTGAGAGTCAGGTGCTTCAACTGATAGGGCTGGAGGAGCGGATCATTCAGCATCGTCAAGACTCTCCGGAAGAGGGCAAGGACCTACGTTGAAATTACGTTAGGGCGAAATGTACACCTGTGTCAACAAGCTGAACACAGGTGTACATTTTGCTTGCGCGGTGTCGGGTGAGCGACTAGGATCGAGCCATGAACGAACAAACCAAAGCAGTAGAAACCGGCTGGAGAGGGTCCCTGGAAGGGTGGCTCGATGCAGCGTATGAAAGCCTGACCGAGTGCGGCGTCGACACGGTGCGGGTGATGCCGCTGGCCAAAAAACTGGGGTTGTCGAGAACCAGTTTTTACTGGTTTTTCAAGGATCGCGAAGAGCTGCTGGCCGCATTGATCGAGCGCTGGCGGGTGAAGAACACCGGCAATCTGATCGCCCAGACAGAGTGTTATGCCGAAAGCATTGCCGAGGCGATGCTCAACGTTTTTGACTGTTGGCTGAACCCGGAACTGTTCGATTCACAGTTTGAATTTGCGATGCGCAGCTGGGCCTTGCAGTCCGCTGAAGTGGCCGAACATATCCGGGTGGCGGACATTGCCAGGCGCGAAGCCCTTATCCGGATGTTCGTGCGTTTCGACTATGCATTTGACGCCGCCGATGTGCGGGCTCGAACGATTTACCTGACGCAGATTGGCTATATCAGCACCAACACCCGAGAGGATGTCGGGGAGCGAATGCGGCGGATTCCCGAGTACGTGAAGATATTCACCGGCCATGAACCCCTGGAGCGAGAATTGAAACGCTTCTACTCCCGCCATGGGTATGTGATGGATGAAGTTTCACCGCCAACTCCTGATTGACCGCGACTTCTGACTGACGAAGGCAGGTTCAAATGTTCGACGAACCCACGATAGGCATTATCGGTGGATCGGGATGGCTTGGCCGCTCGATTGCTCTGGCGATGCTCGACAAGGCTTTTGTCCAGCCCGGTGCGTTGGTGCTTTCGAATCGCAGCGCCAGCAACCCGTTACCGAGTGCCAAGTGGTCACAGGTGTCGGTAACGCGGGACAACCAGGCACTGGTGGAACGTTGTGATGTGGTCATCGTGTCAGTACGTCCCGAGCAGTTTGTCGACGTGAAGATTTTTGCTGAAAACCGACTGGTGATTTCGTTGATGGCCGGCGTGTCCCTGGAAGAGGTGGTACAGCGTACTGGCAGTCGTCAGGTGATTCGCGCCATGGCCAACGCCGCCGCGGAGATCGGCAAGTCCTATACACCCTGGTTGGTCACGCAAGAGGTCACCGACGAGCAGAAAGCGTTCGCCCAGCGGCTGTTCGAAACCTTCGGCAGCGCCGATGAAGTCTTTACCGAACACCAGTTGAACTACCTGACAGCGCTGGTGGGAACAGGGCCTGCTTACCCGGCGTTGCTGGCTCGCAGCTTGTTCCAACATGCCGTGAGTAGAGGCTTGCCTCCCGCCATTGCCCAACGCGCGGCCAATGCGGTGGTGGTCGATGCCAGCCAGCTGATCGGCAATGGGCACACCGTCGACGAACTCTTGCAGGCGCTCATCAGTTACCGCGGCGTCACAGCGGCGGGCCTCGAAGCCATGATCGCCGACGGCTTCGATAAAACAATAAAAGCAGGTCTGGATTCGGCGGCTTCGGTCGCCAGTTCCATGAGTCCATTTGCCCATTCTGCTGACACGAAAGAAGGTCCAATGACGCGGTAGTTGGCCCTCCTTAACTCTGGCCGCAATCGAGGTTAGCGTTTATGAATATAAAGTCTTTCTCGAAGACGGGACTTGCACTGGGGATTGTTGCCTTCACGGGTTGGGTATCAGCGTCTGAGTGTGGTGATGTGACGATCGCCAACATGAACTGGCAATCAGCTGAAGTGATGGCCAATGTCGACAAGCTGATCCTCAATGCCGGCTACGGTTGTAATGCCGATCTGGTCTCTGGCGATACGGTTCCAACCATCACTTCGATGACTGAAAAGGGTCGGCCCGATATCGCCCCCGAAGGCTGGATCGACCTGGTTCCGGAGGTCGCGAAGAAGGGTATTCAAAGCGGTAACCTGGTTCAGGCAGCAAGCTCCTTATCCGACGGCGGTTCTCAAGGCTGGTGGATTCCAAAGTACATTGCTGACGCCCACCCCGACATCAAGAGCTTCGATGATGTGAAGAAGCATCCCGAACTGTTCCCGGCCCCTGACGACAAGAAAAAAGGCGCGATCTACAACGGCCCGCAAGGTTGGGGCGGCACCGTGGTGACCAGTCAGTTCTTCAAGGCCTATGGCTTCGAGAAGGCCGGTTTTGTGCTGGTGGATACCGGTTCGGCAGCGGCGCTGGACGGCTCCATTGCCAAAGCCTACGAGCGCAAGGCGCCCTGGTTGGGGTTTTATTGGGAGCCCACCGCCTTGTTGGGCAAGTACCCGATGGTGAAACTGGAAAATGGCCTTGCTGTCGATCCGGTGGAGTGGAAACGTTGCAATACGGTCGCCGACTGCCCTGATCCAAAACCGAATGGCTGGCCGATCGATCGGGTCTTTACCTTGACCACCAAATCCTTCGCGGCTCGCTCGCCGACCGTCATGGCGTACCTGAACAAGCGCGCCTGGTCCAACGAGACGGTGAACAAACTGATTGCCTGGATGACCGATAACCAGGCCACCGGGGAGGAAGGCGCCAAGTACTTCCTGAAAAACAACGAAGCGCTCTGGAGTCAGTGGGTCACGCCTGAAGCGAGCAGCAAGATCAAAGCTGCACTTTAATCTCTCGGGTCAATGCAGCCCGTTGTGACCGGCTGCATCGACCCCTTTGCGCAGACAACAATAAAAACACCCATGTATTGAAATGACCTGCCAGCGTTCTTACGGTCTTCTACGAAAGGGGAATGTCATGGAGTGGTTACTCAGCTTTCCACATATGGAGGACGAAAGACTCCGGGCCTTGAAAAAGGCCATCGACGGTGCCTTTCGCAATTTCACCAGCACCTACGGCGATAGCTTCGAGGCCTTTTTCCAGCCGTTGCAAGTGTTCCTTAATCAGTCCGAACGGTTCATGACCACGACGCCATGGCCGATCATCATTGTGCTGGTCGCCCTGATTGCCTGGTTCGCCAGCCGCAGCTGGAAAATTGTCCTGGGTTGCGTGTTCACGCTGATGGCTATCGGGTATCTGGACATGTGGTCCGACACGATGAAGACGCTGTCGATGATCTTCGTCTGCACGGTGATATCCGTTGTCATCGGCTTGCCGACCGGCATCGCGATGGCCCGCTCCAATCGTCTGCAGAACCTGGTCAGCCCGGTACTGGACGTGATGCAGACCCTGCCAAGTTTTGTCTATTTGATTCCGGTGGTGATGTTGCTGGGGATCGGCAAGGTCGCGGGGCTGATTGCGGTCGTGGTCTACGCCTTGCCGCCAATGATCCGCCTGACCAATCTCGGTATCCGCCACGTCGACGCCGAGATGATGGAGTGTGCCGACGCCTTTGGCTCATCCAGCTGGCAGAAGCTGAAAAATGTCCAGTTACCTCTGGCGTTGCCATCGATCATGGCCGGCATCAACCAGACAATCATGATGGCCTTGGCCATGGTGGTCATCGCGTCGATGATTGGGGTTCAGGGGCTCGGGCAACCGGTGCTCAAAGCCATTTCCAACCAATACTTCACCCTGGGCATGTTCAACGGCCTGGCCATTGTCGGTATTGCGGTGATCTTCGATCGGGTCAGCCAAGCCTACGGCAGAAGGTTGCAAAAGCATCTGGAGCGGGTCCATGGCCACTAATCTGACCAACGATTTCGGCATCGAAATCAAGCATCTCTACAAGATCTTCGGTTACCAGGCGCACGCCAGTATCGAACGGGTCAAACAGGGCATGAGCAAGGCCGAACTGCTGAGCAATCACAGTCATGTACTGGGCTTGAAGGACATCAATATCAGCATGCCGTCGGGGGGCATTCAGGTGATCATGGGGCTTTCCGGCTCGGGCAAATCGACCTTGATCCGACATATCAATAGATTGATCGAACCCACGGCCGGCGAAGTCATCGTCGGTGGCGTCGATGTGCTCAAGATGAGCCAGAATGATTTGCGAGAATTTCGCCGGCACAGAATTTCCATGGTGTTTCAGAAGTTCGCGCTGCTGCCGAACCGGACCGTGCTCGACAATGCGGTCTATGGGCTGGAGATCCAGGGATTGGCCCGTGGCAAACAAGAAGAGATCGCCAGGGGCTGGCTGGATCGGGTAGGGCTCAAAGGTTACGAGCGTCACTATCCCAATCAGCTTTCCGGCGGCATGCAGCAGCGCGTTGGCCTGGCCCGGGCACTGGCCAGTGATGCGCCGATCCTGTTGATGGATGAAGCCTTCTCGGCCCTTGATCCGCTGATCCGCATGGACATGCAATCGGTGCTCCTGGACCTGCAAAAAGAGATTAAGAAGACCATCGTGTTCATTACCCATGACCTTGATGAGGCGCTGCGCATCGGTGATCGCATCGCTATCTTGCGTGACGGTGAGGTGGTGCAACAAGGCACCCGGCAGGAGATCGTCATGAGTCCTGCCGACGATTACATTGCCAACTTCGTCAAGGAAGTGAACCGGGGGCGGGTGATCAGCGTCGAGGCCATCATGCGGCCGTTTGTTCGGGCGAAGGCTGGAGCAACGCTGGCGGTAACCATGGGGACGTCACTCGAGTCGGCGGTCAAACGACTGGTTGAAGCGGGACTCGACGAATTGGTAGTCACTGACAGTCAGGGTCAGCCGGTGGGGCAGTTGGCGCTCAAGTCCATTATTGCAACGATGGTCACCTCGACGGTGAGCGAGGAATCACAGGTGGTTCAGTTACGAGCCGCAGCGAAAGTGACACGGCTCGCCGAGGAGTAATCCTCTTGGTTTTTCAGTTCGTCATGGAAAACGGATAAGGACCCTCTACGTCACGGCTTTCAGCTGGCCTGATCAATCGCAAAAATGGCGCTAGTGGTTTTGAAACTTCTACAGTTAGCATTGAGGTTTATCAACGCACCCAACGACAGGTTGGGTTACGTAACCGAGTAGGTCGAACATTGATCGAACGACGCCAATTTAGCGGAGGCATGAAGGGGAAAAATCTCCGCTATCTGAATGAGAACCCCAACGAGAAAACTCAAATGGTTCGGGCAGGATTTCTGTTGCTTGAGCATTTCTCGCTGCCCGCATTCACGCAAGCACTGGATACGATTGTCACCGCGAATCTTCTGCGACCCGGGTTGTTCTCTTCCCGAACGTTCGGCTTGACCGATGAGGAGGTCATCAGTGACCTGGGCCTGGTCATTCGGCCGGATGCCCGTTTCGATTGTTCAGCGATCCAGGACCTGGATCTTCTGGTCATTTGTGGCGGTTACAGGACAGAACTCAAAGCGACGGATGAACTCATCTCCCTGTTGAGGGCTGCATCAGACCAGGGTGTCAGTCTGGCCGGGTTGTGGAATGGCGCATGGTTCCTGGGAAGGGCAGGCTTGCTTGACGGATATCGTTGCGCGATTCACCCCGAACATCGCCCCGCACTCGCGGAAATCTCCAAGGCGACGCATGTCACCAGTGAGCCCTACGTCATTGATCGAGACCGGCTCACGGCTTCCAGTCCCTCGGGGGCATTCCACATGGCGCTGGACTGGATCAAAGGCTTGCACGACAAAGCCCTCGTCGAGGGGATTGAGGACATTCTTGCTTTCGAGGAGTCGCGTTATCGGCGGATAAAACCGACTGAAAATGTCTGCGTGAGTGCGCCATTACGCGAGGTGGTGAAGCTGATGGATGCCAACCTCGAAGAGCCTCTGGAGTTGGAGCAGTTGGCCGTATACGCAGGCCGTTCGCGTCGACAACTCGAGCGCTTGTTCAAGGAGCAACTGGGCACAACGCCGCAACGGTATTACATGGAGCTGCGGATTACCGAGGCGCGTCGACTGCTCCAGCACACGGAGCTGTCCCAGGTGGACGTGTTGGTTGCGTGTGGCTTTGTATCGCCCAGCCACTTCAGCAAGTGCTATAGCTCGTACTTCGGATACAGGCCTTCCAAGGAAACACGACTCGTCAAATAGCACTGCTTCTTGAGTCTGTGCTGACTCGTGATTTGCGCAGGTTTACGACGACCCTTTGCCAATCATGTTTTGGTTACGGACGGCGGCTTGCCCGGTAGGTGTATCGCAAACCAATCAACAGAAAAAGGGTGATCAGGCCGAGGGCTAGCCCACGAGTAATCGCCGGTTTAACCAATGGCGCAGGGTTGTCTTGTTGGCAGGCTGCGCTATCGGCTTCCGCGACGGTGATTTGCCCGTTGTCTGTCAGGAGCAGCTTTTCGTCATTCAGGATCACCGCCTGTTGTTCCAGATCCAAAGCCTGATACTTCCAGAGCGTTGGCGATCCTTCTCGGCAATAGGTGAACGTTTTCGGGTTTGAAGCGGCAACGATACAAGCGTCGTTGATTCCCCGTTTTTTCAGCGTTTCAGCAGCCGACCTTGTGAAGTCCAGGTCGATGACGGGAATCATCCCTGTAGCAGTAGCCGCGACCGAAACCAAAAGGCTGCCCGCGACGCAGATTGTTGAAATTTTCAAGGTAGGGCTCCCCTTGTTGTTCATTTATTTTTTTTATTTGCGCGCGGAGCGTGGCCAGCCTGCTTTTAGTGAAGTTTGGCAATTAATAAGCCTGCCAGCTCTGGCGGGCGAAAGTCCCCAACCTTGGGGGGTGTTCCTGAAAGTAGGGCGGTCTGTCGTCTAGATGCTTGCCACAATCAACACCCCGTTCAGGTTCTGCATAAACGCCATGATCGTTGCCAGGCTTGCGGTCTGCATCCTGCAACGCCCATCACGCAAAAGATGCCAAAGCAAGGCGCGGGCCAATAGCCAAGTATTTCGACGAGACCGATGCGTTGTGTTGTTCGTCGCCGCAACAAACGACCGAGTGGTTGTTCGAGGGGCGTCAGCCGGGGAAGTGATCTCCGAACATGGGATGGCCGCCCGCGGAGCTTTCGCGCGTGGCCTCGTCCTGGATGACATCCCAATGCTCGACCATCACGCCGTTCTCGAGGCGGAGTATGTCGACCACGACCCAGTTCACCGGCTGGCCGAGGCCAGAGAATCGGCCGTGCAGCATGACGAAATCGCCTTGTGCCACCGCGAGCTGGCATTCGTAATGCAGGGTGGGCGATCCCGTGGCGACGAGATCGAACAGGCCCTCGCGACCTGGGGGCACATGAGCACTGTGTTGAATATAAGAGGGCGACCAGAAGTGTTCGGCCGCAGCCAAATCCTTGCGGTTGAATAGGGTGTCGAAGCCTTCGAGAACGATGGCCTTGTTCTCGGCGGGTGTGCGTGCGGTCATGGTCTTGATCCTGTTAGCAATATGAGGGCAGACGATCGCTGAGGCCGCCTGATGTTGCCAGTTCTGACATCGTCGCGGTCAGCCCAAAGCGGGCCCGGCTGCGATCATGTCGTTGAACTGATTGACCCACGCATGCTCATTCGGGCCAGGGTTGGCACGCATCGCCTCGGCGGGTGATACGAGGATTTCGTCCACGCCGCTCTCGAACTGCTTCATCGCTTCCGTAATGAACTGGTCGAGAGGAATGGCGCGCTCTTCCTCGCTGCTATCGAGCAGCTCGGTGCGTACCCAAGGCGGCGCGACTTCGACCAGTTGGATGCCATGTCCCCGCAGCAGGTAGCGCTGTGACAACGTGTAGGAATGGAGGGCTGCCTTGGTCGCCGAATAGACCGCCGTCACTGCCATCGGCACGAAGCCGAGAACGGAGGAGACGTTGACGATCACCGCATCAGGTTGCGCCTTCAGATGCTCGATCAGGACCGAGGTCATGCGAATCGGGCCGAGCAGGTTAGTGGTGACGGTCGACAGTGCGAGCGCATCGTCCACTGGCTTGTCTGCGTGATCCAGCATCATGACGCCGGCATTGTTGATCAGCACATTCACGTTCGGGTAATTGGAAATGAGCTTCTGCGCTGCCGCCTGGATGCTGTCCGGGTCGGTAATGTCGAGCTCAATGGCGGCCATACCCGGATTGGCGCCGAGCGTCTCCTGTAGCCGCTCCATCCGCCGGCCAGAGATGATCACCTGATTGCCGAGCGTGTGGAAGGCTTCGGCCAAGCCTCGTCCAATGCCGGAGCCGCCGCCGGTGATGAAGATAGTATTGCCGGTCATACGCATGACACTTCTCCTGGAAGGATGAAAATAAAGGCCGTCCAGCGCGCCGTCCGGATGAATAGATCGACCGGTGCGTCGTGCAGGGGGGTGACACTAAATTGGCAGCTTCGGCGGGATCTGATTAGCCACTCTTTTTCGCTATCTTCTATGCAAGGGATGCATAAACCTACAGGCCCGACGTGTCACAACCCTCAGCCAGAAGACTGGTTACAAGATGCTCGATCAAGGCGCGGCCGGCACCCCGGGTGCGTGAACCATGGGGGAAGTAGGCATGAACAGGTACGGATTCGGTCTCCCAATCGGTGAGCAGTGTGACGAGTTCACCACTTTCCAGCTCACGCCGGCACGCCCAGGCCGTTGTCGACGTGATCCCCAACCCAGCGGCTGCGGCTGCGACAGCGCCCTCATTTTCGTCGGTGGAGAAGTGAGCCTCGAGCTGAATGGTCCTGGTCTCTCCATTGCGTGTGAACATCCAGCCGCTCGGGACAGTCGAGGCTGGGCCTGCAACTATTCGATGTGATTGCAAGTCTTCCGGTGTGATCGGCTCTCCAGCGGCGCGCAAGTAGGAGGGAGAGGCGAGAATGAATCGCTTGATGGTCATGATCTGACGGCTCGTTGCGCTGGAATCCAAGAGCCGCCCTAGCCTTATCGCAACATCGATGTTTTCGCGGACCAGATCCTGCCAGTGATCGGCGAGCAGGACCTGGATATGCAAGTTGGGATGTAATGTCGCGAACGGAGCGATACGCGGAATGATTTCCCTGATGCCGATGCTCGTTGGCATGCTGATCCGGACGACACCACGCAGCTCGCCACCCCCGCGAACGCTCTGCTCAGCTTCTTCCACCGCTGCAAGGATGGGCTCCATGCGCGACAGAAAATCCGCCCCTGCCTCCGTGGGCACGACCGCGCGTGTCGATCTTGCCAAGAGCAGAGTGCCGAGATCGGCTTCGAGTTCGGCCACAATTCTGGAAACCTGGGATTGAGAAAGACCCACTTCGCGTGCCGCGGCCGAAAAACTGCCCAGTCGCGCCACCCTGGTGAAAAGCCTGTAGGTGAAAAGGTCCTTCATCTGTTCAGCACCTCCCATCAGCCAGTATGCACCTTGGGCCCGGCAGGTCCCGTTAATGAGGTGGATCAGGTTTTTTGGACAGCTGGGGGTACTACGACCCCCAGTTGCCCGCGGTGCGAATGATCATGCAGCTTCGGTATGGAAAGGATAGTCCGTGTAACCCACCTCGGTGCCCCCGAAGAACGTCTCGCGGTCGTATGGGTTCAGCGGCCAGCCCTTGCGCAGGCGCTCTGGCAAGTCAGGGTTGGCGATGAAGTGGCGGCCAAAAGCGACCAGGTCGGCATCGCCGGCTTCAAGGATCGCCTTGGCCGATTCACCGGAAAAGCCGCCCGCCGCGATAAGGGTGCCCTTGTAGTGCTGGCGGATGAGTTGGGACGCCACCGGATTCTGGTCCCGGCGATCGTCCTCGGCGACACCTAAAATGCGCGGCTCGATCAGATGCAGATAGGCGAGGTCCAGCTTGTTCAGCTCGCGCGCGACATAGGTGAACAGGCCGACGGGGTCGCTGTCGGACATATCGCCGAAATTGCCGCTTGGCCCCAGACGCACCGCCACCCGATTGCTGCCCCAGACGGCGATCACCGCTTCTACTGCTTCCAGCAGGAACCGGCTGCGGTTCTCGAACGAGCCACCGTAGATATCCGTACGTTTGTTGCTACCGTCCTGGAGGAATTGATCGAACAGGTAGCCGTTGGCCGAGTGCAACTCCACGCCGTCGAATCCGGCTGCGATACCGCGTTCGGCCGCGGCGCTGAAACTGTCTACCAGCCCGCGGATTTCCGCGATGGTCAGTTCGCGCGCCGGGGTGCCGGGTGTCCAGCCGGTCTCGGTGAAGGCGAGGCCGCCGTGGTCCACAACGGAAGGGGCCACTGGCTGGCCGCCGTCCGGCTGCAGGAGGCTATTGGACTGACGCCCCGCATGATAGAGCTGCAGAAAGATTTTGCCGCCCTTGGCATGAACCGCGTCGGTCACGAGCTTCCAGCCGGCGATCTGGCTGTCGTCATACAGGCCAGGAGCACCGAGGTATCCATTGCCATTGGGTGCGGCGATAGTGGCTTCGCCAATCAGCAGCCCGCCAGCGGTTGTACGCTGGGCGTAGTACTCGGCCATCAACTGGCCAGGGATGGCGCCCGGCTCGGCGCGCATCCGGGTAAGTGGCGCCAGGACGACGCGATGGGCAATTTGGTAGGGGCCTATTTGGATGCTCGTATGCAGTTTGGACATAACATCGATACCTATCAGTGGTGAGATGGGCGCAATGTAGGCGTAAAGTTCGTGAAGAAAAATATCCCGCGATGCCGAACATTTCGGATGATTTTTCCGTAATCCCACCTTGTTGGTGAGGTACTACCGGGCAAGCAGGAAAAGTGATGGAAAGTCTGAGTGGCATCTCAATGTTCGTGCAGGTTGCCGAAACGCGCAGCTTTACCGAGGCCGCCCGCCAGTTAGGGGTGTCGTCCTCGACCGTGGGCAAAACCATCGCTCGAATGGAAGAGCGCTTGCATGTACGGCTGTTTCATCGCAGCACACGCAGCATCACGCTGACGGCCGAGGGGACCCTGTTCCTTGAGCGATGCCGCCGCATCCTCAGCGAGGTCACCGCTGCCGAGTCCGAGCTGTCAGGTCTGGCGGGCAGTCCACGTGGGCGGCTTCGCGTGGGCACACCTCTACTGGGCGACCTGATGATGCCGGCCTTTGACGGGTTCATGGAGCAGTATCCGGAAGTCGAACTGGATATCGATTTTTGCGACCGCATGGTCGATGTGATCGAGGAGGGGTTCGATGCGGTGATTCGGACCGGCGAGCAAACCGATTCGCGCTTGACCGCGCGCCGCTTGGGTTCCTGCGCACATGTGCTGGTGGCATCGCCCACGTATCTCAAGCGGCAGGGTGTACCCGCTAATCCTCGTGAACTGGAACGCCATTTATGCCTGCAACACAAATTCCCCGCAACGGGAAAGCTGGAGCGTTGGCCGCTGCGGCTCGAAGCCTCCGAGACTGAATTGGTGCTGCCCGCCACGATGACGTCGAACACGATCGAGCCTCTTGCCTATGCCGCAATCCAGGGCAGGGGTATTGCCTTTCTGCCTGCCTTCCTGGTGCGCGAAGCGCTGGAAAGCGGCCAGTTGGTCACCGTGCTGGACGATTACATTGACCGCCAGGTCGTCTTCTGGATGCTGTGGCCGGCCAGCCGTTATGCCTCGCCCAAGCTGCGCGTTTTCATTGACTACATGAGTGCGCACTTGCGCATCTGATTCCTCACGCCTCAAGCCTTAGCTTGCGATTCGACGCAATAACTCGTCTGCGTTCTTGCAGACGGAGAAATCCCTGCTTAACTCTGAACATATGGTCAGTCAGTGACTAATTGGTCACGGTAACCATCGGAGCACCCTCGCGCTGTTGTTGCTTGTTCGTGTTGCCAGATTAAGCCCGAGGAGGCCTGTGCGTTGACGCTTGAAAATCACCCTGAGTTATTAATGTATTGGCCTGGCACTTCGCTGTCAGGTCCACGTGTACTGCTTTCTGCGATAGGGCCCTGTGGGCATCCCAAACGCTGTGCGCTTAGTCCAATGGGTTCAAGGAAGTAAATGTCATGATGCCGAAAACTGCCATCGTCGAGATCTGCGGGAAGTACAAGGTTTATACCGAGCACTATCTCAACACAGCCGCTGACAAGACCATCATTCTGGTCAATGGCTCACTGGCAACGACCGCATCTTTTGCCCAAACGGTGCGTTACCTGCAGCCGCGATTCAATGTGGTTCTCTACGACCAGCCCTACGCCGGTCAGTCGAAGGAACACAACCTCCACGGCCAACCGATCCGAAAGGAAGACGAGGCCGCGATACTGCTGGATTTAATCGAACACTTTGGTGCGCACCACGTGCTGTCCTTTTCCTGGGGCGGTGCGGCCACTTTGCTGGCGCTGGCCCAGCGGCCGCGACGAATCGAGAAGGCGGTGATCAATTCATTCGCAGCGCGGATCAATACGCCGATGCGCGATTACCTGGAGAGCGGCCTGAACCATCTCCAGGCTTGCGACCGCCTCGGTGTCGGTCGCTTGATCAACAGCACGATCGGCAAGCACCTGCCATCGCTGTTCAAACGCTTTAATGACCGCCATGTCAGAAGCTTGGACGAACACGAGTACAGGCAGATGCATTTCCACGTCAATGAGGTGCTGACCCAAGACACCCATTGCTATGTCGCCTGTGCCGCTGCCATCGAGATACCGCTGCTGTTTGTCAACGGCGAATGGGATGAGTACACCTCGGTCGAAGACGCCCGGCTGTTCGCCGATCATGCCCCTCAGTCCCGTTTCCATACCATCAAGAACACCGGACATTTCCTCGATATGGAACACTCGGCGGCCTTGCATGACACCCGCCAAGCCTTGCTCGGTTTTCTGGACCCGGCTTCCAGGAGGCAGGGCCGCGTTGCCTCAGATATCCAGGTCAATCACGTATGAGCCATTAAAATCCGGATTTTCATTAATGCCATTTTTTGCATAGCCCCGGGCGTTGCAAATGACGCGAGTTTTGCCTACCTGGTAGTCAAAGCTCCCATGGGTATGGCCATGCAGCCAAAGTGCCGGCTGCCAGACCTTGATTCGGTCTTCGAGGTCTGAAACAAAACTCGCGTTAATCGGCGAATTCTCAAATAACGGGCTTATGCTCAACTGTGTCGGCGCAAAATGCGAAACCACCACCGTGGGAGTGGTTCTGTCGCGGGTGAAGCAGTCTTCCAGCCAGGCGACGGTCTGTAAAAAAATCAGTTGGGAAACCGCCGGGCTGAACAGGTCTGGAAAATCGGGCGAGATTTTTATGTGGGTGAAGTCCCGCATGAGCTTCGTAGCCAGATCAACACCCTGTGCCCGATGCTCTGCAGAATCGAAAAGTCGATAGTCCGACCACAGGGTGCAACCCAAAAACCGCACGCCGTTGTGGAGATACTCCGAGCGTTCCAATACGTGGATCTGTGTGCCTTGCGACAACCTGTTCAAATGTTCGTAGGTAGAGATCAAGTCGCTGCCATAAAACTCGTGATTCCCTGCCACGTACACGATCGGAACAGGGCACGATTTGGCCCACTCAATGGCCGCAGCCGGTCGGGAGATGTCTCCCGCGAGGACGACAATATCGGCATCCACATCGGGAAAAGGTAACGCGTTGACGGACAAGTGGATGTCTGACAGCAAGGCGATGCGCATCGATCAACTCCTACCTGTTTTGAATGGCAGTCCATTCTACTGACAAGTTGATAACCTCCTGCCACACCTTATTTTCGTTGCAACCAGAGGTGCTGGCGTTCCAGCACCGATCGAGCCGTCTCTCCCACCAGTTCGCCGTAAACGGCAGGAGCGGTGGCGCCTTCGGTGCTGATGAGCAGAACCCGTGAGCACTCATCAAGGCCCACTTCAGCGGCCAGGTGGGGCGACTTGAGCAACTGGATCAACCCCGCGAGCCCGGCCACCGCCGACTCACCGGCCACCAGCGGAACGTCCCGATCACTGCCCCGCGCCAGCATGCGCATGGCGTTCACGGCGTCCTCGTCTTCAATCGTCATGAAGTGGTCGATGCTGGTCTGCAGGAACTTCCAGGCCAGGGGCGAGGTTTCACCGCAGGCCAGCCCGGCCATTACTGAGTCCACCGAGCCTTGGGTTTTCGCCGCATGGCCGGCGAGGGCGCTTTGGAAGAGGCAGTCGGCCTGTTGCGGTTCAACGACGATCATCGCCGGTCGTGCTGTGCCATAAAGCTCCCAGAAATAACTGGCGAGGCCAGCCGCCAAACCACCCACGCCGCCCTGAAGGAACACGTGAGTGAAGGCTTGGCCATCGGCCTGCTCAACGACTTCCGCTGCAATAGTGCCGTAGCCTTGCATCACATCCCGAGGAATGTCTTCGTAGCCCTCGTAGGAGGTGTCGGACACCACCTGCCAGTTGTGCTCGACAGCCAGCGCGGCGGCTTCTTCAACCGATTCATCGTAGTTGCCGGGGACTCGCACGATCTGCGCACCATAGGCGGCGATGGCCTGTTCCCGTTCGATGCTGACGTTGGCGTGCAGCACGATGACGCAACGGCAACCGACGCTTTGTGCCGCCGCGGCGAGGGCACGGCCATGGTTGCCGTCGGTGGCGCTGATCACCGTAATGTCCTTCAAGGCGTCGCCGTAGTCGCCCATCAGCAGGCCCCGGGGTTCGAAAGGGTGTTCGGGAAACAGCCGCAGGATTAACCGCACCAAGGCTATCGGTGCGCCCAGTGCTTTGAAACTGCCCAGCTGGGAACGGCTCGACTCATCCTTGATCAGGAGTTCGGCGATACCAAGATGGGCGGCCAGGTCGGGCAGGCTGAACAAGGGTGTGCCGGCGCGGTTGAGGGTGTTCCAGTTCGCCAGCCAGGCGCGGCTTTCGGCGGCTGTCTGAATGTTCAGGATGGCCTTGAGGTCATCGGGGTAGGGGATACGGCTGGCGTTAGGGTTGGCGATCAGCATCGTCGGCTCCAGGTGTCGGGCAGCGGAGTGAAATAATATCTCGCAACTCTCACACTCTTTTCTTGAAATTGGCGCCGTCGCCGCACTTCCATTACTCATTTATGCGATTTACATCAATTTTATTGCGAGCCCCCACACCATGAGTCTCGATGCCTTCGACCTGCAGCTGATTGCAGAAGTCCAGCAAGACGCTGGCCTGTCCCAAATCGAACTGGGCGCGCGGGTCAATTTGTCTTCAGCCGCCGTTAACCGCCGCCTTAAACGCCTGACTCAGGATGGCTTCATCAAAGGCACTGTGGCGGTGGTGGATCAGGAGAAGCTCGGCTACCCGCTGACCATCGTCGCCCAAGTCGAAGTGGAGAGTGAGCGTCTGGATTTGCTGGACGCCATGAAGCGTAGCTTCACCAATTGCCCGCAAGTGCAGCAGTGTTACTACGTCGCCGGGGAGTGGGACTTTGTGCTGGTGTTGGCGGTGCGCAATATGGAGCAGTACACGGAACTGACACGGGAATTGTTTTTTGAGAACAACAATGTGAAGCGCTTCAAGACGCTGGTTTCCATGAGCAACGTCAAGGTGGGGTTGCAGGTGCCGGTGGAGGAGGAGACCGGCCACTGACTATTTTGCCCTCGCACGTCTCGGGCTTTCTGGCTATGCATAGCCATTCTCGGATTTCCCAGCATGTTTAATCCAGCTGGTCAGCTCGGTGACCAGTTGATTGACTTCACTGCCTTCGGGCTCGGAGGGGCGGATAATCGCGTTCCAGGCGATATCCAGGCCGTCATTCAGGGCTGCCCATGCAAGCTCTCCGCGCTCAAGGCTGGGCGTCACCAAGTCGCGTTGCAATATGCTGATTCCGTATCCCGAGCGCACCAGTTCGACGATGGCTTCAATCAACTCCACGGTAATCATTCGGCGCGGCAAAATACTCGCGGGCGCGAAGAACCGGTCATATTCCCAGCCGCTTGCGCGGTCCGTTGAATACGTCACCAGGTTGTAGGTTTTGAAGTCTTCGGCATAAATGTTTTTCCTGTGCGCCAGTGGGTGATCGGTTGCCATGATCGCAATCAGGTCGTCACGGAAAAGCGGCAACTTGGCAACACCACTAGGCACCATACCGTCATCAATAATCGACACATCGAGCCTGCCTTGCATCAGGCTGGCATACACATCGTTACGGGGCACGGTCACCAGTGTTATTTCGATGTCTGGACGAAGACTGGAGTAATGCTTGATAAATTTTGGAATCCAGCGAAACGGCCCGTATGAGGTGACACCCATACGCACAAAGGCTGTGACCCCGCCTGCCATGGATCTGGCCTCCGCCTCCGCTTCGTTAAGAATCGCAATGATGTCCCTTGCTGCTCGCTCCAGGCGCACACCCGCAGGGCTGAGTCGCAACTTTCCCCCTGAACGCTCTGTCAGGGTCACACCAAGCCGGCGTTCCGCCTCTCGCATGCGATGACTGACGGCTGAAGGCGTCAGCCATAGACGCTCGGCCACAGCGGTCACCGAATCGACTTCCGACAGGGTTTGCAGCATCACGAGGTGATCCAGAGTAAGTCTCATAGGGCGCGACCTGAAAATAATTCACAAAATAGCGTAAAAATATGAGCGTGACTTGTTTTTGCCTCCGATGCAATCTGACTCCAGCAAGAGCCAACGGAGACCAATAATCATGCCTATGCTGCCTCTCACCCCCGCCGTAACCCTGGGCGATGTCATCGACCTTGAGCGTTATCCCATTACCGATCGAACCCACCCCGCTTATCGGGCGCTGGTCACTCATAGCCAATCATTGCTCGGCCAGGAAGGCGTCGCGATCTTCCCGGGATTTGTCCGTGATGAGTCGGTTGCGACGATGGCGAATCAAACGCTTGAACTGCACCCGCGCATGTTTCATTTCCGGGAAAACCACACGGTTTATTTCAAACCTCAAGAGGAAAGCGTCGATTCAGGGCATCCCCTGCGGCGTTTGATGAAAACCGAAAAAGATACTGTCGCCTACGCGGATATTCCTGCCGACAACTTGATCAGGCGGATCTATGAATCGGACGAAGTACTTTCTTTCATCAAGGACGTGTTGGGTCTGGACACGCTCTATCGCCATGCAGATCCGTTAGCCGCACTTAACTTGCAGGGCTTTACGACGGGACAGCAACTGGGGTGGCACTTTGATCGCTCCGACTTCAGCGTCACGCTGTCACTCCAGGCCGCAAGCGCCGGCGGGGATTTTGAATATGTACGCATGCTTCGTAATCAGGACGACGACTGTTATGACGCGGTCAGGCAATTCCTTGATAACCCCGACACCCAGCAGATAGAGGTTCTGCCCCAAGTGCCTGGAACACTGACATTGTTTCGCGGCCGCTATTCACTGCATCGTGTTACGCCGGTGGTGGGCGACAGGTTAAGACTCAACGCTGTATTTGCTTACGTGGATCAGCCAAATGTCGAGTTCAGCGACTATGCCCGTCAATTGTTTTACGGGCGTACCACGGTAGAGCCTTTGAATTAAGTTAACCCACTAACAATAAAGCTATTCACTCACTCCATCGCTTCACGTGTATGCACAGGCACCTGTCCACGTTAGATCTGATGGCACTCGCTTGCCTCTTTTGTAGCAAGCAAGAGCTCCCTGCCCCCCATAATGTTTCGGAGCGTCTGATCATGAAATACAAGAAGAACTTGCTGGCCTCGTTACTTACCCTTGGCTTACTCGTCGGTAGCGCTTCAAGTCAGGCTTCAGGGTGGTGTGAGTCAGGCAAATCGGTGAAATTTGCCGGTCTGAATTGGGAGAGCGGGATGCTCCTCACCGACATCATGATGATCGTTCTCAAGGATGGCTATGGCTGTGAAACCGACCAGTTGGTGGGTAACACCATCATTCTTGAGACCGCCCTGGCCAGCAACGACATTCAAGTATTTGGCGAAGAGTGGATGGAGCGCAGCGAAGTCTGGAAGAAAGCCGCGGCCGCCGGAAAGGTCATTGCAGTTGGTTCTCCGATCATTGGTGCAGTCCAGGGCTGGTACGTGCCGCGTTATGTGGTTGAGGGGGACGCTAAACGCAATAAACCCGCTCGCGCTCCGGACCTCAAGACGGTTGCCGACCTGAGCAAATACCCAGAGGTTTTTCGAGACTCGGAGGAGCCTTCCAAAGGACGCTTCTACAACTGTCCCGCGGGCTGGATTTGTGAACAGGACAATACCGAGATGTTGAAAGAGTACGGTCTTGAAAACACCTACACCAACTTCCGCCCGGGAACCGGCGCTGCACTGGATGCGGCTGTGCTGTCCAGCTATAAGCGCGGTGAACCTGTGCTGTTCTACTACTGGTCACCGACGCCGCTGATGGGGCAGATCGATGCAATAAGACTGGAAGAGAAGCCAGGGGTCGACAAAAACGTCATCACTAAAGTCGGACTCTCCAAAGCTTTTCATGAGCAGGCACCAGAACTGGTGGCGGTTCTGGAGAAGGTCAACATCCCCATCGATCTGTTGAATCAGAACCTGGCGAGGATGACCAAGGAACGCATCGAATCCCCCAAACTGGCCAGGATTTTCCTCAAGGAACACCCGGAAGTGTGGCACGCCTGGGTCAGTGAAGCCGTCGCGAAAAAAATCGACGCATCGCTCTAATCGGCAGAGGGGCAAGGACGCCTGTCCGTTGTAACGTCTCCCTGAACACACGCTTACTACTGAATTTTCTTTGCTTCTACAAAGAGGCGGCGCCTCTTTGCGCCCGGGAATTATGAATATGATCAAATCACGAGCTGCCGTAGCTTTTGCAGCCAACCAACCCCTGCAAATTGTCGAAGTCGATGTGGCTGCACCGCAAGCCGGGGAAGTGCTGGTGCGCATCATTGCAACCGGCGTCTGCCATACCGATGCTTTTACCCTTTCCGGTGCTGACCCTGAAGGCCTCTTTCCAGTCATTCTTGGTCACGAAGGCGGCGGCATCGTCGAGGCGGTTGGCGAGGGTGTCACCTCAGTGGCGGTGGGCGATCATGTGATCCCGCTGTACACCCCGGAATGTGGCGAGTGCAAATTCTGCACGTCCGGCAAGACCAACCTCTGCCAGAAAATTCGCGCCACTCAGGGTAAAGGCCTGATGCCAGATGGCACCAGCCGTTTTTCCTACAAGGGCCAACCCATCTTCCACTACATGGGTACCTCGACCTTCTCCGAGTACACCGTGCTGCCGGAAATCTCTCTGGCCAGGATTCCCAAGGAGGCTCCGCTAGAGAAGGTCTGCTTGCTCGGTTGCGGTGTGACGACCGGAATTGGCGCAGTGCTCAACACGGCCAAGGTGGAAGAGGGCGCCAGCGTGGCGATCTTCGGTCTTGGCGGTATCGGCCTGGCAGCCATCATCGGCGCCACCATGGCCAAGGCTGGTCGAATAATCGCGATCGATATCAATCCGGCCAAGTTCGAGATCGCCAGGCAATTGGGCGCCACCGACTTCATCAATCCGAAGGATTACGACAAGCCGATCCAGGACGTGATAGTCGAGATGACCGAGGGTGGTGTGGATTACTCCTTCGAATGCATTGGCAACGTCAATCTCATGCGCGCGGCCCTGGAGTGCTGTCACAAGGGGTGGGGCGAGTCGGTGATTATTGGCGTCGCCGGAGCCGGTCAGGAAATCAGTACTCGTCCTTTCCAGCTGGTGACCGGGCGCGTCTGGCGCGGCTCGGCATTTGGTGGTGTGAAAGGACGCAGCGAACTACCCAGCTATGTCGAGAGCGCGCAAAAAGGTGAAATTCCACTGGATATGTTCATCACCCACACCATGGGGTTGGAGGCGATCAACAAAGCCTTCGACCTGATGCATAACGGTGAAAGCATCCGCACCGTCATCCATTTTGATCGCTGACTCAACAGGTTTGACGAAGGCCGCCAGGGCGAGTCTCACCTGGGAAAAACTGCAATATCAACCACCGCATTTCTACCAAAGAGAGCACTAAGATGACCATTTTCACTCATGTGACCGTCGGTACTAACAACCTGCAACAAGCGCGCAGCTTCTACGACAGCGTCCTGGGTACACTGGGCCAAAAACGCATCGCCGATCTGGACGACAATGGCTCGATTTGGGGTGAGAGCGCTCCCTCGTTCTTCGTACTGAAACCTGCCAACGGTGCGCCTGCCACCGTCGGCAACGGCGTAACCGTCAGCTTCGAGGCTCCTAGTCGGGCCGCTGTTCAGGCTTTCCATGAAACCGCGCTGGCCAACGGCGGCACTTGTGAAGGACAACCTGGGCCACGCAACTGGGCTCCAGACGCCTATGCGGCTTACGCAAGGGACCTCGATGGTAACAAGCTGGCTGCGTACTGTTTCAAGCCAGCCTAAGCGTCAGGCACGACATCAACTGGGCCGCGTCATTCATCCTAATTACCAGGTGAATCTCCGTTGGTGTCGTCGTCACTTTCGACAGCCTGTTAGTGAACATGTCTATTGTTCGCGCAACAGGCTGTTTAGGGGCGGCATAAGGTCCAGGCTGTGTGAAAACGCACTGAATACGTCGAAAGTTGAGACCTACGGGCGTTGCCTGCGAAACCAGCAGACTGAAGCGCGAATTGCCCTCGTCAGGTACATAGGCGCCCGTAAATGCTGTTTGGGCCGCGTCAGTGGCCCAAACAGCCACTCACGGACGATCAGGCGGCTGGATTCACGCCCTGATCGCTTCAAGCAGTCCTGCGATGCCCAAGATGCTTATCATTCGTTTGAGGTTGTAGGCGAGCACATGAAGACTCATCTCAGTGCTCACCCTCGGCAGGGTTTTGGTCAGGAAGTGGGTACTTCCCATCCAGTACTTGAGCGTTCCAAAAGGATGTTCAACGGTCTGTCGACGAACCCTCATCATCGCTGGATCATGTTCTAGTCGAACCTGCATCGCGTCGACTACAGCCTCATGTTCCCAGCGCTTCACACGGCGTTCCTTACCCGTCGTACATTGCTTTTGCATTGCGCAGGACTGGCAGCCCGAGAAGTAGTAACAGTGCAACAACATGCCGTCTTCCATCGACGAATGCCGCCGGGTCAGCAACTGTCCCGCAGGGCATCGATACGCGTCCGATGCAGCAACGTAGATAAAGTCCTGCTTACCAAATCGGCCTTCGGCTTTGCTGCCTGATGTCAGGGGTTTTGGTACAAAGGTGGTGATGCCCGCCTGCTCGCAGGCAAGGATTTCCAGACCTTTGTAGTAGCCTCGGTCGGCCACCACCGTTAGCGTTTCAGCCTCGATTTCTTCACGCGTCAGGTTCGCCATATTGCTCAGTTGCCCACGATCATTACCAACGTTGGTCACCTCATGGGCAATGATCAAATGGTGCTTGTCGTCGACAGCTGTTTGGACGTTATAGCCAACCGTTCCAGTGCCTCGTCCGCTCGTGGCCATTGAGCGTGCATCTGGGTCTGTGAGGGAGATTTGCTGGTCTGGACTGTCGTGGAGCTGCACCTCGATATCCTTGAGTTTCTGCATCTGCTTTTTCAGCGTTTCGATTTTTTCTTTCAGCCGCTCGGCCTTGGCCTCGGCCACTTCGGGCGTTGCCCGATCCGCCGAATCCATCGCCGCCAGATAACGGTCAATGCTCTGTTCGATCTGCTGCATGCGTGCCTTCACTTTGCCCTGGGTGAAGTTACGGTCACGATTGTTGACGGCTTTGAATTTGCTGCCGTCGATGGCGATGATCGACTGAGAGAAGAGATTGAGGTTGCGGCAAAGAACTACGAACTGACGGCATACGCTGCGAATGGCTTTGCCATTGTCTTTGCGAAAGTCGGCAATAGTTTTGAAGTCTGGAGCCAAACGCCCCGTTAGCCACATCAACTCGACGTTACGCTGGGCCTCGCGTTCAAGCCGGCGGCTGGACTGAATCCGATTGAGGTAGCCGTAGATATAGATCTTCAACAACACCGCTGGGTGGTAGGCAGGACGACCCGTAGCGGCAGGATCGACGCCCTCAAAACCAAGTGCGCCCAGGTCGAGTTCATCGACGAAAACATCGACCACGCGGACTGGATTTTCTTCGACTACGTAATCGTCCAGGCACTCTGGCAGCAGCGTCACCTGCGTCCGAGTCTTACCCTCAATGAATCGCTTCATGATCGCCCCCGATACGATCTCGACGATCAGAAGGTTAGACAATCTGGGGAGTTTTTCACCAAGCCTGGGACCAATTGGTCGCTCACGACGGGCATAAATCAGCGAAGAGTTGACGATAGACACTTGATCGCGAGGTGCCTAATCTAGGCTTCGAAGTCACGACAGGGAAAAGGATATGGCAGGAGGGAACATCATTTGCGGTACGTTCCAAAGTGCCGACAAATCGGGATCAGCCTTGGAGGCAGTGTTAGATGCACTCCCATTGCAGGCTCACGAACTGGTCGAGAATGTTAAACAGCAACTCGATACAGCAGACTTTGTCCTCATAGATGTAGAACAAGCGAAAAGCTTGCTTCCATTTTTACGGGTCTACCAGGCGCAACTGATCGCTGAGATCGGGCACGATGATTGGGCTCGGGCAACGCAGGAGGAAGAGTTTTCGCTTGAAACGGTCGCTGCCAAGTGGGGATCGGGTAAGGGATGGAGACTTTACTGCGTGCGAGATCTCGTAGGTGCTTGTGAAAATGCGTTGGTAGAGATGGAATCTGTTTGCATAGCGTTCAGTTAACTGCATCCAGCCCGTTTTCACACAACCTGGGTCAGTAACGGACATTCGCTGGCGTCAGTTTGCGTAGTCGACAACGGGCGTCAAACGCCGCTCCATAATGATCGTGCGCTCGGCCCCGTGAAACTCGTCGCGGATTTTTCGATAACCCAACTTGAAGTAAAAGGCTTCTGCGGTAATGGAGGAAGGGACGCGCAGTACCTCGATTTTTGCGTCCTGGGCGACAGATTGAATCGTTGCCATCAACTGCCTGCCGAGTCCGCGCCCCTGATGGCCTGGCTCGACGAATACGCTACGCACAACGTCTTGATCAAGGCTGGCGGTGGCGACGACACGCTTATCGATGGTGACGACAAAGACCTGGCGTTGGTTCAACAAGGCGCGGATGGCCTCGCTAGAAAAGCTTTTCTCT
The DNA here is from genome assembly GCF_057837605.1 of Pseudomonas sp. GL_093. NCBI lineage: Bacteria > Pseudomonadati > Pseudomonadota > Gammaproteobacteria > Pseudomonadales > Pseudomonadaceae > Pseudomonas > Pseudomonas sp. GL_093. Next base: position 4,404,451 of record NZ_CM174448.1, on the reverse strand, counting down.
ACTTGTGTGATGACTTCGGGCGGGTAATCCAGGGCATTGGACTGGCGCAGCGATTGAATGATGACTTGGCTGATGGCTGTCGCATCGTCAAGGGTGGCGAGTCGAATCTGGTTATTCATTTGAAGACCCTAATCCTTGTGTCTTTACCGAAATCTTTTAGCTCGATCTTGAGCGACTATTTGAGCTGCGCACCACGCTCCTCTAACAACGCCCGCAATACCGACCGATGGCAATGCGCTTCATCTTCGCAATAACAGCCAATCGCCAGTGACGTTTGATGGGACAACGCCGCCAACAAGTCGAGCAATTGGCTGGGTGCCGGGTGGTTCATTTCAGTCTTGAATTTGCGCTTGAAGGCTTCCCACGCCTTGGCGTCTTCCGCCGCTTTGGCTTCTGCGACCAGTTCTGCACTGGGAGACAGCAGCGGCTGCCACACGTCATAAAAATCCCGGCTGGCAAACTCGGCCTTGGGCACGCCACGCGGCGGGCGACGCACCGTGCCCAGGCGCAGGCCTTCATTGGCGGCGCGTGGTGAACCGAGGCGCACGATATGGATGGGCATGGCCGATGTGTTCCCTTATCCCCGCGAGTTTTCGAACCACTCCAGCGCTGTGCGCCAGATGCAGATCCCCAGGAAGTAAGCCGACATCAGCAGCCAAAGCCCCATCACCAGCGGGTTGATCACTGGATGGTTGACCACCAGCGACAAGCTGCACAGCAGCCAGATGGCCGTTACCGCGATGTTGATCGGCATGAACTTGCGCACGCGGAACGGGTGAAGGAACTTCATCCGCGTCACGGTCAACAGCGCCAGGCCGATGATGGTGAGAAAAGTGATCCACGGTGACGGGGCGATGATGTACAGGCACAGGGCGACCACGTTCCAGGCGGCAGGGAAGCCCTGGAAGTAGTTGTCCTTGCTCTTCATGTTGACGTTGCAGAAGCAAAACAGCGACGAGACCAGAATCAGCGACACGGACAGCAGCAGCGTGTAGTCCGGCAAGGGGATGTAACGATAAATGAACAGTGCGGGGATAAACACATACGTCAGGTAGTCGATGACCAGATCGAGGATCGAGCCATCGAAACTTGGCAGTACCGACTGGACATTGACCTTGCGTGCCAACGCGCCATCCAGCCCATCGACGATCAGGGCGACGCCCAGCCACAGCAGGCAGTTTGTGGCCTGGTTTTCCAGCAGGGCGAGGGTCGCGAGGAAGGCAGTGACCACGCCGGTGGCGGTAAAACCATGGGCGCCCCATGCTTTGAGCCTGGCGATGTGTAGGGTCGATATCACGGGGGCGTTCTCCAAAAAGTGAAGCAAGCCTGTTATCACCCCTTCAATCGGGGGTGTCGGCAAACCAAGTCAGGTTGCATGTATCGACCGGGTATCCGGGGATAAGGTTCACCATCTGTAAATCTTAGCTGTGCGGCAAAAAAATACCCCGGATTAATCCGGGTTATTAAATGAAACAGATCGGCGCAGGCGATACCTTTGACTCAAGCGTGCCGATCGCCGGATTGATCAGGTACAGACAGGCTCATTCACAGCGCCTTGCTCATGAACACCCGACTCGTGCCTGGCGGGTCGCAAGGCACTTCCCCGAAGCGCTGCCAGCCGTGTTTTTCATAGAACTGCGGGGCCTGGAAACTGAGGGTATAGAGCACTGCCGAGCGGCAACCGCGACGACGGCCTTCGTCCTCGTACGCTTTGAGCAGTCGAGACCCGAGCCCGGAGCCGCGCAGAGACTCGGGCAAGTAGAACAAATCGAGAAACAGCAGACCGAGCGACGTACGCCCGGTAATACCGCCCAGCACCTGATGGGTATCCGGATCGCGGACCGTGACTGCCAGCGACCGGCGGTCGTTGATGCCGGTCATCTGATCATTGAAGGCACTCAGCCCGGCGCTGAGTACGTGCTCGACTTCAGGTTCGATGACGTCGCTGACGACAATCAGGTGGCGGTCCATGTATTCGTTGATCCTGTGGGCATCGGGTTTGCGAGGGTAGAACACTTGCAGCCGATGGTCATCAGGGTCAAGGGCGATAAGGGGTTCACGTCAGCCAAACGGTGGTGGCGCATTTGCCGGCGAGGACTATCGTTGCCTGACTGGATCACTCCAATCGATGAGGACATCGTCATGAACACCAGCGATCTGCTCGAACAATTACTAAGGGCCGGCCAAGGCTCAATGTCGCAACAGGGTGGCGGTGGTGCGTCGGCCCAAGGTGGTCTCGGCGGTCTCGGTGGATTGCTCGGTGGCCTGTTGGGCGGTGGTGCCGGTTCAAGCGCTGGGGGCGGAGGCCTGGGTGGTTTGCTCGGTGGTCTGCTGGGCGGTGGCTCAACCATGGGTGGTTCGACCCAGACCCGCTCGGGGGGAGGCACCAATTACGCGGCGCTGGCTTCGCTCGGAATGATGGCATTCCAGGCCTATCAAGCCTGGCAGCGCAGCCAGGCCTCGGCGCCGCAACAGGCACCGCGCACTGTCGACCTGTTGTCCGGCCCGGAAGTCGAGGACCACAGCCACGCGATTCTTCGTGCATTGATTGCGGCGGCGAAGGCCGATGGCCGGATAGATGACGCCGAGAAGCAGATGATCAGCACCGAAATCGGCCGCCACACCGATGACCCCGAGCTCCAGCAATGGCTGGACGATGAAGTTGCGCGGCCGCTGGACGCCGCCGATGTGGCGCAGTCGGCCACGGATTCCGGCATGGCGGCGGAGATGTATCTGGCCAGTGTGATGCTGGTCGACGATCAGCAGGACGCCGAACGTAGCTATCTGGATGAACTGGCTGCGGCGCTGAAAATCGATCCGGAGCTGCAAGTGCATCTGGAACAACAGGCCAAAGGTGGCGTGGCCTGATGATCGTTCCCACGCTGGGAACGATCATAAAAACGGCCCTGCGAAGGCGAAGTTTAAGGAGCGACACAGTCCGTAGCAGCTGGCGAAGCCTGCGTTCGGCTGCGTAGCAGTCGTGAAATCAGACGATGCGGAGTTTCAGGAAGACCGAAAACTCAGGTTTTACGACTGCTGCGCAGCCGAACGCAGGCTTCGCCAGCTGCTACGGATTGCGTTTTGGATTAACTGATCGGAATTAGCCTGCGAAGACCGTTCGTTAGTCTGGCCTCTATAGGGGGGCAGGTGCTTTCGGCAGCAGAAACGTAACGCCGAAGCTCTCGGCAATTGCCAGTATCCGCGGCAAATCCCGCGGCACTTTGAGCTGATCCAGCGCGGCAAAGAACTGACCACCGCGCGGATCAGACACCACGCCGATCATCTTCGCCGTCGCACTGATGTTCTTGTAAGCATGAACAGTCCCGGCGGGAATATGCACATAACCGCCGGGGAAAATGGTGGTGGCATTGCCCGCAACCGTCACTTCCACCTGCCCGTCAATGACGTAGAACGCTTCGTCCCAAGGGTGAAAGTGCGGAGGCGGCCCGCCGCCTTGCACGCCTTCCTGGATATGCATTTCAAACGGCTTGCTCAGATCCCCGCCCGCAAGAATGGTGATGGTCTCACCCACAACACTGACCGGGCCGGGGGTTTTTTCGGGCTCGATGACATGAACCGTTCGCATGATTGCTCTCCGAAGGATGAGTCCACACCCGCTGAGTATATTCACTTGTCTGGCGCCGGGTGCCGAGCCACAAGCCCGTCTGTCCGGGCGATCTCAACGCCGATGGAATTTTCTTCCGGGGGGGTCGCTCTGCTGATGTAGAGACGTGCTGATTGAGCCCCGCCAATGACCCGGATGTCCAATGCCTGCACGCTACACTTAAAGGGCTTGCCGCCGACGAGCAAATCCGGTTTTCGATAGGGAGCCCGTCATGAATCAGGAATCACAGCTTAGCGCCGCCGATCTGGCCTTGTTGCAACTGGGGCGCCGCTTGCAGGCTGACGGTTACCGTTTCATCACGCCAACGCCGCTGACCCATCAGCGGGTCAATGATCGCGTCTTCGGGCAAAGCGCCCGGACCCTGCGCGAAGTATTTGGCTGGTCGCGGTGGTTTGAGCCCGGTCTGTTGTCGGTGGATGAGCAGCGGCAGTTGCAACAGGCAGGCGTCCTCGAGGAATGCAATGGTCGACTGAAAAGTCATGTGCGCTGGTCAAGCCTCGATGACCTGTTGTTCGTGCATTCGGGTTACCCCACTGATGCCGCTGACGCGGTGTTCTTCGGTCCTGACACCTACCGTTTTGCTCAGCTGATTCACACCCATCTGCAACAGAGCTTCGCGCCGATCAGGCGCGCCGTGGACATCGGCTGCGGCGCTGGCGTCGGCGCGATTGTGATTGCCCGCGCCCGCCATGAGGCCGAAGTGCTGGCCGTCGACATCAACCCGTTGGCGTTGCGCATGACGGCGGTCAACGTCGCGCTCGCCGAGGTGGCTAACGTCAGCATCGAGGCCAGCGATGTGCTGCAAGACGTCGACGGCCACTTCGACCTGATCGTCGCCAATCCGCCCTACATGGCCGACCCGGCCGAGCGTGCTTACCGGCATGGCGGCGGCGCGCTGGGCGCGCAGTTGTCGTTGCGCATAGTCGAACAAACCCTGTATCGGTTGGCCCCCGGTGGCTCCCTGGTGTTGTACACGGGCGTGGCGATGATCGATGGTCTCGACCCGTTTCTGGATGCGGTGACTCCGTATCTGGAATCGCCGATGTTCGGCTGGACTTACCACGAACTCGACCCCGATGTGTTCGGTGAAGAACTGTTGACCCCCGGCTATCAGCGGGTGGAACGAATTGCCGTCGTCGCCCTGATTGTCACGCGTATCGGCCCGGGCATCGGGGGCACCGTTACGTCAGCCGGCGCGCCATGAGCAGGAGCCTGGACGATTACAATCGCATGCGCGATTTCTCGGCGACCTCTGAACCGGCCGCCGGTAAACGTTCGGGCAAAAAAACCGCGAAAGACCATGCCTTGCAGTTCTGCATCCAGAAGCACGATGCCTCGCGCCTGCATTACGACTTTCGCCTGGAGCTCGATGGCGCACTGAAAAGCTGGGCAGTGCCCAAAGGCCCGTCACTGGACCCCAAGGTCAAGCGCCTGGCGGTGCACGTCGAGGACCATCCGATGGATTACGCCACCTTCGAGGGCAGCATTCCCGAAGGGCATTACGGCGCCGGCGAGGTGATTGTCTGGGACCGTGGGGTATGGATTCCTCAGGACGATCCGGCCGAGGCGTACGCCAAGGGCAAGCTCAAATTCGAGCTGAAAGGCGAAAAGCTCGGCGGCCTGTGGAACCTGGTGCGCACGCACATGCCGGGCAAGCAGGAGCAATGGTTTCTGATCAAGCATCAGGACGGCGCGGCCAAACCCGAAAGCGATTACGACGTGGTCGCCGCCGAGCCCGACAGCGTGCTCAGTGACCGGACCATCGTGGCCAACAAGGCGAAGACCGCTGCCAAACCCAAACCCGTCAAAAAACCCGCCACCCCGGCGCGCAAGGAAAAGTCGGCGCCATTGACGGGCGCCCGCAAAGCCAAATTGCCTGACCTGCTCAAACCGGAACTGGCGACGCTGGTCGAAAAGGCCCCGGGCGGCGAGTGGAGCTATGAGATCAAGTTCGACGGCTATCGGATCATGGCGCGCATCGCCCACGACGAAGTCAAACTGTTCACCCGCAACGGCCACGACTGGACCCACAAACTGCCCGGACAAGCCGAGGCGTTGGCGGCGCTAGGCCTCGAATCCGCCTGGCTCGACGGGGAAATGGTGGTCGCCGACGAGCAGGGCGTGCCGGACTTCCAGGCCTTGCAAAACGCCTTCGACTCGGGCCGCAGCGGCAACATCGTCTACTACCTGTTCGACATGCCTTACCTCAATGGCGTGGACCTGCGCGAGGTGCCGGTCGAGGAGCGAAGGGTGGCGCTGTCGACCGTGCTTAACCCCAACAAAGACCCGCTGCTGCGCTTCTCCGATGCCTTTAGCGAAGAACCGGAAGCCTTGCTCAACAGCGCCTGCCAAATGCAGATGGAAGGGTTGATCGGCAAGCGTCTGGGCTCGCCTTACGTTTCTCGACGGAGCAGCGACTGGATCAAGCTCAAGTGCAAACATCGGCAGGAATTTGTGGTCGTCGGCTTCACCGACCCGAAAGGCTCGCGCAATGCCTTTGGTGCGCTGCTGCTCGGATTGCATGACCGCGACAGCGGTGAGTTGCGTTACGCGGGCAAGGTCGGCACCGGGTTCAATGAGACGACGCTCAAGCGTATCTACGAGCAACTGAAACCGCTGCAAAGCAAGAAGATTCCGGTGGTCAATCCGCCGAGCGGTTTTGACGCCAAGGGTGTGCACTGGCTCAAGCCCACGCTGCTGGCTGAGGTCGCTTATGCCGAAATGACCAAAGAAGGTTCCGTCCGTCATGCGGTGTTCCATGGCCTGCGTGACGACAAACCTGCCGAAGACATTACCGAGGAGCGTCCGAAAGCCGTGAAGACTTCAGCCGCGAAAAAAACCACTGCCGAAAAACCTTCCACCGCTGCCAAAAAGAAAGCCGCACCCGCGCCCTCACAAATCGGCCTGGGCGAGGGCAAGGTCCGCATCACTCACCCGGACCGGGTGATCGACGCCAGCAGCGGCACCACCAAAGTGCAACTGGCGGAGTATTACGCCAGCGTCGCCGAATGGATTTTGCCCGAGCTCAAGGACCGGCCCGTGGCGCTGGTACGCGCCCCGGACGGCATCGCCGGCGAACTGTTTTTCCAGAAGAACGCCGAGCGCCTGGCCATTCCGGGGATCACCACCCTGGACAAGGCACTCACCGGCCAACCCGTGATGATCATCAACAACGCCGAAGCCCTGATCGGCGCCGTGCAGATGAGCACCGTCGAGTTGCACACCTGGAACGCCACCTCGGACAACCTCGACAAACCCGACCGCTTCGTCCTCGACCTCGACCCGGACCCGGCGTTGCCCTGGAAAAGCATGGTCGAAGCCACCCAACTGACCCTGTCGGTGCTCGATGAACTGGGGCTCAAGGCGTTCCTCAAGACCAGCGGCGGCAAGGGTATTCACCTCGTGGTGCCACTGACCCGCAAGCTGGGTTGGGAGGAGGTGAAAGACTTCAGCCACGCGATCGTCAGCCACATGGCCAAGTTGCTGCCGGAGCGCTTTTCCGCGGTGTCGGGCCCGAAGAACCGGGTAGGGCGGATCTTCATCGACTACCTGCGCAATGGTCTCGGTGCCACGACCATTTGCGCCTACGCCGTGCGCACCCGCGAAGGGCTGCCGGTGTCGGTGCCGATCTTTCGCGAAGAGGTGGGCGAACTCAAGGGCGGCAATCAGTGGAACATCCACACTGTGCATGAGCGCTTGGCCGAGGTCAGTGATGAACCTTGGGCGGACCTGAAGAAAACCCGTCAGTCGATTACCGCAGAGATGCGGCGGCGGGTCGGGATGAAAAAATAGCGGTTGGGGTGAACACGGTCGGTGTAGGAGCTGGCGAAGGCTCGGGCCGCGTTTGGACGATCTTGGCGACGGTTGTTACACCGACAAAATCAAGATCAAAAGATCGCAGCCGGGAACGATCAGTAGGCGTGCGCCGGCCGTTCATTTTCCTTTTGAGGCTGTGCGTATGAAATTTCGTTTTCTTCTGTGGATGCTGGGTTTGTTGATGGGTAAGGCCAGTCGGACTAATCCTGCGTTTCAGCAACAGTTGGGTGACAAGGAATGGGTGTTTTAGCGATAGGCCCTAGACGGGAAAATGGCTCGGCATTTCCTTGTGAAGGATCAGCGCATTACCAGCAAGTCTGGCATGTATGCCGAGCCGGCGTTTGCGATTGCCTTTAAAGACGCGGCGTATGGCTTTGCCACGATGCAGGCGAAGAACAAGCAGTTGGCGTTTATGACGGGGATTCAGGACAAGTCGATTCAGATCAAGGGTAACCCGGCGCTGGTGATCTGGTTCCAGGGGTTGACCAAGTATTTGAAGCCGAAGAAAAGACCTGCTACTGGCAAGTAGTTACACCGACATACATGGCTCGGTACGCCAATCATGTGTCTCTTAAAGACAATAAGACTGGTACTTATGACAGGCGCTTTATGGTGCTCTTAAGTGCTCCACTGAAGGTCGAAGTCCATAACGGATTTTCAACCACTATGATGGAGCAAGCTCATGAGCCAAACACAAGGTGCAACCAAAGCGGGCACGCTTGATCCGACGTTTAATGGGAATGGCATTCGGAAGTTTCCGATTCCGGAGATTTCAGCACTCCAAACAAATGCCGTTCTTGCGTTACCCGAAGGCAAATTACTCGTCGGTATGCTAATGCAGGGACGTAGAGCCGGTTTTGCGCTGGCACGGCTCAACATGGCGGGTGAGTTGGATGCCGGAACCGGGTTTGGTGACAAACAACATGGATTTGTTGTGATTTCTTTCCCGGATACTCACATCGACCACCTGTTTGGACTCAGTCGGTTAAACGATGGTGGTTCGCTGGTCGTTGGTCAATATGACTCTTTAGAGGGGCTATCCTGGGGTGTGGTTATCGTCCGTCTGCGCGAAGACGGCCAGCTGAATAGCGGGTTCGGTACGGGCGGCGCAATCTTTCTGGATTCCTTTGATATTGGCAATCCTGAGCAGAAGATAAAGTTAACGCCGGGTGTTGTTTTTCGCGAGGATGAGAAAAACCCTGAGCAAGGCCCCCTTACTACTGGCAACTCGGGAATGTCTGCCATTGAACAGCCAGATGGCAAGATCGTTTTGGTCAGCACTGGTTTTGAAGATCTCGCGAAAACGAGAGGGGTCGTTATGCGCCTCAATTCAGATGGCTCATTCGACAAGGGCTTCAATGGTACCGGGGCAGCGTTTGTCCATCTGGAAGAAGATTATGAAATTGAATGCTCTGGAGAGGGCGTTGCAATCCAGCCGGATGGGAAGCTATTGGTGCATGGACATTTCTATAAGAGCGATGGCTCATCGGGCCCATTTGTCGTGCGTTTTGACCAGCAGGGAAGCCCTGATAAGGGCTTTAATCCGCCAACGTTTGTGGAATCACCCGGCAGAGAGGGTATTTCTATCAACGCTGTTGCTACGAGGAAACAAGATGGCTTGATCGTAGCGGTGGGGCAAGCTCGCCGGTTCAGCGGCATCACCGGCGGCTTGGGGTTGATTGTCGTATTAAATCGTGATGGATCTCCCAATCTGGTTTTCAATAATGGGGAGCCTTTGTATTCCTTGTTATTGGATTCGGGCGAGCTCTGGCAGCAGTGTGCCTTCGGGGGACCAGAAGACAGCAAGCTCATCGTCGCAGGAACGGGGGGGGATGGTTTTGTCACTAAGCATGCCGTTTCTATTACCGCTCGTTTTCTTCTTACTGGTGTGCCAGATCCAACGTTCAACGATCAAGGCTGGGCGGTCTTCGATGAAAGTGAGGAAATGGAAACGGTTCGGGATATGACAATCATGACGGGCGGGCGGATCGTTGTTAGCGGTGTTGCTTGGAAAGGCGAAGGTCTTGGCACACACATAAGCGGTGGATGGGTTTTGCGTTATTTGGTTTGAGTGGTCAGGTAGACCGAGGTGGATTTATCGCGGGCAAGCCCGCTCCCACAGGGATCACCTAAATCCTGTGGGAGCCGGGATTGCCCGCGATTTTTTATACCTGGGTGAACTGCGAAGCCAGTTCACGCAGCAGCGCTTCAGCCTCAAGCACTTTGCTTGCGACGTCGTTAGCCTTGTCGCGAGTCAGGCCGACGCCTTCCAGCAAGGCGTCCGGGATGTCTTCATCCGGCCCAGACCCAATCCCGCGGCTACGCAGCAAGCGCACCGCCAGACGCACCAGGTTTGGGTACTCGGCGTAATCGCCGTCGTAGCCCGGGTCGTGCTGGAAGCGCAGCGCGGTGGCCAGTTCTTTGGGCATGTCCCAGTAGCGCATCAGCCCACGAGCCGATCTGTTCACAACTGATGCCCGGCAAGTGTTGCTCGACGTAGCTGTGGCACAGGTGCGGGTTGACCTCCAGGTGGCGGCAAATCAGAGAGAAGTGCGGCGGGAATACGTGCGTGAGCAGCAAGTAGCCGAAGTTGTGCAGCAGGCCGGCTTCCGGGCGCTGGGCGCGCGGCATCGCGCGGGTCAGGCCTTTACATGCCTGGCTTGGTGGCGCTGCAGCATAACAAGGCGATCATGGCCATGAAGGATCGCTTGAAGGCCAACGGCAAGGCCCTCAAGCAGATCATCTGTGCAGCGATGCGCAAGCTGCTGCATTTCGTTTACGGTGTGCTCAAGTCGGGTCAACCCTATGACCCGAAACTTGTGCTTGCCCGGTGAGGTTCAAGACGGTATCTACGAGGGACTATTTGATAAACGCCTGTAGATCACTGGTCAGCTTGTCGATCGCCACTTTGAAATCCTTGGTGGTGATCTTCTGGCTGGCGTTTTCCAGTGTGGTGCCGAAGACTTTGCGCACGACTTTGGCCACGGTCTGGTTGTTGCTGGCGTCGATAAACTCGGCCTCGATGAACAGTGTGGTGTCCTGATCGCGGTGGCCACTGGCAGCGGAAACACCCCCCACGACGGCGGCCACCGGAACCACTTCATACCACTTCATGCCTTCGTTTTCGGCACTCACCCCGGTGATCGCCGCGCGCATGATCAAGGTTTTTGAACCGGCCGGCGCTGATTTTGCGCTCGACACCACCCGATACTTCTGGCCCAGCACGCCTTTGGCCTTGCTGGTCATGTAACTCTGCAACTCGTCCAGGGTTTGCTGGTTAACCCGCTCAGTGGGCTTGGGCGCCGGGTAGAGCTCCAGCTTGTTGAAGGCCACGGTGTTATAGGCATTTGAATTCCAGGACGGGCTCACCCAGCGCATGGCTGTTTCGCCGCTGGTGGTGGTGACCTGCTGCAAGTTGTTGTAGTTGGACAGGAAGCCGGAATACTGCTCACGCTCGGTGACTTTCGAGGTGCAACCGCCGAGCAGCAGGCTGGCCAGCGCAGCGCCAATAAACAGTTTTCGGGACACGTTCATAGTGGTGTTTGCTCCATGGATTAAATCGTTTTTTTTCAGTAGCAGGGCATCAGAAGCGCCAGGTCATGTTGCCGGTCAAGGCCTGAATCCAGGCATTGTCGAACTCGCCGGAAGTTCTAATGCCAGACGTGGATTTGGTCTGGTCCACCGGCATATCGCCCAACCAGACCATGGCCCAGCTGACATTAACGTCGGTGACCTTGTTCAGAGCATAGGTGGCTCCGGCCGCAATGCGCCAGGATTCGCCCATGGGCACAGTAAAAGTTCGGTTTCCGTCCGAAACGGCGCTGCTGTCGTACGCCACACCGACGTTCCACAGCAGTTGCGGCGTGGCCTGATACTGCGCGCCGAGCGCCAGTTGCCAGGTGTCTTTGAAATGGGCGTCGACCGTCGTCGATTGAGCGCCAAACGCGGTGGTGTCGACTTGCACCGCGATATCCCCAAACTCTGACCAGTCCTGCCAGTTGACCGAGGCCAGCAGGGCCCATTGCGGGTCGAGTTGCTGGAACAGACTCAGCGTTGCAGTTTGCGGCACGGTCATGTCGAGTTGGGTGTTCAGGCCATCCAGGCGATCCAGAGCGGGCCCGTCGCCTTTGACGTCCAGCCCGTCCTCGAACTCCAGATCGACCTTGCTGGTGTAGGCAAGGCCGATGCGGGTGCCGGGTTGCGGGGCATAGATGACACCTACATTCGCGCCGAAACCCCAATCCTGGTCCTTGTATTTGAATTGGCCGTCGCTACGGTTGGTGAAACCGAAAGGCGAGCGGTCGATCGCGGTTTGGGCTTGCAGCATGCCGTACATGGCTTTCACGCCGACGCCCACCGACCATTGCTCGTTAAAGCGATAAGCCACGCTGGGCACGAAAGACAAACCGGCGAGGCTGGCGTTTTGCGCGAAGTAGCGTCCGGACCATTCGTTGTCGTAATTGGCCGCCAGGCCAAAGTCAGCGTACTGGCCGAAGCCAACGCTCCAGTGGTCGTCGAATTGATGGCTGACGAAGAAGCTGCCGCCGGGAATCGGGTCGAGGGCGTTACCACTGCCAGTGCCGGTGCCATTGGTGTTTGAGTCGCGATCGAAGCTCAGGTCGCCGTAGAGAACCTGCAAACCACCGGTGATCTGTGTGCCGGGCAGATAACTCATGCCCGCCGGGTTACTGGCGATGGTCGAAGGGCCTTGAGCACGGGCCGCGGCACCGGCGTTGGCCAGGCCGGCGTTATCGGTGCCGATTTCATAGAGCATGATGCCGCCGGCGTAAGCGTGCTGACTGCACAGGGCACACAGGGTAATGGCGGGCAGGGCGGATGTTTTTATCTGCATGGGGTCACCTCAGCAAATGTCCGTCATGAACGCGGGTGGCGAGCGCTGACCACCCGCGAATTCAACTGCTTACTTGCCCATGGCCGCCCGGGCTGCTTCGATCTTGGCTTTGACGGCCTCGAGGTTGAAGCTCGCGCCTTTTTGCATGGGCGGGAACTCAACCGCTGATTCAGCCAGTTTGACCACCTGCTGCTGCACAAACACAAACCGCCAGAACTGGAATTTGAACCACTCGAAATACTCCAGCGAGCCATTGGCCGCCATGTTTTCCGGCCATCCGGCGCGTTCGAACGGGTCGAGGCGCAGGTTGGTCAGGATCGGCACGTCTAGCGTGGTTTTTGCCCCTAGCCAGCCACCAGGCTGGTCAATGAAGCGGTACTTGAAGTCATCGATACGGATCGCGCCTAGCGTGCTTTCGCCAAAATAGAAAATTTCATGGCGATTGGACGGACCTTTGCCGGTAATCATCGGTGTCTGGTCGTAGCCGTCGAGGTGCACTTTGTAAGTGGTATCGCCCAGTTGTTTACCCTTGAGCAGTTCGGCACTGATGTTCGGGTTGCCCGCCGCCGCGACCAGGGTCGGGAACCAGTCCATGCCTGACATGATGCCGTTGGCCACCTGGTTAGCAGGTACCTTGCCCGGCCAGCGAATGATCGCCGGAGCCCGGAAACCACCTTCCATCACCGTGCCTTTACCCATGGCAAACGGCGTGGTGCCGCCATCCGGCCAGGTAAAGGTTTCAGCGCCGTTGTCCGTAGTGAAAATCACGATGGTGTTGTCATCCATGCCGTCTTTTTTCAGCTTGGCCATTACGTCGCCGACGATGTCGTCGATCTGCGCCATGCCGGCTTCCTGTTCCGACCAGCCGTTTTGCGCATTGCGCATGGCTTGGTACTTGTCGGAGAGGTGAGTGACGATGTGCATACGGGTCGGGTTGAGCCAGAGAAAGAACGGTTTGTTGTCCTGCTTGGCCTTGTCGAGGAAGGTGAAGGCTTTGTCACGAATCTCGTCATCGACGGTTTTCATCCGCTCCGGATAGAGGGTGCCGGCGTCTTCGATTTTCTGTTTGCCGACCTTGCCCCAGCGCGGCATCACGGTCGTGTCGTCAGTCGTCGTGGCCCAGCTGTGAACCATGTTCCGTGGGCCTACGGTGGGCAGAAGATCTTGCGGATAGTTGGGGTGCGCCGGATCTTCCATGGCGTCGAGGTGGTAGAGATAACCGAAGAATTCGTCGAAACCATGCACGGTCGGCAGGAATTCGTTCAAGTCGCCCAAGTGGTTCTTGCCGAACTGGCCGGTGGCGTACCCCATGGACTTGAGTGTGGTGGCGATGGTGACGGCTTCGGCGGGAATACCAACGGGAGAACCGGCCTGCCCGACAGTCGTCATCCCGGTACGGATCGGCAGTTCGCCGGTAATGAAGTTGGCGCGCCCGGCGGTACAACTGGCCTCGGCGTAGTAGTCGGTGAAACGCATGCCTTCAGCCGCGAGCTGGTCGAGGTTGGGTGTTCGACCGGCCATCATGCCCTGGTTGTAGACACCGATATTGGACCAGCCAATATCGTCGCCCATGATCACCACAATGTTGGGGACTGTTTTGTCGGCAGCTTGAGTGATGCCGGGGAGAACCATTGCAGACAGAAATAAGGGGACGGCGAATACTGAGGATAGCTTTGTCCGGTTCATATCGAGCTCCTTCGCACTAGCGTTGGTACTCTGAGACGAGCCCCCGACCGCCCAGGAAATTTTGGATCCCCCGCGATGAGCGTAGGTAAGAATTGTGAAATTTCCAGTCATTTGTTTTTCGGCCGAAGGCCTTGTTTCATGGGCTTTACAGCTTGTCGTGGACTCGGATGATTACTGACATCTCAACCAGACGAAGTCCTCAATCCGTGCCTGGATCGACAAAATGGGATGTGTTATTCGACGTGCGGGAGGGCATGAGGCGGCGAGCCCGGCTCGCCGCCCCAACGACTATTGCTTGCCGACAGCGGCCGCCAGCAGCGGCGCTATCTGTTCATCGGTCAGTGCCGCCTGGACCTCCATGGTCATGAGGTCGCTCCATTCCAGCACCCACTTCTGAATCGCTGCCGGATCACTGGCCTCTGCCACGCCAAAACCGGATGCACCACCGACGGCGTGCCAGCGTCCCAGCATCTTGACGCCAGCGGGTGGAGCACCCCCGGTGTTGAGGAAACGCCCGATCGCGCTGTTACGATTTGCCGAGCTGATAGACCAACTGACTATGAATAACATTTGCCACCTCCTGCTACGGATTGGCACCTGTTGCTCTTCGCGCACCTGGCGGGTGCCGGGACCACGGTCACGCTTGAGTGTCCAGCTTCATCCCTGACTGGCTTGAAACCACTGCTCCCATGAGAAGGCATAGCAGCGGGCCAGACTCTGCGTATGACCGCTGATCCTGTTTCGTTGCATGGCAACGAATTTTGCAGGTGCTTCGAGGACGATGTTCATGGGGCTGATTTCACGCATCGCGTAACAGGTCGTTGGCGTTGAGCAGCTCGTAGGCAATCTCCGGGCGTTTCTCCAGTGCGCGACGAATCGCGGCCGGGATCGACTGACGGGTTTTGCGGCATAGCCCCGGTTGTTCGCCGAGGTTGATACCGATACCGCGCATGGTGCGTACTTCGTTGAAGCTGGGGACGATGTCCACGCGGATGCCCAACTGCTCATACATTCGCTGTTGCAGACGCTCGAGGTCACTCAGGCTCTGGAGGTTTTCCAGGCGTTCGACCAGGCGCTTTTCCTCTGAACGGGTCAGAAACAGGATGCGCACGTCCGCCCCCGGTGTTTCCAGCAACGGGTCACGCCCGCAGTCGCAGGCGCCGGGCGGGCAGGGTTGGCGGATCGGAGGCGTGGTGGTCATGGGGTTCAATCATAGAGTGCTGCAATCGGGTTTGCCCATAGGGTTTCTTGCCCTTCTGGCGAACGGATCACGCCGGGTCTAGGCTTAAGAGTCGTGCACAGGCCAAGGAGCGGGATCAATGAAAGTCAACGCGAGTGTTTTCTGCCTGTTGTTCACCCTTGCGCTGGCCCCGGGCGCTCGTGCCGACGACCCGCCAACACCGGACGCCACTACGACGATCAACCCGCAAGTGGTCGATAAACTCATCGATATGGGCACTTATCTACGCAGTCTGCCGACGTTTCAGGTCGACGCCGAAGTGTCCCGGGATACCGTTCTGGAGTCCGGCCAGAAGATCAAGACCGAGGCCTCTACGGTCTTGAAAGTGGTGGGTCGCGATCGGATGTATGCCAAGACGGAAGGCGATGTTCGAACGCGAGAGTTCTTCTACAACGGCAAGAAACTGACCCAGTATTCACCGTTTCTCAAGTACTACACCACCGTGGATGCGCCGCCTGAAGTCTCCGATACGCTGCACTTGATAGAAAACCATTACGGGATTCAGGTGCCCATGGAGGACCTGTTTCTGTTTGGCAGCGATCAGGCACAGATCGATGCGCTGAAAGAGGCGCTGTATGTCGGCCCGTCGACGATCAAGGGGCAACTGTGTGATCACCTGGCCTTTCGGCAGGAGGGCGTTGACTGGCAGTTGTGGATCACCCGATCCGAAAAGCCATTGCCGTGCAAACTGGTGATCACGACCACCGATGAGCCGGGTTTTCCGGAATACAGCGCGGTGTATCGCTGGAACCTGAAGCCGGGCATCAAGGACTCGATCTTCACCTTCGCACCGCGTAAGGGCGATGTGGCGATTCCTTTGAAGAAAGCCAGTGATCAGGGAGGGGAATGACATGAACAGGACGATGTCGTGGAGCCTGTTGTTATCGCTCGTAACCACCTCGGTACTGACGCTGAGCCTGGTCAGTTATGTGGATGCCCGACCCCAGCGCGCCCAAGGGCACGCCAGGGCATCGGTCAATCGTGCGCCACCGCCCTCGGCCCAAAGGGCTCAGCGCGTCAACACCGGCAATACCGCGCAACGCGCTAGCAACGTCAACGCGGGCAATCGGGCCAATACCGGCAACAGAGTCAATACCGGAGATCGGGCCAATACCGGCAACAGAGTCAATTCTGGAAATCGGGTCAATGCTGGCAACACAGTCAACTCTGGCAATCGGGCCAATACCGGAAACACGGTCGGCAACCGAACCAACGTCAACAACAGCAACCGTAACGTCAACATCGACAACAGCCGCGACGTGGACATCGACGTAGACGGGAATGGTCGCTATGGCTACGACGATCACTACCATCCGATCGCCGCGGCGGCGGTCGTCACCGCAACGGTCGCGGTGACAGCGGCGGTGGTCGGGTCGATCTTCACGCCAGCGCAATTGCCCCCCAGTTGCGTGCAAGTCATCCAGTACAACACGGCTTACATGCAGTGCGGTTCCACCTGGTATCAACCGCAGTATCAGGGCAGCGATGTGACCTATGTCGTGGTTAATGCGCCTTGAGTCGGGGGGATCACATTCCGACCGCTTGATTTTAGAGGAGACGCAGCATGGAGCGATTCACGGGTGGTTGCCTGTGCGGCAACGTCCGAATTGAGGCGTCGGGACTGCCATACCGGGTCGGCCTTTGTCACTGCCTCGACTGCCGCAAGCATCATGGGGCGCTGTTTCATGCTTCCGCGATATTCCCTCAGAGTGCGGTGACGATCGAAGGCGAAACACGCGACTACGCCGGGCGGTTTTTCTGTCCCCACTGCGGCTCGTCCGTTTTTGCGCGCACCGACGACGAAATCGAAGTGAACCTGGGGTCCCTGGATGCCCCTGACCAACTGATGCCAACCTACGAAAGCTGGATCGTGCGTCGCGAGTCCTGGTTGCCGCCGTTTCCACTCACCAGACGATACGAGCGCGACCGTGACGCCACGAGTCGCTTTGAGGAGTAGGTGCCGATACTTGAACCGGGTCTGGAGCGTTGTATGAAAGTGGGCGTGATTTCCGATACCCATGGCTTGCTCCGCGCCGAAGCCCTTGCTGCACTGCAGGGTTGTGAACGGATTATTCACGCGGGCGACATCGGCAAACCCGAAATCCTCGATCAACTGGCATCAATAGCCCCGCTGCACGTGATCCGCGGGAACAATGATCTGGACGCCCCTTGGGCAGAAAATCTCGCCGACTGCTTATGTTTCGACCTGAACGGATGGCAGACCTTGCTGGTACATGACAGTGCCGATGTCCCAGCCGTGCTTGATGCAGGCATAAAGCTGGTAATCACCGGCCACTCGCACAAGCCCCGCATAGAATGGCGCGGCGAACAGCTCTACCTCAATCCCGGCAGCGCGGGACACCGGCGCTTCAAGCTGCCGGTGACGCTGGCTCTGCTTGAGGTGCTTGAGACCTCAATTGAGCCGCGTCTGATCTCGCTAGTGGAATGAGCTACCAAACTGGGCGTTCCACACTGAGTTTTCCAGCCGCTATATACTCGACGGCCCCTTTACCCCCTCAAGCAAGAGACACCCATGGCAAACCACGACCTCACCTTTCTCCCCGATCCTGATCCGCAATCCATCTCCTCGGATGTCGCCGGTTTCGGCGGCCTGCTGGTCTCCACTCAGATCCCCACCCGCGCCGACGGCAGCCTGGAACTGGGCGACATCACCCTGCAAAGCGAATGCACCCTGCAGGCGCTCAAGGTTGCGCTGGAGCACGCCGGGAGTTCCATGGACCGGGTTCTGCATCTGACCATCTACCTTACCGACATGGCCGATCGCGCCGCCTTCAACGAGGTCTACCAGCGCTTCTTCGCCAAACCCTGGCCGGTTCGGGCCGCCGTTGGCGTGGCTTCCCTGGCGGTTGAAGGCATGCGCGTGGAAGTCACCGCGATGGCGGCCAAGGGCTGAGACCACGGACTTGTCCGGCGGCCCCGCTCAACGAGCGGGCGCCATCGGGCGGGTTGGCAAAGACTGGTTCAAGGATGGCTTTTATTGGCCGTCTACGACGCACGGCGTGAGGCTTTCAAGGGGAGTCGAATCCAGCAGTAAGGAGGGAATCCACAGTGCTCGTTGCCCGCTGAACTTGTTGGTCCGCATGGTAGGACGAGCGCACCAGAGGACCGGATGCAACGTTCTTGAAGCCCATCCGCGTACCTTCCTCGGCGAACCAGGCGAACACGTCCGGGTGCACGAAACGCTGGACCGGCAAGTGGCTGCGAGACGGTTGCAGGTACTGGCCGAGGGTGAGCATGTCGACATCGTGCTCACGCAGGCGCTGCATGACTTCGATGACTTCCTCGTCGGTCTCGCCAAGGCCCAGCATCAGGCCGGATTTGGTGGGTACACGCGGGACCATTAGCTTGAACTTCTGCAGCAGATCCAGTGACCACTCGAAATCCGAACCCGGCCGCGCGGCTTTGTACAGGCGCGGGACGGTCTCCAGATTATGGTTGAACACATCGGGTGGCTCAGTGGCGGTGATTGCCAGGGCGACGTCCATCCGGCCACGGTAATCCGGCACCAGGGTCTCCAGTTGCACGCCCGGCGACAGCTTGCGGATTTCGCGCAGGCAATCGACGAAATGCTGGGCGCCGCCGTCGCGCAAGTCGTCGCGGTCCACCGAGGTGATGACCACGTACTTCAGGCGCAGGTCGGCGATGGCCACGGCGAGGTTCATCGGCTCTTCGGCGTCCAGCGGTTTTGGCCGGCCGTGGCCGACGTCGCAGAACGGGCAACGGCGGGTACAGATGTCACCCATGATCATGAAGGTCGCCGTGCCACCGGAAAAACATTCGCCGAGGTTCGGGCAGGAGGCTTCTTCACAGACGCTGTGCAACTTGTGTTTGCGCAGCAACTGTTTGATCCGGTCGACCTCGGGGGAGATCGGAATGCGCACGCGAATCCAGTCGGGTTTGCGTGGGAACTCATCGGTCGGGATGATCTTCACCGGAATTCGCGCGACCTTTTCTGCACCGCGCAGTTTGACCCCGACTTGCATTTTTACCGGTGCTTTGCCGGTCGATTCCACAAGAGTGCTCATGTACTTTTTCCTTTTGCGCGAGCGGGAGGGCAGGCCCACAACGCGACCTGTAGCAGCTGGCGAAGCTTGCGTTCGGCTGCGCAGCAGTCGTAAAACCTGAGTGCGAGGTTTTTCTGAAACACCGCATTGCCTGATTTCACGACTGCTGCGCAGCCGAACGCAGGCTGCGCCAGCTGCTACGGATCGCGCTGCAGATCAGTCGCGGTAGACAGGGAAATCGCTGCACATCGCAGCAGCCAAGCTGGCGACTTGAGCCTCGACATCGGCATCGCCGAGGTGGTCGAGAATGTCGCAGATCCAGCCCGCCAGTTCGATGCTCTGGGCTTCCTTGAAACCTCGGCTGGTGATCGCCGGCGTGCCGATGCGCAGGCCCGAGGTCACGAACGGCGATTGCGGATCGTTCGGTACGGCGTTCTTGTTCACAGTGATACCGGCACGGCCAAGGGCGGCGTCGGCGTCTTTGCCGGTGAGGCCCTGACGAATCAGGCTGACCAGGAACAGGTGGTTGTCGGTACCGCCCGACACCACGTCGTAGCCACGGTCGATAAAGACTTTAGCCATCGCCTGGGCGTTGCGGATCACTTGCGCCTGATAGGTCTTGAACGCTGGTTCCAGCGCTTCTTTGAAGCACACAGCCTTGGCCGCGATGACATGCATCAGCGGGCCGCCCTGGCCGCCGGGGAACACCGCGGAGTTGAGTTTTTTCTCCAGTTCCGGATTGGCCTTGGCCAGGATCAGGCCGCCACGCGGACCGCGCAGGGTCTTGTGGGTCGTGGTGGTGACGACATCGGCAAAGGGAATCGGGTTCGGGTACAGACCGGTCGCCACCAGCCCGGCAACGTGGGCCATATCGACAAACAGATAAGCGCCGACCTTGTCGGCAATCGCCCGGAAGCGTGGGAAGTCCAGGGTCTTCGAATAGGCGGAGAAGCCGGCGATGATCATTTTCGGCTGGTGCTCGACGGCCAGGCGTTCGACTTCGTCGTAATCGATCAGCCCGGTCGCGGTGTCGATGCCGTACTGAACGGCGTTATACAACTTGCCGGAAAAGCTGACTTTGGCGCCGTGGGTCAGGTGACCGCCGTGGGCCAGGCTCATGCCCAGCACGGTGTCGCCGGCTTGCAGCAACGCCAGATAGACCGCTGCGTTCGCTTGGCTGCCGGAGTGCGGCTGGACGTTGGCGTAATCGGCGCCGAACAGTTGTTTGGCGCGGTCGATGGCCAATTGTTCGACCACATCGACGTGTTCGCAGCCGCCGTAATAGCGCTTGCCCGGATAGCCTTCGGCGTACTTGTTGGTCAGGCCGCTGCCTTGCGCTTCCATCACCCGTTGGCTGGTGTAGTTTTCCGAAGCGATCAGCTCGATGTGGTGCTCTTGCCGTGCGTCTTCGGCGTTCATCGCCGCCAGCAGTTCGTCGTCGTAGCCTTTGATCTGGTCGTGCTTGCTGAACATGGTGGAGTCCTCTTTTTGTTCTCTGAATTGGCTGATGTACCCCTGTGGGAGCGAGCTTGCTCGCGATAGCGGTCTTTCAGTCGACATTGATGGTGAATGTCAGTCAGCTATCGCGAGCAAGCTCGCTCCCACAGGGGTTATGTGTTGTTTTTAGGCGTCCTGATAGTCGGCAATCGACGGGCAGGCGCAGATCAGGTTGCGATCGCCAAACACGTTGTCAACGCGACCTACGGGCGGCCAGTATTTGGCATCGATCAAGGTTTCGAGTGGATACACCGCTTGCTCACGGCTGTACGGATGCGTCCACTCGCCGACGATTTCCGCCGCGGTGTGCGGGGCGTTTTTCAGCGGGTTGTCGTCCTTGTCCAGGGTGCCGTTTTCCACTGCGCGAATTTCTTCGCGGATGCGGATCATGGCGTCGCAGAAACGGTCCAGTTCTTCCTTGGATTCGCTTTCGGTCGGTTCGATCATCAGCGTGCCGGCGACCGGGAACGACATGGTCGGGGCGTGGAAACCGAAGTCGATCAGGCGCTTGGCAACGTCATCGACGCTGATGCCGCTGCTGTCTTTCAGCGGACGCAGATCGAGGATGCATTCGTGCGCCACCAGGCCGTTGCTGCCGGTGTACAGCACTGGGTAATGCTCTTCGAGGCGACGGGAAATGTAGTTGGCATTGAGGATCGCCAGTTGCGAAGCACGCTTGAGACCCGCGCCACCCATCATCCGAATGTACATCCAGGTGATCGGCAAAATGCTCGCGCTGCCGAACGGTGCCGCGCAGACCGCGCCTTCTTTACGCTCCATGGTCCCGTGACCCGGCAGGAACGGGGTCAGGTGCGACTTCACGCCAATCGGGCCGACGCCCGGGCCGCCACCGCCGTGGGGGATGCAGAAGGTTTTGTGCAGGTTCAAGTGGGACACGTCGCCGCCGAACTTGCCCGGGGCGCAGAGGCCGACCATCGCGTTCATGTTGGCGCCGTCGATGTACACCTGGCCGCCGTGGTCGTGAATGATGCCGCAGATTTCGCGGATGCCTTCTTCGAACACGCCGTGGGTCGACGGGTAGGTGATCATCAGCGCGGCGAGGTGTTCGCGGTGCTCGATGGCCTTGGCGCGCAGGTCTTCGATGTCGACGTTGCCGCGGGCATCGCAGGCGGTGACGACCACGCGCATGCCGGCCATGTTGGCGGTGGCCGGGTTGGTGCCGTGGGCGGACGAGGGGATCAGGCAGATGTCGCGACGGTCTTCGCCACGGCTCTGGTGATAGGCGCGGATGGCCAGCAGGCCGGCGTATTCCCCTTGCGAACCGGCGTTCGGTTGCAGCGAGATCGCGTCGTAACCGGTGGCGGCGCAGAGCATCGCTTCCAGTTCGTCGGTCAGCTGCTGGTAACCGGCGCTTTGTTCGGCTGGAGCGAACGGGTGCAGGGCGCCGAATTCGGCCCAGGTCACGGGGATCATTTCGCTGGCGGCGTTGAGTTTCATGGTGCAGGAACCGAGCGGGATCATGGTGCGATCCAGCGCCAGGTCCTTGTCGGCGAGCTTGCGCAGGTAGCGCATCAGCTCGGTTTCCGAGTGATAACGGTTGAACACCGGGTGGCTGAGGATCGGCGATTGACGCAGCAGGGCGGCCGGGATCGTGCTGACCACCGAAGCGGCGAGGGCGGCGAAGTCCGGCAGCGCTTTGCCGTCGGCCAGCAGGGCCCACAGGGTTTCCACGTCGGTTTGCGAGGTGGTTTCGTCGAGGGACAGGCCCAGACGCTCGGCATCGACGACACGCAGGTTAATCTGTTGCGCACGGGCCTTCTCGTGCAACGCGGCGGTTTGCGCGCCGGTCTTGAGGGTCAGCGAGTCGAAGAAGTTTTCTTGTTCGACGTTCAAGCCCAATGCGTTCAAGCCTTGAGCCAGAATCGCGGTCAGGTGATGCACGCGCTGGGCGATCTGCGTCAGGCCTTTCGGGCCGTGGTACACGGCGTACATGCTGGCGATGTTGGCCAACAAGACTTGCGCGGTGCAGATGTTGCTGGTGGCCTTCTCGCGGCGGATGTGTTGCTCGCGGGTCTGCATCGCCAGGCGCAGGGCCGGCTTGCCGAAACGGTCCACGGAGACGCCGACCAGACGGCCCGGCATGTCACGCTTGAACGCATCCTTGGTGGAGAAATACGCCGCGTGCGGGCCACCGAAGCCCAGCGGCACGCCGAAGCGTTGCGCGCTGCCGATGGCCACGTCGGCGCCGAACTCGCCCGGCGGGGTGAGCACGGTCAGGGCCAGCAGATCAGCCGCGACCGCCACCAAAGCGTTGGCGGCGTGGAAGCGTTCGGTCAAAGCGCGGTAGTCGAACACATCACCGTTGCTCGCCGGGTATTGCAGCAGGGCGCCGAAGAACGGCGTCACGTCGCTCAGTTCACGTTCGTCGCCCACCACCACGTCGATGCCCAACGGCTCGGCCCGGGTGCGCAGCACGTCGAGGGTTTGCGGGTGGCAATGCATGGAGGCGAAGAAGGCGTGGCTGCCTTTGTTCTTGCTCAGGCGTTTGCAGAAGGTCATCGCTTCGGCGGCGGCGGTGGCTTCATCCAGCAGCGAGGCGTTGGCGATCGGCAGGCCGGTGAGGTCGCTGATCAGGGTCTGGAAGTTCAGCAGCGCTTCGAGACGGCCCTGGGAAATTTCCGGTTGGTACGGGGTGTAGGCGGTGTACCAAGCCGGGTTTTCCAGCAGGTTGCGCAGGATCGGCGACGGCGTGTGGGTGCCGTAGTAGCCCTGGCCGATGTAGGTCTTGAACAGCTGGTTTTTGCCGGCGATGGACTTGATCAAGGCCAGGGCGTCGGCTTCGCTCAGGCCGTCTTCGAGGCCGAGGACGCTGGTGCCCTTGATGCTGTCAGGGATGACGCTGGCGCTCAGGGCTTCCAGCGAGTCGAAACCCAGGCTATTGAGCATGGCTTGCTCGTCGCCGGCACGCGGGCCGATGTGGCGGGCGATGAATTCATTGCGGGTGTCGAGGAAGTTAGTCATGCGGAAGTCCTCAAGCGTCGTCGTGGGTCAGGCGCTCGTAAGCGGCTTGGTCGAGCAGGGCGTCCATTGCACTCGTGTCGCTGGGGCGCATACGGAAGAACCAGCCCTCACCCAGTGCGTCTTCGTTGATCAATTCGGGAGAGTTTTCGAGTGTCGAATTCACCTCGACCACTTCGCCGTCCAATGGCATGTACACGCTGCTGGCGGCTTTCACCGACTCCAGCACCGCCACCTCATCGCCCGCGTCGAAGGTGCGCAATTCAGGCACCTGAACGAAGACCACGTCGCCCAGCGCTTGCTGGGCATACGCGGTGATACCCACGGTGATCAGGCCATCGCTCTCAAGACGCAGCCATTCGTGATCGACGGTAAAACGCAATTCGCTCATATCAACTCCTCATTGTTCAGACTCATCCACTGCTGGTGGTGGATGGCGATGGGCAGGCTCGTGCCGGGCAACGAGCGTGGCTTGAGGGTTGATAGCAAGGGCGATGCCAATGTTGTTTATTTGTTTTAAATCAATGGTTTGAGATATTTATAACAGGGTTGGTGTGCAGCTGCCGTATTGAAATCAATACAGGCATGTGCAGAGGAGGGAGCAAAGTCTGGGCCAGACGCGTCGAGAGGGATTTGTCTTGAAATCGATACGCTGTATCGATTTGCAGACATTTTTTGCCTGATGCATATCCCCTGTGGGAGCGAGCCTGCTCGCGATTGCGGTGTGACAGGCAACATAGGTGTCGCCTGAAACTACGCCATCGCGAGCAAGCTCGCTCCCACAGGGTTAAGTGTTGGTGATGGAATTGTGCTCCGGCAATGGCTTCATTGCTTGTTCGGAATGCCGTACTTACGCAAACGAATGGCTATCGCGCTGTGCGAGGTTTGCAGGCGTGCAGCCAGTAAACGGCTGGAGGGATAGCTGCTGTAGAGCTGTTCCAGCAGGTTCTTTTCAAAGCCTTCGACGGCATCCTCCAGGCTGCCAACCTCACCGTCGTTTTGTCGCTCCACGGCGGTTCTGGCGATGTCGAGATCGTCGATGTCCACCAGCGGATTTTCGCAAATGGCCGCGGCGCGAAAAATCACGTTCTGCAGCTGGCGCACGTTGCCCGGCCAGCGGTTACCGAGCAGCGCCGGATAGGTGCCGGGTGCCAGTCGACAGACCGGACGCTGGATCTGCGCGCAGGCCTGCTGCATGAATTGGTTGGCCATCAACAGGATGTCGTGGCCGCGCTCGCGCAACGGTGGTACTTGCAGATTAAGCACATTCAGGCGGTAAAACAGATCCTCGCGAAAACTGCCCTCGCTGACCATTTTTTCCAAGTCACGGTGGGTCGCGCTAAGGACCCTGACGTTGACCTTTACCTCCCGATCACCACCCACTCGACGGAAGCAGCCATCGCTTAAAAAGCGCAGCAATTTGGCTTGCAAGTACGGCGACATTTCACCGACTTCGTCGAGGAACACCGTGCCCTGGTCGGCCAGTTCCAGCAGGCCGAGTTTGCCACCCCGTTGTGCGCCGGTGAAGGCACCCGCGGCATAACCGAACAGCTCGCTTTCGGCGAGGCTCTCCGGCAGTGCCGCGCAGTTCAGGGCCAGGAAGGGCGAGTCATGCCGTGCGCTGATCGCGTGGCAGGCACGCGCCACCAACTCTTTGCCGGTGCCGGTTTCGCCCTGAATCAGCAGCGGTGCATCGAGCGTTGCAACACGCTGGGCGCGGGCCTTGAGCGTACGAATCGCCGGAGACTCGCCGAGCAGCGCATCGAATCCTTCGGCATGGTCATGATGCAGCGCCGAGAGCCGTTCACCGATGCGGTTCGGGTGATACAGGGTCAGCAGGGCGCCGGCATCGGTGATCGGCATGGCGTCCAGCAGCAGTGTCTGGCCTCCGAGGCTGACCTCGTGCATGGGCAGGCGATAACCGTGTTCGATCAACGTCTGTTGCAAGGAGGGATCATCGAAGAGTGCCGTCAGCGGTTCACCGGCAGGCTCCCGGCCGCACAGCGAAATCAGCGCCGGATTGGCCAGCAGCACATGACCGCGCTCATCCACCGCCAACACCGGGTCGGTGCTGGCCGCCAGCAAGGCATCGAGTTGCAAGCGTCGGCGCTGCCCCGGGAGGATGTCGACCATCGTCACCGCTTGCACGCCCTGGACGCCAAGAAAGGCCTCGCGCAACTCTTCCAGTACATCGGCGCCGAGGGTGGGCGCATCGATGTAAACGTTGGGCGGCACCATCTCGACGGCATCCAGATTGAAACGGCGCCCACCGAGCAGGGCCAGCACTTCCTGGGTGATGCCGACGCGGTCGATGAAGGTGACGTGGATGCGCATAGGTGGCCTGCAAGGGTTGCGAAACAGAATGAGTATGACCGGCACGCGCCGTGTCTGTCAGGTGTTGCCGGTGGTGCGCGAACAGGCGGCCAGATCCTCAAGGAACGCCTGAAGGATCGGCGGCGGGGCCGTGCCGCGTCGGGTGATCACGTCGAACGGCGACATCAGTTGCAGGCTCGTCGGTGCCAGTTGGTGCATCTCGCCGGTCTTGATCCACTGGGCTGCGAAGTGCATCGGCAGAAAGCCCAGATAGGCGCCGGAGATCAGCAGAATCGCCAGCGCTTCGATGTTGTCCACGGTCGCGGCGGCTTTGCTGACGCCCAGGTGTTCCAGGTCGTACTGCTGCATGTAGCCCCTGACGACAATCCGGCTCGCGGCAATCTCTTCGAGCAGTTCGTCGCCCTCGGCCTTGCTGCCATACAGCGGATGCCGCCGCCCGCAATACAACCCCAATGCTTCCTGATACAGCGGTGTGTGCAACAGGCCCGGAACGTGAATCGGGAAATGCCCGATGGCCAGGTGCAGTCGACCGTCGAGTACGCGTTCCTCCAGTTCAGCCGGGGTGCCGACGTACACGTTCAGATGGACGTCGTGCCCCCTCGACACGAAGCGCTGGGTGGTGCGCGGCAGCGGTGAATCGGGATCGGTAATGGTGGTGTCGATGATCCCCAGGTTGAGCTTGCCGCTGATGTGCTGCTTGAGCACGTCGGCGTCCATGCAGAAATTTTCGACCGCCGAGAGCAGGCGCTGGGTGGCTTCGTGGATCGCCACGCCTTGCTCGGTCAGGCGAAAGCCGCTGCGCCCGCGTTGACAGAGTTTGACCCCCAGCCGGGTTTCCAGATGAGTCATCTGTTCGCTGATGGTTGATTGGCCGGCATTCAACGCCGCCTGCGCGGCAGAGAACCCGCCGCACCTGACAATCGTGGCAAACACCCTGAGCAGTTTCAGATCGACATCGTGTAGCTGGATCACCTTGAACCTCCCGCGTGTGGATGCATCGGTAATGCCGATATGAGTATCTGATGTTTAGCATTTTTTCCACGAAAACCTGCGCTCATAGTCATTTCAACGGCGGTCGCCTTCCAAGTCCGCTAGCTGATAACAAGAATTGGAGATGCCTGAAATGTCGAACAACGGTTATGAATCCGGTCGCTTGAACCTGCCATTCGTGGGTCACTGCACCTTTGGCAAATCCCCGGTGTGCACCGATTGGGATGCACTGGATGCGGACGTGGCGGTCCTCGGCGTGCCCAACGACATGGGCACCCAGTGGCGTTCCGGCGCACGTTTCGGACCACGTGGCATTCGTGAGGCATCGACCCTGTTTTCCTTCGGCCATGCCGGCGCCTATGACCACGAAGATGACGTCATGTACCTGACCGCCGCCGACGTGCGCATGGTCGATGTGGGTGACGCCGATATTGTGCACACCGACATGGTCACCAGTAACGAGAACACCGAATACGCCGTGCGCAAGATTCTGGATGCCGGTGTCATGCCGGTTGTACTCGGTGGCGATCATTCGGTTCACGCTCCGGTGATCAAGGCATTCGAGGGCCGTGGCCCGATCCACATCATCCACTTCGATGCGCACCTGGACTTCGTCGACGAGCGTCATGGCGTTCGCTACGGCCATGGCAACCCGCTGCGCCGCGCGTCCGAAATGAACCACATCGTCGGCATGACCCAGATGGGCATCCGCAATGTGTCGTCGTCCAATCGCGATGACTATGAAGCCGCCCACGCGGCCGGCTCGAAGATCCTTTCGGTCCGTGATGTGCGCCGCCTCGGCGTCGAAGGTGTGCTGGCGTTGATCCCGCAGAACATCAACTACTACATCACCATCGACATCGACGGTTTCGACCCGTCCATCGCCCCCGGCACCGGCACCCCAAGTCACGGCGGCTTCCTTTATTACGAAGTGCTGGAAATCATCCAGGCCCTGGCCAAACGCAGCCAAGGCAACATCGTTGGCATGGATCTGGTCGAGGTTGCACCGGTCTATGACCCTTCCGGCATGACCTCGATTCTGGCGGCGCAACTGCTGCTCAACAGCATTGGTTTCATCTTCCATGAGCGGGCTCAAGCACGGCACGCCATGAGCGAAACCACCACGGCCACGGCGTGATCTGACCGCCGCACAGAGGGAATGAAAATGGACACGATCGTTAAGCAGTATCTCCAGAAATTTGGTGTATCCGAAGCCACCCAGACCTTCCTCAGCAAGGTTCAGAAAATGTTCATCGGTGGCGCCTTTGTCGAGGCCAGCGACGGGCAGACGTCCGATGTTATCGAGCCGTCGACCGAGGGCCTGATCACGCGTATTCCGATGGGCACCACCCAGGATCTGGACCGCGCCGTGCAAGCCGCCCGCGCACAGTTTGACGGTGGCGCCTGGAGTCAAGCCAAACCGGCGGAACGCGAGCGGCTGATGCAACGCCTGGCGGACCTGATTGAAAGCAACGCCGCCGAACTGGCGGAAATCGAATCGATCGACATGGGCAAGTCAGTCGCCTTCGCGCGGGATGTCGATATCCAGGGCACGGTCGATACGCTGCGTTACTTCGCCGGTTGGGCGACCAAGCTGCATGGTCGAACCGTTGAGCCGTCGCTGCCGGGCAACTACCTGGCCTATACCCGCAAGGAAGCGGTAGGAGTGGTCGGCGCCATCGTGCCCTGGAACTTCCCGCTGCAAACCATGGCCTGGAAGCTCGGCGCCGCGCTGGCAACCGGTTGCACCGTGGTGGTCAAACCCGCCGAACTAACCTCGCTGTCGGCCTTGCGCTTTGCCGAACTGGTTCAGGAAGCCGGCATACCGGACGGGGTGATCAACATCGTGACCGGACGCGGCAGCGTGGTCGGTGCGGCGATGGCCACGCACCCCGGTATCGACAAGCTCACCTTCACCGGCTCGACCCCGGTCGGCCGTACCGTCGGCCGCGCCGCGCTGGACGAAATGAAGCGACTAACCCTCGAACTCGGAGGAAAATCACCGGTAATCGTATTGGCCGATGCCGACGTGCCGGCCGCCGCCCAGGCCATTGCCAACGGCGTGTTTTTCAACTCCGGTCAGGTGTGTGACGCCGGTACTCGCGCCTATGTTCATCGCAGCGTCTACGACGAATTCCTGCGCGAACTGATCGCCTACACCCGCACGCTGAAAATCGCACCGGGTCTGGATCCAGACTGCTTCATCAGCCCGTTGGTCTCGGCGTTGCAGAAGGAGCGAGTGACCGACTACATCGAAACCGGCAAGCAAGAGGGCGCTGAACTGGTCTACGGCGGCCAGCCTGTCGAGGGCCCCGGTTTCTTCGTCGAACCGACCATTTTTGCCCATTGCCGCAACGACATGCGCATCGTCCAGGAAGAGATCTTTGGTCCGGTGCTGGTCACCGCACCGTTCGACGATGAAGAAGAGGCCTTGGCCCTGGCCAATGACTCGCCTTACGGCCTGGCCGCCGCACTGTATTCCAATGACCTTGGAAAGGTGCACAGCCTGATCCCACGGTTGAAAGCGGGTTCGGTCTACGTCAACGCCCACGGCACCCTCGACCCGTCGATGCCGTTCGGTGGCTACAAGCAGTCCGGGTTCGGCAAGGACCTGGGCGCAGAGCAGCTCGATTATCTGCTGGAGACCAAGGCGGTCTGGATCACGCTCCCCTGAGTCATGGCTGACTCAAACCCTGTGGGAGCTCGTTCCCACAGGGGTGTACACCAAAAGAATGCAGTTATCTCGTCATGATCTTCCAACAATAAGAGACCATCATGAACACTAACGCCAAGTCAGCCCTGAGCGTGTCGGTCCTGGACGACAAACCCGTCGTCGAAAGCCATTCAATCGATTTCATCCCGGAGAGCGAGCGCACCGATAAACTGTCGAGCCAGGGCCCGTTCTGGTTCCTCGGCAATTTCACCTTCTTCACCATGACCATCGGCTTCGTCGGCCCGAGCGTCGGCCTGACCGCGCTCTGGACCACACTCGCCGGCACGCTGGGCATCATGTTCGGCACATTGTTCATGGCGTTTCACGGCTCGCAAGGCCCGCACCTTGGCCTGCCACAGATGATCCAGTCGCGTGCGCAGTTTGGCTATCGCGGTGTGATCCTGGTGCTGCTGGCGACGCTGTTTGTGTTCGCCGGTTTCAACATCGTCAACCTGGTGTTGATGATGCAGGGGCTGCACACACTCTTCGGCTTCAACCCCGCGGTGATCGCGGTGGCGGTGACGATACCGGCGGCCGTATTGGCGATTCTCGGGCATGACTGGATGCACCGCAGTTTCAAATGGGCGTTGTACCTGTCGCTTCCTCTTTACGGCCTGGTGACGTTGGCGGTGCTGATGGGCTGGGTTCCCGATGCCGCGGTGCCGGTACTCGCGGCCGGTGAAGTGGCCCCGGCGCCGCTGGGCTTCAACTGGACCGGTTTCATTGCCCAGTTCGCGGCAGCGGCGAGTTACAACATCGCTTACGCCCCGTATGTGTCCGACTATTCGCGTTACCTGCCGAAGAACACCTCCAGCGGCAAACTGATCGCCGTGGTGTTCGTGGGTGCCTCGTTGTCCGGTGCATGGATGATCTCTGTCGGTGGCTGGCTGGCCGATCACTTGCACTCAACAGACGTGCTGGTGGCCCTTGGGCAAGTCGGCAACACCGTGTCGCCACTGATGGGGACGGTGGTGGTGGTCGTCACGATCCTGGCGTTCCTGCCGGTCATCGCCATGAACATCTACAGCGCGAAGTTGACCACGCTGACCTGCGTCGACTCGATCAAGCACATCGAACCGACCCGCAAGGCACGCATTCTGGCGATTGGTTTTGTGATCCTGCTGCAACTGGGCGTGGCCCTGAGCATCCAGAGTTCGGGCAAAGGCCTGTCGGTGTTGGGCATCTACCTGGTGGTGATGCTGTACTTCCTGGTGCCCTGGACCTCGGTCAACCTGACCGACTACTTCTTCGTCCGCAAGGGGCGCTACGCCATCCCGCACTTCTTCATGCCCCACGGCAACATCTACGGCAGCTGGGGCCTGCGCGGCATTGCGGCGTATGCCATCGGCTTCATCTCGATGATCCCGTTTTTCTACATCTACGACGGCGTCGAGCAGCGTGAGGTCTATGTCGGCCCGCTCGCCAAGGCACTCGGCAGCATCGATATCGCCTGGCTCGTCGGGCTGATCGTGTCGGGGCTGGTGTACTACTGGTTCAGCCGCTCGATCGACCTCAAGCGCGAAGAAATCGTCATCCAGCACATCGAAAAAACATCCCCGCAATACACCACCGGCGACACGTTGACCAAGCCGTCGTTGCACGTTTTCAACGAATCGGCGGTCCGGAGATAATCATGGCTACGCAAAAATACGACTACATCATCATCGGCGCCGGCTCGGCAGGTTGTGTGTTGGCCAACCGCTTGAGCGAAGACCCGGCCACCTCGGTCCTGGTGCTGGAATTCGGCGGCAGCGATCGCAGTGTGGTGATCCAGATGCCAAGTGCGTTCTCGATCCCGATGAACACCAAGAAGTACAACTGGCGCTACGAAACCGAGCCGGAGCCGTTCCTCAACGGACGTCGCATTCACTGCCCAAGGGGCAAGGTGTTGGGTGGCTCATCGTCGATCAATGGCCTGGTGTACATCCGTGGCCACGCCTATGACTTTGACGAATGGGAGTCCCTCGGTGCAGAGGGGTGGGGCTATCGCAATTGCCTGCCTTACTTCAAACGGGCCGAGCACTACGAAGAGGGCGGTGACGGCTATCGCGGCAGCACCGGCCCCTTGCACACCACCAACGGCAATCACATGAAAAACCCGTTGTACGGGGCCTGGGTCGAAGCCGGCGCAGAAGCAGGCTACATCAAGACCGAGGACTGCAACGGCTACATGCAGGAAGGTTTCGGCGCGATGCACATGACGGTGAAAAACGGCGTGCGCTGCTCCACAGCCAACGCTTACCTGCGCCCGGCCATGGGACGTCCGAACCTGACCGTGATCACCCATGCAATGACCCGTCAGATCATCCTTGAAGGCAAGCGAGCCGTCGGCGTTATGTACGACCACGAAGGGCAGACCCATCAGGTTTATTGCAACCGTGAGGTGCTGATTTCCTCGGGGCCCATCGGTTCGCCGCACCTGTTGCAACGCTCCGGTATCGGCCCGGCCGCGGTCCTGCGCAAAGCCGGGATCGGCGTGCGTCATGACCTGCCGGGAGTAGGGGAGAACCTGCAGGATCACGCCGAGGTTTACATCCAGTTCGGCTGCAAGGAGCCGGTGACGCTGAACAGCAAAATGGATCCTTTGAGCAAGTTGATGATTGGCCTGCGCTGGCTGTTGTTCAAGGACGGACTCGGCGCCACCAACCATTTCGAGGCCGGTGGCTTCATCCGCTCGGACAAGGGCCTGCGCTGGCCGGACATTCAGTTCCACTTTCTGCCCGCGGCCATGCGTTATGACGGCAACAAACCGATCAAGGGCCACGGCTTCATGGTGCTCACCGGGCCGAACAAACCGAAAAGTCGCGGCTACGTTCGGGTGCGTTCCGCTGACCCTTACGAGCATCCAGAGATTCAATTCAACTACCTGCAACGCGAAGAAGACCGCGAAGGTTTCCGCCGCTGCATCCGCCTGACTCGCGAGATCATCGGCCAGCCGGCGATGGACCGCTTCCGCGACGGCGAGATTGCGCCCGGGCCACAGGTGAACACCGACGAAGAAATCGACGCCTTCGTGCGTGCAAACCTCGAAAGCACCTACCATCCTTGCGGCTCATGCCGCATGGGCGAGGACGAGATGGCAGTGGTTGACTCCGAGCTGCGTGTGCGGGGCATCGCGGGTTTGCGGGTGATCGACTCATCGGTGTTCCCGACCGAGCCAAACGGCAACCTCAATGCACCGACCATCATGCTGGCCGAGCGGGCTTCCGATCTGGTTCGTGGGCGCACCATGCTGCCCGCGTCTGATGCGCCCGTCGGTCTGGTCCAGGATTGGGAAACCAGCCAGCGATCATCGTTGCCGGGGCGCAATGTGAGGGTTTGAACCCGACGGGTTAATCGCTTAGGAAACATGTAAAACGGGCGCCTTCAGGGCGCCCGTTTTTTTACTTCGCAGCCCGTACAGGCGCTAGCTCATTTCAACACCAGCAGGCGATAAACCCCGCCCTCGCTTTCGATCCCATGGGTGTCATGGGTGAAACCCGGGAAGGATTTGTCGAAGGCTTCCAGCGCCTTGAGATACGCCAGCAAAGGCCCGTCCGCAGGCCCGGCGTTTTCACCCGGCATCAGCAGTGGAATGCCCGGTGGATACGGCACGATCCCGGTGGCGGCGATGCGTCCGGCGGCTTCTTCGAGTGTCACCCGTTCGATGTCGTTTCTGACCAGTTTTTCGTAGGCCTCCACCGGGCTGAATTCGGCTTGCGGCAGTGTGCCGAACGCCTGGGCCATGTTGGCGGTGGTTTTGTGTTGCTTCATGGCAGCGAAGATTTCGTTGGCCAGGTCCTTGAGGCCCATGCCAGCGTAACGAGTCTGGTTGGCGGCCAGCAGATCCGGCAGGCACAGTTCCAGTTCGACGTTGTCGTCATAGTCGCGTTTGAAGTCGAGCAGGGCATTGAGCAAGGTGCCCCATTTGCCTTTGGTGATGCCGATGGAGAACAGGAACAGGATGGTGAAGTCGGTGGTTTTCTCGACCACGATGCCCTGACGTCCCAAGTACGCCGTGAGCACACAGGCCGGGATGCCCGAGTCGAGCAGGTTGCCGTCGTCGCCCATGCCGGGGCTGAGCACCGAGACCTTGATCGGGTCGAGCATGCAGTAGCCTTCTTCGATGTCACCGAAACCGTGCCATACCGCGTTGGGATGCAGTACCCAGCAGTTCGGCTCGGTTTTCAACAGCACCGGGTCGACTTCATGGAACGGCACGGTGGCCGCGCCAACCTGCACGGTCGGCGGCTGCCAGCAGGTAAAGAACCAGTCATCCTTGCTCAACATCTCGTTGTGCATGCGCGAGACGACCTGGCGGAAACTGATGGCTTCTTCAATCGATTCGGTGGTGAGGATTTGCCCGCTGGGCGCTTCCATCATCGCCGAGCTGACGTCGCAGGAGGCCATGATTGCGTAGTTCGGCGAAGTCGAGGCGTGCATCATGTACGACTCGTTGAAGCGCCCGTGTTCGATCGGGTTGCGGCCGTTACGCACGTGAATCATCGAGGCCTGGGACAGGGCGGCCAGCAACTTGTGGGTCGACTGGGTGGCGAACACGGTCGGCTTCGAGTCGTCGTGATCGTCCGGGCTGCCGTGCATGGCGTGGCGCTCGCGGTACAGCGGGTTGAAACGCGCATAACCGTACCAGGCTTCATCGAAATGCAGACGATCGACGCTTTGCCCCAGCAACTCTTCGACGCGGGTGACGTTGTAGGTCAGGCCGTCGTAGGTGGAGTTGGTGATGATCGCGTGGACAGGTGTCGGGTCGATGCCTTGCTTGACCAGCGGGTTGCTGGCGATAGCGGCTTTCACGCCGTCGCTGCTCAGGGTTTGCGGCAGGATCGGGCCGATGATGCCGTAGCGGTTGCGGGTCGGCACCAGATAGGTCGGAATGGCCCCGGACAGGGTCATCGCATGCTCGGCGGACTTGTGGCAGTTGCGGTCGCACAGGGCGATCTGATTGCGCGTGACGCTGGCCATGAGTATGACGCGGTTGGACATCGACGAGCCGTTGGTGACGTAGTAGGTGCGGTGGGCCCCGAACACTTTGGCGGCGTAACGCTCGCCCTGGCCGATGGGGCCGCTGTGATCGAGCAGCGAACCGAGTTCACCGACCGAAATCGACAGGTCGGAACGCAGCAGGTTCTCGCCAAAAAACTCGTAGAAGGCGCGGCCCGCGGTGCTCTTCAAAAACGCTGTGCCGCCGGCATGTCCAGGGGTGTGCCACGAGTATTCATAGGTTCTGGAAAACTTCACCAGCGCCCCGAACATGGGGGGCAGTGCGGCTTGGCGATATCGCTCGATGGCCGCCAGGATGCGCCCGCTGAGGAAACGGCTGGTGTCCTCGGGCAGCCAGATAAAGTCGTCGGCGTGCTGCATGACCACCAGCGGAATGCTCGACGCGGTGCTGCGGTCGCTGATCAAAAACACCGGCACCCGGGTGTTGCGCTCACGCAGGCTGACCAGCAGTTGGATGCATTCCTCGTGGTCTTCGCTTTTGTCCATTTCCCAGCTGAGCAGCACGCATTGAATGGCCGGGTCCGAACGCAGGATCGACGTGGCGTCGCTCAGGGTTTCCGAGGCCAGCACCCGGACGGCGCGTTCTTCCACATCGTTGATCAACTGATGCAGGGCGCGACCAAAGACGGTGCGTTTGTCCGGCGGGCTGCTGACCAACAGCGTGAGCATCCCGAGCGTCTGTCTATATTCCGTCATGATTAAGCCTCCACTCTTACTGCTTGCAAGTTATTGACCGGCACCGGCTCACCCGTGATGTGCTGAGCGCTGACGGTCTGTGTCGGTACGCTGTTATTGAGCGCTTCGAGACGGATCAGGCGGTTGTTGACGAAGCCAAACAGCGTGTAACCAAAGATTGTTGCCACGCCGCCGAGCATCAGTGCCTGTGCGCCCGAACTGTAGAGTGCCAGGTAGCTGTAAGCCGCTGCCACCCACGCAACGATGTTGCTCACCAGCGCCGTGCCAGCCGGAACGTTGGAGACCTTTTGAATGGTCATCAACGCGGCCATGGAGAGGATGTAGGGCACGAGGTTGGTGACCACCGCGAGGTTGACGAGTGTGTCGAACTGCTTGCTCAGGTCAGGGCTGATGGTGAGAAAAGCCAGCGCCGTCTGCACTGCCAGCAGCACCAGCATGCCGACAATCGGTGTTCCGGCCTTGTTGGACTTGGCAAAGATCGACAGGAAATAACCGGTGTCCGCGGAGCTTTTGTAGACCTGTGCGATGGTGAATTGCCAACCCAGCAGCGAACCGATGCAGGCGAGAACCATCGCGGCCATCACAATGTCGCCGACCATTGGGGTGAACATCTTGGCAAAGACCAGCCCGAACGGTGCGGTTGAGGAGGCCAGTTCCGGGTTGTCGACGATACCGGCGATGACGTTGGTGGAGACGATGTAGATCACCGCCGCGCCGAGGGTGCCGCCGAGTACCGCAATCGGTACGTTCCTCTCTGGATTTTCCACGGCATCGGTGTTGGCGCACGCCGACTCCAGGCCGAGGAACGCCCATAAGGTGATCGCCACCGATGCACCTGCAGCTTCGAACCAGCCCATGTTGTGCGGGTTCCAGCCTGCGGCGTAGACACTGCTGTCGAACCAGTACCAGCCAACGGTGGATACCAGCACCACCGGCGCAATCACCCCCCAGACCGTAATCGCACCGATCCGGCCGGTAATCCGCGCGCCGCCGAAGTTGGCGAACGTGGTGATCCACAACAGAGCGATGGTCGCCAGACCCACTTGCAGTGAATCAAGCTTGATGTGGAACAGCTCCTGGATATAGCCGACCGCCGTAATACTGATCGCCACGTTGGCAATCAACAGCGAGAGGCCATAGGTGTAGTTCGTGATGTAGTTGCCCGCCTTGCCGAAGGTGTATTCGGCATAGCCGCCCATGCCCCCGGTCTTTCGGCTGAGCATCCCGCAGCGCGCAAAGGCATAGGCCAGTGCCAGGGAACCGGTGGCCGTGATCAGCCAGGAAAGGATGGAAATACCGCCGACTTCGGCAAGTTTTGTGGGGAGCAGCACAATGCCGGAGCCCAACATGTTGACGGCTGTCAACATCGTCAGTTGCCCCACTGTCATTTTCTTTGCGACTGACATTCCGTTGCCTCATTCGTTGGCGGGAGAGAGTGTTAGCTATAGCAAAGGATTGAAATGCCGCAAGAAATGTCCGTAAGACACTGAGAAAACAAGCTATAGCGCACTTAAGGCATTTTGCTGGCCCCGAAGTCTGAAAGTTTTGATCAAAATCAATTTATTTTCAGATAGTTAGGATCGAATACAAATGCGGAATGTGATGGTTGCGCTGATTTCGTTAGGCCTGGCGAGCGTTGCCGCCTCTGTCCAGGCCAAAGAGCTGGCATCGAATGATCGTTACATTTGCAGCTGGGGCGCAGGTACTGCGGCGAGAGCCCAGGAACTCAAGCTGTCCGGGGTTTCACTGTATGCAGCGCG
Organism: Pseudomonas sp. GL_093; assembly: GCF_057837605.1. Lineage (NCBI taxonomy): Bacteria > Pseudomonadati > Pseudomonadota > Gammaproteobacteria > Pseudomonadales > Pseudomonadaceae > Pseudomonas > Pseudomonas sp. GL_093. Next base: position 4,367,237 of record NZ_CM174448.1, on the reverse strand, counting down.
GCAAAAGTTACATACCTACAAGTTCAGCAAGCCGTGGATGCACATGATGGCGATGGGCATTACCGAGCAGACCTATGACAGTCATTCGCGGATGAAGCCCGCAGCCCTGCGCGAGAGCTTTTATGAGGAGTGCGTCCGGTACAAGTTGGCGCGCAAATGAGGAGGGTGGTCCGCCGCAATCACCCGGACACGGCTCCTGCGCCGTGCCGGGCTGGTTACGTCAGGCATTGGATGCTTCAGACCATTCCTAAAGAGAGACAACTATCGAGTTCTTCTCAGGTTTTTTGCCTTTAACCTCCTGAGCATACCCATTACCGGCCGCAGGAGAGGCACCCTGTCAAAGATGGAAAGCTCATGCAGGTCCGTCCGCGAGGGCCTTTGATAGCCACAATTCCAGGTGAAATAGTAAGCCAGAATCTCTTTATTCTTATGAATAAGCGTATTGAGAGCAGCGTCATAATGCATCGGACCTCCGTCAGGATGTCCCGGTGGCCGCTCCAGAATCTGGAATAAAAAATCCCTCAATTTCCCAAAGCATTTCCCGTTTACTGCATAAAAATGGGCCAAATGTATTGGCCGGTCGACTGCTTTCCAAGCGGGCAAGTTTGAATTTTCTTCAAACGGATGCCCAAAATAGACGATGTCCCACTCCATACCTTCCAGAGACTCGATCGCCTCTCTCCCATATTGAGAAATATGTCTGGAAAACTGTATGTCGTCCTCCATGATCAAGATATTTTTCAAATTCAGGCGCATTGCCTCTTCCAGCACCCCCAGATGACTCAAAAAGCAGCCTCTGACCCCGACGCTCGGGAAGCCATTTCCCTCACTGGGCGTAACAGCCTCAAAAAAGCCTATTTTTTCATCATCAATGTGAAAGCCGTTGCGAGTGAATTCTTCTACTGTTTCTAAACGGCGATCCTTTCTTGACGAGATATTGATGATTCTTACTCGATCAAAGTATTCGATCACATTCATCTGTCAGGTCCTTAGCGCAGACAATCAGGGCAGTTGGATTGGCCGGATTGCAGTATAGGCAGCATTTCCGGATGAAGTTTTAGTCTCGTAAATCGGCATGCGGCACCCGTCCGATAAGACCCGCCGGATAGGTGCGCAGTGAATGGGCACCGGGCGGAAAGCTTCTATAGATCCGGGCACGCCAGCGCTTCGGCGGGTGCAACGCGAAGTCTTCAAGGTCTCCTATACTGGATCGTTCCGAGAGTTTCCCTACCCTTCACAGCGAGGAGAACGCACATGACCATTCGAATTGGCGACGAAGCACCGGATTTCACCGCCGAAACCACCGAAGGCACGCTCCATTTCCACGAATGGATTGGCGACAAGTGGGCCATCCTGTTCTCACATCCGAAGGACTTCACCCCGGTCTGCACCACTGAACTCGGTTATATGGCCGGGCTCAAGCCGGAGTTCGACAAACGCAACACCAAGATTGTCGGCCTCAGCGTCGACCCGGTCGGTAACCATCAGACCTGGGCCAAAGACATCGAAGAAACCCAAGGCCATGCGGTCAACTACCCCATGATCGGCGACGAGAATCTGGTGGTGGCCAAGCTCTACGACATGATTCACCCGAACGCCAGTGGCGGCGCTCGTACTGCCGTGGACAACGCCACGGTGCGTTCAGTGTTCATTGTCGGCCCGGATAAAAAGATCAAGGCGATGCTGGTCTACCCGATGAGTGCCGGGCGCAACTTCGATGAAGTGCTACGGCTGCTCGATGCTATTCAGTTAAACGCCAAGCACACGGTTGCCACGCCGGTGAACTGGCGTCCGGGTGAGGACGTGATCATTCCTACGTCGGTATCCGACGACGACGCAAGGAAGAAGTACCCCCAAGGCTTCAAGACGGTGAAACCTTATTTGCGTACGGTGGCGCAACCGAAGTAATGGTCAGTCATTCATCCTGTCTTCAATCGCGATGCCTTTTACGCGCGTTGCATTGATCTGCTCGGCGCGGGTGCCAGGGAGGTTGAGCATGCTTCCCTGGCGCAGCGCCGAGACTTCTACAGTGTTCCAGGGCTGAGAATGCACGGGGAGCCTTTACCCGCCATGCCGTCTTCATGCGTCAAAAACTCTCGGCCGCCGGGTACTTTCAGAAAGTTGCCGACAAACCCGCCTTTACAGGCGTCGTCGGCGGTCGAGCCCATGCCATTGCCAAGCTGCTTCGTTGCCCGGCGCAAGGCGCTGCTCCGGGTCGCGTGCCAACGTCCTGATGCGGGCTAGCGCCCATGCGTAATGCTATTTCACATGGATAGAATTCATTGGACTGATGTGCTTGTTGTGGCGTTATTTTGACGCCACCCGCCCTAAAATTAAATTTCGATTTATTATGGTGACGAGCTATTGACGTAATGGCGATGTGCTTATAGGCTCAATCTAGCCGATAAAGATTCCTTCAACCGACAAAAGAATAACCCCCTACGCAAGGAGGCGGTGTTATGCGCTCAACACTTGTCTTTAAATTTGTGTTGTTGTCTGTGATCCTGAATGGTGCAGCCGTTGCTAGTGCTCAAGCGACCAGTTTGGCCTATGAAATTAGTCGCATAAGCAGCGCATGCGAGGAGTTAGGGCCTCAACTTTGTACTGCTCTCAAAGAGCACGCGGGTGGCGCACTGCTTACTTTTGGAAAGGGTCTTGGCTTGCCTTCATTGATCACTGATGTTTACGTCGATGATGCCCATTCTGCGAAAGTTAATAGTGTCATTCATCATGCTGACTCCGGCGTGGATGTAACCGTCAATTCTTCTTCGCGTGACAGATTAATGGCGGCGGTTGACAATAAGCAATTCAAGATTGATTCATCTCTCCAGGATAAAAGTCTGGTGGGGGTATCTGATATCAACCAACCCAATGCAGTACCGCTTTCTGCGGCAGCATGGTTATTTTCTTCCGCGTTGTTTGGTTTTATTGTGGTCGCCAACCGACGGAAGATATAGGTGGTGGTAGTTAGTATTTTCGGCAATAAGGTCTGTTAGACAGTCACTCTGGTGGCTGGCTAGACACACGACTTTATATATTGTTTTTGCGGATAATATCGGTCTTGCAATGATGTTGGTTTGTAATTGTTGATATCAGTTAGTTGCGCTGGCAAACGTAGCCATCGTCGGTTTGACAATGTCGCAGTTGAGCCAGCTCAAGCGGGCATGGTGTAGTTAATATTGGCGCGTAATACATCGGGGGCAGCTTGCTTGCTCCAAGTCATTGTTAAATAACGCCATTCTGTGGTTTTGCACTAACGTTCCGGTTTCGAGTGTGTTTCATTGGCGGAATTGACCGCCCAGACGCTCAAGGGGAATGCTGTTTAGGCATTTCTTTGGCGTGAAATAGGCTAGAGTGATTTGACTTGGTTTTTTTGCTCTAGACTCCTTGCATGGCTACTAAGACGGAGGGATCCCGATGTTCCGTTCAATGATACCTGTGCTCTGCGCGCTGGCCGTTTGGCCCAGCATTTCCAGTGCCGTCGAAAACGACCCGACTTACCGGCTGAGTCCGGGAGATAACCTTTCTGTTTCCGTGTGGGGCGAAGATAAGCTCAAACAGGATGTACGCGTACTCCCCGATGGCAGCATTACCTTCCCGCTGGCAGGGCAGGTCAATGTTGCGGGGCTTGATGCCACCGCTGTCGCGAAGCAAATCGCTGCCAAGCTTGAGGCTTTCATACCTGATCCGCAGGTGAGCGTTGTCGTCACCGGCACCGAAGGTAATCTCGTCTACGTTCAGGGCAAAGTGCTGAAACCCGGCACTGTGCATATGTCAGGTCAAACGTCAGTGCTGCAGGTAATAAGCATGGCGGGTGGGCTCGACAAATTCGCCGATAAAGACGACATTAAGGTCGTGCGGTCCAATGGGGCTAAACAAGAGATCCTGCGCGTCGACTACAGCGAGTTGATGTCAGGGAAAGACATGACCACCAATTTTCTACTTAAAGCCGGCGATACGCTGGTCGTGCCTTAGCCTTGCGCGAGGCACTAGGGATTACTTTGCTTGGATTTCGAACTACCGGGGTTGCGACGGCAATCCTGGCTTTGTCGTGTTCGGACATGGCCTATGCTGCCACTTGGCAATCAGCAATAGCAGTGCCTTCGACAGTCGAGTACGACAGCAACCCACTGCTGCTCACGAGTGATGAGAAGGGGGTGACCCGTACCATCATCGCCCCCGATTACAGCCTCGTGGGTACTTCCGGACGGGATGAGTTCCAGTTCGGTCTCGGATTAAATATCGTGCGTTCGTCGGATACGTCCGTCGTTTCGGACCGTGAAGATCCCAGATTGAAGTTAGGGTGGCAGCGCGAGACCGAAACGGGTGCTTTTGGACTCACGGCGAGATATGAAGAAAGCTCTACGCTTTCCTCGGCGGTTCAGGAGACCGGCGCAGTAATAACCACAGATGGCACGCAAAAGCTGTATTCGCTAGGCGGCAACTGGCGCACTGCTCTCAGTGAACGCGGCACCTTGGCTAACGAGACTGACTACAACCATGTCACCTACGATATTAATTCGCTGACCAGCTATGACGAGCTGTCGACCCGGTTGAGCTATACCTATGCATGGAGCGAACGTGTGGAGCTATTCACGCGTTTTGGAGCGAGGCGTTATGAGCCCGATCAAGGATCTGCGGTGGCCTCTTCAAACAGCTACACCCCCGATATTGGCATGAACTACCAAATCTCCGAGCGGCTCAGGGGCTCGGTATACGTGGGCGCCAATCAAGTCTCCGGCACGAACAGCGGTCCCACTGGCCAGGGCGGTTTTACCTTGAACTATACCGGTGAGCGTATTGATACCAGTATTGACGTCGGTCGTACCACTCTCGCCAGCGGGGATGGTGGTTTCGTCGAGGTTGATTCCGTGAGGGGTACATGGAGCTATGCCGTCGACGAGACCCGACGCACCGGTTTCGATGCCTCCTGGCAAGACTCCAAAGGCCAGAGGCCTAATACCCTGAAAAATTACAGTGCCTGGTTTAGCCAAGAACTCTCGCCTTTTTGGATTGCACGCCTATCCTACACATACAAACAACGCCAGCAAGATGGCTTGCCGGATGCCACTGCAAACGTCGTCGGGCTGATGCTGACTTATAGTTATCCCGGTCTCTGACATTCAGCTGTGTGAGAAATATGGCCTCTGATTACGAAATGTCGTTCAACGACTACCTAGCTATCATCAAGCACCACGCCCTGCTGTTGATCGTGAGTTTCGTGGTCATACTCGGCGTGTGCATAGCGGTAGCGATCTCTCTCCCGCCGACCTATGAGTCATCCGGCACGATTCTGGTGGAGTCTCAACAGATTTCGCCAGACCTGGTGGCGGCCAACAACAATACCTTTGCCGATGAGCGCATCGAAGTCATTCGCCAGCGCGTGATGACCCGTGAGCATCTGGAAGGGATCATCGACAAATACAATCTTTTTGCTTCGCAAAGTCGGCAGCTGAGCGTTAGCGAGAAGATCGAAGAAATGCGCAATGCGATTGTGGTTTCCCTGGTCAGTGCTGCCGTCAAGGGGCGCGGAGAGGTGACGATTGCTTTCCGTCTTTCCTTTGAACACAGGCAGCCAGAGATTGCGAACAAAGTTGCCAAGGAGCTGGTGACGCTGTTTCTGGATGAAAACATCAAGCAGCGCACCGAACGCGCCAGTGAAACGACAGAGTTCCTGACGCAGGAGGCGGACAAGCTCAGGGTAGAACTGGAAGCCCTGGAGAACCGGTTGGCGGACTTCAAGCAGGCACACAGCAACGCGCTGCCCGAGCATCAGGAGCTGCGCATGAATATGTTGTCGCGTGCCGAAACCGAGCTTAAAGAGGTCGACCGTGACTACAAAACTGCCCGTGAGGAGTTGCGCTTCAATGAGTTGGAGCTCTCCGCCGCGAATGCCGGGCTAGCGACCAAGCCTGGGGCACCCGGTGCGACAGCTGATAAACCACAGGATCTGGCTAGCCTCAAAGCGGAGTACACCCGGTTGCTGTCGCTGTATACGCAAGCCCACCCCGACGTGCGTGCCGTCAAACGCAAAATTGCTGCGCTTGAGGCTGGCAAAGGTGCTGATGGTGCAGCGGCCCCGGTCAATCTGGACGCGGCCAAGGCCCAGGCGCGGATCTCCGCAGCAGAAGCACGTATCAAGTCACTGGCCGATCAAAAGCAGCAAATACTCGGAAAAATTGCCGAATACGAGGCGGAAATTCTTGAGACGCCGCAAGTCGAGCGTGGCCTGGTCACGGTGATGCGTGACCATGATAATGCTCGTAAAAAATATGAGGAGATTCGCACGAAGGAAATGAGTGCGAAAATTTCCGAAAGCCTGGAGCAGGAAAACAAAGCCGAGCGTTTTGTTCTTCTGGAGTCACCGCTGATGCCCGAAAAGCCGGTACGGCCGAACCGTAAAAAAGTGGTTGCCATGGGTTTCTTGCTTGCCCCGGTGGGTGCTGGCGCACTGGTGATGCTTCTCGAGATGATGAGTCAGCGTGTGCGCGGTGCCCAGGCCTTGGCCAGCGTGCTGGGTAGACGCGTATTGGTTTCCATTCCCTACATTCACACCAAGGCTGAACTGGCACGCCGCAGGAAATGGCGAACGCTATTGATCGTCTGTGGAGTCGCGACAATCGCGATCTTTCTGGTGCTCCTGCACTTCCTCTACATGCCTCTGGATCTTCTGATGTTTAAAGCTCTGGGCCGGTTTGCATAAGGAATATAGCCATGGAAATATTCAATCCCGATACCGAAAATGCCGAGCAACAGACCTCGTCAAAAGCCATGACACCGACCGCGCAGTCCACAGGTCTGAACGCACTCAGTTATGTGCAAACCAAGGTTGTACCTTTGCGACCAGATCACCTTGAGCGCAACCGCATTGTGGCTTACAACAAAAATTCGAACATGGGCGGGGCATTCGATCTACTGCGTACACAAGTGCTGAAAATCATGGAAGAAAATGGCTGGCGCACGCTCGCCATCACTTCGCCGACTCCGGAGGCAGGCAAGACGGTGTTGGCTATAAACCTGGCAATGAGCATCGCGCATCACACGACCAAGACGGCGTTACTGGTGGACTTCGACTTGCGTCGTCCGAAGGTGGGTGAGTATCTGGGTCTGCCGATGGAAAAATCGCTGAATGAATTGTTGGCAGATGAAGCTGAACTGCAAGAAGTACTGGTCAATCCGACCTTGCCGCGCTTTGTGGTCCTGCCGACGCGTGAGCCGATTCCTCTTTCCACCGAGGTGTTGTCATCGCCTGCTGTGAGCCATTTGATTGCTGATCTGCGCGAGCGCTACAACTCACGCATCGTGATTTTCGACTTGCCGCCGTTGTTGAGTTCGGATGATGTGATTAACGTCCTGCCCAGGTTCGACTGCGTCCTGCTCGTTGTCGCTAATGGATTGAACAGCAGGAAAGAGATCGAGGAAAGCCTGCATCATCTTGGGACCGCCAATCTGATTGGCACGGTGTTGAACAAAGCCGAGCCCGAAAACCGCTCTTACTACTAGAGCATCACCCGCAGGAGATCGGCGCTATTGGCTAGCGCCGACGCTCAGTGCCAAGGGTACTTCTGCTCCCAGCTCCAGGCGTGCGCCACTATCTGTTCAAGTGAGCCAAATTGCGCTTGCCAGCCAAGTAATGTGTTGGCCCTGCGGGGATCGGCCACAAGGCGTGGTGGATCGCCCGCGCGACGTGGCGCTTCGCTGACAGAGATATCCTGGCCGGTCACGTAGCGCGCGGTATCTATTACTTGCTGTACTGAGAAACCTTGACCGTTGCCGAGGTTGAACGCCGTGCTTGCCCCCCCTGCCAGCAAATAATCCACGGCAAGTGCGTGAGCTGCAACGAGGTCGACAACGTGGACGTAGTCGCGAATGCAAGTGCCGTCAGGCGTGTCGTAATCACGGCCATAGACGGTGATGGTTGCGCGCCGTCCGGAGGCTGCTTGCAGGATCAGGGGCAGCAGGTGGGTTTCCGGTTCATGGCGTTCACCTAACTGGCCTTCAGGGTCTGCTCCGGCGGCGTTGAAGTAGCGCAGGCAGACCGATTTCAGCCCGTAGGCGCGGTCGAAATCTTCAAGCATCTGCTCCACCATCCACTTGCTGCGTCCATAAGGGTTGATCGCGGCCTTGGGATGCTCCTCGTCGATGGGTACATACACCGGGTCACCGTAGACGGCGGCGGTCGAGGAAAAAATGAAGTTTTTAACCCCGGCGCGAACCATCGCCTGGAGCAGCGTCAGGGTGGCGGCGAAATTGTTTTGATAGTACTTGGCAGGTTCAGCGACGGATTCGCCCACCTGTATAAAGGAGGCGAAGTGGAACACGGCATCAAAGTGGTGTCCCGCAAACAGGGCGTCCAGCGCCTGTTCGTCGGCTATGTCCAGTTCGACCAATGTCCCGCCCCTCAACGCGCTGCGATAACCGGTTGAGAAATTGTCTGCCACCACAAGATCGTGACCTGCACTCAGTAGCTGCTTCACCATGTGCGAGCCGATGTAACCCGCGCCACCCACCACCAAAAATTTCATCCTGATCTCCGATTTCCAGGGCACTATTGCTGTGCAAGCACCGATGGCAACGTCAGTGCGATCCGTCTGATCATTACATTAAAGGACAAGTTGGATTTTTCGCTACACGCTTGCTGGCAATAGCCGAGACTCGCTACGTTTGGAACGCCAAAGGAGAGAATATTTCGAACAAGACACAGCGAGCGGGCCAATTGGAGCTACCCTCTGAGGAGGCATTTGGGCATCCTGCGAGGATAATTATCAAATGAAAAATCCTGCCAGAATTATCGATTACTCATTAAAAATATTTAAAGCAGAATGGCCAAATTTAGTATTGTGGTCGTTTCTGCTATCACCGTTGATTGTTAGAACGCTAGCAAACTATCAATACTCTAAAATTGATTTATTGGTCGTTTACACCCTTGGCATGTCGGTGTTGTGGCTTTTGGCAATTAGATTTATTTCATCCAGTCAATTCAAGGTTCACCTTATTCTGCTGCCGTTCTATTTGGTAGCAGCTATTGATCTCTTTTTGGTTTTGAATTTCAACTCGAGATTAACCGCTGCCTATATATTTATTGGCTTGACAAACTATCAGGAGGCCCGCGAATTTCTACCGACCTATTGGCAGCCGATCAGTATCGTTTTGGTGATTTTCATATTTTGCTATGGGGCTGGATTAATAGGCCTGCATAAGCGCGAATTATATAAAAACAAAGGCATTTTTGTTTTGGTTGTTAGCGCCTTGCTAGTGGGGTATGGGGCGTATTTTTATAAAACCGCCAAACTTAATTCTTTCGGGAAATCTGCGGTCATGGATCTCCTTGCAAAAGATCAAAGCACGCCAGTAGGTTATTTGTCGCAAATTGCCTTGACTGCAAATTTGTATTTTGGGACGGAGGAGCTTATCAAGCGCCGTCGGGAATCTGATGTAAAAATAACCAGCCTGTCGAATCAATCAAATATAGAAACCATCGTTTTTGTAATCGGTGAGTCATCACGGCCGCAGAACTGGTCCCTCTACGGTTATAACAAGGAAACCACCCCGAATCTCGGTAAGCAGGCGGGGCTTTTCAAGTTTAATAAGATCTGCACGACAGCCCCCTATACCTCGTTTGCGGTTCCTTCAATGCTGAGCCTGGAGCCTATATCGGATTGGGACGCCATTGCGTCAACAAAATCGTTGGTGAGTATATATCGCTCAGCCGGGTACATGACCTATTGGTTGTCTGTGCAGGAGGTTGATAGTTTTGGCGGAATAATTCCACAAATAGCCGCAGAGGCACAACATCGTCAATATTTTGAGAGAAGCTATGATGGAGCATTGATTTCAGAATATGAAAAAATACTAAATAAAGGCGATACAGAAAAGAAAGCGATATTCATTCATGTCAAGGGTAGTCATTTCGAGTATTCACGCCGATACCCAGAACAATTCGATAAGTTCAAGCCGTCAACAGACAGCTTCAAAGACAAAATTACCGCGGAATATGACAATAGTATTTTGTATACGGACTGGCTGCTGAGCACAATTATTGATCAATTGAAGTCAAGCAAAAAACCATCTGTCTTGTTTTATTCATCGGATCATGGTGAGAACATGATGGATGACAGTCGAGGGCTCTTGGGTCATGGCATTGGCAATAAATATGACCTCCCGGTTTCGGCATTTATCTGGGCATCCGATAATGTTTCAAGCCAGCAATCGCTCAGGCTTTTAAAGCTGAAGGAAAGAGAAGGTCAGAAAATCAGCATCTCCTCCTTGCCACATACTCTTTTAAGTATCACAGGGATTTTAACGAGTAAGTACAAAAGTTCGGATGATTTATTAAGTGATGATTTTGTATCGTCGAAATGTCCACATCTGCTCGGCGCAGGCTATGTTCCATCGTTTGATTTTGACGCCCTTTAAATAGCCCTCACTGAACAACGCCGCAAGGCGTTGTTTCATCAAGTTGAGGTCGGCTGCGCATCGCCTAAGGTTGTGCTTGCGTGACGTCTTTTTTCAAAAACAACCAGTTCGACGCCTGCAAGCCGTCGAACTTGATTGTATAGCGGCCATCAACGTAGGTCGCGGGCAGCTTCTTCATTTGCCTCAGAATGCCGTGGGTGAACAGTGTCAAGCCTTGCGGCGCCTGGATGGTTAGTGTGCCTTCGAGGGGCTCAACGTAAAAAGGTATTTTGTCGCCGTCCTGGGGGACGGCACGGGTGCCTAACGAAATCAGTAAATCCTGCGATCGGCCCAAAGGCGCGTCGTCCAGACTTTGCACCACCACACTGGCGTTGGCGGTCTTCACTTGAACCTTAATGTTGCCAAGGCTGATCGACTCGCCGCCGATCCAGCCGGTAGCGGCCTGGGTACGCGGTGTATTGATGGTGTAGACGCCTTGTTTCCAGTTGCGCTTTAGCTCACCCGTGTCTGTCGTGGACTCGCTGGCATTGGCGTCCAGCAGCGACTGGTCAGGGTCATGAAATTCCTGTGCATTGCTTGGGATAACGCTCTGTTGCAACCAAGGCAATTCCGGCGTCTGTGGCATCGCGATTTCCAGCTTGCCTTTCTCCATGGCTGTGCGCAGGAGAGCAGAGTTGGCCGGTGTGATCATTTGGTTGAACAGGGTTGTTGATGTCGGCGCGAAGACGTAGGTCGTTGTTGCTTCGCGAACGTCTGCACGGCGATAAAGCAAGGCGGCGGCGGGCAGGGTGGCCAGCATTGCAGGGTCGTTATAGGCGTGCCAGTTGTTGGCACTCATCCCTTCGCCCCCCATGGGCTCCTGGCTGTAGGCATATTGCATCAGTGCATCCCAGCCTTGGTGGCTGGCGGTGCCGGCGATATAGAGTGGCAGCGAGTGACGGTCTGGTATCGGGAAGGGCTCATTGTTCCACTCGGTGACGGTCAAGGGTTTGCCGATGACCTGGCCGGCGGCAATCCAATTCACTATGCCGTCGCTGTAGAGCGGGTTTTTCTCGACCTGTCCCGAGCCCCCGTAGCTATGGACATCGATTACGTCGCCGGCAGTAAGGGCCGGCAGGGAGTTCAGGCCATTGCGGCCCCAGCTACTGGTCGTGGCGATGGGGACCTTCACGCCTATTCCACGCAGGTGTTGAATCATGTCGACGTTGAAACGTCGCTCCAGATCGTTAAGGAACATCTTGGAGGGGCCTGGCTCCCAGGAGCGCCAGGTCTGGTCTGCAGACAGATTGTGCTGTTTGGCAAAAGCCTCGGCCTCCGCCATGTAGACGCGGTTGTGCTTCGGCAAATTCTTGTCTGGCAACAGGGCGTTGCCAAAGTGGTTGGTGACGTCGTTTTCGTTGGTAATCAGTACGGCGGCAATCGCCGGGTCGTCTTTGTAGGCGAGACCGGTGTAGCTGTTTACATGGGTCAGGTAGGCTTCGGCAAAGCGCTTCATAGCTTTCTGAATGGTGAGATTCACATAGGAATAGCCCTTGAGATAGGTAAAATTCTGTTCTTCTTTTGGCAATTCATCGAAGCCAAAAATGTTGTCGTTTTCAGTAAAGACTCGCTGGACGTGCAGATCGAGCCACACATAAATGCCTTCGTCTTTCAGGCACTTGATCCACCAGTCGATTTTTTTCAGCGATTCCGGGCTCAGTTGCTGGGTGGTGCTGCGCGTGACCCTACCGTCGCCAAAGATGTTCGGGAAGACCCATGGCGAGTCATGGTGGTGCAGTCGTACAAGATTGAAGCCCAGTGCCGACAGGCGTTTGGCCTGCAGCTTGATTGCATCGTCTGACGTGAGGAACAGCGCGTAGGCTGAAAGGTTGGTGCCCCAGAAACGCGCCGTAGTGTTGTCGGCAAATTGCAATTGCTCGCCGGAGGCTTTGATGAAGCCGCGCTTGCCTGCAGGTTTTTCCTGAGCGTTGAGAAAGGACAGGTCGACCGGCGAGGTTTTCCAGTCGAGCTTGTCAGTCGGCCAGCTCTTTGGGTCCGACAACCCGAAGCGCTCGGTCGTGGTTGGGCCGACCGCCACATCGCCAGAAACGCTCAAAGTGGCTGTGAAATCCAGGCGGCCAGGTTTGATCGTGTTCTTGTAGAAAAAAGCACGCACCTCGGATTTACTGCCCGGTTCTAGGTACACACTCGCCAGTGCGGGCTCGAAGCGCATTTCGATGCGTCGCCCTTGTGCATTGCCCCAGGTCCAGCCGCGGTTGTCGGGCAGCAAAGTGGGCTCGCCCATTTCTCCAGCGAAAAGAGCGGGGTCGAATGTGAAGACCATGCCACCACCTGAAATGCCCGACTTCCCGCTGTGCGCATCCACGGCAAAATTCCAGGTCAGCTTTTGCTCGTCTTGCTTCTGAATCTGCGCAGTCAAGTCGAAATCCAGCGCTTTGTTTTTGCCTGCAAGGGAGTATCGATAAGGGGTATTTACCTTGAATTCGGTCTGCAAATACGTCCAGTCCCAGTTGCGCCCAAAGAACGAGAATGTCGTAGCAAAAACCGGACTGCCACCACGCTCCAGCATTGGCAGGCCGTTGCGCTCATCCACACTGACGACCCAGTCCGACGCCCAGGTACGAAACGGCCAAATAGCAAAAAACAGCAGGAGCAGTATCTGGGGGCGGCGAAACAACTGGATCATGGGTTCTACCTGAGTTGGAGATGGGCACTCGCCGTGACGGCCGTCGAGGTCTGCTTGAACCTGCGTGCCATCTGAGCGTAGGCCACGCACAGTCCAGCCACCGACCAATACACCACGGGGATGACCGTGATACTGCTAACGGTAACGATGGTGATCAGGATCCCGGCCAGTGTTGCCAGAAGTGCACGTCCGAGTCGGCGTGCCTCATCGTCTTGGTTGGGGAACGAACGCATCCCCTTGCGGATACCCAGCAGGACACTGGCGAAAAAAACCACGAAAAGCGTCAAACCAATCAAACCGAACGACAGCGCTATGCCGATATAGGTGTTCACGATATCGATGATCCCCTGGCCCTGAATCATGGACTGCATTTCCGGTGTGTTGCGGAAGTCGAAAGAACCCAGCCAAGGGTTGCGCTGGATAACGATCACGGCGTTATCAATCAAGCGCTGCCGGTAGGTGATATTTTCGACCTCCACCGTGCCGATAAACGGTAGCAGATCAAGCACTTTTTGCCCGCCCGGCACGATGGCCAGCAAGGGCAGGGCGATCGCCCCAGCGGCCGCCAGCAGCATCAGGCGTTTGATCGCTTTACGGCCGGTGCCGATGAACACGACGATCATGACGGCTGCACCGATCCAGGGGCCACGCGACAGCGGTGCGAACAGACCACCGGCGAGCAACAGTGCGCCGAGGCTGCGCTGCATTTTGCTACGTACCTCCTCCTGCAAGTACAGGTAAAAGCCGATGGCCACGCTGATGACTAAGCCCAGCGCAATGGCCTGGCCGGTAGTGGCGCTGGCGCGTAATGAACCACCACGGCTCAAGTAGCCGGGATCCCATTGCAGGCCCATGGCGTAGACAACCGCGCTGTACAGCTGCCAATGCTTGGCATATTCGAAGAGACCTATAAGCGACAGCACCATGGCGGCAAGTACAAAACCGAACAGAGCGTCCTTGAAGTCGCTGAGGTTCTTCAGCGCCCGGCTGGCAACGTAGTAAGGCAAAAAAACTTCGAGGAACAGGTAGAGCATTTGGCGCAAGGTGTCGGTGACGGTGGTTTCGCGCAGGAAAAGCAGACTCGTCAGCAGGAGGTAGGCGGCTAACAGTTTGTCAGGCCAGGTGCGCCCGAAAGAGATCGTGTCGGCGCGTTTGCGCAGAACCAAAAAAGCCGGAAGCAACACACACAGTGCCAGCAGACGAACATGGTTAAGGGCAAAAAAATAGTTGACCAGGCCGAAGCCAGGAATCTCCGCCGTGGCCGGCGGGATGAGAAACAGCAGAAGGAAAAATAGCGCCACGGGGTTGCGTTCGCGATTTCGTGCGAAGGTCAAAACGATCGCGGCAATGCCCGCGTACACCCAAAAGCTGTGCGACACAAAGGCCAGAAGCGTTAATACGAACCACAGATTGCGCCGACGAGTGAAATTACGGTCGGGAATCAGGTCTGCTGCTGGTCGATGTGCCATGGCAAATACGATGCCAGTAAGGACCAGAATGACGATTAACGCTCGGAAGTGCTCAGGCATGGATGATTGGACTTATTGATTGATGAGCGACGGCTAGTGGAATGGCCAAACGCGACTATAGTTCCTTTTGAGCCATTGAGTCCGGGGATGATGCTATGTCGTTAGTTGATTTGTCGCCAACGTTGGGCCTTCGTAAGCGAGCGATCTCTGCCGGGGCATGGAATCTGGGGGCGCTGGTTACGTCGCAAGCCTTTCGCTTGGGCGGCAACCTGATAATGGCCCGTCTGCTGATGCCGGAGATGTTCGGCATCATGATGATCGCCATCACCGTTTCTCTGGTTCTGCACATGCTTTCCGATGTTGGCTTGCGCCAGAACATCATCCAGAGCCCGCGTGGCGACGATCCGGTGTTTCTCAATACCATCTGGACCGTGCAGATCGTGCGCGGCTTTATCCTCTTTGCCTCGACACTTCTCCTTGCGGCTCTCGCCTGGTATGCACAGACCCTCAATCTGTGGTCGCCCAATTCCACCTACGCCGCACCCGAGTTGCCGCTGGTGTTGGCCGTGACCGGTTTCTCGGCAATCATCGTGGGTTTTCAGTCGACGAAAGTCGACCTGGCAGTGCGCGCTTTCCAGCAAAAGAAAGTGGTACTCACCGATTTTGCGTCTCAGATCGTCGGGCTGTTGGTCATGCTGGCCATCGGTTACTTCACCAGGTCCATCTGGTCGCTGGTGATTGCAGGTCTGGTCCAATCGATGGTCAACACGCTGCTGGGCCATTTCTGGTTTGAGGGCCCTTCTAACCGTCTACAGTGGGAGCGTTCTGCGCTCGATGAATTAGTCGGCTTCGGCCGTTGGATACTGTTGTCGTCGGCAGTGGGCGTATTGGCCATGTACGGTGATCGTGTCTGGTTCGGCGGCAGCATGACGGCCGGCGAACTGGGCGTTTACTCCATTGCCGTGCTGATTTTGGGAGCTGTTCAGCTTGCGTTGCAAAAGGTAGTCGGGGCCGTGGCCTTGCCGGCCTTCAGTGAGGCCTCAAGAACTAATGACACCGTACGGCTCCACGCTTTGTACTACCGCTTGAAATTGATGCTCGATCTTGCCTGTCTGTTTTTATGTGGACTGTTTTGGACTGGCAGTCCACTGCTCATCAGCATCTTGTACGATGAGCGTTACGCTCAAGCCGGCAATATGATGGCCATTCTTTCACTCTCCTTTTTCACCATGCGCTACATGCTGGCGAATCAGGTCTGGATTGCGTTGGGACTCACCAAGTACCAGGCCATTGATAACATTATTCGCGTGGTCTCGTTGTGGGTGCTGCTGCCACTGCTGCTGGCGATTGGTGGGGTCAAATATGCGATTTGGGGCGCTGCCCTGTACACGTTTCCTACGCTTATCCTGGTTTTTTATGTCAATTGTCGTCTGGGGATGTTCAGTCTCAAGCGTGAATTGGTGGTGCTGCCTATGCTGGCGGTGGGGGCATTGTGTGGGGAGTTGTTGACGGATTTTGTTAAATGGCTTTGATCTATTTCTCGTGATGTTTCCAAAGCTGTGGCACAGCGTCGCCATTGAGGTATTGATGGCCGTCGCATAAAAAATGTGGCCTTGACGTGTAGTTGACATTTCCAACGTAATCTCGGTGTCGTGGAGCTTTGAATCATGAGAGAAACTGATTTGAATACCTCTGTGATGGGGCGCAGAGGCTTCCTCCAGGCTTCTGCCGTGTTGAGTATTGGAGGGCTCATGTTCGGATTTTACAAAGCCGTTGCCCGGCCTTCTGCTGCTAAATCCGAGTTTGTTGTCATCAACGGATGGGTGCTGCCCGCCCAGCATTTTCGGCAAACACAAGCATGATCAAAGATTACCAATCGCAGAAAGAACTCCGCGACCACTATGACATCTGCATCATAGGTGGGGGGCCAGCCGGCATTACGCTGGCCTTGCGTTTAGCCGGTAATGGTCGGCGTGTGGTGCTTGTCGAGGGCGGCGGGCACGAGTATTCGCCGGCCTCGCAGAACCTCTACCAGGTCTCATCGTCAGGCCTCGAGGTCTACGCTCATGAAACACGCCTGCGTTATCTTGGCGGGACCTCCAATCACTGGGCCGGGCGATGCCGTCCATTCGAACAGTCGGACTTTACCGTAGGCCCTCCGGTGCCCGTGCCCGGTTGGCCCATCGCGTTTTCCGAGATCGAGCGCAATCTGTCGGCGGCCATGGATATTGTCGATCTTCCGCCGCACTCCGGATTCAAGGCTATCAATGCGACTTTGGACGGCACCGACTTTGAGGCTGATCGTTTCCTGCTGAGCCCGCCGACGCGATTTGCACAAAAATATGCCAAGGAACTTAATGAGACCGAGGGGCTGGATGTCTTCATCCATTGCAATTGTGTCGATCTTGAGTTCGACAGCAAGACTGGCCGCATAGCAACGATAGTCGTCTCGGACTACGAGTTGCATCGAGAGCGAGTCACGGCGAAACAATTCATTCTGGCGACAGGCGCGATCGAGAATGCCAGGCAACTGCTCAACAGTGAGTCCCTGGCAGCTGGCGGTATTGCTGGCAAGGATGGTTACGTCGGTAGATGCTTCATGGAGCACCTGAACGTCGATCTGGGTACCTTCATCCTGAAAGACGGGCAGGGTACAGATTCTCGGAAGGAGTACTTCACGACCGATGCCTTCGTGATGGAGCACAAGTCGGGTAAAGGGAATGTGACGGCCTCTCTAGTATCTGAAGTGAAAGCCTATGGGCGAACGGCGGCAATCAAGGACTTTTTCGAGAATCTCGTCTGTGACATCGGTGCGGAGCGCAAGGTTGAATTTATTGCCAAGTTCGATTGCCCTGGAGATGGGGTGCTCGGCACGCTGATCGAGCAGTTTCCCAACCCCAATAGCCGCGTCTCATTGCTCGACGAGCGAGATGCGTTAGGGATGAGGAAGACCAAGATTCATTGGGAGCTAACTCCTGCAGACAGGGAAACCGTCAAGTCCATAGGGCTCGAAGTGGCAAAGTGTTTTGCCGACACAGGGCTGGGCTTCGTCAAGTTGGAAGAGTGTGTGTATGACGTCGATTTGCCACTGAAGCTCAATCCCCATGCTCATCATATGGGGACCACGCGGATGGCGACGTCGCCTGAGTTTGGTGTGGTCGACGAGAACTGCAAAGTGTTTGGTGTTGAGAATCTTTACGTTGCGGGCAGCAGTGTTTTCGCTACAGGCGGCGCCTGTAACCCCACGATGCCTCTTTTGCAACTTGCTCTAAGGCTGGCAGATTATCTCAACCATCAGATGGGGCTCGTGGTGGGCAGGTATTCCTGAGTGGGAGCATGGGAGGATTATTTGAGTGTTGGATTTTAGGGGAGCGTCTACTCTTAGAGTAGTGGTAATGAAGAATCAGGGTGTATCTAACTCTGGCACAGATGTCTATCGCTGAATAATTGAGGCTGACAGGATGATTGGTCTACTAAAACGTACTATTGCTTACATTGCAAAAACAACGGGGCATGGGACCTCACTCTATAAAAAATTCTGTAAACCGGACGGGTATGACTGGGCTAAACATATGGTTCGGTGGGGTGGGCTGCACTCCATCGGTAAAGGCGTATGGATCAATCCTGCTGCCAACATAACTGACCCTTCGCTAGTACGACTCGGAAATAATGTAGGTTTGTCGTGTTGCACGCTATTCGGCCACGATGGAGTAGTTGGCATGCTCGAGGTGCGCTATGGTAAAAAACTTGATTCTGTCGGCGCTATCGACATACTTGATAATTGTTTTATCGGCTATGGCTCTATCATCATGCCGCGTGTGACTATTGGCCCGAATTCGATTGTCGCAGCCGGTGCTGTAGTCATAAAAGATGTTCCGCCTGGGGTAGTGGTTGGGGGTAATCCAGCCAAGGTTATCTGTACCCTGGATGAAGTGTTGGCGAAAGTCGAAGAGCGTAGCGCCACTTATCCGTGGATTGACCTTATCAGGCAGCGCGATGGTGTATACGACCCGGCATTTGAACCGAAGCTTATAAAAATGAGAGCGCAACACTTTTTTGGCGAGCAACCCAATGGTTAGTGCTCCCCTTGACGTGTTGGTAGTTAATTACAATACAGCGGCGCTGTTGCAACCGATGTTTAATGCGTTACGCCAGTCAAACAGTGTGGGTCGCACGCGCTATTTGGTGGTGGACAACGCCTCTGCCGATAATTCGCTGGAGTGTCTGGCAACTATTTGTCCAGAGGCGTTGCAACTGGCCAATGAAAACAATGTGGGATTTGGTCGTGCCAATAATCAATTGGTTGAGCACCTGCAGGGCAAGTATGCGTTGCTGCTCAATACCGATGCCTTCGTTTCTGCGGATACCCTGAGCAAGACCCTCGACTACATGGAGACTCATCCTGATTGCGGTGTCCTCGGCGTTCGGTTGGTTGGACGAGAGGGAGATTTACAGCCCTCCTGTCGCTATTTTCCGACGCCGTTGAATATCTTCCTTGCGCGTACAGGGCTTGAACGCTTTTTCCCTGTGGTGAAGAGGGTCGACGACATGGCCTGGGATCATGCTTCGGTGCGTGAGTGCGACTGGGTGCCCGGGTGCTATTACCTGATCCGCCGTGAAGTCATCGACCAGGTTGGCTTGTTCGATCCGCGCTACTTCCTTTACTTCGAGGAGATAGATCACTGCAAACGCGTTAAACAGGCAGGCTGGAAGGTGGTTTACTACCCGCATACCACGGTGGTGCATATCGGTGGTGAAAGTGCCAAGTCTGTTGACACACTCAATGCGGCTAGTCGCCAGCTACCCACGTTACAAATCGAAAGTGAGCTTTTGTACTTCCGCAAGCACCACGGTCTGCCTGGTTTGGCCTCACATATGCTACTGGTGAGTCTGGGTGATCTGATTTTGGCGCTCAAGGTGCTATTGAAAGGCCGTGGTCGGGCCGCTTTAGGGGCGTGTTGGCAGCATACTCGTGTGACCTGGGCGTTGCTGCGTGATACCAAATTCGCTAGCCAACCAACACGGTAGAGCCAGTTATGTTCGAAAACATACGTGCGGACTTGCGTGCATACGCCGGAGATTGGGGGGCTCAGGGGTTTTGGGTGATGGTGGTTTATCGCTTTGGGCGCTGGCGTTACGGTGTGCGACCGGCACTGTTACGCAAGTTGTTCTCCTTTATATACAAAGTGCTCTTCAAACTGGTGCAGATCGTCACGGGTATCGAGCTGCCGTGTGAGGTGGTGGTCGGGCGCAACTTCGTCATCGATCATTTCGGCGGAATCGTGATCAGTGGCTATGCGCAGTTCGGCGATGATTGCCGTATTCGCAATGGCGTCGTCGTGGGCCTCAAGAATGTGAGTGAGCCGATTGCTCCGGTGATGGGTAACAATGTTGATATCGGTGCAGGGGCCAAGGTGCTGGGCAATATCCGCATTGGTAACAATGTCGTGATTGGTGCCAATGCTGTGGTGCTGACCGATGTACCGGACGACTCGGTGGCAGTGGGCGTGCCTGCGACTATCAAGAAAAGGAAGTACGAAGAATCGAGGGAATTCTCATGAACCACCCGATGGATTACTTCAATTGCGTCGCTGAGTGAACGCCATGGCTATGGGTATGGGTGTCGTTGTTATCGGTCGCAACGAAGGCCTACGGCTTGAGCGTTGTCTGACTTCCCTCGTCGGTTCGGCGCAGAAGGTTGTTTATGTCGACTCTGGATCAACGGACGGGTCGGTGCAGATGGCACTGAGGCTTGGGGTCGAGGTGGTCGAGTTGGACATGACCATTCCCTTTACGGCTGCGCGTGCGCGCAATGAAGGATTTGCCTGCATACAACGCTTATTGCCGGCGATGCGTTATGTGCAGTTCGTCGATGGTGATTGTGAGGTTGTCGGCGGTTGGCTGCCCCGGGCGCAGGCCTTTCTTGATGCACATCCTGACGTCGCGGTGGTCTGTGGACGGCGCCGTGAACGTTTTCCGCAGCACTCTGTTTACAACTTACTGTGTGATTTCGAATGGGATACGCCGGTAGGTGAGGCCAAGGCATGTGGTGGCGATGCGCTGATGCGGGCTGACGCCTTCGTCGAAGCGTCCGGGTTTCTACCGGGTCTTATTGCCGGGGAAGAGCCTGAATTGTGCGTACGTCTGCGTGGGCATGGTTGGAAGATCTGGCGTCTGGGCGAGGAAATGACCTTGCACGATGCAACCATGACCCGGTTCGGCCAATGGTGGCAGCGTACCCTGCGCGGTGGTTATGCCTTTGCCGAGGGCGCATTTTTACATGGGGCCGCACCGGAGCAACATTGGTTGCGTGAGTCGCGCCGTGCCTGGTTCTGGGGATTGGGTGTCCCGCTGACGACTGTTATCGCGAGTTTGGTGTTTGGATGGTTTGGCCTGCTTGTGCTGCTGGTCTATCCATTGCAGGTCGTGCGCCTCGCCCGAGGGGGCGATAGATCCACGCGCGAAAACTGGCTGCGGGCTTTCTTTCTCGTGCTGGGGAAATTTCCCGAGATGCTCGGGCAAGTCAAGTTTCTACTGAACAGATTCGGCGCCGGCAAGACGGCGTTGATCGAATACAAGTGAGACTTATATGAATAATTGGGTGATATTAAAGAGCGTGTTTTTTTTACACGCTGGGTATTCCTTAAGGGCATTGAATAATAAATTTAAAATGTTGGTTCTGGTTGCAAAAAACTGGTCCGAGCTAAAGTTGTTTTGCGGGCGGATGTCGAACGCCCTGGGTAAGTCTGGTGTTGAGAAATTAGGCGGGGATTGTGTTGGCGTTGTTCATTGGCCATACATCAGTAAAAGCTGGAGCCCCAAGAATAAGCTTAGTGTTTTAGCCTCGCATTACGAAGTGGTTACCAAAAGCTGTCCGCAGCTATTGCTGTTGGGACGAAGTGACAGCTTGATGCTGAGTGATTTGTCGGAGTTTGGGGCTGGTTGTTCCCTGGTGCTGGATCGTCCCTTCTGGTTTATGCGTGAAGGGGAGTTGGTGCTGAACTTGTTTCAGGGGGATCTGCGCATTGCATCAATAGCCTTCACCTTGTGTCGCACGGACACAGAGTTATGTATTTTTATCGGCGCCGTTCAAGGGATACATAAAGGCGTCGAGAGTGAGTTGTCGTTGAGTATCTACAGGGACCTGACTAAAGACTTTGAAGGCCTTCGGCCAAGAAGCTTTCTGATCGAAGTTATTAAATACATTGCCATCAATATCGGAGTTGAGAAAATTTATGCGGTAGGGGATGGGTATCGCCACCATCGTCATCCGTATTTTGGCGCTCACAAAGCCCTGGAACTGGCGGCAAATTATGATGTGATCTGGTTAGAGCATGGAGCGACTCCGTCAGAGCGCGAAGATTTTTTTGAGATTCCCATGATGCTGTCCAGGAAGCCGCTCGACAGTATTGCTTCAAAAAAACGTGCCATGTACCGCAGGCGCTATGAGTTGCTGGATGACACCTTTAAAAAGATAGACAGCGTGTTGATAGGCAGTTATAGCAGTAGTCGTATGGCTAGTTGACGTTCCTGATACCTGTACTACTGTGGGATTACTTGCAGTAATAATCCACCGCAACGACAACTAAGTCTGGTTCCTATGCGCATCGCTTATTTCATCAATCAATACCCCAAAGTCAGCCATAGCTTCATTCGTCGCGAGATTTTGGCGTTGGAGCGTCAGGGGTTTGTGGTGCAGCGCATTGCCCTGCGTGGCTGGGATGCCGAATTGGTGGATGCCGAGGACGTGTCCGAACGCGATAAAACCCAGTATGTGCTGCAGGGCGGAGTCAAAGAGCTGTTAGTGCCTGTGCTTCAGGTGCTGCGCGCCCAGCCGCGACGCTTTTTTTCGGCGCTGTGGCTGGCGCTACGCATGGGCCGGCGTGCCGATCGCCCCTGGCCGTATCATTTGGTCTATTTGTCCGAGGCGTGCCGCGTGCTGACCTGGTTGCAGGCGTTTGGGGCCGAGCATGTGCATGCGCATTTCGGCACCAACTCAACCGAGGTGGTGATGCTGGCCAATGTACTCGGTGGGCCGGCGTACAGTTTTACCGTGCACGGGCCGGAAGAGTTCGACAAACCGCAGTTTATTCATTTGGGCGAGAAAGTCCGGCGCGCAGCTTTTGTCGCGGCGATCAGTTCTTATGGACGTAGCCAGCTGTTTCGCTGGGTGGCTCATGCGCACTGGGCGAGGGTAAAGGTGGTGCACTGTGGGCTGGAGCGGGCGTTTCACGATGTGCCGGCCGTTGCCGTGCCATCCGCGCCGCGGTTGGTTTGTGTAGGTCGTTTGTGTGAGCAGAAGGGACAACTGTTGTTGCTTGAGGCTGCCCGCATCCTGGCAGCGCAAAACGTGGAGTTCGAAATAGTACTGGCCGGCGATGGAGAAATGCGCGCGGAAATCGAAACCCTGATTGCACGGTATGGCTTGCAGGCGCGGGTGCGAATTACCGGCTGGATCAGCAGCGATCAGGTGCGGGCGGAGATTCTCGCGGCGCGGGCCTTGGTGTTGCCGAGTTTCGCCGAGGGATTGCCGGTGGTCATCATGGAGGCCATGGCGTTGCGCCGACCTGTACTGACGAGCTATGTGGCGGGCATTCCCGAGTTAGTGCGACAGGGTGAGAACGGTTGGTTGTTTCCCGCTGGAGCGGTGGATGAGTTGGCGGCGGCACTGGCGGACTGCCTCGCGCAACCTGTCGAGGTGTTGCAGCGGATGGGCGAGGCGGCTTATCAGAGAGTGCTGGAGCGACACGACATCGATATCGAAGCGACCAAGTTGGCTAATTTGTTTAGGGCGCAAGCATGATCACATTACTTAGTTGGCTGTTCAGCTTACTGCTGATACTCCTCCTCCTGCCGGTGTTGGTGCTGTTTGTACAGGTGCTGATGGCCTGTCTGCCTGCACGGTCGCGCTCGTCGGTGCAAGGATCGCGACCGCGGGTGGCGGTGTTGATACCGGCACACAATGAATCCTCGATCATCGTCGCGACATTAAATAGCATTCGGCCGCAGTTGCTTTCGGGTGATCGCCTATTGGTGGTGGCGGACAACTGTTCTGACGACACGGCGGCGCTGGCCCGCACGGCGGGCGCCGAGGTGGTGGAGCGCAGCAATGTTCAGCAGCGTGGCAAGGGTTATGCGCTGGACTGTGGGGTGCGTCATTTGGCGAGCGATGCGCCGGACGTCATGATTGTTATCGATGCGGATTGCCAGGTGGCCGAGGGTTCTATTGAGCGTTTGGCAATCTGTTGCATCGACTCAGGGCGGCCAGCGCAAGCCCTTAATTTAATGCTTGCTCCCGCAGGTTCCGGGCTGAAAGTGCGGCTTGCCGAGTTTGCCTGGTGTGTGAAGAATCGGGTACGGCCGCAGGGTTGGACCCGACTTGGTTTGCCCTGTCAGCTAATGGGCACGGGAATGGCTTTCGTCTGGCGGGATCTGACGTTGATCAATTTAGCCAGTGGCCACATCGTTGAAGATTTGAAGATGGGCCTGGATTTATGCCGAAGCGGCAAGCCGCCAGTGTTTTGCCCCGATGCGCGGGTGACCAGTTATTTTCCGCGCAGCGATGAAGGCTTAACTACCCAGCGTACGCGCTGGGAGCATGGTCATTTAGGGGTGATTCTCGGAGATACGCCAAAGTTGCTGGTGGAGTCGATTGGCCAGCGTAACGGGAGTCTGCTGGCGATGACGCTGGATTTGATGGTCCCTCCATTGGCCTTGTTGACGTTGGCCTTGGCGGCGGCATTTGGTCTGTCATGGTTGGTATTTATGCTGTCCGGAGCGTTGGCGCCAGCATTGATCGCTTCTTCCGGGGTGGCAATATTGGGTGTGACGATCTTGCTGGCATGGAGCCAATTTGGTCGCGGGATTATTTCTTTTTCAGCCTTGTTGTATGCGCCGTTCTACGCGCTGAAGAAAATCCCTCTGTATCTCGGATTTTTGCTTAAGCGCCAGGTTGAATGGGTGCGTTCGAAGCGAGATGACAGCTAATGCGTGCTTTATCCTGGCAGCACAGCTGGCAAACGATTACCCGGAAACTCAGGGTGGTCAGCGATGTTGATGACGAGCAAGCCTTGATTGATGCGTTATCCAGACCTGACGTGACGACAGTGCTCGGGTTCGCCAATGCCCATGCCATGAATCTGGTGGCGGCCAATACCGACTACTTTAACGCTCTGCTGGCTGCGGACGTGTTGTTACGAGACGGCTCCGGCATGGCCATCCTGTTTCGTCGACTCGGCCTGGAGCCGGGGCTAAACATGAATGGCACCGATTTCATTCCCAAGTTGCTGGCCGCGTTCAAGGGCCGGCGCGTGGCTTTCTGGGGGACTGAAGAGCCCTTTCTAGCCAATGCGGTGCAGCGTAGCGAAGCACTATTTGCGATCAATGTAGTGTCTGCTCACCATGGATTCGCGCCGGTGGATGCCTACATAAACCTTGCACGGCAGTTTCAGCCGGAACTGGTTGTGCTGGGTATGGGCATGCCCAAGCAAGAAGCCGTTGCTGCCAGGTTAGCCGTCAGTGGCGTGCCCTGTCTGGTCGTGTGCGGTGGGGCGATCCTGGATTTTCTCGGCGGCAAGGTGACGCGTGCTCCGCAATGGGTGCGTCGTCTCGGTTGTGAGTGGCTGTTCAGGCTAATAGGTGAGCCAAAGCGATTATTCAGTCGCTATGTGGTGGGTAATCCGATGTTCTTGTTACGCACGTTGATCTACAGGGATTCCTGACGTTACAAGAATTTGACGCCTGGCCGGCGCCATAAAAAACACGGCTGAAATATCTTGCAAAACCCCGACGTAGCACCTTTACTCAGGTTGGAATTATCGACTTGACGGGTATGTTCGGGGTCGTTTTCATCATTAAGATTGGCGTCAACAAAATGTTGTCAGACGCCGCATATTTTGAAAAAAGTGCTCGGCTGTCGAGCGCTCATTTCGAGTAGTTAGGTTATTGATTTGTAAACTCAAATGGCCATTCCTTGAAGTGTGCTAATAACCAAATGAAAAAATACATAGCCGAATTAATACGTAAGTTAATCTCTCCTTCAATGCGATTTGAGCTAAGGAAGGCGCTCGCCTGGCTGCAAGATATAGGGGGGAGGGCATGTTTTTGGCGCTGGGAAATTGCCAGATTCAAACTGCGCGAAGACAGCACCTATGACATTCTCTATGTGGGCAGGAAAACACAGCGGGAATTTGTAAAGGTTCTACTGGGCGCCGAATCTCAAACGGTTAATAGCCAATTGAAGTTGGATAATTCAGAGCGGACAGTGTGGGTCAGTGAAATGCCGACCTTGGGTGCATTATCTGTGCCTCAATATTTAAGTGCTGTCGTTCCGCTGAGCCGGTCAATTGAGGATATTACGGCCAGGTACAATACCGAATTGCGTCGAAATCTGCGCAAGAACCGGTTGCGCTATCGTATGAAACAGGCCTTGAACGATGACGAAATTGAAATCGCAGATCGGGAAATGCTGAAGCCCTATGCCAGCGCAAGGCATGGAGCAGCGGCCTCTCAAATTGAATCCCGTGAAGTTCAACGGGTGGCAAAAAGCGTCGGGCGGCTCGATCTAGTACTGCTGGAGGATGAAATTGTTGCATGCCATCTTGGGTGCGTGATTACCCGGGCAGGAAAACGCTACTGGAGCACCGTCCGTTTCGGCTACCCCGATGTTGTATTTTCAGATGCTAAGAAATTACGTGAAATTAACTCGATTACCACGTTCATGGCGCTTGAGTGGGCGATAGAAAATGGTTTTGACTATTATGATATCGGAACTTGCCTGGCACGCCCGGACGATGGACTTCTCGAATGGAAAAGACGGCGTGGTGGTGATGTCGATACGCTGGGTAACTACGGCTATTTATTTGTTCGACTGCCTAAGGTGGGCGCGGCGCAATTTCTTTGGGAGACGCCTCTATTTGCTGTCGAAAGCAAAAAGCTGACACTTCATCTTGGGTTGCCGGACGGACCAAGTGATGAGGAGGTCGCGGGTCGATATCGTGAAATGGGTTTTGGTGGACTGTTCAAAATATATCTTCATTGTTCTAGAAAACCGGAAGAGGCGCTTCTCGACACCTTGCGCGGCCGCTACGCTCATCTGGCATTACCCCCTATTCTGGAAACTATTGTATCCACCTGAATAGGTTGCTTTAAAGAAGTACGGTTTACCTGTTTGGCCATAAACGCTGTTTCGGTATAACCACATTACGATGGGGGAGCATATGTCGAAATTTAACGCATTGACGAGTGGTGGCCAATCAAAGTGGAGCCTTGCTGCGTATAAACACATTCTTAAAACGCGACTTTTACGGAAGCCGTCGTTAGCGCTGCAAAGCCTGGCCGTGAAAACGTGGGAAATTGCTCCAGGCGAAATCTCAATTGCTCCGCCCGCTTTTTTCCTTCCCGATCAACTCGAACGTGTGACGGGATGGGCAGGGGAACTTTTTTATCCTTACGAGCATCCCCGTCGCACAATGGAAGGAGTGGGCAGTGTTGAACATGGGTCAACACGAGGCTACCTGCTTAAAGATGTCTGGTTAATTGATGGCACTCTTTACAAAGGTAATGCCAAGTCTTCGTTGTCGCCTAGATCTGGATGGTTACCAAAGATTCGCGTAGAAAACGAAATTGATCGCGGTGCGATGTTTTGCACGGCGGGAGGGAATAAATGGTTTGGCTCGTGGTTAATGGATGATTGTATAACCTATCCAATAGCCTGCGAGGAAGGCGTTCCGGTGACCACGGCAGTGTCTGCCAACCTTGTGTCCACCGTTACGACCTGCATACTTCATGCCCCCGGCTATGAGGACTGGCTTGGTATGACGCCGGTTCGTTTACGCGATGCATTTTTTCGTGAGCTCGTTATCTTTGACGACCTAAGTCAAAATCGACATAAGCACCTGCGTTTTCGGGCGATGGGTGAAAAGTTACTCTCGCACGTAAAAGTTTGCGATCACCCAGGCGTGTTCGTTCTGCGAGGTGGCACGGGAGAATTGCGATTGTTACGCAATGAATTGGAACTTGCCGAGCGTCTGCGTGACCGCAGGGGGTTTCGGATTATCGATCCTGCCAAATCCGACGTTCCGACTATCGTAGCGGCCTGTGCCGGTGCAAGAACAGTGGTAGGGATTGAAGGGAGTCATCTAATACACGGCGTTAATGTACTCCAGCCGGGTGGTTCGCTGCTGGTATTGCAGCCCCCTAATCGCTTCCTCTGTTTTTTCAAATATCTAACGGATCGTGATCACCAAAACTTTGGCTTTGTGGTCGGTACGCAAGAGGGCAATGGCTTCAGGATCGATCCCGATGAGGTTGAGCGGACGCTGGATCTATTTCCGGCATAACAGCTTCTTCAGGTTTCTGGATATTTGAATTCATGCCGGGGCAGGAAGCCACCCCGGTATTCTGGGTAATGTCAGCTTAGTAGGCATGCTTACCGGAGAAGGCAAACACCGTTCGTACAAGGATGACGAAATCGAGCCATAGCGACCAGTTGTTGATGTATTCAATGTCCGAGTCAACACGCCGAATCATCTGATCTATATCCCTCGTTTCACCACGATAGCCACGCACCTGAGCCAGGCCTGTGATGCCCGGTTTAATGTTGTGGCGCGCAAAGTAGCCCGAGACGTCGGGCGAGTACTGCACATCGTGTTGAATAGCGTGCGGGCGAGGCCCCACCAGAGACATTTCCCCCATCAAAACATTGAACAACTGCGGTAGTTCATCGAGGCTGGTTCGTCGAATAAAGGCTCCCACTCTGGTCATGCGCGGGTCATTCTTTTGCGCCTGTTTGACGATGCCGTCTTCCGGCTGATGGACGACCATGCTTCTGAACTTCCAGATCCGAAAAGCTTCTCCACTCCACCCCATGCGCTGCTGACGAAAGAATATGGGGCCGGGGCTATCGAGCTTGATGGCAATGGCGACGGCTACCAGGACTGGCGCTGCAAGAACCAAAATGAGAAAGGCCAGGACTTTGTCCTCAAGGTTCTTCAGAAACAGACGCAT
This sequence comes from Pseudomonas sp. GL_093, assembly GCF_057837605.1. NCBI lineage: Bacteria > Pseudomonadati > Pseudomonadota > Gammaproteobacteria > Pseudomonadales > Pseudomonadaceae > Pseudomonas > Pseudomonas sp. GL_093. Next base: position 4,338,659 of record NZ_CM174448.1, on the reverse strand, counting down.
CCCCATCAGCGGAGTTTCAGACAAGGTCAGCACGGGAATGCCGGCAATTTCGCGAACACTGTGGTTGATCAGGCGCAACGAGAAAATGTCAGGCACCCAGTTAACAGAGATGTGTTTATCGAACAGCCTTAAATAAACATCCTGGATGACCTCTGAGCCACCCAGAGGGGTCACGAAATAGACGGTACGAATGGCATGTTTAACAACTAACTCATCAAGGTCGGAGATATCGCCCAGTATCGACAGACGTTGCGCGCCTTCCAGACTTTCCTTTCCCCGATCATCGTCCGCGCCAATCAACACACAGCCGACTATGCGCTCACCGAGCCAGGGATTATTGCTGATTTTCTTGTGAAGATAGCTGGCCAGCTCGCCCGAGCCAATGATGAGCGAGTTTTCCAATTGAGTCGGGTGGGCCAAAAACTTTTTCTGCATCTCGCGTGTCGCGAGGTGCAAAAGCAACTGGGCAAAATATCCAACAACAAATAACTGCCCAACCAATAAACGTGAGTACTGTTCGCTTTGCTTGGTAAGAAAGGCCATGGCAACGAGAAAGCCAAACGTAGCAGTCCACGCTTTCAAAAGCTTGAAGGCTTTGACGGTAAAAACAACATTGCTGCGGTAAATGGCATAGTGGTCGTACACGACGGCCAACGCCCCCAGCAGCAACAGGAGCAGGATGACATAGGACTGCGTGATGAAGCCGATATGATAATTGATCAAAAACCACGCAACGCCGGTCACCGCAACACAATCGAGACCAGCCTGAATAACGATACTGGTACTGCTTCTTCGCTGGAGAACGGAACGGGTACTGTTGGGCTCAAATATCATATTTAGACCTCATGTCTGCTGCCCCTCGCGCTCGATGATGACGCGATTCAGTTCATGCTGCCCTCGCTTGAGAGCGTTGTCGTCACCGTGATTAGCCACCCACCTTCGAAAATTACAGGCTTTGGGAGCATGTGGTGACGCGTGCTATCACTTTAGCAGTACTGTGAAATCATTCACTGAATCTGCGTAGTCCTGAGTAGTTTAGTAGAACCTCAGGGCCTGAAAAAATGAAGCCCATCGAGATACCGACCGGCCCGCAGCGGGGCCGTCCGCTGTGTCAGCAGCAAGGTCGTGCCTGGTCAGCATTCGGGATTGTTCGCAGGGAGTCTGATTGCATTGCGCACTGATTCCATCGGGGGAAAACGAAACGGCGCCCACAATGGGCGCCGTCTTCGTTTGGGTCGATCAGACGCGTTCGAACAACACGGCGATGCCTTGGCCGCCGCCGATGCACATGGTTGCCAGGGCATAACGGCCCTGAACACGGTGCAGTTCGTGAATCGCCTTGGTGGCGATAATCGCACCGGTCGCGCCCACCGGGTGACCCAGAGAAATCCCGGAACCGTTCGGGTTGACCTTCTCCGGGTCGAAGCCCAGTTCCTGTGCCACGGCACACGCCTGGGCCGCGAATGCTTCGTTGGACTCGATGACATCCAGGTCGGCAACGGTCAGGCCGGCGCGTTTGAGGACCAGGCGGGTGGCGGGAATCGGTCCCAACCCCATCAGCTCTGGCTCCACACCGGCATGGGCATAACCGACCAGTCGGGCCATCGGTTTGAGACCTTGATCGAGAACCATCTGACCGGTGGCCAAGATCAGAGCTCCGGCACCATCATTGAGGCCCGACGCGTTGCCGGCGGTGACGCTGCCGTCTTTTTTGAAGGCTGGTTTCATCTTGCCCAATTGCTCGGCATTGACCTCGGCGCGGACATGCTCGTCCGTCGCAAACGTCACGGTACCTTTGCGGGACGCTAATTCGATCGGCACGATCTGGTCGGTAAACCGCCCTTCGGCAATCGCCCGAGCCGCCCGTTGCTGGCTGAGCAGCGCCAACTCATCCTGAGCCTGACGAGTGATGCCATAGCGCTCGGCGATGTTTTCCGCAGTAATGCCCATGTGGAAACCGCCAAACGGGTCTTGCAGAGCGCCGAGCACGTAGTCGATGGCTTGCATATCACCCATGCGTGCGCCCCAGCGCGCCTGCGGCAAGATATAGGCCCCGCGGCTCATGGACTCGACGCCCCCCGCCAGCGCAGCCCCGGCATCCCCCAACATCAAACTTTGAGCGGCACTGACAATGGCCTGCAAACCAGAACCGCAGAGGCGGTTGACGTTGAAGGCGGGCGTCTCTTTCGGCAGGCCGGCATTCATCGCCACGGCACGAGAGATGTAGGCATCACGTGCTTCCGTTGGGATCACATGCCCCATCACCACGTGACCGATGTGTTCAGGCGCCAGCCCCGAACGTTCAATGGCGGCACGGCAAACGTCAGTGGCCAGTTGGATAGGTGGCACATCTTTGAGCGAACCGCCAAAGCTGCCGATGGCGGAGCGGACGGCGCTGATAACAAAAATGTCGGATGGGTTCATGCGGGTTCCCCTGGAACAGCCCTGGATTCAAGTGTGCTTTCGCACTGTCATATGGGGGTGAGTCTAGACACAGCAATGATTTTGGCCTATGCCAAAACTGCTCAAGGGGGGTGGCGTTTTTGGCCATTTCAGTTGAAGTCGCTTTTTGATCCGTCTGATCCGGTAAAAAGCGCAGAAAAGAAAAAAGCCCGGTACACGTCCGTAATGCTGTTCACTTAAGGTTGGGGGACATATCCGTTTCTGTGGTGATGGCGACTTAGGGTTCCGCCCTTACGGCGGGTCACTTGGAAAAGCGCCAAGTAACCAAACGCTTTTGCCCCTGACGTACGGTGCCTCGCCCAGGCTCGGCATGCCCTCGCTCCGGTCCTGCTCCGTGGGCCCGCCGCCATCGGCCATCCATGGCCGGGGGCGGCTACCGCGGCATCCTTGCCGCGGTGCCCACTGCGCAGAACCTGCGCTCGGCCTTCCGACGGGGCAGATCAAGATCAGAAGCAAGATCAAAAGCCCGGCGTTGTACCTGTGGGAGCGAGCCTGCTCGCGAAAAACGTCCGGACACCGCGTTCATTCAGACAGCACGCGTCACCGTTGACGTCCTTCGTGAGCAGGCTCGCTCCCACAGGGGATTGCGTACGCTTGAAGAGAAAGGCCGGCCGGTAGGCCGCCTCGCTTTTGCTTTTGCGGTGCACGCGCCCCTCACGCCCTGAGCCTGTCCGTCAACCTGTAACGACCTCCATCGGCGCCTCTACCAACGTTGATCCACCGCCCCCTCGCTACGCATGTGTGTACCTGGAAACACCGAGCTTAAGCGAACAGCATTACGGTACACGTCCGGGCTTTGTAATTCAGGTCTTTGTCAGGCGCACGTTTGGTCTTGCTTGTGCCATCCATCTTCAAACTGAAGGTTGAGCTTATGAAGCTCATGATCCAGTTCGTTGATCGAGTTAATGGCGGCCATCAGATCCGCCTCGCCAGTCTTGGCTTCCAGGTAAAGCCCGCGCAGGTAGCGATCATTTACAGTCGGAATCTTGTCAGTCTTTTCCCAGATCGCCACCGCTTGGGAGGTCAGTCCGACAATGCTGGCCAGCCTTTCTTGAGACAAACCCAGCTCTTTACGCAGGAACCGAAACTCTGCACCGGTCAGAGCTGCCGGTTTTTGCGCAATCGTCTTGCCGATAAAGTCGTGAAGGCCCTCGACATCCGTGATAGCAACTGACTCGCCATAGGCAGTCTCTTTCACCCTGTAGCCGTTGCTAAGCCAGACGTTCGGTAGCCCGCTCTCAACGTAGTGGTACATCAAATTATCTCTCCCTTTGCATCGTGGTCACTATGACGAGATATCTCCCGTTTTCGTCGACATCGATTGCGCCCAGTTACCTATAATTTTTATAGGTTTTTACAGGCTAAAGCTCAAGCGCCGATTGTCAAAGCAGGGAAATAAAATGAGACATGTAGCGGAGCCGCGACGGGCAGATTCAGTTCATGCGACAGGCCGGTCCGACTTCATTCATCCAATTGCCGCGCCGGAAAGAACAGCTCAAAGCAGGTGATGCCCTCGCTGCTGCTAACGCTGTAAGCCCCATTGTGCAGCTGCATGATCGTCGCCACGATCGACAACCCCAGGCCGTTGGAGTGGGCCGAGCGTTCGCGGGATTCGTCGACTCGGTAGAAACGCTCGAACAGTCTGGGCAAGTGTTCGGCGGGGATGGTCTGGCCGTGGTTGCGCACGTGCAGGCGGATGCCGTCGGCCGCGGGTGTGGCTCGGATGAACAGCTCGGAGTCAGGCGCGCCGTATTTGATCGCGTTGGCGCAAAGGTTGGCCAGGGCGCGGCGTAGCAACATCGGTTCGGCCCAGATCATTCCGCTGCCCTGGGCATCGATGCTGATCCCGACATCCGCCGCCAGCCCTTCGAAATAGTCGGCCATGCGTTCCATTTCTTCGGCTGCATCCAGTTCCTGCCGTTGGCGCAAAGCACTGGCCGGGTCGGTGCGGGCCAGAAACAGCATGTTGTCGAGCATCCGCGCCAGGCGCTCCAGCTCTTCGACGTTGGAGGCGAGCAGTTGCTGATAGGCCTCAATGCTGCGGTTTTGCTGCAGGGCGACCTGGGTTTCGCCGAGCAGGTTGTTGATCGGCGTGCGCAGTTCATGGGCCATGTCGGTCGACACCTGACCCAGTTGCACGAAGCCCTTGCCGAGACGGTCGAGCATTGCGTTGAACGCCTCGATCATCGGCAGCAGTTCCCGCGGTGCGCCCTGGCTGTCGAGGCGCTCGGTGAGGTTGCCGACGCCGATGCCTTGGGCGTGTCGGGCCAGGCGTCGCACGGGCAAGAGCCCGCGATGCACCAGCAGATAGCCGGACAGCGCCAGCAGAATCGCCGCCACGCTGGCGAAGAGGTACACGTTGAGTCGGTAGCGGGCGAGGACCGCGGTGCGCTCGGTCATCAGGCGCCCGGTGACCACTTGCAGGCTGCCCAGATCGCCGGAGTCGATGGTCGCCGCCAGCGCTGCGAAGGGCACGCCGTCCACACTTGGGTAATGCTGCACGTCGGCCAGCGCCAACGGATGGTCCATGGCCACCGGCGCCAGTGACGGCACGGCGAGGTTTCCCGGGTTGACCACCAGCAAGGGTTTTTGTCCGGGGGCGCCGATGGTCAGCAGCGCCTCGCGATTGCCGAGCATGTTCTGGAACAGCGCCGGTTTGGTCTTGATCAGATCCAGCGTGTTGCTGTCGTTGAGGAAGGTGCGCAATTGATCGATGCGGTTCACCAGGGCGGCGTCGTCGCGACGAATCAGCTCGCGTTCCAGATCCCGGTACAACGCTACACCCAGGAGGGTCAGCGAGACAAAGGCGAGCAAGGCAAACACAAGGGCCAGGCGTAGCGTCAACGAGTGGCGAAGGCGTGAGGTCATGGTTGAGTATCGAAGCGGTAGCCGATACCGCGCACGCTGTGAATCAACTTGAGTTGGAACGGGTCGTCGATTTTCAGCCGCAGGCGCCGCACCGCGACATCCACGACGTTGGTGTCACTGTCGAAATTCATGTCCCAGACTCGCGAAGCGATCATCGAGCGCGACAGAACCTGGCCTTGGTGCGCGGCGAACAGATGCAGCAGGGCGAACTCCTTGTTGGTCAGGGTGATCCGCACGCCGGCACGGGTGATGCGGCGTTTGAGCACGTCGATTTGCAGGTCGGCGACTTGCAACTGTTCTTCTTCCCGGGTGGGACCGCGCCGGGTCAGGGTGCGCAGGCGCGCCACCAGTTCGGCGAAGGAAAACGGTTTGATCAGGTAATCGTCGGCGCCCAGTTCCAGGCCCTTGATGCGGTCGGCGATGTCATCGCGGGCCGTGAGAAACAGCACCGGGGTGTCGGCTTCCTTGCGCAAGCGGCGCAGGACTTCCCAGCCATCCATTTTCGGCATCATGACGTCCAGCACAATGACGTCGAAATCGTTCTCCAGCGCCAGGTGCAGGCCATCGGCGCCATCGCGGGCCAGGCTGACGGAGTAGCCGAGTTCCTGCAGGCCGTTGAGCAGGTAATTGCCTGCTTTGGGTTCGTCTTCGACTACGAGGATGTTCATGGGGTCTGCCTGGTTCGGTGTCGGCAACATACAGGTCGCGGCGGCGGGCTACAGAGGTCAGCCAGTGGCGCCAGTGTAGCCCGATCCTCCGTGAGTACAGGCGTCTGATCAATTGTCACCAATGCAACCCATGCCCTGGACCTGATAATCCAGCACGTGCTTGCGACCCTGATGGTCGAGGTAAATCAGCTGCTCGGGGACGATGCCGCATTCTTGCGAGATGATATTGCTGGACAGGTCTTTGGCGATGTCCAGGTGGACGAAGAAACCGGTCTTGTCGTGGATGACAGGTTCGGTGGTCTGGGTAGCGGCAAACGCCGAACCGGTGGCGAGGAGAGCAGCAACACCGAGGATTAACATTTTCATGATGATTCCCTCTATTCAGGGGCAGGTTGGCTGCCGATGGGTTGCCTGGCAGTGAACTCAGGTTAACCAGGCGATCCGCACAGCCGACCCACAGTTGAATGACAATTTTGTAATGAAACGGCGTCGACGTTACGGTTGGCGACCAGCGGCTTCGAGGATCAGGTCAGCGATTTCTTTGGAGTGGGAGACCAAAGACAGGTGACTCGACGGCAGCTCGATGGTGGTCGCGTTCATGCGTTTGGCGAGGAAGCGTTCCAGGTCCGGGTTGATGGTTTGATCGAGGCTGGAGACCGCGTACCACGACGGCTTGGTGTGCCAGGCCGCGGCGGTGGTGCGGTCGGTGAACAGGGTTTTGGCGATCGGTTGCTGGACGGCGAACAGTTCCATCGCCTTGTCGTGGGGCACGTCGCTGGCGAAGTATTTGAGGAAGGCGTCTTGCTTCAGGCTGATGAAACCATCGTGCTCCTCAGTGCCGGCGCGCACGGGCATGGTCGGGTACTTGGCCGACAGCGCGACGAAGTCCTCGCCGGCGTCCGGTGCCCGGGCCGCGACGTAAACCAGCGAGCTGACGTTCGGATTGACCCCAGCTTCACTGACCACGGTGCCGGCGTAGGAGTGGCCGACCAGCACGGTCGGGCCGTCTTGTTGATTGAGCACGCGTTGCGTGGCGGCAACGTCGTCGGCGACCGAGGTCAACGGGTTTTGCACCGCCGTGACGTGCAAGCCAGCGGCCTGCAACCGGGTGATCACGTCCGACCAGCTCGAGCCATCGGCCCAGGAACCGTGCACCAGCACGACGTTGTTGGCTTTGACCGGCGCGATGTTGCTGGCCATGGCGGAACCGGTGCCCAGCATCAACAGGCTGGTGGCGATCAGGCAGAATTTACTCATTGCTTTCATGGTGTCGACCCTTGTCATCAGTGGGAGGTGTGTCACCCGCGGCGGGTGACTGACGACGCCACTGTATGAAGCGAGGGTGCTGGCGACGCTGACAACTCAATGACAAGTTTGTAATGCACGGCGCAACTGTCTTTATGCCTGACTGCCGTATGTCGGGAGCGAGGAACGCCACCCATGAAAAAACTTCAAAACGAAGAGTGTCTTTGGGAGTTTGAGCATGAGTGATGATCAAAAGAGCGAAGCCTTGGCGGCCTGGTATCAGCTCCTGAAAGTGCCCGAAATCCGGATGGATGCCGAAGAGCAATATGACGCGTTGCTCAAGGCTGCCGATGAGATGGAGCGCACCGGCCTCATCAACAGCGCTGAATGGCGCAGGCTGGTCCAAGAGGCGAGCGCCGCTTTTGCCAATGCGACAGAAGGGTTAGGGCGCGGAACGTAGTGTTCAAACCCTGGTGGTCAAACTTCGCCTGCTGGCTGTTCGGCCTGTTGGGTGAACCACTGCATGATCAGCGAACAGGCTGGATGAGCGGCGGCGGAAGGTTGCAGGTTCAAGGCGTAAATGCCGCGGGTCTTCAATGGATGGCCGAACGGAACGACGAGTACGCCGCGTTCAAGTGATTCGCCTGCCAGGGTCAGGTCAGTCATGGCGACTCCCAGCCCTCGCGCCGCCGCATCGAGCGCCAACTCGTCGAGGTTGAAGGGAATGTGGCGGTAGTCCTCGAGTGACTGGCCGCCATTGGCTTGCAGCCACCGGAACCAGTCATGCTGGTCCGCCGAACGATGCAACAGCGGGAAACGCACGAGATCGGCCACCGACTCCAACGGCTGGGAGATGCTGCCCAGACCCGGAGCGCACACCGGCACCAGCGCCTCCTCGAACAACGTCAGGCAGTCAGGATCGCGGGACGGCTCTGGCAGATAGAGGATGTAGGCGTCGCTGTCGATGGCCGGTTCCACCACTTCTGTGGCCACGGTTTCGATCGACAGCGAAACCTGCGGATGACTTCGATAGAACTCGCTCAATTTTGGCAGCAACCATCGAACCGCCAGCGACACATGCATGCGTATGCGGAAGGGGCGTTTTTGCGGTGTCAGCCGATCTTCAAGGGTTTTCAGTTGCGCCAGGATACTTCGGGCGGTCGCAAGCACCTGTTCGCCTTCCGGTGTCAGTCGAACGCTGCGGCTATTCCTCACGAACATCGGCAAGTCGAAGTGGCTCTCCAACTGCTGGATTTTTCGGCTCACTGCGCTTTGGGTCAGGCACAGCTTTTGCGCCGCGTGCGTGAAGCTGCCTGAGCCTGCGACCTCGACCAGCGCCTGCAAGGCCTGGAGAGAAGGAACGTGGTGAATTTTATCCATGCGTTTTTTGAATAGCTCGATGATTTTATAACGTTGGTTGTATCACTACAGGCCTTATAGATTCTAGCTCTAGCCAGCGCCAGCCGGAAATACTCATGCGATGACGTCATGTGCGGTGCTTGCAGAACGACAGGCAGATGAGGTGATGCATGACCAATGTATGTGGCTGGATTGCGCAGGCGGGGAGTTCACCCGCTCGCGATGCTCTCAAAGGCACGCAAAAAGCCGATTGGCTGATTGTCGGTGCCGGTATCACCGGGCTGTGTGCCGCTCACACACTCGCTGAAATGCACCCTCAGGCGCGGATCGTGATTGTCGACAGACAACGGGCCGCGCAGGGCGCCTCGGCGCGCAATTCCGGTTTCGTGGTGGGACACGAACATCCTGCCAAAGATGAGTTGATCGGCAACCCCGGGTTCGCCGGTTTTGAAGTCGATACCTCGATTTCCCGTGCCGCCAGTGACGAAGTACGCCGGCGCATCGCTCGTCTGGGCATCGAATGTGAATTCAGGGAATCGGGCTACTACTTCGCCGTCAACGATCCCGGCAAGTTGACCGATGTGGCGGCCAAACTGGCAACGCTACGCGCTGTCGGCGCCTCTGCGCATTTTCTGGAAGGTGAACCGCTGAGCAAACAACTGGGCACCGCGCATTACCAGGCCGCGATCTGGTGCGGCAATGGCAACGCACTGCTGCAACCGGCGAAATACGTGAAGGGCCTGCTGGATACGCTGCCGGCCAACGTGACCCTGTTTGAGAACACCGATATCACCGGTCTGGAGCGTTTGGGCAAAGGGCGTATTCGCGCCAATGGCACCGAGGGAAGCATCGAGGCCAGGCAAGTCCTTGTGTGCCTGAACGCGTTCATCCCGCGCTCCGGAATAGACGACAGCGGGACGTTCCCGATGGAACTCAGCGCCAGCCTGACACGGCCGCTCAGCGACGCCGAGTTCAAGTCCATCGGCGCGGTTGAGCCTTGGGGCGTGCTGTCCACCCGGCCCTTGGGCGCCACGGTGCGACTGACCCCGGACCGCCGCGTGATGATCCGCAACACGGCGGAATACCGTTCTCGGGATTTATCCAACAGTGAGCTGCTGCACCGTCGCAAACACCATGTGCTCGGCTTGCAACGACGCTTCCCGTTCTTGAGCGAGCAGGACATTCAATACACCTGGACCGGACACTTGAGCGCTTCACGCACCGGGCAACCGTATTTCGCCAAGGTCGACGAAGGTGTGTTTGCGGTGGCCGGCTGCAATGGTTCGGGCGTCGCACGCGGCACCCTTTGGGGACGCTTGCTCGCCGAACTGGCATCAGGTGACAGCTCGCCGATCCTCGAATCGGTGATGCGCAGGGCCCAGCCGGGATGGCTGCCACCGCGGCCCTTGCTCGATATCGGTGCCATGCTTCGAATGCGCGTGGAGGCGGTCCGGGCCAAAACAGAAATCTAGAACACCCGGCGATCAAAAAAGAACAAAAATTCATCAAACACACGGTGATTGAACATGCGCGTCAATAACATTTCCCTGATGGTCGTGCTGGCGACGTTGTCGGCAGCCACTTACGCTGACGAAGTCGTCAATATTTCTAACTGGAACGGCTACATCGCCGACGACACCTTGACCACCTTCACCAAGGAAACGGGGATCAAGGCAACATACGATATTCACGACAGCAACGAAGTGCTGGAATCCAAACTGATGACCGGCAACACCGGCTATGACGTGGTGAGCCCTTCGAACCATTTTCTGTCCCGATTGATCAAAGCCGGGGCCGTTCAAAAGCTCGAAAAAAGCCAGCTACCCAACTGGAAAAACCTTGACCCGGCGTTGATGAAAAAACTCGAGGTCAATGATCCGGGCAACCAGTACGGTTATCCGTACATGTGGGGCACGGCGGGTATTGGCTACAACGTCGAGAAGATCAAGGCGATTTTTGGCAACACCGATGTCACCCATTCCTGGAAACTGTTTTTTGATGAAGACAACATCAAGAAGCTGAGTCAGTGCGGCGTGGCGATTATCGATAACCCTACGCAGATCCTGCCGATCACCCTGAATTACCTGGGGCTTCCACCGCATAGCCACGAGCCGGCGGACTACAAGAAAGCCGAGCAGGCGCTGCTCAAAATCAGACCTTACGTCCAGTATTTCCACGCCTCCAAATACATCAGCGACCTGGCGAACGGCAATGTCTGCGCGGTGATCGGTTTCAATGGCGACATCGTGCAGGCGGCCTCCAGCGCCAAGGAAGCCAACAACGGCATCGACATCGCCTATTCGATCCCTGACGAAGGTTCCACGCTGTGGTTCGACATGGTGGTCATGCCCAAGAGTGCGCCGCACGAGAAGAATGGCTACGCCTACATGAACTACCTGCTGACACCTCAGGTCATTGCCAACATCAGCAACAGCATCCATTACGCCAACCCCAACCTTGCGGCGGATCAGTATGTTGTTCCGGCGGTGAAGCAGGACCTGGCGATTTACCCGCCGACACGTGTGTTGGACAAGTTGTTTACCGTCGAGGAGTTGCCTGCGGCCATCGCACGGTTGACGACCCGCCTGTGGACCAAATTGAAAACCAACACATAACAACATCGGCACGATCCTTGGGGTGCGTCGCATCAGGCGCGCCCCCGGGAGCAGGCTTCCAGCCCCGAAGTAATGCACAGAGTCTAAAACTGCCCCTTGTCTACTTTAGGGATCTGCGCGATAGAGAAACCAGGCATAGACAGCCAGGCAACCCCACAATCCCGCAATGATCCATGACGTTCCTTGATGGGGTTCTGTGCCTGAAAAACTCCAGTTCAATAGGACTCCGAAGACGGCGAGCACCGTCGTGGCGACTATCAGGGCAGGGCGTACTACCTTGTATTTATCCGAATGTTTGTATAGCCCTTCATGTGCCGCGATGGCAGAGAGGGGCACAAGGATGGCGGCGCCGAACACCCAGACGAACTGATGAGCAGTTACAGCACTGCCCGAGAAGCCGAAACCACCAAACGCCACGAACAGGGCGAGGGAGTCGAGGATGTCTGATACAAGCGCGGGGAGGCCATATACCTCTTGCTTAAAAGCGTCCTCACGATATCTGGGGTTCTTGTGGTCCGAGCACCAGTTATCGTGCCGATCCATAAGACGCACAAATTGTAGGCTGTGGTAGACGGTGAACCAGAGAGCAAGAAGCAGGGCGGGTCCCGATGGCCAATTTGGGGAGCTGAGTCCGATCACGAACCACGTCATGGCGGCGCCAAGGGCACCGGGGTATAGAAGTCCGGAAACGAAGTAGTAGAGTCGAGGCCAGAGCATTGAACGTCTCCCCGCAGGATTGAATCAGGAGGCTAGACAACTCAGTGTGCAGATGCGGCAGCGACCTTCAGAATAGTCGACCGGCTCAATACCTGATGCCAGTCGGTTAAGCCGCACTGCAATCTATCGCAGCCGAACGCAGGCTCCGCCAGCTGCTACAAGGAAGTGCGGCGCAGCTGGCTTAACTGATTGGCATTAGGCCCAATGCCTGCTTTTCCTCGGTCTGCCGCACCGTGATTCAGCGTGCCTAGTGAGTTGTATTACAGTCGCGCGTATCACTTCAGGTCTTATTCCAAGAGATTCTTTGTTGTATGTCATGGCCCTAACCATGGCCTACGCTTATCCCGAGATGGATATTCATTGATCAGGGTTTGCTCCCTGATCAACGTTCAACGGGTGCCCATAAAAACAAAAGTCTCGGGAGACAACTTATGTCCGCTTTGTTCCGTCGATTCAGCCGCTGCATCGCAACGGCCGTTACCGCTGCTGCGCTCGCGACACCGGCCTTTGCGCTCGACACCGTCAAGTTCATGGCCCCGGGTTCTGTGGGTGGCGGTTATGACCAGACCGCCAGGGTCCTGGGCAAAGCTTTGATCGAGGCCAACACGGCCAAATCCACCACCTTCGAGAACAAGGGCGGAGCAGGGGGGACATTGGGGCTGGCGCAGTTCGCCAACAGCACCAAGGGCGATCCGAATGCGCTGCTGGTTGTCGGTGCGATCATGGTCACTGCCATTGAACAGAACAAGCCACAAATCACCTTGAAGGACGTAACACCGATTGCCCGGCTGTTTACCGAATACAACGTGATTGCCGTCCGCAAAGAATCCGAGTTCAAAACCCTGGAGGACTTGCTGAAAGTCTTCAAAGACAAGCCGACCAGTATTTCCTGGGGCGGTGGTTCCAAGGGGTCGATCGATCACATCGGCATTGCCGAGTTGGCCGCGAAAATGGGTGTCCCGGTCAACAAGGTGAATTACGTCGCCTTCGCGGGTGGGGGTGAAGTCGTTGCTCAGGCATTGGGCGGGCAGATCAAGGTGATCACCGGTGGCTATGCCGAGCTTGGCCAATACATCAGGAACGGCCAGTTCCGAGTACTTGCCATCGGCGCGCCAGAACGCATTGAAGGCATCGATGCACCGACCCTGAAAGAGAAAGGCTACGACGTGACCATCGGCAATTGGCGTGGTGTTTACGGTGCCGCGAACCTCACGCCCGAGCAGCGCAAAGAAGTGATCGACGCCGTCGTGGTCGCCACCAACAGCAAAGTCTGGAAAGAAAATATCGACACCAACAAATGGTCACCCAACGTCCTGACTGGCGATGAGTTCGGCAAATTCGTCGACGAAGAGCATGTGCGGCTGCGCGCAATGCTGGTCGAGGTCGGGCTGGTTTCGAAATGACCCAGCCTCGCGCAATCGTGCCGGTGCAACTGGCGATTGGCGTCGGAGTGATTGCCATCAGCGCCGTGTTGGCGGTGGGTGCATTCCGGTTTCCTCCCGAGATGGGCTTCGTCATCCTGGGAGCCCACGTCTATCCGTACGCTGTCTCGGTGTTCCTGGGCGTCGTCGGTCTGTTGCTGTGCTATCAGGCCGTCACCGGCGGTTTCCGCGAGCTGGCAGACCACAGCGACGAAGCTGCCCAAGCGCTGCCCGGCGGCAAATCCGGCGCAGCCTGGGTGACGGCGGGGCTTGTGGGGGTGGCCGTGCTGATTAACCTCATCGGGTTCGTATTGGCCGCCGGGCTGCTGTTTGCCTGTTCGGCGCGGGGGTTTGGCAGTCGGCGTCCGGTGCGCGATCTCGCCATCGGCATTGCCTTGACCCTGCCGATTTACTGGCTGTTCAACGCCGGGCTAGGGGTTTCCCTGCCGCCCCTGGTCAATGCCTGGATCTGACCCGGGCCGAAGGAGGTAAACAAGGTGGAAACTCTCGCAAACCTGGCCATTGGTTTTTCTGCTGCGCTGACACCGATCAATTTGATGTGGGGTTTTATCGGCTGTTTGCTCGGCACCGCCATTGGGGTCTTGCCGGGTATTGGGCCGGCGCTGACCGTTGCACTGCTGCTGCCGATCACCGCCAAGGTTGATCCTACGGGCGCCTTGATCATGTTCGCCGGTATCTATTACGGCGCGCAGTTTGGCGGCTCGACCACCTCCATCCTGCTCAATACGCCCGGTGAATCGTCCTCCATGGTCACGGCCCTGGAAGGCAATCTCATGGCGCGCAACGGCCGGGCAGGACCAGCCTTGGCAACGGCCGCGATAGGCTCATTTGTCGCCGGCACCATCGCGACGGTGTTGCTGACATTGTTTGCCCCTGTTGTTGCCACGCTGGCGCTCAAGTTTGGTCCTGCCGAGTATTTCGCGATTCTGGTGCTGTCCTTCACGACGGTGTCTGCGGTACTCGGCGCTTCAATGCTGCGCGGTTTTGCCTCGCTCGGGATTGGACTGACCATCGGCTTGATCGGCCTGGACTCGACCTCGGGCATTGCCCGCTACACCTTGGCGGTGCCGGAGTTGGTGGATGGCATCGAAGTCGTGCTCGTGGCGGTCGGTTTGTTTGCCGTGGGTGAGGCCTTGTACAGCCTGCTGTATCAAAAAGAAGAAGCGTCCGGTCGGCACCGCTTGACCTCGTTGTGGATGACGCGCGCTGACTGGAAACGCTCGGTACCCGCCTGGCTACGGGGCACGTTGATCGGCTTTCCATTCGGCTCGATTCCGGCCGGTGGCGCTGAAATTCCGACGTTCCTGTCCTATTCGGCGGAACGCAAACTGAGCAAGTACCCGAAAGAGTTTGCAGGCAGCAAGGGCGAGGGGGCGATCGAAGGGGTCGCCGGTCCCGAGGCGGCCAACAACGCGAGCGCGACGGGTTCTTTGGTGCCACTGCTGACGCTCGGCATACCGACGTCCGCCACCGCGGCGATTCTGTTGGCCGCGTTCCAGAACTACAACCTGCAACCGGGGCCGATGCTCTTCCAGACGTCGGGGGAACTGGTCTGGACCCTGGTGGCCTCGCTGTATGTCGGCAACGTGATCCTGTTGGTGTTGAATCTCCCGTTGGTGGGGCTGTGGGTCAAGCTCCTGCAGATTCCCCGGCCGTACCTGAACGCCGGCATTCTGGTGTTTGCCACCATCGGCGTGTACGGCATGCGTCACTCTTCCTTCGATCTTTTGCTGATGTTGGCGATCGGTTGGGGCGGGGTGCTGATGCGTCGTTTCGATTTCCCCGTCGCCCCGGTGATCGTCGGCATGCTGCTGGGGCCGATGGCTGAAAAACAGCTGCGCAATGCGTTGTCCATCAGCGAGGGGGACTGGCTGGTGTTTGTGACGCAACCGATATCGGCCGCGTTCCTCGCGCTGACGCTGCTGGTGCTGGTGGTTCCGCATCTGCTTCACGCTCGCGGTATCAAGTTGCATGAGGACGATTGAGCGGATTGGCCAGCGCAGCCTGCCGGGCTGTGTTTTGTTTTTTGTGTGTATATCCGTTTCTGCGGTCACGGCGGCTATCGGTTTCGCTTTTACAGCGAGTCACTTGGAAGAGCCCCAAGTAACCAAGGGCTCTTGCCCCTGACGTTCGGTGCCTCGCCTAGACTCGGCATGCCCTCGCTCCGGTCCTGCTCCGTGGGCCCGCCGCCATCGGCCATCCATGGCCGGGGGCGGCTAACCCGGCATCCATGCCGGGTTGCCCACTGCGCAGAACCTCCACTCGGCCTCTCGAGGGGGCGGTGCATCAAGATCAAAAGCTGCAGGCGAGCTAACGCTCGGCCTGTTGAGTGGTGAGAAGCGAAAGTTGTTGATCGTTCCCACGCTCCGCGTGGGAATGCCGCCGGGGACGCTCCGCGTTCCGCTGTCGACGCAAGACTTAAGTCCTACGCACTGGTGACGCGGAGCGTCACGGGATGCATTCCCACGCAGAGCGTGGGAACGATCAGTGGGTGCCGGGAGCTGTTGATCTTGTTTTGGCTTTGGATTTTGATCTTGATCTGCTTGCCCCTTTCCCAGAGGCCGAACGCAGGCGTTGCGCAGGGGGCACCGCGGCAAGGATGCCGCGGTAGCCGCCCCCGGCCATGGATGGCCGATGGCGGCGGGCCCCCGGAGCAATGCCGGAGTGAGGGTATGCCGAGCCTAGGCGAGGCACCGAATGGAGGGGCAAGAGCCCTTGGTTACTTGGAGCTTTTCCAAGTGACTCGCTGTAAAAGCGAAACCGTAATCAGCCATCACCGCAGAAACGGATATGTACCCCGATCTTAAGTGAACAGCGCCGCACGGAGTGCTTTGGGTTAAACCAGATTGATCGTGACGTCGATGTTGCCACGGGTCGCTTTGGAGTACGGGCACCGCTGGTGGGCGCCATCCACCACCGCCCGAGCGACAGCAGGGTCCAGACCCGGAAGACTGACATTGAGGCGCGCCTGGAGGAAAAAGGCGTCCTCGGTCTTGCCCAGGTCCACTTCGGCATCGACGGCGACGTCGCTCGGCAGGGTCACCTTCAACGCGACAGCCGCCTTACCCATTGCACCGATGAAACAGGCCGACCAACCTGCCGCCAGCAGCTGTTCGGGATTGGTGCCACTCCCTGACGAGCCAGGCGCGGAAAGTTTGATGTCCAAACGTCCATCGTCGCTTCGTGACTCGCCGTTACGGCCTCCGGTCGTGTGGATCTTGCCGGTGTAAAGCACGGTATCGATTTCATTGATCATGAGGTGGCTCCTGCTGGGGTGTTGGGCTCTTTAGCCTGGGTTCATCGGAGAACGCCAGGTGTTCGACGCCGCCCACTTTTTCACCTTCATGTACTGCGTATGTGTCCTGATCCAGTGGTTGTGTATCGCTGTGTAAGATCGCCAGGGAAAATACAGAGCGTTACAAATCTTCCGACCACCTGTATGTGGTGGCAGGGAAGGGCGGGGCTTTTCCGGCGGAGGAGCTTGGTTATTCGGCGTGAAGCACACGGACTCGGTCTCGCCGACAGCTGTCGGCGGGACCGCTTTAAACCTCACCATCACCCTCGTTTAGGCAGTTTCCAGTTTGGCCGAATGAAATGGCACGTGTAGCCGTTGGGATAGTGTTCGAGGTAGTCCTGATGTTCCGGCTCTGCCTCCCAGAACGGGCCAGCGGGCACGATTTCAGTGACGACCTTGTCGGGCCACAAGCCAGATGCATCAGCGTCGGCTACCGTGTCCTCGGCCACTTGCTTCTGTTCATCGTTGAGATAGAAGAGTGCAGAACGGTAGCTCATACCCACATCGTTGCCCTGACGATTCGTCGTCGTCGGGTCGTGGATCTGAAAGAAAAACTCGAGGATCTGGCGATAGCTGATCTGGTCCGGATCGAACACGATCTCGATCGCTTCCGCATGCGTGCCATGGTTGCGGTAAGTCGCATTGGGCACATCGCCGCCCGAGTATCCCACCCGCGTGGACAGCACGCCGGGGTAACGTCTCAGCAAGTCCTGCATGCCCCAGAAGCAGCCACCGGCCAGGATGGCAGTTTCAGTTCGCGTCGTCATATAGGTCCCTCCCATCAGTGAATTTGGGATCAGGTATCAATGTACCTCATGTGCTTTCGCTTTTTGGCCGAAAACGCTCACTCGGTCCGCGGCCACCGATCCTCGATTGCGTACCATGGCGCTTTCGATGCAACACACACGTGTTTCTGTTTTTCACTCAGAAACGGCGTATCCAGCGTGCCTATCGCCACTGACATCCAGTCCGAATACTCACCTTTGGAATCAGACCAGAACAGCGAAGAGCTGCAGTCGCCACAGAACTGTCGGACGACGCCTTCAGACGAGTGAAAGGTTTTGAGCGTCTCGACTTCCGCAATGATCGTAATCGCCGACCTGGGTGCGCTTGCATAGGTCGCGAACGCTGCCCCGTGGCTCTTGCGGCATTGGCTGCAATGGCAATGGGTAACCGCTTTCAGCTCAGCGGCCACTCGATATTTCACTGCGCCGCACAGGCAACTTCCTTGGTGAAGTGCATCCATGTTTATCGTTTCTCAGGTGTCGGTCGCGTCACTGTCGCGGTCTGGTGTGGGGTTTGGCGAATTGGGTGAAACACCAGGCTCGCTGGCCTTTTCTACGACTGGTCGCAGTTTGAATCGACAGACATTTCCGCCGCGGACCATGCACTCCGTGTGATCGACTTCACCACCGCCTAACGCTCCGATCAAGGCCAGGTCCAGTTCGCAGACCACCGGGTGGGCCGCGGCCAGGCGGTGGAAGACGCAATTATGCGCGACGATTTCCTTGTCGTCGGACGAGCGAAAAAACACCTCTGCTTCGTATCCCGCCTGGTTCATGTGCTGCACGATCCTGGCTTCGTCAACCACCTGAGGTTCACGGTCCTGGGCCAGTTTGCGGCCCATGCTGCGCATCAGCGAAGCCAGGGCATCGTGGCCGATGATGTCGGCCACTTCCTCGATCAGCACACTGGCCAGCATCTGGTATTGGCGAGGGAACTGCTCCCGCGCATGGTCGGTGAGCTGATACAGCTGCTCTGGCCGCCGGCCCGTTGGACGGGTTTCGCCGCGCAGCACCAAGGCGTCACGCTCCAGCGCCGCCAGATGCTGGCGAACCGCGGTGCGTGTCACCGAAAGATGGTCAGCCAACTCGTCAATGCTCATGCCGCCCGCATGGTGCAGCAACGCATTGAGCAGGTCCTGCTGTGTACGGCCCAGTCCTTCCAGCATGGTTTGCCCTCGCGCGGTATCAGAACTTGTCCGGGAACTGCTTGACCAGTGCGGCCGTCAGCGCGTCAGCCAGCGACACGATATGGGTGCGCATCATCTGCCAGGTGCGTGCTTCGCCTGCATAATCGTGCGCGGCGAGTTCATCGACCTGGGCAACGTGGTGGCCGCCGTGAGCTGACAACATGGCAACCAGCGTGTTTTCAGGCAGGTTGGGGTTGGCTTTGGCCAGAAACGCCGCAATCGCCTTGGCATTGCTGGTCAAATCCGTGACGGCTGCCTGCTTGCCTTTCGTATCTTTGGCGACCGTGGCGTCGCTGTAGTGTTTCACCGCGCCCCAGTGACCGGCAAGCAGCTTGAGCAGTTGATCGGCAGCGGGCTGACCGTAGAGCGGAGCGATGCTGTTGGCGATTTTGGTCGCGTTGTCGACGACCTGGTCAGCGGCGACTTTGGCTTGCTGTTTGTCCGCTGCCTGGTTGGCGATCGCGTAATTTCTGATCCAGAAAATATGCTCGACCCAAAGGTCGCGCAAGGCCAGGCGCGTGGTCAACGCAGCGCTATCGGCGGAGGCCGGTGCGGCGGGGGGATTTTGACTCCAGGCCGGTTGAGCACAGAACGCCAACAGCATTAAAGCCAGGACTTTGATATTCATGACGGCACCCTCGGGTGATGGGATTGTTCGACAATATCAATTTAAGCATACAAATATGTTTTTATTAGGCCCAGGCCAAACTCGCGGATCAACGGTAGGTAAAAGGGGAGAGTAGGGGACACCGTAGCCTGGCTGACCGGCGTCCCCTTCGTTACGCAAAAATCAGAACTTGAACGCTTGTCGACCTACCAGTAACCAGTGGCCTTTCTGTTTTTGCCAAATCTGGAAGTTCTCGATTTCGGTTGGAACCACTTCGGTGCCCTTCAGCGCTTGTGCCGAGAAGTGATGGCGGACCAACGCTACGTCACCCGACACGGTGATGGTCTGGTTCTGCATCTCCAGGGTTTTGAACGCGCTTTTGCCGGTTTCGATATCGTCGATGAATGCTTTCTTGTCCTGGATCTTCCCGCTGGAATGCCCGTAGGTCAGGTTCTCGGCGGTCAGCGCTTTCAGTTCGGCAATGTTCTTGTGCAACATGGCTTGCGTCAGATGATCGACGGCTTGCGCGACATCCTTGTCCGCGGAAGCAGGGGCGGCGGCTACGTAGCCACTGAAGAGGCACAAGAATCCAATCAGCAGTTTCACTTTTTTCATGGGTGTTTCCTTGTTGTTGTGGGTCGTCGGAGCGAGAGTGAAAATGTCACTTATCGGTCATCGTACAACCTAGCATGAGACCAAGGAAAAAACGAACTGGCGTTGAGGGCTTGTCTCGAGGTTTAAGGTCGGAACGACGTCCCGAAAAATGAAGGTGAAAACTTTTGGCCAGGAAGCAGAGTTCGTTAGCAAAGACTGCAATTGCTGGGTGTAGTCGGCGCAACTCGCCATTACAATGCAACACGTAGTAACTCATCATTTATAGGGATATTGGCTAGTGGATGACAACAGAAGGCCCATCAAGACGCGCTCTGCGGGCTGGGCAAGACGCATCACCGACATTCTGGTGAAAAGAGACATTTCCCCCAATCAGATATCCGTCGCCAGCATCGCCTTCGCGTTTGCCGGCGTCGTGGCGCTCAATATTGATAGCGGCGTCATTGGATCGATCTGCTGCGCGATCGGCATTCAGTTGCGCCTGCTGTGCAACCTCTTCGATGGGATGGTGGCGATAGAGGGCGGCAAGAAGTCCGATATCGGCAGTCTCTATAACGAATTCCCGGACCGGATTGCCGACAGCCTGCTGATCGTCGGGCTGGGGTATGCCATTGGGCAATCCGACCTCGGATGGTTCGCTGCCCTGGCCGCTGCACTGACGGCTTATGTGAGGGTGTTCGGCGGCTCGATCGGCCTCAAGCAGACCTTCATGGGCCCTATGGCCAAGCAGCATCGAATGGCCGTGATGACCGCAGGACTGTTGCTGAATGCCATCGAAGCAAACGTTTATGGCACTCACTATGTACTGTTGATCGCGCTGGCTGTCGTCGCCATCGGCTCAGTCGCCACCTGCGTCACACGAACGCTGGCGATCGCCAAGCAGCTGAAAGGGGCCGACCATGTGGATCAGTAATGCGCTGATTTCTGTTCTTCGACTGCTGATTGGCGTCACGGCCAGGTGGGAGAGTCCGCCGGATCTCTCGCGTCAGCGAATCTATTTCGCCAATCACACCAGTCACATGGACACCTTGGCCATCATTGCGGCCCTGCCGCCCGAGGCGAGGTTGAATGTGAAGCCGATCGCCGCTGCCGATTACTGGGGAAAGAACCGGTTTCTGTCGTACATCTCCCAGAAAGGCCTGAATGCCGTGCTGATTGACCGTAAACCGGCGCCCGGTAAAAACGCACTGGAGCCCATTTTCGATGTGGTGCAGGCGGGTCATTCGATCATCTTCTTTCCAGAAGGCACTCGCTCATCCGAGGCACTGCCCGGGGAATTCAAATCAGGTCTTTTCCGGCTGGCCGAGACCTTCCCCGATGTCGACCTGGTGCCGATCTACCTGGAAAACCTTCATCGCTCCATGCCCAAAGGCAAACACGTCCCTCTGCCGATCATCTGCACGATCCGTATCGGCAATCCGATGGAAAGGATTGCTGGCGAGGATAAACAGGTGTTTCTGGAACGCGCGCGTAACGCCATTGTGGGGTTGTCGAAATGAGTCTTGAAGCAAAGTTTTTGTGGTTCTTTTTTGGATTGGCATGCTTGCTGGCGATTGCTTCGCTGGCCGGTCGATTGCTGGCCCGGCGGGCCAAAACGGAAGGCGCTGTCTCGACCATCGAAAACCTCAATCAGCGCGTGAATGCCTGGTGGGGGATGGTCATCATCTTCTTCGTTTCCTACCTGCTGGGTGGTAATGCAACGGTCGTCCTGTTCGGTTTTATCTCACTGTTCGCGCTCAGGGAGTTCATCACCCTGACACCGACCCGACGAGGTGACCATAACGCCCTGTTTTCGGCATTTTTCATCCTGATCCCGCTGCAATACATTCTGATCGGTACGCACTGGTATTCGATGTTCACGCTGCTGATTCCGGTGTATTCATTCCTGCTGTTACCGGCGATTGCGGTGCTGAGTCAGGACACTGATGGCTTCCTGGAAAGGACAGCAAAAATCCAGTGGGGCGTGATGATCTGCATTTATTGCATCAGCCATGCGCCCGCGCTGTTGCTCCTGGATCTGGAGGGATTCAAGGGCCAAAACGCGCTGCTGCTGTTCTATCTGGTGTTCGTCGTTCAGTTGAGTGACGTGTTGCAGTACGTGTTCGGCAAGCTCTTCGGCAAGCACAAGGTAGCGCCGCTGGTGAGTCCGTCAAAAACCGTCGAAGGACTGGTCGGTGGCGGCCTGTCTGCAACGCTGATTGGCGGCTGCATGTTCTGGATGACCCCCTTCAGCTTCTGGCAGTCACTGATGATGTCGTTCGTCATCGTGGTGATGGGCTTCCTCGGTGGTCTGGTCATGTCGGCGATCAAACGCAGTCTGAGCGCCAAGGACTGGGGCACCATGATCAAAGGTCACGGCGGCATGCTCGACCGGATGGACTCGATTTGCTTCGCAGCGCCGATCTTCTTTCACCTGACGCGCTACTTCTTCTCTGCTGCCTGATTCGGGCGCCCTCAAAACCGAAAAACATACCGCATGTCGTAAAAGACATGCGCGTATGGACATTCGCTTCATTAACCACTCGTGCCAGTCGATAACCTTTTCAGCAAACCAATCCGCAGTTGGCTTTACGCCACTGACAAACGTGCTGAGAGAGGATCCACAGAGTGTCCATAAAATTACGTTTGATTCTGCTGATTGGCACCGGGCTGATTACCGCGTTGATCATGAGTCTGGTCAGCTACCTGGGAAACACCCAGATGGCGGAGGCGGTGAAAGACAACGAGGTCAGTATGGCCGTGCTGCGCAATCACCTCGAAGCCGACATGATGCACGACGCGTTACGCGCCGACGTGCTGTCCGCGATGCTGGTCGGGTTGGGTAAAAGCACCAGCAGCAAAGCCGAGGTGCGCAGTTCCATCGAGGAACATGCGGCGCATTTTCGTGAAATGCTCGGTGAAAACCTCAAGCTGCCGGTCAACGACACCATCAAGGGGGCCCTGAACAAGATCAAGCCCAGCCTCGATACCTACATCAGCGCAGCCGAACGCATCGTCGGGCTGGCGCTGGAAAATCCGGAGGCCGCGCAACAACAACTGGGCGGTTTCAGTAGCGTATTCAGCCAGCTGGAAGATCAGTTGGCCGCACTCAGCGAACTGATCGAAACCAACACCCAACAGACCAGTGCCGGCACTCAGAAAGTCATCAGTAACGCCAATTTCATCCTTGGCGGCGTCCTCATCGCCAGCCTGTTATTGCTGCTGGCCCTGGGGCGCGGAGTGATGCTGAGCATCATGGGGCCGTTGCAGACCGCCAGCCGCATCGCTGACAGCATCGCCCATGGCAACCTGAGTGAACCGATTGTCGAGCCCACTCACAACGACGAAGCGAGCGCCCTGATTCGCAGCCTCGCGACCATGCAGCGCGACCTGCGCGGCATGATCGAAGTCGTGCGCAGCAACGCCCACGGCGTGAGCGGCATGAGTGAACAATTGAGTAGCGGCTGCCATGAAGTGGCCGGTAGCAGCCAGCAGCAAAGCGTAGCCGCCAGCACCATGGCGGCTGCCGCCAGCGAAATGACCGCGAGCATTGAGGAAATCACCCGGCATGCCGAGCGGGCGCTGAACATGGCCAATCAAGCCGAGGCACTGGCCAAGGAGGGCGGTCGGGTGATCCATCAGGTGGTTAATGACATGGACGGTATTGCACGTTCGTCGCAGCAATCGGCCCAGGTGATCCGCACGCTGGACAAGGAGTCTGAAGGGATTTTCAGCATCATCCAGGTGATCAAGGGGATCGCCGATCAAACCAACCTGCTGGCGCTCAACGCCGCGATCGAAGCCGCCCGTGCCGGTGAGCAAGGGCGTGGATTTGCCGTGGTGGCCGACGAAGTGCGCAGCCTGGCGGGACGCACCAGCGCCTCCACCCAGGAAATTGCCACGATGGTCTCACGCATCCAGCAAAGCACCCGCGAGGCAGTGACCAGCATGGAGGCGGGCGTGGCTCAGGTCGACAAAGGCATGGCCGTGACCGCCGACGTCGAGCGCGCCATCCGCGAAATCCTCGACGCCACGTTGAACACCACGCAACTGGTCAACGACATCACCCGCACCATCGGTGAGCAGAGCCTGGCCAGCAACGAAATCGCCCATCAGGTTGAAATGATTGCCGGCATGTCCGAAGGCAACAGCAAAATCATCGGCCGGACTGCCTCGACCACCGATGAGCTGTCCACTTTGGCGGGCAAGCTGTCGCAGTCGGTGGATCGGTTCAGACTCTAAGCCATAACGCGATCCCTGTAGCAGCTGTCGAGCTTGCGAGGCAGCGTTCGGTTCGGGCCGCGTTCGGACGAAGCAGTCGTAAGGTCAGACAATGCGGTGTGTCAGATTCACCGCGCACTCAGGGTTTACGACTGCTTCGCAGCCGAACGCAGCCTCGCAAGCTCGACAGCTGCTACAACTGCTACAACTGCTACAGAGCCGGACGCAAGCTCGCGCATGAAACGCCTAGAGGTACTTATCCGTCACCGCGCCTTCCGAGGCGCTGGACACGGTCTTCGCGTATTTGGCCAACACCCCGCGTTTGTACTTGGATTCCGGGCGCACCCAGCGGGTCTTGCGCTCGGCCAGTTCGGCGTCGGAGACATCGACCGTAATCTGGCGTGTTTCGGCGTCGATGGTGATCTTGTCGCCGTCTTCAATCAGCGCAATCGGCCCGCCATCAAAGGCTTCGGGCGTGATATGGCCCACCACAAACCCGTGTGAACCGCCGGAGAAGCGGCCGTCGGTGATCAGCGCAACGTCCTTGCCCAGCCCCTTGCCCATGACCGCCGACGTCGGCGAAAGCATTTCGCGCATGCCCGGGCCACCTTTTGGGCCTTCATAGCGAATCACGATCACATCGCCGGCTTTGACTTCGCCGTTGAGGATGCCGGCCAACGCGCCTTCCTCGCCGTGATACACACGAGCCGTGCCTTCAAAGCGCAAGCCTTCCTTGCCGGTGATCTTGGCCACGGCCCCGGTGGGCGAAAGGTTGCCGCGCAGCACCACCAGATGCGAGTCCTTTTTGATCGGTTGGTCGAAGGGCAGGATCACGTCCTGACCTTCGGGATAGTCGGGCACGTTTTCCAGGTTTTCGGCCAGGGTTTTGCCGGTGACCGTCAGCGCATCGCCATGCAGCATCCCGGCGGCGAGCATGCGCTTCATCAGCGGCTGAATGCCTCCGATAGCGACCAGTTCACTCATCATGTATTGACCGCTGGGGCGCAGGTCGGCCACTACCGGGGACACCTTGCCCAGCTCGACAAAATCATCCAGCGTCAGCTCGACATCCACGGCATGCGCCATGGCCAGAAGATGCAGCACGGCATTGGTCGAGCCGGCGAGGGCGATCACCACCCGAATCGCATTTTCAAAGGCCTTGCGAGTCATGATGTCGCGCGGTTTGATGTCCAGCTTGAGCAACTCCATGACCTGCTGACCGGCGCGGAAACTGTCCGACGCCTTGTCGCTGCCGACGGCCTCTTGAGAGCTGGAACCGGGCAGGCTCATGCCCAGCGCCTCAATCGCAGAAGCCATGGTGTTGGCCGTGTACATGCCGCCGCAGGAGCCAGGGCCGGGAATCGCCACTTCCTCGATTTGTTTGACCTGAATCTCGCTGATATCACCCCGTGCGTGCTGACCCACGGCCTCGAATACGGAAATGATATCGGTGTGGCCGGCGCCCGGCCGGATGGTGCCGCCATAGACGAAGATGGAAGGGCGGTTCAGTCGCGCCATGCCGATCAGGCAGCCCGGCATGTTCTTGTCACAACCGCCCACGGTCACCAGACCGTCGAAGCCTTCGCAGCCGGCCACCACTTCAATGGAATCGGCGATCACTTCCCGCGACACCAGCGAATACTTCATGCCTTCGGTGCCGTTGGCGATGCCGTCGGAAATGGTGATCGTGTTGAAAATGACGCCCTTGGCGCCGGCGGCATTCGCGCCTTTTTCGGCTTCAATCGCCAGCTTGTCGATGTGCATGTTGCAGGGCGTGACCATCGCCCAGGTGGAGGCGATGCCAATCTGCGGTTTCTTGAAGTCCTCGTCCGTGAAACCCACTGCGCGCAGCATGGATCGTCCCGGCGCGCGCTCCACGCCGTCGACCACTTGGGAGGAATATTTGCGCAGATCAACTTTGTCGCTCATGACATCTCCTCACCGGCTCATCGAGAAAAGCACGATGAGTATAGTGGCCGAGGCGGACTATCAAGTCGGGAACAGACGCGCGGGTTTGCCGTGTCGTGATATTCTTCGCCCCAACTTGCTTTGACCTATTCAGTTTGCGCGTCCTTGAGACGCGCCAACAGAATCACTGTCGCTCAAGTAGCTGAAGCCAATAATGATAAAAAGTCAGTTCAGTAGGGACATATAAACTGAGGTCGATGGAGACACGTCGGCCTTGTGTGCCCACCCTCCAATCCTTATGCGTGCGCAACCCACAGCCTGCTGCCTGCATGCCGTGAACAAGGGGCCTCAAGCGTGGGGATGGAAGGGCGGATGGCGTTTTATCATAGGTGCTACACATGTTTAAAAAAATGAACACGGCCCTGCTGGGGCTGGCTTTGTCGATGGGGATCGCGTCCGCGCAAGCGGAAGAGGCAAAGAAAGTCGATGTGCTGCTGATTGGCGGCGGCATCATGAGCGCGACCCTCGGTGTTTGGCTCAACGAGCTGGAACCGGGTATGTCGATGGAAATGGTCGAGCGCCTCGACGGCGTCGCCCTGGAAAGCTCCAACGGCTGGAACAACGCCGGTACCGGTCACTCCGCCCTGGCCGAGTTGAACTACACCCCGGAAGACGATAAAGGCAACGTTCAGATCACGAAAGCCGTTGAAATCAACGAAGCCTTCCAGATCTCCCGTCAGTTCTGGGCCTGGCAGGTTCAGCAAGGCGTGCTGAAGAACCCGCGTTCGTTCATCAACTCCACGCCACACATGAGCTTTGTGTGGGGCGATGACAACATCAAGTTCCTGAAAAAGCGCTACGAAGCCCTGCAAGCGAGCCCGCTGTTCGCCGGCATGCAGTACTCCGAAGACCCGGCTGTGATCAAGAAGTGGGTTCCGCTGATGATGGAAGGGCGTGACCCGAACCAGAAAGTCGCGGCCACCTGGAGCCCGATCGGTACCGACATGAACTTTGGCGAGATCACCCGCCAGTTCGTTGCGCACCTGCAAACCACGCCAAAGTTCGACTTGAAACTGTCTAGCGAAGTGCAAGACATCACCAAGAACGAAGACGGCAGCTGGCGCGTCAGCTACAAAAACCTGAAAGACGGCACCAAAACCGAAACCGACGCCAAGTTCGTCTTCATCGGCGCGGGCGGCGGTGCACTGCACCTGCTGCAGAAGTCCGGCATTCCTGAAGCCAAGGAATACGCAGGCTTCCCGGTAGGCGGCTCGTTCCTCGTCACCGAAAACCCGACCATCGCCGAGCAACACCTGGCCAAGGCCTACGGCAAAGCCTCCGTTGGCGCACCGCCAATGTCGGTTCCGCACTTGGACACCCGTGTCCTGGACGGCAAGCGCGTCATCCTGTTTGGCCCATTCGCGACCTTCAGTACCAAGTTCCTGAAAGAAGGCTCGTACCTGGACCTGCTGACCACCACCACCACGCACAACGTGTGGCCAATGACCAAAGTCGGCATCAAGGAATACCCGCTGGTCGAGTACCTGGCTGGCCAACTGATGCTGTCTGACGAAGACCGCCTCAACGCCCTGAAAGAATACTTCCCGAACGCCAAAGCCGAAGACTGGCGCCTGTGGCAAGCCGGCCAACGCGTGCAGATCATCAAGCGTGATGAAGCCGCTGGTGGCGTGCTGAAGTTGGGTACTGAGATTGTTGCCTCGCAAGACGGCACCATTGCAGGTTTGCTGGGCGCTTCGCCGGGTGCATCGACTGCTGCACCGATCATGCTGACCGTGCTGCAGAAAGTGTTCAAGGACAAGGTTGCTTCGCCAGCCTGGCAGGAAAAGCTGCACCAGATCGTGCCTAGCTATGGCACTCAGTTGAATGGCAGTCCTGAGAAGGTTGCTGAGGAGTGGGCTTACACCGCCAAGGTGTTGCAGCTGACTCCGCCGCCGGCGATTGGTCAGATGGTAGCTCCGGCTGCTCCGGCTGCTCCGGCCAAGGCGCCGAAGGCTAATGCTGCGACTGATATGGCTCTGTAACTAGAGGCCTAATCAAAAGCCCACTGAACCGTGACGGTCAGTGGGCTTTTTTGTGGGCGCAATTCAGTTCTTGCAGGTTACGCAACACTAAGGCCGAAGCGGGCGGACCGCTCTCACTCCTGCATTGGTTTTTTCTCAACGTCCTTCGAACCGCTAGAGGTGGCCGCATCTTTGTCCGTCGCTTCCGAGTCGGCACCGGAGTTTGAACCCGCCGCTTCCTCACCTTTTTTGTCGGCCTTGTCCTCCTTGGATTCAGAGCCCTGAGCCTGGTTGATGCCGGGAAGTGCGGCCGGTGGCACAGCAGAGTCTTCAGTCACCTTTTCGGCAGCAACCCTCCGTGTCAGGCTACCTGTCGCCCTTGTTGATTGACTCAATCATTCAAGAGGGCGAAGGTGCATAACAATGTCCAAAATGGGCAAGCGATACGAAAGCGACTTCAAAGACTGGGTCGTTCTGCAAATGATGCCGCCCCTCAATCGATCAGTGGCAGAACTTGCCGTTGCGCTCAATCTCACGCCACAGTCACTGCGAAACTGGAGGCAAATGGCTAGAGATAAGGGCTTGATCGTTCCGGGAAACGGCAAGACCAGTGATCAATGGTCAAGCGCCGATAAATTCAATGCGGTCATGGAAACCGCGCCATTGAGCGAGGTGGAGATCTCTCAGTACTGCCGAATCAAGGGCATTTACCCTGAGCAAATCCAACAGTGGCGAGTGGCTTGCCAAAACGCCAATCCGGTTGTTGATCTCAACTCTCGAACCTCCAAGACAGCTGAGGAACGGCGCATCAAAGTACTTGAGCGTCAACTGATCCAGTCTGATGCCGGTCGTGCGGAGGCGGTGGCCTTGCTGGAGCTCAGAAAAAAAGCCAATGCGATCTGGGGCAAGGACAAGGAAGACTGATCAACGCCTCTGATCGTACGCACGCCATGAAGTTGATTGCAGACGCGGTGCTGAATGGTGCTCGTCGATATCGAGCCTGTAATGAGCTGGGGCTGAGCCTGCGAACAGTTCAACGCTGGCGACACGCTGACTGTGATGGGCGACTGCTGGCTCAGCGGGCAATGCCGACGAACAAGCTCAGTGAGGCAGAGCGCCAAGCGGTTCTTGATGCTGCCAATCAGGCTGGCTACGCCAGCCTCACCCCGCACCAAATCGTTCCTAAGCTGGCTGATAAAGGCATCTATCTGGCTTCGGAGTCGACGTTTTATCGTGTGTTAAAAGCCGCCAATCAAAACGTGCGTCGTGGCCGTACCAAAGCCCCAAAACGCAGGGTGCTGACGACGCATCGCGCTGACGCTCCCAATCAAGTGTGGTGTTGGGATATCACTTGGCTGCCCAGCACTGTCAAAGGTCGTTTTTTCTACTGGTACATGGTCAAGGATGTCTTCAGCCGCAAGCTGGTTGCCAATGAAGTGCATGAGGTTGAATGCGCTGAACACGCGTGTGAGCTGCTCAGAAAAGGATGCTTACGTGAACACACAGCAGGTCGTCCGTTGGTGCTGCACTCGGATAACGGCCACGTTATGAGAGGCTCTTTGTTACGTGAAAGCATGATCGCCCTGGGCGTCGAACCCTCTTTTAGCCGGCCAAGGGTGAGCAATGATAACGCCTATGCCGAGGCACTTTTTCGCACCGCAAAGTACTGCCCACTCTGGCCGGATCAACCATTTGATACGGTCACGGAAGCAAGGCTTTGGGTACAGAAATTTATCGAGTGGTACAACGAAGATCACCGCCACAGTGCTTTGAAATACGTGACACCAAACGAACGCCACGAAGGCAAAGCTACAGCTTTATTAAAAGCTAGAGCAGCGCTGTATGAAGATGCGAGGGAAGCTAATCCGAGCCGCTGGAGTACTCGGACACGGAACTGGAAGCTCGCAGATGCGGTGTATTTAAACCCGGAACGCCCTGAAATTAGGGGCGCAACGGGCTAACAACTGTAGGAGCAAGGCGACAGGTACCTTGACACGTACCGGCAAGTGCGAAAAGCGAGCAGGCGAACAGGCCCGCGATCGTGAGAGCAGCAATTGTCCTGTTCATCATTTAGGTCTGCCATTTGAGGGGGTGTACAGCGTTGGAAAAACCGGGAAGGGGAAGGTGCTGAGGAGCTGACAAGCGGCAAGGGGGAAAGGTTTTTCACGGGTTACACGATGACGAATTTTTTTGGGAGAAAAATCAGGAGAAAAAATGGGTGTCCCCTTTGATTTCTATGAAGCGGAGTTAGTGGGACCGTTTCACGTCGATTGCTCGGCGCTGAAAATGTGCAATGCGCTGGCGGAGCTGCCAAAGGCTGCTCCTACGGGACAGGATTTAGTAACGATAAACCAGGCTCTGATAGTCACTTTCAAGGGCTGGTTTATCGTGGTTGGTCCCAGGTTTCCCCTTAACCCTGTTAGCCACTGGCCTTCACGTGGGGATCATGAATAACACCCCGCCAGCATGTGCCCGCCATTCTGGCGGGTTGCTATCGGAAAACCAAAATTGAACATCAAAGAACCCCCTACCGCCGTTACTATCAAAAATGGTAGGGGCAACAAAACGAGTAGTATGGTTGCGATATTCGGGCGAACCTGTCCATCGCATATATCCATATCCACCAGTACCGATGGAGTATTTGGTGTGTAGAACTAATAACATCTCTGGTGTATCTAAGGGACGCCCGCCTGCGGCACGCATCTGTGCAACGGCTACGCCATAAGTAACGTTGTATGCATTAGTGCGTGTACCACGAGCGATGAAATTGTTCCGGCACTCTACGGGTATGCTCTTTTCTTGCCCACCACTATCCCTTACTACTACTGTGGTCGTTCCGTTCCGATGACTGGTAATCAACCCCTGATCGGTAACAGTGGCTATGTTGGGATGTAATGAGATGTAGGTGTAGGGTGAAGAGCCTCCTGACGCCCTACTTTGCTGGGTCGTTCCGGTGGGGTGCTGACCAGTCAGCACCCAATTCAAATCAGGCTCGGCCGTAATATTGAGCCCGCTCAACAAGACGGGTGTTGTGTCTACAATGAACTCCGTGACCGCTGCCACTGTATAAGTCCGCACCGGAAATCTCACCGCCGTCGTTGTATTGGCAGCCCCGTCATAGTTCACCCTGAAGCTGATGGTCAGCACACTGCCATCCTTGAGGGTCTTCAACCACTCAATTGGTGCAGGCCGGTTCAGGCCCGGCAGCGTGGTGTGCGGCTCACCTTTGCGGTCCTCGTAAGTCACCACTGTGCCGTTGGCATCGGTCCCTTTATAGAGCACCCAAACGGGTTGGTCCGCCACTTGCTGCGGCCATTCACCCACCCGTAGCTGATCGCTGGCCTGCATCTTGGTCACGTCCAGTTCGTTGCCAATCGCGCCATCCATTGCTGGCGTCGGCAGACTCGGATGGTTATCCGGGATCGTGCCGACGGACGCTGTCAAGACCGGCGACGGGAATGACTTGCCGCCGCGAATCAGCATAAAACTCAGTTCAATCGGCGGCTTACCCATATTCGCCGCGATAAAGGCCTTGCTCAGCGCAAAGTTGGCGCGGCTGTTGGCGTTGAGTGGCTTGGCCGCGAAGGTCGGCGAGCCAGCACCGGGGGCGCCCTTGACGATGAGCTGCACGGTGTCGCCCGGACGAAACCCCGGCACTGCCACTTGACCGTTGGCACCTTGCAGATTGGCCGGGTCCAGCGGGTCGAGCTCCCCGTTGACGGATTTAATCAAGCGCGGTGCTTGCAGGTTCGGCAGCCCCTCGCCAATCACCCGCGCCGTGGCGATCCGGGACGTGGCGAGTGTCACGCCGCCTCTGATCAGTTGATAGCTGACCCGCACCACGCTGTTGGCCAGCACCTTGTCGTTAGCCACCTGCAGGATGCAGGGCTTTTTCTGCCCAAACTCGTCAGCCTCGACGCTACCGACCACCGGCACTACCACATCCGCTTGCCCGGGCAATGTGGCGATGTAGGTCCCGCTGATGTTGTCGCCCACCTGAAAACGGGGATCACTGGTGAGGACGATCACCAGCAGCGGATTGCCGCCCAGTTTTTCCAGGTCGATGGTGTTCGGCTCGTCGGTCGGGTCGTTCTGGATTTCCCGCAGGATCGGTTCCGGCAACCGATTGCCCGCTAGGTCCACGTCGACGACCTCGGTGGCCGACCACGGCGAGTTAGGGTCGGGGTTGTTACCCACCTGGTCGGTGACCGTGTAGGAAAACTTGAACTGTGCATGGTCCCCGGCGCTTTCCAGGTCCGCGCGAGTGACGCGGAAACATACCGTGACCGGGGTCGCCGAGCCCGGCAGCGGGGCTTCGAGTGGGGTGACATCGTGGTACACCGGAAAGCCGTTGCAGTTCAGCCAAATCCGGTCGTAGGCCCGGCAATAGGGGTAGGACACGCACACGTCGGCACTGACGAAGTCGGGACGGACGCCTTTCTTGATGTCGTCGGGCAGGATTAACTCCAACTCGGAGTGGCCGTCGACCCCCGGATCACGGTCCACGTTGCCGGGCCGGATGGCGTTGTACAGCATCTCCAGCGGCGGCGTGGAGGTGCCCATGTTCTGGCTGCCGCGAGTCACGGTGTAAGTGAGGCGGTTGATGAAGTCCGGCTGCAGCATCTTCTTCGGCAGATACAGGGTGCTGATCGCATTCTCCTCGCCGGGCTGAATAATCTTGCCGCCAAGGTTCGGTTGCCCGTTTAGGTTGAGCGTGATGACGTCGCCAGGCAGTAGACCCCGCGGTGGATCAACGTGAACCTCCAGGCCCATGGGTTCCAGGTCATAAATGCGCAGCGGGACGCCAAGATGAGCCCCCACCACCGGTTCTGTTGCGGCGGGGATCCTGGGTGGAAACAGTGCCAGCACGGTGTTGTCGGCCAGTGAATTGTCGAGCGCACTGAAGTCCAGTGGTGTGATATCAAGTGCACGGATATCCACCGGGATGATGCCGGATGGGTTGGATTGATCATTCATCTGAAGCCGCTCCTTCGCTGTAAGTCCGCCATAGACAGCAGACTGATGGGGGCTATCAGACACCTGACAAGGACCGGCGGGCTACTGTCAAAACTATCAGGTCGACGGGGTTTTCAGACGAGCGGTCGGGGCTGCGGGTGGGTTCAGATCGTGATCATTCCCGAAAAAGTTGTCTCTACCGGTCCGATAAGAAAGACAGGTCCCACACCATCCCATTGAACCGTCACAGTTCCGCCATCACATTCAACCTCAACGGAATTGTCTAATAAACCCCGACGAATTCCGTTAACAGCGGCGCCACAAGAGCAGGAACCTGAGCCGAGCGGAATACCACCCCAGCGCTCCCAGATGCGCAACCGAATGTGCTTACGGTTAATGATCTGGACGAAATGCACGTTCGTCCTGAGGGGGAATAGGGGGTTGGTTTCTATTGTCGGTCCGATTGTCGCTATATCAATGGCCGTCAGATCATCCACAAAATAGGTGCAGTGCGGATTGCCCATGCTGCACGCTGTTGGGTCACCAGCAAGTGGCAAAACAGCAGTGTCCAGTTCCAGGGCCAGGGGAATATCCGACCAGCCGAAAAGCGGCTTTCCCATGTTGACGGAAATTGCGCCGGTCGAAGTTCGTTCGCAAGTGAGTAGGCCACGGTTGGTTCGGAGCGCTATCGAAGTGGTATTTGATTCGCGCATCAGCCTATCCGCAGCGCCCCGTGTTGCGCTGCCACAAACATCCAGCGTGGAGCCATCTGCATTCCAAAACATCAAACGCGCATCGGCATCATCGCAATCGAGCACCACCGCGAGTTGGTTGAATCCGACTCCTCGGTGCCGATCACCCATTCGCCGAGCCAGGGTACTTGTCATTGGATTGGCCGCGTTTCGCGAGTCGACAATAACGAAGTCATCGCCATTGGCGTGCATTTTATGAAACCTCAACGGCATAAATAGATCCTGGCGCAATTGACGTTTAAAGGCGATCTAGCCCCGATTCGGTGTTCTGATCCGTATTTTTCTGCGCTATCTGCATCTGTAATGCACACAGCCTCCGGCTCACAATAACGGCACGCTCCGCAGTCGCGGCAACCGCTGCACCGCAAACTCATAATGTAGGAGGCCCAATGGGCAAGATGGCGATTTTCCTGGGTGGATTTCTGGTGTTGACCATTTTGATTGGTGCCCTCGCCACGATCTCCCCCA
This sequence comes from Pseudomonas sp. GL_093, assembly GCF_057837605.1. Taxonomy (NCBI): domain Bacteria; kingdom Pseudomonadati; phylum Pseudomonadota; class Gammaproteobacteria; order Pseudomonadales; family Pseudomonadaceae; genus Pseudomonas; species Pseudomonas sp. GL_093. The sequence continues at coordinate 4,304,491 of NZ_CM174448.1, read as the reverse complement.
CTTAGTCCTTTCTGCGATCAAACATCTTCCCGCCAGCGCCGCGCCTGAACGACCAACGCCGGCGCAAAGTGCAGCACGACCATTCGCACCAGATGATGGGTCAGGATGAACACCACGTTCAGCCCGCCACTGAAGGCGACGAGGGCGATGGTCTCGATGGCGCCCGGCATGTACGCCAACCACAACGACAAGGGATCGCTGCCCAGGACCCGTCCGGCCACTGCGGCAAACGCCGCTGCGATCAGCAACATCAAGGCGACGGCCATCAGCCCGGCCCGTCCGTGGCGGACAAGTTCTGCGAGGCTGATGTCTTTGAATTTCGAGCCAATCAGCACGCCGAGGAGGACCACGGCGGTGTCGACACTCCATGACGGCAGGTGGAAGGTCTGGAGATAGCCCAGCTTGAGGTAGACGCCGGTGACGACGATCGCGGTGAGCATGAACGGCGCCGGAACGCCGACGCGCAACAGCAAGCGGCCGAGCAACAGGCACAAGGCGATCAGCGACAGCAGGGTCAGCGCGGTACTCATGAGCAGCGGGCTGCTTTCGGCAAGCGCCACGTCGGTGTGTCCGGGAATGCAGAAGCTGACCAGCACGGTGATCGACAGCAGTCGCACCAGGTGCACGACGATCACTTTGCCGGACGCGCGCTCGGACTCGAGCAAATCGAACACGGCGGCGAGTGCGCCCGGATACACGGCTAACAGGGAGTCCTTCGGGTTCCATCCCGAGACCTTGAGCAGCCACACACCGGCCACGGCGCTCTGGACCGTCAGGCCCAGCAGCATGAAGCCCAGGCTGGGCAACATGGCGGCCGCCGTTTGGCTGTTCCACGAGGTGAACATCAGGCCGGTCGCGATCCCCAATACGATTTGCACGTAGACAAGGCTGAAGGGCAGCGCAGGAGAAAAACGCAAGTTGCTGGCGATCAACGCGGTGGCGAGTATCGAACCCAGCAACAGGCCATGGGGGACACCGGCGTACTGCAACGCGGTGCCGACGCCGGTGGCGATCAGCAAACACAATAGGGTTTTCATGGTTGGATGAGTCTTCCTTGATTCTTTTATGAACCCAACACTTGCATCCGGGCCACGCACGTTTTCCCATCTAACGGCGTGAAGCGTCAAGTGACAAAAAGCACAACGCCTCCACAGTGGGAGGCGTTGCAGTTTCAGCGATAACGCTCGTGTTACTTAACGTCGAAGCGATCCAGGTCCATCACTTTGGCCCAGGCGGCTACGAAGTCTTTGACGAACTTCTCCTGCGCATCAGCGGTTGCATAGACTTCCGCCAACGCACGCAGCTGTGCATTTGAGCCGAAGACCAGATCGACGCGAGTGCCGGTCCACTTCACTTCGCCGGTTTTGCGATCGCGCCCTTCAAACTCCTCATTAGCCCCCGACAGCGGTTTCCATTCCACGCCCATGTCCAGCAGGTTTTTGAAGAAGTCGTTGGTCAACGCTTCCGGCTGCTTGGTGAACACTCCGTGTTTGGTTTGCCCGACGTTGGTGTTCAGCACACGCATGCCGCCAATGAGCGCGGTCATTTCTGGCGCGGTGAGTGTCAGCAGTTGCGCCTTGTCGATCAACAGCTGCTCGGCCGGGACGCGGTATCTGCCTTTGAGGTAGTTGCGGAAGCCATCGGCGATGGGTTCGAGGAAGCCGAAAGACTCCACGTCCGTTTGCTCTTGGGAGGCGTCCATCCGTCCTGGTGTGAACGGCACTGTCACGGTTTGGCCGGCATTTTTCGCCGCCTGTTCGACGCCGGCGTTACCGGCCAGCACGATCAGGTCCGCCAGCGAGATCTTCTTGCCGCTGTTGTTGAACTCGCTTTGGATACCCTCGAGTTTCGCCAGCACGTTCGCCAGTTGCTCAGGCTGGTTGGCCTGCCAGAACTTCTGCGGGGCCAGACGCAAACGCCCACCGTTGGCGCCGCCGCGTTTGTCGGAGCCACGGAAGGTCGAAGCCGCCGCCCAAGCCGTAGATACAAGCTGCGAGACGGTCAGGCCCGAGGCCAGGAGTTTGCTCTTGAGTGCGGCGACGTCACTGTCGTTGACCAGGGCATGGTCAACCGCAGGAATCGGGTCTTGCCACAGCAACACTTCGCTCGGCATTTCCGGGCCGAGGTAGCGGGAGAGGGGACCCATGTCGCGGTGGATCAGCTTGAACCAGGCGCGGGCGAACGCGTCGGCCAACTGGTCTGGATTGGCCAGGAAGCGCCGCGAAATCGGTTCATAGATCGGGTCGAATCGCAGCGACAGGTCGGTGGTCAGCATGGTCGGATTACGACGTTTGGACGGGTCGTGAGCATCCGGAATGATGCCGGCGCCGGCGTTGTTTTTCGGGATCCACTGGTTCGCACCGGCCGGGCTTTTGCTCAGTTCCCACTCGAAGCCGAACAAGTTTTCCAGGTAGTTGTTGCTCCATTTCGTGGGTGTTGTGGTCCAGGTCACTTCCAGGCCGCTGGTGATAGTGTCCGCGCCCTTGCCGGTGCCGAAGCTGTTCTTCCAGCCAAAGCCTTGGGCTTCGAGGCCAGCGGCTTCGGGCTCGGCGCCGACATTGTCGGCAGGTCCTGCGCCGTGGGTCTTGCCGAAGGCGTGGCCGCCGGCGATCAGTGCCACGGTTTCTTCGTCATTCATCGCCATGCGCGCGAAGGTTTCGCGGATGTCTATCCCGGCCGCGACCGGGTCGGGGTTACCTTCCGGGCCTTCCGGGTTGACGTAGATCAGGCCCATTTGCACGGCGGCGAGCGGGTTCTCCAGGAACCGCCCCTGGTCGGTGCGGCTCTCCTCATTTTCCCCCGGCTCAGCAACGAGTGGGCCTTCGCCGGGCTCTTGCATGGGCTCGTTTTTTTTGCCGTAGCGGGTGTCGCCGCCCAGCCACTTGTTTTCCGAGCCCCAGTAGACGTCCTCATCCGGCTCCCAAACGTCCGGACGACCGCCGGAAAAGCCGAAGGTCTTGAAGCCCATGGACTCCAGCGCGACGTTGCCGGTGAGGACGATCAGATCGGCCCAGGAAATTTTACGGCCGTACTTTTGCTTGATCGGCCAGAGCAGCCGGCGCGCCTTGTCGAGGCTGACGTTGTCCGGCCAACTGTTGAGCGGCGCGAAGCGTTGCTGACCGGAACCGGCGCCACCACGACCGTCACCGGTGCGGTACGTACCGGCGGCGTGCCAGGCCATGCGAATGAAGAGTGGCCCGTAGTGACCGAAGTCCGCCGGCCACCAGTCCTGGGAATCGGTCATCAACGCAGTCAGGTCTCTTTTGACCGCTTCAAAGTCCAGGCTTTTGAATGCTTCGGCGTAGTTGAAGTCCTCGTCCATGGGGTCGGACAGGGACGAGTGCTGATGGAGGATCTTCAGATTCAGTTGGTTCGGCCACCAGTCGCGGTTTGTCGTGCCACCGCCAGCGGCGCTAATGAACGGGCATTTCGATTCGTTTGCCATGTGTGAGCTACCTTTGGTCGTATTCATCCGGCTATCCGGCCCAACGCGGGCGTTAAATAGCAACGGGCGAAACCAATGACACAGGCTGCAGGGCCAGCAGTTTGATCAACTGATTGTTTTGATCACAGGGGAATTCTGAACAGCGGCAATCGAGTTGCCTGCACGGTGGCCCACGGCAGGTTTAGTCAGGCTTCTGACCCATTCCTATCTCCTTATCAGCTCTTGACCGGCCGGCTTATGGTGCCGGCGCTCGAGTAAGGTTAGACCCCAGTTGGGAAGTCAGCTAATAGGGGGAGTATTGGGTCGTGATAGGCAGAGTCTTTTACGGGTATCACGGGCAGGCCCCGCGTCTATTTGAAGCATAGACGCGTAAGTACACGCTTCTATCCCTCATCTGCAAAAAGTAATCTGTCACCCCGACACTTGGATGGATCCAAACCATGCACCTCACCTACCGTCCCGTCAGCGCTGAAGATGTCCTGACGATTTGCGACTTTCCTCAAAATCCCCCGGAGCTGTTTTTTATGTTCCCGAAGGCGCAGTACCCGCTGACGGAGGATCAACTGCAGGCATCGATTGCTCAACGTTCCGACTCAACGGTGGTTGAGGCGGACGGTTCTGTTTTGGGTTTTGCTAACTTTTACAGGTTTGAGCGCGATGGCGTTTGCGCGATCGGCAATGTGATCGTGTCGCCCAAGGCTCGGGGGAAAGGGATCGCGAAGTTTTTGGTGCAGACGATGGTGAGGCTGGCGTTTGAACGTCATCGGGCACGCGAGGTGCAGCTGTCGTGCTTCAACGAGAATACGGCGGGGCTGCTTCTGTATCCGCAGCTCGGGTTTGTGCCTTATGGAGTTGAGGAGCGGTTGGCGCCGGACGGGCGTCGTGTGGCGCTGATAAACATGCGGTTGCTCACCGAAGCCAAAAGCATGGAAATCCCACGCGCATAGATAAAGCTTGCCCCGTCGTGCTGCGGGGATTCGGCGATAACGGGGCACACGTGGGCGTTTCACGAGTGCCGCGTTATGCATCCTTCCGGATACCTGGAGCCATTTTGCGCCTGGCTTTGTGGCGCATCCCGAGCATCGATACGCCACGATTTCAAGGGGTCAGAAGTAATACCCGATATTGACGTTGGTCCGGTAATACCACTGATTGCTGCCAACTGAGCTGGTATTGGTAAAGCCCGTACCGTTTTCCGCACCGCCATAGGGGTTGGCGTTTTTCGCCCAGGTCAGGTCGACCCACGCCATGATCGGCATGGCCAGGAACTGCGCGCCGACGGTGTACATCTGCGAGTCGTCCCACCCGCTCTTGTCTTTCATCATGCGACTGTAGTCGTTGTACAGTTTGATCTTCTTCAACTGACCCAGTTTCGGCGTAGGAATGTCATAGCCGACGTTCAGCGAAGCGATGGTGGCCTTGGAGGCGATCAGGTACGCCGGGGTCAGGCCGTTGCCGCCCATCAGCACCGAGTCGTTGCTGACACCGGCAGGGTTTTTGGGGTCGTACTCGTAGCGAATGCCTTGGGTGGAGACGGTCCACGCGCCGGCGTTGATGATGGCGTGGATACCGCCGGCCCAGTAATCGCCGTCGTCTTTGGTGGTGGCGTTGTACAACTGGGCGGCGGCCACCGACGCACCGATCTCGGTTTTCCAGCCGTCATTGATAAAGGTCCGCGCGACCCGGGCGTTGATCTGGTTGTGTTTCTCGTTGTCCTGGCGCGACTGAGTGAAGGGGATGGCATTGTCCTTGAGGTCGGCAAAACGCCCGACTTCCGGCGAGTAGCGAATGTCGGAAGGCAACATGCGCGGGAAGTACCCGAGTTGCAGATCCCAGTCCTGATCCTTGTAGCTGTACTTCAAGCCCGTGCCGGCGCTGACGCCATAGCCCATGAAGAAGGGCAGGTGATAGCTCCAGCCAAATTGCGGATAGGGTTCCAGGCCAAACGGTTTGAGCGGCGCGCCCAGTTGCAGGTTTGAGTTGCTGTTCAGGCGGTAGCCGACGAAGCCGCGATCGATGGAGCGCTTGCCGTCATCCTGAAACCAGTAGCCGACATCGCTATAAAGATTTTTGTAAGTCGCCTGTACGTCGATGCGGAAGGTGTCGAAGAGAAAACGCCCGTTGTTTTCGGTGGTGTCCCAATGCTCGTCGCGGTAGTTGGTTCGCAGGGCACCACCGATGTCCAGGCTGCTTTCGCCATCGTCGCTGCGCCAGGCGATATGCGGAAACGGCTTTTTACCGGTAGTCGATGTCATGGGCGCAGCGGGACCGGGTTCACCGGCGAAGCTCACGCAACTGCTCATCATCAGTCCCATACATATAACGTAATGCTTCATGTTGACTCCGCTGCTCAATTGAACGCTACAAAGTGACCGGCAACACTGTTCCGTTCGCCTTGAAAGTGGCGATGGGCGGATAACGTCGGGTGTTGCTTTGATTAAGTGCGTTTCTGTTTTTATTGTTTCATGGGTAATACGGCGTATGGCCTATGAACTCAGGGTTACCTGAGCAGAAACTATGCCAACTGTCGAAAGCTGTCAGGTGCTTAAAAACTCAATAAAAACAATTGTTTATATGGGAAACATATTTGTTTGTATTGCCCATGAAACAGGCGCGTCGAGGGGTAACGAAACTGCACGTTCACTGTGCGTTTTTTATGTCACGCGCATAAAAAAGGCCGACATACCTGTCGGCCTGTTTAACCCTGGAAACTTGATACTCGCGTTATAGATCCAGTACCAAGCGCCGACTCTTGCAACCCGACACACATACCATCATGGATTTGTTCGTGGCACGTTCGGCTTTGGTCAGCACGCCGTCCCGGTGGTCGACATCACCTTCCAGCACGCGTGTTTCGCACGACCCGCAGACCCCTTCGCGACAGCTGTATTCGATGTCGCAACCCGCCTCGAGCAGCACATCGAGCAAACTCAAGCCGGGCTCGATCGACAGCGTCTTGCCGGTTTTTTTCAGCTCGACGCTGTAGCTGCTTTGCGCGTCTTCAGACGGCGGCAGTTCGGCCGCCGCGAAGCGCTCGATATGCGCATGAGGGTAACCGAGGCCTTCGCAGGTGCTTTCGAAAGCATCGAGCATCGGCGTCGGACCGCAGCAATAGAAGTGCGTATCGCTGGGCTGATCGGCCAGGTAGGCGCTCAGGTCTGGCGGCATGCCTTTTTCATCGTTGAAGTGATAGACGACTTTGGCACTCAAGCCGCTGAGTTCCTCAACCAGCGCGGCTTCCTGTCGCGAGCGGGCGCAGTAGATCAGCTCGGCGGATTTTCCCAGTGCCAGCAGTTGGCGGAACATGCAGTAAATCGGTGTGATGCCGATACCGCCGGCCACCAGCACGCTGTGTCTGGCACTCAGGTCGAGCTGGAAATTATTGCGCGGCGACGAGATCGGCAGTTGCATGCCGACCCGCAGTTGCGCGTGCACAAATTCCGAACCACCACGGCTGTTGCGATCACGCAGGATGCCGATCACGTAACGGCCTTGATCGCTTGGCGAGTTGAGCAATGAATAACTGCGCACCAGACCGTTGGGTAAATGCAGATCGATGTGCGAGCCGGCTTCAAACGGGGCGAACACCGTGTCGCCAAACGGCCGCAACTCGACGCTGATGATGCCTTCGGCTTCATAGCGCAGCGTGTGCACGCGAGCGGTGAGGGGGGAGGAATGGGACATCGGTCACCTCTTTTCGACAGTACGCAAATCGAGATCGAGACGCGCGCCGGCCTCGATCTCCACCCGCAGTTCGGGAAACACCAGCGCGCTCACTTCAACCAGCGTGGAGGTAGGAAAAACCGCCTGACCTTCGAAGAAGTCACGCCGTGCGCGACCCACTTCGTCCTTGTCGGCGATGTTGGTGACATACACCGTCAAACGGTAAATGTTGCCGACATGCCCACCCGCCGCTTCAACCAGCGCCCGGACTTTGTTCAACACGACAAGTGTCTGGGCGTAGGCATCGAGCGGCGCGTCAGCCACAACGGCCAGGCGTGTAGCGGGATGGCCGGTCATGCCGGACATCACCACTTCATTGCCGATCAACAAGGCATTCGACCAGGTGGCGCTGGCCGGCTCGATCAACGAGCCGGCCTGAACACGTTGCACGGCTGCGTTCATGGCAACTGCTTCGCGTCGATCAGCTCCAGTTGGGCCTTGGCCGCGTTTTTCAGGTAGCGACGCAGACGCACCACACCGAGGTCATGCTGGTAGAGGTTTTCCCGCTGGTTGGCGTCCGGTTCCATGAATTCGAGCAGCACCCGGTCCTGTTCCAGCACCGCCCAGTGGCGTGCTTCCAGACGATTTTTGTAGAGGAAACGCCAGGTGTCGCACTGCCAACCGGTCAGCGGACGGCAACGCCAGTGGAACACCGCCGACAAGGAACGGCTGCTCGGTGTGTAGCTGCCGATGATGGTGAAGTTGCCGCCCGGGCCGCCGGTTTTCGGATAGGGGATTTCCAGGCGCAGCCAGTGGCAGCCGTTGTCCATGAACTCGGTCCAGTCGAAATTCACCCCACGCTGGCCTTCTTTCTCGAAGAAGAAACCGTTGTCGGTGTCGCGGGTGACGAACTTGGCGGTGGCTTCGCCTTCGCTCATGGAGTGCGACATTTTGTGCAGGTAGGTGCCGTGCATCGGGTCCATGACGTTGTCGATGACGTAGCGGTAATCACCTTTCCACTCGGTGTAGCAGAGGAAGCTGCTCCATTCGGGGGAGGTCAGTTGCTCTGGCAGGACCAGCTCCGGCGGGGTGTCCACATGCGGATCTGCAGCGTTGTACAGAAAGATCGCGCCAGCGGCTTCACGGGTGTGGAACATGCGTGTCGGGCGGCTGCCTTCAAGCTTGCAACCAGGGCTGCCGGGGACTTTGGTGACCGTGCCGTCACAGCGCACTTCGACGCCGTGATAAGGGCATTGCAGACGGTCACCCAGCACCGGCCCCTGGGACAGCGGCGCGCCGCGATGAGGGCAGTGATCTTCCAGGGCGTGGACGCTGCCGTCATTGTCGCGCCACAGGGCGATCTTGTAGCCCAGGCGGCGAATCGATACCGGTTTTTCGCCCAATTGATCGGAGGGCAGGACCGGGAACCAAAGGTTTTTCAACCCGTTGGCCAAGAGGTTTTCAGCGGGATCGACGGTTGTATTCATGTTCATTTCTTATTGTCCTCCGGCGGGTCATTCGCCCAGCCGAGCCATCAGGGTTTTATAGGCGTCTGCTGTCCACTCTCCGGTGGTCAGCGGGCAGGGCGGCCCGGCCAGATTCAGATGCGCGAGCAGGTCGGGCAACTCGGTCACCCCGTTGCCAAAGGCGCGTTCGATGGAGTCGCCGAGCAACTCTTCGAATTGAGTGTTGGGACGTTTGCGGGCCTGATGGGGCTCCAGGTAGGGTTCGGTATTGCTCATCTCATTGACCTCCGTTACGTACCCGTTCGCGGATCATTTCGCGCACGGGAATAAAGTCATACGTCGGGAAAACTTCGGTGCTGAACACGCCCCAGGCCGAGCGTTCGAGCTCGACGTTGAGGGTCGGCAGCAGGCTCGGCGGCAACCGCAGGGTGACGATCTGGCCCAGGCCCATGGCCACGGTCCAGGACACCACCTCGACGCCTTGCGGGGGAAACCGTTCCCACCAGTCCTGCTGCTTCATGTGCCGCTGAATGTCTTCCAGGTTCTTTGATTGGTCGTGCTTGAGCAGCACGGTCACCAGCAAGGTTTCGCTCATGGCTACGATCCTGCTCAGGCCACGTTCGACATCGGCACGGCCCAGGCGTCATAGCCATAAACCCAGTCGGCGTTGCCGCCGTCCTTGAGCCATTGGTTGCCGCGCGAGCCGATCTGGATCTGACTGGTGCGTTGCAACCGCGCCTGCTGATACGCCTGCAGGGCATCGGCGATCTGCGCGGTGCTGGTCAGGTCTTGCAAATGGCGAGCGAGCACCACCGCGTCTTCGATCGCCTGGCCGGCGCCTTGCGCCATGAACGGCATCATCGGATGGCAGGCATCGCCCAGCAGGGTCATCGCACCTTTGGACCAGAACGGCAGCGGATCGCGTTCGTACAGCGCGGTCTTGAGCACCTCGTTGCACGCATCCAGCAGGGCGCGAGCATCCGGGTGGAAGTCCTGATAGTGGCTGCGCAACTCGTCGGCATCGCCGGCGCTGGTCCAGGACTCTTCATGCCAGCTGTCCTGAGCGGTGGTGGCGAAGATGAAAATGTCCCGGCCCTGGTTCAGCGGAAACGTCACGATCTGGCTTTGCGGGGTAGGGCCCCACCATTTAGTGAACGCCTGAATGTTCGGCAGATGGGTCACGCGTTCGGTAGGTACGACGGCGCGGTAAGCGACCACTCCGGTAAAGCGCGGTTGCTCATCACCGAACAGCGCATTACGCACCACCGAATGGATGCCATCGGCGCCGATCAACAGATCGGTGACGTGGCGGCTGCCATCCTTGAAGCGCAACTCGATACCGTCGGCGGTTTGCACGACGTGCTCGGCGCGTTTGCCAAACTGCACCTGTTCTTGCGGAAAGACGTCCGCCAGCGCGGCCAGCAGATCGGCGCGGTGAATGGTCAGTTGCGGTGCACCGTATTTCTGTTCGGCGGCATCGGACATTTCCAGGCGCGAGGTTTCCTCGCCGCTGTCCCACAGACGGCTGATCCGGTGCGTTGGACGAGCGGCCGGAATGCGCACGGCAGCGCCCACCCCAAGACCATCCAGAGCACGTACGGCATTAGGTGTCAGGTTGATATCGGCACCGACCCGCAAAAAGGCTTTCGACTGTTCGAATACGGTGACGTTATGGCCTGCGCGAAGCAGGGCAATGGCGGCGGTCAAGCCACCGATACCGGCCCCGGCGATAGCAATATTCAGCGAAGACATGGACGACTCCTGCTCAGGGTTTCGGTTTGTCGGTGAGGAACTTGCCTTGCGGCGCTTCGACATGTTGCTGGCGACGGGTATTGCCATCGATGCCGCCGGCAATCGCCCATTCAGCGAACATCGTCGGGCCCGGCTCGAAGTCCCGCGGCTGCCATTCGCCGGTCAGTTGGTCTTCGTCGGCGTAGTACTCGACCAGCGCGCCGGCCGGGTTTTTGAAGTACCAGAAGAACGCCGACGACACCGGGTGCCGACCCGGACCGATTTCCGTGGCCCAGCCGCGGCGGGAAATGTGCATGCCGCCACCGAACACTTCGTGCACATCGCGCACGGTGAAGGCGACGTGGTTCAGGCCGGCACGAGGGGCGGGCAGTTGCAGCATGAACAGGTCGTGGTGGCCGCCTTCTTCGGCAGTGCGCAGGAACGCCCCGCGATCCGGATAGCGGTCAGAGGCCTGGAAGCCAAAACGCTCGTGGTAGAAGGCTTCGCAGGCGTTGACGTCCTTGACGAAAAACACCACATGGCCGACTTCGATCGGCGTGGCGCGGTCGTAGATTGGCGCGGCTTTGTTGATCCGGCCTTTGGTCTGCCAGGTGTTATGGCCGCTGCACTCGATCTCCAGTTCACGCTTGCGGGTCACTTGCAGGCGGATCGCCAGGCCGTTGGGGTCGGTGCAACCGATGCGCCCATCCGCTTCGATGAAGCCCGGATCGTTGGCGATTCGTTCGCTATAAAGCTTCAAGTCAGCGTCGCTTTCGACGCCCCAGACTACTTCGCGCACGGTGGAGCCGGCTTCGATGGCGGGTGGCAAACCGGCCTTGTTGATGTCGGCGAGCACCACGCGGCAACCGTTGAGGGTTTCGAAGATCACTTCGTCAGGCTGCTCGCTGACTTTCGTCAGGCCCCAGTCGCTGAAAAAACGCACGCTGGTGTCGAGGTCCTCGACGCCGTAGGTGACTTCATCAATGCCTAAAACGCTCATAACCCAACCTCTCGTTGCACACCGGCCCAGGCCAGTGGCTGTTCATTCATGCCCCAATAAAGGCTTTTCTGTTCCATGTACTGCAGGATGCCGAGGCGACCTTTTTCACGGCCCAGACCGCTGTCGCGCCAGCCGCCGAACGGTGTGGAAATCGAGAACTGTTTGTAGGTGTTGATCCACACCGTACCGGCCTGAATTTTTCGGCCCAGTGCCCAGGCGCGTTTGTAGTCGCGCGTCCAGATGCCAGCGGCGAGCGCGTACAGGCTGTCGTTGGCCTGCTCGATCAATTGCGCTTCGTCATCGAAGGGCATCGCCACCAAAACGGGGCCGAAGATCTCTTCCTGACAGACCTGTTGGCTGTTGTTCAAACCTTCGAGGATGGTCGGCGGGTAGTAATAACCCTGGTCGTACACGCCGCCGCTCGGACGTTTGCCACCGAGCAGCAGGCGTCCACCTTCGGCCAGCCCTAGAGCAACATAACGCTCCACCGAGTCGCGGTGGCTGGCGCTGATCAACGGGCCCATTTGCGTGCGTTCATCGGCCGGATCACCGACGCGCAGTTCGGCCGCAGCGGCCACCAGGCGCGCCATGAACGGCTCATACAAGGCACGGGCGACGAACAGCCGCGAGCCGGCGATGCAGGCTTCGCCCGAAGAGCTGAAGATGCCGTACAGCACACCCGCCACCGCGTGGTCGAGGTCGGCATCATCGAGGACGATGGTCGGCGATTTGCCGCCCAGTTCCAGCGACACCGGCATCATCTTGTCAGCGGCGATGTGGGCAATGTGCTTGCCGGTTTTGGTGCCGCCGGTGAACGACACGCGCTTGACCAACGGGTGACGCGTCAGCGCATCACCGAGCAGCGAACCCTTGCCCGGCAGCACACTGAGCAATCCTTTCGGCAACCCGGCGTCTTCGCAGATACGCGCCAGTTGCAGGGCCATCAATGGAGTGATTTCGGCCGGTTTGATCACCACCGCGTTGCCCGCCGCCAGCGCCGGAGCGACCTTCTGCGCTTCGCTGGCAATCGGCGAGTTCCACGGGGTGATCGCAGCAATCACGCCCATCGGTTCGTACACACTCATGCTGACGAAATCACCACGCGATGGCGTGATGGTTTCTTCGAGGGTTTCGCAGGCCGAGGCGAAAAACTGGAACGTGCCGGCGGCGCTGGCCACCAGGGCACGGGTTTCGTTGATCGGTTTGCCATTGTCCTGGCGCTGCAATTGCGCCAGTTCTTCGCTGCGCTCACGGATCAGCTCGGCGATGCGGTACAGCACGCTGGCCCGCTCGTGAGGTTTGCGCTGCGCCCAGCCGCTGTGCAAAAACGCCTGATGGGCGCCTTGCACGGCGTCTTCAACGTCGTCGACACTGGCGGCATTCAGCCAGGCGACGGCTTCGCCCGTGGCGGGGTAGCACGTGGCATAACGCTCGCCGCGACCGAGGCGCCAGTCGCCGGCAATGCAGATCGGTAAAGTCTGTTCGAGAGTCATCGACGGTCCCCTAAATCGAAATCGCGTGGGCGTGGTTGCCCAAGGCGCGGACAACGCTGTAAACGGTCAGCGCCGAAGTCTTCGGGTTGGCCAGCAGCGGTTTGCCACGCAAGCTCAGTTCGAAACCGCCAAAAGCGCCGCGGGCTTCGAAGTGATGGACGTTCTCCTCGCTCAGCGGGTCGGCGATCAGTGTCACGTGGGTGCGGTCCAGGCCGAGCCCGGCCAGCGACAAGGTCGCCGCAACGTTGGCGTTTTTTGGATAGAGCCGTGCTGCTTCCCGGGCGCTGCCCTGAAAAATCACCGTGGCTTCGGTAATGCTGTCCAGGTCACAGGCCTGTTCAGCGGGGGTGTTTTTCCAGGCTTTAGCCGGTTTGCGGCCGGTGTAATTGACCGAATCCAGCCCGCCGACTTTGGCCGCCGACAAGGCGTCGATGCCGCCGATGGCGCCGGGCAGCAATTCGATGCGGGTCTGGCCGCGTTCGGCTGCCGCTTCCAGGCGTTCAACCAGGCCGACTTCGGACAGTGCGCCGACCGAGACGATCAGGCAGGCGATGCCACGTTCCAGCGCGGGTAACACATGTTCTTCGATGGCGCGGTGGCCGGCGCACTCGACCAACAGGTCCGGGCGGGCGTCGGCCGGTAAGGCGGTCAGCACCTGCGGTGGTTGCTTGAAACTGGCCAGCCGCTGGCGGACCAGTTCTTCAGACCCGGTCGAAGCGATGACGTAGTCAACGCACAGCTGCGGGTCCTTCTCCAACAGTTCGAGCACGCCGACGCCAATGGCGCCGCAGCCGATCATGGTGATATGCAACATGACGAAGTCCTCAGGCCGTGGCTTTTTGCGCTTTGGTTTCGCTGTTGGGCGGACCGGCGAACTGGGTGGCGAAGCTGCCGACGGCGAGCATGTCGACTTCCAGCAGGAACGGGCCGGGTTGGGCCAGTGCGCCATCGACCACGCGGCCGAAATCCTTCAGGTCGGTGACCAGGCCGTGGCGCAGGTTCAGCGATTCCGCCAGCTTGGAGTAATCCGGCGTGTGCAGGTCGACGTAGCAGTGACGGCTGCCGTAGACCGCGTCCTGAATATTGCGGATCACGCCGTAGCGCTGGTCGTTCATCAGCAGAATCACTACGTTGGCTTTTTCTTGCACCAGCGTCGCCAGTTCGCCGAGGTTGAGGATGAAACCGCCGTCACCGGCCAGGGCGAAGACCTTGCGCTCAGGCGCCGTTTCAGCCGCGGCCACGGCAGCGCCGATGCCCATCGACAGGCCCTGGCCAATGCCGCCGCCGAGGGCATGCACGCCGGCGCGCGGGTGGAACAGGGTCAGCAGGCGGTTACCCCAGATGCTGTTGGACAGCGTGACGTCGCGCACCCAGGAAAAATTGCGCCCGGTGATGGCTTGCAGCTGTTCGACCATGGCCGAGTACGGGCCGAGGTCGGCGATCAATTGGGTGCGGGATTTTTCGCGGACGTCCTTGAGTTCGGCGAGGAATGTCGGGTCGATCTGCAGGCGACCTTCGAGACGATCCGCCAGGCCTTCAAGGGCCAGCGCCGAGTCGCCACAGATGAACAGCTCGCTGTTATAGCTGCGACCTTCGATGGCCGGGTTGGCGTCGATGCGCAAAGTATTACGTGGCAATTTCAACGCGTACTTGAAGGTTTCGTTGCTGCGCAGACGGGAGCCGGCGATCAGCAAGGCATCGCAGCTTTGCAGGAACTGCTCGACCCGTTTGTTTTGCGAGAACGCGCCGAGGCAACGCTCGTCATCTTCGTTGACCACGCCGCGACCTTGAGTCGAGGTAATCACACCGACGCCCATGTCCAGCAGACGTTTGACTTGCGGCCCGGCATGCCGTGCGCCGCCGCCGAGCCACAGCAATGGACGGGTGGCTGTGGCCAGACGCTCGGCCACCAGGTCCAGCGCTTCGGGCGCGGGGACGGCCACTGGAACTGGCAGCGGTGAAAGGTCGGTCGGCATCGTGATAAAGGTCGACTGGATGTCGATCGGGATTTCCACGCTGACCGGTCCGGTAGGAGCGGTCAGGGCGGTTTGCACGGCCAGTTTCAGGGTGCTGATCGCGGTTTCGACGCTGCGTACACGGAATGCAGCCTTCGATACAGCCTTGAGCATGGTCAGTTGGTCGCGGGCTTCGTGGATGTAGGCGAATTCCTGGTCCAGGTACGGTGTTTCGATCTGCCCGGTGATGTGCAGCAGCGGCGTGCCGGCGGTCAACGCTTCGACCATGGCGCCTGCGGCGTTGCCGGCTGCGGTGCCGGTGGACGTCAGGCAGACACCGAGGCCGCCGGTGGTGCGGGCATAGGCGTCAGCCATGTTGGTGGCGCCGGCTTCACCGCGAGCCATGACGAAGCGGATGTTTCCGCGAACGGCGAAGGCATCGAGGATCGGCATGTTGTGGATCGAGATCACGCCGAACGCGGCCTTGACGTCGCATTGCTCGAGAAACGCGGTGATGGCAGCGCCAACGGTGACAGTATTTTCATTACGCATGGCGGGACAGGCCTCCAGAAACATCGATATGGCTGCCTGTGGTATAAGCCGACAGAGGCGAGGCCAGAAACAGGATCGCGCGGGCCGCTTCAATCGGCAGGCCCAGACGCCCTAAGGGAATGTGTTTTTGTTGCGCGAGCCGGGCGGTCCATTGGGTCCAGTCCAGATCCCGTTCTTCGCGGGCCTCGAAACGTCGGCGCCATTGCCCGGACTCAACCAGGCCAATGAGGATGCCGTTGACCCGAATGCCCTGACCGGCAAATTCGGTGGCCATCGAACGCACCAGGTTCATGACCCCGGCGCGAGCGGCCGAGGTGGCGACCATGTGCGGTTCCGGCTGGCTGGCCAGCAGCGAATTGACGCAGACGATGGCCGCGTTTGGCTGGCGTTGCAGCTGTGTCATGAAGGCGTGGACCGGGTTGATCACCGAGAAGAACTTCAGGTTCAACTCTTCGGTCCAGGCGCTGTCGGTGGTGTCGGCGAAGGTCGACACCCGACCTTGACCGGCGTTGTTGATCAGCACGCTGGCCGGGCCCAATGCGGCCAGACTAGCCGCGGCAAACGCCTTGACCGAGTCCGCATCGAGCA
Organism: Pseudomonas sp. GL_093; assembly: GCF_057837605.1. Taxonomy (NCBI): domain Bacteria; kingdom Pseudomonadati; phylum Pseudomonadota; class Gammaproteobacteria; order Pseudomonadales; family Pseudomonadaceae; genus Pseudomonas; species Pseudomonas sp. GL_093. The sequence continues at coordinate 4,288,598 of NZ_CM174448.1, read as the reverse complement.
CGTTGCAAACATGGGCGAGCAGCCGTGCTTCGGGGAAGCGTTGACGCAATTCGGCTTCGGCGCTGCGCAGCCGGTTTTCGTCCCGGCCGCAAAAGGCCACGGCCGCGCCGGCTTCGAGCAACAGCTCGACGCAGGCCAGGCCAATGCCCGAAGAGCCGCCGGTGACAATCGCGGTGCTGTCTTGCAGTTGATAAAGGCTCATTTCAATCCCTCATCAATGCAGTGACGCGGTTCTGACCGTCATGGGCAGCAGCGCTGTTGTAGTTGAGCAGCCGCGACAGTTCGTCGGCGCTACGACGCACTTGCAGCAGCAACTCGTTGAAGTTGACGTGAGCGATCTGTGCGGTCGGGATCGTGACGCCCAGCGCCGCGACGATCCTGCTCGTCTCATCGCGCACCGGGGCGGCGACGGTGGAGATCGTCGACTCGAAAAAACCTTCGCTGCTGACGAAACCGCGCTGGCGGTCGGCCTGAACCAGGTCGAACAGTTCCATCACGGTTTTCGGCGTGCACGGCGAGAACTGCTCCAGGTGTTCTTCCGGGTACAGCTCACGCAACTCGGCCAGCGACAGGTCTTCGAGCAGAATTCGCCCGAGGACAGTGGCATGGGCGGGCAGGCGAGTGCCGACGTTGACCGCACTTGAGAACACTGACGGCGGCGAGACCTTGGCCACGTAAACGATCGAACGACCATCGCGCACCACCAGGTTGCTCGGGTAGTTGAGGCGGTCGCACAAACGAGCCAGCAGCGGCTGGCCCAGTTCGGTCAGCTCCAGTGAAGCCAGGTATTCAAAGCCCAGGCGCAGCACCGACATGCCCAGGCGGTATTCATTGCCGCTGCGGGTGACGAAGCCCATGGTTTCCAGGGTCGTCAGCAGACGGAATATGGTCGAGCGTGGCAGTGCCAGACGCCGTGCCAATTCCGGCGCGGTCAGCGTGCGATTGCGCCGGCTGAATTCGCAGAGCAGCAGCAGGCCGCGTTCCAGGCCCGGCACGATGTATTTGTCCTGAGCGTCCTTCAGCAGATCTGAATCGTTCATAGAGATGCACCTGTCAGGGATTCTTTAATGGCAAAGGCCAGACGGCCCGCCACGACATAAGGTTGTTCGATAGGGCTGGCATGCCCGGCATCGGCAATCAGGTTGAACGTGGCGCCCAACGCCTTGGCCAGGGTCAGGCAGCTTTCGGGAGCTGTGATGCCGTCGGCTTCGCCGCAATGCACTTCGCAAGGCATCGACAGCGGTGGGTGCCGCAGCAGGTCATCGCTGCACAGCAGTTCAATGGCCTGGCGATAGCCATCGGGATTGAGCCGCGCCATGTTCCACTGCACCCAGGCCAGTGCTTTCGGGCTGGCGGCGGGTGACAGCATGTAGGCACTGCGTTGCTCGGCCATCTGCTGAATGCTCAGTTGTTCGAGGGCACGCAGGCGTTTGCTGCGCACTTCCTGACGCAGCAACGCGCGTGATGGATGGCCATAGCCTTGGGCAGGACTGATCAAGACCAGCCGGCTGATCCGTTGCTGCTGCACGCCGCTGGCGAACGCCGTGGCGGTAATCGCGCCCAGGGAATGACCCACCAGCACACAGCGCTGGATGCCCAGTGCGTCGAGCAGTTGCAGCAGTCGTTCGGCGTAGTCCGAAGCGTCGGGGGCCAGCGATCTCAGCGGCGTGGAATCACCGTAGCCGGGCGCGTCCCAGGCAATCACCCGGGCGCTCTGGCCAAGCTCCTGCGCCACCTCTAACCACGACGCCGAGCCCGAGCCGATCCCGTGCAACAACACAATGGCCGGCCCGGCCCCGCATTCGCGAAAGGCCTGGCGACCGCCGGCGATCTCCAGCGTGCGCACCGCAAAGTTCAGGGCCAGTTGTGCCTGGAGGTCAGCCGTGAGCGGCGGGACGAGATTATCGATGGCGTACGACATGGGTTTATCCGCGCTTGATCGAGGCCAGAGGGTGTTCTGGCGGGTAGGTCGGGGTCAGCGGTTTTTTCGCGCCGAGCATCACGCACATCAGCGCATCTTCATCGCCGATGTTGATCTCTTCGCGGTACACGCCGGGCGGCACGGAAATCACGTCGCGGTCGGTGAGGATGGTTTCGAAACGCTCACCGTCCTTCTCGATCACCACTTTGAGTTTGCCGCGCAGCACAAAGAACACTTCTTCAACGTCGGTGTGCAGGTGCGGCGGGCCTTCGTGACCGGCCGGAATCACCATGGTGGAGAACGTGAAGTTCTCCGACGGAATGGTGTTCATGTCGGTGCTCACGCCGGTGCCGCCGGTGCCGATGTAGCGCATTTGCGCACGACGGAATTTCGGGTCGTAGTCGGCCTGGAACTTCAGCGCGTTCCAGTCGTACTTGCGCGTGTCGTAGCGGGCGATGCGGGTTTTCATCCAGCTTTCGAGATCGCTGCCGGCCGGCTGTTCCCAGCTTTTCGGGGTTGGTTGCTGTGATGACGAGTGTGCAGATAGATCGGTCATGGCGGTCTCCATATCAAGGCATGACGAACCCGCCGTTGACCGGCAAGGTTTGTCCAGTGATGAAACGGGCGAGGTCTGACAGCGCGAACAGCACAGCGCCGCTGACGTCTTCGGGAAGTTGCGGGCGTTGAATGGCCCGGTGGTCGTTGTACAAACGGTGACGTGCTTCGGGCACGTAGGCGGTCGCTTCGACCAGCACCAGGCCCGGTGCGATGGCGTTGACCGTGATGTTGTCGGTGCCCAGTTCGCGGGCCAGGCTGCGGGTCATTGCGATGATTGCGCCCTTGCTGGCGACATAGGCCAGCAGGTTGGGCGCACCCCACAGCGGCGTGTCCGACGCCAGGTTGACGATGGCGCCATGACCACTGGAGCGCAGGGCCGGTAGACACGCTTTGGTCATCAGCCAGGTGCCGCGCACGTTGACTTGCATGACCTGATCCCAGGTGTCGAGGCTCAGCTCTTCGCAGGTCTTGCCGCCGGAATTGGTGATTGAAGCGTTGTTCACCAGTCCGTCGAGGCCGCCGAGCAAGCGGGCGGCTTCAGCCACGCAGGCATCGATCGAATCGGGTTGCGCCAGATCAACCGACACGCCATGCACGGTCAGGCCTTCGGCGACGAGTTCAGTGGCCGATTGCTGGACGCGCTCGGCAAGAATGTCAGCGATCACCACGTGGGCACCGGCGCGGCCGATGGCCTGGGCAAAGGCATAACCCAATCCGCGGGCGCCTCCGGTGATCAGGATCCGGCGGCCTTCGAGCAAACGATTGAGGGCCGTCATCATTGCGTACTCAACATGGCTTTGGGCATGTAATGCAGAACGCGTTTCTCGGCCCAGACCACCGCGCCGTAAGAGAGCACACCGATCAGCGTGAGCATCACAATCGCGACGAATACGCCCGCGGTGTTGCCCTGACCTTCAGCATCGACCAGCAGGAAACCCAGGCCCTGGTTGCCGCCGACCAGCTCACCGACGGTGACGCCGATCACAGCGAGGGTCGAGGCAATGCGCAATCCCGAGAACAGCGCAGCCATGGCCGAAGGGAACTCCACCAGGCGGAAGATCTGCCAGCGGCTGGCGTTCATCGTCCGGACGAGGTTGATCATGTCCGGGTCAACGGTGCGGATGGCCGACAGCACGTTGATCATCACCGGGAAGAACACAATCAGGATGGCGATCAGGATCTTCGGGTAAATCGTGTAGCCCAGCCACATCACGAACAGCGGGGCGAAGGCGACTTTGGGGGCGATTTGCAGGGCCAGAATGTAAGGCGACAGCATGGCTTCGGCAGCGGGCGAGAGCCCGAGCGAAACACCGATTGCCACGCCGAGCAGAGCGCCCAGACCGAAGCCGACGATGATCTCGAATGCGGTGATCAAGGTATGTTGCAGCAGGCCGCCGGTTTGCCACATCACCACACTTTCCTGGGCCACGCGGCTCAGGTGCGGCATGACGAATTCGGGCATGCCGAGCATTCCCGGGCCCCATTGCCAGAGCACCAGGAACAGGATCAGCAGGGCAACGCTGCCGAGCATGGAGTTATTGAGGTTTTTCATCGTGTCGTTACCTTGTTGTCACTCGCCGTTATTGCGCAGCTGTTTGGGTGTCGATGAACTGGTTGGTGTACAGGTCGTCGAGCTTCGGTTCCTGGGTGACGATGCCTTCGCTGACATAGAACGTGCGGACCGCTTCCAGTCGCGCCGGATCGATGCGGCCCAGTACGGTTTGGTTGGCGTAGACGTGTTCGACGTAAAGCTTGAAGACCTTCTCCAGCGAATCTTCCTTGCCGGCGTAGGCGGGCACGGCTTTGGCGAAGGTGACCGCGGCGGCGCGCGGGTCCTGGATGATGTCGCGCATGCCTTGCAGGGTGGCCTGGACCACGCCGCGAACAATCTCCGGGTGCGTCTTGATGGCGTCGTCCGACGCGAGGATCGCCTGGGCCATGCTTTCGAAAATTTGCGATTGCGGGATCAGTTTGATCTTCACACCGGCTTCTTCGGCGTTGACCACCCAGTCCGGTACGCCCGCCATCGCCTGGGCTTTGTCAGCCGAGAACAACTGCCAGACGCCCGACGGGCCGGCAGCCTGGATGTTCACGTCGGTTTTGCTCAGGCCTGCTTTGCGAAGGGAGGCGAGCAAGGCGTAGTAGGTGGTGTCCGAGTAGGACATCACCGTCATGGTCTTGCCCTTGAGGTCGGTGATCGAGTTGATATTTTCGGCGGCATTGGTGGCAATCATGGTCACACCGCCGGCGCCCAGCACGGCGACGGCGCGCACCGGAATACCGTTGGCCCGCACCACAATCGGGGTATCACCCAGGGCACCGCCAAGCATGGCGTTACCGGCACCGATCTGCTTCGCTACGTCCACACCGCCCTTGGCCGCGATGAAGGTCATGTTCAGGTTCTGGGCGGCGTAGTAACCCTTTTGCTGGGCGATGATCCACGGGGCGAACGCCGGCGAATTCGGCGGCGCTGGCAACAAGTAGGTCACGTCGGTTGGCTGCGCCTGCGCGGCGAAGGCCATGCCCAGGCCGAGCGCAATGCCGGTGGCCTGGCTGAAGCGTTGAAACAGAGACTTGAACATGCGTACTCCTGAATCGGTTGATGGCCGCAAGGGCGTTGATCAATGCAGTTCGGTGTCTTCGCCGACTTTCAGCAATTCCATCAGGCGACCGGCCAGCGGGCCGATCTCCGGCAGCTTGCGGCGCTCCAGCGGGTTGTCGCGAAACGGCAGGTCGACGTTGATTTCTTCAATGATGGTGCCCGGGCGGGCGCTCATGACCAGCAGCCGATCGGACATGGCGATGGCTTCGATCAGGTCATGGGTAATGAACAGGGCGGTTTTCTTTTCATCGAACAGCATCCGCGCCATATCCTGCTGCAGGATCATCTTGGTCTGCGCATCCAGGGCCGAGAACGGCTCGTCGAGGAACAGCACTTGCGGGTCGATGGCCAGGGTTCGAGCCAGGGCTGCACGCTGACGCATGCCGCCCGACAGCTGGAACGGGTAGTGGTCGGCAAAGCCTTGCAGGTGGCAGCGATCGAGCAGATCTTTGGCCACGGCCTGACGCTTGGCGGCCGGTACACCTTGAATTTCCAGGCCCAGTTCGACGTTGCGACGAATGCTGCGCCATGGCATCAGCAGGTCTTTTTGCAACATGAAAGCAACTTGGCGAACCGGACCTGTCACCGCTTCACCGCCGACGAACACTTCGCCTTCGGAAGGTCGATACAGGCCGGAGCCCATGTTGAGGATGGTGCTTTTGCCACAACCGGAAGGGCCGATGATCGACACCACTTCACCGCGGCGAATCTTGAAATTGACTTCGCGAATGGCAAACGGCGCTTCGGATTTTCCTTTGGCCGGGAAACATTTGCCGACATTGCGAAATTCAATTTCGATGGGCTCCAGGTCTTCCTTGGGAGCGGGTTTATTCCATTGAGGGGCGATGGCGTACATCTCGTTCACAGCCATTGGGAAGGGTCTCTGGTCTGTTTTATAGGTGATACGGTGTTTAGTGCATGAACAATGCCAGCCGAATGCCAGGTTGAATTTTTGTTATAAATTCTTTGTTTATTAATGAGTTGCGACGGTTTTGAGATTTTTGGCGTGTTTCATATATGAAGCGTGGTTTCTTGTATGGCACGAAATTTCACATCGAATGTGCATGCCATGGGAAACGGCGAGAAAGAAGGGGTTGTTGAGGTAACGCGAAGCGGGGAGAAATAGAGGGTTTTGTTTTACATATGAAACGAGGGGGCGGTGAATCAAGAGCAAAAGCGAGACAGCCGACCTCTCTTTTGTTGATCGTGTGCATATCCGTTTCTGCGGTCACGGCGGCTATTGGTTTCGCTTTTACAGCCAGCCCTTTCAAGGTGTTTTCCCTTTATGGGCCTTAAGCACCCGATCGGTCGACACATGAGCATTGGCAGCCTTTCCCTCCAGCCATTCCTTGGGCTTGGCGATTTTTGGACCACGTATGCTTTTGGCGACCTGCTTAGGCTTGATATTCCTGGCCAGCGCTAACAGCCGCTTTGCCAGCGTTTCTGAGGTCGATTGAAGTGACAGGTAGTCTGAGGGCAACGCGATCTGCATGCCCTCATAACCGCTACGCACTTGCACCGCCAGATGGAAGGTCGAGGCTTCCCAACCTTCAGGCTGCGTCTCGCAGTGAGCCTGCTCCACACTACGTTTGAGAACCGCCAGAACGTTGTAGGCCAAGATCGCTGAGGCAAAACCCAACAAGGCCGCCCGGGGAGAGCCGAGGCTTTCGATTTCACTGTCCAGCACCGATTCAAGGCGCTGGAACATCCCTTCGATACTCCAGCGACGACGGTATAAGTCGGCGATTTGCTCAGCGCTGATGGTGTCGGGCAAGTTGCTCCAGAACCACATCACGCAGTCGCCTGATTCGGTAGGTGTTTGCAGGCTCAGTTCAACTCGGCGCCAGCGGTAGCCGCCTTTGAGTTCGATAATTTGTTCACGCACTGTTCCGGCGTCGACAGGCATCGCTTCTTGCCAGTCGCTTTCCTGAATCAGCCGTGGATGTTTACTTGGCTGGCGAATAATGAATGAAGCGCTCGCTTCCTCGCAGGCCTGCATGACGGGCAGCGTGCAATAAAGCCGATCGGCCATCCACAGCTGTCCTGCACTGGCGCAGGCTAACAACGGCAGCACGCTGACGCGCTCACTGGCGTAGGCATCCTCGCAAGGCTGCAAGTCAACGATCTGATCCAGGTCAGGATCGTAAACCACTACCGAAAACCCCGGCCGAGCCGCGCCTCGTTCACGCCGCAAAGCCCCCAAGCGTTTTTCGGTAGACGGCAGGTGATTGCCGTCAACGATGCGCAGCTGCCAGCCGGGCAAAATGGCTGAACAGCCCAACTCTTTTATCGTCGGAGCCAAGCGCTCTGCGCTGCCGGTGACCAAGGCTCGCAGCAATGCCGGTTCTGTGCGGCCGACCTTGTCATAGAGCGCCGCCAAGGTAACCGGTAGAGCATCCATCTGGCGCGCAGCGGCATGTAAGGAAGGCCGTAGGCCCAATGAAACAAGGGACATCAGCTCAACGATGGTCGAAAACAAAAGCTCACGCGGGTACTGGCGTTGACGATGCTCTTCAAACACCTGATCAACCCACTCAGCAGGAATGGCATGCTCCAGTGCCAACTTGACCATGACACTGGCCGGTGCCTTTTTTTCAAACCGCGCTAGAACTTCTGCCCACATCGTTTTCGTCACCCTGACTGGAGTTTTGGGGGATTTTAAACGAAGACCTTGAAAGGGCTGGCTGTAAAAGCGAAACCAATAGCCGCCGCTACCAAAAAAACGGATATGCCCACAAACCAAAGCGCAAAAAAAAGGCCGCCACAACCCGACGTTGCGGCGACCCGAGGGTGACAGATAAATCACGGCCCACTGGCATGGACCGACGCCAAATCAATGAGCCCCAGCAGCCTTGTTCAGATCACTCTCAGCCCATTCGGTATAAACGCAAGCATCCGCAGTCGCCCAGCGCACCCGAACCGGATCGCCAGTCTTCATCGGCATGCCAGCGGCAGAAAGCGCCTTGACGGTCATCGAGGTACCGCCGGAAGTCATCACCGTGCAAGTCTGGCTTTCACCAAGAAACAGCACCTCCCCCACAATCGCCGACACTTCATTCCAGCCTGCCGCCAGCGGTTCCTGAGCCGCTTGCTCAACGCTCAATGCCAAAGCCTTTTCGGGACGAACCATCAGCAACACATCCTGATTGGTTTGCAATCCTGCGGTCAGTCGAATCGACAACGATTGCCCTTCAAACGTAGCGACCGCGTTGCCCTGGGCCTTGAGCTTGAGGAAGTTCGAGTTACCAAGGAACGAAGCAACAAAGGCATTCGGCGGATTCTGGTAGAGGTCGTAACCGCTGCCCAACCCGACGATCTTGCCGTGGCTGAAAATCGCGATGCGCTGGGACAGGCGCATGGCTTCTTCCTGGTCGTGGGTCACGTAAACAATGGTGATGCCCAGACGCCGGTGCAGCTGGCGCAGCTCATCCTGCAAGTCTTCACGCAGTTTCTTGTCCAGCGCACCGAGCGGTTCGTCCATCAGCAGAATGCGTGGTTCATAAACCAGCGCCCGAGCAATCGCCACACGTTGCTGCTGGCCGCCCGACAGTTGCGAAGGGCGGCGATGCGCAAATTGCTCAAGCTGCACCAGTTTGAGCATCGCATCGACCCGGCGTTCGCGCTCGGCGGTGGCCAGTTTGCGAATGGCCAATGGGAACGCGATGTTGTCGCGCACCGACAGGTGCGGGAACAACGAGTAACGCTGAAACACCATGCCGATGTCGCGCTTGTGCGGCGGTACGTTGACCAGCGACTGGCCATTGACCAGGATCTCGCCGCTGCTCGGGGTTTCGAAGCCGGCGAGCATCGACAGCGTTGTACTTTTACCAGAGCCGCTGGAGCCGAGGAACGTGAGGAATTCACCGTCCTTGATGTCCAGCGAGATGTCGTCCACGGCGGCAAAATCGCCGTAGTACTTGTTCAGGTTGCGCAGGCTTACCAGCGGTTGGTCGCTCTGCGCGGAATCTTTGATCACTGCACTCATGTCGTACTCCTGGGCGCTCAGGCGCTGATTTCATTGCGCCGGCGAAGGGCGGCGGCGATCACCATGACCAGTACCGAGAGGCCGATCAGCAGCGTCGAGGCGACGGCGATCACGGGCGTCAGGTCCTGGCGCAGGGTGGTCCACATTTTCACGGGAAGGGTTTGCAGGGTCGGGCTGGCCATCATCACGCTCAGCACCACTTCATCCCAGGACACCAGAAACGCAAACAGCGCGCCGGCCACCATGCCCGGACGAATCGCCGGAAAGGTCACCTTGAACACCGCCTGCAAGCGTGAGGCGCCGCAGATCACGGCGGCATCCTCGATCGACTGATCGAACAGCTTCAGCGAGTTGATGATCGAGATGATGGTGAACGGCAACGCAACGATCACATGGCTGACCACGAAAGCGAACATCGTCCCGGTGTAGCCCAGTTTCAGGAACAGTGCGTACACCGCCACCGCGATGATCACCAGCGGCACGATCATCGGCAGGGTGAACAGACCGTAGAGCATTTCACGGCCCGGGAAGCGCCCGCGCACCAGTGCAAAAGCGGTTGGCAGGCCCAGCGCCACGGCGAAGAACGTGGTCAATACTGCGACTTTGAGGCTGGCCACGGCCGCGTTCATCCAGTCGGCGTTGGAGAAGAACTGGCTGTACCATTTCAGCGTCCAGCCCGGCGGCGGGAACACCAGCCACTGTGAGGAACCGAAGGACAGCAGCACGATGAATACGATCGGCAGCAACAGGAACAACGCGATCAATCCGGTCGTGAAGTACAGGCCGAAGCGCATGCGCCGGCTCATGGCATTGGGGGTCAGGAGCATGACGGCTTACCTCGCGTTGCTGGCGCCAACCGGGGATTCCGGCTGGAGCTTCAGGTAGAAGTAGAACAACACCAGCGTAATGACGATCAGCAACGCGGCACCGGCGCTGGCCAGGCCCCAGTTGAGGAACGACTGCACCTGCTGAATGATGAACTCGGGCAGCATCATGTTCTGCGCTCCACCCAGCAGCGCCGGGGTGACGTAGTACCCGAGCGACATCACGAACACCATCAGGCCACCGGAGAACAATCCTGGGCGGCAGAGCGGCAGGAACACCCGGAAGAAGTTGGTCCAGGGGCTCGCGCCGCAGATCGAACCGGCCTGCAGGATCATCGGGTCGATGGCCTGCATGGTCGCCTGCAGCGGCAGCACGATGAACGGGATCATGATGTAGCTCATGCCGATCACCACGCCGGTGAGGTTATGCACCATCTCCAGCGGCTGATCGATGATGCCCATCGCCATCAGTGCCTTGTTGATCACCCCGGAGGCTTGCAGCAACACCAGCCAGGAATAGGTCCGGGCGAGGAGGCTGGTCCACATCGACAACAGCACGATGCTGAGGATCCAGCGGCCCCAGCCTTTTGGCACCAGGGTGATGGCCCAGGCCAGTGGGAAACCGAGCAGCAGGCTGAACAATGTCACCAGTCCGGCCACCGAGAAGGTGTTGAGCAAGACCCGTGCATAGGCCGAGTTGGCGAACAACTGCTCGTAGTTGCCCAGCCCCGGTACCGGCTCCAGCACGCCACGCAGCAGCAGCCCGATCAGCGGCGCCAGAAAAAACAGGCCGAGGAACAGCAGGGCGGGGATCAGGTTGCTTGAACCGCGCCAGCGCTGTGCCATGGAAGGGGATTGGTTCATCGCAGCCGCCTTGCCGAGTGCCGAGCCGGCAGCGCCAGTGGCGCTCCCGACCTGCGTGGGTTGACGGGACGCGGTTACCGTCATTTTCATTTGACCAGCCATTCGTTCCACCGTGTCGCGATGGCCGGACCGTTTTTGGCCCAGTACGCGAAATCAAGAGTGATCTGATCCTTAGCGTAGGCAGTCGGCAGGTTAGGGGCCAGCACCGAATCCAGGCGCGCCACGCTGTCGACGTTGACCGGCGCATAGGCGGTCAGGTTGGAGAAGTCAGCTTGTCCTTTGGCGCTGCTGGCATTGGCCAGGAACTTCATGGCTGCGGCCTTGTTTTTTGTCCCTTTGGGCACGACCAGAATGTCGGCCATGACCAGGTTCTGTTTCCAGCTCACGCCCACTGGCGCGCCGTCCTCTTGCAGGGCGTGGATCCGGCCGTTCCAGAACTGCCCCATGCTGGCTTCGCCCGAGGCGAGCAACTGTTGCGACTGGGCACCGCCGCCCCACCAGACGATGTCTTTCTTGATGGTGTCGAGTTTCTTGAAGGCGCGATCCAGGTCCAGCGGATAGAGCTTGTCGGCGGCTACGCCATCGGCCAGCAGCGCCAGTTCAAGCACGCCTGGGCTTGGCCATTTGTAGAGAGCGCGTTTGCCGGGATAGGTCTTGGTGTCGAACAGCGCGGACCAGTCCTGAGGTTTGCTGGCGCCGAGCTTGCCTTCGTTGTAGCCGAGGACGAAGGAGAAGAAGAACGAGCCAACGCCGTGATCGGAGACAAACCGCGGGTCGATTTTGTCGCGCTGAATGACCGTGAAATCGAGGGGTTCGAGCAGGCCTTCGGCGGCGGCGCGCAGGGCGAAATCGGCTTCGACATCGACCACGTCCCACTGCACATTGCCGCTTTCGACCATGGCTTTGAGTTTGCCGTAGTCGGTTGGGCCATCCTGGACCACGGTGATGCCGCTGGCTTTGCTGAACGGGTCGGCCCAGGCCTGCTTCTGCGCATCCTGGGTGCTACCGCCCCAGCTGACGAAGTTGACGCTTTCGGCCGCCATCAATGCCTGGCTGGTCACGCTCAGCAGTCCCGCAAAAAGTATTGCGGTTGCACGTTTGTTCAACACCATTTTCACGCCCTCATTGTTGTGTTTATGAGCGGGGCTTTTAGTGCCCGCCTATCGGGAGCAGTAGGTCCGTCGGGCCAGTGATGGTCGTCCGGTCTATGGAATATCATATTATGGTATTCCAAACTTTGTGCAAGCACTTTGCCTTACCGGCTATCAGCCAAAAGTGCTTTTTTTACCGTCAGGCCACCGGACAGTGACCTTCACTTTGATAGAGAAAAGCCCGGAATCATTCAATGAAAGGGATACTTTCCACCACTTCCAGGTTGTAACCGGTCAAACCCGCATACTTCAGCGGAGGACCAAGATGACGCAGCTTGCCCACGCCAAGGTCCTGCAGAATCTGCGCCCCGGTACCCACTTCAGAATAGATGCGCGACTGCGAACGGCTGAACTGCCGTGGTGGCTGGGTCAACTGCGGCACACGCTCCAGCAGCGCTTGCGACGACTCATGATTGGCCAGCACCACCACCACGCCACGACCTTCCTCGGCGACTCGCTGCAGCGCCGCCCACAATGTCCAGTTGGATGGACCGCTGTATTCGGCGCCCACCAGATCGCGCAGCGGATCGATCACATGCACGCGCACCAGCGTCGGTTCGTCCCGGTGCAACTTGCCCATGACCATTGCCATGTGGACGCCGCCTTCGATGCGGTCTTCAAAAGTGATCAGCCGGAAAGTGCCATGCACCGTGGGCAGTTCACGTTCACCGATACGCACCACGGTGTGTTCAGTGCTGAGGCGATAGTGGATCAGGTCGGCGATGGTACCGATCTTGATCCCGTGCTTGCGCGCGAACACTTCCAGGTCCGGGCGGCGGGCCATGGTGCCGTCATCGTTCATCACTTCGACGATCACCGAGGCCGGCGTGAAGCCGGCCAGGCGTGCCAGGTCGCATCCGGCTTCGGTGTGACCGGCGCGGGTCAGCACGCCGCCTTCCTTGGCGCGCAGCGGGAAAATGTGACCGGGTTGCACGAGGTCGGCGGGCCCGGCATTAACGGCGACGGCGGCTGCCACGGTACGCGCCCGGTCGGCGGCGGAGATGCCGGTGGTCACGCCCACGGCGGCCTCGATGGAAACGGTGAACGCGGTGCTGAACACACTGCCGTTGCTCGGCACCATCTGCTCCAGCCCGAGGCGCTGGCAGTGGTCGTCGGTCAGGGTCAGGCAGATCAGGCCGCGCGCTTCCCGGGCCATGAAGCTGATGGCCTCGGCCGTGCAGCAATCGGCGGCCAGCAGCAGGTCGCCTTCGTTTTCCCGATCCTCGTCATCGACCAGGAGCACCATCTTGCCTTGTCGATAGTCTTCGATGATTTCTTCGATGCTGTTGAAGGCCATGCTGGGATTCTCAGTGTTTGATGGAAATATATTGTGGTATACCATAATACAAAATAAACCGAGAGGTCACTATGAAGGCGTACTGGATTGCTCATGTAGATGTCACCGACCCCGATCAATACAGCCAATACACCCAGCGGGCGCCGGCGGCCTTCGCGTTGTATGGCGGACGGATGTTGGCCCGGGGCGGGCGCAGCGAAGCACTGGAAGGCGGGCCCACGCCGCAGCGCAACGTGGTGATTGAATTCGACTCGTACGAACAGGCGCTGGCCTGCTACCAGTCGGAGGAATATCAGGAAGCGAAACGGCACCGTGAAGGCGTGGCCCGGGCCGAGATCATCATTGTCGAGGGCGTGGCGCCCTAAGGGCTGTCAGCGGATGAAGTGGATCTTGCCGGTATCGTCGTTGCCGATGTAAATGCCATAGACCCCGGCCTGGCGTTCCTCGATATAGCGCTCGAGGATCTGCCGGATCGCCGGGTAGTAGATGCTGTCCCAAGGGATGTCCTCGGGTGCGAAGAATTTGTAGTCCAGGGTTTCCGGCCCGTACTGGCCGGTGATCTCCAGGGCGATGGCGCGGAAGATGATGTACACCTCGCTGATCTTCGGCACGCTGAAGATCGAGTACGGCGAGAGAATTTCCGCGCGCACGCCGCTCTCTTCCCAGACTTCGCGCAGCGCTGCTTGTTCGGTGGTCTCGCCGCCTTCCATGAAGCCGGCCGGCAGCGTCCAGGTACCAGGACGCGGCGGAATGGCGCGCTGACACAATAAATACTTGCCGTCCTGCTCGATGATGCAGCCGGCAATGATTTTCGGATTGACGTAATGGATGTAGCCGCAGCCGCGGCACATCAGGCGCTCGTGCGTATCGCCCGGCGGCAGCTGAGACCTGAGGTCATTGCCGCCGCACTTTGGACAAAAGCTCGGGCTGAACATCTTTAGCGACCTATGCGCGGTTCTTTAAGCGCGATCGGCAGGGTGATCTCAGGAATTTTCCCGGTCTCTTCCTGTTTGCGCTTGAGGTAATCGAGGGCGACGGTTGCGGCGGCGCGCACGTGGTCGACGCAAGCCTGGTGGGCGGCGAGGGGGTCGCCACTCTTGATCGCCTCGACCATGCGTTCCATTTCCTGATTGCTCGCGCCGCGACGGTTTTCCTGGGACACCGACGTCGCCCGCAGGTAGCTGATTCGTGCCTGCAACTGACGCAGCTGAGTGGCCGCGACATGGTTGCCGGAGCCTTCGAGCAATACATCGTAGAAGCCCTGAACCGAATCGATGACCTGTTGCAGCTCGCCGTCCTTGAGGGCCTTGCGGTTTTCCTCGAGGGCTTTTTCCAGGGCCTTGATGTCCTTGGCCTTGGCGCGCAGGGTGAACAGCTGGACGATCAGGCCTTCGAGCACGCAACGCAGCTCGTAGATATCACCGGCGTCAGAGAGGGTGATGATCGCCACCCGTGGGCCCTTGGCGTCGGCGAATTCCACCAGGCCTTCGGATTCCAGGTGACGCAAGGCTTCGCGTACGGACGTGCGGCTGACGCCCAGGCGATCGCACAGATCGCGCTCGACCAGACGGTCTCCCGGCAGGAGCTGGAAGTTCATGATGGCGCTTCGCAGTTTATCCAGCACGATTTCGCGCAGGGTAACGGGGTTGCGATTGACCTTGAAGCTGTCGTCGAGTGGCAGGCGTTTCATGGGGTCCGCTCTGAGTGTGGCTGTCCATGCAAAAAGAGCACTTCGATCGCAAGAATCTCCGTGCTCGGTCAGATCAAACAGCCAAGGGTTAACTGGAGGCCTCGGCATCGGCTTCGGCGAACGCTTCACGGGCGAGCCGGAAACTGTCTACGGCAGCGGGGACACCGCAATAAATACCGACCTGAAGCAGAATTTCGCGTATTTGTTCACGAGTCAGTCCGTTACGCAAGGCGCCACGTACATGCAGCTTGAGTTCGTGAGGCCGATTGAGGGCCGAAATCATGGCCAAGTTTATCATGCTGCGCTCTTTAAGCGACAAACCCTCACGGCCCCAGACATGGCCCCAGCAGTACTCGGTGACCATTTCCTGCAGCGGCCGAGAGAAGTCGTCGGCGTTCTCGATGGAGCGTTTCACGTAGGCTTCGCCCAGCACCTGGGTGCGGATTTTCAGCCCCTGTTTATATTTCTCGTTGCTCATCACTATGCTCCGACTGCAATCCTTGTGGGAGCGAGCCTGCTCGCGAAAGCGGTGTGTCAGCCAGCATCATTGTTGAGTGTGCGGCCGCATTCGCGAGCAGGCTCGCTCCCACAGGGTTTTTGAGTAAACCCGTCAAGCCAGGGCGGGCAAAGGGCCCAGCTTGCCTTTGTGATAGATCATCGGCGTCACCGGTTGCTCGGGCAGAATCAGGTTCTTCACCGCACCGACGATGATCGCGTGGTCACCGCCGTCGTATTCGCGCCACAGTTCGCACTCGATGATCGCCGTGGCGTTGCCCAGCAGCGGATTGCCCAGTGCGCTCAAGTGCCAGTCGATGCCATTGGCCTTGTCCTTGCCTTTACCGGCAAACGCATAGGCTTCGGCGGTCTGGTCGGCGGACAGCAAGTGAATCGCGAACTGCTTGCTGTCGCGCAGGATCGGGTACGTGTCGGAGGCATAGTTGGGGCAGAACAGCACCAGTGCCGGATCAATCGACAGCGCACTGAAAGCGCTGGCGGTAATGCCGACGATGCCGCCGTCCGGGTCCAGGGTGGTGACCACCGTGACCCCGGACGGGAACGAGCTCATGACGTCTTTGTAAATGCCGGGTTCGATCATTTCGTCAATCTCCTAGCGCATCACGAAGGGGTCAGGCATCGGTGCCTGGGAGAGGTTGATCCACACTGTTTTCAGCTCGGTGTAAGCCAGCACCGAATCGATGCCGCTCTCGCGTCCATAGCCGCTGTTCTTGAAACCGCCGATCGGCGCCATGGCCGACACGGCGCGGTAGGTGTTGACCCAGATGATCCCGGAGCGCACGTCCCGGGCCAGGCGATGAGCTCGGCCCAAATCGCGAGTCCAGATGCCGGCGGCGAGGCCGAACTGCGAGTCGTTGGCAATCGCCAACGCTTCGGCTTCATCCTTGAAACGAATCACCGAGGCCACTGGACCGAAGACTTCTTCCTGCATGATCTTCATCGAGTTGCGGTCGCATTCGAACAAGGTCGGCTCGTAGAACCAGCCATCGCCCAGATTCTGCGGACGCTTGCCTCCCAGGCGCAGGCGCGCCCCTTCGGCGATGGCATCGGCCACCAGACCTTCGACCACGGCCAGTTGCTGCGCGGTGGCCATCGGGCCCATTTCGCTGCTGTCTTCCTGCGGGTTACCGATGCGGATGCGTTTGGCGCGTTCGACCAAACGATCGACAAACTCATCGTAGATTTCGTCCTGCACCAGCAACCGCGAGCCGGAGACGCAACTCTGACCGGAGGCCGCGTAGATCCCGGCAATCGCGCCGTTGATCGCGCTGTCGAGGTCGGCGTCGGCGAAGATAATGTTCGGCGATTTGCCACCCAGTTCCAGCGACAGCTTGGCGAAGTTCTCGGCGCTGCTGCGCACCACATGCCGTGCCGTCGCAGCGCCGCCGGTGAAGGCGATTTTGCGGATCAGCGGATGGCGGGTCAGGGCCGCGCCAGTGCTTGGGCCGTAACCGGTGACGACGTTGACCACCCCCGGCGGGATGCCGGCTTCCAGCGCCAGACGCGCCAGTTCGAGAATGGTTGCCGAAGCGTGCTCCGATGGTTTGATCACGATGGTGTTGCCCGCCGCCAAGGCCGGGGCGAGTTTGATCGCCGTCAGATAAAGAGGGCTGTTCCACGGAATGATCGCCGCGACCACGCCCATGGCTTCGTGCACGGTGTAGGCAAACAGATCCGGCTTGTCGAGGGGCAGGGTGCCACCTTCGAGTTTGTCGGCCAGGCCCGCGGTGTAGTGGAAGAACTCCGGCAAGTAGCTGACCTGTCCGCGGGTTTCGCGGATCAGCTTGCCGTTGTCACGGCTTTCCAACTGCGCCAGGTGTTCCTTGTTTTCGGCGATCAGATCGCCCAGGCGCCGCAGCAGTTTGCCGCGGGCGGTGGCGGTCAGACCGCGCCAGGCCGGGCTGTCGAAAGCCGTCTGCGCCGCTTGTACGGCGCGCTCGACGTCGGCTTCGTCGGCATCGGGCAGTTCGGCCCAGGCTTGGGCCAGGGCCGGGTTCAGGCTTTCAAAGGTCTTGCCGGACAGGGCATCGACCCATTCACCGCCGATGCACATCTGGAAGCGTGCGAGTGTCATGCAACGATCCCCTTTATTTGGTTTTGTCGGGAGTGCGCCGTATCGAGAAACTCCAGCAGCAGCTGGTTGACCAGGCGCGGTGATTCTACGGGCATCATATGCCGCTGCTCGGCGAGCACGGCAACTGTCGCGCCGGGAATACGTGCGGCCAATTGCTCGGCCATTTCCGGTGTCGAACCCGGGTCCAGTTCTCCGGTGGCGATCAGTGTCGGCACCTGAATGCTGCCCAAGTCGTCAGCGCGGTACATGTCCTGGGTCGCGAACAGCTCATAGGTGGTCAGGTAACCCTGCGGGTCATTGTCTGCCAGGGTTTGGCGCAAGGCCGCAATCTGCGCCGGATTGGCCGCCTGATATTCGCGGCTGAACCAGCGCGACAGGGCGGCTTCGGCGTTGGCATCCGGTCCGTGCTCGGCCGCTTGAGCGGTGCGGGCGATGACGCCGGCACGCTGTTCGGGGCTGCGATTGAACACGCTGTTGAGCACCACCAGGCCTTGCAGGCGTTGCGGGTAATGCAAGGCAAATGCCCGCGCGACCAGCCCTCCCATGGAAAAACCGATCACCGTCGCCTGGGGCAATTGCAGGTGATCGAGCAGCTCCAGCAACTGGTCGGCATAGCCGAGCAGGGGGGTGCCGCTTTCCGGGCGCGGGCTGGCGCCATGGCCCAGCATGTCGTAGGCAATCACGCGGTACTTCGTGGCCAGGCCAACGACCTGGCCGCCCCACATTTCTTTGTTCAGGCCCACGCCGTGGATCAAAACCACGGGCTGGCCTTGGCCGGTCGCCAGGTAACTGGTGCCAGCCGGGGTGAGTTCAGCGGTGAGCCGAATCATGGAGCGCTCCTGCATGCCTTTTTGTTGTTCTTACCGACCTTGATTACTGGGCGTTTTCAGCGGCCAGCTCTTCCAGGTCGATGTAACGGTTGCCGATGCGTGGGTGCAGGCGGCCGCCATCGGCGCAACCCAGTACCACCACGATTTCGTCGGCACGCGGTGCATCTTCAATTTTCATTTCCAGGGTGATGTAGTGCGAACGCAGGCCTTCGTCGTCCTTGTGCATCATTGGAATCTGGATCGAAGTGCCCGGGCCGCCGCGCTTGTTGGTGAAGCTCAGGTAGCTCTTGGCTTTCACCGCTTCGCGGTAATGGTTACCGAAGCGCAGGGTGTGGATGACGGCGGAGGCGTGTTCGATTTCACCGTCGGCGCCCACGACAGCGGCCTTGCCGTAAGCCTCGATCTTCTCGGCGCCGCCGATGATGCCGACCAGACGCTCAACCATCAGCGCACCGAGGTCGGAGCAGTTGGCGCGAATTTCCGGTTTCAGGTCTTCGACAAAGCCGCGACCCAGCCAAGGGTTTTTTATCACGACGGCCAGGCCGACCATGGTCACTGGTTTATCGGTGGCCTTGCCGCCTTCGATAAAGGTTTCTTCGACATAGCTGACGATCTTGCGGATTTCGAAACTCATGAGCTGCTCCGTGTAGGGTGAGAGTGTCTGTGCGTCTGATGGTATACCATAATACCGGTAGCGCAAGTCCCTGAAATGAGTTTCTGGTCGGACGGTGGTGAAAAGGGAGAAGGGAATGGCTGTTGCCAATAAAAAACCAAAAAAAACCCGGCTGATAAGGCCGGGTTTTCCATTGAGTATTAATGTCTGCTACCGCGAGATGATCCCGTGATCGATCGCGTATTTGACCAGGGCCGCCGGTTTGTCGATGTTGAGTTTGCGCCGGATGCTCAGGCGATGGGTTTCTACCGTGCGAACGCTGATGTCCAGTTCGCGGGCCATCTCCTTGTTGTTCAGCCCTTGAGCCATCTTGTACAACACCTGGCTCTCGCGCGGTGTCAGCTCGTTGTCGGTATTTTTATCGGCGATGAGCCGCTGGGCGATCTCGGCACTGTAGAACGTGCCGCCACTGGCAATGGCTTCGATCGCCGCGATGATTTCCCGCGACGGCGAGTTCTTCAGTACATAGCCGCTGGCCCCCGCGCGAACGGACTCACTCACGTATTCATTATTGTCGTACATGCTGAGCACCAGCACCTTGAGCGACGGGTACTGGCTGCGTAACACCCGGGTCAGCTCGAGCCCGTTCATGTCCCGCAGGCTGATGTCGACCAGCAACAGGTCCGGTTGGCAGCGTCCGACCATTTCAATGGCATCCGCGCCACTCTCGGCTTCGCCCACCACTTCCAGGGGGGCCATGACCGCCAGCAGCGCTTTGATCCCGTCGCGGACCAGGGCGTGATCGTCGACCAGGGCGACGCGGATCGGGTAGGGCAGGTTCATCGCGGGTATTCACTCTTGTTGTCAGGGGGTGATTCAGCGTGTTGTACCGGGCATTTTCATTGGCAGCCAAACGTCCAGCTCACTTCGTCCCGGCATCGAGATCAGGTCGAATCGTCCACCAAAATGCTCGACCCGCTCACGGATATTACGCAGGCCAATGCCCGCGTGACGACGTTCGACCTGGGCGACGTTGAAACCGATACCGTCATCGACCACCGTCAACCGTATGGAATCTTCGGACCCGTGCAGGGTAATGGAGACGTTTTTAGCCCGGGCGTGTCGTTCAATATTAGTCAGGCCTTCTTGCACGATGCGAAACAGCGAGACCGCTGCCCCGTCGACCAAGTGACAGTCGAATTCGTTGTCGTTATAGGTCACCACCAAGCCGCTGCGTTGCTCGAATTCTGCGGCGAGTTGACCGATCGCCGCCGGCAGGCCCAGGGTGTCGAGCAGCGAGGAACGCAGGTCGTGAGAGAGGCTGCGCACCTCGCCAATCGCTTCCCCCAGGCGTTCCGTGGCATCTCTCAGCGTACTCAAACCCTTGTCGTGTGCTTGCCCATTCTCGAGCAGATGGCTGGCCAGTTCGAACTGGAATTTGATGGAGACCAGTAGCTGGCTGATGCCGTCGTGCAGTTCACGGGAAACCCGTGAGCGCTCTTCCTCTTGCAAGCTGACGATACGCTGAGTCAGGCGCTGAAGTTTTTTGTCGGCGAGGCGATGCTCGCTGACGTTCAGCGTCATGCCGCTGGCGAAGACAAACAGCACCGCCACGAGGGCCACCGCGGCAATCGCCAGCATGGTTTTACGAATGCCCTGGGCCACTTCGTCACGCGCCTGTTGGGTTGCGCGCTCAACGTCTTCAAGGTAGATGCCGGTGCCGAGCATCCAGCCCCAACGATCCAGCATCACCACATAGGCGAGCTTGTCGGTCACCTGGCCGGAAGAGGGTTTGTTCCAGGCATAGCGTTGAAAGCCTTCGCCCGATTGCGCGCTTTTGAGCAACGCCTGGATCACGGGCAAACCGTGAGGGTCCTTCATGTCCCACAGGTATTTGCCCACCAGCTCGGACTGGCGCGCGTGCATCAGGCTGCGACCTTCGTGGTCGTAGACGAAGAAGTAGCCATTGATGCCAAAGCTGAGCTTGCGCAGTTCTTCCAGCACTTGTTGCTGTGCGTGTTCGTCACCGTGGCCGTCGTCGTACAGCGGCTCGATCAGGCTTTGCGCCATTTCGACGTAGTTCTTCAGTTCGGCGCGCTTGCTGGCCAGAATGCTGTCTTCGATCAGTTGTGCCTGTTGTTCACCCAGTTGCCGGTTCATGGAGATTACCAGCGCGCAGATGACGGCGATGGCCAATACCAGCGGCAGAATCCCGAGCGCGACGATTTTGTGTTTGAGCTGCATCTTGGCTCCTGACCGGGCTGAGGGGAGGCTAAGGCCCGGCATCATATGCCAAAGATACGCGCGTCCAGTAGCGGTGCTGGACGGAATGACCTGTGGCTGGGGTGTCAGTCAGTCTGTAGGAGCTGAGCTTGCTCGCGAAGGCGGCCTGACAGCCGACCATTTTCTTTGAGGTGTACATATCCATTTCTGCGGTAACGGCCGCTAATGGTTTCGCCCTTACGGCGAGTCCCTTTGGCAAACGCCCCAAAGGAACCAAAGGTCTCGCCCCGAGCGTCCGGCCCCTCGCTTGGGCTCGGCGTGCCTTCGCTCCGGTATCCATCCGGGGACACTGCCCTCCGGTCTGCTGCGCGACGACCTACATGCAGCGTGTTCGACTGCGTCGAACGGCGCTGCGCGCTACTCCCCGGATGCACACCTCCACTCAGCCTCCCGAGGGGGCGGGTGGATCAAGATCAAGAGCTGCAGGCGAGCTAACGCTCGGCCTGTTGAGTGGTGAGGGGCGAAAGGCGAAAGGCGAACACCGATCCCCTGTGGGAGCGAGCTTGCTCGCGATGGCGGTGTATCAGGCGACATCAATTCAGTGTCATCTACGTAGAACTACGTAGACCCCGCGTACGTAGTAACGCGGATTTATTTGTAGACGGCATGCGGGGATATTGGGCCAGCTCCGCACAGCGGACACAATTATAAAAATTACCGCCGCAGTCCACTGGCTGTCGGCAGGAGACACGCTATGCCCCGTCTGGCTAAACACCTCGCCTGGTTTGCCGTGGCTGTCTTGGGAGCGTTTGCGCTAAGTGTCGTGGCCCTGCGCCGCGGCGAAGCGATCAATGCCCTCTGGATCGTAGTCGCAGCAGTCGCTATTTATCTCGTCGCATACCGCTACTACAGCCTGTTCATCGCCACCAAGGTGATGCAACTCGACCCCAATCGTGCCACGCCGGCTGTCGTTAATAACGATGGTCTGGACTACGTGCCGACCAACAAACACGTACTCTTCGGTCACCACTTCGCAGCCATTGCTGGTGCGGGGCCGCTGGTCGGTCCGGTCCTGGCGGCGCAGATGGGCTATTTGCCCGGCACGCTGTGGCTGATTGCCGGCGTGGTGTTGGCCGGTGCCGTTCAGGACTTCATGGTCCTGTTCATGTCCACCCGCCGCAACGGTCGTTCCCTCGGCGACATGGTCCGTGAAGAAATGGGCCGCATTCCCGGGACCATCGCGCTGTTTGGCTGCTTCCTGATCATGATCATCATCCTCGCGGTGCTGGCGCTGATCGTTGTGAAAGCCCTGGCCGAAAGCCCGTGGGGTATTTTCACGGTGATGGCGACCATCCCGATCGCGATGTTCATGGGCATTTACATGCGCTACATCCGCCCGGGTCGCATCGGTGAGATCTCCGTTGTCGGCGTGTTGCTGCTGCTCGGTTCGATCTGGCTGGGCGGGCAGATTGCCGCTGATCCGGTTTGGGCCAAGGCCTTTACCTTCACCGGGCTCCAGATCACCTGGATGTTGATCGGTTACGGTTTTGTCGCCGCGGTATTGCCGGTGTGGCTGATTCTGGCGCCGCGGGACTACCTGTCGACCTTCCTGAAAATCGGCACCATCGTGGCCTTGGCGATCGGCATTCTGATCACCATGCCCGACTTGAAAATGCCGGCACTGACTCAGTTCGTCGACGGTACCGGGCCGGTATGGAAGGGCGGTCTGTTTCCGTTCCTGTTCATCACCATCGCCTGTGGCGCGGTTTCCGGTTTCCACGCGCTGATTGCTTCCGGCACTACGCCGAAGTTGTTGGCCAGCGAAGGCCATGCCCGTTACATCGGTTACGGCGGCATGCTGATGGAATCCTTCGTGGCCATCATGGCGATGGTTGCTGCGTCGGTGATCGAACCAGGCGTGTACTTCGCCATGAACAGCCCGGCGGCGCTTGTCGGCTCTGACGCTGTTTCGGTGGCTCAGACCGTCAGCAGCTGGGGCTTTGCGATTACCCCGGAAGCGCTGCAAGCGGTGGCCAAGGACATCGGTGAAACCACCATCCTGGCCCGTGCCGGCGGTGCGCCGACCCTGGCGGTTGGTATCGCGCAGATCCTGCACCACCTTCTGCCGGGTGAAAACACCATGGCGTTCTGGTACCACTTCGCGATCCTGTTCGAAGCGCTGTTCATTCTGACGGCCGTCGATGCCGGTACCCGTGCCGGACGCTTCATGCTGCAGGACTTGCTCGGCTCCTTCGTGCCAGCGCTGAAACGCACCGAATCCTGGACCGCCAACCTGATCGCAACCGCCGGTTGCGTGGCGATGTGGGGGTATCTGTTGTATCAGGGCGTGATCGATCCGCTGGGTGGCATCAACACCTTGTGGCCGTTGTTCGGTATCTCTAACCAGATGCTGGCCGGTATCGCGCTGATGTTGGCGACCGTTGTGCTGATCAAAATGAAACGCCAGCGCTACGTCTGGGTCACCATGTTGCCCGCCGTATGGCTGCTGATCTGCACCACCACCGCCGGCTTCATCAAGCTGTTCGATGCCAACCCGGCGATCGGTTTCCTGGCCTTGGCCAAGAAGTACAGCGATGCCCTGGCCAACGGTCAGATCCTCGCCCCGGCGAAGAGCATCGACCAGATGCAGCACGTGATCTACAACGCCTACACCAACGCAACGCTGACCGCGCTGTTCTTGCTGGTGGTCTTCAGCATCCTGTTCTTTGCACTCAAGGTCGGTATCGCCGCCTGGGGCACTAAAGAACGTACGGATAAAGAAGCGCCATTCCAGGCTCTGCCGGACGCTTGATCGAGGATTGCAGCATGTTCAATGACCTGAGTCGCCTCGGTAAATACCTCGGTCAGGCCGCGCGCCTGATGGTCGGGATGCCCGACTACGACACCTACGTCGAGCACATGCAAACCAAGCACCCGGACAAACCGGTGATGAGTTATGAGGTGTTCTTTCGGGAACGCCAGGAAGCTCGTTACGGAAGCAAGGCTGGGCCGAAGTGCTGTTAATGGTGGGTGGCAGTGATGCCACCTAAATAGTTAATAAAAAACCCGGCTGATGAGGCCGGGTTTTTTTTGAGTGAATGGTATTGGCCGATCCGTGTTGAGTCAGCTTGCGGGGATGGTTTCGAGCGTTTCGAGATCCAGCAGGGTGAAATAACCCCGGTCCGGCCTCCAGCCACCCGTATCGATGTGAATCACATTGCCAAGGCTGACGGGCATGTAAAGCGGCGTATGCCCTACGACCAGTGCGCGCAGGCCTTCAATGCCATGCGTCTCCTGCTGATCGATCCGCCTTCGTGACCACATGCAGTAGTGCTGGACCTCCTGCAGACGCCTGTGGCTTTCCGGCGACTCCAGTTCCTTTCGCAGCTGCTGCCATGATGGAAATGGACAATCGGCGTGCACGATACCGATCAGGCCGTGTGCCGTTTCGACTTCGATCGCGATAGGGAGCTTGGCGAACTGCGCCGCGAATGCTTGCTTCTCGAATAGCGACAGGCCCGTGAACCATGAGCCCCCGTTGAGTATCCAACTGTCGATGTCGCAGGTATCGAAATACACCACGTAGTCGTCATGGTTGCCGAGCACCGGGTGGAACCATGGTTTGTCCAGCCAATCGAGCGCGTCATGGCACTCGGGCCCGCGGTCAATGAGATCGCCAACACTGAACAGGCGATCTACCAAGCGGTTGAACCCGGCTGCATCCAGAGCGTCCTGCAACCGAGTGAAATGGCCATGAATGTCACCGACCGCGAAATCTCGGCCGGCAACGTTTGCGGCGAAGTGCTTCACGCGCGACATCTCTACAGTTTCGAGCATGGGAATGCCACTCCGGCAGCTCCCCAACGGGCTAGTCAGTTGAGTTTAGGCCAAGAAGTGGGACTCGACCTTACCGCGCCGGCAGGCAGACCTTACCGCCTGCCCAACGGCTGCCCGGATCAAACACCGTCAGAGCAAGTAGGCCGTTGCTTGCCCGAAATGGTTGTCCTGCACTCCGGCGATAAGGTGCAGAGGCATGTGTTGCGCATCCATGGATGGAACTTCGAAACTGTCCACAATCTGGGTGTGGCGCTCACTCAGCCCGGTTGACTCTTCGACAAGAGCCTTGGCCATTCTCGCGTGGTTCGCTGCGATTTCGTTGAGAGTTGACACGTTACATCTCCCGGTGACTGACCAAGCGCATCGCTGGCGTCCTAAGCGTTAATTAAAGTGCAGTCGCGTCAGAATTACGTCGTTCTGGGGCTGCTACGAGCGTCTTCTGCAAACCTTAAGCCAGGAATAGTCAAAAAAATCGCGTAGCTTTTTTGATGCGACGAATGGTGGTGGCTGGCTGCTAAGGGGATATTTCCTGAGCCTATAAGGAGCTTATAAGGCCGGGAAAAAGGTGATTAGACGTGCCGAAGTTGTTTTGTTAAAAAAATAGTGCATGGCTGCTAATGACACGCCAATGCATCTCCATTCGGTTAGATGGAAATCGCCCAACATTGAGCTGGGCAATGATCAATGGGTCTGATGCCGATACAGGGATAAGTAACTGCGACTTTGGCCAACTGCTCGCGCACAGACATTGGGCTCATTGATCCCCTTTCTCTTCCACAGGTTGATCCTTTCGAACGAACCACATCGCACAGCGTTCTGCTGGTTGCTCGGGTGACGCCGCGCTACAGTTACCCTTTTTTGGACAAGGAAGAACCATGTGGATTTTGAAAGTAGCAGCGACTCGGCCGATTTTCCGCCAATGGCTGATCACTGCTTCTATCGGCCTTTTTGCAGTGGCAGGCGGTGCACAGGCTCAAACCTCACCACAGGCGAACCAGGAGATAAAGGGCTTGCTGGATTTTGTGGAGCGCAGTGAGTGCAAGTTCGTGCGCAACGGCAGTGAATATCCTGGGCCCGAGGCTCGGGCACATCTCGAAAAGAAGCTGAATTATCTCGAAGGCAAGAACCTGGTGAGTAGCGCAGAAGACTTCATCGATCTCGCTGCCACTAAAAGCAGCATGAGTGGCAAAGCCTATGAAGTGCGTTGCTCAACAGGCGTCCAGCCGACGAGCACCTGGCTGAAGACAGAGCTACAGAGACAACGCCAGCTCCATTGAGCCTACTCCCCCCCGAAACCGGGTACATATCCGTTTCTGCGGTGATGGCTGCTGGCGGTTTCGCTTTTACAGCGAGTCACTTGGAAATGTATGGTCAGCCCATCTCCTGCAACCTCATCGGCTGTTTTCGGTAAAGCTGGCTTGCGCTAATGTATCCGGGCTCATTGTGAGCGTTGCGGTAACAACGCTCGGCCCTCGATGAGTAGCCGCTCCCGACTGTCCTAAAAAAGCCCTCAGCCTTTAAAGCTGATTTCCATGCCAGGTTCTCAGTCGGGCCATTTGCCGTTTACTGTCATCAGTCGGTGACGTCGCAAAAGCCGGTGATAAAGCTGTAGTTTCAAGCGTTCGGATGTGGGTTGTACTGGCCACCCTTGGCCAGTACCGCCCACACAATTCGCGCCAGTTTGTTCGCCAACGCACACGCTACGACATTGGAGTGCCGACGCGTCAGCAGCTCCCGAACCCAAGACCCTAGCGCATCCTCTCGTTTGTCGATACGCAGCATGATTGATCGCGCGCCTTGTACCAGTAATCGACGTATGTGCTTGTCGCCGCGCTTGCTGATCCCCAGTAACACCGTCTTTCCACCCGTTGAATACTGCTTTGGCACCAACCCTAACGAAGCGGCAAAATCGCGCCCACTGCGATAGTTCGATGCATCACTCATGTCCGCCAGTAATGCGCTGGCGGTGATGGGGCCGATGCCAGGAATGCTCTGCAAACGGCCGCCGGTATCATCTTCTTTCAACTGCTGATTCAGGTCGGACTCGATGTCCTTGATTTCATCATTGAGCTGTTGAATTTGATGATGCAGGCGCATTACCAAGCCCTTGAGACGCAATGGAACCGGGTGCTGCGGGTCGTCCAACAGCGCCGGCACGCGGTGCAACGCAGCGACGCCAATGGGCAGGCTGATCCCGAACTCCAGCAGAAATCCGTGAATTTGGTTGGTCGCGACGGTGCGATGGCCAATCAATGAATCGCGGACACGATGCAGGGCCGAAAGCGTTTGCTGTTCTGCGGTTTTGATCGAGCAGAAGCGCATGGCGGGGCGGCTTGCCGCCTCGCAAATCGCTTCGGCATCAATGAAGTCGTTTTTGTTGCCTTTGACGAACGGTTTGACGTACTGCGGGGCAATCAGCTTCACCTCGTGGCCCAATGCCCTGATCTGTCGAGCCAGCCAGTGAGCGCCGCCGCAAGACTCCATCACCACCGTGCAGGCGGGTAATTGGACCAATGTGCTGAGTAATTGGCCTCGGCTGGTTTTCTTGCGCAATACCTGATGACCTTTGGCGTCCTGGCCATGCAGGTGGAAACTGTGTTTGCCAATGTCGATACCCAGAAGCGTCATCGTGTTCATGAGAGATCCTCCGACAAAAACGAGAAAAGCCCTGCAAGCGTAAACCTGCAGGGCTTCTCGGTCAGGCTGACCATCTCATTAAGCCCCAAGTAACCAAGGGCTCTTGCCCCTCCATTCGGTGCCTCGCTTAGGCTCGGCATGCCCTCACTCCGGCATTGCTCCGGGGGCCCGCCGCCATCGGCCATCCATGGCCGGGGGCGGCTACCGCGGCATCCTTGCCGCGGTGCCCCCTGCGCAATACCTGCGTTCGGCCTCTGGGAAAGGGGCAACAGATCAAAATCAAAAGCCAAAGCTAGATCAACAACACTCCGCGCTCACCGCCTGATCGTTCCCACGCTCTGCGTGGGAATGCCGCCGGGGACCCTCCGCGTTCCGCTGTCGACGCAAGGCTCGAGTCCTGCGCACTGGTGACGCGGAGCGTCACGGGATGCATTCCCACGCGGAGCGTGGGAACGATCAAGAAAGAGCTGCGAACACCTGCTTCTCACCACTCAACAGGCCGAGCGTTAGCTCGCCTGCAGCTTTTGATCTTGATGCACCGCCCCCTCGAGAGGCCGAGTGGAGGTTCTGCGCAGTGGGCAACCCGGCATGGATGCCGGGTTAGCCGCCCCCGGCCATGGATGGCCGATGGCGGCGGGCCCACGGAGCAGGACCGGAGCGAGGGCATGCCGAGCCTAAGCGAGGCACCGAACGACAGGGGCAGAAGCGCTTTGGTTACTTTCGCGCTTTTCGAAAGTGACCCGCTGTAAGAGCCAGCCCTTTCAAGGTCTTCGTTTAAAATCCCCCAAAACTCCAGTCAGGGTGACGAAAACGATGTGGGCAGAAGTTCTAGCGCGGTTTGAAAAAAAGGCACCGGCCAGTGTCATGGTCAAGTTGGCACTGGAGCATGCCATTCCTGCTGAGTGGGTTGATCAGGTGTTTGAAGAGCATCGTCAACGCCAGTACCCGCGTGAGCTTTTGTTTTCGACCATCGTTGAGCTGATGTCCCTTGTTTCATTGGGCCTACGGCCTTCCTTACATGCCGCTGCGCGCCAGATGGATGCTCTACCGGTTACCTTGGCGGCGCTCTATGACAAGGTCAGCCGCACAGAACCGGCATTGCTGCGAGCCTTGGTCACCGGCAGCGCAGAGCGCTTGGCTCCGACGATAAAAGAGTTGGGCTGTTCAGCCATTTTGCCCGGCTGGCAGCTGCGCATCGTTGACGGCAATCACCTGCCGTCTACCGAAAAACGCTTGGGGGCTTTGCGGCGTGAACGAGGCGCGGCTCGGCCGGGGTTTTCGGTAGTGGTTTACGATCCTGACCTGGATCAGATCGTTGACTTGCAGCCTTGCGAGGATGCCTACGCCAGTGAGCGCGTCAGCGTGCTGCCGTTGTTAGCCTGCGCCAGTGCAGGACAGCTGTGGATGGCCGATCGGCTTTATTGCACGCTGCCCGTCATGCAGGCCTGCGAGGAAGCGAGCGCTTCATTCATTATTCGCCAGCCAAGTAAACATCCAAGGCTGATTCAGGAAAGCGACTGGCAAGAAGCGATGCCTGTCGACGCCGGAACAGTGCGTGAACAAATTATCGAACTCAAAGGCGGCTACCGCTGGCGCCGAGTTGAACTGAGCCTGCAAACACCTACCGAATCAGGCGACTGCGTGATGTGGTTCTGGAGCAACTTGCCCGACACCATCAGCGCTGAGCAAATCGCCGACTTATACCGTCGTCGCTGGAGTATCGAAGGGATGTTCCAGCGCCTTGAATCGGTGCTGGACAGTGAAATCGAAAGCCTCGGCTCTCCCCGGGCGGCCTTGTTGGGTTTTGCCTCAGCGATCTTGGCCTACAACGTTCTGGCGGTTCTCAAACGTAGTGTGGAGCAGGCTCACTGCGAGACGCAGCCTGAAGGTTGGGAAGCCTCGACCTTCCATCTGGCGGTGCAAGTGCGTAGCGGTTATGAGGGCATGCAGATCGCGTTGCCCTCAGACTACCTGTCACTTCAATCGACCTCAGAAACGCTGGCAAAGCGGCTGTTAGCGCTGGCCAGGAATATCAAGCCTAAGCAGGTCGCCAAAAGCATACGTGGTCCAAAAATCGCCAAGCCCAAGGAATGGCTGGAGGGAAAGGCTGCCAATGCTCATGTGTCGACCGATCGGGTGCTTAAGGCCCATAAAGGGAAAACACCTTGAAAGGGCTGGCTGTAAGAGCGGAACCATAAGCCGCCGTGACCGCAGAAACGGATATGTCCCCCAACCTTAAGGAACAGCATCAGGCCCACTCGCCGGGCTTTCTCGTTTCCGGGATTCGTACACGCACGCAGTTGTCATGAAATGAAAAGCCATTGTCGTCTGATGAGAAGCGACTCGTCAGACGGCGTCCTACAGTCCAATCAGCGCAATTCGACGCAGCACGCCCATCTTGCAGATTGGAGAATAAGAAAAAATGGCCAAAGCCGTACGCTTCTACGAAACCGGTGGTCCCGAAGTCCTCCGTTATGAGGAAGTCGAAGTGGGCGATCCCGGTCCAGGCCAGGTTCGACTTCGTCATGTGGCGGTCGGCCTGAACTATGCCGACACCTACTTTCGCAATGGCACTTACCCGATCCCGATGCCCAATGGCATGGGGGTTGAAGCCTCCGGAGTGGTCCAGGCCATCGGCGAGGGGGTTACCAATGTCCGCGTGGGTGATCGCGTCACCTACACCGGTTTTCTCAATACACTGGGGGCCTACAGCACCGAGCGTCTGATCCCGGCCGCGCCGCTGATCAAACTGCCGGAAACCATCAGTTTCGAGACCGCCGCGGCCATGACCATGCGCGGCCTGACGTCGTCGTACCTGATGCGGCGCATTTACGATTTCAAGGCTGGCGACAGCATTCTGTTGCACGCCGCCGCTGGTGGTGTGGGCCTGATCGTTTCGCAGTGGGCCAAGCTGCTCGGCCTGACCGTCATCGGCACTGTGTCCACCGAGGTCAAGGGTGAAATCGCCCGGGCCCATGGCTGCGACCATGTCATCAACTACAGCCATGAAGACGTTGCCCAGCGCGTTCGCGAGTTGACGGACGGCATGGGTGTCAACGTGGTGTTCGACAGCGTCGGCAAGAACACCTTCATGGGCTCCCTGGATTCGCTCAAGCGCCGCGGCCTGATGGTGTGCGTCGGCACGGCATCCGGTCCGATCCCGGCCTTCGACCCGGTGATGCTGGCGATGAAAGGCTCGTTGTTCATGACCCGCCCGGCCCTGGCCGACTACATCGCCGACCCGGCGGAAAAAGCCGCGTTGGCGGGCGAGTTGTTCGACCATGTCGGCAGCGGTCGGATCAAGATCGAGATCAACCAGCACTACGCTTTGCAGGATGCCGTCCAGGCCCATCGCGACCTGGAATCACGCAAGACCACGGGCTCGTCGATTTTCGTCATTTAAGGGAGTCGTCTGCCATGAAAGTCGAACAATTGACCTGCAGCATTGGCGCCGAACTGATTGGCGTCAACCTTGCCGACGCGGTGCATGACGATGGCCTGTTTGCCGAGATTCGTGCGCAATTGCTCAAGCATCGCGTGGTGTTCCTGCGCGACCAGGACATCACTCGCGCCGAGCACGTGGCCTTCGCCCGCCGCTTCGGCGAGCTGGAAGATCACCCGGTGGCGGGCAGCGACCCGGATCATCCGGGGCTGGTGCGCATCTACAAGAACCCGGACCAGCCGGCGGACCGTTATGAAAACTCCTGGCACAGCGATGCCACCTGGCGTGAGGCCCCGCCGATGGGCTGCGTGCTGCGCTG
Source organism: Pseudomonas sp. GL_093 (assembly GCF_057837605.1). Taxonomy (NCBI): domain Bacteria; kingdom Pseudomonadati; phylum Pseudomonadota; class Gammaproteobacteria; order Pseudomonadales; family Pseudomonadaceae; genus Pseudomonas; species Pseudomonas sp. GL_093. Next base: position 4,257,215 of record NZ_CM174448.1, on the reverse strand, counting down.
CGTGGAGTGCCCGCCGGTGGGCGGCGACACCATGTGGGCCAACATGGTCGAGGCCTACGCGCGCTTGCCGGAAGACGTGAAGGTGAAGATTGCCGACCTGCGCGCGCGCCACAGCATCGAAGCCAGCTTCGGTGCCGCCATGCCGATTGAAAAGCGTCTGGCACTGAGGGCGATGTACCCGGACGCCGAGCATCCGGTGGTGCGTACTCACCCGGAAACCGGGGAGAAGGTGCTGTTCGTCAACGCCTTCGCCACTCACATCAGTAACTACCACACCCCTGAGCGGGTGCGTTTCGGCCAGGACGCCAACCCGGGCGCGAGCGAGTTGCTGCGCTACCTGATCAGCCAGGCGTACATCCCCGAGTATCAAGTGCGCTGGCGCTGGAAGCCCAACAGCATCGCCATCTGGGACAACCGCAGTACCCAGCATTACGCCGTCATGGATTACCCGCCGTGCCATCGCAAGATGGATCGCGCCGGGATCATCGGCGACAAGACTTACTGATCGACCCCTTCTGCATTCGCACTCGTAAAGACGTCTGCCCGGCACGATCCCGGGTGGGCGCGACAATCATAAAAACAGGAGTAACTCATGCAATTCTTCGACGATTCCCTGCACCCGGAAAACATGGATAAGGTGGTCATCACGGTGGCCCCGTACGGCCCGGAATGGATGCCGGAAGACTTCCCCGAAGACATCCCGCTGACCATGGACGAGCAGGTGCAAAAAGCGGTCGAGTGTTATGAGGCCGGTGCCACGGTTCTGCACCTGCATGTGCGCGAACTGGACGGCAAGGGCTCCAAGCGCCTGTCCAAGTTCAACGAGTTGATCGCCGGTGTGCGTGAAGCCGTGCCGGACATGATCATCCAGGTCGGTGGTTCGATTTCCTTCGCGCCGGAAAGCGATGGCGAAGCCGCCAAGTGGCTGTCTGACGATACGCGACACATGCTGGCCGAGCTGACGCCAAAACCGGATCAGGTCACGGTGGCGATCAACACCACCCAAATGAACATCATGGAACTGCTGTATCCGGAATACCTGGAAGGCACGTCCCTGGCCAATCCCCTGTATCAGGCCGCCTACAGCGAAATGACCGTACCGGCAGGCCCGGCCTGGGTCGCCGAGCACCTCAAGCGTCTGATGGACAACGGCATCCAGCCGCACTTCCAACTGACCGGCATGCACGCCATGGAAACCCTCGAGCGCCTGGTGCGCAAGGGCGTCTACAAGGGCCCGTTGAACCTGACCTGGATCGGCATCGGCGGTGGTTTCGATGGCCCGAATCCGTTCAACTTCTTCAACTTCATCCACCGCGCACCGGATGGTTGCACCCTGACCTCCGAGTCGCTGCTCAAGAACGTCATGCCGTTCAACACCATGTCGATGGCCATGGGCATGCACCCGCGCGTGGGCAATGAAGACACTATTATTGATCACAAGGGCGATCGTTTCGGCTCAGTTGCGCAGATCAAGCAGACCGTGCGCATCGCTCATGAACTGGGTCGCGAAATCGCCACCGGCAAAGAAGCCCGCGAGATCTACCGCATCGGCGTGCAGTACCAGAGCATCGAAGAAACTCTGTTGGCCAATGGCATGGCCCCCAACCGCAAGGCCGGGCAGAAAGGTGTGCCGCAACGCGGCTGATCGGTAGACGAAGGGGAGGTCAATGGCCTCCCGCTCGCTGCACTGCAACACGCTTGATAACAACAATAAAACGAAGCTTTGAGGAGGCTGCATGGCCTTTCACCCAATCGCCGCAGACGATGACGACTGTGCTGTCGGTGTTGCGCGTCCGTATGCCTGGATCGTCTTCGCACTGACGTTCGGGCTGTTGATTTCCGATTACATGTCGCGCCAGGTACTGAACGCGGTGTTCCCGATGCTCAAGGGCGAATGGGCCTTGAGCGACGGCCAGCTCGGCCTGCTCAGTGGCATTGTCGCCTTGATGGTGGGGCTGCTGACATTTCCCTTGTCATTGCTGGCGGATCGCTTTGGCCGGGTCAAGAGCCTGGCGCTGATGGCCTTGCTGTGGAGTCTGGCGACGCTGGGCTGCGCCGTGGCGCAGGACTATCAGCAGATGTTCATTGCACGGTTCATGGTCGGCGTCGGCGAAGCGGCGTACGGCAGCGTCGGCATCGCGGTGGTGATTTCGGTGTTTCCCAAACACCTGCGTGCAACGCTGGCCAGTGCCTTCATGGCAGGCGGTATGTTCGGTTCGGTATTGGGTATGGCGCTGGGCGGTGCAATCGCCGCCAAGCTTGGCTGGCGCTGGTCGTTCGCCGGCATGTCGCTGTTCGGCCTGCTGCTGGCGGTGCTTTACCCGGTCATCGTCAAGGAAGCACGCATTGCTCCGCAACGTGCCTCCCTGGCGGCGAACAAGGCGGCTGCAGCGGTCAAGCGTCCATTGCGTACGCTGTTTTCCAGCCGCTCGGTGATCGCTGCCTACATCGGCAGTGGCTTGCAACTGTTCGTCGGCGGCACCGTCATTGTGTGGATGCCCAGTTACCTCAATCGTTATTACGACATGGCCACGGACAAGGCGGGCGGCGTCGCGGCGATCATCGTGCTGTGCAGCGGTGCGGGGATGATCCTGTGCGGCATGCTCAGCGATCGACTGTCGCGCCATTCGCCGGAGCGCAAAGTCGCCTTGGCCATCGCCTATTGCCTGGGCAGTTGCCTGTTGTTGTCGGCGGCATTCGCACTGCCGGCAGGGCCTGTGCAATTGGTGCTGATCTGCCTCGGCATGTTGATTGCCGCCGGCACGACCGGCCCTTGCGGAGCGATGGTTGCCAACCTGACCCATTACTCGGTCCACGGCACGGCCTTCGCCACGCTGACCCTGGCCAACAACATGTTGGGGCTGGCGCCTGGGCCGTTCATCACCGGCAAGGTGTCCGACCTCATCGGCTTGCAGGCTGCTTTTCAATTAGTGCCGCTGGTCAGCATCGCGGCTGCGGCCGTGTTCTTTTATGCCAAGTGTCATTACCACAAGGACATTGCCCGGCTTAAGGGCGAGCAAGTCCACGATTCGATGAGCAAAGCAGTGTTAGAGGTGAAGTTGTGAGTGGTCGTTTACGTATTGATGTGTTCTTCGATTTCATCTGTCCCTGGTGCCTGATCGGCAAGCGTCAACTGGAACATGCGCAGGTACAGTTTCGCAGTCGCCAACCGGATGTGCAGATCACCACGGTGTGGCATGGCGTGCAGTTGCTGCCTCAGTTGCCGGTACAAGGTGAGCCCTTCGCCGACTTCTACCGCAAACGCCTGGGCAATGCCGACGCTATGACCATGCGCCAAGCCCAGGTACAGCAGGCTGCCGCGGCGGTTGGACTGACCCTCGACCTCAGCCACATCGAGACGATGCCCAACACCGCAGACGCCCACCGTTTGTTCGAACGAGTCAGCGTACTGGGCAATGCTACTCAGCGTGAAATGTTGCTCGAACGGCTGTTCACCGCTTATTTCCGCAGACGCGAAAACCTGGGATGCCGCGAGACCTTACTCGCCATTGCCCGCTCCTGCGGCGTCGATACGGACGTGGTGCTCGATTGCCTGAAGGGCGACGCCACGCCATTTGATGGCTTCCCCGGCGCGACCAGTGGCGTGCCGAGCTTTCAGTTCGACCGTCGCATGACGGTGATCGGTGCACAACCTGCTCAGGCATTGCTCGGGGCCATGAGCCAGGCACTGAAAGAAAGTGAACTCGAGCGGCAACCTGCATGAACCGGCGTATCCCTGTGCCTGCCGGAAAACTCCCGCAGGCGGGCGGTCGTGCACTGTTCGAATTCGATGACAAAAGCCTGGCGTTATTCAACGTCGAAGGTGACGTGTTCGCCATCGACGACAGTTGCCCGCACCAGGGCGCCTCGCTGTGTGGCGGACGCCTTGAGGGGCGGGTGATTCAATGCTGCGCCCACGGCCTGCGCTTCGATCTGCGCAGCGGTTACTTGCTCAATTCCACTGCTGTCAAAGTCGCCAACTACCCGGTCGAGATCATCGACGGCCAGGCGTTCATCGTCATCGTTCCCGAGGAGGCCGCGCCATGAGCGCCATCGCTCTCACCCGTATCCACAGCCGAACGCGCGAATTGGCGCCGGGCTTTATCGTCAGTCTGATCGTTGCAGCTGCTGCGTCCTTTTTGTCCGAGCACTACGGCGCGCCGGTGATGCTGTTTGCCTTGCTGTTGGGCATGGCGCTGAACTTCCTGGCCGGTGACGGCGCCTGCAAGGCCGGCATCGAGTTCACCGCACGCACTGTGTTGCGCATTGGCGTGGCGTTGCTGGGTATGCGCATCACCCTCGAACAGATTGCCGCGCTGGGCTGGAAGCCTGTGGCGCTGGTGGTGATTCTGGTGGTGGTGACCATCGGCGTTTCAGTGATCGCGGCCAAGGCGCTGGGGTTTCAGCGTTTGTTCGGCATGCTCACCGGTGGGGCCACTGCAATTTGTGGTGCGTCGGCGGCGTTGGCGCTGGCGGCGGCATTGCCCAATCACCCGCAGAAAGAACGCGCGACGTTATTCACGGTGATCGGGGTGTCGGCACTGTCGACTTTGGCGATGATCGTGTACCCGATGATTGCCAACTGGCTGTCGTTGTCGCCACAAGTGGCGGGCGTGTTCTTGGGGGCGACCATCCACGATGTCGCCCAGGTCGTCGGTGCCGGTTACAGCATGTCGACCGAGACCGGCGATACGGCCACGGTGGTCAAGCTGATGCGGGTCGCCATGCTGCTGCCGGTGATCGTCTGCGCCGCCATGATTACCCGCATGCAGGGCGCCGACCCGACCGGAAAACGACCGCCGCTGCTGCCATGGTTCGCCGTCGGGTTTCTGATTCTGGCCTGTATCAACAGCACCGGATGGGTGGCCCCGGCGGTGCAGGGATCGGTCAATGAACTGTCGCGTTGGTGCCTGGTGGTTTCCATCAGCGCCTTGGGTATGAAGACCCAGCTCAAGGAGCTGGCGGCGGTGGGCATCAAGCCGATCCTGTTGATGGTGGGGGAGACGGTGTTCCTTGTCGTGCTGGTGCTGTTGTTGCTGCGTTGGGGTCTCTAAGTCCGGTCACGAATACTGGCTGCGACGCATCTTTTGTAGCAGCTGGCGAAGCCTGCGTTCGAGGACGAAGTCCTCGCAAATCCGGTATGCGCGGGTTGACTGACACACCGAGCTGCATGGTTTTACGACTGCTACGCAGCCGGACGCAGCCTCGCAGGCTCGGCAGCTGCTACAGAGCTGCACTGCGGTCGACTCCTAGTCGCAGTGGGGCTCCCGGCCGGTGTCATAAACACCGGTTCTTTTGCGGCGACTGTACCAGCAGTCGCCGCTTTTTTTTTGGGGTAAAACCCTGTAGCAGCTGCCGAGCCTGCGAGGCTGCGTCCGGCTGCGTCCGGCTGCGTAGCAGTCGTAAACCATGCAACGCGGTGTATCAGTCAACCCAGGGTTCCGTGGAGCCGGGCAGGGTGCTTGGTTCGCTGGGTGCCTTGGGTTGTTTTTGCGCGCTGCGCCAAGCCGCCGGCGGCATGCCGAACTGGGTGATGAACCAGCGTGTGAAGGAACTCGCCATGGAGTAGCCGAGCATGTCGGCGATCCGGCCCAACGAGTAATTCGGGTTTTCCAGGTAGCGCAGCACCAGGTCGCGGCGCACGTCGTTGATCAGGTCGTTGAAGGCGCAGCCGTCGTCTTTGAGGCGGCGCTGCAGGGTCCGAACGTTCATGCCCTGGGTCTGGGCGATCTGCTCGATGGTGGCGCGTCCCATCGGCAACAACAGGTAGATGGCTTTGCGCACCTCGAACAGCATCGAAGGGCCTTCGTGGTTCAGCAGCGAGTCGAGGTAACTCTGGGCGTAGCGCGCCATGGCCGGGTCGGCATGGGGGTTGGTCATGTCGAGGCTGGCATTGGGACAGACAATGCCATTGAACTCGCTGCCGAATTCCAGCTTGCAGCCGAAAAGACGGCGATGCAGTTGCAGGTTGTCGGGAGGCTGGTGTGTGAAGTTGACGCTGTAGGGATGCCAGTGTGCGCCGAGCAGGGCGGCGCACAGGCGGAACATCACCCCGATTGCCAGTTCATTGGCTTGTCGGCAGGGCATCGGCGATTCGGTGACCACCTCTTCGCGAATGATCACCATCTTGCCCGCCTCCTCGATGAAGAGGGCCAGCGAATCGTTCATCAGATGACGGTAGTGCACCAGCACTTGCAACGTATCGCGCAGCGTACGCTGGTGGCTGAGCAGCAGACTGACCACGCCGAAGTCCGAGAGCTGGCGCGACTCGGCCATGCTCAGGCCGAAACTCTGGCAGCCACTGGCGACGGCCGAGTCCTCCAGCAGACGCACGGCGGCATCGATGGGAATGCGATGTTCAGGGGCTTGCAGCTTGGCTTTGCTCAAGCCGACGCCGGCCAGTACATCGCGCGGGTTGAACCCCAAGTACTGAGTGACTTCCAGGTAGTTGGTCAAGACGGCGGCGCGAACAAGCTTGGGCATGCGAAGGTCTTTCCTGGGCCGGTTGCGATTCAAATTTGCGTGGCGACTATATCCAGCACATCAACAATTGAACAGTTGTGACGTTGTCGAGGGCGCTCGCCCAATGCTGTCCAAAATCACACCGTCGTTGTGCAGCAATCGACGCTCACCCATTGATTACAGTGAGCTGTAGAGAACCTGCGGGGATATTCGACCAATGGTCGCGGCGCGCCAACACCTGGAAATTTGTCATGAAAAGAAAAGTGCCTGACGTCCAATGAAAAGCGCTTCGGGCGGGCGCTCTTTAATGTCAGTCCTACAAAAAGCCCCTGGCGATAGAGCCAGTCGAGTCATCGAGAAAGCGAAGGTGTTGAAGTGGACAAACTGCAAACTGCCGCAACCGTTCTGATCGTACCGGGTCTGCGCGAGCACGTTGCCGAACATTGGCAAACGTTGCTGGAAACCAGGCTGTGCAAGGTGCGCAGTGTGCCGCCGCTGGACACCGACAAACTCGATTGCGCCAAGCGGGTCGAAGCGATTCAGCATGAATTGGAACAGATCGACGGGCCGGTGATTCTGGTCGCTCACAGCGCCGGCGTGTTGATGGTTGCGCACTGGGCTGCGCGGCACAGTCGGCCGATCAAGGGCGCGCTACTGGCCGCTCCGCCGGACCTTGATGCCCAATGGCCGCAAGGCTACCCCTGCGCTGAAACCCTGCGTACCCAGGGTTGGGACCCTCTACCCAAAGGCCGGTTGCCGTTCCGCAGTCTGGTGGCCGCCAGTACCAACGACCACCTCGCCAGCCTGGACGCCGCCACGCGCATGGCCGAAGGCTGGGGCAGCGAACTGCTCAATCTCGGCGAAGTCGGTCATCTCAATCCTGCTGCCGGGTATGGGCGCTGGCCACACGCCGAAGCACTCATCCTCGAACTGGACCGCTAATTCAGGCGTCGGTTGGCCCGCGCCATCCGGCATTTGCCCTCATTCCTGAAAACGTAAACCCCTGGAACAAGGGGTTGCGCGAGGGCGGCTGCGCTTAAAACAAATACAAAAAGGCGGAGACAACGCAATGCACAACAATAAGAGTCACGGGTTCGCACCCTCGCGTTACACCTTGCTGGCCTCGGCCATTCTGGCCGCCGCCGTGCCGGTCGCGCAGGCGGTCGAGATCGACACCGGTAACCCGGACTGGACCATGCGTCTTGATAACACCGTGAAGTACAACTACGGCGTGCGCACCGAAAGCGCTGACAAACGCATGCTGGCAACGCCGAACAACAACGACGGCGACTACAACTTCCGCAAGGCCGGGACCAACATCACCAACCGTATCGACCTGTTGACCGAGATGGATGTGGTCTACCAGAACCACATGGGTTTTCGTGTCAGCGCCGCCAGTTGGTATGACAAGGCCTACGAGAACACCGGTTCCAATTCCAACCCGTTCGTCAACGGCAACGACGCAAGGTCGGGGCTGGTCGCCAACGACCCACGATTGGCCGGGGTCACCGGCGACAACGTCGGCAATGGCAGCCCGCACCTGAGCAACTATGCCCAGCGTTACTACACCGGTCCCTCCGGCGAAATCCTCGATGCCTTCGTGTTCTACAGCACCGAAGTGGGCGAGGAGTCGCTGCTGAGCGTCAAGGCCGGACAGCACAACGTGTTCTGGGGCGAGACCATTCTCAACCCGGTGCATTCGATCAGTTACGGCCAATCCGGCCTGGACCTGGCCAAACTGGCTGCCTCGCCGGGCACTGAAGCGAAGGAACTGTTCGTTCCACGTAATCAGCTGTCGATGTCATTCACGGTCAATCCCGAACTGACCGTGGGCGCCCAGTATTTCCTCGATTGGGACGCCGCGCGCCTGCCGGAAGCGGGTACTTATTACGGCGGTTCCGATCTGGTCGGCTTCGGTGCGCAATCTTTCCTGCTGGGCAACACCAATGGCGTGGTGCCGGGCAGTCCGCTGGGGTGTGGTCTGGCGCCCTGCAACGGGTTGACCAATGTGCGTCGCGGTCATGACCTTACGCCGGACAAGCGTGGTGACTGGGGGATTATGGCCAAGTGGTCACCAGCCTGGCTGGACGGCACCCTCGGCGTTTACTACCGCGAAACCTCGGAAATCCTGCCGCAAGCCTGGCTGGATGCCAGAGGCCTGAGTTCGGCCAACCCCAACGGCACCCCGCCGGCAGGGCAAGTGCCTGCGGTGGTCAATACGCTCAACTCGCTGAGCACCGCCACCTATCAAATGGCCTATGCCGACAACATCAAGATCGTTGGCCTGAGCCTGTCCAAGGATGTGGGCGGGGTGAGTGTGGGTTCGGACCTGAACATTCGTCACAACATGCCGCTGGCCAGTATTCCGGCGATTGTCAGCACGAACAGTCCGCTAGGCCTGGGCGCGGGTCTTGGTCTGTTGCCGGCGCGTACGGCTGCCACCGGTGTGGTTTATGACACCCCGGAGAAGGGCGACAGCATGGCCGCCACCGGCGACACCTTGCACTGGACGCTCAACGGTCTGATGACCATTGCCAAAACGCCGGTGTTCGATTCGGCAACTCTGCTGGGCGAGCTGTATTACAGCAACCTGCTCAAGCTCGATAGCAAGAACGAGGCGCTCTACAAGGGCAAGGACACCTATCGCGGCATCGACCAGCCGACCCGGGACAACTGGGGCATCGCGGTCAACTTCACACCAACCTGGTACCAGGTGTTTCCCGGCGTCGACCTCAATGCACCGATGTCCGTCAACGTGGGCCTTGCCGGAGTGTCGCCAGTGTCCGGTGGCGGTGCCAAAGACACCGGTAACTACGCCATCGGCCTCGGGGCCGTTGTGTACAACAAATACTTCGTTGATCTGAAGTACGTGGACTCCTTCGGCAAGACCGACAAGTGCGACACCAGCGGTCTGAGCACTGGCGCGGCCAATGCCGGCAGCGGCGACGGCTCCACACCCAATGCCTTTAGCGGCAATGAAAACTACGCCTGTTACGGCGGTGGCTACTCGGCCTTCTCCGGTGGAGGGGCCACGACTGAGGACCGTGGCGCCGTTTACCTGACGATGAAAACCACTTTTTGATGCACCACTGATTTGCTCAATGCAAGCAGGAGAATAACAAGATGAAATTCGCAAAAACCGTGTTGGCCGCTTCGCTGGCCATGGTCCTTGCCGCCCAGGCACAGGCCGCTGTTTCACCCCAGGACGTTGCGAAACTCGGCAGCAGCCTGACCTTGGTGGGCGCCGAAAAGGCCGGGAACGCTGATGGTTCCATCCCCGCCTACAGCGGTGGCCTGACCACGCCGCCGGCCAGTTTCAAAGCCGGCGACAGCATGCGTCCGGACCCGTTCGCCAACGAAAAACCGCTGCTGGTGATCGATGGCAAGAACGTCGATCAGTACAAGAATATGCTCAGCGCCACCACGGTCGAACTGGCCAAGCGCTTCCCGACTTTCCGTGTCGATGTGTTCCCGACTCACCGCACTGTCTCGCTGCCCCAAGCCATCCTGGATAACGGCGTGAAGAACGCCAGCGGCGCCAAGTCGCTCGAAGGTGGGCTGGCCATCGACAACGTGCTGCCGGGGGCACCGTTCCCGATCCCGCAGTCGGGCAACGAAGCGATGTGGAACTTCCTGTTGCGTTATCAGGGCGTGAGCATCAACACCAAGTACGACTCGTGGAACGTCGATTCCGCTGGTATTGCGAGCCTGGCGATCACCGGGCAGGCGTTCATTTCCTATCCGATCTACGAAAACCTGACGCAGCCGATCAGCAGCGCCGATGTGTACTACCAGATGAAGCTCTCCTACACCGGCCCAGCGCGCCGGGCCGGTGAAGCGATCATGCTCAAGGACGCCGCCAACCCGTTGCAGCAACCACGTCGCGCCTGGCAGTACTTGCCTGGCCAGCGTCGGGTGAAACTGGCGCCGAACCTGGCCTATGACACGCCGAACCCTGGCACCGCCGGCGCGGGCACCTACGATGACGTGTTCGTGTTCAACGGGGCGCTGGATCGCTATGACTGGAAGTTGGTGGGCAAGCAGGAAATGATCGTGCCCTACAACACCTACAAGCTGACCTACGTCCAGGATCCGAAGTCGCTGACCACCGCCAATCACCTCTCGCCGGACTTCGTGCGCTGGGAAAAACACCGCGTGTGGGTCGTCGAAGGCACCCTCAAGTCCGGTGCTCGCCACATCTACGCCAAGCGCCGCTTCTACCTCGACGAAGACAGCTGGACCGCTCTGGCTTCGGATCAATACGACGCCCGTGGCCAGCTCTATCGCGGTTCCTTCGCCTTCCTCAGCCAGAGCTATGACAAGCAGGTGCCGGACTCCACGCCGTTCATGATCTACGACCTGGTCGGCGGCACCTACAACATCAACGGAGTGGTCGGCCCTTACGGCGGCATCAAGTACATCGACCCGCTCTCCAAGGCGCAGTGGTCGTCGGAGTCCCTGGCCGGCGCCGGTATTCGCTGAGCCAACCGCAAAAACGCCCGCTCGACTCACACGAGGCGGTGGGAGCGAGCGGGCGCCAGGTTTCAACGTCAGGCACACGGACGTGTGTCCCGGCGCGGTTTTCCGAAGAGGACGCGGTATGTGTTCGTATAAAAATTGTTTGCAGCTGGCGTTTGGCGTTGTGCTCGGCGTGTTGCAAGGCATCACCCACGCAGCCGACTACGTCGATGTGCTGGACCTGCCTGTCAGGGTCAGCACCTTGGCCGTCAACAGTCCGTTGTCCGGTATGGCCCGCGCCGGTGAGCGCGTGATCGCCGTCGGCCAGCGTGGCCATATTGTGTTTTCCGATGATTCCGGTCAGCACTGGCAGCAGGCCGCTGTGCCGGCCAGTGCCGACCTTACTGCGGTGAGTTTTCCGACCACCACCCAGGGCTGGGCGGTGGGTAACGATGGTGTGGTGTTGCACAGCAACGATGCGGGTGCGACCTGGCGCAAGCAACTGGACGGCCGCGAGATTGGGGCCTTGCTGGTCAAGCATTACCAGGCGTTGGCCCATGCAGAACCTGGCAACGAACAATGGCCGCTGCTGGTCGCCGAAGGTGAGCGCCTGGTGGCGCAGGGCGCCGACAAACCCTTGCTCGATGTCTGGTTCGCCAACGAGCACCTCGGCTATGTGGTCGGGGTGTTCAATTTGATCCTGCGCACCGAGGATGGCGGCCAGAGCTGGACGCCTTTCCAGGACCGCACCGACAACCCGCAAGGTTTTCACCTCAACGCCATCGCCTCCACCGGCGATGCGCTGTACATCGCCGGCGAGCAGGGCTTGTTGCTCAAATGGGATGACGCAAAACAGCGCTTTGCCGCCATGCAGACACCTTATCAGGGCAGTTTTTTCGGTGTGCTCGGCAAACCTGGGGAAGCGCTCGTCTACGGCTTGCGCGGCAATGTGCTGCGCAGCACCGATGGCGGTCTCAGCTGGACCCCGCTGGACAGTGGCCTGCACGTCAGCATCACCGCCGGCATCGTCGATGCGCAGGGTGATTACCGCTTGTTTACTCAGGGCGGGCAGATGCTGGTGAGCCAGGGCGCCGGTGCGCAAATGCACTGGGTGCAGCAAGCCGAGCCGGTCCCGGTGACTGGCGTCACGCGCGCCGCCGGTGCGCTGGTGGTGGTTGGCAGCCGTGGTGCACGGACGCTGTCCGTTGAGCCCTCGAACCCTTAGAGCGAGAACCCAGACATGGGCAATATCAAACAAGAAACCATGCCGGTGATCCGCGATCTGCGGGACTTCGACCGCCAATCCGGCAATCGGCTGGAGCGGCTGGTGTTCAACTACCGTCCGCTGTTCATGCTGCTGATGGCGCTGGCCACCGTGGTGTTGGGCTACATGGCCGCGACGCGCCTGGAGCTGCGTCCAAGCTTCGAAAAAATGATTCCGCAGAGCCAGCCGTACATCCAGAACTTCCTGGAAAACCGCCAGTCGTTACGCGGCTTGGGCAACTCGGTGCGGGTGGTGGTGGAGAACACTCAGGGCGATATTTTCGACCCCGGTTACCTGGATGTGCTCAAGCAGGTCAATGACAAATTGTTCCTCACCGAAGGCGTCGACCGCGCCTGGATGAAGTCGTTGTGGAGCCCGGCGGTGCGCTGGACCGAAGTTACCGAGGAAGGTTTCCAGGGTGGCCCGGTGATGCCCGATACCTATGAGGGCAAGCCTGAGCAAATCGAACAGCTGCGCCAGAACATTTCCCGTGCCGGTATCGTCGGCAGTCTGGTGGCCAGCGACTACAAATCGAGCATGCTGATCGTGCCGCTGCTGGACAAGGCCACGGCCAGCGGTCAACGCATCGACTACCACGCCTTTTCGCAGATGCTCGAGGAGCAGTTGCGCGACAAGATCGAATTCGCCGGCGACAGCGCTGCACGCAAAGCCGGGGAGGAGGGCAAGGGTCAGTACAAAGTCCGGGTGATCGGTTTCGCCAAACTGATGGGCGACCTGATCGACGGGCTGATTCAGGTGATGATGTTCTTCGGCCTGGCCGTCGTCACTTCGCTGATCATCATTTACGCCTACACCCGATGCGTTCGCAGCACCTTGCTGGTGGTCGGCTGCTCGTTGATCGCGGTGGTCTGGCAACTCGGCATCGTCGCCTGGCTCGGCTATGCCATCGACCCATACTCGGTGCTGGTGCCTTTTCTGATCTTCGCCATCGGTGTGTCCCACGCGGCGCAGAAAATGAACGGGATCATGCAAGACATCGCCCGTGGCACCCACAAGCTGATCGCCGCACGCTACACCTTCCGCCGTCTGTTCATTGCCGGCGTCACGGCGCTGCTGGCCGACGCCGTCGGATTCGCGGTGCTGATGCTGATCGATATTCCGGTGATCCGAGACCTGGCGATCACCGCCAGTATCGGTGTGGCGGTGCTGATTTTCACCTCGCTATTGCTGATGCCGGTGGCGCTGTCTTACGTCGGCGTCGGCGCCAAGGCTGCCGAGCGCGCACTGAAAATCGACACGCGCGCAGAAGGGCCCAAAGGCTTTGGCAAACTGTGGGACTTGCTCGACCGCTTCACCACGGCCAAATGGGCCACGGGCGCGGTATTGGTTGCGGTGCTGATGGGCATCGGCGGCTTCATGGTCAGCTTGCAGCTGAAGATCGGCGATCTGGAAAGTGGCGCACCGGAGTTGCGTGCCGACTCGCGCTATAACCGTGACAACGCCTACATCACCAGCCACTACGCGCTGTCCAGCGACCTGTTCGCGGTGATGATCAAGACCGCGCCGGAAGGCTGTCTGAACTACAAGACGCTGATCCTCGCCGACCGTTTGGCCTGGGAGCTGCAGCAGTATCCGGGCGTACAGGCGACGGCTTCGCTGGTCAACGCGGTGCGCCAAATCACCGCCGGCACCTATGAAGGAAACCCCAAGCTCAACAGCATCCAGCGCAATCAGGACGTGCTGAACTATGCCGCGCAGCAAGCCTCGGTCAACTCCCCGGAGTTGTTCAACACCGATTGTTCGCTGATGCCGGTGATCACTTTCCTCAAGGATCACAAGGCCGAGACGCTGGATGCCGTGGTGGGTATCGCCGAAAAGTTCGCCCGGGAGAACAACAGTGAAGATCGCCAGTTTCTGCTGGCGGCCGGGTCGGCCGGGATTGAGGCAGCGACCAACATTGTGGTGCTCGAGGCCAATCGCACCATGCTGTTGTACGTCTATGCGGCGGTGACGCTGTTCTGCCTGATCACCTTCCGCAGTTGGCGCGCGACCCTGGTCGCCCTGTTGCCACTGGTGCTGACGTCGATCCTCTGCGAAGCGTTGATGGTGGTCATGGGCATTGGCGTGAAGGTCGCGACCCTGCCGGTGATCGCATTGGGCGTGGGCATCGGCGTGGATTACGCGTTGTACCTGCTCAGCGTGCAGTTGCATTACCAGCGCCAGGGCCTGCCGCTGTCGCAGGCTTACCGCAACGCCGTGTCGTTTACCGGCCGGGTCGTGGGCCTGGTGGGTATCACCCTGGCGGCCGGCGTGGTGTGCTGGGTCTGGTCGCCGATCAAGTTCCAGGCTGACATGGGCATCCTGCTGACCTTCATGTTCCTGTGGAACATGCTCGGCGCGCTGGTGCTGATTCCTGCCCTGTCTTACTTCCTGCTGCGTCACCCCGTTCCGCAAGCCCAAGTGGCACAAGCCGGTGCAACCGGCACATCCCAACGCCAGGGCATGCCGCATGCCCTGACCACTTCCGAGTAAGCCAACGATGTCTGATTACAAAGCTCCTTTGCGCGATATGCGCTTCGTACTCAACGAAGTCTTCCAGGTGTCCCGGCTATGGGCCCAATTGCCTGGCCTGGTCGAAGTGATCGATGAAGAAACGGCCGCCGCGATCCTTGAAGAGGCCGGCAAGATCAGTGGCGAAGTTATCGCACCGTTGAACCGCAGCAGTGATGAACAGGGCTGCACCTGGAACAACGGCGCGGTCCAGGCACCGGACGGTTTTGTCGCGGCTTATCAGGCATTCGCCGAAGGCGGTTGGGTGGGTGTTGGCGGTGATCCGCAGTTCGGTGGCATGGGCATGCCCAAGGCCATTTCCGCTCAGGTCGAGGAGATGGTCAACTCGGCCAGTCTGTCGTTCGGGCTGTACCCGATGCTGACCGCTGGTGCGTGCCTGTCGATCAATGCCCACGCCAGTCGGGAACTCAAGGAGCGCTATCTGCCGAACATGTACGCCGGCACCTGGACCGGCTCAATGTGCCTGACCGAGGCGCATGCCGGCACAGACCTCGGCCTGATTCGCACCCGAGCCGAACCTCAGGCCGACGGCAGTTTCAAGATCAGCGGCAGCAAGATTTTCATCACCGGCGGCGAGCACGACCTGACCGAAAACATTATCCATCTGGTACTGGCGCGGTTACCGGATGCACCCGCCGGTCCTAAAGGCATTTCGCTGTTTCTGGTGCCCAAGGTGCTGGTCAATGACGATGGCTCGCTGGGTGAGCACAACGCGCTGTCCTGCGGTTCCATCGAGCACAAGATGGGCATCAAGGCTTCTGCTACGTGCGTGATGAACTTTGACGGGGCGACCGGCTGGATCATCGATGCGCCGAACAAGGGTCTGGCGGCGATGTTCACCATGATGAACTACGAACGTCTGGGCGTGGGTATCCAGGGCCTGGCGCTGGGTGAGCGTTCCTACCAGAACGCCGTCGAATACGCCCGTGACCGTCTGCAAAGCCGTTCGCCGACGGGCGCACAGAACAAGGACAAAGCCGCCGATCCGATCATCGTTCACCCGGATGTACGGCGGATGCTGTTGACCATGAAGGCCTTGAACGAAGGCGGGCGCGCGTTCTCCAGCTACGTGGCCCTGCAACTGGACACCGCCAAGTACAGCGATGACGCGGCAACTCGCAGCCGCGCCCAGGAACTGGTGTCGCTACTGACCCCGGTGGCCAAGGCGTTTCTCACCGACATGGGGCTGGAAACCACGGTGCACGGCCAGCAGATCTTCGGCGGCCATGGTTACATCCGCGAATGGGGCCAGGAGCAATTGGTTCGCGACGTGCGCATCACCCAGATCTACGAAGGCACCAACGGTATCCAGTCACTGGACCTGGCCGGGCGCAAAATCGTCGGCAGCGGCGGGGCGCTGTACCGGCTGTTCGCTTCGGAAATCCGCAACTTTACCGCCAATGCCTGCGCCGACCTCGGCGAGTTCACCCAACCGTTGAACGCCGCCGTCGAGACCCTCGACGAACTGACCGCATGGCTGCTGGACCGAGCCCAGAACAACCCGAATGAAATCGGCGCGGCTTCGGTCGAGTACCTGCACGTGTTCGGCTACACCGCGTACGCCTACATGTGGACGCGAATGGCCAAGGCTGCCATGAGCACGCATTCCAAAGACGATTTCTACGTCAGCAAACTGGCCACCGCGCGCTTCTACTTCGCCCGTCTGCTGCCACGCATCCACTCGTTGAGCGCGTCGGCCAAGGCTGGCAGCGAATGCCTCTACGAACTGGACGCAGCGCACTTCTGATCGAAAGAACAAGGACTCCCAACCATGATGGCGACAAAAATAATTCCGCCCGCCGACGGCGCCTACGCCTATCCCTTGCTGATCAAGCAATTGCTGCTGTCCGGCGTGCGCTACGAACCGGGCCGGGAAATCGTGTATGCCGACAAACTGCGCTACAGCTACCAGACCCTCAACCAGCGGATCCGTCGGCTGGCCAACGCCTTGACTGCTGCCGGCGTCAAGGCCGGGGATACGGTGGCCCTGCTCGACTGGGACAGCCATCGCTACCTGGAATGTTTCTTTGCCGTACCGATGATCGGCGCGGTGCTGCACACCGTGAACATCCGTCTTTCGCCGGATCAGGTGCTCTACACCATGAACCATGCCGAGGACGACCTGGTGCTGGTGCATGACGATTTTCTGCCTCTGGTTGAACAGATTCACGGACAGCTGAAGACCGTCAAAGGTTACCTGCAGCTTACGGACGACACAGCCACTCACACGTCGCTACCGGTGCTGGGGGAGTATGAAAACCTGTTGGCCGGGTCGGCGGACCAGTACGACTTTCCCGATTTCGATGAAAACTCCGTCGCGACCCTTTTCTACACGACGGGCACCACTGGCGCCCCCAAAGGCGTGTATTTCACCCACCGCCAATTGGTCTTGCACACCTTGAATGCCGTCGGCACTTTGGGCGTCTATCAGGGGCTGCCGCTGCTGCGCTCCGATGATGTCTACATGCCTATCACACCGATGTTTCACGTGCATGCCTGGGGTGTGCCCTATGTCGCCACCCTGATGGGGATCAAACAGGTGTACCCCGGCCGCTACGAGCCCAACAGCCTGGTCAGGCTGTATCGAGAGGAGAAGGTCACGTTCTCCCACTGTGTGCCGACCATTCTGCAAATGATCCTGAACTGCGAGGAAGCGCAACGGACTCGTTTCGATGGCTGGAAAATGCTCCTGGGCGGCAGCGCGCTGACACTGGGCATTGCCAGCGAAGCGAGCGCCAAAGGCATTCAGGTGCACAGCGGTTACGGCATGTCGGAAACCTGCCCATTGCTGTGCCTGACTTACTTGCGTGACAAAGACCTCGATCAATCCACGCAAACCCAACTGGCCACCCGCATCAAGACGGGTACGCCAGTGCCGATGGTCGACCTGAAAATCATCGATGCCAGTGGCAATGACGTTGCCCATGACGGCGAGTCCCTGGGCGAGATCGTGGTGCGCGCACCCTGGCTGACTCAAGGTTATTTGAAGGAAACCGAAAAGGGCGCCGAGTTGTGGCACAACGGCTGGTTGCACACCGGCGACATGGCCTCTATCGACGCCTTGGGTGGAGTGGAAATCAAGGATCGCATCAAGGATGTGATCAAGACAGGCGGGGAGTGGATCAGCTCCCTGGAACTGGAGAGCCTGATCAGCGAGCACTCGGCCGTGATGTCGGTCGCGGTGGTGGGCATTGCGGACGAGCAATGGGGCGAACGGCCGATGGCGCTGGTGGTGTGCGAGCCTGGGCAGTATCTCGACCGCAAGATCCTGGAGACGCACCTTCAAGGATTTGTCGAGCGGGGCAGGATCAATAAATGGGCGATTCCCAAGCAGTTCAAGTTCGTTGCCGAGATCCCTAAAACCAGCGTCGGGAAGATTAACAAGAAGCTCATTCGGGAAAGTGAGTTGGGCTGAGAAAGGTGCGGGGGGGCTACGTCAACCCTGCCCGCACGTCGCGAGGTGTTCTGTTTCAGATCAGTCAGAAGCGAGCGCGGCGTCACCTCTCACCGATTGGGTGCCAGCGGCCGTCTGGCGACCCACCTTGAACCATGCGGCATACAACGCCGGGACGAAGAAAATCGTCAGCAGCGTCGCCACGGTGAGGCCGCCCATGATCGCAATTGCCATCGGTCCCCAGAACACACTGCGCGTTAGCGGGATCATTGCAAGCACGGTGGCCAGTGCCGTCAGCATCACTGGACGGGCCCGGTGAATGGCGGCATCCAGCACAGCGTTCCATGGGTCGCGCCCTTCGGCGATCTCGGTTTGTACCTGATCGATCAGGATCACCGAGTTGCGCATGATCATGCCACCCAGTGCGATGATGCCCAGGATTGCGACGAAGCCCAGCGGCGACTGGAACACCAGCAGCGCCGGCACCACACCGATCAGGCCCAGCGGTGCGGTCAGCACCACCATCCACATGCGAGAGAAGCTCTGCAGTTGCAGCATCAGCAACAGCAGGATGCTGATCATCATCAGCGGGGCCACCGCCAGCAGTGCCTTGTTGGCTTTGTCACTTTCCTCCACCGCGCCGCCTACGTCGATGCGGTAGCCCGACGGCAGCTTCGCTTCGATATCCTTGAGCAACGGCTGGATCTCCTGCGTCACCGATACACCTTGCTCGCCATCCTTCACGTCGGCACGCACCGTGATCGCCATGTCGCGGTTGCGGCGCCACAGTACGGGTTCTTCCAGCCCAGAGCGTACCTGTGCGACTTGCGACAGTGGCACCACCGTGCCCTGGCGCGTGTAGAGGTTGATGTCTTTCAATGTGTCGAGGCTCAGGCGCTCAGCGGGCACGGCACGGGCCACGATGTCGATCAGGTCCTCGCGCTCACGCAACTGTGACAGGGTGGCGCCGTTCATCACGGTCTGGGTCGCAAGCGACACGTCGGCCGGCGTGAGGCCCAGCGCGCTCGCCTTGTCCTGATCGAGCTCCACTTTCAGCGTGCGCACCGGGTCGTTCCAGTCGAGCTGGAGGTCGCGCACCTTCGGGTTGGACGCAACTATGTTCTCCACCTCACGGGCAATCTGGCGCACCACCTGGGTATCGGGGCCGACGACGCGGAACTGCACGGGGTAGCCGACAGGCGGCCCCAACTCGAGCCGGGTCACGCGCACCCACGCCTGCGGGAATTGTTGGTCAGCCGAGGTCACCAGCCTCTCACGTACCCGCTCGCGTGCATCCAGGTCCTTGGTCATCACAACGAACTGGGCAAATCCCGGATTCGGCAACTCGGGGTTGAGCGAGAGATAGAAGCGCGGTGCGCCAGCGCCGGTGTAGGCGGTATAGAAACGCACGTCCTCGTCCTTCGCCAGGATCTCCTCCATGTGCTTGACCTGCTCGGTCGTCGCGGCGAACGAGGAACCCTCCTTGACGCGTAGGTCTATGACCAGTTCAGGGCGCGAACTGTTGGGGAAGAATTGCTGCGGTACCAGCTTGATACAGGCCAGGGCAAGCACCAGAGCGGCAACCGTCGCACCGATAACCACCCAGCGGCGCTCGATGGCGGCGTCGATCAGGCGGCGCAGGTTGCGGTAGAACTTCGTATCGTACATATCACCATGCTGGTGCTTGCCCAAGTCGTTGGGCAGCATCTTGACCGCGAGGTACGGCGTGAAGATGCCGGAACAGATCCACGAGAACAGCACCGCGGCGCCGACGATCCAGAAAATGCCGCCCGCGTACTCGCCGGTGGTGGACTTCGAGAGGCCGATCGGCAGGAAGCCCACGACGGTGATCAGAGCGCCGGTCAGGCGCGGCATGGCGGTGGACTGATAGGAGAAGGCGGCCGCCTTTACGCGGTCCATGCCGGTTTCCATCTTCGCCACCATCATCTCGATGGCGATAATGGCGTCATCCACCAGCAATCCCAACGCGATAATCAGCGATCCGAGCGAGATACGCTCGAGGTTCCAGCCCATCGCCAGCATCACTAGCGCCACGCCGCCCAGCACCAGCGGCACCGTGGTCGCGACCACGAGGCCGGCGCGCCAGCCCAGGCTGGCGAGGCTCACCGCGATCACGATGATCAGCGCCTCGGCCAACGCGCGCCCGAAGTCCAGGATTGCATCCTTCACCGTGGTGGGCTGGTCGGCCACGAGTTCCAGCTCCACGCCATGTGGAAGCTCCGACTGGATCTTGGCGACTGCTGTGTCCATCGCCTTGCCAAGGTCCACGATGTTGCCGTCGCTGGTCATCGTGATGCCGAGCATCAGCACTGGCTGGCCGTTGTGGCGCACCGTGTAGGTCGGCGGATCCTCGAAGCCACGGGTAACGGTCGCGATGTCGCCGAGCTTGATCAGTCGACCGCCTGCGGCGATGGGTATGTTGCGGATAGCCTCTTCGCTGGCGAATTGACCACTCACGCGCACCATGACGCGGTCGCCGCGGGTGTCGATCTGGCCTGCGGGCAACATGGCGTTCTGGCTCTTGAGGCTTTCGGCGATGGCCAACGGTGTAATGCCCAGCGCTGCCAAGCGTTCGTGCGAGAACTCGACGTAGACACGCTTGGCCTGCTTGCCGATGAGATCGATCTTCTTGACCATCGGCACCTTCAGCATCTGGCGCTTGATGTCCTCGGCCGCGTCCGACAGGTCGGCGTGGCCGACGCCGTCGCCCTTGATGGCGTACATCAGGCCGTACACGTCGCCGTATTCGTCGTTCAGGATCGGGCCGATCACGCCGTCAGGCATCTCCAGGCTCAGGTCGTTGAGTTTCTTGCGCGCCTGGTACCAGGCTTCGCGCTGGTCAGCCTTGGAGGTGCCGCCGCGCACGGTGAGCGTCATGCCGGCGTAGCCTTGCCGCGCGTAGGTGACCACCTTCTCGAAGTTGTCGATCTGCTCGAATTTCTTCTCCATGCGGTTGAGGACCTGGTCCTGCATCTGCTGGGCGGTGGCGCCCGGCCAGATGACCATGGCGGTCATGGAGGGCACGGAAAAGTTCGGATCCTCGAGCTGACCGAGCCGGGTGAAGCTGAAGGCGCCGGCCACTGCGACAATGAGGAGCATGAACAGGACGATGGCGCGATGGCGCAGCGCCCAGTCGGTGAGGTTCAGGTTGTTCATCGGGTGGCCTGCTGCGTGGTGTTCGCGTCAACAATCGCTGCGCCGGGAAGCGCGACCTTCAGTCCGGATGCCATCTTCTGCACCCCGGCGGTGACGACCAATGCGCCGGCCTGCGGCCCGGAGACGAGCACCTCGTCGTTGCGGTAGCCCAGCACCGCCACCTGCACCAGTTCGACGACGCCTACCGGATCCTTGCCCGCGGGCGTGACCACCCACAGCGCAGGCTGGCCGCCGTATTGCGTCAGTGCCGTGGCGGGTACCGCCGCCACCGAGACACTGGTCATCACGCGCTCGGCCGTTACCGTGGCAGTGGCGCCCAGCGGCAGCGCCTGCATCGGTTTGAGCCGCGCGCGATAGGTGCGCGTTTGCGCCGCTGCCTGCGGCGACAGCTCGCGCAGCGTGACATCGAAGATCTCGTTCGGTGCACTGGCCAGCGAGGCCTTGAAATGCGCCTCCTTGAAGTCGGACAGCTGATCCTCGGGCACATCGACGACGATCTCGGATTCATCCGGATTCGCGATCGATACAACCGGTTGGCCCTCCGGAACGACCTGCCCGGCCTCAAAGCGCACAGCCGTGACGACGCCGCTACGCGAAGCGCGCAGCACGGTGTACTTGAGCCGGTTGCGCGCGAGCTCGAGCTTTTGCGCCTCCGCCTCGGCGGTCGCATGCGCGGTCTGGGCATTTGTATGTGCGCGCTCGTCGTCGGCCGCACTGACCGAGCCGTCAACCTTCAGTGCAGTCAGGCGTTGGCGGTCCGAGTCGGCCTGGCGCGTCTGCTCGACGGCGACCGCCCATTGTTGTCGTGAGGCTTCCTCAGCGAGGCGGTAGTCGCTGTCATCCAGCACAGCCAACACGTCGCCTTCGCGCACAAACTGGCCAACATCGACCTTGCGCTGGGCGACTTTGCCGCCCACGCGGAAGGCCTGGTCGACTTCATGTCGCGACTGTACGGTGCCCACGTAGCGACTGATGTCGCGGGCATTGTCGTAGCTGATTTCAACGGTGCGTACCGGTCGTGGTGCCTGAACGGTCGGCTGGTCCGGGCTGCACGCGGACAGCATGACGGCCACGGCCAAAGCGCCGGCCGCAGTAAGGGAGGTTTTCAAGGCGGTTCCTCTTTGAAAAAGGCAGTTTCTTAAGAAAGTGGTGGCCGGTCGGCTTTGGTGGCGGCGGTGGGAGTGGCGGGTTGTTCGAACACCTGCCAACCCCCGCCCAGTGCCTTATAGAGCTGCACGCTATCGAGCAGCAGCTGGGTATTGCTTTCGTTGGAGTTCAGGCGTGCCGCCAGGCGCGCCCGCTGCGAATCCAGCAGCGGCAACAGGTCGATCTGCCCGCGGTTATAGAGCGACTGGGCGCGATTCTGCGCAGACTCCGCGGACGCGGCGGCCAATTGCAGCGACCCGGCGCGGCGGCGTTCCTGCGCCAGCGTGACGAGAGAGTTCTCCACATCCTCGAGTGCCCGTACGATGCCGTCTTCGGCGCGCAGCACCGCCTCTTGTTGAGCACTTTCGGCAGCGTCGTTGATCGCTTGCGTGCGACCGGCGTTGAAGATCGGCATCGCCAGCAGTCCCGCCACGTTGGTGAAGCGCGCAGCGCCGAGATCGACGCCGTTCAGGCTCAGGCCCTGTTGGCCGAAGGACGCGCCGAGGAAGAGCCGCGGGAACCACTCGGCCGCGGCCTGCTGGCGGCGTGCATTGGCTGCGTCGAGCTGCGCCATCAGCGCCAGTACGTCAGGTCGGCGTTGCAGCAGCTCGGCGGGCTGGCCCGGCTTGGCCTCGGGCACCTGCGCATCGCCATTCGAGGGCTGGATGTTCGCGGTATTGAACGACTGATCGGCGATCAACACCGCGATACGATGGCGCGATACAGCCGCCAGCGTTTCCAGCGGCGGAATCTGCGCCCGTGCCGACAAGGCGTCGGTCTGCGCGCGCTCGACGTCGAAGGCGGATGCCAGCCCCACCTGCTGGCGCGCGGTGACCAGACGCAGCGTCTCGTCCTGCATCGCCGAGATGGCACGCAGCGTCGCGGCCTGGCGCTGCGCGCCGACCAGTGTGAAGTAGTTTCTGACAACGTCGCTCATGACCAGCAGGCGTACGCCGCGCATGCTGTCCTCCGCGGCCAGCGCATCGGCGTCGGCCGCCGCTGCGCCGGCGCGCAGGCGGCCGCTCAGGTCGAGCTCCCACGAGACGTCCAGGCCCACACTGGTGGTCTTGGTATCCGGATAACCCTGTTTCGTGGCCGAGTTGTAGCCGCTGCTGCGATCACTGCCGGAGGCGGATGCGCCGACGCTCGGGAGCAGCCAGGAACGGCTGACCGTTTCGCCGGCACGTGCGGCGCGCAGGCGCTCGGCGGCAATCTTGACGTCGCGGTTCTCGTGCGCTGCCCGGTGCACCAGATCTGTCAGCATCGGGTCGTGGTAGACCTCCCACCATGCCGCCTCGGGTTCCATCTCGGAGGCTGTGCTAGCGGCGTAGTTGCTCGGCAGGTCGACCGACGGCTTGACGACCGGCGTGGAGCAACCAGCCAGGGCGAGGGCGATCGAAGTGGCAAGGGCGGCCGCAACGGCTAGCCCGGCCGGGCGCACGGCGCGTTGCAAGGTCGTCCGAGCAGTGTGGAGGGGCAGTGGAAAGGAAACTGGAAGTCGCGGCATCGCATGGGACTCGTGTAGATTCGAGATGGCATCAGCGTAGGGCCCGGTGTGCGCGAAGTCGTCAGCGAAACGTCGCCGTTCGGTCGCCATATCGAGCGCTCATTCATGTTGGAGGCGTCACTCGCCGTCGGTATCTGCCGCGTGTTCGCCGGCCGCCGACGTGAGGTCCGAGTCAATCGACTCCAGTAACTCATCGGCGGACGAAAACTCGCGCTGACGCCCGGTGACCAGGTTTTCGAGGCGGCCCACGAGGGCCCCCGGCGCGGCATCGCTACGCAGCTTCACGACGTACGAGCGGCGGCTCGGGTACTTGGATTCAGGGTTCAGACTCATCACAGACCAGGGGCAAGAAAGTTCGACGACAGCGTAGGCCGTCCCCTGGGTCGAG
Organism: Pseudomonas sp. GL_093; assembly: GCF_057837605.1. Taxonomy (NCBI): domain Bacteria; kingdom Pseudomonadati; phylum Pseudomonadota; class Gammaproteobacteria; order Pseudomonadales; family Pseudomonadaceae; genus Pseudomonas; species Pseudomonas sp. GL_093. The sequence goes on along the minus strand of NZ_CM174448.1, from coordinate 4,232,887 downwards.
TCGTAAGCGAAAGGTCAGACTTCGGTCGGGACCGTGACGCTCCCTCAGAAATTAATGCCAGTAAGTTAAGGACCTGAACACCGCGAACTTGTGGGAGCGAGCCTGCTCGCGATGATGGCGGTACATTCAGCATCAATATTGGCTGACCCGCCGCCATCGCGAGCAGGCTCGCTCCCACAGGTCTGTGCCCTTAACTTGTCAGTCAGACTTTGCCGCCTGAAGCAGCGAGCGCGCTCGTCTCACCAGCTCGGTTCCATCCGTTTCGGGCAACTGGTCAAGCAGCGCCGCCAAGGCCTGGCGGTCCTCGGCCGTAGCGTCGTGGTGCCCACACAGTTCGACTAACGCCTGCAGCTCCAGCCACGGTGCTTCCTGGGCGCGAGCCTCCTCAACCGCACGCCGCACCGCGATGCAGCCGGCATCGAGCCGGCCCTGCATCCGCGCAATCGATGCCTCCAGCAACAACAGTTGCGGCAGGTACACGCGCTCGCCCAGTTCTTCCCCCATCTGCAGGGCTTCCTGTAGCTCGACTTGCGCAGCGTCGCAATCACCCGCCAGCAGCAACGCTTCGGCGGCGTAGCCGAGCACCTCGCTGGCACCGGAGCGCATGCCGAGTCCGGTGTGTTCTTCATAGGCCTCGCGGATGTTGCGGTAGCCGTCGCGCGGTGCGCCGTTGCGCGCGTCGGCCCAGCCGCGCCACCAGCGGCAAGCTGTGCGTCCCAGTGCGAGCGAATACTCGTCGACCAGCGTCTGCATGTCGTCGGCCAGCGCTGCCACACGTACAGGGTTCCCCATCCGCACCTCGATCAACACCTCCTGCCAGGTGGCGACCAGCCAGGTCATAGGCTGGCGAAGCGTTTGTGCGCGGGTCCGCGCCTGCTGCATGTGAGCTCGGCCTTGCTCAACCAGGCCAGAACGCACAAGTTCTATGGCCAACATGCCGTGCAGCATGACCTGAGGATCGACCGCAAAGATCTCGTTCGCCCCGATGTCTAGCGGTTCGGCGATTGCGAGTGCGCGCTCCAGCCAGCGGCGGGTCGCCTGCGTGCGTCCCTGGAGATGATGCACCTCGCCCTGCACGATGCACGCCACCAGCATGAGCGCTGGATCGTTTGCCTCGGACGAGAGGGCTTCGGCGCGTTCCGCGACCGCCAGCGCCTGCGTATAGTCGCCGCGCAGACCGAGCAGATAGCCGAATCCGTGCAGCAGGCGACCGCGCATCGGATGTTCGGGTATATCCGCGAGCAACGTGTAGGCGCGTTCGAACGCGTTCCTGGCCTCGCTGCCGACACCGAGTGTGTGGAACGCCGACACGCCCTGCAGCGTGGCCAAGGTGATTTCGAGCGTATCGCGCTCTATCCCTTCTGGCGATTGGCGCAGCAGGACCATCGCGCGCTCAGTGAGGCCGATGCACAAGGCCGGGCTGAAGTGCAGCAGCGCGGCTTCCGCGGCCTCGGCGTAATAGCGCAGCGCGGTCATCGGCTGCCGGGCCCGGTCGAAATGCGTCGCCAGCTCCGAGGCCGCAACCGGCACACCGGCCGTGCGCTCGCGTTCGAGCGCAGTGCCAACCTGGCGATGAAGGTGGGTGCGCAATGAGCGCGGCGTGCGGTCGTACAGTACCTGGCGGAAGAGGGCATGCCGGAACGAGTGGGGTAGCTCCATCGCCTCTTCAAGTTCGGTGGCCCGCGACCGTGTGAGCCATACCTGCTCGCGCACCAGTTCCTCGCAGGTGTCGGCCACAGAAGCGAGGTCGCGCTCGAGGGCCAGCGAAACTGTCTCGACCCGGAATTCGACTCCGCATACCGCTGCCGCCGAGAGCAGTGTGCGCTGCTCCGGCCCGAGCTTGCTGATGTAGTGATCAATGATGGCCGCGAGGTTCTCGGGAACCGCCATTCCCGCCAGCCGGGCCTCAATGGTGGCGTCGTCGTCCGTGGCGTCCATCACCTCACTGATGACTGACGACACGAACAGCGGCACACCGTCGGTGCGCTCGTGCAGGGCACGCACGAAGGCTTCATCGCGGGCCAGAGAGGTCGAACGCAGCGCGACATAGTCAGCGACTTCGGTTTCCGAGAATGGATCGAGCACCACTTCCTCGCACAGACGTTGCAGGCGCAGTTCGTGGCGCAACGAGTTGAGCGGATGATCGAGCGCCACCACCTCGGCGACGCGGAAGCTCGCCAGCCACATAAGCCGCGCGCGGCCACGTCGCCGCGCCACATAGTCGATGAGCTGGACCGTCGCCCGATCGCTCCAATGCAGGTCTTCGGTTATCAGCAACAGCGGCCTCTGCTCGGTGTAGCGGTCCAGCAGCTCACCCATTTCCCGCAACATGCGATCCGGACCGATGCCGGCAAGCTCGCGGCGCAACGCGTCTCGCTCTTGCGCGGTGCTCAGCCACGGCAGTTGCAGCAGCCAGGTCGGCGCCACGGCGCGCAGCAGCGCCGGCAGGGCGGGGTCTCTGCGGCACAGATCGGCCAATGCCTCCAGCACCGGCAGGTACGGCTCGCCAGTGCCATGGTGCTCCACGCAATGACCGCGTGCGCAGGCGACGCCGCCAAGGCTGGCGAGGAAATGCTCGATCAACGTGGTCTTGCCAATCCCCGGTTCTCCGGCAAGCCAGACCACTGCACGCTGGCCGCCATCCGCCCGCTCCCATGCCCGTTGCAGTCTTGATATCTCGTCGGTGCGACCGATGAATGGCGGTGACGGATGCGCATCGGCCGCTGGCACCGTCGCGGGTGCCGGTGGCATCGAAGGAGCAGGAGAGGGCGCAGCGATAAAGCGATAGCCGCGCCGCGACACAGTTTCGATGAAGCGAGGCTGCCTGGGGTCATCGCCCAGTACCTTGCGCAGATCGCTGATGGCCGTCTTCAGCACTGAATCGCTGACGAACCGATGCCCCCACACGGCATCAAGCAAGGCATCTTTGGTCACCAGCGATCCCGGCTGGCGTGCAAGTACGCACAGCAGAGTGAAGGGCGTTGGCGCCAACGCCACCGCTTCTCCGTTACGCAACAAGCAGGCGTTGGCCTCGTCGAGCACGAACTCGACGAAGCAGAGCTGGACGGGGTTCGGATGGGGCTGCGGACGCGCCACGTTGGATTCCTGAAGACAAAAACATAGTTTCTAGCACTGGACCATTACTCCAATAACAACGCTGATCTGCTCAGAAGCCAAGCCTCACCGGTCGGAAACTGACCCTCGGCATAGCTCACATGACCTCATCACGGTGCGGTAATGAACCGGAAATGCTAATGACGAAAATTTCAATATTGAAATATGTCTCAATTTTACATACCTTCACCTTGCCTGACGATGAGATCTCCACGTCTCACGACTTCAATCACAACAAGGGCTCGAGATGAACAACAACAAGAAAGTTTGCGAATTGCCTCCCGCCGCCGTCGACGTGCTGGTTATCGGTTATGGTCCGGTAGGTGCGACAATCGCGGCGCTTCTGGGCCGCTATGGGGTCACGACCCTGGTACTGGACAAGGTCCATGACGTCGTACTGATGCCCCGCGCCATCGCTCTGGACAACGAGGCGCTTCGCATCCTGCAACTCGCCGGATTGTCGGAAGATGCTTTCGAGAAGATCGTTATCCCTGAAGTGAAGATGCACTCCCCGGTCCTCGGGCAATTTGGTCGCGCCAATACTGAGGGGTGCATCGACGGCCATCCAAAACTTGTGACGTTCTATCAACCCGACCTCGAACACGCGATGCGAAGCCAGGTCTCCCGACTGAAGTCAGTGACCAGTCTTGGTGGCTTCGCGCTTGAGACTCTGGTCGAGGAGTCGGATTGCGTCGTCGCCTCCGTACGGGATCAGAGTGGGCAATCGCATTCCGTTCGCGCCCAGTACCTGGTCGGTGCGGATGGCGCTAGCTCCAGGGTCAGGGCACTGATTGGCCAGGAGTTCGAAGGGCAGACCTATGCGGAGGATTGGCTGATTGTCGATGTCATGAACCGGCATAAGTCAGCGATTGATCACATTGAGTTTCTCTGTAATCCGCAGCGCCCAACGCCGCACATGCCCGCACCCGGCGGAAGGGAGCGTTGGGAGTTCATGCTGCAACCCGGTGAATCCCGGGAAGAACTGGAAAGCCCGGAAAGCATAGCCCGGCTGATCGCGCCATGGATCAACCCGCAGGAGCTGCAAATAGAGCGCAAGGCGGTGTATCGATTCCACGCGCGCTGCTGCAACAGATTCAGCAAGGGACGCATCTTCCTCGCCGGCGACGCAGCACACATCACCCCTCCTTTTGTCGGGCAAGGCCTCGTAGCGGGACTTCGAGATGGCGCCAACCTTGCCTGGAAACTGGCCTGGGTCCTTCGCGGCCATGCCGCGCCTGCAATACTCGATACCTATGACGTAGAGCGCCGCCCCCATGCCCAGGCGATGATCAATCTGGCGAAACTCATGGGCCGTATGGTGATGCCCAAGAACAAGATTGCAGCTTTCTTTATCCACGGCCTGATGCGCATGCTGGCGTTGACTCCCGCTACCAGGAAGTACTTCGAACAGTTGGACATCAAGCCGAAGAACACCTTCAAACAAGGCCTGTTCGTGCAGCATCGTCGGGGCGACAAACTGGTACGTGGCAGCCTGTTTCCCCAGACCTGGATTCGTAACATGCAAAAGCAGATCAAACTGAGCGACGATGCTCTTGGAGACAACCTGACCCTGGTTGGATTGGGGGTTGACCCGTTGTCCCTGCTAACCACTGAGCAGATCGTTTCCTGGGAAAAAATGGGAGGCCACTTCTTGGAGGTCAGAACACGCGGTCAACGCTCCGGCGGCAGCTGTGACTTCATCGAAGACATGAGCCATGACATCCTGCCGCTGGCCCCCAAAGGAACGCTCGTCGCGGTTCGTCCCGACCGGATCATCATGCACCACGCTCCCGGCGCAGAGGCAGGCAGTCTCCTTCGAGACTGCAGGGGCCTGTTGGCTAGCGCCGACACCACTGCCGATAGCATTTCCATTACCATCAACGAACCCCCTCGATTAAGAGCCTGAAGATGCCTTCCCCCACTTTTCCTTCAGAAGCAACTGAGCAAGAGCCTCTCACTCGGGGCCACAAGAAGCGTGAACGCACCCGTCGCGGCTTGGTGGATGCGGCATTGCGTCTTGTCGCGCGTAAGGAGGTGGGGGAGATTGCACTGCTCGATGTCGCCTCGGAGGCCGCGGTATCCAACGGCACCATCTACAACTATTTTCGAACGCGTGATGAAGTCCTCGAGGCGGTTGGCATCGCCATGGCGAGCGAGTTCTCCGATGCCATTTCCGCCCTGAGTTCGGACGTGCACTGCGGTGCACAGCGGCTTTCGATTGGTGTGCGCATGTTCGTATGCCGGGCCGCGTACGACCATCAATGGGCCAATGCACTGCTGCGCATTATCCATTCCGATCAGGCCATGCGCTCGCGCCTGGCTGCTCATGTGCTGGGCGATCTGCGTGAAGGTCTGCACGCGGGGACTTTCGCTTATGAGGACGAAGGGATCGCCCTGGACATGGTCGTATCGTGCACAACCGGCGCCATGCGTTCGGTTGTCGAGGGTCGTACGGTGGTGGAGCACGACCAGCGGGTCGCCGAGATGATTCTCAAGGCTCTGGGCGTAACACCTGCCAGAGCCAAGAGAATCGCCGGTAAGCCGCTACCCTGATGCCATCCTCGACCGATAAGAAGGACGTTCTGGCTTCGCGCATTCCTCGTAGCAGCTGCCGAAGGCTGCGTTCGATCGCGCAGCGATCGTAAAATCAGGCGCTGCGGTATCACAGATTAATCGGGGTTGCAGGGTTTGCGACTGCTGCGCAGCCGGACGCAGGCTTCGCCAGCTGCTACGGACCGTATCGTGGCCTTAACTTACTGGCATTACGCTAAGCCCGGCCAATCCATTGCCGATAGTTCTTCGCCTGGCGACGAGATTTCAGCTGATTACCGATCAATGCCATGAGTGGCGACGTCCTGGGTTTTGTCTGCTTGCCTTGGCTCAACAAGCCGAGTTGCTTCTTGACCACCGACGCCAACGCAAGCGATGCCAGTGCCTTATTCTTCCAGCGGACGACGATGGGCTCCACTTCGGTGTCCTGACCTGCCATCCACTGGCTTGGCAGGGCCGGCTCGATTGCCAACGCAGTGGCAAGCCCCACCATCGACACCGAGCCGCTCACCACTCGCTCCGCGACCTCCTTTCTGCGCACGCCGCCGGTGACCATCAGCGGCATGTGCGCTATTTCTCCTATTTTTTCCGCACACTCGAGAAAATACGCTTCTCGAGCCAGGCGGCTGCCATCGCGGGTTTGCCCCTGCATCGCCGGGCTTTCATAGCTGCCACCGGACAATTCGACCAGGTCGACCGCCTTGGCATTGAGCATTTCCACCACCCGAGCCGCATCCTCGGCATCGAAACCGCCGCGCTGAAAATCCGCGGAATTGAGCTTCACAGCGACGCAAAAAATCGGTGCCACTCGCAGGCGTATTGCGTCGATGGTTTGCAGCAGAATTTGCGCACGATTTTCCAGGCTGCCGCCCCAGCGGTCGTTACGATGGTTGGTCAAGGGCGACAGGAATTGGCTGAATAGATAGCCGTGCGCGGCATGAATCTCAACGCCAGTGAATCCGGCGCGCTCTGCCAACACCGCCGCTTGGGCATAGCGCTCAATCAGCTCATCGATCTCCTGCTCATCCAAGGCTCTGGGCGGCACAAAAGCTTTAGATAGTCCGGGGATATCGACCGCAACGGCGGAGGGGCCCCTTGCCGGTTGCCCCATTGAAGCCAATAGCTGTCGTCCGGGATGATTGATTTGCATCCAGGCCTGGCCTCCACGGCTGCGGCAAGCATCGGCCCATAGCTTGAATTTTCCCAGGTTCCGATCATCCTCAAGCACCACACCAGCCGGTCCGGTCAAGGCGTGGCGATCAACCATGACATTGCCAGTGATGATCAGACCGGCACCACCTTCCGCCCAGCGCCGGTAGAGCTTTACCAGCGCTTCCCCTGGAGCGTGTTCCTCATCCGCAAGGTTCTCCTCCATGGCGGCCTTGGCGATTCGGTTTGGAATCACCGTGCCGTTGGGCAATAGAAGCGGTTTGAAGAGATTTGAGCCGGTCATGTTCTGTCCTTCAACTGATAAAAGTCGGCCAACATAATTGAACATGCGTGTTCAGTTATGTCAATGTGCAGGACTTTTGTTGACCCAATGACATCGATCATGGCGTCCATATTGTTAGGTTCGCGGTCGGTTTTCGGACATAAAATCCAACATGCTAAAAAATAGTGTTGACGTAAAATGAACACGAGTGTTCAATCGATCCATGAGGTAATCCTGGAGAGAGAACCGTGGAATCCCTAAATCCAACACAGCGCCGAATTCATCAAGCCGCCTTTCGCCTGTTCGCTGAAAGAGGCACCTCACAAGTGAACATTCTCGACCTCGCACAAGAGGCGGGCGTGGCGCGCGGAACGGTCTATAGCAACATCGACAGCATGGAAAGCCTGTTCGAGGCGGTCGCCAGCCATCTCGCGAAGGAGATGCATGAGCGCGTCAACAAGAGCTTCAATTCCCTCACTGATCCGGCTCAGCGCCTTGCCAATGGCATTCGATTGTTCATTCGTCGAGCGCACGAAGACTCCCAGTGGGGGGCGTTCATCCATAAATTCGCCATGAGCAATTCTTCGTTGCGCGAAATGTTCAGCAGCCAAGCGACCACGGATCTTCTGAGCGGACTGTCCAGTGGGCGGTACACGTTTGAAAAGGAGCAATTGCTCTCTGTACTGACGCTGATATCGAGCAGCGTTCTCGGCTCGATTTTCCTGGTGTTGGAAGGGCACAGAACGTGGCGCGAATCGGGCTCTGACACCGCCGAGCTGGTGCTGCGGGCATTGGGAGTGCCGCCAGAGGAGGCGCGTGCGCTGGCGACCACAGAGTTGCCGGCACTTCCTTCTATCGACTGAGTTAGTTAACTGACCCAACCAGACACCCCTGATTTTCAGGGGTGCGGGGACAGCTTTGCCCTAAAACCCGGAAAACAACAACAATGAACAACAAAAACCAATTGCACCGGTTGGCGACACCACACCCCGCGCGGCATGCGCAGCCGACGGTAAAGGCCCAGGATCTGACTCACCTGATCTTCCAACGGCCGGACTTGAATGAGGCAGCGCGTTTCCTGACTGACTTCGGCCTGACGGTAAGTCGGCAGGAGGCCGATACGCTCTATCTAAGAGGCACCGACGCCACTTCATATTGTTACCGCGTCCATCGTGCAGAACATGCATGTTTTATCGGGTTCGGACTGGCAGTCCAGTCGCTCAAGGATCTGGAAAAACTGACGCGAATCCCAGGCGCGTCACCGGTCGAGAAATCGGAACATCCTGGTGGCGGGTGTTACGTCAGGCTGACCGATCCTTCCGGCTTCATTGTGGAAGCTGTTTGCGACCAGATTCCTGGTAAAACGCTGGTACACAGAGCTCCTCTGTCTTGGAATCTGGCGCAGGAGCAGCCGCGAATCAACGCCACGCAGCGTCCGCCGATTGCTCCGCCTGAAGTACTCAAACTGGGTCACATCGTCATTGAAGTGGCCGACTATCAAGCGACCTGTGCCTGGTATACGGAGCATTTCGGGTTTATTCCCAGCGATGTGCAGGTTCTCCCCGATGGCACGCCTATTGTCACTTTCATGCGCCTCGACCTCGGTGATGTTCCCGCGGATCACCATACGCTCGCGATAGCGCAAGGGTTCATGGCGACCTACAGCCATAGCGCCTATGAGGTTGTCGATGCCGACGCGGTGGGAATGGGGCAGCGCGTCCTGCGCGAGCGCGGTTGGGAGCACTCATGGGGAATCGGCCGCCACATTCTGGGCAGTCAGATCTTCGATTATTGGCAAGACCCTTGGGGTGACAAGCACGAGCATTACTGCGACGGGGATCTTTTCACGGCCACTCGGCCTACGGGCATTCATCCGGTAAGCCCCGAGGCAATGGCGCAGTGGGGGCAGCGCATGCCCAAGCGTTTTACAAAACCGAAGATGAGCTTGGCCAATCTGCGTGCGCTGTTCCGCAACCTGCGACGTAGTCCGGACTTGAGCATTCGCAAGTTGATAACACTCATGCGGATGTTCGGGTAGAGCTGCCGCCATGTCGGGCAATGCAACCAAGTATGGCCGGCGGGATGTGCTCAAAGCCGGCGCCTTGATCGCCGGCAGCTCGTTGGTCTACAGCGTTGCCAGCCCCCCTCAGAACAACACCACAGTTCCCACGCCACCGAACGCGGGACAAACGCCGCTCCAGGAGTACCTTCAATGTCTGCTGTACACGTAGTCCGCTTTGAATTTGAGAACGGTATCCACTGGGGCGTGCTTCGCCAGGGCCGTATCACAGTTGTCCCCGGTGTTTTTGAAACCACCGGTGACTTCCTTCGCCAGAACAGTATCGACGACCTCGCTCAACTGAAAGGCGCTGAGCTGGAGGAGGGCGAAGTAAAACTGCTGTCGCCGGTGACCCGTAACCAGCAGTTCGTCTGCCAGGGTGCCAACTATCGGCAGCACATGATCGAGTCGGGCATGGACCCGGATGCGAAGAAATTCAACATGATCTTCACCAAGGCGACGAGTTGCCTGGTGGCGGCTGACAGCGACCTGATCAAGCCGCGCCACGTGCGCTTCCTTGACTACGAGATCGAACTGGGTCTTGTGATGAAGCGCTCGATCACCGGCGCTATTGCTGTCACTGACGCCAATCTGCATGAGTTCATCGCCGGCGTCGTCATCGTCAATGACTACTCGGCTCGTGACATTCAGATTCCCCAGATGCAGTTCTACAAGGGCAAGAGCTACCGCACTTTCGGCCCGGTCGGCCCGTACCTCTGCCTTCTGGATGCCTCGAACATTCATCACCTGAAAGACCTGCAGCTACGCCTGACGGTCAACGACCAGGTGCGACAGAACGACAGCACGGCCAACCTGGTTTACGGCCCCGCTGAAACCCTGACCGAACTCTCCGCCTTGCAAGATCTCGCCGTTGGAGACTTGATCGCCACCGGTACGCCTGCCGGCTGCGCTCTAACGATCCCTTCGCCCGGCAAAATGCGCATTGCAGCCCTTTTGCCAGAAGCCACCAAGTGGAAGCTTTTCCTCAAGGCACAAGAGGGCCGGACGCAGTACCTCAAGGCCGGTGACGTGGTCGAGGCGCGTATTCGCAGCGCCGATGGAGTGGTCGACCTCGGTGTGCAACGCAACCGAGTCGTGGGGGAAGCCTGATGGTTGTGCAGACCCTAAGCGACATCGAAAATCTCGAACGAGTCCCCTTGTCGGAGCGTGGTCTGGCTTGCAGCACTTATGAAGCGCTGCGACAGGCGGCCGAGTGCAACCCCCAAGCACCAGCGCTGAGTTTCTTCGCCGATGCCGCCGATTTCAAGCGCACTCATGAGTGGAACTACTCCCAGCTCTTTGGGGATATTACCCGCGCGGCAAATGCCTTCCATGACCTGGGCATAAAACCGGGAGAAGTGATTGCCTTTATTTTGCCCAATCTGCCGGAAACCCATTTCACGATATGGGGCGGGGAGGCGGCAGGCATCGTCATGGCGATCAATCCTCTGCTTGAGGCCAAGCAGATGGCTGGCTTGCTGAATGCCGCGAAGGCATCCGTGGTGGTGACACTCGCGCCGACTCCAGGCAGCGATCTGTGGCCCAAACTGGCCTCGCAGCTGGATCAGTTACCCACGGTCGGGTCTGTTGTCTGGGTCAGCATGGAACCCTATGTCGCGGAACCTGTACATGAGGCTCTTAAAGCCGCGACATTGAAGGAGCGAGAATTACACAGCGGTATCGCGATCCACGATTGGCGATCGCTGATGAGTACTCAGCCGCACACATACCTGAAGAGCGGTCGTCAAATCCGCCAGGATGAGTGCTCTTCTTACATCTGTACTGGCGGCACCACCGGACTCCCCAAGATCGCCGCCCGTACCCATGGTTCGGAAGTATTCAATGCATGGGCTGTGTCCGCTCATTTGCAGCCACGCAGTGGTGGTCAGGTTATCTTTTGTGGCCTGCCGCTGTTCCATGTCAATGGACAAATGGTGACTGGCCTGATGCCTTGGACTCAAGGCGACCATGTGATCCTCGGGACGCCTCAGGGGTATCGTGGCGAGGGGGTGATCCCGCGATTCTGGGAGATGGTCGAGCACTTCGGTATCAACTTCTTTTCCGGCGTGCCAACGGTCTATGCCGCACTTCTGCAAAATGAATGGCAGGGCCGCGACCTGTCCAGTCTTCGCTTTGCCATGTGTGGCGCCGCACCCATGCCGGCTGAGCTTTTCCGAGGGTTCGAGCGCCGGACCGGGGTGAAGATCCTTGAAGGTTACGGTCTTACCGAGGGTGCCTGCGTCTCTTCAATCAATCCACCCCATGGCGAGCGCCATATCGGCTCCATCGGGATACGGATCGCCTACCAGAATATGCGCGCGGTCTTGCTCAACGATTCGGGAGAGTACCTGCGCGACGCCAACGTGGATGAGATCGGCCTCATCACAATCAGTGGACCGAACCTCTTCGAGGGCTATTTGGAGGAGCGTCATAACCTGGGCCTCTGGATCGATATCGACGGTCAGCGCTGGCTGAATACGGGCGATCTGGGTCGCCAGGATGCGCAAGGTTACTTCTGGCTGACCGGACGCAAGAAGGAGTTGATCATCCGCGGCGGTCACAACATCGATCCGAAGCAAATCGAGGAGGCCCTTCAGGCGCATCCTGCTGTCGCCTTGGCCGCTGCAATCGGCAGCCCCGATGCCTACTCGGGCGAGGTGCCGGTCGCCTACGTTCAACTGCGCCCCGGGCACACCTGCAACGCTGAAGAACTTGAGTCGTTCGCGCATCTCAACATCAGCGAGCGGGCAGCCGTTCCCAAGCGGATTGAAATCCTCGAAGCGTTGCCACTGACTGCCGTTGGCAAGATATTCAAGCCCACTTTGCAGCAGCGGGAGATTGCCAGAGTAGTCCGGCAGGAAGTGGAACGTATGTGCCTGCAGGAAGTTGAGGTAGAGGTGGTACAGGATGGCCGACGAGGGCTAGTCGCATGCATCCGGGCGGGAGGTAATCAGGAGTCCCTGGCCCTTCTTCTAGGGCGCTATAGCTTTCAAGTGGAGTGGCTTCAATGAGGAAGAGTTCGCCTTCGTAAGTTAAACAAACATGCCCTGGTACTAATCAGCCAGGGCCCTTTTCACAACTTCGATCAACTCCAACCGGCACTGACATGTGCACGGGAAGGCCAAGCCTTGCCTGCGTGCAACCAACAAAAAGAATAAGAGGTGGACAATGAAAGTGAGTAACCGTGCGATCCCGTGTTTTTCTGTTAAGCAAGCATTTGCTTCCTGGATCAAGTTAACCGGCGCCTTAGCCATACTCAGCGCTTCAACAACCGCGGGCGCCAATGGCATTGCCCTTAACGAACAAAGTGCAAGCAGTGCGGGAACTGCTTATGCGGGAAGGTCGTCATCCGCGCTGGACGCCAGCACCATCTTTGGCAACCCTGCTGGCTTGACCAAGTTGAAGCGTAGTGAGATTTCCGGCGGAGCCGCGGTTGTCTCGGTGAGCGACGACATTAGTGATGCGCAGAGCAGTGTCGCAGGAACTAATAAAGGGGACTCTGTACCTTTGGGAGTCGTGCCCTTCGCTTATATGTCGACGCCACTTGATGATCGCTTTTCAATGGGTCTCGGCCTCTATGCGCCAAGTGGTTTGATCAATGATTACGAGAACAGTTTTCAGGGCCGTTACCATGGTTCCTATAGCACGACCAAGGAAATAACCCTGCAGCCCACCATTGCCTATCGGATCAATGATTACGTGTCCATTGGTGGCGGACCGACCATAAACCGGTTCAATGCAAAGCTTCAGAATTACCTGGCCACCGGCGCCCTGAACAACGGCGAGGACACACGGGTCACCATCAAAGGCGATGACACGGCACTTGGCTACAACGTCGGCATCTTGGTTGACTTTACTGAGGCAACCCGTTGGGGGATCAACTATCACTCGAAGGTGGACTATGAACTCGAAGGGCATACTGAGGTTTCTGGCTCCCCGAGCGTTATCCCGCTGGACGGAAAGTATGACAACAAGATAGACCTCACTATGCCCGAGTCCGTGGACACATCGATCACCCATCATTTCAATAGTCGCTGGACGGGCTACCTGGGGACCACCTGGAAACGTTGGAGCCGGATCCAGAAGGTCGAGGCAGTCAACAGCGGTCTTTCTCCCGTGGGCCAAGCAGCTGGCATGGGACATGTGATCGAAGAAATGAACTGGCGCGACACTTGGAGCACCGCAGTTGGCGCCTCCTATCAATTGAACCAACAATGGCTACTGCGCGCAGGCTACGCCTATGATCCTTCGCCAATCAGAAATGCCGATCGCAGCGTGCGCATTCCGGTTGGGAATCGCCAAGCCGTGACCTTGGGTGGCGCTTATTCGCCGAACTCCGATCTGACGATAGACTTTGCTTACGGTTATCTCTGGGATTCCAAGGTCTCGGTAAAGCAGGCGAACAACTCCGGTCTTCAACCTGAATACAGTGCCAACTACGACAATAGTGCGAATGGAGTTTCTGTACAGGCTACCTATCGGTACTAAGCGACACGTCTTCCACCTTTAATCGATAAGCAACTATCCCAACCAGACGTGATGCAGTTCTTCCTGTCAATCAGCACCCACTGCCGCGAATGCTTTCGCGGTAGTGGGTGGGTAGTCATTACCTCTAATCCATCTCCATTGAGTTTTCCGCGTGAACCTTCTGGTCTCTCACAATCGAGGGCTTTACCGGATGCTTGACGTTCACGCCGGCGACGTGCCCGAAGCGGACAAGGCGCGTGTTCGCCAGAACCTGGCCCTGATAGCGCAGTTCAAGCTTTAAGGGGTACTAAACCCAGTTTTTGACCCTGAACACTGAGCAAACACACCTGACATGGCGGTGCAATTCGCTGTTTTCATTGATCTGCTTTTCTGAGGGGTTTGCGGAAATGGCTGAAAAGATGCGGAAACGATTGCATCACAGAGGGAGTCCAGCCACCAAACCCCAGAAACGACAAAGCCCTGAAAAATCAGGGCTTTGTCGGTACAAATATGGCGGAGGCGATGGGATTCGAACTCATGGACCTGTTACAGTCGACGGTTTTCAAGACCGCTATTTAAAGCCGCTAAATTCGCGGCTTCTAGCGATTTTCCGTTCCATTACTTTCAGTTTTCGGCATCGCTACAGACCGCATTCTACAAGGGGCCTGCTTTGAGTTATGGAACGGGTTTTCCGGCTATTTTGACGGTCGGGCAATGGCGCCTACACGGCGATAAACCCGCTCGGTGATGTCGCCTTTAGTGTGCCCCAAGAGCAGGCTGGCTTCGCCGACATCGGAGATTTCCGAAGCCGCTTTCGGCCGTATGTCCCGGAACTGAAATCCACCGATTTTCGCCGCCAGCAGTTCGTCGCCGATCTCGATCGCAGCCATCTTCGCTTTCTCTCGAGCAATGTCCCAACGCTTTCTCAGCATCGTCGCAGTCATCCGCTTGCCGTGTCGGCTGACGATCAGGTAGCTCGAAACATGCCGAGCATTGCGCTCGGTTATCTCTGCAATTAGCCGCCCCAGGCTATTCGCCTCGTCACCAGTGGTCATCTGGATACGCAGCTTCTTGTGTGTCTTGTTCTGTTGCACACCCAAATATCCCCCCTCTACATCATCCTTTCGCATCACTAGGACGTCTGCCGGCCGCTGCCCGGTCAGGTAGGCCAGGTCCATCGCGTCTTTCAGCTCTTGAGCTGCCTTCTTGTAAACCGCATCCCAAACCACATCATTCGCGTAATAGTCCCGCGGCGTTTCCTTGTTTTTGCGCACGCCCTGGCAGGGGTTTTCCTTGGTCGTCAGACCCCATTCCCGGGCGATGTTGAAAACGTGGGAGAGGGTGGCGATCTCGCGATTTGCCCGTACTTTGGCCGACCGTGCATCCCGGTACCCGGCAATCGTGGCCGGAGTGATCGAGTCAATTGGTGCGCTGTCGAACATCGGCCGTAGCTGCTTGATCTCCGACAGGTTGTCCTTCTGTGTGCGCGGCGCCTTCTTCGAGACGATGTCGCGGATGTATCGGTCGAAGATGCCCTTCATGGTGCGCAAGTCGAGCGGCTTTTCCTTGGCTTCGAGTTCTGCCCATTTGATCCGGGCCTTGTCCAAGTCCTTGCCCAGTGGAATGTCCTTGCCCAGCAGGTCGCGGTAGTAATAGGCGGTCCAAATGGAGCCATTTTTGCGTTTGCGTGAGCGTTGGTACATCCGTGGGGGGAGGTGGTGATGCTCGGTCTTGCGGGGGCGCATATCAGTTCACTCGCGAGAAATCAGGTGTCCATGCCGGCGCCGCCGGCGGTGGGTTAACGTCAGCGATGACGGGGGAGATCATGCCCAGCTTCATTCGGGCGTACATCCGGCCAACGAGTGGCCGCTTACCGCGGCTTTCGACGAACACCCACTGGCGATCTGTCAACCAGCGCCGCTGGTAGGCCCGAGCCTTGTAGCCGGTGAGATCCGCCAGCTCGTCGTCCGAGAGAATTTCAGTTTCCATAGAGATGCTCCATGCCGCGCGTGGCGGCAGAAGGTGGGGATGGTTACGCCGATCGCTTGCCGTTGGCATCTAGGCGGTAATAATTGCGGCAGTTGCAGCGCGGACAGACCAGGTCTTGTGCTCCGCTAAGCCATTTGCTCGGCACCCTGGCGCGCTCGCCGTGCTGGTGTTTGTTCCGGCAGCGTGTGCACTGCACTTTCTCTTCTTCGAGCATGCGGATTCCTCGCCCGCCGTTCAGCGGCTGGCTTGTAGTTTTAGAAGTGGTAGGGGGGGTGAAAGCTGGTGCGAATTGTCACCTCGACATATCCTTCCTGGACTAATCAAGAGGTGCTGTTATGGAGTTCGCTGGTCCAGAGGAATTAGCTTTATTGAGAAGCTGGGTATGCAACGGCAGAAGCGCTGAAGATGTCACAGGTAATGATGCGACATACTTCTACGACGTAATGTGGGCTTCTGGAAAGGATAAGTATCAAGCTTGGCAGCTTAAGCATTTCCTAATGGAGAAAGACCGCCTTCCTATGGCAGCTTTCAAGCTGTTCGAAGATGTATTCATGCAACGGTGCTGACTCCTATAGCACCACCCGCTTGAATTCGACGACCCAGACCCATGGGTTGGCGTCCCAGTTTTCGGCGTCGTTGATTGACGACCAAAGGCAGCCGAATAATTGCGCCGCGGTCAACGTCTCGTCGAGGTCTGGCGCCGCTCGCAGAAAGTCGACACCCTCGGCTTCGGCCTGATCGTCAGTGATGTCTTGTAACCGCTCGACCCGGATGGCGGTGATCTCTAGCAGGATGCGGCAGGCTTTCCGAGGCATGTGGATCGACGGGCAGGATCGGCGCGAATACCACCACTCCAAATCAGATGGAGCGCCATCGGCGCTATAGGTCGTGATTGAGATGCTGTCGCGACAATCCTCGGCGGTTGTCTCGCGCACCCAAAGCCGATCGCCGCGCCGTCCGTACGGGCAAGGTGCAAACTCTTCGAGTTCCTCGGCGCACTCTGCTTCGGTCGCTCCAAATACGCAGAAGCCGTAGAGCGGATCACGCTGGCCGATTGCGCTCCAGCGCTGGCGCTCACCGGCGGGAATGGAGGTGTCCTCGGTAGGAATCTGTCCACCTTTCACTACCCGGCGCGTGACCGTCTTCCTGCCTTCCAGGATGGCGCGCACCATCGGGGCCGAGAACAGGATCGGCCGTTCTTTGATGTCGTTCATGAGTCACTCCGTACCGGCAAGCCAGGTTGGTTCGGTTGCGGCGGCCAGCCACTGGCGAAGGGTGCCGACGATCTTGGTGCGGTCATCTTCGTCGCACCAGGGCTTGTCGAGCTGATCGTCATCAACCAGCTCGACATCCCAATCTGCATAGTTGATCTGCTCATCACCGTTGGTATTGGCCAGCACGGCAATGGCGCTGTCTTTGTCGAAGGCTGCGACAAAATCGCAATCGCCGACTGCGTAACACTTCAGTACGTTTTCTTCAGGCATGAATGTTCCTTTGCCGCTATAGCGGCGGTGGAGGAGGAGGGGATATAGACGGGCTGCCTTCTTCGCTTGTTAAGGTGACCCTGCTAGAATAGTGGCTCAAAAATCAAATAACTGTCGGTGCTTACCGCTCGTTATAATGGGAGAGGTATGAAATTTAAAAAAGTTGCGTCGATTGATAAAAGAATTAAAGCTTATACAGATATGCTTGCAGATTTGGATTGCGAATTTGACAGTGTTTTGGAATCAACTATCAGTATCAAGCGCAATGACTTTTATTATAATATTGATATTGAAAGGGAGGACTCCAGTTATATAGGTTTTAGCTACTCTATGGCTCTGAATGAGAATGCTGATAAAACAAAGTGGTTGGGTCTTTCTAACTATGTAAACTCAACTTTTAAGCTTGTTAAGTGTTATTTTATTGATGATGACGATTTTCAGTCTGTTATGTTGAGCTGTGAAATGTTCATTTATAATGATTCGGAATTCAAAAAATGTTATGAATTTGCATTTGGAGCGATTGATCATGCCCTTTCTGAGATTTATCAGAAATTCTCAGAGGCGCTTTGATGTATGACAACCATCCAAGCTAACAGGAAGTTAGGAGTTCCACACGCGAGCGCAGGCGGCTTAGGTGCAATCGTAGTTTACATTGCACAAATGGAGGCGGTGGGGAAAGATCTCGGGCAAATACTCATCTATTTATCCCCGGCTATTTCAGTCCTGTCAGCCGCGCTTTTTGCGGAGTTGGAAGTTCAGTATAAAGATTTTTTGCGTGGGCACAAAACAAAATTAAAGTATCAAAAGCTCATAAAGGAGTGTGATTCCGCGCTGGATGATAAACATTTAGATCAAGAGCATAGAAACCAAATTTCAGCGACAAGAAATAAGGCAAAGCTCGCTATTATAGCAAATCATTTTGAGGAATTTTCCAGTCATCTCTCCAGTAATATGAAGCCAGTGTCAAACACTCGGAGACGTGTCAATAAAACTTCGGTGAAGCCAGAAACAGATTAGTTTAAGTTGATGTTGCTGAGTTTTTTTGGCTGAGTTTTTCGGATTGATTTACATAGAGTTATGTAATGATCATTTTCTAAATGCCAATTTACCATGGGCAGTAAGACTGTTTCAGGCCGCTTACTGCTGTCCCTGGCGCACCGCCTCCTGCACCGTCTCAACTACTCGCCGCAGGTACGTGAACTTGTGGTTTTCCTCTTTGGCGCGGTCACCGACGGGGTAGTGCCACTCCTCGCCGAATAGTTCGGTGAGCAGTTCGCTTTGATGCCAGCATTCGTTTGAGTTCTCGATGCTCCGCAAAACATCGATGTCGTGCCAGAGCACGCGGGCTTCACCTTTGCTCAGCTCGCCCAGCTCCCAGTCGTGGCGCCCGGCCTGTTGCCGGCGACGCTGGACGATGCACTTTTTGGCCAGGGTATGCAGCGCGTCACCGCTGAACCGCGTGCTGCTGATACCGCGATCCAAGCAGTTCAGGACGTAGTCCCATCCGCAATCGGCGACGAACTCCGCGACGGTGCGTGGACCCATGCCACCCCGGTAAGCGTTCCAGCTATTGTCCCAGCAGTTGATGGTGATCTTGCCTTGGGCGGTCTGGTAGTTCGGGTTGGATTCGGTCGGGCAGTCACGCCGGCCAAAGTCTTCGAGGAACATGGTAATCGCATCGAGTCGCGGCGCGCCGGTGATGAGCAGCTTGGTCACTGTCGAGCGCTCAACCTTCAGCGGCTCAGCGATTTTGTTTTCTGTGGGCATGGAGACACCTCAATGGTTCGTCGCTGTAGAATCGGACGCAGGTCATAAGGAAGGGTGTTTTATGGGCAAGGTGCTTGCGATAATCGGGGTTTTTCTTACTGTTCTCTATACGGTTTTTGCTTGGTGGCTAGTTGGTGATCGAATTGAAACACTGAGAACTATGGGGCTGAATGAGGTAGGGGACTTTCTTGCGGGTGCTTTTGGCCCATTAGCTATCTTGTGGCTTGTTTTGGGCTTCTTTCAACAGGGTATAGAGCTTCGTCAAGGGACTGATGCTCTTAGGTTGCAGACCCAAGAGCTCAATAATTCCGTTGTTCAGCAATGTGAAATGGTGGCAGCTCAAAGAGCAAGTCTGCAAAATTATGAAAGGTCGCTTGAGCCTTTGCTACATCTGGTTGTTACTAGGGCTGGGTGGGACGACGAAGACGAAGAGTTCTCCGTCGGTCTGACAATAAACAATACTGGAGATTACTGCGAGTCAGTGGTTATTAATTTAATTGGTTTGAATAATACGGTAAGGCGCGCTAACGCTGATCCGATAGTAAATGGTGGTTCTCGCTATACGCATTTTGGCGGGCTCCATGAATGGGAGGATTTCGACGTAGTGGTCGAATACAAAAAAAGAAGCGGCGCGCCTAACTCTCAATCATTTAGCGTCATTCATTATCAGGAGGAGGGCTATGGTAGTAGCTATGGGGTGAGTAAACGCGCATTTTTAAGCTGATTTCACACAATTATCGATCGGTAATAGTTAAGCCGCTAATCGCTGGTAGAGCTCGATGATGTCGGCGGCGTTTGCGGCTACCAGTGCTTCGGCTTCGTCCGGACAGACGCTGTTGCCTATCAGCCGGACCTGGTCCGTTTTGTTGATGTCGCGCCATTCTTCAGCGCCGGTGACCGGGTCAACGAACAGCCCGCGGTCGATGATGTAGCCCTTGTCGAAGCCTTGCGCCGCCTTAAGCTCAGGCGGTTGCAGCATGCGCAGGGTGATGTCCACCAGCACATAGCCGCCGACCATCACCATTTCGGCTGGGTCTTTGAAGTGCTCCGGAAGGTACTCATGCATGAAGGCGGCGCAGCGGCGGGCGCCTTCCATCTGTTCGGGCGTCAGCGTGTCCGGTACCTGCACGACTTCAACCAGCGCAACCCGATCCTTTGTCGGCAGGGTGTGCATCGGCTCGGTCAGCGATATGCCGTCCTTCTCGTTGCCGTAGTACTTCACCAGGTAGGCGTTGGCCAGCCGCTGATTGGCGCCGGACTGGCATATGGTTGAAATCGGGTCATAGGCCGATCGGCCGTCGCCTTTGTAGTATCCGCCGTTCGCCTGTTCGAAGAATGCGGCCGATACAGCATGGTGCCCGGTGCTGGTAGCGACCACGGCAAGGGGGTTGTCAACATCAGCCCCAACCGATCCTTTTCGCAAGGTGACCATGTTCGCCGCGGCTAACGCGAAGTGCCCGCCCTTTACCTGGGCGACTTGCGTGCGCAGGGGCTCGACCGCACTGAAGTTCCGCTGTGCCGATCCGTTGGCGCACTCGGTGAGGAACGGCGCGGCGACTGGCTGGATCAATGCGTGATGCGTGCCGCCAGCGCTGATAGTCGACAGCGCTTCGTCCACGCCGTGGGTGCTGGTGTGCGACTCCGAAGTGCCGCGCATCGGAACAATGAACGGCTTCGCGCTGGTCAGCACATGCCGCCAGCAGCCTTTGGCCACGCGGCGCATTGTGTTCACCGCCATCGGCTTGTCACGGAAAATCGTTCGACCCAGATTGCTCCAGTCGATGCATTCGGCAGCGGTACGCCATGGCTGTTGCTTCGCGGTCGGCACCTTGTGGCGCTTAGGGGCAGGCCAAACAATCGGCTTCCCGTCGCTTCGGGCCACCAGGTACAATCGCTTGCGGATGGTTGGTGTTCCGGCGTTGGCCGCGATACGTTCTCGCCACTCGACGTTGTAGCCAAGGCCGCGCACCAGCGCCTCCATCGGAACGAACTCGCCGATGGCCTGCATGATTTCCGCCATGTCAGGGTGATCGGCGGGCAGCCCTACGCTGATCGCGGCAATGAATGCCTTGAAGGTTCGCCCGCGTTCGGACTTGATAAGCTGCCCTTCGTCATCGATTGGCCCCCAGTCGCAGAACTCTTCAACATTCTCGAGGAAGAGTAGGCGCGACCTAGTGACGAACAGCCAGCGGATGACAACCCACGCCAGGCCGCGAACGCCTCGGTCACGCGGCGCACCACCTTTGGCCTTGCTGTGATGACGGCAGTCAGGGGATGCCCAGATGATCGCCACTGGCTGTCCGCCGGTTGCTTCCCGTGGATCCACCTCATACACATCGGCGACGTAGTGAGCTGTCATCGGGTGGTTGGCGCGGTGCACGGCCAGGGCGATCGGGTTGTGGTTTACCGCCACATCCGGCTCCCGGTACGCCCGGGCAATGCCGGTGCTGGCGCCGCCGCCACCGGCGAACAGGTCAACCACCAGTTCTTTTTCGAATGGCAGGCCCAAGCTCGGCTGGCCATGGATGCACTGGGGTAACTTCTGTTGTGCGGACATAGGGGATCCTCGCCGGTATAGTTCCGGGGTCTACAGGGGAGTGGCATATGGGGTTTGCAAGCGTCTTAAGCTGGATTGAGCTACATCCAGGTCTGGCATCTTGGGTTCAGGCTATAGGTGCCATCGCGGCCCTTGGTCTCGCTTTGTGGATACCTAACCGGCAACGCCGCGCTGAACGCAAAGAGGCTGAAAAAAAGAGAAGGTCAATGTTGCTGGTGTTCTTGGTCGAGTGTGAATGGGTCATAGCCATCACGCAGAGAGACTCTGCTACGTTGGATGTTCGGAAGAAGCTAATTCGCGAGTTACTAGCAGGTGTTCGATTGGTGATTGAGGCAGATACCGATCCTGACAGTGCAGCGGACTGTTTGAGGCTGAAATATAACTTCGAAGGCCTACTTTGGGAGTTGGAGGAGAACGAAGTGGAAATTGAAAAATGGGTAGAATTCACCGATCGTGCGTTAGAGCGAATTGCGACCGTTAAAGAAATCCACTGTGCTGGTATTCAAACGGCGACGAATATCGGTCACCTTTCCCGAGTACCGTGACCGATTTCTAAGCCACCCATCCCCGCCGTGAGCGGTGGTGGCGTGATTCGTTGAAGTGGGGTATTTATTTAGGTCGAACTCAGCATGGAGGGAGGCCGACATGAGACTGCAAAGCGATATCGATGCACTAGCGGCAATCGAAGAAGACGCTCAAATGATGCTCAAGCGAATAGGGATTCCCGACGATAAGCAGAAGCTTGAGGTCGTAATCTGCTTGCGGCAGATCATTGATCTGGCTAACTACAGGAAGGCGATTGACCGAGGTGCTGAGCCTTTGGTGCGGTAGGCGACGAAGCCAGCCGCCCAGCTAACTGGCGTGATTCGCAGAAGTGGGGTATTTGTGTCTGGCCCGGCATGGGGCGAACTAAGAGCAAGATATGAAGCGAAGTGACTTGGTTTTGTTGACGGCAGGGGCCGTTGGTTTGTTTATGGCTGGTGTAGTTTGGCGTCCGGTTTTTGGCGATTATGCGAAGCTAAAAGATGCTCTGGAGTGCATCAGCTATTTAGCGACAGCGGTTGCGGCAATTGTCGCCATCTACACTCTCAACGCTTGGAAGGAACAATTCAGGCACGCTGAGCGCTTCAAGTCACTGAAGGACCTGAAGGACGCAGCCACAAATCTGCATACTTTTCGAGGGTATTTATTAGCCGTGCAAAGTCGTTGCGCTTACCAAATATCTAATGGAGGTGCGGTCAGCGACGAGCTCGATATGTATGAAAAAACATGCAGGGAAAAGTGTCTGTCTGCAATCGAGGCTTACAATCGTGCTTGGGGAACAGCGGTCGTGTTTTTTACTGCAGAAGAAGAGGCCTCGTTCAGCGGACCAGCCAGCGTTTATACATCGAGAGTTTTAAATGATCCCATGCGGATTGTGAACGCCTGCGCGGTGACACCGTTTCCGGTTCAATTGCCTAAATTTATCGCCCACTGTCATACAATCACCGATGAGGCGAAGCACCTTTATGCGAGCACTGTATCCGAACTTGAATGGATGCTCCGTCAAAAATATAGGGTCACCTCAGCGCGATAGTGGGCGAATCAAGCTTCAATGCCCATCTTGGCGAATCGCTCAAGCTGTCGCGACTGCTTTTCACTAATGACGATTTCAGGTCGCGACATGTTGGCGAAGCGAGCGGAGTCTTCGGGCGTTGCGACCCGAGCTGGCGATGGCTTGATGTGGTGGCAAATTGCAATTACGATCGCACCCTTCTTCAAGGGAGTGACTCGATGTTTCCAAGATATTTCCGCTGGATTTCAGTGTTAGGCGTTCTTGCTGCGGTAGCAGTATTCGTGATCTTTGGCCTGCAGGTGTTTAACCGACAAGCTCCAGCAACGGACCTAATCCGGCCGATTATTGCGGCTGTCGCCTTTGGCTGGGCTTTCACTCAGTCCACAAAGGTCTGAGCTGGTTCGACGACCTCGTCACCCGGATCCCGCTTCGGCTCCACCAAGCTTTGGTTCCGAAACATCCGCGCCACGTTTTCGCTTATCTGCACTTTGTGGCGCGGGCTTTCCATCGCCTGATATGAAAGGGTCGGCCCGAGCGCATGGGCGTTCAGAATCAGGTTCTGCACCGCCTCGTTGATTTCCGTGATGCCGTTCCAGGCCATCAGCTCATCAAGCTTCTGCCGGGTGCCGAGCCTGACTCGGTGCCGCAGCTCCTTCTCGTCGTACTCGATCCGCTTCTCGGCGGCCTTCGCCGATCGCTCTTGTCCACTCTTGGCCATGGCCAACCTCTTCTATGCCACTGGCCGGCAGCGCCAGCCAGGTTTGTCGTTTGCGTTGTTGGGTGCGGAAGCGTCTCACGTTGCTTCCTTGACCTGATTCCAGGCTCCGACCACTTCAAAAATCCGCGCTGCATGAGCTTCGTCGAGTGACAAGGACTCCGGAATTGCGATCCAGCCAGAAGCCACCATCTGGCTTTGATTGGCCGAGCCGCGCAGATTCTTGTAACAATGCTCGATCACGTCTTCCAAGTGGTCGGAGAGGTAAACGCCGTCCGGCGCCACCTCAATCGACTTGCTGTAGCGGTCGCCGCGGGTATCAATACAGAGAGCGCTGAGGTAGATCGTCCAGCGGTGGGGGATGCCACAAACTGCCTGGCCAATCTTCCCGGGCGCGATGTTCTTCAGCGACTTGTAATTGATCATGCCCTGGTGATCACTGGGGTCGATGTTCACCACTGCGACGTGGTTGGTGGCCAGCAGAGAGCGACACGATCGGTCGATGCGGGCTTTGAGGTTGTGCGGTTTGCGCTTGCTCATAGTGAGTCCACCATTAGCCGGAGAGCCTTTCGATCAGCGGCTGTCAACGCTTTGGGCTTTCTCTTAAGGATCGTTCCGGGGTCGATTTTCTGTGAGCGGGGAGGCGGCAGCGGGTTGCGCGGCGGGTTTTGCAGTTGGGCGATTTGCCCGCCGGCGGCCAGAAACTCGGCGGTCCGGGCGGAGATCGATTCAGCGTTCTGCCGCTGCTGCTCGACCATGTTGAGGTGGTTGCTGATCATGATCAGGCTCCTAAACGATGGGCTTGCGCCCTGGCTTTGTCCGCGACTTCGTCAACCATGCGATTCAGTTCCAGGTTGAACTGGACCAGCTCTTTGTGCAGGTTGGCGATGTAGTCTTCGTCGCGGTGAATCGTCTCGATGTAGAGCTGACACTCTTCATCTTGGCGTGAATCGAACGACAGAAAGTCCCACCATTTCCGTCCCGTAACGAACATGCAGCCCTGGACCTGCGGCATGTGTTCCTCGGGCATGCCTTCGAGCCAAGTCTTGACGTGTATCGCCTCGTTGAAAGGGCACTTCGACTCGGTGCCACCGTCATCGTTGATCAGGCCGTCTGGCGAGCAGCCGAGCCAGTCGTACTTCGGGTGGACGATGAACTCTGACGGTATGACGATGTTGCCGGTCAACATCTCGTAGGCGTCCTGAGCCTTCTGTTCTTCGGTGTGGCCCCACTTCAAGGAAGCGCTGCTGACGTTGTGCTTGGACTTCTTTGCCAGTCGCTCGAAGCACAGTTCGCGCATGTATGAGGTGCGCGCCCCCATAGGCTCGCGCTTCCCATTTTTGTCAGGCTTCCCCCAGGCAATCACATCTTTAAACCGGCTGGCTGTCACTCGGCCAGATCGGTCTGCTTGCCACTTTTCAGTGCCCTGAAGTTCCGTTCTCACTATGCCGCTTCCCCGACCTGAGACAGGCCGTCGTCGTTGCCAGTCATATCGGTAAAGTCGCCATCAACGGTTGCCGCCATGTTCTTTAGCGCTTCGTGGCATTCCAGGCCGATCGCTGCGCGCTGCTTAGGCTTGAGACCCGCCCAGGCTGTCGCATAGGCTTCGATGTCCTGCCGCTTCGCGACGACCAAAAGGTCTGCGAATACTCCGTCGATTTCCGGCGATGGGGATTTCGGGCCGAACGACACGCCAGCAGCGGCAGCGGTGTTTGAAGCCTGCTTCGCAGGGGTGATATCGATTTCGCCGCCGTACGAGTCTTCGAATTCATCGGGTGTATAGACGCCAAGGATCACGTCAGGGCAGAAGAGGCGGGCCCATTTTTTGGTCACCAGGTAGGCAATCTGCTGCTTGGGGTCTTCCGCCCAAAGCGTAGAGTTCCGGGTGCGGACCTGGGTGAGCAGAAGATCCAGAATGCGTGGCTCGTCTTCGCCCTTGAAGGTTGCCCAGACCTTGATTCCGAGACCTCTTTCGTCGTCAAAGCTCCAGGCCGGAACGCGGTACTTCTTGAACTCGCCGGTGTCCTCGTCTTTCTTGGTCTTGCTGGTGACTTCGCGCATTTTACCGATGACGTTTTCCCAGGCGCCGAACCACTCGAAGTTCAAGCGACCCTTCACGGGTGCCTTGGCGGTGATCACCGCGTTGACGAGTTGAGCCTCATAGCTCAACGCACCGCCGTTGACGATAAACGTCTTCTGCGCAACAGCGAATGGGTTCATTTGCCACTGCATTGCTTGCAGCACAACCGCCATGCAGTCAGCTTGATTACCCTTCAGATGCTTGGGGACAGTTGTCACGCCCTTTGACATCATCAGTGCGAGGTCGCTCATCGACTTCATGGTGCCTGGGTCGAGAATGAGCGCAGCTGCGTTGTGCGATGGATCGTGGTACGTGGCTAGGCCAGTTGGGGCATGGGTGTCTGAGTCAGTCATTGCGCTCTCCGTGGCCGACAAGGAGTGGGTCGGCCGTTAGATGGAAAGGGTGGTTAGAAGCGGATGGCTTGAAGCCAGGCGCGAGCAGTGCCGAGGTCCACGTCGAAGCCCAGAGCTACAACCTCGACAATGTCGTCAACCGATGGGGCGGTCGTAGTTACGTCGTCGGATTCAGCAGCAGCTGCATGCGCGCTGATAGGCGTGACTTCGGCCTGCTCTGCGACCGCGGGGGCAGCCACTGGGGTAGCTGGAATTGGTGCGGCAGCCTGGGCGCGCAGACGGGCCAGCTCTTCCTGGTCACGTTGATACTGCGCGTCGCGTTCGCGCTGCTGGCGCTGTTGCTCTTCCTGCTGCTCACGCTGTTGGCGTTGCTGTGCTTCCATGTCGCGGCGCTGCTGGTCCAGATCGTCCTGCTGCTTCTTCAAACGCAGTCGGTCTTCCTCGGCCCGCTGCTTGCGCAGCTCCTCAGCTTCAGCGTCGGCAATGCGTTGCTTCTCGCGCAGCTCGTCGAGTTCTTTCTGCTGGGCCAGCAGCTTGGCGGCAGCATCTTCTCGTTCAACGGCAGACTTGTGCAGCGTTTCAAGCTGATCAATAGCGTTGTCGCGGGCGATGGTGCCTTCAGCTTCGAACTCGGCATATTCTTCGGGCAGGATCACCGATTCCTTGACGCCTTGCAGAATGGCCGCCACATCGGCAGCGCTGCGGCTTGCATATGCGGCAGCGACAGAGCTGAAGCGGGTAATCTTTGCCCGGATGGCTTCGACACGTTCAGCCTCAACACGCTCGCGCTCGGCTTTGGCATCAGCCACGCGTTTTTCCTCGGCTTTGATTGCTTCGTCGACAGGCGTTTCAATCGCCAACACGCGATCCTTCAGCGTCTCACCGAACTCTTTAACCTGGTTGACGCGAGCCTGGGCATCCTTGACTTTCTGTTGATAGGGAACCAGCGCCGTCTTGGTGGTGTTCGCCAGGGCATAGCGCACGTCGCGGATGTCGACGCGAACTTCCTTCGCATTCGCCAAGCCTTCGCTGGTCGAGCAGTCAACGACCAGCTTCGCGTAAGTCGTTTCCAGACGAACGATCTGTTCCTCGTGCGGCCGATATTCGGCGATGTCGGTGACGGCTACCGCAGGGACTACAGATTTTTGCACATCGTCGCTTTCGCTCATTTCGAGCGATTCTTGTGCTTGTTTAGTATTTGCGGACATGACAGTTCCTTGCGGCGCGGTGCGCAGCCTTGAATGGTGTGAGAGTTATTGAGTGACGCGATCGGCGAGGGCGCTGAGCAGCATCAGGAAAGCGAAGAGGGCGAGGACAGGCAGAGAGCCGCGCCAGATCAGCAGGCGACGTGCCCGCTGGCGACTGGTCACCGGAGCACCCGGTAAGTCGTTTCATGTGGCACTTGGCAGACGCCGGATGTGTCTCGGGTGACGCTGTAGGCCATCAGCACAAGTACCAGGCCGGCGGTGAGAATCCAGTAGAAGATCTTCACGACCGAACCCTCACCGCAATCCGGTGGCCCTTCATGGTCGGCGCCAAGCGCTGCGGCAGGTTGACGACCAGCTCTTCGCGCTTGCGGCCGATCAACTCGTTGAAGGGCAGGCCGAAGCCGAGCAGGGCAATCTTGCGCTCGATGTCGTCAAGCTGTTCGTCGATCAGGGTTTTCACTGGCGCGGCGGTCATGACGCTCTCCCTTGCCGAATATCAAAGGTGCGGAGCAAACGCTCGGTGTATTTGGCGTCTTCGTCGGCGCTGATGATGCTCAGCGTGCGGAAGATGAGGATCGCGGTGTTGGCTGATGCCTTTACTGCGATGGGGGCGCACTGGGGGTCGATCAGGCTTTCGATATAGCCATTGAGCATGCCGATCGCCAAGTCATGGTTGCTGGTACTCACGCTGCGCCTCCTTTTGGCGGACAGACCGTTTCCATTTGCGCCATTGCCAGGCCGATGCGGCGCTTCAGGCTTTTGCGCTCTTCAATTGCACGGGCGGCACGATCAACCAGCGCCTGAGTGCGCATCTGCTCGGCAGCTTCGTAGTCATGGAACTCTTCGGGCTTCGCTTTCTTCTCGCGCCCCCAAGCGTCGTAGCGCCTGTCCCACTCTCGGGCCTGCGCACCGTCTGCATAGCTGGTTGCCATGGTCGCCTCCAGGGTGGCGGGTTAAGCGACTTTCGCTTCGCCGGTGAAGGTGTCGATTACTGCCTGACCCTGGTCCTGCACATCGAGGAACAAAATGTTCGCCGGGGGAAAGATGTCGACACGGCCGTCCGGATACTCGACGACCGCCACGGTGTAGTTTCCAAAGCCGGTATCAGCTTCAATCGTGTCTACACCCCAGTGATGGAACAGCGCTTTACCAGCGCTCTTGAAGCCGGAGCGGGAATTGCCGATTCGAGTCATTACCGGGCGCATCGCGAATACCTCTGTGGTTGATCCAACAAAACTCGGCTGCACTCATCCGTTCCGCTGGTTGCTGTTGGGCGCGGAGGGGAGTGCATGCGGGTGTTGTCGGGAAGGGTGGATGCAGATGGCCGGGCGCGAATCCGGCGAGAGCGGACCCTTTCGGGACGACCGCTCGGAGGGGCAACCAGCATTATCTGGCGCCGTATTAACCTGCGTTTCTCCAGGGCCGCCGAAGCGTTCAACCCAGCTTTCAACGCCGCATCTGCGTGCCGGTAACGTCTCCGGCGCCGAGTTCCACGGTCGTGTTCAGTTCGCCAGCGCTCGATAACAACCGATTCTGGGATTTGATGCAGGTGGGCGGTTATAGGCCGCAGTTTCGTCCGCATCGGAGAGTGATCGAAGCACCAGGGCGCAACCCCTGCTTGTTTCCCGCCGCGTTTATAGTATTGGCCGTCTCGCTCATACCGGCTCAGGAGGTTTCCGGGGCTTTGCGATCCTAGCGCTGCAGCCCGCTTGGGCACGCTTCGATCACTCTCCGATGCGGCCTGGTGTTGGGGAGTACCAGGTCGTCGGGATGCAGATGGCCGAATAAGGCCGCTACGTCTATTTGTTGAATGCCTCAGCTCCCGCTGGTCCGAGGCCACGTCCGCTTTCATCTGCATCCTTCTGCCCACTCATTGAATGGACAGAGGCGATGCTTCAGCCTTCGCGGCTCATCTGCTCGTGGCTTACATGTTCTTCGCTGCAGAACGGCATGCGGTCGTTTCGAACGACTTTGCGTCGACGAACATCGTCATATTCCTGGTAGATGATGTTTCGATAGATGACGGGATCTGCAGGCTTGCCGCAGCGGGTGCATTTCGTTGTCGCTGTTGCTGGTTGATCCATGGTTGCTGCTCCAGTTGATTTCCCGTCTGGCCCTGTCGCCAAGGCCAGCCAGTGAAATCAAATAACCGCCGTCATGGTCTTGGAGCCGTCGCCATGCTCAGTGGTGAACATCATTGGGGCGGGTCGGCCGGCGCGCCGGATCAGGGCATTGGCTTGTGCAAACACTGGGTTGGGTTCGTCGTTGCCGTCGGGCAGCAATGTGCTGCAAACGAGGCTGGAGCAGTCCTCGCCGTTCGGGCCTTCGCCGTCGTGGGCAATGTCGAAGCTCGCCACCATTGCGATGCCCTGTTCCTTGCAGATGCCGATGATCTGCTGCATGAGCGGGCTGATTTGGTCGTCGTAAACCTGTTCTTTGTTCATGGTCATGCTCCGGTTGTTTTCCCAATGCACCCGTCACCAGGTGCATCAGGAAAAGGTCCGTCATACTTGTAGCGTGTTCAGCTTCTGGCGGCAGTCGCGCATTTCCGCCATGCAGCGCAGGCCGTCAGCTCGATCAGAGCCCAGCGCTTCCATTCAAAAATGAAGAAACGAAGATCCATCGCGATGGCGGCGGTTTCAGTGATGAACTGACCTTTCTCATTGCGGTAAACCATGGTGAATCCCTCCTGTTTGATTTTCCGGATGCGCCTGTTTCCAAGCGCATCGAGGAAATCTGTTGTCTCCACCACGCGCATCGCCGGATTCATATCTCTGGCCGTCGTCGCACATTTCGTGTTCGGTGCTGGTACGGCTGGCTTGCGTGGTTTCGCGTACTCACATCTGGTGAGCACGGCCAGTTCCAGAGCTGGCGTGGCATCAACTATTTGTTGCTCGCACTTACCGGCTGAAACCCGGGGTAGTCGATGGCGAGGATCCTGAGCTGTTAAAGAGCGGCGGATCTCTCGACCCTTCGCAGCTGGTCCCGATATGGGGACTGGGTTGCGATGGATTGAAATATAAGCGCACTTATTTTGTTCGTCAATAAGCGTGCTTATATTATTTCGCGGAGGCGATAAAAAACCCGCTCGTAGGCGGGTCCTTTCACGCTTCGTAGAACTGTCGCCATCCGATCCTGACGGCGCCGCCGTCCAGGTGCTCAATGCGTACGCCGCTCGTTTCTTCGATTTCCTGGATTACCTGCCGCCAAGCCTCTGGGCTTTCATCATCGTTGCGGGCGACGGTGACGACCTGGACCTTCTGAACGCCGGGCGCAGCTATCAGACGCTGGATGCGCCTACCAACCAATTCATATGAGTCTCTGGCATGCGAAGCGGGTGACGCGATTTTTGACATGGAAAGCTCCTTGCTATAGCTGTATGCATGTACAGTATTGTTCCTGCCATATTTTGGCAAGAGACATTGGCCTATCTGTTTCGGTAGCCGGGGCTTGCGAGCACCTTTTCTCTAGGCACAAAAAAGTCCGCGCTTGGCAGACTCTATTCAGATTCTTTTATTCGTACGTGGCGCACGGCCACCATTGGTCGCCCAGAGTGCCATCATACTGAACGGTCCCTGTAACCTGCCCTCTACTCCCATAGATCACCACTAGGGGCTCCAATGAGAGAGGCACAGCGAAGACTGGCCATGACCGCCTGGCGTGAGCTATTCGCACTGGCTGGAAGTCAAATGGACGCAGAGGTTAAGTACTTCGGGTTGTTGAGGCGGGCTGATGCCATGGAGCGGGCCGACCTCATCACCAGCGACGAGTGGCGCAAGCTTGTCCAGCAGGCAGGAGCATCACTTGCCAGCACCGCGGAGTGCATGGGCGGGCCAGGGTAGGGTAGAACGAAAAAAACCGGCGCTAGGCCGGGCTCTTGATGCACGTGGCCAAATCCCTTTGGCTGACTGCATTGTGTTTGGTGGATGTGACGAAGGCATGACAGGGCAGAAACGAAAAGCCGGTCGCTGGGCCAGGCTTAAATCTCGTAGTCGAGAATTACGAGAACACTCTTCGCCATGTCGTAAAGATTCATAAGCGAGTAGGCAAAAACAGAAATTACAAGTGTGGCAATTATTGGTTTTATACTTTCGTTGCCGGAAATGTAACTTGAAGAATTTGCCGTTAGCAAAACGATTGCGGACACTATTAGTGCAATTTGTTCACGTATTGATAACAGCATGTGCTCTTTGGTTTCAGTGAAGCTTTCAGGGCTCCCGTGCTTATCTGTAAGCTCTCGGATTTTTGTCAAAACAATCCCCATTGTTGCCGAATTCACGGCAAGCAGAGCTACCAGTAAGTTTATTAGATTGTCTTTCAAGAAGCCATTAAGGTAGTAACTCTGAGCAAGGTTCTGAGCTTGATAGCAAATGCACCCTATCCCTAGGGCAATTAGAAAAGTAGTCAGAACCTGTTTAATCATTTTAATATATCCAAAATTGCCTGCATTACGAGTTTAGCATTTCCTTCAATATTTACCTCATCTATTTCCAGCTCTCTACTCGCTCCTTTTGTTTTTACTTTTTTCTTTATTCCTCTAATCGTAAGTGCGATTGCGCCACCGCCATCGCCCGCATATGAAGCCAAGCCTCCAATGACAGGGTCATCCTTATCCAGAGTAAGGCTAGCATCGTGTGCAGCTTCTATTGCCAGAACGCCCTTTGTAGCGTTGGATTTCTTTGCTAGATTCTTCAGTCCGTCAGGTAGAACTCTAGATATGCCAGCCATGTTCGGCGTAATAAACTCAAACTCAACCTTTTTAACTCTGCCTTCGTAGGTCTTTACGAGATCCCAGAATGCTTTTTTCTCGAACAGGGGCTCCCACTCTACAACGAGCTGATAATTGTGCAAAAACGACTCTACGGACTTCATTGCCATGCGCATTACCGCATCGGTGCTTTGAAAGGCATTGCTGCGATGCTGAATTGCAATAATTTGTTGGTCGGGTTCGTTAAGTATCGCAAAAAGTATTTTTGGCCAGTTTTCAGTAGACTTTGTGCTGAAGTCTTTCGCTTCCAGTGTGATTGATCTGTTTGCTGCTAATCTAAATAAAAGAAAATTCCCTTCTTGATGGATTGGCCTGACTGCTACATCCGTTCTTCCTGACTGAAAGGCGCCTTCGCTTAACAGAGCGCTTTTGAATATGTCGTTTTTTTGGCTTATCAAGTCTTCTATCGAGCTTGCGCCATATAGGTCGCCTTGAAAAAAACGGTCCCTTGGAAGTATTTGGTATCTATAAAGGTGGAATCTAACTTTCGACACGGCCCGTCCCTGCGTTGTGCATCATATTATTTTGCAAAGCCTTTCAGGGCGCGCAATAAGACCAGCTATTCACTCAACCTTCCCCCGCACAATCCTTCCCGCCTTCACCTCGCCGCGTGCCCCGCCGGCGGGTGCCTATGGTTCATGATAGAGAAAAACGCTCTTTTCCTTCGATTCATTTGCAGCGCTCAGCGCTCTTGCAGCCAAGGCAATAGTTTCACGGTATTGAAAATGATATCGGGGGGGCAGGACTAATACGCTGGTCCACCATGGTTCGCCATCTATTGGCAGAGGCAGATCATGGCAAAAAAGCTGGTTCTCGTCAGACCTTGGACCCAGTGCAATTCTGAGCTCACGCGTAAGGTCCGATGCTCCGGGGCGAGTGTAGTGGTTAGCCAGCACCACGCCGTAAGCTTTCAGTGCTGCAAGAATTTCACCAAGGTTTGACTCGTCATTCAGTACGGCTACTACCGGCATATCGCTTTCCTTGCAATGCTGATCAAAATTCCTCAATTCCACAAACCGACAGTTCTCGTCGACAAGCTGAGTCTATCTGGAGTACATCGCCCACCAGAACACATTACTCATGATCGAGATCTAGTCGTTTTTCGCCCGCACAATCTTCCCCGCATTTATCTCGTCAGCGTAAGCGGTCAGCCGATCCTCATCGGCATGGAACACTGTGCACATCCTCAGCACGGCTTGGGCATCTGCCTCGTTACCAGCCTGGCTCAGCCGCTCGGCGATCCGCAACAGCTCCACCGCTGACCACTTCAGATCGGAGGCGACACCCTGGAGGTCGCGCTTCAGGTCTTGCTCGGGCTTGTTGAGTACCATCACCACTCCTTGCAAATCACAACTACACCAATTCCTTCAGCCCGCTATAGCAATTCTCAGTGCCACTGCAGCTTCAAGCAGCTTATTCGCCTGGTTCGAGACAGCCGAAGCCAGGACATCATTTCCAGCGTCTTTCAGCATTGCTGCCAAATCGAGCAGTTTCCCCACCTCGATCTCAACGACGCGAACGGATTCGGTTATCTGGTATTGAAGTGAGTGCGCCATGCCATCAACCCTCGTTCCCGATCCATGAAGGTCTTCAATGAAGAGTCTTACGACTTTCGCCAATCCAGATCCGGTCCAGCGCCCGATTTAGCGAATCCAAGGCATCAAGGAGGGCTTTCGCCTCGGTTTCTCGACCATCTCCCCAAAGGCGCTCAGCCATTTTGTTCAAGGCCTGGATGGAACTCTCGATGTCCGCAGCGGTTGCTGCAGTGCTTTCTGCCGGCCGCTTCTTTGGCATTGTCAGAACTTTTGCAGTGCTCGCACGACGACGCCCACGATCCGGCAGCGTTCGTCAAACGGTTCAATCGGGTATCCGGGATTCAGCGGCTTTAAGAACAGCCTCCCGCCGTCGTTCACCAGCTTCTTGAAGGTGGCCTCGTTGCTGTCCGGTAGCTTCGCAATAACCAGTTTTCCAGCTGTTGCTTCGGCTTCGGTGTCAACCAGGATCAGCGTGCCCTCGGTAATGCTTTGCCCGGCGGGCGAGGTCATCGAGTCTCCTTTGACCTCAAGCCAAAACGCCGCACCTTTTGAGTCGTACTCGGAAAACTCATAGCGATCCGAGAAGCCGGCCGGGTAGGGCTCCACGGCCTCAGCCCAAGCGCCGGCGGCTACCCAGCTGATCACCGGGTAGCGGTAGGACTCAACGGGCTGACGGGATTCGCCCACGTTCGACTCGGTCGCCACTGAATTGATCATCTGACCAATATTCTCAGATAGCCAAATGGCGCTCACGCCGCACACATGCGCAATTTTCGGCAGGTGCGCGCTTTGTAGGTTCTTTCCAGTTTCCAACTGCGAGATCACCGGCTGCTCAACCCCCGCCTTAAGAGCGAGAGCCTTCTGCGTCAGCTTGGCGTGAATTCGTGCGGATTTGATTCTTTCGGCGAGTGTGCTCATCCGCTGGAATTTATAAGTTCCCTTATCGGCTTGCAAATAAGTGTCCTTCTACTTAGGATATAAGCAGGCTTATCAGGAGGAGTCTCAAATGACCCCCATCGAAAGGCTCGTCGACCACTTCGGCGGGCAAACCAAAACAGCTCTGGCTCTCGGCGTATCTCAAGCTGCGGTTTCGTACTGGGTGTCTGGCATTTGCTTGATGAGCGCAGAGAAGGCATTCAAGGCGGAGGAGCTTACAGGCGGTGAAATCACCGCTCGCGAGCTCTGTTCTCGCCATCAGCCAACTCGTAAATCCGCCGCCTAACCCTGCCCAGTCACACCGAAAGCGGAAGTGAACCTATGGCCTACGACGATAAAGCGCACCGGCATGAACACCAGGTGAAGGTGCGCCTCGATGACGAAGTCTTTCAGGAATTGAAGGACGTTGCCCGCGACATGAAGTTGCAACACAGCGTGCTTAGCCGAGAAATCATCGAGGCCGCGCTTGAGGTCAAGCGAACGCTCGGAGAGCTGCCGTTTGAGCTGGAGAGAAGACGCGCCTGAGAAGGCCATAGAGGGGGATTCATGCCCAGTGCAGTAGTTGAACTCAGGAAGGGCGCAACAGAAGAACTGGCGCGATGGGCGTCGGAGATCGGAATCACACCGGATGCCTTGGCCTCCGAACTTTTGCGACTGGCCATGCCAGGGCTCAAGAAAGCGATCTGCGACAGCGCCTTACCCAACAGCAACGTTGTTGCCTTCCCTCCCAAGCGGTGACTCACAGCCCTTATTAGGGACCGCAAAGCGGAAAGGGTAGGTCGGTAACAGCTTTCAAGATTGGCGCTGGTCCCTGGTTCGGGACTGGAAGAAAAGAAGGTCATGGATTCGTCCCTGATCAGTTGATGGACGAATGATCGCGGATCAGGTGGCATCGGGCCACGTAACAATTTCAGGGGTGTGACATGCAGGAGTTGATGAAGGCGATTTACGACGTGGTCGATGACCACGGCACCAGGAAGATTGCCGAGGGTGCCGATTTTAAGTCCCGAACTCTGCTTTCGCAGAAGGCCAACCCTGATTACGACACTCACCGCATGAACGTGGAAGAGCTGCACCGGATCATGAAGTTCACCCAAGATTTCAGGCCACTGAAAGCCTGGGCTGAGTCCTTCGGCTTCGACCTGATTCCGAAAGAAAAGCCTGAGGGCATCGACCTAAATACCGCGCTGCTTCGCCTGCACGCCGATCTGGCAGACGTAACCCGTCTCGCGTTCGACGCCCAGGCTGACGGCCGTGTTTGCTCGCGCGAAAAGTCGGATCTGCTCAAAGAGGCTGAGGAAGTAATCGTCAGCCTCGAAGTTTTCAAGCAGTCGGTGAAGGCCGCCTGAATTTCAGACACAAAAAAGCCGGGATTGCGCCCCGGCTAATTCATTACCACTTGATGAGGCCGATTATGCAGAGCCAACCCAATTCAAGCAATACCCCGAACCATGTCGCGACACGTTTTGTTAATTCCGAAAACGTGTCGCGCCTCAAATCTCGTTCTCAGGGAGTCAAGCAATGACCCCCGACAACATCATCCAGCTGAACAGCAGCAGGGGATTCACCCGTATGGACAACAGCCTGATGGAGGCTTTGGCTACGGTTGACCTGCCAGCGCGCGAACTGCGCGTTCTCATGGCCATTGCACGGCAGACCATCGGCTATCAACTCGAAACCAAGCGCCTGACCGCCGACGATATCGGCAAGCAGACCAACATGCGCCGAGACGTCACGTCGAAAGCGATCAGTCATCTCCTTGAGCGTCGAATCATCTTCCGGGTAGGGGGAAGCCGAGGTGATATCGGGATTTCCCCTATTCGCGAGTGGTGCTTCTATGAGGAAAAACCTGACCGTCTCACTGAGACCAAAACGTCTCACTCAGCCCAAATCGTCTCACTGAGACCAGATGCGAGTGAGACCAAAACGGCAACTTGCCTTCTTTATACAAAGAAAGAACCCCTATTAACTCTTTCTTCGAAAGAGATTAATCCGCCCCAAGCGCAATTGGCTCCGCCGAAGCCTGAGCGCAAGAAGCCGTTCGGCAAAATCCAGATGCTGGCCAACAACCCAAACGCCATCCCTGAGCAACTGCTGGTCGACTGGTTGTCCCTGCGCAAGTCCAAGCGCGCAGCGACCACCGCGACCGTCTGGGATTCGCTGAACGCTGAACTGGTCAAGTGCAAGACCGATCACGGGATCGACGTGAAGACCGCGATGACCGAGGCACTGTCCGCTGGATGGCAGGGTTTCAAGGCCGAGTGGATCGCCAAGCGCCTGGCTGAACAACCCTCTGCCAAAACTGCCCCGCAGAGCCGTCACACCGGCTTCGCTGACCGCAACTACACCGACGGACTAATCCAGCGGGAGGACGGTAGCTATGCGTTCTGAACCAGTACAACCGACCCCCGAGCTTCCGCCGGGAACTCGAATCCAGCCCGCTGATTGCGAAACCCACGGTGAGTTCGAGCAGAAGATTTTCTCGGTCATCGGTCGCGAGCTGAAGACCGGTTGCCCTGAGTGCTCTCGAATCGCCCAGGTAGCGACGGAAGAGTCTGAGCGTAAGAGCAAGGCGCTGATGCTCCGCATGGCCATGGAGCGCAAGCTTGGCTCGGCGCTGATCCCGAAACGCTTCGCTGGCAAAACCTTTGAGGGCTACGTGGCCACCACCGCCGAGCAGCAGAAAGCGCTGAACACCTGCCGCCGGTACGCCGCTGAGTTCTCGCAGATCGCCGAGTCGGGCCGCTGCCTGTTGTTGCTGGGCAAGCCTGGTACCGGCAAGACCCACCTGTCCGTGGCGATCGCGAATGAGATCATGGCCAGGTCGAGCGCCACG
This sequence comes from Pseudomonas sp. GL_093, assembly GCF_057837605.1. Lineage (NCBI taxonomy): Bacteria > Pseudomonadati > Pseudomonadota > Gammaproteobacteria > Pseudomonadales > Pseudomonadaceae > Pseudomonas > Pseudomonas sp. GL_093. The sequence goes on along the minus strand of NZ_CM174448.1, from coordinate 4,195,482 downwards.
GCCGTGTACCGCACTGTCGGCGCCGTGCTGCAAGCGATCCGCGCAACCTACGATCGGACCAGCGAGCAGAGCGAAAGCCAGATCCTGTCGAGCCTCGTCAGTCCTTCGTTGCTGATCCTCGATGAGATCGGCGTCAGCAAGGAAAAACCCAGCGACTTCGAGCTGACCACGCTGTTCGCAATCATCAACGGCCGGTACGAGGAACAGCGCCCGACTGTGATCGTTTCCAACCTGGATGCGAAAGCGTTACCGGCTGCCATCGGCGAGCGCTGCGCGGATCGTCTGCGAGAGGGCGGGGTGATCGTCATTCCATTTGAGTGGGAATCTCAGCGCGGCAAGGAAGGGTTTTGATCATGACCGACAAGATCAGCGTCAACTGCCAGGCCAAGCTCACCGAAGCCATCACCAGCCTGACCACCATGTACCGCGACAAGAAGTTCGTCGTGGTATCCCTGCGCCCGGGTAAGGACCGCACGCTCGATCAGAACTCGTTGTGGTTCGGGATGTACAAGCGCATTTCCGAGATGACCCAGATCGGCGACACAGTCGACGCCCGTCGCTACTGCAAATTGCACTTCGGCGTGCAGATCCTGCTGAACGAGGACTCAGGGTTCCAAGCAGCGTGGTACCGGGTCATGCGCCATCTGCCCTACGAGGAGAAGCTGGCCATGATGGGCGAATGCAAGCTGTTCGGCCCTGACGGCTTCCCGGTGACCAGCTTGTTCAATCGCGCCCAGGGCGTGGCGTACACCGACCGAATCGCCGCGTTCTTCACCGGCCAAGGCGTGGTGTTCACCGATTTGCTCAGCAAGGAGGCTGCATGATCGCCAAACAACCCAAACCGAAGAAGTGCAATAACCCAGCGTGCGGCATCAGCTTCCCGCCGCAGCGTCTGGGTCAAGCCGTGTGCAGCCCGAAGTGCGGACTGGCCATCAAGGACGTGAACCGGGAGAAGGCGCGCAAGTCGCTGGCCGAACTCGGTCGGAAAGAGATCCGCGCAGCCAAGGAGCGGATCAAGCCGAAGGGGCAGTACATGAAAGAGGCCCAGACCGCTTTCAACGCCTGGGTCCGTGAACGTGATGCGGCATTGCCGTGCATCAGCTGCGGTCGGCACCACCAGGGCAAGTACGACGCCGGGCACTACCGGACTGTTGGGAGCAACCCAGCTCTGCGCTTCGAGCCGCTGAACTGTCATCGGCAATGTTCGCCATGCAACACGCACAAGTCGGGCGATATCGTGAATTACCGCATCGAGCTGGTTAAGCGCATCGGCACCGACAAGGTCGATTGGCTGGAGGGGCCGCACGACCCAAAGCGATACACCATTGAAGACCTGAAAAACATCAAGGCCGATTACCTGGCGAAGACCAAAGAACTGAAGAGGGAAGCAGCATGAAGCTGATCAATGCAAGGCAGGTATGGACTGAGTCGCAGCACGAATCGAACGCATCGATCAGCGCCGTGGCAATCGACAAGGCTGAATCGGCACCGGTTCAGAAGGGCAGCCGCATGCGCTGCCACGAGGCCGTGTTCGCTGCACTGGGTGACGACAAGGAAGAGCGCATCCAGATCGTTCGGCAGAAGATCAGCATCAGCGAGACACGCCGTACGCCGATTGGCCGATCCACCGCCCGCGCCGCGCACCTGGCCACGATCGGGAAGGTATTGCGCGCCATCGACACGCTACCGTTTCAGGTTCAGCAGTTCGGCCACTACCTGTATCACCCGGCACTGACCATGCGTCACGTCATGAATGCTGTGCTGCTGATCACCGCCCATGCCAAGTTGCCAGACCTAACTTCGGCCAAGCGCGTGAAGGCGCAGTACCTGGTGACCCTGGCCTTGCAATCGTACAAAGGGGAGGTGGTTGGGGCGGCAGAGTGGGGGCCGGCTCGGGTCGCCGCGGAGATGAAGACCTTCTTCGGTGTGACGATTGATCCGAAGAACTGGACGCGCGACTGGCTCGACCTGTGGGAAACCCTGAAAGAAGTGATCAAGGAAGTGGATATTCTGGCACAACAACCGGTATGGCAGGTTATTCACTCGGAAAAAGATGAAGAAGCGGCATAAAAATATTGACATGACGGGGAATTGCGCGTACTTTTCCCATAGTGCGCAATTCACGCAACACGCACACGAATACCTGAGCCCGGCCAAGCGCCGGGTTTTTAGTTTTCGCCGTTCGTCCAGCGCCCGGCACTTGCCGATCCGCGCCGCCTCTCAAGTTCATGCACGGATATCCCGCGCCTCAGAACGGAGAGCCAGCATGGACATTGACGAGAATGCCCCTGGAAACAAATCTCAGCAGGGCGTAACAAACACCACGGACAACGAAACAGGCCATGATCCCAAGGGGAAAGAGCCTGAAGTTCCGCTGCCTCCGGACGACGAAGCGCCTGTCGATGAAGAAATGGTCGATGTGGATGCCACCAACTCGGTGTCGAGCGAGCATCCCAGACCCTAACGGTTTCCCAGTTTATGAGCCCGGCCACTGAGCCGGGCTTTTTCGTTTGCGGAATTCAATTTTCCCAAGATATCCGTGTAATATCGCTTTGGCATCATTTGGCCGGCTGAGCATGATAGGGATATGGATATGAACAGAGCTGCATTTGCGATTTTGCTTTCTTTGGCTTGTGCTTCAGCAACAGCTGCAACCAACGAATGGCAAACGGGCTGGGGCCAAGGGAAGACTGAGTTTTTTGCTGGCGATGAGGCAAAGAGTTACCTGAACTTCGCCTGTGACGAAAATGACGAGATGAGCCCGGTGAGCGGATCGGCAACTATTTCGGGTAAGGAGTTCTACTCGCACAACGATAAAGGCGGTTTCGACGTTATCGTTGACGGTGTCGAGTACAGCAATCCGTTTTATGTGGAGTGCAATGCCTGCTCCGGAAACTTTCCTGCGTTTTGGGCTGCAATGCGCAAGGCAAAAACAATTGAGTTGAAAGCTGACGGCTTGACCAGCTCGATCCCAGCCAAAGGGTTCAGCAAATTGACCAAGCCTTATGCTTCGAAAGAAAACCCTTGTGGGACTGGTACTTGGTAAGTCATCCGCTTTGAGAGCCCCGCCATTGTGCGGGGTTTTTTGTGCCCGTTCATCAACTCGAATGCACCCTGCGCTAATGCGGAATTCAAACCTATACGGCCCAGAAAAGCTGGACCTCAATGGCGAGGTGGGTATGTCTATTGATTCGAGTTTCGAAGATCAAACACAAGGTTCTGTTCCGTCCAAGCCTGAGCCAGGTTCAGATGAGCCGCAGCGTCCTGATGATCCAGGCCAACCCGATCCTTTGAAAAGAACAAAGGACGAACGTCCTGAAGATTGGAGAGATCCAGTCGAGAGAAACATGCCAGAGGCGGATGAAGACGCGCCGTCATCTGACGATATGCGATAGGTGAGAAACCCGGCCACGTTGTTTGACAAGCTGCGACCCTGACACCTATACCTATGTGAAGCAAGACTCGCCGCCGTAAGCGGACGTCTGGCGGCCACGCGCAACTAAGTGGCAAGAACAACCAACGCCAACTGCCCGCACATGCGGGACCAATTTCAAAGCCTCGCCATCGTGCGGGGCTTTTTCGTTTTCGGCTCCACCACGCCCATCGCTCTGAGCTGGGAGTGCTGCTGGAGCCGGATCTATCAATCTCCCCAAGAGGGAGCCATTGGATTCTCAATCATGCCGGACAGACCTGAGAGCTGGGCCAAGTTCTGGGAGGCAATGAGCAATCCACTCCTACAGGGCGCAATTATGGCGATCCTCATCTCCCTCTTGCGCGTGCTGTACGACGCCAAAGAAACCAGCAAGCGCCGAATCATCTTCGAGGCGCTCATCTGCGGAGGCCTGAGCCTGTCAGCCAGTAGCGTTATCGCCTGGATGGAGTGGCCGTCGAATCTTTCAGTTGCTGCCGGCGGCGCCATTGGCTTCCTCGGCGTGACAGCCATCCGTGAAATGGTGACCCGCTTCCTGGGTCGCAAGGTGGATTCGCTATGAAGGCCTTCGCAGCTGCTGCAATCATCGCGCTCGTTGCCTGCCTGTTGCTGGGTATCCAGCACTACCAGGTCATTGCGCTTGAAGGTCAGGTGACGATCGAGGCCAAGGGCAAGCAAGACGCCGTCGACGCCAACAAAGAAAGCCAGGCGACGATCACGACCCTTCGCGCCGAAGCCCAGCGCAACGCCGCCTACACCGCCGACCTCAGCAAACGAATCAAGGCCAGCGAAGACAAAGCCAAAAAGGCGAGGAAAGACTTTGAAGATCTCAAGCGCAACAGCAAGCCTGTTCGTGATTGGGCTGCTCAGCCTCTGCCTGACGGCCTGCGCGGGAAAGCCGGCAGTGGTAACAAAGACTCAGGCAGTAAGAATTGAAGCGCCCGAACTGATCCCCTGTGAGCGGATTGACGCAGTTGAGTCTGAGGCTGGCCTTCGCCTCAATGGCGATGTGTGGGAGCTCAAGGATCAGGCCATCAAACTGCTGGACACGTGTGCCGACCAGGTGGACGCCCAGATCAAGCGCAGTCAGAGCAAGTAGTCCGCGACACGTTTCGCGAATCAGCAAATTGTGTCGCGACATTGGAGTGAGCATGACCAACATCACCCGCCTGCATCACGCATTGCCACTGAGTCCCGCGATCGTGAAAGCGATCAACGAGATGGATGAGAGCCTGCGCAAGGCGATCGATGACGCCAAGGCTGCCGGAATGCCGCAAGGGCTGGTCGTAGCGTTGCTGCACGGTCAGGTTCATTCGCAGACCGCGATCATGGTGAGCTGTTAGTTTTGCTATTGAATTGTGATTGCATGCCCCCATCATGATTTCTCAATCATACGAGGAGCAGAACAATGACATTTTTCGAAAAAGGTACGGTTGTAGAGCTTAAAAGCGGTGGTCCAGCGATGACGGTTCAAGATGTCGAAGATAACCGCGATGAGGGCTATGGCGTGACCGTGACATGCGTGTGGTTTGATGAGAGCAAGAAACTTTCCAGCGCTGGATTCCCGATCGAAACTCTTCAGGAGCCAGAAGAGCCAACCATGCCGCTAATTGGGTAATACCCTTACGAGAAAAATATGACAACCAAGCAACCCGACTGGGAGGCAATCGAACGCGCCTACCGGGCCGGGTTGCTTTCAATCCGAGAGATTGCATCGACCCAAGGCATCACCCACGGCGCTATCAACAAGCGCGCCAAGCGGGATGGGTGGGAGCGAAACCTCAAGGCGAAGATCCAAGCCAAGGCCGATGCACTGGTATCCAAGCGAACGGTATCCACTGCGGTATCCACCAAACAGGCGGATACCGAAAGAGAGATCATTGAGGTCAACGCCGAGGTCATTGCGAACATCCGCATGGCTCACCGTGGCGACATCTCACGCGGCCGGCGCCTCACGAACAAACTGTTGGATGAGCTCGAAGGGCTGACCGACAACCGCCACCTGTTTGAAGAGTTAGGTGAGCTGATGCGCTCCGAAGACGACAACGGGCAGGACAAGCGCAACGACCTGTACCAGAAGATCATTGATCTGCCTGGCCGCTCCAAAACAATGAAGGAAATGGCCGAGACGCTGAAGACTCTGATCTCCCTGGAGCGCCAAGCCTACGACCTCGACACCAAGACTGGCGGCAACGACGCCGACGAGCTATCGAAACTGATGGACGATCTATCGAAGGAAGCCTGACATGAAGCCCGAGCACTTGAAGCTGCTCCGGGATAAGCGTTGGAGGCTCAACAATCTCTACTTCATCACGGACAAGCAGGGCAAGAAGGTCCGCTTCCGGATGACCGACGAGCAGATCGAGTACTTCGACGGGATGCACACCCGAAACATCATCCTGAAGGCTCGGCAGCTCGGCTTCACTACTGAGTGCTGCATCATCCAGTTGGACGCGGCGCTATTCGAGTCGGCCAAGTGTGCGTTGATCGCTCACACCCTGAATGATGCAAAGCGCTTGTTCCGCGAGAAGGTGAAGTACGCCTACGACAACCTGCCGGCGGAGATCCGCGCCGCCAACCCGGCAAGTAATGATGCTGCTGGTGAGCTGGTGTTCAGCAAGGGCGGCTCGCTCTACGTCAGCACCTCATTCCGGGGCGGCACGCTGCGCTACCTGCATGTGTCCGAGTTCGGGAAGATCTGCGCCAAGTTTCCGCACAAGGCCCGCGAGATTGTCACCGGCGCCTTTGAGGCTGTGGCAACCGACTGCTTCGTCACGATTGAATCAACGGCGGAAGGTCGGGCCGGCTACTTCTTCGATTACTCGCAGAGTGCCGAGCGCCAGCAACTGGCTGGTGTGCCCCTGGGCCTGCTCGATTGGAAGTTTTTCTTTTTCAGCTGGTGGAAGAACAAAGCCTACTCGCTTGACCCTACTGATGTTGTCATCTCACAGCGCCTGACCGACTACTTCAACGAACTGCACGCCAAGCACGGCATCGTAACGAACGACGGTCAGCGCGCCTGGTACGCGGCCAAAGAGAAGACGCTCGGCGACGACATGAAGCGGGAATACCCGTCCATTCCTGTCGAAGCCTTCCAGCAGTCGGTCGAAGGCGCCTACTACGCGCAGCAGTTGACCAAGCTCTATGCCAATCAGCGCGTTGGCGTATTGCCGAACAACAGCCATTTGCCGGTGATGACCTTCTGGGATATCGGCGTTGGCGACTCCACGGCCATCTGGTTCGTGCGTCAGATCGGCGAGGAATACCACGTCATCGATTACTACGAAAACTCAGGCGAAGGCCTGCGCCACTACATGAAGGTGCTCAAGGACAAGGGTTACACCTACTCCGAGCACTGGGGGCCGCACGACATCGATAACCGCGAGTTCGGCAGCGATGCAAAGACCCGCCGCGAACTGGCCCGTGAGGGGTACGAGATCGACGGACAGAAGTACTGCATGACGTTCCAGGTCGTTCCCAAGCTCGGCATCAACGACGGCATTGAGCAGGCTCGCGAGATCCTCCCCAAGTGCGCCTTCGATGAATCCAAATGCGAGGAAGGGATCGCCTGCCTTGAGAACTACCGCAAGGAGTGGGACGACAAGCGCGGCTGCTGGAAAGACAAACCGCTTCACGACTGGACGTCTCACGGCTCCGACGGATTCCGGTACTTCGCTGTCGCCAAGAGCGCAAGGAAGCCGGTCAAATCAATCAAAATGGGATTCGCACGCTAATGGCAGACGTCACCTACACCCGCCCGGAATACGACGCGGCACAGTCCCGTTGGCGGCTGGTGCGCGACGTGTGCAAGGGCTCCGAAACGGTCAAGGCTCGAGGCGATGTTTATCTGCCGAAGCCAAATGAGCATGACAACAGCAAAGAAAATCAGGATCGGTACAAGTCCTACAAGCAGCGTGCTGTGTTCTACAACGCAACGGGTCGGACGAAGCACAGTCTGGTGGGTGCGGTGTTCCGCACCTGGCCAACGCTAACCGTCCCCGGCGCCCTGGACTACGTGTCGAAGGACATCGACGGGCAGGGCGTAAGCGTCTACCAGCAGTCGCAATCGGTCATCGGGCACCTGCTCGAAGTCGGCCGCCACGGTCTGCTGGTGGATTACGCCGCCGTCGAAGCTGGTACCGTGAGCAAGGCTGACGAACAAGCAGGCCGGGCCCGGGCAAGCGTTGCCAGCTACCCGGCCGAAGCCATCAGGAACTGGAAAACTCGCAAGGTGGGTGGTCAGCACCTGCTGAGTCTGGTTGTCCTGCGCGAAGAGGGCGACAAAGATACGGATGACGGTTTTGGCAGTGACAAGGTTGTGCAATACAGAGTGCTTCGCCTCGACGAGGCCGGCATCTACACGCAGGAGGTCTGGGAAGAGAGCAGCAGCGAAACAACGATGGTCATCGCTCCTTTCACTCCGTTGAATGGCCTTGGTCACCCATGGAAGCTGATCCCATTCCAGTTCCTTGGCAGCGAGAACAACGACACCAGCATTGACGACTCGCCGCTGTACGACATGGCCGTGCTCAACATCGGCCATTACTGCAACAGCGCGGACTATGAGGACTCGGTTTGGTTTTCTGGTCAGCCTCAGTTCTGGATTTCAGGTCTTGATGAAGCTTGGCGCGACCACCTGGAAGCGAACGGCATCTATGTCGGCTCACGGGCTCCGCTGACATTGCCGGCCAATGGTTCGTGTGGCTTTGCTCAGCCTGAGCCGAACACCCTCGTCAAAGAGGCCATGGACGCCAAGAAAGAGGACATGGTGTCGCTCGGCGCCCGACTGATCGAGCGCGGCAGCGCGGTGAAGACCGCGACCCAGGCCGACAACGACAGCGCCGCGGAACATAGCGTCCTTTCTCTGGTTGTGAGCAACGTCAGCGAGGCCTACAGCCAGTGCCTGGTCTGGATGGCTGAGTTCGTGAATGCACCTGGCGAAACTCTCTACAAACTCAATCAGGACTTCAGCCAGATCACCCTGGACGCGACGATCCTGTCCGCACTGTTCAATGCAGTGCAGGGCGGCAAGTTGCCGGCGGGCGACTTCTGGCAGTACTTGCGTGATCGTGGGGTTATCGACCCCGAGAAGACCGACGACCAGATCCGCGACGAACTGGAGACCGAAAGCCCTGGGCCTGCCCTGGACGACACCGAGGTAATCCCGAATGGCGGCAAACCAAGCGATCCTTGATGCCACGATTCGGCACGCTGTTTTCCTCGAGCAACTGAAGTCGGGAGAGGTTGCCAAGTTCGGGCCTTTCCTCAAAGAGATCGACCGCTCGATCCGAGAGCGACTCACTCGGGCCGACCTGACGGATTACACCGTTGCTCGGCTGGAGCGGCTGCTGAGCGAGGTAGACAGCCTGCTGCTGGGCATCTTCAACCGCTACAGCGACAAGCTGAACCTCGACCTGATCGACATTGCGAACTACGAGGCCGAGTTCGAAGCGACCAGCCTGACCCGGGCTGCACCGGTGGGCGTGTCGTTTGATGCGGCGGTGCCGGGCGCAGCGGCAATCAGAGCGGCGATCCTCGGCAACCCGCTCAGCGTGCGCGGCGCTGACGGCGGGAAACTGCTCAAGTCGTTCATTGATGGCTTCACCGCCACCGAGCGACAACGCCTCACAGGTGCGATCCGGCAGGGCTTCTTCGAAGGCCAAACCAACTTCCAGATCATCAAGAATATCCGGGGCACCAAGGCGCTCCAGTACAACGATGGCATCCTGGCCACGACCAATCGGAACGCCAGCGCCGTGGTGCGAACGGCAGTGCAGCACGTCGCCACCCAGGCGCGCATGGAGACGCTGAAAGAGAACGCCGATGTTGTGCAGTCCGTGGAGTGGGTCAGCACGCTGGACACGAAGACCACCAGCCAGTGCCGGACGCTCGACAAGCAAAGGTTCAAGCTGACTGAAGGGCCGAGGCCGCCGATTCACATCAACTGCCGCTCGACGATTGTTGCCGTAACCCGTTTCAGCGCTTTGTTCGCCAAGGACGCCACGCGCGCCTCCATCGGTGATGGCGGCGCCCAGCAGGTCAGGGCGGACCTCAGCTATTACGACTGGCTCAAGCAGCAGCCGGCGGCGTTTCAGGACAAGGCCATTGGCCCGGTCCGCGCGAAGCTCTTCCGCGAAGGCGGCCTGACCATCGAACGATTCTCCGAGCTGCAGCTTGATCGCAACTTTGCGCCGCTGACACTGAAGCAAATGAAGGCTCTTGAGCCTCTGGCGTTTGGGCGGGCGGGCATTAAGTAGGGAAAAAGGGACGGCAGAAAGAGTTGTGCTGGCATTGTGATATTCATAGACTCCGCGCTCCATAAAAGGAGAATCATGTGGACGTAAATATTGATGCAAGCAAGGTATCCGCTGAAGAACTGGCAGCAGTGATCGGAGCGAACCCTAACTCCGAAATCAGAATCAACATCACACAGCATGCTGTGACTCAGCTAAGAGCGCTGGCAGACGCCATCGAGTCTGGTGAGAAAAAACTGCAAAAAGCTGAAATTGTCAGCAACCCAGAAATCCATCCTCTTTTCGCGTACCAATTCATCGCGGATTGAAGACGAGGTTTTAGCTGGCCCGATTCTGGGCAGTGACGCAACACAAAACCCTGGCATCCGCTGGGGTTTTTTTATGCCTACGACTTACATCGGCCTCGTCAATGACGGGGCTTTTTCATATCTGCGGGCAGGGCCTGCAAATCGTCTCCGGGAGACAAACAAATGGGCTTGAAGTATCTGCTGGACACTCTGGATGGCGTCGATGACTCCGTTAAAACGCTCTACGTCGAGAAGGACGGCAAGTTTGTCCTCGGTATTGAAGGCCTGCCGCAACCAGAAGACGTATCCGGCCTGAAGTCGAAGGTTGAAGAACTGCTCGGTGAGAAGAAAGCCGCCGAGAAAGCTCGCAAGGACGCCGAGGATCAGGCTCGTCTCGAGCGCGAAGAAGCTGCTCGCAAGTCCGGCAACGTCGAAGAGCTCGAAAAGTCCTGGTCCGAAAAGTACACCCGCCGCGAAGCTGAGCTGAACGGCATGCTGGAACAGGAGCGTGGAACGCTGAGCACGCAGATCCGTGATCTGACTGTCGGCCGTACCGCCACTGATATCGCGTCTGCCCTGGCAATCCCGGGCAGCGCAGAAGCCCTCTTGCCTCACATCGAGCGCCGCCTGAGTGTCGAACAGCGCGACGGGAAGCCTGTGGTTGTCGTGCTCGACAAGCAGGGCAAGCTCTCCGCATCCACGCTGGACGAGCTGAAAGCAGAATTTGCAAACAACACGGCGTTCGCGCCGTTAATTGCGGGTAGCAAAGCATCTGGCGGCGGGGCCGGGGGTGCTGGAAATGGCGGTGGGGCCGCTTTGAAACGCTCTGAAATGACGTCCGTAGCTAAGCGTGAGTTCATCACTGCCAACGGCCAGGACGCGTACCTGAAATTGCCTAAATAATGGAGTAACCCATGGCGACTACCGTCAACTCGGACATGATCGTTTATAACGATCTTGCCCAAACCGCTTACCTGGAGCGCATCCAGGACGTAATGGACATTTTCAACGGCTCGTCCAATGGCGCCATCATCCTCGATAACGAGTTGATCGAGGGCGACCTGCGCAAGCGCGCTTTCTACAAGCTCGGCGGCTCGATCGCTCACCGTGATGTGAACTCGGTTGCCACCATTGCCGGCCAGAAGATCGGTTCCGGCGAAATGGTCGGCGTGAAGGTGCCGTTCAAATACGGTCCTTACGAAACCACCGAAGAGGCGTTCAAGCGCCGCGCGCGCTCGCCGGAAGAGTTTTCCGAGCTGGTCGGTCAGGACTATGCCGACGCGGTACTCGAGGGCTACATCCAATACGCCATGGCCGCTCTGAAGGCTTCCATCGGCGCGAACGCCAACATGGTCGCCACAGCCAGCTTCGCCAACGACGGCAAGAAGGCGCTGACCAAAGGCATGCGCAAGTTCGGTGATCGCTTCGGCCGCATCGCGCTGTGGACCATGGACTCGGCAACCTACTTCGACATGGTCGACCAGGCGATCACCGAGAAGGTCTACGAAGAAGCGGGCGTGGTCATCTACGGCGGTCAGCCGGGCACGATGGGCAAACCCGTTTTGGTGTCCGACACCATCCCGGCCGAGACCATTTTCGGGTTGCAGGCCGGTGCAGTGAAGATCACCGAGTCTCAGGCCCCGGGCTTCCGCTCCTACAACATCGACAACCAGGAAAACTTGGCGATGGGATTCCGCGCCGAAGGCACCTTCAACATGGACCTGCTCGGCTACAGCTGGAAAGACTCGACTGGCGGTATCAATCCCAACTTGGCAGCTATTGGTGCCGGTGCCAACTGGTCCAAGTACGCGACCAGCGACAAGGTCACGGCCGGCGTCCTGATCGATCTGTCCGCGCCTTAATCGGCTCACTCATCGCGGGCGGCCTGCAATGGTCGCCCTGGAGATATTCATGGAACTGATCTATTCCACCCAAAGCTCCGGCTTTGATCCGGAAAAGCGCTATCGCAACCCAGAGCACTTCGAGCGACCAGAAGCGGGCGTGACCGGTGTTGTTGTGGTTGGCGACTGGCCAAACGTGGTTGATGCCTACGAGAATGTCGGCGTCGAAGTGACGCTGAAGGAAGTCGAACAACGCCTTGTGCTGGTTGCGGATGCTGGTAGTAACCAGGCTGAACTGGAAGAGCTGATCGGCAAGCTGCGCGCCGAAAGCGATACGGTCCGCGCTGTCATTGATGGGCTTGAGGCTGGCGAGATTGAAAAGCCGGGAGCCGGCGAGCTCGCAATCCGCCTGTTTCATTCGCTCGACGCTATCCGTCTTCAGATGGCTGAGCTGGCTGGTGCACGCGATGATCTCGCAGTGGAAAACGAGACGCTGCGCACCGAGCTCGCTGAACTGGAGGCGGGTGAAGGCGTGGAGGTTGAAGCCCTGAAAGTTCAACTCGACGCGGCTGGTGTGACTTACCGGGCCAACGCCTCGAAAGAATCCTTGGAAAAGCTCGTCGCTGATCTGTCCAAGGCGTGATACTGCTGGCTTCCGGTACCCGGCGGCCAATCTTCAAACCATTCCAGCGAGTTGATCCATGACACTCATCATCGAGGACGGCACCGGCAAGCCAGACGCCGAAAGCTACGCGAGCGCCGCGGACCTGGTCATGTACGCCGGCAAGTTTGGCGTCACCATCCCTGCGGACGAGCCAGCGCAAGAAGCACTGCTTCGCCGGGCCGCCTTGGCGATGGATGGCAAGACCTGGAAGGGGCGCAAGACGGATAGCGATCAGGCGTTGGCCTGGCCGCGCCGCGGCGTTGAACTGGATTGTCAGATCAAGCCCGACAACTACCTGCCTGCTCGCATCCAGTACGGCCAGATGGCCTTGGCCGCCGAGATACATACTGACGACATCGATCCGGTGGAGAAGCGCAAAGGCGCTATCACCTTGGAGCGAGTCGAAGGCGCAGTAACTCGCGAATACGCGACGATTTCTAACACCAGCGGACGACTGTTGCCGGCTGCGCCGGACCGGCCGAGCGCTACGCAGTTTGCTGATTACTTGCAGCGGCGCGGGTTGTTTGCAGTTCGTGCCTGACCTAGGCTGACCTATTTCTCACGGGTATTCATTAATGCGCGGGATAGGGCCAATTGGCGATTTAGTTTTTCTAGTTCTTGCAGGCCTGAGCATGCTTGGCTGGATGTATCTTTGGTACCTGTGTGTGTTCGGCGCAGAGAAGGCTTTAGCGAGGATATTTGGTGACCACGCTTTAGCAATATCCGCAATCGGATTTCCTTTCGTTGCGTGCTTTGTTCTAGCACTGGCGCTGAAATTATTTGGTCGTCAAAACTTCGGATGGGCGATGCTGCTATTCGGTGTTGCCTTACCTTTTATGGGCATCCTGTACCTTAGAAATGAGTCAGGCGGTAAGCGACACTAATAATTTGGAGCCACCATGGCCTTCTACGACGAAATGGCCGTGATGGCTCTGGAGATGATCACAGAGTTCGGCCAACCCGTGACCATCCGAGCAATCACCGTCGGCGAGTATGATCCGGACGACGATAGTGCACCGCCTGACACCGTCACCGAGCAGACTGCGCAAGGCATCCTGCTCGACTTCACCGGCCAAGAATTCCAAACCAACAGCCTCATCAAGCAGGGCGACAAGAAGCTCAAGATCGCCGCGCAGGGGCTAGCGTGGGTGCCTGACCTGCTCAACAAGGTCGTCGTCCAAGGCCGCATCTGGTCAATTGTTCCCCCATTGAAAGAGATCAACCCGGCAGGCACGCCGATTCTGTACGAGCTGCAGGTTCGATCATGAGTCGCGCCGGTGCCGGCCAGTCCGGCAGCTTCGCACTGAACCTTGCCGAATTCGCGGCCCAGGCCACGGAAGCCATCGACGCCAGCTTGCGCGAGATCATCATCGAGGTCGGCAGCAGCGTTATCCGCATGTCACCGGTGGGGAATCCTGAGATCTGGGCGCAGAACACGGTGGCTCATCAGTACAACAAGGCCGTGGACGATCACAACAGCGATTTGCGCAGCGATCCGGCCAACCTGACGAAGTCGGGTCGACTTAAGCCTGGGCGCAAGCTGAACGACGGCATGGATATCGTTGCCCCCGAAGGCTACGTCGGCGGGCGGTTTCGAGCGAATTGGCACCTCTCGATAGATGTGGTCGAAAACGTCACGTTTGATGAGGTCGACCCGAGCGGGCAAGAGACGATCGCCGCACTGGTTTCAGCGGTCAGCGACTTCACCGCCGGACAGACTGCCTATCTCATAAACAACCTGCCGTACGCCATCCCGCTCGAGTTCGGACATTCGACCCGGGCGCCGGGTGGCATGGTCCGCATCACCGTGGCCCGCTTCCAGCAGATCGTGCAGGAGGCCATCAGGAACAACCAGATATGAGCCACAACATCATCGCCTCGATCTATGAGGCCAAGCTGATCAACTGGGCGAAAGCCTTGCCGGTGCCATTGAAGGTCGTCGTCGAGAACGAGGCCTATACACCTGTAAACGGCTCGACCTACCTGAAAGTATTCACGCTACCAGCGGACACCGCGAGCAACACGCTTGGCGGCGACCACAAGCTATACACCGGCGTGTTTCAGGTCAGCATCGTGACGCCATCGGGCAAATATCGCAGTGCGGCCGGCGCGCTGGCCGACCAGATCGCCGCGCTGTTCCCGCTGTACGAGCGGAACACCAAAGGCGCATTGACCGTTGTGACGATGACGCCGGTCGATCCCGGCCCCGGCATTCCAGACGACACCACCTATACGGTGCCGGTTTCGTTCTTGTACCGAGCCGACACCAACTGAATTAGCCCGTTGGGCAAACCCAGAACCCGCCATTGAGCGGGTTTTGTCATTTCTGCAAAGAGGAAAACCCATGAGCGTCAAGATTCCCAACGGCACTACGTTCGAGATCGCGGCCATCCTGAGCACTGCCAAAGCGTTCACTGCTATCAGTAACGCCAAACCGGCAGTGCTGACCGCTGCCGCCCACGGCCTGGCCGATGGCGACGTGATCGTAATTGATTCCGCCTGGGCGAAGCTGAACGGTCGCCCGGCGCGCGTCATCGACTCCGAAATCGGCGAGTTCGCGGCTGAAGGCGTGGATACCACCAGCGTGAAGAGCTACCCGGCCGGCTCTGGTGCGGGCACTGTCCGTGCCGCTTCTGGCTGGACGCAGATCGCGCAAATCACTGAGCCAGCTGCCAACGGTGGCGAACAACAGTTCCTTACCTACGGCTTCCTTGAAGACGATGATGATCGTCAACTGCCCACCACCAAGTCGGCCAGCAGCATGACGCTGCCGGTTGCGGATGATCCGGCTCAAGCGTATGTCGCGATTGTCGAGGCTGCGGACGAAGACAAAGAGCCGCGCCTGGTGCGTGCAAACCTCCCAGGCGGCGCAACCATTTACTACTACGCGTATGTGTCGATCACCGCGACCCCGACGCTGAGCCGCAACAACATCATGACGCGGACCATCACTCTGTCGTTCGCCTCTCGCCCAACTCGCTACAACGCCTAAGGGGTTCCCATGGCAAAGTTTTCCATCGCGCCAAAGCCAACGTTCACTGTCGACGTGACCATCCCGCAGGTTGGCGACAAGCCGGCAATGGTGCCGTTCACCTTCAAGTATCGCGATCGCACGGCACTGGCTGAGCTGTTCGATGCCTGGAAGGCAAAAGCGGAAGAGCTCGGGGAGCGCTTCAAAGGCACTGAGCCAACACTCGCGGAAATTACTGCGGCTGAGGTCGAACAAGGTGTCGACCAGATCAGGGATCTGGTTGTTTCGTGGGGCTTCGGCGAAAAGCTCAACGATGAGTCGATTACTGCTCTGGTGAAGAGCTGTATCGGCGTGTCGGATGCCGTGGTGAAGGCCTACAGCGAAGCCTTCGGTAAGGCCCGCCTGGGAAACTAGCCGCCGCTGCCCGTGCGCTCTATGAGTCCGACGGCTCCGCTGAACAGATGGCGATGTTCGGCTTCTCGCCAGAGGACTACGACGAAACCTTCGAAGTTTGGCCTGACAACTGGAAGGCGTTCCTCGTCATGGATTCGATGGGGACTCAGTGGCGCACGGGCGCATGCGGTGCAACCGGACTCGATTACGGCGTCCTCCCCGATGTGATGAAGCTCGTCGGCGTTCCTGCAAAGGATCGCCCCCGTGTGTTCCAGGACATCCGCGTAATGGAATCGGAAGCCATCGCGGTTATGGCTGAAGCCCGCAACAACAGCTCGTAAAAGCGGGCACTTATTCAAGGTGAGTCGATGAACATTGCAGAACTCGGCATTAAGGTCGACTCGGCTGATGCTGCCCAGGCTGCGACCGATCTCGACAAGCTGACCAAAGCCGGTGATCGCGCTGAGCAGTCCGCCGTCGGCCTGATGAAAGAGATGGAGGCGCTGGAGAAGTCGCTGTCGAAAGGCGCGACCACCACGCAGGAACTGGCCAAACAGCGCGAGAGTCTGGCGAAGCTCACCAAGACTGGCGCCTATGGTGAGGCTGAGTTCAGCAAGATCACCGCACAACTCGATAAGCAGCAGGTGGCCCTGGCCAAGTCCACCCTGGACGAGCAGAAGGCTTTGAACAGCCTGCTCGGCGCAATTGATCCTGCCCGTGCGGCCATGGGCAAACTCGACACCCAGGTCGAGCAGTTGGGCAAGCACCTTGATGCCGGCCGGATCAGCCAGGACCAGTACAACGCAGCCCTGGGTAAGATCGACGGCAACTATGCAGCACTGGAGAAAACCGCCACCGGATTTGACCGACTGAAGCTGGGTACCCGCCAGGCGCAGGAAAACGTCGTTCAGCTGGGCAACGCGTTGTCGTCCGGTGATTGGGGCAGCGGCGTGCGCGCCGTGGCTCAACTGGGCGCAGGTGCTGGCGCTTCTGCTGCTGGCTTGCTTGCCATCCTTGCTCCGATCGCCCTGGCCACTGCCGCCGTCGGTGCTCTGGCTGTTGCCTATTACAAGGGCAGCGAAGAGCAGGATGCGTACAACAAGGGGCTGGTCCTCACTGGCAACTCCGCTGGCCTGAGCTCCGAGCAGCTGGGCGAAATGGCGCGGCAGGTCAGCGCGACCGTGGGGACTACTGGTCAAGCTGCTGCTGTCCTCGCGCTGCTGGCTGGCAATGGCAAGATCGCAGGCGAGAGTTTCACCGGCATTACCCTGGCCGCCGTTTCCATGCAGGAAGCGACCGGCAAGGCTGTCAGCGAAACCGTCGCTGAGTTCTCGAAGCTGGCAGACGATCCGGTCAAGGCATCTGCTGCGCTGAACGAGCAGTACCACTACCTGACAGCCTCGGTTTACTCGCAGATTGCCGCTCTGGAAGAGCAGGGCGACCATGCGGGCGCCGTGAAGCTGGCGACCGAGCAGTACGCGGACGCGATCAACGAGCGCACGCCAAAAATTCTCGAAAACCTGAGCTTCTGGGAAAAGGGTTACAACGCTGTCGCGCGGGCTGCGGACAATCTGAAGAACATCGGCCGGCCAGATATCGATGCTGATATTGAGCAGGCCCGGCGCAATCTCGCATCGGCCGAATCCGGCGATGTCGGCTCGTTCCAAAACCAGAAAGAGATGGTTGAGGTCTACAGCAACCAGCTCAACATGCTGGAAGATCAGAAGGCCGCGGCGGCCGACATTGCCAAATACGACGGTGAGCAGGCAAAGGCACAGCAAAGCGCAGTCGTGGCGATGTCCAAAGTGGACGCGATCACCAAGTCTTCGCTGACCAACGAGCAGAAGCGCGCCGAGGCGATTAAGGATTACAAGAAAAGCCTTGATGATATCCGGAAGGTCGACCCGAAAGACTCGCGGCTTGATCCGGCAGCAGTCGCCAAGAACATGGCGAATCTCAACGATAAGTTCAAGGATCCGAAAGCTGCCGCTGGTAGCGTCGATACAACTGGCTTCAACAACGCGAAGAATGCATTAGCCGAAACCCTGGCCTACTACAAAAACGCGGACAAGGAGCTCGAAGCCTCGCAACGTGCCGGGGTTATCTCTCAGGCCAGCTACACCGAGCAGCGTGTCAGCCTACTGAAGCAACAGTCGGAAGAGGTTGCGCAGAGTTACCAGTCGGAAATCGATGCACTCGAAGCGGCCAAGGCCAAAAAGGGCACGACTGCGGCGCAGGTCATCCAGATCGATCAGAAGATCGCCGACGCCCGCAGCGCCATGGTCAAGGCGCAGCAGGATAGCGACAGCGAACTGTCGATCATCGCCACCAACGAAGAAGGGCGCCTGCGCAAGCAGACTCTGGCCGTCAACACGTACACCAGCGCACTGCAGCAACAGGTCGAGACGCTTCGGCAGCAGGGCCTGCGTGCGGCTTCAGGCCTTGGCCAGGGGGATCGGCAACGTGGGCTGACGGATCAGCAGAACGGTATCGACGATCGCTTCAACCAGCAGCGTCTGGAACTGGCCAGCCAGTACGGCGACGGCTCGCGCGGCATGAGCCTCGATGAGTACACCCAGAAGCTAGCTGCGCTGAAAACCACCCAGCAGGATCTGCACGACACCGTGCAATCCAACTACGAGGAGATGACCGCAGCTCAGGGCAACTGGAGCGCGGGCGCGTCGTCGGCGTGGCAGAACTACCTGGAGTCAGCGCGGGATGTTGCCGGGCAGACCAAAAGTCTGTTCACGAATTCCTTCAGCTCGATGGAGGACGCAATCGTCAACTTCGCCATGACTGGGAAGGCCTCGTTCGGTGATTTCGCGAAGTCGATAATTGCAGACATGGCGCGCATAGCTACTCGGCAGGCGAGCTCGGCTTTGCTTGGCAGCTTGGTGGGCGCCGCAACGAGCTACTTCGTTGGTGGTGGCGGTAACGGGCTTGCTTCCGGTTCTGCCGGTGCTGCGTCGTCGGCCGCAGGAGCGTCTCAGGCTGGATACACCAACGTCGACTTCTCTGGGTACCGAGCGGCCGGCGGCCCTGTCTCCCCCAACTCTCTGTACGAGGTCAACGAACTGGGGCCGGAGCTGTACAACGAAGGCGGCCGGTCATTCCTCATGACGGGCGCGAATGGCGGCAGCGTTACGCCGCTGACATCTGGCGGCGGACCTGGTGTCGCTGCACTCGGTGGCTCTGGTGGCGGAACAACGATCAGCGTGCAAGTCATGGTGGCCAGCGATGGATCAACCGGCTCCACGACTGACGATCCTGCTTACCAGCAGTTCGGCAAGGACTTGGCCGACTTCGTCGATCAACGTTATCAGAAGCTCGTCAGTCAGGACCTGAGGCAGGGCGGGAAAATCAACAGGGCCATTAAGGGGTGATCCATGGCAATTGAGCGATTCACCTGGCAAATCGAAAAGGGTGCAACTGGCGATATCAAACAGCGCACCCGGTCCAAGCAGTTTGGCGATGGCTATGAACAATCGGTCTCTGACGGGATAAACAACAAGGTGCAGTCCTGGCCCATTAGCCATACCGGCAGTGCGGAGCGGATCAAGGAAATTATCACCTTCCTCGATCGTCACAAGGGCGCGAAAGCATTCCTGTGGACGCCGCCTCTCGGCGAGCTTGGTCTCTACAAGTGCCCGAATGGCTACCAGCCTTCACATAAGGGCGGTTCGGTTTACACGCTGACCGCCACCTTCGAACAAACCTTTCACCCCTAAGGGAAACCCTGATGGCTTTGATAACAGACATCCAGAAGCTGGAGCCCGGCGGCGAGATTCGTCTGTTTGAAATCGACGGCACGGAATATGGCGCGGATTTCTTGCGCTTCCATGCTCACGCGATCCCGCACACACCAGAGGAATTGCTGGCGTATGAAGGTTCGGTCGAAGAGCTTCCTGCGAAATCGATCTGGTGGCAGGGAAATGAGTACGCGGCCTGGCCGGTGCAGATCGAAGGCATCGGCGCCGACAGTAATGGCAGCGCGACTCGGCCCACTTTCATGGCCGGTAACGTGAACGGTCGCATCACCGCGCTGTGCCTGGCCTTCGACGACCTGCTGAAATTTCAGCTGACCGTGCGCGAGACCATGGCGCAGTACCTGGACGCCGTGAACTTTCCTGAAGGCAATCCGACCGCAGACCCGACACAAGAGGCACTGGAAATCTGGTTCATCGACCAGAAGACCGGTGAGGATGGCGAGGTCGTGCAGTGGGATCTGTCGTCACCCGGTGAGATCGATAACCACGGGTTGCCCGGGCGCCAAATGACGACCTTCTGCCACTGGGCAATGACAGGCGGTTACCGCGGCCCTAACTGCGGCTACACCGGCGGCGCGATGTTTGATGACGACGACAATCCTACTGACGACCCCAGCAAGGACGAGTGCAAAGGCGGGCTCAAATCCTGCAAATTGCGCTTCGGCGAGAACAACCAACTTCCCCACGGTGGGTTCCCCGCTGTTTCCCTGATCGCACGGAGCTGACCATGCGCAAGCACATCTTGAGCGCCATGGAGGCGCATGCGGCCGCCCAACACCCAAAGGAAGCATGCGGCCTTGTGGTGGTGATCGGGCGCAAGCAGAAGTACTTCCCGTGTCGGAACGTCGCGACCGAGCCGACCGAAGAATTTCGGATCGAACCGGAGGATTACGCTGCGGCGGAAGACATGGGCGAGGTGATTGGGATCTTTCATTCGCACCCAGACGCCACCAGCAGGCCTTCGCCGCGCGACCTCGCGATGTGTGAAGCGACAGCGATGCCGTGGCACATTCTGAGCTGGCCCGAAGGCGACCTGCGCACCGTGTTGCCTACCGGCGATGTCCCTTTGCTGAAGCGACCTTTCGTGCACGGTGCTTGGGACTGCTGGCAGGTCTGCGCCGATTGGTACAAACGCGAGTGGAATCTTGAGTTCGAAGCCTTCAAGCGCGCTGATGGTTGGTGGGAAAGCACCGACAACGCCAGTCTTTACGAGGCGAACTACGAGGCGGCCGGGTTCTATAAGGTCGACCAGCCGCAACGCGGCGACATGATCGTAATGGAAGTTGGGCGGACGGTTTACCCCAACCATGCCGGGATTTTCCTCGGAGCTGAGCCGGAGTTACCAGGTGAGGAGTCGGCCACCTTCGGGCCAGGTCCGTTCCTACTGCACCATCTATATGGGCGTCCGAGTGAAATAATCGTTTTTGGCGGCCCGTGGTTTGATCGCACACGCCTGATCCTCAGGCACCAAGACGCACAAACAGCCACATGATGCGGCCAGGCCGCGAGAGAGAAAATATGAAAAAGAAAATTGATCGAGCCCAGATTGGCAGTGTTATTTGTGCAAAAGAATCCAAAGATGGAAAGCCTGCGTGGATATTGATTGAGGATGGAAGCATCCTTATCTCCGAGCAGGCAGTAACGGACGCAACCATCCAATCGTTACGAATCAGAGCTTAGATTTGCTCGCCATGCTTTCCAGTTCCTCGCTCGAAACAATGGTGGGTAAAGGCTTACCCGGGAAACATGTCTCCCAGACCTGCATGGCAATCTCATCTCCGCTTCCGTCTCGGCGAGATGCATATACGGCCGCGCCCAAAAATGCTTGGGCCGCATCAGGTTGGGTGTATGCGAGTGCGCGCGCCAAGGCGAGCACCAGATTTGCCAGCTGAGGAACTGCTTTCTCTTCAGTGTTACCAGTCACATTGACCTCCTAGGTCCTATCCGCGCCGAAATTGGCGCAATCCCAGTCCTTGGGCTTGCAGGCAGAGGACGGGGAAATCCGTTGCGTGGAGGCAGGAGGCTACTACGGAGGGAGATGGGGTGTTACTGGCGTTACATCCACGCTGGATGGACTAACAGCAATGAGATAGATTGTGTGATTTTTTGGGGGAGGCATGGAAGAACAACGCATTCACTTGGATCTGACCCATGGTCATGAGAAAGCAGACAAGCTAAATGAATCCGATCCGAAAGATCGTTTCGATGATACGAAGTGGAGTGGATGCTACGAACTGCATATCATAAAGCGGGGTGCTGACCAGATAGGTTTTTGTGTGATCGCCCTCAATGGGCGCCCCGAAGTTGCCAAGTTTTTTATCTGCCCGCTTTTTCGCAAATCCGGTTTTGCTGTCGCTGCAGCGCACTCAGTGTTTTCGTATATTGAGAGAACGCACGGCACCATTTATTCTCTCCAGGTGCGACAAAACGATGATCGTGCGTGGAGCTTCTGGAGCAAAGCAGTGGTAGGGCGAAAGGCTACGCAGTCCGGTTCGAATATTTTGATTGGTGACTGGGAGTGAGTCTGGCGCTCCAGATGTCATTGTGCTGGCCCAGCCCCCCCCCCCCCCGCTGGGCTTTTAGCATCTGGCGTTATCAGCCTCAGTAGCCGCAATGAGTCAGGGGTTGTTGACTTGAGCATAATCCTTCACCCTCTGAGCCTGATGATTCCGCATAGGATATTGAGATGATCCAAACGTATTTGCAGGGGCGCTGGGGAGTATTCAAGAATAATTCAGACGAAGAGCCGATTGCGCTTCTTATAGACGGGACTGGCGTGCCTTTTAAGGCGGGAGGTCCAGTCTTTCAAGTGGTTGACAGTCGCTTGGTTGATTCAAAGGGTTTCGGCGGGCCCTTGGCCGCGTTCAATACTGGGTGGGTGGTAAACTACGGCGTTAATGATTTGGGGCATTTCCTGAAGATGCTGCCCTGATAGACAAGAAAGAAAAAAGAAGCCCGCTGATGCGGGCTTTTTCGTTTCTGACGGGCATGAAAAAATCGCGGCTGACCGGGCTATTCTTGGATTACTTCAGGCTGCTTATCGAGAAGTGCGAGAAGCATCTGGTCGTGTGACGCCCGTGTTGCCCTATAGAACATGCACCGATCTAGAAGTATCCGTTTCATGCTCCGAGCCGACGCAAGGTGCCTGGGCTCGACGGAGAACGTCGCGGTCTTGCCGCTGCTACTGTCGGTCACTTCCAGGTTGTATCGCCCAATCAAGCCGTCGTCTCGTTTGGTGTGGCCGAGGCATTTGAAGTTGAAAGGGGTGTCTGTCATGCCGTTCTCCCAATTCAGAGTGTGGATGTTCCTATCTTCGGCTCGTAAGGGGCTGGGCTCTAACTTTTCGTCGCGGGAAAACGCTTACGCGGCTTTGGCCCTTTAGGGGTAGCGGTTAAGCCCACCATCGTGTCGAGATCCTGAAGCGCTTTGAAGGCCCGGTGTAATGCTTCACTAACATTTTTGTCCAGGCCAGAAGCTGGCATCTGGTGCGCTTCATCGACAGCAATGAGCTTTTGCTTGTCGATCTTGAAGGTGACTCCAGGATCGCCAGCAGGCTGGGTATAAAAGACGCTTTCAGGGTCCATCCGGTCGAGATCACATACACCCATATCGTCCGGCTCAGTAAAGCTTCGCTCCAGTCGCGCAAGTATTTCTGCGGTAGCAGACCGTTTGTTCTGTTTTGCGGCTGTCATTACCCAATCGCGAAGTGACTCGGGTATGCGCAAATTGAATTGCGGGTCGGTTCGGCTCATGTCAACTCGGTCAATCAAATGTTTACTGGGTTTACCGAGAGAATGCATCACCGTGGTATTGACGGCAATGCATCACCGTTATACATTTGATTGTGCACAACGGTGATGCACACGGAGTTTTGATATGGCGAGAAAAGATCCGCAATTCAATTTACGGCTTCCAGAGGAGTTGAAGCAGTGGCTGGAAAACCAAGCGCAAGAAAACTGCCGCTCACAAACAGCGGAAATCGTTTTTCGATTGATGGAGGAGAAGAGGCGGCAGGAGCAGGCGGCAGCCTGAAACGAAGAAGCCCCGGCTTGCAGGCCAGGGCTTCAGGTAACGAGTTCAACTACCAGGAAGAAAACGTCATGTCGAATAATAGCACAGCAGTATCCAATGTCATCCCGTTCGATTTCCGCGGGCACAGCGTCCGCACCGTGACCATCGCCGGTGAGCCATGGTTCGTGGCATCAGATGTGTGTCGGGTGCTGGAAGTCGTCAACACCACCCAAGCTATGCAGGCACTGGATGATGACGAACGGTCTATGTTCAACATAGGCCGTCAAGGCGAAGCCAATATAGTCAATGAATCCGGTCTGTACACGCTGATCCTGCGCAGCCGTGATGCCGTAAAGAAAGGTAGTAAACCGCACGCTTTTCGCAAATGGGTTACCGCTGAGGTGCTGCCAGCGATCCGCAAACACGGCCGATATGAAGACTCAGAGGGCGTAATGACGCCGATGGTTGATGATCTTCTTGGTAAGCCTGGCGCTATGCGACTGAGCAACGTGATGCGCTGCCGTGTTGCCAAGCTGGATGCTGAGCATCAGCGTAGTGCGACCGCCAAGTTGGCATCAGCTGTACATGCTTGCTTCGGTGTTCCTCGAATTGAGTTGATACCGAACTCTCAATTCGACGCTGCCGCCAACTTCGTTGCCAGCTACGCCATTGAGGGCGAATACATCGCTCGGCAGTCGAGCGTGATCCCGGAGAAGCTTGGCGAATGCGAGCGCTATTTGATCAGCGCCGATCCTAGCGGCAATAAGCAAATCACCGCTGTGCCAATGGATGCGTTCGTTCTCTCGCGGCAGCAATTCATGAAATCGATGCTGGTGGACGGGGACATGCCAGTCTCGACGGCTGAGATGTTCGAGTTCGTAGCGCTTGCGACCGAGAACCTACGCCGCCGCTCACTTTTTCGTGCAGTGAAGGTGGCAGCGTGAATTTCACACTCAACGCTGGCGGCCGCGCCCTGATCCTAATGCCGGAGCGGCAAATTCTGGTCGGTCGCTCCGGCCAACTGATCCGCAAGATCGAAGAAAACTGGCTGATGTTCGTCGAGGGCAAGCGCTACTCGGTCAGCGAGAAAAGCTTGATGCCGCTGGACGGCTTCAATCCTGGCGCAGCAGTCTCGGTTGAGTGGAGGAAAACAGCATGAGCAACATTATTCCGTTCGACTTTCACGGTCATGCTGTCGCCTTTAACGGGGGAGGCTGGATTAATGCCACGCAGGCGGCCAAGCAATTCGGCAAGCTGCCAAATGAATGGCTTCGACTTCCAGAGACGATCGAGTATCTGAAAGCCATGGCGCGTACATGCGGGGAAATCCCGTATGTAAAAACCAGCCGGGCTCGCATGGATCGCGGTGGCGGGACTTGGATTCATCCAAAGCTGGCTGTTGCATTCGCGCGCTGGCTTTCCGCAGATTTTGCAGTTTGGTGTGACCTTCAGATTGACACGCTATTGCATGGTGATCTTGGGATTCGCCAAGAGTACGAGGGTGCATGTCGCGCCCTGGACGATCGGAAAAATCTCGCCAGCGCCCAAGGGAAGGGGCTCGCGGCGTGGCGCTGGCAGAGGCCTGTGCTTGAGCATCGCGTCGAGCATTTGCTGGAACAGCTTCAACTGACGCTGCAGCTCGACGCCGCATAATCTTTCGCGAACCCGAAGAACCCCGCCCATGCGGGGCTTTCGTGTTGCTCCCTTGTTGGTGATAAAGTCTCGCGAAATCACAACGAGGGAACGACATGAAACTGTTCGTAGGGGCTCTGGCCATTGCGTTGTTGGCGGGGTGCTCGTCGGTATCCTCACTAGAGGATGGGGCGCCACAGCTTTCAGCCAACTCAGCAAAAAGCCCAAGGGTTTATGCAAAATGCCTCAATCCAAAATGGCAAGAAATCAATGCTTCAACCACGTCTACAGAAACAGAGAACGGCTACCGTCTTCTCCTCAATCTTGATTTTGTAGGTGCGGCTGTACTGGCTGAAATTGTTCAGTCGAAGACCGGCTCCAATGTGAAAGTCTACAAATCAAGCGCGATACTGGGCTCAGGAAAGTGGGTAGAAGCTGCCCGATCTTGCCTCTAACGGAATTCGAAACGCCGCCGCCTACGGGCGGTTTTTTTATACCTGGAGAAAAGTAATGGCTGCACTCGCTATCGAATATCAACCGATGACTACGATTCTTCTTTACGGACAGCTTCGCCAGTTCGGTCGATCTTTCAGGCTGTCCGTAAGATCGCCTGCCGAAGCAATCAAGGCGCTTTGCGTCCAGATTCCAGGTTTCGAGCGCTTTATCTCGAATGCAAAGTCCAGAGGTATGGAGTTCGCAGTCTTCCGGGGATCGAAAAATCTGGAAGAGAAGGAACTGGGTTACGGGGGCTCTGGCGAGATTCGAATCGCGCCGATTGTTACCGGCAGCAAGCGGGCCGGCATTATCCAGACAGTGGTTGGCGCGGTTTTGATCGCTGCCGGCTATCTTTTAGCTGCACCTACTGGCGGGGCTAGCTTGGCGCTTGTTCCGGTTGGTATCGCGATGGTCGCCGGCGGCGTAATCCAAATGCTCAGCCCTCAACCGAAGGGGCTGAAGACAAGTGCTGCCCCCGAGAACACCCCCGGTTACGCCTTCGGATCTGCAAAAAACACCACTGCCAGCGGCAACCCTGTCCCACTGTGCTACGGCAAGCGTCGGGTGGGTGGGGCGATCATCAGCGCCGCGATTTACGCCGAAGACCAGATGTAGCCACATCACGCACAACATAGCCGCCCATGAGGCGGTTTTTTATTGCCTGGAGAAAAGCATGGGCGCAGCACAGCAGCTTGATATTTACGGTGCCAAAGGCGGATCAGACAAGCCCAAGACCCCGACCGAAGCACCAGACAGCCTGCGCTCGGTGGCCGTGGCCAAGATCCTTATCGCGATGGGTGAAGGGGAGTTTGCCGGCAATCCGACCGCGCAAGACATTTATCTCGACAACACGCCGCTGCAAGACCCTCAGGGCAACATGAACTTCCCGAACGTGAAGTTCGAGTATCGCAACGGCTCTGTTGAGCAGAACTATATCCAAGGCATCCCTTCGGTAGAGAACGAAGCCACCCTAGGCATTGAGCTGCGCAGCGGCACCCCCTGGGTACGGGCGATCAACAATACTGAGCTGTCTGCGGTGCGCCTGCGGTTCGCCTGGCCGGCGCTGCAATCGGTTGATGCCAGCGGCAACGTGAACGGTTACCGGATTGAGTACAAGGTTGAACTGGCCACCGATGGCGGCGCCTATCAGCAGGTGCTGAGCGAGGCCGTCGACGGTAAAACCACCAGCACCTATGAGCGAACCCGCCGCATTGATCTGCCCGCAGCTACCAGTGGCTGGCTGATCCGCGTCACCCGCATTACGCCGAACCAGAACAACAACAAAATCGCCGACACCATGCAGATCGCCGGCTTCACCGAAGTCATCGATGCCAAGCTGCGTTACCCGAATACCGCGCTGCTCTACATCGAATTCTCGGCCGAGCAGTTCCGCAGTATTCCCGCGGTGACTGTCGATACCAAACTGAAAATTATGCCGGTGCCGAGCAACTACAATCCGGAAACTCGGAGCTATACCGGGGTCTGGGACGGCACCTTCAAGCAGGCCTGGACGGACAACCCTGCGTGGATGACCCATGACATCACCGTCAGCGATCGATTCGGTCTTGGCCGGCGGATCAAGCAGTGGCAGGTCGATAAATGGGAGCTGTACCGGATCGCTCAATATTGCGATCAACTGGTACCCGATGGAAAGGGCGGCCAGGAGCCGCGCTTCATTTGCAGTCTGAACCTGCAAGCAAAGGCCGACGCCTGGTCACTGCTGCGCGATATTTCGGCGATCTATCGGGGCATGACCTACTGGGCCCAGGGCCAAGTCTTCACGCTGTCCGATATGCCGCGCGCCACCGACTTCGACTTCGCCTACACCCGGGCTAATGTCATCGACGGCAAGTTCACTTACTCGAGCGCATCGGAACGCACTCGCTACAGCCGAGCCCTGATCAGCTACGACAACCCAGCCAACAACTACGACACTGATGTCACTGCGGTGACGGATGCCAAGCTTCAGCGGCGCTACGGCGACAATCCGCTGGAGATCAGCGCGATAGGTTGCACCCGAGAGTCAGAAGCACAGCGCCGAGGCAAGTGGGCGTTGCTGACCAACTCTAAGGACCGCGCCGTTACGTTCCGGGTCGGTCTCGATGGTCGAATTCCATTGCCTGGCTACGTCATTCCTATTGCTGACGAGCTTCTGGCTGGCCGAGCGATCGGTGGGCGCATTTCGGCTGCGGCTGGCCGTGTCGTTACTTTGGATCGTGATACCCAGGCCAAGACAGGCGATCGGCTGATCCTGAACCTGCCCAATGGCAAGTGTGAGGGGCGCACCGTTCAGTCCGTTGCCGGCCGCGTAGTAACAGTCACTACTGCTTATTCGGTCACGCCCGAGGTGGAACTCGTCTGGGCGCTCGACGCGGACGACCTAGCCGTGCCTTTGTACCGCGTGACGGCCGTGTCTCGGCCTGAACCTGGCGTGTTCGAAATTTCGGCTGTTCAGTACGACCCGAGCAAATTCGCCTACATCGACACCGGCGCGCGCCTGGAAGAACGCCCTATTAGCGTGATCCCGATCACCGTTGTTCCGGCGCCCGCCAGCGTAACGGTCACGTCAAACTCGGTTGTGTCCCAAGGCATCGCCGTCGCCACCATGACCATCGCCTGGCCGGCGGTGAACGGCGCAGTTGGCTACGACGTGGAGTGGCGCAAGGACAGCGGCAATTGGATCAAGCTGCAGCGCAGTGGCATGACCAGTGTCGACGTGGTGGGCATTTACGCCGGGGCCTACGTGGCGCGCGTGCGGGCAGTCAGCGCCTTCGACATCTCATCGATCTGGCGCAACTCGATCCTGACTTACCTCAAGGGCAAAGAGGGCCTTCCACCGGCGCTCAGCTATCTGACGGCCGCGCCGCTGCTGTTCGGTATCTACCTGAAGTGGGGCTTCCCGGCTGGCGCAGAGGACACTCAGCGGACAGAGATTTGGCACGGCCCAACGACCAGTCTTGAGGCTGCGACCAAGCTGACAGACCTGTCGTACCCGCAAAGCGATTTCTCGATGCTGGGCTTGCGTGCGGGGGTGACGCTCTACTTCTGGGGGCGCCTGGTGGACCGAATCGGCAACATCGGCCCGTGGTACCCAATTGGTATGGGTGTGCAGGGCCAGTCGAGCGCCGACGCCTCGGCCATTCTGGAAATGATCTCGGGACAAATCACTGAAACAGAGTTGGGCCAGGACCTGCTGGACCAGATCGAGAAGATTCCTGGTCTTCAGGATCAGCTCGATGAGCTGGACGAAAGCTACGACCCCACAAAGACCTACGTGAAGAACGCGATCGTGCGCTCTGGTCAGCTGCTTTTTCAGGCCAAAGGTCCGGTTCCAATCAACACGCCACCGCCGAACGTCACCTATTGGCTGGACGTGGGGCAGTCGGTTGAAACTGCAAATGGGTTAGCTCAGCAGGTGGCCACCAACACGACTGACATCATCGAGATTGACGGCGCGGTCACTGCACAGGCGACAGCGTTTCAAGCTCTGCGCGCTTCTTTCCGTGATGACGACGGGGAGGGCGAACTGGCTGACGCCCTAAAGGGATGGACCAGCACCGCTGCAATCGCCATGGAAGAAAAGGTGAGGGCGTCGGAAAACGAGGCAACAGCAGGCCGTCTGACCACTTTCGACGCGAAGATCGGCCAGAACGCGGCCAACATCACTGAGCTGGAAGAGGTGGTGGCCACGAACGAGTCTGCGACGGCCACGAAGATCAATCAGCTGAACGTGTCGGTGGGACAAAACACCGCCGCGATTCAGCAGACGTCGACGGCCTACGCCGACACCGCCGGCAAGCTGTCCACGATGTGGTCGGTGAAGATGCAGATCACCGCAGGGGGGCAGTACGTTGCAGCAGGAATCGGCTTGGGCATCGAGAACACCGGTGCCGGCCTGCAAAGCCAGTTCCTGGTGAGTGCCGATCGCTTCGCCATCGTCAACACCATCGCCGGCGGCGCCATCTCGGTTCCGTTTGCGGTACAGGGTGGTCAGGTGTTCATGAACTCGGCGTTTATCGCGGACGGCACCATCACCAACGCCAAGATCGGCAGCTACATCAGCTCGACCAACTACATCGCCGGCCAGCAAGGCTGGATTCTCAATAAAGACGGAACGCTTGAGATCAACGGCATCGTCCCCGGTCAGGGACGGCTGGTGATCAACTCGCTGAACGTCTCGGTCTACGACGCCAACAACGTGTTGCGTGTCCGACTCGGCTATCTGGGGTGAACCATGGCTTCATTTGGCCTACGTGTTTTTGATGAAAGCGGTGGCCTATCCATGGACACCAACAGTTTCACTTACCAGGTGATCTGGCAGGGCGTGATCGACTTCAGTGGAGTCGCGCCCGACTACACGCTGAGTATTCCGGGCTTCAACCCGGCCAACTGCGTGTTCATGATCATTCCGACACGGGCACAGGATGTGCAGTCATCCGAAACCGACGGGAGCGGGAATCAAAAGTCCTATCCGTTTGTCACGACGGCGGTGGGCCAGGTGGTTGTCAGGAGAAAAAATCCATCCGCGAGCGCCGGCACTATCGGCTCAACGGTTGCCGCCAAGGCCTACGCGATAAGGTATTCGACATGACGTATGGGTTTCAGAGCATCAATGACAATTCATTTGTCCAGATCGACTCCGAGGCCCCCAGACTTTGCATGCTCACCAAGGGGGCGTATTCGGGGACTACCAATGCGTCAGGAGTGTTTGCCAGAGCGATCACAAGCCAGGACCCACCGATAGTGTTCATTCGCCCGGATCAGGGGGCGATTCAGGTTCCGATATCGGTGTGGTTCACCGGCGGTCCCGGAAACTGGACCGGGTTCACCATGAAGGCATCCAACGTCAACGCAACGTTAAGTGGTCAGTATTTCGCGGCCGCCTGGGCGTCCATGGGCACAGCAGCCTATGGGTTGCGGTTGTGGGATCAGAACGCGGCGCTTGTTTACGACAGTGGCGCGCCAGCGGTTGTCGTGACCTTCGCGGCAGGAAACTGGACGTACCTCGGAGAGGAGCAACTGACCGTTGGCCACCGGTATTTCTGGGGGATCAACAAGGTGCTCGGCTCAGGCGAGTATGTATCCCTGAACCCTTTCGCCATGAACTGCCACAACAATGCGTCGGGTGGCGGTTGCGCATTGGGCGTCGATTACGCCAACGGCCGGATCATGATGTACAGCCTCGCCACAACTGCCTGGACTGACCAAGGTCACCGCCCATTCCTCTGCGCCAAATTACTGGCCTGACCTCTTCCGCTTCGCACACATTCTTTCTGGAGATACTCAATGCCCTGGTACAAATCAGGAACGGTCTCTGTCGTCCTAAATTCGAACGCCGTTATCGGCGCGGGTACCGCATTCATTGCCAACAGCCGAGTCGGTGATGCCTTTCGCGGTCCGGACGGCGGCTGGTATGAAGTGACCAACATTGCCAGCGACACGGCCTTGTCGATCTCGCCGAACTACCAAGGTGCGAGCAATGCCGCCGGGGTCTACGCGCTGGCGCCCATGCAGGGCTATGTCAAGGATTCAGCTGATGCGCTGCGGGCGCTGGTTAATCAATTTGGCGGCGTTTTAGCGGTACTGGGGACTACCCCAACGGTGCCCGGGGTACGAAGCGCGCTCAGCCTTTCGAATACTGACGGTTTGTCCGAGGGGGTCACCAACAAGTACTTCACCAGTGCAGCAGTTCGCACGACTGCGCTGACAGGACTGGATCTTTCGACTGCTTCCGCGGTGGTCGCGACCGACACAGTTTTGGCTGCGCTCGGCAAACTTCAAGCCGCAAAGGCGGGAAAAGGTGCGAACAGCGACATCACGTCTCTGGCCGGGCTTACGACTGCATTGAGCTTAGTGCAAGGCGGTACTGGCGTTACTTCAATCGCCGCGCTGCTGTCTGCGTTGCAAGCGGCCGGTGCATATGCCAAAGGCAATATTCTCGGAACGGTTTCGCAAACTGGCGGGGTGCCTACTGGGGCTGTCATCGAAAGGGGCAGTAACGCCCAGGGGGAGTTCGTCAAGTTCGCTGACGGAACGATGATTTGCACCTACTCAGGGACGGTGAACTACAGCCTTACCAGCCAGTACGGCAACAACTACCTTGCGGCGGGATCGTGGAATTTCCCTGCTCAGTTTGTGGCCAGCCCCAACCCATGCGGGGCCGCATTCCTCAGTGGCAGGGTCACTTATTTAGCAGCGGCACTCACAAGTTCGAGCTCTTGGAGCTTCTCGGTTGTTGACCCGAACGGAACCCAGGCCTCGGGCTTGTATACGGTCAAACTTACCGCTATCGGGAGATGGTACTAATGAGAATCAAGCTATTGCCGCAGAGACGTGAGGATACCCTTATCGTCAAGAAGACAGGCCGTGTTCTAACGATCAATGGCGAGGACTTCGATTTCTCGTCAATGACGGAAGGTGCCACATTGCCACGCGCTGCGATCATTTCTGAATGGTTCTCGGGTGATGTTGAGATGATCAATTCAGAGCTGATCGTCTCGCTACTGCTTCCGCTGCCGGTTAATTACAGCCCCGAGCAGGCGTTCCCGGTGCCGTTGGAAAATGTGCCGGATGGCCCTGTGGAGTTTCCTGGTCCATTGCCGGGACCGGTAACCGAAACGGAAGCGGAGGGAGAGGTATGAACATCGACTGGTCGCTACTCATCACCAAAGCTATGAAGGACGCTGCTGCTCAAGCAGCTCAACTGGTTGCAGCCAAAGCGGAGTTGTCAGCCAGAAACATAAAAGCGCTGGCGCAGATTGCCCATATCCAGGAGCGCATAGACACGATCGGGTTTGGCATCGAAGTAGGCGAAGCGACCGAGGAAGATGAGGCAGAGCAGGCCGCGCTGCTGATCAATCTCAAAGCGTGGAAAACCTACAAGTTCGCACTGGGCAAAGTCACCGTGCAGCCGACCTGGTACGCCGCGCCGGTTTGGCCAGTTGAGCCCGTGGTACCGGTAATCGTGGCCGACCCCCAAACTGTGGCCGCCGACCTGATCTGACGCGCCACCGCAGCACAACGCAACCCGCCATCGAGCGGGATTTTTTTGTCTGGAGAAAAGTGATGCCTGTCAATCAGCTACAACTTTTACAGATTCTCCCGAACGCCGGCTATAGAGCCGGCGTCTTTGCACCGCTCCTCAATACGGCGATGGGGCGGTTCCAAATCATCGGGACGGAGCGCGTTGCTGCATTCATCGCGCAGATCGGTCACGAGTCCGGTCAACTTCGCTATGTTCGCGAAATCTGGGGGCCCACTCCGGCGCAGATCAGGTACGAGGGACGTACCGATTTAGGTAACACCTTAACCGGCGACGGCTTCAAGTACCGCGGGCGGGGGCTTATTCAAATCACGGGCCGTACCAACTATGCTGAATGCGGCGAAACGCTAGGCGTGGACCTAACTAGCCAGCCGGAGTTACTAGAGCAGCCGCAATACGCTTGCCTGTCAGCTGCATGGTTCTGGGCAAGTAAAGGGCTTAACACTTTGGCTGATGCAGGAAAGTTCGAAACGATCACCCGCCGGATAAATGGCGGGCTCAATGGGCAACAGGATCGGCTGAAGCTATGGGCGAAAGCTTCGGCCGTGCTAATGACGCGCTAATTGGAATACGTCGGCCGTCTAAGCGCTTTGTTTATATTTTACCTTCATCGTGATCGTTCCCTCAGCCCCCGCCTTCATCGAAATATTTACACCTTCTATCGGCGCTTTAAAGTTTAAGCCAGCTTCGTGACTCATGGTGATTTCCATCTCATCTACACCTGAGTCTTTCCCCTCCCGGATTACCTTGGCGGCTGCTTCTGCCTGATTTTCGGGAGTTGCCACGGCACCACCAAAAGCATCCAAACCTTTGCGCATCAGCCAACCTACAGGGTTGAACATTGCAACCTGTTTTAGTGTATTTCGTAGCGTCGCGGGGTCTGTCAGATCGTAATTTTTCATGTGCGGCCTCTGAGTTATGCCTAATGTATCTGCACGGTTGCAGGGAACATTAGCCCACAGTAAGGGTAAGCGAGTGTTCGCGGAGGACGCCAAACAGACGCTGAAGCTCGGGCACCACGTATTCTTCAAGGATGCACCGTGATGACGCCGGTGACCAAGGGTTGATTGCGCTGGCTGCTTGTCAGGCGTACGTCCGGGAGGTCACTGTTGGGAGGTTCATTGACAGTTCTGCTGTTGAGCAGCAGAAGTCGGATGGGGTCAATGAGTTGCCGAGGACCTGGGTACTGGGACGTGATCAAATTTTGAAATCTCTTTGATCCAGAAGCGACGATACTTAGTTTGGTCTGGCGATAGCGGTTTGTGATTTGACCAGGGATGCTCAGTTTTCAAGCTGGCGCGGTACACCTCCCACTCCTTCTCCTCGGCCACTTCCTTGGCCCTTTTCTCATCATCGAACCAGCCAAGTACGTAAACTTCGCCCTGATCCATACCGTGCTCGATCAGTAGATAGATATCTTTCATAAGCTTGAACTCGCTACTACACGTTCTAAAATCCCCTGATGTTGGGGCATTGTTTTGACTATCGGCAGGCACTATCGGGTATTGAGTATTGTCGATGAACGGCGCGACGTCGATCTTGAGTCTGATCGCCTAGCCCATTGCCGATCATCCTGCGTTATCGTTCAAAGGGGTGATGAGTTCCTGCCTCTGATTCCGCACGTTGCCCACCGCGTTGTCAACCTTGAACCACTCGAAGGCCTCAATAGGCTCTCCCTCGAGAAGCACCATTTGCTCGGCGCGTTCTTTCGGAGTGGCCGGGTCAAGCCATTCGCGAGCGAGTTCGGGCGACAGTGCCACCGGGCGGCGATCATGAATGTCCACCATACCTCCGGCGCTGTCGGCGGTGATGATGACAAAGCCGTCATGCTCGCCTGGCTCATGTTCGCCGATTGGATACTGGCCAATAGCAGCACAGAGGATCGGCGTCCGGTCGCGGTGGCGAATCAGGTAGGGTTGTTTCTTCGGACCGCCTTCATAAACCCACTCAAACCAGTTGTCGATCGCGATGATTGCTCGGTGCGGCCATATTGCTTTGAAGAATGGGCCATGGGCGACCTTTTCGACTCGAGCATTGATCGGCGCGGCGCGGTCTTTGGCCCAGTGCGGGCGCCAACCCCAACGAACCATGTCAGCGCGCAGGTATTCACCATCACGGTGAAATAGGGCGAGCTGAGTGGTCGGCGCGGCGTTATAGCGCTCGAAAGGCTCGTCACCGGCATAGTTGATCAGTGCGTTGGGGATGCTGAGCGCCGCGACGAAGTCATGAATGCCCCGGTACTGTGAAAGGCGTCCGCACATGGCTAAACCCTCAATCTGAATACTGAGCTTAGATGATCGTCTTTGAGTCAGGGATCAGGCCATCCAGTAACCCGCGCAGCCGGTCAGCTTCCTGCTTGTAGCCTCTCGCTGCTATGTCGAGGTCGTACAGCTCCTTGCGGACTTTTGCGAGCTGCCCGGATCGCTCCCGAAGATTGCTCATTGCTTCGTCACGCTGCGTGGAGGCCTCGTCGTACATTTTCACCAGGCCGAAGATGTTTTCCCGTGCGGTGCGCAGTTGCAGATTCAACTCCTGGACTTCGTTTTCCAGCATCTGTTTGTAGTGGGTGATGGTTTCCAGTTCGGTCGGGCATCCAAGCCAGTCGCTGGTATCTTCGATGTCGAGGGGGTCCACAGTCATGCCTTATCTGTACTGTTCGGATATACAGTAATCGAGGCGCAGGAGTCGGGCGAGGGTAAGGCGACGAGCTGCAGGATTTGGGGCGGTGTACGGTCGGCAGGACGCCGGGATGCAGGGACTTTCTTGACGAAAGCCTGTAGGGACTTTTGCGGGGATTCGTAAAGCACAGTTAGTCACGGTACGGCATCGATTGCAGTGGGCGCCGTTCCAAAGGACTGAGCTGTTTAGTGCCCCTGCAAGCAAGGGGTGCTAGGGGCTTAGCGTGGCGATCGATTGCTGTCACTCGGGAGTCATCAGCACCGCGAGCGTAAGCTTGATGAACTCCTCGTTCTTGTCGATGGTGTCCAAGGCGCCGCGCACGTTGTCTGCGACGTCAGCCGAGCCGCGGGCCTCGACCCAGTTTGAAAGCTCCAGGATGGCAGCCTCCAGGGCGAGTTGGTTTTCGTTGATCTTGTACAGCAGGGAAGGGAGCAGGTCTGAATGTGGCATCGTAAATCCTCAGTTTTGAGGACAGCGTAGCATCGCGTTACATGAAGGATGTTTAACGATCGGCAGGACGCCGGAGGAGGGTAAAAGCGGGTTAGTTCTGGAACGTTTCCAGAATAGTTATGGAACACATGCCGAGCGGCGCTGATTTCTTCAAACCCCAGAAACGACAAAGCCCTGAATAATCAGGGCTTTGTCGTTACAAATATGGCGGAGGCGATGGGATTCGAACTCATGGACCTGTTACAGTCGACGGTTTTCAAGACCGTTGCCTTAAACCACTCGGCCACACCTCCGTTGCGTTGCGGGCGCCATAATACCTGAATGAAACACACTGTCAAACTCTCTGCATAGCTTGTTACAGAGCGTCTGTTATGATCTTTGCGACTGAACGTTTCAAACCAACAGGAGTGTCGCCATGCGCGAACAGGATTACGCAGTTAATAACAGCGTGCAGGCTGAGCAGCTAGAGGTTAGCCGCGTCCTGCGCAACACTTACGGCTTACTCGCTCTCACTCTCGCATTCAGCGGCGTGATGGCGTTTGTCGCTCAGCAGATGCGTGTCGGCTACCCGAACGTTTTCGTGGTGCTGATCGGTTTCTATGGCCTTTTCTTCCTCACCAACAAACTCCGTGATTCGGCTTGGGGCCTGGTGTCGGCATTTGCCCTGACCGGTTTCATGGGTTTCCTGCTCGGCCCGATCCTCAACCGTTACCTGGGTATGCAGGGCGGCGCCGAGGTGGTCAGTTCGGCCTTCGCGATGACTGCGCTGGTGTTCGGCGGTCTGTCGGCTTATGTGCTGATTACCCGCAAGGACATGAGCTTCCTGGGTGGTTTCATCACCGCAGGCTTCTTCGTGCTGCTGGGTGCGACGCTGGCGAGCCTGTTCTTCCAGATCAGCGGTCTGCAACTGGCGATCAGCGCAGGTTTCGTGCTGTTCTCCTCGGTCTGCATTCTGTTCCAGACCAGCGCCATCATTCACGGCGGCGAGCGCAACTACATCATGGCGACCATTAGCCTGTATGTATCGATCTATAACCTGTTCATCAGCTTGTTGCAGATCTTCGGCATCATGAGCCGCGATGATTAATCGCCAGGCTTGAAATAAAAAACCCGCGAAAGCGGGTTTTTTTTGCCTGCGATTTGGAAAAAATTCACGCCATCGGTGGCAAGCGGCGCTTGACCGGGGTTTTCTTGACGATTGCGGTGTTGGTTTCGGCATGGGTATTCAGGCGGTCGAGCAGGGTGTCCAGTTGCTCCATCGAACGCACATGCAGGCGGGCAATGAAGCAGTCGTCGCCGGTGACCTTGTCGCACTCGGTGAATTCAGGGATGGCCTGAATCTGCCGCTCCACTTCCTGCAACTGGCCCGGCAGTGGGCGAATACGCACGATGGCCTGGAGTTGATAACCGAAGCTCTTGGGATCAATCTCGACGGTATAGCCCTTGAGCACGCCGCGTTCCTCAAGGCGCCGCAAGCGTTCGGCAACGCTGGGCGAGGACAGGCCGCTGATCTGCGCCAAGGCCTTGAGCGAGCGCCGTGAGTCTTCCATCAACGCCGTGATCAGTACTTGGTCGATATCGTCAGTCATGGCGAAACCTCAATTAGGCAATTATTCAAAACCACCTTGATAAAAAAGGCAGATTTCGAGTTTAGCCTGCTTTTTGCGCTGGAGAAGCCCCTCGGCGGATTGGCATACTTTGGGCTCAAACACAGGAGTCTGATGATGGACAAAACAATACGTCACGGGTCATTCGAAATGACCGCCGCCATGCTGATTTCCGGGACCATCGGCTGGTTCGTGCTGGTGTCCGGGCAACCGGTGCTGGACGTAGTGTTCTGGCGTTGCGTGTTCGGCGCCGGCACGTTGTTGCTGATCTGCGCGGCGTTCGGCTTCCTGCGCCCCGGCATTCTGACCCGCACCACGTTCTTGCTGGCCGTGCTCAGCGGCGTGGCGATTGTCGGCAACTGGGTGCTGTTGTTTGCTTCTTACTCCCGCGCCTCGATTGCCATCGGCACGGCGGTTTACAACGTTCAGCCGTTCATGCTGGTGGGGTTGGCCGCGTTGTTCCTCAATGAGAAAATCACCCTGCAAAAACTGTTCTGGCTGGGCATTTCGTTTCTCGGGATGCTGGCGATTGTCAGCGCACATGGTGGGCAGGGCGAGAGCGGCAATGATTACCTGATAGGCATCGCGCTGGCGCTGGGGGCGGCATTTCTTTACGCGATTGCCGCGCTGATCATCAAACGCCTGACCGGTACACCACCGCATCTGATCGCGTTGGTCCAGGTCACCACCGGCGTGCTGTTACTCGCGCCATTCGCGCACTTTTCGGCGCTGCCGCAAGCGCCGAGCGCGTGGGCCAGTCTGGTAACGCTGGGCATTGTCCACACTGGCGTGATGTATGTGCTGCTCTACGGCGCGATCCAAAAACTGCCGACGGCACTGACCGGTGCGCTGTCCTTCATCTACCCGATTGCGGCGATTTTCGTCGACTGGTTTGCCTTCGGCCATCGCCTGGAGCCACTGCAATGGATCGGTGTTGCCGCGATTCTGTTGGCCGCTGCTGGCATGCAACAGGGTTGGAGCCTTAAGTTTCGTCGGACGGTGACAACGCAGTAAGCCGCAAAGAAACGTCAGATGTTCCAGCGCGGTGCCGTCTTGGCCAAGCGCTGGCGCATCTCGCCGATGTTGGCGACTAATTGCCGGACCAATAACCGATAGCCGTCCAGCGGATTGTAAACCGGCGCGGTCAGGCTTGAATCCGATGGCAATTCGACGGGGCGACTAAGCCGCTGGGACGCACCGGATTTCAGCGCCCGGGCCATACCGATCAGTTGCACCCGAATCAGCCGATGCTCGGCTTTCAAGGACGATTGCAGATGGGCCATGGCGTCCGGGTCACTGGCATCAGGTCGGGTGTTTCCGAGGATTTCCAGGGTGCTGACGCACATCCGCAAGTGGCGCTGAATGGCATCGAGTTCGGTCATGGAGATCCGCACTTCCTTGGACACCGACGGCATCAACGAACGCAGTTGCACCATCACGGTGTTCAAGCGGCCCACCAGTTTATGGTGTTCGTCATCAGTGACCGATTGGCCATTGATGATGCGCCCGTAGATTGTCGCGCAGTCGCGCAAGGCATCGGCCAGGTTGTAGCGCCAGGAATAAACCGCGTAGAGCGGCAGGGCGAAAGAAAACGCCAAGGCCAGGGCGATGCCGATCAGGATGTCCACCCCGCGCCACAACCCGTCGGTGATCGGATTATCGCCATGCCCCGCGACGATAAACACGGTAATCGCCGAGAGCAGCGCGGTGTAACCGCCCTTGCCGATGGCGTGGTACGAGAAGAACCCGCAAACCACCGCCATCGCGAAATAGGTCAACCACGGCATCCCCAGCCACGCCTGTTGCGCCACCAGCAGCAAGCCGACGCCGGCACCGATCAAGGTGCCGATGGCGCGTTCGGCGGCTTTTTTGCCAATGTTGCCGTGGTGTTGCAAGCCGCCGATCACCACCAGCATCGTCACCGACGCCCACTCACCGTGGGGCAGATGGATGCCGGTGGTCAGCAGGATCGTTGCCAGCAACCCCAGCGACACGCGCACCGCGTGGATCACCCTGGCGTGGCGATAACGCCGGTACGGGTCCAGCAACGGACGCAGCAGTCGGCGCATTAGTGGTGGCAGTCGGCTGTCTCTGAATGTACTCAGGCTCGGTCTCCTCAGAAGATGTAATCGGTGGTCAGGAAGCTCGAACTGCGTCCGCTGATGATCTCGCTGATGAGTTCTTTGTTGGTTTCCTGGAACTTGGTCGCTACCAGTGTCCGGATCGAAAACACCCGTAACGCATCATGCACCGACAACGTGCCTTCGGCGGAGTTCTTGCGGCCGTTGAACGGGAAGGTGTCCGGGCCGCGCTGGCACTGCGCGTTGAGGTTGATCCGGCCGACCTGGTTGGCGAAGGTGTCCACCAGCCGGCCGACCGCCACCGGGTTGGTGCCGAAGATACTCAGCTGCTGGCCGAAGTCCGATTCCAGGACGTAATCAATCACCGTGTCCAGATGCCGGTAAGGCACGATCGGCACGACCGGGCCGAACTGTTCTTCCTGATAGACGCGCATCTGCGGCGTCACCGGGTACAGCACGGCGGGGTAGAAGAATGAAGCGCGGGCTTCACCGCCGTTGGGGTTGACCACGGTGGCGCCTTTACTGACAGCATCCGCCACCAGCGAGTGCAGGTAATCGACCTTGCTCGCTTCCGGCAACGGCGTCAGCGCCACGCCGCTGTCCCACGGCATGCCGGGTTTCAGGCTGGCGAGTTTGGCGTTGAATTTCTCGATGAACGAGTCGACCACGTCTTCATGGACGAAGAGGATTTTCAACGCGGTGCAGCGCTGACCATTGAACGACAACGAGCCGGTGAGCGCTTCGCTGACCGCGTTGTCCAGATCCACCTCAGGCAGCACGATGCCGGGGTTTTTCGCATCCAGGCCCAACGCCGCGCGCAAACGGTGCGGTTTTGGATGGAGTTTTTTCAGGTCGCTGGCGGCTTTGTTGGTGCCGATAAACGCAAAGATGTCGATCTTGCCGCTGGCCATCAGTGCGCTGACGGTCTCGCGGCCGCTGCCGTAGATCACGTTGATCACCCCGGCCGGGAAGCTGTCGCGGAACGCTTCCAACAGCGGACGAATCAGCAGCACACCCAGCTTGGCCGGTTTGAACACCACGGTGTTGCCCATGATCAGCGCCGGGATCAGCGTGGTGAAGGTTTCGTTCAACGGGTAGTTGTAAGGTCCCATGCACAACGCTACACCCAGCGGTACGCGGCGGATCTGGCCGAGGGTGTCCTGTTCCAGTTCGAAGCGACTGGAGCGGCGGTCGAGTTCCTTGAGCGCGTTGATGGTGTCGACGATGTAATCGCAGGTGCGGTCGAATTCTTTCTCCGAGTCCTTGAGGTTCTTGCCGATTTCCCACATCAGCAACTTGACCACGGCTTCGCGCTGTTCACGCATGCGTCCGAGGAAGGTTTCGACGTGCTGGATGCGTTCGGCCACGCGCATTGTCGGCCACAGACCCTGGCCCCGGTCATAGGCGCGGACGGCGGCGTCGAGGGCGGTTAAGGCGGTGTCGGCGTCGAGCAGTGGTGTACTGCCAAGGATCACTTGTTCGTCGCCATTTTCGCCGGTCAGGTACACCGGGCTGCGGACTTGGGCGAGGGGCCCGGACCAGGTTTTCAGCTCGCCGTCGACCAGGTATTCACGCTGCTCGGTCTGGCCGTCGAGGCGGTATTTTTCCGGGATGTCGGTGGCGTCGGGAAACAGGTTGCCAAGGATGTGTGCTGTGGTCATGTCGCTACCCCGTCTGGATTGGGTGATGCACTGATGAATCGTTTTAGCAGACCTCGGACTCGCTTGTCATGGCTCATCTTATGATTTTTTGGCTCGACGTTGCGGGTCGTCGTAGCAGCTGCCGAGCTTGCGAGGCTGCGTTCGGCGGCGAAGCCGTCGTGAATCGGATATTGCGGTGTGTCAGGAAAACCTTGCATACAGGGTTTGCGACGGCTTCGCCCGAACGCGGCCCGCACCGAACGCAGCCTCGCAGGCTCGGCAGCTGCTACAGGGTTACGAGGTTGCGACCTTTTGCCCTGAAAACACACAAGTAACGATCCTCCGGTTAAACTTCGCGCTCTTACTGAAGGAGTTCATATGAGTTACTACCAGCCGGGCATTCTCGCCACCCCAGTTCCGCCTCAAGCCCGTCATATGTTCTTCGCACTCGAATCCGCCGCTGCCTTGCCGGCCGCGCTGGAGAATCTGAAAGGGCTGATTGACGGTAAGTCGGCAGTGGTCGGTTTCGGTGAGTCCCTGGTCAAGGCCCTCATGGGGCAAATCGAAGGCCTGCGCACCTTTCCAGCGTTGACCGGTGTCGGCGTCGACAACCCGTCGACCCAGCACGCGCTCTGGTGCTGGTTGCACGGTGTCGACCGTGGCGAATTGCTCAACCGCAGCAACGCCATCGAAGCCGCACTGGCCCCGGCCCTGCGCCTGGTGCAGATGAACGAAACCTTCCGCCACCTTACCGGCCACGACCTGACCGGTTACGAAGACGGCACCGAAAACCCTCACGACGAAGCCGCCGTTGCCGCTGCGCTGGTGAGTGACGGCGCTGACGGAATGGTCGGCGGCAGTTTCGCTGCGATTCAACAGTGGCAGCACGACCTGAAGGGCTTCCATGCGATGCCGTCCCATGAGAAAGACAACATCATGGGGCGTCGTTTGAGCGACAACGAAGAGATCGACGACGCGCCGATCTCCGCTCACGTCAAACGCACCGCCCAGGAAAGCTTCGCCCCTGAGGCGTTCGTGGTGCGCCGTTCCATGCCCTGGATCGAAGGCGATCGCGCCGGCCTGATGTTCCTGGCCTTCGGTTTCTCCCTCGATGCCTTCGAAGCCCAACTGCGCCGCATGAGCGGTCTGGAAGACGGCATCACCGACGGTTTGTACCGCATCAGCCGGCCGATCACCGGCGGCTACTACTGGTGCCCGCCGCTCAAGGATGGTCATCTGGACCTGCGCGCTCTGCGCATCGGCTAAACATCAGGGAGTGAGTATGAACGTGGTGCGCTGGGGCATGATCGGGTGTGGCAGCGTCGCTGAACGCAAGAGCGGGCCGGCCTTCTACAAGGCGCCCGGCTCGGCGCTGGTGGCGGTGATGGGCCGGCGTCTGGAAGCCGTGACCGATTACGCCGCGCGCCACGGCATCGCTCGGGTCTACACCGATGTCGACGCGTTGATCAATGATCCCGAGGTCGACGCGGTATACATCGCCACGCCGCCTGACAGTCATCATGCTTACGCCTTGAGGGTGGCCACCGCTGGCAAACATTGCTGCGTCGAAAAGCCGATGTCGCTGAATGCCGGGCAAAGCCGTGAGATGCAAAAGGTCTTTGCCGATGCCGGGCTGCACCTGTTTGTTTCCTACTACCGGCGTTCGCTGCCACGCTTCCAGCAGGTGCGGCACTGGCTGGAGGAAGGGCAGATCGGCGAGGTCCGGCACCTGTCCTGGACCCTGACCAAAGCGCCATCTCCGACCGATCTTGGCGGTACAGATAACTGGCGCACCGACCCGGCCATTGCTGGCGGCGGTTATTTCGCCGACCTGGCCAGCCATGGCTTCGACCTGTTCCAGTACCTGCTCGGTGACATCGTCGAAGTCGCCGGGTTTACGGCTCGGCAAGCCGGTTTGTATGCCGCCGAGGATGCCGTCAGCGCCAGTTGGCGATTTGCCTCGGGCGCCCTGGGTATGGGCTGCTGGAATTTCGTTGCGGACCGCCGCGAAGATCGGGTCGAGCTGATCGGCAGCAAAGG
The DNA here is from genome assembly GCF_057837605.1 of Pseudomonas sp. GL_093. NCBI lineage: Bacteria > Pseudomonadati > Pseudomonadota > Gammaproteobacteria > Pseudomonadales > Pseudomonadaceae > Pseudomonas > Pseudomonas sp. GL_093. Next base: position 4,152,198 of record NZ_CM174448.1, on the reverse strand, counting down.
CCGGATCAGTTTTTCCGTATTCGATGAGCATCCGGTTCAGCTTGAAGCCGATGAAAACCTCAGCCTGCACATCGACAATCATGAGCACATCCAGTGGCATCACGTACTGGGCATGAACGCGCACATTCGGGGCGAGGTGCAGCATCCGGCCGTGGCCGAACAGGCATTGAAAACCGATTGGGTGATGGACCAGATCCTCAAACGCTAACGTAGTTCTGTAGCAGCTGCCGAGCACCGCGAGGCTGCGTTCGGCTGCGGAGCAGTCGTAAACCCTGCATGCAAGATTACCCTGGCACACCGCGCTACCTGATTTCACGACGGCTTCGTCCGAACGCGGCCCGCACCGAACGCAGCCTCGCGCTGCTCGGCAGCTGCTACAAAGTCCGCGGTCGTTCGGCGAATCTAACCTTATGCTCAAACAGTATTTCTCAAGCCTGTCATTAGAACTTTAAGATCACGTCATAACTCGTTATAACAAGTGATCTTCCATGACCGATAACGTTCTCTCCCTCAGTAGCGTTCCGCTGCACACCCAACTGCGGGATGTGCTGCGCGCCCGCATCCTCGACGGCGAATACCCGCAAGACAGCCAGATGCCTTCCGAAAGCGAACTCGGCGCGCTGTTCAAAGTCAGCCGCATCACCGTGCGCCAAGCCTTGGGGGATCTGCAGAAAGAAGGGCTGATCTTCAAGATCCACGGCAAAGGCACCTTCGTCGCCAAGCCGAAAACCTTCCAGAACGTCAGTACCCTGCAAGGCCTCGCCGAGTCCATGACCGGTCGCGGCTACGAGGTGATTAACCGCCTGCGCAGTTTCAAATTCATACCGGCAGACAAGCTCGTCGCCGAGCGTTTACAGGTCGCCGAAGGCGAGACCGTGGCGCAGATCAAACGCGTGCGGCTGATCAACCGTGAGCCGATTTCGCTGGAAATCACTTACCTGCCCAAGGCCATCGGCGAGCGCCTGGAGAAGGCCGATCTGGTTACCCGTGACATTTTCCTGATCCTGGAAAACGACTGCGGCCTGGCCCTTGGTCACGCGGATTTGGCCATCGACGCGGTGCTGGCCGACAGCGACCTGACCCAGGCGCTGAACGTCGAGCCCGGCTCGCCGATCATGCGCATCGAGCGCCTGACCCACGACGCCAGCGGCCAACCCGTGGACTTCGAACACCTTTACTACCGCGGCGATGCCTTCCAGTACCGCCTGCGGATCGACCGGCAAAAAGGGGCGCAGGCATGACTCACGGCTCAATGACTAGAAAGACGCTCGAACAGGAATACGACATCGTCGTGATCGGCGGCGGCACCGCTGGACCGATGGCGGCGATCAAGGCCAAGGAACGCAATCGCGATTTGCGCGTGCTGCTGATCGACAAGGCCAACGTCAAACGCAGCGGCGCGATCAGCATGGGCATGGACGGCCTGAACAACGCGATCATTCCCGGTCACTCGACGCCGGAGCAATACACCAAGGAAATCACCATCGCCAATGACGGCATCGTCAATCAGGCGGCGGTGTATGCCTACGCGACCCACAGCTTCGAAACCATCGAGCAACTGGACCGCTGGGGCGTGAAGTTCGAGAAGGACGAGACCGGCGACTACGCGGTGAAAAAGGTCCACCACATGGGCGCCTACGTGCTGCCGATGCCGGAAGGGCATGACATCAAAAAAGTCCTGTATCGCCAGTTGAAACGGGCGCGGGTGAGCATCACCAATCGGCTGGTCTGCACGCGTTTGCTGACGGACGAAGAGGGCGCGGTCAACGGTGTGATGGGCTTCGATTGCCGCACCGCCGACTTCCACGTGATCAAGGCCAAAGCCGTGATCCTCTGCTGCGGCGCCGCCGGGCGTCTCGGTTTGCCGTCCTCGGGTTACCTGATGGGCACCTACGAAAACCCCACCAATGCTGGCGACGGTTACGCCATGGCTTATCACGCCGGGGCAGAGCTGGCGAACCTGGAATGCTTCCAGATCAACCCGCTGATCAAGGATTACAACGGCCCGGCCTGCGCCTACGTCACCGGTCCGTTGGGCGGCTACACCGCGAACAATAAGGGCGAACGCTTCATCGAATGCGATTACTGGAGCGGCCAGATGATGTGGGAGTTCCACCAGGAACTCGAAAGCGGCAACGGCCCGGTGTTCCTCAAACTCGATCACCTAGCCGAGGAAACCATCCAGAACATCGAAGAGATCCTGCACAGCAACGAACGCCCGAGTCGCGGTCAGTTTCACGCCAATCGCGGCACTGACTACCGCACGCAAATGGTCGAGATGCACATCTCTGAGATCGGCTTTTGCAGCGGTCACTCGGCCTCCGGAGTGTGGGTCAACGAGAAGGCCGAAACCTCGGTCAAGGGTTTGTACTCGGCGGGTGACATGGCCGCGGTGCCGCACAACTACATGCTCGGCGCGTTCACCTACGGCTGGTTTGCCGGCACCAACGCGGCGGACTTTGTCGCCGGTCGCGAGTTTTCAGCGGTCGATGCCCAGCAGATTGAAACGGAAAAGGCTCGGGTCTACGCGCCGCTGGACCGCGAACACGGTCTGCCGCCAGCGCAAGTGGAGTACAAGCTGCGACGTTTTGTGAACGACTACCTGCAACCGCCGAAAGTGACCAAGAAGATGCAAATCGGCCTGCAACGCTTCAGCGATATCCAGCGCGATCTCGATCAGATCAAGGCCCACAACGCCCACGAACTGATGCGCGCGATGGAAGTCAGCATGATTCGCGACTGCGCCGAAATGGCCGCCCGCGCTTCGCTGTTTCGCGCCGAAAGTCGCTGGGGGCTTTACCACTATCGGGTCGACCACCCGCAACGCAACGACAGCGACTGGTTCTGCCATTGCCACCTGAAGAAGGATGAAAACGGCGTGATGAGCAGTTTCAAGAAAGCCGTCGAGCCTTACATCATCCCGCTGGACGCCGATGAAATGCAGGCCTACGACCGGCTGCGGGTCGGTGCCTTTGCAGCCTGAGCATCACAAAAAAGAGAGACCGCGAAATGGCCTATCAACCCCAGGAAATCTTCTTCCGCTCCAACGCGCCCGTCACGGTCGATGAGGACCTTTGCATTGCCCACAAAGGCTGCACCGTGTGCGTCGACGTGTGCCCAATGGACCTGCTGGCGATCAACCCGGCCACACAAAAGGCCTACATGGCGTTCGACGAATGCTGGTATTGCATGCCGTGTGAAAAGGACTGCCCGACCGGGGCGGTGAAGGTCGAAATTCCCTATTTATTGCGCTGACTGACAGGACGCCATCGTCGGAACGCCGCCCGGAGCAAGCTCGCTCCCACAGGTTTCGTGGTGTTGGCAGGATTTGCGGCTGGCTTCGATCCAATGTGGGAGCGAGCTTGCTCGCGATGAGGCCGGCCCAGACAACAAAAAAGCTATCCGGCAACCACCGGACGCCTGATTCAAACACCCCTCGTTTCCCACCGCGCCCTGATCGTGGCGGAGACGAACATCCTAAAAATGATTCGAGGGGATACATCTATGTTATTGCGTGCAGCGTTCGCCGGTCTGGTACTGGTCTCATTCACCTTGTCTGCTCAAGCGGAAACCATCCGCATTGCCATCGGCACCCAGGACACCACGATCAACTGCGCCGCCGGCGGTCTGTTGATTCGCGAGCTGGGCCTGCTGGACAAATACCTGCCCCACGACGGCCCCTACAAAGACGCCAAGTACGAGGTGGAGTGGAAGAACTTCACCAGCGGCGCGCCCCTGACCAATGAGATGGTCGCCGGCAAACTCGACTTCGGCGCCATGGCCGACTTCCCCGGTTCGTTCAATGGTGTGGCGTTCGAAACCGCGGGCAAGCACAGCCTGTTCATCAGCGTGCTCTCGGGCAGCATCAAGGGCAGTGGCAACGGCATCGTGGTGCCGAGCGCCTCGAACGTGCAGTCGCTGGCCGAACTCAAGGGCAAAACCATTTCCGTGCCGTTTGCCTCGACGGCCCATGGCATGTTGCTGCGAGCGGTCGCGGCCCAAGGCTGGGATCCGCTCAAAGACGTGAACATCATCGCCCAGCCGCCGGAAGTTGCAGGCTCCGCGTTGCAGGCCGGGAAGATCGATGCCCACGCTGACTTCGTGCCGTTCGCCGAACTGTTCCCCAGCCGTGGTTTCGCTCGCAAGATTTATGACGGCGCCCAGGCCAATGCACCGACCTTCCACGGTGCGCTGGTGGATCAGGCCTACGCGAAGAAGTACCCGGAAATTGTGGTGGCTTACCTGCGGGCGAGCATCGAAGCCAACCAGTTGCTGGCGGCTGAGCCGGAGAAATACAGCGAGTTGATCGCCAAGGTCACTGGCGTCGATGCCGAGGTCAATTACCTGTTCCACGGTCCGCTCGGCGTGCAGACCCGCGACCTCAGCTGGAAGCCGGAATACCGTCAGGCTGTCGGGACTGCCATCGATACCCTGAAGCTGTTGAAGAAGGCGGATCGCGGGTTGGACCTCAATACCTTCATCGACGACCAATACATTCGCGCTGCGTTCAAGGCCTCGAAGCTGGATTACACCGCGCAACTGGCCAACTACGGGCAGACGCCGCTCAAGGCGGTGGATGCGTCGAGCGGCAAAGCGATTACCGATTTCAGCCATGTGGCGGAGATCTGGGTGCGGGGTGAGCCAAAGGTTCGGCAGTACGCCTCGGCAGAGTCGGCGTTCACCGCGTTGGCCGGCCTGAAGCAGGAAGGCAAAAACATCCGCGCGGTGTATGCCCAGGCGAGTGACAGCGGGATCAAGTTGCTGGCGGATCAGGCGTGGTTTGCCAGTGATGCGAAAGGGCGGCTGAGTGCGTTTCTGCTCAAAGACCAGGCCCAGCAATTTGCTGCGGCCCAAGGCGGAAAAGTCTTCGACTTCACCGATGCCACCACCCAGGCCGTCGCCAGCCGCTGAGTTGTGGGGTGGACTCAAGAACCACCCCTCACCCTAACCCTCTCCCCAGAGGGGCGAGGGGACTGACCGAGGTGTTTGGGCGATGTACTGCGACCTGCGACCTCGAGTCGAACTCAGGCTTTGAAAAGCATGGAGATCGGCTCCCTTTCCCCCTCTCCCCACTGGGGAGAGGGTTGGGGTGAGGGGTGGTTCCCCCGTCCTACACTATCTACAATTGGAACCCGACATGCCCAAATCGCTAACCCGCTGGATCCCCCGAGCCGCGTCACTGCTGCTCTGCCTCCTATTCTGGCAACTCGCCGCCAGCCACCACTGGAACCTCGGCCTGGTCACCTTCGCCAACGTCCCGACGCCACTGGCGGTCATCGAAGCCGCCCTCGGCCTCGGCGACTCCGGCAAGCTCGCGCAACACCTCGGCAGCAGCCTCAGCCGGGTCTTCGCCGGTTACCTCGTGGCGCTGATCATCGGCATCGCTTTGGGCCTGGCCATCGGTCGCTCGAAATGGGCGGAAGACCTGCTGCTACCACCGCTGGAAGTCCTGCGCCCGATCCCCGCCGTCGCCTGGATTCCGCTGGCGATCCTGATGTTCCCCTCGTCGGAGCTGTCGATGGTTTTCATCACCTTCACCGGCGCGCTGTTCCCGATTCTGCTCAACACCGTGCATGGCGTCGAAGGCGTCGACCCACGGCTGATTGCCTCGGCGAAAAGCCTCGGGGCAGGGCGCCGGGCGATTCTGCTGGAGGTGATCCTGCCAGGCGCTGCGCCGAGCATCATCACCGGCCTCGCTATCGGTATGGGCACCTCATGGTTCTGCCTGGTGACCGCCGAAATGATCTCCGGCCAATACGGCATCGGCTATTACACCTGGGAGTCCTACACCATCCAGAACTACGCCGACATCGTGGTCGGCATGTTGCTGATCGGCGTTCTGGGGATGGGCAGCAGTCTGCTGATCAAACGTCTGGGCGGGCTGTTCACGCCTTGGCACCGACCACGAGGAAAAGCCTGATGAGCGTGATGCAAACCCCTGAAGGGCGGATCGACATCCGCCAACTGTCCATTGTCCTCGGCGAACACAAGCAAGCCTTCGAAGCCGTGCAAGGTCTGGATTGCCAGATCGAGCCGGGGCAATTCGTGTGCATTCTCGGGCCGTCCGGTTGCGGCAAATCGACCCTGCTCGGTGCCCTGGCCGGTCACCTGCAACCGCGAACCGGCACCCTGAAAGTCGACGGTGCGCCAGTCTCGGGCCCGTCCCCGCAGCGGGGCATGGTGTTCCAGCACCACACGCTGTTCCCTTGGCGCACCGTGCGCGACAACGTGGCTTTCGGCCTGAAAATGCGTGGCATCGGCAAAGCCGAACGGCACCAGGCTGCCGACGAAATCCTTGCCCTGGTGGGCCTCGAAGGGTTTGCCGAGCGCTGGCCTGATCAACTCTCCGGTGGCATGCAGCAACGGGTAGAAATCGCCCGGGTGCTGATCAACCGCCCGCGCCTGTTGCTGATGGACGAACCCTTCGGCGCTCTCGACGCGCTGACCCGGCTGAACATGCAGGAGCTGCTGCTGGACATCTGGACGCGAATTCGCACCACCGTGGTGTTCGTCACCCATGACATCGATGAAGCGCTGTTCCTCGCCGATCGGCTGCTGGTCATGAGTTCGCGGCCGGGGCGGATCATCGAAGACCTGCGCCTCGATTTTCCACGGCCACGCACCACCGAACTGGTCACCAGCCACGAGTTCTCCCGCTTGAAGCGTCATTGCCTCGAGTTGCTGCGTCACGAAGACGGTCGGCAGTTACCGCGCCTGAACCCTCTCGGACTTCCCCTTGAAAACAAACTGCCGCGATTTGCCCTATGACCTCTCTATTCGATGTAACCGATAACGACGACATTCTCGCCCTGCAACCACGTCTGACGGATGAAGATCCCGGCGTGCGCAGAATTGCCCTGATCGAACTGGCCGACCTTGAAGAACCGGACGGTTTGCTGTGGCTGGTCAATCGCCTGGCGCAAGACCCGACCGCAGAAGTCCGCGCCGAGGCCGCTCGATTGCTCGAAGCCTGGGAGGACGAACCGGTGGTGGAAGCGCTGTGCCAGGCGCTGACCGATCCTTCCCAAGCCGTGCAAGCGGCCGCCGCGCAAAGCCTTAGCCTGCTCAAGACCGAGGCAGCGGGCAGGGTGATTCTGCCGTGGACCGGGCATGCCGACATCAACGTGCGCATCGCCGCGTTCAGAGCCTTGCGTGAGTTGCGCTTTCCCGATGCCGCCGCTGCCGCTTTAGGGGCATTGACCGATGAGGACGCCAGTGTTCGCCGCGAAGCCGTCGGCGTACTCGGCTGGCTCAAGCAGCTCGATGCCTTGCCGGCGCTTGCTCGATTGGCCAGTGACGACCCGGACACCGAAGTCCGCCGCGCCGCCACCGGTGCCCTGGGCCTGGCCTCCAACGCCGACGTGCTGCCGGCGCTGCGCCACGCCTTGCAGGACGAGGCCTGGCAAGTGCGCGAAGAAGCCGCCACCACGCTGGGTAAAGTCGGTCACGTCGACGCCGGCCCGGCCTTGGTTGAAGCCTTGAGCGACGATTACTGGCAAGTGCGCCTGCGCGCCACCCGTAGTCTCGGCCGTTTGCGTTACGTCCCGGCCCTTGAAGCGTTGATCGAAACCCTCGGCCACCGCATCAGCAACCTGCGCAAGGAAGCCGCCCTAGCGCTCGGAGAGTTGAACGACCGAGGCGCCATCGCGCCCTTACAGGCTGCGCAGGATGACGGCGACCCGGAAGTGCGCAAAGCCGTGCGCATCGCCTTGAGTCAGCTGCAATGAACCCGGTGGCGATTGGCAATTCCCAAGGTAAACAGCAGCTGCGGTTGAGCTGGCCGGATGGTCGCGAGCAGTTGCTTGATCACGCTGAGTTGCGCCGCCAATGCCCGTGCTCGCAGTGCCGGGCGTTTCGGTTGCAGGGGTTGAGGGTGAAAGTCGATGAGCGCATCCGCGTGATCGAACTCAATTCCCAGGGCTACGGCCTGCAACTGATCTTCAGCGACGGCCATGAGCGCGGGATCTACCCCTGGCCCTACCTGGCACAACTCACCCCTGAAAACGACTGAGGTCTCCTGTGGGAGCGAGCTTGCTCGCGATAGCGGACTGACATTCAACATTGATGTTGACTGTTATGACGCCATCGCGAGCAAGCTCGCTCCCACAGGGGAAACCACAAGGTCTGGGAAGTGAGGTGACTGGTGGTTCTTGCCAGAAAAAAGCCAAAAGAGTACAAATGTACTCCATGACGACTTTAACTCCCCGCCGTACCGCCATCCTGACCTTTATCCGCGATCGAATCGCCGAGCACGGTCAGTCCCCGAGCCTCGCTGAAATCAGCGAGGCGTTCGGTTTCGCCTCCCGTAGCGTGGCGCGCAAGCATGTGCTGGCGCTGACCGAGGCCGGTTTTATCGAGGTCAATGCGCATCAGGCCCGGGGCATTCGTTTGCTCGGGCAACCGGCGCGGCCCGAATTGCTGGACATTCCGGTACTCGGTCGGGTGGCGGCGGGTGCGCCGATCGGCGCCGATGCCGAGGTTCACAGCCGCTTGCTGCTTGACCCGTCGATCTTCTCGCGGGTGCCGGATTACATGCTGCGGGTCCAGGGCGACTCGATGATCGAGGACGGCATTCTCGACGGCGATCTGGTGGGCGTGCACCGCAATCCCGAGGCGGTCAACGGCCAGATCGTCGTCGCGCGACTCGACGGGGAAGTCACCATCAAACGTTTCGAGCGGATCGGCGAAGTCGTCCGATTGCTGCCACGCAATCCGGCCTACAAGCCGATCATCGTCGAAGCCAATCAGGACCTGGCCATCGAAGGGGTGTTCTGCGGTCTGGTGAGGCAAGGGTGATGGGCGCCGTCGTTGCGCTGGATACGCTGTTCAATGGCGGCCAGGTCTGGAAGGGCCGGCCTGCGCCACCGGCCGTCAGCCCGCAACCCACCGGGCATGCCGCGCTGGATGCGGCGTTGCCTACGGGTGGCTGGCCGGAAGCGGCGCTGACCGAAATCCTTTTGGCCGGGCAGGGCGTCGGTGAGCTGCAACTGGTGTGGCCGGCGCTGGCGCGGTTGTCCGCCGCGGGCGAGCGCATCGTGCTGGTGGCACCGCCTTACGTGCCCTATCCCCAGGCCTGGCAGAACGCCGGGGTCGATCTGCGTCAGTTGTCGATCATCCAGGCCAGCGAGCGCGATGCCTTGTGGGCTGCGGAACAATGCCTGCGTTCGGGCAGTTGCGGCGCAGTGCTGTGCTGGCCGCACAAGGCCGATGACCGGGCGTTGCGGCGCTTGCAGGTGGCGGCGGAAACCGGCTCGACCCTGGCGTTCGCCTACCGCTCGATCAATGAGGCGATCAACCCTTCGCCCGCGGCTTTGCGCATCGCCATCGATGCCAAACCTGCGCAATTGCGCGTGCTCAAGTGCCGGGGCGGGTTGGCGCGTTCGGCGCCGATTGCCTTCCCTGTGGGACATTGAGGTTGCCATGCGCTGGGTCTGCATTCTCTTCCCGCAATTGGCGCTGGACGCGGTACTGCGTCAACGCGTCGATCCCGATGAGCCGCTGGCGTTGCTGACCGGCCCGGCCCAGCGTCGGGTGTTGCAAGCGGTCAACGCTTCGGCGCGGGCGCTGGGCTTGCGTCCGGGCCAGTCGATGACCGCTGCCCAGGCCTTGAGCAAAGGGTTTGTCACGGCGGAATACGACGCTGCCGAGATCGAGCACTGGCAGCAGTTTCTGGCCGCCTGGGCTTATCGATTCAGTTCACAAGTCAGCGTGCATTACCCGCGTGCGGTGGTGTTTGAAATCGAATCCAGTCTGGGATTGTTCGGCGCCTGGCCGCAATTCGAGGCGCGGTTGCGGGCCGAGCTTGGTGAGCTGGGGTTTCGCCATCGGATTGTTGCCGCGCCCAACCCGGTGGCCGCACGGGTGCTGGCCAACGCGTATGACGGTCTGGTGGTGCCCGACGACCAAGCCTTGCAACATCATCTTGGGCAGTTGCCCATCGACCGGATCGGGCTGGAAACCAGCGTTGCCACCGCGCTGTCGCGCATGGGGTTGCGCACCTTGAGTCAGGTTCAGGCGTTGCCTCGCCATAGTTTGGCCCGGCGTTTCGAGGCACCGGTGCTCAAGCATCTGGACGCCTTGCTCGGGTTACGGCGGCTGGCGCTGGCGTTCTACTTGCCGCCGGACCGCTTCGATGTGCGCATCGAGCTCAACTTCGACGTGCAGTCCCATCAGGCGCTGCTGTTTCCGTTACGCCGGCTGACCGGTGACCTGTCGGCGTTTCTGTGCGGTCGGGACAGCGGCGTGCAGCGTTTCGACCTGCACCTGGAACACGCCGGGTTGCCGGACACCGTCATCAAGGTCGGCCTGCTCAGCGCCGAACGTAATCCGGCGATGCTCTTTGAACTGGCCCGGGGGCGGTTGGAGCACGTCCAGGTCGAGGCCCCGGTGCGCGGTTTTCGCCTGCGCGCCGAAGACTTGCCGGCCTTCGTTCCCCAGCGCCAGGAACTGTTCGACGACCGCCCGCAGCAGTCCTTGCCCTGGGAGCAACTGCGCGAACGCTTGCGCGCGCGGTTGGGGGATGACGCGGTGCAGGGCTTGCGGTTCCAGGCCGATCACCGGCCGGAATGCGCGTGGCAGGCCAGTGTCGACAGTCAGCGCTGTGCAGGGCTGCCTGCGGTGCAACGTCCGGGCTGGCTGCTGACTGAACCGCTGGCGGTGCATGAAGGTTCGACGCGCATCCTCATGGGCCCGGAACGCATCGAGTCCGGTTGGTGGGACGGTGACGATGTGCGCCGCGACTACTTCCTGATCGAAACCCGTTCCGGCCAGCAGGGCTGGGCCTATCGTGCGGTTGGTGAGGACGGCCCGTTGTGGCTGCAAGGCTGGTTCGCATGAGCATCGACTATGCCGAGCTGCACTGCCTGTCGAACTTCAGTTTTCAGCGCGGTGCTTCCAGCGCGCTTGAGCTCTTTCAACGAGCGAAAAAGCAGGGCTATCAGGCCTTGGCGATCACCGATGAATGCACCCTGGCCGGTATCGTCCGCGCCTGGCAAGCGGCCAAATCCGTGGAGCTGCCGCTGATTATCGGCAGCGAAGTGCGCATCGAGAACGGTCCGAAACTGGTGTTGCTGGTGGAAAACCTCGAGGGTTACCAGACCCTGTGCCGACTGATTACCCGAGCGCGGCGCCGCACGCAGAAAGGCCAGTATCAAGTGCTGCGGGAAGACTTCAGTGAACCCTTGCCGGGGCTGTTGGCGTTGTGGGTGCCGGACGCGGTCGATGACTTCGAACAGGGCCACTGGCTGAAACAGACCTTCGTCGATTGCCTGTGGCTGGCCGTCCAGCTGCATCGTGGCCAGGACGATACCCGGCGACTGGCTGCGCTGCTGACCCTGGCGGGCGAACTGCGAATCCCTGCGGTGGCCAGCGGCGATGTGCACATGCACGCTCGTGGGCGACGCGCCTTGCAGGACACCATGACCGCGATCCGTCATCACCTGCCGGTGGCGGAGGCCGGGCTGCGCCTTCATCCCAATGGCGAGCGGCATGTGCGCAGCCTCCATGCACTGCAATCGATCTACCCGCAAACACTGCTCGACGAAACGCTGAACATCGCCCGGCGCTGCACCTTCGACCTCGGTCAGTTGCGTTATCAATATCCCCGGGAGTTGGTGCCGGAAGGCCAGACAGCCACGTCCTGGCTGCGTCATCTGACCGAAGAGGGCATCGCGTGGCGCTGGCCAAAAGGCCCGCAGGCCCAGGTGCTGACGCAGATCGACAAGGAACTGGAGCTGATCGCCGAACTGGGCTACGAAAGCTATTTCCTGACGGTTCACGATATTGTGCGATTCGCCCGTGAGCAAAAAATCCTGTGTCAGGGCCGTGGTTCGGCGGCCAACTCGGCGGTGTGCTTTGCCTTGGGCATCACGGAAATCGACCCGGATCGCACCACGCTGTTGTTCGAGCGCTTTCTCTCCAAAGAGCGCAACGAACCGCCGGACATCGACGTCGATTTTGAACACGAACGCCGTGAAGAAGTCTTGCAGTACGTGTTCCAGCGTTATGGCCGGACCCGCGCGGCGCTGACGGCGGTGGTCAGCACGTATCACGCGGCCGGCGCGGTGCGTGATGTGGCCAAGGCCTTGGGTTTGCCGCCGGATCAAATCAACGCCCTGGCCGATTGCTGTGGCCACTGGAGTGACGAAACACCGCCCGTGGAACGCCTGCTTGAAGGCGGGTTCGATCCCGAGAGCCCGGTGCTGCGCCGGGTGCTGAGCCTGACGGAACAACTGATCGGTTTCCCCCGACACTTGTCCCAGCACCCCGGTGGTTTCGTGATTTCCGAGCAGCCTCTGGACAGCCTGGTCCCGGTGGAAAACGCCGCCATGGCCGAGCGCACCATCATCCAGTGGGACAAGGACGACCTCGATGCCGTCGGGCTGCTCAAGGTGGATATCCTGGCGTTGGGCATGCTCAGTGCGATCCGCCGCTGTTTCGATCTGTTGCGCCGTCATCGCCATCGGGACCTGAGCCTGGCGACGATCCCGTCCGAAGATGCGCCCACCTACGAAATGATTGGCCGTGCCGACACCATCGGTGTGTTCCAGATCGAGTCCCGGGCGCAGATGTCGATGCTGCCGAGGCTCAAACCGGTGAATTTCTACGATCTGGTGATTGAAGTGGCGATCGTCCGTCCGGGGCCGATTCAGGGCGGGATGGTGCATCCGTACCTGCGACGCCGAAACAAGGAAGAACCCGAGATCTATCCGTCCCCGGCACTGGAAACCGTGCTCAAGCGCACACTGGGCGTGCCGCTGTTCCAGGAACAAGTGATGCAGATTGCGATTGTCGCCGCCGACTACAGCCCCGGCGAGGCCGATCAGTTGCGCCGCTCCATGGCCGCCTGGAAACGCCACGGCGGGCTGGAGCCGCACAAGGATCGCCTGGCCGCCGGGATGAAGAAAAACGGCTACACGGCCGAGTTTGCCGCGCAGATCTTCGAGCAGATCAAAGGCTTCGGCAGTTATGGTTTTCCCGAGTCCCACGCCGCCAGTTTCGCCTTGCTGACCTACGCCAGTTGCTGGTTGAAATGCCACGAGCCAGCGGCCTTCGCCTGTGCGCTGATCAACAGCTGGCCCATGGGTTTCTATAGCCCGGACCAGATTCTGCAGGACGCGCGCCGGCATCATTTGCAAATTCGCCCGGTGGACGTGCGCGCCAGTGACTGGGATTGCAGCCTCGAGCCGATCACCGGAGCCCAGCCGGCGATTCGCATGGGGTTGCGGATGATCAAGGGCTTTCGCGAGGACGATGCCCGGCGCATCGAAACGGCGAGGTCGAAGGGGGCGTTTATCGACATTGCCGACCTCGGCGAACGGGCGCGACTCGATGCCCGCGCCCAGGAGCAACTGGCCGATGCCGGTGCACTGCGCGGCCTGGCCGGTGACCGTCATCGGGCGCGCTGGGAAGTGGCGGGGGTGCAGAAACAGCTCGGCTTGTTTGCCGGTCTGCCGAGTCAGGAGGAGGGCGCGGTGTCGTTGCCCAAACCCACCGTCGGCGAGGACCTGCTAGCCGATTACAACAGTGTCGGCACCACGCTCGGTCCGCATCCGCTGGCATTGTTGCGAGGTGAATTGAAAGCCCGGCGCTGCCGCAGTTCGAAGGAACTGCTGGAGGTCGAGCATGGACGACCGGTCAGCGTCGCCGGGCTAGTGACCGGTCGACAACGCCCGGGCACCGCCAGTGGCGTGACCTTTGTCACCCTTGAAGATGAGTTCGGCAACGTCAACGTCATCGTCTGGCGCGACCTGGCCGACCGGCAGCGCCAGGTGTTGGTTGGCTCGCAATTGCTCAAGGTCGATGGGCGTTGGGAAAAGGAAGGCGAGGTGCGGCATTTGATTGCCGGACGTTTGAGTGACCTGAGTCCATTGCTCGACGGCATCAGTGTGCGCAGCCGGGATTTCCGCTGAACCCGACCTGATCGTTCGCACGCTCTGCGTGGTAACGCCTCCCGTGACGCTCTGCGTCACAGCGGACGCGGAGCGTCCGTGGCTGCATTCCCACGCAGAGCGTGGGAACGATCAAAACCACCCCTCACATTTAATACTGTCTTCGATGATGGCACTTTGGCATAATGCCGGCCGCCGACGTCCCGCACGTCGATTGTCGATTTGATTCCCCCTCGCTTTTTCGGGCGCTGCAACCTGCAGTGGCTGGCTATTGCCGTGTCGGGATAAACCGTTTTTCAAAAGGAATGCGCAGTGAGAATGATCTCTCGAATGTTGGTATCGACGGCAGCGATTGCCCTCTTCGGCGCGATGGCCGGGTGTGCGACCGAAAGCTCGCGCACCTTGCCGGTAGAAAAGGTCGAAAGCGCCAGCCTCGCTTATGCCGGCGTTCGCGTACCCATGGCGGTCGGCAAGTTCGACAACCGCTCGAGCTACATGCGCGGGATCTTCTCCGACGGTGTGGATCGCCTCGGCGGTCAGGCCAAGACCATCCTGATCACTCACTTGCAGCAAACCAACCGCTTCAGCGTGCTGGATCGCGACAACATGGACGAGATCCAGCAAGAAGCCGCGATCAAGGGCCAGTCCCAGCGCCTCAAGGGGGCTGATTTTGTGGTCACCGGTGATGTCACCGAGTTCGGCCGCAAAGAGACTGGCGATCACCAGTTGTTCGGCATTCTCGGTCGTGGCAAGACTCAGGTGGCCTACGCCAAGGTCAACCTGAACATCGTCAATATCAGCACGTCCGAAGTGGTTTATTCGACTCAGGGCGCGGGCGAATACGCCTTGTCCAACCGTGAAATCATCGGCTTTGGCGGCACTGCTGCCTACGATTCGACCCTCAACGGCAAAGTGCTCGACCTGGCCATGCGCGAGGCGATCAATCGTCTGGTGGACGGCATGAATGCCGGTGCATGGAAACCGGGCAACTGATCAAGGTCGATGACAAGGAGCGGTACAAGCATGTTCAAGATTTATGCGAAATGGGCGCTGATGGCGTCGACCGTGCTGGTCAGTGGCCTGTTGGCCGGCTGCAACAGCGGCCCGAAAACCCTTTACCAGTGGGAAAGCTACCAGCCGGAAGTTTACGAGTACTTCAAGGGTGAAGAGCCCAAGGAAGCTCAGGCCGAAGCGCTGGAGCGCGACCTGCAGAAAATCAGGTCCACCGGCAAGACGCCGCCGCCTGGTTACCACGCTCATTTGGGGCTGTTGTACCTGAGCATGGGCAAGGACGATCAGATGGTGCAGCAATTCAGAACCGAGAAGACGTTGTTCCCCGAGTCGACGCCGTACATGGACTTTCTGCTTAAAAACGCCAAGACCGGAGACACCCAATGATCGCGCGCTCATTGAAACTGATGGCCGGGCTACTGGCTCTGGCGGTACTCGGCGGTTGCGTCAGCCCCAAGACCGTGGACTATTCGGCGTACAAGCAAAGTCGTCCGAAAACCATTCTGGTGCTGCCGCCGCTGAACAACTCGCCGGACGTCAAGGCGTCCTACAGCCTGTTGTCGCAGGTCACGTACCCGTTGGCTGAAGCCGGTTACTACGTGCTGCCGATCGCCCTGGTCGATGAGACGTTCCGCCAGAATGGCTTGACCACACCGGCGGATATCCATCAGGCACCGGCCAACAAACTGCAAGAAATCTTCGGTGCCGATGCTGCGCTGTACATCACCGTGACGGACTACGGCACTCGCTACATGATCATCAGCAGTGAAACCGTGGTGACGGCCAGCGCGAAACTGGTGGACCTCAAGAGCGGCACCACCCTGTGGACCGGCTCGGCTCGGGCTTCGAGCGAGGAGGGCGGTAACAACGGTGGCGGTGGTTTGGTTGGCATGCTGATTACGGCGGCGGTGAAGCAAGTGATCAACAACTCCACCGATGCCGGTCACCCGATTGCCGGGGTGACCAGTGCACGACTGCTGTCGGCCGGCCAACCGGCGGGGTTGCTGTACGGGCCGCGTTCGCCGAAATACGGCACTGACTGAACCCTCTGTGCAGGATCGTTCCCACGCAGAGCATGGGAACGATCATTTACCTGACGGCCAAAACCGTTCCCCACCCCCCGGCGTCTCCGTCCACGCCTGCAACGACCTTGTCGGTAGATCAAAATAATCCCGCGTGCGCGCATACCCATGCCCACCCATCCGGCCAATCGCATCGAGCCCGAGCTGATCGATATACAAGGTTTTCGGGTCGATCAATTCATCCCGCACATGCGCCATCAGCACTTCACCAAAGATAATCTCCCGGGACTGCCCGATGGACAGTGCCATCATCCGTCGACACTCCAACGCCACCGGCGCCTCCCCGATCCGTGGGCATTTGACCGTGGTCCCGGGAATGGCAGTGAGGCCCGCGGCAGTCAGTTCGTCAAAACCGGGGGCGAACGGCACGGCGCAGACGTTCATGGCTTCCACCAGGGCATCGCTGACGATGTTCACGGTGAATTCCTGATTGAGCTGGATATTGCGCGTGGTGTCCTTGGGGCTTTGGTCGCCGTAGTTTTCCACGCCCAACGCGAGGATGGGCGGGTCGGCCGAGAGGGCGTTGAAGAAGCTGAAGGGGGCGGCGTTGATCCGGCCTTCGCCGTCGATGGTGGTGACCAGGGCAATCGGCCGTGGCACCACGCTGCCGATCAGAATCTTGTATTTGTCTCGCGGGCTCAATTGGCTGAAGTCGAAGCTTTGCATGGGCAGAACTCTCTAAAGAAGGGGATCAATCGCGCTCAGCGGCGCGTGTGCGCTGTAGTCGTCAGCGAACGGGATGGCCGGTTTGAACAGGCCTTTCCAGTCCGGTTGACCGAAGGCCCGGTCGCTGTGGCTGCGCATCAGTTTTTCGAATTGTTGTTGGGCCTGGCGTTGCAGGGCGGGGTAGTCGACGCCTTGAACCTGACCGTCCTGCATCACGCAGCGGCCGTCGATGTAGCTGGCGATGCAGTCGTCACCGCGCCCGGCCAATACCAGGTTTTTCAGTGGGTCGAACAGCGGCCCCAAATGCAGGCCGCGAAGGTTGAACACCGTGATGTCGGCTTTGGCGCCCGGTGCCAAACGGCCCAGATCATTGCGGCCCAAGGCTTTGGCGCCGCCGAGAGTGGCGGCGTTGTACAAATCCAGGGTGCTGGTGAGCAAGTTCCCGCCCTCCATCAATCGCGCGATGTTCAGACCCTGGCGCATGTTTTCCAGCAAATCCGCCGGCCAGGTGTCGGTGCCCAAGGCGAAGTTGATGCCCTTGGCCCGATAGCGACCGAAAGAGTTCAGCGCCTCGCCGTCACGGGCAAACACCACCGGGCAATGCACCAGACTCGCGCCGCCATCCACCACGCGTTGCAGATCGTCATCGTCGGAGGTGTAGATGCCGTGGGGCAGCAGACTGCGCGGGGTCAGCAGATTCAATTGTTGCAACCAACCCAGCGGCGAAGTACCGCGCAGTTGCTCGACCATCGCCACCTCACCGAGCCCCTGGCAGCAATGCAAACGCATCGGAGCGTTCAGTTCCCGACTCAGCGCGGCAGTGCGTTGCAGCAGGGCCGGGGTGCAGGTCTGGATACGGTCCGGCAGCAACGCGCCACGAATCAAACCCTCGTGCGCGCCGTCGAAATCATGGAAAAACCGAGCAGCCGCGTCGAGCCCGGCCAGGCCTCGCGCTTCATCCCAGTGATGCCCGAGGCTTCCATCGGCGCGCCAGTAACTCATGCCGCTCATGTAGCAAGGGCCGAGGTAAGTCCGCAGCCCCAACTCGGCCGCCACACCGGCCACCGCAGAAAATTCGTCGTAGGTTTCGGCCCACTCGCGGTAATACATCGAGGTGATCGGCATGGCGGTGGTGATGCCGTTGCGGATCAGCTGAGTGAAGGCGTAGCGGTATTTGAAAACTTCTTCATCGGGGCTGTAACTCTCTCGCGGACCTGCCGTCAGGTAGTCCTCGGACCACATCCGGCCCATGTCGCGTTCATCGCCGTTGTCCAGCGTCAGCACCGTCGAATCAAGATCCCCGAGTGCATCCAGGTCGATGAAGCCCGGACCGATCAACGCGTTGCCGTAATCAATCCACTGATCCACCGGTCCCGGATAATCCCGCCCGACAAACACGATGCGCGAACCTTCAAACACCACTTCGCCGTCGCGCCACAGCACGTGCTGTGTGCCGTCGAAACCAACGACGCAGCCGCTCTTGAGGCCAATGCGCTTCACAAACGGCTTTCCAGCAGACGGCCACCGGAGGCGATCAACTCACCGCCGCGATAAACCTGCCGCACCGGTCGCGACACCACCGCCTCACCCAGCGTCTGCACCGGCATCAGCAAAAAGTCCGCCGGTTGGCCGATCTCCAGCCCATAACCTTCACAGCCCAACGCCCGAGCGCCATTCACCGTCGCGGCTTCGAACGCCGCCGTCAGTTCATCGTCCTTGTTCAAATCGAAACGAAACGCCAGCAGCATCGCCCGTTCCAGCATGTCGCCGTTGCCCATGGGCGACCAGGCATCACGAATGCCGTCCGAACCCAGGCAGACATTCACCCCGGCCTCACGCAAGGCGAGGAACGGCGGCACCGCGCAATCGGCCGGTGCCGAACTCATCAACGAAATGCCCAGCGCCGCCAAGCGTTCGGCCACCGGTTTGACCTGGCTCCACGGCAACATCCCAAGGCAGTACGCATGGCTGATCATCACCCGACCCTGACGCCCGAAACGTTCGGTGTAGTCGGCGATCAGTGCGATCTGCCACAGGCCCAGTTCGCCCTTGTCGTGCAGGTGAATGTCGACGCCACGCTCGAATTCACTGGCCAGCTCAAACACGAAGTCGAGCTGGGCGATGGGGTCGTTGTCGATACCGCACGGGTCGAGGCCGCCGACGTTTTCCACGCCCAGGGCCATGGCTTCGCGCATCAGTTCGGCGGTGCCGGGGCGGCTGATCAGGCCGGTTTGCGGGAACACCACCAGTTGCAGGTCGATCAGGTCGCGGTAGCCTTCGCGCAGCTGTTGCATGGCCTCGACATGGCGCAGGCCGAATTCCGGGTCGATGTCGACGTGACAACGCATCGTCAGCGAGCCGCGGGCGATGCAGTTTTCCAGCAGGGCGCCAGCGCGCAGGGCAATCGGTGCCTGCACTTCACGCAGCACGCGGCGCTCGTTGGCGATGTAGTCCTTGAGCGTCGGGCCGGCGCTGTTCGGGCGCCAGGGTTGGCCCCAGAGGGTTTTGTCGAGGTGGACGTGGCTTTCAACCAGGGCCGGGGTGAGGAGCTGGTTTTGGCCGTCGATGTCGGTGGTGGTCAGGGCAGCGGTCGATGCCGGGCGGCGTTGCTTGAACAGGCCGTTTTCGATCAGCAGGTCTTCGGCGGTTGAACCGTAGGGCCGCACATTGCGCAGCCAGCGGGGTTGATTCATTGCATACCTCGAATTTTGTAGTGTTCAGGCGGGCCTCATCGCGAGCAGGCTCGCTCCCACATTTGAAATGCATTCCCCTGTGGGAGTGAGCCTGCTCGCGATGGCCGCGCCTCGGTCTCAAGTCAGCCGATCAGCCCTTGAGCTTCGACCAGATCCGATCCTGCAGCTCGCGCGCCTTGTTGCTGCACTCTTTCTCCGGCCGCAGGCGCGAGGCGAACTCGTCGGGCATGTTGATCGCGTCCATCACCCGCCATTTGGCGTCGATCAGCTTGTCGCTCTGGATGCCGTTGGCGTAGGCGATGGCGTTGGACACGGCGGCGGCGTTTTCCGGCTTCATCATCCAGTCGATGAAGATCTTCGCGTTGCCAGGGTGCGGGGCGCTTTTCGGTACGGCGAAGTTGTCCTGGAACATCGCCAGGCCTTCGCGCGGGTACACGTACTTGATGGTGCTTTTTTGCAACGTGGCCCGGGCGGTGGAGCCGTTCCAGTTCTGCATCATGATCACTTCACCGGAGGCCATGCGGTCGACGGTGTTGTCCGAGCTGTACATCTTCAAGTGCGGTTTCTGTTTTTGCAGCAGCTCCAGAATGCGCTTGGCGTCCTGCGGGTTTTCGCTGCATTCGTCGACGTTCAGGTAATGGCTGGCGGCGTTGATCACACTGCTGGAGGTGTCGAGGGCGGCGAGTTGGCCTTCGAGTTCCTTGCGCGGTTCGAAGAACTCTTTCCATGAATCGTCCAGTTTGCCGCCGGGCACCCGCGCGCTGTCATAGGAAAATCCGGTGGTGCCCCACAGGTACGGGGCGGAGAACTTGCGGCCCGGGTCGAAACTCGGGTCGCGGAAGGCCGGTTTGACGTACTGGAAGTTGGGCAGGGTCGACGCGTCGATTTCCAGCAACAGGTCCTGTTTGATCAACGTGCGCATGATCGACTGCGACGGCACGATCACGTCATACGCCGCGCCACCGGCCTGCAACTTGGCCAGCAGGGTTTCGTTGCTGTCGTAGCCGTCCATGGTGACCTTGATCCCGGTCTCCTTTTCGAACTTGGCCAACAGATCGACCGGGTAGTAGTCGGTCCAGTTGTAGAAGAACAATTCCTTGGGTTCGGCGGCCTGCGCGGTGAAAACGCTGAAGCAACTGAGGGCCAGACCGGCGACGCCGTAACGCATGCTTTTCAATATCATTGTTTTACGCTCCGAAAGTACCGCGAAGGAAAGTGCTCATTGGTTTTTGCCGCGCTGTCCCAGCCAGAAGGCCAGCACCACCAGCACAATGGAAATCACCAGCATCAGGGTCGAAATCGCGTTGATCTCCGGAGTGACACCGGACTTGATCGCCGAGAAGATGTACACCGGCAACGTCGTCGAACCGGGTCCGGCAACGAAGAAGGTCATGATGAAATCGTCGAGGCTGACCACGAACGCCAACACCGAACCGGACAACACCGCCGGCCACAGCAGCGGCAGCGTCACCCGACGAAACACCTGCCACGGGTTGGCGTACAAATCGTTCGCCGCCTCCAGCAAGCTCTTGTCCAGGTCATTGAGTCGCGCGCGGATCGGCAGGTACGCGAAAGGAATGCAGAAGCCGATGTGCGCGACGATCACCGTCAGCAAACCGAGCTTGATCCCCAGCGCCATGAACAGCAGCAGCGTGGCGACGGCGGTGACGATCTCCGGCAGGATCAGCGGCAGGTTGATCCCGCCCTCGACCATCTTCTGTCCATAGAACGGCCGGTAAGTCGCCAATGCCGCGAGTAAGGCAATGGCCGTGGCGCAGACCGTGGCGATGCCGGCGACGATGATCGAGTTCAGCGCCGCCGTCTGAATCGACGGGTTGGCCAGAATCCTTCCGTACCAGGCAAAGGAAAACTCGGTCCACACCGTCGCCGAGCGGTTGGCGTTGAAGCTGTAGGCGATCAGCACGAAGATCGGCACGTACAGATACGCCAGGATCAGCAGGCTGACTTCGCGGGTCAGCGGTAGTTTTTTCAGGTGCAGGGCGATCATGCGGTGGCTCCCCGGCGTAGAGTTTTGGCGGCGCTGCGGCTGTAGAGGGCGTAAAGCACCAAGGACAGCAGCAGAATTCCCAGCAACAGGAACGACAGCGAACTGCCCAGCGGCCAGTTACGCGCGGTGCCGAACTGTTGCTGGATCAGGTTGCCGATCATCAGCGTCTTGCCGCCGCCGAGAATCGCCGGCGTGATGAAGGCACCGAGACTCGGCACAAACACCAGCAGCGCGCCGGCAATCACGCCGGGCATCGACAGCGGCAGGATGATTCGCCGCAACGCATGCCAGCGATTGGCGCCGAGGTCGTAAGCCGCTTCCACCAGTCGCCAGTCGAGTTTTTCCAGGGTCGAGTAGATCGGCAAAATCATGAACGGCAGGAAGCTGTAGACCAGCCCGACGCTGACCGCGAAGTCGTTGTAGAGCAGGGTGATGCCACCCGCCTGCGGGAACAGTGCGTTGAGGCTCTGAGCAACCCAGCCATGCTCGCGCAGGATGATCAGCCAGGCGTAGTTGCGGATCAGCAGGTTGGTCCAGAACGGAATGGTGATCAGCAAGACCATGAGGTTGCGTCGCTGCGGCGTCAGGCTCGACATCCACAACGCCACCGGGAAGCCGAACAGGAAACACAGCAACGTGGTGCCACCGGCCTGGAACACCGAGCGCAACAGTGCTTGGGCGTAGACCCAGTTCAGTTCCAGTTCACCGTCGAAACCTTCCTGGAAGAACAGCTGCACGTAGCTTTGCAATTGCCAGTTGGCCTGCCAGTCGACGCCGCCATACACGTTGCGCGGCAACAGGCTGATGTAGCCCATGATGCCGAGCGGAATGGCGATCAGCGCCAGCAAAGTCAGAACCACCGGGCTGAGCAACAGCGCGCGGTTGAGGGCGGGAGAAGTGCTGCTGACGCTCATCTCAGGCCTCCATCAACAGGCAGGCGTGGGGCGGCAGGTTGACCGCGACGCGATCGCCGACCACCCGGCCACGGTTCAGGCCTTCGTTGTTCTCGCGCAGCATGACCTTGATGTCGTTGTTCAACCGGCACTGGTAAAGGGTCGCGGTGCCGACATACAACACTGCTTCAATGACGCCGCGCAGGTGATGCGGTTGCGCCGGGTCGACCAATTGCGAGCGTTCCGGGCGGAACGCCAGTTGCACGCTGGCGCCATCGAAGCCTTGAGCCGGGCAAGGGATTTCCACCGGCATGCCGCTCGGCACGAACAGTTTTTCGTTCTGCTGGCCGCGCTTGAGGTGGCCGGGGAGGAAGTTGATGTCGCCGATGAATTGAGCGACGAAGCGGTGCTGCGGCCGTTCGTAGATATCGTTCGGTGTGCCGATTTGCAGGATCTTGCCGGCGGACATCACGGCGATGCGGTCGGACAGGGTAAGCGCTTCTTCCTGATCGTGGGTGACGAAAATGAAGGTGATCCCGGCTTCCTTCTGTACGCGCTTGAGTTCGACCTGCATTTCCTTGCGCAGCTTCAAGTCCAGCGCCGACAGCGGTTCGTCGAGCAACAACACTTTGGGCTTCGGCGCCAGGGCCCGGGCCAGCGCCACGCGCTGCTGCTGGCCACCGGACAACTCGGCCGGTTTGCGCTGGGCCAGGTGTTGCATTTGCACCAGCGCCAGCATCTCATCGACGCGCTGGGCAATTTGCTTGCGATCAAGACCCTGCATCTCGAGGCCGAAGGCGATATTCTGCGCGACACTCATGTGCGGAAACAGCGCGTAGCTCTGGAATACTGTGTTGACCCGGCGCTTGAACGGTGGCAAATCATTGACCGGTTCACCCGCCAGACGAATCTCGCCTTCGCTGACCTGTTCGAAGCCGGCGATGGTGCGTAACAAGGTAGTTTTGCCGCAGCCGGAAGGGCCGAGCAGGGTGAAGAATTCATTGTCGGCAATGTCGACTGAAACGTTGTCGAGGGCTGGAGCCAGCCCCGGATCGTCGGAATACCGCTTGGAGACGTTACGCACTTCGATTGCTGTTGGATGACCCATAATGGTGCATTCCTCTAATTATTGTATGCAATATCTGGATGCAATCTAGAAATAACCGGATTAATCTGCTCGTGCAACCCCCTTTTTCAAAGGCTGCTCATCGCCTGGGGCCGGTTGTTTAGCGCTAAAGGAGTGTTCAGATGACCGAGAAAAAACTCGAGACCACGGTCGACCGCGTCTACCAAGGGGTTTACGAGGCGATCAGCAAACGTTCATTGCGCCCCGGGATGAAGCTCGGCGAAGCGTCATTGGCCGAACTTTTTAATGTCAGCCGGACGTCGGTTCGTGCCGCGCTCAAACAGTTGGAGGCCGATGGCCTGGTCACCACCGAGCCCAACAAAGGGGCGTCGGTGTCGTTGCCCAGTGATGAGGAGATCCGCTCGCTGTTTGAAACGAGGCGCCTGATCGAGATTGGCATCGTCACTGAACTCTGCCGTCGTCGTGATACTGCAGTGACCCAAGACCTGCGCGATCACCTGTTGCTGGAAGATGAAGCGCACCGCAGTGGCGACCATGAACGGTTGATTCATTTGCTCGGCGAATTCCATATCAAGCTCGCGCAAAGCCTCAACAACCCGGTGTTGCTGGACTGGTTCCGCAAGCTGATTTCCCGCGCTTCGCTGTACGCCGCCGCGCTGGATGACGACAGTCACGAGGCGTGCCGCGACGACGAACACCTTCGGCTGATCGAGTACATCGAAGCCGGCAACCAGAGCGCCGCGATCGAACTGACCTGCATGCATTTGAATGGCATCGAGAAGGCCATTCTCGACGTCGCCGCCACGCTGAAAACCGGCTACCACCCGCTCAAGCACCTGATCGAGGTTTAGCCACGCTGAAACCTCGTAGCAGCTGTCGAGCAGCGCGAGGCTGCGTTCGGCTGCGAAGCAGTCGTGAAATCAAACACCTCGGTGTGTCAGGACAAATTCGGATGCAGGGTTTACGACTGCTTCGCAGCCGAACGCAGCCGAACGCAGCCTCGCGCTGCTCGACAGCTGCTACATCTATGGTTACCCCCCAGGGCACGCTTCATTGCCACAAAAGCCTGGATGATGTGAATCAGCTAACCTCTATGAAACCATTGGCGACGGCGATGCTCGAAACAAACGGGCACGCACCGTCCTCATGCCGTTGCGATCCCTTAAGCCAGTCATCTACAGGGATACAGAGTCAGTCGATGCAGTTTCTAGACGATAGCCATGGGTGTGCAGGCTGGAACGGTGAAATGGCCGGGCGCATTCGCGCGTTCGACTGGAGCCTGACTGAGCTTGGGAACATGGACTCCTGGCCCAGAAGCCTGTGCAGCGCGGTGCAGTTGATGCTCGCCTCGCCACTGCCGATGGTGATGCTGTGGGGCAGGCCGGGTTACATGGTCTATAACGACGCGTATTCGAAGTTTGCCGGTGGCCGCCATCCTTACCTGTTGGGTTCTCCGGTGGAGCTGGGCTGGCCGGAAGTCGCCGAATTCAATCGGCATGTGGTCGACACCTGCCTGGCCGGCGGCACCTTGTCCTATCGCAACAAAGTACTGGAGCTGCTGCGCGACGGGGTTCCCGAAGACGTCTGGCTGGACCTCTATTACAGCCCGGTGGCGGATGATGACGGGAAACCGGCCGGGGTTATGGCGATGGTGGTCGAGACCACCAAACATGTGATTTCCGAACGCCGCCGTCAAGCAGCCGAGGACGCCTATCACGCCGACAACGAACGGGTTCGCCTGGCACTCAATGCCGGGGCTTTGCTCGGCTCGTTCGTCTGGGACATCAAGGACAATGTGCTCTCCGGCGATGAGCGTTTCGCCCGCACCTTTTCCTATCCGCCCGAGCAGAACCTGGCCGACTTGCCGATGGACGTCGTCGAAGCACGGATCCATCCCGATGACCGCAGCTGGGTGCAGGAGCAGGTCAATCAATCAGTGAAAACCGGCGAACCGTTTAACGCCGAGTATCGGGTCCTGCGCCCGGATGGCAGTTATCTGTGGGTGCTGGCGAGTGGGGGCTGCGAGTTCAATGAGCAGGGCGAACCGTTTCGTTTTCCTGGGGTATTGATCGATATCCACGAACGCAAGATTGCCGAAGAATCCCTGCTCAAGTTCACCCGTAACCTGGAGCAACGCGTTGCCGACGAAGTCGAAGCGCGGCTGGCCGCTGAAGAGCAACTTCGTCAATCGCAGAAACTCGAAGCCATCGGCGGCCTCACCGGCGGCGTGGCCCATGACTTCAACAACCTGTTGCAGGTGATCGCCGGCAACCTGCACTTGCTGGCGCGGCATGAACCGGACAACGCCAACGTGCAGCGCCGGGTCAATGCTTCGATTGCCGCGGTCGAGCGCGGCGCCAAACTGTCTTCGCAATTGCTCGCGTTCGCCCGCCGTCAGCCCTTGTCGCCAGCGGTCTGCGACCTGCGCCAGGTCTTCGATGGGCTCGGGGAATTGTTGCAGCGGGCGCTGGGGGAAACCATCCAGATCAATGTCAGCGCGGCCGAAGCCCTTTGGCACATCTACGTGGACCACAATCAACTGGAAAACGCCATCCTCAATCTGGCGATCAATGCCCGGGACGCCATGAACGGCGAGGGGACCATTGATTTGAACGCCGAGAACATCGCCCTTGATAGCAAGTTTTGTGCAGGCAAGGGCATCGTCGCCGGCGACTATGTCTGCGTAGCAGTGGCTGACAAGGGGGTTGGCATGTCGCCGCAGGTACTCGCACAGGCTTTCGAACCGTTTTTTACCACCAAGGCCGATGGCCAGGGCACGGGGCTGGGCCTGAGCATGGTGTTCGGTTTCGTCAAGCAAAGTGGCGGACATATCGAGATTTCCAGCGCGGTCGGGCAGGGCACTCGGGTGCAGCTGTATTTCCCTCGCAGCCTGCGGCCGATGCTCAACGAAACGACACGTCATGACCCGCAACAGCGAGGCGGACACGAAACCATTCTGGTGGTCGAGGACAACGAGGCGGTGCGAAGCTCCGCGGTGGAGTTACTGCGCGAAGAAGGTTATCAAGTCCTGACGGCGGCCAACGGTGACGTCGCGATGCAGATGTTGCTGGATGGCGCGGTGGTGGACCTGATTTTCACCGACGTGGTCATGCCCGGCCTGATCAAAAGCGCGGACCTGGCTGCCTGGGCCAAGGTGCAGACTCCGCCGGTGGCCGTACTGTTCACCTCGGGCCACACCCGTGACATTATCTCGCGCAATCACCAACTCAGCCCTGATACCTATTTGCTGAGCAAACCTTATGGTCCCGAGGCGCTTACCCAAATGGTTCGCACCGTCCTCAACGGCTAACCCGATTCACATTGGTTTTGTGTTTTTTCTGCAATTTCATTAAGGCCACCTGATGACGTCCACACGCACCTCCAATCCTCCCTCCGGCATGGTCAGGGTGCGCGGCGCCCGGGAACACAATCTCAAAAACGTCGATGTCGACATCCCCCGGGATGCTCTGGTGGTGTTCACTGGCGTGTCCGGTTCGGGGAAGTCGTCTCTGGCGTTCTCGACCCTCTATGCCGAAGCGCAACGCCGCTATTTCGAATCCGTGGCGCCTTATGCGCGGCGCCTGATCGATCAGGTCGGGGTGCCGGACGTCGACTCGATCGAAGGCTTGCCGCCGGCGGTGGCGCTTCAGCAGCAACGAGGTACGCCGAGCACGCGCTCTTCGGTGGGCAGCGTGACGACGTTGTCGAGCCTGATCCGCATGCTGTACTCCCGGGCCGGCAGTTATCCGCCGGGGCAACCGATGCTCTATGCCGAAGATTTTTCGCCCAACACGCCTCAGGGCGCGTGCCCCGACTGTCATGGGTTGGGGCGGGTGTATGAAGTCACCGAAGCGTTGATGGTCCCGGACCCGAGCCTGACCATTCGCCAGCGCGCGGTCGCCTCCTGGCCCACCGCCTGGCAGGGACAGAACCTGCGCGACATCCTGGTGACGATGGGTTACGACGTCGACAAACCCTGGCGCGATCTGCCGAAAAAACTGCGTGACTGGATTCTCTTCACCGAAGAAACACCCACGGTGCCGGTGTATGCCGGGCTCACCCCCGAAGAAACCAGAGTCGCGCTCAAACGCAACATGGAACCGAGTTACCAGGGCACGTTCACCGGCGCCCGGCGCTACATTCTGCACACCTTCAGCCATTCCCAAAGCGCGTTGATGAAGAAGCGTGTCTCGCAATTCATGCTCGGCAGCCCGTGCCCGTTGTGCGACGGCAAACGGCTCAAACGCGAGGCGTTGTCGGTGACCTTTGCCGGTTACGACATCGGCGAGTTGTCGCAGATGCCGTTGCTGCAAGTGGCCGAAGTCTTGAAACCAGTGGCCGCTCACAGCTACCTCGAACAGACCGAGACGGCGGGCGAAGTATTGACGCACGACCAGACCCGCGAGGCCCGCGAGCAACGAGTGGCCCACGGCGCCAGTGGTCACGCCAACGCGCCGGATGTCCGCCACACACCGAACCTGTCAGTAGAGAAACGCCTGGCCGCGCAGCGGATCGCTCAGGACTTGCTGGAACGGGTCAGCACGTTGACCGATCTGGGGCTCGGTTACCTGGCGCTGGAACGCAGCACGCCGACGCTGTCGTCCGGTGAGTTGCAGCGTCTGCGCCTGGCGACGCAATTGGGTTCGCAGTTGTTCGGCGTGATCTACGTGCTGGATGAACCGTCGGCCGGTCTGCACCCGGCGGATGGCGAAGCGCTGTTCGAAGCCCTGCAACGCTTGAAAGCCGCGGGCAACACCTTGTTCGTGGTCGAACATGACCTGGAAACCATGCGCCGCGCCGACTGGCTGATCGACGTGGGCCCAGCGGCCGGCGAGCATGGCGGCCAAGTCCTGTACAGCGGACCGCCGCCTGGGTTGGCGCAGGTGACGAACTCGCAGACGCGCGCTTACCTGTTCGCCGAGCAGGTCGCTCAGCCCCAAGCCAGCCGTAAGGCGAACGATTGGCTACGGCTGGAAGGCATCACTCGCAATAACCTGAACAACCTCAGCGTCGAGTTTCCGCTGGGCTGTTTTACCGCGGTGACGGGCGTCTCGGGTTCCGGTAAATCAAGCCTGGTCAGTCAGGCGCTGCTGGAACTGGTGGGCGCGCATCTCGGGCGCGCGGCAAGTGACAGCGAGACGCAAGAGTTGAGCCTTGAGGACGACGCACCGCAAGTCAGCGGCGGTCAGGTCATGGCGGGGCTGGAATCGATCAAGCGCCTGGTGCAAGTCGATCAGAAACCTATCGGCCGTACGCCGCGTTCGAACCTGGCGACTTACACCGGGCTGTTCGACAACGTGCGCAAACTGTATGCCGCCACACCCGAGGCGCAGGCCGAGGGTTACGACGCCGGTCAGTTCTCCTTCAACGTCGCCAAGGGGCGGTGCTCGACGTGCGAAGGCGAAGGCTTTGTCAGCGTCGAGTTGCTGTTCATGCCCAGCGTCTATGCACCGTGCTCGACCTGCCACGGCGCACGCTACAACCCCGAGACGCTGGCAATCATCTGGCAAGGGTTGAACATCGCCCAGGTGTTGCAGCTGACGGTAGACGAAGCGGTCACGGTATTCGCCGAACAACCGGGCATTCGCCGCTCGCTGGAGGTGCTGCGCGATATCGGCCTGGGTTACCTGCGCCTCGGCCAACCGGCGACCGAGCTGTCGGGCGGCGAAGCCCAGCGGATCAAACTGGCCACCGAACTGCAACGCAACCAGCGTGGGGCCACGTTGTATGTGCTCGACGAGCCCACCACCGGTTTGCACCCAAGGGATGTCGATCGCTTGCTCGAACAGTTGAATACGCTGGTGACGGCGGGGCATACGGTGATCGTCGTCGAACATGAAATGCGCGTGGTGGCGCAGAGTGACTGGGTGATCGACATCGGCCCGGGGGCGGGGGATCAGGGCGGGAAGATTGTTATTGCAGGCACACCGCAGAAAGTCGCCAAGAGCAAAAAGAGCCGGACGGCACCGTTTTTGGCCAGAACCCTTGGTACGGCTTGATTTTGCCGATGCCTGTGCTGGCCTCTTCGCGAGCAGGCTCGCTCCCACAGGGGATTTGTGAACGCCACAGATCCAATGTGGGAGCGGCGGTGCGACGATTCGACTTGCTCGCGAAGGCGATCTAACAGGCGCTGTCGATCGTGCGCCGCACCTTGTCCAGCAGTTCATTGATCTGGAACGGCTTGACGGAAAGCGCAGACAAAGCGGACAAAGGTTTTATTGCGTTTGCGGAAGGCGACGAACGGGCACCGCTGGTCTGATAGGCGGTCGACAGAACCGGCTAACCGAGGCCATTCTGATAGTTGGTGAACGCAATTGATCGCGTTTGCCTCCGATCAACAAACGGAGGTGTTCCATGCCGGTGCCACACGACCTTTATCAGGATCTCAAGCTTTCAAAGGAAGATATCCAGCAAAAACGCACCAAGGATCCGTTACTGGATTCACTGATCAACAAGTATTCACAGGCGGATGCCGAGGTGGTAAAGGCTGAATCCGCAAAATCGGATGCGCCCACTGATGACGCATTGAAGAAACTCAAGGCGAAGCGCGTGGAGGTTAAGCAAAAGATCGTTGATCGACTCCAGACGCCGTCCTGACGCGCCCTGTCTGGTCACCGACGACCGGTGACTGAAAAATTGGAACGGCGATAAATACCGGCACCTCGAATGTTCAGAGTCCGACTTTACGGCTCCATGCGAGGTGCCCCATGAATCCAAAATTCCCCAGCGAAGAGCAGGGTGGCTACGACCCCATCCCGACACATCCCGAACCCCTGAGTCCAGGACGCACCACCAGCAATCCCGAAGATGAGCCGGGCATCGACGAACTGCCCGACAATGAAGGAGCGCGCCCGATGGACGAGAATGACTCCACCGCCATGGACCCGGAAAGGGTGCTTGAGGAAACGGATAATGCGGTGCGCGATGGTGAGGTGGATCCCCGCTAAATCGAGACCGCCGACGCTTCTGTAGCAGCTGGCGAAGCCTGCGTTCGGCTGCAAAGCAGTCGTAAACCTGAGTACGCGACCTTCCTGACACACCGAGTGAACTGATTTCACGACTGCTTCGCAGCCGAACGCAGGCTTCGCCAGCTGCTACATTATTGAGCTTTACTTATGTAACGCCGTACTGAGTGGCAATCGCGCCATGTTTTTCGCCTTCAACGACCCGAAATACAACCAATCCCCATACTCGCGAACGGTCGTGATCGGCGAGTAGTTGTCGCGGCTACCGTCCTGCAGGTTGGCGATCACTTTACCGTCCAGATCCAGGCCCAGGGCGAAGGCGCGTTTCTCCACCGGTTTAGGCAGAACAGTCATCGCTCGCACGATCATCTTGCGCACGAATGGATGCGGCGCGGTGGCATCGAGCAATGCGTTGCGCGGTGCATAGAGCGCCACCCAGAAGCGGTCGCGACCATTGAACGCGAGGTTGTCCGGCAACCCTGGCAAATTGTCGATGAATAGATCGTGGGTGCCCGCTTTGGGGCCGCTCAGCCAGTAACGACTGATGCGATAGGCGCCCGTTTCGTTGACCAACACAAAGGCATCGTCCGGGCCCAGGGTCACGCCGTTGGCGAATTCCAGCTTATCCAGCAGGACCGCGGTCTTTCCGGTCTGGAAGTCATAACGCAGCAAGCGGCCATCGCCGCCGTGCTCGATGATCGCTTCGCCGTCACTGCCGTAGCCAAAGCGGCTGGAGGCATCACTGAAATAGGCGTAGTGCCCGGGTCTGTCGATCGCCACGTCGTCGGTGAAACCGAAGGGCACGCCATTGGCCGCCGTGGTCAATGCAATCAACCGGCCCTGGGCATCCAGTGACAGCAAGCCCTTGACCCCGTCGGCAATCACCAGCAGACCGTTGGGATGACGGGCCAGGCCCAAGGGTCTGCCGCCCGTATCGGCCAGGACTTTGGTGACCTTGCCGTCGAGGCTGGTACGGATCAATCGGCCGTCATGCAGACCCGTGATGAGGACGTTTTCCTCCAGCAGCAACGCTTCCGGCCCGTCGATATCAGCGGCGCCAACGCGCTCCACGCCTTTTAGGCGCTGATTGTCGGCGTAGATGCCGCTGGTGAGGGAGGGCGCCGGTGGCGGTGTCCAGGCCACGGGTTGAACCTTGGTCGGCATCAGCAGCAGAAAGGCGCCGATGACGACGATTACCAGCAACACCACATGGCGAAACTTGACGGTTCGACTCACGCGCTGACTCCTGCCGGGGCCAACTGTTTTTGCGCCATCTCACGCAACGCCAGCATCGACGCTGCCGACTCACGATCGATGCGACGCTTGAGCAGCAGTCGATTGGCAATGCGCATCGCCAGACCGCTGAACCGATACTCCAGGGTGCGGACAAAGTGTGTGCCATCGCCCCGGGCCTCGCACTCGTAAGTCACCACTAAAGACAACCCGTGATCGTCATGGGCCCAGGCACTCCAGCGGCGTCCTGGCAGGTATTCGTTAACCTCCCAGTGCAAGTGTCCCTCACGCCCGCCCGCCTTGATGTCTTCCTCGAACCGCCCCCCGGCATGCACCGGCCCGCTCTGGCCATCGACCTTGAGGGACGAGGGATGCCACTCCGGCCAACGGGTCACGGTGCTGGCATAGGCGAGCACGTCAATCGGGTCTCCAGCAATGTCGATCTGATGCTGCATGCGGGTCATGGTCGCTCTCGTCGGGTGCAGGTCAGTCGGCTCCGGTTCCCAATAGAGGGTGCCGAACAGGTAGTCCATCAGCGGAAAAACGATATTGAAATTGCGTTCCTGCATCAGCTCACGACGGTGATGCAGTTCATGCAGGCGGCGCATCTGGCGGATCCACGGCAACCGTGTGACGGGGTTCTCCGGTGGCAGGTGCTCGCAGGCATGGAACACTTCATAGGTCAGGTAACCGAGGACCAGACAGCCACCGAACAACCCGGCGACGTTGTTATCGAACTGCTCAAGCAGCCACCAGACGGGCAGGGTGATGACGACCGTGTGCAACACGATCAACCAGGCTGGAAACAGAATCACCCGCCAGTCCCGGGCACTGTTGTAGGTCATGTGGCCAGGGGCGAAAAAGCTGTGATGGTCGCCGGCATGGCGTGCGTAGAACATTCGCGCGAAGCTCTTTTTGTGATGCCCCAGGTGTCGATGGACCATGTACACGCCGAAGTTGAAGAACAACAACGTCAACGGCGTCGCCAGCCATTCCAGTGGCTGAACCTGGTGCACGGTGCTCCAGAATCCGCCAATGGCCAACACCCCGAACAGCAGCACAAAAGCGCCGTGCAGCCATGGGTTGTAGAGCGGATGAATGTCGGCGCGGTAGCGGGCGCGGAATGCTTCGGTGGTCTGCCTCACTGCAATCACCTGTAGTTATTGTTATCTCCAGCAGATTAGACGATCCCGGCGTTTTGGCTGGCCCAACCTTGAGGACGCAACCGCCATGCTTCGGTGCAAACCGGGCTCAGGTCAGCGGATTCCAGCGTTGCGACCAGTCATCGTCGGATTTGATCACTTCGCGCAGCAGGTCGAAGGCTCGTTGCAAGGTCGCGGAGTCGCGGTCGCGGGAGTAAACCAGATAGGTCGGGTAGCTGAATTCCGGGGCTTTTGGCACTTGCTCCAGCACACCGCTTTCCAGATAACTCTGGACCACCCGGGTGCGGAAGTAGCCGCTGCCGCCGTTTTCCAGAATGTATTGCAAGCCCAGTGGGCCGAGGTTGAAGCTCAATGCGGCTTTGGCTTTTTCCGGCAGGGCCGCGTCGTGCTGGCGGCGGAAGTCCGGGCCCCAGTCGATGTACACGTAGGGATCGGGTCTTGCGGCCTGGCGGATGAGGACCAGTTTTTCTTCCAGCACCTGTTCGACTTGCAGGCGCGGCCAATACTCGGGCTGGTAAACCAGCGCCGCATCCAGAACCCCCAGTTCCAGTTGGCGCAGCAGGTTTTCACCGTCACGGATTTCCATGCGCAGGGCGTGGCTGGGGATCTTCTCGCGCAGCGCGCCGGCCCAGCTGAGCATCAGCGGGTTGCACAGACTGACCTCGCCACCGATGTGCAACACGTCGCGGTAACCCTCGGGCAACGGCAAGTCCCGTCGCGCCGCTTCCCAGGTTTCGACCAGTTGATTGGCGTAGACCACGAAGGCTTCACCGTTCGGCGTCAGGCGCGCACCGGCGCGGTTGCGCACGAACAACGTACTTCCCAGCTGGCTTTCGAGTTTCTGTACCCGCGCTGTGATCGCGGTCTGGGTAACGTGGAGTTTTTCGGCGGCTGCGGCAAGGCTGCCGTGGCGGACGATTTCCAGAAAGGTGCGGGCGAGATCGATGTCCATGGGGCAGCCGGTGTCGGGAGTGGACGCATTGTAAGAGCACTCCCCACCTGTGGCGAGGTGTCACAGGTTTCACGTTGCTGGCGGGGCGTGCGCACTACACTGCAACCGTCTCTCGCCCAACGGACTCACCATGACAGCCAAACCCGCTGCGAACATCCAAGGCACTGTCGAAGGCCAGCGCCTGGCCGGCAGCGAGGCCGATGCCTGGCGCGAATGGGGGCCTTATCTGAGCGAGCGCCAATGGGGCACGGTGCGCGAGGACTACAGCGCCGATGGCGATGCCTGGCGCTATTTTCCCCACGACCATGCCCGCAGTCGGGCCTATCGCTGGGGCGAGGACGGGTTGGCGGGGTTTTCCGACAAGGCTCAGCACTGGTGTCTGGGATTGGGGCTATGGAACGAGCGCGATCCGATTCTCAAGGAACGTCTTTTCGGCCTGAACAATGCCGAGGGCAATCACGGCGAAGACGTCAAGGAACTGTATTTCTACGTCGACGGCGTGCCGAGCCATGCCTACATGCGCATGCTCTACAAATACCCTCAGGCCGAATTTCCCTACGCTGACCTGATCGCCGAAAACGCCCGTCGTGGTCTGGCGGACACCGAGTACGAAATCCTCGATACCGGTGTATTTGATGACGACCGATACTTCGACGTGACGGTGGAATACGCCAAACACGCGACGGACGACATCTTGATGCGCGTCACGGTGCACAATCGCGCCGATCAGCCAGCGCGTTTGCACGTAGTGCCTCAGCTATGGGCGCGTAACACCTGGAGCTGGGTGGCCGATGGGCAGAAACCGAGCCTGACGCTGGACGGCGATCAGGTTCTGGCCCGGCACCCGCAACTGGCTGACCGGCAGGCCAGTGTCTGGGGTGAGGAGGACTGCGAATGGCTGTTCTGCGAAAACCAGAGCAACTTCCCCAAGCTCGATGGTGTGGCGGCGAACGGGCCGTTCAAGGACGGGATCAACGATTTCCTGGTCGATGGCGTCAACGACGCGATCCGCCGTGACACGGGAACGCGGGTGGCGGCGCATTTCGTATTGGCATTCGAGGGTGGCCAGCGTCGCAGCGTTTATCTGCGCTTCGCCCCCTCGGGTGCCACTCGGGTGAATGCCAAGGCGCTGTTCGACCGTCGGCGCGCCGAGGCCGACGCGTTCTACGCAGCGCTGCAAATCGGGATCAACGACCCGGATGCGCGCAACGTTCAACGCCAGGCCCTGGCCGGATTGCTGTGGTCCAAGCAACTGTATTACTTCGACGTCAATCAGTGGCTCGACGGTGATCCGGCGCAACCTGCACCTCCACCCGGGCGCTCGCACATTCGCAACACCCATTGGCGGCACCTGTCGAATTTCGACATCGTCTCCATGCCGGACACCTGGGAATATCCGTGGTACGCCTCCTGGGACCTGGGCTTTCAGGCCGTTGCCTTCGCGCTGATCGATCCGGGATTCGCCAAGCATCAGCTGTTGTTGCTGGTCAAAGACCGCTTCATGCACCCCAACGGTCAGTTGCCGGCCTATGAATGGCGCTTCGACGACGCCAACCCACCGGTCCACGCGTGGGCCTGCTGGCGGGTCTATCAGCAGGACAAAACGCTGACCGGGACAGGGGACATGGATTTCCTCGAACGGATTTTCCATAAGCTGCTGCTGAATTTTTCCTGGTGGGTGAACCGCAAGGATGCCGAGGGGCGCAACCTGTTTCAGGGTGGCTTCCTTGGGCTGGACAACATCGCACTGTTCGACCGTTCGGCGATGTTGCCGCCCGGCTACCAACTCGATCAGGCCGATGGCACGGCGTGGGTCGCCGCTTATGCGCTGGATCTGATGCGCATCGCCCTGGAACTGGCCAAACGCAACAGTGTGTACGTCGACATCGCGGTGAAGTTCTTCGAGCATTTTCTCTACATTGCCGGGGCCATTAATCGTGTCGATTCTGAAGCCGAAGGTCTGTGGGACGAGCAGGATCAGTTTTTCTACGACGTGCTGCACCGCCCGGACGGCGTCAACGAACCGCTGCGCCTGCGCTCTATTGTCGGTCTGATGCCGCTGTTCGCCGTGCAGGTGCTGGAGCAGCACGAGCACGAGGGTTTGCCTGGGTTGCGGGAGCGCCTGCTGGGTTTTATGCGCCATCGACCGGATCTGGCCAGCCTGGTCTCGCGCTGGACCGAACCGGGTGAAGGCAACCGGATGCTGCTGGCATTGTTGCGCGGCGAACGCACCAAGAACTTGCTCAAACGCATGCTCGACGAGGGCGAGTTTCTCTCTGAATTTGGCATTCGTTCGCTGTCCAAAGCCTTCGCTGAACGGCCCTTTGGCGCGCAGATCAATGGTGATCGGCTCTGCGCCCGTTACGAACCGGCGGAATCGGGTTCACGGCTGTACGGCGGCAACTCCAACTGGCGTGGGCCGGTGTGGATGCCGATCAACTACATGCTGATCGAATCCTTGCGCGAGTTTCACCGTTACTACGATCAGAACTTCTCGGTGGAATACCCCACAGGGTCAGGTTTCCTGGCCACGCTGGAGGAGGTTGCCGATAGCCTGAGCCAGCGCCTGACCCGATTGTTTTTGCGCGATGAAGAGGGCAGTCGACCGTCGATGGCGGCGTATCCGCAATTGCAGGCTGACCCCGCCAGCCGCGACCTGGTGTTGTTTCATGAGTATTTTCACGCAGAGACCGGGCGCGGTCTGGGGGCCAGTCATCAGACCGGGTGGAGCGCGTTGGTGGCGCTGTTATTACAACCTTGATTTTCCACCCGATGCAAAACCCCTGTGGGAGCGAGCTTGCTCCCACATTTGATTATCGCCGTCTGGGAGCGCTTCGTTCAAAACGCAAAGCACGAACAGCCAAACGCTCCCCAGAATCCCTGAAAGTCGCTGACCGGCGCCGACGACAATCGCGCCCGTTCATGGCTATGGGCATGCACCGCGCAAGCCCCGACACATTGATGAACCTGCGCCGTCAGCGGCGCCAGGGGTTTCCAATGGCCTGGTACTTTGGCGACTGGCGACCATTCAGGCACCACGGGGATGGGAGGCGGCCCGAGTTTTTCAAATTCGACGCTGCCATAGACGATCTTGCCGTCGACGATGGTCAGGACCGATTCGATCCATTTGACCGCTTCATCCTCGATGTGGAAATAGTCCGCCGACAGCGCAATCAGGTCCGCCAGTTGCCCGACCTTGATCTGGCCTTTTTTGCCTTGCTCGGAGGAAAACCAGGCGCTGCCGTGGGTAAAGAGTTCCAGCGCGGTATCGCGGCTCAAGCCTTGCGGGTACAGCGCCAGGCCACCGACGGTGCGGCCGCTGATCAGCCAGTACAGTGAGGTCCAGGGGTTGTAGCTGGACACGCGCGTGGCATCGGTGCCGGCGCCGACCGGAATGCCTTCGGCCAGCATACGAGCGATGGGCGGCGTGGCTTCGGCAGCCTTGGCGCCGTAACGGTCGACGAAGTATTCGCCCTGGAATGCCATGCGGTCCTGGATCGCGATGCCACCGCCGAGGGCTTTGACCCGTTCGATGTTCTGCGGGGTGATGGTTTCCGCGTGGTCGAAGAACCACGGCAAACCGTCGAACGGAATGTCGCGATTAACCTTCTCGAACACGTCGAGCATGCGGCTGATGGATTCGTTGTACGTGGCGTGCAGACGGAACGGCCAGCGCTGTTCCACCAAATGGCGGACCACCGGCTCCAGCTCCTGCTCCATGGTTTGCGGCAAGTCTGGGCGGGGCTCGAGGAAGTCCTCGAAGTCGGCCGCCGAGAACACCAACATTTCGCCGGCACCGTTGTGCCGTAGAAAATCGTCGCCCTGACCGTAGTGGGAGGTGCTGGTCCAGTTTTTGAAGTCGGTCAGCTCTTCCTTGGGTTTCTGCGTGAACAGGTTGTAGGCGATACGCACGGTGAGCTGTTGGTCTTTGGCCAGTTGCTGGATGACTTGATAGTCGTCCGGATAATTCTGGTAACCGCCGCCGGCGTCGATGGCGCTGGTGACACCCAGGCGATTGAGTTCGCGCATGAATTGGCGGGTGGAGTTGACCTGGTATTCCAGCGGCAGTTTCGGCCCCTTGGCCAGGGTTGAGTAGAGAATCATCGCGTTGGGGCGGGCGATCAGCATGCCTGTCGGGTCGCCATTGGCATCGCGCTGGATTTCGCCACCCGGCGGATTCGGCGTGTCACGGGTATAGCCGACCACCTTCAACGCGGCGCGGTTGAGCAGGGCACGGTCGTAGAGGTGCAGGACGAACACCGGGGTATCCGGTGCGGCCTTGTTCAATTCATCAATCGTCGGCAGGCGTTTTTCGGCGAACTGGAACTCGTTCCAGCCACCGACCACCCGCACCCATTGCGGCGTGGGCGTACGGTCCGCCTGATCCTTGAGCATACGCAGCGCGTCGACCAGTGAAGGGACGCCTTCCCAGCGCAATTCGAGGTTGTAGTTGAGGCCACCACGGATCAGGTGCAGGTGCGAGTCGTTAAGGCCCGGAATCACCGTGCGGCCGTGCAGGTCGATAATTTGTGTGCCGGGGCCTTGCAGGGCCATGGCCTGGGCATCGCTGCCGACCACCACGAAGTGTCCGTCCTTGATCGCGACGGCGCTGGCTTGGGGTTTTTTGCGGTCGACGGTGTGCAGGCGTCCGTTGTACAGAATGAGGTCGGCGGGGGCGTCGGGCATGGTTTTACTCCCTGCGATTAACGGGCTGATCCAGGCACCGACGGCGCCTGCCGAAAGGCCTTGCAGTACACGTCGGCGGTTAAATCCGTCGTGGTCGTCAGGTGGGCTCATGGGCAGTGCTCCACGCAAAGGCTCTTGATAAAAAAGCGAGGGCAAACAGCCGATGTCTGACGCATGCGGCCAGAAGGAATATAGACGGCAAATCCACAGGTAGCCGTTTTCCAATGGCGAAAAACGACGAATCCCGCCTCGAGGGGCGGGATTCGTTTGCAGCCAGACGTGCTCCCGAAGATCGGGAGCGGCGCGCTTAGGCCGGGAACAGCTCGGACAGTTTCATGGCCAGCATCATGTCGCCTTCAGCGCGCAGTTTGCCGCCCATGAAGGCTTGCATGCCGTCGGTTTCGCCGCTGACGATGCCTTCCAGGGTTTCGCCGTCCATGACCAGAGTCACCTGGGCGTCCGGGTTTTCGCCTTCCTGGAGCTCGCAGGTGCTGTCCTTGACGATCAGCGAGAAGTTCTTGGTGTCGTCGATGCGGAAACCGAATACCAGGTCCAGACCGGCAGCAGCGGCTGGGTTGAACTTGGCTTTCATTGCTTGTACGGCATCAGCTACGGAGGTCATGGTTCGATCCTTTCTTGGGTAATTAGAGCTGGGTGAATACAGCCAGGGTCACAATAGTCCGGACTCAGCGAAACGTGATGAGTTCCGGGGTCTTCAACAGTTGCAGGTGCGCATGACTGTTGAAAGAAGACAGAGCCACCTCGCGACCGCGAAACTTCAGCAGGTTGAGCGAGGTGTTGACGATTTGCCAGTTCAGTTCAAACGCCTGCTTTGCCGGCATTTGCGTAATGAGGTGGAGCAGGGCCGTGATAGTGCCGCCGGAGGTGAACACGGCGATTTTCTGGGTGTTGTCGGCGCTTTCGAGGATTCGCTGCAGACCGGCCTGCACCCGTTCGACAAACCCCAGCCAGCTTTCCAGGCCCGGTGTGTCATAGGTGCCGGCGAGCCAGCGTTCAATGATCAGGGCGAAGATTCGCTGGAACTCGCCGCGGTTTTGCGCGGCATTGCGCAGGATGTGCAGCGCTTCGGGTTCGTCCGGTAACATGGCCGGCAGCAGCGCGCGGATCACCGCGTCGGCGTCGAACTCATTGAAAGCGCAATCGATCTCCAGGACGGGAACCGGCAGGCCTGCCGCAGCGAACTGTTCCAGTGCGCTGTTGGCCGTGTGCTGCTGGCGGCGCAGATCGCCCGAGAGG
The DNA here is from genome assembly GCF_057837605.1 of Pseudomonas sp. GL_093. Taxonomy (NCBI): domain Bacteria; kingdom Pseudomonadati; phylum Pseudomonadota; class Gammaproteobacteria; order Pseudomonadales; family Pseudomonadaceae; genus Pseudomonas; species Pseudomonas sp. GL_093. The sequence continues at coordinate 4,112,613 of NZ_CM174448.1, read as the reverse complement.
CAGCGATCGAAGCTGATACCCAGCTCGGCGAGGTGCTGGCCGAGGACTTCTGCCTGGCGAATACCGGTCGGCGACAGGACGTCATAGTCGTCTGCACCAAAGGAGGCCTGGCCATGTCGAATCAAATAGATACTGCCCACGTCCGCTTCATCCCGCTACGTTGAAGGTTCGGCGAGGTTATGAGGATGAAGGTGGGCTGTCAATGAAAAAACATACGCTTGTTTGAAATGCCCGTTACAGGCGTGTTGCCAGAGGTTTCACGGCTGGCCGCCGAGGCGGCGCATGGGTATGCTGGAGGTATCCCGCGCGCGTTTTTTGCAGCGCATCGTATTAAAGGAGTCCCTGTGGAGTTTTTTGCCGAGTACGCAGTTTTTCTGGCTAAGACCGTGACACTGGTGATCGCCATTCTGGTGGTCCTGGCCAGTTTCGCGGCATTGCGCAGCAAAGGTCGGCGCAAGTCGGTCGGCCAGTTGCAAGTCAGCAAACTCAATGATTTCTACAAAGGGCTGCGCGAACGCCTGGAGCAAACCTTGCTCGACAAGGACCAGCTCAAGGCCTTGCGAAAGGTCGAAGCTAAAACCGAGAAAAAGCAAAAGAAGAAAACCGAGGCCAAGCCACGGGTGTTTGTGCTCGATTTCGACGGCGACATCAAGGCGTCGGCCACTGAAAGCCTGCGCCATGAAATCACCGCGCTGCTGACCCTCGCCACGCCCAAGGATGAAGTGGTGCTGCGTCTGGAAAGCGGCGGCGGCATGGTTCACAGCTATGGCCTGGCGTCCTCGCAACTGGCGCGTATCCGTGATGCCGGAGTGCCGTTGACCGTGTGCATCGACAAGGTCGCGGCCAGCGGCGGCTACATGATGGCGTGCATCGGCGAGAAGATCATCAGCGCGCCGTTCGCGATCCTCGGCTCGATCGGCGTCGTGGCCCAGTTGCCTAACGTCAATCGTCTGCTGAAAAAACACGACATCGACTTCGAAGTGCTGACCGCCGGCGAGTACAAGCGCACCCTGACGGTGTTTGGCGAAAACACCGAGAAGGGCCGCGAGAAGTTCCAGGAAGACCTGGACATCACTCACCAGTTGTTCAAGAACTTCGTTTCCCGCTATCGCCCGCAATTGGCCATCGACGAAGTGGCCACCGGTGAAATCTGGCTCGGTGTCGCGGCGCTGGACAAGCAACTGGTGGACGAACTCAAGACCAGCGATGAATACCTCGCCGAACGTGCGAAGAAGTCCGAGCTGTACCACTTGCACTACGCCGAACGTAAAAGCCTGCAGGAACGCATCGGCATGGCGGCCAGCGGCTCAGTCGATCGTGTGCTGTTGAGCTGGTGGAGCCGATTGACCCAGCAACGCTTCTGGTAATACTCAAAAAGCATCATCGTCAAAAAAATGAAACCGTGGATTCTTCCCCGGTTTCATTTTTTTTTGCGGGTTTTAAGTCCATCCATTTTCCTTACGGCGTTTGCGAATTTTCCTGAGGTCATTGTCGATCGCTCCCGCTTCCGGTTGATCCAGGGTCAGTTAGGGTGGTGTTCCTGAAACGCTTGCAATGGAATGCACCATGACCGACTACCCTCACAAAGACGACGATGCACCGCCCTTTCCCGGCATGCGCGAAGAGCTGAAGTCCGCTGTGGATGCCGCGCTGCCGCAGACTCCCGGCCAGTTTGGCGAACACCTGATCAAGCAAAAGTGGGGTCAAGACATTGACCCGACGACAGCGCAGCTGGTGACGCTCGATTACGACTACGCCGGGCGTTCTGCGCCGAACGGCGTCCATCAGGGGCGGGTGGCGAGTTCCATGTCCCTGGTGCAGGTGCTGATTGGCAACCATCAAACCGTGGGTGACGGACGCTTCGGCGAAACAGTGTTTGGCTTGTACACGCCACCCGATGTCGGGCCGCCCATCGTTGTTACGGAACAGGTCGATGAGTTGGCCGAGCCCGGTAACGACTTTCACTATTCCTACGAAGGCATTTATCGCCAAACCGTTCCGCAGCGCTACGGACCGCAGACCCAGATCGCCGTGAGGCCCGCCGATTTCAAGAAATGGGTCTGGGAACTGGACCTCCAGGACCGATATCAGGCTTACCTCGATCAAGCCTGGCCATCGGATGAAGTGATCGTCGCCCCCAGCCCCCATGCGCTGAAAACCTCGGCCAAAGCGGCCTTCGTCATGGCCGCTTTGCTGCAGCGGCATGAGAACAGTCTGACCCCAAAGGGGAGCGAGCTGGCCATGCAGGCGGCAGGGCTGCCGTCGGATCAGGCATGGGCAACGCTGACGATCGAACAACTGCAGGCGCCCACCAGGATGCCCGCGATGCTCAAGACGGGACGCCTGAAGCTTTATCGCTACACCTCGAAAGACATCTGGGGCTACCGTGACCCCGACGGCAGGATTCTGTTGTACATCCCCGGCAACTCTTCGCCCTTGCACCTGTTTGACGATTCCGGGCAATTGCACAAATGGGTTGTGAAGCAGGGCAGGCGTGACGATACAAAACAGGCCTTGGCCGCCCACTTCGCCGAGGACGATCGCAAGGACGGCACTTTCCATGCCGGTGTGTTGACGGCGCTGGATGGCATGGCGGTCTACCCAAAGGTACACCGGCTGAGGAAAGAGGCGGGGTTCTTCAACGATGACGGCCGTTGGGAGCCGGCCGGATACATCGGTTTCGATGACTCGCCATCAGGCATCGATCCGTTTGCCCAGCTGGTTCTGACCATGAAGGAGGCCTCCCGGGCCAGTGTCAAAACCATTCGTGACGATGCGCAGGTCAACCGGGACAACTTGAGTACCGTCGTCGAACCGGTCGTGCAGTGGATCAACCGTTTCGGTCCGTTGGCGTTGTTCGTGCCCGGTGGTGAAGGATTACTGGTGCTGGCCGGTATCATCGACGCCGGGTATGGCCTTGATCAGGCCGTCAACGGCGCAACATCGAGTGATCGAGCGTCGGGCGTGACCCGCACGGTGTTTGGCTTGCTCAATGCGCTGCCGCTGGCAGGCGCAGGCGTGGCGCTCAAGGGTGAAGCTACCGAGGCCGGTGCCATTGCCGAGAGAGTGCACGAACCTGGTGTAGCACCGAGGGAGGAGGTTGCCAGGCCGACGCCGGATCAGGCTGTTGCCCCGACTCCCGGACTATCGAACCTGACACTGGCGACCCGCGTGGAACTTCTGCGCGGAATCGGCCCGTCGGTGGCGTCTTTCAGCGATGAAATGCTGGTGCAGATCGGCAAGGTCAGTACAGTCGATGACGACATGCTGCGACTGATGCAGGCCGGGCGCCCGCCGACGCCTTTGCTGGCCGATACGATCAGCCGTTTCAGGATTGATCAGGAACTCGGGGAAACTACCGTGGCACAGGGCGAGCGAGTCGAACGGTTCAACAGCCGTTACGAAGCGCTTCAGCACTCGGAACATGAATGGGTCCGGTTGTTTCAGCGCCAATACCCCGGCCTGCCCAAAAGCGCTATTGAGCAGATGCTCGACCGCTATGGCGTGGACATCCAGAGTCCACCCGACGCGGTTCAGGTCCGGCAAGCGTTCAACCGTCTCGACAGCAAGGCCCGCCAGTATCAACAACATGTGCGGCTCAATCGTGCCTATGAAGGCTTGTACCTTCGGTCGGTGGTTAGCCCGGAGTCGGACACACTGGCCCTGCATTCCCTCAAAAATCTCCCCGGATGGCCAAAAAGCCTTCGAATTGAAGTGCACGACAGTTCCCTCGCAGGCCGGGTTCTGGACCGTAGCGGCACGTTTGACGCCATCGATGTTCGACGGTTGATCAAGGTGGGAAACCGTTACCAGAGTCGCGATGTGCCAGCGGGCTTTTATGAGGCAGTGCTTGAAGTCTTGACCGAAGACGAGCGCTCGGCGCTGCAACTTTCATCGCTCGATCCGGCCCGCGAGTTGCGGCTGAAAGTCGGCGAGCAGGCAATGCCTCGATCCGAACTCATGCTCGGTCTGGGCAGGATGGATTCCGGTCTGCACTTTGAGGCGCAAGGGCTACGCGGCGGCGGCTTCCCCGGTACGCCACAGGGCGAAGGGTTGACGCACGAGATGATGAGGTTGCAGCTCAAGGAGATCTATCCGGATTTCTCGAACGCTGAAGCCGATGAACTGTTACAGCGTGCTGGTGGCAATGCTCAGGTACACATCGATCAGATGAAGCAACAGTTTCAGCAACTCAATACTGATTTGAGCAGTTGGATAGATCAGAGCGCCAATGACGTCAACGCTATGGACCTTCCCTTTATTGCCTTGGGGGATGCCGCGGCGCAGGGGTTGAGTCCTGGACAAATCGCGGCCTATAACGTCCAGCTAATCATGGAGGAGATGCAGGACGAACGGGCGCTCAGGACCGAACTGGCCGACGAGCTGGTTCGCATTTGGCAAAAGCGCGGAGGGGCTCCACGTACTACGTTGGATATGACCTTTGAAAACTATCACCGATTACCGGTGTTGAATGTCAGGTTGGACGATGTAACCGAACTATTGATGCGAGGCTTCCACCTCACCGAGGAGGACAGTCTGAACGGGTTTCTCGAGAACTTTCCAAACCTCGAGGTCTTGAATCTGGACAGTGTGGACTTGCGTCATTTCTTCGTGGGCGGCGACGCGGGTCGCTCTTTACCGCCGGCAATCAGCCAATTGAAACACCTTTCCTCACTAAACCTGCGAGCCACACAGCTGGTTTTCAGTGAAAGCGCCGCGTCCCAACTGCGTGACCTGACCCGTTTACAATCGCTGGACTTGAGTGACAACCCGCTGGGCGTACCGCCGCTGGTGTTGGGCATGAACGATTTGCGTCAGCTCAACCTGAGGAATACGCAGATCAGCCGGTGCCCGATCGGTATCAAGGATGAGCCCTATCTGACTATTCTGGATTTACGTGATAACCGTATAAGCCGGGTTCCACCAGCGGTCATGAATCAGGCTGTCGCTGACGACCGCGTGCTTTTATGGGGGAATCCGCTGACGGACGAAGACACGCTTCGCCGGCTTGTCAGTCATCGCGAGGAAACGGGAATCAATGTATGGCTTGACGCCCCCGGAGCCGACTACGGTTCGCCGATGGTGTGGCTGCGAGATTGCGAGGAAGCGTTGCAACAATCCCGGCAAGCGCTTTGGCAGCGATTGGCAGGCAAACCTTCCGGTACGCGATTTTTAGACGTAATAAACAGGCTGAGCCTGACGGCCGATTTTAAGGTGAGTTATCTGTCGCTACAGGCGCGAGTCTGGCGACTGTTGCACGAGGCCGATACTTCGGAGGAAGTGTGGGCTCGATTGAGTCGCAGCAGCGGGCGGTATGATCATCCGATGGCAGCTTTTGGGGCGTTGGAGGATCGTGCCAATCTGTAATTCAGCGAGGAAGGAGCCTTGAGCCCGGAAAACCGGGCTCAAGGCTGGACGATCAACGACGACGGAACAGCGGCAGCGGTTCGTCGGTGGCGGCCTGATAGGTCACCGAGAAGTCCTTGAGACCTTCAAGGGCTTCATACGGGTCTTTATCGGCACGGATCGCAAAGGCGTCGAAACCGCAGCGGTGCAGGTAGAACAGCTGGTCGCGCAGCACATCGCCAATTGCCCGCAATTCGCCTTTGAAACCGTAACGGTCACGCAGCAGGCGGGCGTTGGAGTAGTTGCGGCCATCAGTGAAGGCGGGGAAATTCAGGGCGATGACCTGGAAATTTTCCACGTCGTCACCGATTTCTTCGGCTTCTTCATCGGCATCCAGCCATACGCCCAAGCCGCCATCGCGGGCCTTGAGCATGCGGCTGTGTTCGCGCCACAGCTGCAACGGGACGATCAGGTCGTCACAGTTGCTGATCTCGTCGATGTTGAAGTCCTTGGGCAGCAAGTGCCAGGTTTCGTCGACGACTTCGTTGTTCTTAATTATTCGCTGCATAGACGCGCTCCTTGAAGAGGTCGATGCCAATACGCTGATAGGTGTCGATGAAACGCTCGTCTTCGGTACGTTGTTCGATGTACACGTCGATCAGCTTTTCGATCACGTCAGGCATGGCTTCCTGGGCGAAAGACGGGCCGAGGATCTTGCCCAGGCTGGCGTCACGGCTGGCGCTGCCACCCAGGGACACCTGGTAGAACTCTTCGCCTTTCTTGTCCACCCCGAGGATGCCGATGTGGCCGACGTGGTGGTGACCACAGGCGTTCATGCAGCCGGAGATGTTCAGGTCCAGTTCGCCGATATCGAACAGGTAATCCAGGTCTTCGAAGCGACGCTGGATCGACTCGGCGATCGGGATCGACTTGGCGTTGGCCAGGGAGCAGAAGTCGCCGCCCGGGCAGCAGATGATGTCGGTCAGCAAGCCGATGTTCGGCGTGGCGAAACCCTGCTCGCGCAACTCGCCCCACATCGCGAACAGTTGGGTCTGCTCAACGTCGGCCAGAATGATGTTCTGCTCGTGAGAGGTGCGCAGCTGGCCGAAGCTGTAACGATCGGCCAGGTCGGCAACGGCATCGAGTTGCTTGTCGGTGATGTCGCCCGGTGCAACACCGGTCGGCTTCAGGGACAGGGTCACGGCCACATAGCCCGGCTTTTTGTGAGCCAGGGTATTGCGGGTGCGCCAGCGCGCGAAGCCCGGGTGTTCTTTATCGAGTTCGGCCAACGCCAGGGTCTGGTTGTCCAGAGCCTTGTACTCCGGATCAACGAAGTGTTTGGCGACGCGATGCACTTCGGCGTCGGTCAGCGTGGTCTGGCCACCGCGAAGGTGCTCCATTTCCGCATCGACTTTTTGCGCGAAGACTTCAGGTGTCAGGGCCTTGACCAGAATCTTGATCCGCGCCTTGTACTTGTTGTCACGACGGCCGTAGCGGTTGTAGACCCGCAGGATGGCGTCGAGGTAGCTCAACAGGTCTTGCCACGGCAGGAATTCATTGATGAACGCGCCCACCACCGGGGTACGGCCGAGACCGCCACCCACCAGCACGCGGAAGCCCAGCTCGCCTGCGGCGTTGTGCACCGGCTCAAGGCCGATGTCATGGACTTCGATGGCCGCACGGTCGGACGTCGAACCGTTGATGGCGATCTTGAACTTGCGCGGCAAGTAAGCGAATTCAGGGTGGAACGTGGTCCATTGGCGGACGATCTCGCACCACGGGCGCGGATCGATCAGCTCGTCGGCAGCGACACCGGCGAACTGGTCGGTGGTGACGTTGCGCAAGCAGTTGCCGCTGGTCTGGATCGCGTGCATCTGCACGGTCGCCAGTTCGGCAAGGATGTCCGGGATGTCTTCCAGCGCCGGCCAGTTGAACTGTACGTTCTGCCGGGTGCTGATGTGGGCATAGCCCTTGTCGAAATCACGGGCAATCCTGGCCATCATTCGCGTCTGGCGCGAAGTCAGTTGGCCGTAAGGCACCGCCACCCGCAACATCGGCGCGAAGCGCTGGATATAAAGGCCATTTTGCAGGCGCAGGGGGCGGAATTCTTCTTCGCTCAGCTCGCCTGCCAGATAGCGTCGGGTCTGATCACGGAACTGCTTGACGCGGTCCTCGATGATCCGCTGATCGTACTCGTCGTATACGTACATATAAGTCCTGTTCTCAGGCTTGGGCCGGTCGGATCCAGTTGCGTTTTTCGCTTGCTGAAGTCTCCGATACTGCCTCGGCAATTCTGCGCGCACGGCCGCGCACTCCCAACGGAGCCGGGGCAAGATACCAGTTTGCAGTTATGCGCAAAAGTGATGTTTGAGTATATGTAAAGAACCAAAACGACTAATGAGATCCAATGAGGTAAAACCCACATTTGTGGTGCGGGCAATCATCGTCTTAACTGTGCTCGAGTCTTTATGCAATCACCGATAAAACCGACAAGAGGCGATGCAATGAGCAACCCTACCAAAACGTCAAAACCCGATAGCACGGTCGATGCTTGGGCCATTCTGTTCCTGATCATCCTGGTCGTGAGCACTGCGGTATTTTGGGTCAGTCATCAATAACCGACCCCGTCCGGGCCCCATTCCGACGATTGTCGGACAATAACCGGAATAAACGCCGTTTTCCGGGACTTCGCTGGCTATAATGCGCGGCGAATTGCCGGGGGGCTCGGACGATCCATGTTGAAGTTTTTCTACTCATTCCTGCTGATGTGCGGCGCGGTTTATGGACCCGGTGCGCGCGCGGAATCAGTGCTGTTCCTGAATCCCGGAGCCACTCAGGAAGCCTTCTGGGTCAGTTACTCGCAATTCATGCAGGCGGCAGCCACGGATCTGGGCATTGATCTGCGAATTCTCTATTCCCGACGCATGCCAGAGCTCACGCTGGCGCAAGCCCGCCTGGCGCTGCAAGGCCCTGATCGTCCGGACTATCTGGTTTTCGTCAACGAACAGTACGTCGCTCCGCAGATCATTCGCCTGGCCCAGGGCAGCGGGGTGAAGCTGTTCATGGTCAACGCGTCCCTGACAGCCAACCAAATGAGCCTGCTGGGCGAGCGCCCTGAGCGCTTGGGCAGCCTGGTGCCCAACGACGAGGAGGGTGGCTACCTGATGCTCAAGGAACTGATTCGCCAGCATCCCCCCGCGGTACCCGGTCAGGTCATCGAGTTGCTGGCGTTTTCCGGCCTGAAGATCACCCCTTCGGCGCAATTGCGCGAGCAAGGCATGATGCGGGCCTTGGCCGAACACCCGGAAGTGCGCTTGCGACAGCTGGTTTACAGCGGCTGGACCCGGGAGCGGGCCTATGAACAGGCCAAACTGCTGTTCAAGCGTTACCCGAAAGTCTCGCTGGTGTGGTCAGCCAATGACGAAATGGCGTTTGGCGCCATGCAGGCGTATTCGGAGACGGGTGGGATACCCGGCAAGGATGCGTTGTTCAGTGCGGTCAACACCTCGCCGGCAGCGTTACAGGCGACGGTCGACGGACGTATCAGCGTGCTGCTGGGCGGGCACTTCACATTGGGCGGCTGGGCGCTGGTGGAGTTGCATGATCTTGAGCAGGGCGTGGATCTCACCCATTACGGCGGCCGAGACCGGCGAATCCCGTTGTTGCAACTGATCGACAAGGCACAGGCCAGGCGATTGCTGGCCATGGGGGAATCACCGGATTACGGTGTGAACTTCCGCCGTCTTTCAGCCAAGGGCCGGCCGACGTCGTATCGCTATCCGTTCAGTCTGCAAACCTTGATGCGCTAAACCCCGGCCAGGTGCACCACCAGTTGCACGATGCCATACAGCGTCAACGCGAACACCGCGGTGAACAAAATCCCCAGAATCACGAAATGACTGGGCTTGCCGTGAGTGAAGTCCCGGGCCCGGTTCTTCCCGCTCTGCACCCCGAACGCCGCCGCCATGACGCTTTGCAGCATCTGCCAGAAAGTGGGCGGCTTGTTGTTGGCTGGATCGTCCATAAACCCCTCGTCTCCTGTTTGAGTAAGACAAGCATAGACAACCCACGGAAAGAAGATCGCCCCCGGCGCTACCCGGTATAAATATGTACCACCATGGACGACAAACCTGCTGATTGACTGGTGCTTCATTTGACAGCATCAGGTATTGCCACATGAGTGGAATCCCATCGGCCCAGGAAAAGGGCCTTCACAACCATTTCATCAAAAAAAAGCTGCACGATCGGATACGCCACCTGACCCCGGCAAACATCCGGGCTCTGGATCGGGCGAGAACACCGGGAGGCCTGGCCGAAAATGCCATGCCGGACTGGTTTCAGAAGGCCTCCGGCGACCAACGACACACTGTACGGGACGACCAGAAACGCAGTCGAACCGCCAACGAAACCCTGGCAAAAACACTCACCGGGCTCAAAGGGGTCACCGAATTCGCCCAACCGTTGCTCGAAGCGGCGTTGCAAAAAAAGTTCGGGTTGAAAGTTGATGTTGCGCAGACCTGGCTCTACGAGCCCTTTGCAGGCTCGCTGATCACTCACCAGACACTGCTGCAGTTGGCACTGCGCAATTTTGAAGAAGACCAGGCGTTTAATGAAGGTGACGTCATTGCTGAACGAGGTATACGGGCTGCCTATCTGGAAACTCAAGGAGGACCTTACGGTTGGGACTATCCGCAAAAGGGCCCTTCAACGCGCTACAGGATCAAGAAGCTACCGATAAAGCCCGCCGATTTCGCCTCGCTATGCCGTGAACTGGATATCGGCAAGCAGTATCAGGAACACCTGACGGCGATGTTTGACGCCGCGGACAGGGTGGCCACCGTGCGCACCCAAACGGTCGGCGCGTGGACGGACAGTCTGCGGGTGCATGCCCATATCGCTCACCTCAAATCGCTGATCACGCCATCGGCCTACAGCACATTGCTGGCCGTGCTCAACGGCGACAAGTCGGCAACACTGGACGGTGAGCGCGTCACTTGCAGTCAGTTGCATGTGCTGGGGTCGCCTGTCAGTGAGCTGTTTGTCATTGGCGCAAGCCGGCGCAAAGGTAAAAAGGTCAACTTCAGCTGGACCAATCCGGGTGTAAACCTGTTTGACGTACTGGGTTACCAGGACTCGCGGATCATCGTCTGTATTCCGGGGGACCCGGTGGCGCCGGTCATGGAATATGCCTCGCTCAAGTCCTTTGAAAATGACCTGAGCTACAGGCTGCGCGATGTGAACTACCAGCGCTCTTTCCTCAGGCTCATCCCTCACGGTGATGCGGGCAAGTTCCTCGGCAAGATCAAGACTGCTCTGCAAACACTCAAATGGAACCCGGATTTCCCTTACCGTAAACAGACCCTCTTGGGCCACATAGACGGAATCTACGAACATGTTTACCGGGACGAGCCGGTTCTGGATATCAGTGAAGAATTTTTTGACACGGAGCTGTTCGGCGAGCTCTACATGCGGCACCAGACGCGCCTCAAGGAGACTGCCGAGCAACTGGCGGTGCCGACGGCCAAGGTCGATCATGACGCCTGGTATGAACGACTCGCCCGCTATGCCGAGTGGGGGCTGAACATACTCAACGTGGCGGCATTTTTCGTGCCCGGCCTGGGCGAGGTAATGATGGCCGTGATGGCTGTGCAACTGACCACGGACATTTATCACGGGGTCGAAGCCTGGAGCATCGGGGACACGGATCAGGCCTGGAGTTATTTGAAGTCGGTGGCCGTGAACGTGGCATTCATGGCGGCGGTAGGCGCGGTTGCCAGTAAAGCGCCGAAAGTGCTGTCCACACCCATCGTCGATGGCCTGGTGAAGGTCAAATTGCCGTTTGGCAGCGAACAGTTGTGGCGGCCTGGCTTGACGCCTTACCTGAGCGACCGGGTCTTGCCGGCGGGGCTCAAGCCCGACAAGCTTGGGCAGTATGAAGTGGGCGGCAAGACCTATATCAGGCTCGACAGTAACGTCTACGAAAAAACCTTTGACCCCACGCTGAACAAATGGCGTCTCAAACACCCGACGGCCCCGGACGCTTACTCCCCCGTTCTTGAACACAACGGTGAGGGCGCGTGGCGCCATCGTTTCGAGCGCCCGCTGGGGTGGGATCGTGCCACCTTGTTACGACGTCTTGGCCCGGTCACCGACGGTATTGACGCGGCGACGCTGGAGAAAATCGCCGATATCAGCGGCGTTAACGACGACGCGTTGCGCAAGATCCATACGGATAACCTGCGCTTGCCATCAGCGTTATCCGACACGTTGCGGCAGTTTCAAATCGACCGTCAGCTCAATGAAATGATTGAACGGATTCGTCTCGATCAGCCGGTGCCGGACAGCCGCTACAACGCGATCTTGCCACACGTGATCAATATGCCGCGTTGGCCGCAGGGGCGGGTGATCGACGTGTTCGACAATGCACGCTTGAACGGTGCTTCGTCCCGCTACGGTGAGGCGTCGACATCCGTGAAGCCGAGCATCAGGATTTCCCGTGAGGATGTGTCTGCCGGGAAATTGCCCGAGCGAGTGCTTGCGGCACTGGACGAGGAAGAAATCATTCGCTTGCTGGGGGGTGAAGGTGCGCGGGTCGAGGCAGAGCGTGAAACGGTTTTTCGACAACAGCTCGGCGACCACCTTTCGGGCAACAAAACTTCATTGTTCGACACACTCAGCCAGGATTCCAAGGCAACAACGCGTGAAATTCAGGCGCTGCAACGTACTTTCCCCAGTCTATCGACGGACGCGGCACAAGAAGTCCTGGCCAATGCCACAACCAAGGAGCGGCTGCAGATCAAACAAACCGGCCGACTTCCCACCAGTCTGTTGCTCAAGGGACGTGCGCGCGCCCGGGTGACTCGGCTGAACAAGGCCCTGGCCGGATTGCAGCTGGAGAGCATGGCGTCATCCGACAGCCAGCGCCTGGCGCTGCACAGCCTGGAAAAACTCCCCGGCTGGTCGAAAAACCTGCGCCTGGAAGTTCGTCAGGGCGATTGCGGCGGAAAACTGCTCGACAGCATCGGTAGCGAGACGGCCGAGCAAGTCAAATACCTGGTCAAGGACGGCTATCACCATCATCAAGCCAACCAGTTCCAGGCCTTCGATCAGCAAGAAAACTCGTTGAACAGCGTGCCGAAAGAAGGCGACAACTTTTTCTCTTCGGTCATGCATGCGTTGCCGGACGACGTCCGCACTCAGTTGGGCATGCCCAATGTGACGCAGGGTGCCAAATTACAAAAGACATTGGCCACTTATGCCATGGGCCACCGTGATCAGATGATGGAAACCCTCGTGCCCAACGCCGCCACGCCACGATTCCGTTCGCCGGTGCGACTGGCCGACGGCAGGGTCGGCTACCCATTGAGCGGGCGAGGTGCCGGAGCAACGGTGAATTCCTCATTGGTCTCCAGGTTGCGGGATGTCTATCCGATCTTCTCCGATGAGGTGGCGGAATTGATGGTCATCAAGCTTGCGCTTGATGGCATGACCGAAACGCAGATCGCCCATTTTCTGAACATGCGGGGCCGGGAATACGAGGCACTGACGGCGCAGCTCGAACAATGGATAACCAGCGGCGGCCAGAATACTGGCCGCCATCAAGTCGCACGAAACATTCAATATGTCTGGCAGCAGAGGGGTCTTTACGATGGCGATGCCAGGGTTTCTCTGGACGTGCGCGCTGCAGACAGCCTGCCGGAACTGGTCGGCAACTTTCCTCACGTCAGTGATCTGAATATGAGCGTTGGTGGAGTATTGAGTCAGACACCCGAAGCCTTTCTGCGCCAGTTCCCCAACGCCCGGTCGCTGACGTTGGGAGTTCAGGATGGCGTCGATAGGGTTCAACTGGCCGAGAGGCTGAAGGCACTGCCGGGTATTCGTGAGCTGGAGATGGCAGGGCCGCTGGGTCCGGAATTCACCGAAGTTGCCCAATCGGTGATAGACGCCATGCCACAACTGCAACGATTGGACGTGATCGGCATGGCGGGCGAGCTGGATGTCAGTCGCCTGACTCAACTGCATTCGTTGAGTGTGTACGGTACGACAGAGGCCTGGCCGAAGGGCGCTCTGCAATTGCCGCAGCTCAGGTCGCTGGATCTCACTCACTCAAGCGTCAAGACACTTCCCCCTGAATGGCTATCCGGTCATGAATCACTGTGGCCAGGCATGAAACTCAACTGGGCCAGGCTGAGCACTGAGGACTTCGTGAAGGCATACGAGTATGTGCACGACAATCCTGCGCATTTGCTGGATAGCGGACAAATGCTGGATCGTTATTGCCAAGGCACGCTACACAACGCCCTGGAGACAAGCGACGAGCTTTCGAAGATTGCCCTTGGGCGCATGAAGGCTGAGGGGCTGGCAGGGCAGGCGTTGCTGGCACGGATCAATGCACTGCGCCAGGATGGACAGGCATTGCGACAGCAACTGGAGGCGTGGCAGCAGCGAACAGCAAGAGCCAATGGCCGGCAAGTCAACACTCGGGAACGAGAATCCGTTGCCCGGCGAATTCGTGAGTGCTGGCGTGATGGTCTGTGTAAACGCTATGGCGGTACGCAGGAGGCACAGTCTTCGCAACCTCAGGCCGGACCTTCAACGGTGTGGCCATGGCGTGTCATGCCGCGACAAATCATTTCATCGAATCTTGATTTGTCCGGCTGGGCGCTGGGCGATCTGCCTGAACTGCCAGCGCTGTCAGCAACGAATTTTTCCCATGTGCAAACCCTGCAAATGTCGGGTGTGATGGCCTCATCCGAGGATTTCAGTCGTTTTTTGAGCGGCTTCACCGACATTCGCGGGTTGGATCTGAGTGGTAATCAACTGCAGGATCTTCCGTCGGCATTGGGCAACTTCGGAAAACTCAGTTATCTGGAGCTGAGCCGAAATCACCTGACAATGACCCCGAGTATGCAGCAACGCTTGAACCGGTTGTCTGCCCTTGAAAGCCTGGACTTGCGCTATAACCGGCTCGATTCGCTGGATGTCAGCGCCATGACCCGCTTGAAGACCCTGCGGGTGGGTCATACCGCCATTAAAGACTGGCCAAATGGTGCGTTGGACTTGTCCGGCCTCGGCAGGCTCGAGTTGAACAACAGCGCGATCACGACGATTCCCGAGACTGCCCTGACCGGCCATGACGCTCTAAGGATCGATATGACTGGCTGTCGGTTGACGGCCAAGGCCCGCACCGATTTGCTGGCGAGTACGTCTTCCGAAACACCCATGGGTATCCCCAGAGCCAGCTTGCAGGCGGGCATTACCATGGGTGAGCCAGAGTACTTTCCGGTTCTGGTCGCGCAAAATCCGGACTTGTTATTGCCGCTGCCCGTTGTACCTGGCAATGACCCGACACGCTTGACCCCGCAAGCCCGCTTGCGAAGACTTGACCCGGATCTGCCAGGCACCGAGGCGATACGGATGATTGATGAGCTGACGTTACGCCATGGCGGCGCTGGCCCCCTGTATGAGCAATTGGCCAAATGGGACAGCCAACATCAGGCATTGACGAAGACCCTGAACACATGGATCGAAACCCCACCACAGCGGATGGGTGAATCCTCTCCTCCTGTGTGGATTGCAGCCACCGAGCGTCGTCAGGCGGCTGACCGGATAATGGCGTGCTGGAGGCAGAACCTTCGTGGGGTGCAGGCCGTGGAGAGCGCATCGGGAGGTTATGTCCTTGATCTGTCCGGTAACCCCTTGGGCAATCTCCCGGCTCTACCCGCCGGCTTCGCTCATGTCGGTGCATTGAACCTGAACAACGTGTATCTGAGAGGGGAGGGGCTAAGCGATTTCCTCGGTGCGTTTACTCATGTTCATACCCTGGCGCTGAATGCCAACGCGTTGTATACCTTGCCAGAGTCCGTGACCTCATTGAACCGCCTCAAGCGACTTTCGGCAGTCATGAACCGTTTTTCCAATGCGCCTCAGCTCCAGCGTCAGTTTGCAGGATTGAGCAACCTGGAGTCATTGAACCTGGCGCAAAACTGGCTTGAGTCGCTGGATGTCAGCCCTCTTACCCATTTGCAGGCCCTCGATCTGAGTGGCAATCGCCTGGTCATCTGGCCGCAGGGAGCGCTTCAGCTTCCCTCGCTCAGCGCACTGAATTTGCACGACAACATGATCGAGTCCATTCCGCCGGCCCTGATGGCCGACGAGCACAGGGTATTGCGTGCGGGCACGGATCTGGCCATCAACGATCTGGATGGCGCGAGCCTGCTAATGCTGCGTAATCAGGTGCTGGAGGGCGAGGAGATTGTGGGATGGAGGCCAGAAGAGATTGACGAGGCGCTGGAGCGGTTGAACCGCAGTAGCGACAGCGGCAGCTTTAACGACAGCGATAGAGATGACTCGATCGCAAGTGACGTAGAAGTGGATATGGATGAGGTCACAGGTACCGACGCCCGTGAGCGATGGATCGCTCCGTCAACAGCCGACTCAGAGGAATTGATACGGATATGGAATGACTTCGAGCAAGCGCAAAACAATCAGTTCTTCTTCAATCTGCTGACCAAAATGGAAGGTACGACAGACTTCCTGACGGGACGTTCTGATCTTGTGCGGCGGGTCCATACCGTACTGAGGGTGGCCGATAGCGACGCAGGCCTGAGGGATACGATATTCGAAATGGCGAGGTCTGGCGCAACTTGCGTTGATGGTCAAATCCTGTTGTTCAGCGATATAGAAGTCAAGGCTTTCGAATTTGAGACCACGAAGTCAATTTCCCCGGGCCAACAAGGCAACGTCTTGTTCAGACTTGGCAGGAGCCTGTTTCGCCTTGGGAAAGTCGAGGAAATCGCTAACCGCGACATTGTCCAGCGCCAGGCAAAGCGCCGTTCAACTGATCCGGCGGAGGTGCGGTTAGCCTATCGTATCGGCCTTGCAGAGCGACTTGAGTTGCCGGGGCAACCAAGAGGCATGCGCTACAGCGGCAACGTTACGCCTGTCATGCTGGATGCGGCCCATGCTGAAGTGATCGCGGCAGAACAATCATCGGCATTTATTGATGATTTGGTCAGCCGCAAGTACTGGAGCGACTATTTGAAGGACAAATACCCTGAACGATTCGCTCAGGTGCGAGAGGGTTTTTCAGGCAGAGAGCATGATGTAGACGAGGCGTATCCAAATTACGGCGAAGGCGACGAAGAGCAGTACAAAACCGCCATGCAGGCGATAGAGGCAGACCTTCTCTTCGAGCAAGGAAAGTTGGTGCGCGAATTGTCTGAAAAAGAACGGACGCTGGTAGGGCTGTAACGTCAACCCTGCAGCTTTCACAAGTACCCCGGGAGTCGCGCCAGTCGACTCCCGGGACCACCATCAGTTGTCGTAACCCAGGTTCGGCGCCAGCCAGCGCTCGGTCACGCTCAACTCCTGACCCTTGCGCGATGTGTAGCTCTGCACCTGATCCTTGTCAATCTTGCCCACGGCAAAATACTGCGCTTGCGGGTGAGCGAAGTACCAGCCGCTGACCGCTGCCGCCGGGAACATGGCGTAGTGCTCGGTGAGGAACACGCCGCTGCGGCCGGCTTTCATTTCCGAGGCCTCAGGGTCCAGCAACTTGAACAATGTGGATTTCTCGGTGTGATCCGGGCAGGCCGGATAGCCCGGGGCAGGGCGGATACCGGTGTATTGCTCTTTGATCAGCGCCTCGTTGTCGAGTGTCTCGTCCTTGGCATAACCCCAGTAGTCTTTACGGACCTGCTGGTGCAGCCACTCGGCGCACGCCTCGGCCAGGCGATCGGCCAGTGCCTTGACCATGATCGAGTTGTAGTCGTCGCCGGCATCTTGATAAGCCTTGGCCACTTCTTCGGCGCCGATCCCGGCGGTGGTGATGAAACCACCCACGTAGTCGGTCACTTCGCTGTCCTTCGGTGCAACGAAGTCGGCCAGGGAGAAGTTCGGTTTGCCGTCGGTCTTGATGATCTGCTGACGCAAGTGATGCAGCTTGGCAATCGGCTTGCCGTCATCGCCATAGACTTCAATGTCATCCTCACGCACCTGATTGGCCGGCCAGAAGCCGAACACTGCACGGGCGCTGATGAGTTTCTCGTCGATCAGCTTGGCGAGCATTTCCTGGGCGTCGGCGTACAACGCCGTGGCGGCTTCACCGACCACTTCATCCGTGAGGATGCGCGGGAATTTGCCCGCCAGGTCCCAGGAGATAAAGAACGGCGTCCAGTCGATGTATTCGGCCAGGACTTTCAAGTCGATGTTGTCCAGCACCTTGGCACCGGTAAACGTCGGTTTGATCGGCTCGTATGTGCTCCAGTCGAACTGTGGCTTCTTGGCGATGGCTGCCGGGTAGCTCAGGCGTTCGGTGCGGGCGCTGCGGTTGGCGGTGCGCTCGCGGACTTCGATGTATTCCAGACGGGTCTTCTCGACGAACGCCGGTTTCAACTCCTTGGACAGCAACTGCGTCGCCACGCCCACGGCGCGGGAGGCGTCGGTGACGTAGATCACCGCATCATTGCTGTACTTCGGCTCGATCTTCACCGCTGTGTGGGCCTTGGAGGTGGTCGCGCCGCCGATCATCAGTGGCAGATGGAAGTCCTGACGCTGCATCTCGCGGGCCACGTGGACCATTTCATCCAGCGACGGCGTGATCAGGCCGGACAGGCCGATGATGTCGCACTTCTGCTCCTTGGCTACCTGCAGGATTTTCTCCGCCGGTACCATCACGCCGAGGTCGACGATGTCGTAGCCGTTACAGCCCAACACCACGCCGACGATGTTCTTGCCGATGTCGTGCACGTCGCCTTTTACCGTCGCCATGAGGATCTTGCCCTTGGCTTCCGGTTTGTCGCCTTTTTCCAGTTCGATGAACGGGATCAAATGAGCCACGGCCTGCTTCATCACGCGGGCGGATTTCACCACCTGCGGCAGGAACATTTTGCCGGCGCCGAACAGGTCGCCGACGATGTTCATGCCCGACATCAGCGGGCCTTCGATCACTTCGATCGGGCGAGCGAAGGACTGACGGGATTCTTCGGTGTCTTCAACGATATGCGTGGTGATGCCTTTGACCAGTGCATGCTCCAGACGCTTGTTGACGTCCCAGCCGCGCCACTCTTCGGTTTCGGCTTCCTTGACGCTGCCGTCGCCCTTGTACTTGTCGGCAATGGCGAGGAGGGCGTCGGTGCCTTCCGGGGTGCGGTTGAGCACTACGTCTTCCACGGCGTCACGCAGTTCGGCCGGGATCTGGTCGTAGATCTCCAGCTGACCGGCGTTGACGATACCCATGGTCAGGCCGTTGCGGATCGCATACAGCAGGAACACCGAGTGAATCGCCTCGCGCACCGGGTTGTTGCCGCGGAACGAGAACGACACGTTGGACACGCCGCCCGAAGTCAGCGCGTACGGCAGTTCGTCACGGATGTAGGCACAGGCGTTGATGAAGTCCACAGCGTAGTTGTTGTGTTCTTCGATGCCGGTGGCGATGGCGAAGATGTTCGGGTCGAAGATGATGTCTTCCGGCGGGAAGCCGACTTCGTTGACCAGAATGTCGTAGGAACGTTTGCAGATCTCTTTCTTGCGCTTTTCGGTGTCGGCCTGGCCGGCTTCGTCGAAGGCCATCACCACCACCGCGGCGCCGTAGCGCTTACACAGTTTTGCGTGATGAATGAACTGCTCGACGCCTTCTTTCATGCTGATCGAGTTGACGATGCCCTTGCCCTGGATGCATTTGAGGCCGGCTTCGATCACTTCCCACTTGGAGGAGTCGATCATGATCGGGACGCGGGAGATGTCCGGTTCACCGGCAATCAGATTGAGGAAGGTCACCATGGCCTTCTTCGAATCGAGCATCCCTTCGTCCATGTTGATGTCGATCACCTGGGCGCCGGCTTCGACCTGTTGCAGGGCGACTTCCAGGGCTTCGGTGTAGTTGTCTTCACGGATCAGGCGGGCGAACTTGGCGGAACCGGTGATGTTGGTCCGCTCGCCGACGTTGATGAACAACGAGTTGCGATCGATGGTGAACGGTTCCAGGCCCGACAGGCGGCAGGCCTTTGGAATGTCCGGAATTTCACGCGGCGCATAACCGGCCACGGCGTTGGCGATGGCTTCGATGTGGCCCGGCGTGGTGCCGCAGCAGCCGCCGACGATGTTCAGGAAGCCGCTTTGGGCGAACTCTTCGATGACCTTGGCAGTTTCCGATGGAAGTTCGTCGTACTCGCCGAATTCGTTCGGCAGGCCGGCGTTCGGGTGCGCGGAAACGTAGGTGCTGGCCTTGTTCGACAGCTCTTCCAGGTACGGACGCAATTCGCTGGCGCCGAGGGCGCAGTTCAGGCCGACCGAAATCGGCTTGGCGTGGGCCACGGAGTTCCAGAACGCTTCGGTGGTCTGGCCGGAGAGCGTACGGCCGGAGGCATCGGTAATGGTGCCGGAGATCATGATCGGCAACTCGACGCCGAGCTCTTCGTACACACCTTGCACCGCGAAGATCGCCGCTTTGGCGTTCAGGGTGTCGAAAATGGTTTCGATCAGGATCAGGTCGGCGCCGCCTTCGATCAGGCCTTTGGTGGCCTCGGTGTAGTTTTCCACCAGTTCATCGAAGGTTACGTTGCGGTAGCCGGGGTTGTTCACATCAGGCGAAAGTGAGCAGGTGCGACTGGTAGGGCCGAGCACGCCCGCGACGAAGCGCGGCTTGTTCGGGGTTTCCAGGGTCTTGGCGTCTGCGACCTTGCGCGCCAGACGTGCGCCTTCTACGTTTAGCTCGTACGCCAGGCCTTGCATGCCGTAGTCGGCCTGGGACACCTGGGTGGCGTTGAAGGTGTTGGTTTCCAGAATGTCGGCGCCGGCATCCAGGTAGGCTTTCTCAATGGCGCCAATCACGTCCGGGCGCGTCAGGATCAACAGGTCGTTGTTGCCCTTGACGTCACTTGGCCAGTCGGCGAAGCGTTTGCCGCGGTAATCCTGCTCTTCGAGTTTATAGCTCTGGATCATCGTGCCCATGCCGCCATCGAGAATCAGGATGCGCTCTTTGAGGGCGTGCTTGAGAGCTTGAAGGCGAACACTGCGATCGGACATTTGGACTACTCGGAAAGACCATGACGAAGGGGCGGGATAATAGCAAACCTGTGCGGTTTTAGAGCATGTCCCGGTTTTGCATGAATATCGCTCATGTTGGGGCGGCGGGCAGACCGGTAGAATCGCGGCGTTTTTTCATGATCGGGACCAGGGACATGTCTTATCGCGTCATCAGCATTGTTTTGCTGTTTTTAAGCTGGGGCGCTGCCGCGCAGGATCCGGCCATTTCCTCTGCCATTTCCTACAGCCGCGACATCCAACCGATCTTCACCGAAAAGTGTGTGGCCTGCCATGCCTGCTATGACGCCGCCTGTCAGCTCAATCTGGGCAGTGGCGAAGGGGCTGCCCGTGGCGCAACCAAGATCCCGGTCTACGTTGGCGATCGCCGCCAGGCTGTCGCGCCGACCCGGCTGTTTTATGACGCCTTCGGCAAACGCGCCTGGCAGCAAAAGGACTTCTATTCGGTGCTCGACGCTCAGGGCAGTCAGGCCGCGTTGATGGCGCGGATGCTTGAGTTGGGCCACAAAACCCCCTTGCAACCCAACGCCAGGTTGCCGGAGGACATCGTCCTTGGTCTGAACCGGGAAAACATGTGCGCCCTGCCGGCCGAGTTTGACGGCTACGCCAAATCACATCCCCAAGAGGGCATGCCGCTGGCGGTCACTGGCCTGACCGACCAGCAATACCAGACGCTGCAACGCTGGCTGGCGTCCGGCGCGCCGATTGACGAGCAAGGTCTTGTGCCGAGCGCCAAAGAAGTCTTGCAGGTGGTGCAGTGGGAAAACCTGCTCAATGCACCGGGCGCACGGCAAAGCCTGGTGGGGCGCTGGTTGTTCGAGCATTGGTTTCTCGCTCATCTCTACTTCAAGGACGGCGAGCCGGGGCATTTCTTTCAGTGGGTGCGTTCGCGCACGCCGCCCGGCCAGCCGATCGATCTGATCAATACACGCCGCCCGAATGACGATCCGGGCACTCAGGTGTATTACCGCTTGTGGCCGGTGCAAGGCGTGATTGTGCAAAAGACCCACATCACCTACCCGTTGAGCGCGGCGAAGATGGCACGGATTAAAAGCCTCTTCTATAACGGCAACTGGCAGGTCCACGCCTTGCCGGGCTACGGGCCGGAGCGTCGGGCCAATCCGTTCACCACGTTCGAGGCGATCCCGGCCCAGGCGCGCTATCAATTCATGCTCGATAACGCCGAATACTTCGTCCGTACGTTTATTCGCGGCCCGGTGTGCCGCGGCCAGATCGCCACCGACGTGATCCGCGATAACTTCTGGGCAATGTTCCAGGCGCCTGAGCACGACCTCTACATCATCGATCCGAAGTATCGCGGCCAGGCCACGCCGTTGCTGGCGATGCCGGGGCAGAATGACGATGTCGGCAGCGTCCTGAGCCTGTGGCATGACTACCGCGACAAGCGTAACGAGTACGAGGCGCTGCGCCGTGACAGTTATGCCGATGCGCCGGCGCCGAGCTGGTCGACCTTATGGGCCGGTAACGATAACGCCTTGCTGACGATCTTCCGGCATTTCGACAGTGCCTCGGTGAACAAAGGCCTGATCGGTGACGTGCCGCAAACGATGTGGCTGTTCGACTTCCCGCTGCTGGAGCGCACGTATTACCAGTTGGCGGTCAACTTCGACGTGTTCGGCAATGTTTCCCATCAGGCGCAAACGCGCCTGTACTTCGACCTGATCCGCAACGGCGCCGAGCAGAATTTTCTGCGCCTGATGCCGGCCAATTCGCGCGACGACTACCTCGACGACTGGTACCAGAGCGGCGGCAAATTCAAGATGTGGCTGGACTACGAGGCCATCGACAACGACAAAGAGACGGCGCTGGTACTGGACGAAAAAGACCCGAAACGCGATTTCGCCCTACAGTTGCTCACCCGTTACGGCGACCTCAACGCCAAACCGGATCCGATCAACCGTTGTGACGGCGCTTATTGCTCACGGCCGAACATCGATCTGGCCTTGCAGAGCGCCGAACAGGCGTTGAGTCGCCTGACTTCGCGTCCGGCGGCCGGGCTGAAGGTTATCGATCAGTTGCCGGAAGCGACCCTGCTGCGCATCGAAACGGCGAGCGGCAAGCGCGAGGTCTACAGCCTGCTGCGCAACCGCACGCACAGTAACGTCGCG
This sequence comes from Pseudomonas sp. GL_093, assembly GCF_057837605.1. Taxonomy (NCBI): domain Bacteria; kingdom Pseudomonadati; phylum Pseudomonadota; class Gammaproteobacteria; order Pseudomonadales; family Pseudomonadaceae; genus Pseudomonas; species Pseudomonas sp. GL_093. Next base: position 4,090,093 of record NZ_CM174448.1, on the reverse strand, counting down.
TTTCTGCTCGGTGAATCCCTGCGTTATCAACCGGGGCTCGACACGATCACCATTTTTCCGGGCGTGCTCAGCAGCTATCCGAACTTCATGTTCAACATCCCGGCCGAGCAAGTGCCTGAGTTCGTGGACGAGATGGAAAACGCCAAGGACGCTGATCGATTCGAAAAAATCGTCGAGCGCTGGGGCATTCGCCGCAGCCATCCGCAGTTCTGGTTCTACTTCCATGACCTGAGCCGGTACGTCCACGAGACCGAACCGGTGGAAGAGGGCGTGCTGGACATGAATAGGTACGAGAATCTTTGAGTCCGACCGCTTCCTCCTGTAGGAGTGAGCCTGCTCGCGATAGCATCCTTACAGTCAGCATCGATTTTGCTGAACTGACGCCATCGCGAGCAGGCTCACTCCTACAGGGGATCTCCGTTTCTTTCCCGACAAAAATACTAGGACTTTGTACGGCGCGATGATTGGCGTAAACTGCGCCCAAGCCTGCGAGGAGTTTCCATGACCGCTATTACCATTACCGACGCCGCCCACGATTATCTGGCTGATCTGCTCTCCAAGCAGAACACCCCAGGCATCGGCATCCGCGTCTTTATCACCCAGCCTGGCACTCAGTACGCCGAAACCTGCATTGCTTATTGCAAGCCGGGCGAAGAAAAACCTGAAGACACGGCGCTGGGGCTCAAAAGCTTCACCGCTTACATCGACTCGTTCAGCGAAGCGTTCCTGGACGATGCGGTAGTCGACTACGCCACCGACCGTATGGGCGGCCAGCTCACCATCAAGGCGCCAAACGCCAAAGTACCGATGGTCAGCGCCGACAGCCCGGTCAATGAGCGTATCAACTATTACCTGCAAACCGAGATCAACCCGGGGCTGGCCAGCCACGGCGGTCAGGTCAGCCTGATCGATGTGGTCGAAGACGGCATCGCCGTGCTGAAGTTCGGCGGCGGTTGCCAGGGCTGCGGCCAGGCAGACGTTACCTTGCGCGAAGGCATCGAGCGCACCTTGCTCGAGCGCATTCCCGAGCTCAAGGGCGTTCGTGACGTCACCGACCACACGCAGAAAGAAAACGCCTACTACTAAGTAAGGTGTTCGCTGCAGACATAAAAAAACGGCACCCGTGAGTGCCGTTTTTTTAAGCGTGAAATTCACTGACGCCTTCGCGAGCAGGCTCGCTCCCACATTGGAATGCGGTCAACTGTGGGAGCGAGCTTGCTCCGGGCGGCGTTCCGACGATGAGGCCCTATGGCCGATACAAATGCGCATGCCCGGCACGGTACAGCGACGACTCACTGAAGTGATCACTGCCCAAAACCCGGCCCACCAAAATCAACGCCGTGCGCCGAAACCCCTTGGCTTCAACCTTCGCGGCAATGTCTTCAAGCGTCCCCACCACCCAGTCCTGATCCGGCCAGGTCGCCCGGTGAATCACCGCAATCGGGCAATCCGCGCCGTAATGCGGCAGCAATTCGGCCAGGATCTTCTCCAGATGATTGACCCCCAGATGGATCGCCATGGTCGCCCCGTGCTGCGCCAGGCTGCCGAGCTCTTCGCCGGCGGGCATCGCGGTCTTGTCGGCGTAGCGGGTCAGGATCACGCTTTGTGACACGTCCGGTAACGTCAGTTCCGCGCCCAGAAGCGCCGCGCAGGCCGCCGTGGCCGTGACGCCGGGAATGATTTCAAACGGGATGTCGAGTTCGCGCAGGTAGCGAATCTGCTCGCCAATGGCGCCATAAAGACTCGGATCGCCAGAATGCACCCGAGCCACGTCCTGACCCTTGGCATGGGCGGATTTGATCAGCTCGATGATCTGTTCCAGGTGCAGTTCGGCGCTGTTGACCACCTGTTCGGCGCGATGGCCTTCCAGCACGGCGGCGGGCACCAGGGAGCCAGCATAGATGATCACCGGGCAGTTGCGAATCAGCCGTTGGCCTTTGACGGTGATCAGTTCCGGGTCGCCGGGACCTGCGCCAATGAAGTAGACGGTCATCGTCGGTTCCTGTGAGAAAAAGGGGCTGAGCAAGGCTTCAGATGAAGATTGCTCATGATCGAAGGCGAGGATTATCGAGGATTTTAGGCGGCGCAGGCCAATGCCAAGGTGGCCTGGGCATATTTTTGTCGTGAAATCAGCAATTTTGCCGGTGCCTGGGCCAGGTGTTCGGCCAGGGCCAGGGCGGCACTTTCCGCGACGCCGTAGCAGCCGGTGCGTTCGAACGCGATGTCCGAATGATGGGTGAGTTGCGGTTGATAGCCGGCCAATTGTTCGCTGCTGAAGTACATCAGTGGCAGTGCTAGTTGTTCGGCCAATTCGATCAAGCCAGGCTCTTCGCGCTTCAGGTCGATGCTGGCCAGCGCCTTGATCTGGTGAAGTCCGATTTTATGAGCCTGTAACGCCTGATCGAGCAGCGCCCGCAGCGTGCTGACGGGGCAGCCGCGCTGGCAGCCCAGGCCGACCACTAAAGTCGGCGCTGCGCTGATCTCAGTCATGCGTGGTATTGACCATCGTTTTTGCGGCGGAACAACCAGGCACTGATCAGGCCCAAGGCCAGCCAGAATCCCATGTTGGTCAGCTGCGAAGCGATTTTGAACTGAGCTTCCAGGGCTTCTGGAGCCAGCATCGAGTGGACTTCCGGTTGTGGTGCGCCGATCACATGAGGAACAGCCAGAATGGCCACGCCGAGCACTTTCATCAGCCAGTGACGGCTGAACACGATTAATGCGATGCCGACCGCGGTGGAGGCAGCCGTGCCGATCCACCAGATCTGCCGTTGCGCCAAATCAGCTGCGGCAGTGCCCGGCAGCTCAGGCGGCAGACCGAGAGTCGGTGCCAGCACGAACGTCGCGTAACCGGCCAGGCCCCAAAGCAGGCCTTGGGAGGTTTTGGTCGGCGCGCGCAAGGTGTAAAGACCGGCCAGCATCAGGGCGAAACCGACCGCTACCACCAGGTTGCCGCCGGTGGTGGACAGCACGCGCTGCCAGCCGTCTTCCGGTTCCCAGGCTTCAGCATCGTGGGTGTGAGCGGCGACAGCACCTGCGGCGTGTTCGTGAACCTCAACAGCAGCGGGCTCGGATTTTTCGTAAGTCTCGGCCTGCAGAATCAGCGGAGCCACCCAGAAGCTTTGCAGCAGAGTCAGCAGCAGGGCGGCCAGCAGCCCGGTGAACCCTGCGGTTTGCGCAATACGCTTGATCATGTCAGCAGGTCTCAATGGCACGGGAATGCAGAGCTGTGGCGGGTATCGTGAGCGGCGTTGTGCACCGCTTCGATGTGCGAGAAACCGGCGAAATACACAAGGCACGCACCCAGGATCGACGCGCACACGGCGGCGGTCAGGCGTTGAGTCAGGGTATTGGTGGTGCTGGCGGTGCTTTTATCGGTGTTGCTGCCGGTGCTGCTGATGATCGACATGGCGCTTCCCTCTGGTCTGTCAGCGGGTGATTTAGAGCGCATGGAAGACCCCTGCGAGTCGGGCACGCAGAGGTTCAAACAGCGCCCGCCCACCGCGGGTTTGTTATTCAGTGATCGTAATGGTCACTTTGTGTTGCGGGCCGGTCTCCGGGCTCACGAGGGGCACTGGCTTTCGCCTTGACCTGCAAGCATCACCTTCCCATGCCGAACTGCTGGCACAGTGGATCTGACGCTTCGCTCGCTTACCGTTGCGGGGGCAGCACCGGACTGACATGACTTTAGAGTAAAGCACATGATTCACCGGTTTCCCGTTTCACCCTGTGAAGGGCACCCGTAACAAGGCGTGTAGGAGAGCATGGGCGGGGGCGGAGAGTCAATTGGCATGGGTTCTCAACTTGGGGCCGAGGCGACTTCATCGCGAGCAGGCTCGCTCCCACAGGGGAATGCGATCAACTGTGGGAGCGAGCCTGCTCGCGATGGGGCCAGTGAGGGCGCCACAAGACATTGACCCGCCCCCACACGATGCGTAGCCTTGCGCTTTCGAGGTTCTTCGGCGTCTGCCGAAGCTAAGAAGGGAACGCGGTCGATGCCGCGGCTGCCCCCGCAACTGTGAACGGTGATGTTCGCTGCCACGCCACTGCAAACCCTGTGCAAAGGGTTCGCGGGAAGGCGCAGCCAACGCCAGTCGAACGATTGGCACACCGTCAGCCAGGAGACCTGCCTCGAAACGAATTCTCACTACAACCGGGCGGGGTGATCCGGTGGCGAAATCTTCCGCGCGCCTATGCAGCAGCGGTCGTCGTCCCGTATGCCCGCCACCTTGCCAAAGGGCATCCGATGAAAACACTGGCCAAACTCCCCGTCACCATCGTTACCGGCTTCCTCGGCTCGGGCAAAACCACCTTGCTGCGGCACATGCTCGACAACGCTCAGGGCCGCCGCATTGCGGTGATCGTCAACGAGTTCGGCGAGCTGGGCATCGACGGCGAAATCCTCAAGCAGTGCTCCATCGGTTGCACTGAAGAAGAAGCCAACGGCCGCGTCTACGAACTGGCCAACGGCTGCCTGTGCTGCACCGTTCAAGAAGAATTCTTCCCGGTGATGCGCGAATTGGTCGCCCGTCGCGGCGATCTCGATCACATCCTGATCGAAACTTCTGGTCTGGCCCTGCCAAAACCGCTGGTGCAAGCCTTCCAGTGGCCGGAAATCCGCAGCGCCTGCACCGTTGACGCGGTCATCACCGTAGTCGACAGCCCAGCGGTCGCCGCCGGCACCTTCGCGGCTTTCCCGGACCAGGTCGATGCCCAGCGCAAACTCGACCCGAACCTGGACCACGAATCGCCGCTGCACGAGCTGTTCGCCGACCAACTGGCCAGCGCCGACCTGGTGATCCTCAACAAGGCCGACCTGATCAGCCCTGAAGACCTGGCCCGTGTGCGCCTGGAAGTGGCTGAAGAACTGCCGCCAGCGGTGAAAGTCATCGAAGCCAGCAGCGGTCGCGTGCCACTGGACGTGCTGATCGGCCTCGGCGCCGGCTCCGAAGAACACATCGACAGCCGTCACAGCCATCACGATCACCACCATGAAGGCGAAGATGATCACGACCACGATGCCTTCGACTCCATCTCCATCGAATTGCCGCAAGCCGACGAAAGCCTGCTGCTGGACGCGTTGACTCAACTGGTGGTCCAACACGGCATCCTGCGCGTCAAAGGTTTCGCGGCGATCCCGAACAAACCAATGCGCCTGCTGATCCAGGGCGTGGGCACACGTTTCGACAAGCACTTCGACCGTCAGTGGGGCGCCGACGAAGCGCGCACCACGCGTCTGGTGTTGATCGGTCAGGAGCTGGACGCCACTCTGCTTGAAGCGCAATTGCGCGCTGCGCTCAGCGTTTAAGCCATGCACCTGCTCAGGACCCAGCCCGGCGGTTTCGTGTCGGATGACAACATTGCCGACCTTGGACAAACCCCCGCCGAGCTGGTGATCCTGTGCAGCGGCGACTCCAGCCTCGCGCTGCTCGCCGAAGCCGCGCAGCAACTGCCCGACGACTACCCGAGCGTGCGCCTGGCCAACCCGATGCAGGTGCAGAACCACGCGTCGGTCGATCTCTACTTCGACGAAGTGCTGCGCCACGCCAAGGTGATTCTGATTTCGCTGCACGGCGGCATCGCCTATTGGCGGTACGGCGTCGAGCAACTGGTGCAACTGTCGGAACGCGGCGTGCAGCTGATTCTGGTGCCCGGCGATGATCGCCCGGACCCGGAACTCAGCGAGCTAAGCACGGTGGGCGCGGAAGACCGCGACCGGCTCTGGCAGTTTCTGCGTCAGGGCGGCATGAGCAATGCCCTGGATTTTTTCCGCTGCCTCGCCAATCGCTGGCTGGATCGCGACTACGCCTGGGCCGAGCCGCAAACCCTGCCGCGCACAGCGATTTACCACCCGCAAAAAAGCCCCGCTGAACTGAAGGATTGGCAAGCCGACTGGCAGGCCGATCAACCGGTCGCGGCGGTGCTGTTCTACCGCTCGCATTTGCAGGCGGCCAATACTGGATTCATCGATATTTTCTGCCAGCGCTTGCAGGCGGCGGGGTTGAACCCTTTGCCGATTGCCGTGGCCAGTTTGAAAGAACCCGGCTGCCTGACGGTGGTCGAGGACCTGTTGGATGAAGTCGAGGCCGGCGTAATTCTCAACACCACCGGTTTCGCTCAATCCAGTCCTGAAGCACCGCACTTGCGACCGTTTCGCCGCAACATCCCGGTGATCCAGGCGATTTGCGCCCAGGACAACGAACCCGGTTGGCGCGCCAGCGAACAAGGCCTAGGTCCGCGTGATCTGGCGATGCACATCGCGCTGCCGGAACTGGACGGGCGGATCATCAGCCGACCGATCAGCTTCAAAGACCTGGCCTGGCGCAGCGAGCGCAGCCAATCGGACGTAGTCTGCTATCGGCCACAACCGGAGCGCATGGATTTTGTCGCCGAACTGGCGCGACGCTGGATCGATCTGGCGCGGGTGCCCAACGCTGAAAAACGTATCGCCCTGATCCTCGCCAACTACCCGACCCGTGACGGTCGCATCGGCAATGGTGTCGGCCTCGATACCCCGGCCGCTGCGCTGAATATCCTCCGTGCGCTGCATAAAGAAGGTTATCCGCTGCCGGCCGAGTTGCCTGATAGCGGCACCGCGTTGATCCAGCAGTTACTCGGCGGCGTCAGCAACGACCTCGACACCCTCGACCAGCGTCCGTGTCAGCAAAGCCTTGCGATGGACGACTACCTGCTGATGTTCAACGCCTTGCCCGAATCCAATCGGCAGGCCGTGCTGGAACGTTGGGGCTCGCCCGAAAACGATCCGATGTGCCGTGGCGGGCGAATGATGATCGCCGGGCTACGCTTTGGCCTGACCTTCGTCGGCATACAACCGGCGCGGGGTTATCAGGTGGACCCGAGTGCGGTGTATCACGACCCGGACCTGGTGCCGCCTCACGGTTACTTGGCGTTCTACTTCTGGTTGCGCAACACTTACGGCGCCCACGGCGTGATCCACGTCGGCAAACACGGCAACCTCGAATGGCTGCCGGGCAAAGGCGTCGGGCTGTCCGAGAATTGCTGGCCGGATGCGCTGCTTGGGCCGTTGCCGAACATCTATCCGTTTATCGTCAACGATCCGGGGGAGGGCGCCCAGGCCAAGCGCCGTACGCAGGCGGTGATCATCGATCACCTGATGCCGCCGCTGACCCGCGCCGAAACTTACGGCCCGTTGCGCAACCTCGAATTACTCGCCGACGAGTATTACGAAGCGCAATTGCTCGATCCGCGCCGTGCTCGGGAATTGCAGCGCGACATCCTGCAACTGGTGCGCGAGACGCACATCGACCGTGAACTGCAACTGGACGAAAAACTCGACAGTGATGCCGATGCGGCGATCTGGTTGCCGCGTCTGGACACCTATTTGTGCGACTTGAAAGAGTCGCAGATCCGCGACGGTCTGCACATTTTCGGCGAATCACCGACCGGGCGTTTGCGCATCGACACCTTGCTGGCGTTGTTGCGCATTCCACGTGGCGATGGGCGGGGGGCGCAATCGAGTCTGCTGCGGGCCTTGGCCAAGGCGTTCACGTTGGGCTTCGATCCACTGGATTGCGCACTCGCCGAACCTTGGATCGGGCCGCGTCCGATTGAACTGCAAACCCTCACCGATGAAGCCTGGCGCACGGCAGGTGATACCCGCGAACGTCTGGAACTGTTTGCCGCTCAACTGATCTCGCAAACGTTGAGTATCGAGGTTGAGCCCGGCCCCTGTGGGAGCGAGCCTGCTCGCGAAAGCGGAGTGTCAGTCGACATTGATTTGCCTGACCCACCGCTTTCGCGAGCAGGCTCGCTCCCACAGGAGGCCACTTGGTCGGACGTCCGCGCCATCATCGACAGCCTGCGCGAAGTCGTCGCTCCGCGTCTGGACGCCTGCGGCCCGGCGGAAATGCGCGGTCTGCTCGACGCTCTCAGTGGTCGCTTCGTGCCCGCCGGCCCCAGCGGTGCGCCGAGTCGCGGTCGGCTCGACGTGCTGCCGACCGGTCGCAACTTCTACTCGGTGGACGTGCGTAACCTGCCGACCACCACCGCGTGGCGCATCGGTTTCCAGTCGGCCAACCTGATTCTTGAGCGACACCTGCAAGACCACGGCGATCACCTGCGCCAGCTCGGCCTGTCGGTGTGGGGCACGGCGACCATGCGCACCGGTGGCGACGACATCGCCCAGGCCATGGCGCTGATGGGCGTGCGCCCGGTCTGGGCCACCGGCAGTCAGCGAGTCGACGACTTCGAGATTCTGCCGCTGAGTCTGCTGGACCGTCCGCGCGTGGACGTGACGTTGCGCGTGTCCGGATTCTTCCGCGATGCCTTTGCCAATCTGATCCGTCTGTTCGACGCCGCCGTGCAAGCGGTCGCCGCCCTCGACGAGCCGGACGACCTCAACCCCTTGGCGGCCAAAGTGCGTGCCGAGCGCGAAGCATTGATGCAATCGGGGCTGGATGAAGACGCGGCCAAACGTCAGGCCGGTTGGCGCATCTTTGGCGCCAAACCCGGTGCCTATGGCGCGGGCGTGCAGGGCGCCATCGATGGTCGTCTGTGGCAAAGCCGCGACGACCTGGCCGAGGTTTATCTGAACTGGGGTGGCTACGCTTACGGCGGTTCTGACGAAGGCACCGCGGCGCGAGCGCAGTTCGCTCAGCGCCTGAGCCAGGTTCAGGCTGTGCTGCAAAACCAGGACAACCGTGAACACGACTTGCTCGACTCCAACGATTATTACCAGTTCCAGGGCGGCATGCTCGCGGCCGTGGAAAGCCTCAGTGGCGAAGCGGCGGCCAGTTACCATGGCGATCACAGTCAGCCGGACTTGCCGAAGATCCGTACGTTGAAGGAAGAGCTGAACCGGGTGATTCGCTCGCGGGCAGCCAATCCGAAGTGGATCGACGGCGTGAAGCGCCACGGCTATAAAGGCGCATTTGAACTGGCGGCGACGGTTGATAATCTGTTTGCCTTCGACGCTACAACGCAGCTGATCGACGATCACCAGTATGCATTGCTGGCGGATGCGTACTTGCTGGATCCGGCGACCCGGGATTTTGTCCGTGAGCATAATCCGCATGCGTTGCGCGACATGACCGAGCGGATGCTTGAGGCGCAGCAGCGTGGGATGTGGAAGGAGCCGGGCGACTACCGTGAAGCGCTGGAGAATTTGTTGCTGGACATAGAAGAAGACAGCTAATGCGCCGCAGAACCCTGTGGGAGCGAGCTTGCTCGCGATAGCGGTGGATCATTCAATATTAATTTTAGCTGACACGCCGCCATCGTCGGAACGCCGCCCGGAGCAAGCTCGCTCCCACAGGGATTAAGGTGCTGCTGATGGATCACCGACCATGACCGAGTATTTAAGATGACCGACACCCCCCATTTCCCTCTCTCCGCCGTGGTCGGCGCCGACGATCTGAAACTCGCCCTGTACCTGACCGCCATCGACCCGAAAATCGGCGGCGTTCTCATCGAAGGCCCCCGCGGCATGGCCAAGTCGACCCTGGCCCGTGGCTTGGCGGACTTGCTCGCCAGCGGCCAATTCGTCACCTTGCCGCTTGGCGCCACCGAAGAACGACTGGTCGGCACCCTCGACCTGGACGCCGCCCTGAGCGAGGGTCGCGCGCAGTTCTCCCCCGGTGTGCTGGCCAAGGCCGACGGCGGCGTGCTCTACGTCGATGAAGTCAACCTGCTGCCCGATCACCTGGTGGACCTGCTGCTGGATGTGGCCGCCAGCGGCACCAACCTGATCGAACGCGACGGCATTTCCCATCGGCATTCGGCGAAGTTCGTGCTGATCGGCACCATGAACCCGGAAGAGGGTGAACTGCGTCCGCAATTGCTCGACCGCTTTGGCCTGAACGTCGCCCTCAGTGGCCACACAGCGCCGACCGAGCGCGGCCAGATCATTCGTCGGCGGCTGGATTTCGACAGCGATCCTCACAGCTTTTGCGTCGAATGGGAAAGCCAGCAGCAATCGCTGCGCGAACGTTGCCAGAAAGCGCGCAGCGCACTGGCAAGCATTCCGCTCGACGATCATGCGCTCGCGCAGATTACCGAGCGTTGCTTTGCCGCCGGGGTCGATGGCTTGCGGGCCGACCTGGTCTGGTTGCGCGCGGCGCGTGCCCATGCAGCGTGGCGTGGGGCAAGCACCATCGCCGAGGAAGATATCGACGCCGTCGCCGAATTTGCCTTGCGCCATCGCCGCCGCGAGCCATCGCCACCGGCGCCGCAACACAGTCAGCCGCCCTCTACGCAAAATGCCAATCCGAGCGAAGGCCAGGGCCAATGGGGTGAAATGCCCGCTCAGGCGCTCCCGGTCGGCGCCCGACGTGACGTGCCGAGCTGGCCAAAAAAGCCCTAGGCATTCGCCCTCGATCTGACGCGGGGGCGAATGCCAGACCCCGCGCCGGACGGCTGGATAACGGCAAACAGGGTAAACGTCACGCGGCGCGCAGCGGCTCGATCAATTGGCCCGGCACCTTGCTGAACGGCCGCCCGCGTCAGCGCGCCGATGTCCTGTTTCACCTGCGCACCCGTTCGCCCCACGAACTGTGGCTGGTGATCGTCGACGCCTCGGCTTCTACTCGTCGCCATCAGGCGTTGAGCGATGCCAAGGGCTTGCTGGCGCAACTGTTCGACGATGCCTATCGTCAGCGTGCACGCCTGGCGTTGCTCACGGCCAGTGGTCATGTGCCGAAGTGGCAAGTGCAAGGGTTGAAAGCCTCCGCGGGTTTGCGCGACTGGCTTGATGGGCTGGGAGCGGGCGGTGGTACGCCGTTGCTGGCGGCACTGGGTGAAGCGGGGCGCTGGCTGACGGCACGGCAAAAACGCTTTCCGGCTGAACATCAGCGTTTGTTGCTGGTAACCGATGGCCGGTTGAAGGACTGGTCGATGTTGCCGGCGCTTGATTGTCCGGGACTGCTGATCGACATCGAACGCGGGCCGATTCGTCTTGGACGGTCTAAAGTATTGGCAACTCAATTGCAGGCGCAGTACCGGCATATCGATGATATGGAGTGAACCGAAAAGATCTTCACAGGAGTGAGTCATGCGCGTTCTAGCCGCCAACATTCAGGATGATTTCCGCGTCAAAGCCTACGCCGGCACCAATGGCGTGCTGTTGGCCATGGACCTGGCCGAACCCCGCCGCAAAGGCCTATTGGGTTTCGCCATCGAAAAACAGCAAGGCCCCAAGCCCTGGCTGTTTCTGTTCAACAGCCTGACCTTCCCCGGCAAGGTGCATACGTTTCCCCAGTTTCACGCGACCCCCAGCGATATCGCGCCGTTGCAGAAATTCCGCTGGGCCGATTACGCGGTCAATCCGGGGATGACGATCCATTACCGAATCCACCTGGCCTACGGCTCCGTTGATGCGCCGCAACTGGGTGAATCCCTGGAAGTGACGGTCACCTCCGACAATGGTCAGCCGGGTAACCAAAGCGTGATCTTCAACCGTGCGGTCGCCGCCAGCCAGGCGTTCCAGCGCAAGTTTCCCGAGCTCGACGCGCTGATCAGCGCCAACAAGAACCTGCCCATCGAAGCGTGGCCGGATGCCCCGCGGCAATGGCTGGAAAACGGTTTGCTCGGACGCTTGCTGGGGTTTATCGAGCGTGCGGTGGATGGCCAGTGGGCGCTGGACATTGCCATCTACGAGTATGAATTGCAGGCCATAGTCGATGCGGTCAATGCCGCGTTCGAACGTGGGGTAAACGTTCGCGTGCTCTATCACGCCCAACTGGGCGATGAGGACACCATCATGAACGAGGCCAGCCTGGAAAAAATCCCGGCAGAGAACAAGCGCGGGCGGGTCACCCACAACATCTTCCATAACAAATTCATCGTCCTGAGCCGGCTCGACACAGCGGGACAGCGTCAACCGGAAGCGGTGCTTTGCGGCAGCACCAACTTCACGCCCAACGGCGTTTACCGACAGGCCAACGTGGTGCATGTGCTGGACGAGACACGCGTCAGCACCAGCTATCTGCATACCTTCGAGGAGGTCTGGGCCAACCCTGCGGATGTCGGCGTCACCCGAAACTGGCTCACGCAAAATAACCCGATGGATCCGCTGCAGCCGATGTTCGCCGGTTTCTCACCGCGCTTGGGCAAAGGGGATCTGGATGAGTTTGTCGAGATCATCAACGCCGCAAAAAAGGACGTGCTGTTCGTCACCGCGTTCGCTTTGCCCGACGACATCCTGAGCGCCTTGCTCGGCCTGCCCCACGATGACATTTTGCGTTACGGCCTGCAAAACACCGCCAGCAGCATCACCGGTTTCCACGCCGACCGCACCGCCGAATTCGCCGCCACCGCGCTGCTCAACACCGGGCTGGAAGGCTGGCTCCGCGAGAACATGAAAGGCCAGAAGGGCAACCTGCTGGTGCACACCAAAGCCGTGGTGACGGACTTCACCAGCGATGCGCCGACGATCATCAGCGGCAGCCATAACCTCAGTGCCGCGGCCAGCAATGGCAATGACGAGAACTACCTGATCATTCGCGGCGATACCGATCTGGCAGACCGTTATGGCCTGGAACTGCTGCGGTTCTACGAGCATTACCGCTTTCGCTATTTCGCCAAGAAACTCGCGCTCAAGCAGGTCCAGCCGTTGGCGGCGGATGACAGCTGGACCGATGACTATTACCTCGACGGGGATTTGCGTCAGCTATCCAGATTGCGTTTTTCCGGACGGTAAATACGCTTGCAGCGCAGACGTACCCCTTGTGGGAGTGAGCCTGCTCGCGATAGCGGAGTGTCAGACAACATCATGGTTGACTGGAAGGCCGCCTTCGCGAGCAGGCTCGCTCCCACATTGGAGCTTTGACAACTTGATTACTTCATTCCCATCGCCTGCCGATACTGGCGGGTACGTTTGGCGATGTACAGCCGGTCGAGAATCAACGCCCATAGCGCCGACACGTCGGGACGGGTCTTGCGCCCACGGCTCAGGCGATTGAGCTGGAATTTCACGACGGCCATGCTCGCCAGTGCCGCCAGGGGTTTGCGTTTCCAGCGAATCGGCGGCAGTTGCGGGTGACTGTTCTGACCTTCGCGCCAGCGTTTGACCAGTTGCGGTTCGAGCGCCAGCGCCGTGCCGATCCCGGCCATAGCGATGCCGCTGTCGAGCACCTGTTCGACGATCGCCAGACGTCGAATCCCGCCCGTCACCATCACCGGCATGTTCGCCACGCTGGCCAGCTCACCGGCCATCTCCAGAAAGTACGCTTCACGCGCCAGGGTCCGGCCATCCCGGGCCTCACCTTGCATGGCCGGGGCTTCGTAGCTGCCGCCGGAGAGTTCCAGCAGATCGATCGGTTGATCGTTGAGCCACTGGATGACTTGCCGGGCATCGTCGGCATCAAAACCGCCGCGCTGGAAATCCGCCGAGTTGAGCTTTACCGCCACGCAAAATTGCGGCGACACAGAGTTGCGCACGGCGCTGACCACTGCCAACAACAAGCGCGCGCGATTTTCCAGGGAACCACCCCAGCGGTCGGTCCGGCGGTTGGTCAAGGGCGAGAGGAACTGGCTGATCAGATAACCGTGCGCGGCATGAATCTGCACCCCGGTGAAACCGGCCTTTTCCGCCAGGGCAGCGCTGGTGGCGAAGCGTTGGATGACGTCTTCGATGTCGCGCTCGCTCATGGGTTTGGGCTCGGCAAACATCTTCGAGAACCCACCCAGGTCCAGCGCCACGGCGGATGGCGCCAACGCTTGCTGGCCGAGGTTGGCCATGGTCTGACGGCCAGGATGATTGAGCTGCATCCAGAACTGCGCGCCACCGGCCCGACCGATGCTGGCCCACTGGCGAAAGCGTTCCAGGTGGCGCTCATCCTCCAGCACCACGCCACCGGGGCCGGTCATGGCGCGGCGGTCGATCATCACGTTGCCCGTCAGCAACAGTCCGGTTTCGCCTTCGGCCCACGCCTGATACAGCCGAAACAAGGCCTCTGCGGGTGCCTGTCCGCTGTCAGCGAGGTTCTCTTCCATCGCGGCTTTGGCGATGCGGTTGCCGATGGTCTGGCCGTTGGGCAAATTCAATACTTGGAAGGGCGACATGCTTGACTCCTCATCAGTGATGAGTAGAGGCTAAGCTTAAAGTTAGCTTTAATGTCAAGCAGGCAAATGAGGCTGAGATGAAGATTGGTGAATTGGCGGAGTTAAGTGGCTTCAACCCGTCGCGTATTCGGTTTTACGAGGCCCAGGGCCTGATCCAGAAAGTGGAACGTCGGGCCAATGGCTACCGGCATTACCCCGAGCAGGTATTGCAGACGCTGTACCTGATCCAATGCGCCCAGCAGGCCGGGTTCAGCCTGGAAGAGTTGAAACAGTTGATGCCGGACACCATCACCGGTGAATTCAAGCACGACGAACTGCTGGCGGGGCTTAAGCGCAAAGTCGATCAGATCGAAGAAATGCAGCTACACCTGGCGCAGAGCAAGGCGAAGCTGCTGGCGGTGATCGACGACATACAGGCGAAACCCGAAGGCATGGGCTGCGATGCGAATGCCGAGCGGGTGCTGGCGTCATTCAAGCATTCGCGCCGATAGCGGCGGTCGACGGAGCGGGGATCGGATTGCGCATCAGCGTGCCCACCACCAGCGCACCCAGTAGCGCCAACAACCCCGCGACCCACAACAGCAGACTGAAGCCGCCGACGAAGGCTTGCCGGGCCAACGGTTCGACCACGGTTCGTGCGGTTTCCGGCAACAGGCCCATCGCTGCCGTCATGTCACCGGCCACCACCCGCGAGGCGATGCCCTGGGTTTGGCCGAGCCATTGCGCACCTTGTGCCGTCAGGCTCGTACGCAACAACAGCTCGGTATGACTGGACAGCAACGCACCGAACACGCCGATGGCCAGTACGATTGCGCTGAAACGCATGGTGGTGCTCATGCCTGAGGCCATGCCGGTGCGCTCCCGTGGCACGCAGGCCATGATGTTCTTTTGCGTATCGCCGTTGAGCAGCCCGGCACCGGCGCCGGTCACGGCAATCGCCAAGGCGAAAGGCAGGTAACCACCGCTGCTGACCGCCCAGGCGCTGAGCAGATTGCCGCTGCCGATCAGGGTCAAACCGGCGGCCATCAATGTGGCGGGGGCAAACCGACTCGCCAGACGTACGCCGATGCGCGGGCAAATCAGCATGGTCAGGGCAAACGGCAACATCCCCAGACCCGAAGCGATGGCCGAGAAACCCAGGCCGTTTTGCAGGTAGAAGGGCAGCAGGGTCATCATCACCTGAGCGCAACCGGCGTAGGCAAACATGCCCAACAGCGCACCGATGAAACGCGGATGCTTGAACAGTTGCAGGTCGACCATCGGCCGCCGCTGCATCCGTTCAATCACCACGAACAGCCCCAGCAACAAAGCACCGCCAATCAGTCGAGCGTAGGTCAGCGGGTTGCTCCAGCCGATCCGGTTCGCCTCGATCAGGCCCCAGATCAGGCACAGCAAACTCGCACTGAACGCCAGGCTGCCCCAGGGATCGAGGCGTGCGGACTGAGTGTCGCGGGACTCCGGCACGGCGCGCCAGACCATCACCATCAGGAACAATCCGACGGGCAGGTTAAGGTAGAAAATCCAGCGCCAGCCCATGTATTCGGTGATCAGCCCGCCGACCGTCGGCGCGGCGGTCATCGCTACCCCCATGCACGCGCCCCAGAACGCCCAGGCCTTGGCCCGTTCCACTTCATCGTGAAAGGTGTGGCCGATGGAGGCGAGGGCCGAGGTCAACAGCAAGGCCGCGCCGACACCCTTGATCGCCCGGGCGATGTCGAGGAACAGTGCGTTGGGCGCGGCACCGCAACCGATGGACGCGAGGATGAAAATGGCCAATCCGCAGAGCAGGGTTTTCTGCCGGCCGAAGCGGTCGGCGATGCTGCCAGCCGGCAACAAAAGGGCCGCGAAGGCCAGCATGTAAGCGCTGACGACCCATTCGATGTCGGCAAAGTTTGCGCCCAGGTCCCGGGCGATCGTGGGCAGCGTCACGGCGACGATGTTGGTGTCGAGAACGATCAGCGAGCAAACGCCTGAGGCTGTGAGTAATGTCAGGCGTGGGCTCACCTTGGGTTTGACGGGCATGGCAGCATTTCTCTACTGTGAAAGTCAGTGCAGCTTATCGTCTGTTGACGCTTCCCTTGTTAGGCGTGCCTTGTCACTTCATTACCTTTGAGCTAACGCACCAATGGACATACGGCATTTCCGCTATTTTCTGGCCGTTGCCCGGCAAGGCAACTTCACCCGCGCCGCCGAACAACTCGGTATCGCACCGCCGACCTTGACTCGACAGATCCAGGACATGGAGAACGAACTCGGCACGCGATTGTTCGTGCGCCAAACACGTGAAGTCAGCTTGACCGAGGCCGGCGCCGCGCTGTTGATCGAGGCCGAGGCGACGGTGCGGCAATTCGAATACGCTCAGTACAACGCCCAGCGTGCCGGGCGCGGGGATATTGGCCATATCGAACTGGGTTACGTGGCTTCGGCGGTGTATTCGGGCTTGCTGCAGAAACAAGTGCAAGCCTTCAGCCGAGAGTGTCCTGACGTC
Organism: Pseudomonas sp. GL_093; assembly: GCF_057837605.1. NCBI lineage: Bacteria > Pseudomonadati > Pseudomonadota > Gammaproteobacteria > Pseudomonadales > Pseudomonadaceae > Pseudomonas > Pseudomonas sp. GL_093. Next base: position 4,073,565 of record NZ_CM174448.1, on the reverse strand, counting down.
AGCCTGAACGTACGGGAAAGTCCCATGGCGTCATTGCCGATGATGGTGGTCGAGGGGCGTTTCGATATTGGCTATGTCCGCTCACCCATGACCTTGCCCGAAGGCCTGGATGCCATTCGCCTGGACGCAGAAGGCTTTGTGCTGGCGGTGTCGGCCGAGTCCTGGCTGTGCCGATTGCCAGAGATTGGCCCGGAACATTTGCAGAACGAGACGTTCATCCTGCCGGAGCAAATCAGTGGCACCTTGCAAGTCGCCGCCGAGGGTGGGTTTGCGCCGAAACTGGGCGCGCAACCGGGTGGATTGGTGGCGGTCATTGCGTTGGTGTCGTTGGGGCAGGGCGTGGCGGTGGTGCCGGAATCGGTGGTCGGCCATGTCAGTCTGCCCGGTGTCTTGTACCGGCCGATCAATGGGTGTGAGGCGAGCTCCTGGTTGTCGTTGATCCATCGGCGATTCGAAAAATCACCGGCGGTGGCGAGGTATATCGAGCGGGTCAAAAATCGCTAAGCGTAAAAGCTTCGCGAGCAGGCTCGCTCCCACAATTGATCGAGTTACCCAAACAGACACGGTCATCTGTGGGAGCGAGCCTGCTCGCGAAAGCGATCTAACAGCAAACCCGCCGACTCAACTGCCCAGTTGCGCGAGGCACAGTGCGCAACCTTCGCAGGGTCTGGCGCAACCACGCCAGATCGTGAACCGGTTTGCGCTTCCCCATTGCCGGTTTCACCTTGCCGATGTGCCTGGCGAAGTCTTCCTGCAGGGTTTGCTCAGTGCCAATTCCCTTGAGCTTCTTCAGCAACTTCCCATCCTTGTAAAACAGCACGGTCGGAGTGCCGGTGACGTCCGGGTGGCGGGGGGATTCGCTGGTGTTCAGCATGTAGATCTGCGCGTGATGGCGATATCGTTCGCCAATCTGACGAAAAATCGGCCCGGCCGTTTCGCAGGCGGGGCAGTGTTGATTGCCGAAGTACAGGATCACCGGGCGCCAGGTTTTCAGGGCCTTGCGGTAGACCGGGGCCAGCGCTGCAGGGGTGGTTGTCGAGCTCATTGAAGTCTCCTTTTTCGCAGCGGCATTCGACGACGGACAGATGAGTGACAGTAAACAAGTCGCAAGGGACGCGTCTACTGTCAGAAATTACAGGTGTTGGACGGTTTCGAGAGTCAACGGCAGCCCCTCGACTATGAACAAAATGCTATTTTGCGCCGCTGCGTAACGGGCGCGGCGTGGTTTTTATTGTCTGGTTTCATCCAGAGTGCAGGATTGAATTCATAAGGAAATGTGATGGATGTGAACAACTTAGAACCTTTTCTTCCGCAGTTGACCGCGATTCTTGAAGCCTTGAAGTATTGGCTTCCCCTTTTGCTTGTGTTGGTTTTCACCTGGTATGGCTATGTCCGAGCGGCTTCCGGGTTTTTCTTGATCGAACGCATCTGGAGGTTGATTGGCGGTAGCAAGGAGTTTTCCAGCGAGTTCCTGAATCAGCAATGGTCTGCCGTTAAAGATCTGGAAAGTTTCCGGTTCAAGACAGGTATTCGGCTGGACAACTATCAGCAGATGCTGGAGTTGCTTGAGCTGATCAATAGAGAGGGAATCAACATTGCCCAATTGATACGAGGTAGGCAGTACTTTGATGTGGATCGCCTGGTCATGAGAAATCCGGATTTGAATCTCTGGAAATGTCGTCATTTGGTAGGCGTGATGCTGGCGGTCTTGTTCATGGTGCTGTGCACGCTGCCAATGATGCCTGACTACGCCATTCTGACCATGAAAAAAAGCGACATCACATTTTTGGTGCGGGAGGATTCGGCCAGATCCTTCATGTCGTCTGACTGGACGTTAACGCCTGAGAGCTGTATCAGACCGACATCTCTACCAAACAATGAGATCAAACAGCTTGTCTGCGGGGTATTCGCAAGCAAGGCAGATGGGCGATACGTAAGGAATATTATTGTCGAGCAAAGGGCCTTCTCCGGCATATTTATGGCCTTGGGGTTTTACGGATTCATATGCGCCTTGATTGCTGGCAGTAAAGCGCACGCTGCACGTCGTGTGTTCGAACAAACGAACCGCAAGAAGGATCTGCCAGGGGACCAACTCAACCTGTGGATGCGCAACTGAGCACAAGTCAGTCTGTGCACCCGCTCTTTGGCAGGTGCTGATCTATCTGTTGATGGTTGTTAGTACGGTAGATCCCGCAAGGATTTTAAGCCTGCTGCACTTGAGCAAGAGGCGTGGTGCACGGGCATGCCTCATGACGGGGCATTTCGTCCCGGCTTGTGTGGCGGTGTTACCCGTTTTTGTGAAGTTTTGTAGCCCCACCGTACCCGGCTTTTACCGACCAGTACCGCTGCACTATTCCTATCTATCTGATTCCAGACACCTTTCGCTTTGCTACAGATTTCGGCGTAAGTCTGTGGCACACTTTCTGCTGTCTATTCCGCTGTTACATACCAATATCCGGTATAGCGGAATAAACATCACCCTGGAGTGCTTGCCATGCATCGCCGACCTTCCTTGTTTAAAGCGTGTGTTTTTGTTCTCGCGGCTTCGGCTGCTGTTATGGGTGTGGCCCAGGCGGCGGACAGCAAGCTCGATAGCGTGCTGGCCCGCGGGAAACTGATTGTGGGCACGGGCAGTACCAACGCGCCGTGGCACTTCCAGGGAGCGGACGGCAAGTTGCAGGGTTTTGATATCGATATCGCGCGGATGGTGGCGAAAGGGTTGTTCAACGATCCGAGCAAAGTCGAGTTCGTGGTGCAGTCGTCCGATGCGCGGATTCCCAACCTGCTGACCGACAAGGTCGACATGAGTTGCCAGTTCATCACCGTGACCGCCAGTCGTGCGCAGCAAGTGGCGTTCACGCTGCCGTACTACCGCGAAGGTGTCGGCCTGCTGTTGCCGGCCAACAGCAAGTACAAGGAAATCGAAGACCTCAAAGCCGCCGGTGACGGCGTGACCGTGGCGGTGCTGCAGAACGTGTACGCCGAAGAGTTGGTGCATCAGGCGTTGCCCAAGGCCAAGGTCGATCAGTACGACAGCGTGGACCTGATGTATCAGGCGGTGAACTCCGGTCGCGCCGACGCCGCGGCCACCGATCAGTCCTCGGTGAAATACCTGATGGTGCAGAACCCTGGCCGCTATCGCAGCCCGACCTACGCCTGGAGTCCGCAAACCTATGCCTGTGCGGTCAAACGCGGCGATCAGGACTGGCTGAACTTCGTCAACACCGTTTTGCATGAAGGCATGACTGGCGTGGAGTTCCCGACCTACGCAGCGTCGTTCAAGCAATGGTTCGGTGTCGATCTGCCGTCGCCAGCCATCGGTTTCCCCGTTGAATTCAAATGATCCCGTGAGAGCGGGGCGGTTCCGATCGCCCCGTTCAAGGTACTGCTGACCATGAACTATCAGTTGAACTTTGCCGCCGTGTGGCGCGATTTCGACACCTTGCTGGCGGGGCTCGGTCTGGGTCTTGAGCTGGCGCTGGTATCGATCGCCATCGGTTGCGTGATCGGCCTGATGATGGCGTTTGCTTTGCTGTCAAAGCACCGCGCGTTGCGGGTGCTGGCGTCGGTGTATGTGACGGTGATCCGTAACACGCCGATTCTGGTGTTGATTCTGTTGATCTACTTCGCCTTGCCAAGCCTGGGGATCCGTCTGGACAAGATCCCGTCGTTCATCATCACGCTGTCGCTGTATGCCGGGGCCTATCTGACCGAAGTGTTCCGCGGCGGGCTGTTGAGCATTCCCAAAGGCCAGCGCGAAGCGGGGTTGGCAATCGGTTTGGGCGAGTGGCAGGTCAAGGCGTACGTCACCGTGCCGGTGATGCTGCGCAATGTGCTGCCGGCGTTGTCGAACAACTTCATTTCGCTGTTCAAGGACACCTCGCTGGCCGCGGCGATTGCCGTGCCGGAGCTGACCTATTACGCGCGCAAGATCAATGTCGAGAGCTACCGGGTGATTGAAACCTGGCTGGTGACCACAGCGCTCTATGTGGCGGCCTGTTACCTCATTGCCATGATGCTGCGTTACCTCGAGCAGCGTCTGGCGATTCGCCGATAGGAGGCCACATGTACGAATCCCCCAGTTGGTTACATGAGTTATGGGTGGCACGGGAAGTCCTGTGGCAAGGCTTTATGACCAGTGTGCAGGTCTCGGCGCTGGCAATTTTGCTGGGCACGATGGTCGGCATCGTCGCCGGTCTGGTACTGACCTACGGCAAGTTCTGGATGCGCGCGCCGTTTCGGTTTTACGTCGACATCATTCGCGGCACGCCGGTGTTTGTATTGGTGCTGGCCTGCTTCTACATGGCGCCGGCGCTGGGCTGGCAGATCAGTGCCTTTCAGGCCGGTGCATTGGGGCTGACGCTGTTTTGCGGCTCCCACGTCGCCGAGATCGTGCGCGGTGCGTTGCAAGCACTGCCCAGTGGTCAGATGGAGGCGAGCAAGGCCATCGGCCTGACGTTTTATCAAGCGCTCGGTTACGTGTTGTTGCCTCAGGCGCTGCGGCAGATCTTGCCGACCTGGGTCAACTCGTCCACCGAGATCGTCAAGGCTTCGACGCTGCTGTCAGTAATCGGTGTCGCCGAGTTGCTGCTCAGTACGCAGCAGATCATCGCTCGGACCTTCATGACCCTCGAGTTTTACCTGTTCGCCGGATTTCTGTTTTTCGTCATCAACTACGCCATCGAATTACTCGGCCGGCACATTGAAAAGCGGGTGGCCTTGCCATGACTCAACCTTCGCTCTCTAACGTAAAAGCAGCTCAAAACGGTCAGCCCCTGCTGGACATTCGCGGGTTGCACAAAAAGTACGGCCAGCTCGAAGTGCTCAAGGGCGTCGACCTGACGATGCAGCGCGGCAACGTCGTGACGCTGATCGGTTCCAGCGGTTCGGGCAAGACCACGTTGCTGCGTTGCGTGAACATGCTCGAGGAGTTCCAGGGCGGGCAGATCATGCTCGATGGCGAGTCCATCGGTTATGACGAGGTCAACGGCAAGCGCGTGCGTCACCCGGAAAAAGTCATCGCCCGGCATCGGGCCATGACCGGCATGGCGTTCCAGCAGTTCAACCTGTTTCCGCACCTCACGGCGCTGCAGAACGTCACCCTCGGTTTGCTCAAGGTCAAAAAGCTGCACAAGGATGAAGCGGTGGCCCTGGCGGAGAAATGGCTGGAGCGGGTCGGCTTGCTGGAACGCCGCGATCACTTCCCCGGTCAGTTGTCCGGTGGTCAGCAGCAGCGCGTGGCGATTGCCCGGGCGATTGCGATGAACCCGAGCCTGATGCTGTTCGACGAAGTGACCTCGGCCCTCGATCCGGAACTGGTGGGTGAAGTGCTGAGCGTGATCAAAGGCCTGGCCGAGGACGGCATGACCATGCTGCTGGTGACCCACGAAATGCGCTTCGCTTTCGAGGTCTCGGACAAGATCGTCTTCATGAATCAGGGGCGGATCGAAGAGCAGGGGCCACCCAAGGAACTGTTCGAACGCCCGCAATCGCCACGACTGGCGGAATTTCTCAAGAACACGCGCTTCTGATTTTTTTCAGAAGCATATTCACTTTTCAATCAGGAGAATTATTCATGAGCATTACTCGTTACGGCACCGGCAGCACCGCCGGTGGCGGCCAGCCCCGTCCTTTCGCCCGCGCCGTTGAGGCCGATGGCTGGCTGCATGTGTCCGGGCAAGTACCGGCGCTGGATGGCGAAATCATTGTGGGTGGCATCGTCGAACAGACTCACCAGACCATGAAGAACCTGATCGCGATTCTCGAAGAGGCCGGTTACGGTCTTGAGGACGTGGTGCGCACCGGTGTGTGGCTGGAAGACCCGCGGGATTTCTGGAGTTTCAACAAGGTGTTCTCCGAATACTTCAAAAGCGAACACGCCCCGGCCCGGGCCTGTGTGCAGGCGAACATGATGGTCGATTGCAAGGTCGAGATTGACTGCATCGCGTACAAGGAAAAGGCCTGAAGCTAATGATCATTCCCACGCTCCGCGTGGGAATGATCATTAGCGGTAAACTCCCGGCCACTTTGAATGGGAACCTGAAGCAATGACCGAAGACACCATCAAGCGCCGGGCTCGCGGTCTGGACCGGGCGTTCGATATCCTCGATTTCCTCAAGGAAGTCGGCAAGCCCCTGCGCCCGAACGAAATCGCCAGCGGCATCGGCAGCCCGAAATCCACGGTCTACGAATTGGTTGCCTCCCTGCTGGAGCGACGGATTCTGGAGGCCGTGGGCAAGGACGGTCACGTCTACCTCGGCCGTCAGCTGTACTTCCTGGGGCAAGCGCATTTACGCCATTTCGACCTGACCCGCGAGGCCGATCATGCCTTGCAGGAGATCGTCAGCCAGACCCGCGAAACCGCGCAGATGTGCCTGCTCAACGGGCGAAAATACACCGTGGCCTTGATGAAAGAGGGCGAGCGGCATTTCCGCATTTCCTCGGACATCGGCGAGAACGCGCCGATTCCCTGGACCGCTTCCGGACGCCTGCTGCTGGCGCACTTGAGCGACCAGGAAATCGTCGACCTGATTGATCACGACGACTTCATCCTGCCCAACGGTGAACGCCTGCCGCTTGAACAGTTTCTCGGTGAAATCCGTCAGGCCGCTATCGATGGCTTCTTCTCTTTCGATAGCGTTGCCGACACCTTTACCCATTGCTTCGCCGCCCCGGTGAAAGACCCGAACGGCGTGGCCATTGCGACCCTGTGCATCGTCGCCCCACGGGCCGATGCCAAGAACAATTACAACGACTATCGCCGGGTGCTGATTGACAGCGCCAACAGCCTGGCCCGTCGCATCAACGAATAACAGCGGCTGCCTGCGGCCGCGAATGTGAGGAGTTCGACCATGTTTTCTGCCAAAAATACTGCCACCGTGGAAAAGGGCTTTGCCCACACAGGCGCCAATCTGGTGCGCGACGTCAGCCTGCCTGCGCTGGTGCTGCACCGCGAAGCGCTGGAACACAACATTCGCTGGATGCAGGCGTTTGTCAGCAATAGCGGTGCCGAACTCGCCCCCCACGGCAAAACCAGCATGACCCCGGCGCTGTTTCGCCGCCAACTGGACGCCGGGGCCTGGGGCATCACCCTGGCCAGCGCCACGCAAACCCGCGCGGCTTACGCCCATGGCGTGCATCGGGTGCTGATGGCCAACCAACTGGTCGGTACGCCGAACATGGCGTTGATCGCCGATCTGCTCGCGGACCCGACTTTCGACTTCCATTGCATGGTCGATCACCCGGACAACGTCGCTGACCTCGGCGCGTATTTCGCCTCGCGCGGTGTGCGCTTGAACGTGATGATCGAGTACGGCGTGGTCGGCGGTCGTTGCGGTTGCCGCACCGAAGACGAAGTGGTCGCGCTGGCCAAAGCCATTGCCGCACAACCGGCCTTGGCGCTGACCGGGATCGAAGGTTACGAAGGGGTGATCCACGGCGATCACGCGGTGAGCGGCATCCGTGCGTTCGCTGATTCTTTGGTGCGCCTGGCCGTGCAATTGCAGGACAGCGGCGCGTTCGCCATTCCCAAGCCGATCATCACGGCGTCGGGTTCAGCCTGGTACGACCTGATCGCTGAATCCTTCGAAGCGCAGAACGCCGGCGGGCGTTTCCTCAGCGTGCTGCGTCCCGGCAGTTACGTGGCTCACGACCATGGCATCTACAAAGAAGCGCAATGCTGCGTGCTCGACCGCCGCAGCGACCTGCACGAAGGCCTGCGCCCGGCGCTGGAAGTCTGGGCTCACGTGCAGTCGTTGCCGGAACCGGGCTTTGCGGTGATCGCCCTGGGTAAACGCGACGTGGCCTACGATGCTGGGTTGCCGGTGCCGTTGCTGCGTTACAAGGCGGGCGTGGTGCCGGCGACGGGCGACGACGTCAGCGCCTGCAAGGTGACGGCGGTGATGGACCAGCATGCGTTCATGACCGTGGCGCCGGGGGTTGAGTTACGGGTGGGGGACATTATTTCCTTTGGTACTTCGCACCCGTGCCTGACGTTCGACAAGTGGCGTATCGGGTGTCTGGTGGATGAGCAGCTGAATGTCATCGAAACCATGGAAACCTGTTTCTAAGGTTTAGACCGAGGCGCGGCTATCGCGAGCAGGCTCACTCCCACAGGGAAACGCATTCGATTGTGGGAGCGAGCCTGCTCGCGAAAGGGCCCTACCAGACAACACAGAAACACCAGAGAGCCCAAGAACAATGAACACCATCAGCACCCTCGGCCCCAACACCCCGCGCATCGCCCTGATCGGCGAATGCATGATCGAGTTGCAGCAACACGCCGACGGCAGCCTGCAACAGAGTTTCGGCGGCGATACCTTGAACACGGCGGTCTACCTGTCCCGGGAATTGGGCGAGGGCGGCACGGTGGATTACGTCACCGCCCTGGGCGACGACAGTTTCAGCGATGCCATGTGCCAGAGCTGGGCCGACGAAAACATCGGGCTCGGTATGGTCCAGCGCTTGCCCGGCCGGTTGCCCGGCTTGTATTGCATCCAGACTGACGCCGCCGGCGAGCGGCGTTTTCTCTACTGGCGCAATGAAGCGGCCGTCCGCGATTGTTTCACCACCCCGGCCGCCGCGCCGATCCTGGCGGCACTGCCGGATTACGATGTGCTGTATTTCAGTGGCATCACCCTGGCGGTGCTCGGCGCGCAAGGTCGGGAGAAGTTACTGGAAACCCTGGTCGAGGCACGGCAGCGGGATGCACGGGTCGTGTTCGACAACAACTACCGGCCACGTTTGTGGGCGTCGATCGCGGACGCACGGGCGGCCTATCGCAGCGTTCTGCCCTATGTCGACCTGGCGTTGCTGACCGTCGATGACGAACAGGCGCTGTTTAATTTTTCCGATTGCGAGGCAGTATTTGCCGCTTACGAGCAGATTGGCACGCCTGAAGTGGTACTCAAGCGTGGCGCCGAGGCGTGTCTGATTCGTTGCGATGGAGAGTCGTTTGAAGTGCCGGCGCAGGTGGTCGAGCGGGTGGTGGACACCACGGCGGCGGGGGATTCATTTAGCGCGGCGTATTTGGCCAGTCGCCTGAAAGGAGGCAGCCCGGTTGAGGCTGCCGAAGCGGGGCATCGGTTGGCGAGTCGGGTGATTCAGGTGCCGGGAGCACTTACTCCGAGATAAGTGGTGAATGGCCGCCTGCTGCGCAATCGGATCGCGAGCAAGCTCGCTCCCACAGTGGGCTTGTGCACACTGCAGATCCAATGTGGGAGCGAGCTTGCTCGCGATGAGGCCCTCAAACCAACCCATTAATCCCGGTAAAACACCTGCACCAGGTGATAGCCAAACTTGCTCTTGATCGGCCCATGCACCACGCGCAACGGTTTTTTGAAAATCACGGCATCGATGACCCCGACCATTTGCCCGGGCCGCACCTCACCCAGGTCGCCGCCGCGCTTGCCGGACGGGCAGGTGGAATACTTCTTGGCCAGCACATCGAAGGCTTCGCCCTTGGCGATGCGTTGTTTGAGCTGTTCGGCTTCTTCCGAGGTTTTCACCAGAATATGGCGGGCTTGAGCTTTCATGGGCAGTACCTTGCAACGGTGGTGGCTATGTTGGTGCCAGCGGGGCGCGCGATTATGCCTTAACTTCAGTCCGGTGGACCGATCATCGCGCGAATCTTGTTGGCCAACAGGTCAATGGAAAAGGGCTTGGCCACCATGTCCATGCCTTCCTCCAGGAAGCCCTGGCGCTCGGCGGCTTTTTCCGCGTAACCGGTCATGAACAGCACTTTGAGCTCGGGACGGTGCTGGCGCGCAATCTCCGCCAGTTGCCGACCGTTCATCCCCGGCAGCCCGACATCGGTGACCAGCAAATCGATCCGCAGGTCGGATTCCAGCAGGGGCAGGGCGGTCTTCGCATCTTCGGCTTCATGGGCGTGGTAACCCAGCTCTTTGAGCAGGTCGAGCACCAGCATGCGCACCGCCGGGTCATCCTCCACCAACACCACGGTTTCACCGGCAATCGCGGCCGGCGTCTCGCTGGTGACAGGCTTCAGGATGTTTTCGGGCTCTGCGGCGTGCAGCCGCGGCAGGTACAGACGAACGCTGGTGCCCTGGCCCGGCAAGCTGAACAGGCTGACATGCCCACCCGACTGCTGGGCAAAACCATAAATCATCGACAGTCCAAGACCGGTACCCTGGCCGATGGGTTTGGTGGTGAAAAACGGATCGAAAGCCTTGGCCAGCACCGACGGTGTCATGCCGGTACCGTTGTCGCTGACGGCAATCATCAGGTAATCCCCGGCCTTGACCGGTTCCAGGGTATTGATGTCACTGCTGTCGAGGTAAACGTTGGCAGTTTCGATCCGCAACTCGCCGCCATCGGGCATGGCGTCCCGGGCGTTGATCACCAGATTAAGCAGGGCGTTTTCCAGCTGGCTGACGTCGGTGCTGACCGGCCAGACGTCTTCGGCCAGTTGCAGTTTGAGCTCGATGTGGTCGCCCTTGGTCCGGCTGAGCAGATCTTCCAGGGAATGGATCAGATCATTGGCGTTCAACGGTTTTCGGTCCAGTGACTGGCGCCGGGAAAACGCCAGCAGGCGATGGGTCAGGGCGGCGGCGCGGTTGGCCGAGGACACGGCCGCCTCGGTGAAACGGCCCACCTCGGCGGCGCGCCCGTCGGCGATGTAGCGCTGCATCAAGTCGAGGCTGCCGATGATCCCGGTGAGCATATTGTTGAAGTCATGGGCGATGCCGCCGGTGAGCTGGCCGAGCGCTTCCATTTTCTGCGCATGCCGCAACGCCTCTTCGGCGCGCTCGCGTTCGAACATCTCGTTCTGCAGTCGCTGGTTGGCTTCAGCCAATTGCTGGGTGCGGGCGGCGACTCGTTCCTCAAGTGTTTCGTTGAGATTGCGCAGGGCTTCTTCGGTCTGTTTGCGCTCGGTTTCGTCAATCACAAAGATATAGAAACCATTCACCGCACCATCCGCGCCATGGCGCGGCAAGTAGTTCATCAGGGCATGGCGGATGCTGCCGTCACGGTGCGGGGTGCGGATGCTGAAACAACAAGGCTTGCCGGACAGTGCCTGGGCGATGTATTCGGCGCGCAAGGCATAGGCTTCTTCACCCAGTACTTCACGGATGGTTTTGCCAAAGAGCTCCTGAGGCGTCAGCCCGTACCAATCGAGGTAGGCCGCATTGTTCAGGCGAAAGCGTTCTTCGCTGTCCACGTAGCTGATCAGGATCGGCATGGCGTTGATGATCAGTTGCAGCTCGGTCTGACTTTGCCGTAAGGCCTGCTCGGTGTGTTTACGTTCGGTCAGGTCCAGGGCGGCGCCGAGGAAGCGGATCGGCCGGCCATGGTGGTCCTTGTAGCAACGACCCCGGGCAAACACCCAGCGCAGCTGACCGTCGGGTTGCAGCAGGCGATATTCCTCGGCGTACTCGGTGCCGTGGGTGATGGAGTGCTTGATGCTGCGGGCGACCATGGCGCGGTCTTGCGGGTGCACCCCCTGAAGGTAGGCGCTGATGGGCAACTGATTGGCGAGCAGCGGGTCGATACCGTGTAACTGGGCGAAGTGGGTGTCGGCAATGAAGCGGTCTTCGTTTATGTCCCAGTCCCAGGTGCCAACGGCGTCGGTGGCGGCGAGGGCCAGTTGCAGGCGCTCCTCGGTTTCGTGCTGGGCCTTGAGGCTGGCAGCCGAACGCTGTTCGAGTTCGAGGGCGATGCGTCGGCGTTCGTTGGTTTCGATGGCCGTGACCAGAATCCCGGCGACCTGGGCGCTTTCATCGCGGATGGGGCTATAGGTCAGGTCCAGCCAGAAGTCGGAATCATGGCCATTACGCTGCAAGGTGAAGCGCTGTTCGCTGTAGGTCCGTACCTGTCCTTGTAGGACGGCGCTGTAAATGGGGTCGGTAAAGTCTTTTAACTCTGGCCAGATCAGGTGTGTCGGCTGTCCGAATGCGTGTGGATGCTTGCTGCCGGCCAGCAGGGCGAAGCCGTCGTTGTAGATCTGCGTGAGCTGCGGCCCCCACAGCAACAGCATGGGCATCGGCGAATGAATCACGATATCCACGGCGGTTCGCAGGCTTTGCGGCCAGGTACTGGCAGCGCCCAGCGGGCTGCGTCTCCAGTCCAGTCGGGCAATCAAGGCCTGGGCATCGCTGCCGGTCGGTGATGCGTTCATCAAGATGTCCTGCATTTAAGTCGGTGTAGCGGTGTCAACTATCCTTGTACCGCAGTAGACGCTGTATGACCCTTTTTGGGTCATTTTTATTCATTGAATGCTTCGCGGGTGCTTTTTGCCATGGAAATCGATGCACTGTTAAGGCTCCTGGCCAGCCAGAATGGCTCCGATCTTTATCTGTCTACCGGTGCGCCACCCAGCGCACGGTTCGAGGGTGTGCTTAGACCCTTGGCCGATCAGCCGTTAAAACCGGGTGAAATCGCGACCGTTGCCGCGTCCATCATGGACGCCGAACAGCGTCTGGAGTTCGATCGGGAACTGGAGATGAACCTGGCCATCTCTTTGCCAGGTGTCGGGCGCTTTCGGGTCAATATCTTCAAACAACGCAACGATGTGTCAATCGTGGCGCGCAACATCAAGCTCGACATTCCGCGTTTCGAAGACCTCAAACTGCCACCGGTGCTCCTCGAAACGGTGATGCTCAAACAAGGACTGATGCTGTTCGTCGGCGCTACCGACTCGGGCAAGTCAACCTCGCTGGCGGCATTGATCGACTACCGCAATCGCCACAGCAGTGGCCACATCATCACCATCGAGGACCCGGTCGAGTACATCCATCGGCACAAGAAGTCGATCATCAACCAGCGTGAGGTCGGCGTCGATACCCGCAGTTTTCACGCCGCCTTGAAAAATACCCTGCGCCAGGCACCGGACGTGGTGCTGATCGGCGAAATCCGTGACCGCGAGACGATGGAGCACGCGCTGGCGTTTGCCGATACCGGCCATCTGGTTATCTCCACCCTGCATGCCCACAACGCTCATCAGGCGCTGGACCGCATCATCAATTTCTTCCCCGAAGAGCGCCGGACGCAACTCCTGCATGACCTGAGCAACAACCTCAAGGCCTTCGTTTCCCAGCGATTAGTGCGTACCCGCGACGGTCAGCGACGGGCGGCAGTGGAAGTGATGCTCGGGACGCCGACCATTGGCGACCTGATTCGGCGCAATGAGTTATCCGAACTCAAGGGGATTATGGAGAAGTCTGTGGAACTGGGGATGCAGACGTTTGACGGTGCGCTATTCGAGTTGGTCGCAGAAGGGGCTATTGATGAGGAGGAAGCGTTGACGCATGCGGATTCGGTGAACAATTTGCGCTTGCGGCTGAAGCTGCATGCCGAAGCATCATCGAGCCCCCATGCGCCGCCGGGCGAATGGGGACTCATGGACTGACAAAGATCGAATGTGGGAGCGAGCTTGCTCGCGATGGCGCCGGGTCAGTCAATATTGATGTCTACTGACACACCGCTTTCGCGAGCAGGCTCGCTCCCACAGTAGATCCCCGGCGTTCAGTCGTTGAGTTCGGGGCGGTTTCGGAATTGCTCAAGCGCTTCGGGATTGGCCAGTGCATCGGTGTTCTTGACCTTCTGCCCATGCACCACATTCCTCACCGCCAGTTCAACGACCTTGCCGCTGATGGTGCGCGGTATATCGGTCACCGCGACAATCTTCGCCGGCACATGCCGCGGTGTGGTGTTGGCGCGGATGACCTGGCGAATCTGTTGTTGCAGCGCTTCGTCCAGTTCGACGCCCTCGCGCAATCGCACGAACAGCACCACCCGCACGTCATCCTGCCACTGCTGACCGATGGCCACGCTGTCCAGCACTTGCGGGACTTTCTCCACCTGACGGTAGATTTCCGCGGTGCCGATGCGCACGCCGCCGGGGTTGAGCACGGCGTCGGAGCGTCCGTGGATCATCATCCCGCCATGGGGCAATTGCTCCGCGTAATCGCCTTGGGCCCAGACCCCGGGGAACTGACTGAAATACGAGGCGCGGAGCTTTTCCTGCTGAGGATCATTCCAGAACCCGATGGGGATTGCCGGGAAGTGCCGGGTGCACACCAGCTCACCTTTTTCGCCGATCACCGGCTGGCCGTCGTCGTTCCAGACTTCCACCGCCATGCCCAGGCTCTTGCCTTGTATCTCGCCGCGGCGTACCGGTTGCAGCGGATTGCTGTTCACAAAACACGAAACGATGTCGGTGCCGCCAGACATCGAGGCCAGGCAAAGGTCAGGCTTGAGATCGCGGTAGACATAGTCGTAACTCTGCGGCGACAACGCGGAACCGGTGCAGAGCACGGTTTTGAGGCTGCTCAGGTCATGGCTTTCGCGAGGTTTGATGCCGCTGCTTTCGAGGGTCGCGAGGTACTTGGGGCTGGTGCCGAAGACACTGATGCATTCGTCGTCGATCAGGTCGATCAGACGCTCGGGGGCGGGATGAAACGGCGAGCCGTCGTACAGCACCACCGTGCTGTCCACGGCCAGCGCCGAGACCAGCCAGTTCCACATCATCCAGCCGCACGTGGTGTAGTAGAACAACCGGTCGCCGGGGCCGAGGTCGCAATGCAATCCGTGTTCCTTGACGTGTTGCAGCAACACACCGCCGGTGCTGTGAATGATGCATTTCGGCACGCCGGTGGTGCCGCTGGAATAGAGGATGTACAGCGGATGCGCGAAGGGCACCGGGACGAAATCCGGCTCGCCGCCCACGTCGTAGAAATCATCCCAGAGTGTCACGTTGGCCCGGGTATGGAAGTGTTCGATGTGCGCTTGCGGTCGGGCGTAAGGCACGACAATCAACTGCTGCAAGGACGGCAAGCGTTCAAGGATTTCATTGACCTTGGAGGTCTGGTCGATGTCCTTGCCGGCATAGCGGTAACCGGCGCAGGTGATCAGCACTTTGGGCTCGATCTGGCCGAAACGGTCGATTACGCCCTGGGTACCGAAGTCCGGTGAGGAGCAGGACCAGATCGCTCCCAAACTAGTGGTGCCGAGCATCGCCACGAGGGTTTGCCAGGTATTGGGCATGCACGCCGCGACGCGGTCACCGAGGCCGACACCGGCGGCTTTCAAGCTGTTCTGAAACCCGGCGACATGCTCGGCCAGTTCTGCCCAGGTCAGGTGTTCACGCTGGCCGTTCTCGCCGATGGCAATGACCGCTACGGCATCGTCGCGACGGCGCATCAGGTGTTCGGCGAAGTTCAAGGTAGCGCCGGGAAACCATTGGGCGCTGGGCATTTGCGCGCCCTCCACCAGTACAGCGTCCGGTTGGTCGTGGAAACGGATGTCGAAGAAATCGACGATGGCCTGCCAGAATGCGTCACGCTGATCGATGGACCATTGGTGCAGGGCAGGGTAGTCGTCGACATGGAGGTTGTGTCGCTGATTGATGAAGCGCCGAAAGGCCTCCATGCGGGTCTTGCCGATGCGCTTGGCGCTGGGTTGCCAGAGGATGTCGGACATGGCTTGCCTCTTCTTGTTGTTCTCTCGTTCAGATCGTTCCCACGCTCTGCGTGGGAATGCCTCAATGGACGCTCTGCGTCCGCTTTGGGACGCGGAGCGTCCCTGGCTGCATTCCCACGCGGAGCGTGGGAACGATCATCTGTGGGTTACTGCGCCAACCATCCACCATCGATATTCCACGCTGCGCCACGCACTTGGCTACCGGCCTCACTGCACAAAAACAGCACCAGCTCGCCCAATTGCGGCGGTGTCACAAACTCCAGCGAAGGCTGCTTCTCAGCCAGCAAATCATGCTGCGCCTGTTGCGGGTCGATCCCTTTGGCGATGCGGTCATCAATCTGCTTCTGCACCAATGGCGTCAGCACCCAGCCCGGGCAGATGGCGTTGCAGGTGACGTTGGTGGTCGCCGTTTCCAGGCCCACCACCTTGGTCAAGCCGATGACGCCATGCTTGGCCGCCACGTATGCAGCTTTGCCCACGGAGCCGACCTGGCCGTGCACCGAAGCAATGTTGATGATCCGTCCCCAGCCCTTGGCGCGCATGCCAGGCAGGCTTAGACGGGTGCTGTGGAATACCGACGACAGGTTGATCGCAATGATCGAATCCCAGCGCTCCACCGGGAACTCTTCCACCGGCGCCACATGCTGGATACCGGCGTTGTTGACCAGAATGTCCACGCCGCCGAACTCACGCTCGGCGTAGGCAATCATGTCGGCGATCTGCTCAGGGTTGCTCACGTCAGCCGGGTGATGGCCAACCTTGCCACCGAATTGCTCCACCTCGGCAATCACCTTGGACGCATCACCGAAACCGTTGAGGATCAGGTTGGCGCCAGCCTTGGCCAGGCTGAGGGCGATGCCCAGGCCGATACCGCTGGTGGACCCGGTGACCAGTGCAGTCTTGCCCGAAAGAGTCGTCATGAATACCTCACACAATGCCAGTGGCGTAGAAAGTACCGATCACCACAAAAACCGCCAGGGTCTTGATCAGCGTAATACAGAAAATGTCTTTGTAGGCTTCGCGGTGGGTCAGGCCGGTGACCGCCAGCAAGGTGATCACCGCGCCGTTGTGCGGCAGGGTGTCCATGCCGCCACTGGCCATCGCGGCCACCCGGTGCAGCACTTCCAGCGGAATGTTTGCCGCATGGGCCGCTGCGATGAAGTCATTGGCCATGGCCGCCAGCGCAATGCTCATACCGCCCGACGCAGAACCGGTGATGCCGGCCAGCAGGGTTACGGTAATCGCTTCGTTGACCAGCGGATTGGGAATGCTCTTGAGCCAGTCGGCCAATACCAGGAAGCCCGGCAAGGAGGCGATCACTGCGCCAAATCCATACTCCGACGCGGTATTCATCGCCGCCAGCAACGAACCGCTGACCGCACTTCTACTGCCTTCGGCCAACTTGCCGCGGATCGCCTGGAAGCCGAACACCAGCACCATGATGATGCCGACCAGCAAGGCTGCCTGAACGGCCCAGATCGCCGTGAGTTTGGCGATGTCGGTGGTCACCGGCGCGGCCATGCCCGGTAGCGCGAGGCTGTGGGTCTTGCCGTACCACTGCGGAATCCACTGGGTAAACAGCAGGTTCATGATGCCGACGGCCAGCAGCGGCGACACTGCAATCCACGGATTCGGCAGTTTGATGTCGGCAGCGGTTTCAGGCTCGTTGCGCAGGTCGGTGCCATACCCTTCACCGGCGTGCTGCGCCTTGTTGCGCTGGCGCTGCAGAAACAGCATGCCGGCGCAGACCACGAAGATCGCGCCGATCAAGCCCAGCCAGGGAGCGGCCCAGGCGGTGGTGTTGAAGAAGGTGCTGGGGATGATGTTCTGGATTTGCGGGGTGCCGGGCAGGGCGTCCATGGTGAACGAGAATGCACCGAGGGCGATGGTCGCCGGGATGAGTCGTTTGGGAATATTGCTCTGGCGGAACATTTCAGCGGCAAACGGGTAGACCGCGAATACCACCACGAACAGCGACACGCCGCCGTAAGTCAGCAGGGCGCAGACCAGTACGATCACCAGCATCGCCTGACTCGTGCCTAGGAGGCGAATCGCCGCGGCGACGATGGAGCGCGAAAAGCCCGACAGCTCGATCAGCTTGCCGAACACTGCACCGAGCAGGAACACCGGGAAATACAGTTTGATGAAGCCGACCATTTTCTCCATGAACACCCCGGTGAAAGCGGGGGCGACGGCGGAAGGGTCGGTGAGCAGCACGGCGCCGAGGGCGGCAATCGGGGCAAAGAGGATAACGCTGTAGCCACGGTAAGCCGCGAGCATTAGCAGCGTGAGAGCTGCCAAGGCAATGATCACACTCATGGTGTGTCTCCTGGATTGTTATTTTTTTAGGGTGGATCTTGGTGGGAGAGGGCTTTAGCGAGTTTCGTGCCACGTGTTCAACATATTGAAATATAAGGATATTTTTTATGTTTGTAGATTGGGGGTCGCTTGCTTGTCTCTAATGGGAGACTTTAATTGACGGTGCTGGCCTCTTCGCGAGCAGGCTCGCTCCCACAGGTTGAGTGTCCGACCTGTAGAAGTGCGATCAAGAGTGGGAGCGAGCCTGCTCGCGAAGGCCTGTCTATAGATAGAGATTATTGTCTTGTTACAGAGACTCAGCTATCCCCAACGCCACCATCTTCTTGTACAACGTCGACCGCCCCAGCCCCAACCGCGCCGCCGCTTCAACAACCTTCCCGCCGCATTGCACGAGGGTGGCCTCAATCAGCTGCCGATCAAACCGCTCTCGAGCCTCACTGAAAGTCTCATGCGCAACCGGCTCAATCGTTACAGGCGCCACGCGCTCTACCGGTGTGAACGTACCAATCGCCGCGCGGATATCTGCGGCATTCAGCATCAGGTCATCACTCAGCAGTGCGGCGCGTTCGAGTACGTTGCGCAGTTCACGGATATTCCCCGGCCAGGCATGTTGTCCCAGCAGTTCCAGCGCTTCGCGGTTCAATTCGTGCTGACTGCGCAGTTCTTCCAAAATGGCTTCACTGAGAGCCGGAAGATCGTCGAGTCGATCACGCAGCGGTGGGACCTGGATCGGCAGCACGTTGAGGCGGTAATACAGATCGGCGCGAAATTCACCGCGTTTGATCGCGGCTTCCAAATCCGTGGAGGTCGCGGCAATCACCCGCACATCGCTCTGGATCACTTCGTTGGAGCCGACTGGTTCGAATTCCTTTTCCTGTAATACCCGCAGCAATTTGCTTTGCAGTGGCAACGGCATGTCGCCGATTTCATCGAGAAACAGGGTGCCGCCCTGGGCTATCTGCAACTTGCCGGCACGGCCCTTGCGATCGGCGCCGGTAAACGCGCCGGGCGCGGTGCCGAAGAATTCCGCTTCCAGCAACGATTCGGGAATCGCCGCGCTGTTGATGCTGACGAAGGCTTTGTGCGCGCGCGGCGAAGCGCCATGGATCGCCTGGGCCAGCAACTCTTTGCCGGTGCCGGTTTCACCGAGCAGCAACACTGGGGACTCGGCGCTGGCACTGCGTCGGGCACGGCGCTTGACTTCGAGGCTGGCGGCACTGGTGCCGATGAAGTGCGCGAAGTTGTACTTGGTCTGCCGCGCTCGCAGCAGCGAGCGGGTGGAAGCCAATTCTTCCTGCATGCTCATGTAGCGCTTGAGCATCGGCGAGAGGCTGCGCAATTCGTCGAACAGCGCAAACCCGATGGCGCCGATCACCACGCCGGCGTCGTCGTGAATCGGCAGGCGCATCACCACCAGTGGTTCTTTGGGGGTGTCCTGCATGTCGAGCAAAATCGGCCGACCGGTGCGCACCACCTCGCGCAACAGACTGCCGGGGATCACACTTTCGCAGGCCTTGCCGATTGCCACTTCCGCCGATTCCAGGCCAAAGCGCCGGGCATAACGCTCGTTCATCCAGACGATGTTCGCATCGCGGTCGACAATCACCGTTCCTTCACTCGACTGCTCGATGATCTCGAACAATGAACGGATCGCCAGCAAACGAACGCGCTGGTAGTCCTTGAGGCTTTCGGTGGTGTTCATGGGCGTCATGTCCAAAATGTGTAGTGTTTGTGCGGGCCTAATCGCGAGCAGGCTCGCTCCCACAGTTTGAAATGCATTCCAATGTGGGAGTGAGCCTGCTCGCGAAGGCCGCGCCGCGGTTTTAAGTCTTAACCCGGATGCGCCGCCGCCAACAGCTCTTTGGTATACGGATGCTGCGGTGAATCGAACACTTCGTGGCTGGCACCGCTTTCCACGACTTTGCCGTCCTTGATCACGATCATGTCGTGAGCCAGGGCACGGACCACCGCCAGGTCGTGGCTGATGAACAGGTAGGTCAGGCCGTGTTTTTCCTGTAGCTGGCGGAGCAGGGCGACCACTTGTTTTTGCACCGTGCGATCCAGTGCCGAGGTCGGTTCGTCCAGCAGGATCAGCGCCGGTTTCAGCACAAGCGCCCGGGCGATGGCGATGCGTTGGCGTTGGCCGCCGGAAAACTCGTGCGGGTAGCGATGACGGCTTTGCGGATCAAGTCCGACTTCCACCAATGCCCGAATCACTTCGGCTTTGCATTCTTCAGCCGTCAACTGGCTATGCACCTCAAGGCCTTCACTGATGATCTGCGCCACGGACATCCTTGGACTGAGGCTGCCGAACGGGTCCTGGAACACCACCTGCATTTTCTTGCGCCACGGCCGCAGCTGTTTTTGCGTCAGACCGTCCAGCGCTTCACCCTGAAAGCGAATGCTGCCTTCGGAATCGAGCAAGCGCAGGATCGCCTGACCCAGCGTCGACTTGCCGGAGCCGGATTCGCCCACAATACCCAGCGTTTTGCCGCGCTGAATGTTGAGGCTGATGCCGTCCACGGCCTTCAGGTAGGTCTTGCGCTGAAACAGCCCGCCACCGAGGACGAACTGCACCCGCAAGTCATCTACCTCAAGCACGTTCTCGCGCTCGTCCCGGGGCAGTGCTTCACCTTCCGGTTCGGCATTCAGCAAGACGCAGCTGTAAGGATGTTTCGGTTCGGTAAACAGCGTTTCGCAAGGTGCCTGCTCGACGATTTCTCCGGCCTTCATGACGCAGACTCGTTGGGCAATGCTGCGCACCAGATTGAGGTCATGGCTGATCAGCAGCAGCGACATGCCGAGACGCTGTTGCAGGGATTTGAGCAGCAGCAGGATCTTGCGCTGCACCGTCACGTCCAGCGCGGTGGTCGGCTCGTCGGCGATCAGCAGCTCCGGTTCGCAGGCCAGGGCCATGGCGATCATCACCCGTTGCCGCTGGCCACCAGACAATTGATGGGGATAGGCCTTGAGCCGCTCTTTGGGCTTCTGAATACCGACCAGATGCAGCAACTCGAGTATCCGTGCTTGCGCCGCTTTACCGGCCAGGCCCTTGTGCAGCAACAGGGTTTCGCCGATCTGCTTTTCGATACTGTGCAGCGGATTGAGCGAGGTCATCGGCTCCTGGAAGATCATCGCGATGCGGTTACCCCGCAGCTCTCGCAGCACCTTGGACGAAGCGCCGACCAGCTCCTGGCCACGGTAGCGAATACTGCCCGTGGTTTCGGTGCCGGTCTCGGGCAGCAGTTGCAGGATCGAGTGAGCGGTCACCGACTTGCCGCAGCCCGACTCACCCACCAGTGCCAGGCATTCACCGGGGCGGATGTCCAGGCACAGATTGCGCACCACGGTCTGGCCGCTGAAGGCCACGTGGAGGTCACGGATTTCGATCAGGTTGTTACTCATGTCAGCCGTCCGCATCATGATCTCGGGTCGAAGGCGTCACGTAACGCCTCCCCGATAAACACCAGTAAAGAAAGAATCAGCGCCAGGGTGAAAAACGCCGTCAGCCCCAGCCACGGCGCTTGCAGGTTCTGCTTGCCTTGACCGATCAACTCGCCCAGCGATGCACTGCCGGCAGGCATGCCGAAACCGAGGAAGTCCAGCGCCGTGAGGGTCGAGATTGCCCCGGTCAGAATGAACGGCAGGTAGCTCAGCGTCGCGTTCATCGCGTTGGGCAGGATGTGCCGGACGATGACTTTACGGTCGGTCAGGCCCAGCGCCCGGGCGGCTTTGACGTATTCCAGGTTGCGTCCGCGCAGAAACTCGGCGCGCACCACGTCCACCAGGGCCAGCCAGGAAAACAGCGCCATGATCCCCAGCAGCCACCAGAAATTTGGCTCGACGAAACCCGACAGGATGATCAGCAGGTACAGCACCGGCAGCCCCGACCAAACCTCCAGCAACCGCTGACCGATCAGGTCGACCCAGCCGCCGTAGTAGCCTTGCAGGGCGCCGGCAGCGATGCCGATCAGTGCGCTGACAAACGTCAGCATCAAGGCAAACAGGATCGACACCCGAGCACCGAAAATCACTCGGGCCAACACGTCCCGCGCCTGATCGTCGGTGCCCAGCCAGTTGACCTTGGTCGGCGGGCTGGGTGCCGGTTGGTTGAGGTCATAGTTCGGCGTGTCGTCGCTGAAGGGGATTGGCGGGAACAGCATCCAGCCACCGTCCTGGTGAATGAGCTTTTGCACATAATCGCTGCGGTAGTCCGCCTGGAACGGCAACTGCCCGCCAAATTCCTGCTCGGTATGACGCTTCAGGGCCGGGAAGTAGAGGGAGCCCTGGTAGCTGACGATCAGCGGTTTGTCGTTGGCGATCAGCTCACCACCGAGGGTCAACAGGAACAGGCCGACAAACAACCACAGCGACCACCAGCCGCGACGGTTTTTCTTGAACCGCTCGAAACGACGACGACCTAGCGGCGAGAGCTTGAACATCAGGCGTTCCTCGAGGCGAAGTCGATACGCGGGTCGACGAGGGTGTAGCAGAGGTCGCCGACAATTTTTATCAAGAGACCGAACAGGGTGAAGATGAACAGCGAACCGAATACCACCGGATAGTCCCTGGAAACCGCGGCTTCGTAACTCATGCGACCCAGGCCGTCGAGAGAGAAAATCACTTCAATCAACAGTGAGCCGGCGAAAAATACGCTGATAAACGCCTGGGGAATCCCCGAGACCACCAGCAACATGGCATTGCGAAACACGTGACCGTAGAGCACTCGGCGTTCGCTCAGACCCTTGGCGCGGGCAGTGACCACGTACTGGCGCGTGATTTCATTGAGGAAGGAGTTCTTGGTCAGAATGGTCAGCGTGGCGAACCCGCCGATCACCAGCGCCGTCACGGGCAATACCAGGTGCCAGAAGTAATCGGCGATTTTGCCCACGGTCGACAGCGACTCGAAGTTGTCCGAGACCAGCCCGCGCACCGGGAACCAGTTCAGCGAGGTGCCACCGGCGAAGACCACGATCAGGAACATCGCGAACAGAAACGCCGGCATGGCGTAGCCGATGACGATCGCGGTGCTGCTCCAGATATCGAAGTGGCTGCCGTGGTGCACGGCCTTGCGGATGCCCAAAGGAATCGACACCAGGTAGGTGATCAGCGTCGCCCAGAGCCCAAGGGAAATGGTCACCGGCATTTTTTCCAGGATCAGGTCGGTGACGGTCGCGCCGCGGAAAAAGCTCTTGCCGAAGTCCAGGCGCGCGTAGCTGGTGAGCATCAACCACAGGCGTTCGTGCGCTGGTTTATCGAAGCCGTATTGCTTTTCGATGTCCTTGATCAGTTGCGGGTCGAGGCCGCGACTGGATCGGGAGGTGCCGGACATGCGTTCGCCGGAACCGCCGCCGACACTCGCGCCGCCGATGCCTTGCAAGTGCGCGATGGCCTGTTCCACCGGGCCGCCCGGCGCGGCCTGGACGATGATGAAGTTGACCAGAAGAATGATCACCAGCGTCGGAATGATCAGCAGCAGACGTCGCAGTATGTAAGCCCACATCAGTGCGGCCCTCCGGGTTTGCCACGGCTGATTTGCTCAGCGGTCATCTGTTGGTTGGTCAGCGGCGTGGAGCTGATTTCCCACCAGCTCTCGATGGCTTCGTCATTGCTCGCTTGCTCGTTGGGCCTGCCGAAACGATTCCACCACACGGTGGAGCTGCCCGGCGGGTAATAGTTGGGAATCCAGTAGTAGTTCCATTGCAGCACCCGGTCCAGCGCGTGGGCGTAGTGCAGCATTTCAGGTTGGGTGGTGGCGCGAACCAGCCCGGTGATCAGTGTGTCGACCGCCGGATTTTTCAACACCATGTAGTTATTGGCACCAGGGTCGTTGGCCGAGATCGAGCCGAAGTAATTGAGCAGTTCACCCCCGGGCGATGTCGTGACCGGGTAGCCGGTGACGATCATGTCGTAGTCGCGGCTCATCAGGCGATTCACGTATTGGGACGAGTCGATACGGCGGATGTTCATGTCGATGCCGATCTGTTTCAGGGTGCGCTTATAAGGCAGCAGCAAGCGGTCCATGCCGTTCTGGCTGACCAGGAAAGTGAAACTCAGCGACTGGCCTTCGGCATTGACCAGTTGATCGCCATCGGGTTTCCAGCCGGCCTGTTCGAGCAAATCGAGTGCCTGCAACTGTTTGTCGCGTATCAGGCCACTGCCATCAGTTTTCGGTGCCTGGAAAACCTGGGTGAACACCTCGTCGGGGATCTGCCCGCGCAGCGGTTCGAGAATCGCCAGTTCGCCGGCGTCCGGCAGTGTCCGGGCAGCGAGGTCGGTGTTGGAAAAGTAACTCTGCTGGCGGATGTACATGTCGCGCATCATCTGCCGGTTGCTCCACTCGAAATCCCAGAGCATGGCCAGTGCCTGGCGCACTCGACGGTCCTGGAACAGCGGGTTTTGCAGGTTGAACACGAAGCCCTGAGCCGTTTGGGGCGCTTGCGTTGCCAGGTGCGCCTTTTGCAATCGCCCGTCACTCAGGGCCGGGCTGTCGTAGCCAATGGAGTAAGCGGTGGCGGAGAATTCTCGGTTGTAGTCGTAGGCTCCGCCGCGCAGGACCTGACGGGCGACGTCGGTATCGCCGAAGTACTCGATGCTGAAACGATCGAAGTTGTAGAGGCCGCGGCTGACCGGTAAATCCTTGCCCCACCAATCGGCATTGCGCTCGAAGGTGATGCTGCGACCGGAGTCGACCTTGCTCACCCT
The DNA here is from genome assembly GCF_057837605.1 of Pseudomonas sp. GL_093. NCBI lineage: Bacteria > Pseudomonadati > Pseudomonadota > Gammaproteobacteria > Pseudomonadales > Pseudomonadaceae > Pseudomonas > Pseudomonas sp. GL_093. The sequence continues at coordinate 4,049,103 of NZ_CM174448.1, read as the reverse complement.
GTAGGGACCGCTGCCCAGCGGTGGCTCGTAACCGCCACCATTGGCGAAGTCGCGAGTCTTCCACCAATGCTCGGGAAACACCGGCAAGGTCGCGATATCAAGGGGCAGGGTACGGTTTTCATTACTTTTCAAGTCGAACCGAACCGTTAGAGGTGATTCCACTTCGACGCCTTTGACGTCGGCAAATTGGGTGCGATAACGCAGGCTGCCCTGAGTCATCAACAGGTCGAAAGTGTAACGAACGTCTTCGGCCGTGATCGGTTTGCCGTCCGCGAAACGGGCCTTGGGGTTCAGATAGAAGCGCAGAAACAAACCGTCGTCCGAGCGCTCCATCCTCGAAGCCACCAGGCCGTACACGGTGTACGGCTCGTCCAGCGAACGCTGGGCGAGGGGCGAGTAAAGCAGGCCGTCGATCTGTGTGACGCCAATGCCTTTATCGATGTAGGGCAACATATGATCGAAATGACCGATTTCGACGGCCGAGCGGCGCATTGTGCCGCCCTTGGGGGCTTGCGGGTTTGTGTAGGCAAAATGACTAAAGCCGGCAGGATACTTCGCCGGTTCACCGTACACGGTCAACGCATGTTGCGGTGCTGCAGTCACACCGGTGACGCTCAATAACAGGGCCACGGCCGTGAGCAATAAAGTAGGGAACGCCAGTCGCATTGTCAGCCTTAGAGCCGGGTGGTCAATAACCACAATTTGTACGCTAGCGGCGCGTCCCTCGCCACCCGTATCACGTAACTGAAACACAACGGCCCACCAAAAGGCGGGCCGTTGTGCAGAAAACTCAAGGGTTGATCAGTCCTGACGGCTGGTCACTTCCAGCAGGTGGTAACCAAACTGGGTCTTGACCGGGCCTTGCACCACGTTGATCGGTGCGCTGAAGACCACGGCGTCGAATTCCTTGACCATCTGGCCTGGACCGAACGAACCCAGATCACCGCCCTGGCGGCTGGACGGGCAAGTGGAGTTGGCTTTGGCGACTTCGGCGAAATCAGCGCCGCCTTCGATCTGGGTTTTCAATTCGTTGCACTTGGCTTCGCTGGCAACGAGGATGTGACGGGCAGTGGCTTTAGCCATGGTGAAATACTCCTTTCAATGTTCAGTAAAGTGCGGAGCCTACCGGATTCAGTGGTCTATTTCTTCTCAAAGTTCCGTACAGACTATGCAGGACGGTACGGTATTCCTTTATAGGCCGGCATTTCTCAGGCGTTCCGCATGCTGCACATACAGGGCAATCGGGTCGATGCCCTTGCGCAGCGGACCGGCGGTCTGGCTGAGGCTGTCCAGATGATCCAGCGGGTAGTCGGACCGGATGACTTTGCCCAAATGGGAGCTGTAGCGGCCAACCAGGCCATCGTTCTGCTCGGGTTCGGTGGTGAAGTATCGGGAAAAGGCGCGGAGGAACCCGTGCAGCGGACTCAGAGCATCAAGCCCTTTGTCGAGGAGGTCGCCCTGCAGGGTGCCACTCCAGGAGTAATAACGTACGCCGTCGACCCGTTCGCGACCCTTGCCACCCCAGGTTTTCGGCAACCCCTGGGGGTACTTGTCATTGAACGCGCCTACGCCTTCGGTGGTCAGGGCATTCAGCGCGGCGATGGCGTTCTGCGGTAGGTGGCGGTGGCCGCTGAGCAACGATAGAAAGTCTGCAAACAACGTTGCAACCGTCTCGGCGACGTGTTCCGGCAGGCGCCCGGGCGTCAGCGCCTTACGCAAGAAGTCAGCCAGTTCCGAGCCGTGATTCGGTCCGCTGACGGACGTCACCGAAGCGATTGCTTCCGGCGCTGTCGCTGCCGCATAACGTGCAGCGAGTGCGCCTTGGCTGTGGCCGATCAGGTTGACTTTGTTTGCACCGGTTCCTTCCAGTACCCGTTCGATCTGCGCCAGAAGTTGGTCGCCTCGAACTTCATTGCTATGGGTAGCCGACAAGTACGGGATAAGCACTCTTGCGCCTGCACTCCTGAGAGCCTGCTTGACGTCATGAAAGAGTTCGATCTTGCCGATGCGATCGAAGCCGAAGAGCCCGTGGACCAACAGGATCGGATACTGAGTAGTTGCATTCCGTAGCATGTTCTTTCCTTTTTCACAGTCGTTCATAGGGGTGTTGATGGGCTCACTCTAAAGCACACCCGCTGTTCGGCGTTGTATGAAAAAGCCGCTGTAACCTGATGAAAATGGAATAGAAAATGTACGAAAGCTCGAAAGTAGATGAGGTCTTGTTCGGAATATTTGGACATCTTTTTATCTGTAACAGAGCGTTTTCCTGCGATGGCCTACTCAGGGAACACCCTTTGCCTGTTAATCGTGTCTCGATTCCGACGTCCAGTCCTCAATGGGAGGACTGGACGATGGGTGTGGCTCACGCCGATTGTTGATCCTTGCTCTGCGATCTGAGCCGATCGGCGGCCTGGCGCAACAACAATTCCGTCCCGCTCCAGCCAAGGCAGCCGTCCGTGACTGACACGCCGTAACGCATTGACGGGCTCAGCGGTTGGCAGCCTTCGAACAGGTGACTCTCGATCATCATGCCGATCAGTGATCGATCACCTTGCAGGCGCTGTTCAAGCACATCGTTAAACACCGCTGGCTGACGCAACGGGTCTTTGCCGCTGTTGGCATGGCTGCAGTCGACCATGATCCGGGCCGGGATCTTCAGTTTGGTCAAATCGTTGTTCACCCGGGCGACGCTGTCGCGGTCGTAGTTCGGCCCGCGGTGTCCGCCACGCAGCACCAGGTGGGTATCGGGATTGCCCGGCGTTTGAATGATTGCTGGATGCCCCTGGCTGTCGACACCGAAATGGCGATGCGGATGGGCGGCCGAGCGCATGGCGTCGCTGGCCACACCGACACCACCATCGGTGCCGTTCTTGAAGCCGACCGGCATGCTCAGGCCGCTGGCCATTTCACGGTGGATCTGCGATTCGGTGGTGCGAGCGCCAATGGCGACCCAGCTCAGCAGATCGTCGAAGTAGCCGGCAGCCATCGGTTGCAGCAGTTCGGTGGCAATCGGCAGTCCCAGGCGGAGCATTTCGCGCATCAACTCGCGGGACAACGTCAAACCGCCCGCCATGTCATCGCTGCCATCGAGCTGCGGGTCGTAGGCCAGGCCTTTCCAGCCGATGGTGGTGCGGGGTTTTTCGACGTAGGCGCGCATCACCAGCAGCATTTCATCGCTGACGTCGGCGGCGAGGCGGGCGAGGTTGCCGGCGTATTCGAGGGCGGACTGAGGATCGTGAATCGAGCAGGGGCCGACGATGACCAGCAGACGGGAGTCTTCACCGTTGAGGATCGCGCGAACCGCTTGGCGGTGGGCGGCGACTTGCTGGCTCAGGACGTTGCTGAGTGGCAGTTGCTGTTTGAGTTGCAATGAGCTGGGCAGACGCAGGGTCAGCGCTTCATTGGCAGGGCTCAAGGTGGACAGCGGCAGAGCAGAGACGGACGAGTTCATATTCGGGCTTCCTGGGCTGGCGGCGGGTTCGTTCCCGCGCGCTCGGCCCTACTGGGGTGTTCGACAATTGGCCGGATTGGCTGCGTGTGTGTGCTTGCCACCTGTGGGTGACCGATCGGAGGCGGCAGGCTGTCCCGAGCGGAGGCTGCTAAATCGCCAGGCGGTAAAACTGTCGTAACGGTAATAAGTGGCGTAGTTCATTGTTGAATCCTCTGGTTGTCTGGTGTGTCGCTAAAAATGTGCGGGGCTGAAAAAACAAAACCCCCGGTCGGGAAGCCGACCGGGGGTTGAGAATTCTCTGGTGGCGACCCGTTTAAAGTGGGCGCCGTGTGGGTATCAGGCGCGCCAGTGGCTAAACCAATACCCAAAATAAAAGCTGACCGGAGCACAAACGTCATTCACCCGGGCAGCCGCCACCGAGCGCAGGGCGCTGACGGTACGAAGCTGTGAGAGGGGGCTGGACATGGTCTTTCTCCGATGAATGCGCCGAGCTTACTAGAGGCCGGTACACGGATTCAATCAGAAAATGCTATCGATCACCGACGGCATTTTCTATCGCTTGAGTGCGTCGCCGGTTGTGACACACTTTGTGTTTCGCTTACGTACAACGTCACAAGGACGAACCATGACGCCACTGATCATTGCCGCTGCCCAATCGATCTCCATCGCCGGTGACCTTGCCGCAAACATGGTGTGGCATCAGCGCTTCATGCAACTTGCCGCGGAGCAGGGCGTGCAATTGCTGGTGTTCCCGGAGTTATCGCTGACCGGGTACGAGCGTGGACTTGCGGCTGAATTGGCCATTGCGCCAGACGCCGAGGTGCTGCAACCGCTACGGGATTTCGCGCGGGAAGTCGGTGTGACGACTGTCGTCGGGATGCCGATTCGCCTGTCGGAGGATTCACCGGTATTGATTGGGGCGTTGGTGTTGGGCGCTGATGGATCGCTCGGGATCTACAGCAAGCAACATCTACATCCAGGCGAGGAGGTTGCATTTGCACCGGGAACCGGCGGTTCGACCCTGACCATAGGTGCCGATACGGTCGCGTTGGCGGTGTGCGCGGATTTCTCTCACGCCAGTCATGCCGCCGCAGCGGCGCAGCAGGGCGCCGATCTCTATGCGGCGGGCGTGCTGATCACGGAAAACGGCTACGCCCCGGATACCGCGTTGTTGCAAGGCTACGCCAGCACTCATTCGATGGCGGTCCTGATGGCCAACCATGGCGGTGCAACGGGTGGCTGGGAATCGGCAGGACGCAGCGCGATCTGGGCGGCGGACGGCTCGCTGATTGCGTCTGCACCCGGAACCGGTAACCTGATGGTCGTTGCTCGACGCAACGCTGACGGCTGGAAAGGGCAATTAGTGGAGGTTGCATTGGGGTGATGGTATTTGAATTACGTCCGGCGACATCCCGGGACCTCGACTTCGCTCGTGAACTGACCCGCAACAACATGCTCCGCTATTACATTCAGCACGATCTGCTGTGGCAGGACGAAGGGTTCGATGTTGGCTGGGCCGGGCGCAAGAACTGGTTGATTGTAAGTGGCAGTACTGTGTTGGGCTTTTTCAGTCTGAGTCGTGACGCCCAAGCCCTGTACATCCGCGAACTGCACGTCCTCGAAGCGTTTCGAGGGCAGGGCGCCGGTTCCTGGGCGATTGATCAGGTATTCGCCATTGCGTGCCAGGAACGGCGTCCGGCATTGCGTTTGACGGTTTTTGAAAACAATCCCGCGCAAGCGTTGTATGAAAGAAAGGGCCTGAAGGTGGTCGGCACGGACGAGTGTTTCCTGAGAATGCAGCGTGATATCAATGCCTCGCCCGGCTGAAACACGCTTACGACAAGCCTTTCAAGATGTATTGAAACTTTTTATATGACGCTTGCCGCTAGGTCTGCCAGTTGCTTTTTGCTAAGGTGTCGGCAACCCAATAAGACCATTTCGCGAGGTGTCTGCTTGATTAGGGTGCTAGTAGTCGATGATCATGATCTCGTTCGTACAGGCATTACACGAATGCTGGCTGACATCGATGGCCTGCAAGTAGTCGGCCAGGCTGAGTCAGGCGAAGAATCCCTGCTCAAGGCGCGTGAGTTGAAACCCGATGTGGTACTGATGGACGTCAAGATGCCCGGCATCGGCGGTCTTGAAGCCACGCGCAAATTATTGCGCAGTCATCCGGATATCAAAGTCGTCGCGGTCACCGTGTGCGAAGAAGATCCGTTTCCGACTCGGTTGTTGCAGGCAGGGGCCGCGGGCTATCTGACCAAGGGCGCCGGATTGCCGGAAATGGTCCAGGCCATCCGCCTGGTGTTTGCCGGGCAGCGCTATATCAGTCCGCAAATTGCACAGCAACTGGCGATCAAATCCTTCCAGCCGACCAATGATTCGCCTTTCGACGCCTTGTCGGAGCGGGAAATCCAGATCGCGCTGATGATTGTCGGCTGCCAGAAGGTCCAGATCATTTCCGACAAACTGTGTCTGTCGCCAAAAACCGTGAACACTTACCGTTACCGCATTTTCGAAAAGCTTTCGATCAGCAGCGATGTCGAGTTGACGCTGTTGGCGGTTCGTCACGGCATGGTCGATGCCAGTCTCTGAAAATGACTGAAGTCTTCGATCCAAGCGCCTTTCTGTCGACGGTCAGTGGGCGTCCCGGTGTGTATCGCATGTTCGACAGCGAGGCACGCCTGCTCTACGTCGGCAAGGCCAAGAACCTCAAGAATCGCCTGTCGAGTTACTTCCGCAAATCCGGTCTTGCGCCCAAGACCGCGGCGCTGGTCGCGCGTATCGCTCAGGTCGAAACGACGATTACGGCCAATGAAACCGAAGCCTTGTTGCTTGAGCAGACGCTGATCAAGGAGTGGCGTCCGCCCTACAACATCCTGCTGCGCGACGATAAATCCTACCCCTACGTCTTTCTCTCGGATGGTCAGTTTCCACGCTTGAGCATCCATCGCGGTGCAAAAAAGGCCAAGGGCAAATATTTCGGCCCTTATCCCAGCGCCGGTGCGATTCGCGAAAGCCTGAGCTTGCTGCAGAAGACGTTTTTTGTTCGTCAGTGCGAAGACAGCTATTACAAGAACCGCACACGCCCTTGTCTGCAATACCAGATCAAGCGCTGCAAGGCGCCCTGTGTCGGGCTGGTGGAACCTGAGGTATACGCTGAAGACGTACGGCACTCGGTGATGTTCCTTGAGGGGCGCAGCAATGCGCTGACGGATGAATTGTCCGCAGGAATGGAAGAGGCGGCGATCAACCTCGAGTTCGAGCGTGCGGCCGAGTTGCGCGATCAGATTTCATTACTGCGCCGGGTCCAGGACCAGCAAAGCATGGAAGGCGGGACGGGCGATGTCGACGTGATCGCAGCGTTTGTCAATCCGGGTGGTGCCTGCGTTCATTTGATCAGTGTGCGTGGCGGGCGGGTGCTGGGGAGCAAGAACTTCTTTCCGCAGGTGGGTATTGAAGAGGACGTTTCTGAAGTCATGGCGGCGTTTCTCGGCCAGTACTTCATCAGCAGTCCCGAGCGCGACTTGCCGAGCGAACTGATCGTCAACGTGGTTCACGAAGACTTCCCGACCCTGATTGCGGCCATCGATGAGCTGCGCGGTCGCGAATTGACCATCAGTCATAGGGTTCGTGGTACGCGAGCACGTTGGCAACAGTTGGCGGTCACCAATGCCGAGCAGGCGCTGGGAGCGCGACTGGCCAACCGTCAACACGTTGCTGCACGTTTCGATGCCCTGGCGGAGGTGTTGAACCTGGATGAGCCACCGCAGCGCCTGGAGTGTTACGACATCAGTCACTCCAGTGGCGAAGCGACCGTGGCCTCCTGCGTGGTGTTCGGCCCCGAAGGTCCGATCAAGTCCGACTACCGTCGCTACAACATTGAAGGCGTCACCCCGGGTGATGACTACGCCGCGATGCACCAGGCCCTGACCCGACGCTTCAGCAAACTGAAGGACGGGGAGGGCAAGCTACCGGACATTTTGCTGGTGGACGGTGGCAAGGGGCAGCTGTCCATGGCCCGCGACGTGCTCAATGAATTGGCCGTGCCTGATCTGATTTTGCTGGGCGTAGCCAAGGGCGCCACGCGCAAGGCCGGTTTCGAAACTCTGTATCTGAATGATGCTGCCCACGAATTCACCTTGCGCGGTGATTCCCCCGCGCTGCATTTGATCCAGCAGATACGCGACGAAGCTCACCGTTTCGCGATTACCGGGCACCGCGCCCGTCGTGGCAAAACTCGCCGCACGTCTACACTGGAGGGCGTTGCCGGTGTCGGACCGACCCGTCGCCGCGATTTGTTGAAACATTTTGGTGGATTGCAGGAGCTGTCTCGTGCCAGCATCGAAGAGATCGCCAAAGCACCCGGGATCAGTAAAAAGCTCGCAGAGTTGATTTATGCCAATCTGCACAGCGAGTAGAATGCCCCCTCACCTCGTAGCCAGTTGTGCCGATGAATATCCCTAATCTGATTACCGTACTACGCGTCCTGCTCATTCCGATCTTCATTTTACTGTTCTACCTGCCGTATCAATGGAGCTACCTCGCGTCCGCCTCGGTGTTCGCATTTGCCGCTGCCACAGACTGGCTGGATGGGTATCTGGCCCGCCGACTGGAACAGAGCACACCGTTCGGGGCTTTCCTTGATCCCGTGGCTGACAAGCTGATGGTCGCCGTTGCGTTGGTATTGCTGGTGCAAGAACATGGCAACCTGTGGCTCACGCTGCCGGCCGCCGTGATCATCGGTCGCGAGATTGTCGTCTCGGCACTTCGCGAATGGATGGCCGAACTCGGCGCCCGCGCTCACGTCGCGGTGTCGAACCTGGGCAAATGGAAGACCGCCGCGCAAATGCTGGCGCTGGTGATCCTGCTGGCCAATCCGTCGGATTTCACGTTCTGGGTGCTGCTGGGTTACGCCTTGCTGCTGATATCTGCGGGCCTGACGTTGTGGTCCATGGTCCAGTATTTGCGGGCTGCCTGGCCGCATCTGAAGACCGATGTGGAAAAGAAATAAACTTTTTTGAATCAAGGGGTTGACGGGGCATCTGGATTCTATAGAATGCGCCACACCAAGACGCGGGAATAGCTCAGTTGGTAGAGCACGACCTTGCCAAGGTCGGGGTCGCGAGTTCGAGTCTCGTTTCCCGCTCCAAGATTCACAAAAAACGCCACTCAATGAGTGGCGTTTTTTTGTGCGCGATATTTACGTTCAGCGTTGAAAAGAGGGGTTTCGACCTCTATTTTCGTTCCGGTGAGTTCTGCTGAAAACCATACCAGACACGTTTTCGATCATGAACATAGCTGCCCGTCACCAAAGGCAGCTATCGGCTGTACTGGACATTTGAAACCTACGAGAACGCCGTAAGAATTCACCCCCTCGCCGCGCAGACAATGACTTCCACCAACAACCGAGGATCTGCCAGTTTCGCCTCGCCACAGGCGCGTGCCGGTGCATGCCCCGTCGGTACCCAGGCATCCCATACGGCGTTCATCGCCTCAAAGTCTGCCATGTCGGCCAGCCAGATGGTTGTTTGCAGCAAGTGTTCCCGGGCCGAGCCGGCTTCTTTGAGCAAGGCATCGACTTTTGCCAGAGCATCGCGAGTCTGATCGGCGACAGTGTTATGGACCGCGCCGACCTGGCCGGCGAGGAACACGGTGTTGCCGTGAATGACGATTTGACTCATGCGCTGATTGGTGTGTTTGCGCTCGATGGTTGGCATCAATTGCTCTCCTGTGGAATGGCGTGGCTTAAAAACGTTGCACGGAAAAACTGTCGAGCCAGCCTGGGGCCTTGCCGGCGATGCAGTCGGCGACCAACTGACCGGTTGCCCCGGCCAGGGTCAGGCCCAGGTGCTGGTGGCCAAAGGCGTAGATCATCCTCGGTTCGTTCGGCGACGGGCCAATGACCGGTAACGAGTCGGGTAAGGAAGGACGGAACCCGAGCCATTTGCGGGCGACAGGTTCTGTCAGGCCCATAACGTGGCGCACATGTCGCTCCAGATAGTCGAAGCGCTTTGGATTGGCCGGGTCGTCGATCGAGCCGAGCTCCACCGTGCCCGCCACCCTCAGTCGCCCGGCCATGGGCGTCATATAGAACGCGCTTTCCACCGGGCAGCAGGGGCGGTTGAGCAAGGTGTCTTGCAGGTCGAATTCGATGTGATAACCGCGCTCGGTATCCAGCGGAATGTGATCCCCGACCTGACGTGCCAGCGCAGCCGACCAGGCGCCGCCGCACAGCACAACCCTATCGGCGCGGTAGGTCTGACCTTCGGCGCTGCGCAGGTGCAGGCCATCGGTCTGGCGTTGCACACCGGTGATCGTCGCCTGACGCAACGCGCCTTCGGCAATCAGTGGCGCGGCCAGCGCTTCAATGAAGGCTCGCGGGTCATCCATGTGTGACGACTCTGGAAACAGAATGCCCGCCACCGTTTTACCCGCGAGGGCCGGTTCCAATTGGTCCACTTCGGCTGGCTTCAATACCTGTTGCGCAATGCCCAGGGATCGGCGCAACTCGATGGCCGCTTGCGCACCGGCGAAACCTTGTTCGGTTCCGTAGGCGTAGAGGCAGCCGTTGTGACGCAAATGTTGATCAGCCTGCGGGCAGTCGACCAGTAACGGCGCGTAACCGCTGTAGGTGTGCTCGAGTATTTTGGTCAGGGCCAGGGTGTTGGCTTCGCAGCGCGAAGCGCGACATTCGTTGAGAAACCGCAGTAGCCAGGGCATCAAACGGGGCAGGCGCGCCCAGTTGATGACGAAGGGCGACTCCTGCGAAAACAGCAGCGACGGAATCGCCTTCAACAGCGATGGCTGGGCAATCGGCATTACGCCGTAAGGCGCCAGCGTGCCGGCATTGCCGTAGGACGCGCCGCTGGCAATCGCATCGCGCTCGAGCAACAACACCTGGTAACCCTGGCGACGAAGCCAGAGTGCGGTGGCAACGCCGACAACGCCTGCGCCGATTACGGCAATTTCACAATGAACTGGCTGTGTCATGTCCTCAGATCCGGTTGTGCATATAGAGATGACCTTGGCGTGCCAGTTGGCTGATAACGCCCAGGGCTTTGATCAGCTGCTCCCGTGACAGGGCCGCCGAGATGTTGATTCGCACCGCTTGCGGTGAGAGCTCCGGACGCAAGGTGAAGGCGCCTCCGGCGAGCAGCACTACGCCTCGGTCCTGACACAGACGGGCGAAACGCGAGCCGGTCCAGGGTTCCGGCAGGACCAGCCAGGCGTGGGTGCCGGTGGCGCTGTGCTGGAACTCCAGGCCTTCAAGGTGAGTGGCGAGCAGCGCCTGGCGGATATGCAGTTCTTCGCGTTGTTCCGAGACCAGCTGGTCGGCATGACCGTCCTCGATCAACCGGGTGGCGATCAGCGCCGTCAGCGGCGAAGTGCTCCAGCAGTCGATGCGCTGCATGGCGGCGATGTCTTGCACCAGCGGCTGAGGCGCCATGACAAACCCCATGCGCAACCCCGGCGCGATGCATTTGGACAGAGCGGAAATGTAAATCGTGCGCTCCGGCATCAGGGACGCGAAGGAGGGAGGCGACTGATCCAGCAGCGGTCGATACACGTCGTCTTCAATGACCAGCAAGTTGGTTTGCCGAATCACTGCGGCCAGTTCTTCGCGGCGCTCGGCGTCCAGCGTGATGGCAGTCGGGTTATGGATCGACGGCACCAGAAACAACAGCCGTGGCTGATGTTCGGCACACGCCAGGCGCAACGCTTCGGGCGACATGCCGCGTGCATCGGCGTCGACCCCGATCAGGATCAGACCCAGCGAGCGGCACAAAGCATTGATGCCTTGATAGGTCACGCTGTCGGCCAGCACGGTATCGCCGCTGTTGGTCAGGCTGCGCAAGGTATTGGCGATGCCATGCTGGGCGCCTTCGACGATCAGCATCTGCGAGGCCTGAGCCTCGACGCCGGTATGACGCAACCATTGTGCGGCGGCTTCACGGGCCCAAAGCGGGCCTTCGGACGGGTGATAGTCCTTCATGTCGCCAAAGCGCGGGTCGCTGGAAAGACGTGGCAGCAACTGCGCCAGCACCCGATTGAAACCGTCGGTGGCCGGACGGTTGACGCTCAGGTCGACGGTCCCCGGGTCATTGCTCGGTGCCGACTGGAATTGGGCGGCCGGATGCCGTGGCTGCGCGACTTGCGTGCCACGCCCCGGACGGCTTTCGACCAAGCCTTTTTGTTGCAGGACGGCCATGGCTTTGGTCACCGTAGTGATGTTCACCCCCAGCGCACTGGCGAACTCGCGATGAGGCGGCAGGCGCTCGCCCGGCTTGAGTTTGCCGTTGCCGATCGCTTCGGCCAGTGAATCGGCCAATTGGGCGTAAAGGGTTCCCGCTTTGTCGCGCTGCAAAGCCGCATTGGCTTTCAGTTCGTCCAGCAGTTGTTCGAATTGACTCATGGTGCTTTATCCCTGCTTGTCATGCTTGTAGCAAGACAATAAGCAAATTTGTATTGCTTTTTATCCGATACAAAGCCCATTGACAAGCTAAAAAACCGTGATTAGTGTGTTAGTTGTAATGCTTGTCATGCAACACAATAAGAAAATGGCTGCCATGCTCAGCCCAACGGGTACGCACATGACTATCGAAACGTTCCAGCCGGGCTCGCCCTCGGCGCCCCGGCACCACCGACTGTTCAGCCTGTCCGCGGGCGGCACAGAGTATCCGGTGTGTTGTCCCCCTCGTGCAAAGTCTTCGATGAAATTATCCGGTCGATCGACCCCACCCAATAAAGCGGAGGTCATCCTATGAACCACGCCCACCCAACCGATACAAACCCCGGTCAACAACGCCTCAGCGGGGCCTTGCGCCAGCGCCATATCACGATGATCTCCCTCGGCGGGATCATTGGCGCAGGCTTGTTTGTCGGCAGTAGCGCGACGATTCAGGCGATTGGGCCGGCGGCCTTCCTGAGTTATCTCGCTGCCGGCATCGTGGTGATGTTGGTTATGCGCATGCTCGGAGAAATGGCCGTGGCCTTGCCCGGCGTCGGCTCCTTTACCGAATACGCCCGAATTGGCCTGGGAAATTGGGTCGGGTTCACCAGTGGCTGGTTGTACTGGTACTTCTGGGTGATTGTGGTGGCGGTGGAAGCGGTGGTCGGCGCCAACATTCTCCAGCAATGGATACCGTTGCCGGCGTGGATGATCGGTTTGAGCCTGTTGGCGATCATGACCGCCATCAATTGCCTGTCGGTGAAGTCCTACGGCGAATTCGAGTACTGGTTCGCTTCATTGAAAGTGTTCGCGATCATTGTCTTCATCTTCGTGGTCGGCGCCTACCTCTTCGGTTTCGCGCCGAGCACCAGCGACCTGTTGGGCAACCTGGTGAATGACCGCGGCTTCATGCCTTACGGCGTGAGTGCGATTCTGGCCGGTGTACCGACGGTGATCTTCGCCGTGGGTGGCGCCGAGATCGCGACCATCGCCGCCGCTGAATCCGACGACCCCTCGAAGAACGTGGCGAACATGACCCGTTCGGTGATCTTCCGCGTCATCACGTTCTATGTCGGCTCGATCTTCCTGATCGTCTGCGTGGTGCCCTGGGGGCAAATCGTTGCCGGTCACTCGCCGTTCGTGGCGGCGCTTGAAGTCATGCGTATTCCCGGCGCGGCGATGATCATGCAAGCGGTGGTGCTGGTGGCCGTGCTCTCGGCGCTGAACTCCGGGTTGTACGTGTCTTCGCGGATTCTGTTCGGCCTCAGCCAGCGCGGTGATGCACCGGCGAAACTGTCGACGCTCACCGGCCGCAAAGTACCAAGGGCGGCGGTGCTGCTCAGCAGTGTGATCGGCTACATCGCCATCATGGCGGCGATCATTTCTCCGGAAGGTGTGTTCCTGTTTCTGGTCAACGCGTCGGGTGCGGTGATGTTGTTCGTGTACCTCGCAGTAGCGCTCGCGCAAATCAAGGTTCGCCGTCAGGTAGAAGCCACGGCGCCGGCCCGACTGACCCTCAAGATGTGGCTGTTCCCGTGGCTGTCCTATGCTGTGGTGGCAGTCATTGCGAGTGTTTTGGTCGCCATGGCGTTCCAGGAATCCTTGCGTACGCAGTTCCTCGCCAGCCTGGTCAGTCTCGGCGTGGTTTCTGTCGCCTATCTGATACTCAAGCGCCGTCGCCAGCAGCTCAGCAAGCCCCACGTCAACGCCATCGACATCCTGGCGGGCTTGTCGACACGGTCATAGAACACAGGGACATCCAGCCAGGGACGGCGATTGAGTGGTAAGGCTTGTACCGGTCAAAACAACAATTTCTCCATAGGTGATCTATGTCCGACTTCAAGTTTGATACCCAAGGTTTCTCCCGACGCGGTCTCCTCAAGGCCACTGGCTACGGTTCGTTAGCGGCATTGGCGGCAAGCGCGATGGGCCCGATGTCCTTCGCTTTCGCGGCCGGAAAACCGATCAAGACCGTGCGCGAGGGCTACCTGACCGCGGCTTGCCTGGGCGACATGCCCCTGGGCGCGCTGCGCGAAGGCACACCCGTCGGCACCGATCTGGAATTGCTGAAGATCATCGCCGATCGCCTCGAGCTCAAGCTCGACGTGCTGACCATGGGGTTCCCGGCGGTGGTGGAAGCGGTGAGGTCGGGGCGCGCCGACTGGTTCGGTGGCAACTTCGCCTGGAACCCGATGCGCTCCAAGATCCTGCTGTTGACCGACCCGGTGTTCTACACCGGTGCCTACGTGATCATGCGCGACAACGAGCCATTCGATACCGCCATCACCGTGAACGACGTGAAGGGCCGCACCATCGGCGCCATCACAGGCTATTTCACTATCCCGGACATGAAGAAAATCGACGGCGTGAAGGAGGTGAAACTCTACGACAACACCGATTCCTGCCTGCGTGACGTGCGTGCCGGGCGCCTGGATTTTGCCGTGCTGGATGCCCCAACCATCGACTACATGATCCTTCAGGACCCCAGCCTCAAGCTCAAACAAATCCCCATGTCCTACGATGAAAAATTCCCCAGCCTGACCGCCAAGTTCGAGGCGATCTGGGGTGTTCATCCGCAGAACCAGGACTTGTTCGATGGTGTGAACCAGGGGCTGCGCTGGTTGAAAGCCACGGATCAGATCAAACCGATCCTCGCCAAATACGGGATCAAGAACCCCGACTACCTTGTGCCTCCGACCAAGGACCCGCGCATCGGCGTGGACCGGGATGAGAAGGGCAACCTCATCGGCCCGTTCGAACACCCGGCGCGAGATTTCAGTCAGGCCTTTGCCTGAGTCATTACGTCATCTACTTACGGACATTGCTCATGGCTGAATCAACTCCACTGGTGCGGATCGAGGGGCTCTACAAGTCCTTCGGCAACCTGGACGTGCTCAAAGGCATCGACCTCAACGTACAGCAGGGCCAGAAGATCTCGCTCATCGGCCCCAGCGGCTCGGGCAAGACCACCTTGCTGCGCTGCGTCAATTACCTGGAAGAGCCGACCAAAGGCGACATTTACATCGATAACGAACTGATCGGTCAGCGGCTGGTGGGCACCCGAAAAGTGCCCATGAGCGACAAGGAGCTGGCGCGGATGCGCACCGAGATCGGCATGGTGTTCCAGCGTTTCAACCTGTTTCCGCACCTCTCGGTGCTGGACAACATCATCCTCGGCCCACTCAAGGTGCAACAACGCAGCCGCGCGGAAGCGGTGGAACTGGCTGAGGATCTGCTGAACAAGGTCGGTATGTTCGCCAAGCGTGACGTGTACCCGGAACAGCTCTCGGGTGGGCAACAGCAACGCATCGCCATCGCCCGGGCGCTGGCGATGCAACCCAAGTTGATGCTGTTCGACGAGGCCACCTCGGCGCTGGACCCGGAGCTGGTGGGTGAAGTGCTGACCGTCATGCGCAAGCTGGCGGAGGAGGGCATGACGATGATTATCGTGACCCACGAAATGCACTTCGCCGAAAGCGTCTCCGATCAGGTGATCTTCATGGCCGACGGCAACATTGTCGAACAGGGCCCGCCCCGGCAGATCTTCCGCGAGAGCCAGATCGAACGCACCCGGAACTTCATCCGCGCCGTGCAGGAGCACTGATCGATGTTCGATTACACTGCACTGCACAAAGCCGTCGAAATGCTCCCGTACTTTTTGAATGTGCTGGGCATCGGTGCACTGACGACTGTCGGTCTGACGGCTGCCGCGTTTGTGGTCGCGACGTTGCTGGGGTTTTGCCTGGCGTTGATGCGGCTCTCGCGCAGCCGCGTGCTGAGCCTGATTGCCAGCGTGTACCTGGAGGTGTTTCGCAACATACCGATCCTGACCCAGCTGTTCATCCTGTACTTCGGGTTGACCTACATCGGCATCACCTTGCCGGCCATCGGTGCAGCGATTATCGGTTTCGGTCTGAACGGTGCCGCGATTCTTTCGGAGGTGTTTCGGTCGAGCATCCGCACCATCGATCGTGGGCAAAGCGAAGCGGCATTTTCCATTGGCATGACCCGTTCCCTGGCGATGCGCATCATCGTGCTGCCCCAGGCGTTCAAGGTCGCGATTCCGGGGATGGCCAACTTCGCCATCGGCTTGCTCAAGGACACGTCCCTGGCGTCGGCGGCAGCCGTACCGGAATTGACGTTCAAGGCAAAAATGCTGGTTAGCGAAACCTACCAGACCAACCTGATCTACTTCCTGTTGGCAATGATCTACCTGGTGTTGAGTCTTGTGCTTTCCCATTGGGCGGCGCGCACCGAACGCCGTCTCAAAGTCGTCAAGGAGAACTGATATGGGCTATGGCGAGTTGTGGGAAGCAACCCATGTCGAATTGCTGGCCGCGGCCTGGGCCACGCTCCAGTTGGCGTTCGGGGCGTTGGTTATCGGCTTGATCGTCGGTTTACTGGTGGCGCTGGCGCGATTGTCTCGCAGCCGGCCATTGCGCCGTGCGGCGCTGATCTACATCGAGGTGTTTCGTGGCACCCCGGCACTGGTGCAACTGTTCATTGTCTACTTCAGCCTGACCGAAATCGGCGTTCAGTTCAGCTCGTTCCAGGCAGCGATGATTGGTTTGGGGCTGAATGCGGCGGCGTATCTGTCGGAGATTTACCGCTCGGGTCTGGAGGCGGTGCCCAAGGGGCAAGTGGAGGCGGCGAAGGCGATTGGCATGCCGCATCTCAAGGTGTTGCGCTGGGTCGTGTTGCCCCAGGCCATTCGCATCGTGCTCGCGCCGATCGGCAACGTTGCGATCTCGCTGTTGAAGGACACCTCTGTGGCCTCGCTGATCGCGGCGCCGGACCTGATGTTGCGGGCTCAGGACTTGAGTTCCGTGTACTTCATGCCGCTGGAAATCTACATCCTTGTGGGCGCGATCTACTTTGCGCTGTGTTATCCGCTGTCACTCGGCGTGCGATTGCTGGAGCGTAGGACGAGGCATTGAACCATTCAATTTGAGGCAAACGGCAGCCGTTCCTTGAACCAGGTCACGGCTTGCTTTTTGAACGCTTCGGCGGGTGGCGTTAACGGGTAGCGCTGGTCATAAGCCAATACGATGCGCTGCGCGGGCAGTTCTTCGCATATGGGACGACAGACCAGCGGCTGACCATCGTAGCTGTGGTCACCGAACGGCCTGGTATAGGTCAGCGCCACGCCGAACCCATTGGCCACGAGACTGCGCTGAAACTCGAAACTGTGGGTGCGCTGGACGCTGGCGGGCGACAGCCCATGGAAGTTGAACAGGTCCAGCACGTGCTGCCAGCTGTGGATTTGGTCAGTCACCACCAGATTGCATTTGCTGAGTGCTTGCAGGCTGACATGGGTCTCGTTTGCCAACGGGTGATCAGCCGCCAACAGGGCATGGGCCGTCAGCTGGCGCAGCTCGATGCATTCCATGTTTGCCGGCAATCCCAGGTCGTACGTCAGCGCCAACTCCAGGGTGCCTTCAGCGAGACGCTTACCGAGATATTCGAACCCGCCTTCACGCATATCGACAGTGACCTGAGGATGGTCCTGCTGCAGTCGTCTGAGGATCTGCGGCAGGCAATAAGGCGCCAGGTCCTCGTAGCAACCCAGCACCAGCTCCCCGGAAAAGTCGCTGCTATCAGTCCCGATATCCGAAAAGGTTCGAGCCTCGGCCAAGACCCGTTTTGCCTGCGCCATCACCGTGCGGCCGAAGGGCGTCAGGGACACGCCGAGCCCGCGTTGGCGAACAAACAGTGGCTGGCCGAAAAGCTGTTCCAACTCGGTAATGGCCGTGGAGATCGAGGGTTGGGAAACGTGCAACTCCTCGGCCGCCAGCGTGAGGTTGCTGTGTTTGGCCGCAGCGAGTGCGTAACGGAGTTGTCGCAGGCTGAACTTCATAAGATTTTCTTCGGTGATAAATCAATACATATTATTTTATCTTCGTTGAGTGTCATGAAATATTTGTCCTGCGGCCACCTTTATTTCTTGCTTGAGGGAGTTTCAGGTCATGACACACAGCTCTTACACCATTAGTGAAAAAGACATCGAGGCCTTTCAGCGCGATGGGGCGGTTTGCCTGCGCGGGATCTTCAGTGACTGGATCGAAACCATCGCCGCCGGTATCGAGCGCAACCTCGCCGAGCCGGGTGTTTACGCCAGTCGATACGTCGAGAAGGAGGACAAACCGGGCGGCTTTT
Organism: Pseudomonas sp. GL_093; assembly: GCF_057837605.1. Lineage (NCBI taxonomy): Bacteria > Pseudomonadati > Pseudomonadota > Gammaproteobacteria > Pseudomonadales > Pseudomonadaceae > Pseudomonas > Pseudomonas sp. GL_093. Next base: position 4,031,044 of record NZ_CM174448.1, on the reverse strand, counting down.
TCGATGACTATTGCAACTGGCAGCGGATTCCAGAGTTTCGCGCCATGGTGGAGCAGTCACCTGCGGCCTCCGTCGCTGCCGCCGTCATGCGTTCGAAATCGGCACAGTTCTTCCATGATCATGTGCTGGTCAAGGAACCAGGTGCGCAAAAAGCCACGCCCTGGCATCAGGACATTCCCTACTACTTTGTCGAAGGCAGCCAGAACGTCAGTTTCTGGATACCTGTGGACCCGGTGCGCGAGTCAACGCTGCGGCTTCTTGCAGGCTCACATCGTTGGGAGAAAGGGATAAAACCCGTTCACTGGGCCGATCAAAGCGATTTTTACAGGGACGCTGATGGATACCGCGACGCTCCCGATCCGGATTCGGAAGAGGGCATGCAAGTCCTTGAGTGGGAGATGCAACCTGGCGATGCGGTGCTATTCGATTTTCGGACGGTGCATGGCGCCAGAGGCAATGCGTCGGCGCAGCGGCGACGTGTGTTGTCGCTTCGCTGGGTCGGCGACGACATGCGTTACATCGAGCGTCCAGGACGGACCTCTCCACCGTATCCAGGGCATGCGATGCAGACCGGTCAGAGACTGCGCGAAGATTGGTTCCCGACGATACATCAAGAAGCTTGAGTTCTACGTTGATGAAAATTGTTCGCCACTGACGTGGCGAATGCTTGCACTGCCATAACCCTGTTCACTGTGTTGGAGCGTGCGATTGTGAAAATCAAAAAAAACCTTACCGCCACACTGATTTCCCTCGGCCTGTTGGCCGGTAGTGCAACGAGCCAGGCTGCCGGTTGGTGCGAGTCGGGTAAACCGGTGAAGTTCGCCGGGCTCAATTGGGAAAGTGGCATGTTGCTCACCGACGTGTTGCAGGTTCTGCTCAAGGACGGTTACGGCTGTGCTATCGATACGCTGCCGGGCAATTCCATCACCATGGAGAGCGCATTGGGTAGCAACGACATTCAAGTGCTGGCTGAAGAGTGGGTCGGTCGAAGTGAAGTCTGGAACAAGGCTGCGGACAGCGGGAAGGTCGTCGGTGTGGGCGCGCCAATCATTGGGGCAACCGAAGGCTGGTATGTGCCGCGTTATGTGGTCGAGGGTGATGTAAAACGTAACCTCAAGCCCAAGGCGCCCGACTTGAAAAAAATCGCTGATCTGCCCCAGTACGCCGGACTTTTCAAGGATCAGGAAGAGCCGAACAAGGGCCGTTTTTACAACTGCCCGGCCGGCTGGACCTGCGAACTGGAAAACAGCGAAATGCTTAAAAGTTACGGCCTCGAAGCGAGCTACACCAACTTCCGCCCAGGTACTGGCCCGGCCCTGGATGCCGCCGTTCTGTCGAGCTACAAGCGTGGCGAGCCGATACTGTTTTACTACTGGTCACCGACGCCGCTAATGGGGCAGGTCGACCTGGTCAAGCTGGAAGAGAAGCCGGGCATCGACAAAAAGATCAGCATCAAAGTAGGGCTCTCCAGCGTTTTCCATGAGCAGGCGCCAGAACTGGTTGGCGTGCTCGAGAAGGTCAATCTGCCGATCGATCTGTTAAACCGGAACTTGGCCCGGATGACCAAAGAGCACATTGACTCTCCCAAGCTGGCCAGGATTTTCTTCAAGGAACACCCGGAAATCTGGCACACCTGGGTCAGTGAAGCGGCTGCGAAAAAAATCGACGCGACGCTCTAGCGCAACATAGGGCATGGATGCCCTTTCTCTGACACCTATCCCTCGATTTTTCTTCGCCCCGTTGGCGAAGTGCCCCATTGCACCCAGGAAAAAAGACAATGATCAAATCACGAGCTGCCGTCGCCTTCGCGGCGAACCAACCCCTGCAAATTGTTGAAGTCGATGTGGCTGCACCGCAAGCCGGGGAAGTGCTGGTGCGCATCATTGCAACCGGCGTCTGCCATACCGATGCTTTTACCCTTTCCGGTGCTGACCCTGAAGGCCTCTTTCCAGTCATTCTTGGTCACGAAGGCGGCGGCATCGTCGAGGCGGTTGGCGAGGGTGTCACCTCAGTGGCGGTGGGCGATCATGTGATCCCGCTGTACACCCCGGAATGTGGCGAGTGCAAATTCTGCACGTCCGGCAAGACCAACCTCTGCCAGAAAATTCGCGCCACTCAGGGTAAAGGCCTGATGCCAGATGGCACCAGCCGTTTTTCCTACAAGGGCCAACCCATCTTCCACTACATGGGTACCTCGACCTTCTCCGAGTACACCGTGCTGCCGGAAATCTCTCTGGCCAGGATTCCCAAGGAGGCTCCGCTAGAGAAGGTCTGCTTGCTCGGTTGCGGTGTGACGACCGGAATTGGCGCAGTGCTCAACACGGCCAAGGTGGAAGAGGGCGCCAGCGTGGCGATCTTCGGTCTTGGCGGTATCGGCCTGGCAGCCATCATCGGCGCCACCATGGCCAAGGCTGGTCGAATAATCGCGATCGATATCAATCCGGCCAAGTTCGAGATCGCCAGGCAATTGGGCGCCACCGACTTCATCAATCCGAAGGATTACGACAAGCCGATCCAGGACGTGATAGTCGAGATGACCGAGGGTGGTGTGGATTACTCCTTCGAATGCATTGGCAACGTCAATCTCATGCGCGCGGCCCTGGAGTGCTGTCACAAGGGGTGGGGCGAGTCGGTGATTATTGGCGTCGCCGGAGCCGGTCAGGAAATCAGTACTCGTCCTTTCCAGCTGGTGACCGGGCGCGTCTGGCGCGGCTCGGCATTTGGTGGTGTGAAAGGACGCAGCGAACTGCCCAGCTATGTCGAGAAGTCTCAACAGGGTGAGATTCCGCTGGATACCTTCATCACTCACACCATGGGGTTGGAGGCGATCAACAAGGCCTTCGACCTGATGCATAACGGTGAAAGCATCCGCACCGTCATCCATTTTGATCGCTGACTCAACAGGTTTGACGAAGGCCGCCAGGGCGAGTCTCACCTGGGGAAAACTGCAATATCAACCACCGCATTTCTACCAAAGAGAGCACTAAGATGACCATTTTCACTCATGTGACCGTCGGTACTAACAACCTGCAACAAGCGCGCAGCTTCTACGACAGCGTCCTGGGTACACTGGGCCAAAAACGCATCGCCGATCTGGACGACAATGGCTCGATTTGGGGTGAGAGCGCTCCCTCGTTCTTCGTACTGAAACCTGCCAACGGTGCGCCTGCCACCGTCGGCAACGGCGTAACCGTCAGCTTCGAGGCTCCTAGTCGGGCCGCTGTTCAGGCTTTCCATGAAGCCGCGCTGGCCAACGGCGGCACTTGTGAAGGACAACCTGGGCCACGCAGCTGGGCTCCAGACGCCTATGCGGCTTACGCAAGGGACCTCGATGGTAACAAGCTGGCCGCGTACTGCTTCAAGCCAGCCTGAGCTTTATGAAGAGGCATCATTAGATGCCTCGTCATTCATCCTGACCGGCCAGGTTAAGCAAACGAGTGATTACAATGGGTGGCTTGAACACGCCCGTTGAACCGTGGCGTTTGAATGACTGTTATTGGCTGTGACCGACCCTGAGCGGCCACTCGTCAACGTCAGCCCAGGGTCGAAAGCTGCTTGCTCCACTATTGCAGCGGAACATACACATCAGTTTGCCATTGATCCTGCGGTGTCTCGGGATAGACGCTCAGGTAATTGAAAAACAGCGGCTGGTCACGAAGTTCCTCTCCACTGGCAGGAAGCCAATCGCGGTAAATCGGATAGATCGTTTCGCCGATGTGATCCGGTGACCCCGCGTGTCGCACCACGACGCAGCGACCGCCAGGAATAACGATCTCGTGCACGCCGAACTCATTCGGCGCCACGGCCTTGTGAATCTCGCCGCAGATTGCGAAGCGGAATGCTTGTGGAGGTGTCGTATCGGGGTTGCCATAGGGAATGCCAAAGGTGCGACTCGATGCCACCGGCGACTGTCCGCTCTGCATACGCCACTCGATGAACTTGCGCACGCTCTCATTGACGAGCCCGGTTGGTCCGCAGTGTTCAAGCGCTGCTACCCTGACTTCAGGGAATTCCACGATTCGTACTTGCATGATGATAGTCCTGGAAAAGTGAGGGATTGCGAATACCGTGTTCCAGACCCGCCAGTTCGGTTCCTTCCTGAACGCACTCGGCGTCATATCGAACGCCCGCCTGAACGCCCTGCAAAATGCCTCGGGACTTTCAAAGCCAGCACCGAGTGCGGCGTCCAGTACCGAGTGATCGGCGAGGGCGGCCAGGCGATGTGCCGCGCGTCGTAGCCGCATCAGTTGCACATAGCGTGAGACAGGCACTCCTACGAACGCGGTGAATTGTCGATGGAAGTGAAACGCCGAAAAGTTCGCCACATGGCTCAACGTTTTCACCGACAAGTCACCTTCGAGATTGCCATCAATGTAGGCGAGTACGGTGTTGAAGCGTTGTGTGTAAGCGAAGTGGGTCGGCATGTCAGACACTGGGAAAAGCTCCTGGAAGTACGGTCGGCAATAGTGTCGACGATAGCGGCGTGAACGCGCCTAGCCGCGTTTGCTCAAGGCACGTTTTGGGTTAGCCAATTCGATCTCTTCCAAGGCGATGTAAAGGTCGAGGGCATTCCAGGTGTCACTTCTGGCCGATTGCTGCCAGTCGCGAAGGGCTGCAATCGGACTGTGGGTGCCCCCAGGAGTCGCTGCATCTCTACGCCGTAGCTGCGGGTGTTGCTCTGCAATCGCTGCGCCGCGCACAGAGTTGCCTCTGCAAGAGAGGAAGGGCTACAGTTTACGTTACGTGAGGTTGGATGCCTCGATCACGCTCAGGGATAAACGCCGTGTTTCCAATCGATATCTGGCTTGCCTACACCGCAGCGTGTTTGCTTCTGGTACTCGCGCCAGGTCCGGACAATCTGTTGGCCGTGGGCCGCGGGCTCAGCCAAGGGAAAACAGCCGCGATATTATCGGGACTGGCATCCGGCACAGGAATTTTCTTTCATGTGACGGCCGCTTCGTTAGGACTGACGCTACTTATGCAGACCTCCACAGCAGCGTTCTGGATCGTCAAGCTTATCGGTACCGGCTACTTGCTCTGGCTAGGTATCAAGGTGTTGCGCTCTCGTAGCCTGCTCAGCTTTCATCCAGCAACTCGACAATCCCTGCCGAGTATTTTCCTGACAGGCTTCTTCTCCGCAGCACTGAACCCCAAGCCGGGCTTTTTCGTGTTGGCATTCATCCCGCAGTTTGTCGACCCGCACCGTGGCTCAGTGAGTATCCAGATGCTGGTGTACGGCGTGTGGTTTGCCGTACTTACGGCAGTTGGATTCGCACTCATGGGGGTTTTCGCCACGGCACTCTCCGGTTTTTTACGTCAGCGGCCACGACTCGTGAATGGTCTGAACGTGGGAGCAGGGCTGACGTTTGTGGCGTCGGGGGTATCAATCGCGGCGCTCAGCCAAAAGTAGAACATGCTGCTCGGGGGGGGCAAGGGACTCGCCCCGCGAGCAGCACGGTAAACGTCCAACTTGTGAAATCAAGCTGATGAAACGTGGGGCCACTTGGGGCCGGTAACTGCCGGTCATCAAGGGCTGCTATTGGCCGGTTGCGTTCTTTCACGATGCGTTGCCGCCTCCTCATGGGAAACCCGAAGCGTGAACTCTAAGATGGCGGCATTTAGGGCGGGTAGGGCGAGCTGATTTGGGTTGATCTTGAAAAGCAGGCATCGTTCTGGGTGCTCCGGCCCCCAAATGTTGCTGTCGTTGAACCGCTCGGGGCCGAGATATCCAGGGTGCAGGGGCTCGCCGGTGCAGATGTAATCCCGGAGTTTCTTGACCAGATCCTTCTGCGTGCCTCCGTGACTGAACCCCCGCTACTTTCCTCCCCAAACCGTTTCATGGATGAAGATCCGCTTGCCGCTGTAGTCGTCGATGATATGGATCGCCTGATTGACCTGCTCGGTGCGCTGCTGCTTCAGGGCGAGTTTGTTTTTTGTGGGCATGGAGGGAGCCTTGGCCGGTGTTCGGCTACAGTAGGTAGGTCATCGAAAAGGAGATCGAACATGCAATGCTTAATTTGCCAGGCTGCTTCTAAAATTGTTCACATGGCAGGGTGCTGGTCCGAGGTCAAATGCTCGGCCGGGTGTGGGCACTTTAGGGTCTCAGCGAACCTTGTTGCGAAGATGAAGTTCAAGAACGAATTCTTTGACGTTGAACGAACAAGGCAATGGCTCGGGATGGCTCGGAACGAGGGGCCAATGCCGTTGATATCGACCTACGATTACAATGTTTCTTTGTTGCATCGTGCCACTAAAGAGCGATCTGACAGCTTGCCCAGTCGTCCTAGGAAATCGATGGCTTTGGAATAAATGGACTTCTGACTTCGATCCGCCTGGTCATGCCCGGGCGGTGGGTGGGCTGACGGAGGCAGGATCAGCTACAGTTGATAGGTCATTCACAAAGAGGTGCGTATGAGCATCACTGTCTGTGTCATATGTCGCGAGAGCGCCGAGAAAGCTTTTCCGGTGACCAGTTTTGATGAGTTTAAATGTCCGAACTGCGGCTACTACTCAGTCAATCGTCAGTTGATTGAGGAGATGACGGCAGCAAGGCAGGTCTTTGACACCGAGCGCACCCAGCAATACGTGTTGACCCATTCTCAGTCGGGCCAGGTGCCTGCGATTACGCGAATCGAGACTACGAAGCATCGATTGATTGTGGAGAGCACGGGAAAAGGGTGAGGGCGGGTCATGCTGCCAACTGCGGTTGTTCCTGCGATGCACGCAACTACTAGCATCGTCTATCACCATGGTGTTGGATTCTCGCAATATTGCACGGAGTGTTGAAGGCCTCTTTTATAGGTAATTCACATCACTCAATGCTCATGGGCATGTGAATGGATGGTCAGGGCACCCGGTACTTTGGTGCGTTCGAGCCCCCCCACGTTCCAGCCACCGGAGGGTCTGCTCATAGGCACGCTGCAGCAAAGACTCGGTCTGGTCAAAGTTGAACACCGAGACATCCACAGGGCACAAGGGCGGGACGATGTGCAGGCTGGTGAGAGTGCGGAAGTGTTCGATGTCGCTCACCAGTTGGCGCATGCTCATCAGATTGACGGTGTGCAGGGCTAGGGCGACCAGGCCTCGGGGCGGTTGTGTCAGGGCGCAACTTACGCCGGTGGGGATTACCACGACGTTGGTGGCTCCCAAGGCTACGGCAGTCGAAATAGGTGTATTGCTTGCCACGCCGCCGTCAACCAGGAACTGATCGGCGATTTGTACGCAGGGGAACACCAGCGGAATGGCAGCGCTGGCCAGTAACGCCTGCTCGAGTTCGCCACTGGACAGAACCGTCTCGGCACCACTGAGCAGGTCGGTGGTGACGATGTGCAGGGGTAGCGCCGCATCCTCAATGCGATGAATGGGCAGTGCCTGACCCAGCAATCGGTTCAAGGCCGCCGGCTGCAACAGAAAGCCACGCCGTTTGATCAGTCCTCTACAGGTATCGAGCCAAGAGAGGGGGAAGATGTCAGTTTTAGTCAGCCCGAGCCAGAATCCGGCGAGCGCCTCGACGCCATCGGAATCGGGTCTTGCGGCAAAGTAGGCGCCGTTGATAGCGCCTACCGAAGCGCCAACCACCATGTCGAATCGAACATTGGCCTCGACCAAGGCCCGTAACATACCCACCTGCACCGCACCCAAACTGCCGCCGCCAGCGAATACGATTGCGGTTTTGGTCGCCATGGTCGAAGTCTCGGTGCAGAAATGTATCGAATGAGTGTAGCTGGCGGGTCGGCGTTACTTCCGGGTGCTCGCCACATGATCGAGACATCGCAAGCTTGGAGTTCCGGACGATGCCGAATCCCAATGGAAACGGGATCAATGCGTAACGGATCGTGCTTCTACTGTCAGGCTGCACTTATAGGCTTCAACCTCTATGACAATGAGGAGAAGCTTCGTCGAACTTGGTATCTGAAAGAGCTGCCTTAGGCACTTCATGTTAACAGTGCCTAGGGCAGGATTTCTTAAGCTCAGGCTGGCGTAGCCTTCAGACAATGCGCAGCCCGGCCCTCCCATTTGGCGATTACCAACGGAGCCAACGCATTGCCAAGTACGTTCAGGGCAGTCGTCGGCATTTCCATTAGTCGGTAGACCCCAGCAATGAATGCAATGCCCTCCAGTGGTAGCCCAGCACTGGCCAGCGTGGCTGAAAGAATCACAAACATGAACCCCGGTACACCAGCAGCCCCCTTGGATGTCAGAACCATGGTGACCACCAGCAAAGCCTGATCACCAAAGCTCAGATCGATGCCATATAGCTGTGCTACGAACAAGGTGCCGATGCCGAGGAACAGCGAAGCGCCGTCAAGGTTAAAGGAGTAACCCACCGGCACCACGAAGCTGACCAGTGAAGGTGGCACGCCGTAGGTTTCGAGCTTTTTCATCAGCTGCGGCATTACCGCTGCCGAACTCGCACTGGAGAAAGCCAGAATCAGTTCGTCCTTGATATGCCGCATCAGTGCGAACAGGTTGATTCCGCACAGCCGTGCTACCAGGTTGAGCACTATCAGGACGAAGAAAGCAATCGCCACGTAACTGACCATGATCAGCTTGGCCAATGGCAACAAAGAGCTGAAACCAAAGTTGGCCACGGTCACGGAAATCATGCCGAATACGCCAATGGGCGAGTAGGCCATGATCATCGACGTCACCTTGAACATCGCTTCAGATACGCCACGCAGTAGCGCAATCAACGGCTCTTTGCGTTCATTGCTCAGCTTGGAAACGCCCAGGCCGAACATCACGGCAAAGAACAACACCGAGAGCAAACTGCCCTGGGCCATCGCATTGATCACATTGTCCGGGATGATCCCAACGATGATCTGACCCAGACTATGACCGGCGCCATTACTGGTTGGCAGGGTAATGGCGGCGGCTTTGAGACTCGCCAGATCGGTACCGGAACCCGGCTTGAGCAGGTTGCCGATTACTAGACCGACGATGATCGCCAGGGTGGTGATGCTGAAGAAATACGTCAGCGACTTCACCCCGATGCGGCCAAGGGATTTACCGTCACCGTGACCGGCAATGCCGACCACCATGCAGGAAAACACAATAGGCACGACGATCATCTTCATCAGCTTGATGAAAATGTCGCCGGCCGGTTGCAGTAGGTTGTCGATCAGCCAGGGACGGGACTCAGGGAAACGGTGCAGCAGGGCGCCGATGGCGATGCCGGCGAGCAGGCCAATCATGATTTGCCATACCAGCGCGATACGGGGCTTGTGCATGGGGATGCCTCATTTGATGACAATGATTATGAGTGTTGTTCTAGGCAGTCAATGAGCAGCCGTCCGGTGGCTGTCGGGTGTCGCGAATTTCCATCAGCGCAATCGTTGGCACGCTTCTTTGAGGCGACGGCAGCCTTCTTCGATTACATCCAGAGAGCTGGCAAATGAAAGGCGGATATAGGGCGACATGCCGTACGCCGCGCCGCTGACAGTGGCCAGTCCGTACTCCTTGAGCAGATAGGCAACCAGCTGTGAATCACTATGAAGGGGTTCGCCGTTTTCGGTGGTTTTGCCCATCAGGCCACTGACGTTGGCGAACACATAAAACGCCCCGTCTGGTGGGGTAAAACTCACGCCGTTGATTGTTCGCAACAACTCCAACATTCGGTCGCGGCGTTGCTGATACACCTCGCGCATACCGGCAATCGGCGCTTGATCTCCTGCGAACGCGGCCACCGCAGCGGCCTGACTCACCGAGCTCGGACAGGTCGTGGTCTGAGACAATAATTTTCCGATAGCTCCAATCAACCATGCAGGGCCTGCACCAAACCCGAGTCGCCAACCGGTCATGGCATAACCCTTGGACGCGCCGTTAACGATCAGCGTGCGATGCTTGAGATCGGGGGCAAGTCGGGTTAGCGACACATGCACGGCGTCGCTGTATACGAACTGTTCGTAGATTTCGTCGGCCATGATCAGCAGGTGAGGGTGCCTACGCAGCACTGCAGCAAGAGCTAGCAGTTCGGATTCGTTGTATACCGCGCCGCTCGGGTTGTTTGGTGTGTTGAGAATCACCCATTTACTGCATGGTGTGATGGCCTGCTCCAAAGCCTCGGGTGAGAGCTTAAAACCGTTGGTTTCGTCACCAGGGATGATCACCGGTGTGGCGTCGTTCAGTCGGGCGATGTCCGGGTAAGAAACCCAGTACGGCGTATGCACGATGACTTCATCACCCAAGTTTAAGGTCGCGGCCAGGGCGTGATAAATGATGTGCTTGCCACCGCAACCGGCGATCACTTCGTCCAGGGCATAGTGCAAACCATTGTCGCGCTCAAGCTTCAGGCAGATCGCCTGACGCAAAGCCAGTGTTCCGTTGGTGGCTGTGTAATGTGTGTCACCGCTGTGCATCGCGGTACTGGCGGCTCGGAGAATATGCTCCGGGGTGTCGAAGTCCGGCTCACCTAAAGTGAAATTAACGATGTCCCGGCCTTGAGCCCGTAACTCAGTCACCAATGCGTTGGCAGCAATGCTCGGCGAAGGCTCGATGCTCAGCACCCGATTAGACAAAAATGCAGTGCTCATGATTTTCCCCCTCAATCGGCCAGGCCAGCCTGTTGCAAGACCTTGTCCATCCAGCTTTGGCGAACAGCACCGGTAGCGATTTCGGCCTTTACTTCTTCTTCGTGGGCTGCGTGTTGTGCGGCGCGTCGAAGTACCTCAGCGGCATCCGCCTGGGAGAACGCCACAAGTCCGTCTTCATCGCCGACCAGCAGATCACCCGGCTCGATCAACATGCCGCCAATTGAAACCGGAACGTTTATCTCGCCGGGGCCGCTTTTGTACGGGCCACAGTGCACAACGCTACGGGCGTAGCAGGGGGTGTCGTCGAAACTGGCGACATCGCGAATCGCACCGTCGATAACGAAACCAACGCATCCACGCTGCAGGGCGTAAAGCTTGACCAACTCGCCGATCACCGCATTGTTGGTGTCGCCCTGAGCATCAACCACCAGCACGTGACCGGGTTGCAACATGCTCATGGCTTTGTAGATCAGCAGGTTGTCGCCGGGGCGGGTTTTAACGGTGAGGGCAGTACCGACTAATTTTCCTCTGCGGTTGTAGCGGGTGAGTCCGCGAGCGCCGATGTGCCGGCCGAGGTTGTCGCTTATGTGCGGGGTGACCACGTGGGCAAAGGCTTCGAGCACCTCGGCAGCGGCTAGCGGCGGATTGGGAAGAATGCGTGAACCGGGCAAGGACATGGCTGATCTCCGAAAGTTTGAGGTAGCAGCCGGTCAGGGCTGTGTCTCGATCTTAGGAGCGACGAATAAAGAGTTTTAGCGATATTTTATTATGCGTTAACATCGCTTTTTTTCATGTGGTGTTGTCATGATCACCTTCAAGCAGATTGACGCGCTTTACTGGATAGCCGAACTCGGTAGCTTCGAAGCTGCGGCTAATAAGCTCAACATGTCTCAGTCGGCTATTTCCAAGCGCATCCAGGAGCTGGAAGAAACCTTCGATGTGGAGATTTTCGACCGCAGCAAGCGCAACGCTCGGTTGACCGAAAAGGGCGGGGAACTGCTGGATTACGCCAAGGACTTGCTGGAGCGTCGCGACTATTTGCTGGAACGCGTAAGTGCCCGTGAAGTCTTGGTGCGAAGGTTTCGACTCGGTGTCACCGAACTGACTGCGCTGACCTGGTTGCCAGCGCTGGTAGAGTCGCTGCGACAAGCTTATCCCAAGGTGCAAATCGAGCCTTCGGTGGAACTGAGCAGTGAGCTGTTTCGAAAACTGGAAAATGATCAGCTTGATCTGGTCATCGTTCCGGACGTTTACAACGATGCTCGATTCGTAAGTACGCCACTGAAAAGTGTTGAGAATGCCTGGATGTGTGCTCCGCGCCTGATCTCCGATCCGGATCCTGTGAGTCTCGAAGTCTTGGCCGGGTGCACGGTGTTGACCCAAGGTTCACAATCAGGCACTGGCTTGATCTACGAACGATGGTTGGCCTCTCATAACGTGCAGATGCCCAAGACCCTAACCAGCCACAACTTACTGGTGCAGGTAGGGCTCACTTTGTCGGGGGTGGGGGTCAGTTACCTCCCTAAGGCCTGTCTATCTCACTTGATCGACCAAGGTGCGTTGCGAGCATTGGTCACAACACCTGGACTGCCAAGAATTCGCTACACAGCGCTTCACCGCACTGATCGCCAATTTGGATTGAATCAAAACGTGGCGCAGTTAGCGGTCGAATGCTGTGATTTTTCAAAACTATTACTGTGAGCATTTGAAGTGGGAGGAGCTCAGGCTAATCAGCTCACTCAGGCGTCATGAGCACCGCAAGCGTCATGTTGAAGAACTCTTCGTTCTTGCTGATCGTTTCTAGCGCTCCGCGTACGTTGCCGCCAACCTCATCCGCGCCACGCTGTTCGACCCAAGGCGTCGGCTCCATGATCGCGGCCTCGAGAGCCAGTTGATTCTGATTGATTTTGAGGAGTAGGGAAGGGAGTAGGTCTGCGTTCGACATTGTGATTCCTCCGTGGAAGAGGTCAGCGTAGTAAAGGCCTGAATCAGTCGGGAACGGTTTCGACGCTGCGAGTCAGCGCACCAAGCCATCGAAGCTGCCCGCCTAACAACTCTGGTGCGTGACAAACTGGTGGCAAATCGAAAGCCAGTGGGTGTGCTATCACCAAATTAACTAATTCTTATAGTGATGCCCTGACCACCAATGGACAATCAACTGGCTGGGTTCCCGATACTTCAATGGTCTCGATCAGGTGCTGGGCAGCCTTACGACCGATCTCGTAGTACGGCAGTTGCACTGTCGTCAACGGCGGGATGAACAGCTCAGCGATACCGATCATATTGTCGTAGCCGAGCACGGCGACATCGTCGGGGATTTTCAGACCTCGGCCCAACAACAGCTGATAAGCACAAAACGCAATACGGTCATTGCCACAGATCAGAATGTCGAATTGGGGGCGACCTTCGATGATATGTCGGTCGAGGATGGCCGCGGTTTCACCGTAGGCGTCATGATCGGAAAGGTCGTATTGCAGGAGTGCGTCAGGCGCCAGGCCGAATGCCTGACAGGCACGTTGCAGGCCTTTTTGTCGCAAGCCCCAAGCCAGACTCTGTTTTGGCAGATTGATGCACAGAGGGCGCCGATAGCCCTGGCTCAACGCATGATGTACCGCTCGATACTGCCCCGTTTCGTCGTCTGGCACATAACTCACCAGGCGACTGTCATCTGCCAGACAATTGGCGAGTACCAGGGGTTTGCTCTTCAAACGCTCGGGAATGTTCACCTGGCGAAACCCCATGGCGCTGAAGATCAATCCGTCGGGACGGTGCGACAACATCAGGTCGATGTTCTGGTCGGTGGGCGGGTTGCTTAGCAGGTTAAGGATAAATACATTCCAGCCTGCTTGCTGTGCGGTCTGTTCGATGGACAGCAGCAGTTCGACGGCGAACGGTGTTGTCGCGGTGTCCAGCGCGAACACACCGATGGTTCGCGACTGGAGGTTGTCACCGCGCATCCTGCGCGCCGACAGGCTCGGTACGAATTGCAGTTCATCAATGGCGCGACGCACCCGCAGAAGGGTTTCGGGGCTCAGTTTTTCCGGGTTGTTGAGCGCTCGAGAAACCGTCATCAGGGACACGCCGGCCAGCTGTGCAACGTCTTTCACTGAAGTCATGCGAGGCAAGGCCGGTCAGGTTGACGCAGAATCATGACACATCGCCAGCGCTTCTCGCGACTCGAATGAGGCTGCTCATAGCCATCCCGAGGCGAGAGGCCATGCCCTGGGAATCGAGACACGCCCACCACTCCCGCTTGCAAGAAGCTTCACACCCAGACTGTCGGTCTGCGGATAGAGGCGACTGCTGAGGGTGAAGTGTCCGTTTTCGTCGAACACCTCGATGGACGAGCGATCGAGAAACACGCGTAGTTCCAGTCGCTCTTGTGTCGGGTCTATCGACACGCTGCGTTGACCTGTGACTTGCGCACCCGAGCTGCTGCGGTCAAGCACCAGGCGCTGCAGTGACGCATCGTAGTAGAGCAGCGTTTCTTCCTGGCCATCGACGCTGCAGCGCAAGGCGATTCCCAAGTGGCCGTCGGTGCAGCCGAGCAAATCCAGATGCACGTGGATTTCGAGCATAGCTCCATTCACTTCCGACACCCACCGGGTTCCCGCTTCATCCCACCAGGACGTACCCGGTAATGGGGTCTGGCGTAGAGCCGTGAGCTCCCGTGCCGGAAACACGCAAAGGCGATCGGCGCACAGTTCAAGTTCGCGCGGCAAACCGAGCATCCCGCACCAGTGATGGGCCTGGCTCGGCATAGGGCTTTCCCACATGTCGAGCCACGCCCACACAAGGCGCCGACCATCGGCGGCCAGGAGCGTTTGCGCGGCATAGAAATCGTGGCCGTTATCCAACTCGATAAAAGGCCCGCCCGTGAAGTGCCATTCGCTGTCGAGTCGGCCCACTCGATAACCGGTCTGGTACTTGTTGAGCCGTTCGTAACCCTCGGGTTGCATGCCCTGGGGGGAGTACAGCAGCACATCGCGCCCGTTCAGTCGGAACAGATCCGGGCACTCCCACATATAGCCATCGCCCTCGCTGCCGCTGGACACATAATCAAGGAACTCCCAGGCGTGCAGATCCGTGGAACGGTATAGCGGCAGTAGCGGTTTATCACCCAGACGTGCGCCGGCAATGAGGTACCAATAGTCATCCTCCTGCCATACCTTGGGGTCACGAAAGTGCATGATCGTGTCTTGCGGCGCGGTCTCGATGACGGCGCCATGTTTGACGAACCGGATGCCGTCGATGCTGGTGGCCAGGCACTGGACTTGACGGATCAAGCGTTCGTCACCCACGTCCCCCAGCCAGGTGTGCCCGGTGTAGATCAGTGCCAGGGTATCGCCACACACCACCGCGCTACCGGAAAAACATCCGTCACGGTCGAAGTCATCGCCGGGTGCCAGCGCAATGGGCAGGTGCTGCCAATGGACCAGATCGGCACTCTTGGCGTGCCCCCAATACATCGGGCCCCATTTCGCTTCGAAGGGGTAATGTTGATAGAAAACGTGATATTCGCCACGAAAGTACACGACCCCGTTAGGGTCGTTCATCCAGCCTGTCGGGGGGGCGATATGATATCCGGGGCGATAATCCTCGATGACGCGAGACAGGCCGTCACTCAGTGCACGCTGCGCAAGGTCAAGGGAAGAAGACATTGGATCGCTCATGTTATTCGAAGACAAGGTCATAGGGCCGATGCTCGGACTGAGCGCAGAGAAACATCATTCGGCAGGTTTCCAATGGCTTGTGGGTGGCGCTTCAAGGCCGTGCCGGCGGCGTCGAACAGGTGCAGGTTGTCGATGTCCAGTTGCAGCTCGACCCGATCGCCTGCCAGCCAGCCGGCGCTGACCTCGCAACGACAGATCAGTGGCTCGTCCTGACCTGTTTCGAGGTGCACATAGGTCTCGCTGCCCAGGTATTCGACCGCAGTCACGAGGACGCCGGCGGCTCCCTCCGCCGCCTTGAGCGACACATGCTCCGGGCGAATCCCCAGGCTCAGCGCCGTGCCTGCCGCCAGGTTCGAGCTGTCGAAGGGTAGGGACGTGATACCCCATACGAGGGTATCGACCAGGCTGGTTTCGCCTGGCGTCTGCAGGCGCGCCGGCAGAAAATTCATTCTGGGCGAACCGAGAAAACCGGCGACAAAGCGGCTGGCCGGGCGCTCATAGAGTTCGCGCGGTGAGCCGACCTGTTCTACGCGACCGCCATTGAGCACGACAATTTTGTCGGCCAGGGTCATCGCCTCAACCTGATCGTGGGTGACGTAGATCATGGTCGAGCCCAGTCGATCATGCAGTCGGGCGATTTCGTTGCGCATCTGCACCCGCAAGGATGCATCCAGGTTGGAGAGCGGTTCATCGAACAACAAAATGTCCGGCTCCCGCGCCATGGCTCTGCCCATGGCCACACGCTGACGCTGCCCTCCAGACAGTTCCTTTGGCTTGCGTTGCAGCAGTTTGTCCAATTGAAGGATTTGCGCTGTTTTCAGCACGCGCTCGCGCAGGCTGCTCTTTTCAGTCTTGGCCAGTTTGAGACCAAAGCTGATGTTGTCGTAGACGCTCATGTGCGGGTACAGCGCATAAGACTGAAACACCATGCCGACGCCACGCTCGCGCGGCTCCAGGTCGTTGACCCGACGCCCGTCGATCAGCAGGTCGCCGCCGCAGATCGAATCCAGTCCGGCGATCAGGCGCAGCAGGGTCGACTTGCCGCAGCCCGAAGGGCCGACGAACACCACGAATTCACCCGCAGCAATCTCCAGGCTAACGTCGCGAAGAACCCGCACGCCGCCCAATTGTTTGTTCACGTTGTCCAGTTTCAATTTGATCACGATGCTGTTCCTTGTACGTGTTGGGCATCAACCCTTTAACGCGCCGGTAGTGAGACCGGAAACGATTCGGCGCTGGAAGATCAGCACCAGAATCACCAGTGGGACGGTGACCAGCACCGAGGCGGCCATCAACAGCCCCCAAGGCAACTCATGGGGGCTACCGCCGGAAATCAAGGCGATGGCGACCGGTACTGTGCGTTGCGTGTCTGTGAGGGTGAAGGTCAAGGCAAACAGGAACTCGTTCCACGCTGCGATAAAGGCCAACAGGCCAGTGGTGACCAGTGCGGGCCATAGCAGCGGCAACAGCACTCGGGTAAGCGTGACCCAGGGCGAAGCACCATCCATGATTGCCGCTTCTTCCAGTTCATGGGGCAGTTGGCCCATGAACGTGGTCAGCACCCAGACGGTGAAGGGCAGGGTGAAAATCGTGTAGCTCAGGATCAATGCCCAAGACGTGTTGTACAGACCCAGGGCGCGGATCACTTCGAACAGCCCCGACAGTACAGCGACCTGGGGAAACATCGACACGCCGAGAACCATCATCAATACCGTGCCACGCCCCCGGAATTTCACCCGTCCCAAGGCATAGGCGGCGGTCACGCTGAGGAACAGCGCCAGCGTCACCACGCTAAGCGCAACCACCAGGGAGTTACCGATAGCCCGCAGGAATGAGGCTTGATGGAGTACCGCCGCGTAATTGGAGAAGTCGGGGTTTTCGATCCAGTAGCTCACCTGGAACAGGGCACTGGACGGCTTTAGCGAAGTCACGATGGCGTAGTAGAAAGGGAAGACCGCATACAGCAGCAAAACCCCGATCAGGCACCAGAATCCGAGGCGCAACAGCGCTTTTTTCAGTAGGCGCGGGCTCATGATCGAACCTCCATTTGACGGCGTCCGAGGTAGAGATAAAGCATGGCGATTACCGCAACGACCAGAAACAGCAGAGTCGAGGCCGCGCTGCCATAGCCAACATCCTGGAACTCCACCAGGTGTTGGCGGGCATAGACCGACATGCTCATGGTGCTCGAAGAATTCGAGGTCAGCACATAGATGACGTCGAATACCCGCAGGGAATCGAGGATGCGGAAGATCGCCGCCACCAACAATGCAGGCATCAACAGTGGAAGCGTGACGCGCCAGAACACTTTCAGCGGATGAATACCGTCGACCCTGGCGGCTTCGTAACAATCGCTCGGCAACATCTGCAAGGCCGCCAGCATCAGTAGCGTGACAAAAGGTACGGTCTTCCAGACGTCGACGATGATGACCGCCCACATCGACAGATCCGCATCTGCTGTCCAGGCCAGGGGGGCATCAATCAGGCCGACACTCAGCATCATGTGATTGATGATGCCGAACTGGTCGTTGAGCATCCATGACCAGATCTTCGCCGAGACAATGGTAGGAATCGCCCACGGAATCAGAATCAACGCACGCACCAAAGAACGGCCGGTGAACTTGATGTTCAACAGCAACGCCACCAGTAGCCCCAGGACGACTTCCAGTCCCACCGACACCACGGTGAAATGCAACGTGTTGCGCACAGCGTTCCACCATTGTGGATCGACCAGGATGCCCGACCAGCTGGAACCGTTGTGGAACAGATAATTGCTCAAGCCGACGAAGGTTCCGCCACCGGTGTCCGCCAGGGTGGCGTCAGTCAGGCTGAACCAGAATGTACGCAGTAGCGGCCAGGCGGCCACGAGGGCCAGACACATCAACATCGGTGTCAGAAACAGCCAGGCGGCGCGTACTCGGCGGCGCTGTACAGGCGTTTCCCTGGTGAGCAGGAGCTCGTCACAGGGGGCATGGGTAGTAGAGACAGACATGGTGATTTCCTTCCTTGTGGCTTACCAGTTCCGGCGTTTGATGCGCGTGAGTTCGCTTTCCAGTTCGGCCAGCGCCTGATCGACAGGCAATTCGCCCGCCAGCACGCCATGCACTCGATCGAAGAACGCATTGGAGACCCGTGGATAGCGCTCGGCTGTTATTGAGGCGGGGCGCATGACCCCTTCGTTGAGAATACTGAGGAGTTGACTGTAATAAGGCATGGCCGCGAGCAGCTCGGGGTCTTGATAAAGCGACTCGATAACCGGGTTATAGCCGCCTACTAAAGCTCGATGTTTTTGCTGCTGGGCACTGGTCAGGTAGGTCACCAGTTCTGCGGCAAGTTTTGGATGGGCGCTGTAACGCGATACCGCCAGGCCCCAGCCACCGAGGGTGGAGGCATGGGTGCCGGTCATGCCGCCTCGGGGCAGGGGAGCGACGCCGACTTTATCTTTTACGGCACTGTCCTGGCTTTGTACCAAGGCCCAGACATAAGGCCAGTTACGCATGAACAACGCATTTCCCGACTGGAATACGCCACGTCCTTCTTCCTCGGTGTAGTTGAGTACGCCACGCGGGGAGATGTCTCCTACCCAGCTTTTCGCCAGGGTCAAAGCAGTTATCGAGGCCTGACTGTTGACCACGATATCTCCTGCTGGATTGACCAGTCCGCCTTCCGGTTGGCTGCTGATCCACTCCAGCGCATTACACGTCAGCCCCTCGTAAGCGCGTCCCTGAAAGATGTAACCCCATGCATTGGGGTTACCGGCAGTGCGCTCTGCCTGTTGAACATCCCGGGCGGTAGCAGTCATTTCCTCCCATGTCTGGGGAACCTGCTTGGCGTACTTATCGAGCAAGTCCTTGCGGTAATACAGCAGGCCCGAGTCGGTGAACCACGGCATCGTCACCAGCCGTCCATTCACCGTGGCGTTATCCACCTGTGCCTGGAAGTAACCTTGAGTCGCGTTGGCGGGCAGCACCTCGCGCAGATCCATCAGATGTTTGGCCAGCATCCCCGGCCACACCATATCGATTTGAATGATGTCGATGTCGGTGGACTGAGCACTGAGGATCTGTTGGTAGAACGACAACCTCTCGGTCGCCGAGTTAGGCGTGGAAACCACCTCGACGTTGTTGCCGGTCTGTTTCGACCACGCCTCGACAGCCTCCTTGCACAGTTGTAATTCCGCACCCACTGCACCGCACGAAATCGTCAAATCGGCTGCGCTCGAGACGGATGGAAGTCCGGCACAGAGGGTGATTAGTGCTGCTGGAAGGAGAGATTTCAGATGTTTCATTGAGCACCCTTTATTTTTGTTTTTAGAAAAGTTAACGTTAACATCGCCAAATGTAGCAGCGTATTTGCGATGAGGCATCCATTTTTTCGTCGATTGCCACAATTTACAACTCACGAAAAAAGGCTGGTCGCGGGAATTACACAATAAAAACAAAACAGGGAATCCACATGCAGAAAGCATCAAGCTGGCTACTCGCAGGTGTGCTCGGCACCTCGGCGGCGACCTCTCAGGCCGCGACTCTGGAAGAACGCATGGCCGCGTTTGAAGTCCGTGCCAGCGCAGCGGAAAAGCGCGCAGCCGCAGCTGAACAACAAACCCAGGCACTCGCCAGGGAATTGCAGCAGATCAAACTCGCCACTCCCGCCGCGCAGCCTGTTGCGTCCACTGCGACAGCCATTGAGGCGCCTGGGTTGGACACCCGGCTGGCAAAACTGGAAGCCCGTCAGCAAAGCATGGAAAAGCAGGGCAGCAGCGGCCACCTCACGGACGGCTTCAGCTTTAAGGGTTATGCCCGTTCCGGATTGCTGATCAACGATGGGCTAGGTGGTGGTCGTGGCGGCCCTTATACAACCCCGGCCGGTTCAGTCGGTGGCGCCGTCGGGCGACTCGGCAATGAAGACGACACCTACATGCGCATCGACCTGTCGAAAGAGGCCTATGCGCAGAACGGCACCCATTCAAAATTCACGGTGTCCATTGCCGACGGTGTGGAAAGCTCCAATGACTGGACGGCCGACGAAAGCAACCTGAACGTGCGTCAGGTCTTTACAGAACTCGATCATCTCGCCGCCTTCAAGGGCAACTCAGTGTTCGAGAACTCCACCTTGTGGGCAGGCAAACGATTCGACAGAGATAACTTCGATATCCATTGGCTGGACTCTGACGTGGTCTATCTGGCTGGCACCGGAGGTGGTATCTACGATGTGCAGATGAACAAGAACTGGCGCTCGAATTATTCTTTGATCGGGCGTAATTACGGGGATTTCAGTGAAGGCGGCATCAACGCCGATGTGGAAAGCTACATCCTGACCTCAAACCAGTTCTTCGACAGTGGTCAGTGGCAGTGGATGTTCAACGCCATTGGCTCAAAGAAAAACGACATTGGCACTCGCAGCAATGAAGCAGGGCTGACGCCTGCGGATTCCGGCTTGCACAGCATGTTGGCCAATCACCAGAAAAACTTCTTCGGCCGGGAAGGCTTCTTCAAGACAGCGCTGCTCTATGGGCAAGGTCTGGGGGCAGAGGTCAAGAACGTCGGCTCGGATGGTGAGCTGATTGACGATGCCCGCGCTCTGCGTCTGGCACTTTACGGCGAGACTCCCATTGCGCCTGGTTGGCGCATCGGCCCCAGCTTGTTGGCCGAACAAAGCAAGGATAGATACGTCAAGGGTGACAATTACCGCTGGATGACCCTGAACATGCGTTTGGCCAATGCAATCAACAGCAATTTCGAGATGGCCTACGAAATGAGCTGGCAAACCATGAACCTCGACCCGAAGGGCTATCTACAACGTAATGCGGTCGACGGTAACTTCTGGAAATTCACTGTCGCCCCAACATTCAAGCCTGACGTTGGAGACCTGCTCACACGTCCCGAATTGCGAGTGTTCGCAAGCTTCATGAATTGGTCTTCGGATCTGGACAGATACAGTACCTCAGACTCCTTCGGCAAGACGGATTTCAACGCCGGAGGTGTGTGGCAATACGGGATACAAATGGAAACCTGGTTTTAATACTTGAACGCGTCCGGCCAACCCGCCTTCAGCATACCTGCCGGCGGCTGTTGCTCCATTTCGCCCCTCGGCATTAGCTTTCTCGGGAGTTTTTTGGTTTGCTGGATGCTCTGGAGCGAGCCGCTTAGCTTCATCAATGACGGGTTGCTACAAGCGTAATCGACCCCTCAGGTTGTCCCGCCAGCTAGCGTTAAATGAGCCGGAGCCAGTGATTCAAGCCAGTTCGTGCAACTGAAATACTGACGAAACATTCTGGCCATATGATTCGCGTCACTGAAATCCAGGGAGTTGGAGATGAATCGACCATCAAGAAGCATGCGCAAACTGCTCGACTCCGTCGCCACTAACAATGAGGTAGCGGCGCTCGATATGATGCGCGCAGCAGAGCAGCTCCAAGACGAAGTGCTACGCCAACGGTTGCTCAACATGATTCACCGGCTCAACCAGGACGCTATTGACTTACGAGCGGCGCGTGACGATATCCAGGGCGGAGCCATAAAGCTCGCGTGATCGGTCTCGGTGGGTCAGCCGGGTAGTTGGGTCGACGTTCATCTGCTTTGGAGCAGTCATCCTGACCATGCGTCGACAGGTTGCATAAGAGGAGGAGCGCAGAACAGGCGCCAAAACATCACCACTGATTTGATGCAGAGCCTGCCTCTTTCAAGCCAGGGTAATCATTGAGCGCAAGGCTAGACTCACCATCGTCCATTGGCTCGCGCACTGATTTATGTATCACTCCGGCTTCAGCATCCGCACGCATCTGATCGAGCTCCCTGTGAAATGCCTTGTCCTGAACCGTGGGCTTACTGGTGTATGGCTTTCTTTCGGGTTCAGGCTGTGCTGCATAAGTCGTTACTGCATCAGGGTCGTGCTGCAGCTTTTCTTGAACTTGCGATTCCAGCATCGCACGTAGCGCATCTTTGTCGGGGCGAGTCAGCAATTTGTCAATCCTATCAGGAAACCAGGCACCCAGTAATCGACTGGGCCAGTGGTCGGTTGGGGAACATCCAATCGATCGTGTTGAAAATTTGGGCTGCAGATACAGCCACAGGATTTCAGGTCGAAGAGAAGAGGCGGATCATCAATTTCTTCCAACACGGCGATCGTGTCAAATTTGGAACATGCCTGGGATGATTTCGTAATCGACAGGAACGCTGGACGTCTTACTCATGGACTTATGTATGGCTGCTTGGTGTACGTAAGGATATGCTGCCCCCGACTTCATATATGCCAATAAAAACCAACCACAGTGACGTTATGAGCCAATCAGAGACGCGAGCGACTGCCCTAGCGCTGTATCCAGAGGACTCCCGCGAGGCGGCGGCTCTGCTTAAGCAGGCCGTACCACTGATGGTGCGTCACAACATTCCACCCAATCCTGTGCACTATGCTCTCTGGTACACCTACAGCAAAGGTCAGGAGCCAGAGCTTAATCGCCATCTGGACAGGGTGGTCAAAGACTTCGACTGTTTCCCTCCAGAATCCGCCACGAAGCTTTTTCGCGACTACATCATTCGTGACGAATTGGAGGAGGCGCGCGCAGGGCAACAACAAGCGATCGATCTGGTTGACGACATGGAGCGTAATGTCTCGCGTAGCGTGAATGGCAGTTCCAACTTTCAAACCAGTCTTGGCCATTGCATGGAAATGCTCGCGGAGCCGGTCGACCAGAGGTTGCCCGCCATTCTGAGCGAGCTGCAACAGAGCACCCAGGTCATGCAGGATCAGCAAGAGCTTTTCCTCTCCCAGCTGCACTCAGCGCAAAATGAAATCAAGAGTCTGAGAGACAAGCTCGAGCGAGCCCAACTGGCTGCATCTTTGGATGGGCTGACTAAGGTGTTGAACCGAGCTACCTTCACTCGCTTGCTGGAGCATGCATTGATCAACGCTCCTCATGGGGTGGCATTGGTCATGTTGGATATCGATCATTTCAAGCAGTTCAATGACCGGTATGGCCATCCTTTGGGCGACCGCGTCCTTGAGCATGTTGGTCAGGTGTTACGGAACTCAATCCCGCCTCAGGCCCTGGCGGCACGCTATGGTGGTGAAGAGTTCTGTGTAGTCCTGCAGGAGTGTTTTGATCTCACCAGTGCTCATACTTTTGCGGAGCAGCTGCGCCTAAAAATTCAGGCGCTACGGATCAAGGTTCGTGGCACGGATGAGGTGCTAGACACTGTAACTGCATCTTTTGGTGTCGCCCTCGCCAAAGCCGGTGACGATGTGGAAAGCCTTCTGACTCGTGCCGATGATGCCCTCTATCAAGCCAAGCGCAGCGGGCGCAACCGAGTGAACTGAAACTGGCGTTCGGAAGTCACGTTTACACGATGCAAAGCGGGTCGAAACCAAGGCCTTATAGTGCCTTTGAGGCAACATGCGCCCCTGAGTCATCTCGCTGCCAACCGCCGCCCAATGCTTTGAACGTGGCCACTGCAGCGCGAGCCGATTCAGTTTGTGCCTGGGCTCTGCCATCAGATGCCGCTAGGAGATGTTCATCGGCATCCAGCACTTCGATCAAGCTGACCACGCCTTTTTCATAGGCGGCAAACGACGTCGCTCTGGCTTTCGCATACGCCGACTCGCCCTGGGCGAGCTGGGTCGATTGTTGCTCGCGGTTGATCCGTGCCGAAACAGCGCTTTCCACATCTTCGCAGGCCCGCAGAACGGACTGGCGGTAAGCGGCCAAGGCTTCGGCTTCCTGGCCCTTTGCCAAATCAATCTGGGCGTTGATGCGGCCAAAATCGAACAGCCGCCAGCGTAATCCCAGTGCCGCCGAAGCCTGACTGGCGCCGTTGCTGAACAGGTTTGCGCTGGATATCGATGTAGCACTGCCGAGCAGCGCAGCCACAGACAGTTTGGGGTAGTACTCGGACACGGCTTCGCCGATGCGCGCGCTGGAAGCCGCAAGACGGCGCTCCGCGACGATCAAGTCTGGACGCCGACGCAGCAGGTCGGCCGGAGCGCCCATGTCCGAGAGGCCTGGCACCTCAGGGATGGGCGCCAGCTTAGTCAACTGCGCGCTGTAAGTGCCGGGCGCCTTGCCCAACATGACATCCAGCGCATTCATTGCCGCGTCAATGCCTGATTGCAGTA
This sequence comes from Pseudomonas sp. GL_093, assembly GCF_057837605.1. Classification (NCBI taxonomy): domain Bacteria; kingdom Pseudomonadati; phylum Pseudomonadota; class Gammaproteobacteria; order Pseudomonadales; family Pseudomonadaceae; genus Pseudomonas; species Pseudomonas sp. GL_093. The sequence goes on along the minus strand of NZ_CM174448.1, from coordinate 4,006,728 downwards.
CCGGAACGGTGGCCTGCGCTTGGTTCAGCGCGCCTTGGGTCTGGTTCAACTGCAGTTCAGCCGCCAGGCCTTTTGCGTAGAGATGTTCGATGGTGGCGAGCAGTTGTTGTCGTGTGTCTACTTGCTGCCGGGCAATTTCCAGGCGTGCTTGCAGGCCACGGATGCTGATGTAAAGGTCGGCTGTCTGCGCGACCACTGCCAGGCGTGTGGCAATCGCTCCGGCTTGCGAGGCCTGATAATCGGCGAAGGCCGCTTCTTTACCTCGGCGCAGCCCGCCAAACACATCCAGCTCCCAGCCGGCATTCAAGTTCGCCTCATAGGCACTGCCGTAGCGATTATAGGAAGGGTCTGAATTCAACACTTGGCCCAACGGCGTCTCCAATGACTGACGGGCTCGGGCCGCTTGACCATTGACGGTAGCCGACGGCAGGAGGGCTGCGTTAGCTGCGCCCAAACCGGCGCGAGCCTGCTCGATCCTTGCGTTTGCCTGGGCTAAATCGAGGTTCTGTTCAAGTGCTCGATTTATCATCTGACTGAGTATCGGGTCATTAAATGCGTTCCACCAAGCGGCGAGATCGTCATTTGCGGCGCCCAGTTGTCGTGCCTTGGACGTTTGCGCGGAGAAATGCTCGGGCAATTCCACACGGGGTTTTGAGTAGTCGGGGCCCACTGCGCAACCTGCAACCATACCCAAACACAGTAAAACGGCGAAACGAGGAGGAGGGTGCATGCGATACCTGCGAAAGGGTCGGTTTGTGACGATATTACAATTTGGTCACAAGTTGTCAACCACCTTTGGGATGAGTAAGCTGCTCGCATGAATCAGCCATCAGTTTCTTCGCCCAGCGCCCGTGGCCCAGCCGATCACGACATTCGAGACCAGATTGTCGCGGCGGCCAACGAACATTTCCGTCAATACGGTTACGGCAAAACAACGGTTTCTGACCTAGCCAAGGCCATCGGCTTTTCCAAGGCTTACATCTACAAATTCTTTGAATCCAAGCAGGCGATTGGTGAAGCAATCTGTACAAATTGCCTGACTGAAATCGCTGCGGCAGTGGAGCAAGCCATCAATGTAGACGGCATCTCGCCGACTGAACGTTTTCGGCGCCTGGTTAAAACCTTAATCGCTACAGGTGTGAGCCTGTTCTTTAACGACCGTAAACTCTACGACATCGCAGCGTTCGCCGCGTCGGAGCGATGGCCCAGCTCACAAGTCTATGACGCTCAGATCAAGAGCTTCGTGTTGCAAATCGTGCGTGAGGGGCGAGAGCTCGGTGAGTTTGAACGCAAGACTCCGCTGGACGAGACGGTAGAGGCGATTCATCTCGCTCTGCGGCCCTTCATCAATCCTCTGCTATTGCAGTACAACCTCGATTTTGTTGAAGAAGCTCCTTCTCTCATCTCCAATCTTGTTCTGCGCAGCCTGATGCCTTAAACCTCTGCTGACGGATGCGCTGCGCATCCGTATCAGCGTGTGCGCCTGAAAAACTGGATATCAAACCTCTCTCTGCTTTGCTCTGATCAAGTGGGTGATGTTCATTCGTCTCGACAGTGACTATTGACATATTTGGTCACTTGAATAAGCATGGCGCATCCGCTACCGAGAGGTCTCTATGATCCAGCGCCCCCACCTGTCATTCATTTTCATTGGCTTGTTGCCGTTTGCCCTCGCGGCCTGCAACGAGGCCGCGCCTGCAGATCCTCGCCTTCAAGTGCCCTTGGTGCGCATCGGCGTGGTTCAACCCTCCGCGCCTGCGGCACGGGTATTCACCGGTATCGTCGCGGCCCGAGTTCAGAGCGATCTCGGTTTTCGGGTACCTGGGAAGGTCTTGGAGCGTTTGGTGGATGCTGGACAGAGTGTCAAGCGCGGGCAGCCCCTTATGCGAATCGATGCCAACGACCTGACGCTGACCGCGCGGGCACAGCAGGAAGCGGTACTGGCCGCCATGGCCCGAGCTCGGCAGGCCTCCGATGACGAGCTTCGCTACCGTGATCTGGTGTCCGTCGGAGCGGTATCTGCTTCAGCTTACGCAGGGTTCAAAGCAGCTGCCGACTCGGCGAAAGCCCAACTCAACGCAGCCCAGGCCCAGGCTGATGTGGCGAAAAACGCGACCGGTTATTCGACGTTGCTGGCGGATGCTGACGGGGTGGTAGTGGATACCTTGGCGGAGCCGGGGCAGGTAGTTGGCGCAGGGCAGGTGGTGGTACGCGTTGCCCATTCAGGGCAGCGCGAGGCCGTGATCCAGTTACCCGAGACGTTACGTCCTGCGCTGGGCTCGGCGGCGACGGTTGAGCTATACGGCCAGCACCAGACTGCAGGTAAAGCGCGTTTACGCCAATTGTCCGACTCTGCCGACCGACAGACCCGAACGTTTGAAGCGCGTTATGTGCTGGAGGGGGCACTCTCCAACGCCACCCTGGGTTCGACGATCTCGGTGGTTATCGCTGACACGGATGTTGCTGATGCCAAGGAATTACAGGTGCCCATCGGGGCCCTTTACGACGCCGGTAAAGGCCCGGGGGTCTGGGTGGTGGGCGGGGAAGCTGAGCAGGTGGCATGGCGCCCGATCAAGGTTCGCGGCCTGAATAATGAGGCCAGCATGCGCGTGACGGGGGATCTGCAGGTGGGTGATCGAGTTGTCGCATTGGGTGCTCACTTGCTAAGCGAGGGAGAGAAGGTCAGGACTGAACTCGCCGATGCTCCGCAAAATTCAGTGGTTGAGGTAAGTCGATGAGCGGCTTCAATCTTTCGGCGCTGGCCGTACGCGAGCGCTCAATCACGCTGTTTTTGATCCTGCTGATTTCTGTGGGTGGGTTGTACGCTTTCTTCAAACTGGGGCGTGCGGAAGATCCCGCATTCACCATTAAACAAATGACGGTGGTCACTGCCTGGCCTGGGGCGACGGCCCAGGAGATGCAAGACCAGGTGGTAGAAAAGCTGGAAAAACGCATGCAGGAGCTGCGTTGGTACGATCGGACCGAGACCTTTACCCGGCCCGGCTTGGCATTCACTACGGTGTACCTGCTCGACAGTACGCCGCCCTCAGCCGTCCAGGAGGAATTTTACCAGGCGCGCAAGAAAATCCTGGATGAGCAGAAGGGGTTGCCGTCTGGGGTGATCGGCCCGATGGTCAATGATGAGTATTCCGATGTCACCTTCGCGCTCTATGCGCTCAAGGCCAAGGGCGAGCCGCAACGTCTGTTGGTGCGCGAAGCCGAGAGCTTGCGCCAGCGTCTGCTGCATGTGGCGGGTGTGAAGAAGGTCAACATCATCGGTGAACAGGCCGAGCGCATTTTTGTCGAGCTGTCCTACGAGCGTTTGGCGACACTGGGCATTTCCGCACGAGACATCTTCAGTGCGTTGAACACGCAAAACATGATAACTCCGGCAGGTTCGGTAGAAGCGAAGGGCCCACAGGTTTTCATCCGCCTGGATGGCGCGTTTGATGACCTGCAGAAGATTCGTAATACCCCACTGACGGTGCAAGGCAGAACCCTCAAGTTGTCCGATGTGGCTGAGGTCAAGCGTGGTTATGAGGACCCCGCGACGTTCCTGGTACGCAACAACGGCGAGCCGGCACTGGTGCTCGGCGTGGTCATGCGCGATGGCTGGAACGGTCTGGATCTTGGGAAGTCGCTGGAGGCGGAGGCGACAGCGATCAACGAGCAGATGCCTTTGGGCATGAGCCTGACCAAGGTCACGGATCAGGCGGTGAATATTGACGCATCCGTCAATGAGTTCATGGTGAAGTTTTTTGCTGCCTTGGGCGTGGTGCTGCTGGTGTGTTTTCTCAGCATGGGCTGGCGTGTCGGCGTTGTGGTTGCCGCGGCGGTGCCGCTGACCCTGGCGGCCGTGTTCATTGTCATGGCGGCCACGGGCAAGGACTTTGATCGAATTACCCTGGGCTCGTTGATTCTGGCGCTGGGACTGCTGGTGGACGATGCAATCATTGCCATTGAAATGATGGTGGTGAAGATGGAGGAGGGCTACGACCGAATCAAGGCCTCCGCTTATGCCTGGAGCCACACGGCCGCGCCGATGTTGTCGGGAACGTTGGTGACGGCGATCGGCTTTATGCCCAACGGTTTTGCCAAGTCGACCGCTGGTGAGTACACCGCGAACATGTTCTGGATCGTTGGCATCGCGCTGATCACTTCCTGGGTGGTGGCCGTGGTGTTTACACCTTACCTGGGCGTCAAACTGCTGCCGCAGATCAAGGTGCCTGAAGGCGGGCATACGGCGATTTACGGTACACCGAACTACCAGCGTTTCAGGCGCCTGCTGGGCAGTGTGATCCGCCGCAAAGGCCTGGTGGCGACATCCGTCGTGGGCTTGTTCGTTGTTGCGATTTTGGGCATGGGCGTGGTCAACAAGCAGTTCTTCCCCACGTCCGACCGACCTGAGGTGCTGGTTGAGGTGCAGATGCCTTACGGCACCTCTATCGAACAGACTGATGTGGCGGCGGCCAAGGTCGAGGCATGGTTGGCTCAGCAGCCGGAGGCCAAGATCGTCACTGCTTACATTGGCCAGGGCGCGCCGCGCTTCTACTTGGCGATGGCCCCTGAACTACCCGATCCATCCTTCGCAAAAATCGTCGTCCTGACCGCGAATCAGCAAGAGCGTGAGGCGCTCAAGCTCCGCCTCAGACAAGCCGCGGCCGATGGTTTGGCGCCTGAAGCTCGGGTGCGGGTGACGCAGTTGGTATTTGGTCCTTATTCACCGTATCCGGTGGCCTTTCGGGTGATGGGCGCCGACTCCGCGGTGTTACGAGATATCGCCGCGCAGGTGCGTGCGGTCATGACCGCCAGCCCCATGATGAGGACCGTCAACACCGACTTGGGCGAGCGCACACCGGCACTTCATCTCACGCTGGATCAGGATCGCCTGCAAGCATTCGGCTTGACCTCGACCGATGTCGCGCAACAGCTGCAATTCCTGCTTACAGGGGTGCCTGTCACCGAGGTGCGTGAGGACATTCGTTCGGTTCAGGTGGTGGCTCGCTCGGCGGGTGAAACGCGTCTGGATCCGTCGAAAATTGCCGCCTTCACGCTGACCGGCGTCCAAGGCCAGCGCGTGTCGCTGTCCCAGGTAGGGGCGGTGGATGTGCGCATGGAGGAGCCCATCCTGCGGCGTCGTGATCGGACGCCGACCATCACCGTGCGCGGTGACGTGGCTGAAGGTCTTCAGCCTCCCGATGTCTCCAACGCCTTGATAACGCAGTTGCAACCCATCATCGAAAAGCTGCCGGCGGGCTACCGAATTGAGTTTGCCGGCGCGATCGAGGAGTCGGGTAAAGCAAACAAGGCATTGCTGCCGTTGTTCCCGATCATGATCGCGCTGATGTTGCTGACCATCATCATTCAGGTGCGCTCGATGTCGGCAATGATGATGGTGTTCGCCACCGCGCCTTTGGGCCTGATTGGTGTGGTGCCCATTCTGCTGCTGTTCCAGCAGCCGTTCGGGATCAACGCCTTGGTGGGATTGATTGCCTTGTCAGGGATTCTGATGCGCAACACGCTGATCCTCATTGGCCAGATTCACTCTAATAAGCAAGCCGGTCTGTCGCCTTATGACGCAGTGGTCGAAGCCACTGTGCAGCGCGCGAGGCCCGTGATTCTCACGGCGTTGGCGGCGATGCTGGCGTTCATTCCGCTGACCCATTCGGTGTTCTGGGGAACGCTGGCGTACACCCTGATTGGCGGTACGTTTGCCGGCACGGTGCTGACTTTGGTGTTCCTGCCAGCGATGTACGCCCTCTGGTTCAAGATCAAGTCTGAAGCCCCACAGGAACTCTCGACACATGTACGTCCTGCCTGATTGAGCGGGTAAACGTTCGCTTGGGCGAGCGTTACGCCTTCTCAAGGCTGGTCGAAGAACCCGACGCCGCTTCACCGACACGTTTCAAGGCGCCGGTGTTGCTGACCGCGTAAGTGCCGACTTTTTCGCTTTTCTCGCCCGTTACCAGCAACCAGCGCCCGTTGGGTGAAAAAGCGATATTGCGTGGCTGCTTTTCTTCCACCGGATAGTTCTCGAGAAAGCTCAAGCCGCCTGCTCGAAGTTGCACACAGCGACCGTTGCTGCCGGCGAACTTGGCCAATACCACCGCACCACGGCGAGGGATGACTTGCTGCGTGGCATTTTCGATGTCGATGTCGATGTCGATGTCGCCGCCCAAGTCACGCGTATCGAGGTTGATTCGCCTCGGAAAACACCGACCAGATTTCTGCTTCTTTCTACACCACCAAGCCCACTGGATTGAGGATGGGGTGATCGGCAGTGGGGCGCAACGCAGCGCGCAGCACTGAGCGAGTCGTTCATTCGCAGAGTTGGCCGTCAGTAAAATTTGACGGCCTTCGCTTGCCGCTCTTCAACCTCCAGGCGCCCCGCAAATGCCACGTTGCTCAAGCACGTTTCACTGCATCGGCACCTAGAGGCGGCAGGTGAACATCAGCTGTACTGATTTGCCGAACCAGCAGCGGATTTTAGCTTCCTGGAATGGGTCAGCTGATAAGCAATTGCCAACCAAATGAACCACCCTGGCATGACCAGCAAGGCAATACGAGTGTCAGGTCTTAATGCCAGCAGGCAGAGAACAAACCCCAGGAACGCCAGGGAGAACCAGGCCATCGGCACGCCACCAGGCATCTTGTAGGTCGATTGCGCATGCAGGTCGGGTCGGCTTTTGCGATAGGCAATGTACGACGCGAGGATGGTCGACCAAGTGAAAATCACCAGGATCGCCGACACGGTAGAGACGATGGTGAACGCTGTCATGACTTCCGGAACGATGAACAGCAGCAGTACGCCCACCAACATCAACAGTGTCGTGAACGCCAGGCTTAGCAAGGGCACGCTACTGCTCGACAGGCGCCGAAAAAACCCCGGAGCGTTGTCGTGATTAGCCAATCCAAACAGCATACGACTGGATGAAAATACGCCACTGTTAGCCGATGAGGCGGCAGACGTCAGCACCACAAAGTTAACGATACCTGCTGCTGCGGGAAACCCTGCAACCAGAAACAGTTCGACGAAGGGGCTCTTGCTGGGCGAAACCTGCTGCCAGGAAGTCACTGCAATAATGCAGGCCAGTGCCAACACATAAAACAGGATGATTCTCAGCGGTATCGAGTTGATGGCTTTAGGCAGGGTCTTCTCGGGGGAACGGGTTTCGGCGGCAGCGATGCCGATCAGCTCGGTGCCGGCAAATGAGAAGATGGCCATCTGGAAACCGGCGAAGAAACCGAATAAGCCGTTAGGAAAGGTTGCCTGTTTATCCAGCAGGTGGCTCAGGGATGCCGTGACGCCATTGGGTGAGACAAAGGAGCTGGCAATCAGCACCATGCTGACCCCAATCAGGGTGACGACAGCAATGATCTTGATGATTGCGAACCAGAACTCCACTTCACCGAAAAGCCTCACGGTCAGCACGTTCAAGGCAAACAACGTCATTAGCATACCGATGGCCGGTATCCAGGCGGGTACATCGGGGAACCAGTACTGAAAGAATCCGCCGACCACCACGGCATCGCCCACCACCGCGACGCTCCAACTCAGCCAGTACGACCAACCGAGGAAAAATGCCGCTCGCGGGCCGAGGTAAGCACCGGCAAAATCCGCGAAGCTTTTGAAGTTCAAGTTTGACAGCAACAGTTCGCCCATGGCGCGCATGACGAAGTAGACGAACATCCCGATGATCATGTAAATGAGGATGATCGACGTGCCCGAGAGGGCAATGATCTTCCCGGAACCCATGAACAGACCTGTACCGATGGCACCTCCCATGGCCATTAATTGAATGTGACGATTGCTGAGCGTGCGCTGCAGCGCGGGCTGTTCAACCCGCTCGGATGGAGTCGATTTCATTACAAAACCTCTTGATTTTATGTTTTTGAGTTTTGGCAGAAAGTGGGTGTCTAGCGTTCTTGTTAGAGATGCAACGGATACTGACGGTGGTGGTTTGGGGGTGGCAGGGTTTCTCCTCCGCTAACAAGGTGCACGGCCCATTGGCACTTGCTCAGGGGGCTATCAGCTGACTGTGCGCAGGCGCGAGAGAACTGCTGGTTGCTGCCCAAGCAGTTGGTAGAGATTTTTTATGTTGGCAGGCGTCGGCACCAGATGGATGCGCTCACCGATGGCATGCTTGCGCGCCAGGTCGTGCAGGTAGCGCAGTGACGAAAAGTCTTCCAGGGCAAACCCCACCGAATCGAAAACGGTGACCTGTGCGGCGTTCTCGCGGCCAGGGACTTCGCCCTGAACAATCCGGAAGAATTCGACGACGGGAAAGTCGGCCTCCAGTTGTTGAATATCGCCTTCAATCCGGGTTTGAGGTTCAAACTCAACGATGACCCGGGCATTGCGCAGAATGTCGGCGTGCAGTTCGGTTTTTCCCGGGCAGTCACCGCCGACGGCATTGATATGCATGCCGGGCTCGATCATCTCGGGCGTCAGAATCGTCGCATAGGCTTTGTCTGCGGTAACTGTGGTAACGATGTGCGCGCCCTTGACCGCTTCCTGTACCGAGTTGGCCAGAATCACCTCAATATCCGGGAATGCGGACAGGTTGTGCTTCAACTTGAGTGAAGCGTCGCGATCGATATCGAAAATGCGTAGTTCCTTGATGGACAGCATTTCGTGGAAGGCGAGGGCTTGAAATTCGCTCTGAGCGCCATTGCCGATGATTGCCATGATGCTTGCACCGGGGCGCGCCAGAGACTGCGCGACCAAGGCAGAGGTCGCGGCAGTGCGCACGGCTGTGGTCAGCGTCAGTTCACTGAGCAGGGTTGGATAGCCACTGTGGACATCGGCCAGGACACCGAAGGCCATGACCGTCAGCAAGTCCCTTTGACCATTGTCCGGGTGGCCATTCACGTATTTGAACGAGTACTGTTGGCCATCGTCGGTCGGCATCAACTCGATCACACCGACGGCCGAATGATTGGCGGTGCGAGGCGACTTATCAAACTGTGCCCAGCGTGAATAGTCAGCTTCGATGTAAGCCGCCATTTCGCGGATAGCCCGGCGGATTCCCACCTTGGCGAACAGGCGTGCGGCATGATCGACGTCTATAAAAAGAGTCATGTTTTTATTCTCCGATTCAATAGTTGAAGCGCTGCTATTCAGTGGATGACTCAGGCGCGTTTGCTCTCGTAGCCATGCAGCACGTTGACCGCATTGATCCCGATTTCATCGACCATGTAGCCGCCTTCCATCACAAACAGGGTGGGGCAGCCCACGCCGGCTATCAGCTCGCCGATGCCGATGAAGTCTTCGCTTTCCAGCAGGAAGTGGCTGATGGGGTCGTCCTTGAACGTGTCGACGCCCAGTGAAATAACCAGCACTTCAGGGGCAAATTGCTGGAGTTTCTTGCAGGCGTGGAGCAAGGCGTTGCGGTAGCTTTCCCAAGTGGTGTTCTTCGGCAGCGGATAGTTCAGGTTGTAACCTTCGCCGTGGCCAGCGCCGACTTCGTGGCGGTAGCCTGAGTAGTACGGATAGGACACCGTCGGTTCGCCGTGCAGCGAGACAAACATGACGTCACTGCGCCCGTAGAAAATATTCTGGGTACCGTTGCCATGATGAAAGTCGACATCCAGTACCGCGACACGTTTGGCACCTTGGGTAATGGCCTGCTGTGCGGCAATGGCTGCGTTGTTCAGATAGCAATAGCCGCCCATGTATTCACGTGCGGCGTGATGGCCGGGCGGACGGCATAGGGCAAAGGCACTGTCGTGGCCTTCATCGATCAGCGCCAGTCCGGTCAGCGCGATATCGGCACTGGTTTTTACCGCTTGCCATGTGGTGGCGGTAATGGGCGAGCCGGCGTCCATGGCGTAGAAACCCAGTTTGCCGTCGATGAAAGTCGGCACTTGCTCGTTGGCCAGATCACGCACTGGCCATACCAGCGGCAAGGCATCGTGGGTGCGCCCGGTTGCGCACCATTCAGACCAGGCAGATTCCAGAAAAGTTACGTAGCGCTCGCTGTGCGCGTTGACATAGCACGACCGATCAAATGCTTGCGGTTCGATGATCTGGCCAAGCCCTACCTGTTTGACCCGATGATGGACGGTATCGGCCCGACTGGGCTGTTCGAAGGACGGCTTGAGCACGCCGTCTTTCAATTCGGTGCCATGGTGCAAACGGTGGGAATCACTGAAAACTGTAAACATTGTGCGCATCCGTTGATGTGAGCCAGTGCAAATATTCTGTTCCGGCTGGGATGCGCTTTCTTTGCTTTGTTTTCGTGGTTTACTAGATTATTCGGGAATTTTTACTCAGGAATGGCGTAATGCAGAAAAAATCATCCAAACGCATCAGTCTCGACGACACCGACCTGGCGATTCTCGCGTTGCTGCAGGAGGACGCGAGTATTTCCAACGCCGAGCTCAGTGAGCGGCTGTCGTTAAGCCTTACGCCTTGCTGGCGGCGGCGTAAGAGAATGGAGGAAGCGGGCGTGATAAAGGGCTATCAAGCCATCCTTGATCGACGAATGCTGGGGCTGGATATCATGGCGTTCGTGCACATCCGTTTTTCCACCCACGCCGATCACGCTCCGGACGCCTTCGAGGCGGTGATTGCGCAATTGCCCGAAGTGTTGTCCTGTCACAAGATCACCGGGGATGCCGATTACGTGCTGCAAGTGCTGGCAGAGGATCTTGATAGCTACAGTGACTTTATCGAGCAGGTTCTCAGGCGTCAGGTGGGTATTGCATCCATCCAGTCCAGTTTGTCGTTACGCGAAGTCAAGACCAGTAGCCGTATCGCGATACCCCAATCGAGCAGGGGGTAAAACGATTGAGGTAGTCCGGAGCCCCGACGATGGCCCAGGCGACATTGGGCGACAGCCGCCGAACAATCATGTCCTCCTGAAAAACAGATCAGAAGGTGTAAAGCTATTTCAGGACTACACACAGCCATTAAAAAAAGCAGCCCTTTGGCACCGATAACATCGTTTCTCGGGCGCACCGCTTTTCAATATCTTGGCCGCCAGATCTGGTGAATGACTCAACACTCACCACCCTCAGTGCGAGTAGTCTTAATGAACAATAAACCTGACAACGCAGGGCTTGATAACGCCGGAGCGGGGACCCGAGCGGTCTGGGGCGGGGAGCAAGTCAGGCACCCCTACAACGCCACTCAAACACCGATCGTGGTCAGCGCCGCTTACGGTTACGACGACATCGACGTCTGGTACGACGTTGCGTTGGGCAAGACGCCGGGCTTTATCTACAGCCGCATGAGCAACCCGACGGTCGAGATCCTCGAAGCAAAAATTCGTGAGTTGGAAATGGCCGAGTCCGCCGTGGCCTTCAGCAGCGGCATGGCGGCGATCAGCAGTGTGCTTTTCACCTTCCTGGCCAATGGCGATCGTGTGGTGTCAACCAAGGACAGCTACGGTGGCACCAATAAGATTTTCGAAGAATTCCTGCCGCGCACGGGCGTTAAGGTGACCTTGTGCGAGACGTTTGATCACGAGGAGATCGAGCGTGAAATCGCCAAAGGCTGCCAGTTGGTGTACCTGGAGACGCCGACTAACCCGACCCTGAAAATACTCGATATCCAGCGTCTGGTAGCTGCAGCCAAGCGCGTCGGTGCCGTGGTGGTGGCGGACAACACCTTTGCCACGCCATTGAATCAAAACCCTCTGGCGTTAGGTGTGGACGTGGTCATCCACAGCGCGACCAAGTTCCTCAGTGGCCATGGCGATGTGCTCGGCGGTCTGGTGTGCGGTAACGAATCCTTGATGGCCAAGGTTCGTCATTACCGGGAAATCAACGGTGCGACGCTCGACCCGTTCTCGGCCTACATGATCATCCGGGGCATGAAAACGCTGGTGCTGCGCATGCGTCAACAGCAACGCAGTGCCCGTGCCCTGGCGGAGTTCCTCTGCACCGAACCGTTGGTGGAATCGGTCAATTATCCCGGCTTGCCCGGTCATCCGAACCACGCTGTGGCGTGCACGCAAATGTCCGGCTTCGGCGCCATCGTCAGTTTTGTTCTGGTCGGTGGGATGGACACGGTCAAGGTGCTCTTGCCACGTCTGCGATTCGCCCACTGCGCGGGCAATCTCGGTGCAGTGGAAACCATTTACGGCCCGGCCCGGACCACCAGCCATGTCGAGAACACGCTGGAGGAACGACTGGCTCTGGGTATCTCCGAAGGACTGGTGCGGGTCTCGGTCGGCATTGAAGACACTGACGATCTGCTCGACGATTTGAAGCAGGCGTTCGCTTTTGTCAGGTGTTCGCGCGATGAGCCGGCACAGGCAAACACACAGCACTCAAACAACAAAACGTGCATCGAGGCAGCAAGCTGAAGTTTTAACGTTAGTACCTCACGACAAGGCCGTTAGTGAGGCGTTCATGAAGTGGAATAATAATAAAACTAGTGGCGACCTGTTTTTACTCTGCCCCGTAACTCATCGCAGACGTTAATGCGCGCCCTAACAACTTTCATGAGAACAACCATGTCCATAAAAGAAGAACAACTCAACACACGTACCGGTTTTAAACAGGAAATGCAGACGCGCCATATTGTCATGTTGGCATTGGGTGGTGTCATTGGTACCGGGCTGTTTCTCACGTCCGGGTACACCGTGAACCAGGCCGGTCCGTTGGGTGCGGTTATCGCTTACATCATCGGCGCACTCATGGTTTACATGGTCATGATGTGCTTGGGCGAATTGGCGGTACAGATGCCGGAAACCGGTTCGTTCAGCACTTATGCCACGCGTTTTCTCGGACCCGGCACCGGCTATACCGTGGCGTGGCTGTATTGGCTGACCTGGACTGTGGCAATCGGCTCTGAATTTACTGCCGCTGGGATTCTGATGGCGCGTTGGTATCCGGATACACCGGTATGGATTTGGAGTGCGCTGTTCGCAGGCTTGGTGTTTCTGACCAACGTGATATCGGTGCGCTTGTTCGCTGAGACCGAATTCTGGTTGTCACTGGTCAAAGTGGTGACCGTGGTGGTGTTTCTGCTAATCGGTGGTGGCGCGATTCTCGGCCTGCTGCATATCGATCAGGCTCACAGTATCGGGCTGAGCAACTTCACTCGCGAGGGGCTTTTTCCTACCGGTTTCATGCCGATTGCCATGACGTTACTGGCGGTTTCCTTTGCGTTCTCCGGCACTGAACTGATCGGCATCGCCGCGGGTGAAACCAAGGACCCCCAGCGCAATGTGCCGCGTGCCATTCGCACTACCGTGCTACGCCTGGCAATCTTTTTCGTGGGGACCATTTTCGTCCTGGCGACCTTGTTACCCCGTGAACAGGCCGGGCTCGTAGAGAGTCCATTCGTCACCGTGTTCACCTACATCGGGATTCCGTACTCCGCAGACATCATGAACTTCGTGATCATCAGTGCCTTGTTGTCGGCCGCCAACTCCGGTTTGTACGCTGCCTCACGGATGCTCTGGACCCTGAGTGACCAAGGTCACCTGCCCAAGCAGTTCTCGGCCTTGACCCGCATGGGCACACCACTCAACGCCATTATTGTCAGCATGGCCGGTGGTGCTGCCTCGTTGCTCAGCAGCGTGTTTGCCGCCGACACCATCTATCTGGCACTGGTGTCGATCTCCGGTTTGGCAGTGGTGGTGGTGTGGATGAGCATCGCCGCGAGCCAGATTGCTTTCCGCCGTCACTATGTGGCCAATGGAGGCGATGTCCGCGACCTTAAGTTCCGCGTCCGGGGTTATCCGTGGGTGCCGTTGGGAGCGCTGGTCTGCTGCAGCCTGGCGTGTGTCGGGATTGCTTTCGACCCTGAACAGCGGGTGGCTCTGTACTTCGGTTTGCCATTCATCGCCTGGTGCTATTTCGTGTATTACATTACCCGCAAAAGCCGCGAGCGACGCTTGTCGGTTACCCCCTTGGCACAACCGTCCGATGCGTTCTAGGCACTGTCGACGGGGTGGGCAAGCGTGCTCGGTGGAGGGGGCGTCATTGAGGTTCAGACCATGAAGCAAAAGACGTTACCCCCATTGAACTGGTTGCGGGCATTCGAGGTGTCCGCCCGTTGCCTGAACTTCACTCACGCTGCTGAAGAACTGTTTTTGACCCAGGGTGCGGTAAGCCAGCAGATCCGCCAATTGGAAAGCCATCTGGGGGTGGCGCTGTTCAAGCGTTTGCCCCGTGGCCTGGGGCTGACCGAGGAAGGTCAGGCCTATCTGCCGGTCGTGCAGGATGCAATCACTCGACTGTCGGTGGGGACCAACGAGATTTTTGGCCAGCACAAACGCCGGCCGATCAAGGTGCGCGGCAGCCTGGCGTTTTTCGTGCACTGGCTGGCACCCAAGCTGGTGGATTTTCGCCAGGCCCATCCACAGGTCGACATCCGCTACATCAGCAACATCTGGGTTAAAGAACTGGATGGTGAGGACGACATGGAAATTCGCTGGGGCCATGGTCAATGGCCCGGCCTGGTGTCGCAGCGCCTGACTTGGGACACCTTGTTTCCGGTCTGCTCGCCAGCCCTGATGGCGAGCTCGCCGCTGACGGTGCCGGCGGACGTGGCGAACCATCCGTTGTTGCATGTCCTGGGTTACGAAGAGGGTTGGGGTTACTGGTTGAACATGGTTGGTGCGGACACCGTCGATTCGTCGACCGGCATGCAGTTCGACACACTGATTTCCACCTTGCGCATGGCCGAGTTGGGACAGGGGATTGCCCTGGCCCGGTCCTCGATGGTTGAAGAGATGCTTCAGGACGGACGACTGGTCGAGCCTTTCGACCAGCGCATCGAGGCCAGCGAGTCTTTTTACCTCGTACGCGGTTCCGGGGCCGACCAGCACCCTGACGCGGTCATGTTTTCCACCTGGCTGGTCGAGCAGGCACATCGTTTCAAATGAATGGCCGGAGCCAACCATGCGCTATGTAAGTACCCGAAATTCGGCCGTTCAGGTCGATTTCGAAAGGGTCGTGTTGTCTGGGATTGCCGAGGACGGTGGGTTGTTCGTGCCGCTCGAACTGCCACTGTTCGAACCGCAGGACATCGCCAACTGGTCGACGTTGCCCTATGACGAACTGGCCTATCGAGTGATGAGTCCGTTTGTTGGCGAAGCAATCCCCGAGGCAGACCTCAGATGCATGCTCAAGGAGGCTGGCAGCCAATTCAGCCATCGATCCCTGGCACCTTTGCATCAGGTGGATCGCAACGAATGGGTGCTGGAGCTGTTCCATGGACCGACCCGCTCCTCGAAGGATTTTGCCGCCCAGTTGCAGGCACGGCTGGTGCAATACTTTCTGCGCAAACGCGGGCGTCGCGCGGTGGTGCTCGGTGCCACCAACGGCGATACCGGACTCGCCGCCATCGAGGCATTCAAGCACTGCGACGAAACGGACGTGGTGGTGTTTTACCCGGAGGCAGGTGTACCGCAAGACCAACTCCAGCATCTGCAAGCGGTGGCGCATCCCAAGGTTCATCAGTTCGCAGTGAATGGCAGCTTCGACGAGTGCCAGGCCATCGTCACCCGGCTTTTCCTTCAGTGGCCGTACACGCAGCACGAGGCGATCAGTTTCAACTCCAGCAACTGGGTCAGTGTGTTGGCGCAACTGGTGTTTTATTTCCACGCCGTGCTGCAACTGGGGGGCGGTCAGCGTCCGATTGGTTTCAGCGTGCCAGCCGCGAGTTTTGCCGAGGTCTATGCCGGTTACATCGCGCAGAAAATGGGCTTGCCGATCATCCAGATAATCGTTGCGACCAACCAGAATGACGCGTTGCATCAGTTGTTTCTGAAGAACCACTACTCCAGGTTGCGAGCCAACAAGACCTTGTCGCCGGCCATGGACCTGTCGATCTTTTCTAACCTGGAACGTTTTCTCTGGGAGCTCTACGGGCATGACGATCAGGCCGTGAGCGCGCTGATGGCAACGTTCGAATCCAGCGGTGAGATGACCATCGCCAACGAGTTCTGGTTGCAGGCACGGATGTTCATCGACTCTTACGCGGTCAGTGATGAGGAGACGCTGAAGGAAATCACCTCGCTGTATCGCGACACCGGTTACGTCATCGACCCGCATACCGCCACCGGTGTCCTCGCGGCCAGGTTGTATCGCCGAAGCCTGGTGGCGCCGATGGTTACCCTGGGGGAAATCTCGCCGGCCAAATCGGCGGTGCTGCTCGGCGAGCTGGGGATCAGCACGCCGGCGCAACACAGCCCGG
This sequence comes from Pseudomonas sp. GL_093, assembly GCF_057837605.1. Classification (NCBI taxonomy): domain Bacteria; kingdom Pseudomonadati; phylum Pseudomonadota; class Gammaproteobacteria; order Pseudomonadales; family Pseudomonadaceae; genus Pseudomonas; species Pseudomonas sp. GL_093. The sequence continues at coordinate 3,990,569 of NZ_CM174448.1, read as the reverse complement.
TCGCGACGCAAGGGCCGGCGCAGCTTTACCGGATTCAACCGGACGACCTCGACACCATCCATCAGCTGCTCGGCGCGCTGTGAAGGCGCAGCAACAGGAGGCCAAGTGAAGCGAATTCTGGACCCTCTCGATGAACACATCATCGCGGAACTGCGGCTCAATGCCCGGGCTGCCCACGCCGAGCTGGCGGCGAAGGTCAACCTGTCGCGCAATGCCGTGCGCCAGCGCATTGAACGGCTTGAGCGCGACGGGGCGATACAGGGTTATACGATACGCACGGGGGAGGGGCGACAAGCTTCTTCGAACATCAATGCGGTGATTTTCGTCTACCGCTATGACCGCATGCGCGGCGCGGAAGTGCTGCTGGCCCTGCGGGCAATACCGGAAGTCATTCAGTGCGATGTGATGAGTGGCGAGTTCGATCTGATGCTGCGGGTCGGCGCTGCCAGTCCGGAGCGGGTGCATAAGGTCTGGAATGAAATCTCCGCGTTGCCCGGGGTGGAAAACACCGTGACCTCATTCGTGCTGTCGTCCGTCGTTTAACCCCTTTGTCGTTCTGAAAAAAGCCAACCTGTGTTGGCTTTTTTTATGCTTGGCGTTTTGCCCGGGTGCTGGTCAAAACGCCCAAAAAATAGAGCAAATTGGCCTATCTCACTGCCCTGGTCGCGCCCCTAACCTAGAGCCCAACAACCCATCACCCGGATCAAGGGCATAAAAAAATGACTGAATACAAACTGGCGCTGGTCGGCTTCGGCGGTGTGAACCGGGCATTGGCTCAGATGATTGCCGAACGTAACGAAAACTGGAAAACCGAACTGGGTTTTACCCTGAAAATCGTTGGCGTGACCGACCTGTTTCTCGGCTCGGTGATTGGCCGCGAAGGGCTGGACGCCGCGTTGCTGGCCAAGCTGCCGGCAGTCAAAGGTGCATTGGCGCAGTTGCCGGGTGGCGCAGCTGAGGCCCTGAACGAAGCGGTGATCAAGGATTGCGGTGCAGACATCATTGCCGAGGCCACCTTCACCAATCCGGTGGACGGCGAGCCGGCCACCTCGTTCTGCCGTTGGGCGCTGGAACGCGGCAAACATGTAGTCACCACTAACAAGGGACCCATTGCCTTGCACGGCGCCGAGCTGAAAGCACTGGCCCGACGCAATAACGTCGCCTTTGAATACGAAGGTTCGGTGATGAGTGGCACGCCGGTTATTCGCGTAGCCAAGCAGTCGCTGGCAGGCAGTTCGATTGTCGGTTTCGAGGGGATTCTCAACGGCACGTCCAACTTCGTTCTTACCTGTATGGAAGGTGGGTTGGGGTTTGCCGAAGCGGTCAGTAAAGCTCAGGAGTTGGGGTACGCCGAAGCCGATCCGACGGCGGATGTCGAGGGGCATGACGTGCGCCTCAAAGTGGTGATCCTGGCCAATGAACTGCTGGATGCCAAGCTGAACGTCAGCGATGTCAGGTGCAGCGGTATTTCCTCACTCGACCTTGGCGACATCGAAAAAGCCCGGCAGGACGGGGCTCGCTGGAAGCTTATTGGCGCGGCCACGCGGCATGCCGATGGTTCGATCAGCGCCAGTGTCGAACCGCGTCTGTTGAAACACGATCATCCGCTGGCCGGTATTTCCGGCGCGACCAATGCCGTGTCGTTTACCACCCATCTGCTCGGCGCGGTGACGGTTTCGGGGCCGGGGGCAGGGCGCATGGAAACAGCGTTTGCGCTGCTGTCTGACATCATCAGCATCCATCAGTCTGTTGCACACAACTAGGAGAATGCCTGTGAACCTATCGCGTCTGGCCCCGGCTGTTGTGGAGCCACAAATCGAAGTCTTTAACCCCTTTGACGGCACCGTCATCGGGACCGTCGCGGATGTCTGTGCGTCGCAAGTGCCGCAGTTGCTGGAGACCGGGCGCAGCGGTGCGCGAGTGTGTGCCGGGTTACCGCGTCATCGTCGGGCACGCATTCTCGAACAAGCTGCATTGAACATCGAGCGTGATGCCCAAGCGTTTGCCCGGCTGATCGTCGCCGAAGCCGGCAAGACCTTCAAGCAGGCTGAAAAAGAAGTCAAACGCTGCGTCAACACCCTCAAGCTTTCTGCCGAAGAGGCCAAGCGTAATGCCGGGGAAGTGGTGCCTTTCGACGCCTATGAGGGCTCCGAGTCGCGCCAAGGCTGGTTTTCCCGCGAACCCTTGGGCCTGATAGTTGCGATCACCCCGTACAACGATCCGTTGAATCTGGTGGCGCACAAGCTCGGTCCCGCCATTGCCGGCGGCAACGCGGTGATTCTCAAACCGTCTGAGCTGGCGCCGTTGTCGGCCATCAAACTGGTGTCGTATCTGGTCATGGCAGGGCTACCCGAATCGGTGGTCACGGTCGCCACCGGGGGGGCGGAACTGGGCAAGGCCTTAGTGGCCTCACGTGAGGTGCGGATGATTTCCTTTACTGGCGGCTTCGTCACCGGGGAGCAGATTGCGCGCACGGCCGGCCTGAAGAAGCTCGCCATGGACTTGGGCGGCAATGCGCCGGTGATCGTCATGGGCGACTGCGACCTTGAGGCCGCCGTCGAGAGTTGCTTGTCAGGGGCCTTCTGGGCAGCGGGGCAGAACTGCATAGGCACTCAGCGTTTGCTGATTCAGGCGTCGATTTATGAAGCGTTCCGTGAGCGTTTTGTCAGCCAGGCCAAGGCGCTTGTGAACGGCGACCCTATGCGTGCCGACACTGATATCGGCCCGATGATTACCCCGCAAGCTGCGCAGAATGCCGAGCAAGTGGTGAACGACGCGTTGCAAGAGGGCGCCACATTGCTCTGCGGCCATCGGCGCCAAGGCTCGTGCTACGCCGCTACGGTATTGGAAAACGTCGATCATTGCAGTCGGCTGTGGCGCACCGAAGTCTTCGCGCCGGTGGTGGTTTTGCAGCTTTTCGAAACCTTCGATGAGGCCATCGCATTGGCCAACGAGCCCGAATACAGCCTGCATGCGGGGATCTTCACCAATGATCTGGCAACGGCCATGAGCGCCGCACGAAGAATCGAAGCCGGTGGCGTGATGATCAACGACTCCTCCGACTACCGCTTCGATGCGATGCCGTTTGGCGGCTCCAAATACGGCAGCCTGGGCCGGGAAGGGGTGCGCTTCGCCTATGAGGAAATGACCCAACCCAAGGTGGTGTGCCTGAACACGCTGGGTTAATCGATTCGAGGAACATCTAATCAGGTCGTTTTGCATTGGGAAGGTCTGGTCACCCGCCCAATGCATTTTTTTTCTGGCGATAGCTGCATTTATTACCACGAGAACTGGCCGAGTTGTTCCAATTGCTCGCCTGTCTTGTCGCGCAATGCCTGAGCCAGGGCGATCAGCAACTGCGAGCGTTGATCAGCGGGTTTGCTGCGCCAAGTGCAGAAGCCGGCAGCGGCACGGGAAAGAGCGGCGTCCAGTACCGATGCGGATTCGAACGGGTAGCGGCGGATCTACTCACCGTTGGGTGCGTTGCTCGGCATCGTGGTCGACGGCGAGGCTAGCGAGGCGGAGATCGATGCGGTGGTCGAGCAGTTTCAAGCCGCGTTCGTGCCCGGTGACGGTGCCGAGGAAGACAGCGGGCCGAAACCGCAAAAGGTCGAGCTGGACGGACGGTTGATCCGTTACTTCGAGCGCTACGAAGGCAGGGTGCCGTTGGTGCTGATTTACGACGGTGGAGGTGTCACGGATCAGGCGCACAGCGCCAACCGCCAGCTGGAATGAATGTGCCGAGTGAAGACATGACGGCTTCATTGGCGAAAATATCCGGGGCAAACGGGTCCGCCGATGATGGCAGCAGGCATTGGCCAGTTTTGGCGGGGAGCGTTGAGCACTCGATTTTCCATGGGGTTTCTCCGGCGTGATGCCGGCCAAAAGACAGTTCGCAGGCGAACAGGGAAACAGGGTTTATTGAGCTTTCGAGTTGGCTGAACGTTTCGCGCAAATGAGGGCCCGGTGTCAGCGGTGTGGGGCGGCTGGCGGCGAACAGAAAATAGTCCCCGACCAATAGCAGGCAGCCCTGACGCGATGGCTCATTCATCGCTTGCAACCATTGGCCACGACAAACGCCGAGGGAGTCGGGCAAGCGATCCCATATTTCGTAGTAGCTTTCGTCCAGAGCGGTTTCGATCAGGCACTCACTGGTTTCAAAGTGCATGCGACCAATGTCTTCAGCGCCACTGACCGGCTGATAGTCCATTTTGCGATGCCATTGGCAAATGTCGGCGTCTATCTGGGTCACCCCGGCGAAACCTTTCTGTTCGCACAACGCCAGATGTTGAGTGTGGCTGAATTCTTCGAGCGCCAGACTTGGGAGCGGAGTGGAGGGGATTCGCAGGTCGGCAAACAGTCGCGGTGTCTGTAGCCAATACACGGCCGTTTCGCTGTCTGAACGCCCTGAGCGGTGCTGGATCAAACGCCGCTTCCATACGCCTAGATAACATTGCGCAACCTGATGCATTGATATTCCCTGTTTTACGCGTCGCGTTTGGTTCTCCACCTGTCTTCATCGACTCAGTGGTGTCCCTCTCACTTCGACCATGACGCCGACCAACGATCGAGTAATCCGAAGAACCACTGATGCATACGGGCGTAACAGGCTTCATCCGAAGGTGAGGGCATAGGTAGTGGCGACTCGGCAGCAAAACGGCGGTTGAGTGCATTCACAATCTGCGGCGTCCATTCCGGGTGAAACTGCAGCCCAATCATCTCATCGCCGACAGAGTAAGCCTGGTTCTCCCAGTCTGATCCCCTGGCCAGATGCCTGGCCCCAACCGGCAGCGCAAAACCGCGTTCGTGCCACTGCAGCACCTGCATGTTATGCCTGTCATCCTCACCATCCTCAATGAACTCCACCTCGCACCATCCACCCTCAGGGTGGTCGATGGGGGCAACCTGCGCCCCGAGCCGATCAGCGAGCAGTTGCCCGCCCAGGCAGATACCGAGCACCGGCTTAGCCTTGCGCAGCAAGTTGCCAAGCCAGACCTTCTCCTGCTCCAGCCAAGGTGGGCAATCCGCCCCTACCACATTGAATGGTCCTCCCAACAACACGTAGGCATCGTAGTCTTCGTGCGTCGGCAACTGCCCTAGATCACCGCGAAACAGTTCGATGGCGACATCACGACCCAAAGCCCAATCGGCCAGGGCGCCAGGGCCTTCTTCTGCCAGATGCTGAATGCAAGCGATCTTCTTCATGTGGCGTCCCCAAAAATAGCCAATACGAACTCCAAAGCGTGCATAGCAAACTCCTTACCGCAGGTCGGGACAAAGTGGATTGTGCGTATCAGACCCAGCATCGCCTCTCCTTGCCGAGGCAAAAAACGTTCGCTATTCTCCGCCATCAAACTTGCTTTTCAATCCACGAATATTCAACAACTATTGAACAAATGGAAACATTCGATCTAGCGACCCTGCGCCAATTCCTGGCCCTTGCGCGCCACCAAAACCTGTCCGATGCCGCTTCGGAATTGCACCTGAGCCCGAGTGCTCTGTCCAAGGGGCTGAAGAGACTGGAACTAGCCTTGCAGACCACGCTGTTCGACCGCCAAGGGCGCAATCTGCGCTTGAATGCCGACGGAGCGCGCTTGCTTGATCGGGCTGCGGCGCTGATGGCCAATGCCGATCAGATGCGCAGTGAGTTTCTGGGGACTCGCGGTAGTTTCCACTGCCGGATCTCCGGGCCGGCGCTGTTGCAGTTGAATTGGGGACGGCGCATAGCCAGTTTGATCGGCGAACGCTTTCCCGGCGCTCAAGTGGCTTTTGGCAACGAGAAGGAAGACGAAGCGCTCAGTGCCCTGGCCCGCGGTGAGGCGGATCTGGCACTGGTGACCACGGCAGCGCTTGGGGCTCTCGACCCGCGCCATATCGCACTGAACATCGGACTGACCCGCTTTGAAGTGGCCGTCGGCGCAAACCACCCGCTCACCCTCGCAGGCAACGGACCACGCGCCACGGTGACCGAGGTTCTGAAATACCCCTTCGTGGTACCTACACAGCCGCCGTTTCGCGGGCTGCAAGGTGGGCCGGCCACCGACGGCTGGCGTGACGATCAGCAACCGCGCATCATCCGTTACCGCAGCGATGACCTTCTTTTGGTTGATGGCCTTGTACGCGCGGGGTTGGCTCTGGCCTACCTACCGGACTATGCGCTGGCCGAACTTCAGCTGTTACGGCTCGATCTGACTGACAACCCGTTCTCTTGCACCCAACAGGTGGTGCTGGTTTATCGCCCCAGCACCGCCAGCGGTTGGCTCAATTATGTGGTTGAAGCGATGAAGTCCGAGGCGGTTACCTAGTCCCGCACGAATCGCTGCGCCATCACCCGCAACAAACGATCATCCTCTCCCGCAGCGCCAATCACCTGCAGTCCCACCGGTAATCCCCTCAACAGTCCCACCGGCAGGCTGATCGCAGGCAGCCCGGTGAGATTCCAGGCACTGGTATGGCTGAGCAACGCGGCGCGCACATCGATGTCCTGCTCACCCACCCGGACCTCGCGCGAATCGACTGCTGTCGCGGTAATCGGCACGCTGGGCGAGACAAGAAAGTCATAGCGCTCGAACAAGCGCGCCATCGCCCCCTTGAGCCGTGCTTGGCTGGCTTGTGCGCGGATGTATTGCCAGCCCCTGACTTCACGCGACAATTCGAGGCGCTCGCGCACCTCCTGCTCGAACGTGTGCGGTGCATCCTGCATGCGCTCGGCATGCACATCGAAAGCCTCGGCGCGTTGCAGCACCAGCAAAGTGTCTTTCATTTCGGCCGCCAGCGGCACCAGTTCAGCAGTATCTTGCAGCGCCTCGCCAAACAGCTGCTGCGCCGCCTGGTAGACCTGCCGATCCAGCTCGGCGTCGACCGGGCCGAAGCTACCGGTGGTGATCCAGCCAACCCGCAATGGTCGAGAGTTGGCCGCCGGTGCACAAACTCGCCCAGCCACCACTTCGAACAGTAGTCGCGCATCCTCGACGTGGTTGGCGATCGGGCCCACGTGGTCGAGGCTCGACGACAGCGGGAACACCCCCTCCAGCGGCACACTGGCAAACGATGGCTTGAAGCCGACCACTCCGCACAACGCCGCCGGAATACGGATCGATCCGCCGGTGTCGGTGCCCAGCGCCAACGGCACCATGCCGCTGGCCACCGCAGCGGCGCTGCCGGCGCTGGAGCCGCCAGTGATGCAGCTGGCATCCCAGGGGTTACGTGCCGCGCCCTGCAGCGAGCGATCGCCTGTCGGACCGTAGGCGAATTCGTGGGTCAAGGTCTTGCCGACAATGACCGCACCCGCCTCGCGCAGGCGCTGCACGCACAGCGCGTCGCGGCTCGGCTTGAAGCCTGCGAAATGCGCCGAACCGTAAGTGGTGACGTGGTCGAACGTGTCGATATTGTCTTTGACCGCCACCGGTATGCCGTGCAGCGGGCCCAGGTCCAGGCCCTGGGCAAACAGCTCGTCGGCCTTGCGCGCCTGGGCCAGTGCCACGGGTGCATCGACATGAACGAAGGCGTTTAAGGTCGGATTCAGGCGCTCGATGCTGTCCAGGGCTGCTTGGGTCAGCTCGACGCTCGTCAGGCTGCCCGCGCGCAGGCGCTCGGCCAGCGCGATGACCGATTGACCAAAAAAAGATCCAACGTGAGGGGGCTTCGCCAGGCTCATACAAACAACTCCATCAAACTGCTGCGGGTAAAGGGGAAGGGCTGGTTTGCCGACTGCCGGGACGCACCATCAGCATCGCGCTCATGCCCAGTGCAGTGGCCACTGCCGCTGCCACGAACATCGACGAGTAGCCATAGCGCACGGTCAGGTAGCCGGTCAGCATTGGCGCGATGAACGAAGCGGTGTTGGCGATGAAATGGGTCATGCCGCTGTAGGCACCGACCCGGTTGGACGGCGCGGTGTCGATCACCACGGCCCAGTAAACCGAGTTGGGCAGCGCGTTGAGGGCGTTGGCCAGGGTCATCAGGGCAATCACGCCCCACACGGTCTGGGCCTGCGATACCAGTATGAAACAGAGCGTGGTCAACAGCAGGCAGGTCGCGGCCAGCCAGCTGCGTGCCACCTTCAGGTTGCCGGTGCGGCGCAACAGCAGGTCAGAGAGCTTGCCGCCCAGTAGCACGGTGAAGCAGGCGCCGGTCCACGGAATCATGCCCATGTACCACAGCGACGACAGGTTGTAGTGGAACTCGTCCTGCAGGTATTTGGGGGTCCAGGTCAGCAGCAGAAACGTTACGTACACGAACGAGAAGTAACCGACCGCATTGAGTATCAGGTCTTTGTTCTTGAAGAAATGCCATACCGGCGCAACGCTGGTGGTCGGGGTTGAAGCATTGGCTGCCGCGGCGCGTTCCCGTCGCAGGAAGTCGAGCTCGGCCTTGGATACCCGCGGGTTCTCATCGGGGGTGTTGGTGAAGCGCGTCATGAAGAAAATCAGCAGCGCCAGGCTGACCACGCCCAGCACCACGAACATGCTGCGCCAGCCGCCAGTCAGGGTTTGCAGACCTACCGCTACCGGGGCGGTGAGCAGCGCGCCCAGTGGTGTGCTGAGCAGTCCGACCGAGACCACGAAGCCGCGCTCTTTGGGCGTGGCCCAGTTGGCCACGCTTTTGTTGATCACCGAGTAGGCCGGGCCTTCGGCAAAGCCGAACAGCACGCGGATAGTGGCGAAACCGGCCATGGCCGAGCCTCCCATGAATGCCAGCCCGAGGTCACCGGCAAACGCGGTGGCGATCTCGAAAATCGACCAGGTGGCCCCCGCAATCAGCCAGATGCGCTTGGCACCAAAGTGGTCGGCCAGGATGCCGCCGATCAACGCCCCGAGGATGTAGCCGTAACCGAAGTAACCCAGGACTTTGCCCCAGTCGGCCTTGTCGAAACCGTACTCCGGGAGAATGCTCGCCGAGGCATAGGCAATCGCGCCGCGGTCAATGTAGTTGAGCAGTGCCATCAGCATGATCAGGAAGAAAATCTGGTAGCGGAAAGACGGAATAGCTGCGCTCTTCATAGGGATCTGACTCTTCAAAATGATGGCAGAAGTCAAAAAGTCGGCCGCGTCCGGCGTATTTTTATTGTGTTACCCAAACGTTTGGGTTGCCGAAATGTAGATACAGGAAAAGCTTTAGTCAATCGTTTGGGTAAAGGTTTTTTTTCCGGGAAGAGGTCCCGGTTGAGGTAGAATCGCGCGCTGAATAATGCACGGTGGAAGACTCTCAAACATGCCGAATCAATCTCGTCCCGCCACCCTGAAGTCCATGGCGACTGCACTCGGGTTGCACGTCTCCACGGTGTCGCGGGTGCTCAATGGCGACCCGACCGGAGTCGAGCGAGCGGCGTCGGCTGAGGTGGTGGAGCGTATCCGTGCGCTGGCCAAGGAGCTGGATTATCGGCCGAACACGCAGGCATCCAACCTGAAATTGCGCAAAAGTCAGGAGATCTGCGTACTTATGCCACGCCTCACCGACCTGGTGATGGCGACCATTTATGACAGCATCGACAGCGCGGCGGAGGAGGCCGGCTACCTCACGTTCGTCTCCAATACCGACGACCTGCAGCCGCGCCAACTGGCACGTGCCGAGCACGCCTTGCGCCGCTCAGTGGCCGGGCTGATCGTGGGTGACTCGCACGTGGGTGAAAGCCAGCCCCTACTCGATCTGCTCGCACGCAAACACATTCCCTACGTGCTGGTCAGCCGGCAGATTGCAGGACACCTCTCGGCGGCCAGCGACGACGAATTGGGCGGCTGGTTGGCGGCCGAACATTTGTATCAGCTGGGTTGTCGCGATGTGGCGATCCTGGCGGGTGAACGGCATGCGTCCACCGGGGCTGATCGTACCCGCGGATTCATCCGCTACTACCGTGAGCACGGCGTCGCCCTGCGCCCGGAGTGGATCCTCAATGGTCCTTTTGACAGCCACACCGGACACCAACAAGGCGAGTATCTGCTGGGGCTCAACCCACGCCCTCAGGCGTTTTTCGCGGTCAACGACTTCCTTGCCATTGGCCTGATGGGCGCCGCCCGTGACAAAGGGTTGCAGCCGGGCAGGGACATTGCCGTCGTCGGCTTCAACGACATCCCGCTAGCCAATGAACTCATCGTTCCACTGACCAGCGTGCGCCTGCAGATGGCACAGATGGGGCGGCATGCGGTTGAGTTGCTGCTCAAGCGCATCAAGGGCGAGGCCGCAGAGTCGATCATCCTTGCGCCGCAGTTGCAGGTGCGGGCGAGTTCCTCGCTGTTGCGCCGTGATAACTGAGGAAACTGGCGACTGATCGAAGTACAGGTTTCCTTCGGGTAAAACTGAGTCGGAGTTAGTCAGATCAAGTTGTCAGGCGCTTACCGATTTCGCCCCAAAAATGTCGATCAACTCTGTTAAGAAGCTGCTCACCACCTCGCTCTGGCGAGTCGAGTGTCGAACCGCTGCATGAAAGACGACCTCATAGCGCAACTGCTCAGGGTTAAGTGAGTGCAACTGCCCTAACGCTTCATGCTTGGCGCCGTAAAACTGCGGCAGAAAACCCAAGTGTTGGCCCGACAGGATGAGCAAAGCGGCCCCGTCCATACTGTCGGTAAGCGCCGTCAAACGTTCAAGGGACGTGGGTGCCGGCATTTCTGGTAACGGGTGGCTGGGCCAAACCCAGTCGTACTCCCGAACATCCTCGCTATTGATCGCCCCAACCTTTTCAAAAAGAGGATGCGTGGGGCCGCAATAGGCCATTTGTGCTTCGTTAAACAGTGGGAAGTAATCGATGTTAGGTAGTCGGCGCCAGAAATAGCCTATCGCCAGATCGAGATGACCATTGATCAGTTTCTCTTCCAGGAACGATGACGACAGTTCCGTAAAGTGAAAGTAAAGCCCTTCGTGGTCGGATCGTAATCGGGCGATGGCCAAGGCAATTTTTTTATTGACCGCAGGATCGATCTGGCCCAGTAACCCGATATTGATGTTGCCGGTGATCTTGCGATTGATGTGCTGGACTTCAATGCGAAATCCTTCCGTTGCGGCCATCAATCGGCGGGCTGCATCGAGGAACTGGCTCCCCTTGGGCGTGACAGAAAAACCTGCACGCCCTCGCTCGCAAAGGCGAAATCCGAGCCTGGCTTCCAGCGTGGCCAATTGCGCGCTGATGGTCGGTTGCGTGGTATTGAGCGCCGTTTGTGCTGCCGAAATCCCCCCCGCCTCAACGACGGCGAGAAACACCCGGATCAAGCGTAGATCCAGTTCCGATACAGATCCCAGCATACATGCTCCCGATAGATCAGCTACATAGACGAACATCTATGTAAACAGTTGGCCTGCGATATTTAACAGTTTCGATCAAATCCATACATTTCAAAGGCCCGGTACTCAGCCTGAATGCTAGAGAGTGTTAGCGGGTGCGTCGTGGTACTGGCGGGCAATGATAGGTCGTGATTGGGGGCGGTTACCACAACGTTTCATTGACCACATCGCGAGTTTTTTGGAGCGCAATCTGATCTGGAAGTCGAGCAAGGGTAGCCGTCGACACGCACTGACAGCTCTACCCATATAAAAACAATTTCACTATCGATTCCAAGCAAAAGGAGAGTCGTATGTCCGAGACCAAGAGTTCAGCGCGCGCCATCGAGACGGGCGGGGGAATGGCCATCGAAGGCCACTCGATCGATTACATTCCGGAAAACGAACGGCACGCCAAACTCAGCAACCAGGGCCCATTCTGGTTTTTGGGGAACTTCCACTTTTTCACCATTTCCATTGGTTTTGTTGGCCCAAGCCTGGGACTGTCCGCACTGTGGGCTACCTTGGCGGGTACGCTCGGTATCATGTTCGGCACCATTTTTATGGCTTTTCACGGCTCTCAGGGGCCTGAGATGGGCCTTCCGCAAATGATCCAGTCGCGCGCCCAATTCGGCTATCGCGGCGTGATCCTCGCATTGATGGCGACGATGTTTGTGTTCGTCGGCTTCAACGTGGTGAACGTTACGCTCATCATGGGTGGCCTCAAGCATGTCTTCGGACTCGATCCAACCATTGTGGCCGTCACGGTGGTGGTGATCGGTGCGTTGCTGGCGATCTACGGCCACGACATGATGCACAAGGCATTCAAATGGGCGCTGCTGGCCACCTTGCCGGTTTATACGCTCGTCACCATCGCCTTGATGTTTGGCGCAGGCCAAAGTGACGTCGCTCCTGCAACTACCCTCGGCTTCAACTGGGTCGCGTTTGCCAGCATGTTTGCTATTGGTGCCAGCTACAACATCTCTTATGCGCCGTACGTGTCCGATTACTCACGTTATCTGCCTAAAAACACCAGTCGTACCAAACTGATTACCGCCTTGTTTCTGGGGGCATCCTTGTCGGGCGGCTGGATGATCGGTCTTGGTGCCTGGCTTGCGCAGCAGTTGCAGGCGACTGATGCACTGGTTGCGCTGAATCAGGTCGGCTCCTCAATGTTCCCTGGCTTGGGCAACTCACTGGTGCTGTTGTCGGTTGTGGGCTTCCTGCCGATCATCGCGCTCAACACCTACAGCGCTATGCTGACGCTGCTGACCGGTGTCGACTCCATCAAAAAAATCACCCCGACGCCTCGCGCTCGTGTGATGTCGATCTTTGCCATTAGCGTCATCCTGCTGGTTTGCGTGCTGTCGATCAAAGGTGATGGTGTCGCGCTGTTGAATACCTTCCTGGTCGTGCTGTTGTATTTCCTGGTGCCATGGACTGCTGTCAACCTGGTGGATTACTTCTTTGTTCGTAAAGGCCGCTACGCCATCCCCCATTTTTTTACTCCCAAGGGCATTTACGGCGCTTGGCAATTTCGCGGGATTGTTTCGTACCTGATCGGATTCGCCGCCATGGTGCCGTTTTTCTACATCTTTGACGCCACCGCCGGCAAGGAAGTGTTCGTCGGCCCTATGGCGCGCCAGCTCGAAGGCGTCGACATTGCCTGGCTGGTGGGTCTGCTGGTCTCTGGCCTGACCTATTTCATACTCAGTCGTTCGATCGATCTTGAGTCCGAACGCCGGATCATCGATTCAATCACCGAAAGCGATATCGTCTCGATGGCTCAAACGTCGACGGAAAAATGAGCGTTGATAACCGCCAGCGAACGCATGTTCTAACAATGGAAGTCTGCACAATGAACACACCCAAAAGTATCACCGTCGCGTGCTGCCAACTGGCGCCGAAGATCGGCGATCTTGTCTACAACCGGACACTCACCGAACGGGCGATCCGTTCGGCAGCTTCCCTCGGCGCCCAGGTGGTGGTGCTGCCCGAATTGGTGCAGAGCGGTTACCTCCTTGCTGACCGTAACGAAGCGCTGTTCTCGTCTGAATCGACAGATGGGCCGACCATACGCTTGTGGGAAGCACTGGCCCGCGAATTGGAGATCGTTATCGTCGCGGGATTCTGCGAGCGGCTGGAGGGCTATGAGGTGGCCAACAGTGCGGCAATGATCGATGCTCAAGGATTGCGCGCGGTATACCGAAAGGCTCATCTCTGGGGCGCGGAAAACTCGATTTTCAGCGCCGGAAGCGAGCAGCCGCCGGTGGTGGACACTGCTTTTGGGCGAATCGGCATGATGATCTGTTACGACCTGGAGTTTCCTGAGTGGGTACGGCTACCGGCATTGGCGGGTGCGGAGCTGCTCTGCGCGCCCGTCAATTGGCCCGATGGCCCACGACCGGAAACCGAACGTCCAACTGAAGTCATACGCGTTCAGGCCAATGCGGCGGTCAACCGCATGTTCCTCGCCGCGTGTGATCGCCATGGCCACGAGCGCGGGGTCGACTGGGTTCAGGGATCGGTCATCGTCGACGCCGACGGTTATCCTCTGACGGGGCCGATGGAGCTGGCAGGCGAGCAGATTTTGCTGGCGACGATGAACCTCGCCGAAGCGCGTAACAAGCGCATTGGTGACCAGAACGACGTGCATCGCGATCGTCGTCCTCAACTCTATAGCAACCCGCTCTAATAACAGGCAATAGGGGGCGCACGGGCAACTTAGCGTGTGCGCCGCGCCGGCTTAAAGCAAAGATAGAAGCACTGAAAAAGCAGATGCAGAAACTCAAGGAAATCGAGGCGCAGCTCCACGAAAGTCCAGACCAGCAGATCTCCCTCACAGACCCAGATGCACGCTCAATGGCCACGAGCGGCCGAGGCACCGGAACGGTTGGCTACAACGTACAAACAGCTGTCGATGAGCAAGCCGGCATCACTACTTTCGTACCGAAACCCCTGACATCTGGCAGCAAAGCCGAAGGCAGATTCGGCAAGCAGGATTTCATCTATCTTATTGCGTCGGACGAGTATCGATGCCCTGCGGGGCAGTTACCAGGCGGCATTCGTCGACGGAAGACGGCATGTTAATGCATTGTTACTACTTCTCGGGCTGCCAGTCCTGCTCAATGCAAAAGCAATGTACGACGGGTAAGGAACGCCGTGTGAAGCGCTGGGAACATGAGGCGGTAGTCGACGCGATGCAGGTTCGGCTGGAGCATGATCCGGGGAAGATCAAGGTTCGCCGCCAGACTGTTGAGCATCCTTAATGAGATGGTCAGCCCGGCGAGAACCTCGCGACTCTCAGTTTCCGACATTTCTAGCGCGTTTTCACACAGCCTGGACCCATTGCAGACATTCAGAAAACGCCAAGTCATGTTTTAAGTTCTGAGTTTCTAGAAAGTGCACTGGTCAGCCGTTACGTTGAAAAGCTAACCAGATGACATCAGTTCGTAAAGTGGCGACCTCTGATAAGGCCGCCGCTCATTGCCTGGTTAACTAATTACCGGCTGGCATCGGCAGGTGAATCCCCTCCTTCTGCAATTCTTCTCGAACCGACTGGAATTTCTGGTATTTGGACAGTTCGATCGGCCCGTCATAGGTCATGCTTTGCATCTTGCGTGGAGGGTATTTGATATAGGTCTGCATGAGCTTGTTGATTGCCTGACTGATGGGCACCATCGTCCAGGTGCGCTCGGTGACGTTGCTCATGAAGATGTCGTAACGTTCCTGAGGATCTTGTAGCAAATCGAAGACCTGCGGCACCGTTGCCACGTATTTTGTGGCACCTTTCCAGCCCAAGTTGGTGTCCACGGCCAAGCCACCAGTTTGGGCACCATCGTCGCCGCGCAGGTTGAAGACGGCTTTGAAGTTGCCAACACGGGCAGCGCCGGGCGACAGCTCGTTCTCGGTAAAGTAGAACCACTCTTTACGCGGATCAGGGCCGGTTCCGAGTATTACGGGGGTCATGTCGTAACTGTCGAAATAAATGGGCTGACCCTCGCGATCTTTCTCAGGCATCTTTATTCCGGCAACCGAGGCGAATGTGGCCATCAGATCGAGGCCGCCGAGGATGTCGTGGTTTTTCGCATTGGGTTTGATTTTGCCTGGCCAGGCCATGATCGCCGGAACCCGGTTACCACCTTCACGTACTGTGCCTTTGGTGCCACGGAATGGCGTGTAACCGGCATCCGGGTAAACGTCCTGCCAGGCGCCGTTGTCCGTGGTGTAAACCACCAAGGTGTTTTTATCCATCCCCAGTGCCTTGAGCTTGGCCATGATGCGGCCAATGCGGGCATCGAGTTCAACCACCGAGTCGGCGTACTTGGATTTGGAGATCGACTTATGGACGAACTCCGGTGCCGGCATGTTCGGCTGGTGCACTTTCATGAAGTTGATATTAATAAAGAATGGCTTGTCCGATTTGGAGGCCGTGTCGAGGAACTCGAGTGCAGCTTTCTCGACATAACTGTCAAAGAAAGGAATCCCGACCACGCCTGGCTTGCCATCGACCACCGGCGTATCAACATACTGACCATTGATCTTGAACTCTTCGACAGGCTTTTCGCCGGCCTTACCCGAAAGCGCGCCTTTGGTTACCTGGGCGAACATTGCACGGGTGTCCGGATCCATGTCGGGGAACCACTCCGGATCGGCGTAGGTGTAGGCATTGAGGTGATAGAGGCCGACGTATTTCATGACGTCGTAACCTTGGGCATTGGGCATTGCATAGTCGGCTTCGCCCAAGTGCCACTTGCCGGTGAAATAGGTTTCATAGCCACCGGTCTTGAGCACCGAGGCCAGCGTCCACTCCGCCGCTGGCAAACCACCGCCTTGGCCCTGGAAAGCCACGGTTGTCATGCCGCTGCGGTTGGGGATGCGCCCGGTTTGCATGGCAGCCCGGCCCGGTGTGCAGCTGGGTTGGGCATAGAATGAGTAAAAGGTTGTACCTTCTGCGGCCAGTTCATCAATGCTGGGTGTCGGCATGCCTCGACCGACACCTCCACCGTAAGGCCCCAGGTCACCGTAGCCAGTGTCATCGGAGACGATAAACAGGATGTTGGGCTTTTCTGTTTGTGCGGCTTGGGCAAGACTATTGAGCGCTATCAGTAATGAGCAAGCAATGTAAAACCTGGTGCGATGCGGGAGCTGTTTCATAGCGTCGTTCCTTATCGAGAGACGATCCTTGTTGCTGCTACTCAAACATCAAGTACGCAACGACCAGGATCCCGGTGAGTACCACCCCCCAAACCATGCCAATGGACAGTTCAAGGGGGTCAACTAACCCAGCGATAGGACTGTTACTACTCAAGGCGCCCGCAAAAGCCTAGTACGGTTATTTTCATTGCGCGCGTTTCTGGTGAGGAATTTCAACATCGTTGGTTGATAACATCGCTCACTGAAACGTTATTGTCTGGCTTGATATGGATTTGAAGTGTCCAAGCAAAAAAATAGAAAAGCTGCGAATGTCACCTGACAGTGACTGCTTTTGGCTGTGGATTCAACCGGTCGGCACAGGCAGCTTCGCGTCGACACAGTCGATTGTGAATTAACCGGTGAGTGGGATAGGGGGGCTTGTCGGCGGGGACGGATCTCGACCTGAACGTGAGCAATTGATGCGTTCGGGTTAATGACATACTCCCGATGGACTATGAACAGAACCCAATAGCTTGCGTTCGAATTTCTTCTTTTTTTTTGCTCTTGAAACACCCCAAAAACAAGTCCATTCCTGCTTCAGGAACAAAAGAAACCCCTAGATTTCAATGGCTCGGACGCTGGATGCGAGTCTCGTTTCCCGCTCCAAGCATTAAAAAATGGATCTCTGAAAAGAGGTCCATTTTTTTTCGTCCAAAGAAAAGTCTTTCTTTGACTTTTGCCGCGCCCACCTTGGGAAAACTCAGATCCAGTCGCCGATGGGGGCGCGGATCAATGCCCCTGGCGACCAGCGCCCTGGCAACATCACGTAAGGCGCGTGCATCCCGCAAACCTTTAGCGCACACAATAAGGTCTGCCGGGTAGCGCTTAGTGATTTTGAAACGCTTTCAGTCCTCGCTGTACTGCGGGCCTGGCTTCGATCGCGTCGAACCAGCGTGATAAGCGTGAAAGCACTGCCCAATCCAGCCGGTCACGCATTGATGCCGCAATGGTGAAAGCAGAGATGTCCGCCATGGAAAACTGATCTCCGGCCATAAAGTCTCCGGTAAGAAACCGTTCTGCATAGACAAGTTGTTCAATGACGCGCAGATCGATGACTGTGGCCGCATCAATCAATCCCGCTTGGCGCAGGAAAAATGCCGCATGGCTGGGCCCGATTACGTCCGTTACGAAAAAGAAGTAACGATCGAACACCCTGTCGCGCTCTGGTCCAGGATGCGCGGGTACGAGTCGACCGGGAGCTTTGGCATCAGCGAACTGAATGATTGCGTTTGATTGGTTGATGACCAGTGCCGGTGTCGACGTATGGTCGACCAGGGTGGGGACTTTTCCTGCCGGATTAAGCGCCAGGTACGCCAAGTCGCGCTGCTCATTCGCTTGCAGATTCAGTCTCCGTGCCGTGTAGGGGATACCTGCTTCTTCCAAGGCTATCGCAGCCCTCAGACTGTTGCCGGTATGAGCGCCATACAGCTCGATTTTTGGGTTCATCAGGCACTCCATTGGAAATGAATGGGCAATCATTGGATGCTAAGTGAAAAGCGGCGTATGCGTATGTCTTCAAGACCAAGTGCATACGCCCATAGCGATCACACCTCGAACGCTTGCCGGTTTGCGCGTACGAAGTCAGCCACCGTTTGTGGCGCTTGTCCGGTGATTTCGCCGATAACTCTGTCCTCACCGCTAAAGATTCCATTCTGGTAGTCGACCGCGACTGCAAGGAAGTGCTGGATCACAAACTCCGGCAGATCGTAGGTCTGCAGATGCTGGCGATACTCTTCCAGGGTCGAAGGGCTGTAGGTGATGGTGCGACCTGTGATGCCGCTGATTTCGTCGGCAATCTGTTGATGGTTCAGCTCGACAGGGCCGTACAGCGGATAGGTTTTCCCGATATGGCCAGACGGCTGTGTGAGAACGGCGGCGATTAGCCGCGCCTGGTCTTCAGCGGCGATGGGTGCATGTCGGCCGGTGCCGTATGGCAGCGTGATCTTGTTCTCCTTCACGATTTGATCCAGCACCCACGGAAAGATCAGCCACTCGGAAAAGAACGTCGGGCGGATGTGCACGGTGGGTACGCCCGACCAGTCGAGTACGCGCTCTGCAATCCAGTGGTCGCGCGCGGCGTGACTCAGAGAGTCTTCCCGAGCAGAAATCTGCGACATTTCCACAACGACCTCGACGCCGGCTCGCCGGGCGGCATCGGCAAAATAGGCAGTCGCCTGAATGTAGCCAGGACGCACGGGATAGCACAGGTAGGCGCCTGTGACCCCCTCCATCGCACGAATGATGTCGTCATGTTCAAGGAGATCGCCCACAAATATTTCGGCGCCCTCGCTTTGGAGCGCTGCGCTGCGCTCGTCCTCCTGGTGCACAAAAGCCCGAACCGCATGACCTCCGTCGAGAAGGTGGCGAATGGTGTAGACGCCGGTTTTTCCTGTAGCGCCGGTGACGAGGTATTTACGTTGCTGCATGGTGAATACTCCACAGTAAAGGAACACACATTGCTTGCGCCGATATCACGTATCGCCGTCAGCTATCGAAAGGAGCGTGATCAATCAGGTCGCACACATTCGGGCAATCGAACCCGTGCACGTGACGACGTCCGACATCCGCAAGCCCAGTGCCAATCGCCGTGTGAGGTTTCTTCCGGGCCACTTCAGCGACCGCTTGGGTAAACGCGGCTTTCATTCCAATGCGGGGGTAGAGGGCGAGGGTATCCTCGACCAGCGATGGCGTGATTTCTTCCAGCCGTAATCCCATCACGTCGACATGGGCGCCCATGTAGATCAGGGCGATCTCTGGCTGTTTGCGGTCGGCGATGCCGGCGCTGGAGTGAAGTGCGATCGCATCCCAAACCAGCTCGGCTTTCGATTCCGGGTAACCGTTTTCCAGCAGGAAGCGGCTGGCAGCGTCGGCGCCGTCGACCTCAAAACGTTGGTCGGCTGCAAATTCGTACGTCAGACCCAGGTCGTGCAGCAGTGCGGCGAGATAGACGGCCTCGCGGTCGTATTTCAGGCCTCGCTGCTGGCCGAGGAATTCGGCAAACCACCACGTGCGATGCACATGGTGCAGGAGCGCTGTCGAGTGAACGCGTTCGACGAGGAAGGAGGCCTTACGGGCGAGTTCAGAGTCTGGAGCGCTGAAGCCGCCGATAATCACAGGGGTACTCATGTTTGCTCCCGGGGGATGAAGTGGGTTCGCAGTTCATTCTAAATAGTTGCAATTGGCAAAATTGACTATATTAAGATGATTTGTGCCAATATCCGTGCCAGGCCAATGCGGGAGATCGCTGTGAGAACAACGACGAAATCAAAACATTCCTTCCTCGGCGTGACGCAAAAACGAGTGGTGATTTTGGGTTTGCCGCCCGTGGATTCGCTTGATGTGATCGGACCGGCAGAGGTGTTCGCCTATGCAAACAACCTGCACCGCGGCGACTCTGCTCCCTACGTACTTGAGCTCGTTTGCGCGGGTGCCAATGAACACCTGGAGAGCAGCACTGGCATCGCACTCATGGCGCACAAGACGCTTGAACAGGAGCGTCTTGAAAACAAGGCCATCGACACCTTGATCGTGACGTCGGGCTGGAAAGCCATGGATCAGCTGGATCAGACGGCCATCGAGTGGATCCGCACGCGAGCCAAGAGCATCAGGCGTGTGTGCTCGATCTGTGTCGGCGCGTTCGCCTTGGCCGAAACAGGGCTTTTGGACGGTCGAAAGGCAACCACTCACTGGCGGATGGCGCGCAGCCTGGCTGATCGCTATCCCAACGTGCAGGTGGATCCCAACCCGATTTGGGTCAAGGACGGCAACCTGTACACCTCGGCAGGCATCTCGGCGGGAATCGATCTTGCGCTCGCATTGGTCAGCGAAGACCTGGGTGACGACATCGCTTTGGAGGTCGCGAAAAATCTGGTTCTGTTTCTGCGACGTCCAGGCGGCCAGGCACAGTTCAGCGTCGCGCTCCAGTCGCAGCATGCGGCAGGTTCGAACCTGGATGAGTTATGCGTATGGATCAGTGAGCATCTACATTCGGAGCTGACGGTCGAGATACTTGCAGACAGGCTCGCCACCAGTGTGAGGACCTTGATTCGCATGTTTCAGAGGGAGTTCAAGACAACGCCTGCGAAGTACGTCGAGGACGTCCGGGTCGAAGCGGCCTGTCGGCAAATAGAGCTGGGAAGGCGCTCGATGGAAGAGGTTGCGCGCCGATGCGGCTACCACAGCGTCGACGTGCTCAGAAAAGCCTTCGTGCGACGCATGGGGGTAAGTCCGAAGGAATACGCACAACGTTTCGCGCCAGTTAACGAGCCCGCTTAGGCATGCCCAATGCTCATGAGCTTGGTCGAGCGGGCGGCTGATTCATTTGAGTCAGTAGAATGTAAACGCTGCTCAGCACTTATGTGACTTGTCATGGTCAATAAATCCCGCACGACCGTCAGCGGTCGTACTGCTCGGAGCCGACCGGATCCGCATCGGCATTTTGATCAAGGACAGTGAAAGCATGCTCGCCGCAAGATAATCAGCAACCGCCTCCACCCGGTTCCGTGAATCGGGACTCGCCGTACGTTTACCCCTCAATCCAATTCGAAGATTAAAAGCATGCACCTACGCAAAATTGCAGTTGGGCTGTCAGCCCTTGTTTTGCTCTCGACCGGGGCAGAAGCCCGTAGTCTGCTGGATCTCCTCAAGCCACCCACCCAGCATCAGGAACAAGCGTCCCACTCGGGTTCGATCAGCCAGAACGCGGCCCTGGACCTCTATTCAAACAAACAGAAGCAGGCATCGTTTGACGGTTGCGCAGAGCTGTTCCCGGCTGCGAAACCGATCAACATGGCCACAGTGCCTGCAACCATGAAGCCCTTGGCCCTGTGCTCTGACAACTTCGCGGTGCTGTACTCGCAAACCAGCAGGACGCCGCTGGTAGTGGTCGAACGCCTTAATGCCGCCCAGCTGCAGGATGCCAAAGGGGAGGAACGCACCAACCAGTTCTACCCGGACCCACGCATCCCCAAGAGTGGACGGGCAGAGTTGAGCGACTACCGTAGCCAACATCCGGCCGTGGACCGTGGCCATCAATCCCCGGCAGCCGATGCACCGAACCCCAATGCAATGGCCCAATCCTTTGCGCTATCGAACATGGTGCCGCAAGACCCAACCAACAACCGGAAGATCTGGAGCAAGGTCGAGGCGGATGTCAGAAAATTTGCCAAGCGAGCCGATGGCAATGTGTTTGTCTTTACCGGCCCGCTCTTTGACTCAGGCCACACCACCATCGGCGACAACAAGGTCTGGGTGCCGACCCGTTTGTTCAAGCTGGTTTACGACGCATCGTCCAAGCGTGCCTGGGCCTACGTATTACCCAACGCTGAAACCCGTATCGAGAGACCGATGGACTATGACGCTTTCGTGAAGAGTACCGGGCTCCACTTGCTGGGGAATCTACCGGTCACAGGTTCCGTAGGGCGCTCTTGATGGCTTGATGAATTGCACCTCAAAGGCTGGATGCATTTTTATCCATGCAGTCAGGTAAGAGCTCGCGCACACCATGAAAATCAGTTTGCTGTGCGCCGGGCACAAAACCCGAGAGCGCCACACGGCACATGTGGGAGCGGGCTTGCTCGCGAAGGCGGTAGGTCAGCTTGCATCCATGTTGGATGTGCCGCCGTCTTCGCGAGCAAGCCCGCTCCCACAAGGGGAAGGTGCTGGGCTGTTAAAGGGCGTCGCGGGACGGTTGGCCGTCCACTAATCGCTGAATACGCAGCGGATTGGCATTCTTCAACGCATCCGGCAGCAGGCTGTCGGGGTAGTTCTGGAAGCACACCGGGCGCAGAAAGCGGTCGATGGCCAAGGTGCCCACCGACGTACCGCGCGCATCGGAAGTTGCCGGATACGGCCCGCCGTGGACCATTGAATCGCAGACTTCCACGCCGGTCGGATAGCCGTTGAGCAGGATCCGTCCGACCTTCTGCTCCAGCAACGGCGTCAGCTCAGCGAACTGCTCAAAGTCCGCCGGCTCGCCAATGATCGTCGCCGTCAGCTGCCCATGCAGACCGTTCAACGCGGCACTCAGTTGCGCCTGATCGGCGACTTCGACAAACACCGTGGTCGGGCCGAACACTTCTTCCTGCAGCACTTCATCGCCATTGATCAACAGGCTGACATCGGCCTTGAACAGCTGCGGCTGGGCTTGATTCCCTGCCTGCGGGCTGCCGGCCAAGTGCTCGATGCCCGGATGGGCGAGCAACTTTTGCAGACCTTGGCCATAGCTGCTCAAGGTCCCGGCATTGAGCATGGTTTGCGCCGGCTGATCGCCGATCAGGCCCGCCACCTGTTGCATGAAGGCGCTGAACTGCGGTGAACGAATACCGATCACCAGCCCGGGATTGGTGCAGAACTGACCGCAGCCCTGAACCACCGAAGCGGTCAGGTCACGGGCGACCGATTCGGCGCGGGCTTGCAGTGCCTGCGGCAACACGATCACCGGGTTGATGCTCGACATTTCGGCGAACACCGGGATCGGTTGTGGACGCGCGGCGGCCATGTCACACAACGCACGACCGCCCTTGAGCGAACCGGTAAAGCCAACCGCCTGAATCGCCGGATGCTTGACCAGTGCTTCGCCAACCCCACCGCCGTAGATCATGTTGAACACGCCGGCCGGCATGCCGGTTTTTTCTGCGGCGCGGATGATCGCGTCGGCCACCCGTTCGGCTGTGGCCATGTGACCGCTGTGAGCCTTGAACACCACCGGGCAACCGGCGGCCAACGCCGACGCGGTGTCGCCGCCCGCCGTGGAAAACGCCAATGGAAAGTTGCTCGCACCAAACACCGCGACAGGTCCAAGGCCGATGCGGTACTGACGCAAATCCGGACGCGGCAACGGCTTGCGCTCGGGCAACGCCTGATCAATCCGCGCACCGTAGAAATCACCGCGACGCAGTACTTTGGCGAACAGACGCATCTGGCCGCTGGTGCGACCGCGCTCGCCTTGAATGCGTGCCGCTGGCAGCGCGGTTTCGCGGCAGACCAGCGCTACAAAGTCATCGCCCAACAGATCCAGCTCATCGGCAATGGCGTCGAGAAATTGCGCCCGGCGTTCGGCACTCAGGCTGCGATAGGCCGGGTAGGCCGCCGCGGCAGCCTTGGCGGCGGCATCGACTTCTTCGAGGGTGGCCTGGTAAAAATCGTGAGGCAACGCTTCGCCGGTGCTGGCATCAACGCTGTTGACGATGATAGTGCCGGCAGCGCTGCGCTGACCGGCGATGTAGTTGTGGCCGATGATCGTGGGCATTTCTGGCTCCAGAAAAGAATGTTCGAAACCCCCTTTCGGGGATTTCAGGGCAATAGGGGAGGAGAGAGGGGTTCAGGTGACTGCGCCGATCTGCCAGGGCACGAATTCGTTCTGCCCGTAACCGTGCTGCTCGCTCATGCTGCGTTCGCCCGAAGCGATGCGCAGCATGAGTTTGAAGATGGCTTCACCGCATTCTTCGATGGTCATGGTGTCTTCGGCGATCTCGCCGCAGTTGATGTCCATGTCTTCGCGCTGGCGGTTCCACAAGGCAGTATTGGTCGCCAGTTTGATCGATGGCGTGGGGGCGCAACCGTAGGCCGAGCCACGTCCGGTGGTGAAGGCGATCAGGTTGGCGCCGCCGGCCACCTGGCCTGTGGCCGATACCGGGTCGTAGCCGGGGGTGTCCATGAACACCAGACCTTTGGCGCTGACCACTTGGGCGTACTCATAGACATCGACCAGATTGCTGGAGCCTGCCTTGGCCACGGCACCCAGGGATTTCTCCAGGATGGTGGTCAAGCCTCCGACCTTGTTACCGGCCGAAGGGTTGTTGTTCAGTTCTGCGCCCATGCGCGCGCAATACGCCTCCCACCAATGGATCCGGGCGATGAGCTTTTCGCCCACGGCGCGGTTGACGGCCCTACGGGTCAGCAGGTGTTCGGCACCGTAGATTTCCGGGGTTTCGGAAAGGATGGCCGTACCGCCACAGGCGACCAGGCGGTCCACTGCATTTCCCAGCGCAGGGTTGGCGGTGATACCGGAATAACCGTCCGAGCCGCCACATTGCAAGCCAATCACCAGATGCCTGGCACTCACGGGTTCGCGCTTGACCTGGTTGGCCTCCTCAAGCAACGCCTTGACCTGGGCGATGCCGCTGGCGACCGCTTTGGAGGTTCCGCCGCTGTCCTGGATGCTGAATGTACGCAGCGTATCGCTGCGGCTCAGGCCTTGGGTGCTGAGCAGCCCTTCGATCTGGTTGGTTTCGCAGCCCAGTCCGATGACCAGCACCGCGGCGAAGTTGGCATGGGTGGCGTAGCCGGCCAATGTTCGGCGCAGCAAGGTCAGGCCTTCGCCGGCGGGGTCCACGGCGCAACCGGCGGAATGAGTGAGGGCGACCACGCCATCGACGTTGGGGTACGCCAGTAACGCGGCAGGATTGATGTCCCGGCGGAAGTGGTCGGCAACGGCGCGGGCCACGGTGGCCGAGCAATTGACCGAGGTCAGGATGCCGATGTAGTTGCGCGTCGCCACTCGACCATCCTGGCGCACGATTCCCATGAAATGCGGCTCGTCGTTCAAGGGTTTGTCGGGTTTCACATCGACGCTGAAGGCATAGTCACGGGCGAAATCGCCCATGGTCAGGTTGTGTACATGCACGTGATCGCCGGCTTCGATAACCCCGGTGGAAAAACCGATGATCTGTCCGTAACGACGCAAGGGCTGGCCGGCTTCGACACAGCGTGCGGCGATCTTGTGGCCGGCGGGTACCGGCTGGCGTACGGTCACGCCTTCCTGCTCGAGTACTTCACCCGCCACCAAAGGCCGACGGGCGATCAATACATCGTCCAGAGGATTGAGGCGCAGGACGGCAGCTGCACCGGTTTTCATGATCAATTCCATCGCAAACTCTCTGGCTATGAAGCGTGGGAGGTCGCTGGCGAACGAGCCGCGCCTTACCTTTGTCGCTGAACTATAAGAGCCGCCGCCCGTGGCTGCCTAATGAGACCTTTGGATTGATCGATAACCTTTTCTCATTGGTTCAGGGTTTTCTGAGTGAAACATCGCTCAACGGTCGCCAGCTTCCCGTCGCAGCCTGGCGAATTCCAGCAACGTATCGGCGAACTCCCGGGCGGCTTCGCTCAGCGGTTCGTCCTTGCGCGTGATGATGCCGTAGTCCTGGGGCTCGACCTTGAACGGCGTGTTGAGCACCTTGAGCAAGCCGCTCTGAACCTGCGACTGGACCATGGATTCGGGCAACATCGCGAGCATCGGTCCCGATTGCAGCAGTTGCAGGAAGGTTGGCATCGAGATGGTCTCGACCGTGTTGGTGGGCGTGCGCACATTGAACTCGGCGAAGGCACTTTCCATTCGCCGCCGTATGGGGGCATTGAAGGGGTACATGACCCAGGGCCAATCGCCGAGCTGATCGGTCGCCACTTCATCGAACTCCGCCAGGGGATGGCGACTGTTGACCACCAGGCAAAAGGGCTCGGGCCCGAGCGCACGAAACTCGAAGGGCTGCTGATAACGCTCATCGGTGAAGCGGGCAATGATCAAGTCGAGTTTTTTATGCTCGAGCATTTCCAGCAGTTGATTGCTGGTTTGCTCGATCACTTCGATGGACAGCATCGGGCGGTCCAGCTTGATCCGGGTGATGGCCTCGGGCAGCACGACCGAGGTCGCGGCGAAAATCGCGCCGACTTTCAAATGACCATGTCCACCTTTGCGCAGCTTATTGAGCTGATCGACGAAAGATTGCGTGTCGTCCAGGGTCATCCGCGCATAGCGGACCACGAACTCGCCGAGCTCGGTCAGGACCATGCTGCGGGTTTGCCGTTCGAACAAGGCAAAGCCGAGCAACAGTTCGATGTCGCGCAACATTTTGCTGATGGCGGGCTGGGTCAGGTTCATCAGCTCGGCGGTGGTATGCATGTTGCGGGTCCGAGCCAGGGTATCGACCAGCATCAGGTGCTTGATCTTGAGCCATTTGCTGACGCTGGCGTATGAAATCTCGTCGTTTTCCATAAGTCGCTCACATCTGATTGATAACGAAACGATATCAAATGCTGAAAATATGTCATTGGGATTTATCGATCCAGTCCACTAGTTTTGCCCGGTCGTTATCGAACTGACCTGGATCTGCATATGCCCAAGCTGAATTTGACTGGTAAAAACACCCTCCCTATCGATGGCCTGGAAGGCACGCTGATCGGTCGCGCCTGGGTGCCGGGGGAGGCCGCAGGCCCGTCGCCGGTGGTACTGCGCGTCGATGGCGTGTTTGATCTGTCGCAGGAGTTTGCGACATTGAGCGATCTGCTTGAGAGCCCGTCACCGCTCGAAGCTGTTCGCGGCGCCCGGGGTCGATACATTGGCAGTGTTGACGAATTGCTGGCCAATACGGGAGTCGGCTCCGACCCCGCCAAAGCTTTCTTTTTGCCCCCGGCTGACCTGCAAGTGATCAAGGCCGCCGGCGTGACATTCGCTTCCAGTATGATCGAGCGCGTGATTGAAGAGCAGGCTGGTGGTGATGCGGTCAAGGCCGAGAGCGTGCGCAACGTGGTCAAGGCAGCTATCGGCGATAACCTGCGTTCGATCAAACCGGGTTCGAGCGAAGCAGCGCGGCTAAAGGCGGTGTTGATCGGGCAGGGGTTGTGGTCGCAATACCTGGAAGTGGGGATCGGCCCTGATGCCGAGATATTCACCAAGGCGCCGGTTCTCGCTTCCGTCGGCAGCGGCAACGAGGTCGGTATTCATCCCGAGTCCAGATGGAACAACCCAGAGCCGGAAATCGTCCTGGCGGTGAACAGCCATGGCCGGATACTGGGCGCAACCCTGGGCAACGACGTCAACTTGCGCGACTTCGAAGGCCGCAGCGCATTGCTGTTGAGCAAGGCCAAGGACAACAATGCGTCTTGTGCGATCGGCCCGTTTATTCGCCTGTTCGACGAAGGCTTTTCTCTGGATGATGTGCGCCGCTGCGTGGTCGACCTAGTGGTCGAAGGTGATGACGGTTTCATCCTGCGCGGCAGCAGTTCGATGGAGCAGATCAGTCGCGATCCGCTGGAGCTGGTAGCCCAGACCGTGGGCAGCAATCACCAGTACCCGGATGGTTTCATGCTGTTCCTTGGCACCCTGTTTGCTCCGACGCAGGATCGTGAAGAGCAGGGCAGCGGTTTCACCCACAAGCAGGGCGATAGCGTCAGCATCGGCAGCCCGTTGCTGGGCACGCTGCACAATCGCGTCACCTACAGCAATCAAGCCACACACTGGACGTTTGGCCTGCGTGCATTGATGGGCAACCTGGCTGCTCGCGGTCTGGTGGCAGGTAAATCACACCACTGATTTGCCTGCCAGAGGTTCCTGGCAGATGAAAACAGTGGTCGCTGGACAATAATAATAAGGCACACAAATGATGACCAAAAACACAACGAGAGCGGATCACGCGGCAGCCATCGAGAGCGCCATCGCCAAATGCCGGTGGAAGCTGTTGCCGTTCCTGGCATTGATGTTTGCCCTGGCGATGATCGATCGCTCCAACGTCGGGTTCGCCAAGGCGGCACTGCAAACCGATATCGGCTTGAGCAATGCAGCCTTCGCTCTGGGCGCGGGTATTTTCTTTATCGGTTATGCGATCTTCGAAGTCCCCAGCAACCTGATGTTGCACCGGGTCGGCGCACGGCTCTGGCTCAGCCGGATCATGATCACCTGGGGGCTGGTGTCCGCCGCCATGATGTTCACCCGGGATGAAACAACGTTTTACGTCCTGCGATTTCTGCTCGGTGTGGCCGAAGCGGGCTTTTCCCCGGGTGTCATCCTGTACCTGACCTACTGGTTTCCGGCCCAGCGTCGCGGTCAGGCCATCGGGATCTACTATTTCGGCTTGCCAATGGCCCTGATGCTGGGCAGTCCGCTGTCGGGCTGGTTGCTGGAAATGCATGGCATGTTCAACCTGACCAACTGGCAGTGGATGTTCCTGGTGGAAGGCCTGGCGGCTGTCGTCGTGGGGATCATTGCGTTGTTCTATCTCAAGAGTAAGCCAAAGGATGCCCCTTGGCTGACCCGCGAGGAGAAGGCCGCCCTGAGCCAGGAGCTCGAAGCCGAAGACAAGCTCAAACTGGCCCATGGCCCGAACAACCTGTTGGGCCTGATTCGCAACAAGCGAGTACTGAAGTTCATCCTGATCTACTTCAGCGTTCAGGTCAGTGTGTACGGGGTGATCTTTTATCTGCCAACCCGAATTGCGGAGCTGCTGGGGACCAAGGTCGGTTTAGAGGTGGGCATGTTCATTTCACTGCCATGGCTGTGTGCCGCCATTGCCATGTACTTTGTGACGCGTTATGCCGACCGGCATGGGGCGCACCTGAAGATGGCGATGTGCATGCTCGGTATGGCAGCCCTTGGCATTGCCGCTTCGGCCTTGCTCAACAGCTTTGCCCCGGTACTGCTGGCTTTCTGTTTCGCAGCCGCTGGTTTCGTGACTGTTCAACCGCTGTTCTGGACGCTGCCGACCGGCTACCTCGGAGGGGTCGCCGCGGCAGGCGGTATTGCCCTGATCGGTTCCATGGGCAACATCGGCGGCTTTGTCGCGCCAATGCTCAAGGCCAATATGGAGGTCTGGTTCACCGATCCACGGGCAGGGATGTTGTCGCTGTCGGCCGCGGGGTTGGTAGGGGTTTACCTGCTATGGACGTTGCGTGTGCCGAAGGGGCAACTGCAGGTCCATCAAGGTCCGCTGGACGGGGTGGCAAATAACGCCCGGGCACCTTCGAATCCTTGAAACCACAATAGACCGAAAAAAATAGCCGAAGCCTTTTAAGGGCTTCGGCTTTTTTTTGTCCATAAATCCTGCCGGTGTGAGTGCGGTCAGTGCCTTCTCCCGGGTTCAACGCCTGCCGTCTTTATTGGCTGGAGCGAATAGCCCCTCCATCAATCAACAAGTTCTGCCCGGTCAGGTAGCCCGCATGACTGCTGCAAACGAAAGCGCACAGAGCACCGAACTCCTCGGGTGAGCCGAAGCGTTTAGCAGGAATTTCGCGACGGCATTCGCCGAGGAATGCCTCACTGTCTTGCCCCAACTCTTCGGCGGCAGCGACCAGGTTGTCACGCAGTCGATCGGTGTCGAATGAGCCCGGTTGCAGGTTGTTGATCGTCACATTCCGACTGGCAATGTTTTCTTGTCGGGCAAGCCCTGCAATAAATCCCGTCAGACCACTGCGCGCGCCATTGGACAGACCCAGGCTTTCGATAGGGGACTTCACGGCACTCGACGTGATGTTGATGATTCGGCCAAATCCGCGTGCCGCCATACCGTCTACCGTTGCCTTGATCAACTCGATAGGGGTGAGCATGTTGGTATCCAGCGCCTTGAGCCAGGCGTCGCGGTTCCATTCGCGGAAATCCCCGGGAGGAGGGCCTCCAGCGTTATTGATCAAAATATCGAAATGCTCATGGGCCATGAGGGCTGCCGCGCGACCCGCAGGCGTTGAAATGTCTCCGGCTACGGCGATGACAGTCACTTCAGGATTTATCGCCCTGAGCTGACGGGCTGTTTCATTCAGCGTCTGTTCGCCTCGGGCGGTGATCACCACGTTCACGCCTTCGCTGACGAGTGCCTGTGCGCAGGCTTTACCCAGGCCTTTGCTGGCCGCGCACACCAGCGCCCAACGTCCTGCTATTCCAAGATTCATGCGTGTTTTCCTGAAGGAAGGAAGCTCATAGAAAGTGGTTGCCTACTGCCGAACCCTGCTCACGCATGATTCGCAGTGATAGGCAGGTTTGGCGATCGAACACTGATTCCCATAAAGCGCCGCACTCGCTCTCCTTCGGCATCGCAGCGTATGGTTTCAGGTGCGGCATCCAGTTGGATATTGCCGTTCTCCATGAAGACGACCCTGTCGGATATCGACATGGCAAAGTCCATTTCGTGGGTGACGATAATCATGGTCATGCCTTCACTGGCAAGGTCGCGTATGACGTTCAGCACATCGCCCACCAACTCTGGATCGAGCGCTGACGTAGGCTCGTCGAACAGCATGATGTCCGGCTCCATGGCCAAAGCACGAGCGATCGCCACGCGCTGTTGCTGTCCGCCGGAGAGCTGGTGCGGGTACTTGTGGGCGTGGGCGAGCAGGCCGACCTTGTCCAGCAGCGCATAAGCACGGTGTTCGCTCAGCTCGCCCGGGATGCCGTGGTAACGCGGCGCCAGCGTGACGTTGTCGAGAATGGTGCGGTGCGGGAACAGATTGAAGTTCTGGAACACCATGCCAATGTGCCGCACGCCTTTGCGCAGACGGGCGCTGTTGGGTTTGTCCGACGCTTCGATGAATTTTTCACCGAACAACAGAATGTCGCCGGTATCGATGCTTTCCAGACCGTTGACCGTGCGGATCAGCGACGTTTTGCCGGAACCGGATGGGCCAATGATCGAGATCACCTGGCCGTATTCGACCTTCAGATCGATACCCATCAGCACTTGGTGCGTGCCATAGCTCTTCTGGATGTTCTTCAGTTGCAGGATGGGCGTCGCGTTGCTGCCCGCGGCTTTACGCGCATTGTCGGGCAAGGCTTCGGCGCAAGCCTTGAGCTTGACCACGGCGGCGGCATCGAGTGTATGCGGCTTGCGGAAGTTCAGGTCCAGGTAGCGCTCCAGACGCTGCAGGAAATAGCCGAACACGGTGACGATCAGCACGTAGTACACGCCCACCGCAGCCAGGGTTTCCATGACCAGGAAGTTGGTGGCATAGAGGCGTTGGCCGACCGTGAGGATTTCGGTCAGGGAGATGACCGAAACCAGCGACGTCAGCTTGACCACTGTGATGTATTCATTGATCAACGTAGGCAGCGAGATACGGAAAGCCTGAGGGATCACGATCAAGCGCTGCATGCCGAACAGGCCGACACCCAGCGCGCGGCCTGCTTCCTTCTGGCCCTTGGCCACGGAGATCAGACCACCACGGTGGATCTCCGCCATGTAAGCCGCTTCGGTGACCACCAGGGCAAGCAAGCCCGAGTAGAAGGGGTTTGACAGAATCGGTCCGCTACCGGGAAACAATTGCGGCAAGTTGTAGACGAAGACCACCAGCACCAGCAACGGGATGCTGCGGAAGAACCAGATATAGACCGCCGCGGGAATGCGCAGTAAGGGCGACTGGGACAACTTGGCCGTGGCCAGGCCAAAGCCCAGCAGCATGCCGAGGAACCAGGCCAGGGCACTGAGCTGGACCACCGTGACGCAGGCCTTCCAGAAGTCCGGCAGGGAGAACAGGGAGAGGAAATACGACCAATCGAATTGCATAGGGCACCTCGATCTGCCGCCCCGGTGCAGGGGCGGCAGATGACCAGACTACAAGGACACGTTCTTAGTGGGCAGTCGGTTCTTCCAAGCCATATTTCTTGAGAATAGCGGCGTACTCACCGCTCTTTTTGGTCTCCTCGAAGGCTTTTTGCACGGCCTGGAATGTTTCGTCGTTACCTTTCTTGACGAAGATGCCCAGGGTTTGCTGATAGATCGGGTGTTCGGTGGTGATCACTACCCGGCCGTTGGTTTTTTCCGCGATCAATTTTGCGGCGCCAGCGATTTCAACCTGGGCCTGAATGTTCTTGGACAACAGGGCCTGGGTCACTTCGGGTGCCGAGGGGTACTCGCTGACGGTGATGGCGCCTTTGTTGTTCGGCACGCAGTACTCATCGGAGAGCTTCCTGAATTCCTTGACCCAGGTGGTGCCCTGTTCCAGGCCCAGTTTCAAGCCGCACAGGTCTTCAGGTTTTTTCGCATTGATCTCGCTGCCCTTGGGCACCATGACCGCGGCACCGGTGTTGGCATAGGCGATGGTCTGGGCCTGAGTCTGGCGCTCCGGTGTGATGTACATGCCGGAAATGACCGCGTCGTATTTGGCGGAGTTCAGGCCCAGGATCAGGCTCGGGAACTTGGTGTCGACGAACTCCACCTTGGCGTTCATGTGCTTGGCCAGTGCCGCTGCTATCTCGGGGTCCGAACCCACCACGTTTTTGTCCTTGTCATAGGACTCGAAAGGAGGGTAGGTGATTTCCATGCCGACCTTGAACGTGTCTGTCGCGGCCATGCTCACCGAGGCACCGAGCATGCCGGCTGCCAATACAGCCAGGCTCAACAGGTTTTTTTTATTGTTTTTCATTATTTACAGACTCCGGCGTAGGTAAGGGGTGTAGTTGAAAACTTCAATCAGGACGGTTGAACCTGATTTTTCAAATGTCCGAAACTGGCGGGCTTGCGTGCCTTGCCTGGCAGTTGAACGTCCCCATTGGCCACCCTCTGGCGCAGATACTGATAGGTCTGCAGTGCCTGGCCATACATGTGTTCGCCGATCGTGATTTCTTCGTAGTCGTTACCTCCCTGGGCGAACCCGGGCAGTGGTTTGATCTGGGTGTGATAGTCGCAGGCATAAAACAGTGGAAAGGAATAACGCTCCTCCTTCACGCTCCGCACCCGGTGCGCAGTGGCAACGAATGCGCCTGCCGTCATCACTTCCAGCATGTCGCCGATGTTCACCACAAAGGCATCGGCAATCGGTGGTGCATCGATCCATTGTCCAAGGTTGTTCATCACCTCAAGGCCTGGTTTGTCGGCCAGGAGGATGGTGAAGCACTCATAATCAGTATGGGCGCCAAGGCCCGGTGCGTCATGGGCGGCACCGTCGAAGGGGTAGTGGATCAGGCGCAGCTTGGACGGCGGGCGGGTGACCAGGCTGTCGAAATAGTTTTCTTCCAGGCCCAGGGTCAGGGCAAAGCCGCCGAACAGACGCCGGCCCAAGGCGAAGATCGCTTCATAGTAGGCCTGCACCGACGCCTTGAAACCCTGCAGCTGCGGCCAGTCGTTGGGCCCCAGCAGCGGGGTGTTGGCCAACACCAGCGGGTCATCGGCCGGGACTTCGAAGCCAACGTCGAAGGCTTCCTTGTGGTCCGGCTTGCCTTTGGAATAGACCTCTTCGCCTTCGGGTACAAAGCCCTTGTGGGTTTGCGAGGTGCCGATGTAGTGCCGCATTTTGGTGTCGAAGGGCTGGTCGAAAAAGTCCTTGGCAGCCTTGCGCAGGTTGGCGATCAGTTGCGGGTCGATACCGTGATTGGTGATATAGAGGAACCCGACTTCGCTGGCGGCGCGCCCCAAATGTTCGGCCACGGCCAGGCGGTGTTCCAGTTCGACGCTGAACAGACCGGCGATGTTGACCACCGGGATGCTATTGAAGTTGGCTTTGTGTGTGTCAGTGCTGGCGCTGTTGTTTTTATTGTCAGGCATGACGCATCGGCTCCCTAAGGATTGCTTGAGTGGTGGAAACGCTCGAAGTGTTCGCGCTCGGTCTGGCCCATCCACACGTTCAATGACCACAGGTCGGCGACCGGGACATTGGTGAAGGGCAAATGATGCAGGTAGCCGTCGGCGCCGAATTCCGGGGTCAGGGTGCTGACCTGATAACCGCGGGCTTGCTGCGAGCGCCAGATGCTTTCCCAGTGCTGCTGATGGAAAGCCAGTTCCTTTGCATATTCAGGAGCCGCCGGGTGCGGAACCTGCGGGCCCTGGTCGTAACCGACCCGGGCCTGGATATGGTGAACCCGCTCGATGAAAGCGCTCAGATCATCGGCCGGGTCATTCAACAGACGCTCGCAGGTCACGACCCAATGGCTGATGTCACTGGTGAACAACAGATCGGGCAGTTGCCGGATCAACTCCAGGGTCACCCAAGGGTTGAACAGCGACCGCGAGCGGTGGGTTTCGAAACTGCAGACCTGACCGTGCTTGCGCGCCAGTTCCAGTGCCTGACCGAAGAACTCCACTTGTTGTGGCAAGGACCAGCGATCGTTGCCCGCCAGCACGTTGACGAAACGTGGGCCGAGCTCGGCGGCCCCGGCGAGTTTCTGATCGAGGTCATTGAGGTGAACGGCAGGGGTCGCCGACTGGTCTGGCAGCACATCGTACGCCGTGAAGACTGTGCTGATATAACCCAGGCGATTGGCCTGGAGAAAGGCGGCGAACTCAGCCCGTTCACGGGCGTCCAGTGGCAGACGTGCTTCCATTCCATCAAAGCCCACCTGCAGCAGCTCTTCAAGCGCCTGGGCCTTGCTGGCGGTGTAACCCCACAGCGTGCGGAAAATTTCCAGCTTCATCGGTGATCCTCAAAATCTTCAGGCCTACTGCAAAAGCACTTCGACAAAGCCAGTCGGCGATCAAGGGCCAGCAACGGCAGAGGATTGTTGAGCTGTGTCTCTGCCTGATGGGTCCCACTAAGCGCTGCCGTGGCGAGTTCGCTGTGGAGCCGATGTTAGGCATAGGCGGCGGGGTGGAAGAATCCGAAAATTCAAATGAATACTTCAGACTTTCGTCAACAAATAGCTAGCTATTTATCGCGTTTTTCAAGGGGGATTTTATGGGCGAGTAGGTGTCTACGCTGGCTATTAGCGATGGATGCCATTGTTACGGCATCATTTTGAAGAGTCCCAAGCGACACCGGGGCGTTGATGGCTCGCTTCTGGCTGTGGATTCAACCGGTCGATGCAACAGATTGGCTAAATCGTTCTGCGGGCGTTTCGTGGTTTAGTGTTTTTCGAGGGCGGCTATTTAGCTGCCTTGCCACTTCATTGAGCGTGGCGTGCGAAACAGGCCAAAACAGCCTGGGCTCAATGTCCATATTCAACGTAGGGATCCAAGTAGAAACCTTGCGTATCCCAGTTGATTCGATAAATCACTTCTTTCCCAGGCTTGATGTTGGCCGCGAAAGTTTTGATCGCGACACCAGCACATAATCCAGACTCGGCTAGCCCGGTGCCGAGGTTCACTTCACCGCCAGGCAAAACGAAAGATGCCTTCTGGCCGGGACCTATCTTGGCTGCGCGCTGACCGTCAATGTAGAACACGACGTCACATCCCGCACCGACAAGCCCGTCATCACGGAGAATGGTCAGGCGTCCCGGATCTTTCGAACCCTGGCTTTTGAACGCGTACATCTCATAGGCCGGCACTGGCCGCGCTTCAGAAACCCGCATAGGTGATGTTGCGCAACCGCCCAAGGCCAGCAAGAGCGCCCCCGTTGCGATAATCCTTCGCATAATTTTCCCTCCTGAAAAGGGCGAATGTATCAGAGCGTCATACTGCTTTGCTTCATAAAGCCATTCGCCAAAAACACCATCGCCAAGTACTACCAAGAGTGTCTGCTTTTGGCTGGTTTCTGCCCGTCGCGACCTGTTGAATCCACAACCCATTGCGGACATTGACTAACGATTAAACCATTTGTGTGGATGCCCATGGTTTAGTAAGAACCCCAGCGTGTGCTGGATGTTGGCGGTGAGCGTTAGGCAAATGAAGATAAGCCGAATATTCATTCGGCCTGCTCCATCTCGTAGCACTCCCATTTGCTACCCAAGGCTTCACGGTAGGCACCCCAACCAGGCGGAAGGTTTGCAATGTCGATCAATGTTGGATCGTGCTCGACGATGCATTCCATGCTGACTACAAGGGCATCAGATGGGACATTAGTTGTGCCACAGGTGAATGACCAAGAATGATCATCACAGTAATGGACTACGCGCAGGATAGGGAGTCCTTCCCGCAGTGCCTGTCGTGTCGTTACGGCTGCAACATTCTTCGCTTGATCGAACGTCCAATCGTTTCGCATGTGTTTGAGAAGCCTAACTAGAGATATAAGTGACGTAGCGCTTTTTGCCGTTTGGGTCTGATAACGCATCATACCCATGCGTAACTCCTCGTCTACTTGTGAGCGGCTGCTTCTGGCCCAGGCTGTGTGAAAACGTTTTGGAGCAGATTTTACAGTCAGGTCTGGAGCGAAAATCGCGTTCCTACGCAAATTTCCGGTCTACTGATAAACCAAACGCTGGCAGATTTTACGTAGCAACGCAGAGTTCAAAACGGCGCATACGTTTTCACACAGCCTGGGCCGATAGCTGCCCATCGCGAAATCGTGCCGCCACCTTCGACACCCGCCTGCAATAGCAGCGAATCCCACTGTATGCGCACGCAATGGTTTTGAAAGGCTTCGAGGGTACCTGCCGCCCGCGCGGTTGAGTTCACTGATAGCTAGCCACTTGGTAGCCGATCGACGAGGAAATCCACTAAAGACTTCACCCTTCGGATCGGCGTGCCAATGGTAGTGACCTAAAGAAGCAACTAAATGTTGTGTTGGATCTCCAGCATCCTGAACGTCACTTTTCCGCCCTCGGTGGGATAGCCGGTGTTGTCCTGCACATACGCACCCGCTTTGAAATACAGTGGTTTGGTCTTCCAGCTCGGGTCGATGGTGGTTCTCCAGTTGTTTCCTGCTGCGCTGATGCCCAGCGCGCCCTTCGGGCTGAGGTGGATCTGGTAGGAAAAGTTGCAGTCGAGCGGCACACCCGTCGCAATGGTAATGACCTGGCCCTCTTCATCGTCGGGGCGCATGCGCACCTTGACGACAATGTTTCCCGTCGAAGTCGACGTTTTGTATTGGTATTCCAGCTTCACCATGGGGCTGCTGCTGTCCTTGTTGTGAATCTGACCAATCACGATCTTGCCGGTGCTGGGCACCTGATTGACGGTCAGACTCGCCCGCAGAATGTTATCCGCCGCTGAATACTGCCAGTTGCGCAGCGTTCCATCGCTATAGGTTTCCCGCAACTCGCTGCGCGGGTAAATAGCGTTGGCCGTCCTGGAACCGGTCACAGGTGCCCAGAAGGAAAGGGTAGCGGCTTCAGAACTGAAATACTGGTCCTTGAAGCCTTGCGACAGTCGAGGCGTTTCTATGGTGGCCGGTGGGCTGCCTTCAGGGATGCTTAAATTCCAGGTGGCGAGGTCGATCATGTCAATAATCCTGTATGCGGGGAATGTTGCGGCCACAGTTGCGCTCGAACCGACGCTATTGAGCTGTGTCAATGGGGTCTGCTGATTAGGAAATCCGTATGGCGGTAGATTGACGTCAAATGTTCGTCGAGGCGGTCGTTGCAGGCTTTGTGCCTACGGGGGCACCGTTAGTCGGCTATTTTGGGAGTTGATGGAACTAATCCGGGTTCCTGAAACGCACTCAGTGCGAGGCAGGTCACTCAGACCAGCCGAGCGCCACCGTCGATGTTTAGCGTGGCGCCGTTCATAAAGGTGTTGGTCATCAGGAAAACGGTAGCGGCGCCTGCTTCAGCGGCGGTACCGATGCGAAGCCCATATACGCTCTTCGAACGCCCGACGCAGGTAGTTGATTTCAACGTCCAGCACCTTGCCTGCCACAAATGTGCCGGCGAGCAGAACCAGATGATCCACGTGAGGGATGTCCGCCAAGGCGGCGTAGACGGCATCGCCGTTGGTGACATCAGCGGCGCGATCTTTACGAACGGGCGCTACGAATTCTGCGCGAGGTAGAGGACATCGAGCAGGCAGCAGTGGCCTCGCGCGCTGAGCCCTCCGGCACCTTGAAAGTGACCGCGCCGCCGCCTATCGGGCTGAACGAATGTGAAGGCGTTTGTGAGTTTCCTGAACGAGCTGTTTCCCAGCCCTACCGCGTGGGACGAGATCGTAGCGAAGGCGTAGCGCCAGGTTTATTTCTGAACCAATGCTGGACGTCCGCTTTTTCGGCCGATTGCTGCCTGTTGCGATGCGCAAAGCCGGGTATCGGTGCCGACGCTTTCACATAGATTGGAGGCTGGTTTTGATGGTCGTGACCACACGGTTACGGCCTTCGTGTTTAGCGTGATACAGGCGTTGATCGGCTGTACGCAGAATGGCCTCGATGGTGTCGCCGTCGCGGCCGGATTGCGATACGCCGATGCTCACTGTGACCACGGTTAACCGCTGCAGGCCATGAAAAGAATTATTTGCGACGGTGTTTCGCAGTCGCTCAGCGATGACGTGCGCGCCTTCAAGTGAAGTCTGAGGTAGCAGAATCATGAATTCTTCCCCGCCCACTCGGGCTACGCCGTCATACGGCCGGATCGAATCGAGGCATTTCTCCACGAAATCTTTCAGGATGTCGTCGCCAACCTGATGCCCGAAGCGATCGTTGATGGACTTGAAATTATCCAGATCGAGTGCCAACACGGAGAATGGCTCACCGCCACGCTTGGTCCGGCCCATTTCGACTTCGAGCCGCTCCATGAACCGACGCCGATTATCAGCACCCGTCAGTGGATCGGTGGCCGCAAGGTGCCCGAGTTCTTGATTGGTGCGCTGGAGTTCCTGCAGGGCGCTCTCGGTATACGCCATCGCTTCGGCAAGACGCACCATCAGTTCTTCTTGGCTGTAAATCTTCGAGAACGACCGCGTGGTGAGGAACGCTTGCACGACCCCATAGCTCAACATGAAGAATCCACCGGCGAAGATCGCATGAGCGAGCCACCACATGTGGTTCCACGGACGTGCAAGGATGAAGGCAAGCGATGACAGCGCGAACGCGGTGACCGAGACGACAAAAATCATCATCAGCGGCGAACGGATACGGCGCAGCAGGAGTATTGCCACGGTCAATGTGGAAAGAACGAGGGCACCACCTTCCATCGAGAGGCGCACCGCGAGATTGCCGGCGATCGGTGAATTCGCGACGTACGCCACTGCCACATCAACCAGCAGGAACAGTCCTATCCAGGTCAACCACGGGCGGGCCTTCATTCGTTGGTCCGCGGCATCAGGTGGGCGGTGGTACGACAGCATTCCGACTAACAGCAGAATCGACATGACCAGTCGAGAGGCCGGTCCATACAGCAGGAAGAGCCAGATATTGTGGTGTGCAAGCCCGGTGAACGCACCATGCAACGCGTAGATCAGTACAAAACCGAGAAAACCAAGCGTCATCCATCGCAGCAGCGGATCTCCCGATGACTGATAGCAGCGCCACGTGACGTAAGTCACAAACAGGCCCGCCAAGGTGGCTGCCGTGATCGCAATGATATGGAACAGGTGGTTTTCGAAAATAAGGGTGGGGTCTTGAAAGACGTATAAGTAGCCAATCAGATAGGCCGGAACAAACGCGAATCCTGCGAGTAGCAGGTAGGCATAAACCTTGACCATGAGGCGGACGGCTTCAGGTGGCTCGCCGGTGGCGATGAGATTGCTCATGGTTCCCTCCAAGTTGAAATCTATTTAGCCATCACCGGTCCGGTGTTGGCTCCAAAGCCGCCTGCATGCCACCGGTCCCACACATCATTACGCAGATAGGGGATGGACCGACCTATGGCATTTCAATATTAGACTCCTTGCCGATTTCTGCTGCACAAGCAGGTAAAAATGTTCACGCGAACGCAAGGGGCGCGCTAATTGATCTGCACAATGACCGGGCCTTCCGTGACGACCGGCGGGTTCGTGTGGATGTGCGAGGCGTTTTTCTGAATCCAGTCGCGAGCGACTTTCATGCTCTCATCGGTGCCGGCCTTGTCCGTGCAAACAGTCACCGACATACCGCCATCACCGAGCGGTAGCAGTGTGTAGCTTGCCAGGCCAGCCACTTTCCGGAGGGCAGCTTCGACGTCGGCCTTTTGCTTTTCTAAAACATCGAAAAGCTGCTTTGCACCAGGACCTGAGTAGGTTCTTATGACCGCATACATAGTCGTCTCCTTTGTGATTTACCGTCTTGATACCCATCCAGATCCGCTGATGGCCGCTGATTTGTTCAGCTTAGTCAAACGCCGGTGACAAGCGAAATGCAACGACCACCGGCAGCTCCTGGCCGATAGCTGCATAGCAAAGTCGATAGGTCAGATATTGACCCATGCAGAGGGTGGGCAACCCCGCACTTAGTGCCGTCAACGCCACTACAGATCCCGAGCCCAGGTCTGGCTGACGAGGTCTTTTCCGAAACTGCGTACCTGTTCCTCTTCGACCAATTGAAAACCTGCCTTTTGATAGAGCTTTCGTGCATCGGAAAGCACGCTGGTTGTCCAGAGCATCATGCTCCTGTAACCAGCGCCCCGAGCAAATCGCAGACTTTCTTCAAGCAACCGATTGCCGATTCCAATGCCTCGGGCACTTGCATCCACGTAGAGCATTCGCAGTCTGGCGGTCGTCTCGTCATGTCTGACGACAAAGACCGAACCGATGACCTTGCCATCTTTTTCCGCGATCCAGCATCGCTCGCAGGACTGATCGAATTCACGAAGGTATTTGGCGACTATTTCTGCCACCAGCGCTTCGAATTCTGAATTCCATCCGTATTCGCGGGCATATAGTTGAGCTTGCTGCTGAACGACAATCCCCATATCACCCGCTTCAGGATCGCGCAGGAGGTAGGAGGGATCTCTGTCGCCTAATAGCGCCTGTATCCGTTTCATGGCTTGGGTCAATTGCTCTTGCTGTGGCTCAGGCAAGCCTTGCAGCATCAACACAACTTCCTCGCGAGCGGCTTGCTCCAGCGAGGCCAGCACGGTGCGACCAGGATCGGTGAGCTGGATTTGAGATGCTCGGGCATCGCTTGCCGAGCGAGTCCTGCCAATCAAGCCTTTTTTCTCGAATCCACCGATGACTCGGCTGACGTAGCCGGCGTCCAGGCCGAGCTTCTGACAGAGGTCCGAACTCTTCAGGCCAGCACTGGCGCCTAATTCATAAAGAATGCGAGCCTCGGTCAACGAAAATTCGGCCTTAAGCAGGTGCTCTTGCAGCGCGCCGATCTGGTGGGTGTAGAACCGGTTAAAGCGGCGTACCGTTTCGGCGCGCTCAGTAATGGTTGCGGACATGGAAATCCCCATATAGTTGCTTTTGGCAATTATATGGTTGACTTAGGCAAATATGTCAATCCTGCGATGGTCAGTTGCAACGATCGCTTCTGACCCAGGCTGTGTAAAAACGCAGGTCCTGTTTTGAAGTCCGCATCTCTACGTAAAATCTCACAGTGATTGGCAGATCAGAGGTGCTGAAATTTGCGTAGGAGCTCGGTTTTCGTTCTGATTCGGACCTTCAAACCCGCTCTAAAACGTTTTTACACAGCCGGACCCATTGCAGCCATTGAGTCCCTCACCCATGACTGCCGAAGGCTGCTACGGGTCTTGGCTAGCCGAGCAATCCTTGGGCTCAATGGGAATGGCGAGGAGGCCCGTTTTCCGGGATGACGCGCCAGTACAGGGTCGCCGGTTCCAGGCAACCGCCCGTGGACAGCTGGCCGACCAGTTGCCGGTAGAGTTCCTGCCACGGCGTTTGCGAGGGGGCGAGGGCGGGTAGCGGTTCCTGGCGACGTGCGTCCAGTTCGGCTTCGTCCACCAGCAGGTTGACGCTGCGCGCATTGAGGTCGACGCGCAGGCGGTCGCCGGTACGCAGCAACGAGAGGCCGCCGCCCACGGCGGATTCTGGCGACATGTTGAGAATCGACGGGCTGGCTGAGGTGCCGCTTTGGCGGCCGTCACCCAGGCACGGCAGCGCGTCGATGCCGGCTTTGATCAGCGCTGATGGCGGCGCCATATTCACGACCTCGGCGCTGCCGGGGTAGCCGACGGTGCCACAGCCGCGAATCACCAGGATACAGCGCTCATCGATGTCCAGGGCCGGGTCGTTGATCCGTGCCTGATAGTCTTCGGGGCCCTCGAAAACGATGGCGCGCGCCTCGAAACAGTTGGGTTGTAGCGGGTCGCTGAGGTAGGTGCTGCGAAAGGCTTCGCCCACCACCGACATCTTCATGATTGCACTGTCGAAGAAATTGCCGCTGAGCACGATGAACCCGGCGCGATGCTTGAGTGGGTCTTCGCACGAGCGGATCACGTCGCGGTCGCCGGTCACTGCGCTTTCGACGATCTCGCCCATGCTGCGCCCACTGACCGAACGGCAGTCGCGGTGCAGACGGCCAACCTTGTCCAGCTCATGCATCACTGCCGGCACACCGCCGGCACGGTGAAAGCTTTCTCCCAGGTATTCACCTGCCGGCATGCAATTGACCAGCAGCGGCACGTCTTCGCCGACGCGCTGCCAGTCCTCCAGCGACAGGTCGATACCGCTATGGCGGGCAATCGCAATCAGGTGCGGCGGGCAGTTGGTGGAGGCGCCCAGCGCGGAGGCGACGGCGATGGCGTTTTCAAACGCGGCGAGGGTCATGATGTGTGAAGGACGCACGTCTTCGCGCACCAGGTCGACAATCCGCAGGCCGGTGGCATAGGCCATCTGCCCGCGCTCGCGGTAAGGCGCCGGGATGCTCGCGCAGCCGGGCAGCGACATGCCCAGTGCTTCGGCCAAGGCGTTCATCGACAGGGCCGTGCCCATGGTGTTGCAGTGGCCCACCGACGGTGATGAGGCGGTGGTCAGGGTCATGAATCCCTCGTAATCGATCTCGCCGGCGCTGAGCAGATTGCGTGCATGCCACAGCACGGTGCCAGAGCCGATCCGCTGGCCCTTGTGCCAGCCGTCGAGCATAGGCCCGCCGGACAGGACGATTGACGGCAAATCGGTGGTGGCCGCCGCCATCAGGCAGGCCGGGGTGGTTTTGTCGCAGCCGGTGGTGAGTACAACGCCATCGAGCGGGTAGCCGTGCAGCACTTCCACCAGGCCCAGGTAGGCGAGGTTGCGGTCCAGCGCCGCCGTTGGCCGGCGCGATTGCTCGGCGATCGGGTGCACGGGGAATTCCATCGGGATGCCGCCCGCGTCGCGGATGCCGTCCTTGACCCGCTTGGCCAGTTCGATGTGATGGCGGTTGCAGGGGGTCAGGTCACTGCCTGTTTGGGCGATACCAATGATCGGCCGACCCGATTGCAGTTCAGCGCGGGTCAGGCCCTGGTTCATGTAGCGTTCCACGTACAGCGCGGTGAGGTCGGCGTGGCTGGGGTCGTCGAACCACAGCTGACTGCGCAGACGGCGTGGGGTTGAATCGGTCATGACAGGCTCCATCAGGTTATTCAGGCAAATGGTTTTGGCGGCGCAACTGGCGGATCAGTCCGGCGTGGTCGAGTTCGCCGTCGCCGGCGTCGACCATGGCCTGGAACAGTCCGTCGACCAGGCTGGCCACGGGCAACGTCAGGCCCAGTGTCCGCGCTTGCGCGAGGGCAGTGCGGGTGTCCTTGAGTTGCCAAATGGCGGGGCCGCCGGGGGCGAAATCGTTGTCGAGCATGCGCTGACCATGCTGACGCCAGATCGGCGAGTCGACGAAACCGCCCAGCAGCGCCTCGTGGACCTTGGCTGGGTCAGCGCCGCCGCGCTCGGCCAGCAGCAGGCCTTCGGCGACGGTGGCGATGGTGCTGGCGACGATCAACTGGTTGACCAGCTTGGACAGCTCGCCGGTGCCGGCCGGGCCGACGTGCACGGGGCGGCCCATGGCGGCCAGCACGTCGCGGCCCTGTTCGAAGGCCGCCGCTTCGCCGCCGACCATGATCGCCAGGCTGCCTTCGCGAGCGCCTCGTTCGCCGCCGGAAACCGGGGCGTC
Organism: Pseudomonas sp. GL_093; assembly: GCF_057837605.1. Taxonomy (NCBI): domain Bacteria; kingdom Pseudomonadati; phylum Pseudomonadota; class Gammaproteobacteria; order Pseudomonadales; family Pseudomonadaceae; genus Pseudomonas; species Pseudomonas sp. GL_093. Next base: position 3,946,820 of record NZ_CM174448.1, on the reverse strand, counting down.
GAGGTAGCGCAGCCCTCGCGCTGCACACAGGTGCGCCTGCTCGACCGCGGTTTCGACGGGAATCGAACTCATCACGATCACCAGTGCCCCCGCCGCCAATGCCAGCGCGGCGCCGCCTTCGCCGAACAACAGCTGATCACAGGTCGGGCCATCGCTGAGCATGCAGATCAGCACCTGTGCGCCGTCTGCTGCCTGGGCAGCCGTCTCGACGATCTCGGCGCCGTGTGCGGACAGTTCCGTCGTCTTGGCCGCCGACCGGTTCCAGGCCCGCACCGGGTAACCGGCCTGCAGCAGGTTGCGGACCATGGGCTTGCCCATGATGCCTGTACCGATAAACGCTACGGTTTGAAGGGTCATGCCTTGCCTCCCAGTGCTTGAGCCGGAGTGATAGACGCGCCGACCTGCGACACCTTATTGCGTGGCATCAACACCATGCCCAGCCCGCCGGCGCCGACCAGTGCGGCAATGACCAGGAAGCCCGGCGTGTAGCTGCCGGTCATGTTGAACAGGAGCCCTGTCAGGTAAGGACCGACGAAGCCGCTGAGGTTGCCGATGGAATTTATCAGGCCAATCCCTGCCGCAGCCCCGACTCCGGTCAGCACCTGTCCCGGCACGGCCCAGAACACGTTGATTGCGCTGTACACGCCCATGGCCAGCAACACGAAACCGATGACGATGATCCACGGCTGGTTGAGCAGCAGCGCCACGGCGATGGAGACGGCAGCCAGCATCGCCGCGCCGCCCGCATGCCAGTGACGCTCCTGCAGACGGTCTGAGCGGCGGCTCCACCAGATCATCGCGACTGCGGCGACGGCGTAGGGGATGGCAGTGATCAGCCCGTTTTGCATCAGGCCGATCTCCAGCCCAAACGAGGCACGGAACGACGCCAGCACGGTGGGCATGAAGAAATTCATGGCGTTGGAACCCGAGGTGATGCCGAAGTACACCAGCGCCAGCATCCACACCTGACGGCTGCACAGGGCCTTGCGGATCATCTGGCCCTTGGTCGGTTGCACGCCCACCACCAGCGGTTTGCTGCGCTCTTCCTGCTCGAGGGTGTTGATCAACCATTGCCGCTGTTCGGGGGTCAGCCAATGGGCATCGGCCGGGCGGTCGGTGAGATAGAAGTAGCAGACCACTCCCAGGATGATTGCAGGGACGGCTTCGACGATGTACATCAAGCGCCAGCCGACGAAGCCCCAGGCGTCGCCCAGTTGCATCAGCCCCACCGACAGCGGCGCGCCCAGCACCTGGGCGATGGGCACGCCGAGGTAGAAGGTGGCGATCATGCGGGCGCGGTAACGGCTGGGGAACCACAGCGACAGCAGATAAATTACGCCGGGGAAGAACCCGGCTTCGGCAATGCCCAGCAGCACGCGCAGGGTGATGAAGTGCCCGGCCGTCTGCAGAAACCCCATGGCGCCAGCGATGATGCCCCAGGTCACCATGATCCGCGCCAGCCAGACCCTGGCGCCGAAGCGGTGCAGCAGGATATTGCTCGGCACTTCGAACATGAAGTAGCCGAGAAAGAAAATCCCCGCGCCCAGGCCATAGATGGTCTGGCTGATGCCGATATCGTCGTTCATCCGCAACGCCGCGAAGCCGACATTGTTGCGGTCCAGGAAGGCCACCACGAACAGCGTGATGAGAAAGGGAATCAGGCGCTGGGTCACGCGCTTGATAGTCTGTTTTTCAATCTCCGAGACATCGGGGTGTGGAGTCATCATGTCGCACCGCCTCGCATTATTTTTGTTGTTGTTTTCATGGTTGCAAGCGTGAATCGGGCCTTGCCTGCCGCTAGCCTGCGGTGGAGTCCTCAACATGGGCGCGCACGATGGCGTCGAAGTCGGCGTCGGCAGTAAAGCCCAGGGCGCGTGCACGTGGCGCCTCGACCTGGCTCGGCCAGCTTTCGACGATGCGCTGTATGGTGGTGTCCGGCTCCCAGCGAATCAGCTTGACCACCTCAGCGCCTGCCACCCGTTGCAGGGCGCTGACCATGTCGGCGACGGTGGTGGTCACGCCGGGCAGGGGAATGATCCGCTGATTGCCCAGGGTCTGTGGTGACAGGGTCATGCCGAGCAACATCGATTCGACAACGCGGCGTGGCGAGGTGAGGTACACCTGCGTGTCCGGGCGCACCGGGCAGACCGCAGGCTGACCCACCAGCGGTTCGCGGATGATCGAACTGAAGAAGGTCGAGGCTGCCTTGTTTGGCTTGCCGGGACGTACGGCCACCGTGGGCAGGCGCAATACACGCCCGTCGACAAAGCCCTTGCGTGCATAGTCGGCCACCAGCAGTTCGCCGACCGCTTTTTGCATGCCATAGGACGATTGCGGGGTGAGCACGGTGTCGTCGTCGACAACCTCGGGCAACTTGCCGCCAAACACCGCGAAGCCACTGGCGTAGACGAAGCGCGGCGTATTGCCTTGCTTGCGCAGGGTTTCCAGCAGCGTCATCAGACCGTGCAGATTGACCTGCATGCCCAGGTCGAAATCCGCCTCGGCGGCCGAACTGACCACCGCCGCCAGGTGCCACACAAGGTCAACGCCATCGGTGACCCGCGCCATTACCTCGGGGTCGGCAATATCGCCGGTGACGAGTTCGATGCGTGGGTCGCTGGGCAGGTCTTCGCCGGCAAAGGCGTCGAACAGCACAATGCGCTCAATGGGGCGGGGCGCCTGGCCTTCGAGGGTCAGGCTGTTCAGATCCAGCAGGCGCCGGGCCAGTTGCTTACCGATAAAGCCGGTGCCGCCGGTGATGAGAATCCGCATGTCTTGCTCCTGTTTCTTATGATTGTTCGCAAGGCTTGCCCGGAGTCAGTCCGCTTGAACCGTGCGCTGGAGTTGCTCGCCAAGGCCCGCGATGCCCAAGCGCATTTCCTGGCCAGCGCGCAGAAATACCGGGGACGGTTTGACACCCAGACCTACGCCTGGTGGCGTGCCCGTGGAGATGATGTCGCCCGGCTGCAGCGACATGCAGCGGCTCAGGTAGGCGATCAACGCGGGGATCTGGAACACCAGCGTGCGCGTGTTGCCGTTCTGGTAGCGATGCCCGTCGACTTCCAGCCAGAGATCGAGCTGATGGGGATCGGCGATTTCGTCGCGGGTCACCAGCCAAGGGCCGATGGGGCCGAAGGTGTCGAAGCCTTTGCCCTTGTCCCAGGTGCCGCCACGCTCCAGCTGCCATTCGCGCTCGGATACGTCGTTGATCACGCAGTAGCCGGCAACGTGCTCCATGGCGTTGCTTTCGTCGATGTAGCGACCGCCCTTGCCAATCACCACACCCAGCTCGACTTCCCAGTCGGTCTTGGTCGAACCGCGCGGGATCTCGACGTCATCAAAGGGACCGCAGATGGCGCTGGTCCATTTGTTAAACACCACGGGTTCAGTGGGTACCGGCATGTTCGATTCTGCCGCATGGTCGGCGTAATTGAGGCCGATGCAGATGAACTTGCCCACTTGGCCGACGCAGGCGCCGATGCGCGGCGAGCCGCTGACCAGTGGCAGGCTGTTGGGGTCGAGTTTGCCCAGGGCAGTCAGGCTAGAGAGGTCCAGGGCCTTGCCGGCCACATCGGAAATATGGGCAGACAAATCGCGAATATTTCCTTGAGCGTCCAGCAGGCCGGGTTTTTCCTGGCCCTTGTCGCCATAGCGCAGTAGTTTCATACGAGGAATCCTGAATGGGAGAAAAAAGGGTCAGACGCTCATCCCGCCATCGATGATGTGTACGCCACCGGTGGTATAGGCACTGGCGTCGCTGGCCAGGTACAACGCCAGGCGGGCGATTTCTTCGGGCGTGCCGATGCGGCCCATGGGCTGGCGGTCGACAAAGGCCTGATACACCTGCGACTCCGAACGGCCCTGTTCACGCGCCTGTTCGGCAATGCGTTGGCGCAGGGAAGGCGAATCGACAGTGCCGGGGCAAATGGCGTTACACCGAATGCCTTGGCGGACGTAGTCGGTGGCCACTGATTTGGTCAGGCCGATGACGGCGGCCTTGCTGGCCGTGTAGGCAAAGCGGTTGGGCACGCCTTTCACACTGGAGGCCACCGAGGCCATGTTGACAATACTGCCACCGCCCGCCGCCAGCATGCCCGGCAGGAACGCGCGGATCATGTGGTACATGGCGCTGACATTGAGGTCGAAGGAGCGCTGCCAGGCCTGTTCGTCGCAGTCGAGCAATGCTCCGCTGTGCACGTAGCCGGCACAGTTGAACAGCACGTCCAGTGTGCCCACCTGTTGGCAGATCGCATCGATGGCCGAAGGCTGGGTCACGTCCAGTTGCAAGGCCCGGATGCCGGGGATGTCCTTCAGCGCTTCGATGTTCAGGTCGGTGGCGATGACCTGGGCGCCGGCTTCCTGGAAGGCCAGCACCGATGCGCGACCTATGCCTTGAGCCGCGGCGGTGATCAGAACGCGTTTGTTGGCGAGGTTCATGGTGGTTTTCCATTGTTATTGTTTGGCGCAATGGCCAAAACCCTAGTGCTGCTCGCCGATAAGCGCCAATGAGATATTCTCAACCACCAATAACCGGAAGTTATCAAATGGCCGGCGTCGCCTTTAGTTAAACTTCCAGCCGCCGGAGTCGCTGTGATAACCCGTGGTTATCGTTTGATCGAATCATGTCATTGGGCAGCTGGCGATCGGCCTACTAGAGTGCACGACGCCCTACCGTAAGGGCGGCAACCGCTCAGCAGAGGCGCGCATGAGAACAATAAAAAGCTACAAGACGCTGACCATCCTTTTTCTGTTCCTGATTGGCGTGGTCAACTACCTGGACCGCAGTGCGCTGTCCATCGCCAACACCTCCATCCAGAAAGACCTGGCCATCAGCCCGATGCAAATGGGCATCATGCTTTCGGCCTTTTCCATCGCCTACGCCTTCTCGCAGTTACCGCTTGGCGCCTTGATTGACCGACTGGGCAGCAAGCTGGCGCTAGGCGGCTCGCTTATTGTCTGGTCGGTGGCACAAGCGGCCTTCGGCCTGTTCAGCAGCTACGGCCAGCTGGTTGGCTTGCGGGTGCTGCTGGGCATTGGTGAGGCACCGGTCTTTCCCTCGGCAGCCAAGGCGCTGTCGGAGTGGTTCGACACTCAGGAGCGCGGCACGGCAACCGGCTGGGTCTGGTCGTCGACCTGCATCGGCCCATGCCTGGCACCGCCATTGCTGACGGTGTTCATGGTGAACCTGGGTTGGCGTGGCATGTTCGTACTCACCGGTATCATTGGCCTGGTGCTGGCCGCGTGCTGGTTCACCTTCTACAAGAGCAAGGCGCAGTACATGGCCGAGACGGGCCGCGCCGAACCACTGCCAACGCCGGCCCAGCGAAGCGCGGCGCCGCGGGTGCGCTGGACGGCGCTGTTCAAGGAGCGCAATACGTGGGGCGCCTTTCTCGGTTTCATGGGCGTGATCTACATGATCTGGCTCAACCTCACCTGGTTGCCCGGCTATTTTGAACGTGAGCACGGCCTGGACCTGTACCGTACCGCCTGGGTGGTGTCGCTGGCCTATTTGTTCGGCGCGGTGGGCACCATCGTCGCCGGCAAGGCCTGCGACCGGCTGGTAGCGCGCGGGTTGAAGGTACTCGCCAGCCGCAAGCTGATGGTGATAATGGGTTTGCTTGGCGGGGCGCTGTTTACCCTGATCGTGGCATTCACCACCAACGTGGTGGCCTGCGTGGTACTGCTGTGCCTGACGATGTTTTTCATCAATATTTCCAGCGCCACGGCGTGGATGATCGTCAACACCATCGTGCCGTCGGAGCGGGTGGCGTCTTTCGGCTCGATCCAGAATTTTGGCGGGTACCTGGCGGGCTCCATTGCGCCGATTCTCACCGGGTTCAGCGTGCAGCAGAGCGGTTCGTTCAGCGCGGCGTTCGTGATCAGCGCGGTAGTGGCGGCGTGCTCGGCCCTGGCGTATTTCGTACTGCTCAAGGAGCCGACGGCGAAAGCACCACCGTTGGCGACGGTCGACGGCGCTCACGCTGCGGTATGAAACGTTCGTAGCAAGCTGCCCGTCAGGTGATGTCTGAGTCCTGTTCAGTCCCGCGTAGATTCCGGTTCCTCCAGGTGATCGATGTGCTTGAAGCGCTCAACCAAAAAATCGATCAGGCTGCGTACCCGCGCCGACAGGTGCAACTGTTGCGGGTACACGGCGTAGACATCGGCGCGGGTGGGGGTCTGATCCTCCAGCACCAGGCGCAAGCGGCCACTGCGCACGTAACGGGCAATGTCCCATTCGGCCCGCAGCAGAATGCCGTAACCTTCCAGCGCCCAGTTCAGGGCCACTTCACCGTCGTTGCAGCCCAAGGCTCCGCGCACTTTGATGTTTTGCGTGCGACCACCGTTGGTGAAACTCCACACGCCGTAGGGCGTTTCGTTTTGCCGCAGGAAGATGCAGTTGTGTTGCTGTAAATCCGCCAAGCGTTGGGGCACGCCGTGCTTTTCCAGGTACAGCGGCGAGGCGCATAACAGACGGCGGTTGGACGCGATCTTTCGGGCATGGAAGGCGGCGTCCGGCAGCGTGCCGAAACGAATACCCAGGTCAAACCCGTGAGTCGTCAGGTCGAGCGGGTGGTCGCTGATTTCCAGCTGTATTTCCACCTCCGGGTACTGCGCGAAGAACGCGCCCAGGGCCGGGCCGATGTAGCGCCGACCGAATCCCAGCGAAGCGTTGACGCGAATCAGGCCTTTAGGCGTCGCCCGACTGCTGCTGATTAGCTGCTCGACCTCATCGATCTGCGTCAGGATGCGCGCGGCATGGGAAAAATACAGTTCACCTTCCGAGGTCAGGCTCATCGAGCGCGTGGTGCGGTTGACCAGGCGTATGCCCAGCCGTGCTTCCAGCGCGGTCAGGCGTTTGCTCACCGCAGGCGGTGTGACGCCGAGCTCGCGAGCCGTCGCCGCCAGGCTGCCTTTGTTGGCCAGCAGGTAGAAAAAAGACAAATCCAGGGTTTGGCTCATTGGTAACTCAAATTCATCTATGTAGTGATTTGGAGTAATTCACGCTCATTTGTTCACTACATATACTCCGCTCACACCCTGATTGAACACCCCCGTTCGACAGGCACAACAAGAACGTGACGAGAGTGGAGTTAATTGATGAGCACCTACAAAATTGCTGCGGTTCCAGGTGATGGTATCGGTGTAGAAGTGATCGCCGCGGGCGTCGAGGTGCTGCAAGCCTTGTCGACAAAGTCCGGCTTCGAACTGGATTTCAAACACTTCGACTGGAACTCGGACAACTACCTTAAAAACGGCTACTACATCCCGGAAGGTGGCCTGGAAGAGCTGAAAACCTTCGACGCCATTTTCTTCGGCGCTGTCGGTGCGCTCAACGTACCGGATCACATTTCGCTGTGGGGCCTGCGTCTGCCGATCTGCCAGGGCTTCGACCAATACGCCAACGTGCGCCCGGCTCGCGTACTGCCAGGGGTCAAAAGCCCGCTGCTCAATGGTGATCAAATCGACTGGGTCGTGGTGCGTGAAAACTCCGAGGGCGAGTACTCCGGCAACGGCGGTCGCGTCCACCGGGGGCTGCCTGAAGAAGTCGCCACCGAAGTGTCGGTGTTCACCCGTGCCGGGGTCGAGCGCATTCACCGTTTCGCCTTCGAACTGGCGCAAAGCCGTCCGCGCAAGCACCTGACCATGGTCACCAAATCCAACGCCCAGCGTCATGGCATGGTGCTGTGGGACGAGATCTTCTACGAAGTCGCCAAGGACTTTCCGGACGTCAGGATCGACAAGGAACTGGTCGACGCCGTGACCACGCGCATGGTGCTCAAACCGTCGACGCTGGACGTGATCGTCGCCACCAACCTGCACGCCGACATCCTGTCCGATCTGGCTGCGGCGTTGTCCGGCAGCCTGGGCATTGCGCCGACCGCCAACCTCAACCCGTCACGCAAATTCCCCTCGATGTTCGAACCGATCCACGGCTCGGCCTTCGACATCACCGGCAAAGGCGTGGCCAACCCGATCGCCACATTCTGGACAGCGGCAATGATGCTCGAACACCTGGGCGAAGCGGCCGCGGCGAAGCACCTGATGTCGGCCATCGAGGCGGTCACCGAGAGCGGTTTGCATACCCCGGATCTGGGCGGCACGGCCACCACCCGCCAGATCACTGATGCGGTCATCGAATTGATCAAACGCTGATTCAAGCTGCGGCACAACGCCAAGGGGCTGATCACCGATCAGACCCCTTGGCATTTCCTGACAACAATAAAAAATCAGGGCCCTGTCATGAAAAGAATATTCGGCAAACTTTACGTTCAAGTGCTCATCGCCGTGATCCTCGGCGCCATCGTCGGGGTGTTCGTGCCCGAAACCGGAACAGCGCTCAAACCCTTGGGCGACGCGTTCATCAAACTGATCAAAATGCTCCTCGCCCCGGTGATCTTCCTGACGGTGGTCACGGGCATTGCACGCATGGAGAACATGAAGGAGTTGGGGCGCGTCGGCTTTCGTGCGCTGATCTATTTCGAAGTGGTGTCCACCCTGGCGCTGGTCGTCGGTCTGGTGGTGGTCGACGTGTTCAAACCCGGCGCCGGCATGAACATCGATGTCGCCACACTGGATACGTCCAGCCTGGCCACCTACACCAGCGCCGTGAAGCATGCGTCGTTCATGGACTTTGTGATGAACATCATCCCCGACACCATCGTGGATGCCTTCGCCAAGGGCAACGTGCTGCAAATATTGCTGTTCTCCATTCTGTTGGGTATTGCTCTGGCGCATGTCGGGCCTCGTGCCAAGGTGTTCGTCGACACGCTGGACAGCCTGATGCAGGGCATGTTTCGCATCGTCAACATGGTCATGCGTCTGGCACCCATCGGCGCCTTCGGGGCGATAGCCTTCACCATCGGCAAATACGGCTTTGGCTCGCTGTTCTCACTCGGCAAGCTGATGGCCTGTGTCTACCTGACCTGTGCTGTGTTCGTGATTTTTGTACTGGGCCCGATCTGCCGCTACAGCGGATTCAGCCTGTGGAAGTTTCTGAAATTCATCAAGGAAGAACTGTTTACTGTCCTCGGCACCAGCTCTTCGGAATCGGTGCTGCCTCAGATGATTTCCAAGATGGAAAAGGCCGGTGTTTCCAAACCCGTCGCCGGCCTGATCATCCCCTCGGGCTTGACCTTCAACCCGGATGGTCAGGCGATCTACTACACCATCGCCGCCATCTTCATCGCGCAGGCCACGAACACACCGCTGACCCTGACGGATCAGTTGATCGTACTGGCCGTGCTGATGTTTACCTCCAAGGGCTCTGCCGGTGTCACTGGCTCGGGATTCATCATTCTGGCAGCGACGTTATCGTCCCTTGGCACCATTCCGGTGGCAGGCATGGTGCTGCTGTTGGGCGTCGACCGGTTCATGTCGGAAGCGCGTGCGATCACCAACACCATCGGCAATGGCGTCGGGACAATGGCCATTGCCAAATGGGTCGGGGCGCTGGACACCGTGAAAATGCACAAGGCGTTGAATGGTGAGGTCGAAGGGGAGAAGCCCGCGACGGCTCAGGCAGAGGTTATTTCTGCTCATTCAGCGCCTGGTTAACTGAGCGTGTTCAAAGTTTGTAGCCGATCTGCCGCAACAGGTTCTTGCGCCACAGGATGTCTTCCTCGCCTTCAATGCCACGGGCACAGTAGCCATCCACCACGCCCAGAATCGCTCGTCCTTGGTCCGTCTCGGCAAGAATCACTTCAGTCGGGTTGGCCGTTGCACAAAAAATGCGGCACACCTCCGGGACCATTTTGACGGCGTTCAACACGTTTACGGGATAGAAGCCATCGTCGAGGAAAATGATGAAGCTATGGCCTGCGCCGATGGCTTGGGCATTGCTCCGGGCCAGTTCGATCATGGCGGTGTCGGTGCCAGACCAGCGCACCAGGCATTTACCGGAGGCTTCGCAAAAGGCCACGCCAAAGCGGATACCTGGTACGGCATTGACCAACGCTTCGTGGATGTCCTCGACGGATTTGATGAAGTGGGTCTGACCGAAAATGAAGTTCGTCGCTTCCGGTTTGTCGATTTTCAACGTGATGAGTTGCATTTTGAACGCCTCCTCTAGAACTTCGCATAGTTCAATGCATCGACAATGGCCGAGCCGCCGATACCGGTCAGCGACAGCAGCAGCGCCCTGATCAGCGGGTCTTCCGCGTAGCGTGAGAACGAGCCCGTACTGAGCGTCGCGATCCGCTCGCGGATCATCTTGAACTTGGTGTAGCAAGGTGTTGTTTCGGGTGTTTGCAGCAGATAGGCGTCGAGTCGTTGCAAGGCAACGGTGCGGGCCTTTTCCGCTGCGCGTCGTAGTGATAGCGCGGAGATGAGCAGCACCAACGCCGTCAGCAGGTAGGAAATGATCAGGCTGGGCGGTGTCGGCCAGTTATCGAACAGACTGCTGCGCGACGCCAACAGGATCAACAAGACCACGGTCGGCGCATAGATCAGACGGTTAACGGCCGAGGTGCGCTTGGCGATCAGCTGCAAATCCACCCATTCGTCGATGCACGGGTGCCTGAGCATGCCAAAGGTTTTCTTGTGCTCCATCTGCAAGGTGCCAGGCCAGATTGCATGATGTTCGCTGAGGTGGCGGATGAACCGCGTCAGCAGCAGGTTGGCATCCACGACCCAGAACACCAGCACCTGGAAAGTCAGGGAAGGGATCAGCCAACTCAGCATCCACCACATCGATGCGCCGCGAACGGGCATGCCCTCCATGGGCCAGATCACAAACAGCACGCTGGTGACCACGACGTAAACCCACGTGGCGAGCATGGCCCGCAGCATTCGGGCGCCGAAGGAGCCGCAGACGCAGTGCTCACCCCAGAAGCGTGCAATGACGATCATCTTGCGTCCGTCCATGCAAGCGGCCTGTGCCGGTGCGCAGGACTTTGACCATTCGTCGCTGGCGGTCAGTAGCGGGAAGAAAATCTTCAGCAGGCAGTGCCCCAGTTCGTTGCACCAACGACGCAATGGCCAGCCTTTGCCCCGGCGAATCAAGCGTCGAACCTGTCCCCACAAGGTCGTCTCATATTTGCGCATGTGCAGGCGCAAATGGTACGTGGCTTCGATCTCGGCCCGGTTGATGCGCAGGTTGCGCCAGCCCCATGCCAACGCCGAGAGCGATATCAGCACGGCCAGCAGCCGCAAAGCCACGGTCGGCCAGGCACTGATGCCTTCAAACAGGAACATCGGCTCACCCAGTCCGTTGTCCGTCAACGTGCTGCGCATCTGGTACGCCAGCATCAGCGCGAGGATGAACATGACAAGAGGGACCACGATGTACCACGCCCGGGAGTCGTATAAACCCGTGCTCATGCTGGCAGTCGAGTCCTTGGCCATCGCCAATTGCCTGGCGGAGCGTCGGGTCAGGTTCGACGAGATGATACCCAGCAATATCAGCACGAACGTGAACCAGAGAAACTCCACATGCCAGAACCGCGTGGCGATGAATGCGCAGGCCGCCGCCACCATAAACAGCGTCATCGGCACGCCGCGCACCCAGGCCAGCCGTGCGTCATGGTCATCTTTCGGGCCCTCGATGCGCCACCAGACGATGAACCCGGCGAGTATCAGCAGGGTGATCGTCAGTGGCCCGGCCCAGTAGAAGGATTGGGCTTGCTTGAAACGGTCGCGGATGGATTTGGAGGGTTCAGGGTAGGGCGGTGGCGAGGGGTCTTGGAGGCAACGCAGCGCCATCAGGTCGTGCGGACGTACGCCTCGATCGGACTGCGATTGGGTCGGTGCCTCGCAGCTTGCCGGGCGTGAAGCGGTCAGCCGGCTCGCCAGGGGAATGAAGCCACTGATCCCCACTTCGTAGATGCCCGGCGAGAGCAGCTCCGATTTGGAATAGTCGAATTTTGCGCGCTTGGCGTCGAAGGATTGCGGCGCCAGTGCCGCCAGCACCGAGATGAACACCGCACTTTGCAGGCTGTCGCGAAACGGCGGCACGTCCTGTTGCAGGGCGCGGGTCAGGGTGAGTCCGTAGGGGGCGGCGAGTATCAGGTTGCGGGTGGTTTGCGCCTGGCCCCGTTGCAACATGCGGGCATCGAGGTCAGTGGAAAAGTACAGTTTGTATGGCATCCGACTCTTCAGCGCTTGCAGCACCAGAAGCTTGTCGTAGGCATCGACGCCCAGTACACCAATCGCGCCGATGCCGCTTTCGCCGTTGCGTCGATAGGCCGCGTCCTCGTTGGCGATATGGTCGGCGAGACGCCGCAGGTAGTCGAGCTGGGAGTTGCCGTCGGATTTCTCCAGTGGACTGAGATCGAGTTGGGTGGGGTCTTTGTTTTTACCGGGATCGGTACTGGCGCTCTTGTCGTTGCTCGCGGATTCTTCCGGGAGGCGTCCGTCCAGGCCGCGCAGATAGCTGAAGCGCAAAATCCACTGATCGACCACATCCCTATGGTTTTTTTCATCGCTGCCCAGGCGGGCATCCTTGGCCACCTGTGTCTTGAAGCTTTCGATCAGCGCGCGGCTGTAGAAACTGTCCCACTCGGAAATCAAGGCGATGCGGTTGCCGCTGCGACGAAGATCGCGGGTGCACGGTGAGCCGATCCGTTGCAGTTTGCCTTCGCTGCAACGCACGCCCGTGGCCGGGTCCACGCGGCGCAACTTCAGCTCTTCCAGCATCAGTTGCGTCATGGTGCCGTCGTCGCTGACGGTGCGCAGCAACTTCATGGGTTGCCTGATCGCAAGCGGCGGCGACAGCTTCGGGTACCCGCGATCCAGCGTCTCGTTATCGGCCGTGGCCAGCGGTGAGTAGATTTCGACCTTCGGCGTGGCCTGGCCGATGTCCTGGTCCTGGAACATGTCGCGCAGGACAGTTGAGGTAGAAGGGCCGATGACCTTCAGGACAGCCGTGTCGGGTGGCTCGGAACACGGTTTCGGAGCGCACGCCAAAGCAATTTTATTTTTCAGGGTATCGCGTAACGTTTCGAGCAACTGCAGCGGCGTTGAGCCGAGCGCGTCCTGTTTGAACCAGAACACGATCGTTCGATCAGGCGGCGGTGGCGCGCCTTCAAGGGCTGTCGGTGGATCGAAGGGGTTGGAGACGAACACTTCATAGGGCGCGTCGACGAAACCGCTTTTCTGCGGGGGATCCTGCGACAGGTTGGCGGCGAGTCTCAAGCAATGGATGTACTGTTCCTGATCCGGCACCCGGTGGGAATTCTTGAACCCTGCCAGCAGCGCATAACGAATGCGCCGACGCCGTTCGACTTCGTCGGCGTAAGGGCCGCCTTCGGCCAGCGCCACCATGATGTCGGGCGCCGGTTTGTCTCCGGACAGGGGAGAAATATCCGGGCTGCAGACATTTTCGGCATCCGGGTTCTTGCTGTCCGTGAGCTTCTTGCGATAACGCTCGACCGCATCGAAAGGGTCTTGCCATAACCGGGCTTCGATGGGCAGTTGCGCCTGGAACTGTGCACCGATCGGCCGCGGTTCAAGGAACGGTTCGCGGTTGAGGGCGAACATCGATACCACCAGACTCAGGATGACCGCACTGCCTGGCAGCCAGAAGGCCAGGTTAGTGCCAGAACCCTTGTTGTCCATGGCCTGTGCCTCTTGTTCTCGGCCAACTGATTACAGTTATGTATAGACCCAATAAGAGGCTTTAGTGCAAAGTCAGTGGCGGTAAAATCCGTCATGCCACCTTTAAGGTCAAAAGAAGCCGCCACCATGCACACCATCGGACTCATCGTTTACCCCGGGTTTCAGGTGTTGGGCCTGGCCATGTGCGCCACGTTCGAGTTGGCCAACATGGCCACTGACGAACCGGCGTACAACATTGCCTTGCTGTCCGAGCGCGGCGGTACGGTGCAGACCTCCGCCGGGTTTGGCGTGGAAACCTCGGCGTTCGACCAGCGCTCGTTCGACACGCTACTGGTGCTGGGCGACAACCTGATCCGTCCGGTATCACCGGGCATGGTGGCGTTCTTGCGCAACGCCAGCCGGACCACCCGGCGTCTGGGCTCGATCTGCACCGGCGCCATTGCGCTGGCCGAGGCCGGTTTGCTGGACGGTCGACGGGCGACCACGCACTGGTGTCATGCACCGGCGTTGCAGAAGGCGTACCCGAAAGTGAAGGTCGAAGAAGACCGGATCTTCATCAACGACGGCAATATCTGGACGGCTGCGGGCATGAGCGCTTGCGTCGATCTGGCCCTGGCGCTGGTGGAAAAGGATCTGGGCGCGGAGGTGGCGCGGCGGGTGGCCCGGCAATTGGTGGTGTACCACCGGCGCGCGGGAGGGCAGTCGCAGTTTTCGGTGATGCTCGAACTGGAGCCCAAGACCGATCGCATCCAGGCCGCGCTGGCCTATGCCAAGCAGAACCTGAAGTCCGCGCTGTCGGTCGAGGAACTGGCCAGTGCCGCCAACCTCAGCCCTCGGCAGTTCAGTCGCGTGTTCCATGCCGAAACCGGCCAATCACCGGCCAAGGCCATCGAAAACCTGCGGGTGGAAGCGGCGCGCCTGATGATGGAAACCGGTCGGCACCCCATCGACGTGGTGGCGACCGATACCGGTTTTGGCGATAGGGAGCGGATGCGTCGGGCGTTTATCCGTGCATTTGGCCAGCCACCGCAGGTCATTCAGCGAGCCAATCGAGGGTGATGCTCAGGATGTCCTAAAAGGTGGCGTATTCGACATTTCGGCCTAAATATTATTGGCGTAATTTTGATCTCGTTGAAGTCCACTCCCTCAATGAGATCACCGTCATGACCCTCGTAAAAGCCGCCGCCGTACAAATCAGCCCAGTGCTCTATAGCCGTGAAGGCACCGTCGACAAAGTGGTGCAGAAGATTCTCGAACTCGGTGAGCAGGGCGTGCAGTTCGCCGTGTTCCCGGAAACCATCGTGCCTTACTACCCGTACTTCTCGTTCGTTCAGTCGCCTTTCGAAATGGCGGCTGAACACCTCAAACTGCTGGATCAGGCCGTCACTGTCCCTTCGGCTGCCACCGAGGCAATTGGTGCCGCCGCCAGACAGGCCGGCATGGTGGTTTCCATCGGCGTCAATGAACGTGACGGCGGCACGCTGTACAACACGCAGTTGTTGTTCGATGCCGACGGCACCCTGATTCAGCATCGCCGCAAGATTTCCCCGACCTATCACGAACGCATGATCTGGGGCATGGGCGATGGTTCAGGCCTGCGCGCCACCGACAGCGCAGTAGGGCGCATTGGCCAACTGGCCTGCTGGGAACATTACAACCCGCTGGCCCGTTACGCCTTGATGGCTGACGGCGAACAGATCCATGCGGCGATGTACCCGGGGTCGTTTGCAGGGCCGTTGTTTGCTTCACAAATGGAAGTCAGCATCCGCCAGCATGCATTGGAGGCGGCCTGCTTCGTGGTCAACTCCACGGCCTGGCTGAACCCTGAGCAACAGGCACAAATCATGGCCGACACGGGTTGCCCCATCGGCCCGATTTCCGGTGGTTGCTTCACCGCAATCATCAGCCCGGATGGTGTGGTGCAGGGTTCGCTGACTGAAGGCGAAGGCGAGGTGATCCTCGACCTCGACATGAGCCTGATCGACAAACGCAAACGCATGATGGATTCGCGCGGTCACTACAGCCGCCCGGAACTGCTGAGCCTGCTGATCGACCGTACACCGACGAGCCATGTGCATGAACGCAGCGCACATCCGAAATTGGCGGTGACCGATACCGTGGAAGAACTCAGTCGTTAAACGGCAGACACAAAAAAGGGGACTCTGGAAGTCCCCTTTTGCTCGCCAGGCCTTACAGTTCCATACCCAAAAAGATCAGCGTGTTGCCATGTGCCTCAACCGCTGCGCGCTGGTTGTAGCTGTCGCGGTGCGAGCAGTTGAAGCCATGTTCGGCTTCCGGATACACGACAATTTCGACGTTATCGTTGGTATCGAAACGCTCGGCGATTTTCTCCACGGCTTCCAGTGGAATGTGGCTGTCCTGTTCACCGAAGTGCATCAGCAGCGGCACTTCGATTTCATCGGCCCGGTCCAGATGATTCTGGATTCCGCCGCCGTAATAGGCGATGGCCACGTCCACCAGCCCATTGGCGGCGGTGTGGTACGAGAGCAAACCACCGAAGCAGTAACCAATCGAAGCGATTCCGCCGTCCAGGCCGGGCTGGGCTTTCAAGGCGTCGATGGCCAGTTCGATGTCGGTCTGTGCCTTGCCGACGTCGGTGGCGTTCATCAACTCGACGGCGCGTTTCCAGCCGGCCTCGTCGTAACCCAGTTCGATCCGCGCGCCGCTGCGCCAGAACAGGTCCGGTGCAATCACCAGGTAACCGTCGGCGGCGTATTGTTCGGCGACCGAGCGAATGTGTTCGTTCACGCCAAAAATTTCCTGGATCAACACGATCCCCGGGCCTTTGCGGGTGTGCGGAATGGCCAGGTAAGCGCCGAATTTACCGTCGGCGCTGTCGATTTCGATCCATTGGGTGGTCACGCTCATGGTGGCTCCTGTCTTCGCATGTGAGTTGGATGAAGCTGGTTGGGGCTGTCAGTCGTCGATGCTGGGTTCTTGACGTTATCGAGCCCCTGGCGCTTCAGCGGTTATCGCGACGCCAGAAGACTCGAGCCAGCAGCGCATCAAGGCTAAGCTTGCCGGCACCCGAGAGCAACAGCGGCATAAAGGCCGCGAGGTAGATCAGCGGCAGTTTGAAGTTGCCATGACCCTTGTTGCTGATGGCGTAACCCTGAGCAAGCTCACTCAATGTAGACCAATCGGCCGGCCAGTGAACGGCAGCGGTCGCGACAACCGTGACCACGATCAAAATGATCGCCGAGATTCGCGTTCCCAGGCCGACCAGTATGGCCAGGGCGCAGATCAGTTCGGCCCACATCGACAGTTCCCAGTTCAGCGTGGCCGGCACGTGATTGAAGGGGAACGGGAAGCTGTCCTGAATATCGGCGAACCAGTTTTCGCCATTGAATTTTTCCAGGCCTGATTCGAAGAACTCCCAGGCGAGGAACACCCGCAGGGTCAGCGGCGCAATCCAGCTACCGGCACGGTCGAGGTTCAGGTGCAGGCCTTTCACGGCCGATGAGAGTGAGGTGGTCATGGGCTTGATCTCCGTTCAGTCAGGGAGGTGGGGCAACGCGGTGCCCCATGCAAAGGGTTACTCGCTGGCGCCGCACTTGCCTTCGCCGCATTTACCTTCCGCCGGTTTTTCTGCCGTGTCGGCCTGGACCTGGCTGTAGCCGTGGGCCAGTTGTTTCATGGTGAATGCTTCGGACTCGGAGGCGGAAGCCGCGTTGGACAGGGCCAGGCCGCCAGCGATGATCAGGCCGAGGGTCAAAGAAGAAGTCGAGAGCTTGAACATGGTGATACTCCGTAGCATTGAGTGAGTTGGGCGCTTTGATCGGCGTGGCCAATCGACAGGCACAGTTCATCAAGCAGGTGTATCTGCGATGTGTCTTTGGCGTGGGGTTTTAGAGGCGGGGTGTGTCGGGGACGGGGCTGTACACACTGTGATACGTAAACCACTGATCTCTTGTGGGAGTGAGCCTGCTCGCGATAGCGGTGTGTCATTTAACAATGATGTTGACTGACACACCGCTATCGCGAGCAGGCTCACTCCCACAGGGGATCAGTGGGGTATTGGAGATTGGGTTTATCCAATGCCACGGAAAACTGTGATCCGGCCTCGACCGCTGGCGTCTAGCGTCTGTGTCCCCGCAATCCCATGGGGCGTGACTTCGGAACCCGGCATGCAAGCGCTGTTGAACGAGATCCTTGACGCAGTACGTCCCCTGATCGGCCAGGGCAAGGTGGCTGATTACATTCCCGCCCTCGGTACGGTGCCGGCCGATCAGCTGGGCATTGCGGTGTATGGCAATGACGGCGAGCTGTATTGCGCCGGCGATGCCCATACGCTGTTCTCGGTGCAGAGTATTTCCAAGGTGTTCAGCCTGGTGCAGGCCATCGGACACTCCGGCGAAGCCATTTGGGAACGCCTGGGTCACGAGCCTTCCGGCCAACCGTTCAATTCGCTGGTGCAACTGGAATTCGAGCGCGGGCGCCCGCGCAATCCCTTCATCAACGCCGGTGCACTGGTGATCTGCGACATCAACCAGTCACGCTTTGCCGCGCCGGCACTGTCCATGCGCGATTTTGTCCGTCGGCTGTCCGGCAACCCGCAAGTCATGGTGGACGGCAAGGTCGCCGAGTCCGAATACCAGCATCGCGCGCGCAACGCGGCGATGGCTTATCTGATGCAGTCTTTCGGCAATTTCCACAACGACGTCGAAGCAGTACTGCGCAGTTACTTCAGCCATTGCGCGCTGCGCATGAGCTGCGTGGATCTGGCGCGGGCGTTCTGTTTTCTGGCCAATGACGGTTTCTGCAAACACAGCGGCGAACAGATCCTCACCGCCCGCCAGACCCAGCAAGTCAACTCGATCATGGCCACCAGCGGCCTTTACGATGAAGCCGGAAACTTCGCCTATCGCGTCGGTTTGCCCGGCAAGAGCGGCGTGGGCGGGGGGATTGTCGCGGTGGTGCCGGGGCAATTCACGGTGTGCGTCTGGTCACCGGAGTTGAACACCGCCGGCAACTCCCTCGCGGGCATGGCCGCGCTGGAGTTGCTGAGTCAGCGGATCGGCTGGTCGGTGTTCTAGTCAGAGCGGCAACGCTTCGACCCGGCTGCGCAAACACGCCAGTGTTTCATCGTCCAGCACCGTGGTGATGTCCAGGTGCTCTTTTGCCTGAAAGAGGTTCATCGCATCCCGGGTCTGTTTGCCGACAATGCCGTCGACGGAGCCGGGATGCCAGCCCAGGTACGTCAAGTAGGTTTGCGCCATACGAATTCTCAGGTCCGGCGTCCCGCCATAGGAGAACTTCTGATACGCCGCGCTGAGCCGCGCGTCGTAGTTGTTGATCGCGTAGTTGGGGCCGTTGTAGCGGCGTGCAAAGTTGGCCCAGTCCTTGGCCCGTAATGCCGCGACTGACCCGCCTTCGATCAGCGTGCCAACGGTGCACAGCAGTTGTTGGTTTTCGGACACGACCATCCGCTTGATCATCGTCTCGACATCCGCCGAATTTGTCTGCGCAAAATTGAATCCCATGATCTGCCCCAGGCCCCACGATGTACTTTGCAAGGCTGCGTTCCTGTTCAGGCCGACGGCCAGGTTCAGACGGTCATATTGATGCGGCCCCGTTGCACCATAGTTGCCGGGGGTTTTGCTGCTGATATCCGAGTGTTGCGCATCAAACTTCTGCTGGGTCAAACGACTGAATACGTGGCGCTCGTAAAGGATTTTCGGACGGCGATCGGGATAGAACCCGTTGCCGGAGGTTTCTACTGCCAAAACAGCCCAGAGTTGCGCGGCACTGACTTTGGCAAGGTCCAGCGCAGCCGCCAGACCTTCATCGTCAAGGGCCGCTCCATGGCTTGTGAATTCATCGCTCATGACGGCCTCCTGGGAAAACAGGAAACGCTGATGTACCTCTTTTAGCGTAGGAGGGCCGGGTGCAGGGCCGTCGGGTTTTCGATCACCGGTCAGGCGTGCGGTTAATGACGCTCCAGGGATTTTGCTATACATTTTCCGGCCGCCCACTGCATGGTGAAACCGCTTCATGTCTCTTGCGCTCGAACGTCTAGTCGCTGGCACGCCTATCCCTTTCGCCGGGAATCGTGTCTCTGTGGTCAGCCCCGAATTGGCCGCGCGCTTTCAGCCCGGTGACCATTTGCTGGTGGAGCAGGTCAGCGGCGAATTGTTGCTGATTCCGGTGGCCGACCAGCAAGCGGCGGCCATTGCAATCGAGCGTGCCGAAGCGGCGTTCAGCGCAATGTCCGCGGTCTCCGATCAAGCCATCAGCGAGTTCTTTGATCGCTTCGCCCAACGCCTGGAAGACCCTGACTGCTGGGCCTTGATCGAAGCCGCCAACCTGGCCGACATCGAGCGGGCCAAGGCCCGTGGACGCTCCATCACGCGGCTTCTGGCGGATGAACGCATGCGCCGCGACATGATCGCCGGCCTCAGGGCCTGGCGCGATGCGTCGGCCACACGTGGCAAAGTGGTCAGTTGCATCGAGCATGACGGCTGGAAAGTCGAGCAAGTGGTCTCGCCCCTGGGCATCGTCGCGTTCGTCTTCGAAGGTCGACCGAACGTCTTCGCCGACGCCGCCGGTGTGTTGCGCACGGGTAACACGGCGGTGCTGCGCATTGGCAGCGATGCGTTGGGCACAGCGCAAGCCATCGTCACCCACGCGCTGAATCCGGCACTGAGCGACGCCGGGTTGCCGACCGGCGCGGTGTCGCTGGTGGAAAGCGTCAATCACGCCGCCGGCTGGGCGATGTTCGCCGACCGGCGACTGTCGCTGGCGGTGGCCCGTGGTTCGGGTCGCGCCGTCAGTCAATTGGGCAGCATCGCCCAACAGGCCGGCACCGCGGTCAGCCTGCACGGCACTGGTGGCGCCTGGCTGATTGCCGACAAGGACGCCGATGCCCAGCGCTTTGCCGCGGTGGTGCGCAACTCGCTGGATCGCAAAGTCTGCAACACGATGAACGTCTGCCTGATTCACCGTGACCGCGTCGCCGATTTGCTGCCGCTGTTCCTCGATGCGCTGCAACAGGCCGGCACCGCACGCGGGCAGGGCTGCAAATTGCACATCGTCGAGGGTAGCGATCAGTACTTGCCGACCGATTGGCAGACCGCCAGCGTTGAGGTGTACCGCGCCGAAGGCTATCAAACCGAAGCGTTGGCCGAACCGCTGCCCGAGGATCAGTTGGGCCGCGAGTGGGAATGGGAAGAAACCCCGGAAGTCAGCCTGAAAATCGTTGATGACCTGGACCGCGCCATTGCGTTGTTCAATCGCTATAGCCCGCAGTTCACCGTGTCATTGATCAGTGAAGATGCCGCGGCTCAGGAACGCTTCTACAACGCGGTCAACGCACCTTTTGTCGGCAACGGGATTACCCGCTGGGTCGACGGCCAGTACGCGCTGAACAAGCCGGAACTGGGGCTTTCGAACTGGGAGAGCGGTCGCCTGTTTGCTCGCAGCGCGATTCTCTCGGGAGATGGGGTGTTCACGATCCGCAGTCGCATGACCCAGACGGATCTGTCGGTCAAACGCTGATCCAGCGCCACGACCCCAGTCAACGACCGCACTATACTTAATGTGCGTCCGTATGGGCGTGGCGAGCACTCCAAAACGAATCAGATGTCCATAACGCTCGCCTGAGCGTCAAGGCTGCACAGCCAATGGACGGGCAGTGCATCTGATGACGGAGAGAGGGTTACACCATGAAACTTCATTCCTTTCAACAATACTCTCATGATCTGGAAAGGGGCGTTCACGACACGTGGATTACCGCCAGGGTGAAGTCAGCCTTGGCAATGGATGAACCCAGCCTTGGCCTGCAAATCCATGTCAAAACCCACGGAGGCACGGTGGCATTGAGCGGCCGCGTCAACACCCATAAACAGTGTGAGCAGGCTGTAGCTCTGGCCCGTTCGGTTCAGGGGGTCGTCGAGGTCGATGCCAGAGACTTGCTGACTCACGTGTTCACACCAGGCAGTATTCCAGAACCCCCCAACGCCGAAGAGAGCGCTGAAATTCGGCCACAATCTTCAGCAAAGATGGACGATAAATAACCCGGTCGATCGTGTCAGTGCAGCGCGCCCGTGAGTCGGGAGCGCTGCGTCGATCGTCTCTGCCAGTGGATACCCACTTCAGGCGGCTGCTTCTATGGATCGGGCCTGAAGGGCGCAGGTGTCCGGATACTCGGCGAGCGCCACAAAACGGTGGCTGTTGGCATCCAGGGCGTCAATCGAACCGGTCTCGATATCGTAAACCCAACCATGCAAATTCAGCAGGCCTTTCTCCTGAGCCAGGCGCACGCTCGGATGCGTCTGGATATTGGCCAGTTGCGCGATGACATTCTCCCGAACCATTGAACTCACCTTCGCCGCTTCATTGGCGTGAGGGCGGGATTCGTTGATGACTTTCGCTGACTCGGCGTGTTGCAACCAGCCGCTGACGGCGGGCAGGTGGTCCATGCATTTGCACTTGGCGACGGCGGTCATGGCGCCGCAGTCCGAGTGCCCACAGATCACAATGTCGGTGACGCCGAGTACAGCGACCGCATACTCGACCGTGGCCGACACACCACCGGGGTGAGGGCTGTAGGAGGGCACGATGTTGCCGGCATTGCGGATCACAAACAGTTCACCGGGTTCTTGTTGGGTCAGCAGTTCCGGCACCACACGGCTGTCGGAACAGGTGATGAACAACGTGCCCGGATGCTGGGTGGTCGCCAGGTGCTTGAACAGGTCGGTCCGTTGCGGAAAGACGTCTTTCTGGAACTTTAAAAAACCTTCGATGAGCGCTTTCATGGCGATGTCCTCATACGTGAATCGAATGATTATTTTGTAGCAGCTGCCGAGCCCGCGAGGCTGCGTTCGGCTGCGCAGCAGTCGCCTGGGCTGCGAGGACTACGTCCTCGAACGCAGCCTCGCGAGCTCGACAGCTGCTACAGGGGATCGCGTGTCACAGGTGGAAATTCGACTCGCCTGTCATCCACTTAGAAAGGACGCAGTGGCAGGAACTTGCCGTCGAGGGTGATTACTGCGCGGGAGCCGCCTTCCGGGTCTTCGACTTTCTTGATGTCGAGCTTGAAGTTGATCGCACTGATGATGCCGTCGCCGAATTGCTCATGAACCAGGGCTTTCAGGGTGGTGCCGTATATCTGGATCATTTCGTAGAAGCGGTAGATGGTCGGGTCGGTCGGGACACCCGAGAGGCTGCCGCGCAACGGGATGATCTGCAGGCGGGCCACGGTGTCGGCGTCCAGGTCGAGTTTTTCGCCAATCACTTTGGCGGCGCTTTCCGGCAGCGGGTGCTGACCGAGCAGGGCGGCAGTGACGTAGGCCAGACCGAGGCCGGTGCCGTCGGTCAGGTCCTGCCAGGACAGGTTTTTGCGCGCTTTTGCATCGAGGAGCGACGTGGTCAGGGCCAGGCTTGGGTCGTTGTAAGCGTGGGACTGTTGCATGGTATTTCTCCTGTCGGGAGTGATGTTGCTTGGGTGTGGAGCCATCTTCTGCCGATCGATCCATAGCGTCCAAGATCGATATACAATGCTGCGCATAAGCACAGCCTATAGATGGTGATTCCCCATGCTGCTCCGACATTTGCGCTATTTGCTGGCGGTCGCCGACCACGGCGGTTTCACCCGCGCCGCCGAGGCGCTTCACGTTTCGCAGCCGACCCTGTCCCAACAGATCCGGCAACTGGAAGAAACCCTGGGCGTCAGCCTGTTCGACCGAACCTCGCGCACGGTGAAACCCACCGATGTGGGCGAGGCTTACATCGAATGTGCTCGTCGGGTGCTGGTGGAACTGGAGGCAGGCAAACGTGCGCTGCATGACGTAAAGGACTTGTCCCGCGGCACCTTGCGGCTGGCCATGACCCCAACGTTCATGGCGTACCTGGTGGGGCCGCTGGTGCGCGATTACGTGGCGCGGTATCCGAACATCCATCTGCAGATTTTCGAGCTGTCGATGGACGACATCGAGGCCGGGCTGGTGGATGACTCACTGGACATCGCTATCGCGTTTACCCAGGTCAGAAATGCCGATATCGAGTCGATCCCGGCGTTTACCGAGACGTTGGGCGTCATGGTGGGGCGCGATCACCCGTTATACGAAAGCCAGGTCGCGTTGTCCGCGCAAGAGGTCGCGCAACTGGAATTTGCGCTGCTGGCCCCGGACTTCGTTACCCGCACCCGCATTGATGAGTACTTTGCTCAGGAGCAGATCACGCCGAAGGTGGTGATCGAGGTCAACTCGGTGAGCACCTTGCTGGAAGTCATTCGGCACACGGCCATCGCCACCATCCTTCCGGAGCCCATTGCCACCGAGGACCGGGCATTGCGCAAAATCCCGTTGTTGGGGGAGGCGCCCAAACGAGGGGCCGCGCTGCTTCGACGCAAAAACAACTATCACAGTGCAGCGTCGGTGGCTTTTATGGAGCTGGTGTTGGGTGCGGCTGCAGGTGAGTCGACGACATCAGTCTTCTATTAATTGGCACACACCATTGGGCGCCTTTCCCGTGGAGGACACCGTGACCGAGTCGTCATCGGAGAGGAGGATCGAGATGACGACGCCCGAACCCTTGGCTTCGAATCGGCGATCGTCAATGGCTTTGGTCTCGGCTTCCTTGCTGTTGATCAACACCGGTCCGTCCTGATCCGCGTGGACGATGATTTTGCCGGGGCAGTCCGCATCGAACAACGGAACGCCGGTGATGCTGTTTGCATGGGCAGCACTGGCGATTACGAGTAACAGCAAGCCTGTCAGTTGTATATTCATCACAAACCTCCAATGATCCAGTGCACACGGTTAACCATAGCGTTGTTTGGTGCGCACGAGACAAACAAAAAGGCCCCGCTCGATATGACGAGCGGGGCCTTTTTATGGATGGGGTGTGGAGGTATCAGTAGAACCGATCAATCACCCGAACTTCGTTCTGGTTCTGCATCGAGGCCCAGGCCTGTTTCAGCGTTTGCAGAACATTACCGATGAAGTCCTTGTCAGCCGCGGCTTTCTTGCCGACATAGCCTTGGCCGCGACGGTACATCTTCAGTCGGGCGAGCAGGTTCTGGTTGTTCTTGTCGAACTCCGCTTCATCAGCGTGCGTCGACAGGCAGTCGATATGCACCTGGCCCGACTTGCTGATCCACAGAATATGGCTGTCATGGCTGTCTTTTTGTACAGCGAACAGATGAGCCAGTTCATCGATAGTGGGTTGATTGTTCAGATTCATAGTAAGCCCCTTGACCATTTGGTGATCTTTCAAAGTTGATTCGCTAATACAGGTAGCCCATCGGTTAGTTGATCCCTGGCACCGAAACCAGGACGTCAGCGGTCGGCCGCCAAAATGACGGGGTCCCGCGTCTGTTGCATGTAGTCGTGTTGAATAACTGCTACGCAATAGCGTCACAACGAGGAGAAGCGGCGAAAACCTTCTGGCCACTGCCGACGCTTTCAGGGTCGACCACAAGCTTCATGAGGATTGATCGCCAGCGCTTCTCGTCCTTGTACTGGACGTTCAGGCCAGGTCAGCTTCTTCAATCTGCCTTGTGGGCAGCGTGTATCCGGGAAAAACAGCTCGGCGGTCAGACGAGCTTGCTCAAACGTGTTGCCTGTTCTCCCGATCGGGGAGACGTCTGCATCATGCAAGGGCAAATCGGAGGCGTCAACGGTTTTGTAGTGATTATTTTTGGTCACTACATATTGTCGGACAAAGTCGTTTGGAATTAAAAAGCGGAAGGGGAAAGCGCCAGTCAGGACGCTGGCAGCGATGTCTGGAATCGGTAAACGGTGCAGGGATAACCGTCTACCGGCAGCTGATGCAGGGTGAACTCGCCATGGGTGAGATCGGTCAAGACCCGGGCCCAGAACCGCCGCGCAGGCTGATTCGCGTCGAGGTGGAAAATTTGCCATTGACCGGGGAACCGGCTCAAGAGGGTGGAAACGACAAACTTCGCGACGCCTTGGCCACGAAAGCGTCGACTGACAAAGAAGTAGCCGATGTTGTACTCGGCGCCGTGAGTATGGGTTTCATCATCCACCGTCACGAAGCCGGCCAATTCTCCGTCGACCTTGATCAGAAACGGCCGGGTTGCGGGTTTTCGCCAGTAACCCGATTTGGGCTGGGCGTTGAAGAAACCGTGCTCACCGAGCTTCAGCGGCAGCCACTCGCTGAAGTCATACATGTAGAACTGCATCAGGTTTTCAATCGTTTCCAGTTCGTCGCGCTGGGCGGCGTGCAGTTCGATCAAGGGCATGTTGATTGCTCCTGAGGTGCAGGCCATCCGTGGCCCAGGCGTGATCACTCAGTGGGGGCGAAATCGTATTTCCCACCTTTTTTCAGTGCAGCTTGATAGGCCGGGCGAGCCTGAAAGCGTTCAATCCAGGCCGCTATATGAGGATAGTTGCCAAGCTTGCCCTGGGCTCTGGCGATCTCACCGATAAAACTCATCTGGATGTCAGCGGCGCTGAACTCATCGCCCAGCAGGTAATTGGAGTGGCTCAGAGCTGCGTCGAGGTAGCCCAGGTAGTTGACCACCTCCGAATTGATCCGTGGATGCAACGGCGCGCCGGCTTCACCGAGACGCCCCACGTACAGGTTCAACATCAGCGGCAACATCGCCGAGCCTTCGGCGAAATGCAGCCACTGCACGTATTCGTCATAGGCAGGGGTGGATGGATCGGGTTGCAGGCGACCGTCGCCATGACGGCGAATCAGGTAGTCGATGATCGCCGAGGACTCAATCAGCTTCTGCGCGCCGTCTTCGATGACCGGTGATTTACCCAGGGCATTGATCGCTTTCAATTCGGGCGGTGCCAGGTTGGTCTTCGGGTCGCGCTGATAGCATTTCAGCTCGTAAGGGATGGCCAGTTCTTCCAGCAACCAGAGAATCCGCTGGGAGCGGGAGTTGTTCAGGTGATGCACGATAATCATGGTCGAAGCCTTATCAGAAAATGGGGTTGTCGCTGGACTTGAAGAACACTAGACCCTTTTGGCTCGCCCGAAGTGCCCTCAAGCCTTGCTCGCCGGTTTTGCCGCGCGCTTGGTGCCGGTCGAGGGCTTGCGTTTGGCGGGCTTGCGTTTGTTTTTCCACGGTGTGGCACCGCGCCCGGCGGGGCTTGCCGGTCCGCTGATGGTCAGGCTCAGGCCGGCGCAACGGGCGACCTGTTTGCTCATCCACGCGGCTTGCTTGGTAACGAATTCTTCCAGGCTCATCTCGCCGCTCTGCACCATGTCCAGGGCCTGTTCCCAAATCGCCGTGGTCCCGGGGTCGGCGATGGCACGCGGCACCGCGTCGATCAGGCTGAACGCGGCCGGGGTGGCGGCCAGGGCCTTGCCGTTCTTGATCAGATAACCACGGTCGAGCAGGCCCTGGATGATCGAGGCGCGGGTCGCTTCAGTGCCGATGCCGGTGGTGTCCTTGAGTTTCTGCTTGAGCAGCGGATCTTCAACCAGTTTGGCGACGTTCTTCATCGCCTTGATCAGATCGCCTTCGGTGAACGGTTTGGGCGGTTGCGTCCAGAGGTCCTTGAGCTTGACGTCGGCCACTGCGCAGTCACGTCCTTCGGCCAATGCCGGCAGGGTTTGCGGCGCCGGTGCTTCGCGGCCTTTGGCCGGGGCGAGGGCCTCGGGCAGGGCGCGTTTCCAGCCGGGCTCGACAATCTGCTTGCCGACGGCACGCAAGGCTTCACCGGCGCAGTCGAAGTCGGCCTGGGTCCGGTCGTATTCGTGGTTGGGCAGAAACTGCGCCAGGTAACGCGCGCGGATCAGGGTGTAGACCGCCCGCTGTTTGCCCGCCAGCCGCTCGAGGTTTTTCGCCGCAGCGGTGGGGATGATGCCGTGGTGAGCGCTGACCTTGGCATCGTTCCAGGCCCGTGAGCGGCGCTGAGGCTCCAGGAAGTCGTTCAAGGTGTTCAGTGCCGGATCAGCCTGCCTCAGCGCGGCCAGAATGCCCGGTGCTTCGCTGTGCTGACTCACGGGCAGATAACCGCAGTCGCTGCGTGGATAGGTGATGACCTTGTGGGTTTCGTACAGGGCCTGGGCGATGTCAAGGGTTTCCTGGGCGCCGAGCCCGAGCTTCCTCGAGCAGACTTCCTGCAAGGTGCCCAGATCGAAGGGCAGGGGGGCCACTTCGCGCATTCGCTCGGTACGCAGTTTGATCACCCGGGCACTCGCCGCGCTGCCAATCGCCGCTGCTGCTTGCTGTGCCAACGCTTGATTCAGGCAGCGATCCTGATCGTCGCAAACCTCGGAGGCCGCACGCCACTGGGCGGTGAACGCGGTGCCGTCGTGCAGCAGTTGCACGTCGATGGCCCAATAGGCGACCGGCACGAAATCGGCGATGCTGCGGTCGCGATCCACCACCAGGCGCAGGGTCGGCGTTTGCACCCGACCGACCGGCAAAACGCCCTGATAACCGGACTGACGCCCCAGCAGTGTGAACAGCCGACTCATGTTCATCCCGATCAACCAGTCGGCCCGGGAGCGCCCGAGTGCCGAATGGTAAAGGCTAAAGGTCTCGGCCCCCGGCTTCAGGGCTGCCAGCGCCTTGCGGATCGACGCATCGTCCAGCGCCGACAGCCATAGTCGCTGGATCGGCCCGCGATAACGGCAATGCTCCACCAGTTCCCGGGCGATCATCTCGCCCTCACGGTCGGCGTCGGTGGCGATCACCAGTTCAGTGGCCTCGCCGAGCAGCCGTTTGACCGCTTTGTACTGGCTGGCCGTGCGCGGTTTGACGGTCATTTTCCACTTCTCTGGAATGATCGGCAGATCCGCCAGCACCCAGCGCTTGTAACGCGCGTCATAGGCGTCCGGCGGTGCGGTTTCCAGCAGATGGCCGATGCACCAGGTCACCGTGACGTCCGTTCCCAGCCAGCAGCCGTCGCCACGACGCCTGGCGCCGAGGACGGCCGCAATGTCTTTGGCCTGGGAAGGTTTTTCACAGAGGTACAGCCGCATAACCACCATCGCTCATCAACTGTCGAGAGGCGGATAGAATGGCGGCTGATGAGCGATGGAGCAATCTTTATCTGTATGGATGTACAGTTGGTGCGTTGCGATTCATTGCACAGGCTCCTCAGTAGTTCAGGTTAACCACCGGTTGGTCCAGCTTCGCGCCGGGCTCTCGCCTGAGAATGGTCAGCAAGGCAGCGGTAATGACGTTCACATCATTGTCGAACCCGCCGTGGGAGGTGTCCGCTTTGGTGCCCGAGCCGTAGTTCATTTGCGAATCGTTGAAGATATGCAGGGTTTTCGCGAACGCCTCGGGAAGCCCACGGCCTGTGGCGGCGAAACCGGCCGGAATGGTTTTTCCCCAGTAAAACTGGTTCCACTGTTCGGTCATGCTCCTGGCGGCAATGTTCCACTCCGCCACATCGGGATTGCTGAAGTCCTGGAAGTTCTTGTCCAGGCTCTTGGCCATGCCCAGCAGCGGCATGCGTTGCAGTTCTTCGTAGGCACGGGAAACGAGGTACAGCAGTGACTTGTGGTACACGCCGATGACGTTGTCATCCTGTTCGCGGTTGTCGGACATCATGTAGATGTGGAAGTCCTTGCGCTTGAGTCCTCCACCTTCGATGACTTTGCGGTAGGTCTGGTTGGCGAAATCGAGGGTGCAGGCCGGGGCCATCAGCGTCGACGTTTCGATGGCCAAACCTCTGGCTGAGAGCAGTTGAATCAAGTGGCCATTGATCAGGGACCCCGCGGAATGGCCGATCAAATGCAGCTCGACGTTCTTCTTGCCCATGTCGGCGACCAGGTTTTTCAGGTTCTCCGCCATTTCCACCAGCCCGCGCGGGGTAAAACCTGCGACTGAGGCCGCTTCGGCGTTCTGCTTCATCTGGCTCCACTGATCGCCACCGAGTTTTTTGGTGGCCAGTTCCACCGTTCGATCAAAGCCTTCCAGGGCCTTGTCCTTGAGGGTCTTCAACACATCGCTGATGCCGCCAGCCTCGGGAAACAGCCCCGGGAGGGCGTCCTTGACGATGTCGGCAAACGTCTCCAGTGCCCCGGTTCGCCAGGTGACAAACAATGGATAGATGCCGTTTTCAAGAAAGTAGGGCGCCATCGCACAGATTCGATTGATGGAGTCCTGCTCGGAATTGAGCCCGCCGTGGGCGATGACGGCGATGCGCAGCACGGCGGGTTTGTTGGCCGCCGGGAGCTTGTCGTACCAGGCGCGCGGTGACTCGTAGACGATTCGCTTGACGCCCGCGCGGACGTTTTCGACGTCGGTGAGGCGGGGGCCGATACTGCCGTTGTTTTCCATCACGATGGTCAGGCCATACGCCTGATCCATGGTCAACAGGGGAGGTCCTTTGCGAGCGGTATCGCGGGCACCGGCGGTGAACAGCGAGAAACCTTCGCGCTTGGCGCTGGAGCTCGACAGCGCGCTGCGAAACGCTGATTGAACATCGGTCCGGGAACGTGAAGGCCGCGCGTTGTGCGATAACGCGCCGTGTTCAATCGGCACACCGAGGGCCACGGTCCAGGCGTCGGTGCCATTGGCCAGCCAGTCCTCGAACGTCAGGATGGCGAAGCCCGAGAATCCCCAGTCGGTTGACCAGGAATTCTGCACGATGAAGCCCTGACGGGTGTAGCCGATCAAGGCAAAGGCGTGACCGCCCTGGCTGGTTGTCGGCCATTTGATGACGGGCAGCTGAGACATGCTCTGGAACACCGCCGGCGGACGTTTTTTGCCTTTGGGCTGCATCAGTGCCCAGCCCTGATGCACATTGGCGGAAACGTAAAGCGCACCCGCTTCGTACAGCGCCGCCATCATGGCGGTGATGTCGTCTTTCTCGACGCGGTAGTAAACCCCCAGCGGCCGGGTCACGGCGTCTGTTGCCCAGTTTTCGGCGGGCGCTTCAAACGCCGGAACCGATCCGTCGGGCTTGACGGTATAGGGCCACAGTTCCTCCGCGCAGACGCCGTGCTTATGCCATCCCTTCAACGCGCCGCGACAACTGGAACCGGTGTAGTCCTCTCCCGGCCATTCGTCATAAAGTTTGGCCAGATGATAAAGCTGACGCGGGCTCGTCTTGATGGACGCCCGGTCCCGCAGCCACAACAGATAGTTGACCACCGCCGCCAGCCCGAACCCTGTGCACGCACCTTCGTTGCCTTGGTAGAGCACCAGGCCTTTACCCAGGTATGCGGAGAGTTCGGTGGCAATGTCTTTGTCGGCGGGCCAGGAGGGCGGCAGTGACTGGACCCGCGGGGTGAAGATCCGATCACGCAGGTCGAGGCGATCGGGACGGGCATCGAGGGTGATGATTTTCTGGTCGAGGGAAAACTGTGTGGCGGGCATGGTGAGACCCTCAGGTTTCTGAGACTCAAATCCCCACGCCATGCCACGACTGCCTGCCTGGGCAGCAGGGACGTCAACGGTTCTATTGATCGTAGACGATGTTTCACCGGCTCTGAGCGTTTGCCCGCTTATATCGGCATTTCGTTTTTGGCCTCGTCGGAGCGCCGCATCGTCCCGTTCGGCTGCGAAGCCGTCGTGAGTGCAGAATCTGGGTTATACCTGAAAGTCGTGGTCTCAGGTTTTGGGGCTGCTGTGCCGCCCACCGCGGGCAAGCCTCGTTCTCACAGGTTCATCACCGTCATGAGGAACGTATTTCATGAAAAGCACCGGTCCTAGTCCTGTCATCACCATTGCAGAGCAGCCAGGCTGCCTGCTTGTAAAGTTTCACGGTATTCAGGTGGCCGCGTCCGCACGGGCGCTGGTGTTGCTCGAGGCCAACTATCCTCCGGTGTATTACGTACCGCGGGAGGACATCGATGAAAAATACTTTGCCCGCACCGATCACACGAGTTATTGCCCCTACAAGGGCGATGCCAGCTATTTCAGTCTGCAAGTCCCGGGGCATGAGGGCGCTAACGCGGTGTGGAGCTATGAAGACCCCAAAGTGTCGGTCGATCAGATTCGCGGCTACATGGCGTTCTATCCCGATCAAGTCACGTTTGAGGTGCTCAAAGACGTCGAGTGAGGGTCGCTTTCCAGGCATCAACGAAAACGCCGCGCATGGGCGCGGCGTTTTATGGTCAGGTGTTCAGCTCATCGAACAGCATCCACCAGCGTGGATTCATCAATCTGACTAATCGAGGTCACCCCGGTCAAGGTCATGGCGACGCGCATTTCCTTGGCGAAGATATCCAGCATGTTCTCCACCCCGCGTTGACCATCGGCGGCCAGTGCATAGGCCATTGAACGCCCCAGCAATACGCCTTTTGCGCCCAGCGCCAACATCCGCACGACATCAAGTCCCGAGCGGATGCCCGAGTCGACCAGCACCGTCAGATCATTGCCGATGGCTTGCATGATCGGCGGCAAGGCCTTGGTGGTGGAGAGCACGCCGTCCAGCTGTCGCCCACCGTGGTTCGACACGACAATGCCGTCCGCGCCAAAGCTGACCGCGTCTCTGGCATCCTGAGGATCGAGAATGCCTTTGATGATCATCGGGCCTTTCCAGAACTCACGAATCCACTCCAGATCACTCCAGCTGATCGAAGGATCGAAGTTGTTGGCCAACCAGCCCATGTAGTCTTCGAGCGTGACGGCTTTGCCAAGGTACTTCGAGATATTGCCCAGGTCGTGTGGACGTCCCATGACGCCGACGTTGAATGCCCAGTCGGGTTTGGTCATGGCCTGAAGCATTCGCCGCGATGATGCAAAAGGGCCTGACATGCCAGAGTGCGCGTCCCGGTATCGGGCACCGGGCGTGGGCATGTCCACGGTAAACACCAGGTTTTTCACACCGGCGGCCTTCGCCCGCTCCAGTGCATTTTTCATGAAGCCTCTGTCCTTCAACACATACAGCTGAAACCAGATGGACTGTTGGCTTTGTGCCGAGACTTCCTCGATCGAACACACCGAAACCGTTGATAGGCAAAGCGGGATGCCTTTGTTCTCCGCCGCTTTAACCGCCTGCACTTCACCACGGCGGGCGAACATGCCCGTCAGTCCTACCGGCGCCAATATGATCGGCATTGAAAGTGGTTGATCGAAGAGGGTGGTTTCAAGGCTCAGGGTTTCGACGTTTTTCAGAATGCGCTGACGCAGGCTGATGCCGGTCAGATCAGCACTGTTGGCCCTCAGCGTGTGCTCTGCATAAGCCCCACCATCAATGTAATCAAACAAAAAACGTGGGAGTTTGCGACGTGCTGCCTCGCGATAGTCGGATGCCGATGAAATGATCATGGTGCCTCGGTCTGGTGAGTGGCGGGGCGATGGTTGCGTCGAGCGTAGAGTCAGATTAACGAAAACGCCCCGCATTGCGGGGCGTTTTTTTGCCTGTGCTGTCAGTTGGTATCCAGGTCTACGTTCTTGGTCTCACGCAAACAGATCATGCCCACCACCAGACTCACCCCGGTAATCAGCACCGGGTACCACAGCCCGTAGAAGATGTCCCCGGTGTACACCACCAAGGCAAACGACACCGTTGGCAGGAAACCGCCGAACCAGCCATTACCGATGTGGTACGGCAGGGACATCGAGGTGTAGCGAATGCGGGTCGGGAACAGTTCGACCATCAGCGCTGCCAGCGGGCCGTAGCACATGGCGGAGATGATGATCAGCGCGACGATCAGCGCCACGATCATCGGTTTGTTGACCAGCTGGGTGTCGGCTTTTGACGGATACCCTGCCAGGGTCACGGCGCCACGCAGGGCCGCTTCATCGTAACCTTCGAGTTTCACTTCACCGACGCTGACCTGCACGGCGCTGCCGGCCGGTGCGGCTTCGCTGTTGTAAGGAAGGCCCTGTTTCACCAGGAAGGTTTTGACCTTGTCGCACGGGCTGTCAAATTTCGCCTTGCCCACCGGGTCGAACTGGAAGGTGCAGGTGGCCGGGTCTGCCAGCACGGTGATCGGTGCCTGACGGCTGGCCTGGTCGATGGCCGGGTTGGCGTAGTGGGCGATGGACTTGAAGATCGGGAAGTACAGCGCA
Source organism: Pseudomonas sp. GL_093 (assembly GCF_057837605.1). Taxonomy (NCBI): domain Bacteria; kingdom Pseudomonadati; phylum Pseudomonadota; class Gammaproteobacteria; order Pseudomonadales; family Pseudomonadaceae; genus Pseudomonas; species Pseudomonas sp. GL_093. The sequence goes on along the minus strand of NZ_CM174448.1, from coordinate 3,913,339 downwards.
GTCGCCAGCAACAGGCCGATCATCAGCACCGGTTTGCGCCCGACTTTATCCGACAGCCAGCCGAAGAAAATAAAGAACGGTGCGCCGATGATCACGCTGACGATCAACAGACTATTGGCCAGCGCCGGGTCCATTTTCAGGAACTGGGTGAGGAAGAACAGCACGTAGAACTGCGCCGCGTAGAAGGTCACGGCTTGCCCGGCGTTGATGCTGAACAGGGCGATCAGGACGACTTTCAGGTTTTCCCATTTGCCGAAGGAATCGCGCAGCGGCGACTTGCAGAGCTTGCCTTCTTCTTTCATTTTCACGAACGCCGGCGACTCGTGCAGGCTCATGCGAATCCAGGTCGAGATGCCCAGCAGAATGATCGAGAACAGGAACGGAATCCGCCAGCCCCAGACTTCGAACTGGTCACCGGTGAAGTAGCGGCAACCGAGCACCACCAACAGCGACAGCAGCAAGCCGAGGGTCGCGGTGGACTGAATCCAGCTGGTGTGGAAGCCGCGTTTACCCATCGGCGCGTGTTCCGCGACATAGGTCGCAGCGCCGCCGTATTCACCGCCCAGGGCCAGGCCCTGAAGCATGCGCAGCACCACAAGGATGATCGGCGCAGCAATGCCGATACTCGAGTAGGTCGGTAGCAGCCCGACGCAGAAGGTCGCCAGGCCCATGAGGATGATGGTCGCAAGGAACGTGTATTTACGCCCGATCATGTCCCCCAACCGGCCAAACACCAAGGCGCCGAACGGCCGCACGATGAAGCCGGCAGCGAAGGCCATCAGCGCAAAGATGAACGCCGTGGTGTCATTGACCCCGGCGAAAAACTGTTTGCTGATCACCGCCGCGAGGGCGCCATAGAGGAAAAAGTCATACCACTCGAAGACCGTCCCGAGCGACGAGGCGAAGATGACTTTCTGGGTTTCCTTGCTGGTGCCCGCGCTGCGCACGGCTTCCAGGGGCTGAACATGTTCTGACATATCGGTATCCCTCACAGTGATTGTTTTTTTTGTTCCACTGGTGTTGCGTGTTCCTTAAAGGGGGTTGCCCAACGTCCGCGAATCAAGTGCAACCCCTGTGGGAGCGAGCTTGCTCCGGGCGGCGTTCCGACGATAGCGGTGTATCAGTCAACATTGATGCTGGAAGTCATACCGTCATCGCGAGCAAGCTCGCTCCCACAGGGGGACTGTCGGCAGTAGCGGCAAGGATCAGTTGTGCCGCTTTTTCGGCAATCATCAGCGTAGGCGAACAGGTGTTGCCCGAGGTGATGCGCGGCATGATCGAGGCGTCGGCGATGCGCAGGCCCGGGATGCCGTGGACTTTGAGTTGCGCATCGACCACGGCGTCCGCGTCATTGCCCATGCGGCAAGTGCCGACCGGATGGAAGATGGTGGTGCCGATGCGGGCGGCGGCTTCGTGCAATTGCTCTTCGCTCTGCAAGCTGTCGCCGGGCAAGTACTCGACCGGATTGAATGCTTGCAGGGCCGGTGCCGCGACGATGCGGCGGGTCAGGCGAATGGCATCCGCTGCCACCCGCAAGTCTTCCGGATGGCTCAAGTAATTGGGCTGAATCAGTGGTGCTTCCTGCGGATCGGTGGAGCGAATCTCGACGCGGCCACGGCTTTGCGGGCGTAGATCGCACACTGACGCCGTGAAGGCAGGGAAGGCATGCAGTGGCTCACCGAAGCGCTCCAGCGACAGCGGCTGAACGTGGTACTCGAGATTCGCCGACGTCTGCTCCGGTCCCGAGCGGGCGAAGGCCCCGAGTTGGCTCGGCGCCATGGATAACGGGCCGCTGCGGTCATACAGGTAACGCAGGCCCATGCCCATCTTGCCCCACAGGCTGCCGGCGATCTGGTTAAGGGTGCGGGCGTTTTCCAGCTTGTAGATCAGGCGCAGTTGCAGGTGATCCTGCAGATTGCCACCCACGCCGGGCAGTTCATGGGCAACGCCGATTCCCAAGCGTTGCAGCAGCGGGCGAGGGCCGATGCCGGAACGTTGCAGGATGCTCGGTGAGCCGACGGAACCGGCGCACAGCACGATTTCCTTGCGCGCCTTGAAGGTTTTCGCCTGACCCTGCCAACGCGCACTGACCGCTGATGCACGGCCGTTATCCAGCAGCACGCGGTCGACTTCGACATCGGTCAGCACGGTGAGATTGGGCCGGTTGCGGATCGGTTTGAGAAATGCCTTGGCCGCGTTCCAGCGAATCCCGGCCTTCTGATTGACCTGGAAGTAGCCGCAGCCTTCGTTGTCACCCTGGTTGAAGTCATCGATGCTGGCTATGCCGCTTTGCTCGGCGGCGCTGCGGAAGGCATCGAGAATCGGCCATGACAGCCGCTGACGTTCGATCCGCCATTCCCCGGCGGCACCGTGGAATTCCGAGTCGCCGGCAAAATGGTTTTCGCTTTTTTTGAACAACGGCAGCACGTCGTTCCAGCTCCAGCCGGGATTGCCCTGGGCCGCCCAGCCGTCATAGTCGCCGGCCTGGCCGCGCATGTAGATCATGCCGTTGATCGAGGAGCAGCCGCCGAGCACCTTGCCACGCGGATAACTCAGGGCGCGACCTTGCAGGCCGGGTTGCGCTTCGGTCTTGAAGCACCAGTCGGTGCGCGGGTTGCCGATGCAGAACAGGTAACCCACGGGGATGTGAATCCACGCATAGTTATCGCGGCCGCCGGCTTCGAGCAGCAACACCCGATTCTGCGGGTCGGCCGACAACCGATTGGCCAGCAAACAACCGGCCGGGCCGGCACCGACCACGATGTAGTCGTATTCATCCAGGGAAGTCTGCATCCGTGACCTCATGTTGTTGTTCTTGTTGTCGGTCATCCTAGTTGTTAGCTTTCGTCAAAAGAATGTTAGTTTTTGCGCAGCCGCTGTGCGTTTTTAAACAGCCCCACCTCAAGGACGGTTCATGTTCGACTGGAATGACCTGCGGTTTTTTCTCGAGTTGCAGCGCAGCGGGCGTTTGCTCACCGCTGCCCGCCGTTTGAACACCACCCACGCCACCGTGGCCCGGCACATAGAGGCCATCGAAAAGAGCCTCGGTACTGCGCTGTTTGTTCAACACGCCCAGGGTTATGAGCTGACCCCGGCCGGCGAAGCGCTGCTCAAGCACGCCGAAGCGATGGAAAACGTCGCGTTGCTGGCGCAGGAAGAAATCACTCAGTCGAGTGCACCGTTAGGCAAGATCCGCGTTGGCGTAACCGAAGGGTTGGGCATCATGTTCCTCGCCAGCCGCATGAACGGCCTGTTCGAACGTTATCCGGGGCTAGAAGTGGAACTGGTGGCGGTGCCGCGCTTTGTCAGCATTCTCAATCGCGAGGCCGAGATCAGCATCCACCTCGAACGCCCGGCGGCCGACATGCTGGTCACGCGCAAACTGACTGACTATCGATTGGCGCTGTACGCCAGCCAGGAGTATCTCGACCGCTCGCCACCATTGCGCAGCCGCGAAGACCTCGGTCGCCACGCCTGGATCGGCTATGTCGATGACTTGCTGTTCAGCCAGGAACTGATGTTCCTCAACAGCTTCTGCCGCAATCCGCAGGTGGTCTTTCACAGCACCAGCGTCATCGCCCAGCAACAGGCCGCGCGCTCAGGCCTGGGGATCGCCGTGCTGCCGTGCTACATGGCCAGCGCCGATCCCGGCCTGGTGCCGTTGCTGCCGGATGAGAGTATTCAGCGCAGCTACTGGATCAGCACGCGGCGTGAGCTGCACAAATCCGTGCGGTTGCGGGTGTTGTGGGATTACGTGGTGGGGTTGTGTGAGGCCGAGCAGGCGTTGTTGCTGGGATAAGGTTTGTCGTCCAGTCTATTGAATGACGACAAGGAGCGTTATCCGACACTCCGTCGCGATAAAGGGAGCTTGCAGCATGACCGAAGATACAAAAGTGAAAGGCCCGGCGTCGTACTTCCCGTCAATCGAGAAAAAGTACGGGCAGCCAATCAGTCACTGGCTGGATCTGCTGGGAACAGTGAGCGCAAAGAAGCATATGGAAATGGTGGCGTGGCTGAAGACTGAACACGGTATGGGGCATGGGCATGCGAATGCTTTGGTTGCGCATTATTTAGCGAGCGTTAAAACGTGAGCCACCTGTAAGTGCTCCTACAGGGGTTCGTGTTTCAGGCGAGGATTTCGAATGAGGTGCTGGCCAGGCGCTCCCCATTCACCAGCACGTGCACGGCGTGTTTGCCCACGTAGTGTTTGCGAGTGGTGAGTTCCTTGATCTGCTGGCTATGGGCAATGGCCTCGGTCGCCTTGCCGGGAAGCGTCAGCGCCTTGAGCTTGAACACCTTCGCCGATGTGCTGCCGTTGGCTTTGACGTAATCGATCGCGTAGTCGATCACCAGTCGCTGACTGTCCTGGACCGTGGATTTCACGGCGAAGGACAGGGTGATTTTTTCACCCAGACGAATCACCGCCGGTTCGACCTTCACATCGATGATCTCGACCTCAGGCTTGCCGCCTGCGCCAATGATCGCCAACGCGCGTTGGTTGCCCTGTTTGATCAGGCTGCGCAGCGCGTGTTTGGCGATCCATGCGGTGTGTTTGTTGTCCAGCGACCAGCCTTCGATCAGGTCCAGCACCCATTCGGGATGATCCTTGGTGATGTCGTTGAGGTGGTTGGCCACGGACTTGCGCACGTAAAGGCTGTTGTCGGCCTTGAGGTTGTCGAGGATCGCCGCCGCCAATGTTGGGTCAGCCTGGATCTGTTCCAGTCGGAACGACCATGGCAGGCGCGGTCGGCTGCCTTCGCTGGCCAGGCGGCGGACGTGTTCGTTTTCGTCCAGGGACCAATCGTGCAAGACCGCCAGTGAGCGTTCGATGTCGCTGCGCAAGAAATAGCGGATCGCGAACTCCGAGGAGCCGAACGCAGTGAAGTACTTGAGGGCGTCCATGGACTGTTCGAAGGCATGTCCGCCGTAGGTCGCGACGTAATGCGGCAGTGAGATGCTGACGAAACCGCTGTTCAGCCGCGGAGCGAGGGCGCGCAGCACCTCGAGCGTCTCTTCGTAACTCAACGGCAGCACCGCGTGCAGGCATTCGCTGACCCGGGCCATGCGCTGCATGATCGATAACTCGGCAAGCCCGTCGTTGGCCAGTTTCAGGAAGGCCTTGGCGTTGAACGCGGGGTAGACCGCGGTCATCTCGGTGGCGATGTGCTTGAGGCGGTTGGCGTTGAAGATTTCCTTGAGGGCGGGAGCGGGTTGGTCAGCCATAGTAGGTTCCTATTCCTAAATCGATCGTTAGAGGCTCAAACCTTGTCCGATTGCTCTGCCAGCTGATCCGACTCAAACAACCTCGCCAGTTCCACCCGGGCTTCCTGCGCCGTCTGCAATACCTTCGCCGCATCGTCATAAATCGCATGCTGGGCTTCCAGCACCTGCTCGTCGTGATGCTTGAAGCGCTTGATTCGCGCATCGGCCTGGGCTTGGGTCAAACCCAGGCCAACCAGCGTGCGCCGGCTCATTTCCAGGCTCGAATAATAGGTTTCCCGAATGGCCTCGGCGCCAAGGTCCACCAACCGGTGCACATGCTGACGGTTACGCGCCCGGGCGATGATTTTGATGTGCGGGTAGAGTTTGTGCACCAACTCGGCGGTCTTGATGTTGGTGTCCGGGTCGTCGGTGGCGATGACAAAGTATTCCGCCTGCTCGACCTTGGCCGCACTGAGGATCTCCGGGCGCATCGGGTCGCCGTAGAACACCGGCACACCGCCGAAGCTGCGCGACAGTTCGATGGTTTCCACCGAGGTGTCGAGGGCGACGAACTTGATGTTCTGCGCGCGCAAAATCCGCGCAACGATCTGCCCCATACGGCCCATGCCGGCGATCACCACGCGTGGCGTGTCGGTATCGATCTCGCGGAATTTCTCTGGCACCACCACCGGTTGAACCCTGGGGCTGACCAGTCGCGCGCACAACAGCAACAGCAGCGGCGTCACCGCCATGGACAACGTGATGGTCAGCACCAGCAAGTCGTACAGGCGCGGCTCGAACAGTCCCTGGTCGCGGCCGATCTTGAACACCACAAACGCAAATTCACCACCGGCCGCCAGCACGATGCCGAGGCGAATCGCACTGACCTTGCCCAAGCCACCGGCCAACCGACCGACGACAAACAGCAGCGGCAATTTGATTGCGATCAGCAACAAGGTCAGGCCCAGTACCGTGATCGGCGCGCTCAGGAGCAGGCTCAGATTGGCGCCCATGCCGACACTGATGAAAAACAGCCCCAGCAGCAATCCCTTGAACGGCTCGATTTGCGCTTCCAGTTCGTGACGGTATTCGGAGTCCGCCAGCAGCAACCCGGCGAGGAACGCTCCCAGTGCCATGGACACGCCGACCAGGTCCATCAGCCACGCCGTGCCGATCACCACCAGCAACGCAGTGGCGGTCGAGACTTCCGGCAAACCGGTCTTGGCCACCACCCGGAACACTGGGCGCAGCAGGTACCGCCCACCGATCACCACCACCGCGATGCTGCCCAGCACGCGCAAGCCGTGATTGAGGCCTTCGCCAGCGCTGCTGGTGTGATCGCCACCCGCCAGCAACGGCACCATGGCGATCAACGGGATAGCGGCGATGTCCTGGAACAGCAGAATCGCGAATGCCAAGCGCCCGTGGGGGCTGGTCAGTTCCTTGCGCTCGGCCAGGCTTTGCAAACCGAACGCCGTGGACGACAGCGCCAGGCCCAAGCCCAGCACGATCGCGCTGTTCAACGGTTGGCCGAACACGAACAACGCCAGCACACCAATCACCGAGCCCGTCAGCAGCACTTGCGCCAGGCCAACGCCGAACACCGATCTGCGCATCACCCACAAACGTCGCGGCGACAGTTCAAGACCAATGATGAACAGCAGCAACACCACCCCGAGTTCGGAAATGTGGCTGACGCTTTGCGGATTGCCAATCAAGCCCAGCACCGATGGCCCGATGATCACGCCGGCAAACAGATAACCCAGCACCGCCCCCAGTTGCAGGCGCTTGGCCAAGGGAACGGTGAGCACCGCCGCGAACAGAAACACGACAGCGGCTTGCAACAGGTTGCCTTCATGGGGCATGACAAAAACTCCATTAACTCGGTACGGCGGGGGTGACAAGGATAAAGGCTGGCGCTTGATGCGTCAGCCACGAACATACAGTCCTGTTGACTGACACACCGCCATCGCGAGCAGGCTCGCTCCCACAGTGGATTGATGTACGCCACAGATCCCCTGTGGGAGCGAGCTTGCTCGCGATGGCGGCCTGAAGGGCGACGAAAATGTAGTTATATGTTGCATTAATTAGTTACATTTATGCGATAGGCTGATCAATCTGTCCCATTTCCGAGCGCGCACCATGGCCATCAACTTCGACCTTAACGACTTGCAAGCCTTTCGCGCGGTGGTGGAGCAGGGCAGCTTTCGCAAGGCGGCCGACGCGGTGCGGATCTCCCAGCCAGCGCTGAGCCGGCGCATCGAAAAGCTCGAAGACGCCCTCGGTGTGAGGTTGTTCGAGCGCACCACACGCAAGGTCAGCCTGACCCAGGCCGGACGCGGTTTTATGCCGAGCGTCGAGCGTCTGTTGGACGACCTGGACGTGGCGCTATTGGGCATCAGCGAAGTCGCCTCGACCCGCCTCGGTCATGTCACCGTCGCCTGCGTGCCTTCAGCGGCGTACTACTTCATGCCGCGAGTGATTGCGCACTACCACCGGCAGTTTCCACGGATCAAGGTCAAGGTCCTCGATTCCAGCGCCCATGAGGTGCTGAGCGCGGTGGTCAACGGCGAGGCGGATTTCGGCCTGAGTTTCATGGGCACCCTGGAGGCGGAAGTAGAGTTCGAGCCGCTGGTACAGGAAGGTTATGTGGTGGCGTGCCGGCGCGATCATCCGTTGGCCGGGCGCAGCAGCGTGACGTGGGATGAGTTTTATCAGCAGGACTATATCTCGCTGGACAAGACGTCCGGCAATCGCTTTCTGCTGGATCAGGCGCTCACGGGCATCGTGCCGCAGCGATCGAGCATCTGCGAAACCCGGCATGTGACGACGATGATTGGTTTGGTCGAAGCGGGGTTGGGCGTGGCAGCGGTGCCGTTGATGGCGATGCCGGCGGCGGATCACCCGATCCTGACGCGGGTGCCGCTGACCGATCCGCAGGTGATGCGCAGTGTCGGTTTGATCAAGCGCCGGGGTCGTACCTTGACCCCGGCAGCACTGGAACTGGAACGGCTGGTGGTGGAAATGAAAGTCCAGGTCAGTGACTGACCGAGTCCAGCCCGGTGGCGTTCACATCCGGCTGAACGGCGGAGGAGGCCAGGTAATCCAGCAATGCCTTGGCTTGCGCCGGGTGTTGCGCCCCCACCGGAATGCCGGCGGCGAAACGCGTCACCGACTGCACTGACTCTGGAATCTTCGCCACAAAACTCACGCCCGGCACCGGCAGCAACTCGCTGACCTGCTGGAAGCCCAGTTGATAGTCACCGGTGGCAACCACTGAGCCCACCGGGATTTTCGCAACCATCGTCGACTTGGGTTTGAGCTGGTCTTCGATGCCCAGTCGTTTGAACAGTTGTTCCTCGATGTACACGCCACTGGCGCTGTCGGAATAGGCCACGGACTTCGCGTCGAGCAAGGTCTTTTTCAGGCCGTCGACAGAGCTGATGTCCGGCTTCGGCGCGCCTTCGCGCACCACCAGACCGATCCGCGAGTCAGCCAGCTCGACCCGTGAGGCGGGATCGACTTTGCCTTGCTTGATCAGGTCATCGAGGGCGTAGCCGACCATGATCACCACATCGGCCTTTTCACCGCGAGCCAGACGATTGGGAATCGCTTCCGGCGCCTTGCCCATCGAAGGGCCGAGGGCGGTGTCCAGTGTGTTGCCCGTGGAGGCGGCGAATTTCGGGCCGAGGATTTTGTAGGCGGCGGTGAAACCGCCGGAGGTCATCACGCGAATCTCTTCGGCCTGGGCGACGGAGCTCAGAGCCAGGCTGGCCAGCAACGTCAGGGCAGCAAAATTGAATAACTTCTTCATGGTCATGTGCTCTCAAAGGGTTCAGGACATCGACGGCTGCAAGCGACCGGTCGAACGGCGATAGAGATACAGCGTCGCGCACAGGGCACAGAGCGCGGCAAAACTCATCCAGTAACCGGGCGCAGCCTTGTCGCCGGTGTACTGGATCAGGAAGGTCGATATCGCCGGTGTGAAACCACCGAACACCGCCGTGGCAAGGCTATAAGCCAGGGAGAAACCGGCAACCCGAACTTCCACCGGCATGATTTCCGTCAGCGCGGCAATCATCGCGCCGTTGTACAACCCGTAAATGAACGACAACCACAGCAGCACCAACAGCATGTTGATGAAACTCGGCGCCTGCACCAGATACGTCAGCGCCGGATATGCCGTGGCCAATGTCAGCAGGGCCATGGCGATCAGCACCGGGCGACGGCCGATGCGGTCCGACAGTGCACCGCCAATCGGCAGCCAGAAGAAGTTCGAAACGCCCACCAGCAAGGTCACCAGCAGCGCATCAGATGTACTCAGGTGCAGCACGGTTTTGCCGAAGGTCGGTGCGTACACGGTGATCAGGTAAAACGCAGTGGTGGTCAGGGCGACCATCATCATCCCGGCGAACACGATCACCCAGTTCTGCGCCAACGTGCGGAACACATCGCCCATGCTCGGGCGGTGTTTGCGGGCGGCGAACGCTTCGGTTTCCTCAAGGTTGCGGCGCAGGAAAAAAATGAACGGCACGATCATGCAGCCGACGAAAAACGGAATCCGCCAGCCCCAGTCGGCAATCATCGCCGGCGCCATCCATTGGTTCAGGCCATAGCCCAACGCCGCCGCGACAATGATCGCCACTTGCTGGCTGGCCGACTGCCAACTGGTGAAGAAGCCTTTGTTGCCGGGCGTGGCGATCTCCGAGAGGTACACCGAGACGCCACCCATTTCTGCGCCGGCCGAGAAGCCTTGCAGCAAACGGCCGATCAACACGATGGCCGGGGCGAACAGCCCGATGGTTTCATAGCCGGGCACCAGCACAATCAAAATCGTGCCGCTGGCCATGATCGACAGGGTGACGATCAACCCTTTGCGCCGGCCCACATCATCGATGTAGGCACCCAGCACCACGGCGCCCAACGGTCGCATCAGAAAGCCTGCACCGAACACCGCGAAGGTCATCATCAGTGAGGCGAACTCGCTGCTGGCCGGGAAGAACACGGCAGCGATCTGCGTGGCGTAAAAGCCGAAAAGGAAGAAGTCGAATTGTTCGAGGAAGTTGCCCGAGGTGACCCGGAAAATCGCACTGGCCCGGGAGCGACCGGAAGTCGCGGGCCGTTGGGTTGATGCTGTCATAGACGTGTACTCCACCGCTTTTATGACGTGCACCGTCTGGACGCGGCGCACGGTTCTTATTGGGGCGGATAGTGGAGCAGGGTGATCGATATGTTAATTGCATTGTTGGCATGCATTAATGCGTGAAGCGGATCAATGCATTCGCGGGCTGCGTCGTTACAGACTGGCCTGGATATGAGCAAACGCCCGCGCCACATAGTCTTCTTTCTCGCCGACCGGGGCGAAATAATGCAGCACTTCCCGCGCCGTCTCGGTGCCTTTGAAGCGGGCCAGCAACCACGCCGAAAGGTACTGCGCCGACAAGCAGCCGCCGGCGGTGGCGATGTTGCCATCGGCGTAGAATGCCTGATTAACGATGTTGACCCCCGCTGCCTGCACCCACGGTTTGCTGGTGGTGTCGGTGCAGGCGGGGGCCTGGCCGAGCAAGCCGAGTTTGGCCAACAGGAAGGTGCCGGAACATTGGGCCGCCAGCAGTTGCCGCGCTGGATCAAGGCGTAACTGCGTCATGATCGCCGGATCGCTGGCCACTTCGCGTGTCTTCCTGCCGCTGCCTACCAGCACTGCATCCGCCTGACAGGCCTCGACCAGGTCGACGTGGGCATCGATGGTCAAACCATTCATGGACGTGACCCGCGGCGTTGGCGAAGCAATGCTCACGCGCCAGTCCTTGTCGCCGAGCAGGGAAACCCGGCTGAGCATGCCGAAGGCGATCAGGGAATCCAGTTCGTTGAAACCGTCAAAGGTCAGAATGGCGATGTGCATGGCGAATTCCGATGGTTTTTTTCGCAGCCTACGCTGACGCTGCGCCAAGTCCCCCGTACAGTTCGGCACAGAATCATCGCAACAGTAAGGAATGATTTATCGCGAGCGCAGTCGGAGTTCGGGTACCACGACATCACTGGAGGATCACCCCATGAACAGCAAAACCCTCATCGCCGCCCTGGCCCTGGCCGCAGGCGTTGCCAGTATCAGCCCGATCGTTCAGGCGGATGACCCAGCGCAAAAAACCGTTCAGCCTGGGGTCAACAACTCCCGCCAACTGGTGATGGGTGATCGTGCCCCCGACGTTTACCAGCGCAGCGAAAAAGCCCTGCTCAACTGGAAGCAGAAAGGCCTGAAAGCGCCGAAGGCTCAGGCGCAGTGGGTGCAGATCAATGACAAGTACATGATGGTGATGATCACCAACGGGACGATTATTGATATCACGCCAGTGGAGCGTTAAACCGTCGAAGGGCTATTCGCTGTGAGCGCGCACTGCGCTTTCAGTGCCCAACCGATACTGATTATTCCCACTGCGCTTCGCCTCATACATCGCCAGATCCGCAATGTGAATCAACCGGTCCATGCTCGGCGCATGGTCCGGGAACACCGCGACCCCCAGGCTGGTGCCGATGTGGCGTTGATCATTGCCGATGGTCACCGGTGGCGACAGTTCGACGAATATTTTCTGGCAGATGCTGCGCGCTTCGTCTTGCAGGCTGTTGCCTTGGGGCAGGCCTTGAAGGATGACCACAAATTCGTCGCCACCGATCCGGGCGACGGTATCGGTTGAACGCAGGATTTTTTTCAGTCGGGTGGCGGTGGTGATCAGTACCCGGTCGCCGGCGGCATGGCCGTAATGGTCGTTGATTGCCTTGAAACCGTTGAGGTCGACAAACACCAGTGCAACCCTCGTGGCGCTGATGCGCGCCTGTTCCAGCGCTTCGGACAGACGCTCCTCGAGCACCAGACGATTGGGCAGACCAGTCAGCGGGTCGAAGTGAGCCAGGTGTTGCAGGTAGCTGGCCGAGGCTTTTTCCTCGGTGATATCGCGTACCACGCCCATCATCTTGATCGTTGCATCGTGGACATTCTTGACCACATTGCCGGTTTCCCGAAGCCAGCGGATCGTGCCGTCGGGCCAGACCACCCGGTATTCCTCGTCATGGTTGTCGCCGGTTTCCAGGCAGCGCAATTCCCCGGCCCGGACCTTGGCCCGATCGTCGGGGTGAACACATGAGCAAAACAGGGCGTAGGAGGGCGTTACTTCGTCGATCTTGAAGCCAAACATGCCGTAGATCGCGTCCGACCAGTAGAGCTTGTCGGTGTCGACATCCCAGTCCCACGTACCGATGCGGGCGAAGTACTGGCTGCGCTTGAAGCGTTCGACGTCGCCGTCCTGGCGGATGTTTTGTCCGTCAGTCAGGCTGGTGATCAGCGCGCGATACTCGGCCAGCTGCTTTTGCAGCGAGCGCTCGCGACAGATCAACGTGATGATCAGGGCAAGCATCACTGAGCCGATGGTTGCGCTGGTCCAGACCAGATTCATTCAGGGGTTGCCATCATGGCGTGTTGATCCGTGGGGTTAAGTGTTGCTTATCTTAGTTCACGGTTAATGCCAGAAACAGATCGAATCGGTTGCCAATTGGGCGCATTTCTGGGAAAACGGCGCCCATAACGCCTTTCGGGCAAACGAACTCACGAGTGCATGCAATGAATGACGAGCTTCAGGTAATCGATCTTCAGGTGGGCGACGGCAAAGCCGCCGTCAAAGGCGCGCTGATCACCACGCAGTACCGTGGCTGGCTGGAAGACGGCACAGAGTTCGATTCTTCCTACAGTCGTGGCAAGCCTTTTCAGTGCGTGATCGGCACTGGTCGGGTGATCAAGGGTTGGGATCAGGGGATTATGGGGATGCAGGTTGGTGGCAAGCGCAAGCTGTTGGTGCCGGCGCATCTGGCCTATGGCGAGCGGACGATGGGTGCGATCACGCCGAATTCGAACCTGATTTTCGAGATTGAGTTGCTGGAAGTACTGACGCGGGATGATTGAATTGTTGGGTGTGGGCTGAAATGGCGAACCCCGCCATCTCTGTTAGAAGAAATGGTGGGGTTTTTATGTGTTGGGAGGGTGATTTCTGGTTTTGATTTAGCGAGTCAGGTGAACATTTCAATATCGTCGAGCGTGTCAGCAACTGTGGCTTCAAGTGCAGGGAATTTTCCTTTTACGGAATCAAGGGCGGGCATCACGGCTTGCATTTCAAGTTCACCGAATCTGCGGGCTACATGGCCGAGTGCAGTAATTGCTGCCGCAGCCACTGACTGAGTGCCACTCTCGAGATGATTCAGGCAAATGGTCTGAGCCCAGGCACTGTCTTGCTCATTTAATCCGATGGAAATCAGCGCGGTGACAATGTTTTTTTCTAAGCCGCTATCAAAGAGACTGACTGCTTCGTCATGGCTAATCGACGGATCGTGGTAGATAAGACTCACTGTTTAGCTCCCAGGATGTTTCCCTTGGTGTCGGCTTTTTTTGCCTTGATCAATACATTTTTCATATCTTGATGGAGTTTATTCCATGCTCTGACATGTCCGTGGTAGTCGTCCCCTCCCGTATGATCAAAGACGACAAACTCGTTGGTTTTGGGATCAATACCAATCCTGCGTTCCGATGTAGGTTTTATCTGTACCGAATTATCCAAAGCTTCCTGGCCATTCTCGGGACCCTTACTTTTAACTGGTGTATCCGTCTTTCCATGGTATCTGGCAGCATGAAATCGCAGGGAAAAGACAATGTAAAGAGGCTTGATGCCGGAATCAGCCGGAAAAACAAGGATGAAGTCCTTGTACTCAGGCGGGTAGATTGGGTTAACAATGATGCTGTCAGCCGCTGGTGTAGGCGGATAAATCCAGATTTGCGGAGCTTGTGGAGCTCCTTCTAGCGGCGGGACTCCCGAAGTGCTCGACGGATCTACGGCTGGTGTCCATATCAGCGTTACCCCGTTACCAAAGTCAGCTACTTGCTGAGAGCCTTGAGCTACAAACTGCACGACAGGAATCATTTCCCAGTCGCTGCGCTTTTGAGTGTTGTATCCGTATGCCTTCAAGGTGCCATTGGCCTGGTGTTCAATATGCAGGCGAACTCGGGTCCGACCTTCTTTGATTGATTTGAGCTGTTCTTCCGAATACAGGGAACTGTCCCCGAGCGTCGATGGCCAGAGCAACGCAACGACTCCCGCCAAAGCGCCAGCAACAACACCAGCCGTCACTACCCCCGCACCGCTTGCAGCCGCCCCAGAGCCAGCAGCTCCTACGCCACCCAAAATTAGTGTTCCGAATGAGCGAGGTAATGCGCTACCACTGATTTTTTTGAGAGGTATGTTTCCTGCTTCATCCCTTTCACGGCCACCTAAAAGCGAGAACTTTCCGTAGTCGGCCAATTTCTCGACCGGGACAAACCCGGCTGGGTTGTCGTGATTGATTACGCCGTCCGGGAGGTTGCAGCTTTTGGCGAACACGCATCCGCTGGAGCCCGGAGGGTCATTTTGTTGAGGTTGTCTGACGAAACGGTCTTCATATGCCTGTTGTCGGGCCAACATGTCGTCATATGTTTTTTGTCTGGCGTCCCGCTCAGCCAGTTCGGTGGCGTTCATGTAGCGGCTGGTGACGTGGTGCCCGTCGCCTGACGGTGGGTTTTGAATCCTGGGTATACCTGTTTTGCGAGCCATGAGCGTCCTTGTTTCATCTTTTGAAAACGATGCGGACGCTATATCAACGGACATTTGATAGATGTAGGACGGGTCTGAAACTCTATGAATTTCTGGAAGTGCTGACCAGCGATGATTAACCGTTAGGACTGAAAGGTCTCCCTGTAGGCATAGAGACCCGGCGTTCCACCGGTCATCACGAACAGCACATTGTCCCCAGAACGGTAGCGTCCTTGCCTGAGATCGGCCAACAGGCCAGCGAACGCTTTGCCGGAGTACACCGGGTCGATCAACAAGCCTTCGGCCCGAGCCATCAGGCGCACGGCTTCCTGCATGGCGGACGTCGGCAGACCGTAACCGTCGCCCAACTGACTGCCATCAATGGCGATCTCTTCAGCCTGCACAATGGCGCTACTGCCCAACAGCGACAGTGCGTCCTGGGT
Organism: Pseudomonas sp. GL_093; assembly: GCF_057837605.1. Lineage (NCBI taxonomy): Bacteria > Pseudomonadati > Pseudomonadota > Gammaproteobacteria > Pseudomonadales > Pseudomonadaceae > Pseudomonas > Pseudomonas sp. GL_093. The sequence continues at coordinate 3,898,089 of NZ_CM174448.1, read as the reverse complement.
CAATTGCCGGGTTCTGGCCGCTGACGTGTCTCGATCGGACAAAACCGAGTACGACTTGACGATCGAGGTACCTCGGCCCAGCAACTGGAAGCCCGCCGCGAGCCCGGCGTGGGTGCCTGCGCTGCCGTTGGGCACCACGACTTGATTGAAGGCGAGGCCGAGTTCCGTCTCCTGCTGCGCGATCTCTGCCGCGCAGCGTGCATAACCGAGACTGCCAAGGGGCGTTGAGCCACCGGTGGGAATCACCAGCACGTTGTGTCCCGAATCCCGAAGTTGTGTGGCCCGTGTTTCGGCCACGGCGAGTGAGTCGCTGCCCCCGGCAAGCACCTGTAGGTTTGCGCCAAACAATTGGTCGAGCAGAACGTTGCCGTTGAGTTCGTAATCCACATCGGTTTTGGGTACCGCGCGGGTCAGGATCAGTTCGCAGGCAAGGCCCAGGCGCGCACACACCGCGGCGGTCAGGCGCGCATGGTTGGACTGAATGCCGCCCACGGTGATCACCGTGTCGACTCCGGCCGACAGCGCTGCGCCGATGTGGAATTCGAGTTTGCGCAGTTTGTTACCGCCACCGCCAATCAGCATATGATCGTCGCGCTTGAAAAACAGACCGATTCCCTGCGGCTTCAAGCCCAGCAGTTGTTCGAGGCGTTCGGCGCGCTGAATGGGCGTGGGGCCTTGCAGAAGGTCTGCCCGCGCAAAAGAGCTCAGTGACGTGTCCAGTAGGGTTTGCATCGGTGGAGCCTCGTTGTTCACTTTATTAACGTGACTCTATGGAGAAAGCCCTTCGTGATAAACGCATTGCCGGTTATTACTCCTTTAACCTGATGTACTTAATCAAGCGTTCCGTTTCCTCCCTTCACAAGGCATGGTCATGAGTAAACTCAGGCAAATGGAAGTTTTCGTCGCCGTGGTCGAAGCGGGCAGCTTTGCCGATGCGGCCAGTGACATCGGGATGTCGGCGGTCATGGTTGGACGGCATATCCAGAGCCTGGAGAAAACCCTCAACACCCAGCTCATTCAACGCACCACCCGACGGCAATCCATCACCGGGGAAGGGCGGTTGTTTTATGAAGAAGCCAAGCGGGCACTGGAGCAGGTGAAGTACGCGTTCAGCCGGGTGGAGGCGTCGAGCCCGGAGCCCAGCGGACTGTTGCGAATCACCGCGCCGATGACCCTCGGCGTGGCATTGGTCGGTCCTCTGGTGTCGGCGTTCATGCAGTGTTATCCGCAGATCCAGGTCGAGCTGATTCTGAGCAACGAAGTGGTGGACCTGTACGAGACGTCATTCGATCTGGCGTTCAGGATCTCCGAACTGATCGGCGTGAACCTGCTGGCCAAGCCATTGCCACCGTATCGAATGGTGATCTGCGCATCGCCCCGGTACCTGGAAAAATGGCAGGAGCCCCAATCCCCCGAAGACCTGCACCGACACAGAATTCTCACCCACACGTCCTGGAACAATCGGTTTGCCTGGCCTTTGAAAAACGGCGCCAGCGAGGTTCCCTGGCCTGAAGGGGCGGTGCTGAAAAGCAATGACGGTCAAGTGCTGTTGCAGGCGGCGGTGGCCGGAGAAGGGATTTTGATGCAGCCCGATTTCCTGGTGTCGGCCGCGCTGGCCAAAGGCGAACTCGTGCGGATCCTCGACGCCTATGCTCCGCCGCCCAAGCCGGTGCAGATGGTTTATCCACGCTCGCGCAAATCACTGCCCAAGCTGAAAGCCTTTATCGATTTTGTTGCGGCGCGTCTGGCGTGACCGTTGCGGATTCGGATTTTTAAGCAGGGTTTCGATAGGCCCTCGCTGATTGTCGCCTTGCCAGTTCTATCGGGATCGGTGATTATGCGCGCCATATAGGGGTAGGGGGTATAGGTATGGCGCACATCCACGAACACAAAGATGACTTGCTCAACCGGGTTCGGCGCATTTCAGGTCAGGTCCAGGCCATAGAGCGGGCGCTTGAGTCCGACGCCGATTGCGCCAAGACCTTGCATTTGGTCGCGGCTGTCCGCGGTGCGGTTAACGGTTTGATGGATCAGTTCATCGACGCCCACGCTCGTGAACACGTCGCACGACCTGGCCTCAGCGACGAAGAGCGCGCCGAAGGCCTGGAAGAGTTGTTGCAAGCCATCCGTCGTTACTCGAAATAGAGATCCGAACACATGACACAAACGCCGCAAGCTTCGAGTTTTTCTCACGACCACATGTTTCTCGCCGCCTCCCATGATGAAAACGCCCGCCGCACGTTGTGGGTGGTGGCGCTGACCTTTGTCATGATGATTGGCGAGATTACTGCCGGTTACATCACTGGTTCCATGGCACTGCTGGCCGATGGTTTTCACATGGCGACCCATGCCGGTGCCTTGGGCATTGCGGCAGCGGCGTACGGTTTTGCCCGACGCAATGCCAACAATGCCCGTTACAGTTTCGGTACCGGCAAGGTCGGTGATCTGGCCGGTTTTGCCTCGGCCATGGTGCTGGGGCTGGTGTCGCTCGGTATCGCCGGTGAATCCATCTTGCGACTGTTTCAGCCGACCACCGTGGCTTTTACGGAGGCGACGATAATTGCGGTGGTGGGGCTTGCGGTAAACATCGTCAGTGCGTTTTTGCTGGCGGGTAATCATGGGCATCACGGCCATGATCACGGCCACAGTCATCACCACCATCACGACAACAACCTGCGCTCAGCTTATGTCCATGTGCTCGCCGACGCCTTGACTTCGGTGCTGGCCATTGCCGCCTTGCTGGCCGGCCGTTACCTTGGTTGGGTCTGGCTGGACCCGGTGATGGGCATCGTCGGCGCCATAGTCATCGCCAAGTGGGCCTATGGTCTGATGCGCACCAGTGCTGCGGTGCTGCTCGACACCACCGATGAGCACGTGGCCGCTGAAATTCGTGAACTGCTGGAGTCATCAGGTGACGTGCACATCAGCGACCTTCACGTCTGGCAGGTCGGGCCTGAGGCGCGGGCAGCGATTGTCAGCGTAGTGGCGGCAGCGGGAGTGAGTGCCGACAACGTTCGCGAGCGTCTGGCGCCGGTTCATGAGTTGTCTCACCTGACCGTCGAGTATCGCAATGCTTGATGCCTCCTCAGGGGCAGTCGCTGAAGAGCGGAATGCGGCCGTTGAGGGAAGGGCGGTAATGCCAGGCCAATCGGTCCAGTGAGGGTTTCATTGCCAGAATCTGACGCAGTGTTGCACTGGCGATCCCCAGCGCCAATCTCTGCCCCGGACATTGATGCCGCCCCGCACCAAAGGTGAAGCTGCGCCGCTCTGGACGATCCAGAAGAAAGACGTCGGGATGGTCATTGAACTGTGGATCACGATTAGCCGAGGCCAGCAGCACCAGAATCACGTCGCCGGGGTTCAGGCTTACCCCGTCGATTTCACAAGGTGCAGCGACAAACCGGCGGGTGTTCTGCACCGATGGATCGAAGCGCTGAACTTCAGCGATCAAGTCGTCAACGGGTGTCGATTCGCTGTGCAGCGACGGGGTTCGAATCAACGCCAACAGCGCATTGCCGATCAGCCCGGCGGTGGCTTCATAGGTCTGGGAGAACAACCCGATCAGGTTGGCGATCAACGTTTCAGAGTCGCCAGAGGTTGCCGCGAAGCGCTGGCGGATCCCAGCGAGCAGGGCGCTCTGATTGTTCGGGTCATCCAGCAACTCAACGAAATAGCCGCTCAAGTGTTCCGCCGCAACGTGCGCTGCATCCCGTTGCGCCTGATCGCCAAGGGGCGACAGGCACGCGACGAAGTCCCCGGTCAGCTCGCTGATAGTCCGGCCCTGAGCCGGAGAGAACCCCAACAATGCAGCCACCACACACACCGGCCCGCGGAACATCGCCTTGTACAGCCCGTCGGCGCCCGGAGTGATCAGGCGAGCGCCGACCAGCGCATTGACTTCATCGACATCGATCAACGCCAACCCTGGCTGAATTGCCGACCTTGGGCAACGCTGCCGTTCGCCCTCATTCATCCGCATCAACTGACCAAAGACTTTGCCGGCCATCCCGCCAACAATCGCCTTGGGCACCGGCTCGTTTGACGGTCGGACATGGCAGTCAGGGTGCGCCAGCACGGCCGCAACGGCTCGGGCGCTACTCGCCACCCACACGTTCAGTCCTTGGTGAAAAACCAGCCCGCCCTCCGCGCGCAGTTGTGCGTAATAGGGATAAGGATCGGCATGAGTCGCAGCGATGATCGGGTCCATGGGTCGCAGCCTTGTTCGTGGTTGGAAAAGTGTTGCTACTATCTCCAGTCCGAAAGGGCCTTGATTCGTCCGGGAGCGAAATATGAACGTAGAACAGCACGACATCGGCGTCTCTCAGGTGGCCGCCGCGATCGCGGAACCGGCCCGGACGAAAATCCTCTGTTCGCTGATGGACGGCCACGCCCGCACCAGCACCGAGCTGGCGGCGATTGCCGAGGTCAGCGCCTCCACCGCCAGCGCGCACCTGGCCAAACTCAAGGATTTGGCGCTGGTGCGGCTGCACGTGCAGGGCCGACATCGCTATTACAGCCTGACGGACAAGCGCGTCGCCCAAGCACTGGAAGCGCTGATGGTGATCGGCCAGAACGCCGCGCCGACCTTCAATTCGCGCACTCCGGATCGCCTGCAATTTGCCCGCACTTGCTACGACCACATGGCCGGCACGTTGGCGGTGCTGCTGCATGACCGGATGATCGAAGCGGGGTGGCTGCTGGAAACCGATGAAACGGTCTATCAGCTGAGCGACAGCGGTGAGGCGTTGTTTGAAGGGTTGGGTATCAAGGTCAAGGACTTGAGCACGCTGCGTCGCCGCTTCGCCTGCCCATGCCTGGACTGGAGCATGCGCCGTCCGCATCTGGGCGGCTCGTTGGGGGCGGCGTTGTTGCAAACGGCGATCAAGCGCAAATGGGTAACTCAGGACCTGGACAGCCGCGCGCTGGCGTTGACGGCGACGGGGCGAAAGGAACTCAGCAGCCGGTTTGCCGTTGAACTGCCGGTTCAGGTAACGACAGCACAACCCGCTTCCACCGAGACCAGACGCCGAGCGATCGCCAGTTCTGCGCCTTAGCGACTGGCCGAGGCCATCAGCACGCCGAAACCGGCGAAGGTCACGCCAGAGACTTTCGCCGCCAGCCAGGACCCCTTCGGGCTGGATAACCAGCCTTTGGCAGCATTGGCGAGCAAGGCATAGCTGCCATGCACCAGGATCACCAGTAAGCCGTAGGAGGCGACCAGCTTGAAAAACTGGCTGGAGAAGTGCGCCGAGGTGTCGATGAATTGCGGGAACACCGCCAGAAAGAAAAACACTGCCTTGGGGTTCAAAAACTGGATCGAAGCCGCTTCAAGGAAACGGTAGCCCGGGCTTGATGGGCGCGTTTCAAGCAGCGTGTTGAAACCAGCCGAGCGCCAGCTTTTGTAACCCAGGTACAACAAATAGGCGGCCCCTGCGTATTTCAATGCGGTAAAGGCGTTCGCGGAGGTGCTGAGGATCAGGCCGACACTGGTGGCGCTGATGGCGGCGACGATAAACGCACCCGATGCGATCCCCAGAATGCCCGGCACGGCCCCGGTCCAGCCGTGGCGCACCGCGTTGGACAGGGTCAGGACCACGCCAGGCCCTGGACTCAAAATGGTCAGGGTGGCAAACAGTAGAAAAAGTCCGTAGCTGTTCATGTCTTGCTCCGTCAGGTGGCGCTGGCTGCGTGCGGGCAGATTGGCGTGGCGACGTGGGCGTGACAAACGCTTTAATTGCGGCGCATATGTGACTAAATTAGACACATGATGAATCCACTACCGCCGCTTAATGCTGTTCGCGCCTTCGCCGTTGCTGCTCGCCATCAGAGTTTCAGCCTGGCGGCCGAAGAGCTGCATGTCAGTCACAGTGCCGTCAGTCGGCACATCAAATTGCTTGAGGAGCACCTGGGTGTGCTGCTGTTCGAGCGGCGTATCCGTCAATCGGTGCTGACGCCGGCCGGTCAGCGCTTTTATGAGCAGGTCAGTGCGGGGCTGGCGCAGATCGCCAACGCCGCGGCTGAACTCAAGCAGCACGCCTCGCTGCCGACCGTGAAGATCAATGTTCGTCCATCCTTTGCGATGCTTTGGCTAGCGCCCAGGCTGGTGGATTTCATTGCGCAGCACCCGGACATCAAGCCGCAGGTGATCACCCAAACCCAGGCTCCCGATCATGCGCGCGACGGGTTCGACATTGTCATTCGCCGTGGTCGTGACGATTGGGCCCCGGCGATTGAGGCGCGAGCACTTTTCGAAGACGAACTGTTGCTGGTCGCGGCACCCTCGCTGATCCACCGCGAGGCCCTTGAAGACCTCGCGTCCCTGAGCCGACACACGTTACTGACCGCCAAGGCGCGTCGCGAAGATTGGCACAACTGGGCCCTGCATTTTGGTCAAGGCAAGTCAGCCACTCAGGTCACCCGGCAGTTTGACAACATGCACCTCGTGCTTGAGGCTGCCGTGGATGGACAGGGCATTGCCTTGTGCCCGACCTCTTTGCTGGCCACCCATCTTTCGAGCGGTCGCCTGATTTGCCCGTTGCCCGAGTTGCGGATGCCATTGCCGCGTTATTACTACGGTGTCGCGCCGGACGTGACGGTGCAGACACGGGTGTTTGTGGAGTGGCTGTTTGCTCAGATAGACCGGGATACCCTCCAGGGACCTCACGATTATCGGGCGTTATAAAAAGTAGCGCCTGCAGGAATGTTTTTATTGACGAAGGACATGGCCCCGATAGTAACGTCATCACCAATTGAGAGAGTGTCCGCGATGATGCAACTATTTGCCCCAACACTTACGTTATCGCCGATCTTGAGGTCATATTCAGCTAACCCCATGGTTTTTATGCCAATGGTGGTATTTTGACGGATAAAGAAATTTCGGCCGATCTGAACATGGCCAGTGATGACGATCCCAGGCAAATGGCCGATACGAAAGCCGGGGCCTATTTTGGCATCAATACTTATGTCAACCCCGTACTTTAGATTGTTCTTTCTTTCCAGTCGTTTCGCATAAACTCGGAACAAACCATTTCGAGCATTTAAATACTGCGCAAGTCTAAATATAAACAAGTACCTGAGCGTGTTGCTCTTTCTGGTTCGTTTAAGAATGTTGGTGATCAGGCCGATGCGACTCCCCGGTTTTTTCTTGTTTGAAACTTCCGATTTCCAATGCATCGTCAAAGTTTCTAAATTCACGGCGCAGTCCCTAGCCTTCGGCTCTGAAAAATGGGTTAGTTTAACAAGTGAGCTATGGAATGGGTACGGACCCCTAATAGCCATTCTTTGTGCAATAAAAAACCCACCCATCGCCAAAGCGATGGGTGGGCTATGTGCCGCTTGGAGTCAGGCCCCGTCAAATCAAACCTTGACGATCCAGCCCGCTGGCGCTTCGATGTCGCCGGTCTGTACGCCCGTCAGCTCTTTGTAGAGCTTCTGGGTGACCGGGCCGACGTCGGTTTCGCTGTGGAACACGTGCAGTTTGTCGTTGTAGCTGATGCCGCCGATCGGGGTGATCACCGCAGCAGTACCGCAAGCGCCGGCTTCCTTGAAGTCGGACAGCTTGTCGATGAACACGTCGCCTTCGACCACTTCCAGACCCAAACGCGATTTTGCCAGCTCGATCAACGACAGACGGGTGATGCCCGGCAGGACCGACGGCGAGTTCGGGGTCACGAACTTGTTGTCGTGGGTGATCCCGAAGAAGTTGGCCGAGCCGACTTCTTCGATTTTCGTGTGGGTCATCGGGTCCAGGTAGATGCAGTCGGCGAAGTGGGCTTTCTTGGCCTGGGAACCTGGCATCAGGCTGGCCGCGTAGTTACCACCGACCTTGGCTGCACCGGTGCCTTGTGGGGCGGCGCGGTCATAGCTGGAGATCAGGAAGTTGTGCGGGGTCAGGCCGCCCTTGAAGTAGGCACCGACCGGGATGGCGAAGATCGAGAAGATGAACTCGGGGGCGGTACGCACACCGATGTTGTCACCCACGCCGATCACGAACGGACGCAGGTACAGCGCGCCGCCGGTGCCGTAAGGCGGGATGAAACGCTCGTTGGCGCGGACCACTTCCTTGCACGCTTCGACGAACTGCTCGGTGGACACATGAGGCATCAGCAGGCGCGCGCAGCTGCGTTGCATGCGTGCGGCGTTCTGATCCGGGCGGAACAGATTGATCGAACCGTCCTTGCAACGATAGGCCTTCAGCCCTTCGAAGCATTGCTGGCCATAGTGAAGGGCAGTAGAGCCTTCGCTGATGTGCAGCACATTGTCTTCGGTCAGGGTGCCTTTGTCCCACTCGCCATTACGCCAGTGCGACAGATAGCGCTTGTCTGTCTTGATGTAGTCAAAACCCAACTTGTCCCAATTGATGCTTTCGTTACCCATGACACCCTCTATCACTTAACAACCGCCGAAACGGTTCAAGGCTTCTGACGTTTTTCTGGATGGGGACAACAATACTTCATTCCGGGCCCAATTCGCAGCCCGCAATTCGATCTCTGCGACCATCGATGCACCCGATGTAGCAGCTGTCGAGCAACGCGAGGCAGCGTTCGGCGACGAAGTCGTCGCAAAACCGGCCATCGCGTTCTTTCATGTAGACCGCGTGGGGCGAATTACGACGACTTCGTCGCCGAACGCTGCCTCGCGGTGCTCGACAGCTGCTACAGGGTTTTGTGTGCGTCTTTACAGGTGCAACGCGTGGCCAAGGGCACGCAACGCCGCTTCCTGCACAGCCTCGCCCAACGTCGGATGCGCGTGGATGGTGCCGGCGATGTCTTCCAGTCGGGCGCCCATTTCCAGGCTCTGACCGAACGCCGTCGACAATTCAGACACGCCCACACCGACCGCCTGCCAGCCGACAATCAGATGATTGTCACGCCGCGCCACGACCCGTACGAAGCCGCTTTTCGATTCCAGAGTCATCGCCCGGCCATTGGCCGCAAACGGGAAGCTGGAAACGATGCAGTCCAGACCCGCCGCCTTGACGTCGTCCGGGGTCTTGCCGACCACCACCAGTTCCGGGTCGGTAAAGCACACGGCGGCGATGGCAGTCGGGTTGAACTCGCGGGATTTACCGCTGATCAGTTCGGCAACCATCTCGCCCTGAGCCATGGCCCGATGCGCGAGCATCGGTTCGCCGCTCACGTCGCCAATGGCATACACGTTGCGCATGCTGGTCTGGCAGCGGTTGTCGATCTTGATCGCCGAGCCGTTCATGTCCAGGTTCAAACCTTCGAGGTTCCAGCCTTGAGTGTTCGGTTTGCGGCCAACGGCCACCAGCACCTGATCGGTTTCCAGGTTCAGGGTGTCGCCATTCGGGTCAAGAACTTGCAGTGTATTGCTAACAGAATCAAAGCCTTGGACGCTGTGCTTCAAGTAAAGCTTTATGCCGAGCTTTTTCAGTTCGTCATGCACAGGCTGCGTCAGTTCGGCGTCGTAGGCCGGCAGGATACGATCCTGAGCCTCGACCACGCTGACCTCGGCGCCGAGTTTGCGATAGGCAATCCCCAGCTCCAGACCGATGTAACCGCCACCGACCACGATCAGCCGTTTCGGCACGGACGTCGGCGCCAGGGCTTCGGTGGAGGAAATGATCGGCCCGCCAATCGGCAGCATCGGCAGGTTCACGCTTTTCGAACCGGTGGCCAGCACCAGGTGCTCGCACTGAATGCGCGTGTCGCCGACTTCTACGGTTTTACCATCGATAACTTTCGCAAAACCTTGAATAACCTGGATTTTGTTCTTTTTCAGCAGCGCTGAAACGCCAGTGGTCAGGCGATCGACGATGCCGTCCTTCCACTCGACACTTTTGCTGATATCGAGCGTCGGCGCCGACACGCTGATACCCAGCGCCGAGTGCTGGCTGTGATGTTGGGTCTGGTGAAACTGTTCCGCGACGTGGATCAGCGCTTTCGACGGAATGCAGCCGATGTTCAGGCAGGTGCCGCCCAACGATTCGCCTTCAACCAGAATGGTCGAGATGCCCAGCTGACCGGCACGAATCGCCGTCACATATCCGCCAGGGCCGCCGCCGATGATCAGCAGTGTGGTGTTCAGAGTTTGCATGCCTTACTCCACAAACAGGGTGGCGGGTTGTTCGAGCAAGCCACGAATGGCCTGGATGAATTGCGCCGCGTCCATGCCATCGACCACGCGGTGATCGAAGGAGCTGGAGAGGTTCATCATCTTGCGAATCACGATCTGGCCTTTGACGACCATCGGGCGTTCGACGATTTTGTTGACGCCGACGATCGCTACTTCCGGCAGGTTCAGCACCGGGGTGCTGACGATACCGCCCAAGGCGCCGAGGCTGGTCAGGGTAATGGTCGAGCCGGACAGTTCATCGCGGCTGGCTTTGCCATTACGGGCAGCGGTAGCGAGGCGAGAAATTTCCTGAGCGCTGTCCCACAAGCTGCGGGTTTCGGCGTGACGGACCACCGGCACCATCAAACCGATATCGGCTTGCGTGGCGACGCCGACATGCACCGCGCCGAGGCGGGTGATGACCTGGGCTTCGTCGTCGTAACGGGCGTTGATCTGCGGGAAGTCGCGCAGGGCGACGACCAATGCGCGGACCAGGAACGGCAGCAAGGTCAGCTTGCCGCGGGTCGCGCCGTGTTTTTCGTTCAGGTGCGCGCGCAGTTCTTCCACGGCGGTGACGTCGATTTCTTCGACGTAACTGAAGTGAGCGGCGCGCTGAGTAGCGTCCTGCATGCGCTGGGCAATCTTGCGGCGCATGCCGATGACCGGGATTTGTTCTTCGTCGTTACGCTGAGCGTAAGCGGCGGCAGCGCTGGATTGCGGCTGTTGACCCTGGGCCAGATAGGCGTCGAGGTCTTCGTGCAGCACCCGACCGGCAGGGCCGGTGCCACGCACCAGACGCAACTGGATACCGAGGTCCAGCGCATGTTTGCGTACAGCCGGGGAGGCCAGCGGACGCTCATCAGCTTCGCGAGCGACCATTGGGCCTTGGCATACGGCAGCTCGCGGCGCTGCAGCAGCGACCGGTTTGCTTTCAACAGCGGCGGCAACTTTTGGTGCCGCAACCGGCGCTTCTTTAACAGGTGCAGGCTGAGCCGACTCTTTAACGTTGCCCGCGCCTTCGACTTCAATGCTGATCAGGATGCTGCCAACTGCCATGACTTCGCCGGGCACACCGCCCAGCGCAATCACTTTGCCGTTCACCGGCGACGGGATGTCGACCATCGCCTTGTCGGTCATGACATCGGCGAGTACCTGATCTTCGACGACCATGTCGCCGACTTTGACGTGCCAAACCGACAATTCAACTTCTGCAATGCCTTCGCCAATGTCCGGCATTTTAATAACGTGCGTGCCCATTCAGACCTCCATAACCCGATGCAAAGCCGCGCCCACTCGGGACGGACCAGGGAAATACGCCCACTCTTGTGCGTGCGGGTAGGGAGTGTCCCAACCGGTGACGCGCTCGATAGGCGCTTCCAGGTAGTGGAAGCAGTGCTCTTGCACCAGGGCGACCAGTTCGGCGCCGAAACCGCAGGTGCGGGTCGCTTCGTGAACGATCACGCAGCGGCCGGTTTTCTTCACCGACTTGACGATGGTGTCCAGGTCCAGTGGCCACAGGCTACGCAGGTCGATGACTTCAGCATCGATACCGGTTTCTTCAGCCGCCACTTGCGACACGTAAACGGTGGTGCCGTAAGTCAGGATGGTCACGTCCTTGCCTGGACGGGTGATGGCGGCGACGTCCAGCGGCACGGTGTAGTAACCGTCCGGTACTTGTGCGGCCGGGTGTTTCGACCATGGGGTTACCGGACGTTCGTGGTGACCGTCGAACGGGCCGTTGTACAGGCGTTTTGGCTCGAGGAAGATCACCGGGTCATCGTTTTCGATGGAGGCGATCAACAAGCCTTTGGCGTCATAAGGGTTGGACGGCATGACCGTGCGCAAACCGCAGACCTGGGTGAACATCGCTTCGATGCTCTGGCTGTGCGTCTGGCCGCCGTAGATGCCGCCGCCGCAAGGCATGCGCAGGGTCATCGGTGCAGTGAACTCGCCGGCCGAGCGATAACGCAGGCGGGCGGCTTCGGAAATGATCTGGTCCGACGCCGGGTAGACGTAATCGGCGAACTGGATCTCGGCAACCGGCCGCAGACCATAAGCGCCCATACCGACGGCGACGCCGACGATGCCGCTTTCGGAGATCGGCGCATCGAACACCCGGGAGGTGCCGTACTTGTTCTGCAGGCCTTCGGTGCAACGGAACACGCCGCCGAAGTAGCCGACGTCCTGGCCGAACACCACGACGTTGTCGTCACGCTCAAGCATCACATCCATGGCCGAGCGCAGGGCCTGGATCATGGTCATGGTGGTCGTGGTCATGGCGGTTTCCAACTCGATTTTGTTGTTGTGATCGTTCATGTCAGATCCCCAACTCTTGACGCTGGCGCTTCAAGTGCTCCGGCATCTCTTTATAAACGTCTTCGAACATGGTCGCGGCGCTTGGAATCTGGCCGCCGGCGAGGGTGCCGTACTGTTCGGCTTCTTTTTGCGCGGCGATCACTTCGGCTTCGAGTTCGGCGCTGACGGCGACGTGTTCCTCTTCGGACCACTGACCGATTTTCACCAGGTGCTGCTTCAGGCGCGCAATCGGGTCGCCCAGCGGGAAGTAGCTCCAGTCGTCGGCAGGACGGTATTTGGACGGGTCATCGGAAGTCGAGTGCGGGCCGGCGCGGTAGGTGACCCATTCGATCATGGTCGGGCCGAGGTTGCGGCGGGCGCGTTCAGCAGCCCAGGCAGAGGCGGCGTAGACCGCGACAAAATCGTTGCCATCGACCCGCAGGGAGGCAATGCCGCAACCGACGCCACGACCGGCGAACGTGGTGGCTTCACCACCGGCAATCGCCTGGAAGGTGGAGATCGCCCACTGGTTGTTGACCACGTTGAGGATCACTGGCGCACGGTAAACGTGAGCGAAGGTGAGGGCGGTGTGGAAGTCGGATTCAGCGGTAGCGCCGTCGCCGATCCAGGCCGAGGCGATTTTGGTATCGCCCTTGATCGCCGAGGCCATGCCCCAGCCCACGCCTTGTACAAATTGGGTGGCGAGGTTGCCGGAAATGGTGAAGAAACCGAAGTCTTTGACCGAATACATGATCGGCAGCTGACGTCCCTTGAGCGGATCACGCTCGTTGGACAGCAGTTGGCAGATCAGGTCCACCAGCGGCACGTCTCGCGCCATCAGAATGCTTTGCTGGCGGTACGTCGGGAAGCACATGTCATCGACGTTCAGCGCCAAGGCCTGGCCGCTGCCGATGGCTTCTTCGCCAAGGCTCTGCATGTAGAACGACATTTTTTTCTGGCGCTGAGCGACGACCATGCGGTTGTCATAGATCCGCGTCTTGAGCATGGCACGCATGCCTTTACGCAGGATCTCGGCCGGTACGCCTTCAGCCCATGGACCGAGGGCATTGCCCTCGTCATCGAGCACGCGAATCAGGCCCTTGGCCAGATCAGCGGTGTCGGCCGGTTCAACGTCGATTGGGGGTTTGCGCACCGTGCCGGCGTCGGTCAGACGCAGGTAGGAGAAGTCGGTTTTGCAGCCAGGACGGCCCGATGGTTCGGGAACGTGCAGTTGCAGCGGTTCGTACGCTTGGTTCATGGCTTCTACGCTCGATCTTGTGAATTTCTTGTAGTGAGCTGACCGTCATTCTTCGATGAAAGAAATCTTGTCCTACAACAATCATAGGCCGGGCCAAGAAGAATATTTCTCTCTGTTTCGTTGCGTTGGCGATCATTTGAGGATAAAAAATCTGCATAAACATAAAAAACAGGTGGTTTTGTCTCATGCGTAAACTGGACCGTACCGATATCGGCATTTTGAACAGCCTTCAGGAGAACGCGCGCATCACCAACGCCGACCTCGCACGCTCGGTTAACCTGTCGCCAACCCCGTGCTTCAACCGGGTCAAGGCGATGGAAGAATTGGGCCTGATTCGTGAGCAAGTGACGCTGCTGGATGCCGAGCTGCTGGGGCTGCACGTGAATGTGTTCATTCACGTCAGCCTGGAAAAACAGGTGGAGGAGGCGTTGCAGCATTTCGAGGAGGCGATCTCGGATCGCCCGGAAGTGATGGAGTGCTATTTGATGGCCGGCGACCCGGACTATTTGATTCGCGTACTGGTGCCTACTATTCAGTCGCTGGAGCGTTTCATGATGGACTTCCTCACCAAAGTCCCCGGCGTTGCCAACATCCGTTCGAGCTTTGCACTCAAGCAGGTGCGCTATAAAACCGCGCTGCCGTTGCCGGCCAATGGCTTGACCCTCAACAACTAAACGCAAATCCCCTGTAGCAGCTGTCGAGCACCGCGAGGCTGCGTCTGCGGTCTGTCAGAAAGAACGCGATTACAGGTTCTACGACTGCTTCGTCCGAATGCGGCCCAAACCGAACGCAGCCTCGCGGTGCTCGACAGCTGCTACGAGGGGAAACTCAGAGTCTGTTGATCGGGATTTTGAGGTAGGTCACGCCGTTGCCCTCGGCCGGCGGTAAATTCCCCGCCCGCACATTCACCTGAATCGCCGGCAGCAACAGCGTCGGCATGCCCAACCCCGCATCGCGCCCGGTGCGCATGGCGACGAACGCGGCTTCGTCGATACTGTCATGAATGTGAATGTTGCTTTTACGCTGCTCGCCCACCGTGCTCATGCACTGAGGTTCACGGCCCGCAGGCGGGTAATCGTGACAGACATAAAGTCGAACGCCGGCAGGGAAGGCCAGCAGTTTGCGAATCGAGGCAAACATCTGGTTGGCGTTGCCGCCGGGAAAGTCGCAGCGCGCGGTGCCCACATCCGGCATGAACAGCGTATCGCCCACTAGAATCACATCGCTGTCGATCAGATAAGCCATGTCCGCTGGCGTGTGGCCAGGAACATGCAGCGCCGTGGCCTTGAGGTTGCCGATCCTGAACGATTCATCCGGCGCGAACAGATGATCAAACTGCGAACCATCGATACAGAATTCCGGTTCAAGATTGAACAGGGTCTTGAACACGCCCTGAACCTTGCTGATGGATTCGCCGATAGCAATCTTGCCCCCCAGTTCCCGACGCAAATACGGTGCGGCGGACAGGTGATCGGCATGGGCATGGGTCTCCAGCAGCCATTGCACCTGCAGCTGATGTTGGCGAACGAAAGCGATGATCTTGTCGGCCTGGACGGTGGCGGTTCGCCCGGCGGCGGGGTCGTAGTCGAGCACCGGGTCGACGATGGCGCAGTGCCCGCCATCGTGCTCGTAGATCACGTAGCTGTAGGTCGATGAGGCAGGGTCTAAAAAAGCTTCAATCAAGGCGGACATGGTGGCCGTTTCTTTCTGGTTAAGCCTTGAGGGTAGTTTCATTTTCCCTGCGCTGACCAGCCCGCATCAATTCAATTAATGAAAAAAACTGTGCGGGCTCTATCCTGTCAGTCATCGATACCGGGCGCTCCCGGCTTTTTTTGCAGATCACGAGTGTTTTATGTTGCTGGCAAGTTTCTTTGGCGTGGTGATGGGGTTGGTACTGGGTTTGACCGGCGCCGGTGGCGGCATTCTTGCGGTGCCGGCCTTGGTGCTGGGGCTGGGTTTGACCATGACCCAGGCTGCACCGGTCGCACTTTTTGCGGTGGGCAGTGCGGCGGCTGTCGGCGCCATTGACGGGTTGCGCCATGGCCTGGTGCGCTACCGCGCAGCCTTGCTGATCGCCCTGTTGGGGGCGGTTTTTTCGCCGGTCGGCATCTACTTCGCCCATCAGTTGCCGGAAAAAATCCTGATGATCCTGTTCAGCCTGCTAATGGTCATGGTGGCCTGGCGGATGCTGCGTCGTGAGCGCCAGGACGAAGGTCCAAGCGACCACGGCCACGCCAACTGGGGCCAGAAGAACTGCATGCTCGATCAGCAGACCGGACGCTTTTCCTGGACCGCCAAGTGCACCGCGACCCTCGCGGCACTGGGCGCGGTGACCGGTGTCGTTTCCGGGTTGCTCGGGGTGGGCGGCGGCTTCCTGATCGTCCCGGCGTTCAAGCAGCTGACCGATGTGCAGATGCGCGGAATCGTCGCCACTTCCTTGATGGTCATCAGCCTGATTTCCGCCATCGGCGTGATCGGCGCGTTTCAGGCCGGGGTGCGAATCGACGGTTTGGGCGTGGCGTTTATCGTCGCGAGCATCGTCGGCATGATCATTGGTCGAAGACTTTGCGCGCGAGTACCGGCCCGGGGATTGCAGATCGGCTTCGCCAGCATCTGTGTCGTGGTCGCCGCTTACATGCTGTTTAGAGCGGGCGTCTAGCAAGTACCGGTTCCTGTGGATGCCAGTCCGTTCCACAGGCGTACACCCTAAGTTCCGGGCCTCGTCGACGGACGGTCTTACACCGAACTTGCCGCGCATCACCTGCCACTCCAAAGCACTTCAAAACCGCCTCCAAGGCAGCGTATGACGCCGCCGGTCAGCTTTCGATAATCGCCTCCGACATCCAGTCCCCCGCTGCGGAGCGCGTCATGCACAACAATAAGAACATCAAGCATCGTTTCTTGCCTGCCTTCATCGCCAGCCTGTCGACCCTCGGATTGAGCTCGATGGCCCAAGCCGAGATCGTGCTGTACGACAAGGACCAGACCACGTTTTCCACCGACGGCTACATCAACGCCTTCTATGTGAACAGCAAAGTGGACCGTGCCGGCGACCAGTTCGACCGGCGGCAGGCGCGTGTGAAGATGGGTTTTCTGCCCAACTATCTGGGCTTCAACATGAGCAAGCAGATCGACGACCTCAAGCTTGGCGCACGGTCTTCCTTCTGGGTGACCATCAACGACAGCGAAACCAACGGCACCGACACCGCTATCGATGTGCGGCAGTTCTACGGCACCGTGGCCAACCCGGAGTGGGGCGAAGTGCTGATCGGCAAGGACTTCGGCCTGTTCGCCCGTTCCAACATCCTGCTGGATGAAATGCTCGCCGGTTACGGTCAGGTCAGCGATTCCCTGGGCCTGGTGGACGGTGGCGGGGTGTCGTTCGGCAACATCGGCACGGGTTATCCGTACCCGTTCCCGACGTCGCAGATTACCTACCGCACGCCGGTGATGGAGGGTTTGCGGGTGGCCGTGGGGATCATGGACCCGGTGGACACCAACGACAGCAGCCCGACAGGCAAGGCTTACCAAGAAAACCCGCGTACCGAAAGCGAGATCACCTATCAGTTCGACCTCGCCGGGGCGAAGATCTACAGCTGGGTCAACGGCAGCTACCAGACGTCGGACAACACCGATTCCACCGTCCAGTCCGTCACCTCCAAAGGCGTCGGCTATGGCGTGCAGGCGAAAATGGGCGGCTTGTCCCTCACCGGTTCCGGCTTCCAGGCCAAGGGCATCAACCCGTTCTTCACCAACAACGCCGGCGAACCGACCCTGCGTAACGTCGACAGCGACGGTTACCTGTTGCAGGGCTCCTACAAACTGGGCAAGAACCGGTTGGCCTTGTCTTACGGCAAGACCAACGACGACGGCAATGGCGTGGTCGGCAGCGGCGCGGACTACGAAACGCGCGGCATCGCGCTGTTCCATGACGTCAACGACAACCTCAAGCTGGTGGCCGAGTACAACCAGTTCGCAATCAACGGCCACGACACCAATGCCCAAGACGAAGACACCGACACCTTTGCGGTGGGGGCGGTGCTGACCTGGTAAGCCTTTGGTGGCGACCTTCGCTGCGCGCATCGCGGCGAGGGTCGACACCGTTCTCATCCCATCGAAGCGGCTACCCGCTACCCAAGTAGCATACGTAGCAGCTCACAGGCTTCGTACACTCGAGCCTCATACATGCGCACCTGCGGGAGGCGACGATGCAGCAGGTCCAGAGTGATGAAGGTGTGGTCAGTGCAATGTCCCAGGCCACCGATGCCCAACAGGTGGCCCAGGAGCTGGCACGACAACTGTTGCACCCGCACTTGGGCTTCGTGCTGTTTTTCTGTTCCGCCGAGTACGACTTGCAGGCGCTAGGCCAGGCCTTGCAACAAAGCTTCGGCGGCATTCGCCTGGTGGGTTGCACCAGCGCCGGGGAAATCACGCCCTTGGGCTACGGCCGCAATTGCGTGACCGCGGTGGGCTTCGACCATCGCCATTTTTCCATCGACGCCGAACTGATCTCCGAGATGGAGCGCTTCAGCCTGATCGACGCCCAGCAAATGGTCGAGCGACTGGTCGGTGGCTGTCGCAGCAACACCCTCGCGCCGATCAAGGGCAACAGCTTTGCGTTGACCTTGCTCGATGGCTTGTCCAGTCGTGAAGAAATGGTCCTTGCCGCCCTGAGTGCGGCGTTGGGCGACATTCCACATTTCGGCGGTTCGGCCGGCGATGACAATTACCTGACCCACACCCACGTCTATTTTAATGGCGAGTTTCACAGCGGCGCGGCGGTGGTGGTGCTGGTCAATACCTGGTTGGATTTCGAGGTGTTCACCACTCACCACATCTTGCCGAGGGCGGAAAAACTGGTGGTCACCGGGGCCGACAGCGCCTCGCGCCGGGTCTTTGAACTGAATGCCGAGCCGGCCGCCGAGGAGTACGCCCGGCACATCGGCGTGCCAGTGGCGGAGCTCGATCATCGGATCTTCGCCGCGCACCCCTTGGCCGTGCGGATCAACGATCAGTATTACGTGCGGGCGATCCAGCAGGTTCACCCGGACCTGAGCCTGAGTTTCTACTGTGCGGTGGAAAACGGCATCGTTCTCACGGTCATGACGCCAGGCCCGATGCTGCCGAACCTGCAAACCCTGTTCGAAGGGTTGCAGGAGCGTCTCGGCGACCTGTTGCTGACCATCGGCTGCGACTGCTTTCTCAGGCGTCTGGAACTCGAAGACGGCGGCAGTCTGGAGCAGATCGGAACGTTTTTGCGTGACCAGCGGGTGATGGGTTTTAACACCTACGGAGAACAGTTCAATGGCATGCACATCAACCAGACCTTCACCGGGGTTGCCATTGCCCGAGGCCGGTCCCCTGGACACCGTTGAGCTCCAGGCGCAGATCGCCAGCCTGCAGCGCGACAACCACAAACTGCAGCGCATCAATGGCGCGCTGATCGAGCGGATCGAGTCTGGCATCACCCGCGGCAATGACCCCTACGCGGCGTTCCAGCATTCGGTGGTGCTGGCCGAGCAGGTGCGTGAACGCACCGACGCATTGAATCAGGCCATGGCCGAACTCAAGTCGGGCAATCACTTGCTCAGCGAGGCACGGCTGCGGGCGGAAACCGCGCATCAGCATTTGATCGATGCGATCGAGAGCATTTCCGACGCGTTTGTGCTGTTCGATGCGGACCAGCGGATCGTCTTGTTCAATAGCCGCTTCAAGGCGTTCTGGGGCAACAGCCGGGTGCGGATCAACGCCGGCATGCGCCTGGCCGAGGTCAAGCGGTTGATGTCCGCCACCGGGCTGTTCACTGAAGAACCGCGTGGGCATGCCGACGAAAATCTGCTCTATCGTCTGCAGGACGGTCGCTGGTTGCAAGTCAGCGAACGACCTACCCAAGAAGGCGGGCGGGTGATCCTGTTCACCGACATTACCGACGTCAAACTCAGCGAAACCGTGCGCCGCGAGCAGGCGGTGGCGCAAAAATCCCATTTGTTGCAACGGGCGGTCGACAACCTCTCCCAAGGCGTGGCCATGGTCAACGCCGAGGGCATTCTGGAGTTGTGGAACCGGCGTTTCCTCGAACTCAGCGGCCTGGCCCCGGTGGCGGCTCATCGTCCGTTTGCCGAAGTGATCGGCGACAGCGAGTTGAACCTGCTGACCCCGGCCAGTCGGGATTTAAACGGGCGGCACGTGCAGGAATGCGAGCAGCGTCTCTACGATGGCCGAGTGCTGGAAATCCGCACCCATCCGTTGCCCACCGGCGGTTTCGTCAACACCTTCACCGACATCACCGAACGCTACCAGCACGCCGAAGCGCTGAGCGAAAGCGAGCGCTGGATTCGCCTGATCACCGACCATGTGCCGGCACTGATTGCCTACCTGAATGCCGATCTGGTCTACGAGTTCACCAACAAGGTGTATGAAGAATGGTACTGCTGGCCTCGGGGCGTGATGCTTGGGCAGAGCCTGCGCGAAGTCCACAGCGAGCAGCATTACCAGCGCCTGGAAGCCTACGTGGCCCGGGCCCTGGCCGGTGAGAGCGTGACGTTCGAGTTCGCCGAAACCAACATCAACAATCAGGAGCGCTACATGCTGCGCTCCTACGTACCCAATCGCCTCGCCACCGGGGAAGTGGTGGGGATTTTTGTGTTGATCCGCGACATCACCGAACGCCGTCGCACCGCTGAAGCGCTGCACCAGGCCTATCAGAATCTTGAGTTGCGGGTGCGCGAACGCACGGCGGAACTGACCACGCTCAATGACCAGTTGCTGCGCGAGATCGACGAGCGTCGGCGGGCGGAATCTCGCCTGCGTGAAGCCAAACTCGAAGCCGAACAGGCCAACCTGTCGAAGACCAAGTTTCTCGCCGCCGTCAGTCACGACCTGCTGCAACCGCTGAACGCCGCGCGGCTGTTTACCAGCGCGTTGCTCGAACGGCGGGAGCCGGTGGCCAATGCCATTTTGGTGCGCAACGTCAGCAACTCGCTGGAGGATGTGGAGAACCTGCTGGGTACGCTGGTGGACATTTCCAAACTGGATGCCGGGGTGATCAACGCCGACATTGCGCCGTTCGCCCTGAGCGAATTGCTGGAGAACCTTGCGGCCGAGTACACCCAAGTGGCTCGCAGTGAAGGCCTGGAACTGCATTTCATCCCGTGTTCGGCACTGGTGCGCAGCGACATTCAGTTGCTGGCGCGGATTCTTCGAAATCTGTTGAGCAACGCCATTCGCTACACCTACAGCGGTCGTGTGGTGCTCGGTTGCCGGCGTCATCACCAGCGCCTGTCGATTGAGGTCTGGGACAGCGGCATGGGCATTGCCGAAAACCGCCTCGAGGAGATTTTTCAGGAGTTCAAACGCGGTGATGTGCAGCGTCCTGATCAGGATCGCGGTTTGGGCTTGGGGCTGGCGATCGTGGAAAAGATCGCCGGGATTCTCGGTCACCGCATTCATGTGCGTTCGTGGCCGGGAAAGGGTTCGATGTTCTCGGTCGAAGTACCGCTCAGCGCCACGGCACCCAAGGCGCTACCGAGTCTGCTGATGAGTGAACCGATGCTTGAACGCCTGCGTGGGGCGCGGGTGTGGGTGCTGGACAACGACGCGGCCATTTGCGCCGGCATGCGCACGTTGCTCGAAGGGTGGGGGTGCCTGGTGGTCACGGCGCTGTCCGAGGAGGACCTGGCGCGGCAAGTGGACAACTATCACGAAGAAGCTGACTTGTTGATCGCCGACTATCACCTGAATGACGATCAGAACGGCGTCGATGCCGTGGCCCGGATCAACGCCCGTCGCGGCTCGGCGATTCCGGCGATGATGATTACTGCTAATTACAGCAACGAGCTGAAGCAGCAGATCCGCGAACTGGGCCACACCCTGATGCACAAACCGGTGCGGCCGATGAAGCTCAAGACGGCGATGAGTCATTTGCTCGGCAGGCCCTGAATCTTCTGGTGTGTTCACTGGCCCCATCGCGAGCAAGCTCGCTCCCACAATTGACCGAGTTCACTCAGATCCAATGTGGGAGCGAGCCTGCTCGCGAAAGGGGCGACTCGGTCTCAACGCCGTAAGTAAGACCCGAAATCTATGTCGCCGGCACTCAAAATCGCCTGCACCCGGTTGTGCACATTGAGTTTGCGCAGGATTGCCGAGACATGCGCCTTAACCGTGGTTTCAGCGATTTCCAGGGTGTAGGCGATCTGTTTGTTCGACTCGCCCTTGGTCATGCGTTCGAGCACCAGCAACTGCTTGCGGGTCAAGGCCTGGAGCAGTTCCGGCGGGAAGCTCGGGGCATCGTTCATGCGCCTTGTACCGCATTTTTGCGTGCGGATGATGTCTGGCGGCAAGTAGACATTGCCATTGAGGATTTGCTGGATGGCTTCGGTCATCTGCACCCGTGGCGAGGATTTGGTGATGAAACCCACCGCGCCGTAAGTGATGGCTTGCAGCACGACTTGTTTGTCCTGTTCGGCCGAGACGATCACCACCGGAATGGTCGGCGCCTCGTTGCGCAGGTTGATCAGGCCATTGAGGCCGTGCATGCCGGGCATGTTCAGGTCGAGCAGGATCAGGTCCAGGTCGTCGTGTTCCTGCGTCAGCACCAGGGCGCTGTCCAGGTCGGCGGTTTCCATCACCTCGCTGCCCGGAAAACCATCGCTGATGACGTTATGAATGGCTTCGCGAAACAGCGGGTGATCGTCGGCAATCAGAATTTTGTACATAGCCTTTCACCTCATTATTTTGATTAGGGTGTGGCAACAACTCGCACGCGTAAAGGTCAGGGGAAGGGCTCGGGCTGGGCCGGCGATACGGGCAGGTTGGCGGCCTGCCAGGCGTCCAGGCCGTCGCGATACCAATACAGAGTCTTATAGCCTATGGCGGCGGCGCGCTTCACGGCGTTCCAGCTCAGCCAGCAATCGGAGCGGCAGTAGAAGACCAGCGGTTGCGTGAGATCGCCTGCGGTCAATGTGTTCAGCTTACGCGCAAAATAGTCCTGCCAGTCGGGCGTCAGGTCACCGTCGCCGGTATTGGCCAGCCAATGGCTGCCGGGCAGGTTTTCGTGGGGCTGGTCCTCGATGAAACGTCCTTGCAACCACTGGCGGCGGTAGACGTCGATCAGCACTGGACGCGGCGTCTGGGTCAGCAGGGTTTGCAGGGCGGCGGTATCGATGATGCCGGCGCCCTGGACTTGATTCGGGGTCGGGCTGCGGTACAGACCGATGCGATAGCCGTCAGCGGAGAACAGCGGTGTTTCGGCCTGCGCGACGCCCAGCAACAGGCTCAGCGAAAGCGCGGCGAGAGAAGGGCGTAGCAGACGACGTCGGGCACGCGGCATGGGGGTTCAATCCTTATAGTTATGAACCTATTACATGCCAGTCTCGGTGCGATTGGAATGCGACGATAGACAGGAAAACCAGTACTAAAGTAGTAATTTCACCCTGTTCAATGGAGATCAACTGTGGGAGCGGGCTTGCTCGCGAAGGCGGCTTCGCATTCAACATTTACGTTGGCTGATACACCGCCTTCGCGAGCAAGCCCGCTCCCACAGGGGGATTTGTGTTGTTAGTTGGTTTTACGCAGGGCGGCGTGTTGCGGGTTGAAGGTGAACACGGCGAGCAGCGCGAATATCAGCGTCAGCCCCACGCACACCGCCAGTGCCAACGGATTGAAGCGTTCATACAAGGCAAACCGCACCAGTTCCACCGCATGGGTGAACGGGTTCAATGCGCACAACCAGTACAGCCACTCGCTGGACTCGCGCATTTTCCACAGCGGATACAGCGCCGACGACAGGAAAAACAGCGGGAAGATCACGAAATTCATCACCCCGGCAAAGTTCTCCAACTGACGGATCGCGTTGGACAGCAACAAGCCCAACGCGCTGAGCATCAACGCCACCAGCAGCAACGCCGGCAAGGCGATCAACAGCCCCATGGCCGGTGGTTGCACGCCGTATACCCAGGCAATCGCCAGAAAGGCGTACACCTGCAACAACGAGATCAGCGAGGTGGCCAACAGTTTGCTGCACAGCAGGAAAGTCCGGGGCAGGGGACTGGTCAGCAACACACGCATGCTGCCCATTTCCCGGTCGTAGACCATCGAAAGCGAACCTTGCATGCCGTTGAACAGCAAGATCATGCAGGCCAGCCCGGGGATGATGTACACCTCATACGGAATGTAGGTGTCATAGGGCTCGATGATCGCGATCCCGAGTGCGGCGCGAAAACCGGCGGCGAACACCAGCAGCCACAACAACGGCCGAACCAAAGCGCTGAGAAACCGCGTGCGTTGCAACACAAAGCGCAGCCATTCACGCAGCACGATGCCGCTGAAACATTGCCAGTAGGCATTCATTGGGCGGCTCCTGAAGTCGTCAGTCGAGTGAAGGCCGAGCCGAGGTCGCCGCCGTGTTCCAGGCTCAGGGCGTCCGCCTGCCCGCTGGCGACCAGCCGACCCTGATGCAGGATCAACAAGTCGTCGCTCGGCTGTACTTCATCGAGTAAGTGAGTGGTCCAGAGCACGCTGATGCCTTGCTCGAGGCACAGGCTGCGGATGTGTTGATTGAGTGCCAGCCGACTGGCCGGATCGAGGCCGACACTGGCCTCATCGAGCAGCAGCAGGCGTGGCTCGTGCAGCAACGCGCGGGCGATTTCCACCCGGCGACGGTGGCCGCCATTGAGTTCGCGGACCCGTTCGCGACGGCGTTCGGTCAAGGCCTGACGAGCCAGTTCGGCGTCGACCCGCAGGCCGGTCTGGCGCCGGGACATTCCATGCAGTGCGGCGTGATAACGCAGGTTTTGCTCGACGCTGAGGTCCAGGTCCAGCGTGCTTTGCTGAAACACCACACCCAATTGCTTGAGCGCCGGACGCGCCGCGTTGCGTAATGAACAGCCACCGACGCGGATGTCACCGCGCTGCACATCGTAGAGTCGAGTGAGCAGGGCAATCAGCGTCGATTTGCCCGCGCCGTTTGGCCCCAGCAACGCAGCGAAACGGCCGGGTGCCAGGCTGAAACTCACCTGACGCAACGCCTCTTTCGCACCATAAGCGAAACTCAGCTCGCTGACTTCGAGTGCGTTCATGGCGTCACCACCACGCCCCACGGATAGCGCCCGACCTTGATCGACTGGGTGACTTTGAGGCTGTCGACATCGATCACCGACACGTCGCCGCTGACGCCGTTGGTGGCCAGCAATTGCTTTTGATCCGGGGTAAACGACATCTGCCAGACACGCCGGCCAACCAGCAGGTAATCAAGGATTTCGAAGGTTTTGGCGTCGATCACCGCCACATGATTGGCAGGGCCGAGGGCGACGAAACCGTACTTGCCGTCGGCGCTGAGCTTGATCCCTACCGGTTGGACTTTGTCCGGGTGTACGCCCTTGATCTGGAAGGTCAGGGTCTTGAGGATCTTGCGGGTGGCGACGTCGAGAATGGTCACCGTGCCGCCAATTTCCGCCGAGGCCCAAAGCTTGGAACCATCGGGCGTGAACTCGACGAAGCGCGGCCGCTGATCCACCAGGGTGCTGTCGGCCAGGGTCTGGGTGCTGGTGTCGATCCAGTGCAGCATGTTGGTGGTTTCGCTGGTGTTCACCGCCCACTTGCCGTCGGGGCTGACGGCCATGCCCTCGGGTTCGACGCCGACGTTGATCTGACTCAGCACCTTGGAGGTTTCGGTGTCGATCACCGTCACCAGCGCATCGTCTTCGTTGGAAACGTACAGCCAACGATTATTCGGGTGCAGGGCAAATTGTTCAGGATCCTTGCCCGACGGCAGCTCCTTGATGATCTTGCGCGTGGCGACGTCCATCACCTGGACCCGGTCCGAGTCGCTGGCGCAGATGTACAGCAGCTTATTGTCGTGGGACAGCAGCAGACCGCGCGGGCGCTGGCCGACGGGCAGGGTGTCGGTGACTTGCAGGGTCTGCAGGTCGATCAGGCTCAGGCTGTTGTCCTTTTCGTTGGAGACCCAGGCGGTGCTGGCCGCGGCCTGCCCGGCGGCAAGTAGCAGGGCGCAAGAGAGCAGGGTGCGGCGCATGGCGGATTCCTTTTTTGTAATTGTTGTGGAGGGAGGATCAGGGAAAGCGGCAGCTGACCTCAGGCTTGTCGTAACCGAGGCTGTCCATTTCGTTGAAGGGGTGCAGGAAGCCGTCTTGCGGTGACGTGCTGACCAGCGCCCGGGGCTGCACGATGGGAATGGGTTGGCGCAACTGGCCGTTCCACGGCCGATAACTGAGCTTGCGACCCTTGAAGCCGTCCAGCGGCAATTGATCGCTGATTTCAAGCGTACGGATCGCCATCGCATCGACCTGACGCAGTTTGCTCACGGCACTGGCGATGCTGCGCACGGCGATCCAGGCGGCGAAATCGCGGTCATTCATCCAGCGTCCGGTCAGGGCTTCGAAGCGTTTCTGCAACTGGGCGGCGCCGTAGGTTTCCACGGTTTTGTGCCAGCCCACCGGGGTCAGCCCCTGAGTGCCGGCGACCGGCCGTGGGTACCAGGTCTGGTAGGGCACGTATTCGCCGAAATCACCGCGTTCATCCGCCACCAGCACCACGTCGTACTCAGCAGTTTGGGTGAACAGCGGCATGTCGGCCTGGGCGCTGCGACGCTGATCGTTGTCGAAACTCCAGGCTTTTTCCGCGACCAGTTTCAGGCCGAAGCGTTTGGCCGCGCGGCGCAGGGCGGCGGCATAGGCTTGATCGTCCGGGGTCGGGCCGACGATCAGCAGCGCCCGCTGCCATTTGCGCACCACCAGAAATTGCGCCAGCGCATCGGCGAGCATCGCCCGACTCGGCAGGCTGTGCAGCACGTTCGGCAGGCAGTCGGTGGTGCGCAGGCTGTCGTCGGGGCTGCCGGCGTTGAACAGCAAACTGTCGGGCAGCACGGCGCTGAGCCGGCGCAGGCTGGCGGCCGGTGCGTTGACGACAAACAGGCGCAGACCTTGTTCATGCTGAGCCTTGGCCGCTTCGACCAAGGCATCTGGATTGTCGACGTTGGTGCTCACCAGGTTGTAACTCTGGTTGAGGAAACGCCCGGTGCTGTTGCTGTCGGTGATTGCCAGTTCGGCGCCACGCAGCCCTGCATCGACCGGCTCGGGAATGACGTTCGACAGCAACGGGCCCGGGTCGGGGCGATAGCCCAGGTAGCCGATCTGCACCTGCAACGGCGCGTCCGCGGCCTGGCTCTGGGTCGCCAGCCCGGCGGCGCAGGCAATCGCCAACAGGTAGATCAGGGCGTAAGGGGCAAGCTGGCGCATAAGGCACTCCATTACAGGTAGCGCCAGCATAGGAACGCTGTGAGGCAGAAGGAAATATGCAGAAAGTACCAATGAGCCAATACCAAGGTAGTAACTCGCCCGGGGCGGCGCGGTTTTAGCATGGGCAATAACGGCCATCACATTGGAGGCGATCGATCATGCGTATTCTCAAAGCGCTGCTCCTGCCGTTGCTGCTGATCCTGACCTTGATCGGCGTCGACAAGCTCCACGGCCCGCGTCCCGCGCCGTTGCTGGTTTTGCCCATGACACCGGGGCGCTAGCCGTGTCGGCGCTGTGGCGCCACAAGCCCTACTACCAAGGAACTAGACGGCGGCCACCAAAGCAGCATGGGGCTTGTGCGAAGCCCTTCCTAAGATGGGTGCCATAGCCTCTTCACAGAGGTTTTGCGTGCAATCAAGAGGGCATAACAATGAAAACAAAACGCAACGCCTTACTCGTTGCCGGACTGCTGGCCGGTTTTATCAGCGCAGGTTCCGTCTGGGCCCACGGCAATGTGGTGCCGCAAGCGGTGGAAACCCCGGGCCTGACCCCGATCAAGGACGCAGGCGTCAAGGTCGATGCCGATGGTTGGGCATCGGTGAACCCTTACCGCACTTCGCCGGAACATGATAAGGCCCTGGAAATCGGCTCCTCGGCGTACAACCAGAATTGTGCAGCCTGCCATGGCCTGGAAGCCAAATCCGGCGGTATCGCCCCCGATTTGCGCCTGCTCGATGTCGCTGATGCCGGTGATGAGTGGTTCGTCGAACGCGTGCGCCATGGCGCCGTGCGTGACGGCCGGGTCTACATGCCGAAGATGGCCGACTACCTGAGCCAGGAAGCTTTGTGGGCGGTGCGCACTTATCTGGACAGCGTTCACGTCGAGGAATAACCCATGCGCCTGCTCGCTGTGTTGATCAGTGCTGTGTTGCTGTGCTGCCAGGCAGCGCAGGCGCAGGTCCGTACCTATGACGAAATGATCGCCGCCAGGGAACTGAAAGTGGCGGTCTACAAGGACTTCGCCCCCTACAGTTTCGAAGACGCCGGCCAGGCCCGTGGCGTTGATGTCGAACTCGCCGAAGCCTTGGCCAAGGCCCTCGGCGTGCGGCTCACTTTGATTTGGGCGCCGGCCGGCGAGAAACTCGACGATGACCTGCGCGATTACATCTGGCGTGCCAGTCAGTTGCACGATCTGCAACTGGCTGACCTGATGATGCGCGTGCCGTACGACCGCGATTACGCGCAGAAGCGCAATGAACTGGGTGAGCTGGAAAACGGCCATGTGGTGATGTTCGGGCCGTACCAGAACGAACAATGGCAGGTTGCCTATGACCGCCGCCGGCTGGACAAAGTCGGTAGCGTCGCCGTGTTCGAGCATCACCCGATCGGCGTCGAAGTCGACAGCGTGCCGTCGTTCTACCTGACCTCGGTGTTCAGCGGGATGCTCGCCGCCAAAACGCATCACTATCCCGGTGTGCCTCAAGCGTTCGCGGCCATGAAGGCCGGTGAAGTCGACGCGGTCATGGCCATGCGCGGCGAGATCGACTGGCAAGTGCATGAAGCGGCGGACCCGCAAGTGGCGCTGGCGGAAAACGCCTACCCGAACATGGGCAAGCAGCTGTGGGAGATCGGCATGGCGGTGCACGAAAGCAACCGTCAACTGGCCTATGCCGTGGAAGAGGCGCTGGAAGCCTTGATCCGTGATGGTTCGGTCAAAACCATTTATGGGCATTACGGCCTGCGCTATGACGTGCCCGAGATGTATCAATAGTGAACTGGCGAGCGGGTTGTCTATTGGCCTGTTGGTTACCCATCGCCGCGCACGCCGTGGACATCGACCCGGGCAAAGACCCGGTGCCCTCGGTGATGTGGGCCTTCTATCACAAGCAGATGCTCGGCGATGCGCCGTTCGTGTTCGACGATCGGGTCAAGCTGTTGGCGCCGCCCTTCGCCGAAGACGCCCGGCAGGTGCCGCTGGAAATCGACGCGCGAGCGTTCAAGGGCGAGGTGGTGAAAATCCTCGCCTGGGCTGAACTCAACCCGCTGCCGAAAATTGTCGATTTTCAGCCGCTGGACCGGGTGCTGCCGTGGCTGTCGATTCGCATCCGTATCGAACAGGCCACGCCGTTGCGCGCGGCAGTGCTGACCCGTGATGGGTTGTGGCATGTCGGCTCGACCCTGATCGATGCGGCCGGCGGCGGTTGCACGGCGCCGAGTGTGGTGCGCACTCAGCCGGGCTGGGAAGAGCGCATCGGCGAAGTGCTGGGCGGTCGTTATCCCCGGGGCGAGTTCAGTCGCGTGCGCTTGCAGGTGGCGCACCCGATGGACAACGGCATGGTCAGCGGAATCCCGGAATTCTTCATCAACCATGCCGAACTGCGGGATCAGAACGATCAGTTGCTGGCCCGTCTTGAGTTGTTTCCCGCTGTCAGTGAAAACCCCAATCTGACCTTCGACATCGAAGGGGCAGGGCAGACGCGCCTGATGCTGCGCGACAACAGCGGCAATCAATTCGATGCGGCCATACCCTGACCCAAAGGAGCGCGTGATGCGCTGGATGCTGCTGTTGTTCCTCGGTTTGAGCCTGCCGGCCTTGGCGGATCTTGAATACACACTCGAGCCCCGGCAGATCGCCGAAGACACCTGGCTGCTGGAAGGCAGCACCGATAATTTCGCCAAGGCCAACGGCGGCAACATCGTCAACACCGCGTTCATCGTCACCGAACGCGGCGTGGTGGTGATCGACACCGGACCGTCGAAACGCTACGGCGAAGCGATGCGCAAGGCGATTGCCTCGGTCACCGACAAACCGGTGATCGAGGTGCTGCTGACCCATCATCATCCTGATCATGTACTCGGTAACCAGGCCTTCAGTGACGTGCCGATTGGCGCGCTGGCCGGCACCACTGAGCTGTTGCAACAGCAAGGCGATGCCATGGCCGAGAACATGTACCGACTGGTGGGCGACTGGATGCGCGGCACCGAAGTGGTGTTGCCGACCCGGACGCTGACGCCTGGCGTGCAAAGTTTTGGGAATCACGATCTGCGTCTACTGGGCCTGGGTGGGCACACGGGCGCGGATCTGGCTATTCTCGACCAGAAAACCGGTGTGCTGTTTGCCGGGGATCTGGTGTTTTACCAACGGGCGCTGACCACGCCCAACAGTCCGGGGCTGGCGGTGTGGCTGGCGGACATCGCCACCTTGCAAGGCTTGCCGTGGACGCTGATCGTTCCCGGCCATGGGCCGGTGGCCAGCGATCAACAGCCGTTCGAGCAAATGCGCGACTACCTCAGCTGGCTCGACCAGTTGATGCGCGATGGCGCCGCCAATGGCAGTGATATGGCCGAGATGATCCGCAGCCCCATTCCCGAACGGTTTGCCGGGATCAGTCTGAGCCGCTACGAGCTGATCCGCAGCGTCAGCCATTTGTACCCGCGTTACGAGCGCGGGCAGATGACCCGTGTCGATTCCGCCGCGAACTAATAACCAACACAAATCCAATGTGGGAGTGAGCCTGCTCGCGATGGCGGTGTTTCAGCCGACATCAATGCTGAGTGTGAGGGCCTCATCGCGAGCAGGCTCGCTCCCACAGGGGACTTGTGTTGATCTCCTCCGACCCGGTACTAAGGAACTAGCAATCTCAGCACTGCGGGCAATTGTTCCAAGGGCGGCGGCGCCCAAGAATCTGCACCAGACCGGGAAAATTTCCCGGGTATAACAAAAAACTGCAGAGGTAGCCGTCATGACCCAACCCGCACGTCGCCAACCCTTCGTCTTGAGCGTGCTGCTCAGTGCCATGCTGTTGTCTGGCTCGGCATTGGCCGGCGTCACTGATCAAGACATCCTCCAGGACCCCAAGAACCCGGGGCAGATCGTCACCAACGGTTTGGGCGTCCAGGGTCAACGCTACAGCCCTCTGGACACCCTCAACGTCAACAACGTGAAGGACTTGCGGCCGGTCTGGGCGTTCTCCTTCGGCGGTGAAAAACAACGCGGTCAGCAAGCACAGCCGATGATCAAGGACGGCGTGATGTACATGACCGGTTCCTACTCGCGGGTGTTTGCGGTGGATGCGCGCACCGGCAAGAAACTCTGGCAATACGATGCGCGCCTGCCCGATGACATCCGCCCTTGCTGCGACGTGATCAACCGTGGTGTCGCGCTGTACGGCGACCTGGTGATTTTCGGCACCCTCGACGCCAAGCTCGTGGCCCTGAACAAAGACACCGGCAAGGTCGTCTGGAGCAAGAAAGTCGCCGACCACAAGGAAGGCTATTCCATCAGCGCCGCGCCGTTGGTGATCAACGGCAAACTGATTACCGGCGTCGCCGGTGGCGAGTTCGGGGTGGTCGGCAAAATCGAAGCCTACGACCCGAAAAACG
Organism: Pseudomonas sp. GL_093; assembly: GCF_057837605.1. NCBI lineage: Bacteria > Pseudomonadati > Pseudomonadota > Gammaproteobacteria > Pseudomonadales > Pseudomonadaceae > Pseudomonas > Pseudomonas sp. GL_093. Next base: position 3,866,823 of record NZ_CM174448.1, on the reverse strand, counting down.
GCGACCTGCTGTGGACCCGTCCAACCGTCGAAGGCCACATGGGCTACACCTACAAGGATGGCAAAGCGATAGAGAACGGCATCTCCGGCGGTGAAGCCGGCAAGACCTGGCCCGGCGATCTCTGGAAAACCGGTGGCGCCGCCCCTTGGCTCGGCGGTTACTACGACCCGGAAACCAATCTGCTGCTGTTCGGCACAGGCAACCCGGCGCCGTGGAACTCGCACCTGCGTCCTGGCGACAACCTCTACTCGTCGTCGCGTCTGGCGCTCAATCCGGATGACGGCACCATCAAGTGGCACTTCCAGAGCACGCCTCACGACGGCTGGGACTATGACGGCGTAAACGAGCTGGTCTCGTTCAACTACACCGAAGGCGGCAAAGAGATCAAAGCCGCCGCGACCGCTGACCGTAACGGTTTCTTCTACGTGCTGGACCGCACCAACGGCAAATTCATTCGCGGCTTCCCGTTCGTGGACAAAATCACCTGGGCTACCGGCCTGGATAAAGACGGTCGGCCGATCTACAACGAAGCCAGCCGCCCAGGCGCGCCCGGCACCGAAGCCAAAGGCAGTTCGGTATTCGTAGCCCCGGCGTTCCTCGGCGCGAAAAACTGGATGCCGATGGCCTACAACAAGGACACCGGATTGTTCTATGTGCCGTCCAACGAGTGGGGCATGGACATCTGGAACGAAGGCATCGCCTACAAAAAAGGCGCGGCGTTCCTCGGTGCCGGTTTCACCATCAAGCCATTGAATGAAGACTACATCGGCGTGCTGCGCGCCATCGACCCGAAAACCGGCAAGGAAGTCTGGCGCCACAAGAACTACGCGCCGCTGTGGGGCGGCGTGCTGACCACCAAGGGCAATCTGGTGTTCACCGGTACGCCGGAAGGTTTCCTGCAGGCATTCAATGCCAAGACCGGCGAGAAAGTCTGGGAATTCCAGACCGGCTCCGGCGTACTCGGCTCGCCCATCACCTGGGAAATGGACGGCGAACAGTACGTCTCGGTTCTCTCGGGTTGGGGTGGTGCTGTTCCGCTGTGGGGCGGCGAAGTGGCCAAGCGCATCAAGGACTTCAACCAGGGCGGCATGCTCTGGACCTTCAAGCTGCCGAAAGACCTGGTCGCCAAACACTGATTACTGCCACTGATCGTTCCCACGCTCTGCGTGGGAATGCCTCAACGGACGCTCTGCGTCCGCTCTGGGACGCAGAGCGTCCCTGGCTGCATTCCCACGCGGAGCGTGGGAACGATCATCTACTACCAAATAACGAGAGTCCTCCTGCCAACGGCGCATTCGTCTGACGCGCAGGGCTCTCTACTATCGGTTCATCGCCTGTTTGCCCGACAGGCATCGACCCAGACAGAGGCCCACCATGATCTACGCACAACCTGGTACACCTGGCGCCGTCGTTACGTTTAAACCGCGCTACGGCAATTTCATCGGCGGCGAGTTCGTCGCCCCGGTCAATGGTGAGTACTTCACCAACTCTTCGCCGGTCAACGGTGAAGTGATCGCCGAATTCCCTCGCTCCAGCGCCGCGGACATCGAAAAAGCCCTCGATGCCGCCCATGCCGCGGCTGACGCCTGGGGCAAAACCTCGGCGCAGGACCGCTCCTTGGTGCTGCTGAAAATCGCCGATCGCATCGAACAGAATCTGGAAATCCTCGCCGTCACCGAAACCTGGGACAACGGCAAAGCCGTGCGCGAAACCCTGAATGCCGACGTGCCACTGGCTGCCGACCATTTCCGTTACTTCGCTGGGTGCATCCGCGCTCAAGAGGGCGGTGCCGCCGAGATCAATGAGCTGACCACCGCCTATCACTTCCACGAGCCATTGGGCGTGGTCGGGCAGATCATTCCGTGGAACTTCCCGCTGCTGATGGCCGCCTGGAAACTTGCCCCGGCCCTGGCCGCCGGTAACTGCGTGGTACTCAAACCCGCCGAACAGACGCCGCTGTCGATCATGGTCTTCGCTGAGCTGATCGCCGACTTGCTGCCGGCCGGTGTGCTGAACATCGTTCAGGGTTTCGGTCGCGAAGCCGGTGAGGCGCTGGCCACCAGCAAGCGCATCGCCAAGATTGCCTTCACCGGTTCCACCCCGATTGGCGCGCACATCATGAAATGCGCGGCCGAGAACATCATTCCAAGCACCGTTGAACTGGGCGGCAAGTCGCCGAACATTTTCTTCGAAGACATCATGCAAGCCGAGCCGCAGTTCATCGAGAAGGCCGCCGAAGGTTTGGTGCTGGCGTTCTTCAACCAGGGCGAAGTCTGCACCTGTCCATCGCGAGCGCTGGTGCAGGAGTCGATCTACGACGACTTCATGAAAGTGGTGATGCAGAAGATCGTCAAGATCAAGCGCGGCAACCCGCTGGACACCGAAACCATGGTCGGCGCCCAGGCGTCCGAGCAGCAATACGACAAGATCCTCTCGTACCTGAAAATTGCCCAGGAAGAGGGCGCCGAGCTGCTCACCGGCGGCGCGGCCGAGCGTCTTGAGGGCGACTTGTCGACGGGTTATTACATCCAGCCGACCCTGCTCAAGGGCCACAACAAAATGCGCGTGTTCCAGGAAGAAATCTTCGGCCCGGTGGTGGGTATCACCACCTTCAAGGACGAAGCCGAAGCCCTGGCAATTGCCAACGACAGCGAGTTCGGCCTCGGTGCCGGTCTGTGGACCCGCGACATCAACCGTGCCTACCGCATGGGCCGGGCGATCAAGGCCGGGCGTGTCTGGACCAACTGCTACCACCTGTACCCGGCCCACGCCGCGTTCGGTGGCTACAAGAAGTCCGGTGTCGGCCGTGAAAACCACAAGATGATGCTCGACCATTATCAGCAGACCAAAAACCTGCTGGTGAGCTACGACATCAACCCGATGGGGTTCTTCTAACCTCCGCAAGAACACTGAAGAACCTGTGGGAGCGAGCTTGCTCGCGATGAGGCCAGTACATTCAACATTGATGTTGACAGTCACGCCGCCATCGCGAGCAAGCTCGCTCCCACATTGGTTTTGGGTGTGCTGAAAATCTGCCGACACCCCCTACCAATGCACGCCGCCACCTCGTTCGAAAGTAGCATTCGGGTGCCTGGCGTCCCGTGCATTAATGGCTTTACCGGAATCGTCCGGCATAAGAAGAGGATTGACCCATGTGGACTAAACCCGCGTTTACCGATCTGCGTATTGGCTTCGAAGTGACGATGTATTTCGCCAACCGCTGATTGTTCACCCGGCCAGCTGTTGCGTTGGCCGGGCCTGCCTTCTGGAGCATTGCCCATGCACATTCGCGTTCTCGGATCCGCCGCTGGCGGTGGTTTTCCGCAATGGAATTGCAACTGCCGCCAGTGCGCCGCGATGCGCAATGGCAGCCTGCGGGCCCAACGGCGCACCCAGTCCTCGATTGCCCTGAGCGACAACGGTGTGGATTGGGTGCTGTGCAATGCTTCACCGGACATTCGCGCGCAACTCGAGAGTTTCGCGCCGCTGCAACCGGCACGCCGGGTGCGTGACACGGCGATTGCCGGCGTCGTCCTGCTGGACAGCCAGATCGATCATTGCACCGGCCTGTTGAGCCTTCGCGAAGGTTGCCCGCATTCGGTCTGGTGCACCGAACGGGTCCATGAAGACCTCAGCAGCGGCTTCCCGTTGTTCACCATGCTCAAGCACTGGAACGGCGGGTTGCAGTGGCAACCGGTCGGGCTCGACCGCGAGCCGTTCAGCATCCCGGCGTGCGCGCACCTGCGATTTCGCGCGATCCCCTTGGTCAGCAACGCACCGCCATACTCGCCCAATCGCGGCAATCCGCAGCCGGGCGACACCATCGGCTTGTTTATCGAAGACCGACGCAGCGGTGCTTCGCTGTTCTATGCGCCGGGCCTGGGACAGGTCGACGACGAGGTGCTGAGCTGGATGCAACGCGCCGATTGCCTGTTGCTGGACGGCACCTTGTGGCGCGACGACGAGATGCGAGTCTGCGAAGTCGGCCAGAACCTGGGCAGTGAAATGGGTCACCTGTCCCAAAGCGGCCCTGGCGGCATGATCGACATCCTTGAAGGCTTCCCCCGCCAGCGCAAGGTGCTGATCCACATCAACAACACCAACCCGATCCTCGATGAAGACTCGGCCGAGCGGGCGTTGCTGGAGCGGCGCGGGATCGAAGTGGCGTTTGACGGCATGAGTATTGAGCTGTAGCGGATGGCCTCATCGCGAGCAAGCTCGCTCCCACAGGGGATTCAAGTTCGCAACAGATCCACTGTGGGAGCGAGCTTGCTCGCGATGAGGCCAGACCAGACACCGCAGATTCCCCGGAGAACCGCAATGACTGACACCCCAATGTCCCCCGCCGAATTCGAAGCGGCCCTGCGCGCCAAAGGCGCCTACTACCACATCCACCATCCATTCCACCAAGCCATGTACGCCGGCCGATCAACCCGCGAGCAGATTCAAGGCTGGGTCGCCAATCGCTTCTACTACCAGGTGAACATCCCCCTGAAGGACGCGGCGATTCTCGCCAACTGCCCGGACCGCGACGTGCGCCGGGAATGGTTGCAACGAATTCTCGATCACGACGGTGCACCCGGCAGCGAAGGCGGGATCGAAGCCTGGCTGCGGCTGGGCGAAGCAGTGGGGCTGGATCGCGAGCAAATCCTCTCGCAGGAATTGGTGCTGCCCGGTGTCCGTTTCGCCGTGGACGCCTACGTCAATTTCGCCCGTCGCGCCTGTTGGCAGGAAGCCGCCAGCAGTTCGCTGACCGAGCTGTTTGCACCACAGATCCACCAATCCCGGCTCGATGCCTGGCCGGCCCATTACCCGTGGATCGACGTCGGCGGTTACGACTATTTCCGTAATCGCCTGAGTCAGGCACGACGGGATGTCGAGCATGGCTTGCGCATCACCCTGGCGCACTACGTCACGGTCGAAGGCCAACAACGCATGCTGGAAATCCTGCAATTCAAGCTCGACGTGCTGTGGAGCATGCTCGACGCCATGAGCATGGCCTACGAGCTGGAACGCCCGCCGTATCACAGCGTCACCACGGAGCAGGTCTGGCACCGGGGGATTGCCCTGTGAGCCTGATCAACCGCGAGCAATCACCGTCGCTGCGCCAGGGTTTTCGCCTGCAATGGGAACCTCGTCAGGACTGTCACGTGCTGCTGTACCCCGAAGGCATGATCAAACTTAACGACAGTGCCGGGCAGATCCTCGATCTGGTGGACGGCCAGCGCAGCGTTGCGGCGATCATTGATCGACTGTCTGAGAGTTTCCCCGGCGTACCGGGGATCGACGAAGATGTGCTGGCATTTCTGGAGGTGGCCCATGCTCAATTCTGGATCGAGTGACTCGCGTCCGGGTCCGCCGCTGTGGCTGTTGGCGGAGCTGACCTATCGTTGCCCGCTGCAATGCCCGTATTGCTCCAACCCGCTGGACTTTGCCCAATCAGGCGAAGAGTTGAGCACCGAGGAATGGATTCGGGTGTTCCGCGAGGCCCGGGAGATGGGTGCCGCGCAACTGGGTTTTTCCGGCGGCGAACCGTTGGTGCGTCAGGATCTGGTCGAACTGATCAAGGCCGCCCGGGACATGGGTTACTACACCAACCTGATCACTTCGGGCATCGGCCTGACCGAGCAAAAAGTGCGCGATTTCAAGGTCGCGGGGCTGGACCACATCCAGATCAGCTTCCAGGCCGCCGACGAAGCGGTGAACAACATGCTCGCCGGCTCGCGCAAGGCCTTCGCGCAGAAACTGGCGATGGCCCGGGCGGTAAAGGCCCAGGGCTACCCGATGGTGCTGAACTTCGTCACCCATCGGCACAACATCGACCAGATCGCGCAGATCATCGACTTGTGCCTGGAACTGGAAGCGGATTTCGTCGAGTTGGCGACCTGCCAGTTCTACGGCTGGGCCGAACTCAACCGGGTTGGCCTGTTGCCCACTCGTGAGCAATTGCAGCGTGCCGAGCGCATCACCAATGAGTATCGGGAGCGTCTTGAGGCGCAGGGCCACCCGTGCAAGCTGATCTTCGTCACCCCGGATTACTACGAAGAACGCCCCAAGACCTGCATGAACGGCTGGGCCAATCTGTTTCTCGACATCACCCCCGACGGCACGGCGTTGCCTTGCCACAGCGCCCGACAGTTGCCGGTGCAGTTTCCCAATGTGCGCGAGCACAGCATCGAGCACATCTGGACTGATTCTTTCGGTTTCAATCGCTTTCGTGGCGATGACTGGATGAAGGAGCCGTGCCGCTCCTGCGATGAAAAGCACAAGGACCTGGGTGGCTGCCGCTGCCAGGCATTCATGCTGACCGGCGACGCCGCCAACGCGGACCCGGTGTGCAGCAAGTCACCGCACCACGGTGTGATTCTCAAGGCCCGCGAGGAAGCCGAGGCACCGGGGCTAGGCATGGAACACCTGACGTTGCGTAACGAGAAGGCTTCGCGACTGATCTATCGCGGATGAATCCAGACGTTGCGTCCAACGCAAATCCCCTGTGGGAGCGAGCTTGCTCGCGATAGCGGTGGGTCAGTCGACATCAATGTTGAATGTAATGCCGTCATCGCGAGCAAGCTCGCTCCCACAGGGGTATTCCGGTGAATTCAAGATTTGAGTACACCCCAGCCTGCTACCCATTGGTCTGATTGCATTCACAGCCGGATGCTTTAGTGTGGACGTTACCTTCCAAAACAATAAAAACAGGCTTTCCAATGAGCCAGAGTCTCAGCCAGCTGCGTAAATTCGTTTCGCCTGAAATCATCTTTGGTGCCGGCTGCCGGCACAACGTCGGCAATTGCGCCAAAACCTTTGGTGCCCGCAAGGTGCTGCTGGTCAGCGATCCCGGTGTGATTGCGGCCGGTTGGGTTGCCGATGTCGAGGCCAGCCTGCAAGCCCAGGGTATCGAGTACGTCCTGTACAGCGCGGTCTCGCCCAACCCGCGGGTCGAAGAAGTGATGCTCGGCGCCGATCTGTACCGGGAAAACCATTGCGATGTGATCGTGGCCGTCGGTGGCGGCAGCCCGATGGATTGCGGTAAAGGCATCGGCATTGTCGTTGCCCATGGACGCAGCATCCTTGAATTCGAAGGCGTGGACACCATCCGTGTCCCCAGCCCACCGCTGATCCTGATTCCGACCACCGCCGGGACCTCGGCCGATGTCTCGCAATTCGTGATCATCTCCAACCAGCAAGAACGCATGAAGTTTTCCATCGTCAGTAAGGCGGTGGTCCCGGACGTGTCGTTGATCGACCCGGAAACCACGTTGAGCATGGACCCGTTCCTGTCGGCCTGTACCGGCATCGATGCGTTGGTGCATGCCATCGAAGCGTTTGTTTCCACCGGTCACGGGCCATTGACCGATCCCCATGCGCTGGAGGCGATGCGCCTGATCAACGGCAACCTGGTGCAGATGATCGCTAACCCCAACGACATTGCCCTGCGCGAGAAAATCATGCTCGGCAGCATGCAGGCCGGGCTGGCGTTCTCCAACGCGATCCTCGGCGCGGTGCATGCCATGTCCCACAGCCTCGGTGGCTTTCTCGACTTGCCTCATGGGCTGTGCAACGCGGTGCTGGTGGAACACGTGGTGGCGTTCAACTACAGCTCCGCACCCGAGCGCTTCAAGGTGATCGCCGAGACCTTTGGCATCGATTGCCGTGGCTTGAATCACCGGCAGATTTGCGGGCGTCTGGTCGAACACCTGATCGCTCTGAAACACGCGATCGGCTTCCACGAAACCCTCGGACTGCACGGGGTCAGCACTGCGGACATTCCGTTCCTGTCGCAACATGCCATGCACGACCCGTGCATCCTGACCAACCCGCGTGAGTCCAGTCAGCGTGATGTCGAGGTCGTCTATGGCGAAGCCCTCTGACGAACAGCAACGGGCGCTGGCAGGGTTACTGGGATTAGGCAGCCACTCGGCGCGCAAGAGTCATTACCCGGAACTGGCCGCGCGCCTCGACGAGCTGGAAACCGAGCGCAATCGCTATAAATGGCTGTTTGAGAACGCGGTCCACGGCATCTTTCAGGCCAGCCTCCTGGAAGGCATGCGCGCCGCCAATCCGGGACTGGCGCGGATGCTCGGCTACGACAATCCCCAGGAAGTGCTGTTTTCCCTGGCCGATCTGGCGAGCAACCTGTTTGTCGGTGGTGCACAGGAACTGGAAAATATCGGCGAAATCCTCAGGCACCAGGGCAGCCTGCATGGCTATGAAACTCAATTGCGACGCAAGGATGGCAGCAGCCTCGACGTGCTGATGAACCTGTTGCTCAAGCCCGATCAGGAAGGGCTGGTGGAGGGGTTTGTCGCCGACATCACCGAACGCAAACTCGCCCAGCAACGCCTGCAGCAACTCAACGACGAACTGGAGCAGCGCGTCACCGCGCGCACCGACGAGTTGCTGGAAGCCAACCGCAACCTGCAACAGCAGATCACCCAGCGTAAACAGATTGCCGAAGCCTTGCGCGATGCCCGGGACGCCGCTGAGGCCGCCAATCGCAGCAAGGACAAGTACCTCGCCGCCGCCAGTCATGACCTGTTGCAACCGCTCAACGCCGCGCGTTTGCTGATCTCCACCTTGCGCGAGCGCAAGCTGCCTGACGTCGAGCAAGTGCTGGTGGAGCGTACGCACCAGGCGCTGGAAGGGGCGGAAGATTTGCTCACCGATTTGCTGGATATTTCCCGGCTCGATCAGGCGGCGGTCAAACCGGACATTGCGCTGTACCGCCTCGATGAATTGCTCGCGCCGCTGGTGTCGGAGTTCCAGTCAGTGGCCCAAGCTGAAGGGTTGAACCTGCGGGTGCACATGGGCGATTACGCCATCAGCACCGACTTGCGCCTGATGACGCGGATCCTGCGCAACTTCCTCAGCAACGCCTGCCGCTACACCGACGAGGGCAGCATCCTGCTGGGTGCCAGACGCCGGGGCGAAATGCTGCGCCTGGAAGTCTGGGACACCGGGCGCGGGATCGCGGCGGACCGACTGGATTCGATCTTTCTCGAGTTCAACCAACTGGATGTCGGACGCGCCGCCGACCGCAAGGGTGTGGGCCTGGGGCTGGCCATCGTTGAACGGATCGCCAAGATCCTCGGCTATAAAGTCGGGGTTCATTCGTTGCCGGGGCGCGGTTCGATGTTCAGCATCGATGTGCCAATTTCCCATGAGATTCCGCTGCCGATCAGCCTGGCGGCACCACAGCCAGGAGCGGGCAATCCGTTGCCGGGCCGGCGTTTGCTGGTGCTGGACAACGAAGTGAGCATCCTCGAAAGCATGAGCGCGCTGCTCGGGCAGTGGGGCTGCGAAGTGGTGACGGCCACTGATGAGTTTTCCGCACTGGCCGCCTTGCAGGGGCGACCGCCAGAACTGATTCTGGCGGATTACCACCTCGATCACGGGGTGGTGGGCTGTGATGTGGTCAGGCATTTGCGCGAGCATTACCACCAGGCGATTCCGGCGGTCATCATCACTGCCGACCGCACGGATCAATGTCGGCGCTCATTGCAGAGACTCGACGCACCGCTGCTGAACAAACCAGTGAAACCTGGCAAGTTGCGCGCGGTGCTCAGTCAGTTGCTGGGGTAGCGATAGTGCAGGCTGAAACCGAGCTCGGCTGACTCGCCTTGCGCCAGCAATCGCAACCCCGGACGACCGGGCAGGTGATGCGCGTTGACCGGGTGGCTCACCGGTTCGATACAGAAAAAATCCAGGCCCACCGGGCAGTAGAGCAGGAAGTAATCGCTGCCGGTGGCGCGGCATTCCAGCTCATAGCCCAACGCTGGCTGGCGGATCAGGCAGTGGCCGTCCCATTCGCAGAAACCGTTGTCGACCAATGTCTCGGGCAACCCCTTGAGTGACCGGAAATCCCATTCGGCTGGCAACGCACTGAGGTGCGTCGGCAGTTTGGTCCCGTCACACAACCAGACGTGCCGGGATTGCGCCTGCAACTGGGTGCCCGTGGTACGCGGGAAGTAAGGATGCAAACCGAGCCCATGCCAGGCAGGGCTTTCGGCCAGATGGGTGACCTTGAGATCAAGGCTCAGCTTGCCGTCGCTCAAATGGAATCGTTGCCGGGCGCGATAGGCGAAGGGCGTGGTGCTGTCGAGTTGCAGGACGATTTCATCGCGCGTCTGCGAAACCACCTGCCACGGTTGCTGCCAGGCGCTGCCGTGAATCGGCATTGGATCGGTGAGGCTGTTGGGTGTCAGTGCCAGCCAGCCCTCGGGGCATTCAAAGCCGCCTTCGGAAATTCGGTTCGACCACGGCGCCAAGGGAAAGCAGCCGAGCTTGCCGGGCAGGCCGGTATTCAGCGCGTGAGCATCGCTGTGGCGCAACAGCGGCAGACCCGTGCCGCGCACGCTCCAGTTGACGATGCTGCCACCGAGTTGCGGGGCGAGGGTGAGATGGGTGAATTCGTCTTCGAGGTTAAGCAACGCTGGCGTCATTTCAATTGAGCTCTGATGTGAGAACACCGCTGAGCCTTGTAGCAGCTGGCGAAGCCTGCGTTCGGCTGCGAAGCAGTCGTAAAACCTTACTGCGCGGTGTATCAGGAAACCGCATTCACCGGATTGACGACTGCTGCGTCCGAACGCGGCCCGAACCGAACGCAGCCTTCGGCAGCTGCTACATGGGGACCTGGTTCATCCCTGGAACAACGGCTCCGGCAAACCTTTCACCCCGGGATTGAGGGCGAACACACCGCCGGCCAGTGACTGTTCGTCATGGTCGTCACCGGGGCGGATCGAGGTCACGAACAGGGTGTCCAGGCGACTGCCGCCGAAGGCGCACATGCTCGGTTTTTTCACCGGCACGGCGAGGGAACGGTCCAGTCGGCCGTCGGGCGTGAAACGGTGAATCAGCCCGGCGTCATTGGCGCAAATCCAGTAGCAGCCTTCGGCATCGACCGCTGCGCCATCGGGACGACCAGGGAATTGATGCATGTCGACAAACAGCCGGCGGTTGGACGGCGTGCCGCTGTCGATGTCGTAATCAAAGGCCCAGATTTGCTGGACCAGAGGATGAGAGTCAGACAGGTACATCGTTCGCCCGTCCGGGCTGAAACCCAGGCCGTTGGGCACGATAAACCCGCTGAGTTGCGCTTCGAGCGGCCCGCGTTGCCCGGCGCTGTAGCGGTAAAGCGTGCCGTCGGCAGCGTTGGCGCCCATGTTCAGCACCATGCTGCCGGCCCAGAAGCGCCCCTGACGATCGCAGCGACCATCGTTCAGGCGCATATCTGTGCGGGCGTGTTCGACCGGAGCCAGGAGGTTGCTGTCGAGGCTGCCATCGTTATGCGGGTGCAGATGAAAGAACCCGCTTTCCATCCCGGCAACCCAGCCGCCGTTGCTGTGACGTGCAATGCAGGCGAGCATCTCCGGCGCTTTCCAGGCATGGACATGGCCGGTTTCGGCGCTCCAGCGCTGAAGTCCGCCGGCAGGAATATCCACCCAATACAGGGCGTTTTCCTCGGGGACCCAGACCGGGCATTCACCGACTGCGTTACGGGCATCGACAATCAATTCGGCATGCATGACAACTCATCCCCTCGGGTTTTTGTTGTTGGGATCAAGTGATGTGCGCGGGTTCAGTCGCCGAACGGGCCGGACGCGACAAACGCTCCCCCCTGGTAGACCCGTGCCGGGTCATCAGCGGCCGGCATCGGTTGGGCTTCGACTTTTTCGCGGAACACTTCGGAGCTGTCCTGAGGTTCATAACCCAGGCAGGTGGCAAAACGGTTGTCCCACCAGACGTTCTTGTTGTCGGACATGCCGTAGACCACGGTGTGACCGACATTGGGGGCGTACAGCGCGCACTCGAGCAATTGAGTCAGGTCGCCGAAGCTCAACCAGGTGCTCATCATTCGGCGGTTCAGCGGTTCCGCGAAGGAGGAGCCGATGCGCACGCTGACGGTCTCGATGCCGTAGCGGTCGAAGTAGAAACTGGCCATGTCTTCGCCGTAGGACTTGGACAAGCCGTAGTAGCTGTCCGGGCGGCGAGGGGAGTGGGCGTCGATGACTTCATCCTGCTTATAGAAGCCGATCACGTGGTTGGAACTGGCGAAAATAACCCGCTTCACGCCATGGCGGCGAGCGGCTTCATAGATGTGGAACACGCCGCAGATGTTGGCGCCGAGGATGTCTTCGAACGAGTGCTCCGTCGATACGCCACCAAAGTGCAGGATCGCGTCTACGCCTTCAACCAGCTGATGGACTGCTTGCTTGTCTGCCAGGTCGCAGGGCACGACTTCTTCACGGTCATCGATGGCCGGGGCGATGTCGGCGATGTCCGACAGACGAATCACATTGGCGTAGGGCCGCAGGCGTTCGCGCAGGACTTTGCCGAGGCCACCGGCGGCACCGGTCAGGAGGAGACGATTGAAAGGAGCGCGGGCGTTAGTTGTGATGGTCATGGAAGTCCCTGAACAAGCAGTCATTGTTATTGAATTTGTTGTAGGTTGTCGTACGACTGGGTCGAAGTATCGTTAGGGTCTCAGGTCGTTGTCAACGCGTCATCGGTTGAAATTGACGGAGGGTCATCCCCGCATCCGCTGACAACACGAAGCACTTTGTGGGAGCGAGCTTGCTCGCGATGGCTTTATGTCAAATACCTTGATGTTGAATGTAACGCCACCATCGCGAGCAAGCTCGCTCCCACAGGGCTCGTGTTGATCCCCCCGGCCCCTCGGCTTACAGCAACGAAAGCGGGTAGTTGATGATAAGGCGGTTTTCGTCGAATTCATTGGTGCTGAAGTCCTTGCGGATCGACGCGTTACGCCATTTGACGTTGAGGTTCTTCAGCGCGCCGCTCTGTACGGTGTAAGCCAGTTCTGATTCGCGGCCCCATTCCTTGCCGTCGGTGATGGTGCCTGTGTGCACGTTATCGCCGCTGATGTAGCGGTTCATCATCGTCAGGCCGGGAATGCCGAGCGCCACAAAATTGTAGTCGTGGCGCAGCTGCCAGGATCTTTCCTTGGCGTTGTCGTAGCTGGAGTTGTAGCTGTCGTTGGCCAGGGTGCCGCCGCTGGTGCCGTTGACCCGCATCCAGACATCGTCGCCGGTCAGTTTTTGCAGGCCGACAAAGAAGGTGTTGCCGCCGTATTTGGCCGAGAGCATGGCGAACGCGGTTTTGTTGTCGAGGTCGCCCGCCAGGGCGCTGCCGTCTTCCTTGCCGATGAAGTAGCCAAGGTTGGCGCCGAGGGTCCAGTCGCCGATGGGCTGGCTGTGGCTCAGGTTGAAATACTGCTGCTGATAAATGTCGCTGAGCTGTGCGTACCAGACGCCGACCTGGGTGCGCTTTTCGTTGAACGCATATTCACCGCCGCCAAAATTGAAACGGTCCGAGGTGAAGGCCGCTGATTTGCCGTTCATGAACATGTCTTCCATGCTCGCATCGTTGCGCGGACTGTTGGCGCGGAACTGGCCGCCGTAGAGCGTCAGGCCACTGATCTCGGTGGACGTCACCTGACCACCGCGGAAGGTTTGCGGCAGGGAGCGGCCGTCGTCGGAGCGCAGGATCGGCAACACCGGCATCCATTCGCCGACCTTCAATTCGGTTTTCGAGACTTTACCTTTCAGCGCCACACCCAGGCGCCCGAAATTGTCGGCCGGGCGGCCGTCGTCATGAATCGGCAGCAACGAGGTGCCGCCCGTGCCTTTGCCGCCGTCGAGTTTTTCCGAGTACAGGCCCAGCACATCCATGCCGAAACCGACGGGGCCCTGGGTGAATCCGGATTTGGCATCGAGGATGAAGCTTTGGGTCCACTCTTCAGCCTTGCCCTGCGGGTAGGCCGGATTCGTGAAGTTGCGGTTGATGTAGAAGTTGCGCAGGTTCAGCGTGGCTTTGGCGTCATCGACGAAACCTTCGGCATGACTGGTCATGGGCAAGGCGAGGGCCAGGCTGCTGCAACCGATCAGGCTCAGGGTGTGACGGCGTGCGAAAGATGGGCGAGGGGTGCAGACGGAGGAATTGCGGACGAGCTTGCTCACAGTGACGCTCCCGTGTTTCTTGTTGTTTTTATTTTTTGTTATACGTCGTCGTACAACATCGGGGCGGATTATTTGCAAGTGTTACGGGGAATGTCAATCAGAAGTTGTACGATGACTTGGTGCGGTTTTATGGTATGTCGAAGAACCTCTGTGGGAGTGAGCCTGCTCGCGATAGCGGTCTGACATTCACTACAGTGGTGTCTGTTCTACCGTCATCGCGAGCAGGCTCACTCCCACAGGGATTTGTGTTTTAGCTTACGATCATCGGCGGCATCGTGCCGAGTAAAGAAACGGCAGCCACCGCTCCCATCCCCAGCAACCATTCGAAGATGACGCTGCTTTTCAGAGCAGTCGGATGCTGCTCGCAATCGTTGATCCGCAGCCGATTGAACAACGCCAATCCCAGCATCGCGGCGACCAGCACAACCTTGATCAACAGAATCAGCGCAAACCCGGACAGCAACGGCGTCGGCCAGAATTGCCCGGTCAGTACGCGAACGTTGATCAAACCGGTCATCACCAACCCGGCCACCAATACGTAACCAATGCCGCTGAAGCGTTGCAAGGTCGCTTTGATTGAATGCTCTGCCGGCTGCCGCAGGATCATCACCAACAACATCAAGCCGCCGAGCCAGGCGCCGACGCAGGTCAGGTGAATGATTTGATTGAGGATCAGCAATTGGCCGTTGAGGCCGTCGAGCATGGCACCGTGGCCGACCGGGGCGAGGGTGGCCAGCAGCAGGCTGGCGAGGCCGATTCGCAGGGGTAGGTTTGCACGCAAGGGCGTCATCAGCAGCGCGACCAACAACGCATTGAGCAGCAAGTGCCAGCGCCAGACCTGGCCGAAAAATGTATTGCCCAGCACCAGTCGCAGGGTCGACGGATCGAATGCCGCGTCCCACGAACCGGCCATGCTGGCGGTGATCAGCAGCAACCAGCTAACGCCAGTGACCAACGCCACCGCCGCCAGCCAGCGGCTTGTCTTAATCAGTCGCTGATCCAGATTTCCAGCGTCGCCATTGACCAGCAGAGGCCTGAAGACCCAGCCCCCGAATAGCATCAGCACGACAGTGAAATGCAGAAAGCGGCACAGCACCATCGCGCTCGTCATGAATTACTGGCCAACCTTGAAGCTATAGGCGCCTTCGCTTTTGTGGGTATCGACCGACACCGCGTGCCATTCGACTTTGTACGCACCCGCTGCCAACGGTGCGGCCGGGGTGACGATCAGGGTTTTCTTGTCACTGCCTTCGGTGGCGAGGCTTTTCACCGGAACGTCGCTGCCATCTTTGCTGATCGTGACTTTGGAAAAGGTCGCTTCAACGCCTTCGGAAAACACCAGGCGCAGTTCCGACGGCGCGCTCACCGTGCTGTCGGCGGCCGGGGTCTGGCTTTTCAGATGGGCGTGGGCAAACACTGATGAAGCGGCGAACAACGAGCCGAGAAGGGCGACGGTGGTCAGGGTTTTCTTGAGCAGCATCGTGGAATACCTCTGAGGCGGATTCGAAGAGGCGGTTAGTTTACCTGCGAGACGCTGGCTGTACGAAGTTTCGTTTTCCCTTGTCGCCGCGAGATAGAGCGGATGCTAGTCTTGATCAACGCTGTTGTCAGGGAGCCCTCATGGGCAATCACAAGATCGAGATTCGTCGCAGTAACGTCGAGAAAATTCTGTTGGGGGCCGAAAAGGTTTTCGCCGAAAAAGGTTTCGGCGGCACCGCCATGGCCGACATCGCCGCCGAAGTGCAACTGCCGCGCTCCAACCTGCATTACTACTTCAGCACCAAGAGTGAGCTGTACAGCGCGGTGCTGTTGGGTTTGCTGGAAGTGTGGAAACAGGACGCCCTGTGCTTCGAGATGTTCGACGACCCGCGCGTGGTGCTCAGCAGCTACATCCGCGCCAAGATGAACCACTCCCGCAGCCGGCCGTACGGCTCCAAAGTCTGGGCCAACGAAATCATCCACGGCGCACCGACCCTGGGTGAGAAGCTGGACGTGAGCCTGTACGACTGGGCCAAGATGAAAGAAGCGAAAATTCGCCAGTGGGTGGACGACAAACGCATCCTGCCGGTGGAACCTTCGAGCCTGCTGTACATGATCTGGGCGTCGACCCAGCATTACGCCGACTTTGATCATCAGGTGAATATTCTGAATGACCATCAGCCGTTGTCGGACATGCAGTTCGAGCGGGCGGTGCAGACGGTGACGAGTGTGATCTTGCGGGGGATCGGGTTGGAGCCTTGAGGCTTAAGATTTGCGGTGTTGCTGCTGGCCTCATCGCGAGCAAGCTCGCTCCCACAGGGATCTATTGAACACTGAAGATCCAATGTGGGAGCGAGCTTGCTCGCGATGGCGTCCGTTCAGCCTGCCACGTGATACGGGTTGCGCGGATCATGATTCCAATCCAGAAACGGTTTGCCCGTATCCATCGGCACCATCTCGATACAATCCTGCACCGGGCACGTGATCTGACACAGATTGCACCCCACGCACTCATCATCAATCACTTCATATTTGTGCGTCCCGTCCGCCTGCTTAAGGCTGGCAATCGCCTGGTGCGAAGTGTCTTCGCAAGCAATGTGGCAACGACCGCAACCAATGCAGGCCTCCTGATCAATCTTGGCAATCACCTGATAGTTGATGTCCAGGTACTTCCAGTCCGTGGTGTTGCTCACCGCACGCCCGGAAAACTCTGACACGCTGGCGTAGCCCTGACTGTCCATCCAGCGCGATAAACCGTCTTTCATCTCCTCGACAATCCGGAAGCCATGCAGCATCGCTGCCGTACACACCTGCACCGAGCCGCTGCCCAGCGCAATAAACTCTGCCGCGTCGCGCCAGCTGCTAATGCCGCCAATGCCCGAGATCGGCAGGCCTTGCGTCTGTGGATCACGGGCGATTTCGGCGACCATGTTCAGTGCAATCGGCTTCACCGCCGAACCGCAATAACCACCATGAGTGCTTTGGCTACCCACGGCGGGATTGGCGACCATGCGCTCCAGGTTGACGCTGGTGATCGAGTTGATCGTGTTGATCAGCGACACCGCATCCGCACCGCCGCGATGGGCCGCGCGGGCGGCGACGCGAATGTCGGTGATGTTCGGTGTGAGCTTGACGATCACCGGCAGCGAGCAGTACGTCTTGCACCAACGGGTGACCTGTTCGACGTATTCCGGCACCTGGCCGACCGCCGCGCCCATGCCGCGCTCCGGCATCCCGTGCGGGCAACCGAAGTTCAGCTCGATGCCGTCGGCGCCGGTGGCTTCCACCAGCGGCAGGATGAATTTCCAGGATTCTTCGACGCAGGGCACCATCAGCGACACGATCAACGCGCGGTCCGGCCAGTCTTTTTTGACCTGAGTGATTTCCCGCAGGTTGATCTCCAGCGAACGATCGGTGATCAGTTCGATGTTGTTGAAGCCCACCACTTCACGGTTGGCCCCGAAGTGCGCCGAGTAGCGCGATGACACGTTGACCGCCGCCGGGTCCTCGCCCAGGGTTTTCCAGACCACGCCACCCCAGCCGGCCTCGAAGGCACGGACCACGTTGTAGGCCTTGTCGGTCGGTGGCGCGGAGGCCAGCCAGAACGGGTTAGGGGCTTTGATACCGGCGAAGACAATCGAGAGATCGGCCATTTACGCAGCCTCCACGTTGAGCATGAGTTGGGCGTTGATGGCCTCGGCGGCCCGTTTGCCGTGCTGCACGGCCTGCACGGTGAGGTCCTGATCGAGACTGGTGCAGTCGCCGCCGGCGTACACGCCGGGGATGCTGGTGCGCAGGTTTTCGTCCACTTGAATCCGCTCGCCCTGGCGCTTGAGTTCACGGGCCAGCGGATCGGCGAGGGCGCTGCCATCAAAGGCCTGGCCGATGGCTTTGAAGATCGCGTCAGCGGCCAGTTCGAAGGTTTCGCCAGTGGTTTGCAGGCGACCTTCGACTAACCAGGTCCGCGCGAAGCGCATGCCGCGTACTTGGCCTTGAGCATCCAACAGGACTTCTTCGGGTTGTGCCCACGTCAGCAAACGCACTTGATTGGCTTTGGCGATGTCCTGTTCGTGGTCGGTGGCGCCCATTTCCTCGACACCGCGGCGGTACACCAGGTTGACGTCGCGTGCCCCGAGGCGAGCCATTTGCACGGCCATGTCGATGGCGGTGTTGCCGGCGCCCAAAACGATACAACGGTCAGCGAGGGGGAGTTGGGTCAGGTCATCGGCCTGACGCAGTTCGCGGATGTAATCGGTGGCGGCCAGCAGACCGGGCGCATCTTCATGAGCAAGCCCCAGCTGTTTGCTGGCGGCCAGTCCGAGCCCAAGGAACACCGCGTCGAACTGCTGATGCAGCTCGCTTAAGGTCAGGTTTTCGCCGAGTTTCTGCCCGTGGCGGATTTCGATCCCGCCGATTTCCAATAGGAATTCAAGCTCCTTCTGCGCGTAGTCGTCCACCAGTTTGTACTTGGCGATCCCGTATTCGTTGAGGCCGCCAGCCTTTTCCCGAGCCTCGAAAATCACCACGTCATGACCGTGCATGGCACTGCGGTGAGCGCAGGACAAACCGGCTGGACCGGCGCCGACCACGGCGATGCGCTTGCCGGTTGATGCAGCACGCGTGAAGGGGTGTTCGCTGAAGTGTGCGTTGTCGACGGCGTAACGCTGCAACAGGCCGATCAGCACCGGTGCGCATTCATGGTCGTTGTTGCGCACGCAGGCTTGCTGGCAAAGCACTTCCGTCGGACACACCCGAGCGCAACTGCCACCGAGGATGTTCGCCGAGAGGATTTTCTGCGCGGCACCCTGAACGTTTTCCTGATGGATATTGCGGATGAACGACGGAATGTCGATCTCGCTCGGACAGGCATTCACGCAGGGCGCGTCGTAGCAGTACAGGCAACGCGAGGCTTCCAGATGGGCCTGACGGTCGTTGAGTGGCGGCGCCAGATCGGTGAAATGGCCGGCGAGGGCGGCCGCATTCTCGTGCGGATGCGGGAGGTGGTTCAGAGTCTTGATCACGGTGTTGGCCTCACGGTTATTTGAGGTGATGCCTCTATCGGGCATTGGATTTTTTTGTTGTCTGGACTGGCCCTATCGCGAGCAAGCTCGCTCCCACATTTGGAATGCATTCCCCTGTGGGAGCGAGCCTGCTCGCGATGGCCGAAGGCCTCGATCTCAGCGTTTCACAGCTGTCGGCCTGTTCAACTCAGCCCGCTTACTCAGCAAATCAAACACCGCCGGATACGCCGGCCGTTCGACATACCGCCCGGCACCACGCTCGGCCCGCAAATCACCATCGGCCCACACCACCCGGCCCTGGCTGACGGTATGACTCGGAACACCGCGTACGGTCTTGCCTTCGAAGATGTTGAAGTCCACTTGCTGATGGTGAGTCTTCGCCGAAATCGTCCGCGTACCTTCCGGATCCCACAGCACCAGATCCGCGTCCGCACCGACGCGAATCGCGCCTTTGCGCGGGTAGAGGTTGAAAATCTTCGCGGTGTTGGTGGAGGTGAGCGCCACGAAGTGCTGCATCGACAAACGCCCGGTGTTCACCCCTTCATCCCAGAGCACCGCCATGCGGTCTTCGATACCGGCCGTGCCATTGGGGATTTTGCTGAAATCGTCACGGCCGGCGGCTTTTTGCTCGGCGCAGAAGCAGCAGTGGTCGGTGGCGGTGGTGTGCAGGTTGCCCGATTGCAGGCCGTGCCAAAGCGCCTCTTGATGGCCGCGCGGACGGAAGGGCGGGCTCATCACGTAACCGGCGGCGGTCTGCCAGTCCGGGTGTTGATAAACGCTGTCGTCCAGCAGCAAATGCCCGGCCAGGACTTCGCCGTAGACTTGTTGGCCCTTGCTGCGGGCGTAGGTGATTTCGTCGAGGGCTTCCTTGGTCGAGACGTGCACCAGGTACAGCGGCGTGCCCAGGGTTTCGGCGATGCGGATCGCCCGACTGGCCGCTTCACCTTCCACCTGCGAAGGGCGCGACAACGGATGCGCTTCAGGGCCGGTCATGCCTTGGGCCATCAACTTGCGTTGCAGGTGATAGACCAGCTCACCGTTCTCCGCATGCACGGTCGGCACCGCGCCCAATTCCAGGCAGCGCTCGAAACTCGCCACCAGCGTGTCGTCGGCGGCCATGATCGCGTTCTTGTAGGCCATGAAGTGCTTGAAGCTGTTGACCCCGTGCTGGCTGACCAGCTCGGCCATTTCCTCGCGCACCTGTTCGCTCCACCAGGTGATCGCGACATGGAAACCGTAATCCGACGCCGATTTCTCGGCCCAGCCGCGCCACTGATGAAAGGCTTCCATCAAGGATTGCTGCGGATTGGGAATCACAAAGTCGATGATCGACGTCGTGCCACCGGCAAGTCCCGCCGCAGTACCGCTGAAGAAGTCTTCACTGGCCACCGTGCCCATGAAGGGCAGTTGCATGTGCGTGTGCGGATCGATGCCGCCGGGCATCAGGTACTGGCCGCTGCCGTCGAGCACTTCGGCACCCGCCGGAACATCAAGATTTTCGCCGATGGCTTTGATCACGCCGTCGGCGCAATAGACGTCGGTGCGATAACTTTCATCATGGGTAATAACGGTGGCGCCACGGATCAACAGAGACATTCCGAGTTCCTCGCAGGCAATGACCGACTTGTGCCGGTTCTAAATGTTTTATATGAAGCCGACGCAAACAGGTGTATTCCTGTCAGCGCTGTCAGGAATAAACGCTAGTCTGAGTTTGAGGATTGAGCAAGAATATTTTTTATAAGCTTATATCTGTTTTAACGTGTTGATAAATAACGATTAAATACGTAAATCACCAAAATGGTGAGGCCTCTCACCATTTTGACGCACTTGACAGGTTCTAAAAATAGACGAGATTTCTTATGTGAAATCAGCCGGTTGAGGATGGTCTATGGTTGATGCGCGACGTTGAAAAAAAGTGATATGCACCAGATTGAGTCCTGACGGTTCGGACAACTTGCCTGGCATTTGGCCTGAGTGAACAAGCAAGTAACCGGTGACTCATCGGCTATGTAAATAAAACTGATAAACATCAGTTGGTTACAAAGTTTTTATGGAACTGCCCGATGCGCAAACGGGGTAATCGGCACGTTAATTGAAGCCACCAGCCCCTGATGAGCAACAATAATCAAAAGAACAGTGGAGCGGCCATGCAACAGATCAGATCGCAAGTGACCGAACGCGACGGCTTGTTTGAGCTCGAAGCCGGCAGTGACGTCCTCGACAGCCCCCGTTACAACCACGACATGGCACCGACCAAGGTGCGCGAACGAACCTGGAACAAATGGCACATCACCGCATTGTGGATCGGCATGGCGGTCTGTGTGCCGACCTACACCCTCGGCGGCGTGCTCACCGCGTATTTCGGCCTGAGCGTCGGCGAAGCGCTGCTGGCGATTCTGTTCGCCAACATCATCGTACTGATCCCGTTGACCCTGAACGCCTTCCCCGGCACCAAGTACGGCATTCCGTTTCCGGTGTTGTTGCGTTCGTCCTTTGGCGTCCTCGGCTCCAACATTCCGTGCCTGATCCGGGCGCTGGTGGCGTGTGGCTGGTTCGGCATTCAAACGATGTTCGGCGGGCTGGCCATTCACCTGTTTCTCGGCTCGGTGTTCGACGGTTGGAAATCCCTCGGCGGTACCGGTGAAGTGATCGGGTTCATGGTGTTCTGGGCCTTGAACCTGTGGGTGGTGATTCGCGGCGCGGACTCGATCAAATGGCTCGAAACCCTCTCTGCACCGTTGTTGGTGCTGGTGGGCGTGGGGTTGCTGGTATGGGCGATGCCGAACGTGTCGATGACCGAGTTGCTGGCGATCCCGGCCAAACGTCCAGAAGGCGCGAGCGTGGTCAGTTACTTTGCCGCCGGGCTGACCGCCATGGTCGGGTTCTGGGCCACGTTGTCCCTGAACATTCCGGATTTCAGCCGCTATGCGAAAAGCCAGAAGGATCAGATCGTCGGGCAGATTATCGGCTTGCCCCTGACCATGTTTCTGTTCGCCTCGCTCGGCGTGGTGATGACCGCCGCCTCGGTAAAACTGGTGGGCGTCACCGTCTCTGATCCGGTCACCTTGATCGGCCATATCCAGAGCCCGGTCTGGGTCGCACTGGCCATGGCGCTGATCATCATCGCCACGCTGTCGACCAACACCGCGGCCAACATCGTGTCGCCGACCAACGATTTCCAGAACGTCGCGCCCAAGTTCATCAACCGCACCAAAGCGGTAATGCTCACCGGCCTGGTCGGCTTGGCGCTGATGGCCCATGAGCTGTTGAAGAAGCTTGGGTTGATCGTCTCGGATTTGAGCCTGGAGACGGTGTATTCCAACTGGTTGCTGGGCTATTCGAGCCTGTTGGGCCCGATCGCCGGGATCATGGTGGTGGACTATTTCCTGATCAAGAAACAGCAACTGGACCTGGCCGGCCTCTATCGCGATGACGTTTACCCGGCGTGGAACTGGTTCGGGTTTATCGCGTTCGGTGTGCCGGTGGCGCTGACGCTGCTGTCGCTCGGTAGCAATGCATTCAGCTGGTTCTACGACTATGGCTGGTTCACCGGCTCGGCACTGGGCGGGCTGATTTATTACGGGTTGTGTTCGATGCGTCCCAGCCCATCAATCGCGAAATCTGCGGTGTGATTGATGGCCTCATCGCGAGCAAGCTCGGCTCCCACAGGGTTTTGTGAACGCTGAAGATCCCTTGTGGGAGCCGAGCTTGCTCGCGATGGCGGCCTCAAATTCACCGATTCATAGCCTGAAGAAACCTATAACAACTGCCTGAGGAGATCATCATGAACGCTGCCGTAGACGTTCTGCAGTCCAGCCATCAGCACATCAACCGCGACCGCTTGTGGCAGTCGCTCATGGACCTGGCCAAGCTCGGCGCCACGGTCAAGGGCGGCGTCTGTCGGCTGGCCCTGACCGACCTCGACCGCCAGGCCCGGGACATTTTCGTCAACTGGTGCGAGGAGGCCGGTTGCACCGTCAGCATTGACGCCGTCGGCAACATCTTCGCCCGCCGCCCCGGCCGCAACCCGAACCTGCCACCGGTGATGACCGGCAGCCACATCGACACCCAACCCACCGGCGGCAAGTTCGACGGTTGCTTCGGCGTACTGGCCGGCGTCGAAGTGCTGCGCACCCTCAATGACCTGGGCGTGGAAACCGAAGCGCCGCTGGAAGTGGTGGTCTGGACCAACGAGGAAGGCTCACGCTTCGCTCCGTGCATGATGGGCTCCGGCGTATTCGCGGAAAAATTCACCCTTGAAGAAACCCTGGCCAAGGTCGATGCCGAGGGCGTCACGGTCGGTGAAGCGTTGAACGCCATTGGCTATGCTGGCGAGCGCAAGGTCAGCGGCCATGCTGTCGGCGCCTATTTCGAGGCCCATATCGAGCAAGGCCCAATCCTTGAAGACGAACGCAAAACCATCGGCGTGGTGATGGGCGCCCTCGGCCAGAAATGGTTCGACCTGAAACTGCGCGGCGTCGAAGCCCACGCCGGCCCGACGCCGATGCACCTGCGCAAGGATGCTCTGGTTGGCGCTTCGGTGATCGTCGGCGCGGTCAACCGCGCTGCCCTCGGTCATCAACCTCACGCCTGCGGCACCGTCGGCTGCCTGCAAGCCTATCCCGGCTCACGCAACGTCATCCCCGGCGAAGTGCGCATGACCCTGGACTTCCGTCATCTGGAACCGGCGCGCCTGGACTCAATGATTGCCGAAGTCCGTGAAGTCATCGAAACCACCTGCGAGGAACACGGCCTGACCTTCGAACTGACACCCACTGCGGATTTCCCACCGCTGTACTTCGACAAAGGCTGTGTGGAAGCGGTACGCGGCGCTGCTCAAGGGCTGGGTCTGTCGCACATGGACATCGTCAGCGGAGCAGGGCACGACGCAATCTTCCTCGCCGAACTCGGCCCGGCCGGGATGATCTTCGTACCGTGCGAAGGCGGCATCAGCCACAACGAAATCGAAAACGCCGCGCCGGATGATCTGGCGGCCGGGTGTGCGGTGTTGTTGCGGGCGATGCTGGCGGCGTCGGCGGCGATTGCCAACGGTCAATTGGCCGCTTGAAATGCATGACGTGCGCTGAAAAAAACAGCGCACGTCACAAACCCGAATCCTCAATCGTCATCCTGTTGAATCCCCCAAACAGTGGAGCAACACGATGTCGTCCAACACCCAACCGGTCAACCTGCTGCAATCGATTCCTCAGGTGTTCGAGAGCCTGACCCAGGTCCATGTCACCCTCGACAGCCACGACCTGTCCCCGACCCTCAAACACCTGCTGCACCTGCGTGCCTCGCAGATCAACCAGTGCGGCTTCTGCGTGAAGATGCACACCCGCGAGGCCCGTGAAGCCAATGAAACCAACGAGCGGCTGGACCGCCTGATCGTCTGGCGTCACGTCAGCGATTTCAGCGCCTCCGAACGCGCCGCCCTGGCCTGGGCCGAAGCCCTCACCGTACTCGATGAAAAGACCGACTACGCCAGCCTGCGCGGTGACTTGCGTGAGCACTTCAATGACGCGCAAATCGGTGCCTTGACGGCCGAGATCGGCATGATCAACCTGTGGAACCGTTTGCAGGTGTCGAGGCACTGATTGATGAACTCCGCTGAAAACGCCGCCGCTGTGTTCGAGCAGCGCCGGCCCTTTTTGCTTGGTCTGGCGTATCGCATCCTCGGCTCCCGCGCCGAAGCCGAGGATGTCGTGCAAGAGCTGGTCATCAAATGGCTGGAGGCCGACCGCGCCGCCATTGCCACGCCGGCCGCCTGGCTGACCACAGCGTGCACCCGGCACTGCATCGATCTGCTGCGCTCGGCTCACAAGTCGCGGGTTGATTACGTCGGCACCTGGCTGCCGGAACCGATTCACACCACCCACCAGGATTCACCCGAACATAGGCATGAACTGGCCTCGTCGCTGTCCACCGCGTTCCTGTTGTTGCTGGAACGGCTAACCCCCAAGGAGCGTGCGGCGTACTTGCTCTACGAAATATTCGACATGGATTACGCGCAAGTCGCGGATGCGGTCGGGGTTCAAGAGGCTGCGTGCCGCAAACTGGTGTCCCGGGCCAAGGCCAGCCTCGACAGCGGACAAACGCGCTTTCAACCGGAACCGGCGCGTCAGGACCAGTTGCTCAGCGCTTTCCATAGCGCCATCGCCAGCGGCTCGACCGCTTCCTTGACCGCGATGCTGAGCGAAGACGTCGAACTCTGCGCCGACAGCGGCGGCAAGGCCTCGGCCATCCGCGAAACCTTGTCCGGCATTACCCGCGTGCTGGATTTCATTGGTCAGTCGTTGCACGTCTATTGGCAGACTTGCGAATGGCTGCCCAGCGAAATCAATGGCGCCCAAGGCGTGATCATCAAGGCAGATGGGGTCATCACTGCTTCGATGACTTTTGGGTTTGATGAAGCGGGGCGGGTGAGGCGGATTTTTATCATGCGTAACCCGGAGAAGTTGGCGGGGTTGCAGGGTTCGTTGGATGTGCAGTGACTCAGTGCCCGGCGGATGAGTCCTCTGCACTATCCCAACCCCCCGCGGTCGTAATCTTCACAGGCCGGCGCATGTATGCGCCGCCGCACGCGTGGAGATCCAATGAGCCAGGACGTCCTGACCACCGAAACCAATCGCCGTCAGTTGCAGCAGATTATCGCCGGCCTGTCCGATGGGGTGATTCTGCTGGAGCTCGACCAGACCCTCCTCTGGGCCAATGACGCGGCGCTGGCCATGCACGGCGTCGAGCAGCTCAGCGAGCTGGGGGCGAATGCCAAGGAGTACGCCAAGCGCTTCGCCTTGCGTTATCGCAATAATCACCCGGTTCAGGCCGACAATTATCCGATCAGCCGCGTCGCTCGAGGCGAGTCCTTCAGCGATGTGTTGGTTGAGGTGACACCGGCGGACGACGAAGAGCGCACCTGGGTCCACAGCGTGCGCAGCATGGTGCTGGCCGACAGCGCTGGCAAGCCGGAGTCGCTGGTGCTGATCATGAACGACGTCACGGAGTGGGCCAGCGCCGAGCAGCGTTTCGAGAAAACCTTCAATGCCAACCCGGCCCCGGCGGTGATCTGTCGCCTCAGCGATTTGCGCTACATCAAAGTCAACCCGGGCTTCCTGGAGATGACCGGCTATACCCGTGATCAGGTGATCGGCCGTTCGACCTATGAACTGGACGTGCTGGAGGGCGCCGAAAACAAAGACCTGGCCAAGCAGCGGTTGCGTGAAGGGGCGACCATTCCGCAAATGCAGGCGCAGTTGCAGTTATCCGAAGGTGGCAGCAAACAGGTGATCGTCGCCGGCCAGCCCCTTGAACTGAATGACGAAGCCTGCATGCTCTTTTCCTTCGTCGACATCGAGCCTCGGCATAAGGCCGAAGTCGCCCTGCGCCAAAGCGAGGAACGCTTCGCCAAGGCTTTTCGACTGACCCCGGTGCCGATCCTGGTGTGCAACGCCGGCGATCAGGTGGTGATGGACGTCAATGAAGCGTTCCTCGATACGCTCGCGTATGCCAGTGAAGAAGTGCTTGGCAAATCGGTAACGCAGATCGATTTTATCGATGACACTGGCGCGCGCTCGCGACTGTTTGCGGCGCTGGAAAAAACCGGAAGCGTGGATCGTGTCGATGTTCGAGTACGCAAGAAAGGCGCCGGGCTGATCGATTGCGCGGTCTCGGCCGACACCGTGAACATTCAGGACAGTCCCTGCTACCTGCTGGTGTTTATGGACATCACCGAACGTAAACGCACGGAGCTGGAGCTGGTGTCAGCGATCGAAGAGGTGATGAAAGACGCCTCTTGGTTCAGCCGCACGCTCATCGAGAAGCTCGCTAACGTGAAAAACGTCAACTCGCCGCAGTTGCCTAGCGTGTCTTTCACCGACCTGACCGCCCGCGAGCGCGATGTGCTCGGCCTGATCTGTGAAGGCCTGGCCGACAAGGAAATCGCCGCGCGGCTCAAACTCGCACCCAACACGGTGCGCAACCATGTGTCGACGGTGTATTCCAAGCTCGACGTTCACAGTCGTAGCGAGGCGATTGTCTGGGCTCGCGAGCGAGGTTTGTTCTCCAGCGAGTGGCGGCCCAAGGCCCAGCGTTAGGTGCAAATGCACTACTCGAGGGGGTGCAAATTAATGTTCTGAACGGGTGCGGCAGTTCTTAGGCTGTAAGGGTGCGGTACAGGTCTTCGGGTATCGCGTCCCTTTCGAAACAGCTACAGGAACCGCGGGATGATTTATGTGGCGCAATTGCGTTTGCAACTGGAGCGGAGCTTTTCGCCGTTGGCCTGTGACTGCACTGTTACGGGTGATCATTCACTGACGGTGAAGCTCTATCATCCGGTGTCGGGGCAGGTGGATCTGGTGGTCACCGGGCTGAGCGTAACAAACCTCAGAACGCCGGAGTCGGTGGCAGCGTTGATCGAAGAGCTGCGTTATGAACTCGAGAGCAACACGTTGCATCGTCGCGAGACGTCCTAGGAACTGTCGGGTTTTGCCGGCGGTCGTATAAAGAATACGAGAGTATTTTTTCTGTGACCGGTCCGCGGGTACGCGGTGAAGTAGTTGGGTCGCGGAAATATGTCGATCACATACCGCGGGTCAACCTATGAAAAGTCTTGGGAAACGCACTTTTACAACACTGTCGTTCGCACTCTGGATAGCGATTCTGGGTGGTTGCGCCAGTCCTCCACCGCCACCTCCCGCTGCACCGCCTCCACCCCCTGTGCGCACCTGCCAAACCACTGAAAACACCGATGTGCAAGGTGATATGAGGGCTGAGGGGCAGGTGACCCGGGAAACCACGCTCACTCGTTGCGTCACTCAGTAAGCGTCCATCTGCTCACGTTTAACCGCCAGCAGCGCTGTGCTGCTGGCGGGGCTTCGTTCAGACTTCCTCGATCCTGACCCAACGCGACTCCCGCGCTGCCAACCGAATCGCCGTCGCCAGACGTTCGACTTCCCACGCCTGTTCGAAATCTGTTCCACCCTGAGATAAACCTGCCAGCGCCATCACCAGATCATGGACTTCCAATGTCTTGAGTTCGTTGTAGCCGAGCTGATGCCCTGCCGCCGGGCTGAACGCCGCATAACCCGGCAGATTCGGCCCTGCCAGCAAGCGCTGGAAACCGTCCTGACCGGCACGAAACAGACGCAGTTCATTCAGGCGTTCCTGATCGAACACCAACGTCCCTCGGGTGCCGCTGATTTCAAAGCTCAGGTGATTCTTGTAGCCGTGCTTGAGCCAACTGCTGCTGAACGTGCCCCGGGCGCCATTCGCAAACCGCAACAAGGCGTGGACCTGATCGTCGACCGCGATACTGCGTTGTTCCAGGCTGCCAGCCGTGGCGGGGCGTTGCCGGTGCACGGTCTGGGTGTCGGCGCTCACTGCCTCGACATCGCCCACCAGATAACGGGCCATGGCCAACAAGTGGCTGCCCAGATCGGCCAGTGCGCCACCGGCATGATCGGCATCGCAACGCCACGACCAGGGTGACGCGGGATCGGCCATGAAGTCTTCGCTGAATTCACCCTGGAAACTGATGATCTGACCCAAGTCGCCGTTTTCAATCAGCTGCCGGGCGAGCCCGATCATCGGGTTGTGCTGATAGTTGTAACCCACCCGCGTCACCACGCCCGCCGTTTTTGCCGCCAGACGCATGGCATCGGCCTGTTGCAGATTCACCGCCAACGGCTTCTCGCAATACACCGGTTTGCCGGCGGCGAGGGCGGCCATGGCCATGGGGTAATGCAGGTGATTGGGCGTGGTGATGGCGATCAGATTGACCTTGGGGTCATCGATCAATTGCTGCCAGTCGCTATGGGCGGTGTCGAAACCCCAGGCATCGGCGCAGTGGCGGGCACGTTGCGGATCGGCGTCGGCCAAGGCGGCGAGTTTGAGCTTGAGGGGCAGTTCGAAAACCGCACTGACGTTGCGAAACGCCAAGGCATGGGCGCGGCCCATGAAACCTGTGCCGATGAGTCCGATACCGAGTTCGCGCATAGCCGGGGTCCTTTTGGGATTTTGTTTTCAGGAGGGCTATTTATGGAATAAAAATTCCTTATTTGCAAATATTGGAATTAAAATTCCTCTGCGTGATGCCAGAAACAAAAAGGCAGCCCGAAGGCTAATGCCGATCAGATGAGGATTTGAACACCGCAACCTCTGTGGGAGCGAGCTTGCTCGCGATAGCGGCAGGTCAGTCAGCATTGATGTTGAATGTTGCGCCGCCATCGCGAGCAAGCTCGCTCCCACAGGTTTTGCACCTTAACTGATCGGCATTAGCCCGAAGGCTGCCTTTTGCTCATCCGGTAAATCGGATCAGGACAAGAACCCACCATCCACATTCAACGAAACCCCAGTGGTGTAACTCGACGCATCACTGGCCAGATACAACACCGCTCCCGCCATTTCACTCGGATCCGCCACACGCTTGAGCGGAATCTGCTGCAACGCGGTATTCAAAATAGCCTCGTTCTTCACCAGCGCCGAAGCGAATTTGGTGTCGGTCAGGCCCGGTAGCAAGGCGTTGCAGCGGATGCCGAACTGCGCGCATTCCTTGGCGAACACTTTGGTCATGTTGATGACCGCCGCTTTGGTCACCGAGTAGATACCCTGGAAGATCCCTGGCGAGATGCCGTTGATCGAGGCGACGTTGATGATGCTGCCGCCGCCGTTTTCGCGCATCAGCTTGCCGGCTTCCACCGACATGAAGAAGTAGCCGCGGATGTTCACATCGACGGTTTTCTGGAAAGCGCTGAGGTCGGTGTCCAGTACGTTGCAGAACTGCGGGTTGGTCGCCGCGTTGTTGACCAGGATGTCCAGGCGCCCGAACTGTTCGCGGATGCCGGCGAAGACCTGGCTGATCTGTTCCATTTCACCGATGTGGCATGCCACGGCATTGGCTTTGCCGCCGGCGGCGATGATCGCGTCGGCCACGTGCTGGCAGCCGTCGAGCTTGCGGCTCGAGACGATCACATGGGCACCTTGCTGGGCCAGCAGTTTGGCGATGGCTTCACCGATGCCGCGGCTGGCGCCAGATACGAATGCGATTTTGCCGTCGAGGTCGAACAACTGAGTCTTGGACATGGGATTCTCTTATAAAAAGTCTTGTTATTGGGGCCAGTGGCACAATCAGAGGCTGGATTTCTGGATGACTTGCAGGCTCATCTGCTCCAGCAGTTTGTTCATGTGAATGAACTGCGCGAAGCGTTTGTCCTGGGTCTGACCATGGAAGAAGCGGTAGTAGATCTGCTGCACGATGCCGGCCAGACGGAACAGGCCGTAGGTGTAGTAGAAGTCGAAATTGTCGATCTGGATGCCTGAACGCTCGGCGTAGTAATCGACGAACTCGCGGCGGGTCAGCATGCCCGGCGCGTGGCTCGGTTGACGGCGCATCAGTTGCACCGGTGCCGGGTCGTCGGCTTCGATCCAGTAGGCGAGGGTGTTGCCCAGGTCCATCAGCGGGTCGCCGAGGGTGGTCAGTTCCCAGTCGAGCACGCCGATGATGTCCATCGGGTTGTTTGGGTCGAGGATCACGTTGTCGAAGCGGTAGTCGTTGTGGACGATGCTGGAGGTCGGGTGATCGGCCGGCATCTTGTCGTTGAGCCAGGCTTTGACCGCTTCCCACTTCGGCGCGTCCGGCGTCAGGGCTTTCTCGTAGCGATCGCTCCAGCCTTTGATTTGCCGCGCGACATAACCTTCGGGTTTGCCGAGGTCGCCCAAGCCATAGGCGTTGTAGTCGACCCGGTGCAGTTCAACGAACTTGTCGATGAAGCTCTTGCACAGCGTTTCGGTTTTCGTCGAATCCAGACCCAGTTCCGGCGGCAGTTCGGAGCGCAGGATGATCCCCTTGACCCGTTCCATCACATAGAACTCGGCGCCGATCACCGATTCGTCAGTGCAGTGCACGTAGGCTTTGGGGCAGTACGGAAAACCATCACGGAGCTGATTGAGTATGCGAAATTCGCGGCCCATGTCGTGGGCGGACTTGGCCTTGTGGCCAAAGGGCGGGCGACGCAGGACGAACTCCTGCTCGGGGTATTCCAGCAAGTAGGTGAGGTTCGACGCACCGCCTGGAAACTGGCTGATCTGCGGCAAACCACTCAGGCCCGGAATGTGGGCCTTGAGGTACGGATCGATAAGGCTGGCATCGAGTTCTTCGCCGGTGCGGATACGTGTGGACTGGTCAGTAAGCGCCATGCTTATCCCTTCTGCTTATTCTGGAGGCCTGAGACTATTGGCTAATCTAATGCGCACACCCGACACCCACAACCACGAAACGCCCTTATAGGTGAGCGTGTTGCCGGGCAATCATTGTTTTTGATACACCTGTTTGAATGGTGGTCAGATCATGCTTGTCGACGATGGCAGGGCAATCGGGGTCAATACCGGATTGCCGGTGAAGAATGCCACCAGATTGCGACCTACCAGCTCCACGGTGCCTTGAGTGGCTTCCGGGGACAAACCGGCGACATGCGGGGTGAGGATCACATTGGCCAACGCCTTGAAGGCATTGGGTACTTGGGGTTCTGTGTCGAAGACATCCAGTGCAGCGCCGGCAATCCTGCGCTGCTCAAGCGAGCTGATCAGGTCTGCGGTGACGATCACGCTGGCTCGGGCGATATTGACGATGAACCCCTGGGGGCCCAAGGCGTCGAGTACTTGTCGGTTGATCAGGTGTTTGGTGCCCAGCCCGCCGGGGGTGGCGACGACCAAAAAGTCCGATTCCCGTGCCAATTCGGTGGGCGTCGAGCGGAAGCTGTACGGCACATCGCTGCGATGCTGGCGGTTGTGGTAACTGACCGTCATGTCGAAACCGTGGGCGGCGCGTTTGGCGATAGCCATGCCGACCGCACCGAGCCCCAGGATGCCCAGGTGCTTGCCGGCCAGGGACGGGCGCATGATTTTCGGCCACTCACCCCGGCGCACGGCGGCGTCGCAACGGGGAATGTCACGCACCAGCGACAGCAGCATTGCCATGGCATGGTCGGCAACTGAAGAGGCATTGACTCCGGCGCCATTGGTGACCGTAATGCCCCGGTTGGCGGCGGCTTGCAGGTCGACGTGTTCGTAGCCGGCGCCGATCACGCAGATGATCTTGAGATTGGGCAGGGCGGCGATTTCGTCGGCATACAGGCCCAATGGGCCGCGGGTCAGCACCGCATCGATCTGGGCGCCATGGCGTGTGATGGCATCGGCGCGCTCGGCTGGTGTCGGAGCCAGAATCAGGTGAAACCCCTGATGTTCGAGAATCGGCAGGTAATCATTGATGGTTTCAACCAGTACCAGAACGGTTGCGGGCATGCTGGGCTCCTGTGGACATCGGAAAGTCGGGGCTCGAAAGTGGCTTCAAAACGTTGCTTCAAATTGCTGATTGCGCAAAGGTTTGGCATTTACCAAAGATAGCAGGCTTGTGGCGTTCGACCTCAGTGTAGGAGCGTTCCGTAGCGCTTACATATCCACTGTGTTCAACACCTTTGCGAATGCACCGTTCGGGAGAAACAACAAGGCCCCGTCCATTGCTGGTGGGGCCTTGGGCTCGCTGCGCTGTGTTTATCTCAGCCAGACGGCGTCGCGGCCTTTTCAACGACCGTGTCCGAGGTGAGAAACGTCCGGGCGGCGTCGAGAATTTCATCGGACAAGGCGTCACCACGGGTGGCGCGGGCCAGGGTCAGGGCGCCGACCATCAGCGAATAGTCCACCAACGCTTTTTGCCGATTGGTTTCGGACTGATCCGCGCCCATCAGCGGTGCCAGCATCTGCAGCAATGCCTCCAGTCCTTGGGTGTAGGTCTGGTGCAATCCGCTTTCAGCGGTTTCATGGCACATGTCGCCGGCAAACGCGGTCACCGGGCAGCTTTCGCCCGGATTATCGCGATTGGCCGCGGACAGGTAGGGCGCGATGATGCTCTCGCGAGCCGAGAGGCTGTCGTCGTTATCCTCTATTTTCTGCTTCCAGCGTTCCATCGACTGGGTGAACGCCCGGCTGCACGCTTCTTTTGCCAGCGCTTCCTTGGATTCGAAGTGACCATAGAACCCGCCATGAGTGAGGCCGGCCGCACCCATCACATCGACGACACTGATCCCGTGCAGGCCGCGTTCGCGAAACAGACGCGTGGCGGCCTCGACGATGATCTCGCGGTTGAGTTCGGCTTGTTTGCGGGAGACTCGGGGCATTGGCGGCTCACAGGTATATAAAAGGCAGAAATCAGCTGGCGTACTGGGCTATGCCATTGCCAAACGACCAGTTCTCTTTCTTTACCTCCACCAGATTGATGAAGACATCTTCCAGGCGCACCGCCAGTTCCGCGTTAAGGCTCTCGGCGATGGTTTTGTAGAGGAGTTTTTTCTGTTCGATGGTGCGGCCTTCGCTCAGGGTGATCTGAATCACCACCAGATTGTCGGTGCGATTGATGCCCAGGTAGCCGGGATCAAAAATGAAATGCTGTTCGTCGTGCTCGGCAAGAATCTGGAAGTTATCGTTCTCCGGCACGCCAATGGCGCTGTGCATGGCGGCGTAGATCAATTGCCCGACACGTTTGGCGTGAGTCGGGTCTTGATGCTTTTTGATGTCGACGCGAACGAGTGGCATGAGAGGCTCCGTTGGTAAGGGCTGCCGGTCAGCAGTGAGTATCGAAATTACATGACGGCAATCCTTTATTAAATAGATTTTTTAAAACATCTATTTAATAAAGGGTGCCAATGGATCTGATCCGCACAACCACTCCTCAGCTAAGTCTTTGCTTCTGCTCATTAATCCCGGACAATCGCGCCCCTGTTTCGGCCAGGGCGCTGCCTGTCGGATTTTTCCGACTCGTCCTGACCGGGTAGCAACTGACCGGAATGCGGAGATCCCACCGGATGAATGATCAGGCCAATAGCGTCGACGAACGCTATGTATCGACGGCACCAGCGACGCTTGAGAGCTGGAATCGCCATGACACCACCTGGATGCTGGGCCTGTTTGGCACGGCCATCGGGGCTGGCACGCTGTTTTTGCCGATCAACGCGGGTCTGGGCGGCTTCTGGCCGTTGCTGGTCCTGGCGGTGTTGGCGTTCCCCATGACGTTTTACGCACACCGTGGCCTGACACGCTTTGTGTTGTCCGGACGCGAAGGCGCGGACATCACTGAAGTGGTGGAAGAGCACTTCGGGATCAAGGCTGGCGCGCTGATCACCTTGCTGTACTTCTTCGCGATCTTCCCGATCCTGCTGATTTATAGCGTGGCCCTGACCAACACCGTGGGCAGTTTCCTCGAGCATCAACTGCACATCATGCCGCCACCGCGCGCCGTGCTGTCGCTCGTGCTGATCCTTGGCCTGTTGGCGGTGGTACGTTGCGGCGAGCAGGCGATCGTCAAGGCCATGAGCCTGATGGTTTATCCGTTCATTGTTGCGCTGCTGTTCCTCGCGGTGTTCCTGATTCCCCACTGGAACGGCGGCATTCTCGCCACCGCGTCGACGCTACCAGAACCATCGGCACTGCTGCACACGCTGTGGCTGGCGATTCCGGTGATGGTGTTCTCGTTCAACCATTCGCCGATCATCTCGGCGTTCGCGGTGGACCAGAAGCGTCGTTATGGCGATCACGCCGAAGAGCGCAGCTCGCAGATCCTGTCCCGCGCCCACGCCTTGATGGTGGTGATGGTGCTGTTCTTCGTGTTCAGTTGCGTGCTGACCCTGTCGCCCGCACAACTGGCAGAAGCCAAGGCGCAGAACCTGTCGATCCTGTCGTACCTGGCCAACCACTTCAGCAACCCGACCATCGCCTTCGCGGCGCCGTTGATTGCGTTTGTGGCCATTTCCAAGTCGTTCCTGGGCCACTACATCGGCGCCAGTGAAGGTCTTAAAGGTCTGATCGTGAAGAGTGGCAAGCGCCCAGCACCGAAGACTATGGATCGCATGACTGCCGCCTTCATGCTGGTGGTCTGCTGGATCGTTGCCACGCTGAACCCGAGCATTCTGGGGATGATCGAAACCCTCGGTGGCCCGATCATCGCCGCGATCCTGTTCCTGATGCCGATGTACGCAATCCGCAAGGTTCCAGCCATGGCGCGTTATCGCGGTCAGGCTTCCAACGTCTTCGTGACGGCGGTGGGCCTGGTGGCAATTACGGCGTTGATCTATTCGCTGACTGCCTGAGTTTGAATCACCACTGATGTTTCTGTGGGGGCTGTGAGTCCGCTATCGCGAGCAAGCTCGCTCCCACAGGTTCTGCGCGGTCCGTGTGGGAGCGAGCTTGCTCGCGATTGGGGCCACTCGGTCCTCGGGTAAGCAAAGCAGTGAGTCCCACATTTGCTCAGGCATAAAAAAACGCCGCTCATCTCACGATGGGCGGCGTTTTTTATTGCGTTGAAAATGCTCAACACCTGACCCAGAGCCGACATTCCTTGCGCTTAGCGATTAAGCTTGAGGTTGCATAAACGCGTCATAGAGCGTTTGCCGAGGACTTTTCCCGGCCAGTCTATCTTTCTCTGGAGACGCTTCATGGCTCGTGCCCACGGCGCATCGGCGCAACCCCATGCCGACAGCCCCAACCGCTGGCTGGACGTATTGGCCGGATTGTCGATTGCCGGTTTGTTGTTGCCCGAGGCGGTCGCCTATTCAAGCATTGCCGCGTTGCCCCCACAGGCGGGTGTCATTGCGTTATTTGCCGGTCTGCTGTGCTACGGGCTGTTCGGCACCAGTCGTTTTGCCATCGTTTCTGCTACGTCGTCTTCGGCGGCGGTACTGGCCGCCGCCACAGCCACGTTGGCCAATGGTGACTCGGGCCTGCGCATGACCCTGGCGATCGGTCTGGTGCTGGTGACGGGTGGGTTTTTTCTGCTGGCAGGATTGTTCAAACTCGGCAGCGTGACGTCGTTTATTGCCAAGCCGGTGCTGCGAGGCTTTGCCTTCGGCCTCGCAGTGACGATCATCCTCAAGCAAGTAGCGAGCATCGTCGATGTGCACTTGAGCAATGGCAACCTGATCCGTTTCGTACCGCAACTGCTTGAGCAATTACCGCAGTGGAACCGGGTCGGCGCGCTTGTGGCGGCGGTGTCCTTGCTGGTGCTGTGGCTGTGCGCGCGGGTCAGGCGTTTGCCGGGAGGTTTGCTGGTAGTGGCGCTCGGCATCGCGGCCGGCCAATGGCTGAACTTGCCAGCTTATGGGGTGAAACTGATCGGCGTGATCGATCTGAGCCTGGAAGTGCCTCGTCTTCCCGTGTTGCCGTTTGCCGACTGGCTGCGCCTGGGCGAATTGGCGTTTGCCATGGTGATGATTCTGTATGCCGAGTCTTACGGATCGATCACTTCGTTTGCGCTCAAGCACGGCGACCGGGTGTCCTCGAACCGCGATCTGCTGGCACTCGGTGCAGCCAATTTGCTGTCGGGCCTGTTCCATGGCATGCCGGCGGGCGCCGGTTACTCTGCGACGTCGGCCAATGAGGCGGCGGGTGCCGGCTCGCGTCTGGCGGGCGCGGTAGCGGCGGGGGTGGTGTTGCTCATCGTCTTGACGGTGTTGCCCTGGATTGCCCTGACCCCCGAGCCGGTGCTGGCGGCCATTGTCATTCACGCATTGGCGCGTGGCTTGAGCCTGCAGCCCTTGGGCCGGTATTTCGTTTGGCGTCGCGATCGCCTGCTGGTGATTTGCGCGGTGGCGGCGGTGCTGGTGCTGGGGGTACTGGACGGTTTGTTGGTGGCGGTGGTGATCAGTGTGGTGCTGATGCTCAAGCAA
Organism: Pseudomonas sp. GL_093; assembly: GCF_057837605.1. Taxonomy (NCBI): domain Bacteria; kingdom Pseudomonadati; phylum Pseudomonadota; class Gammaproteobacteria; order Pseudomonadales; family Pseudomonadaceae; genus Pseudomonas; species Pseudomonas sp. GL_093. The sequence goes on along the minus strand of NZ_CM174448.1, from coordinate 3,830,136 downwards.
ATGTCTTCGGCAGATATTCAAGTGCTGGGCCAGATAGGCAGCGGTCATGATTTTGTCGATCTGCAGCGCCACCCTCAGGCCCGCGAGATCCCCGGTGTGCTGATTGTAAGACCGAGCGAAGCGTTATTTTTCGCGAACGTGGAGCGCATTCTCGGTGGTGCATTGCATCTGGCCCGCCACGCGTTAACGCCGGTTCATACGATTATTCTCAGCCTGGAGGAGACGCCCGACCTGGATGGCACGAGTATCGAAGCGCTGGAAACCTTCTTTTTGCAGGTGCGTGCCGAAGACAAATTGCTGATTCTGGCGCGGCTCAAGCATCAGGCTCAGGCCGTTCTCTCGAAGTTGCCGGTGCAGGAGCGAGCACAGATAATTTTCAGTGACTTGAGCGTCGACGGCGCTGTGCAACAAGCCCGCAAGTCGAACGCATAACCTGTGGGAGCGAGCTTGCTCGCGATGGCGGTGTGTCAGTCAATATTGATATTGAATGTACTACCGCCATCGCGAGCAAGCTCGCTCCCACAGGGGTTAGTGCAAACCTTGCAGGCATAAAAAAACGCCGCTCATCTCACGATGGGCGGCGTTTTTTATTGCGTTGCAGCGTTAGGCTTGAACGACCGGGATGTTGGCGTTCGCAGCAGCTTCACGGAACTCGGCGATCTGGTCGAAGGACAGGTAGCGGTAAACATCGGCCGCCATGCTGTCGATCTTGCCAGCGTATTCCATGTACTCCTCGACGGTCGGCAGGCGACCCAGGATGGAAGCAACAGACGCCAGCTCGGCCGAAGCCAGGTAGACGTTCGCGCCGTCACCCAGACGGTTCGGGAAGTTACGGGTCGACGTCGACACAACAGTCGAGTTCGGTTCTACACGTGCCTGGTTACCCATGCACAGCGAGCAGCCTGGCATTTCCATGCGTGCGCCGGCCTTGCCGTAGATGCCGTAGTAGCCTTCTTCGGTCAGCTGGTGAGCGTCCATTTTGGTCGGTGGCGACAGCCACAGACGGGTTGGAAGCTGACCTTTGACCTGTTCCAGCAACTTGCCGGCAGCGCGGAAGTGACCGATGTTGGTCATGCACGAACCGATGAACACTTCGTCGATCTTCTCGCCAGCAACGCTGGACAGCAGACGGGCGTCGTCCGGATCGTTTGGCGCGCAGAGCACAGGCTCTTTGATGTCGGCCAGGTCGATTTCGATGATTTCAGCGTATTCGGCGTCAGCATCGGCAACCATCAACTCAGGGTTGGCGATCCAGGCTTCCATCGCTTGAGCACGACGTTCCAGGGTACGCGCATCGCCGTAGCCTTCGCCGATCATCCAGCGCAGCAGGGTGACGTTGGAGCTCAGGTACTCGGTGATCGACTCTTTCGACAGCTTGATGGTGCAACCGGCAGCCGAACGTTCGGCCGAGGCGTCGGACAGCTCGAAAGCTTGCTCGATGCTCAGGTTGTCCAGGCCTTCGATTTCCAGGATGCGGCCGGAGAAGGCGTTCTTCTTGCCTTTCTTCTCGACGGTCAGCAGGCCAGCCTGAATCGCGAAGTAAGGAATGGCGTGAACCAGGTCGCGCAGGGTGACGCCCGGTTGCATTTTGCCTTTGAAGCGCACCAGGATCGATTCCGGCATGTCCAGCGGCATAACGCCAGTGGCTGCGGCAAACGCTACCAGACCGGAACCGGCCGGGAACGAAATGCCCATCGGGAAACGGGTGTGCGAGTCACCACCGGTACCGACGGTGTCCGGCAGCAGCATACGGTTCAGCCAGCTGTGGATGATGCCGTCGCCCGGACGCAGGGAAACGCCGCCGCGGGTCATGATGAAATCTGGCAGGGTGTGGTGGGTGGTCACGTCGATCGGCTTAGGGTAAGCCGCGGTGTGGCAGAAGGACTGCATTACCAGATCGGTCGAGAAGCCCAGGCACGCCAGGTCTTTCAGTTCGTCACGGGTCATAGGACCGGTGGTGTCCTGAGAACCGACGGTGGTCATTTTCGGTTCGCAGTAAGTACCTGGACGAACGCCTTTGCCTTCTGGCAGACCGCAAGCCTTGCCGACCATTTTCTGTGCCAGGGTGAAGCCCTTGCCGGTGTCGACAGGTGCTTCAGGCAGTTTGAACAGGTCGGTAGGGCCCAGGCCCAATTCGGCACGGGCCTTGTCGGTCAAGCCACGGCCGATGATCAGCGGGATACGGCCGCCAGCACGAACTTCGTCCAACAGCACCGGGGTCTTCATTTCGAAGGTGGTCAGGACTTCGTCAGTGCCGTGTTTGCAGACTTTGCCAGCATGCGGGTACAGGTCGATCACGTCGCCCATGTTCATGTTGGTGACGTCGAATTCGATTGGCAGTGCGCCGGCATCTTCCATGGTGTTGTAGAAGATCGGAGCGATTTTGCTGCCGAAGCAGAAACCACCGGCACGCTTGTTCGGCACGAAAGGAACGTCGTCGCCGAAGAACCACAGCACCGAGTTGGTCGCCGATTTACGCGAAGAACCGGTACCGACCACGTCGCCGACGTAAGCGATCGGGAAGCCGGCGTTGCGCATTTCTTCGATCTGCTTCATCGGACCGGTGACGCCCTGGGCGTCAGGCACGATGCCTTCACGGGCCATTTTCAGCATGGCGAGGGCGTGCAGCGGGATGTCCGGACGGGACCAGGCATCAGGAGCAGGGGACAGGTCGTCGGTGTTGGTTTCGCCGGTGACCTTGAACACGCGCAGGCTGATCTTGTCGGCCAGGACAGGGCGGTTTTTGAACCACTCGCCGTCAGCCCAGGATTGCAGCACGCCTTTAGCGTGAACGTTACCGTTCTTGGCTTTTTCAGCGACGTCGTGGAAAGCGTCGAACATCAGCAGGGTGTGCTTGAGTTCTTTGGCAGCGACTGGCGCCAGCTCGGCGTCTTCCAGCAGATTGACCAGCGTCACGATGTTGTAGCCGCCCTGCATGGTGCCGAGCAGTTCAACAGCGCGTTTCTTGTCGATCAGAGGGGATTTTGCTTCGCCTTTAGCGAGGGCAGACAGGAAACCGGCCTTTACATAGGCTGCTTCGTCCACACCTGGCGGAATGCGATTGGTGATCAGGTCAACGAGGAAAGCTTCTTCGCCAGCCGGGGGATTCTTCAGCAGCTCGACCAGGCCTGCAGTTTGTTCGGCGTTTAGCGGCTGGGGAACGATACCCAGTGCTGCACGCTCTTCGATATGTTTGCGGTAGGCTTCAAGCACAGTTATTACCCTCATCAGTGGTCCCAAATGGGTGTCCGGGACGCTCATCCCGAAATTGCCGTACTCATGCGCTGCGTGGCGTTGTGGGCCACTTAGCCAGAATTACCGACAATTCCTTACAGAAGCTGCTTTCAAAGTTTTACGCCTGCAGAACGGGGAGCTGATGAGGGTTGGCGTTGGGCTTTTCCCCGCTGGAAAAACCCTTCGCCAACACCGCTCTGAAGGAACGACTGTGCTCGTGACGCTTTGAAAACAGCTTCTAACGGACATTGGCGCCTTAAAAGGCTGGCTGATTCTACGGCAAAAAAAAATTAAAGGTAAGTTAGGCCCTGAACTTTGAGGGGTGATGAATGTTAGACAAAGGGCTAACATGCCGACCTGTTCTGCTTTCCCGTGCTCTCCCAACCTATGCCCAATCAGACCATCAAGACCCCCTGCGTCGGCCTCTGCTCCACTGTTTACGGTGATTTGGTGTGCCGTGGCTGCAAGCGTTTCCACCATGAAGTGATCAACTGGAATGGTTACAACGAGGAGGAAAAACGCGCGGTGTGGCTGCGTCTTGAGTTGCTGCTGTCCCAGGTGATGGCCAGCAAGCTTGAAGTTTTCGATCCCCAGCGCCTGCGTCTGCAGCTGGAGCAGCGCAAGATCCGCTTTGTGCCGCATCAGTCGGAATATTGCTGGGCCTATCAGTTGATCGCCCGGGGGGCGCGAGTGATCAACAACCTGGAAGCCTACGGAATGGTGCTGATGCCGGAGTTTCGCGACTGGAACCTGCCGGAACTGCGGGATGCCATTGATCGGGAGTTCTTTTTGCTCTCCGAGGCGCATTACCAGCGCTACATTGCACCGGGCTTCCTAAAAGACGCCTTCGGCGCCTAAAAGCTTCGCGAGCAGGCTCGCTCTCACAGTTGGAATGCAATCCCATGTGGGAGCGAGCCTGCTCGCGAAGTCAATCTGACTGGCGCCGCAACCATCAATGCTGAGTCACGATCTCCTCCAGATGATCCATGATCGTATCCGGCTTCAACACCAGCACATCGCTCTCCACCGCATCCAGCACCACCTCCGCCGTATTCCCGATCAACGCCCCTGACAATCCGGACCGCGCCACGGTACCGATGACCGTCACCGCCGCCTGCAGCTTGTGGACCATGAACGGAATCAACACATCCGCCGGACCTTCCTCGATGTGCAGGTGCTCGTCATCAATGTCGAACTCGGCCTGAAACGATTTGCACTGTTCGCGATAGCGCGCCTCGATGGTTTCGCTGAGCTGCAACGTCGGGTCGGCCGCCGACAGCATCGGCGACGGATGGGCACTGACCACGTGCAAATGGGCCTTGGCCAGGCTGGCGATGTCGTAACCGTGATCGACAATACAAGAGTGCAAAGTGCGGTGTTCACCATCGGTATTACCGACATCGATCGCCGCCAGAATGACGCCGCCGGTCCAGGGTTTCGAGGTTTTGACCAGCAGCACCGGCGTCGGGCAGTAACGCAGCAGTTTCCAGTCCGCCGGGGTCAGCAGGGCTTTTTTCAGCGGACTGTCGGGGTAATGCTGTTTGACCACCAGGCCGCAGCCTTCAGCCTGCTGCACATCGACGATGGTTTCGTGCAGGCTTTCGTTCCAGGCCTGCTCGGTGGTGACGCTGTAGCCGTCCTCGATCAGCGCGGCCTTGAGCACACCCAACATGCCGCTGTGGTCATGCTTGCGGTCGCAAACCAGCAGATGCAGATGAGCCTGGGTCACGCCGGCAATCAGCTTGGCCCGTTTGAGCGCCAGGCTTTCCGAGTGTTCAGGTTCGAGGACCACCAGAATGCTGCGAATGGCTTGCATGATCGGGATCTCCATGAAGTAAAAAATACTGCGTTGGACAACTATAGTTGCTGGCTGGCCGTTCGGGACTTGATGTATATCAACGGTCGCGGCTGGTGGTCTGCCGGCAGGCCGGTATAATCGGCGCCCTTCGATTTTGAACCTCTTATCCGTGAGCCCCATGATCCTTCCCGAAATTCACGAGTTCCTTGGCTGCCGCACCCCCGATGGCTGGGTTCAAGCCGCGCTGGCCGATCAGGAAACCCTGCTGATCGATCACAAGAACTGCGAATTCAAGGCCGCCAGTACCGCGTTGAGCCTGATCGCCAAGTACCACTCCCACGTCGATCTGATCAACCTGATGTCGCGTCTGGCCCGGGAAGAGCTGGTGCACCACGAACAGGTCATGCGCCTGATGAAAAAGCGCAAGATCGCGCTGCGTCAGCTGTCCGCTGGGCGCTACGCCTCGGGCCTGCGCAAAGTGGTGCGCAGCCACGAGCCGGTCAAACTGGTGGACACCCTGGTGGTCGGCGCCTTTATCGAAGCCCGCAGCTGCGAGCGTTTCGAGGCGCTGGTCCCGCATCTGGACGAAGAACTGGGCAAGTTCTACTTCGGCCTGCTGAAAAGCGAGGCCCGGCATTTCCAGGGTTACCTGAAACTGGCCTACCAGTACGGTGACGCCAAGGACATCGCCCAGGTGATCGACAAGGTCCGCGCCGCCGAGCAGGAGCTGATCGAGTCGCCAGACGTGGAATTCCGTTTCCACAGCGGTGTGCCAGCCGCGGCCTGACGCGTTCGACCGAAAATGTAAAAAACTCTTAAAAGAATGAAACATCTCCGAAAACCGGCCCCCGAGGCCGGTTTTTGCTGCCTGCGATAACCGTCCGGTCACCGATTGGCGCCATAATGCCGGCCACTTCACGCAAGGGCTGGCAGACGGTCGTTATGGATAACCTGGGTTTTGGCAAAGTACTGCTGGTGGAAGACGACGAAAAGCTCTCCGGGCTGATCGCGCATTTCCTGTCCCAACACGGTTTTGAGGTGCGGCAGGTGCATCGCGGCGACCTCGCATTGGCCGCGTTCCTCGAATTCAAACCGAAAGTCGTCGTGCTCGACCTGATGCTGCCGGGCCAGAGCGGTCTGTACGTGTGCCGCGAGATCCGCAGCGTGTCCGACACGCCGATCGTCATTCTTACCGCCAAAGAAGACGACCTTGATCACATCCTCGGGCTGGAGTCCGGCGCCGATGACTACGTGATCAAACCGATCAAACCGCCGGTTCTGCTGGCCCGGTTACGCGCCTTGCAACGCCGCCAGACGCCGGACAGCGGCGTGTGCAGCGCTTTGGAATTCGGCCATCTGAGCATCGACCGCAGCTGCCGGGAAGTGCGGCTGGCGGGTGAGGGCATTGAACTCACCACCATGGAGTTCGAACTGCTGTGGTTGCTGGCCAGCGCCGCCGGCAAGACTCTGTCCCGCGACGACATCCTCAACCGCATGCGTGGCATCGCTTTCGATGGTCTCAACCGCAGCGTTGACGTCTACATCAGCAAACTACGGGGCAAGCTCAAGGACAACCCGCGCGAACCGGTGTGCATCAAGACCGTCTGGGGCAAGGGTTACCTGTTCAATCCGTTTGCGTGGGAGCTGTAAATGCTGCGGTTATTTTTAGGGTTGTTTCTGGTGATGACGGTGGGCCTGGTTCTGGGGCTGCAAACCGTCGAGCGCACGTTCGATGCGCTGCTCGACGGTCAGATGCAGAGCTACAACCGAGAGGCGGTGCGTGGCCAGGCCTGGTCGCTGGCCGAGCAGTTGCGCGGTCTGGACGGTTCGGCCCGGGAGCGACAACTGGAAGCGGTGCGCCCCCACTACGGCTTGGGCCTGACCCTGGTCGAGACCGATAAATTGTCGCTGACCGAGCAGGAGAAAGCCGAGTTGGCCCAGGGCCTGCTGGTGATTCGCGACAAATACACGCAGTTCATCTCGCGCATTGACGACGGTTCGCAACTGCTCAGCATCAAGCTGCCGGCCGAACCGAGCCTGATGCCGTTCTACATTGCCGCGGCCTATCTGATGATCGCGGTGATGATCGGTTTCGTGTTGCTTTTCTGGGTACGGCCGCATTGGCGTGATCTGGAAAAGCTGCGTCTGGCGGCCGAGCGTTTTGGCGATAACGATCTGTCGTCGCGGATCCAGCTGTCCAAACGCTCGAACATCCGCGACCTGTCCGAACACTTCAACCTGATGGCGGCGCGCATCGAAGGCCTGATCGCCAATCAGCGCGAGCTGACCAACGCCGTGTCCCATGAGCTGCGCACGCCGATTGCCCGGTTGTCGTTTGAGCTCGACCAGCTCAAGCAACAACCCGATCCGACCCAGAACCGTGAACTGATTGCCGACATGTACGCCGACCTCGGCGAGCTGGAAGAGATGGTGTCCGAACTGCTCACCTATGCCAGCCTCGAGCGCGGCGCCACGGTGATCACTCGGGAAAACATTCAGGCCAGCAGTTGGCTCGACAGTGTGGTCGGCAGCGTCGCGTTGGAAGCCGAAGCCGCCGGTGTGCAATTGCTGATTGTCGAGTGTCAGGTCGAGGAGGTCCGTATCGAGCCGCGTTTCATGGCCCGGGCGGTGATCAACCTGCTGCGCAATGCCATTCGTTATGCCGATGAGCGGGTGGAAGTGTCGTTGGTCCGCGCCGGTGATCACTACGAAGTGCGGGTCAACGACGACGGGCCGGGCGTGCCGATGGACGGGCGGGAGAAAATCTTCGAACCGTTCTCGCGCCTGGACGCCAGCCGCGACCGCCGCACCGGCGGCTTCGGCCTGGGCCTGGCGCTGGTGCGGCGGGTGTCGCAATCCCATGGCGGGCAAGTGGAAGTGGCGGACTCGCCGTGGGGCGGGGCGTCGTTTCGCATGACCTGGGCGCATCAGGATTAAGTTTGTATTGTTCTTACTGGCCCCTTCGCGAGCAAGCTCGCTCCCACATTTGAAATGCATTCCCCTGTGGGAGCGAGCTTGCTCGCGATAGGGCCATCCGCAACACCGCATCATCAAAAGGTGTACACCACCTGTCCAGCCAACGATGTCTGCATCCGTCGTTCGACAATAGGACTGTCCGCCGCATCGTTGGCCAGATATTGCACGGCCAGTACCGTCGAAACACTCCACTGATCATTGACGGGCAGTGACCAGGTCAAATCCGCCCCGCGACTCACCAACCCGCCATGCGTGTCATAAACCCTGAACCGACTGCGCGACGCTTGGGCATCGCTGACGCCGTACCAGGTGCGCACGTAATTACTGTCACCAAACTGGCTATTGAGGCTGCCTACGACCTTGCCATGATCACCCTCATAAAACGGCGCGCTGATGCTCAGTTTCAAGCGGTTCCACGCCGAGCCGGTGTCGTGATCGTCATCGTCTTTTTCCAGCGCATGCTCAAAGCTCGCACCGAGGATAATCGGCCCCATGTGGTAAGTTCCGTCGAGCCCCAGCGCCGGGCGCGATTTGATCGAGCCCATGCCGTTCAGCTCATCCGAACCTTTGAATCCGGTCTTGCGATCCTTGCGCACATCACTGGCGCCGATGTACACGCTGAGGCCGAAGTCGTCCTCGTCAAACGCCCAGCCCAGCCCCTTTTCAGTGTCCAGAAAGAATCCGTAAGGGCTGACGATTTCACCGCCCAATAGCGGCGCCACCACGCGTTCATCGCTGCCGCTGTAACGGGGCACGCTGGCTGCGCCGGCCCGCAAGGTGTAGCGCCAGTCTTCAGCACGCAAAGAGTCAGTGGGAATGAGCAGGCAAAGGGAAGTCAACGACAGACATAGCGAGCGAAACATGGGAGCACCCGAGGGAGTTTGGATGCGCCCATGCTAGGCGGCTGTCGGGCAGCAATCTTTGACAGCTTTGTCGGGAAACTGTCAAAGACTGTGAACGGGCTTAGCGGCTCAAACCCAAACGCTCATGCCACTCGGCGATGGATTCTTCGGGATAGACGTCGAACTGCTGATCCCCAGGATGCACCTCGACTTCCACCCACGGCGCCTTGGAACCGAGCATCAAATGCGTGTGTTCCGGCGGTTCCGGCAGCGGGGTGTCGATGGCCGACGCAAACGGGTGAATCAGCTCCGGCCATTCCGGGCTGAACAGCCACAAACCTGAGCCACAGAGCGAGCAGAAATGCCGCTCGGCGGTGCTGCTGTGGGCGCGTTTATCGCCTTCGTTCTTGAGTCGTGCGTGATAAATCGCGATGTGCTTGCGACCGCGCACCTTCAGGCTGACGGCATCGCCGCCCAGGTTGATCGCATAACCGCCACCACCCTGAGTCTTGCGGCAGATCGAGCAGTAGCAACGTTGATACGGGTAGGGGTGGGCGCTGGTCAAACTGAACGACACCGCGCCGCAATGGCAGGAACCTTCGAGCTGCATGGGAACCTCCGACGGGTCTGGAACTTACCCAAGACAGCCTAGACCTTCAGCGCCCCTCGACCGGTACGAGAATCGCATCGCCGGTCGCCACCAGTTTCAGTTGATCGCCGGTTTGCGCGAACAACTCGGCGCGGGCGAACACCTGCTTCTTGCCAGCCTTCACCACCTGACCCCGAGCGATGAACACTTCGCCGATGGCGGGTGCCAGGCAGTTCACTGAAAAATGCGATGCCAGCACGTTGCCGGCGACCGTTCCGGCTGCGAATCCGCAGGCTGTATCGAGTAGCGCACCGATCAGTCCGGCGTGCAGGAAGCCTGCGTACTGCGTCATATCGCTCTCGCGAAAAGCCATCGTGAGCTCGGCTTCGCCGCGCTCGGCGCGAGTGACTTCGAAACCGGCCCAGCGGTTAAAGGCTGAGGTTGAATTGATCTGTTTGAGTGCGTTGAGCATGGCGAATCCCTCCGATTGAGGGGTCAACATGCGCCGGGTTTGGGGGGATGTCATGGTGGATAAGGGAGGGTGATGGGGCGTTGGATTTGTGGTGAATGTGCTGGCCTCTTCGCGAGCAAGCCCGCTCCCACATTTGAAATGCATTTCCCTGTGGGAGCGGGCTTGCTCGCGAAGAACGATAACGCGGTCCCGCTGGACGCCCACCCATGGCCGGGGCAGCATGGGCGCCTTCCTATTGGAGCCTTTGCCATGCGACGACTGCCTTCTCTGGCCGCACTCAGAACCTTCGAATGCGCCGCCCGCCACGCCCATTTCGGTCGGGCGGCGGCGGAGTTGTGCGTCACCGACAGCGCGGTCAGCCATCAGATTCGCCAGCTCGAAGAGCAATTGGGCGTGACGTTGTTTATCCGCGAAGGCCGGCAGATTCGCCCGACGATGGCCGCCGGGCGCCTGATGCAAAGCTTGCAGCAGGCCTTCGAACTGATCGGCGATGCCTGCGATGAGCTGCGTGACCCGTCATCGCTGGCGGTGTTGCGCCTGGCGGTGACTGCCGAGCTGGCGCAAAAGTGGTTGATGAGTCGCCTGACGGATTTCTACGCACGCTATCCGCACATCACCTTGCACCTCTATGAACAACCGATCGACGCCACAGCGCCAGGGGAAGACATCGACCTGGCGATCACTTACGGCACCGGCCCGGTGGACAGCAGCGCCTACTTCGTCAGGCCCTTGCCGGCGTTGCAGTTCTTCCCGGTGTGCAGTCCCGGTCTGTTCAACCAGGGTACCTTGAACACTCCGAAGGATCTGGCGCGTCACTGCCTGCTGCACGACGATCAGGACGGCAAGACCTGGACCGCTTGGCTCACCAGCCATGCCGGCGATCAGCGTCCGGAACGGCAGTTGTATTTCGCCCACGCCGGTTTGGCGCTGGAAGCGGCGGCTCAAGGCCAGGGTGTGGCCATGGGCGACAATTTGACCGCGCAGGAGGATTTGCTCAGCGGTCGTCTGGTCCGGCCGTTCACTTCAAGCATGACTGCACTCGGCCAATATGCGCTGGTGTGTGAGCGGGTGCGGCTGGAACGCCCGGCAGTGGCGCAGATGCTGGAATGGTTCAACGATCAGCTGATCGATTGATGAGTTGAATTCAAGTGTTCCGAAATAATCATCGTTGGCGAGGAGGGCGCTGGCGACCTTAGCCTGTGGTCATTCCACTCCCCGCTGATGAGGTTTGACCATGGCACGTTTGCTCGACTCCACCCCCAAACTCGATGGTTTCCGTCTGCCCGGCGAATTCGAAACCAAGTCCGGTTGCTGGCTAGGCTGGCCGGAGCGCACCGACGTCTGGCGCAATGGCGCCAAGCCTGCGCAGAAAGTCTGGGTGCAGATCGTCACCGCCATCTCCCGCAGCGAACCGGTCACCGTGTGCGCCTCCGCCGCACAGTTCGCCACCGCTCGCCGCCAATTGCCGCCGCAAGTGCGGGTGGTGGAAATGACCTGCAACGACACCTGGTTCCGTGACAGCGGCCCGTGCTTTGTGGTCAACGACGACAGCGGTGAGGTGCGCGGCGTGGACTTTGAGTTCAACGCATACGGCGGCCTCGATGGCGGCTTGTACTACCCGTGGGACAAGGACGATCAGATCGCCAGCAAAATCCTCGAAATCGAACGGTTCGACCGCTACCGCGCGCCGCTGATTGCCGAACTGGGCGGTATCCAGAGCGACGGCCAGGGCAGCATTCTCACCACCGAGCAATGCCTGCTCAACCGCAATCGCAACCAGCATTTGGGCAAGGAAGAAGTCACCCGCCGACTGACTGATTACCTCGGCGCCGAGCAAATCATCTGGCTGCCACGTGGCTGCAAGTTCGACGAAACCGACGGCCATGTCGATGATCTCGCTTGCTTCGTGCGCCCCGGTGAAGTGGTGCTGCAATGGACCGACAATCGCGATGATCCGCAATGGGAAATCTACCAGGAGGCCTACGACATTCTGCGCAGCACCCGCGACAGCCGTGGCCGCGAGCTGAAAGTGCATAAGCTGCCGCAACCGGACGTGCTGGAATGGACCGCCGAGGAAGCCGAAGGCCTGGATCAGCAAGACAGCACGCACACCCGTCAGGCCGGGACGAAAATCTGCGCGTCGTATATCAACTACTACGCCGGCAACACCTCGATCGTGGTGCCTTTGTTTGGTGATCGCAATGATCAGGCAGCAATGGCGACCCTCGCCGAACTGTTCCCGAAACACAAAATCGTCGGTATCGAAAACTCGCGGGAAATCCTCCTCGGCGGCGGAAACGTCGCGTGCATCACCATGCCGCAGTACGCAGGCAATGCCTGCAACAAAAAGGGAGTTTGAAAATGGGCCTGCACAAACTGACTCAAGCGTTATTGCTGGTGCTTGCACCCCTGTGTGTGCAGGCCGCCGACACCACCAGGCCGGTGGTCAATCTGTACATCTGGGGCGAGTACCTGGCCCCGGACACCCTGACCAATTTCGAGAAGAAAACCGGCATCCACGTGGTGGCTGACCACTTCGACTCCCTGGAAACCGTCGAGACCAAACTGCTCACCGGCCGCAGCGGCTATGACCTGGTGCTGACCGCCGGCCAGCATCTGTCCCGGGCGATCCAGAGCGGTGCGATTCAAACCCTGAACCCGCAACAGCTGCCGCATTTTGCCGGCGTGGGTGACGAGTTCCGCCAGCACATGGCGGTGTTCGATCCGGGCAATCGGTACGCCGGGATCTACGCCTGGGGCACCACTGGCGTCGGCTATCAGGAAGAGGCGATCAAGCAGCGCCTGCCCGACGCACCACGGGACAGTTGGGCGATGCTGTTCGACCCGGCGGTGGTGTCGAAATTTGCCGATTGTGGGGTGAGTTTGCTCAACGATCCCAACGAAGTGTTCGCCGCGGTCATGAAGTACATGGGGCTGGACATAAACCGCCAGAACCTCGATGACCTGAAACGGGCCGAACAGCAACTGGCGAAGATCCGGCCCTACATTCGCTATTTCGACAATGACCTGAACATCAGCGACCTCGCCAATGGCAACACCTGCGTCGCGATGTCGTGGAACGGCAACGTGGCCATCGCCGCCGGACAGGCCGAGGCTGCGAACAAGCCGTTCAAGCTGAGTTACCGGATTCCGAAGGAGGGCACGTTGATCTGGTTCGACGCGATGGTCATTCCCAAGGATGCGCCTCATCCTCAGGCGGGACTGGCGTTGATGGATTATCTGATGACGCCGGAGGTGATCGCGCCGATTACTGACACCATCCACTACGCCAATGCGATTACGGCAGCGGACGGGCTGATTGATCCGGCGATTCGCAATGATCCAGGGACGTATCCGTCGGCCGAGGTGAGGGCTTCGTTGTATAGCAAGAATGACAATGGCAAGGCGTTTAACCGGGCTTTGATTCGGGCGTTCAGTCGGTTGAAGTCGGGGCTGTGATTTGGGGGCGGTGTTTGGCATGACATCGCCCCCTCACCCCAACCCTCTCCCCAAGGGGGCGAGGGAGCTGACCGAGGTGTTCTACGTGATCCGTCGACCTGTGAAACCGAGTCGATTATGGATTCAATACAATACTTTCAGGTCGCAGTAATTCGTCAGATCTTTACGGTCAGCCCCCTCTACCCCTTGGGGAGAGGGTTGGGGTGAGGGGTGGTTTCGGCACACGCCACAAATACCACGCCGCCACCGTCCGAAACGGACTCCACCCCAGCCCGATCTCAATCATCTGCTTGCGATTGGGCTGCACCTCCAACCCCTTCATCCGCCGATACCCCTCACGCACACCGAAATCATCGGCAGGCAAGATATCCGACCGTTCCAGGCTGTAAATCAGCAACATCTCAACCGTCCAGCGCCCAACCCCACGCAAGGTAATCAATCGCTCGATCAGGGCTTCATCCTCCATGGCCAGTGCCGTGGCGTAATCCGGCACCACACCGTCCAGTGCCGCTTGGGCAATGCCCTGAATGGTCGCGATCTTGCCAGCGGAAAACCCGCAACTGCGCATTTGATCAAAGCCTGTCGCCAGAATCTGTTCCGGCCTCGGGAACGCGCCCGATCCAAACAACGCCAGTAGCCGACCGACAATCGCATCCCCGGCCTTCGCATGCAGTTGCTGGTAGGCAATCGCCCGCACCAGCGACTCATAAGGATCGCGAGCCGCATGGGGCTGATGCAGGCAAGGGCCGACGGCGGCGATGTGGCGGCGCCAGTCCTCATCGATGGACGATAGAAACTCGGTGGCGGGCAGATAGGCGTCGGGCATGGGGTCACGCTTTCCCGGACGGCGCCAACAGGGCGTTCACTTCGCCATAGGTGAAGGCCTTCAGATCACGGCTGTCGAGTGTTCCTGTTTCCAGAAAGCTCTTGGCCAGTGCGCTCATGGCGCCATACAGAAACTCGGCGATGCGTGAACCCGCGCTCAAACGGCGTACGCCGAGGGCTTGCAGCTCTTCAGGCGATGGCAAGCCGGGGAGCCCGAGGACGTTCAACGGCAACGGAGTGCCCTGGCACAGCGCAGCGATTTCGTACTCAGCCGTGACGCCAGCCGCGAACAAACCATCGGCACCGGCGGCCTGATACAACGCGGCGCGCTTGAGCGTCTCGGCCACGCGATCTTCGGCGGGCACCAGGCTCTTGAGGTACACATCGCTGCGGGCGTTGATGAACAGCTGTACATTTCGGCGACTGGCAACCTGCCGAGCGATTTCGATCTTGCGCACCAGCAGTTCGGGCGGGGACGCACCGTCCTCGATGTTGATCCCGACGGCCCCGGCGGCAATCACCGCATCGATGAGGTCGGCCACCCGCGTCAGGTCATCGGAATAACCGGCCTCTATATCCACGGTCAACGGCACCGAAATCACCCGGGCGATGGACTCGACCGTTGAAATCAGGCGCTCAAGGGGCAGGGCATTGCCATCCGGATAACCGTGAGCCCAGGCGACTGCCGCGCTGCTGGTGGCGACGGCTTTACAGCCCAGCTGTTCCACGATGCGCGCCCCGGCGGCATCGGCGACGTTGGTGAGGATCAGCAAGCCGTCGTGGTGCAACTGGTGAAATAGGTTGTCCATCGAATGTCCTTCCTTATGACTGATTGAGAGAGCCGGAAAGTAATCAGAATGCGAGTTGTTGCGTGATCTGCACCGCGGCTTTTTCCAGCCTGAGCAAGAACGCCTTGCGCGGTTGTCCTCCACCATAGCCGGTCAGCGAGCCGTCGGCGCCGATTACCCGGTGACAGGGCACAACAATCGAGAGACGGTTATGCCCGTTGGCCAGGCCCACGGCGCGACTGGCGCCGGGTTTGCCCAATAGCGCCGCGATGGCGCCGTAGGTGCTGGTCTGGCCGTACGGGATCTTCGCCAGTTCGGCCCAGACCTGTCGGGCGAAATCGCTGCCAGGCAAGTGTAGTGGAACGTTGAAGTCAGTGAGTTTGCCGGCGAAATACTGCGCCAGCTCGGCTTCAATCTGCTGCAAATGCGCGTTATGTCCTGGCGCGACCGCATAGCCGTATCGATTCTGCAATTCTTCGACTTCCCTGGTCAGCGCTGGCCGATCAAGAAACTCCAGCAGCACCAGGCCGCGTCGTTCGGCCATGGCGATCATCGGCCCCAGCGGTGTGGTCAGGCGAGTGAACAGCAGCGGCTCGCTGTTGGCGGCGCGGCCGGGCGTAATGTTGAAGGACTTTTGAAACGCATCGCGAAACCCGCTCAGGGATTCGTAGCCCGAGTCGAATGCGGCGTTGTCGATGGAATCGCCCTGTTTGATCCCGCCCAACGCCATGCCGAGGCGTCGGGTGCGCAGCCAGGCGTGGAAAGTCATGCCGAAATGCTGCTTGAACCAGCGGCGCAGTTTCAGCGGTTCGATGCCTTCGGCCAACAGCTGGGCATCGGTCCAGCGCTGGTCGGGATTGGCGTCTACCGATTTGAGCAGCCGCTGCACCCAGTCCGGCGCGATGGCCGCCGCGTCCAGTGGTTTGCAGCGCAGGCAAGCGCGGTAGCCGGCCGACATGCACTCATCGGCATGGGCGAAGAACTCGACGTTCTCCGGTTTCGGCTTGCGCGCCGTGCAACTGGGGCGACAGAAGATGCCGGTGGTTTTGACCGCGGTAAAGAACACCCCCTCGTAGGCGGTGTCTCGTTCGAGCATGGCGCGAACCATCTCGGCGTGGGGCGGAAGCACAGCGTTTTGTAGGTTCATGAAGTGAGCATAAGACGCGTCGCCCAACGCCTCCACCGGAAAATCGACAGAGAATTCCAGTCATTCGTCATGAGGAACTGCCTAGTGCCTATGTCGGTGATGGATATCCGGAAAATGTGGATGACTGTGGCGCAGCGGTGTGTGTTCATGCTCGTGGCTGTGGGGTTCCGTCCCGTCCCACTGGAACGAATGTTCATGTTGATGATGCTCGTCATGCACGTGGCGATGAGCATGTTTGAGCGCCTCATGTTGATGCTCATGGGCATGACGTTCCTTGAGGTGAATCCATACCCCAAGGCCCATCAACAGCGAAGCGGCCCAGAACGTCAGCGTGACGGGTTCATTCAGCAGCAAGATGGCAATCGCCGCGCCGAGGAAAGGTGCCGTGGAAAAGTAGGCGCCGGTACGCGCAGTGCCCAGGCCTCGAAGCGCCAGAACGAACAACACCAGGCTGATGCCATACCCCAGGAAACCAACGATCAACGTAGGCCCCAACACCGTCATGTGCGGCAGTGTTGCGCCGAGCAACAGCGCCAGAGAACAGTTCACCGCCCCGGCGACCAACCCCTTGATGCCGGCAATAAACAGCGCATCCGAGGCCGACACCTTGCGCGTCAGGTTGTTATCGATCGCCCAGCAGACGCAGGCCAGCGCTACCGCCAACGGTCCGATCCAGCCCTGTGATTGCGCCGGGTTCTGGGGCCAGGCCAGCAGCAAGCCACCGGCGACGATTGCCAGCATTCCGGCGACGATGCGCCGGTCAGCGTTTTCCTTGAATACCACCCAGGCCAGCACGGCGGTCAATACCGATTCGAGGTTGAGCATCAGCGAGGCCGTGGCGCCGGAGGTCAGGGTCAAACCGAACATCAGCGCCACCGGCCCGAGCACGCCGCCAAAAGCGATGGCACCGATCAGCCATGGCCACTCCGACGATTTCAGGCCGCTGGGCTGCCAGCCTCGGTCGCGCAACAGTCTGACCAGCGTCAGTCCCAGACCGCTGCCGAGGTACAACAACCCGGCCAAAAGGATCGGCGAAAGGTTCAGGCCCAGCAACTTGGCCAATGGCGTACTCGCGCCAAAAAGAGCGGCAGCACCAAGGGCGTAGACGATGTTCAGGTTCATTGAGGGCCTATGGTGAGTTGGGCGCGTGGCCAAGTAGTACACAAATTCGTGTTCAACAACCATCTACTGTGGGAGCGAGCTTGCTCGCGATAGCGGTCTGTCAGTCAACATCATTATCTAATGCTAAACCGCCATCGCGAGCAAGCTCGCTCCCACATTGGACCTCAGCTGTTCAGGCGCGGCGCGCCATCAGCAACACCGAAGCCGCTGCCGACAACAATCCTGCGCAGCAACGATTGAATATCCGCTTGCCCCGGGGTTCGGCGAACCAGCGGCGCATGTGCAGGCCCATGTAGGCGTAGGCGCCGATGGCGATCCATTCCAGCACCAGGAACAGCGCGCCCAACACGGCGAATTGCGGCGATACGGCTTGGGTCGAGTCGACGAACTGCGGCAGGAACGCGGTGAAGATCAGGATCGCTTTCGGATTGCCGGCCGCCACCAGGAACTCTCGCCGCGCCAACGCCAGCGTCCCCACCGGCGCGCCCGCCACCACGTTTTCCGCCCCGGGATCCGCGCGCCACAATTGCCAGGCGAGGTAGAGCAGATACGCCGCCCCCAGAATCTTGATCGCGTAGAACAACAACTCCGACGTTTGCAGCACCACCGCCAGCCCCGCCGACGCGAGGGCGATCATGCCGGCGAACGCGAGCAGCCGACCGATCCCGGCGACACAGGCGATGCGATAGCCGTAGCGGGTCGAGTTGCTGACCGACAGCAGGTTGTTCGGCCCGGGCGCCATGTTCAAGGCAAAGCAGGCCGGCAGAAACAGGGTGAGGGTGGCGAGGTCCATGACAGGGCTCCAAAAGCAGGAACGGTATTTTTATCACAGGCGCGGGGTGGCTTGACCCATACAGTGGCGGACGTCGGCCGCGGTACAGCTGAGGGGTGTTTTGTTCAATACAGCCATCAGGTCGCTCTTTACCTTGAGGCCTCGTTCAACTGAATTGAAGAAGGTCTGTGATGAGTCTGATTATCTCGATGGCGGCGTTTGCACTGGTGGCCTCGATAACCCCAGGGCCGGTGAACATCGTGGCGTTGAGTTCCGGCGCCCGGTACGGCTTTCGGGCGACGTTGCGCCATGTCTTGGGTGCAACGCTGGGGTTTGTGTTGCTGCTGGTATTGATGGGCTTGGGTCTGCATGAACTGTTGGTGATCTGGCCGTTTTTGACGCGTGGTGTGCAGTTGGCCGGGGTCGCGTTTCTGCTGTTCATGGCCTGGAAACTGGCAGCGGATAATGGCCAGCTCGGGGCGGGCAAAGAGGACAAGGCGCCCTCGATGTTCTATGGCGCATTGATGCAGTGGCTCAACCCCAAGGCCTGGCTGGCCTGTGTCGCAGGGATGGGGGCGTTTGTCGCAGACGGCGATGCGCGGCTGGTCTGGCAGTTCGCGGCGATCTATCTGGTGGTGTGTTATTTGTCGGTGGCCTGCTGGGCCTATGCCGGGACGTTTCTGCGCGGGTATTTGAGCAACGCCAGGGGCATGCGGTTGTTCAACCGGAGCATGGCGTTGCTGTTGGTGGTGTGTGCGGGATATCTGATCCGGTCCTAGATTTCCTGCGTCAGGCCAGACCGCTCAGCGCGTTTTCTACCGAGACCGGCAGGGCGTTGAATCGATTGGCTCGCAGTTCCGTAATTGCATAGATCGCACGTGCGGTACGGCCATTTCCGTCGATAAAGCTGTGGTAACCCAGGAATGAGCCGAGCAACTGTTTGCCGAAGTATTCATGGGCCGGGTCCAGGGTCGCCAAGTGCTTCTCCAGCATCGCCGCGCCCGAAACGTTGGAAGGGTAGCGGGCCTGAGCGGTAGGGCTGCGCAAGGCGTCTGTCGCCTCGGGCACCAGGCGTCGATGCAGTTCTTTGTACACCGCAGGGTCGGTCAGGGACTTGCTGTTTCGGCTGTATTCGTGAAGCAGCGACGTGATGGTGTCTGCCTCGTTA
The DNA here is from genome assembly GCF_057837605.1 of Pseudomonas sp. GL_093. Taxonomy (NCBI): domain Bacteria; kingdom Pseudomonadati; phylum Pseudomonadota; class Gammaproteobacteria; order Pseudomonadales; family Pseudomonadaceae; genus Pseudomonas; species Pseudomonas sp. GL_093. The sequence goes on along the minus strand of NZ_CM174448.1, from coordinate 3,810,944 downwards.
CGAGAATTAGACGCTTTGAGAATCCAGGCGGTGGCTCGATCAGTATTGTCGGTCAACCGGTTCGGGTTGAATGACAGATCATCGAGAATGCCGCTGTAAGGCGGCCTGCCGAGGTCCGAGGCGAGCAAAGTGGTTTGGTGCTGATTCATGGCCATCAGGTTTTTGTATTCCACCTTCAGCGTGTCGTTGAAGAGCTCTGGCAACACTGTGGGGTCCTTGAATTGGTGAAGGTTGGCCAGAGAATACTTTTGCGCTTGCTGGCGAATCAGCGAGTCGACTACGTCAGAACCCAGAGTTTTCGTCAGCGATGGCGTGGTGTCAGACGTGCGCGCGATATCGGCCAACGCATTTTCCAACAGGTGCTGAAGTTCTTGTTCAGGCACTGGCTTGAGCAGCTTCGCGTCATTGGCGTGCAGGTTTTTCAGCACCTCCCCGGCCGTTTCGATACCGTCGATTTTAAATAACGCCCGTGCGTGGGCCACGGTGTCCAGGCTCATGCGGACCTCCGATGCCACTCCGGTGTGGTTGATGGCCTTGATCAGATCATAGGAATTGGCCCCGGTCAGATGCCGTAACTGGTTACGGGCGATATGCGCGCCGGAGGCGGCGTAATGGCCGACTTTTAATGCGCCTTTGCCAATCAGCTTCGCACCGCCCTTGAGCAATTGCGGGATGCCGTCCAAGGGGTTGAATAGCCCGACCACGGCACCGGCACCGATCCGCGACGCAGAAAGCAGTTTCGTTACCACGGTCGTGGCTTTGGTGCTAGTGACGGCAATTTTCCCGGGCACGACGGCAAAAGCAAATACAAGCGCCGCTGCATCCATGACGCACCCCAGCAGAGCGTTTCTCTGCCGGTCGGGATCGCCCGTGGACATCTCTTCGACGCACTCCTTGAACGGAATGATCAAATTGATAATGGTATTGAAAATAGCATCGTCCTTCGCGATTGCCCGTTCCCGTTCGGTTTGGTCGAGACCAATCCGCTTCAACTCTTCGAAGGTGAAATAAGGGTTTTTTTCAGCAACAAGTCTGCTGAGTTGTTCTTTGCGCGTCGAGCGGAAGAACGGGTTTGCAGAGGTGGGAGCTGCAGTGTCCAGTGATGCCTGGAACTCTCCGATCTTTCGGATGAACATCCTGGATTGGGCATTACTGCGTGGTGGCTGGTTTTGTAAGTAAGCCTGTACGTCAAGAGGGACGTTATCGAACTTTTCACGGTCGACAAATTCTACCTTGCGGCCATTTCCCTCCTGCGTCACGAGTGGACGGAACACGGACTCAAGTTTCGGGTTGAATCGGCATTCCAGTCGTAACGGAAACAGCTCATAGCAACGAACCTGCGAATCCATATGCGTACAGAGGATCACACCATAACGGCCGGTTTCTCCTGGTAAGGCAGTCAAGGGGCGGACTATCCCCCCCGGTGTCGGCAAAGTTGGAAAGCGGGTCGTTGTGTATTCCTCAATGCAGTAAATACCTACAGCGCCGTATTCAATGAAGGCGGCTTCATTGAGGGGCAATTGCGAAAGAATCACTTCAATGTTGCTGGCCAGTGCTTCTGTTATAGCGCTGTGGTGCCGGTTGATGGCCCCTTCATACAGGTGGCTGGCGGGATATAACCTGGCCAAGCCGGGGAATGATTGGTAGATACTGGTTCCTCTGGCGCGATCCCAATCCTGGCTATGAAGTTCATCGCCCATATAAAGATCGAGAACCGATACCTTACGCCCGGCGCCGCCACCGGTACCGCGGATTTTAACCAACAGTTCGTCAGGGTCGCAGCCTTTTGCCCAGGACTTCAGCTCTTTGAGCGCGAGTGGTTTGCGGTGGGGCAGTGCTTTACCGAGAGCTGTGGCGGCGTTCAGTATTTTGTCGAGGTACTTTTCGTATTCCTCAGCGGCCAGGGTTATCGCTTTCTGGCTCAGGTTGCCATCGGCGTCCCGGGCAATGATTTGGTTCATCAATGCCCAGGTGACCATCGGATCCACCGAATGGGTGGCATGCAACGAAGCCAGTTGCGGGGTTGTCTGGGATGACTTGCTCAGGCCGAGCAGGTGTTGATAGGTCATTTTGCGCGAAACCCCCGGGATAAGTGCTTCGGCAAAATGTACGGCTTGAGCGCCTACCACCCAGGCTGGCGTTCCGAGGCACAGTTCGGACGGCCAGCCAGTAAACAGGTATTGCGGCGCCATACCGCCAAGCACCAGCTGCGCAACGAGCGGTGCGAACATTTGATCAAGCTTGAGACTGTCGACCAGATGCTTTTCCAGCCCCCTGAGCACACTGGACGGATGACGCATGAAGTCATCGGCTGAGTAGAGGTCGAAATCGGCAAACAGTGTATTGGCGCTGTCGACGGCGGGATCGAGGTCGAGCAGCATGGCGGCGATCAGCAATTGCTCGACAAACTCTTGTGATGGTTTTGGCTTGGTCTCGTCGGTGAACCAGCCCAGGGCATCGATATACGCTTGTCCTTGTTCCGAGACCCAAACGGCATTTTCGATCAGTCTTTGTAAGCGATAATCAAGACTGGTGGGTAGTTGATCTGCCGAGGTGCTTTCTAACAGCAGATGATCGCCAAAAACTGCCACCAGGGTGGTCTCGCCGCCGGTTAAACCCTTGGTCACCTGACGAATGATGGCGCGATTGTTCTCGGTGAGTTTGAAGGGCGAGTCTTCGGGGGTATCCAGAAGTTGCCAATAGTTACCAAACCGAGGGCCCTCGGGTAGTGTCGCGAAGTTGAGCAGATCAATCAGCTCTTTGGCATCCTGTTCGTTGGAGGGTAATGGCAAACCCTGGAAGTCGAGCCATTGGCCTACCGAAATCCACTCGCTTGAACTGATGAATCCGCCAGTCACTGTGGCCATGTTTGCCAGCAGTTTCAGGTCTTCTTCAAGTGCCGGAATACCGGCCACGTGAGCGGTGATGTCCGTGCGCGAGAAGAAGTTGCTAGTCGTGATGAGGGGAGCGCTATCCGGATGTACGGTGGAATTCAGGTTTTCCCAAACATGATAGAAACGGCCACTTTTATCGACTTGATAAGCCGCGTGGTCGGGTAGGGCGCGGTTGCGCTGCATTTTCAGAAACTCTGGATGCCGGACCAGTCTCCTAAGGCAAATGCTCCCCGGACGGTGAACCAGATCAAAGCTGGAACCCGTCACGCTCTTGGTGGCCAGGAGATCCCAGGACCCTTGAAGGGTCTCTTGAACATAATCATTACGGAGAAAGTCTTGCAGTGCTTTGGTGATCGCCTGCTTTTGACGTTCATTGCTGGACATGACTGCACTGTTGTCAAAGTTGTGCATTGCTGAAGTTCCTTCTTCGGATATTGTTACTGTGGATTTTAATGTTTGTTGAAGTGTATTCCAGCAGTCGTTGCCTCAAACCGTATTCGGGTTTGCAGGTTAGTGGTGTATATAGGGTTTTGTCATCTGCGCTGTATGTCGGCATGTTGTTTTTTATATTGAAGTACTGCCGTGCAATGCGCGATAGCGCTGATGTGCTGCTGTTGTTAGGGGGAACGTTAACTAAGAGTGTGTGTTGCTGATTGTATAAGGCTGCGTTATTGCTTTTAGCCGCGATACTGCCCCGGTGTCGCCGCCAGATGTTGTTTGAACGCACGCTGAAAATGCGCCTGATCGGCAAACCCGGCTTCGAGTGCCACATCGGCGATCAGCTTGCCGCTGCGCAACTGATCGCGGGCGAACTGGATGCGTCGGTTGACCAGAAAGGCGTGGGGCGTCATGCCGTAATGCTGCTTGAACGCGCGGATCAGGTAGGACGGCGATAGCTGGGCCGCCTCGCAAATGTCTTCGAGCTTGAGCATTTGCGTGCAGTTGTCGCGAATGTAATCGGCCGCCCGCTCCAGTTTGAAATTGGGCTCGCGCAGCGGTTGGTCGATCGGATTGAGCCGCTGCTGTACGTTGGTGAAAAACTCCACGGCCGCGCTTTGCTTGCGCAGCACGTCTTGCTGCGCATCGACCAGCACGTCGTACAAACCTTTCAGGCCGGCAAACAGCTCGCTGTCGTGAGTGTGGGTGATGGAAAACCGGCGAAACGCCAAGTCCTGGCTGAAGCCGAGCTGATGCTGCAAATCGGTCAGCCAAGGTGTCTCGACGTACAGCATCAGGTACGACCACGGTTGGTCATCGATGGGGTTGCAGGCGTGGACATCACCGGGATTCATCAGCACCACGGTGCCGGCACTGACCTGAAACTCCGATTGCTCGTGGAGGTAGGTACTGCGCCCGGCCGTGATCGCACCGATGGAAAAGTGCTCGTGGGAATGCCGGGTGTAGCAGACCTCGCGGCCGTCGGCGATGGAGCGGGCTTCGATGAAGGGCAGGGCGTCGTCGCGCCAGAAGCGCGGGGCTTTGTCAGCGTCTTTGGCAACGGTGTGCTTCATTGTCAGCGTCCTCGACAGGTCAGCGTCGAAGTGTATTAGCTCTCACCGGCAAAGGCTCGTTGCAGCGCCGCGATGTCGAGTTTTTTCATCTGCAACATCGCCGTCATGGCGCGTTGGGATTTCGCCGTGTCAGGGTCTTTCATCATGTCCATCAGGGCCACCGGCACGATCTGCCAGGACACGCCGAATTTATCCTTGAGCCAGCCGCATTGCTGGGCCTCAACGGGTCCTCCCGCGGACAGGCGCCCCCAGAAGTGGTCGACTTCTTCCTGAGTATGGCAATTGACCTGAAATGAAACCGCTTCATTGAACTTGAAAATGGGACCGCCGTTGAGGCCGGTAAAACTCTGCCCGTCCAGTTCGAAACTGACCGTCATCACCGAGCCATCGGGCCTGCCGTGGATCTCCTGACCGGCCTTGCCGTAGTGGGTGGTGGCGCTGATTTTCGAATGATCGAAGATCGCACAATAGAACTTCGCGGCCTCCTCGGCCTGATTGTCGAACCACAGGCAGGGCGTGAGTTTTTGAACGCGGTGCATGGTGTAGCTCCTCTACGAATGACTCAGGCTGGACTTTCAGCGTAGTCAGCCTCGGGTCGTCTGGCCGTACCGTAGATCGACAAGTTGAAAGAGTTTCCTTTCGATGGAATCAACGATGTCGGCATGACCCGATAGCCGCTAGACTTGCCGACCTGATTTGCCGCAAGGACGCTCTGCATCATGGTCGCCCCTCGTTTGTTGGCTGTTTCCTGTCTGCTGGCTGCCGCTGCTGTAAGCGCCGGGCCGGTGACGTATCACCTCACGGACCCCGCGAAGAAGTACGTCATCGACGTGCTGTTTACACAGCCGCCCACCCAGACTTTCGACGGCGCTCCTGCGCTGATTACGTTGCGCGAAAGGGCCGGCGGGCAGGTGCTGCAGCGCATCGAGTCAGCCGAAGCGTTCGCCCTGTTCAAACCAGGCCGCAAAGCTTCGGAGTTCGACCGCAACCTGGCGTATGCCGATCAAAGTCTGCTGTTGTTCGGCGATTTCAATTTCGACGGGCAACAAGATCTTGCCGTACGCAACGGCAATGATGCGGGCTATGGCGGTCCTTCCTACGACATCTACCTGTTCGATCCCGAGAGTTCGACGCTCGTGTTGAGCACGTCCTTTTCCGCTCTGACCCGTGACGAAAATCTGGGCATGTTCGAGATCGACCCGGTCACCAAGCGCCTGCACACCCAGTCCAAAAGCGGTTGCTGTTGGCGCCAGGGCGCGACCTGGCAAATACAGGGCAACCGTCCTGTGAAGGTGGCCGAGAAAACAGAGGTGGTGCAAAAACCGTCGGAAGCCAACCCGTTCATGCCTTCTGGCTATGTGGACGTGACCGATCGTGAACTGAAATCCGGCCAGTGGACGGAGCGTCGTCGTCTCGAGGGGCCTGTTGGTGAAGCGCCCGTCATGTTGCGTGGCACCCTCGATGACAAGATCCCCGTTGAGCTGTGGTGGCAACGTCAGGGTGATGTCTATGTTGGCGAAGTTCGCTACAGCAAGACCGGCAGCGGCAAACCGATCCGGCTGGTGGGCAATACCTACGAAGATGGCGGAATCGTTCTGCGTGAACTGGACGACGACGGTCAGATGATTGGCAACTGGTTCGTCGAAGGCACGCCGAACGAACAGGGCAGCCAGACCGGCACGTGGATCAACGGTTCCCGTCAATTAAGCATCAATGTGAGGCCGACCGCGTTCAAAGTCGCCGCGCCAAAGCTTGAGCGGGTTGCTGACAGTCAGCGAGAAGGGCGCTACCTCGTGAGCAATGTCCAGGATCAGCGTGTCGGCGAGTTGACCCTCAAAGTAGTGCCGGCGATCGACAGCGGCCCGGAGATGGCGGACATCAACCTCAGCGTCTTTCAGCTCAAGGAGCCGCCCGTCGAAGTGCATCATCAATATCCGCTGCTCGCCGGCAACCTTGTCATCGCACTGGACCCGGAGGGCGATCCGCTGTTTCGCCTGCAGTTGCTCAATGGCGCCGCTGAAGTGACCGGTTTTGGTGAATATCAGAAGTACAGCGCGGCTTACGTGAAACAACCTTGATGTAGTCGTAATGACGTTTTGTAGGGTCGATATGACTGTTTTTGAATGTAGTCATACTGTGAAGGCAACGGTTCAGCGACGGCCCAGGCCTCCTTTTTCAGCAATCCACCGGGTGGCCAAATCAATAAAGGCCCGCAGCTTCGGCTGTGTCTGGGTGCGGCTGGGGAAGTACAGGTACAACGCCGAGCTGAGTGGCACGAAGGGTTGCAGCACCCGCTCCAGGCGTCCATCCGCCAACTCGTCGGCAATCTCCAGATCACAGGCATAGGCCAGGCCCGAACCGCTGCGAGCGGCCGCCGCCAACAACCGGCGGTCATTGACGATCACGCCGCCCTCGACGCCCACGGTGAAGTCCCGACCCTCGCGGCGAAACTCCCAGCGATGCGCGCTGCCGGAGGTCGAGAAGCGAAAGCCGATGCATTCGTGTCGGGTCAGGTCTTCCGGGATGGCAGGTTTGCCAGCCTTGGCGAAGTACGCCGGGGAGCCCACCACCGACCATTGCAGGTCAGGTGTCAGGCGCACCGCGATCATGTCTTTTTCAATCGACTCTCCCAGGCGAATCCCGGCATCGAAGCCGCCGGCCATCAGGTCGACCGTGGCGTCGTCCAGGGATATATCGAGGGTCACTTGCGGGTAGGCCTCGCGGAACAGCGGAATCAGCGGCTCCATCAACAGGGTGCCGGACAATCGCGGTACGGTCAGTCGCAACGTGCCCATGGGCTGATCACGGAAACCGCTGAGCACCGCCAGTGCTTCATCGATTTCACTGGCCGCCGGACGCAAGCGGGCAAACAGACTGGCGCCGGCTTCGGTCAGCGCCACTCGGCGCGTGGTGCGCTGAAACAGCAGCACGCCGGTGCGCCGTTCCAGCAGTTTGATCGCATGACTGACGGCGGTGGGCGTAACGGCTAGCCGAGTCGCGGCCAGGGTGAAACTTTTGTGCTCGGCGACGGCGAGAAACTCGGTCAAACCATCAAACGGGTCGTGATTCATATCGGCGCCATTATGAAAGAGCGTTTCATAGTGCTTGTAACACGAGGGCATTTTTCCGACCAATGTTCCTGCGTACCTTGTGCTTACCCCAACGGCCTACAAGGATTCGCGATCATGACCACTTCCCAAAACTTCAAACGTGTCTGGCTCATCACTGGCGCGTCTCGCGGTATCGGCGCCAAGATCGCTGCCGCCGCGCTGGCCAATGGCGACGCCGTGGTCGCCACCGCCCGTGACGCCAGCAGCATCACCCAGCGTTTTGGCGAGCAGGCAGGTTTGCTGGCAGCCACCCTTGATGTGACCAATGAAGCCCAGGGCGTCGCGGTCGCCAAGGCGGCCATCGACCACTTCGGGCGCATCGACGTGCTGGTCAACAACGCCGGTTTCGGCTTGCTTGGCGCGGTGGAAGAAGCCAGCGCCGATGAAGTGAGGCGCGTGTACGAAACCAACGTCTTCGGCTTGCTGAATGTCACTCGCGCCGTGCTGCCGCACATGCGCGCCGCTCGCCGTGGTCATGTGATCAACATCTCTTCGGTGGGCGGTTATCAGTCGGCACCGGGTTACGGTGTGTACTGCTCGACCAAGTTTGCCGTCGAAGCATTGAGCGAAGCCTTGCACGGCGAGCTGGCGCCGCTGGGCGTCAATGTCACCGTGGTAGAGCCGGGTTACTTCCGTACCGACTTCCTCGACAGCAACTCTCTGGTCGAGTCCCCTGAAACAATTGCCGACTACGCGTCGACTTCCGGTGAAATGCGCAAAGTGGCGAAAGCCGTCAATCAGCAACAGCCAGGCGACCCGGAAAAACTCGCTCAGGCGATGATCATCCTGGTCGAGGCCGAGCAACCACCGCTGCGCCTGCCGCTGGGCACGGACTCGGTGACTTACATCGAGGCCAAGAACGCCTTCGTCACCGGCGAGCTGAACGCATGGCGTGAGCTGTCGGTGTCCACCGACTTCTAAGCCCCCACCCGCTCCGTGTAGCAGCTGCCGAGCCTGCGAGGCTGCGTTCGGCGACGAAGTCGTCGCAAACCCTGCGAACGCAGTTTTCCTGGCACACCGCAGCGCCCGACCTCACGACGACTTCGTCGCCGAACGCAGCCTCGCAGGCTCGACAGCTGCTACTCAGAGCGATCCTGTTCGCCTTTATCGTGTGACCGGTGGTCGATGAACTGGTCTCGTCCGGCAATTTGCGCTTAGCTGTAGGGATAACCCGAGGTTCCCGAGAGCCCCTTCAGAACACCGTGAGTCTGAGGACATTCGCAATGCTGACGCTCAACATCAATGGCAAGGACCAGGCGCTGGATGTCCCCGCAGACATGCCGCTGCTGTGGGTCCTGCGCGATGTCGCGCACCTGACCGGCACCAAATTCGGTTGCGGCATCGCCCAGTGCGGGGCTTGCACCGTACACGTCGATGGCGCGCCACTGCGTTCCTGCATCACGCCCGCCACAGCGGTGGCCCACGGGCAGAAAATCCTCACCATCGAAGGCCTGTCTACCGACGGTTCGCACCCGGTGCAGCAAGCCTGGGCCGAACTCGATGTGGTCCAGTGCGGTTACTGCCAGTCCGGGCAGATCATGTCGGCCGCCGCGTTGCTGGCGAAAATTCCCAAGCCCACCGACAGCGACATCGATCAGGCGCTTTCCGGCAACATCTGCCGCTGCGGCACCTACCCACGGATCCGCGCAGCGGTCAAACGCGCCGCCGAGATCGGTTGATGCCACGTTGACGGGAGTCTGAACAATGAACAGCCTCAATCCTCTGTCACGCCGCGGTTTCCTCAAGGGCAGCGCGGTGCTGGGCGGTGGTCTGGTGGTGGCGTTTGTCATCCCCGGTGGTCATCGCTTTGCCAGGGGCGCCGAGAATCAAGGCAATGTTTTTGCGCCCAATGCGTTTTTACGGATCGGCAATGACAACAGCGTCACCATGCTGCTCGGCCATTCGGAGATGGGCCAGGGCATCTGGACCGGCCTGACCATGTTGATCGCCGAAGAACTGGACGCCGACTGGTCGAAGATCCGCGTCGAGCATGCACCGGCTTCGGCCGCCGAGTATGGCCTGGCCGGGTTTGGCGGGATGCAAATTACCGGTGGTTCGACCTCGACCTGGATGGAGTTCGACCGTTACCGGCAGGCCGGTGCAGCGGCGCGATTGATGTTGATCGACGCGGCGGCCAAACGCTTCAACGTTGCGCCCTCCGAAATTCGCACCGAATCGGGTGTAGTGATTGCCGGCGACCAACGCGCCACCTACGGCGAACTGGCCGATGACGCCGGCAAGCTGCCGGTGCCGGATCCGGCGTCGATCAAGCTCAAGGAGTCCAAGGATTGGAAAATCATCGGCAAACCGACCAAGCGCCTGGACACGCCGGAGAAAATCACCGGCCGCGCCAAGTTCGGCATGGACGTGCAGTTCGACGGCCTGATGACTGCCATGGTCGCGCGTTCACCGGTGTTCGGTGGCAGCGTCAAATCCTTCGAAGGCGCTGAAGCGCTGGCGATACCGGGCGTGCACAAAGTGGTGCAGGTGCCCACCGGGGTGGCGGTGATTGCCGATCATTACTGGGCGGCGAAGCTGGGGCGCGATGCGTTAAAGATCGATTGGGACCTGGGGCCAAACACCGGGCTCGACAGTCGGAATCTGCTGGAAAGCTTCCGCAAACTCGCCGCCACCCCTGGCGCTTCGGCCAGTCAAGCCGGTGATGTCGCGGCGGGTCTGGGTAAAGCGGCGAAAACCATCGATGTCGAGTACAGCGTGCCATACCTGGCCCATGCCCCGATGGAGCCGCTCAACTGCACAGTGAAAATCACCCAGGACAAATGCGAAATCTGGACCGGCACCCAGTTCCAGACGCTGGATCAAATGGTCGCCGGGAAAATCACCGGGCTCAAACCTGAGCAGGTGGAGATTCATACCGAGTTTCTCGGCGGTGGTTTCGGCCGCCGCGCCAATCCGACCTCGGACTTTGTTGCTGAAGCCGTGGAAGTTGCCAAGGCAGCGGGCGCGCCGGTAAAAACCGTCTGGTCCCGGGAGGATGACATTCGCGGTGGTTACTACCGCTCCGCGTTCCTCCATCAGGCGCGCATCGGCCTCGATGCCGGCGGCCTGCCGATCGCCTGGAAGCATGTGATGGTCGGGCAGTCGATCATGGCGGGCACGTCATTCGAGGCGACCATGGTCAAGAATGGCATCGACAAGACCTCGGTCGAAGGGGTCGCCGACAGTCCGTACCTTGAGGGGTTGGCGAATCATCAGGTGGATCTGCATTCGCCGCAAACCGGCATCCGCGTGCTCTGGCTGCGTTCGGTAGGGCACACCCACACCGCGTTCGTGATGGAGTCGCTGATTGACGAACTGGCCGAGGCGGCCGGCAAGGATCCGGTCGAGTACCGACGAACCTTGCTCAAGGACCATCCGCGGCATCTTGGTGTGCTGAACCTGGCCGTCGAGAAAGCCAACTGGAAGGCGCCACTGCCGGACGGCCATGCGTTGGGTGTCGCGGTGCATGAGTCTTTCGGCAGCTACGTCGCCCAGGTGGCCGAGGTGTCCCAGGACAACCTGGCGATCCGCGTCCATCGGGTGGTGTGTGCGGTGGATTGCGGCATTGCGGTCAACCCGATGAGCATCGCGGCGCAAATGGAATCGGCCATCACCTTCGGCCTCGGATTTACCTTGCACAGCAAGCTGACCTTCAAGAACGGGCAGGTGGTGCAGTCCAATTACCACGACTATCAAGTGCTGCGGCTCAACGAAATGCCGGTGGTGGAAGTGCATATCGTGCCCAGCAGCGACAAACCCGGCGGTATCGGCGAGGCCGGTGTGCCGCCCACGGCGCCGGCAGTGGCCAACGCGGTGTTCGCCCTGACCGGCCAACGCTTGCGGGAACTGCCGCTGCAGCTGTCGGGGGTGTGAGATGAGACGACATCTGATTCTTGGCGCGGTGGTGTTGATCGGCCTGATCGGCTATGCCGAAGACCTGTTCGCTGACGATAAGGAAGCGATCAAGGCGTTCGATACCGTGCAAAAGGTCTTCCAGAGCCCGCGCTGCCAGAACTGCCATATTCCCGGCGATTCGCCGTTGCAATTCGACGCCGGGATTCCTCACGTCATGAACGTCGTGCGGGGCATGGACGGCAAAGGTGCGGCGGGTTTGCCCTGCGCTACCTGCCACGCCGAGAGCAATCCGCCGGCCAGTTACGGCGCTCACGCACCGCCGGGGGCGCCGCACTGGAGCCTGCCGCCCGCCGCGCACAAAATGGCCTGGATCGGTCTGCCGGCCGACCAGTTGTGCGCCATGATCAAGGACCGTTCCAGCAACGGTGACCGCGATTTCGCCGCGCTGATCAAGCATGTCAGCGACGACAAATTGGTGCTTTGGGGCTGGAATCCGGGTCAGGGAAGGGCGCCGGTACCGGTGCCGCACGATATTTTCGTCACCCAGTTCAAACGCTGGGCAGACGCGGGAGGGCCATGTCCGGTCGTGGGTAGTTGACCGGCGGTCCGTTAACAGGGAGTCAAACCGGGTATGGACGACTCTAAGAAATATACCCGCCAATGGAGTGAGTAATGCTGATCCCAGGCAAACCGGTAAAACCAGGCGCGTGCGCCGACCCGTTGCGCACGCCACTGCAGGAGCGCGAGCTGCTGCGTGACTTGGCCCGTAAGGCCGAGGAGGAGTTGATGGGCGTGCAGATGGCGAGCATGGACGAGTTGACGCTGCTCTCCAACCGACACGGTTTTACAGCGCTGGCCCAACAAGGGCTGGATGTCTGCCACCAGCTGAAAAAGCCAGCGACGCTGCTGCTCTTCAATATTGATGACTTCAAGCACATCAACTATCTCTATGGTCGTTCCGAGGGCGACAATGCCCTGAAAACCTTCGCTGATGTGCTGCGTATTGCCTTTCGCGAGAGTGATGTGATCGGCCGGTTGGGCAGCGACAAATTCGTCGCGTTGCTGACCGGCTCAAGTGTTGTGGAGATTCCCGCGATCAGGGCGCGACTCGAAGAAATACTCGAAGAGCTCAATGCCACGGTGCATCGTGGTTATGACATCCGCTTCAGCATCGGACAACTCGAGTGCAATCCACAGCTTCCCGGCTCGATCGAGGAGCTGATGGCACAGGCCGATGCGTTCACTTGGCAAACAACTGAGCCACATCCTTGAATGCCTTGAACTCAAGCGCGTTGCCGCACGGATCGAAGAGAAACATCGTCGCTTGCTCACCTACCAAGCCCTGAAAGCGTATGCCCGGTTCGATCACGAATCGGGTGCCGAGGGCTTTCAATCGCTCGGCCAGCGCCTCCCATTCCGCCATCCCCAACACCACACCGAAATGCGGCACCGGCACGTCATGTCCGTCGACAGCATTGGTGTGCGCGGCTTCTTGAGAGGCGTTTTTCGGCGCGAGGTGAATGACCAGCTGATGGCCGAAAAAGTTGAAATCAACCCAGTGATCGCTTGAACGACCTTCTTCCAGGCCGAACACTTGGCCATAAAAATTGCGCGCAGCCGTCAGGTCGTAGACCGGGATGGCCAGGTGAAAAGGGGAGAGTTGCATCGGAGGTGCCTCGGCTGTGTGGATTCAGATTGAGTTTAGCCCTGTGCTTTTTGATTAAAAGACGATAATTTTTGCATCGAGCTCAAATTATTTCGATTAATCGAGAACGCCATGCTGCGGGAACTGAAAACCTTCATTGCGGTGACGCGCTACGGCACGTTTGCCGCGGCCGGTATGCACATTGGCCTGACCCAGTCGGCCGTCAGCGCGCAGATTCGCAATCTGGAACAGGCCCTGGGCATTCGTTTGTTCGACCGCACCGGACGTCAGGCGCTGCTCAATGCGGCAGGCCAGCGTGCATTGCCGATGGCCAGGGACATGCTGGAGACCTTCAGCCGCATGGCGGTCAGCGATGATGTCAGTGAATATCGCGGCGAGTTGAAAATAGGTGCGGTGGCCACGGCCCAGACCGGACTGCTGCCCCAGGCGTTGCTTCGACTGAGGCAACAGGCGCCGTTGCTCGAGCCGAAACTGGTGCCCGGCGTGTCGCTGAACCTGTTGAGTCAGGTGGACACCGGTGAGGTGGATCTGGCGATCCTGATCAAACCGCCGTTCGAGTTACCCAAGGAACTGTCAGCGCAGGTCATCCGCAAGGAACCGTTTGTATTGATCGTGCCGGCGGACCTTGAAGGCGATGAGCCGTTGCAGATCCTCGCGAACCATCCGCATGTGCGTTACGACCGCAACTCGTTCGGTGGAAGACTGGTAACGCGGTTTTTGCGTGAGCAGCAGATTGATGTGCAGGTGGCTTTGGAGCTGGATGAGCTGGAAGCCATCGTGAAGATGGTTGAATGCGGGTTAGGGGTGTCACTGCTGCCCGAGGCGGGGTTATGGCTTGAGCATGGGGCGAAGGTTCGGATCATTCCGTTGGGGGAGTTGACGTTCTACCGCGAGATCGTCCTGTTGCAGCGCTATAGCCAGCGTACACAGCCGATCCAGCAGCTATTTTCCAGCTGCCTGACACATATTTCCGGCTAAACACCAAACCCTGTGGGAGCGAGCCTGCTCGCGATAGCGGACTAACCGTCAAAATTGATGTCGACTGACTCTCCGCCATCGCGAGCAGGCTCGCTCCCACAGGGGATCTGCGCCAGGCCTGAAATTACAGGCACAAAAAACCCGCCTCAAGAGGCGGGTTTTTTAGTTGGCTACCCGAAGATTACTCTTCCAGGCTACCCATGGCCGTGGTGTTGAAACCACCGTCCACGTACATGATTTCGCCGCTGATGCCGGACGCCAGGTCCGAGCACAGGAAGGCGCCGGCGTTGCCGACTTCGTCGATGGTGACGTTACGACGCAGCGGGGTTTGCGCTTCGTTGGCGGCCAGCATCTTGCGGAAGTTCTTGATGCCGGAAGCGGCGAGGGTGCGGATCGGGCCAGCCGATACGCAGTTGACGCGGGTGCCGTCCGGGCCCAGGGAGCCGGCCAGGTAACGAACGCCAGCTTCCAGGGAAGCCTTGGCCATGCCCATCACGTTGTAGTTCGGCATGGTGCGCTCTGCACCCAGGTACGACAGGGTCAGCAGGCTGCCGTTGCGGCCTTTCATCATTTCGCGGCCGGCTTTGGCCAGGGCCACGAAGCTGTAGGCGCTGATGTCGTGAGCGATGCGGAAACCTTCACGGGTGGTGGCTTCGGTGAAGTCGCCATCCAGTTGGTCGCCCGGGGCGAAGCCGACGGAGTGCACGATGCAGTCCAGGCCGTCCCATTTTTTGCCCAGCTCAACGAAAACCTTGGCGATTTCTTCATCGCTGGCCACGTCGCACGGGAAGCACAGGTCAGGGTTGGAACCCCAGCTTTGTGCGAACTCTTCGACACGACCCTTGAGTTTGTCGTTCTGATAAGTGAAGGCAAGCTCAGCGCCCTCGCGATGCATGGCGGCAGCGATGCCGGATGCGATGGACAGCTTGCTGGCGACACCGACGATCAGTACGCGCTTACCGGCGAGAAAACCCATGTGTTGCTCCTCTCTTTCAGGTTATTGCGCAGTGGCTGGGGCCAGAAAAGCGGCTTCCAGCAACTGCTGTGTATACGGATGTTTGGGGGCCGCAAAAATACTTTGCGCGTCTCCCTGTTCGACCACTTGGCCTTGCTTGACCACCATCAGCTGGTGGCTCAGCGCTTTGACGACAGCCAGGTCATGGCTGATAAACAGATACGTCAGGTTGTACTTGGTTTGCAGTGAACGCAAAAGCTCCACCACTTGGCGTTGCACTGTCCGGTCGAGGGCCGAAGTCGGCTCGTCCAGCAGAATCAACGCCGGTTTTAGCACCAATGCCCGGGCAATGGCGATTCTCTGCCGTTGCCCGCCGGAAAATTCGTGGGGGTAGCGGTGCCGGGTTTCCGGGTCCAGACCTACCTCCTTGAGTGCCGCAATAATCGCTTGTTCCTGTTCCGCCTCGGTGCCCATCTTGTGGATCCGCAGGCCTTCGCCGACGATCTGGCTCACGCACATCCGTGGGCTCAGGCTGCCGAACGGGTCCTGAAACACCACCTGCATCTCCCGCCGCAGCGGTCGAACCTGTTGCTGCGTCAGGCAGTCTAGCTGCTTGCCTTCAAAACGGATGGCGCCTTTGCTGCCGATCAGCCGCAAAATCGCCAAACCCAGTGTCGACTTGCCCGAACCGCTTTCTCCCACAATCCCCAGGGTCTGGCCCTGAGGCAGGCTGAAATTGATTCCGTCCACCGCTTTGATGTGGTCGACGGTCTTTTTCAGAAAGCCTTTCTTGATCGGGAACCAGACTTTCAGGTCCTCGACTTGCAGCAATGGCGGGCCAATCACATTGGTCGCCGGCTTGCCGCTGGGCTCCGCTGCCAGCAGTTCCCGAGTGTACGGATGCTGCGGTGCGCGGAACAACTCTTCGCACGATGCCTGTTCGACGATGCAACCGCGCTGCATGACACATACGCGATGCGCAATTCTTCGCACAAGGTTCAAATCGTGACTGATCAGTAGCAGCGCCATGCCCAACCGGGCCTGTAATTCCTTGAGCAATTCGAGGATTTTCAGCTGGACGGTCACATCCAACGCGGTGGTCGGCTCGTCGGCGATCAGCAGTTCCGGCTCGTTGGCCAGGGCCATCGCAATCATCACCCGCTGCCGTTGGCCACCGGACAATTCATGGGGCAGGGCCTTGAGGCGCTTCTCGGGCTCCGGGATGCCGACCATTTCCAGCAACTCCAGGGTGCGCCTGGTCGCGACTTTGCCGATCAGGCCCTTGTGGATGCTCAACACCTCATTGATCTGTTTCTCGATCGAGTGCAGCGGATTGAGCGAGGTCATCGGCTCCTGGAAGATCATCGCGATCCGGTTGCCGCGGATGTGGCGAATGGTTTTCTCTTTCAGGCTCAGCAGGTTCTGCCCGGAATACTCGATGGTCCCGGACGGATGCCGGGCGAGCGGGTAGGGCAACAGCCGCAGGATCGAGTGGGCCGTCACCGATTTGCCGGAGCCACTTTCGCCCACCAGCGCCAGGGTTTCGCCGCGCTTGATGTCGAAGCTCACGCCTTCGACCACCCGTTGAACGCGCTCGCCAACGACAAATTCGACGGCCAGGTCGCGCACTTCGATCAGATTGTCCTGATTCATTTCACTTCCTCGGGTCGAAGGCATCGCGAGCGGACTCGCCGATGAACACCAGCAAACTCAACATCAACGCCAGCACGGCAAACGCGCTCATGCCGAGCCACGGCGCTTGCAGGTTGGATTTGCCCTGGGCCACCAGCTCACCGAGGGACGGGCTGCCTGCCGGCAAACCGAAGCCGAGGAAATCCAGGGCGGTCAGGGTGCCGATGGCGCCGGTCAGGATGAACGGCATGAAGGTCATGGTCGAGACCATGGCGTTGGGCAGGATGTGGCGGAACATGATCGCTCCGTTTTGCATCCCCAACGCCCGCGCGGCGCGCACGTATTCCAGATTACGCCCTCGCAGGAATTCGGCACGGACCACGTCCACCAGGCTCATCCACGAGAACAGCAGCATGATCCCCAGCAGCCACCAGAAATTCGGCTGGACGAAACTGGCGAGAATGATCAGTAGATACAGCACCGGCAGCCCGGACCAGATCTCCAGAAAACGCTGTCCGGCCAGGTCGACCCAGCCTCCGTAGAAACCCTGCAAGGCCCCGGCAATCACGCCGATGATCGAGCTGAAAATGGTCAGGGTCAGGGCAAACAACACCGAAATCCGGAAGCCGTAGATCACCCGCGCCAACACGTCGCGGCCCTGATCGTCAGTGCCCAGCAGGTTGTCAGTTGAAGGTGGCGCAGGGGCCGGGACTTTCAGGTCGTAGTTGATGCTTTGATAGCTGTAGGGAATCGGCGCCCACAGCACCCAGGCGTCTTTTTCCTTGAGCAGTTCACGGATGTACGGGCTCTTGTAGTTGGCTTCCAGCGGGAATTCGCCGCCGAAGGTGGTTTCCGGGTAACGCTTGAGCGCCGGGAAGTACCAGCCGTTGTCGTAGTGCACCACCAGCGGTTTGTCGTTGGCGATCAGCTCGGCGCCGAGGCTCAGCCCAAACAACAGCAGAAACAGCCACAGCGACCACCAGCCACGCTTGTTGGCCTTGAACAGTTCGAAACGTCGGCGATTGAGAGGGGACAGGTTCATCTCAATGCTCCCGGCTTTCGAAGTCGATGCGCGGATCGACGAAGGTGTAGGTGAGGTCGCCGATGAGTTTTACCACCAATCCCAACAGGGTGAAGATGAACAGCGTGCCAAAGACCACCGGGTAATCGCGGTTGATCGCCGCCTCAAAACTCATCAGCCCGAGGCCGTCGAGGGAGAAGATCACCTCCACCAGCAACGAGCCAGTGAAGAAGATGCCGATAAACGCCGACGGGAACCCGGCGATCACCAGCAGCATGGCGTTGCGGAACACATGGCCGTAGAGCACGCGGTGGTTGGTCAGGCCCTTGGCCTTGGCGGTGACCACGTACTGCTTGTTGATTTCGTCGAGGAAGCTGTTTTTAGTCAGCAGCGTCATGGTCGCGAAGTTGCCGATCACCAGCGCCGTCACCGGCAATGCCAGGTGCCAGAAGTAATCGAGCACCTTGCCGCCCATGCTCAACTCATCGAAGTTGTTGGAGGTCAGTCCTCTGAGCGGGAACCAGTCGAAATAGCTGCCCCCGGCGAACACCACGATCAGCAGGATGGCGAACAGGAACGCCGGGATCGCATAGCCGACGATGATCGCCGAACTGGTCCAGACGTCGAAGTGGCTGCCGTGTCGCGTCGCCTTGGCGATCCCCAGCGGGATCGACACCAGGTACATGATCAGCGTGCTCCACAGCCCGAGGGAGATGGACACTGGCATCTTTTCCTTGATCAGGTCGATGACCTTGGCGTCGCGGAAGAAGCTGTCGCCGAAATCCAGCGTGGCGTAGTTCTTGATCATGATCCACAAGCGTTCCGGCGCCGATTTATCGAAGCCGTACATGTGCTCGATTTCCTTGACCAGCGCCGGGTCCAGGCCCTGGGCGCCGCGATAAGCGGAGCCGGCCACCGAGACTTCGGCACCGCCGCCGGCGATGCGGCTGGTGGCGCCTTCGAAACCTTCGAGCTTGGCGATCATCTGCTCCACCGGCCCGCCGGGGGCGGCCTGGATGATCACGAAGTTGATCAGCAAAATGCCGAGCAAGGTCGGGATGATCAGCAGCAGTCGCCGAAAAATATACGCCAGCATCTGATTACTCCGTGCCCGCAGGGTCGGCTTGCAGTTTGGTTTCGACTTCTATGGCCGGTGTAGCGTCTGGCTTGACCCACCAGGTGTTAATGCCGATGTCGTACTTGGGTGAAACTTTCGGATGACCGATGTGGTTCCAGTAAGCCACGCGCCAGGTCTTGATGTGCCAGTTGGGGATCACGTAATAACCCCATTGCAGCACGCGGTCCAGTGCGCGGGCGTGGGCCACCAGGCTTTTGCGCGAATCGGCGTTGATCAGTTGCTCGACCAACTGGTCCACCACCGGGTCTTTCAGGCCCATGGAGTTACGGCTGCCGGGTTTGTCGGCGGCGTCAGACATCCAGAATTCACGCTGTTCATTGCCCGGCGAGTTGGACTGCGGGAAGCTGCCGACAATCATGTCGAAGTCCCGTGAACGTACGCGGTTGATGTACTGCGAGACGTCGACCCGGCGGATCACCAGGTCAATCCCCAGGTCGCTCATGTTGCGCTTGAACGGCAGCAGCACCCGCTCGAATTCGGTCTGGGCCAACAGGAACTCGATGGTCACCGGTTTGCCGTTGGCGTCGACCATCTTGTCATCGACGATCCGCCAGCCCGCCTCTTGCAGCAATTGATAGGCTTTGCGCTGCTGGGTGCGGATCATGCCGCTGGCGTCAGTCACCGGGTTCTGGAACGCCTCGCTGAACACCTGCTCGGGAATCTTGCTGCGGAACGGGTCGAGGATCGCCAGTTGATCGGCGTCCGGCAGGCCGCTGGCAGCCATTTCCGAATTTTCGAAAAAACTGCGAGTGCGCGCGTAGGCGCCGTTGAACAGTTGCTTGTTGGTCCATTCAAAGTCCAGCAACAGGGTCAGGGCCTGGCGCACGCGCACGTCCTGGAACACCGGGCGGCGCAGGTTGAATACAAAGCCTTGCATGCCGGTGGGGTTGCCGTTGGGGATCTGTTCCTTGATCAACCGGCCCTCGGTGACGGCCGGAATGTTATAGGCGTTGGCCCAGTTCTTGGCTGCCATTTCGAGCCAGTAATCGAACTGCCCGGCCTTGAGTGCTTCCAGGGCCACGGTGTTGTCGCGGTAGTAGTCGGTGGTCATCACATCGAAGTTGTAGAACCCGCGGTTCGCCGGCAGGTCCTTGGCCCAGTAATCCTTGACCCGCTCATAACGCACCGAACGTCCGGCCTTGACTTCGCTGACCTTGTACGGGCCGCTGCCCAGCGGTATTTCCAGGTTGCCCTTGGTGAAATCGCGCGTCGCCCACCAATGCTTGGGCAACACCGGCAACTGGCCGAGGATCAGCGGCAGCTCACGGTTGTTGTTGTGTTTGAACTTGAACAGCACCGTCAGCGGATCTTCAGCGACCACTTCCTCGACATCGCTGTAGTAACCGCGGTACAGCGGCGCGCCGTCCTTGATCAGGGTCTGGAAACTGAACACCACGTCCTCGGCGCGCATCGGATGCCCGTCGTGGAAGCGCGCTTCGGGGCGCAGGTAGAAACGCACCCAGCTGTTGTCCGGGGCTTTTTCGATCTTGCCGGCGACCAGGCCGTACTCGGTGAACGGTTCATCCAGGCCCTGTTTGGCCAGGGTGTCGTAGATCATGCTGATGTCGTCGGCCGCGACACCTTTGTTGATGAAGGGGTTGAGGCTGTCAAAGCCTCCGAAACCGGCCTGACGGAAAATCCCGCCTTTGGGCGCGTCGGGGTTCACGTAATCGAAGTGTTTGAAATCGGCCGGGTATTTCGGCGGCTCGTTGTACAGGGTCAGGGCATGTTGCGGGGCGGCGCAGGCCAGCCCGGCGAACAACAGACCGCTGGCCTGCAAGAGCAGGGTGCGTACGGGTTTCATCGATCTTTCTCCGAAGATTTCAGCCACCACGCGCTCAGGCCCAACGTGTAGGGCGGCGTGGTGACGAAGGCGAACCGGTTGCGGTAGGCCAGGCGGTGATAATTGAGGTACCAGTTGGGAATGATGTAGTGCTGCCACAGCAACACCCGGTCCAGGGCCTTGCCGGCGGCGACCTGTTCATCGCGGGTCTGGGCGGCGAGCAATTGTTCGAGTAAATGGTCGACCACCGGATTGGCAATACCGGCGTAGTTTTTGCTGCCCTTGACCCCGACCTGGCTGGAGTGGAAGTACTGCCACTGCTCCAGGCCCGGACTGAGCGTCTGGTTGAGGGTCATCAGGATCATGTCGAAATCGAATTGATCAAGGCGTTGCTTGTACTGGGCGCGATCGACTGTGCGCAGCCGCGCATCGATGCCGATGCTGGCGAGGTTCTCGACGTAAGGCTGAAGGATGCGCTCCAGGTTCGGGTTGACCAGCAGGATCTCCAGGCGCAACGGTTGGCCAGCGGCGTTCTGAACATGCTGGCCACTGAGCTTCCAGCCGGCCTCGGCAAGCAGGCTCAGGGCCTTGCGCATGGTTTCCCGGGGGATGCCGCGCCCTTGGGTCTGCGGCAGGCTGAACGGCTCGGTGAACAGCTTGGCGGGCAACTGCTCGCGATACGGCGTCAGCATCAGCCATTCATGGCCGACCGGAAGGCCCGTCGCGGAGAACTCGCTGTTGGGGTAGTAGCTCATGGCGCGCTTGTAAGCGCCGCTGAACAGCGTGCGGTTGGTCCACTCGAAGTCGAACATCAGGCCCAGCGCTTCACGGATCTTGGTCTCGGAGAAGGCCGGCCGCCGGGAGTTCATGAACAGACCCTGGCTCTGGGTTGGGATCTGATGCGGGATCTGCGCCTTGATGACGTCGCCGCGTCGCACCGCCGGGAAGTTGTAGCCGTTTTCCCAGTTCTTCGCCTGGTGCTCGATATAGATATCGAACTCGCCGGCCTTGAAGGCTTCGAACGCGACGTCGCTGTCGCGGTAGAACTCGACTTCCATACGATCGAAGTTGTATTTGCCGCGATTGACCGGCAGGTCCTTGCCCCAGTAGTCCTTGACCCGTTCGAAAATGATCTGACGCCCAGGCTCTACCGACGTAATGCGATACGGTCCGCTGCCCAGTGGCGGTTCGAAGGTGGTGGCCTTGAAGTCACGACCTTTCCAGTAATGCTGGGGCAGCACCGGCAATTCGCCCAGGCGCAGGATCAGCAATGGATTGCCGGCGCGTTTGAAGACAAAACGAATGCGTTGCGGATTGAGGATGTCGACCCGCAACACTTCCTGAAGGTTGGTGCGGTATTGCGGATGGCCTTCCTTGAGCAGCAAGCGGTAGGAAAACGCCACGTCATAGGCGGTAATCGGCGTGCCATCGTGGAAACGCGCTTCCGGGCGCAGATTGAACACCACCCAGCTGCGGTCCTCGCTGTATTCCACCGATTGGGCGATCAGACCATAGCTTGAGGTTGGTTCATCGCCGGACGGCGCGTACTGGCCGGTGCCGACCATCAGCGGTTCATTAAGCTCGTTGATGCCGTATTGCAGGAAATTCGGCGTGGAAACCGGGCTTGAACCCTTGAACGTGTAGGGGTTGAGCGTATCGAAGGTGCCAAACGCCATCACCCGCAACGTACCGCCCTTGGGCGCTTGCGGGTTGACCCAGTCGAAGTGGGTAAATCTGGCCGGGTACTTGAGCGTGCCGAACTGCGCATAACCATGGCTTTCGCTGATCGTCGCGCTTGCGGGGGCGCTCAAGGCCAGGCTGATCAGGAGCAGAAGGAGGGGACGCTTCAAGTCAGGAATCCGATCCAGGCGGCTTGGGCTTTGTGGCCCGTACAGTAACAGCTTGTATCGACAGGAAAAAGACAGGGGTTTAACGCGCCGTTAATTGTGCCAATGGAGTCCCTGTAGCAGCTGGCGAAGCCTGCGTTCGGCTGCGCAGCAGTCGCAAAACCTGCGCTCGCATACTTCCTGAAACACCATACCGTCTGAACTCACGACTGCTGCGCAGCCGAACGCAGGCTTCGCCAGCTGCTACAAGGGTTTGGGTAAATCCTTGGGCGAAAAAAAGCCCCTGAAATCAGGGGCTCATTTTAGCGTGGCGAAGCCACCGTCAGCATCTGGCCAGGCTTCAGCGCCTGGCCAACACGCGGGTTCCAGCGCTTGAGGTGTTGCATTTCAACGTTGAAACGCTTGGCCACCATGTACAGCGAGTCGCCTTGCTGGACCTTGTACTGGGTCTGCGGTTTCTGTTGGTCAGCTTTACTGTTTGCTTTGCTGTTCGCCGCCACGACGGTGTTGACCCGACCGCTGCTGCGCTTCGTGGTGTCCTGCATGACCAGCGCCTGACCGGCCTTGAGATTCTTGCCGGTCAGCTTGTTCCAGCGTTGCAGGTCCTTGACGTCGACCTTGTTGGCCTTGGCGATGGCGGCCAGGTTGTCCCCGCGTTTAACGCGGTAAACGCGTTTGAGACTGGCGAGTTCGGAGTCGTCCGAGCCTTCGAATACCGGCTTGAGCGGCTTCTTGCTGATCAACTCTTCAGGACGCATGGTCGACAGGCTGGCGGTCAGCAACTGCGCCTTGGACGTTGGCACCAGCAAATGCTGGGGGCCATCGATGGTGGTGCGCTGCTTGAAGGCCGGGTTGAGCTGGAACAGTTCGTCTTCGTCGATGTTAGCCACCGCGGCGACCTTGGACAGGTCCATGCGCTGGTTGATTTCGACGACCTGGAAGTACGGTTCGTTGGCGATCGGGTTCAGGTTCACGCCGTAGGCTTCAGGTGCCAGCACCACTTGTGACAGGGCCAGCAGCTTTGGCACGTAGGCCTGGGTTTCGGCCGGCAGCGGCAGGTTCCAGTAATCGGTCGGCAAGCCGAGCTTTTCGTTGCGCTCGATGGCCCGGCTGACCGTGCCTTCGCCGGCGTTATAGGCCGCCAGGGCCAGCAGCCAGTCGCCGTTGAACATGTCGTGCAGGCGGGTCAGGTAATCCATGGCCGCAGTGGTCGAGGCGGTGATATCGCGACGGCCATCATAGAAACGGGTTTGACGCAGGTTGAAGTAACGCCCGGTGGAAGGGATGAATTGCCACAAGCCAACCGCGTCGGCCCGGGAATAGGCCATCGGGTTGTAGGCGCTTTCAATCACTGGCAGCAGCGCCAGTTCCAGCGGCATGTTGCGTTCTTCAAGGCGTTCGACGATGTAGTGAATGTAGAGGCTGCCGCGTTCGCCGGCGTTTTCGAGGAAGGACGGGTTGCTGGCGAACCACAGGCGCTGTTGCTCGATGCGCGGGTTGACGCCCAGGTTGTCCTGCAACTGGAAGCCCTGGCGCATGCGCTCCCAGACATCTTGTGGAATTTGTGGAGTCGGTTTTTCGCTGAGCCAGATAGGTTTCTGCTTGGCCCGGGCGGCGATGTTCGGAGTGTGTGCCGCGTCGGTCTGCGGCACATGGCTTGAGCAGCCCGCCAGAGTGGCGGACACAGCCACCGCGATGGCTTGAGCCAAGCGGGTCAATGCGTCTGAATTGATGGCTTTACGAATAGATGACGACATTGGCTGGAAGTAAGTTCCGGGCAAAAATGTCGGGCGATTCTAGAAAGCGCACCCCCTGCGGTCAACCATTCAGAATTTTTGTACCAGCGTGATGGCTACTTAGAACTTATCTTTCCAAGCACGCAGAGCAGCAAAGACCGCACTCGGAGCCCGGTTTTGGGTTCCATTCCGTTCGTCCACTTTTTCTTTAACGGATGTTTCGTCGACACGCAAAAACGGGTTGGTAAGCTTTTCAAGCGCCAGAGTAGAGGGCAGCGTCATGATTCCGGCTTCACGTTGTGCGGTGACTTTTTCCAGACGTGCGGCAGTGTCCGGATTGCCCGGTTCGACCGCTGCGGCAAACTTCAGGTTGCTCAAAGTGTATTCGTGAGTGCAGTAGATCAGCGTATCTTCAGGCAGCGAGGCGAGGCGGGTCAGTGAGGTATGCATCTGCTCCGGCGTGCCTTCGAACAAGCGCCCGCAACCGGCAGCAAACAGGGTGTCACCGCAGAACAGCAGACCGTGATGGTAATAGGCGATATGCCCCAAGGTGTGGCCGGGGACGGCAAAGACATCGAAGTCCCAGCCCAGCACGCTGACGCGGTCGTTGTCCTTGAGGGCCACGTCCCGGAGCGGGATGGTTTCGCTGGCTGGACCGTAGACTGTCGCGTCTGTCGCTTTTTTGAGCTGCTCGACGCCGCCGACGTGGTCATGATGATGGTGAGTGATCAAAATATCACTCAACACCCAACCCGGATGCGCGGCGAGCCAGGCCTGCACTGGCGCGGCATCGCCCGGATCGACCACGGCGCAGCGCTGGGTGCTGTGGTCTTGTAACAACCAGATGTAGTTGTCGGTGAAGGCGGGCAGGGCACTGATCTGTATCATCGTCGGATTCGCCAAGCGGAAAACAATGGCGCATCTTAGAACTTCCTGGCGCGTTGGAGAATGCAATGACCGATAAAGCGTTCGCTCAGGCTGATCCTGAATGGCTGACATTGATCAGCGCGGCCCGTGAATGGCTGTCCGGCCCCATCGGGCAATTTCTGCTGGACGAAGAACGTCGCATGCTCGAAGACGAGTTGGGACGGTTCTTCGGTGGCTACCTGGTGCATTACGGCCCGTCGGCCCAAACACCGCCGTCGGCGCCGCAAGTCCAGCGCAATGTGCGGCTCGGCGCGCCGTTGCCGGGTGTCGAGATCGTCTGCGAAGAGCAGGCGTGGCCGTTGAGCGAGCATGCCGCCGATGTGGTGGTGTTGCAGCATGGGCTGGATTTCTGCCTGTCGCCCCACGGTTTGCTGCGCGAGGCGGCGAGCAGCGTGCGGCCCGGCGGGCATCTGCTGATCGTCGGGATCAACCCCTGGAGCACCTGGGGCTTGCGTCACGTTTTCGCTCACGACGCCTTGCGTAAAGCTCGCTGCATCTCCCCGTCGCGGGTCGGTGACTGGCTGAACCTGCTGGGTTTCGCGCTGGAGAAACGCCGCTTCGGGTGCTATCGTCCGCCGCTTGCGTCACCCGCCTGGCAGGCTCGTCTGGCCGGTTGGGAGCGTAAGGCCGGTGACTGGCAACTGTCGGGTGGCGGCTTCTATTTATTGGTGGCGCGCAAGATCGTGGTGGGCCTACGGCCCGTCCGTCAGGAGCGGCGCGAACCGATGGGCAAGCTGATTCCATTGCCGATGGCCAAGGTCAATCGTCGCCGCATCGATCCGTAATACACTTTTTATTTTCCCGGCCGGGTTTGCCCCGGCCTCGGGCATCGTCGATCACCGATCGGCGAGCCACCGCATTTTCTGGATAGATTGGCATGAGCGATAGCGTAGAACTCTTCACTGACGGCGCCTGCAAAGGCAACCCTGGCCCAGGCGGCTGGGGCGCTTTGCTGGTGTGCAAGGGCATTGAAAAAGAACTGTGGGGCGGCGAAGCCAACACCACCAACAACCGCATGGAGCTGATGGGCGCGATCCGCGGCCTTGAAGAACTCAAACGCTCCTGCGACGTGCTGCTGGTCACCGACTCGCAGTATGTGATGAAAGGCATCAACGAGTGGATGGACAACTGGAAGAAGCGCGGCTGGAAAACCGCCGCGAAAGAACCGGTAAAAAACGCTGATCTGTGGAAGTTGCTGGATGAGCAGGTCAATCGCCACAACGTCACCTGGAAATGGGTGCGCGGGCACATTGGCCATCACGGCAACGAACGCGCCGACCAATTGGCCAACCGTGGCGTGGATGAAGTGCGCGGGTACAAGCAGGCTTGATTCCGGTTCTACCGATGCACCGCGTCGTGGCCAATCGCGAGCAGGCTCGCTCCCACATTTGATCTTCGTTGAGCACAAATTCTGTGAACCCCCGAATTCAATGTGGGAGCGAGCCTGCTCGCGAATGGGTGCAACACGGTGTATCTGAAAGACCCCGGCGAGCGTGTTAAGATCGCCGCTTTTGCACGAATGACCCGTTGAGAGCTGAGCACTGATGGCCACCAGATCCGTTGTACTCGATACCGAAACCACCGGCATGCCGGTGACCGACGGCCACCGGATTATCGAAATCGGTTGTGTCGAGTTGATCGGTCGGCGCCTGACGGGCCGGCATTTCCACGTTTACCTGCAACCGGACCGCGAGAGTGACGAAGGCGCCATCGGCGTCCACGGCATCACCAACGAATTTTTGGTCGGCAAGCCGCGCTTCACTGAAGTGGCCGATGAGTTCTTTGAATTCATCAAGGGTGCGCAGCTGATCATCCATAACGCGGCGTTCGACGTTGGCTTCATCAACAACGAATTCGCCCTGATGGGCCAGAACGATCGTGCGGACATCACGCAGCACTGCTCGATCCTCGACACCCTGATGATGGCCCGGGAACGTCACCCGGGGCAGCGCAACAGCCTCGACGCCTTGTGCAAACGCTATGGCGTCGACAACTCCGGTCGTGAACTGCACGGCGCCTTGCTCGACTCCGAGATCCTCGCCGACGTTTACCTGACCATGACGGGCGGCCAGACCAGCCTGTCCCTGGCTGGTAATGCTTCCGACGGCAACGGTTCCGGGGAAGGTGCGGACAATTCCGCCACCGAGATACGTCGTCTGCCGGCTGACCGTCAACCGACGCGGATTATCCGTGCCAGCGAAGATGACCTGGCCCAACACGTGGCACGCCTGGAAACCATCGCCAAATCCGCCGGCGCCCCATCGCTCTGGCAACAACTGGCCGAGGCAAAGGCTCAAGCCTGATTTTTCGCCACACAATGGTGCGCCCGACGACCTGCTTCGGGGCGCCGCACTCGCCACATGCGCTCGAACCCTCTACCCTGAGGTGATTGGCGGACCACGGTCTGCCGCCTCAGGACACTGAGCCTCATGTATAAAGATTTGAAATTCCCGGTCCTGATCGTCCATCGCGACATCAAGGCCGACACCGTCGCCGGTGATCGCGTGCGTGGCATCGCCCGGGAGCTGGAGCAGGAAGGCTTCAGCATTGTCTCGGCGGTGGATTACACCGAAGGACGTCTGGTCGCCTCGACCCATCACGGTCTTTCCTGCATGTTGATTGCGGCCGAAGACGCCAGTACTCACTCTCATCTATTGCACAACATGGCCGAGCTGATCGGCCTGGCGCGGGTGCGTGCGCCCGACTTACCGATCTTCGCGCTGGGTGAGCAGGTGACCCTGGAGAATGCACCCGCCGACGCCATGGCCGAACTCAATCAGCTGCGCGGGATTCTTTATCTGTTCGAAGACACCGTGCCTTTTCTGGCCAGGCAGGTCGCCCGAGCGGCACGCAAATATCTGGATGGTCTGCTGCCGCCGTTTTTCAAAGCGCTGGTGCAGCACACGGCCGACTCCAATTATTCCTGGCACACACCCGGCCATGGCGGCGGCGTGGCGTACCACAAGAGCCCGGTGGGTCAGGCGTTTCACCAGTTCTTCGGGGAAAATACCCTGCGTTCCGATTTGTCGGTGTCGGTGCCGGAACTCGGTTCTTTGCTCGATCACACCGGTCCGCTGGCAGAAGCCGAGGCCCGTGCTGCCCGCAATTTCGGCGCCGATCACACCTTCTTCGTGATCAATGGCACCTCGACCGCCAACAAAATCGTCTGGCATTCGATGGTCGCTCGCGATGACTTGGTGTTAGTGGATCGCAACTGCCACAAGTCGATTTTGCACTCGATCATCATGACCGGCGCCATTCCGCTGTACCTGTGCCCGGAGCGCAATGAGCTGGGGATCATCGGCCCGATTCCATTGAGCGAATTCAGCCGCGAATCGATTCAGGCCAAGATCGACGCCAGCCCGCTGACCAAGGGCCGGGCGCCCAAGGTCAAGTTGGCGGTGGTGACCAATTCGACGTACGACGGCCTCTGCTACAACGCTGAGCTGATCAAGCAGCAGTTGGGCAACAGCGTCGAGGTCTTGCACTTCGATGAGGCCTGGTACGCCTACGCGGCGTTTCACGAGTTCTTCGCCGGACGTTACGGCATGGGCACGTCCCGCAGTGACGACGGCCCGCTGGTGTTCACCACCCATTCCACCCACAAACTGCTGGCGGCGTTCAGCCAGGCGTCGATGATTCACGTCCAGGACGGCGGCGCGCGGCAACTGGATCGGGATCGCTTCAATGAAGCGTTCATGATGCACATCTCTACCTCGCCGCAGTACAGCATCATCGCTTCGCTGGATGTGGCGTCGGCCATGATGGAAGGCCCGGCCGGGCGTTCGCTGTTGCAGGAAATGTTTGACGAAGCGCTGAGCTTTCGCCGGGCGCTGGCCAATTTGCGCCAGCACATCGCCGCTGACGATTGGTGGTTTTCCATCTGGCAGCCGCCGTCGGTGGAGGGCATCAACCGTGTGGTTACCGATGACTGGCTGCTGCAACCCGACGCCGACTGGCACGGCTTTGGCGGCGTGACCGACGACTACGTGCTGCTTGATCCGATCAAGGTCACGTTGGTGATGCCGGGCCTGACGGCAGGCGGCGCCCTCAGCGAGCGCGGGATTCCGGCGGCGGTGGTCAGCAAATTCCTTTGGGAACGGGGGCTGGTCGTTGAAAAGACCGGGCTGTATTCATTCCTGGTGTTGTTCTCCATGGGCATCACCAAGGGTAAATGGAGCACGTTGCTGACTGAGTTGCTGGAGTTCAAGCGCAGCTACGATGCCAATGTCAGCCTCGCGACTTGTCTGCCGTGCGTGGCACAAGAGAATGTCGCGCGCTATCAGGGCATGGGTTTGCGCGATCTGTGCGATCAACTGCACGCCTGCTATCGCAGCAATGCCACGGCCAAACACCTCAAGCGCATGTACACAGTGCTGCCGGAAATCGCCATCAAGCCGTCTGACGCCTATGATCAATTAGTGCGTGGCGACGTTGAAGCGGTGTCGATCGATGCTCTGGATGGGCGGATCGCCGCGGTGATGCTGGTGCCGTACCCGCCGGGGATTCCGTTGATCATGCCCGGCGAGCGCTTTACCGAGTCGACACGCTCGATCATCGATTACCTGGCATTTGCGCGCACGTTCGATAGCAGCTTCCCGGGGTTTGTCGCTGATGTGCACGGATTGCAACACGAAGACGAGGGCAATGGACGGCATTACACCGTTGATTGCATCAAGGAATGAGGACCTTTCCCAGTATGCAACCGATCATGAATCCGAAATACCCAGGGCTGTCGGTGCGCGTTGCCGACGAAGGTTTTGCGGCCTATATCTGGGGCAGCGATTTCAGTTTTGAAGTCGCGGCCTACGGCGCAGCCGAAATCGGCAAACCGGTGGAGCAATGGCCGGTGACGCCGATCACGCCTTATCGAAAGTGCTACGGCATCGATCCCGAAGAGTTCAGCAGTTTCCGCGATGCCGCCGACAGCGCGATTTTCATGGCTTATCTCGATGATGAGCCGGTGGGTCACCTGGTGGTCAGCACCAACTGGAACGGCTTTGCCCACATCGACGAGTTGGCGGTGCATGCGCCGGCGCGCCGTCATGGCGTGGCCAAGGCGTTGCTAGATGTGGCGCAGTTCTGGAGCCGCAAAAAGAAACTGCCGGGCATCATGCTTGAAACCCAGAACAACAACCTGGGGGCCTGTCGGCTCTATGAGCGCCGCGGTTACGTCTTGGGCGGAATCGATCATCTGCGCTATCGCGGGATCGATCCGAACACCGCCGAAGTGGCGCTGTTCTGGTATCGATTGTTCGATAACCCGTTGGAAACCCCGCTTAGTTCGCCAACATCGCCACGGCTTGTTCCGTGATGATGCCCAGCAATGCCTGAACCGCTGGCGATGGCTCGCCGTTCTTGAGGGTCAAGGCATAAAGGCTGATCGGCACGGCCGGCGCCAGCGGGCAGGCATCCAGCCCGGCCGATTTGGCCCCGAGGGCGGTGAAAGGGTCGACGATGGCCAGACCTTCGCCGGCCTCGACCATGCTGCGCATCATCTGGTGAGTCTGTACCCGGGTTTGAATGACCGGGGCAGGGCGCAGGGCATGCAGTTTGTTTTCCAGCGCCGGGCTCAGCGGATCATGACCTTCCAGGCCCACCATCGATTGGCCGGCCAGGTCCTGCAGCGAGATGTACTTTTGTTTGGGTTGCAACCAGCCGTGGGGTGCCAGCAGCTGAAGTTTGCCTTGGGCGATCACCTGACAATGAATGTCGGCGTGATCGGGGTCATGCAGGCTCAGGCCCAGATCGCTTTCGCGCAGCAGCAGGTTTCTGACGATCTCGCGGGTAGGTTGGCTCAGAAGGGTGCAAGGCGCGTCGGGAAGGCGTCGGCGCAGGGCGGCAATGCTCTGTGGCAATAGCTGCTGTGACAGGGGCGGCGTGCAGACGATCCGCAAGGGCGGAGCCTGATATTGCTTGAGGCTGTTGGCCAGCCGCTGAACCGGCTCGAGCGCTTCATAGACGTGGGCGATCTGAACCTGCAGCTCCCGCGCCTCGCGCGTGGCCTGCAAGCGTCCACGCACGCTGGAAAACAGCATGAAACCCAACTGATCCTCGGCGTCGCGCAGAATCCCTTCGACTTCGGCCACAGGCAACTGCAGCCATTCGGCGGCGGTGCCCAGGTGACCGGTCTGCAGGAGCGCCTGGATCACTTCGATATGACGTAAACGCATGCGTGAAGTCCATGTTCAGCAGGTGAGGGAGTCAGTGGCTGAATCCTAACTCAAGTGCGCGCATATGACTTCTGCTCATAACACGGGGTTATGAAGCGACGTTGGTTTCCGGCCGGCTGCCGACATAGGTGTCGGGTTCGCGCACGATAGTGACGTCCGATTGCACCAGCAAAAACTGGTTGTCATCGAGCTTTTTTACGCGATCGCCAATGGCCAGCTTATAAGTGGTGACAGGCACCGAGCCAGTGAGACCGTCTGCCGACGGGGTGGATTCCTGGAACTCATGCACGGAATAAACGCGGCCTTCCGCGTCTCTTGCATGGAACTGACCGACGAGTACTGCTGCCATCTGCTTAGAACCTCTGGGGATAAATCACTCAATTTGCGGCTCTGTAGACCGTGGTTGGGCGAGGTAAGTTTTCCTACAGGAAAAAAATAGTCAGGGGCGGCGTTTTTCAGTCGCCCACTGCTTGAATCGTCATCTATAACTACTAACTCTTTCCATCGGACAGTCGAGAATCTTCCATGAGCAACGTCTATACGATCGCTGTACTGGTCGGCAGCTTGAGAAAGGAATCGATCAATCGCAAGGTGGCGCTGGCCCTGGCCGACCTGGCGCCTGCCAATCTCAAACTGGTTATCGTCGAAATCGGCGATCTGCCGCTCTACAACGAGGACATCGATGGTGCTTCACCGCCGGCAGCCTACAGCACTTTCCGGCAACAAGTGAGCTCATCCGACGCGGTGCTGTTCGTGACCCCCGAATACAACCGTTCGGTGCCTGCGCCGATGAAGAACGCGATCGATGTGGGTTCGCGTCCCTATGGCAAGAGTGCCTGGAGCGGAAAACCTGGAGCGGTGATCAGTGCTTCGCCGGGCGCTATCGGCGGTTTTGGCGCCAACCATCACCTGCGCCAGTCCATGGTGTTTCTGGATGTGCCGTGCATGCAGCAACCGGAAGCCTACTTGAGCGGCGCTGGTTCAGCGTTCGACGAGGCGGGTAACCTGTCCGAGTCGCTCAAACCGTTTTTGCAAAAATTCATCAATGCCTATGGTCTTTGGGTCGAACAACACAAGAAAGCGTAACCCCAAATGCCGGTGGTCCAGGTGCGTACCCTGTGGGAGCGAGCTTGCTCGCGATAGCGGTCTTGCATTCAACAATGATGTTGACTGACATGGCCTCATCGCGAGCAAGCTCGCTCCCACATGGATTACCTGGCCAGTCGGCCACAGATCATCGATTCGATCTCCAACAGCCATGCGGCGGTTTGCGCCGCCGCAGGTTGTGCGGTGACGCAATAACGGCGACCGCCCCAAGCCGTGATTAGCCAGGCATCAATGGTTGTTTCTGAAGGGCATACGGGCAAATCGGTACAGGCTGCGAAGGCTTCGCGCCACTTCTGCGACAGCTCCTGGAACACTCGCCGATGGTGTTTGGGTTCGGCGATCTGGTGTTCGAGGGTCATCAGTTCATAGTCGAACAACGGTTGCCTGGCCTCGACCGGGTCACAGGTCAGGCGTATCAGACGGTTGGTCCGGGTCTGCCAATCCAGATCCGTGGGCTGTACGACTTGTTCATCCACCTGCTGCAACAGCTGCTCCAGGCAATGTCGGACGTAACCTGACAACAAGGCTTCCTTGCTCGGGAAGTAGTCGTACAGCGTGCCGATGGCAACGCCTGCTTCCAATGCGACCGCGCGCGTGGTCAACCCCGACCAGCCGTCACGTTGCCAAATCCGAACAAACGCTTCGTAAATTGCCTCTACGGTGAAAATCGCCCGGGCCTGACTCGGCCGTTTCAGCGGCTTTGCGCGGGGATTGAGGGTGGGCGCGATGCCCTTGGTGTTTCCGAACCCGCTCTTCATCGGCTGCCATTACTCTGGTGCTACCCGCCATTCACTCGCAGCAGGAATCTGAAAGATGCAAAGTCCGAGCACGGTAACACGCCTGATCACCCGCAAAAACGCCCTCGACCAGAGTCGAATCGAGCAGGAGCAACGTAGCCTGATTCCGGCTGCCGGAGAGGTGATATTGAAGATCGACCGGTGCGCGTTGACCACCAACAACATTACCTATGCCGCGTATGGCGATTCGATGAATTACTGGGGGTTCTTCCCGACAGGGCTGGCGGAATGGGGTCACATCCCGGCTTGGGGTTTTGCCGATGTCGTGGCGTCTGATGTGGCGGGCATCAAGGTCGGGGAGCGCTTCTACGGGTATTTTCCGATTGCCAGCCATCTGTGGATGCGCCCGGAACGGGTCACTGAGCGTGGTTTCTATGATGGCGCCGAGCATCGGCAGGCACTGACGTCGGCTTACAACCAATACACCCGTTGCAGCTGGGATTCGTACTACAGCCCAGAAACCGAAAACCTGCAGATTTTACTCAAGCCGTTGTTCCTGACGTCGTCGATGCTCGCGGACTTCCTCCAGGACAACCAGTTTTTCGGCGCAACCCGGCTGGTGTTCTCCAGTGCTTCGAGCAAAACCGCCTATGGCACGGCGGTCTGCCTGGAAAATCACCCTGACCTGGAGAGGGTGGCGCTGACCTCGCCCGGCAACAAGGCGTTTGTCGAGAAACTCGGTTGTTACGAGCGAACGGTGACCTACGCAGAACTGGCGAGCCTGGCCAATGACCGCCCTACGTTGTATGTGGATTTTTCCGGCGACCTGGATTTGCGAGATCAGGTGCACCAGCATTTTGCCGGGCAGTTGATTTACAGCTGCTTCGCCGGTTCTGCGCAAAGCACCGATGAGGCTAGATTGACGGCCATTGAAGGGCCGCAACCGGTGTTCTTTTTTGCGCCGATCCAGATCCGCAAGCGCAATACCGAGTGGGGCCCAGAAGGGGTCAGTCAGCATATTGGTGAGGGCTTGCAGCGTTTTTACCGACAGTTGACCGCGGCTGATAAACCTTTGCTGGAAGTGGTCGAGGACAAAGGCTATGAAGCCGCGCAGAGCGTGATTGCCCGGCTGTTCCACGGCCAGATCGCACCGATCGAGGGGCATGTGATTCGGCTATAGCACATTGATCTGTGGTAGCAGCTGCCGAGCCCGCGAGGCTGCGTTCGGCGACGCAGTCGTCGTGAAGTCAGGCACTGCGGTGTCCCAGGAACACCGCGTTCGCAGGGTTTACGACGACTTCGTCGCCGAACGCAGCCTCGCGGGCTCGGCAGCTGCTACATCGAGTCCGGTGCGTTTAGGAGTAGGGGAGCAAGTTTGGGCTTTACTCCGCTCGTGTGTTGCGGCTGAATCGCGGTTTGTTTTTCCGACAAGGCTGCACTGCATGTTGACCGCATCGTTGATTTTCCTGCTGACCATCACCTTGGTGATCTGGCAGCCAAAAGGCCTTGGCGTTGGCTGGAGTGCGGTATTCGGCGCGGTGCTTGCGCTGATTTTCGGAGTCGTACACCTCAGCGACATCCCGCTGGTGTGGCAGATTATCTGGAACGCCACCGGGACTTTTGTCGCGCTGATTGTCATCAGTCTGCTGCTGGACGAGGCGGGGTTCTTCGCCTGGGCGGCGTTGCATGTGGCCCGTTGGGGACGGGGCAGCGGACGCAAGCTGTTTGCTTACATGGTGCTGCTCGGTGCGTTGGTGTCGGCGTTGTTCGCCAACGACGGGGCGGCGCTGATTCTCACGCCCATCGTGATTTCCATGCTGCTGGCGTTGCGCTTTTCCCCGGCGGCGACACTGGCGTTCGTCATGGGCGCCGGTTTCATCGCTGACACGGCAAGCCTGCCGTTGGTGGTGTCGAACCTGGTGAATATCGTTTCCGCGGACTTCTTCCACATCAGTTTCAATCGTTACGCGGCGGTGATGATCCCGGTCAACCTGGTAAGTGTTGCGGCGACGCTGGCGATGCTGATGTGGTTTTTCCGTCGTGACATTCCCAAGGATTACGACCCCGAGCAACTGGCGCATCCGGCTTCAGCGATCCACGACCAAGCCACGTTTTATGCCGGTTGGGCCGTGTTGGTGATTCTGCTGCTTGGCTGCTTCGCACTGGAACCACTTGGGATTCCGATCAGTGCCATTTCTGCGGTGTGCGCGGCGTTGCTGCTGGCCATTGCCGCCCGTGGTCACAAAATTTCCACCCGAAAAGTCATCAAAGAAGCGCCGTGGCATATCGTGATTTTTTCGTTGGGCATGTACCTGGTGGTGTATGGCCTGCGCAACGCCGGGCTCACGGGGTATCTGGCCGGATGGCTGGATGGTTTTGCCGGTTACGGCGTGTGGGGCGCGGCCATGGGCACGGGCGTGCTGACGGCGCTGCTGTCGTCGGTGATGAACAACCTGCCGACGGTGCTGATCGGTTTGCTGTCAATCGATGCCAGCCAGGCGACCGGGGTGGTGAAGGAGGCGATGATCTACGCCAACGTCATCGGCAGCGACCTGGGGCCGAAGATTACGCCGATCGGTAGCCTGGCGACGTTGCTGTGGTTGCATGTGCTGGAGCGCAAGAGCATTCGGATTGGCTGGGGGTATTACTTCAAGGTCGGGATTGTGCTGACGGTGCCTGTTTTGTTGGTGACGTTGGCGGCGTTGGCTGTGCGGTTGTCCATCTAGACCGCGTCGGCTCCTTCGCGAGCAGGCTCGCTCCCACAGGGATCTTCGTCATAAGGAGATTGAATGTGGGAGCGAGCCTGCTCGCGAAGGGGTCATTGCAGTCACCACAAAACTCAGCCACTGCCAGGTACATTCGGCCAAAGATCCGCCACCAGAAACAGCCGCTCGGCTTCTTCCCAGTCACCCTGGGCATTTTCTGTGAGTCGCACCAGCAACTGCGCCGGGGCCAGTGGCTCCAGATCGCTGAGCCAGGCATTCAGCTGTTCAGTGCTCCAGGTTTGTTCCACCGGATAGTGCGCCGGTGCCAGCCAGGCATGGCGGGGCAGGGGTTGCCAGCGACCGAACGGTCGTTGCACGACAAAGTCTGCCCAGTCCTTCTGGTGCAGCCAGCTACCGCGTAAATGCTGGGGATGTGCGCCAATCGGTGGCTCGGCCGGTCCCGGCCACGGATACAACAAATAGCCGCCCAGCCACAAATGCGCACTGAACTGCTGGATATCCAGCGCCGCCAATACTTCACGGCTCTCCGGGCGCGCCGAAATCGGCAATTGATGCTGAGTCAGATGGGCCAGTTTGCGGTCCAGCCGATCATGGCAACCGGGGCCGAGCCACTGCGCCGTGTCGTGTCCGTCGCCATTTTGCGGGCCAAGGTAAAGTTTGATCGCCAGTTCCAGATGATGCACGCCGTCACGATCGCGCAGCAACATGTCCAGCTCGCCCAGCGTGTGGCCTTCGCGGCGGATCGGCATGTTCGCGGCAATCAAGTCGATGCCCGGCGCGTGCCGCACGGCGTATTGCCAGAGGCGTTCGTAGTACAAGCCCAATCGCCGGGTTCGGGCCTGCGCCAGCCAGTGCAGCAAGTCATAACTGTCGTGATCGAGTTGCCGTAGCCACCGTTCCAGCCGCTCCGGTGCTTGTACCCAGTCACTGCCGGTCAGCGGGTGACGCTGCGGCCACGTCGTGACGCCAAGCATCGGCGGCGCGAGGATGACCCAGGCCAGGTCGCGCACTTCGGGGTGGCGCAACTGGTGGGGTAACTGCAGCAAATCGGGAAATAGGATCATCTTGCGAGCATAGCCTCAATCGTGAGTACACCGTTGTGGCTGAAAGGATTTTGTCTATCCCGCGCTTTCGCCCATAATCGTGTTTTTCGCCGCCGCGCAGGAACCTCATGGAGCAATTTCGTAATATCGGCATCATCGGTCGCCTGGGCAGTTCTCAGGTGCTGGATACCGTTCGCCGACTGAAACGGTTTCTGCTCGATCGTCACCTGCACGTGATCCTCGAAGACACCATTGCCGAAGTCTTGCCGGGTCATGGCTTGCAAACCTCGTCGCGCAAGATGCTCGGCGAAGTATGTGACATGGTGATTGTGGTCGGTGGTGACGGCAGCCTGCTCGGCGCCGCCCGCGCACTGGCCCGACACAATATTCCGGTGCTCGGCATCAACCGTGGCAGCCTCGGCTTTCTGACCGATATTCGCCCTGATGAGCTGGAAGTCAAAGTCGCCGAAGTGCTCGACGGCCACTATCTGGTGGAAAACCGCTTCCTGCTGCAAGCCGAAGTTCGTCGTCACGCCGAGGCCATTGGTCAGGGCGACGCGCTGAACGATGTGGTGCTGCACCCCGGCAAATCGACGCGGATGATCGAGTTCGAGTTGTACATCGACGGCCAGTTCGTCTGCAGCCAGAAGGCCGACGGCCTGATCGTCGCCACGCCGACCGGTTCGACTGCCTACGCGCTGTCGGCGGGCGGGCCGATCATGCATCCCAAGCTCGACGCTATTGTGATTGTGCCGATGTACCCCCATACCTTGTCGGGCAGGCCGATTGTGGTCGATGGCAACAGTGAGCTGAAAATCGTCGTGTCCAAAGATATGCAGATTTACCCGCAAGTCTCCTGTGACGGGCAGAATCATTTCACCTGCGCGCCGGGTGACACCATCACCATCAGCAAGAAGGCCCAGAAGCTGCGGCTGATTCACCCGCTCGACCACAACTATTATGAAGTCTGCCGGACCAAACTCGGCTGGGGCAGCAAGTTGGGTGGTGGAGGCGACTGATGCTCGATCCCGCGCGTAGCTACGACCTGATCGGTGACGTGCACGGTTGCGCTCTGACCCTTGAGCACTTGCTCGACCGGCTCGGCTATCAAAAACAACGTGGCGTCTGGCGGCATCCGTCGCGCATGGCGGTGTTCGTCGGCGACATCATCGACCGCGGCCCGCGGATTCGCGAAGCGCTGCACATCGTTCACGACATGGTCGAAGCGGGTCAGGCGCTGTGCATCATGGGTAACCATGAATTCAACGCCCTCGGCTGGAGCACGCCGGCGCCTCCGGGCAGCGGCAAGCAGTTCGTGCGTGAACACACCCCGCGCCATGCCCGTTTGCTGAACGAAACCCTGACCCAGTTCGAAGACCATCCGGCTGACTGGCATGACTTCCTGCAATGGTTCTATGAGATGCCATTGTTCGTCGATGCCGGGCGTTTCCGCGTGGTGCATGCCTGCTGGGACGCGGGGCTGATCGAACCATTGCGCGCGCTATTCCCCAACGGTTGCGTCGACGAGCACTTCCTCCAGGCCTCGGCCGTGCCGGGCAGTTTCGCCTGCACCGTGTTCGACCGCCTGTTGCGTGGCACCGACATGCGCTTGCCTCATGGGCTGACCATGACCAGCGGCGATGGCCTGACGCGTTCGTTCTTCCGCACCAAATTCTGGGAAGACGACCCGCAAACCTACGGAGACATTGTGTTCCAGCCCGACGCCTTGCCCGAACCCGTGGCCCGGACGCCGCTGTCGTCCACTGAAAAAAACACCTTGCTGCGCTATGGCGTCGATGAGCCATTGTTGTTCGTGGGCCATTACTGGCGCAGCGGCAAACCGGTGCCGATCCGGCCGAACCTGGCCTGCCTGGATTACAGCGCCGTGCTCTACGGCAAACTGGTCGCCTACCGTCTGGACCAGGAAACCCGCCTCGACCCGCATAAATTTGTCTGGGTCGATGTCGAGCGGCCGGAGGTGCTGCGATGAGTGCCGTTGCTGTTTTACGGCTGCCGCTGGCGGTGGACTTGAGCGGGTTCGTCAAACTGCTGCAACGCATGCAGGTGCCGCATCGGGTCAGCGAAGAGGCGGGAGAGCAGGTGCTATGGGTGCCGGCCAACATCAGCGAAGACGTGCGCTCGTTGTACGAACGCTTCCCGGCCGGTGATCCCGATCAACAGCTGGATATTCCGGTGGCGCAAACCATAAAGCGCCCAAGTTTCGTCGAGCAACTGCGCCACGCCAAGGCGACAGCGTTCGTGTTGCTGCTGAGCCTGCTTGTCGGCGCGGTGACGCTGCTGGGCGAAAACCTCGACACGATGCGCTGGCTGACCTTCCTCGATTTTCGCGTTGTCGGCGAGTACATCCACTTCGTGCCATTGGCCGACAGTCTGGCGGCGGGGCAATGGTGGCGTCTGGTGACACCGATGCTGATCCACTTCGGCATCCTGCACCTGGCCATGAACGGCATGTGGTATTGGGAACTGGGACGACGCATCGAGTCGCGCCAGGGCAGTATCAACCTGATTGGTCTGACCTTGCTCTTCAGTCTGGTGTCTAACTACGCCCAGTATTATTTCAGTGGCCCGACCCTGTTCGGCGGGTTGTCCGGCGTGCTCTACGGTCTACTTGGGCATTGCTGGATTTTCCAGCTGATTTCGCCGAACCGTGCTTATAGCCTGCCGCGCGGCGTGCTGGTGATGATGCTGGTGTGGCTGCTGCTGTGTCTGTCCGGGCTGGTCTCGATGATCGGCTTCGGTGAAATTGCCAATGCGGCGCACGTCGGCGGGTTGCTCGTCGGATGCTTGACCGGCTTGTTGGGTGGTTTGTACAACCGCCGTAAACTGGCCGCCTAAAACAGTTATGTATTAAAGAGCGCGGAGCCCTTGATGTCCTCTTTTAACGAAATGATCAACAACATCACCCCTGATATCTACCAGAGCCTGAAACTGGCGGTGGAAATCGGTAAATGGTCCGACGGTGGCAAACTCACCGCCGAACAACGCGAACTGTCGCTGCAAGCGATGATCGCCTGGGAAATCCAGAACCTGCCCGAAGACCAGCGCACTGGTTACATGGGCGTGCAGGAGTGCGGCTCCAAGTCGATCGAAGTGCCAAACATCCTGTTCAAATCGGATGCCGTCCATTGATCGAGCTTGGCCGTGGTGCAATCAGCAAAATGTCGGCGCGCCTTGACGGGCCGAACGTGCAGTACGCGTTTCGTCTGGACGACGTCGAGGTGCCGGTCAATCCATTGATCGGGACCACGGTGCGCCTGGAATACCTGGGAGCGATTCACTGCACCCATTGCGGACGCAAGACCAAAACCAGTTTCAGCCAGGGTTACTGCTACCCATGCATGACCAAACTGGCCCAGTGCGACATCTGCATCATGAGCCCGGAGCGTTGCCACTACGACGCTGGCACCTGCCGTGAGCCGGAGTGGGGCGAGAAGTTCTGCATGACCGATCACATTGTGTATCTGTCCAATTCGTCGGGGGTGAAGGTCGGGATTACCCGCGCCACTCAGCTGCCGACCCGCTGGATCGATCAGGGCGCCCGTCAGGCCTTGCCAATCATGCGGGTTTCGACCCGTCAGCAGTCGGGCTTCGTCGAAGACCTGTTCCGCAGTCAGGTGGCGGACAAGACCAACTGGCGTGCATTACTTAAGGGCGACGCGGTGTCGGTCGACCTGGCGCAGGTTCGTGATCAGCTGTTCGACAGTTGCGCCGAAGGATTGCAAAGTTTGCAGGAACGATTCGGCCTACAGGCGATCCAGACTATTGCCGATGTAGAAACGCTCGAAATCCGCTATCCGGTCGAGCAATACCCGGCCAAAATCGTCAGCTTCAACCTGGACAAGAATCCGATCGCCGAAGGCACGCTGTTGGGAATCAAGGGCCAGTACCTGATTTTCGACACCGGCGTAATCAATATTCGTAAATACACGGCCTACCAGCTCGCCGTGCATCAGTAAGGACTCCAGCATGCGCACCGAACAACCGAAGATGATCTACCTGAAGGACTATCAGGCGCCCGAGTACCTGATCGACGAGACGCACCTGACCTTCGAGTTGTTCGAGGACCACAGCCTGGTCCATGCGCAACTGGTGATGCGCCGCAATCCTGAACGTGGCCCGGGCCTGCCGCCGCTGGTGCTGGATGGCCAGCAGCTTGAATTGCTGTCGGTCAACCTGGCTGATC
The DNA here is from genome assembly GCF_057837605.1 of Pseudomonas sp. GL_093. Lineage (NCBI taxonomy): Bacteria > Pseudomonadati > Pseudomonadota > Gammaproteobacteria > Pseudomonadales > Pseudomonadaceae > Pseudomonas > Pseudomonas sp. GL_093. The sequence continues at coordinate 3,769,901 of NZ_CM174448.1, read as the reverse complement.
GCGAGCTGAGCGACGCGGACTACCAACTGACCGAAAATCACTTGACCCTGCACCCGACCAGCACCACCTTCACGGTCGACACCAGCGTCAAGATCCATCCGGAAAGCAACACTGCGCTGGAAGGCCTGTACAAATCCGGCACGATGTTCTGCACCCAGTGCGAGGCCGAAGGCTTCCGCAAGATCACCTATTACCTCGACCGTCCGGACGTGATGAGCACGTTCACGACAACGGTGGTCGCCGAACAGCACAGCTATCCGGTGTTGCTGTCCAACGGCAACCCGATTGCCAGCGGTCCGGGTGAAGACGGCCGGCACTGGGCGACCTGGGAAGATCCGTTCAAGAAACCGGCCTACCTGTTCGCGCTGGTGGCCGGTGATTTGTGGTGCGTCGAAGACACCTTCACCACCATGACCGATCGCTCCGTGGCACTGCGCATTTATGTCGAGCCGGAAAACATCGACAAGTGCCAGCACGCCATGAACAGCCTGAAGAAGTCCATGCGCTGGGACGAAGAGGTCTACGGTCGCGAGTACGACCTGGACATCTTCATGATCGTCGCGGTCAACGACTTCAACATGGGCGCCATGGAGAACAAGGGGCTCAACATCTTCAACTCGAGCGCCGTGCTGGCCCGCGCCGAAACCGCGACCGATGCCGCGCACCAGCGGGTCGAGGCGATCGTTGCCCACGAGTACTTTCACAACTGGTCGGGCAACCGCGTGACCTGCCGCGACTGGTTTCAGTTGTCGCTCAAGGAAGGCTTCACCGTGTTCCGCGATTCGGGCTTCTCCGCCGACATGAACTCGGCCACGGTCAAGCGCATCCAGGACGTGGCGTACCTGCGCACCCACCAGTTCGCCGAAGATGCTGGTCCCATGGCTCACGCCGTGCGCCCGGACAGCTTCATCGAGATTTCCAACTTCTACACCCTGACCGTGTACGAAAAAGGTTCGGAAGTGGTCGGCATGATCCATACCTTGCTCGGCGCCGAAGGCTTCCGCAAAGGCAGCGACCTGTACTTCGAACGCCATGACGGCCAGGCCGTGACTTGCGACGACTTCATTAAAGCCATGGAAGACGCCAACGGTGTCGACCTGACCCAGTTCAAACGCTGGTACAGCCAGGCTGGCACACCGCGCCTGGCGGTCAGCGAGTCCTACGACGCGGCGGCGAAAACCTACAGCCTGACGTTCCGTCAAAGCTGCCCGGCAACCCCGGACAAGGTTGAGAAGCTGCCGTTCGTGATCCCGGTCGAGTTGGGCCTGCTGGACGCCAAAGGTGCGGCCATTGCGTTGCGTCTTTCCGGTGAAGCCAGCGCTCAGGGCACCTCACGGGTCATTTCGGTGACCGAAGCCGAGCAGACATTCACCTTCATCGACATTGCGGAACAGCCATTGCCTTCGTTGCTGCGCGGCTTCTCAGCGCCGGTGAAACTGAGCTTTCCGTACAACCGCGATCAGCTGATGTTCCTGATGCAGCACGACAGCGACGGGTTCAACCGCTGGGATGCGGGTCAGCAATTGTCGGTTCAGGTGCTGCAAGAGCTGATTGCTCAGCAGCAAAAGGGCGAGAAACTGGTGCTGGATCAGCGTTTGATTTCTGCCTTGCGCACCGTGTTGTCCGACGAGACGCTGGATCAGGCGATGGTTGCGGAAATGCTTTCGCTGCCGGGCGAGGCGTATCTCACCGAAATCAGCGAAGTGGCGGACGTTGACGCCATTCACATCGCTCGCGAGTTTGCTCGTAAACAATTGGCAGAAGGTTTGTTCGAAGCGTTGTGGCTGCGTTATCAGGCCAATCGCGATCTGTCGAAGAAAACCCCGTATGTGGCTGAGGCCGAGCACTTCGCTCGTCGCGCATTGCAGAACATTGCGCTGTCCTACCTGATGCTCAGCGGTAAACCGCAAGTGGTGGCGGCGACGCTTGAGCAGTTCGAGACCAGCGACAACATGACCGAGCGCTTGACGGCGTTGGCAGTGTTGGTGAATTCGTCGTTCGAAGAAGAGAAGGTCACGGCATTGGCGAGTTTTGCCGAGCACTTCAAGGACAATCCGCTGGTCATGGATCAGTGGTTCAGCGTCCAGGCGGGCAGCGTGTTGCCCGGTGGTCTGGAGCGGGTCAAGGCGTTGATGCAGCATCCGGCTTTCAACATCAAGAACCCGAACAAAGTGCGGGCATTGGTCGGTGCGTTTGCCGGGCAGAACCTGATCAACTTCCATGCGGCTGACGGGTCCGGGTATCGGTTCCTCGCGGATCTGGTGATTGAGTTGAACGGGTTTAATCCGCAGATCGCTTCTCGGCAGTTGGCGCCACTGACTCGCTGGCGCAAGTATGACGATGCGCGTCAGGCGTTGATGAAAGGTGAGCTGGAGCGGATTCGTGCTTCGGGTCAGTTGTCGAGCGATGTGTTTGAGGTGGTCAGCAAAAGTCTGGCCTGACTCTGGGCTCGCTCCTGCAGTGGTTCACCTGAACCCTGTAGGAGCTGAGCTTGCTCGCGAAGGCGGCCTGACAGCCGACCATTTTCTTTGATGTGTACATATCCATTCCTGCGGTAACGGCCGCTAATGGTTTCGCTCTTACAGCCAGCCCTTTCAAGGTCTTCGTTTAAAATCCCCCAAAACTCCAGTCAGGGTGACGAAAACGATGTGGGCAGAAGTTCTAGCGCGGTTTGAAAAAAAGGCACCGGCCAGTGTCATGGTCAAGTTGGCACTGGAGCATGCCATTCCTGCTGAGTGGGTTGATCAGGTGTTTGAAGAGCATCGTCAACGCCAGTACCCGCGTGAGCTTTTGTTTTCGACCATCGTTGAGCTGATGTCCCTTGTTTCATTGGGCCTACGGCCTTCCTTACATGCCGCTGCGCGCCAGATGGATGCTCTACCGGTTACCTTGGCGGCGCTCTATGACAAGGTCAGCCGCACAGAACCGGCATTGCTGCGAGCCTTGGTCACCGGCAGCGCAGAGCGCTTGGCTCCGACGATAAAAGAGTTGGGCTGTTCAGCCATTTTGCCCGGCTGGCAGCTGCGCATCGTTGACGGCAATCACCTGCCGTCTACCGAAAAACGCTTGGGGGCTTTGCGGCGTGAACGAGGCGCGGCTCGGCCGGGGTTTTCGGTAGTGGTTTACGATCCTGACCTGGATCAGATCGTTGACTTGCAGCCTTGCGAGGATGCCTACGCCAGTGAGCGCGTCAGCGTGCTGCCGTTGTTAGCCTGCGCCAGTGCAGGACAGCTGTGGATGGCCGATCGGCTTTATTGCACGCTGCCCGTCATGCAGGCCTGCGAGGAAGCGAGCGCTTCATTCATTATTCGCCAGCCAAGTAAACATCCAAGGCTGATTCAGGAAAGCGACTGGCAAGAAGCGATGCCTGTCGACGCCGGAACAGTGCGTGAACAAATTATCGAACTCAAAGGCGGCTACCGCTGGCGCCGAGTTGAACTGAGCCTGCAAACACCTACCGAATCAGGCGACTGCGTGATGTGGTTCTGGAGCAACTTGCCCGACACCATCAGCGCTGAGCAAATCGCCGACTTATACCGTCGTCGCTGGAGTATCGAAGGGATGTTCCAGCGCCTTGAATCGGTGCTGGACAGTGAAATCGAAAGCCTCGGCTCTCCCCGGGCGGCCTTGTTGGGTTTTGCCTCAGCGATCTTGGCCTACAACGTTCTGGCGGTTCTCAAACGTAGTGTGGAGCAGGCTCACTGCGAGACGCAGCCTGAAGGTTGGGAAGCCTCGACCTTCCATCTGGCGGTGCAAGTGCGTAGCGGTTATGAGGGCATGCAGATCGCGTTGCCCTCAGACTACCTGTCACTTCAATCGACCTCAGAAACGCTGGCAAAGCGGCTGTTAGCGCTGGCCAGGAATATCAAGCCTAAGCAGGTCGCCAAAAGCATACGTGGTCCAAAAATCGCCAAGCCCAAGGAATGGCTGGAGGGAAAGGCTGCCAATGCTCATGTGTCGACCGATCGGGTGCTTAAGGCCCATAAAGGGAAAACACCTTGAAAGGGCTGGCTCTTACAGCGAGTCACTTTTTCAAACGACAAAAAGTAACCAAAAGTCTTCGCCCCAAGCGTCCGGCCCCTCGCTGAGGCTCGGCGTTCCTTCGCTCCGGCATTCATCTGGGGGCATCGCCTACGGTCTGCTTCGCGACGACCTCCTCTCGATGCGTTCGACTTCGTCGAACGGCGCTGCGCGCCTACCCCCCAGATGAACACCTCCACTCAGCCTCCCGAAGGGGCGGGCAAAGCAAGAGCAAAATCAAAAGCTGCTGGCGAGCTAACGCTCGGCCTGTTGAGTGGTGAAGAGCGGGTGTACGCCCATCCCCTGTAGGAGCTGTCGAGTGAAACGAGGCTGCGATCTTTTGATCTTGCTGTGGCTGTGGCTTTAGATCTTGATTCTGCTTTTGATCTTTCGCCCCTTCGGCAGGCCGAGTGGAGGTGTTCATCAGGGGGTTAGGCGCGCAGCGCCGTGCGGCGCAGCCGCACACATCGAGAGGAGGTCGTCGCGAAGCAGACCGTAGGCGATGCCCCCTGATGGACACCGTAGCGAGGGAACGCGGAGCTTTAGCGAGGCGCCGTACGCCGGGGCGAAGCCTTTTGCTTACTTTTCGGCGTCTGGAAAAGTGAGTCGCTGTAAGAGCCAGCCCTTTCAAGGTGTTTTCCCTTTATGGGCCTTAAGCACCCGATCGGTCGACACATGAGCATTGGCAGCCTTTCCCTCCAGCCATTCCTTGGGCTTGGCGATTTTTGGACCACGTATGCTTTTGGCGACCTGCTTAGGCTTGATATTCCTGGCCAGCGCTAACAGCCGCTTTGCCAGCGTTTCTGAGGTCGATTGAAGTGACAGGTAGTCTGAGGGCAACGCGATCTGCATGCCCTCATAACCGCTACGCACTTGCACCGCCAGATGGAAGGTCGAGGCTTCCCAACCTTCAGGCTGCGTCTCGCAGTGAGCCTGCTCCACACTACGTTTGAGAACCGCCAGAACGTTGTAGGCCAAGATCGCTGAGGCAAAACCCAACAAGGCCGCCCGGGGAGAGCCGAGGCTTTCGATTTCACTGTCCAGCACCGATTCAAGGCGCTGGAACATCCCTTCGATACTCCAGCGACGACGGTATAAGTCGGCGATTTGCTCAGCGCTGATGGTGTCGGGCAAGTTGCTCCAGAACCACATCACGCAGTCGCCTGATTCGGTAGGTGTTTGCAGGCTCAGTTCAACTCGGCGCCAGCGGTAGCCGCCTTTGAGTTCGATAATTTGTTCACGCACTGTTCCGGCGTCGACAGGCATCGCTTCTTGCCAGTCGCTTTCCTGAATCAGCCTTGGATGTTTACTTGGCTGGCGAATAATGAATGAAGCGCTCGCTTCCTCGCAGGCCTGCATGACGGGCAGCGTGCAATAAAGCCGATCGGCCATCCACAGCTGTCCTGCACTGGCGCAGGCTAACAACGGCAGCACGCTGACGCGCTCACTGGCGTAGGCATCCTCGCAAGGCTGCAAGTCAACGATCTGATCCAGGTCAGGATCGTAAACCACTACCGAAAACCCCGGCCGAGCCGCGCCTCGTTCACGCCGCAAAGCCCCCAAGCGTTTTTCGGTAGACGGCAGGTGATTGCCGTCAACGATGCGCAGCTGCCAGCCGGGCAAAATGGCTGAACAGCCCAACTCTTTTATCGTCGGAGCCAAGCGCTCTGCGCTGCCGGTGACCAAGGCTCGCAGCAATGCCGGTTCTGTGCGGCTGACCTTGTCATAGAGCGCCGCCAAGGTAACCGGTAGAGCATCCATCTGGCGCGCAGCGGCATGTAAGGAAGGCCGTAGGCCCAATGAAACAAGGGACATCAGCTCAACGATGGTCGAAAACAAAAGCTCACGCGGGTACTGGCGTTGACGATGCTCTTCAAACACCTGATCAACCCACTCAGCAGGAATGGCATGCTCCAGTGCCAACTTGACCATGACACTGGCCGGTGCCTTTTTTTCAAACCGCGCTAGAACTTCTGCCCACATCGTTTTCGTCACCCTGACTGGAGTTTTGGGGGATTTTAAACGAAGACCTTGAAAGGGCTGGCTGTAAGAGCGAAACCATAAGTAGCCGTTACCGCAGCAACGGATATACACACCAACCAATCACCGCATCTGATACCCAAACATTCACCCAACCCCCATACCCCCCAGGTTAACAAAACATAACGTGGCGTCGATTGTCAGACCTTTCCAAACCCCGATAGGATAAGCCAGCTTCCGAAGGGGCTCTAGATTGCGTATTTCAGGACTATGCTCCAGAAAAGGCAATCGCAAAGAGCACCCCTTATGGCGCCCAGAAAGGTTGAACGACCTAACAATAATAATGGGGGAAGGTCTATGAGTGAGCCTGTCATGGGTGTGGGTATCTGCCGCCCGCCGGCATTACGCAAATTCGCGTTGCTGGCTACAGCGCTCTCGCTGTTGGGCTGTGCCGTGCTGTCGGCACCTGCGCTGGCCGCTGCTGCGCCAGCATCCGACATTGTTTATTCCGTTGAATCTGCCAAAGCCAGCAAGAGCCTGATGCTCGACGTCGTGCACGCCGGCAAGCGCCTGGTGGCGGTCGGGGATCGCGGGCACATTTTGTATTCCGATGACCAGGGCGCGACCTGGACCCAAGCCAAGGTGCCGACGCGGCAACTGCTGACCTCGGTGTATTTCGTCGACGACAAACACGGTTGGGCCGTCGGCCATGATGCGCAGATCCTCGCGAGCGAGGACGGTGGCGTCACCTGGACCAAGCAATTCGAAGATCTGAAACGCGAATCGCCGCTACTCGACGTCTGGTTCCAGGACGTCAACAGCGGCTTTGCCGTGGGCGCTTACGGCGCGTTGCTGGCAACCACCGACGGTGGCAAGAACTGGGAAGATGTCAGCGATCGCCTCGACAACGAAGACCAGTACCACCTCAACGCCATCGCTGCGGTCAAGGATTCCGGTCTGTTCATCGTCGGTGAGCAGGGCAGCATGTTCCGCTCCGCCGACTGGGGCCAGACCTGGGAGAAGCTTGAAGGACCATACGAAGGCTCGCTGTTTGGCGTGATCGGCACAGCTCAAGCCAATACGCTGCTGGCCTACGGGCTGCGCGGCAATCTGTTTCGCTCCACCGATTTCGGCACGACCTGGGAGCCGGTTGAGCTCAAGGCCGCTCGCGGCGCACTGGAATTCGGTCTGTCCGGCGCGACGCTGCTCGACGACGGTTCCATCGTGATCGTCGGCAATGGTGGCTCGGTGATCCGCAGCGACGACAACGGCGAAACCTTCAGCGTGTTCAACCGTCCGGATCGCATTTCCGTTTCGGCAGTCACCGCAGCGGGCAACGGCAATCTGATTCTGGCAGGACAGGGTGGCGTTCGCGTCACTTCGCCAACCGGCGCAGAGAATGGAAAAAATGGGTCGTCCAAATGAGCCGGGCAAATAATAAGAAGGCGGGTCTATGACATCCTTGAGCACTCATCATCATGACAAGGCGACGTTTCTCGAACGCCTGATTTTCAACAACCGCCCGGCAGTGATCGTGATCTGCCTGCTGGTCAGTATTTTCCTGTTCTGGCAGGCGACGCTGATCCGGCCTTCCACCAGTTTCGAAAAAATGATCCCGCTCGAGCATCCGTTCATTCAAAAGATGATGGAGCATCGCAACGATCTGGCGAACCTGGGCAACACGGTGCGCATCTCGGTGGAAGCCACTGATGGCGACATCTTCTCCAAGGAGTACATGGAGACCCTGCGTCAGATCAACGACGAGGTGTTCTACATCTCCGGAGTTGACCGTTCCGGCCTCAAGTCGCTGTGGAGCCCGAGCGTACGCTGGACCGAAGTGACGGAGGAGGGTTTCGCCGGTGGTGAAGTGATTCCGCAGAGCTATAACGGCTCCCAGCAAAGCCTCGACCTGTTGCGCAACAACGTGCTCAAGTCCGGTCAAGTCGGGCGTTTGGTGGCCAACGACTTCAAGTCGAGCATTGTCGATATCCCGCTACTGGAGTCCTACCCGGACCCGCAGGACCAAGGCAAGTTGCTGGCGCTGGACTATCGCAAGTTCTCTCACGAACTCGAAGACAAGATCCGCAACAAGTTCGAAGCCCAGAACCCCAACGTGCAGATCCACATCGTCGGTTTCGCCAAGAAAGTCGGCGACTTGATCGATGGCCTGGTCATGGTGGTGATGTTCTTCGGCGTCGCCTTCATCATCACGTTGATCCTGCTCTACTGGTTCACCAACTGCATGCGCAGCACCGTGGCGGTGTTGAGTACGACGCTGGTGGCGGTGGTCTGGCAGCTCGGCTTGATGCACTTCTTTGGCTTCGGGCTCGATCCCTACTCGATGCTGGTGCCGTTCCTGATTTTCGCCATTGGTATTTCCCATGGTGTGCAGAAGATCAACGGTATTGCCTTGCAGTCCAGCGAGGCGGACAACGCACTGACTGCCGCTCGGCGCACGTTCCGTCAGCTGTTCCTGCCGGGGATGATTGCGATCCTCGCGGATGCGGTGGGTTTCATCACGCTGCTGATCATCGACATCGGCGTGATTCGTGAACTGGCCATCGGCGCGTCCATCGGCGTGGCGGTGATCGTGTTCACCAACCTGATTCTGCTGCCAGTCGCGATTTCCTACGTTGGCATCAGCAAACGCGCCGTCGAACGCAGCAAGAAAGACGCGCACCGCGAACACCCGTTCTGGCGTCTGCTGTCGAATTTTGCCAGTCCGAAAGTGGCGCCAGTGTCGATTGTTTTGGCCTTGTTGGCCTTCAGCGGTGGCCTCTGGTACAGCCAGAACCTGAAAATCGGCGACCTCGATCAAGGCGCTCCGGAACTGCGTCCGGACTCGCGCTACAACAAGGACAACAACTTCATCATCAGCAATTACTCCACCAGTTCCGACGTGTTGGTGGTGATGGTCAAGACCAAGTCCGAAGGCTGCTCGCGCTACGAAGCCATGGCGCCGATCGACGAGCTGATGTGGAAGATGCAGAACACCGAGGGCGTGCAGTCGGCGATCTCGCTGGTGACCGTGTCCAAGCAGATGATCAAGGGCATGAACGAGGGCAACCTGAAATGGGAAACCCTGTCGCGTAACCCGGACGTGCTGAACAACTCGATCGCCCGGGCTGATGGCCTGTACAACAACAGTTGCTCCCTGGCGCCGGTGCTGGTGTTCCTCAACGATCACAAGGCCGCCACGCTGGATCGTGCCGTGCATGCGGTGCAGGACTTCGCCAAGGAGAACAACAAGGAAGGCCTGGAATTCATCCTCGCCGCCGGTAACGCCGGGATCGAGGCCGCCACCAACGAGGTGATCAAGGAATCCGAGCTGACCATCCTGATCCTGGTGTACATCTGCGTGGCGACCATGTGCATGATCACCTTCCGTTCATGGGCGGCGACGCTGTGCATCGTGCTGCCGTTGGTACTGACTTCGGTACTCGGCAACGCCCTGATGGCCTTCATGGGCATCGGCGTGAAAGTCGCGACCCTGCCGGTTGTGGCACTCGGGGTGGGGATTGGCGTGGATTACGGGATCTACATCTACAGCCGTCTGGAAAGCTTCCTGCGTGCTGGTCTGCCGCTACAAGAGGCGTACTACCAGACGCTGAAGTCCACTGGTAAAGCAGTGTTGTTCACCGGCCTGTGCCTGGCGATTGGCGTGTGCACCTGGATTTTCTCGGCCATCAAGTTCCAGGCCGACATGGGCCTGATGCTGACCTTCATGCTGCTCTGGAACATGTTTGGCGCACTGTGGTTGTTGCCGGCATTGGCGCGGTTCCTGATCAAACCGGAGAAACTGGCGGGGCAGAAGGGCAACTCGCTGTTCGCTCACTGATCCCAGGCTGAAATAGAAAAGCCGCAACCATGGTTGCGGCTTTTTTACATCCCGAAATTCACACTGGCCCCCCTGTAGGAGTGAGCCTGCTCCGGGCGGCGTTCCGACGATAGCGGTCTAACATTCAACATCTATGTTGAATGACACTCCGTCATCGCGAGCAGGCTCGCTCCCACAGGGAATTTTTGTAGCTGTTGGATCGTGTTGTGTCAGGAAGGATCAGCGCCGAGCACCGCATTCAACGCACTACGCGCATCATCCAGCTGCACCAACGTCGCATGCCGCGCACCCAGCGCATCACGATTCTCGATCGCCGTCAGAATTGCCTTGTGCCGGGGCAATGCCAGTTCATGCAGATTCGGCCGCTGGTTGGAATGCTTCAAGGCTTCGGCAATCGCCACCGACAGCATGTTGCACAGGTTGGCCAGCAAGTCGTTATGGGTCGCATCGGCAATCCGGCTATGGAAATCCAGGTCCGGCTGCAAGAGCGCTTCGGGGGTCGGTGCGGCTTCCATGCGTTGATAGGCTTCACCAATGGAGGCGATGTCAGCGTCCGTGGCGAACTGCGCAGCGAGGGCGGCCGCTGCGGGTTCGATGATGCTGCGCACGCTGGTCAGCAAATCGAAGAATTCATTTTGCGGGCTGCTTTGCATCAGCCAATGCAGCACATCGGGATCGAGCATGTGCCATTCCTTGCGCTGCTTGACCACCGTGCCCACTCGCGGACGGGAATACACCAGACCCTTGGCGACCAATACCCGGGTGGCTTCGCGCAGGACTGGACGGCTGACCGCGTACTCCTCGCACAGCAGGGCTTCGGCGGGCAGTTTGTCACACGGCTTGAAGCGTCCGGAAACGATCTGCATGCCCAGTTCCTGGACGATGCGCGAGTGCATGCTTTTGCGGTCGGAGGGTTTGCGGTAATCCATGGGGAACGGCGCGATCCTGGGCGATGGGGTGCTGCGCATGATAACAGGCGCGAGCGCAATCTTGAGGCAGGCGTAGACCAAATGTGGGAGCGAGCTTGCTCGCGATGACGGAGTGTCAGTCAACCTATATGTTGAATGTTAGACCGCTATCGCGAGCAAGCTCGCTCCCACAGGGGATTGGGGGGTTAGTGAGAGTGGCGCGGTACTTCAGAGCCTCGGCAACCCACCAGGAAGTCGAAATCGCAACCCTGATCCGCCTGCAGCACATGGTCGATGTACAGCTGACGATAACCACCCACGATCAATTGCTGCGGCGGTTGCAGATCAGCCATGCGCGCCGCCAGTTCGGCGTCGGGAATGTCCAGGTGCAGACGACCGTTGGCGCAGTCGAGTTCGATCCAGTCGCCTTCCTTCACGGTCGCCAAAGGTCCGCCAGCGGCCGCTTCCGGGGCCACGTGCAGAACGACAGTGCCGTACGCCGTGCCGCTCATGCGCGCATCGGAAATGCGCACCATGTCCGTCACACCCTGGGCAAGCAACTTGGCCGGCAAGCCCATGTTGCCGACTTCGGCCATGCCCGGATAACCCTTCGGACCGCAGTTTTTCATCACCAGAATCGAGTTGGCATCCACCTCCAACTCCGGATCGTTGATCCGCGCCTTATACATGTCGAAGTTCTCGAACACCACCGCACGCCCGCGGTGTTGCATCAGTTCGGCGCTGGCGGCGGAGGGCTTGAGCACCGCGCCGAGTGGCGCCAGATTCCCGCGCAACACACAGATGCCGCCGTCGGCGCGGATCGGGTTGTCGAGGGTGCGGATCACTTCGTCCTGACCGTAGATCGGTGCGTCCTTGGTGTTCTCGCCGAGGGTTTTGCCGTTGACGGTCAGGGCATTCGGATGCGGAATCAGGTTGGCTTCACCCAGGCGACGCAGCACCGCTGGCAGGCCACCGGCGTAGTAGAACTCTTCCATCAGGAAGCGCCCGGACGGTTGCAGGTCGACGATGGTCGGCATGCCGCGACCGATGCGGGTCCAGTCATCCAGATCCAGCTCGACACCGATGCGCCCGGCAATGGCTTTCAAGTGGATCACGGCGTTGGTCGAACCACCAATGGCCGCGTTCACCCGAATGGCGTTTTCGAAGGCCTCTTTGGTGAGGATTTTCGACAGCTTCAAATCTTCGCGAACCATCTCCACCGCGCGCATGCCGGACATGTGCGCCAGCACATAACGACGCGCGTCGACCGCTGGAATCGCCGCGTTGTGGGGCAGGGAAGTGCCCAGTGCTTCAGCCATGCAGGCCATGGTCGACGCGGTGCCCATGGTGTTGCACGTACCGGCCGAGCGGGACATGCCACCCTCGGCGGCAAGGAAATCGTCGATGGTAATCGTACCGGCTTTCACCTGTTCACTGAGCTGCCAGACCACGGTGCCCGAGCCGATGTCCTGACCTTTGTGCTTACCGTTGAGCATCGGCCCGCCGGTGACGACGATCGCCGGCACGTCGCAACTGGCCGCGCCCATCAACAACGCCGGGGTGGTTTTGTCGCAACCGGTCAGCAGCACAACACCGTCAATCGGGTTGCCGCGAATCGCTTCTTCGACGTCCATGCTCGCCAGGTTGCGAGTGAGCATGGCGGTCGGACGCAGGTTCGACTCGCCGTTGGAGAACACCGGGAATTCCACGGGAAAGCCCCCAGCCTCGATCACCCCACGTTTGACGTGCTCCGCAATCTGGCGGAAATGCGCGTTGCACGGGGTCAGTTCCGACCAGGTGTTGCAGATGCCGATGATCGGCTTGCCGTGGAACTGGTGGTCGGCGATGCCCTGATTCTTCATCCAGCTGCGGTACATGAAGCCGTTCTTGTCGGCAGTGCCAAACCATTGGGCGGAGCGCAGGGTGGGTTTCTTATCAGACATGATCGGTTCTCTTATTGTATGACTATATTGTTCGAGCTGAGGCGTAACATAGGCGTAAATTCGGCGCTTTGGAAGTGTTGTTGCATAAATAGTATTACTATATAGTCCGTTTCAACGGAGGGATTGCCCTGACGGTTTTCCGCGAGAGGCGTCCCCCGAGGTTCTATAACAACAACAATCGGAGACCGATCTCATGAGCCAGGAACTGCGGCTTATTCGTCGCATTACGCTGAAACTGATTCCCTTCCTGATCCTGCTGTACCTGATCGCCTATGTGGATCGCTCCGCCGTAGGCTTCGCCAAATTGCACATGGGCGCCGACCTCGGCATCGGTGACGCGGCTTACGGCTTGGGTGCCGGGCTGTTTTTCATTGGCTATTTCCTGCTGGAAATCCCCAGCAACCTGATGCTCGAACGCTTTGGCGCGCGGCGCTGGTTCGCGCGGATCATGGTCACCTGGGGCGCCATCACCATCGGTATGGCCTTCGTTCAGGGGCCGCACAGTTTCTATGTGATGCGCTTTCTGCTCGGTGCCGCGGAAGCCGGGTTCTTCCCGGGCGTTCTCTACTACATCACCCAGTGGTTTCCGGTGCGCCATCGCGGCAAGATCCTCGGGTTGTTCATCCTGTCCCAACCCATCGCCATGTTGATCACCGGCCCGGTGTCCGGCGGTCTGCTCGGCATGGACGGCATTCTTGGCCTGCATGGCTGGCAGTGGCTGTTCATCGTCATCGGTACCCCGGCGATCCTGTTGACCTGGCCGGTGCTGCGTTACCTGCCGGACGGCCCGAAACAGGTGAAGTGGATGGACCAGGCCGAAAAGGACTGGCTGACCGGCGAACTGAAAAAGGATCTCGAAGAATACGGCCAGACCCGCCACGGCAATCCGTTGCACGCCCTCAAGGACAAACGTGTCTTGCTGCTGGCGCTGTTCTATCTTCCGGTGACCCTGAGCATCTACGGTCTGGGCCTGTGGCTGCCGACCCTGATCAAGCAGTTCGGTGGCACGGATCTGGTGACCGGTTTCGTGTCGTCGGTGCCGTACATCTTCGGGATCATCGGGTTGCTGATCATTCCGCGCAGTTCCGATCGCTTGAATGATCGCTACGGCCACTTGGCGGTGCTTTACGTGTTGGGTGCCATCGGCCTGTTCCTCAGCGCCTGGCTGACCGTACCGGTGCTGCAACTGGCGGCGTTGTGCCTGGTGGCCTTTGCGCTGTTTTCCTGCACCGCGGTGTTCTGGACCTTGCCGGGCCGCTTCTTTGCCGGTGCCAGTGCGGCGGCCGGAATCGCCTTGATCAACTCGGTGGGCAACCTCGGCGGCTACATCGGTCCGTTCGTGATCGGCGCGCTCAAGGAATACACCGGCAACCTGGCTTCGGGCCTGTATTTCCTTTCGGGTGTGATGGTGTTCGGGTTGGTGTTGACCGGTGTGGTTTATCGGTTGCTGGAGCGCAAGCACGTACTGCCGGCCGACCAGTTCGCTGCCAGCGCCCGAGGCGCTACCCGCACCTGAGCCATCACCAAAATCCCCTGTGGGAGCGAGCTTGCTCGCGATGGCGGAGTGTCTGCCCGCATCAATGTTGAATGTTGGGCCGCTATCGCGAGCAAGCTCGCTCCCACAGGGGGCCAGCGTTGGATTTGAGATTTGTTACAGGAGAAAATCATGCGTTTAGTTCAGTTCGAATTGAGTAACGGCGAGCGCCGGGTGGGCGTGGTCGAAGACAGTCTGGTGCGCGAAGTGCAGGGCGCGCGCACCGTTCGCGACCTGGCGTTGGCCGCGATCGAGGCGGGCGTCAATCTTGAGCAACAGGTGAAAACCCTGGGCCTGAGCATCAGCCATGACTATGCAGAGCTGTTGGCCACGCTGCGCATCCTGCCACCGCTGGATCACCCGGACCCGGCGCACATGCTGGTCAGCGGCACGGGCCTGACCCACCTGGGCAGCGCGTCGGCACGAGACAAGATGCATCAGCAAGTCGGCGACGAAGCCGCGATGACCGACACCATGCGCATCTTCAAATGGGGCGTGGAAGGCGGCAAACCGGTAGCGGGGCAGGCCGGCGTACAACCGGAATGGTTCTACAAGGGCGACGGCAGCATCGTCGTGCGTCCGGGCCAACCGTTTCCGCTGCCGCCGTTCGCCGAAGACGCGGGGGAGGAGCCGGAACTCAGTGGACTCTACGTCATCGGCCACGACGGCAAACCGTATCGACTCGGTTTTGCCGTGGGCAATGAATTCTCCGATCACGTGATGGAGCGCAAGAATTACCTCTACCTGGCCCACTCGAAATTGCGCAGTTGCAGTTATGGCCCGGAACTTCGGGTCGGTGAACTGCCGGAGCATCTGGCAGGCACCAGCCGCATCCTGCGTGACGGTGAAGTGCTGTGGCAGAACGAGTTTCTCAGTGGCGAGGCCAACATGTGCCACAGCCTGGAAAACCTCGAGTACCACCATTTCAAATACAGCCAGTTCCTGCGCCCGGGCGATGTGCACATTCACTTCTTCGGCACTGCGACCCTGTCCTTTGCCGACGGCATTCGCACCCGGCCGGGTGATGTGTTCGAGATCAGTCAGACCGAGTTCGGTGCACCGTTGATCAACGGGATTGCACCGGTTGAAGCGGCGTTCGAGCCCGGCACCGTTGGCACCCTTTAAGGAGATAGGCATGACCCAGATTCTTGGTCACAACTACATCGGCGGTCAGCGCAGCGCTGCCGGCGAAATCATCGTCAAAAGCGTTGATGCCAATACGGGCGAAAACCTGCCTTACAGTTTTCACCAGGCCACCCTCGAAGAAGTCGATGCCGCCGCCAAGGCTGCCGCTGCCGCCTACCCGGCCTATCGCAGCCTGAGTGCCGAACGTCGGGCGCAATTTCTCGATGCGATTGCCGATGAACTGGACCTGTTGGGTGATGACTTTGTAGCGCTGGTCTGCCGCGAAACCGCGCTGCCAGCGGCACGGATTCAAGGCGAGCGCGGTCGCACCAGCGGTCAGATGCGTCTGTTCGCCAAAGTGCTGCGTCGCGGTGATTTCTACGGTGCGCGGATCGATCGGGCATTGCCCGAGCGCCAACCGTTGCCGCGTCCGGACCTGCGTCAGTACCGCATCGGTCTCGGGCCGGTCGCCGTGTTTGGCGCCAGTAACTTTCCGTTGGCGTTTTCCACGGCGGGCGGCGACACCGCGTCGGCGTTGGCCGCCGGTTGCCCGGTGGTGTTCAAGGCTCACAGCGGTCACATGGCCACAGCCGAACGGGTGGCCGACGCGATCATCCGCGCCGCAGAAAAAACCGGCATGCCGGCCGGCGTGTTCAACATGATCTACGGCGGTGGGGTTGGCGAAGCACTGGTCAAGCATCCGGCGATTCAGGCGGTTGGCTTTACCGGTTCGCTCAAGGGCGGCCGTGCGTTGTGTGACATGGCCGCAGCACGTACGCAGCCGATTCCGGTGTTCGCCGAGATGTCGAGCATCAACCCGGTGATCGTTTTGCCCCAGGCGCTGCAAGTTCGCGCCGAATCGGTCGCCCGTGACCTGACCGCTTCGGTGGTTCAGGGCTGCGGTCAGTTCTGCACCAATCCCGGGCTGGTGATCGGTATTCGTTCACCGCAGTTCAGCGCCTTCATGCAACAGGTGGCGGGCCTGATCGGCGATCAGCCGGCGCAAACCATGCTCAATGCCGGGACCTTGAGCAGCTATGGCCAAGGTCTGCAAAAGTTGCTCGCCCATCCGGGCATCGAGCACTTGGCCGGCAGCCCGCAGGCAGGGAATCAAGCCCAGCCGCAGCTGTTCAAGGCCGATGTCAGCCTGTTGATCAAGGGCGATGAAGTGCTGCAGGAAGAAGTGTTCGGCCCGACCACGGTGTTCGTCGAAGTCGCCGATCAGACGCAACTCAGCGCCGCGTTGAACGGTCTGCACGGCCAGCTGACCGCGACGATCATTGGCGAGCCGGCAGACTTCGAACAGTTCGCTGAGCTGACACCGTTGCTGGAACAGAAGGTCGGACGGATCCTGCTCAACGGTTATCCGACCGGGGTGGAAGTCTGCGATTCGATGGTCCACGGCGGGCCGTATCCGGCAACTTCCGATGCGCGCGGCACGTCGGTCGGCACCTTGGCCATCGACCGCTTTCTGCGCCCGGTATGCTTCCAGAACTACCCCGACAGCCTGCTGCCGGAGGCGTTGAAGAATGGCAATCCGCTGCGTATTCAGCGAATAGTGGACGGCCAACCGTCCCGCGAGGCCCTCTAACGGTCAAACACAGTCCCTGTGGGAGCGAGCCTGCTCGCGAAAGCGGTGTATCAGTTAGAGATGATGTCGACTGACACTCCGCATTCGCGAGCAGGCTCGCTCCCACATTTGTTCGATGTCGTCTTTGAGTTTTGTGACCGGCACTGGGGCGCGCTCACATTGAGCTATCATTGCGTCTTTCCCATTCAAAGATTGACTGCCATGACCGCCCCAACCGACACCTTGCTCGCCACCCTCGAACACTGCGATATGGTGGAAATCGACGGGCTGCACGCCTTCGAATTCTCCCTCGATGAAGACGATAACCTGCACATCGAATGCCTGGACGGTCGTGTGTCCAAGCACTGGGAGTTCACCCCGGCCGAAGTCGAGGCCGCGACCTTCGATCCAACCCTGCAAAGCTGGCTGATCACTGGCAGTTCCGGCGAGCACCGGTTGGTGTGCATGACCGCGTTCCGCGGTGATGACGACGAGGAAGAAGCGAATGAGGATGCGTAAGCTCTGGCCACTGTTGATGGCCGGCAGCGTCGGCGCGATGGGTTTTCAGGTTGCGTCGGCCGATGACTATCAGTTGCTGGTCGGCTCCTACACCGCCGGTCAGAGCCAAGGGATTTATCGCCTGAACTTCGACAGCGCCACCGGGCAGATCGATGCCAAGCCGCTGCAAGTGGTCAAGAGCGAAAACCCATCCTGGCTGACCCTGTCCAAGGATCAGCGTCACCTGTTCGTGGTCAACGAAAACGGCCCGGGACAGACCGATCCGGTAGGGCGCGTCAGCAGTTATGCAGTTGATCCGAAAACCCATGCACTGAGCCTGATCAATCAGGTGCAAAGCCTGGGCAACGAGCCGACTCATTCGGGCCTCAGCGTTGAAGCCAGTCACCTGTTTGTCAGCAACTATTCGGTGGCTGAAGATCCGGGCGGCACGCTGGCAGTATTGCCGGTGGACGCCGACGGCAAGCTGAAACCCGTGGTGCAGATGAGTAGCCATCCATCGAGCCGGGTCAATCCCGAGCGGCAGATGTCGGCGCACGTGCATTCCACGGTTTCGTCGCCGGACGGCCAGTATGTGTTCTCCAATGACCTGGGCGCCGACAAGATCTTTGCCTACCGCTTCGACCCCAAGGCCAACCCGGAATTGCCCTTGACCGCCGCCACACCGGCGTCCGTGCAGTTGCCACCCGGTAGCGGTCCGCGTCATCTGCTGTTCAGCGCCGATGGCAAGCACGCGTGGCTGACCATGGAAATGAGCGCGCAGGTTGCGGTGTTCGATTACAAGGACGGCCAACTCAAGCAAACGCAGATGGTCGAGTTGGCGACGGGTCAACCCGTTTCGGACAAGGCAGCCGCTGCGCTTCACGCGTCGGGCGATGGCAAGTTCCTCTACGTCAGCAACCGTGGCACCGCCAATCAGCTGCTGGTGTTCGCCATCGATCCTGCGACCGGGCACCTCAAGGAGCTGCAGCGCCGTTCCGTAGAAGGTGACCACCCGCGTGAGTTCAGCCTCGATCCGAGTGGCAAGTTCTTGTTGATCGCCAATCAGAAAAGCAACCAGATTGTCGTCGTCGAGCGCGATTCAAAGACCGGCCTGCTGGGTAAAACCGTGCAAAAACTGCCGATGGATGCCCCGAGCGACCTCAAGTTCCTGGTGCGTCAATAGGCCGCAGGCCCCGGTTGATGGGGCCTGCATCCTTCTATTAATGACGCTGATATCTGCTAATGCTACAAAAGATTTCAAGGCGCCAACCTCGAAGGTTAAGTTTGCTTCACGGCCCCACCGGGCAAGCAAGCCAACTGAATACGAGGAATACCGCCATGAACTTCAATCTCTTCTCTGTAATCGCCGCTTCCGCTATCTCGGCCACCGTTGCTCTGCCAGCCAGTGCCAACGTTGAAATCAGCGACAAAAAATCCCACGCCCAAAGCTACACCCAGAAATACCTGCAACAGAGCGCCAACTTTTACGCGGCTCTGGATCACAAGACCCAAGCCTGAAATTTGAACCCTGCACCTTTTATGCAGGAGCGAAATCACTTGCGCCGATCGAGCTGAAAAGCTTCGAGAAACCTGAGTGATGTCGCTCCTGCATAACGCGTTTACGACAGCATCATATTGCTATCAACGTATTGCTTGATATCACATGGCCATAGGTTTAAATTTGACGCTGATTTTTTGACTCCTTCTTGTGATAAGGATCGACAGCATGGCAATGCGTCTGGCCGTGGTTCTTCTGTTTCTCTATTCCACCCCCATTCTTTCGGCTGCCCAGCCCATTCCAGACGAGCCGGATGCGGCCCGCGAGCGCTTGATGAGTTTTATTGAAGACTGAAATAGTCTGGCTTAATGATCAACGAAGCTGATGGTCACTATGGATAACCCTGAGTGGTTATCGCCGCTTTTTTGATCGATTCTGTGGGCATCGAAACATGCCTGCGGAGAACATCATGGCCAGCTCAATCATCACTTCTGCCAAATATGGCGCCTACCTGGCTATCGCTCTTTACGTAGCCATGGTGCTGGTTTTCAGCCTCTCGCCTCAATCGCAACAGACCCTCAATGCGCCGATCCAAGTCGCTCATCCCGGCATCCAGTTTGAACACCGTTCGCAAAACGCGATGGTTGATCAGACTGAACTCTCAGGAGTCGCCGGAGCATGAAAGGGCACAGACTTTGGGTCATCGCCTTCCTGGCGTTCATGACCAATGGATCTTCCTTGCTGGGGATCGGACAGGGCTCGGCGGGGTCGGTGGCACGGACTATCGAAGCCAACCACAACCTTGCTCGCAACATTGAAACCGCGAAGGCCCTGGGGCTGCTGGCCGGCAATCCGCCAATCGAACGCCAGGACGATTTCTTCGGGCCGTTCCAAGTGGATTGCTCGGCGTTGCAGATGTGTGAAGTGTTCGCCTGAGTCGCCTAGACGACTCACTTGTAGCAGCTGGCGAAGCCTGCGTTCGGCTGCGCAGCAGTCGTGAAACCAGAGCACGCGGTCTTCCAAGTAGATCTGACATACAGGATTTACGACTGCTTCGCAGCCGAACGCAGGCTTCGCCAGCTGCTACAGGGATCGGCGCGGCTACTTGCCCATCACGCCAATAAATAGCTCCGACTCCAGAAACCGCTGCAACCAGGCCTGCAAACGGCGATAGGGCGTCTGCCCGAACCACTCGCGATCGACATGGGCGAACTGCCGCACGAACGGCATCAGCGCCACATCCGCCAGACTCGGATGCTCGGCCAGCAAGTAGTCGCGTCCCTCCAGCAACTCATCGAGCCTGCGCAAAAACACCTCGCCTTCGGCGCGATAAAACGTCATTGGCTGCTCAGGGTATCGCTCGGCGTACTTGTAGCGATTCAGGTGCACCTTGAACACCTGATCGTTTTCTTCGATCAGCTCGGCGATGAGTTGCTGCCCGACAGGGTCATCCTTGAGCAACCAATCCTGGGGATCGTTCTGCGCCAGGGCCCAGTGCATGATCGCCAGGCTTTCATCGATCACCTGACCGTCGACGCTGAGCACCGGCACCGTGCCTTTGCTCGACAGCGCGAGCATTTCGGCAGGTTTGGCCTTCAGGCTGACCTCGACAATGTTCACCGCCACGCCGGAGTAGCGCAGGGCCATGCGCGCCCGCATCGCGTAGGGGCAGCGGCGGAAGGAATACAGCGTATTCATTTCACCTCCAGCGTACTCAGGCCGTTGCCCTGACGGCGGACCTGAATCTGCACCGGAATCCGTTCATGCATTTCCTGCACGTGTGAAATCACCGCGACTTTTCGTCCCTGCGCTTGCAAGCCGTCGAGAGCATCCATGGCCAGTTGCAGGGATTCCGGATCAAGGCTGCCGAAGCCTTCATCGATGAACAGCGATTCGATTTTCAGCGTGCTCGATGCCATCGATGCCAGGCCCAAGGCCAGGGCCAGCGACACCAGGAACGTCTCGCCGCCGGACAACGAATGCACCGAACGCAGTTCATCGCCCATCTCGGTGTCCATCACCAACAAACCGAGCATGCTGCCGCCACGTTTGAGGCGATAGCGCCGCACCAATTGCCGTAACTGAACGTTGGCGTGATGCACCAACAGGTCGAGGTTGTAGGCTTGGGCGATCTTGCGGAAGGTGTCGCCCGTAGCCGAACCGATCAGCGCATTCAAACGGGCCCAGCGCTGGTATTCGGTGTAGGCGTCGGCAATCTGCTGCGCAAGGGCCTGATTGGCGTTTTGCCGGCGCTGATCCTCGGCCTGTTCGGCGCGCAGTTCGGCGCAACGGTGTTCGCTGGCGATGAACAGGTTTTGCAGCTCGGCAAGCGCTGTCGCCAGCTGTTCGGCGTCGAGATTGCCATTGTGCTGTGCTTGATGATTGAGCAGACGCTGATCGCGTTCCTGCAACAGAACCTTGGTCTGTTCGATGGCTTTTTCGCTTTGCTGCAATTGCCGGCGCAGTTCGCTGACCTGCTGGTCGTCGACACTCAGCAGAGCTTCCAGGCCACCGTCATCCAGTTCCGGATGCAATGCGCGCCAGTCGGCAATCTTGCCGCTCAGCTCGCGATCTTCGGTGTCCAGTGCCTGCGAGCGTTCCTGCTGGGCCTTGAGTTCGGCGCCCAGCTGCACCAGCCGCGTACGCACGGTTTGCAGTTCCTGATTGGCCGTCGCTTCAGCATTGCGCGCCTGTTCGACGGCTTGATCCAGTTGCTGCTGCCACTGCTCGGCGCTGCTGTGTTCGCCGAGCAATTGCGTGAGTTTTTGCTGGCAGGCCTGTTGCTGGTCGGCGAGGGCGGTGAACTGCTGTCGGGCCGTTTCCAACTGCTGGAGGCGAGTGAGTTGGCGGTCCTGTTCTTTCTCCAGCGTTTGCTGCCGTTGTTGCTGTTCGCTGAGTTCATCGCGTTGCTGATCGAGTTGTTCTAGCCGCTGGGTGATCTGCCGGTCCAGTTGCATGAAGGTCGCGGCCGGTTCGTTGCGCAGCGCTTGCAGTGTATCGGCCGGGAGCAGGGTGCTGAACGCTGTCAACTCCTCGTCCAGACGCTGGCGATCACTGCTCAACTCACGTTGCTGGTTGGCCAGGTGCTGGGCAGCTTGCTGGCTCGCCGTTTCAGCGCTACGCAGTTGCTGTTGAAGGCGCGCGGCGTCCTGTTGCAGGGTGAGCAGTGCGGTTTGCCGTTGTTCGTCCTGAGTGATGCTTTGGTTTAGCTGACTGCTTTGCTGCGTCAGCCAGGCATCGCGTTTGAGCGCATCCTGCGTGAGCAGCTGCGCAGACAACGGATGTGCTTCAAGGCTCGGTGCCAAGCTCTGCTGCTGGGTCGCGAGGTGTTCTTGCTGTTGCAGCAACTCCTTTTGCTGCGCAATCACGCCGCCCACTTCAGCGCGCAGTTCAGTGAGTTTTTCTTTCAACAGGTCGACGGCTTTCTGGGCGTTGGCCTGTTCGCTTTCATCATGCCGGCCAAGGCTCTGCAGCAGGGCTTCGGGCTGATGATAGGGATGGTCGGGGCTGCCACAGACCGGGCACGGCTGATCGTCCTGCAACTGCTCGCGCAGTTCTTCGACGCTGGCGCTGCGGGCCAGGCGCTGGCGTTCCAGCAGCTCGCGGGTGACGGTCAGTGTCTGTTCGGCAACGACCAGCTCGCTCTTGGCTTTCACGCCGTCCTGGGTCAGACGTTCTCGTTCTTGCTGAGCGCTCAGCTGGCGCTGCTGGAGTTCGGACGCGCGCTTGTCCAGTTCCTGCTGACTGGCCCACAGTCGCGTCAGCTCTTCAAAGGCTCGCTGCTGCTTGCGGTTGTCGTGCAACAGACTCCCGAGAATCTGAATCTGCTCGGCCACCGCTTCCGGTTCGGCGCCGGCCTCCTTGTACAGTACTTCAAGGCTCTGGCGCTGAGTGGACAGGTCCTCGGCAGCGCGAGCGGCGCTTTGTTCCAGGGCGGCCAGTTCGGCCTGGCCCTTGTTCAGGCGATTGCCGATCAGCATCAGCTGTTGCAGGCGATCACGGTAGGCGTTCCAGGCATCGCTCAACGGCGCCAGAGGGGTGCTTTGCTCAAGCTCTGTGGCGATTCGTTCCAGGCGCGACGCGACCTGTTTCTGTTGGTCTAGCAAACCTTGGATCGTGTTTTGGCCCTGAGTGCAGGCCAGTTCCGCCTGCTGCTTGAGGTCGGCACTGAGACTGGCGTCTTTGACCAGACGGGCGAGGGTGCTTTGCGCTTCGAAGGCTTGACGCAGCAGTGGAGCGCTTGAGGTGTGTTGGCTTTGGGCCTCGACCAGCGCGGTCTGCGCGGCGCTCAGGCTGTGTTCGAGTTGCGCCTGACGCTCATTCAGTTCGGTTTGCTGTCGGGTGTGCTGCTGAATCTGCGCGGCCAGCGGTGTGAGTTGGGCAGTGAGTTCTGTCTTGCGGGCGAACTGGTGCCGTTGCGGGGCCAGTTGCTCCAGGCGAGTCAGCTTCAAACGTTCGCCGGCCAGAACTTCCCAACGCTGCTGGGCCGATTGCAACTGCTCGGTGGCGCTCTGCTGCTCGTCCTGCAACTGACGCAGGTCCTTGAGCCAGCTGTGTTGCAATTCCAATTGCTTGAGCTGCGCTTGCTGGGTCTTGAGTTGCTGCTGAGCCTCGCTGAAGCGTTCATCGAGTTCTGCCCGAGCTTCTGGCGACAACGGCGTCACGCCGGTGGCCTGGTCCTGCAGCAGCTTGTGGGTTTCGCGAGCCTCTTTGGTTTTGTCGAACGCCCGGCGACCGAGGCGCGTATAGAGCGCGGTGTCGGTGAGTTTTTCCAGCAGTTCGCTACGTTCGTTGTCGTTAGCCTTGAGGAACGCACTGAATTCGCTCTGGGCCAGCAGCACCGCGCGGGTGAATTGCTCAAAGTTCAGGCCCAGTACGGATTCGAGCTGAGTTTTGAATTCAACTTTCTGACTGGCCAGCAGTTGATCCAGATCGATGTCGCGCAAACTCTGACGGCTGGCTTGCAGCTTGCCGCCGGCCTTCTCCCGGGCGCGATTAGCCTCCCAGCGAGCGCGGTAACGACGGCCATCGATGCCAACGAAATCGACTTCGGCATAACCTTCACCGGTGCCGCGACGCAGCAGCGTGCGAGGGTCGCCAGTGCTGATCTCGCCGTCGGCGTCTGGCGCTTTGGCAGACACCTGAGCATTACTCAGCCGAGGCACAGCACCGAACAGCGCCAGGCACAAGGCGTCAAGCAAGGTGCTTTTACCGGCGCCGGTCGGCCCGGTGATCGCGAACAGACCGGCGCTGGCCAACGGCTCAGCGGTAAAGTCGATTTCAAAAGGCCCGGCCAGTGAGGCGAGGTTTTTCAGGCGGATCGCGAGGATCTTCATGGTTGTTCGCTCTCCATCTGCACGTCTTGCAACAGCTCGGCGAAGTCCTTGAGGGTTTGCTCGTCGACCTCGCTGCCGTAGTTGTCCTGCCAGGCGCGGCTGAACAATTCCTGAGGCGTGAGCTGGTCGAGTTCGATCAAGGTCGTGCCGTCTTCCACGCCATCGCGGCTGCCATTACCGGCATATTCAGCGGCGATCCGCACCAGACGCACGGCTTTGCCTTGCAGGGCGGTTTCCACTTGATAACGCAAGTCGGGTTGCGGCTCATCGAGGCGCACCCGAACTTCCAGCCACGGCTGGCGCTGGATATCGGCCAGCAGGTCAATGTTCGGCAAGTCGGCCAGTTGCAGCAGGATTTCCGCCAATGGCGCGGGACCGATGCGTTGCAGATTCACCGCCCGGGGGATCAGTTTGGGTTCGACGCTGACCAGGGTTTCGCCTTTCAGTTGGATGTCGAGAATCTGGTGCTGATAGCCAATCTCTGAGAACGACAGCGGAATCGGCGAGCCGCTGTAGCGGATACGCTCTTCACCATTGACCTTCTGCGGCTTGTGCAAGTGGCCGAGGGCGACGTAACTGATGCTCGGCCCGAACAGGCTGGCGGGCAGCGCTTCGGCGTTGCCGATGATCAGGCTGCGCTCGGAGTCTTCCGAGACCGAACCACCGGCCATGTGCGCGTGGCTGATAGCGATCAGCGCCTGACCTGGTTTGCGCTTGGCATTGGCCGCTTCGATCAGCCATTCGTGAACCTGACCGATACCGCGCAGGTAGTTGTCACCCAAATGCGCACCGGTCACTTCGGCGGGTCGCAGGAACGGCAGCGCCAGGCACCAGGCGACGGTTTTGCCCTTGGCATCCGGCAATGGCAGCAACAGGCGCTCGGCGTCGAGTTGACCGTCATCCAGCCACAGCACACGACCCAGCGCATGCGTACGCAAACGCCGCATCAACGGCGCGGGCAGTTCAATGCGCGAGCCGGAATCGTGGTTGCCGGCGATCATCACGATGGTCAGCTTCGGCTGCTGTTCATGGGCGCTGACGATGAAATCGTAGAGACGTTCCTGGGCTTTGACCGGCGGATTGACCGTGTCGAAGATATCGCCGGCGATCAGCAGCACGTCTGGCTGGTCCAGCTTCAGCTGGCGCAACAGCCATTCGAGAAAGCAGGCGTGTTCGAAATCGCGTTCCTGGCCGTGCAGGTTCTGCCCGAGGTGCCAGTCGGAGGTGTGAAACAGACGCAAGGTGAACTCCGTAGGAAATAAGGTGATGGCCGCGAGGAAAAATAATGGCGGCTAAAGGGGAGGGAGTTTACTGGCAAACACGATAGATGTGGCCACGGACTCCTTGTAGCAGCTGGCGAAGCCTGCGTTCGGCTGCGCAGCAGTCGCAAAATCAGCACATGCGGTGTATCAGACAAGCCATGCAAGCAGGATTTACGACTGCTGCGCAGCCGGACGCAGGCTTCGCCAGCTGCTACAGGGACGGCGGTGGGTGGTTATTTGGGGTAGAGCGGCGGCAGTCCACTGTCGCCGACCGGGTCTTGAACCCGCTCGGCAATCGGAATCGCCTTGATCGCCCGCCACAAGTCTTCACCTTGCCAATGCTGGCCGGTTTCGCTGTAGAGCGCGCCGTTCAAGCCGTCGAGGGCGTCGGACAACGGCACAAAACGCGCCGCCATATCGGCCAGGGTTTCCGGTTGTTGTCGGGCCCAGGCGTCGAGGGCCTGGCGGGTGGCGTGGGAGTCGTTGGCCTGACAGGCGCGCTTGAGATCGTCGAGCACGGTGCGCGGGCTCGGGCCGGTCTGCGCCGCTCGCAGGATCGCCGGTTGCCAGCGGGCGCGCCACCAGAGACCGAAGCCCAGCAGGGTGGTGCAGGCCAGGATCAAGGTGCTGAGTTTCCACCACCAGAGGGCTTCGTTGTCAGCCGCGGAAAAGACTTGTGGCATGCCGGCCGGGGTGTCGACCATCAGGCTCGGATTGTTCGCCACCGGCAGGGTTCGGGCCGGCAGGCTGCTGTGATCCAGGTGGTCCTCGAAGGTGTTCCACCAGATCACTTCAACCGCTGGCAACTCGATTGCGCCGCTGCGCGTCGGCACCAGGGCTTCACGGTCTTCGCGACTGCCGATCAGCCCGCGCTCGCTGTTCTGGTTGCCCAGCACCGGTTGATCCGGGTAGCGCCGCAAACCGTTGACGTCGGTGGCGGGCAGCGGCGGCAATTGCGAACTGTCCAGCCCCTCAGCCTTTACCGTCAGGCTGCGGGTCAACGAATCACCTACCTGCGCATGATCCGGTTCCGGGTTCCAGCTTTCGCTCAGGCTCAGGCTACGGGCCGGCAGCCATGGCACGTCGGCCGGGTAGGTGATGGGTTTGGCTTTGACCGTCAGCAGAATCTCGGCCGAGCTGACCCGCATCAATTTGCCGGATTTCGGTGCCTGGGCGGCGGCGTCCTTGGCGGGCTGTGCGTCCACGAGTGCGGCATTGAATATCTGCGGCGCAATGACCAACTCACCGCTGTGTTGCGGGTAGATCGCGTAGCGCATCTCGATCACGCCGTGGCGCAGGCCATTGATGTCTTTCTCGTAGGTGCGCGCCTCGCCCAGTTGCTCGATGCGCACATCGGGGATTTGCAAAGGAGGCAGGCTGCTGTCGTCGTACAGCGACACCGAATGGTAGATGCGCAAGGTCAGGATCGCCTGGGCTTGTACGTACACGCTGTTTTGATCGAGGCTGGCGTCGATGAACACCGGGGCCCGTTGGTTCGGGCTGTCCTGGGTTTCGGTCTCGACCACTTGCACGGTAATCGGCTGGCTCTGCACGTCACCCAGTTGCAGTGACGGAATCACCACGCTGCCGTTCTGCCGAGGCAGCAGGGTGATGATCCAGCGGGTGGTCGCACGGTTGTCACCGTTCAGGGTGGTCAGCTGGTTGACCTGACGGGTGCCGCGCACTTCGAACAGCGGCTCCAGCGGTGTCAGATCAGGCTTGCCGAACTGCGTCACGTCGCTGGATTCCAGGGTCAGTTCAATCGTTTCGCCGCTGTTCAGGCGACTGCGATCGACACTGGCGACCAGCCCGGCAGCCTGGGCCTGAGCAGTCCAGAGCAGCAGTGCGAGCAAGAAAGTGGTGAAGCGGGTCATCGAGTTTTTCCCTGATCCTGATGTTGTTGCTGTTCGTACCAGAATTTGCGTCTGAGCAATTCACCCGGGTCATCCGGGATTTTACGCAGCCATTGCTCCAGCGCCTGGCGCTGTTCACCGTCGATGCTGTCGCTGGCCGGACGCATCGGTGGTCGGGTGCTGTCTTCATTCCCCAGCTCGCTGCCAGGGACTTCATTGGTGCCGGGTTTCGACGGCGTTTTGCTCTGTTGGTCGGAGTCCGTCGTGGTTTGTTGGCCGTCGGTTTTCGGTTCGCCATTCTCCGACGGTTGCGTGGCCGCGCCCGGCGGCGGTTCTTGCGTGTGGGGCTCGGTCTGGTTTTCGGCGTTTTTGTCTGGAGCAACGGGCGGCGGAGTGTTTTTCTGCTTGAGCAGACTTTCCACCAGCGCCTTGTTGGTCAGGGCCGGGCGCAAATCCGGTTGACGTTCCAGCGCCTGTTCGTAGGCATCCAGCGCGGCTTCCAGCTCACCGCTTTTGGCCAGGGCGTTGCCACGATTGTAGTGGGCGTGGGCGTCGCTGCCTTCGGCGAACCGCTGGGCGGCACCGCTGTAGTCGCCTGCCTCGTAGAGCGCCACACCTTGCCATTGTCGATCTTCGAAATGTTGCGCAGCCTCGGCCGCGCGCTTTTGCTTCAGCAAGATCAGACCCTGTTGGTCGGGTCGCAGCCACAAATCGTTGAAGTCGAAGGCATAACTCGGTTGTGGCAGCAAAAACAGCAGAGGCAAGCAGAACAGCCAGCCGCGACGACCGGCGCACGCCGCCAGCAACAACAACGGTAACAACAGCCAATAACCCTGATCGGCCCACGTATCGAGGCGCAGGGTATGGCCATTGTTGCGCAGCGCACGTGGTCCCTCGAGCAAGCCGAGTGCGCGCAAGTCGGCATCGTCCAGGCGAGCGTGGCGATAGCTTCCGTTCAGGTCGTTGGCAAAGGCTTTCAGGCTTGGCTCGTCCAGATGTGGCACCAGAATCGCGCCCTGGTCGTCCTTCAGAAAACTGCCGTCCTCCTGGGTGATCGGCGCGCCTTCGGCAGTGCCGATACCGAGCATCAGAAATTGTGTCGACTTGCCGTCCAGCGCCTGTTGAATCCCTTGGCGTTCCTGTTCGGTCAAGGTTGAACCGATCAGCAGGATCCGCCCGTCACCGAGGGCACCCTGATCCAGCAATGCAAGGGCCTTGGTCACCGCCAGATCGGCGCGATGCCCTACTTGGGGCATCAGCGAAGGTTTGAGGGCATCCAATAGATTGCGGCTGGTCGACAGGTCATCCGACAGCGGCACCAACGTGTGAGCGCTGCCGGCGTAGACGACGATCGCGGTCTGGGCATCGCTGCGGTTCTCCAGCAGGTCGAACAGCTTGCGCCGGGCCTGCTCCAGCCGGTTGGGGGGTACGTCGGTGGCGAGCATTTCCGGGGTCAGCTCAAGGACCACGACCAGCGGGTCGGCGGGTTTCTGACTGGCTTGCTCGACACGTTCCCAGCTCGGCCCGAGCAGCGCCAGAACGGTCAGCACCCAGGCACATCCAAGGATGACCCACGGCAATTTGCTGTCGCGACCGTTGCCACCACTGAGCAACGCCGCATGGAAGGCCGGTGGCAGAATCATCTGCCAGCGCCCGGCGCGTTTCTGCCGATGCCAGAGTTGCCAGAGCAACCAGCCGAGCAATGGCAACAACAGCAACCACCAGGGGCGGAACAAGTACGGCCAGAGTGCACTCATCGGCGCCTCCGCAGGCGCAGGCGTTTAAGCCGTTGGCGCCAGTCGGGCAGCTGATTTTGCAGAAGATCCTTGGTGAACAGTCGCCGCAACGGGTTGTCCGGCCAGCGTTCGCGAACCACCAACAGCATGCTCAACAGCAACGCCAGCGCCAAAGGCCAGTGGTACAACGCCTGAGCCGGGCGGGCCTGAGTCGGTTGCTGGGTCACCGGTTCCAGTGTGTCGAGGGTGTCCTTGATCGCTTGCAGCTCCTTGTCATCATGGGCGCGAAAATACTGGCCGCCCGTGGCTTCGGCGATCGCCATCAAGGAGGGTTCATCGAGGTCGAGGCTCGGGTTGACCCCAAGGAAACCCAACGTGCCGCTTTGCTCCGGATCGGCGCCGATACCGATCGGGTAGATTTTCACGCCCTCGCTGGCTGCCAGCCGCGCAGCCGTGAGTGGGTCGATTTGGCCGCCGTTGTTGGCGCCATCAGTGACCAGAATCAGTACGCGACTTTGTGCCGGGCGTTGGCGCAGGCGTTTGAGGGCCAGGCCGATGGCATCGCCGATGGCGGTGTTCTTGCCGGCGATGCCGATCCGCGCTTCGTCGAGCCACACGCGCACCGTGTGCCGGTCGAACGTCAGCGGTGCTTGCAGATACGCCTGGCTGCCGAACAGGATCAGGCCGACGCGATCGCCGTCGCGACTTTCAAGGAAGTCACCGAGCAAGTGCTGAACCAGTGTGAGTCGACTGACGTCTTCGTCCTGCCACTGCATGTCGGGGAAATCCATCGAGCCGGACACGTCGACCGCTACCAGCAAATCGCGACCGCTGGCGGCGATGGGTAGCGGTTCGCCAAGCCATTGCGGGCGCGCTGCGGCGATCAGTAACAACAGCCACAGCAGAATGAACGGTGCCTGTTGGCGCCAGGCCGGCAGGTTGGCCCGGGCACGGCGACGGACCAGACCTTCGAGGTCGCCGAGGAAGCTGACTTTGAGCGCCGGCTCGCCACTGTCGGCGACAGGCAGCACGACACGCATCAGCCAGGGCAGCGGCAGCAGGGCAAAGATCCACGGCCAGGCGAACTCAAACATGTTTACGAATCCAGGTGTCGACGGCTTGGGTCAGGCCGGCGATGGCCTTGTCGTCGAGTTTGCATTCGGGTTTGTAGGCGCCTTCGACCAGCACCATCCAGCGGGTCAGGCCGGCGGCCGGGCAACGATTGTCGAGGAATGCCAGCCATTTGCGCCCATTGAGGGTATGGCTCTGGCTGTAGGGGTAGTGGTTGCGGCACAGGCGTTTGAGCAAACCGTTGAGTTGCTGCAACCAGGCACCGGCCGGAGCGCCGTCGTAGGGTTTGGGCATCCGCGCCAGTTCGGCCAACGCGGCAAGGCGCACCGGGTCCAGCGGTTGTTCGGCGCGCACGATCGGGCGCTTGTCTGGAAGAAAGCGCCTTGCCTTCCACAGACCGAAACCGATGAGCGGCAGTAACAACAGCAACAGCCACCAGCCCGGTGCCGGTGGCCAGAATTCGATTGGTGGCGGGGAGATCAGCGGTTGCAGTTGATCGAGGCTGCTCATCGGCCTTTCCCCGGTTTTTGTGGGTTCAGGTACTCGCGCAGCTGCTCGACCATCTCACTCTGGGTGCTCAGGGGCATCAGCAATATCCGCAGCTTCTGCGCCAGCAATTCCCAGCGAGCGATACGTGCTTCGGCCTGGGCGCGATAGGTCTGGCGCAGCTCAAAATTCAGGGTGTCGAGTTCCAGTTGCGCACCGCGTTCGGCGAAGCGTAAAAGCCCGGCGGCGGGCAGGGCGTGATCGAGAGGGTCAGATACCGGCAGCAGCAATAGATCGCAATGCCGCGACAACAGGCTCAGCTGTTGTTCGGCGCCCTCGGTCAGGGTGCGTTCGTCGCAGATTATGATCACCAGGCTGCCGGGGCGCAGGACTTCCCGGGCACGGCGCAGGGCAATGTTGAAGGCGTCCCGGTCCGGCTCGTTTTCCGTGTGCAGCGACTGATTGACCCGCACCAGACGGTTGAGCAACTGCAGCAGGCTCTGTTTGCTGCGTCGTGGCTTGATTTCATAGTGTTCGTTGTTGCCGAACACCAGTCCGCCAACCCGATCGTTATGACCCAGTGCGGCCCAGCCGATCAGGCTCGCGGCCTGGGCGGCGAGCACCGATTTGAACATCAGCCCAGAGCCGAAAAACAGCCGGCGACTTTGCTCGACCATGATGAAAATCGGCCGCTCGCGCTCTTCATGGAACAGCTTGGTGTGGGGTTCCTGGGTGCGGGCGGTGACGCGCCAGTCGATGCTTCGCACGTCATCGCCGGCCTGATAGACCCGCACCTGATCGAAGTCCACCCCACGCCCGCGCAGTTTGGAGTGGTGCAGGCCGATCAGCGGGCTGCGCTGGCTCGGTGTGGAAAAC
This sequence comes from Pseudomonas sp. GL_093, assembly GCF_057837605.1. Lineage (NCBI taxonomy): Bacteria > Pseudomonadati > Pseudomonadota > Gammaproteobacteria > Pseudomonadales > Pseudomonadaceae > Pseudomonas > Pseudomonas sp. GL_093. The sequence continues at coordinate 3,738,367 of NZ_CM174448.1, read as the reverse complement.
AGTTGCACTTCACGCACACGATGGCGCATCTCGATCAGTTCGGCGAGGCTGACACGGATGCCCGGCTCGGGCGGCAGGATGACGTTCATCGGGGTCAAGCGACGGCTACGACGTCGAGAATCCGCTGGACCACCCGGTCCTGGTCGATGCCCGCGGCTTCGGCTTCAAAGGAAAGAATGATGCGATGACGCAGCACATCGAACAGCACGGCTTGAATATCTTCCGGGCTGACGAAGTCGCGACCGGCCAGCCAGGCGTGGGCCCGGGCGCAGCGGTCGAGGGCGATCGAGCCGCGTGGGCTGGCGCCATAGGCGATCCACTCGGCCATCTCCGGGTCGAACTTGGCCGGGGTGCGCGTGGCCATGACCAGTTGCACCAGGTATTCCTCCACGGCGTCAGCCATGTACAAGCCGAGTATTTCCTTGCGCGCGGCGAAGATCGCCTGCTGGCTGACCCGGCGCTCGGGCTTGGTTTCGCCGTTCAGCGCTTCGCCACGGGCCTGTTGCAGGATCCGACGTTCGACGGCGGCGTCCGGGAAGCCGATTTTCACGTGCATCAGGAAGCGGTCGAGCTGCGCTTCGGGCAGTGGATAGGTGCCTTCCTGCTCGATCGGGTTTTGCGTGGCCATCACCAAAAACAGTGGCGACAGCTCGTATGTGCTGCGCCCGACGCTGACCTGGCGCTCGCCCATGGCTTCGAGCAGGGCCGACTGAACCTTGGCCGGGGCGCGGTTGATTTCGTCCGCCAGCACCAGGTTGTGGAAGATCGGACCTTGCTGGAACACGAAGCTGCCGGTTTCCGGGCGATAGATTTCCGTGCCGGTGATGTCGGCGGGCAACAGGTCGGGGGTGAACTGGATGCGATGGAACTGTGCTTCGATGCCTTCGGCAAGTTCTTTGATGGCCTTGGTCTTGGCCAGGCCCGGAGCGCCCTCGACCAGCATGTGGCCGTCGGCAAGCAAGGCGATGAGCAAGCGCTCGATGAGTTTTTCCTGGCCGAGAATCTGCGTTGAAAGAAAGGTTCGCAGCGCTAGCAGCGCTTCACGATGTTCCATCGATGACTGTTCCTGGAAAGGGTGACCGAAGACGTCCGAATAACGCCAGGGCTGGGGGCGTTACTTTAATCTATCGCGGGGGGCGGCGACTAACGGCATTTTGTGCAAAGTGCGCGAAATGGCTGGGGAAATTGTTGGATTTTTGTAGCAGGGGAGTGATGGGGTGGCTGTGCCGGCCCCATCGCGAGCAGGCTCACTCCTACAATTGATCGTCGTACACCGTCAATGTAGGAGTGAGCCTGCTCGCGATGAGGTCAGATCAAACACCTCAAATCTGGCTGATATAGGTGCCAGTGCCCTTGAGGATGTTTTGCAGTGTTTCTTCCACTTCCGGCAGATCGCTCGCATCAGTGCTGTGAATGATTTCCAGCGAATCATCACCATTCAGCGCATCGGCGTCAGCGGCAGCGATTTCGATCAGCAGGCGGGTAGGGCTGAGGGTGACTTTTACGCCGTCCAGGGTCGAAGGCTCGTCGCCGAGGCTGATGTCCAGCGCGTCCTCGTCCGGGTAGCGGGTCATCAGGAACATATCGCCCTGATCGCTGTGGCAGCAGAGCATGGCCATGTTGTCTTCTTCGTCATCGCACGGGTTGACGATCAAGAGGGCGGTGGTCATTTGCATGGGGAATTCCTGGCTCGACGAGCATTGTGAAGACGAACAAAGGGCGATTCTGCCAGCAGACGGGAATTTCTGCTCGCTTGGTTGTCAGAGGATGTGTCGTGAACATCTGGGGTGTTGCTGGTCATTTCTGGTACGGATGTGCCGCAAAACCGGGCTTAAACCCCCCGTTTTGCCGTGCGGCTGCTAGTGTTGTTCGATGCGCAAGGCGCAAGCTGCGTACCGATGACCGAATATGTCGCAGCGCTGCAAGCACGGGGCTTGCCGCACTGGTTAAGCTGCGCAACGGATGAGCACCTGTAAAGGCATTGCGCTGTACCTTGCCCAGTCGTTTTTGCAGATGCCCATTCATGGAAGGTGAATGTGACCTGAGTGTCTCGTCCAGCTTCACCCACCTGTCATCCTGTTTCCTCTGCCCGAGAATCAGGAACAGGGTGACGGATTACCCCGAAAGGGGTTTGCACGCGACGCTTCCATCAATAACAAGCCCAAGCGGAGTACCACAGATGGCGTTCTTCACCGCAGCCAGCAAAGCCGACTTCCAGCACCAACTGCAAGCGGCACTGGCCCAGCACATCAGTGAACAGGCACTGCCACAAGTGGCGCTGTTCGCGGAACAATTTTTCGGCATCATTTCCCTGGACGAGCTGACCCAGCGTCGGTTGTCCGACCTCGCCGGCTGCACCCTTTCTGCGTGGCGCCTGCTTGAGCGCTTCGATCACGCGCAACCGCAAGTGCGCGTCTACAACCCCGATTACGAACGCCACGGCTGGCAGTCGACCCACACCGCGGTCGAAGTGCTGCACCACGACCTGCCATTTCTGGTGGACTCGGTACGCACCGAGCTGAACCGTCGCGGCTACAGCATCCACACCCTGCAAACCACTGTGCTGAGCGTACGTCGCGGCAGCAAGGGCGAGCTGCTGGAAATCCTGCCGAAAGGCACCCAGGGCGACGACGTGCTGCAAGAGTCGTTGATGTACCTGGAAATCGACCGTTGCGCCAACTCGGCCGAACTGAATGTCCTGAGCAAGGAACTGGAACAGGTTCTCGGTGAAGTCCGCGTCGCGGTCGCCGATTTCGAACCGATGAAAGCCAAGGTCCAGGAGATCCTTACCGGCCTGGACAATAGCCAGTTCGCTGTCGATTCTGAAGAAAAAGCCGAAATCAAAAGCTTCCTGGAATGGCTGGTGGGCAACCACTTCACCTTCCTCGGCTATGAAGAGTTCGTGGTTCGCGATGAAGCCGATGGCGGCCACATCGTCTACGACCAGGACTCCTTCCTCGGCCTGACCAAATTGCTGCGCACCGGCCTGACCTACGACGACCTGCGCATCGAAGACTACGCCGTGAACTATCTGCGCGAACCGACCCTGCTGTCGTTCGCCAAGGCTGCGCACCCAAGCCGTGTACACCGTCCGGCTTACCCGGATTACGTGTCGATCCGTGAAATCGACGCCGACGGCAACGTCATCAAGGAATGCCGTTTCATGGGCCTGTACACCTCCTCGGTGTATGGCGAGAGCGTGCGGGTCATTCCGTACATCCGTCGCAAGGTCGAAGAAATCGAACGCCGTTCCGGCTTCCAGGCCAAGGCTCACTTGGGCAAGGAACTGGCGCAGGTGGTTGAAGTGCTGCCGCGCGACGACCTGTTCCAGACCCCGGTCGACGAACTGTTCGCCACCGTGATGTCGATCGTGCAGATCCAGGAACGCAACAAGATTCGCGTATTCCTGCGCAAAGACCCGTACGGCCGTTTCTGCTACTGCCTGGCCTACGTGCCGCGCGACATCTACTCCACCGAAGTGCGCCAGAAGATCCAGCAAGTGCTGATGGATCGCCTGAAAGCCTCGGACTGCGAGTTCTGGACTTTCTTCTCCGAGTCCGTGCTGGCCCGCGTGCAGCTGATTCTGCGTGTCGATCCGAAGAACCGTCTGGACATCGACCCGGTTCTGCTGGAAAAAGAAGTGGTACAGGCCTGCCGCAGCTGGCAGGACGACTACGCGAGTCTGGTCGTCGAAAGCTTCGGCGAAGCCCACGGCACCAACGTGCTGGCTGACTTCCCGAAAGGCTTCCCGGCCGGTTACCGCGAGCGTTTCGCCGCGCATTCGGCTGTGGTCGACATGCAGCACCTGCTGAGCCTGAAAGAATCAAATCCGCTGGTAATGAGCTTCTATCAGCCACTGGGTCAGGTCTCCGGTCAGCGCGAGCTGCACTGCAAGCTGTATCACGCCGATACGCCGCTGGCGCTGTCCGACGTGCTGCCAATCCTGGAAAACCTTGGCCTGCGCGTGCTGGGTGAATTCCCGTATCGCCTGCGTCACAACAGTGGCCGCGAGTTCTGGATTCACGATTTCGCGTTCACCGCCGCTGAAGGCCTGGAACTCGACATCCAGCAACTCAACGACACCTTGCAGGACGCTTTCGTCCACATCGTGCGTGGCGATGCCGAGAACGATGCGTTCAACCGTCTGGTGCTGACCGCCGGCCTGCCATGGCGCGATGTCGCGTTGCTGCGTGCCTACGCTCGTTACATGAAGCAGATTCGCCTGGGCTTCGACCTGGGTTACATCGCCAGCACCCTGAACAACCACACCGACATCGCTCGCGAGTTGACCCGGTTGTTCAAAACCCGTTTCTACCTGGCCCGCAAGCTCGGCACTGACGATCTGGAAGACAAGCAGCAACGTCTGGAACACGCGATTCTGAGCGCACTGGACGACGTCCAGGTGTTGAACGAAGACCGTATCCTGCGTCGCTACCTGGACCTGATCAAAGCCACCCTGCGAACCAACTTCTACCAGACCGACGCGCACGGTCAGAACAAGTCCTACTTCAGCTTCAAGTTCAACCCGCACCAGATTCCAGAGCTGCCGAAGCCAGTACCGAAGTTCGAAATCTTCGTGTATTCGCCTCGCGTCGAAGGCGTGCACCTGCGCTTCGGCAACGTTGCTCGCGGTGGTCTGCGCTGGTCTGATCGTGAAGAAGACTACCGCACCGAAGTCCTGGGCCTGGTAAAAGCCCAGCAAGTGAAGAACTCGGTCATCGTGCCGGTGGGCGCCAAGGGCGGCTTCCTGCCGCGTCGCTTGCCACTGGGCGGCAGCCGTGACGAGATCGCGGCCGAGGGCATCGCCTGCTACCGCATCTTCATCTCGGGCCTGTTGGACATCACCGACAACCTGAAAGACGGCGCGCTGGTACCGCCGGCCAACGTCGTGCGTCATGACGACGATGACCCGTACCTGGTGGTGGCTGCGGACAAGGGTACTGCAACCTTCTCCGACATCGCCAACGGCATTGCCATCGACTACGGCTTCTGGCTCGGCGATGCGTTCGCATCGGGCGGCTCGGCCGGTTACGACCACAAGAAAATGGGCATCACCGCCAAGGGCGCGTGGGTTGGCGTTCAACGTCACTTCCGCGAACGCGGCATCAATGTTCAGGAAGACAACATTACTGTGGTCGGCGTCGGCGACATGGCCGGTGACGTGTTTGGTAACGGCTTGTTGATGTCCGACAAGCTGCAACTGGTCGCAGCGTTCAACCACTTGCACATCTTCATCGACCCGAATCCGGAGCCGGCCAACAGCTTCGCCGAGCGTCAGCGCCTGTTCGACCTGCCGCGTTCGGCCTGGTCGGACTACGACACCAGCATCATGTCCGAAGGCGGCGGGATCTTCTCCCGTAGCGCGAAAAGCATCGCGATTTCCCCGCAGATGAAAGAACGCTTCGACATTCAGGCTGACAAGTTGACCCCGACCGAACTGCTGAACGCCTTGCTCAAGGCGCCGGTAGACCTGTTGTGGAACGGCGGTATCGGTACTTACGTCAAAGCCAGCAGCGAAAGCCACGCCGATGTCGGCGACAAGGCCAACGATGCACTGCGCGTGAACGGCAACGAACTGCGCTGCAAAGTCGTGGGCGAGGGCGGTAACCTCGGTATGACCCAGTTGGGTCGTGTCGAATTCGGCCTCAATGGCGGCGGTTCCAACACCGACTTCATCGACAACGCCGGTGGTGTGGACTGCTCCGACCACGAAGTAAACATCAAGATCCTGCTGAACGAAGTGGTTCATGCCGGTGACATGACCGACAAGCAACGTAACCAGTTGCTGGCGAGCATGACCGACGAAGTCGGCAACCTGGTTCTGGGCAACAACTACAAGCAGACTCAGGCACTGTCCCTGGCAGCACGCCGTGCCTTCGTGCGGATTGCCGAATACAAGCGTCTGATGAACGATCTGGAAGGCCGCGGCAAGCTGGATCGCGCCATCGAGTTCCTGCCGGCTGAAGAAGCGATCAACGAGCGACTCGCGGAAGGCCATGGCCTGACCCGTGCCGAGCTGTCGGTGCTGATCTCTTACAGCAAGATCGACCTCAAGGAAGCGCTGCTCAATTCCCAGGTGCCGGACGACGATTACCTGACCCGCGACATGGAAACCGCTTTCCCGCCGACCCTGGTGAGCAAGTTCTCCGATGCCATGCGCCGTCACCGTCTGAAGCGCGAAATCGTCAGCACCCAGATCGCCAACGATCTGGTCAACCACATGGGCATCACCTTCGTTCAACGACTGAAAGAGTCGACCGGCATGAGCCCGGCGAACGTGGCCGGTGCTTACGTGATCGTGCGTGACATCTTCCATCTCCCGCACTGGTTCCGTCAGATCGAAGCCCTGGACTACCAGGTTTCCGCTGACGTGCAACTGGAGCTGATGGATGAGCTGATGCGTCTGGGCCGTCGCGCTACGCGCTGGTTCCTGCGCAGCCGTCGCAACGAGCAGAATGCTGCCCGTGACGTCGCGCACTTCGGTCCACATCTGGCAGCGCTGGGCCTCAAGCTCGACGAACTGCTGGAAGGCCCGACCCGCGAAGGCTGGCAGACCCGTTATCAGGCGTACGTTGCGGCTGGCGTTCCTGAGTTGCTGGCGCGCATGGTTGCAGGCACTACTCACCTGTACACTTTGCTGCCGATCATCGAAGCGTCCGACGTGACCGGTCAGAACGCAGCCGACGTGGCGAAGGCTTACTTCGCTGTGGGCAGCGCGCTGGACATCACCTGGTACCTGCAACAGATCAGCGCTCTGCCGGTTGAAAACAACTGGCAGGCCCTGGCCCGTGAAGCGTTCCGCGATGACGTCGACTGGCAACAACGTGCGATCACCATCTCGGTCCTGCAACAGGGCGACGGCACTCAAGACGTGGAAACCCGTCTGGAGCTGTGGATGGAAGAGCACGAAGGCATGATCGAACGCTGGCGCGCCATGCTGGTAGAAATCCGTGCCGCCAGCGGCACTGATTACGCCATGTATGCGGTGGCCAACCGTGAGTTGCTGGACCTGGCGTTGAGCGGTCAAGCGGTAGTGCCAGTCATTGCCACTAGCACTGCCAGCGCTGAGTTGGAACCGGCGGCCTGATCAGGCGCTGAATGAAGAAGCCCCGTCTCGAGAGAGGCGGGGCTTTTTTTTGCCTGAAGGGTTTGTACCGTCTGGTCGGGCCTCATCGCGAGCAGGCTCACTCCCACATTGGTTTGCGTCGTACACAGAACTAATGTGGGAGTGAGCCTGCTCGCGATGGGGCCATTTGCCTCAATACAACTTCTGACCTGTTGTGTTATCGATCATCGACACTTTATCTGTCGGCCTGGTCAATAAATTACTGAGCGACTGGTCAAACTTCTGCAAGGCCCGAACTTGCACATTTTGTTGTTCGTTAATGTCGGCAACTATCTCTTCGCTGCGTTTATAGTCCGCCCATACCGGACTCAGCTCTTTAGCGTCATGCCCTTGCGCAGTACCGATGTAATTGAAGTTCGAATCGTAGAACGCTGCGCTGACATTCGCGCTGATGTCCGAACTGCGCGACGTCATCAATTGACTGCGGGTATCGACAATGGCGACCACGTCCGGTTTAGCGGCCCTGAGACTTTGCATGTCCGGGTACACCGTCACCGAGCCAAACTGACGTTGCAAGGACCCCTTGACCCAGTCCACGGCCAGGTCGGGTTTGGAGGTGGCAACGTAGGCATCGTGAATCGACTGCACCAGCAGGCTCTGGCCGAAACCGGTGCCGGCGTTGGCCTGGTAATCCTGAAGGTAGGCGCGGTTGGTCTGAGTGTTGCGGCTGTAGACGATGCCCAGGGACACGTTGTTGCCATTGGTGACATGTGTGGCACTGCTGCGACCTACCGGCTCGGTGAAGACGCCGTCGAGCGAAGAAACAGCCTTCGGTGCAGTGGGTATTGAGCAACCCGTTAAAAGAATCGTCATCGTCATGGTGCTGACAAGTGCAAGTTTCATGGTGTTTCTCCCGTGAAACAACTTGAGTCGGAAAGTTAATAGGCCGGACACAGTCGGCGGAGATTCCAGACTAAACCTGTCGACACTGAATGAAATGGCCAATCACCGCACTTGTCAGGTGACTACTAGTTTTGTTTGGTTTAAAAGGCCCCGGTTAATTGCGCCGGGAAATAAAAAGGCCTGAATTGTTAATTCGGGCCTGTTTATTTATGGCTGGCGCAACAGCTATCAGTTTTCCAAAGGGATCAATACTTTTTCGTCGGGCGCTAACACCATGAACACCAGCAGTTTGGCGGGTTTGGTGGTACTGGCATTTTTCGAGACCAGATGCTCCGATCCGGCCGGTTCATACCAATACTCGCCGGCCTTGTAGGTTTTCGGTTGCTCGCCTTTCACTTGAGAAACGATCGATCCAGAAATAACGTAAGCCATAGCCGTGCCCTCGTGCTTGTGGGCGATGGACGATTGGCCGGGTTTGTAGTCGACTTCGATCATCAACGCTTTTTTGCCCGGCACGTTTTGCAGCATTTCGTCCTGCAGAATGGTGACTTTTTCCGAAGGGTCGTGAGCGAATGCCGCGACGGAAAAGCTCAGGGCCAGGGCGGCGAGGGGCGCAGCACAGTAGCGGAAGGCGTTCATGGGTTATCACCTGCTGTGGTTAGTTATCAGTGACCACAGTAAGTCTCGGCAAAGGCCAATCAAACAGCCAATTTTCGTGAAGGCGAGGGGACCAATCATGCGCGTTTTAAAAACAAGATCACCGCCTCCAGCCACTCCTGCAGGGGTACCCAAAGCCCTGTAGGAGTGGCCGAAGGCGGCGACCTAATTTTTAAACGATAGGAAAACTGTTGAAGTCGACGCTGTTGGCCAGGCGGCTGTCGATCAGGCCGATAAAGCCTTGTACTTCAGGGCAGTTGAAATGCATTTGCATGGCCGCTTCCGATTGCCAGCGGGCGCTGACCGTCCAGCGGTTGTCGTCCTCGGGGCAGCGGTCGACCATATAGGAATCACAGCCCGGTAGTTCGCGCAGGGTGTCGACAATCTTTTGCAGTTGCTTGCCCAGTTCGTCCGAGCGGCCGGCGGCGGCCTGCACCTTAACGGTATTGATCACTTCGTTGGACATTGCTCACACTCCTGAATCAGGCCGGACGAATCCTGCTCATTGAGGGATAACGCTTATGCAGGATAGGCCTGCATACCCGGACCACCAATAGCCAATCGCGGAATAAAAACGCAGACCAATCCGTCAGGCAACCTGCTGCAAAATGTCCCGCAGGCGATCCAGGGCGATGTCGATGTCCAGGGTTTCAATGGCGCCAAAACCGAGGAAAAGCCCTGCCTGCGGCGCTTGCTGATAGAAAAAGCTGTCGATGGGATACACCCCGACTTCGACCTTTTTCGCCAGTTCGATCACCAATGGAATATCGATAGACACTTTGCACATAACCACCATGTGGAACCCGGCGGTGGTCGGGACCGCCTCGAGCCACGGTGAAAGATCGCCGGCCATGCGCTCGAGGATCCGCTCACGACGCCCGGCATAGATCGTATGGCAGCGCCGGATGTGCTTGAGCAGACAGCCTTCGGCGATGAACTTGGCCAGCGCCCATTGGGGCAGGGTGGACGTGTGCAAGTCGGTGAGCTGCTTGGCGCGAATGACCGCTTCGAGTATTGCCGGCGGCAGGATCGCATAACCCAGGCGCAGCTCCGGTAGCAGGGTTTTCGAAAAGGTCCCGACGTAGGCGACGATGCCGCGCTCGTCCATGCTTTGCAGCGAGTCGGTGGGCCGGCCTTCGTAGCGGAATTCGCTGTCGTAATCGTCCTCGATGATGATCGCGCCCAACTCATGAGCCCGCTCCAGCAGCGCCACCCGGCGCGCCTGGCTCATCGGCATGCCGAGCGGGAACTGGTGCGACGGCGTGACGTAAATCAGCCGGGTACCAAGGGGGATCTTGTCCACCTGAATGCCTTCCGCATCCACCGGGACGCCGATCACCGTGGCGCCGTGGGTACCGAACAACAGGCGTGCGGGCGGATAGCCAGGGTCTTCCATGGCGACAAGGCTGCCGGGACGCGTGAGCACCCGAGAGATCAAGTCCAGCGCCTGTTGCGCGCCGTTGCACACCACCACGTCTTCATCCTGACAATTGACCCCGCGAGAAAACGCGATGTGCCGGGCGATCGCATTACGCAGCGCCGGCAAGCCTTCGGGCAGGCTGTAGAAGCCCTTGGACGCGGCGATCTGACGTAAGGCGTGAGCGGTGCAGCGCCGCCAGTCATCCTGGGGAAACTGGCCCTTGCTGGTGGCGCCGCCGATGAAGTCGTAGCGCAACGAGCCTTCCAGCGTCGGATGGCGCAGGAACACCGGTAGGTTGCGCCAGGACTCGATGACCTCGGCACTGGCCAACTCCGAATGGCTCTGTTTACGGGTGATTTTCGCCGGTCGGGCGTTGACGTAGGTGCCTTTGCCGATGACCCCGGTGAGGAAGTTTTCGTAGGTCAGTTGCGTGTAGGTGTCGGAAATGGTCTTGCGTGAAATCCCCAATTGTTCTGCCAGCAAACGACTGGGCGGCAGTTGCGTCCCGGCTGCCAGGCGACCGGATTCGATGGCGCTGCGCAGTTGGTTGTACAACTGGCCTGCCAGGTCCTTGCGGCCGTTGATGACAACGTGAAGTTCCATACCGGCGAGGCTCCTGGGGCAATTGAGGCGCGTGTGCGTCGGGCCAGATTACCCGCATGAGCGCCTGCGCAAAAGTTGCGTGGGCGAAAAACCTCCGATTGGTCTGGTGCCTGAGTGGTCCACGGGTATTTCGCAGAATTGGATCTGTAACGCCTGCGTATCAACGCCTACCTTGAGGGGCACACATTCGATCCACGAGGTCACTCCATGAACCCCCGTCTGGATTACTACAGCGCGTCGCCCAAAGCGATGAAAGCGATGATTGCCATGGAGGCATTGACCAGCAACCTCAGCATCGAGCCGGCCTTGCTGCACTTGATCAAAATCCGTGCGTCGCAACTCAATGGCTGCGCCTTCTGCACCGACATGCACTCGGTGGATGCCCGGCGACTCGGCGAGACCGACCGTCGTTTGTATTCGATCGTGGTCTGGCGCGACAGCGGCTTTTTCAACCCTCGAGAACGTGCGGCGCTGGCTTGGACCGAAGCCGTCACCTTGCTCTCTGAAAGCCATGTGCCGGACGAGGTCTACGCGCAGGCCCGGGAGCAGTTCAACGAAGGTGAGATGGTCGACCTGACCATCGCCGTCACCACCATCAACAGCTGGAATCGACTGGCGGTGAGTTTTCGGCAAACCCCCGGCGGCTGAATCGATTTTCCGCCCTGAGTGTCACATCAGGTTCATAAACGCTGCGCAGGATGAGGCTTTCAAGGACAGATCGACAGGGAGTCAGCGATGCCATTCATGGAAACCACAGGTCGTCAGCAAGTTGCCGAGTACCGCTCGCCCGTAGAAAAAACCTCATCCTGGCGCACTCTGGCGGCAGGGATCGATCCGGTGCTGGCGCAGTCTTTTCGGGTCAGTGCCCGTTGCGGCTGTTTCATGCAAGCGGCCCGCAGTCTCAACATCAAGACCACCCAGTTGCGCAAACAATTGGCGCAGCTTGAAGCGCACCTGCAGTGTTCGCTATTCAGTCACTCAGAGAATGGCGTTGCCCTCAGTCGTGACGGGTTGCAGCTGCAATCGCAGTTGATTGCCCTGGCCCACGAGCGCGATTTGCCGGTGACCGAACAGCCGTTGATTCGCCTGGCCGTCGCCGAATCGATCCTGCATGACATTCTCGGTCGCGATCTGGTTGCCTTGTTGCGGCGCAACGCCAGCGTGCGCCTGGACATCATCACCCTGGACAGCGAACTGTCCCTGCAAGCGGTCAGTGCCGATGTGGTGCTGTGGCTGGCCGGCACCGATTCACCGCTGCCTGGCCCGAGTTTTGCTGTCAGCGAGCCCCGGCGTCTGGCGCGGCTCGACTACTTGCCCCACATCGCCAAACGTTACTCACGGGTCGCGTCGCGGCCAGAAAGCCTCGACGACCTGACGGATTTCCTGCTGGTGCAATGGCAGCATAACCGTCAGGTCGACAGCTTTCGGCCGTGGAATACCCTCGTGGATCAACGCTTGGCCGGGGTAGTGCAGTTGCATTCCTATCAGCTGATGCTGGAGATGATCCGTTGCAGCGCCTGCATTGGCCTGCTGCCCGGATACATCAGCCGCTTCGACCGCGGCCTGATTGAATTGCCGGGGCTGTTCAGTCAACCGATGCAGCGTCAGGTGTGGATGGCGGTCAATACCGAGTCTGAGGGGCAAGCGCAGGTGCAGATGATCGTTGAGCTGATCCAGAACACTTTCACTGAGCGCCGAGAGTGGTTCGAAGGCTGACCGCCGTCCAAAATGTGGGAGCGGGCTTGCTCGCGAAGGGGGACTGACAGTCAACATCATCGTTGAATGTGAAATCGCCTTCGCGAGCAAGCCCGCTCCCACACTGACTCTCGCCACACCGGAAGATTGCGGTATAGAGTGGGCGGCCATGTCTGTATCAAGGATGAATCACCCATGCCCGCCACTGACGCTGTCATTTCCCTCGAACGTTTCAACGAATCCCACATCGACGGCATTACCGCGCTCTACAACGACCCGGCCATTACCCGGCAGGTGCTGCAAATGCCGTTTCAGTCCACCGAAGTCTGGCGCAAGCGCCTGGCGCCGGACAACGAGCGTGTGGTGCAGCTGGTGGCGCTGCATCAAGGGACGGTCATCGGCAATATTGGCCTGGAGCAGTTTTCGCGGATCCGCCGCAGCCATGCCGGCAATCTCGGCATGGGCGTCGCGGTGGCCTGGCAGGGCAAGGGCGTCGGCTCGAAGCTGTTGGCGGCGGCGCTGGACATCGCCGACAACTGGATGAACCTGCAACGGCTCGAACTTTCGGTGTACGCCGACAATGAAGCCGCCATCGGGCTGTATCGCAAGTTCGGCTTCGACACCGAAGGGCTGTTTCGCGACTACGCCGTGCGTGACGGCGTGCTGGTCGATGCCTTGAGCATGGCGCGTCTGCGTCGCACACCCAAGGCCGCTTAAGTCACTCGCCCAAGGCGAACGCCACCGCCGCCTGCGCATGCAGTTCGGTGGTGTCGAGCAAGGGCAGGGCGCTGTGCTCGGGTTTGATCAGCAGGCCGATTTCCGTGCAACCGAGGATGATTGCCTGGGCGCCACGTCGGGTCAGTGATTCGATGACCTGCTGATAGACCTTGCGTGACGCCTCGCTGATCACCCCGACGCACAACTCGTCATAGATGATCCGGTGGACGGCCTGACGTTCATCAGCCTCCGGCACCAGTACGGTCAGCCCCATCGAAGTCAGGCGTTCCTTGAGGAAGTCCTGCTCCATGGTGAACGCTGTGCCGAGCAATCCAATCTTCAGCGCACCCGCCTCGACGGCAGCCTGACCCGCCGGGTCGGCGATGTGCAGAAACGGAATGCTGATCGCGGCCTGAATCTGCCCGGCCACTTTGTGCATGGTGTTGGTGCACAGCACCACACAATCGGCGCCACCCGCCTGCAACCGCTGCGCCGCATCCACCAGAATCGCCGCGGCATCGTCCCAGCGCCCGGCATGCTGGGCCTGTTCGACAGGGCCGAAGTCGACGCTGTACATTAGCAGTTTCGCCGAACGCAACGGCCCGAGCCGGTCGCGTACCTGTTGGTTGATGAGGCGGTAATATTCGGCGCTGGACTCCCAGCTCATGCCGCCGATAAGGCCGATGGTGCGCATGTCGTGCTCCTGTTGATGGCAACCCTTTGTTTTTGAGCATGCCTTTATTTGAGAGTACCCGTGGCTTTTCATAGCGATCTATCAGGAAATTTCACATGCCAGCGGCGCTGAGCCACGACCTGCTGGACGGCAGACTCTGCCTGCAGCTTTTGCCCCGTGCAGCTTACAGCGCGCGTGACCCAGTGCAGTGGCGAACCCTTGGGGTGACGCTGGAACGTCAACACGGCGTGCACGCCATCGATTCGGATCATCGGGTGGATTTCGATACCTTGCCTGGCGTGCTGGCTTACACCCCGGTCGGCGTGGAAGTGTTTTCCGAATCGGCCAGCGGTGGCGAATACCTGCTGATGCGTCTGGACAAGCCGTTGGCCCATCAGCATTTACCCTCGGTTGACCACCGTTTGCAGTCTTCAGGCAATCGCCGTGCGCTGATGCTGGGCCGGGAACTGCGGCGCCTGTTGCTTGCTCCGCAACTGGACAGGCTGGCGCTTGAGCAAAGGGCGGTAGAATTCGTTGGTTTGGTGAGTTCAAAGGCCGATACCGCGCAACGTGCCACGCCCAGGGTTTTCACCCGAGTACTGGACCAGATCGCCGAGCAGTTCCACGAGCCCCTGACCCTTGAACAATTGGCCGTCACCTACGGGCAAAACGAGCTGCGCTTTCTGCGCGACTTCACCCGGGCCATCGGCCTGACACCCCACGCTTACCTTGTTGAAGTGCGGCTTCAGGCGGCACGCCGGATGATCGAACACACCGACCTGTCCCTGGCCGACATCGCCCTGGACGCCGGCTTCGCCCATCAGTCCCACATGGGCAGTGCCTTTCGCAAATACCTGGCCATGACGCCCAGCCAATACCGTTCACGCTTTTAGTCGTACGCCGGCAGCGCGCATCTGCCATGCTCAAAGTCCGCAGCACCGTTTCAACAAAGGAACACCGCAATGGACGATGTACAGCAACTGGGTGAGATGCTTCGCCATTACGCAGAAAGCGAAGCACACAAGAAGCAACTGTTCGAGTCGCAATCGGCCGTGTGGGCGACGCGCATTGGTGAACTGTTCGATCAGATCCAGCAATGGCTGGAACCGGTCCAGGCGCCGAATCTGCTGGAGGTGAGCCGCGAGGCGTATGTTGCGTCCGGGCCGAGCGTGCCGGTCGAAACGTCGACCTTCAAGACCGAGAAGTTGTCCATTGTGATCGCCGGTAAACCGGTTGAATTTGTGCCGGATGTGATGGGTGCCGGTGGTCAGATTTCACTGGCCGTGATGGGCCTGACGGCCGCGCGCTACGGCAGCATTTCGCTGGTGTGCCTGCCGCCGTCCAGCAGCTGGCAATGGCGCAAGACCAATGGCTTGAAAGACCCGGATACCTTTGCCTTTGATGCGAACTTTTTGGCGCAGCAGTTGCAGAGCCTGATCCCGCGCGAGCGCAGCTGAACCCTCTGACCTGACACATACCCCTGTGGGAGCGAGCTTGCTCGCGATGGCGGTGTAACAGTCAACATAGATGTTGGATGTTATGGCCTCATCGCGAGCAAGCTCGCTCCCACATTGATCAGTGTGGCTTCAGATATCGAGGTTGCCCCAGCCCGGTTTCGCCTCTTCAGGCGCAACGGCCTTCACGGTCTTGCCCGTCGCCAATTCCACCCGCCGCGCCACCTCCGGGTCATCGGCAAACGGAATCAGACTGGCTTCATCCAGACTCTCTGCCGTCTGGTGTTTCAGGCAGTATTCAACCGCCAGCCAAAGCCCCACCACGCCCAGCACATTCAGCACGACCTCAATCATCTCAAGCCCCTTGCCTCAGGCAATCTGCGCGTCGCGTTCGGCCATTTCGACGTCCGAAACCCGCACCGTGCGCCAGACGTTGTAAGCCATCAGCAACATCCCGCTGAGGAAAAACACGCCGCCAGCGAAGCGCACCACGAACCCTGGATGGCTGGCTTGCAAGGCTTCGACGAAGGAGTAGGTCAGCGTGCCGTCATCGTTGATCGCGCGCCACATCAGGCCCTGGGTGATGCCGTTGACCCACATCGAGGCGATGTACAGCACGGTGCCGATGGTCGCCAGCCAGAAGTGCAGGTTGATCAGTGGTGTGCTGTACATCTGCTCGCGACCGAAGACTTTCGGGATCATGTGGTACAGCGAGCCGAAGGTAATCATCGCCACCCAACCCAAAGCGCCGGCGTGGACGTGGCCGATGGTCCAGTCGGTGTAGTGGGAGAGGGCGTTGACCGTCTTGATCGCCATCATCGGCCCTTCGAAGGTCGACATCCCGTAGAAGGCCAGGGACAACACCAAAAAGCGCAGGATCGGGTCGGTGCGCAACTTATGCCAGGCACCCGACAGCGTCATCATGCCGTTGATCATCCCGCCCCAGCTCGGTGCCAGCAGGATCAGCGACATCGCCATGCCGAGCGACTGCGCCCAATCCGGTAGCGCGGTGTAATGCAAGTGGTGCGGGCCGGCCCAGATGTACAGGGTGATCAGCGCCCAAAAGTGCACGATCGACAGCCGATAGGAATACACCGGCCGCCCAACCTGTTTCGGCACGAAGTAATACATCATCCCCAGGAACCCGGTGGTCAGGAAGAAACCCACTGCGTTGTGCCCGTACCACCACTGCACCATGGCGTCGGTCGCCCCGGAATACACCGGATAGGACTTGAACCAGTCCACCGGGATCGCCAGGTGATTGACCACATGCAGCATGGCGATCACCACAATGAACGCGCCGAAGAACCAGTTGCCGACGTAGATGTGCTTGGTCTTGCGCTGTACCACGGTGGTGAAGAACACGATGGCGTAAGCGACCCAGACCACGGTCATCCAGACCGCGCCGGAGAACTCGATCTCGGCGTATTCCTTGGTGGTGGTGTAGCCCAGCGGCAGGGTGATCAGCATCACCACGATCACTGACTGCCAGCCCCAAAACGTGAATGCGGCGAGCTTGTCCGAAAACAGCCGCACCTGGCAGGTGCGCTGCACCGCGTAGTAACTGGCGGCGAATTGCGCGCTGCCGGCAAAGCCGAAAATCACCAGGCTGGTGTGCAGCGGGCGCAAGCGGCCGAAGGTGGTCCATGGCAGGTCGAGGTTCATCTGCGGCCACACCAGTTGCGAGGCGATCCACACCCCCATCACCATCCCCACGACACCCCAAACCACGGTTGCCACGACGAATTGGCGGACGACCTTGTAGTTATAGGCCTGTCCGATTGTTGCTGTGCTCATGGTCAATGCTTCCACGGTTGCAAAGTCTTGCCAGGCCACCCGGACTGGCATGTCGCCCACTGTAGAAACCCTGCCAGAAACAAAACAGACTCAGAAAAACCGAGTTTATGCGGATCAGATAAAGCGAACGCCTGCGGTGATCAGCCGCAGTCTGATACGGTTTTTTAGTATTTAGCTGAATCTGTAACGCGCTGCGCCACAGGTCCATAGTCGCCTCAAGAAAACGGGCCATAGAGTTTCAAGCTCAATGAAATCCCACAGGGGTTGCGCAGAGCCCGATCAATCCTGATGAGGTAGCCACATGTATCAGTACGATGACTATGACCGGGCCCTGGTCTTTGAGCGGGTCGCGCAGTTTCGCGATCAGGTCGAACGCTTCATGGCGGATGAGTTGAGCGAAGAAGAATTCCTGCCGCTGCGTTTGCAAAACGGCCTGTACATGCAAAAGCACGCCTACATGCTGCGCGTGGCGATTCCATACGGCACGTTAAGCGCGCCGCAAATGCGCACGCTGGCGAGCATCGCCCGGGATTACGACCGTGGCTACGGCCACTTCACCACCCGGCAGAACATGCAGTTCAACTGGATCGAACTGGCCCAGGTGCCAGACATCCTTGAACGCCTGGCACACGTGGAAATGCACGCGATCCAGACCTCCGGCAACTGCGTGCGCAACATCACCACCGAAGCCTTTGCCGGGGTGGCAGCGGATGAAATGATCGACCCGCGACCACTGGCAGAAATCCTCCGGCAGTGGTCGACCATCAACCCGGAATTCCTGTTCCTGCCGCGCAAGTTCAAGATCGCCATCTGCTCGGCAGAACAGGACCGGGCGGCGATCATGATGCATGACATCGGTCTCTATCTTTACCCGGGCACCGACGGGCAAATGCTGCTGCGGGTCATCGTCGGCGGCGGATTGGGGCGCACGCCGATCCTTGGTTTGCAGATCCGCGAAGGGTTGCCGTGGCAGCACCTGCTGTCCTACGTCGAGGCGGTGCTGCGCGTCTATAATCGCCACGGTCGGCGGGACAACAAGTACAAGGCGCGGATCAAGATTCTGGTCAAGGCGCTGGGCATCGAAGCCTTTGCCCGGGAAGTGGAGGAGGAGTGGCAGTACCTCAAGGACGGCCCGGCGCAACTGACCGGCGTCGAGTATGAGCGTGTGGCCAGTGCCTTTGTGCCGCCGGACTACCGTGCTCTGGCGGACACCGACCTCGATTTCGGCACACGCTTGTCCGAAAACCCGGCCTTCGCCCGTTGGGTGTCGCGCAACGTTCAGCCGCACAAAGTGCCGGGCTACGCCAGCGTGGTGCTGTCGACCAAACCGGGCATTGCCTCACCGCCGGGTGATGTCACGGCCGAGCAAATGGAGGCGGTGGCCGGCTGGTCCGAGCAGTTTGGTTTTGGCGAAATTCGCATCGCCCATGAGCAGAACATTGTGTTGCCCGACGTGCCCAAGGCTGATCTCTACACGCTTTGGAGCCGCGCCTGCGAACAGGGCCTGGGCTGCGCCAATATCGGTTTGCTGACCGACATCATCGCCTGTCCCGGCGGTGACTTCTGCGCGCTGGCCAATGCCAAGTCGATTCCCATCGCGCAAGCCATTCAGGCACGCTTCGAAGACCTCGACTATCTGCATGATCTGGGCGACATCAGCCTGAACATTTCCGGCTGCATGAACGCCTGCGGCCACCACCACATCGGCAACATCGGCATTCTGGGGGTCGATAAGAACGGCAGCGAGTGGTACCAGATCACCCTCGGCGGGGCTCAGGGCAAGAACAGCGCATTGGGCAAAGTCATCGGCCCGTCCTTCAGCGCCGCCGAAGTGCCCGAGGTGATCGAGCAGATCATCGCCACGTTCGTCAATTACCGCGAGAGCGAGGAAGTGTTCGTCGACACCTTGCAGCGCATCGGTCTGGAACCGTTCAAAGAGCAGGTCTATCCGAAGCTGCTGGAGGTGTCGGCATGAACAATGTGCTGCGGCTGGAGGAGGGTGTGGCGCGGATTGTCGCTGATGATCCATGGACCCTGGTCAGGGATGTCAACGATGAATGGCCGGCGGGTGCAGTGATTCTGCCGTTGGCCCGTTGGCTTGAAGGTCCACCGCAAAAGGGCGTGTGGTTGGGGCCGGACGATGAGGTGGAAAGCCTCAAGCCGTGGTTTTCACACCTGCCGCTGATTGCCCTGGATTTTCCGAGTTTCCGTGACGGTCGCGGTTACAGCCAGGCGTACTTGCTGCGCACTCGATTGGGCTGGACGGGCGAGTTGCGCGCGGTCGGCGACGTACTGCGCGATCAACTCAGCCACATGCGTCAATGCGGGTTCGACAGCTTCGCGGTGCGTGAAGACAAGTCCGCCGAAGATGCGCTCAAGGGGCTGGCGGGGATGAGTGTGCTGTATGGGCGTTCGGTGATTGAGCCGCGGCCGTTGTTCAGGCGACGTTGAGGGTTTCGCTTGGGTCGATGATGGCACTTTGGTAGAGTCCGCACCTCATAAGGAAGTCGTACCGAAAGGAGTCTGGTTTGAGTGTGGGCAAGAAGATTTTAGGGTTAACCGCGTTTCTGCTGATGTTGACCCTGTGGGGCGCTTACTTTTATGTGTTCCAGGAGAACCGCGGCGGTCAGTTGGGTGGTGCGTTCGACAGTTACGCCTGGTGCGGCACGCCACCGGCCGCCGATGCGCTGTCGCTGGGCAAGGATCAGCTGACTCTGCGCGTCACCAACAACCTGCGTGGCGAGTTCATGCTCAGCGGCGCGGTGATTGTTTCCGAGCGCACTTTCAATCGCTATGACCTTGGCCGTAACGAGCTGCGCCTGCGCCTGGAACCGCTGCAATGGTCCTACGGCGCCGCGCCGATTTTCCTCGAACAGGTCAGGATCAAACCCCTGAGCCGTAACCTCGCCTCAGACAACAAAAGTGCCTACGCGGAGCTCGAGCCGCGACCGATCGGCGTGCAGGGTCGCGCCAGCGAGTTTCCCTTCGACACCTACCGCTACGGCTACAAACCGGTGCTGTATTACCTCAAGGGCAATGAGCGCGTCGACCTGCGATTCCGCCACATCACCACGGTGATGGAGGTGTCGAACACCTTTACGCCCATTCAGAAGTACAACCGGGCCGAGTACATCAATGAGAAAAACTCGTTGGTGCGCGAGGAAGACTACAAACCCTACGCCACCCATGAATGCGCGTTCAGCGTCGAGCGCAAAGGCTCGTTCAAGGTGATCGTCTTGCTGTTGCTGCTGGTGATTTGCCTGCCACTGATGCACGTGTTTTATCGCGACGAGCCGGGCATCGATTTTCTCGCCACGCTGGTGAGTATCGGGGCGATCCGGGTGTTTCTGGTGGGGCCGTTGCAGGACTTTCAGCTGTACAACATCGACTTCCTGTTTGGCGCGGCGATTTTACTGGTGGGGACGGTGTCGTTGATCAAGGCGATGCGGGCGAACAGTCGGCGGGAGTTGGCGTTGAAGAGCGGTTCGTCCTGGTGATTCCACCGTCCATGTAGCAGCTGCCGAGCAGCGCGAGGCTGCGTTCGGCGACGAAGTCGTCGTGAAATCAGGCGATACGGTTTACAGGAAAACCGCGTTTGCAGGGTTGACGACGCCTTCGTCGCCGCACGCAGCCTCGCGCTGCTCGGCAGCTGCTACAGACCTGGCGCGAGGGTCACTTCAACGCCGGATCCCCCATGTTCATTTTCTTCCAGCCCTGCAACAGCACCTGCGCCTTCGGTTCCTGTCCGTTATCCAGGTAGTACTGGATCAACGACAACCGCGCATTGCGATTGGCCGGCTGCACTTTCAACAATCGCTCCAGCTCTTGGCAGGCCTCATCGACCTTGCCGCTGTCGTGCAACGCCACCGCCAACACGTAACCGTACTGGGCGTTCTGAGGCTCCAGTTGCGCGGCCTTGCGCAGGGCCGGCATGGCCTGGGCTGATTTGCCCGCGCGCACCAGCGACAGGCCTTGAGTGTGTTGCAGCAGGGCGGCATCCGGATGTTCTTTCAGGCTCTGCTCCAGCAGCGTCTGAGCTTCCTGACTGCGTCCGTTCGCCTCCAGCCATTGCACCAGCGTCACCAGCGCCGGGTAGAAATCCGGATCGCGCTTGAGGGCGGTGCGCAGCAGCGCTTCGACTTCACCGCTACGACCGCTGGCCTGATAGAGCATGGCCAGGTTGAGGTTGGCTTCGGCGCGTTCGGCCAGGCTCTTCTGGACGTCCTCGTATTCGGCGATGGCTGCATTCCAGGGGGCCTGGGCGCTGCCCAAGCCATTACGGGCCACGCTCAGTAGATCCCGGGCCGCGACGATCCGCACAGCCTTCACCGGATCATGCAGCAACGGCGTCAGCAGCGACGCGCGCTCCGGTGGCGGCAAGAACGCGCTGATCGCCCGAACGGCGCTTTCACGCACTTGCGGGGCTGGGTTGTTCAAGTCCTTGGTGGCCAGTTTCAATGCTTGTTCGCTTGGGTACAGCGACAACTCGGCCAGCAGGGTCGCGCGCTGAATCGCTGGCAAATTGCTGCGTTGAAGCTGCTCGTACAAGGCGTGTGCCGCGCCGGGCTGACCGTTGCGAATCAGCCACAGGCTTTCGTCGTAACGCGGTGCCTGCGCGATGGGGGTGTTCCAGCGCTTGAATTGCTCGGTGACCTTGTCGCCAGCCTTGCCCTGGTGACAGGTCAGGCAAGCGTCCGGTGTGCCGAGTTTTTTCGCCCGCTCAGGGTTGGGGATGCTGAAACTGTGGTCATGCCTGAAGTCATTGCCCATGTAGAACTTGCCGGGCATGTGGCAATCCACACACTGCGAACCCGGTTGGCCCATGGTGTGGCGCGTGTGTTCGATGGAGTCGTAATTCTTCGCTTGCAGGCCTTGGCCATCAACGCCTTCAGCCGAGGTCTTGCCGGCGGTGTTGTGGCATTGCAGACAGACACCGTTGCCCGACGCCTTGAGCTCGGTGCTGTGCGGGTTGTGGCAGTTGCTGCAGCGCACGCCCTTGTCGAACATTTTGCTCTGGGCGAAGGAGCCGTGTTCGAACACTTCGTCCTTGATCTTGCCGTCCAGCGCGTACAACTCGCGGGTCAGGGGGCTCGGCAGGTAGTCATCCATCAGCCGCTTGCCGACAGTGAAGCCGTCGCCCAAAGGGGCGCGGCGCGAGTGGCAGCGAGCACAGGTTTCGATTTCGACAGTGGCGTTCTTGTCCTTCAGATCGACGGCAAATCCGGCATGGATCAGGTCACCTTTTTTTGCTGTCCATTCCAGGTGATTGGAGGCCGGGCCGTGGCAGGCCTGACAGCCGACACCGAGGCTGTTCCAGTGACTGTCGAAGGTGTTTTTCGCGGCATCGAAATTGCGCTTGTAACCGGTGGTGTGGCACTCGACGCACATGAAGTTGGCGTTCTGGCTCGGCTTGCTCCAGTGCAACGGGTCTTTGAAGTTCACCCCCTGGCCCGGATAGAGGTGAAACCAGCGGTGCTTCTCGGTATCCCAGGCCACGCCGAGCGCCTGCAACCGACCTTCGCCGACCTCGATCAGGTATTGCTGCAACGGCGCGATTCCGAAGGTGTAGGCGACCTTGAAGTCGGCATTTTTGCCGTCTATGCCAGGGGTGTTGACCCAGAACCCGTCGCCCTTGCGCGAGAAACGGGTGGTTTCGTTTTCCGCTTTGAAGGTGACGTTATTGAAGTCGCCCAGCATCGTTTCGGCATTGGCTTCCTGCATTGCCAATTGGTGATGGGAACCTTGCCAGTCCTTGACCTGCTCGCTGTGGCAGCCTTGGCATTGTTGCTCATCAACCATCGTTGCCGGCGCCACGGCGACCGGTTGCGGTTTGGCCGGCTGAGCGACAGGCGTACTGACAGGCGCATAGGTCACGGGGGCCGGTTTGCTGCTGAACAGAAACCAGCCGATGCCCGCTATGGCCAACAGCAAGACGCCGAGGGTGACGGGAAACAGGTAACGGTTAATCAAGGTCGGTGGCGAATCAGGGTTTGGCTGTACTGCTTTATTTTTATGTTTCGGCATTGCGACTTCCATAGTCCGGGTGCGTTTGCCGTCAGGCGCGCGTTCAAGCTCGATGCAGCTTTGCCGGATGGCCGGCGTCTGTCAAATGACGGTCGTGATCCACTGTAGTGTCCAGGTCATGAAGGCCGATGAAGCTCAAGTCCAAGTGATGCGTTGAGGCTAAAGGCCTCTTCGCGAGCAGGCTCGCTCCCACATTTGATCTCTGTTGTGTACAGAATGTGTGATTGAAGCAGATCCAGTGTGGGAGCGAGCCTGCTCGCGAAGGCGGTCTGTCAGGCGCTGCATCACTCCCCGACAAACCACCGGAAATACGGGTTCCCCCCATCCCCGCGCATCACCTCGCGAATATCCCGGGCCCACGCGTCCCGGTCACCGTCATAAGCGTGCAGACTCGCCCGATAAAACTGCATCAGGCGTTGCTGGTGTGCGTTCATCCGTTCGTTGAAGCCCGCATCGGCATTCACCAGCGGTGGCGCTATACGCAGGTCCAGCAGGGCCGGCAGCACACGACTGATCTCCTTGGCCCGCACCCACGGCGCATATTCGATACGCGGCTGGTCGTCGGTCACCGGTTGGGCGTCGGCAGCGAAACGCTCCAGGCCGGCACGATCGGTGACCCAGGTCGAGAGCAACGCTGCAGCGGAGCCAATGCCCACGTCCTGTAAGGTGCTG
The DNA here is from genome assembly GCF_057837605.1 of Pseudomonas sp. GL_093. Classification (NCBI taxonomy): domain Bacteria; kingdom Pseudomonadati; phylum Pseudomonadota; class Gammaproteobacteria; order Pseudomonadales; family Pseudomonadaceae; genus Pseudomonas; species Pseudomonas sp. GL_093. The sequence goes on along the minus strand of NZ_CM174448.1, from coordinate 3,714,686 downwards.
CGCACGGTGTCCTGTTGGAAGCGTTGGCTGATTTTCTCCGCGTCCAGTTCAATCGGTTCCATCGAGCCCACCAGCAGCATTTCGTGGAACTCACTGGTCCACAGGGTGGCGTAGGGGAAGACGTCGAGAAAGCTGCGCACCAGTGAGCGCGAATCGTCGATGTTCTGGGTGGGCAGTGGCAACCATTGAGCGACCAGGCCTTGTTTCTCCAGGCGACTGGCGGCCAATTGATAGAAGTCCCGGGAATACAGATTCACCACGCCAGCGGCAGAGGGCGGCGGCGGTTCGAGGGTGATCAAGTCGTAGCGCTGTGGGTTGCGTAGCAGTTCCTGCCGGCCATCGTGCAGGCGTACGTCAACGCCGGGGTCAGTGGCTGCATTGAAGTTGCCTTTGAACAACGGCGCGGCTTTGACCACCGATGGCAGCAGCTCTGCCACGACACGATGCTCCAGCCCCGGATAGCGCGTCAGGGCGCCCGCGGTGATGCCGGTGCCAAAACCGATCACCAGCGCCGAGCGCGGTTCGCCATTGTGGATCAGCAGCGGCAACAGCGCCTGGATACGCATGTAGCGTAGCGATGGCATGGCGTCGCCGGTGTTGGACACGCCCTGGATGTACAAGCGCTGGAACGCTTTTTGTCCTTTGCCCTGAGTGACCACGGCGACGGTTCCACCGCGTCCTTCTTCGTAAAAAGCCAGAGTGCCGTTGCGTGCACCGGGAAGCAGGCTGGCGAGTTTGTTTACGGGCGTAAAAACCGCCACCGCAATCGACAACAGGCCAATAGCGACCACCGCCTGCCGCCGGCCTTTCTTGACCCTATGACCCTTGCGCACCGCGAAGTACCCAATCCCGGCAGCGACAATCGCCAGCAGGCCCAGGGTTCGGACCAGCCCCAGCAACGGGATCAGTACAAACCCGCAGAGCATCACCCCGACAATCCCGCCCAGCGTATTGAACGCCACCACCGCGCCGACAGCCTGACCGACCCGCTCGCGGCCGACGCTCAAACGCAGGGCCAGCGGAAATGCGGCGCCGAGCAGCAGGGTCGGCACAAACACGATGCTCACTGCCGCCACCGCAAACCGCGCGATCATGCCCAACAGGTCACTCGCACCCAACGACAACACCCAGGTTTCGGCCAGGTTTTGGGCGACCACCAGCCAGCGCCCGAGCAAGGCGATTTCCAGCAACGCGACGAGCCCGGCACCGGCGATCAACAAACCGAACACACCCCAGGGATCGCGAATGCGGTCAACCCGACGGGCCAACAGGATGCTGCCGAGAAACAGCCCGGTGAGGTACGTCGCCAGCACCACCGCAAACGCGTAAGTACGGGTGCTCATGAACTGCACGATGGACTGCGACCAGACCACTTCGTAACCGAGGGCCACGCCACCGGCAATTGAGTAAAGCCACAAGGCAACGCGATCGGGTGCTTTGTCGGCGTGGTGCTTGACCGGCGCCTCATTCGGCAGCGAGCGGTGGCGTTGGAACCACAAGGCACCGACGGCGGCCAGCAGGTTCAGCATCGCTGCAGCCAAGGCACTGCCGCGTACACCGAGGGTCGCAATCAACACAAACGCGGCGAGCAAGGTGCCGGCGATGGCCCCGGCGGTGTTCGCCGCATAAAGCTGACCGCCAGCCTTGCCCAGCTGTTGCGGGTTGGCTGCCAACGAACGAACCAGCACCGGCAGGGTACCGCCCATCAGCAACGCCGGAATGCCCACCAGCGCAAATGGCAACACCCAGGCCAGCAGACCGACTTGCTGTTCCAGCCAGGCAAACGGGCTGGCCGCGAGGCTCATGGCGAAGGTCGCACCGACGCCGAGCACGGCCACCAGCACTTCCAGCCCTGCATAGAGCAGAACCGGCTGTTGCAAGCGATCGGCCCACCGGCCGAACCACAAACCGCCTAACGCCAGTCCGGCAAAAAAGGCGCTGATCCCGGTGGTAATGGCGTACACCTCGACGCCGACCACCAGCGACAACTGCTTGATCCACAGCACCTGATACACCAGTGCCGCAGCACCGGAGACGAACAGCACCAGGGCGGGAATCAGCAACGCCGGGGCTTTGCTCTGAGTGGCAGGGATGGCCGACGACTTGCTGGCGACTCGTGAGGACATTGTGGATTGCCTTGTGCAAAATTCGAATCGAACACGAACCGGTGTAGGAGCTGCCGAAGGCTGCGATCTTTTGATCTTGAAGGCTGAAGATCAAAAGATCGCAGCCTTCGGCAGCTCCTACGGTGAATGTGTTCACACCCTGGAAATAGGGCCGCTCGCCGGTGAAGGCGAGCGGCGGTCAAGCGGTCTTACTGTGCAGGCTGGTTCTTCATTTTTTCCGCGATTTTTGCATCTACAGCAGCGCGGATCTGATCAACGCTGAAGCTGGCCGGTTTCTGGCTCGGCGGGTACTCGATGAATGTCTGCAGGAACTGCGCAGACTTGGTGACGGCCTGAGCAACCAGATAGACGTTTTTGGTTGCCCAATCGTAGTACTGATCGGAAACCACGTCGGCGCGTTCAAACGGGTCCATCCGCAGGTTGAGGATTTTCGGCACCCGCAGGCATACGAAGGGTTCGCTCCACACCTTGAAGCCGCCAGGTGCGCGTTGCTCGCAGAACACGGCTTTCCAGTTGTCGAAACGCATCGACACCAGCACACCGTCATCGTTGAAGTAATAGAACTCCTTGCGCTCGCCTTTCGGTTGTTGGCCGGTCAGGTATGGCAGTTGGTTGTAACCGTCCAGGTGCACTTTGAAGTTGGTGCCGCCCGAGGTCGGTGCCCAGCCTTTAAGGAGTTTGTCCTTAACACCGGTGTCGCCGGCAGCCGCCAGCAGCGTCGGGAACCAGTCAAGACCGGAGAACATCTCGTTGGAGACTTCACCCGGTTTGACCTTGCCCGGCCAGCGAATCATCGCCGGTACGCGATAGGCGCCTTCCCAGTTGGAGTTCTTCTCGTTGCGGAACGGCGTGGTCGCCGCGTCCGGCCAGGAGAACTGGTTCGGCCCGTTGTCGGTGGTGTAGACGACAATGGTGTTGTCGGTGATTTTCAGGTCGTCGAGGGTTTTCAGCAGTTTGCCGACGTCGCCATCGTGTTCCAGCATGCCATCGGCGTACTCGTTGCCGGGCATGCCGCTCTGGCCCTTCATCGACTCGCGCACGTGGGTGAACAGGTGCATGCGCGTGGTGTTCATCCAGACGAAGAACGGTTTGTCCGCCTTGGCCTGTTTCTCGATAAACGCCTGCGCGGCGGCGGTGGTTTCGTCGTCGATGGTTTCCATGCGCTTGGTGGTCAGCGCGCCGGTGTCTTCGATTTTGCCGTCAGCGAAGCTGTGAATCACGCCACGCGGGGAGTTGGCCTTGACGAACTCAGGGTCGTCCTTGGGCCAGTACGGACGCTCGGGTTCTTCTTCGGCGTTGAGGTGGTACAGGTTGCCGAAGAACTCGTCGAAACCGTGGTTGGTCGGCAGGTATTCATCCTTGTCGCCCAAGTGGTTCTTGCCGAACTGGCCGGTAGCGTAGCCTTGGGATTTGAGTGCCTGGGCGATGGTGATGTCACGTTTTTGCAGGCCTACCGAGGCACCGGGCGCGCCCACTTTCGACAGGCCAGTACGCAGCGGTGTCTGTCCGGTGATGAAGGATGAGCGTCCAGCCGTGCAGCTGTTCTCCGCGTAATAGTCGGTGAACATCATGCCTTCTTTGGCAATCCGGTCGATGTTTGGCGTCTTGTACCCGACCACGCCCATGGAGTAGGCACTGATGTTGGTCTGGCCGATGTCATCGCCGAAAATCACCAGTATGTTGGGTTTTTCAGCGGCTCCGGCTGTTGCCGAAATCGCCATCACCGAGGCTGCCACCAGGGCGAATTTCGGTAGCCACTTGTGTATGCGAGTCATCTGACTTGCTCCTTTTCTCACTTGCGTCGCTCAAGCGCGACAAACGTTTTTTGCAGTCCTGCGTTACGCTTTTTTATTGCACGTGCTCGGGTGCGGCGGCCTCGAAGGGATAGATCCGACGCCATTCGGCGGCCATATCCACGATAGTCCAGCCACGGGTTTTTGCTTCGTCCAGGGCCTTGTCCAGACGACCGATCTGCGATTGACGGTCGTAGGCCCATTCGCGTTTGGCGTCGGTGTGATGCACCAGCCCCATGAAGCGTTTGCCCGGCCCGGCGGCGGTCCACTGCAACATTTGCAGGTCACCGTCGGAGTTGCCGAACGCGAGGATCGGACGCCGGCCGATGACCGCGTCGATGCTTTCCGGTTTGCCCGGTCCATCATCGTTGTGGGCCAGTTTGGCGGTGCGCAGGATCGACGGCTGGCCGTCCTTGAGCTGGTAGGCGGTGACAAACGTGGTGCCGATGACTTGTTCCGGTGGGATGCCATAGACCTGCTCGGCGAAGGCGCGCATGAACGCGGTGTCACCGCCGGAGACAATGTAGGTTTTGAAACTCTGGCTGCGCAGGTAGTCGAGCATTTCCAGCATCGGCTGGAAGATCATCTCGGTGTACGGCTTGCCGGTTTTCGGATGGCGCGCCTGGGTCAGCCAGGTTTTGGCGTAGTCATCGAAGGCTTCTGTTGTCATGCCTGTGTGGGTGGCGCCGAAGATTTTCAGGATGCCGTCCATGCCCGACTCGCCCAGGGCCTTGTGATCATTTTCCAGCACGGCCTTGAAGGGCTGGGTGGTTTTCCATTCCGGGTGCTGCGGTGCGGTGCGCTTGACCTCTTCCAGGGCAAACAGCAATTCGAAGTACATCGGCTGCTCGCTCCACAGCGTGCCGTCGTTGTCGAACACGGCGATTCGATCGGCGGGTTTGACGAAGTCCTTGCTGCTTTGATCGGTCACGGCCTGGACGAACTCGATGATGTTCTTTTTCGCCGGGCCGTCGTTCCACGAGGGCAGGGGCTCGCTGGTTTGGGCCAGCGCCGGCAGGCTCAGTGCAAGGGTTAACAGCAGCGTCAGCCCGTAGCGGTGGCGCAGCGATATCGGGTTCGTCATGGGAAATCCTTCTCGTGAACGGGATTGAGTGGACGCAGTGCAGGTGCCGCTGATGCTGTGTCGCGTTTGGCCTGACTATGCAGCGTAGCCAAGGATTGCTTGAGGTGGCGCAGCGCCTGATCTTCGGCGGGCTGACGGCTGTAACAGGCGCGCAACAGGTCTTGTAGGCGTGGGCCAAGGTTCGTCAGTTTCAGGCCCATGCGGCTGCGTCTGGCCCACAAGTACAGGGCGCTCAACTGTGCGGGTCTGGCGTCGATTTGCGCCGGTATTTGCCGCCAGGCGTAGTCGGCGGATTCCAGCCACGCGGCGTGTCGGGCGCGGCGCCGTGCCTGCCATCGAAGGTACGCACGATGGGCGAGGGGACGGGCAAACCAACCGAGCAGCGCCACGGCCAACAGCAACGCCGACAGCCCCAACCAATGTCCGGAGAGATGCAGACGACTTTTCTGGCCGAGTTTTTTCAGGTCTTCGGTGATCGAAAACACCGGCCGATAAGCGCTGTTGGCCACGGCGTCGAAGGTTACGGCCGGGACTTGGGCCGTGCGGGTCTGTCCAGTGCTGGCGTCCCACCATTTCAGCTCGATCGCCGGCAGGTTATGGCGGCCTTCGGTGTCGATCCGATAGGTCACGGTGTCGATGCGCTGGCCACCGTTGAAATGGCCGCGACCGTCGTCGAGGTTGCTGATTTGCGCGGCTTTCGGATAACGGCTGAGGCCGGCGACATCCTCCAGTGATGGCGCTGGCAGCGACATGGCCAGGGCGTCGTCGGCCTGCAACGTCAGTTGCCGGGTGATGCTGTCACCGACCTTCAGGGGTGTCGCCGAGTTGGCGACTGTTTGCGTGAAGCGCAGCCCTTGGGCCACCAGCACCGATTCGCCGGGTTGGAACCCCGGCGGTTGTGTGGCAATGAAGTGCAGTGGCTGGCTTTGGGCGGTCAACGGCGCGATGGCCTGACCGGGCGTGGCGCGCACCGTCAACGCCGGGATGTCGAAACCCTGGGCCAGATTCGGAGTGATCCGGTAGCTGTAGCGCATGCCGTTGAACGACTTGCCGTCGAGCGTCTGGTTCAGGTGTTCAGCATGGCCGTCGGGCGGCATGACCAATGCACCGGGAAGCTTCAGGTCGGGCAGGGTGGGCGCGTCGGTGAACCAGCTGTCGGTGAGGACATCGAGTTGCAGCTCCAGAATGCCGCCGACCATGACCGAGGCAGCGGGTTGCAGGCGGGTCTGGATTCGCAGCTCGGGTTCGGCGGCCAGAGCGCTGGTGCTGATCAGATAAATGAGCAATGCGCCGAGCCCGATGTTGAATGATCGGACGCCATCGCGAGCAAGCTCGCTCCCACATTTGATCTGTGTGCGCTGCAAATCACCTGTGGGAGCGAGCTTGCTCGCGATTCGGTCTATCAGACGGATCATGGCTTGCCCTCCGCCTGATCCTGCAAACTGAATTTCTGCTTCAGGAATTTCGCCGGCGACGTACTGAGGTTTTGCAACCACAGCGCATCCGACGCCGCCTGCTCGGTCTCAACCGGTTTGCTCTGGCCCTTGCCCGGCGCCTTGTCCATTTTGATCTCGTCAGGCTTGACCTCGGGCGCGTTCTGTTCGGCGCTGTCGGTGTCTTTCTGCAAGGCGATGGCCAAGGCCAGGTTGGCGGTGGCTTCAGGGAATTGCGGCTGCACCTTCAACGCCTGGGTATACGCGGCGATGGCCTGATCAAACTTGAAGCGGCGCACGTAAATATTGCCCAGAAAGAAATACGCCTGTGGGGTGTCGAGCCGCGCAAAACTGGCCAGTGCCAGGTCGTAATCGGCGGCATTGTAGGCGGCGATGCCTTTCCAGTAAGGATCGACGAAGTGCGCGGCAGCCTGCGGGAAGTGCCCGTGCTCGAAGGCCCAGCGGCCTTGCTGGCCAGGTGTAAAAAAGGCATCGGTCAATGCGTTGGCTTCGGCCGGTGCCGGTTGCAAGCCAATGCCCAGCGCCAGTAACCACCCGGCCATCCAGTTCAAGCTCCAGCCCTTGCGCACGCTGACGAAGGCGATCAGCAGCAACGGCCAGCACAGCCAGTAACCGGCGTCTTTCCAGTGCAGTTCGCGCTGTTCATCGCTGGCAGCCTGGAAATGCTGCTGAGCGTGCAGCTCGATCCAGTCCAGGTCGTCGTCATTGAGCGTCAGGCTGCCCAACGGTGCATCCAACGTTGATCCAAGCTGTTTGAGCGCAGCCTGATCAAAACTGCCGAGAGCCGGACGCCCCGTGCTGTCGGTACGTGGCTGGCCGGTGGCGTCGTGGATGATTCCGCCGTCCTCGCTGCCGACGGCCAGAATCAGCACTTGCAGCGCGCTGTCGTCCAGTTGCTTGTCCAGACCGTTGAGTTGTGAGGTGTCGGCGCCGTCGGTGATCAGCAGCAGGGTTGCCGGCGTCTTCTCGGCGATCAGCAGGCGCTTGGCTTGTTCGATCACCGCGCCGACATTTTCCCCCGGTTTGCTGATCAGGTCGGTGCTCAGGGCCTGAATGAAAGTGTCGAGCAGCGCCGGATCGTCGGTTGGCGGCAATACCAGGTGAGCGCTGCCGGCGTAGGCGATCAGCCCGCTGCGAGCACCGGCGCGACGCTGGATCAGGTCGTGCAGCTTGTGTTTGGCCGCCTCCAGACGACTTGGCGGTACGTCGGTGGCGTCCATGGACGGCGACAGGTCGATGGCGATGATCAGTGGCGCGCGATTTTCCAGAAAGTCCGGACGGTCCTGTTCCCAGGTGGGCCCGGCAGCGGCGACCGCGCCCAGCATCAACAACGCGCACGCCAGATGCACGGGCCGAAAGCGCTGTTGATCCTGCGGCGTAATCAGCAAATGCGGCAACAAGTGTTCGGCAATGTTGCTGCGCAAGCGCCGTTGCACGTCGCGGCTGCGGCGCCAGAGCCAGGGCAACAGGGCGCCGAACGGCACCAGCAACAGCCACAGTGGACGCAGAAAATGGAAGTCACTGAGATTGATCTCCATCTCAAGCCTCCTGCCGCTGACGCGCGAGTGTCAGGTGCGGACGGAGCAGGGCGCCCAAGTGATAGAGCGCGAGCAAACCGATCGCGGCCCCCAGCGGCCACCAGAACAGGTCCTTTTTCGGCTGATGACTGAGGGTTTTCACTTGATGCGGCGTGAGTTTGTCGAGGGTGCCGTACACCTGATCCAGCGCATTGCGATCTTCGGCACGGAAGAACTTGCCGCCCGTGGTCTCGGCGATCTGCCGCAAACCCTGAAGGTTGACCTTGGCTTCGCCCGAGGCGTCAGGGTCACCAATGCCGATGGTATGAATGACCACGCCTTTGGCGGCCGCCATGGACGCCGCGTGATCCGGCGTAATGGCGCTGCTGGTGTCGTTGCCGTCGGTGAGCAGGATCAGGACTTTTTCCTGTTCGTGGGCCTGGTCGAGCAGTTTCAGGCTCAGACCGATGGCGTCACCGATGGCGGTGTTGGGACCGGCCATGCCGATGCCGGTGTCGTCCAGTAACAGCGACAGACTGGCGTGATCGAGGGTCAGCGGCGCCTGCGGGTAAGCACCACTGCCGAACACAATCAGGCCCAGCCGATCCTCTTTGCGCTTGTCGATAAAGCCATGAACAACGTCCTTGACCGCCGTCAGACGGTTGATTTTCTGGCCGTTGGCGTCGGTGAAATCGGTGGTTTCCATGGACTGGGAAATGTCGATGGCCAGCATCAGGTCACGCACCGGTTGCTGGCGCTCGATTGGTTTTTCGACGAACACCGGGCGCGCGACCGCCAGTAGCAACAGTGCCCAGACCAGCAGGTTCAGCAGTAACTGCCAGCGATTGCTGCGGGTGCCGGCCTGGCTGGGTGCCTGGCCGATGGCTCGGCTCATGGCAGCGAAAAACGGTACGCGCACGGCGCTGCGGGCTTCGCGGTAATCGGGCAGGTAGCGGTAGCCGAACCACGGCAACGGCAAAAGGATTAGCAGCCAAGGGTAATCAAGCTGCCACATGGTGATGCTCCATCCAGTGTTTGCAGGTGGCGAACAGTTGATCGCGCTTATCGCTCGGCAAGGCCAATAACGTTGTATCGGGCGCATAGGCTAACTGCGCCAGCTGCTGGCTGAAGTCGGCGGGCAAGGGCTGCGAACTGTGTCGCAGCAAAAACGCCTGCCAATCCTCACCCCCAAGCGCACCAACAACCCCCTGTGGGAGCGAGCTTGCTCGCGATGGCGGCATGCCAGTCGAAATCAATGTTGAATGTAACGCCCACATCGCGAGCAAGCTCGCTCCCACAGGGGGTGTATTCCAATCGGTGGGCATCGACAGGGCCACGCGTTTGAGTAGCTCTGGGAGTTCGCGCAAGGCGTTCAGTTGATCGTCGCTGTTTTGCAGTTCGACCAATCGCACCAACGCCTCGCGCCGATAGCGATCCCGCCGCCATTGCCAATACTTCCGTGCGCTGACCAGCAAAACGGCAATCACCAACAGGCAAAGCAACACCCACCAACCCCACGTCTGCGGCGCATAACTGACCGGCGCGGGCAGGGCCATCTCCTTGAGCTGTTCGATGCTCGGGATGTTCGGGTTCATCGCCGACCTCTGCCAAGCTTGCCCAGTTCGGCGCGCAATTGTTCCTGCGCCTCGGTGGCGGTGCTGAACATCATCAACGGCACCTGACTGCGGCGCAGCAACGTGGCGACGTCCCTGAGCCGACCACTGAGAAAGTCCCCCAGCGGCTGACGAACGCTGCGTTGCTCGACGGCCAGTTCCACCTGCAACTGGCCTTGCGTGATCAGCAAACGGCCATTTTTCGGCAGGTTCAGCGCCAACGGGTCGTAGACCTGCATGGCAATCACATCGTTGTGAGCCGACAATTGGCGCATCAACTGCAAGGTGCGCTCACCGGCGCCGGCAAAGTTGCTGACGATGCAAATCAGGTGATCGTGACCAGCCACCGCCAGGCAATGCTGTAAAACCTTGTCGAGTTGGTCCTCACCTTCGGCGTCCGGATTGGCCGCGTTCAGTTGCTGATTCTGCTCAGCGATGCGACTGCACAGCGCTTCGACACGCTTACGGCTGCGCAGCGGGGCAATGGCCTCGATGCGCAAATCGTTGAACACCAGGCCGCCAACCCGATCTCCCGCGTGGAACACCATCCACGCGGCCAACGCGCCAAGCTCGGCGGCAACGGCGGATTTGAAACTGCGCTGGGAGCCGAAAAACATCGACATGCGCTGGTCCACCAGAATCAACGCCGGGCGGTCGCGCTCTTCGGTGAAGGTGCGAACCACCGGTTTGCCGGTGCGCAGCGACGCCCGCCAATCCAGATGACGCAAGTCGTCTCCCGGCTGATAGCGGCGCAGCTCATCGAAGTTCAACCCACGGCCCCGCAGGCGCGAGGCATGGTTACCAGCGAGGATGCTGCCTTGCGGCTGACGCGCGAGGAAACTCAGGTCACGCGCCTTGAACTCCAGGGCCATCAACTGCGCCAGAGAGACATAGACCAGACCGTCCGCACTGTTCATTTTCAACCTCAGGCCGGAATCGCGACTTTGTCGAGCACGCGGTCCAGCACCTGATCAGCCGTCACCCCGTCGGCCACGGCGTCGTAACTCAGTTGCAGACGATGGCGCAGCACTGGATGCACCACGGCACGAACGTTGTCCGGCGAGACAAAATCCTGCCCCTGCAACCAGGCGTCGGCCCGGGCGCAACGATCCAGGCCAATACCGCCGCGAGGGCTGGCGCCGATGGCGATCCAGCGACCGAGGTCGGCATCGTAATCGGCCGGGTGGCGAGTGGCATTGATCAGGTCGATCAGGTAGCGGTCGATGGCCGGGGACACGTGAACGGCGCTGACTTCTCGACGCGCCGCGAAGATCACCTCCTGGGACAGCGCGAAGCCCTGCACGGCAGCCGTTTTCGCGCCCAACGCAAATTCTTCTTCACGTAACAGGCGCAGCACCTGGCTTTCGTTTTCCGCACTCGGGTAATCCAGCAGAACCTTCATCAGGAACCGGTCCATCTGCGCTTCCGGCAGCGGGTAGGTGCCTTCCTGCTCGATCGGGTTCTGGGTCGCCACCACGATGAACAACTCCGGTAGCACATGACTGTTGCCGGCCACGGTGATTTGCCGTTCTTCCATGGCTTCCAGCAACGCGGCCTGAACCTTGGCCGGGGCGCGGTTGATTTCATCCGCCAGGATCAGGTTGCCGAACAGCGGGCCGGGCTGGAACTGGATCTGGTTCTTGCCATCGATCTGGTGCAGCACCTCGGCGCCGGTGATGTCCGAGGGCAGCAGGTCGGGGGTGAACTGGATGCGGCTCATCTTCGCGTCCAGGTGTTTGGCCAGCGCTTTGACCGTGCGGGTCTTGGCCAGGCCGGGCAGGCTTTCGAGCAACAAGTGCCCGTTGGCCAACAGGCCAAGGATAATCTGGCGGATCACCTGATCCTGGCCGAGCACGGCTTCGGCGATGCTGGCTTGCAGGGCGTTGAGGTCTTGGAGCGCAGTCATGGGATGTTCCACTCCTAGAAAAACGCCAGCGTCAGGTTGACGCTGAAACCATTGCCTTCAGGGCGGTTCTTGGTGTCGAACTCCGGTACCCAACGCGCGCTGACGCTGGCCTGGGCATCGGCAAATTTACCGGCCCAGCCCACCACCGGACCGGCGCCCACCGAGCGGCCGCGAAAGCCGTTGAGTGAATCGGCGGTCTGGCCCTTGTCATCGGTGACCTGCTGTACGTAACCGCCGACAACGCCGGCGCTCCAGCCATTGCCGAAACCGTGGGTCCACAGCGCATCGAGGGTGAAAATGTTGCCATTGCGATAATCCGTGGCGTCGTTCTCGGTATAGAACTCCAGGCCGCTCGACAGGGTGAACTCACCGCCCTTGCCGTCCAGATGGGTGAAGGCCACGGTGGGCATGAAGGTGTAAGTGTTCTGCCCGGGGTTGGCCAGGCGATCGTCGTTATAGGCACCGGTCGGCACGTAGATCGGCAGGGAAAGCGAGAGGTGGTTGACCTCGTCGAAGTGGTAGCCGGCGGCGATCGGTGTGATCAGCATGTCGGCGAACTGCGTGCCGGTGTCTTCGGTGCCCAGTGTCCGGCCGCGCGGGCCGGTAATGCTGATGCTGACGTCGGTGTACTGCACCGGCACGCCGATGGCCGAGGCGTAGTTCCAGCGACCCTTGCCGGTGTCCCAGATATGGGTGAAGTTGGCCATGGTGTAGGAGACTTTCATGTCCAGATCCGCGCCAATCTCACCGGAAATCGGCACACCCTTGCTGCCCTTGAGGTCACCGTCGTACCAGATGCTGGTCAGCGACATGACCCAGCCAGGTTCCGGCGGCACGATCCCGGCATTGGAAAATACCTGTTGTCCGGTGATCGGCCGGCCGACACCGCCCTCGGCCGCGAGGGCCAACGGGCTTGCACCGAGCACGCACAGGGCCAGTAAAGGACGCACAACATAAGGCCTGACCATGACGGACTCCGGTTATTGTTTGGGTTGATTGACGGGGGTCAGCAGCGGCATTTTCCATTCGCCACTGGTGACTTCCGGTTTCGGCAGGTACAAGCGCAACACGCCGTAAAACGGACCGTTCGGCGCCGGCAGCCAATTGCTTTGCAAGTCTTTGGCCGGTGCCTTGTGCTGCACAAAAAGGGTCAGCCCACCGTCGGCGTCGAGCTTGAGATCCGGCAACATCCGCGAGTTGATCAGGTAACGATTCAACGGGTTGGCCACCAGCAATTTGTTCTTGCCGTCGTACATCGTCAGCGACCAGAACGCATCGGCCGGGGGCAGGGCGCCCTTGTCGAAATGCAGGGTGTAATCGTGTTTCGAGGCGTCGACCGGCTGGCCGTCCTTGTCGACGAAATAGCCGATGTAATTCGCCTCTTCGGCGGAGTTGCCGAAGATCCCCATGTTGGCGCCGGCGTAGCGGTACAGGTAGTTGCCGTTCAGGTGATCGCGAGTGCCGAAGATGTCACCGCTGGTGACCTGGTGGGTGTCGACCCTGTCTTTTTTGAATTGGGCAAACTCGGCTTTGGCATCGCTGATACCTTCCTCCAGCGCCTTGCGCTGCTCAGGCGTGAGCGCGCCCAGTTTGAAAGGCTTGCCGGCTTCAATACCGATTTTGGCAAAGCGTGCGAGCAGGTCTTTTTCCACGTCCTGGGGCGGGGCGAAAGACAGCATGAAGTTCAGGTAGCGGAACAGGTCGGGCGTATCGCTCATGGTCGGCGTGGGTTTCGGCCAGTCGATCTTCGGCGCGGCGGGCGGGGCTTTTTGTTTGACGTAGTGGCTGAGCGTCTCGACCTTGTAACCCTTCTGGATCTCCTTGACCTTGCCCAAGTCCTTTTCATCGAACAACTGCGTGCGATACAGCGCGTAGGCGATGTTGCTTTCACTGCGCAGCAGCCGATCCATTTCCACCGGTTGCTGGCCTTGCCAGTTCGGCCCGGCAATCATGAAATGCCCGCCATTGTTGCCCGTGCTGCGGGTGCCCAGGTACGCAAAGTTCTGCGTGTAGGCGTCGATCAGTTGCACCGAGTAGTAACGGTGTTCTTCGATGGCCGGCAGGGTCAGCACCAGCGGTTCGGCGCGCAGGTCCATCCAGATGAAGGAGTAGGGCGTGTCGGCGTTCGGGGTGACGAAGGCGGTGTCTTTGGCGGTAAACGCCTTGGCGGTGTTGCCGATCTGGTTGAACGGCGCCTTGAAGTTCGGGCTCTTCTTGTCCACTGCCTGGGTGTAGAGGGTCTTGTACATTTCTACCACCGGGAAGCCGTACAAATAGGCTTCCTTGGCGATGCCCCGGGCTTCTTCCGGGGTGGCGGTGAAGTCGGCCCAGGCGCTGGTGCTCAGGGTGAGCGAGAGTGCGGTGAGCAGCATGCGGTTATTCATAAAACTTCCTTATAAAACGCTTGGGCGTCATTCCACGGCCGTGATGTCGTCGAGTTTCCAGCTTTTATCGAAGTAGGCTTCGGTAGGCGCGTACAGGCGGAAATAGCTGAACCAGTGTTTGCCCGGCACGGTTTGCACCCAGTTGTTCTCGAAATCTTTGGGCGCGGTCGGGCCGAAGTACAGGTCCACCGAGCCGTCGGGGTTCTTTTTCAGATCCTGACGGGACGACAGATCGGCCTTGCGCTGCGGGTTGTCGATCAGGCAGCGGCTGTCGATGTCGTAGACGGTCATCGACCAGAACTGCTTGGCCGGTGGGTTGGCGCCGACGTGCAGGCGATAACTTTTGCCGCCGTCGAGCCAGTGGCCCTTGGCGTCGGTGTAGGCGCCGAGGTAGGTCTGGCCCAGGCCCGGTGTCTTGGAAACCATGCCCTTGGTGTTGGTCACCGCTTCGTAGAACCAGGCACTGCGTTCCCACAATTGGTCGTAATAAGCCACGCGCTGCGACGGCTCGGCGATGTTCAGCACGGTGTCCCATTGCCGGTCTTTCCAGTACTGGGCGTCTGGAAAACGCTTGGCGAAGGTGTTGGCCTTGGCGATCAGCTCGCCGACTTGCGCACCTTGTTCCAGCGCCTTGCGTTGGTTGTCGTTGGGGTTGAAGGGTTTGTCTTTTTCGATACCCAGGCTGGCCAGCATGGCCATGTAGAAACGGTCACGTTCGTTGACCGGCTCTTTCTGGATGATCTGGTGCAAGCGTTGCCAATACGCCAGGCCACGTGGCTGAGTGCCGGACCAGGCCTTGCCGCCGGGGGAGAGCAGTTGAGTCTTACCCGGTTCGGCGCGTTTGGCATACGGGTACATCTTGAATTGTTCGACCAGCGCCTTGCCCTTGGCCGGGTCCGGATCGAGGACGCGAAAACCCACCAGCACGTTCATCGTTTCCGACTTGGCGAGGTAATACTTGCCGGCGTCGGCCGGTGGCTCGGCACCCGGTGGCAGTACCAGATACTTGCCGCCCTTGCCTTTGTCCGGGCCGGTCTGGCCCATGTCGATGATTGCGCGTTGCCAGAAATCACCCACACCGCCCGCCGTCGGGCCGGGCGGTAGTTCGATCACCAACGGGCCGGTTTCATTCAGGTCAACGAAACCGAGGATGTACGGCGTGGTGGCGTTGGCGGTGATCACGCCCAGTTTGTCTTCGTAGCTGTTGAGCACCATCAGGTCGTCGCTGTGAGCGCCGAGTTTGTCGCGAAACTCTTCCTGCCATTGCGCGTAGGACACCAGCGGCAAGGCCCACAGGTAACTCTGAGTCGCCTGTTGGAAATCCAGTTCGGCGTAGAGTTCGGCAATCGATTCATGGGCCGGCAGTTCGCCTTCCATCGCGACCTTGCCGATCCGCGTATCCAGCTCCTGGGCGCCGACACCGCAACTGACGAACATCGTCATCAGGCTGAAACCGGCTGCGCGAATTGCACCGTGCATAGAAAAGTCCTTATTTGCCAAACGTGACGTTGATCCCGGTGTACAGCGTGAACTGAGGCAAGCCATCGCCTTTGCGTTCCACGGTCCACTGAGGTTCGACGAATACGTTGAGAATATTCGTCGCGGATTTCCAGACCTTGCCGCCGCCGAACCCGATGGGGATGTAATGGGTGTCGTTTTTCAGGTCGAACGTCCAGGTGCCGGTCGAACGCAAATACCAACCTTTGGCCAGGTTATGAATGATGAAGGGCTGCATCGTGGCGGTTTCGACGTGGGCGCGATCATGGTCGCCGGCGAACGAACTCTGGTATTGCACCAATGCGCCGAGCAGGCCGCGCGGCGATGAATCAATCGCAACGGCCGCCAGGCCGGCCTGCCATTTGCCGGTGCCCAGTTCGTCCTGATCGGCGGTGGGGGCGGTGATCAGTGGACCGATGCCCAGCTGCACACCATCAGTCTTGAGCAAGAAGATGTCGAAAATGTTCAGATCACCTTCACCGGTGCTGTAGCCGCCGTTTGGATCGGGGCGAGTACTGATCGGCACGGTGGCGCGCAGCAATTGCGGCACACCAATGAAGTCGTTGGGTGCAATGGGCAACGTGCCGCGCATCAGGACGTCGTTGGTGTGGGCATTGGTGTCGTAAAGCTTGGGTGTGTAGTAATCCTGAAGGTTGGCACCGGGCGCCAGGTTCAGCGGGTTGTTACTTTTGTTGGCCGTATCGGCGTTATCCGCGTGGGCATAAACGGCAGACGCCATTAAGGCCGCCAATAGAAAGGCGTGTGCTCCCGCATTGTTCGACATGAATCCCCCGTTCCTTCGTGGCTCATTGGACGACTAGGCACTTGGCGGCCGTTGCTGCGAAATCTCTTTCCTATCAAGCCTGTAGGACACGTCTGTTGACGCTAGCAGCTAACTCGGGGTTCGCCAGTCGAAGGGGGGAACATTTGGTTTTTTTGTACACGCTTGTGGGGATTTGTGTGTACTAAAAAGTTAATGCGAAGCGGGGTTGAGATCGATGGACTGTTGATGTGGTGAGGGAGCTTGTCGGAACGCCGCATCGCCCCGTTAGGTGGCAAAGCCGCTCGATATAAATCCACCCCATATAACTATGTACCGCACCTGACCACCGCCCCGTCGACATGCTGTGCCCTACAGACAAGGAGTGACTGTATGGCACAAAACACATTGAACGATGGATCATCAGGGAGCGTTGTCATCAGGTCGGGACCGCCCGCTTCGAGTGGTGGTTCGGGCGGCGGTTTCGGTGGCGGCGGCGGGGTTTCAGGCGGCTTTGGTAAAACCAGCAAGGGAAAGCGAAAAGCCCGAAAGCGAGCTATAGAGGCGGATCGTAAGGCAAAGGAACAAGCAAGTGCGCAAGCAGCGGCTCAGGCGCAGGCCAGCGCTGCACAAGCGCAGGAGCAGGCCCGCGTGCAGGCCCGGCATCAACAACTCGCGGCGCTGGCGCAGCGTCATGCCGCCGTAAGAGTTGAGGTAGACCAACGTTTTGCAGCCCGGACCGTGCAACTTGCGCCCACCCTGGAGCAGGAAGTCCTGGCAGCGCGACGAGCGCCCGATAACCAATCGAGCGAACGCTGGCAGCTTTATCTCATCACTAAACAAAAAAGCGAAATCGATGGGCTGATTGCCCGCAAAACCGCAGAACTGAACGCAAAGAACACGGTTGCCCGATCATTCGATGGGCACGATCCACTCACCCGCACTTCGCACGATTACCAGGCCCGACTGGAGCAGTTCGGCGCGGCGCTCAATGACGGCCACCCTATTTGGGAAAACGCCTACAACGCGGCCCACGAAGCTCGACTGCTATCGACACAGATAATCACCCTTTCGGGTAAATCCAATGCACTGGCCAGACACCACGTCGAGCAGACCATTGTCTGGCGTGAGCGGGAGGCCGTCTGGGAGGCTCAGCGACAGTTCGCCGAGCAGCGCGAAGCGCGAGTCCGGTTCAAGCAGCAAGTCGATGAAGATGCGCGGGTTGAACGGGTCAGGCAGGCCAACACGCTGACGGCGCCGGTAACGTCGGTGGCCGCTGGCGGCGGAATGTTTCTGACTCGAGAAAGTGTGTTGGTTGCGCAAGACGTCGCCGCTGCACTTGAAAGGGCTGTCCGGGCGGCCATCGATACCCTCATCGATGCCGGACGCATCGTAGTCAGGACAGGGCCAGTATTTGTCACTGCAATGTTTTATTCGCCAACCCTTGGCAATGGCGAGTTGACAGCGGAACAGCGCGGGCGTTTGTTGCAGGGCATTGGCGTTCCGGCCCAAGCGCTGGGCTTTACTGACAGTCGGGCGCTGCAGTCAATCGCAGATGCGGGCGGTTCGGCGGAGGTGGCGTACCGGCTCAAACCCGAAGCTGTGCCGGAAGGTACGGCGATTATCGTCACAGGCACCGGTGGGGAGGTAGACGCTCGTGTACCGGTCATCAATGCCGTACTTGACCCGCTGACCGGTGTCTACAGCGCCGAGGTTCCAGGTTCACCGCCAAGACTCCTGCAGTTCACACCCGAATCCGCACCTCAAGTCGCCACTTCGGGTCAGGCCGGTCTGGCGGTTATGACACCGCAGATCCAGGACATCCCGGCAGGTGTCGACCTGCGTTTTCAAGATTGCATCGTTTGCGTGCCGGGCCTGCCGCCGATCTACATGTCGTTCAACCTGCCGCCCTTGGGCGCAGGCATCGTCACCGGGGCCGGTCAACCTGCTACGTATGATTGGTGGAAAGCCGCAAGTCAACCACAGGGTGCGGCCATTCCTGTGCAGATCGGCGACCAGTTCCGAGGTCGGGAAATGAGCTCGTTAGGTGCCTTCGATAGAGCACTTTGGCAAACGGTCGGCGAACACCCAGCGCTTGTCGACGAATTCGATGAAGTGAACAAAAAGCGCATAGAACAAGGCTTCGCGCCCTATGCGCCGAAAAGCACCTGGATCGGTGTACGGCGTGAGTTCGAACTGCGTTATCAGGAGCGGG
This sequence comes from Pseudomonas sp. GL_093, assembly GCF_057837605.1. Lineage (NCBI taxonomy): Bacteria > Pseudomonadati > Pseudomonadota > Gammaproteobacteria > Pseudomonadales > Pseudomonadaceae > Pseudomonas > Pseudomonas sp. GL_093. The sequence continues at coordinate 3,696,337 of NZ_CM174448.1, read as the reverse complement.
TTGAGCTCGGCGCGAACCCCTTCAACCTCGACAAAATAAGCATCACCACACCGCAAAGCACCCAAGGTCGGCCGGGGATTGTGCCGGCGGTTATCCCTTGGCCGATTCGGCCGATTGGTGGCGGTACCTGGACGCCTTTGGTTCCACCAGGCATCGAACTCCTCGGGCCAACGAGCTCGCCGATCACACCCTCGATCCCAACGGTTTATCCCGGAGCACCGGTCATCCCGGTCCTACCGCAAAACGAGACGTTTCCGGCTGTTGACGAAGGGCAGATTGGTGCCAGTATTCCTGGGTATCCGGCGGATATGGAATTGCCTTCGCCGGATGTTCTGTTTCTTGATCGGCGAGATGATCCGGGGACTGCGACAGGTTGGGGGGCTGATACTTCGAAAGTTTGGCTCGGGGATGACGCAAGGGGAGTGGGTGCACCCATTCCTTCGCACATTGCGGATCAGTTGCGATGGAGGGAATTCAGGAATTTTCATGGATTCAGGGAGGCGTTTTGGAAGGCTGTTGCGTCGGATGCAGAGTTGAGTCGGCAGTTTAGTGGAAGCAATCTGGACAGAATGCGAGATGGGTCTGCTCCTTACCCGGCACTTGTGGATCAAGTCGGGGGACGCAAGACTTTTGAACTTCACCACGAAGTTGAAATTTCAAAAGGTGGAGATGTCTACGGCATGGACAACATATTGGTGATGACCCCTAAACGTCATATTCAACTTCACAAAAGGAGAGACGGTCATGATCTTTAAAGAGAGGTTAGAGGACTACACAGAGGCGGAGTTTTTGTCATTTTTAGGGGAGTTTTTCCACCAGACGAGCGGTCTGCGAGGGCGGGCACTGGAGGATTATAGGGATAAGCTTCTTGATCATTTTGAATCGCTCACCGAACACCCAGATCGATCAGACGTCATTTTCTATCCCAAGGAGGGTCAGGAGGACAGTCCCGAAGGGATTCTGAAAGAAGTCAAAAAGTGGCGGGAAGCCAATAACAAACCTGGCTTCAAACCCGAGTGACTTGCCCACAATGACTAACTGGCATCTGTTCATAACGAAATGAGCAGATGCCATTGTCTTCGGACGTTTGCCCAAGAGACACAAGGAAGAACCAAAGATGGAACTTAAAGCAACTCTCAAGGATTACACCGAGTCGGAATTCCAGGCGTTGGTCAACAAGATTTGGGCCGTTGATTTACCCAAGCGGGATCATGACCGGCTGATCAATCATTTCGACCGGATCGTTGGCCATCCCAGTGGCGCGGATTTATTGTTTTACCCTGACGACAAAGTCAATTTGAATAGCCCTGAATCGGTTGTGTATACCGTCAGGGACTGGTACCGCAAACGGGGTATGGCGGCGTTTAAGGAAGAGAATGTTTCCGTATCGACTCCACCGGTACAGCTAAGCCCGGTCGCCCGGAACCTGGCCGAGGTACAAAGGATCGCCGCAGGCGTGGCCGCGTCGGAACGGGCTGTCGAAACGGCGTTCGGCCTTTTCGAGCAGGGTCTCCAGCACTTGCGCAGTCAGCAGAATGTCCACCTGGGTATCCCTGAGCAGGAAACAAACAGCCGGACTCTGGAACTTGCCCAGTATGAAACGGGTATAGCAATCAGAAAGTTGGAATTCTGGAAAATGCGTGTTGAGTTCGCCAAACGCGATGCTCAGCGCAACCTGACCTATGCCCGGTCCGAGCAAGCGCTGTTGCAGAGCATCGTGCAACTGATCAACTCAACACACGACGGGTACATTGCGCGATTGGGCGGCATGACCCAGCGCCATCGTGCTCTGCATGATCAGGCCGAAGTGCTGTTGATAGCGGCGCAGGAACGATTGATTCGCTCACGCCATCTGGCAGGGACCGGTCCGACTCAGGCTGCCTGCGCGATCACCACATCATTGGCTTTTGCCGATAAACGTCCTGATGTTTTGCTGGAGGGTGGGCCATCGGCATTGTTGGGGTCACAACAGATAGATTTGCAAAAAGCCATTCGCTCAGCCGTTGCGGAATTTACCTGGCAGAACACGTCAGGCGAACCTGCCGATGAGATCCAACGCGCTGCGGTGTTGCACTTTGAGTTTTCCAGCCGCGTAGATAGGCAGGTTTACGGTCTCAGCGTTCCCCTGGCTGAGCTTCTACCCATCGAAGGTCAGGATTGGCAAAGTCTGGCGGCGAGCAGGGCTGAGGTCGACGTTCCTTACAGGATGAGCACCGCTGTGGTCCCGGCCAAACCCAGAACGATGTTCCAGGGGTTACGCGAAATCAAAACGCTGTCACAGGTTCACATCACACCGTCCAAAGGCAGTCATCCGGCATCCGGGGTTCGGGTCAGAGCAGCACAACATAATGAGCGACTGAATACTTTCAGTTTTACGGCTGATGACGCCGCACCGATCACTGTTGACTGGTCTGCCCCGGCCACTCTGGAAGCTAGCCCTCCCGTGGCCCCGGCCCCATCGCGTCGTTTGGGTTTCGTTCGATCGTCACCGGTGCCGGTACTTGAAACTTCGGTGGGAGATGTCCGGTTCGACGACTACATCGTTGTCTTCCCCATCGAGGCAGGACTGGACCCGGTGTACGTCATGTTCAGAGATCGGCGCGAATATCCTGATACGACAATTGCTGAAGCAAGGCCTTAGACCCGACGTCGGAAGCAACCGGTTGCCACCAGACAAACAAAGGAATGTCGCTCTCTATGCCTGTACTGGAACTCACCACGCTGATTCCCAATCGAACACCCGAACTTGTCCTCGACTTCTGTCTGGAGGGCCTCAACTTCCCGAAGATCTTCCCCGAGCGAGTCTCGCTGCTGAGCGATATCGACTTGAGTAACCTGCGCATCGAAGCCGGCCGACAGTTCCGCTTTCGGCACTGGATGTTCAATTGCATTCCGGCGAACTGGACGGTGGTGATACGCGAGGTGGGCGACCATCATTTCATCGACGAAATGCTCAAAGGGCCGATGGCGGCCTTCCGTCATGAACACCGGGTTGCGGCCAGCGAGGGCGGTACGCTGTACACCGACCGGGTGACTTATGCGGCGATTGGCGGTGCACCTTTGGAATGGCTGATGGTTAATGCCTATATGCGTCGAATCTTCCAGGCTCGGCATCGCAATATGCTGCGCTTGCTCGGTTAAAGGCGCCTGTATGCAGTCCTGTGGGAGCGAGCACGCTCGCTCCCACAGTGCCTCAGCGTTTCTTCGCCTGCGCACGCACACGCTCTTCCTGCTCCCGCAATTGCGGTGTGAATTCGGCCCCGAAATCTTCGGCCTCGAACACCTGGCGAATCTCGATTTCGGCATCGGTGCCTGGCATCGGGTTGGGGCAGCGCTTGACCCACTCGATCGCTTCCTGTTTCGACTTCACCTGCCATATCCAGTAGCCGGCGATCAGCTCCTTGGTTTCGGCGAACGGGCCGTCGATCACCGTGCGCTGGTCACCCGAGAAACGCACACGGGCGCCTTTGCTGCTGGGTTGCAGGCCATCGCATTCAATGAGGATGCCGGCTTTGACCAGCTCCTCGTTGTAGTTGCCCATCGCGGTCATCAGTTCCTCGCTGGGCATCACACCGGCCTCGGAATCCTGGCTGGCTTTCACAATGATCATGAATCGCATGGTCTTATCTCCGCTGGATGTGAGTGATTCACAGGCTAGTCGAATGGCCGTCGCCTGAATCGACAATGCTGACTGCCTTTCGTCATGAACACCGGGTTGCGGCCGGCGAGGGCGGTACGCTGTACACCGACCCCTGTGGGAGCGAGCAAGCTCGCTCCCACAGGTTTTGTGTTGATTGTCAGAGTTGTATCCAATTTAGGGGGCGACACATCACAATTTGTATCTGGGCATAGGTCGTCGGGCCATTTCGTGGTTAACTTCGGCCTCTTCAAAATTCTCTACAACAACGTTCAGAAGGACTCCGTTCATGGCTCAAGTCACTCTTAAAGGCTCCCCGGTTCAAGTCAACGGCCAACTGCCACAAGCCGGTTCCAAGGCGCCAGCCTTTTCCCTGGTTGCCGGCAATCTGTCCGACGTGACCCTGGCGAGCTTCGCCGGCAAGCGCAAAGTGCTGAACATCTTCCCAAGCGTCGATACCCCGACCTGCGCCACTTCGGTTCGCAAGTTCAACGCCCAGGCCAGTGATGTCGCCAACACTGTCGTGCTGTGCATCTCCGCTGACCTGCCGTTCGCTCAAGCGCGCTTCTGCGGCGCCGAAGGCCTGGAAAACGTACAGAACCTGTCGACCCTGCGCGGTGCCGAGTTCATCGAGAACTACGGCGTTGCCATCGCTGACGGCCCGCTCAAAGGCCTGACGGCCCGTGCCGTCGTGGTTCTGGACGAAAACGACAACGTTCTGCACAGCGAACTGGTCAAGGAAATCGCTGAAGAACCAAACTACGAAGCGGCACTTGCTGTTCTGAAATAAGCGCGCTTTTACAATTGTTAACGGCCTAGGGGGCGTTCTCACTGAATTTCCCCGCCGCGTTGTCGCCTTAAAGCGGGCCAGGCAAGGCGCAGGCCGCTGGTAATGGTTGTTCCCTTCCCAAGGCCTGCAACGCAGGCTGGCCCGCTTTAAGGCACAACCCGAAGGGCCGTGTCTGCTGTTGTGCAGGGCTGCGTTGCTCGAAGCTTATTTGGAATGACCAAATCACGCTTCTCGCGCCTTGCCCTGCACAACAGCAGACACGGCGCGGCGGGGTAATTCAGTGAGAACGCCCCCTCTGTCCAGGCCGTTTTCATTTGTGCTTCAGTGTCTTAGATACATCTCCTGTAACGTAAGCCGAAGGTAAATTGCCGGTAAAGCCGCTTTGCTTAATGCCCGCCAGTGCTTATCGTTCAGCCTCCTGTAGAAGAAGCCCACGCGCCCAATGGTTGATCATTCCATGCAATCCTCCGTTTCCCGTAGTCCCCGTCGCTGGCTGTTTGGCCTGCTTGTCCTGTTGGTCATCGCTGGCCTGTGCTGGAAATTCTGGCCCGCCGGCACTGCCCAAAAAGAGGGCGCAGGGCAAAAAGCCGTTGCCGGGCACACCGGCAGGTCGGGGGGGATGCGTCCCGGTTTCGGCGGGGCGACCGGACCGGTTCCAGTGCGTGTCGCGCCAGCGGTCAAGGGCGACTTCCCGCTGTACTACAAGGCGTTGGGCACCGTGACGGCGCTGAACACCATTAATGTGCGCAGCCGCGTCGGCGGTGAGCTGATGAAGATCTCCTTCGAGGAAGGGCAGATGGTCAAGGCGGGCGATCTGCTGGCTGAAATCGACCCGCGTCCTTACCAGAACGCCTTGCTTCAGGCCGAAGGCACGCTGCTGCAGAACCAGGCACAACTGAAAAACGCCCAGGTCGATGTGGAACGCTATCGCGGCCTGTATCGCGAAGACAGTATCGCCAAGCAGACCCTGGACACCGCCGAAGCGCTGGTGGGCCAGTATCAGGGGACGGTCAAAACCAATCAGGCTGCGGTCAACGACGCCAAGCTCAATCTGGAATTCACCAAGATTCGCGCCCCGATTGCCGGGCGTGTGGGCTTGCGTCAGCTGGATGTCGGCAACCTGGTGGCAGCCAACGACACCACCGCGCTGGTGATCATCACCCAGACCCAGCCGATCAGCGTGGCCTTCACCTTGCCGGAAAACAGCCTGGAGACCGTGCTGGCCCGTTATCGCACTGGCGCCAAACTGCCTGCCGAAGCCTGGGACCGTGGCGACACCAAGTTGCAGGCCACTGGCGTCTTGCAGAGCCTGGACAACCAGATCGACGTCACCACCGGCACCCTGAAATTCAAGGCTCGGTATGAGAACCGCGATCAGGCGCTGTTCCCGAACCAGTTCGTCAACGTCCACCTGCTGGCCGACACCCTCAAAGACGTGGTGCTCGCACCTTCGGCAGCGATTCAGTTCGGCACCAACGGTACGTTTGTCTACGCGTTGGACGGCGACAAGAAAGTCGCGATTCGTCAGTTGAAAGTCGGCGCCAGTGACGGTGAAAACACCGTGATTACAGAAGGCCTGGCCCCTGGGGATCGCGTGGTCCTTGAAGGCACCGACCGCTTGAAGGAAGGCAGCGAAGTGGAAGTGGTCAACGACACCCAGGATGTACCGACCACCCCGACCGGGCACCTGCAAGGCAAATCGGCCACCACGGCGCCTGACGCGACGACCACCGACAAGGCGAAAAAGGGCGGCGCATGAACATCTCGCGGCTGTTCATCCTTCGCCCGGTCGCCACGACCCTGAGCATGCTGGCCATTATCCTGGCCGGCGTGATCGCCTATCGGCTGTTGCCGGTGTCGGCATTGCCTCAGGTCGATTACCCGACCATCCGCGTCATGACGCTGTACCCCGGCGCCAGCCCGGATGTCATGACCAGCGCCGTGACCGCGCCCCTTGAGCGTCAATTCGGGCAGATGCCCGGCCTGACCCAGATGGCGTCGACCAGTTCCGGCGGCGCTTCGGTGCTGACCCTGCGCTTCAGCCTCGACATCAACATGGACGTCGCCGAGCAGCAGGTGCAGGCGGCGATCAACGCTGCGACCAATTTGCTGCCCAAGGACCTGCCGGCGCCGCCGGTGTACAACAAGGTCAACCCGGCGGACACCCCGGTGCTGACCCTGGCCATTACGTCCAAGACCATGCTGCTGCCCAAGCTCAATGATTTGGTCGACACGCGCATGGCACAGAAAATTGCCCAGATCAGCGGCGTCGGCATGGTCAGCATTGCCGGTGGCCAGCGTCAGGCCGTGCGGATCAAGGTCAACCCCGAGGCGCTGGCGGCCAATGGCTTGAACCTGTCTGACGTACGCACCTTGATCGGTGCGTCCAACGTCAACCAGCCCAAGGGCAACTTCGACGGCCCGACCCGGGTGTCGATGCTCGATGCAAACGATCAACTGACCTCGCCCAAGGACTACGCCAACCTGATTCTGGCCTACGCCAACGGCGCGCCGTTGCGGTTGAAGGACGTGGCAGAGATCGTCGATGGCGCGGAAAACGAACGCCTGGCGGCGTGGGCCAACGAAAATCAGGCCGTGCTGCTGAACATCCAGCGTCAGCCTGGCGCCAACGTCATCGAAGTGGTCGACCGGATCAAAGCCCTGCTGCCGAGCATCACCGACAACCTGCCGGCCGGTCTCGAAGTCACCGTGCTGACCGACCGCACCCAGACCATCCGCGCCTCGGTCACCGACGTGCAACACGAATTGTTGATCGCCATTGCGCTGGTCGTGATGGTGACCTTCCTGTTCCTGCGTCGGGCCAGCGCCACGATCATTCCGTCGGTCGCGGTCCCACTGTCGCTGATCGGCACCTTCGGCGTGATGTACCTCGCGGGTTTCTCGGTCAACAACCTGACCCTGATGGCACTGACCATCGCCACCGGTTTCGTGGTGGACGATGCGATCGTCATGCTGGAGAACATTTCCCGATTTATCGAAGAGGGCGACAGCCCCCTGAATGCGGCGCTCAAGGGCGCCAAGCAGATTGGCTTCACGCTGATCTCTCTGACCCTGTCGCTGATCGCCGTACTGATTCCGTTGCTGTTCATGGCCGACGTGGTAGGGCGCTTGTTCCGCGAATTTGCCATCACCCTGGCGGTGGCGATCCTGATCTCCCTTGTCGTCTCTCTGACCCTGACGCCAATGATGTGCGCGCGGTTGCTCAAGCGTGAGCCGAAGGAAGAAGAACAGGGCCGTTTCTATCGGGCCAGCGGCGCCACAATTGATTGGATGATCGCGGCTTACGGGCGCAAGTTAAAGTGGGTTCTCAAGCATCAGCCGCTGACCCTGATGGTGGCCATCGGCACGCTGGCGTTGACGGTGTTCCTCTACATGGTGGTGCCCAAGGGCTTTTTCCCGGTGCAGGACACCGGGGTGATCCAGGGTATTTCCGAGGCGCCGCAGTCGATTTCCTTTGCAGCCATGAGTGAACGTCAACAGGAACTGGCCAAAGTGATCCTGGCGGATCCGGCGGTGGAGAGCCTGTCGTCCTACATCGGCGTCGACGGTGACAACTCGACGCTGAACAGCGGTCGTCTGCTGATCAACCTCAAATCCCACAGCAATCGCGACCTGAGCGCCACCGAGGTGATTGCACGCCTGCAACCGGAACTCGACAAGCTCATTGGCATTCGCCTGTTCATGCAACCGGTGCAGGACCTGACCATCGAAGACCGCGTCAGCCGGACTCAATACCAGTTCAGCATGTCGTCGCCGGATTCCGAGCTGCTGAGTCTGTGGAGCAGTCGCCTGGTGGAAGCTCTGGCCCAACGGCCGGAGCTGACCGATGTCGCCAGCGATTTGCAGGACAAGGGCTTGCAGGTCTATCTGGTGATTGACCGTGATGCAGCGTCCCGGGTTGGTGTGTCGGTGTCGAACATCACCGATGCGCTGTACGACGCCTTCGGTCAGCGGCAGATTTCCACCATCTACACCCAGGCCAGCCAATACCGCGTGGTGCTGCAATCGCAGGCCGGCGAGAAGATCGGCCCGGATGCGCTGAACCAGATTCACGTGAAAACCACCGACGGCGGGCAAGTGCGCCTGTCCAGTCTGGCGCACATCGAGGAGCGTCAGGCGCAACTGGCGATCACTCATATCGGTCAGTTCCCGGCAGTGATGATGTCCTTCAACCTCGCACCCGGCGTGGCGCTGGGGCATGCGGTGGAGATCATCGACCAGGTGCAGAAGGACATCGGCATGCCGATTGGCGTGCAGACCCAGTTCCAGGGCGCGGCCGAGGCATTCCAGGCCTCGCTGTCGAGTACCTTGCTGCTGATTCTGGCGGCGGTGGTGACCATGTACATCGTGCTCGGTGTGCTGTACGAGAGCTACATCCATCCGATCACCATTCTCTCGACCTTGCCCTCGGCGGCGGTCGGCGCCTTGCTGGCGCTGCTGTTGAGCGGGAATGATCTGGGCATGATCGCGATCATCGGCATCATTTTGTTGATCGGTATCGTGAAAAAGAACGCGATCATGATGATCGACTTCGCCCTCGACGCCGAGCGCAATCAGGGCATGGACCCGGAAACGGCGATCTATCAGGCGGCGCTGCTGCGTTTCCGGCCGATTCTGATGACCACACTGGCCGCGTTGTTCGGCGCGGTGCCGCTGATGCTGGCGACCGGTTCCGGCGCGGAACTGCGTCAACCGTTGGGTCTGGTGATGGTGGGTGGCTTGTTGGTGAGTCAGGTGCTGACGCTGTTTACCACGCCGGTCATCTACCTGTACTTCGACCGCCTCGGTCGGCGCTGGGGTCGCAAGCCTGAAGCCGTGGAAGCGGCAGAACAGCCATGAACCTGTCCGGACCTTTCATCAAGCGCCCGGTCGCGACGATGTTGCTGAGCCTGGCGATCATGCTGCTGGGCGGCGTGAGCTTCGGCCTGTTGCCGGTGGCGCCGCTGCCGCAGATGGACTTCCCGGTGATCGTGGTCCAGGCGAATCTGGCCGGTGCCAGCCCTGAGGTCATGGCCTCGACGGTGGCCACGCCACTGGAACGCTCCTTCGGCGCCATCGCCGGGGTCAACACCATGAGCAGCCGCTCCAGCCAGGGCTCGACCCGGGTGATTTTGCAGTTCGACCTGGACCGCGACATCAACGGCGCGGCGCGAGAAGTCCAAGCGGCAATCAACGCCTCGCGCAACCTGCTGCCGAGCGGGATGCGCAGCATGCCGACCTACAAGAAGGTCAACCCGTCCCAGGCGCCGGTCATGGTGCTGTCGCTGACCTCCGACGTGCTGGAAAAAGGCCAGCTCTACGATTTGGCCTCGACGATTCTGTCCCAGAGCGTGTCTCAGGTGCAGGGTGTCGGCGAAGTGCAGATCGGCGGCAGTTCCCTGCCGGCGGTGCGCATCGAACTCGAACCGCAGGCGCTCAACCAATACGGCGTGGCGCTGGACGATGTGCGCAACACCATCGCCAACGCCAACGTGCGCAGGCCAAAAGGGTCGGTCGAAGATAGCCAGCGGCTGTGGCAGGTTCAGGCCAACGATCAACTGGAAAAAGCCAAGGATTACGAGTCGCTGATCATTCACTACGCGGACGGCGCGGCCCTGCGCCTGAAGGATGTGGCCAAGGTCAGCGACGGCGTCGAAGACCGCTACAACAGCGGTTTCTTCAACAACGACGCGGCGGTACTGCTGGTGATCAACCGCCAGGCCGGCGCCAACATCATCGAGACGGTCAACGCAATCAAGGCTCAACTGCCGGCGTTGCAGGCGGTGTTGCCGGCCAGCGTGAAGCTGAACGTGGCGATGGACCGGTCGCCGGTGATCAAGGCGACCTTGCACGAAGCGGAAATGACCCTGCTGATTGCCGTGGCACTGGTGATTCTGGTGGTATTCCTGTTCCTCGGTAACTTCCGCGCCTCGTTGATTCCGACCCTTGCGGTGCCTGTTTCCCTGGTCGGCACCTTTGCGGTGATGTACCTCTACGGATTCTCCCTGAACAACCTGTCGCTGATGGCGCTGATTCTGGCCACCGGGCTGGTGGTGGACGATGCCATTGTGGTGCTGGAGAACATTTCCCGGCACATCGACAAAGGCGTGCCGCCGATGAAGGCCGCTTACCTCGGGGCGCAGGAAGTCGGCTTCACCTTGCTGTCGATGAACGTCTCGCTGGTGGCGGTGTTCCTGTCGATCCTGTTTATGGGCGGGATCGTCGAAAGCCTGTTTCGCGAGTTTTCCATCACGTTGGCGGCGTCCATCGTGGTGTCGCTGGTGGTCTCGCTGACGCTGACCCCGATGCTCTGCGCCCGCTGGCTCAAGCCGCATACGCCGGGAGAGGAAAACCGTTTGCAGCGCTGGAGTCAGCGCGCCAACGAGTGGATGGTCGGCAAATACGCGACCAGCCTCGACTGGGTGCTGCGTCACCGCCGGTTGACCTTGCTTAGCCTGATCGTGACAGTCGGCGTTAACATTGCGCTGTATATCGTTGTTCCTAAAACATTTCTGCCTCAGCAGGACACCGGCCAACTGATCGGTTTTGTGCGCGGCGACGACGGACTGTCGTTCAGCGTGATGCAGCCAAAAATGGAAACCTTCCGCCGTGCCGTGCTCAAGGATGACGCGGTGCAAAGCGTTGCCGGCTTCATCGGCGGCACCAACGGCACCAACAACGCCTTCATGCTGGTGCGGCTGAAACCGATCAAGGAACGCAACATTTCTGCGCAAAAGGTCATCGAACGCCTGCGCAAGGAAATGCCCAAGGTGGCCGGTGCGCAGCTGATGCTGATGGCTGATCAGGACCTGCAGTTTGGTGGCGGTCGTGAGCAAACCACGTCGCAGTATTCCTACATCCTGCAAAGCGCCGACCTTGGCGAGTTGCGCGAGTGGTACCCGAAAGTCGTGACTGCGCTCAAGGCCTTGCCGGAGCTGACCGCGATTGATGCCCGTGAAGGGCGCGGCGCCCAACAGGTGACCCTGATCGTCGATCGTGATCAGGCCAAACGCCTGGGCGTCGACATGGACATGGTCACCGCGGTGCTGAACAACGCCTACAGCCAGAGGCAGATTTCGACGATTTACGACAGCCTTAACCAGTATCAGGTGGTCATGGAGGTCAATCCCAAATATGCCCAGGACCCGATCACCCTCAAACAGGTTCAGGTGATCACCGCCGACGGTGCGCGGATTCCGCTCTCGACCATTGCTCATTACGAAAACAGTCTGGAAGACGACCGCGTCAGCCACGAAGGCCAGTTCGCCTCCGAGAGCATTTCCTTCGACATGGCCGAAGGCGTGACGGTGGAGCAGGGCACGGCGGCCATTGAGCGGGCTATCGCCAAACTGGGTATGCCGGAAGACGTGATCGTGAAAATGGCCGGCACCGCCGACGCCTTCGCCGCGACCCAGAAGAGCCAACCGTGGATGATTCTCGGCGCACTGGTGGCGGTGTATCTGGTGCTCGGTGTGCTGTATGAAAGCTACATCCATCCGCTGACCATTCTTTCGACCTTACCGTCGGCCGGGGTCGGCGCGTTGCTGTCGATTTACGCGTTGGGCGGTGAGTTCAGCCTGATCTCGTTGCTCGGGCTGTTCTTGCTGATCGGCGTGGTGAAGAAAAACGCCATTCTGATGATCGACCTGGCCTTGCAGCTGGAACGGCATCAGGGCATGGCGCCGCTGGAATCGATTCGCAGCGCTTGCCTGCAACGTCTGCGGCCCATTCTGATGACCACCCTGGCGGCGATCCTCGGCGCATTGCCGTTACTGCTGAGCCGCGCCGAAGGTGCGGAAATGCGTCAGCCGCTGGGCCTGACCATCATTGGCGGGCTGATCTTCAGCCAGGTGCTGACCCTTTACACCACCCCGGTGGTTTACCTCTATCTCGACAAACTGCGCCATCGCTTCAACCACTGGCGTGGGGTACGTACCGATGCTGCTCTGGAAACTCCGCTATGACTGACCGTTCGCTTATCACTCTGGCTGCACCGCTGGTTACGGCCCGAGGCTCGCGTTTGTTGAGCCTGGCGCTGTGCGTGGCGATGCTCAGCGCCTGCGCCATCGGCCCGGATTACCAGCGCCCGCAAGCGGCTGCGCCGGCGCAATACAAGGAAGCGGCAGGCTGGCGTCAGGCCAATCCCAGCGATTCCCTGGCCCGTGGCGCCTGGTGGGAGTTGTATGGCGATCAGCAGCTCAATGGCCTGATCGAAAAACTCAACAGTGCCAACCAGACCGTTGCGCAGTCCGAAGCTCAGTACCGTCAGGCACAAGCCTTGGTGCGCAGTGCCCGTGGCGCGTTTTTTCCGACCGTGGACCTGACCGTCGGGAAAAACCGCTCCAGCCAGGGCACCGGCAGCAGCAGTTCGAGCTTGACCAGTTCTTCCAGCGGGATTCGTGACACTTACACCGCACAGGCCGGAGTCAGTTGGGAGGCCGACGTTTGGGGCAAGTTGCGCCGAGGACTTGAAGCCGACACCGCCAACGCCGAGGCGAGTTATGCCGATCTGGCGGCGATGCGCTTGAGCCAACAGTCGGAACTGGTGCAGAACTATCTGCAATTGCGGGTGATCGACGAGCAGAAACGCCTGCTGGAAGCGACGGTCGAGGCCTATCAGCGCTCGCTGACAATGACCGAAAACCAGTACCGCGCCGGTGTCTCCGGCAAGGACGCGGTGGCGCAGGCTCAGACTCAGCTCAAAAGCACCCAGGCTGACATGGTTGATCTGATCTGGCAGCGTGCTCAATTCGAGAATGCCATTGCCGTACTGATCGGTCTACCGCCGGCCGAGTTCAGCCTGGCTGACAGCAAAGACATTCCTGCGTTGCCCGAGATACCGCTGAGCCTGCCTTCACAATTGCTCGAGCGCCGCCCGGACATCGCCTCCGCTGAACGCTCGGTGATGGCCGCCAATGCCAACATCGGCGTGGCCAAGGCGGCCTTTTACCCGGACTTCACCCTGAGTCTGAACGGTGGCTATAGCAGCAGCACCTATGCCAACTGGATCAGCGTGCCGAACCGCTTCTGGTCGGTCGGGCCGCAATTGGCCATGACCTTGTTCGACGGCGGTCAGCGCTCCGCGGAAGTTGACCGCAGCGAAGCGGCCTACGACGAAACAGTGGCCAAGTACCGCCAGACCGTGCTCGATGGCTTCCGTGAAGTGGAAAACTACCTGGTACAGCTCAAGGTCCTGGAAGACGAAGCAGGCGTGCGCCAGGAAGCACTGGACGCGGCGCGAGAGTCCTTGCGCCTGACCCAGAACCAGTACAAGGCAGGGGTGATCGCTTATCTGGGCGTGGTGGTCGTTCAGGCCACAGCGTTGAACAACGAACGCAGCGTGCTGAGCCTGTTGCAGAGCCGATTGATTGCCAGTGTGCAGTTGATCGCGGCACTGGGCGGTGGCTGGGATGGGGCGTTGCAAGTGAGCGAAAAAGAGTAGGCGCCCCCTCTCTGACGGCAACTCGATACTCCGTAGCAGCTGTCGAGCCTGCGAGGCTGCGTTCGGCTGCGCAGGCTCGGCAGCTGCTACGGGTGGTCGCGGCCGTCGCGAGGTGTCAAACAAGCGTTTCATCGGCTTGATGGCCCTTTGCTAATTTTGTCAGTGCGTTCTTTTGCGCAATCAGTACAATCGCCCGATTTGCCCCCCGAGCACGGAGGGCTGTCGCGAGTAGTCTCATGCTTATCGGTAGCTATTCCCCCACGCTGGTTATCATCTCGCTTTTTGTGGCGATTCTCGCCTCCTATACCGCGCTCGACCTGACCGAACGCATCGCCACGGCCAAGGGCCGGGCCGTGCATTTATGGACGGCGGGCGGCGCCTTTGCCATGGGGGTTGGCGTGTGGTCGATGCATTTCATCGGCATGCTCGCGTTCAAATTGCCCATCGACCTCGGTTACGACGTCGGCATCACGTTGCTGTCTCTGCTGATTGCCATCCTGTCCTGCGGCTTTGCCCTGTGGCTGGTCAGCCAGCCACGATTGCCAGCCTGGCAATTGGCATTCGGCGCGCTGGTCATGGGTTCCGGGATCAGCGCGATGCACTACACCGGCATGGCCGCCATGCGCATGCAGCCGGGTATCGATTACGATCCGACGCTGTTCGGCGCCTCGCTGCTGATCGCCGTAGTCGCCTCGGGCGCCGCGTTATGGATCGCTTTCCGCCTGCGCCAGCACACACCTTATGTCGGCCTGATCCGTGGCGGTGCGGCGGTGATCATGGGTTTCGCGATAGTCGGCATGCACTACACCGGCATGGCGGCGGCGCGTTTCCCGGATGGCAGCTTCTGTGGCGCGGCCGTCAGCGGCCTGAACGGCAAGGGCCTGGACAATCTGGTGCTGATCACCACCCTGGCAGTGTTGAGCCTTGCCTTGTTGACCTCGATCCTCGATGCGCGCCTTGAGGCCCGCACCGCAGGCCTTGCCCACTCATTGACCGAGGCCAACCGCGAACTGACTCAACTGGCCCTGCATGACACCCTGACCGGCCTGCCGAATCGCGTGTTGTTGGCTGACCGCATCGATCAGGCAATGTCCATGGTGCAGGAACAGGGCGGTTGTTTCGCGTTGATGTTCATCGATCTGGACGGTTTCAAACCAGTCAACGATGCCTTCGGTCACCATATGGGCGATCTGTTGTTGTGTGAGGTCGGCTTGCGTCTGCGCGAGGATTTGCGCAGCCAGGACACCCTGGCACGGATCGGCGGCGATGAGTTCGTTTTACTGGTGCAGCTCGGCGAACAGAATGACGCATTGAACCTGGCGGCCCGGCAGGTGGGGCTGATCGGGCGTTCGTTCCGGGTCGACGAACATGACTTGCAGATTTCCGCCAGCGTCGGCATCGCTATATACCCGGGCAACGGTGAAACCGCCGAGGAATTGCTGATGAACGCTGACGCGGCGATGTATCACGCCAAGGGCGCCGGGAAAAACGGCTACAGCTTCTTCGATGCCTCGATGAACAGCAACGCGCGCAAACAGCTGCAGTTATTGCAGGACTTGCGTATTGCCATTGATCAGCAGCAATTCAGTCTCTATTACCAACCCAAGTTCGATGCCAACAATGGCCGGCCGGTCGGTGCCGAGGCGTTGTTGCGCTGGGTGCATCCGACCCAGGGCATGCTGTTGCCGGACAAGTTCATCGAACTGGCGGAAAAAACCGGGCTGATCATTCCGATTGGCGAGTGGGTGCTCAACGAAGCCTGCCGTCAGATGCGCGAGTGGTACGTGCTCGGGTACACCGACTGGCGCATCGCGGTGAACCTTTCTGCCTTGCAGTTCTGCCACGCGGGTCTGGTCCAGAGCGTCGCCAAAGCGTTGGCCACTCACCACTTGCCGGCCAACAGCCTGACCCTCGAGATCACTGAAACCACCGCCATGAGCGATGCCGATGCGAGCATGACGGTGCTTCAGGAGCTGTCGACAATGGGTGTCGACCTGTCGATCGACGACTTTGGCACCGGCTACTCGAGTTTGATGTACCTCAAGCGCTTGCCGGCCAACGAACTGAAGATCGACCGGGGTTTTGTCCGCGATCTGGAGCGTGACAGCGATGACGCCGCCATCGTTTCCGCCATCGTTGCCCTCGGCCAGGCGCTGGGGTTGCGGATCGTCGCCGAAGGGGTGGAAACCGACTCGCAGCAAGACTTCCTGACGCAACTCGGTTGTGATTCGCTGCAGGGTTATCTGCTCGGGCACCCGCTGCCGGCCGAACGCTTCATGGTGGATATTCTGCGTGCAGAGCAATTGGCGGTGAGTTGAGAACAATGTGATTGATGTGAGCCCATGCAAAAGCCAGCAATGACGGTTATTCTTGGCCCCGACTGCTAACGCTTGGAATGGGGGAAATTTCGCATGGACAAAGTCATCGTCATCACCGGCGGTAGCCGCGGTATCGGCGCCGCCACAGCCCTGTTGGCCGCCGAACAAGGCTATCGGATCTGCATTAACTACCTGGCCGATGAATCCGCTGCGCAAACTGTGCTGGAACAAGTCCGCGCCCTCGGCGCCACTGCCATCGCAGTGCGCGCTGATGTCAGCATCGAAGACGAAGTGATCGCGATGTTCCACCGCGTGGACACTGAGTTGGGCCGGGTCACTGCACTGGTGAACAATGCCGGCACCGTCGGGCATAAGTCGCGGATCGATGAAATGTCGGAATTCCGTATTCTCAAAATCCTCAGAACCAACGTCCTGGCGCCGATCCTCTGCGCCAAACACGCGATCCTGCGCATGTCGCCCAAGCATGGCGGGCAGGGCGGCAGCATCGTTAACGTGTCCTCGGTGGCCTCACGCTTGGGCGCGCCCGGCGAGTACGTCGACTACGCCGCGTCGAAAGGTGCGCTGGATACGTTCACCATCGGCCTGTCCAAGGAAGTGGCCGGCGAAGGCATCCGCGTCAACGCGGTGCGCCCTGGTTACATCTACACCGATTTCCACGCATTGAGCGGCGACCCGGATCGGGTCAGCAAGTTGGAGTCGGCGATTCCGATGGCTCGGGGCGGGCGTCCGGAAGAAGTGGCTGAGGCGATCGTGTGGTTGCTGTCGGACAAGGCTTCCTACGCGACCGGGACGTTTGTTGACCTTGGCGGCGGGCGTTAACCCTTCAGATTTGCACTGTTTGATCTGGCCTCATCGCGAGCAGGCTCGCTCCCACATTGGATAGATGTGAACACAATAATTGTGAACAACACCAATCCCTGTGGGAGCGAGCCTGCTCGCGATGGCGATAGACCCGACGCCATCAAACCCTCAGAACGACCGCACAATCCGGCCCAACGTCTCCATCGCCTTCTCGGCTGTCTCATCCCAAGGGCTGCCGTAATTCAGGCGGATACAATTCCTGAAGCGCTGGGTCGGTGAAAAGATCGGCCCGGGCGCAATGCTGATCCCTTGCGCCAACGCCATCTGAAACAACTTCAGCGAATCCATCTGCGGTGGCAATTCCAGCCACAGGAAGTAACCGCCGGCCGGTTGGCTGACGCGAGTTTGCGCCGGGAAGTAGCGCGCGATCGCGGCGAGCATGGCGCTTTGCTGTTCCTCCAGGGCGTAGCGCAGTTTTCGCAAGTGCCGGTCATAGCCGCCGTGTTGCAAGTAATCGGCAATGGCCGCCTGGGCGGGCATCGACGCGCACAGCGACGTCATGAGTTTCAGCCGTTCGATTTTCTGCGCATAACGTCCGGCGGCGACCCAACCGATGCGGTAGCCGGGGGCCAGGCTTTTGGCGAACGAACCGCAGTGCATCACCAGCCCTTCGGTATCAAAGGACTTGGCCGGTTTCGGCGCCTGTTGGCCGTAATACAGCTCGGCGTAGACGTCGTCCTCGATCAGCGGCACTTGATGGCTGCGCAATAGCTCAACCAGCTCCTGTTTCTTCGCCTCGGGCATCGTCGCGCCCATCGGGTTCTGGAAACTGGTCATGCACCAGACAGCCTTGATCGGGTGCCGTGCCAGGGTTTGCGCGAGTACGCCAAGGTCGATGCCATCGCGCGGATGCACAGGGATTTCCACGGCTTTGAGCTTCAGCCGCTCCAGGATTTGCAGGCACGCGTAGAACGCCGGGGCTTCGATGGCCACCAGATCGCCGGGCTCGGTGACCGCTTGCAGGCACAGGTTCAGCGCTTCCAGCGCGCCGTTGGTGATCAGCAGTTCTTCCATGGGCAGCATCAGCCCGCCGACCATGTAGCGCAGGGCGATTTGTCGACGCAGTTGCGGGTTGCCCGGCGACATGTCGGTGACGACCATGCGCGGGTCCATCTCGCGGGCGGCGCTGGCCAGGGAGCGCGACAGGCGCTGCAGTGGGAACAGGGTCGGGCTGGGGAATGCCGAGCCGAAGGGCACGGTGTTCGGGTCCTTGATCGAGTCGAGTACCGAGAACACCAGTTCGCTGACGTCGACTTCGGTGGACTCGTTGACCTGACTGCTGATCACCGGCTCCGAGAACGGGCTCGGCGCGTGTGCGTTGACGAAGTAGCCGGAACGCGGGCGAGCGCGGATCAGGCCGCGGCGTTCGAGCAGGTAGTAGGCCTGGAACACGGTGGACGGGCTGACCCCGTAAGTCTGACTGGCGTAGCGTACTGACGGCACGCGCTGGCCGGGGCCGAGGACACCGGAGCGGATCAGTTCAGCGATGTCGTCGGCGAATTTTTCGTAGCGTTTCATCGGGTGGCCTTGTTGCCTGGGGTTTTTGTTGGGTGTCAGGGATATCCACCCCTCACCCTAACCCTCTCCCCAGAGGGGCGAGGGGACTGACCGAGGTGTTTGTTCAAAATACTGCGACCTGAAATATCTAGTCGAACTCAGGTTTTGAAAGGCTTGAAGATCTGCTCCCTTTCCCCCTCTCCCCCGTGGGGAGAGGGCTGGGGTGAGGGGTGGATTCTAAAGGCTCAACGGTTCATCGGCGCAACAAACCGGCTCTTCGCCACGCTATAAATCTCTGGCTCATCACTGTCGACAATCTTGAAGCTGATCGTCTGCGAACTGCTGCTCGGCCGTTCCGTGGTCATCGCCACCGACACCGGCACATCCACAATCTCGCCCGGTGCCAGGCTCAGTTCGGTCTTGCCTTGCAACTGGAAGCCGTCGCCATCGACCAGGGTCAGACGGTAATCCTGACGTTGCTGGGTCTTGTTGATGACTTTCAGGCTGTAGATGTTTTCGATCTGCCCCTGACTGTTCTCGCGGAACAGGCCACGGTCCTTGCTGACGTCCAGCGAGACCATCGGCCGCTCCACCAGCGCCAGGGCAAGCGCACCGATCATCACCAGCAGGACCACGGTGTAGCCGATCAATCGCGGCCGCAACAAATGAGTCTTGCCGCCCTGCAACTGATGCTCCGAGGTGTAGCTGATCAGCCCGCGGGCGTAGCCCATTTTGTCCATGATCGAATCACAGGCGTCGATACACGCGGCGCAGCCGATGCATTCCATCTGCAAGCCGTCGCGGATGTCGATGCCGGTCGGGCAGACCTGCACGCACACCTGGCAGTCGATGCAATCACCGAGGCCGACTTCAGCCGGTGCCACGTCACGTTTGCGCGGGCCACGGTTTTCGCCACGGGCCACGTCGTAGGAGATGGTCAGGGTGTCTTTGTCGAACATCACGCTCTGGAACCGCGCATACGGACACATGTGCATGCACACCGCTTCACGCAGCCAACCGGCGTTGATGTAAGTCGCGCCGGTAAAGAACAGCACCCAGAACAGACTGACGCCGCCCATCTGCAAAGTCAGCAGTTCTTCGGCCAGCGGCCGGATCGGGGTGAAATAGCCGACAAAGGTCAGGCCGGTCAACAGGCTGATGGCCAGCCACAAGATGTGCTTGGCCGAGCGGCGGATCAGTTTGTTCAGGCCCCAGGGCGCGGCTTGCAGCTTGATCCGCTGGTTGCGTTCGCCTTCGGTGAGTTTCTCGCACCACATGAAGATCCAGGTCCAGGAGCTCTGTGGACAGGTGTAACCGCACCAGACCCGCCCGGCGAACACGGTAATCGCAAACAGGCCGAACGCGGCAATGATCAGCAGCGCCGACAGCAGGATGAAATCCTGCGGCCAGAAGGTTGCGCCGAAGATGTGGAATTTGCTTTCGGAAAGGTCCCAGAGCACCGCCTGGCGGCCGCCCCAGTTCAACCACACCGTGCCGAAGAACAGCAAAAACAGAAACCCCGCGCCGCTCATGCGCAGGGTGCGGAATAAACCGGTGAAGCTGCGGGTGTGGATCAGGTTGTCGCTGGACTTGGCCTTCATCTTTGGACGCGAAGGCTCATAGCTTTGCACTAGCGGGGCACTTTCAACAATTCGGACGGGGATTCTATCGCTCATGGTCTTTCGCTCATCAGCCTCCATCAGGCCTGAGCACTATGAGCGGCGATCTGTTTGCATAACAGACTCACCTATTGCAATAAAAAGCGGATCAGATGGGCGTCGATCCGCTGCCTGCGACAAGTTGATGCACCCGCTGCAGTGGGACGCAGACACCTATATCAAGCGTCTGCGGGTGTTGTTGATCCGGGTCAGTCAAATCACCGAATCACTGTCGGTGGCCTTCAAATGCTTACGCCCGTCGACTGCGCCTGCTACGGTCAATGCGTCGGCTTCTGCTTCGGTAATGTAGAAGCGCTGGCCATTGAGCTCCACCGCCGACATGGCTTTTTCCGAGTCGGTAATGATGGTGACGTCGGGACACAAACGAATTTCTTCGCCGTTCTCGGTAATGAAGAAGCAGGTCTGGCTTTCGATGCGCACAGTCATGGAGGTGTCCTTTTTTCTGCGGGTTCTAAAGTGTTAGGGCGCAGCCGAGGATCATCGTTCTGTGCAACCGATTAATGGTCGACGCTCCTACGCTGATCGTTCCCACGCTCTGCGTGGGAATGCCTCAATGGACGCTCCGCGTCCGCTTCGGCAGGGACGCGGAGCGTCCCGGGCTGCATTCCCACGCGGAGCGTGGGAACGATCAATGCTCCGGTGTAACGATCACCGGTGGCATGGTGCTCGGCGGGTCTTCCCGCGGAGGCGGTGTGGTACCGGGCGGGTCTTGCTCAGGCACAGGTTCAGGCTCGGTTGGCGGAATAGTCGGGCTGTCGATGTTTGGATCAGGCGTTTCGGCAGGGATCGGAATGCTCATAAATTCAGCCTCCAGTGGCACATGGCGTAAGTCGTGCTTAAGTGTGTTGACCACCGTGTAAAGGAATTGATTCCGCCGAAGGCCCAGGCAAATCCTCGTGAACTTTACCTTTGCCTGTGGCTCGGAACCTAAGTGAGTCCATTCCGGGGCGGACGGTCCTGCGGGATGGCTATCCTGTTACAAGCCACAGACACAAGAGCGTCCATGGGGCGTAAAGGAGAGATGCTCGATGACTGCTGAAAAACCCACAGAGCTGAACTACAACCCTCATATGCCGCTGTCGCAGGCTTTACTGCTACCGCGCATCGCCATCGAAAACACCATGCCGACCCTTGATGGCGGGCAGTTCGCCGTCAAAGCCGTGGTGGGTCAGGACGTGGTGGTGACCAGCAAAGTGTTCGCCGACGGTCACGACAAATTGGCCGTGCGCATACGCTGGCACGCCGAGGGTGATGAAACCTGGCAAAGCGAAGACATGGCCGACCTGGGCAATAACGGTTGGCAGGGCCAGTTCCGGGTCGCGCGTCAGGGTCGTTATGTGTTTTGCATCGAAGCCTGGATCGATCAGTTCGCCAGCTTCTGTTATGACCTGGAGAAAAAACACGCAGCCAGAGTGCCGATCAGCCTGGAGCTGCAAGAAGGGCGGACTCAAGTCCAGCAAGCCGCCGAACGCACGGAAGGACAGCTGAGCGAGCAACTGGCGGCGCTGCACCATGAATTGTCAGGCCTGCTCGAAATCGAGCAGGTCGAGCTGTTTCTGCACCAGCGTAGCGCCGAGCTGATGGCGCTGGCCGATCATCGTGCCTATTTGAGCATCAGCCCTGAGTACCCGCTCGACGTCGAACGGGAGCTGGCGCAGTTCGCCAGTTGGTATGAATTGTTTCCGCGTTCGATCACTGACGATCCGGCCCGTCATGGCACCTTCAACGATGTGCATTCGCGGCTGCCGATGATCCAGGACATGGGCTTCGATGTGCTGTACTTCCCGCCGATCCACCCGATCGGCCGCAGCTATCGCAAGGGCCCGAACAACTCCTTGACCGCCGGGCCGGACGATCCGGGCAGTCCGTATGCCATCGGCAGCGAAGAGGGCGGGCATGAAGCCATTCATTCGGAGCTGGGCACGCGCGAAGACTTCCGACGTCTTGTCGCGGCGGCCGCGGACCATGGGCTGGAAATCGCCCTCGATTTCGCAATTCAGTGTTCCCAGGATCATCCATGGCTGCAGCAGCATCCGGGCTGGTTCAACTGGCGTCCCGACGGCACGATCAAATACGCCGAGAACCCGCCGAAGAAATACCAGGACATCGTCAACGTCGATTTCTATGCCACCGATGCGATTCCGAGTCTGTGGGTCGAGTTGCGCGACATCGTGGTGGGTTGGGTCGAGGAGGGCGTGAAGCTGTTTCGCGTCGACAACCCTCACACCAAACCGCTGCCGTTCTGGCAGTGGCTGATCGCTGATGTGCGGGCGCTGTACCCCGAGGTGATCTTCCTGGCCGAAGCCTTCACCACCCCGGCAATGATGGCGCGGTTGGGCAAGGTCGGTTACTCCCAGAGCTACACCTACTTCACCTGGCGCAACAACAAGTCCGAGCTGGCCACCTATTTCACCGAACTCAATGAGTCACCGTGGCGCGAATGCTTCCGGCCGAACTTCTTCGTTAACACACCCGACATCAACCCGGCGTTTTTGCATGAGTCGGGGCGCGCTGGTTTTCTGATCCGCGCCGCACTCGCAACCATGGGCTCTGGTCTGTGGGGCATGTATTCAGGCTTCGAACTGTGCGAAGCGGCTCCGGTGCCGGGCAAGGAGGAATACCTCAATTCCGAGAAGTACGAAATCCGCCCACGGGACTTCAACGCGTCGGGCAACATCATTGCCGAGATCGCCCAGCTCAACCGCATCCGCCGGCAGAACCCGGCGCTGCAGACGCATCTGGGCTTGAAGGTCTACAACGCCTGGAACGACAACATTCTGTATTTCGGCAAACGCAGCGCGGATGGCAGCAATTTCGTTCTGGTGGCGGTGAGCCTTGATCCGCATAACGTCCAGGAAGCGAATTTCGAATTGCCGCTGTGGGAAATGGGCTTGCCCGACGACGCCAGCACCCAGGGTGAAGACTTGATGAGCGGTCATCGCTGGATCTGGCACGGCAAGTACCAGTTCATGCGAATCGACCCGGCGCATCAACCGTTCGGGATCTGGCGGATCACCGTTTAACACCGATCGTTCCCACGCTCTGCGTGGGAATGCAGCCCGGGACGCTCCGCGTCCCATCCAGAGCCGAACGCGGAGCGTCCGTGGAGGCATTCCCACGCAGAGCGTGGGAACGATCTGGGATAGGGCGTTTTCTGTTTTCAACAGGAGTTTCAAATGGCGAAGAAACCCAAGGCAGCCACCTTTATCAAGGACCCGCTCTGGTACAAGGATGCGGTGATCTACCAGGTTCACGTTAAGTCTTTTTTCGACTCCAACAATGACGGGATCGGCGACTTTCCCGGTCTTATCGCCAAACTCGATTACATTGCCGATCTGGGCGTCAACACCATCTGGTTGTTGCCGTTCTATCCCTCGCCACGGCGTGATGACGGCTACGACATTGCCGAATACCGTGGCGTGCATTCTGATTACGGCACCATGGCCGACGCCAAGCGGTTCATCTCGGAAGCCCACAAACGTGGCCTGCGGGTGATTACCGAACTGGTCATCAACCACACCTCTGACCAGCACGCCTGGTTCCAGCGCGCGCGAAAAGCCAAAAAAGGTTCGGCGGCGCGGGACTTCTATGTCTGGTCCGATGACGATCAAAAGTACGATGGCACCCGCATCATCTTTCTCGACACCGAAAAGTCCAACTGGACCTGGGACCCGGTCGCCGGTCAGTACTTCTGGCACCGTTTCTATTCCCACCAGCCAGACCTGAATTTCGATAACCCGCAAGTCATGAAAGCCGTGTTGTCAGTAATGCGCTACTGGCTGGACATGGGCATCGACGGTCTGCGTCTGGACGCGATTCCATACCTGATCGAACGCGACGGCACCAACAACGAAAACTTGCCCGAGACCCACGACGTCCTCAAGCAGATCCGTGCCGAAATCGACGCCAATTACCCGGACCGCATGCTGCTGGCCGAGGCCAACCAATGGCCGGAAGACACGCAGCTGTACTTCGGCGACACCGACGCCAAAGGGCTGAACGGCGACGAATGCCACATGGCGTTCCACTTCCCGCTGATGCCGCGCATGTACATGGCGTTGGCCCAGGAAGACCGCTTCCCGATCACCGACATTCTGCGTCAGACCCCGGAGATCCCGGCCAACTGTCAGTGGGCGATTTTCCTGCGCAACCACGATGAGCTGACCCTGGAAATGGTCACCGACAAGGAGCGCGATTACCTGTGGAATTACTACGCGGCCGACCGTCGGGCGCGGATCAACCTTGGCATTCGCCGCCGCTTGGCGCCGCTGATGGAGCGCGATCGTCGTCGCGTGGAACTGCTCAACAGTTTGCTGCTGTCGATGCCCGGTACGCCGACCCTGTATTACGGCGATGAAATCGGCATGGGTGACAACATCTACCTCGGCGACCGTGACGGCGTGCGCACGCCGATGCAGTGGTCGATTGACCGTAACGGCGGTTTCTCCCGCGCCGACCCGGCCAGCCTGGTGCTGCCGCCGATCATGGACCCGCAATACGGTTACCTGTCGGTCAACGTTGAAACCCAGGCCGGCGACCCGCATTCGTTGCTGAACTGGACCCGGCGCATGCTCGCCGTGCGCAAGCAGTCCAAGGCCTTCGGGCGCGGTACGCTGAAAATGCTCTCGCCGACTAACCGGCGGATTCTGGCCTACACCCGGGAATTCACCGGGCCGGACGGCAAGCACGAAATCATCTTGTGCGTGGCCAACGTGTCCCGTAGCGCGCAAGCGGCGGAACT
Source organism: Pseudomonas sp. GL_093 (assembly GCF_057837605.1). NCBI lineage: Bacteria > Pseudomonadati > Pseudomonadota > Gammaproteobacteria > Pseudomonadales > Pseudomonadaceae > Pseudomonas > Pseudomonas sp. GL_093. The sequence continues at coordinate 3,671,351 of NZ_CM174448.1, read as the reverse complement.
GGACCTGTCGGCCTACGTCGGCATGGTGCCGGTGGAGATGCTCGGCGGTAACGCCTTCCCGCCTATTGGTCAGTTGAATTTCCTGCTGACCCTGGCGCCCTACGGCTTCTATTGGTTCGTATTGGCGGCGGAAAACCAGATGCCGAGCTGGCACGTGGAACCGGCGCAAAGCCTGCCGGACTTCACCACGCTGGTGCTGAAAAAACAAATGGAAGAACTGCTCGAAGCGCCGTCACGCGACACGCTGGAGCAGGGCATCTTGCCGAACTGGCTGCAGAATCGCCGCTGGTTTGCCGGCAAGGACGCGGCCATCGAACAGGTCAACATCGCTTACGGCGTGCGCTTCGGCGATCCGCTGCACCCCGTGTTGTTGAGTGAAATCGACGTCACCAGTGGCGGCCAGACCAGCCGCTATCAGCTGCCGTTCGGCTTTATCTCCGAAGATCAGGTGGGTGCCGCGTTGCCTCAGCAACTGGCCTTGTCTCGGGTCCGGCGCGTGCGTCAGGTCGGCTTGATCACCGATGCCTTCAGCCTCGACACCTTTGTGCATGCGGTATTGCAGGGCATGCAAAGTAATACCGTGTTGCCATCCAGTGCGGGCGATATCTGCTTTGAGCCGACGTGGGAACTGGCGAAACTCGGTCTGACCGGGGAATCGGAAGTGCGTTACCTGTCCGCCGAACAGTCCAACAGTTCGGTGGTGATCGGCAACAGCCTGGTGCTGAAACTGATCCGCAAGGTCGCGTCTGGCGTGCACCCGGAACTGGAAATGAGCGCGTACCTGACTCACGCCGGTTTCGGCAATATCTCGCCGCTGCTGGGTTCGGTGGTTCGCCGCGACCCGGCGGGCGAGGAAAGTCTGCTGATGATCGCCCAAGGCTACTTGAGCAATCAGGGCGACGCCTGGGAATGGACCCAGAACAACCTCGAACGGGCGTTGCGCGACGAACTGGCCGACGCCATGTCCGAGCAGGAGCAACACTACAACGCCTTGGGCGAACTGAGAGACTTCGCCGGCATGCTCGGTCAGCGTCTGGGCGAAATGCATCAAGTGCTGGCTGCGCCCAGCGACAACCCGGACTTCGCCCCGAAGGTCACCACCCAGAAAGATGCCCTGGCCTGCGCCAAGGACGTGGCGGCGCAACTGGAGTACGCGCTGAAGTTGCTCAAGCAGCATCAAAGCGAATTGAACCCGGCAGACAAAGCCTTGGTCACTCGTTTACTGGACAACAAAAAAGCCATCCTCAGCCATGTTCAGGAGCTGGGCAAAAAAGCCGTTGGTGGTCTGCGCATTCGCGTCCACGGCGACTTGCACCTGGGCCAGGTACTGGTGATCAAGGGCGACGCCTACCTGATCGACTTCGAAGGCGAGCCGGCGCGACCGCTGCACGAACGACGGGGAAAACACAGCCCGTACAAAGACGTCAGTGGCGTATTGCGTTCTTTTGACTACGCTGCGGCGATGGCGATCAATGTGCACAACGTCGACAACACGGCCGATGCCCGAGCCGCTCGTCAACGTGTCGCTGATCGCTATTTAAATGAAGCAAGACAAGCATTTGTCGACGCTTATCGGCTGGCGGCAGCTAGTCTTGCTCATGCATGGCAAGATCCGGAAGGCGAGGACGCCGCATTGGCGTTGTTCGGCCTGGAGAAGGCAGCGTATGAAGTAGCCTATGAGGCAGAAAATCGCCCCACATGGTTGCCCGTGCCGTTGCACGGTTTGTATGGGTTATTGAGTGGGCTTAAACCCTTTTCCGATCTTGGTGGAGAGTAGTCATGAGTTTCTCGAACAAGGAACAGGGTCACGCTAAAGAAGCGTTGCTGCCCAGATCGCGGGACATCGACGCATTGGTACGCGCCGAACATCACGACCCCTTTGCAATTCTCGGTCCCCACGGCGATGGTCATGGTGGGCAATTCATTCGGGCTTATTTGCCGGACGCCTTGAGCGTGCAGGTACTGGCCAAGGACTCCGGGGAGGAACTCGGCAACCTTGAGGCCACCCAGACGCCGGGCTTGTTCGTCGGGCACTTCGATCGGGCGCAGCCTTATCTGCTGCGAACCCGGTGGGCCGGTGGCGAACAGGTTTCCGAAGACCCTTACAGCTTTGGCCCGTTGCTCGGCGAGATGGACTTGTACCTGTTCGCCGAAGGCAATCACCGCGATCTCAGCGCGTGCCTGGGCGCGCAGCTGAGAACGGTCGACGGTGTCGATGGCGTGCGTTTCGCCGTGTGGGCGCCGAACGCCAAAAGGGTGTCGGTGGTGGGTGACTTCAACAACTGGGACGGTCGCCGGCACCCGATGCGCCTGCGTCATCCGACTGGCGTATGGGAAATCTTCGTCCCGCGCATGCAGCCGGGGGAAACGTACAAATACGAGATTCTCGGCACCCACGGCATTCTGCCGCTCAAGGCCGACCCGATGGCGCTGGCCACCTCGCTGCCGCCGGACACCGCGTCAAAGGTCGCTTCGCCGCTGAACATCGATTGGCAGGATCAGGAGTGGATGCAATCCCGGGGCGACCGTCATCGGGTGAGTGCGCCGCTGTCGATCTACGAATTGCATGCCGGGTCCTGGCAATGTGAGTTGGACGATTTGGGCGAAGTTGCGCGCCTGTACACCTGGCATGAGTTGGCCGAGCGGCTGATTCCTTACGTGAAGGATCTGGGTTTTACCCACATCGAGCTGATGCCGATCATGGAACACCCGTTCGGCGGATCCTGGGGTTATCAGCTGCTGTCGCAATTCGCCCCAAGCGCCCGCTACGGGTCGCCGGATGACTTCGCCGCGTTCGTCAATGCCTGCCACCAGGCCGATATCGGCGTGATCCTCGATTGGGTGCCAGCACATTTTCCGACCGATGTTCACGGTCTGGCGCAGTTCGACGGCACCGCGCTGTACGAATACGGCAACCCGCAGGAAGGCTTCCATCAGGACTGGGACACGCTGATCTACAACCTGGGTCGCACCGAAGTGCACGGCTACATGCTGGCCTCGGCGCTGCACTGGCTCAAGCATTTCCACGTCGACGGCCTGCGGGTCGATGCCGTGGCTTCGATGCTGTACCGCGATTACTCGCGCAAGGCCGGCGAATGGGTGCCAAACCGCCACGGCGGTCGGGAGAACCTAGAAGCCATCGACTTCCTGCGCCATCTCAATGACGTGGTCGACCTCGAAGCCCCCGGCGCGCTGGTGATTGCCGAAGAGTCCACCGCATGGCCGGGTGTCAGCCAGGGCACGCAACAGGGCGGGCTGGGCTTCGACTACAAGTGGAACATGGGCTGGATGCACGATTCGCTGCACTACATCCAGCAGGACCCGGTGTACCGTGCCCATCACCACAACGAACTGAGCTTCGGTCTGGTGTATGCCTGGTCCGAGCGCTTTATCCTGCCGATCTCGCACGATGAGGTGGTACACGGCAAGCATTCGCTGATCGACAAGATGCCCGGCGACCGCTGGCAGAAGTTCGCCAACCTGCGCGCCTACCTCAGTTTCATGTGGGCGCATCCGGGCAAGAAGCTGTTGTTCATGGGCTGCGAGTTTGGACAGTGGCGTGAGTGGAACCACGATCAGCAACTTGACTGGTACTTGTTGCAGTACTCGGAACACAAAGGTGTGCAGAAACTCGTCGGCGATCTCAATCGGCTGTATCGCGAAGAGCCGGCGCTGCATGATCAGGACGACGCGCCGCAAGGCTTCCAGTGGTTGATCGGTGATGACGCAATCAACAGCGTTTATGCCTTCATGCGCTGGAGCAGGGATGGGCGGCCAGTGTTGGTGGTGGCTAACTTCACGCCGGTGCCGCGTGAGGGTTACCGCATCGGCGTACCGTTTGCCGGACGTTGGACCGAGGTGATCAACAGCGATGCGGCCACCTATGCCGGTTCGAACTATGGCAATAGCGGCGGGGCATTTACCGAGGATGAGCCGAGCCATGGCCAGGCACTCTCATTGGTATTGAACCTGCCACCGCTGGCGGTGTTGATGTTGCGTCCGGAGGGTTGATCTAACACCGAGTCGCTCCCTTCGCGAGCAAGTCGAATCGTCGCACCGCCGCTCCCACATTAGTTTTGTGTACGACATAAAACCAAATGTGGGAGCGGGCTTGCTCGCGAAGGGGTCAGCCCGAACAATCAATTTCTTGAGCTGAAACACTTACCACCGCATCCGCACACCCAAACTGCCAATCAACCCGTTCAAATCATTGCCATCCACATCACTGCTGTAGTCGGCGCTGACATAAAAACTCACGGCGGGCGTCACTCTGGCCACCAACCCCAAACCCACTTCGACGGTCGATGAGTTGCGGCTGCTGCTGATCTTGTCGACCTGATCCAGGGTCACGGTATTACCGGTGTACACCGAGTGCCACAAGTTGGTTCGCATATAGGGTTCGACCCCCATGCCGTTGATGTCGTAACTACCTTTCAACCGTGCACCGACCCGGCCGCTCCAGGACGTCAGATCGCTGGACGAGGCATTGCCTGAGCCGGCATACGGGGTGTCCAGGGTAATGCGTTGATTGATTAATTGCGCCTGGGGTTCAACTACCCAGTTATCGCTCAGACCAATGGGGAAACCACCTTCTACCGACAGCGTCACCGCGCTGCCCTCGGTCGCTTGTCGGGCGCCTTGGTCATTGCGGCTAAAGCCGTTGACCCGGCCGCCGCTGGCCGTCAAGTCCACGTGCCAGCCCTGGGGCCCGGTCAGGCTCCAGTAAGCGCCGAGGCTCTGGCCTTCGAGGTTGAGGGTGTCGTTGCCGGGGTCAGCAAGGGCGCGACCGGTCAGCAGCCCGTTGCTGTTGCCTTGTAACTGAGTCATGCCGCCGACCAGTCCGACCCGCTGGGTATTACCGCTACCGCTTTGCAGAGTCAGGATCGCCGGACCTTTGAATTCGCTACTGCCAGGGATCGCAAACCCCTGAGCCAGAACATCGGTTTGCGCCTGCCGCGAAGCTTGTCCATACACCTGATCCCAGGCCGAAGGCGCAGCGCCCTCGATGGTCAGGTGTGAACTTTGTGTATCCGAGGCGGTGCTGAAGCGGCCGGGGTAGGGGGTGGTGAAAGTGACGGCTGGCAAGGTCATGACCGGAATATCCTGACGGTACCAAGGCGTGGTTTCATCTTCTGCAGTCCCTGCCTGTACATCCATGGACGAGCACAGAAGGAGTGAACTCGAGACAGCGCAAAAAGTGACTTTGATCTCTTGTTGGGTGAATGAAGTTTTCATGGAGGTTTACCTTGCAATCGCATGCCGTATCTCGCTCTGGCGTCTCTCCTACCCCGAATGAGGGGCGACCGAATGTAGCGAGGCAAGCCTGTGGCCGCCCGATTTCGCGGGTGTCTGGGGGTTTGCCCCGGGTGAATTTCCGGGGGTAGTAACGTGTAGCTAAGAAGACCCTTGACATCGCGTCAAGAAAATGGCCGATAAATGGTATGTGTATTTTAGGACTCGCAAGTGACTGATTTACGCCGCACATCTAAGTTCTTGTTTGTTCGAAAAATCGTCAAAAGATCCGCGTTCCAGAGCGCTTTTGATAGTGGGCTACCGGTTTGCCAACTCACCCTGAGACCGACATTTGCGGCCGTTCCGCGCAGCTGATTGCTGTCGATATTGCTGGTGTAGTCATAAAGAAGCGCGTCGCGGTTGCGACCTTTGAATGCTTCTAAATAGTGAGGGCGCAGGCGCCCTCGCTACCCGCCTGGCGACTACCCAGGCTTGTGGTTATCCAGTACGCGATTGACCGCTAACTCACCCAACATGATCATCCGTTGCAGCACCAGCATCGTTTGCCGTCGCGGGCCGTCCGTTACGTCGGCGAGATCGTTGACCATGGCGCTGGCTGATGCCAACGATTCGCAGGCCTCGACGAGCAACGTTTCGTCATCCACCGCTGCGTCGATGGTGAAAATGGTGCTGGGTTTGCGGGGCGGTATCTGCGTTTTCGACGCCCCGGGGTCGAGGTAGAAGCTGAGTGCGCGGTCGGCCGCCTCTTCCATTTTCTTGGGGTCAAGATCACGAAAGACGTCGTAGGGTACCGGACGGGTATTCGGGGGATTCGGCGTTACTTTGAACATAGTTGCTTTCTCTCATAGTGAGGCGGCAACCATCTCGCTACTAAACGAGAGGGTGGCAGCTGTGCGCGAGTTAGTAGACCGGATAAGCAACAAAAAACCGGCGCGCCCTAGGGCGCCAAGCGCACAGCCACCATGAAGAACAGGCGAATTCCTGTCTGGATGATACTTGTGCAACCGTTATCGCTTAATCCGGGCTACTAAACCCGACCACTGATGGGCAGTGGTAGGGAAACAATAGAGGCCAGGGACAAGGCGCACAAGCCAGCGGATTCTGGCGTACGTGTAGGTAACGACGCAAGGCGTTGTAGCCGTTAGGACGTAACACCGAGTGTCTTTAAACGCGTCCGCTAAACGCCGAAGCTAATGAGCGTTTCAAAGATGCACTTCCACCGCCAACGGCAAATGATCCGACAAATGCGTCCAGGGCTTGTGCCCCAGTATCCGCGGCTCATGACTGCTGGCATTGCGCAGATAAATCCGGTCCAGACGCAGCAGCGGGAAGCGCGCCGGATAGGTTTTCGCCGGGCGACCGTGGTGGCGTTCGAAGGCTTCATGTAGATAGTCGCGTCGGGCGAGGGCGGTGTTGCCTTGCAACTGCCAGTCGTTGAAGTCACCGGCGATGATCACCGGCGCATCGTCGGGTAACGATTCGAGCAGTTGGCAGAGTAGCTGGAGCTGCAACTGGCGATGGCTTTCCAGCAGGCTCAAATGCACGCAGATTGCGTGAACTTCAGTGTGCCCCGGCACATCCAGAACGCAATGCAGCAACCCGCGGCGTTCGGGGCCGGTGATCGAGACGTCGAGGTTGCGGTGTTCGCGGATCGGGTATTTCGATAACAGGGCGTTGCCGTGGTGACCGTTGGGGTAGACCGCGTTACGACCGTAGGCGAAGTCGCTCCACATGCTGTCGGCCAGGAACTCGTATTGTGAGGTCAGCGGCCAATCGTTGTAGCGAGTGGAATGGCGGTCGTGTTCACCGACGACTTCCTGCAGGAACACCAGGTCCGCCGATGTACTGCGTACCGCTTCACGCAGTTCCGGGAGAATGAAACGTCGGTTGAGTGCGGTAAAACCCTTGTGGGTGTTGACCGTCAGCACTCTCAGTCGATGAATCGCCGGGGGCGTGTTCAATGGAGATGACTCGACGGCCCGCCACTTGGAATCACTGGTCACGTTCACTCCTCTGAATCAGGGCTGCTTATGTATGCGACTGATGCAGCGGCGGGCAGTTCAGAGTGATTCGTCGTAACTACCGTTCACCGAAAACTGTAGCAGCTGTCGAGCTTGCGAGGCTGCGTTCGGCTGCGAAGCAGTCGTGAGACCCGGCAACGCGGTGTGTCAGGCAAACTCCATGCTCTGGATAGACGACTGCTACGCAGCCGAACGCAGCCTCGCAGGCTCGACAGCTGCTACAGGCTGCTACCAGCGCTACGTCAGACGAAGACAATTTCGTAGGGCTGCCGTATCCGTTCCAGAAGCACCGGGGGCAGCAGTGGGGCGAGGCCGATGGCCGGTTCGCCGTCGAGCTGGCTGGCGTAGGCGTGGGTGGCGTGGCTTTTGCGCGCGACGGTCCAGGTGTCCAGGCGCACCTTGCGCGCGCGATGCCAGGGGATGAGCCCTCGATCACGCGTTGGCCAGTGCCAGGCCCAGACCGGTACTTCATTGAACGCCGCACCGACCATGGCTGCGGCCTTGGCGCTGGCCCGGCCGACGGCGTCATGGTCGACAATGCCATCCTCGCGCCAGGTGCTGAACACCACATCCCCGGGGCGTAAATAACGGGCAATGAATTGAGACATCTGAAATTCCCGTTCGGCCAGGCCGTTGTCGGTGAAGCCGCCACGAATCCATTTGAGGCTGTGCATCGGCAGCCCGAGCCGGCGCAAGGCTTCGAGGCTTTCCTGGGGGCGGAACACGCTCAAGCGTTTCTCCGACCACTGCTGCGAGCCCGGATGGCTGGCGCTGCCGTCGGTAATCGAGATCAATTGCAGGGGATGACCCAAGGCGCTGAGCAACTGCAGCAGGCCGCCGCAGGTCACGACTTCATCGCCGGGATGTGGAGCAATCACCACGGCGCGTGCGCCAGCGGGAACCAGGGTCTGAGTGCTGATGACAGGAATGTTGTCCAGTTGCGGGGCGCTGTTCCAGATTTGTACTGGCGGGATGCTTTCACTGATGGAAACCGATTTCATGGCTACGTCCTTGTTCTCGTTGATAGCAATGTGCGGCGCTCCAAACCCTGGATTGCCGCGAGCAGAGTATTGCTCATGTCACGCTATTCGTCGACTCGATGCGCCATTCAGTCCGTTTTTTTATCCGGGCTATCCCTGAAGGTCCATTTCACTCTTCTTCCTCACGCTGCAATTCGAACAGCAGCAGCGAACGACCAGTGACGGAATATTCGTGCCCGAACTCGAAGCGTTCCTGACCCCGAATCGACGGTTGGTTGGTGTCGATCATGCAGGTCCAGAAACCGCCGTCTGGCACTTCCGGAAGCAGGAAATTGACGATGTCGTGATGGGCGTTGACCACCAACAGCAGGGTGGCGTCGGCGCCTTTGCGGCGGATACCGGTTTCCTGGGCGCGGCCATCCATCAGCATGCCGAGGCAGCGGCCATGGCCTTCCTCCCATTGTTCGATGGACATTTCGCTGCCATCCGGCGCGAGCCAGGTGACGTCCTTGACGCCGATGTCCTCGTTGTAATTGCCCACCAGGAACCGGCCGCGACGCAGGATCGGGTAGGTCAGGCGCAACTTGATCAGCCGTTTGACGAACTTGAGCAGGGACTTGCCGTCTTCGCTCAGGTCCCAATTGACCCAACCGATCTCGCTGTCCTGGCAATAGGCGTTGTTGTTGCCCTCCTGGGTGCGGGCGAATTCGTCGCCGGCCACCAGCATCGGCGTGCCTTGGGACAGCAGCAGCGTGGCGAAGAAGTTGCGCATCTGCCGCTGACGCAGCTCATTGATCTCGGGATCGTCGGTCGGGCCTTCGACGCCATGGTTCCAGGACAGGTTGTTGTTACTGCCGTCCTGATTGTTCTCGTCGTTGGCTTCGTTGTGTTTGTCGTTGTACGACACCAGGTCGTTCAGGGTGAAACCGTCGTGGGCGGTGACGAAGTTCACCGAGGCATACGGCCGTCGGCCCCGCTGATTGAACATCTCGCCGGAGGCGGTCATGCGGCTGGCGAAGTCCGCCAGTTGGCCGTCGTCGCCTTTCCAGAACGCACGCACGGTGTCGCGGAATTTGTCATTCCACTCGACCCAACCCGGCGGAAAGTTACCGACCTGATAGCCACCGGGGCCGCAATCCCATGCTTCGGCAATCATCTTCACCTGGCGCAGCACCGGGTCCTGCCGGCAGGCCACAAGGAAGCTGTGACGTTCGTCGAAGCCATCGTGGTAACGCCCGAGAATAGTCGCCAGGTCGAAGCGGAAACCGTCGACGTGCATTTCCGAAGCCCAGTAGCGCAGGGAGTCGGTGACCATTTGCAGCACGCACGGGTGACTCAGGTCCAAGGTGTTGCCGGTACCGGAATCGTTGATGTAGAAGCGCTTGTCGTCGGGCATCAAGCGGTAGTAAGAGGCGTTGTCGATGCCGCGCATGGACAGGGTCGGGCCTTGTTCATTGCCCTCGGCGGTGTGGTTGTAGACCACGTCGAGAATCACTTCAAGATTGGCTTCGTGCAGGTGCGCGACCATCTCCTTGAACTCGGCGATCTTGCCGCTGGCCAGGTAACGCGGGTCGGGGGCGAAGAACGCGATGCTGTTGTAGCCCCAGTAATTGGTCATGCCTTTGTGCAACAGATGCTGGTCGTTGACGAAGGCATGAATCGGCAGCAATTCCACCGTCGACACACCGAGCTTGCGGATGTGTTCCAGCACGTCATCGACCATCAACCCGGCGAAGGTGCCGCGCACGTTATCGGGGACGGAGGGGTGACGCATGCTGAAACCGCGCACATGAGTCTCATAAATGATGGTTTTGTCCCACGGCACGCTGACCCGATGGTCGTGACCCCAGGTGTGGGCCGGGTCGATCACCTTGCACTTGGGCACGAACGGCGCGCTGTCACGTTCATCGAAACTCAGGTCGGCGTCGGGGTGGCCGATGGTGTAGCCGAACAGGGCTTCGGACCATTTCAATTGGCCGACCAGTTGTTTGGCGTAGGGGTCGATCAGCAGTTTGTTGTGGTTGAAGCGATGACCGTTCGCCGGGTCGTACGGGCCATAGACACGGTAGCCGTAGATCATCCCCGGATGCGCGTCGGGCAGGTAGCCGTGGTAGATCTCGTCGGTGTATTCCGGCAGTTCGATGCGTTCCAGTTCGACCTCGCCGGCATCATCGAAGATGCACAGCTCGACCTTGGTGGCATTGGCGGAAAACAAGGCGAAGTTGACCCCCAGGCCATCCCAGGTCGCGCCCAGCGGGAAGGGCAAGCCTTCACGGATTCGCGAGGCCTCGACCTGAGGTTCTGGCGCGGCTTTCTTCGGACTGGTCATAGGTGCTCCTGCAAAGGGGGGACAGTTCTTGGCTCTGGTTTTTTTTGAGGGCGAGCGAGCCCTCGGTGGCGAGAAGGCTCGCCACGAGGTCAATCAGGACACGGGTGAGAGGCGTCAGACAGCGGGCGGTTTACGCGCTGCTCGAGGCTTTTTCTCAGTAGCTTTTTCGCCCGGAGGGATCACCTTCGACGCCGCGGCAGGCTTGGCTTTGGCTTTGGTTGTTGGCTCGGCAGCCTTGCCATTGGCTTTGCTGGCAGGGGCCTTGACGGCGGCTTTGCTGCCAGCGGCTTTTGGCGATTTGCTCGGTGCCAGGGCTTCGGCTTCAGCCAGTTTGCGGGCCATCTCCCAGTGGCGAGCGTCCTGGCCCTCGGGTTTTCCTTCCGATTCCCAGATTTGATAGGCGAATTCGCGGATGCGTTTATCGTTTGTGCTCATCGCAATGCTCCTGAACTGAACTCAAGTGTGGGTAGTTTGGATAAAAAGATTGATCGGGAAATCCACTAGCGCGTCGCTGATGTTCAACTCCCTTTGGGGTGTGACTGTTGTGCTTGAAAAAAGTCCCTTCAAATTTTCATCAGGGGCGGTGAACGGTAATTTGACCCGTGTATCGCCCCACAGCGGCGCGTCAATTCGGGGTTCGGCACTGTTTTTCAGCAGTTCGGCGCAGCGTATCGGTACGATCACGATGGCGCGTTTTCCTTCCAGCGAGCGAGCAAATGCGAGCACCCGGTGAGCCTGGCTGCCGACGACTTCCAGGGCTTGATACGTCCCTCGCCGAAACAGCTCGGTGTGCTCGAGTCGCAGGTTCAACACCTGAGCGATCAGGGTTTGCTTGATGCGCCCGTCGCGCCAGTCTGCCAACAGCTCGGGCAGTGCCAATGGCGTCTGCATCGACTGCTGACGGCTGGCGTAATCCACCGGCCGGCGGTTGTCCGGATCGACCAGCGAAAAGTCCCAGTACTCATTGCCCTGATACAGGTCCGGTACCCCCGGCACAGTCATGCGCAGCAAGGTTTGCGCCAACCCATTGAGGGCGCCGGGGACGGCGATGCTCTTGGCTGCTTTGCCGAGGGCCGCGCGTAACAGCTCACCTTCGGGGCTCAGAAGCAGACGTTGCAGGAATTGCTGAACCGCTTGTTCGTAAGCTTCGTTCGGCGCGCTCCAGCTGCTTTGCAACTTGGCTTCGCGCAAGGCTTTCTGTTGCCACTGCCACAGGCGTTGAGTGTAGTTTTCCAAGGCTGCTTGATCGTCACTGCGCAAATCGAGCGGCCAACTGCCGAGGATCGCTTGATAGAGGATCAACTCATCGCCTGCAGTCGGCATCTGGTCGTCGTCGCGCAGGGGGCGTGCGAGGGTTCGCCAGAACGGGACTTCCTCGGCGTACCAGGCACTGCGCTCGCTTAGCACCGCCAGGCGCGCGCGGGTGTCTTCGCCGCGTTTGTGGTCGTGGGTCGCGGTGGCCAGCAAATTATCGGGGAACGCTTCGAGACGGCTGATGCACGCCGCATGGAAATCGGCCACCGGCGCGCTGAACTGCTCGGTGCTGAACCCCACGTCATTGCGCGACAGCAACATCGCCGAGCGATAGAACGCGGTGTCTTCCACAGCCTTCGCCGCCGCCGGCGACGTCAGTTGCTGAAAACGCACACAGGCATGCTTGAGCATCTTGCGCGGCCGGCCCAACGGGCGTTTGCGCCATGATTCACCACCTAGCCAGCCAGCCAGGCAATCGAGCACCGGCCAGTCGGCCTCGCCGAGGGTTTGTCTGGCACCGTCCATGGCTTGCTGGAAAAACACATCGTCTTCAGCCAACCGCCCACGGGGGCTGATGTAGGTGCGGTACACCGGGAAATGCACGATCAATTCCTGCAACGCCCGACGGATCGCACCGAGGGTCAGGTCGCGGGTCATCAGGTCATCCCGGGCCACTTGCAACAGGGCCTGGGCGACGCTTTCGAAGTCTCCGGCAAGGGAGCCGTTGAGGATCTGCTGGCGGGCCAGTTGCGCTTCCTGACAGAAATCGGCGGGCCGTTCGCTGTAGCGATTCCACAGTTCGCCCAAGGTGTCGGCGCCTTCCGGAGCGTGTTGCAGCAGCGACAGCTGATTCATGAACTCGTAACCCGTGGTGCCATCCACCGACCAGTCACGGTGCAGGGTTTCACCTTCGCCGAGGATCTTCTCGACGTAGATCGGCAGGTGCCGATCCGGCGATAGGCTGTCGACCCGCCGCCGCAATTTGCGGCAGTAACCCCGAGGGTCGGCGAGGCCGTCGATATGGTCGATGCGCAGTCCGTCAACGAGGCCTTCGGCCACCAATTCGAAGATTTTCGCGTGGGTGGCTTCGAACACGGCCGGACGTTCGACGCGCAGGCCGCCCAGTTCGTTGATATCGAAAAAACGCCGCCAGTTGATGTCATCTGCCGCCGTGCGCCAACTGGCCAGGCGATAGCTTTGGCGTTCAAGCAACAGGTGCAGGCGCTGGAAACCTTCGGGCGTGAGCGAGTCGTAAGCGCTTAGGTTTTGCTGGATGGCTTGCAGAATCGCCGGATCGCTGGCCAGTTCACGCAGCTCTGTTTTCAGCGGTATCGCCAGACTGTGGGCGTCGGTCTGGTAGCTCAAGGTGCTGAAACGGTCTGCCAGCGACTTGAGCGATTCGGTGCTCAGAGGGTCATCGGTCCTGAGCAGTTCGCCGTAATTCGTCGGGCAGATCGGGAAGTGATGCTCATAGTGCTCGACATAAAACGCACCCTTTTGCCCATCGAAGCGCAGGGGCAGGGTGCCGTCCTGCAAGGCGATGCCGTAGTCGCTGCCGAGGAAAGGCAGCAGTAACTGGCCTTCCATCAACGGGTCGGGTGAATGCCACTGGATATCGAAGAACTCGCCGTAAGGACTCAGGCGTCCCCATTCCAGCAAGTCCTGCCACCAGGGATTATCGCCACCGCCGACGGCCATGTGGTTGGAGACGATGTCGAGGATCAGCCCCATGTTCAGCTCGCGCAATGCGCTGACCAAACGCCGCAGCGCCGCTTCTCCGCCCAGCTCCGGGTTGACCGTGGTCGGGTCCACGACGTCGTAGCCATGCATGGAGCCGGCGCGGGCGCTCAGCAGGGGGGACGCATAGACATGGCTGATGCCGAGGCTAGCGAAGTACGGCACCAGCGGCACCGCATCGTCCAGCGTGAAGTCTTTATGGAACTGCAGCCGCAGGGTGGCCCGCAGCGGTTGGGTAAGCGTTTGCGTCATTGGTCACGCTCGGCCGCCTGAAGCCGCGCACAGGCGAGCAGTTCCAGGCGTCGGGCGGCGTCCGCGTCATCGAGTAACGCTTCACTGTCGCCGGGCAGGCGTCGGGACCAGTTGGGGTGCGTGTCGGTGGTACCGGGCAAGTTGGCCTGCTGTTCAATGCCCAGGGCATCTTCCAGCGGCAGCAACACCAGCGGTGCACGGGTATGACCGAGGAAACGTATCGCGGCGTCGAGCACCTGATCGGTTTCATGGGACTCTTCGCGAAAGTTCTGCGGGTCCTCGCTCAACACCCTGCGCAGGCCTTCACGCTCGCGTTCGCGGTGGTGGCGCCATTCGATTTCACCCGGGGCGTCGACCAGGCCCAGTCGGGCGTTCCAGTCGATATCGCGGCCATGCCACCAGCCATTGAGCGTCGGCAGGTCATGGGTGCTGGTGGTTGCGAGGGCGTTGTCCGGCCAGTCGAGAATCGGTTTGAAGTGCGCGTTGTCCTGTTCGAACAGCAGCACGCGCATGCCGAGGATCGAGCGGGCGATGAGCTTTTCTCGTAGACCATCGGCCACGGTGCCGAGGTCTTCACCGAGGACGATGGCCTGATGCCGATGGGACTCGAGGGTCAGCAAACGCAGCAGGTCGTCCACCGGGTAATAGAGGTAGGCGCCGTCGGCGGGTGACGCGCCATTGGGGATCACCCACAGCCGTTGCAGGCCCATGACGTGATCGATGCGCAGGCCACCGGCGTGGGCAAAATTGGCGCGGAGCATTTCGATGAAGGCACGAAAGCCATTGCGTACCAGACCTTCGGGCGAGAACGCGGAAATCCCCCAGCCCTGACCGGTGCGGTTAAGGATGTCCGGTGGTGCGCCCACGGTCAGCGAGGCGAGCAACTCGTCCTGACGACTCCAGGCCTGACTGCCGCCGCCATCGGCACCCACCGCCAGATCGGCGATCAGGCCAATGCTCATGCCGGCGCCGCGGGCGGCGGTTTGTGCGCGTTCCAGGCAGCGGGTGATCAGCCATTGGCAGAAGGCGAAGAAGCCGATGCGCCCAGCGTTCTCTTCGGCGAATTCGGCCAGGGCCGCGCTGCGCGGGTTTTGCCATGGCTCGGGCCACTGCCGCCAGTCGAGGCTTTCACCCTTGGCAGCGCGGGATTCTTGAATGGCTTCAAAGCGGCAGTGGTTTTCCAGGGCTTCGCCAGCAGCGTGGCGGAAGCTGCTGAAGTCGGCATGCAACGGGTGTTCGCCCTGGACAAAGCCTTCGTACAACGCCTGCAACAGGCGATGTTTGGCTTCGGCCGCCACCGGCCAATCAATCAACGGCATGGCTTCAAGGTGCTTGAGTTCTGCCGCCAGGCCGGTGGTATCAATCGCGGTGCGCAATGCTCGATCGCCCAGGATGGCGCCCGGTGCGGCGTACAGACTGTTGAGAAACAAACGGCTGGACGGCGAATACGGGCTGTAACGCTGGGTGTCGCTGCTGAACATGGCATGCAGCGGACTGATCGCCAATGCTTCGGCGCCGCGTTCACCGGCCACCCGGGCCAGGTCTTCCAGCGCCTGGGTATCGCCGAAACCACCATCACCCGGACGACGCAGCGAGTACAGCTGCACACTCAGGCCCCAGGCACGCGGGATCGGGCTGTCGACGGCATCGCCGACGCTGTAGCTGCGAGACGGTGCAACGGCCAAGGTAAATTCCTGGCCGTCGATGCTGACGTGTTGATAACCGACCGGGATCAGGCCGGGCAGTATCGCCTCGGCATCCAGTTTCAGGTTGAGTCGCGAGCCATCTTCAAGGTGGATTTCGCACGGTGTTTCGGGCTCAAAGTAATGCGCCAGGCTCAGGCCGACACCGAAGTCTGCGGTCAGCAGCGGCGGCAGGTGTCGGGTCTGTTGCACCTGCTGCAGTTCCAGCAGGCTGGCGTCGATTTCCTGAGCGCTGCCGGCCGGGTGGCCGAGTCCTGTGAGGACGTTACGCAACACCGATGGAGCGACTTTCTGTGGGCGGCCGTTGGCGTCGATCCAGTCGACAGCCAGGCCAGCTCGGCTGGCCAGTATTTCCAATTGCGCATCGCTCATTGGCGCTCTCCATCCGGGGGTAGCAAAGGGGCTGCGGCCGTGAGGCTGACTAGCGCGCAATACGGGGCGAGGGTGCCCTGATCCAACAGACCGGCTGACTGTGGCGGGTATTCGAACAACAACGAAGCGTCGGCCTGTGGGGAGTGGACCACAGGCGTGTCGCTGAGGTTCAGGTCAATGCGCAGCTGACTGCCATCGCCCAGTCGCCAGCGCGCCGTTACCGCGCCTGTGGCCAGCACCTCGGCGCCCAATGCTTGAGCACCGGGCAGGCGGGGAATGATCTGCTGATGGCGGATCTGCAACAGTTGGCGATACAGATCGTGCATGGCGGATTGTCGGGTTGATGTCAGCTCGGGGCGTGAAGCCTCGAAGGTCTGGCGCGCGTTGGGGTCGGGAATCTGCTCGCGTTTGTGCGGATCAGCAAACGCGCTGAAGGCTGCAAACTCGTTACGGCGTCCCTCGCGGACCAACTCCGCGAGCTCACCGTGATGGCTGGTGAAGAACAGGAACGGTTGCTCGGCGGCGAACTCGTCGCCCATGAACATCAGCGGAATCATCGGTGACAACAGCAGTAATGCCGTGGCTGCCTTGAGCGCATCGGGGTTGGCCAGTTGATGCAGCCGTTCGCCCAAGGCGCGGTTGCCGATCTGGTCGTGGTTTTGCAGAAACAGCACGAAAGCACTGGGCGGCAAATGACCGCTGGGCTCGCCACGGGTTGTACCGTGACGGGTCACGTGGCCTTGAAACACAAAGCCCTGGCTCAGGCAGCGGGCCAGTTGTTCAGTGGGGTTTTGCGCATAGTCGGCGTAATAGGCGTCGGTTTCGCCGGTCAGCAGCACGTGCAAGGCATTGTGGCCGTCGTCGTTCCACTGCGCGTCGAAGCCTTCTTCGAGCAGGCTGGCCTGGTTGTGTTCGTTTTCAACGGTCAGCCACACATGCCTGGCCGGATCGGTTTGCTGGCGAACCTTTTGCGCCAGTTCCTGAAGAAAGTCAGGGTCTTCAATGGCGTGTACCGCGTCCAGGCGCAAACCGTCGAAGCGGTACTCCAGCAACCACATCAGCGCATTGTCGATGAAGAAGTCCCGTACCTCGCGCCGCCGGAAGTCGATGGCCGCACCCCACGGGGTGTGCTTGTCTTCGCGGAAGAAGGCCTTGGCGTAGCGATGCAGGTAATTGCCGTCCGGACCGAAGTGGTTGTAGACCACGTCGAGAATCACCGCCAGGCCATGGCCGTGGGCGGTGTCGATCAGGTGCTTGAGTTGTTCGGGAGTGCCGTAGGAGGCTTGGGGCGAGTAGGGCAGCACCCCGTCGTAGCCCCAATTGCGATCGCCGGGGAACTGCGCCAGCGGCATCAGTTCGATCGCGCTGATGCCCAGCTCCACGAGGCGCGCCAGGTGCTGCTCGACTTCGCTGAAGCCGCCGAGCGCACCGACGTGCAATTCGTAGATCACCGCCTCATTCCACGGCCGCCCAAGCCAGGCGCTGTGTTGCCATTGATACGCAAGTGGATCGACCACCACGCTGTGGCGGTCGATATCACCGGCCTGCGCGCGGGAGGCCGGGTCGGGCACCTCCAGCTCGCCGTCGATGTTGTAGCGGTAACGCGTGCCGGCAGGGCAGCGGGTGTTGATCACGAACCAGCCATCTGCCTGGGGCAGGAGTGGCAAGGACTGTCCATCTTCCAGTTCGACACTGACGTAAAACGCATCTGGCGCCCACAAGGCAAAACGCGTGTGCTCTGCGTCCAGCATGATTGCGCCGTGGGGCCAGGTCTCAAGGGTCCGTAACGGCATCTATGAAAACCTCTTAATGTTTGCCCGATTTACCCAGCGCCTTGGTCACCAGTTTTTCGTAGAGTTCGGCGTACGGTTCGACCGCCTTGCACCAGTTGAAAGGCGCGGCCATGGCCCGGCAGCGCATGGCATTGAGCAGGTCGGGGAAGGCAAAAACCTTGAAGGCCCGGCTCAGGGCTTCCTCGTAACTTTCGGCCGTGGATTCGTCGAACAGGAAACCGGTCACGCCGTTTTCAATGGTGTCGGCCAAACCACCGGTGTTGCGTGCCACCGGCAACGAACCGAAGCGCTGGGCGTACATCTGGCTCAGCCCGCAAGGCTCGTAACGCGAAGGCATCAGCAGGAAATCACTGCCGGCGAACATGCGACGGGCGTCGGTCTCATTGAAACCGATGCGCACGCCGATCTGGCCTGGAAAGCGCAGGGCCAGTTCACGCATGGCTTGTTCTTCTTCCGGTTCGCCACGACCGATGATCGCGATCTGCCCGCCAGATTTGACGATGTACTCGGAGACGGCTTCGGTCAGGTCCAGGCCTTTCTGATAGACCAGTCGCGAAACCACGGCGAACAGCGGACCTTCACTATCGTCCAGGCCGAACAACTCACGCACGTGGGCGGCGTTGACCGCTTTGCCTTCCCAATCGCCAATTTTGAAGGGGCAGAACAGGTGCGGGTCGGTGGCGGCGTCCCAGCTTTCATCGATGCCATTGGGAATACCACTGAGCAGACCTTGCTGGGTCTTGGCGGCAAGAAAACCGTCGAGACCGCAGCCGAAGGCCGGGGTGGTGATTTCCTGGGCATAGGTGGCGCTGACGGTGGTGATGTGGCTCGAATAAGCCATGCCGGCCTTGAGGAACGACATCTTGCCGTAGAACTCCATGCCTTCCTGTTGCAAGGCATGCAGGGGAATACCCAGTTCCGGGCACGACCCAAGACTGGTCACGCCCTGGTAGGCGAGGTTATGAATGGTGAACAGCGTCGGGGTGCGCTGTCCACGCCAGTGCATGTAAGCGGGTGCCAGACCGGCAGGCCAGTCATGGGCGTGCACCAGGTCCGGGCACCAGTGAATTTGTGCAAGGTTGGCGGCGATATCGGCGGCGGCCAGGCCCAGACGGGCGAAACGGATGTGGTTGTCCGGCCAGTCGCGACCGTTGTTGGCACCGTAAGGAGAACCCTCGCGCTCGTAGAGTTCGGGGCAGATCAACACGTAAATGACCAGACCGTCGGGCATGTCCATGCGCCCGATTTTGCAGGGGGGCAACGCGGCGTGACCACCGAGCTCACCAATGATATGAATCGGGTTCTCGCTGTGCAGCACTTGCGGGTAACCGGGGATCAACACGCGCACATCGTGCAAGTGAGCCATGGCTCGCGGCAGCGCTGCGGAAACGTCGCCCAGACCTCCGGTTTTCACCAGATCGGCAATCTCCGAGGTGACGAACAGGACTTTCTTCTTGTTGGGATTCTGACTGGCCACCGGTGCCAGCGTCTTGGTGCCGGGGACGCTGATCGATTGGTGGCTTGGGGCGCTCACGGCGCTCGTTTCGCCGACCTGCTGATGAGCACGTTCTCCCTGAATATCTAAAGCCGCACTGATCATATGAATCTCCCGTGTTGTTGATCTAATTCTTAGGTCTGGCACAAACGGTGTTTCGTGGCCAATTCCTGTGGCCGGGCGCAAACGCGCTACGCATCGGTGAGCAAGCGCTGCCAATACGATGAAGCAGAATGGCTGTAGAGATCGTTGCAAGGATTGCACCAGTCGCAACGCACCTCCTTTTAAGCTGACCCGTCACGACCGGCAAAAGTTTCGACTTTCTTTCCGCTTTGTGACCGACCGGTTTCGCCCCGCGGAACTGAGTCTAGGCCAGAACTTAGAGCGTGTGAGGCCAGATGGCAAAATTGTTCGACAATCGGTTTAAAGAGGTACGGACGTACCGCCTGGAGGGAGAAACGCACCGACGAAGGGCATGTTTTTTTACCTTTTTGCCTCAAAAAAAAGTCGAGATGTCACATGAATGTGCGAGGCGCGGCAATGCTCGCGCACCGTTGTGGTGCGCAGGCTAAGTCCCGTCTTTGGCCGAACCGCTGCCTTACGGTCCGCCTTGATGCCTTGTTATAGTCCGGGCCTCATTTTCTGCCCGGTAAAAGGATCACTGCCATGTCTCAGTACACTGCGTTCACCGTCGAACTGGCCGATAAAATCGCCCATGTGCAGATCAACCGGCCGGAAAAGATCAATTCGATGAATGCCGCGTTCTGGAGCGAGATCATCGAGATTTTCCAGTGGGTCGACGACACCGACGAAGTCCGGGTGGTGGTGCTCAGTGGTGCGGGCAAGCATTTTTCTTCTGGCATCGACCTGATGATGCTGGCCGGCGTGGCCAATGAACTGGGCAAGGACGTGGGTCGCAACGCGCGCCTGCTGCGCCGCAAGATCCTCGCCCTGCAAGCGTCTTTCAATGCCGTCGACAATTGCCGCAAGCCGGTACTGGCGGCGGTTCAGGGTTATTGCCTGGGTGGCGCCATCGATCTTATTGCTGCCTGCGACATGCGTTACGCTGCTGAAGACGCGCAATTCTCGATCAAGGAAATCGACATCGGCATGGCGGCCGACGTTGGCACTTTGCAACGCTTGCCGCGGATCATCGGTGACGGCATGCTGCGTGAACTGGCTTACACTGGTCGCACGTTCGGTGCCGAAGAAGCGCGTGGCATGGGCCTGGTCAATCGTGTTTACAGCGACACCGCCAGCCTGCTTGACGGTGTCATGGGCATAGCCCGCGAGATCGTCAGCAAGTCGCCGATTGCGATCACCGGCACCAAAGAGATGATCAGCTACATGCGCGACCATCGCATCGATGACGGCCTCGAATACGTCGCCACCTGGAACGCCGCCATGCTGCAATCCAACGATTTGCGCGTGGCCATGGCCGCCCATATGAGCAAACAGAAACCCGAATTTCTGGATTGATTAAAAATGACTCCACGCTGGACCACTGCAGTACTGGACACCGACCAACCGGGCGGCTGGGCGGTGGCGCGCAGCCCCGAAGGCTTTCTGTTCGATGACAATGGCGCGCTGTTCCCCCGTGAATGGCTCAAGCGCCAGGACCTGTCGATCCTTGCTGAACATGGCATCGGTCACCTGGACGGCGAACCGGTCTATTTACTGGAGCTGCGCAGTCACAGCGACGTGCCGGGCTGCAACTGGAAAGGCCTGCGGGCGTTCATGCTCGAAGGCGACCATACGGTTTACAAGGTACTCGGTTATGCCGCGCAAATCGGCACCTGGGCCCGCGAACACCGTTTTTGCGGTAACTGCGGGCAGGCGATGACCCAAGTGACCCGGGAACGGGCGATGTATTGCGAGCCGTGTGATTTACGCAGCTACCCGCGCATTTCGCCGAGCATGATCGTGCTGGTGACCCGGGGCGATGAAGTCCTGCTGGCCCGTTCGCCGCGCTTTGTCACCGGCGTCTACAGCACGTTGGCGGGGTTTGCCGAGCCGGGCGAGTCGGCCGAAGACTGCCTGATTCGCGAAGTCCGCGAAGAAGTGCAGATCGAGGTCAAGAACATCCAGTACATGGGCAGCCAGTGCTGGCCGTTCCCGCATTCGATGATGCTGGGTTTCCATGCCGAATACGCCGGTGGCGAGATCGTGTGTCAGGAAGACGAGATCGAAGACGCCCAGTGGTTCAACGTTCATGAGCTGCCGCCGTTGCCGGCGTCACGCTCGATTGCCCGTTACCTGATCGACGTCTATGTGGCGCAGCGCTTAGGCCACGCTGAACCAGTGTTGCCAGGCTAACCGCACGGTCAAGCCCAGCACCACGGTGATGAACACCGGGCGAATGAACTTCGCACCGCCGCTGATGGCGGTGCGAGCCCCGAAGAACGCCCCGATCATCACCGACAGGCCCATGCTCAGGCCGATGATCCAGTCCACCTGCCCGGAAAACACGAACACCGACAGTGCCGCAATGTTGCTGACGAAGTTCATGCTGCGCGCCACACCGCTGGCCTTCACCAGGTCGATGGGGTACATCAGCATCGTGCTGACGGTCCAGAACGCACCCGTGCCGGGACCGGCAACGCCGTCGTAGAAACCGAGGCCGAAGCCTTGGGTCGATTGCCACTTTTTCTTGATCGGTGCGTCGCTGTCCAGCGGCGCTTTCGGCGTGCCGCCAAACAATAGATAGACGCCGCAGCCGAAAACGATCACCGGGAGCATCTTGTTCAGCCATTCCGCCGGCAGGTAGTGAGCGACCACGGCACCGGTCAGCGCGCCCACCAGCGTGCCGACAATGGCGTGCATCCACTGCCTTGGATGGAACAGCTTGCGTCGGTAGAAGGTGAAACTGGCGGTGGCCGAGCCGAACGTCGAACTGAGTTTGTTGGTGCCCAGCACCAGATGCGGCGGCAGGCCTGCGGTCAGCAGCGCCGGAGTGGTCAACAAACCACCGCCGCCGGCAATGGCGTCGATGAAACCGGCAATGAAAGCGACGAGGGCCAGAATGGCCAGGGTGGTGAGGTCAACGCTGAGTTCGAAAGGCATGGAATCGGCTTATTCGGCGGGGTGCAGGACAGGGCTGCGGGGAAGGGCCGATATCTTACCTATATCCAACTACTGCGGCGACCGCTCTGGCCCTATCGTCGGATCGCCGCCCGGAGACAAGCTCGCTCCCACATTTGATCTATGCCGCACCGCAGATCACCTGTGGGAGCGAGCTTGCTCGCGATGGCGTCAGCCCTGACGACACATCACTTGACCTGCGGACCATTCCCGATTTGCCACACAAACGGCGGCTCGGTCCCGTTGATCGCCCAATCCCCGACAATCCGCGCTTTGTAGATCACCGGATTGTGCGACGACACCGTCCGCGCATTGCGCCAGTGCCGGTCCAGCGATTTACCCACCCGAGTATCCGAAGCCCCCAGTGCATTGAACAGTTCTGTGGTCGCTCGCTGGATCAGCTCCGACACTACCACCTGCGCCTTGGCCGATTCGATTTCCGCCGCGACATTCGCTGCCTGTTCCAAGGCTTCATCACCCGAGAATCGCGCCAGATAAGCCCGCTGCGCCGGTTGCGCAGCCTTCAAGGCGCTGGCCTCGGCCGCATACACCAGTGCCGCAATTTCACCGACCACTTGCTGCACTTGCGAATCCTGGCTGACGTGCTGCGCATTGCCATGGCTGTAGATGCGTTTGCGTTCACGTACCTGGTGCGCCACATCGCGCAACGCCGCGCGACCGATCCCGGCCAGGGTCGCCAGCAGCACCAGCTGATAAAACGCAGTCTGATATTTGAAGCGGGTGGCGAAGTCGAGGATGTTCTCGGCCTCCACGTCGGCATCGATAAACCGTGAGGTGCCACTGCCGGTGGTGCGCTGGCCGAAACCGTCCCAGTCGTCGCTCTGCACGATGCCCGGTTGGCGAGTGCGGACCGCAGCAATCACGTCGCCGCCGGTGTCGCTGCGTTGCGCGTACACGTCGATCCAGTCGGAAAACAGGCTGCCGGTGCTGTAGAACTTCTCGCCGTTGAGCCTCCATTGGTCACCGTGAGGCGAGACTTTAGTGATGACATCGCCAATCGCCACGCTGCCGATTTCGGTCCAGGCATTGCCGGCGATGTCACCGTCGACGAAGCGCTTGAACCACAGGTCCCGCGCCGGCCCGGGCGCCGAGTTCAAGCGATCCTCGGCAAAGGCGAAGTGCCCGCGCAAGGCCTGAGGCACGTTGGAATCGGCTTCGGCCAATTCGATCAGCAGCTCAAACAGTTGTGGCAGGGATGCACCGCCACCGCCGTATTCAACCGGAATCCGTACGGCGCCGAAACCGGCATCCTTGAGCCACTGAATCGGTTCGTACGGAAGGGTGCGGGACTGCTCGCGCTCAACGGCACCGGCGGCGATGCGTTGGAAAATCGGCCGGAACCTTGCGGCCAGCGCTTCGTAGTCGGTGCCAATGGACAGCGGATTGATTACCTGATGTTCGGTCATGGGACGGCTCCTTGGATCGGCAGTGAATTCCAAGGGGGGATTGCACGGTCCATGCCGGGTAGCGGTAGCCAGGATTTGCTGGGGCGTGTGGTTTTCGATGTCGCGTGAACTGTTGCTGTACCAACAACAAAGCAGCAAATTGCCCTGACACACCGCAAATCACTGTGGGAGCGAGCCTGCTCGCGAAAGCGGTGTATCAGTCAACGATGATGTTGAATGTTAAGCCGCCTTCGCGAGCAGGCTCGCTCCCACAGGGTTCTCGCCCGGCTCAAGACAGTCGTCCTGCAAGCCATGTTTCAGCGCTGGCACGGTTGCTGCTCTCACCCAAGGACTTCCCTAAAGTCCCGAGGACATGCCAATGAGTCAGCAAGCCGTCAAATTTGCCTACTGGGTGCCGAACGTCAGCGGCGGGCTGGTGGTCAGCAAGATCGAGCAACGCACCCACTGGGGCATCGACTACAACCGCAAACTGGCGCAGCTGGCCGAAGAGGCGGGGTTCGAATACGCCCTGACGCAGATCCGCTTCACCGCCGGTTATGGCGCCGAGTACCAGCATGAATCCGTCGCCTTCAGCCATGCGCTGCTGGCCGCCACCACCCAACTGAAAGTGATCGCCGCGATCCTGCCCGGCCCTTGGCAACCGGCACTGGCGGCCAAGCAATTGGCAACCATCGACCAGCTGACTAACGGCCGGGTGGCGGTGAACATTGTCAGTGGCTGGTTCAAGGGTGAGTTCCAGGCGATTGGCGAACACTGGCTGGAACACGACGAGCGTTATCGCCGCTCCGAAGAATTCATCCGCTCGTTGAAGGGCATCTGGAGCGAGGACAACTTTACCTTTCGCGGCGACTTCTACCGCTTCGACAACTACAGCCTCAAACCCAAACCGCTCGGTCAGCCGGAAATCTTCCAGGGTGGCAGTTCCCGCGCGGCTCGGGACATGGCCGCGCGGGTTTCGGACTGGTACTTCACCAACGGCAACACCCCGGAAGGCATCAAGGTCCAGGTCGATGACATCCGCACCAAGGCGGCGGCCAACAATCATTCGGTGAAAGTCGGCGTGAACGCGTTTGTCATTGCCCGCGACACCGAAGAAGAAGCTCGAGCCGTGCTGGCGCAAATCATCGATCAGGCGGACCCGGCGGCGGTGAATGCGTTTGGCGATGCCGCGAAGCAGGCGGGCAGGGCGTCACCTGAGGGCGAGGGCAACTGGGCCAAGTCGACGTTCGAGGATCTGGTGCAGTACAACGACGGTTTCAAGACCAACCTGATCGGTACGCCGCAGCAGATTGCCGAGCGGATCGTCGCGCTGAAAGCGGTGGGCGTGGATTTGGTGTTGGCGGGGTTTCTGCACTTTCAGGAAGAGGTGGAGTATTTCGGCAAGCGGGTGTTGCCATTGGTGCGTGAGCTGGAAGCCAAGGCAGCGGCCAAGCAGCAGGCCGCGGTAGCCTGAACACCACAAACCCCTGTAGGAGTGAGCCTGCTCGCGATGGCGTCAACAAATTCAACATCAATGTTGACTGATAGTCCGCTATCGCGAGCAAGCTCGCTCCCACATTGGATCAGTGCTTACAGGCCCAGGTCGGACAGACCTGGATGGTCGTCAGGACGACGGCCCAGCGGCCAGTGGAACTTGCGGTCGCTTTCCTTGATCGGCAAGTCGTTGATGCAGGCAAACCGATTGGCCATCAAACCGTTCTCGTCGAACTCCCAGTTTTCGTTGCCGTAGGAACGGAACCAGTTGCCCGAGTCGTCGTGCCATTCGTAGGCATAACGCACGGCGATGCGGTTGCCGGTAAAGGCCCAAAGTTCTTTGATCAGGCGGTAATCCAGTTCCTTGGCCCATTTGCGCGTCAGGAAACCTTTGGCTTCTTCGCGGTTGTAGGCGAACTCGGCGCGGTTACGCCATTTGGTGTCCAGGGTGTAGGCCAGCGACACCCGTTCCGGGTCGCGGGAGTTCCAGCCGTCTTCGGCCAAACGTACTTTTTCGATGGCCGATTCACGGGTGAATGGCGGCAATGGCGGACGAACTTCGGCATTAGACATTAATAGTCTCCCTATCAAAGTAAAGTTCTAGCAAGTTGTCGGGCTTGGTTGAAGTGTTACAGGTCCAATAACTTTCGCGCCATGCATTGCGCATTATCGGCGGCACTGTGATCACCCATGACAAGCGCCACGGTAATGGCACCGTCGATCAGGATCAGCAGCTGTTTGGCCAGCGTCTCCGGGTCTGTGGCGCCATGTTCGGTGCAGAGCTCGCGCACGTAGTCGAGCAGCTTCTGTTTGTGGTCTTTGGCAACCAGGCGAACCGGGTCTTGCGGGTCGCCGGTTTCGCCGCTGGTGTTGATGAATGCACAGCCACGGAAGCCTTCGGAGGCGAACCAGGCCTTGAGTACGGTAAACAGGTTGAGCAGCCGGTCGGCCGGTGTTTCAGCCTGGTCGACTTCGCTTCTGTACCAATGCATCCAGCGCACATCACGGCGCTGCAGGGCCGCGACGGTGAGCTCCTCCTTGTTGGCGAAGTAGCGGTAAATACTCTTTCTGGAGACGCCGGCGGTTTTCACCAGAAGATCCATCCCGGTGGCAGCGATGCCACTTTTGTAGATCAACTTTTCGGTGACATCCAGAATGATGTCGCGTGTGTCGTTGCTGGTTATTTCGTTCATGTGGCGAACAGTAGAACGATCGTTCTCCTTGGTCAAGCGGATATTTCGTCGCATACAAAATAGCTATCGCGAGCAAGCTCGCTCCCACAGGGGAACGCATTTCAAATGTGGGAGCGAGCTTGCTCGCGATGGGGGCATTACAGTCAGTAACAAGACCCGAACCGATCCATGGTGTAAGCTCTCGGGTTCTTCGGATTCGACCTTTTTGCGAGCCCTATGCCGTCGCTTTTCAAACGCTCTCTGCTGCCCAAACTGCGCAGTTTTCCGCTGACCGCCGATGCCGTCACCATTCTTTCCGGCGCTGCCGAGTTTCGTCGGTGCCTGCTGGAAAAGATCGCCAGCGCCACCCGGCGCATTTATATCGTCGCGCTCTATCTGCAACAGGATGAAGCCGGCCAGGAAATTCTCGATGCCTTGCACGCCGCCAAACTGGCGCGTCCGGAACTGGACGTGGTGCTGGTGGTTGACTGGTTGCGCGCTCAGCGCGGCTTGATCGGCGCCGGCAAGCAGCCGGGCAACTCGGCCTGGTATCAGGAAACCACCCGGACTCATGCCAGTGAAGTCCCGGTGTATGGCGTTCCCGTGCAGACCCGAGAGCTGTTCGGCGTGCTGCATTTGAAAGGCTTCGTGATCGACGATTGCGTGATCTACAGCGGCGCGAGCCTGAACAACGTTTACCTGCACAAATTCGACAAGTACCGCTACGACCGTTATCACCTGCTGCAGAACAGCGCTCTGGCCGATTCGATGCAGCACCTGGTCCAGCACGGTCTGATCGCCTCCAAAGCGGTGCATCGTCTGGATTTGCCGAACCTGCCGACCACCCGCAGCCTGCGCAACGACATCGGCGACTTGCGCAGCCGCCTCAAGCACGCGGCGTACGACACCACGACAGGCACCACGGAAAAGGGTGGTTTGTCGGTCAGCCCATTGCTTGGTGTCGGTAAGAACAACCCGTTGAGTCGAGTGATTTGCGAGTTGATCGCCAGCGCTCAGCATCAACTGACCATCTGCACGCCGTACTTCAACCTGCCGCTGCCCGTGACCCGGGAAATCAACCGGGCACTGGCGCGGGGCGTGAAGATCGACATCATCGTCGGCGACAAGACGGCCAACGACTTCTACATCCCGCCGAGCGAACCGTTCAAGGTGATTTCGGCGTTGCCGTACCTTTACGAGATCAGCCTGCGGCGTTTCGCCAAGCGTCATCATCGCAGCGTCGACAGCGGCCAGTTGAACCTGCATCTGTGGCGTGACGGCGACAACACCTATCACCTCAAGGGCATGTGGATCGATCAGCGCTACACCTTGCTGACCGGCAACAACCTCAACCCGCGGGCGTTCCGACTCGATCTGGAAAACGCCTTGCTGATTGATGATCCGAAAGGCGAACTGCTGGAGCCGCGTCGTAAAGAGCTGGCGGAGATTTTCGAGAACACCCGCCGCATCGAGCGTTATCAGGAACTGGAAACGCTGCTGGAATACCCGGCGGGGGTAGCCAAGTTTCTCAAGCGCGTGAGTCGTGTGCGGATCGAGCGGTTGTTGTACCGGATTCTGTAGCACGGCGGGGCAAATGTGCTGCCCTTCAAAACGCCTTCGCGAGCAGGCTCGCTCCCACATTGGATTTGTGATCGACACAACCCCCCCTGTGGGAGCGAGCTTGCTCGCGATTGGGCCCGCTCAAACACTACAAATCTCAGTTCAGCCCCAACTTCCCACGCAACGTCGACAAATCCTCAGCCAGCGTATTCACCGGCCCGACCAGCGCCTTGCGGTCGTTTTCCTTCACCTTGTCATACGTCTCGAAACCACCGTCTTTGGTTTTGTACTTGGCCAGCGTCTTGTTCACCGTCGCGAAGTTCTTGTCGACTTTGGCTATGAAGGCCGCGTCCTGCTTTTCGATCTGCGGACGGAACAAATCGACGATTTTCTTCGCGCCGTCGATGTTGCCCTGGAAGTCATAAAGGTCGGTGTGACTGTAGCGATCTTCTTCACCGGAGATCTTGGTCGCAGCGACTTCTTCAAGCAGCGCCGCAGCGCCGCCCACCACTTTTTCCGGCGGGAAGGTCAGGCCGGCGACGCGGGTTTGCAGGTCTTTCACGTCTTTGTTCAAGCCATCGGCCAGTTCGCCAAGGCCCTGGGTGCTGTTTTCCGAAAACAGCGAGTATTCGATGCGGTGGAAACCGGTGAAGTCGGAGGCACCCACGCCTTTTTCGTGGTCATCGACACGGGAGTCGATGGACGCGTCCAGGTCACTGAACAACTCGGCAATCGGCTCGATCGACTCGTAGTAGACGCGGGTCGGGGCGTAGAGCTTTTTGGCGGTGGCCAGGTCACCTTTTTTCACGGCATCGGTGAATTGTTGGGTGTGGCTGGCCAGCTCATCGAGCTGTTCAGTCACGTAAATCTTGTAGTCCGAGATCGGCCCCACCAACTCCAGCTGTGCCGTCGCCGCGAAAGCCGAAAGTGGGATGTTGAGCAAACCAAGGGTCAGCAGTAACGCGAATGGCGACTTTTTCATGGCACGGTTCCGTGTTGGGGGTGGGTTATGCGGTTGCTTTTGGTTGAAGAGTTGGTTGCGTGGCGTCAAGCAGCGAACGACCGATGAAGTCCTTGTCGCCCGTCACCCCGGGCAGGGTGAAGAAATACCCGCCGCCGACCGGTTTGAGGTATTCCTCGAGAGGCTCGCCGTTGAGTCGGGTTTGCACGGTGATGAAGCCTTTTTGCAGATCCGCCTGATAGCAGATGAACAGCAGACCCATGTCCAGCTGACCGTTCTTGTTCACGCCGTTGGAGTAGTTGAACGGCCGACGCAGGATCAGGTTGGCCTGGGTCGCGGCGGTGCGAGGGTTGGCCAGGCGGATATGCGCATCGAGCTTGGTCAGCTTGCCTTCCGGGTCCTTGGCATAGTCCGGGACCTGGGTTTCATGCTCGCCGCCCATGGGCGCGCCGGTGCTCTTGACCCGGCCGAGAATGCTTTCCTGTTCTTGCAGCGGCGTGCGGTCCCAACGCTCGACGAAGTTGCGGATGATTCGCACCGCTTGATAGCTGCCATTGGCCGCCCAGGCCGGTTCGTCGCTGCCGGGCTGGACCCAGACGATGCTGTCCATGACCTTGGCATCGTTGGAATTCGGGTTGGCCGAGCCGTCGCGAAAACCGAGAAAGTTGCGTGCACTTTGCGCTGGCACGCCGGGTTTGACCGGGGCCTGGGGCGGCACGCTGCCTTCCTGTTTCCAGCGCACCAGGAGCAAGTCCGGCAGGTTTTTCACGATGTCGCGCAGGGCGTGGATGTTGGTGTCGGTGGTGTTGGAGCAGAACTGCAAACTGAGGTCGCCGTGGCAGCAATCGGCTTCCAGCGCATCGTTGGGAAAACCGACCATGCGGATCAGGCGCTTGGGTTTGGCGGCGGCCAGGCCGAAGCGCTCATCGAACAGCGACTCGCCCACCGACACGGTGATGGTCAGGTTGTCCGGCGTGACGACCGGGCCGAGAATTCCCGAATCCACCGGCGGCAGTTTCGGATCGACCTGCGTGACCGGGCCACCCTTCATCAGGAAGGCGATGCGCTCGTTGAGGGTGCGGAACAAACGCTCCAGGTCTTCGCGGTCGCTGGCCAATACGTCAAACGACACCAACATGCCGGAGGCCGGGCGCGGGGTGACGATGCCGGTCTGGTGCATGCCGTGGAACGCGTGGCGGTCTTCAGTCTTGTCGCTGCTCGGCGCTTCGGTCACTTGCGCCGGGCTGGCGGCCATGGCCGGGCAACTGAGCGCGGTGCCGGCCAATGCCACACCGGCGGCGCCCATGCCCATCAATACCCGGCGACGCTGGAGGTTGAATTGTTCTGAATCGTTCATCGGTTTGTTCTTCTGCTTACAGGCCGGAAAGGCCAAGGGCGGGATCGATTCCATCGAGTGCATCGGCCAGAACCTTGGCCTTGTCGGCGATCTGTTGGCGCTGCTCGGCACTGACGCTGTCGTAGCTCGCATAGCCGTCATTGACCTTGAAACCATTGAGCTCGGCGTTGAGGGCAGTGACAGCGCTGTCGATATTCGGCAGTAGCTCGGCGGCGGATTTGCTTAGTAACGGACGCAACAGGTCGACGACTTTGCGGGCAGCAAAGAGGTTGGCGGCAAACCCGTTCAGGTCGGTGTGGCTGTAGCGTTCTTCTTCACCGCTGCTGGCGCGGACGTCGGCCAAGCTGTTGAGATTGCGCACCAAAAGGCTCACCAGCTGTTCAGGCGGCAGCGACTGGGCCAGCAGTTGTTGTTTGAGTGTGGTGACATCGGCAATCAGACGCTGGGCGACAGGCATCACGCCGTCGAGCGTGCGTTGCTGGAACAGTGCGTATTCGATCCGGTGGAAACCGGTGAAGCCCGGATCCTGCTCGCGTTTCTCGAAGTAATCGGCGCGGGCGTTGATCGTGTTGTCCAGCTCGGCCAGACGCTGGGCGGCCGGGGCGATCCGTTGATACGCGGCGCGGGCTGGCACATACAAGGCTTGCGCCTGATCGAGGTCACCGGCTTCGATGGCTTGCTCAAGGGCGGTGACGGCGTTGATCAGCGCGCTGCTCTGAGTGCTCAGGTAAACGCGGAACTCCGACAATGGGCCAACAAAGGCCACCATCGACGGTTTGGCTTTGGCCGCAGCGTCTGAAGCGGCCGTCGGGCTGACGTGCAAGGTGCCACGCGGATTGCTCAGCAGGCCGCACGTGATCGCATAGTCACCGGGCAACAGGTTGGCATTGATCACCTGGCTCAGGCCGGGTGCGATGTTTTCCCGCTCTTCGACCACCAGCACACCGTCGAGGATTTCCCATTCAACGGCCCGGTCCGAGCGATTGACGATGCGGAAACTGGCTCGACCGGCCGGGACGCTCAGTGCATTCGGCTCGCAGCTGTGCGGGTGAATGGTCACCAGCACTTCGTCATGGTTGGCCTGACGCTTGGCGGCGGCCACTTTCGAGGCGTAGTAGAACAGGCCACCGGCGGCGATCATCACGATCACCGAACCGGCCACCGCCCAACGCAAGGCGCGAGGAGGGGAGGCCTGAGGAGAGGCTTGATTTGGCATGGGTGCCCTTACTGACTGGAAACGGAAGAAGATCGCTTGGCGGGTGCAGGCGCAGGGAGAAAAAACATCATCAACGCCACCACCAGATAAATCAGATACGCCCCGAGGGTGCTGACCGTAGGCGCGTCCTGGTAGCCGAACATCCCGGCCAGTACCGAGCCCAGCGGGCCATCCATTGGCAGCGTTGCGCTGAAGTCGAAGAGCACGGTTTGCAGGTGATTCCACACGCCGGCTTCATGCAGCGCTTGCACCGAGTTGGCGAGGATCCCGGCGGCGACCACCAGAATGAACAACCCGGTCCAGCGGAAGAACGCGCCGAGGTTCAGGCGCATGCTGCCTGTGTAAATCAGGAAGCCGACGATGATCGCCAGGATCAGGCCGAGCAGGGCGCCAATCGGTGCCGCCGGGCCTTCGCTTTGCTGGAACACGGCGAGCAGGAAGAACACCGTTTCCAGGCCTTCCCGGGCCACGGCGAAAAACACCATGGCGATCAGCGCCGTGACCTGGTGTCTGGAACCGGTCAGCGCCTGATCGAGTGAAGCGTGCAGTGAGTGTTTGATTGAGCGCGCGACTTTGCGCATCCAGAACACCATGGAACTGAGAATGCCCACGGCGACCAGGCCGACCACGCCTTCAAACAATTCCTGTTGTTTTTGCGGGAACTCGGCACTGACCAGTTCCAGGCCTCCGCCCACCAGCAGGGCCAGGGCCGCGGCGAGGAAAACGCCAATCCACACCGCCGGCATCCACTGGCCGCGGCCGGTCTGCTTGAGGTAGCTGGCGATGATGCCAACGATCAGCGCGGCTTCTATGCCTTCGCGCAACATGATCAGAAAAGGAACGAGCATTCAGCACCGTGGTGTCATTCGATAGGGTGCTAATTTGTAACATAATGACACTAATTCCCAAATGGCATTCATTAGCATTTAGCTGAACGTAACCTGAACAACTTTGCACATCACACCATCCCCTGTGGGAGCGAGCTTGCTCGCGATGGCGGACTGACATTCAGCAATGATGTCGACTGATACGCCGCTATCGCGAGCAAGCTCGCTCCCACAGGGTTTCAGGCTGACCCACAGGGATCTGCGTCTGGCCCACGGCTGCGCTAATATGCCCACCACTCAAACAAGAACAAGGCTTACCTCGGTCAATGTCGGAAAAAGACACCATCTCCATTCAACTGGTGCGTGAAGCACTGCTGCAAAGCTGCGCCCCCGGAGCGACCACCGATGAGGTGTTGAACAAGGTCGGCATCGATCCGGCGCTGCTGGAAACCACCACTGCCCGCGTACCGGCCACCGCTTACGCAAGGCTGTGGCGCTTGTTGGCCCGGCGTCGGGACGATGAATTCTTTGGCATGGACCCGCGCAAACTCAAATCAGGCAGCCTGGAGTTTCTCTGTCGCTGCTCCATGGTCCAGCCGAGCCTGGCTGCCGGCCTGACCTCGGGTTTGAGCTTTCTGTCGTTGATGCTCGAACACCTGCCCGCGGAACTGGTTCGTCAGCAAAGCCTGGCGGAAATCGTCCTGCTCGAAGACGACCAGGGCCCGCGCCGCGCCTTCACGTATTTCACTTACTGGATGATCGTGCACGGCGTCGCCTGCTGGCTGGCGGGACGGCGGATTCCGATCCTGGCCATCGAGTTACGCTGCCCGGCGCCGGACTTCTGCGATGACTATCAGGTGATGTTCTCCGAGAACCTGCGTTTCGACCGGCCGCGCACGCGGATGATTTTCTCGGCCGAGTGCCTGGACTTGCCGATCAAGCGCAGCCCGGAAGAACTCAAGCGTTTCCTGGCCCATGCGCCGGCCAATATTCTGGTCAAGTACCGCGACCCAGAGAGCCTGGCCAGCCGGATCAAGCACGATTTGCGGCAACTGCCCGCGGAACACTGGCCGGAAACTGAACCCTTGGCGCAACAGCTGTGCATGTCGGCTTCCACCCTGCGTCGACGCCTGGCCGAAGAGGGCCAGACTTACCAAGGGCTCAAGGACAGCGTGCGCAAGGAACTGGCGATTGTCTGGCTGGCCGAGCCTGCCATCAGCTTTGCAGAGATCGCCACGCGGCTGGGGTTTGCCGATACCAGCTCGTTCTACAAGGCGTTTCGCAAGTGGTCCGGGTCAAATCCCGGGCATTACCGCAGCCTGATCCTCAATGAGGCTGACTGATCCGAAGGCTGTGGTGTCCGGACTGACGCTATCGCGAGCAGGCTCGCTCCCACATTTGGAATGCGTTCCCCTGTGGGAGCGAGCCTGCTCGCGATGAGGCCCTTACAGGCGCCACATCTCTCGGATCTTGGCCAAACCAGTCACGCAACTTGATAGCTTTGACCATTGTCCCGCGCCCCGCGCAGAGCGAGTATTTCCCAGTTACTCAAGGTTCCCCCAGCCTAATAAAAATACAAAGGGATTCTGGCAATGCGCGATTATTTGTCTGCTACATCACAGTTCAATTATCAGCACACCGTCGACGCCGCACTCGCGGGCGATTTGACTGCCCTCAATGCCTGTGTCGAGTGTTGCGACCGGCATGCCTTGCCGGGGCGCATCGCGCTGTTCTGGGAAGGCCGCGATGGCGCCAGCGCGACCTACACCTTCAGCGACTTGCAGGACAAAGCGGCGCGTTTAGCCAATTTTCTCCTGGCCCAAGGCGTGAAAAAAGGCGACAAGGTGGCCGGTCTCCTGCCACGTAACATCGAATTGCTGATCACTGTGTTCGCCACCTGGCGCATCGGCGCGGTCTACCAGCCGCTGTTCACGGCGTTCGGCCCGAAAGCCATCGAACACCGCCTCAGCTCCT
Source organism: Pseudomonas sp. GL_093 (assembly GCF_057837605.1). NCBI lineage: Bacteria > Pseudomonadati > Pseudomonadota > Gammaproteobacteria > Pseudomonadales > Pseudomonadaceae > Pseudomonas > Pseudomonas sp. GL_093. The sequence goes on along the minus strand of NZ_CM174448.1, from coordinate 3,637,114 downwards.
CTGGCGCCAAAGTGGTGGTCACCGACGCCGGCAACCGCTCCAAACTCTCTGAAGTCGCCGACTGCCCGACCATCGTCACCGTCGCCGGTCCCAAAGGCCAGGGCATCGTCCGCGGCGATTACAGCTTCTGGGCCGAACTGGCCAATTATTCTCCTGAGTGCGAACCGGTCCTGCTGACCGGCGAAGACCCGTTCCTGCTGATGTTCACCTCGGGCACCACCGGCCCATCGAAAGCGCTGTCCGTTCCGCTCAAGGCCATCGTCGCCTTCGAGAGCTACACCCGTGACGCCGTGGACTTGCGCCCCGAAGACGCCTTCTGGAACGTCGCCGATCCGGGTTGGGCCTACGGCATCTATTTCGGTGTCACAGGGCCGATGGCCATGGGGCATCCGATCACCTTTTACGATGGCCCATTCACCCTCGAAAGCACCTGCCGGGTGATCAACAAATACGGAATCACCAACCTTACCGGCTCGCCGACGGCCTATCGCCTGTTGATCGCGGGTGGCGACGAATTCGCCCGCTCGATCAAGGGCAAGCTGCGCATCGTCAGCAGTGCCGGCGAGCCGCTGAACCCGGAAGTGATTCGCTGGTTCGCCGACAACCTCGGCGTGGTGATTCATGACCATTACGGTCAGACCGAACTGGGCATGGTCCTGTGCAATCACCATGGCCTCGAGCATCCGATCCACATGGGGGCCGCCGGTTTCGCTTCGCCAGGCCATCGCATCGTGGTGCTGGATGACGAGTACAAAGAACTCGGCGTCGGTCAGCCGGGCATTCTGGCCATCGATCGCACCCAGTCGCCGATGTGCTGGTTCGCCGGTTACGAAGGCGCACCGACCAAGGCCTTCATCGGCAACTATTACTTGAGCGGCGACACCGTCGAGTGGAACCCGGACGGCAGCATCAGCTTTGTCGGTCGCAGCGACGACGTGATCACCACCTCAGGTTATCGCGTCGGTCCGTTCGACGTGGAAAGTGCGTTGATCGAACACCCTGCAGTGATCGAAGCCGCCGTCGTCGGCAAGCCGGATCCGGAGCGCACTGAGCTGGTGAAAGCCTTCGTGGTGATTTGCTCGCAATACCGCGCAACACCGGAACTGGCAGAAGAATTGCGCCAACACGTGCGCAAACGACTGGCGGCGCACTCGTACCCCCGTGAAATCGAATTTGTCAGCGAGTTGCCGAAAACCCCAAGCGGCAAATTGCAGCGCTTTATCTTGCGCAACCAGGAAATCGCCAAGGCTCAAGAGGCCGCCGCGAAGAACGTTTCAGCTTGAATCCAAGGAAACAATGATGCAGATCGAAAACAAGGTTTTTCTCGTCACCGGCGGTGCATCCGGCCTCGGTGCGGCCACGGCTGAAATGCTGGTCGCGGCGGGCGCCAAAGTCATGTTGGTGGACATGAACGCCGAAGCCGTTGCGGCCCAGGCTGAACGTCTCGGCGCGCAAAGCGTGGTGGCGGATATCAGCAACGAAGCCGCGGCCGAAGCCGCCGTGCAGGCGACGGTCAAAGCCTTCGGTGGCCTGAATGGTCTGGTCAACTGCGCCGGTATCGTGCGCGGTGAGAAGATCCTCGGCAAGAACGGCCCACACGTGTTGGCCAATTTCAGCCAGGTGATCAACGTCAACCTGATCGGCAGCTTCAACATGCTGCGCCTGGCCGCTGCGGCGATTGCCGAAACCGAAGCGGATGCTGACGGCGAGCGTGGCGTGATCATCAACACCGCCTCGGCTGCCGCGTACGACGGCCAGATCGGTCAGGCCGCATATGCCGCCTCCAAAGGCGCGATCGTCAGCCTGACCTTGCCCGCCGCCCGTGAACTGGCGCGCTTCGGCATCCGCGTGATGACCATCGCCCCGGGTATTTTCGAAACCCCGATGATGGCCGGCATGACCCCGGAAGTCCGCGCGTCCCTGGCGGCTGGCGTGCCGTTTCCGCCACGTTTGGGCAAACCTAGCGAATATGCCGAGCTGGTCAGGCATATCATTGAAAACAGCATGCTCAATGGCGAGGTGATCCGTCTCGACGGTGCCTTGCGCATGGCCGCCAAATAAGGAGGATTTGTCATGACTATTTCCAACGATCCCATTGTTATCGTCAGCGCCGTCCGCACCCCGATGGGCGGTTTCCAGGGCGAACTGAAAAGCCTGACCGCACCGCAACTCGGTGCTGCGGCGATTCGCGCTGCTGTCGAGCGCGCCGGTGTGGCGCCAGACTCGGTTGAAGAAGTGCTGTTCGGTTGCGTCCTGTCCGCCGGCCTCGGCCAGGCGCCGGCGCGCCAAGCCGCATTGGGCGCCGGGCTGGATAAATCGACCCGCTGCACCACCCTGAACAAAATGTGCGGTTCGGGCATGGAAGCGGCCATTCTGGCCCACGACATGCTGGTGGCCGGCAGCGCCGACGTGGTTGTCGCCGGCGGCATGGAAAGCATGTCCAATGCGCCGTACCTGCTGGACCGCGCCCGCAGCGGTTACCGCATGGGCCACGGTCGTGTGCTTGATCACATGTTCCTCGACGGACTGGAAGACGCTTACGACAAAGGCCGCCTGATGGGCACCTACGCCGAGGATTGCGCTGAAACCAACGGTTTCACCCGTGAAGCCCAGGACGCGTTTGCCATTGCCTCGACCACCCGCGCACAGCAGGCGATCAAGGACGGCAACTTCAAAGACGAGATCGTGCCGCTCACCGTGACTGTCGGTAAAGAGCAAGTGCTGATCAGCAACGACGAACAGCCACCGAAAGCCAAACTGGACAAGATCGCTTCCTTGAAACCGGCGTTCCGCGACGGCGGCACGGTGACGGCGGCGAACTCCAGCTCCATTTCCGATGGTGCTGCGGCACTGGTGTTGATGCGCCGTTCCGAAGCTGAAAAGCGCGGCCTGAAACCGCTGGCAGTGATTCACGGCCACGCGGCGTTTGCCGACACTCCGGGCCTGTTCCCGGTGGCACCGGTGGGCGCGATCGAGAAGCTGATGAAGAAAACCGGCTGGTCTCTGGACGAAGTCGATCTGGTCGAAGTCAACGAAGCCTTCGCCGTGGTCAGTCTGGTGACCATGAGCAAACTGGAAATCCCCCACGAGAAGATCAACGTTCACGGCGGCGCTTGCGCCCTCGGTCACCCGATCGGTGCATCTGGCGCGCGGATCCTCGTGACCTTGCTCTCGGCCCTGCGCCAGAAAGGCCTGAAACGCGGCGTTGCAGCGATCTGCATCGGCGGCGGCGAAGCTACGGCCATGGCCGTGGAATGCCTTTACTAGGCCAACCTCACCCCTGTGGGAGCCAGCCTGCTGGCGATGACGGTGTGTCATAAAAGTAGACATTGACTGACATGACGCCATCGCCAGCAGGCTGGCTCCCACAGAGTTTTGTGTTGTACCCCGGATTTTAAGGATTTGCCATGATTCCCAATGACGAACAACTTCAGATCAGCGAAGCGGCCCGGCAGTTTGCCCAGGAACGGCTGAAACCGTTCGCCGCCGAGTGGGACCGCGAGCATCGCTTCCCCAAGGAAGCCATCGGCGAGATGGCGGAACTGGGCTTCTTCGGCATGTTGGTGCCGGAAGAGTGGGGCGGTTGCGACACCGGTTACCTGGCCTACGCCATGGCCCTGGAAGAAATCGCGGCCGGCGACGGCGCCTGCTCGACCATCATGAGCGTGCACAACTCGGTGGGTTGCGTACCGATCCTCAAGTACGGCAACGACGACCAGAAAGAACGCTTCCTCAAACCGTTGGCCAGCGGCTCGATGCTCGGGGCTTTTGCCTTGACCGAACCGCAGGCCGGCTCCGACGCCAGCGGCTTGAAAACCCGCGCCCGTCTGGAAGGCGATCATTACGTGTTGAACGGCTGCAAGCAGTTCATCACGTCCGGGCAGAACGCCGGGGTGGTGATCGTGTTCGCCGTGACTGATCCGAGTGCCGGCAAGCGTGGCATCACGGCGCTGATCGTGCCCACCGATTCGCCGGGCTACAAAGTCGCGCGGGTCGAAGACAAGCTCGGTCAGCACGCGTCCGACACCTGCCAGATCCTGTTTGAAGACGTGAAGGTGCCGGTAGCCAACCGCTTGGGCGAGGAGGGCGAAGGTTATCGAATCGCCCTGGCCAACCTCGAGGGCGGCCGTGTCGGCATCGCTTCGCAATCGGTGGGCATGGCCCGCGCTGCCTTCGAAGCAGCCCGCGACTATGCCCGCGAGCGTGAAAGCTTCGGCAAACCGATCATCGAACATCAAGCGGTCGCGTTCCGCCTGGCGGACATGGCGACCCAAATCGCCGTCGCCCGGCAGATGGTGCATTACGCGGCGGCGTTAAGAGACAGTGGCAAACCCGCTTTGGTAGAAGCGTCCATGGCCAAGCTGTTTGCCTCGGAAATGGCCGAGAAAGTCTGTTCCTCGGCGTTGCAAACCCTCGGCGGTTACGGTTACTTGAACGATTTCCCGCTGGAGCGTATCTACCGCGACGTGCGGGTTTGCCAGATCTACGAAGGCACTAGCGATATTCAGCGCATGGTTATTTCGCGCAATCTTTGAGAAGGAAGCTACTTGTGAACTACGAAACGATTTTGTTGGAAACCCATGGTCGCGTTGGCCTGATCACCCTCAACCGTCCGCAAGCGCTGAATGCGTTGAACGCGCAAATTGTCAGCGAGCTGAACCAAGCCCTCGATGGCCTGGAAGCCGATTCGAACATCGGCTGCATCGTGCTGACCGGCTCGAAAAAAGCCTTCGCGGCCGGTGCCGACATCAAGGAAATGGCCGAACTGACCTACCCGCAGATCTACCTTGACGACCTGTTCAGCGACAGCGATCGCGTGGCTAACCGCCGCAAGCCGATCATTGCCGCCGTCAACGGTTTCGCCTTGGGCGGTGGTTGTGAACTGGCGCTGATGTGCGACTTCATCCTGGCCGGCGACAATGCCAAGTTCGGTCAGCCGGAAATCAACCTCGGCGTACTGCCGGGCATGGGCGGCACCCAGCGCCTGACCCGCGCGGTGGGCAAGGCCAAGGCCATGGAAATGTGCCTGAGCGGTCGCTTGATCGATGCGGTGGAAGCGGAGCGTTGCGGGATTGTGGCGCGGATTGTTCCAGCCGATGAGTTGCTGGAAGAAGCGTTGAAAGTCGCGGCGCTGATTGCCAAGAAGTCGCTGCCGATTGCAATGATGATCAAGGAAAGCGTCAACCGCGCGTTTGAAGTGAGCCTGTCGGAAGGTGTGCGCTTTGAGCGTCGGGTGTTCCATGCGGCGTTTGCGACGCAGGATCAGAAGGAAGGGATGGCGGCGTTTATTGCCAAACGTGAGGCCGAGTTCCAGGGCAAGTGATGTAGCGTTCTCACGGACGTCATCGCGAGCAAGCTCGCTCCCACAGTGGATCAGCGGTGTTCACAGATCTTGTGTACACAGAAGAACCCTGTGGGAGCGAGCTTGCTCGCGATGCTTTTGGGCATCACACCAGGTAGTGCTTCAGCTCCCGAGCAATCACCATCCGCTGTATCTCGCTCGACCCTTCATAAATCTGCGTAATCCGCGCATCCCGGTAGTAACGCTCCACCGGGTAATCCTCCAGATACCCATACCCGCCATGTATCTGCATCGCCGACGAACACACCTTCTCGGCCATCTCGGATGCAAACAACTTCGCCTGTGAAGCCTCCGACAGACACGGCTTGCCGGCACTGCGCAACCGCGCGGCATGCAAGATCAGCAGTCGTGCCGCGTTCAACCGGGTGTGCATGTCGGCCAGCATGTTGGCGATGCTCTGGTGCTCGATGATCGGCTTGTTGAACTGCACCCGATCCCGCGAGTAGGCCAGCGCCGCTTCAAATGCCGCGCGGGCAATGCCCAACGCCTGCGCCGCGATGCCGATGCGGCCGCCTTCGAGGTTGGAGAGGGCAATCGCCAGTCCTTTGCCGCGCTCACCCAACAGGTTGGCTTCGGGGATGGTGCAGTTGCTCAGGGTCACCGCGCAGGTATCGGACGCGCGAATACCCATTTTGTGTTCGGTGCGATCAACGATGAAACCCGCGGTATCGGTCGGCACCAGGAACGCCGAGATGCCGCGCTTGCCCAGGTCCGGATCGGTCACCGCGAACACGATGGCCAGTTTCGCCCGTTTGCCATTGCTGACGAATTGCTTGGCGCCGTTGATCACCCACTGGCCGTCGCGCAGTTCAGCGCGGGTGCGCAGGTTGTGGGCTTCGGACCCGGCCTGGGGTTCGGTCAGGCAGAAGCAGCCGATGGCCTGACCGCTGGCGAGATCCGGCAGCCAGGTCTGTTTCTGTTCTTCAGTGCCGTAGTTGAGGACCGGCCCGCAACCCACGGAGTTGTGAATGCTCATCAGCGCGCCAGTGGCACCGTCACCGGCCGAAATCTCTTCCACGGCCAAGGCGTAGGCGACGTAGTCGACATAGGTGCCGCCCCATTCCTCGGGCACCACCATGCCCAGCAGACCCAGTTCGCCCATCTTCGCCACCAGGCCATCATCGATCCAGCCGGCTTTTTCCCAGGCCTGGGCGTGGGGTGCGATTTCGCCGCGGGCAAAGTCCCGGGCCATGTCGCGGATCATGACTTGCTCTTCGCTCAATTCGATATCGTGCATGGCTCAGCTCCCGCTTTGGTCAAAACCCGTGAAGAAACTCGCGACGTGCTCGGCGTCCAGCGCCTGCAAGGTCGGCGGGTTCCAGCGCGGTTTCTTGTCTTTGTCGATCAGCAAGGCGCGCACGCCTTCGATCAGGTCGCCGCGCTCGAACCACTGACGGTCCAGGTGCAGCTCAAGGGCGAAGCAGTCTTCCAGACTCAAGTGCCGACCACGACGAAGCATTTCCAGGGTCACACCCATGGCCAGCGGTGAACGGCTTTCCAGCAGGTCGGCGGTGGTCATGGCCCACTCGTGGCTGTCGGCGACCGTTACTTCACGCAGTTGCTCAACAATACTCGGCACATCGGGCAGGGCGAAGAAGTGATCGATGGCCGGGCGCAACGCGCTCAATGGCGCGTCGGGCAGCTGTTGCACCGCGAGTTTCGCCAGCAGACCTTGAAGGTCCTTCAACGGTGTTTCGTGCCATTCGAGCTGATCGAGTTGCTCGTCCAGAGTGCCCAGCCTGTCGCTTTCCAGGTACCAGTCAGCCAGGCCGCAATAGAGCGCATCGGCCGCACGGATCTGCACGCCGCTGACGCCGAGGTAAATACCCAGCTCACCGGGAACGCGCGGCAGGAAATGGCTGCCACCGACATCCGGAAAATAACCGATCGCCACTTCCGGCATCGCCAAGCGGCTTTTCTCGGTGACCACCCGCAGGTCGGCGCCTTGCACCAGGCCCATGCCGCCGCCCAGGACAAAGCCGTCCATCAAGGCGAGCATCGGTTTGCGGTAATGGTGAATCGCGAGGTCGAGGGCGTATTCCTCGACGAAGAAATCTTCGTGCAGCGTGTCGCCGTTTTTGAAGCTGTCATATAGCGAACGGATGTCGCCGCCGGCACAGAACGCCTTCTCGCCAGCACCGCGCAATACCACTGCGTGTACATGCGGATCCAGTGCCCAGGCGTCGAGCTGACGCTGCAGATTACGCACCATGTCCAGGGTAATGGCGTTAAGGCCGGCGGGGCGATTGAGGGTCAGGTGACCGATGTGGTTGCGAACCTCGGCCAGCACCTCGTTTTGCGTGGCATCCATGGACGAAGTCCACTTCGATGAAACCTGAGCAGTCATCACTAACTCCCTGCTTTTATTGTTCTTTATAGAGAAGCTCGCGCGCGAGCGATGCTGGATCGTACCAGTGCAAATTTGTGATGTACAACCGGCATATGTGCAGCTCTCGTCTGCGTTTTTGTAATGCCGGCGAAGAATTCCTCTGCGAAAATGGCCGCGGGCCGTGCTTACGACAGATTCGGCTGTGAAAACTGCCTTATCAGCGCAATCCGGGTGTCTACACCGGCCCGTACGACACCTGCACCCGCTCATCTGTTGGCATTCTGGCCTCGGGTTTGAAGCCGTCTGTGCCGAGGGTTTCAGGCCGGGTGCCGCTGAGTGCGGCCCACCGTGCAAAACAATAAGAACGCTGTTGCGGTGTTAGCCGCATCGACTCTCTGTTCCTGCCCATAAAGGTGGCCTGGTTAGCCTGGCCGCGATAACTCCAAACAAATCGGGATTCAAGAAGATGAAGACTAGATGGCTGAGCTTGTCGGTACTCGCATTGCTGTGCTGCACCACCGGCGCCAGTGCCAAGGAATGGAAAGAGCTGCGATTCGGCGTCAACCCGAGCTATCCGCCTTTTGAGTCCACCACCGCCGATGGTGGCGTGCAGGGCTTTGGCGTGGATTTGGGCAACGCGATCTGCACCGAATTGAAGTTGAAATGCGTATGGGTCAGCAATGACTTCGACGGGCTGATTCCGGCACTCAAGGCGGGCAAGTTCGATGCCATCGAATCGTCGATGACGGTGACCGATGCGCGCAAAAAACAGATCGACTTCACCGATCGCCTGTATGCCGGGCCGACCGCGATCGTCACCCGCAAGGATTCCGGGCTGTTGCCCACCGCCGAGTCGCTGCAGGGCAAGACCATCGGTTACATGCAGGGCACGATTCAGGAAACCTACGCCAAGGCCAAACTGGCACCCGGCGGCGTGAAACTGCGGGCCTATCAGAATCAGGATCAGGTCTACGCCGACCTGGTATTTGGCCGCCTCGACGCCTCCATCCAGGACAAGATGCAGGCGCAAATGAGCTTTTTGACTTCCCCCCAAGGCGCTGACTTCAAGAACAGTGAAGGCATCAGCGACCCGTTAGTGCCATCCGACATCGCCATCGGCGTGCGCAAGGACAACGAAGAACTCAAAGGCATGCTCAATACCGCCATCAAAGCCCTGCATGACAAGGGTATCTACGCGCAGATCCAGCAGAAACACTTCGGCGATCTGGACCTCTACAACTACTGATCCTCGCGCCCCGAAGGCTGCGTCCTGGTAACAGGCGCAGCGCTTGCGCGCGGGCGCCTCAAGACAGGTGACTGACGTGAACTCCTTCCTGAATCTGATCGGGGTCGATCTCTCGGCCCTGCAAGGCTATGGCCCTTTGTTGCTGCACGGCACCTGGGTCACGCTGAAATTGTCAGCGCTCTCGCTGCTGGTGAGCATGGCGTTGGGCCTGCTCGGCGCGGCGGCAAAACTGTCGCCGCTGAAGCTGTTGAACCTGCCGGCAACCTTCTACACGACGCTGATCCGCGGTGTGCCGGACCTGGTGCTGATGCTGCTGATTTTCTACAGCCTGCAAGGCTGGCTGAGTAGCCTGACCGAGGCCATGGACTGGCCCTACATGGAAATTGACCCGTTCGTGGCCGGCGTCATCACCCTCGGGTTTATTTACGGCGCGTATTTCACCGAGACCTTTCGCGGGGCAATTCTGAGTGTGCCGCGTGGCCAACAGGAAGCCGCCGCGTGCTTTGGTCTGAACCGCTGGCAGCGATTTCGCTTCGTGGTGTTCCCGCAAATGATGCGTTTCGCCTTGCCGAGCCTCGGCAATAACTGGCTGGTACTGCTCAAGGCCACGGCGCTGGTGTCGATCATCGGTTTGTCGGACCTGGTCAAAGTCGCGCAGGAAGCCGGAAAAAGCACTTTCAACATGCTCGATTTCCTGCTGCTGGCAGCGGCCCTGTATTTGCTGATCACCAGCGCTTCGAACTACGTTTTGCGCGTGCTGGAACGGCGCTATAACCAGGGTGTGCGGGGGATGGCACGATGATCGAGTTGATTGCCGAATACTGGAAACCCTTTCTGTTCAGCGACGGCTACAGCCTCACCGGGTTGGCCATGACCTTGTGGCTGCTGGTGGCGAGCATTGTGATGGGGTTCTTCCTGTCGTTGCCGTTGGCGATCATGCGCACCTCGCGCTGGGGCCTGCTGCGCTGGCCGGTTCAGCTGTTCACTTATGTGTTTCGCGGTACGCCGCTGTATATCCAGTTGCTGATTTGCTACAGCGGGATCTACGGCATCGCCGTGGTGCGCTCGCAACCATTGCTCGAAGCATTTTTCCGCGATGCGATGAATTGCACCTTGCTCGCGTTCACGCTCAACACCTGCGCCTACACCGTGGAAATCTTCGCCGGGGCGATTCGCAGCATTCCCTACGGTGAAATCGAGGCCGCCCATGCTTATGGCTTGAGTGGCTGGCGCCTGTACCTGCGGCTGATTCTGCCTTCGGCGTTGCGCCGGGCACTGCCGTATTACAGCAACGAAGTGATCCTGATGTTGCACGCGACTTCAGTGGCGTTCACCGCCACCATTCCGGACATCCTCAAAATCGCCCGGGACGCCAATGCCGCGACCTTCATGACCTTTCAGGCCTTCGGCATTGCCGGCCTGCTGTACCTCGCGCTGTCGTTCGGCCTGGTCGCAGCTTTCCGGCTGGCAGAGAAGCGCTGGCTGAGTTTTCTCGGTCCTACTCACTGAATCCCATTTTCTATCCAGAGCGGTGCCGCCAGGCGCGCCGCTCCAGGAGTGCTGACATGTACAAACTCACGGTTGAAAATCTGTATAAACGTTTTGGTGACAACGAAGTGCTCAAGGGCGTCTCGTTGAATGCACGGGCAGGCGATGTGGTGAGCATGATCGGCGCCAGCGGTTCGGGTAAAAGCACGATGCTGCGCTGCATCAATTTTCTGGAGCGCGCGGACGAAGGCGCCATTGAACTGGACGGCGAGCGCGTCATCACGCGCCCGGGTGCCGGTGGCATGCGTGTCGCTCATCCGGCGCAATTGCAGCGTTTGCGCACACGCCTGGCGATGGTGTTCCAGCATTTCAATTTGTGGAGCCATCTGACGGTGCTGGAGAACATCGTGCTGGCGCCGTGTCGGGTGCTGGGGATCAGCCGCAAGGCCGCCGAAGAAAGTGCGCGGGCTTATCTGGACAAGGTCGGTCTGCCGCAACGAGTGGCCGATCAATACCCGGCGTTTCTGTCCGGCGGACAGCAACAGCGGGTGGCGATCGCGCGTGCCCTGGCAGTGGAACCGGAGATTCTGTTGTTCGACGAGCCGACTTCGGCACTCGATCCGGAATTGGTGGGTGAGGTGTTGAAGGTCATTCAGGCGCTGGCCGAAGAAGGCCGTACCATGTTGATGGTGACCCACGAAATGGGCTTTGCCCGGCAGGTTTCAAGCCAGGTGTTGTTCTTGCATCAGGGCAAGGTCGAGGAGCAGGGTGACGCTACGATCCTCGACCAGCCAAAAAGTGAACGTTTGCAGCAATTTCTATCGGGTCGTTTGAAGTGAGGCAAGACGTACATGGCGGATATCCGCGATCTGTCGATCGTGCTTGATCGTATCGATCAGGCAATCATCGAAGTGCTGCGCCACGAAGGGCGCATCACTTATCAAAAGCTTTCCGAACGCGTGCACCTGACGCCCAGGCCGTGCCTGGAACGGGTGCGCAAACTCGAACAGCTCGGGGTCATTCGTGGGTATGGCGCGATTCTCGATGAAAAGAAACTGACACCAGGCTTGTCGTTGCTGGTACTGGTTGCGTTGTCGAACCAGAGTGGGCGGGCGGCGCAAAAGGCGTTCGAAGCCAAGGTCCGCGCCTGTCCGCAGGTGCTGGAATGTCGGTTGATCAGCGGTGCGTTCGACTACAGCTTGCGCATGCGTTGCCGGGACATGGAGCACTATCGGGTGCTCACCGAAGTCTGGTTCGATGATCCGGATTTGCACATCGACAAGTTGGTCAGCCACCCGGAACTGGCGATGGTCAAGACCACGATGGAATAGAACTGCACCCGTCCCTGTAGCAGCTGCCGAGCCTGCGAGGCTGCGTTCGGCGGCGAAGCCGTCGTGAAATCAAGCGGTGCGGTGTATCAGGTAGACCGTGTATGCAGGGTTTACGACGGCTTCGCCGCCGAACGCAGCCTCGCAGGCTCGGCAGCTGCTACAGACCTACGCCGAATCGGCTGCGCCACACACGTTTTTCAGCCGTTTCCATCACGCCGCAGCCACTTATCAACCGGGTTTTTTAGCCTGCGAAACAGACAATGAGTACCTCTTAACCCTCATTGAATCTGTGCCCATGCAAACCACCAATACTGTTTTGATGATTCGCCCGACACGCTTCTCCTTCAATCAGGACACAGCGGCGAACAACCGTTTCCAGCAGCCGGCCGACGTCAGCGAAGACGTTCAGCAAAAGGCCCTGCAAGAGTTCGATGGCTACGTTGCCGCGCTGCGCAACCATGGCGTCGAAGTCATGGTGCACAACGACCGCGAAGCGCCGCATACCCCGGATTCGATCTTTCCTAACAATTGGTGGAGCAGCCATCCCGACGGCACCTTGGTGCTGTACCCGATGCAGGGCCACAACCGGCGTCTGGAGCGGGACAAAGGCGTGCTCGACTGGCTGCGGGACGAGTACCGGGTGGAACAGTTGCTGGACCTTTCCAGCCTCGAACAGCAGGAAGTGTTCCTCGAAGGCACCGGCAGCATGGTGCTGGATCGTCAGCAGCGGATTTGCTACGCCGGTTATTCCACCCGCACCCATGCCCGTGCGCTGGATCAGGTGGTCAGCCATTTGGGCTACGAGCTGTGCGCATTCAATGCAGTGGACCGCCAGGGCGTCGCGATTTACCACACCAACGTGATGATGAGTGTCGGCACGCGCCTGGCCGTGGCTTGCCTGGCGTCGGTCACGCAACCGGCCGAACGCCTGGCCCTGCGTTCGCGACTGGAAGACAGCGGCAAAAAGGTCATCGCCCTGAGCTGGGAGCAATTGGAATCCTTCGCCGGCAACATGCTGGAGGTCCACAACGCCGCAGGCGAACCCTTGCTGGTGATGTCGCGCACGGCCTGGCAATCGCTGGATGCCGCGCAACGTCGTTTGATCGAAACCCACACCACGCCACTCCCCGTCAACATCGACACCATCGAGCGTATCGGCGGCGGCAGCGCGCGCTGCATGTTGGCGGAAGTCTTTCTAACCAAACGTCTGGCTACCCAGGAGCAACTGCAATGATCGTTCGTCCAGCCACACCGGCAGACCTGCCGGCCCTGTTAGCCCTGGCCCATAGCGCCGGAACCGGTTTGACCACTTTGCCGGCCGACGCGGGGCGTCTGCGTCAGCGTCTGGAATGGGCGGCGAAAACCTTCGCCGGCGAGGCCGAGCGTGCCGATGCCGATTACTTGTTTGTGCTCGAGAATGACCAGCATGAAGCCATCGGTATTTGCGCACTGGCGGGTGCTGTCGGCCTGCGCGAGCCTTGGTACAACTATCGACTGGGCCTGTTTGTCGCGGCCTCGAAAAACCTCGGGATCAATCAGCAACTGCCGACCTTGTTCCTCGGTAACGACATGACCGGCCATTCGGAGCTGTGCTCGCTGTTTCTACATGCCGATCACCGCAGCGGCCTGAACGGGCGCTTGCTGTCCAAGGCGCGGTTCCTGTTTCTGGCGGAATTTCGTCAGCATTTCGGAGAGAAGGTCATCGCCGAGATGCGCGGCTACTCGGATGCAGAAGGCGTTTCACCGTTCTGGGAAGGTCTGGGGCGGCACTTCTTTAAGATGGATTTTGCCGATGCCGACTACCTGACCGGGCTGGGTAACAAGACGTTCATCGCAGAATTGATGCCCAAGTTTCCGCTGCCGACTTGCCTGTTGCCGGAAGCGGCGCGAACCGTCATCGGTCGCGTCCACCCCAACACCGAACCGGCGCTGGGCATGCTCAAGGCTGAAGGGTTCGAGCACCGCGATTACATCGACATCTTCGACGGCGGCCCGCTGATCGAATGCGCCACCGGGGATATTCGTGCGGTGCGCGACAGTCAGGTGCTGCAACTGAGCATCGGCACACCGGGGGAGCAGGCGGCGACTTACCTGATTCATAACCGCCAGTTTGCCGAATGCCGGATTACCGCGGCACCGGCGCGGGTGGCTGCCGGGACGTTGATTGTCGATGCGCAGACTGCGAAAACATTGGGCTTGAGCGCCGGTTCATCGGTGCGCGCGGCGAGCCTGGCCGTGCCAGCCCGGCAAATGTCCGCGGCCTAAACAGATTTTTGGGTTGGCGCTGAACCTGTGGGAGCGAGCCTGCTCGCGAAGGGGTCCTGTCAGTCAATATTGATGTTGAATGACACTCCGCCTTCGCGAGCAGGCTCGCTCCCACAGGGGAACTGTGTTTCTTCAGGTTCTACTGCTGAGTACTTCACCAATGCTGCGCCGCTTGGCATGCAACTCACTGGCATGGATCAACTGTTCGAGGTCTTCGGGCGTGACATCGAAGAACGCCTCCATGTCCGCCAAGGCCAGTTTCAGGTCTTGGGCGGTGATCGCCTGGCTGTCGGTGGGCGGGCGATCGGCCGGCACCCTGGACACCGGTTCGCTGGCGCGTTTTGGGTAACGAATGCGCGTCAGGTTGTTGTAGGCCAGCGCGCTGAGCAGCATGGTCGATCCGCTGAGCATCACCGGGCCAAGGGCTTTCCAGTCCAGGGCAATGGTCGCCGGGTCTGCTAACACCAACAGCAGCGCCAAGGCCCCGGCCGGTGGGTGCAGGCAACGCAGCCAGCACATCAGAATCAGTGCCATCCCCGCCGCCAAACAAGCGCTGCCGAGGGTTCGTCCGAGCACGTGAGCGACCAGCAGCGAAACCACCCCGGCGCTGAGGTAGCCGCCAAGAATCGACCAGGGCTGGGCAAGGGCGCCGGAGGACACTGCGAACAACAACACCGCCGACGCGCCCAGCGGACCGATCAGGTGCTGCGCCACTTGCATGCCGAATACCTGGCTGCAGAGCCAGACGCTGAACATCGTGCCCAAGGACATGCCGATCGCGGCGCGGCTCCATTCGGAGGGGCGGGTGTTGATGGCGGCGGGAAACCAGCGAGCGAACATGAGGCAGACGATCCGTTGAAAAAAACCGAGGCAAAAAAAAGGCTTAGCTGGGATACCCAGAAAGCCCTTGAAGTTGTTCCAACTATTGGGGGAGGAACGGGCACAGTGTGCCGTTCATTCCTGATGCTGACAAATTCATATTAATGCAGCTTTAGTGCATTAATTTTGCTGTAACGCCACCCGACGACCGCTCATGAAACACAGGAAACCGCCCATGGCGGTCAGTGCGCTCAGGGCATAAAACATCGTTGGCGCCGGGGTGTGCATCAGCAGGTAACCGCAAATCACCGGGCTCAGGGCACCGCCGAGGGCCGCGAGGTTTTGCGCGCCGTAATAGCTGCCGCGCAGCTCTTCCGGGGCCAGGGTGTCGACGAAGAGGAATTCGGCGGGGTAAATGATCATTTCACCGAGGGTGAAGATGAACATGGCCACGCACCAGCTCACAAGGCTGTCGGCCAGGCTGAAACCGATCAACCCGACGATGAACAGACTGGTGCCGCCTGCGATCCAGTAACGCAATTGCTCGCGTTTGAGGAAACGGCCGATCTGGTATTGCAGCAGGATCACGCTGATCGCATTGCAGGCGAGCAGGGCGGCCATGGTTTCCAGCGCCCGCTTGGAATCGTGGGTCACCAGCAGGTATTGCGACAGGTACAGGGTGAAACGCCCGTGGACCACGGTGCTGAGCAGGCAGCCACAGGTGAACATGATCAGCGTGCGGTCGTTTTTCAGGGTGACCAGCGTCTTGAGAAAACTCTGGGGCTGGCCGATTACGGGTGCCTGGGCCGAGTCCTTCGGTATCCCGATCATCAGGAAAATACTGAAGAACGCGATGCCGCCGGCGATCAGGAACGGTGCTATCGGGTACACGCCGGCAATCACCACGCCCAGCATCGGGCCGGTGGCGTAGCCGATGTTGGTCAAGGTGTAGCGCAGGGAAAACGCCTTGGCGCGTTGGCCCATGGGCAGGTTTTCGCTGAGAATCGCCTTCGAGCCGATCAGGAACAGCGCCGAGGCGGTTTCGGTGATCACCAGGGTGGCGGTGGTCAGGTAGAGGTTGTCGGCGAAGGTCAGCAGCACGAAGCCGATGGCGCTGGAGAGCATCGCGAGGATCAGCAGCCGGCGCTTCTCAAGGCGGTCGATGATGTAACCGCCGTAGAGCGCGAGCAGGGTGGCGATGAACACCGCGATGCCCAGCAGCAAGCCGACGTCCTGTTGGTTGAGGCCGAGTTTGTTGCTCAGGAACAACGTCAGCAGCGGGCTGGTGATGGCGCGGCTGACAACGATGGTCAGCGAAACGATCATCAACCGGCGGATAACGAGTGAGTAAGTGGCCACGGTGGTGCAAATATCCTTATTCAGATTTTAGTGTTCGACGTAACACCGAGTCGCTGCCATTCGCGAGCAAGCTCGCTCCCACATTGGATGTTCGGCGAACACAAAAGGTGTGATCACTACAGATCAACTGTGGGAGCGAGCTTGCTCGCGATGGGGCCCGCCAAGGCAACGCAAGACTCAAGTCAGCCATCGACCCAGAGCCTCAACCGATTCCAGCTCATCCAACCGCCACAACTGCTCAAGCAGTTCTGCCGCTTGCCCCCGCGGCATCACCCGCACCGCCAGACTGAAAAACTTCTCCTCCAGCGCCGCATCACTCAACGGATTGCCCGGCGCACCCAACGGCGGGTCGACACACAGGCTCGCCTGCCGACCGTCCACGGTCCGCACGCTGACGACGGGCTCGCCATCCTCTGACAGTTGCGGGTCCACTTCAAGACGGATACGCGACATCCAGTGAGCAATCCGTGGATCGCTCCGTTGTTCATCGTCATAAGCCTCCAGCCGGCAATGACCCTGCACCAGCCGGGCCGCGAGGGCATACGGCAGGCTCATCTGCGCCGCCGCCAACGTGCCGACATCGCGTCCGCCGCACATGTCCTGCAGAAACCCGCACAACGACACCTGAACATCCTCGACCTGATCCGCGCTGACCTGCAGTTGATCCAGCAACAGGCCTAGCGCATCGATTGCCGAATGCGTTCCTCGGCACGCGGCATACGGTTTGATGGAACAGCGAGCGAGTTTCCATACGACGCCCAGATCGGCATCCAGCGCGTCAGGTTGTGCAGTATCACCGGCCAGGGTTTTCAGAAACCCGCCCCAGACATCGTCGAACAACTTCGTCGGCCCGGTGATGCCGCGTTGGGCAAATCGCGCCGCCAGTAATCCACCCTCGGCGGCACGACCGCTGTGAAGTTTTTTGCTTTGCGAACCGTCGTGGATGAAGGCCCACAATCCCCCGCTGAAACTGCCGGCAATGCCCAGCGCCGAGACGGTTTGCGCGGTATCCAGTCCGAGAATTCGCGCGCTGGCCGCCGCCGCGCCGAACACGCCGCAGGTGGCGGTGGAGTGCCAGCCGGCGCCGTTGTGGGCTGAATAACTGCCGCAGGCTTCGAGTACCCGGCGGCCGATTTCGTAGCCGATCACCACGGCCGCGATCAACTCCCGACCATTCACCGGTTTTCCACACATCGATATCGCCGCCATGACGGCCGGCAGCACCACCGCGCCGGAATGGTCGCAGCCACCGGTGTCGTCCAGTTCCAGGGCATGGGCGGCGACACCATTGAGCATCGCGGCCTGAGCCGCGCCGGTGCGCTGATCGGTGCCCCAGATCAGCGTGCTCCCGACTTCACCGTCGAACACCTGACGTGCCTGTTTTGCTACATCGCTGCCAGCCCCAGCCAACGTCGCGCCGAAGGTGTCGAGTATGTGCCGCTTGGCTTGGGCCACCAGTGCGGGCGGCAAGTCTTCGAATCGGGTGTCGACGCAAAACTGCGCCAATCGCTGCATCCGCTCACTCATACGATGTAATCCCGATAATGCCGCTCATACACGGCCGCCGGATGGTCCTCGGTCACCGGCAGCGCCGATTCAGCCCACCATTGAGCGACGTCGGCGCCGGTGGCAATCCACACGTCATCGTGCTGTTGAATCCCTTCAAGCAACTCGCGCAACACGCCAATCCGCCCGGGTGTCGCAATGATTTCCGGGTGCAGCCGCAGCACATAACACAACCCAAACCGGTGAAACCCGGCGAAGTCCATTTGCAGGTTGCCCAGGGTGTGGCTGTAAGAGGCAATCCGCGATTGCGCCGGCGGCACCGCCGGGCTGAGGTTGAAGGCGAAGTAGGGTTCGTCTTCCAGTTCGTAGTGCAACGGCAACTCAATGACGTCGGGCGCGGTCGGGTGAGCAAACGGCAAATCATCACCGCGCCACGACGATGACCAGCGAATGCCGTGATCCTTCAACGCCTCGATGAAACCCGGCGCACCGTTGCCGGCCGGAATGCGAAACCCCGTCGGGCGCTGGCCCGTCAGCGCGGTCAACGCCTCGCAGCCTTTGGCAATTTCGGCACTTTGCTCGGCGAGACTCAGGGTGTCGTAGTTCTGATGGCGATAACCGGCGCAGGCAATTTCATGCCCGCCAGCCTGGATTGCCCGAATGTGCCCGGGGTTTTCCTCGGCGACGATGCCGGGAACAAACCAGCTGCTGGAAACCCCCAGTTCTTCGAACAAACCGAGCAAACGGTCGACGCCGCGTTGGGTGCCATAGCGCCAGACCGACAGCGTCTTGTCGCGCCCGGCGACCTCCGGGGCCTGGGTGAGGATGCCGTGGATGTCGTTGTAATCGACGGTCAACACCACGGCGCAGCGGTAGCCTTTGGGCCAGACAGTGGACTCAGCCATGGTGATGCTCCTTCAGCCACCACTGGGCGACATCGCGGCACGTGGCGAACCACACGTCATCGCGCTGGCGCATGTGTTCGAAGAGTTTTTCCAGCAGCAGGATGCGTCCTGGTTTGCCGGTGATCTTGGGGTGGAACAGGGTGGTCAGGCACAACCCTTCGTTCATCGCACCGTCGAACTCGCGGCACCAGTTATCGAGGGTCAGCGCGTAGCTGGCGGTGCGGTCCAGCCCGGAAGGAAAGTCCGGCGCGCGGGTGTAGGCGAGGGAGGCGTAGTCGTCCATTTCCCAGCGACCGGGGATTTCCACCAACGGTGTTTCGTGACCCGGCACTTTCACCAGGTACGGCCGGTCATCGCCGCGCATGCTGCTGGAGTAGGTCACGCCGGCTTCCACCAGCATCGCCGGGGTTTCGGCGCGCCAGTCGCCGGACGGGGTGCGGAAACCTTCGGCGCGGATGTTCAAGTGCTTCCAGAACACCTCGCGGGATTTGTTCATCACGTCCTTTTGCTGTTCCAGCGTCAGGGCGTAAAAGGATTCGTGTTTGTAGCCGTGGTAGGCCACTTCATGCCCGCGCTCGACAATCGCCTGGCACTGTTTCGGCCAGTTCTCCACGACCCAGGCCGGGACGAAGAACGTCGTCGGGATTTGGTACTCGTCGAGCACATCGAGGATTCGCGGCAAGGCCCGGTAAGGGCCATAACCGCCGAAACCGAAGTACTCGGGTTTGCGCCAGATCGAGCCATTGAGCATGGCATCGCCAGTCGGGCCGTCGAGGTCGAAGGCCAGGGCGAGGCAGGCTTTGTGCGGGTCGGGCCAGGTGGGTTGAGCAGAGGCGGACATCGTGGTGCTCCAACTATCTATAAGTGCACTCCGAACCCTGTGGGAGCGAGCTTGCTCGCGATAGCGGTGTGTCATTCAACATCAATGTTGACTGGCATGGCCTCATCGCGAGCAAGCTCGCTCCCACAGGTACTACATTCATCCCTTACAGGTTTATTTGCCGGCGTTGATGGTCACAGTCTTGATCGCACCCAACTCCAGATCCCACTTCTTCAGGATCGTCTGGTAGGTGCCGTCATCGATCATGCTCTGCAACGCGACCTTCACCGCCTCACTCAGCTCAGGCTTTTTCTTGCTCACGCCCATCCCGGAGAACTGCACGGAAATCGGCTGGCCCACGGTCTTGTACATGTCCTTTTCCTGAGTCTTCAGGTAGGACAAGGTCTCGCTGCCTTGCATGGCGGCGTCGATACGGCTCTGACGCAGTTGTGCACGGGCATCGGCCGAACCTTCGGTGCCAATCACCACGATGGCCGGTTTGCCGGCGGCTTCACAGTTGGCTTTGCTGTATTCAGCGATTTCCGCCGGGAAAGTAGTACGTCGGCTAGTACCGACTTTCTTGCCGCACAGATCAGTGATTTCGTTGAAATCCTTGTTCTTCTGCAAGGTGTAGAACTGCGGACCGCTGGTGAAGTAGTCGACGAAGGTCACACTGGCCTGCCGTTCGACGGTGTCGGTCATGCCCGACAGCACCATGTCCACGCGGTCGGTGGTCAGCGCATTGATCATTTGCTCGAAGCCGGTTTCCTGCCATTTGATCTTCACGCCCAGACGTTCGGCCAGGGCGTTGCCCAGGTCGTAGTCGAGCCCGGTGAGGGTGTTGGTGGCCGGGTCCTTGAAATCCATCGGCGGGTAGTTCGGCATGATCGCGACGACGATCTCGCCCTTGGCCTTGATGCTCGCCGGCAACTCGGCGGCAAAGGTGACGCCGCAAGACATAACGCCTGCGAGTACTGCTGGGATAACGAAGTTCTTCATGGTCGTTCTCTTATGAGTGTTGTGAGGCGGCTCTTGTTTTCCAAGCACGGCACTTAGGTTCGAACGGCAGAAATGAAGCTTTGGGTGCGCGGGTTTTGCGGACTTATTAGTATTTCTTCGGGGCTTCCAGCCTCCACGATCTGCCCGCCGTCCATGAACACCATGCGGTTGGAAACTTCGCGGGCGAAGCCCAGTTCATGGGTGACGACGATCATGGTCATGCCGGTCTGCGCGAGGTCGCGCATCACCGACAGCACCTCACCGACCAGTTCCGGGTCGAGTGCCGAAGTGGGTTCATCGAACAGCATCAGCTTGGGCCGCATGGCCAGTGCACGGGCAATGGCGACGCGTTGTTGCTGACCACCCGAGAGTTCGATCGGGTAGCTGTTGCGCTTGTCGGCCAGGCCGACGCGAGCGAGCAATTCCACGGCTTCTTCGTGCGCCTCTTTGGGCGAACGCTTGAGCACCTGGCATGGCCCTTCGATGATGTTTTGCAGCACGGTCATGTGCGGGAACAGGTTGAAACGCTGGAACACCATGCCGGTGGACAGGCGTTGACGGGCGATCTGCGATTCGTTGAGCTCGTGCAGTTTGTTGCCGACGATCCGGTAACCCACCAGTTCGCCGTCGACCCACAGGCCACCCTTGTCGATTTTTTCCAGCTGATTGATGCAGCGCAGCAAGGTGCTTTTGCCGGAGCCGGACGGGCCGATGATGCACAGCACTTCGCCTTGCTCGACTTCGATGTTGATGTCCTTGAGGGCGTGGAAATGGTCGTAGTACTTGTTCAGGCTCACGGCCTTGACGATGCTTCTCATGTTGAACTCCTCAAGAACGCTTGCCGGCGCCGCGAGCGAAACG
This sequence comes from Pseudomonas sp. GL_093, assembly GCF_057837605.1. Lineage (NCBI taxonomy): Bacteria > Pseudomonadati > Pseudomonadota > Gammaproteobacteria > Pseudomonadales > Pseudomonadaceae > Pseudomonas > Pseudomonas sp. GL_093. The sequence continues at coordinate 3,615,824 of NZ_CM174448.1, read as the reverse complement.
ACGCTCCAGACGACTTTGACCGAAGGACAGGACGGTGACGGTGGCCAGGTACCAGATACCGGCGACGATCAGCAGCTCCATGACCCGGGCGTTGGCGTAGTAGATGTTCTGGGCGTTGTAGAGCAGTTCCGAGTATTGGATGACGCTCGCCAGCGAGGTCATCTTCACCATGCCGATGAACTCGTTACCGACCGGCGGAATGATGACCCGCATGGCCTGGGGCAGGATGATCCGGCGCAGCGCTTGCAGGCGCGGCATGCCGATCGACTTGGCGGCTTCGTACTGGCCGGTGTCCACCGACAGCAGGCCGGCACGCACCACTTCGGCCGTGTAGGCGCCCTGGTTGATGCTCAAGCCGAGGAGGGCAGCCACGAACGGCGTCATCAGGCTCACGGTGTCCATTTCGAACAGGCCGGGGATGCCGATGGTGGGGAAGATCAGCGCGAGGTTGAACCACAACAGCAGTTGCAGAATCAGTGGCGTACCGCGAAACAGCCAGGTGTAGGTCACCGCCACATAGCGCAGGATCGGGTTGGCCGACATGCGCATGATCGCGGTGATCACCCCGAAGACAATGCCCAGCGCCATGGCCAGCACCGCCATGACGATGGTGTTGAGCAAACCCCACATGATCGCCTGGGAAGTGAGGAACTGGCCGATGTAGGACCATTCGATCTTGCCTTCGGCGAAGGCCCGCACCAACCCGAGAATCGCAATGACGATGACGGTGGCGAAGAAGATCCGCCCGTAGTAACGCCGTGGCACATGGTGGTACTGGGTGATATCGAACTGGTTTTCCGCCAGTTTGCGCTCCGACTGGAGTCGTTCTGCCTGAGTCTGGCTCATGTTGTTTCTCCGTACACTTGGTCATTCAAGCCAACCACAATCCCTGTAGGAGTGAGCCTGCTCGCGATGGCGGCGGGTCAGGCAACAGGGGTGTTGAATGTCATACCGCTATCGCGAGCAGGCTCGCTCCTACAGGTTCTGTGTGCTGACTTAAAGCCGGAAACCCTGATAGTTCTCGGTCCACGCTTGCTGAGCAGCGAGCGCGGTTTTCAAGCGGCCGATCTGCTCGCGCACCTGTTGCGGCGCGGTGCCGCCCCAGCCACTGCGGGCGGCGATGGCGGCTTCGAGGGTCAGGCTCTCGCGCACTTCTGCGGTCAGGCGTGGATCGATCTCGGCCAACAATGCCGGGGACGCTTCCCACAATTCGATGTCGTGTTTCTCGCAGGCCTGGACCAGCGCACCGGTGATTTCGTGGGCTTCCTTGAACGGCACGCCGCGCATGGCCAACCAGTCGGCGACTTCGGTGGCGAGGGTGAAGCCCAGTGGCGCCTGACGACGCAGCTCTTCGACGTTGACCTTCATGGTCGCGACCATTCCGGCCATGGCGGGCAACACCAGCAACAGGGTGTCGACGCTGTCGAGCACGCCGTTTTTGTCTTCGCTCAAGTCGCGGTTGTACGACAGCGGCAGGGATTTGAGGGTGGAGAGCAGGCCGGTCAGGTTGCCGATCAGGCGACCTGCCTTGCCGCGGGCCAGTTCAGCAATGTCCGGGTTTTTCTTCTGCGGCATGATCGAACTGCCGGTGGCGTAGGCATCGTCCAGTGCGACCCAGCGAAACTGCCGCGACGACCACAGGCAGAACTCTTCAGCGAGGCGGGAAATGTTGATCCCGAGCATGCTGGCAATGAACAGGAACTCGGCAACGTGATCGCGGCTGGCCACGGCGTCGATGGAGTTTTCACACACGCCGCTGTAACCCATTTCCTTGGCCGACTGCTGCGGCAGGCGAGCGATGGCGGAACCGGCCATGGCCGCCGCGCCGAGTGGCGACAGCGAAGTGCGCACGTCCCAGTCCACCAGCCGTTGCACGTCACGCAACATCGATTGGGCGTGGGCCAGCAAGTGGTGAGCGAAAACGATGGGTTGAGCCTGCTGCAGGTGAGTGAACCCCGGGCAGATGCTTTCGATGTGTTGCTCGGCCTGATCCACCAGCGCTTGCTGCAGGGCCAGCACTTCAACGGCCAAGGTGCGGACGTGATCACGCAGGAACAGGCGCAGGTCGTTGGCGGTCTGGTCGTTGCGTGAACGGCCGGCGCGCAGCTTGCCTCCGAGGGCGCCGAGGCGTTCGGTCAGCAGGCGTTCGATGAAGGTGTGGACGTCTTCGTCGTCCAGGGTCGGTGCGATGCTGCCGGCGCGGAAGTCATCACCGATGCGCTCAAGAGCGTCGAGCATGGTTTGGGTTTCTTGTTCGCTCAGCAGCCCGGCGCGCTGCAATTCACGGGCATGTGCCTTGGAACCGGCGAGGTCATACGGGGTGAGGCGAAAGTAGCGCTCGGGGCAACGGGACAAGGCCGCCAGGGCTTCGGACGGGCCGCTTTTGAAGCGAGCACCCCAGAGACGGTCGGTGGTTTGAGACATTGTTGTTTTCCTCGTCGGTAAAGCGAACTGAAATCGGTGTGCCGGGCCTGAAACACTCGCCACAAATCAATTGGGCGTGGTTTGGCCTAAACATTATTCAAGGGCAGGGGAAAAGCGCAGTTGCATCGTTGCGAGAGCTGATCGAAGTGTCAGCTTTTAATAGTTCGAATTCAGTGAGTTGGCACTGATGTGCGGGATTTATTAGCGGTTGCCAAGCCTGGTTTTCTGTGGTCATTATTATTTACCAGCACTATTTTTGTTGTTGGACACAGGTTGTTGAATAGGGCGCCAGAGGTAAATAGGCATTATGGAAACCCCACTTTCCAATTCCGGAAACCCGCCGTTGAAAACGAGCCATCGGGCACCGCTGACCCTCAGCGGTCTGGACTTCAAATTGCTCAAAGTGTTCAAGGCCGTGGTCGAGGCCGGCGGCTTCAGTGCCGCCCAGAACGAGTTGAATGTGGGACTGGCAGCCATCAGCAAACAGATCTCCGACCTGGAGATCCGCATCGGCATGCGCCTGTGCACCCGAGGTCGCGAGGGTTTTCACCTGACCGAAGAGGGCCGTCTGGTGTATCAGGCGTCGATTGATTTATTCGCCTCGGTCGACAACTTTCGTGATCGGCTTAGTTCAGCGCAAAACGAACTGATCGGTGACCTTGGCGTGGGGGTTATTGATAATACGATTTCCGATGTTAATTCGCCGTTAGTTGCTGCACTTAGAATAATTAATGAGACTTCGCCTAAAGTCAGGTTCCAACTTCAAGCCTCTCAGCTGGATGAGGTGGAAAGAGGCGTGGTAGAGGGGCGATTAGTGGCAGGGATCGTGCCGGTTTATCAGAAGCGCGAAGAGTTTGATTACTACGGGCTTTATGAAGAACGCTCCGAAGTTTATTGCGCGGTCGGTCATCCATTGTTCTCGGTGCCGGACGCAGAAATCGGCAGTCATGTGCTCAAGGATTACGAGTGCATCAACCACCGCTATGCGATCCATCGCGACAAACTGAATTTTGCCCACTACGACAGCTTTTCCGCCTCGGCCACCCAGGTCGAAGCGGTGGCATTGTTGATCAAGACCGGGCGTTTCGTGGGTTTTCTTCCCCAACATTACGCCGCGTCGCTGGTGGAACAGGGGCAGTTCCGGGCGGTGCGCCCGGACCTCATCAACATCGTCACACCGTTCAACCTGATCCTTCGCCACAACACCGTGCGCAGTCCGTTGGTCAAGGCGTTTGCCCAGGCGTTGGGGGTTGATTTGAAGGCGCCGCTCTAAGGCGCAAACGCATCGCACACCGCCGTTCACCGGGTAAGCCGTGGGCGACTTCGTCGTTTAATACAGTCGCTAATCGCGGACCCAATTGTGCAGGGCTCAATGTTTCAAAGCCCATGCCCTGATAAAACGGTTCATTCCACGGCAAGTCACGGAACGTGGTCAGCGTCAGACCATAGAGTTCTCGATCCCGGGCATACTCAACCGCGGTTAACAGTAACTTGCGACCCGCTCCCCGGCCCTGGAAGCGTTGTCTGACGGACAGTTCCTGAATATGCAGTTCGTTGTCGACTTCAACAGCGCTGAGAAACCCCATAAGTACGCCATCAAGGGATTGCGTGACCCAAACCTCATCCGTCTCGATTGCCCGTTGATGTTGTTCGGCATCGGTCACCTGCGCATCGGCAAGCCAGGCCAGCGAAGGGTCGCAGCGAAACAGTTCAGCCGCCGAACGCTCGATGGCGGGGAGGGCAGCGGCGTCGGCAAGTTGGGCACGGCGAATAGTGAAATTCATGCGGGCGACTGTAGCAGCTGTCGAGCTTGCGAGGCTGCGTTCGGCGACGTAGTCGTCGTGAACCCAGGCAACGCGGTGTTCCAGGAAGACCTCATGCGCAGGCCTTGCGACGACTGCGTCGCCGAACGCAGCCTCGCAGGCTCGGCAGCTGCTACAAGGGGTTGAGGTGAAGCAGGACGAAATCGTTTTTGTCGAAGCGCCCGCTCAATACGGGCGACAACGCACCCAAAGGCGTGCCCTGCAGGGCGCGGTAGTCGATTTCATCCATCATCAGCCAATGCGGCCCCTGAAGGCTTTCCAATTCTTGGGTCGATTCGGTGAATACCGGCCGAAAGTCCTGATCGATATTGACCATGAACTTGATCGCCTTGGCGTCTTTACCCATGGCGTGCAGCACCAGCGGCGCCGGGTCTTTCTGGACAAGTGCGAATGCCGCGCGGCTGAAGGTCCGGGTGTCGTAGAGCCGGCGTTCGACCGGCTCGAACACCAAAACATACACCGACCACAGCGCCAGGACTGCGCAAAAGGCAAGTGTTTGCGCCCGCCAGCGCGGTCGCACAAGCACCGCCAGGGCAATGACTTGCAGCACGCCGAGGATGATCAGTATCGAAGTTAGCGTCGTCAGTTCATCGGGAAACCGTCGCTGGGCGACCAGCAGTCCGCCGATCAACAGGGCAGGGACCACCAGCCACACCCCTTGCATCAACCCCCGCAACCACTCGAATACCCGACCTTGCGCTACCTGAAACGGATACGCCGCAATGATCGCCGCCATGGGCAACATCGGCAGCAGGTAGCGGGCTTTTTTTGCCTGGGGGATCGAGAGCCCGACCATCACGATCAGGCCGGCTGCCGTGCAGTACTGCAACAGGCGCAACGCAGGACCCGCCTGCCGCGGACTTGTCAGCCAGACCGCGGCCAGTACCAGCAACGCCAACGGATACGCAAGCGCATAGTTGCCCACCGAGCTGGTGAAGTAGTACAGCGAACCGCTGACGCCTTCGCTACCGTCCATGCGCCCCATGAACTGCATGCGGACCACGTCGTGCATGAAGTCCGCCCCTCCGATGGTTTCCGCCAGCCACAGCAGCACGCCAATGCACACTGCCAGCAGTACGGCGGCCACCAAGCCAAAACCAAAAAAATGCTGCCATTGACGATTGAGCAAGAAATAGCTGCACAGCATGCCCGTGGGAATCACCAGCCCGATCGGCCCGCGAATCCCGAAACCCAGCAACAACAAGGCAAAGATCAGCAACCACCGGCGCTTTGCGGCGAAATGATCGGCGGCATAACCCAGGTAGAACACTGAAAACGCCACCGCCGCGAGCATCAAATCCAGGGACACGGCACGGGTTTCGGTGACAAAGGTGTTGGTCAGCATCATCAGGGCGATGCTCAGCAACGCCCAGCGCTGGGAGTAGGGCGCCAGCAGCCGGTACATCAACGTGACGATCACCGCCCCGGCAATGGCGCTCGGCAACCAGGCAGTCAAACTGTTGACCTGCCCGAACGGCAGCGACAGCAGCCAGGTGAACAGCGTCGAAAGCGCCGAATAGTCCGCATACGGCTGGCCATAGGTCGTCGGAAAAACGGACGGCCCGTAGCGCAGCATTTCCTGAGCAAACAGCACGAAGCGCGAATCGAAGCCGATCACTGTCTGCTGATACACCCCGGCGCTGAACAGCAGCAGCGCCAACAGCCCTATGCATAGAGACTGTCGGCGGATACCGGGTGATGTCGTAATCAAGCGATGACCGAGGCGGCGGGCCACTGCTGATGCGGAATCGGCAGATTGCGCGATTCACCGCGGCCCATCGGGAAGTACTTGAAGCCGGCACGAGCCAGGCGATCGGCGTCGTAGAGGTTGCGTCCGTCGAAGATCACCGGTGCGTTGAGCCGCTGTTGGATCAGGCTGAAATCCGGGGCCTTGAACTGCTGCCATTCGGTGCAGATGATCAGCGCGTCAGCGCCGGACAATACCGACTCCGGGGTGCCCATGAGCATCAACTTGGGTTCATCGGGATACAGCTGCTGGGTTTCCTGCATGGCTTCCGGGTCGAACGCGCGGACGTTGGCCCCGGCGGCAAACAGCGCTTCCAGCAGCACCCGGCTCGGTGCATCGCGCATGTCGTCGGTGTTCGGTTTGAACGCCAGCCCCCACACGGCAAAGGTCCTGCCGCGCAAATCGCCCTTGTAGAACGCGTTGATGCGCTCGAACAGCTTGTGCTTCTGACGCTCGTTGATCGCTTCCACCGCTTGCAGCAGATCGCTGGAGCAATGCGCCTCTTCAGCGCTGTGGATCAGCGCGCGCATGTCCTTGGGAAAGCATGAGCCGCCATAACCGCAACCGGGGTAGATGAAGTGATAGCCGATGCGCGAATCGGCGCCGATGCCCAGGCGCACCGATTCGATGTCGGCGCCCAGGTGTTCGGCCAGTTCGGCGATCTGGTTGATGAAGCTGATCTTGGTCGCCAGCATGCAGTTGGCGGCGTATTTGGTCAGCTCGGCGCTGCGCAGGTCCATGAACATGACCCGGTCATGATTGCGGTTGAAGGGCGCGTAGAGGTCACGCATCACGTCACGCACCTCATCGCGTTCGCAGCCGATGATGATCCGGTCCGGGCGTCGGCAATCGGCCACGGCCGAGCCTTCTTTCAAAAATTCCGGGTTGGAGACGATATCGAACTGCAGCAAGCGGCCGACCTTGATCAGGCACTTGTCGATATGCGCACGCAAGGTGTCACCCGTGCCCACCGGCACCGTGGATTTCTCCACCAGAATCACCGGTTGTTCACGATGACGCGCCACGGCTTCTCCTACCGACAGCACATAACGCAGGTCCGCCGAACCATCGTCCCGGGACGGTGTACCGACCGCGATAAACAACACCTGGCCATGCTGCACCGCGAGTTTTTCGTCGGTGGTGAACTGTAGACGTTTGCCTTCCAGGCCTTCGCGCACCAGGCTGGCCAGCCCCGGTTCGAAAATGCTCACGTGGCCTTGTTGCAACAGTTCGATTTTCTTCTCGTCAATGTCCATGCAGACCACGTCGTGGCCAACTTCAGCCAAGACGGCGGCTTGCACCAGACCAACGTAACCGCTACCAAATACAGTGATTTTCATGGGGCACTCCTGAGTTCGCGCGAGCGAGCAGGCCGAGAGTTAATGGTAATGACACCGAGGATGACCAGGGCCACCCCGATGGTTTTTGAAAGGCTGAATGCTTCGTTGAACAGCGGCAGGCTGGCGGCCAGCAGGTAGACCAGCGCGTAGCTGATACTCAGCAGCGAATAGGCCCGGCCCAGCGGTAAATCCCGCAGGGCGGCGAGCCAGCAGAGCATCGACAGGGCGTAAGCGAAAATGGCGACCAGCACCACGGCGACAGCGCTCAGATCGATGCTGGTGGTGAGCCAGTGCTCGGGCGATGGCAGGCGACTCATGCTCCAGCGCATGCCCAATTGCGCGGCACTGACCAGCAGCACGCTGCCCAGCGCGAAGGTAATTCCGCGACGCAGGTTCATGTGTGTTGCCCCAGCAGCACCACGCCACCGATCACCAGCGCCACACCCAACCAGTGGCGACGGTCGATGGTTTCGTGGAAAACGAAGCGGGCGACCAAGGTGATCAGTACGAAATTGAGGCTCAGCATCGGGTAGGCAATGCCGACTTCGAGGCGCTGCAACACCAGCAGCCACACCAGCAAGCCCAATCCCAGAGAGGCAAGCGCCAGCCACAACCACGGCGAGCGCAGTTTCTCAGCCCAGCCCGACGCCTTGTCGCGCCAGCTTTCAACGGCGTATTTTTGGGCGATCTGGCCCAGGCAGGTCAGCAGGCAGGCGGCCAAGAGCAGTAACAGGCTCATGACGCCTCCTGAGGAAAAATCAGAATCACAATGTTGCCTTGTTCATAACGCTTGCCATCCTTGGGCAGCAGTTCGATTTCGCGCAGTTCGTCGTCACCCTTGATGCGCATGACCACGCCGACCGAACCGCTCTGGCGGGCATCGCGCATCCACGCTTGAACCTGGCGCGGGTCGACTTGCTGCTGTGCGCCGTCAGGATAGGCGAGGCCATATTTCAATTCGCCTATCGTGTTGTACAACGCCACGTCCGGGCGTTTCAGACGCCAGGCCAGCGCCCCGGCGGCGCCTAGGTCGTTGCTCAGCAACTGATCGGTCTGGCCGAGTTCCTGGGCATGTTCGAGGATGAATTGATCGGGCATCTTGTTGGCGACCACCGACTCGGGCAGCCCGGCCGGCAACAAGGCGATCAGCAGCAGACTGCCGAAGGCCGGCGCCGCCCAGCATTGCAAAGGTCTGAAGGCTTGCAACAGGTTGGCCATGATCCAGCCGATCAGACCGATAAACACCAGCACCAGGTTGTGCAGTTCATGGTTGTAGAGCGGTTTTTTCAGTTGCAGGTAGACCAGGGCCACCAGGATCGTCAGGCCCAGCAGCAGGTTCAGCAGACCATTGATGCCCAGTACCCGGCCTTGCTCAAGCTTCAAGCGGTCCACCAGTGCGTGGCCCAGCAGCAACGCCAACGGCAACAGGCACGGCAGGATGTAGCTCGGCAATTTGCCTTTGCTGAGGCTGAAAAACAGCAGCGGCATCAACAGCCACAACAACAGGAAAGCGATATTCGACTGACGACGTGTTTGCCACGCTTGCTTGAGCGCCGGTGGCAACAGCGCCACCCACGGCAGGCTGAACGCAACCAGTAACGGCAAGTAGTACCACCACGGGGCGTCATGCTGGGCATCGTCCCCGGCAAAACGGCGGATGTGTTCGTGCCAGAAGAAGAACCGCCAGTAATCGGACTCCTGGCCATGCACCGCCAAGGCCCAAGGCAAGCTGACGGCGATGGCCACGACAATCGCCAGCGGCCCGTAGATCAGCAGCTCACGCCAGCGTTTTTGCCAGAGTATCCAGGGCAGGGCGATCAACACCGGCAATAACCAGGCGAGGAAACCCTTGGTCATGAACCCCATGCCGCAGGCCAGGCCTAACCCGGCCCAACTGATCAGGCGTTGGGTGCGGTCGACGCTGTCCAGCGCAAACCACAAAGCGACCAGGCTCAAATTGACCCAGAACGTGAATTGCGGATCGAGATTGGCGTAGCCCGCCGCGCCGGCGATGACGGTGAGACTCATGTACAACAGCGCGCAGGCAAAACTCTTGCGTGGATCGCTCCACATCCGGCGAGCGATGAGGTAACACAGCAACACACTCAGCCCGGTGCTCAGGGCGGAGGCAAACCGCACGCCGAACAGGTTCTGGCCAAACAGTGCCTGGCTCGCGGCGATCATCCAGTAGCCGGCCGCGGGTTTTTCGAAATAACGCAAACTCATGAAGTGCGGCGACACCCAGTTGCCGCTCAGGAGCATGTCCTGGCTGATCTGGGCGTAGCGGGTTTCGTCGGGAATCCATAAGCCATGGCTGCCCAGCGGCAGCAGATACGCCAGAGAGAAGATGACCAGTAACAACGGCAATGCCCAGCGCTTGCTCATACGCCTTGCACTCCCAACCAGCCTTCGCGTCCTTCGAGTGCGCCACGCAGCACCCGGCCGACCGGCAAGGTGTCGGGGGCCTCGGGCAGCAGATCGCCCAAGGGTTGAAAACGGATGTTTCGCTGGCGCGCATCGGCCAGCAGTTGACGAAAATCGTTGGCCATCAGAATCCCTTCTACTTCGGCATGGATCGTGTAGACGTTGAGTTTTTCGGGGCTGAAGCGATCAAGAATGAAGGCGTTGAAGTCCTTGGCCGCCACGTTGGGGCCGACCACCTCATCGAACGTCGGCAGGTCCACCGGAATCTGCGGCGCACCCAAACCACCATCGGCCAATCGTGGTCGGAACAGGCTCTGGCCCCGGCAATCGCTGTTGTAGCGAAAGCTGAACGCCTGCTTGGCCTCGATCACGCGCTCGTCCGCCCGCCACCCGGCGGACGCCGAACATTCGACGTTTTTCCCGAGGATGTCGGCGAGGGTGTCGACGCCCCGACGAAGGTGCTCGATCAGTTGCTTGTCACTCCAGCGTCCGGCATTGGCCTGCCAGCCGTGGTGATCCCAGGCGTGCAGGCCGACTTCATGCCCGGCGGCCACGGTTTGACGCATCAAATGCCCAAGATCACGGCCGATCGGTTTACCGGGCCACGCGGTGCCGGCCAGCAAGATGTCCCAGCCGTACAGGCCGGCCGCGTTGGAACGGAGCATTTTCCAGAGAAATTGCGGGCGGATCAGGCGCCATAAATGACGCCCCATGTTGTCCGGCCCGACACTGAAGAAAAACGTCGCCTTGACCTGCGCTTCATCGAGGATTTCCAGCAGCCGCGGCACCCCCTCACGGGTGCCTCGGTAAGTGTCGACATCAATCCGCAGACCTGCCCGCATCAGCGCTTGTCCGCGATTTCGAGCATGGCTTCACGCAGGAAGAAATCCAGCGTATTGCCGATGGTCTCGCTCATTTCAACCGTTGGGGTCCAGTCCAGCAGGCGCTTGGCGTTGGCGATGCTCGGTTTGCGGTGCGAAACGTCCTGATAACCGGTGCCGTAGAACGCTTTGCTTTCGACATCGCGGAACCCGGCGAACGGCGGGAAGTTGTCGCGCAACGGATGCGCTTCGAACTGACGCAGCAGCTCTTCGCCCAACTGGCGGATGCTGGCTTCGTTGTCCGGGTTGCCGATGTTGATGATCTGGCCGTTGCAGGCGTCGTTGTCGTTGTCGATGATCCGCGCCAGGGCTTCTACGCCGTCGGCAATGTCGGTGAAGCAGCGTTTTTGCTCACCACCATCGAACAGGCGAATCGGCGTGCCTTCCACCAGGTTGAGGATCAACTGGGTGATCGCGCGGGAACTGCCGATACGCGCCGAATCCAGGCGGTCGAGGCGTGGGCCCATCCAGTTGAAGGGACGGAACAACGTGAAATTCAGGCCTTTCTGGCCGTAGGCCCAGATCACCCGGTCGAGCAGTTGCTTGGAGATCGAGTAGATCCAGCGCTGTTTGTTGATCGGACCGACGATGAGGTTGGAGGTGTCTTCGTCGAAGTTCTGGTCCTGGCACATGCCATAGACTTCCGAGGTCGACGGGAAGATCACGCGTTTGTTGTATTTGACGCAGTAACGAACCAGTTTCAGGTTCTCTTCAAAGTCCAGCTCGAACACCCGCAGCGGGTTGCGGGTGTACTCGATCGGCGTGGCGATCGCCACCAGTGGCAGGACCACGTCGCACTTCTTGATGTGGTACTCGATCCACTCGGAGTGGATGCTGATGTCGCCTTCGACGAAGTGGAAATTCGGATGGCTGCGCAGGCGCTCGATGGCATCCGAACCGATGTCCAGGCCATACACCTCGTATCGGTCGTCGCGCAGCAGGCGCTCGGACAGGTGATTGCCGATGAAGCCGTTGACGCCGAGGATCAGCACGCGGGTGCGACGCGGGGCGCGACCGGACTCGGCGCCACGCAGTACGGAACCGTCCACCAGGCCCAGTTCGTTGGCCAGTTGCGGACCACTGAGGTACAGGCCGTTGTCGTTGCGCTGGCCGGCGGTGATCACCAGGGAATCTTCGCCGCAGGCGATACGCAGTGGGTCGACACTGATGACGCGACCAGGCGCTTGACCTTCATTGCCTTGGGCGACTTCTGCGTTCCAGACAATCAGCTTGTGCTCGCCCACGGCGCAGAAAGCACCCGGGTACGGCTGGGTAACGGCGCGAACCAGATTGAACAGTTCTTCCGCCGGTTTGCTCCAGACCAGTTTGCCGTCGGCTGGCGTGCGGCGGCCAAACACCGTGGCTTTGGATTCGTCCTGTGGGGTTTCGTTGACTTTGCCCTGAAGCAACGCCGGTAGTGTGTCACGCAGCAAGTCGCTAGCGGCCAGACGCAGTTTTCCGTGCAGGCTCAGCGCCGTGTCGCTGCGCTCGATCGCCACTGTTTTCTGGGCGAGGATTGCGCCGGCATCGGCCCGTTTGACCATGCGGTGCAGGGTGACGCCGGTTTCGGTTTCACCGTTGACCAGCACCCAGTTGGCCGGCGCACGACCACGGTAGCGCGGCAACAACGAACCGTGCAGGTTGAAGGCGCCTTTGCTGGCAGTGGCCAACAGCGGCTCGCTCAACAGGTTGCGGTAGTAGAACGAGAACAGGTAATCCGGGTTGAGTTTGCTGATGCGCTCGATCCACAGCGGGTGGTTGGCATCTTCCGGGGCGTGCACCGGGATGCCCTTGCGTGCGCACAGTTGCGCAACGGAGCCGTAGAACGCGTTTTCCTTCGGATCATCAGGGTGAGTAAACACGGCGGCAATATCAAAGCCCGAGTTGAGCAGGGATTCGATGCCGGCACAGCCAATATCGTGATAGGCGAAGACAACAGCTTTTGCACTCATGAGTGAACCTGATCTGAAGAAATGGAGGTGAGACCGTCAACGGTGACAACGGGAGCGGGGGCTGCGGGTTGGTTACGCAGGACTTTTTCAATAAAGAACCGGGGGCGGGCGCGAACGTCACCGTACATGCGTCCCAGGTACTCGCCCAACAGGCCCATGCCGATGAACTGGCCACCGGTGAAGATGAACAGCACGGCGAACAGCACGAATGTCCCGTCGCCGGCCCAATGGGCGCCGAAGGCCAGGCGCAGCACGATCAGCGTAATGGCGAACACTACGCCGAGGGCCGCCATGCCAAAGCCGACGATGCTGAGCAAACGCAGGGGCGTGGTGGTCATGCAGGTGATCAGGTCGAACATCAGATTGATCAGGCGCATGGGGCTGTACTTCGATTCCCCGTGTTCGCGCTCGGCGTGGGGCACGAGGATTTCCGTGGTGTGCCGGGCGAAGCTGTTGGCGAGGATCGGGATGAAGGTGCTGCGTTCACGGCAGGCGAGCATGGCGTCGACAATGGTTCGCCGGTAAGCGCGGAGCATGCAGCCGTAGTCGGTCATGGCGACGCCGGTTGAGCGCTGCACGGCCAGGTTGATCAGCTTTGACGGCCAACGGCGCAGTGCCGAGTCTTGACGGTTGTTGCGCACGGTGGCGACCACGTCATAACCCAGCTCGGCCTGAGCCACTAACCGCGGAATCTCCTCGGGAGGGTTTTGCAGGTCGGCGTCGAGGGTAATAATCACATCACCTTTGCACTGCTCGAAACCGGCCATGATTGCCGCGTGCTGGCCGTAGTTGCGGTTGAGAATGACCGCCACCACCGAGCTGCACTCGCGATGGGCGGCCTCTTCGAGGATTTGCGCCGAGTTGTCGCGGCTGCCGTCGTCCACCAACACAATCTCGTAGTCATGGTGCAATTGCTGACATGCCGCTTCAGTACGCCGGAGCAACTCGGGCAGGCTGTCTTGCTCGTTGTAGACCGGGATGACGATTGACACGCAACGGATCGGGTAAGGTTTCACAGGCTTGAGTCCATAACGTTTTCAATAGCGCCGACCACACGATCGACGTCATCGGTGGTCATGTCGGGGAATAACGGAATCGAGCACAGCCGTGCCGAGTTCCATTCAGTGTTGGGCAGATAGATGTTGGGGAAGCGCTGGCGGTAGTAGGTGTGGAGGTGAGTGGCGATGAAGTGAATGCCGGTGCCGATGTTCTGCGCTTGCAGGGCCTTCATGAACGCTTCACGGTCCATTCCGCAGCGCTCGGTGTCGATACGCAGGATGAACAAGTGCCAGGCGTGCTGTTGCGCATAGGCTGGAAGGGCCAGGGGTTGCACCGGCAAACCTTCCAGTCGCTGCAAATAAGTGCCGGCCAGCTCCGTGCGTTTGGCGTTGATTTCGTCCAGTCGCTTCAGCTGCACCAAGGCGATGGCGGCATTGATGTCGGCCAGGTTGTACTTGAAGCCGGGCTCCATGACCTGAGCCTGAGGTTTGCGGCCGTGGGTCAGGCGGTCATAGGCATCGACACCGAGGCCGTGGAACTTGAGCATGCGCACACGACTGGCCAGGGCTTCATCGTCACTGACAAACATGGCGCCCTCGGCGCAGGTCATGTTCTTGATCGCGTGGAACGAGAAGATCGCCGTGCCTTTCGCGCCGACATGACGACCTTTGTAGAAGGTGCCTGCGGCGTGAGCGGCATCTTCGATGACGGGGATGCCGTGTTTGTCGGCCAACGCATAAAGCGGATCGAGATCGAACGCCGCGCCAGCGTAATGCACTGGAATGATGGCTTTGGTGCGCGGCGTGATCGCTGCTTCGATGCTGGCCAGGTCACTCATCAGCGTGTCGCGATCAACGTCGACGAACACCGGTGTCGCGCCCAACAGGCAGATCATGTTGGCAGTGGACACCCAGGTCTGCGACGGCGTGATGACTTCATCGCCCGGACCAATTCCCAGTGCCAGTAAAGTAATGTGCATCCCGCCGGTGGCCGAGGACAGTGCCACGGCATGACGGCATCCCACGTAGTTGGCGAATTGCTCTTCCAGTTCCTGGTTTTTCGGCCCGGTAGTGATCCAGCCAGAGCGCAATACTTGCTCTACGGCGGCAATTTCTTCATCGCCGATACTGGGGCGGGAGAAGGGGAGAAAAGCCTGACTCATGGACACCTCGGGGCTGAAGAGTGAATAGCCTGTGAGGCTAAAAAAATTTTGGATCCATTGCAAGCGTAGACGCTAAAACAAAAGCTGCATCAATTACTTACTCGAAATACCTGACGATTTAGATAGGTTGACATTTTCTGCGATGGTCGGCAGGTTGGTCCCTCGCAAAGAGACAGGCCGGATCCATTGAGGTTATTCCCGATTTTGTGAAAGGAACATGAAAAACCGGTCGGCGAATCGTTTATCTGGATGTCATACAGCCACTGTTCAGGCTTCTGCCGCTCATCGAGTTTTCTAGTAAGAAGTCCTACAGAAGTGTCCCGCTTTACATGAAGGATGTTTCAATCCTTAGTTGTTTAATGAACTGTTTCCACTGAAGGCCGTTTCGTTTGATCGACTTACCCGCTACCGACTCAACTCCCTCAAAGACCAATCCGTTGACCCTGTATCTGGCGCGTCTGGCGCCCTCCAGCCAACTGACCATGCGTTATGTTTTGCAGGACGCCGCTGACCGGTTGGGCTTCGAAGACATGAACGTCGAGGAGATTCCCTGGCACAACCTGCAACCTGAAGATGTCATCGCTCTGGTGGCAGCCTTGCGCACGGATGGCTACGCGCCGAACACCTCTTCGCTTTACGTCAACGCGGTACGCGGGGTGATGAACGAGGCGTGGCGCATGAGCCTGATCAGTCAGGAACACTTGCTGAAAATGCGTTCAGTGAAAGGGATTGCCGGCACGCGATTGTCCCAGGGGCGAAACCTCAGGCGCACGCTGATCCAGGAATTGATGGCGGTCTGCGCCGCCGATCCACGGCCTCAAGGGTTGAGGGATGCGGCGATTATCGGGATTTTGTATGGCTCGGGCATGCGCAAATCGGAATCGGTCAACCTGGACCTGAACCAGGTCGATTTCACCGAGCGCAGCCTTCGTGTGACCGCCAAGGGCAACAAACAATTGATCAAGTACGCACCGGCCTGGGCGTTCGCCAAACTCAATGACTGGCTGGAACTGCGGCGCTCGCTACTGAAGGAGGGTGAAGTGGATGATTCGTTCCTGTTCAACCGCATCCGCCGCGGCAGTCATATCACCCGCGAGCGCATCACCAAGCATGCGATCTATTACATCGCCCGACAGCGGGGCGCGCAGGTCGGGGTGAAAATCATGCCGCATGATTTTCGACGTTCGTTCATTACCCGAGTGATTGAGGAATATGACTTGTCGATCGCCCAGAAACTCGCCCATCACAGCAACATCCAGACCACGGCCAACTACGATGTGCGCGATGACAACGAACGGCGTCGGGCCGTGGACCGGTTCGATCTTTGATGGACGGGGTTCAGGATTCGCTCAGTACGTGGGCATGGCCGATCGTCGAGACGTGAACCGCACTGCCGGCGGGTGGTGCATACAGGCCCGAACTGCGCACCATCAATGATCGACCTGGCTGTTGCCCGGAAGCCAAAGCCTCCAGTTCCACCGTCAACGTGCAGGTATTGCCGCTGAAATCCCGCTCGGTCACAACGGCACGACACCCGGCAGCCTCGGTTGGGCTGGGCTGGATGCTGACGAGTTGCAGTTGTTCGGGACGCAGCATGATCTGCGCCGATTTGTTGTTCCGGTGATTGTTCACCGGTATGCGACCGAGATCGCAATGGGCCCAGCCGGCTTCGATTCTGGCGGGCATGACCACGGCATCCCCCAGAAACAGCGCGGTTTGTTCATCCTCGGGGTAGCGGTAAAGATCCAGCGGATGGCCTGACTGCACCAGCCGACCATCGCGCATTACCGCCAGCTGATCGGCAAACGACAAGGCTTCACTCTGGTCATGGGTGACCAGAATGGTGGTCACGCCGGCGTCGGACAGCAGCCGTGCGACCATTTTGCGCATGGCGCCTCGAAGTCCGGTGTCGAGGGCCGAAAACGGCTCGTCCAGCAACATCAAGCGCGGCTGTTGCGCCAACGCCCGTGCCAGCGCCACGCGTTGTTGCTGGCCGCCGGAGAGTTCATGGGGCCAACGATTGGCCATGTTCGCATCCAGCGCCACGCTGTCCATCAACTCTGCGACTCTCTCCTGTTTTGCACCGCCCTTGATCGAAAGCCCGAAACCGATGTTGGCGGCCACGGTCATGTGCGGGAACAGCGCGCCGTCCTGTGGAACATAACCAATCAAACGCTGATGCGCCGGGACTTCGTGGGTGTCGTCGACGAGCGTTTGGCCATTGAGTGATAGTCGGCCTGCATCCGGGAATTCGAAGCCGGCAATCATCCGCAACAGCGTGGTTTTTCCTGAGCCGGACGGGCCGACGATGACCGTTCGGCTGCCCGTTGGCACCGACAGGTTGATGCTCTCCAGCGCTTTATGGGCGCCGTAGGACTTGGAAATGGAATGGAGTTCAAGAGCGTTCATCGGCCAGCCGTTCGTTTGGATTGGTGATAAAGAAGTCCGGTCAAGGGAAGCGACAGCAAAATCATCAGCAAGGCATAGGGCGCAGCCGCGGCGTAGTCGATTTCGCTGGTCATGGCCCAGAATCCGGTGGCCAGGGTGCGTGTGCCGTTGGGGGCGAGCAGCAGGGTGGCGGTCAACTCATTGGTGATCGCCAGGAACACCAGAGCGGCGCCAGCGGCAGCACCAGGCGCGGCCAGGCGCAGGGTGATCAGCCACAATGCCCGGGCGGGGGAGCGGCCGAGGCTGCGGGCCATGTTTTCCAGCTCCACCGGCGCCTGTGCGATCCCGGCGCGCAAACTCACCAGGGCGCGGGGCAAAAACATCAGCAGGTACGCCAGCAGCACCGTGATGGTCGTCTGGTAAATCGGCCGGGCGAAATGGATGGTGACGGTCACCAATGCCAGGGCCACGATGATCCCGGGCAACGAACTGGTGATGTAGTTGCAGCTTTCCAGTACGCGTTGCAACCGGCCCGGAGAGCGAATCGACAGCCAGGCAATCGGGATGGCGGCGCAGGTGGTGAGGGCTGCACCCGCAAGGCCGAGCAGCAGCGTCTGCTCCAGCGCCGGCAGAAGTTCGTCCATCTGCCAGACCTGCGTACCGCCGGCGATCAGCCAGTTACCCAAGGTCACCAGTGGCACCCCCAGCGCCAGCGCGCAGGTCGCGATCTGTACGGTCAGCGCGAGGAGGGTGGTTCCAGATTTCAGGCGCACCACCCGCTGTTCGCGAGCGCTTCCCGACCCGACCCGGGCGTAACGCGCCGTGCCGCGAGCGGCCGATTCTGCGGTCAGCATCACCAGGCAACACAACCCGAGCACGCTGGCCAGCATGTTGGCGGCGGGGCCGTTGAAGGTGGATTTGAACTGATCGAAGATGGCTGTGGTGAAGGTGTCGAAGCGGATCATCGCGTACAGGCCATATTCGGCCAGCAGGTGCAGGCCCACCAGCAATGCGCCGCCACAGATGGCCAGGCGCAGTTGCGGCAGCACCACGCGGAAAAATATCGCCCAAGGCTTGAGCCCCAGCGATTCGGCAACGTCTTCGATGGCCGGATCGAGCCGGCGCAGCGTCGCAGCAATCGGCAGGTAGAGGAACGGGAAGTAGGCGATGACCGAGACCAGAACCCCGGCAAACAGCCCGTGAATCGGTGGGACCAGACTGACCCACGCATAGCTGTGAACGAACGCCGGCACCGCCAGCGGCGCGGTCGCCAACAACGACCACCAGCGCCGCCCCGGCAGGTTGGTGCGCTCTGTCAGCCAGGCCAGAGACAGGCCTAACGTGACGCACAACGGAATCGTGATCACCACCAATAAAACGGTGTTGATCAACAGTTCAGCGACCCGCGGCCGGAATACCAGCGGCACAAGGGTCGCCCAACCTGTCTGAAACGATACGCCGATGACGAAGGCAATCGGCAGCAGCGACAGCAGCGACACCAGTACCGACAAACCGATCACCCACGCGCCACCACGCCCCGCGAAGAGGCCGCGGGATCGTCGTCGCAAGTTCGCGGGTATCGCCTCGGCGACGCCCGCTGGCAAGGTTTCAGGCATCAATTAGAGCAGTCCCGCCTGAGTCATCAACTCCACGGCTTTTTTACTGTCGAGTTTTGAAGCATCGACTGTCGGCGCGTCGAGTTGCTGCAAAGGCACCAGTTTTGGATTGGATTCAGCGTTTTTGCCCACGGCGTATTCAAACGATTTGCCGGTTTTGAGGATGGCCTGGCCATCTTTGCCGGTAATCCATTTGAGGAACGCCTGGGCTTGTTCCTTGTGTTTGCTGGACGCCAGCACGCCGCCGCCGGAGACGCTGACAAACGCGCCCGGATCCTTGTGCTTGAAGTAGTGCAGGGCGGTGTTCTTGCTGTTTTCGCCGGTTTTGGCCTGGTCGCCGAAGCTGTAATAGTGGTAGATCACGCCGCTGTCGACCTGCCCGGCGTTGACCGCTTTCAGTACCGCACTGTTGCCGCGATAGATCGTGGCATTGGCCTTCAACCCTTTGAGCCATTCCAGCGTGGCGGCTTCACCCTTGAGTTCCAGCACGGCGGCGACGATGGCCTGGAAGTCGGCACCGGCCGGTGAAGCGCCCCAGCGACCTTTCCAGTTCGGGCCGGCGAGGTCCATCAGCGACTTGGGCAGCTCGGCTTCGGGCAGTTTGCTCGGGTTATAGACAAACACCGTGGAGCGCGCGGCGATCCCCACCCATTTGCCATGGGCCGGGCGGTAAGCATTGCCGACCTGTTCCAGAGTGGCCGGCGCAACCGGCGCAAACAGCCCCGCATTGTCGACCAGCACCATGGCCGGGGAGTTTTCGGTCAGGAACACGTCGGCCGGGGAGGCAGCGCCTTCCTGCACGATCTGATTGCCCATCTCGGTGTCGTCGCCATTGCGCACGGTGACCTTGATCCCGGTTTCCTTGGTAAAGCCCTCGATCCAGGATTTGGTCAGGCTTTCGTGCTGGGCGTTGTAGACCACAATGCCATCGGCCTCAGCTGCATATACGTGGCCGGCGCTCAGCAGAGCGGTGGTCATCAGTGCGGTTTTCAGGAAAGAGGGAAAATGGGCATTCATGCGTCGGCAGCTCCTGTTTTTTTAATCGTGCGCGCAGATTCGACAGCGTCGACGAGGTAGGTCGTCGATGAGTGTAGATCAATACGAATCATTTGCATGTTTAAGACGCGGCGAATGTAGTGCCTGAAATGAGAAAAAAACGTCAATTTAATCGTTAATTCCTGTCATTTGGCGTGTGGGCTCGGGTACCGAGACAGTCACTCGCGAGCCGTTGCCTGGAGCGCTGTGCACGGTGATGTGGCCACCGAGTGTTTCGACAATGCGTTTGCAATGGGCAAAGCCCAGCCCGAACGAAGATGTTTGTGAGCGAGCTGCATCGGCGCGAAAGAACACCTGGCCCAGTTGCTTGAGTTCATCGGCGGACATGCCCACGCCGTTGTCACAAATGTCGATTGTGAAGCCAGTGCCTGGGTGGTGCGCAACGAGTACATTAATTTCACCGCCCGGGTCGGTGTACTTGATGGCATTGTCCAGCAGGTTACCGATGACCACTTCCCACTGTTCCTGAGTGCCCATCACCCGGCCCCCGGCATCGTCGAGCGACCGTAGGGAAAGATTGAGCTGCTTTTGTTCCGCCGCTTTACGCCAACGCTCGACGGCATCGAATACGTTGTCATTCAGCACGCTCGACTGACCGGCGGTGTCTGCGGTGCCTTCCAGTTCTGCCAGGTTCAGCAGGCCGAGTGACAGGCGTTTGAGCACTTGCATTTCGGCCAGCACATCACGGCAGGTCTGTTCGTAGTCTTCGGCCTGTCGGGGCCGGGCCAGAATCACCTCCAGTGCCGAGGTCACCGCAGCGATCGGCGTCTTGAGTTCATGGGAGGCGTTGGCGATAAACAGCCGTTGGCGCTCCAACACCTCCTGGACTGCCGTTTCCATTTGCGCATAGCTGTCGAACAGCAGTTTTTCTTCCGCCGAATGCGGCTCGAACACCACTCGACGGGTGAACTCCGGCGGCTTCAAGGTGCGCAGTTGTCGGGCGAAGCTGCGCAGGTTTCGGGTGGAGAACGACACAACGAAAAAACTGCCGAGCGTGGTCAGCAGCAGTATTCCCGATGCGGCAAGCGCCACCACGCGTTTGAAGGCGGCGACTGCATCAAGTACCGGTTGTGCGTTGGTAGCCACCAGCAGCCTGGCCTTCATCGCCCCCTCGGGGCTATTGCGCTCAAGGTCGCCGATCTGCGCAATCCATTTTTCATAACCGACGTCGAACAGGAACGTCTCTTCGCCGTCCGCCCGAACCTGATTCATGGCGCGGCGAAGTGCTTCGCGCATGGGTAGAGTCGGGCCTTGAGAGTCTTGCAGCAGCGCACCGGATATCGATGACAGTGCGAAGTACATGTCGTGATCGTGATCCAGTTCCGAGGCAAACTCGCCATGGCGTTGATAGACCAGATCACCGTCTTCGACACTGATCAATGATTCGATGACATCCGACTGGGTATCGAGATGGTGACGCAATTCATCGAGGCGGGTGGTTTGCACCCAATGACTCAGCCACACAAACCCGATCAGTAACACGCACGCCTGCACCAGGAACAAGGTGATGGCAATTTTTATGTTGAGTGCCAGGCTACGCCACACGAAGGATCAACCCCTTGCCGCGAATGGTTTCAATCTCGACGTTGGCACCTGTCAGCTTGCGCCGCAGACGATTGAGCAGAACGTCCAGGCTGTTGCTGTCCGGCTCGCTGTCAAAAGGATAGAGCAGCCCCAGCAAAACCGTGCGGGTCTGCAACTGATTGGCCTTGCCGGCCAAAGCCACCAGCAGATCGTATTCCATGCCCGTCAGTACCAGCGGTCGGTCACCGATGCTGACCCGCAACGTGTCGAGTTCGATGTTCAGATTGCCCAAAGACAGCAATCTCGAGCCTCGGGCGATCGAGCGTCGATAGAGCGCATTCAAGCGCGACACCAGTTCGATCATTTCGAACGGTTTGGTCAGATAATCGTCGGCGCCGCGATCCAGTCCCTGAACCCGATCCGCCACTTCACTTCGGGCGGTGACCATGATCACCGGCACCTCGTTGCCCATGCCGCGCAGTTCCTTCAGCACGTCCAGGCCCGATCTGTGCGGCAGCATCCAATCCAGCACCAGTACGTCGTATTCGCTCGATTGCGCGTAGTACAACGCCTCTTTGCCGTCCCTGGCCAGGTCCACCACCCAGCCTTCTTCCTCAAGCCCGCGCTTGATGCTGTTGCCCAGCAAAACATTGTCTTCAGCCACCAGAACTTTCATCACTCGCTCCCTGTCCGGGCGTTGCAGAGGAGGGCATTCATTGCATGTCCGCCACGCGCTGGCAAGCCATCGCGCAACAACGTGGCTTCGTTAACAAGCGGTTCATTTTCACCTCTTTAGACTGCCCGGCAGTGGCGAACGATGATCCTGCGGGTTCGGTTCGCTTTTCAATTTCTCACCTGGACTTCCCTCATGAGCCTTTCCAGTCGACGTCTGTCGTTCATCTTCCTGACGGTGCTATTGGCCTGTCTGGTGGCCGCGACATTTTCCAGCCTGGCCACCCATGTGCGTTTCGGACTGGAGTTTCGCGGTGGTTACGAGATTTATTACGTTGTAAACCCGGCGCCGGGCAAAACCCAGGTTTCCAAGGATGACCTTTTGCAAACGGTCGCGATCCTGAGTAAGCGCGCCGATAGCATCGGCATTACCGAGCCGGACATCCGGGTTGAAGGCGCCAACCACATTCGGGTCAAACTGGCCGGCCTGACGTCTGCCGAAGAGTCGCGTTCCCTGCTCGGCAGCGCTCAGGGACTGCCCACCCAATTGACGGAGAAATACACCCAGACCGTCGGCAGCGTGCTGGGCAAGACGGCTCTGGCGGAAACGGTACAAGCGGGGTTGATCGGTATCGCCTGTATTTTCCTGCTGCTGGTGGGTCTGTATCGCATCGCCGGTTTGCTTGCCGCGTTTTGTACGGTGGTCTACCTCTGGTTATTGCTGATTGTATTCACAGCCTCGGGGGCGACCTTATCGCTGTCGGCGGTGGTCGCGTTCGTGCTGGGCATTGGCATGGCGGCAGACGCCAGCATCATCTGTCTGGAGCGCGTTCGTGAAGAACTCGGCCTCGGTCGGTCATTGCGCGAGGCCGTGCAAAACGGTTTCAACGGCTCGCTGCCGACAATTCGCGACGCGAACCTGGTGACCGCACTGGCCATGATCGCCCTGTTTGCGGCGGGCATTGGCCCGATCCAGGGTTTTGCGCTGACGATGCTGGTGAGCATCGTGATCAGCATCGCCACCAACTTTTTCCTGGTTCGGCGGCTAGTACTGTGGCTGGCCGATACTCAATGGGTCAGCCAGCGCTGGTTGATCGGCAAGGGCAAATCACCCGCGACCACAGCCCGCAGTTTCAACTTCATTGGCCTGGGTAAAACAGCGATTTTTGTGTCATTGCTGACCATCGTCGCCGGATCGCTGTACTACCGTGCTCACGGTCTGAACCTGGACATCGATTTCACCGCAGGCACCGCGCTGGACATCGACGTTGACCGGGCGATTACTCAGCAAACGGCCACCCAAATCATGACCGAGGCGGGCACCATACCGGCCACGGTGGCTGTGGGCGGTGTACAGAATCAACACATCGCCGTGCGCTTCGATGAAGTGCTCAAACCGGCTGATCTGAAGCAAATCATTGCTGCATTCAAAGGCAAGTACCAGAGCGTCGAATACGAAGAGAACACCGCGGACCCTGGCGTAGCGCGAGACTTCGCTACCCGGGCGATCTATGCCGTGATTGCGGCGTTCGCCAGTATCGCGATTTACATCGGCCTGCGCTTTTCCTGGGCCATCGCCCTGGCGACACTGCTGCCGATCGTTCAGGATATTCTGATCGTCTCGGCGATATTTTCGCTGTTCAAGTTTGAGGTCGACGTCACCTACATCGCGGCCCTATTGACGATTATCGGCTACTCGCTGAACGACAAAATCGTGATTTTCGGGCGCATCGTCGAGAATGTGAAAAAGTCCCCGCCCGGCGATCCTGTGTCCTTGTGGCGTTTGATCAACTTGAGTATCCGCCAGACCCTGGGGCGTTCGCTGTACACCGTGCTGACGGTAGTGCTGGCGTCGACCTGCCTTTATTTGTTCGCGTGTGAGCCGTTGCAAATGTTTTCGCTGGCACTTGTGCTGGGGCTGATATCAGGTGCAGCGTCGTCAATTTTCATCTCCAGTGCGATCTGGCTGACCCTGTCGCGCCGCCAGCTATGGCCGGCCAAGGCTGGCTCACCCTTGAAGATCAATCCTCGGTCTGTCCCGCACCTGGCATCAACGCCGTTCCTTGGCGCGCTGCTGGCGGTGTGTATGGTTGGTGTGGGCGGGTGGTTCTGGATTCCCGCCCAGGCAACGGCAGGCAAGTCGGCGCTCAGTATGTCGACCGATACGGGTTCCCTGGGAGACTTGTCGAGTTTCCGGCAAATCACTGTGGACACCGCCCGATTAGTGGATGCAGGAGATATGAAGGCAGCCAAGGCCCGGATCACTGACCTGGAAACCGCCTGGGATCAGGCCGAAGAAACCTTGCAACCCAAGTCTCCGGCCAACTGGACGTCCGTCGACAAGTCAATTGACCGTGCGCTGTCGCAATTGCGTTCGGGTAAGCCAGATCCGGCAGCCTGTGCAGAGGCGTTGAAAACCCTGCTGGCGAAGCTGGATAACAAGCAGAGCAGTGCCGCCCCCCCAGTGGCGGCCGCGACCGCGGGGTCCATGGGCGATTTGTCTTACCTGAAGGTCATTCTGTCCGACACTCAACAGCTGCTCGCCCGCGGCGACATGAAGGGTGCCCGCGCACGGATCACCGACCTGGAGAGCGCCTGGGATCAGGCCGAGGAAAAATTGCGTGCGATCGATCCTGAAGGCTGGACCTCGATCGACAAGTCATTGGACCGGGCATTGAAGCAGGTCAGGACGGGGTCGCCGGACCTGGCAGCCTGCACCGAGGCGCTGGATACCTTGTCGACGAAGATCACCAGTAAAAGCGCGCACTGACAGTTTGTTAAACCCGAATAGGAACGACATAATCCGTAGCAGCTGGCGAAGCCTGCGTTCGGCTGCGCAGCAGTCGTGAAATCAGACGATGCGGTGTTTCAGGAAGACCGCAAACTCAGGTTTTACGACTGCTGCGCAGCCGAACGCAGGCTTCGCCAGCTGCTACAGATCTCGTTTCGGCTTAACTGATCGGCATTAGGTTCCAGGGGCCTCTTTTTTTGACGGTCTTGTCAGGGTTGGGTTTGCGGGAAAATCAGAATCTCCAGATTGCCGCGCTCATAACGCTTGCCATCGATAGGCAACAATTCGACTTCTTGCACTTCCTGGACACTGTTGACTCGCATCACCACGCCGACTGCGCCTTTTTTGCGGGCCTCGGTCATCCACTGAGCGACATTGTCCTTGGTCACTTTTCTCGAATCCATCGCAGGATCGTCGAGGCCGTACTTCAGCTCACCGATGGTGTTGTAAAGAGTGATCTGCGGCCGCTTCAGTCGCCACGACAAGGCTGATGCCGCACCCAAATCGTTACTGAGCAGCGAGGTCGTCTGGCTCAAGGCATCCAGATGCTCGGCAATGAACTGATCGGGCATCTTGCTATCGACGATCTGACCGGGCATCGCCGCCGGCAGCAATGCGACCAGCAGCCAGATGCCCAGGGCCGGCATGGCCCAGAACATCAATGGACGCAGGACTTGCAACGCGTTAGCGATGATCCAGCCAAGCAGCACGAAAAACACCAGCGACAGGCTGAACATTTCGGTGTTTTCGTAGATCTCTCTGGTGGTCTGCAGATAAAGCAGAACGATCAGGGCTATGGTCGCCACAACGACATTGATCACACCGTTGATACGAATCGCCCGGCCGCGCGCCTGGTTCAGCAACTCGGTCAGAGCATGGCCCATCAGCAACGCCAGGGGTAACAGGCACGGCATGATATAGGTCGGCAGCTTGCCGCTGCTCAGGCTGAAGAACCCCAGTGGCAATAGCAGCCAGAGCAACAGAAAGCAGATCGCCGGCTGGCGTTTGTGCTGCCAGGCCTGGACGAATGTCGCTGGCAGCAAGGCTGCCCAAGGCAGACTCGACACGACCAGTAGCGGCACGTAGAACCACCAGGGACGAGCGTGCTGCGCATCATCGGCAGCGAAACGGCGAACGTGCTCGTTCCAGAAGAAAAACCGCCAGAAGTCCGGCTCCTGATGGTGGATCGCGAGTACCCACGGCAGACAAACCGCAGCGGCCACGACGACCGCCAGCGGCCCGTAACGCAACAACTCACCCAAGCGTCGTTGCCAGAGCATCCAGGGCAGGGCAATCAACACGGGCAACAACCAGGCAAGAAAACCCTTGGTCATGAAACCCATACCGCAGGCAACGCCCAACAACGCCCAAGCGCCGAGTCGAGCGCGTGAAACCTGGCTATCGATGGCAAACCACAGCGCAACCAGGCTCAGGTTGACCCATAACGTGAATTGCGGATCGAGGTTGGCGTATCCGGCCTGACCGGCGATCAACCCGAAGCTCATGTACAACAGTGCGCAGGCGAAGCTTTTGCGCGGGTCGTTCCAGAGGCGACGGGCAATCAGGTACGTGAGCCAGATACTCAGTCCGGTGCTCAATGCCGAGGCGATACGCACCCCAAACAGGGTGTCGCCAAATACAGCCTGGCCGATGGCGATCATCCAGTAACCGGCAATCGGCTTCTCGAAATAACGAATCCCCATGAAATGCGGAGCGACCCAGTTGCCGCTCAACAGCATTTCCTGACTGACCTGACCATAACGGGTTTCATCAGGCGTCCATAAGCCATGGGTCACGAGCGGCAGGAGATAAAAGACCAGGAAGACCAGCAGCAAACCCGGAACCATCCAGCGCTCGGCGATCGACCGGGCTGAGGAGTCTGCTCGGGATAAATGGCCAGCAGAACGGGGAAGCAGGTTATCGGGTGTCATGACTAAACCTTGTCAAAGTTTGTAAATGAACGGGCGCGTGGCACGACGCAGCAAGAGCGCAACTTCTTCAATGTCATGACGCAACCGCGACCTGAACTTGGAAGTTGGCTCAACTGTTTTTTGGATTTTTAAGTTAAAGCGATTTGTTCGCAAACACTGTGTTCGGGCGCGCCGGCAGGATTATCGGCTCACCTATTTTTCGCTTAACAGCGAATGCCAGCCATTGGCACTGACGATACCGAGCACTTGAAGTTCTCCATCAGCACTAATGCGCACGAACAACGAACTGCCATATTCACTTTTCTTCGCGTGTTTGAAACCGGTCTGCGCTTCAAATCCGTGGATACAACCGCTGTGAGTGACCAACACCAGATTGCGATGGGCCACCTTGTGCGCCACCACATCGTTACGCAGGGTTTTGCCGCAGATCGACAGCCAGTCCTGAGTCATCGCGTCTTTGCCGAGCATGTAGTGTGCGGTTTGCACTGTACGGGTAACCGGACTGCTCAGGACGTCGGTCTGCGACAGACCCAGGCGCAGGAAACCCTGGCCCACCGCCGCGGCCTCAACGCTGCCGGCTTGGGTGATACCGTCAGCCGGGCCCAGGCATGGGTTCGTGGATCGGTCGCATCGCTCGGCATGGCGTACCAGCGCGACGACCTCACCGGCTTGCCAGCGCTGGAGCAGGTCCGCTTTAGTTGCGGTTCCAGCCGTCGACAGGTTGGCCGGAGATCTTGACCACAACAAAAAACCGGTTGTCCCGGCCAGGATGACCAACGCCACGATCAACCCCGTAAGCCCGAACAGCCGCGATAGCCACGTTGGTTTTTTCGGAAACTTGCGCGATAGTAAATTAGACACGTGTGTTTTAACCCCTGAGTGCGCGATAAACATCAACTCTCAATGCGCTTCTTCCAAACAGTCTTTGAAATTCATCGGCTATTTTGGTTGTCCAGGCGCAATTAACGACAAACTAAAAGGTGTCAGGTGCCTGAGGGGTGAAAGAAATGTGAAAGTTTTGCAGGAGGGTTGGGCCGTTAATTATTAGTGCGTTGTTGCAAACGCTTCTCTTATGTACCTTGCCTGTGGGCTGATGTTGGTTTTAGCCCCGGTTCTGTGGCAATTGACCCCGACAATGGAGCCCGGCAACAGAATGGATTTCAAACAGAGCCTGACGAAAAGGATCGTCATCGTATTCGCCCTGATGAGCGCGTTGGTGGCGGGCGTATTTGCGGTGGGCATCGTCGCAACAGTGCACGTGGTTGACCGAAAGCTCACGACGACGCGATTGGCGGGAGGGATGCACCGCCTGCTGTCGATGGACAATCCTGGTCAGTGGACCCATCAACCGGAAAAAGACGAGCTGTTTTTTACCCAGGGCGGGAAGGGCCTCATGGCGCTTGATTCGCAGTTGGAATCGCTACGTCTTGGATTTCAGGAAATCCTGTATCACGGCGCCGATTTCTACGCGATGGTCGAAGTCGTGGATGGACGCAAGTATGTGTTGCTGCGCGATCAGCAAAGCCTCGAACAGCGCGAGCGGATGTTGTTTGGTATCGTCATGGTCGGTTTCGTTTTGAGCATTCTGCTGGCGATTCTGCTGGGCCGGTTATTGGCTCGGCGTGTGATGGCTCCGGTGATTCGCCTGGCGCGCCAGGTGCGTCATCGCGATCAACTATTGGACCTCGCGTCACCGCTTCGACCCGACTATGCGGCTGATGAGGTGGGAGAGCTGGCGCAGTCCTTTGACCAGACCCTGGGACGTCTGCGCGCAGCACTGGGCCGGGAAAAACTCTTCACCAGTGATGTCAGTCACGAATTGCGTACCCCGCTGATGGTGCTAGGCGGCTCCTGTGAGCTTTTGCTGAGCAATCCCTCGCTGGACCCTCGTTCCGTGGCTCAGGTCAACCGAATCGCCCGGGCCACCGACGAAATGCGTCAATTGGTCGAAACGTTTTTGATGCTGGCTCGCGCTCGAGAGGATTCCGGTTCGGAGGCGAATGCCACCCTCAAAGAAGTCGCCGATGCGCTGGTTGAAATCTGGGGGCGACTGATCCGGGAGAAGGGCATCGAATTCATTTACGACATCGAGCATGTTTCGTCGGATCGTCATAACCTGACGTTCCTGCAATCGGTCATGGGCAATTTGTTGCGAAATGCCTGGCACTACACGGATCAAGGCCACATTCGACTGACCCTGCGTGAACACGGCTTCATTATCGAAGACAGCGGCATAGGCATCCCGGAAGAAGAACGCCATGCGATATTTCAGCCGTTCGTGCGCGGTGACGAGAGTCGAGGTGAAGGGTTGGGGTTGGGCCTTTCACTGGTACAACGAATCTGCAGCAATCAGAACTGGCGAGTACAACTCAGTAGCCGCCAGCCCAACGGTTGTTGTTTCACCGTTGAGCTGGACCGCGAGTAAACCTTTTACTGAACCGATGGACAGCCTCTCGGTGTTCCGGCAGCGGCTTGACTGATCAACGCGGCCAAGCGCTTGACGTTGCTCTGCTGAGCCGCTACCAGTTCATCGATGGACGGCCCTGAAGGTGTTTGCAAAGTGCTTCGGCACGTGACCAGCGCGTTATCGCTTTCGCCGAGGTTGCGCAGGCGCCATTTGACGTCAATCAGCGCGTATTGGCCGGGGATCGAGTCAAACCGTTGCACGTCCAGGCGCACCGACATTTTGCGCTGGGGATTACTGTTGACCAGTTGGTCCGCCAGGGCAGTGCGCAATTCATCCGACAGGCTCGCGCCCCACCATTGTGTTTCGAGGATGGCCAGGCCGCTGTTACCCTGTCGAATAACGATTTGCGGGCGGTCGACCTGAGGCGGGACGCTGAGGCTCTCGATCTGGATATCCGCAGTGCTGGTCCTTGAATTGCTGCTCGGTTGGGCCGGGGTCAGGGTGTGGAATTGAATCGGCTCACTGCGGCACGCGGCGAGTAGCAACAATGCAGTGACCAAGCTGATCTTCAGCGGATAAACCATGAGTGATGCTCCTGTGGTCATTTGCGCGGCGGCCCCTGCAGGTCAATCGGCGCGGCATTGTCGGGACGACCGCGAATCAGCGATTCCGGATGCCGTCCCAGGTAATCCGAGAGTTCACGCAAGGAGCGCGACATGCGCCCGAGCTCGTCGAGGGTCTGACCTAATTGTTCGCGTTGCGGCGAGTCTTCGGCCAAGGTCGAACTGGCCGATTGCAGCGTCTTGCTGACGTCCGCCAGGGTGGTCTGCACGCCGGGCAGGGTCTTGGCGTTGAACTGTGCGAGGCCTTTGCGCAGTTCGACGAGGTTGCTGTCCAGGTTGCCGGCAATGCGCTCGATCGGCAGTTGGTTGATCTTGTTGACCATGCCCTCCAGTTTTTCCTGCAATTGTTCGAGGCTGCCCGGAACGGTTGGGATGGAGACTGGACGGGCGGTCGGATCGAACACGACTTTCTCCGCTTTGGGGTAGAAGTCGAGCGCAATGTAGAGCTGGCCGGTCAACAGATTGCCGCTACGGGCCTGGGCCCGCAGGCCGTTTTCGATGAAGGTGCCCATCAAACGTACGCCAGCGGCTTCGTCGTTGGGGTCATGCTTCAACACCTCGAGCATTTTGGTGTGGGCCTGGCCGAGTCGTTGTGGGTAGATCATGATCCCGACATTGACCGGAAAACTGCGCTTTTTCGCGTCGAAATCCAGATTGACCGCCACGACTCTGCCGAACTCGATGCCCAGGAATTCCACCGGTGCACCGACTTTGAGCCCGCGCAAGGCCTGATCGAAACGCAAACTCAAGAATTGCCCCTTGCCGCTGGGCGGGGCGAGGGCGGTTAGCTGGTCTTCGAACAGATCGAAGGCTTTGTCCTCTGCGGCCGGTTGATCATTGGGACTGTAATCCGGAGCGCGGAAGGCGATACCGCCCACCAGAATGGATGACAGCGATTCGGTTTTCACCGAAAAGCCGTTGGCGCCGACGTTCACGTCGATCCCGCTGGCGTTCCAGAAACGGGTGTTTTCGGTCACGTAGGCATCATTGGGCGAATGCACGAAAATCTCGATATCGACCCCTTTACCGTCGGCATTCAGGGCGTAGGCCACCACTTGGCCGACCGGAATCTTGCGGAAGTAAACCGGAGAGCCGATATCCAGCGAACCGAGGTCATCGGTGTGCAGGGTGAAGCGCTTGCCCGGCTCGCCATAGGTAATCGGCGGCGGGTTTTCCAGGCCGGTAAAGTTTTTTGCGCGGGCGTCGGCTTGGCCGATGTCGGCGCCAATGTAGTCCCCGGACAGCAGAGTATCGATACCCGACACCCCGCCGGCGCCAATACGCGGACGCACAACCCAGAATTCCGAATCTTCGCGGGTGAAACTTTCCGCCTGCTTGGACAGTTTGATGGTGGCGTTGACGCTCTTCTGATCGCTGCTCAGTTCCACGTCCGAGACATGGCCGATCACCACGTTGCGGTATTTGACCTCGGTCTTGTTGGCCGTCAGGCCACTGCCGGTTTTGAACATGACAGTAATGGTCGGACCTTCCTGCAACATGGTGTGTACGACCAGGGAAATCCCCACCAGCACCGCGACGATCGGCACGATCCATACCAGCGAAACGCTGAAACGACGGGTTTTAACAGGGGCCTGGCCGGGGGCTTGCGGCCCGTCAGTGGCTTGCGACTTCATCCATGACCTCCTCGTTTTGTGGGCTTTTCCGCTCTTTATCCCAGATCAGGCGTGGGTCGAAACTCATCGCTGACAGCATGGTGAACACCACCACCAGGCCAAAGAACAAAATGCCCGGGCGCGGTTCGATATCGGCCAGGGCTTGAAACTTAACCAGTGAAGCCACCAGGGCGACCACGATTACATCGAGCATCGACCAGTAACCGATGAGCTCGACGAAACGGTACAGCGTTGACCGCTGCTTGTTCGCCCATTGGCTGTCGCGCTGAACGGTCACCAGTAACAGCGTCAGGGCGACGAACTTGATGCCCGGCACCGCGATGCTGGCGATGAAAATAATCAGGGCAATGTCCCAGGCACCGTGCTGCCAGAACTCGACTACACCGCTCATGATCGTGCTATCGGCACCGTTGCCGACCATCTTGGTGTTCATTACTGGCAGCAGATTAGCCGGGACGTAAAACGCCAGGGCAGTGAACATGTAGGCCCAGGTCCGGGCCAATGAGTTGGTTTTGCGCCGATGCAGCGGCGCGCCGCACCGTGTGCATTCGTGAGGTTCATCGGTCATGTCACAGGCCAGGCCGCAGCTATGACACAGGCACAGGTTGAGTTCACTCGCCACCGGGGGCCTGTTCATAAGATGTCCCATAGATCACGGATGTCGCGTCCGGCGATGCGGATCATCATCAGACTGAGAATGGCCAGGGCAAACAGGCCGATGCCGGGCAGCACATCCAGCAATCCTGCGAGTTTGATGACCGCGACCATCGCCCCCAGCAGACAGACCTCCAGCATGCTCCAGGGCCTGAGCGTTTCCAGCCAGCGCATGCAGAACCTGAAACCGGGCGAGCGACGGGAGGCGAGGGCGAAGCTCAGCACCCAGATAAGCAGCAACAACTGGAAAATCGGCGCGATGATCATCGCGATCGCCGCCACCATGGCGATGAAAGTGATCGGCCCCAGACTCAGGGCAAGCACCGAATCCCAGAGTGTTGCGCTGTTTTTCAGGCCTTTGAGGCTGATGCTCATGACGGGATAGAAGTTGGCGAAGATCCACAGCATCAACGCGGTGAAGGTCAACGCCAGACGTTGTTCCACAGTCAGGCCGTTATAGCGTTGAAGCACGCCGCCACAGCGCGTACACAGGGTTTTCTGATGTTTGGCGAGCGTGACTTTTTCGTACACGCAGTCGCAGTGCTCGCAGATGATCAGTGGGTCAGTCGTAGCCATAGGCTGCACTCGCCAGGACGCAGGGAAGTCAGAGCACTCCCTCAATATAGAAGCGCCTCGCGATTGAGCAAATCCAAAGGCCAAATGCCTGATAGACAGCGTCACCGTTCTTCGCGAGCAGGCTCGCTCCCACATTTGGAATGCGTTTCCCTGTGGGAGCGAGCCTGCTCGCGAAAGCGGTGGGTCAGCAACGTGGTTTTTTAGCCGAGCAGTTCGCGCAGGCGATACCAGAACATGCCGAGCGCCAGCAGCGGAGAGCGCAGCATCGCCCCGCCGGGAAAGGTCATGTGTGGCACGGCGCTGAACACGTCAAAGCCCTGACTGTGTCCGACGTGGATCGCTTCGCCCAACAGCTTTGCGCACCAGTGGGTCACGTTCAGGCCATGACCTGAGTAGCCCTGGGCGTAAAACACGTTCGGATGCTGGCTCAAGCGCCCGACCTGAGGGAAGCGATTGGCGCTGATGCCAATCTTGCCGCCCCATTGATAGTCGATGCGCACGTTGGCCAATTGCGGGAAGACCTTGAGCATGTGCGGGCGCATGTAAGCTTCGATGTCCGCCGGATCGCGCCCGGAATAATGGCAGGCCCCGCCGAACAGCAAGCGTCGGTCCGCCGAGAGCCGGTAGTAATCCAGGCCGACTTTCTGGTCGCAGAGCGCCAGGTTATGCGGGATCAATTGCGCTGCCTGTTCGGGCGTCAACGGCTCGGTGGCGATGATGTAGCTGCCCGCCGGGAGAACCTTGCCGCTCAGCTTAGGTTCGAGCTCTTCCAGGTGAGCGTTGCACGCCAGCACCAGACTGCCGGCGCGCACCGTGCCGCCGGCACAGCGAACCTGCACGGTGCTGCCATGGATCAACTCCAGCACCGGGCTCTGCTCGAAAATTTGCACCCCTAAGGATTGAGCCAATAGCGCTTCGCCAAGGACAAGATTGAGCGGGTGCAAGTGACCCGAGCCCATGTCGACGAGACCACCGGCATACACGCCTGAGTTCACCACCTGCTGACGGATCTGCTCCGGCCCGACGAGTCGGGTTTCGTGGGCGTAACCCGATTCGGCAAGGCCTTGCTGCTCAGCCTTGAACGCCGCGAACTGCGCTTTAGTATTGGCCAGTTCACAGAACCCCCAGCGCAGGTCGCAATCAATCCCGTGCTCACGAATGCGGTTGCCCACGAGCGCTACCGATTCGACGCCCGCACGCTCAAGGTAACGCACACCTTCTTCACCGACATGACGGGCAAAACCGCTGACGTCATGGCCGATACCGCGGATCAACTGCCCGCCGTTGCGCCCACTGGCGCCCCAGCCGATCCGTCGGCCCTCCAGCAGAATCACCGAGAGCCCGCGCTGCGCCAGTTCGATCGCCGTGTTAACGCCGGTAAAGCCGCCGCCGATCACACAGACATCGGCTTCAAGGTCCTCGGCCAGTGTAGGGTAGGGCGCCATTCCATTGGCCGATGCCGCGTAATAGGAGCGAGCATGTTCGTTGCTGTACAGGTTCATTGGTTGGACTTCACTTTGCTCCAGGAGCGGGTCATCAAACGCATGATCGCCTGGGGCGGGGTGGTCGAAATGTAGAGCTTGTCGAGGACTGCCTGGGGTGGGTAAACCTCAGGGTTGTTGACCAGCTCAGGGTCCATGTCTTGCTTGGACGCCGGGTTCGGGTTGGCGTAACCGACCGACGCACTGACCTTGGCAATCACTTGCGGATCGAGCAGGTAATTGATGAAAGCATGCGCCTCTTTCTGATTGCTGGCGTCTGCGGGAATCGCCAACAGGTCGAACCACAAATTACTGCCTTCCTTGGGAATCGCGTAGGCGATGTTCACGCCGTTCTTGGCTTCCTTGGCCCGGTTCGCGGCCTGGAACACGTCACCCGAGTAACCGAAAGCTACGCAGATGTCGCCGTTGGCCAGGTCCGACACGTACTTGGAGGAGTGGAAGTAGGTGATGTAAGGGCGGAGGGTCAACAGCTTGGCTTCAGCCTTTTTGTAATCCTCAGGATTTTCGCTGCGCGGGTCCATGCCCATGTAATTGAGGATCGCCGGGAACACTTCATCGGCCGAATCCATCATCGACACGCCGCACTGACTGAGTTTCTTCAGGTTCTCCGGTTCGAAAAACACCGCCCAGGAGTCGATGCGATCAATGCCGAGCACTTGCTTGACCTTGTCGACGTTGTAGCCGATGCCGTTGGTGCCCCACAGGTACGGGACCGAGTGTTCGTTGCCCGGATCGTTTTTCTCCAGCAGCGCCAACAGTTTCGGGTCGAGGTTCTTGAAGTTGGGCAGCTGCGAACGATCGAGCTTCAGGAACGCGCCAGCCTTCACCTGGCGAGCGAGGAAGTGGTTGGACGGCACCACCACGTCATACCCGGTGCGGCCAGCGAGCAATTTGCCCTCCAGGGTTTCGTTGGAATCGAATACGTCGTAGATCACCTTGATCCCGCTTTTCGCCTGGAAGTCGACGAGGGTGGTCTCGCCGATGTAATCGGTCCAGTTGTAGACGCTGACTGTTGGCTGAGCCTGCGCAACGGCGCTGAACAATAACGCCAGTGCAACCGGAGCCACGGATTTCAATAGACGCATACGACACCTCTTATAGTTATTGGATTCTTCCGGAGTTTCTTTGGTGTTCTTTCGGCCTCATCGCGAGCAGGCTCGCTCCCACATTTGGAATGCATTCCCCTGTGGGAGCGAGCCTGCTCGCGATGAGGCCCTCTCGGGCCGTGCAGATCTCAGACGCTGAGCAACAGGAACTCTCGTTCCCACGAGCTGATCACGCGTTTGAAGTTCTCGTGTTCCGCTCGCTTGACCGCGACATAACCGCGAACGAATTTGCTGCCCAGATAACGCGAAACGGTGTCGCACTCTTCCATTTGCGTCAGCGCATCTTCGATAGTGATCGGCAGGCGCAGATTGCGGCGCTCATAGGCACGACCCTGGACTGCAGCACTCGGTTCGACGCGCTCGACCATCCCCAGATACCCGCACAACAGGCTTGCTGCGATGGCCAGATAAGGGTTGGCGTCAGCGCCCGGCAAACGGTTCTCCACGCGCATCGCGTCTGGCGTTGAAGTCGGCACACGCAGGCCCACGGTGCGGTTTTCTTCGCCCCATTCGACGTTCACTGGCGCCGAGGTGTCCGGCAGGAAGCGGCGGAACGAATTGACGTTCGGCGCGAACATCGGCAGCACTTTGGGGATGTACTTTTGCAGGCCGCCGATGTGGTGCAGGAACAGCTCGCTCATCTGCCCGTCGGCATCGGCAAAGATCGGCTGGCCGGTGGTGATGTCCACGACGCTCTGGTGGATATGCATGGCGCTGCCGGGCTCATCGCCAATCGGTTTGGCCATGAAGGTCGCGGTAACGTTGTGCTTGAGCGCCGCTTCGCGCAGGGTGCGCTTGAACACGGTGATCTGGTCGGCCAGATCGAGTGCGTCGCCGTGACGGAAGTTGATTTCCATCTGCGCCGGGCCGTCTTCGTGGATCAAGGTATCGAGGTCCAGACCTTGAAGTTCACACCAGTCGTACACGTCTTCAAACAGCGGATCGAATTCGTTGGCAGCGTCGATGGAAAACGACTGACGACCACTTTCCGCACGGCCCGAACGCCCCAGCGGTGCCTTGAGCGGCAAGTCCGGGTCTTCGCAGCGCTGGGTCAGGTAGAACTCCATTTCCGGCGCGACAATCGGCCGCCAGCCTTTGTCGGTGTACAGCTGCAGGACTTTTTTCAGCACGTTGCGCGGTGACAGCTCGATCGGGTTGCCGAACTTGTCGAAGGTGTCGTGAATCACGATAGCGGTGGGCTCGATGGCCCATGGGATCACGTACACCGCGTCGGAGACGGGCTTGCACACCATGTCGATGTCGGCCGGGTCGAGCAGGTCGTAGTAGATGTCGTCGTCGACAAAGTCCCCGGTTACCGTTTGCAAAAGCACACTTTCCGGCAGGCGCATGCCTCGCTCATGCAGGAACTTGTTGGTGGGTGCAATTTTGCCGCGTGCGATGCCGGTCAAGTCGCTGACCACACACTCGACTTCGGTAATCTTGTGATCTTTCAGCCACGTGAGCAACTGATCGAAAGGGACATTCATAAAGACCTCGTTATTGGTTTTATTAACGCCGGGGAGGCTGGTTTCATCCACCACACACTTCCCCTGTGACGCGTTGACGACTATCTTGGGCGAGCCTTGACGTTCCATCTATCCACTTTCAGCAGCACCAAAACGCACCAAACGAGTGCGTAAGGTCACCCATGACAACGTGCAACCCCCTGCAAGTCCAAGCGTTCAACACCGCCGATGTAGCCGAGCAAATCCGCGCCACGCCGGGTTGGGTGCAGCATTACCAACAAATGTCACCGGGGCATTTCGCCGGGCGCGTGCGCTACCTGGACCTGCAAGGCGTGGAGATTTACGAGGAACAGATGAACACGCGGGTCGAGCAGAATTTCAGCGCGCCCGAAGGTTCGCTGGCGTTCTGCTTCGATCGCAGTGACAACGCGCTCTACGTGTTGAATGGCGAAAGCCGCAACATCTGGATCACCCCGGAGAACTACCAGGAAATCGCCGTGGTGTTCGGTCCGGAGTTCGTGCAGCGTCACGGTTTGAACGTGGCCAGGCTCGAAGGCCTGTTCATGGCGCCACTGAACTCGGGGCAGAACGCGTTGTTCAGTCGCTGGCTCAGCGGGACATTGACCCGACTGGCGCAGACGCTCGATCCGCCGAGCAAGGAGGCGTTGACCCAGCAGTTGCTGGAAGACTGCCTGTACATCCTCGACAACGCGTGTGTGTGCCTTGATCGCGGAGGCTTACAGCGCCGCGCCGAAGAGCGATCGGTGATGAAGCGCATCGGTGAGTGGGCGGCTGATGCCCCGGAGGAAACCCTGAATCTGCTGGAGCTTTCGCAGGTCGCCGGGGTTTCGTTGCGGCAGTTGCAGCATGCGTTCAAGGCGTATACCGGGATGACCCCGACCCATTGGCTGCGCTTGCGCCGACTCAACAGCGCACGCCGCGAATTGCTCAGCCGCACAGCGATGGACACCACCGTTGCCGAAGTGGCGATGCACTGGTCGTTCTGGCATTTGGGGCGTTTTTCCAGCAGTTATCGGGCGTTGTTCAACGAACTTCCCAGTCAGACGCTCGCCCGCAAACCCTGTGGCGCACCAGGTCGCGGGTAAGCCCGGACACGTCAGCGCGGCTTTGTGGCTTTCGTCGATTTGCTGTTGCCCGGCATGTGCAGGTAAGCCATCACGCTTTCGGTCAGCTCGGTCGCCAGCTTGACGGCTTCCTTGTTGCGCGCCATCACGCCCGCCACCAAGCCTTCGATCAAGGCGAGCACCGCGATGTTGGAACTGGTCAATACCGGATGGTCGGCGGGAGCAAACAGCACGTGCTCGGCAATGCTGGTGAGCGGCGAGGCGGGTGAATCAGTGATTGCCAGCACTGTGGCGCCACGCTCATTGGCGAAACGGGCGAGTTGCAGGGTATCGAGGGAATAGCGCGGCAGGGAGATCGCCAACAACACATCCTGATCGGTAATCGCGGCCAGACGGTAAGCGGCGTTTTCGTTGCCGCCCTCCATGCTGATGGCGGTGGCGTCGGCGCAGAAGGGCATCAGGGTCGAGGCGGCGAGACCGGCGAAGTAGACGCTGTTGCCGAAGCCCAGAATGTAGATTTTGCGCGCGGTGGTCAGGCGCGTGACGAAGGCTTCGAAGGTGTCTGCATGGTTGTTGGTCGCCGCCGTGGCGAGGTTGCTGCTGGCGCTCTGGATTTGCTCATGCAGGCCAAATGCGCCGCCAGGACGGTGTGCCAGTTCGTTACGCAGCTTGTCGACCGGCGACACCATCTGCTGCAACGTCGCGACCAGTTCGGCCTTCATGCCGGTATAACCACCCAGGTTCAGGGCCTTGGCCAAACGGTTGACCGCGGCTGGTGAGGTTGACGTTTCGTGGGCCATCTCCTCAATGGTCAGCGTCGCGGCCCTCAGCGGGTGACGCAGAATAAAGTCCGCCACCTTGCGCAGTGACGGCTGCAAATCGCCAACGATCTCCGCCAGTTTGCGCATAACCGGTGCGGCATAGACCGTGGTGTTTTTCGATGGGGTCGGCATATCCGGCTCAACATTTCCTGAGGGTTGGAGAAGGGGGGGCACAAGGTTGGCTGGAGTGTATCCGAAGCCAACCGTTGGTGTGCAACGCTTGCCAAGGGTCGGAATGCCAGTCAGTTAAGCCGTAACGCAGTCCGTGTAGCAGCTGGCGAAGCCTGCGTTCGGCTGCGCAGCAGTCGTGAAATCAGGCAATGCGGTTCTTCAGGACTACCTCGCGGTCAGGTTTTACGACTGCTGCGCAGCCGAACGCAGGCTTCGCCAGCTGCTACAAAGTATGCGCTGCATTGGCCGGGTGGGTTATTTCAAGCTGCCGGCAAGAAACTGCTGGAGGCGTTCGGACTGCGGGTTGACCAGCACTTCGCGCGGGTCGCCACGTTCTTCGACCTGACCTTGGTGCAGGAACACCAGTTGATTGGAAACCTCGCGGGCAAAACCCATTTCGTGGGTCACGACCACCATAGTGCGGCCTTCGAGGGCGAGGTCTTGCATGACTTTCAGCACCTCGCCGACCAGTTCGGGATCGAGTGCCGAGGTCGGCTCATCGAACAGCATCACTTCCGGCTCCATGGCCAGCGCGCGGGCAATCGCCACACGCTGCTGCTCGCCGCCCGACATATGAGCCGGCCAGGCGTCCATGCGGTGCGCCACGCCGACTTTGTTCAGGTAGTGCTCGGCCTTTTCCCGGGCTTCTTTTTTGCTTATGCCCAGCACATGCACCGGCGCTTCCATGACGTTTTCAAGGGCGCTCATGTGCGACCACAGATTGAAGTGCTGAAACACCATCGACAACCGCGAACGCATGCGTTGTAGCTGCTTGGGTTCGGCGGCCTTGAGCCCGCCTAGTTTGTTGGTCACCAGTTTCAATTGTTCGCCGTTGAGCACGATGTTGCCGGCGTTGGGCTGCTCCAGCAGGTTGATGCAGCGCAGGAAAGTGCTTTTGCCCGAGCCGCTGGAGCCGATGAGGCTGATTACATCGCCGGCCTTCGCCTCCAGGGACACACCCTTGAGCACGTGGTGGCTGCCGTAGCTTTTGTGTAGATCCTGAACTTCAAGTTTGTACATGGTTTTTATTCTCTGGAATCAGTCGCTGAGCAAGCGACCTTGGCGAATAAGGCGGGTGCCGGCGACTTTGGCCAGCCACAAACCGGGCTGGGCAAAGCGCAGGCGTTCTCGGGCATAGAGGATGCCGTCGGTGCTGGCGCGCACGATGCTGTGGCGATCGGTCAGCGGATCCAGCACTTCGAACAGCGGATCGCCCACCCTGACCCGGGCACCCAGCGGTTGCAGAAAACTCACCACCCCCGGGTGCGGCGCATAGGCGTACTGCGCGCCGGCGAATGGCGTCGCTTCACAACAGGTCGTTGGCGCTGCTGGCCAGTCACCGCTGATCAGGCCTTGTTCGGCGAGATAGCCAAGAATGGCCTCGGCGCTATCGACACATTGTTCGCGTTCGGTGTCGGCCATGCCGCGCAACTCGATGGTGGTGGCCACGCAGGCCAACGGAATATCGGCTTCAGGAAACAGCTCAGCCAAGCGCAACCAAGGGATCGCACAGGCTTCATCGAAGGCACTGCCGCCCGCACCCTCGGCCAGCAGCGCGGCGCCGGCACCGAGTCGAGCGGCCAACGAACGCAAGCGCGGCCAGTTTTGCGGCATGGCGTAAAGCAACATGATCGACTCGAAATCGCAATGCAGGTCCAGCACCACATCGGCGTCACAGGCATGTTGCAGCAACAGGCGGCGCAAGCCATCGAGTTCCGACATAGGTGGTGGCATGTCGGCGAGGACATCGACCATGGCCCGGCGGATCAGTGCGGTGTTGACGTCGACATCGTCTCCCAGTTTTCCTTCCAGCAGCGTCGCCACGGCTTCGGTCAATTCAGGGAAATCGCGATTGAAATTCTTCCCGCTGGAGAACTCAAAGCGCCCCTGATGGGTGGCCTGGAACATCTGGGCGATGCCAATCGGATTGGCCATCGGCACCAGCTCGATCACCCCGGTCAGTCGGCCTTGTTCTTCCAGCACCCGCAGACGTCGTTTGAGTTCAACCGCCACGCGCATCCCCGGCAACTCGTCGGCGTGCAGGGACGCCTGAATGTAGGCCTTGCGCGGCCCGCTGCCAAAACGAAACAGCGACAGCTTGCGTTCAGTGCCCGAGGCACTCCACGGCAACAGGTATTGAATGTGCTTCATAAAATTCCTTAGTGCTTGCGCGGTGCCAGGTACGCCAGCCAGCGACGCTCGGCGAGCTTGAACAGGCGAACCAGGATGAAGGTCAGGGCCAGGTAGATGAGGCCGGCAGTGATGAACGCCTCGAACGGCAGATAGAACCGCGCACTGACCGTACGCGCGGCCCCGGTGATGTCCACCAACGTGACAATCGATGCCAGGCTGGTGGTTTGCAGCATCATCAGCACTTCATTGCTGTACTGCGGCAACGCCCGGCGTAAGGCCGACGGCAGCAGAATGCGGCGGTACAGAGTAAAGCGCGACATGCCCATGGCTTTGGCGGCTTCGATCTCGCCGTGGGCCGTGGACTTCAGACTGCCAGCCAGCAGTTCCGCGCTATAGGCACTGGTATTGATCGCAAAGGCCAGGCAGGCACAAAAGGTTGCGCTGGACAGGTACGGCCAGAGCGCGCTTTCACGTACCGCTGCGAACTGCGCCAGGCCGTAATAGATCAGGAACAATTGCACCAGCATCGGCGTGCCGCGAATCACGTAGGTGTAGAGCCACGCAGGGACGTTGATCAAGGGCGATCGGGATACCCGCATCAATGCCAACGGAATCGCCAGCACCAGGCCGAAGGCCAGGGAAATCAGCAGGACTTTGAGGGTCAACAAGGCGCCATTGAAATACAGCGGCAGGTTTTCCCAGATCAGGTTGTAGTCGAGAATCATGGGGTTGCTCCCAATCACAATTCGGCGGCTTTGATGCCGACCGAGTAGTGTTTTTCCAGATAGCGCAGCACCAGCAATGACACGCTGGTCAGCATCAGATACAGCGCCGCCACCGCGAGGAAAAACGTAAACGGCTCATGAGTGGCGTCCGCTGCGTTCTTGGCTTTGAACATCATGTCCTGCAAGCCGATCACCGAGATCAGCGCGGTGGATTTGGTCAGCACCAACCAGTTGTTGGTGAACCCCGGGATGGCGAAACGAATCATCTGCGGCACCAGAATCCGCCAGAACACCTGGCCGCCACTCATGCCATAGGCCACGCCGGCCTCGGCCTGACCTTTAGGGATCGCCATAAACGCACCGCGAAAAGTTTCTGACAGATAGGCGCCAAAAATGAAGCCCATGGTGCAGACGCCGGCGATAAAGGGGTTGATGTCGATATAGCGGGTGTAACCGAGCGCCAAGGCGATGCGGTTCACCAAATCCTGGCCGCCATAGAAGATCAGCAGGATCAACACCAGGTCAGGAATACCGCGAATCAGGGTTGTGTAGCCTTCGCCCAGCATCGCCAGCCATTTCAGTGGCGACAGCCGAAAGGCCGCGCCGATCAGACCCAAAGCAATCGCCATGCTCATGGAGGTCAGGGCCAGGTTAATGGTCAGCCAGGCGCCATCGAGAATGCTCGATCCGTAGCCGTGAAGCATGATGAAGTTCCTCAAACGAGCGCCAAAAGGCGCGCGAGACGAGCCCAAAGCGCCCGCAAGAGGCCGGCGCCACAGGGTTTCAGGTAAGGTTTATTCGCCGTAGATATCGAACGCGAAGTACTTGGCCATCACTTGCTGGTACTTGCCATTGGCGCGGATGGCGTCGATCGCTGTACTCAGACGTGCAACGTTCACGCTGTCGCCTTTGCGTACTGCGATCCCGGCGCCTCGGCCGAAATATTTCGGGTCGCTGATGTCCGGTCCAACCAGCGCGAAGCCTTTGCCTGCTGGCGTTTTGATGAAGCTCTCGTCGGTGTTGACGATGTCGGCGAGCGTCGCGTCCAGTCGACCCGACGCCAGATCGAGGAAGGCTTCATTTTGTGAGCCGTAGCGCACCACTTCGACCCCGGCTTTTTCAAGCTGCTCGGTGGCGAAACGGTCGTAGGTCGAAGAGCGTTGCACCCCGACTTTCTTGCCCTTGAGATCAACCAGCGGGTCGTTGATCACATTGCCGGCCTTCATCGCGAACTTGCCCGGCGTGTGGTAGTACTTTTTGCTGAAGTCGACCGACTTCATACGGTCTTCAGTGATCGACATCGACGACAGCACGGCATCGATCTTGCGCACTTTCAGCGATGGGATCATGCCGTCGAATTCCTGGATGACCCACTCGCATTTGACCTTCATTTCTTCGCACAGGGCGTTGCCGATGTCGTAGTCGAAACCACTGACGTTGCCCTCTGGCGTCTTGAAAGAGAAGGGCGGGTAGGCGGCTTCGATACCGATACGCAGGCTGTCTTCGTCGGCGTGTGCCAGCAAGCTTGCGGCGCACAGTGCCAGAGCACCTAGAAGTTCTGTCTTGTTCATATTGTTGACTCCTTGGAGGGGCGTTGGGGTGGTACAGGCCATCCGATCTGGCACGGTGGATCAGTCCTGATGATTTTGTGTGGCTATAAATGACATGTTTTATTTCATAATGCAATGCTATGAAAATAAGCGTGTCATTCGATGGCGCAAAAAATCACAGCGATCCTGTGTGATCACGAACATGTTCAGGCGCCAGGCAGGCTATCGATGTAATGCTGTTCACTTAAGCTTGGGGTGTATATCCGTTTCTGCGGTAGCGGCTGCTTAGGGTTCCGCCCTTACGGCGGGTCACTTTGGAAAAGAACCCCAAAGTAACCAAAGGGTTCTTGCCCCTTTCGTTCGGTGCCTCGCCTAGGCTCGGCATGCCCTCGCTCCGGTCCTGCTCCGTGGGCCCGCCGCCATCGGCCATCCATGGCCGGGGGCGGCTAACCCGGCATCCATGCCGGGTTGCCCACTGCGCAGAACCTCCACTCGGCCTCTCGAGGGGGCGGTGCATCAAGATCAAAAGCTGCAGGCGAGCTAACGCTCGGCCTGTTGAGTGGTGAGAAGCAAAAGCTGTACGCCGATCTGCTTTATGTGGGAGCGGCGGTGCGACGATTCGACTTGCTCGCGAAGCTGTTGATCTTGCCGTCGCCGTTGCTTTTGATTTTGATTTTGATTTTGATCTGTTGCCCCTTTCCCAGAGGCCGAACGCAGGCGTTGCGCAGGGGGCACCGCGGCAAGGATGCCGCGGTAGCCGCCCCCGGCCATGGATGGCCGATGGCGGCGGGCCCCCGGAGCAATGCCGGAGTGAGGGCATGCCGAGCCTAGGCGAGGCACCGAATGGCGGGGCAGGAGCCCTTGGTTACTTGGGGCTTTTCCAAGTGACTCGCTGTAAAAGCGAAACCGCCAGCAGCCATCACCGCAGAAACGGATATGTACCCCAACAACCTTAAGTGAACAGCATCAGGCTATTGATGGGCATTACGCAGGAGGGACCGGCTTGGCCAATTCGATGCCAGCCGCACTCAATCGCTTCAGGATCTCAAAGAGCAGATCGCTCTTGGTCGTGCTGACAATCCTTGGGCTGCTGACATAGCCGGTGATGGTCAGGGTGATGCCTTCAGGGCTCAGGTTGCTGAATCGAACAACGGGGGAGGGTTTGTCGAGGATGGTTTCATGTTCGCAATAGGTGGTGTACAGCAGGGTTTTGACTTGCTCGGGGTCGATATCCAGAGGGAACA
The DNA here is from genome assembly GCF_057837605.1 of Pseudomonas sp. GL_093. Classification (NCBI taxonomy): domain Bacteria; kingdom Pseudomonadati; phylum Pseudomonadota; class Gammaproteobacteria; order Pseudomonadales; family Pseudomonadaceae; genus Pseudomonas; species Pseudomonas sp. GL_093. The sequence goes on along the minus strand of NZ_CM174448.1, from coordinate 3,571,397 downwards.
CCAGCTCGAGGGTGGCGACCCCTTGAGCGCTACCGCCCATGGTCACATTGCGCAGGTTCTGGGAAATAAGCTGCGAGTTGGGCACGATCACGATCGAGCGGTCACTGAGCTGTATCTCGGTAGCCCTGACATTGATCCGCCGGATATCACCTTCGACCCCGCTGATGCTGATCAAGTCGCCGACCTTGACCGGACGCTCAGTGAGCAGGATCAACCCGGACACGAAGTTCTTGACGATCTCCTGCAGGCCGAAGCCGATCCCCACCGACAACGCACTGACGATCCAGGCCAGATTCGTCCATTGGACGCCCAATGAAGACAACGCCAGCAGAATGACCAGTACGTAGCCGATATTACTGAACAGGGTGCTCAGCGAAGCCCCCATGCCGGGGTCCATATCGGTTTTCGGCAGGAACTCGTTATCCAGCCATCTGCGCAGCGATCGAATCAGGTAAATACCGATCAACAGCGCGAGGATCGCATTCAACAGATTGCCCGGAATAATATTCAGCTTGCGCAGGCCATCGCCGCCGAGGATCGCTGAAACCCTGTCAGTCAGTTGGCCAAAGGTCGCTCCAATCCCCCCCACAATCGTTGTAATCACGGCAATCAGGAGTAAGGCCGCTCGGCCAATACCCGCCACAACAACCTCGATTTGTTCAAGCCGTACGTCGCCGATACCCAGCAGCTGTTTGATCGTTTTGCCGCTGGGGTGCTTTGGCGAAAACAGATAATCACACAAGTCCCTGAACAACTGCGTCAGCAAATAGAAGCTGGCAATAACGATATAGAGCCAGACAATTTCGTAAGTGATGAACCGGGCCAGGGAGATGTAACCGATCAGCAGGCCAAAAATCGAGATCAACACGGCGATACTGACGCCGGTATAAATCAGCCCCGCCAGCGTAGTACCTGACTCAGGGTGTTCCCCGGCAATGACCATCGCTCGGCGGGTTCTACTGACGCGCAGCAATAGCGCACCGATAATCATGATGACGACTAATGACACGACGCCCCGGCTGAACAGAACCACTTGCGTACTCATACCCGTCGCATTGGTGACTTGTACCAGTGAGATGAGTATCAACATTGAAGCGGCCAACAGCGCCGGAAAAGGGCTTATTGCAAGTGCTACTTCATCGGCGATGCCAGGCAACCGCCATGAGGGATTGCGTTTTGACAGCAGGGCCCGGCTCAGGCCGATGATCAGGGCGCAGGCGTAAGCGACTTTCTCGACATCGTCGAAGTAACCTTGCAGTGGTTGCGGCAATGGTTGAAGCCGGGTAGCCGCCGCGGAGATGAGCTGTACTGCGCAACCTGCGCTCAACATCGTGGCAACTACCGTCGCTATCGCCAATGAACTTCTGCGCAGGCGACCTTCCGGTACTCGATGGATACAGATCCATGTCAAACCACGTTCAGCCAGTCTTCGCCCCGGCGTCCAGAAGGCCAGGGCCAGCAATAACAACGTGACGGTCGCGGCACGCCGGCCGGGTTGCCAGACGGACTGGATGACACTGTTGCACTGGTCGATCAAAAAACTCAGACGGTTTTTATCCTCCTCCAGTGGAGAAAACAGCGGTAACCAGAACCGGGGGTTGAGGAAGCTGGCGGTGCGCTGGGCCAGTTCGGTTTCCAGTTGGGTACGCCGAATGCTGGCAATCTGGGCGATGAGGTTAGTCGCGCCTTCTTTGATGGCCAGCAGTATGTTGAGATCGTTATCCACCTTGTCTTTTTGTGCGGTGAGATAGGACCTCTGTTTCACGATATCGGACTTTTCCGCGGCAAGACTGATGGCGGACGCCGTCCCGAGCACACTGAGTTGTGCTTGCAATTGCGCCTGCTCGGGAAGTAACAGCGCCGCCAACTTGTCCACATCACTGAAGAGCAACTGAACGTTGTCCTGAAAGCCCACCAACTGGGAGTAATTACTGGTCAGCGACACCTGCTGTTTAAGGTTGTCCAGCCTTGATTGCAGTGCTTCCAGATCACTTTTTGACACCGTAGCGGTAGCGCTGGCCTCACCGTTGCTTGACGTGTTGGGTAGTTCGTCCGCCGACAGCTCGCCGATGTTCGCCCCCATCAGCGCGAACACAACGAATATGAGTAATTTCAATGCGGGACGCATAGGCATGCCTCCAGCGGCTTTAGCCATTCAGGTTAGGTCATGGCGTGTGCTGGCGCGAAAAATAGTTCTGCGATGCGCGCGATTGTTCTGAATACGCGAACACTGAAGTCGCCGAGAATGGAATTGTTGGGGTAGTGATGGGCTTGTAGCCTGCAATACGCCGAACACTACGATCTGCCAAAGATCGAGTGGAGCCCGAGCCAGGGCTTTTCAAGACAGACACCTTCACGTCATACCTTGCTGTCGGCCTGATGCCCCTACGGGGGGTTGGCGCCTAATAAAAATAAGGAACACCGGTATGAGTATTCGTACATGGGCATGTGCCGCAACCCTGTTCGGTCCCGTTCTGGGAGCCGGCATTGTATTTCCCTCAATGGCATCGGCCGCGGAAGACCCGATGGGCTCGCTGGTTCGCGGGGTGTTTGGCGACAGCCTTGAGCGTGAGCATGGCATCAAGGTCTACGGCTGGGGCCAGGTGGGTGTGAGCTACAACAACAACGGCACGGATGACGTCAGCAAACAGAGCTTCTTCACTTCCGACGAAGGCGTAAACCTCAACCAGTTCGCGCTGGCCGTGGAAAAGAAACCCAAGAGCAATGTGATCGGTCGTGTCGGACCGTTTCCCGGGCCCATGCCGCAAGAGGCTGATTGGGGTTTCAATGTCACGGCGCTGTATGGCAAGGATGCACGCTTCTTCAAGACCTACGGCTGGGACGAAGACCTGAGTGTCAATCGCGACAACAAGGCCGAAGACGAAGCCTTCACCGTCGCTCAGGCGTATGTCGATTTTTACTTCCCTGTACTTGGCGGTTCCGACTTGATGATCGGGATTTTCCACACGCCGCTGGAAAATGAAATCGGCTTCGCCTTGCCATCCCCGGCACCGAGCGACTTCTACTCGCACACTTATTCCTTTATGCACGGCCCGGCCAAGCATGCCGGGGCGCTGTACTCGTTCAAACTGCCCTCGGCGCCCGGGGAAAGCATGCTGGGCTTCGAACTGGGCGTGGTGCAGGGCTGGAACAACCTGCAGGACCCCAACCATGACCCGGATGTGATCGCCAACGTCCGCTGGCGTTCGGCGGATTTCACCACCTGGATCGACTGGGAAAACATCTACGGCAACGGTGCCGGTGACAGCTTCGCCGACTGCAGTTGTGGTTCGCCATTGCCGGCCGGCACCAAGGACGACGACTACAAGCGCCTGGCCTCGTACTTGACCCTGTCGCAAGTGCTCGATCCGAATAACCGTGTGGCGCTGGAGTTGAATTACGGCAAGCAGGAGCAGGGCGCTTTCGCCGGGTTTGCCAACAAAAACGATGCCACCTGGTACGGCACTGATATCAACTGGTATCACCGAGTCAGCGAAACCCTGATGTGGAACAGCCGCGCCGAGTGGTTCTACACCGATGCACCGGTGCACGTGATGATGGCCAACATCGACCCGCACACCGGAATTCCCGACCCGACCTGGGGCAGTTTCTACGGTGTGACCACCAACCTGGCCTGGACGCCGACCCTCAACGTGCGCCTGCGACCGGAATTGCGCTACGACATCCATTCCGGCCCCGGTCGCGATGCCTACGCCGATGGGCAAAAGGACTCGCAACTGGTCGCGTCCTTCGACGTCAGCTTCTTTTTCTAAACCGCCCACTTTCGCAAAGCACCTGACCCTGCGTGCTGGCTCAGCCCACACGCTGCGACTTTGTTCGCCCGGACTTTGCCGGCAAGCAGCCGCATTGGAGTACTACATGACAGACAACAACGATAAAAACCTGTATGGCCGCGACGTCTCGCGCCGTGATTTCCTGCGCAGCACAGGCGTTGCTGCCGGCGGTATGGCGCTGGCGAGTTTGCCGTTCAACTTTGCGCTGGGTAGCGAGCGGGTGATCAAACTCGGTTATGTCAGCCCGCAGACCGGGCCATTGGCCCCCTTTGCGGCCGCCGACAACTACATCATCGAATCGCTCAAGCAGGTGTTGAAGAACTCCATCAACGTAGCCGGCAAGGCGTATCGCCTGGAAGTCATCGTCAAAGACAGCCAGTCCAACCCTAATCGCGCAGCGGAAGTGGCGAGCGAGCTGATCCTGTCTGATCAGGTCGACCTGATGCTGGTGTCGTCGACACCGGAAACCACCAACCCGGTCTCCGACCAATGCGAAATCAACGAGATTCCGTGTATTTCCACGGTGGCGCCGTGGCAGCCGTGGTTCTTTACCCGCGGTGGCAAGCCGGATCAGGGGTTCGAGTGGACTTATCACTTCTTCTGGGGCTTGGAGGATGTGATCGGCACTTACAGCGCCATGTGGGGCGCGATGCCGTCCAACAAGGTGGTCGGCGGTCTGTTCCCCAACGATGGCGACGGCAATGCCTGGGGCGATCCGAAACTCGGCTTTCCACCGGTGTTGGCGCAGAAGGGTTTCCAAGTGGTCGACCCCGGCCGCTTTCAAAGCTTGACCGACGATTTCTCGGCGCAGATCGCCGCGTTCAAAAAGGCCGACGTCGAGATCGTCACCGGCGTGGTCATTCCACCTGACTTGACCACCTTCTGGACCCAGGCGCGCCAGCAGGGCTTCAAGCCCAAAGCGGTGTCGGTCGGCAAGGCGCTGCTGTTTCCCACGGCGGTCGAAGCGCTGGGCAAGGCCGGCAACAACCTGTCGACCGAAATCTGGTGGAGCCCGACGCACCCGTTCAGCTCTTCCTTGACGGGCGCCAGTGCCGGGCAGTTGGCCCAGGGCTTCACTCAGGCGACCGGCAAGCAGTGGACTCAACCGCTGGGTTTCGTGCATGCCCTGTTCGAACTGGCGGTGGACATCCTCAAGCGCACGGAAGAAATCGGTAACCCGCATGCGGTACGCGATGCCTTGCTCAAGACCGACCTCAACACCATTGTCGGGCCGATCAGCTGGAAAAATGGACCGGTGAAGAACGTCGCCAAAACACCTTTGGTCAGCGGCCAATGGCGATTGGGCAATGACAACAAATACGACCTGGTCGTGACCAGCAATGCCACCGCACCAGCGATTCCGCTGGGCGGCGACATGCAGGCCATTACGTACTGATTGCTCGAAAAGAAACGGGTGCACCATGCAACAGCCACTTCTGCAAATGAACGATGTGCACAAAAGCTACGGCTCGGTGAAGGTCACGGACGCGATGAGCCTGACCCTGCAACCGGGTGAAGCCCTTGGCATCATCGGTCCCAATGGCGCGGGTAAAAGCACGCTGTTCAACCTGATCGCCGGGGGCGTGGCAGCCGACAGCGGCACGATCCATTTCGAAGGTCGCAACGTCACCCGCGAGCCGGTGTTCAAGCGCTGTCAGCAAGGCATTGGCCGCTCCCATCAGATCCCGCATCCGTTCGTGAAAATGACGGTGTTCGAGAACTTGCTGGTCGGCGCGACCTTCGGGGCGCGATTGCGCGACAAGGAGGCCAGCCAATGGTGCGCGCAGACCCTGGAACTGACGGGGCTGATGCGCAAGGCCAACGTCCTGGCCGGCTCGCTGACATTGCTCGACCGCAAGCGTCTGGAGATGGCCCGCGCGTTGTCGACCCAACCGCGGCTGTTGTTGCTGGATGAAATCGCCGGTGGCCTGACCGAACCGGAGTGCCTGGCGCTGGTGGAAACCATTCAGGGCATTCACAAGGCTGGCGTCGCCATCATCTGGATCGAACACATCGTGCATGCCTTGCTGGCGGTCGTCAGCCGTCTGACGGTGATCAACTTCGGCGCCAAACTGGCCGAAGGCGAACCGCGCAGCGTGATGGACGACCCCAGGGTCCAGGACATTTATATGGGCATCGGGAGCTGAACATGTCGACCCCTTCAAACCTGTTGTCCATCGAAAATCTCTGTGCCGGCTACGGCGACTTTCAAGCCCTGTTCGATATCAGCCTGACCCTTGAGGCGGGCGAAACCGTGGCGATCATCGGCTCCAACGGCGCGGGCAAATCGACGTTCCTGCACTCGCTGGCCGGGCTGATCAAAAACCAGCCCGGCGCCATCACCTTCAAGGGCCAGGCGATTGGTGACCTGGCGGCCAATCAGGTGCTGGAACGTGGAATCGCCTTGGTGCCGGAAGGCAGGAAGCTGTTTCCTTCGCTGAGCGTCGAGGAAAACCTGTTGATCGGCGCCTACAGCAAACGCCCCGGCCCGTGGACGCTGGCGCGGATCTATCAGCTGTTTCCAGTGCTGGAAAAACTGCGCAAGCGCCCCGGCACCGCGCTGTCCGGCGGTCAGCAGCAAATGGTTGCGATAGGCCGGGGCTTGATGGCCAACCCGCATTTGCTGTTGTGCGACGAGATCAGCCTGGGCCTGGCGCCGACCACGATCAAGGACATCTACGCCGCGCTGCCCTCGATCAAGGCTGACGGCACGACGGTGATTCTCGTCGAGCAGGACATCAATCAGGCGCTGAGTGTCTGCGACCGTTTCTATTGCTTCCAGGAAGGGCGCGTGTCCCTGACCGGCCGCCCTGGGGACGCGGACAAAGCACAAATCAAAGCCGCGTATTTCGGGATCTAGTTATGGAATGGCTCAATACTTTGCTTCAGGGCATGTTGCTGGGTGGCCTCTACGCGATGTTCGCGGTGGGGCTGTCGCTGATGTTCGGCATCATGCGCCTGGTCAATATCGCCCATGGCGACTTCATCGTGCTGGCGTCGTACCTGGCGCTGATGGTGGTCAATCATCTGGGCTTCAGCCCGTTGGCGAGCTTGCTGGTGGTGGTGCCGCTGATGTTCTGTTTCGGCTACCTGCTGCAACGGTTGTTACTCAACCGAACGCTTGGCCAGGACATCCTGCCGCCGCTGCTGGTGACCTTTGGTTTGTCGATCATCGTGCAAAACGTGCTACTGGAGTTTTTCAGCGCAGACAGTCAAAAGCTGTCTCAGGGTGATCTTGAAGTCGCCAGTGTCGGCTTCGGCAGTTTGAGCGTGGGCGTCATGCCGCTGATCGTGTTTTGCAGTGCGTTGCTGATCATCGGTGGTTTGCAATTACTGTTCTACAAAACCGCTCTGGGCCGGGCATTTCGCGCTACCTCCGATGATCAGCACACCGCGCGGCTGATGGGCGTCAACAACGCGCATATCTTCGGTCTGGCCATGGCGCTGGCGATGGCTGTGGTGTCGATTGCCGGGGTGTTTCTGGCGATTCGCACCAGCTTCGACCCCACCGTGGGGCCGGCGCGTCTCTTGTACGGTTTCGAAGCGGTGATCATCGGCGGGTTGGGCAGCCTGTGGGGCACCCTGGCCGGCGGGGTGATTCTCGGCGTCGCCCAGGCGCTGGGCGCAAAAATCGATCCTGGCTGGCAAATCCTCGCCGGTCATCTTGTGTTCTTGCTGATTCTGGTCGTGCGCCCGCGTGGCCTGTTCCCCCGGAGTGTCGACTGATGAATGCCTTGAACAATCCCGCGCTCAACTATCGCGTACAACGGACGACCACCAGCAGCATGGTCGGGCTGTCATTGCTGGGCGTCTGTGTGTTGGTGTTGATCAGTGCACCATTCTGGGCGGACCGCTCAAGTTTGCGGCTCGTGGTGGAGTTCGCCTACTACCTGGCGCTGGCGCAAATGTGGAACCTGCTGGCGGGTTACGCGGGCATGGTTTCGGTCGGGCAGCAGGCGTTCGTCGGTCTGGGTGGGTATCTGCTGTTTATGTTGGCCACCCGGCTTGGTATTCCGCCGTTGTTCGCGGTCCTGCTTTCGGGTGTTCTGGTCGCGCTGTTGGCGATTCCCACAGCCTTGATTGTGTTTCGGCTGCGCGGTGCCTACTTCGCCATTGGCACCTGGGTGGTGGCAGAAGTCTTTCGCCTGGGTCTGGCGCAGATGAGTAGCCTCGGCGGCGGTTCCGGGCAAAGCCTGCCGGCGGCGATTGTGCGGCAGATCGGCAATGACCGGGACGAGCGCGAGATGCTGATCTACTTCACCGCGCTGGCCATCGCCATTGCCGCCGTGGCGGTGGTGTTTTTTGTGCTGCGTTCGCGACAGGGCCTGGCCCTGGCGTCGATTCGCGACTCCGAGCCGGCGTCCGGCAGCCTGGGGGTCAACACCTTCCGTACCAAGTTGATGGTGTACGTGCTGGCCGCCGGTTGCACGGGCGTGGTCGGGGCGCTGATCTTCCTGCAGAAACTGCGTATTTCACCGGACGCGGCGTTCAACCTGCAGGACTGGACGGCGGTGGTGATCTTCATCGTGATCATCGGCGGCATCGGCACGCTGGAGGGGCCATTGATCGGCACGCTGATTTACTTTGTGTTGCGCGGCTGCCTGGCGCAGTACGGCGCCGTGTACATGATCATCCTCGGCGTGGTCGCGGTGGTGATGATGCTCAAGGCGCCGCAAGGGGTGTGGGGGCTGATCAGTGAACGCCTGGGCTGGCAGGTTTTCCCCATGCAGCGACGGTTGTCTGTTCAGAACCACAAATAGCGCGTTGCCAGGGATGTGGAGTGCGGGGTGCCGACAGGCTAACCTCGCTGTTCCTATAAGAACAAAAACATCCAGAGAACCTGCCCCATGGATCGTTTACTCAGTGTCGAAGCCTTTGTGCGTGTTGCCGAAACCGGCAACTTCGCCAAGGCGGCCCAGCAATTGGGCGTGACCCGGTCGGTGATCACTCACCGCATTCAACAGCTGGAACAGTTCATCAATGCGCCGCTGTTCCACCGCAGTACGCGGCACGTCCGGCTCTCCGAAGTGGGCGAGACCTACTACAAGGAATGCGCGGACATGGTCGCGAGCTTCAACTCGCTGACTGAACACATGCGCGAGTTGCGCGCCAAACCCACCGGCAAATTGCGCGTGCAGATGCTGCCAGGCTTTGCCATCGGCCACTTCGGCAGAATGCTCGCCGAGTTCACGCGGCTGTACCCGGACATTGAAGTCGACGTCATCGTCAATGACCGGGTGGTGGACCCGATCGAAGAGGGTTTCGATGTGGCGTTCCAGATGTTCCCGCCGATGGCGGAAACCCTGATCGAACGCAAGTTGTTCAGCGTTCGCCGGTTGTTCTGCATGTCACCCGATTATGCCGCCGAGTTCGGTGTGCCCAAGCATCCGCAGGAGCTGCTGCAACACAAAATCGCCTTGTACGAAGGCTATCCGTCACGCAACCGCTGGATCTTCACCGGCGAGCACGAGCAGGTGGAGCTGAGCCTGCCGGGGCAGGTACGGTCGAATTCGGTTCATTTGCTGCGCGACTACGCGTCGACCGGGGTCTGCATTGTTTGTTTGCCGACGTTGGTGGCCAGCGATGACCTGCTCAGCGGTCGACTGATTCCGGTACTGCCGGAGTACGCCTTGTCATCTTTCAACTTCTCCGCGGTGTATCCCGCCACCCAGCGTCGTGCCTTGAAAGTACGCACGCTGATCGACTTCCTGGTGGAAAACTTCGGTGACGAACCGTGCTGGGACAAACCCTTGCTGGAGCGTGGCTGGGTACGCTGAGCAGCAGCCGGTCCCTGTAGGAGCTGACGAGTGAAACGAGGCTGCGATCTTTTGATTTTTAAAAGCAAGATCAAAAGATCGCAGCCTGCGGCAGCTCCTACAGTGTTTGCGTTTCGCGAACACTGTTGTCGCCCGCTCTCTAATTGTCCCCGGAGGAGGGGGGACGTACTGTTGACTCACTGTTACTACAACAACAAAACGGTGAAAACCATGAGTAGCGCGGCAATCGAAACGGTCTTCGGCTCGCTGGATAACTACAGCAAAGGGTCGGTTGAAATCATCAGCGGCCAGGCCAGTCATTACGCCTTTTCGAATATTTTCGAAGTGGCGGACAACTCCCTTCCTTATGAAAAAGTCGTCGTCGGTCTCAATCTTGGCTACGTCATTGAAACCCTGCGCGCCGAAGGGCAGTCGCCTTGGTACACAGCGGCGCACGACGAATTCGCCATCGTCATGGACGGCGAAGTTCGCGTGGACTTCCTCAAGCTCGATGCGCCATTGAAAGACAGCGAGGGCACTCAGCTGGCCGGTGAAGTCCCGGCGGGCAAACCGATGGGTTACGTGCTGCTCAAGCGTGGTCACCAGTGCCTGTTGCCGACCGGCACGGCGTATCGCTTCGAAGCCAGCCGTCCCGGCGTGATCCTGCAGCAGACCATCAAGGGGCCGTTATCGGTCGAGAAGTGGGCCGACATCTGCTTCAAGTGATCACCGCCTTCCCATCTAATAAAAGCAACAAGAGGAACCCCGTCATGGCCATGCTTGAAAACGCTGCCGATAACACACCCTTTGCCGACGACGAAGTCCAGGCCAGCGCTCCCCATGCCGTCACCGGCTATCGCGCCTTCAAACTCGGCGCTTTCGAACTGTCGCGCGACGAGTATTTTGCCCGCATCACCTGGCCCGCCAAAGGTCAGACCCGTTCGCACCTGATTCCGGTCGATGCCTTTCTGCGCGCCATGATGCGCGACGTCGCCTGGGGCTTTTTCTACGGCTGGGTCAACTTCGACCACGTCATCGGCACCCGCAATTACTACGGCAAAGTCGACCTGTATGCCGGCACCTTCAATGGCACGCTCAAGGCCGCCGGCGTCAACTACACCGAAAACTTTGAAACACCGCTGATCATGGCGACCTTCAAGGCCATCCTGCGGGACTGGACCAACGCCACCTTCGACCCCTTCGCGGCACCGGAAGAAACCGGTTCGGCGTTCGGTCGCAAGAACGGCAACAACATCGAGGCCATCGAACGCTTCCGCATCGCCACCCAGCGCATGCCGGGCCTGAAAGATGACTCGCCGCTGCGTAACGATTTGCCGGTCAATCGCCAGTTCATCGACGTGTCCCAGGATGAGCCGGAAGTTCACGCGGCAGAGGGTTTCGAAGGTGAGTTGCATGCCTTCAGCCTGTTCAAGTACCTGTCGCGCTCCGACGTGACCTGGAACCCGTCGGTGACTTCGGTGTGCAAGGCCAGCCTGTTCTGCCCGACCACAGAAGAATTCATCTTGCCGGTGTTCCATGGCAATGACCGGGTCGAGTGGTTCTTGCAGTTGTCCGATGAAATCCTCTGGGACGTCGGCGACAAGGACGACGGCAACCCGCGAGCGCGCATCACCATGCGTGCCGGCGACATCTGCGCGATGCCGGCGGACATTCGTCATCAGGGCTACTCGACCAAGCGCTCGATGCTGCTGGTGTGGGAGAACGCCACACCGAACCTGCCGCAGCGCTACGAAAGCGGTGAGCTGAAACCGTATCCAATCGAGTTCTAAGACCTTGCGTCTTGCCCGGCATCGTGTCGGGCCGTGTTTTCAAGAATCAAGTCATCAGACACTGCGCCATCGGCGCGGTGCGAGGAAAATATTATGCAAAATCAGCTCTATATCGATGGCCGTTTCGTGGATGCGGTCGCTGGCGGCACCCTTGACGTCGTGTCGCCCCATGACGGCTCGTTGATCACCCGCGTCGCCGCGGCAGAAGCCGCTGACATCGACCTCGCTGTCGCCGCGGCCAAACGGGCGTTTCCAGCCTGGTCTGCCCTGGGTGCCGCCGAACGTGGGCGCTTGTTGCTCAAACTGGCGGACAAGATCGAAGAATGTAGCGAAGAACTGGCGCAGCTCGAATCCCTCAACACCGGGCACCCGATCCGTGATTCCCGTGGCCTCGATGTTCCACGCACGGCGGCCTGTTTCCGTTATTTCGGCGGCATGGCCGACAAGATCGAAGGTGCGGTGATTCCGGTCGAAGCCGGGTTTCTCAATTACGTGCAGCGCAAGCCGATCGGTGTGGTCGGGCAGATTGTGCCCTGGAACTTCCCGCTGATGTTCACCAGTTGGAAAATGGGCCCGGCACTGGCCGCCGGTAATACCATCGTCATCAAACCCTCGGAAATCACGCCGCTGACAACCTTGCGGATTGTCGAACTGATGACCGAAGTCGGCTTTCCGAAGGGCGTGGTCAACGTCGTGCCGGGTTACGGGCATACCGCCGGTCAACGCCTGGCCGAACACCCGGACGTGGGCAAGATTGCCTTTACTGGTTCGACGGCCACCGGCCGCCGGATCGTTGAAGCGTCGAAAGGCAACCTCAAGCGTATTCAACTGGAGCTGGGCGGGAAGGGCGCCAACATCGTGTTCGAAGACGCCAACCTGGACGCGGCCGTCAACGGCGCTGCCTGGGCGATTTTTCACAACCAGGGCCAGGCCTGCATCGCCGGTTCGCGTTTGATTCTGCATAAAGACATTGCTGATCAGTTCCTTGAGCGTTTCATCGCGCTGGCCAAATCCATCCGCCTGGGCGACCCGATGAACCCGGAGACCGAAATGGGCCCGCTGACGTCGGCGCTGCACCGCGACCGCGTGCTGGCCTATGTCGATATCGCGATAGAGCAGGGCGGCAAAATCCTCTGTGGCGGCAAGGCCCCGGATGACCAGGCGCTGGTCCAAGGCTTTTATGTCGAGCCGACCATTGTCGAGGCTTCGCCAGAAGATCGCGTTTGCCAGGAAGAGGTCTTCGGTCCATTCGTCAGCGTGGTGCGTTTCAGTACCGATGAAGAAGCCCTGGCCATCGCCAACAACACTGAGTACGGACTGGGCAGCGGCCTGTGGACGCAGAACCTGAGCCGCGCGCACAAAATGGCCGATGCCATTCATGCCGGTATGTGCTGGGTCAACTGCTACAAACGCGTGAGCCCTGGCAGCCCGTTTGGTGGCGTTGGGCAGTCGGGCTACGGCCGTGAAATGGGCTTTGAAGCGATCCATGATTACACCGAGGCGCGCTCGGTCTGGGTCAACGTCGACGCCAAAATCCCTGCGCACTTCAAACGCTGAGGCCTGCCATGAATCCTTTTGTGTACCAAAGCCTGCCGACCCGTGTGGTGTTCGGCTGGGGCAAGCTCTCGGCGCTGGCTGAAGAGATCGAGCGTCTGGGCGCCAGGCGCGCGCTGATCCTCACCACGCCTGAACAGCATGGGCTCGGCGAACAGGTCGCGGCGTTGCTCGGTGATCGCGCGGCGGGTGTCTATTCCAAGGCAGTGATGCATGTGCCGCTGGAAGTGGCGCAAGCGGCGCGTGTCGAAGCGGTGCGTCTGGATGCCGATTGCTGCGTCGCCATTGGCGGTGGTTCCACCATTGGCCTGGGTAAGGCGATTGCCATGGATTCGGGGCTGCCGATCGTGGCGATTCCGACGACGTACGCCGGTTCGGAGATGACGCCGATTTACGGACTGACCGAAAACCGCCTGAAGAAAACCGGACGTGATCCAAGGGTGTTGCCCAAGACCGTGATCTACGATCCGCAATTGACCCTGACCTTGCCGGCGCAGATTTCCGCCTGTTCGGGAATGAACGCCATGGCCCACGCGGTTGAAGCGTTGTACGCCCAGGACGCCAATCCGATCATCGGTTTCATGGCTGAAGAGTCGATTCGCTCACTGGCACTGGCCCTGCCGGGCGTGGTCAATGACCCCAGCGACCCGCAAGCGCGCAGCCAGGCGTTATATGGCGCGTGGCTGGCAGGCATTTGCCTGGGTTCGGTCGGCATGGCCTTGCACCACAAGCTCTGCCACACCTTGGGCGGGACGTTCAATTTGCCTCACGCCCAGGCACACGCGATTGTTTTGCCACACGCGGCGCATTACAACCGTGAAGCGGCCGCAGGCCCGTTACAGCGTGCCGCCCGCGCCTTGGGCGGCAGCGAAGCGGGGGAGGTGGGCGCCTTGTTGTACGCGCTGAACCAGAAGCTGGGTATTCCATTGGCGCTGGCTGACATTGGCCTGCCTGAAAACGGGCCGGCCGACGCCGCGCAAATCGCCTGCGCCAGTCCTTATTACAACCCACGGCCGTTTGAACAAGGCCCGATCGAAGCGCTGTTGACCCGTGCCATGAAAGGTCTGGCGCCAGCCTGATGTACCCGTGCAAACAACCCATGTCGGAATAAAAACAATGACCGATCAAGACAAAGCCATGGAAACCCTGATCTCCGAGCAGGCGGTCAGCAGTTTTGGCGATGCGCCCAATGCGCGTTACAAACAGATCATGCAGAGCCTGGTTCGCCACCTGCACGCATTCGTCAGCGACGTCGAACTGACCGAGCAGGAGTGGTTTGAAGGCATCCGCTTTCTGACCGAGACCGGCCACAAGTGCGATGGTCTGGTGCGCCAGGAATTCATCCTGCTGTCGGACACCTTGGGCGTGTCAATGCTGGTCGATGCGATCAACCATCGGCACAGTGCAAATGCCACCGAGACCACCGTGTTCGGACCGTTCTACATCGAAGGCATGCCGGAGCGGGACTTCGGCGAAAACATGGCCTTCACCCCGGGCGAGACGGCGCTGGTGCGCGGTCGGGTGGTCGATACTCAGGGCAATCCCTTGGCCGGCGCGGTGCTCGACGTCTGGCAGACTGCCGAAAATGGCATGTATTCAGGCCAGGACACCGAGCAGCCTTTCGGTAATCTGCGCGGACGCTATCGCACCGATGCCGATGGCTATTTTGCGATTCGCACGATTGTCCCGGTGTGCTATCCGATCCCCACCGATGGCCCGGTCGGGCGCATGCTCAACGCCGCAAACCGTCACCCGTGGCGGCCTGCGCACCTGCATTTCATGATCGATGTGCCCGGCTATCGCAAACTGGTCACCCACCTGTTCAATCACGACGATCCGTACCTGGCGTCCGATGCGGTGTTCGGCGTCAAACAGTCATTGCAGGTGATCTATGAAGACCGGATCACCCACGATGATCTGTCCGCCGACCTGGGTATCGACTTGCCGTTCAAGCGCGCCTGTTACGAATTCGTCATGGAAACCGAGTGAACCATGGGACAGTTTTTTGCGGTATTCGCTACAGACCACCCGGATTCCCTGGCCTTGCGTCAGCGCTTGCGGCCGAGTCATCAGGCGCACTTGCGAGCGACTGAAACGCATCGAGTGGTCGTGCGATTCGGCGGCCCGACCCTCGATGAGACGGGTACGGCCATGAATGGCACGTTGCTGGTCATCGAGGCGGGCAGTCTGCCGGAGGTGGAAGCGTTCATCCAGGACGATCCGTATGTTCAGGCAGGACTGTTCGCCAGTGTTCAGATTCGCCCCTGGTACTGGAGCCTTGGCAACCCGGAATTGCGCGGCTGATCATGACCATCATTACCTTATGCCAACTGGATGACATCGCGGATGGCGGCGCCCTGGGGCTGCCCGAACACCAGCAATTGCATCCCGGCGGGCTGGTGGCGGTGCGGCAAGGCGAGCAGGTGTGGGTCTATATCAACCGTTGCCCGCATTTCTCGGTGCCTCTGGACTATCGCCCGCAAGAATTCTGCACCTATCGCGGCAAAATCCTGATGTGCGCTCATCACAGCGCGATGTTTCGTTTCGAAGATGGGCATTGCATCGACGGTCCCTGCAAGGGCGCGCAGTTGGAGCCCGTGCCGGTGCGATGGATCGAAGACCGATTGATCATGGAGGTATAGCGCCACGCGGTTCACGAATGGAGAAGGGGGCGGGTGAGAAGGGGTGATCTACAATCTTTTATGCTGAACCACGCTCATCCGGAGGTCATCATGAAAAGGTTATCGCCCATCGGCCTGTGCGTCGCATTGTCGGTTTTCAGTGTCCAGGGATGGGCGGAAACGGTCGTGCCGATGAAAGGGCAGAGTTCGCAACAAACCCAAACGGATATTACCGAATGCCACAACATCGCGGCCGGTCAGAGCGCCTCGGCTGCACCGCCTGCTAGCGGTGGAAGGCTGAAGGGCGCCGCGGCGGGCGCTGCTGCCGGTGCGGCGGGGGCGCAGGTGCGGGGACGTCAGCATGACGAGTTTTATGATCGCGTCGACGATGACGTGAAGCAGGACTATCGCCAGAATCGCGCCAAGGAAACCGCCGTGGCAGGAGCGGTCGTCGGGGGCTCGCGTCAACGCCAGGAGCGCCGGGCACAAGAGAAAACCAGTGCTGCGACCAGTTCGACGGCCTATACCAGTTGCCTGCAAGGGAAGGGGTATCAGGTCAACCCTTGAGCATTTTCCTGCCGTTGATCGAGCAGATGAACCATCAGGCAGGCATACAGCGTCACGAGGATAAACAAGCCCATGCGGATGGCGAACGCTGTGTAAACGTCCTTGCCTGCTGCGCTGTCCTGTACCGACTGACCCAACAGGATGATCAGCGTGATCAGGGTATTGAGCCAGAACCCCGGGGTAAACCGCGTCGGGCTCAGGGCATACAACTTGCGCGCCATCACCAGGCCGAACAGCAGCATCCACAGAAAGAACATCCACAGATGCACAAACAGGCTGAGGGCGCTCCAGAACAGGATCGCCAACAGGCCTGCGAGCAAGGTTGAACCGAGCAGTTCGCGACCGGCGATGCGGGCGTTCGTCGTGGAGCTTTGCTGACCCAGGCCGACGGCCTTCAGGATGATCGGCAGATAACCGGCCGGGTCGATCAGCGCCAGCAGGAATGCCGGCAGCACGATCAAGGTGGCACGCAGCGCAATCCGACTGACTTCTTCTGCCGGCAAGGGTGGGGCAGGCGGCGGAGAAGGGGCATTGGGTGGATCCGGGAATAACCCATGACTGAACGCCACGACGACAACGGCGAGCAGCAAACCCTTGACCAGTGCGCCGATGACCATCGCCGCCAGATCGAATTCGGCGATACCGGCTGAGGAGATCATGGTCAGGCCAATCACCAGGAAGGTCATGATCAAGGTGTTGCCGCCGCGCAGGCCATAGCGGAAGGCCAGGAACAGACCGACGCTGATCAATAGCACGCCGCTGACGGGGTAATAACGCAGGACCGGGATCAATAGCAGGCCGATGCCGGTGGTCAACATGGCAGCCAGTGCGAGCACCAGTCCGGCCTTGAACGGCAGCGGGCGATTGACCGAGGCCAGCAACAGCAGGCAAAGCACCGGCGCCATAAAGGGAATCGGCAAGCCGAGGCCGAAACTGGCGGTGAGGCACAACGCCGTGCCGGTGGCCAGGCGCAGTGCGCGTTGATCCCGCGGCGTGCGCCGAGTCGACATACCTTTAATAGGCATAGCTCAGCCAGCTCATGAACCCCACAAACACGTGGCCGAGCGGGTTCAGCGGATTGCCTTCGGTGGGGAAGGCCATGACTTCGGCCTGCCCACCGGCACGGATCCCCCGACTGTCACGCAGCGTGTTCAATGAGTCTGGCGAAAACTCGATAATGACCGGAAAACGCTGGGCCGGACGCAACCAGTCGCGGCTGTTCTGCACACTGGGCAAGGTTCCTGGCGGGGGTGTTTGCCCCACGCTGACGCCGTAACCGACGCTACGCACGCGCCCTTCGAAAACTTCACCCGGCAGAGCATCCAGAACAATTGAAACCGGCGTATCGAGCTTCACCAGACCGAGGTTGTTCTCGGTCATGTCCGCACTGATCCACACATCATGAATGGCGATCAGGGTCATGACCGGGCTGCCGGCAGCGGCGAATTGCCCTGCGTCAGTACGCAGATCCGTAATCAGTCCGGCCGAGCGAGCGCGAATCTGCGTGTTGGACAGATCCAGTTCGGCTTTGGACAATGCCGTGGCGGCACTGCGCAGCAAGGCGTTGTCTTCTTCGCTGCCACCTTCCTGCTCACGCGCGCGCTGCACTTCAGCGCGGGCAGCGGCGACCTGGCTGACCGCCTGTTCGCGGTTGGCGCGAGACACTTCGAGCAGACGTACGGAAATGGTGCCGGGGTCTTCGCGATACAAACCCTCAAGACGCTGATTGTCCTGACGCGCCTTGAGCTCATTGGCCTGGGCGGCCCGCAGATTGGCTTGCGCCGAGGCAATGCCGGCGGTGCTCGCACCGATCTGTCGGCGGGTCGATTCAAGGTCGGCACGTGCACGGTCGACGGCAATCTGGTACGGCTGAGGGTCCACCTCGAAAAGGATTTCGCCGGGCTTGACGTCCTGGTTGTTGCGCACGTTCACCCGGATCACGCGGCCCGCCACTTCCGAGGCGACCGGAATCACAAAGGCACCCACCCGGGCCTGTTGTGTATAGGGTGTGAAACGATCCGCCAACAGGTACCAGGTCAGGCTCAGGAGGATCAGTAACAGCACCCACTTGATGCCTTTTTTCGCCGGGTCGGCAGCCGGTGCTGGCGCCTGGGTGACAGGTGTCTCTGGCGTGGGCTGGGCGGCTTCACTCATTGGTCTTTTACCTTGTAAGACATTGGAATGGCAGGCTGTGCAGTGGTGGGCTCTTCCAGCAGATCGCCCCAGTCGGTACGTTTTTCCATTTGCTGGCGAGTGGCTGGATCAACTTTCGGCTGGGCGCTGTACCAGCCACCGCCCACGGCTTTGTACAAGGCAATGACATTACTCACGGCATTGCTGCGGGCGACCAGATAATTGTCCTGTTGTTCAAGCAAGGCACGCTGCGCATCCAGCACCCGCTGGAAGTCCGAATATCCTTCGCGATACTGCGCGCTGGCCAACACCAGCGAGCGTTTGGCTGCCACTTCAGCCTCACCCAGAATGCGTTCGCGCTCCAGGGATTTGATCAGGCCATAGGCTGCATCGTCTGCCTCGCGTGCCGCCTGGCGAACCTTGTCGCGGTAGGCCTCGATCAGCTGCTGCAACCGCGCATCCTGCACGCGCACGTTGTTGCTGATCTGGCCGTGATCGAACACATTCCAGCGCAGACTGGGGCCGCCGATCAAATCCAGATTCCGAGGCGTGCCACTGAGCGTGTCGGTGGACCAGACGATGCTGCCCAGCAAGGTCAGCGACGGATAGAAATCGCTCTCGGCCACACCGATCAGCGCTGACTGGGCGGCGACATTAAGCTCGGCGGCGCGCACGTCTGGCCGACGCAGCAGCAAGTTGGCCGGTACATCTTGCAACACGGCACGGTCGACCAGCGGGATCAATCCCACGTTCTCGACCAGTTGCGGCAGCGCGCCGGGCGGCTGGCCGATCAATACCGCCAACGCATTGCGGGTTCGTTGCAACTGATCTTCGAAGTTGGGGATGGTACTCAACGTACCCAGGTATTGAGTCCTGGCTTGTTGCAGGTCGAGCTCGGCGGTTTGGCCGCTATTGAAGAGTTTCTCGGTAATCTCGAAGTTGCGCTTTTGCTGTTTGGCGTTTTCCCGGGCGACACGCAAACGGGCTTCGGTGGTGCGTAGTGAGAAATAGGTATCGGCCACTTGCGCGCGCAGCAGGACGAGCACGTCTTCATAGTTGGCCTGGGCGGCGAAGTAGCTGGCATCGGATGACTCGATGGCGCGACTGAAACGGCCCCAGAAGTCCAGCTCCCAACCCACATCGAACCCCGCGCTGTGTTGCCAGAAATGGCTGTCTTGCGGGTTGGTCCCGCCGGATTGCCTGCGGTTAAAGTAAAGACTGTCGACACTGGCTTGCTGCAGTTGCGGGTAAAGACCGCTTTGAGCAATGCCGAGTTGGGCACGGGCTTCCATGACGCGCAGGCCGGCGATTTTGAGGCTGGAGTTGCGTGCATCCGACTCCGCTATCAAATGATTGAGGACCGGATCGGCGAAGACTTGCCACCATTGACGCAGATCCGGGTTCAGGCTGCGTTGGCTGGATTGCTCAAGGGCAGGGGTGCTCCAGTGTTTGACCCATTCTTCGCCGGGCGGCTGGAAGTCCGGCCCAAGTCGTACGCAGCCATTGAGGCCGAGTACGCCAAGCAGCACGAGCCGGCCTGGCCAATTCAGCAGGGTTGTACCTGGATGCATTACGCATTTCCCGACCAACAAAGATCACTGGAGCATAGCCGTCCAAATGGGCACATGGCTGCTACGCTTTTTTAAGCGCCATCAAATCTACTGATCAGTTAGAAAGGTACGAGGATTATGAATAACACCCCAGGTGTTGTTGAACCCCATTCAGCCGGTTGGCGCTTTAAGTTGGGCATAGTCATTATCTGCTTGATGCTGGGTTCCTGGCTGTTAGTGCCTCTCGCCGCGGCTGCCGATGTGCCGGGTTCAAAGATCGCTGCACTGACCGGCGTGCTGTTCATCAGCAACAAAGTCCTGTTGATTATCGTTATTGCGGTGATGGGCAAAGCCGGATTCCAACAGTTAAAGCGCAGCCTGTTCGGATATGTGTCCTCACTTGCACCTAGCACGGAAGTCGAAGTGGGCCCATGGCGTCACAGAATTGGCATCGTTATGTTCTTTGTGCCGCTGATTTCCTCCTTTCTTGAACCCTACGTCGACAGCATTTGGCCGGGGCTCAGACCCAACCTCTGGCAAGTTCAAGCGCTGGGTGACCTCATGCTGATTGGCAGCTTTTTCGTATTGGGGGGTAATTTCTGGGAGAAAGTGCGCGCCTTGTTTATTCGCACCGCTCGTGTCGCAAACACAAGTGCGGTGTGAATAACAATAGTGGGCGAGGGTAGTGAGTACTCGTGCGTTCAAACTCTAATGGCTAGCTCTACTAAAGAGCTATTTAGCATAGTTATTATTAATCTAGCGCATGATGGCAATAGAGCGGGCGTATTCATTGCGCGCTATTTCAAAGGCTGGAGGGCTCAATCAACATGACTACCAACACCTTTGATAAGCACATTCCCAGCGCTGAGGCTGTGATCGCAGCACTGAACCTGGAACCCCACATGGAAGGCGGTTTCTACCGCAGAACCTTTCAAACCGATCACCACGCGATGGTTGAGACCGCCGGGGGCCGGCGCTACCTGATGACCTCCATTTACTACTTGCTGACCAAGAATTCGCCGATAGGTCATTTTCATCTTAACCAATCGGACATCGTGCATTACTACCATGTGGGAGATGCGATTCAGTACAGCCTGATTTTTCCGGACGGCACATTAAAAACGGTTGTGATGGGCAGCGATATAATCGCCGGACAATGTCTGCAGCTGCATGTACCGGGTGGCGTCTGGAAAGCTTCGCAGCTTACAAATGGACTGGCGGGATACGGCCTGATCAGCGAAGCGGTTACACCAGGGTTTGATTTTGCAGATATGGCGTTGGGCATGCAGGAGCAGCTTACCGAGCAATTTCCCGAACACGCGGAGCTGTTTGAGAAGCTGATGGGAGAATGAGTGGCTGAGGCGATTTGATCGTTTCAAAATCTGCGTGCAACCGGGCTAATCTCGAAACATCTTGTTACGTGTAATGTATATTATGTTAAATCATGTATCTGTACGGAACTTCCTATGCTTGAGGTCAAGCTCCACCACTTTCCGATTTTTCAGGCGTCTAGGCTCTTCTCATTGGACGTCCTTCCTGACTTCGACACCTGACGTATGCATGAAAGTTTTGACCCGTCTCTACAAGAACTCCAGCCGGATACACAAACATCGCTTTTGATGCGTTCAAGCACGCATCGCCGATATAGCCGAGCGTTTACCTGATGTCATTCGTTTGCGGCGGCAACAACCAATGTCGTTCGGTGGTCCATCCGAGAAAAACCCGAGCCCCCTCACTTTTCTGGCGGTTCAGAGTCAACGGGAGCCCGGCAGCTGCCACACGTAACCCTATAATTGCCGGTAGAAATCTCTCTCGGAATGCAGTGGGTTGAGCCGCGAAATGTTCTTCGATGCTATCGATAGCGCAACGCCTCTCGGCGTCATCCAGCACGGATAAATAAAACACCATCTGGCGCCAGGCATAAGCGGTATTTTTGAGCATCACCAAGCTTGAGTGGTAGAACTTGATTTTCATCTGCTGCCGTATGCATATCCATTGGAAGCACTCCTGAGCAAGTGAACCCAGGCGATGATGTAGAAGCGCTTTCAAACCGAGCTCACCAAATAGAAGCGAAAGGTTTTGCGTCGTCAGAATCTGTTGTTGCTCGATGATCCTTCCGTTGGTTGCTGAGTGCCATGCACCCAAGGGTGCATTAGCCCGCTGTGCGCAAAGGTTCGCCAATGCATCACTGGTATCCAAGTCACGCTGGAAATAGTTTCTGCTCTTCGATTTCGGCTTATCGGGAAGGATCGCCAGTTGGTTCGTGTCGATGTCGTAATAATGGGCGTAAAGGGTGCCACCTATCAACGAGGCCGCTCGTCTGGCTGCTTCCACGAATTTGTTCGAGAAGGTTCCCATGAAAATGTCCACTGCGACCTCCTCCACAAAAGGAAGATCCAGCTTCGCGGTGACAGCAAGCGAACCAAACTCCTGAAGTAGTTTGTTCGGAAGGATTGCCTGAGGAAAAGCAGAGAGGGTCGTTGCCGAGGATTCGATCAAGGCTTGTCTGGCTCCCTCAACAGCGACAGCGTGTGCCTCACGTTCACCTTCGACGGCCGCTACCCAAGGCAGCTCACTGATTTTGACTTGGCTCTGTAGGTTGAGCAGCAGCAATGAACGGCGTCGCCGAAAAGCACGATACGTTGCGACAGACAACATACGCAGCGTCGTATCGCGAAATCCAGCACTGCAGATTTCGGCCGTCATCGCCGGCAGTACTCGCGCCACGGTATCCCCAGATGTGATCAATCCCTTGTCAATCAACTCAGTAATGGTTCCCTTTCGACAGCGCTCGAGGCGTCGGCGAACCGCCGGAGGAATGGCGACACCTGTTATCAGCGAATATGCCTTCGCCTCCTCGCCGGTAACGGGCTCCAACAGGGACGAAAAATCAGAGATGCCTTCCGAGCTCGAATAGCTGGTCAGACGCTCAGAAACAACCTTGGCGATCAGATGATGCTCGGGCGCGGCCACCTGATGGTGCTGCATTTCTCGGTACTGTAGATGATGTTCAGATTCTGGATGACCATGTTTGCACACGAAATCATTGACGATCCGCCGAATACGTCCGACTTGACGCCCTGTAAGCGAAGCTGGGTCACGGGAGCAGAGCCTCAGCAACGCGTACAACTCCCCTACCCGATCTCTGAAAGGTTCAACATTGAGGATGTCATTGTTACTGGTGGCATCGAACTGACTATTTAGAGTATTCGCCTGCTCAAGCCAGCCTTCAGGATATAGCCGACAAGGCCAATCATCCTGGTACGTTAAGAGGAAGAGCGAGATGGCTGCGTCGTAGAGAGTCAACCGAGTCGCGACCACATGTTTTTGCACCGCCAGGCGCTGCTGCGCTGGGAGTTTTGAAAGCAGCTTTTTGATATCGCCGACATCGAAGATGTGCACTTCCGCCGCCGCGAGTGGCAGCCCGTCAGAAGCCATTGGAAAGAAACGCAGTTGCTCAAAAAAAGGAGCGATCGACACAATCAGTTTGCGCGCTTCCTCCGTGCGCTGCTGGCCCAACAACCAGGCCACGTACAGTAGCGCTGCCTCTTCTGGTACATCGACCCGATAGTCGCTGTTCACCAGCTGCTTTTGCAGTGCTTCGATCCCCTCATCCGTTAGGTGCCAGGTGTTGAGATCAAGTCGTTCAAAACCAGGGCGGATGCCTGGGATTGAGGCGGCCAACCGCCGCTCGTACTCGGTCAGTGCGCCACCGGCCAGATACTGCCCAGTGGCAAAACCACCCGTGACAACCTCCAGCGTGACCCATTCAGGCACATCCACGAGTGGTGTGCGCGAGCCATACAGCGCAGTGCCCTGCACCATGTGTTCGACCACCTGCTGCCAGCGTTCAATCCGTTCGCGTGTTTTTGCCTCAGTGTCGAGACCCGATGCGGTCAATGCTCGAGATAACTGAAAGACCGCATAACCGGCGTTTATGCCGGCCATTGCATCCGATTCCCTATCGTGCCTGGACATATGTCCTTCTGACCCTGCGATGTAGTGGGTCCGGGGGCTGGATTCGAACCAGCGCCCACCCGGTTAAGAGCCGAGTGTTCTACCGCTGAACTACCCCGGAACAGAGCGCGCATTGTCTACCAGCATCGAAGGGATGTGAAGATTGAAAACGTTGCCGCTCGTGACGCGTATCGAGATTATTCCCGTTCGAAATATTAGCGTAACTGGCCTGTGGCAGCGGTGTGCAATTGATGCGGACCTCATCAGGAGGTGGAAGGCTGCCCGTACGGTGATAAACCTACGCACCGCCGTGGACGGAACAGTCGGTCATGAACAAGTTTTGGAGAGCCTGCGCTTAGTTTTTCTAGTTTAAAATCCTTATTCTCAAAGGATTTTTTGGAACTATGAACATCTGACATCGCCCATAAGTTAAATCAGGTATTACTCTATAGGTGCGCATAGGTCCTGTCGGTTTCCCTACCGTCCGTTTTCCTCGCCTACGGGGCATCGAAGGACTCTATAGATCTCCGAAATCACCTGCATCGTTGCGTCTTCGATCGTTCCTTCGTTACGGCATAAAACCCAGCCGTGATCTGCAATTGCTTGCTCGAACGCCTTTGTACAAGCGACATGTTCTTCCAGCTTATGGATCACAGTACTGCCCAGCCCACGGCCTCGTGCCGCAGCCCTTGCCCACGAAATATCAGGGGCGGTGACAACCCCGACATGCAGGTCTGGCACTCGCACGTTTCGATCAATGTTCAACTGTAGAATCTCTGCAAACGGGACTATCCGGCGAAACGCGGCATCAGACGGGTACCAGCGATCGATCAAGATGATGCTGTCTGGTGGCTGTTTAGTCAGCACGTGCCGGGAAATCCAGGTACGGCTATCAGCAAAGCGCTCACAAACCCTCAACTCCAAATCCCGGGTGGGATTTCTGACGAGCTTGTTAACGAGGGTCATTGTTTCACCCCTATAGGGATCGCTTTTTTTCTCGCAAAGTCGGATCACCTTTTTGTTGTCTGCCCTCAGTACTTTCGTCACGGCTTCCAACAGTGTGGTTTTGCCGGCTCCCTTGGGCCCATCTAGAGAAACAAACAGCGGACGATTCATTCTTCAAACAACGATTGATATACGGTTTTTTTTGCCCGGTTCGTTCGCTGGAACCGCTTGGCGCGACTACGCAAATCGAGTGGAGGGACCTTATGAACAGACATTGATGAACACTTTAACTTGGTTTCTGACTAACGCGTCTCAAAATCCAGGGTTGCTGTCTAGACCTCAAGATCAGGAATCTAGGTCAAGCGGATGCAGTTTGCGACGACGTTCATAGTCTGCTCGCTTTTTATCGATGACCTCCACGACGGAAGCAAGCGTCTTACCGAGAAATACTCGGTATGGTCACTCCCCTCCTCCAGTCGACCGATAAGATCGAGTACAGCGCTCGTTTCCACCCTTGTCCTCACCCTATTCAGTGGGGTCGATGCAATGCGCAGATTCGCAATACGACTCTCCGTGTGAGGTACTGCACCGCACCGGTTCTACTAATCTACAACCGTGGCTCACCTACTTTGCGGCGCAGCGGAGGTTGATGATGAGAGGCCTGATTAGCGAACTTGATATTTTCCAGCAAGAAATTCTCGGTGGCGACCATATGCACGCCATCACTTGCATGACCGAGCTGCTAACGGAGTACCGCCAAAGCTTGCCCGACACGCTCTGGCAGGACGACATAGTCGATCAATGTCGTGAACATCCGATTTTTCAACTGCTCCAGGAAGACCCCTACACCTCACGAGCTTTCGAAAAGCCCAGAGGCTACCCAGGGGATGCTGTAATGCTGGATTACGCCTACTTTCAGAACCCGCCTCCCGACTCCAGCGCGATCGGAAAATTAATATTTGAGGTTGTCACCTCAAGCCCAAATGCACTGAGCGTACGCTGGCGCCGTGAGCACATTGCAGGCCTGATTGAGCGGCTGGCATCCCATCGGGAAACGCTTTCTATCATGAGCGTCGCTTGTGGCCACTGCCGAGAACTGGAGCTTCTCAAACCCGAGACCCGACAGCGGATCCAGCGCTTCGTCGCATTTGATAATGATGCAGAGACGCTGAAGCTTGCCACTCTAACGTGCTCGAAAATCATCAAGTGGGAGTGCAGTGTCAAGAAGCTGCCTGAAAGTGATGATTACGATGGATTCGACTTCATCTACAGTATTGGCATCTATGACTACCTTAATCGCGCCCAGGCAATGGCGCTTACAGCTTGGCTGATGGGTAAACTGAATCCAGGAGGTCAACTCCTGATCGCAAACTTTACACCGGACAACTGGGGGCGGGGCTACATGGAAGCTTTCATGGACTGGCAGCTCGTGCTCAGGACGCGTGAACAGATGAGGGCGTTCATACCTGCGGACTCATCACCCCATTCCTGCTTGTATTTCGACCCCTATCGCAATGTGATCTACCTACTACTCACCCGGAGCTAAGGCGGGAATGAAATCATTACCCCCTCCTCCATTTGAATCAAAGACAAGCCGTTGTTCATTCTCAGAAAAAAAGCCCCGCAACCGAATGCGGTGCGGGGCAAAAATTTGGTTGGTTGCGGCCAACCAAAGGAGCGCTATGAAAAGCGTTTACGGGCCGGGGTCAGATGCAATCCTGCGCGGCGCGTTCAAAACTTGAAGGCAGGAAGTTCGAGGCCAGCAAGTGCCGTTCGTAGATGAACACCTTGCCGCCGTTCCCCGCCTTGTAGGCTTCCAGCACGTTGTCCGCCGAGACTTTGCTCGACACCACGATCCGGTAACTGTGCTGGGTCTGCGAGACGGTCGGGCTCAACGCACTGCCCTGCAATTTCGGTACAACGCAGTCGGCGTATTGGGCAGGGGTCTTGCTGGTCTGCAAGGTCAGGGTCGGGTCGTTCGGCGCGGAGGCACAACCGGCGAGCAACAAAGAGGCAAACACCATGGCAGGCACGAATAAAGGGCGCATCGGTCTCATCCAAAAAATAAAAGGTTCGGTTCATCAAGCGACGGTCATCGCGGAATTTTTTGAGTCGCGTGTTCGATGGAAGCGATTTTCCAACTATTGCCGACAAAGCAGAACTTGCGTTTCGTAATGGTCACTATTACTTCTAGCAATAGTTGCGCGCCGTGCAGGCGGCTGCACACTCAATCACAACTAGAAAAGATTGATGAGGATCCCACCTTGAGAACTTTTGACTTGATCCGCGACGCCGTTTTGCCCGATTTCCGTGACCGGGTGGCCGAGTACCTGACCCAATACGAAACCGTACTGTTGGGCGAAAACGCGCCTGACCCGGAGCTGGCGCGGGCCACCGCCAATCAGTTGCGCGGTTATTTGCGCGGGTTGAACACCACGCGGGTGTTGGGCATGGCGGATTGGGAGGAGCTGGATCGGCGAGTGGTGAATACGTGGCTTTAGCGCCCGACTAATCAGCTGTTAGTGTGCCTTTGAGCTATGATTTTCTCAGGCCTACCCGGAGGCAACTGCCCGGCCCCAGGCACGTTCGTCTAACCCCCTGAAACGGAGAAGCCAACGTGAGCACCTTGAAACTTCACCCTGCACTGGACAACGGTATCCAGCCCGCCGCCGCGAATTTCACAGGCGGCACCCTGCAATGCCTGTGTGCGACCGACAAGGTCGAGGTCAAGATCGACGCACAAACCCTGCATAACCACGCGTGCGGCTGCAGCAAATGCTGGAAACCGCAAAACGCGACATTCGCCGTCATTGCCGTTGTACCTCGGGATAAGGTCAGCGTCATTGC
Source organism: Pseudomonas sp. GL_093 (assembly GCF_057837605.1). Taxonomy (NCBI): domain Bacteria; kingdom Pseudomonadati; phylum Pseudomonadota; class Gammaproteobacteria; order Pseudomonadales; family Pseudomonadaceae; genus Pseudomonas; species Pseudomonas sp. GL_093. The sequence goes on along the minus strand of NZ_CM174448.1, from coordinate 3,543,883 downwards.
CCACGGCGAAAAACTGGAAATTGTCGACGACACCGCCACCATCCAGCGGCACGCCTGCAAGCAGTGCCACGCCCATCTCTTCGGGCGCATCGAGAACAAGGACCATGCGTTTTATGGCCTGGACTTCGTCCACACCGAACTCTCTCCTCAGAGCGGATGGGCTGCGCCGGGCTTCGCGGCGTTCGTGTCCTCCATCATCGAAACCGGCACACCGCCAGCGCAAATGAAGGCCATCCGTGAGCGCCTGCGCGAGATCGGCCTGGAGCCCTACGATTGCCTGTCCCCGGACTTGATGGACGCAATGGCGACTCATGTCGCCAAACAAAAAGGCGTGCTCCCTGCCGTCTGATTGATCGGTCGCCGCGGTTTCTTCGTCCGACCGCGGCCCCGACATCCCGAAAATCTCAGCTGAGCGGATCGTACCCACAGGTTCTCGCCGTGGCGTTCGGCGCAAGGCTGTCCAGCTCAAAGCGCAAAACACGCTCGGCCTGATCAATAACGCCATTGTATTCGCGATCCCGCTCCCGACGAGGCGGCGCTTGCCGCCGGAGCCAGTGTCAAAATAACGTTATCTCCCTTGCCTTTCCTAACAACCGCTGATCAGTAAGATCAGGTTTTTGACACTTCCCCGATATGTGGTCACAACTTTTGCGCTCCGTTGGGTCATAACACGGTGGCTGTCGATGGAATATTGGCATCTTCCGAGGTTTTAGCCTGATACGGAGATAAGCTCATGATTTTCAATGTGCAAAATTTTGGCGCCAAAGGAGATGGCATCACTGACGACACGGCGGCGATACAAAGCGCGATCGATGCAGCGGCCTCCGCAGGCGGGGGGCAGGTGTATATACCGACCGGAACTTATATCGTTTCGGGTGGCGAGGAACCCTCCGACGGTTGCCTGATGCTCAAGAGCAACGTCTACCTGTACGGCGACGGCATGGGCAAATCCACCGTCAAGGTGGCTGACGGCTCCGACACCAAGATCACGGGTGTCATCCGCTCGGCCTATGGCGAGGAAACCCACGACTTCGGCGTCAGCAACCTCACCATCGACGGTAATCGCGACCACACCACCGGCAAGATCGACGGATGGTTCAACGGCTACATTCCCGGCGTAGAAGGCCACGACTCCAACGTCACCCTCGACAGCGTCGAGATCAAGGATTGCTCCGGGTACGGTTTCGACCCCCACGAGCAGACCGTCAACATGGTCATCAAGAACAGCGTGTCTCACGGCAATGGCCTGGACGGCTTCGTTGCTGACTTCCTCAGCGACAGCACCTTCGAAAACAACGTCGCCTACGACAATGACCGCCACGGTTTCAACGTCGTCACCAGTACCCACGACTTCACCCTCACCAACAACGTTGCCTACAACAATGGCGGCAATGGCATCGTCGTGCAGCGCGGTAGCGAGAACATCCCCTCCCCCAGCAACATCACCATCACCGGTGGCGAGGTGTACGGCAACGGCGCCGAAGGGGTGCTGATCAAGCTGTCCAGCGACGTGACCGTCAGCGGCGTCGATATCCACGACAACACCAGCGCCGGGATCCGCATCTACGGCAGCAACCACGTCGAGATCATCGACAACACGCTCAACAACAACTCCCTGGGCAACCCCGTACCGGAAATCATCATCCAGTCCTACGACGATACCCTCGGCGTGTCCGGCAAGTACTTCAACGGCAGCGACAACACCATCCAGGGCAACATCATCAGCGGCAGCAACCTGTCGACCTACGGTGTTGCAGAGCGCAATGAAGACGGCACCGATCGCAACGCCATCATCGGCAACACCATCAGTCACACCAGTAATGGTGCCACGCTGATCTATGGTGACGGCAGCTACGTCAGCGCCACGGTGCCGATGACCACCGTGCAAGGCACGGCTGGCAACGACACCCTGCTGGGCAGCGCCGCCAGCGAGATTTTCTACGGCGGTGCCGGCAACGACACCATCAATGGCGGGGCCGGTGGCGACATTCTGGTGGGTGGCGCAGGCATCGACAAACTCACCGGCGGTACTGGCGCCGATACCTTCCGTTTCGTCGCTCAGTCCGACAGTTACCGCAACGCAACCGCAAGCTTCGATGACACCATCACCGACTTCGACGTCACCCAGGACAAGATCGACCTCGCCGGCCTCGGCTTCACGGGCCTGGGCAACGGCCGTGGCGGCACCTTGCAGGTCAGCTACAGCGCCAGCAACGACCGCACCTACCTCAAGGACTACGATGCCGACGCCAGCGGCAATCGCTTCGAGTTGGTTCTCTCGGGCAACCTCGCCAGCACCCTGACCGCCAGCAACTTCATTTTCAATCGGGTGGTCACCGGCACCAGCGGCAGCGACTCGCTGCTGGGTAGCGATTCGGCCGACACCCTGCTCGGCCTCGCGGGTAACGACAGCCTCAATGGCGGCGCGGGCGACGACAGGCTCGACGGCGGTGCCGGTATGGACACCCTCACCGGCGGCGCCGGGGCGGACACCTTCGTGTTCTCCAACCGTCTGGACAGTTATCGCAACTACAACACCGGCGGCGCCAACCTTGGCGACCTGATCACCGACTTCGATATCACTGCCGACAAGATCGACCTCTCGGCCATGGGTTTCACCGGCTTGGGGGACGGCAAAAACAACACTGTGTACCTAGTACTCAACAGTGCCGGAACCAAGACTTACATCAAGTCCCTGACCGCCGACGCCAATGGCAACCGGTTCGAAGTGGCGCTGGACGGCAATTACCTCAACAAGCTGACCAGCGCCAATTTCGTCTTTGCCACTTCGCCAACGGTCAATCATGCGCCGGTGCTGGCAACGGCGTTGCTGGATCAGAACGCGACCGAAAACACCTCGTTCAGCTACGTGGTGCCGGCCACCAGCTTCACCGATCCGGATCATGACAGCCTCAGCTACACCGCGACCCTGGCCGATGGCAGCGCCCTGCCCGCGTGGCTGAGTTTCAACGTCACCAACCTGACGTTCACCGGCACACCGACCAGCACCGCGTCCGGCAATTACAACGTGCTGGTCAAAGCCACGGACCCGGCCGGTGCATCGGTCAGCGATAGCTTCGCGTTGGTAGTGGCCGATGCGCCTGCCAACACCATCACCGGCACCAACAATGCCGAAACCCTCAATGGCACGGCGGGCGCAGACCTGATCCTCGGCCTCGGTGGCAACGACACAATCAAGGCCGGCACCGGCGCGGACATCGTCGACGGCGGCGCCGGACGCGATTCGCTGTACGGCGGCGACGGTGCCGACGCCTTCCGCTATACCAACGTACTCGACAGCTACCGCGACTACGACACCGGCGGTGTCACGGCCACCGACACGATTTATGACTTCACCGCGGGCGTCGACAAGATCGATGTTTCGGGCCTGGGCTTTATCGGCCTCGGCGATGGCAGCAATGGCACGTTGTACATCACCCTCAACGCGGCCGGCGACAAGACCTACATCAAGTCCGCCGAAGCGGATGCCGATGGCAATCGTTTTGAAATCGCCCTCAACGGCAACTACCTCAACACCCTGACCGCCAGCGACTTCGTGTTCGGCGAGCGCGCCCAGCAGGACATCCTCTACGTGCCCACCCTCGGCCAATCCAATGCGCGCCTGCTGCGCATGACAGAGGACGACAATCAGTCCGGCACCTCGATGCTGGTCAACGACCTGGACCGCTACACCCCCTATGACGTGCGCAGCCAGTTCACCGATGCCGATGGCAACGGCATCGATATCGCGGTGGGCGGCAGCACGGTCACCGGCCTGTCGACGCTCAGCGCCGAGGAACTCAAGTTGTGCTGGTGGCTGACCGACACCAACCAACCCGGGGCTGCGCTGTTGCGCGCCGTGACGCTGCTCCGGGACCAGCTCACCGAACTGCAATCGATCAATAACGTCACCATGGGCATCATTTGGGGTCAGGGCGAGGAAGCCGCCCAGGAGATCGCCCGCGCCACGGACAAACCAGCGGCGGCAGCGGCCTACAAGGCTGCGACCTTGAAGGTGTTTGATTACCTGCATGCCCAGCTCGGCAACTTCAGCGTGTACATGATGGAAACCGGTCACTACGAGCAGGACGCGGCGCGTACCCGTGGTTATTCAGAAGACAAGATTGCCTCCATCGTCGAGGGGGTTGGCTATGTCCGCGCCGCCCAGGAAGCCATCGCCGCCGAGCGCGCCGACGTCCAGCTGGCGGTGGACTACACCGACCTCCCCTTGCGCCACGATGTCGATCCACTGGCGTATCCCGACGACGTCTGGCACCTGCACGAGGAGTCGGCGGAGATCGTCGGCCAGCGCCTGGCCGACTACATTGCCAATGACCTTGGCTTCCAGGGCAACCCCAACGACAACAACAGCGTGCAGGACATTTTCGACAACGCTCAGAACATGATTTCCGGTACCAGCCAGGCGGATACCCTGGTGGGCAGTTCGGGCAACGACAAACTGGATGGCGGCCTGGGCGCGGACACCATGACCGGTGGTGATGGCAACGACGTCTATGTGGTCGATAACGCGTCCGACCGCGTGGTGGAAACCAACACCTCGACCTCGCAGATCGATACGGTGCTGGCCTCGGTCAGCTGGACCCTGGGCGCCAATCTCGAGAACCTGGTGCTCACCGGCGTGTCGGCCATCAACGGCACCGGCAATGAGCGGCATAACTTCATCACCGGCAATGCCGCCAATAACGTGCTCGATGGTGCCGCGGGGGACGACAGCATGAGCGGCGGCGATGGCAACGACACCTACTATGTCGACAACGCCGACGACATCGTGATCGAGACCAACAGCAATGCAGTGGCTGGAGGAATCGACAGCGTGCACAGCAGACTGGCGGCCTACACCCTCGGCATCAACGTCGAGCGTCTGTATATCGATAGCACTGGCGCCGCCAATGGCACGGGTAACGCGTTGGACAACACGCTGTTCGCCGGTGCCGGCAACAACGTGCTGGACGGGCGCGATGGCATTGACACGGTGTCCTTTGAGCGCGCCCTGTCCGGCGTTACCGTAAACCTTTCGACGTCAGCGCAACAAAACACCGTGGGTTCCGGGCTCGACACCCTGAAATTCTTGGAAAACGTGACGGGAAGCGCCTACGCCGACAGTCTGTCGGGCAACAGCGCCGCGAACGTTCTGAACGGTGGTGCGGGCAACGACACGCTGGTGGGCGGTTCGGGCGATGACCGGCTGATCGGCGGTGCAGGCACCGACAACCTCACCGGTGGCACTGGCGCGGATACCTACGCGTTTGGTGCGCTGTCGGACATGGGCGTCGGGGCTTTGCGCGATGTGATCAGCGGTTTCAAGACCACCGAGGGTGATCATCTGGATCTTACCGGCCTGGATGCCAACCCGCTGACCCCCACTGTCGACGCCTTCACGTTCATCGGCAGCAACGCCTTCGACCCCACCAACGCCACCGGCCAAGTGCGATTTGCCGATGGCATTCTCCAAGGCAGTGTCAACGCCGACGCCACCCCCGAGTTCGAGTTCGAACTGGTGGGCGTCAAGGAGCTGCACGCCAGCGACTTTACAGCCTGACCTCATGTGGGAGCGAGCCTGCTCGCGAAGACGGCGGTACATCCAGCATGGAGGCTGATTGATCCACCGCTATCGCGAGCAGGCTCACTCCCACATGTCATTCCTCTTTGAAGGCCGCAAGCAAGCGTTCACGCAAAGGTTTCATCAGGTAATTCATCAAGGTGCGTTCCCCCGTCACCACCGTGACATCGGCGAGCATGCCGGGGCGCACCAGCAGGCCGGCGGCCTGCAGCGAGGCGACGGTGTCGGCGGGAATTTCGACCTTGGCGGAAAAGTACGGCTGGTGCGTCTGTTCATTGATCAACTGGTCCGCCGACACCGTAGTCACCGTGCCGGTAATCGTCGGCGTATCCACCCGTTGCAGCGCGGTGAAATGCACATGCACCGGCAGACCCGGGCGCAACTTATTGGCCATCAACGGCTCGAAACGCGCGGTGATCGCCATCGGCGCATCCAGCGGCACCACCTGCATCAGGGTTTGGCCGGCCTGCGCAACGCCCCCGACCGTATGAATGTTCACGTCCATGACCTGCCCGGACACCGGCGCACGGATCGCACCGTTGTCGACTTCAAACTGCAAGGCACGAATCTGATCGGCATAACCTGCCGCCTCGGCAGAGACCTCGCTGAGCTGGGTTTCGGCATCGCGGCGAAATTCCTGCTGCGCCTGCAAGGCCTTGAGCCGGCTTTCATTGATCGCCTGTCGGGTCCTGCCAACATCGCCCACCCCGGAGGAAATCTGCCCGGCCAACTGGGCTGCGTTGCGTTCGGCCTCGAAGAGTTTGTTGCGCGGAATGTAGCCTTCACGGGCCAATTCACGCAGGCCTTCCAGCTCTTGTTGCTGGAAGCGCATCTGCGTGTCGTAGTTGCGCTTGACGCCTTCGTAGCCGAGCAATTGCTGCTGCAATGCCGCGGCTTCGTGTTCGATGATCTGCAAGCGGCTGCCCAGTTCTGCGCGGCGGGTCATAAACAACTGGCTCTGCAAGGCCATGGAAGCCTTGACCCGCGGCTCGTCGGTGCGTTCCAGCAGATCAGCGGGCCATTGGATCTCGGCTGAGCCCAGGCGCTCGGCAATCAACCGCGCCTCGACGCTGCGATCGTTGAGCAACTTGCCCAGGGTCACGTCCCGTTGCGACTGCGCCTGCACCGTATTGAGCTGCACCAGCAACTGCCCCTGGGTGACGCGGTCGCCATCGCTGACCAACAGCTTTTCCACCACCCCGCCGACCAACGACTGCACAGCCTTGCGTTCGCCCGCCACCACCACGGTGCCGCTGCCCACGACACCCTGGTCGAGCGGCGCCAGGCAGGCCCAGAGCAGGAAACCGCCCAGCGTCAGGACCAGGAAACCGACACCATAGCGTGCAGCCCCCCCGGCATCGGTACTGGCGGGCAGCGTTGTGGCGCCGCGCACGCTCGGCCCCTGCTCGCTGTACGTTTGTGCCCCAGGGGTCAGATCACGCATCTTCGCCAGTCTCCCTGACCGCGGCCGGTCTTGGCCCCGGCATCAATGCCTTGATTACCTGATCCCGTGGACCAAATGCTTGTTGAGTGCCGTCCTTGAGTACCAGGATGTAATCGACCACCGCCAGCACATTAGGCCGATGGGTAATCAGCACCACGGTGCTGCCAGCAGCCTTGAGCGCACTGATGGCCTGCACCAGTGCCAACTCTCCGGCTTCATCGAGGTTGGAGTTGGGCTCATCGAGCACAATCAGTGACGGGCGTCCGTAGAGCGCGCGAGCCAGGCCGAGGCGTTGCTTTTGTCCACCGGACAAGCCAAGCCCGCCGGGACCCAGCGGCGTGTCGTAACCCTTGGGGAACCTCAGGATTATCTCGTGAATGCCGGCGTGACGCCCGGCGGCGATGATCTGGTCGGCGTCCTGCTCGCCGAAGCGGGCAATGTTGTCGGCCACACTGCCGTCGAACAGCTCGATGTCCTGCGGCAGGTATCCAAGGTGCGGGCCGAGGGCGTCGTGGGACCATTGACTGATCTCGGCGTCGTCAAGGCGCACCGAGCCACCCATGGCCGGCCATACGCCGACCAGCGCCCTGGCCAGCGTTGATTTACCACTGGCGCTGGGGCCGACGACGGCGAGCACATCCCCTTTGGCCAGGCTGAAATTGATGCCCCGCAGGATCGGTTGCGAGGCGCCGGGCGGGCCGACATACAACTGCTCCAGGCGCACCGCGCCGGTGGGCGGTGGCAAAGGCATGCGCAGGCGCTCGCGCGGATGCTGGGCAAGCAGTTGGCTCAGGCGCTGGTAGCTCTGGCGGCCGGAGTTGAATTGCTTCCACGAGCCAATGGCGATTTCCACGGGAGCCAGGGCACGCCCCAGCAGCAGCGACATCGCAATCATCATGCCTGCCGACAATTGGCCTTCAAGCACCAGCAACGCCCCCAGGCCCAAGGCCAGAGACTGTCCGGAGATGCGCACGAAACGGGTCATCGAAGTGATACGCGCGCCACGGTCGCTGGCATGGGCCTGGGCGGCAATGATGCGTTGCTGCAGCAGGCTCCAACGCTGGCGCAACGGCCCGAGCATGCCGAGGGCCTGGATGACTTCGGCATTGTGTAACGTGCTGTTTACATAGATCGACGACTGCACGCCCAGGCGATTGGCTTCGCCCAGACGCGCTCGAGTCGCCAACTCGCCCCACAGCGCCAGGCCGATCAGCACCAGGGCCAGAACCAGAGTCAGCACGCCGAACCAGGGATGAAAGATGAACGCCACCAGCAGGAAGATTGGCAACCACGGCGCATCGAGCAAGGCAATCAGGCCCTGGCCGGTGATCAACTGCCGCAGCGTCGCCAGATCGGTGAGCACCTGCGCCGGGTTGGCGTTGTGCTCGCGCAGGCTGCGGGCGAAGGCAGCGTCGAAAATCCGCTCGCCCAATGCGTCGTCCAGCCCCGCGCTCATGCGAATCATCACCTCGCCGCGTGCCCACTCGATCAAGGCGCTGAACATGAACAGTCCCAGGGCGATCAAGGTGAGCATGAACAAGGTGGTTTCGTTGCGGCTGCTGAGGACCCGGTCGTACACCTGCATCATGTAGAGCGACGGCACCAGCACCAGCAGGTTGATCACCCCACTGAACAGCGCCAGCGACCAGAACACTCGGCGATAGCTTAATAAAGCGGCATCAATGTCATGACGCGGATCGAGAAGCAAACCCATAGAGTGTCGCCCGCAAAAGGAAAAGTCGGTCCAGGACGCAATCCATCGCGAGTTTTTTTTGCCCCAAGGCATTGGAGAAAACACTAAACGTAGCCGGATACGCCGCTAATCAGAGACGATCCTCGTCGCTTCAGGCGCCAATTACTGACCACGCATCCACGGGTTAGTGCCGGTTCGACGGGCTGGGTTTGCATGTGGGTGACGGGCGGGAATGTTGCATTCCCCATTACGCACAAACAAAAACGCCGCTCAAAGAGCGGCGTTTTTGCGTATGGAGCGGGAAACTCGGTTCAACTGTCTGTTGCGAGTCTCAAGCGTTTCAGCTCCACGGACGATCTCCATTCTCGTCCTTGATGCGGGTCGGCAGGCCCATCACATCCAGTGCCTTGAGGAACGGCTCAGCCGGCAACTCCTCGACGTTGGCCATGCGCTGCACGTCCCACTCGCCGCGGGCGACCAGCAGGGCTGCTGCCACGGGCGGCACGCCTGCGGTATAGGAAATGCCCTGGCTGTCAGTTTCCGCGTAAGCGTCTTCATGATCAGCCACGTTGTAGATGAACACCTCGCGCGGCTGTCCATCCTTGGTGCCCTTGACCAGATCGCCGATGCAGGTCTTGCCGGTGTAGCCGGGCGCCAGCGAGCTCGGATCAGGCAGCACGGCCTTGACCACTTTCAGCGGCACGACTTCCAGGCCCTCGGCGGTCTTGACCGGTTGCTCGGAGAGCAGGCCGAGGTTCCTGAGCACGGTGAACACATTGATGTAGTGCTCGCCGAAGCTCATCCAGAAACGCACGTTGGGCACGTCGAGGTTCTTCGACAGCGAGTGCACTTCATCGTGGCCGGTCAGGTACAGGTTCTGCGCGCCTACGACCGGCAGGTCATCGGTGCGTTTGACTTCGAACATCGTGTTGCTGGTCCACTGACTGTTCTGCCAGCTCCACACTTGTCCGGTGAATTCGCGGAAGTTGATTTCCGGGTCGAAATTGGTGGCGAAATACTTGCCATGGGAACCGGCGTTGACGTCGAGAATGTCGATCGAATCAATGCGGTCGAAATACTGTTGTTGCGCCAGTGCTGCATAGGCGTTGACCACACCCGGGTCGAAGCCCACGCCGAGAATGGCGGTAATGTTCTTCTCTTTGCACTCTTCGAGGTGATTCCACTCGTAGTTGCCATACCAGGGCGGCGTCTCGCAGATTTTGCCCGGCTCTTCGTGAATGGCGGTGTCCAGATAGGCCACGCCGGTATCGATGCAGGCGCGCAGCACCGACATGTTGAGGAAGGCGGAACCGACGTTGATGACGATCTGCGATCCGGTTTCGCGGATCAGCGCCTTGGTCGCTTCGACATCCATGGCGTTCAGCGAGAAGGCCTGGATTTCGGCGGGCACTTTGAGGCTGCCCTTGGCCTTGACGCTGTCGATGATGGCCTGGCACTTGGAGATGTTGCGCGACGCGATAGCAATACGACCGAGTTCATCGTTGTGCTGCGCGCACTTGTGGGCCACCACCTTGGCGACACCTCCTGCACCAATGATAAGCACGTTCTTCTTCAATTTTTCTCTCTCTCCTTCTCTGCCAGCTTACGAAAGGCTGGACATGTAGTCGTTGTAACCAAACTCACGAACCACCTCGACTGTACCGTCGAGTTGTTTCACTACGATGGACGGCATTTTCAGGCCGTTGAACCAGTTCTTCTTGACCATGGTGTAACCCGCTGCGTCGATGAACGACAGCCGATCCCCGATCGCCAGCGGACGATCAAATTGATACTCACCGAAAATGTCTCCGGCCAGGCAGGATTTGCCGCACACCATGTACGTGTGCTCGCCATCGCTAGGCGCCAGCTTGGCATTCAGGCGATAGATCAACAGATCGAGCATATGCGCTTCGATGGAGCTGTCCACAACCGCCAGGTGCTTGCCGTTGTAGAGGGTGTCGAGCACGGTGACTTCCAGCGACGCGCTCTGCGTGATGGCCGCTTCGCCTGGTTCCAGGTAGACCTGCACGCCGTATTTCTGCGAGAAGGCCTTGAGGCGCGCGCAGAACTCGTCGATCGCATAGCCTTCGCCAGTGAAGTGGATACCGCCACCGAGGCTGACCCACTCGACCTTGTGCAACAAGTCGCCGAAGCGTTCTTCGATGGTGCACAGCATCTGGTCGAACAGGCCGAAATCACCGTTCTCGCAGTTGTTGTGGAACATGAAGCCAGAGATCTGATCGATGACCTGCTCGATCTTCACCGGGTCCCATTCGCCCAGACGGCTGAACGGACGCGCCGGATCGGCTAGCAGGTAATCCGAGCTGCTCACCTGCGGATTGACCCGCAGACCGCGCACCTTGCCTGCTGAAGCTTCAGTGTAGCGTTGCAACTGGCCGATGGAGTTGAAGATGATCTTGTCGCAGTTTTCGAGCATCTCCTCGATCTCGTCGTCGGCCCAGGCCACGCTGTAGGCATGGGTCTCGCCAGCGAACTTCTGTCGACCGAGCTTGAGCTCGTAGAGCGACGACGACGTGGTGCCGTCCATGTATTGCTGCATCAGGTCGAACACCGACCAGGTGGCGAAGCACTTGAGTGCCAGGAGCGCCTTGGCCCCGGATTGTTCGCGCACATAGGCGATCTTCTGCATGTTCGCCAGCAGCTTTTGTTTATCGATGAGGTAGTACGGCGTTTTGATCATTTCGAGGCGCCTCCGGCAAGGCCAGCCAAAAAAGGATGCGCATTGTGCCTTCACTCGCTGCATATCGAAAGAGCAGGAAGCGCTCTCCACGCGAAACGTGACTCAATTTTAGTCCCAGGCCCCGTCACATCGCCGCGCTACTGATCCCGCCACAGATTCGCTACTATGTTTGACCGTTAGCTTTACCGTCAGCTTTCCTTAATCTGGAGCCCGAATGCCTAATCAAAAGGACATCGCCGCCGAAAGCGGCGCACCGATGATTCCTGAACAGCGCCGTGAATTGATGCTGCGACAATTGCGCAAGCATCAGGTGCTGAGCGTGCATCAGTTGATGGAAATGTTCGACTGTTCGCACATGACCATACGTCGCGATATCGCGCTGCTGGAGCAGGAAGGTCGTGCTTATTCGGTAACGGGTGGGGTGCGGATCGCCAGCCAGCTCCACAGTGAGCCCAGCCATCAGTTCAAGGCGGTGGTCGAGTTGCCACAGAAGCAGTCCATGGCCAAGCTCGCCGCCCGGCTACTGCATGCGGATATGACGATTTACCTGGATGCGGGAACCAGCACACTGGAAATCGTCCCCTACATCAAGGCGCTGTCCGGCATGACCGTGGTGACTAACGACTTCGGCATTGTCCAGGCGTTGATCGACGCCCCCCATGTCACGGTGATTCATACCGGCGGGCAGCTGGACCACTCCAATCAATCGTGCGTGGGCGGCCTGGCGGTGGCCACCTTGCGCCAGGTCGTCACCGACATCGCGTTCATATCGACCAGCTCATGGGATTTGCGTCGCGGCCTCACCACGCCTTCGGCGCTGAAGGTGGAGGTGAAACAAGCCGCGATGCAATCGGCCTCGCAAGTGGTGCTGGTGGCCAGCAGCTCGAAATACGGCACATTCAGCATGTACAAGATTGCCGGGCTGGAGCAGTTCGACATTATCCTCAGCGACGATGCATTGACCCCGGCCGCGGCCGATGGCATTCGCAAACAGGGAGTCGAACTGTTGTTGCCGTCTGATAGCAACGCGTAGAGCGTTAGCGCGCCTTCCAGTCACGCAGCCACTGCAAGCCGGCCGATGTGTTACCACGCGGCCGGTATTCGCACCCTACCCAGCCGTCATAACCCAACTGGTCGATCAACTCGAACAGATAGGGATAGTTAACTTCTCCCAGGTCCGGCTCATGTCGATCCGGCACGCCGGCGATCTGGATATGGCCGATTCCATCGAAATCCCGACGCAGTTTGGTGGCCAGGTCGCCCTCGACGATTTGGCAGTGATAACAGTCGAACTGAACCTTCAGGTTACTGGCGCCCACTTCCTTGCAGATGGCCTGGGCCTGGTCCTGCCGGTTGAGGAAAAAGCCCGGCATGTCTCGTGTATTGATCGGTTCCAGCAGCACCGTGATACCGACCTTGGCCGCCTGGGCGGTGGCATAGGCCAGGTTTTCCAGATAAATGGCGTGATGCCGTGCCCGATCACTTTCGGACGGCAGCAGGCCGGCCATCACATGGATGCGTGAGTTACCCAGCACCGAGGCGTATTCCAGCGCGCGATCGAAACCGCTACGAAATTCACTCTCACGGCCCGGCAACGACACCGTGCCCCGCTCCCCCGCCGCCCAATCACCGGGCGGCGCGTTGAACAGTGCCTGCACCAGGCCGTTGTCGCTCAAGCGTTGCTTGAGTTCTTCAGCGCTGTAGTCGTAGGGGAACAGATACTCCACCGCCTCGAAACCATCGGCGGCCGCGGCGGCGAAGCGATCCAGAAACGCATGTTCCGGGTAGAGCATGCTGAGGTTGGCAGCAAAACGAGGCATGGTAGCTCCTGAGATTAAGAGTTAGACAAACGGCCAGATCAGCAGGGTAATACAGAAACCCAAAGTGCCGAGCAAGGTGGTCAATACCGTCCAGGTGCGCAAGCCGTCGGCCACGCTCAGTCCGGACAGCTTGGTGAAGATCCAGTAACCGGCGTCATTGATATGGGACATGGCCAACCCGCCACCGCCCATGGCCAGGCACAGCAGCGCCATGTGGTTCGGGGTGAGATTGAGGGTCGCAATCAGCGGGCTGATGATGCCGGCAGTGGTCACCAGCGCCACCGTCGTCGAGCCCTGCACCGCGCGCAACAGCAGGGTCAGCAGAAAGCCCAGCGCCAGCACCGGCAGACCGGTGGTGCGCAGCATATCGGAGACCACGGCGCCGATTCCGGTATCCACCAGCACCTTGCCAAACACCCCGCCGGCACCGGCAATCAGGATCACCATGGCCACGCCGGGCAAGGCCGAACCGATCACGTCGGACACCTGAGTCCGGCTCCAGCCCCGACGCGAACCCAGCAACCAGGCACACAACAAAGTGTCGAGCAGCAGCGCCACCAGCGGCGCGCCGAGCACGGTCATGATGCCGCGCAGGGTCGATTCGGCAGGCAGCAACGAGGTGGACAGCGTTCCCAGCAGGATCAGAATAATCGGCAACACAATCAGGCTGACGATCAGACCAAACCCCGGAGGGGGTGCCGGCGGCAACTTGGAAACGATGCTGCTGGTGGACTCTTCCAGGCCCATGTGCGACACGGCCACAGCCGCTCGCTCAGCGCTCTTGCCGTTGCCATTGGACCAGGCGGCCAGATCCTCGTTGGTGACATGCGGGCCATAGACTTCGGCACGAATATCGTCGGTCATCGGGTACACCCGACGGGTCATGCGCCCGGCCACGCGGTAGCCGACATAGCAAAGGAACGCAGTCAGCGGCAGGCCGAACATCAGCACGCGACCCAGGTCGGCGCCCAACTGGCTGGCAGCGGCCACCGCACCCGGGTGTGGCGGCAGAAAGGCGTGTACGGTCAACAACGCAGCGCACATCGGCAGCGCAAACACCAACAGCGGCTTACGCGCACTGCGCGCAATGCCATAGGCCAATGGCATCAGGATGATCACGCCGACCTCGAAGAACACCGGCACCCCGACCATGAACCCGGCAATCGTCAGTGCCAGCGGTGTGCGTCGGTTGCCGAAACGAGTGATCAGGGTCTTGGCCAGCGCCTCGGCACCGCCGGAGAGCTCGATGATCCGCCCGATCATCGCGCCCAGGGCAATAATGATCGCGATATGACCCAGGGTCTTGCCCATGCCGCCTTCGATGGTCGCCACCAGATCGGCCGGTTTCACCCCGGCCACCAGCGCCACCAGAATGCTCACCAGCATCAACGCTACGAAGGGCTGGAACTTGTACTTGAGCACCAGGAACAACAACAGCGCGATGCCCACCCCTGCGGTAATCATCAGGACTAAAGGGCTCATTTCAGAACCCCTCCACGCCGGGTAAACGAAACGGTTCTGCCACTGAATCTGAAGTGAGTCATGCTTGGATTTCCTGTTGTTATTGTTTTTTCAGGCAAGCCGGGTCCATCGAGAGTCGCTGCGCGCCTCATGTACAGGGCCTGCTGTATCGATTTGTGGTGTTAAGCCAGCGCTTTACCAGGTCGCGCCGAAGGTCTCTCGCAACTCGTCCAAAGCCGCCTGGTCGAGAGGTTCCGGTTTGGGATGGCTCATCAGCCAGAGCCGCGCGGTTTCCTCGAGTTCCTCCAGAGCGTAACTGGCCCTGGAGACCGAACTCTCCCAGACGACCGGGCCAAGCCGTTCGAGCATCACGCCGCGAACACTATTGGCCAGCTGCGCGACTTGCTCGGCAACCTTCGGCGAACCGGGCCGCTGGTAGCCAATCAGCGGGATATGCCCGACTTTCATCACCTGATACGGCGTCAGCGGCGGCAGGATGTCGTCCGCCTGCCAGACACCGGCCAACGTCAACGCCACCAGATGGGTGGAGTGGGTATGCACCACGCCGCCGACATTCGGGTTGCGGTCGTAGACTTGGCGATGCAGCGCCAGGGTCTTTGAAGGCCTGTCACCGGACACCCATTCGCCGGCCAGGTTGACCTTGGCGATGGTCGCCGGATCGAGGCGCCCGAGGCAGACATCGGTCGGTGTGATCAACCAGCCGTCGTCCAGGCGCGCGCTGATATTGCCGGCGCTGCCGACGGTGTAACCGCGCTGGTACAAGCTGCGGCCGACCTCGCAGATTTCTTCGCGCAGGGCGTTTTCGTTACTCATCGCGCATCTCCGGCCTGGGCGAGTTGGTTCAAGGCTTTGCTAAAGAAGTCGCGGCCACCGAAGTTGCCCGATTTGAGCGCCAACGCCAAAGGTTCGTCAGTACTGCTGACGGTCGCCGGCACACCCGGATCGATCTGCGCGCCGATCTGCAGCAGCTGTACGCCCAACGCCTGAACCACAGCGCCCGAGGTTTCTCCGCCGGCGATCACGAAACGGCGCACGCCGCTCTGGCGCAGACCTTCAGCAATTTCGCCAAAGGCGTTTTCCACCAGGCTTCCAGCCTGCTCGACACCCAGTTGCTGTTGCACCGACTTGACCTCATCCGGTGAGCTGGTGGCGTAGATCAAAACGGTTTGATCGTTATCACGGGCGAAGGTCAAGGCTTGCGCCACCACCGGTTCACCCGCAGCCAGGGCCAACGGATCAATCCGCAAGGCCGGCCGCCCGGCTTCGAGCCAGGCTGCCACTTGTCCATTGGTGGCGATCGACGCACTGCCGGCCAACACCACTTCCCCGCCGAACACCGCCGGGAGCTTCGAGGCATCGAGGTCGCGCAGCTTGCCGGCGCGACGGAAATTTTCCGGCAAACCCAGGGCCAGCCCCGAACCACCCGTCAACAACGGCAGATCGGCACAGGCGGTACCGAGGGTGTACAAATCGCTATCCGACAGGGCATCAGCGATGGCCATGCCGACACCTTGAGCCCTCAGCTCTGCGATTCGCGCACGCACCTGCTCAGTGCCGCGGGCAATGGTGTCGTAGCGCAACAGACCGACATTCAGACCGGTCTGCGATTGCAGGACCCGAACCAGGTTGGCATCGGTCATCGGCGTCAGCGGGTGATGCTGCATGCCCGACTCGCTGAGCAGTTGATCCTGCACAAACAAGTGGCCGCGAAAGATCGTCCGGCCATTCTCCGGGAACGCCGGACAAGCCAGGGTGAAGTCGCTGTCCAGCGCGGCCAGCAGCGCTTCGCTGACCTGACCGATATTGCCGGCCGCGGTGGAGTCGAACGTCGAGCAGTATTTGAAAAAGATCTGCTCGCAGCCTTGTTCGCGCAGCCAGGCCAGTGCGGCGAGGGACTGTTCGACCGCGTCGGCGACAGAAATGGTGCGCGACTTCAGGGCAATGACGATCGCATCGGCATCAAGCCCGGCAGCTACGTCTGCGCTCGGGATTCCGATGCTTTGCACGGTACGCATTCCGCCGCGTACCAGCATGTTGGCAAGGTCCGTGGCACCGGTGAAATCATCGGCGATGCAGCCCAGCAGCGGGCGTGCGGTGGAGATAGTCATGGGGTGTTCCTCAAACGGGCTCGGGCTTCAAACGGACTGGGGCTTGGCAGTCGGCAATTCGATGCCCGGGAAAATCTTGATCACCGCCGAATCGTCTTCACGACCGAAGCCGGCACTGGACGCCTGCATGAACATCTGGTGAGCGGTGGCCGACAGCGGCAGCGGGAATTTGCTGGCCCGGGCGGTATCCAGCACCAGGCCCAGGTCCTTGACGAAAATATCCACCGCGGACAACGGTGTGTAGTCAGCCTTGAGAATGTGCGGTACGCGGTTTTCGAACATCCAGGAATTACCGGCGCTATGGGTGATCACCTCATAGAGTGCATCGGCATCGACCCCTTCACGCAGGCCCAGCGCCATGGCTTCGGCAGAGGCGGCAATATGCACCCCGGCGAGCAGCTGGTTGATGATTTTGACCTTCGACCCCAGGCCATGGACGTCACCCAGGCGATACACCTTGCCGGCCATGCCCGCCAGGATTGACTCAGCCTTGCTATAGGCGTCGGCCGGCCCCGACGTCATCATGGTCATCTCGCCAGCGGCAGCCTTGGCGGCGCCACCGGAAATCGGTGCATCCAGATACAGCAGGCCCAGCGCAGCCAGGCGCTGGCCCAGATCCACCGCGTAAGTCGGGGCTACGGTGGCGCAGCCAATCACCAGACTGCCCGGCCGCAGTGCGGCCACGGCACCACCCTCACCAAACAGTACGGTTTCGGTCTGCTCGGCGTTGACCACCACGGTCACTATCACGTCGCACTCAGCGGCCATGTGCGACGGCGAAGAGCAAGCCACACCGCCCTCCCCGGCAAACTGTTCAGTCACCGCAGCCCGCACATCACAGGCATGCACATTGAAACCGCTGCGCAACAACGAGCGAGCAATGCCCAGGCCCATCGCGCCCAGACCGACAACACCGACATTCTTGTTATTCATGGGGTACTCCAGTGGAAAGCAGCGACTGCTTGCGCGCCTGCAAGGCGCAGACATTGGCCGCGTTGTAGAGAGGGCTGCGGTAGACAGGATCAGCGCCGA
This sequence comes from Pseudomonas sp. GL_093, assembly GCF_057837605.1. NCBI lineage: Bacteria > Pseudomonadati > Pseudomonadota > Gammaproteobacteria > Pseudomonadales > Pseudomonadaceae > Pseudomonas > Pseudomonas sp. GL_093. The sequence continues at coordinate 3,526,022 of NZ_CM174448.1, read as the reverse complement.
GCGGAGGGGCGCTGTCATTCAGCACATGAGTCGGGATCTCATCGAACATCAAGGCCATCCTGTTTTTGTCGTGTTATCAGGTTGTCATACCGGCTGGTGAAGATCATCTACCAATGATCAGATTATGTGAAGTATTTTTTCAATCTAACATTTTTTAACATCGCTTCCGCCGCACCCTCCTACAACCCGGCTAACGCCGGGAGTGGCAAGTTTTGAGCACTGACTTACACTGCGATACACCCAATGCGAACGAATCAATGTTCAACAGATCGATAGGTTCCATGGCAATCCGGGGATCACGTAATCATCTGGGTGAAGCCAACATGAAAACGGTCACGACCCTTTTCACCTGTCTGCTCGCTGCCAGCGTTTGCGCGGCGACGAGCACCTGCGCGAATGCTGCGTCGTTCAAGACCAGCTTCGACTGCGCCACGGCAAGGGCATCCGTCGAAAAGCTTATCTGTCGCGATCCGCAACTGGCGCAGATGGATATCGAATTGACGCGTCTTTATCGCCTGGCGCTCACGGATGAACGTTCAGTACCGGGGCCAGACAAAGTCTTGATCGACCAGCAGTTCTGGATCGACTCCCGTAATCAGTGTGCGTCCACGTCTGAGCCCAAGGCGTGCACCATCCGAAGCTATGCCGAGCGCGCTCACCAGCTACGCCAAGGCTCGGCCATTGTGAGAACCAAGGATCCAGACAGGCTCACCGAAGGCCCCCTGGCTTTTCGTTGTACAGGGTTTAACGCGCTGATCGCCGCCACCTTCTTTAACACGCAGCCAGGTGTCGTGTACCTGAAATGGGCGAACACCTCGATCACCCTGAGCCAGGTGCCGAGTGATTCGGGAACCCAATACACTGGCAAGGATTCCCAGGGGAACTACCGCTTCTGGCAAGACGGCAACGGGGTGATTTTCCAGAAGCCAGGTTCAGCGGCGATGAGTTGTACGGCCGAGCCGGTCAGCTGATTGCTCTGGGGCAAGTCCGGAAGAGCGAGTATGTCGGTGGAGCAATCTCACACCCTGGAGGTAACTCAATATGAACATCGAATTGCCTGAACCCATCGCCAGCTACCTTGCAGCGGAGAAGAGTCACGACGCCGAGATGCTGGACCGCTGCTTCGCCACAGATGCCGTGGTTCGCGACGAAAGCCGGACGTACAAAGGACTGGAGGCCATCAAAACCTGGAAGCAAGCTTCCCAGGCCAAGTACCAATACAGCGTCGAACCCTTGAGCAGCTCACAGGAAGGGCAAACCGTTACCCTGCTCGCCCGGCTAAGCGGAAACTTTCCTGGCAGCCCTGTCGAGCTCACCTACACCTTCGAACTCGCCGAAGGCAAGATCGCGTCTCTGGATATTTCCTGATGCCAGTCAGTTAAGCCGTAACGCGATCTGTAGCAGCTGCCGAGCCTGCGAGGCTGCGTTCGGCTGCGAAGCAGTCGTGAAACCTGCCCGCGAGGTAGTCCTGAAGAACCGCACTGCCTGATTTCACGACTGCTTCGCAGCCGAACGCAGGCTTCGCCAGCTGCTACAAAGTATGCGCTGCAACTGAAATTGCTTAACTGACTGGCATTAGGCAGAGCGCCGACCTCTCTCACGTATTCGGCGATTTATGCCACGGATAGCCTTTCGCGCTGAGTTGAAAGGCGTAATCGAACAAGCGCTTCATGTACTCGCCATCGAATTTATGAGCGCGAGAAGTATCAAAATCCGAGCCGATGTACGCCAGATTGAAATCCGCCCCATCCTGCTGCGCAATTCGGTAAATGCGATCCAGATCGCTGATCCCCTGAGTCTGGATCAATGCGCTGATGGCGCGACCGCCGATGCTCAAGGTGCGGCGCTTGGTTCCGGACCACTGCAACTCCAGTTTGCCGTTGCGAATGACATAGAAATGCCTTTCATCACGCATACGCGCCCCGGTCACGCGGTTCAGCGCCATCACGGTGCCTGGCGGGTAAAGGAACACCTGAGTCAGGACGCCTCCGTCCACGTGCATTTCCTGAAACTGTTGACCGTCAACCTCCACGTCGATCATGACGGGTGAGACGGCGCCGGGAATACTCATCGACGCGATCATGATGTTGCGAAACAGGTCGAGCGCGCCCGGTGCCTGGCTGGAGGCGATAGCGCCCATGTTCCAGGTGACCGGGCGTCCAGAATCAAGGTCGGTGGTGCCGATCATCAGCAGACGTCCTTTGGCGTATTCCGACGCGATCGCCGCAAGAACCTCGGCAGTGATGTGCTGTGCAATCAGCCGCGACAGAGGCTTGCTGTGCGCGATACCGTCACTGGCAAGACGGGTCAGCACATTGCGCGCATGGAAAATGTCTTTTGGACCGACTGCATTGCAGATACCCAGAATGACACCGTCGTACTGGGGCCCCAGGTAGGCAAACGGGGCGACCAGGGCGCCAGCGCTAATGCCGGTGACGACTTTGAACACCGGTCGAGATCCATGCAGGGTCCATCCCGCAATGATGCCCCCCGCGAATGTGCCTGCATCGCCGCCCCCCGAAACGGCCAACATGCTTGCCAGCGGCAGGGTGTCATTGGGCATCCCTGCGCTGGCGAGCGCCTCCGCCTCTCGAAGGTTGGCCTGACTCACATCCCGAATGAACGGCGTCAGATCCTGGTCCAGCCAGTAACGGGCATCTGGAATGTCAGGGATGAGCGCTTTTTCAGTTAACGTTGGCGGCACCGCATCTCGGCGTTGCAGGCATGCTTGACGCAACATGTTCAGCGTTGAGGCGCTAGGTCTGAGCAGGAATGTTTTCACAACGCCGCCTCCGGCCCCTGCAATCGACAAAGAACGCGCTCAATGCAACGGCAAGACGCCTTGCCGATCACGCACGCTCCACACACCCATGACTACGTTCTCAATCAGGCGCCGGTCTTCTGAAGACCAGCAGTTTACCGGTGGCTCGCTGCACGACCTTGTCATCCTGATTGAGTGTTTCCATAAACAGGGTCACCACACCCCGATCCGGTTTGGAGCTGGATGGGTCGATGGCCTGCACGGTGCATTGCAGACGCAACAGGTCGTCCGGGTAGGTCGGCGTCGGCCAGCTCAACTCGATGCCCAGGCCGATGATCCCGTCTGCCAACGGCACGCTTTCCACCAGCAGTTTCATGGTCAGGGCGGCGGTATTCCAGCCACTGGCTGCCAGGCCACGAAACAGGCTCAGCTCGGCGAGCTCAGGATCGAGGTGAAACGGTTGCGGGTCGAACTCCTGAGCAAAGGCCAGCATCGACGCTCGATGGACACGCAGGCTGTCGCTTTCGAACTGCTGACCCAGGCTCAGGTCATCGAGGTAGAGTTTTTCCCAGGAATGGATGGTCATGATTCAACCCTCTCTAGGCGTACAGGCAGGCCGCCACTCACGTCCACGTTTTAGTCGTGTCGACGAAGCAGTGAGGATTCTGTGCAGTCATGGCGACAGCCCTGCTCGTCAGGGCGAGTGGCCTGAACATCTTTCATGCTAGCGCAAGCCCGGGCAGTCATAACGTTGGCGGGACGTTCGGTCTGTCTTGCGGCTGATCCTCCACCCATTGCCAGAACAACTGATAGCCGACCGCAAGCACCACCGGGCCGATGAACAGACCGAGGATGCCGCTGGTGACCATGCCGCCCAGCGCACCGATCAGCACCACCGGCATCGGCACATCGACACCGCGCCCCAGCAGCAAGGGCTTGAGTACGTTATCCACCAGGCCGGCAACGAACACATAGATGGCGAAGATGATGGTCCCCGTGCTGGCCCCCTCGGTGGCGAACACAAAGGCAATCACAGGCAGCGTAATCAGCGTCGCCGGTAATTGCATGATGCCGAGCAGCAGCACCGCCAAGGCAAGCAGCCCGGCACCGGGGACGCCCTTGATCACGAATCCGATGCCCACCAGCAGCATCTGGATGAAAGCGATGCCGACCACCCCCAGCGCGACCGCACGGATCGTTGCGGTACAGAGTTCGGCGATTTTCGGCCCCTTGCCCGGGTCGCTGATGCGTGAAGCGATCTGTACCGCACTGCGGCTGCCGCTCTCGCCATAGGCCATGAAAATGCCGGCGATGATCAATGCAAAGATAAAGGTGAGGAAACCCATGCCGACGCCGGCCAGTTTGCCCAGGAAACTCACGCTGAAATGTTTTATCTGCGGCAGGTACTTCGCTGCCAGGTCGGGAAGATCGGTTGAGGCCTGCAGCCATAAAGCAGAGACCGACTTGCCCACCAACGGCCAGGTAGCGACTGAATCGGCGGGTGGCGGAATATGGAAGCTACCATCCTTGACGGTGGTCATGGCATGCGCGACCGAGTCGGCAATCGAGGTGACCAACAGATAGATCGGCACCATCAGCACAACGATAGCGATCAGCACAATCAGCGTCGCAATGTAGCCGTCTTTCTGACCCAGCGGCCCCTTGAGCCGCTCTTGCAGCGGGTAAAGGGTGATTGCCAGGATCAGCGACCACAGCATGAGGTCGCGGAACGGGCTGAAGATCTCAAAGCAGAACAGCACCAGTACGGCAATCAGTCCGGCACGGATCAAAACATCGAGCAGACTGCGTGTGAACGCCTTCTCGGAACTGGATGTGGGCACCATTGCTGCCTCCTTGCAGATCGCTGCAGAGGGATGAGATCGGTTAGCCCAGCATAGACGTTCATTAGAAAACGTGAGAAATCACCGCAGCTTCAGCGGATCGACCAGTTCAGCGGCGATGGCCATGCCCACCAGGTCCGGCAAGGTATTGGCCTGCATGCGTTTCATCACCCGCGAACGATACAAGTCGACGGTTTTTGCGCTCACGCCCAGTTGTTCAGCGATCTCACGGGTGGTGTAACCCTGGACCAGCGGCAGCAAGACATCGCGCTCCCGTGGGGTCAGTGTCAGCAAACGTGCCTGCAAGGCTTCATGGCCCTGATTGCCTGAGCGGTTTGCCGCGCAGTTGCTGAGCGCCTGCTGCACGCTGTCCAGTAGCAATTGCTCGTTATAGGGCTTCTCGATGAAGTCATGGGCGCCCGCCTTGAAGGCGCGAACCACGATCGGCACGTCCGCGTGCCCGCTGACGAAGATGATCGGCAGGTTCAGCTCACGTGTGCGCATTTCCTCCTGCACGTTCAAACCGCCCATGCCAGGCATGCGAACATCGAGCAGCACGCAGGCATCGAGCGTGGCATCACAGGCATTGAGAAATTCCACGCCACTGGTAAACGGCAAAGCCTTGAGCCCTACCGACTCCAATAACCAGACCGTTGAGTCGAGCATGCCTTGATCGTCGTCGACCACATACACCACGTGCTCCGTCACACCTGCCATTACGTTATTCCTGTTGTTGTTTTGTTGGGCCGGCCAGCGGCAAGCGGCAGCACATCAGCAGTCCGATCGGTTGGCGCAGGGCCTGCAATTCGCCACCGAAACCTTCGATGATGCTGCGGCTCATGGACAAGCCAAGTCCCAGGCCATCGGCCTTGCTGGTATAGAACGGGGTAAATATCTGCTCCAGTTCGGGCTCGCTGACGCCCGGTCCCTGGTCTTGCACACTGATTTCCACGGTTGCACCACCGCCCTGCCCCGCGGCCATCACGATCAGCGAAGGTTGCCCCGGATGTTGTTCGCGGTTGGCATCGATGGCATTGCGCAACAGATTGAGCAGCACCTGCTCCAGCAGCACCCGGTCGGCATAAATCGGCGGCAGATTATCCGGCAGGCGATCCTCGATTGTCACTTGGCAATTGCTCGCTTCCCAGGCACACAAACGCACGGCCTCTCGGGCGACGTCGGTGAAATTCAGGGCCTGCATCCGGCGTTGTCCCTTGCGCAGAAACGCGCGCAAACGTCTGATCACTTCTGAGGCATGCGTGGCGTGATGGGTAATGCGTTCCAGCCCTTGCGCCACTCGGGCGGCGGCCTGGGGATTGGAATCCAGGGTCTGTAAGTAGCGCTGGCTGGCATTGGCATAATTGACCACCGCCGCCAACGGCTGGTTGATTTCGTGAGCGATGCCCGAGGCCAATTCACCCAGGGTGACCAACCGCGCGGTGTGCGCCAGTTCGTCCTGATGGCGGCGCTGCTGCACTTCACGCAGTTCACGCTCGGTCATGTCCCGCGCCACCAAGGAGTAATAACGCTCGCCACCGGCCGAGCGGTGCGCCAGCAACACCAGCGATACCGGCACTGAAGTGCCGCCACCCGGTGGCTGCAATCGCGCATCGGTGCTCCAGACGCCATCGCGTTCGGCGCTGCTCCAGCCATCACGCTGTAGACGTGTCAGGTCGGCGCTGGTGAACAATTCTGCCAACGCCGGCATCGGTTGTTGCTCGTCGATCCCGAGAATGCGCCGCGCCGCTGGATTGAGGTAAGTGACTTGCCCCTCGGGGTCGATGAACAACACCGGATCGGTGTTGGCCTCGACCACCTCAGCCAGACGCCGCTTGTTCTCCTCGGCTTGCACTCGGGCGGTGATGTCCCGGGACACGCTGACCACTTCAACCACGGTCCCGGTGTAGGTTTCACGAATCGCCCGGCTCGCGGTTTCAAACCACAAGTAATGCCCGTCTCGATGACGAATGCGATAGGTCATCGTGTGATAACCGTCCTGCTCCAGGGCATCCCGTGCGCGCTGCACCAGACTGGCCAGGTCCTGACCATGGAACAAACCCTGGGCCATTTGCCCGCGCAATTCTTCCGGCCAGTAGCCGAGCAATGTCCAGGACGCGGGCGAGGCATCCAGAAAGCGCCCGTCCGGTGTGTGTCGGGAAATCAGGTCGGTGGTGTTCTCGATGATCAACCTGTACAGCCGCCGTGCCGTGGCGGCTTCACGCTCGGCCAGCACTTGTGCCGTGGCGTCGCGGCAACGGGCGAGTACACGGTTGTCCTGGGGATCGGGGATAAACGTCCAGATCAGGATCTGCGCTTCGAACTGGGCTTCGACCCCTTCGATGGCGCGTTGCTGGTCGAGGCAGGCACGGACCAGCACCCGGTGATTCACCGGCAAAAAGCCCAGCACCTCGGTCAACGGTTTTTCGGCCAGCAACGCCAGCAGCGCCGCATTGAATTCCAGCGGTCGGCCCTGGGCATCGAGCAACAGACTTGGTTGCGGATCGTGCCCCAACAGCGGTGAGCCACGCAGCATGCCATTGACGCTGCTCAGCAAGGTCGTCAGCAAATCCTGCACCCAACCCAGCCAATCAAGACTCACGCCCTCGCACACTTCCACCAGCAACAACCCCGGCTGCCCCGGTTGCAAGGCCAGATCAAACACCTGGCCATGACTGATAGCAGCCCGGCGCAGTCGCCCGGACAACCAGCAATCGAGTTGCCGCACTTGCGCCAGGTCCAGCCGCCCCGCCTCGACCAGCCGATCAAACAGCAACTGATCACTGGCCAGCGATGGGTCGCCCAGGCCCGGTGGAAAATGCTGGGCGGCGCCCTCGTGGCTGTAAATCCGCGCATTGGCTTGCCAACTCAGATAAACCGCCCGGCGCACCTCGGGACACTCCTGCAGCGCACGGCACAATGCATCGGCCCGGGCGGCCAGAGACACACCCTCGCGCTGCAGGCGCAACCAGCTGTGCAATCGAACGGGAGTCAGGGTCATCACAGGTCCGCTTCGTTGGGGAAGCCAAGGATATACCGGCCTTGGCGGTGTGACTGTATTGATTTAGAACAGCAAGAATCAAATATAGTACATATCCTATATGACGTAGGTTGTACTTCCATATCAGTAGCTGAATGTTATATAAAGCAAACCGGACATAAAAGGTGCCCTCAGCGGCGACGCTGCAAGGGTCACCTATAGAGCTAACAATCAGCCACCGAGTACCCGTACATGTCGATCTATGAACAAGGGCTAGGCCCTGCGGCTGTCAATCATATTGCCTTGTCTCCGCTCAGCTTCATCGAGCGTACCGCCAGCGTTTACCCCAACTACCCCGCCGTCATCCATGGTTCTATTCGCCGCACCTGGGCGCAGACCTACACCCGCTGCCGCCGTCTGGCTTCGGCGCTGGCCGGTCGCGGCATCGGCAAGAACGACACGGTGGCGGTGATGCTGCCCAACATTCCCGAGATGCTTGAAGTGCATTTCGGCGTGCCAATGATTGGCGCGGTGCTCAACCCGCTCAACGTGCGTCTGGATGCCGAAGCCATCGCCTTCATGCTGCAGCATGGCGAAGCCAAGGTGCTGATTACCGACCGCGAATTCCATGATGTGATTCACGCGGCGATCGGCATGCTCGATCACCCGCCACTGGTGATCGACGTCAATGACCCGGAATACGGCGAAGGCCAGGCGGTCAGCGATCTGGACTATGAAGCGCTGTTGGCCGAAGGCGATCCGGCCTTCGCCTGGCAGTGGCCGGAGAACGAATGGCAAGCCATCTCGCTGAATTACACCTCAGGCACCACCGGCAACCCCAAAGGCGTGGTTTACCACCATCGCGGTGCTTATCTGAACTCGTTGGGCAACCAGATGACCTGGGCCATGGGCAACCATCCGGTGTACCTCTGGACCCTGCCGATGTTCCATTGCAACGGTTGGTGCTACCCGTGGATCATCACCGCCATGGCCGGTGTGCATGTGTTCCTGCGCCGTGTCGATCCACAGAAAATCCTTACGCTGATCCGCGAGCATCAGGTCACCCATCTGTGCGCTGCGCCGATCGTGCTCAATGCCTTGGTCAACATGCCGGAGTCGGCTAAAGCGGCGATCGATCACCCGGTCAACGCGATGGTCGCCGGTGCCGCGCCACCGGCCAAAGTAATCGGTGCCGTGGAAGAAATGGGCATCAAGGTCACCCACGTGTATGGCCTGACCGAAACCTATGGCCCGGTGACGCTCTGCGCCTGGCATGCCGAATGGGATGAGTTGCCGCTGGACGAACGGGCGCAAATCAAATCCCGTCAAGGCGTGCGCTACCCGACGCTCGAAGGCGTGATGGTCGGCGACTCGAAGACGCTGGAGCCGACGCCGCGAGACGGTCAGACCATCGGTGAGATCTTCATGCGCGGCAACACCGTGATGAAGGGCTACCTGAAGAACCCGACCGCCACGGCTGAAGCGTTCGAAGGCGGCTGGTTCCACACCGGCGATCTGGCGGTGTGTCATCCGAACGGTTACGTCGAGATCAAGGACCGACTCAAGGACATCATCATTTCCGGCGGCGAGAACATTTCCACCATTGAACTGGAAGGTGTGCTCTATCGCCATCCAGCCGTCATGGAAGCGGCCGTCGTCGCCCGTCCCGATGAGAAGTGGGGCGAAACGCCCTGCGCCTTTATCACGTTGAAGGCGGATCACCAGGACGTCCGCGAGGCCGACATCATCAGTTTCTGCCGCGAGCATCTGGCCGGTTTCAAAGTCCCGCGCACCGTGATTTTCACCCTGCTGCCGAAGACTTCAACCGGCAAGATCCAGAAGTACGTTCTGCGCGACAGGGCCAAAGCGCTCTAACCGAATCGACGTTGTACCCACCAGGCGGCCGGTGTTTTTACCGGCCGCTTCGGGCTCGTGCAGGCTGAATTTGGCCCTGCCCTGACCCACACACTGATAACAAAAACAATGTGGAGCCACCCATGATCGACATCCATTCAACCGATACCCAACGCTGTGAACGCATTCGGTCCAACCCGAAATTCCTTCAATTGGTGAGCAGCCGTTCGCGCCTGGCCTGGTCACTCAGCGCTGCGGTGCTGGGCACTTACTACGCGTTCATGCTGGTGGTGGCGTTTGCCCCGCAGTGGCTGCATGCGCCGATCGCCGAGCATCGGATGTTGACCCTGGGCATGCCGGTTGGCGCGGCGATCATCATTTTTTCCTGGCTACTGACCGGTTGGTACGTCTACAGCGCCAACACGCGTTTCGATGCACTGGGCGCCGCCATTCTCGAGGAGAGCAAGTAATGAACCTGCTCCGTAAACTGCTCCTCGCCGCTGCGGGACTATTGCCGGCCTCCGTTGTGCTGGCTGCACCCGCGCTGGGTGCGGTGGAAAAACAACCGCTCAACCTGCATGCGATCGGCATGTTCTTCGTCTTCGTGCTGGGCACGCTGGCCATTACCTGGTGGGCCGCGCGGCAAACCAAATCCACGTCTGACTTCTATACCGCGGGCGGTGGCATCACCGGGTTCCAGAACGGCTTGGCGATTGCCGGCGACTACATGTCCGCCGCCACGCTGCTGGGGCTGTCCAGCCTGGTGTTCGCCAAGGGCTACGATGGCTTCATCTATACCATCGGTTTCTTCGTCGGCTGGCCGATCATCACCTTCCTGATGGCCGAGCGTCTGCGCAACCTGGGGCGCTACACCTTTGCCGACATCGTGTCCTATCGACTGGACCAGAACAAAGTGCGGATCTTCGCCGCGTTCGGTTCGTTGACGGTGGTGTGCTGCTACCTGATCGTGCAGATGGTCGGTGCCGGTCAGTTGATCAAGTTGCTGTTCGGTCTCGACTACCCGGTAGCCGTGGTGATCGTCGGCGCACTGATGCTGGTGTATGTGATTTTTGGCGGCATGATCGCCACCACCTGGGTGCAGATCATCAAGGCTGTGTTGTTACTTGCCGGCGGCACGACCCTGGCGTTCATGGCCATGTCGCAATTCGGTTTCAGCTACGAAACCCTGGCCACCAAAGCTGTCGAAGCCCACGCCAGCGGCTGGAACATCATGGGCCCCGGCTCAATGCTCGCCGACCCGATCAACACCGCTTCAATGTCGCTGGGCCTGGTGTTCGGGATTGCCGGTCTGCCGCACATTCTGATGCGCTTCTTCACCGTGCCTAACGCCAAGGAAGCGCGCAAGTCGGTGTTCTACGCCACCGGTTTCATCGGTTTCTTCTTCCTTGTTGTCTGCACCCTGGGCTTTGCCGCGATGGTGATCATCGGCACCGACCCGCAGTACTACGTCAATGGTGAAGTCGGCGGCGCGTTGATTGGCGGCGGCAACATGGTCGCCATGCACCTGGCCAAAGCGGTCGGTGGCAACCTGTTCTTCGGTTTCCTCTCGGCCGTGGCCTTCGCCACCATTCTTGCGGTGGTCTCCGGGCTGGCCCTGGCCGGTGCCTCGGCGATATCCCATGACCTCTACGCCACAGTATTCAAGAAAGGCAAAGCCACCCAGAAACAGGAAATGCGCGTGACCCGCATGGCCACTGTCGGCCTGGGCATCATCGCGATTCTGCTGGGCATTCTGTTCGAGAAGATGAACGTCGCGTTCCTGGTGGGCCTGACCTTCGGCATCGCCGCATCGACCAACTTCCCGGTGCTGATCATGGCCATGTACTGGAAAGGCTTGACCACCAAAGGCGCGATCATCGGTGGTTTCGCCGGCCTGATCTGCGCACTGGTGCTGGTGATCCTCTCGCCAGCCGTCTGGGTCACCGTGCTCGGCCATGCTCACGCGATCTTCCCGTACGACCACCCGGCGCTGTTCTCCATGCCGCTGGCGTTCTTCGTGATCGTCGTGGTGTCGACACTCGACCGCAGCGTGCGGGCCGACAAGGAGCGTGACGCTTACGCCGACCAGTTCGTTCGCGCCCAGACCGGCCTCGGTGCCGCCAGCGCTTCCAGCCATTGATAGAAAGGGCACGGCCTGCTCAAGCGGCGCCGTGCCCATCGCACAACCTTTTGAGGTTCACGTTATGCCCGAATTCAACGCCCCGCTGCGCGACATGCGCTTTGTCTTGCATGAAGTGTTCGATGCCCCGGCCCTGTGGGCACGCCTGCCAGCCCTGGCCGACAGTGTCGACGCCGCCACCGCTGACGCCATTCTTGAGGAGGCGGCCAAAGTCACCTCGCACCTGATTGCGCCATTGAATCGCAGCGGCGACGAGGAAGGCGCCCAGTGGGTCGATGGCCAGGTCAGCACGCCAATCGGTTTCAAACAGGCTTATGCCACCTACATCGAAGGCGGCTGGGTGGGTCTTTCCGGTAACGCCGATTTCGGCGGCATGGGCATGCCGAAGATGCTCGCCGTGCAGTTCGAAGAAATGCTCTATGGCGCCAATTCCAGCTTCGCCCTGTATTCGGCGTTGAGTTCCGGTGCCTGCCTGGCGCTGGATGCCCACGCCAGCGACACCCTGAAAAACCTCTACCTGCCGCCGATGTACGAAGGCCGCTGGGCCGGTTCCATGTGCCTGACCGAAGCCCACGCCGGCACCGATCTGGGGATTATCCGCACCCGCGCCGAACCTCAGGCCGACGGCAGCTTCAGCATCACCGGCAGCAAGATCTTCATCACCGGTGGCGATCAGGACCTGACCGAAAACATTGTCCATCTGGTGCTGGCCAAACTGCCGGACGCACCGGCGGGGCCGAAAGGCATCTCACTGTTCGTCGTGCCCAAAGTACTGGTCAATGCCGACGGTTCCCTCGGCGACGCCAACGCCGTGAGTTGCGGCTCGATCGAACACAAGATGGGCATCAAGGCCTCGGCCACCTGCGTGATGAACTTCGACGGCGCCAGCGGTTGGCTGGTCGGCGAAGCCAACAAAGGTTTGGCGGCGATGTTCACCATGATGAACTACGAACGCCTGTCCATCGGCATTCAGGGCATTGGTTGCGCGGAAGCGTCCTATCAAAGCGCCGTCGCCTACGCCCGTGAACGTGTGCAGAGCCGCGCACCGACCGGCGCCATTGCTCCGGACAAAGTGGCTGACCCGATCATCGTTCACCCCGATGTGCGCCGCATGCTGCTGAGCATGAAAGCCATGACTGAAGGTGGCCGCGCGTTCGCCAGTTATGTCGGGCAGCAACTGGACCTGGCGAAGTTTTCCGATGACGCCAAAGAACGCGACAGCGCGCAAACCCTGGTCGCGCTGCTCACTCCGGTAGCCAAGGCGTTCTTCACCGACACCGGCCTGGAAAGCTGCATCAACGGCCAGCAAGTGTTCGGCGGTCATGGCTACATCCGCGAATGGGGCCAGGAACAATTGGTCCGTGACGTGCGCATCGCGCAGATCTACGAAGGCACCAACGGCATTCAGGCCCTGGACCTGCTCGGACGCAAAGTGCTCGCCGACAAGGGCTTTGCGCTGCGCCAGTTCACCGGCGAGATCCGCCATTTCGCCCATCAGCCTGACGCGCCCTACTCCGCTCAACTGTTCGATGCCGTGCAGCGTCTGGAAGACCTGAGCGACTGGCTACAGGATCAGGCCGCGACCAACCGCAACGAAGTCGGTGCCGCGTCGGTGGAGTATTTGCACCTGTTCGGTTACGTCGCCTACGCCTGGCTTTGGGCGCGTATGGCACAGGTTGCCAAGCAAAAACTGCACGAAGACCAAGGGTTTTATGGCGCGAAAATCGCCACCGCCGACTTCTATATCCACCGCCTGCTGCCGCGCATTTTGAGCCTGGAGCAATCCATCCGCGCGGGCAGTGGCTCCTTGTTTGGCCTGAGCGCCGAACAGTTCTAACGATTGAACCGCACGCGGCGCCACGCTCCTATCTTTTGGCGTTCGCGTTTTTTATCGATAAGCCCTCGCCGACCTGGCGAGGGCCGCGGGACCTGTCTTTCCATAATAAAAACAAAGGGGCTTCACCATGGACCGCAACACCCGCACCCTCGCTACCCGACTGTTGCTGGCCGGCGGCGTCATCAGCCTCTCGGCCCCCGCCGCCGCTGACTTTGTCAAAGACAGCAAGGCCAGCCTTGAGCTGCGCAACTTCTATTTCAACCGTGACTATCGCCAGGACAACGCCGCCCAATCCAAACAAGAGGAATGGGCCCAGGGTTTCCTGCTGCGCTATGAATCGGGCTTCACCGAAGGTTTGATCGGTGTCGGCTTCGATGCCATTGGCCTGGTCGGCGTCAAGCTCGATTCCAGCCCTGATCGCGCAGGTTCCGGCCTGCTCAAACGCCACCGCGACACGAGCAAAGGTGCTCAGGACGAGTACGGCGAACTGGGACTGACCGCCAAAGTACGTGCCTCAAAAAGCACGCTGAAACTCGGCACGCTGCTGCCGAAACTGCCCACGTTATTGGCCAACGATTCACGGCTGTTGCCACAAACCTTCAAGGGCGGCCAGTTGACGTCGCTGGAACTCGAAGGCCTGACCGTGGATGCCGGGCGACTGACGCAGGTCAATCAGCGCGACTCCTCCGATTACGAGGACATGGGCATCACCCGAACCGGCGCCAAGGGCATCACCACACGTCATCTCGACAGCGACAGCTTCGATTTCGCCAGCCTGAACTACAAATGGACCAGCAACCTCGCCACCGGCTACAGCTACGGTCACCTCGACAATTTCTACAGCCAGCACCTGGTCAACCTGACCTACGTGTTGCCAGTCACAACCGGCCAGTCGCTGAAGACGGATCTGCGCTTCGCCCGTTCCACGGACGATGGAGGCAGTAATGTCGATAACAATGCGATTGGCGCGATGTTCACCTACAACCTCGGCGGGCATGCGTTGGGCCTGGGTTACCAAGGCATGAGCGGCGACACTGGCTACGCCTACGTCAACGGCACCGATGCGTTCCTGGTGAACTTCGTGCAGATCGGCGACTTCGCCAGCAAGGACGAAAAATCCTGGCAGGCGCGCTACGACTACAACTTTGCGGCCATCGGCGTTCCGGGCCTGACCTTCATGACCCGCTACCTCACCGGCGACAATATCGATCTGGGCGGCAATCGTCCTGAAGGCAAGGAATGGGAACGTGATACCGACATCGGCTATGTCGTGCAGAGCGGGCCGTTGAAGAATGTCGGGGTGAAATGGCGTAACGCGACGGTTCGCTCGACCAACTTTGGCAGCGACCTGGATGAAAACCGCCTGATCGTCAGCTACACCCTGCCGATCTGGTAAGCACCGCAATGATCGTTCCCACGCTCTGCGTGGGAATGCAGCCCGGGACGCTCCGCGTCCCAAGAGCGGACGCAGAGCGTCCATTGAGGCATTCCCACGCGGAGCGTGGGAACGATCCGTACCCGTCAACCCGCGGCAGTGGCCAGAGTAGGTTAAGATGCCTGCAAACCAGGCCCGCCGCGAGACGCCCCGCATGACTGATACCACCCCCCGCCTGATCAAGAAGTACCCCAATCGCCGACTGTATGACACCCACACCAGCAGTCATTTGACGCTGGCGGACATACGCCAGTTGGTGGTCGACAAAGTTGCCTTTCAGGTGGTCGATGCCAAGAGCGGCGAGGATCTGACCCGCAGCATCCTGCTGCAAGTGATTCTGGAAGCTGAAAGCGGCGGTGAGCCGATCTTCACTACCGAAATGCTGATGGGGATTATCCAGTTCTACGGCCCTTATCAGGGCGTACTCGGTAGCTATCTGGACAAGAGCATTCAGACCGTGATCGACATCCAGTCCCAGACCGGCGCGCAGTCGTCCGAAGCCTGGAGCGACTTCATGCATCAACAGGCCCCGGTGATGCAGGACCTGATGCGCCAGTATGTCGACCAGTCGAAGGCGTTGTATCTCAATACCCAGAATCTGTTTGGCATGTTCGGCGGTAAACCCGGTACCGATAACGGGCCGAAAAAAAATGGCGATGGGGAATAAACCCATCGCCATTGGTGCCGCTTGCTTGACGTGACTTACTTGTTACCGCTGGTAGCCTTGGCGCTTGCTTCTGGAGCCGCTTTGGTGGCCGCGGCAGTCGCTGCGTCAAAACTGCTCTGAGCCACATCGGCAGCCTGTTTTACGGCTTTCTGTGCGCTTTCGAACACAGTACCGGCATTCGCCAGGCTCGACTTGAACGCAGCCACAACAGGCTCGGAGCCGGCCGGTGCATTCTTGCTGATGGCTTCAACGAACTCTTGCACCTGTTGGGTGCCCGCTTCGACCTGACCCGAGGTCAGTTTGGCGATGTCCGACTGAGTACCCACGATCAGTGCTTGAACCTGACGATTGAACTCGGCCAGACGTTCGGTCTGCGCGCTCGGCTGGGTGAAAGAAGCCTGCAGCTCGGCGAAACCTTGTGGATCACGGACGGCCAGCAGCTTGCGAACACCTTCGAAGTGCTCTTCGGTGGAGTCGCGCAGTGCCTTGAACTGCAACTGGCTGAGCTGTTCAACGCTGGCGAAGACTTTGCCGCTGATTTGCTGCAAAAGATCGAGGTTGGCTTTCTGAGCGGTTTGCAGTTTTTCCGAATTGAAAAAAGACATGCTTGAATCTCCTGGTACTGGAAGGCCCTGATGGGCCTGAGGACGCGATAGCGATCCGGCCAGTCATCGCGTTAGCCTTGATATTGCAGTGCACAAAACTATTTGGCAACGTCTAATTTTGTGCGGTGCAAAATAACCTTTGCTAAAGCCCTCCTTATTCGCTGTAAACTCCTGCTCATCGAACGGCCAGGCTCGCCCTCTTTAACTAAAGGGTTCTGATGGGCCGGTTCCCATGCACAGCGTCAGGAGATCACGATGGGTCAGGAATTAAATATTGCGCTGCAAGATGAAGAGTTCTCCGAGCCCGCCGGCTTGTTCGAACACCTGAATCATCTGCAACGCCTCAATACCCGTAACGTCCTCGACGCCGTGCAGAAGCGCCAGGCAAAAACCTTCGCGCCTTTAAGCCTTGGGCAACTCCGACAGCCAACGCCTGCTGACTGGCAGGAATACTTCACCGACCTCAGTCAACGCAGCGTGTTGTTCTGGGACGCCTTGCGTCAGCGCGGCGACAACACCCTGGCCCACGAACGCGCCGGGTATCCGCTACTGCTCAAGTTCAATCATGAAACGCTGGTCGCCGGTGAAGACCTGCCCCGCCCGGTCAATTACTCGCTGTTGCAAATCCTTGGCGGTCCCGGACAACAGATCGACAGCAAAAAACAGCCGGTGATCATCATCGATCCCCGCGGCGGTCACGGCTCGGGCATCGGCGGTTTCAAACAGGATTCGGTCATAGGCGAAAGCTTGAGAGCCGGCCACCCCACCTACTTCGTCTCCTTCAGTCACTCGCCTCGCCCAGGGCAAACCCTCGCCGATATCACAGAAGCCCAAGCGAAGTTCATCGAGGTCGTCAGCGCCCGGCACCCCGACAGCACCAAACCCGTGGTGATCGGCAACTGCCAGGCTGGCTGGGCGTTAATGGGCCTCGCGGCCACCCGTCCGGAGCTGCCGGGGCTGATCATCGTCAATGGTGCACCGCTGTCGTACTGGGCCGGCGTCAATGGCCGCAATCCGATGCGCTATTCCGGCGGCTTGCTGGGTGGTGGCTGGATGGCGCGCCTGGGGAGCGACCTCGGCAATGACCGTTTCGACGGCACCTGGCTGGTCAGCAATTTCGAAAACCTGGACCCGGCCAACACCTTTTGGGGCAAGTACTACCACCTGTTCAGCGAAGTCGACAGCGAGGCCGCACGCTTTCTGGATTTCGAACGCTGGTGGGGCAGCCCGACCCTGCTCAATGGCGAAGAGATCGAGATGATTGTCGACGACCTGTTCATCGGCAATCGGCTGTCCGGTGGCCTCGGGCGCAAGAGCAGCGGGCTTGACCTCAAGCTGATCGAAGTGCCGGTGGTGGTGTTCTGCTCGTATGGCGACAACATCACCCCCCCGCAGCAGGCACTGGACTGGATCTCCGACGTTTATCCCAGCGATCTCGCGTTGCAAAATGCCGGACGCACCATCGTTTACCTGCGACACGCGAGCATCGGTCACCTGGGCATCTTCGTGTCCGGTGAAGTGGCGCGGCGTGAGCACCGTGAGTTGCTCGGTGCGGTCGATGCGATCAATGCGCTGTCGGCCGGGCTGTATGAAATGCTCATCGAAGACCTGCCGGAGAATTCGGCGACGCCGTATGCCGTGCGTTTCGAACGCCGGCGTATCGCCGACATCCATGGTCAGGTGCAGCCGCCCCGTGATGACGATCGCGAATTTGCGCTGGTCCAGCGCGCGTCCGCCATCAACAACAGTGTGTACGACGAATTCATACGCCCGTGGTTGCGCCAGCTGATCAACGAACCGAGCGCCGAACTGCTGCGCCGAGCGCACCCTTTCCATCAGCAGCAAGTGGCCTGGAGCAGTTTGAACCCGGCGCTGTGGTGGCTGGCAGGCAGTGCCGCTCAAGTGAGCAAGGATCGTCACCCCGCCAACCAGAACAACCCGTTGCTGGTCTGGCAGGAACTGTTTTCCAACCAGGTGCAGGACGCCTTGAACGGCTATCGGGATCTGCGCGATGCGGCTCAGGAAATGTGTTTCTACGGTGTGTATGGCGTACTCAACAGCCTGGCCGGCAATGCACCCGGGCGAAATCTTCAGGAACATGCCAAGCAGCACGACAAGGTTTTGATCGAGCGCTTGCAGGATGCCCTGCCCCTTGGCGGCCTGATGGAAGCCTTGATACGGATCCTGTTCCTGCTGGGCCGCGACAGCGACGAGCCGGGCAAGGAAAGTGTCGAAAAATTGATCCTGCAATTGCAGGTGCTGCTCCAGGACTACAGTGCCGAGCCGCTTGATCTGCGCGAAACCCTGCGCCTGCAAAAACTGCTGGTCGCCACCCATCCGCAAGAAAGCCTGCACAGCCTGCCCTTGATGCTTGTCGAGGTCGAAGAGCGCCAACAAGTGCTGGCAGCCGTCGCCAATTTGCTGCCGGAACTGCTGACCAGCGGTGCAGACAACCCCTTCTGGCGTGAGCTGCACACGCTGCTCGACGTGCCGCTGCCAGGTTTCAGCCTGACTCAACCACCCGGCGAAGCCGATGCCATCGAAGAGAAAGTCCCGGTGGTAACCCCAGAGCCGATCAAGCAGATCACCCCGGTGGTAACCCCGGAGCCAATCAAGCAGAAAATAACCGCAGTTACCCCAGACCCCATCGCCAAGGTTGCGAGTCCGGTGCGCAAACCTGCCAAGGGCAAGAAAGGCGTGAAAAAACCTCCGGTGAAATAACGTTGAATGCTGACGAGGACCGCGTCAGACCGGCGCGGCTTCCTCGACTTCAAACGATTCATCGGCACGATACTGACCGGGCGTCATGCCAAACCAGCGGCTACAGGCTTTGTTGAAACTGCTGTGATCATGAAAACCAAGGAGATACGCGACATGCTTCATGTTGAAGTGAGAATGGCGCAGGTAGAAGTCGGCCAGTTGCCGGCGCACCGCGTTCTGCACGTCCTTGAATTGTGTCCCTTCCTTTTCCAGCGCGCGTTGCAGCGTCCGCTTGCTGATGTTCAATGCCGCCGCAATCGACTCCATGTCGCACTGTCCATGGTCCTGACTCAAACGCTCGGTAATCAACGCGCGAATCCTGCCGACGATGCAAAAACCAAACAGCAGATCCAGTTGAGCCTCGGCAAAACTGTCATGCAGCACCGCCAACGCTTCATTGGCCATGCTCAACGGACGCAACAGCTCCTGTCCGTCAAACAAAATGCTGTCGTACGCCGCATCGAAACGCAGGTCGCAGCCAAACAGCCGTCGATGCTCGGAGGTGTCTTCTGGTTCGGGATAGGTGAATTCCACGCACAAGGGTTGCGGTGCGTTGCCGCCCGCCAGCTTACGGCAGAAA
The DNA here is from genome assembly GCF_057837605.1 of Pseudomonas sp. GL_093. Taxonomy (NCBI): domain Bacteria; kingdom Pseudomonadati; phylum Pseudomonadota; class Gammaproteobacteria; order Pseudomonadales; family Pseudomonadaceae; genus Pseudomonas; species Pseudomonas sp. GL_093. The sequence goes on along the minus strand of NZ_CM174448.1, from coordinate 3,506,565 downwards.
CCCAGCAATGAAGCCAGCGCTGCATCGGTGTATTGGCGAGGTTTGACCGAGCCTTTTTGTTGATGATCAAGGCCGGAAAGTCGGTAATTCTGCTGTTCCGCTGTAAAGAAAAGGCTGAATCCGGTGCCGATCAACGGACTGAAACGGACCAGTCGTTCAAGGGCTTTTTTCAGATTCAGGCTGGACATCATGGTGTAGCCGACGATTTGAAAACTGCCGGGGTGGAAACTTCCATAGGCCCTTAAGCCAATGTCCGGATCACTCGAGGCCTGAGCGGCCAGATCCCATAGTCGATAGATAGCCTTTCGCTCGCAAAACGCTCCAGGTTTGTCCGCGAGCCTCATGTCTAGTTCAGCCTCCTGGCACAGACTGGCAACATCCAGTCCTTGAGCCAAGAGCGTATTTACCAGCACGCTGGCATAGCCTGAACTCATTCTATACATGGCGTCCTCAATGACCTGTGGAACCGAACATCCTGTCCGGAGCCATGACTGATCTGCGATGAATCAAATACTAACGGGTGGTTCAGTTGCCAATATTGATCCCAGTATAGGTACTCCTCATATTTAGCCAGCCGGGCATTACAAAGGCATGGCACCGTTGGACACCAGACCGTCACCTCTCAACACTTCCGCACACCCCGTCAATGCCGAACAATCCCCCATCTTGCAGCGCAAAATACAAAAAGGAAGAGAGCATATGAAGTCGCTTGGTCGTATTGCGTTGGTAACGGGTGGTATGGGTGGGATTGGCACTGCGATAAGCCAACGCCTGTACACGGAAGGATTCAAGGTGATCGTGGGCTGCAGCTCAGATTCCGCCCGCAAGAAAGAATGGATGGCGAGCCAACTGGAGGCGGGTTATCAATTCGAATGCATCTATGGCGACATCACCGATTGGGAATCAACGCGCAAAGCGTTCGAGATGGCACGAGAGCAATTCGGCCCGATCGATGTCTTGGTCAACAACGCCGGGATCACACGTGATGCGTCCTTTCGCAAACTGACGCCCGAAGACTGGAACGCGGTCATCGGCACCAACCTGAGCGGCCTGTTCAACACCACCAAGCAGGTGATTGAAGGGATGTTGGCCAAGGGTTGGGGACGGGTCATCAACATCTCCTCGATCAACGGTCAGCGCGGCCAGTTCGGCCAGACCAACTACAGCGCGGCCAAGGCCGGCATCCATGGCTTCACCATGGCCCTGGCCCGGGAAGTGTCCGGCAAGGGCGTGACCGTCAACACCGTTTCCCCAGGGTACATCCAGACCAGCATGACCGCGGCCATCCGCCCGGACATTCTCGACACCATGATCGCGGCCACACCGGTCGGGCGTCTCGGCCAACCTGCAGAAATCGCTTCCATCGTGGCCTGGCTGGCTTCCGATGAATCGGCCTATAGCACCGGGGCCGACTTCTCGGTCAACGGCGGCATGAACATGCAGTAGACCTGTCAGGGCATGGATGCCCTGCTTTTGCTCGACAAAATCTTAATGAGGTCACGCATGAACGAAGTCGTAATCGTTGCCGCTACTCGTACCGCCATTGGCAGTTTTCAAGGTGCCTTGTCCGCGATTCCAGCCACCGAGCTGGGCGCGGCGGTCATTCGCCGTTTGCTGGAAGAGACCGGTCTGGACGGCTCGCAGATCGATGAAGTGATCCTCGGCCAGGTACTCACCGCAGGCTCGGGGCAAAACCCGGCGCGCCAGACGGCAATCAAGGCCGGCCTCCCCCATACCACCCCTGCCCTGACCCTGAACAAGGTCTGCGGCTCGGGTCTCAAGGCTGTCCAGCTGGCGGTCCAGGCCATCCGTTGTGGCGACGCCGAACTCATCATTGCCGGCGGTCAGGAAAACATGAGCCTGGCGCCGTATGTGCTGCCCAAGGCCCGCACCGGTTTGCGTCTGGGCCATGCGCAACTGCAAGACAGCGTGATTCAGGACGGTTTGTGGGACGCCTTCAACGACTACCACATGGGCATTACCGCCGAGAACCTGGCAGAGAAGTACGAGCTCAGTCGCGAAGACCAGGACGCTTTCGCCGCGGCCTCGCAACAGAAAGCCGCTGCTGCCATCGAAGCGGGCTACTTCAAGCGTGAAATCACCCCGATCCTGATCCCTCAGCGCAAGGGTGAACCGCTGGTCTTCGACACCGATGAACAGCCACGTCCGGACAGCACACTGCAGGCGCTGGGCAACCTCAAACCGGCGTTCCAGAAAAACGGCAGCGTGACCGCCGGTAACTCATCGACACTCAACGACGGCGCCGCCGTCCTGTTGCTGGCCAGTGCCGCCAAAGCCCTGGCCCTCGGCTTGCCGGTGCTGGCACGCATCAAGGCTTACGCCAGCGCTGGCGTGGACCCGTCGATCATGGGCATCGGCCCGGTACCGGCCACCCGTTTGGCATTGACTAAAGCCGGCTGGAGCCTGGACGACCTCGACCTGATCGAAGCCAATGAAGCGTTCGCCGCGCAATCACTGGCAGTCGGCAAGGAACTGGGTTGGGACACCAGCAAAGTCAACGTCAACGGCGGCGCGATTGCCCTGGGTCATCCGATCGGTGCATCGGGCGCGCGAATTCTGGTGTCGCTGTTACACGAGCTGATTCGTCGCGACGGCAAAAAAGGCCTGGCCACGTTGTGCATCGGTGGCGGCCAGGGCGTCAGCCTGGTCATCGAGCGCTAGAAACACAGGAGTGTTTGCTTAAGTTGCTGACGCGGCGCCGAAGTCCGGCGCCGCGGTTTTTTTCGGCCCGGTTTACGGATGTGGGCAAGGAGTTCCATGGACAATAACGCGCATACCTTCAACACCTTCTGGTCAGGCCAGGTTCCGTTCATTGCCTCCTTTGCAGTGCAACAATTACGTCTCTGGGTCAGTAGCAATCCGTGGTTTACCGGCCAGGAATACAACGAGTGGTTTGACCTGCCGCGCGGCACCCTGGACAGCCTTCAATCGGATTACCAACAGCAATGGGGCGAACTCGGCCAGCAACTGCTGACCGGTCAGCCATTCAGCTTCGATGATCGACGTTTTTCCAGCGGCAACTGGAGCCAGCCCCTGTTCGGCTCCCTCGCCGCCTTTTATCTGCTCAACGCAGGGTTTCTGCTGAAGCTGCTGGACAAGTTGGCGATCCCGGACAAAAAACCGCGTCAGCGCCTGCTCTATCTGGTGGAACAAGCCATCGCCGCCGGGGCGCCGAGTAACTTTCTGGCCAGTAATCCCGATGCGCTGCAACGGGTCGTCGATACCCAGGGAAGCAGCCTCCTCACCGGCCTGTTGCACCTGGCCAGCGACCTGCAAGAAGGCAAGATGCGCCAATGCGACGCCGGTGCCTTCAAAGTCGGTGTTGACCTCGCCAACACCCCAGGCGAAGTGGTCTTCGAGAACGAACTCTTCCAGCTGATTCAGTATTACCCGCAAAGCGAAACCCAATACCGGCGTCCGGTGTTTGTCGTGCCGCCGTCAATCAACAAGTACTACATTCTCGACCTGCGCCCGGACAACTCGATGGTTGCCCATCTGTTGAAACAAGGCCACCCGGTGTTTCTGATGTCGTGGCGCAACTTCGACCAGGAACACGCTGGCACCACCTGGGATGACCTGATCGAAACCGGCGTCATCAAAGGCCTGCAAGTGACCCGCGAGATCAGCGGCGAACAGCGGCCCAATTGCGTCGGCTTCTGCATCGGCGGCACCTTGTTGAGTTCGGCGCTGGCCGTCCTGGCGGCGCGCGGCGACCGCGAGATTGGCAGCGTGAGCCTGTTGACCACCTTCCTCGACTACCTCGATACCGGCCCCATCGACATCTTCGTCGACGAACAATTGGTGGCCTACCGCGAGCGCACCATCGGCGGCCAGGACGGCCCCATCGGCCTGTTCAAGGGCGAGGACATGGGCAATACCTTCTCGCTGCTGCGCCCCAACGACTTGTGGTGGAACTACAACGTCGACAAATACCTCAAGGGCCAGAAACCGATCCCCCTTGACCTGCTGTTCTGGAACAACGACAGCACCAACCTCCCGGGCCCGATGTACTGCTGGTATTTGCGCCACACCTATCTGCAGAACGACCTGAAATCCGGTGAGCTGGACTGTTGCGGGGTCAAGCTGGACCTGCGCGCCATCGATGCTCCGGCGTACATCCTCGCCACCCATGACGATCACATCGTGCCGTGGAGAAGCGCTTACGCCAGCACCGAGTTGCTCTCCGGGACCAAGCGTTTTGTCCTGGGTGCCTCAGGGCATATCGCCGGAGTGATCAACCCGCCGGCCAAGGAAAAGCGCCACTACTGGACCAACAACCGGGTCACCAAAAACCCGGAAACCTGGTTCAAGAACGCCCAGCAACATTCCGGTAGCTGGTGGAATGACTGGTTCGTCTGGCTGGCTGAACAGTCTGGCGAACGCCAGTCCTCGGTACTGCATACCGGCAACGCGCAATACCCGGCGATCGAGTCGGCACCGGGGCGTTATGTGATGCAGTGATCGACGGCTGGCGAATCCTGCGTCCGGCGCTGTAGCAGCTGTCGAGCCTGCGAGGCTGCGTCCGGCTGCGCAGCAGTCGTGAACCCTGAGTACGCGGTGAGTCTGACGCACCGCATTGTCTGACCTTACGGCTGCTGCGCAGCCGGACGGGGCGGTCCCCTCCCCACAAAGGATCGTGACTACTCAGATGGGGCGAGTCGATCCAGTGCTCGGTACCCCACCAACTCGGTCAGCATGATTACTTGTGAAATACCCAGCAGGGTATTGCGACTTGTCCCCTCTGTACGATCCGCCAAATCCATAGTCATTAAACACGCGATCTTGACTGTGTGGATTTGGCGTCGGCGCAGGTCCCACAAGCGGTGTCGAAAATCAAAAAATCGAGGATTTGTCCCACATGTTTTTCGGGTTGGCCGTCGGACGCGCAACGTTTAACGTGGTGGCTCCAGTCAGGTAAGAGAGATAGCGCCTGGCGCCCGGCAGGTTTGGTTTCATGCTGTGAGAACGTAATGTGCGAGAGCAATACTTTCGCCGACAAACTCAATTGCGCAGGTCGCGACATTTGGCGCTATGATTGCGTCAAATGTCGTATGGAGGTAATCGGTATGCCCGCCGCGAATCAAGCAGACAAGCCTGCCGTCAAACCCACAGGAAAAGCAGTCGTAGCGACGGAGACAAAAAGTGTCACCCGAAAGCCGACTGAGGTGCTGTTACATGGCCGCGAAGGTGATACGCGCATGTTGATCATCCGATACACAAAGGAAGGCTTTGACCTGAGCGACGTCAGGGACATGCTTTCTATATCCGATCTTTACATGGCGCACGGCCTAGTTCAGCGCATTACAGGGAAGTCCCTCAGGACTGTCCAGCGCTTGGCGAAGGAGACCAAACCAGTGCGGCTAAACCAGCAACAAAGTACAGTCGCCTTCCAGTATGCGCAGGCCCTGGAGCACGCCATCAACGTGTTTGGCAATCAGCAGTTGGCTGAAGATTGGTTGAAGAAACCCTGCAAATACCTGGACGGAAACATCCCGCTGGAGCTGATCGACAACTCGCTTGGTTTCCAGGTAGTCGAGGACTATTTGACCCGGATTGAACACGGGGTTTATCAATGAATCCTTTGCCCTGGGATGGGAAGTGGCACGCTTGGCGCCTTGACCGCGAGGTCTTCAAGGACACGTGGGACAGTGGCATTGGTGCGCAGCAATCCGGTGGTCGATGGAACCCTCCCGGCCGCCGGGTTATTTACGCTTCGGCCGACCCGTCCACTGCCATTCTGGAAGTCGCAGCCCACGCAGGCTTCGATACGCTGGATAGGGTGCCTCACGTGTTGACGTGCTTCGAAGTGCTGGATTCGAATTTCATCAAGGTTGTTCAGCCCGAAGATGTGCCAAACCCCAATTGGCTTATCCCGTCTCAACTCTCGCCCAATCAGCAGCTGTTTGCTGATGACCTGCTGGCCGAACATCCCTTTCTGCTCATCCCGTCTGCAGTCACCCGTCATTCATGGAATCTGTTGGTGAGCTGCGACTTGGCCGCGGATCAATTCAAACTTGTTTCGCAGGAGCGCTTAGGGCTGGACACCCGGTTGCTCAAGTGAAACAAAAAATGGCGGAAGGCAGCCGGAGTCGAACCTGCCCGGGAACGGATGCCGTCCCCAACCGGGTTTGAAGCCCGGCCGCGCCACCGGGCGCGATTGCCTTCCTTGAAGTCAGTGCTCGGTGCGTTGGGCCAAGGCATTGTCGAGGCGGATGTGGCGCTTGTCGCCAAACCGTCGCGTCAGGCCGAGCCGGTCGAAGTATTCGAGAATCTGGATGCTGCGCTTGCGACCCAGGCCCACTGCATCACGAAACGCCGTGACCTGAATCACCGGGTTTTGCGCAGCCAGTTGCACAAGCATAGCCGCCAATCGGCGGATCATCGTGTCGGTGTAGAACAGGTCACGGACGACTTGATGCACCAATCCCAACCTCGCCATTTTGCACAGCAGCAAGCGCACGACCGCCTCGTCATGGTCAAGGTCGCGCACCCACGGCGGATCAAATCCAGCCTGTTCGAACAACGGTTGCAAGTGTTGCCACAGGGTTTCGTCGTCTTCGCTCAAACGCACTTGATGATCGGGCAAATGCAGCCATGGCCCGCTGGCGGCAATCGCATCGCTGGCGAGTAACTCGTCGAGCAAACTGATGAACGTCGGACGGTCCAGCGCTGTACCGGTGAACCGTCGGAGGCGATCCCGGTCCGGGCCCATTTGATCCGGTTCCAGTTGATGAAAACGTGCGAGGTGTTCCAGCAACGGTGCTTTCAGCGCCTCCCAGCGGGCCGCACTGAACAGCAACGGACCTTGACGAGTGTCGATCAGGCGCACGTCATCGGGTAAAACCCACGTGTTGCGGGGGCGGTTGAACTGACGCTCCAGACGCTGCGGATCGAGCCCGGTGTCGCTGTTGGCCAGTAACGCCGGCAGGCTGTCTTCCAACTCTTTGCGTGTGGCGAGGGCGTGTAGCTGCGCCAGCCGCTCGGGGCTTCGGCGTTGTCGGGTCGGTGCAAACGGGTCGAGCACCCGCGCGCCGCCGAGGGTGCGTTGGGCGCTCTGGTCACGCAGGATCAACGGATCACCCTTCACGGCCTGCACAGGCCTATTCAGCAGCAGTTGCGCGAACATCCGTTCACCCGGCGCCAGGCGGGCGCCTTCCAGCAACGCCACCCGCCCGGTCACGTCCTGAGTCCCCACGTGAACGTGTACAGGCTGAAAGTGCTCGAAGGCTTTGGGTTCGCTGGCCAACAATTGCAGATCGATATCCACTCGCTGGGTCGGCGCGTACAGCCACTCGGCCGACAGCCACTGACCGCGATGGATCTGCTCCAGGGCCAAGCGTTCGGCACTCAGGTTCAACGCCACTCGCTGTCCGGCCATTGCGATCTCGGCAGCCTGACTTTGCGCATGCAGGCCGCGCACGCGAACGGGTTTGTTCAGCGGGCCGAGCATCAGCGTATCGCCCACGGCCACCACGCCAGACAACGCAGTGCCGGTCACCACGATACCGACGCCGGCCACGCTGAAGGCACGATCAATCGCCAGGCGAAAACCGCCGGTGGTGCTGCGTTGAAGGACTTCACGTTGCGCCACGAGCAAAGCCTGTCGCAACGTCTCGACGCCCTCCCCGGTCACACTTGACAGCGCAATCTGCGGCGCGTTGGCATAAGGCCCCGGCGCCAGCAATGTCTGGATCTGATCGCGAACGGCTTGCACTCTGGACGGTTCGACGCGGTCGCATTTGCTGATCGCCACCAGCGCTCGAGGGATGCCTAGCAGTTCAACGATGGCCAGGTGTTCGCGGGTCTGCGGCATGACGCCGTCGTCGGCCGCGACCACCAGCAACACCAGATCAATGCCCTGAGCCCCCGCCAGCATGTTGTGGGTGAAGCGCTCATGACCGGGCACATCGATAAAACCGGTCAGGGGCGCATGCGGTTCCAGCGCCGCGTAAAGGTAGCCGAGGTCGATGGTCATGCCGCGTTCACGCTCTTCCCGACGCCGGTCGCCGAGCAGGCCGGTCAGTGCCTGGAGCAAGGCAGTCTTGCCGTGGTCGATGTGCCCGGCGGTGCCGACGATCACTCTACGGTTCCTGCAATTTGATCGAGTTGCGCCAGCCACGCCGGTTCATCGTCCAGTTGCCGCAGGTCCAGCCACAACGCATCGTCATCAATGCGCCCGAGCACCGGAATCGGCAACGCACGCAGGGCCGCCTCCAGATCGTGCAGCCGCCGTCCGCGAAGACGTTTGGACGCGTGCGGTCGCAGGCATAAAGCCGCACTCGGCAAGCGCGCCACCGGTTGGCTGCCGCTGCCGATCATGCCCAGCGCCGGTACTGCGCTGACGCTCCAGCCGTCGCCCAAGACGTTGGCCAGCGAGGGTTGCAGGCGCTCAGCCTGGGCGAGGATGTCTGCCTGTGGTCGGGTCAGCAGGCGCAAACTGGGCAGCCGCTCGGCCAGTCGATCAGGATCGCGGTACAAGCCCAACACCGCTTCAAGGGCGGCCAGGGTCAGTTTGTCGACCCGCAAGGCACGCTTGAGTGGATTCTTCTTGATCTTCGCGATCAGGTCTTTGCGGCCGACGATTAATCCGGCCTGAGGACCGCCGAGTAATTTGTCGCCGCTGAAGGTGACGATGTCGGCGCCATCGCTCAGCGCCTGGCGCACGGTCGGTTCGGCGGGCAAGCCCCAGCGCGTCAGGTCCAGCAGGCTGCCGCTGCCGAGGTCTTCAAGCAATGGCAAGCCGTGTTTATGCGCGAGTTGCGCCAACTCGGCGGTCGGCACCCGCGCGGTGAAGCCTTCGATGTTGTAGTTGCTCGCATGGACGCGCATCACCAAACCGCTGCGTGGGCTGATCGCGGCTTCGTAATCGCGGGCATGCGTGCGATTGGTGGTGCCGACTTCGTGGAGCCTGACCCCGGCTCTGGCCATGATGTCGGGAATGCGGAACGCGCCGCCGATTTCGATCAGTTCGCCCCGGGAAATGATGCCTTCCTTACGCGCGCCCAGGCTGTTGAGCGTCAGCAACACCGCGGCGGCGTTGTTGTTGACCACCGTCACCGCCTCGGCGCCGGTCAGCTCGCGGATCAGGCCTTCGATCAGGTCATCACGGTCGCCGCGCTTGCCGCTGTGCAGGTCGAATTCCAGATTGAGCGGATAACGGGCCGCCCTCTGCACCGCGTCGATGGCTTCTTCCGGCAACAACGCTCGCCCCAGATTGGTATGCAGCACCGTGCCGGTGAGATTGAACACCCGGCGCACATTGCTGCGATGCTGAGTGGCCAGGCGTTCACCCGCCCTGCCCGCTAACGCTTCGGGTGCGATTTCAATGGCGTCGAGTTGCCCTGAAAGCACCGGTTCACGCAAGTCATCGAGCAATTGCCGCAGGCTGGCCAGCAGCGCATCACGCCCATAACGCTCGGCCAGCGGTTGGCAGGCGGGATGGCGCAACAGACTGTCGATGGAAGGCAGCCGCAGAGCCTGGCTGGCGGGTCTGGAGGACATCAGGCGCTCCTGAAACGATTGACCGTAGCGCCTGAGTGTAGCCGCTGGGTTTAAAGGGAGCGCTCAGTCACCTCCGGGTGCCAGCAACAGATTAGGCGCCGGACGCTGGTAGCCTTCCTGCTCCAGGCGCATGTCCAGCAGCAGGCTGGTCAGGTCCGTCGAGAGCGCTTCGGCCTCGGCGTCGTTTTCCAGGTAAAGCAGTTTCAAGTAGCTGCGACAGCCAGGACAGACCTCCGCGCGTAACGGTGCCTGATTGGCGGCATGGCGGTCGTCATCGAGGCTGACGTATTCAAGGCCTTTGCTTTGTTCGCAATACACGCATTTGACCCGCACCACATGCCATTCGCAGGCGCACAGCGAGCACACCAGATACCGCAAGCCGTTGTACTTGCCGCGATGGCGAATCACGCCGGCCATGGCCGGCGAACCGCAGGCCGGGCATTGGCTGAGGCTGTCGCCGGGCTTCAGCGCAAGGTCCGGCGTGCTCAGCAACCAATGACTCCAGGCCACCTGCAACGCCGCGCCGAGAAACGGCACCACGGCCGCGGGCAGCAAGGTGAACTGGCCGCTGACCAGCGCAATCGCCCAGGCCTTGAGTTGCCCGACGTGGGCGCTGCGCAAGGTCGCCACGGCTTTTTCCACGGCAGGTTGCGGCGGTGGCTGGTAACGCTGCAATAGCGCTTCGAGGAACGGCAGCCAATCGTTTTCGCGCACCAGACTGTCGGCGGCGAACGGCGGCAAGCCGTGTTGCTGGCACACTCGCAGGCGTTCGGCATCGGGCATGGCGGCCACGGGCGGATCATCCATCAGACGCTGCTGCACGTGGCACAAGCCGGTCACCAGCCGCAGGTATTCGGCCAGTGGATGGCCGTCGACCAGACGCTCCAGTCGCAACGCGCGCAAGGTGAACAGGTTGTTCGGTGGCAGGTAGAGAAACGGCGGTGAACTCGCCGCCGCTTCGATCTCGCCAGGCTCAAGAATCGTCGCCAAGGGGGTTATCCTTTTTTGCTGATCGGCCGGTCGGGGTGCTCGTCGCGGGTCACTTCGCGGTACCAGAGTTCATGGTGTTTTTTCGCCCAGGCGCGGCTGACCCAGCCATGCAACATGGCGTTGACCGAGCCTTTGATCCAGATCCCGGCATAGATGTGCACGATGATGCTCAGCACCAGCACAAAACCCGCCAACGCATGCAGCAGCATCGCCCATCGAATCGTTGTAATGCCGAAGTACTCGCTGAAATACGCACGCCAGATCACCAGCCCGCTGAACAGCAGCACCAGCATGCAAATCAGCAAAGTCCAGAACAGCAGCTTCTGCCCAGGGTTGTACTTGCCGATGGGTGGCACGCCCTCCTCCTCGTTCTTGATCACCCGCCCGACTCGCCTCAGCCACAACCGATCGTTGCTGATAAAAAAGTTCGCCCGCCAGAAACGGATCACCAGCCCGAGGAACAGCACAAACATCACCACGCCCATGAACGGATGCAGGATGCGCGTCCACGGGCCGCCGCCAAACAGGTTGCTGAGCCAGAACAGTGCCGGATGGAATAACGCCAGCCCCGACAGTGCCGCCATCAGAAACAGAATCGCCACCAGCCAATGGTTAGTGCGCTGGTTTGATGTGTAGCGAAGGATCGGTTTGTCGTTCATGGCCTGTCCTGCCCCTTCGGATCATAGGTGTGCACCGATGGATCGATTTCATGCACGGCGGGATCGGGGATGGTCGGGTGTTCGTCCTCCTCGACCAGCTGCGGCCCGATGCGCACGTAGTGGAAGAACCCGGCCAGCACCGCCAAGCCCATGGCCAGCAACCCCAAGGGTTTGCTCACGCCTTTCCACAGCTCCACCAGCGGACTGATGGTCGGATGGTCCGGCAGGCCGGCATACAACCGAGGCTCATCGGCATGGTGCAGCACATACATCACGTGAGTACCGCCGACGCCACTCGGGTCGTACAGACCCGCGTGTTCGAAGCCACGGCTCTTGAGGTCGACGATCCTTTCGGCCGCGTGTTCTTTCATGTCGTCTTTGGTGCCGAACACAATGGCGCCCGTCGGACAGGTTTTGACGCAGGCCGGCTCCAGCCCCACGGCCACCCGGTCCGAGCACAACGTGCATTTGTAGGCCTTGTGATCCTTTTGCGAGATCCGCGGGATATTGAACGGGCAACCGGTGATGCAATACCCGCAGCCGATGCAATGGTCCTGGTCAAAATCAACGATGCCGTTGGCATGCTTGATGATCGCCCCCGGGCTCGGGCACGCCGCCAGGCAACCGGGCTCGGCGCAGTGCATGCAGCCGTCCTTGCGAATCAGCCATTCCAGGTTGCCGGCGTCGGTTTCGTGCTCGGTGAAGCGCATCAAGGTCCAGGTTTCTGCGCTCAGGTCCTGTGGGTTGTCGTAGGTGCCGAGGTTGTGGCCGACGTCGTCGCGCAGCTCGTTCCATTCCGAGCAGGCGACTTGGCAGGCCTTACAGCCAATGCACTTGGTGGTGTCGATCAGCTTGGCCACTTCCTCTTGATTGCGTACCGAGGACGGGACGGTCGTGGTGGCCGAACGGGCGATGATGTCTTGGCTGGCCATTTAGACTTTCTCCACGTTGACCAGGAATGACTTGGATTCCGGGGTCTGAGTGTTGCCATCGCCGAGGAACGGCACCAGGGTGTTGGTCAGGTAACCGTGGCGCGTGAGGCCGGTAAAGCCCCAGTGCAGCGGGATACCGATCTGGTGCACCACCTGATTGTTGACCTGCAGCGGACGAATCCGCTTGGTCACCACCGCTACCGCTTCTATATGCCCGCGCTTGGAACTGACACGGACCCGGTCGCCGGCCACGATGCCTTTCTCCTTGGCCAGCACTTCACCGATCTCGACGAACTGCTCGGGTTGGGCAATCGCGTTGAGCTTGCAATGCTTGCTCCAGAAGTGGAAATGCTCGGTCAGCCGGTAGCTGGTCGCGGCATACGGATAGTCCTTGGCCACGCCTAAGGAATCCCATACCGAATCGAAGATCCGCGCCGCCGGGTTGCTGGTGGCCTTCTTGTTTTCCGGGTGCAGCGGGTTGATGCCGATCGGCGTTTCGAACGGCTCGTAATGCTCAGGGAAAGGCCCTTCGTTCATCTTGTCGACGGCAAAGAACCGCGCCACGCCTTCGGGGTTCATGATGAACGGATTCATTCCGGCTTCCGGTGGCGAGTCGGCCTTGAAGTCCGGCACATCGGTGCCGCCCCAGACTTTGCCGTTCCACCATACCAGGCGTTTTTTCTCGTCCCACGGCTTGCCTTGCGGGTCGCACGAAGCGCGGTTGTAGAGAATCCGCCGGTTCGCCGGCCAGGCCCAGGCCCAGCCCTGATGTTGCTTCATGCCATATGGATCGCTGTTGTCGCGCCGGGCCATCTGGTTGCCCGCTTCAGTCCAGCTGCCGCAGAAAATCCAGCAACCGGAAGCCGTACTGCCGTCGTCCTTGAGCTGGCCAAAACCGGCCAGTTGCGCGTTGCCCTTGATCGCCGCGCCGGTAGCGTCGGTGAAGTCGGTGGTGGCATAGCCGTTGATTTCTTTGGCCAGTTCTTCCGGCGAAGGCTCCTCGGCAATTTTGTACGGCCAGGACAGTTTGAGGATCGGCTCGGCATAAGCGCCGCCGTTGGCCTGGTAACGCTGGCGCAGACGGATAAACAGCTCGCTCATGATCCGCACATCGGTGCGCGCTTCACCAGGACCGTCGGCGCCTTTCCAGTGCCATTGCAGCCAGCGGCTGCTGTTGACCAGCGAGCCGTCTTCTTCGGCGAAACAGGTGGTGGGCAGGCGAATCACTTCGGTCTGGATGCCAGCGGTTTCGACATCGTTGTACGGCCCGACATTTCGCCAGAACTCCGAGGTTTCGGTGGACAGCGGGTCCATCACCACCAGCCACTTCAGCTTGGCCAGCGCCGCCATCACCCGGTTTTTGTCAGGCAACGCGGCGATGGGGTTGAAGCCCTGGCACATGTAGCCGTTGACCTTGCCCTGGCCCATCAGGTCGAACACTTTGAGGATGTCGTAGTTCGGGATGTCGAGTTTCGGCAGATAGTCGTAAGCCCAGCGGTTTTCGAGCGTGGCATTCGCGCCGTACCAGGCTTTCATCAGGCTGACGTGGAACTTGCCATAGTTTTGCCAATAGGACAGCTGCCCCGGACGCAACGGTTTTTGCGTGCGTTTGACGATGTAGGCGTTGTAATCCTGCTCCGCATCCTGCGGCAAGGTCAGGTAGCCCGGCAGCGAATTGGACAGCAAACCGAGGTCGGTCAGCCCCTGAATGTTGGAGTGCCCGCGCAAGGCATTGACGCCCCCACCCGGCATACCGACGTTGCCCAGCAGCAATTGCACCATGGCCGCGCTGCGAATGATCTGCGAACCGATCGAGTGCTGCGTCCAGCCCAGCGCGTAGAGAATCGTCATGGTCTTGCCCGGTTGCGAGCAGGTGGCGATTTCTTCCCAGATCTTCTGCATGGCATCCACCGGCATGCCGCAAATCTGGCTGGCCAGTTCGATGTTGTAGCGGCTGTAATGGGTCTTCATTAACTGATAGACACAGCGCGGGTCTTGCAGGGTCGGGTCGACCTTGACGAAGCCGTCATCACCGAGTTCATAACCCCAGCCGGACTTGTCCGTGTAGCTGCGTTTGGCCGCGTCGTAGCCGCTGAAGATCCCGTCCTCGAAGCCATAACCGGCTTTGACGATGAACGACACGTCGGTGTAGTTGCGCACGTACTCGTGCTGGATTTTGTCTTCGGTCAGCAGGTAGTTGATCAGCCCGCCCATGAAGGCGATGTCGGTGCCGGTGCGAATCGGCGCGTAATAGTCGGCCACCGAGGCGGTCCGGGTAAAACGCGGATCGACCACGATCAAGCGTGCCTTGTTGTGCGCCTTGGCTTCGGTCACCCATTTGAAGCCGCACGGGTGCGCTTCTGCTGCGTTGCCGCCCATTACCAGGATCAGATTCGCGTTACCGATATCGGTCCAGGTATTGGTCATGGCACCACGGCCGTACGTCGGGGCAAGACTTGCCACCGTCGGGCCGTGTCAGACACGCGCCTGGTTATCGAACCCCAGCATGCCGAGACTGCGAACCACCTTGTGGGTGATGTAACCCGCTTCGTTGGAGGCCGCCGAGGCCGCGAGAAAACCGGTGGTCAGCCAGCGGTTCACCGTTTGGCCCTGGGCATTCTTCTCGATGAAGTTGGCGTCGCGGTCGGCCTTCATCAGGTCGGCGACGCGATCGAGCGCTTCATCCCAGGAAATGCGCGTCCACTCGGTGGTGCCGGGTTTGCGCACCTGTGGGTATTGCAGACGGCCGGGGCTGTGAATGAAGTCCAGCAGGCCGGCGCCTTTTGGGCACAGGGTGCCGCGGTTGACCGGGTGGTCGGAATCGCCTTCGATGTGGATGATGTTTTGCGCGACATTCTTGGCGGCATCGCCCTGGCTGTACATGATCACGCCGCAGCCGACCGAGCAGTACGGGCAGGTGTTGCGGGTTTCATGGGTGTGGGCAAGCTTGAAGTGGCGCACCTGCTCGGCGAAGGCAGTCGCGGGGGCCATGCCCAGCGCGCCGAGGCTCGAGCCCGCAAGGCCGATACCAGCGACCTTGAAGAACTGACGACGGTTGAGGTCCATCGTGCACTCCTGTCAGGTGGAGACCCGGTAGTTTTGCCGGGTTTTTCTGGACAATCACGGTTGCGGCAGTCTGGCTGCCGACACTTAAAACTGTAGACAATGTTAGAACTGACTGTGTGAAAACCGACCATCGGGCAACACCGGGCCGTCAGCCATCACACCCAACCTGTGGGTGCTCGCTCCCACAGGGGCTTGGCGTTTATCATGACCGTCGGATTTACCCTGCCCTTTATGAGACTGAGCATGACTTTCGATTTTGATCAGGTGTTCGACCGCCACAACACCGGCAGTACCAAATGGAGCCGTTACCCGGCCGACGTGTTGCCGATGTGGGTGGCCGACATGGACTTCTCCGCACCGCCGGTGATCCTCCAGGCCCTGCAAAAACGTCTGGAACACCCGATGCTCGGCTACAGCGTGGCCCAGGATGACTTGCGCGATGCCATCGTCGCCGATCTGTGGAACAAGTACGCCTGGCGCGTATTGCCTGAGGAACTGATTTTCCTGCCGGGCGTGGAGTCGGGGTTCAACATGGCGCTGAATGCGCTGGTCCAGCCGCAGCAGAACGTCGTGGTTCAGGTCCCGAACTACCCGCCGCTGCGTCATGCGCCGGGTCACTGGGGATTGAACAAGGTTGAACTCGAATTCGACGCGTTGGCGGACGGCACTTACGCCACGCCACTCGATGCCCTGAATCAGGCGCTGACCGGTGGCGGTGCGCTGCTGCTGAGCAACCCGCACAACCCGGTGGGCAAAGTCTTCCCGCGGGAAGAACTGCAAGCGGTCACCGACATCTGCCTGGAGCACGATGCTTGGATCATCTCTGACGAGATCCATGCCGAGCTGTGTTTCGACGGGCGCGTGCACATTCCGACGGCTTCCCTGAGCCCGGAAATCGCCAAGCGCACCATCACGCTGATGTCGGCGAGCAAGGCCTACAACATCGCCGGTCTGAAAACATCGTTCATGATTATTCAGGACTCGGCTTTGCGTGCAAAGGTCAACCACGCCCGCTGCGGCATGGTCGACAGCGTCAACCCGTTGGGCATGGAAGCGACGCGCGTCGCCTACAGCGAAGGCGGCCCTTGGCTGGCCGGGTTGAAGGCGTATCTGCAAAGCAATCGGGATTATCTGGTGGACGCGGTCAACACCCGACTGCCGGGTGTGACCATGAATATCCCGCAAGGCACGTATCTGGCGTGGCTCGATTGCTCGGCGCTGGGACTGGATAACCCTCAGCAGTTCTTCCTTGAGCAAGCCAAGGTCGGGTTGAGCGCGGGTCTGGATTTCGGCGATGACAGCAAACAGTTCGTGCGCCTGAATTTCGGCTGCCCACGGGCATTGCTGGAAGAAGGCATCGCGCGGATGGAGCGCAGTTTGCTCAATCGCAACGCCTGACACGCTCCAGCAACCCGAACCCATATCCTGAACTTGAAAAGCCCGGCGCAATCGCCGGGCTTTTTATTGCCTGGAACATCAATGCTCCACTGCGAACTGCATGAGTCAATTTCCAGACTCATGCAGGCTGCATGACCTCAGTTCGCCATCAATCACTTCAACTTATTGTTTTATAAACAAGTTATCGCTCCAGCAAAGCGGCACGACAAATGCTCCAGGACAATGAGCGACTTTCGGCCTTTAGACCGTTCGCGCTCACCCCCTGACTCGTTGGAGAGACTCAACCATGAACGCCATAGACTTGTTGAAAGCCGACCATGAACGCGTAAAAGGCATCCTGACCCAATTAAGCGAATCCACCGAGCGTGGTGTTAAAAAGCGCGGCGAGTTGCTGGCCAAACTGGAAATGGAGATCGCCATCCATACCCGTCTCGAAGAAGAAGTCTTGTACCCGGCGTACAAGAAAGCCGGGGGCAAGGAGCAGGACGTCATGTATTACGAAGCCAAGGAAGAACATCGCACCGTTGATTCCCTGGTGCTGCCAGACCTGAAAGTCACCGACCCGTCCACCCCGGAATTCGCCGGTCGCGTGAAAGTGGTCAAGGAACTGCTGGAACACCACATCGAAGAAGAGGAAACCGAGATGTTCCCTCAGGCCAAGAAGCTGTTGGGCAAAGCCACACTGGAAGAGCTGGGGGTGCAAATGGAAAGTTTGAAAGCCCAGTACAAGAAAGAAATGAGCGCAGCCAATCTGGCGGCTTGATGCACGGATAGGACAACAAAAAGCCCGGCATATGCCTAATGCCGATCAGTTAAGGAACAACACAATCCGTAGCAGCTGGCGAAGCCTGCGTTCGGCTGCGCAGCAGTCGTGAAGTCAGACGATGCGGTGTTTCAGGAAGACCGCGAACTCAGGTTTTACGACTGCTGCGCAGCCGAACGCAGGCTTCGCCAGCTGCTACGGATCGCGTTTTGGCTTAACTGATCGGCATTAGGCATATGCCGGGCCTTTTTGGTTGTTCGGTTCACGGGACACGTTCAGCTGGAATGACAATACACGGGGTCTGCGATGCTTGTCACGGTGCTGGCGGCGTGGTTGATCGGTTCGCAAAGCCCCAGGCGCAGGGTCTCGGGCTTAGTCATTTCATGGTCGTGGCGATGATTTCCACCAGGTTGATTTGGGTAAAGGGTTTGGACAAGCGCGGAAGTCTGGTGGCGAAACCTTCCAGGCGCTCGGCGTAACCAGTGGCAAGAATGATCGGCAGGCTCGGCTTAATGATCCGGATGGCCTGCGCCAGTTGCGCGCCATTCATCTGTGGCATGGCCATGTCGGTGATGACCAGATCAATCGCCTGTTCGCTGTCGAACATGGCCAGCGCCTGTGCACCGGACACTGCACTGATCACTCGATGCCCCAGGTCCTCGAGCAACAGGCAGGTACTGGTCAATACCAGACTGTCGTCGTCCACCACCAACACACACAGTCGGGGCACGGGCGGTGCGGCGTGCTCCTCGGCAACAGGTTTGGCGACTGAACCAGCGGCGGCGACGGGTATCCACAGTTCGGCGGTTGTACCTTTGTCCTTCAGGCTCTTGAGAACGAATCGGCCGCCCAATTGCTCGATAAAACCATGAACCATCGACAGCCCCAGGCCAGTACCTTTGCCAACGCCCTTTGTGGTGAAAAAAGGGTCCGTTGCCGATGCCAGCGTCGCGTCATCCATACCCTCACCGGTGTCGGTAACACTCAGGCAGACATAACGACCGGGCGCCAGGGAAAGCTGCTCCTTGTCCAGAACAGCATCTGTCTGGGCACTGATAACGATTTTTCCGCCATGGGGCATTGCATCGCGAGCGTTGGTCACCAGGTTCAGGACCGCCAGTTCGAGCTGATTGACGTCGGCCATGACCGGTTCAAGTTCTGCCGAAAAGCGCGTTTCGAGCACCACGGAAGGCCCGAGGGAGCTGCGCAACAGTCCGGTAATCCCATGCACCAGCTTCGGAATCTCGACAGGTTCGGACTTGAGCTCCTGGCGTCTGGCAAACGCCAGCATGCGCTGAGTCAGGGTTACGCCACGCAACGCACCTTGAGTGGCGTTGTCCACCAATCGGGTAATTCTCGAATCGTCCCCGACGCGTTTGCGGATGATCTCCAGATTGCCAAGGATGACGGTCAGCAAGTTGTTGAAGTCGTGGGCAATGCCACCACTGAGTTGACCGATGACCTGCAGCTTCTGCGCCTGAAACAGCGCTTCGCGGGTTTGCTCAAGGGCCTGCTGGGCTTGTGTGACTTCGGTGATATCACGGGTGATCTTGGCAAAGCCGAGTAACGTTCCGGTGTCGCCCCAAATCGGGTCCACCACGACATGTGCCAGGAACCGCGTACCGTCCTTGCGCACACGCCAGCCTTTGTTTTCGAATCTCCCCTCACGTACTGCAATGTCCAGGGTCCGTTGTGGTTCGCCGGCCTCGCGATCTTCCGGGGTGTAAAACATCGAAAAATGCTGGCCGATGACTTCTTCGGGCAAGTAGCCCTTGATGCGCTGAGCCCCAAGGTTCCAGTTGGTCATGCGGCCATCCGGGGTGAGCATGTAGATGGCGTAATCAGTGACGCTTTGAACCAGCAGGCGGAACTGCTGCTCGCTTTGCTTGAGGACTTCTTCGGCCATTTTGCGGTCGGTCAGGTCGCGGGTAATCTTGGCAAACCCTAGCAACTTACCCGACGGGTCGAGAATCGGATCAATGACGACGTGGCACCAGAAATGCGTGCCGTCCTTGCGAACCCGCCAGCCTTCCCCCTCGAAACGCCCCTCCCTGATCGCCGTGTCCAGCGCTCGCTGGGGCAAACCGACACGGCGATCCTCTTCGGTATAGAACCGCGAAAAATGCTGACCGAGAATCTCGGCCTCTTCATACCCCTTGAAACGCCTGGCGCCAGCGTTCCAGCTGGTGATGATGCCTTCGGGATCAATCATGTAGATCGCGTAGTCAATCACAGCATCGATCAACAGGCGAAAACGACTGTCGTCGATGGCGTTGGCTTTGGTCCGATCCTCGTTCATTGATCCCTCTTGGTATGACCGTTTTTTTGGAGTATGCGACAAACCACGCATTTGGAAAGTCGGAAAAACGGTACTCGTCGCCCAGCGTTACCGATTCACGTATTGGACAATGTAGGCGTACAGATCGTTGTAGACGAAATTCGGAACATGCCGAGCATGAGTCGTCGTCTTGAGCAGTGCCAGATGACACTCTTTGACGACTTCATCGCGATCACTCACCGCGAAGACACGGTTGTCGATGATGCTCGAATAGACGCTGTACGCAAAATCCACTTTGGATGTGGTTGTGCTGACGGAACCGTTGGCAGCTTTGGAGTAAGTATTCTGGGCAATCAAGGTTCGCTCGTTCAACACGCCGAACCCGCGTTCGTACAAACTGACTTGCGAGCCGCTGACCGCCTTTGCAGCCGTCTCGAAGGCCAGGATGATCGCAGGCGCATAACGCATGCTGGCATCCAGCGTCGATATCGTGACAAACCGTTCCATTTCCTGGTCTTCAAGGCTTTTGAACGCTCGTTTAATGCTCGACACATGAGCAAACTCTTGAGTGCAGCCCACGATGTGATTTTCGAACTGATAACCGGCGGCGGTCGCCGACGGCGGGAAGGCCGCGAAATCGAGGCTATCGAACGCACACTCCATGATGATGTTGAATTTACCGGTGAAGGCCTGTGTAAAGATCTTCGTACTGACTTCACGAACAAATGCCTCGGTATGCTCGTACGCATGCAAGCCCCCGAGCTTGATCATCTCTGCATATTGGGGGTGTTTCTTGCGGTAGTCAGGCAGGTACAGGCGAACATAGTTGTCGTAGCGTTTTGAAGGCAGCAGGTTCTTTTCCAGCAGATAGGTTTTGCCTGACCCTTGCAGCCCGGCAACGACCAGAATTTTTGGGGTTGCCTCGGCCTTGATGCCGCTGAACAGCGTTGCTTTTATCTCATTGAATGCTGCGGTGACCTGCTCAGGGGTGTATGTGTATTTCGGTGCTACTGACATATCTTGATTTCCTTATCAAAGATTCAGCTTGAAAGTGATGACTGGCTCTTTGAATAAAGACCGCATTCGCTGATTGTTCAAATGGGCCTTTCTTTCAAGATATGTCGATGTTTTTAAAGTAAAAATCCTACTCGATAGCGTGCAAAATCCTCGGAGCAATCGACCACCAACGCGGCAGTAACTGCTTGACCTTGGTGTCGCCAAACCGGTCATCGATCAACATCACCACCCCTTGATCCTGCTGGGTGCGGATCACCCTCCCCGCCGCCTGTACCACTTTCTGTACGCCGGGAAACAGGTAGGTGTAGTCATAACCGGCGCCGAAAATCACTGCCATGCGCTGTTTCAACTGCTCGTTGACCGGGTTGAGTTGAGCCAGGCCGAGGGTGGCGATAAACGCTCCGATCAGTCGCGCGCCCGGCAAGTCGATGCCTTCGCCAAAAGCCCCGCCCAACACTGCAAAACCGACGCCCTGGCTCTCGGCGGTGAACTGATCGAGAAAGTCCTGTCGCTGCCCTTCCCCCATGCCTCGGGACTGCGACCATAGGTTGATGTGTGGATGTTTCTCGGCCAGCAACTGCGCCACTTGCTGCAAATAATCAAAGCTGCTGAAAAACGCCAGGTAGTTGCCGGGACGTTGGCTGAACTGCCGGGCGATCAGCTCGACGATCGGTGCAAGGGATGACTGGCGATGGACGAACCGCGTAGAGATCTGGCTGACGATGTGCACTTGCAGCTGATCGGCGTGAAATGGCGATTCAACGTCTATCCACACCGTGTTCGCCGGCGTACCCAGCAGATCGGCATAGTAGTGGCGAGGGCTCAGGGTCGCGGAAAACAGCACGGTGCTGCGTGCAGCCGTCAAGCGTGGGCGGATGAAGCCGGCGGGCACCACGTTGCGCAGGCACAGCTGCGACAGGTTGCGTTGGCGGTCGAGGTCGCGTTTGCTGATGTCGAACAGGAACTGTTCATCGAAGAGTTCGGCCACCCGGCAAAATTGCAGCATGTCGAAATAGCAGTTCTGTAACGCGCCCTCCAGGCCTTGCGGATGATCGTTCAGGTAATCGCCGATGCTTGCGCTGCACGACGACAACGCCTGGAGCAGTTTTTCCGGGGCTTTGTCATAGGCCTGATAGGCGCCGAGTTGCAGGTTATGCAGGGCATTCCACTCACGGTTGACCCGTTGCAAAGGTTTTTTCAACGCCTCGGGCGCGGTTTTTCGTACGCCGTTGAGGGTCGATTGGTCGAGGCTGGCGCTGTACATCTGCCGGCCGCGCTCCACCAGGTTGTGTGCTTCGTCCACCAGCACCGCGACGTTCCAGTTATTAGCCTGGGCCAGCCCGAACAGCAGCGCGCTGAAATCGAAATAGTAGTTGTAATCGGCGACCACCACGTCTGCCCAGTGGGCCATTTCCTGGCTCAGGTAGTAGGGACAGACGTCGTGTTGCAGGGCGACCTCGCGCAAAGCGTTCTGGTTCAGCAGGGACAATTTGCTGGCCGCCTGGCGAGCGGCGGGCAAGCGATCATAAAACCCCCGGGCCAGCGGGCAGGATTCGCCGTGACAGGCTTTGTCCGGATGCTCGCAGGCCTTGTCCCGGGCGATCATTTCGAGCACCCGCAAGGGTGGCGCGTCGGCGCTGTCGAGGATCACCTGCGCGGCGTCCAGTGCCAGTTTGCGCCCCGGGGTTTTCGCCGTGAGGAAGAACACCTTGTCCAGTTGCTGCGGCGCCAGGGCCTTGAGCATCGGGAACAGCGTGCCGACCGTCTTGCCGATCCCCGTGGGCGCCTGGGCCATCAAGCAACGACCGGTGCTGACGGCCTTGAACACCGATTCCGCCAGATGACGCTGCCCCGGTCGAAAGTCGGCGTGGGGAAACGCCAGTTGTTGCGCCGCCCGATTACGCCCTTCGCGATGAGCCATTTCCTGTTCGGCCCAATGCAGGAACAAGGCGCAATGTTGTTCGAAGAACAGCCGCAGTTGCGCGGCGCTGAACGCTTCGACCAGGCAGGTTTCCTTTTCGCTGACGATGTCGAAATACACCAGGGCCAGATTGATCTGCGCCAGCTCCAGTTTCTGACACATCAACCAACCGTAAATCTTCGCCTGCGCCCAGTGCAGCTGACGGTGGTTGGCCGGTTGCTTGCTCAAGTCGCCGCGATAGGTTTTGACTTCTTCCAGGCAGTTTTGCGCGGGATCGTAGCCGTCGGCCCGGCCCTTTACCTTTAACGTTTGATACTGGCCTTCAAGCGCGACTTCACTCTGGTAGCCCTCGCTACGCCGGGACGCCACCGTACGGTGCCCGACAATCCCTTCCAGCGCCGTCGGTGAAGGCGTAAAACGCAGGTCGAGGTCACCCACCTTGGCGGTGAATTCACACAGCGCCCGCACCGCGATGCTGTAACTCAAGCGCCCTGCTCCGCCCATTGCACGTAGCAGACAGCAATCGGCATCTGGTGCTCATGACAGAACTCGAGCCAGCGCAATTGGTTGTCTTGCAGGCGATCACCGGGCCCTTTGACTTCGATCATCCGGTAGGTTTTGTCCTGCGGCCAAAACTGGATCAGGTCCGGCATGCCGGCGCGATTGGCCTTGATGTCCAACAGCAGTCGATTGAACCAGTGCTTGAGGTGTTCGGCCGGCAAGCAATCGAGTGCCTGATCGAGCAATTCTTCGCTCAGCACACCCCAGAACACGAAGGGCGACTGCACGCCCCACTTGCTGGCATAGCGTTCGCGAATCGTCTGGCGGTAACGCCCGTCATCGAGTTCAGCCAGGCAGCCCTGGAACAGCTCCGCGCGGCGTTCGTGAAAGTCCTCATTGAGCAGATCCACAGGCCCACGCTGGAACGGGTGGAAAAACGCCCCCGGCAACGGCGCAAAAATCGCCGGCCAGCACAGCAGACCGAACAGCGAGTTGATCAGGCTGTTTTCGACGTAATGCACCGGTGCCGAATCTTCCGCCAAATGCGCCTGAACGTAATATTCCACCGACAGCGCCGGGTCGGTTCTGGGCAGTTGCAGGTCCAGGCGCAGCATTTCCCGTGGGGACGAGCGCTTTATCACCGGTCCGCCCAACTTGCGCCGCAGCCTGGGCAGCACACGCAGCAACTGTTGCTGTTCGGCGACACTTTCCGGCGATTGCTCCACTGCGACGGCCAGGTCCATGGCCAGCTGATATTCACCGCAGCGCTCCAATACGCGAATCAACCGCAGGCGCGCGCCGGGATAGGCACACTCGCGGTAGATCGTCAGTGCGTTAGAGAAATCCGCCAGGCGCTCGCAGTGTTGACCGATCTGGAACAACAGTTTGCCGCGACGTCGTTGCAGCCAGGGATTGCTCAGCGCCAGCCCTTTGATCTGCTCGACAATGCCTTCCACGGCTTCGCCGGCCTCAAAATGCTGCTGACACTCATAAAGAAAGAGGCAGGCGTCCACGTCGTCACGGCTGCGCAGGCCTCGGGAGTCGGCACAGAACTCGACCTTTTCATAGGTAAAGATGCCCAGGTCAGCCAGTACGAACTCGGACCAGTCCTGGTAAAGATTGCCAAAAAACATCAAGCGCAGCCGGTCGCACAGGCCCATGATGGTCAGGCTGAACAATCGATCATCCAGCGACGGGCACCACTGGCCGAAACTTTGGGCCTGGGGAAACTGTTCGCTCAGTGCGGGCAGCCAATCGGTCTTTTTTCCCTTGGGTTGATCGATGGTGGCGCCAAAACACTGGAGAATTTCCGCCTTGAGCAGCACCTCGAACAGCGCTTCGATCGACAGCGGCGATTGCTCATCGATCCAGCCCAGCGCCAGCAGTGGGCCGGCGGCAATGGCGATGTCGCCGATTTCGACGTAATGCAGCTTGCTCGCCCGGAAGTGATTCCCCTTGCGCATCACCATCCTGACCAGCAGCGCCCTGGGTTCACGGGGCAACCGCTTGAACTCGCGGATGAAGTGCTGCTCTTCGACACTCAACACATCGGCATAGCGATGCTCAAGCCAATCAAGCACTTGCATGAAGTTGTTCAAGTAGTAGAACGGATCGTCGAGAGGGTTTGCAGTCACAGGAAAAAAGGCCATGGCGAGCGAGTACTGGTTATGCGTACAGATACCAGCTACGCCCTGCCCCGTGCAAACGGAAAAGGATAAGCGGCGGCGTTAATCGGTAATTTTTTGGGTGTTTCTGAACTTTCTGTCGATCCATCGCACCTAACCGCGTTAGAGGCGCAGTGACGATTGATTTCGTTCGTGGCAGTCGCGCTGTTTTTTTGAAGGTTGAGAGGTGGTTATGAATATCAAGACTCTGGGCTTCCCCCTGGCGGTAGCGGCCTTTCTGGCCCTGGCCGGTTGCTCGACGCCAACGGTTGTAACGCTGCAGAACGGCACCCAGTATTTGACCAAGGACATGCCGAAAACCAAGACCAAGGACGGCTTCTTTGAATTCGAAGATATTTCCGGGGCGAAAGTGAAGGTCAAGGCTGATGAAGTGACCACGATTCGACGGGAAGACTAAATACCGAGTCATCGTTCATCGTCGGAACGCCGCCCGGAGCCGGCTCGCTCCCACATTAGACCGAGTTCCAATGTGGGAGCGAGCCTGCTCGCGAAGAGTCCCTCACAGACGGCGCATCACCCTCAGGCGATAACAACCCCTCCACTGGACAAGCTATCCAGCCCAACCCCAACCAACGTCACCGAATCCCCGCCAAACGTCAGCACCGTGTCGTGCCCTACTGCCGTGGCATGCGCCCGATAGTCATCGTTCGGCATCACCCCCTGAACCCCGAGAAACACCAGTTTGTCGCTGGCCTGGTAACCAACCACCCGGTCCTGACCAAACGCGCCGCTAAACAGGAACGTATCGATCCCGCCCCCCGACTCCAGTAAGTCATTGCCTGCCCCGCCGACAAACACATCGTTGCCCTTGCCGCCGAGCAAATGGTCGTTGCCGTCCAGCCCCAACAACCAATCACCACCGGTGTGAGCCGTGAGCGTATCGGCCCCGGCGCCGCCCTTCACTGTTGACGCGTACTGAGTCAGGTTGCTGCCCGCCTTAAGGCCTTCGGCCGTGACGCTGTGGGTCACGTCATCCTTGAACAGCCCCCACAGAAACCCTGGCTCCTTGGTCACAATGCTACCGATGTCGCGGGTCATGCTGATGCCGCCATTGGCGTCGCGGATGTACAGG
This sequence comes from Pseudomonas sp. GL_093, assembly GCF_057837605.1. Classification (NCBI taxonomy): domain Bacteria; kingdom Pseudomonadati; phylum Pseudomonadota; class Gammaproteobacteria; order Pseudomonadales; family Pseudomonadaceae; genus Pseudomonas; species Pseudomonas sp. GL_093. The sequence goes on along the minus strand of NZ_CM174448.1, from coordinate 3,480,761 downwards.
TTTCCGGCGCCGTCATTGGCGAAGTCGAAGTTTTTCACCGACTGCTGCACGTCCAGCACGTTGTTGCCCTTGCCGCCCAACAGGATGTTGTAACCACCGCCGTCGCGGAAGGTGTCGTTGCCATCGCGGCCTTCCAGGTAGTCATTGCCCTTGCCACCCTGAATCAGGTCATCGCCGTCACTGCCGATGATGAACGTGCTGCCCTTGTGGGTTTCAGCGTTGCGATTCAGATCCTGAACCCAAGTGTTGGCGCGCGCCGGGTCCGACAGGTTGGCAACGATGATCGTCGAGTCTTTGCTGGTGAGGTCGTAGAACTTCGACTCGATCACCCGGTTCATGCCGTCGCCATAGGCGGTGGGCAAGTGCGAGATCCAGGTCGGGATGTTGAGGATGGAAAACGGCAGCACATTCCACGCGGTCGAGGCGTAGTGGTCGTTGAAGCTGACGATGTTATCGGTCGCCGAGACCTTGGCGGCATCGTGCACGCCCACCGACGACAGGTTAAAGGATGAACCATCGAGGGCGCGGTACACCGGGTCGTTCTCGTAACCGACGTTCAGCACTTTATCGGTGCTGCTTTGGGTCGGCGAGGCGTAGGCGATGTAGTTGGAATCCTGGTAGAACCCGGACCACTTGTCCGTGCTCAAGTCCGCCAGGCTGTTGACCGCCAGCCCGCCGAGGCTGTGACCGCTGACCAGCACGTCCTTGCCCGACAGGCCATTGGCCCGGGCAAAGGCCGCCACGTCGCCAAGCAGGTCGCCGAAGGCTTCGCCGACGTAGTTTTTCGCATAATCCTTGGGCCCCAGCGCCGCCAGCAGATCATTGATCACATCGCCGATGGAGTCGCTGATCTGGCTTTCTCGTGGGCCGCTGGTGCCGCGAAAGGCGATACCGATTTCGCTGAGATGACCCTGCGCGTCGTACTTGCCGAGGATTTCCACCTGAGCGCTGGTGTACCCGGTTTTCTCGCCGAAGAACGTTCCACGTGCATCGACCTTGCCGTCATAGCCCAGTTGCGTGGCGGTGATGGGCGTCCAGCCGGCTTTCTGCACCGCGTCCAGCGCGGCTTTTTCCGAATCGGGGTTCCATGGGATTCCGGGAATGACGCCCTGGGAGTCGGTGCCGCCGATTAGCGCGGTCACCAGTGTCGCCGGCAAGCCAAGGCCGAAGCCGTTGTGCTGATAACCGGTGGCAAAGCCGTTATCCAGGTTGTGATAGGAATACAGCGTGATCGCCATCGCGTCGGTAAATAACGCTTTGGAATCGGCTGTACCGAAGTTTTTGTAGTCGTACACACCCATTGGTATTGCCTCTCTCTTTGTTGGAATTGTTAGAGATAGCTCACAACCAGGACGCCCGATCACGAGGCGCCCCGGAGCATTTAGTGCATGCAGCCTCAGGCAAACGTAATGCCTGAAGCCGACAGGTTATCCAGTCCCACTCCCACCAGGGTCACGGCAAAGTCGCCAATCTTCAGCACCGTGTCATGGCCCGACTGCGAAGCGTGTTGCGTGTAGTCATAACCCTGCCCCGCGCCCTGAACGCCCATGAACAGCAGTTTGTCGTTGCTCTGGTAGCCATTGACCACGTCGAAACCGAAGGCGCCGCTGAACAGAAAGGTGTTGTTGCCACCCGAGGCCTGCATCACGTCATTGCCCGCGCCACCGACAAACGTCACCTGGCTTTTGTCGCTGCGCAGCAGGTCGTCGCCGGCATTGCCGAACAACCAGTCGCCGTCGACAGTGGCCGCCAGTGTGTTGCCGTAGGCGTCACCGTTAAGCGAGTGGTTGTAGTGGGTCAGTTCGCTGCCGTTGAGCAAACCGTTGGCGGTCACGCTGTAAGTCACCTCCTTGCTCCCCCACCATGAGCCCGACTCCTGACTGACCAACGCGCCGATGTCGCGGGTCATGCTGATGCCGCCATAGGCATCCCGCACGTACAGCGTGCCGTCGCCGTCGTTGGCAACGCTGAAGTTCTGCAACGGCTTCTGCAATTCGAAGGTGTTGCTGCCCTTGCCGCCCAGCAGGAGGTTGTAGCCACCGTCATCGCGGAACCGGTCATTGCCATCGCGGCCTTCGATGAAGTCATTGCCGGCACCGCCCTTGAGCAGGTCATTGCTGTCGGTGCCGATGATGAATATGCTGCCGGTGTGAGGTTCGCCGCTACGACCGAGGTCCTCGACCCAGGTCTTGCCCCGGGACGCTTCCGCCAGGTTGGACACGATCAGCGTCGAGTCCTTGTCGGTGAGGTTGTAGAAACGCGAGTCGATCACCCGGTTCAACCCGTCGGCATACCCCAGCGAGCCGTGAGCCGACCAGTTCAGCGGGTTGAGGATGCTGAACGGCACCAGGTTCTGCGCGGTGGACGCGTACTGGTCATTGAAGTTGACGATGTTGTTGGTCGCCGAATCCTGATGACCGTCGTGCTTGCCCAGGGAGCCGCTGCTGAATGTCGTGCCGTCGAGTACCCGAAACACCGGATCGTTCTCGTAACCGATGTTCAGCACGTTGTTGCCGGTAGCGCTCTGGGTCGGCGAGGCGAAGGCAACGTAGTTGGCCTCCTTGAAGAAACCGCCCCAGTTGTCGCCGCTCAGTTCGGCGAGGCTGTTGACCCCTAATCCGCCGAGACTGTGACCGCTGACCAGAACATCCCTGGCGTTCAGGCCATGGCCGATCGCAAACGCGGCGACGTCCTTGAGCAAATTGTCGAAGGCGTTTTTCGCATAGTTCGTAGCGTAATCCACCGGGCCGACAGCCGCCAGCAGGTTGTTTTTCATGTCGCCGAAGGTGTCGCTATAACCCAGACCACCAGTGCCTCGGAAGGCAATGCCGATACCGATCAGCTTGCCCGCCGCGTCGTATTTGCCGAGTACTTCGGCTTCGGCGCTGGTGAAGCCGTCCTTCTCGCCACAGAAGGTGCCTTGTGCGCCGACCTTGCCTTGATAACCCAGCTGTGTAGCGCCAATCGGCGCCCAACCGGTCGCAGGCAGTGGCTGCCCCGTCGGGGTGTACGCGTACAACGTCAGGGCGATGGCGTCGCTGTACAACGCCTTGCCGTCAGCATTTTTGTAATCAAACAGTCCCATAGGTTTGCTTCCTTTGCGTCAAATCAGAACTGCCAGTCGAGCGTCAGACCAACACCGTGGTCTTTCTCGCGGGAGCCGAGCAGTCCGTTGTAATCCAGGCTCAATCGAACGTCCTGCGCCACCGCCAAACCGGCCCGCGCACCAATGACGGCGGCGTTACGATCCAGGGAAACGCTCTGCACGCTGAACGCGGTGTTGCCGTTGGCGAAGGCCAGATGATCTTCGGAACGGGTGTTGCTCAGGTTGTGCTGCCAGCCCAGCGTGCCGGACAGTTCCAGCTGCTGCTTGTCCGACAGGGCAATCGCTTTGCTCGCCCGCAGGCCGAGGGTCGAGAGCACGGCGTCGCGGTTGTCTTCGCCGCCCTTGAGCGCTGCGGCATCACCTTTCTCGGTGAAGCTGTCGCTGTTCAGGTGCACGTAAGCCAGGTTGGCGAACGGTTCCAGTGCCAGCGGTTGCAGGTCCAGGCGATACGCCGCTTCGGTAAACAGTTGTGCGGTTGTCGCATCGCGTTTGGATTTCTGTTTGCCGCTGACGTCGCCGAATTGCAGATCACGCTTCACGTCGATGCGATGCCAGCTGTAGGCGCCGCCGACGCTCAGACGCAGCGCATCGATTTCATGGCCCAGATAGGCGCCCAAGTGGTAGCTATCGACGGAGGCTGACGAATGCGTGCCATCGCCCATGCTCAACGAACTGTCGCTGTAACCGGTTACGAAACCCAGCCGCGTATCTTCAGTGATCAGCCCGTCGACACCGGCCAGCAAGCCGCCGATGGAGCTGTTGGAACTGGCGTTGTCATGCCCGCCATCGCTCTTGCCCCAGGCGCCGAGGACTTTGACCCAGGCGTTGCTGCGGTCATCGGTCGGTGCCGCGGCGTCAAACAGATCACGTTCACGCAGGCGTTCGCCGACGGCATCGCGCAGGTAACGGCTGTCGTTGATCAGCAGCGTGCCGATTGCCGGGTGAATCTCACCAGACAGTTGCTGGAAGGCTTGTTGCGCGACGGCGGCAGTCGGCGAAAGCAGCAAGGTTTCATAGAGCGGATTACCGGCGCCCAGTTGCTCGGCGGCCGCGGCGACGGCGCGTTGGTTCGGGGTTTGGCCGACGCTGGCGAAGGACGCTGCGTTGCGCTCTACCGCCAATTGGATGCCATTGGCCGAGTAGCCGAGTGTGCCTCCGATGAACAGATAATCCGGGAGCACGGCGCCGAAACGCCCTTCGATCCCGCCGGCCGCTTGCAGAATGTTGTACTGATGGCCGAGCAAGGATTTCACTTCGCTGGTGGTCAGCAAGGTCGGGCTGTTTTCCAGGGACAGGCTGACGGTAGCGCCGTCGATCACGGCTTTACCGCCCGCCACGATCTGATCGCTGCTGGTCGGCGATAACTCCACGGCGTAGGTCGAACCAGGCTCGAAGGTGACGTCGCCCGCCACTTGCAAGGTGCCGATGGAATTGCCTGGCGCTACGGTGCCACCGCTTTTCGCGGTCAATGCGCCGATGCGGCCATTACCGCCGAGGATCCCGCTGTCGTTGACGGTGACCGCCGAGAGCAGCGAGCCGTTGATGGCCAAGCGGCCCTGATTGACCAGGGTCGGGCCGGCGTAGGTGTTGGCGCCGGTCAGCACCAGCGTGCCGATGCCCTGTTTGGTCAGGCCACCATGGCCGGAAATGTCGTTGCGCCACGTGTCGAGGCCGCAGTGCACGTCATTGCACACGCGTTGAGTCGGTTTGCCCGCGTCGATGATCGCGCCGATCCCTGGCAAGTCCGCCACAAACTGACTGGAACCATAGGCACCCTGAATGCGGAACTCCTCGGGAATGTCCTGCTCGGTGACAAACATCGCCGGGCCATCGATGCCTTTGCGCAGGTTGATCATGCCCCAGCCGTACAGCGAATCGACACCTGGCGCACCGAGGTCGGTGGCCGTGGTGCGCAACACGCTGGCGACCTGGGCGCCGGTCATGTACGGGAAGCGTTCCATCAGCACGGCCATGGAACCGGCGACATGCGGCGCCGCCATCGACGTGCCGTTGTAGTTGGTGTAGCCGGTGGTCAGGTTGTCGGCGTTGGTACCGCTGATGATCGAGCTGTAGATCTTGCTGCCCGGTGCGGACACGCAAAAGCTGGCGGTGTAGCCGCAGCGCGATGAGAAGGTGCTGATGTTGTAGAGGTCCGGGCTGTTGAGGTCCGGGTTTTTCTGCAACGCCGCCACGGTCACCCAGTTCGGCGCGATGTCCGGGACGAAATAGCCCAGGCCTGCAATGGCATCCGGGTTGTTGAGGTTGTAGTCGTTGCCGGCCGCGAAGATCGTCACGATACCGCTGCGGGCCGCCGCGATGGCGCCATCGTAGGCTCCGCCCGGTTTGGTCCCGAGTAACGGACGGATCTCGTTGAACTGCAATTGCGCGTCCTGCACGGTGAAATGCGGGTAGGCGGGGTTGCGTCCGCCGAGGTCGAAGCGATCGGTGATGCCGATGCCCCAACTGTTGTTGATGATCCGCGCGCCGCTTGCGATCAAGGCATCCCAACCGGCCTTGTAGACCGCGCCGTCGTTGCCGCGAATGATGCCGTCTTCCGGGCCCGGATCTCCGTTGTCCGCACTGATGATCTGTGCGCCGAACGCCACGCCATGCATCGGGCCACCATCGCGACTGCCGGCAGCGATCCCGCCAACGTGGGTGCCGTGGGCACCCAGCTTGCCGTCGTAACCGATCGAGGGCGAACCGTCGTAGCGAAACGCATCGCCGGCTTTGACCGGGATGTACGGGTCGGTGTATTCGCGGATGCCGCTGGTGACCAGAGTGATCACTTTGTTCGGGCCGGAAAACTCCGGATGCGCGGCGTAGACCGGTTGATCGAAGATCCCCAGCTTCACGCCTTTACCGGTGTAACCGGCGGCGTAGGCCTCTTGTGCGTTGACCGCTCCCAGCCCCCAATCGGCATTGAATTCAGTGCTGCGCCAACTGTTGGGATCGCCCGCTCTACCGTTTTCCACGTAAGGCGCCGCTTGCGCGGTACCGAGGGTGGCCAATGCGCAGAGCATGGCAAGGTTGTTGTGCTTGTTATTCATCCAGCTACCGTCCTTAGTTGTGTTGCAAAAATCCCTGTGCCTTCAAAAGCACCTATTTCTATTTGTGAAGCACGCCCCCTGTAGCAGCTGGCGCAGCCTGCGTCCGGCTGCGAAGCAGTCGCAAAATCAGACTCTGCGGTCCGTCAGATACGCCGTGCATGCAGGGTTTACGACTGCTGCGCAGCCGAACGCAGGCTGCGCCAGCTGCTACAAGGGTTCGGGTTAAAACTGCCAATTGAGGCTGAGCCCTACGCCATGGCTTTTCTCGCGGCTGGCCAATTGGCCGGTGTAATCGAGGTTCAAGCGGATGTCCCGGCTCAGGGCCAGGCTGGCATGGGCGCCCACCAGCGCCGCATCACGCACCATTGGCGAACTCTCCACGGAAAACGCTGTGCTGCCGCCGGCAAACGCCAAGTGTTCGTCGGAATCGGTATGGCTCAGGTTGTGCTGCCAGCCGAGGCTGCCGCTCAGGTCCAGTTTCTGCTGGCCGGACAGGTTCACGGTTTTCAATGCGCGCACGCCCAATGTGCTGAGCACCGCGTCACGCGTGTCACCACTGCTTTTCAGCGCGGCGGCGTCACCTTTCTCGGTGAAACCTTCGGTGTCGAGATGCACGTAAGCCAGGTTCGCGAAAGGTTCGAGCGCCAGCGGTTGCAGGTTCAGGCGATAAGCCGCTTCACCGAACACTTGGGTGGTCCCGGCATCAACCTTGGCTTTCTGTTTGGCACTGACGTCGCCGTATTGCAGGTCACGTTTGACGTCGGCGCGATGCCAGCTGTAGGCACCGCCGGCACTCAGGCGCCAGGTACCCAACTCGCGGCCGGCATAAGCACCCAGGTGATAGCTGTCGACCTTGGCCGATGAGTGAGTGCCGGAGCCCATGCTCACCGAGCTGTCGCTATAGCCGGTGACCAGACCGATCCGGGTTTGCTCATCGAGCGCCCCGTCGACACCGGCGAGCAAGCCGCCAATCGAGGTGGTGTAACCGGCGGTGTCATGGCGCTCATCAGTCTTGCCCCAGGCGCCCAGCGCCTTGATCCAGCCATTGCTTTGAGTGCCTTGGGCGTCAATCAGCCGCTCGCCAACCGCATCACGCAGGTAGCGGCTGTCGTTGATCAGTACCGAACCCAGCGCCGGATAGATTTCCCCCGACAACTGCTGAAACGCCTGTTGGGCGGACGTCGCGGTGGGCGACAGCAGCAGGCTTTCGTAAACCGGATTGCCCGCCCCTAGCCCTTCAACGGCGGAGGCTACGGAGCGCTGATTCGGCGTTTGGCCGACGCTGGCGAAGGTTGTGTCGTTACGCTCGACACTCAGTTGAATACCGGTGGCGGCGTAATCGAGGCTGCCGCCGATGTATAGATAATTGGGCAGCACCGCGCCGAACTGACCTTGAATACCGCCGGCCGCTTGCAGGATGTTGTACTGATGACCGAGCAGGCTTTGCACTTGTTGAGTGCTGAGCAAGGTCGGGCTGTTTTCCAGTGACAGGCTGACGGTCGCGCCGCTGACCGTGGCCGTGCCGCCCGCGACGATCCGGTCGCTCTCGGTCGGCGACAGCTCCACCGCGTAGGTCGAACCCGGCGCAAACGTGACGTCGCCGCTGACCTGCAAGGTGCCAATGGAATTGCCGGGCGCAACCGTAGCGCCGCGGTTGGCGGTCAGTGCGCCGACGCGCCCCGATCCGCCCAGCGTGCCGCTGTCATTGACGGTCACTTGCGATGCCAGCGAACCGTTGACCGACAGCAGACCGCCATTCACCGTAGTCGGCCCGCGATAAGTGCTGTCGCCGGTCAGCATCAGGTGCCCGGCACCGGACTTGATCAGGCTGCCTTCGTAGACCCGAGTGGAGGCTGCAAGATCCCGGGCCGTGCCCACCGCATAGTCGGTCTGATCCTGCTGGCTGGCACCAACCGGTACACCGTTCTCCCAACCTTTGGTCAGCAGTGTCTGTTGCCAGGCACTGTGTTCCGCCGCGTCTTCGCTCTGACGCTGAATCAGCGCCTTGTCGGTGATGTCGTTGCTCCAGACATCGCTCTGCCCTGCCCCCAGATTGGCGTCGAAACGTCCGAGTAATTGCCCCGGCCCGTGCATCGCCCGTTCGAGGTTGGCCACGCCCCAGCCGACGCGGGTATTCGGAGCGTCGGTGATCGAACCGTCGAGTTGGGTGGCGGTGGTCAGCAGGGTTTCCAGCGCCTGCTGGTTGTTCATGTACGGATAGCGTTCCATCACCAGCGCCAAGGCACCGGTGGCATGCGGCGCGGACATGGAGGTGCCGGACTTGATCGCATAGCCTGCGCCGGGAATGGTGCTGTCGATCTTCGCGCCGGGGGTGGTGATGCACCAATACTTGGCGATCCCGCACTGGTTGTATTTCTGCTGGTTACTTTGATCCAGCCCCGCACCGCCAGCCAGTGGCCTTCCAGGTCCGGCTCAAAATACGGCAAGGCAGAACGCACGCTGGCGTTGGGGTAACCGCTGTTACCGGCGCTGAACACGTTGATCACGCCGCGTCTGGAAACGTCCGCCGCCTCATCGAGCCAGGTGCCTTTGTTCCAGTGCTGGGCGTAGGCGGCATGCAGATCGTCGAGGGTCCGATAGCTGACGTCCGGTGGCTGGCTGCCCCAGCTGTTGTTGATCGCTCTCACACCGGCATCCGCCAAGGCGTTATAGACCGCTTTGAAGTAGCGTGGATCAGGATTGGGGCCGAACAGGAAGCTGTCGTTCTTGTTGGTGTTGCCGACGTAGACCTGCGCGTTGTAGGCCACGCCGTGCATGCCGGTGCCATCGCGGGAAGCGCCGATGGTGCCAGCGACGTGCGTGCCGTGGGAGTCGTTGTTGGCGTTGAGAGTGCCGTCGACATTGAACTGGGCGCCGTCAACGTAACGGCCGCTGGCGGTCACCGCGTGGTAACGGTCGGTGGCGAATTCGGGATGGGCAGCATCGAAGCCTGAATCGAGCTCGCCGATTTTCACGCCTTTGCCCGTGATGCCGGCGGCATAGGCTTGATCGGCTTGCATACGGGCGAGTCCCCAGTCGCGCTGGAACTCCGCCGAGCGCCAACTGGCGGCATCACCGGGCACGCCGGCTTCCAGGTAAGCGGCTTGCACCGAGACGGGCATTGCTGACACCAGGAGTAATAGCGTGCCGACCGACATCGGCTTGATCTGTACGTCCGTGTTCATGACTTCTCGCTTTTTTGGCGTTTTTAGAATTCTGGTTACCTATAACGGGCAGCAACGCATCTCCCTGTAGCAGCTGGCGCTGCCTGCGTTCGGCTGCGTAGCAGTCGTAAACCCTGCATGCACGGCGTATCTGACGGACCGCAGAGTCTGATTTTGCGACTGCTTCGCAGCCGAACGCAGGCTTCGCCAGCTGCTACAGGTTCAACTCATTAACTCCTCGGGCCTTGGCTGAACGCCTCGTCAACCTTGGCCAAATCCTGCTCATTCAACGTCCCGGCGTAGTAATGCAACTTGGTCCAGGCCATCAAGTAGTCGTAGCGTGCCTGCGCCAGATCGCGGCGGGTGGTAAATAGTTGTTGTTCGGCGTTCAACGCATCGAGGTTGACGCGCTCACCGCCCAAAATGCTTTGCTTGGTCGAGACCACCAGCGCTTCGGCGGACGTCAGGGCCTTCTGATAAGCCCGCAATTTGTTCACACCGGACAGGCAGGCGCTGAACTGCCGACGCAGCTGGATCAGGGTTTCCCGGGTCTTGCCGTCCAGTTCGTACTCGGCCTGCTCCATGGTGCGGCTGGCCTGACGGGTCGATGCGGACACCCCACCGCCGGCGTACAGCGGCACGCTGACTTCAATCCCGATGGTGTTGGTGTCGTAGCGCTGGTTGTAGGTGTTGCCGCTTTCCGACTCGTTCTGGCGCACCGAGGCGTAGGCGCTGACTTTGGGCAGGTGTCCGGCGCGGTTGCGTTCAACCTCGTAACGCGCCACTTCCACGGCCTGACGTTGGGAGGCCAGGTTCGGGTTGTTGGCCACGGCCATCTCGTGCCAGGTGTCGTAATTGGCCGGCTGCAGGGTGAACGTCTGGAAACTCTGATCCAGCGGCGCCAAATCCCCGATGTTGATCGCCGGCACGCCAATCAGCGCGCCCAGCTCTCGTAACGACGCGTCCTGCTCATCGCGGGCTTCGATTTCCTCGGCCGTGGCCAGTTCATAGCGGGACTCGGCCTCAAGGATGTCGGTGCGTGTGCCCTCGCCCTGGCGGAACATGTGTTCGTTCTGCTGGAACTGTTGCTCGAAAGCCTTTTTCTTGGCCTGCGCGATGTCGATCTGATCCTGAGCGAACAACGCCTGGGTGTAATTCTCCAACACCCGAACCAGCAATTCCTGGCTCTTGCCGCGAAAGGCTTCGTCGGCAAACAGCGATTGCGCCACGCCTTTGCGGTACGACGCGTAAGCCTCGTAGTCGAGCAGCGGTTGTTGCAGGGTCAGGGTCGAGCCGTAACTGCTGTAGTTGCGGTCATCGGTGCGGTTCTGCCCGCGCTCATTGAGGGCGGTGGCCTTGGAGGAGTTGCGCCCCTTGTTGTAGTTGTAACCGATCCTGGGCAACAGCCCGGCGCGGCCGATGGCGCGGTTTTCAAGGCCGGCATCGCGTTCCTTGATGGCGCCGAGAAACACCGGATCATTGCGCAATGCTTGTTCGTAGACCTCGAATGGCCCCATCGCCAACACACTGTTGCAGGTCAGCAACGCCAGGGTCGCTGCGAGCATGGAAAGCTTATTCATACAGCGGAACATCCTTATTCCTCAGTCAACGCGGAACCTGCCCGGTCGAGCAGCGGCTTGAACAAATAGTTGAGGAGTGAACGTTCACCGGTGCGCACGAACATTTCCGCCGGCATGCCAGGCTTGATCACCAGACCGTTGAGTTTTTCCATGGCCTGATCGCTGACGCTGCTGCGCAGTACGTAATACGGCGCACCGGTTTTCTCGTCGATCATCTGGTCGGCGGAGATCAGGCTGACTTCGCCGGGCACCCGCGGTGTGCGGCTCTGGTTGAACGCCGTGAACAGAATGTCCACCGGCAAGTGCGTGCCAACCTTGTCGACCAGGTTGACCGGCAGGTGCCCTTCCACCTCCAGACTCGTCCCCTGAGGCACGATCTCCAGCAGGGTCTCGCCCTGACGCACCACCGCGCCCTCGGTGTGAACCCCGAGGTTGACCGCAATGCCATCGGCGGTGGCGATGATTTCGCTGTGCTGCAGATCGAACCCGGCGGAGGTCAGTTGCTCTTCCAGCGTTACGCTCTTCAATTGCGCGTCGGCCAGCTGAGTACGGACTTCTTTCTGGTATTCCTCGATGTGCTGTTGCAGTTTCAGCCGCGATTCGAGGATGCCCTGCTCCACACGGCCGCTGTCGCCGCTGTTTTCTGCCAATTGTTGCTGAACCTGCGACAGCTGACGCTGGTACTCCATCAACCGATTGCGCGGGATGTAGCCGTTATCCGCCAGGGGCTGAAGGTTGCTCAGCTGTTGTTGCAGAGAGCTGGCCTGGGCAGTCAGGTCCGTGCGGGCGCGGCGCATGCCAGCCAGTTGCGCGCTGGCGCCTTCGATGCTAGCGCGCAAGGCAGCCTGCTCGCGGGAAAACGCTTCACGGCGGCTGCTGAACAACTGCCGTTGACCTTCCAGCACCAAGGCCAGACGCGGGTCAGGATTGTTGCTCAGTTCAGCGGGGAAACTCACCTGCTTGAGGTTGTCCCGTTCACTCTGCCACCGCGCCAGACTGGCCCAGGCCATGCGGTATTGCGCTTGCAGCGATTGCACATCCGCGGCGACTTGCGTCTGGTCGAGCTGGAACAATGGCTGGCCCTGCTTCACCACTTGGCCCTCGCGCACCAGAATCTGGCTGACCACCCCACTGCTCATCGATTGCACGGCTTTGCGCTTGCCCGACACCACGACCGTGCCTTGCACGGGAATGCCTTGGTCGAGAGGCGCGAGACTGGCCCAGGTGAAGAAACTGCCGGCGCCGACGATCGCCAGAATCCAGCCCATGCGGACGAAGAAACGCGCGTCGCGCTCTGGGCGTTCTGCGATGTAGTCGTGTTCCATGGTGGCTTCGCTGATGTTGCTCATACGCCCGAATTCCTTGTCGAGGGCTGATACTGACGGCTCATGCTGAGTCCACCCGGTGCTTGCGCGGCTTTTTCCCGTTGCTGTTCGTGGGCGCCGGAAAGTGCCTTGAGCACGTCCTGGCTTGCACCGAAGGCTTGCAAACGCCCTTCGTTGAGCACCAGCAGCTTGTCGGCCTGGGCCAGTGCCGAGGAGCGATGGGTCACCAGAATCACACTGGTGCCTTGGGCTTTCATTTGCGCAATGGCGCTGGCCAATGCCGCTTCGCCCACGGTGTCGAGGTTGGAATTGGGTTCATCCAGCACCACCAGGCGCGGGTTGCCATACAACGCACGCGCCAAGGCCACACGCTGCTTCTGGCCCCCGGACAAGCCGCTACCGTCCTCGCCGAGCACGGTGTCGTAGCCTTGCGGCATGCGCAGAATCAGTTCGTGAACACCGGCCTGTTGCGCGGCCTCAACGACTTTTTGCGGGTCCGCCTCGCTGAACCGGGCGATGTTTTCGGCGATGCTGCCGCTGAACAATTCGATGTCCTGAGGCAGGTAGCCGATGTAGGGGCCGAGATCGTCGCGGTTCCAGCGATGAATGTCCGCACCGTCGAGCCGCACCGTACCGCCCAGCGTCGGCCAGACGCCAACGAGCACCCGGGCCAATGTCGATTTGCCAGAGCCGGAGGCGCCGAGCACGCCCAGCACTTCCCCGGCACCGAGGCTGAAATTGACCAGATGCAGCGTGGCGGCCCGTTGCCCCGGCGGCGCGGCGCTGACCTGTTCGAACGCGATCTGGCCTTTCGGCGCTGGCAGCGCCATGGCCTCGTCACTCGGTGGAAAGGCTTGCAGCAACGAATCAAGACGACGATAAGCGAGCTTGGCGCCGCTCCACTGCTTCCACACGGCGATCAACTGATCGATGGGGCTCAGGACGCGGCCCATCAGAATGGAGCCGGCGATCATCATCCCGGCCGTCATATCACCCTTGATCACCAGCAAGGCGCCAAGCCCCAGGACCAGCGATTGCAGGCACAGGCGCAGGGTTTTGCTCAGGGAGCTGATAACGGCACCGGTGTCGCTGGCCTGATTCTGCAGACCGAGAAAACGCGAGTGCACCTGGAACCAGCGTTTACGCAACGCCCCGAGCATACCCATGGCCTGAATGGTTTCGGCGTTGTGCAGGTGACTGGTGGCCAGTTGGCTGGATTTCTGGGAAAACCCTGCGGCTTCGCCCAAGGGCTTTTTGGTCATTGTCTCGTTGAGGCAAGCAAGGCCAATCAGCACCACCGCGCCCACGGTCGCAAACACGCCGAGCCAGACATTGAACAGGTAGATCACAAACAGATAAACCGGAAACCACGGCGCATCGAAGAAGGCAAACAGCGCAGGACCGGTGACGAATTGGCGAATTTGCGTCAGGTCCCCCAAAGCTTGCCCGGCGTTGCCCTCGCCCTTGAACAGGTTGCGCTCGAATGCGGCCTGATAGACCCGAAGGTTGAAGCGGCGCTCCAGTTGGCTGCCGATGCGGATGACGATGAAGCTGCGCACGATCTCAAGCAGACCGATGAAGGCAAAGAATCCGACGACCATCAACGACAGCATCGCCAAGGTGGTTTCATTTTGCGAAGACAGCACGCGGTCGTAGACCTGAAGCATGTAAATCGACGGGACCAGCATCAGCACGTTAATTAACGCGGTAAAACAACCGACGCTGATCAGAATGCTCTTATAGTCGCCCAGCGCTTTGAATAAGGGTGCGGTGGCCGGGCTCTTTGCCATCTTCATGGATTATTCCTGAGGTGTTATTCCTCGCCCTAGCTGGCGAAGTTTCCATTAACTGTCCGCGCAGGGGCGGATATAGGCTTTGCAGTAGCGCTTACAAACTAATAACAACTTTTCGTGGGCGGCAGAGCGCCTCGACTAGTTGTGTTGTGCTTATGTCGGCAATGACGAACGTTATAGTCGAACCGTGTTATTGCACCTGGCGCACAAGTGTTATGACCAGATCGGATTTCAATGTGGCTTTATACGATCCGTCGCGTTGGCGGCTGAGAAATAGAATCTTCGAACCTTCTTTGCCGGTGATCGCCAGCCCATCCGGCTCAGGGAACCAGCCAATCGCAGATTCGCCACCCAGCCAGGCGCTGAGACAATCGGCGCCCTCACCCAGCGTCTGTTTCGGTTGAAAGTCGATGACGCAGACGTTTGACGGTTTGTCCTGCAACGCCTGGGACTCTGGCGAGTCATCTTTGGCGATCAGGGTCGCCTGCCATTTGCCGGCCAGTTCCGAGGGGTCTGCTAATTTCAGGCTGCTCGCCATGGCTACATCTCCAAAAATCATCATGAACGTCGCCAATAGCCACGCGGTTGTTCTGTCGGTGAAGCCGTTATGGATCATAAGGCGCTTTACTCATTTCAAGGGGCAGAGAGCAGCGCGTCTGCGCCGCCCTCCTTTTCACCTCACATTACGCAGCGATGTCGGAGTAAGCCGCCTGGCCTACGGTGCTGACCAGGAAATCAGCCACGCCATGCCCGGAGAAGTCCACCGACAACAGGCTGTTGCCGCCCGAAGAGGTCAACACCGCATCGCCTGCCGCACCGGTGAACGAGTTCACGAAATGCAGGCCTGCGCCGTTGGTGATACCGGTCAGGTCGATCTTGTCCAGACCGCTGACAAAATCGAGGATCTGGTCGACAGCACCGGGTTTGGAATCGCTGCTGGCGGCGAACACAAAAGTGTCCGAACCGGCGCCACCCCAGAGTTTGTCCGCGCCGCCCGCGCCGAAGAGGATGTCGTTGCCGGCACCGCCCTTCAGTTCGTTGGACACGCTGTTGCCGATCAGCAGGTCGTTACCCGAACCGCCGATAGCGTTCTCGACGGTGACACCCTTGGCGATGGAAACGTTACCCACCAGGCCGCCAACGTCGGAGAACGAGGCCTCATTGAGGTTGATCTTCTGGTTTTGGGTAAAACCGGAGAAGTCCAGCGTGTCCTTGCCGCCCGCATCCCATACCGAAAACACAACCTTGTCCGACGACGAAGTCGCACTCAGGAAGTCGCGCCCAGCGTTGGAGTTGAAACCGTAAGTGGTGTCGCTGGTACGGGTGCTGGTGTTGGCACCGTAGAGCTTTTGGATGGCCGCGATATCGTCCATCAGCGGACCGGATGAATAGGCTTCGACGCCGCCCTTGCTGAAGTTCTGGCTGGTATTGCTTTCACTCCAGTAGCTCATGACGCTGTAACCGCGGGTGTCTTGCCCATAGGAAGCGTCGTTGTAGGTCGGAGCGCCCTCGCCGGCGTTGTAGTCGCCGGGATGGGCAAGGCCCAAGGTGTGACCGATTTCGTGAGTCAGGGTTTGCCGGCCGTAATTGTTCAGGTCCGGCGTCTTGTTTGGCGTGTAGCTGCTGTTGGTCAGGTACCAGGAAGTACCGTCGTAACCCGCGCCGGTGCCAGGCAGATAGGCGAAGGCCGCTGCGCCATCCTGACCGCCGCTGTAGTTGCCGAAGGTCATGTGACCGTCGCCGCCCGTGGCCTTATCGGTGAACGTGACATTGGCCACATCGGCCCAGGATTGCATGGCAAGCACAGCCTGGCCTTTCTGCTGAGCGCTGAACTGGCTGAACCCGGTGATCCCGTGTTTGTTCATGGTGCTCGACGACGCCGAGGTCAGGAACGTGTAGGTGAGTTCGATTTTGCCGCTGCCGTCCTTGTCCTGGTAGGCAGCGCCATCGCGCAGCAACTGGGTCGCTGCCTGGTCGACGGAGAAGGAGGGTTTGCCATTGACCATGAGGTTACCGCCCCGATCATACTGATGGCTGAAGCTATTGATCTGGTTGAACGCAGAACTGGATGCAGCCAATGCGTGCAGCGGCTGGAACGCCTGTTCGGCGGTATCAATAGCGTTGTCTTTTACTTTCGACATAAACACACTTCCTTGTTTAGCTATGGAACAGTTTTTTGTCAGACAGCGACAATCTCTGGCGAGATCGTCCTATCACTCGCCCAATGAAGGCGAAAGAAAACTGACACAATTTGAAATCAACCGTCTACATTTTTTTTGACGTCAAATTGAGTTGTTCCTGCAAGTACCCGGAAACAATGCCTGCGCTGTCTAAATATTGTTTGTTAGATGGCGGTTTGCGCAAATTGTCTGACAATTCGTTATTTAATTATTAAATAGAGGTAAGTTTGTTTTTTGTCGATGGGGTCTCACTTTGCGTGAGTTATTAATATGAGTGCCGGCGCATTGATATCAGTTGGAGATTTGTTGGGTTTTGGATTTTTACGACTGCTGCGCAGCCGAACGCAGCCTTCGGCAGCTGCTACAGGTTCCGTGTACGCCGCAATCCTTGTAGCAGCTGGCGCAGCCTGCGTTCGGCTGCGCAGCAGTCGTCAGAGACTCACAACCAACACGCATCCCACAGTGGATAATCATGAACGCGCGTCACCAGTTCTGCTCGTATTGGGTTGGTTACGACATACCGGGCAAGCGCCTTCACATCCTCCTCCCGCCGAACCGCACGATCGTGGTAACCCTTCTGCCACAACCGCCCTCGCCGCCCTAACGCCTGATTGACCGCCAAGCTACTCCGGGATTTGATTCGGCACATCAGCTCCGCCAACGTTCTATCGTGCAGTTGCACCAAACAGTGCATATGATCCGGCATCACAACCCACGTCAAAAAATCCGCCCAACCCTCCTCCTGCGCCTGACGCAACTCCTGAACGACCAACCTCCCCAGTAGCCAATCAACAAAAAACGGCTGCCGTTGGTCAACGACAGCCGTTAGCAGATAAATACGTCCGGATTCAGAGAAACGACCAACGCGTAGCTGACCCGCATTTATACAAACAGGCATTCCATTGCCTCCTGATCCATCGAAAGGAGGCCTGGAATCTACAGCGTGTCAGTCAACCCGATGGGCAGCCAATGACTACAAGATATGAACCCTCAACTCCCGGTACGAATCTTGTTCCACACCCGAGTACGGACCCGGTCGATGTTCAGCGGCATCGCCTCCAGCGCAAACAATTTCCCCATCATGTCCGGGCTCGGGTAGACCTTGGTGTCATTCTTGATCGCCGGGTCGATCAGGCTGTCGGCCTGCTCGTTACCGTTGGCGTAGTGCACGTAGTTGCTGATGCTGGCCATGACGTCCGGGCGCAACAGGTAGTTCATGAAGGCGTAGCCGGCCTTTTCGTCCGGGGCGTCTACCGGCATGGCGACCATGTCGAACCAGATGGCGGCGCCTTCCTTGGGAATCGAATAGCCGATGTCGATGCCGTTCTTGGCTTCTTTCGCGCGGTTTTCCGCTTGCAGAATGTCACCGGAGAAGCCGACCGCCACGCAGATGTCGCCGTTGGCCAGGTCGCTGGTGTACTTGGACGAGTGGAAATAGCTGACATACGGGCGGACTTTCATCAGCAGCGCTTCAGCCTTTTTGTAGTCTTCCGGGTTCTTGCTGTGATGCGGCAGGCCCAGGTAGTTCAGTGCCGCCGGCAACAGTTCGGGGCCGTTGTCGAGGATGGCCACGCCGCACTTCTGCAGCTTTTGCATGTTTTCGGGTTTGAAAATCAGATCCCAGGAGTCCACTGGCGCGTTATCGCCCAACACGGCCTTGACCTTGGCGATGTTGTAACCGATGCCGGTGCTGCCCCAGAGGTACGGGAAGCCGTGTTCGTTGCCCGGATCGTTGGTTTGCAAGGCCTTGAGCAACGCTGGGTTGAGGTTTTTCCAGTTCGGCAGTTGGCTCTTGTCGAGTTTCTTCAGCGCCACGCCTTGAATCTGCCGCGCCATGAAGTGGTTGGACGGAAACACCACGTCGTAACCGGATTTGCCAGTCATCAATTTGCCGTCGAGGGTTTCATTGCTGTCGAAGACGTCGTAACTGAACGCGATGCCGGTTTCTTTCTGGAAGTTTTTGGTCGTGTCCGGGGCGATGTATTCCGACCAGTTGTAGATCTTGACGGTCTCGGCCGCGTGGCCGAGGGTCGCGAAGAGCGCAAGGGGAGCCAGAGTCAGTGTCTTTCGGATCATGAGTCGATTCCTGATGGGTTTATTGTTGTTGGCAGGCAATCAGAGGATCAAAAAATCAAAACGTAGGTCTTGCGCACGGTTTCCTGGATATCCCAGATGCCGAGGCTGTTGGCTGGCAACATCAGTGCATCGCCGGCTTCTATGTGCAGGGTTTCACCGTCATCCGGGGTAAACGTGCAGCGCCCCTGGATGAAGTGACAGAACTCTTGGGCGACGATCTGCCGCCGCCAGCGGCCGGGCGTGCATTCCCAGACGCCGGTTTCGACGCCATCGTCGCGTTCAACGCTGGTGGTCGAGGCCACCGCCACGGGCATGCCCAGCGGCACGGCGACCGGATTCGACTCTTCCAGCTTCAGGGTTGCGGTGTTCTTGAATTGCGTGATGCTCATGGGAGTACCTGTCGATTGAGCCTATAGATGAAGAGCGCGCCGTTTACTGCATGAAACCTTCCATGAAGCCGGCAATACCAGTGGCCAGTTTGCGACGCCAGGGTGCGGTGGCCGGGTTGGCCAGGGTCTGGTCTTCATGGACGAAGCTGCGGATGATCGCGTTGTAGCCGAGCCAACGGCAGGGCTCCGGCTCCCAAGCCCTGAGCGCGTCGAGCCCGCCATGGATGACCCACGGCTGGCGAACCAGCTCGGTGTCGCGCCGCAGAATCAGGTCGGCCAGGGTCCGGCCGCCCAGGTTGCTGGCACCGACGCCCTCCCCGCCATAACCACCCGACAAGGCGATGCCACTGGCCTGATCGCACAGCATGTGCGGCTTGAAACGCCGGGACATCCCCAGATTGCCGCCCCAGGCATGGGTAATCCGCACGTTCTTGAGCTGCGGGAAGAGTTCACCAAACAGATAACGTCGCAGCTCCACTTCGCTGGTGGTCAGGTCGAAGTCGTGGCGCAACTTGGCCGCGAACTGATAACCGCCCCGCGCGCCGAACACCAACCGGTTGTCAGCCGTGCGCTGACCGTAAGTGACCTGGCGACTGTTTTCGCTGAAGGCCTGACCGCGACTCAGGCCGATTTCATCCCACGTGGCAGCGGATAACGGCTCGGTGGCCACGATCAAGCTTTGCACCGGCAGCTGATAACGCCCCAAGGGTGGCAAGGTGACCGAGTAACCTTCGACCGCCGGCACGACCCAACGGCTGCGAACCGAGGCTTGCGCCGTGCGCAGGCCACCCGATTGCCATTGGGTGACCGGGCTGTTCTCGTAAATCCTGACGCCCATTTTCTCCACCGTCCGAGCCAGGCCTCGCACCAACTTTGCCGGGTGAATGGTCGCGACGTGCGGTGCATAGATACCGCCATAAGGTTTGGCGACTCTGATCTGTTGCGCCAACTGCTCGGGGCTGAGCCAGCGGTAATCGCTTTCGGTCAATCCCTGGCTATAGAGCGTGTCGAGGTAGTGCCGAAGGCTGGCTTCCTGTTCCGGATAACGGGCAGCGCAATACAGCGCCCCGCCTTTGCGGTAATCGCAGTCGATGCCTTCACGTTCAAGGACCATCCCGACTTCATCTGGAATGCCGTGCAGCAAATCGAAAGAAGCCCGGCGCTGTTCGGGTGGCAAGTCGGCGAGCAAGCGGTCTTCGCCCAGCACATTGCCCATCAGCCAGCCACCGTTACGCCCCGAGGCGCCAAAACCGGCGGTTTGCGCTTCAACGATGGCAATGCTCAGGTCGGGCGCCAGGCGCTTGAGGTAGTACGCGGTCCAGAGCCCGGTGTATCCCGCGCCAATGATGGCGACGTCGACGTCCAGATCCTGTTCCAGCGCCGGACGCGCCAATAATGGCTCGTCGAGTTGATCCATCCACAAACTGATAGTGCGCCACGCCGACATGCAAGACTCCGCCACTCAAACTTCGATGACGTCGATCCTAGTGCGTGGACTTAGAGGCTGTCTTGCGCGCGTGCACGCAGAGAAATTTGTTTTACGTAGGCCTTGGGCGACTGGCCGGTGTGCTGACGGAAGCAGCTATAAAACGACGACAGCGAATTGAACCCGGCGGCAAACGCCAGTTCGTCGATACGCAGTGGCGGCGTGGCGTTATCCAGTGCCGCGAGCAAATGCTGCAGCCGCGCCTGGTTGACGTATCGGTAGAAGCTCTGGCCAAGCACCTGATTCAGCAGATAGGAAATCTGATTGCGGCTATACCCGCACTCCTTCGCCACCCGTTGCAGGTCGAGTTCGGGATCGAGGTAAGGTTGTTGGCGCTGAAAATACTGCTGCAAGTCTTCAGCCATGAAGCTCAGCTGGCGTGCAGACAGCCCGAGTCGACTGACCGCCGGACGTTGGCTGCTGGCGGCTTTGCTGACGGGCTGCTCATGCACCAGCGAGGCATATTCGTTGACCCGCCAGATCAGTCCGTCACATACGGTAATTGCCTCGCTGGCCCGGAACGACACCAGGCCTTCACCGCCGCGCAGGGTGATGCGGTACTGAATGAACGCCGTGTTGCCGTCCAGACGAATACGGTCCGAGTGCTCCAGGGCTTCATCGGGATCGCGGGGCATGCTGCTGCGCACGTATTCACGTAATTCGGACAGCCCCATCACACGGTTCTGGAAAAAATCGCTGTACTGAATCTCTGGGTGATAGAGCGCCATCACCCCGTCCAGGTCCCGGTGTTTCCAGCGCAAGTGATAACGCATCACCGTGTCGCCCGTGGCCTGGGTTTGCAGCGGACCATCATCATCGGCGTGCATAAAGGACTCGGCGAAAAAAAGCCGAGCTTGCCGAAATTCCGTCTCGGCTTCAATGACCAACCAGTGGTTGCCAACTGCCGAATACCGACCGTTCCCATGACCTGCATCAAAAAAACTGAACCAATCGCTAAACGGCCTGAAAAATCCACATTGTTTTCACATTTGGCTGCTACTTTTAAAGGCAGTCACAGGTTGAGCCATTGAAGGCTCTTCCCTCCTAACATGAGCTAAAGGAAGCGCTCGATGAATGAGGCGGGCTGCATATGAATAAAGGGTTCAGTAAAGTCACCTTTCCAAACGCCTGCCAGCTGATGCGCTGGCATTTTCATCCCATGGGTTTCGAGGCGAGCATGGATGCGCCGGGCAGCATGATTGCCCGTCTATTTGACCGTGCCAGTGGCGAGACCATGATCGCCATCGCCGGTATTCCTTGCGCGACGGTAATGAACGCTGCAGATGTAGAACGAATAATCGAAGCGGTGGAAGACGAGCTTGAGGCTTTCATTCCGTCCGCCGCCCTCAGGAGCTATGCCTGAAGGCTGAACTTTCAACAACAAGCCCACGTTAAGTGGGCTTTTTTGTGCGCGACGATCTTTGGCGGTTCACGCCGATGTCTTGCCCTGTCGGTGATCGGCAAAGAACGCCTTGCCCTTGCCGATCCGATCGGAAGCTTTAGGCAGGTTGGCCGCCTGGGTGTCTTGCCCATCGACATACCAGTAGCAATGACTCACTGCCCGAGTGATGCCGACGTAAGCCAGCCGCAGGATCTCGTCTTTCTGTGCGCTGTCGTACGCTTCGCTGTCGCCAGCCTTGCCCAGACCGGCCATGCGGTAGACCTGGTTCTTGTACGGTGAACTGGTCAGGTGCTGACAATCACCCAGCAGGAACACGGCGTCAGCCTGGAGTCCCTTTGCGCTGTGATACGTCAGTTGTTTGAGCCGTCGTGCTTCGTACGGCAAGCTAGAATCCACATTAACTACAGACTGAATATGCTCTTCTATCAATAGCTTATCGCTGCTTTTTCGATAAAGCATCAAGATTGAATCGCCCTTTCTGTAGTGTTCCATCAGGCGCTTGGCCATGCCTTGATCGTCGCGATCGAGAACGTTAACCGGCAACAACGCCTTTGGCTCGCCACTGGCCTTGGCCTTCTTGCCTGCGATCGCCGGCGCCGCACGAACGATGTGTTCGGCCGCATCGATGATGTGCTGATGGCTGCGGTAGTTATCGCTCAGCATCACCTTGGTCGTGCTCGGCGAAGGGAATTCCTTGTTGAATTCCATGAAGTACGTCGGTGAACTGCCCCGCCAGCCATAGATGGACTGCCAGTCATCGCCGACACAAAGCAACGACGAACGCTGTGCACCGCGCCCCACGTGCATGGCCGGGCCGCGACTGCGGATTTCCGTCAGGCTCGCGCGGATCCAGGAAACGATCTGCGGCGATACGTCCTGAAATTCGTCGATCATCAAGTGCGACATCGGCCTGAGCAGCTCATCACTCAGCAGCTTCAGGTTTTCCGGCGAATGTTCGCTGAACAAGGCGAACATCCGGTTGTAGGTCATCACCGGTGGTTTCTGATCGAGTAGGTGATCTTCCAGCGCTCGCCAGTACAGGCTCAAGGCCTCGAAGAAAAACCGGTCGGGGTCGTCCTTGGCAAAACTCATCTGGCCCACGGCAGTGGGTACATCCAGGCCGAGGTTCTCGATAAACCCCGCCGCAGCGACAAAACAGTCCAGTAACGGCGCAGAGCTGAGCTCGCCCTTGACCTTGTAATCGAAGCCCGGCCCGGCACTGGCATCGCCTCCAAGGGACGCCAACACACGCTTTGAAGACTCGTAACTATCCATCCATATCAATGGCTTACGACAGAAAGCTTGAAACAGGGTTCGCTTTACCGCCCATTCCGCGCGCACGCTCAATTTGGCATTGGGGCGGCTGACCTGCGGGTTTTCCCGGGGATCGAACCCCAACACCACCCAAGCGTCCAGGCTCGGAATATAGCCATGACAATGAAACGTTGAGCCGTTGATATCGAACGTCTGGCGCTTCGGCTCGATGCCTTTGATTGGCCAGGCACCCGCGCGAAACCACAAATCTTCGATAGCGTCGCAGAGCTCTTCATCACGCTTGGCGGCCAGTTCGGTCACGGCCATGCGCTTTTGCACGTCCGGGTGATCGCGCTCCAGCTCTTTTAGCTGCAGCGCGTGACGGGACAATGGCTTGATCAATTCGCGAAAGCGCTCATTGCACGTGTGCAGGCTGTGATAGCAAGCGTTGAGTTGCTGGCGCTGGGCGTCGTTGATGCGCAGGTCGAAAGGATTGCTGTCGACCTCCTCATCGCCGCTTTGCGCACGGTGACTGAGGTTTTCGAAGGCTTGCAGCCGCTCGAAGCCCGGCAGGCTGCGAACCATTGGCAGGATTCGCGAATGGAAGGTGCGCACCAGATCACGCGCCTCTTTGAAACTGAGCGACCGGCCCCAGAGTGCAAACAGCTCGATCAGTTTGTTGATGAAGTCTTTGCGCGATTCACGGGTAAAGGTCACTACTGTCATCGAACCCAGCTCGAACCCCAGATAATGGGTCAGCAGCAAAATACGCAACACCAACGTGGTCGACTTGCCCGCACCCGCGCCGGCAATCACCGAGGTCGAGGGTGTGTCGCTGAAGATCATTTTCCACTGCGCGGCACTGGGCTGGGCGTGCGGTGGCAGCAGTCGAGCGACATCCGTCTTCATGCGCTTCTTCAACTCAGCGCTCAACGGCAGACGCCAATCGTCGAACAGATTGTCGTCAACGTTGGGCGGCCGGTGTTCGGTCGAGCGCGAGTCGCGGATCAACAATACCTGTCGGCCTTCCTCCAACCCTTCAAGTTTGCCTTCCTTATAGCCGTAATCCACCCCGGCACTGTGCCCACTGCGAAAGCCGTCCGCCTGGCCGTGCAGCCAGGATGCACGGTGTTGTGCGCGCAGACGCGTCAGGCCGTGACCAAAGAACCGGGCGGCCAGACGCTTGAGCAGCGGCATCTCGGCCAGGGGACGAAGTTCAGGAGGAAGATCGGGGGTGTGTTGCGGCACGCGGGCTGACTCCAGGGTGTGAGGCTGTTGGGGGCTATGGTGTCTGCATTTGCCCTTCAGTTCTAGTGAAATGCTTACAGGTCATTGGCTTATGCGATGAAGTGAAGGTTGGGTGAGAATCTTTCGAGGTGAATTGATATCAGTTTATTCGATTGTATTGAGGCATTTTTTACGCTTTTTATCGATTGATGCTTGATAGATGATGCTCGCCATCAACCACCGGTTCTCAGGCGCTCTGCCCCATGACGAACCTTTTCAGGAGACGATCATGCTTGAACTCAGACCCTTCAAATCCCTGGGCGGCGCCAACCATGGCTGGTTGGATGCTCATCACCACTTTTCGTTCGCCGAATACCATGACCCAAAACGCATGAACTGGGGCAACCTGCGGGTGTGGAACGACGACGTGATTGCCTCTGGCACCGGTTTCCCGAAACATCCGCACCGAGACATGGAAATCATCACTTACGTCCGTGAAGGCGCAATCACTCACGAAGACAACCTGGGCAACAAGGGTCGCACCGAAGCGGGCGACGTTCAGGTCATGAGCGCCGGCACCGGGATCGCCCACAGTGAATACAACCTGGAAGCGACCGAAACCAGGATCTTCCAGATCTGGATCATCCCGAACGAATCCGGTTTGGCACCGTCCTGGGGCGCCAAGCCCTTTCCGAAAGGTCAGCGCGAAGGTTTCGTGACACTGGCAAGCGGCAAGGCCGGCGACGATCAAAGCCTGCGGATTCGAGCCGATGCGCGATTGGTGGCCGCGAACCTGAAGGCCGGTGAGTCCGCCGAGTATCGCCTGGACAATGGCCGTCGCGCCTATCTGGTACCGGCCACCGGCGTCATTGAAGTCAATGGCTTGCGTGCACAAGCTCGAGACGGTATTGCCGTTGCCGATGAGCAGGTGTTGCGGGTGACCGCCATCGAAGACAGTGAAATCGTTCTGGTGGACCTGGCTTAATCGTCAAACGCAGAGCAAAAAAAGGGGCGACCGTCATGGCCGCCCCTTTTTACATTCTGGATTACTTCGCAGAGATCGCGCCGTCCACCAGTGTTTGCGCTTCAGCCACCAATTGCTTGAGGTGTTCATCACTGACGAAGCTTTCAGCGTAGATCTTGTAGATGTCTTCAGTGCCCGACGGACGCGCCGCGAACCAGCCGTTCTCGGTCATGACTTTCAGGCCACCGATCGCCTGATCGTTACCTGGCGCATGGCTGAGGATGCTCTGGATCGCTTCGCCCGCCAATTGGGTCGAGGTGACCTGGTCCGGCGACAATTTGCTCAGCAGTGCCTTCTGCTCAGGGTTGGCCTTGGCATCGACGCGCACCGAGAACGGTTCGCCCAGCTCGTCGGTCAAGGCGCGATAGGCCTGACTTGGGTCGCGACCAGTGCGGGCGGTCATTTCTGCCGCCAGCAGTGCCGGGATCAAGCCGTCCTTGTCGGTGCACCAGACGCTGCCATCCTTGCGCAGGAACGAAGCACCGGCACTTTCTTCGCCGCCAAAGCCCAGAGAGCCGTCGAACAGGCCGTCAGCAAACCACTTGAAGCCGACCGGCACTTCGTACAGACGACGACCGAGACGTTTTGCAACGCGATCGATCAAGCCGCTGCTGACCACGGTTTTACCCACGGCCGCATCGGCGCGCCATTGCGGACGGTTCTGGAACAGGTAGTCGATCGTTACGGCGAGGTAGTTGTTCGGCGCGAGCAAACCACCGGACGGGGTCACGATGCCATGGCGATCGTGGTCCGGGTCGCACGCGAATGCTACGTCGAAGCGCTCTTTCAGACCGATAAGGCCCTGCATGGCGTGAGTGGACGATGGGTCCATGCGGATCTGACCATCCCAGTCGACCGTCATGAAGCGGAAGGTCGGATCGACCTGTTTGTTGACCACTTCCAGATCCAGACGGTAATGCTCGGCAATCGCCGACCAGTAGCGCACCCCGGCTCCGCCCAGCGGATCGACACCCAGACGCAGCTTGGCATCACGGATGGCATCGAAGTCGATCACGTTGATCAGGTCGGCGACGTAGGTATTGAGGTAATCGTGACGATGGGTCGTGCTGGCCTTCAGCGCCTGCTCGTAGCTGATGCGCTTGACGCCAGCGAGCTTGTTGCTCAGCAGTTCGTTGGCCTTGGCTTCGATCCACTTGGTGATGTGGGTATCGGCCGGGCCACCGTTGGTAGGGTTGTATTTGTAGCCACCGCTCTGCGGCGGATTGTGCGACGGCGTGATGACGATGCCGTCCGCCAGGCCCGACGTACGCCCGCGGTTGTAGCAAAGAATGGCGTGGGAAATGGCCGGTGTCGGGGTGTATTCGTCACCTTCGGCGATCATTACTGTCACGCCGTTGGCGGCCAGCACTTCAAGGGCGCTGGCGCCGGCCGGGGTGGACAGCGCGTGGGTGTCGATGCCGACGAACAGCGGGCCGTTGATGCCTTGGGCTTCGCGGTACAGGCAGATCGCCTGGCTGATCGCCAGAACGTGCCATTCGTTGAAACTCAAGTCGAACGAGCTGCCTCGGTGCCCGGACGTGCCAAAAGCTACGCGCTGGGTCGAAATGGCGGCATCGGGCTGGCCGGTGTAATAGGCCGTCACCAGTCGCGGGATGTCGACCAACAGTTCTACCGGTGCCGGTTTGCCCGCAAAAGGACTGAGTGTCATGCAAAACCTCTGAAGTCGAGTGGTTCAGGAATAGGAACGCAGTTTACTGGCAGTTTGACCGCAACGCGATGGGATCGATCCACGAGTGCCAAGGAGGGTGTGCAGCCCCGCTCAATCGATCGACTCAAGACGTAATGCATCCCCTAACAAGCCCATTGCCGCGGCAAGGTCGTGGTCACCGCCGAAGGTGTGACTCAGGCGCAAGTGTTGCGCGTGCAAGCCCTGCAGACTGAACAGCTCTCCCGGTGCGATTACCACCTGGTGCTTGAGCAGGCGCTGAAACACTCGACGTACATCGACCTGGCGCAACGAACGAACCCAGATGGTTGCACCGCCCTGGGGTTCGACAAAGTGCAAGGCATCGCCCAGACGCTCCTGCAACAGCTGCGTCATCTGCACCTTGCGGTCCTTGAGCATGCGCCGTAATACCTGAAGGTGCTGATCGACACGTCCGTTGCCGTACAAGCGCGCGATGGCTTTCTGGCGAATCGGTGACAAGCGGAACGAACGCAGCAGAAAGTACCGTTGCAGTTCAGCACTGAAATGCCGCGACAGCAGATAGCCGTATGGCGCCTCCGGTCCGATGATTTTCTCGAACGTGGAAAACACGATCAGCCGATCGGGGTCCAGCAAGTCGCGAAACCGCTGGCCGGCCGGTTCGAATCCGAGCTCGCCGTAGCAATCGTTTTCCAACACCCAACTGCCATGTCGCTCCAGCAACTGCGCGACGACTTGTCGGTTGTCGTCGGGTGCCAGGCTGCCTCGCGGCATGTTCAGCCCGGATGAAACCATCACCAGCCGCACCGGCTCGGTCTCCAGCAGCTCCTTGAGCCATTCGACGTCCAGGCCACCGCTGGATTGCACCGCCAGCTCGATCACTCGCACCTGTGCAGCCTGGAGCAACCGCAGAATCGCCCAGTCGCACGGCGACTCGACCAACACCGTGGCGTCCTTGAGATTCAACACAGCGATCAGTATTTCCAGCACGCCACGCAGGTCGGCGCCAATATAGACATCGTCGGCATGCCAGCAGCGCAGCGGCGAGGAGGTGTAGCGCGCTGCCAGGGCAATGCGCAACTCCAGCTCGCCGCAAGGTTGCGATGTCGGTTGCGGCTGACGCGGATACTGGCGCAGCAGTTCTCGTTCCAGCAGTAACAACGGACTGTCGAGGGGTTGCAACAACGCCGGTTCATCGGCGCTCAAGACCAGCATTCCGGGACGTCTGGCGTTGACATAAACGGTTTCGAGCAAGTCGTTGCCACTGCTGAGCGTGCTGATGGAGGACACCGGTAACGCGTAATAGCCGGACTTGGCCACCGAATAAACGCGCCCCTCCTTCTCCAGCAGCGAATAAGCGTACTGAATGGTCGAGATCGACACGCTCAGACGCTCCGCCAACTGTCGCAACGAAGGCAGGCGGACTCGCGTGTCACTGACCGGTTCGTTGATCAGGTTAGTCAGATATCGGTACACCGCCTGATACGCGAAGTCAGTTTCTCGTGGCCCTTTCATGGGCGAGGGCCGAATGCCGTGTGAACGTCATCATGCATCGTCAAGAAATCTGTCAAGCCACGCACTTTCAGCGCCCCGCTGACCATTCATCCGCCACCGCCGTGTCGTCGTCATAGTCGGATGCTTCGGCTTGCAAACCCGCGCCGCCGAGAACCGGGGCGCCTGCCCTACCCTCATCCGCAAACACCGGACCCATGCGGTAAAGCTTGCCGATCAAGCTGACAGGCAACCCGCTGACGTCGGTCATCCATTGCAGAACCTGCTCCGGCACCGGATTGCCCTGCATTGCCCGGTGCAAATCAGGCATCGCCACGAGCATGCCGGGGTGGCACTGGCGCAGAAAACGCTCAAGCGCCGCGCCATTCTCGACGAAAGGTGAAAAGAGCAGGCACACCAGTTGAGCCTCGCTCAGGCCAAGGTTTTTTTGAGCCTCGGCCGCTGCCAGCACGCGCTGCTCGGCCAACGTCGCCGGATTGCCGAACGCCTCCACCGCTTGTTCGCACAACCGCTCCGCCAGTTGTTTGCGCCGCATCATCACCAAGGCCCGTTGCAGGTATTCGGCGACACCCGTCTCGTAGCCGCGGTCGTGCACGAAGCACGATTGCAAACCCCGCATGTGTGCAGAGATAGAAAGGCTGACGTACTCGTTGTCGCTGAGCTGAGCCGCCAGTTCGTCAGGTTGAAAACCGAGAAACTCTGTGAGTAGCGGCCAACGCTCTTCCAGGTTGCTGACCAGCATGTCGTGAATGTCGATGTACGTGGTGCGACGACAGGCCTCAAATCGTTCGGCCGGACGCCACGCAACCTGGTCATGCTCAGCATAAAAAGCGCGGTAGCAGTCGCAACCCAGTTCATCGAGCAGCGCGAAAAGCCCCTCGTAGCCGGTTTCGTGGTGGTTTGAGGTCTTGAGCCCGGCCTTGGCGGCAGCACGTTTCAACCCGTCGAGAAACTGCTTCTGCTGACGAGGTGAGTCGCTGCTGATCAATGCATCGACACCGCTGTCCCAGCGAGCTATTTGCCCATAGAACTCGCCGGTGGCCAGATACCCGTCGTCCCACAGATCAAGCGGCCCGTTCCAGGCGCGACGATGGCCAACCATCAAGAGATTGAGCCGATTCGACTCACGGCCGCCTTCGGAAATCGGCGTCAGGTGGTTGAACGGCAGGACTTCCCGGTTATCAACCATCAACACTTCGACCCGAGGATCGTCGTAGAGGAACAAGGCGCTGTAGCTGCGATGGATGTTTTCCAGGGCCGCAGGGCTTGCGTCGTTCAAACGCAAGGATGCCACTCGCAACTGGAATGTCGCGGGTGCCCGGCCGGCGATACTCAGTTGTGCCGCGCGCAGCAGCGCCAGGGTGTAGCAACTGTCGCGGGACCCGGACTGAATCGCCAAGACCTTGTAGTCGCCAATACGCTCCATGCCCCCGGCGGCCACCACCAATCGCTGAATCATCAGCTGCAATGCCGTGCGTTCGGCGCGCGAGAAGAAACTCAGCAATCGCTGCAGCACTTGCTGATAGACATAGTTCATCGCTTGGTCATGGATATTGGTCATCTTTATTTACCTGATGCTTGTAAGTTCGATATCGCGCCAACAACGACACGCATTGCGCAATGGGTTGCTTGCCACGATTGAAGTACTGGACGCTATTGCCAAATGCTAGCACTTAAGCTTTTAGTAATTATTTGAAATAACTAGAAGTCTCCCCTGCTCCCGCCAGAGGCAGGTGGTCGCCAACCCCCGTAGAGCCGGCCTCTTGCGACTGCGAGCGACATCCTAGGAAATGTCCGACAGCGTCCCACAGACAATTAGCACAAGAAATAGAGAAAGAAGTCACCCATGTTTTTTTGGCAACTGTGCAACGACGAACTATTGGTCGGATATGTATTAACAGTGTGTATTGAAAAGTATCAACCTGATACCCAGCCATGACTCATTCCTTGAGATGAAAGTAATCATTCAATTATCAAGGCTTATATGATGATTAGAAGATACAGATTGAGAGCAAAAACCAGTTCAGTTGCTGAACTGACCCATTGATGGGGCAATGGGACGTCTCATTTTGGCAGGTGCTGAAAACAGAAGAGTCCGTGGGCACGGACTCTTGCAGAGGGGGCTTATTTGAAGGGCTTATGCAGGTTCAACCTGGAGGGCGACCCGTTCGCGGCATGGGCATTCGTCCATGTAGCGGTGTGCTTCGACAAACTCGGCAAACGGGAAGACTCGAGTCTTGAGCGGCAGCAGCACGCGGTCGGCGGTCATCTGGTTGATGTCGCGCAAGGCGCGTTGCAGCGCGACCTGGTCCTGGATGATGCCCAGTTCAGGCTTGCCGGTGAAGTTGCCGATGCAGTGCACAAAGAACTGAATGTTCTTCTGGAACGCTGCGCAGGCCGGGAACGGCGTCTGGTTGCCACCTTGCAGGCCGTAAAGCACCAGGCTGCCGCGAGGTGCAAGCACATCGCCAAGCAACGACATCTGTGGACCGCCGAGACCGTCGAACACAACGTCCACGCCACGGTTGTCGGTGATCTTGTTGATCTGCATCAGCAGATCCTGTTCTTCGGTGACGATGACTTTCTCGGCACCCAGGGACAGCAGGTTCTCACGCTCTTCCGCTGTCTTGGTCGCGGCAATGACCCGGATACCCAGCGCCTTGCCCAGTTGTACAAAGGACGGACCGGCACAGTGACTGGCGTCGGTCACCAGGGCGAATTGACCGGGTTTGACCCGTGCCAGATCGACATAAGCGAAGTAAGCGATCAGCAGCGGCGTGTAATGCACACTAGCTTCGATCGGGCTGAGCACGTCCGGGTAACGGGTAAGTGCCGAGCGCGGCAGAACGATCTGTTCGCCGTAGACCGGATAATCGTTGGGGCTTTCAGCCGGGAAGCTGGCGACCTTGTCGCCGACTGCCAGATCATCGACGCCCTCGCCGACCGCCGTCACGACACCGGACATTTCATGGCCAAGGCCTGAAGGCAGACGAGCGTGGGACGAGGCCAGGTTCTGGCGCCAGAGAATGTCGTACCAGCTGATGCCAATCGCCTCGACGCGCACCTGCACTTCACCCGGAGCAGGAAGTGCTGCCGCATGCTCTTCGCATTTGAGCACCTCGGCTGGACCAAACTTGTGAAAACGGATCGTGCGGGACATCGCAAACCTCGTCAAAGTAACCTCTAATGCCATGAACTCTATCCGGGCTTTCTACCCAAGACTATCAGTGGCTATTAATAGTCGACATGCCTGTCATTGATTCCGCAGCGCCGGCGACATCGTCAAATGCCGTGAAAACCGAAGCATCCTTTTCAGGAAAACTGAATTACTCGGTGCAGAGTAGCAGCCTTTCCCCTTAATATTCACGCCGGCCATTGTTCTCATATGGCCGCTCTCGTCAAGCTTGATGACTCTGCCAGGACTCCAGATGAATCGTAATGACCTGCGTCGTGTCGACCTGAACCTGTTGATCGTTTTCGAAACATTGATGCACGAACGCAGCGTGACCCGCGCTGCGGAGAAATTGTTCCTCGGCCAGCCGGCCATCAGTGCGGCCCTCTCGCGCCTGCGCGGGCTGTTCGATGATCCGTTGTTCGTGCGTACCGGCCGCAGCATGGAACCGTCTGCCCGGGCGGTAGAAATCTTCGCCCTGCTCTCGCCTGCACTGGATTCGATTTCCACTGCGGTCAGTCGTGCGGCGGAATTCGACCCGGCGACCAGCACCGCGGTGTTTCGCATCGGTCTGTCAGACGATGTCGAGTTCGCGTTGCTGCCGATGCTGCTCAAGCGCCTGCGCGCCGAATCACCGGGGATCGTGCTGGTGGTGCGTCGGGCCAACTACATCCTGATGCCGAGCCTGCTGGCCTCGGGCGAAATTTCCATCGGCGTCAGCTACACCGCCGACCTGCCGGCCAACGCCAAGCGCAAAGTACTGCGTCGCAGCATGCCGAAGCTGTTGCGGGCCGACACGGTGCCGGGGCCGTTGAGCCTGGATGATTTCTGTGCACGGCCTCATGCGCTGGTGTCGTTCGCGGGCGACCTGAGCGGCTTTATAGATGAAGAACTGGAAAAGCTCGGGCGCAAACGACATGTGGTGCTCGCGGTGCCGCAGTTCAACGGACTCAGCACACTCATCAGCGGGACCGATATCGTCGCGACCGTGCCCGATTACACGGCTGAAGCGTTGACGGCGGCCGGTGGTGTGCGGGCTGAAGACCCGCCGTTGCCGGTGCGCAGTTTTGAATTGCACATGGCCTGGCGTGGGTCGCAGGATAATGATCCGGGCGAGCGTTGGTTAAGGTCGCGGATTCAGATGTTTTTTGGTGATCCGGATAGCCTTGCTTGATCCTGATTTAGCATGCGGGCTTCTGGCCCTATCGCGAGCAAGCTCGCTCCCACATTGGAATGCATTACCCTGTGGGAGCGAGCTTGCTCGCGATAGGCCGCAACGCGGTCTCAAGCTGAACCTTTGCATTCTCCGCAACACTGAATTGTCATCAATCCAATTGATAGCCGCCTAACGAAAGGTGCACGCTAGAGAGCTTGCATCGGACTTATATCATTCCGAATGATAGTTACCTTTGCCTCATTCGATTCGTGCGATACAACCTCGCCGAGCATCATCCGTCCATTCTCAATACATTGGCGGATGCATCCATGGAACAATCACTCAAACATTTACGCTTCCCGTTGGCCCTGTTGGCCGTACTGGTGATGAGCGCCTGCGGCAAGACTCCGGACACGGCCGCCACTATGCCCGCAGCCAAGGTCAGCGTGGCCAAGGTACTGGAACAACCGGTCAATGAATGGGACGAATTCACCGGGCGTCTCGAAGCGCCGGAAACCGTAGAAATTCGTCCACGGGTCTCTGGCCAGATCGATGAAGTGGCCTTCACTGAAGGCGCTTTGGTCAAGAAAGGCGATCTGTTGTTCCAGATCGACCCGCGTCCATTCCAGGCCGAGGTTCGCCGCCTTGAAGCCCTGGTTGCCCAATCCCGCGCCAACGCCACCCGCAGCGAAAACGAATCCCAGCGCGGCGAACGTCTGCGCACCAGCAACGCGATCTCCGCCGAGCTGGCCGACTCGCGCACCAGCGCGGCTCAAGAAGCCCGCGCCGCCGTCGGAGCCCTCCAGGCACAACTGGACCTGGCCAAACTGAACCTGAGCTTCACCCGTGTCACCGCGCCGATCAGTGGTCGCGTCAGCCGTGCGGAGATCACCGCCGGCAACCTGGTGACCGCCGATACCACCGCGCTGACCAGTGTGGTGTCCACCGACAAGGTCTACGCCTACTTCGACGCTGACGAGCGTGTGTTCCTCAAATACACCCAGCTCGCTCGCCAGGGCAAACGCGGTGCTACCACGCCGGTTTACCTCGGCCTCTCCAACGAAGACGGCAACCCGCACCAGGGCGTGATGAACTTCGTCGACAACCAGGTCAACCCGAAAACCGGCACCATCCGCGGTCGTGCCGTGTTCGACAACAGCGACGGCGCCTACACCCCAGGCCTGTATGCACGCTTGAAACTGGTCGGCAGCGGCACCTACTCCGCCGTGCTGATCAACGACGAAGCGGTCGGTACCGATCTGGGTAAAAAGTTCGTGCTGGTGATGGATGCCGACAACAAAACGGTTTACCGCTCGGTCGAGCTCGGTCCGAAGATCGAAGGTTTGCGCATCGTGCGCAGCGGCCTGAGCAAGGACGACACCGTCATCGTCAAGGGTCTGCAACGGGTTCGCCCTGGTTCGCCGGTCACGCCAGAAGTGATCCCGATGGCCAGTGAACAAACCCTCGCGGCACTCGCACAACAACGACAAGCGCTGGAAGCCAGCAACCTGCCCCAAGTCGCACCTGCCAAGGTCGCGCCGGGTTCGGTTGTGAAACTGGCTGCTGCGACACCACGCGGTTAAGGGATCACTACGATGAATTTTTCCCAATTCTTCATTTCACGGCCGATCTTTGCAGCGGTACTGTCACTGCTGATCCTGATCGCCGGCGCCATCTCGCTGTTCCAGTTGCCGATCAGTGAATACCCGGAAGTGGTTCCGCCGACCGTTGTGGTCCGCGCCAACTTCCCGGGTGCCAACCCAAAAGTCATCGGTGAAACCGTGGCTGCTCCACTGGAGCAAGCCATCACCGGCGTCGAGAACATGCTGTACATGTCCTCGCAGTCCACCGCTGACGGCAAGATCACGCTGACCATTACCTTTGCGCTGGGCACTGACCTGGACAACGCACAGGTGCAGGTGCAGAACCGTGTGACCCGGACCGAGCCGAAACTTCCAGAAGAAGTGACGCGCATCGGTATCACCGTGGACAAGGCTTCGCCCGACCTGACCATGGTTGTGCACTTGACCTCGCCGGACAAACGCTACGACATGCTCTACCTGTCCAACTACGCCTTGCTCAACATCAAGGATGAGCTGGCGCGTCTGGGCGGTGTCGGTGACGTGCAGCTGTTCGGCATGGGCGATTACTCGCTGCGGGTCTGGCTCGATCCGAACAAAACCGCTTCGCGTAACCTGACCGCCACTGACGTCGTGACCGCGATTCGTGAACAGAACCGTCAGGTGGCTGCCGGTGCACTGGGTGCGCCACCCGCGCCGAATGCCACCGCCTTCCAGTTGTCAGTCAACACCCAAGGTCGTCTGGTTTCTGAAGAAGAGTTCGAGAACATCATCATTCGCTCCGGCGAAAACGGTGAAATCACTCGCCTGAAAGACATCGCTCGCATTGAGTTGGGTTCCAGCCAATACGCTTTGCGTTCGCTGCTGAACAACCAGCCGGCGGTGGCGATCCCGATCTTCCAGCGCCCTGGTTCCAACGCGATCCAGATCTCCAACGAAGTGCGCGACAAGATGGCGGAGCTGAAGAAGAGCTTCCCGGAAGGCATGGACTTCAGCATCGTCTATGACCCGACGATCTTCGTTCGCGGCTCCATCGAGGCGGTAGTTCACACCCTCTTCGAAGCACTGATCCTCGTTGTTCTGGTGGTGATCCTGTTCCTGCAAACCTGGCGCGCCTCGATCATTCCGTTGGTGGCGGTGCCGGTTTCGCTGATCGGTACGTTTGCCGTGATGCACCTGTTCGGCTTCTCGCTGAACGCCCTGTCATTGTTCGGATTGGTACTGGCCATCGGTATCGTGGTGGACGACGCCATCGTGGTGGTGGAGAACGTCGAGCGAAACATTGGACTGGGATTGACGCCGGTCGAAGCAACCAAACGCGCGATGCGTGAAGTGACCGGCCCGATCATCGCGACGGCACTGGTGTTGTGTGCGGTGTTTATCCCGGCCGCGTTCATCTCCGGCTTGACCGGGCAGTTCTATAAACAGTTTGCCTTGACCATCGCGATCTCGACTGTGATCTCGGCGTTCAACTCGCTGACCCTGTCGCCTGCACTGGCTGCGGTGTTGCTCAAAAGCCACGACGCGCCGAAAGACCGTTTCTCCAAGGTCCTCGACAAGATCTTTGGTGGCTGGCTGTTCCGTCCGTTCAACCGCTTCTTCGACAAGGCCAGCCATGGTTATGTCGGCACTGTAGGCCGGGTTATTCGTAGCAGCGGCATTGCCCTGCTGTTGTACGCAGGCCTGATGGTGTTGACCTTCTTCGGTTTCTCCAGCACTCCGACCGGTTTCGTACCCGGCCAGGACAAGCAATACCTGGTGGCCTTCGCGCAACTGCCGGACGCCTCGAGCCTGGACCGTACCGAAGACGTGATCAAACGCATGTCCGACCTGGCCCTGAAACAGCCTGGCGTGGAAAGTGCGGTGGCCTTCCCTGGCCTGTCGATCAACGGTTTCACCAACAGCCCTAACGCCGGCATCGTGTTTGTGACGCTCAAACCGTTCGACGAGCGTAAAGACCCGAGCATGTCCGCCGGTGCGATTGCCGGTGCGTTGAACGGCCAGTACGCCGGGATTCAAGAAGCCTACATGGCGATCTTCCCGCCGCCGCCGGTACAAGGCCTGGGCACCATCGGTGGTTTCCGCCTGCAGATCGAAGACCGGGGCAACCTGGGCTATGACGAGCTGTACAAAGAAACCATGAACATCATCACCAAGAGCCATAACGTGCCGGAACTGGCCGCTCTGTTCACTAGCTACACCGTGAACGTGCCGCAAGTCGATGCGGCTATCGACCGGGAAAAAGCCAAGACCCACGGCGTGGCCGTCAGCGACATCTTCGACACCCTGCAGATCTACCTGGGTTCGCTGTATGCCAACGACTTCAACCGCTTCGGCCGTACCTACCAGGTCAACGTTCAGGCTGAACAGCAGTTCCGTCTCGAACCGGACCAGATCGGTCAGCTGAAAGTGCGTAACAACAAAGGCGAGATGATCCCGCTGGCGACCTTCATCAAAGTCAGCGACACCTCGGGCCCGGACCGTGTGATGCACTACAACGGCTTCATCACCGCGGAAATCAACGGTGCGGCAGCCCCCGGCTACAGCTCCGGCCAGGCCGAAAAAGCCATCGAGAAACTGCTCAAGGAAGAACTTCCGAACGGCATGACCTATGAATGGACCGACCTGACCTACCAGCAGATTCTGTCCGGTAACACCGCGCTGTTCGTGTTCCCGCTCTGCGTACTGCTGGCGTTCCTGGTACTCGCAGCTCAATACGAAAGCTGGAGCCTGCCACTGGCGGTGATCCTGATCGTACCGATGACTTTGCTGTCGGCCATCACCGGTGTGATTGCTTCCGGAGGCGACAACAACATCTTCACCCAGATCGGCTTGATCGTACTGGTGGGGCTTGCCTGTAAGAACGCGATCCTGATCGTCGAGTTCGCCAAGGACAAACAGCAGGACGAAGGCCTCAGCCCGCTCGCCGCGGTACTGGAAGCTTGCCGTCTGCGTCTGCGCCCGATCCTGATGACTTCCTTCGCGTTCATCATGGGTGTTGTGCCTCTGGTGTTCTCCAGCGGTGCCGGTGCCGAAATGCGTCATGCCATGGGCGTGGCGGTGTTCTCCGGGATGCTCGGGGTGACCTTCTTCGGTCTGTTGCTGACGCCAGTGTTCTACGTATTGATTCGTAACTTTGTGGAGCGCGGTGAAAAGCGCAAAGCGGCCAAGGCCCTGAAACTGGAGGCGCAACAATGAGCCTGAAAGCCTTCCTGCCGAGTCTTCTGGTGCTGGCCCTGAGTGCCTGTGCAGTCGGCCCGGACTACAAGACCCCAGCCACTGAGCCGGCCAACATCACGACCGCCACCGATGGCAGCGCCGGTCAGAAGAACTTCGACCGCTCGCGCTTCGAAGGCATCTGGTGGCAGCAGTTCGAAGATCCGACCCTCAACCAGTTGGTGACTCAATCGCTGCAAGGCAACCGTGATTTGCGCGTAGCCTTCGCTCGCTGGAAAGCGGCGCGGGCAATTCGCGATGACGTCAGCAATGACGCCATGCCGACCATCACCAGTCGCGCCAGCAGTGACCTGGGCAAGGGTCAGATTCCCGGCCAGACCACCAAACGGGTCAATAGCGAACGCTACGACCTGGGCCTGGACATGGCGTGGGAGATCGACCTGTTTGGCCGTATCCAGCGCAACCTGGAATCTGCCGACGCCGAACAGCAAGCGCTCGAAGCCGATCTGTACCAACTGCAAGTCTCGATGATTGCCGAACTGGTGGATGCCTACGGTCAACTGCGCGGTGCGCAGCTGCGGGAAAAGATCGCCCTGGCCAACCTGAACAACCAGCAGGAGTCGCGCAAGATCACCGTCAGCCTGCGTGATGCCGGTGTCGGCGATCAGCTCGATGTGGAGCGTGCCGATGCACGCCTGGCGTCCGTCGAAGCCAGCGTGCCGCAATTGCAGGCTGAACAGGTTCGGGAGAAAAACCGCATCGCCACTCTGTTGGGTGAGCGGCCGGACAAGCTGACCGTCGACCTGAGTCCCAAAGACTTGCCGGCGATCGCCAAGGCCCTGCCGATCGGTGATCCGGGTGAACTGCTGCAACGTCGCCCGGACATTCTCAGCGCCGAGCGCAAACTGGCTTCCGCCACTGCCCGTATCGGCGTGGCCAAGGCTGATTTGTTCCCACGGGTCAGTCTCAGCGGCTTCCTTGGCTTCACCGCCGGGCGCGGTTCGCAAATCGGTTCCTCGGCGGCTAACGCCTGGGCGCTGGGCCCGAGCATTACCTGGGCTGCGTTCGACCTTGGCAGCGTGCGCGCCCGTTTACGGGGCGCCGATGCTGATGCCGAAGGCGCCCTGGCGACCTACGAGCAGCAAGTCCTGTTGGCGTTGGAAGAATCGGAAAACGCCTTTAGCGACTACGGCAAACGTCAACAACGCTTGATCTCGCTGATTCGTCAGAGCGAATCCAGTCGTGCGGCGGCCGACCTCGCCGAAATTCGCTACCGCGAAGGCACGGCGGACTTCCTCGTCCTGCTCGACGCCCAGCGTGAGCGCCTGGCGGCTGAAGACACTCAGGCCCAGGCCGAAGTCGAACTGTATCGCGGCATTGTCGCGATTTACAAAGCCCTGGGCGGTGGCTGGCAACCAGAGACGGTCGCCAGCAAGTAAAGTTTTAACGAGCTCCTTTGGTTGGTCGCAACCAACCAATTCCTTTGCCCTGCGCCTCATTCGGTCGCGGGGCTTTTTTTTGCCGATCCCGATTCAACACATATCCCTGTGGGAGCGAGCTTGCTCGCGATGGCGGCGTGTCAGTCGACATCAATGTTGAATGTCAGTCCGTCATCGCGAGCAAGCTCGGCTCCCACAAAGTTAGTGTGTTGTGTTGCTATCGCGGGTTTCCATGATGGTTACGGTGGCCGTGGTCCCGGCACGCAGTCGGTTTTTGGCCGCGTAATCGGCGTCGATCTGTATCCGCACCGGCACCCGCTGCGCCAGTTTGACCCAGGTGTAACTGGGGTTGATGTTGGCCAGCAGGCGACCGCCGGGCAGGTTCTCCCGGTCGGAAATGGCGAAGGCAATGCTTTGCACAGTGCCGCCAAAAGTTTCGCCGCTCATCAATTCGATCCTGACCCGGTCGCCCTCCTCGATTCGCGGCAACTTTGTTTCTTCAAAATAGCCACTGACATAAAACGAATCGCTGTCCACCAGCGCCAACAGCGCGCCACCGGCCGCGGCATAGTCACCCTGACGGGTCAGCAGGTTGGTGACGTAACCACTGACGGGCGCTTCGACCCGCGTGCGCTGCAAATCCAGTTCGGCTTGGGTCAATGCGGCGATGGCCAATTGCACGTTGGCCTGGGCCAAACCGAGGTTGGCCTGGTTGCGCAACAACTCGGCCTGCGCCACCGCCACTTCCGTGCTGGATTTCTCCCATTCTTCGCCAGAAATCGCAAACCGCTGCTTGAGCGTGCGACGTCGGCGCTCTTCACTCTGACGCTGGCGGAGCAACGCTTCACTGGCGACAATCGTTGCCTCGGACTGGCCAAGGGTGGCTTTTGCCACTTCCACCGAACGCTTGGCATGCTCAACCGCCAGGACATAGCGCGCCGGATCGATTTCCAGCAGCAACTGGCCTTTCTCCACATGCTGGTTGTCCTGCACGCCCAGGCCAACGATGCGCCCCGAGACATCGGCGGACAAAGTCACCACATCGGCACGCACCCGCGCATCGCGGGTCCAGGGGGCGCGGGTGTAATGTTCCCAGGCAAACCAGCCGAGAACAAAGGCCAGCAACACCACCGCCACCGTCGCAAGTCGGGCAAGGATCTTCTTCAAAGCATCAAGCTCCCATGACCAGAATCAGCGTTGCGCAAACGCAGGCGTACAACGCGCCTTCGAACAAGGCTTCATGCCAGACGAACCGCAACACGCCAATGCGGCGCAAGATCCAGTCCAGCACCAGGTAAATCGGTAGCGCCAGCAGTAACGCCTGGGCAATCGGCGGCAAGTAGACGCCACCCAATTCAAAATCAATGGGCAAGGGTCGGCACTCCTTCCGTTTCTGCGGGTTGAAAGTATTTGCGATGTCGCTCCAGAAACGACACCACGATCAACAACGCCACGCGCATCCTGAAGACCGACCACAGGTGTTCATGAACGTCTAAATGGAGGTTGTCCATTTCGTCGCCCAAGACACGCAGATTTCCGAGCAGCTGTTCAAGGTCAATCCCGGGCCGCCCAGCGATCAATCGTCCGGTCTCACGGACAGCAGCGAGCAAACGGTTTTGCTGTTCAGTACTGAGCAACGTGTTGCTTCGCCCCTGTTGTCTGAGCTGGTTCAACGCCACACCCAGTGCCATGCACCCGAGGCTGACTTCGAACAGCTCGCTGGATTGCTTGTCGTTGGTGGCCGGCAACAGTCCCAACATCATGGTCAGGCGATCGACCATGCGGCTTTCAAACGCAAATTGCTGCTCATCGGTGGCCGGCGTCTTCAGCAAAGCGTAGACCTGCTCACAGTTTTCATTGAACAGCCGGCGTATTCGCAAAACGGGCCTGAACGGGAAGATCAAGGCATAGACACTGAGCGCCAGCGCGGCTGCGCAGATATAAGAACCGGCAAACTCGAACCACTGAATGGCACTGTTTTGGCCGATTTCTGTGTTTTGCGGGCCCAACAACAGCATTGTCGTTAGTCCAAGACCAATGCCTGTGCCCGTGGTTGGCGGACTGGACAACCCCACCGCGACGGCATACAGCAATGGGGTTAACAACAAGGCGAGTAACTCGAAGTCACTGATCATCGGTATCAGCAGGAACAGATACAGCGCTGATACCCCCAAGGCCAGACCCAGCCCTCTGGCAAAGCTTTGGCTGGCCAGCAACGGCCGGGGAAAAGTCGCCATCAGCGAACAGAGAATTCCCGCCACGATCATCCCGCCACGCGCCCCGTCCCAACCGGTCTCGATCCAGATCAGGCCGGCCACCAGCAACGCGGTAAATGCGCGGATCGCGTTCATCGCCGCCAGCGTGAAGTCCAGGTGCAGCGGATTGTCCTGGCCGCGAAACATGCTACTGGCCGCACGCCCGTCCTGGATTGCGTCGCTCAGTTCGAGAATCTGACCGAGCTGCTCCAGCATCCGCGCCTGTTCCCAG
The DNA here is from genome assembly GCF_057837605.1 of Pseudomonas sp. GL_093. Classification (NCBI taxonomy): domain Bacteria; kingdom Pseudomonadati; phylum Pseudomonadota; class Gammaproteobacteria; order Pseudomonadales; family Pseudomonadaceae; genus Pseudomonas; species Pseudomonas sp. GL_093. Next base: position 3,439,516 of record NZ_CM174448.1, on the reverse strand, counting down.
CGCAGTGCCCAGGCCAGTGAACGCAAGGTGGCTGGCATCGTCTCGGTGAGTTGTTCGGCCTTGTAGGCCTGATCATCAAAACGCTGTTGCAGCGCCGTAAAATGGTGCCGCGCTTCGGTCGATAACGAGCGACCTTGCAGGGCCAATTCATCGAGAAAGACCAGCTCTTCGGCGCGTAATCGCTGTATCTCCTCCGGCAAGGCACCTTTCCAGCGCTCGGCAAGCAGCTCCCGCTGGTGACGCAAAGCCGTCAGCCGCGACGTCAACAACACCAGCTGATTACCCAGCAACTGCACCAACTCATTGGCGCTGCGCAACCGGGGCGCATCGAAATACAAATGCCGCCTTACGCCTTCCAGGGCGCTGATTGCGCCAAGCAGTTGCATCTGGCGACGATGGAAGTCAGCCTCGCTTTCTTCGGTTCGGATGACGGCAGCAGCGTGGGTCGCGAGCAGCTTGATGACCTGATCGATCTTGGCGAAGTAATCTCGGGCCACCGCTTCCGGTCGCGCGGTGAGCAGGCTGACCACGCACACGCAAGCCACCGCCAATAGCGTCTCGGTCACGCGGGTGACGGCGAGAAGGAACGTACCGTCCTGATCGGGTACCGCCAGCAGTGCCACGACCACCGCCGTGTACCCGCTCAAAACAAATGCCTGGGAACTGGTGTAGCGCAACAAGGTGCCGCCGGCGGTACACAGCGCCAGCCACAAGGCCAGGGTGAGGATGAAAGGCAGGGGCGCCTGGGGAAAGATCGCCATGATCAACACCGCCACGACCGCCCCGAGTGTGGTGCCGATGACCTGGCCGAAACTCCGGGCCAAGGCCATGCCGCCCAATGGCTGGCTGACGATGACCACCGCCATGATCGACCACTTGGGCTGCTCAAGGTCGAACAGGAACGCCAGATACAACGTCAGCAGCCCGGCCGCGATGGTCCGCAGGGCGAACAACGCCACGCCGGGCCCGGGGTTGAGTATCGCTTTGAAGTACTGAAGCAGCGGTTGCATGGGAGCGCTCATCGAGTCATCTCCAGCAAGCGTAGTCACTGCCAACGCGCCTCGACGGGTTTCAATGTCGACGCAACCTGTAGGCAAAATCATTGAAAAGCCAGACTGCCTTGAATCGACTGACTTACGTAATGAACTGAGTCTGGGTTTGACTCACAGCCTTGCCTGACCGAAGCTGGCACCTTTGCAACAGCTTGCCAGCTCCCGGATTCCTGCATGCCCCAGTCCCGCCGCTATCTGATCATCAGCCTCTGCGTCCTGTTTGCCATCGGCCTTGCCTGGTTTTCCCTGCGCAGCACAACCCCCGCCGTGCCGGAGGCGATCAAGCGTGGCTACACCGAGGCGCTGAATCAGGCGCGCGCGGGCCAACCGGGCGCCGCGCGGGTCCTCTACCAGCAACTGGGCCGCCCCGACATATCGCCCAAACGCCGCGTCTGGTTACATGCCGAACTGCCCAACTACCCCAGCTCCGTGGCCTTGAAACTGGCGGATGCGGACTTGCAACATGAGTCGCCGGACGTGCGCATTGCAGCGATCAAAAGCATCAGCGGTCTGGTACCCAGCGGTCAGCGCAGCCTGCTGCTGGGCCCGTTACTCGATGACAGCGAACAGCGTGTCCGCTATGCCGCCGTGAACGCTTTGCTGGGGCTATCGCCGGACGATCTCGGTTTGTACTTCGGGCCGCTGGAACAAGCCATCGATGCCTGGGAACAGGACCTGAAGAGTCAGCCGGAAAGCGCCGACAACCAATATCAACTGGCTCGACTGCATCTGCACAATGCCGAATTGAAAGAGGCGCAGCAGGCACTGCAGAACACATTGCGTCTTGCGCCCGGCAACCTGCCCGCGCTGGTGATGCAAATCGACGTGCTGGATCGCCTGGGCCAAAACGATGCTGCCCGGCAACTGTTGGCCAAGCAGCTGAAGGCTCAGCCCGACTCGGCCTACCTGCAACATGCCTTGGGACTCTGGCTGTTGCATCACGGGCAAAGTGAATTCGCCCTGCTCGGCCTTTCCAAAGCCGTGGAACTGGAACCGGACAACAAGGATTACCGCTACGACCTGGCCACCACGCTTCACGATGAACAGGAGCTGGAAGCGGCGCAGAAACAGTTGCAGGAGATCGTCCAGCGGCACCCGGCCGACCGGAAAGCCCGGGTATTGTTGATCAATTACTGGAAAGAAAGCGGCCAGCTTCAGAACGTGCAGATTCTGCTGGCGCAACTTGAACAACTCAATCCCGACGACCCGGCCTTGCAGCAAGGGCTTTAACAACAGCAAAAATTTCGTTGAACTCGTCGTCTCGGCCAAGGGTCAAGAGAACAGGCAGTCCATTCAGGCACTTACGGCCTGCTGCCTCGCTTCCCCTAGTCATGAGAGGGCATTTTTTGTCTACATCAAACGAGTTGATCAGTGCAAAAGCCGCCACTGGCATTGAAGGTCTGGATGACATCCTGGCCGGTGGTTTGTCCCGCGGGCATGTGTTTTTACTGGAGGGTGAACCCGGTACCGGCAAAACCACCGTCGCTTTGCATTTCCTGTTGGCCGGCGCTCGTGCCGGCGAGCGCTCGTTGTACATCACGTTGTCGGAAACCGAGCGGGAGCTGCGACAGGGTGCGTTGTCCCACGGCTGGGAGCTGGATGAGAACATCCATATCTTCGAGCTGACGCCCCCGGAAAGTCTGCTCAATGCCGAGCATCAGCAGAGCTTGTTGTATTCCTCGGACCTTGAACTGGGCGAAGCCACCAAGCAGATTTTCGAAGTGGTCGAACGGGTCAAGCCGACCCGTGTGGTGCTCGACAGTCTTTCCGAAATCCGCCTGCTGGCCCAAAGCTCATTGCGCTACCGTCGCCAGATCCTCGCGATCAAACACTACTTCGTGCGCTATGACGCCACGGTGGTGTTGCTGGACGACCTGACCACCGAATCCCTCGACAAAACCGTGCACAGTGTGGCCCACGGCGTCATTCGCCTTGAGGAACTGACCCCCAACTATGGCGCCGAGCGGCGGCGGATCCGTGTGGTGAAGTACCGTGGACAGAAGTACCGAGGCGGGTTTCACGACTTCACCATCATGGGCGATGGCGTGCATGTTTTTCCGCGTCTGGTGGCCGCCGAGCATCGCGGTCGCTATGTCCGCCAGCAATTGTCCAGCGGCATCAAGGAAATGGATGCGCTGCTCGGCGGCGGGATCGAGACCGGTTCCAGCACATTGATCCTCGGCCCGGCCGGTACCGGCAAATCGCTGATCTCGATGATCTTCGCCGCTGCCGCCGTGGCCCGTGGCGAAAAAGCTGCGCTGTTCATTTTCGATGAAGAGCTCGGGTTGCTGTTCGAGCGCATGAAGAACATCGGCATCGACCTCCAGGCGCTGCAAGACACCGGCAACCTGCTGATCGAGCAAGTGGACGCGGCCGAGTTGTCCCCCGGAGAGTTTTCCTACCGGGTTCGTCGCTGTGTCGATGAGGGCAATATCAAGACCGTGGTAATCGACAGCATCAATGGCTATCAGGCGGCGATGCCCGAGGAAAACGCCCTGGTACTGCACATGCACGAGTTGCTGCTGTACCTCAATCGCCAGGGTGCCGCGACCTTCATGACCGTCGCCCAGCATGGGCTGGTCGGTGACATGCAAGCTCCCGTGGACATTACCTATCTGGCCGACACGGTCATCCTGCTGCGTTACTTCGAGGCACTGGGCAAGGTTCGCCGGGCGATCTCGATCATCAAGAAACGCACCGGCAGCCATGAATCGACCATTCGTGAATACCGCATCAGCGCTCAGGGCATGACCATTGGTGAACCGCTGGATGCCTTTCAGGGGGTATTGCGCGGTGTCCCGACCTATCTGGGTGCCAGCAAACCCTTGCTTGAGGAAGGAAACCCGTGATTGCCCAGGAAGCGATGTCCGAGCGCGCGATCATTCTCGCGCCGCTGGGTCGCGACAGCCAGATTGCGCTGATGATGCTCAATGAAGCGGGTTACGACGGGGTGATTACTCGGGACCTGGTGGCGTTGTGCCGCGAACTGGAGCAAGGGGCAGGATTGTTGCTGATTTCTTCCGAGGCTTTGTTGGGCGGTGATCTTGAACCGCTGCTCGGCCTGATCGAGCAACAACCGGCCTGGTCGGACCTCCCGATTGTATTGATGACCTACCATGGCGGCCCGGAACAAAACCCGGCGTCGCGCTACGGCCCACAGTTGGGGAACGTGACCTTTCTTGAGCGCCCTTTTCACCCGGTTACGTTGATCAGCCTGGTGACCACCGCGTTGCGCGGACGTCGACGACAGTACGAAGCCAGGGACCGGCTGATCGACCTGAGTCAAAGCGAACTGCGGTTGCAAAACACCCTCGAAACCCTCGAACAGCAGGTCGAGGAACGCACCGCCCAGCTGCGACACAATGAAGAAGCCCTGCGCCAATCGCAGAAGATGGAAGCGGTCGGCCAGCTCACCGGCGGCATTGCCCACGACTTCAACAACATGCTGACCGGCATCATCGGCAGCCTGGAACTGCTGCGCCGACGTCTGGCCCGTGGGCGCACCGACGATCTGGACAGTCTTATCGACCTGGGCGTGACCTCAGCCAACCGCGCGGCAGGCCTGACCCACCGTCTGCTGGCGTTCTCCCGGCGTCAGTCGCTGGACTCCAAACCCGTGGAGATGAACACCCTGGTGGTGTCCATGGGCGAGCTGCTTCAGCGCAGTATCAACGAAACCATTCAGCTGGACATGCAGCTGAACGAGCAACTCTGGGTGGCCGAGGCCGATCCCAATCAACTGGAAAGCGCCCTGCTCAATCTGGTGATCAATGCTCGGGATGCGATGCCCGATGGCGGCAAACTGGTGGTGAAAACCAGCAATCGGTATCTGGACATTGGCTTCACCGAGACGCAGAGCAACCTTCAACCGGGTGATTACGTGGTGCTGAGTGTCACGGACACCGGGTGTGGCATGCCGCAAAGCACCATCAACCGGGCCTTTGATCCGTTCTTTACCACCAAGCCAATCGGCCAGGGCACAGGCCTTGGATTGTCGATGATTTATGGTTTCAGCAAACAATCGCGCGGCCACGTCGCCATTCACAGTGAAGTGGGAGAAGGCACCACGGTGAGTCTGTTTCTCCCGCGATTCGGCGGTGACCTGCCTCAGGACAGCCCGGTGGACATCCAGCACGCTCCGTTCGCACAGAATGGCGAAACGGTACTGATCGTCGAGGACGATCCGGCGGTGCGGGTGTTGGTCAGTACGGTGTTGAGTGATCTGGGCTACGCCTTCGTCGAAGCTGGCAATGCCGACAGCGCGGTGCCGATTCTAGATTCCGGGCAGCGTATCGATCTGTTGATCAGCGACGTTGGATTGCCCGGCATGAATGGCCGGCAACTGGCGGAAATCGGCCGGCAATACCGGCCAGACCTCAAGGTGTTGTTCATCACCGGCTATGCCGAACACGCGGCGGTGCGCGGTGGGTTCCTTGACCCAGGCATGCAGATGATCACCAAGCCATTCACCTTCGACCTGCTGACGGCGAAGGTGCGAGAGATGATCCGGATCTGACGCGCCCCCTGCAGGAGCGTAATGCTGTGCACTTAAGGTCGGGGTTTCCAGGTACACACATGCGTAGCTAGGGGGCGGTGGATCAAGGGTCGACCTGTTTTTTTGTGTGCATATCCGTTTCTGCGGTCACGGCGGCTATCGGTTTCGCTTTTACAGCGAGTCACTTGGAATGTATGGTCAGCCCATCTCCTGCAACCTCATTGGCTGTTTTCGGTAAAGCTGGCTTGCGCTAATGTATCCGGGCTCATTGTGAGCGTTGCGGTAACAACACTCGGCCCTCGATGAGTAGCCGCTCCCGACTGTCCTAAAAAAGCCCTCAGCCTTTAAAGCTGATTTCCATGCCAGGTTCTCAGTCGGGCCATTTGCCGTTTACTGTCATCAGTCAGTGACATCGCAAAAGCCGGTGATAAAGCTGTAGTTTCAAGCGTTCGGATGTGGGTTGTACTGGCCACCCTTGGCCAGTACCGCCCACACAATTCTCGCCAGTTTGTTCGCCAACGCACACGCGACGACATTGGAGTGCCGACGCGTCAGCAACTCACGGACCCAAGACCCTAGCGCATCCTCTCGTTTGTCGATACGCAGCATGATGGATCGCGCGCCTTGTACCAGTAATCGACGTATGTGCTTGTCGCCGCGCTTGCTGATCCCCAGTAACACCGTCTTTCCACCCGTTGAATACTGCTTCGGCACCAACCCTAACGAAGCGGCAAAATCGCGCCCACTGCGATAGTTCGAGGCATCACCCGCGTCCGCCAGTAATGCGCTGGCGGTAATGGGGCCGATGCCAGGAATGCTCTGCAAACGGCCGCCGGCATCATCTTCTTTCAACTGCTGTTTCAGGTCGGACTCGATGTCCTTGATTTCATCATTGAGCTGTTGAATTTGATGATGCAGGCGCATTACCAAGCCCTTGAGACGCAATGGAACCGGGTGCTGCGGGTCGTCCAACAACGCCGGCACGCGGTGCAACGCAGCGACGCCAATGGGCAGGCTGATCCCGAACTCCAGCAGAAATCCGTGAATTTGGTTGGTCGCGACGATGCGATGGCCAATCAATGAATCGCGGACACGATGCAGGGCTGAAAGCGTTTGCTGTTCTGCGGTTTTGATCGAGCAGAAGCGCATGGCAGGGCGGCTTGCCGCCTCGCAAATCGCTTCGGCATCAATGAAGTCGTTTTTGTTGCCTTTGACGAACGGTTTGACGTACTGCGGGGCAATCAGCTTCACCTCGTGGCCCAATGCCCTGATCTGTCGAGCCAGCCAGTGAGCGCCGCCGCAAGACTCCATCACCACCGTGCAGGCGGGTAATTGGACCAGTGTGCTGAGTAATTGGCCTCGGCTGGTTTTCTTGCGCAAGACCTGATGACCTTTGGCGTCCTGGCCATGCAGGTGGAAACTGTGTTTGCCAATGTCGATACCGAGAAGCGTCATCGTGTTCATGAGAGATCCTCCGCCGAAAACGAGAAAAGCCCTGCAAGCGTAAACCTGCAGGGCTTCTCGGTCAGGCTGACCATCTCATTAAGCCCCAAGTAACCAAGGGCTCTTGCCCCTGTCGTTCGGTGCCTCGCCTAGGCTCGGCATGCCCTCGCTCCGGTCCTGCTCCGTGGGCCCGCCGCCATCGGCCATCCGTGGCCGGGGGCGGCTAACCCGGCATCCATGCCGGGTTGCCCACTGCGCAGAACCTCCACTCGGCCTCTCGAGGGCGCGGTGCATCAAGATCAAAAGCTGCAGGCGAGCTAACGCTCGGCCTGTTGAGTGGTGAGGAGCGTGCGTATCCCCCTTCCCTCGGTAGGAGCTGTCGAGTGAAACGAGGCTGCGATCTTTTGATCTTGCTGTGGCTTTGGCTTTTGACCTTGATCTGTCTGCCCCTTTCCCAGAGGCCGAACGCAGGCGTTGCGCAGGGGGCACCGCGGCAAGGATGCCGCGGTAGCCGCCCCCGGCCATGGATGGCCGATGGCGGCGGGCCCCCGGAGCAATGCCGGAGTGAGGGCATGCCGAGCCACAGCGAGGCACCGAATGGAGGGGCAAGAGCGCTTTGGTTACTTTCGCGCTTTTCGAAAGTGACTCGCTGTAAAAGCGAAACCGTAATCAGCCATCACCGCAGAAACGGATATGTACCCAGCTTTACCCGTAGGAGCAAAGCACCTTACGAGAGCATTTCCTGCATAAGCTCTTGCAGTACATCCAGATCGAACGGTTTGGCCAGGATCGGCGCCTTACGGGTGATCGGGCTGTCCGTCTCGCGGATCTCCTGCGGATAACCGCTGATAAAGATCACCTTGAGTTCCGGTCGCAGCTTCACGGCAGGTTCAGCGATCTGGACACCAGAGATTCCACCCGGCAGGCGGAAGTCGGTGATCATCATGTCCAGATGGGGTTTGCTCGACAGAATTTCGAAGGCTTGCTCGCCGTTTTCGGCCTGCAACACCCGGTAGCCCTCACCCGACAGATAGGCCGACAGCACCATCAAAATGGAGGGGTCATCTTCGACGATCAATACGACGTCTTGTGCATCTTCACTCATGGGAAGCCTTTGTTCGGTCAATAGCTGCTGATACGACCGTGGGGTCGATCAGAGGTTGCGTTTTTCTGGCTGTTTTCCTACAGCGGCAGACAAACGCGAAACAAGGCGCCTTCGCCAATCCGGCTTTCGACGGTAATGGAACCGCCATGGGCGGCCACAATCTGCTCGGAAATAAACAATCCCAGACCCAACCCCGCGACAGCGTGTTTGGCCGTGACGCGTTCGAACTGCTGGAAAATACGCTTCTGGTTCTCTTCGCCGATGCCGATCCCGAGATCGCGTACTTCCACCCGAGCCTGACCGCTCTCACTGTACACCTTAACGGTGATCGGACTCTTGGCGCCGTAGCGCAAAGCATTGGTCAGCAGGTTGGAAATCACCTGTTCAACGCGAAACTCGTCCCAGCTGCCCACCACCGGTTGCTCGGCCTCCAAGGTGACCGTGGACTCGGCAGCATCGACCTGTGGGGCAAAGTTCTGCAACAAGCCGCGAACCAGCGCCGACAGATCGAAGCGCGTCGGTCGGATCGACAGCTTGCCGGTACGAATGCGCGATACATCGAGCATGTCTTCGATCAGTCGGATCAGGCTTTTGATCTGCCGCTCATCGCGGTCGACCATCGCATGCATCTTGTCCAGGGTGAACGCCGCAGCGTTATCCCGGGCCAGGTGCATCTTGCGCAACTGGGTTTCGAGGATCAGGCCATTGAGCGGCGTGCGGACTTCGTGGGCGACGATGGACATGAAGTCATCGCGCATGCGCACCGCTTGCTCCAGTTCCAGCTGGGTACTCTGTAACTGCTTGAGCAGCGCTTCCTGCTCGCGGCGGCTTTGCTCCAGCTCTTCGACCTGCTGTTTCATCGCCTTGCTTTGGCGATACAGTTCGACGAACACGTTGACCTTGCTCTTGACCGCGTGGATATCCAGCGGCTTATAGAGGAAATCCACGGCACCGCTTTCATAGCCCTTGAACGCGTAGTTCAGCTCACGACCGGCCGCACTGACGAACACGATCGGAATGTTCTTGGTCATTTCCGTGCCGCGCATCAGCTCGGCCAGTTCGAAGCCGTTCATGCCGGGCATCTGCACGTCGAGAATGGCCATGGCGAATTCGTGTTGCAGCAACAGCGACAAGGCTTCGTCGGCGGACAAGGCTTTGTAGACGATACGGTCTTCGCGCTTGATCAGTGCCTCGAGCGCCAACAGGTTCTCCGGCAGATCGTCGACGATCAGCAATTTGGCCTGGATAGTACTTAACATGCGATTCGTTCCAGCTCGACAAGCAGACGGCCGATGCCGCGTATAGGGAGAATGTGGTCCGGCTGGTGTATATCAAGCGCCGCCTGAGGCATGGTCGCGACCTGGGCTTCATCCGGGTCCTGGACGATGGTCATGCCGCCACGGCGCTTGACCTGGGCCAGGCCGCGGGCGCCATCGCGGTTGGCGCCGGTCAACAACACCGCGGCCAGGGCTGAACCGTAGGCATCGGCGGCCGACTCGAACAGGTAATCGATGGCCGGTCGCGAATAATGCACGTGGGCTTCCAGGCTCAAGGAAAAACTGCGGTCCTGCTCCACCGACAAGTGATAACCCGGAGTCGCGAAATACAGCGTACCGGCTTCGACCTGCGTCTTGTCGCGGGCTTCCATTACAGGCATGGCGACTCGCCGTGCGAACACCTCGGCCAGTTGGCTGCGACGTTCGTCCGGCAGGTGCAAAACCACGATGATCGGCAGCTTGAAGCCTTCTCGCAGTGGGCTGAGGATATTCAGCAACGCCTCCACTCCGCCGGCCGAGGCGCCGATCACGATGGCCTCTATGGAAGGCAAAACCGCTGCACTGTTCATGATTTGCGGTAAATCCGTTCTTGTTTCACCAACGGCTCGAACTGGTTGCCGAAGGCCGAAAAATCCAGGGTTTCCTTGCTGCCCAGCACCAAAAATCCTCGATGACAAAGGGATTCATGGAACAAACCGAAAGCACGATTCTGAAGCTTTTTGTTGAAGTAAATCAGAACATTACGACACGAAATTAATTGAGTTTCTGAAAAGACACTGTCAGTCGCCAGGCTGTGATCGGCGAAGGTCACGTTTTCACACAACGTCTTGTCGAAAATCGCGTAACCGTAGGCCGCCGTGTAGTAATCGGCGAACGAACGCTGGCCACCTGCCTGCTGGTAGTTATGAGTGTAGGCGCGGACATTCTCCATGGAGAAAATCCCTTGCTTGGCCTTGTCCAGCGAGCGCGGGTTGATGTCGGTGGCGTAGATGATGGTGCGATCGAGCAAGCCTTCTTCGCGCAGCAGAATGGCCATCGAATAGACCTCTTCACCCGTGCTGCAACCGGCGATCCAGATCTTGATCGAGGGGTAAGTCTTGAGCAGCGGTACCACTTCCTGACGGATCGCCAGGAAATGCGAAGGGTCGCGGAACATTTCGCTGACCGGGATCGTCAGCAGTTGCAGCAACTGCATGAACGCCGTCGGGTCGTGCAAGACCTTTTCCTGCAACGCTGAAATGGTCGTGCACTCGAACTGGCTCAACGCGTGATTGACCCGGCGCTTGATCGAAGCGCCGGAGTAGTCGCGAAAGTCATAGCTGTATTTGAGGTAGATCGCCTCGATCAACAAGCGAATTTCGATTTCGCTATTTCGCTCCGCTGAAAAATTGCGTTCCACTAAATGCGTTCCATTTTTGGTAACCACACGCGAATCAGTGAGAACAGGCGATCCAGGTCGATGGGCTTGGCCAGGTAATCATTGGAGCCCGCTTGCAAACAGCGCTCCTGATCGTCCTTCATGGCCTTGGCCGTCACCGCAATGATCGGCAGCTTGCGCCAGCGCGGGTCCTTGCGGATCTCGATGGTGGCTTCGAAACCATCCATCTCCGGCATCATTACGTCCATCAACACCAAATCGATGTCCTCGACTTCATTCAGTCTTTCAATCGCTTCACGGCCGTTTCGGCCGATGACCACGATTGCACCCTTTTGCTCCAGGGCACTGGTCAGGGCGAAGATGTTGCGTACATCGTCGTCCACCAGCAGCACCTTGCGACCCTCGAAGACCTTGTCGCGGCTGCGCGCGGTCTTGAGCATCCTCTGGCGTTCATGGGACAACCTGGATTCGACTTTGTGCAGAAAGAGTGTGACCTCATCCAGCAAACGCTCTGGCGAGCGGGCGCCCTTGATGATGATCGAGCGCGAATACTTGCGCAGCTCGGCCTCTTCGTCCCGGGTCAGGTTGCGCCCGGTGTAGACGATCACTGGAGGGAACGAGCAGATATCTTCCGTGGACATGCGCTTGAGCAGGTCGTTGCCGAGCATGTCCGGCAGCTTCAGGTCGATGATCATGCAGTCGAAAATCGTCGTGCGCAGCAGATCCAGCGCATCCTGCGCCAGGCCAACGGCAGTGATCTCGATGTCATCGTCGCCGATTAGCCGGGCAATGCTGTCGCGCTGTACATCATCGTCTTCGACCAGCAGGACGCGTTTGACTTTCTGGGTCAGCTTGGCCTCAAGGCGGGCAAACACGTCCTTGAGCTCTTCGCGGGTAGTCGGTTTGACCGCATAACCGATAGCGCCCATGTGCATCGCGGCTTCGACGCGGTCTTCCACCGAAATCACATGCACCGGAATGTGCCGGGTTTCGGCGTGTTCCTTCAGGCGTTGCAACACAGTCAACCCGGAATGATCCGGCAGACGCATGTCCAGCAGAATGGCGTCCGGGATGAATTCCTTGGCCAGGTCGTAACCCTCGTCCGCGCCGTGCGCCACCAGGCATTGATACCCCAGCTCATGCGCCAGGTCGTAAAGGATATTGGCGAAGTTCGGCTCGTCTTCCACCACCAGAATGCAACGAGTGGCGAAGGGTGCCTTGGTGCGATCGTCGTCGAAACGCGGAATTTCAACTTCGGCGATCACTGGTACCAGCGCAGTGGGCGTCACTCTCGGTGTAAAGGCAACCGGCGTGGCTCTCATCGCCTCGACAGGATCCTCGCCCGGTTCGACGTATTGCTGCGGCAAAACCAGCGTAAACACACTGCCCTGCCCCGGCTCGCTGGTGACACTGATGGAACCGCCGAGCAAGGCGGCCAGGTCACGGGAAATCGACAAGCCCAGGCCGGTGCCACCGTAACGGCGATTGGTGGTGCCATCGGCCTGGCGGAAGGCTTCGAAAATGCTGTCCTGCTGATCCGCGGCAATGCCAATCCCTGAATCGCGAATGATAAAGGCGATACCCTCGCTGGGCTGGCTGGCGACCGTCAGGCTGACCGTGCCTTTTTCGGTGAATTTCACCGCGTTGGACAGCAGGTTCTTGATGACCTGCTCCAGACGTTGGCGGTCGGTGAAGATCATCATCGGCGCACTCGCCTGCACCTCGACCTGGAAATCCAGTTTCTTGTCGGTCGCCAGGGGCTGGAACATCCCGCGCAAGCCGTCCACCAGACGCGCGACACTGGTGTTCTCCGGTCGCATCTCAAGCTTGCCGGCCTCGACCTTGGAAATGTCGAGAATATCGTTGATCAAGTTGAGCAAATCATTGCCGGCGGAGTAGATCGACTCGGCAAACTTGACCTGCTCGGCGCTGAGGTTTTCCTGGGGGTTTTCCGCCAGCAACTTGGCCAGGATCAACGAGCTGTTCAGCGGCGTGCGCAACTCGTGGGACATGTTGGCGAGGAATTCAGACTTGTACTTGCTCGAGCGCTGCAACTCTTCGGCGCGTTCTTCGAGCTGGGTCTGGGCCTGATTGAGCTCGCTGTTCTTCAGGTCCATGGCGTCGCGCTGGTCGGCGAGGATCTGCGCTTGCTCGGCGAGTTGCTCATTGGTTTGTTCAAGCTCGACCTGCTGGGTTTCCAGGTGTGCCTGAGATTCCTTGAGAATCCGCGACTGCTCTTCCAGTTCTTCGTTGGCAGTCTTGAGTTCTTCTTGTTGAACCTGCAGCTCTTCATTGAGCTGTTGGGTTTCGGCCAGCACTTCCTGCAGACGCTGGCGATAGCGAGCGGCCTCGATGGACGTGCCGATGTTGCCGGCAATCAGTTCAAGCAATTCAACATCGCGGTCCGTCAGCGGGCGCAGGAAGCCCAGTTCGATCACACCGTTGACGCGATCGTCATCACTGGTCGGCACCACCAGCACGCTATGCGGCAGACCTTCGCCCAGGCCGGAACTGACCTTGAAGTAATCGCTCGGTACGTCATCGAGACGGATCAAGCGAGCCTGGTTCGCTACCTGGCCGACAATGCCTTCATCGCTGTAAATCTGCTGTTCGCGCGCTTCCTGCTCGCGGGAGAAACCGTAAGAGGCAATGCGCTTGAGACCGCCATGTTCTTCGCGGACATAAATGGCTGCTACGGCGGTGCCCAGGTACTGCGCGCAGAACTGCAGAATGTTGCGGCCCAGCAGGTTAAGCGACAGTTGCCCCAGCACTTGTTCGGCCAGTTCGGTCTGGCCATTGCGCAACCAGGCCTGCTGTTCCAGGCGACGAGCGCTGGCCTGTTGACCGGCGAGGTTGGCGCTATAACTTTGCGAAAGGTTGAGCAAGTCCCTACGACCAATGTAGGCCAGCAAGGCGCTGATCCCGGCGATGAACAACAGGTAAAGGCTGATGCTCCAGATCGTGGTGCGGCGCACTTCCTCGTTACGCGTGGTGCGCAACTGTTGCTCCATGTCGATCACGTCTTCGAATTGCTTGCGGATCTCATCGGTCAGCCGCTTGCCGCGCCCGGCCTTGACCGCGCTGCGGTAATCGCCGCTGGATCGCTGCAAGTCAATTATTGCCTGCGCGTAAGTGGCCCACTCATTCTGCAAGGCCTGGAGCCGGTGCAGGCGGTCGGTCTGCACCGGATTGTCCGCGGTCAGTTCGAGCAAGGTATTGAGGGCGACACCGATTCGCGGCTTGGCCGTTTCGTAGGGTTCAAGGAAGTGCTCGTCGCCAGTGAGCAGGAAGCCGCGCATACCGGTTTCCAGATCGACGGTCAGCTTGATCGATTCATTCGCGTTATTGATCACCCGGTCGGTGTGCTCGACCCACTGGATCATCGACAGCAGATAAGTAATCAGCAAAACAAAGAACACTGCACTGAGCACGCCGACACCCAACGGCAGGCTGACGTTGCGGCTCAGGAGTTTACGGAATCGTTGCTCATCAACCGAAGACGCGGATGTCATGGGGGAAACCTTGTCGAACTGTTGAAAACCAAGGAGTTTGCCCCAAAAGCGCCGGTTTGATCCAATTTTCTGACACCTTTTCGAGCAAAATCCTACATTCCACTGCTCCAGCGCAAAGGAGCGGTTATCCTTGCCAGCACTTGTGCGGCTATTCTTTTTTCTACCGCGTGGGAACTTGTCGGGTTCCGTCACTTACTCAAGCAAGAGCCCGGCGATTTCGATCGACCGACAACCACGAATTCATCCTCTGAGACCCCCCACTATGCACGTCAACGCGTCCATCATCCTTGTAGTCGAAGACGACGCCATCGTGCGCATGCTGATTGTCGATGTGCTGGAGGAGCTCGAGTTCAAGGTGCTCGAGGCCGATGGCAGTGAACAGGCGCTGGAGTTTCTCAACGATGAAGATCAGTACATCGATTTGATGATGACAGACGTTGGTTTGCCGGTGATGGACGGCCGTGAACTGGCTACCCAGGCGCGGATGCTGCGCCCTGAGTTGCCGATTTTGTTCGCCAGCGGCTATGCCGAAAGTATTGATGTGCCCGCAGGCATGTCGGTGATCGGCAAACCGTTTTCGATTGATCAGCTGCGCGACAAGGTCAAAGGCATGCTGGCCTGAGACTGTTGACTGGGCATCTTGGCCCCACCACTTTTCTGCGTAAACCGACGCAAGGCTGCATTTTTCGGCGTTTTTGGGCTCTGACCTGTCAACTCTGACAGTAGAAAAGGTCGCCCGCCTGGCGTTTGATTGGACCGGTAATTCCCACTCATAAGGAGCCGAGTCCATGCCGAGTCGAACCGAACGCTACGCACGTTATTTGAAGATCAGCGGATTATTGCTGATGCTCACCGCCGGATATGGTTGCCGATCAGCCTCTTCCGACAATCCCCAACACTGCTTTGAACAGAGCGGACAGGCGTTCAGCGAAGTATTGAGCTGCTATCGCAAAGCCGAAGCGACGCAACCGCTGCGCTACATCAGTAAGGGACAAGAGCAACAGCCCGGCGTCAACATCCGGCGCTTCGAGCTGACGTCACAGTCCTGGGGCCAGGGCGGTCAAGTCGCCCCGGCAAACTGGACCCATGGAGTCGACCTGTACATTCCCGACAACGTCAAGGGTACGCGTGCCGTGCTGGTCGCCAACGATGGCGTCAACAACCCTTTGCCCGGTGAGTCTCCGGGAGCACCCAACAACTTTTCGCCGCAAACACTGCTCAACATTGCCCGGCAAACCGGTTTGATCGTAGTGGCCGTCAGCAATGTCCCTAACCAGTATTTGACCTACAGCGATGACGGCGTGCCTCGGACAGAAGATGGCAGCGTTGCCCACAGCTGGAAGCTATTCATGCAGGCCCCGGAACAACAGCCCTTTATGTCGCTGCATGTGCCGATGATGGAAGCGCTGGTCAAGGCCATGGACCTGGCGCAAAAGGAAACGCCGCCAGGCCAGGTCGTGAGCTTTCTTGCCACCGGCGCGTCGAAACGCGGTTGGGCGGTATGGCTGTCCGCCCTTGCGGACTCGCGCGTCGATAGCATCGTGCCGTTTGTCATCGACGTCTTGAATACGGACAAAGTGTTCGACCAGACGTTTCTGGCCTACGGCGGTAACTGGCCCCTGGCGTACATCGACTACTACTTGCAAGGCGTGATCGCCCAACGCAAGAGCGAGCCGTTCAAGAAGCTGATGCAGGTCGAAGATCCGATGACCTATCGGAATCTGTCCGGCTACATCGACCGCTTGAAGATCCCGAAATACATGGTCAACGCCAGTGGCGATGACTTCTTCATCCCGGATGCTTCACGCCAGTATTTTCCAGACCTGCCGGGTGACAACACACTTCGGGTCATTCCCAATTCCGCCCACGATGTGCGGGCGTTTGTTGAAGCGAACCTGATTCCTTATATCAAGCGGCGGCAGACCGGCAATACCGCACCGAGGTTAAAGGCACAGGAACAGCGCCTGGACGCCACATCGACCAAGTTGCACCTGACCTTGTCCGAAATGCCGATCAGGATGACCCAGTGGACAGCGCTCAACCCGAAGGCCCGGGACTTCCGGTACAACTGCGGCGTGCGCTACACCGCAGCAAAGTTGCCGGCCTCAATGGACGTCCAGACGACTCTCCGTGCTCCCAAGGTGGGTTGGAGCGCCGAGTTCTTCGAAGCTGAGTACGCGGACGGTGTTGTCGAAACGACAATGGTCAAGGTGCTTCCGGATACATATCCGAATCAGGCACCACCCGCCGATGAGGCATATTGCAAAACGCTACCCGCCACCCCGGGCCAGTAAATCAAGACACGACAATTTCACTCTTTTGCTCTGTGGGGTTGTCGTGTTTCCTTGACTGTTCTCGGTCATCCACTTTCTTGCGCCTGACGCCGGAGCGTTCAGTTCAGTACCACGCCCTACCCGATTACCCGTCTCAAGGATACCGATGACCCAGCCCCGCTGGAGGAACTCGAATTCAAGGTGCTCGAGGCCGATTTCTCGCGAACGCCTGACCTGGACGGTGAACCGACTCAGGAATTCTGACGTTTACGTTTGGCTTCCTGCCGCTCCCTGAAAGCGATAATGTCATTGATGTCGACTTTTGCGGTCGTCGGTCGTGAGGCGGTCGTAGTTGTGTCTGGCGCAGCGGGCGATGTTTCGATATCAGCCACGCCTTCATTGCCAAAGTCCACACCGGCCAACTCGGAACCAACGCCTACCCCTTGACCGACTTTTTTCCCTGTATCTCGCCCAAACCCGTCCAGCGGACTGACACCGCTCGCTTTAATTGCCCGTTCGATGGCTTTTGGATTGGGAATGAATCTCCCTGTAGGGTCATAGGCGCCGAGAATCAACCCGGGTGGCAGATCGACTGCGTAGTTGATCTCCAGTGGGGGTAGCTGTTTCAACCCGGAGTTGGGACGAAATGCCAGCTCGGTATTGGCATACAAATGAAACCCCTCTAACTGGCGAGCATCAATAAAATAGGTATACCCGCCTTTTTGACCGCCATACACAAATGCGCCCGCACCGTCTTTTTTGTAGAACGCTGAAGTCGATATACCGGCACCGTCAAGGTCCAGAGCGTCATGGGCACCTCCATAACCGCCCTTGAAGCCATTGACCTGATTGATGTCCTTGATCGGGGTCCGTTGCGTGAAGCCCTTTTCGAAGACAACCAATGGGTCTCGCGTGTCGCCACGGAACACGAACCCCTGATAAACGTAACCTTTTTCCGGCCCCGAAAGCCTGATGACATGTGAGTCTGTCGCGAGTTTTTGAGCCACATTAGGGCCGCCCGTCAACTCCGACAGGTAACCGGCGACAACCAGTCCCTGACCTGCCCCGGGTATTTCTTTGCCGGTAGTGCTTGCCAGTTGATGGCTGATACTGCCTGCCGGCCTGCGTACCAATGAAGGTCTATTTGAGCGCTTGAGCGCCTCGAGCACTCTTTGGCTGATTCTTTTCTTCGCGGCGATAGACAGGGCTTTACCGAGGAGTTTTTCGCCAATCGGTCCAGCCAGTTCAGCCAAAGCACCGATCGCTGCACTGATCCTCAAACGGTCAGCCTCTGCTGGGTCGTCCGACAGCTCGGCTCGAATCAGATCGGTTGCAGAAGCCCCCAGACCCAGAAGGAAAGGAATCAACATCCTGATCGGCGCGGACGCCAATGCACCGGCTCCACCGTAGGGTAGCGAAACGGCGAACGCCACGCATTGCAGCAGATAGCCAGCCGCCTCCAGGGCTATATCGGTCACGCGTTCCGAGTGTGTCGAGACCAATGTATCGATATCCGCCAAAGCCCGTTTGATCTGTTGATCGAAGAGGTCTTTGCCGATGTCTGTACTCGACTGAAATACAACTTCCCGATAATTAGGGCGCGTTGCGAAAAGAGGAAACTCCTTCCCTCGGTACTTGAAATCCTGAACATAAGGCTTCTGTTGCGCACTCAATGGGACACGCATTAACAACAATTTCTGCAGTTGCGAGTTTTTTTCTAAAAAACGGCCTCGCTCGTCATGTCCTGCGGGAAATTCTATTGCGTAGTCCTGCGCACCAAGAAAGAACAATATCCCTCGACCAAGATTACTGCGCCCAATGAAAATCGCATTATCAACCGCTAGATCCGGATCGCTGTGCAAGTTCAGAGTCCGTGGCGGAATGATGCCTTTGAGGTACTCAAAGGCAATAATCCGATTCTCCATGGAGTTCTTATCACTCTGGATGTAGTTAACCACTAGTTTGTTGAGTGCAGTTTTTTTAACCAGGTTTCCAAAGGCATGTGCTGCCGGATGTTGCAGATTATCAGCGACGTGCTGCCGAAAGTCGGCTTGATAGTCCGCATCGGTAAACGTTTTAACGAGCTCGGCAGGATAATACGACGGCCACTTTACTTCCTTGTAACCTATATCCTTCAGGACGCGATGATGGTAATCCGTGCAGATTTCCGCCAGCGTAAATGTTTTTTCCTTCCAGTCTACAGGGGTTTTTTCAGCGCTCTGCGAGTCGCTACGCTTAACCGGCCCAGGTTCAACATATACAACCCGAATTTTCGCATCGTACGTAATCCACGAAAGAAGCTTTGGGTCCGATACAAACTCAAACACCGTCTCTTCAATGCGACGCTGAATAAAGTAGGCAGGATCGAAACTTGCGGGATCGGTAGCATTTACACATCCGTCGAGTATTTCACTGCTCAACTCTTTTATATTCACACCCTCAAACACTTCTTCGTCGGGCGCCGGCCACTGAACTGTCTTCGTTCTGGCCAAGCGTGGCACGGGCTCGATTTCCGCAAACTCGTCTAGCGGATCCAGCAACCACAGCAACGAATATTCCCCTTCAGATTTTTCATTGACACTTATAGAACTCATCATCAATACAACTCCATACTCATCATTGAGGCCAAGAGCCAATCACTCTTTCCCCTCATAAAAATAGAGAGTGCACCGTATAGAACTCAACGCAAATTTAGAACACCTTAGTTGTTAACAACCATTGCCAGAACATATAAATTACTTAAGGCAAACCGAAATAAGACGCGAGCATGACAATGTGTGGACACCTACCCTTCAAATAATGGGCTTAGTTCAGAACACGTCACAATGCTAACGGGATGAAAAATAGTGCAGTCGACTGTGGTTTAATCTCATCTTGCTTACCTTCAACCCTCTGTTCGTATCAAGGAACGTCTCTCATGACTCAGCCTCGCGCAACCAAAGTCCTGGTCATTGGCTACGTCTGGCCCGAGCCCCGCTCTTCAGCGGCCAGCGGGCACATGATGCAAATTCTCGAGACCTTCTTGCAGCGAGGCTGGGACATTACTTTCAGTAGCCCGGCCGGCACCGGTGAACACCGGGCAGACCTGACGGTCCTGGGCATTCGCGAAGTCCCGATCGAATTGAACAACAGCAGTTTCGACACGTTCATCAGCGAACTGGCCCCGGATATCGTTCTGTTCGATCAGTTCATGATGGAAGAACAGTTCGGCTGGCGCGTTGAAAAACACTGCCCCGCTGCTTTACGCGTGCTTGAGACCTCTGATCTGCGAAGCCTGCGAGATGCCCGCCATCAACGCCTCAAGGAGCGTTTGAAGGCCAGTGACGACGCCAATGATTTCACCGATTTGTTCGCGCCGGCGTTACGTGAAGAGTTCGAACTCATGGCCGAGACCGATCTGGCTAAACGGGAAATCGCAGCGATTTATCGTTGCGACTTGAATCTGATGATTTCAGAAGTAGAGATCGAGTTGCTGGTCGAGCAATTCAAGCTGCCGCGCCACTTGCTGCATTGGTGCCCGCTGATGGTCGATCTACCGAGCGTGCCACCGGTTTCGTTTGAAGACCGCGCGCACTTTCTCAGCATCGGCAACTTCCGTCATGCGCCCAACTGGGATGCGGTTCTCTGGATGAAAACCACTGTCTGGCCGCTGATCCGCCAACAACTGCCAACGGCTCAATTGCACATTTACGGTGCTTACACACCGCCCAAAGCGACTGCGTTGCATAACCCCGGCCAGGGTTTTCATGTAATGAACTGGGCGGAAGATGCGTTAAAAGTCATGTCTGGCGCACGGATTTGTCTGGCCCCCCTACGCTTCGGTGCCGGCATCAAAGGCAAAATTGTCGACGCCATGTTGTGTGGCACGCCCACGATCACAACGCCAATCGGCGCAGAAGCGATGCATGGCGAACATCTCTGGCCGGGGGCCGTGACCCGCACAGCACAGGCGTTCGCCGATTGCGCGGTTCGGCTGTACAAGGACGAGGGTCTGTGGACGGACGCCCAATTCCAAGGGAAGGCATTGCTGGCCGATCGTTATCGACAATCGGAGCATGGTCCGGCGCTGATCGAAAAGTTATTGTATTGCCAACAACACTTGGCACAACTTAGAAGCGATAACTTTACGGGAAGCATGTTGCGTCATCACCACCATAAAAGCACGCAATACATGGCGCAATGGATTGAAGCGAAGAATCGAAATCCGTTATAGCGCTTACTCCAATAACAAACATTTTGCATTATCACTGTTATTGACCAAGCCTAATGCCACCCCTATAAATACCCAGTCGAACGTTAACTTTACCAGTTAAGTTCGGCGCAACTACCCACCCTTAAAAAATCAATGCAAGGATGCATTAAATGGACAACGTCGTTCAGAATAATTACACACTTAACAACTGGATGGCCGCTACTCCGGCAATTGATACATTGTCGCTCTGCGAATTGACGCTGCCAGGCACTCATAACGCGGGCAGCGATTGGAAAGCATCCTGGCCGCTGATTCCAGGCGCCCACTGGCTGGCCTGTCAGCACCAATCGTTTTATGCCCAGATGAACCACGGATCTCGAGCGCTAGACATCCGTTTAATGTACGACGCCGACGCGCTGGGACCCGGAAAATACTGCATTCATCACAACGGTTACCGTAATGGTCGTACCGTGGGGAACCTTCTATTCGACGTTGAAAAATTTCTTCGAGAGAACCCCAACGAATTCATCATCCTGGACTTTCATGAACTGAAGGGGGACCAGTTTGATTTCGCTTACTTCAACAGCTTGATGGAGCTCCTCGTCGGCGATCGCATAATCCCCACCAAAAACCGGTCTCTGAGTCTTCGTCAACTCAAACAAATCAGCTCTATGCAAAGAATTTTGGTCGCGGCCCCTTGGAACAGTGCACTCGATCAAAACGTATTTAACGAGCAGATCGGGCACAAATGGTCAGGCAGCGGCATCACCGATGCCGCTGATTTGAAACAGCACATTATTAATGTGCTGAAATACCCGCCGGGCACATGGGCACCGTGGTCGCTTTCCGCCACCAGTTACAGTGCTCTCGGTGGCCCCGTGGATATTCATGACGAGCTTAATTCCTGGTTCGATCCGAAGAAAAGCGACTGGGCGTCAAAGTGCAACATCATCAATGTCGATTTTATTGAAGAATCCAACATTGTCTCTTATTGCCGAACTGTAAACCTGACGAAAGCGAGCAAGCGAAATTAACAATTTTCGCGCCATCAAATAGCTATTCTTGTGTAAGTGTTTCCGACGCTGGCAATACTGCCACGCACTTCTATGCTGGGTCATGAAAGCCTTTTGTCTCAGGCGAGTGATACGGATGTGGCACCCAGCCACATCCGACACATGAACTTCTTCTCCCCACGGATGGGGCGAATCAACGACAAGGAACTGTCATGACCCGCAATACAGCAACCACACTCAACAAACAGAGATGGATGAGCAACGTACTGGATATCGGCCAGTTGAAGCTGACCGATATTGTCTGGCCCGGCACGCACAACGCCGGCATGGACAAAAAAGCGCCCAACTATGAGGTGGTGGTCGGCAACTGGACAACGTGCCAGAACGACTCATTTGCCTGGCAACTGGCCAACGGCGCACGGGCGTTCGATATCCGGCTTGGCTGTACCGCCGGCCCGGTAGTACCGGTGTTCTACTTCCATCACAACGGCTATCAGTCCCACCGCATTCTTGATGAACTGATCGACGCGGTGACGATATTCCTCGACCGAAACCCGGACGAATTCATCGTCCTCGACTTCCACCAGTTAGGGGATGCAGCGAAGCCTTTCGACTACCGACAATTCAATGATTTACTGATACGCCGCCTGGGCTCGCGTTTGATCCGTCCTTCGGATGCGCGCAGTACCGTGGAACAGCTCACGCGCGCCAGTTCGCAGCGCCGCATTGTTATGGCCGCACAGACGAAGCCCGGACTCGACAGTGAGTATTTCTGGCCGCATGTGCCTCACAAATGGAACGGCAAGGTATTCACCGACACCAGCGATCTGCAATCGCATATCCAGACAACTCTCTCGGGAGCACCTTACGAAACATTTCTCTGGTCATTGCCAGCGACCTGCTATTCGCTGCTGAGTGGCCCGCAGCACATCAAAAACCAAATCAACGACTGGTTCCACACCACCCGAGATTGGGTGACCCGTTGCAGCATCATCAGCACCGATTTCTTTGATGAGGCGGATATTGTCCGCTACTGCTGGAGCGCCACCAGCATGAAGGCGGTTTACGGACACAGGCTGCATGAGCCGACATAAGCGAAAGTCGTGGCAGGCTGGCACAGCAAGCGCCAAAAGAGGCATGATCGGATAGCGATAACAAGAAAAGCGTCCTGACATGACCCGAACAGCCCGCGTAACAGACCCCTCCTACGAACTGATGGACGACCATAACGGGTTGTCCATCATCTATCGCCAGCACGGTTTTCCTTGCCCGTTGGTACGCTGGCATTTTCACAAGGAGTACGAACTGCACCTGATCGTCGCCAGCTCCGGCAAAGTGTTCATCGGTGACTACATCGGTAACTTCTATCCAGAATCGCTATTCCTCACCGGCCCCAACCTTCCCCACAACTGGATAAGCCAGGTGGCCGAAGACGAAGTGGTGCCCAAGCGCGACATGCTGGTCAATTTCACGGACGAGTTGTTCGACAGCGGCCACTTGGTGTTTACCGAGCTCAAAACGCTGGCGCCGCTGTTGGAGCGCGCCCAGTACGGCATCGAGTTTCGCTGCAAGCGCACCATTCGCCAGGCCATGACGTTGATGCAGCGCATCGCCGACACCAAAGGCGTGACACGCCTCGGGCACTTTTTCATTCTGCTGGAGTTGCTGGCGACCTCTGACGACTATCAGCTGCTGTCCGGGGCCACGACCCCGCAATTGGCCGACGAGCACAATATCGATCGCACCAACCGGGCGGTGGATTACATCTTTGCGCATTACGCCCGTGAACTGCCGCTGGAGGAAGTCGCCGAGCACTTGGGCATGAAGCCGACTTATTTCAGCCGAGTGTTCAAGCAAGCCACCGGCCGCTGCTTCATCGAATTCGTCAATCGACTGCGCATCAGCAAATCCTGTGAGCTGCTGGCCGACGGTGACAAACCGATAACCGATGTGTGTTTCGAATCGGGCTTCAACAATATTTCCAACTTCAATCGGCGTTTTCAGCAACTCAAGGGCATGACGCCGTCGCACTACCGGCGATTGGCCGTGCAGCGGTTGACCGAGCAGAACCTGGGTTAAACGCCTGAAAACCTGTACGGAATCCATAGGGTCTAACCGCTAAAAAGCCGTTCCCTGCACCTCTCCCTCCAAACACCAGTGCAAAATAGTATCAATCTAAGTGCGATGGATGATTTGTCACGTCGTCAATTGAAGGCTGTAATCAGTGCACATTCTTCCTGCCGTCGGAAGACACAAAAACAATAACTGTCCTTCTGTACCCGCCGGGTGCAGAAAAGGAGTGCACGATGCAACCTTCTGTAAAAGCTCTGCTTGCCCTCACCTGCATGACCCTCAGCAGCGTCAGCCTCGGCGCCCAGACCCTGACCATCGCCACCGTCAACAACAGCGACATGATCCGCATGCAAAAACTCTCGAAAACCTTCGAGGCCGAGCATCCGGACATCAAGCTCAATTGGGTGGTGCTGGAAGAAAATGTCCTGCGCCAACGCCTGACCACCGACATCGCCACTCAGGGCGGACAGTTCGATGTGCTGACCATTGGCATGTACGAAGCCGCACTCTGGGGCGCCAAAGGCTGGCTGGAGCCGATGAAGGACTTGCCGGCCAGTTATGCCCTCGACGACGTGTTCCCATCGGTGCGTGAAGGCCTGTCGGTCAAGGGTTCGCTGTATGCCTTGCCCTTCTACGCCGAAAGCTCCATCACCTATTACCGCACCGATCTGTTCAAGGAAGCCGGGCTGGCCATGCCCGAGCACCCGACCTGGACCCAGATCAGCGAATTCGCCAGCAAACTCACCAATAAGGATAAAGAACAGTACGGCATCTGCCTGCGCGGCAAGGCCGGTTGGGGCGAGAACATGGCGCTGATCACCACCGTCGCCAATGCCTATGGTGCGCGCTGGTTCGATGAGCAGTGGAAACCGGAATTCACCGGCCCCGAGTGGAAAAACGCGCTGAACTTCTACGTCGACACCATGAAGAAATCCGGCCCGCCGGGTGCGTCGAGCAACGGTTTCAACGAAAACCTCGCGCTGTTCAACAGCGGCAAATGTGCGATCTGGGTCGATGCCAGCGTCGCCGGCTCCTTCGTCACCGACAAAACCCAAAGCAAGGTCAGCGACCACGTCGGCTTCACCTACGCTCCGCACGAAACCACGGACAAGGGCTCGGCCTGGTTGTATTCCTGGGCGCTGGCAATTCCGACCAGTTCCAAGGCCAAGGACGCCGCGAAAACCTTCAGCGCCTGGGCCACTTCCAAGGAATACGGTGCTTTGGTTGCCGAGAAAGACGGCATTGCCAACGTGCCGCCAGGTACTCGCGCTTCGACGTACAGCGATGAGTACATGAAGGCTGCGCCGTTCGCCAAAGTGACCCTTGAATCGCTGAAAGCCGCGGACCCGAGCAAGCCGACCCTCAAGCCCGTGCCGTATATCGGCATCCAGTTGGTGACCATTCCTGAATTCCAGGCCGTGGGCACCCAGGTCGGCAAACTGTTCTCGGCGGCACTGATCGGCCAGACCACGGTCGACCAGGCCCTGACCGCCGCCCAGTCAACCACCGAACGGGAAATGAAGCGCGCCGGTTACCCCAAGTAACCCGCCATTTCAATGTGGGAGCGAGCCTGCTCGCGAAGAGGTCGGTACATCCGATGCATCTCTGGCGACTGGAACACCGCTTTCGCGAGCAGGCTCGCTCCCACAGTTGTTCTTCATTTGTCTGTTCCTTATCGGTTCTATCGCCATGAATATTTCAACTGCCAAAGCTCACATGGACATTCCCCAACCGGTGCGTAAAAGCCGGTTGGCCAACCCCGGCTGGTTCTTGGTCAGCCCCTCGGTGGCGTTGTTGCTGCTGTGGATGATCGTGCCGCTGGGCATGACCGTTTACTTCTCATTGATCCGCTACAACCTGCTCTACCCCGGTGAGAACGAGTTCGTCGGGCTGGAGAACTTCAGCTACTTCCTCAGCGACTCGGGTTTCCTGCCCGGCGCCACCAACACCTTGTTGCTGGTCGGCAGCGTGCTGCTGATCAGCGTGGTGTTTGGCGTGTTGATCAGTGCGCTGCTGGAGGCCAGTGAGTTTCTCGGTCGCGGCATCGTGCGGGTGATGCTGATCTCGCCGTTTTTCATCATGCCCACCGTCGGTGCGCTGATCTGGAAGAACCTGATTTTCCATCCGGTATCGGGGATTCTCGCCTACGTCTGGAAGCTGTTCGGCGCGCAGCCGGTGGACTGGCTGGCGCACTACCCGCTGCTGTCGATCATCATCATTGTGTCCTGGCAATGGCTGCCGTTCGCGATCCTGATCCTGATGACCGCCATGCAGTCCCTCGACCAGGAACAGAAGGAAGCCGCGCGCCTCGACGGTGCCGGGCCGATCGCGATTTTCTGGCACCTGACCTTGCCGCACCTGGCACGGCCGATTGCCGTCGTGGTGATGATCGAAACCATCTTCCTGCTCTCGGTGTTCGCCGAAATCTTCACCACCACCAACGGCGGCCCCGGCTACGCCTCGACCAATCTCGCCTACCTGATCTACAACCAGGCGCTGGTGCAGTTCGACGTCGGCATGGCGTCCGCCGGTGGCTTGATCGCGGTGGTGATCGCCAACATCGCAGCCATCGTGCTGGTGCGCATGATCGGCAAAAACCTGACAGACAAAGCCTGAGGCCTGCGCCATGACCCTTCAACAATCCCGCCGTCTGCAAAGCCTGCTGCTCGGCACCCTGGCCTGGGCCATCGCGATCCTGATCTTTTTTCCGATCTTCTGGATGGTGCTGACCAGTTTCAAAACCGAAATCGATGCCTTCGCCACGCCGCCGCAGTTCATCTTCACGCCCACGCTGGAGAACTACCTGCACATCAACGAGCGCAGCGATTACTTCAGCTTCGCCTGGAACTCAGTGGTGATTTCCTTCAGCGCTACAGCGCTGTGCCTGCTGATCGCGGTGCCGGCGGCGTACTCGATGGCGTTCTACGAAACCCAACGTACCAAAGGCACGCTGCTGTGGATGCTCTCCACCAAGATGCTGCCACCGGTGGGCGTGCTGATGCCGATCTACCTGCTGGCCAAGAGTTTCGGCCTGCTCGATACGCGGATCGCGCTGATCGTGATCTACACGCTGATCAACCTGCCGATCGTGGTCTGGATGATTTACACCTACTTCAAAGACATCCCCAAGGACATCCTCGAAGCCGCGCGCCTCGACGGCGCCACGCTGTGGCAGGAAATGGTCCGGGTGCTGTTGCCGATCGCCAAGGGCGGGCTGGCGTCCACGGTGCTGTTGTCGCTGATCCTGTGCTGGAACGAAGCGTTCTGGTCCTTGAACCTGACTTCGTCGAAAGCCGCGCCGTTGACCGCATTGATCGCCTCCTACTCAAGTCCCGAAGGTCTGTTCTGGGCCAAGTTGTCGGCGGTGTCGACCCTGGCCTGCGCGCCGATCCTGATCTTCGGCTGGATCAGCCAGAAACAATTGGTCCGCGGCCTGTCGTTCGGCGCCGTGAAATGAAGATCGCCGACTCAACGCGATCCACTGTGGGAGCGAGCCTGCTCGCGATGGCGGAGTGTCATTCAACAGTGATGTTGACTGACACGGCCTCATCGCGAGCAGGCTCACTCCCACAAAAAAGCCCGCACGGCTCAACTGAATAACAACACGTGGAGGCCCATCATCATGGCCAACCTGAAAATCAAGAATCTGCAAAAAGGCTTCGAAGGCTTTTCCATCATCAAAGGCATCGACCTGGAAGTGAACGACCGCGAGTTCGTGGTGTTCGTCGGCCCGTCGGGCTGCGGTAAATCCACGTTGCTGCGCCTGATTGCCGGCCTGGAAGAAGTCAGCGGCGGCACCATCGAACTCGATGGCCGCGACATCACCGAAGTCAGCCCGGCCAAGCGCGACCTGGCGATGGTGTTCCAGACCTACGCCCTGTACCCGCACATGAGCGTGCGCAAAAACATGTCGTTTGCCCTCGACCTGGCCGGCGTACCGAAAGCCGAAGTCGAGAAGAAAGTCGGCGAAGCGGCACGCATCCTCGAACTCGGGCCGATGCTCGAACGTAAACCGAAACAATTGTCCGGCGGTCAGCGTCAGCGCGTGGCCATCGGCCGCGCCATTGTGCGCAATCCGAAAATCTTCCTGTTCGACGAACCGCTGTCCAACCTCGACGCCGCCCTGCGCGTACAGATGCGCCTGGAACTGCTGCGCCTGCACAAAGAACTCAAAGCCACGATGATCTACGTGACCCACGACCAGGTCGAAGCCATGACCATGGCCGACAAAGTCGTGGTACTCAATGGCGGCAAAGTCGAACAAGTCGGCTCGCCCCTGGACCTGTATCACCAGCCTGCCAACCTGTTTGTCGCCGGGTTCCTGGGCACGCCGAAAATGGGCTTCCTCAAGGGCAAAGTCACCCGCGTCGAAAGCCAGAGCTGCGAAGTGCTGCTGGACGCCGGCACCCGCATCACGTTGCCGCTGAGCGGCGCCAACCTGAGCGTCGGTGGTGCGGTGACCCTGGGCATTCGCCCGGAACACCTGAATCTCGCGCAAACCGGCGACTGCACCTTGCAGGTCACGGCCGACGTCAGCGAACGCCTGGGCAGCGACACCTTCTGCCACGTGGTGACCTCGTCCGGCGAAGCCTTGACCATGCGCGTTCGCGGCGACCTGGCCAGCCGTTATGGCGAGTCGCTAAGCCTGCATCTGGACGCCGAGCACTGCCATTTATTCGATGCCGACGGTGTGGCGCTGACCCGCCCGTTGCGCGCTGCGGCCTGATTTTAGAGTGCATGTGATGAAACTGAATAAACAGAACCTCAACCGCCTCGCCCCCGAGGTGGTCCTGCCCGCCTACGCCCTGAGCGACACGCGTCAAGGCATCGCGCACATCGGCGTCGGCGGTTTCCACCGCGCCCATCAGGCGTATTACACCGACGCATTGATGAATACCGGCGAAGACCTGGACTGGGCGATTTGCGGCATCGGTCTGCGCACCGAAGACCGTCGCGCCCGGGACGATCTCAAAGAGCAGGGTTACCTCTTCACCCTGTTCGAGTTGGGGGATACCGACGACACCGAAGTTCGGGTCATCGGCGCGATTCGCGACATGCTGCTGGCCGAAGACGGCGCGCAAGCGTTGATCGACAAACTCGCCAGCCCCGAGATCCGTATCGTTTCGCTGACCATTACTGAAGGCGGCTACTGCATCGACGACAGCAACGGCGAGTTCATGGCCCAACTGCCGCAGATCCAGCACGACCTGGCACACCCGAACGCCCCGAAAACCGTGTTCGGTTTTCTCTGCGCCGCGCTGGCCAAACGCCGTGCCGCCGGCACGCCCGCGTTCACCTTGATGTCCTGCGATAACCTGCCGCACAACGGCGCGGTCACTCGCAAAGCGTTACTGGCGTTCGCCGCCCTGCGCGATGCCGAGCTGCGGGACTGGATCGCCACCCACGTGAGTTTCCCCAACGCGATGGTCGACCGCATCACGCCGATGACCAGCACCGAACACAAGCTGCAACTGCACGATAAACACGCTATCGACGATGCCTGGCCGGTGGTCTGCGAACCGTTTGTGCAATGGGTGCTGGAAGACAAGTTCGTCAATGGTCGTCCGGCTTGGGAAAAGGTCGGCGTGCAGTTCACCGACGACGTCACGCCTTATGAAGAGATGAAGATCAAACTGCTCAACGGCAGTCACCTGGCACTCACTTATCTGGGTTTTTTGAAGGGTTACCGCTTCGTTCACGAAACCATGAACGATCCGCTGTTCGTGCGCTACATGCGTGCCTACATGGACCTGGACGTGACCCCGCAACTGTCACCCGTGCCGGGTATTGACCTGACCGAGTACAAAAACACCCTGGAGGCGCGCTTCTCCAATCAGGCGATTGCCGATCAGCTGGAGCGCGTGTGTTCGGACGGTTCGTCGAAGTTTCCGAAGTTCACCGTGCCGACGATCAATCGATTGATTGCTGATGGGCAGGAAACCAAACGGGCGGCATTAGTCGTAGCCGCATGGGCACTGTATTTGAAGGGCGTGGACGAAAATGGCGAGACCTACAGTATTCCTGATCCGCGGGCGGCGTTTTGTCAGGCGTTGGTGGCGGATGATGCGTTGATCACGCAGCGGTTGCTGGCGGTTGAGGAGATTTTTGGTACGGCGATCCCGCATTCGCCGGAATTCGTGGCGGCGTTTGAGTGGTGCTGTAAGAGCTTGCGCGATGTCGGCGTGACAACAACCCTCGAACGAGTACTCGCCAACTGATCGTTCCCACGCTCTGCGTGGGAATGCATCCCGGGATGGGGCATTCATGACAAACCAACATTTATTCCTCGGCATCGACTGCGGCACCCAAGGCACCAAAGCCATCATCATCGACGCCGTCAGCGGTCAGGTGCGCGGCCAGGGCGCCGCCGCCCACACCTTGATCAGTGGCGCCAATGGCCGCCGCGAACAAGACACCTCGCAATGGCTGGAAGCCTTCGCGCTTGCCACCCGCCGTGCATTGCTCGCGGCGAAGGTCGACGGCCAGGACATCCTTGGCATCGGCGTTTCCGGCCAGCAACACGGGCTGGTGCTGCTCGACGATCAGGGCCAGGTGCTGCGGCCGGCCAAACTCTGGTGTGACACCGAATCCACCCCGGAAAACGACCGTCTGCTTGCCCATCTGGGTGGCGAAAAAGGCTCACTGGAACGTCTCGGTGTTGTGATCGCGCCCGGCTACACCGTCTCCAAACTGCTCTGGACCAAAGAACAACACCCGCAGATTTTCGCTCGCATCGCGCGCATCCTGCTTCCCCATGACTACCTCAACTATTGGCTCACCGGCCGCAGTTGCAGCGAGTACGGCGACGCCTCGGGCACCGGCTATTTCAACGTGCGCAGCCGCCAATGGGACTTGCAGCTGCTGCGTGACATCGATGCCACCGGGCGACTGCAAGCCGCGCTGCCGGAGCTGATCGACGCTCATCAAGCGGTCGGCACGGTCCTGCCGAGCATCGCCGAACACCTGGGCATCAACCCGCAGGCGCTGGTCTCCAGCGGCGGTGGCGACAACATGATGGGCGCCATCGGCACCGGCAACATCAAGCCCGGCGCTATCACCATGAGTCTCGGTTCATCGGGGACGGTGTACGCCTATGCCGACCAGCCGAAAGTCAGTCCGGACGCTTGCGTCGCAACGTTCTGCTCCTCCAGCGGTGGCTGGCTGCCGCTGATCTGCACCATGAACCTGACCAACGCGACGGGGGTGATTCGCGAGCTGTTCAAGCTGGATATCGAACAGTTCAACAACCTCGTCGCGCAAGCACCCATCGGTGCCGAAGGCGTGTGCATGCTGCCGTTCCTCAACGGCGAGCGCGTCCCCGCCCTGCCCCATGCCACCGGCAGCTTGCTGGGGTTGACGATGACCAACCTGACTCAGGCCAATCTGTGCCGCGCGGTGGTCGAAGGCACGACCTTCGGTTTGCGTTATGGACTGGACCTGCTGCGCCAGAATGGCTTACAAAGCCGCAGCATCTGCCTGATCGGCGGCGGCTCGAAAAGCCCGGTGTGGCGCCAGATGGTCGCCGACATCATGAACACCCCGGTCATCTGCACCGAACAAAGCGAAGCCGCGGCCCTTGGTGCCGCGATTCAGGCGGCGTGGTGCAAGTCCTGGGAAAACGGGCATGAAGACAGCCTGGAGGATCTATGCGAGCGTTGCGTGAAGCTCGATCCGGCCAGCGAAACCTTGCCGATCGCAGACAATGTGGCGGCCTGTCAGCAGGCCTACGAACGCTATCAACAGCATGTCGCAACCCTTTGAAGAGTGAATAACTATGTACCTGGTGTGTGGCGAAGCGCTGTTCGATTTCTTCAGTGAAGACGATGCCAGCGGCCTGGCTTCAAAAGTGAATTTCAAGGCGATTGCCGGCGGCTCGCCGTTCAACGTGGCGGTGGGTTTGCGCCGTTTGGGCGTGGACGCGGCGCTGTTTGCCGGCCTGTCCACCGACTACCTCGGTCGGCGCTTGCAGCAGGTGTTGCAGGATGAAGGCGTACGCCCGGATTACCTGGTGGATTTCGCCGCGCCTACGACCCTGGCGATGGTGGCCGTCGGTGCCAATGGTTCACCTCATTACAGCTTCCGGGGTGAAGGCTGCGCGGATCGACAACTGAAACTGGAGCATCTGCCGGAACTGGGACCTGAAGTACGCGGCCTGCACATCGGTTCGTTTTCGCTGGTGGTGCAACCGATTGCCGACACGCTGTTGGCATTGGTGCAACGGGAAAGCGGTAAACGCTTGATCAGCCTTGACCCCAACGTGCGGCTCAATCCTGAGCCGAATATCGACCTGTGGCGTTCGCGGGTTGCAACCTTGGTTGAGCTGGCCGACCTGATCAAAGTCAGCGATGAGGATTTGAGCCTGTTGTACCCCGAGCAGGATCCGCAACGGGTGATTGAAGGCTGGCTGCAACATCGTTGTCAGTTGGTGTTTCTGACCCGTGGTGGCGAGGGGGCGACGGTGTTCAGCCGTCTGCATGGCTCCTGGTCGGTGCCGGCGAGTTCAGTGAAAATTGCCGACACCGTGGGCGCTGGCGATACGTTCCAGGCGGCGTTGATTACCTGGCTGACGGAGCAGCAGCTGGATTCGGTTGAGGGCGTGCAATCGCTCGGCCGCGAGCAGATCGACGCCATGCTCAAATTTGCAGTAGAAGCGGCGGCGCTGACGTGCAGCAAGACCGGGCCGGACTTGCCATATCGCCAGCAGCTGTAAATGCGCTGAGGCTGAAGGCCTCTTCGCGAGCAGGCTCGCTCCCACATTGGTCTTGTGATCGACACAAAATTAATGTGGGAGCGAGCCTGCTCGCGAAGGCGGTGTCACTTACACCGCCAGCCTCACTGTCAGAGCACCGAAAAGTTGTAACTCACGATCAACCGGGTCTCATCCACATCCCGGGCAAACTTCTCGTAGTTGGTCCGGTACGTCGCATTGCGCAACCGCAGGCTGACATCCTTGAACGTCCCGCTCTGCACCACGTACTTGAGCTCGCTGTCGCGCTCCCACTCCTTCCCTTCCTGATCACTGCCCAGCACCTTGATATGGTCACCGTTCACATAACGGGTCAGGAAGCTAAGGCCATTAATGCCAATCGCCTTGAAGTCATAGTCATACCGCAACTGCCACGAGCGCTCCTGCGCAGCGGCGAAGTCGTTGACCTGTACATAGTTGACCAGGTACGGATTGGACCCATCCAGATACGGCATCGAATTGTCGCCGTTCATGCGCTGCCAACCTGCGCTGAAAGTGTGGCCGCTGATGGCGTAAGCGAGCATGCCGCTCAGGGCACGGTTGTCGATGGAACCTGCACGAGCGGCGCCGCTGTCGGCACTCTTGAGCAGTCGAAGGTCAGCCTTGAGCACGCCCTCGCCCAACGGTTGGTTGGCAAGCAAACCTAAGAAGTGTTGACGGTAGATGTCTTCCAGCTCGGCGTAATGATACTGGCCGGTCAGACGCTCGTTGATCTTGTAGTCGAAACCGTACATGTCGAAATGATCGGCGGTGACGTTGCAGGCATAACGCTTGTTCTTGCAGTGCACGCGGATGTCCTGGGAATCGGTGGAATCCCGGGCGGTGTACTTGTCCAGCCGCGCCGCCATAAAGGTCAGGTCCTTGACCTCTTTGGACGTGAGCATTGCGCCGTTGAACATTGTCGGCAGCAAACGACCGTCGTTGTACTTGAGCAGCGGCACGTCAGGCAGCAGTGCGCCGTACTTCAATACACTTTGCGAGACGCGCACTTTGGCGGTCAGACCCAGTTTCGCGTATTCGTCTTTCGACCCGCGTGGATCCTGCCCCGTGGACGGCAGCAAACCGCTGTTGCTGCGGTCGGCGCTGGAGTCGAGTTTGAGCCCCAGCATGCCCAAGGCATCGATACCGAAACCGACGGCGCCTTCGGTGTAGCCCGATTGCAGATTGAGAATAAAACCTTGAGCCGACTCTTCACGCTTCGAAGCGCCCTGCTCGGTGGACGTGTGCCCATCACGAAAATCGCGATTGAAATACACCGTACGCGATTCGATTTTCGCCGTGGTGTCGTCGATAAAACCGCTCGCAAAAGCCGACCCGGTAAAACCGGCGCACAGGACTAAAGCGCCGAAGCCGAGTGACTGGCGCGCGGTGATGAGAATAAAGGGGGGACGCATGAAAAAAAGCTCCAACAGTGCAGCGTTTGCGCAAGGCGCAATAAGCCAAAAAAATAGCCTTCGCTCCGGACAAGTAACTTGCCAGGATGAAGTGGACACACAGAAGTGAGCGGCGATGATGGCAGAAGGCTGTTACGGGCTACAGACGACTTTAGTCGGTAAATGACTGTTGGTTTCCTTGAACGAGGCGCTTTAATCCTGCACCATCCGCCCCAGCTTATTCAAAGGACGGAATTAAAGGCATGCTGGACGCGAACGCAACCCATATTTCCCTGACGCTGGAAGGCGTTTCGGTTGACCTTCAGGTACTCAGCTTCGTCGGTCGCGAAACCCTCAATCAGCCGTTCTGTTTCGACATCGAACTGGTCAGCGCGCGCCCCGACCTGACACTCGAAGAGTTGCTGCACAAGCCCGGCTGCCTGACCTTCGGCGCCACCGGCAAAGGCATCATCCACGGCTTGGTGTATCGCATCGAGCAAGGCGACTCCGGCAAAAGCCTGACCCGTTACAGCATCAGCCTGGTGCCGCAACTCGCCTACCTGCGCCACAACCATGACCAGCAGATTTTCCAGCATTTAAGTGTGCCGAAGATCATCGCTCAGGTCCTCGAAGCGCGCGGCATCCTGGCCGACGCCTACAGCTTCCAGCTCGGCGCGATCTACCCGGAACGCGATTACTGCGTGCAGTACGACGAATCCGACCTGCATTTCATTCAGCGCCTGTGCGAAGAAGAAGGCATTCACTTCCACTTCCAGCACAGTGCCAGCGGCCACAAACTGGTGTTCGGCGATGACCAGACGGTGTTCCGCAAACTCGCACCCGTGGCCTACCAGCAAGACTCCGGCATGGCGGCCGAGAAACCGGTGATAAAGCGCTTCAACCTGCGCCTGGAAACCCGCACCACCCGCGTCAGCCGCCGCGATTACGACTTCGAAAAACCGAGCATCCTGCCCGAGGGCTCCGCCAAAAGCGCGTTCGCCCCGGACCTGGAAGACTACGACTACCCCGGCCGCTTCACCGACCGCGAACGCGGCAAGCAACTGGCGACCCGCGCCCTGGAACGCCACCGCAGCGACTACAAACTTGCCGAAGGCAAAGGCGACGAGCCAACCCTGGTCAGCGGCCACTTCCTGGCCCTCAGCGAACACCCGCGCGCCGAGTGGAACGACCTCTGGCTGCTGCTGGAAGTGGTGCACGAAGGCAAACAGCCGCAAGTGCTCGGCGCAAACGTCACCAGCGACGTCACCCAGAACAAAGACGATTTCCACCAGGGCTACCGCAACCGCTTCCTCGCCACCCCGTGGGACGCGCACTTCCGCCCTGCCCTCGAACACCCGAAACCCAAAGTCCTGGGCAGCCAGACCGCCATCGTCACTGGCCCTGCGGGTGAAGAAATCCATTGCGACGAGTACGGCCGCGTCAAAGTCCAGTTCCACTGGGACCGCGAAGGCCAGGCCGACGACAAGACCAGCTGCTGGCTGCGTGTCGCCACCGGCTGGGCCGGAAGCGCCTACGGCGGCATCGCCATCCCGCGCATCGGCATGGAAGTGCTGGTGTCCTTTATGGAAGGCGACCCCGACCAACCACTGATCACCGGCTGCCTGTACCACAAGGAAAACGTCGTCCCGTACGACCTGCCGGCGAACAAAACCCGCAGCACGTTCAAGACCCTCAGCTCACCGGGCGGCAACGGCTACAACGAGTTTCGGATTGAAGACAAGAAAGGCGCGGAACAGATCTACCTGCACGCCCAGCGCGATTGGGATGAAAACATTGAGCATGATCAAAAGATCCGCATCGGCAATGAGCGACACGACACGGTCGAGGCCAATGTTTTAAGCGAGTTCAAGGTTGAAGAACATCGCATCACCCACCTCGACCGCAAGACTGAAACCCGGGCGGATGATCACCTCACCGTTGGCGTGACTCAGCATGTAAAGGTTGGGACGGCGCAGTTTGTTGAGGCGGGTCAGGAGATTCACTACAACGCTGGGGAAAAGGTTGTGGTTGAGGGTGGCATGGAGCTGACGGCCAAGGCTGGTGGGAGTTTTGTGAAGGTGGATGCGGGGGGCGTGACGATCAGTGGCGCCAATGTGAAGGTCAACTCCGGCGGCGGGCCAGGTTCCGGCACCGGAATCGGCATCCTCGCCCCGCTGATTCCAGGTCTCGCCGCCGCTGACATCGCCGGTCACCTGATGAAAGAAGCCAAGTCCAATCCGACCTGGCTGGAATTGAACCTGCACTATGACAACCTTGAGCCCGTGCCGGGCGCGTCCTACCGCGTTGACTTTGCGGACGGTTCGACCCGTGAGGGTGTGCTGGACGATGATGGCTTCGCCCGGTTGGAGGATGTTCCGAAAGGACCGGCCAAGGTGTATTACGGCGAGGATCCGAGGCCATACAACCGTGAAAGCGTAGCGATTGTGCAGAACTCGGACGAAAAGGTTAACGCAGATTTACGCAAGCTCGGCCTGGACCCGGACCAGGTTGATTTACAAGCATTAGTGGAGAAAGCCGCAGGGAGGCTGTCATGAGTGACGAAGCAGTTGAGAGCGCAAACGAAGGTGATGAAGACCGCAGCGCCGCTTACCAAGAGGCCGCGGTAGAACTGGCAAAAGGCATCGCGCTCGGCGCAGTGCCGTTTCTTGGCCAGGCCATCGACGCCTACGACACCATCGAATCCTCTATCGTCCTCTACAACGCAGAGTCGACGGACGGAAAGGAAGACGCACAATTTGACCTGCTGATGGCCGTCATCGGCTGGGTTCCAGGACCGGGTGACGGTCTGAAAAAGAGCCTGCGCATCGTCAACAAAGACCCGCAACGCTACGCCCCGGTGCTGTTCGACCTCCTTCGCTTCGTACTGCAAGAGTGCGGGATCAAAACCAGCCCCGAAGAACTGCTCAAGCAGATCTTCGATGCCGGCAAACTGCGCGGTGAACTCGACGAGATCATCACCGGCGTAAAAGGCTCGTCGACTTTCCAGAGCCTTCCAAACTGGGCAAAAACGTCGGTCGTCACCGTCCTCGCCGCGTCCCGCGACAACATGCCGGCCATGGTGGGGATTGTTGAGAAGCGGCTGGTTAAATGGAAAGGGATGCAGCGCAACAGCTCGGCGGCATCCTCCGGGTCAAGCCACCCGAAAAGAGTGGAAAAGCCTGCAAACAAAGATTCGGCTGTTGCGGCAAAGGGAACCGATGGTGCGAGCGGCACCCATTCCAATAAGGTCGAAGCTTCTAATGTCGGACTTCAGGCTCCTTCCGGCATTTTGAATGAAGGGTTGGGGGTTTGTGGGGAGCATATTGCCGATTACATTTGTGCGGTGGAGTTTGGTTGGGGTAAGGATTGGGATGGGCATGATAAAGGGGCGGATGGGAAGTGGCTTGAGGGGGTGCCGAGTGCGAGTAAGATGGGGAAGCTTTCCGCTGGTGGGAGCCCCAAAGCAAAACACATTCTCTACAAATTGTCTGATGGCGCCAACGGAACGGGGATAGATGCCGTTTGGCGCGCCAATCCAACTAACAATGGAGGCAAACAATTTGCCATTGTTGAGGCCAAGGCTAGCCGCAATGAAGATGCGCCAAAATTCATGCGCAAACCGAACAATACGCGAAAACCTGGAATTGCTTCAACGTTAGGAGTCAATGGTTTAAGCGACCCAAGTGAATTATTAGAACCATTGGAAAGTGATGAGCCCGACATTGCCAGCAGAAAGAAAAATAAAATAAGTACCGGTAAGAACAACCCCACCACTACCAAAAGTAAAACACGCGCACCTAAGAAAAACAAAAGAATAGTCGTTCAAATGAGTAGCCAATGGATCGACGACAACTTGGAAAAATCCGTTCTTGGAAACTCTTTATATATTCAAGTTGGCAGCTCGTATAGTCGACATTTATTTTACACCCCGCTCTATCATGCAAGCCTGAGTCCCAAAGAACATGCAGGATCACGACTAAATAATACCGATGAAAATTCCCACGAAAACCATAAAGCCTTTCATTATGCCGAGCACGAAGTTAAAGCTTTCGTCAACAAACGTAAAAAATCTTTAGCCAAAAAATATGGTGCGTTAGATTCACTTAAGCTGGAGGCATAAAGCATGATAAAAAGACAGAAATTTTACAGCGAGAATCATTACAAAAATTTCTTGAGAGGGCATGACGAAGCAGTTGAGTTCTCAAAGACAAACACTTTCCAATCAGACTCGCCTGAGGAGGAAGCGACGATTCGCACAAGATTTTTTCAACGTTTAGCACTTCGCAAGCTTACGGCTGCATATACCGCAGGAGAGGAAATATCTTCTCTCATCCCTCTACTTGAAGACTTGATTGACAAGTATGAAATCAGACAGCAAAAGCTGGCAGAGTCTGAAAATTCCCCTGGCATATCACCACTCTCGATAGACGACTGGCCACACGAATATGAAGAGTGCGTGCAGGTAATAGGTTTTTGCATTCTATTGCATCGTACAGACCTCCTTAAGCGTTTCGTAAGATTGATCGACAACGCAGGGTATGCGGGCGACGATACCCTGTACGAAGATTTACTATGCAAAGTTTTACCTGGCAGGCACGATATAGATCAATGGTATCACGATGTTTATTCACCTTTAGTACAAGCGATATATGCGAAAACTAAAGATGAGGCTACCAACTTTCTTAAAAAATATTGCAACCAATGGTACCCAGCCTTCAAGCAAGCTCCTTGGCATGACACTCATCATCAAGGAGAGGAAGGAAACTACGTAGGTTATTGGGCGGTCGAGGCAGGAGCAATTGCATTTTTATATGGCATAGACGACAGCAAAATCGATCATATGGTTTATCCAAAAGCATTGGTCGAATACGCTAGAAACTATAAGGGCGGTATTAGCTCCCAGATCAATCGTATCGTCGCTGGCGAACCCTGCAGCAAAACGGGCTATTGGTTTACCCCAGCGCAAGCCAACTCAAGACGCCACTTCCAACAAGGTGAAATCATGCCAAGTTTCAGTGACTCGAAATGGGGTGATACGATTTGGTATTGGTCAGGTGAAGAATAATAACGGCGACGGATCGACTTGACTTCAGCAAATCATTAATCGAATGGGCGAACAATCGCCCATTGCTTAGCCAAATAAATCCGCTCCCTTAACTCAAACAAAAAAAACACGGAACTCTAGACTCTCTAAAGATCAAGGCATAGATACATGATCAGAAGACAGCAATTTCTTACCGAAAAACGGTACGAAAACTTCATTAGCAATTATAAAAAATCATATGTATTCTGGAAAGACAAACTCTTTCAAGCGGACTCACCAGAGCAAGAAAAATCTGTAAGAGCCAGACATTTCCAAACGCTTCATCTAAAAAATATTTTGATGCTTTACACTGCGGGCGAAGAAATCCAGAACTTATTAGCCCCCTTGGAAACGTTGATAGAAAGCTATGAAGAGCTACAGGAACAGCTGGCCCAACACGAACAAATCACCAATGTCACACCTCTAACGATCGACGACTGGGTTGACGAATATGAGGAATGCCTGCAAGTAATAAGCTTGTGCATTCTTTTGCATCGAACAGATCTTTTAAAACGATTTGTCTTTCTTATAGATAATGCAGGCTACGCTAGCACAGATACACTATATGAAGATCTGCTGATAAAAGTCCTACCCGATCGCGAAGATGTAGATCAGTGGTATCACGACGTTTACACTTTACTGATTCAAGCTATTTACTCTGAAGAAAAAAATAATGCGTCAAGATTACTCAAAGAATACTGTGCCAGTTGGTACCCAGCCTTTGAGCAAGCACCTTGGCACGACACGCATAGTGACGGTGACGAAGGAAGTTATGTAGGGTACTGGGCGCTCGAGGCGGGAGCTATTGCCTTCCTGTATGGGATCGACGACAGCAAAATCGACCATATGGTGTATCCGAAAGCTTTGGTTGAATACGCCAGGAACCACAAACCACCCTACCGCGAAGGACGGCCATGAACAAACGCCAGTGTTTCATCGTCGGCTCCTACTATCAAAAGTCCATCCATCTGTACGATACGACCGAGTCGCGCTGGGCTGGGCTGGCAGGACGATGCAGGCAGATTCTCCAGAGCAGGAAAAGGCACTACGAACGGGGTACTTCAAGGAGGCGGCGTTCAATGCTTTGCTGATCAGTTACACGGCAGGCGAATCGATTGACAGCCTCATTCCCCGGCTGGACAAGCTGATCAGTAGCTACGAGATTTACCAACAAGCACTGGCTGCCGAGGAACGCGAACCTGACATTTCACCCCTGACCATCGACGATTCGCCTGGCCATTATGAAGAGTGCGTTCAAGTCATCAGTCTTTGCATTTTGTTGCATCGCACCGACCTGCTGATTCGCTTCGTCGCCTTGATAGATCGCGCAGGATACGCCAACGAAGACACTCTCTACGAAGACCTTCTGCGAAAGCATTTACCTGATCGTACTGATCTGGATGAGTGGTTCCACGACCTCTACACACCGCTGATCAGGGCGATGTACGCCACCGAGCCTGAAGAATCCAGCAACCTGTTAAAGCAATATTGCGAAGCGTGGTATCCCGCTTTCGCCACGCTACAAACCAACTGGCATGACAGTCATTTGGACATGGAAGGCGACGATGGCAACTACGTCGGCTACTGGGCTTTGGAAGCAGGCGCCATCGCCTTTTTATACGGCATCGACGATAGCAAAATCGATCACATGGTTTACCCCAAAGACTTGGTTGAATATGCCCGAAATCAAAAAGCCTCGAATTTATCGCCCTCGGGCATTTAGCTTTAAAACCTGCCCCACAGGAGGCAGGCTTGTTCCAGCAGGCGTCAGACCGGCGCCTTCCACCCCATCATCTGCTGCTGCGCAACCAGCAGCAAATCGGACCCATCCTGCGTCAGCAGATAAAGCGCGTGAGTAATGTGCGGAATATCTTGAACATCACCGTACTTGAAGCATTGGCAATGGAGCGTTTCAAGTAACTGGCTGGCGGCTCGGACACGCTGTAAAGCGGCTTCGAGAATGTCTTGGGGATTGGCCTCGGTGTCGATGACCATTGGGCTTGTCTCGGTAACGCTGCTTTTGATTGAGCGATAGCGATCGGGGAATGGATTTAGCGTTGGCATAGTAATTACTCGATGATTAGTAAATAACCGCCAGTACCGTGACCAAACGATGGGAGGCGGACTGTGTGCAGGCTTGGTCAACCGACACCATCAAATCGGTTCGCCCGAAGGCGTCCAGCACACAGCCGCCATTGCAACGCACTACGAGGACATAGATGTCCGCAGCGCGAATGATGGCACACATATGTGTGATGGCATCAGGTGACCAAACCTGCTCGCTGATTTTGCAGCGAGGTCAAACAGTAAACGCTGGCAGCTTGCCGGCGAAAGACGACAAAGCGTCCGACCGTGTAGGAACGGGCCGAACCTCCCTCAGTTTTTTTACCTACATGAAACCTCTGTCAGAAACCTCCTCACGACAGGCGGCATTCGGTCGGGTTAACCATCGCTTAACCCCGCGGTCCAAAACTTTACTGGACCGCACGCCCTCAGAGTTCTCTGACGCCCAGTGCGGCAGGTTCGACGCCTATACGTCGAGCTGACTTTAAGCCTGCATCGGAGATCGTTCATGAACATGCGCACCTTGCTGATCACCACCACCCTTGCCTGCACCGCGTTTGCCGGCCTGGCCCAGGCCAATGACACTTCGAGCTCTCAGGCGGTGCCGTACCACTACGGTATGCCGCTGCACGTGGGCAAGGTCATTACCTTGACCGAACCGTCGACGCTGGACTGCAAGGTGGTCACAGCCGACATGAAGTACATCGATAGCACCTCGGGCAAGCCTGCGGAAATCTCCTACCGTAAACTTTCCGACGCCTGCAGTTATCAGAACTGACGGAAAGGTCTGATTCAACACTTTGCGGTATTCCGGTGAGGGGTTCTGGCGCTATGCTCTAGCGCCTCCCCCCACTGCCGCAGGATTCGCCATGCAGTTATCGTTTCGTACCTTGTCGACCTTTACCGCCGCGCTGTGTTTTCTGTTGGCCTTGGTCTGGGGTTTGATGCCGGACAAGTTGCT
The DNA here is from genome assembly GCF_057837605.1 of Pseudomonas sp. GL_093. NCBI lineage: Bacteria > Pseudomonadati > Pseudomonadota > Gammaproteobacteria > Pseudomonadales > Pseudomonadaceae > Pseudomonas > Pseudomonas sp. GL_093. Next base: position 3,397,476 of record NZ_CM174448.1, on the reverse strand, counting down.
GTCAATCTGGAGCATCGAATACTCGTTGGCGGTTGGCGTTGTCGCACGGCGCAGTGCAATGCTGTTTGCGGCATTGGGCGTGATGTTTTATCTGGTTCGAAACGAGGCGCCTTCGACCACCCGCCATGCACTGAGCAATGGCTTCATGGTCGGCTGCTGGGGGTTGGCAGCCCTGGGCTTCGGCGAATGGCTCAATGGCCATGCTGGCCCGGGCATTTTGCTGGCGGTGGTGGTCGAACTGGCGCTGGGCCTGGCGTTTCTCCAGACCAAGCGCGTGTCGATGGAACTCGAAACCGTGGGTTAAAGCGCTTTTCTGTCTGGATGCAGAGTCTGGGCAATGGTTTGGTGCTGCATATCAGAGCGCAGTCCAGCGATCAGGTCATTGATTTCTCGACAACCATTTAGCTGTTTGGCGTTTATGCCTGTTTTCATTAGATCGAGATGATCGGTTTGACGATCGGAATACACCTTGACGGTCATCGACAGGTCCGGCGACAGCGTGCATTGACAACGTTTCGGCAAAAAACTGCTTTCAATGATATTGCGAAGTTCCAAGGCAGAAAGAAACATGGCGACCCTCTCCTTAATGTGAGACTGCCAATCAACGATCGATACTGACGCAATGAAATCCCCGGTCAGCTTAAGACCAGCTACAGCATAAAACATGCCTTGGATTTCGCACTGCAGCTCATCGGTAAATCAACGATTTAGCGAAACCGCGCGTAAATAGCCCATGCAATATGCAAGAAAGGCGTTGTGGTGCCCCTGCAATTTGCACACATCCAGCGACAAGTTTGCATTGGCCGACCACGCCAGTGAGAATGCGGCCAATCAATTCAGTATCCGCTGACCCCACTCGCACGCAAGGAGGCATCATGGGTTCTTTGACCTGTATCACTACCGTCGGGCTGATTTTTGCCGGACTGTCGACCATCGCTCACGCCGCGAAACTCGAAGAGGTTGCGCCGTTCCCGAAACCCGAGAGCGGTTTCACCCGCCAGGTCATTCATCTTGCCCCACAGACTCAGGAAGACGGCTACCAGGTCGAAATCCTCGCCGGCAAAACCCTGACCGTTGACTGTAATCGCCAACGCCTGGGCGGCATTCTCGAGGAGAAAAACCTCGAAGGCTGGGGCTACCCGTTCTACCGACTGGAAAAAGTCATCGGCCCGATGAGCACGCAGATGGCCTGCCCGGACGGCAAAAGTAAAAAGGACTTTGTGCCGGTGGTCGGTGACGGTTTCATGCTGCGCTACAACAGCAAACTGCCGATCGTGCTCTACGTGCCTAAAGACGTCGAAGTCCGCTACCGGATATGGTCGGCGTCGAGCAAGGTCGAGAAAGCCGTCCAGGAATAACCGTTCTATCCCGTTACAGGAGCGCCATTTTGATTACCTGCCACGTCAAATATGTGATCGATCCGTATCAACTCAGCGAATTCGAAGCCTACGCCAAGGCCTGGCTCGGCATCGTCGAGCGTTTGGGCGGTACGCACCACGGGTACTTCCTGCCTTCCGAGGGCGCGAGCAACATCGCCTACTGCCTGTTCAGCTTTCCTTCGCTGGCGGACTACGAAAGCTACCGGCATATCGCGATGACTGACGCCGAAAGCACCGCGCTCGTAGCTTCGCTGGTCGAGAAGAAGTTTATCGTCAGTTATGAGCGGACCTTCCTGCGCCCGCTGCTGGCCTGATACCGCTCACGCCGGGGCGCCGCTCAACGCGGCGCGTTCGGCCACATGGCGCAAACTGTCGAAATTGATATTGGCGCCCGAGTCGATCGCTACCAGTGTCTGACCACGGGCACCGGTTTGCGCCACGTATTTTTTGATTCCGGCCACGGCCAAGGCACCCGAAGGTTCGGTGATCGAGCGGGTATCGTCGTAGATATTCTTGATGGCGGTGCAGAGTTCGTCGTTGCTGACCGTCAACACCTCATCGACACAAAACCGGCAGACTTCGAAACCGTAAGCACCGATCTGGGCGACGGCGACACCGTCGGCGAAAGTGCCTACGTTCGGCAGGACAACTCGCTCGCCGGCCTGCAATGCCGCATATAAACAGGCGGAATGCTCCGACTCGACGCCGATGATGCGGACTTCTGGTCGCAGGTATTTGACGTACGCCGCGATGCCGGCGATCAGGCCGCCACCCCCCACCGGGACGAAGATCGCGTCCAGTGGACCTTGATGTTGACGCAGGATTTCCATGGCGACAGTGCCCTGCCCGGCGATCACGTCCGGGTCGTCGAACGGCGAGACAAAGGTGCGACCGGTTTGCCGCGCCAGGTTCAGCGCATAGTCCAGGGCAAACGGAAAACTCTCACCGTGCAGCACCGCATCGGCACCCCGACTGCGCACACCGAGCACCTTCAGTTCCGGCGTCGTGCACGGCATGACAATGGTCGCCGCAATTCCCAGCTCACGGGCTGCTAATGCCACGCCTTGAGCATGATTACCTGCGGAAGCGGTGATTACCCCGCAAGCCTTTTGCTCATCGCTCAGTTGCACCAGTTTGTTGTAGGCACCGCGGATCTTGAAGGAGAAGGTCGGCTGCAGGTCTTCGCGTTTGAGCAGGATCTGATTGCCGAGCGCCTCGGACAACGCTGGCGCCGGTTGCAGCGGCGTACGCACCGCGAGCTCATACACCGGCGCGGCGAGGATCTTTTTTACGTAGTGCTCAAGCAAGGTCTGCTGGGCGGTGGTGCTGCTCATGGTCGTCTCCTGACGTTGATCGGAACCCAGGAGGCAGAAAGTAAAAACCCGCCTCGAGGGCGGGTTGGGTGCTGCAGTCGTGAGCTAGCCCGCCAAATAAGGAATGGCGGTAATAATGCTTGGCTGGCAGCGCAATACAGTGGAAGTCATGCCCGAAAATTAGCCGGACGCTGATGGCAAGTCAATGGCCAATTTTACTTGGCCTCTGTAGGCTGACGACTCTGCTCATCGTCCCAAGGAAGGAAACCATGAAGTCTGTCGCCCTGCCCCTCATTGCCCTGATCGCGTTCGCCGGCTACACCGTTTCGGTGATGCTTCAGGCCGAACAGTCATTGATCGACTTCGGCATCAGCCTGATGTCGCGCCCCGACACAGCACAGGTGGTGATTGATTTGTATCTGCTGGCGACGCTCGCAGGCATATGGATGTACACGGATGCGCGCAAGCGTGGGCAGTCGGGATGGTCGGTGGTTCCTTATCTTCTGATTACGGCGATTTTTGTATCCATCGGGCCATTGTTGTATTTGGTTGTGCGGGGATTTCAAAGCCGCAGGAAATCTGATGCTGCGATTCAACAGGTCTGATCTAGGAGTTGTTGTGCCGTTGAGATTGCCATCGCGAGCAGGCTCGCTCCCACCTTTAATCTCTGGCATTCACAAATTATGTGTTCACAGGTGATCTAAAGTAGGAGCGAGCCTGCTCGCGATGGCAGTCTCACAGCCATCGAAGTTATTTCGCCAACCGCCTCAGCCCGAGCACCATCACTCCAGCCCCCAGTATCATCGCGGTCAGAAACAGCGGATACGAAACCCACCACGGCACGCCCGCCGTCATCATGCTGAACTCGGACATGCCGCCGATACTTGCAATCAGATTCAGCGGCAGAAAAACCACATTGATCAACGTCAGTTTGCGCAGCAGGTTGTTCATGCTGTTGTTCATCAGGTTGCCCCGGGCGTCGATCAGGCCAATAGCTTCGGCGCTGAATTGTTCCTTTGCCGAGTGATTGCGCAACCGGGTCAGGACTGCGCCGTTGCTGTGAATCGCGTTGATGTAATAGCCGTTCGACCGCTTGCAGGGCGCCGTGGCTCAGTTGAAAGCGCTTGATCATCCGCCGCTCACCAGGCCTGGCCGCGGCGCTTGAGTTCCAGGCGCCGGACGAACTCTTCCAGCACCAGTGAATACAGATCGTCCTGCAAGTAAGCGTCTTCGATGCCGGCGTCCATGTTGGGATTGTCGTTGACCTCGATCACCACCACTTTGTCGCCGGACTGCTTGAGGTCGACACCGTAGAGTCCATCGCCGATCAGGTTCGCGGTCTTCACCGCCAGCTCCACCACCGCCCGCGGTGCTTCGTGAACCGCCAGAGTGCGGCATTCGCCATTGATGTCCTGGCCCTTGGCCTTGTGGTTGTAGATCTGCCAATGGCCCTTGGACATGAAGTACTGGCAGGCAAAGATGGGTTTGCGGTTGAGCACGCCGATCCGCCAGTCGTATTCGGTGTAGAAGAATTCCTGAGCCAGCAACAGCACCGAATGCTCGAACAGTTCGGCCGTGGCTTCGAGCAAGGCTTGCTGGCTTTCAACCTTGATCACACCCCGGGAGAAACAGCCGTCGGGAATCTTCAATACCAACGGAAAACCGAGGCGCTCCCCCACTCGTTCGAAGTCTTCCGGTCGCTCTTTATAGAGAATCTCGGTGGCGGGCATGCCCAGCTGATGACTCTTGAGCAGATCGGTCAAATACACCTTGTTGGTGCAACGCAGAATCGACGCCGGGTCGTCCATCACCACCAGCCCTTCGCTCTCGGCTTTCTTGGCAAACCGGTAGGTGTGGTTATCGACGCTTGTCGTCTCGCGGATCAGCAGCCCGTCGTACTCGGCGATACGCGCGTAGTCCTTGCGCTCGATCAGCTCGACGTCGATGCCCAGTGTCTTGCCAACCCTGACGAAGTTGTCCAGCGCCTTGGCATTCGAAGGCGGCAACGCTTCCTGGGGATCGTGCAGGATGGCCAGGTCATAACGGGCCAAGCGCCGGGAACGCGGTACTCGCCAGATCTTGCGACTGAAACTGTCGAGGGAGTGAGCGAACTGGTCTTCCTGGTCTTCGCGTAACTTATGTAAGGCGCCGGACTTTATGCCCTCGATGTGCCAGCCGTTAGTTCGACGAAACTCAACTAGCAATATCGGACACGGAAAAACTTCAAACAACTGTCGCGCCAGATCCTGCAACGGCTCGATATGAGTCTTGCCAAAATACAGTGTCAGGGTAAAGCCTTCGGTATCGCTGTAAAGATGATGACTGAGGGCTTTTTCCAGGGTTTTATCCAAATCATCCAGGGCCAGGCCATACAAGGATTTACGAGTCAGTTCGCTGATGGTCCGCACCGACGGAATCACCTTGTGCCCACGGGCTTCAGCCAGCAGCGAGCAGTAATAACCGTGCCCCAGGTACTTGTAGCTGCGACACAGGTTGATCACCTGAACCCGCTTGCCCTGCTCGTTGGCGCGGGGTTTCTCAAGGTATTCCTGCGCGCTGACGATGTCTTCACTGGGGAAGTAGGAGGTCCAGTCTTCCTTGCGCTCGACGATGATAATCAACTGGCTGGAAGTTCTAACACCGTCATTTAAATAAGTTGCTGCCGGCAAAGTTTGCTCGGATACTTCGCGCCAATGACCCTGTACCGCTGACATAGTGATTGATCCGTTGGAGAACAAGACCTTTCCTATTAAGCACGAACTTTTTAGAAAGTCCCGTTTCGTTACGCAACTTTTACGGTGGTCATATGAATCTGGTTTTTCGCTTGGCGGTCGTTGAAGACTTGCCGGCACTGCTGGAACTCGAACAACACTGTTTCACCACAGATCGGCTTAACCGTCGCAGTTTTCAATGGATGATCACACGGGCCCACGGGCAACTGCTGGTGGCCCAGCGTGGCGAGCACCTGGTCGGGTACGCCGTGGTGCTGTTTCACCGGGGTACTTCGCTGGCGCGCCTTTACTCGATTGCGATCGCCACCGAAGCACGCGGCAGCGGATTGGGCAGGCAGTTGCTCGAACGGATTGAGGCCTGCGCCCTTGAACACGACTGCGCCTACCTGCGGCTGGAAGTACGCATCGACAACCCGACGGCGATTGCCCTGTACGAGCGCAACGGTTACCGACGCTTTGCCCTGATTCACGACTATTACCAGGACCATGCCGACGCGCTGCGGTTGGAGAAGCGGCTACGGAATGCTACTTGAGGCCAACCTTGTACAACGCCCCGTCATCCTCATCGGTCAGCACATATAAGTACCCATCCGGCCCTTGCCGCACATCGCGAATGCGCTTGTTGAGTTCGCCCAGCAATCGCTCTTCGTGAACGACCTTGTCGCCATCGAACTGCAAGCGGATCAACTCCTGGCTCACTAACGCGCCGATAAACACGTTGTGCTGCCAGGCCTTGAAGCGGTCAGCGTCGTAGAACGCCATGCCGCTGAGGCCGGGGGACTTTTCCCAGACGTGGTGCGGGGCGACGGTGCCTTCGGCGGTCTTGCCCTTGGCTTCCGGAATCGGCTGGCCGGAATAATTGATGCCGTGGGTTGCCATCGGCCAGCCGTAGTTCTTGCCACGCTCGATGATGTTGATTTCATCGCCCCCCTGGGGACCGTGTTCGTTTTCCCAGAGGGTACCGGTCCAGGGATTGAGCGCCGCGCCTTGCGGATTGCGATGACCGTAGGACCAGATTTCCGGGCGTACGCCGGCCTGACCGACAAAGGGGTTGTCATCCGGCACCTTGCCGTCCGGGTAGATCCGCACGACCTTGCCTTGCAGCTTGTCGAGGTCTTGGGCGGTCGGCCGCTCATTATTCTCGCCAAGGGTGATGAACAGATAGCCGTCGCGGTCGAACACCAGGCGCGAACCAAAGTGGTTACCGACCGAAAGCTTGGGTTCCTGGCGGAAGATCACTTTGAAATCCTTTATGGCTGTCAGGTCGTCAGACAGACGTCCGCGACCAACCGCCGTCCCGGCCTTGTCGCCCTCACCACCGCCTTCGGCATACGACAGATAGACCGTGCGGTCTTGCTTGAAGTCTGGCGACAACACCACATCCAGCAAGCCGCCCTGCCCTTTGGCCCAAACCTTTGGCACACCACTGAGCGGAGCGGAAAGTTTACCGTCGGCGCTGACCACCCGCAGGTTGCCGGGCCGTTCGGTCACCAGCATCCCTTGGCGATCGGGAAGAAACGCCAAGGCCCAGGGATGTTCGAGCCCCTTGGTCATTGTCGTCACCTCAAGGGTGCCCTGTTCGCTTTTCAGATTCTGGGTCGGCGCCGCGAAAACGGGCGCGGTGGCGGTGATCAGTGCGCTGGCACACAGTGTGGCCAGAAGGGTTTTACGCAACATGCACGATTCCTTTTGTCGCTCGAATGGCTGGCAAGAACGCTGTCGTGCCGTTCAACGGTTGCTGGTGTCTGCGTCTCGATGAGGTGGATTGGGAATGAATGTCGGTGGGGTGGCGGGAGGCGGCCGACCTTGGGGATAGCGGTTGCCGATGCCACCATTATCAAGCGTCGGTGGCCGCGGCACGGGCACTGTGTTTGGGCCACGGATGGCCGGCGCGCTGGGTTGCGTGCCTTGCATGCTGTTGGGATTGGCCCGGCGAATCGGGCTGTTGTAAGGATTGCTGGCATTGCCTGTCGGGTTCTGGGCCAGCAGCAGTGAAGAAGGTGGCGGTGCGGTGTCGGCCTGGGCCAGATTGCTCAGCACGCCACTCAACGCCAGCGCGGTGCAGCCGAGCACAAATCTGTTCATGGGGAGCCTCTCGACATCAGCGTGGATAGGAACTTCGATATCACGCTACGCCCGGGGTTCGAATTTGTTAACTAAAACCTCCTTCACAAGATGTAACACGAATTGACCCGACCGCCGATACGCCCGCAGGACCGGGTCGCCGCCCACTGAAACTTTTGCACAGCGTCACCGGTCACCTGAACATCACTCGCGAGAAGACGACCATGGCACGGGCAATCTGGAAAGGCGCGATCAGTTTCGGTCTGGTGCATATCCCTGTGGCGCTGGTCTCGGCGACGTCCTCGCATGGGGTGGATTTCGACTGGCTCGACAGCCGCAGCATGGACCCGGTGGGCTACAAGCGTGTCAACAAGGTCACCGGCAAGGAAGTGACCAAGGAACACATCGTTAAAGGTGTGCAGTATGAAAAGGGTCGGTATGTGGTCCTCAGCGAAGAGGAAATCAAATCGGCACACCCGCTGTCCACTCAGACCATCGACATCTTTTCCTTTGTCGACAGCGAGCAGATCCCCCTGCAAAACATCGATACGCCCTACTACCTCGCGCCGGATAAGCGCGGTGGCAAGGTCTATGCGCTGTTGCGCGAAACGTTAAGCAAGACCAATAAAGTCGCCCTGGCCCATGTTGTGCTGCACACGCGTCAGCACCTCGCCGCGCTAATGCCGCTGGAATCGGCGATGGTATTGGTGATGCTGCGCTGGCCCGCCGAAGTGCGAAGTCTGGACACCCTCGAACTGGGCAGTGAAATCACCAAGCCCGAACTGGCCAAAGGTGAACTCGATATGGCCAAACGACTGGTTCAGGACATGAGCGCAGACTGGAAACCCGAGGATTATCGCGACAGTTTTGAAGACAAGATCATGGCATTGGTTGAGAAGAAGGCTAATGAAGGCGAGATCGAAGATGTCGAAACAGCGACTGGCGAAGAGGAACGCAAAACCGCAGACGTTATCGATCTGACCGAGCTGCTTAAACGCAGCCTCGGCGGTAAAAGCACGGGCAAAACGAAGCCGGCCGCGAAACCCGCCGCACACAAAAAAGCCACGAAGACTTCTCGTGGCTGATTGAGGGTTGTGCGGTGAATGTTATGGCCCCATCGCGAGCAAGCTCGCTCCCACAGGGGATCTGAGTTGTACACAAATCCCCTGTGGGAGCGAGCTTGCTCGCGATGGCTTTTTCCGCCGCGATACTACATTTAGATCAAGACGATAATCGCCAGCAAGCCACCAAAAATCGCCCACTTTTCGAGGTAATAGAGCTTGCGGTTGCGCTTCTTGAGCGCTTTGCCGCGCAGGCGAATCTTGTAGATTTTGGCGAACAAGCGGTTGATGCCGCCGGTCTTGTCACCCACATCATTCGGCGCACCCGCCGCCGACATCACGTTACGGCTGAACCAGCCATTGAACGCCGCCGCCCAGCGATACTTCATCGGCCGCTCTACGTCGCAGAACAGAATGATGCGGTTCTGCTCGGTAGTGTTTTCGGCGTAATGAATGAAGGTCTCATCAAACATGACCGCTTCACCGTCGCGCCAGTGGTAGTTCTCGCCATCGACGTTGATGTAGCAACCGGCATCGTTCGGTGTTTCCAGGCCCAGGTGATAGCGGTAGGAACCGGCATACGGATCGCGGTGACGGACCAGTTTCGAACCCGGTGGCAGCTCGGCGAACATCGCGGCCTTGATCGAGCCGATGCTTTGCACCAGTTCGGTGGTGCGCGGGCAGAGTTTCATGGCCGAAGGATGGCTGTCGCCGTACCACTTCAGGTAGAAACGTTTCCAGCCCGTCTTGAAGAACGAGTTGAAGCCGACGTCGTCGTATTGATTCGAGCGCTTGATCTCCCCGGCCCTGAGCAGGTTCTGGCCCTCGGCGCGAATTTCTTCCCAATGGTCCTGCAACGGACTTAGATCGGGAAAGTCGGCCGGGTTCAGATAAGGCTTGTTGGGGATTTTCGAGAATAGGTAAAGGAAGCAGTTGATCGGCGCCAGAAACGTCGAGTGGTCGCTCAGTTGGCGACCCAGCTTGTGGCGCACGCGTCCGCGCAAGTGAACGTACGCAATGGATACAACGTAAATAGCGGCAATGATCAATTTCACAAAAAATCGTCACACGTCAGAAATGAACAAACTGCGTCCCTTGCCGGCCAATCAGCCCAAGGGTCTTGTGCAGTGTCTGAATACGAAACAACGGTCCCGATGGCGCGTCCTTGAGCCCATGCCGACTGTCGGCATCAGGTTGATAGATGGCATTTTAGTCACAGTTTGTAACTAATAGTTAACCTTCAGATGTGAAAATCTGTCCACTGATGCTGCCAAAGTGGCCGTGCGGCCTTAACGCCCTATCGTTTAAAGAGCCAGACCAGTACAATCGCCGCCAAACATTACGCGCCCCCCTTGGTTGATGACGGGAATGAACCCCGTCTCAGCGCACTTCGACTCGGGCCAAGCGCTCCATATGCTGCTGTCCACTTATTGCCAGATGGACCTTCCGCTTCTGACCGGGATGCATTTCCTGTGGTTTGAATAACGGAAACGGGTACTGAATCGGTACTGCCGCAACCCTAGCTACTCTGAATGCTTCGCAGGAAAAACCTTTGATCTCTACAGCTAACATCACGATGCAGTTCGGCGCCAAGCCGCTATTCGAAAACGTTTCGGTCAAATTCGCCGCGGGCAACCGCTACGGCCTGATCGGCGCCAACGGTTGCGGCAAGTCGACTTTCATGAAAATCCTCGGCGACGACCTCGAGCCGTCCGGCGGCCAGGTCATGCTCGAGCCGAACGTGCGTCTGGGTAAATTGCGCCAGGACCAGTTCGCCTACGAAGAATTCACCGTGATCGATACCGTGATCATGGGTCACGAAGAGCTGTGGAAGGTCAAGGCCGAGCGCGACCGTATCTACTCGCTGCCGGAAATGACCGAAGAAGACGGCATGGCCGTGGCTGAGCTGGAAACCGAATTCGCCGAAATGGACGGCTACACCGCCGAATCCCGTGCCGGCGAATTGCTGCTGGGCCTGGGTATCGGCATCGAGCAGCACTTCGGCCCGATGAGCGAAGTGTCCCCTGGCTGGAAACTGCGCGTATTGCTGGCTCAGGCGCTGTTCTCCGATCCCGAAGTGCTGTTGCTCGACGAACCGACCAACCACCTGGACATCAACACCATCCGCTGGCTGGAAAACATCCTGACCCAGCGCTCCAGCCTGATGATCATCATCTCTCACGACCGTCACTTCCTGAACAGCGTGTGCACCCACATGGCTGACCTGGATTACGGCGAGCTGCGCCTGTTCCCGGGCAACTACGACGAGTACATGACCGTGGCGACCCAGTCCCGCGAGCAACTGCTGTCGGACAACGCCAAGAAGAAAGCGCAGATTTCCGAACTGCAATCGTTCGTCAGCCGCTTCTCGGCCAACGCCTCGAAAGCCAAGCAGGCCACGTCCCGCGCCAAGGCGATCGACAAGATCCAGCTGGCCGAGGTCAAGCCTTCGAGCCGCGTGAGCCCGTTCATCCGTTTCGAACAAACCAAGAAGCTGCACCGCCAAGCGGTCATCGTCGAGCGCATGGCCAAAGGCTTCGACGGCAAGACACTGTTCAAGGACTTCAGCTTCCAGGTTGAAGCCGGCGAGCGCGTGGCGATCATCGGCCCGAACGGTATCGGTAAAACCACCCTGCTGCGCACCCTGGTCAACGAACTGACCCCGGATGCCGGTACTGTGAAGTGGACCGACGCCGCGGAACTGGGCTACTACGCCCAGGACCACGCGCACGACTTCGAAGACGACTGCAACCTGTTCGACTGGATGGGCCAATGGACCCAGGGCGGCGAGCAAATCGTTCGCGGCACCCTCGGCCGCATGCTGTTCTCCAACGACGAGATCCTCAAGTCGGTCAAGGTCATCTCCGGTGGTGAGCAAGGTCGCATGCTGTTCGGCAAGCTGATCCTGCAAAAGCCGAACGTGCTGATCATGGACGAACCGACCAACCACTTGGACATGGAATCCATCGAGGCGCTGAACCTGGCGCTGGAGAACTACCCGGGCACGCTGATCTTCGTCAGCCACGACCGTGAGTTCGTATCGTCCCTGGCGACCCGCATTATCGAGCTGAGCCCTAGCGGCGTGATCGACTTTAGCGGCACCTATGACGATTACCTGCGTAGCCAGGGCGTTGTGTTCTAAATAGCTGCTGAAACTGAAAAGCCCCGTCCTTGCGACGGGGCTTTTTGCATTTCAAGGCCCGGGATTCGCTGGTGCTGAAACCATCGCGAGCAAGCTCGCTCCCACAGGGTAACGCGATCAAATGTGGGAGCGAGCTTGCTCGCGATGAGGCCCTCAAGGTCGATGAATATAGTTAGCCTGCTTTCTTTTATTTTGCGCCCGCGCCATGATGCAGGTCTCCTACCGCCGCCCGCGAACGAGCCCCCATGTCTGTGCAGCAACTGCCCCCACAAAGCTCCATGGCGATCACCCTGCAGATCGTCTCCATCGTCTTTTATACCTTTATTGCCTTCCTCTGCATCGGCCTGCCTATTGCGGTGTTGCCGGGCTATGTCCACGAACAGCTCGGTTTCAGCGCGATCATCGCGGGGCTGACCATCGGCTCCCAATACTTGGCCACCCTGCTCAGCCGCCCGATGGCCGGGCGTCTGTCGGACACCATCGGCACCAAGCGGGCGATTGTTTACGGGTTATCGGGGATTGTGTTGAGCGGCGTGCTGACGTTGATTTCAACGCTGCTGCAAAGTCTTCCGTTGCTGAGTCTGTTGATCCTGATCGCCGGCCGCTTGTTGCTGGGGATTGCCCAGGGATTGATCGGGGTCGGCACCATCAGTTGGTGCATGGGTCAGGTGGGCGCTGAACATACCGCGCGATCGATCTCCTGGAACGGCATCGCCTCCTACGGCGCCATCGCTATTGGTGCGCCGCTGGGCGTGGTGATGGTCGGCGAGCTGGGGTTCGCCAGTCTTGGGATCGCGCTGTCGGTGCTGGCGCTGGCGGCGTTGTTGCTGATCCGCAACAAACCCTCGGTGCCGGTGATTCGCGGCGAACGCCTGCCGTTCTGGGCAGTGTTCGGGCGCATTGCGCCGTTCGGCGCGAGCCTGAGCCTCGCCTCCATCGGTTATGGCACGCTGACCACTTTTATTACCCTGTATTACGTCAGCCGTGGCTGGGCCGGCGCGGCTTATTGCCTGACGGTGTTCGGCGTGTGTTTCATCCTGGCGCGACTGTTGTTCATCTCCAGCATCAGCCGTTTCGGTGGGTTCACCTCGGCCATTGCCTGTATGTGCATTGAAACGGTGGGCCTGGTGTTGCTGTGGCTCGCGCCTTCGACCGGTTATGCGCTGATCGGCGCAGGTCTGACCGGGTTCGGTCTGTCACTGGTGTATCCGGCGCTGGGAGTCGAAGCGATCAAGCAAGTGCCCAACTCCAGTCGCGGGGCGGGACTGAGCGCTTACGCGGTGTTTTTCGATCTGGCGCTGGCGATTGCCGGGCCGTTGATGGGCGCGGTGGCACTGAACCTGGGGTACACGTGGATTTTCTTCAGCGCGGCGTTGTTGTCGATAACAGGACTCGGTTTGACCCTGTTACTGAAACGCCGCGCAATGGACTGACACTGCAATCCACTGTGGGAGCGAGCTTGCTCGCGATAGCGGACTGTCAGCCAACATCCATGTTGAATTTAAGGGCGTCATCGCGAGCAAGCTCGCTCCCACAGGGGTTAAGTGTTGGTCACAAAATCATTGATCGGCAGTCTGCATCCCGGCCCGGGTCGGTTTGCCAAGCGCATGAGAGAAGAAACGACCCGCTTCGGAAATCATGTTGCGATGGATGTCTTTGCGGTCTACGCCATCGGCATCGGTACACAGCGCCGGCATGGCGAGGATCTGCTCTTCATTGCAAGGCGCCAGGAACACAAAGTGCCCTGCCCCCGCCAGCAACTTGAAGTCCGGTGCGATCGGCAGTTTGCGCGCCAGGGCGGCGGCATTCTTGTCGAATGCCACCAGTTTGTCGCCGTCGCCACTGTAGAGCAGCACCGGCACATGCACGTCGGCCAGGGTATGGCGACCAAACTTCAGGCTCAGCGGCGCCATGAGCAGCAAGGCGCGAACCCGCGGGTCAGCCACCGGTTGCAAGTCATCGCGGTCAGCGATCAATTCGCCTTGGGTGTTGCAGGCATCGCGGTCGTCCGGGCGTTCCTGACAATAGCGGCGCAGACGGTCCAGGTCTGGTGTCGCGCCGGACAGAATCAGCGCCGTCTCCCCACCCGCCGAATATCCGATCACACCCACCTGATCGGCATTGACGAAGGGCGCGAGCATTCGATCACCCAGCGTCGCGGTAATGGCTTCGGAAATCTGGATGGGCCGACCGTAAAGGTTACTCAAAGTACCAAGGCGGCTGTGGTCTTTGGAGTTGTCACCGGGGTGGATCACCGCCACCACCACAAACCCTTTGCGTGCCAGCGACGTGGCGAGGTCGTGCAAGGCCAGCGGGGTTCCGGTGTTGCCGTGGGACAGCATCAGCATCGGGAAACGACCGATGGCGACTCGGGTGTCTTCGCCCGCTTCGACCGTGTAGCCCTCGAGGAGGCTGGAGTGCTCCTTTTCACTGGAGGGATAGAAGGCGATGGCGCGCATCGGCTGCAAGTCCAGAGGGTCGAGAAAGCTCATCTCATGGAAACCGACGCTCCAGTGAGGATGCGGCGCAGGCGCGGCGTGCACTGAGTTCAGGCTGCTGAGCAGACAAATCAGTAAAGTTGCACAAAGACGCACCATGGGAGGCTCCACCTGGTTACTGACCGGGGACGTTAACCCTCGACTGCATAACTCGGGCCACTATTCAATGAAATTCCGCAACAGCCAGAAACAAAAAACTCCGTATCTGGCACTTGCGTGATCAGAATACAGAGTTTTTTGGGTATTGCCCGAGCTGTTTGATTTTCTTTACAGAAGCCTTACGCAGCGGCGAACAACTGCTCGCTGATTTGCGTGTGAGCGTCGCTCATGGCTTTGGTGCGGACTTCGTCACCGTAGGCAAGGCCATGGGCACGGACAAACTCGAGGTCAGTGATACCGATGAAGCCGAACAGCACTTTCAAGTACTCTTCGTGAGCCACACCTGTGGCCTGGCCGGCATGCAGACCACCGGAAGTCGATACGATGACGACTTTCTTGCCACCGCACAGGCCTTCAGGGCCGGCTTCGGTGTAACGGAAGGTCTGACCAGCAACGGCGATGCGGTCGATCCAGGCCTTGAGTTGGGTCGGGATGGTGAAGTTGTACATCGGAGCTGCAATCACCACGGCATCGGCGGCGAGGAATTCGGCCAGGGTGGTGGCGCTCAGCTCGGCTTCGTGTTGCTGCGCGGCGTTACGCAGCTCAGCGGTGGTGCCGGCGGCAACCAGGGTCGTGGCGGAGAAATGGCTGATGGCATCGGCGGCCAGGTCGCGGTAGGTCACTACGGCAGTCGGCTCTGCGGTTTGCCAGGCTTTAACGACTTCGCTGCTCAGCTGACGGGAAGCCGAGTTGTCACCAAGAATGCTCGAATCGATATGCAGCAGTTTCATGTGGGATCTCCAGGTGAGGATCGCTATGAGGCGATCTGATGGAGAGAATCCTACAGGCGAAACCAATAGCTGATTAGACGGCAACAATGCGATAGTTCGTCCTACTGATAGAACAATCGAGTTCACACCATGCAAGACCTCAATGATCTCTACTACTTCGCCAAGGTGGTTGAAGCCGGTGGCTTCGCGGCGGCCGGGCGTTTGCTCGGAATTCCCAAGTCGCGGTTGTCGCGGCGCATCGCCGAGCTGGAAGAGCGCCTCGGCGCGCGCCTGCTGCAACGCACCACCCGACAACTGAAGCTGACCGCCGTGGGTGAACGTTACCTGCGGCACTGTCAGGCGATGCTGCTGGAAGCTGAAATGGCGGATGAAGCCGTCGCCAGCATGTCCAGCGAACCTCGCGGGCGTTTGCGGGTGTCCTGCCCCGTCGGGTTGGCCCACGAAATTCTGCCGACAGTGATCAGCGATTTCCTTGAGAAATATCCTCAGGTTCAACTGGAGGTCATGCTGCTCAACCGCCGCGTCGACCTGGTGACCGAGGGCGTCGATGTGGCGCTGCGGGTGCGTGAGTTGGGGGATGAGGATCCGCTGCTGGTCACCCGACGTTTGCGCCAGGCGCAGATGGCGATGGTCGCCAGCCCCGGTTTTTTGCACGGACGTGAAATCAACCACCCCGAAGACTTGAAAACCCTGCCCGTGCTCGGCGCCCTGGAAGCCGACCGCCTGGTGCATATCCGCCTGCTCGACCAACAGGGCAAAAGCTGCGATCTCACCCTCGAAGCGCGATTGGGCATCGATGACTTTATCGTGCGCAAGGCCTGCACGCTCGCGGGCCAGGGTTTTACCATGCTGCCGATGATGTATTGCGAGCAGGAACTGGAAAACGGCTCGCTGGTGCAGTTGCTGCCCGACTGGTCGTTACCTGGCGGCTGGCTGCAAGCGGTCTACCCTCATCGACGCGGGGTGATGCCGGCCGTACGCGCCTGGCTCGACCATTTGATCGAATCATTCAATGCCTGTGGGGACCGATTGATATGAAGGCTGGACGTATGAGCGAAGAGGATGTCGCGCAATTCTGTCTCGCGCTGCCGGGTGCGCGGGAAGACTACAAGTGGGGTGGCGTGCGGGTGTTTTCGATTGCGGGGAACAAGATGTTTGCCTTGCAGAATCTGCGGGGCGAATCCCTGGCCTTCAAGGTCGACAAGGATTTGTTTCTCGGTCATTGCGACCGCCCGGGAATCCGCCCGGCGCCGTATCTGGCGCGGGCTCAGTGGATCATCATGGAAACGCCCTACCCGTTGGGCCCTGAAGAGCTGCAAGGCTTGTTGCAGCGTTCCCATCAATTGGTGGTGAGCAAGTTGCCCAAGCGCACCCAGGTTGGACTGCTGCTTTAAAACAGCGCGAACAGATGGGCCCCGAGAAACAGCTGGTCGATCCAGAACACCTGATGCATCAGCACGATGATCCAGAACACCAACTGAAACGAGAGCTTGCGCGTCTTGTGACGGAACAGCTGCTGCGCCAGCAAGGCGCCCGGCCAGCCGCCGGCGAGTTCCACCGCATGCAACACGTTCTCCGGTGTGCGCCAATGGTCGGCGCGCGCCTTGCGCTTGTCGCTCCAGTACAGCAAGAACGCCAGCAGGCTGACGACCCCGTACGCAGCCAACGGAATCACGGAAACCCCACGCAACCACAACGACATCGAGCCGTATAGCGGCAGCGCGCACAGCACCGCAAACACCAACAGTTTCAGCTGAAGATTGCGGACTTCTCCAGCGGGCTTGCGTCCAGGGTTGTTGCGCGCGCTGCCATCATTCATGGCTTGACCGCGGCCCAGTCAACCCAGCCAAACTGCCAGGTGGCCAGGATGACCAGGCCGAATGCGATGCGATACCAGGCAAACGCTGCGTAGCTGTGGCTGGCGATGAACTTGAGCAAGCCCTTGACGGCAATCATTGCAAAGATGAACGCGGTGACGAAGCCGATCGCGAACACCGGAAAATCCGACGGGACGAACAGGTGGCGGTATTTGTAGCCCGAGTAAACGGCCGCAGCGACCATGGTCGGCATCGCCAGAAAGAACGAAAACTCGGTAGCGGTCTTGCGCGACAGCCCGAACAACAAGCCACCAATGATCGTCGAGCCGGAACGCGAAGTACCGGGAATCATTGCCAGGCACTGGGCGAAGCCGACTTTCAGGGCATCTTTCCACGTGATCTCATCAACGGTGTCGGCATGCACTTCATGCTGACGCTTTTCGGCCCACAACATGATGATCCCGCCCACAACCAACGCCGTCGCGACGGTGATCGGATTGAACAGGTATTTGTGGATCAAATCGGAAAAAATCACCCCCAGTACCACGGCCGGCATGAAGGCAATCAGCAGGTTTGCGGTAAAGCGGCGAGCGCCGGGCTGCGTTGGCAAACCGGTCACCACATCGATGATCTTGCGGCGGAACTCCCACACCACCGCCAGAATCGCCCCCAGCTGAATAATAATGTTGAAAGCGATGGCTCGCTCGCCACCGAAGTTGAGCAAGTCCGCCACAATGATTTGGTGTCCGGTGCTGGAAATCGGCAAAAACTCCGTCAGCCCTTCCACAACGCCCAAAATCAATGCCTGAAAGGCCGTCCAAAGATCCATCAATCCCCCAAAGGCAATGCGCAAAAGCATGCCCCGTTAATATTTGTCAGAGCGTTCACTGCGATCAGCGTAGCTGAAGTCCCGCGCGCACAGGATCCAGACGGAACCATAAAAATTCCGTGAAAAATCAACTTGGATTCAGGTTTTTCCGTGCGGGGCCGAAATCCTATCAGACAAGTCTGATTAGCGCTGCCGCGTTATTGGACTTGGGTCGGATATGACCGATTGGCAAAGTGTGGTTGGATGCTGGCGATCATTTATTACAAGAAAAAGAAACCGGAGTGACAGCGTTATGAACAGCTTGCGCAGTATGTCGATCAGCCGACGTTTGTGGCTCATCTTGATCGTAGCCGTCCTGATGCTAATGACGTTGGGCGTCTTGATGCTCAAGCAGATTCACGATGACCTGTACCACGCCAAGGCCCAGAAAACCCAGCATGTGGTGCAAACCGCCAGTGGCATTCTGACCTATTACCACGACCTCGAAACCGCCGGCACCCTCACCCGCGACGCCGCGCAGAAGCAGGCACTGAGCGCCGTTCGCGGTCTGCGCTATGACCAGAATGACTACTTCTGGATCAATGACCTGACGCCGGTGATGATCATGCACCCGGCCAACCCGAAACTCGATGGCCAGAACCTCTCGGCGATCCGCGACCCGGACGGTTTTGCCCTGTTTAACGAAATGGTCGCCGTTGCCAAGTCCAAGGGTGCCGGCACCGTTGACTATCGCTGGCCAAAACCGGGCGCCAGCGCGCCGGTAGAAAAAACCTCCTACATCAAACTCTTCGAGCCCTGGGGTTGGGTGATCGGTTCGGGCGTGTATATCGATGACATGCAGGCCGAGTTCTATGGCCAGGTCTGGAAGGCCTCGCTCGTGGGGCTGGTGATTGCCCTGATCATGGCGCTGCTGGTCATCCTGATTGCCCGCAGCATCGTGCGTCCACTGCAGGAAACCGTGAACGCCATGGCCAACATCGCCAGCGGCGAGAGCGACCTGACCCACAGCCTCGACACCCATGGCCAGGATGAAGTCACGCAACTGGCACGCCACTTCAACGCCTTCACCGCCAAGCTGCGACTGGTGATCAGGGAACTGCAAGTGTCCGCCAGTGCCCTGGGCCAGTCTTCCAGCGAACTGGGCAACGACGCAGCCCAGGCCCAGCAACGCAGTCAGCAACAGTCCCAGCAAATGGAACTGGTGGCCACAGCCATCAATGAAGTGACATATGGCGTGCACGACGTCGCGAAAAACGCCGAGCACGCCGCCAGCGAAATGCGCGATGCCGAGTCTCAGGCGCAGCAAGGTCAGGTCAACATCGATGGCAGCCTGCAACAGATCGACAAGCTGTCGTCGACCATCGATCAGGCGGTGGAAGTGATTCGTACCCTGGCCGCCGAAAGCACGCAGATCGGCAGCGTCCTCGAGGTGATCCGCTCCATCGCCGAGCAAACCAACCTGCTGGCCCTCAACGCGGCCATCGAAGCCGCCCGGGCCGGCGAGCAAGGTCGCGGTTTTGCGGTGGTGGCCGATGAAGTGCGACTGCTGGCCCAGCGTACCCAGAAGTCCACGGCCGAGATCCAGTCGATGATCGAACGCCTGCAAAGCCACTCCGAAGCGGCGGTCAAAGTGATCGGCGACAGCAGCCGTGCATCGCAGTTGACCATCGAGCAGGCCGGCCTGGCCGGTGCAAGCCTGAATGCCATCGCCCAGGCGCTGCGCAACCTCAACGGGTTGAACGCCTCCATCGCTAGCGCAACCTTGCAACAGGCGCATGTGGTCGAGGACATCAACCAGAACGTCACCCAGGCGGCCGGTTTGTCCCACAGCACGGCGCTGGCGGCCGAACAGTCGAGCGTGGCCAGCGTTCACCTGAAGGAATTGAGTGAGCAATTGAACGGGCTGCTCAAGCAGTTCCGGGTGTAACGACATGCGCCTGTAGCAGCTGCCGAGGCTGCGAGGCTGCGTTCGGCTGCGGAGCCGTCGTCAATCCTGCCTGCAAGTTTTTTCTGACACACCGCGGTGTCTGATTTCACGACTGCTACGCAGCCGAACGCAGCCTCGCAAGCTCGGCAGCTGCTACACAGGGCGGCGCACGCCGGTTCTACTTGGCGGCGCCTGCCGTTACAATCCGCCCCCTCTTCGACTTCCCCCAAGGAACCTCCATGTCCGGGCTTGAACTGTTTGCCGCCGCCCTCGGTGTCATTGCCGTCTGGTTGACGGTCAAACAGAACCCCTGGTGCTGGCCGATCGGCCTGGTCATGGTGCTGCTTTATAGCTGGATCTTTTTTGAGGTGAAGCTCTACTCGGACATGCTCCTGCAGGTGATCTACGCCGCATTGCAGCTCTATGGCTGGTGGCAGTGGACACATGCGGGGGACGCGCAACAGGGTCGGCAGGTCAGCCAACTCGACGGTAAATCGGTCGCTTTGAGTCTGGTGATTGGAGCGGTCGGCAGTCTGTTGCTGGGCGCTGCAATGGCGAACTGGACCGATGCCGCACAACCCTGGCTCGATGCGGCACTGACTGGCTTCAGCCTGGTGGCGCAGTTATGGATGGCGCAAAAACGCGTTCAATGCTGGCCGCTGTGGTTCACCCTGGATGTGATCTTCGTCGGGCTGTTTATCTACAAAGACCTGTACCTGACCGCCGGGCTCTACGCGCTGTTCGCCTTGATTGCCGTGCAAGGCTGGCGGGAATGGCGGGCCGATCCGGCGTTGCGTACATGAAAGTTCTGGTACTCACAGGCCCCGAATCCAGCGGCAAGAGTTGGCTGGCAGCCGAGTTACAACAGCATTTCGGCGGGGTCCTGGTAGACGAATATGTACGCTGGTTCATCGAACAAAACCCACGAGACACCTGCCTGGCCGACATTCCGGAAATCGCCCGAGGGCAGCTGAAATGGGAGGATGAGGCACGCGCCCGGCAGCCACATTTGCTGATTCTCGACACTCACTTGCTGAGCAACATCCTCTGGAGCCAGACCTTGTTTGGCGCTTGCCCGACGTGGATCGAGCAAGCATTGCTGGCACGGCACTACGACCTGCATTTGCTGCTGAGCCCTGAAACCGTGGCCTGGCATGACGACGGGCAGCGTTGCCAACCGCAACTGGCGGAACGCCAGGCGTTTTTCCAGGCCAGCCGACAATGGCTTGACCTGCACCGCCAGCCTTACCAGGTGTTGCAAGGTGATTGGAAACAGCGCAAGGATGCAGCATTCGAGGCTGTGATGCGCCTGCTAAAGACCTGACAGCGGTACCCCGCCCTACCGAAAATGTCCATTCCTGAAACACCATCCCCTGCGCAAACCCGCGAATTAAAGCGGCTCAAGCACTCCTGCAAGAAAATGTTAAGCCACTGATACAACCTGCCTTCAGCGCCCTTAGCGAGCAATACCGCCAGCATGGACGGCGTTTTTGCGTGGTTCTGTCTCAGTGGCGTTACAAAACTTATTGACCACCTCGACAATTAAAGCCAACCAACTGTTTTCAAAAGAAAAACGAAAACCGGCACACCTTCTGCTCTCTTCCTCGCAACGCTGATAAGGGCCAGCGTTCCACTTACAGAAGGAATTGCCGCCGTGGGGAAACTTGTAAACAACGTCTATAGCCTCCTGCTGATCGGATGCGCACTGGGCTCAAGTGTCTGCCTGCCTGTACACGCTGACAACGGCATCATCATTATCAAACGTGATGTCCAACCACGCATGGCAACGCGTGCGCCGATGATTCCCGACCCTAGCCCCACGACCGCCAATGCCAACCCGTCCAAAGAAATCCTCGCGCAAACGAGCGAATTGAGCGACGGCGACTTTGCCGGTGTCGCCAGTGGTGCAGGTATCTCCCGCCTGATCACTCAAAACACCAACAACCTGGGCGGCAATATCAGCAACCAGACCCAGCTTTCCAACCTCCCCGCTGGACGTTCGGGAAATGCCGGCAACGGTATTGCCAACATGGTCAATTCAAGCGTCCAGCAAGGCCTGGGTGCTCTGAAAGTCATAACGGGAGACCGTTAAGATGAATCGTACGCTGCTGATAATCGCCATGTTTTGCAGTGCATCGACCTTCGCCCAATCCCCCGTCATCGATAACGCCAACATCGACGGTTCGGGCGCCCAGTACCAGGGCAACCTCGGGGTCAACCAGGCTGCCGGCGACCTGCAGCAGCAGGCGAACGCCCGGGCCATCGCCGTTGGCCATGGGGCCAGCGCGACCACACAGATTCGCCAACGGCTGCGTACGGTGGTCGACCCCAGGATCGATGCTCGATCCAGCATTCAAGGCGACTCCTTCAGCCACGGCACCGGCGTACTGGGCGTCAACCAGAGCGCGGGCGCCAGCAACCAGCAAGCCAATGCCCTGCGGATAAGCATCGGTACACAGCCGCAAAGCATCGACGACAGCGTCCTCAGGCAACAGAACGTGACGCTGATCACCAACTCCGATCCAACTGACTCTGCACCAGGCTATCGCCAGGTCGCTACCAGCGATCAGGCCTTCACCGGTAGCCGTGGGGTGATCCAGTTGAATCAGAGCGCCGGGGTGGGAAACCGAACGGCCAATACCCTGAGCGTACGGGTCACGGATTGACCCAAACAGGTAGGTACAACACTTAACCTAAAATAAGTACGGAGAACCACCATGAAACCTTCGATGGCAATAAAACCTCTGGTTTTTGCAATCGCTGCGGTCTTGGCTGTTGCTGCACAAGCTGGACAGAACGATCGGCGTGATCACCATGGTCATCACAACAATCACCACACCCCTCCTCCAACAGTGATCCATACCGACGCGACCGCCACTGCGCACGATAAGCAGACCAGTACCGGCAACCGCGTCTACAACGAAGGGACTGAGAACTCCGCCGAGATGAGCAGCTCTGCCTCAGGCGCGAGCGGCAACGTCGGCGTCAACGTGGCAGCAGGCGCCGGCAACCAACAAGACAACGCGGCCGCCATCGCAAACGCGGGTTCCACCTCCAGCCTCGATAACAGCTTCGTGTTCGGCAATGCCGACGCCAGCGCTCGAGTCACGCAATACGGCAACAACAACAAGGTCTGGAACTACGGCACCCAAAACTCTGCTGTGATGAGCGGATCGGCCGATGGCAGCAGCGGCAATATGGGGGTCAACATTGCTGGTGGCGACCTCAACCAGCAGAAAAACACCATGGCAATTGCCAACTCCAATGCCCCACTGGGTAACGCATCAGCCAGCGCCTCTGCCGATCAAAGCAGTCCTGGTCTGACCGTGAATAACAACGCTGATCGGACCTACCGCGTGGATACTATTACGGTAACCAAAACGGCCAGCGGTAGTTTCTCTAAAGATAAGTCGTTCGATGTTAGCGGCAGTCAAAGCGCTTCTTCGAGCTGGGCTGCGGCCGGGGCCAGGAGCTCTGATTCCAGCGGCTCCCTTAGCATTGATGTAAGCGGTTCGAAGAGCAGCAATGCGAGCGGTTCCAACAGCAGTTCTGCGAGCGGTTCTAACAGCAGTTCTGCGAGCGGTTCCAACAGCAGTAGTGCAAGCGGTTCTTCGAGTGCATCCTTGGATGCTTCCTTGAGCGCTACTTTGGACGCTGCTGCGGCGGCTTCCCATTCCACTACCGTCAATAATGGCCGTGGCGATCGCACCCGCAGCAGCAGTTCCGACGCATCGCTTACCGCATCGCTTGACGCATCGCTTAACGTAGCGGTAAACAAATCGTTCGATAAATCGCGTGATTCCTCGTTCGACAGATCTCGTGACTCCTCGTACGACAGATCTCACGACTCCTCGTACGACAAATCGCGCGATTCCTCGTTCGAAAAATCGTTCGATAAGTCGTTCGAGAAATCGAACGCCTCCTCGTTCGAAAAATCGGGCAGCAAATCGTCTGAATCCGAGTTCGCAAAAGCGGGAAGCTTCAGTGAGAGCAGTTCATTTGATTTGAGCAACACCTACTCCTATCAAGTGCTGACTCCAACTGGCTGGGCCAACCCTGTGACCAACACTGCAACCCTGAGCGGTTCGGTGAATGGCGGCAGTGGCAACCTGGGCGTCAACGTGGCTGCCGGTGTGGGTAACCAACAAAGCAACTCGCTGTCCATTGCCAACCAGTCGTTCTAATTGTTGTCTCTTGAGGCCCCCTTATGGGGGCCTTTTTCAACACAACCAGAAGGCGTCCCACTATGCGCATTATCGCCTTGGCATTTTTGCTTTGCGTGGCCAGTGTGATCGAGGCTGCACAACTGCCGCTTTCCGTCCTGCCGGGCGGCGCGGTGGTGTATAAGCCGATCCAGAGCATACGCGAGCGTAAATTTGCCAACCTGGTGCAACAGAAAACCGACTTCAGTTGCGGCGCAGCTGCGCTGGCTACCGTATTGCGCCAGGCCTATTGGCTGGACGTGAACGAAGAACAAATCATCGAAGGCATGCTGGCAAACTCCGATCAGGATCTTGTCCGCGTCCAGGGCTTTTCCATGCTCGACATGAAGCGCTACGTGGAAAGTCTCGGCATGCGGGCCCGTGGTTACCGGGTAGCGACGGAAACGTTGAGCGAGATCAGAATTCCGGTTGTGGTACTCATGGATATCCGTGGCTACAAACATTTTGTGGTCATGCAAAGAGTCCATCAGGGCTGGGTCTATATCGGCGATCCGGTACTCGGTCATAAACGTTACAAAGTCGAAGACTTTGTAAAAGGCTGGAACGGCATCATCTTTGCCGTGATCGGCCAGGGCTACGACAAAGCCAATGTGTTGCTCGACCCACCCCTGCCACTGACCGCCAAGAACCGCATCAACACCTTCAGCCCGGTGCAAGACGCAGAGTTGATGGATTTCGGATTCATCCAAAGCGACTTCTTCTAATAACAAGGGAGCACGACGCTCCGGGAGCATTCCAATGAAGACTCCAATCTGGCTGGCCGTGGTTTGCCTGGCCGCCAGCCTGCCGACCCAGGCACAGATATTCAAACCCATTGAACTTAACGACCAGGAATTGGCAACCCTGCGAGGCCGCTATGTCATGCCGGGGCGGATCGTCAGTTTCGGCATTGTCATGACCAGCACTTGGCAAAATGCCAACGGTGAAGTGATCGGGGCAACTTCCTCGATGCAAATTCAACAATCGACCATCACGCCACAGTTCTATGTGTCGATCATCAACGAAAAAGGTAATGGCTCAGCGAGTTCGCAAGGCACCGGTACCATCACTGGTGGCAGCGGCCTCAACACCACAGAAGGCGTCACTCAAGTCGTGCGTGCTGCCGGTGACCAAAACACTGCCTACAACAACGTTGATATCAACGTCACAAAAGCTAACCAGGCGCCAACAACGCAACAGCAGGGCCAGGCACTGGCCGCAGGCTCGACGTTGGTCGGCGCCAATGACGCGGGCTCGCTGAGCATTTCCTCGGCCGGTACGGGTGTGCAACTCAACATCGTGGCCAACAACAACCAGGGCAGTACCGTACAACGCCTGGGCCAGGGTGGGCTGATGCAGAACACGACGTTGCTCGGCGGTGGCAACCAGGTCCGCAACTTCACGTCCCTCAATATCGTGCTGCGTGACAACGCAGCGACAGGCGGGTCGCTGAACGGCAACCTGGACCAGCTCAAAGGTCTTCGCACTCAAGGATTCTGATCTACGCTCAGTCTCATCAGATGAAGTCAGAAGGGACGGCTAACCCATGCACCGATCGTTAACGTTCAGAGCTATCGTTTGTTTGAGTAGCCTGGCCCCGGCGACACTGCTATACGCAGCACCGGACCCCCAGGTCGAGATACTAAAACAAGAACTCATGGAGTTGAAACAGCGTTACGAAGCACAACAGAACGCGCTGATGGTACTCGAGCAACGCGTTCGCCAAGTCGAAGAAACACCTGCGACACCGGCTCCCAAACGCCTGACCAAATCCCCCGCTGAAGCGCCCAAGGGTGGCCAGACGGTGGCCGCCGGTGCGCCGGGAACCACAGGCAGTTCATACGGCCAATCGCTCAAGGATGATTCGGAGCCTGCGCAAAGTGTTTCCAACCTGTATGACGAAGCCAGCGGCTTCTTCGGTGGCGGCAAGTTCAGCTTCGAAACCGGCGTGACCTACACGCACTACGATACCCGTGCGCTGACGCTCAATGGCTTTCTGGCACTGGACTCGATTTTTCTTGGCAACATCGATATCGACCGTATCAAGGCGGATAACTGGACACTGGACCTGACCGGCCGCTACAACGTGGCACAACGCTGGCAGTTCGACATTAACGTCCCCGTGGTTTATCGCGAATCAACGTATTCCTCCGGTGGCGCCGGTGGCGCTGGCCCGGTGACGTCGGACTCAACCGTTACCCGCGACCCGACCATCGGCGATGTGAACTTTGGCGTTGCTTACAAATTTCTGGATGAGTCGGCCAGCCTGCCCGACGCGGTCGCTACACTGCGCGTCAAGGCGCCAACCGGTAAGGATCCATACGGCATCAAGCTGATCAAGGACCCGAACAACGATAACCTCTCGGTACCCGAGGACTTGCCTACCGGCAATGGTATCTGGTCGATCACCCCGGGTATTTCGCTGGTCAAGACCTTCGACCCGGCCGTGCTGTTCGGCAGCCTGGCCTACACCTACAACATGCAAGACTCTTTCAGCGACATCAGCCCTCAGGTCAACTCCAAGGTGCGCGGGGACGTGAAACTGGGCGATTCCTGGCAGGTCGGCGCCGGCATTGCATTCGCCTTGAACGAGAAGATGAGTATGTCGTTCTCGTTCACCGATCAGTTCGCCCGCAAGAGCAAGATCAAGCCAGACGGTGGCGATTGGCAATCGATTACCAACAGCGATTACAACTCGGCCAACTTCAACATCGGCATGACCCTGGCAGCAACCAATAACCTGACGATCGTTCCCAACCTGTCCATCGGACTGACCGACGACTCGCCAGACTTTTCCTTCAGCCTGAAATTCCCGTACTACTTCTAATCCGGCACCCACAAAAAACCCGCTTTTCCGGCGGGTTTTTTGTTGTTGATAGCTCCAGGTTTTCAGAGCTTTTACTTGCAGCTCAACGTATCTGATGCTTGTGCAACAAACGGTAGAAGGTAGGCCTGGATATCCCCAGCACCTTGGCGGCGATGCTCAAATTATCGCTGTGGCGGTTAAGTACATCGCACAAGGCCTGGCGCTCTGCCCGGTGCTTGTAATTTTCCAGCGTGCCCATCGGCGCGGCAACGGCCTGCTGGCTGATCAGCCCCAGGTCTCGCGCTTCGATCTGCCGGCCTTCGGCCAGTACCAACCCGCGACGTACCCGGTTGGCCAGCTCGCGCACATTGCCCGGCCAGTCATGCTTGCCCATGGCAATCAAGGCGTCTTCACTGAAGCTGCGCGGACGGCGGCCGGTTTCATGGCTGTAGAAATGGGAAAAGTGGTTGGCCAGCATCGACAGATCGCCATTGCGCTCACGCAGGGGCGCGGTCGCGACCTGCAACACGTTCAGGCGGTAATACAGATCTTCACGAAAGCGTTTCTTCTCGATCGCGGCCTCAAGATCGACATGGGTCGCGGCCAACACCCGCACATCCACGGGAATCGGCTGACTGCCGCCCACCCGCTCGATGTGCTTTTCCTGGAGGAAACGCAACAGGTTCGCCTGCAGCTCCAGGGGCAGATCACCGATTTCGTCGAGAAACAGCGTGCCGCCGTTAGCCGCTTCGATCCGCCCGACCTTGCGTTGATGGGCGCCAGTAAAGGCCCCCTTCTCGTGGCCAAACAGTTCGGACTGGATCAAGTGTTCGGGAATTGCGCCGCAATTGATCGCGACAAAGGGTTTGCTGTGACGTTGGGATTGTCGATGGAGGGTGCGGGCGACCAGTTCTTTACCGGTACCGCTTTCACCACGGATCAATACCGGAGACTCGGTGGGCGCCAGCTTGCTCAGCAACTTGCGCAGTTCACGAATGGGTTTGCTGTCGCCAAGCAGCTCGTGCTCAGGCTGATCAATGTGAACCGTGCCCTGCCCACGCAGACGTGCCATCCCGAATGCCCGGCCCAGCGTCACCTGAACCCGGGACACATCGAATGGCAAGGTATGGAAATCAAAAAACCATTCGCAGACAAAGTCCCCGACATTCTGCAATCGCAGGACTTCCTGGTTGAGTACGGCGATCCACTCGGTACCGCTACGGCTGATCAGCTCTTTGACGGCTTCCGGGCGTTCGAGGTGAAAAGGCTGCAAACGCAACAGGCCGATATCGCAGGTTTTGTCCCCTGCGTTTTCCAGGCTGCAGCTGTCAACATCCCAACCCACAGAGCGCAAAACCGGCAGCAGACGATGACAGTCGTCGCAAGGGTCCACTACTAACAGACGTCGTAAGGCAGGCGCTTCGATCATGACTGTTCCTTGGCGCCAAAGTTATGAAATATTATTAAAAACAGTCGTTTGGCGGACCTGGCTGTAACGTTAGCAATAATTTGACGTGACCTTGTACCGTTTGACTATAGAGCGGTTGCGTTATTAGTTATAAGAAGCGACTTAGTTAGTTACCTAACGACTCCTTCCTTTCATTCAGCTTTCAAAGCCTGTCCAAATCTTGAGCCAATGAAAGAAAGTTGATATTTCTTTTAATTGTATGTGACCCGCCCCCCGGTTGCGGGCAT
This sequence comes from Pseudomonas sp. GL_093, assembly GCF_057837605.1. Taxonomy (NCBI): domain Bacteria; kingdom Pseudomonadati; phylum Pseudomonadota; class Gammaproteobacteria; order Pseudomonadales; family Pseudomonadaceae; genus Pseudomonas; species Pseudomonas sp. GL_093. The sequence goes on along the minus strand of NZ_CM174448.1, from coordinate 3,369,121 downwards.
CAGTACAAGTAACCAGCCGAACGGTAAGCCCAACCGACGGCACATCACTTGATTGGGCATACAGAGAGAAAACCCCATGAACGCCCCGCTCCGCATCAACGAAGCTCTTTTGATTGCCGACCGCGCATTCCAACCGTTCCAATGCGTGGCCTGGGCCCCACAAGACGGCAATGGCGAACTCAGCCTGACCGTTATCGATCGCACCAACACCCGCAGCATCGGCCGTAAGCAGATCCCAAGCAGTGCCTATACCGATCCTGCGCAACTTGAATGCCTGCTTGAAGCGGCACGTGCGGAATTGAGCGAGGAGGGTTACAAACTCCAATCGTGGTCGATGCCACACTAAGCGTTTTGCGGGTTACCCAACGGTAACCCGCGCCCTCCCCCGATTATTATTCGAACTTGCACGCGCCCAACTACTTGGCAGGCTTGTCAGTGGTTCGAAAAGACACTGTTCTGGCACACAACGACCCTCCGCCTGTTAGTTATGACAGTTGTGCATCCAGCCGTTCAGGGATTGAATGTTTCCTTATACAGTCGCCACCCAAACTCCCGGTTCAGGACGACTCGCAAGGAGCTGCGTGCATGTCAATCCAGACCGCGTTTGCATTACCGGCAACACTGAGTGACGCCGGGAAACTTGATACAACCTTTGCCTCGTCTGGCAAAACCCAGGTGTATTTCGCTGGCAGCCTCTCAAGCATGGCCAACGGGGTCGCGATTGATTCACGTGGCAGGTTGCTCGTGGCGGCCAAGGTCGGAACGCCAGGCGGCAGTCGCTTCGGCCTGGCTCGCTTGCTCGAGGACGGCTCGGCGGATCTGGCATTCGGCAATCAAGGCAGCGTCATCGGGCAATTTCAACACGGCTTCGAGGCCATGGCCGGCAAAGTCCACGTGCTGCCCGATGGGTACATTCTGGTAGCCGGCCTGCACTACGAAAATGCTCACCGGACACTGCCCGCCCTCGCCCTGTTCGATCAGCATGGTCGGCCGGTTCAATGTTTTGGCGACAATGGCCGCTGCGTCGTGCGTCTGCCGGGCGGTCTTTCCCAAGGCGTGCGTGACACTTGGCTCCCCCCCGGCGTATCGGGCGCAGAAGGTTGTGATATCTGCGTGCAGGAGGATGGTCGAATCCTGCTGCAGGCCAATCATCACTTCGAACTGTCCGATCATGTCGGCATGCTGATACGCCTCAACACCGACGGCTCACTGGACGACACCTTCAACGGTCGTGGCTTCGTGATTGTCAGGCACTTGCTGATGAATACCTGGCTCAGCAGCCTGATGGTGCAACGAGACGGCCGGATCCTGGTGGGCGGGTCGATCAACTTCCCTGAAGAAGGTCTGCTGGCCCGCTATCACACCGACGGCAGGCTCGACGATTGTTTTGCCGTGGATGGTTTCATGACCTTCAAGGCACGTGGGTATAGCGCTCAGGTCAGCCGGATCGTCCAACAGGAAAATGGCGATGTGCAGTGTTTTGGCAGCAGCCGCGACCCGATGCATTGCCTGGCACTGAAAGTACACAGCAACGGCCGCCCGGACATTCATTGCAATGGAGGCCAGGCCCAACTGCTGGAAATCGGTCACAGTGGCTGCCAGTGGACCGACGCACAGGCGCTGCCGGACGGCTGCGTGGTGACGGTCGGGGCCACGATCGGCGGCGTCGAGGCGGATTTCATTCTGGCGCGGCATCTGCCCGACGGGCAACTCGATCGCAGCTTCGGCAATGGCTCCGGCTGGGTTCGCACCCGCCTGGGCCGCAGCCTGGATACCGCGACTTCCGTGGTCATGCAGGCCGATGGAAACATTGTCGTCGGAGGCTATTCACTGGACGGCAACTATCGGGCGATCGTCGCACGCTATCTGCGGTAGGCCTGCACAGCTTTCCTGCACTTGATCTTCCCTTCCGCTTACGGCAAGTTGCGCGCTTCTTAATACAAGGAGTAGCCGATGCCCGGTTCAATGGCTCAGGCGTTCGCGCACAATTTTCTCGGGCATTCACCCCGCTGGTACAAGGCAAGCATTGTCGGTTTCCTGATTCTCAACGCGCTGGCACTGTGGACCGTCGGCCCGGTGGCGGCTGGCTGGCTGCTGGTGCTGGAGTTCATCTTCACCCTGGCCATGGCGCTCAAGTGTTATCCGTTGATGCCCGGCGGCCTGCTGTTGATCGAAGCACTGTTGCTGAAGATGACCACGCCCCAGGCACTCTACGACGAGCTGGTGCACAACTTCCCGGTGATCCTGCTGCTGATGTTCATGGTGGCCGGCATCTACTTCATGAAAGACCTGCTGCTGTTTCTGTTCTCACGACTGCTGCTCGGGATTCGCTCCAAGGCGCTGCTGGCGTTGATGTTCTGCTTCCTGTCGGCGTTTCTGTCGGCGTTTCTTGATGCCTTGACCGTGACCGCCGTGATCATCAGTGCAGCCGTCGGGTTTTACTCGGTGTATCACCGCGTCGCCTCCGGCAACGATCCGCGTCAGGACAGCGAGTTTGGCGATGACCAGCACTTGCCCACACTCCATCACGCCGACCTCGAACAATTCCGCGCCTTTCTGCGCAGTCTGCTGATGCACGGCGCCGTGGGGACCGCACTGGGCGGTGTTTGCACATTGGTCGGTGAGCCGCAGAACCTGTTGATCGGCCACGAGATGGGCTGGCACTTCTCTGAGTTCTTTCTGAAAGTCGCCCCGGTTTCATTGCCGGTCCTGGTGGCAGGCCTGGTGACCTGCGTCCTGCTGGAGAAACTTCGCTGGTTCGGTTACGGCACGCTGTTGCCGGACAACGTGCGTGCGGTTCTGGCCAATTACGCCGCCGAAGACAATGCCGAACGCACCTCGCGCCAACGTGCAGCGCTCATCGTGCAGGGATTGGCAGCGCTGATTCTGATTGCGGGGCTGGCGTTCCACATTGCTGAGGTCGGCCTGATCGGCTTGATGGTGATCGTGCTGATCACCGCATTCACTGGCATCACCGACGAGCACCGTATCGGCAACGCGTTCAAGGACGCCATGCCGTTCACAGCGCTGCTGGTGGTGTTTTTCGCGGTGGTGGCGGTGATTCACGATCAGCAACTGTTCACGCCTTTGATCCAGTGGGTGCTGGCGCTGCCAGCGGATCAACAGCCGGGCATGCTGTTTATTGCCAACGGCTTGCTGTCGGCCATCAGCGATAACGTGTTCGTCGCGACCATTTACATCACCGAAGTCAAACAGGCCTTCATCTCTGGCCACATGAGCCGTGAGCATTTCGAGACGCTGGCGATTGCGATCAACACTGGAACCAACCTGCCGAGCGTGGCGACGCCCAATGGTCAGGCTGCGTTTCTGTTCCTGCTGACCTCAGCGATTGCACCGCTGATTCGCCTGTCGTACGGACGGATGGTGTGGATGGCGTTGCCGTACACCGTGGTGATGGGTGTTCTTGGCTGGTATGCAGTGAGTTTCTGGCTGTAAACCCGGAACAAAATGTGGGAGCGAGCTTGCTCGCGATGAGGTCGTGTCAGCCAACATAATTGTTGAATGACAGACCGCTATCGCGAGCAAGCTCGCTCCCACAGGGTTGTGTGTTGTTAGTGAGGGAGGATGTAGCGCTCGATTGCCTGGGCCGCGCCGTCCTCGGTGTTGGCGCCCGTCACCACGTTAGCCTGGCGCTTCACCGCCTCTTCCGACTGCCCCATGGCGATCGACAAGCCTGCGCGGTGAAACATCGCCGGGTCGTTGCCGCCATCGCCCAGCGCCGCGGTCTGCTCCAGCGGCACACCGAGAAATTCGGCCAGTGTCGCCAGCGCTGCACCCTTGTTGGCTTGCATCGCGGTCACATCCAGATAAATCGGCTGCGAACGGGAGACCTGTGCCTGGCCTTCCACTTTGGGCAGCAGGAGCGCTTCCAGCTCAATCAACAACTGCGTGTTGTTGCTGGTGGCGACGATCTTGTCGATGCGCTCCAGGTACGGCTCAAAACTCTCCACCACCACTGGCGGATAACCCAGGCCGTGCTGTTCACGAGGCACCATTGGGCCGTTCGGATCTTTCAGCAACCAGTCGCCACCACTGAACACCCAGATTTCGAGGTCCGGCCGGTCGGCAAACAGCGCCAACGCGGTCAGCGCCGCCGTTGCCGGCAAGTAATGCGCGACCAGCAAACTGCCATCCGGGTTGACGATGGTGCCGCCGTTGAACGCTGCCGTTGGCAAGTCGACGCCCAGGGCTTCAATCTGCTGCAACATGGCTTTGGGCGGACGGCCGGTGGCCAGGCTGAACAGCACGCCCGCCTCGCGCAACGAGCGGACCGCGTCGACGGTGCGTTGGCTGAGGCTGTGATCGGGCAGCAACAAGGTGCCATCCATGTCACTGAGCAGAAAACGGATGGGTTGCGACGTTGTATCACTCATCCGAGGCCGTGCCAGACGCGACCATCGCGAGTCAGCAGATCTTCTGCAGCCTGCGGGCCGTCTTCGCCAGCGGCATAGCTCTGCACGCTCGCGTCCTGCTGCCAGGCATCAAGGAAAGGCTGCACGGCGCGCCAGCCGTTCTCGATGTTGTCGGCGCGCTGGAACAGCGTCTGATCGCCAGTCAGGCAATCGTAGATCAGGGTTTCATAGCCGGTGGACGGCTGCATTTCAAAGAAATCCTTGTAGGCAAAGCCCAGTTCGATATTGGCCATTTTCAACGCCGGGCCGGGCCGTTTGGCCAGCAGGTCGAACCACATGCCTTCGTTAGGCTGAATCTGGATTCGCAGATAGGTCGGTTGCAGCTCATCGACCTCGGTATCGCGGAACTGCGCATACGGCGCCGGTTTGAAGCAGATGACAATCTCGGTGTCGCGCACGCTCATGCGCTTGCCGGTGCGCAGGTAAAACGGCACGCCGACCCAGCGCCAGTTGTCGATCATGACTTTCAGCGCGACGTAGGTTTCGGTATTGCTGTCGGGCGCCACGTTGTTTTCCTGGCGATAACCCGGCAACTCCTTGCCGTCGATTTCCCCAACGGTGTATTGGCCGCGCACCGAGTTGGCCAACGCTTCCTCGACCGACCAGGGGCGAATCGCACCGACCACCTTGGCTTTCTCGCCGCGTACCGCATCGGCGCCAAAGGCGGCCGGCGGCTCCATTGCAACCATCGCCAGCAACTGGAACAGGTGATTGGGCACCATGTCCCGCAAGGCGCCGGTGTGTTCATAAAAACTGCCACGGGTTTCCACGCCGACGGTTTCGGCGGCGGTGATTTGTACGTGGTCGATGTAGTGATTGTTCCAGAACGCTTCAAACAGGCTGTTGGAGAACCGGCTGATCAAAATGTTCTGCACAGTTTCCTTGCCCAGATAGTGATCGATCCGGTAGATCTGGTTTTCCGTCATCACCTTGAGCAAACAAGCGTTCAAGGCTTCGGCAGTATGCAGATCGGACCCGAAGGGTTTTTCGATGACCACCCTTCTAAACGCCTCTGGCGACTCTTGCAGCAAGCCGGCGGCGCCGAGACGACGCACCACCTCGCTGAAGAAACGTGGCGCGGTGGCCAGGTAGAAGACGGCGTTGCCGGTGCCGCTGGCGGCGATTTTCGCCGCCAGCGCTTGATAGGTGCTGTCGTCCAGGAAGTCGCCCTGGACGTAGCTGATGCCTTTGGCCAACTTGGCCCACAAGTCAGGGTCAAGGGCTTGATCGTCCTTGCCGACCTTGGCGGCCACTTCGGCCCGAATGAAGTCTTCGAGTTTTTTCGCAAAGGCTTCATCGGTGATGGCGTTGTGATCAACGCCGATGATCCGCAGTCCATCCCCAAGCAGACCGTCACGACTCAGGTTGTACAGCGCCGGCATCAGCAGACGCTTGACCAGATCACCATGGGCACCGAACAGAAACAGCGTGGTCGGTGGTGCGGGTTCTGCCTTGGATTTATTGCGGATCAGACGGGTCATTTTTTCGAAGTCTCCACGTGGCCGCCGAAGCCGAAGCGCTGGGCCGAGAGAATCTTGTCGCCAAAGGTGCCTTGCCCGCGCGAACGGTAGCGGGAGAACAGCGAGTTCGACAGCACCGGTACGGGCACCGATTGCTCCATGGCGGCTTCGATGGTCCAGCGACCTTCACCACTATCAGCGACCGACCCGGAGTAACCATCGAGTTTCGGATCGCTGGCCAGCGCGTCGGCGGTCAGGTCGAGCAACCAGGACGACACGACGCTGCCACGACGCCAGACTTCGGCGATGTCGCCGACGTTCAGGTCGAAACGCTGGTCTTCCGGCAGGTTGGTGCTGGCCTTGGTCTTGAGGATGTCGAAGCCTTCGGCGAAGGCCTGCATCATTCCGTATTCGATGCCGTTGTGGATCATTTTCACGAAATGCCCCGAACCGGCCGGGCCTGCGTGGATGTAACCGCGCTCGGCACGATCGTCTTCGGACTTGCGGTCCTTGGTCCGAGGGATGTCGCCCAGGCCCGGTGCAAGGCTCTCGAACAGCGGATCAAGGCGTTTAACCACCTCGGCTTCGCCGCCGATCATCATGCAATAACCACGCTCCAGCCCCCAGACGCCGCCGGAGGTGCCGACGTCGACGTAGTGCAGGCCTTTCTCCGACAGGGTTTTCGCCCGGCGGATGTCGTCCTTATAGAAGGTGTTGCCGCCGTCGATGATGGTATCGCCAGCTTCGAGCAAGGTGCTCAGGGTGTCGATGGTGTCTTCGGTCGGTGCGCCGGCCGGCAGCATGACCCACACCGCACGTGGCTTGGCCAGGCCAGCGACCAGCGCCGGCAGGTCGATGACGCCAGAGGCGCCTTCTGCGGCCAGGGTGTCGACAAAGGCGGTATTGCGGTCGTAAACAACGGTGGTATGACCGTTGAGCATCAGGCGCCGCGCAATATTGCCGCCCATGCGGCCCAGTCCAATAATCCCGAGTTGCATGTTCTGATGCTCCCTACTACAAATAATGTGTGTCAAAGGTTATAGCCCAACGCGACTAATGAGGGTTAGTCCAGAGCGTTGGCACATAGTTTCCGGGCATTGTGCCCGATCCAGATTGATAACGTCGGTAATCGCGCCGAAGACACAACGACCATGAAAAATAAAAAAGTTCCCTTCCGGGGCAAAAGAAATCAAAATCAGCGCCGATAGTAAGTCAGCACCCGATTTCGGGGCAGGTTTACAGTTGAGACAGCCATTTGCGAGGTGAGCAATGGGCACAGTACACGCAGCACTGCCAGCACAAACCCTTTACGTCACGATCCGTCGCGATGAATTGCGCCAGTTGAAAGACGAGCGCGACCAGTTGAAGCAGGAGCTCGCGCAATTGCGCTTGTTGACACAAAGCAATCAGGCCCAGCCTTTGCCCGTCACTCACCATGTGCCCCACGCCTGATCCCCTCGCTTGATTCGGAAGCAGCCCACTGCTGTTTCCGACCTGCCATCCCCCCCTTTTTGACAAGCCCGGCACTCACGAAGTTTTCACATTCGTTTCCTGATACTCCGCGCCCCCCGTCCGTCGGTGATATTGGTGTCCCGGCGGGGAAGTGATTTTTGGCTGGAGCGCTGAATGGCTTTGTTTAAACGCAGCAATACGTCTGCGAATGGTTTCGACTGGACAGGATTTCTCTGGCTGTTCCTGTTCTTCTGGTATTTTTCCGGCATTACCCAACTACTGATCCAACTGACAGGCACCTCCGGTTTTACCGGGTTCCGCCAGGCCTTTGTGATGAGTGCCATCTGGCTCGCGCCGATGCTGTTGTTCCCCAATCAAACACGAGTCATGGCCGCGCTGATCGGTGTGGTGCTGTGGGCCTGCTCAATGGCCAGCCTGGGTTATTTCTTCATCTATCAGCAGGAGTTTTCCCAAAGCGTTATCTTCATTATGTTCGAGTCGAACGTCTCTGAAGCGGGCGAGTACATGACTCAGTACTTTGCCTGGTGGATGGTGGCGGCGTTCCTCGCTCATACCGCTTTCGCTTACTTCCTCTGGACTCGCTTGCGCCCGGTGTACATGCCTCGCGGTCGGGCGCTGGTGGCCGCAACAGCCATTCTGGTCGCTGTCGTCGGTTACCCGCTGATCAAGCAAACCGCGCGTACCGGCAGCCTTGCCGGCGGTTTCGATAAATTCGAATCCCGCATCGAGCCCGCGGTGCCTTGGCAGATGGCCGTGGCCTATCACCGCTACCTCGAAACCCTGGCCGGCATGCAAGACATGCTCAATAGCGCCAGCAAGATTCCACCGCTGCACAATCTCAAGGATTCGGCGGCCAATCAGCCGGCGACCCTGGTGCTAGTGATCGGTGAGTCCACCAACCGTCAGCGCATGAGCCTCTACGGCTACCCTCGGGAAACCACCCCGGAGCTGGACAAGCTCAAGGATCAACTGGCGGTCTTCGATAACGTCATCACCCCGCGCCCCTACACCATCGAGGCGTTGCAGCAGGTTCTGACCTTCGCCGACGAAGAAAACCCGGACCTGTACCTGTCGACCCCGTCGCTGGTCAGCATGATGAAACAGGCAGGCTACAAGACCTTCTGGATCACCAACCAGCAGACCATGACCAAGCGCAACACCATGCTGACGACCTTCTCCGAGCAGGCCGACGAGCAGGTGTACCTGAACAACAACCGCAACCAGAATGCCGCCCAGTACGATGGCGACGTGATCGAGCCGTTCAACAAGGCCTTGGCCGACGCTGCGCCGCGCAAGCTGATCGTCGTGCATTTGCTCGGCACGCACATGAGCTACCAATACCGTTATCCGTCGTCCTTCGATAAGTTCAAGGACCGCAAAGGCGTTCCGGACGGTGTGCGCGACGATCAGGTGCCGACGTACAACAGCTATGACAACGCGGTGCTGTACAACGACTTCGTGGTCTCGAGCCTGATCAAGGACTACGCCAAGTCTGATCCGAACGGGTTCCTGCTGTACCTCTCCGACCACGGTGAAGACGTTTTCGATTCTCCTGGCCACAGCACCCTTGGCCGCAACGAAAGCAAACCGACGGCGCCGATGTACACCATTCCGTTCATGGCCTGGGCCTCGCCGAAATGGCGTGAAAACCATGACTGGAGCTTTGCCGGTGATCTGGGGCGGCCTTACAGCAGCTCGCACCTGATCCACACCTGGGCCGATCTGGCGGGTCTGAGCTTCGATGAACTGGATCGCAGCAAGAGCCTGGTCAGCGACAGTTTCAAGCCACGGCCATTGATGATCGGCAATCCTTATGAGCGCGAGCAAAAGGCATTGATTGACTTCAGCCTGATGAAACCCAAGGCGGTGGCAGTCATTCAGCAGTAATCCTGCTGAACCTGTGGGAGCGAGCTTGCTCGCTCCCACATGAATTGAGCTGTCCGAAACTTCGCGAAGATAATAATTATTCTCGTTTATAGCTAAATCCCGCCTCTCCCCTTCGTCTTTGAACAAACGGAATTTTTCCCTCGAAGACAAGGAGTCGGCTGCGATGTTCGCGCCTATCACCCGTTCCATGACCTTTACCCTGGGCCTGTGCAGTGCCGCCCTGTGCCCCGACTTGCTGGCTGAAACCGGCCCTGACAAAGAGCCTGGCCGCACCCTCGAACTGGGCGCCACCAATGTGACCGCCCAAGGTTTGGGCAGCACCACCGAAAACACCGAGTCGTACACCACCGGCGCCATGAGCACTGCGACGCGCTTGAACCTGTCGATCAAGGAAACGCCGCAATCGGTGTCCGTGGTCACGCGCCAGCAAATGGACGATTTCAAACTCGGCACGCTGTCTGAAGCCATGAGCCAGAGCACCGGCGTGGTCGTTCAGCACAACGATTCGGACCGGGTCAGCTATTCCTCCCGGGGTTACTCGATCACCAATTTCCAGATCGACGGCATGCTGAACACCTTCAGCTACATGAAGTCCGATTCAGACACCATCATCTACGACCGCATCGAAGTGGTTCGCGGTGCGACCGGCCTGACCACGGGCGCGGGCGACCCGTCGGCCACCATCAACATGGTGCGTAAACGGCCGACGGCGCAGTGGCAAGTCCAGACCGGGGTCAGCGGCGGCAGTTATGACGACTACTACAGTTATCTGGATGTCGGCGGTCCGCTGGCTTTCGACGGCCGCCTGCGCGGACGCAGCGTGCTGGCCTATCGCGACAGCGATTCGTTCCGCGACAAGTACCAGCAACAACGTGAAGTCGGCTACGGGATACTTGAAGCCGATTTGACCGATGACACCGTGCTGGCCGTGGGTTACGACTATCAGAACAAACACGTCCAGGGTACATCCTGGGGCACGGTGCCGTACTGGAACGCTGACGGTGGCAAGGCCAACCTCGGACGCTCCACCAACATGGCCACGTCGTGGAGTTCCTGGCCGCTCAAGGACAAAACCGCGTTCGCCACGCTGGAACACCAATTGGGTGCTGGCTGGCATGCCAAGGCCGCCTACACCCATCGCGAGAGCGACACCGACGGCAAGATCTACTACGGCGGCGGGGGTTTCCCCGAGGCAGATCGCAGTGGCATGAGCGCCAACGTCAGCCACATGCTCAGTACGCAAAAAATGAAGGCTTATGACTTCAACGTGGCTGGCCCTTACTCGCTGTTCGGTCGGGAACACGAAATGATGATCGGCTATGGCGAAGCCGAGCGCCGGGAAGATTCCCCGTACATGGTGGACGGCCCCAGGGCATCGGATTACGAAAACATCCGCGACTGGAAATACATGGGCGACATCGCCAAGTTTCCCGACACCGTCACCAGCCTTTCAGGTTCAAAAGACAGTACCCGCCAGAAGGCCGGTTACCTGGCCACTCGCCTGAGCCTGACGGATGACCTGCACGCCGTACTCGGCAGTCGTTATGGCAGCTGGAAAGTGTCGAGCAAGACCAACAAGTACGACAACAACCTGCAACTGAGCAGCGTCGATGCCAGCAGCCAGGAACACAACGACATGTGGACGCCCTACGCCGGGCTGCTCTACGACCTCACCCCCGAATACACGGCGTACGTCAGCTACACCGACATCTTCAACCCGCAAGACAATCGCGACCGCCATCGCAAATACCTCGAGCCGGTGGTGGGCAGCAACTATGAACTGGGGCTCAAGGGCAGCCTGCTTGAAGAACGTCTGAACCTCGCCACCGCGCTGTTCTGGAGCAAACAGGACAACGTTGCCGAACTCGACGATTCGGTGCCACCGGACCCGGTGACCGGTGAGGAGTTCTTCAAGTCAGGCGGCAAAGGCAACAAGGTTCAGGGCTTCGAAGCCGAGCTCTCGGGCGAGGTCATGGCCGGCTGGAACATGACGGCCGGCTACACCTACACCCACTCGGCCAATGGCGAAAAGAAACGCGCCAATACCAACCAGCCGCTGAATATGTTCCGACTCTCCACGGCCTATCGTCTGCCCGGCGACTGGCAGGCACTGACCGTCGGTGGCGCGGTGAACTGGCAGAGCGATGTGTTCCGCGCCGCCAGTCGCCCGGTGGGACGTAGTGCCGACGGTGCGGTGATCACCGAAAGGACCAAGATCCGGCAGGAGGCCTACACCGTGGTCAAACTGATGTCGCGTTATGAGTTCGACAAGCACCTGTCCGCCTCGCTGAACGTCGATAACCTGTTCGACAAGAAGTATTACGATAACGTCGGGTTCTACAACGGTGTGTTTTGGGGTGACCCGCGCACGGTGACCCTGAGCCTGGACTGGAAGCTCTAGGCGCAGGTAATTCCCATTTGACGGAATCGGCGGATAATGTCCCTTCGACATTGCTTCATGGACGAAAGGACCCGACAACTCGTAGGGGTACACCATGAAACGTACAGCCATGATCCTCGCTGGCCTGATGATCTTCAGTTCAACCGCTGCATTCGCCGAAGGTGGCGCTGAACGCATGCGGTACTACTTTGAGAGCCTGCGGTTCAGCCAGGAGGCTAATCAAAGTAACGCCAGCAACACCACTGAAATAAGAGTTCCGGATGATCAAACCGCGCAAGTGACAGAGCACTACAAACCGTAACGACAAAGGGCGTCCTGATGGACGCCCTTTTTTATGCCCGTAACGCCTTAAAGCGCCTTGGTCCAGAACAGCATCCGACCGTGCGCCGGGTCGAACATGCCTGCGGCAAAACCGAACTTGCCATAGGAAGCCTGGGCGACTGCATTACCTTCCAGCACCTCCAGTGTGATTTTGCAGCAACCGCGCTGGCGGGCGATGTCTTCGACCTTTTGCAGCATCTTCTGGCTCAACCCCAAGCCACGAAATTTCGACACCACACACACATCGTGCACGTTGACCAACGGGCGACAGGCGAAGGTCGAGAAACCTTCAAAGCAATTGACCAGCCCGGCCGGCTCGCCACCGACAAAGGCCAGAACGCTGAACGCGTGAGGACGTTTGGCCAGTTCCGCCGGCAGTTGCTTCAACAAGTCGGCGGGCAACGAGTGGCCGCCACCCATCGGGTCTTCGGCGTAAGCATTTAGCACCAGTCCAATAGCCTCGGCATGCACCGGATTGGTATAGCTGGCCTGAAGTACAAGAATTTCTGCGGATTCCATTTCCACCCTCGTTCACACATTAAGTCGCCCCAGTGCATCTCGCACTGAAGGGCCGATCGACAATATCGCGGGCACAGCCGTGTCGACAACCGGATCCTGCTGTAATTTTTCGCTCAAGCGCCCCAGATCAGCGCCTCGGTCCACCCCAGCTCGGCAAAATCCTCAGCCCTCAGGCCTGACTCACCGGCACAGAAAAACTCGTCCAGTTGCGGCGGTTTGACCGAGGTGCCGCTGAGCATGGCGTGAACCTGCCCGCGATGATGAATCTGGTGCTCGAACAAATGGGACAGCAGGCGCAAGCGGCTGTCATGTTGCGGCGTGTCCCGGGCGATGGTCACGATCTTCCCGAGGTCTGCATCGCGCATTTGCTCGCAGTAGGCGATCAGTCGAAGGTCCACCAGCGCTTGTTCGCGCTTGAGGTCTACGGCGTGCGTAGACGGTTCGTCCTGGTTGAAAAACACATAGCATTCGGGATGCGGGTCATCGCCGCGCAACTCCCGCTCCAGCGCATCCAGGTAAAACCAGTCGCAGGTCAGGATGTGATTGAGGGTGGCGCGCAGGCTGGGAAAGAAGCTGACCCGCGGCGCCGCCAGATCGGCCGGGCTCAACTGGCTCCAGGCCTTGGCAAGACGATGATTGGCCCAGGCGTTCTGATAGGCCATGGTCAGCAAATGGTGCGACAGAGGCTGATTCATGTTCGCGGCTCCTTGTTCAAGCTTCGGCGAAACGTTGCAGCTGCATTTCCTGTAAACGGCTGAGGGTGCGGCGGAACGGAAACTCCAGATAACCCTCGGTGTACAACGATTCCATGGGCACCTGCGCTTCGAGGCACAGCGGCACCTTGCGGTCGTAGCACTCGTCCACCAGGGCGATGAAACGCCGTACACCGTCGTCATGCACCGACAATTGCGGCAGCTCGCGATCGCCCGCCACCACCCTTTCGACGCCGTCTTCAGTGCCTCGGGCGATGCGCCCTTCGCGCTTTTGCGCGCTGAGGTTGGGCACGTCACTCAACAGAATAGCGCTGAAGGTGTCGCACAGGGCGATGAAATCCATGGCGGCAAACGGCTGTTCACAGAGGTCGGCGTAACGAGTCCAAAGTACGGTTGGACTGGCCTGCACGACATTGAGTGAGCGGTAGCCGACCTTGATCGGATCACTGGACACCGACTGGCCGACGGTCAATGCCTTGAACACTTCACCCAGAGCGCTGGGTTGCCCCGGTGCCGCCACCCAGTAGCGTTGCAAACCTTTGCCTGGGTGCAGGCGATGATCTTCGCCGCCATCCACCGCAATCACCTGCATATGTTTCTTGATGGCTTCGATGGCGGGCACGAACCGGTCGCGGTTGAAGCCATCGGCGTACAGCTGATCCGGTGGTTGATTAGAGGTGCAAACCACCACCACGCCCTGCTCGAACATCACCTGAAACAAACGCCCGAGAATGATGGCATCGCCAATGTCGTTGACGAACAATTCGTCAAAGCACAGGACCCGCACTTCCTCGCTCAGTTCGCGAGCCAGCGCCTTTAACGGGTCGACGGTGCCGGTCAGCTGAAACGAACGCTGATGCACCCAGCCCATAAAGTGGTGAAAGTGTTGGCGGCGGGCCGGGACCTTCAGGCTTTGGTAAAACTGGTCCATCAACCAGGTCTTGCCGCGCCCGACCGGGCCCCAGAGGTACACGCCAGTGATCGGCGTGCGCCCTTCATGCAGCGCCTCGTAGCATTTCTGCAGCGCCCAGACGGCATGTTCCTGGGCTTCGTCCTGGACGAAGCCCTTCTGTTCGATGGCGTGTTGCCAGGCGCTTAAGGGGGAGTCGACATTCATGCGCGGCAGTATACGTCCATGTAGCAGCTGGCGAAGCCTGCGTTCGGCCGCGAAGCGGTCGTAAAACCTGAGAACGCGGTAAATCAGCAAGATCCGGGATTCCAATGGCGACCGCTCCGCGGCCGAACGCAGGCTTCGCCAGCTGCTACAGAGAGATGTCTAGCCGGGCAATCTTGCCCTGTTCATTCAGGCGAAACATGTAGCGCAATTCCAGCGGGCTGCCGGGAAACGTTCCGGAGATCAGGTTATGCACCAACACTTTGCCGGTGCGCAGTTGCACGTCGAGCACTTCAACCCGTGGCTGGTAACGCTGGGCAGTGTCTTGCATCCATTGCGCGATGGCGTGTGTGCCGACCTGATGCTGGCCTTCATCGAACACGTTGGCATCCTCAGCGAAAAAACTGGCGACTCGCGAGGTGTCGCGGGCATTGGCCGCAGCGATGTAGGCGGCGATGGCGGGTGCCAGTGAAGAGGCGGGATTGGACATGGTTACGGCTCCTTGTTTGTTGATTCTGGAGCCATGCTAAAACAAGCCTGTGTCAGTTCTTGTCAGGAGTGAAGCGCCCTGCTTCGTCCAGTTGCATCTGCTTGCGCCAGGTGCGCAACAGGTCGCTGCGCCGCCCCGGATAACGCTCGCCCTGCTCGTTCGCTGCCGAAATCCGGTCGGTGCGAAAGGTGCGGTAGGCGCTGCGCAATTCACACCAGGCGACGATGATTCGCACCTCGTTCAGAAACCCCAGGGCCAGCGGCCAGATCAGCCGTTGACTCGGCACCTGATGGGCGTCCGCGTAATCGATGTGCAGCTTGATCTGATCGCGGATGGCCTGACGAAACACATTCAGTGGCACCGCGTTGGGCGCGAAGCCATAGCCGGGCGGCCCCGGCAACACCGTCGGGTTGCGTAACGCGTCCAGCGCTTCAGGCGCCAATACCGCAGCAATCTTGGCCAGCGCATCCGCCGCAGCCTTACTCAACACCTCATCGCCGCGCTGATCCACATAGCGCAACCCCAGCACGATGGCTTCGGTTTCATCGGCGTTGAGCATCAACGGCGGCAGAAACAAACCGCTGCGCAACACATAGCCGATCCCCGCTTCGCCGTAGATTGGCGCGCCAAGGGCTGTGAGTTCGGCGATGTCGCGGTACAGCGTGCGCTCGGAAATCTCCAATTCGCCGGCAAGCGTCGCCGCGGTCACCGGACGACTTTTGCCGCGCAGCACTTGCAACAAGGTCAGTAAACGAGTGGTCCGCGACACGATCGGCAGGCTCTGTCCGTAAAAGTTGTCGGAGCTTAGCAGAGGACCCTGTCAGAAAGTGGCAGTAGCGTTGTGGCCGGTGGTCGGCCCTTTTCTTGCGAATGCAAAAGCACCTTGACGTCCAATATTACCGGCATCATATTAAATACATGTCGCTAGACATTTATATTCGACCCCAACGTCTTTTCCTTCAGGAGTCATCCCATGCATTACAAAGTCTTCGGCCGCAAAACCGGCTTGCGGGTCTCGGAACTGGCGTTGGGCGCTGGTAACTTCGGCACCGGTTGGGGCCATGGCGCCGAGCGCGACGAAGCCAAACGCATTTTTGATGGCTACCTGGAGGCCGGCGGCAATTTCATCGACACCGCCAACGGTTATCAGGCGGGCCAGTCGGAAGCCATGCTCGGCGAGTTCATCGCAGCGGAACGGGATCGCCTGGTCATCGCCACCAAATACACCTTGGGGACCACGCCGGCTGCGGGCATTTCCCACACCGGCAACAACCGCAAGAACATGGTTCGCGCCGTGGAAGAAAGCCTGAAACGACTCAACACCGACCACATCGACCTGTTCTGGGCCCACATGAGCGATGGCGTGACGCCGATGGAAGAGATCCTGCGTGGTTTCGACGATCTGGTGCGCGCCGGCAAGATTCATTACGCCGGGCTGTCGAACTTCCCGGCGTGGCGCATTGCGCGGGCTGATTTGTTGGCCGAGGTTCGTGGTTTCTCACCGATTGCTGCGATTCAGGTGGAATACAGCCTCGCCGAACGCACCGCCGAACGTGAACAACTGCCGATGGCCGAAGCCTTGGGTCTGGCCGCTACGTTATGGTCACCGTTGGGTGGCGGCTTCCTCACCGGCAAGTACCGCACCAACGATGGCGACAACCGCGCCGCCAAACTTGGCATGCTGATCCACGCCGAGAAAAGTGCCCGTGAAACCGCCCTGCTCGACACTTTGCTGGCCGTTGCCGCAGAACTGGGCGCCAGCCCGACGCACGTGGCCATTGCCTGGCTGCGGGAAAAAGCCAAGCGTTCGACCACGGCACTGATACCGATTCTCGGCTCGCGCACCCGTGAGCAACTGGATGCGACCTTGGGTGCGCTGAATGTGCAGTTGAGTGCTGAACAGGTGTCGCGACTTGAGGGTGTCAGTGCTGTGGCGATGGGCGTGCCCCATGAATCCATTGCCGGGTCGATGGCGCGATTTACCGGGGCTGAAACCCTGGATCTGCCAATCATTCCAGTGGCCTGACACAGATCGAATGTGGGAGCGAGCTTGCTCGCGATGGGGCCGGTACATGCAACAAATGTGTTGAATGTAAGGCCGCTATCGCGAGCAAGCTCGCTCCCACAGTTTTGACCGTGTGTTACCGGTCGACCTTATGCTTCGCCGCATAGAGGCACAGCATTTCCATCGCCAACGTCGCCGCCGCCAGCGAGGTAATGTCCGCACTGTCGTAGGCCGGCGCCACTTCCACGACGTCCATCCCCACCAGATTAATCCCGCGCAAGCCACCGAGGATTTCCAGCGCCTGCACCGTGCTCAAGCCACCGCACACTGGCGTTCCAGTACCTGGAGCGAAGGCCGGATCGAGGCAGTCGATGTCGAACGTCAGGTACACCGGGTGATCACCGACCCGCGCCCGAATGGCCTCGACAATCTCATCAACACCGCGTCGATGCACTTGTCGCGCATCCAGCACTTGAAAGCCCTGATGATCGTCATTGGTGGTGCGCAAGCCGATCTGCACCGAACGCGACGGATCCACCAAACCTTCCTTGGCCGCGTGCCAGAACATCGTACCGTGATCGACGCGCTTGCCGTCTTCGTCCGGCCAGGTGTCGCTGTGGGCGTCGAAGTGGATCAACGACAGCGGACCATGTTTGCGCGCATGAGCCTTGAGCAGCGGATACGTGATGAAGTGATCCCCGCCGAACGTCAGCATCGCGCTACCGGCGTTGAGAATGTGTTCGGCGTGGGCTTCGATGCTTTCCGGCACCGACTGCGGCGTGCCGTAATCGAAGTCGCAATCGCCGAAGTCGATCACCGCCAGATGGTCGAACGGGTCGAAGGTCCATGGCCAATGGCGTTCCCAGGCAATCCCGGTGGACGCGGCACGAATGCCGCGTGGTCCGAAACGCGCACCGGGACGGTTGCTGGTGGCGGTGTCGAACGGGACACCGCTGACCGCTACGTCAACGCCGCGCAAGTCGCGACTGTAGCGACGACGCATGAAACTGGTGATACCGGCGTAAGTACTTTCGGCGGCAGTGCCGTAGAGGCTGTCGCGGGTCATGGCCTGATCGTTTTGCATCGGGACGTCCATCTCAGGTTCCTTACTATTGGCGGCTACGGAAAGTGGTCCACAAGCGAGTGCGTTGACGCAGGTCCTTGAGGCTCATGCTGCGATCGGCGTACAACCGGCCACGCACGTCAGCCAGCGGGTAGATGTCCGGGTCGGTGCGCACCGCCTCATCCACCAGCGGAGTTGCGGCCTGGTTGGCCGTCGCGAAGAACAGCTCATTGGTCAGTGCCGCGACGGATTCCGGTCGCAGCATGAACTCGATAAAGGCGCGGGCGGCTTCGGGGTGAGGCGCGTCCTTGGGGATCGCCAGGTTGTCCTGCCAGACCAGCGTGCCCTCTTGCGGAATCCGGTACGCCACTTCGAACGGTTTATTGGCCTTGCGCGCCTGATCGGCCGCCATGCTGGCGTCACCGTTGTAGGTCAGCGCCAGGCAAACGCTGCCGTTGGCCAGATCGCTGATCTGCCGACCGGTCGCGACGTACAGCACATTGGGTTGCAGCTGATGCAACAACGCCTCGGCGGCTGACAGATCAGCCTTGTCAGTGCTGTAAGGATTTTTACCCAGGTAATGCAGCGCCAGGCCGATCACTTCCTGAGGCGAATCGAGAATGGCAATGCCGCAGTCTTTCAGTTTGCTGGCGTACTCAGGCTTGAACAGCAGGTCCAGGCTGTTGAGCGGCACGTCCGGCAAACGCTGCTTCACAGCTTCGACATTCATCCCCAATCCCAGAGTGCCCCAGGTGTAGGGCACGCCATAACGGTTGCCGGGGTCGACGGCGGCGAGTTTTTCCAGCAAATCCGGATCGAGGTTGGCGTAACCCTTGAGGCCTTCGTGGGGAATCTCTTTCAACGCACCGGCTGCCAATCCGCGGGCCAGCACACTGGAAGACGGCACGACCACGTCATAACCGCTGCCCCCGGTGAGCAACTTGGTTTCGAGCACCTCCGAAGAATCGAAGGTGTCGTAGCGCACGTGAATACCGGTTTCCTGCTCGAAACGCTGCAAGGTTTCAGGCGCTACGTAATCGGACCAACTGTAGAGATTCAGGACTTTTTCCTCGGCCTGGGCCGATACGGCCATGGCGAGAAACAGCGTGGGTAAACACAGCTTGAACATGGGAGCCATGACGAAACACCTGACCAGATGAAGTGGATGCAGAATGCGTCGTCGGATACATTGGTGAAATATCAAGTTTGTTATCCTGACTTTATCCCGGAGTAATGTTTGATGCTCGGCCAACTCCACGATCTCGATCTGCAACTGCTGCGCCTGTTCGTCAACGTGGTGGAGTGCGGCGGTTTCAGCGCGGCTCAGGGTGAGTTGGGCTTGAGCCAGTCGAGCATCAGCCAGCAAATGGCCAAACTGGAAACCCGACTCGGCTATCGCCTGTGCAGTCGTGGCAAGGGTGGTTTCAAGATCACGCCCAAGGGCGAGCAACTGCTGAGTGCGACTCGCAACCTGTTCGAATCCATCGAAGCCTTCCGCCATCAATCCAACGGCGTGGCCGGGCGCTTGATCGGCGAAGTTCGTCTGGGGCTGTCCGAAGCGCTCGATCAATCCGTGCTGCAACGGGTGGCCGATGCGATCCGGCGCTTTCGTGAACGGGACGAATCGGTCCGCATCGAATTGATCAGCGCCATGCCCGGCGAAATGGAACGGTTGCTGCTGCAACAACGACTGGACCTGGCGATCGGCTATTTCTCACAAGTGCAAAGCGCTTTTGACTACCGCGAACTGTTTACCGAAACCCAGCACCTGTATTGCGCCGCCGGCCATCCGTTGTTCACCGATGATGCACCTGACGAACAAGCGCTACAGGCTTGCGATCGGGTCGATCACCCTTACCGCTTCCTGCGCAGCGACGAACCCTTCCAGGGGAAAATGTGCTCGGCGCGCTCGGAACAAGTCGAAGGCACCCTCGCCTTCATTCTCTCGGGCAAACATGTCGGTTACTTACCCGAACACTTTGCCCGGAGCTGGGAAGACAAGGAATTGCTGCGCGCCGTGCGCCGTGCCGATATGAGTTTCGACGTGGCGTTTCATCTGGCCCGCCATCGCGCCCAAGTGCCAGGGGATGCGCAAAAAGCTTTTGAAGAGGATCTACTCGCGGCGTTCGCCTGATTACCCACGATCCCTGTGGGAGCGAGCTTGCTCGCGATAGCGGCGCACCAGACAGCATCAATGTCGCCTGACACTCCCTCTTCGCGAGCAAGCTCGCTCCCACAGGGATTGTGCAGGTATCGGGCTCATCGCTCGCCACAAAATAGTCTTTCTGGCATCCTGCGCCTCCATTTTTTGACCCGGCCCGCCTTCTGGCACGCACACCACCATGACCGCCTCTGAAAAAGCCCCTGCCCCGCGCAATAACGACCTGATTTACGGCCTCGACGATCGTCCGCATCTGACCGCCACCGTCTTCGCCGCCCTGCAACACGTACTCGCGAGTTTCGTCGGCATTATCACCCCGACGCTGATCATGGGGGGCGCTCTCGGCCTGCAAAGCGAAGTGCCGTACCTGATCAGCATGGCACTGTTCGTCTCGGGGTTGGGCACGTTTGTTCAGGCGCGACGTTTCGGCCCGATCGGTTCCGGCCTGCTGTGTCTGCAAGGCACCAGCTTCTCATTCATCAGCGTGATTCTCAGTGCCGGCTTCATGGTCAAGGCCCGGGGCGGCGGCACCGATGAGGTCCTGTCGACGATCTTCGGTGTGTGCTTTTTCGCTGCCTTCATCGAAATGGTGTTGAGCCAGTTCATCGGCAAATTGCGGATGCTGATCACCCCGGTGGTGACCGGCACGATCATCACGTTGATGGGCCTGTCGCTGATCAAAGTTGCCATGACCGACATCGCCGGCGGCTTCGGTGCGGCGGACCTCGGCGCGGCCAGTCACCTGGCCCTGGCGGCCCTGGTGCTCGGAACGATTGTGCTGTTGAACCGGGTCGATGTGCCGTTCCTGCGCCTCGGTGCGATCGTCATCGGCCTGACCCTCGGCTATGTCGTGGCCTGGCTGATGGGTGACGTCAATTTCGCCAGCCTGCCCGACGTACCGCTCATGAGCGTACCGGTGCCGTTCAAGTACGGCTTTAGCTTCGATTGGGTGGCGTTTGTGCCAGTGGCGGTGATTTTCCTGGTGTCGCCGCTGGAAGCCGCCGGTGACTTGACCGCCAACTCGATGATTTCCCGGCAGCCGGTCAAAGGGCCGATCTACCTCCGCCGGATCAAGTCCGGCCTCCTCGCCGACGGCCTGAACTCAGCCATGGCCGCCGTGTTCAACAGCATGCCGATGGTGACCTTCGCCCAGAACAACGGCGTGATCCAGCTCACCGGCGTGGCCAGCCGCTACGTGGCGTTCTTCATTGCCGGTTTGTTGGTGCTGCTAGGGTTGTTCCCGATGATCGGCGCGGTGCTGCAGTTGATGCCCAAACCGGTACTCGGTGGCGCTGAACTGGTGATGTTCGGCACCGTCGCCGTCGCCGGGATCAAGATCCTCGCCGAAGCCGGCCTGCACCGGCGCAACATGCTGATCGTGTCGATTTCCCTCGGCATGGGTCTCGGTGTCGCGGCAGTTCCGGAAGTGCTGCGCGAGTTGCCGAAGGCGCTGCACAACATCTTCGAATCGCCGATCACCGTCGGCGCGTTGTGCGCCATCGTGCTGAATATCTTCCTGCCCGAAGAGTTCATTGAGCTGGAAGAGGACGATTTCGATCCGGAAGCCTCGATCCTGCAAGTCATGGAAAATCCGCCGGCCACTGAAACCGCCGCCAGCCTGAACCGCTGAAGGGACCGTGCTACATTCGTTGCGACTCCGCTTGGTAGAAGGTTGACCGCACGTTGAACAAGAAAACCGGCATCCGGGCCGCTCAGGCCCATCAAACCCGAACCCGGATTCTCGAAGCGGCCGTGAAGGTGTTCACCCGCGACGGCTACTCCGGGGGGCGGGTGGAGAGCATTTCCCGCGAGGCCGATTCCAACGACCGCATGCTTTATTACTACTTCGGCAGCAAAGAGCAGCTGTTCATCTGCGTGCTGGAACACACCTATGAGCAATTCAATAAAGCCGAAAGCCAGCTCAAGCTGGACCTGAGCACACCGCTGGTGGCTCTGCAGGATCTGGTGGCGTTCGTCTGGAACTACTACGTCGAACACCCGGAATTCGTCGCCATCCTCAGCAACGAAAACCTGCATAACGGCAAGCACGCCCAACAGTCCAGCGAGTTGCGCCGGTTGTCGGGCGAAGCGGTCGGTGTGTTGCGGCCAATCATTGCGGCGGGTCAGGTTCAGGGATTGTTTCGTCAGGATCTGGACATCAAGCATGTGTATTTGATGATCGCCTCGCTTTGCTACTTCTATAACTCCAACCGGCACACCCTCAGTTCCTTCCTGGGGGAGGATTTGGCGGACAAGGGGCAGCGGGAGGATTGGTTGGGGTTTATCAAGGATCTGGTGGTGCGGGGGGTGATGAAGTTGCCCGCCGAGCATCAGGGGTGACTGGGCCGGCCTCATCGCGAGCAAGCTCGCTCCCACATAGGTTGCGCTGAACCTGGGGCGCGGCTTGCCCGCGATACTTTTAATGGCTGCCGGGATTAGCCCGCAGATGTGCAACCTTCTGTTCCAACCCTTCCCAACCCGGCGCATTTGAAGCAAACCGATTACGCAAATACGCCGCCAGTTCCGCCACCTGCGTATTGGACAGGCTGTCCTTGAAACCTGGCATGTAGCCCAGGTCCTTGGTGGCCGGTGCATCGATGCCTTGCAGGATGACCTTGATCAGGTTGTCCGGTTGATCGCTGTGCACATTGGTATTGCTCGCCAGAGACGGACTCACACCAAACAGTTTCGGCCCCAGGCCATCCGCGTGACAGGCCTTGCACGAACCTTCGAACACCCGCTGACCGTTGCTCAATGACAGGCTCGCGACCGGCGACGGCCGGGTGGCTTTCTCCACCCCTTGCGCTTCAGCCTGCGCACCATTGAGTGACGCCAAATACACCGCCATCGCCCGAACATCCGTCTTGGGCAATTTCGCCAGTTCACTGACCACCGGCCCCATGGGCCCGGCCGCCACGCCATGGGCGTCGGAATAACCGGTGCTGAGATAGTCGAACAGCTGATTCTCCGTCCACGGCGTTGGCGCTTTCGACAAACCGTTCAGCGCCGGCGCTTCCCAGCCATCGACCATGCCGCCAGCCAGGAACGACGCACCGCCCTTCTCCGCCCCCATCAAATTGCGTGGCGAATGGCAGGCGGCGCAGTGCCCCAGACCGTTGACCAGATAGGCGCCGCGATTCCATTGCTCGCTACGTTCTGGCTGCACACTGATCTCGCCCCGGCGCAGAAACAGCGAATTCCACCCGGCCATCAACGGCCGCAGATTGAACGGGAAACGCATGTCGTTGGCAGTCGCCGGTTGGCTGACCGGCGCTTGCGACATCAGGTACGCATACAGCGCCTGCATGTCGGCATCGTTGATGTTGCGAAACGCGGTGTAGGGAAACGCCGGGTACAGATTGCGCCCGTCGCGGCCGATGCCATCGCGCATCGCCCGTTCGAACGCCGGGTACGACCAACTGCCGATGCCGGTCTTCACATCCGGCGTGATGTTGCTGCTGTAGAGCGTGCCAAACGGCGTCTGCATCGCCAGACCTCCGGCATTGGTCGCGCCGCCGGGCGCAGTGTGGCAAACCGCGCAATCGCCGACCGCCGCCAGCAAACGCCCGCGTTCAAGGGTTGCCGCCGACCAGGTGCCAGCACTTGGTGGCGCAATCGGCGCGATTTCACCGTGAAACGGCCACGCGGTGGTGGCCATACCGAGCACCGCGCCGAACGCCGCAAATAGAGAACCGAACAACCATTTCGAGCGTTTGGCCGGCGACTTCGGTGGCTCGTCACAGGTGCCGGCGTTCAACGCCGCCAGCACCCGCTCGGGGGTAATCGGCAGTTCGCGAAAACGAATCCCGGTGGCGTCATAAATGGCGTTGGCAATCGCCGCCGCACTCGGCACCGAGGCGGACTCACCGGCGCCCATGGGCGGCTGGTCCTGACGCGGCATCATCAAGACGTCGATCTGCGGCACTTCAGGGAAGGTCAGGATCGGATAACCGCCCCACTCCTTGCTGGCTACTGTGGACTCCTCAAAGGTCACCCGCTCCTTGAGCACCCGGCTGGTGGATTGAATGACGTTGCCGTGGATCTGATGCTGCACGCCCGCCGGGTTGATCATCATCCCCGAGTCATGACCGATCACCACCCGCGTGACGGACACATCACCGGTCTGACGATCCACCGCCACGTCCGCCACCCACGCGGCCCACGCCGCACCGAACCCGGGGAACTTGCTGTGGATGTAGCGCGCGTAGGCAAAGCCGCGACCGCGCAGGAACTGATCGTCGTTCGGGGTTTGCATCGGCGCGGTGCGCGGGGTCCAGGCGGCGCGCTCGGCAGTGGATTTCACCAGGTCAATGGCGCGCTCATCGCGCAGATAACGCAGTCGATATTCCACCGGATCGACGCCTGCCGCGGACGCCAGTTCATCGATGTACGACTCGTGGGCGAAGGTGTTGGGCAGCGCCGACACCCCGCGCATCCATGAAGCCCGGACGATCGGCGCCATGTCATTGATGGTCACGCGCATGTGTTCGAAGTCATAAGGCGGGATCGACGTGCGATCGCCCATCTCGAACATCGCCGCCACCGGCTCGACCCGTCCGGTCAACAGCAAGGCCAGCGTCGGCGCACCGTTGGACGGGTAGCTGGTCTGGAAATCGTAAGCAGCCACACTGCCATCGGCGTTCAAGCCGCCGTCGACGTCCATCAATTGCGCGGTGCCCTTGGGTTCCCACAGGTGCTCCTGCTCCCGGGTCAATTGCACCCGGACCGGTTTGCCCACGGCGCGGGACAACAGCAAGGCATCGGCGCAGACATCGTCGGCACAGTTACGTCCATAACAGCCCGACGCTTCCATGCGAATAATCTCGATCGATTCTTCTGCGCACTCCAGCAACCAGGCGAGGTCCGCTCGCAGCAAATGCGGATTCTGGCTACCGGACCACACGCGAGTGCCCGACGGCTGATAGTCCGCCAACCCACAGGAAGGGCCGATGGAGCCGTGCATCTGATACGGCCACAGATACGTGCGCGGCATGCGCTGATGGGCCCCGGCCAAGGCGTCGTCGACGTTGCCCTGGTCGAGAACGACGCGCTGCACTCGCGGGTTATCGCGGATGGCTTGTTCGACATTGTTCATGTCCGGCAACGACTGGTTCCAGGCTTTCCAGCTGATTTTGAGGGCCTGGGCGGCCTTGATCGCCTGTTCTTCGCGCAGCGCCACCACCCCGACGAAATCACGGATCACCACCACCGCCACGATTCCAGGAATATGCGCGATGGAAGACTCGTCGACGTCCAGCAGACTGTTGCCGACGAAGTCACCGCAATCGAGCCCGGCATAGGGCGGGCGAATCACCCGGCCGTGGAGCATGTCCGGCACCCGCATGTCGTGGACGTAAGTCAGTTCGCCAGTGGCCTTGGCCGGAATATCCACCCGTGCGGCGCCCTTGCCGACCAGCCGATAATCTTCGGCAGACTTGAGTGGCGCGGTGCCTGAGAGGCGCAGTTCTACGTGGTCACCGCGCACCAGATCGGCGTAGGACGTGGTGCGTCCGTCCGCTGCGACAATCACCCCGGCCTCGACCTTCAGACTGCCCGCCTCCACCGACCAGCGTTCTGCCGCCAGCTCCAGCAGAAACCGCCGGGCCTCGGCAGCCGCGTTGCGCAACGGGATCGCGGAAATCTGCAGCGTGGCGCTGGCGATGGTCGCGCCTTGATTGGGCACACGCTCGGTGTCGCCCAGCACCATGCACACCTGCTCCAGTTGCAGGTCCAGTTCTTCGGCGACGATCTGCGCCAGCGAAGTGCGGATACCGGTGCCGAGGTCGACATGCCCGTTGAAGGCATACACCCGTCCGTCATCGCTGATGGCGATGAACAACCCAAGCTCCTTGGGTTTGATCAGCGGCGTACCGCCTTTGGCCACCGGGCCTGATGGCGGCAGGATGTCGTCGACGATCAGCAGAGCGCCGGTCTTGGCCAGCCATTGGTCGCGGGTGGGGATTGCGTCAGTCATGGTCATCGATCCACGTTCAAGGCGTTTGACGGGCGGCACGCAGCACCGCGCGGAGGATTTCGATATGGGTGCCGCAACGGCAAAGGTTGGCCGAGAGTTCGTTGCGGATCTGGGTTTCGCTGGGGTGCGGGATGCGGTCGAGCAAGGCCTTGGCGGTCATGATCATGCCGTTGAGGCAATAGCCGCATTGCGCCGCCTGCTCATCGATAAAGGCTTGTTGCACCGGGTGCGGATCGGCGCGGTTGCCGAGCCCTTCGAGGGTGACGATCTGCCGGTCCACGGCGCCGGCCAGCGGAAACACGCAGGAACGCGCAGCCACGCCATCGATGATCACCGTGCATGCGCCGCACTCGCCCAGGCCGCACCCGTACTTGGGGCCGTTGAGTTGCAGGTCATTGCGCAGGATCAGCAATAACGGCGTATCCGCCATCGCGGTGACGGTGCTGGTGTGGCCGTTGACCTCAAGCGCTACCGTGATTTCCTGGCTTGTCATTCGCTTCGCCCGCTTCAGTTGATGAAGTACTCACTACACCAAAAGGTCGAAGAAAAGGTCGCGGGCCAGTATCAGTCTGTGGCGTCGCGACACACTCGAGTGGTGAAGTGGTTACTACATGAAAAGAGAGCAAAAACGATGCCAAAGGCCGAACGGGCTGATCAGTCCTGTGGGTCGTCGATCATCTTGCGCAGCAAGAACAGCACGGCAACCTGCTCTGCGGGGTTGAGGTTGCTCATGGTCAGCTCGGTGATTTTTCCGGCACAAGGCACGGTTTGTTGTACCAGACGATCGCCGGCTTCGGACAGGCCGACAATGACTTTGCGCCGGTCCTGCGGGTCGGGTTCAAGGGTGATCAGTTCCCGGGCCTTGAGCCGCTCGACGATGCCGCGAATGGTTGCCTGGTCCACGGCGGTGGCTTTGACCAGTTCAGTCAACGAACTGGGACCGTGATCACGCACGGCGCACAGGGTGACGAACTGCACCGCGGTGAGCTGGGAGTCGCCGACGTTCGCCTGAAAAATCGCCATGTGCCGTTGATAGGCCTTGCGTAGCAAATGCCCGACTTGTTCGGAGAAAACGTAGGAGGAATCAGGAGTTTCAGGCACGGCAGACTCGAAAGACGATGTGTAGTGGGAAGGCATGATGGACAGGTTGGCGGGTGGACTCAAGAGAGTCCTTGGCCTCAGGGATAGCACAACCCCCCTGTGGGAGCGAGCTTGCTCGCGATGGCGGCATTACATTCAACATCAATGCTGACTGATCTACCGCCATCGCGAGCAAGCTCGCTCCCACAGGTTTTGTGCCTGGTAGTTGTTTCAACGAACCCGGGAAGCCTCTGGCGCCACCACATCCCCACCGATCACCACGGCCAAATCATCCAGATACACATCGCAATGGCGCAGTGGAATATCCAGGTGACACGGGGTTTTGCGGGTGCCACCAACTTCGGTATTCGGTCCGGTGGAGAACAGGAAGTTGCCGTAGAACGCCCGGGCATCCATGCACATGCCATCGTTTTTATCGTGCAGCCCCATGGCAGTCCACTGCGCCCGTGGCTGCAAGCCCCAGCCGATGTGGGAAATACCGTAGACCTCTGGATCGTTGAAGTACTTCATGTAGTCACGCAGGTATTCGGCCTCAAAACCGCCGTGGATCGAGGTGATGAAGCCCTTCTCGATTTCCAGGGTGATTTTCTCCCGGGTGTAGTTCTTGAACGGCAGCACAATGTCGCCGACATCCAGCACCAGCACACCCTCGGCGGTTTCTTCGTTGGGCCAGGAGAACAGAAAGCCGCTGGGCCAGTGATCCCAACGCCCCGGCTCATCGGCGAAACCGTATTCGGTCACCGAAGGATATTGCCCCAGCGCGGCGCGGAAATCGCTGCCGGCGCGGGAGGTGACGTGGATTGATTTGGCCTGTTTGAGCAATTGCTCCGCCGCCATCACCCGCACCTTGTCAGCCTCGGTCGGCAGCATTCGCGCCAGGACTTCCGGCGGTTCAACGGCCAACAGAATTCGCGTGCCGGTCTTGAGGATCTGCTCCTGCTCCGGTGAGTGCAGTAGCATCATCGTGTCGACGATCAAGTCCGCCGCTTCCAGCGCCCGCTGCGCCGCGATATTGCCGGTCAGCGCGGTGTCGCCGCAGTAGGCCGTCATGTCATTGCCCATGGCTGTCGGATGGTTGAACGAAGGCAACTCCACCGCGTAGACCTTGGCCCCCAGTCGCTGAGCCGCCTCCATCGCCGCACGCACGGTGCGCGGGTTCGAATAGTGGCTCTTGAGTACGGCGACGCTCTGGGTCGGGTCGACCTTCGACAGCTTCAACACGTGTTCGAACATCTGGGTCAATTCGCAATCGCTTACCGGCATTTTCCTGTCTCCTCGATCGTTTGTTGCGCACCAAGTCGAGGCGCCTCGCCTCACTCCAGTGCATTTTTATAGCGTATACACCATTTGTTAACGATAAGACCCTAAAAGCAGGCTGACTGCAAGCACCAAGCCACAACGTTACCAACCCACACAAATCCAATATTTACTGGTTACATTTGGTGACCACAGACAAATAAGCCTGAAAATTATTTTTTCCAAACGGCTCTTTCTTTTTAAATTTTATAGCGTATACACTTTAAAAACCTTGCGACGACATCGCCAGTGACCATTCGAAAAAGAGGAACAATCCCTATGGCAAGAACACAAAAAATCGCCATCGTCGGTGCGGGTCTGGGCGGTGCCGCCGCTGCGACGCTGCTGCAACAAGCCGGGTTTGAGGTGGAGATCTACGAACAGGCACCGGAGTTTTCCCGCCTCGGTGCCGGGATTCACATGGGTCCCAACATCATGAAAATCTTCCGGCGCATGGGCATCGAGCAACAGCTCGACCTGATGGGTTCGCACCCGGATCACTGGTTCAGTCGTGACGGTTTGAGTGGCGATTACCTGTCACGCATCCCATTGGGAGATTTCGCTCGCAAGGAATACGGCGCGTCCTACATCACCGTGCACCGCGGCGACCTGCACGCCCTGCAGATGTCGACGATCAAACCCGGCACCGTGCACTTCAACAAACGCCTGGAAACCCTGGAAGAAACCGACAGCCAGGTGCGCCTGACCTTCAGCGATGGCGAAGTGACCTACGCCGACATCGTCATCGGCGCCGACGGCATCAATTCGAAGATTCGTGAAGAGTTGCTCGGCGCGGAAAAACCGCTGTACAGCGGCTGGGTGGCGCACCGCGCGCTGATCCGTGGCGATCAACTGGCCAAATACGACTTGAAGTTCGAAGACTGCATCAAGTGGTGGACCGAGGATCGGCACATGATGGTCTACTACACCACCGGCAAGCGCGACGAGTACTACTACGTGACCGGCGTGCCACACCCGGAGTGGGATTTCCAGGGTGCGTTCGTCGACAGCAGCCGCGAAGAAATGTTTGAGGCGTTCCAGGGGTATCACCCGACGGTCCAGGCGCTGATCGAATCCACCGAAAGCGTCACCAAATGGCCGTTGCGCAACCGCAACCCGTTGCCACTCTGGAGCCGTGGGCGACTGGTGCTGCTGGGCGACGCTTGCCACCCGATGAAGCCGCACATGGCCCAAGGCGCCGGCATGGCCATCGAAGACGCCGCGATGCTCACCCGCTGCCTGCAGGAAACCGGGCTCGGCGATTACCGCACCGCGTTCGAACTCTATGAAGCCAACCGCAAGGAACGCGCCTCCCGCGTGCAGTCCGTGTCCAACGCCAACACCTGGCTGCGCACCCAGGAAGATCCGGCCTGGGTTTACGGCTATGACCTGTACGCCCAGCCGTTGAAATCGGGGGTAGCCGCGTGAGTACGTTCATCCATGGCGGTAACATCCAGGCCAACGGCATTCGCCAGCACTACCTGCGCTATGGCGGTAATGGCCCGGCGCTGATTCTGATTCCCGGCATCACCAGCCCGGCGATCACCTGGGGGTTTGTCGCGGAACGACTCGGCGAGCATTTCGACACTTATGTGCTGGACGTTCGCGGTCGTGGCCTCTCCTCCACCGGGCCCGAGCTGGACTACAGCGCTGACGCCTGCGCCAACGACATCGGCGCTTTCGCACAGGCAATGAATCTGGATAGCTACCACTTGGTCGGTCATTCCATGGGCGCCCGATTTGCCGTGCGCAGCGCGGTGCGGCATCCGGTCGGGGTGAACCGTCTGGTATTGATCGATCCACCGGTGTCCGGCCCTGGTCGGCGCGAATACCCGAGCAAACTGCCGTGGTACGTCGATTCGATCCGCCAGTCCTTGATCGGGATGGATGCCGAGGCGATGCGCGCCTTCTGCGCCACCTGGACCGACGAGCAACTGCAACTGCGCGCCGAATGGCTGCACACCTGCTACGAGCCGGCGATCGTGCGGGCCTTCAACGATTTCCACGACGTGGATTTCCATCAGGACCTGCCGAAACTCCAGGTCCCGACGTTACTGATGATCGCCGGCCGTGGTGGTGTTATTCAGCTCGAGGACGAAGCGGAAATACTTGACCTGCAACCGAACATTCGCAGTGTCCACGTCGAAAACGCTGGGCACATGATTCCCTGGGATGACCTCGACGGCTTCTTCAGCGCCTTCGGTGATTTCCTTGGCCCACGCCTGAACTAATCGAATCCGGAGACTTATATGCTCACGCCTTACCGCATCGGCCAGATCGTGCCGAGCTCCAACACCACCATGGAAACCGAGATCCCGGCGATGCTCACCGCGCGTCAGTTGATCCGCCCGGAACGCTTCACCTTTCACTCCAGCCGCATGCGCATGAAGCAAGTGCGCAAGGAAGAGCTGGCGGCGATGGACGGCGAATCCGACCGCTGCGCCGTGGAATTGTCCGACGCCAAGGTCGACGTCTTGGGTTACGCGTGCCTGGTGGCGATCATGGCCATGGGTCTGGGTTATCACCGCAAATCCGAGCAACGGCTGCGCAAGGCCACCGCCGATAACGACGGCAACGCGCCGGTCATTACCAGCGCCGGCGCCTTGATCGAAGGCCTGAAAGTGCTGGGCGCCAAACGCATCGCTATCGTCGCGCCGTACATGAAACCCCTCACCGAACTGGTGGTGGATTACATCCGCGCAGAAGGTTTCGAAGTCGTGGACTGGCGCGCACTGGAAATTCCCGACAACCTCGCCGTGGCGCGTCACGATCCGGCGAATCTACCGGGCATCGTGGCCGGCATGAACCTGGAAGGCGTCGACGTGATCGTGCTCTCGGCCTGCGTGCAGATGCAGTCACTGCCCGTGGTGGCGCAAGTCGAAGCGCAAACCGGAAAACCGGTGCTCACCGCCGCCATTGCCACCACCTACGCCATGCTCAAGGCCCTGGACCTGGAACCGATTGTTCCCGGTGCGGGCGCCCTGCTCTCCGGCGCCTATTAGGAGGTGAGCGACATGAGTGAACAAACCGCCAACGACAACTATCAGGGCGTGTGGGGCCAGCGCATCGGTTTCGGCCAGAAAGCCGCATTGCTGATGATCGATTTCATGCGTGGCTACACCACTGAAGGGGCGCCGCTGTTCGCGCCCGGCGTGGTCAGTGCCGTGGCCGAAAGCGTTGAACTGTTGGCCAGCGCCCGTCGTCAGGGCATCCCGGTGGTGCACACCAATATCCGCTATCACCCCGGCCATTTCGCCGACGGTGGCATCTGGGTTAAAAAAGCCCCGGTGATGAAAGATATGGTCGAGGGCAATCCCTTGGCGGCGTTTTGCGAAGAGGTACTGCCCCAGGAAGATGAAGTGGTGATCAGCAAGCAATACGCCAGTGCCTTTTTCGGCAGCAGCCTGGCCTCGATGCTGCACGCCCAAGGCATCGACACCGTGGTGTTGGCCGGTTGCTCCACCAGCGGCTGCATTCGGGCGACAGCGGTGGACGCCGTACAACACGGTTTTCGCACCATCGTCGTGCGCGAGTGCGTCGGCGACCGGCATCCGGCGCCCCATGAAGCCAACTTGTTCGATATCGACAGCAAGTACGGCGATGTCGTCAGCAAGCAGGAGGCCATCGCACACTTCAAAAAAATGTAAGGCGTACCACAAGAACCGCGCCATTTAGAGCGCTGGTCTTCGATAAAAACTGAGGGTACGCCCTCAGTCTTCTGACACTGCCTTTGGACGTCGCTTGCTACAGCGCGCCAGAGCGCTGGAAAAAAGCGGCTGTATAAAAACCATAAGTCACCGCCAGGAGACACCCAATGCCCATTGCGAATGCAGCACCTGCGACCACGGTCGCCGACCCGATTCAAGCGCTTTACCACAAGATCACCTGGAAGCTGATCCCTTTCCTGTGCTTCTGCTACCTGGCCGCGTACCTCGACCGGATCAATATCGGCTTCGCCAAACTGCAGATGCTCGATCAACTGCACTTCAGCGAAACCGCCTTCGGCCTCGGTGCCGGACTGTTTTTTGTCGGCTACATCCTGTTCGAGGTGCCGAGCAACCTGGTGCTGGAGAAAGTCGGCGCCAAGATCTGGATCGCTCGCATCATGATCACCTGGGGCCTGCTGTCGGCCTGCACCATGCTCGTGACGTCCACCACTCAGTTCTACATCCTGCGCTTCTTGCTCGGCGCCGCCGAAGCAGGCTTTCTGCCAGGCGTTCTGTATTACCTGACGACCTGGTTTCCGACCTATCGACGGGGCCGCATCATCGCCTTGTTCATGATCGGCCTGCCGCTGTCCAGCGTCATTGGTGGCCCGCTGTCCGGCTGGGTCATGGGTTATTTCGATAACTTTGGCGGCCTGCATGGCTGGCAATGGCTGTTCCTCATCGAAGCGGTACCGAGTGTCATGCTGGGTGTGCTGACCTTCTGGGCCCTGCCCAACAACTATCGTCAGGCCAAATGGCTCAACGACGATGAAAAAAACCTGCTGGAGCAAGAACTGCGCGCCGATGAGGCCAGTGGCGGGGACAGCAAACACAGTTTTCGCGACGGCTTCTTCAACTTGAAGGTCTGGATGCTCGGCGGGATCGACTTCTCGATCCTGCTCAGTGCCTATGCCATGGGTTTCTGGATGCCGACCTTCATCCGCAATGCAGGCATCAGCGACACGTTCCACATCGGTGTACTCACGGCGCTGCCGAGCATCGCCGCGTTGTTGGGCATGCTGTTGATCGGCGCCAGCTCCGACAAACACCGCGAACGTCGCTGGCACATCATCGTGCCGTTTCTGGTGGGCGCAGCCGCCATGGCCAGTGCGCCGTTCTTCGTCCACAACGTGGTGGCGACCGTGGCACTGTTCGCCATCGCGTCGGCGGCGATCATCGGCGCAGTGCCGGTGTTCTTTAGTCTGCCGGCGACCTTCCTCAAAGGCACCGCGGCGGCCACTGGCTTCGCCCTCGCCTGCTCGTTGGCGAACATCGCCGGGCTGGTCAGCAATTCGCTGATGGGGGTCGCCATCGACGTCACTGGCAGCAGTGCCGGTGCGCTGTGGTTCTTTGCCGGCTGCCTGATTCTCAGCAGCTTTCTGGTGATCGCCTTGCCGGCCAAACTGGTCAACCGCTGACACGCCACTGTCCCTGTGGGAGCGAGCTTGCTCGCGATGGCGGACTAACATTCAGCAACGATGTTGAATGTGATGGCCCCATCGCGAGCAAGCTCGCTCCCACAGGGGGGTTGTGTTGATCCTTCAGCAGTCGAACAATTCAATGATCAGGTGAGTCCCCATGCAAGGTTTGATCAAACGCTGTGCCCTGCTTGTCGCTGCCGGCCTCTGCGCCGGCTCCCTGCAAGCGGCGGAAAAAGTCATCTTCGACACCGACTTCAACGTGCTCAACGATGATGGCCAGGCCTTCATCATGCTCGCCCAACTCCACGCCCAGAAACGCATCGACCTGCTCGGCATGACCCTGGTCAGCGGCAACGCCTGGGTCGACCAGGAACAGGTGGATGCCCTCAAGGCGGTAGAGCGCATGGGTGTGGAAAAGGACGTCGGCGTCTATTCCGGCGCGGCCTACCCGTTGCTTCATGACTTCGCCACCTACCCGCAGGAAAAAGCCCTGTTCGGGGCTGGTTGGCCGGGTGCTTTCAAGGCGCCGCGTCCGACTTCCGCCGCGCAACTGATCGCCCCGCCGGATGGCCTGGCGACCCACACCTCGTTGCGCAAGGAAACCGCCGCCCAGTTCATCGTCGACAGCGTGCGCGCCAATCCCCATGAGGTGACGTTGCTGGCGGTCGGGCCGCTGACCAACATCGCCCTGGCCATTCGCTCCGCCCCCGACATCGTGCCGTTGATCAAACGCATCGTGTACATGGGCGGGGCCATCGAGATTCCGGGCAACACCACACCGGCCGCCGAATTCAACTGGTGGTTCGACCCCGAGGCGGCGAAGATCGTCCTGCGCTCACCCATCGAACACGTCATTTTTCCCAACGATGTGTGCGAAAAGGTCACCTTCGACGCCTCGATCTACCAGCGCGTCATCGCCCGGCCGGGACCGATTGCCGATCTGTACAAACACGAATTCGCGCCGTTGTTCAGCAAAGACCCTGGCTATCACAGTTTTACCTGGGACAGCCTGCCGGCCCTGTTTCTGGTTGAGCCGGGCATCGTCACCGAATCCCGCGAGCTGTGGGTCGATGTCAATGCCCAGTTCGGTGCCGACTACGGTCGCGCCCTGGGTTACAAGAAAAGTCCCCCCGTGGGCACGCAAAAAGCCAAGGTGGTGTTTGCCATCGACCAGAAGCAGTTCTGGGATGATTATGTGAATCTTGTGACCTTGCCGACGCCGGTCAAAGGCAGCTGATGCCGCACCGCTCATGAAGAAGTGACAGCGTGCGGCGAACCCCTCACAGTGAGCGTGGTCGCACAGGTGAACCGCCGAACGTTGCTCAAGGGCCGAGCCGTCAGCGGTTCGGTCCCTTTTCTGTCGAGAACCCTTCATGCGCAGACTCCTCGCTTTATCCCTCTTGTTGCTGTTGCTCTCCCTGAACGCCTGCGCCCTGCTGCCCAATCGCGACCCGCTGAACATCAACGTGGTCGGCTTCGAGCCGTTGCAAAGCCAGGACATGGAAGTACGCTTTGCCGTGAAAATACGCGTGCAAAACCCCAACGAGACCACCATCAATTACAACGGCGTGGCCCTGGACCTGGAAGTCAACGGCCAACCACTTGCCTCCGGTGTCAGCGATCAATCGGGTTCGATTGCACGCTTTTCCGAAACCGTGCTGACCGTTCCGGTGAGTGTTTCGGCGTTCTCCGTGTTGCGCCAGACTCTGGGCCTGAGCAAAACCCAAACCTTCGATAACCTGCCCTACGTCCTGCATGGCAAACTCGCGGGCGGCTTGTTTGGCACGATGCGCTTCGTGGACAGTGGCAAACTCAGCCTGCCAACGTCGACGACCGGCACCTGGTGAGGGCAAGCCCGCTCCTACAAGGAACCCGACACCCATCAACTGTGGGAGCGAGCCTGCTCGCGATGACGGCGGCACATTCAACGCATTAGTTGCCTGGCCCACCGCTATCGCGAGCAGGCTCGCTCCCACAGTAGTTATGTGTTGAAACGGACGCCAGGTTTCGCCCGCTCATCCACCGTCAACTCAAACACGTCCGGGCGCGCGTAGTGCCCGACCACGTCGAAGTCGTAACGGGCGCGGACCAAGTCATCGGTGTCGATTTCGGCGGTGAGCAAACCGGCGCTGTCACGCAGCGGCCCCGCCAGAATGTCGCCCATCGGCCCGACGATCACGCTGCCACCGGCAATCAATGGCCGGTCCGCCGGCCAGTTGGCAATCTCCACGCCCAAGGCGTGCGGCGAATCCTGAACCTGACAGGCGCTGACCACAAAGCAGCGTCCTTCATGGGCGATATGGCGCATGCTCACCTGCCACATTTCCCGCTCGTCCACCGTTGGCGCGCACCAGACCTCCACGCCTTTGGCGTACATCGCGGTGCGCAGCAGCGGCATCATGTTTTCCCAACACACCACCGCACCGATCCGCCCAACCTGACTGTCGATCACCGGCAGCGTCGAGCCATCGCCTTTGCCCCAGATCAACCGCTCGGTGCCGGTGGGCATCAGTTTGCGGTGCTTGGCGACCAACCCGGCTTGCGGATCGAAATACAACGCGGTGCAGTACAAGGTGCTGCCGGCGCGTTCGATAACACCAATCACCAGGTTGGCGCCGGTGCGCGCAGACAGCCCGGCCAACGCTTCGGTTTCCGCGCCGGGCACGTCGATCGCATTGGCGAAATACCGGGCAAAGGCCTCACGCCCTTCCGGCAGTCGATAACCCAGCTGAGTACCGAACGCCTCGCCTTTTGGGTAACCGCCGAGCAACGCTTCCGGCATGACCACCAGCGCAGCGCCGGATTCGATAATCGCGTTTTCCCAGGCAAGGATCTGTTCCAGGGTCTCGGCTTTGCCGCCGGGCAAAGAGCCGATTTGCAGTGCAGCAACGATTGACTTGGGCATCGCAGTAACTCCGAAAGCAATGAGGTGTTGCTCATTCTCAGGCGCCACGGGATCATCAATAAAGCCCCATTCACTGCTGAATGATATGAACCAAATGAATATCGCCACCGTCGATCTCAACCTGCTGAAAGTCTTCGAAGCGCTGCATGAAGAGTCCAGCGCCAGCCGGGCCGCGTTGCGTCTGGGCGTGACGCAATCAGCCGTCAGCGCCGCACTGCGAAGGCTTCGCGAGGTGTATGGCGATCAGTTGTTCGTGCGCACCGGCCGCGGACTCGCGCCCACGCTCAAGGCCAACCAGTTGAAACCGGTGGTCAGCGATGCCCTGAACAAATGCCGGCAGAGCCTGGCGATGGTCGATCCGGCCGCCCACCATTACGACGGGCGCTCGGTGACCGTGGGTATGTCCGATGATTTCGAAATCGCTTATGGGCGCCGGCTGATCGAGGAGATCGCCCGCGTTGCGCCGAAGCTGCGGCTGATCTTTCGTCAGACCCACAGTCAGATCGTCGCGCAAGCGTTGATGGAGCGCAGCATCGATCTGGCGATCACCGCCGGTGGGTTTGCCGAGCGCTTGCTCAGCCGTCAGGTGTTGGGTGAAGGCGGTTATCTGTGCCTGGTGGACCCGCTCAGCCTGGCCGAGGGGCAGCAGACCCTCAGCCTTGATGAGTTCGTTGCCCGCGAACACATTCTGGTGTCGTCGGGCGGCTTTATCGGGATCACCGATGAGGGGCTGGCGGCGCTGGGGTTGAGTCGGCGGGTATGCGCTTCGACCA
This sequence comes from Pseudomonas sp. GL_093, assembly GCF_057837605.1. Classification (NCBI taxonomy): domain Bacteria; kingdom Pseudomonadati; phylum Pseudomonadota; class Gammaproteobacteria; order Pseudomonadales; family Pseudomonadaceae; genus Pseudomonas; species Pseudomonas sp. GL_093. The sequence continues at coordinate 3,331,904 of NZ_CM174448.1, read as the reverse complement.
CACACTTTGCCGCGTTGCCGCACTTGCTCAAGGGCAGTCAGGCCGTGGCGACCATTCCGGCCCATGCGGCGCAAAGCATTGCCTCACTCAGCGGACTGGCGCTGCTGCCCTGCCCTTTGGCGTTGCCGCGATACCCGATCGAACTGGGCTGGCGCACCAGTACACAGCTTGATCCGGTGGTGCTGAAAGTGCGGGAAGCGATTGTCGCGAGCTTCGCGAGCGCTACTTGGCAGCCATCAGGCGATTGACTTCACTGCGCACCATGTTCGCGAATTCCGGGGGCGACATGCCGTCAAGTTCGGCACGGACCCACTCGGCCCATTTGCCTTTGCGCTTGGCGCGTTCACCGAACAACCGTGCGGCCTCGCCCTTGGACTTGCCCAGGTTGCTTTGCCAGAGATCGAACAGACGGGATTTCTCATCTTCCAGCGCAGCGCGCTCGGCAAGGGGTTTGTCGGCCAGATTGAAGCTCATGGGGGATTACCTGCTGCGTAAAATAGGTGACATCTTACACTGTAGGAAGAAATGTCCGACTCAGGATTTTTCGTCAGGGTTGGGTCAACGCTAAAATCCACTGCAACTTTTTCGCTGACGGCAGACTCCACTGTTCACTGTCCATTTAACTGCAAGGAGTACCTCAATGGCCCGGAAAACCGCCGCACAAGTCGCCGAAGACCAGATCAAGGATCAAGCCTTCAGCGAACTTCAGGCTCTGATCGAAGAGTCGGAAAAGCTGCTCAAAAGCAGTGCCTCGCTCGTCGGAGAGGAAGCGGACACACTTCGTGGGCAGATCGCCCAGAAACTTCAACAGGCGCGGGACTCCGTCACCCGCGTTCGTGACCGGACCAAACCTGCGGTCGAAGCCACTGAAACCTACATCGGTGGTCATCCGTGGCAAACCGTGGCGATCTCTGCCGGTTTTGGCCTGGTAGTCGGGTTGTTGCTGGGTCGGCGTTAAGCGGTTTCGATAAAAAAGGCGAGCACTGAGCTCAATGCCAGTAAGTTAAGGCGCAGAACCTGTGGGAGCGAGCTTGCTCGCGATAGCGGACTCGCAGGCAACGTATGTGTTGAATGTAAGATCGCTATCGCGAGCAAGCTCGCTCCCACAAGGATAGCGGTGTTCAAATCCTTATCTGATCAGCATTAAGCAATGAACTCGCCTTTTTCATGCCCGGCTTTTATGCAGACTGAGAGTATGCAGGACTCAGAGCCCGGCCAATTCCCGCAAGCTCGCCAACGTCTGAGCATCGAGTTGGATGCCTTCGGTGCTGGACTTGGCGCGCTGTTGGTGACGTCGATCACCAGGCAAACGCTTGAGCCCTACCCCGTGCATCTGCCGGACCAGTTCCTGGCTGCGCTCGGCAAAGTTCTGCCCGGCCGCCTTGCTCGGGTCGATCACGATCAACAGTTGGCCAGTCCACGGCGTCTTGGCCCCCGGATGGTTCGACCAATCGAACTCGAAGGAAAAATTGCCGCCGGTCAATGCCGCTGCCAACAGCTCCACCATCATCGACAGCGCCGAACCTTTATGCCCGCCAAACGGCAGCAACGCGCCGCCCTCAAGAATCGCTTTCGGGTCCTGGGTCGGCTGGCCGAGACCGTCCACCCCCATGCCTGGCGGCAAACGCTCGCCCTTGCGTGCGGCGATCTGCACATCACCATGGGCAATGGCGCTGGTCGCCAGGTCGAAGACAATCGGATCGCCGTCAGCCCGAGGGGCGGCGAACGCAATCGGGTTGGTCCCGAACAGCGGACGATCGGCGCCGTGCGGCACCACGCAGGTCATGCTGTTGACCACGCTCAGCGCCACCAGGCCTTCATAGGCGAAGGGCTCGACATCCGGCCACAAGGCGGCGAAATGGTGGGAGTTACGAATCGCCAGCACCGCAATGCCAGCACTGCGGGCCTTCTCCACCAACAGTGCGCGCGCTGCCGCGAGGGCCGGCTGGGCGAAACCATTACCGGCGTCGACCCGGACAAAGCCCGAAGCCACGTCCTCGACCACCGGCACGGCCTGGCCATTGACCCAGCCGCTCTGGAGCGTCGACACGTAACCGGGAATGCGGAACACGCCATGACTATGGGCACCATCGCGTTCGGCGCCGGCGCAGTTGAGGGCCAGTGTCCTGGCGACATCGGCGGAGGTGCCATGGCGCTGAAAAATCTGCTCAAGCAAAAGAACGAGCGCGTCGAAATCGAGCGTTTGAGTGTTCGAACTGACGGCCACTTCGGGCGTTGCGGTCATCTGAAGCTCCAGTTTTATTATTGAGTACGGGCAACAGGGTGAAGCGAGGTTGCAGGGCAACCCAAAACAGTTGTCGATTAAGCGCTGTTCTACCGGCTTCCTGTCAAGTCTCGGCAGCCTGTTCGGCTCAAGCAATATGTACCGCACCTGAGCCTTCCACTGACCGTACTGTTTTTCCTCAATCCAACGACCGGCGATTACTCGCCGATAGCTGCACATCGAGGAAAAACCATGATTGCTCCCCCACTGCCGTATTTTTTCGACGAGGCAGAACTTGCATCCAATGCCAAACAGCCCGGCGATCGCGAGAAAGCGCTGTACTTCACACCTGATGACCTGAAGTGGTTGAAGGTTGTTTATCTGGCGACGCATGAAGTCCGTATCGCCAATAACAAGCCCATGCACGTCGATCAGCTGCTTTTAAGCGTGCCTGATGCACCCGGTATCCCCCTGGCCGGCGCATTTGCCATGAGCCGGCCCGACGATGGAGAAGTCACGCTCTACACACCGTGGAAAGGCCTGATCAAATTCGCGGACATGGACGACCTCAAAAGTAAGCTCAAGGAGTGGTTGGCACAGTCCACTGGGAAGCGTGAGTTATTGCGCTTTCTCTCCATCGAACAACGCAGCGCTTTACCCGCCGCCACTGCGCCAGACATTGCCACGCAAATAATCGCAGGTGCGGTGTTCCAGGACCAAGGGCTCACCCTCGAGCGCAATCAGGCTCAGAACATCCAGACCATGATGGGTGAGCTGGTCAAGCTGCCAACGCTGCAATCGATGCTGGACGAGACCCTCAAGAACGCGTTGTACAAACCGTTCCCCAAACTGGACCAGCGCCTTACCCGACTGAAGAGCTTTGTCAGGACGACTTCAGCCTTCGGCAAAGATTACCCACACACGCTTTCCTCGCATTTACTGAGCGATGCCCTGCTGCATTTCTACCTGACCAACGACTGGCCAACTGGCGATTCCAGAGTCTTTTCCAATCCCCAACACAGTGTGAGCAGCGACGCCGATAACCAGGCCTGGGAAAGCGCAGTCAAAGAGATCGCGCAAAGCTTTACCCCTCACTTGCAAAGCCTGCTCATGACGTTCTGGAACACACCGATGAGCAACGGACAGTCACGCTCGGCGTTTTTTGCCGAGGGTTTGCGCGATACCTTTCACGTGAAGCTTTTGCTTCAGCGTCAGCAAGGTGTTCTAACGACGCAGGAATACCTGCGACTGATGAATGTCAGCCTCGAACCTGAAACCGTCGATCCTCTTCGCATCGAAAAAGTGCGTGTCACCGCGCCCTTCAAGCGTTACGCGCAGCTGGCCTCGACCTTGATGATCGGCAGTCGCGAAACCCTGGGCTTTCTGTACACCCAGTCCAGAGGCATCGAGGCGACGAGCGATCTGCCCGCTGTCAGGAAAATCGTCCTGGAGATGATGAAAAGCGAAGGCCACGAAGACACGCTGTTCAACTTCATGTCTTTTGACGAACGCGGCACGTTTCTTTCATTGGAGCCGGATAAGCGCGTCATTGTCGGTGAACCGATCATCAGCCCGGTGTTTGAACAATTGATGGACGACATCCTTGGCAAACAACGGGAGAACCTGTCCCACGCGCTGCGTCGTTACCGTGAAAGCGAAGGTACACAGGATCCCCATGCCTTGATCGACAAGGCACTGGATGTCCGGGGACTGATCGACGATCGACTGCTGGCGGCCGATGCCGCAGGACGCTGGAGCACACATGCAGACCAGCGCTGGAGCGCGCAACCGGCCACCGTTCGTGCCGAGTCGGCCAAAGAGCAACTGGCCCGACTCGCCTCCGTTAAGGTGGCGCTCGACCAACTCCTCGAAAACCACCCGATCATTCCCGCAACCACCCGCACGATTGCCGAAGCGCAGCGTATCGTCAATTCGTCACTCGGGAGCCTGCAATCGAGTTTCACTCATGCCCTGTCAACGGCATTGCGCAGTGAATTGAAGCTGCACACCGTCATGCGCACCCTGGATTCGACGGAACAGGCGATCATCAAAACCGTGCTTGATACGCCGGTACGCTTGCAGCGAGCGGCATTGAACGGCTTTTTGCCGGACGTATTTTCCTTGGCGCTGAAGGCAGGCGACTCTGCTGACCCGTTGAAACTGGCCAGTTGTTTTGTGCTGACCGAACGAGGTGGCCTGGACCCGTTGCATTCGGGCAAGGCGATTCTGTGGACGCCTGCGTCGGGATTTGAAGCCTACAAGGCGTTGGCACCGCTGCTGACCGAGCTGGGGCGACGCCTCAAAGACGACGATGATCGCACCTCACTTCTGGAGAACCTTGGACGCAGCGAGCGATTGCCTGGCAAGCACTACACCCTCGCCCCACTACAGCGAATAGATCAGCATTTTCTCGATCAGGTGCAAAAGCCCTATGTCCAGCTGGACCAGGCGTGCGTCACCCGTGCGCTGGCCACAAAGCTCCCCGCGACGACCCTGGCCAGACTTCTGAAGCGGGTGGCTTTACGCCAACCGATGACCGGGTTAGACCGCGCGACGGACATTGCCCAATCCCTGACCACTCAGCAAAAACTGCCGGCATGGCTGGCCAAAGCGTCCATCAAAGATCAGATATTGCATGGGGAGTTGCTTCAGCAATACCTCAACAACGTCACCGACGACCAGGACTACCTCACCGGCATACGCTCCCTGGCGCGCACGGCTCACCATGCACTTGAACAACAACTCAAGGCCGATAAGTTCGACATCGATCCGGACAAGGTCCAGATCCTGATCAGCGCACGGCCGAGGTCTGCGGCCAGCATCCAAACCTTGACCGACTTTGCATTGACCCACTTCAAGAATCTGGACATAACCCATTTCAGTCGGGTGTCGCTGGATAGCACCGTGATTCCCGAGGAGATGGACCAAAGCTACATCAGAGACCTGATACGAAACTTGAAGCTGGGCGAACATCAACAGAAAACATTGAACGAAGCCTTTGCAGACACCCAGGCAAACGCAGCGGACCGCAGGAAGCGGTTTTACACGCAATTACCCTGGCAGCTGATGCATTACGCCCACACGGAAAAACTGCAGGAGCGCCTGAGCGAGACGGGGTTTGATCTGATACGCCAAGTCATGGACATGCCTGACGCTATCGCCCGCGCGGCAGTCGATGGTGCCCACGCGATCATCCGCCCACTTGAATTCCTGGGCATCAAGAGTGAACAGGCGATCAAAGTGCCAGGCATCTATCTGATTGGCTCATCGGTCGATAGCACCGCACCACAGGTCCTTGTCGCGCCTCACAGCCCTCGGCACGGGGTGAAAGAATACAAGAATGAAACACAACTGCTGGCTGAACTGAAGACCCGCGGCGGTCTGTTCGACTGGGTACTGATGAACCTCCCGCAGCCTGATCGGATACTGCTTGAGTACAGGATGGCGACCTCCAGTAACCGCCTCCCCGAAGTGACGCTGGCGTCCAGTCCGATCAAGGGGAATCTGTTCAAACACTTGTTCAACGACAACGTCGAGTTATTAGTCCGATTGCTCGGTTGTCAGACCGATGACAACAAGCAGGCTGAATGGGCAACCATCAAGCATGTGCTGGGTGAGGATTTGCAGGAGGCATTTACGTTCTTGACGGGCAAGCTTGCCTACCCGATCACGGTGTGGCGCAGTTACCAAGACTTCAAGCAGTCCGCCGAAGACCTTCAAACGCACAAATGGGGGACGGCGATAAAGGAGTTCATCAGCGGCATTGCACAACTGGCCACGTTGCGACAATCGCTGGAAGCGCAAGCGAAGCCATCTTCTACGCCAAGTGCACCTGCGCCAGAAACGCCCGATACCCGGTTCAAATGGCAGAACGTTGCCATTACAGCCCCCGAACGTACGCAGTTGAAGCGTCATGAAAGCATCGACGTCGATCTGAGTTCGCTCACATTAAACTCAAGTCTTGGGCTCTATACCCATCCGACGACAAAAAAAACCTACGCACCGGTTGAAGGAAAGGTATATCCGGTCGCAAAGCTCGGCACACGCTGGCGCATCGCCGACACACACATTCGCGGTCCTCGGCTGATTCAGAACGCCTCGAAACAATGGGTTCTGGATAGGGAAACGCCAGCGCCCCGTTTCAGCATCGGCAATCGGTTGCGCACCGCCTATTCGGTTTGGGAGGGCATGAACATCGATGCCAATGGAATGCCCGAAATCCGTCGACTGTTTCCGCAAAAGGCCCGTCAGATTGTCGAAGCGTTGGACCTGGCAACCACCTATGCCTGGAACTGCTTTCAAAACCTGCAATTGCTGAAGTCTTCCGACAACACGGTTACCCCCGTGCATCAACTCATCATGGATTTTATTGACGTACCGCAAGTGCAGTCCGCGCATGTGGAGCAGCTTGAAAAAGTCTTGGGCGACATGTTTGCGGCCTTGTTGGACCCCTCACTCAGAAAGCCGAAGACCAATCGTTTTGCAATCGGCAGGCTGCTCAGTGGCGCGGCAACTACATTCGGCTTCACCGTTCCAACGGATGCAAAGCGGAAAATTTATCTGGCAGAAAAGTTCTTCGACACCGGTTTCGACTTCTACCGCAAACATCTTTCCGACTCTGCCTTCCCTATCAACACCCATGCTCGAGCTGCAACCCTTATTCATGAGCTTTCCCATCTCGTCTGCAAAACCGAAGACATTGCTTACCTCGATTCCAGCAGACCATTTTCCCATCTGATTAAAACGACCAGCGCAACCGCCAGTAACCTCAAGAACACATTGACCACGCTTCAGGACACCGCACTTTCGATCAAGACCCCCCTTACTCAATTGTTCATGACCGAGGATCCTGATACCGGTGTGTGGGAGGATCCGGGCAGCACTTCATATGAAAATACTGATCGGGTAAAAAAACATATATTGACCTTGACCGGCGGAGAAAACCTGAGCGGTGCCCGCAACATTTTCAAGAGAGATCCACTGGTCAGACTCAAGGTGCAACTCGGCAACGCCGACAGCGTTGCATGGCTGATCACTCATCTGGGGCGCCAATTGCACACCAGCACCCCGTGAATCAAAAAATAAGTGCCCGTTTGATGGGTAATTGCCATGACGGTTGTTCTCGCAGACTTCCTCACAAGGTTAGAATGCAGGAAATCAGGATGAGTCAATGACCGACAACCCTCTCTCACAAGCCGAATATGACGCTGTCACCGATGCCGCTGCGCATTGGTGCATGCGTCTGCACGCCAACGATTGCACTGCTGAAGAGCGGCTGGCGTTCGAGCAATGGCATGACGCTCATCCGCTTCACGCGTTCGAGTACGAGGCCATGCTGGAGATCTGGGATGTCGCGGGTGACCTGCCGCGTCCAGAAACCGTGGTCCCGATGGTCCGCGCCAAACCTGCTACGCCTTGGCGCACCTTCGGTATCGCCGCCGCGGTTTGCGCCATGGCATTGCCGTTGGCGGCCTATAGCGGCTGGAACCTGGGTTGGCTACCCAATTCCTACCAACATTTCGAGGCGAACGACAATGTCCGCCAGGTCACCCTGAGCGATGGCAGTCAGGTGGAACTGAACCTGGGCAGTGAGTTGACGTTCAGCAACTACAAGGATCAGCGTCGGATCACGCTGGAAAAAGGCGAAGCCTTCTTCAGCGTCAGTCACGACACTCGACACCCCTTCATTGTCAAAGCAGCCGAAGGCAGGATTCGGGTCACCGGAACCAAATTCAACGTCTGGATGTATGAAGATCAGGTACGCGTGAACCTGATCGAAGGTTCGGTGCTGGTCAGCAGCAATGATGCCCTGACGGGAGACGGCTTGCGGCTTGCGCCCGCGATGCAGGCGAGCTTCAGACGCGGCGACTTCACTCCCCGGATCAGTCAGACCTACGACAATGACAACTCACTGGCGTGGCGCAGCGGAAAACTGGTGCTCGATGATCTGGCGCTGACCGACGCACTGCCATTGATCAATCGTTACTTGAGCAAACCGGTGATGGTGGCCGACAACAGTACCGGCTCGATTCGTATCGGCGGCATCTACAACATCAAAGAGCTCAACAACCTGGTGGCGTCCCTGCCCAAGGTATTGCCGGTCTACCTGACCCGCAACAAAGATGGCAATCCGGTCCTTAATTCCATTCCGCAACAAGCCCCAAAAAGCTGAAGGCCGCGACCCTTGCGGGTGCGGCCTTCATTCCTGGTTCAAGCATCTTCAGCGTTACTGTGCGGCCACCTTCCCGGCTTTTTCATCCTGCTCGCGAATTGTCTGAACCTGGTACTGCGGATCGGACGTGATCTGCTGTTCGGTGAACGGCAACACACTCAACTGCTTCCTGGAAAATTCCAGGGTCTGGTCTCTGGAGTACCGGGAGGCCGGGTCACTGGATAGCGAGAACGCCAACAGGCCCCGGGCCTGCGGTCCCTTGTCATCGAAAGTCACCACCTGCAAATAGCTCGTACCGCTGACAACTTCGAGTTTACCGTCGGTTCTCGGCACGCTCTGAATGGCGTTATAAACGCCAAGAGTGCCAGGTCCACCGTGAATCGGTGTCTGCTGGCCACCGCTGCTGACCACTTGAATATCGCCCCAGCGGCTATCAGCCTTGAGCCCCATTTTGTTGACCTGCGCTACCGACGCCAGCATCGCTTCGCGAACCGCCTTTGCGACGTCCAGACGATCGACTGCCAGGCCACGGGGGGTGTGTTGCGGGTCTTTCGGATCGAACGCCACACGCCACAGATCAGGCGTTTGCTGCAGCGACACCATGACATTCTGGAAATGCACAAACCCCAGGCCACTGTCCAGATTCGCACTGCGATCCCAAACCTTGAGACTGGCACACAGCGGCGCGAGCGCTGGCGCATCGGAACCCAGGGCCGCCGCACAGAACTGCAGCAGGTCCGGCATCACTTGAGCTGCCTGATACACCTGGTCGTCCATCACCATGTGTTGCAGATCCGCCGCTGCTATTGGGCCGGCCTTGTTCAACGTATTCAGGCGATCCAGTGCAAAGCGTGAGCGCAGCCCCAATGGCTGGTCGTCCTGGCTGATCAGTGGCGAAAAACCGGTGAGCGGTTGCGCCGGGTTGGCCATCCAGGCCGAATCGTTGGAGTGCTGCACAAAATCCTTGCGCAACAGCTGCGGCAACTTGTCTGCCGCATAAATACCTTTTTGCGCAGCCTGCGGGTCGATGTCCCAGGCACAAGCACTATTGGAACCGTCGAGGACGATCATCTGCAACCCGGCCCGCGGATCACTGCATTTGGCCAGTTTGTCGGCACTGACGTTCGGCACGACCGAGAGGTTCATGTACAGCGTCTGCCCCTGATCATCCGTCGCCAGGGTGTTGACCCACGGGATCCCCTGGATCTTGTGCACCGAGGCCTGCAACTCTTTGAGGCTGACCGCGCGGTTCATTGCATACCACTGCTGCAAGACCCGGTCGTTGTCCAGATTGGCGTCGCGCAGGCTGTAGGCGAACTGGTTGTCCCAGTCGAGTTTTCCGGGCCATTGCACGATCGGGCCGAACTGCGAGCTGTAGACCACATGAGAAACCGGTCTGGTCTGGCCATCCGGTTGTTTCACGTTCACTGTCAGGGTCTGTTTCTTCATCGGCAATGACGTGCCGTCGAGCAGATAACGGGTTGAATCCTTGGGATCGAGTTGCAGGCGATACAAGGTGAAATGCTTGGACGAGTCCACGGTGTGGGTCCACGCCAGGTGCTGGTTGAAACCGATGTTGATCATCGGCAGCCCTGGCAGCGCCGCGCCCATGACGTCCAGTTTGCCGGGAATGGTCAGGTGCATTTGATAGAAACGCATCCCGCCTACCCAAGGGAAATGCGGATTGGCCAGCAACATTCCCCGGCCGTTGAAAGAACGTTCACTGCCGACTGCCACGGCATTGCTGCCGCGATCCAGGGCAAAACGCTGCATGCGCGAGGCAGCCACCTGGAACGACACGGGGTCGCCTGCCACATGAGTAACGGCCTTGGGGGGCGCCGCGCCGGCCAAGGCTTCGGCAAACTGCCCTACTCCGCCTTCGACCAACAGACGTCGCGTTAACTTGACCAGATCCTGGGCGGTAATCTCGCGCACCCAGTCGCCCTGACACTGCGGCGGCAAAACCTGCGCCCGACGCTCTGTCAGCGAACGGTTGTAGCCCGCCACATACCCTTCGATGAGATCGCGCACCGGTGGGGTTTGCGCCTGCCAGAAACCCTCGACGGCCTGTGGCGTGTTCAGCCAATTGAAAAACAGATCGCTGACCCGGTTTTCGCGTTCTTCGACGGTGAACTGATCCGGGCCGAAATAGCGTGAACGTTCGCCGTTCACGGTGGTGATCTCATTGGCCAGCAGGCACAGGTTGTCCTGAGCGTAGGCGTAACCAATGCCATAACCGAGCCCGCGCTCGTTGTCGGCACGGATATGCGGCACACCGAAACTGGTCCGGCGAATGTCGGCACTCGCCTGCTCCGGCTGACTGCGGGCGTTTGCCGCAAGACTCAAGCCCACCAACACGCCTGCAAGGCTCAACCGGGTTAACTGCCTGGAAATAATCACGCTCGCTCCTGATCGAAAAGACAAACACCCTGCGTCATACACGCACTGCGCCTTCCCCTAGGAACGAAACAAATGACAAAAATTTAGCCCCTGAAACGCGCTTTTCACGGGAATCTCACAGGCCGCTGACGTGATGGCGACAAAATTTCTACATTCGGGGCTTCATTATTTGCCCTGCTCGTACGTCTTATTGAATGAGAGCACCCATCACATTTCCTGGCCGGCTCGGAAAAGGAGTTTTTGCATGTACAACACGCAACTGCCAACGGACGGTAGCGATGCGCCAAAGGGCTCTGCCATGGGCTCCAGTGTTTTTAGTCAACGCAGTGAGCGCAATGGCAACGAGCGGATCAGGTTGCTCCTCAAGAGCTTTGGTCTGCGAACCAGTCTGATCCGCCTCAAAGTCATCGACGCCTTGCTGACCGCCGCCGAAAGCGACCGTAGCCTTGGCGTGCGCGGCCTGCACAGCCACTTGCTGGACCTGGATATCCCCCTGTCCTTCCTCAGTGTGCGGGAAGTGTTGAAACGCTTGTGCAGCGAGGGCGTTATCACGCTCAATCCGGACAAAAGCTACAGCCTGCATCCGCACGCTGCAGCCATGCTCCAACGCGAGTGATCCGCGTAAGGTGCGTCGTTCAGGGTTTGACCTTGCGACGCATCACGCCATTGATCACCACCACGATCACCGCCACGCCGATGGCGATGTACTGAAACAGCTTCTCGCTGATGACGCCTGTGTTTTGCAGATACGAAAGGCCGAACATGATCCCCAATACCACGAGGGAGATCAGAATCGAGTATTTCAAACGTTGCGACTGAGTCATTGCGAGTTCCTGAACCTGAAAATGTATCCGATTTGTATCAGAACGCATGCCAAGCCCCTACCTTTCTCCGGGGATGGGACGCTACAAACGGGGTCTCATGTTACAGCCGATGAAGAGATTTGGCTTCATAGCGGCGATAACCATGAGGATTTTGAAATGTTCCGTCGAATCACACTGCTGATTCCCCTGCTCGCTCTCCTGACCCTGAGCGGCTGCATCGTTTTCCCCCACGGCGGCTGGCACGGCGGCCACCATTACGACCGTGGCGGACCGGGTTATTACCAACATCGATAACGGTTGGTTGTGGCATAAAGCGTGAATAAATGAACATTCATTCGTAAGGCAAATACCCCACCCAATAACGACTGAACAAATGCCCGCCCTGTCGCGGGCATTTTTCGTACATGGGTATTCACTTCTTGTTTCCATCCCTGTGCACATCGAAACATAGCGATAACCATTGAAGCTTTCGGTCTTAATCGTCCATTTGAGCTATTCATATTCGATGATTACTCTCGGTGCATCGCAATAAACCCGCTATTAAACTTCGAGCAAGAACAGGGATGCCATGCACAAGCCTTTAATCAATATCAGCCCCCACCATTTGTTTGGCTTTTGCCTTGCAATCACTTTATTCGAACTGCTGACTTATATGGCCAGCGACATGATCATGCCTGCCATGTTGACCGTCACCCATCAACTAGATGCCAGTCCTGATCACGTCCCTTACGCCTTCAATCTTTATCTGGCCGGCGGCATGCTTCTGCAATGGCTGATTGGCCCGCTGTCTGATCACTTCGGCCGCCGCCGGATGTTGCTCATCGGTTGTGCGGTATTCGCCCTGGCCTGTGCCGCCGCGTTCAACGTGCAAAGCATTTATGCGTTCAACGGCTTGCGACTGATTCAGGGTATGGGGTTGGGGTTTGTCATCGCGGTCAGCTACCCGGCCCTGCAAGAAGTTTTCTGCGAAGCCGACGCGGTCAAAATCATGGCATTGCTGGGGAACGTTGCGCTGCTCTCCCCGCTTCTGGGGCCGTTGCTCGGCAGTCTGCTGCTGGAGTGGTTGTCCTGGCGGGAATTGTTTTTACTGCTGGGTCTCGGCGGCGTGATGGTCTGGCTCGGGCTTTACCTGTTCATGCCGGAAACCGTGGGCACCCTGCGCCACGACGGTCAGCGACTGGAAGCCGTGCGCTTTGAATGGCACGGCACCCTGCGCCGCTATACCGCGTTGCTGACTAACCCGCGATTCCTTTGCGCCGCTGTCGCGCTGGGCGTGATGAGCCTGCCCTTGATTGCCTGGATCGGGTTGGCGCCGCTCTTGCTGATCCACAACCAAGGCCTTTCAACGCTGCAGTACGGCCTGTGGCAAATCCCGGTATTTGCGGCGGTCATTCTCGGCAACCTGATCCTCAACCGACTGATTGCCAACACTGAATTGCCACAATTGATTCGATACGCGCTTTGGCCGTTTTGCGGCGGGCTCATCGCGCTAGTCGCCGCCAGCTTCTACGGTGCTTCGACAGTCGTGCTGATCAGCTGCCTGGCGCTATACGCCGTTGGCCTTGGCATGAGCAATGCCGCGTTGTACCGGCTTGCACTGTTCGCCAGCGACGACAGCAAAGGTCTGGTCTCGGCCATGATCGGCATGATCTCGATCGCCGTCATGGGCGGTGGTGGCTCACTTATTGCGGCCGCCGGTGCCGGTGACAGCCACGAGTCCTTTGCTTTGATGGCGGGTATCGCGGGGCTTCTTTGTCTGCTTCCTCTGCGGCTGTTTCTGCGGCGCTCTCACATCGCGCTTGCCGTCTGACACCACAACGTAGGTCTTTTGATGATCCATTTACCCCACACCGATGCGCTCTGTGCGTTAACGCAACCCTATTGCCTGGATTCAGTGCCCGACGGCCTGTTCGACCAGGCGATGGGGGAAATCAGCCTGTTTCATTGTCATCACACGCCTGGCTACGAACGCTGGCTAAACGCCAACGGGCTCGATGCAAAGGACCTGGAGACACTGGATGACTGGTCCAGGTTGCCACCGATTTTCGCCAACTATTTCAAACGTCACTTGTTGTTCGGCCCCACCGGCGAAGGCGCGCTGGAGCTGACCTCATCCGGCACCAGCGGCCAGAAGAGTCGCATGCGCTATGACCCTCGCAGCATGGCGGCGGCCCAAGGCATGGTGAGCCACATTTTCCGACACTACGGCTGGGATACGCCGGACAGCCCCTGCAATTATTTGCTCCTGAGCTACGAGCCCGAGGCGGCCATCACCTTGGGCACCGCTTACACCGACCAGTTTCTTTGCGGCTATGCACCCATCAATCGAGTCGTCTACGGATTGCGCCTGACGGGTAACGGACACGAGTTCGACCTGTTTGGTGTTGTTCGCGCCTTGCAAGAGTTTGCCGACGAGGGCTTACCTGTGCGGATTCTCGGATTTCCTGCGTTCCTTTCCCATGCGCTACAGCACATGGAAAACACCAGCGCACCGCATCTCAAGCTGCCCGCCCAGTCATTGGTGTTTCTGGGTGGTGGCTGGAAAACCCAGGCAGCACAAGAGATTCCCCTGCTTGAGTTGTATGCCCGAATCAATCGGCAATTGGGTATCGACCTGTCCCGCTGTCGGGATGGTTACGGTGCCGTCGAGCATGCCGTGCCCTATATCCAATGTGCCCGCCATCATTTTCATGCCCCCATTTACTCGAAGGTTTTCGTGCGCAACCCATCCGATTTCACTGTCCAGCCATACGGCCAGCGCGGCTTGCTGGAGTTCGTCTCCCCGTACATTTCGTCAAGCCCTGCTCACGCTGTGGTCATGGGCGATCTGGCGACATTACACCCAGGTGCAAGCTGCGGATGCGGTCTGACGACCGATTGGTTCGAGCTGCACGGACGCGCTGGCACCACCGCCAGTCGCAGCTGCGCCATGGCGGCTTCCGAATTGCTGGGAGGGGCTTGATATGTACCTCATCAATGGCCAGCTGCGTGACGACGTCACCCCGGAAAGCGCCCTCGACCGTCTTCAAAAACAATTACCCGGGTTGCTTTCTGCACCGATCGACAGCGAGACCGTCATCGAAACCGCGGCTCGTTTCGCCACCCAGCTACAGACTCGCAGTCTGAACCTGCCCCTCGACGACGATCAATGTCAGGGGCTTATCGATTTCTGCCAGCACAGCAACCTGAGCACGAAGCTTGAGCGAGAACTGGGTTCGCAACCTCGTTCGCTGAGGCGTATCGACTACCGGCAGCCACACTTTGAAAGCTGGCACCCGTTGGGACTGGTGGTGCATGTGACGCCGGGCAATGCGCCGATGCTCGCGTTCTGTGCGGTTCTCGAAAGCCTGCTGGCCGGGAACATTAACTGGTTACGCCCCAGCGCCAGCGATGCGGGTTTGACTGCGCAATTGCTGGCGGCCTTTGTGAAGTGCGACACCAGTGGCAGGCTTGCCGAATTCGTCGCGGTACTGCCTGTGGGCACTTCCCGGATAGCCGAACTCTGTGCTCAGGCCGATGGCGTGTCAGCCTGGGGCGGTGAAAAGGCGCTCAAGGCGATTCGTCAGCAGATCCCCGCCGGATGTCGCTGGATCGATTGGGGGCACAGGATCAGTTTCGCTTATCTGTCGCCTGACGCGGCCAGCCCTTCGACGCTGGATGCGTTGGTGGATGAGGTGTGCAGTCTGGATCAACAAGCGTGTTCCAGCCCGCAATGGGTGCTGGTGGACAGCAACGACCCGGCCATCCTGCTGGATCTGGGCGAGCGTTTGAGCGAAGCCTTCAAACGTCGCGCGTCGCACTGGCCGGCGCTAGTGCCCACGGACCAGGAAGCGTGCGAAATCACCACCCGCACCGCCATGGCGCAACTGGATTATTGTTTTGCGAACCAGACCGGCCAGGTATGGGCCGGCCACGGATGGCGGATCATCTGGGAACACCATCAGACGCTCGCGCCGTCGCCGCTGTTTCGTACGGTGCTGCTCAAACCCGTGCCGCAACACTTGATCACCGAGACGCTGTTGCCCTGGCGCACGGTCCTGCAAAGCTGCGCGCTGATTTGCTCTGCGGCAGAAACGCCAGGCCTTGCTCGAGCGCTGGTCAACGCTGGGGTCACCCGTATTGCAGCGTGTGGCGGGATTCACGACGGCTACGCCGGTGAGCCGCATGATGGCGTCTACGCGCTGCCGCGTCTGAGTCGCCGCCTTTCGGTGAGTCTGGCACCTGATGTGCTGACGGGCCGGGCAACGCTCGACCCGGTCCCGCCCGCCCTCGACACCGCCCATGAGCCGATCATGGACAAAAATGCTTTCACGACCCAGCCGATGGGCACCGCGGCGCAATTGTATTTTCGCTCTGGAGGAAGCAGCGGCACTCCGGCCCTCGCCGGTTTCAGCTATCGCGACTTTCAACGGCAAATGCGCGCAGCAGCCGACGGCCTGTTCGCCGCCGGGCTTGATCCTTCACAGGACCGGGTCATGAACCTGTTTTACGGCGGCAGCCTGTACGGAGGGTTCCTCAGTTTTACCAAAATACTGGAACAGATGGGCGTCACTCATTTCCCCATGGGCGCACCCCAGGACGATGACTTCAGCGAGATCGCCCAACTGATCGTCGACCAGCGTGTCACCGTGCTGATCGGCATGCCGAGCACCTTGCATCGTCTGTTTTTCAACGAGCAGACCCGGCTCCGCGCGTACGCAGGTATCAGCAAAGTGTTCCTCGGTGGCGAGCATTCGGGGCAAACCAGTGTGAGCCTCATGGAAAGCTGCGGGGTCTCGATGATCCGCTCGGCGATCTATGGTTCCGTCGACGCCGGTCCCTTGGGGCATGCGTGCGCAGCCACCGCGAACGGGGTGTTTCACTTGATGTGCGACACCCAGCATCTGGACATTGTGCAGATCGAACAGGATGAACCGGTTCTGGCCAATGAGATCGGTCGCCTGTTGTTTACTTCACGAGCGCGGCAAGGCCAAACCGTGCGCCGATATGACGTGGGCGACACCGGTCGCTGGATACCCGGAGCCTGTCCGTGCGGGCTGGACTCACCCCGATTCGAACTGCTCCAGCGCCACGGCAAACTGGTGCGAATGGGCACGGAGTTCATTTCGCCGTCGGCTCTGCAGGATAGCGTCGGCGCGCCCATTCAGATTGTTCTGGACCACACCTCTGATGGTGTCGAGCGACTCAACGTTCTAACGGATGCAGACATCAACCAGGTTCGCAACGCATTGCTGAGCCATGAAGCGCTGGCTAATGCCGTAAACGCCAATCTGTTAACTGTCGAAGTTCAAGTGTGCACGGAGCAAGCGTTCACTCGAAACAAACACAGCGGCAAAACACCGTTGGTTATTGATAAAAGAAAATAAAAAGACCGCCGACTACTCACAACTTGTTTTTAACCGTCTACACGACTGATATAAAAAAGAGAACCCAGTGAAAACAACTTATTCGCTCGAACAACTGCTGCCTTATATACGGCAACATTCAAACTTCTACCGCCAGCAACTGGAACACTTACCGCCGCAGGGCATTACGTTACACGATCTACCGCTGACCAACGTGGCGGACTATTGGGCTGACAGCCATGACTTGAGTCATTGGCCGGTCCTGACCGGAAAGGTCGACGATGCGCTGGTGTTCAAAACCGGCGGATCGACCAGCCAGGGCAAACTGACGGTGTACACCTATAACGAATGGCAGGAACTGGTCAGTACGTTCGGAGTCAGTTTCTCCTCTCAGCTGAACGACGGCGACCGTGTCGCCAATCTGTTTTTTTCCGGTGATCTTTACGCCAGTTTTCTGTTTATCCATGACTCACTCGCGCACGTCAGGCGATCGATCTGCGAGTTTCCATTTACCGGGCACGTCGAGCTGGACGTACTGGCCGATGCGATTGATCAGCATCGGATCAACGTGCTCGTCGGCGTACCGGCACAGCTGCTGCGATTCGCTGCCTACCTGAACCAGCATCGACGAGTACTGTGCGGGGTTGATACGTTGCTGTATGGCGGCGAAAGCCTGTTTGCCCCGCAGTTGGCAATCCTCACCGACGTGTTTCCCAACGTGCGCATTGCTTCCATTGGCTACGCCAGCGTAGACGCCGGCCTTATCGGGGCCAGCGACCGCGACTGCGCCTTGGGCGAGCATCGGGTGTTTGAACCACAAACCTTGCTGGAGATCGTCGATGAACTCACCGGTGAAGTCATAGAAGAATGCGATCGCACCGGATTATTGGTGGTGACCAATCTGACTCGCCGGCTCATGCCACTGCTGCGTTATCCGGTGGGCGACCGCGCGTGCTGGCGCGAACCCGGCGCAACCCCGAAGCGCAAATTCGCCCTCAAGGGACGTAGCGCACACAGCCAGCGAGTGCGAGTCGGGGTGCTGTCGCTGCTGATCGATGACATCCAGCAGATCGTCCAGCGCATTGCCCACAACGACCAATGGCAATTGCTGATCGAACATGACGGATACAAGGATATTTTGAGTGTGAAGTGGGTTCCCTCAGCGCTATCAAAGGCCACCGTACCGGTGTGCCGAGCGTTGTACGAGGCGCTGGTTGAACACTATCCCGCCATCGAGGAACTGAGCCGCGAGGGTCTGTTGGAGTTGCGAGTATTGTCCTGTGCGGTCACCGCATTGAAGCTTCACCCACGCTCCGGCAAACAACTGCGGGTCCTGGACTTGCGCGTGTATGACGCACCGTCGCCGGAGCCCGCATGATGCCGCATCTGATTTTTCGACCCTATCGGCCATCCGACGCACGTGCCGTGAGCCAGTTGTTTCGCGAGGTCTATGGCGATCATTACGTTCAGCCGGATGTTTACTTGCCGAATATGATCAATCAGAACAATGCCGAGGGGCGCTGGAAGTCGATGCTGGCGGTGGACGACGTACGCGTTCTAGGGCATGCCGCGTTGTGCCATGACACCCCTGCGGACACCACCGAGCTGGCCCTCAGTGTGGTGCATCCCGCCGCGCAGGGGCAGAGTATCGCGACCGGTCTGGGACGGGAGTTGCTGTCGCGGTCAGGTTCCATGGGGTTCAACAGCGTCTCGATCAAACAAGTGACCCACCATCCCTACACGCAACGCATGGCAGCAAACATCGGCTTCCACAGCACGGGTCTGCTTCCTGACTACGTCCCTTCGCCCTTCGCTGAGCCGCTGCCGGAAACCATCGTGATGGGTTGTTACGTCGTCGAAGGACATACGCGTCCACTCCCAGACATCCCATGGCCTGACAGCTGCCGGGGGTTTATGCAGCATGTGTGTTCCGTGTTCGGGACTTATCCGGACACAACGCCGTTGTCTTCCCGGCCCTTGCAACTCACGCAACACCATCAAAGATTCGACATGGTCATTCAACGTTTGACCAAACGTCTGCTGGACCAGATCCGGCAATTGCCGAGGCACTGGCTCATTTCGGCCAAACTTCAGTTGTCACGGCACTTTTCCGGGGACTTGCGCAATTTGGCAGCCCTTGGCTTCGCCTTTACCGGGCTGATGCCTACATCAAACACCAATGGGTGGTTCGCACTGTTTCATCGAGGGGCGCAGTCTCGACACCTCAACCTGCACTGCCCGCACATGCAACGCTTGCATGACGATTTACAGCAAAACGCCAACACGCAGAGTAGCGCCGAAGCACTGAACAGAACCCGCTCAGCCGCGTGAGTCTTTTCGATAAAAGTCATTGCCCGGCTGCGCGCAAAGCTCCACCAACCAATCAACAAACACCCTCACCCGCCGGGACAACTGGCGGTGTGGCGGGTAGAGCGCCGTCAGCGGCATCCCCGGTGTCGGCACTGTCCTGAGGACTTCACACAAACGGCCTTCGCTCAGCTGGCGGGCGACGTGGTAATACGGGGTCTGGACCAGACCATATCCCGCCTCACAAGCGGCCAAATAACCATCGGCGCTGTTGACCGAGACTTGCTTGGGTAGATTTATGGCCTGAACCTGATCATTGACCATGAATTCCAGCCCATAACGCTTGCCATTGCTGCTGGAGAAGTACTCCACCATCTGATGGCCTTCAAGGTCAGCCATACACAGGGGCGTTCCGAATCGCTTCAAGTAGTCGGGGCTGGCACACGTGACCTGGTCCAGCATGGCCAACGGCCGCGCCACCAGTGAATCGTCCAGTGAGTCGCCGCCCCGCAGCACGCAATCGACGCCTTCGCGAATCAGGTCGACAGGCCGGTCATTCAAGCCGATTTCCAACTCGATCAAAGGATATCGAGCAGTAAATTGCGGCAATGCCGGGATCACCATCAAGCGTCCCACGCCCGCCGGCATGTCCACGCGCAACAGCCCCTTGGGGTTATTGCGTGCAGCGCTGAACACCGCTTCGGTTTCCTCCAGGTCCGCCAGCAACCGTACACAACGAGGGTAATAGGCCGCACCGTCGAGCGTCAGGCTGATCTGCCGCGTCGTGCGTTGCAGCAGCTGCACACCGAGATGCGCCTCCAGCTGTTTGATCAGAATGGTCACTGAGGCCCGAGGCAATTGCAGGCTGTCCGCCGCCTTGGCAAAGCCGCCCAGTTCGACGATTCGAGTGAACACGCGCATGGCGTTAAAACGGTCCATTGTTTTTGCTTACCGGCTGATTATTTAGAAATTACGAACAGTGATAGCAGTTTTAGCCGGTTTATCTTGTTTCTGTCGAGGTCAACAATAGGTTTCACATTCACAGGGAGCTGATTTCATGCAAACACGTCAACTGGGCAAAAACGGTCCGCGAGTGAGCGCGATGGGTCTGGGCTGCATGGGTATGACCGATTTCTACACGACTGGCGTGGACATCCGCGAAGCCACGGCCACTCTGCACCGCGCGCTGGAGTTGGGAATCAACCTGCTCGACACCGCTGACATGTATGGCCCGCACACCAATGAAGAACTGATCGGCAAGGCCATCGTCGGCAAGCGCGACCAGGTGTTTCTGGCCAGCAAATTCGGGATCGTCCGCGACCCGGGCAATCCGGTTGCGCGGGGCGTCAACGGCCGACCGGATTACATTCACGCCTCTATCGACGGCACCCTCAAGCGCCTCGGTGTCGAGACCCTGGATTTGTACTACCAGCACCGCATCGATGCGCAGGTGGCCATCGAGGAAACCGTCGGCGCCATGGCCGACCTGGTGAAAGCCGGCAAGGTTCGGTACCTGGGTTTGAGCGAGGCCTCGGTCGCAACGCTCGAGCGGGCACACAAGGTTCATCCGATCAGTGCACTGCAAAGTGAGTATTCGTTGTGGAGCCGTGATCAGGAGGAAAACGGTTGTCTGGCCGCGTGTCAGCGCCTGGGGGTCGCCTTCGTCCCCTACAGCCCGTTGGGTCGAGGCTTTCTCACCGGAGCGCTGAAAAGCCCTGATGATTTCGCGGCAGACGACTACCGTCGTTTCAGCCCGCGTTTTCAAGGCGAGAACTTCGCGAAGAATCTGCTGCTGGTGCGGCAAGTGCAGGACCTGGCCGCCGAAAAAGGCGTGACCGCCGGCCAACTGGCGCTCGCGTGGGTGCTGGCTCAGGGCGATTACGTGATCCCGATTCCGGGAACCAAACAGCGTAAATACCTGGAAGAAAATGTGGCCGCGCTGGACGTGAAATTGAGTCGCGAAGAGTTACTCGCTCTGGAAGCGATATTCCCGGCCAATGCCACCGCAGGTTTACGTTACCC
The DNA here is from genome assembly GCF_057837605.1 of Pseudomonas sp. GL_093. NCBI lineage: Bacteria > Pseudomonadati > Pseudomonadota > Gammaproteobacteria > Pseudomonadales > Pseudomonadaceae > Pseudomonas > Pseudomonas sp. GL_093. The sequence goes on along the minus strand of NZ_CM174448.1, from coordinate 3,310,610 downwards.
GGAGGAAGTCATGAAGTTGCTCGACCGGTAAATCATTGCCTGTCGACCTGCTCACACCCGTGGCAGGTCTGACAGGCGATGCTGTCATGCTCGCGTGTTGATCGACTTCTTCTTGACGGTCTGATCGGCAGCGTCGCCGTAGTCCTTCAAATTCTGCAGTACATAGATAGCTTGCTTGTACTCGGGAATCAGGTAATTGGCGTACTTGTTGCCTTTGAGGTTGTTGGTCTCGATGCCATTGAGTTGAGTGGCGAAGTACTCCAGCGCATCGAACTTTTGATCAGGTTCCGCCTGAACACCAAAACGATCGAACTTGTCGCCGGCGTTGGCAAACATCGCGGCCGTGACGCCGCTGATCAGCCCCCTCTCGACGAGAAAAGCACTCAATTTGCCCAACTGGGTGGACGTGACATTCTCCGGATCAAAGCCCTTGATCTGGCTGTGAAGCTTCATCTGATCCATTTTGATGACGTTCAAGGCCAGCGGGTTTTTTCCCACCGCTTGCAACATCTGGTTGGCCTTGAGGCTGCGAGTGTTCTGCGGCTGCGGGGCATTGTCGCCACGAATCGTCCAATTGGCGATGGGGCCGATGCTCATATCCAGGTTCCTTTTGTATGCCGATATTCAGGTACAGCGGTCATCATTAATCCCTGTTGACCTGACTGAAGTGGGCAGGAGTATCGACGCGGCATTGCCCCCTCTCAAACAACTATTTCTGCTTTTTTACAATTCTTCTACATTTACGATACAAATCGCCAAGCGCCTTGTTCCAGAGGGCTGCACATGCGTTTCGAAATGGGTAAATGCAACGCCCATGGAGGCCGTGGCCAGCCAGCCTGCCTGGCTGTATCAATCAAACCTGACAATCTTGTAATCCTGCGCTCATCCGGCTGACAGCTTTGATCTACGATCATCTTGTTGCCCAGCCTCGTATCACTTCGAAACAATCCCACGATGCCTGGTTGGAAAAACCGGTCAAAATGCGTCTTTTTTGGCCGCAACCCGAGACGAGCCCCCCATGCGAACCCACCTGCGTCTGGCCGCCCTGAGCGCCCTCTTCATCTCCTCCCTGGCCCAGGCCGCCGACCTGATCCCGATTGAAGTCCACCGCGATGCCAATTGCGGCTGCTGCAAAAAATGGATCAGTCATCTAGAGGCCAACGGCTTCAAAGTCGAGGATCACGTCGAAGCCAACATGAGCGAATTCAAGCAACAGCACGGCGTGCCTCCGCGTCTGGCGTCGTGCCATACCGGCTTGATCAACGGCAAATTCGTCGAAGGCCATGTTCCCGCCGATCAGGTGCTGGCCTTGAGCAAGCGCGACGATCTATTGGGTGTTGCCGCCCCCGGCATGCCCATGGGTTCACCCGGCATGGAAATGGACGGCATGAGCGATGCGTATCAAGTGATCGGCCTGAAGAAAGACGGCACTGACGTGGTGGTGGCGGACTACCCTGCCCATTGATGTTCGGTGCGTACATCGGGCTGTTCTTCGCCGCATTCGGCGCAGCCACCTTGTTGCCCCTACAGTCCGAAGCGGTGCTGGTGGGGCTGTTGCTCAGCGGCAAGTATTGGCTCTGGTCACTGCTGGCCGTGGCGACGTTGGGCAATGTTTTGGGGTCGCTGCTGAACTGGTGGCTGGGTCGCGGCATCGAGCGATTTCGCGACCGGCGCTGGTTTCCGGTCAGCCCGCGCCATCTGGAAAAAGCCCGGGTCCATTATCAGCGCTACGGTCATTGGTCGTTGCTGCTGAGCTGGGTGCCCGTGATCGGTGATCCGCTGACCCTGGTGGCCGGCGTGATGCGCGAGCCGCTGGGGCGATTCCTGCTGATCGTGGCCCTTGCCAAAGGCGCCCGTTATGGTGTGTTGACCATGGCCACAGTGGGCTGGATGGGTTGAACGATTATCCACGGCGATTGCCTGTGTTTAATGTCGCCCTAATCATGCCGATCCAGCATCGGCCGATTTCCAATGGAGTTCACCCATGTCCCTCACCCGCTCGCGCTGGCTGCCCGGCCTGCTGCTGACCGCTGCGTTGCCTGTCATCGCCCACGCTGAAGGCCCGGAATATGGCCCGGAACTGCAAGGGTTCGAGTACCCCTACACGGTCAAGCATTTCGCCTTTGAGTCCCAGGGCAAATCCCTGCAAATGGGTTACATGGATGTCGCCGCTCACGGCAAGGCCAATGGACGCAGCGTGGTGCTGATGCACGGCAAGAATTTCTGCGGTGCCACCTGGGACAGTTCGATCAAGGCCTTGAGTGAGGCCGGTTACCGGGTCATCGCCCCGGACCAGATCGGTTTCTGCACCTCCAGCAAACCGGACAACTATCAGTACAGCTTCCAGCAACTGGCGACCAACACCCAGCAACTGCTCAAGGCCCTGGGCATTCAGAAGGCCAGTGTTCTCGGGCACTCCACCGGCGGCATGCTCGCCACTCGCTATGCGCTGCAATACCCCGATCAAGTCGAACAACTGGCACTGGTCAACCCCATCGGCCTGGAAGACTGGAAAGCCCTCGGCGTGCCCTATCGCACGGTTGATCAATGGTACGAACGCGAGCGAAAACTCACGGCCGACGGCATCCGCACCTATGAACGCAACACCTATTACGGCGGCCGCTGGAAACCGGAATTCGATCGTTGGGTAGACATGCTCGCCGGGCTGAATAAAGGACCGGGGCATACGCAGGTGGCGTGGAATTCGGCGCTGATCTACGACATGATCTTCACCCAACCGGTGTACTACGAGTTCAAGGACCTGAAGATGCCGACCCTGCTGCTGATCGGTACATCCGACACCACCGCCATCGGCAGCGACATCGCACCGCCCGAGGTCAAGGCGAAACTCGGTCACTACGACGTCCTCGGCAAGCAGGTGGCGAAACTGATTCCCCGGTCGACGCTGGTCGAATTCCCCGGCATGGGCCACGCGCCGCAAATGGAAGAACCGGCGCAATTCCACCAGGCCCTGCTCGCCTGGCTGAACAAAACCAACCCCGTTCATTGATGAGGTAAGGCTGATGGCAGTGCAGATTGCGGTGATTGATGACTGGCAGGACGTGGCCCGTGACGTGGTGGACTGGTCGGTGCTGGACGACATCGGCCAGGTGAACTTCATCCATGACTACCCTGCCGACAACGAAACCCTGGCGGCACGGTTGGGTGAGTTCGAGGTGATCTGCGTGATGCGCGAGCGCACCCGGTTCGATGAGGACCTGCTGCGGCGCTTGCCGAAACTCAAGCTGCTGGTCACCGGCAGCATGCGTAACGCCGCCCTGGACCTGAAAGCCGCCGCCGCGCAGGGTATCCAGGTCTGTGGCACCGACAGTTACAAGCACGCCGCGCCGGAACTGACCTGGGCGCTGATCATGGCGGCGACCCGCAACCTGGTGGTCGAAGCCAACGCCCTGCGCGCCGGTTTATGGCAGCAAAGCCTGGGTGGCGACCTGCACGGCAAGACCCTGGCGATCCTGGGGCTGGGCAGCATCGGCACTCGTGTTGCCCAGTTCGGTCAAGTATTCGGCATGCGGGTGATTGCCTGGAGCGAGAACCTGACCGCCGAACGCGCAGCCGAAGTCGGCGTGACCTACGTCAGCAAGCAGGAACTGTTCGAACAGGCCGATGTGCTGTCGGTCCATCTGGTGCTCAGCGATCGTAGCCGTGGCTTGGTGGACGCCCAGGCGCTGGACTGGATGAAACCCACGGCGCTGCTGGTCAACACGGCGCGCGGACCGATTGTCGATGAGGCCGCGTTGATCAAGGCGTTGCAGAAACGGCGACTGGCCGGTGCTGCGCTGGACGTCTTCGAGCAGGAACCCTTGCCGCCTCATCATCCGTTCAGAACCCTGGACAACGTGCTGGCCACGCCCCATGTCGGGTATGTCAGCCAGCAGAACTATCACCAGTTTTTCTCGCAGATGATTGAGGATATTCAGGCTTGGTCTGCGGGAGAACCAATCCGTCTACTGAGCTGATACCGAGTCATCGTTCTTCGCGAGCAGGCTCGCTCCCACAATAGATTTTCAGCGACCATAGATTTTTGTGTCCGGCCGAATACCAGTGTGGGAGCGAGCCTGCTCGCGAATGGCCTCCCCACCGATCTAACTGCCCTTCACCGCTACAAACACCGCCGTCTCATAGGGCACCGTCACCACGTCTCTGCCACGCAGGTCAGGCTCCGCCGCAATTAGCGCCCTGATCTGCTCATCAACCTTCGCCCGCTCCTCCTCTGGTAATGCCGCCACAAAACTGGTGGAGCGCACGCGGTTGAAAATCACATCTTCCGGCGAGCCTGTATGCCTATGGCTGAAACACTGTTCCGCCAGCGGTCCGAATGCCACATGCGGAAACGCCTGTCGCCAGGCTCCGGTGTAATAGCGCGGCGTATCGCCCTCCAGCGCATTGACGATCGCATCCAGTTTCGGCACCCAGCTCACCCGGGTATCCCGCAGGTTCCACACCAGCCCCAGCTTGCCGCCGGGTTTGAGTACACGGGCAATTTCGGTCAGTGCTTCGGTGCTGGCAAACCAGTGAAAGGCCTGGGCGCAGATCACCACGTCCACCGAAGCATCCGGCAGCGGCAGGTCCATGGCGGTGCCGCTGACGGCCAGCACTTCGGGGAAGGCTTCGGACAATTTCTCGAGCATCTGCGCCACCGGCTCCACCGCAATCACTTGCGCGCCGGTCGCCACCAGCCGACCGGTGAACTTGCCGGTACCGGCGCCCAGATCAACCACGGCTTTGTCCGCGTTCAAACCAAGGGTACCCGTCAGCCAATCGGCCACTTGCGGCGGATAATCCGGACGACCGCGAACGTAGGTATCAGCGCCGGTTTTATAGCCGGCGGCCGCCGAGTGATGGACCTGATCTTTCATGGCAGTGCTCCAGATCGACAACGAATGCTGTCGAGCATAGCGCCTCGATTTGAGCTTTCCTTGCACAGACCGCCAGAAAGAAATGAATAATTGTTCACCCTGCGGTGTTCACCTTTCATCCCCCCTGAGAGTTCACCATTTCAGCTTGCGTGATAACACTTTGCGCCGCATGTTGCCGGGCATGGCACGAACTGAAGCGAATTAACCTGTGGAGCATCACCCATGAACACCCGTTTCGTTGTGTTAACCGTCCAGTTGCTGCTGGCAGTCGCCTTGTCCAGTTCACTTGCATTCGCCAATGGTGGTGGCGATGACGCCCCCGCAAGACCGAATTGCCCCAAAGGACAGGTCTTCGACTCCCGGTCGCAAAAATGCCTCAAGCAAACCAGCAGCCTGGTACCGGACGCCGACCGCACCGTTTACGCCTATCGCCTGGCCAAGGACGGTCGCTACGAAGAAGCCCTGGCCCTGCTCGACACCCTCAAACAGCCAAACACCGCCGAGGCGTTGAACTATCGCGGCTACGCTACGCGTAAACTGGGGCGTACCGACGAAGGCATCGGTTATTACCTGCAATCGGTCAAACTTGACCCGCACTACGCGCAAGTTCGCGAATACCTGGGCGAAGCGTATGTGGTCAAAGGTCGGCTGGACCTGGCGCAGGAGCAGTTGCAGCAGATCAAAACCATCTGCGGCAGCACCACCTGCGAGGAATACCAGGACCTGGCCGAAGCCATCAACGATTCATCGAAAACCTGACACACCGAGCAGACGGAGGTCGCCATCGCCAGCGATCAGGCAATACGGGCAGAACTGGGCCAGCACCTGGCGCGTTTATGGCGCTACGGCCTGCTGTTGTCCCGGCAACGACATGTCGCCGAAGACCTGGTGCAGGCCACCTGCGTGCGGGCGCTCGAGCGTGCCGGGCAGTTTGTCCCGGGCACCCGCATGGACCGCTGGTTGCTGAGTATTCTGCACTCGATCTGGCTCAACGAAGTTCGCTCCCGAAGAGTGCGTCATGGACAGGGGCTGGTGGATGCCGACAACGCCTTGTCGTTCGATGGTGAATACGCGGCGCAAACCCATGTCCTCGCGGCTCAGGTGATCCGGCGTGTGGATGCCTTGCCCGAAACCCAGCGGGAAACGGTGTTTCTCGCCTATGTCGAAGGTCTGTCCTACCGCGAGGTGGCCGACGTGCTGGACGTGCCCATCGGCACCGTCATGAGTCGCCTGGCCGCTGCACGGGCGAAACTGGCCGAGTACCCGCCATTGCACGCCGTGCCGAACCCTTCCACTGGAGAACGTCGATGAACGATCACGCACGCCCGACGGTACCCTCGGATGAGCAACTGGTGGCCTACCTCGACAACCAGCTCGACAGCGAACAGCGCACCCGCATCGACGCGGCCATTGCCGAGGACCCTACGCTCAATCTGCGCCTGCAATGGCTGGCCCGCAGCAGCCTGCCGTTCAAGGAGGCCTACGACGAGTTGGGCCGACAGGCGCCCGTGGACCGCTTGCAATCGATGCTCGACACCTTGCCTTCACCTGAACGCCCGGCCATGAATCGGCGCTGGTTTCTCGCGGCGGCCGCCGGGTTGGTGGTGAGTGGCGTGTTGGCGGACCGGCTGTTCCTCGGTTGGCAGTTGAGCCAGCAAAAGGAAAACTGGCGCGGGCTGGTGGCCGAGTACATGTCGCTTTACGTGCCGCAAACCCTGGACCACTTGCCCACTGACGAAGCCGCTCAGCGCGCGCAACTGCGGACCATCGATGCACGTCTGGGCCTGAATCTTGTGCCGGCGCAACTGGCCCTGCCACGCTCCGAGTACAAGCGCGCGCAAATCCTCGAGTACGACGGCGTCGCCATTGCCCAAATCACCTACCTGGACCCGACGCACGGCCCCATGGCGCTGTGCGTCACCCGCTCCAACAGCGGCAGCCGGCATTTCGCCCAGGAGCGCCGGTACGGGATGAACATTGTCTATTGGGCTGACATGCAACATGCCTGGATGCTGATCGGGCATAACCCGGTGGCGGATCTGGAGGACATGGCGAAATTGTTGAGAGGCCGGCTGAGCGCGTGATCCGTTTTGTCACTATGCTCGGTGTCTCATTTCCAAGGAGGAAAACCCACCCATGCCTATTTCTTCACGCACAGCCTTGCTGGTCATCGACGTACAGAACGACTTCATCCCCGGTGGCCAGTTGCCGGTACCCGAAGGTGACCTGATCGTACCGCTGATCAACCGCCTCGGCGCCCGGTTCACCCAAGTCATCATTGCCCAGGACTGGCACCCGGCCGGACACGCCTCGTTCGCCTCCAGCCACCCGGGTCGCGCACCTTACGACGTGATTCAACTGCCTTACGGCGAACAAACGCTCTGGCCGGACCATTGCGTGCGAGCCACACCCGGGGCCGAGTTGCACAAGGATCTGGACCTGCCCCACGCCCAATTGATCATCCGCAAGGGCTGCAACCCGGACATCGACAGTTATTCGGCTTTCCTGGAGGCGGATCGTACAACGACCACAGGCTTGGCCGGGTACTTGAAAGAACGCGGTATCGACACGGTTTATCTGGTTGGGCTGGCACTCGATTTCTGCGTGATGTTCTCTGCACTGGATGCGCGGGCGGCAGGGTTTAACGCGTTTGTGGTGATGGATGCGTGTCGGGCGATTGATCTGGACGGCTCATTGGCCGCGGCGATCGAGCGGATGCAGGTGGCTGGGGTTGGGTTGATTTCAGCGGAGGAAGTGCCGGGTTAAGTCTCTGTAGCAGCTGCCGAGCCTGCGAGGCTGCGTTCGGCGGCGAAGCCGTCGCAAACTCAGGTATCGCGGTCTTTCAGGTAAATCGTGTGCACAGAATTGGCGAGGACTTCGTCCTCGGACGCAGCCTCGCAGGCTCGGCAGCTGCTACACAGAGTGCGTCAGGCTGAGGTGGGCAACCACAACCGGAACCGTGCCCCACCCAGCGGCGACGCTTCGACGGTGAGCGTGCCGCCCTGAGCTTCCAGCGCTCGACGACTGATTGCCAACCCCAGACCAAACCCGCCAGTGGCCCGGTCCCGACTGCGATCCAGTCGATAGAAAGGTTCAAATATCCGCTCACGCTCCTCATCCGGAATACCGATCCCGTCATCGTCCACCCAGATTTCAGCCCCCTTGGCACACACCTGCACACCAATCTGAATGCGTTTTTCGCAGTAACGCATCGCATTGCGTAGCAGGTTCTGAATAGCGCGGGCAGTCAGTCTTGGGTCGAGGGCGAAGCGTTCGAGTTGTCCGTGCAAGAGCACATCGATAACGATGTCCGGGGATTCCAGCTCTTCGTCGACGCTGCCGAGGATGCTGTCGATAAATTCATCCAGCGACACCTCGACCCGCTCCGGCAGCCGCGCCGGGTTTTGCAGGCGGCTGTAGGACAACAGTTCCAACACCAGTTCATCGAGTTCGCGAATGTGCGCGACCAGACCTTGCAGACGCTCGCGGCTGGCGGCGGGTAAATCGTCGGACAGTGCCAGCGCCAGGCCGAAATCCAGTCGTGTCAGGGGCGTGCGCAATTCGTGAGAGACGGCATTGAGCAGGTCCCGCTGCTGGTTGAGCAGGTTCTCGATATCGCCGGCCATTGTGTCGAAGACATTGGCCAGGCTGCCGATGTTGGAGCTTTTTGAAATCTGTGTACGCTCGCTCAAGTGGCCCTTGCCGAAGCGTTCAGCCGTACCTTTGAGGCGCTCCAGGTCGTGCCAGTGCGGGCGCAGCCACAGCAACAGGCAGGCGAGCATGGTCGCGCCGATCAGCACGTTGATGCTCCAGTACAACAGGCTGACGTCCATCGGGTCCGGCGGCACGACCATCTCCACCACCGTCCGCTCGTTCAGCGGCGACACCGCCAGGGTGCGCCAGCCCCAGTCGCCAATGCGCACGACGTGCTCGCCACGCTGCAGACGTTTGCGCTCATCAGGGGTGAAATCGGCGTCGTCGTTACCGGTCAGGACGATGTGCAGCGGCTGGAATTCCTTGTCCATCTCCGCGGCCAATGCCGGCCACTGCTCCGGGGGCACCGCGTGAAACTGTTTGACGATGAGGGTTTGCAGCCCGCGCGAATAATCGAGGTTGTAGGTGACAAAGCGCTCCTGGAAGACCTTGATCACCACGTCAGGCACCAGATAGATCGCCGCGCTGTACGAAACGATGGTCACCAGGTACAGGCGAAACAGGATTCTGAACATTGACTCAGCATTCCCACTCGGAACGGCTGAACAGGTAACCCTTGCCCCACACGGTCTTGATCTTGCGCGCCTCGCCGGCGTGGTCGTCGAACTTGCGCCGCAGCTTGGAAATCGCCACGTCCACCGAGCGGTCGGTGCCGTTGAACTCGATGCCGCGCAGGCGTTGCAGAATCTGGTCGCGACTGAGCACCTCGCCGGCATGCCGGGCCAGCACCACCAGCAGGTTGTATTCACCGCTGGACAGTTCGACCAATTGCTCGCGCCAGGTCACGGTGCGCTCGGACAGGTCGATGCACAGATTGCCCATCAGAATGCGGTCGTTGGCGGTCTGCGGCTCGGTGAGGCTGCTGCGCCGCAACAAAGTCCGCACCCGGGCCAGCAACACACGCGGTTCACAGGGTTTGGTGACGTAGTCGTCGGCGCCCATTTCCAGGCCCAGCACCTGATCGTGGCTGTCATCGCGGGCGGTGAGCATCAGGATCGGCAACGTGGCCGAATCGGCGCGCAACAAGCGGCAGACTTGCAGGCCATCGAGCCCCGGCAGCATCAGGTCGAGGATCACCAGGTCCGGCGGATTGACCCGCGCACGCTCGCGCACATGGTCACCACGGCTGATCACGCTGACGCTATAGCCGTTGCGTTCCAGGTAACTGGCAATCAGTTCCGAGAGCGCGGTGTCGTCTTCGACCAGGAGGATGTTGGGCATGTGGGGTGTTCCAGAAAGTGCAGTGGCGTTTGATAGACCGCTTTCGCGAGCAAGCTCGCTCCCACAGGGGAATGCATTTCAAATGTGGGAGCGAGCTTGCTCGCGATGGCGGCACAACAGTCGCAGAAAAAATCAAGTCGCCAAGGATATACGCCCTCGTCCATGCCTGAGTAAAACCCTTACACAATTTCACACAGCGCCTACAAAGCTTCACCGCTACCCTCGTCGCCTCCCCGTAGGATGCTGGGGGTCATTATTGGGGTATCACATGTCAAAGAATCTGCTTGCCAGGCTCAGCCTGATTGCACTGGCGCTGACGCTGAGCGCTTGTGACAAGGCCTCGACAGCCGAAGAACAGGCGCCTCTGGCCACGGTTCGGATCGAAACCATCCAAGCCAGCCCCCTGTCGATCACCAGTGAACTGAGCGGGCGGATTGCCGCGCCACGGATTGCCGAAGTGCGCGCCCGGGTGGCCGGTGTGGTGCTGCAACGGACGTTCCGTGAAGGCAGCGATGTGAAAAAAGGCGAAGTGTTGTTCCGTATCGACCCGGCGCCGTTCAAGGCTGACCTAGACAGCGCTGAAGCGGCGCTGCGCAAGGCTGAAGCCAATGCGTTCCAGGCGCGCCTGCAAGAGCAGCGTTACGCGCAGTTGATCGAAGGCAATGCCATCAGCGGCCAGGATTATGACAACGCCCGGGCCAGTGCCCGGCAAACCGCTGCCGACGTCGCCGCGAACAAGGCCGCCGTGGAACGGGCGAAACTCAACCTGGGTTACGCCACGGTCACGGCGCCGATCTCCGGGCGCATCGGCCGTGCGTTGGTGACCGAAGGCGCACTGGTCGGGCAGAACGAAACCACACCGCTGGCATTGATTCAGCAACTGAACCCGATCCATGCCGACCTCACCCAATCGACCCGCGAACTCAACGACCTGCGCCGGGCGTTCCGTTCCGGCCAGTTGCAGCAGGTCGGTCAGGACCAGGCCAAAGCCACGCTGATCCAGGACGACGGCAGTCTCTATCCGTTGCCGGGCAAGTTGCTGTTCGCCGACATCACCGTCGACCCCGGCACCGGCCAGATCATCCTGCGCAGCGAATTCCCCAACCCGGACCTCGACTTGCTGCCGGGCAGCTTCGTGCGCGTGCGTCTGGAGCAAGCGGTCATTCAGCAAGGCATCAGCGTGCCGCAACGGGCCATCCAGCGTGACAGCGCCGGCATCGCCCAAGTGCTGGTGCTCGACGCCGAACAGCGAGTCGGCCAGCAACCGGTCGAACTGGGCGCCGTGCAGAACGATCGCTGGATCGTCACCGCCGGACTCAAGCCCGGTGACCGCATCGTCACAGAAGGGCTGCAACATGCCCGTCCCGGCGAAAAAGTGCAGATCGACGACACCCCTCTTCCACTTGCCCAGGCTTCTGGTCAGTAAGCAGGACGCTTCTTTATGCCGCAGTTCTTTATCGATCGCCCGGTGTTCGCCTGGGTGGTTGCCCTGTTCATCCTGTTGGCCGGCGCCCTGGCCATTCCGCAGTTGCCGGTGGCGCAATACCCCAACGTCGCGCCGCCGAAAGTCGAAATCTACGCCACCTACCCAGGTGCTTCGGCACAGACCGTGGACGAAAGCGTGGTCAGCCTGATCGAGGAAGAACTCAACGGCGCTGACCACCTGCTGTATTTCGAATCCCAGAGCAGCCTCGGCAGTGCCACCATCACCGCGACGTTCCAGCCGGGCACTGATCCGGAAATGGCTCAGGTCGATGTGCAAAACCGCCTGAAAGTGGTCGAGTCGCGCCTGCCTCAAGCGGTGACGCAGCAGGGTTTGCAGGTGGAGAAAGTCTCCGCCGGTTTCCTGCTGCTGATCACCCTCACCTCCAGCGACGGCAAGCTCGACGACGTGGCGCTCAGCGATTACCTGGCGCGCAACGTGATGAACGAGATCAAGCGCCTGGACGGCGTCGGCAAGGCACAGCTGTACGGTGCCGAACGGGCCATGCGAATCTGGATCGACCCGCAAAAGCTGATCGGTTTCAACCTGACCCCGGCTGACGTCAACGCCGCCATCGTCGCGCAGAACGCACAAGTGTCGGCCGGCAGCATCGGCGACTTGCCGACCCGCACCACCCAGGAAATCACTGCAACCATTCTGGTCAAAGGTCAGTTGTCGACACCGGAAGAATTCGCCGACATCGTCCTGAAAGCCAATCCCGATGGCTCAACCGTTCGCATCAAAGACGTGGCGCGCGTCGAGATCGGCAGTCAGGAATACCAGTTCTCCACCCGCCTCAACGGCAAACCGTCGACCGCCGTCAGCGTGCAATTGGCGCCGGGCGCCAATGCCTTGAGCACTGCCACGTTGGTGCGGGCGAAGATGGACGAACTGGCGCGCTACTTCCCGGCTGGCGTGGAATACAAGATCCCGTACGACACCTCGCCCTTCGTCAAAGTCTCGATCACCAAGGTGGTTTACACCCTCGGCGAGGCGATGTTACTGGTGTTCGCGGTGATGTTCCTGTTCCTGCAAAACATCCGCTACACGCTGATTCCGACCCTGGTGGTGCCGGTGGCGCTGATGGGCACCTTTGCAACCATGTTGGCGCTCGGGTTTTCGATCAACGTACTGACCATGTTCGGCATGGTGCTAGCGATCGGCATCCTGGTGGATGACGCGATTGTGGTGGTGGAGAACGTCGAGCGAATCATGGCCACCGAAGGCCTGTCGCCCAAAGAGGCAACACGCAAGGCGATGAAGCAGATCACTGGCGCAATCATCGGCATCACGCTGGTGCTGGTCGCGGTGTTCATTCCGATGGCATTCATGCAGGGTTCGGTCGGGGTGATTTACCGGCAGTTCTCGTTGTCGATGGCGACTTCGATTCTGTTCTCGGCGTTCCTCGCCCTGACCTTGACCCCGGCGTTGTGCGCGACGCTGCTCAAGCCGATTGCCAAGGGCGAGCATCACGAGAAGCGCGGGTTCTTCGGCTGGTTCAACCGGCGTTTCGAGCAACTGACCGAGCGTTATCAGGGCTGGGTCGCCTATGCGCTTAAACGCACGGGCCGTTACTTGCTGATCTACGGCGTGCTGCTGATCGGATTGGGCGTGTGCTTCAGTCGACTGCCCTCCTCGTTCCTGCCTGTGGAAGATCAGGGTTACACCATCACCGACATTCAACTGCCACCGGGCGCGAGCAAGAACCGCACGGTGCAGGTGGTCGAGCAGATCGAAGCCCACAACGCCACTGAACCCGGCGTCGGCGACAGCACGGTGATTCTCGGTTTCAGCTTCTCCGGCAGCGGGCAGAACGCGGCGTTGGCGTTTACCACGCTCAAGGACTGGTCTGATCGAGGTAGCGACGACTCGGCCAGTTCCATTGCCGATCGCGCCAACATCGCGTTGAGCCAGATCAAGGACGCCGTAGCGTTTGCCGTCCTGCCACCGCCGGTAGATGGCCTCGGCACTTCCAGCGGTTTCGAGTTCCGCTTGCAGGACCGTGGCGGCCTCGGCCATGCCACGCTGATGCAGGCGCGCAGTGAATTGCTCGCTGCCGCCGAGAAAAGTCCGATCCTGATAAACGTGCGCGAAAGCGCGCTGGCCGAAGCACCGCAGGTGCAACTGGTAGTCGACCGCAAACAGGCCAACGCGCTGGGTGTTTCCTTTGCCGACATTGGCAATGTGCTGTCCACCGCCGTCGGTTCGGCCTACATCAACGACTTCCCCAATCAGGGGCGGATGCAGCGTGTGGTGGTGCAGGCTGAAGGCGATCAGCGCAGTCAGGTCGCCGATCTGCTGAAGATTCACGTGCGCAACAACGCCGGAAAAATGGTGCCGTTGTCGGCCTTCGTCCAGGCCAAGTGGACCCAGGGCCCGGCGCAATTGACTCGCTACAACGGCTACCCGGCGATCAGCATTTCCGGTGAACCGTCGCCCGGTCACAGCACTGGCGAAGCCATGGCGGAAATCGAGCGTCTGGTGGCGCAAGGGCCGGCAGGATTGGGCCAGGAATGGACCGGGTTGTCGTTGCAGGAGCGGTTGTCCGGCAGTCAGGCTCCGATCCTGCTCGGTTTGTCGTTGCTGATCGTGTTCCTGTGTCTGGCCGCGTTGTATGAGAGCTGGTCGATTCCAACGTCGGTGCTGCTGGTGGTGCCGCTCGGCGTGCTCGGCGCAGTACTGGCCGTGACCTTGCGCGGGATGCCCAACGACGTGTTCTTCAAGGTCGGATTGATCACCATCATCGGGCTGTCGGCGAAGAACGCGATCCTGATCATCGAGTTCGCCAAGAGCCTGTACGACGAAGGCCATGACCTGATCGACGCCACCCTGCAAGCCGCGCGCCTGCGACTGCGGCCGATTGTAATGACGTCGCTGGCGTTCATTCTTGGTGTGGTGCCGCTGGCGATTGCCACCGGGGCCAGTTCGGCGAGCCAGCAAGCCATCGGCACCGGGGTGATTGGAGGGATGATCACGGCGACGCTGGCGGTGGTATTTGTGCCGGTGTTTTTTGTGGTGGTGATGAAACTGGTGCGCAAAAGCCATAAAGACCTCTAACCAACAACACCGGCCTAATGTGGGAGTGAGCCTGCTCGCGATAGCGGTGTAACCGTCAACATGGATGTTGAATGTTACGACCTCATCGCGAGCAGGCTCGCTCCCACAGGATCAGCGTTTGCCTGATCGTCTGTGGTCACACCCGACCGCGCTGGGCTAAGGTGTTTGCAAAGCCCTGACGTATCGAGTTCACATGCCCTTCCTCGCCCGCACCCACCCTCGCCTGTCCGCCGCTGCCACCCTCGGCGTCGCAGTGGGCATTCTGGCGCCGGCCGACTCGATCATCAGCAAAATCCTCTTCGGCTGGAATGCCGGCGTCTGGACTTACCTGGTCCTGATGCTCTGGCTCACCGCGCGCGCCAAAGCGCCGGACGTGAAGCGCATTGCCGAGGTCGAAGACGAAAATGCCGGGTTGGTGCTGTTTGTGGTGTGTATTGCGGCGATTGCCAGCCTGGCGACCATCACTTTCGAACTGGCTGGCAGCAAAGACCTTGAAACCACTCGCAAACTGTTGCACTACGGTTTTACCGCGTTGACGGTGATCGGTTCATGGCTGCTGATCGGGGTGATTTTCAGCGTGCACTACGCCCGTCTGTTCTACACCTGGGGCGGCAAAGACCCCGCCCTGCGTTTTGCTGAAGGCCTGACAACCCCCAATTACTGGGACTTCCTGTATTTCTCTTTCACCATCAGCGCGGCGGTTCAGACGTCCGATGTTGGCGTGGCGACTCGGGATTTGCGCAAGATTGTCCTGGCGCAGTCGCTGATCGGCTTTCTGTTCAACACGGCCATTCTCGGGTTCTCGATCAACATCGCGGCGGGACTGTTCAACTGACAGATATACATCTGGTTATAAAAAATCGAATTAATGTTCGCCAGTTGTAAATAGAACCCACAAAACAACAACCCCCAAACACAAAACCAGCACTTTGTATAGCTGCTATATCTGACAGTTTACAAGGTATTGATATTGGTCTTATATGAAACATCCAGGCACTTCACATCGAAAGATGCGGCCTGGATTCGCTGCTAATTATATGGAGAGTGTAATCATGAGCAATACCGCCTTGAAAGCTCGCTGTGCCCCTTCAGCTATGAATGAAGTATTTACTGCAAATCTGGAAGATAGCTCTGACTTTATAGCCTCACTGACCGAACTACGAAGCTCGTCAACCCCAGGCCGAGGTGAAATTTGGGTCGTGATTGCGACTGATCGTACAGACAACAAAGCAAAAACGTTCACCATCACATTTTCAAAAGACATTCAAAGTAACATCGGGAAAATCACTGACGGTGATGATGAGGTCTCGCTTTTCTATAATAACTATGAAGACTTGGCCAACCCAACCCTTCAAAAAGCCAGAACAGGGACGATCCAATATACATTGGATCTCGAAAATATGACCTTCATTGGCAATTTCAATGCCGACATAGATAAATCTGATGGGACCGGAAATTATTTGTGCAGAGGGCACTTCGATACAGTTCTTAGTCGTTCCAGCCCGACGCTCATTCGTTAGACCAAAACAAGGGCCTCGGCATTCAACCCAGGCCCTTTTATACCTATTTACACGCCTGGGTATGCGTAACAGCCCTTTACCACTTGAATTGCACGCCCACAGTGCCTCCCATTGGCATTTCAATATTCTTACCATTCATGTATTCAATTTCTGCATGCGCCTGCCAACGTTCCGACAGATTGATTGCAATGCCCGCCCCGACCTCAGCCCTCGACCCTGAAAGATCATTGTTGAACACGTTATTGTTGACCTTGACTTCGTTGTTCGTCGAAAACTCATGGGCGAATGCCCCTCGAACATAAGGCTGTAATTTAGTACCGCCATTCAGCTGCAAATCACGCCCGACTGTGACCCCGGCTTTGCCGAGCAAGGAGCGTGTACGATCGCCTTCGGCCTGCAAACCATTATCCAGTTTGTAATCCTTGCCCTGAATTACCACCGCGGACCACTGAGTGAAAGGTTCAATGAAGTAGCCTTTTTCCAACTTGATATGGCGCCCCACTTCCACAGAGCCACCGATCGCGCTGTTGTCATAGTCGCCTTTGGAACGTTTGCCGTCAGTCATCCCGACCTTGGCATCGTTCTGGAACCGATTGAGTTTGAGCACGCTGTCGACATAGTAGCCACTGACGTCATCCATCCAGGTCAGGTAAGTACCCACGTAGTAGCTTTTAATCGTACCGGATGTGCCAAGGTGCAAATCCAGATCAGCGGAACTATGACCGGCCATTACCCCCAATAACCACTGCCCGTCACCCAAATGCAGGGGAGCATCGGCGCCCAATGTAAAACCTTGCTGGGATTGTCGGTAGCCATCGCCAAAAGCGTCACTGACGTTGTACTTGTTGCCATAGGCTCTGAGCCACGCGCCTGATTTGTCCGGGTTGAAACGCAGTTCCCCCATACGGCTGCGCAATGAGGTCAATTCACCGTACCAAACGGTTGGAGCGGTATTAAACAAAGCCGTCACTGCACGAGTGGAGGGGCTGATCGTGCGACTTTCAGGATCCAGGAACCAGTCATTGCCGGTTCCGCCCTGTTTCAACCCATAGGAAAACGTCCCCAGATCAACTTGACCCTCAGCATTGGCCAACGAGAATCGGGCATCCCCACCTGCGGTGTGAACAACCTGGATGGGCTGGCCGCTGGCTGGTTCGCTGCCGGTACTGGCAATCAGCAATTGATGATCACCGGTTGCGGTACCGGTGACATTTAGAAAATCACTTTGATTTGTCGTGAAGTTGGCCCCCATCTCAAACAAACCGCTTCCGGACAGGTTATGGACACTCAATTGGAAAAAATCGTTATCAGCACCCAGTTTCACCGTGCCACCGTTCAGCACAAGGTCACCGACCTGGCTGTTGCCCGTCAGATTCCACCTGGACGTGGCATCAATGCCAACCGTGCCGACATTATTCATGACACCGCTCAACTGCGAAGCCTGCTGTAGCGCGACAGTCGCAGTGCTACCCGCATCAGCGCTCACATCTCCTATCAGCGAAGCGCGGGTAAAACTCAATGCAGTATTGCTGTTATCAGACACCCGGACACTGCCTGTCAGGGCACTGTGCTCTACGTTAAGTGCAGCATCGCTCGCGCCCCTGACGTCCAGAATCGTTCCGTTACTACCGGTCAGTGTTGACCCATTGAGAACATCAATTCGAGATACGGGCGCCGATATGCCGGCGTTGTCGACTACGATGGCTGCGCCGCTCTTGCCTTCGACACTCGATTGATCCACTCGCAATTGACTGGCCGGTAAACCCGCACCTTCCAATCCCAATGTCACGCCGTTTTGTGCGCCAATAATGTGTGTGCCATTGACCGCAGACGCTGCACCACTGAGCAAAGTGAGACCGGTACTGCCGGTCCCCGTACCCTCTAGCGTCGACTTGTCCAGCGCAAGTGTGCTGAAGGCCGTTACGCGAGCGCCTCCCGTTACACCGATGACGCTGCTGCCTGTCAGTGTGGCACTGGAGCCAGTGTTCGTGCCGACAGCATGTCCCACCTGCAAGCCCAGCCGATTGCCGCTGATTGCACTGCCGCTGATCGTGGCAGTACTGTTGGCGAGTTCCAGTCCCGCACGTGCATTACCTCCAACTACAATCGTGTTGATCAGGCTGACCGTAGACCCGCGACTGGCCGAGATCTGTTGAGTCACTGCACCACTCGCATTCAACGTCGATTCAAACGCGGTGACATTGAGCGTCTGAGCCCCGTCGACGTTCAACGTAGCATTTTGAGAAAGAACCCATTGCTCCACGTTGTAGCCATTTGTAATTGTTTGAGTGCCGCCTACCAATGTTCCGGCGTTTACGGTCTGAGACATCAACAATGAAAAAAAACTCAGCGAGGAACCACCCAACCACATTTTCATCATCGTTATTTGGGTGGCATCTTTTTTTGACCACATAATAGAGTTTTCCGATTTTTTGTTCCCTGAAGAACGAAGAAATGAATGTGCGAACGACCGGATGCCGACCGTAAACGCCGGCACACTACAACTATGCGCAACCCTGGTATGTAGGAATAATCTGGAAAACAGTAGGAATATGTTACCTACTGTAATAGGAAAAATACCGGGAGAGCGTACTCCCCCGGCAAACACTCATTCAGAGTCCATTGGTTGGACTACCCTCACAGTAATTACCACTGTCATTCAGTAACGAAACTTCGTTGAGGAAACTCACTGATGGAGTCGGCACACCAAAAATGGTGACTTCATACCAGATTTTTATATATCCATTAGGCAAGCCGGAGCTGCGCGGTGGCTGAATGGGTTTCAATTTCGTCAAGTATGGCTGGATGTTCTCTACAAAAACACCACCTGTTTCGGAGCCGCTGATTGGGTAATCCTTACTGAAATCGGTACCCGCAATGGGTACCAGGCCTTGTGCATCCTCAGTACCCACAGATTTTAACGTTACGACTGTGCCTGTCGGCATGTAAGTCGGATCAATCGTAACCGTCACTGGCAACTCAAAATTGGGGAAAGCCAGGTACCGGCATGACACGAATCCATTGAACAAACGGACTGTTGGTGGGGGCAGAGAAACCCGAACGTTATCGATGATCACTTCTGTGTCAGGCGATTTGATCACATTACGGCCACCCGTCTCTTCGATCGTCCAATAAGCGATTTTTGTACCTGGACCTGCTGCATCAATCACGGCAGGATCGATCGTAAAGGTCAACGGCGTTGCTGGACCGGCCGGTAGCAACTGACTGTCTACCGCCACCCCGTTGAACCAAAGCCTTGCAGTTTCATCGCCGGTTGGTGTCCAGGTTATGGGGGCAGTAATCATGGGTGTACTAATGTCCGCGTCCTCACCTCGGTCATCCGCAATAATGTGGTTTGGCGTGTTACTCGGACCTACAACGGTAACCTTGGTCATATTGGGGTTTTCCCTTCCAGGGAAAACCGGATTTACCGGACCTCGGTAGCTAAAATCGAGGGCGGAATCGGTGTTGGTAGAGGGCCGTAACGGTTCCAGGCCACGAGAAAATTGATAACTGGCGACAATCGGCACTGCCGCTGTAGCACTGCCCCAAAGTGCCAACAATCGGCTGGTGGAGATCGGGAACTGCAGGGTTCTTGGTGCCGTCCCCAAGGGCTGACTACCCAGAGAAATCGGCAATGTTCCATTGGTGACTGTCGGGATAATCCGATCGTTCTCCTGGCCGTTAGTGGTATATGGCACATTCACAAAAACAGGGGTTTCAAGATCCTCAAGATCAATGACATCTGGCGAAATACCCTTAGGAATTACACAATCGATCAACGAAGGTGGCGGAAGACGTCGAACATTAAATGAGCCCGAAAGAGCGGGGTCACTTTCATTACCCACCACATCACGCAATACGTACCAGATAAAATAAAGCGAATCGAGTTTTGGAAGCTGATCCCGTGGAATATTCACAGTGGACGAGGTCAACGCTTGACTATGGACAGGTGTACCAGCTCCATAGTTAGTGTCGATATAGACATCAATCACATCATCCGGACGATAAAACTCATAACCTGTATTGACGGTTAGAGAAAGCTGCGTGTTATCTCTCAGCCAATCATCGTCAATCGTCCCGCGCGCCGGCAGGTTTTGGAAAAGAACTGCGTCCGGCTTAAACTTGGTACCGGAAGTTTTATCCTGTTCAGGAGCAGTACGATCAATCTCCGCCGTCACCCATGGCAAAAAATCCGGATTACCATCACTGCCTTTATAAAAGATAAACTGATACTGGTAAGTCGTTGAGATCTTTGTCCGATCATCATCGACAAGCGCAGTGGTAGCCACCGGAACATCAAGAAACTCTGGCCGGCTTGTTACTCCCCCAAAGTCATCCTCGCCAACTAATACGGGAGTTCCTGACGTTCCTTTGCGCTGGAAAAGCGCCCATCCATCAAGGTCGTGAGGAACAGCGATTGTTTTAGTGTCGAATCTTACAGTCATCGGCCCCGGATCCAGAATCGCTTTTGGAATCAGATCGTCGACAATCTTTCCAACAATTATTGGAGCATCGGCCATAATGCCTACGTTAACCGTAGACGTGCGCAACGCCAAACGAGCACGCTTGGCGATTTCCTGGGATGTTAACTTTTTTGCTTTACCGAATTTCTCTTGAATAGTCATTTTTCTTCTCCGAACAAAATATCCAAGTCAAATCAATCCCGGCACGCTAACAGCTCGACGAGAACAGCACGAAAACTCATCAATAACTTTCACCAGGAGACAGACCACTTTTCTAGCAATCACAACGGCACAACAAAAACCAATGAAAGGACAATCGTTTTCTATCTCATGGTGCACCACCACAGGGAATGCTCTCACCACTTATAATTCGATCTATTTTCACAAGGCCATCGTAAGATTTCGCAACCGGCACACCGCTTCTAACAATCGTATATCGCGCAATGCCTGAATCATTATCAAACATTGGTCTTACGTAGGGATCGAAAGGTATATCAAAGACAAAACCATTCTCCGCATCGCTTTCACTTAATGTTCTGCGTAGCTCGTGTAATGGGGTTAACGCCGGCGGTGAGCCATTGAGTGTGGAAAAGCCCTGCCATTCCAACACAAACTCGTCAAATTCTCTGAAAATGAGTTCAGCCGATATTTGCAGTCTGATTTTCTCCCAAACAGGCGGGCTTTCCGGGTAACGAGGCGTGCAGTTTATATACCCCCAAATACTGGCATCCGGAAAGCCGGGACTTTTAAGGGACGGTACGAAAGTATGATCAATCGTCAGTGTCTTTATAGGAGATGGATCTTCATTCCCATCAAACCCTTCAAGTACATACTGAATAAAAGCGACCCCATCCACGCTCATTCTTTGCGGAGTCAGTGGAAACGTAAACTCCGGTTTGTCGTCTACCTGTGTGTATGTCTGCGTATATATTTCTTCTTCAACACTGTTTTGTGTCCAATAGATGTGAAGAATCGTAAAACGCCCAGGCCGATCCGGAAAACGATCCCATCGAGGAATCCTGATAGTCGTCCCATTGATCAGTTGCTCCCAGGGGATCCGGCCTGCTGGATCGGATTCGCTGACACCATCTATCCGCAAATCCGCAGCGGTGACTTGTTCATTGGATCGTGGCATCGCAGATTCTCGCTCTGTGTAGTGTTCTCAGTGCCTATTTCTTGTTGAAGGCGTTTTCAGATATTGAGCGCCGATTCCCTTAAACTGCCTACTGTCAAATCTGACAGGTATTGCTACCGCCTGTCGGAAACCGCGTAAAGCTCTAGAGAAGACTTGCTTGACGACAGTCAGGTTTATCGTGTTTCCTGAAACCGGTTTCAGACGCTCCTACAAAAATAAGGTCAGTCCTTTGAACGATTTCTCCGCCGCCCAACGCAGCCGCGTGACGATGCTCGACGTCGCCGAACATGCCAAGGTCTCCAAGGCCAGCGTCTCGCGCTTCATCGGCGATGACCGCGCCCTGCTCTCCGATGCCATTGCCTTGCGCATCGAGCAGGCAATCGCCGAACTCGGCTATCGCCCGAACCAGATGGCCCGCGGCCTGAAACGCGGGCGAACCCGCCTGATCGGCATGCTGGTGGCCGATATCCGTAACCCTTATTCGATTGCCGTGATGCACGGGGTGGAAACCGCCTGCCGTCAGCACGGCTACAGCCTGGTGGTGTGCAACACCGATCGCGATGACGAGCAGGAACGCCAGCACCTGGCCCTGCTGCGCTCCTACAACATCGAAGGCTTGATCGTGAACACCCTCGGCCATCACCGCGATGAGTTGCGTGAGCTGCACCGGGAAATGCCGCTGGTACTGGTGGATCGCAAGGTCGAGCAGCTCGACAGCGATCTGGTCGGGCTGGACAATCCTGCCGCCGTTGAAATGGCCCTCGCCCATTTGCAAGAACGCGGCTATCGCGATGTGCTGTTGGTGACCGAGCCGTTTGACGGCACCAGTTCGCGGATCGAACGGGTCAGCAGTTTCAAGGCGCAGATCGAACAACGCCCTACCCTGCGCGGCACCCTCCTCGAAACCGGCAGCGAACTCACCGCCCAGCTGAAAACCTTCCTCGAAACGCCCGGCCCCGGCCAGAAAGCGCTGTTCTGCGCCAACGGAATCGCCGCGCTGGCCAGCACCCATTCGTTGCGTGAACTGAAGTGCAATCTGTTCGAGGACGTCGGCCTGATCGCCCTCGATGATCTGGATTGGTATCCGTTGGTCGGCAGCGGGATCACCGCCCTCGCCCAACCGACGGCCGAAATTGGCGCCAGTGCGTTCGAGTGTTTGCTCAAGCGTTTGCGCGGTGATGACGGGCCGGTGCGGACCCTGGATTTTTCGGCGAAGTTGATTGTGCGTGGGTCGACTCTTGGAGATTTTCAGTGAATGTTATGGCCTCATCGCGAGCAAGCTCGCTCCCACAGGGGATCTGTGGTGTTCACAAAACCTGTGGGAGCGAGCTTGCTCGCGATGGGGACCTAAAGAACGCCGCATCTTTCTGCCATGGATTTTTTTGAACAAAAATGAAACCGGTTTCAGAGGTATACAACAATGAATAAACCACCCGTTTCCATCAGCCTGTCGAGCTACGGCGCCGACCTTGTTCGCCAACGCGGCCAGGGATCGTTTATCGACGTGTTGGCCGCCGCGGGCGCCACGCGCATCGAATGGCGCGAGGAACTGCTGACTGTCGAAGACCCCACGCAACTGGCTGACGCCACTCAGGCCCAAGGCCTCGAAAGCGTGTATTCCTCGCCGATGGAATTGTGGCTGGCCGGCCAGTCCAAACCCAATCCCGAACTGATCTCTGCGTTGCAGCGCGCGCAGGCATTCGGAGCCAAATGGCTGAAAGTGTCCCTGGGTTATTTCACCGACAACAGCGACCTCCAGACCTTGTCCCGTGTGCTGGGCAAAAGCGCTGTGCAGTTGTTGGTGGAAAATGATCAAACCCTGCACGGTGGCCGCATCGAGCCATTCCAGCGCTTTTTCACTGAAATCGAGCAACACAACCTGCCGGTCAAAATGACCTTCGACATCGGCAACTGGCACTGGCAAGACCAGTCCGCCGCCAGCGCCGCGCGGTTGCTAGGTCGTCACGTCGGCTATGTGCACTGCAAAGCCGTCACGCGCCGGGCCGACGGAAAACTGGTCGCCATACCGCCGGCCGCCAGCGACCTGCATCTGTGGGAACAACTGCTGCGGCACATGGCCCAAGGCGTGATGCGGGCGGCGGAATATCCGCTGCAAGGCGACGACCTGGTGCAGTTGACTACCGAGCATGTCGCCACCCTCGCCCGCCTCGGTCAAACCCGGTTGGAGAGCGCTCATGTCTGAGATCGATATTCTCTCGTTCGGCGAAACCATGGCGATGTTCGTCGCCGAACACAACGGTGATTTGGCCGACATTGGCCAATTCCACAAACGCATTGCCGGGGCTGACAGCAATGTCGCCATTGGCTTGTCGCGGTTGGGTTTTAACGTGGCCTGGCTGAGCCGGGTGGGCGCTGATTCGCTGGGACGGTTCGTGATCGACACCCTGGAAAAAGAAGGTCTGGATTGCCGCAACGTTGCCATCGACACCGAGCACCCGACTGGTTTTCAACTCAAGTCACGCACCGACGATGGCAGCGATCCGGTGGTCGAGTATTTCCGCCGTGGGTCGGCGGCGAGTCATCTGTCGCGGCAGTCGATCGCGCCTGAATTACTGAACGCCCGGCACTTGCACGCCACTGGTATTCCGCCGGCGCTGTCCGAAACGGCTCGGGAAATGTCTTTCGAATTGATGACCCGCATGCGCGATGCCGGGCGCAGCGTGTCCTTCGACCCGAACCTGCGCCCGAGCCTGTGGGCCAGCGAGCAACAGATGATTAGCGAGATCAACCGCCTCGCCGCCCTCGCCCATTGGGTGCTGCCGGGGTTGAGTGAAGGCCGCTTGCTGACCGGTTTCGAAGACCCGGCCGACATTGCGGCGTTTTACCTCGATCAAGGCGCCGAAGCCGTGGCGATCAAACTGGGCCCGCACGGGGCGTATTACCGCACTCATCTGGACCAGGGTTTCGTGGCGGGCGTGCCGGTGGAAACGGTGGTCGATACCGTCGGTGCCGGCGATGGATTTGCCGTCGGCATGATCAGCGCCCTGCTGGAAAACCACAGCTTTGCCGACGCCGTGAAGCGTGCCAACTGGATTGGCAGCCGTGCGGTACAGAGCCGTGGGGATATGGAGGGGTTGCCCGATCGATCCGAAATGATCGCCGAATTTGAGGCCGCCTTCGCGAGCAGGCTCGCTCCCACATTGGATCGCATTCCAACGTAATTCCCCTGTGGAAGCGAGCCTGCTCGCGAAGAGGCCATAACAATCACTGAAGATTTAACCCGTTACCTGCTGCGACAAAAACAACAAGCTCAGGAGCACCACTATGAAAACCGCAACACTCGCCGCCCGCCGCTGGTGGTACATCATGCCGATCGTGTTCATCACCTACAGCCTGGCGTACCTGGACCGCGCCAACTACGGGTTCGCCGCCGCCTCCGGGATGGCCGCCGACCTGATGATCACGCCGGGACTGTCGTCGATGCTTGGCGCGCTGTTCTTCCTCGGCTACTTTTTCTTCCAGGTGCCGGGCGCGATCTACGCCCAGAAGCACAGCGTGAAGAAGCTGATTTTCGTCAGCCTGATTCTCTGGGGTGGCCTGGCCACGCTGACCGGGATCGTCTCCAACGCCTACTGGCTGGTCGTGATTCGCTTCATGCTCGGCGTGGTCGAAGCCGCGGTGATGCCGGCGATGCTGGTGTACCTGTGCCATTGGTTCACCCGTGCCGAACGCTCGCGCGCCAACACGTTCCTGATCCTCGGTAACCCGGTGACCATGCTCTGGATGTCGGTGGTGTCGGGGTATCTGGTGCAGCATTTCAGCTGGCGCTGGATGTTCATCATCGAAGGTTTGCCAGCGGTGCTTTGGGCATTTATCTGGTGGCGTCTGGCCGATGACCGTCCCGCCCAAGCCAAGTGGCTGAGCGATCAAGAGAAGCAGGATCTGCAAAGCGCTTTGGCGGCCGAACAGGTCGGCATCAAAGCGGTGAAAAACTACGCCGAAGCCTTCCGTTCGCCGAAGGTGATCATCCTGGCCTTGCAGTTTTTCTGCTGGAGCATTGGCGTCTACGGTTTCGTGCTGTGGCTGCCGTCGATCCTCAAGGCCGGTGCGCAAATGGACATGATCGAGGCCGGCTGGCTCTCCTCGCTGCCGTATCTGGCGGCGGTGATCGGCATGCTGCTGGTGTCCTGGGGCTCGGACAAGTTGCAGAAGCGCAAACGCTTTGTCTGGCCGCCACTGCTGATCGCCTCAATTGCGTTTTACGGTTCCTACGCTTTGGGTGCGGAACACTTCTGGTGGTCCTACACCTTGCTGGTGATCGCGGGTGCCTGCATGTATGCGCCGTATGGACCGTTTTTCGCCATCGTCCCGGAAATCCTGCCGGCCAACGTCGCGGGTGGCGCCATGGCGCTGATCAACAGCATGGGTGCGCTCGGTTCGTTTGGCGGTTCGTATCTGGTGGGCTACTTGAACAGCTCCACCGGCTCGCCGGGTGCTTCTTATCTGTTGATGAGCGGCGCGTTGATGCTCTCGGTGGTGCTGACGATTTTCCTCAAGCCCGGCGCCAGCGACCGGGTCGTGGCCAAGGCCGTTGTGCAACGGTCGACGGCTGCTCATTCCTGAATTGAAGTTGAGATGATGACGATGAAAAAGCAGGTTGTGCTGTACAAGAAACTCTCGCCGCTGCTGATGGCTCGCCTGCACGAGCAGACCGAGGTGACGCTGATCGACAACCTCAATGCCGACGGCCTGGCAAAACTGCGCGAGGCCCTGCCCCGTGCCCACGGGTTGCTCGGTGCGAGTCTGAAACTCGATGCCGGATTATTGGACCTGGCACCTGACCTGGAAGCCATTGCCAGCGTCTCCGTGGGGGTCGACAACTACGACATCGACTACCTGACCGAACGACGGATCCTGCTCAGCAACACTCCGGACGTGCTCACCGAAACCACGGCCGACACCGGTTTCGCGCTGATCCTGGCGACCGCCCGGCGCGTGGTGGAACTGGCGAACATGGTTCGCGCCGGTCAGTGGAAGCGCAACATCGGCCCGGCGCAATTCGGTACCGATGTGCACGGTAAAACCCTGGGCATCATTGGCATGGGGCGGATCGGTGAGGCCCTGGCCCAGCGTGGGCATTTCGGTTTTGGCATGCCGGTTATCTACCACAGCCACTCACCGAAACCGGCGGTGGAACAGCGATTCGACGCGCAATACCGAAGCTTGCCGGAGCTGTTGCAGCAGGCTGATTTCGTTTGCCTGACCTTGCCGCTGACGGCTGAAACCGAAGGACTGATCGGGGCCGAGCAGTTTGCCCTGATGCGCCCCGAAACCATCTTCATCAACATTTCACGGGGCAAGGTGGTGGACGAGGCGGCGCTGATCCAGGCCTTGCGTGACGGGCAGATTCGCGCTGCGGGGCTGGATGTGTTCGAACGCGAGCCGCTGAACACCGACTCGCCGCTGTTGCAGCTGAACAACGTGGTGGCGACGCCGCACATTGGCTCGGCGACGCATGAGACACGGGAGGCGATGGCCACGTGTGCGGTGGACAATCTGCTGGCGGCGCTGGCGGGTGAGCGGCCGGCGAATCTGGTGAATACACAGGCGTGGAAAGCTTAAGAAATTCGGTGCCTGTCAGTCAGCCATCGCGAGCAAGCTCGCTCCCACATTGGTTGTGTGAACACTGGAGATCCAGTGTGGGAGCGAGCTTGCTCGCGATGAGGCCGGCAATGACAACGCAAACTTTCAGGCCCGACGCGCCTCCAGAAGGTCAGCCGCACACAACGCAATCCGCCGGCACGCATCCGCCAGCTTCAGCTGATCCACCACCAACCCCAGTCGAATATGCCCCGCCGCACTCGGCCCGAACGCTTCACCCGCCAGCACTGACACGCCATAACCCTCCAGCAGCCGCTCGGCAAAACTCTGGGCACACAATCCGGTCTGGCGCACATCAATCATCACGAACATCCCGCCATCAGGCCGGATCGGCCGGATGCCCGGGCAATCACTCAGGCTCGCGCACACCAGGTCGCGACGCTGGCGATACTCCTCACGCATCAGCGCCACTTCCGGCAGATCCTCATCCAGCGCCAATTGCGCGGCGTTCTGAATGAAATCCGGAATGCCAAACAGCATGCACAACGACAGGTGCACCAAGTGTTCGGCCAAAGGTTTCGGCCCGATCACCCAGCCCACTCGCCAACCACTCATGGCATGGGATTTGGACAGGCTATTGATGGTCGCCGTACGCTCGGCCATGCCCGGCAGGCTCGCCGGGCTGATGTGCTCGCCTTCGTACAACAGATCGCTGTAGACCTCGTCGCTGATCAGCCACAGGTCGTGACGAACACACAGCGATGCCAGTTCCTGCCAGACCATCAACGGCAAACTGGCGCCGGAAGGATTGTTCGGACTGTTGAGCAAAATAGCGCGGGTCTTGGGGGTGATCAGCGCCGCGACATCCGCCGGATCGACCCGAAAGCCGTTCTCGGGGCGCACGGCCACCGGCACCACTTTGGCCGCGCAGGCACCGAACACACCTTCATAGGTCACGTACATCGGTTCGGCGACGATCACTTCATCGCCCGGGTCGAGCAGGCATTGCGCGACCGAATACACCGCACACTGCGCGCCCGGCAGCACGATCACATGATCCGCATCCACCGCTTGACCACTGCGACGTCGATGACGGTTGGCAATGCTATCGCGCAACCCCCGACTGCCACGTATTGCCGGGTAGTGGGTATCACCGGCCAACAAGCTATCGATGCACGCCTGAACGATGGGCTGCGGCGTATCGAAGTCGGGATCGCCGATCGATAGCAACAGCACATCAACACCCTGCTCGATTAATTCCAGTGCTCGGTCATGAATCTGCCAGGCCGCAGCGCCGTCACCGGCGATTCGTTTGGTCAAGGCTGAATAGCGCATGTAATTCTCCAGTCGCGCGGGTTCCAAGCCTCAACCCTATCTCAAATCACGAAACGCGCCACCATGGCATTTAAATCCACAGCCAGGCGCGACAGTTCGTGCGTCGCGGCGCTGGTCTGGTTGGCGCCAGCGGCGGACTGAGTGGCCAGGTCGCGGATGTTCACCAGGTTGCGATCGACTTCGCGGGACACCTGGGCCTGTTCTTCGGACGCGCTGGCGATCACCAGGTTGCGCTCGTTGATCAATTGGATCGACTGAGTGATCTGCTCCAGCGCAACGCCGGCGGCGCGGGCCATTTCCAGGGTGCTTTGGGTGCGTTGATTGCTTTGCTGCATTGAGGAGACCGCTTGGCCGGTGCCGTTCTGGATGCCGGCGACCATTTTTTCGATTTCCTGGGTCGATTGCGCGGTGCGATGGGCCAGCGCCCGGACCTCGTCCGCCACCACCGCAAAACCGCGCCCGGCTTCACCGGCACGGGCGGCTTCGATTGCAGCGTTCAGCGCCAGCAGGTTGGTTTGCTCGGCGATGGCGCGGATCACGTCCAACACCTTGCCGATGTCGCGCCCCTGAGCGGCCAGGCCTTCGATCATCACCGAGGTGTTTTGTACATCGTGGGTCATGGTCTGGATCGCGCCGACGGTTTCCACCACCCGGTCGCGACCTTCGCGGGCCGCCTGGGTCGACTGGTTCGAGGCTTCGGACGTCGACACCGCGTTGCGCGCCACTTCTTCCACGGCAGCGGTCATTTCGTTGACGGCAGTGGCGGCCTGTTCGATTTCGTTGGTCTGCTGTTGCAGACCACGGGACGCTTCTTGGGTGACCGTGCTGAGTTCTTCAGCGGCGGCACCCAGTTGGGTGGCGGAACCGGCGATCTGTTCGATGGTTTTGCGCAGGCTGGCCTGCATCGCGGACAAGGCACCGAGCAAACGGGCCGGTTCGTCTTTGCCATCGACCTCGATGACGTTGGTCAGGTTGCCGCCCGCAATGGTTTGCGCCGCCTGCAATGCACGGTTCAGCGGTGTGACGATGCTGCGGGTCAGCAGCCAGGCCAGCAGCACGGTCATCAGCGCCGCAATCACCGCCACCACGATGATGCCGGTAATCGCGCTGCGGTACTGCTCGCCTGCTTCGGCCGAGGCGGTTTTCGCATCGGCATTATTCAGCGCCACCAGTTTGTTCAGCTGCTCGCCCATCTGGTCCGTACCTTCCTTGATCCGGGTGTTGATCAGCGTGCGCATCTCATCGAGCTTGTTCTGCCGCGACAGCTCCAGCATCTGGTTCTGGGCTTGCATGTAGCTGTCCAGGGTTGCCGTGAAGGTCTTGTACAGCGCGGCTTCTTCCGGGGTGGCCGACAACGCTGCATAGCTGGATTGTGCGCTGCGAACCTTGTCGACCAGCACGCCGATACGCGTCTGGGCTTCCTGCAACGCAGCCGGATCACGGTTGACCAATACCCGGAACGAGAGAATGCGCAGACGCAGGACGTTTTCCGTCAGGTTGCCGAGAAAACCGACGCTGGGCAGCTGCTTGGTTTCCATGTCGATGGAGGCTTGGTGGATGGTCGTCATGCGGTTCACGGCAAACACACCCAGCACGATGACGAGCAAGGCAATGAAGGCAAAACCCAGGAAAGCTCGAGGCGCGATATTCAGATTACGCAGTGACATAGGATGATTCTCGGGTGATGGGGCTACGAGCATCCTTGCGTGATCGCTGAAGGGCGGGCGGCGGCGCACGCGCTTTCAGTTTGGCGCCACTGTTGGAATAGGTTTGTGTGGGCCTATTGGCTGTATCGGCTGGGGATGAGGTTTTTTGCGGGGAGTTGAGAAATATATTTCAGGAGGTTATGAGTGTTTCACCCATGAAACACTCTGGTTCCATGTAGCAGCTGCCGAGCCTGCGAGGCTGCGTTCGGCGACGGAGTCGTCGTGAAATCAGACGCTGTGGTGTGCCAGGAAAACTGCGTTCGCAGGGTTTACGACGACTTCGTCGCCGAACGCAGCCTCGCAGGCTCGGCAGCTGCTACAGGTGATCGTACGGCTTCAGGCTTTGCGAGCGGCCACCCGCCAAACCCGCGCAATATCACTCGCCCGCTCCCGCAACAACCGCGGAGCCTCGGCACACGCCTGCTCCAGCGTCATCGGTCCACTGGCCAAGGCAAATGCGGCATCGATGCCATGTTCGTACAGTGCTTGATAACCCTCCCCCAGTGTCCCGGCGAGGACAATCACCGGTACGCCGTGCTTCCGTGCAATACGCGCCACACCAAATGGCGTCTTGCCGCGCAGGGTCTGAGCGTCGAAACGACCTTCACCGGTGATCACCAGGTCGGCGCCCTTGACCGCATCGTCCAAACCGACCAGTTCGGCGACCACTTCAACACCGGCCTTGAACTGCGCCCCCAGAAACGCCTTGGCGGCAAACCCCAGGCCGCCTGCCGCACCGCTGCCCGGTTCGTCACGAACGTCTTTGTTCAGGACTTGCGCGCACCGTTCTGCAAAGTGCCCGAGCGCGCGATCCAGTTGCTGGACTTGCTCGGGGGATGCACCTTTTTGCGGGCCGAAAATCGCTGAGGCACCGTGAGGGCCGCACAGTGGATTGTTGACGTCGGCGGCGATGTCGAATCGCACCTCGGCCAGACGCGGATCGAATTCACTCAGATCAATGCGGGCCAGCTGTCCAAGCGCCAGACCACCCGGTGCCAGTGTTCGGCCGTGTGCGTCGAGCAGTTTGACGCCCAAGGCTTGCATCGCACCCGCCCCGCCGTCGTTGGTGGCGCTGCCGCCAATCGCCAGAATGACCCGTTGCGCCCCGGCATCGAGCGCCGCGCGGATCAATTCACCAGTGCCGAACGTGCTGCTGAAGCACGCATCACGCTTGCCCGGCGGAACCAGTTGCAGGCCACTGGCCTCGGCCATTTCGATAATCGCGGTGTGACTCTGAGGCAACCAGCCCCAGGCGGCCTCAACCGTCGCGCCGAGCGGCCCGCGAACTGGGGTGCTGCGCAGTTCGCCCTCGCACGCCGCCAGAATCGACTCGACGGTCCCCTCCCCGCCGTCAGCCATCGGGCATTTGACCAGTTGCGCATCAGGCCAAACCTGCGCCAACCCGAGAGCAATGGCATCAGCCACACCCTGGGCACTCAGGCTGTCCTTGAACGAATCGGGGGCGATGACGATTTTCATGCGAATTCTCCAGTTCCAATGCGCTCCATGCTGCCAGCAGGCAAGCACAATAACGCCGGTCCGCTGCACAAGCGGCCATGACGATTATTGTTCATTTCCACAAAACCTATCTGTCCCTACACATTCCTTGTAGCAGCTGCCGAGCCAGCGAGGCTGCGTTCGGCGGCGCAGCCGTCGTGAAATCATGCGCCGCGGAGCATCAGGTAAACCGTGCTTGCAGAATTTACGACGGCTGCGCCGCCGAACGCAGCCTCGCAGGCTCGGCAGCTGCTACGGGTTGGTGTTCGGTGCATCAGTTTGGGGGAGGAGTTGGACGCCGAGGTAAAGCGCCAGCATTCCGTCCAGTCTTAGCGGATCAACACCACTAAGCTCGGCAATCCGCTCCATCCGATAACGCAGACTATTGCGATGAATACCCAGCGCATCGGCACACGCCTGGCTCTGACCATCGTGATCGCACCAGCAGCGCAAAGTCGCCAGCAGTTGGCCGTTGCCATCCTTGGCGATGACTTTGCGCAGCGGTTTGAGCAACTCGTCCAGCGCGTCATCGTTGCGGTGCCGCCAGAGCATCACCGGCAACCGGTAACGGTTGAGCGTCAGCAAGCGGGAGTGCGGCAACACCTCTCGCCCATAGGCCAGCAAGTCACCGACGCGGCGGTAGCAACGACGCAATCCCGACAGTCCATCGGCCTGCCCGCCCACAGCGATGCGCAGAATGTTCCAGCCGAGGCCGTCGAGTTTTTCCAGCAGCCGATCGTTCTCGATCGCCTGCGCGGCCGGTCGGCACCAGAGCAACGAGGACTTGGCCGAACTCACGCACCAACTGTCCGGGTAGCGCGAGGTCAACCAGGCGCTGAGCGCCTCGACGGTTTGCCCCGGACCGTGTTCCATCCCTAACTCGAACAGGTACGGCACCCGCGTCATCTGCGGCTTGAGCCCCAGTTGTTGCGCTTCATCGATCAACCGCGGCGAATCCCCGGCCTCGCTGAGCAGCAACGCCAGCAGATCGTCGCAACGCTGGCGCCGCCATTGCTGTTCGGCCTGCTGATTACGTTGACCGACCAGCATCTCGGCGGTCATCCGCACCAGTTCGGCGTAGGTGCGCAATTGCTCGGGTTCACCGGTGATGCCCAGCACGCCGATCAAGCGCTGATCAAGCAACAGCGGCAAGTTGATGCCCGGCTGAACGCCTTTCAAATGAATCGATGTCTGGGCGTCGATCTCCACCACTCGCCCGTTGGCCAGCACCAGTTGCGCGCCTTCATGCCGGGTGTTGACCCGCTCAGGTTCGCCGCTGCCAAGAATCAGGCCCTGGCTGTCCATGACGTTGACGTTGTACGGCAGGATGGCCATCGCCCGGTCGACGATGTCCTGGGCCAGGTCGTGATCGAGTTCGAACATAGCGGGGATCCTTGAAAGCGTGATGGAGCGGATTGTTCACCCGCACAGGCCTTGGTGGCAAACCCTGTGCTCAGGCACAAAGACAATGACCCAAGCGGTGGCCGAGACTCACCGGGCGGTCAACGTTACCCTTGCATCGCAAAAAATCATAATAAAGAGAGAGCCCGCCATGTCACAGAGCGCCGCCGCTACCCAGGCCATCGTTGACGAAAAAAACGCCGTCTACAAACGCATTACCCTGCGTTTGATTCCCTTCATCTTCATCTGCTACCTGTTCAACTACCTCGACCGGGTGAACGTTGGATTTGCCAAGCTGCAGATGCTCGACGCACTGAAATTCAGCGAAACCGTGTACGGCCTCGGGGCCGGGATCTTCTTTATCGGCTACGTGTTGTGCGGCGTCCCCAGCAACCTGGCCCTGACCAAATTCGGGCCGCGCCGCTGGATCGCGCTGATGATGATCGTCTGGGGCTCGCTCTCGACCTGCTTGCTGTTCGTCACCACCCCGACCGAGTTCTACACCCTGCGCCTGTTCACCGGCGCGGCCGAAGCCGGGTTTTTCCCGGGCGTGGTGCTCTACCTTTCGCAGTGGTTTCCGACCTTCCGCCGTGGCCGCATCATGGCGTTGTTCATGTCGGCGATCCCGGTGTCCGGCCTGCTCGGCAGCCCGTTTTCCGGCTGGATCCTCAATCACTTTGGCGCAGGCCAGGCGGGTTTGGCGGGCTGGCAGTGGATGTTCCTGCTGCAAGGTATCCCAACCGTGATCCTCGGCGCCCTCGCCTACTTCCTGTTGAGCGACAGTTACGCCAACGCCAAATGGCTCACGCCCTTCGAGCGTTCGGTGCTGGAAGCCGACCACGCCGAAGACCTGGCCAACAAACCGAAAACCACCACCGATTCGCTGCTGGCGGTGTTCAAGAACCCGGCGATCTGGGCCTTCGGTCTGATCTATTTCTGCATCCAGAGCGGCGTCTACGCGATCAACTTCTGGCTGCCGTCGATCATCAAGAACCTGGGCTTCAGCGATAACCTGGTGATTGGCTGGCTCAGTGCGATTCCGTACCTGCTGGCGGCGCTGTTCATGTTGATGGTCGGCCGCTCGGCGGACCTGCGCAAAGAACGCCGCTGGCACTTGGTGGTGCCGATGCTGATGGGTGCGGTCGGTTTGCTGATCGCAGTGAACTTTGCGACTACACCGGCCATTGCCATCCTCGGCCTGACCATCGCCACCATGGGCGCCCTCACCGGCCTGCCGATGTTCTGGCCAGTGCCGACTGCGCTGCTCAGCGCGGGCGCTGCGGCGGGTGGTTTGGCGTTGATCAACTCCATGGGGCAGATGGCCGGGTTCCTGAGTCCGTATCTGGTGGGTTGGGTCAAGGACAGCACCGGGTCGACCGATGCCGCGCTTTACCTGCTGGCGGGCGTGATTGTTTGCGGGAGTTTGTTGGCGTTGCGTATGACGCGGGCGTTGCGGGTGTAAGGTTTGACGACAACAAAAAACGGCCCTTTCGGGTAATGCCGATCAGTTAAGGAACGACACAATCCGTAGCAGCTGGCGAAGCCTGCGTTCGGCTGCACAGCAGTCGTAAAATCAGACGATGCGGTGTTTCAGGAAGACCGCAACCTCAGGTTTTACGACTGCTGCGCAGCCGAACGCAGGCTTCGCCAGCTGCTACGGATCGCGTTTTTTGGCTTTACTGCTCGTCGCTACCCTTGCGGGTCGATGTTATCCAACGCCCGATTCACCGCCAGTTCGCCCAGCATGATGATCTGCGCAATCCCCAACAGTGAATTGCGACTCGCCCCCTCCAAATGGTCCACCAAATCCATGGTCATGACATTCGCTGATGCCAACGACTCGCAAGCATGGCCCAGCAGGGTTTCGGTATCGAGCTCCGGGTTGACGATGAACATGGTGCCAGGTGTGCGCGGGGTGGCTTTGATGTGGGCAGCCAGCTTGAGGTAGTGATCGAGGGCGCGGTCGGCGGCTTCGTGGAGTTTTTTGGAGTCGAGGGTTTCGTGCGGGGAAACGTCGTCGGTTTCTGGCGGATTGGGCGTTACTTTGAACATAGATGAAACTCCTTACGTCATTAAAAGGGAGCCATCACTCTCGCTACCAAACGAGGGTGGCGGCCATGCGCAGGTTGGTAGACCGGGACGTAAGGAAACCGGCGCGCCCGAAGACGCCCTGTGCATGACCACCATAATGCAGATACGAACAAACGCTGCGAATCATGATGCTTAGCACCTTACGATTACCCGGGGCTACCAAACCCCCATCGCTGTTGTTCAGCGACGGGTGAAACGATAGAGCCCAGGCCCAAGGCGCACAAGCCGGCGGATTCTGGCGTAGTCGTAGGCAGCGGCGCAAGGATGTGTAGCCCGAATCAGTATCTGGAGATGTCGATTAAACAACTCAGTCATTGCTCACTTTTCAATCGATAGGAGAGACAGATCTCCTGGGATAAATAGATCTGTCCCCTTAATCTCTCTTTAGCCTTACTCGAGACCGGCTAATGGGTGTCCCTGATTAGACCCTAATCACCGTGACCGTTGCGCGGTTAAAGTTGCAGACATAAACGCGGGTACCGTCCGGGCTGACGGCGAGCCCGTACGGATTCTCGAACCCAATGTTCGTCAGGACTTGATTCGTCGCCGTATCAATCACCGCAACCGTATGGCTAGTATATTTGCCGACATAGGTGCGGGTACCGTCCGGGCTGACGACGATCCCGTACGGAGCGCCCCCGACCCCGATGGTCGTCAGGACTTGATTCGTCGCCGTATCAATCACCGAGACCGTGTTGCTATTTATGTTGCTGACATAAGCGCGGGTACCGTCCGGGCTGACGGCGATCCTGCTCGGATAGTTTCCGACCGGGATGCTCGTCAGGACTTGATTCGTCGCCGTATCAATCACCGAGACCGTGTGGTTACCAGCGCTGCTGACATAAGCGCGGGTACCGTCCGGGCTGACGGCGATCCCGTACGGACTCCCGATCCCGATGTTCGTCAGGACTTGATTCGTCGCCGTATCAATCACCGAGACCGAGTTGCTAGCCACGTTGCAGACATAAGCGCGGGTACCGTCCGGGCTGACGACAACCCCCCTCGGAGTGTTCCCGACCGGGATGGTCGTCAGGACTCGATCCGCCGCCGTATCAATCACCGAGACCGTGTGGCTAGCAGAGTTGCAGACATAAGCGCGGGTACCGTCCGGGCTGACGGCGATCCCGTACGGATTGTTTCCGACCGGGATGGTCGTCAGGACTTGATTCGTCGCCGTATCAATCACCGAGACCGTGTTGCTATTTATGTTGCTGACATAAGCGCGGGTACCGTCCGGGCTGACGGTGATCTCGTACGGACCGTTCCCGACCGGGAAGCTACCGACCGGCCCCAGCCCCGTAACGGTTACGGTTGCGTTGGCGACCTGAGCACCACTCATAGCGCTCAGACTGTAAGAGCCGGGGATGAGAGCGCCTTTGATGCGGCTGACACTGAGCCTGCCGACAGCGTCGGTGATGAACTCGCGCTGGCCGCTGCCGCCATCGGAATACATGAAATTGGCCGGGAGATTCAGACTGAGCTTGCCCCCAGGGACGGGGGTGTTATTGCTGGTACTGAGAAGCAACTCAACGTTCTTCAGCCGGCCAGCCGGGGCGATGGTGTAGGGCGCGTTGATGAAGGTCGGCACGCCATGCTGTCCTGCGGCCTCACCCGTCACCTGCGCCGTCGCCGTTTTGGACGTGGCAATGACCACGCCACTTCTGACCTGCTCATAGATCACCCTCACCACGCTGTCGGCAATGACCTCGGCATTGGGCACCATCAATTTATAGGTGAACGGGAGCCCCGAAACGGTGGCTTCAACGGGATGCGGCACCGCCGGGCCGCCAGGCGGCGTTGACGTGTATTTCACGCGAATGATGTCATCGGATTGCCACTGCGGTGCATCGGCATACACCAACACGGTCAGATCCTTGCTACCGAGTTTGCTGAGGTCGATGGTTTTCGGGTCATCGCTGGGGTCATCCGGGTCTTCGGCAAGTCTGGGTGCCGCCAGCCGATTGGTCTTGAGATACACATCCACCAACAACGAAACCGACCACGGCGAATCCGTATCAGGTCCGTTTCCCACCTGATCGGTCACGGTGTACGAAAACACGAACCGGGGATGATCACCGGCGCGTTCGAAAACGGCTTTGTCGACGGTGACGCAAATCCTTGTCGGCTCGGCAGAAGGAATGGCCGGTGCTTCGTCAGGCGTGACGTACCGGTAGACGTCCTGGCCGTTGCAGTTCAACAAGATTCTGTCGTAGGCCCGGCAGTAAGGGTAAGAGAAACATACCTCCACACCCTCCTCCGCGAGGTCGGCGCCAATGCCGTTTTCTAGTACTTCCTTGGGCAGAATCAGTTTCAGTTCAGAGTGGCCATCGTCGCCATGCTTGCGGTCTTCGATACCGGGGCGGATGGCGTTGTACAAGATCTCCAGCGGTGGCGTGGAGGTGCCCATGTTCTGGCTGCCACGGGTCACCGTATAGGTGAGGCGGTTGACGAACTCGGGCCTCAGCAGATTTTTGGGAATGTACAGGAAGACAGAATCATCCGTGGATGCTGTCTGCGTACTGGCGATGTTTGGTTGGCCGTTCAGGTTCAGCGCAACGGTATCGTTCGGTGCCTGCCCCTGGTACGCATCCACCTTAACCCTGGCGCCCATGGGGGACAGGTCATAAATCCGTATAGAGACACCGCAATGTCCCCCCTCCACCGGTATCGTGCTTTCGAGCACATACGGCAGATACAGCACCAAAACGGTGTTGTCGGACGAAGTTTCAGCGAGTGTATTGGTGGATTCGGTGGTCATGAAAACGCTCCTTCGTGGAACGACCGGGAGGGTCCGGCGGTTGGAGCTATCACACAGGGATCAGGGGCGGACTGGCTACTGTCAGATCTGACAGTGGCGACGAGTGGTTACCCCGACCTTCATTCGAGGTGTTGAAGCGCCCGAACGTTTCTGGGGGTTAGTACCCGCTGGGTTTCTTACGCCATTTCATCACGGCTTGCACCGTCAATCCCAGACGACCAAGCTTTGCCTGGCGCACATAAATGCGCCCCCTTTTTCCGATGAGGAAACGGGTTTGACGGGTTCAACCGATCGGGTTTGGCGAGGGAAACACCCTGCAGTTTAGAACTGCAGGGTAAGCGGACATTTAGTTGACTCGCGATCGGCTAATGGGTGTCCCTGATTAGACCCTAATCACCGAGACCGTTGCGCTACCAGTGTTGCAGACATAAACGCAGGTACCGTCCGGGCTGATGGCGATCCCGCCCGGAGTGTTCCCGACCGGAATGTTCGTCAGGACTCGATTCGTCGCCGTATCAATCACCGAGACCGTGTGGCTATGCACGTTGCAGACATAAGCGCGGCTACCGTCCGGGCTGATGGCAACCCCCCACGGACGGTTCCCGACCGAAATGTTCGTCAGGACTCGATCCGTCGCCGTATCAATCACCGAAACCGTGGTGCTACCAGAGTTGCAGACATAAGTGCGGGTACCGTCCGGGCTGACGACAACCCCCGCCAGAGTGTTCCCGAACTGGATGTTCGTCAGGACTCGATTCGTCGCCGTATCAATCACCGAGACCGTGAAGCTAGCATGGTTGCAGACATAAGCGCGGGTACCATCCGGGCTGAAGGCAACCCCGATCGGTTCGTCCCCGACCGGGATGGTCGTCAGGACTCGATTCGTCACCGTATCAATCACCGAGACCCCGTGGCTAGCACTGGTACTGACATAAGCGCGGGTACCGTCAGGGCTGACGGCAACCCCCCTCGGAATGCCCTCGACCGGGATGGTCGTCAAGACTCGATTCGTCGCCGTATCAATCACCGAGACCGTGTTGCTACTCCAGCTGCAGACATAAGCGCGGGTGCCGTCAGGGCTGACGGCAACCCCCTCCGGATCGCTCTCGACCGGGATGTTCGTCAGGACTCGATTCGTCGCCGTATCAATCACCGAGACCGTATGGCTAATCTGGTTGCAGACATAAGCACGGGTACCGTCCGGGCTGAAAGCGATCCCGAGCGGACCGTCCCCGACCGGGATGCTCCCGACCGGCCCCAGCCCCGTAACGGTTACGGTAGTGTTGGCGACCTGAGCACCACTGGTGGCGCTCAGGCTGTAAGAACCGGGGACGAGAGCGCCTTTGACGCGGCTGACGCTGAGCCTGCCGGCATCGTCGGTGATAAAGTCGCGGTGGCCGCTGCCGTCATCGGCGTACCTAAAGTTGGGCGGGAGAATCAGACTGAGCTTGCCCCCGGGGATGGGGATGTTATTGCTGGTGCTGAGAAGCAACTCAACGTTCTTCAGCCGGCCAGCCGGGGCGATGATGTAGGGCTCGTTGGTGAAGGTCAGCACGTCATGCTCCGCGGCCTCACCCGTCACCTGCGCCGTCGCCGTTTTGGACGTGGCAATGACCTTGCCACTTCTGACCTGCTCATAGATCACCGTCACCACGCTGTCGGCAACGACCTTGCTGTTGGGTATGTCCCAAGAGAATTGCCCCGGCACCTGTTTAATTGGCAGAGTTTGTTCATGGGTGGCAACCGGACTGCCATCCACCAGAGCGGTGAACGTCAGGTGGATCTCATCCCCCACGTCCCAGATCGCATCGATCAGATGAATCAAGGCCCACAACGGCCCGCCGTTCAGCTTGGCGAGATCGACGATGGCCGGGTCGTCATTGTTCTCGGTCAGGATTTCTCGAAGTATTGGCATTGCCAGCGTTATACGATCGAGATGAACATCCGCATTAACAATATCCGACCAGGTCGGTGGCCCGTTCGGATTGGTCAAATTATCGACCACCCGAAACTTGAAGGTGAAATCCGTATCGTTCCCTCCTTGTTCCAACACCTCTCGGGCAATCGGAATAACGACGGTTTGCGGTGCCGCGGAGACTGGCGGTTCAACCTCCGGCACTAATTGATGCCTGACCACAACGCCATTGCAATCGACAAAAATACGGTCATACCACTGAGCATTCTTGTAGGTCACGGTCACCGACACATCGTCCGCCTGATCGGCACCGATACTCTCGTGGCTGACGTTAATGGCCAATACCGGCGGAACGTCACCCGGTGGGGAACTGCGGTAGAGCAGAATCAGGTCCTTGGTGAATTCTTCATTTTGGGAGGGGCGTTTGACACCAAATTTGATGTTGTTGCGGCCCCTCTGAAAACGTTCGGAGGGAATGGTCAGCGTTGTGTTTTCACTTTCCTTGCCTTTGGCGATGGTCACTTCATTTGCAAATTCATCGTTCAGGTAAAGCGTGATCAGGTCATTTTCTGTCTGCCCAATGTAGGCAAACAAAATCACGCTAAAACCATCAACCGCAGTGGCATGAGCAATGGAAGCACCGCCGTGCGCCACGGAGTCGGGGGGCACCAACTCGACCATTTTTGGCGCGTAAGGCAGTGTCAGCGAAAAGAGGTCAATCGTGTGTTCGTTTTCCATCGCACTATCTCCAGGGACACTGAGTTCACGGAAGCGGAATCAGGAACAGCTGGGGTGATGTAACGCGAAATTATTAACGAGCGGCTACTGTCAAATCTGACAGTGGCGACGAGTGGTTACCCCGCCCTTCATTCGAGGTGTTGAAGCGCCCGCCCGTTTCTGGGCAAAAATTGCTGCCAGGCGCTTCGTCGATAAATCAGATTGCCCCGCCCCACCGTTCTGGTATTTGATTGAGCCTTTCTCCCATCGGTAAAAGGATTTCGTCATGAGCTATCGCACGCTGGGTCATTCGGGTTTACAGGTTTCCACCCTGACTGGGCGTGGGAATGCGTCCCCTTTTCTCCTTTTCCGATGAGGA
The DNA here is from genome assembly GCF_057837605.1 of Pseudomonas sp. GL_093. NCBI lineage: Bacteria > Pseudomonadati > Pseudomonadota > Gammaproteobacteria > Pseudomonadales > Pseudomonadaceae > Pseudomonas > Pseudomonas sp. GL_093. Next base: position 3,269,776 of record NZ_CM174448.1, on the reverse strand, counting down.
AACGGGTTTGACGGGTTCAACCGATCGGGTTTGGCGAGGGAAACACCCTGCAGTTTGGAACCGCAGGGTATGTGGACATTTAGCCTTGACTCGAGACCGGCAAATGGAGGCCCTGATTAGACCGCAATCACCGAGACCGTGTGGCTACCCTGGTTGGTACCGTGGTTGCTGACATAAGCGCGGGTACCGTCCGAGCTGATAGCGATCCCGAACGGAAAGTTCCCGGCCGGGATGTTCATCACGACTTGATTCGTCGCCGTATCAATCACCGAGACCGTGTGGCTACCAAAGTTGCAGACAAAAGCGCGGGTACCGTCCGGGCTGACAGCGATCTCGGACGGAGCGTTCCCGACCGGGATGTCCGTCAGGACTCGATCCGTCGTCGTATCAAGCACCGAGACCGTGTGGCTGTGATTGTGGCTGACATAAGCGCGGGTACCGTCCGGGCTGAACGCGATCCCGTACGGATAGTTCCCGACCGGGATGGTCGTCAGGACTTGATTCGTCGCCGTATCAAGCACCGAGACCGTCCGGCTACTCCAGTTGCAGACATAAGCGCGGGTACCGTCCGGGCTGACGGCAACCTCCCTCGGATTGATCCCGACCTGGATGGTCGTCAGGACTCGATCTGTCGCCGTATCAATCACTGAGACCGTGTGGTCAGCATAGTTGCTGACATAAACGCGGGTACCGTCCCGGCTGACAGCGATCCCCGTCGGACCGTCCCCGACCGGGATGCTCGTCAGGACTCGGTGCGTCGCCGTATCGATCACCGAGACCGTGTCGTGTGTAGAGTTGCAGGCATAAGCGCGGGTACCGTCCGGGCTGACGGCAACGTCCCACGGAGAGATCACGACCCGGATGTCTGTCAGGACTTGATTCGTCGCCGTATCAATCACCGAGATCGTGTGGCTACCATAGTTGCAAACATAAGCGCGGGTACCGTCCGGGCTGACGGTAACCCTCTTCGGAGTGTTCCCGACCGTGATGCTACCGACCGGCCCCAGCCCCGTAACGGTTACGGTTGCGTTGGCGACCTGAGCACCACTGGTGGCGCTCAGACTGTAAGAGCCGGGGATGAGAGTTCCTTTGACGCGGCTGACACTGAGCCTGCCGACAGCGTCGGCGATGAAGTCGCGCTGGCCGCTGCCGCCATCGTCGTACCTAAAGTCGGGCGGGAGAATCAGACTGAGCTTGCCCCCGGGGATGGGGGTGTTATTGCTGGTACTGAGAAGCAACTCAACGTTCTTCAGCCGGCCAGCCGGGGCGATGGTGTAGGGCGCGTTGGTGAAGGTCGGCACGCCATGCTGTCCTGCGGCCTCACCCGTCACCTGCGCCGTCGCCGTTTTGGACGTGGCAATGACCTTGCCACTTCTGACCTGCTCATAGATCACCGTCACCACGCTGTCGGCAATGACCTTGCTGTTGGGTATGTCCCAAAAGAATTGCCCCGGCACCTGTTCAATTGGCAGAGTTTTGTCATGGGTGGCAACCGGACTGCCATTCACCAGAGCGGTGAACGTCAGGTGGATCTTATCCTCCACGTCCCAGATCTCATCGATCAGATGAATCAAGGCCCACAATGGCCCGCCGTTCAGCTTGGCGAGATCGACGATGGCCGGGTCGTCATTGTTCTCGGTCAGGATTTCTCGAAGTATTGGCATTGCCAGCGTTATACGATCGAGATGAACATCCGCATTAACAATATCCGACCAGGTCGGTGGCCCGTTCGGATTGGTCAAATTATCGACCACCCGAAACTTGAACGTAAAATCTGAATCATCCCCACCTTGTTCCAACACCTCTCGGGCAATCGGAATAACGACGGTTTGCGGTGCCGCGGAGACTGGCGGTTCAACCTCCGGCACTAATTGATGCCTGACCACAACGCCATTGCAATCGACAAAAATACGGTCATACCACTGGGCATTTTTGTAGGTCACGGTCACCGACACATCGTCCGCCTGATCGGCACCAATGCTCTCGTGACTGACGTTAATGGCCAATACCGGCGGAACGTCACCCGGTGGGGAACTGCGGTAGAGCAGAATCAGGTCCTTGGTGAACTCTTCATTTTGGGAGGGGCGTTTGACACCAAATTTGATGTTGTTGGGGCCCCTCTGAAAACGTTCGGAGGGAATGGTCAGCGTTGTGTTTTCACTTTCCTTGCCTTTAGCGATGGTCACTTCATTTGCAAATTCATCGTTCAGATAAAGCGTGATCAGGTCATTTTCTGTCTGCCCAATGTAGGCAAACAAAATCACGCTAAAACCATCAACCGCAGTGGCATGAGCAATGGAAGCACCGCCGTGCGCCACGGAGTCGGGGGGCACCAACTCGACCATTTTTGGCGCGTAAGGCAGTGTCAGCGAAAAGAGGTCAATCGTGTGTTCGTTTTCCATCGCACTATCTCCAGGGACACTGAGTTCACGGAAGCGGAATCAGGAACAGCTGGGGTGATGTAACGCGAAATTATTAACGAGCGGCTACTGTCAAATCTGACAGTGGCGACGAGTGGTTACCCCGCCCTTCATTCGAGGTGTTGAAGCGCCCGACCGTTTCTGGGCAAAAGTGCTGCCAGGCGCTTCGTCGATAAATCAGATTGCCCCGCCCCACCGTTCTGGTATTTGATTGAGCCTTTCTCCCATCGGTAAAAGGATTTCGTCATGAGCTACCGCACGCTGGGTCATTCGGGTTTACAGGTTTCCACCCTGACCCTGGGCACCATGATGTTCGGCGAACAGACCAGCACCGAAGATTCCCTGCGGATCATCGACAAGGCCTGGGATCAGGGCATCAATTTCATCGACACTGCGGACGTTTACACCAACGGCCGCTCCGAAGAGATCGTCGGCGAAGCGATTGCCGGTAACCGCCATGAATGGGTGCTGGCGACCAAGGTAGGTTTCGGCCCGGTGGACGGCGTTCCGAACCGCAGCGGCCTGAACCGCAAGCACCTGTTCAATGGCATCGACGCCAGCCTGACGCGTTTGGGCACTGACTATCTCGACATCTATTACCTGCACCGCGAAGACCACAACACGCCGCTGGAAGTGACGGTGTCGGCGATTGGCGATCTGATTCGTCAGGGCAAGATTCGCTATTGGGGTTTGTCGAACTACCGTGGCTGGCGCATCGCCGAGGTGATTCGCGTGGCCGATCAACTGGGCGTCGACCGGCCGGTGATCAGTCAGCCGCTGTACAACATCGTCAACCGTCAGGCGGAAACCGAGCAGATCACTGCCGCGCAAAACTATGGCCTGGGCGTGGTGCCTTACAGTCCGCTGGCGCGTGGTGTGCTCAGCGGTAAATACGCGCCGGACGTGAAGCCGGATGCCAACAGCCGCGCCGGCCGCGCCGATAAACGCATTCTGGAAACCGAATGGCGCGTCGAATCATTGCGCATTGCTCAGCAGATCCAGCAGTACACCCAAGGTCGCGGCGTGGGCATCGTGGAATTCGCCATCGCCTGGGTGCTGAACAACAGCGCCGTCACCTCGGCCATCGTAGGGCCGCGCACTGAAGAACAATGGGATGCCTACACCAAGGCGCAGGCGGTGAAGATTACGGCTGAGGATGAGGCGTTTATTGATTCGCTGGTTGTGCCTGGGCATGCGTCGACGCCGGGGTTTAATGATGTGAGCCACTTTGTGTCGGGACGCAAATCGCGTTCGGCTTGAGATTGATCGCGAGCAGGCTCGCTCCCACAGGGTTCTGATGTCGATCACGGTCAAATGTGGGAGCGGGCTTGCTCGCGAAAGCGGTGTATCTGTCGACATTGATATTGAATGTGCAGGCCTCTTCGCGAGCAAGCCCGCTCCCACAGTGGGTCGGTGTTGATCGATCGGACAATATTCAGCACAAAAACCACGTATCCTCCGCACCCGTTTCACGTTCAGCTTCGCGAGGACAGTTTGTCTAAAGGTATCGCTCTATCGGTTTCAGCCTCGGTGCTGTTTGCCGTTATGTATTACTACACTTCGTTGCTCACGCCTTTGAGCGGCGTGGAAATCTTCGGTTGGCGCATGCTGCTGACCCTGCCATGCATGACGGTGTTCATGGTGGTCTCCGGTGAATGGAAACGCGTGGTCGCCCTTTTTCGGCGGCTGGTTGGCCAACCAAAATTGCTCGCCGGCCTGATCCTTTCCGCGACGCTGCTTGGCCTGCAACTCTGGTTATTCATGTGGGCGCCGCTCAACGGCTATAGCCTCGACGTGTCCCTGGGCTACTTCCTGTTGCCGCTGTCCATGGTGCTGACCGGGCGGTTCGCCTATGGCGAGCGACTGTCTTACCTGCAAAAGGTTGCCGTGTTTTTTGCTTCCCTCGGTGTGCTCAACGAGCTGTATCAGGTCGGCGGCTTTTCCTGGGCGACCTTGCTGGTCGTCATTGGTTATCCGCTCTACTTCATCCTGCGCAAACGACTGGCGACCGACAACCTCGGCGGTTTGTGGATGGACATGGCCTTGATGTTGCCCGTGGCGTTCTGGTTCGTTCAGGGCGGTGATCAAGGTTTCGCCGTGTTCGATCAACACCCGTGGTTATCACTGCTGATCCCGTTGCTCGGCGTCATTAGCGCATCGGCGCTGGTGGTCTACATCATCGCCAGCCGGTTGTTGCCGTTCAGCCTGTTCGGGTTGTTGAGCTATGTCGAACCGGTGCTGTTGCTCGGCGTCGCGTTGCTGCTGGGGGAAAGCATCAAGCCCGGTGAGTGGCTGACCTACATCCCGATCTGGTTGGCTGTTGTGGTGTTGGTGTTCGAAGGGTTCAAACATCTGGTCCGGCATCGACGGAAATCGATGTAGGACCGGCACGAAAAAGCCCGGTCAGCATTGCTGCTGACCGGGCTTTTTTTACATCTGAAACGGCTTAGTCGGTGGAGAGCACACCACGACGAACCTGGTCGCGCTCGATGGATTCGAACAGCGCCTTGAAGTTGCCTTCGCCGAAACCATCGTCGCCTTTACGCTGGATGAATTCGAAGAACACCGGGCCCATCAGGGTTTCCGAGAAGATCTGCAGCAGCAGACGCTTGTCGCCGGACTCGGACGAACCGTCCAGCAGAATGCCGCGCGATTGCAGTTGATCAACCGGCTCGCCGTGGTTCGGCAAACGACCTTCGAGCATTTCGTAATAGGTTTCCGGCGGCGCGGTCATGAAGCGCATGCCGATGCTTTTCAGGTGATCCCAGGTCTTGATCAGGTCATCGGTCAGGAAGGCAACGTGCTGGATGCCCTCGCCGTTGAACTGCATCAGGAACTCTTCGATCTGCCCGGCACCCTTGGACGATTCTTCGTTCAGCGGGATTTTGATCATGCCGTCCGGGGCGGTCATGGCCTTGGAGGTCAGGCCGGTGTACTCGCCCTTGATGTCGAAGTAACGGATCTCGCGGAAGTTAAACAGCTTCTCGTAGAAGTTGGCCCAGTAGGCCATGCGACCGCGATACACGTTGTGGGTCAGGTGGTCGATGATCTTCAGGCCAGCCCCGACCGGGTTGCGGTCAACGCCTTCGATGAATACGAAGTCGATGTCGTAGATCGAACTGCCTTCGCCGAAACGGTCGATCAGGTACAGCGGCGCGCCGCCGATGCCTTTGATCGCTGGCAGGTTCAGTTCCATCGGGCCGGTTTCGATATGAATTGGCTGAGCGCCCAGTTCCTGAGCCCGGGCAAACGCCTGCTGGGCATTCTTGACGCGGAACGCCATGCCGCACACCGACGGACCGTGCTCGGCCGCGAAGTACGAAGCAACGCTGTGCGGTTCGTTATTGAGGATCAGGTTGATCTGGCCCTGACGATACAGGTGCACGTCTTTGGAACGGTGGGTCGCGACCTTGGTGAAGCCCATGATCTCGAAGATCGGCTCCAGGGTGTTCGGGGTTGGCGATGCGAATTCGATGAATTCAAAGCCCATCAGGCCCATTGGGTTTTCGTATAAATCTGCCATGGTTGGCGCCTCATCATTTTCTTGTCAATTAACGGATCGTTAGTTGCTAGCAATGCTGAGACCGGCGGGTGGCGCGCAGGAGATGCCCCGCACGCTGCGGGCGAGGAAGTCACCGTAGATCAATTGAAACCCAAAACTCTTCATTGTCGACCCAAGGCTATTGCGGGCGAGGCTTCTGCTGCCAGAAGACGATTATTCTTATATGCGTAACCCGATTCTACACAGCGTAAATAGGTTTGTCCGCCTTCTGTATCAAATCCCCTTTTTCCCTGCTCGCGCAAGGGGTTTGTTGCACAGGAAAATCCCCGCGAGGATCAGCCCTCCTCCCAGGCACATCGCCAGGGTCAACTGCTCGCCCAACAACAGCGCACCGAGGATCACCGCAGTCAGCGGGTTCAGGGCGATGAACACGCCTGAACGCGTCGCGCCGATTTTGCGAATGCCGTCGTAATAGCCGATATAGGCCAGCGCCGAACCCAATACGCCCAGGTACATCAGGCTCAACCATTGCGTTGGTCCGAGGCTGGCGAGTGCAGCAACACTCAACTCACCGCGAACAGCACTGGTCACCCACAGCATCAGCGTTCCCAACAGAATCGAGTACGTCACCGTTTGCACCGGGCCTAGCGTCTGGTTCAGATCTTTGGAGAACAGCGAATAAACGCCCCAGCCGAGCACACAGCCGAAGATCAACAGATCGCCGATCCAGGCGTCAGCATTACCGGCCAGCAATTGCGGGTTGCGACTGACGATCACCAGGCTCGCTCCGGCAATACAGATCGCAATTCCGACAACTTTTGCTCGACTCAAGCGCTCCTTGAACAACAGCCACGACGCCAGCCCGATCACGGCCGGGTTCAACGCCACGATCAATGACGCCCGTGAGGCATTGATGTAGTGCAGCCCATAAAAGAAGCACAGGTTGTAGAAAAAGATCCCGAAAAAACCCAGCAGCGCCAATTGCAGCCATTGCCTGGGGCTGGGCCTTGCGAGGGGCACGCGGGCCAGTAGCAGAAACACCAGCAACGCCACGCTGGCCAGCAAGAATCGCAGGCTGGCGGCAAACAAGGGGCTGAGGCTGTCGGCCAAAAACCGCCCGGCGACAAAGGTGCCGCCCCAGATCATGGTGACGGCAGCCAGTTTCAGATAAACCGGGACATCCGAAGGGTTGGACAGGCTCTGCTCACAGGTCGTCATAGGTTTCCAGAACGAGAAATCGGGGAGATGACGTATCATTCGACTAATACCTTCTCATCGTAAAATGAGTAAACACTCATGACCCTTACCCAACTCGAGATCTTTTCTCTGGTCGCCGAGCTTCACGGTTTTACCGCGGCAGCCAATCGCTTGGGGATTTCCCAATCCGCGGTCTCTCATGCCCTCAAGTCGCTGGAACAGGAATTGGGCGTGGAGCTGCTGCGCCGGCATCAATCCCGGGTCGAACTCAGCGACATCGGCCAACAGCTTCTGCTGCGCGCCCGGGCGATGCTGGGCCTGGCCAACACCTTGCGCCAGGAAGCGGCCGATGCTCGCGGAATGAAACGCGGCACGTTGCGCATCGGCTCGTTTGGCCCGACCTCATCGATCAAACTGCTGCCGCTGATCCTGCAGCACTACCGCGCGGCCCACCCGGGCATTGAGGTCCATATAGATGAAGGCCCGGACCGACAGGTGATCCAGTGGCTGGAGGAGCGGCGGATCGATATCGGCTTCGTGGTATTGCCCGAGGAGCGGTTCGACACCTTTGCGCTGATCGAAGACCAAATGGTCGCGCTGCTGCCCGTCGATCATCCGCTGGTCCGTCGCGACAGCCTGACCCTGAGCGATTTGTGCAACGACCCCTTTGTATTGACCGAGGCCGGTTCGTCGGAACTGGTGTCGCGACTGTTCAGTGCCGCTCGGCTGACACCGAACATCCGTTATCGCTGTTCGCAACTACTGAGTACGCTGGACACCGTTGGCCGAGGCGATGCGCTGACGGTCGTCGCCGAAAGCTCATTGCCCGATGATCGCGACGGTCGCTACGTAAAAAAACCACTGTCGCCACCGGTCACGCGCCAGGTTGGTCTGGCGGTGCTCGACCAGCGCCAGTCATCACCCGCGACGCTGGCTTTTATCAAACTGGCCGAGCGCCTGAACTACCGCTAAGCGGCACACTAACCGAGGGCCAGTGGAGCAAAGTGATTACCTGACCACCCACGGCGTGAACTTCTTGCAAGGTTATCTATTCGGCCGGTCGATGCCCGGCGCGGACTTCATTAACGCATTAAGTCACCATTAACTAGCGACGCTCAGCGACGAGACAAGGAGATCGCACCCCAATTTGAATCAAAAGACTACTGTTGTTACATGAAGAAAAAGACAGGATTTACTCTTGGCCAATTAACTACTACAATTTTTCATGCCTGCGCTAGATTGGCAGGTGAGCCATTATCACCGAGTCGCTTCAAGGCTCTTGGCTTATAGCTTTGTTTGCGGTTGGTATCAGCCAAACACACTATTGGAGTAAAGATATTGTCCAGACTCGCTGAATTTCGTGCAGCTGAAAAGGCCCTTCAAGAGCAGCTCAAGCAGCTGGAAACCCTGAAGAATGATGCCGGGCTCAAGAAAGAAATCGAATTCGAAGAAAAGCTCCAGGGGCTGATGAAAACCTACGGCAAGAGCCTGCGCGACATCATCGCCATTCTCGATCCGAACCCGGCAAAATCCGGTCTGCAACAGGCCACGCCTAAAACCCGCCGCGCTCGCGTGGTCAAGGTTTATCAGAATCCGCACACCGGTGAACTGATTGAAACCAAGGGTGGCAACCACCGCGGCCTGAAAGCCTGGAAGGAACAATACGGTGCAGCTACCGTTGATTCCTGGCTGCGTGGCTAAGCACTCGCGGTGACAAAAAAGCCCTGCCAATGCAGGGCTTTTTCATGGACGCCTTCTAAATGCAACGATTGGCGTCGATCAACTCGCTACTTGCTGAATAACTTTGTGCTTAATCCGTTTGGGTATCTAAAAATTTCAGAATGCGCTGAAACCGGTAGCCATTGAAATCTTTAACTAAAGTTTCAAGCTGTTACGGGCCGCGTCTATTTCATCCTGACTTGCTTTATAAACCTCAGCCTGCCCCGCGTAGGAAAGAACATAGGCCTTATCGCCATCCACGGCGGCAACCAATGTTTGAGAGAGCACATGCCTTCCGTTCTGCGTGATCGTGCAGGTAGTTTCCAGCGCTGATAAGCGGCTCAACGTCGTCGGGTGAATCTTGTTGCAGACACTTTGATAACCGCCTTGAAAGAAGTCCTTCTGCACCGACTTGCGCATCTCCAGCAATACGCCCTGCAGATTCACCTGATGACCACTTTCCACCTGAGTCATGGTCAACTCCATCACCATTACCGGCGTGCCGCCCTGATCGTTTTTCACCGCGCGCTGGCGGGATACCTGGGCGTTGGCATCATCTTGCGGGACGGCTTCGACCTCCCAGCCGTTGGGCCAGGTCATGACTGGCTCGTCTGCGTGAGCGCTGTTAACACCTGAAAGCACACAGATCAGGACGACCATCGATTTACAGAAACGAATCATTGCACTGAACACTCACGGATTGAACCGTAAAGTCTGAGCCTCGCCCGTCTGTCAGGCAATAGCCGACGCTTTGGGTTTGGTGATGTCCGAGCCCTTGCGTATCATTGTCGCCATTCGTTAGCCCCACTTATTTTCCGGAGGGCCCATGAGCCTGTACGAATTGAACACCTTCCCAGGCGTGACTGCCCAACCTGACACCGCCACCCAGAAGTTCGTCTTCAACCACACCATGCTGCGGGTCAAGGACATCACCAAGTCCCTGGATTTCTACACGCGCATTTTGGGTTTCTCGCTGGTGGAAAAACGCGATTTCCCGGAAGCCGAGTTCAGCCTGTACTTCCTGGCGCTGGTCGATAAAAACCAGATCCCGGCCGACGCCGCTGCGCGCACCGAGTGGATGAAGTCGATCCCGGGCATTCTCGAGCTGACCCACAACCACGGCACCGAGAACGACGCGGATTTCGCTTACCACAACGGCAACACCGACCCGCGCGGTTTTGGCCACATCTGCATCTCGGTGCCGGATATCGTCGCTGCGTGCGAGCGCTTCGAAGCGCTGGGCTGCGATTTTCAGAAACGCCTGAATGACGGCCGTATGAAGAGCCTGGCGTTCATCAAAGACCCGGATGCGTACTGGGTTGAAATCATCCAGCCTGCACCGCTGTAAAAAAAGCTCGCTGCCACAAAAAAACCCCATGATCGCTCATGGGTTTTTTGTGTTTTCAGCGTCGGGTTTTATGCCGGGGCCGAGGTCCGGATCAGGTGATCGAATGCGCTCAGGGAGGCTTTGGCGCCCTCGCCCACCGCAATCACGATCTGCTTGTACGGCACGGTGGTCACGTCACCGGCGGCGAACACACCCGGCATCGACGTTTCACCGCGGGCATCGACAATGATCTCGCCGCGAGGCGACAACTCGATGGTGCCTTTGAGCCAATCGGTGTTGGGCAGCAAGCCGATCTGCACGAAGATCCCTTCCAGCTCGACAGTACGCAACTCGTCCGACTGACGATCCTTGTAACGCAGGCCGTTGACCTTCTGACCGTCGCCCAACACTTCAGTGGTTTGCGCACTGGTGATCACGGTGACGTTCGGCAGGCTGTGCAACTTGCGCTGCAAGACCGCATCGGCGCGCAGCTGCACGTCGAACTCCAGCAGTGTTACGTGGGACACGATGCCCGCCAGGTCGATGGCCGCTTCGACGCCGGAGTTACCGCCGCCAATCACCGCCACGCGCTTGCCTTTGAACAGCGGACCGTCGCAGTGCGGGCAGTACGCCACGCCTTTGTTGCGGTATTGCTGCTCACCCGGGACGTTCATTTCACGCCACCGCGCACCGGTCGCCAGGATCACGGTCTTGGCTTTCAAGGTCGCGCCGCTGGCGAAGTGGACTTCGTGCAACTCGCCGTTCTTGCCCGGCACCAACTTGTCGGCGCGTTGCAGGTTCATGATGTCGACGTCGTATTGCTTGACGTGTTCTTCCAGCGCCACGGCCAGTTTCGGTCCTTCGGTTTCCTGCACGGAGATGAAGTTCTCGATGGCCATAGTGTCCAGCACCTGCCCACCAAAACGTTCAGCCGCCACGCCAGTGCGAATGCCTTTACGGGCGGCGTAGATCGCGGCCGCAGCACCGGCCGGGCCACCCCCGACGACCAGTACGTCGAAGGCTTCTTTGGCGCTGATTTTCTCGGCTTGACGCTCGATGCCGCTGGTGTCGATCTTGGCGAGGATTTCTTCCAGGCCCATGCGGCCCTGGCCAAAGTTCACGCCGTTCAGGTAAACGCTTGGCACGGCCATGATCTGACGGTCATCGACTTCGGCCTGGAACAGCGCGCCGTCGATGGCGACGTGACGGATGTTTGGGTTCAGCACGGCCATCAGGTTCAGTGCCTGGACCACGTCCGGGCAGTTCTGGCAGGACAGCGAGAAGTAAGTCTCGAAGCTGAACTCGCCTTTGAGCGAGCGGATCTGTTCGATCACCTCAACACTGGCTTTCGAAGGGTGGCCGCCGACTTGCAGCAAGGCCAGCACCAGGGATGTGAATTCGTGCCCCATCGGGATGCCGGCGAAACGCAGGCTGATATCGGCACCCGGGCGGTTGATCGAGAACGATGGTTTACGCGCATCGTCACCGTTGTCGAGCAACGTAATCTGGTTGGAAAGACTGGCAACGTCTTTGAGTAATGCGAGCATTTCCTGGGATTTCGCACCGTCGTCGAGGGAGGCAATGATCTCGATCGGCTGGGTGACCCGTTCCAGGTACGATTTCAACTGGGCTTTAAGATTGGCGTCCAACATACGGGCGATTTCCTTTTTTTGCAGTTACATAAAGAGCCGACATAAAAAAACGCCCGAGCGAATCTCGCCCGGGCGTTTTTATTGGGCGGTTGCAGCTTACTTAGGTGCGGAAACCCGCCCTGATGATGCGATCCACAGACTTAGATCTTGCCGACCAGGTCCAGGGACGGAGCCAGAGTGGCCTCGCCTTCTTTCCACTTGGCTGGGCAAACCTGGCCTGGGTGAGCAGCGACGTACTGAGCAGCCTTGATTTTGCGCAGCAGCTCGGAAGCGTCACGGCCAACGCCGCCATCGTTCAGTTCAACGATTTTGATCTGGCCTTCAGGGTTGATCACGAAGGTGCCACGGTCAGCCAGACCAGCGTCTTCGATCAGTACGTCGAAGTTGCGGGAGATGGCGTGAGTCGGGTCGCCGATCATGGTGTACTGGATTTTGCTGATGGCTGGCGAAGTGTTGTGCCAGGCAGCGTGGGCAAAGTGGGTATCGGTGGAAACGCTGTAGATCTCGACGCCCAGTTTCTGGAACGCGTCGTAGTTGTCAGCCAGGTCTTCCAGTTCGGTCGGGCAAACGAAGGTGAAGTCGGCAGGGTAGAAGAACACGACAGACCATTTGCCTTTCAGGTCAGCGTCCGACACTTTTACGAAGTCGCCATTTTTAAAGGCGTCAGCTTTGAACGGTTTAACTTGGCTGTTGATGATAGGCATCGATGACTCTCCGTCAGGGTTGAAAAGTTTGGTTGAGAAGTTGATGGAGTGAATCCTACCCACTCGATTGCCGGATGGCTCATTGGCAAAGCTCATGCTGCTCATTGGTTTTCGCTATTAGCGGTACGTATTAATAGAAGAAAACTTACTTAGCAGCGCCAATGGTTTTTTCCGCGAGCGGTGTCATCCCGAGAAACGGGCTGGCTTCAACATAGCGCATGGCGGACTTCATATCCTTCCAGCCCACGTAACTCATCAACGACTTCAAATCCCAACCGCTCTGATGCGCCCAAGTGGCAAAGCCGCGCCGCAAGGAGTGACTGGTGTAGTGCTCGGCCGGGATGCCCGCACGCTCCAGCGCCTGGCGCAGTAATGGAATCACGCTGTTGGCGTGCAGCCCCTCCTCGCTCAGGTGGCCCCAACGGTCGATGCCTCGGAATACCGGCCCGCGAACCAACGCGGCTTCGGTGATCCAGTCGATGTACGCCTGCACCGGGCACAGGCGCTGCAACGCCGGCGTCTGGTAAGTCTTGCCGAGGTTTTCGCGATCGCTCTTGGTTCGCGGCAAATAGAGCGTGATGCCTGAGCCGGCAGCCGCTTGCACATGCTCGATCTGTAGCCGGCACAGCTCATCACTACGAAAGCCGCGCCAGAAGCCCAACAGGATCAGCGCCCTGTCGCGCCTGGCCCGCAACAGAGCCGGTTGATCGTGTACAGATCGTGCGGTTTGCGCTTCTTGCTCCAACCAGGCAACCACTTGCTCCAGATGCTGAAGTTGTAACGGCTCGGCCTGTTTTTCTTGAGCCGGGTGCAGCGCACGAATGCCCTTGAAGACCTTGCGCACCACCGGCGCCTTGGTGGGATCAGGAAAACCCTGACTGTTGTGCCATTGCGCCAGTGCTGACAAACGCAACTTCAAGGTATTGATCGACAGCACACCCGCATGAGCGACGAGGTAGCGCGCCACGCTGTCGCTGGTCGCCGGCAGGAAGCCGCCCCAACTGACTTCGAAATGCTCGATAGCCGCCCGGTAGCTGCGACGGGTGTTGTCGCGGGTGGCGGCTTGCAGGTAACGATCCAGCTCAGTCATCGGCTCAACTCTCTAAAACGTACCGCTCTGGCGGGTGAAAACGCGCCACAGGGCTCATCACACGGGGTAATACCAGTATATCCCGCATGAATACCCATCGTATTTTAAGTTTTTCGTTAGCGTGGTACATTGTGTACTTAAGTGGCATGTACCACAGTACGAAATCGTAGGAGAACACATGGCTCGTGGCGGCGTTAATAAAGCAGTGGTGCAAGCGGCACGTTTGGCAATTCTCGCCCGAGGTGAAAACCCCAGCATCGACGCGGTACGGATCGAGATGGGCAATACCGGCTCGAAAACCACTATCCACCGCTATTTGAAGGAGCTGGATGACGGCAGCGAGCGCATCGAAACGCCTTCCGAGCCCATTGATGATGAGCTGGCAGGCTTGGTCTCACGCCTTGCGCAACGCCTCAAGGAACAGGCGCAAGAACCCATCGATCAGGCACGCGCGCAGTTCGATCAGCAGCGAAAAGAGTTGGAAATACAGCTGAAGGAAGCTCAACAAGCCAATGGCGAATTGCATCAGCAGTACGAGATTCAAAGTCTGGCACTGACCCAAGAGTCCGAGGCCCTGCAAGAAACCGGTGCCATGCTGCAGACCGAGCAAACCCGCAACGCCGGCCTGAACCAGGCGCTGGCCGATTTCGAGTTACGCTTGCAAGACAAGGAAGAGCAGATCCGCTCCCTTGAAGAGAAACACCTGCACGCTCGCGATGCCCTGGAACATTATCGCAACGCCGTCAAAGAACAGCGCGAGCAGGAACAACGCCGCCACGAAAGCCAGGTGCAGCAGATTCAGATGGAATTGCGCCAGGCCCAGCAGAGCGCATTGGTGCGCCAGGATGAGATCACGCAACTGCACCGCGACAACGAGCGTTTGTTAACGGAGAACCGTGGCACCCTGAGAGAGTTGAGCCTGCTGCAGGATCAACTCAAGCAAACCAACGCTCGACAGGATCAGTTGCTGGAACAGGTCAACCGTATCGACAGCGAGCGCACCCTCCTCCAGGAACGCTTGCGCGCTGCCCTGCTGGAAAGCCAGTCGTTGAAACAGAGCGTTGACGAGCAGTCGCAGATAAACAAAGCGCTGGAAATTGAGTTGCTCAAGACTCAGGCGAGCCTCGATGAGAGCGTGCGCCTGGCGGCCGTCATTGCGACAGCGCCAGACGCATCAGAGCCCCAAAAGGACGATTAACCTGCGACCGGCGTGCGCATGGTGACGAACTCTTCGGCGGCAGTCGGGTGCACGCCGATGGTTTCATCGAAATCGCGCTTGGTGGCACCCGCTTTCAAGGCGATCGCCAAGCCCTGCACAATTTCCCCAGCCTCCGGACCGACCATGTGACAGCCCAAAACCTTGTCGGTCTTGGCGTCCACCACCAACTTCATCAAGGTGCGTTCCTGGCATTCGGTCAGGGTCAGTTTCATTGGACGGAAGCGGCTTTCGAAGATCACCACATCGTGACCGGCCTCCCGGGCCTCTTCCTCGGTGAAACCAACCGTGCCGATGTTCGGCAAGCTGAATACTGCGGTCGGGATCATCTTGTAATCGACCGGGCGGTATTGCTCAGGCTTGAACAAGCGACGCGCAACGGCCATGCCTTCGGCCAACGCCACCGGCGTCAGCTGAACCCGACCGATCACATCGCCAAGCGCCAGGATCGACGGCTCAGCCGTCTGATACTGCTCGTCGACCTCGACGAAACCTTTCTTGTCGAGTTTGACCCCGGTGTTTTCCAGCCCAAGATTGTCGAGCATCGGACGTCGACCGGTGGCGTAGAACACACAATCCGCTTCCAGCTCACGGCCGTCCTTGAGGGTCACCTTCAGGCTGCCATCGGACTGCTTGTCGATACGTTCGATGTCGGCGTTGAATTGCAGGTTCATGCCGCGCTTGGTCAGCTCTTCTTGCAGGTGTTTGCGCACCGCACCGTCGAAACCGCGCAGGAACAGTTCACCGCGATAAAGCAACGTGGTGTCGGCGCCCAGACCGTGGAAGATCCCGGCGAATTCGACGGCGATGTAACCACCGCCTACCACCAGAACGCGCTTGGGCAGTTCTTTGAGGAAGAACGCCTGGTTGGAACTGATTGCGTGCTCATGCCCGGGAATTTCCGGAATCTGTGGCCATCCACCGGTAGCAATCAGGATGTTCTTGGCGGTATAGCGCTCGCCATTGATCTCGACCTGGTGCGGATCAACGATTTTGGCGTGGCCTTCATGCAAGGTCACGCCGCTGTTAACCAGCAGATTGCGATAGATGCCGTTCAGGCGATTGATCTCGCGATCCTTGTTGGCGATCAGCGTCGCCCAATCGAATTTCGCTTCGCCCGGTGTCCAGCCAAAACCCGAAGACTGCTCGAAGTCTTCGGCGAAGTGTGCGCCGTAGACCAGCAGCTTCTTCGGCACACAGCCGACGTTCACACAAGTGCCGCCCAGATAGCGGCTCTCCGCCACGGCCACTTTCGCGCCAAAACCGGCAGCAAAACGCGCAGCCCGCACACCGCCGGAACCGGCGCCAATCACATAAAGGTCAAAATCGTAGGCCATTTTCAATCTCCTCGGCAGTCCACAAGCATACCCGCAGACGTCCGCTGGGCAAGCGCTGCAATCGATATGGGGACGGAAAATGAAAAAGCCACCCGAAGGTGGCTTTTCAATACAAGTGGGTCAAAGGCTATCAGTAAGCCTTGCCAGTCTTGTAGAAGTTCTCGAAGCAGAAGTTGGTGGCCTCGATGTAGCCTTCAGCGCCACCGCAGTCAAAACGTTGGCCCTTGAACTTGTAGGCAATCACGCAACCGTTTTTCGCCTGCTTCATCAGGGCGTCGGTGATTTGAATCTCGCCGCCTTTGCCTGGCTCGGTTTGTTTGATCAGCTCGAAAATATCCGGCGTCAGGATGTAACGACCGATGATCGCCAGGTTCGACGGTGCGTCTTCCGGGGCTGGTTTTTCGACCATGTTGCGAACGCGGTACAAATCATCAGCGATCAGCTCGCCAGCGATCACGCCGTACTTGTTGGTTTCCTGCGGATCCACTTCCTGGATCGCAACGATGGTGCAGCGATACTGCTCGTACAGCTTGACCATCTGGGTCAGGACGCCATCGCCTTCGAGGTTGACGCACAAGTCGTCCGCCAGCACTACCGCGAACGGTTCGTCACCGATCAGTGGGCGGCCAGTCAGGATCGCGTGGCCCAAGCCTTTCATTTCGGTCTGACGGGTGTAGGAGAACGAGCACTCGTCCAACAGTTTACGGATGCCGACCAGGTATTTTTCCTTGTCGGTACCTTTGATCTGGTTTTCCAGCTCGTAGCTGATATCGAAGTGGTCTTCCAGAGCGCGTTTACCGCGACCGGTAACGATGGAAATTTCGGTCAACCCAGCGTCCAGTGCTTCTTCGACGCCGTACTGGATCAGTGGCTTGTTTACCACCGGCAGCATTTCTTTGGGCATGGCTTTAGTCGCTGGCAGGAAGCGAGTACCGTAACCGGCTGCTGGGAACAAGCATTTCTTGATCATATAAGTCCTTGATAGGGCTGTGTGTACGAGTTTCGGCGCAGTCTAATCAGGCGGCGTGCACCTTACAATGCCCCGCACTGGCTAACCGATGCCATCATAGAGAAATATTTTCGCGGATAGTTCCCGAGATAGCTCCGCAGCCTTTATAGATAGCACAGACCATCAGATCTGCACGGCCGCGAATCGAACCACCCTACACCATCAGCACCCGTTGAGTGCATTTGGCGCTATCATTGCGCGATTGAACCAGCCAACGAGGCAGATAGATGTCGGAAGCAAAAAGTGTCAACGGGTTCCTGATCAATCAGGCGAAAGACGGCCAGTGGTGGGTAGACAGTGCCAGCGGCGAGAATATCGCCGGGCCTTTCCCTACCGAAGTGTCGGCGATTGAAGTGGCATCCGTATTGGAGCTCGAACACCCAGCCCCGAAGCGTCGCGGCAAGGACAAGTCCTGAGAAGCACCCGACTCGACCCAAGCCCTGCTCGCGCAGGGCTTTTTTGTGATTGCCTGCAACCAAGTGGCCATTCGCTATAACCTTTTGATGCCAGCGCTGTCACAGGCTCAGCCCCTTCATCCTGACGACGACAACGACATGAATAAATTTTTGCCACTGATCGCGGCGCTGGCCCTGAGCGGCTGCGCCACTTCCGAAACAACCTACCTGAACAACGGCGAGCAAGGCCTGGCCATCGACTGCTCCGGGGAAGCCAATTCCTGGGCGACCTGCTACGAAAAAGCCGATGCCTCTTGCGCTGGCACCGGCTATCGGATCGTCGGTACCGACGGAACACCTTCGACCAAGGAAAGCGACAAGACGCTGGGTGTCGACGTCGGCAACTACAAGAACCGCAGCGTCGTGGTGGTCTGCAAGTAAGGCACCCTGCCCTACATGTGAATTTCGGCGAACTTGATCCCGAGGCCGCGCACCGTCTCGATCAATTCATCGAGGCTACTGAAGGATTCGACTTCATCGTTTTCATCCACCAGAAAATAACTGCGCCCGGCGCTTTTCTTGAAAAACACGATCCATTCTCCCGGATTCGCCGGATTCTGAATCACGTGGGTGGCAGAGATGTGACCCTCTGCATGGCGCTCCCGTACCTGCTCTCGCTTCATGCTCACTCCAGAAATGACAATGCCGCCAAAGCGCGGCTTTGGCGGCATCGGTGCTGACGGGCGACAGTCTATCAGCCGGAAATGCACGCCGTAGCGGCATTGCGTACATCCATGGGGCGCAACGGCACATTGGAGATGCGCTCATGCAATTTGATGCTGCTGCCGCCGGAGCGGTCTTCGATATCAAATACGGCGGCCGGGCCCGAGGAGAACTTCTGCGGAACGATGACTCGCATACCGTCCTTGTGCGGCTCGACTTGCAGGGCTCCCCGGCTGCTGGCCAGCTTTTCGGTCAGGCATTGCGCGTACTCATGAGGCTTCTTGCCTGAAATCACGCTCATGGTCGGCAGCGTCTGATTGATCTCCGAGACACTCGCACAACCACTCATCGCTATCGCCATAGGCAGGACCAGTACACCCCACTTCATACAACACCTCCGATAAAGACACTCCGACAGTACAAATGCTGTTTTTCTCCGAGGCTTGCTGCGTTTATCGCTCATAGAATTCCGTATAACTGTTTTTAATTGTCAAAGCAGACCTCGACGACCGGATAATAACCCGTTCGGGCTGATAAACTGCGCCAATCGCACATGCTATCGTTTTGATTTTGTAGAAAAAGCCCTTCTGGAGGCGCCTCATGAAATTTATCCACCAGCGCGAGCACCTCAACGAAGACGACATCGTCGTCATTCAATGCTCCCAAACATGCAATATCCGCTTGATGAACGACGCCAATTTCCGCAGCTTCAAGAATGGCGGCCGCCACACTTACCATGGTGGAGCATTCGACACTTTCCCTGCCCGGATTACTGCACCGAGCACCGGTTTCTGGAACATCACCATCGACACGGTCAACCGCCGGCCGATCAGCGTGACTCGCAAACCGACCCTGACTCACACCATCAAGATCATCCGCCGCTCCAGCACGAAACTGAGCTGAGTGACACCCAAACACCAAGACAGCAGGTATGACCGTGGCCCAAACGACCAAATACGTCATCAAATACAAACTCAATGGTGAGCGTCGCTTCGAATTTGCCCAGCTTGAAAACGGCACCGAAGAAGAAGCCAAGGCCGCGCTGGATGCTCTTCATGGTTCGAGCGACGACGTCATCAGCGAAATAAGCGTCAGCAAAGCGTTGTAACGGGATCTGGAGCGACAACATGGACGTCTGCTCCCGCCTCTCGAATTCAACCGCAAGCGCCGGAGTGTTCACTCCAGCCTCGCTCCCTAGACTGGCCACCTCAACCTTTGGTTAAGGAGTCAGAACATGTCTACTTCCTCGATTCGCTTCATCAGCAGCACTTCCAGCCTTGGCGTCTTGCTGCTCGCGTTCAGCGCCGAGGGTCTGTGTGCGCTGCTGATCGGTGATGACCTGGCAATGCTGGAACGCGATCTTTCGCGACGCTTCCCCGGCCAACAAGCACCGCAGCGCGATGAAGGCTTGATGCCTGCGCTGGAGCAAACCCTGCGCCACCTCGAAGATCCGCACTCCGCCCTGGATTTGCCGCTGGATCTGACGGGCAGCGTGTTTCAACGGCGAGTCTGGAATGCCCTGCGACAAATACCGATAGGTGAAACCGCCAGCTACCAGGACATCGCCCGACAACTGGGGCAACCCACGGCTTTTCGGGCGGTGGCCAATGCCTGCGGAGCGAACCCGCTGGCGGTGATCGTGCCGTGCCATCGAGTGCTGCGTCAGGATGGCAGCCTCGGCGGCTACCGTTGGGGGCTGGAGCGCAAACGGCAACTGCTGGAGCGTGAGGCACAGCAATGAGTGCACAATTTCTCGACGGACTGGACTGGGAAGCGCTGGCACAACAACTCGATCAGGATGGCTGCGCGATCATCAGGTCGCTTTTAAGCCACAAGGCATGCGATGAAATCAGCGCTCTGTATGCCCGCCCCGAGCCGTTTCGCTCGCAAGTGGTCATGGCTCGTCACGGCTTTGGCCGTGGCGAGTACAAATACTTCAAATACCCGTTGCCAGATGTCGTCGCCCGCTTGCGCAGTGCGCTCTATCCTCGATTGGTGCCAATTGCCAATCGCTGGTACGAGCAGATGGACCTGCCGACCCGTTTCCCTGAAACCCACGAAGCGTTCCTCGAACGCTGCCATGACGCCGGTCAGGAACGCCCGACACCGTTGTTGCTGCAATATGGACCGCAGGACTACAACTGCTTGCATCAGGACCTGTACGGCGAACACGTCTTCCCGCTGCAAGTGGCGATTCTGCTGTCAGAACCGGACGACGATTTCACCGGCGGCGAGTTCGTGCTGACGGAACAGCGCCCACGGATGCAGTCGCGCCCACAGGTCATTGGCCTGAAGAAAGGTGACGCACTGATCTTTGCCGTCAACCAACGACCGGTCAAAGGCGTTCGTGGCTATTACCGGGTCACCCTGCGCCACGGCGTGAGTCGCCTGCACAGTGGAAAACGGCATACCCTTGGAATCATCTTTCACGATGCGTTATGACCCCATGAGCCCGATCACCTTCGACTTGTTTGCCGACGCGGAACCCGAGCAGCAATCCAGGCTCGATCGGATCGGCGAACAGTCTTGCGTCCTCAGAGGTTTTGCCCTGCCCTGGCTGGATCAGTTGCTGCCCGCACTGGACGCGGTTCTGGCGGCGGCACCGTTTCGGCAGATGATCACGCCCGGGGGCTTTACCATGTCGGTCGCCTTGAGCAGTTGCGGCACGCTGGGCTGGACCACCGACCGCAGCGGTTATCGCTATACACGCCATGATCCGCTGACCGGAAATCCCTGGCCGAAAATGCCCGAGGTGTTTCTCGAACTGGCGCAAGCGGCGGCGCGGGAAGCAGGGTTTGTGGATTTCGTGCCTGATTCCTGCCTGATCAACCGCTATGTTCCCGGGGCCAAGATGTCATTGCACCAGGACAAAGACGAAGTTTCCTACGCAGCGCCCATCGTTTCAGTGTCCTTGGGATTACCGGCAATGTTCCTGTTCGGCGGCTTCGAGCGCAGCGATAAAAGCCAACGAGTGCCGCTGTTGCATGGCGACATTGTGGTCTGGGGTGGCGTGGATCGTTTGCGTTATCACGGGGTCTTGCCGATCAAGGACGGCCAACACCCGCGACTGGGCGAGCAACGGATCAACTTCACCTTTCGTACCGCCGGATGAAGCCTTCGAATTCGACCGCAAGACCCGGGGTGCAGCGACCCCGTCGGCTGGTTAATCTGCATGAAACGGATCAACGGACATGAAGCCATGACAAGCCATTCGACAAAGATTGCCACCGAGAACGATCCTCGCTGGGCCGCCGTCGTCGCGCGTGATCCCCGGGCAGACGGACAGTTTGTGTATGCGGTGAAAACCACCGGCATTTACTGCCGCCCCAGCAGCCTGGCGCGCTTGCCGAAACCGCAGAACGTCGAATTCTTCGACACCGCCGAGCAGGCCCAGGCGGCGGGTTATCGCCCCAGCAAACGCGCCGCGAAAGATCAAAGCGACATCGCCGCGCAACATGCTGCGACCGTGGCGGCCGCTTGCCGCCAGATCGAAACCGCGGAGAATCTGCCTGTCCTGAGCGAACTGGCTGTTGCTGCGGGCCTGAGTAGCTTTCACTTCCATCGGGTATTCAAAGCGGTAACCGGTCTGACACCCAAGGGTTACGCCGCGGCCCATCGTTCACGCAGGGTCCGTGAGCGTCTCGCGGACGGAGACTCGGTGACCGACGCGCTGTATGACGCCGGCTTCAACTCCAACAGCCGTTTCTATGAAGCCGCCGATCAGCTATTGGGCATGAAACCCGGTGATTACCGCGCCGCCGGTCAGAACAACGACATTCGTTTTGCCGTCGGCCAATGTTCCCTGGGAGCGATTCTGGTGGCGCAGAGTGAGCGTGGTGTTTGCGCGATCCTGCTGGGCGATGACCCGCACCAACTGGTCTGCGATCTGCAGGACAAGTTTCGACGGGCGAATCTGATTGGCGCCGATCACACGTTCGAGCAACTGATCGCCAAGGTGGTTGGTTTTATCGAAGCGCCGGCCCTGGGCCTGGACTTGCCGCTGGATGTTCGTGGTACCGCTTTTCAAGAACGGGTCTGGCAAGCCCTGCGGGAGATTCCCGCCGGCTGCACCGCCAGCTACGCCGATATCGCTCAGCGAATCGGCGCGCCAAAAGCGATGCGCGCCGTGGCTCAAGCCTGCGGCGCGAACAACCTGGCAGTGGCGATTCCGTGCCACCGCGTGGTGCGCAGCGACGGCAACCTGTCGGGCTATCGCTGGGGTGTGGAACGCAAGCGTCAGTTGCTTGAGCGCGAAAACCCGTCTGAGTCCTGAATGCCGATATAGACCGACACTGAATCCGGACTGGTATAGACCTCGAAGTCTGTGGCGAACGAGCGGCAAACCTGCGGGTTGTCCTTAAAGTAGGCCCAGATCAGGCCCCACGTCTGAATGACACTGTCCGGCATCGGCCCTTTGGCGCTGAACACCAGGTATTCGCCTCCCTCCACCTGAACCTGGGGAAAGTCCTCGGAGGGCGCAGTGACCGCCACCCCCGCAGTCACATCGAAGTGGCCCGAAGCGTCGGATTCGTAGTTGGAATAGACGCCGTACACAAAGGAATCCGGCTGTTTGTGGGCGATCTTGTCGAAGATTTGCTCAACGAAGAATTGTTCCCACATCGGGCCGATACGCGCAGTGTCTGGTTGATGCTCTGCGGCATTGCAGGTGCGCACTTGCAGACCCGAGACGCTAAAGGGCCGCACTTCACGCTGCTTTACATCCATGGTCGATAGTCCTTGTCTCTGTCGTTTGTCTGTTTGATTGGCGGTGAGACAGTCAACGATTGACGTCGACCACCACCCGCCCACGCAATTGACCGGCGAGCAATCGCGGTGCAGCCTCGATCACTTCGCTCAAACCGATTTCGTGGCTGATCAGCGGCAGCAAGGTGAAGTCTAGATCCTTGGCCAGACGATTCCAGGCCAGTATCCGCTTGGCTTTGGGCTGAGTCACGCTGTTGATCCCGGCCAGGGTCACACCGCGCAAAATGAACGGTGCGACTGAAGCCGGGAAGTCCATGCCTTGCGCCAGGCCACACGCGGCGACAGTGCCGTTGGACTTCGTGCTGGCACAGGCATTGGCCAACGTGTGGCTGCCGACCGAGTCGATGACCGCCGCCCAACGCTCCTTGGCCAAGGGTTTGCCCGGCTCGGACAGGGTGGCGCGGTCGATGATTTCGCTGGCGCCGAGTTGCTTGAGGTAATCGTGTTCGGAGGTGCGGCCAGTGGACGCGACCACCCGATAGCCGAGCTTGCTCAGCAGTGCGATGGCGAAACTGCCTACACCGCCATTGGCGCCGGTGACCAATACTTCGCCTTGATCGGGCGTCACGCCATTATGTTCCAGCGCCAGGATGCTCAGCATCGCCGTGTAACCCGCCGTGCCGATGGCCATCGCTTGCGCCGTGGTGAATGCCTTGGGTAGCGGAATCAACCAGTCGCCGTTCAAGCGAGCCTTCTGCGCCAGTCCGCCCCAATGTCCTTCGCCAACACCCCAGCCATTGAGTACGACCTGATCACCGACCTTGTAGTCCGGATGCCCACTGACTTCGACAGTACCCGCCAGATCGATCCCCGGCACCATCGGGAATTTTCGCACCACCGGGCTGCTGCCGGTGATCGCCAGGCCATCCTTGAAGTTCAGCGTGCTGTACGCCACACGCACCGTCACATCGCCCTCGGGCAGTTGATCGTCATTGATCTCTTGCAGTGTGGCCCGGTAACCGCTGTCGTCTTTGTCGATCAATATGCCTTGGAACATTGCTGCCTCCAGATGGAATCACTGAGTTGTTGTGCAGTTGAAATAACACATAGCAACATTTCACCGTACTCGACTTTAAGCCAAGAGTGGCATACGAAACGAAAACTCGACTGGCCTTATGTCCGTCATAACTGATACAAAAACGGTCCTACCGTCCCTGCCCTGTTATGACGTCGGAGAACCCCTCAAATGAGCAAATGGCCAGATACCCGCATTCTTGACCTGCTTGGCATTGAGCTGCCGATCATCCAGGCGCCCATGGCCGGCGCGACCGGTTCGGCCATGGTTATCGCAGCCAGTAACGCTGGCGGCCTGGGCTCGATGCCTGCCGCCATGTTGAGCATCGATCAGTTGCGCGAGGAACTGAAAACGATTCGTCAACACACTCAGCTCCCGATTAACGTCAACTACTTCTGCCATCAAACTCCCGCCGCCGATGAGCAACGCGCTCGAGACTGGAAGAATCTGCTGGAACCCTATTACCGGGAACTTGGCGTGGACTTCGACGCGCCGACGCCGGTGTCCAATCGAGCACCGTTCGATAACGCGGCCTGCGAAGTGGTCGAAGAGTTTCGCCCCGAAGTCGTGAGTTTCCACTTCGGCCTGCCGGAAAGGTCCCTGCTGGACCGCGTGAAAGCCACTGGAGCGAAAATTCTCTCATCGGCCACCACTGTCGAAGAGGCCATCTGGCTCGAACAGCAGGGCTGTGACGCGATCATCGCCATGGGGTACGAAGCCGGTGGCCATCGGGGCATGTTTCTCAGTGATGATCTGAGCAGCCAGGTGGGCCTCTTTGCGCTGGTGCCGCAGATTGTCGATGCGGTGAAAGTGCCGGTGATTGCTGCCGGCGGGATTGCCGATGCACGAGGCGTCGCGGCGGCTTTCCTGTTGGGGGCCTCGGCGGTGCAAGTGGGCACGGCGTACTTGTTCACGCCAGAGGCCAAGGTCAGCGCCTCTCATCACAAGGCGTTGCGCACCGCCAAGGAAAGTGAGACAGCCGTCACTAACATTTTCACCGGACGCCCGGCGCGCGGCATTCTCAATCGGGTGATGCGCGAACTCGGGCCGATGAGCGCAAAAGCACCAGCCTTCCCGCTGGCGGGTGGTGCGCTGATGCCATTGCGGGCCAAGGGGGAAGCGGATTTCAGCAATCTCTGGGCGGGTCAGGCATTCACGCTGGGCGTTGAAATGACCACGGGTGAACTGACCCGGCGTCTGGCTGAGGAAGGATTGGCGAAATTGGTGGGTCGGTAACGCACGTCCGTGTAGCAGCTGCCGAAGGCTGCGTTCGGCTGCGCAGCAGTCGTAAATCCAGCTGCCACGGTTAGCCTGAAAGACCGCGGTGTCTGGTTTTACGACCGCTTCGCGGCCGAACGCAGGCTGCGCCAGCTGCTACAAGGTTCAGCGTGGCCTCAATAACGCGCATTCAACACATTCCGTTTGCAGGCATTTCGCTATATATTCCGCTATATAGCGTTTACCCCCCCTCGCTGCACTTGCCTACAACGGAGCCGTTTCATGACCATTCGTGCCTCACGTTTTGCCCCCACCTGCCTGGCAACCCTGCTGGCAGTGTTCGCTTTCGGGTCCGCCCAGGCGGACGAAGTCCAGGTCGCCGTCGCCGCCAACTTCACTGCACCGATTCAGGCGATCGCCGCCGATTTCGAAAAAGACACCGGGCATAAACTGGTCACCTCCTTTGGTGCCACCGGCCAGTTCTATACCCAGATCAAGAACGGCGCACCGTTCGAAGTGTTCCTCTCGGCGGACGACACCACCCCGCAAAAACTCGAAACCGAAGGTGACACGGTCAAGGGCTCGCGCTTCACCTACGCCGTCGGCACCCTGGCGCTGTGGTCGGCGAAAGAAGGTTACGTCGATGCCAAGGGCAAAGTGTTGAGCGACAACCAGTATCAGCATCTGTCCATCGCCAACCCGAAAGCGGCGCCTTACGGTCTGGCCGCTACTCAGGTGCTGGCCAAGCTGGGCCTGACCGACAAGGTCAAAACCAAGATCGTTGAAGGCCAGAACATCACCCAGGCCTACCAATTCGTCTCCACCGGTAACGCCGAACTGGGTTTTGTGGCCTTGTCGCAGATCTACAAAGACGGCAAAGTCACCGGCGGCTCGGCCTGGATCGTTCCAGCCGACATGCACGACCCGATCAAACAAGATGCGGTAATCCTCAACAAGGGCAAGGACAACCCGGCTGCCAAGGCGCTGGTTGACTACCTCAAAGGTCCGAAAGCCGCCGCAGTCATCAAATCCTACGGTTACCAACTCTAAATGACGCTATCGAGTGCCGACTTTTCCGCCATCTGGCTGACCCTGAAACTGGCGTCGCTGACGACGGTTATCCTGCTGGTCATCGGCACTCCGATTGCGTTGTGGCTGTCGCGCACCCGCTCGTGGGTGCGCGGCCCGGTCGGGGCGGTCGTCGCCCTGCCCCTGGTGCTGCCGCCGACGGTGATTGGCTTTTATTTGTTGCTGGCACTCGGCCCTAACGGGTTTATCGGCCACTTCACCCAATCACTGGGCCTCGGCACCCTCACTTTCAGTTTTGCGGGGTTAGTGATCGGCTCGGTGCTCTACTCGATGCCGTTCGTGGTCCAGCCACTGCAAAACGCTTTTTCTGCCATCGGCACTCGCCCATTGGAAGTGGCCGCGACCTTACGCGCCAATCCCTGGGACACGTTTTTCAGCGTGATCCTGCCGCTGGCCCGCCCCGGTTTCATCACCGCTGCCATTCTCGGTTTCGCCCACACCGTGGGTGAGTTCGGCGTGGTGCTGATGATCGGCGGCAATATTCCCGACAAGACCCGCGTGGTCTCGGTGCAGATCTACGACCACGTCGAAGCCATGGAATACGCCCAGGCCCATTGGCTGGCCGGGGCGATGCTGGTGTTCTCCTTTATTGTGTTGCTGGCGCTCTACTCCAGCCGTAAAACCAAAGCGGGCTGGAGCTGATCGATGATTCATACGCGTCTGAAACTGAAGTATTCAGGGTTCGCCCTGGAGGTGGATCTGCAATTGCCCGGTCGCGGCGTCACTGCCCTTTACGGTCATTCCGGTTCAGGCAAGACCACCTGCCTGCGCTGCATTGCTGGCCTGGAGAAGGCCGAGCAGGGTTTCATCCAGGTCAACGATGAAGTCTGGCAGGACAGCGACAAGAAGATTTTCGTGCCACCACACAAACGTGCGCTGGGTTACGTCTTCCAGGAAGCCAGCCTGTTTCCCCATCTGTCGGTGCTGGCCAATCTGGAATTCGGTCTCAAGCGCATTCCTCGCCAACAGCGGCGGGTCGACATGGCACACGCGACTGAACTGCTCGGGATCGGCCACTTGCTGGATCGCCATCCGCAGCACCTTTCCGGCGGTGAACGGCAGCGGGTCGGCATCGCGCGCGCCCTGCTCACCAGCCCGAAACTGTTGCTGATGGACGAGCCGCTGGCGGCATTGGATAGCCAACGCAAAAACGAAATCCTGCCTTACCTGCAACGACTGCATGATGAACTGGACATCCCGGTGCTGTACGTCAGCCATTCCCAGGATGAAGTGGCGCGATTGGCCGATCACATCGTCTTGCTGAGTGAAGGCAAGGCGCTGGCCAGCGGTGCTATCGGAGAAACCCTGGCCCGTCTCGACTTACCCTTGGCGCTGGGCGATGACGCCGGCGTGGTGATCGAGGGGCACGTCAGTGCCTATGACACAGACTATCATTTGCTGACGCTGCAACTGCCCGACAACACCCTGAACATTCGGGTGGCTCACTCACCGATGACCCTGGGTCAGGCGCTGCGCTGCAAAGTTCAGGCGCGGGATGTCAGCCTGAGTCTGCAAAGCGTCGAGCACAGCAGCATCCTCAATCGCCTGCCGGTCACCGTGATCAGTGAAATGGGTGCGGACAATGCCGCCCATGTGCTGATCCGTCTGGACGCTGGCGGCACACCGCTGCTGGCGCGAATCACTCGCTACTCCCGGGACCAATTGGGCGTGCACCCCGGTCAGCAACTCTGGGCACAGATCAAGGCGGTGGCGGTGCTGGCATAAATCCGCTGGCACGACTGCAACGGCGCGCGGTCAATGGCTGTAACGGCCCCTGCTCCCTCGCCAAGGACTACCGCCATGCCCGATACCGCGCTGCCCGATGTGCTGCCATCCGACCTGCATTACGTCGATGACACCCAGCCCGGCATCACCCGCAAGAAACTGCGCGACAAGTTCTGCTACTTCGACCCCGCGGGTCAACGCATTACCGATCAAGACGAAATCAAACGCATCAATGCCCTCGCCGTGCCCCCGGCCTACACCGATGTGTGGATCTGTGCCGACCCGCGCGGCCATCTGCAAGCTACCGGTCGTGATGCCCGAGGCCGCAAGCAATACCGTTATCACCCGCGCTGGCGAGAAGTACGTGATGCCGACAAGTACTCACGTTTGCGGGACTTTGGGCTGGCGCTGCCGAAACTGCGCAAACAGCTTGAAGCACTGCTGGCGGCTCCCGGCTTCAGTCGCGACAAAGTCATGGCCACGGTCATCACCTTGCTCGATGCGACGCTGATCCGGGTCGGCAACACCCAGTACGCTCGGGACAACCGCTCCTACGGCTTGACCACCCTGCGCAACCGTCACGTCGAGGTCAACGGCAACGCGATCCTGTTCCAGTTCCGTGGCAAGAGCGGCGTCGAGCACCAGATCACCGTGAAAGACCGACGCCTGGCGCGGATTATCAAACGTTGCCTGGAAATTCCCGGACAAAACCTGTTTCAGTACCTGGATGAAAACGGTGAGCGGCACACCGTCAGCTCCTCCGACGTCAACGCCTACCTGCAAACCCTCACCGGTGCCGACTTCACTGCCAAGGACTACCGCACCTGGGCCGGCAGCGCGCTGGCGTTGGCGGTTTTGCGGGAACTGCAGTGGGAACCCGAGTCGGACGCCAAACGGCATGTGGTGGAGATGGTCAAGAACGTTGCCAAGCAATTGGGTAACACTCCGGCAGTCTGCCGCAAGTGCTACATCCACCCGGCGGTGCTCGATGGTTTTCTTTTGGGGGCGTTGGCTGAGCTGCCCAGACCACGAGCGCGAAAAGGGCTCAGGGCAGAGGAAGTCGGGCTTGCGGTGTTTTTGGAGAAGATGCTCGCAACCGTTGAAGCGACGAACTGACCTGTCTATTTTTTGCACGATCGCAAATGACTTCTATAGTTGTTGTGAACCTGAATTAGCTGTGGTGAGGCCATGGAAGACATTTTCGTTGTGAAGCGTTGCAACAAGATCATCATCTATGGCCGCCGAGCCGGAGATACCAACCATCCACCACCCGATGCCGCCGTCTGGTATCGCATCGCCGATACTCGAACCCGTGGCTTCATCGGTGACGGTTTCGACCATGAAGAAGACGCCCGGCGTGAATGCCGGCAGCTCAATGCCAGGTCGCAAGTGACGGTCCGAGAAGGCTGATGCTACCTGCCTTTCACGGGTCTATACTGAAAAAAGCTGAAGGATTAGCGACCCCATCGGCAGACAGCTCGCTCCCCCGCGGGCTTTTTGCTGCCAATTAAAGGTTTCTTGAACGGAGGTGTTTGCCATGTCCGAAAAAGAGTCCATCACCACCCTGCTCACCCTGCTCGACTCCCGTCAGGCTCGCCTGGCAGCGGCATGCAAGGAAATCGCCGACTGGGTCGATCATCAAGGCGGGCACCCGACGGCCCTCAGAATCCGTGATCGTCTGAACGACATCGAGAAGGACACGCCACTGATTCGCAATACGCTGTCGTCGCTCAAACCTGTCGACCCGCCCCTGCCGCGATTCAGATGATTCGATCTGGACATCCTCAAGGACACGGCCTGATTCAGGACGCATGAACGGCGACCTTATCGTCACCGGGTGCGTCCTTGCCTGAACACTTCCTGCTACATCCCCAACCCAGCCTGACGCTGGGCTTTTTTATGGCTGCGCGATCTGTTTCACACTGCATTCACATCTCAGGCTCTAGATTGATCGGACTCCTTTGAAGAATCTCCCTGGCCCGCCCGCATGCGGGCCTTTTTTTTTGCCCATTACGCAGGCAACGAACGTCACCGTACGGCGGAGGTCAAACGATCACACGTCACGAAGGAGGCGTCTGATGGTTACTCACTTCAAAGTCGGCGGGCATCTGGCCTGCGGTCACAAAGGCAGCAAACTCGTTTCAACCAGCGAACTTACCCGGGTGAAATGCAGAAGCTGCCGCAACACCGACGCGTTCAAGGATGCGCGCAAAGACCAGCGCAACGCTGCACGCCGCGCCGCACGCAAAGCCAAAGTTACGCATACAGCCAATGACTGGCGCGCGGCTTGGGTCGAACGGCTCACCGCAATGGAAGGACTGCAACGATTGCCTCGTGGTTTTACCGGTCAACCTTTCGTTTAACTGACAGCTTCGGCGGCTGAATCGAATTCACTCGATCCGGCCGCTGGCGCCATGATTTCCAGCAACGACATGCGCTTGAAGGCTTCGACCAGACCACGCCCCTCCTCGGGTGCACAGGTGATGGACAGCCGCATCGTCGCCTCCCCCAGATGCCAGATCAGAAACGCAGATTCCCGAACCCGCAACGCATCGCTGTCGGGAAATACCCAAAGCATCGCATCAGCCAATAACCCGCCCGCAATACGACTCTCCTGCAGTTCCAACGCCATGAGCTGTTTGTCTGCCTGCATCCCGGACCAGATATCACGCATCGCCGGTGTCGCAAAAACGATCTCGTAATACTGATCGAGCAGCTCCGAATAGGCTGCTTGCAATCCTTGCGCGTCCTCGACTGCACCCAACGCCTCTTCGATACTGCCCCTGGCATCCCGCCATTTTTGGCGGCAAACAGATTTCTCGACTAGGGTTCTATCGAACCAAAATTGCGCCGACGGTGTTGGCGGTCACTCATCAAGGAGGGGACAGATGACATCAATTCGAGATACCGAGAAAACCTATCGCACCTGGTCCAGCCCTATCTTGCTTGAACTCAAGGAGAGAGAGGACCAGCTAGACGCTGCAGCCCGCCAGGCCCTTCAAAATGTCTTGGTAGAGAGAAGGCTTGTCGACACCGGCAACCCTGCTGGCGAAGATCGACGCGGCGCTGCTCCAGGGGCTAGCGGCCGGGATCAATAGCCGTGGTCAACTCAAAATAGCGGACCAGAAACAAACAAGGGTTTGCATCAGCTTTCGCTCGCAAACCCTTGATTTAAAATGGTGCCCGACGTCGTAATCAACTCGACACACTAATAATTAAACAAATTTGCGGAAGGTTGTACCCGTCAGATCTGCGCTCTGCCGCCATCGACGAATAGTTCGATTCCCGTGACGAAACTGGAATCATCCGAGGCAAGGAATAGCGCGGCCTTGGCAATCTCCTCTGGAGAGCCCATGCGTCCCATCGGGATGGTGGATACGATACTCGCAATAGCCTCGGGAGGCTGCTGGTCCACCAAAGGTGTCTCGGTCGGACCCGGGCTCAGCACGTTTGAGCGAATGCGGCGGTCCTTCAACTCGACGGTCCAACCTCGCACGAAATTGCGGATGGCAGCCTTGGTCGCGCCGTAAACCCAGAAAGCAGCTGTCCCTTTGGCGCTGGCGACTGAGCCCGTGAGAATGATGGAGGCGCCGTCATTCAATAGCGGGAGGGCCTTCTGGACTGTGAACAGCGTTCCCTTCACGTTGACGTTAAACAGTTTGTCAAAATGTTCTTCGGTGATGCTGCCCAAGGCACACAACTCAGCCAGGCCGGCATTGGCGAAGATGACGTCGATTCGGCGCCCTTCTGCCTTGACGGTTTCGTAGAGTCGATCAAGGTCAGCCAAATTGGAGACGTCTCCCTGGATGCCGGTAACGTTGTCACCAATCGCTTTCACCGCGTCATCAAGCTCCTTCTGACGACGGCCAGTAATGAAGACGTAGGCCCCCTCTTCGACGAAGAGCTTCGCCGCTGCGAAGCCTATGCCTGTGGTGCCACCTGTAATGACCGCCACTTTGCCCTGTAATTTACCCACAGTTATTACTCCTGTTGATGACGGAGTTATGCCAACAATTTCATGGCGGCATCGACGAGGTCGCCCCTCAAATCAGCCGATTCAGCAATTAGGCCGGTGACGTACGCTCCATTGATGAGCAGCGCTAGTTGAGACGCGACACGGGTGGGATCAGCAACGCCAAGCTTGGCAACGATGGTCGCAAGTCTCACCCGCAATTCGTCCTTATTACCCCGAGCGATGACCCGGCCGGGATGGTTGTCGTCAGGAAACTCCGTCATCAGGTTCAGGAGCGGACAGCCGCGGTAATCGGGGCTCCCGATCCGCTCCACTATTCTAGACAGGAGCGCCTCCAGCAAAGCGTGCGGGTCATCAGCGTGCAGCTCCTCCGTGCGGTCCCACCACGCCCAGAACAACCGATTTTTTTCGGCGGCGAAAGCGGCGATCAAATCGTCCTTGGAGCCAAACAGGCGATAGAGGCTCGTCTTCGACACACCGGATTGCTCGACGATCGTGTCAACACCGATGGCGCGGATGCCCTCACGGTAGAACAAGTCGCTCGCCGTCGTAAGGATACGCTCGCGTGCACTGACTTCGCCCTTTGGCGGGGCACCCCGCCGGGGTCGGGTTTCTGACTTCATATCGCACGCTCCGCTTATTCCGATTTTCTGATTGACAAAGTAACAGACCTGTCATCAACTCACAAATAACTTACAGGTCTGTAACTTAATGGAGAGCGGCCATGCGTGCGATCGAGGCGGAAACCTTTTCGGGCTATGACGGGTTGCGGCAGGTTGAATTACCCAAGCCGCAACCGGCTCAGGACCGGGTGCTGGTCCGCGTAACGGTCGCCGGCGTCACGCCGCTCGAATACACGGTCTTGTCGGATGGACACCCTCGGGCCAAGGCGCCGTTGGTGCTTGGTAATGAGGGCGTGGGTGTCATTGAGGACGCAGGCGACTCCGGGCTCGCGGTGGGAGGCCGCGTGATGTTCACGGGACCCTATGGCGTTGGTGAGAATGGCACGTGGCAAGAATGGCTGCTGGTGAGACCTGAGCATCTGATGCTTGTGCCCGACGCGATCGACGATGTCGTCGCGGCCAGCATTCCGGTGGCCTATCTGACCGCGCAGATCACACTGACACAGGCCGGATTCGCGCCGGCCAAGACGGTGCTGGCTCCTGGAATTGGCGGGTCAGTCGGCAACGCGACCTATCAGCTCGCGCGGGCACAGGGCGCCGGCAAGGTGATCTCGACGGCGGGCAGCGCGGCCAAAGCGGCCAGGGCACGCGAGCTTGGTTTCGAAGACGTGATTGACCTCACCTCGGAAGGCCTCGCCGACGGTGTTCACCGAATAACGGCCGGCAAGGGCGTCGATATCGTAATAGATAGCATCGGCGCAAGCGTGACCAGCGAGGCGCTAAGTAGCCTCAGTCTCGGTGGCGTCTTGATCACGTTGGGCTACTCCGCGGGACGTAAAACCACGATCGATTTGACTGACCTGATCTGGAAACGCGCGCGGATGACCGGCTTCTCGCTGTTCGCCCAATCACCGGCCACGATCGCTACGGCGTGGCAGGACATCATCCCGCTGGTCGTGGGTGGATCCGTCAAGCCGATCGTCGAGCGGATCTTCTCCTTCGCCGAAGCAGGCGAAGCCCTGCGCCATCTGATCGAAGACCGGCCATTTGGCAAGGTTGTCCTAACGATGTGACCGATATGACAAGCGGATATTTTGGTGCGATCGATGTGCCTTGGCCGAAGCGGGTCAGGCGATGAGCGGACGAGGTTTCCTCGACGCGATACAACCATGAGGAGAACGTTATGTTGAGTTGGCAGGTGGGCTCAGTGAAAATTACCTGTGTGGTCGAGATCGTGATCCCCTTTCCCGATGGCGCCCTCCTGCCCGAGGCGACGCCGGAGACGCTAAAACCCAGCCCCTGGCTCTTCCCGCACTTCGCCACGGAGGATGGCACCCTCATCGCGGCCGTCCAAGCGCCGCTAGTGGAGGCGTCGGGGCTGAGGCTGGTGGTTGACACCTGCATCGGCAACGACAAGCCGCGCCATTTGACGGGTGGAAATCCGCTGGCGACGCCGTTCCTGCAACATCTGGCGGATGCGGGCTGGGAACCAGACAGTGTGGACTTCGTGGTCTGCACCCACCTGCACGTGGATCACGTGGGCTGGAACACCATGTTGGTAGATGGCAAGTGGGTCGCGACCTTCCCCAAGGCGCGGTACCTGATCGGCAAGCGCGAATTCGAGCACTGGAGCAACGAAGGCGACGATGAGCAGCAAGCGGTCATGGGAGACAGCGTGCGGCCGATATTCGACGCCGGCCTGGTCGACCTGGTTGAGATGGATCACTGCATCTCGCCCGAGGTGCGCCTGACGCCAACCCCCGGGCACACCCCAGGTCATGTCAGTGTGATGATCGAATCGCAAGGGCAGAACGCGGTAATCACCGACGACCTAACCCACCATCCTTGCCAAATGGCGCACCCCGACTGGGCGACGAGCTTCGACAGCGACGCCCAAGTCGCGGCGGTCACCCGCGCGAAGATGTTCGCCGAGTGGGCCGACCAGCCGATTCTGGTTATCGGCACCCACTATGCCGCGCCGACGGCTGGCCACGTGAAGCGTGACGGAGCGGCGTTCTGGTTCGAAGTTTAGAGCCGGGCGCTTTCGTCTACCTCCCACGTTAAGAAAAACTAATCCGCGTGTTTCATAGAAATTTTTCAGGAAGACAAAAAATGAATCCATCCTTGAGCTCCGTAAACGTTGCCGTGTTAGACGACTACCAAGGTGTAGCGACGAGTTTCGCCGACTGGTTGAAGGTTAGCGATCGAGCCAGCATTACAGTTTTCCGCGACCACCTGGCGGACGAAGACGCATTGGCTGAGCGGTTGGCGCCATTTGATGTCGTTTGCATCATGCGCGAACGAACCCCGATGTCGGGATCGTTGCTCAGGCGCCTTCCAAAATTGAAGCTGATTGCGTCCACTGGGCCCGTGAACGCATCGATCGACCTGGCTGTTGCTGCGGAGCGCGGCATCACCATCGCGCACACTGGCTATACCTCCGCACCGACCATTGAACTGACATGGGCCCTCATTCTCTCGAGTGTCCGTCATATTTCGTCCGAAGCTGCCTCGGTGCGTGCTGGCGGTTGGCAGCACACCATCGGCGACGATCTGGCCGGGAAGACCTTGGGCATTCTGGGATTGGGAAGGGTCGGGTCAGCGGTAGCAAAGGTCGGACTCGCATTTGGCATGGACGTGATTGCCTGGAGCCAGAATCTGACATCAGACGTAGCCGCGGCCGCAGGGGCTCGACGGGTGTCGAAGGAGGAGTTATTGCGCGAGGCTGACGTGATTTCGATCCATATGGTGTTGAGTGCGCGAACGATTGGACTGATCGGCGCGAAGGAGTTTGCGTTGATGAAACCATCGGCTCGACTCATAAACACCTCGCGTGGCCCTCTCGTGGTCGAGGCTGCGCTCTTGCATGCGCTCGCCAATAACCGGATAGCTGGGGCCGCTATCGACGTCTACGATGTCGAGCCTCTGCCGCAAGATCATCCCTATCGACATGCCGAAAACCTGCTTGCCACTCCTCATATCGGGTATGTCGCACGCGGTCTCTACGAGCGCTTTTATCAAGACTGCGCGGCTAACATCAGCACATGGCTTGACGGAAGATGAACTGTGGTGGGCGAACATGTCTGCCGCCAATCCGTGTGTGAATTTTCAGAGGTGGAACTACTCCGGGTGTTCGGCTCGCTCTTTTGGCGCTGCCAGGTCCATTTCGTGACTGGGTGGGGAAATGCACGCACTACCCGCGAGAGGTGTGCGAGATGGCACTCGCGCATGACGAGCGATCGGGATAGCGACGCATGAAGTTGGTCAGCAACCCGCAGACAAATTCACTCCCCCATCAAATGCCCCAAAAACAACCCTGCCGCCATCGACAATCCCTCCCGCGATCGCACACACAACGCCAATTCCCGCGACGCCCACTCCTCGTCCAGCACCACCGCCCGCGCGCCGTCCATCTTGTAAATCTCCACACTCCC
This sequence comes from Pseudomonas sp. GL_093, assembly GCF_057837605.1. Classification (NCBI taxonomy): domain Bacteria; kingdom Pseudomonadati; phylum Pseudomonadota; class Gammaproteobacteria; order Pseudomonadales; family Pseudomonadaceae; genus Pseudomonas; species Pseudomonas sp. GL_093. The sequence continues at coordinate 3,233,644 of NZ_CM174448.1, read as the reverse complement.
CTGCGGCATGATGCCGATCCCGACACCCGCCTGAACCATCAAGCACAGCGCGTCGTAGCTGGAGACTTCCATGCGGATCTTCAACGACCGCCCCATGTCGTTCGCAGCTTTGATCAGCTGAAAATTCAGGTGCGTGCCGCTACGCAGGGCCACGTATTCGTAGTCGAGGGTGTCGGTGAACTTGATGGTTTTGCGGTCTGCCAAATGATGACCGTTGGGGACGAGCAGAATCAGGCGATCTTTACGAAACGGGAAGACTTCAATGTCGGCACCGTGGGGCAGCCGGGTGAAAATTCCGATGTCAGCACGGTTTTCGGCGACGGCTTTGGTGATGCCCAGGCTTTCCTTTTCTTCGAGGAGGACGTTGATCAGCGGGTAGAGGTCCATGAACGACTTGATCAGGCCGGGCATGAACTGGGTGATCGCAGAGATGTTCGCCAGCACATGAACAGAGCCGCGGCGTCCGTGGGAATAATCGCGCATCTGCACGACGATTTCGTTGAGGTTGTTCAGCGCGCTGCGGGCCATGTACAGCAGGGAAATACCCGCCGCTGTCGGGGTGACGCCTTTGTTGGTGCGGGTCAGCAGTTTCGAGTCGAGCAGTTCTTCCAGTTCACTCAGACGCTTGCTGACCGCCGCCGCAGCGATGTGTTCGCGCTTGGCGGTGGCAGCGATGGTGCCTTCTTCGATGACGCTGACGAAGAGTTGCAGTGAAACGGGATCGAGCTTCATGTGAGGCACCGGGCTTGCTGGCCTGAATGGCTGCCATAGTACCTCGTCATTCATGCGCCAAGAACGACCCTGCTACTGGAGTGACCGGCAATCAGTACTGGCCGGACAGCAGATGACCTGCGTTCGGCACCTGGGCTTTCAGTCCGAGGGTTTTCAGGATCTGGTACACGGTGGCGACCGAGGCCGACAGCACTGGCTTGCCGAGACGATCCTGCACGACTTGAATTGCTGGCAAAGATGGCATCTGGACGCAGCACGACAGCACCACGCCATCTGCCTGTCCGATGTTCAACCGATCAGCGTGGGCAACCAGGTCCATTGGGTCCAGACGGCCCACCTCCAGGTTGTCGGATACTTCCAGACTAATGGAGTCGACGACTTCGATGCCCGCCGCTTCGATGTAGTCGATGACCTGTTGGGTCAGCGGCTTCATGTAGGGGGTGATGATCGAGACTTTTTTGTAGTTCATCAGGTTGAGGCTGTCGATCAGCGCACCGGCCGAGCTGAGCACCGGGGTCGGCGCCTTGTTGGCTTCGACGGTTTTGCTCAGGCGATCCTGGGACACTTTGTGATAGCCAGCACCTTGGCACATGATCGCCACCAGACAGGCGTAGGCCATCACGTCAACGCGGGCATCGCTCAGTTCCAGCGCGCAACGGTCGCTGTCGATGTCCATCTTTTTCAGCTCTTCCGGGCTGACGTTCATCATGCGCATGCGCGACGAGTGGAAGGTGAAATGCTCTTCCGGCAATAGCGAGTAACGCGAGGTCAGCATCGCAGGGATTTCGGTTTCCATCGTAGTGTTGGAGCTGGGAACGATTTGGCCGATACGAAAGTTTTTCATGGTTCAGTCCTCTAAAAAATCGCAGATCAGTTGCCGCTGGTCAGTTGAACACCCTTGGTTTCCTGAAGGGTGAACACCATGACGGCGGCAATTACGTAGGAAACGGAGGCGAGCGAGATCGTGGCCGTGAAGCCGATAAGTGGAATCAAAACAGGGACCAGCTTGATGCCGGCAATGGCGCCGACGCGGCCGAAGTTGAAGCAAAAGCCCGACGCGGTGGAGCGGATGCTGGTGGGGAACAGTTCCGAGTACCAGGCGCCGAAGCCGCTGAAGTAACCGGTGAAGAAGCCCAGCAATGCAGCCATCGAACCGAGAGTGATGACGTTCTGGGTGGTGAGCAGAAGCTTGCCGTCCGTCAATGGCATCAAGGTCACCGAGTAGGCGAACACGGGCACCATGATCGCCATGCCGGCAAAGAAAACCGCAAACGACAAGCGACGACCGATACTTTCGGCCAGGTAGCCGTAGGCCAGATAACCGATGGTGGCGCCAATGCCGATCCAGATGACAAACACCGGTGCCTGATCGATACGCACATTCAGAATGTTCTGCAGGTAAGCCGGCATGAAGGTGGTGATGATCCAGTAGCCGTACATGCCCAGTATCGAAATGCTCAGGCCCAACAGGGTCGTTTTCAGGTACTGCGGGTGGAAGATTTCCATCAACCGGCCTTTGTCGGTGTTATTACGCATGAATTCGCGGTTGGCCAGCCATACCGGCGACTCCTTCACGAATAGCCAGATGAACACCAGGGTGAAATAGGCCGGGATCGAGGCATAGATGAACAGCGTCCGCCAGGATTCAGAGTTGCTGGCGTCCAGGAAGCTCCAGGCGAAAATCGCCGCCAGCAGACCACCACCCGACCAACCGGTCTGCATCACCGCAAAGGCCTTGGCGCGACCGGCCGGAGGCCAAACCTCCGAAATCAGCGCTGCAGCGGCGGACCACAAGCCACCGACGGCGATACCAACGCAGAAGCGGAACACATTGAGCTGCCAAAGGCTGTCGGCAAACCCACAGAGCAAGGTGCCGGTACCGTAGACGAACACCGAAATCATCATGGTTTTCTTGCGACCGATCTTGTCGGAGATGTTCCCGAGGCAGAAGCCGCCGATACCGGTCGCCAACAGAAACCAGGCCACAGTCGAGACGACATCACCAAGACCGACCGAGAAGGTTTTGGCGATGGCGAGCAGGACAAATCCGAAAACCGTGGCATCCAGGGCATCGAACAACCATGCCGCCCAAGAGCCGCCCAAAGTCATGTAACGCTGGCTGGCGGGCAGCTGACCGCTGCCGTCCACGGTAGCGACGGTTGCCGCCGGCGCTGCAGTAATGTTTTTCATGGGGGAACCTCGTGGGATTCAACTTATTATTTTCGCAAGCTCGCCCGGCAAGTGAAGGACGCTTGAAGGCGAATGGTCATCTGCGATCGATACTAGAAGTGAAGGATGGGGGGTGTATATCAAGCATTCGCGAGCCTGCCATCGCCGATCGCGATGGCAGAAGTCGTAAAAATTGAATTGCGCGCCGCGACATCGAGACGGCCAAACCGCGCGACGGTCTTGTCGACCAGATCGCGGACCCCATCCTACTTGCGGAGCTCGGCGCTGATGAATTCGATCTCCGAACCGATAGAGCGCAACGCCTCAGCGAGAGCCTTACCGGCTTCATCACGCCGACCGCAAACGAACACCTTCGCGCCTTCCTTGGCGAAGGCGACGGCGGTCGCGCGGCCGATGTCGGTGAGGCTCCGGTGATCAAAATAACGGGCTTGTCGTTCTACTCGCCTGGTCGTTATGGACAACGGGCAGCCGATTACGACAAGCGTGCTTAGAAAAAGATTTTGATGATGCGCGAGAGGCCGCCAGCATTCCGAAAGCTGACTTTCAAATGCGAGATTTGCGGGTGAATGCGGCAACAGATGAGGAAGAATTGACAGTTAACATACGCACAGCACGCAATCAGCTGGGACACACCACCGTCGGTATGACAGAGCAGTACATTCGGATACGACCGTCCAATCGCGGATCTTGATCCCCCAATTAGATGCGGGAAGGCTACGAGACTTCGTACAGCCGCCTCGCCGATTCGCGTCGCACCCAGTCTTTAGAGGTCAGTTGCAGAGACTAAACATCATTGGCAAGAGGGATCCGCGCCGACATTTGCAAGATTGGAAAGCTGCACTGGCCCATGTGCACACATTACCTGACGTTGACAGTTCGAGCCTGTTGATCACTGACATAACCGATGTCGCGATACAGCGAGGTGATTTCCTTTGCTTCTCCTCATCACTGACGCGTAGAAGCTGATGATCATCCACCTTAACTCCCTTTACCGGGTAACGCACATTTCCGCTGGCGGTCAGGAGAGCGCCTGAACTTTCACAGGTTACAGACAATTGGGGCTTTTCGGCGTCCGGTAGTTGGCGGACCAGCCCGCTGAAGCTGAGGTTGATCAACACGTTGCCGGACGACGCCCGATGTTCCGTCTCTTTCAGGCTGATGACGGGTGTTACGTCCAGACGGTAACCGTCCCGTTGTATAACGGTCATACACCCAAATACCGTATCAAGCCTGCAGGGGTAAAACCCTCGCAGGGAATGCTTCCTCTTTGAGCTTCTCCATCACCAATCCAATGAATGCTGAAACCGCCAACGGCAAATGTTGCCGACTAGGGTAAAGCACATGCAAGCCGTAACCAGTACGATGGTAATTCGGTAGCACAGGCACAAGGCGGCCAGCCTGAAGATCGAATTTAGTGATAGTGGGCGGTAGCAACGCAATGCCCAACCCAGCCAACGTGGCCTTGCGCAAAGCCTGAGCGGTGTTGCCATTAAATCGGCTGGTAATCTGCACCTCTTCCTCAACACCGTTTGGCCCATAAAGACGCCATGTGGTAACGCCGCTTGGATGACCGAAACTCACACAGTCGTGATCGACCAGATCCTCTAGCGTAATGGGCACACCTCGTTCACGCAGGTACTTAGGGCTGGCGACCAAACCTTCATTGCCTGCTCCAATGAGTTGGCGACCGACGTATCCTGAGTCCTGCAAAGTGCCGCCTCGAAACGCGATGTCGATCCGATCAGCGATCAAATCCGCACGCGCATCACTCAGTACGAAATCAAGCTGCACCCGTGGATATTCGGCTAGAAAATCGGCCACCCACTCCATAGGGAAGAAGTCGAAAAAGTCAGCCATCGCCGCAATGCGCACGATGCCACTCGGCTCCTGGCTTCCCGTCATTAACTGCTGTCCGGCATCGATCAGGCCTTCTACCGCGCCAGAGCACCGGTCATGAAAAGCCTGACCCGAATGGGTAAGTGTGAGCTTGCGCGTGGAGCGCTGCAGCAGCCGCGTGCCGAGCTGAGCCTCGAGCTGTTGAACGCGCCTGCTTAAGGTATTTGAGGGCATTCCAAGCTGCCGCGCCGCTTCGGCAAAGCTGCCATTGCGCACCACTTGTACAAACAACGCGACGTCGTTCAGGTCAAGCATGGCATCGCCACCACATCGAATAATGGATTAGTCCAATCCAATTATGCCATCTAATAAAGCAATGAACAGGCGCATATCCTCTAGGCATAGCTGCAGTTGACCTTCAATCTGCCGGAAAAACCTATGACCTCACCTCTCCCCCTCATCGGCATCGTAATCGGCTCGGCCCGTGAAGCTCGCTTCGGTGAAAAGCACGAGCTCTGGATCCACGAGATAGCAAAGCAGCGCAAAGATCTCGCCATCGAATTGATCAACCTGCGGGATCACTCGCAGCCCTTCTTAGACGAACCGCAATCACCAGCCATCGCTGAATTCATCGCTATCTGGCAACAGGGAAAGAACTTCAACGATTACCCGCATCTGGCCCAGGCAGCCAAAGAACTGCTCGACGATATTGTCTGGTGGGCCCAGGCGCTCAAATCCCCGAGAGAAAACATATGAGCACCGCCGTCACTGTTATGCAACGCGCCATAGTTCATCGCACCAAGGGCAGCACACACGGCCCTATAACACGGCTTATGAGCCCGGGCGATCTGGGTGAGCTTTTGAAACCTTTTATTTTCCTGGATATTTTCAGTTTAAACGCCAGTCGAGGTAAGTCGAGTTTCGGCATGCACCCGCACTCAGGGATCGCGACGGTTACCTTCATGACCAAAGGCGATGTCGCCTATGAGGACACCACTGGCGCGACAGGTGTATTGCTTGCCGGTGGTGTTGAGTGGATGCGCGCCGGCAACGGGGTGTGGCACGACGCTACGCTGGCCAACGAGTCCTCAATGCAGGGATTCCAACTCTGGGTAGCGCTACCACCGTCGTTAGAGAACGCTCCCCCGAAGAGCGTCTACCTGGCGCCCTCCCAAGTTCCGCAATCAGGCCCGGCTCGCGTGCTCCTGGGACGCTACGGTGCTGCGCACAGCCAGATCGAAGCTCCGAGTGAAATGAACTATCTCGCCGTGAATCTGAAAGACGGCGAGCGCTGGCGGTACACCCCGCCGTCCGATCACACCGTTGCCTGGCTCGCGGTTAATGCAGGACGGCTGGACGCAGGGGGCCTGATTAATACCGGCGAGCTCGCCGTATTCGAGGAGTCCGAGCAACACATCGATTTCGTGGCTCAAGGCGATTGCTCATTCGTACTGGGCTCAGCAGTGAAGCATCCGCACGAACTGGTGACGGGCTACTACTCGGTACACACGAGCAAGGCAGCTCTGGCACAGGGCGAAACTGAGATACAGCGTATCGGCGAACGCCTGCGGCGGGAGGGACGACTGGGCTAGCCCCTAAGGCGCGCCTTCAGTCGATACGACTCCCCGCTAAACATCCCGCCAATCCCGAATATCAATCCTCAACCTACTGAGATACATCATGACCACGAGCAATCTCGACCTATTTTTGTCACCGGCGCAGATCGGCCCCCTCCACCTGAAAAACCGCATGGTCATGGCGCCTTTGACGCGAAGCCGAGCTGGAGAAGGTGATGCTCCGACGCCCACCGTGGTTGAGTATTACCGGCAACGTGCCGGAGCCGGCCTTATCATTACCGAAGGTTCTCAGGTCTCGGCACAGGGCAAAGGCTACATGCGAACGCCGGGCATCTTTACCGCCGAGCAAATCGCTGGCTGGAAAGAAGTGACCGACGCTGTTCATGCAGAAGGTGGACGTATATTCCTGCAACTCTGGCATGTCGGGCGTCTGTCGCACCCACTGGTTCAGATCAATAGTGAACGGCCAGTAGCCCCATCAGCGATCAAGGCTGATGGCGAGATTTACACTCCTGAGGGACTGAAATCTTATGAGTTGCCACGGGCTCTAGATCTCGATGAGATTCCCAGCGTGATCTCTGATTTTCGCCAAGGTGCTGAAAATGCGAAACGTGCTGGATTCGATGGTGTCGAGATCCACGGTGCAAACGGTTATCTAATCGACCAGTTCCTGCGCGATGGCACCAATACCCGAAACGATGCCTATGGTGGTTCTGTAGAGAATCGCGCTCGATTTCTTAAGGAGGTAGTCGAGTCCGTTATCGAGGTCTTCGGGGCGAGCCGCGTGGGTGTTCGCCTGTCGCCAATTTTCAATTATTTCTCCATGAGCGACAGCACTCCCCAAGCGACCTTTAACTACGCGGCCAAGATGCTCGGTCGCTATGGGCTGGCTTACATTCACGTTGTGGAACTCGGAGAAGGACAATTCGATTTCGTAGAATTGAAGCGTCGTTTCGGTGGCGCCTACATCGCCAATGGTGGTTATGACGCAGAACGTGCAGAAGACACCCTAAGTTCCGGTAGTGCTGATCTAGTATCGTTTGGCACCGCGTTCCTGGCCAACCCGGATTTGGTAGAGCGTTTCAAACACGGTGAAGCCCTGAACGAAGCAGACCCGACGACGTTCTACCAAGGTGAAGAGCGCGGTTATACGGACTATCCGACCTTGGCGGAATCCCGGTAAACCCTAGAAGCCAAAATGGCCTTGCCCAAAACCTCGATGGCAAAGATATTTTGGACTTAAGTGCATAGGCCGTATCAATGCGTTCAACTGCTGTGCGCACACTCGGGCTGCTGATGCAGCCCGTCTGCCAGGAACGCACCAGGCCCTGGGGTAGTTATGGGGTAGCGCTCGTATTAAAAGATCATTCGAATTGATCCAAACACCTCCGGATCTAGACTGTACGCATCCCAACCGCCTTTCTTGCCGAGCACTGGACGTATTACGGGGCCTTTTGAGTCTACCGGAGCGCCGAACCTTTCTCTCTCCCAGCTCTGGTTGATCCCACCAAAAACAGTCTGTGGTTTGTTCAACTAGGCCGCTGCTTTCTCTTTGTCTGCAAAGACCTGCTGCAGTAAAGCCATTAGAGGTCTAGGTAGATTTGGCGGGAATGTCTAGTTCACCGCCAAAACCCTTTCCAACCTCTAGTCTTTCTAACTTTTAATAGCCCAGCGACAAACCAGTGTTACGTCGCGGGTCGTTCGCGCCGTAGAAGCGGTTGTTGCCTACCGGCTTGCCACCGAGCGACGGTGCGCCGACCAGGATCGCCGCCAGGTGGTTGGCGTCCTGGGGGCCGGCAAACTTGTGGCCCCAGCTCTCGAGGATCTTGCGGGTATCCGGACTGACCGCGAAACTCTCCAGGTTGGTGGTCTCCGGCATCCACTGCTGGTGGAAACGCGGCGCATCCACCGCTTCCTGGATGTTCATCCCGTAGTCGATGACGTTGAGCATGGTCAGCAAGGTCGCGGTGATAATCCGACTGCCGCCGGGCGTACCCACCACCATGACAGCTTTGCCATCCTTGGTGACGATGGTCGGGCTCATCGACGACAACGGTGCCTTGCCAGGGGCAATCGCATTCGCCTCGCCCTGGATCAGGCCGTACATGTTCGGCACGCCGATCTTGGAGGTGAAATCATCCATCTCATCGTTGAGGATGACCCCGGTCTTGCTCGCCATGACGCCGGCACCGAACCAGTCGTTGAGGGTGTAGGTCACCGACACCGCATTGCCCCATTTGTCGACGATCGAGTAATGGGTGGTGTTGTTGCCTTCATGGGGTGCTACGCCGGGCTTGATATTCTGGGAGATCCCGGCCTTCTGCGGTTCGATGGCCGCCCGCAGTTTCTCGGCATAGCCCTTGTCCAGCAGGTGAGCCACCGGGTTCTTGACGAAGTCGGGGTCACCCAGGTAGCTGTTGCGATCCACATAGGCGTGGCGCATGGCTTCGATCTGATAGTGCAGGCCCTGTGCCGAGTGATAACCCAGATCCGCCATCGGATAACCTTCGAGGATGTTCATGATCTCGCAGATCACGACGCCACCCGAGCTCGGCGGTGGTGCCGAGACTACGTGGTAACCACGGTAGTCGCACTCGACGGGCGCCAGTTCGCGGGTCTTGTATTTGTCGAGGTCGGCCTGGGTGATGATGCCCTTGCCGGCCTTGCTCGAATCGACGATGGCCGTGCCGACCCAGCCCTTGTAGAAGCCGTCGGTGCCCTTGGCGGAGATTTCCTTGAGGGTCTTGGCCAGGTCTTTCTGTACCAGCTTCTGACCGACCTGCATCGGCTCGCCCTTGTTCAGGAAGATCGAGCCCGAATCGTGAATGTCGTTCTTGAACTCATCGGTGGCGGTATGCAGCAGGTCGATATCGCCCTGCTCCAGCACAAAACCTTCGTCAGCCAGCTTGATGGCCGGGGCCATGACCTGCGCGCGTTTTTTCGTGCCATATTTTTCCAGAGCCAGTTCCATACCCGAGACGGTGCCCGGTACGCCGACCGCCAGGTGCCCTTTCGAACTCAGGTTGGGGACGACATTGCCGTCCTTGTCCAGGTACATGTTGGCCGTGGCGGCCAAGGGGGCTTTTTCGCGGAAATCGAGGAAGGTCTTGCGACCGTCGGCCAACTGCACGGTCATGAAACCGCCACCACCAAGATTGCCTGCCGCCGGGTAAACCACAGCAAGGGCGTAACCAACAGCCACAGCAGCATCAACCGCATTACCACCTGACTTCAGCACATCAACCCCTACATGTGTAGCAAGGTGTTGAGCGGTTACAACCATCCCATTTTCTGCGGCAGCGGGCGCCTGAGAGGCTGCTTGGGCAAAGGTGTGGTTAAAAAGAAAAGCAGTCGCAATTAACGGCGCGACAATACGTTCATAATTCATCTATTGAGCCTCATCCGTGGTAGTGATGCATAAAAAAGGAGCCCCTTGGCCCCCCTTTCAGATGGTTCAGTTGAACTCGCTAACTACTTCAGACCAAAGACTTACCTTTTGACCCCGATTCTTGAAGAACTCTATTTCGCGCTTGATACCCGAGCTGAGATCCCAACCTGGTAGATCCAGAATGATCAGCTCTTCCATCATGTCCATGAACACAGCGTCCACTGGAGCCCACAGTTTGCCGATGGCGGCGCTGTCTTTGCCTTCAAATGCCAGGTTGATAGGGTGGGACATTGAAACTTGGCTAAACACCACACTGCCCGACTCAATGATGGTTGCCGCCACTTTGTTGCATTGAACGAAACGATCGTGGGTAACCGAAGCGTCTGCATGGCTGTAAGGGCAGGCTAGAAAAATCTTTCTCATTTTTACCTCGTAAAATGGAAGGGCCTACTGCCCTTCCCGACTATGGATTTTCGATTTCAGGCGGTCTGGACTGCTGGGGTACCAAAGTGATCTGCGATTTGAGCTCGCTCCTTTTCCTCAGCCTCAAAACGCTGGGCAGCAGGTACGGATATCTTGATGGCGATCGCAACAGCGAGCAGGCCCCCGAAGAGCTTGGCGAGCACGATTGGCATGATCAGGGTCGGCTGGAAGTTCGCGGTGAAAGCCAAATGATCGCCAATGGTTGCTTGGGCGCAGACGCCCAAGGCAACACACAGGACTTTGTCCCGGGCATTCATCTTCTTGAAGAGGTGGTACACAGCAATGATGTTGGCGAAGACCATAACAAACGCCGCGGCACCATCTGCCGAAAGCCCGAGATGCTTACCCAGGACTTCCATTGGTTTTTTGCAGTAACGCTGGAACAGGTAGCAGATCGGAAATGTGCCCGCGAGCATGATGCCGATGTAGCCAGCAATTTCGATGGCGCGGAACAGCTCCTTCTGGTCAGCGAACATCGGGTCGAATCCCCAAACACCAAAATTCTTCATGAAGAAACCGGTGAAATGCTCGACGATTGCAAGGGCCAGGACGATCTTGATGAAGGCATCCATCAGCTTACCGAACACCAGAAAGCCGGCCACCATGAGCGAAGCTCTGTAGCGCAAGCCAGCGGCCAGCAAGAAGCAGAAGACAAATAGAGGAGCGAGCAATTTGACGCACCCGACGAAGTCGAGTGTCAGGTAGTGAAGCGCGGGTGAAGTCGTAGACACCATCTCACGTACCGGCAGATTGAATGCCGTGATCATCGTCAGCGACGCAAGCACCGCGAAAGGGATGCTGATCAGCCCTGCCATTGCACCTAAAGCCAAATACTTGTGGTCTTTGCGCTCAAGCATCATCAGGCCGACGGGAATGAGGTAAACGATCGTGGCACCGGACGTATAGCCGACGATCATCGCGGTAATCCACATGTCACGGTTTGCCGCAAGTGCATCAGCGAGCTGATACCCGCCCATGTCCACCGCAATGATGGACAGTGCCGCAATCGAGACGTCGGATCCCATCGCACCGAAATACGGCCCGAGGGCGATTTCGATGAATTTCGAGAGGTACGGGATGGCGACCATGATCCCCGCTTGCGCAAGAAACACAGGGCCTATGGAGTGGATACCATTCACGAACTCCTTACCAAGGCCACCTTCAGGCTTGATCACAGAGGCGAATGCACCAACAACGGCGCCTATCATGATCATATAAATTACGTAGTTCCCGATTTCCGCCATCGCCTTTACCTGCACATGTATTGATTCAGTTGCTTTTATGGGTGCAACCAGAATTGGTCGCACCGCCGGAAGAGCACGAAGGCTCATAAATTCATTACTGGATCGTTCCTGATAGTCCGTGGGGGAGTATCAGGCGCGTATCAATGTTCGAATGCCCGATTCTGCGAAAAGTTATCGTCGCAGTGCTGAAGATCAGCGTCCATATGCCTATTTTTCGCAGTATTACTAACCACGACCCATGCCATTTGTTGTTTTTATGTGGTTATGATTGTTAAACATACTAGAATCGGTCATTTTTATTGCGTACTCTTTAGCTGCCCCTTTGAAAGCAATGGGTCGGCCATGAGTGACGGTAAAAGCGAATGCCTAACTCTGAAGTCTCTCGTTGCGAGTAGATCTTCACTGACCTCGTTACCCCGGCATTAATTGTGTGCCTCGGTAACAGCAATGCGCTGCTAAAGAGCATTCGCGTAGCACTGAGAGGATTGAACATGCGCCCCAACGAAAGACGGCAACATATCCTCGAGCTCCTTCGCCAACGGGAGCGGATCTCGGTCGACGAATTGGCCCGAACGCTTAGCACGTCGCAAGAAACGATTCGAAGGGATTTGACCGCCCTATCGGAGGACGGCCAGGTCACCAAATTCCATGGAGGAGCATCGCTTCCTCCAAGCGGAGAGCACGAAAACGCCTTTCAAACCCGAATGAACGAGTTTTCCCAAGAAAAACGAGCGGTCGCCAAATACGCAGCTGGACTCTACGCACCGGGTGATAGCGTCCTCATCGATACGGGCACTACGACCTTATTTTTCGCCCGGGAGTTGGCCAAACTCAATCGCATCACAGTCATTACGAACTCATTGCTAATCGCGGCCAGCATTGGCGCCAGCGGCAATCGTGTATTCATGATTGGTGGGGAATATCGCCCCGAATCGGAACAGAATATTGGGGCATTGGCCATGGAGCAGATCGCGAGGTTTAACGCGGAACATGCCGTTGTGACGATTGGTGCGCTGAGCTCAGATGGCGCTTTCGACTTTTCGATAGAGGAAGCTGAAATCACGCGAGCGATGATTGCGCGCACTCGCTACTTAACCGTGATCGCAGACTCCTCAAAGATGGGAAAGAGAGCGCTATTTCAGGTGTTTCCACTCGAACGGATTGATCGACTGATCATCGATCGCAAACCTATGGGTGAGCTTGCGAAAGCTTTAGAAGAAGCCCAAGTTGAGGTCCTTGAGGCACCACCGCTGAACAAATCAGATTGGCAATGAACAACTGAGGGGCGAGCTCTTTTACACGCCCCCCTGGAGAGTCATCCAGCACGATTGCTGAGCGATCCCAGCCTGCGAGCCAAGTCCTGCATTCCTTGGCTTAACGTGCTGAGTGAGGCCGCATCGCGGGCTCCTTCCTCACTGGCGGCGTGGATGCGAACTGCCAGCTCATTGATCTCTTGAGTGACGTAACTTTGCTCTTGTGCAGACACTGCAATTTGCCGGGCTCTTTGCACAATGTCGTCGAAGCTGGCGACGGTGCCTTCCAATGATTCCTGGAGCACATCCGCTTGCTTCGCCACCACACGAGTGCGGGTCTCGCTCGCAACCATCGTGCTGACCGCTGTCTCAGAAGCTAATCTGAGATCCCCGATCATTTGTTGGATTTGGTCTGCAGAGGCCTGGGTACGTCCTGCCAAAGTGCGGACTTCATCCGCGACTACAGCAAAACCTCTGCCTTGCTCGCCAGCACGTGCAGCTTCGATCGCTGCATTGAGTGCGAGAAGGTTGGTCTGTGAGGAAATCGACTTGATGACATCCAGTACCCCACTTACGCTCTCAATATCAGCGCCTAATTGAGTAATGGCCTCAGCTACTCCTGAAATGTCTCCCGTCAGAGACGCAATGGTTTGACCGCTCTCCCTAACATAGCCTGGGCTGGCTCGAGCACTGGTCAGCGACAACACTGCTGTTTCCGAGCAATCTCCTGTGTTCCTCGCAACTTCCTGCGCGCTGGAAGCCATCTCCGTAACGGCAGTGGCGAGCATCGTATTCTCCTGCCTCTGCTGATCAACTCGCTCGGACATTACAACCGAGAGCTCAGCTACTGCATCCGCTTGCTTCAGGAGAGTTGATGACTCACGCGCAATACTGTCCAGCATGCCCTGCAACCTGCCTGCGTACCCATTGACCGCGACCCTGAGCAAACCGATTTCATCATTTCTCACAATCCTGAGTTGTGCATCACCTGAGCCGCCCGCACTGCCTAGATTATTGATTTGAAGAGTTGTCTCCTTAACGAGTCTCACCAAAGATTTGCCCGCAAGCCACGCCAGGCCAAACAGAATCATCAAGACAGGGATAAGTATCGTCAGAATGTCCCGAGTGAGCTGACCCGCAATTGCAGTCATCCTCTTTTCAGGTGTCACAAGGCCAATAATCCAGCCTGTACTCGGAAGGCTGACCAAACTTGCGTAGGCTCCTGATCCAAAGGATTTCTCAGATTCAATATAAATAGTGCCATTCCCCCCTGCCGACTTGTCCCGCCACTGTTTCACCTGATTCAACCATGGGTATTGAGTCGCCACGTCCGCAGAGTCCGACATCAGGGTTCCTGGCTGAACGTAAGGTAAATACAAAACATTGCCCGTGCGATCGATAGCGAATGCGTATCCCCCCGTCACACCGCCATTGGCTTTAAGAAAATCAGCGAGTCCATTCAACGTGAGGTCGGTTGTGGCCACACCCGCAAATTGCGAGTCTCGACTGTATGCGACAGAACAGGTTGTCATTAACACTTTGCTGACGGGGTCAACGTATGCGTCAGACCATCCACATTTTCCTGAGGTCGCCATGGCGCCTTGTTTGTACCAGTCAGCGTCTTGGTAAGGCGCGATCCAGGTAAGTTGTTTTCATTGGAAAATGTCAGGGCGCCTTGCGCAGATCGAGCCCAATAGAAGCTATGCAGGCTCACACCTGATTTGAACGCATTCGGCTCCGGCCACAAACCTCCCCCCGCTACTGAAATGTCACCGGTAGCGTCGACAATCTTGCTTAGACTCGCCTTCACTTGATCGCCGTCGAGCGGAAGCGACTCACCCAAACTTGCTATAGATGCGGTTCGTCCCTCTATTTCAGCCAGCTTGATTTCCAGCTGTCTGGATATGGCCATCGCTGATTGCTCAGCCGCCTGTGTCTGAGCTTCGATCAGCTTGGGTTCGCCACGCAGAACGATCACACCGTAAATAAACGACGCGATAAACAGCAGGATGAATACGAGTGCCCATGTAAACCGTGAAATTATTGTCTTCGGCACGAGAATGCTCCGCACAATCCTGGACGCAAAAAAAACCTGCGACCCGGAGGGCCGCAGGCAAAACCTAACTTCTGACGTTAAAGATATGAGCCCAAGGCAGGCATGCGCTCAAGTTGCTTTCGACGAGTGATCCAGACAAAGAGGAATACAAACAGGCCTACGGCCATAGATGCCAGGACATACATCTGAGCAACTCGAAAGTCAGCTGGAATAATGAAAACGCACATTTCTATGAAAAGCCAAACACAAGCCCCGACCACTACCGGCCACTCCCACTTACCCAAGCTGAAATCATCAGGGTGGTGGATGTGTTTATGCCGAGTGAAGATATAGAGCAGAACGGTGCCGCTATAGAGCAGCGCAGGGAACAATGTCGCTGCGCCTAATAGTTGGGTCAGGGCGTCAGGACTGGTATAAAAGCTAAGCACGATGCCGATTGAAACAACTGCAGCCAAGACCGTTGCCCATAATGGCCCCCCAGTCGGACGAGGAACGACACTGAGTTTCTCGGAGAAAGGAAGACGCCCGTCGCGTGCCATTGCGTGAATTAGGCGACTATTACTTGTCATAATCACCAAACCACAGGCGAAAATTGCAATACATACAACGACCAGCACGATCTTACTAAACACTTCCCCGAGCGTCATCCGAATGACATCTGCCACGGGAGCGGAACTCTTCGTTAACTCGGCGACATTATCACCCAGCCCAAGACTGATAACGATCAGAAAGAGGGTACCGAGCACTCCACTTACCAAGATGGCATTTACCATGGCACGAGGCACTACTTGCTTAGGATTATGTGTTTCCTCAGCGAGGTTCGCTGCCGACTCCCAACCTACCAAGGTGAAAGCGCCAAGTAAGCCCGACAACATGAACGGGCCCAGCCATCCGAAGTAGTTCTCACTGTGGATGACACCTGTTGAAACAAGATTGGACGTATTGCCTTTTCCGAAGAACAGTACCGCAGCACCGATCGCGACAATCAATCCAAAGACTGCAACGACCTCTGCACCGACCGCCATGTTGTTGATTTTTGTGAGGATGGGTGTAGACCAGATGATCAAAAGCATCTGTATCACAAGCACCGCTACCGTCGTTGAAGCTCCAGTGGCCGCTGTGTACTCCCATCCCAAGAGCGGAAACAACGCTACCTGTGCAAGGCTATAGTCCACCGCCACAGCGACGATGGCGAGAAAAGCAAAACTTGCCCATCCGAACCACCAACCGAGAACAGGATTGACCAACCGACTCGCCCATTGATAACTGAATCCCGACAATGGGATTTTGCTGGCGAGCAGGCCGAACACAAGTGCGACCAGAAGTGTTCCTAACGTAACAAGCGGCCAAGTCCAAATACCTGCTGGCCCACTCGAAGTCAACATACTTCCATAGGTGGCAAACAGACCTGTTGTAATCGAGATAAAGGAAAAAGCAACCGCAAAAGACTCAAACTTACCTAGCGTCCTTTCAAACTGGGCTTGATATCCAACTTCGCCCACTTTTGCGCTCAAGCCATCTGACCGGGCGCTGGCATTATTATTAGACATTGAATGTCTCCTGGATTGTGCAGTACGAACAGACCCCGCCATTTGCCTATTTAAAAGGCAAAAAGATGGAGTTGATATATTTAACGCACTTCGAATGCCAGACTGCCTTTGCGTTGTGGGATTGCGCCTTTGGCACCCCCGAAACGGTCAGACAGATGGCCAACTTCCAGCTGACGCGTTGCGGACAGACAATTGCTCCACGCCAAGCCGTCAGCCGTCAAACGCTCAATTCAATTAACGCCAGTCTCTGCAACGCTTCACCGCGTCGGAGAAAGTGGTTCGCCATTGCAGTGCTTCCTCAGAACTAACTTTCGGTCTGAACTTTGTACTTGTGTTGCGTGGGGGTTTTAATTCGATACCTATCCCTTTTGCGGCGAGCGCGGCGCACCCAAAAGAGGTCAATTCATCAAAACGTTGGGTGACAATGCACCGTTGGAGGGCATCTGCGAGAAACTGAGAAAAATAGGGGCTGCGCGCCAGTCCGCCATCAATGGATAAACGATCGGTCACACTCAGGAAACTATCCATGGCGGTGATCACTTCAACGCTGCGAAGCGCGACGCCTTCCAGCAATGCCTGACACAGATCCTGGCGAGTAGTACCGCCATTCATGCCAACCCAAAGTGCTGCTGCGCTTCGATCCCAGTGAGGGCAAGCCAGTCCGGACAACGCTGGTACAAATGCGAGTTGTCGGGAAATAGCAGGCGACTCATCAAAACCCGCCAGCTCCGAAAAGTCGGAGAACAATCCGAGCCGTCCCGCCCATTCAACCGCCGCACTCGCATCATAGACTCCGCCATCCATGGCATAGGTTGGCTTGCCAGCGATTTGCCAGGCAATGGTCGCCAAAAGCCCCTTTTCCGGAGCCCGTATAATTTGATCGCCGGTCAAGGTCAGAGCAAATGCACCTGTACCAAAAGTAATTTTCGCGTCACCTTCTGCACGGCAACCATGACCGTAGAGTGAAGCCTGCTGGTCGACAATGGACGCGGTAACAGGTGTTACGCCAATCTCACCAAAGTGCCCGACGGTGTCTCGAATCTCTGGTAGCGTCTCAATGGGCACGCCGAACAGTTCACATAATTCGCTGTCCCACTGTCCCGTCGACAGATTCATGAGAGAAGTCCGCGAAGCAGTCGTTACATCGGTTGCAAAGACACCGGCAAGGCGATCCAGGAAATAGGCATCGGTGGTGCCTAGACGCAGTCTTCCGGCTCTTAAAGCACTCTGCGCCGCCGGCAGATTTTGGACTATCCAGGCCAACTTGCTCGCAGAAAAATAAGGGTCGAGCGGAAGTCCGGCACGCTCAAGGGTCAATGCCTCGCACCCATCACTGCGCAGCTTGGCAATCTCTGCGGAGGTTCGGTTGTCCTGCCAAACAATGACTGGAGATAACGGCTCTCCCGTTTGGGCATCCCACGCCAGGCAGCTCTCACCCTGGTTGGCAATGCCGATAGCGTCCACACGGCCAGTGGATTCCAGGCAGCGCTGGAGGTTGTTTAACAGCTCGAGCGGATCATGCTCCACCCAACCTGGATGGGGATGATGCTGCTGATGACGAAGTGAGTGCTGAATGTCGGCAGAACCATTCTGGGTTACTACCAATACACGAGTGCTGGTGGTGCCTTGATCGAGAGCGGCAATACGCATTTTTAAGTCTCCTCGGCAGGTTTCTTGTTATTGGCCGACAAAGTCGACTTCGAGTTGCTGTACGCCCTTCGGCACGTTCAAACTTGCGATCGGTATCAGAATTCGCCGCTCTGGAAGGGAGGAACTTGGGCGTGACCAAAGTTCTTTGCCATCTGCTCGAACGACCAAACGCCCTTTCGCTGCCCTGCTCACCCGCATTTGAAGATGCTTCATCCCCACTACAGAGGAGAGACTTAGCCGTTGTGGTACGCAGAGCTTCAATTCACCCTTGCAGATAATCTCTACCGCCCGGTCTGCAGCAGGAAGCTGCCCATGCAGATCACGGGCGATCATCGCAGCTATTTTTTTTCCCTCACGGAACGACCAGCCTGCAGTTTCAACGGGGCGTAATAGATTTCCTGCGGCGAAGTAAACTGGGTCGGAACAGCGCCCATACTGATCAATTTCCGGCCCACCGCTTTTCAGGTCGAGCTTTAAGTCACTCAATCGGACAAGGCTGGATTCTGGGATAAACCTTCCTGTTAGCAGCACACCGTCACAGTCGAATTCCTTAACGTTCCCGTCAGCCAAACGAACACTCGCGCCTTCCACTCGGCCGGTGCCGTGGATCTCAAGAAGTTGCGCGCCGAAATGCATGGGAACGCCGCAAAGCCTAGGAAAAAGCGACAAAGGCCAACGTGCAGTAGCCCGGCTATTTGCCTCGATCATCGCAACAGGTTTGATCCCCGCACGACGGCAGCTCATAACCGAAGAGAGACTGACGAGCTCCGTGCCCACGATCAAAGGTCGATCAAAGGGTTTGAGGTGCTCCAGGTAGAGATAGGACTGAAAGGCCCCGGTATTGATAACACCAATCGGGCGATCACCACCCACAAGACGAGCCGAACGCGGTGTCTCCCTTGCCCCCGTCGCAATAAGCACCCGACGGGCCTGGATGATGAGTGCCTTCTCAGGACTCACAATCTCCAAGCGGCCGCCATCCCCAAGCCGCGTCACCGAGTGCTTTACACGGATGTCCACGCCGGCTTTTAGCGCTTCTGCGACGTTACGCTTGGCATAGTCAGGGCCTGTGTAGATCCTGCCGTATTCCCGGAATCCAAAAGGAGGATGTCCACAGTGGCGAGGTATGCCGCCAGCTTCTGGTTCACGCTCGATCACAACGACTTTATCTATGCCAAGCTTGCGCAGCTCTATCGCAGCCGAAAGACCAGAAGGCCCACCACCGATAATGGCGACATCAACATTTTCGATTTTATTTGGATTCATGACAAACACCTGTAGCCAGGGGAATGGCGAGATGGCCGGCGCTTAGCTCGGCCACTCGCGCCCCACAATAAAAACCTTGGCAACGTCCCATGCAGGCACGTGTCCGGCGCTTTAAACCGCCCAAGTCACCAGGCGGCAGCGCGCTGGACAATGCATTCTCAATTTCTCTGAGCGTGACCATTTCACAGTGGCAAATAATTTCCCCGTAGCCTGGCCGCTGATAATCCCGAGGCAAGTGTTCAGCCAGATTGGGTAGTGAAGGCCATTGAAGGTTGGTCGGTGCGATCGGCAGATGACGCCCTTCGTAAATACTGAAAACATGCTTTGCGATACCAAGCGCAGCCGTCAGGCCGGTGGAGCGAATGCCACCGACGGTAATCCAGTTCTTACCCTCAACTCGGCGTACTCGATATTCTTTCTTGTCACTTGCAGGTCGCAGTGCTGCATAGGTTGCAGTCACTGGCATTCCCTCAAGCGCGGGAATGCGCTCA
The DNA here is from genome assembly GCF_057837605.1 of Pseudomonas sp. GL_093. Lineage (NCBI taxonomy): Bacteria > Pseudomonadati > Pseudomonadota > Gammaproteobacteria > Pseudomonadales > Pseudomonadaceae > Pseudomonas > Pseudomonas sp. GL_093. Next base: position 3,213,928 of record NZ_CM174448.1, on the reverse strand, counting down.
ACAGCGGCGTCCACCAATTGGCTCAGAATTTCACTATCAAGGCCCGCATGAATGCGATCTTCCTGCTCCTCAGCTGTAGGCCCGACGAGGAGATTGCCGTAGACCGTCTTCGTCAGGACGATGCCCTTGGTGCGCTCGTTGGGCACCGGCAGTACGATATTCGTTAGATAGCGCGAGGCTGCCTTATCGAAAACAACAAATTGGCCTTTACGAGGATGGATGGAGAAGCTCGATTTGCCGAGAAGCTTTTGCTCTAGCAAGTCACCGAACAAGCCGGCGCAATTGATGATCGTCTTGCCTCGAACCACACCGCTTGTGGTATCAAGCGACCAGGTTTCACCATCAAACTTCCCACCGTTAACTTCGCTGTTGAATTTCACTTGAGCGCCATGAATCAGCGCCTGCAGCAGATACCCCAAAGGGGCCGACCAAGGGTCAATCAAATACTCGCCGGGGACTTCTGCCGCCCCGAGCGCATTGAGTGCCAAGCTCGGCTCCAGGGCACGTACACGATTGCGATCAATCAACTTGACGTCCGCGACGCCGTTGTCATGCGCTTGCTGGACAATACCTTCCAGCTTCTGTAGATCATCCTCGTTCCAGGCAACGACCATCGCGCCTGTCTTAAGTACGGGTAGCGACATCTTTTCGTGAATGTCCAGGTACTCGCGGTAGCCATCCTTCATGCACTGGAGTTCAAGACTGCCTCGCGGTGCATCGAAGCCCGTATGCAAAATGGCGCTATTCCCTTTGCTAGCGCCTGAAAGGATATCGGGGCTTTTTTCCAGAAGAAGCACGCGGGCCCCTTCCAGAGTAAATCGCCGTACCATCGCGCATCCCACAACACCGCCGCCAATAACTACAACGTCGTAGGCATCGGTCTGATTCGGGAATGGTTTCGTCATGATCAAGCCTATCTGGTGAAGTAACAGCATCTTTAATGATCGAATAAGGGTGCACTGCATATGCCACTGACCGATTTTAGGTTGGAGTGACCGATTGCCCACTCCTTATCACTCGCTTATTTCCCGACCATCAAAATGATGAGCAAGAAAAACGAGCATAAAAGCTGAGCAGAAAACCAATGTTTATTGAGGTATAAGGCTAAAAAGGTAGATGCGAGAACCTCATTGATCGACTGACCAAATCCACGATCGCCACATGCATTCCGTCAAAACATCTATCCAAGTGAAATTCTGTGGAATCAGTCAACCTGACGAGAAGTGCTACGAGGCTACACAATGGAGCACCAAGTGGTTACCTTTGCACACTTTTATGACTAAAAGCCTTATTCCATATGGGTTACGAGCTATCGATCTTTAGCTGATAACGGCCAATTAAAAAATAAAACTCACAACCTTCGGGCCTTAACTTGCCTGCTGTCGGTCAACAAAACCAAATTAAAATGACAAATATTTAAATATAAACCACATAAAACCACACATAGAAATTACATAGGCACGGATGGTGCGATCTAGAAGGAGCTTTTGCCCGCCCGGGCTTTCCCTTCTTTAGAGATGTCATTGCCATGCAACGCAGAACTAAAATAGTCGCCACCCTCGGCCCTGCAACCAATACTCCTGAAGCGATCGAAGGCCTTGTAGAAGCGGGCGTCGACGTTGTGCGCCTCAACTTTTCCCATGGTTCAGCCGAGGATCATCTGGCCAGAGCCGAGCTCGTCAGGAAAATAGCGGCCAAACATGGTCGATTCATTGCTGTATTAGCCGACCTGCAAGGCCCAAAAATTCGCATTGCTCGCTTCACTGAAGGAAAAGTGAACATCACCAAAGGCCAACAATTCGTTCTGGATGCGACGCTTGAGCGCGACGCCGGTGATGAAACGCGAGTAGGCATCGATTACAAGGCCCTCATTACTGATAGCCGCCCTGACGACATTCTGCTGCTTGACGATGGCCGAATTGAATTGCGGGTACTGACGGTTAATCCCACATCACTTGTTTGCGAGGTTGTCGTCGGAGGGCCTCTCTCCAACAACAAAGGGATCAACCGCAAAGGCGGAGGGCTTTCTGCTTCTGCTCTTACTGAAAAAGATCGTGAAGACATCAAGACTGCAGCCCTGATGCGTGCCGACTACCTGGCAGTGTCCTTTCCCCGTGACGCAGCCGACATTCATCTCGCACGCCAACTGCTGATTGAGGCAGGCGGAGAGGCAGGGCCAAAATCGAGCGGGCAGAAACAGTGCAAGACACTCGAATTCTGGATGCGATCATTTTGGCTTCCGAAGGAGTCATGGTGGCTCGGGGCGACCTTGGGGTCGAGTTTGGCGATGCAGAACTGGTTGCAGTTCAGAAGCTAATCATTGACCGCGCCAGGACGCTGAATCGGGTTGTCATTACAGCTACCCAGATGATGGAAACCATGATCACCCAGTCGATGCCGACACGTGCGGAGGTGTTTGACGTTGCGAACGCAGTATTGGATGGCACTGATGCGGTCATGCTCTCCGCCGAAACAGCTGCCGGCGCGTATCCCATCGAAACAGTACAAGCTATGAATCGCGTCATTCTTGGCGCTGAAAAACACCCTCTGGCTCATCGATCTAAACACCGAGTTGATGAGGTATTTCACAAAATCGACGAATCCATTGCGATGTCCGCCATGTACGCAGCCAATCACTTGCATGGGGTCAAAGCGATAATTTGCATGACCGAAAGTGGCGACACTCCTCGGTTGATGTCACGTATCCGATCTCACCAGCCGATCTTTGCGTTTTCTCGCAACACTCGCACTCAGAACCGCGTTTCGCTCTTCCGAGGCGTAAGTACCGTTCCATTCGATAGCGACGCTTTTCCTCACGAAGAGGTTAATCGTCGTGCCGTTCAAGAGCTCCTGAATCGAGGCGTCGTTGCAGAGGGCGATCACGTCCTGATTACTAAAGGTGACTATTCCAATGCCCAGGGCGGGACGAACTCACCGCGCGTTGTGCGAGTAGGCGACGCCATTCATTGAGGGATGACCTGACCATGAAAACGTATTCCGCCGCTTTAATCGATTTCGCCCGCAAATCGCGCATTTGAAAGTCAGCTTTCGGAATGCCAGCGGCTTCCCGCGCATCATCAAATCTTTTTTTGAGCATGCTTGTCGTAATCGACTGCCCGTTCTCCATCAAGACCAGGCGAGAAATGCGCGATTTGCGGGCGAAGGCGGCGACGGACAAGGAAGAATCGACAGGCAATATACGGGCAGCCCGCGATCAACTTGGGCACACCACCGTCGGTATGACAGAGCAATACATTCGAATGCGCAAAGGGATGAAAGTCACGCCGACAAAATGACCGATGGTAGCGAGTTGCGGAGCAGAGATTGGATTTTGCGGGGCAAAAAAATAAGGGCTTGCGTGAGGTATGTCACGCAAGCCCTTGATATTCATGGTGCCCGAAGCCGGAATCGAACCGGCACGCCCTTACGAGCGGGGGATTTTAAGTCCCATGCGTCTACCAGTTTCGCCATTCGGGCGGTAGCGCGGTGAAGCAGTCTGAAGACTGTCAAATAACGATCTGGCAGTTCTGACGCCTGTGCAGCAGAGGGGGAAATATATACATCCCGCTCTGGTGAAGCAAGTTCGCGACGGACCTTTTCAAGACTAAATCTTGCAGGACAGTGCAAATAAAAAAGCTCCGTAAATCATAGATCTACGGAGCTCGTTTAAAGTGGAGGCCGAGGTCGGAATCGAACCGGCGTAGGTGGATTTGCAATCCACTGCATAACCATTTTGCTACTCGGCCTCAAGCATCGGATGTCATGTAGCACAACATCAAACGCGTACAAACTTGGAATCAGATACGTGATCTAACTCCTTGAAAACATTGAGCTTTTTCAGCAGTCAGTGCTTTCGATGGCGTGAATTATGTACTGATTTCCCGAGGCTGGCAACCCCTTGATTTCAAAAAAAATTCCGTCAGGTGGTTTCCATGTTTCAAGGGGGTTATTCAACCCTTCAGGCCGGGATCGTCCGTTACGTCTTCTACTGCGATCAACGGTTCAATGCCCCAGTCGCCATGCAAATACCAATCGTCTCCGATCATTTCGGCTGGATGCATTGTCCTGTCGGAGCCATTGCCGCACGCCAGGGAATTGGCTGGACAGTATCTGTCGCAGCCCCAGCAAATGCGCTCGGGATGTTTGGGGCTGATGGGAAAGTTCTTGGCCATGTCGATCCCCGGTTTGCCTCTAGGATGTGCCTCCAACCTACATCGCTCGCGCAAAGGTGGCCTTGATACGGATCAAGGTACGACTAAGCTTGTCCTGCCGGGAAATCGGCTACGGCATAGCGTTTTCCGGTCCTTGGGCAGCCACATAAAAACACCTGGAGAAGCTTCTTATGCCTGGTAAAAAAACACCTGCCGGAGACCAAAGCCCTGTCCGATTGTCGACCTGGGATGATGAGGGCGCGGAAAAATCACTCGATGCAGAAGCATTTTCCTCTCCCCCCGAATTGACCAATGCAGAACTGGTCCACCTTCGTGTCCGGGTGATTGCCCTGGAAAACCTGGTCATCGCGTTACTGACACAAGGTTCGGATCAACAGTTAGCCGTCGCTCGCGAAATGGCCGCCTACATTTCACCCCGGCCCGGCTTCACCCAGCATCCGCTGACGATTCACGCAGCTGCGCAGATGAGCGACAGCGTCGACCGCGCCGAGCGGTTTCGAAAGCGTTCCCAGTCATAGGCTTAATCGCTGAAAACTTGATAACAATCATTATTGTTCGCAGGAAAGCTTCCTACACTCGGGCTCTTACTCGTTAGTGCCCAGGAAGACATCATGCGTACGACCTTTTCGCTGTCACTCGCCCTGCTCTTGCTCACACCGTTGGCTCAGGCCAAGGAATACCCGATCGGGGAACCCCAGTTGTGTCCGGGGCTGGAAGTCGGGGCGGTGTATTTGCAGCCGATCGAGATGGCGCCTGCCGGCATGATGCGGGCCACAGCGGATTCCGATGTGCATCTGGAAGCCGACATTCGCGCCACGGCGGACAATCGACAGGGCTTTCAGGAAGGCAGTTTCGTGCCTTACCTCAATGTCTCGTTCAACCTGAAAAAACAGGGCAACGAGAACGAACTCAAAGGCGATTTCCACGCCATGGTCGCCAATGACGGTCCGCACTATGGCGACAACGTAAAGCTGCTCGGTCCAGGCAAATATCAGCTGACCTTCACCGTTTTGCCACCCGGTGGTCATGGGTCCCTCGGCCGCCATACCGACAAGGAAACCGGCGTAGCGCCCTGGTTTGAACGCTGCGAATTGCACTACGAGTTCATCTACGCCGGCATCGGTAAAAAAGGCGGCTATTGAATGAAGCGCCTGCAGATTGCCTGGCTGATGCTTGCCGGAGCAGTGGCGCCGCTCACGGCCTATGCCGAATTACCGAGCTATGAACTCAGCCTGCGCGATGGCCACTTCACCCCCGCGTTGCTGGAGGTGCCGGCCGGACAGCGCTTCAAAATCATCCTGAAAAATATCGGCCAAGGGCCCTCAGAGTTCGAGAGCACACCGTTGCGGGTTGAAAAAGTACTGTCGCCGGGCGTGACGACTTTCGTAGTGATTCATCCCCTCAGGCCCGGTCACTACCCCTTCTTCGACGAGTTCAATCCGCAACTGCCCGAGGGCGGCATCCTCGCGAAATAACCCGTTCCAACACGGAGTTTTCATGAATCAATCAATGTTCATTGTCTGGCGCGAAAGCGTCGAGGCGCTGCTGGTGATCGGCATTCTCCAGGCCTGGGTCAGCCAGCAGCATCAGGGCGATCGACTGGCGAAGTACTTGTGGGCGGGCGTCGTGCTGGGGTTGATGCTTTCGGGCCTGCTGGCGGTGTTGATTCTGTTTGCCGGTGAGGCCATGAGCGGCTCCGCCAGTGAATGGTTCCAGGCCGCACTCGCGCTGATGGCCAGCCTGCTCATTGTGCAAATGGTCGGCTGGATGCACCGCCACGGGCGTACGCTCAAGCACGATTTGCAACGACACGCCGACAGCCACCTGGCCCGGCAAGGTGGCGCAGGTCTGTTACTGCTGGCCATGCTCGCCGTCAGCCGCGAAGGCAGTGAAACGGTGGTCTTTCTCTATGGCGCCGGCGCTCAGTTGCGAGGTCCGCAGCTCGGTTTGTTTGCCATCGGCGGCGCAATGGGGCTGGTGCTGTCGGCGCTGACCATTGCCCTGCTGCACAGTAGTCGCCGGTTCATTTCGTGGCAGCGATTCTTTGCCATCAGCGAAGCTGTTTTGCTGGTACTCGGCGCGGCACTGCTAGTCAGCGGCACCGAGCGAATTGGCGGTCAATTACTTGCCATGGATTTACCGGAGGTGATGTACAGCATCGTTGGTGATGCGCTTTGGGACAGCAGCGCCTTACTCAGCGACAGCCATGGGTTGGGTGGTTTTCTTGCCGGCTTCGCCGGTTATCGCGCGACGCCCAGCGGCATGACGTTACTGGTGCTGGCCGGTTATTGGCTGACCGTCGGCGGTTGGCTGCGTCAACGTGCTGCGGAAAAAGTCCCATGCCTGAGCTGAGTCGCCACAATCGTTTACTCCAGCGACTGGGCGATGGCATGCGTCGCCATGCTCCCGTCATTCGTGCCGTGCAGTGGGTCGTCGTGTTGTTCTACGCGTTGCTGTTGGTGATCCCGGCGGTGTTGCCGCTGCCGGACAGCCAGGCACGGATGCTCGATAACCTGACCCTGTTCGCGCAGTTTCTGTTCTGGGGCGTTTGGTGGCCGTTCGTGCTGCTGTCGATCGTGCTGTTCGGACGACTCTGGTGTGGCGTTCTCTGTCCGGAAGGCTCACTCAGCGAATGGGCCAGCCTTTACGGCAAAGGGTTGGGTGTGCCGCGCTGGTTGCGCTGGGGCGGCTGGCCAACCCTGGCGTTCTGCCTGACGACCCTCTACGGCCAGTTGATCAGCGTTTATGACTACGCCCAGGCGGCGCTGTTGATTCTGGGCGGTTCGACTGTCGCCGCAGTCGTCGTCGGGCTGCTGTTCGCCCGGGGCAAGCGCGTCTGGTGCCGTTACCTGTGCCCGGTCAGCGGCGTCTTCGCCCTGCTCGCTCGCCTGGCTCCCGTGCATTTTCAGGTCGACGAACAACGCTGGATGGAAAATTCCGCACCACGCCTGCCGCCGCCCAACTGCGCGCCCTTGCTCGATATCCGTCGTATGCGAGGCGCCAGTGACTGCCATGCCTGCGGACGTTGCAGCGGACAACGCGGCGCCGTTCAGCTGATCGCCCGCTCCAGCAACCAAGAGATTCTTCACGCGACAGCGCAGACGCTTTCGCCGTGGGACGCGCGCCTATTGCTGTTCGGTGTGATCGGCCTGGCCATGGGCGCATTTCAGTGGACAGTCAGCCCATGGTTCGTCGCCCTCAAACAAACCCTCGCCCAATGGCTGGTCGAGCACGACCAACTCTGGGCCCTGGAGGACAACGCGCCCTGGTGGCTGCTCACCCACTACCCGCAGCTCAACGACAGCTTCAGTTGGCTCGACGGTTTCAGCATCGTCGTTTATCTCGGTTTGAGTTCGATGGTGTTGGGCACGGCGTTGATGATCCTGCTGCGCCTGACGGCGCGACTGGCGCAAAATCCTGCACTGTATTGGCCCCTGGCGCTGACACTCACGCCCTTGGGTGGTGCGGGATTGTTTCTCGGGCTGTCGGCCACAACGGTGAAATTGCTACGCTATGAAGGTCTGCTGCTGGAATGGGTACAACCGGCCAGGGCTTGTCTGTTATTGGCCGCGATGGGCTGGAGTCTGTTGCTGGGTTGGAAACGGCTGGACCGCGAAGGCCTTTCCCTGGCGCGGCGCGGGTTGGGCAGCGCGTGCCTGTTACTGGCCATCGGGACGGTTGGATGTGGCTGGTGGTTGCAATTCTGGGGCTGGGCCTGAGCCCCTCGACACAACCACCCACCGAATCAACTAGACCTTAAAACGCGCCACCGTCTGGTGCAGCGCCCCGGCCATCTGCGCCAAATCGTGACCCGCGGTGTGAGTATGTTGAGCACCCAGCAAAACCTGTTCGGACAAGTTGCGAATCCCCATCAGATTGCGATCCACCTCCCGCGCCACCAATGCCTGCTCTTCCGTGGCACTGGCGATCATCATGTTGCGCTCGTTGATCTGCGAGATTGACCGGGTGATCTCATCCAATGCATCGCCCGAGCGTTGCGCCACTTCAAGGGTGGCCCGCACCAGGTTGCTGCTGCTTTGCATGGCCGTCACCGCATGGCCGGTATCGAGACGAATGTTGCCAATCATCTGCTCGATCTCCTGGGTGGACTCTTGAGTGCGATGCGCCAGGGCGCGCACTTCATCGGCAACCACGGCAAAACCGCGTCCGGCATCACCGGCACGGGCCGCTTCAATGGCTGCGTTGAGGGCCAGCAGATTGGTCTGCTCGGCGATGCTGCGAATCACGTCCAGCACCTTGCTGATGTCCTGCACCCGGCCCGCCAGTTGCTCGATGCGTTGCGAGGTGTCGGTGACGCCATCGGCCAGTGCGCCGATTGAAACCACGGTTTCCTGAACCTGTTCACGCCCGCGCTGTGCGGTTTGCTCGGACTGCCGCGAGGCCTCGGAGGTGCTGACCGCATTGCGCGCCACTTCATCGACCGCAGCGGTCATCTGGTTCACTGCGGTGGCGGCCTGCTCGATCTCCAACCCCTGCAATTGCAGGTTACTGCTGGTCTGGCTGCTGACCGCGCTCAGCTCTTCGGAGGAACTGGCCACCTGGTCAACCGAGGTCGCGATGTGCTTGACCATGGCATTCAGACTTTGCTGCATCTGATGCATGTTCATCATCACGCTGCCGCCGACACTTGAGTTCACGGGCACCTGAATCGTCAGGTCGCCTTGAGCGATCTGACTCAAAAACCGTGCGGCATCATCCGGCTCGCCGCCCAATGGACGGGTCACACTGCGCGTGACGATCACCGCCGCGGCGATGACCAGCGCCACACAGAACAAAAACAACCCGAGCATATTGCGCCGGGCATCGCTGTACAGTTCCTGAGCCGACTGTTCCCGGTCGGCGAATATTTTCCCTTGCAGCACCATCAACTGATCCAGGCTGCCATAAACCTCGCGCTCGGCCGGCACGACCTTTTGTTTCAGCTGTGCCATGGCGTCGTCGAAGGCCCCTTGCCGGATCAACACCTGCACTTGGGTGAACGCCGCCACGTAGGCTTCGCGATTTTTCTTCAGCGTGGCATAAGCGGTTTTGCCCTCAGGCAAATAGAACAACGGCTCAAGCGTTTCGAGTGCCTGAGTGATCCGTTTCTTGGTGGTGTCGATCGACTGCTGCACTTGCTGATTGTTTTTATCGATCAGTAGATCCCGGGTGTTCCTGGCGTTATCGCGCACGCCGGTGGCAATGACCATGATCGGATCGATCTTCGGCCAGTCCTGCTTGACGATGACTACCGCCTGCTCCTTGAGCGTTGCCAGATCGTGCAACGCGTAAAACGCCATGCCCATCAATGCCAACGGCGCGATGGCAAAACCGATGACGATACGTTGTGCTGTCGTTAATTTGGCCATATCAAATGCTCCCCGTTTGATACCTGCCGATTGGCAGCGCATTTGAAAACCTAATGTTGGATGTCTCTGCTAAACGTAAAACCTCAGCCTCGGCTACCCCCGTAACACGAAGGCTGGAAACAACTCGCGCATGGCCTCCCACAGCTCAGGTAGCAAGGCTTGTGCCGAAACACTCGGCAGCAGCGGATCGAACATTCGCTCGGTGCGCACCAGTTGCACGGCGAAGCGTTTGACGCCGAGTTCGCTCAAGCGCTTGGCGAGGATCAGCAGACGCGCCGGTTCGAACAGATGCCAATGCACCGTGGTGCGACACTCGTAGTCGACACCGCTGGCCAGCAGATGCTCAAGGCTGCGCCAGTTGGCTGTTCCGCTGCCCTCGACCCGGGTGATCGCCTGGCAATCCTCGGGCAACGCCTTGACATCGAAACCGACCCAATCGGCCCCGGCCAGTGCCTTGGCGAACGCCAAGGGTTTGATGCCGGCGCTGTGCAAACCGATGCGAAATCCCATCGCCCGCACCTCATCCATGGCGCCGAGCAAACCATCCTGCAAGGTCGGCTCTCCACCACTGAACACCACCGCATCGAGCAGGTCCTGACGCCGTTGCAGAAACGCCAACACCCGCCGCCAATCCACTTCGTCTGTGCCACGAGGCGGGATCAACTGCGGGTTATGGCAGTAACGACAACGCCAGGCGCAACCCTGGCAAAACAGCACGCAGGCGAGCTGTCCCGGATAGTCGATAGTGGTCAGGGGCACCATGCCCCCGACCCGAAGCGTTCGACTCATTGGCGCCCGGCCAGCGCCGCGCTTTCGGTGAAGTGCACCCGCTCGCGGTGCTCCGACTGTTTGCCCGGATTGAACGCCGACACAGGGCGGTGATAGCCCATTACCCGGGTCCAGACTTCGCAGCGTTGACGTTGAGCCTGGGGCAATGTTTGCGATGCAGTCATGGTGAAGCTCCTTGCAGTTGAGTGGATCGAAATCAATGAACGGTGCCGAGTTTCTGTTCTTTCAGCAGCAGTGCTTCGTCGCACTTGGGGCAGAACTCATGCTCGCCATCGAGGTAGCCGTGCACCGGGCAGATGGAGAACGTCGGGGTCACGGTCAGGTACGGCAGGCGGAAGCGGCCAAGGGCTTTGCGCACCAGTTGCTTGCAGGCCTCGGTCGAAGAAATCCGCTCGGCCATGTACAGGTGCAAGACCGTGCCGCCGGTGTATTTGCATTGCAGTTCGTCTTGAAGTTCCAGGGCCTCGAAGGGGTCTTCGGTGTAGCCCACGGGCAGTTGCGAGGAGTTGGTGTAATACGGCGCTTGCACGCTGCCAGCCTGGAGAATCTCGGGGTAGCGCTTTAGGTCTTCCTTGGCGAAGCGGTAGGTCGTGCCCTCGGCGGGCGTCGCTTCCAGGTTGTACATGTGGCCGGTTTCTTCCTGGAATCGCAGCAGGGTGGCACGCACATGATCGAGCATCTTCAGGGCAAACTGGCGGCCGTGCTCGGTGTGCATGCCCTCCTCGTCGCCGGTGAAATTGCGCAGCATTTCATGCATGCCGTTGAGGCCGATGGTCGAGAAGTGGTTACGCAGGGTGCCGAGGTAGCGCTTGGTGTACGGGTACAAACCGGCATCCATGTGGTGCTGAATCACCTTGCGCTTGACCTCCAGGCTCTCCATCGCCAGCTCCATCAGCGTGTCCAGACGCTGCAGCAAACCGCTGGTATCACCCTTGAACACATAGCCCAGCCGCGCGCAGTTGATGGTGACGACGCCGAGCGATCCGGTCTGCTCCGCCGAGCCGAACAAGCCGCCGCCACGCTTGAGCAACTCGCGCACATCCAGCTGCAAACGGCAGCACATCGAGCGCACCTGATTGGGCTGCAGGTCCGAATTGAGGAAGTTCTGGAAATACGGCAGGCCGTAACGCGCAGTCATCTCGAACAGGCGGTCGGCGTTTTCACTGTCCCATGGAAAGTCATGGGTGATGTTGTAGGTCGGGATCGGAAAGGTGAACACCCGCCCTTTTGCATCGCCGGCCTGCATCACCTCGATGTAAGCGCGGTTGAGCAGCTCCATTTCGACTTGCAGGTCGCCATAGGCAAACGGCATTTCCTCACCGCCGATGACGGGTATCTGTTCACGCAAATCCTGCGGGCACACCCAGTCGAAAGTCAGGTTGGTGAAAGGCGTCTGGGTGCCCCAGCGCGAGGGCACGTTGAGGTTGTAGATGAACTCCTGGATCGCCTGGCGCACCTCCTGAAAACTCAGCTGATCCTTGCGCACATAAGGCGCCAGGTAGGTGTCGAACGAGCTGAACGCCTGGGCGCCGGCCCATTCGTTTTGCAGGGTGCCGAGGAAATTCACCATCTGCCCCAGGGCACTGCTCAAGTGCTTCGGCGGACCGGCTTCGACACGCCCCGGCACGCCATTGAGCCCTTCGTGCAACAGGGTGCGCAGCGACCAGCCGGCGCAGTAGCCGGCGAGCATGTCGAGGTCGTGCACATGCAAATCCGCCTCGCGGTGAGCCTGACCGATGGCCTCGCTGTACACCTCGTCCAGCCAGTAGTTGGCGGTGACCTTGCCCGACACGTTCAACACCAGACCGCCCAGGGAATAGCCCTGATTGGCGTTGGCCTGGACCCGCCAGTCTTCACGGTCCAGGTATTCGTTCATTGAGGTCGCCACTTCGACCAGGGTCCGGCGGTCGCGGCGCAAGCGCCCGTGCTGTTCGCGGTAGACGATGTAGGCTCGCATGGCGAGGAAGAAACCGGCGTCCATCAACACCCGTTCAACACGGTCCTGGATTTGCTCGACGTGCAGCCTCGGCAAACCTTCGAGCCTGGCCAATACCGCGTGAAGCAAGCCTTCAACCTCAACCTCGCCGTACTCCCCCGTCGCGTTGCCGGCGGCGATCAATGCCTGACGGATTTTGTCGGCATCGAAGGCGACCTGACTGCCATCGCGTTTGTGCAAGCGGTTACATCCTACTGCGATCAGCGTGCTCTGCATTTGGCCTCCAGACACTACATATAGACTTAAATAAACTTAAAACCACAACATGCAGTGAAGGCTACGGACAAAGTGCTGATCTGCAATTGATCGATATCAAGAATTGACGGACAAAAAAAACCGCCCGAAGACGGCAAAGGAAAACTGTTGGTAAGCCGGGGATTGGTACTCTGATCTGAAATCCACCCCTCACCCTAACCCTCTCCCCAGGGGGGCGAGGGGACTGACCGAGGTGTTCTTTCGAGTGACATCGACCTGAAAAGCCCGAGTCAAACTCAGGCTCGAAAAGCATGAAGATCGGCCCCCTTTCCCCCTCTCCCCTATGGGGAGAGGGCTGGGGTGAGGGGTGGATTTCGGATCAGCACACACCCCCCGAATCAACCCCCACTCATGTTCATGAATCTGACAATCTGTACCTCCCCGTCGGGGCTGAAATCATGGCGCAGAGGCTTACCGCGCAAGGCCTTCTGCACCGCGTTGATCACCGGTTGGTCATCCAGCGGATACCGCCTCAACAATCCACGTAAATCCAGCGCATCATCCTGCCCCAGACACAGCAACAGCTTCCCTTCAACCGTCATCCGCACCCGATTACAGCTGCCACAAAAGTTGTGGCTGTTGGGCGAAATGAAACCGATCCGGGTCTCGGGATGGCGTTCCAGACGCACATAACGCGCCGGTCCACCGCTGTTTTCGGTGCTGTCGAGCAACCGATGCCGACTAGCGATCAACGTGCGCACTTCGTCGCTGGAACAGAACGTTTCGCCCCGGGAACGACCGACGTCGCCCAAGGGCATTTCTTCGATGAAACTGATGTCGATGCGCTGGTCGATGGCGTATTGCACCAACGCCGGGACTTCATCGAAGTTGCGTCCTTTCATCACCACGCAGTTGAGTTTGATCCGCTCGAACCCTGCGTCCCGCGCCGCTTCAATGCCATTGAGTACCTGGTCGAGATCGCCGATGCGGGTGATCGCCCGAAACTTCTGCCCGTCCAGGCTATCGAGGCTGATGTTCATCCGCTTGACCCCGGCGTCGACCAACGGCCGGGCCAGACGGCCCAGCTGCGAGCCGTTGCTGGTCATCACCAGTTCGCGCAAACCGGGCAAAGCGGCGATGTTGCGGCACAGTCCGACAATGCCGGGGCGGATCAGCGGCTCGCCGCCGGTCAGACGGATTTTGCGTACGCCCAGGCCGACGAACAGCGTCGCCAAACGCTGCAATTCCTCCAGCGTGAGCACCTGCTGACGTGGCAGGAACGTCATGTTTTTCGCCATGCAATACACACAACGAAAATCACAGCGGTCCGTCACCGACATCCGCAGATAATCGATCTGCCGCCCAAAACCATCCTGCATCACAGCGTTCATCACTTCTCCCGGTTTGCCTTGATGCTCACTGCACCAGCGGTGAGTCGGCGCCCTGCAAGTGGATGCCACGAATATCGGCTGCACCGATCAGGGTTTGCAGGTATTGCACCAGCGCTTTCTGCCACACGCCTTGCTGCAATTGCGTGCGGATCGCCGTCGACACCACTTCATAGGGCAACGGCATGCCTTCGATTCGCTGATCGACACTGATCACATGCCAGCCGTAGCGACTTTCCAGCGGTTTACTGGCCAGGCCCGGTGCCAGGGTGAACAGCTGACGCTCCAGTTCGGGCACGGTCTGGCCCTTGCTGATCTGTCCCAAAGAACCGCCTTGAGCCTTCGACGGGCAGGCCGAATATTTCACGGCCAGCTCGGCGAAACTGCCGGGGAATTCTTCCAGTCGTTGCAGCAGAACTTCCGCCTGATCATGCGCAACGGCGCGCGCCTCGACATCATCCGGCGCGCATTCGAGCAGGATGTGCCGCACTGCCAGCAAAGGCGCGCTGTGGAAGCGCCCGCGATTGTTTTCGTAGTAACGCAGACTCGACTCCTCGTCGCACTGCGGCACTTTCACCTCACGTTCGAGCAGCAAGCGCGTGGCCGCTTCTTCTTCGTTCTCACCGGCGCCGATCTCCAGCGACACACCGAGCTCGGTGATGCGCTGCTGCAACAACTCGCGGATCACCAGCGCCCGGGCGGCCAGGTAGACCGCCTCCTCGCGGCTTTCGGCCGGGTGATATTGCAGCTCCTGGGCCATCGCCTCCGGGGTGATCGACACCTCGTTGACGCTGATGATCGGCCACTCCTGTTCACTGCTGGCGATCAACTGCGCCGGGGCGTCATCGGCCCCTGCGGGCTCAACCGGCAGGGCTTCAAACTGCGCCTCTGCGACCGGCGCGATGTCGAGAACGGCCTCCGCTTTTTTTGAAGAACCGCAGCCACCGCTGCTCCCATTACCGCCACCACATCCGCATCCACCTGACATGATTGTCTCCTCAGTACTTCTGACGAACGATTTGATAACGACGCCCCAGGTACCAGATCGGTGCGCTGATCATGTGTACGAGACGAGTGAAGGGGAACAGCACAAACAGGGTCAAACCGAGAAACACATGTAACTTGTAAGTCAGTCCGACCGGCGCGATGGACGCCGCCGCTTCCATCGGACGCAACAGCACGGTGTTCTGCGCCCAATCGGCGAGCATCACCATCACCGAGCCATCCATATGCGCGGTGGACGCCGCAATCGTCAGCAGACCGAGCAGCAATTGCGCCAGCAGCACCAGCAGAATCAGGATGTCCGAAGGACTGGAGGTGGCACGGACCCGAGGGTCGCTGAGCCGCCGGTTAACCAGCATCAGCAGGCCAATCAGGCACAACAGACCGAAGAACCCGCCCGAAACCATTGCCAGCAACTGCTTGTTCTCAGTGCTGATCACGTGGTGATAAATCGACGCCGGGGTCAGCAGGCCGACAAAGTGTCCGGCCAGCACGAACAACACACCGATGTGGAAGAAGTTGCTCGCCACGCGCATGCCGCGCTGATTGAGCATCTGGCTGGAGCCTGCTTTCCAGGTGTATTGCGACAGGTCGAAGCGGGCCCAACTTCCGATCAGGCAAATCGCCAGGGCTACGTAGGGATAGACCCCGAACAACAACAGGTTCCATTTAGACATTGCCTACCTCCTTGGCTGGCACGGCGGCCAACCCTTCATGCTGAAAATCCACCCAGTGCAACGGCACCGCGCTTTCCTCACGGGCCTTGCCCGGTGCGCTTGGCAGTCCACTGCAACGGTCCTGCTGTTCGGCCTGGAGGAAGTCCACGGCCTCCTCTTCCCAGATCTTGTCGAGGGCTTCGAGGGAGTCGTCGCGAGGTTCCGCCGCGACCTGCGCCCGCAGGTCGGCGACCGCTTGATGCGGCTCGGCCCCGGCAATTTGCAGCAGCGCCCGGAAGCAGCTGGCATAGGCGCTTTCGCGCTCTTCCAGACGTGCGGCGAGCAAGGCCAGCAAGTGCGAAACATCCGCCAGGCCCTCGCGGGCCTCGATGTCTTCGCGGGTGGAGAGGAACTCCAGGTACAGCGGGATGTAATCGGGCAGCTCTTTGACGCCGATGGCAAAACCGGCTTCTTCGTATTGCGCCATCATGTCGACCATGGCCTGGCCACGGTCGCGGGATTCACCGTGCACATGCTCGAACAACAGCAGCGACAGCGAGCGCCCCCGACCGAACAGCGCACCGTAGTGCTCCTGCCCGTCCATCAGGTCATTGCCGCAGATCAGCTCGAGCAATTCGAACAACGCACCGCGTTGTGTCGGGCTGATTTCCCGTGACTGGATGATCGCTTGCTCCAGTTCGTCGCGACCGCCAATCAGCGTCTCAGTCGGGTAGTCGAGCAGCAGCGAAATCACTTTGAGAATTTGCATGCTCATTCCTCCCACAACTGGACGGTTTTCAGGATGTCGCGGCGGTTGGCTTTCTTGGCGCCGAACATGTTGGTGTCGGAACTGCCGCTGCACCCGCTGCCGAAACTGAAGCCGCAACCAGAACGCTCGGCGAAGGCATCGCTCATGGCGTCTTCACGGTGGGCGCTCGGTACAACAAAGCGGTCTTCGTAGTTGGCGATCGCCAGGTAGCGATACATCTCCTCGACCTGGGCCACGCTCAGGCCGACATCCGCCAGCACTTGCAGGTCCTGAACACCGTCGACTTGCTCGGAACGTTTGTAGGCGCGCATCGCCAGCAAGCGTTTAAGCGCACGCTTGACCGGTTTTTCATCGCCCGCCGTCAGCAGGTTGGCCAGGTACTTCAGTGGAATACGCAGGCTGTCGACGTCCGGGATCACCCCGTTCATACCGACGGTGCCAGCGGTGGCGGCGTTCTGGATCGGCGACAGCGGCGGTACGTACCAAACCATCGGCAAGGTGCGGTATTCCGGGTGCAGCGGCAGTGCCAGTTTCCAGTCCACGGCCATTTTGTAGACCGGCGAACGCTGGGCCGAGTCGATCACCGACTGCGGCACGCCATCGGCCAAGGCCTGACGAATCACCGCCGGGTCATTTGGATCGAGGAAGATCTCCAGTTGTTTTTCGTACAGGTCCTGCTCATTGGCGGTGCTCGCCACTTCGCTGATGCGGTCGGCGTCATACAGCAACACACCGAGGTAGCGAATGCGCCCGACGCAGGTTTCTGCGCAAACGGTCGGCATCCCGGCTTCGATACGCGGGTAGCAGAAGATGCATTTCTCGGACTTACCGCTCTTCCAGTTGAAATAGATCTTTTTGTACGGGCAACCGCTGATGCACATCCGCCAGCCACGGCATTTCTCCTGGTCGATCAGGACAATCCCGTCTTCTTCACGCTTGTAGATCGCCCCGCTCGGGCAAGCCGCTGCGCACGTCGGGTTGAGGCAGTGCTCGCACAGGCGCGGCAAATACATCATGAAGGTGTTTTCGTACTCGCCATAAATGTCCGCCTGGATCTTGTCGAAGTTCTTGTCCTTGCGACGCTTGGCGAATTCGGTGCCGAGGATTTCTTCCCAGTTCGGGCCCCACTCGATTTTCTCCATGCGCTTGCCGGAGATCAGCGAACGCGGGCGCGCGGTGGGCTGATGCTCGCCCAGTGGTGCGGTGTGCAGGTGCTGGTAATCGAAGTCGAACGGCTCGTAGTAGTCGTCGAGGCTCGGCAGGTCCGGGTTGGCGAAAATGTTCGCCAACACGCGGAATTTACCTCCGATGCGCGGGTTGATCGTGCCGTTGGCATTGCGGATCCAGCCGCCCTTCCACTTGTCCTGGTTTTCCCATTCTTTCGGGTAGCCGATCCCGGGTTTCGATTCGACGTTGTTGAACCACGCGTATTCCATGCCTTCGCGGCTGGTCCAGACGTTTTTGCAGGTGATCGAACAGGTGTGGCAACCGATGCATTTGTCCAGGTTCAGAACCATGCCGATTTGTGAGCGAATCTTCATCTCAGTTCTCCTCAATATCGGTCGGCAGTGGACGCGGCAGATCATCACCGGATGAACCATCGAGCCAGTCGACTTTGGACATTTTGCGCACCACGACAAACTCATCGCGGTTGCAACCGACGGTGCCGTAATAGTTGAAACCGTAGGCTTGCTGGGCGTAGCCGCCGATCATGTGGGTCGGTTTGAGCACGACTCGGGTGACCGAGTTGTGGTGACCGCCACGGGTCTTGGTGGTTTCCGAGCCGGGCACGTTCACGATCCGTTCCTGGGCGTGGTACATCATCACCATGCCGTCCTTGACCCGTTGGCTGACCACCGCGCGGGCGGTCAATGCACCGTTGATGTTGAAGCACTCGATCCAGTCGTTGTCCTCGATGCCGGCGCTTTTCGCGTCGTTCTCCGAGAGCCAGACAATTGGCCCGCCACGGCTGAGGGTCAGCATCAGCAGGTTGTCGCTGTAGGTGCTGTGGATGCCCCACTTCTGGTGCGGGGTGATCCAGTTCAGGACGATTTCCTTGTGGCCGTTACTGCGCTTGCCTTTCACCCCTTCGATGGTGCGGGTGTTGACCGGCGGCCGATAACTCATCAGTTGCTCGCCGAACGCCTGCATCCACGGGTGATCCTGATAGAACTGCTGGCGACCGGTGATGGTGCGCCATGGGATCCCTTCGTGAACGTTGGTGTAGCCGGCGTTGTAGCTGACGTGATCGTCTTCAAGCCCCGACCAGGTCGGGCTGGAAATGATCTTGCGTGGCTGTGCCTGAATGTCGCGGAAACGAATGGCCTCGTGGGCCTTGGACAGCGCCAGGTGACTGTGGTCGATGCCGGTGAATTCCGACAGCGCGGCCCAGGCCTTGACGGCGACCTGGCCGTTGGTTTCCGGTGCCAGGGACAGAATCACTTCAGCGGCGTCGATGGCCGTGTCGATTTTCGGCCGACCCTGGCTGATACCGGCATCGCCTTCTTTGTGATTGAGTTCACCGAGGAATTTCACTTCGTCTTCGGTGTTCCAGTTGATGCCTTTGCCGCCGTTGCCGTGTTTTTCCAGCAATGGCCCGAGGGACGAGAACTGTTTGTAGATGTTCGGGTAGTCACGCTCCACCACATGCAGGTTCGGTGCGTTCTTGCCCGGCACCGGTGCCACGCCGTCGCTTTTCCAGTCGGTGCCGCCAAACGGTTGGGCCAGTTCGCCGACGCTGTCGTGCATCAGCGGGATGGTCACCAGGTCCTTCTCAACGCCCAGATGCCCTTCGGACATGCTGGAAAACGCCTTGGCGATGCCTTTGTAGATTTCCCAGTCGGAACGCGATTCCCACGCCGGGTCGATGGCGGCCGACAACGGGTGAATGAACGGGTGCATGTCCGAGGTGTTCATGTCGTCTTTTTCGTACCAGGTTGCCGTTGGCAACACGATGTCGGAATAGACGCACGTCGAGGACATACGGAAGTCCAGCGTAGTGACCAGATCAAGCTTGCCGATGGCGCCCTCGTCCACCCATTCGGCTTCTTCGGGTTTGCAGTCGCCGACCTGGCCGATGTCTTCGTTCATCACCCCGTTTTTGGTGCCCAGCAGGTACTTGAGCATGTACTCGTGGCCCTTGCCCGAGGAGCCCAGCAGGTTGGAACGCCAGATGAACATGTTGCGCGGGAAGTTGACCGGGCTGTCCGGCTGTTCGCAGGAGAAGCGCAGCGAACCGTCCTGCAGCGACTTGACCACGTAGTCTTTGGGGTCCATGCCGGCCGCAGCCGCATCACGGCAAATGTGCAAAGGGTTAGTGTTGAGTTGCGGTGCGCTGGGTAACCAGCCGGCGCGTTCGGCGCGGATGTTGTAGTCCAGGGCATGCTCGGGGAATTGTGATTTATCGGCCAGCGGCGAGAGCACGTCGTGCATGCTCATCTTCTCGTGGCGCCACTGCGAACTGTGGGCGTAGAAGAAGCTGGTGCCGTTCATTTGGCGAGGCGGACGGTTCCAGTCCAGGCCGAACGCCAATGGCAGCCAGCCGCATTGCGGACGGAGTTTTTCCTGGCCAACGTAGTGCGCCCAACCGCCACCGGTCTGACCGACACACCCGCAGAGCATGAGCATGTTGATCAGCCCGCGGTAGTTCATGTCCATGTGGTACCAGTGGTTCATCGCCGCGCCGACGATGATCATCGAGCGGCCCTTGGTCTTGTCGGCGTTGTCGGCGAACTCACGGGCAATCTGGATGGCTTTCTCACGGCTGACGCCGGTGATCTGCTCCTGCCACGCCGGGGTGCCAGGCACCGAGGCGTCGTCGTAATCCTTGGCTACGTTTTCACCACCGAGGCCGCGATCGATGGCCAGGTTGGCGGCCGACAGGTCGAACACAGTGGCGACTTTGGCTACGCTGCCGTCCGCCAGCACCACGTTGTGCACCGGCACGCGGCGGTATTGCACAGCATCGCCGGCCACGTGCTGGAAGTGCTCGTGGGACTCGCCGGCAAAATACGGGAACGCCACTTCGGCGACGTCATCGCCGATCAGGCTCAGCTTCAGATCGATCTCACGGCCTTCGCCGCCTTCACGAGGCAGGATGTTCCACTTGCCCTTCTCGCCCCAGCGATAACCGATGGAACCCTGAGGGGACACCAGTTCGCCGCTGACATCGAGGGCGATGGTTTTCCATTCCGGGTTGTTTTCCTGGCCGAGGTTGTCGGTCAGGTCACTGGCGCGCAGGAAGCGGTCCGGCTGATAACCGGCGCCCGGTGCCTTGTCGACCATTTGCTTGAGCAGTACCAGCACCGGCAAATCGGTAAAGCGCTTGGCGTAGTCGGTGAAATAGGCGCTCGGTTTGTCCAGGTGGAATTCTTTGAAGATCACATGGTTGAACGCCTGGGCCAGCGCCGCATCGGTGCCTTGTTTAGGGTTCAGCCACAAGTCGGTGAGCTTGGCGACTTCCGAGTAGTCCGGGGTGATCGCGACGGTCTTGGTGCCCTTGTAACGGACTTCGGTAAAGAAGTGCGCGTCGGGGGTACGGGTCTGCGGGACGTTGGAGCCCCAGGCAATGATGTAGTTGGAGTTGTACCAGTCGGCCGATTCCGGCACGTCGGTCTGCTCGCCCCAAACCATCGGCGAGGCCGGTGGCAAGTCGCAGTACCAGTCATAGAAACTCAGGCAGGCGCCGCCAATCAGCGACAGGTAACGCGAGCCTGCGGCGTAGCTGACCATCGACATGGCCGGGATCGGCGAGAAACCGACGATCCGGTCAGGGCCGTATTGCTTGATCGTATAGACGTTGGCGGCAGCGATGATCTCGTTGACTTCTTCCCAGTTGGAGCGAATGAAGCCACCCATGCCGCGCTTGCTTTTATAGGAGTCGGCCTTGGCCTTGTCCTCGACGATGCTGGCCCAGGCTTCCACCGGCGCCATGGTCTGCCGCGCATCGCGCCAGAGTTTGAGCAACGGCTTGCGGATTTTCGGGTACTTGAGCCGGTTGGCGCTGTAGATGTACCAGCTGTAACTGGCACCACGCGGGCAGCCACGGGGCTCATGGTTCGGCAGATCGTTACGGGTACGCGGGTAGTCGGTCTGCTGGGTTTCCCAGGTGATCAGGCCGTTCTTGACGTAGATCTTCCACGAGCAAGAGCCGGTGCAGTTCACCCCGTGGGTGGAACGCACGATCTTGTCGTACTGCCAGCGCGAACGGTAGACGTTCTCCCAGTCGCGAGACTCTTTGCGGGTCTCGCCATGACCGTCGGAAAACTCGTTTTGCTTGCGATTGAAAAACCGCAATTGATCCAGTAAATGACTCACGGTGTAGTCCTCTCAGGCTTTGTCGCGGAGTCTGTGCCCCGCCCACGCAATGGTTGGATTCGGGTCGTCTCAGCAGGGTGTCGCGGCGCCTTTGCGCGCGTACCACCACCAGGTCACCACGATGCAGCTCAGGTAAAAGCCGACGAACATGTAGAAGGCCATCTCCGGGCCGCCGGTCAGGGCCATCGAAGAACCGAAGGATTTGGGAATGAAGAACGCACCGAAGGCGCCCATGGCCGAACTGAAGCCCAGGACCGCGGCTGACTCTTTGCCGGCATTCTTCAGCGCTTGTTCGCGCACGGCGGGTGGTTTGCCGGCCGAGGCTTTTTCGTGCTGGGTGCGGAAGATCACCGGGATCATGCGGAAGGTGGAGCCGTTGCCGACACCGGTGGTAATGAACAGCAGCATGAACATGCCGAGGAAGCCGTAGAAGTTGCCGCCCGAACCGTTCTGCGGCAGGAAGTGCAACACGCCGAAGACCATCACGATCATCGCCACGAAGTTCCACAAGGTCACTTTCGCGCCGCCGAGCTTGTCCGCCAGCCAGCCGCCCAATGGACGTACCAGCGCACCGACCAACGGGCCGAGGAAGGCGAATTTCAACGCGATGACGTCAGGGAACGAGGTTTTGATCAGCAGCGGAAACGCGGCGGAAAAACCGATGAACGAACCGAAGGTCGCCAGGTACAACCAGCACATCAGCCAGTTGTGTTTGCGTTTGAAGATGACGGCCTGCTCGCTGAACGAAGCGCGGGCACTGGACAGGTCATTCATGCCGAACCAGGCCAGCACCGTCACCAGGACAATGAACGGCACCCAGATGAAACCGGCGTTCTGCAACCACAACTGGCCGCCATCCGGCAGTGCTTGCGGCGAGCCGCCCATGAAGCCGAACACACCGAAGGTAATCACCAGCGGCACACAGAACTGCATCACCGAGACGCCCAGGTTACCCAGCCCGGCGTTGAGGCCAAGGGCCGTGCCCTGCTGCGACTTGGGGTAGAAGAAGCTGATGTTGGACATGCTCGAGGCGAAGTTGCCGCCACCGAAACCGCAGAGCAAGGCAATCAACACGAACACGCTGTAGGAGGTGCTCGGGTCCTGCACGGCGAAGCCCATCCAGATCGAGGGCAGCAACAGCGATGCGGTGCTCAGGGCGGTCCAGCGACGGCCACCGAAGATCGGCACCATAAAGGAATAGAAGACCCGCAAGGTCGCCCCGGACAACCCCGGCAACGCCGCCAGCCAGAACAGCTGGTCAGTGGTGAAGGTGAAACCGATGGCGTTCAAACGCACGATCACCGTGCTCCAGACCATCCACACCGCAAAGGCCAGCAGCAGCGCAGGAATGGAAATCCACAAGTTGCGCGTGGCGGTCTGTTTGCCGCTACTTCCCCAGAATGCTGGGTCCTCGGGGCGCCAGTCATGAATGACCGGGCCTTTGTCAGGCTTTTGCAGAACGGACATGTTCTTCTCCTAAGGCAATGCTGGAAATCGGGGACGGGGTCAGCAGCGGCGCTTTACCCAGCACCGCGCTTTTGCGTATCTCGCTGAAGTACATCCAGGTGAGGGAGACCCAGACCACGCCGTACATCAACATGAAGCAGGAAGAGCGCACGCCGGTGAGGTCCACCAGGGCGCCGAACAGGATTGGCAACACGAAACCGCCCAGGCCACCGGCGAGGCCGACGATGCCGGACACCGCGCCCATGTTTTTCGGGTAGTCGTTGGCGATGTATTTGAAGACCGAGGCCTTGCCGAACGCGAAGGCGATACCCATGACGAACAGCAGCACGGTGAACAGCGCAGGATTGAGGCCGATGTGGAAATCCACCGGGCCGTTGATCGTTTGCACTTGCAGTTGGGTCTGGGGATACGAGAGCAGGAACAGGCAGATCCAGCTGACCCACAACACCCACCAGGTCACGCTTTGCGCACCCCAGCGATCCGATAACCAGCCGCCGACGGCACGCAGCACGCCACCGGGCAGGGAAAAACAGGCCGCCAGCAGCGCCGCGCTTTGCAGGCTGAAACCGTATTCCTGCACGTAGTACTTGGTCATCCACAGCGCGAGGGCAACATAACCACCGAAGACGATCGAGTAGTACTGGCAGTAGCGCCACACCGCCGGGTCCTTCAGCGAGCTCAACTGCTCACGCAAGGTGGCGCCGGTGGCAATGCGGTGGTCCTTGTTTTCGGCGCTGAGGAACCAGAACAACAACGCGGTAATAAACAGGATCGCGCTGAAGACTTTCGGCACCAGCTGCCAGCTACCGGCAGCGATCAGCGCCGGGGCGAGAAACTTGGTCACCGCAGCCCCGGCATTACCGGCGCCGAAGATGCCCATCGCGAAGCCCTGATTCTCCTTGTCGAACCATTTGGCGACGTAGGCAATCCCGACCGAGAACGAGCCGCCGGCCAGGCCGACGAACAAGCCCAGCACCAGGAACTGCCAGTAGGCGGTGGCGTGACTGATCAGGTACAGCGGCGCCACGCAGGCCAGCATCAGCAGGAAGAACACGCTGCGCCCGCCAAAGCGGTCGGTCAGCAGGCCCAGCGGCAACCGCACCAGCGAGCCGGTCAGGACCGGGGTCGCGGCCAGCAGGCCGAACTGGGTTTCGTTGAGCTGGAGAAGGTCCTTGATCGGTACACCGAGCACGGCAAACATCATCCAGACCATGAAACAGACAGTGAAGGCCAGCGTGCTCATGCCCAGCACCAAGCCTTGTCGTACACGCGGTGGGTTCACAAATGCTCTCCAATCAATTAGCCATGGCGGCAGACTAGAGAGGCCAACCCCGCAAAAACTTGATCCATGTCAACGAAGGCCTAGGGGGCATAGGCCTATGCTTGTGCGGTCTACCTCTAAGGAGGTAGTACAGGGAAACCCTGAAACCGTTGGTTTATCAGCGTCTTAAGGTTTTCCGCCAAGGTTTTTGCTGACAAGGATCAGTCGACAACTCTTTAGAGGTAGCGCGCCCGGGATCGGCGGCAAAACCCATCCTGGAGCTGCAGATGCTCGGTTTTCCTGATTTTTTCCCGGACCTGCGCTGATGGTGCGCTGGTTGCGCAGCTCCCTGCCCGCTCGCGCCGGGCTGGCGGTGATCCTGATCGCCGTGCTCGCCCTCGCCAGTTCGTTGAGCGCCGGACTGATCGCCTGGTTCAGCCAGGGCGATGCGGCCGCCATCAACACCGCGGGCTCGGTGCGCATGGAGACTTACCACCTGAGCTGGAAACTGGCCGCGGGTGCAACCGGCGAAGAAATCATCGCCATCAGCGACAGCCTGCAAACCCGCCTCAACAGCCAGTCACTCAAGGCAGTGCTGGAAGATGGCCCGACCGCCGCGCTGCAAATCAGCTACGGGCAAATTCAGCAACACTGGAACGAGGATTTGCGCCCGGCACTGGAGCGCGGCGATGCCGCCTATTTTCAAGTCCAGGCCCTGCCCTTCATTGAACAACTGAACCAGTTCGTCAACCTGTTGCAGCGCCAAAGCGAACAGAAGCAAGGCTGGCAACAGGTGATCCAGGGGCTGGCCCTGTTCACCACTATGATTATCCTGCTGCTGGGGCTCTACGAACTTCAGTGCGGCGTGGTCACGCCCTTGAAAGAGTTGGTGGATGCGACCCAGCGCTTCCGTCGCGGCGATTTCAAGGTGCGGGTCAATCATCAGTCCCAGGACGAACTGGGCCAGTTGGCCATGAGTTTCAACGCCATGGCCGAGACGATCGAAGATTCGCATCGCACCCTTGAGAGTCAGGTCCAGCAAAAAACCCTGAACCTGCAACAAGCCAATGCCGCCCTTGAGCTGCTGTACCAAAGCAGCCGAAGCCTGGCCACACGCCTGGCCAATGCCGAAGGGCTGGATGAGTTGATCCGGCGTTTCCAGCAACGCCTGCCCGGCTTGCGCCTGTCGCTGTGCCTGCAAGGACAAATGCAGGCACCCGCCCAGCAGTTGCTCGCCCTCCACGGCGCGAACATCCGCGAAGTCTGCGCCAGCAGCGATTGCGCCACGTGTCAGAAGCACCATAAAGCCAGTCCCCAAACGTTCAGCATCAGCAATCAGGGCAGTGAACTGGGTGAACTCAAGGCGCACTTTGTCGACGGACATCCGACGCAAGCCTGGGAAACCCAACTGATCCAGGCCCTGGCCAACCTGATTGGCACCTCACTGTCGCTCAAGCGTCAACGGGAACAGGATCATCGCCTGCTGCTGCTCGACGAACGCACGATCATCGCCCGCGAGCTGCACGATTCACTGGCCCAGGCCCTGTCCTACATGAAGCTGCAAGTCAGCCGCCTGCAGACCCTGATGCGTCGTGGCGAACCGGTCGAAACCCTGGAAAACGTCACCGCCGAACTGCGCGAAGGGCTGAACAATGCCTACCGCCAGTTACGCGAGTTGCTGACCACTTTTCGCTTGCAGATTCACGATGCGGGACTGGTGCAGGAACTCAAGGACACCGCCGAGGAGTTCTCCCGTCGCGGGGAATTCCAGGTGCACCTGCACGTCGATGCGCTGGCCTTTCAGTTATCGGCCAGCGAGCAAATCCACATCTTGCAGATTACCCGCGAGGCGCTCTCCAACTGCCTGCGCCACGCCCATGCGCAAAACGCCTGGCTGCAACTGCGTCAGGACGGTGAAACCGTCAGGCTCATCGTCGAAGACGACGGGCGCGGCTTCAGCGGCAACGTCGACCAACGCGAACACCACGGCCTGAAAATCATGGATGAGCGGGCCCGCAGCTTGCGCGGTCAACTCGAAATAGTCTCCAGGGAGCCGCAAGGCACCCGCGTCCAAATGGAATTCCAACCGGAGTTTCTCGGGCAGCAAACAGAAGGTAGCGTCACATGAACACCTCCCTGCAACACACCATCCTGCTGGTCGACGACCACCCGATGATGCGTCACGGCATCCGCCAGATGCTCGAACTCGAAGATGATTTCCTGATCGTCGGTGAAGCCAACAACGGTGAAGAAGCACTCAGTCTGATCGAACCGCTGCAACCGGATCTGGTGTTGCTCGATAACAACATGCCGCTAATGAATGGCATTGAAACCCTGCGCCAATTACGGGCGATGCACTACACCGGCAAGGTGCTGCTGTTCACGGTCTCGGATGCCGAAGACGATATTCGTGACGCACTGCGTCTGGATGCCGACGGCTATCTGCTCAAGGACATGGAACCCGAGCTGTTGATTCAGTACATACGCAATGCCTTGAACGGCGAATTGGTGATCAGCCCGGGGCTGACCCAAGTCATGGCCCAGGCACTGCGCTCACCGCAGCGCCAGACCGTGGTGGAACTGACCGAGCGTGAACGCCAGGTGCTGAAAACCATCGCCAGCGGCTTCAGCAACAAAGTCATCGGGCACAAGCTGGGCATCACCGAAGGGACGGTCAAGGTTCACGTGAAAAACCTGCTGCACAAACTCGGTTTGCGCTCGCGGGTCGAGGCGGCGGTATGGGCCATGGAGCATCTGCGCAACGCTGGCTGACGGGCATGCCTCCTTGGAGGTAGGCCGGCAGAGGCATATTTCATTCGCCTCTTGCTCTCTACTATGACCGTCAGCGGAGGTACGCCATGCTGACCCACCCTTCCATCGTTTTAACGTTGCGTCGTCATCATCTGTTCAGCCAGTTGCCGGAGAAAATCTTCGAGGAAGTCTGCGGCCTGGCGATGCTCAAGCGCCTGGCCTGTCACAACACACTCATGCACCAAGGGGACCCGGCCAAGCGCTTTTTCCTGCTGGTCAGTGGCCAGATCAAGTTGTACCGGCTTACCGGCGAAGGTCAGGAAAACCTGGTGGAGATCATTCAGCCCGGGCAGACCTTTGCCGAAGCCTTGCTGTTCAGCCAGGCCCGTCTCTACCCGGTGAGCGCCACGGCGCTGAAGGACAGCGTGCTGGTGAGTATCGAGGGCAGCCATTACCGCAACGCCCTCGAAGACCAGCCGAAAGTTTGCCTGGCGATCCTGGCGAGTATGAGTGTGCACCTGCACCTGCGTCTGCGGGACATCGACACCTTGACCATGGCCAGCGCGAGCCGGCGGGTGATCAACTTCCTGTTCCAGGAACGCAACCCGGTCAGCGGTTTGATTGTCTTGCAGGTGTCCAAACGCCTGGTCGCCTCGAAGTTGGGTATCCAGCCAGAAACCTTTTCGCGGATCTTGCACCGCCTGGTGGACAGCGGCCTGATCGCGATGGAACGGCGCAACATCAGCATCCTCGCCGAAGAGGATCTCGCGGCCTTCCAATAAACGGAATTGACCGCCGTCAATGCGCAATGCCACCGGCCTTGCACACTGAAGAAGTCCATCCATGGAGAACGCTCATGTCCCGTTCAACCTTGCCTCTGATTTACTCCTGCTCAGGCTGCTCCAACGTCGCCCAACTGGCCAACACCCTGGCCGTGCGGCTGGATCGCAGTGGCCTGGCTGAAATGTCCTGCATCGTCGGGGTCGGCGGGCATGTGGCGGCGTTGGTCAACAAGGCACGCTCGGGACGGCGGATTTTTGCGCTGGATGGTTGCCCGCTGCAATGTGTTGAAAATTGCCTGAAGCAGCATGGTCTGCATGCTGATGTGCATTTGATTCTTAGCCATTATGGGTTGCGCAAGCGTTATGGCGAGGATTGCACGGAGGCTCAGGGGGATGAGTTGTTTGAAGGAATCAGGCAGTTAATTGCCAGTGATGCTCGGCAGAATCACGCCTCTGAACTGATGGTTTGAGGGCAACGCAGATCAAATGTGGGAGCGGGCTTGCTCGCGAAGGCGTCTTTTGGCTCAGTACATATCCATTTCTGCGGTAACGGCTGCTATTGGTTTCGCTTTTACAGCGAGTCACTTTCGAAAAGCGCGAAAGTAACCAAAGCGCTCATGCCCCTGTCGTTCGGTGCCTCGCCTAGGCTCGGCATGCCCTCGCTCCGGTCCTGCTCCGTGGGCCCGCCGCCATCGGCCATCCATGGCCGGGGGCGGCTAACCCGGCATCCATGCCGGGTTGCCCACTGCGCAGAACCTCCACTCGGCCTCTCGAGGCGGCGAGTACCGCAAAAGCATCGCGAGGCGGCCTACCGGCCGGCCTGTCTCTTCAAGCGTACGCATTCTCCTGTGGGAGCGAGCCTGCTCGCGATGAGGTCCTGTCAGTCGACATCAATGTTGAAGGTAAGTCCGCCTTCGCGAGCAGGCTCGCTCCCACAGTTGGATTTTTGGCGGGCATGACATAGGTGTCCACCGCCGATGACCTTGACAGACATCAGGTCGGCTATCAGGCCGCCTGGGTTTGGCTTTTGATCTTGAAGCGCGAGGCGGCCTACCGGCCGGCCTGTCTCTTCAAGCGTACGCATTTCCCCTGTGGGAGCGAGCCTGCTCGCGATGAGGTCCTGTCAGTCGACATCAATGTTGAATGTAAGTCCGCCTTCGCGAGCAGGCTCGCTCCCACAGTTGGATTTTTGGCGGGCATGACATAGGTGTCCACCGCCGATGACCTTGACAGACATCAGGTCGGCTATCAGGCCGCCTCGCTCTGGCTTTTGATCTTGATCTTGATCTGCCCCGTCGGAAGGCCGAGCGCAGGTTCTGCGCAGTGGGCACCGCGGCAAGGATGCCGCGGTAGCCGCCCCCGGCCATGGATGGCCGATGGCGGCGGGCCCACGGAGCAGGACCGGAGCGAGGGTATGCCGAGCCTAGGCGAGGCACCGTACGTCAGGGGCAAGAGCGTTTGGTTACTTGGCGCTTTTCCAAGTGACTCGCTGTAAAAGCGAAACCAATAGAAGCCATTACCGCAGAAATGGATATGTACTCCAACCAAAAAAACAGCTCGACTAACCGGCCGCCAACCCCTTCCCTGCCCGCTCCAGATTGCGCCACAACCATACAGGCAGAACATCAGGATCAAGACTGTCGATCAAATTCTTCAGCGCCAACCCCAACTCCGTATCCCCCTCAATCACCAAACGCCTGCGAAAGAACAACGTATCCGGATCCTCCTGACGGCTCGCCAACAATAAAAACTCTCGCCAGTTACCGCTGATCGTCACATGCGCCGTGGCATGTTCGGCAATTCGCAACCCTTGACGGGTCAGCGTCAGATACCAGGACAACCCCAAATCCGGAATCCGCAAGCACAACCAACGCCCACGCAACACTTCAAACTCGCCATCACGCAACGGCTCGGCAAGGCAACGATTCAGCGCCTGCTGCAACGCCAGACGCTGCACCGCAAAGGGTACCCGGCGCACCAGCGGCAACAACCGGTCGGCACCTTTCAACAACCACTTTTTACGATTCAACACAGTCCGACCTCCTCGACGCGCAACATCCCGGCCTGGCCATGCCAGTAACCGTTGCAACCGTCGACAAACAGCGGCGGCGTCTCGCCCAGACGAACCCGTTGATAGGCAGCAATAACCTCGGCCATGCCCTGAGCGCGAGGGCTCAGACGCAACAAATCGGCGCCACAAGCCACCAACCCGGTGTAATCCGCCAGCAAGTTGGTCACCTCAGCCGACATCGTTTGAATACCGTTAATGGTGAACAGTGCCTGCCCTTCCTGACTGGTCAACGGCAGGCCGTCGGGGTAGTTAAGACAGCAAAACCGGCAGTCATCCTTGGGCAAGTTTTCCGCCCGAGCGGTGAAACAGCGTGCGGAATAAGCCAACGGCAAATGCCCATAGGCAAAGATCTCGACTTCCGGCACCTCACGGCCCAGTTCACGCACCTGATCGAGCACATCGCCAATCAGCGCCGCCGAGCATTCCACCGGCGGCACCCAACGGGTCATCCCGCAGTCCAGCAGTTGCGCCAGCGTATGACCGTTGTACAAATTCAGTGCCGGGCCGCCCACGAACGGCAACTTGCGCTCGGCCAAAAACTGCACCGCCCCCATGTCGTTGGCCTCCACCAGCAATTGGCCGTTGTCGCAGAGCCGGCGCAGGCTGGAAAGTTCGGAGGCCGCTTCGATCAGCGTCAGGCTGGAGATCACCAACTGTGCCTGGCTGCATTCCTGCAACTCGCGCCCCAGCCCCAGCCATTGATCCAGTGAAAAGGCCCGGCGTTTCGAACACACGGTTTCCCCCAGATAAATCACATCCAGGGGCAAGGCCGACATCTCGGCGTAAAAGTTGCTGAGTTGCTCTTTGTCCCAATAAAACAGGACCGGTCCAAGGCTGAGCTTCATGTCGCCTCCCTCATTGCCATGATCGATGATAAGCACCCAGGGTGGTCTGGCTGCCTTCGGACAAACCGGCCAGCACCCGACGCCATTCTTCCTTGACCCGAAAACTGCCCGGCGAGCCACGATGGGCATCCAGTGCCGCGCGCCAGACACGGGTGACCTGTTCGACATAGGCCGGACTGCGTTGCCTGCCCTCGATTTTGACCGCCTCAACGCCGATGGCCGTCAATTCCGGTAGCAAGTCCAGGGTGTCGAGGCTGGTGGGTTCTTCCAGCGCATGAAAGCGTTTACCGCCGACCAGGAAACGGCCTTTGCACAGGGTCGGGTAACCGGCGGGTTCGTCAGGTGTGTAGCGGTCGATCAGCACTTCACTGAGCCGTGCGCTCAAGCCGTCGGCGTCGTCGCTCCAGCGCACTGCTTTGGCCGGCGAACAGACGCCACAGAGGTTCGGCGACTCGCCGGTGATGTAGGACGACAGATGGCAACGCCCTTCGGCCATGATGCACAAGCTGCCGAAGCCAAACACTTCGATGGGCACCGGGCTGCTCGCGGCGACCTGACGCACTTGCGCCAACGACAACACCCGCGGCAGCACCGCGCGACGAATCCCGTAGCGTTGCGCATAAAACTCCAACGCCGCGGCATGGGTCGCCGAGCCCTGGACCGACAGGTGCAACGCCAATTGCGGATGCCGCTGGCTGGCGTAGTTGAGTACCCCGGGATCGGCGGCGATCAACGCATCCACGCCGAAATCGGCGGCGCGATCGACCGCCCGCTGCCAGCGTTCCCAGCCCTTGGGTTGAGGGTAGGTGTTGACCGCGACGTAGAGTTTGCGTTGATGCTGGCGGATGTGGGCGACCGCTGCGTCGAACTGTTTGTCGTCCATGTTCAGCCCCGCGAAATGCCGGGCATTGGTGTCATCGCGAAAACCGACATAAACGGCATCGGCGCCTTCGCGCACCGCCGCTTTCAGCGCAGGCAGGTTGCCTGCCGGGCAGACCAGTTGCATGGGTAATCCTCATGGAAAAACGCGCTGCCAGTCTAGCGAGACCGGCAGGCAGAGCCTTGACGGCAATCAATTGCCATCAATGCATCAGGTCGGCGAAGGACAGGAACATCACGTTGTCGTGCTTGAGCACTTGCTGCTCGCACTCGATCACCGCCAGCCCGTCGGCCCAACACGCGGCAGTCAACATCGCCGAGCTTTGCTGAG
The DNA here is from genome assembly GCF_057837605.1 of Pseudomonas sp. GL_093. Taxonomy (NCBI): domain Bacteria; kingdom Pseudomonadati; phylum Pseudomonadota; class Gammaproteobacteria; order Pseudomonadales; family Pseudomonadaceae; genus Pseudomonas; species Pseudomonas sp. GL_093. The sequence continues at coordinate 3,181,889 of NZ_CM174448.1, read as the reverse complement.
GGTGCAGCTCCACACTCAACTGGCCGTCAGCACCCGGGGTCAGCCGTGCCCGCAGGTACTGCCGACGCTTGTTGCGCTGCAACCAGTCGAACCCGGCGGGCACGGCCATTGGCACCGGCAACACGTCTTTCACGCCTTGAGCCCTGAGCAGGAACGGACGCACCACCACCAACGCGGTAATCAGCGCCGCCGAAGGATTGCCCGGCATGCCGATCCAGGGTTTGCCGGCCACTTCGCCGAAGGCCAGCGGTTTACCCGGCTGAATGGCCAGCCGCCAGAAGTCCAGGCTGCCGAGTTCCTCGATGGCCTGTTTGAGGTGATCTTCCTCGCCGACCGAGACGCCACCGGAACTCAACAACAGGTCGCATTCCGAAGAGGCCAGGCTCAAGGCATGTCGGCTGGCCGCCAACTCATCGGCCATCACGCCGTAGTCATGCACCTCGACGCCCCAACCACTCAACAACGCTGCGAGGCAGTAGCGATTGCTGTTGTAAATCTGCCCGGGCGCCAATGGATCGCCCGGCTCACGCAGTTCATTGCCGCTGCTGAGCAAACACACCTGCAACGGGCGGTAGACCTCGACCCGCGCAATGCCAGCGCCAGCCAGCAACCCCACTTCCTGCGCACGCAGGCGTTTACCGGCCTGGAGCAACAGGTCTCCCCGGCGAACCTCCTCACCTTCCTTGCGCACGTGATCGCCGGCGTTTACGGGCGGAAACCAGACGCGCTCGCCCTCGATCCGGCAGCGCTCCTGCGGCACCACGGTGTCGGCACCCGGCGGCAATGGCGCGCCGGTAAAGATCTGCACTGCCTGCTGCGCGAGCAACGGCGAGCACGCCTGATCACCCGCCGCAATTCGTCCGCCAATCAACAAACAGCCGCCGTCCAGTGGCAGGTCAGCGGCCCTGAGGGCATAACCGTCCATGGCACTGTTGTCCCAGGCCGGCAGGTTGACAGGGGAATGAATGTCCGCCGCCAGCACCCGCCCCAAGGCTTGATCCAGTCCGATCTTTTGCGCCAGGGGCGGCGGCGGTGCCTGATCCAGCAGACGGCTGATGGCCTCGTCTACCGGCATCAGGTGGCCGAGGTCGCACACCCGGCCAGTCATGAGCGTGTCTCGCAGGCGTCGATGACCCGCTGTGCTTGCGGTTTCAAATGCGGGGCGAAATTGCACGGGCCGGTGCGGCTGTCCAATTGTTCGAGCAGGATCTGGTTCCAGGCAGTTCGACACGCGCCCGGCGAACCCGGAACGCAGCACACCAGCACGCCGTTGCTCATCCCGGCCAATGCCCGGGATTGCAGGCTGGACATGCCGATCTCCGCCAGGGACACCTGACGGAACAATTCACCGAAGCCTTCCACGTGTTTGTCCAGCAATGGCAAAACCGCTTGCGGAGTGTTGTCGCGCGCGGTGAAACCGGTGCCGCCGGTCATCAGTATCACTTGAACCTGAGGGTCGGCAATCCAGTGAGAGACCTTGGCGCGGATCTGATAAATGTCGTCCTTGACCAGGTCACGGTCGATCAACACATGCCCGGCCGTTTGCAGTAAATCTGTCAGGGTCTGCCCCGAGGTGTCAGTGTCAAAGGTGCGCGTATCGCTGATGGTCAGCACGGCAATGTTCAGGGGTTCAAACGTGCGTTGCGCCAGATGGACCATATCCAAGCCTTCCCGTGTATGAGGGTATGGGATAAAGCCTGAACCGGAATTAGCAGTGAGCCTATTCCTCCAAGGAGGTACCTCGTCAGGGACATAAGAATATTGTGTTAGGCACACAAAACCTGTGGGAGCGAGCTTGCTCGCGATATCGGTTTGTCAGGCAACATTGATGTCGACTGATCCACCGCTATCGCGAGCAGGCTCGCTCCCACATTGTTCTCTATCGCTGCGCGTTCTGCGGTCTCAAGGCGCCAGGCGATTTCGTTGCCATACGCCGTCACACAACCGGTAATCGAGACGGTCATGCAAGCGGTCGGCACGTCCCTGCCAGAACTCCAGACGCTCAGGGTGCAGGCAGTAGCCGCCCCAATGTTCGGGCCGCGGCACGGTCTTGCCGGCAAAACGTTGGGTGGTTTGTAGCAACAGCGATTCAAGCTCGGCCCGATTGGCCAGCGGTCGGCTTTGCGGTGAAGCCCAGGCGCCCAGGCGGCTGTCTTGTGAGCGGGAATCGTAGTACGCATCCGACAGCGTCGGATCGAGCCTGGTGACCTGGCCTTCGATACGCACCTGACGCTCCAGCCCCGGCCAGAAAAAGGTCATGGCGGCATTCGGGTTAGCGGCCAGTTGCTGACCCTTGTCACTCTGGTAATTGCCGAAAAAGGTGAAGCCTTCATCGCTCAAGCCCTTGAGCAGCAGGACCCGGCAGTGTGGGCGACCGTCACTGTCGACCGTCGCCAACACCATGCTGTTGGCTTCGACAGGCGCGCGCTCGGTGTCGCGGGCCAGTTGCATCCATTGCCGGAACATCGCCATCGGGTCGTCCAGTGCCGACTCGTCTTGCAGGCCAAACAGGGTGTAGTTGCGGCGCATCTGTGCCAGGGAAAGGGGCATGACGGTGATCTCCAAAAAGGTTCTGCCCAGTGTGCAAGACACAGCGCAACAGCACCTTGATCACCATCAACCTTATTTGAGACGCAGACGCCGAGCCAGTTTGTGCAGGTTGCTGGGATCGACTTCCAGAATCCGCGCAGCGCTGGCCCAGTTCTCCCCGGACAGGCTCAAGGCCTGGAGAATTTTCTTGCGCTGGTAATCGTCGACCGCTTCACCCAAAGGCTGGAACGGCTCATCAGCCATAACGTCCAGGGGACTTTCGACGACCGCGCCCTGCCCGCCCATGGCACTGTCGAGGTCCAGAATCTCCGGCTCCAGGGTCATGATCAGGGTACGACTGGTGCCGCGACTGAGCTGCTTCAATGCGGCTCGACTGATCACATGCTCCAGCTCGCGCACGTTGCCCGGCCAGCTGTACGTCAACAGCGCCCGCTCGGCCGCCGGCGACAGACGCAAACCGCGCAGACCGAGCCGCGCCCGATTGAGCTCAAGGAAATGCCCGGCCAGCATCAATACATCATTACCTCGCTCGCGCAGCGGCGGAATCGGCACCGGGTACACCGAGAGCCGGTGATACAGATCGGCCCGAAACAGGCCGTCGCGGATGCTGTCCGGCAGGTGCCGGTTGGTCGCGGCAATGATGCGCACATCGACATGCAACGGCTTGTCGGCGCCGAGGCGCTGGATCTCGCCGTTCTGCAGGGTGCGCAGCAACTTCGCTTGCACGGCCAATGGCAATTCACCGACTTCGTCGAGAAACAGCGTGCCACCGTTGGCGGCATCGAAACGTCCGGCACGGTCACTGGTGGCGCCGGAAAACGCGCCTTTGACATGGCCGAACAATTCACTCTCTGCCAGAGACTCCGGCAAGGCGGCGCAGTTGACCTGCACCAGCGGCTTATGACTGCGGCGCGACAGACGATGCAAGCGCCTTGCGAACAGTTCTTTGCCGACGCCGGTCTCGCCCAACAACAACACCGGCAGCTCGGAATCGGCCAGTACGTCCAGTTCATTGAGTAACTGATGCAGCACCTCGCTCTGCCCGAGGATTTCGCCTTCATCAGCCGGCCGCCGCACGTCTTGAATATCGCTGCGGGACAAGCGCAGGCTGCGGTTTTCCTGCTCAAGTCGGGTGACTCGCACGGCAGCTTCGATCTGCAAGGTGCAGCGCTTGAGTTCTTCGCGCGCACGGCTGTCGAAGGTCCCGGCATGCAGCGCATCAAGGGTGATCGCGCCCCAGATCCGCCCCTCCACATACAGGCTCACGCCCATGCAGTCGTGCACCGGCATCGGTTCGCCAGCGTGATTGTCGAGCAAGCCGTCATAAGGATCCGGCAGGCGACTGTCGGACTCGAACCAGGTGGGTTCGCGCGACGCCATGATCGCCGCCAGGCGCGGATGCTGGGCGATGACAAACCGGCGCCCCAACGCTTCATGCACCAGCCCCACCGTCGCAACCGGCCTCAGACTGTCGTCATCCAGACGCAGCAAACCCACGGCGCCACTGTTGAAGTACTCGCGCAGGGTCTGGACCAATCGTTGCAACCGCACAGCATTGGGCAACTCGACAATCAGGTCGGCCGCCAGGCTTTCACGCAGCATGGTAGTTTTTACCCTCTATGGTTGGATTCACCCTAAAGCGTCCGGGTGTCTATCACCACAACTAAAAATTAAGCCATATTTTTCAATACGTTAAATATGGCATGCCGGATGCAATGAGCCTGGGGAACCGTTGAAATCCAAACAAGGAACCCCTGATGAGCCTGACTCTATTGGAACAAAGCCTCGGCCAACTGGCCTGCGACATTCCCGGCGCCACGCGGATTTTTCACACCTTCAAACTGGACTTCTGTTGTGGCGGGCATAAAAGTCTGCGTGAAGCGGCCGCTGGCAAAGACCTCGATCCGGCCCTGATTGCCGATGCGCTGCACCGGCTGCAAGACACCGGCGAAACCCAACACGACTGGCGCAACGAACCTTCGGAACTGTTGATCGCCCACCTTCTGGCGCGCTACCACGCCCGTCACCGCGAGCAACTGCCGGAACTGATCCGCCTGGCCCGTCGCGTTGAGCAGGTCCATGGTGCGCGCAGTAGTTGCCCTAACGGCCTGGCCGATCTGCTGACCGACATGCAACAAGAACTCGAAGGCCACATGCTCAAGGAAGAACAAGTGCTCTTCCCGATGCTGCAACAGGGCATCGGACCTCAGGCCGCGCCGCCGATCCAGGTGCTGCGCTTTGAACATGATCAACATGGCGAAGCATTGGAGAGGCTGCTCGCGCTGACCAACAACATCACCCCGCCGGCCGATGCCTGTAACACCTGGCGTGCCCTTTATCGTGGGCTGCTGGAGTTTCGTGATGACCTGATGCAACACATCCATCTGGAAAACAACGTGTTGTTTGTTAATGCCTTGAACCGTCGTCATTGATCGATTGCCGCTCACACCCAACCCGCGCCAGCCCACCGGTTGACGCGGGTTTTGTCTGTCAGGGACGGCGGGCGATCAACCGTGCCAATAGAACATCGCCTTGGCCAGGATCACGATCAACACCATGTGCCCGAGGATGCTGCGGCGAATCCAGCTGGCGCGGGTCGCGGTCAGTCGTGCGCTTTTCAGCCAATACGCCAGCAGGAAGTAATGGCCGATGATGCTCAGGGCCAGGACGATCTTCAGGCTCAGCAACGTGCCAAAACTGCTGGCCAGCGGCTGACTCAATACGCCACGGTGCTGCCACGCCAGGCTGATGCCGGCGCCATACAACAGCAACACCACGCCATGCAGCACCTTGCGCGAGCGCACTGCAATCGCTTGATCTGCGGTCGTTTGCGCGGTATCCGCCAACTGCTGGCGGGCGCGGTGCCAGATCACCACCTCAAAAAACAGCGTGCCGATGAAGGCAATCGCCGCCAGCAAGTGGGTGACCAGTAAAAAGGGATATAACACCGGCAGCCTCCATCAGTTCACGTGGTTAGCCCGGATGACCGTCCACCCGGGCCCGGAGCAGCATCGGCCCATAACGCCAGGCGTACAGCGCAAACGCCAGCGCCCAGCACAGACCGGCCAGCCACAACGCAGGCAGGGGAAAGAACAGGATCAACACGACCCGGCTCAGACAGGCCAGGTTGAGCAAAATGAACGCCAACGTCATGCCCGATGGCGGCTCCAGCGCGCGGCCGGTATGCCCCAGGCTGACCCGGGCGATCATCGCCAGCACCAGGCCGCCCATGGCGCCAATCGTCAGGCAATGCACCGCCAGACTCGGGTTGATCGGCACACCGAAATGCCACAGCGCCATTGCGAGACAGGCCACCGCCAACCAGGCATACGCCAGGTACAACGACCACAGCAACGGCACACGCCAGAGGGCGCGATCATGCCAGCGAACCAGACGCACCAGATGCCCTGCGGCCAACACGGCGAACAACAGGCCGACCCAGAGAGTGGGCTCAAGTGCTGGTCCGGCGGCATACAACAACGCCACGAGAGGAGAGCCAATCAGCAGCAACCAATCCAACCAAGGCCAAGGGGTAACGCCCTCGACCTTGCCGAGACCGCGCTGTATGAAGAACGGAATGACCCGCCCGCCGATCAACCCCATCATTGCCGCCACCAGCCAGAGGCCGGTCAGCACGCCTTGACGCTGCCAGCCTTCATGACCTTCGACCAGACCGTACAGGGACAATCCGTCGGCCGCCGCTAACAACAACAGCACCACCGCAATCGGGTAGTTACGTTTCTGCCGCACCTTCCACAAGGTGAAACCCATGAGCGCGGCCACCGCCAGCGGGAACGCCAATTCCAGCACCGCGAGCACCGGCCACGGTGCATTGACCAGCCAGGCCACGCGCGCCAACAACCACAGCAACGCCAGCGCGGCCAGGGGTCGCCCGCTGAGACCGGGACGACCGGTCCAGGTCTGCACGGCCGTCAGCAGAAAGCCCGCAATGATCGCCAAGCCGAACCCGAACAGCAATTCGTGTCGATGCCAGCCCAGCCAGCCACCCGCCGGCTGCCAGCCGGAAAGCGCACCACTGAAGGCGGCCAGCCAGAGCGGAATGGCCAGCACTGCCAGAAGGCAGCCGGCGAGGAAAAATGGCCGGAAGGCCAAACGTAACAGCGGCGCGATGGCCATCGCTTTACGGCGGTCGAGCACTTGCATAAAGCCACTCCTTTACCTTGCTACATGGGGCAATCATCGGGTATTGGCGATCAATTGCCTTTGTCGCAGATCAAGTGTGCAAGGGGCGTGCCCCGATGCTCATTCGAACCCCGTGGTGAGAGGACTTGCCCCCTGTGGGAGCGGCTCAGGGTACAAATGACCATTTAAGGGTTATTTAAACCATATTTGTTGTGGTCTTTTGTACCCTTACCTCTGACAACTCCCGTAAACAAAGGCTTACGAGCATGGCCCGCGTCTTGCTCAAGCTTTCAGCAATCAAAGAAACCTTGATCCTTCTCGATCCCCAGGAGTCGTCATGAAAAAAGTCATCCAGCCACTGGCCTGGTTTGTGGTGTTGACCTCGGTTCTGGCGTTGGCCAGCGGCGTCTCGCTGGGCCTCGTTTGACTTGATCGCCACCCCCTCCTCAATCTTCAGGATGAATTCTTATGGTGCTTCATCGCGTCCATCACCAGATTCTGCGCAGTCATCACTTGTTCGAGCCGTTGAACGAAGAACAGCTGGATGAATTGATGAGTACCAGCCACTTGCTGAGCATCGACAAAGGCGAACCGTTGTTCCGCCAGGGCGAGCCGGCAGACTCGTTCTATTTCGTGATTGCCGGGGCGGTGAAAATCTACCGACTGACACCGGATGGGCAGGAGAAAGTGTTTGAGGTGATCGGCGATCGGCAAACCTTCGCCGAGGCGATGATGCTGATGGACACCCCGAACTATGTGGCCTCGGCCGAAGCGATCTGCCCGACTCAGCTCTATCGGTTATCCAACAACACCTACATGCGCCTGCTGCAGAGCAATAGCCGACTGACCTTTGCGCTGCTCGGCAAGCTCTGCGTTCGCCTGCATCAACGGGTCAACGAAATCGAAACCCTGTCCCTGAAAAACGCCACCCACCGGGTCGTGCGTTATCTGCTGACGCAACTGGTGCGCCAGCAAACCGTTGACAGCCAATTCGAACTGCCAATGGCCAAGCAACTGATTGCCGGGCATCTGTCGATCCAGCCGGAAACCTTTTCGCGGATCATCCGTCGCCTGATCGATGAAAAAATCATCACCCAGGACGGCCGCCAGATCGCCATTCTCGATCGTCTGCGCCTGGAACAGTTCGAGTGAGTGCCATGCCCGTCTGTCTGTATTGCCAACACGCCAACCCCGCACAAGAAACCGAATGCCGCCAATGCGGCATGCCCCTGCCGGCATTGGCTGCACAGGCGGGGGAACGCCGGCTGCGCCAATTCATGTGGTTCTGCATCGGCCTGACGATCTTCTGCGTGACGATGTTTTTCTGGCTGCCACGCAGCATCTCCTGAAGCCCCCACCTATCCCCTGTAGCAGCTGCCGAGCCTGCGAGGCTGCGTTCGGACGAAGCAGTCGTAAACCCTGAACCCACGGTTTAACCGACACACCGCGGCGACTGGTTTTGCGACTGCTGCGCAGCCGAACGCAGCCTCGCAGGCTCGGCAGCTGCTACAGACCGTGTTGATCACGGCTGGGTCAGCTGACGATACAACTGCGGCAAGCGCAGGGGTAATTGCTCGGGCTGGCGGATCAAGGTGTAGCCGTTGGCGCCGAACATGTAAGGCAAGTAATCCCCGGCCTCGCGGTCAATCGTGATACAGAACGGCGTCAACCCCTGACACCGCGCCTCCAGCACCGCCTCGCGGGTGTCTTCAACGCCGTAACGCCCCTCATACAGATCCAGATCATTCGGTTTGCCATCCGTCAGCAGCAGCAACAGCTTACTGCGTCGTTTGCTCTTGCCCAGCAGTTGGGTGGCGTGGCGGATGGCGGCGCCCATGCGGGTGTAATAACCCGGTTTGAGCCCTTGAATGCGACCGCGGGTGTTGTCGTCATAACGCTGGGTGAAGGACTTGAGTTCCTGCATGCGCACTTGATGACGACGCAGCGAGGAAAACCCGTACAGGGCGAAATCATCACCCAGCACCGACAGGGTTTCGCCGAACAGCAGCAAGGTGTCGCGGATCACATCAATCACCCGATGCTCATCGTTCAAATGCGCGTCGGTGGACATCGACACATCGGCCAGCAACAGGCACGCCAGGTCGCGGCGTGTCTGCCGTTGTTCCATGAACAGACCTCGCTCCGCACATTGGCCATGCTCGCGCTCAACGTGAAAATCCAGCCAGGCCTGCATGTCCAGTTCAGACCCTTGGGGTTGCTGGCGTAACCATTGGCGATCATTGCGCAGGTGCTCGAACTGCCGGCGCAAACGGTGCGCCGAGGCCTTCAGCCGTGGCGGCAATGGCTGCGCCTCGCAGTCGCGGGGCACCATCATTTGCAGATTGACGAAGGCGTCCTGCATTTGCCGTTTGCGATAGTCCCACTCCGGCAACTTGATGCCCTCGCCCAGGGGGATATCGTCGACATCGGCCGGTGGCAAATCCAGGTGCAGCTTGAGGCCGCCGCCTTTGCGCAGACGAGTACGCGACAAGCTCAACTCGTCGAGGTCCTCGGCGACTCTGGCCGCGTCCGGATCTTCGCTGTCGTCTGACCAACGATCGAGGTCGACGTGTTCGGTCCAGCTGAACAGGTTTTCCAGGCGCACGATTAACAACCCGCCGTCGCGGCTGCCTTCATCGATCCGCGTGGCGCGTTTACTTGCGCCTTTCTGCTCACCGGGCGGGGTCGTCAGCGACTCTTCCGACTCGTCACCGAGGTCGGCAGCCTGCGGACTCGCAAGGTTTTCTGGCGGGTACAACCACAGCGGCAACGGCCATGCGGCCCGTTCGCTGCGGGGAAAATGTTCGACACTGCCGGGATCGCGTAGCGCCTGGCATAACGCTCGTTCCAAGGCCGCTTCACCGGGATTCAATGTGGCCGGATCCGGGCGTAGTTGCAGATGGGCATCGACCAAACGTTTGTACCGGGCACGCAACGCGGGATAGCGCCGCAACAGCTGTTGCGTCCAGCGCTGATTGTCCCGCCCCCAGTGCCGCATCTGCCCGGCCTGGGCCGCCAGCAATGCGAGCCAACGATAGAGTTCCTCGTTCAGCGCGACTTCAGGAAAAACCGCCAGGCTCGACGGCAGACGAAGGTTCGTCTCGTCGCACCACGCCAAAGGCACTTGTTTGCAGGTGCCGGCAATCTGCTGCAGCACATTGCGCCGCAACAACAGATCACGGTCGCTGGCGGCTTCGACACCGATGCCGTTGGCGCCGCCCATGGCGCGAAACAGCAGCGCCAGCGGGCGTTGCTGACTGGCCAGTTCGACGCGTGCTTCGGGGAAGTCCGGGCTGGCGCGCCGGGTGATGAAACGATGCCAGACGCTGCCGACCCACTCTTCCAGTTCGACGGTAAAGGCCATGGTCATTGTCCTTTTTGTAAAGCAAAAAAACGGCCCGCTGTATCAGCCGGGCCGACCTTTTCTAGCCGTTACAGCGACTCATGAAGGAACAACGGCAGCCGGGGCGCGCAAGGCTGCGCGGCCACGTTGCTTGAAGCTGAACAGGTAACAGAGCAGTCCCGCCAGGAAACCAAGACCGGCGCCAAAACGGGCCCAGAACAGCACCTGCAGATGTTCGACCGTGGCCATGAATGGCAATGCGACGCCATCGACCTGCCAGCGTTGCAGGTAGACCTGAACGACACCGGCAGCGGTGAGGAACAGCGTGATCATCACCATCGACAGGGTCATCAACCAGAAGCCCCAGATTTCGAGGGTCTGCGAGCGCTCATCGCCTGCTTCACCCAGCCCGCGCAGTCGTGGCATGGCGTAGCTGATCAAGGTCATCACGATCATCGCGTAAGCACCGTAGAAAGCCAGGTGGCCGTGCGCCGCCGTCAGTTGCGAGCCATGGGTGTAGAAGTTGACCGGCGCAAGGGTATGCAAAAAGCCCCAGACGCCAGCGCCGAAGAACGCTGTGACGACGGTTCCCTTGGCCCACAAGGTTGCCGCGCGGTTCGGGTGTTGCCGGCGACGGTTCTTCACCATGCTGAAGGCGAATATCACCATGGCCAGGAACGGTAGCGGCTCGAGTGCCGAGAAGATTGAACCGACCCACAACCAGACCTCGGGCGCACCGATCCAGAAGAAGTGGTGACCGGTACCGATGATCCCCGTTATCAGCGCCATGGCGATGATCACGTAGAGCCATTTCTCCACGACCTCCCGGTCCACACCGGTGATCTTGATCAGGACGAAAGCGAGCATCGAACCCATGATCAGTTCCCACACGCCTTCCACCCAAAGATGCACCACCCACCACCAGTAGAACTTGTCGCGGGCCAGGTTGCCGGGGTTATAGAAGGAGAACAGGAAGAACACCGCGAGCCCGATCAGCCCGGTCATCATGACCATGCTGACGGTGGTCTTGCGACCTTTGAGCAGGGTCATGCCGATGTTGTAGAGGAAGCCCAGGCACACCACCACAATGCCCATCTTGGTGATGGTCGGCTGCTCCAGGAACTCCCGGCCCATGGTCGGCAGCAGCTCGTTGTGGGTCAGTCTGGCCAGGCCGGCATACGGCACCAGCAGGTAGCCCAGGATCGTCAATACGCCAGCGGCGGCGAATACCCAAAACAGGATGATCGCCAGTTTCGGACTGTGCAATTCGCGGTCGGCCTCTTCCGGAATCAGGTAGTAGGCGGCGCCCATGAACCCGAACAGCAGCCAGACGATCAGCAGGTTGGTGTGCACCATCCGCGCCACGTTGAAGGGAATGATCGGGAACAGAAAGTCCCCTATCACGTATTGCAGGCCCATGATCAAACCGAACAGCACCTGACCGAGAAACAGGATCAGGGCAAACACGAAGTACGGTTTGGCCACGGCTTGCGAGGCGAATTTCAGATGCGGATTAGCAATGCTCATCGCTTAGCCCTCCTTGTTTGGCGGCCAGCCATTGGTGTTGATTTTCGAGCTCCATTTGAGGAACTCGGCGATGTCATCCACCTCCTGGTCACTCAACTTGAACTGAGGCATCGCGCGACGGCCCGGTACGCCCAGTGGTTGCATTTTCATCCAGGCATGCAGAAAGGGTTTGAAGCCCGCCTCCCCGCCGCGCCGCTGGAACACGTTGCCCAGCTCAGGCGCGAAGTAGGCGCCCTCGCCCAGCAGCGTGTGGCAGCCGATGCAATTGTTTTGTTCCCAGACCAACTTGCCGCGCACCACTGATTCGGTGAGCTGCGCTTCATTGCTGCGCTCTGGAAAGGTCTGTTCCGTGTGATAGGTCAAAGCCAGGAATATCAGGAAGAAGAAAATGCTTCCCCCGAAGTAGATGTTCCTGGCCATGCCTTTGGTGAAGGTGTCTGACATGGTCGCTTCCTCTTTGCTAGGCCCGTCCATGATAGGAAGCGAAGGGTCGAAACCTGCTTGATGGCGATCAAGAAAGTCAGATGGTTTTGGTCGGGTATTACACGTGAGCCGAACTCGGTTCATGTAGCAGCTGGCGAAGCCTGCGTTCGGCTGCGAAGCAGTCGTCAATCCTGCCTCCTCGGTTAATCTGAAACACCGAGGTGCATGATTTCACGACTGCTGCGCAGCCGAACGCAGGCTTCGCCAGCTGCTACAGGGATCGTTTAACGGAACAAAATCAGTGTCATCCCCACCACCGCGGCCAACACCAGCGCCCAGCTCAACATCAAGCGCCGCCACAGTCGCGGCGCATGGCGCATCTCCATGAAGCCGTCGGTGATCAGCCAGGCCTTGCCCACCGCCACCAGCAAGATGGCAATCGACAGCAGCGATGTCGCGCCAACCTGTGCCAGCGCCACCGTGCACACACTTAACGTCGCGAGCGCCGCCCAACAGACGAGCAAAACCCTGGAAACAGACATGAGAACCTCGTCAACTCAGCACGTAGACCAGCGGAAACAGCATGACCCAGATCAAATCGACCATGTGCCAATAGAGCACGCCGGATTCAAATCCACTGCGCGTGTTGGCGTCGTACAGGCCACGGCGACAGCGCTCGGCCAGCCACCCGAGAATGACCATGCCGAGCACTACGTGGAGAAAATGAAACCCGGTGAGAATCCAGTACAACGTGAAAAACGTGTTGTGCTCCATGCCCAGCCCCGAGGCCAGCAAGTGCCGGTATTCCGTGAGTTTCAGCACCACGTAGACACTGGCGGCGAGCAACGCCATCAGCAGGAAGACCGCGCCGTGACGGGATCGTGAGCGCCTGACTTGCTCCTGTGCCAGCGCGGCGAACAGGCCCGCGGTGAGCAGGCTCAGGGTCATCGCCAGCCCGGTGGAGGTGTTCAGCAACAGACGGCTTTCACTGAACATTTGCGGCTTGAGCGCCTGGGTCACGGCGAACGTCAGGATCAGGATGGCGAACACCGACAGCTCGGCCAGAATGAAAAACCACATCGCCAGATCGCCCGGCAAGTGATGGCGCGTGACGCCCGTGGACTCAGCCGAAGTGGACATCAACCACGTCCATCAGCGCGGCAACGGTCAGCGGATCATCACTCAGCGGCTCGGCCAGGCAGGCCATGCAAGCCTCACGCGGGCTCATCCCGGAGCGGATCATCCGCGCGGTAAAAATCAGCAGCCGCGTTGAGGCGACCTCCTCCAGATCATGTTGATCGAGCCGGCGCAGCGCCTGGCCCAGCCGCACCACTTGCGCCGCCAGCGCGCTGTCCACCTGAGCCTCCCGGGCAACGATGCGTTCCTCATCGGCCACCGGCGGATAGCCAAAGCGCATCGCCACAAAGCGTTGGCGGGTGCTGGGTTTCATGCCTTTGAGCAGGTTCTGGTAGCCGGGGTTGTAAGACACCACGAGCATGAAGGACGGCGGCGCCTTCAGCACTTCGCCGGTGCGTTCCAGGAACAACTCCCGACGATCATCGGCCAGTGGATGCAGTACGACCACTGTGTCCTGGCGCGCCTCGACCACTTCGTCGAGGTAACAGATGCCGCCTTCACGCACCGCGCGGGTCAGCGGTCCGTCCTGCCACCAGGTGCCCTGGGCACCGATCAGGTGACGGCCGATCAGGTCGGCTGCGCTCAGATCGTCGTGGCAAGCCACGGTGTACAGCGGCAGTTTCAGCCGATGGGCCATGTGCTGGACGAAACGGGTTTTGCCGCACCCCGTCGGGCCTTTGATCAGCACCGGCATGCCGTGTCGCCAGGCTTGTTCGAACAGCGCCTCCTCATTATTCAGCGGTTGGTAGAAGGGTTCGATCGGGTGTTCGCAAGACTGGGTACGGTCCATGGGCTGCCTGTTCCAAAAGCGGATTCAAGGAACACGCTACGGGCCCCTGCGACAACCTGGCAAGTGAGATGGCCGGCAAACTTGATCGTCGTCAAGCGAACAATGGCCTGCTCGGGCATAGCCTTGCACGGCACTAAGAACCTGCGTTCTGCGCTGCCGTTTCAGCACATCGCAAAGGTCTTGCCTGAGGAGAAATGGAATGCTGATCAGCAATAGAAAAACGTTTGCCCTGACCCTCGCCACATTGTGTTCGTCACTGGCCCTGGCGGTGAGCCATGCCGCCAGCGCTGAAGAGCCCACCGCCGCGGCCAACCCGCCCATGGTCAAAACCGCCGGCGCTCCCGACATGAGCCAGGCCGAGTTCGACTCATCCAAGGAAATCTACTTCCAGCGTTGCGCCGGCTGCCACGGTGTTTTGCGCAAAGGGGCCACGGGCAAACCGCTGACACCGGACATTACCCAGAGCCGCGGGCAACCGTATCTGGAGGCCTTGATTACCTATGGCTCACCGGCGGGCATGCCGAATTGGGGGACGTCCAATGCGCTGACCAAGGATCAGATCACGGTCATGGCCAAGTTCATTCAGCACACGCCGCCGACGCCACCGGAATGGGGCATGGCCGAGACGCTGAAAACCTGGAAAGTGCTGGTCAAACCCGAGGACCGTCCGAAGAAGCAGCTGAGCAAACTCAACCTGCCGAACCTGTTTTCGGTGACATTGCGCGATGACGGCAAGATCGCCCTGATCGATGGGGACAGCAAGAAGATCGTCAAACTGATCGAGACCGGTTACGCGGTGCACATCTCACGCATATCGGCTTCGGGCCGTTACCTGCTGGTGATTGGCCGGGACGCGCGGATCGACATGATCGATCTGTGGCCGGTCGAGCCGACCAAAGTCGCCGAAGTCAAAGTGGGCATCGAGGCGCGCTCGGTCGAGACCTCCAAGTTCAAGGGCTACGAAGACAAATACACCATCGCCGGTTCTTATTGGCCGCCGCAGTTCACCATCATGGATGGCGAAACCCTGGAGCCGAAGCAGATCGTTTCGACCCGCGGCATGACCGTCGACAAGCAGGAATATCACCCGGAACCCCGAGTCGCGGCGATCATCGCCTCCCACGAATGGCCAGAGTTCATCGTCAACGTCAAGGAAACCGGCAAGGTGATGCTGGTCAATTACCAGGACATCAAAAACCTCACCGTCACCTACATCGATGCCGCGCCCTTCCTGCATGACGGCGGTTGGGACAGCACGCACCGCTACTTCATGACCGCCGCCAACAACTCCAACAAAGTCGCCGTGATCGACTCCAAGGAGCGCAAGTTGACTGCGCTGGTGGACGTCGGCAAAACCCCTCACCCGGGTCGCGGCGCCAACTTCAATCACCCGACCTACGGCCCGGTCTGGGCCACCAGCCACCTGGGTGATGACGGCATCTCGCTGATCGGCACCGACCCGACCAAACACCCGCAATACGCCTGGAAGCAGGTCGCCTCACTCAAGGGCCAGGGCGGCGGATCGCTGTTTATCAAAACCCACCCTAACTCTCGCCACCTGTACGTCGACACCACCCTCAACCCGGACGCCAAGCTCAGCCAATCGGTGGCGGTATTCGACATCGACAAGCTCGACGCCGGCTACACCGTGCTGCCCATCGCGGAATACGCGGGCATCAAGCAAGGCGCGATGCGCGTCGTGCAACCGGAATTCAACAAGGCCGGCGATGAAGTCTGGTTCTCCGTCTGGAGCGGCCAGGCAGACGAGTCGGCGCTGGTGGTGATCGACGACAAAACACTGAAGCTCAAGTCAGTCATCAAGGACAAACGACTGATCACACCCACCGGGAAGTTCAACGTCTACAACACCCAACACGACATCTATTGAGCTCCATCAATGCAAGGAAACACCATGAAAAATACTCTGTTCTCACTGTTCGCCCTGACCGCTGCGCTGAGTGCGCAGCCGGCCATGGCCCAAGACGCGCTGGAGCTGTTCAAGAGCAAACCCTGCGCTGCCTGTCATTCCATCGACACCAAGATTGTCGGCCCGGCGCTCAAGGATGTGGCGGCCAAGAACGCTGGCGTACCCGGGGCCGTGGACACCCTGGCCGGCCACATCAAGAACGGCACACAAGGCAATTGGGGCCCGATGCCCATGCCGGCCAACCCGGTGACTGAAGAAGAAGCGAAAATTCTCGCGACCTGGGTACTGACACTCAAATAACCGCCTGGAGGGCGTCATGATGGTTTATCGACACGCTGTGATTCTGGCGGCCCTCCTCCTCATTTGCGCAACCGCAGTTGCGGCGCCTGACGCCCAGCGTCAGGCGCAACTCGAACACCTGCTGACCCAGGACTGCGGCGCCTGCCATGGGCTGCACCTCACCGGTGGGCTAGGCCCCGAACTGACGCGCGCGGCGCTGGCCGGCAAGTCACGGGACAGCCTGATTGCCACCGTCACCCAAGGCCGGCCCGGCACCGCGATGCCCGGTTGGGCCCCGTTGCTCAGCCCCGACGACATCCGTTGGCTGGTCGATCTTCTTCTCCAGGGATATCCCGCACCATGATCCGTTCAATCCTGCTGTCAGCGGCGACCGGGCTGTTGTTGTCCGCTTGCGTTCAGCCACCGTTGCGCGGCACTGGCGACTTGGGCGTGGTCGTGGAGCGCGCCACCGGCAGCGTACAAATCATCGAAAGCGACACCCACACCGCGCTGGCCCGACTCGAGGGTTTCGGCGACCTGTCCCATGCCTCGGTGGTGTTCTCCCGTGACCAGCGTTTCGCCTATGTATTCGGCCGCGACGGCGGGTTGAGCAAAATCGATTTGCTGACCCGGCGTATCGATCATCGCGTCATCCAGGGCGGCAACAGCATTGGCGGCGCCATCAGTCAGGACGGCAAGTTGATCGCGGTGTCCAACTACGTGCCCGGCGGGGTCAAGGTGTTCGATGCCGACACCCTGCAGCAGGTGGCCGATATTCCGGCCACGCCCCTGGCCGATGGCAGCAAGCGCTCCCGGGTGGTCGGCCTGGTCGACGCGCCGGGGCAACGTTTTGTGTTCAGCCTGTTCGATACCGGCGAGATCTGGACCGCCGATTTCAGTCAGGGCGGCACACCGCAAATCAGCCGTTTCACCGGTATCGGTGAGCAACCCTACGACGCCCTGATAACTCCCGATGGGCGCTATTACATGGCCGGCCTGTTTGGTGAGGACGGCATGGCCCAACTCGACCTCTGGCATCCAGAGCGCGGTGTGCAGCGGGTACTCGGTGATTACGGACGCGGCCAGGCGAAACTCCCGGTCTACAAGATGCCGCACCTGGAGGGCTGGGCCGTCGCCGATAACCAGGCCTTCGTGCCCGCCGTTGGCCGGCATCAAGTGCTGGTGATGGATTCACGCACTTGGCAGCAGACCGCTGTGATCCCGGTTGCCGGTCAACCGGTGTTCGTCACCTCGCGCCCGGACGGTCGGCAGCTGTGGGTCAACTTCGCCTACCCGGACAATGATCGGGTTCAGGTCATCGACACCGAAACCCATGCCGTGGTCGCGGATCTGAAGCCGGGGCCAGCGGTGCTGCACATGGAATTCACCGCACGCGGCGACCAGCTGTGGCTGTCGTTACGCGACGGCGATCAGGTGCAAGTCTGGGATCCGTACAGCCTCAAGCTGCTGAGCACCCTGCCCGCCAGTGCGCCGAGCGGCATCTTCTTCAGCAGTCGCGCGCAGAAAATGGGGTATTGAAATGAACCTTGAACTGCTCAGCCGCCAACTCATCGACCGCTTCCAGCACGGCATGCCGCTGTGCCCGTCACCGTACAAAGAGATGGCGCGGATTCTCGGGTGCCGCGAATCGCAAGTAATGACCTGCCTGGAAGAAATGGATCAGGCCGGCACCCTCTCACGGATCGGCCCGGTGTTCGAACACAGCCGCGCCGGGGCCAGCACCCTCGCCGCCCTCGCCGTACCCGCCGAACGCCTGCAACAAGTGGCCGATCGCGTCAGTCAGTACCCGGAGGTCAATCACAACTACGCACGGGAGCATTTCTACAACCTGTGGTTTGTGCTGACCGCCCCTGATCGCCAACACATCGACCGCGTGCTCAAAGAACTGGAGAACGACACCGGCCTCATGCCGCTGGACCTGCCGATGTTGACCGCCTACCGCATCGACCTGGGTTTTGCCTTGGGAGAAAACTCATGAAGCCCGGATTGAGCCCCCAACAAGCGCTGGCGCTGCGCCGGCATCTCGAAGGCGGATTGCCGCTGGTAGCGCGCCCCTATCAATCCCTCGCTGAACGGATAAGCGCTGACGAAAACCAGGTGCTCGAACAAATGCGCCAATGGAGCGAGCAAGGGCTGTTTCGCCGTATCGGCCTGGTGCTGCACCATCGCGCGCTGGGCTTTACCGCCAACGCCATGCTGGTGCTGGACATTCCCGACGCGCTGATCGACGAAGTCGGCCAGCGCCTGGGGCGAGCGCCCGGCATTACCCTCTGCTATCAACGACCCCGGCGCTTGCCGCAGTGGCGGTACAACCTATTTTGCATGGTGCACGGGCGTCAACGTGACCAGGTGGAGGCGCAGATCCAGACGTTGCTGGAAGAGCATCTGCTGAGCGACCTGCCCCATCAATTGCTGTTCAGCACCCAGGTCTTCAAACAGTGCGGCGGACGCTTTGCGCCCTCGCGCACAGGAGCACCGACCCATGGATGACCTCGACCGTCGCCTGATCAACCGCTTGCAACTGGGCCTGCCGCTGGTGCGCCACCCTTGGCGGGTATTGGCGGACGAACTGGAGACCAGCAGCACTGAACTGCTCGGCCGACTGCATGCCCTGCTCGATGACGGCGTGCTCACACGCTTCGGCCCGATGTTCGACATCGAACGGCTGGGCGGCGCCTTCACCCTCGCCGCGCTGGCGGTCCCGGAAGAACGTTTTGAAGACGTCGCCGAGCAACTGCAGGGCCTACCGGAAGTGGCGCACAACTACCGACGCGAGCACGCCTGGAACATGTGGTTCGTGCTCGCCTGCGCAACTGAACATGACCTGACCGAGACCCTGCTCCACATCGAAACCCTGACCGGCTTGCCGCTGCTCAACCTGCCCAAAGAGGAGACCTACCATGTCGGTCTGTATTTCCCGGCCTGAAGACACCCTCGTCCAGCGCCTGATCGTGTTGACCCAGGCCGGTCTGCCGCTGCTGGACGACCCGTGGGCGTGGCTCGCCGAACAGCTGGGGCTGAACATCGAAGCCACCCTGGATCTGCTCAAGCGCTTGCAAGCCGAGGGCGCGATTCGGCGGATTGCCGCCGTGCCCAATCACTACCGACTGGGCTATCGCCACAACGGCATGACGGTCTGGGATGTGCGCGACACCGACATGCCGCGCCTCGGCGCACTGATCGGCGCGCAACCCTTCGTCAGCCACTGCTATCGCCGCCCGCGCCGAGCCGACTGGCGCTACAACCTGTTCGCCATGGTGCATGGCCGCAGCAGCGATGAAATCAACAACTACCGCGAGCACCTGCGCTACTTGCTGGGCGACGCCTGTGGGGCCGACGAGATGCTGGTGAGCAGCCGCATCCTGAAAAAAACCGGCTTGCGTTTAACGCCAGTCAGTTCAACGCAGACCTTGTAGCAGCTGTCGAGCTTGCGAGGCTGCGTTCGGCTGCGAAGCAGTCGTAAAACCGGTGTGCGAGGTTTATCTGAAACACCGTATCGACTGATTTCACGACTGCTTCGCAGCCGAACGCAGCCTCGCAAGCTCGACAGCTGCTACGGGCATCCGCGCTGAACACGTTCCCGACTCAAGGAGAGTTGCATGTTGAGGATCAGCCAATACCTGCGTGCACTGGCCGGCCAGGCCCCTGCGCCCAGAACCAGTCCACCTGGCAGCAATCGGGCGCCGGTGGTGATCTGGAACCTGCTCAGACGCTGCAACCTGACCTGCAAACACTGCTACGCCACCTCGGCCGACAGTGTCTTTCGCGACGAACTGGATACGGCCGCTGCGCTGACCGTGATTGACGACCTGCACGATGCCGGCGTCAAGGTGTTGATTCTTTCCGGTGGCGAACCGCTGTTGCGCGAGGATCTGTTTGTGCTCAGCGCCTACGCCCGGACCAAGGGTTTCTTTGTGGCCTTGTCCACCAACGGCACGCTGATCGATGAGCAGAACATCGCGCAGATCAGCGCGGCGAATTTCGACTACGTCGGGATCAGCATCGATGGCCTGGAAGCCACCCATGACGCTTTCCGCCAACTCAAGGGCAGCTTCGCCCGTTCCATGCAGGCGATCCGGCTCTGTCGCGAGCAGGGCATTCGCGTCGGGCTGCGCACCACCCTGACCCAGGAGAACCATCAACAACTGCCCCAACTGCTGGCGCTGATGCGCGAGTACGACGTGCAAAAGTTCTATCTGTCGCACCTCAACTACAGCGGTCGCGGTAAACGCAGTCGCAAACTCGACGCGCACCAGCAGATGAGCCGCGAAGCCATGACGTTGATCTTTGAGCGGGCCTGGGCAGACATCCAACAGGGCCGCGACAGCGATTTTGTCAGCGGCAACAATGACGCCGACGCCATTCTGCTGCTGCAATGGGCAGGCCTTCATCTGCCTGAGCATTACCCACGTCTGGAAAAAATGCTCCGTGCCTGGGGTGGCAACGCCTCGGGCAGCGGCATCGCCAACATCGACAACACCGGCGAAGTGCACCCGGACACCTACTGGTGGCAGCACTCTGTGGGCAATGTCCGACGCACGCCGTTCCGCACGTTGTGGCTGGATCAGCCGGATGCCCTGCTATCGCGCCTGCGTGAACACCCCCGCGCCGTCGGCGGTCGTTGCGCGCAATGCCGCTGGTTGCCCATCTGCAACGGGAACACCCGAACCCGCGCCTGGGCCGAGGGTGATTTGTGGGGCCAGGACCCCGGCTGCCACCTCAGCGATGACGAAATCGGAATTCCGCCGTCAGTAAACATCCCTTGCATCACCCACTGAATAGCCCGTCCGGCCAACCACCTGACAAAGGCTGGGGCCGGCCAACCTGATGAAGCACCAAGGACGTCCCATGCCTCCATCGATTGCTATACCGGCCACACTTGAGTCCCCGTTCCGGCCGGGCGAAGTTGCCCTGGTCGGCGCCGGCCCCGGCGATCCACGCCTGCTGACCCTGCGCGCCTGGAGCCTGTTGATGCAGGCCGACGCCGTGGTCTATGACCGACTGATCAGCCCCGAGCTACTGTCGTTGATCCCTCTCACCTGCGCCCGCCATTACGTCGGCAAGGCCAGCGGCTGCCACAGCCTGCCCCAGGAACAGATCAACGAACTGCTGGCCGACCTTGCCGATCAAGGGCAGCGTGTGGTCCGGCTCAAGGGCGGCGACCCGTTCATTTTTGGTCGGGGTGCCGAAGAGCTGGAGTACCTGCTGCAACGCGGCATCGACTGCCAGGTGGTCCCGGGCATCACCGCCGCGTCCGGCTGCAGCGCCTACGCGGGCATACCGTTGACCCACCGCGACCTGGTCAATTCCTGCCGGTTCATCACCGGCCATTTGCAACGCGATGGCGAGTTGTCGCTGCCCTGGAGCAGCCTCGCCGACAGTAGCCAGACCTTGGTGTTTTACATGGGCTTGTCGAACCTGGGGATCATCGCTCAACGCTTGATCGAAGCCGGGCTGTCGGCCGATACGCCGGCGGCGCTGATCAGCAACGGCACGCGTCCCGACCAGCACGTCGCCCGTGGCAAGCTGCACCAATTGCCGACCCTGGCGCTGGATTGTCCACCGGGCATTCCGACGCTGACGGTGATCGGCACGGTGGTCGATCTGTTTGGCGCAGAACAACTTGAATACCCGGCGCGGCTTTACCCGGCCCAAGCGCTGCAACGCCATGCCAAGGTGGCGATATGAGGCGTCTGATCCTTGCCCCCTTGTTATGGGTCGGTGCGGCCCATGCCGGCGCTACGAATCCGGCACTTGAACACGCCGCGGAAAACTATCAGCAGCATTGCCAGAGTTGTCATGGCATTAACCGTCTCGGCGGTGCGGGGCCGGCGTTGTTGCCGGAGAGTCTCAGCCGGATCAAACCCGATGAAATCCGCAGCGTGATTCAGAACGGCCGCCCCGCGAGCCAGATGACCGGCTATGCCAACGTGTTCAGCCCCGCGCAGATCGACGCGCTGGTGGACTACCTTCAGCAACCGCCCGCCACCCCGCCCACCTGGAGCAATGACGACATTCTCGGCAGTCACACGATGCTCGCGGACCTCAGCAAGCTGCCCACCACGCCCCAGCATGGCGCCGATCCGCTGAACCTGTTCGTGGTGGTGGAAGCCGGCGACCATCACATCGACATCCTCGACGGTGACCGCTTTGAGGTGCTGGCGCGGTTTGCTTCGCACTTCGCCGTGCATGGCGGGCCGAAGTTCTCGCCGGACGGACGCTTCGTCTACTTCGCCTCCCGTGACGGCTGGATCAGCCTGTATGACTTGCACAACCTGAAACTGATCGCCGAGGTCCGCGCCGGCCTCAACACCCGCAACCTGGCGGTCAGCAAGGATGGACGCTGGGTGCTGGTGGGCAACTATTTGCCCGGCAACGTGGTGGTGCTCGATGCCCGCGATCTGTCACTGGTGAAAACCATTCCCACGATCGGTCAGGACGGCACCGCGTCACGGGTCAGCGCGGTCTACTCTGCCCCGCCGCGGGACAGTTTCATCGTGGCGCTCAAGGACGTGAAGGAAGTCTGGGAACTGTCCTGGGCTGGCACACCGGATTTCCAACCACGGCGGATACCTGCCGGGGATTTCCTCGACGATTTCTCTTTTTCACCGGACTACAAGCAGTTGCTGGCGACGTCGCGCAAGGCCCAGGGCGGTCAGGTGATCGATCTCGACAGCGGCAAGGTGATCACCGACATACCGCTGCCAGGCATGCCGCATTTGGGCTCGGGGACTTATTGGAAACGTAACGGTGAGTGGGTGTTCGCCACGCCGAATATCAGCAAGGGGCTGATCTCGGTCATCGACTTCAAGACCTGGAAACTGATCAAGGAAATTCCGACTCTCGGGCCGGGGTTTTTCATGCGCAGTCACGTCAATTCACGGTATGCCTGGAGTGATGTGTTCTTTGGGCCGGACAACGATGCGATCCACCTGATTGACAAACAGACGCTTGAAATTGCCCACACACTGCGCCCGATGCCCGGGAAAACTGCCGCTCATGTTGAGTTCACTCGGGATGGCCGTTTCCTGCTGCTGAGCATTTGGGCCACCGACGGTGCGCTGATTGTTTACGACAGCAACTCTCTCAAGGAGATCAAACGTATTCCGATGAACAAGCCTTCGGGTAAGTACAACGTGGGGAACAAGATTGAGTTTGCTGAGGGGACTTCGCATTAGGTTTTGGGTGTATATCCGTTGCTACGATAACGGCTTCTATTGGTTTCGCTTTTACAGCGAGTCACTTTGAAAAGCACAAAGTAACCAAACGCTCTTGCCCCTTTCGTTCGGTGCCTCGCCCAGGCTCGGCATGCCCTCGCTCCGGTCCTGCTCCGTGGGCCCGCCGCCATCGGCCATCCATGGCCGGGGGCGGCTAACCCGGCATCCATGCCGGGTTGCCCACTGCGCAGAACCTCCACTCGGCCTCTCGAGGGTGCGGGCACCGCAAAAGCCAAAGCGAGGCGGCCTACCAGCCGGCCTGTCTCTTTAAGCGTACTCATTCCCCTGTGGGAGCGAGCCTGCTCGCGATGAGGCCCTGTCAGTCGACATCAATATTGAATGTAAGTCCGCCTTCGCGAGCAGGCTCGCTCCCACAGTTGGATTTTTGGCGGGCATGACATAGGTGTCCACCGCCGATGACCTTGATAGACATCAGGTTGGCTATCAGGCCGGCCTGTCTCTTCAAGCGTACGCATTCCCCTGTGGGAGCGAGCCTGCTCGCGATGAGGCCCTGTCAGTCGACATCAATATTGAATGTAAGTCCGCCTTCGCGAGCAGGCTCGCTCCCACAGTTGGATTTTTGGCGGGCATGACATAGGTATCCACCGCCGATGACCTTGATAGACATCAGGTTGGCTATCAGGCCGGCCTGTCTCTTCAAGCGTACGCATTTCCCCTGTGGGAGCGAGCCTGCTCGCGATGAGGCCCTGTCAGTCGACATCAATGTTGAATGTCAGTCCGCCTTCGCGAGCAGGTTCGCTCCCACAGTTGGATTTTTGGCGGGCATGACATAGGTGTCCACCGCCGATGACCTTGATAGACATCAGGTCGGCTATCAGGCCGCCTCGTTTTGGCTTTTGATCTTGATCTGCCCCGTCGGAAGGCCGAGCGCAGGTTCTGCGCAGTGGGCACCGCGGCAAGGATGCCGCGGTAGCCGCCCCCGGCCATGGATGGCCGATGGCGGCGGGCCCACGGAGCAGGACCGGAGCGAGGGCATGCCGAGCCTAGGCGAGGCACCGTACGTCAGGGGCAAGAGCGTTTGGTTACTTGGCGCTCTTCCAAGTAACCCGCCGTAAGGGCGGAACCCTAAGCCGCCATCACCGCAGCAACGGATATGTACTCCGAACGTAAATATTTACCCTTCAGCCCAAGGTGTAACCGTTATCAACCTTCCAATCCTGACCATAAACACCCCGAGCCCCCTGCGACAGCTGAAAAACAATCACATTGGCCACCGCCGCCGCATCAAGAAAATGCCCCGGCAACAGACGTTTCCCCAGCGTGTCGGCAACATCGCCAAGCTCCCCCTCGCTCAACCCCAGGTTGTCCCACATCGAAGTAGCCGTCGGCCCCGGCGAGACCAGATTAATGCGCACATCAAAACTCGCAAATTCCACCGCCAGCGTCCGCGCCTGAGCCGCCAGCGCAGCCTTGCTGGCAATGCACGCAGCCAACCCCGGGAAGCTCGAACCGGTCAGAAAACTCCCGACAAACACCACCGAAGCCGGGCTCGCCAATTCACCCCGCAACGCCGCCAGAGTATTCAACGCCCCGGCACCATTAACCGCCCACTGACGCTGGAAGGCCTGCATATCCAGGCTGTCAGCCATTTCGGCAATCCCCGCATTGGGCACCAGATAGTCCACGGGACCCATCGCCGCAGCACGCTCGGCCAACTCGCGCAGGTCTTGCTGACTCGTGACATCCCCGGCAAGCCACTGCAATCGCTCGCCGTAGATCTGTTGCAAGGCCGGCAATTCACCGAGGGTCCGTGACATCGCCAGCACCTTGACCCCGCGCGGTAACAGCGCGGCGCACAGTGCCAGGCCAATCCCGGAGCTGGCACCCGTGACCACCGCCAAACGATCCTGAAACTCGGTTTTCATCATTTACTCCTGGGCATCACGGATGCCAAGCACTGGGGACATAGCGAGCCCTATCTTTGAACAGGAGAAGAAAAAACGACTTGACCGCGATCAGACTTTTTCAATGACGCTAGTGTTGCTGCAACAGCGCCGGAGTGATCTCGCTGAACCGCAGCAAGCGACCGCCCTGTTCAGCGGCAAGCTTTTCAGCGGCCTCGCGACTGGAGAAGGACGCCAGCACCACGCCCATGGCGCCTTTGAGTTGGGTGCCGACCACGTAGAACGCGTCTTTGGCATCGATCAGGTGGGCGTCATCCGGCGCATTCCACGGGCTGCGGCCCATGTCGTGGACATACAGTTTTGCATCGCCATGATGATTTTCCGGCTGCAACCACCAACCGATCATTTCCGCCGTGGAGCAGAACTTCCTGACCCCGGCCCGCTCGACCACTTCGCCCTTGGGCCCGGGGAATCCGTTGATGATCATCCCGCAGACATGGCATTCATCACTGGGATGAAAGGCTGCGGCCGCGCTGCTGTAGGTGGCTTGCGCCGGATTGTCACAGGCCGTCAGTAACAGACACATCATCAGGCCCGCCACCGCACGTACCGTCATCAAATAAAAGGTGTTCATCGTCAACTGCTCCTAAAAACCAAAGTGAAAATTCATGTCGCCCGGCGACGAAACAACAGCCAGGCCGAGCCCAATGGCACCGCCACCCACAGCGACAGGCACAACCAGAGCATCGAGCCCGGCATCGGCAAATCGCTGCCCAGCGTCAGCACACCCGCGGTACTGGCGCCGGGCTCAAAACCGGAGAGGTTGATCAGGCGATAGATGTCGGCCGGATTGAGCAGCAGCAACCAGGGCAGCACTTTGGGGTTGAACTGCCCTTCGCTGAGCACCAACAGCGCCAGCAGAGCCAGGTCGAACACCAGCACGAAGAAGAACCAGACGCCCAGCGCCAGTCCGGCCGCCGTGGATTTCTCGGCCGACACACTGCTCAGCACATAGGCCAGCCCCAGAAACCCCCAGCCCAGCAAGGTCGACGACGCCATGAACCGGCCAAAGGCCCACAGCAGCAAGCTCAGTTCGACATCGTCCACCAGCACCGCGATGGCCAGCATGGCGCAGCCGAAACCGATCAGTGTCGCCAACGCCAGAATCAACCCGTGACCGACAAACTTGCCGAGCAGAATCTGCCCGCGACCCAACGGGTACGTCAGCAACAGCAACAACGTGCCGCTCTCGTCCTCGCCGACGATGGCGTCATAGGCCAACAGCAACGCAATCAACGGCATCAAAAACGTCGCCAGACTGGCGAGACTGGCGATGGTGGCCGGCACCGAGGTGAAGCCCAATTGCCCGGAGGCCGCGGCGCCCAGCCAGGCGATGCCGATGGCCAGCACCGCGAACAACACACTGATCGCCAACAACCAGCGATTGCGCAAACCGTCACTGAATTCCTTGCGGGCCATGTTCCAGACAGCATTCATACGGCCTCCCCGATCGGAGCCGCACCGGCCCGGCTCATGTAGTAGCGGTAGATATCTTCCAGTGACGGCTGATGGATTTCGACGTCGGCCGGTTCGTCTTCATTGAGCAGTTGACGCAACAGCCCGAGCTTGCTGCCATTGAACGCGGCCACTTCAAGACCTTCGACGCCCCAGCGCTCGGTGATGTGCCCGGCGTTGTTCCAGCGTTGCTGCAAGGGTCCGGCGTGCTTCAGGCCGTTGGCGCGAATCAGCGTCGGCAACCCGGCTTCCTCGCGCAAACTGCGCAAACTGCCGAGGGCCAGCAGGCGGCCCTGGGTCAGAATCGCTGCGCGGTTGATGTGCGCCTCGACGCCCGGCAATACGTGGGAACAGAGAATGATGCTGGTGCCCTGGCTGCGCAGACGATCGAGCAACCGATAAAGGTCCTGGGTCGCGATCGGATCGAGGCCAACCGTCGGTTCGTCGAGCAGCAACAAACGCGGCTCGCCGAGCAGCGCTTGCGCCAGCCCCAGGCGTTGACGCATGCCTTTGGAGTAGGTCTTGACCCGTCGATGCGCGGCACCGGCCAGGCCGACTTCCTCCAACAGCACGTCCACCTGAGCGAACGCGGCGCCTTTGAGTCGGGCGAAATGACGCAAGGTCTCAAGACCGCTCAGCTGCGGGTAAAACGTCACGTTCTCCGGCAGATAACCGAGCAGGCGCCGCACATGCGGATCGCTGGGCAAACGGCCGAACACCCTGACCTGCCCTTCGCTGGGCTGGAGCAGGCCAAGCACCAGTTTCATGCTGGTGGTCTTGCCCGCGCCGTTGTGACCGAACAAACCCAGCACTTCCCCTTCCGCCAGGCTGAGGTTGAGCTTATGCAACACGGTGGCGTGCCCATAACGCTGGCTCACGCCTTGCAGGTCGATAACGTTCATGAGGTGGGCTCCTGGGTCAGGGTTTGAGTGGATGACTTCATCAGCGGATGACTGTCCAGCACCCCCGGCGACTTCATCACCGGAAAGGCCCGTTGCACCCAGCGCAGCAACTCGATGCCGGGGCTGTTCATCAACAGCCGCACCTGCGGGTACAGCCACAGCAGACGGTCGACGTTGTCATTGGGTTCGTAGGCGATATCGCCGAGGCCATCGTTGTTGCGGTCCCAGCCCAGGTAGTCGCTCCAGTAATTGCCGCGGCCATCCGCCGACCATTCCTGCAAGCGGGTGGCGACGTACTTGACCTGTCGCTGGTTGCCGACAAACGCGTTGTCGGCGATGCGGTTGTCCTCCGAGCCGGCGGTGAGATGAATACCCACGGCGCTGTGCTCGAAGTGGTTGTGTTCGATGCTGTTGAACAGCGAGTTGTAGATGAACAGCGCCTTGCCCTCGGCGCCGCTGATCATGCTGTCGCCGGTCGAGCCGTCGCGCACGTCAGTGACGAAGTTGTCACGCAAGGTTGAATAGGTGATGTAGTTCATCAGGATCCCGTAGTTCTGATCCTGTTCGGAGCGATTGCCGATCACCGTGAGCTTGCGGCTTTGCATCAAGGCGTAGCCGGTGCGGGTTCGGCGGGTGGTGTTGCCGATCAGTTGGTTATCGTTGGCGAACATGTAATGCACACCGTAGCGCAGGTCCTCCAGGGTATTGCCCTGCAGCAGGTTGCCGTTGGAGGTGTCGATGTAGATGCCGTCGCGGGTGTCGCGCACCTGATTGCCAATGACCTTGGCGCCATGCACGGCATATAGATGAATGCCGTTGCCGCGATCTTGCGAACGCATCGCCGGATCGCCCTGAATGCGGTTGTCGATCAGGCTCACATCCTGCGTACCGTCGACCCAGATACCAAACCCCTGGCCTTGCAGGCGATTGCCTTTAATCACCGCACCGTGGGCCTTGGGCTGGATAAACACCGCTGCATTCATGGCCGTGAGGTCGTGCCCCCAGTCCAGAAAGGTGCAGCCCTCGATGCCGACATCCGGCGCACTGATGATCAAACCATTGCCCTGCCCCTCGCCCTGAAATACCGCGCCCGGCTCGCAGACAATCTGCATCGGTTGATCGACGCTGAACGAGCCACGGTATTCCCCTGCCGGCAGGTGCCAGCGTTGATCGGCGTCCGCCGTCAACGGCAACGTGGTGACGGGTTGCACCGCCAGCGCGCTGCCGGACATCAGCAGGAGCGCCAACGCAATGACCTTCACCGGGTTTCCCTTGCTATCAGTCATTGCTTGGCTCCTGTCGATGGGCAACGGTCAGGCCTTCTCGACCTTCATGCGGCCGACCATTTCCATGTGCAGCGCATGGCAGAACCAGCTGCAGTAGTACCAATGCAGGCCAGCCTTGTCGGCGATGAAGGTGATCGATGAGGTCTGCTGCGGACTGATCTCCATGCTGACGCCATGGTTGGTCATCACGAAGCCGTGGGTCACGTCTTCAATCTGGTCGATGTTGGTGATGGTCACCGTGACCTCGTTGCCCTGTTTGACGGTGAACTCCGGCAGGCCGTAAGCCGGGGCCATCGAGGTCATGTAGACGCGGACTTTGTTACCGTCGCGGATGACCTTGTTGTCGGTCTCCAGCTTGATCCCGTCCTTGGCGGCGATGACCACGGTTTCGGCAAAAAACGGGTCGTTGCGGTCCCAGATCTTTTTGGTCTTGATCTGGTCGCGGCGGGCCATGACGCAGTCGTGGGGTTCGGCAAAGGCCGGGCCGTCGTGCACCAGTTTCATTTCCTCGCCGGAGATATCGATCAACTGATCGTTTTCCGGGTGCAGCGGGCCGGTCGGCAGGAAGCGGTCCTTGGAAAACTTGCTGAGCACCATCAGCCATTGGCCGTCGGCCTCACTGGTTTCAGTCAGCGACGCATGGTTGTGCCCCGGCTGATACTGCACGTCGAGTTTCTGCTTGATGTAGTTGACCTTCTCGCCGGTGTAGGCGCGAACGGCCTCTTCCACGTTCCACTTCACCACCTGACTGTCGATAAACAGCGTGGTGTAGGCATTGCCGCGGCCGTCGTAAGTGGTGTGCAGCGGACCCAGACCCAGCTCGGGCTCGCCGACCACCGCGTCACGCGGATCCTTGAGTTTGTCGTCGAACAGATCATCCAGCTTCGCAGTGGCGATGATCGTGCAAGTGGGCGAGAGTTTGCCGGCGGCAATGAAGTACTTGCCATCGGGCGTCATATTGATCCCGTGGGGGTTCTTCGGCACCGGGATGTAACGCGTGAACGCGCTGTCCTTGCCGTCGTTTTTACGGCCGTCGACCACCGGGACTTTGGAGCCGTCCAGGGTAATGAACTTGCCAGCCTTGATCGCCGCTTCGATGCGCGGGATGTTGAACACCACCACCCAGTCGCGCTCGTTGCGCATCATGCCGCCCAAGTCGTAGGCCTTCTCCGAGTTGTAGCAGGTCGAGGCCGCGTACTTGCCGGTGTAGTCGGCGTCGGTGTTATCGAGGTTGCCGTCGACGATGACCTGGAAGGCCATTTCCATCTTCTCGGCATCAATGGCGTTGAACATCGTGTAGCTGTTCTTGTCTTGCAGGTCGAAGGTGCTGCCGTCATTGGGATGCGGAATCACGAATTCGGCATTGGCGAACACGTACTTGGTGTGCGGCACTTTTTGCAGGCGCAGCCCGTGAACGGCCTGCACATTGGGCACGGTGAGCATCTTGTCGCACTTCATGATGTCCAGACGGATACGCGCAACGCGGCTGTTGGCCTTGTCGTTGATGAACAGGTATTTGCCGTCGTACTTGCCGTCGGTCATCGACAAGTGCGGGTGGTGGCAGTCGCCATTCTGGAAATGCGCGCTGTCGCCCATGATCCGTTTGCTTTCGTTGGTCAGGCCCCAACCGGTGGCGGAATCGACGTTGAACACCGGAACACGCAACAACTCGCGCATCGACGGAATGCCCATGATCCGCACTTCACCCTGATGGCCGCCGCTCCAGAAACCGTAGTACTGGTCCAGCTCGCCCGGCCCGACGTGGGTTTTCAGTTGCGCGTCCTTGGCCGCTGCCGCCCAGGTCTCACGGGTGAACACCGCGCCACCGATGGCCGTGGCACCGGCCAGTACCGCGCCGGTCACCGCGCTGGTGCCCAGGAAGCCGCGACGACTGAGGCCGGTCGGTTCCGGCACTTCAGTGGTTTTTTTGGATTCTGTGTCGTTCATCAGGTGTTTTCCTTGAAGGGATAAAAACGGTCACTGCGGACAGGCGCTCGCGGGGTTCATTCCAGAGCGGTCACTTCCACGACAGGTATCAGTTGCACAGCAGCGGGTGCCGCTTTGCCGCGCTTCTTGCGCTGGTTGATCAGCGGCGGGCATTTGTTGTCGTTCTGGTAAGTCATCTGGCAATCGAGGCAGTAATGGCACTCGTTGGCATTGATCCGGCCGTCGGGATGAATGGCCTGGATCTCGCATTCCTTGGCGCACAGTTGGCAGGGGGTGCCGCAGTCCTTGCGGCGTTTGAGCCAGTCGAACAGGCGAAATTTGCTCGGAATCGCCAGCGCCGCACCCAACGGGCAGATGTAGCGGCAATAGACTTTGCGCGTGAAAATATTGATGACCAGCAGCGCCACCGCGTAGAGCACAAACCACCACTGGCGGTCGAACCTGAGGGTGATGGCGGTCTTGAACGGTTCCACCTCGGCGAACAGTTCGGCGGTGGACATCGACTCCAGGGAGATGCCGAACAGCAGCAGCAAAATGATGTATTTGATCGCCCACAAGCGCTCATGCACGGCGAAGGGCAATTCGTATTGAGGGATTTTCAGCTTGCGTGCGGCCTCGTTGATCAACTCTTGCAAGGCGCCAAACGGACACAGCCAGCCGCAGAACACGCCGCGACCCCACAGCAGAATGCTCGCGGCGGCGAAGACCCAGAGCATGAAAATCAGCGGATCGGTGAGAAACAGTTCCCAGCGAAAATGATCGAACAGCGCATGGGCGAAGGTCAGGACATTGACCACTGACAACTGCCCCAGCGCATACCAGCCGATAAACACCACGGTAAAGACCAGATAACCGCGGCGCAGCCAGTGCAGAAAATGCGGCCGGCGGGTGAACGTATCCTGCAGGAACAGGATCGCCGTCAGCAGCAGCAACGCAGTCCCGAGCACGGCGATCTGGAAGGATTTCTGGTACCAGATGTTCAACCACATTGGCCGACTGGCTTCTTCGAGGGCCGCCAGTTCTTCAGCGCTGGGCAGTGGGCGCTCAAGGTAGGGCTCGGGCAATTGATAGGCCAGTTCGAAGCTGCTGAACGTGCCACTGAGCGGGCCGGTCTGGCGTCGCACCAACAACTCCAGGGACCAGGGCGATCCCGGATCGAACTTCGCCGGTTCGCGCACAATGAAAATCGACATTTCAGTGAATTCCGGCATGCCCTTGGCAAACACATCGGAGAGCCGCTGATGGTCCATGTCGCGAAAACTGATGACGTTGCCGAACTGACGCAATTGCACCCGATCGAAGATCCCGCCGCGCACATACCCCGAGCCTTTATAGGAAAACAGCCCACGACCCAGCACCGCGATGGCCTGCTCGCCGGGCTTGAGGTCTTGCATGAGGAAGCGATATTGATTGTCGCCCAACAACGCGCGGCCGATGGTCGGCGGATTCAGGTCGGCGGTATAGAGTTCGATAAAGGTTTCATCAACCTGATCGGCGCTGGCGTTATCGACGCCTTCGGCATCAGTGCCCTTGAAGGCTACGTCGACTTGTCCACGGGTCAGGTTCAAGCGGCGGATAGCGCCGTTGCCGGTCAGTTGTTCCCAGGTGGCGGGCTCGAAAAAGTCCTGGCGCACGATGGCGGCCTTGCGTGCCACACCAGCCGTGTCCTCGATCAGCTTGAGCGATACGGCCACTTCGTGGGCGGCGCGCATGATGACCTCGTTGACCACCATGGCGGTGACGGTTGCGCCGGCGATGGCATCGACGGTGACGGCATTCGGGTCACTGGAATGGCCGACGACCACCCGCTGACTGACCTTGATCCCTTTGTATTTCGCGCTGAAGCCGTGAAGTTTTGCCTCAGGAATGCCAATCAGCAGAATCGGCTCGTGGTGTTCCAGCACATAGGCATCCTGAATCATGCCGGTGGTGTCGAGGATCACCTGGGTGTTGATCGGTTTGCCCGAGTAGGCCGGAATATCCACCACGTCCAGGCTCTGGAACACATAACCGAGCACCTTGCCGGCGGCGGACAGCGTGCGCACCTTGAACCGGCCTTCGGGGGCGGAAACGGAATCGGTCTGAGGGAAGGTTTTCTCGATGCGCTGCTGCTCGATGTCACCGTATTGCTTGGCCTGCGCTCCTTCGAAGGTGGCGAGCATCAGCATCAGCAGAACCACCAGCCCGACGCCCCAGGCGCGCAGGTTGGCGTGTATCGAAGGCTGATGGATTGTCATGGGTTCGCTGATTTCAAAAGGGCTTTCGGTCATGTTAGGGAGCGTCGCGCCCCCTGCCCTTGATTGAAATCAACTTAGGAAATTAGCCCCGGGAGACCAGTTAAGCCATATCTGCCGCAACGCAAACCTTGTAGCAGCTGGCGCAGCCTGCGTTCGGCTGCGCAGCAGTCGTAAAACCTGAATACACGGTGAGTCTGACACTCCGCGTTGGCTGATTTTACGACTGCTGCGCAGCCGAACGCAGGCTTCGCCAGCTGCTACAGAATTTGCGTTGCGGCTGAAATGGTTTGACTGATCAGCATTAGGCTCCAGGGTCTCAAACCGTGCGTGAAAACTGGCCTTTTTGCTCACCGCCCAGATAGGCGTCAAACGCCATCGCGGCACTGCGCATCATCAAATGCCCTTGTGGCAACAGCACCAATTCGTCGCGGTGAATCTGCAGCAGCCCATCGCGCACATGCTCGCCCAGCTGCGCCAGCGCCTCGGCAAAGTACTCGGTGAAGCGAATGCCATGCCGCGCCTCATACTTCTCAAACGCGATACGGCCGTGGCACATCAGGTCGCTGATCACCTCGCGGCGCAACAGGTCGTCGGCGTTCAAGCGGTAACCGCGATGCACCGGCAACAACCCTTGATCGATACGGGCGTAGTACTGCGATAGCTCCTTGACGCTTTGGCTGTAGCTGTCGCCGACCTTGCCGATCGACGACACCCCAAGGCCGATCAAATCGCAGTCGGCATGGGTGGAATAGCCCTGAAAGTTACGCTGCAGGGTGCCGTTGGCCCGGGCCAGCGCCAGTTCGTCATCCGGCAAGGCGAAATGATCCATGCCGATATAGACATAACCGGCCTCGGTCAGACGGCGAATAGTCAGCTCGAGCAGTTCCAGCTTGCGCTCCGGTGGCGGCATGTCGGCGGGACGAATCAGCCGTTGCGCGCGGACCATCTCCGGCAAATGCGCGTAGCTGTAGGCGGCAATCCGGTCCGGACGCAGCGCGATGATCTTGCTCAGGGTGACGTCGAAACTCTGCACGGTTTGCAGGGGCAAGCCGTAGATAAGGTCGACGCTGATCGACTTGAATTGCGCCTCGCGCGCCGCAGCGACCAGCGCATAAATCTGCTCTTCACTTTGCTGGCGATTGACCGCTGCCTGCACGTCGGGGTCGAAATCCTGCACGCCAAAACTCAGGCGATTGAAGCCCAACTGGCGCAGCGACTGGATCTGCTCGGTGCTGATCGTGCGCGGGTCGACCTCGATGGAAAACTCATGGTCATCGCTGTCATCCATGTTGAACGCCTGGTGCAGGCAGTCCATCAGGTCCGCCAGCTGCTCGCTGGTCAAATAGGTCGGCGTGCCGCCCCCCAGGTGCAACTGAGTGAGTTTGCGGGTGTTGTCGAACAAGGCCGCCTGCATCGCGATTTCACGCTTGAGGTACTTCAGGTACTCGACGGCGCGATGGGTTTTCTGGGTAATGATTTTGTTGCAGGCGCAGTAGTAACAAAGGCTTTTGCAGAACGGGATGTGGATGTACACCGACAACGGTTTCGGCGCGGCCACCTGATTGCTGTCACGGGCGGCACGCTGATAGTCGTCAACGGCAAACGCCTGGTGAAACTGCGGCGCCGTGGGGTAAGAGGTATAGCGCGGCCCCGGGCGGTCGTACTTTTCGACCAGGGCGCGATTGAAATCAAAGGTCGTGTTCATGATCGATCAACTCGCAATGGGATTAATGCTTCGCACCGCCCAAATCCTTTTCAAACAGGTTGCAGATGGCATCCACTTCTGGCCGACCGGCGGGAAGGATGCTGATGAAACGGTCTGACAATTCAATCAACCCATCCCGGCTCAATTGCTCCAGCAACGGCCAGACGGCGGAGAAGTACTTTGAAAAAACCAGCCCATAGCGCCTCTCGATGGCGCGGATATCCAGTTCCTGATCACAGGCCAGGCGCTCCATGACCATTTGCCTGATCTGATCCCCCGCCTCGAAGCGCCAACCTCGACACGTCGGCAATTGCCTCATGTCCAGTTGTTGTTGATAGCGTTCAATCTCGTCGGTGTTTTGCGTGTACAAATCGTCGATCTGGCTGATCGCGCCCAAACCAAATCCAACATGATCGCAATAGCCGTGACGGGAGAAACCCTCACAGGTACGGCGCAACCGGCCTCGCTCTTGAGCGACCGCCAAATCATCATCGGGCCGGACAAACTGCCCCAGACCGATGTAGTGATAACCCGCGCAAAGCAGTTGATCAAAGCAGATCTGGCGCATCGCGCCTTTATCGTCCTGGCTGCACAGCGCTCTGACTTTGTCACCGAGCACCGGACGATAGCGCCGTGGTGGCCGGGCATAATCGAACACCATCAGCCGGTCCGGTTCCAGCTCGATAATGCTCGCCAGCTTCAGCGCAAAACTGTCTGGCGTCTGCCAGGCATGGCCAAAACCCAGATCGACGTTGATGGATCGAAAACCAAAGGTGCGCGCCGCATCCATCAGCGACTGGATCGGCGCCGGGTTCTGGTAGCACGCCACCGACCTGTCACAGTCGG
The DNA here is from genome assembly GCF_057837605.1 of Pseudomonas sp. GL_093. Lineage (NCBI taxonomy): Bacteria > Pseudomonadati > Pseudomonadota > Gammaproteobacteria > Pseudomonadales > Pseudomonadaceae > Pseudomonas > Pseudomonas sp. GL_093. Next base: position 3,146,229 of record NZ_CM174448.1, on the reverse strand, counting down.
TGTCGATATCCGGCACACCGATGCTGACGTGATTGAATCCCTGATTGCGCAGCAACCCCATGGTCGACCAGTCGGTGTGGTGAAGGTCCACCTCGACGCTGTAGTCGCCACCTTCATGTTCGAGAAAGTTGAACCGGCCACGCAGATGACTCATCAGCCGCTCCAGATGGGCAGGTGCGGGAGTTCCGCCCCCCAGATGAAACTGCTCGACCCGTTGCTCCGCACCCAGGTGACAACCGACGAGGTCGATTTCCTGCTCCAGGTGCTGAAGGTACTGCTCGATACCGTCGTGCTCGCCGGCGATATCACGCGGGGAACAGGAAGACGGTTTGAGGCTGGAAGGCAGCTGCACGTTCAGGGACAGCGGACGGCACTTCTGGCGGCTGACGCGCAATGCACGAAGCAGGTCCAGAGAGCCAATACCGTCATGAAATTTTTGTGTGTCGGCATGGCAGTTAGGGTCAAGCACGCCTTGATCGCACCGGGCGATCTCGCCTGGGTTGTGAAATAAATCGAGCATGACGGTCTCCGAGACTGGCTGCGGACTTTCAGTCTCCGGGTTTAACCATCAATGCTCCTTGATTTGCATCAAGCGCAAGCGAAGTGTCTGCACAACGGACCACCGGTCAAACCCGATTACCACGTCAGGTAAAACATGCCCTTGGCCAGCAGCACGATAACGACCATGTGGCAGAACAGGCTGCCATGGATGAAGTGCAGGTATCGCGGGCTCATCCGGCCGGTTTTGAACAACAACATGGCGCCGAGGAAATGCAGCAGCACGCTCACGGCCACCGCGATTTTCAACGCCAGCAATGTGCCGAACGATGAGGCCAGTGGTGAGGCCAGGGCTGGCAAGTAACGCAACCAGACCATGCCCAGCCCCGCACCGAACAACACCAGCAGCACCCACGGCATCAGCGAGCGGGCCCGGCGTCCGATGCCCTGCTCCACCAGCAGCATCACCCTGGCGGGTAGCTGTTTGCGGATGCTTTCCAGGAACAGGACTTCGAAGAACACCGTGCCGATGAAGATCAGCGCGGCAAACAGGTGCAAGGTCAGAATCAGCGGATAGATCATGGTGTTTTCGCCTTGGGTCAAGGCAACCCGCGCTACGGCGAACATTGGGGTGAGCGCACTGGCTGTCGGTCTCTTGAGACTACAGAGACCGCCTGGTTATGCGGTTGATACCGATCAAGAAAGCCGTTTAAAACCCCCAGGCTCGTGTGCATATCCGTTTTTGCGGTCATGGCTGCTGGCGGTTTCGCTTTTACAGCGAGTCACTTTCGAAAAGCGCGAAAGTAACCAAAGCGCTTTTGCCCCTTTCGTTCGGTGCCTCGCTTAGGCTCGGCATGCCCTCGCTCCGGTCCTGCTCCGTGGGCCCGCCGCCATCGGCCATCCATGGCCGGGGGCGGCTAACCCGGCATCCATGCCGGGTTGCCCACTGCGCAGAACCTCCACTCGGCCTCTCGAGGGGGCGACTACCGCAAAAGCATCGCGAGGCGGCCTACCGGCCGGCCTGTCTCTTCAAGCGTACGCATTCCCCTGTGGGAGCGAGCCTGCTCGCGATCAGGCCCTGTCAGTCGACATCAATGTTGAATGTAAGTCCGTCTTCGCGAGCAGGCTCGCTCCCACGGTTGGATTTTTGGCGGGCATGACATAGGTGTCCGCCGCCGATGACCTTGGCAGACATCAGGTCGGCTATCAGGCCGCCTCGCTTTGGCTTTTGCTCTTGAAGCGCGAGGCGGCCTACCCGGCCGGCCTGTCTCTTCAAGCGTACGCATTCCCCTGTGGGAGCGAGCCTGCTCGCGATGAGGCCCTGTCAGTCGACATCAATGTTGAATGTAAGTCCGCCTTCGCGAGCAGGCTCGCTCCCACAGTTGGATTTTTGGCGGGCATGACATAGGTGTCCGCCGCCGATGACCTTGGCAGACATCAGGTCGGCTATCAGGCCGCCTCGCTTTGGCTTTTGATCTTGAAGCGCGAGGCGGCCTACCGGCCGGCCTGTCTCTTCAAGCGTACGCATTCCCCTGTGGGAGCGAGCCTGCTCGCGATGAGGCCCTGTCAGCCGACATCAATGTTGAATGTCAGTCCGCCTTCGCGAGCAGGCTCGCTCCCACAGTTGGATTTTTGGCGGGCATGACATAAGTGTCCACCGCCGATGACCTTGACCGACATCCGGTCGGCTATCAGGCCGCCTCGCTTTGGCTTTTGATCTTGATCTTGATCTGCCCCGTCGGAAGGCCGAGCGCAGGTTCTGCGCAGTGGGCACCGCGGCATGGATGGCCGATGGCGGCGGGCACACGGAGCAGGACCGGAGCGAGGGCATGCCGAGCCACAGCGAAGCACCGTACGTCAGGGGCAAGAGCGTTTGGTTACTTGGCGCTTTTCCAAGTGACCCGCCGTAAGGGCGGAACCTTAAGTCGCCATCACCGCAGAAACGGATATGTCCCCCAACCTTAGTGACGCTGACCGGTCTAGTGCCCGCGAATGTAATGCTCCAGCTGCCGAATCAAATCCGCCTGCTCAACGATAGCTTCCTTGACCAGATCCCCAATCGATAACAGCCCCATCAGCTCGCCACCCTCCATCACCGGCAGATGACGCAAATGGCTGTCAGTCATGACCGCCATGCAACGCTCAATACTCTGCTGACTGTCAGCCGTCACCACCGGCGCGCTCATGATGTCGCGCACCGGCGTACCAACCGAAGAGCGCCCCTGCAGAACGACCTTGCGCGCATAGTCGCGCTCGCTGATCACGCCGACCACCTGCCCGGCCTCGATCACCGGAAGCGCGCCCACGTTCTTTTCGGCCATGATCCTCAGGGCTTCAAGGACCATCTCATCGGGCGCGATGCTATGCACCTGGCGGTTTTGCACGACCTTGAGTTTGAGCAATTGTGCGGCTGTTTTCATAAATGCCTCCGATGCGGATACGCGATGCTGTTGAACAGGCTCAAGCCACCCCGACTTCCACCACGCCGCTGTTCAACCGCACGGGCCAGACACGCAGACGCTGTTGCGGGTACTCCAGGCAGCTGCCGTCCTCAAGACGGAAATGCTGTTTGTAGATCGGCGATGCAACCACCAGATCACCCTTGATGCTGCCCACCAACCCGCGACCGATGACATTCGCCCCGGATTGCGGGTCATGGTTGTCGATGGCATAGAGGGTCCGACCCTCCGCACTCGGCAGGTAGAACAGCGCCACTTGCGCGCCATCGAGCCAGACGACAACGCCTGAGTTGCTGACCAGGTCCTGTTGCTCGCACACCGTTTGCCAGGCCTCGGTGCTTTCCAGGGAATCGATGCGTTGGGTATTGGACTGGCTCATCAGGCAATCTCCTCGATAACAGGGATAAGGTTGAGTTCGGCGGCCATGATCGGGCGCCGCTGGCCGCGTTCCTGGACAAAGTGGATGTCCGGGTCCGGGCGTTTATCGTTGACGAAGGTACGGAAGCGTTTGAGTTTTTCCGGGTCTTTGAGGGCGTTGGCCCACTCGCATTCATAGCGATTGACCACCAGTTGCATCTGCGACTCGAGCTCTTCACCCAGCCCGAGGCTGTCGTTGATGATCACGTCCTTGAGGTAATCGAGGCCGCCCTCCAGGCTTTCGCGCCACACCGAGGTGCGCTGCAATTTGTCGGCGGTGCGGATGTAGAACATCAGGAAGCGGTCGATGTAGCGGATCAGGGTCGCATCGTCGAGGTCGGTGGCGAACAGCTCGGCATGCCGTGGGCGCATGCCGCCGTTACCGGCGATGTAAAGGTTCCAGCCTTTCTCGGTGGCGATCACGCCAACGTCCTTGCTCTGGGCCTCGGCGCATTCCCGGGTGCAACCGGACACTGCGAATTTGAGTTTGTGTGGCGAGCGCAGGCCCTTGTAGCGGTCCTCGATGGTCAGGGCCATTTGCACGCTGTCTTGCACGCCATACCGGCACCAGGTGCTGCCGACACACGACTTCACCGTGCGGGTCGATTTGCCGTAGGCATGCCCGGTTTCAAAACCGGCTTCGATCAGCTCGGCCCAGATGTCCGGCAGTTCATGCAACTGCGCGCCAAACAGGTCGATACGCTGGCCGCCGGTGATTTTGGTGTAGAGGTCGTATTTCTTCGCCACCACACCGATCGCGATCAGTTTGTCGGCGGTGATCTCGCCACCGGGGATGCGCGGTACCACCGAATAGGTGCCGTTTTTCTGCATGTTGGCCATGAAGGTGTCGTTGGTGTCCTGCAGCGGCACCAGTGACGCGTCCATGATCGGCTGGTTCCAGCACGACGCGAGGATCGAGCCCACCGCCGGTTTGCACACGTCACAACCGGTGTGGCCACGGCCATATTTGGCCAGCAGTTCTTCGAAAGTGATCACCCCTTCTACCCGCACCAGCGCATAAAGCTCTTGGCGGGTATAGGCGAAGTGTTCGCACAGGCTCTTGTCGACGCTGACGCCACGGGCGATCAACTCATGCTCGAAAACCTGCTTGAGCAGCCCGGCACAACCACCGCAACCGGTGCAGGCTTTGGTCTGCGATTTGAGCAGGCCGAGGTCGGTGCAGCCACCGTCGATGGCCGAGCAAATGGAGCCCTTGGTGACGTTGTGGCACGAGCACACCGTGGCCGCTTCGGGTAACGCGCCCGGGCCCAGCGTCGGCGCGCCTTCGGACGACGGCAGAATCAAACTGGCGGGTTCCGCCGGCAGCGCAATCGCGTTCTGCATGTATTGCAGCAGCGTGTCGTAATAGCTGTTGTCACCGACCAACACCGCACCGATGACGTGCTTGCCCGTCGCGTCCACCACCAGGCGACGATAGCTGGCCGTGGTTTCGTCGATGAACTGATAACTGCGCGCGCCCGGCGTGCTGCCGTGCGCGTCGCCGATGGAGCCGACATCGACGCCCAGCAGCTTGAGCTTGGTCGACATGTCCGCGCCCATGAACGGCTCGGCGGTTTCGTTGCACAGCAATGCGGCAACACCGCGCGCCATTTGGTAGCCCGGGGCGACCAGGCCAAAAATGCTGCCGTTCCACGCGGCACACTCACCGATCGCATAGATGTTCGGATCGCTGCTCTGGCATTGGTCGTCAATCACCACACCGCCGCGCGGGCCGACTTCCAGCGAGCATTGGCGGGCCAGTGCGTCTTGCGCACGGATACCGGCGGAGAACACGATCAGGTCGGTTTCAAGGAATTCGTCATTGGCGAAGTTCATCCGGTAACGGTATTCCTCGCCTGCGCTGATCGATTGAGTGCCGCGCGACAGGTGCACACCGACGCCGAGGCATTCGATCTGTGCCTTGAGTGCCAGGCCACCGTACTCGTCCAGTTGCACCGGCATCAGGCGCGGGGCGAATTCCACCACATGCGCTTCCAGCCCCAGGGTTTTCAGGGCGTTGGCCGCTTCCAGACCGAGCAAGCCACCGCCGACCACCACACCGCGTCGGGCGTTGCTTGCTGCGGCACGAATGGCGTCGAGGTCTTCAAGGGTGCGATACACCAGGCGCGAATCGCCCTCGGCGCCTTCGATCGGCGGCACAAACGGATAGGACCCGGTGGCCAGCACCAATTTGTCGTAAGAAATGCACCCTTGCGCGGTGATCACCTGACGGCGGGCGCGGTCGATTTCCAGGACCGGCACCCCCAGATGCAGCGTGACGCCCGGGGTCTGGTACAGCGAGGCTTCACCGAGGGCCAGCGACTCGGCATCACGGCCGGAGAAATACTCGGAAAGGTGCACGCGGTCGTAGGCACGCATCGGCTCCTCGCTGAACACGTGCAGCCGATACTGATCAAGGGCACCGCGTTCGATCAGCTGTTCGACACAATGATGTCCGACCATGCCATTGCCGATCACGATCAGCGTTTGCAGCTTGTTCAAAGTGGCAACATTGGAATTCATAAGAGACACCCGTCGATAGCTGTTCAAAAAGCAAAAAAAAACGCCTGAAACCTTGCGGTTCCAGGCGTCTTTGCCTGTTCGTTTACGGTGCTAAGTCAGGCATCTATGCCGGATCCACCGATGTTGCCCGCGACCTGTTCGGCCAATCGATCGTCGTTGACCGAGGGGGCTGCCCACTCGACTGCATTCACAGTGGGCCTGAACAGTGTCTTGCAGACTTTGTGCCAGTCGGCTATTGGCAGTCCTTGCGCCAGTAAACGTTGACCACGGGTGCCCATCAAAACCCGATGTTTGCCTTCGCATAGTGCAGAGGCGTGTTGCGCGGCCTTATAAAAGTGCACAAAGACGATCCCGTTACGGATCAGAATTTGCCACCCAGCGGGTATTCGATCGCCAGGCGGATCTGATTGGCGTCCAGCTCCGCTTGCGCCGCATTCCCGCGATGAACCGCATGGCGCAGGCTGAACGCGAGGTTTTTCGCGACGCCCGACTGCACCACGTATTTGGCCTGCAGATCACGTTCCCAGTGCTTGCCGCCCTGCCCGTAACCCAGCCATTTGTATCCGCCGTTCGGGTCCATGTGCGTACCGTCGATGCCGCTGCCGCGCACGTACAGTGCGCCGAAGGTCAGGCCGGGAATGCCATAACCAGCCATGTTCAGGTCGTAGCGCGCTTGCCAGGAAGCTTCCCGGGGCGCGTTGAAATCGGACAGCGCCACGGCGTTGCTCAGGTAGATCGCGCCACGGGTCACGTAATCGAAGGGCGTGTCGCCATCGACCTTTTGATAACCCAGCCCGAAGCTGTGGGCACCGAGTTTGTAGGTCGACAGCAAACTCCAGGTGGTGTTGTCGATGCGGCCGGACAAGGCTTTTCCGGTGTCCTGGGTTCGGTACAGATTGAGATCAAAGATCAGGTCCTGGCCTTCCGCCAACGGCTGGGTGTAGACCGCGCCCAGGTAATGCTGTCGCCAGGTGTCGGCGTAATCCGCGCTGAACAGGCTGGCGTTGAGCCCTTTGACCGCCGTGTTGCGCACCCCCACCAAGTCAAAGCTGTCGCCCTGTTTGCCGTTGGAGTAATTGACCACAAAGCCTTGGTCATGACTGGTGGCGTTGCGGTCGGTACTTTCGTTGAAATGTCCGCCATACAGGGTGGTGGCGGGCAGTTCGCGACTGGTCAGCAGCCAGCCGGTGGCGGTCTCCGGCAGCAAGCGGCTGTCGGATGAACCGAACACCGGGGTTTTCACCCGCTGCTCGCCGTAACGCAATTCCGTCGAGGAAAACCGCAGCTTGGCCACGGCGCCGCCACGGCTGAATTCATCCTTGGGGTGCCCGTCATTGTCCACGCCCAACACCCGCGTCTTGCCGGCCCGCCCGCCGCCGCTGTCCAGTTCCCAGCCGGAATACACATGGGCGTCCAGGCCCAAGCCCACGGTGCCGGCGGTGTAGCCGGAGGTGAAATCGGCCATCAGGCCGTAGGCCCACTCCTCGGCCAGGTCGCTGCGTTCAGCGCGGGGCTTGAAGGCGTTGCGCGCGCCATTGCTCAGTGAGCCGTGTTCATAGTCGCGACGGTCGTAGAGGCTGCGGTTCAGCAGGCTCCATTGGCTGTCTTCGATAAAGCCTTTTGCGGTGTCTTGCTCTGAAGCCAGGGCGAGCAGGGACTGCCCGCCCAATGCCAATAGCAGGGTATGCGTCGATAGGGTTTTCACAGTGCAACTCCACAGAATTCGGGGTCTGCAAGGTGTCCCGCCGAACGGGGGACACCGTAGGTCACCTCAGAGGTATTTGAGGATCGCGATATCGCGGCGGCGCTGTTTGAGGTTGGCGAACCAGCGCGTCGGGAAGAACAGCAGCACCCCGAGGATCACACTCCACAGCCACACCGTGGGCAGGTTATCGAAGCCATAGTAGGCCCCCTGATTGGCGCCCCAGATCGCGACCGCCACCAGGTACATGGCCTTGAGTACGTACAAGTGCAGCAAATAGAAGAACATCGGCGCCCCGCCGTAAATCGCCAGGGTCGCGGTGGACCAGCGATCCTGCAGCTTCTCGAACAGCGCCAGCAAGATCAGCGAAAGGCCAATCGTCGGCATCAGGAACATCAGCGAGGGCGGGTACTTCTTGGCGCTCATGAAACTCATGAAGGTGCGCAACGCATCACCGGTCTGCACCCAGGGTTTCTCGCCATAGACGTTCAGATAGCGAATGAACACGAACGCTACCAGCAGGCCGGCGCCCAGTTTGAGCAGGCGGGAAATCCGCTCGGCCGGGGCCGTGTCCTTGCCGAACCACGGCCCGATTCCCCACCCCAGCAGGATCACGCCAATCCAGGGCAATACCGGGTAAGTGGTGCGGGCCCGGGTGAATTCGGTGATGTCGATGAACACCCGCTGATGCAGGATCGACCACGGCACAAAGAACGGCGATTCCGGCCCCACGGTCACGCCATCGAGCAGGTTGTGCCCGGCGACAATGGCCACACCGAGCACGATCAACCAACTGCGTTTGAAGTGCAGCAACCCGGCAAGCACGATCATGCAGATGCCGATGCACCAGATCACCTGCAGCCACAGGGTCTTGGGCGGGAACTCGGCGTTCCAGGCAAAGCACACGAAGGTGACTTCGAGAAACACCAGAAACAACCCGCGCTTGAGCAGGAACACCGAGGTTTCTTTCGCCGTGTGTTTCTGGCTGTAGAGCCAGGCCGACAAACCGGTGAGGAAGATGAACGCCGGGGCGCAGATCTCGCTGAGCATGCGGGTGAAGTACAGGTCCGGCGTGACGCTCAACGCATCGATCGGGTCGGTGACCTGACGGTGCAGCAGAAAGGTTTCGCGCACATGGTCGATCAGCATCAACAGCATGACGAAGCCGCGCAAGGCGTCGATCGCCAGCATGCGGGTGTTGGCCTTGACGGCACTGGTTGCAAGCGCAGGGGAAGCGGCTGTCGCCTGCCCTGCCAATCCTGAAGATGGGGTCATATCAGTCACTCATGTAGTGGTCGAGGGGTCAGGCCTGTTTCTTCAGCCTGGCGACTTCCGATGCCGGCAGCTGCGACGGCGCTCGCGGCAACGGCGTCTGGCCCTGTGATCGATAGAACGACAGTGTCGAACTGAAGCTCTTTATATCGAACGGTTCGGCCTTGCCTTGAGGACTGATGCGCTCGCCGGGCGTGCGGTCCTTGTATTCCACGGCCACCACGTAGGTGCCCTGCCACGGCAGCTCGAAGCTGACTTTGCCCGCGGCGTCGGTGCGCTGGGTGAACACGTCACCGGAACCGGTTTCCAGCACCACGTCCTGGTCGGCCAACGGTTTGGACGCATAGAACACCTGGAACTGCGCCTTGCCCGCATCGGCGACGCCGGTCGGCACGATGTCCAGGGTCAGTTCCGGGGTGCGCGCGCGCAAGTCACCGACCCAACGGGTCGCCGGCGTCCAGTGGGTCTTCAGCGCCTTGTCCGCCTCATGAAGGTCGAAGATCGGATAGTGCAGGTCCTGGGCCAGCAGCGAGTCATCGGTCCGGGTTTGATGCGTCACCGCAAAGGCCTGGCGCTGCAAGGTCAGTGTTAACGGCTGGGACTGGTTGCTGATCGACCAGCCCTTGAGTTGCTGGAACCGGTCCATCCCGCCCGGCGTGACTTCCAGCATGTTCTTGTCATATTCCCCGTAGTACAACGCCAGGGGTTGCCCGGGTGGTTGTTCATACCAGATTTGATGTGCCTCGCTGCTGCTCGCCAGCAATAAGACGCCGTAACCCAATAGTGCTTTTGCGTTGCTCATTCGCATTTTTTTACGCTCCGATTGGTGTTATTCAGCGGTTTGTTGCAGCCGTCTCATCCTGTGGAATCAGCGACTTCAAAAACCGCTCCCCTCTCTCTGAACGCATTACAGCGCAGAGACTTTTGCGCTTTGCTCTGAAATCAGTGCATAGGGGGCAATCGGCAACTGTTTTTGTGGCTTGAAACAGCCGTTTATGCGGCTTGCGCCAGGATGAAGCGCGTTGGGCGGTTCTGTTGGATCAATGTCCAAAGAACGTGCACTGCAAAACAACTGTGGGAGCGAGCTTGCTCGCGATGAGGGCATCACATTCAACATCTCTGCTGACTGTGACGTCGCTATCGCGAGCAAGCTCGCTCCCACAGGGGATTTGTATTGGGTTTGAGAATGGAGTCTGTCAGTGGCGCAGCAACTTGCGCAGCGGCACGCCGTCCTTGAGCACTGGAGATTTGATGACGATGTAACTGAAGTACTTGGAAATGCCGATGTTCTTGTCCAGCAGGCTTTCGATCACTTCCTGATAATGCTGGATGCTGCGGGTCATGAAGCGCACCAGATAATCGTAGCCACCGCTGATCAAATGGCATTCGAGCACTTCGTCCACCAGACGGATATTGGACTCGAACTTGGCGAAGTCTTCGCGCTTGTGGTCGCTCAAGGTGATTTCGGTAAACACCGTCACCGAATCGGTGATCTTGGCCAGGTTCAGGTGCGCCTTGTAGCTGGAAATATACCCGGCCGACTCAAGCCGTTTGACCCGTTGCAGGCAGGGACTGGCCGACAACCCCACGGCATCGGCCAGGCTGACGTTGGTCATGCGCCCGTCCTTTTGCAGCTCAACCAGGATGCTGATGTCGATTCGGTCCAGTTTGACTAACCCTTCCATTGCGTACCTCTTGACTGCCGTTTGTAAGACAATCTTCTAGCAAAATCAGCGCCGTAAAGACAGCTGATGCTGAGCTACCAGATCCGCCATGCTGTTAATACAGTAATCCGCCGCGCACGGCGTGGGGTGTTTTGACCGGCCGCGACAGATCAGGCACACGTCTTTGGCCGCCTGTCGACCGGCCGAAGGACGGGTCACTTGCAGGATGTTGCCGGGTTCAAGGTCGTTGGTCTTTAACCACTGCGGATCGAGCAAAGGGTCGCTGGCCAGTGAAATGAAATCGTCGGGCATGATCCCCAGCCGCTCACACAGCAACCCTCGATCCTCGGCATCCCGGTCGCCGTGCACCAGCAAGCGGTAGAACTTGCGCAGGTACAACATTGCCCCGGGCGCGTCCTCGAACAGCGACCAGCCGGCCACCGAACGGGCAAAGCTCATGCCCTCCTCCCAACTGGCTTTCAGGCCCCAGCGCTCGGCCAGCTGGCGATGGGCGAAACACAGCACGCCACTAAAGCCCAGTTCAGCGAAACGCGGATACAGCGCGCGCACCACCTCGCTGTATTCGGCCAGCACCTGTTCCTTGTCCGGATGACCGCCTCGGCTGTCCAGCAGCGGTTGCAGTGCCGTCCAGACACCCGAGTCCCGATCGACCAGGACCTCATCGCAATCGATGAGCAGTGCTCGATAATCAGTCAGCCCCATGGTGTGCAAAGCCTCCGATGATGCATTCCATCAATCCATGCTCCATAAACGCTCACGGACGATGCCTTGTGGCACCGCCCCGAGCGGCCATGAGCTCAGTTCAAGACGCGTGCCAATGCCGCTTCAAGAATCTGCAGCGCTTCATCGACCTGTGCTTCGGTGGCCACCAGCGGTGCGAGGAAGCGCAGCACGTTGCGGTACACACCGCATTTGATCACCAGCAAACCGCCGGCCCGGGCTTCATCGATCAGTCGCTGATTCAGGTCGGCGTCCGGCGTGCGGGCCGCGTCATCCTTGATCAGTTCGATTGCCAGCATGAATCCGGTGCCGCGCACGTCGCCGATTTGCCCGTAACGGGCCTGCAAACGCAGCAGCCCCTGACGCAAACGCTCGCCCAATGCTTCGCCGCGGGCCAGCAGCTGTTCTTCCTCGAAGGCATCGATCACCGCCAGCGCAGCGGCGCAGGACAAGGCGTTGCCACCGTACGTGCCGCCCAGGCCACCGGGTAGCGGCGCGTCCATGATCTCAGCCTTGCCGACCACCCCGGACAACGGCAAGCCACCGGCCAGGCTCTTGGCGACGGTCACCAGGTCCGGCTGAATGCCGGCGTGCTGGAAACCGAACCACTTGCCGGTACGGCCGAAACCGGTCTGGATTTCATCGAGAATCAGCACGATGCCGTGCTTTTCAGTCAGCGCGCGCAGGGCCTGGAGAAACTCCGCCGGTGCCGACAGGAAACCGCCGTCACCCTGCACCGGTTCAATGATGATCGCGGCGACACGCTCAGGGGCAACCTGGGTGGCCAGCAACTCGTCGAGGGCCTTGAGCGCCATCTCGCTGGTGACGCCGCGATAGGCATTCGGATACGGAGTGTGGAAGACCTCTGGCGCGAACGGCCCGAAGTTCTGTTTGTACGGCTGGCTCATGCCGGTCAGCGTGGTGCCGAGCAAGGTACGGCCGTGGAAGCCACCGCGAAAGGCGATCACCGCCGAGCGGTTGGTGTGGGCGCGGGCGATTTTCACCGCGTTTTCCACCGCCTCGGCACCGGAGGTAAAGAACGCCGCTTTATACGCTTCCTTGCCACCGATCATTTCGCACAGACGCTGGGCCAGGTCCAGATAAGGCTTATAGGCCACCACCTGGAAGCAGGCGTGAGAGACCTTTTGCAATTGCGCCTGCACCGCAGCGACCACCTTCGGGTGGTTGTGACCGATGTTCAGCACACCGATGCCGCCGACAAAATCCAGGTAGCGCTTGCCGTCCACGTCCCACAACTCGGCTCCTTGGGCGCGATCGATCACCAACGGGTGAGCGGTAACCAGGCCACGCGGCACGAATTGATCGCGCTGACGGAGCAAATGAGGGGTTTCGTCGACTTTGCTATTCATGGCATATCCCATCGTGAGTCCGGCAACCGGGAGGTGGTTGCGATGGTGTTCAGGTTAAGCCTTGCGCGAAACGATCTACGCCGAACTTGGCCCCTGAGAAATTCGGATCGACTGTTTTCACCCTGCCAAACGGCAGATTCCTTTCACCCGCCGAATCTGCCGGGCCGTCGCTGATCGAACATCGCGAAACCCGTTTAACCCGGCCCTTTCGACAGATCCTGCGCCGACGTTGCGCGATGATGGACAACACCTTCATCCCTCAGGACATGCCCATGGCCCTGCTTTATAAAGCTGACCCTGTGCGCGGCGAACAGTGGAAAGCGCTGTTTGCCGAACACGCCCCGGATATCGAATGGCGCGCCTGGCCGGACATCGGTGATCCCGCGGACATCGAGTACCTCGCCGCCTGGCAGGCACCCGACGATCTCGAGGTTTTGCTGCCGAATCTGAAAGTGCTATTTGCGTTGTCCGCCGGGGTCGATCAACTGGACCTCAGTCGCTTGCCCGCAAGCTTGCCGGTGGTGCGCCTGCTGGACCCGGGCATCACCCGCGGCATGTGCGAGTACGCCAGTTTTGCGGTGCTGAGCCTGCACCGGGACATGCTGCGTTATCGCCAGCAACAAATGGCGCGGTGCTGGCAGGCGCACTTGCTGCAACCGGCGATCACGCGCCGGATCGGCGTGATGGGCCTTGGTGCCCAGGCTCAGCAAATTTTGGCGACGTTACAGCCGTTGGGCTTTGCCTTGTCGGGTTGGGCGCGCAGTGCGCATCAGGTCGCTGGCGTGGAGTGCTATGCCGGTCGCGAGCAACTGCCGGTGTTTCTCAGTCGGTGCGACATTCTGCTGTGCGTGCTGCCGCTGACTGAGCAGACTCAGGGCATTCTTGATCGTGAGTTGTTTCGGCAATTACCCCATGGCGCGGCGTTGATCAACATGGGCCGTGGCGGGCATCTGGTGGAAAGTGACTTGCTGGAGGCGCTGGACAGCGGGCAGCTCAGTGGCGCGGTGCTGGATGTGCTGCAGGAAGAACCGGCGCCGAAGGATCATCCGTTTTGGGATCATCCGCAGATTCTGCTGACCCCGCATATTGCCGCGATGACGCAGCCGGAGAGTGCGTTTGGGGTGTTGTTGGAGAATATTCGGCGGCATCAAAGAGGCGAACCGATGGTGGGCCTGATCAACCGCACCCAAGGTTACTGACACCACATTGATCGTTCCCACGCTCTGCGTGGGAATGCAGCCCGGGACGCTCCGCGTCCCTTTCCAGAGCTGGAACGCGGAGCGTCCCTTGAGGCATTCCCACGCAGAGCGTGGGAACGATCATTCAGTGGTGGCTTAGAGAATGTCGGCGATGGCTTTGCCAACCTCTTGAGTAGAACCCTTCCCCCCCAAATCCGGCGTAATCGGCCCCTGCGCAATCACCCGCTCAATCGCCTGCAAAATCCCGTCATGCGCCGCGCGATAGCGCTCATCTCCATTCCCCAGAAAATCCAGCATCAAAGCCCCTGACCAGATCATCGCAATCGGGTTGGCGATGTTCTGCCCATAGATGTCCGGCGCCGAGCCGTGCACCGGTTCGAACAGCGACGGAAAGCGACGTTCAGGATCAAGGTTGGCCGACGGCGCAATACCAATGGTCCCTGCACACGCCGGTCCCAGGTCGGACAGAATATCGCCGAACAGGTTTGACGCCACCACCACATCAAACCGGTCCGGTTGCAGCACGAAACGCGCGCACAGAATGTCGATGTGCTGCTTGTCCCAGGTGATGTCCGGGTACTGCGCCGCCATCAATGCGGTGCGCTCGTCCCAGTACGGCATGCTGATGGAAATCCCGTTGGACTTGGTCGCCGCCGTCAGGCGCTTGCGCGGTCGGGTCTGGGCCAGTTCGAAGGCGAACTTGAGAATCCGGTCCACGCCGCGCCGGGTAAACACCGACTCTTGCAGCACGAATTCATGCTCGGTGCCTTCGAACATCTTGCCGCCCACCGACGAATACTCGCCCTCGGTGTTCTCGCGGATCACCACGAAATCGATGTCCCCCGGTTTGCGTCCGGCCAAGGGACACGGCACGCCTGGGAACAGCCGCACCGGACGAATGTTCACGTACTGGTCAAAGTCCCGGCGAAACTTGAGCAGCGAGCCCCACAGGGAAATGTGGTCCGGCACCTTGTCCGGCCAACCCACGGCACCGAAGTAAATCGCGTCGAAGCCCTTGAGCTGTTCGAACCAATCGTCGGGCATCATTTGCCCGTGTTCCAGGTAGTAATCGCAATGCGCCCAATCGAGCACTTCGATGCTCAGATCCAGCTGCCATTTCTTCGCGGCCTGCTCCAGTACTCGCAGCCCTTCCGGCAGCACTTCCTTGCCGATGCCATCGCCGGCAATCGCGGCGATTTTGAATGTCTTGCTCATCAATCTGCCTCCCCGTGTCTGTGAATTACAGCCCACCGATGTGGAAGGCTTTGACTTCAAGGTATTCATCCAGACCGTACTTGCTGCCTTCGCGGCCCAGGCCCGATTGTTTGATGCCGCCGAACGGCGCGACTTCCATGGAAATGATCCCGGTGTTGAGGCCGACCATGCCGAACTCCAACGCCTCGCCGAAACGCCATGAACGACGCAAGTCCTGGGTGAAATAGTAGGCACCCAAACCGTAAGGCGTGGCATTGGCCAGGGCGAGGGCTTCGGCTTCATCGGTAAAGCGCATCAGCGGCGCCACCGGGCCGAAGGTTTCTTCGTTGGCCAGCAGCATGCCCGCGTGGGCCTCGCCGAGTACCGTGGGCTGCACGAATTGGCTGTCGCCCTCGGGAATACCACCACAGAGCAACCGCGCGCCCTGACTCAGGGCATCGTCGATGTGCCGGGCGACTTTGCTCACCGCCGCCGGGTTGATCAGCGGACCGATGGTGACGTCGGCGTCCAGGCCGTTACCGACCTTGAGCTTGCCCACCTCCTCCACCAGACGCTGGGTGAAACGTTCGTAGATGCCGTCCTGCACCAGAATGCGATTGGCACAGACGCAAGTTTGCCCGGCGTTGCGAAACTTGCTGAGCATGATGCCGGCGACGGCCTGCTCAAGGTCAGCGTCGTCGAACACAATGAACGGCGCGTTGCCGCCCAGTTCCAGGCTCAAGCGCTTGATGTGTTCGGCGCTCTGGCGCATCAGCAAGCGGCCGACGGCGGTCGAACCGGTGAAGGAAATCTTGCGCACGCTCGGGTTGCCGGTCAGCTCTTCGCCGATGCCGACGGGCATGCCGGTCAACACGTTGAACACCCCGGCCGGGATGCCCACGCGTTCGGCCAGTACCGCCAACGCCAAAGCAGACAATGGCGTCAGGTCCGAGGGTTTGACGATAATCGGGCACCCGGCCGCCAGGGCCGGTGCGCATTTGCGGGTGATCATCGCGTTGGGGAAATTCCACGGGGTGATCGCGGCGCACACACCTACTGGTTGCTTGAGGGTCAGCAGTCGGCGGTCACCGCTGGGGGCCGGCATGGTTTCGCCGTAGACCCGTCGGGCCTCCTCGGCGAACCATTTGACGAAACCGGCGCCGTAGCGAATTTCGCCTTTGGCTTCGTTCAACGGCTTGCCCTGCTCGCAAGTCATGATCAGCGCCAGGTCGTCGAGGTTGTCGATCATGGCCTGATACCAGCGCTCAAGCAGCGCCGCACGTTCCGCCGCCGGGCGTGCGCGCCAGGCCGGCCAGGCTTTTTCGGCCGCTTCGATGGCGCGACGGGTTTCCGCGCCTTGCATCGCCGGTACGCGGGCAAGCAACTGGCCGTTGGCCGGGTCGATGACGTCCAGGGTCGCGGCGTTGTCGGCGCCGATCCACTGCCCGTCGACATAGGCGAGTTCTGCCAGAAGGCTGGGGTCTTTCAAACGATTCTTGAGCATGGTCGAGTCCTGATCCGAGACACGCTCCAGTCTAGGGAGGTGCTGCGGATGAGGATGCTGAAAGTGTGGTTTGCGCGGTGTTGGATGCTGAAATTCGGGGTGGGACGGCAGGCTCTACCGAGAGTCTTATGGTCCGTCAGACAAACACAAAACCCTGTGGGAGCGAGCCTGCTCGCGATAGCGGTGTGTCAGGCGACAACTACATCGACTGGAAGGACGCTATCGCGAGCAGGCTCGCTCCCACAGGGGAAATCACTGTTTCAGGGAACCGAGCAGGCCATCAAGAAACCGCTCCGCGGCCTCCATCTGGCTGATCTCGATGAACTCGTCCGGTTTGTGCGCCTGTTCGATCGAACCCGGTCCGCAAACCACCACCGGCACATCGAGGCGCTGCTTGAACAGCCCGCCTTCGGTGCCGAACGATACTTTGGCGGTGCCGGTATCCGGCGCGGCGAAGTTCTTCAGAAAGCGCACCGCTTCGACGCTCGGGTGCGTATCGAGACCGGGATAGACGTTGACGGTTTCAATCTCAATGGCCGCAACACTGGACAGCTTTTTGGCCTCACGCACGATGACTTCGGCACGCTCGCGCATCTGTTCCAGGAACTGATCCAGATCGTCCGCCGGCAAGTTGCGCACTTCGAAGTCCAGGGTGCACAGGTTCGGCACAATGTTCAGCGCCTTGCCGCCAACGATCTGCCCGACATGCACGGTGCTGTAGGGCACGTCGTAGTCAGCATCCTGGGCGCCCTGCTCTTGCAACTGCTGCTGGCTTTGACGCAGCGCGGCGATGAAATCGCAGGCCACGTGAATCGCATTGACCGAGCGCGGTGCCAGCGAGGAATGCGCTTCCAGGCCGCGACAATACGTGCGGTAAGAACCTTTGCCCTTGTGCCCCAACACAAACTGCATGTTGGTCGGCTCACCAATCAGGCACAAAAACGGTCGCACCGGCGCCAGGTGCAACACGTCCAGCAAACGGCGCACGCCGACGCAACCGGTCTCTTCGTCATGGGACAGCGCCAGTTGCAGCGGTCGGCTCAAGGGGCTGTCCGCCGCGTCGAGCATCGCGTCGATGGCCAATGCAATGAAGCCCTTCATGTCGCAACTGCCACGGCCGTAAATCCGCCCGTCCTGCACCGTTGCCTGAAAGGCCGGGAAGGTCCAGGCCTGCCCCGCCGCCGGCACCACGTCGGTATGCCCGGACAGCAGAATCCCCGGCAACTCGCGTGGGCCGGTGCTGGCGAACAGGTTGGCCTTCTTGCCGGTTTCATCCTTGACGATCAGCGACTCGATGCCTTTGGTCAGCAGTAGCTCGCGCACGTACTCGATCAGGGCCATGTTCGACTCCGAAGACACGGTGTCGAAGGCCATCAGGCGTTTGAGAATTTCCAGTACACGGGGTTTCATGAGGCCTTGCTCCGTTGCTCGGCTGAGAGGGCGAACCGGTTGATGGAGAACGGCTCAATCGACGTGCTGGTGCTGCCGGTGCTGATCAGTTCGGCCATCACATCGCCGACGCCAGGGCCGAGCTGGAAGCCGTGGCCGCAGAAGCCGAACGCATAGAACAAGCCATCGACAGTGCCGCTGGGGCCCATCACCGGCAGGGAGTCAGGCAGATAGCCTTCGATGCCGCTCCAGACCCGAATGATGTTGAGATTGCCGACTCCCGGCAGCAGGCGGCGCATCTGTTCCATCTGATTGAGGATGCTGCGCGGCTCGACATAGGCCCGGCGATTGAGCATGTCCGGTTTGCTGCGGTAACCACCGCCAATGACGATGTTGCCGCGCGGAATCTGGCGGAAATAGATCACTTCCTCGGGAATTTTGGTGTACACGCCGATGACCGTCGGCAAGGCGTAAGGCACCGGTTCGGTTACCGCCATTTGCGGGCCGTGGGTGTCCAGCGGCACTGGCTCGCCGAACTGCGCCGACAGCTTTTGGCCCCAGGCGCCCGCGGTGATCAACAGCTGGGCGGCGCTGAATTGGCGGCCATCGGTGGTGGTGACGCTGAACTCGCCAGCGACCTTCTGCACTTCGGCGACTTCGGTCTGTTCTTCGATCCGCGCGCCAAGGCGTCGTGCGGCACGGGCAAACGCCGGGGCAGCCAACCGTGGATTGGCGTGGCCGTCGTGGGGCGCGTAGGAGCCGCCCTTCACGTCTGGCCCGAGAAACGGGAAGCGCTCGTGCAACTCGGCGCCGCGAAAGATTTTCAGGTCCAGTTGCGCCGCTTCAGGTGCTGCCGCGTAGGCTTCCAGCTCAGGGATTTCGTCTTCGCGGTAACACACACGCATGTGCCCGCTGGCGATGAATTCGAGATCGTCGTCGATCAACTCTGGCAAGCGCTTCCACAGGGCCCACGAACGGTTGGCCAACGCCAGTTGCCCAAGGAATCGGCCCTGGCGCCGTACGTTGCCGAAGTTCACGCCGCTGGCGTACTGACCAATCTGGTCGCGCTCCAGCAGGATCACCGACTGACCGCGCTGACGCAGAAAAAACGCCGCCGCCGAGCCCATCAGGCCGCCGCCGACAATCACGACATCGGCTTTGTGAACCGTCATGGCGACACCTCCTCGGTGAGCATCGAAAGGGGTTTGACCGGCGCCTGACCGCGCTGCCGGCCGACCTGTTGCACGCTGACACCCGCAGCGGCAGCAATCACCTCGGCCCCGGCCTGGGAGCAATAACGACCCTGGCAACGGCCCATGCCGACCCGGCTGAACGCCTTGGCCCGATTGACTTCACAGGCACCTTTTTCGCTGACGGTGCGGCGCAACTCCCCGGCGCTGATCATCTCGCAGCGACAGACGATGGCAGCATCCGGCAAGGCTTTGGCTTGCGCCGACGGCCAGGGAAACGCCTGGGCCAGCCCCAAACGAAACTGATCCATCACCGCCAGCGCGTGGCGTTGTTCGTCGCGCAAACCAGCATTTAAAGGTTGGTGCAGGTCCTCCAACAGCGCCATCGCGACCAGCCTTCCGGCGTGTTCAGCGGCATCTGCGCCACGAATCTTCGAGCCGTCCCCGGCCGCGTACACACCACTGACCGAGGTCCGGCCGTCCTCATCAACCGCCAACAACCATTGACTGGACGCCTCATCGAACCGCAGGCGACAACCGGCCAGGTCCGCCAATTGCGTTTCCGGGCGCAGGTGATAACCCAGGGCCACGGCATCGCAATTGACCGTCAGGGTTTCCCCGCGCGCCGTGCTGACCCGCACGCCACTGACTCCGCTCGCGGCGTCGCCCAGCACTTGCAGGGGTTTGATCCCCAGGTGCACCGGGATCTTCGCCTGATACAACTGCGCCAAGAGTTTCATCCCGGTGAACAGCAATCCGGGACGCGCCAGCAGTTTGGGCATGGCAAGGATGCGTTTGCTCAGCGGCGAGGTATCGAGTACTGCCGCCACATTGGCGCCGGCTTTGACATATTGGCTGGCCACCAGATACAGCAACGGCCCGCTGCCCATGAACACCACGCTGTGGCCGATGGAGACTGCCTGGGACTTGAGCGCGATCTGCGCCCCGCCGAGGCTGTAGGTGCCCGCCAATTGCCAGCCTTCGATTGGCATCAAGCGATCGGTGGCGCCGGTGCAGAGGATCAACGCGTCGTAATCCACCGTCGAGTGCTTGCCCTGACTGACGCAGCACAATTGCCCCGGCGTGAGGTTCCACACCAGTGTGTCCGGGCGGTAGTCGATCGCCCCGCGCAAGCGATCGAAGCTTAGGTGCAGGTCCCGTGACTTGGCGGCTTCGGTGCCGTACAGCGTGGCGTAATCGCGGGTAAAGCCTTCTGGCTGGCGGCGGTAGATCTGCCCGCCATCCCGGCGATTTTCATCGATCAGGATCGGCTTTAAACCTGCGGCCACCAGGGTTTCGGCACAGCGAATCCCGGCCGGCCCGGCGCCGACGATAACGACTTTATTAGAGCTCAGCCGTGCAGTGGCCATGTCGCCTCCGGTTGTGTGGTGACGATGTCCAGCCCTTCACGGACTTCGTTGGAACAGGCACGCAGGCGTTCGCCGCTGCGGGTCCAGACCCAGCAATCCTGGCAGGCGCCCATCAAACAAAAACCGGCGCGGCGGCCAGAATCGAATTCCGACTGGCGCAACGCCGAGCCCTGAGTCAGCAACGCGACCATCAGGGTATCGCCCTGCAGCGCCTCGATGGGTGCGCCGTCCACCTTCAGATTGACGGTCGGCCGGCCCTGCTCGGCCAGCCTCACAAAACGCCCCTTCATGCATAGGCTCCCTGGCTCATGATGTTCAAATCCTGCTGGGTTTTCAGCAGCTCGGCCGTATCGTGGTGGCAAAGGATTTCGCTGCCACCGGCGATGACTCGGCGGTTCGGCGCGGTGCGATTGCACAGGCCGTCGACCCGCACCGGGCACCGATTGAGGAAAGTGCACAGCTCCGGCACGTTGGCCCTGGCGCCGATTGGCGGCAGTTCGCCGCAAGTGGTGCCGCAGTTCTCCAGCCAGCCCTGACGCAGTTCCGGCACCGAATGGATCAACAGGTCGGTGTAAGGATGGAACGGTGCCTGGGCGAACGCTTGCCGAGTGCCGGCCTGAACTTTGTGGCCGCTGTACATCACCACAATGTCATCGCACAGCGCGCGCACGGTGGAGATGTCGTGACTGATGAACAGGTACGAAACCCCCAGTTCCTGACGCAAGTCGCGCAGCAGTTCGAGAATCGCCGCGCCGACCACGGTGTCCAGCGCCGAAGTCACCTCATCGCACAGAATCAGGTCCGGTTTGGCCGCCAGCGCCCGGGCCAGGTTGACCCGCTGCTTTTGCCCGCCGGACAGTTCATTCGGACGCCGTTCGGCCATGGCTCGCGGCAAACGAACGAGATCCAGCAACTCGCCGATGCGCTCGCGCAATGCAGCCCCTTTGAGACCGAAATACATCTTCAGCGGCCGGCTCAGGATGGTGCTGACGCTGTGCATCGGGTTGAGCGCAGTGTCGGCATTCTGGAAGACCATTTGAATGCGTCGGAACTGTTCGGCGGTGCGCTCGGACAGGCTGCCGCCCAGCGGTTGACCATCGAATGTCAGCCCGCCCAGCGCCGGGGTCAGCAACCCCGCCACCACCCGCGCCAGGGTCGATTTGCCCGAACCCGACTCACCGATCACGCCGATGGCCTGGCCCCGGCGCACGGTCAGGTCGATGTCTTCCAGCACCCGAATCGACGGCATGCCGTGCATGTTCTTGTTGCCGTAACCGGCAGTCAGGCCCTGGATGGTCAGCAAGGGCGTGTCTTGCGCCACATCGCAGGGCGGGCGAATCGTGGTGTCCGGCCGTGCCGCCGCCAGCAGGCTGCGGGTGTATTCGTGGGTCGGGCCTTTGAGTAAGGGCGCAGTGGCGCTTTGTTCGAAAATCTCGCCGCCGTTAAGCACCACAATCTGATCGGCCATCTGCGCGACCACCGCCAGATCGTGGGACACGTAAACCGCCGTCGCCCCCCGTTCGCGCACCACCCGTTTGAAGGCGCGCAGCACGTCGATCTGGGTCGTCACGTCGAGGGCCGTCGTCGGTTCGTCGAGCACCACCAGCAGCGGATCGCTGATCAGCGCCATGGCCGCCATCACCCGCTGCAGTTGCCCGCCGGAGACTTGATGGGGGTAGCGCTGGCCAATGCGATCGGGATCCGGCAGCGCCAGGTCGCGGAACAACTCGATCGCCTTGGCTTCGAGCACGGCCCGGCTGCCCAGGCCATGAATCAATGCGCCCTCCACCACTTGATCGATGAGTTTTTTCGCCGGATTGAACGCCGCCGCCGCACTTTGGGCGATATAGGACACGCGGTTGCCACGCAGGCCTTGCAGCTCGCTTTCGCTCAACGCCAGCATGTCGTGCTCGCCGATCTGCACCACGCCGGACGCCAGGCGACAACCGCGCCGGGCGTAACCGAGCAGCGCCAGAGCGATGGTGGTCTTGCCGGAACCGGACTCGCCGATCAACGCCAGCACTTCACCTTTGGCCAGGGAGAAACTCACGCCCTTGACGATTTCCACTTCGCCACGCTCGCCACAGGCGACCACGCGCAGGTTTTCGACTCGAATCAATTCACTCATTTCAATGGCCTCCCGAACGTCGACTACGTCGCGAAGACAGGCGGTCGATAAACAGATTCACACCGATGGTCAGGGTGCCGATGGCCAGGGCTGGAATCACGATGGCCGGCGCGCCCTGGTTGAGGCCGCCAATGTTCTCGCGCACCAGTGAGCCAAGGTCGGCATCCGGCGGTTGCACGCCCAGGCCGAGGAAGCTCATGCCGCTGAGCAGCAGCACGATGAAACCGAAACGCAGCCCCAAATCTGTCAGTACCGGGTTGAGCATGTTCGGCAGGATCTCCACGCACGCGATGTACAGCCGACGCTCGCCGCGAGTGCGGGCCACTTGCACGTATTCCAGGGCTTCGATGTTCACCGCCATGCTGCGGGCGATGCGGAATGCGCCGGGGGTGAAACTCAGCACCGCCGTGCAGATCAGCAAGGTCACCGACGAGCCGAAAGCCGAGACCATGATCAGCGCCAGCATCTTGCTCGGGATCGAAATAAAGGCGTCCATCAAGCGACTGATCACCTCATCCAGCCATTTTGGCGACACCACCGACAGCAGCGCGCAACTGGTGCCCAGACCGCTGGCCAACACGGCCGCCACCAACGCCAGGCCAACAGTGAAACGTGCGCCGACGAGGATACGGCTGAGCATGTCGCGGCCCAGGTAATCGGTACCGAATGGGTAAACGGCGCTGATGCTGTCAAAGACATTGTCAGAGACCACTTCACCCACCGGATGCGGCGCCAGCCAGGGGCCGAAGATCGCCACCAGCAACCAGATAACGCACATCGCAGCCCCGATCAGACCCAGCCAGGCCGGACCATGAGACACCTTGCCAACCGACAGGTCAGGGGTCGCAGGCGTCGATTTCACAATGAGATTGTTCATTGGTTTCTCAGCCTCGGATTGGACAGAATCGCGCACAGGTCGGCCAGCAGCACCAACCCCAGGTACGCCGTGCAAAACAGCATGGTGCAGGCCTGGACCAGCGCCATGTCACGGTTGGTCACCGCATCGACCATCAAGCTGGCGATGCCGGGGTAGTTGAAGATCGTCTCGACGATCACCACCCCGCCCAACAGGTAGGAAAGACTCAGGGCGATGGCATTGGCGATCGGCCCGATGGCATTGGGCAAGGCATGGCGCAGGACGATGCGCATCGGGCTCACGCCTTTGAGCCGGGCCATTTCCACGTAGGGACTGTCCAGTTGATCGATCACCGCGGCCCGGGTCATGCGGGCCATTTGCGCCACGATGACGCAGCACAGCGTCAGCACCGGCAAGGCGTAAGTGCGCATGAATTGCCAAGGTGAGGTGATGTCACTGGCGTACGACAGCGCCGACAACCAGCCCAGGTTCACCGCAAAAATCAGCACCGCCAGGGTCGCCACCAGAAACTCCGGCACCGCGACCATCGCCAGGGTGAAAAAGCTCAGGAAGCTGTCGATGCGCCCACCGCGTCCCATCGCCGAGCCGATACCCAGAATCAACGCCACCGGCACTGACACCAGCGCCGTGGCGGCCGCCAGCATCAAGGTGTTGGGCACCCGCCCGGCCATCAACTCGCTGACCGGCATGGCGTTGGAGACCGACTGGCCCATGTCGCCGCTCAGCAGGTTCATCAACCAATGCAGGTAACGCAACACACCGGGCTGATCCAGACCCAGTTTCAGGCGCAACGCCGCCACCTGTTCCGGCGTGGCGAACTGCCCGAGCGATTGTTGCGCCGCGTCCCCCGGCAGTACCGCCGTGATCGCAAACACGACCATGGACACGATCAACAAGGTCACGATCGCGGCGCCCAGGCGCCGGCCGATCAACCACAGTGTGTTGCTATTCATCGCCCTACCCTCATGCAATGTCCCCGTCGCTTCAATCACCGCTCATCAAGCGTCCAGCCAGACCTGCTCGGCGAACATGTAGCCCATGAAACCGCCCAACGGGTTGCTGCCGTAGCCTTTGATGCGCTGGTCGACACCGTCGATGTTGCTGATGAACACCGGCACGCCGATACCGCTGTGGTCATGCACCAGGGTCTGCATGTCGGCGTACATCTTGCTGCGCTTGGCGTCGTCGGTTTCACCCCGGGCGAGCATCAACAACTGATCGAACTGATCGTTCTGCCAGCCGGATTCGTTCCACGGCGCTTTCGACTGGAAGAACTGCGAGAACATCACGTCGGCGTTCGGCCGCGGGTTGATGTTGCCGAAGCTCAACGGGTGCTTCATCCAGTGGTTGGACCAGTAGCCATCGCTCGGCAGGCGGTTGACGTCGAGCTTGAGCCCGGCCTGTTTCGCCGACTGTTGCAACAGCACCGCGATGTCCACCGAACCGGTGGCGGCCGGCGATGCGACCAGCGGCATGGTGATGCTTTCCATGCCGGCCTTCTTCAGCAGGAATTTGGCTTTTTCCGGGTCGTAGACCCTTTGTGGCAGGTCGGCGTTGTAGTAACGCGAACCGGGGGAAATCGGATGGTCGTTACCGACCACGGCAAAGCCACGGAACACCGCGGATTTGACCTGTTCACGGTCCAGCAGGTGCTTCATGGCCTGGGTGAATTCGGCGCTTTTGCCCGGCATCTGGTCCTGGCGGATGATCAGGTCGGTGTAGTTGCCCGATGGCGCATCGACAACCCGGTGCTTGGGGCTGGCCTTGATGCGTGTGGTTGAGCGCGGGTTGACCTCGTTGATCAGGTGCACGTCGCCCGACAGCAGCGCGTTGATCCGCGACGGTTCGTCGGCAATGGCGATGAATTCGATCTCGTCCAGGTACGGCAGGCCCGGTTTCCAGTAGCCGGTATTGCGCGCGGCAATCGAGCGCACGCCCGGTTTGAATTCCTTGACCTTGAACGGCCCGGTGCCGATGCCCTGGTTGAAGTCGGTGGTGCCTTCCGGAACGATCAGCAGGTGCGACACGGCGAGGATCGACGGCAGCTCGGCGTTCGGCGCGCTGAGGCGGATCTGCACTTCGTTGGGGCCGGTGGCTTTGATTTCTTCGAACTGCGCCATCAGCGGCATGACCTTGGAGCCGGTCAGCGGATCCTTGTGGCGCGACAGCGAATACACCACGTCGGCGGCGCTCAGGGTCTTGCCGTTGTGGAAGGTCACATCCTTGCGCAGGGTGATGGTCCACAGCGTGGCATCGGTGTTGTCGATGCGCTCGGCCAGTTCCAGTTGCGGCACCAGGTGGGCGTCGAAACGGGTCAGGCCGTTGTAGAACATGAAGTGGCGCACGTAGTCGGTGGACAGCGCGCCTTTGGCCGGGTCCAGCGTATCGGCGGTGGAACTGGACATGCCGGCGACACGAATCCGCCCGCCCGGTTTGCCTTTGCCGGGGGTGGCAGCTTCTTCGGCGAACAGTTTACCGGCGGCGCCAAACAGGCTGCCTGCGCCCGCCGCAGCCACACCGGCCACGCCGAGCATTTGCAGGGCATTACGGCGCGACATGCCGCGATTGAGGCCTTCGAATACCCGCAGGCTTTCCTGGCCGGAGATCAGTTGGGAGTCGATCTTGTTGTCAGTCATATCAGTTGTACCTGTCGAAAATGAGAAGGTTCGAGTGCTCGCGGATGTCCGGAGCGTCCTGGAAACGCAAACGACGGTGACGCCACAACATCAACTCAATGCAAATAATCCTGGAAGCGGTAATAGGCGCCCACAAACGGCAGGAACCACGGTTTGCCGAAATGCCCGGGAATCGCCGGCCATTCGAGTTCACGCCAAGGGTTGGCTTCGACGTTGCCGGCCATGACATCGGCCATGACCTGGCCCATGTGCACCGACATCTGCACGCCATGGCCGCTGTAGCCCATGGAGTGATAAATCCCGCCGTGCTGACCGGCACGGGGCAAGCGATCGGACGTCATGTCCACCAGCCCGCCCCAGCAGTAGTCGATTTTCACGTCAGCCAACTGCGGGAACATCTGCACCATCGCCGCTTGCAGCACCTTGCCGCTCTTGGCGTCATTGACGCTGTCCGACATGGCGAACCGCGCACGGCCGCCAAACAGCAGGCGATTGTCCGGGGTCAGGCGGAAGTAGTTGCCGATCATGCGGCTGGTGACATAGGCGCGGCGGCCCGGCAACAACTGCTCGATCAGCGACGGTGGAAGGACTTCGGTGGCAATCACGAAACTGCCCACCGGCACGATCCGCCGCCGGTACCAGCCCAAACCGCCGTGCTGACAGGCGCCCGTGGCCAACAGCACCTGGCCGGCGTGCAGCGATCCCTTGCTGGTGTTGACCTGATAACCGCCGGCCCGGGCTTTCCAGTCCGTCACCGAGGTGCCTTGATGGATCAACGCACCATGGCGAGCGGCGGCCTCGGCCAACCCGACACCGAAGCGCCCGACATGCATCTGCACGCCGTTGCGCTGCAGCAAGCCACCGTGGAACTGAGCGGAATTGACTTCCGCGCGGGTCTGCTCGGCAGTCAGCAATTCGACGTCGGCATCCACTTCCTTGCGAATCAGTTCGCAGGTCCGTGCCAGGCCCTCGTAGTGCATGGGCTTGGCCGCCAGTTTGAGTTTGCCATTGCGAATCAGGTCGCAGGCGATCTGCTCCTGGTCCACTAATGAAACGACACTCTGCACCGCGCTTTCGTAAGCCTGGTAATAAGCCCGAGCCTTGTCAGCACCGAGACTGGCGCTGAGCCCGGAATAGTCCTGGGCAACGCCGGTATTGCACTGGCCGCCATTGCGCCCCGACGCTTCACCGATGACCCGTCCGGCCTCGAGCACCACCACGCTGGCGCCCTTCAAGGCCAGCGCCCGAGCCGCCGCCAGGCCGGTGAAACCACCACCGACGATGGCCACGTCGACCTGCCCGGGCAATGCGCCGAGCTGTGCACCGCTGAACGCCGGTGCGGTGTCGAGCCAGTAGGATTCACTGCCCATGTCTAACCCGCCTATGCCAAAAGAAGAATGCGCTGAAGAGTGCCGTTACCGTTCGACTCAGAGACCCACCAGCGCGGCCAGCCCGCCAATATCGGTGATCTGTTGGTAGCCGTAGAAAGCATTGCCCGGGACTTCGTGACCACGGGCGACGAAGGCCTTGTTCTTGATCTTCATGTCGTGGGCCGGCATCAGGTCGTAACGGAAGCTGGAGGACACATGCAAGATGTCTTCCGGTCCGCAGTTGAGGTTGTCGAGCATGTACTCGAACGCGGCCAGACGCGGCTTGTAGGCCTGGGCCTGTTCGGCGGTAAAAACCTTGTGGAACGGTGCGCCGAGTTTGTCGACGTTGGACATGATCTGGCTGTCGCTGGCGTTGGAGAAAATCACCAGCGGGATCTTGTCGGCGATCTTCGACAGGCCGGCCGGCACATCGGGGTGTGGGCCCCAGGTCGGCACGGCGTCGTAATACAGCTGACCTTCGTCACGGTACTCGATGCCCCAGCGCTTGCAGGTCCGCGCCAGTGCGGTCTTGAGGATTTCGTCATACGGCATCCAGTCACCCATGACCTGGTCCAGGCGATAGGCCGAGAAGTCCTTGACGAACTGATCCATCTGCTCGGGCTTCACGCGATCGGCGAACAGTTCGCGAGTCATCGTGCCCATGTGGAAATTGGTCAGCGTACCGTAGCAGTCGAACGTAATGAATTTGGGGCGAAGAAAGCTCATTGAGTGCGGTCCTGAAGTTCGTTGAGGTCATGGCGTGACAAGCATTCGCTCCGTTACCGAAGCTGTGATGCAACGCTGCAGCACACCGTCATTACAACACTGTGAAATCAGCAGATGGCGTTAAAAGCGACCTCCGCTTGATACAAACCACCGTTTTAACGCCCGCCCTCAGCAGACTTTGCGGCACGCACAAGCCTTGGGCAAACCCCGTATTTGTGCGCTCTTATGGGCCTTTATAGCCCTGCAAGGGCCGATCACGCACCGATCTACCGCAGAACCTGCGCCGGGCTGAACGAAAACGGGCGCTTCCTTGCGGAAGCGCCCGTTTGGGTGCGGTTTGAAACTTCACTTTTGTAGCAGCTGCCGAGCCTGCGAGGCTGCGTTCGGCTGCGCAGCAGTCGTGAATTCAGGCGCCGCGGTCTTTCAGATAAACCGTATTCATAGATTTTACGACTGCTTCGCAGCCGAACGCAGCCTCGCAGGCTCGGCAGCTGCTACAGATGGCGTGCTGCGGGTTACTGGACGATATCGATCAGCACACTCTTGAAGCGTAAATTGGCTTCGAACGCTTCGCGCCCCAGGTCCTTGCCGATGCCGGAGCGTTTGTAGCCGCCGGTCGGCAGGATGTAATCGTTACTGCGCCCGTAACGGTTAACCCAAACGGTCCCCGCCTCCAGCCGCCGAACCAGACGCAGGGCGCGATTGATATCGGCGGTGTGTACGCCCGCCGCCAGGCCGTAGGTGGCGTGTGCGGCCAGGCTCAGCGCCTGCTCTTCATCATCGAATGCCTGCACCGTCAGCACCGGGCCGAAGATTTCTTCGCAGACGGCCGGGTTGTCATTGTCCAGCCCCGTCAGCAAGGTCGGCTGGTAATAAGCACCGCCCAGACCTTCAAACACTCCGCCGCCGGTCAGCACTTCAGCACCGGCCTGACGCGAGCGCTGGACGATGCCGTCGATGCGGCTGGCTTGCAGTCGGGAAATGATCGGCGACAACGTGCTCTCGGCTGACCAGGTCGGCCCCGGGCGCAGCTCCTCGAAATACGCCTGCAAATGCGCAATAAAGGGTTCCATGATCGAGCGCTGGATCAACAACCGCGAACCGGACACGCACACCTGCCCGGCGTTGCCGGTGATGGCCAGCGCCACAGTGCGCGCGGTTTTCGCGATGTCCGGCACGTCGGCGAACACCAGTTGCGGGCTCTTACCGCCGAGTTCCAGTGTCACCGGTTTCGGCCCCACCAGCGCGCAGGTCGACATGATGCTCGACCCCGTCGCCGTGGACCCGGTGAACGTCACCTTGGCCACACGCGGATGGCGACACAAGGCATCGCCGGTGATCCGGCCATCGCCCTGAATGACGTTGAAAATCCCCGCCGGAATGCCCGCCTGCAGCGCCAGTTCGGCAAAGCGCAGGCTGGAGAACGGTGTCAGCTCCGAAGGTTTGAGCACCACGGCATTACCGGCGGCCAACGCCGGGGCCACTTTCCAGGAGGCCATGCTCAAGGGGAAATTCCACGGTGCGATGGCGGCAATGACGCCGTAGGGTTCGGCGATCTGCATACCCAGTCGGTCGGTCTGAGTCGCTGCCACGTGACCGCCATGCTTGTCCGCCAGTTCGGCGAAGAAGCGAATGCCTTCGGCGACATAAGGAATATCCCAGGCAATCACATCTTTATGAGGACGTGTCGAGCCCACGGCTTCCAGCGGTGCCAGAATGGCGGCGTCCGCCTCGATCAGATCGGCCCAGCGGCGCATCACCCGCGCCCGCTCCCGGGGTGGACGACTGGCCCAGTCACTGCGGTTGAACGCCTGCCAGGCATCAGTGACCGCTTCATCCACCACGTCGGCATCGGCGATTGGCAACTGCGCATAGACCTGGCCGTCAGAGGGGCGCACCACCTCAAGCCCGGGTTGTGCATCGCGGTACTTTCCAGCAATGAAGTGAGCGCTGCGCACAGCGATAAGGCGGGGATCGAAGCTATCCATGGAGCACTCCAAATAAGGGACGATGCGTCGTGAACTCAGGTCTCCATCGTAGAAAAAAAGCCCTGGCATTTGCTGCCGACCTTGCGGTGCATTTAAGTAGTAAGTGTGGTCTGCCCGCCTCGGGCTTGCGGAATCTGCCGAATGCTCCAGCCCCCCTTGTCAGGCCTTCACGCAGATGGGATACAGGCACCATCGCGCTGGAAAACCGGCCGCTCGCGCACACTGTCCAACGGAGACTCGCCATGTCCGCCTTGCAACAACCTGCTTATGTCTATCGGCCGATGACGGCCGCCGACCTGCCCTCGGCCCATGCCTTGTCCGTGCAGTTGAAGTGGCCCCATCGCCTGGACGACTGGGCGATGCTGCAACGGGTCAGCGACGGTTTTGTGGTACTCGATGGCGAGCGTCTGATTGGCACGGCATTCGCCTGCCCCCAAGGCGGCTTCACCACCATTGGCCTGGTGATCGTCAGTGATGACTATCAAGGCAAGGGCATCGGTCGCAAGCTCATGGAACAGGCACTGGATGCCTGCCAGTCACGCACCCCGATGCTCAACGCCACACTGGCCGGCGCACCGCTTTACGCCAGTCAGGGCTTTGTCGAATTCGGCCGGATTCAGCAGCATCAGGGCAATGCCAATCCACCTGCACCCGCTGCACTGACCGACGGCGAACATTGCCGTGCGCTGAACGCGGCTGATCAGGCTCGCGTGCTGGCGTTGGCCAATGCCGGCAGCGGGTTGGATCGCAAAGCGGTGCTCGCCGATCTGTTTGAGGTGGTCGAGCATTCGGTGGGGATCGAGCGCGACGGCCAGCTACGCGCCTTCGCCTTGCTGCGCCCCTTCGGCCGTGGGCGTTGCATCGGCCCGGTCGTCGCCGAAAACCTCGAGCAGGCTAAACACCTGATCGCCGTGTTGCTGGCGCAAGTACCTGACGCCTTCGTGCGCATCGACATTCCGGCAGACAGCGGCCTGGCCGAATGGCTGGAGTCGGCAGGTTTGAAGCAGGTCGATACCGTGGCGCAAATGGCCAAGGGCACGCCGCCGCAAACAGCCAATGACGTCCAACAGTTCGCACTGGTGACTCAAGCCATTGGCTGATCGCTGTCCCCACAGTCCTTTTTTATGGAGCGTCACCCGTATGTCTGAATCTACCGTTCTGCTGTTGGCTCGCGCCGACGGCAGCCGCGTTACCACGTCTTTTACAGCAGCGTCTTTGGGTGCTTTTGATCCGTTCAAGGACGGTCGCCAGCTGGCTTACAACGGCCCGGACGGCGTGTCTGCGGGCATCGTGCACGCCAGCGGAACGCTCGATAGCGATGACTTTCCGCACACTGAAGTGATCGTGGTCCACGCCGGTCACGTCGTGCTGCAATCCGAAACGCAGACGCTGAAACTGGGCGTCGGCGCCAGCGCCGTGATCGGTCGCGGTACAGCGCTGCGGCTCCAGGCTCAAGCTGATACGTGCTGGGCCTTTTGTGCCGTCACCAGCCCTACCGCTAGCCCAACACCCGGCCTGACCGCGCTCGACCCGCTGGACATGCTCTCGCCGTCGGCCGCACCGGAACCGCAGATTTTGATCGGGCCGACGCCGCAGTGCCGCTCACACAATGCCTTCGAAGACGACGCCACCCACTTGCGTGTCGGCGTTTGGGATTCGACACCGTATGAGCGTCACGGCCGCCCCCACAAACTCCATGAGCTGATGAACCTGATCGAAGGCAACGTCACCCTGCTGACGCCTGATGGAACAAGCGTGGAAGTCAACACCGGCGACAGCGTGTTTGTGCCGCGAGGCGCACCGTGCGCGTGGAAAAGTACGCGGTATGTGCGCAAGTTCTATGCGGTGAAGTAGTGGCGTAGTGTCTTCCTGAGTGCGCGGCAGTTTGGGCAGGGTACGCTCCACTGCTGCGCGATGAATGCGTGCCTCTTTTTCCTATCCTTTTACGCACACCACCTGACGCAAGGTGTGCAGCACTTCCACCAAATCGCGCTGGGCGTGCATGACGTGGTCGATGTTCTTGTAGGCCATCGGAATTTCATCGATGACGGCAGCATCCTTGCGGCACTCCACGTGGGCGGTGGCACGGATCTGGTCTTCGACGGTAAACAGGCCTTTCGCTTTGGTACGACTCATGGTGCGGCCGGCGCCGTGGCTGCAGGAGCAGAATGAATCCTCGTTACCCAGCCCGCGGACGATGAAGCTTTTGGCCCCCATCGATCCCGGAATAATCCCCAACTCGCCCTTCCTGGCCGATACCGCGCCTTTGCGGGTGACCAGAATTTCCTCACCAAAATGCCGCTCTTTCTGCACGTAGTTGTGGTGGCAGTTCACCGCTTCCAGCGCAGCCTCGAAGGGCTTGCTGATCACTTTCCGCGTCGCCTGAATCACCGCTTGCATCATCAATGCACGGTTCTGCCTGGCGAAGTCCTGGGCCCAGCCGACCGCTTCGACGTAGTCAGCGAAGTGCCGGCTGCCCTCTTTAAAGTAAGCCAGGTCACGGTCCGGCAGATTGGCGAGGTGCTGACGCATGTCCGCCTGAGCCATTTGAATGAACAGGTTGCCGATAGCGTTGCCGACGCCACGGGAACCGCTGTGCAGCATGAACCAGACCCGGTTGGTTTCATCCAGGCACACCTCGATGAAGTGGTTCCCGCTGCCCAGCGTACCCAAGTGCCCACGGTTGTTGGTGTTGGCGAGTTTCGGGTACTTGCCGGTGATCGCCTTGAAGCGCGAATCCAGTGCCGCCCAGGCCCGGTCCGCCTGATGCGGAACGCTGTCCCAGGCGCCCTTGTCCCGACCGCCGCGCCCCCCGGTGCGGCCATGGGGCACCGCTTTCTCGATCGCACAACGCAAGCCATGCAGGTTGTCCGGTAAATCACTGGCGGTCAGCGACGTGCACGCGGCGATCATGCCGCAACCAATATCCACCCCAACAGCGGCCGGAATGATCGCGCCCACCGTCGGAATCACACTGCCGATGGTCGAGCCCTTGCCCAGGTGTACGTCGGGCATCACCGCCAGATGCTTGAAGATGAACGGCATCTTGGCGGTGTTCATCAGTTGCTGTCTGGCTTCGTTTTCTACCGGGACACCTTCGGTCCAGAGCTTGATCGGTTTGCCGTTAGCGACTTCCAGCAGTTGGTAGGTATGTGCTTGCATGATTTCGATTCTTTTCGATTGGCCAACTGTTCGGCGTTGTTCTGGCGCCCGAGGTGAAAAAGGTATTAGCAGCCGACGCGCCAGCTTTGATTCTCCTACTTCGCGGAAAAAAGGGGACAAATTTATTGACTCACCGTGTTCCTGCCCCCTGGCAATCGATTGTCATCGGCAGGAAGCGTTCAATCACCGCGATAATGCATTCCATGAATGTGAATCTGTCACGGTGCCCCCATTGATTTCTCATGACTGCTTTCGCGTTGCAGTGCCATTGGCATTGCCACGCAACACCGCAATATCCCGCTTGGGGGGTACGCCAAACAGACGGCTGTATTCGCGGCTGAACTGGGACGGACTTTCATATCCGACCTTGAAAGCCGCACTGGACACATCCTGATGTTCATTGAGCATCAAACGCCTTGCCTCGTTCAGTCGCAGCCATTTCTGGTATTGCAAGGGGCTCATTGTGGTGAGTTGGCGGAAGTGGTGGTGAAAGGTCGGAGTGCTCATCTGCACGCGGGCCGCGAGTTCATCGACGCGAAGCGCCGAAGTGTAATTCAGCTTCAGCCAATCGATGGCTTTGGCGATCCGGTAACCTTGGCCATCGACAGAAGTTATTTGTCGTAGCCGGCTCGCCTGATCACTCTGCAAGAGACGGTAGTGAATCTCGCGTTGGATCAAGGGGGCCAGAACAGGAATGGATTCCGGTTCATCGAGCAGTGCCAATAAGCGCTCGAATGACGCCAGCATTGCAGGGGTCACTGAACCAATGCCTACCCCCTTCGCAACTGAACGATCACGGGTTGGAGGAAGGTCACTTTGCGCTATCAACTCAGCCAGCATGCGCAGATCGAGCTTCAAAGTCAGTCCCAGGCATGGTTGTTCCGGGCTTGCCGCCAGCACTTCTGAATAGGCAGGCAAGTCCAATGAGGTGATCAGAAATCGCGACGTGTCATACGGGTAGCCTTCGCCGCCTACCCAAAGCTGTTTCTCACCCCGGGCGACGAGGATGATGCTTGGCTCGACCATGCAGACGACAGGCGGTGATGGATGTTCGCGCCTGAAGAAGCCGAGGCCCGTAATGGGCGTTCCGTAATCACCTGGTTTCGGAATCTGCGCGCCGATGATCTGCGCAAGCGATTCTTGCGGCGATGTCTGTTGAGGCGCGGTGTCGTGTTTGATCGTCATGTTCGTCATGTTCGTCTTGTACCTCTTCGCTGAACTCTAACTCGCCAGTTCACGACCGTCCTGCAAAAAAACAGAGACTCATAGAATCAGGCAAGTAATCCAGCGGAATGCACTACAGAGGGTCTGCACAGAGCGGGAGAATGTTCATCCGACAAACCCATCGAGGATGCTCCCATGCTTGTCAAAGCCTACGGTGCTCACGCGGGCGACAAACCCCTTGAGTCAATGCAGATCAACCGCCGCACGCCTGCAGCCCATGATGTTCAGATCGATATCGCCTTCTGTGGCATCTGCCATTCAGATTTGCACCAAGTGCGCGCAGAGTGGGCAGGCACGCAATTTCCTTGTGTACCGGGGCACGAAATTGTCGGTCGCGTATCGGCGGTGGGCGCACATGTAGCGGATTTCAAAGTCGGGGATCTGGTCGGTGTCGGCTGCGTCGTCGACAGCTGTAAAGACTGTGACGACTGTGAGACAGGCCTGGAAAACTATTGCGACGGAATGGTCGGCACCTACAACTTTCCGACACAGGACGCACCCGGCTGGACGCTGGGCGGCTACTCGCAAAACATTGTGGTGCATGAGCGCTACGTGTTGCGCATCCGCCATCCCGAGGCGCAACTGGCTGCCGTCGCACCGCTGCTATGCGCGGGCATCACCACCTACTCGCCTCTGCGTCACTGGAACGCTGGACCGGGGAAAAAGATCGGCGTGGTCGGCATCGGCGGTCTGGGCCACATGGGCATCAAGCTGGCTCATGCGATGGGCGCCCACGTCGTGGCGTTTACCACCTCTGAATCCAAGCGCGAGGCGGCAAAGGCGTTAGGCGCCGATGAGGTCGTCGTATCGCGCAACCCTGAAGAAATGGCTGCACATACCAAAAGTTTCGACTTCATTCTCAACACCGTCGCAGCCCCCCACGACCTTGATGCGTTTCTGGTGCTGCTCAAGCGTGATGGTGCGCTGACGCTGGTTGGTGCGCCCGCCTCGCCACACCCATCGCCGAACGTATTCAACCTGATCATGAAGCGTCGAACGATTGCCGGTTCGATGATCGGAGGCATCCCCGAAACACAGGAAATGCTGGATTTCTGCGCCGAGCACAGCATCGTCGCCGACATCGAACTGGTTCGAGCAGACCAGATAAATGAATCCTACGAGCGAATGCTCAAGGGCGACGTCAAGTACCGCTTCGTGATCGACAACTCCACATTGGTTGACTAAGCGCCTCAGATTCAAGAACGCAAATGGACACCATCCAAAAGTAAGGATTATCGAATGAACAGACTCTTTCTTGCCCTGGGGCTGCTTATCGCCTCTTTCTCATCAATGGGAGCTGATATGTCCAACGGTGCTGACAACTTCTACAAAAGCGAAAAGGTAATCGCAGAAAAGGTCACCTTTAAAAACCAATACAAGATCGCCACGTCCGCTTCTGTTTATCGCTAGCTCCGAGGCTCATTCTCGTGAATACAGTGAAGATGCCTACAAGCGTGCAGCGGAGCCTAAAGAGTTGGTCATCATTCCGGGCGCCAACCACGTCGATCTCTACGACCGGGTCAACCTCATTCCATTCGACAAGCTGACTACGTTCTTCAAAAGCAACCTGAAGTAGCCCGTTCGGTGCCCTGGCCGGGCATCGTTTCTCTCGTAGCCTCGTCCTCGGGGCTACGACGCTTCGCGCAATACAGGATTCAACCAATGACTGATCACACCATCCCAGTGCCCCATAAATCATGGGGTGCCGTATTTGCCATGTCGCTCGCCGCCTTCGTGCTCGTGGCATCGGAGTTCATGCCCGTCAGCCTGCTGACACCCATTGCCGCGGATCTGCATATCACCGAAGGACAAGCCGGTCAGGGCATTTCCGTTTCGGGGCTGTTTGCCTTGTTCACCAGTCTTCTGATCGCATCGGTGGCTGCGCGGGTTGACCGCAAACCGCTGCTCCTTTTACTGACACTGCTTATGATTTTTTCTGGAACAGTGGTCGCGTTCGCGCCGAACTACTGGGTGTTCATGATCGGCCGCGCGCTGATCGGCGTTGCGATAGGTGGCTTCTGGTCATTGTCGGCGGCAATCGCCATGCGCCTGGTGCCTGATGACCAGATCACTCGCGCAATGGCAATCGTCAACGGCGGCAACGCTTTGGCGACGGTTATTGCAGCGCCATTGGGCAGTTTTCTCGGCGCCCTGATTGGCTGGCGCGGGGCATTCTTGTGCGTCATCCCAGTCGCGATAGTCGCTTGTGTATGGCTGTTGTTAAGCCTTCCACCGATGAAATCGCAAAACGGTTCAGGCACTGGCAACGTCTTCAAGTTGATGAAAAGCACGCCGGTCGCGTTAGGCATGGTGGCGGTCAGCGTGTTTTTCATGGGCCAGTTCATGCTGTTTACCTATTTGCGCCCGTTCCTTGAAACGGTCACGCACGTCAGTGTTTCCATGCTGTCGTTGATGTTGCTCGTCCTGGGTCTTGCGGGCCTCGCAGGAACCTTCCTGATTGAAGCGTTCTTGAAAAATGGCCTGCATCGAACACTCATCGTCATCCCGATCTTGATGGCGGTGATTGCACTGGCGCTTGTTTCATTCGGTAGCTCGGCGGCCACCACGACCGTCTTGCTTGGCGCATGGGGACTGGTTGCGACTGCAGCGCCTGTGGGATGGTGGACATGGCTGGCGAGAACGTTGCCAGACGCTGCCGAAGCGGGAGGCGGCTTAATGGTAGCGATCATCCAACTGGCAATCGCATCTGGCGCAACCGTTGGCGGGCTGGTCTTTGACTTGAGCGGCTATCAGGCGACCTTCGAGTTGAGCGCCGCTGTGCTGGGCGTGGCGGCCGTTCTTGCCTTCCTGGCTGCACGCGCAGCATCGCGGGAGCCTCTTGCCGCGGCGAATATCGCTTGAAATAACCACAAGACACGCCAAGGCATATCTTGTGGTTTCGGGTGAGCGTGCGCACGCTGGTTGGACGTGACGATCACCGTGCGCTGTCGATGATTTGGCCACCGTCCGGCGTCAGGCTGTAACCCGTCAGGAATTGTGCATCCTTGCTGGCGAGGAATAGCACGACCGGCGCAATGTCCTCTTCGGGTGATCCATAACGGCCAAGTACGTTAGTGGGTGCGGGCGCATTGGCCGCAGCACCCCAAGTGTCTGCAACCGGCATCACATTGTTTACTGTGATCTTGTCAGCCCCCCACTCCCTTGCCGCCGAGCGAGTCAAGGCGCGCACCGCCTCCTTCGCCATGTTGTACGGGGCGTATCCCTGCAGGCCGATGACACCGGCCAGCGAGGCGAAGTTGATGACCCTCCCCTCCCCGCTGGCTTTGAGGTGGGGGTAACAGGCTTGCATCGTCCGTAGATAGGCAATCGGCCCCATTTCCAAATTGCGTTGCAATTGCTCGGTCGACAGATCGAGAACCGATGAAAAGACGACAGAGGGATCGAAGGCATTGTTCACAAGAATATCGATCCGGCCATACACAGCCACCACCTTTTCTACAGCAGCTTTGATCTGATCCGGATCGGCGATATCACAGACTACTCCGAGGGCGATCCCGCCCGCTGCCTGGATCTCGGCGACAACAGCAGCGACATTTTCAGCCGTGCGTGAAACGACCGCCACCTTCGCACCTTCCTCCGCGAAAAGCTTCGCTGTGGCTCGGCCGATGCCGCGGCCGGCGCCAGTGACAATGGCAACTTTTCCATTGAGTCGGGACATGTTGATCTCCAATCAGTTAGGGGTTACTTGATATGCCGTGGTTACTTGGCCGTAAGGTGAATGCGTCGACTCAGGTCAAAGATGTCGCCTAATATGAAAAGCTACAAGTAGGATGAAAAAGTGGTGCTTAGTATGGAAAACCAGACTATTGGCGACGTTCAGATCAACATGCACGAGGAAATGCGCCGCGCATTTGCGCTGCTCTCAGGCAAGTGGAAACTGGAAATCATGTGGTTGTTGAACCAGCGAATCTATCGTTTCGGAGAACTGCGCAAGGCGATTAGCGGCATCACCCAGCACATGCTGACGGCACAACTTCGGGAGCTCGAAAACGATGGCCTGGTATTGCGAACAGTCTTCGCGGAAGTGCCCCCGCGCGTCGAATATGAAATGACGGCAAAGGCTCGTGCGCTAGGGCCGACGATGGAGGCACTCGCGTTATGGTGGAGCGAGTATGGGAAGAGCGTGCCGGTGAAGCCAAGCTCGCGTGGACGCAAACCAAAAAGCACTTAAGCATTAAATGATCAATTGGCTATTTTGCCATGGAGATCGCGGGAAGCTCCTTCGAGAGTTTTCCATAAGCTGCGCATCGTAGGGTTCTCATTGGTGATGGAACAGTAGGAGCGTATCTCCAGTCGTGTACTCCATTCATCACCACCCGCTTTTACCAACTGACCTCGCTGAAGCTCGTCAATGACGGCGCTTTGTGGCAACCATGCCACGCCATACCCCTCTATCGCCATTCGCATCAAAAGCATCGCCATGTCTGCCTCATAGCAGCGCTCCAGCACACTCACACTTGGGCCATTTTTGATGATTATGTCTGCTACGCGGCCTAAAAAAGTTGTGGCCGTATAAGCGAGGTGAGGTACTGCTTTGGCTGAGGTACCGGGCAAGCGATACAGCGGTTGCCCGTTGTTGTCAGGGGCACACAACGGAATAAAGGCGTCATGTCCCAACGTCAGGCAACCGAATTTTTCCGGGTCTAGAAGAATGGGTGCCAAGGGATGGTGGTAGACGATCATCAGATCGCAACTCCCCTCCTCCAAGGCGATAACGGCGTCATGAATGTTCGCTGCAACGACTCGGGCGTTGAACTGCTCATTGTGCTGCTGAAATTGGGTTAGCCATTTCGGTAGAAACGTCATTGAAAGGCTGTGACCAGCAGTGACCTGGATGGATCGCCCGGGCATTCGCTCAACCTCTCGCAGGGCTGAACGCAGTCTCAATAACCCCGCCAATGCCTCGCGGCCCTCTTCACAAAAACTTCGCCCCGCAGGCGTGAGCTGAACGGGATAAGTTCCGCGATCTACCAACTCTGCTCCAACCCATTCCTCAAGTGACCGTATGCGACGCGACAGTGCTGACTGGGTCACGCACCGTACTTCCGCAGCACGAGAAAAGTTTTTCCACTCGGAAATCGCTAAAAGATCATCCAGCCATTTGATTTGCATACCGGCACCTCACGCTCCGAATGCGCAGTGTACTGCGCCTCAGTCAGGACGAAGCAGCTGTTTCGAAAACTATTCCAAAAGCGCATGAGGCTATCGGGATTACTCATCACGACGATTCAAACCCGACCCTAGAATCGTAATCGTTGAAGCGACGCTAGAGAGCTTCGACCCAATGACACTTGTCTCCTGCCAAGTAACAAAAGCAAAAAAACCACTTGAGGAAAGCTCCGTGAAGAAAAATAAACTTCCGCGTCGGATCGCAATTGGCATCGCCTCAGGCGTGCTTGTCGGTTGGGCGTGTCACCATTTCGCAGGGAGCGAACAAAGCGCCAAAGAGATCGCCTCTTACTTCTCGATGGTCACCGACATCTTTTTACGCATGATCAAGATGATCATCGCGCCTCTGGTGTTCGCTACCTTGGTCGGCGGCATCGCGAGTATGGGTAACTCCCGCTCCGTTGGCCGGATTGGCTTAAGAGCCATGGCCTGGTTCGTCACCGCTTCGGTAATCTCGCTGGCAATCGGCATGGGCCTGGTCAACCTGTTCCAACCCGGTGCGGGACTGAACATGGAGGTTGTCCAGCATGCGGCAAGTCCCGTGGTGGTCAACACCGGGGATT
The DNA here is from genome assembly GCF_057837605.1 of Pseudomonas sp. GL_093. Taxonomy (NCBI): domain Bacteria; kingdom Pseudomonadati; phylum Pseudomonadota; class Gammaproteobacteria; order Pseudomonadales; family Pseudomonadaceae; genus Pseudomonas; species Pseudomonas sp. GL_093. Next base: position 3,105,873 of record NZ_CM174448.1, on the reverse strand, counting down.
TCAGCCTCAAGGTTTTCATCAGTCACGTGTTCCCTCGCAGCATTGCTGAAGCAATGGCCAATAACGAAATCCTGCAAATCGTGGTGTTCTCGTTGTTCTTCGGGTTTGCCTTGGCGGGTGTGAAGCGAGCGGGTTACACAACGATTGTCGATAGCATTGAAGAGCTGGCCAAGGTGATGTTCAAGGTCACGGACTTCGTCATGGCCTTCGCGCCAATTGGGGTTTTCGCAGCTATCGCATCGGCTATCACCACGCAAGGGCTTGGCTTGATAGTCGATTACGGAAAACTGATTGCCGAGTTCTACTTGGGCATTGTGATTCTGTGGTGCGTGTTGTTCGCTGCCGGCTACCTGTTCCTGGGTCGTTCAGTGTTTACCTTGGGCAAGCTCATTCGCGAACCCATCCTCCTCGCATTTTCCACTGCCAGCAGCGAATCCGCTTACCCGAAAACCATGGAGGCACTGGAGAAATTTGGTGCGCCCAAGCGCGTATCCAGCTTCGTCCTTCCGTCGGGGTACTCATTCAATCTTGATGGTTCGATGATGTATCAAGCGTTCGCCATCATGTTCATTGCTCAGGCCTACAACGTCGACTTGAGCTTCACACAACAACTGCTCATCTTGCTGACGCTGATGATCACCAGCAAGGGAATGGCGGGTGTAGCCCGAGCATCGGTGGTCGTGGTGGCGGCTACGTTACCCATGTTCAATCTTCCCGAAGCCGGCATTTTGTTGATTCTTGGCATTGACCAATTCCTTGATATGGCCAGGACTGCCACCAACGTCGTTGGCAACAGCATAGCGACGGCTGTGGTTGCCAAATCAGAACCGCATGAAGAAGCTGAAGATGCGCCCGGCACTGAATCTCCGCTCCCCATTCATACTGCAGCCACAGCCTGAGAACCTTAAAATGAAAGGTAAATCGAAGCCGTCCAGCGGGTCATCGTTTGCTCGCAAACTAGGTATCGTCGGCGGGCTTGGCTCACTGGCCGGCGGCGATCTTTTCTACAAATTGGTGAAGTCCAGAGCTGTTCTGGAGGATCAAGGTCGCTATCACTTCCTGTTTGAACAACACCCGTTCAAGGACGTGCTGATGCCTCTTGATCAGGGTGCCAGCATGACCTCCAGAAAGTTCTACGTATTTCAGGTTTGCCAGACGTTCGAGGCGAGCGAAGTCAATGCAGTCTTACTGCCTTGTTTTGCCAGTCACACCTTTCGGGAGGAGATCCAGGAGGAAATTGGGATACCCGTTCTGGATATGATGGCGGCGTTACGCAAGCATGTGGATCATGTCGCTGAACACGGCAGTACGTTGGGAATCATCGCATCCGACTATGTTCGGCACTCCGGGTTGTTTGAGGGCTATTTTGGCAATGACTTCAAGCTGGTTTATCCAAACGATAACGCGCAATCCGGGTTGATGGACGCCATGTACGGGGTTAACGGCATCAAAGATGGATTCCTTGACGGTGTACCACTCGAATGTGTTTATCAGGCCTGCCTGTCGCTTCAGGATCAGGGGGCCACAATCATCCTGCCAGGTATGACTGAGCTTTCGTTGGTCTGCGGTGATCTACAACGGCGTGGCTTGACGGTCCTGGATATCAACGAGATTTATGCCGCTTTCGCCACCTTGGAGAAAGGCCAGTCGACCCGTCCGCCTTTCAAGCTTGGGATTGTAGGTGGAGTTGGGCCAGCGGCAACGGTCGACTTCATGGGTAAGGTTGTGGCGCACACACCGGCAGGTCGCGATCAGGAACACATCAAAATGGTGGTGGAACAGAACCCCCAGATCCCTGATCGCACAGCCAATCTGCTGAACGACGAAACTGATCCGACGATGGCGATGTATGCAACGTGCAAACGACTGGAAAGCGCCGGTGCCAATGCCATTGCGATTCCGTGCAACACAGCACACGCCTTTGTTGAGCGCATCCAGACGCACCTGCGTGTACCTATCGTGAATATGCTGACTGAAACGGTAGAGGCTATCGTGCAGCGGTACGGTGCCGGCAAAACCGTCGGGCTGCTAGCGACGTCCGGCACCATCAAAAGTCAGGTTTATCACGAGGCAGCTCGACAAGCAGGGCTTCAAATAATTGCCCCTGGCGTGGATTACCAAGCGTTGGTGATGGAGTCGATTTACGGACATCACGGAATCAAAGCAGGTTTCACAGAGGGCATATGCAAAGACCAGCTCCTGACCGCCGCAGAACACTTATGTGAATTGGGTGCTGATGTGCTCATCCTGGGATGTACGGAGCTACCGCTGGTGCTTGAGCATAGCGAATCCTACATGATCAAAAATCATGAGGTCGCACTGGTCGACCCGACAACCATTTTGGCATTGAAGTGCATTGAGCTAGCGCTCAGTACACAGTAGAAAACAGCCGCCGACACTTTTCTCCTGTCAGCACCGATAACAGAAACGCCGCTCAGTGAGCGTAATGCTGTTCACTTAAGGTTGGGGGACATATCCGTTTCTGTGGTGATGGCGACTTAGGGTTCCGACGGGGCAGATCAAGATCAGAAGCAAGATCAAAAGCCCGGCGTTGTACCTGTGGGAGCGAGCCTGCTCGCGAAAAACGTCCGGACACCGCGTTCATTCAGACAGCACGCGTCACCGTTGACGTCCTTCGCGAGCAGGCTCGCTCCCACAGGGGATTGCGTACGATTGAAGAGAAAGGCCGGCCGGTAGGCCGCCTCGCTTTTGCTTTTGCGGTGCACGCCCCCTCACGCCCTGAGCCTGTCCGTCAACCTGTGACGACCTCCATCGGCGCCTCTACCAACGTTGATCCACCGCCCCCTCGCTACACATGTGTGTACCTGGAAACACCGAGCTTAAGTGAACAGCATTACGCTCAGTGAGCGGCGTTTTTTTATGAGTTCTGCTGGAATAACGAATAGGCACCCTTTCAACTGTTGGCGGTGGAAGCTAGTTATCCATAGCTGCAAACCCGCGCTGCAGGTCCTCAATCAACGCCTCGACATCCTCAAGCCCGATATGCAGCCGTAACACCGGATTCAACGAACGATCCGCAACACTGTCGCGATCCGTGGTATCGGCGACGGTGACCAGGCTTTCATAACCGCCCCAGGAAGCGCCGAGCCCAAACAACTGCAGCGAATCAATAAAGCGTTCGACGTAGGTCGGGTCCGCATCACGCAGCTCGAAGGACAGCAAACCATTGCTGCCATTGAAATCGCGCTGCCACAGGGCGTGACCGGGATGCTCGGGCAGCGCTGGATGGAACACCCGTTTCACCTGCGGTTGCGCTTGCAGCCAATGGGCGATTTCAAGCGCCTGGCGTTCGTGCACTTCCAGTCGCGGCGCCAGGGTTCGCGCGCCGCGCAGCACCAGATAGGCGTCGTCGGGGCTGACGGTGGCGCCAAAGGTGTCGCCCATGGACGCCAGTGGCTGCCAGACTTCTTCGCGGGTGCAGACGCTGCCCATGACCACGTCGCTGTGGCCGCACAGGTACTTGGTCAACGCCATGATCGAGATGTCCGCGCCCAGCGTCAGCGGTCGGTACAGGTAACCCGAGCCCCAGGTGTTGTCGACGGCCAGGAGAATGCCTCGCGGTTTGCACAGGGCGGCGATGGCCGGCAAGTCGCAGAGCTCATACAGCAAGGAGCCCGGCACTTCGGTGTAGACCATTTTGGTGTTGGCTTGCAGTTGCGCTTGAAGGCCACTGCCATCAGGGGCGAAGTAGCTGACCTGGATGCCGAACGGCTGAAGAAACTCACGGGCCAGCCGTCTCACGGGCGCGTAGACCGCGTCGCTGATCAGTACGTGATCGCCGGGCCGCAGGTAGGCCAGGAAGGTCTGCGCGATCGCCGCCAGCCCGGTGCCGAACAAGCGCGTGCGGTAACCACCCTCCAGCTCCGTCACCAGATCTTCCAGGGCGAAGGCCGTCGGATTGCCTCGGGCGCCATAGCTCAAGACCCGCTCGCTATCACGGCGAGCACGGGCGTCGCGCATTTGCGCCAGGTTATCGAACAGCACCGTGCTCAACCGCGTGACCGGCACGTTGACTGCCCGACCGCCATTGCCCTGTTCGGTACGCGCCGAATGGACCAGACGCGTACGCACCCGGGCATCGCGGGGCGCTGTGACGCGCAGCGGCTTGAGACTGGCGATCTCGTCGTCGCTCATCTGCGCCAACAAACCGATTTCCCAGGCCAGGTACTGACGCGCCGCGTCCTTGTTACCGGCGTGACGGTCGTGAGTGAAGAACAGAAAATCGATGCACTGCTGATCGGAAGGCGTGGTCGGATTTTCCTGCACCGCGAACCCTTCTGCGCGCCAGGCATCGATCCCGCCGTCCAGCAGCCTGACTTGAAGGCGCTGATTTTCCGGCAGCTCCTGCGCCGCGAAAGCAGCCAGCCGCGGATCATCGGCGACCAACACCAGTGGCCGTTGCTCACCGGCCACTTCAGACACCAGCAACGAGCGAATCGACCAGCGCGACCCGGCGATATTCCCCTTGCGGAAGGTCATGCTCGGTCGCAGGTCAATCAGTGCGACCGCGTCATCCTTCAGCGCGTCGGCCAAGGCCCGCGCCGTGATCGATGGCAACGCCTCGTGAGCGATCACCTCAAACGCGGGCAACACCAGATCACTGCTCACGCCGCCTGCCAGCACATACGCCTCATGCCCCAACTGTCGAAGCCAACTGGCAACGATCGGTGCGCGCACGCCATCACTGTCGAGCAGCACCAACCGCGTCTGACGCACGCCGATATAAAGATCGGTGGATTGAATCAACTGCCCGCCCGGCGTGTGTTGCGCACCCGGCAGACTGCCCGCAGCAAACTCCTCGGCAGTGCGCACATCGCATAAAAACAGGCTGCGCCCGGCCTCCCTGGCCCATTGCTCGACCTGCGCCGCCTCAACGGTCTTCACGCCAGCCCGCTCCGCCAGTTGCGCAGCAGCGAGTCGCTGCCCCGGCAACGGGCCAGACGACACCGCCTCGGCATAACGTCGGGTGCTGCCATGCTCCAGCTGAAAATCTTCCAGATACCAACCCTGGGTTCCGTTCTCCAACGCGTAGACCGGGTTCTTCAACCCCAGATTGATCAACGTCTGGGCGCCGATAATGCTGCGGGTCCGACCGGCACAATTGACCACAATCGGGGTGCTTTCGTCCGGCACCAGATCGTGGACGCGATAACCCAGTTCACCATTCGGGCAGCACACCGAACCAGGAATGGTCATCTTGCGGTACTCATCGAACGGCCGACCGTCGAGCACCACCAAGGGCTCGCCCCGGCGTTGCCATTCGGCCAGTTGCTGCGCGGTGACGTGCGGCGTATGGCTGGCCTCTTCGACCAATTCACCGAAGGCCTTGGAAGGCACATGCACCCCGGCAAACAGCTGGAACCCGGCAGCCTGCCAGCCATCGGCACCGCCCTCGAGCACATGCACCTGGCCATATCCGAGCGCCCGCAGACGCTGAGCAGAACGCGCCGCGACATCCCCGCCGTCCTGGTCGTAGATCACCAGCCGAACCTGGGGATTCGGCGCCAGACGCCGGACCTCCAGCTCCAGACGGCTGTAGGGCAAATTCACCCCGAAAAACAGGTGAGCTTCGCCATATTGGCCGTGCTCGCGCACGTCAAACAGGGCAATTTCCTGCCCGTCGAACAGCCACTGCTGCAGTTGCCCTGGAGTTACGGTCTGGCTCATGGGAGTCCCGTTTGAAAAAAGAGTTATTGAAGCGCCAGAGAGCGCTCATTGGACGCGACTTCCCGGCCCTTCACGTACGCACGCTGAATCGCCGGTCGCGCCTTGAGGCGTTCGCGCCAGGCATGGACGTGCGGGTAATCCGCCAGGTCCTGGCCCTGTCGCAACGGTTGAATCCACGGAAAAATAGCCATGTCAGCGATGGAGTAATCGCCTGCCACAAACGGCACGTCAGACAGACGCGTTTCCAGCACCCGATACAGCCGCGTGGCTTCGGCATTGAGCAAGTCCAGGGCGAACGCAATCGGTTCCGGAGCCTTCTCCTTGAACAGCTGCAACTGACTCAGGTACGGGGTGATATGCCCCACCTGCCAGAACAGCCATTCTTGAACTTTTTGCCGCTCGGCACTGCCGGCCGCCGGCAGGTAACGCCCGGCCTTGTCGGCCAGGTAAATGAGGATGGCGCCGGACTCGAACAGGCTCAGCGGCTCGCTCAAGCCCTGCGGCGCATGGTCGACAATCGCCGGAATCCGTCCATTGGCGCTGATGCGCTGGAACGCTGCCTGCTTCTGCTCGCCTTCTCGGATGTTGACCGGCAGCACGCGGTACTCAAGCTCCAACTCTTCAAGCAGGATACCGATCTTCAAGCCGTTGCCAGTCGGCCAGTAATACAGATCGATCATGCGTAGGCCTTGATCGACGGCGCCATTTGCGAGGCGTTGTAATTGAGGATGCGCCCGTCGGCTTCCACGCCGTAACGGCCGTTGAGGGACTCCAGCGGCAAACCGTACAGGTGGAAATGCAGGGTCGCCTGCTCGCCTTCGACACGAATGCCATGCAGGTCTTCGCCGAGAAACGAGATGGAGGTGCCGGGTTGCACGATCACTTGTTTTTCCAGGTGCAAGGTGGTGAAACCGGGCTCGCGGCCTTCGTCGTCTCGACGGTAGACGTAGTTGATTTCCTGGCCTTCGACCGCGCTGATGATCGCCCAGGTTTCATGGTTGTGGGGGATGGTGCTTTTACCCGGCAACAACGAGTTCAGGTACAGCGTCGGCGTGTCGCCATCGTCATTGAGACGGTAGCGGAACGCGGTGCTGCCCTGCCCCGGCACCGGCGCGGGGAACTCGTCGAAATTGAACAGATCGCGGCGCTCGGCCAGGACTTCAAGCAAGGAAACGATTTCCACCAGCGCGGCACGGTCGACGCCCCGTTGATGGATGACGCGGATTTTCTTCAGGAAATCCTCAATGACGGCGGCACGGTTATCGGTACTCATGAACAGACTCCTCGGTATTAGACGGACAGGCTGTAGCGACCCAGGTTGGTCAACAGATACGGATCATTGGCGATGGGCGGCCGGCGCCCCGGATCACCCAGGGCGTGACGCAAAAACTCCTGGGTGCGCTCGCTGGTGGGATGCTGAAAGATTTGCGCGGCGCTGCCGTGCTCGACGATCACGCCGTTCTCGGTGAAGTAGACGATGTCGCTGATCTCTTCGGCGAAACGCATTTCGTGGGTGACCAGCACGCAGGTCATGCCCTCTTCGGTCAGCTCGCGAATCACCGTCAGCACTTCGCCGACGGTCTCCGGATCGAGGGCCGAGGTCACCTCATCAAACAGAATCAGTTCCGGGCGCATCGCCAGGGCGCGGGCAATCGCCACCCGTTGTTGCTGACCGCCCGAGAGCTGGCCCGGATAGGCATCGGCCTTGTGCTCCATCCGCACCTTGGCCAACAAGGCGCGGGCGTCTTTCTCGGCGTCGATCCGGTTGCGACCCAGCACCTTGCGCGGGGCAATCACCAGGTTTTCCAGTACCGACAAATGCGGGAACAGGTTGTATTGCTGGAACACAAACCCGACACGCTTGCGCAACTCGATGCGTTGGGCTTCCTGGGCGAGGGTGTGAACCTCGGTCGTACCGACGCGGATGCTGCCGCGCTGGGGCTGCAACAGGCCGGTAATGCAGCGCAGGATGGTCGATTTGCCTGAGCCGGACGGGCCGATGATTGACACGGCCTGGCCGCGATGCACGTCGAGGTCGATGCCTTTGAGCACCGTGTTAGTGCCAAACGACAGGTGCAAGTCGCGCAGACTGACCAGAGGCTCGGCGACGGTTTCAGTAGAAGGCATAACGTCGCTCCAGGCGTTGGGTGAGTCGGGAAATCGGGTAGCAATAGGCAAAGAACAGCACCAACAGGCTCAGGTAAATCACCACGGTGAAGCCAGTCATGTTCACGGTGTTGCTGGCGATTTGCGCGGTGTCGATCACGTCATGCACGCCCACCAGGGACGCCAGCGCGGTGCCCATGGTGATCACCGCGTAAAGGTTCATCCACGGCGGCAACATGCGCTTGAAGCACTGCGGCAGGATGATCGAACGGAAAATCTGCCCGCGAGTGAATGCGAGGGAACGTGCGGCTTCCCATTGGGTGCTGGGGATCGAGGCAATGGCGCCACGGAAGATTTCCGCGACGTTGGCACTCGCCGGCAACGCCAGGCCGAGGGTGACCTTGACCCAGTCCGGGAACGAGACATAGGCACTGCCGATGTGGATCTCGAACGGGAACACATAGGTGGTGAAATAGATCAGCACCAGCCAGGGCGCATTGCGAAATATCTGCACCCAGATCCGTGCCGGCAAGCGCAGCAGTCGAAGTGGGGACAGCGCCAACGCTCCGACCAACAGCCCCAGCAACGACCCCAGGCCGATGGCGACGAGGCTGATCAGAATGTTCTGACCAAAGCCCACGGCCAAGGCCGGCGACCATTGCAACAAGGCCTTGAACACCGGACTGTGCGGGGCGATATACACCAACCACAGTGCGACGCACACCAACAACAGCAGCTTGCCGACATGCCGCCGAGGCCAGGCCGCCGGTGCGCTGACGGACGATTCAATGGCCATAGCCGGGCATCCTCAGGCGCGCTTCAAGGTAGCGCCCCACACAATTGACGATAAAACTCAGCAGGCCGAAAAAGCTCAGGATCAGAATCATCAGCTCCAGCACGTTGTCACTCTGGGTCCAGATCATGATCGCCGCGTAAGTGATGTCCCCCACGGCAATCGCCGAGGCCACGGCCGTCATCTTCACCAGGTCGATCAAGTTGTTGATCAGCGAAGGCAAGGCAAAACGCAGGGCCAACGGCAGCTGCACGTTCCACAGCAACTGACGGCTGCTGAACGCCAGCGAACTGGCCGCTTCCAGCGTTACGGTGGGCACCGCCTCGATGCCGGCGCGCAAGGCTTCGGCATGGAACGCGCCCTTGTGCAACGAAATCACGATCACCACCCAGGCGAACGGCGTCAGCGGGTTGGCCGCGCCGACAGCCTGTGTCAACAGCATGTTCAGCACCAGGAAGGCGCAATACAGCTGCACCAGGGTCGGTGTGTTGCGGGTGACCTCGACAAATATGCGGGCCGATTTTGCCAGCCAGGGTTTTCCAGAGGTCAGCATCGCCGCCAATCCAACACCGGCCAGCAAGCTGCCGACAATGGTGAACAGGCAGAGCAGCACCGTGGTCAACGCGCCCTGCGCCAGGGTTCCGCGTTGGTAGGCGTCCAGCAGAAAACCGTAGTTCAGGCCGAACCCGGCAGTCCAGTGGACAAAAAGCTCCAGCCAATGACTCATGGTTCGCCCCGCAATTGTCCGCAGGCGTGAGCGATGCGACGCCCGGCTTCGGCAACGCTGTCGGTCGCCGTGGCGATGGACAGGCGAAACCACGGTGACAGGCCGTAAGCGCCGCCCGCCACACCGGCCACGCCCTCCTCCAGCAGATACGCCACGACATCGGTGTCGCTGTTGAGGCATACGCCATCCGGACGATAACGCCCCAGCAACCCCGCGCAGCGAACAAACACGAAGAAGCCGCCTTGGGGTTCCAGCACTTCAAGACCGTCCACGTCGCGTAAGGCGCTCACCAGTAAATCCCGGCGTTGCTGATAGGCCGCCACCTGCTCCGGCAAGAAGTCCAGGCCACCCTCGAAGGCCGCCAACGCAGCAGCCTGTCCTACCGAAGATGCTCCCGACGTAGATTGCGACTGCACGACTGCCATGGCGTTGGTCAGCACTTGCGGCCCGGCACCGAAACCGATGCGCCAGCCGGTCATCGCGTACGTCTTGGACACACCGCCCACCAGCAGGCAGCGCGGCTGCAGATCCGGCGCGACATTGAGCAGGCTTTGCGCGGGCTGACCGTCAAAGCGGATATGTTCGTAGAGTTCATCCAGCAGAATCAGCACCTGCGGATGGCGACGCAGCACTTCGGCCAAGGCTTGCAATTCGGCCGCGCTGTACACCGCGCCGCTGGGGTTGCCGGGGCCATTGAGGATCAGCCAGCGAGTCCGCTCGCCAATGTGCTGGTTCAGCTGTTCTGCGGTGAGCTTGCAGCCCTGCGCCAGTGCGCACTCGATAAACACCGGCTCGCCGCCATTGAAGCGCACGCTGTCCGGGAAGGACGGCCAGTACGGCGTCGGCACCAGCACTTCATCGCCGTCGTCGAGGGTCGCGGCGAAGGCGTTGAAGATGATCTGCTTCGCCCCGTTGGCAATCAGGATCGATTCCAGCGGATAGTCCAGGCGGTTTTCCTGCTGGAGTTTGCGTTGCACGGCGACACGCAAGGCTTTTACGCCCGGCGTCGGGGTGTACTTGGTGGCACCGGCGGCGATGGCGGCATAAGCAGCCTGTTTGATGTGCTCGGGGGTGTCGAAATCCGGCTCGCCGGTGGTCAGGTCGAGGATGTCGCGACCGGCATCACGCAACGCCGTGGCCTGGGATTTGGCGGCGGCATTGGCCGACAGCGAGACGCGCTGCACGCGTTTGGACAGACGAAGTGTCATGGCTGAATCACCTCCAATACCTTGCCCGGATTGAGCAGGTTTTTCGGGTCCAGCGCCTGCTTGATCCGGCGCATCAGGTCCAGCTCCACCGGACTTTTGTAGCGCCCGAGCATGTCCCGTTTTCGCTGGCCGATGCCGTGTTCGGCGCTGATCGAACCGCCGTGGGCATGGGCGCTGTCATGAACCAGCAAGCTGAGCGCCGCGTAGTTAGCCATGTGCGCCTCAACCGTCGAATCAAGAGAATGAGCAACGTTGTAGTGCAGGTTGCCGTCGCCCAAATGGCCGAAGGTGAAGTGACGGACACCGGGGAAATGCGCCTGCAACAACGCATCGGTGTGGGCGACAAACGCCACGACCTGGGAAATCGGCACTGAAATGTCGTGCTTCATGTTGCGACCGGCGCGCTTCTGCGCCTCGCTCATGTTCTCCCGCAACAGCCACAGGGCTTCGCTTTGGGCCAGGCTTTCGGCGATCAACGCATTGGCCAGCAACTCGCGTTCGAAGGCCTCCCCCAGCACTTCTTCAAAGGCTTGGCGGGCATGGGCTTCGCTGTGGTTGTCGGACAGTTCCAACAGCGCAAACCAAGGCTGATCAGCACCGAGAAAAGGTTGCGGACCTTGCGGAAATTGCTCGCGCAGCAGCGCGAGGCAGTCAGCACTGAGCAGTTCGAACGCGGTGAGGCTGGCACCGAAACCGGCGCGGGCATGGGACAGCAATTGCACCGCTTGTTCCAGGGTGTTGAAAGCCAAGAGTGCCGTCGCCTGCGCCTTGGGCAGCGGAAAGAGTTTCAGGGTCGCTGCGGTGATGATGCCGAGGGTGCCTTCGCTGCCGATATACAGGTCACGCAAGTCGTAGCCGGTGTTGTCCTTGCGCAAGCCGCGCAGGCCATTCCAGATTTCGCCCTCGGCGGTGACCACTTCCAGGCCCAGGGTCAGCTCGCGGGTATTGCCATAACGCAGCACCGCGGTGCCGCCGGCATTGGTGCCCAGATTGCCGCCGAGGGTGCAACTGCCTTCGGCACCCAGACTCAGGGGAAACAACCGGTCGGCGTCACGAGCAACCTCCTGGACGGTTTGCAGTATGCAGCCCGCTTCGACGGTCAGGGTGTCGTTGTCGGTGTCCACCGTCCGCACACGATTCAGCCGATCGAGCAACAGCAACACCGCTCGGCCGCTGCCATCCGGGGTCGCGCCACCCATCAGTCCGGTATTGCCGCCCTGCACCACCACCGGCGTATCACTGGCCACACAGGCACGAACCACGGCCGCGACTTCTTCGGTGTTCGCCGGATGCACCGCAGCGATGACCTGCCCGACGTAACGGCCCTGTTTGTCGGTCAGGTAAGGCGCAGCCTCTTCGCTGCTCTGCACATGGCTGGGGCCGAGCAGTTGCTGCAAGGCCACAATCAATTGCCGACTCATGGTTGCGACGCCAGCGGAGTCGAGTTGCGGTACTGCTCATGCAGATCACGCAACGCTTGGGACGGCGTCATGCCGGTGCGCTCGCCCAGTTCGATCAGCCAGCCGCTGCGGTGCCAGTCGCGCACGATGGCATCGAGTTTCGCCTGGGTATCGTGCTCGCCTTTGCGCAGCCAGATCACCGAGTTCGACGGGATCAAATCACCCGGCAGCGGGATTTCATAATCAGCCCACTCGGCATCGCTCAGCAGCGCATGCATGGTCGGACTGACATGCACCGCCGCCACGCAACCATTGCCGCGCAGCGACAACAACGATTCGGATTGGCTGCGGAACGCCTTGATCTCTGCGCCGTAGGTTTCCTGCAAGGGCTTGATGAAGTTGCTGCCTTGGGACACGCACACCGGCTTGCCCTTGAGATCAGCCCATTGAGTCACGCCAGCGCCTTTGCGAATCAACGCCGCGCCGCCAACCTCTTCATAAGGCGTGGGCACGTAATCGAGAATCTCGCCGCGTTCTTCGGTGAACTGCATATTGGCGATCAGGATGTCGACCTTGCCCTGCTGCAGGAACTGCACACGGTTGGGCGCCAGTACCGAAACGGTCTTCGCTTCGACGCCCAATGCCTTGGCGATGCCCTTGGCCAGTTCGACGTTGTAGCCCAGGTGTTCACCGGTCTTCGGGTCGATGGTGCCGAATGGCGGACCACTGAGAATCACCCCGACGCTGATGGCGTGGCGTTGCTCGATCTTGTCCAGCGTGGCATCGGCCTGGGCAAGGCTGGCGCCTAACGCGGCGGACCAGGCGAGGCAAAGCGTGGTCAGGCTTCTGGCGGAAAAATATCGGTTCATGCACGACTACCTTGAACGACCGCCCGGCAAAAGGACGGTCTGTTGAAAACGATGAGGTGGAGAACCGGGATCAGGCGCCGTTGGCCTGGAACTGTTTCTGCAGTTCCACCAGAGCGGGCGACGCGGGGGTGATGTGGTTGCGGGTCTGGGCCTCAATCAACCAGCCGCTGCGGTGCAGCTCCTTGATGATCGGATCGAGCTTGGCCTGGGTATCGCTTTCTCCGGGGCGGGTCCAGATCACCGACGGCGCCGGGTTGAGTTCCGGGCTGAGCGCGCGATAGCCCTGCCATTCGCCGTTGTCGGCGATCAACGGGTTGATCAGCGTGGCGTCATGCACCGCCGCGACGCAGTTGTTGCCGCGCAAGGCCAGCAAGGATTCCGAAGAGCTCTTGAAGGCTTTGATCTCAGCGCCCAACTCGGTCAGCGGCTTGATGTAACTGCTGCCCTGGGAGGTGCAGACCGGCTGGTTTTTCAGGTCTTCCCAACGGGTGATCTTGCTGTCCTTGAGCACCGCTGCGGTTCCGCCTACGCGGTAGAACGGTGTCGGCACAAACCCGAGGATCTCGCCGCGCTCGGCCGTCCATTCCATGTTGGCTATCAGCAAATCGACTTTGCCCTGCTGCAAAAACTGCACGCGGTTGGCGGGCAATACCGGCACCAGCTGCACTTCGGCACCCAGTTGCCGTCCCAGCTCCTGAGCGAGATCGACATTCAAACCGCGCGGGTTTTGGGTCGTTGGATCAATCCCGCCAAACGGGCCGCCGGACAGCAATACGCCGACCACCAGCACATGCCGTTGCTCGATCTTGTCCAAGGTTGCATCAGCCCGGGCACCGGTGCTGGCAACCAGCGAGATCAAGGCGCCCAGCATCACAGGCAACAATTGTTTAACGGCTGAGCACTTTTTCGACATGGATCTTCCCCTGATGATTGATCGGCGTACCCCGACCTGATGTGGAGGCATCCTAGGTACAGCGTTGAAGTAACGGAAATTCAAATATCTAATATCGTTATAACTTCCCGTGTTCGCACCGGGAGCGCATTTCAACAAGCTCCGTATTTACAGGCGATAAAGATCAAACAAATAAAAAATAAGCAAAAATACATAAATAAACGTAATGTTTATGTTTTCAGCCTTGATGTAAAAACAGCCCCGGAAATGCCCATGCCGACCTCACCCACTCTCGATCTCGAATTACTGCGCACCTTCATTGCCGTGGTTGATCACCACAGTTTTGCCGAGGCCGGCGCGCAATTGGCCCGCACGCAATCGTCGGTCACCCAACACATGCAACGTCTGGAACAGCAAGTGGGAGTGAGCCTGTTCGAAAAGCGCGGGCGGCAAAAGCAACTCACCGAACCCGGCTTGCAGTTGCTGCGTCATGCCCGGCAGATGCTGTCGCTCAACGACGAGGCGCTGAACTCCCTGCGTGAAAGCAGCTTGAGCGGTGTGTTGCGCATCGGTTCGCCCCACGACATTGCCGACACCATCCTGCCGCCGATCCTCAGCCACATCGCCCGCTCGGCACCGCGCTTGCGTCTGGAGATCGATGTCGGGCGCAGCCCGTTTCTGATGGACGACTTGCACCGGGGCAAGGTCGACATGGTGATTTCCACCCGCCAGGACCCAAGCCTGGAAGGCTTCGCCTTACGCACTTCGCCGGTGTGGTGGATCTGCTCGGCGCAGTACATTCACAACCCCAGCGAACCGTTGCCACTGATCCTCGTGGACGAACCGAGCATCTACCGACGCTATGCCCTGGAGGCGCTGGAGCGCGCCAACATCAGTTGGCGCCAGGCGTACCTGGCGTCGAATCTGATTGGCATCAAGGCCGCGACCCGTGCAGGCCTGGGTGTCACCCCCAGAAGCATGGAGATGCTCGGCCCAGACATGCGCGTGCTGGGTGAAAATGACGGATTGCCGCGACTGCCGGACGTGACCTACTACCTGTGGATCAGGCCCAACACCGCCAACTTGATTGCCCGCAAGGCCTATGACTTGATTCGTGCGAGCCAGGGGCTGTCCTTTTCCTGACGTGAGCGGCTCCGCGGATTCAAGCCCTGGCCATTTCAGAGCTTGGCGATCGAGACCTCGGTGGATTTGACGAAGGCAATCACCTCGCTCCCCACTTTCAATTCAAGATCGCGCACTGAACGGGTGGTGATCACCGAAGTGACGATGCCGGAGGCGGTTTGCACATCGATTTCGGAGACCACTTCGCCTGTCACAATTTCCTTGATGACACCCTTGAACTGGTTGCGGACGTTGATCGCTTTGATGGTCATGATGAGGCTTCCTGTCTGATGTCGAATACATCCGCACGGATGTGCAGGCCTTCAAAATGAACCTCACGAACAAATATTAAAAGGAATAAATATCGATTTGCTTATTCCTGTATCGAATATAAAGCCCACCCAGCATTTACCACAACGCCACGGTATAGCTGACGATCAGCCGGTTCTCATCCAGATCATTACCGAAGTTCGAACGCACTGACGCGTTACGCCATTTGAGGCTGAGCCCTTTCAACGAACCGTCCTGCACCACGTAAGCAATATCGGTGTTGCGCTCCCATTCCTTGCCTTCACCCGGCGCAGTGCGTTGCACATTGTCGCCAGAGATGTAGCGCGTCATGAAGGTCAACCCCGGCACACCGAGGGCCGCAAAGTTGTAGTCGTAGCGCGCCTGCCAGGAATGTTCATCGATGTTGGCGAAGTCACCGATCTGCACGAAGTTGACCAGGTACGGATCGCTGCGCCCGATATACGGAAACGGATCGTCGCCGCTCATGCGCTGATAGCCGAAACCCAACGCATGGCCGCCCAGGCTATAGGTGAACAACGCACCGAAGGCCTGGTTGTCGATATCACGAAAGTTGCCGTCTTCGGTGCTGCGCGCATAGCGTACGTCGCTCTTGAGCGATTGCCCGGAGCCCAGGTCCAGCGCGTGCACAAGCCCGAGGTAATTTTGCTGGTAGATGTTTTCCAGCTGGCCGTAGCGGTATTGCGCGGTCAGGTTCGGCAGGAACTGATAGTCAGCCCCGGCAAATTGAAACCTGTCGCTCTGCCCGCCAATACGGTTGGCGGTCATGTCTTGATAGTCGGTGGAGTCGACAAAATTGATCTGTGTGAGTTGACCGCCCGTGAGCTTCAAACGATCGATTTCCTGCACATTCACCAAGCCGCCCTTGAACGTGCTCGGCAACAGGCGGGTATCGTTGGAACTCACCACCGGGTCCTTGATCTGCAACGTCCCGAATTTCAGGGTGCTGTTGGACACGCGCATTTTCGCTGTCAGGCCTAACTCGCCATAGCGATCCTGTGAGCCGCCGGACAAATCCGGTGGCAACAGATTAGTCCCCGCCGTCCCGCCACCGGAGTCCAGCTTGAAACCGGCCATGCCCAAAACATCCAGGCCAAACCCCAACGTGCCCGCGGTGTAACCCGACTCCATCCGCAACAGAAAACCCTGCGCCCATTCCTCGGCCTTGTCGCGCGAACCGTCCTGGCGAAAATCGCGGTTGAAGTAGAAGTTGCGCGCTTCCAGGCTGCCTTTACTGTCCGCGACGAAATCCGCCTGAGCGGTCGGTGCACAGAGCAGACCCAGGCCGAGCAATGTACCAACCGGGGCGTACCCATTGAATGGGCGGGTGCGACCCACTTTTGAAGGCACGTGGACAGTCATGATTTTTCCCATGGAAGAGGTTCCTGCGGCAGCAAGCGAAGATGACGGACACGCCTCATTGTTTTTTTGTGAAGGCGTTGTCGTGGGGGGCGGACGCAGCGACCTGCGTCGTGGAGCGGATTCTTCGTGCCGGAGCAGAACGGCGTCAAACGGGAAAAAGACGAGGTTATGCATAAGAAAATTTGATGCCCGCGAAGGCGGACTCTGGAGTAACAATTGCAACTCGCCCCTTCATTACAAGAGCCATAAGCGCCAAGGGAACCGCCATGAACCTCAAATTCCTCGAAACCTTCGTCTGGGTCGCCCGCCTGCAAAGCTTCAGCCTGACCGCCGAGAAGATGTTCAGCACTCAGGCAGCGATCTCCAGCCGGATCGCCGCGCTGGAAGATGAGTTGGGACTGCGCCTGTTCGTGCGCGATTCACGCGGGGTGTCGCTGACGCCCGAAGGTCTCAAGGTGCTCGACTATGCCGAGCAGATGCTCGAGGTTCAGCGCGCGCTGAAACACTCGTTGGACAACACCAGTCCGCAACAAGGGCTGGTGCGCATCGGCGTGATGGATACGGTGATTCACACCTGGCTCAGCCCGTTGATGTCGACCCTGATGCAGACCTTCCCTGCCGTGGAAATCGAAATCACTGCCGACGCCGCGCGCAATCTCTGCGAGCAACTGCAAAAGGGCTATCTGGACATCGTTTTCCAGACGGACCTGATCCGCCACGAAAGCGTGCGCAACCTTGAGCTGGCGCATTACCCCATGCACTGGATCGCCGCCAGCAATTCGATCTACGCCCGGCCTTATGCCTCGCTCACCGAGATGGCCGGTGAGCGCATCATCACCTTCGTCAAACACTCAAGACCGCATCAGGATGTGCTCAACCTGTTGCACGCTCATGGCATCGGCGCACCGCGCGTCAGTTGCGTCAACTCGGTGTCGGCCATGACCCGGTTGATTCGTGACGGCTTCGGTATCGGCGCCCTGCCGGCGGCACTGGTGGCCAAACCCCTGGCCAGCGGCGAGTTGATCCAGCTGGATCCCGGCAGCCGCTTGCCGCAACTGGATGTCGTGGCCTCGTGGCGTGCGGGGGCTGGGCTGGAACTGATCGAGAACATCATCGAGATGAGCCGCCAGGTGGTCTGCCAATACGCGGCGGATGTCGGTCCGCTACTCATGGTCGCGGCACCGGGCCTCGACAGTCGATTGCCCCCTGAATAACTTTTAGTTGTCTGGGGGCAACAACATTCCTTGTTGGACGGCATCACCGCGGTTTTCTAAAAAGGGTCAACGATCCTGCCGAGATGCCATGATGAATCAACCCGCCCTGTCCTTCGAACAACTGCAGCGCAGCACCCCTTTCGCCCTGCGCCAAAGCATCGCTGCCGGGCACTATCAGGGTCACACCAGCGGCCTGGGCCAAGGCCGGGTGCAAGCCAATATTGTGATTCTGCCCAGTGATTGGGCCAACGAGTTCCTCAGGTACTGCACCCTCAATCGTCAAGCCTGCCCGTTGCTCGACATTACCGAGCCGGGCGATCCGTACTTTCGCAATCTCGGGACAGCCATTGATGTTCGCCACGACGTGCCCCGATACAGGGTTTATCGCCATGGCGAACTGAGCGATGAACCGCTGGATATCGAGCACCTTTGGCAGGATGACCTGGTGGCCTTCGCCATCGGCTGCTCGTTCTCCTTCGAACAACCGCTGCTGGATGCCGGCATCCCCCTCAAGCACATCGATCTGGGGCGCAATGTCGCCATGTACCAGACCAACATCGACACGCGCCCCACCGCTCGCCTCGGTGGCAAGCTAGTGGTGAGCATGCGGCCGATGAAAGCCGTCGACGCCATCCAGGCCATTCAAATCACCGCACGTATGCCCAACGTCCACGGCGCTCCCGTGCACATCGGCGATCCGTCGCTGATCGGCATCCACGCACTCAACAACCCGGACTACGGTGATGCCGTCCCCATTGAAGCTGACGAAATACCGGTGTTCTGGGCCTGCGGTGTGACGCCTCAATCGGTGGTGCAGGCTTCACGTCCGCCACTGTGCATCACCCATGCCCCCGGCTGCATGCTGGTGACGGATTTGTACAACAGTGCTTTGTAACGGCGTGGGTGTGCCGTAATGCCAATCAGTTAAGGAACGACACCATCCGTAGCAGCTGTCGAGCTTGCGAGGCTGCGTTCGGCTGCGCAGCAGTCGTAAAACCTGTGTGCGAGGTTTAACTGAAACACCGCACTGTCTGATTTCACGACTGCTGCGTCCGATCGCGGCCCGAGCCGAACGCAGCCTCGCAAGCTCGACAGCTGCTACAGATCGTGGTTTGGCTGCCTATGCAAAGTCGAAGCCTTGTAAAACCACTCAATGTGGTCAACGATGCAATTGGCCTTCGTCCCTTGTTTTGTGCCATGGACCCTGTCCCATTTCCTGAATGTTCAGGACTAAAGTTCGCGCACTTTACCCACAAAAGACCGGATGACAGCAGAACCGACTATCCTTTCGGACAGTGAACGCTGCACTCTTGGCAAAAAGGGACGCCATGCCAGACTATGATCGCGCCATCGGCTCCAGCCCCGGCATCACAGGCGGTGATCGAACCCGTTTGATCAGGCCCGGGCCACTCTGGATGGCTTCAATTACGGTTTTCTGTCTTTTCACGGCAACTCCCGGGTTCGGCCAGAACCTGCCAACCGCAGCGGGTGCCGAAAACGCCACGGTTACGGTGATTCAAGCGCAGGAAATTGTTTCCAGGGCCACCCTCGATGCCGTTCGCTGGAGCGGCCCTGTATCCGGCCCGCAAGCCCCGCGGGGCAAGAGCATCGCCTTTGTCGCAGAAGATTTGCGTAACGGAGGAATTGTCGGTGTCGCGCAGGGCGCTCGCGAGGCAGCCAAGGCGATGGGCTGGACGCTGAAAATATTCGATGGCGCTGGATCATCGGCCGGGCGCGCAAAGGCCTTTTCCGATGCCCTGGCAGCGAAACCCGACGGCCTCATTCTGTGCGGCTCCGATGCCCTTGAGAACAATGCGGCACTGATCCTCTTCGCCAAACGGGATGTGCCGGTGGTTGGCTGGCACGCCGGGGCACGACCCGGGCCGATTGACGGCACGCCGGTGGCCATGAACGTCACGACCGACCCGCTCGAAGTGGCTCGCCTCACGGCCATGGCGGCAGTGGCACAGTCAAACGGACACGCCGGCGTGGTCATCCTGACCGACTCCAAGTACAGCATCGCCATGGCGAAAGCCAAGGCCATGGAAAACGTCATTCGGGCCTGTCCGGATTGCACGTTGCTGGAAGTGCGCGATGTCGCGATCTCCGAAAGTGGCGAGAAGATGCCGGCGATCACCAAGGAACTGCTTCAGCGCTATGGCAAGCGCTGGACCCACACGCTGGCCATCAACGATATCTATTTCGACTACTCGATTGCCTCATTGACCAACGCCGCAATACCCAGCGACGGCATCAGTCTGTTGTCTGCCGGTGATGGCAGCGCTTCGGCTTTCTTGCGCATACAGGCAAAAACCTACCAGACCGTCACCGTGGCCGAGCCGCTCAACCTGCATGGCTGGCAGGTGATGGATGAATTGAACCGACTGTTTGCAGGTCAGCCGGTGAGCGGCTTCGTCGCACCGATTCACCTGGTCAATGCCGACAATATCGCCTTCGACGGCGGGAAGAAATTCCAGTACGACCCTGACAATGGCTATCGAGACATCTATCGCCACCAATGGAATCCCTGATATTGGACGTTACTTCCCGGCTCGGACGCCAGCTATTGCCGCAATCGCTACGCGCACAGTTCACACTGGCGTTTCTGGCGCTGGCGCTGCTGATCCTGGCGAGTGGTGCAACGGCGGTCTACGCCTTGCGCACGTCAAACAATGCCACCCGCCAGCTGACGGATGAACGACTGGTCCGCATGCAAGATGGGCAAGACATGCTGCAGCGTACCTTGCTGATCGAACGCCAGACCGATCAGTTTCTGACAACCCGCTCCCCCGACACCCTGCGCTCAAGCTATGCGGCGACCGTCGAACAGCTTGAAGCCCTTGATCAACTGGTGCAGCAGCTGACTGCCGCGAACAGTGGCGTGGCGATACTCGACATGCATCAGTCGAGTCAGATGTTCCGCAATACCGCCAACATCGTTGCGCAGCTGCGAGAAAGCCTGCTGCAAACCGAGGTCACCTTCGAGCAAACCATGGAGGATCACACCGCCCGGTTAACCGCGACTCAGGCCCGGGCCAGCCTGGAACTGGCGGTGTTGCTTTTCGATCTGCCGCAGGCTGTTGACAGTGATGCCGTGCAACGGCTGCGGATCCGCTATGAGCGCCTGTCACGCACCGCAGGCAAGTTACCCGACGCTGATGTGGAGACGCCCGATCTCTTCTCCCTGCGCCTGAGGCTCATCAATCAGCACAACGTCATACAGCGCTTCAATGAGGAACTGAAGAATGAGGCTGGGGTTCTGGTCGCGGTGGCCCGCGCACAATCCAGTGCTTACACCGAAGACTATCGCGAAGCCCTGCAGCGCCTGGTCGAGGCCTCAAATCGTAGCCAGCAATGGGTGCTTATCATGTTGGGCGCCAGCCTGGTGTTCGCCTGGTTCGTGACCCGGGTCTTCATGGGCCGTCATGTGCTCGCGCGCCTGAATGAAATCAGCCGGCAATTGCGTCAGGAACACACTGACAAAACGCATTTGATGATGGCGGAACATGGGAAGGACGAGATCGGCAATATGGCTCGCGCGGTGAATCAATTCCTCAAAGACCGACTTCAGCTGGAAAAAAGAACGGTCCAATTGAGTATCGCCACAGAGCGACTCGCCCTGCAAAACAGCCGATTAGAGCAAGAAGCCGTCATCCGTGCCGGACAAGGTCATGTCCTGGAGCTGATCGCCAGAAGCACCGAGCTTGCAGAAGTCCTCGACAGCCTGGCTCACCTGGTGGAGTCCCAGCTAGAGGGGATGATGGTGTCCATCCTGGTGCTGGATGAGGATGGCAAGCACCTGTTGCACGGGGCTGCCCCCAGTTTGCCGAAAGCCTATAACCAGCTCATTGACGGGATTGCGATCGGGCCGAACGTCGGTTCATGCGGCACCGCGGTGTATCGACGAGAACCGGTCATCGTCACGGATATCGAGCTGGATCCGCTGTGGGAGGCGTACCGTTCAGTCGCTGCACCCTATGGATTTCGCGCCTGCTGGTCGACGCCGATTCTGTCCCATGAGCGAAAGGTATTGGGTACGTTTGCCTTGTATTCCAACACCGTACGCAGCCCTAGCTCGACCGAAACGCGACTGATCGACATGGCGACACCGCTTGCCGGCATTGCGATAGAACGCCAACTTACCGAAAAGCGCATTCGCTATATGGGCGACCATGACGCATTGACCGGGCTCCCGAATCGCACACTGCTCGAAGACCGTCTCAAGCAGGCAATACTTTATGCTCAGCGCTACGACCGCCTGGTGACGGTGGTGTTTCTCGATCTGGATAAATTCAAACTGGTGAATGACAGCCTTGGGCACAGTGCTGGAGACGAACTGCTGAAAACCGTCGCCCAGCGCATGCTGGAGTGTGTACGCCGCACCGACACCGTCGTGCGACTGGGTGGCGACGAGTTTGTGATCATCCTGTTCGACCAGCCCTCAGACCTCGACGGCGTTACTCCAGCCCTGCACAAAATCCAGGAAGCCATCCTGCGGCCGATTCAGCTCAGCGGACATACACTCCACGTCACCTGCAGCATGGGGTTGGCCACCTACCCTGCCGACGGCAACGATACCGACACGTTGCTCAGCAACGCGGACGCCGCCATGTACCGGGCCAAGGAGCTGGGTCGCAACAGTTACCAGTTCTATACGAGCGAGATGAAAAACAAGGTCCAGGGCAAGCTCGCCATGCAAGACGGGCTTCGAAACGCACTCAACCATGACGAGTTCCTGCTGCTGTACCAGCCACAGGTGGATTTGCAGTCAGGTCAGATTATCGGCGTAGAGGCACTGATCCGCTGGCAGCACCCCGAGCTCGGCATCGTGTCTCCAATCAAATTCATTCCGCAGGCCGAAGAGACCGGGTTGATCGTGCCCATCGGCGACTGGGTGATTCATGCCGCGTGCAGACAGAACAAGGACTGGCAGGATGCGGGCTGGCCGCCGATCACCATGTCGGTGAATATTTCAGCACGCCAGTTCATCGAAAGGGACCTGATCGACCGGGTGATGCATGCCTTGCAAGAAACCGGACTGGACCCGATGTACCTTGAGCTGGAGCTGACCGAAAGCCTGATCATGCAAGACCTTCAGCAAGCCATCAGCAAAATGAAGGAACTGCAATCAATGGGGATCAGTCTCTCGATCGACGACTTCGGCACCGGCTACTCCAGCCTCGCAGCATTGAAAAGCTTCCCGATCGCGAGGCTCAAGATCGACCAGTCTTTCGTGCGCGATCTGCCCGACAACGAGAACGACAAAGCCATCGCCACCGCGGTGATTTCGTTGGGGCACAAACTGAACCTCAAGGTCATTGCCGAAGGCGTCGAAACCGAAGAGCAGCAAACCTTCCTGCGTGAAAACGGCTGCGATGAAATTCAGGGCCACTTCTTCAGCAGAGCGGTCAGCGCAGAGGAAATCAGTCTGTTACTGCGTACGCCCCGGTTACCTCAACCGAGCCGCATTGCGAGCCCTGACCCGGTAAGGCGAAAACGCGATGTAAAGCGCCCAAGCAGTCCAATGCCCGGGCATTAATAACTCAGCAGTTGCTATGCACTTATCTGATCAAGGAAGAAACGACATTGAAAATAGCTTTTGGCGCCCTGCTGTTGACCTGGCTGACGACTATCGCACTCGCTGACGAGAACCCTGTCGGCTTTCACTCTTCCACACTGGCGGACTCGCACAATGACCGCGCACTGGAGATGGTCGTCTGGTACCCCAGTGCAACTACCGCAGCCACGCAAATGATTGGCGATGATGCGGTGTTCGTCGGTGCTTCTGCCGTTCGTGACGCGCCGCCCGCTGCTGGCAAGCATCCATTGTTGGTGCTCTCCCACGGGTACAGGGGTAACTGGAGCAACCAGATCTGGCTTGCCAGTGCTCTGGCTCATAGGGGTTACATCGTCGCCGCAATCAATCACCCTGGCACCACCACTCATGACCGTAGCCCTCAAGCAGCGGCGCAGTTATGGCAGCGGCCCGTTGATTTGCGCCGAGCCATTGATAGGGTTACGACTGAACCTGAAAAATTCGGCTTGGTCGCCAATGACCGAATTGCAGTGGTGGGCCATTCACTCGGCGGCTGGACCGCCCTGGAGATCGCCGGTGCTCGTTTCGATCCAGACCGCTTCGCCCATGACTGCAAAGCACACCCGCAGTTAGCAAGTTGCACCGTCTATGGAAAGATAAACCCCGCAAGCACCTCTGAATCACAGGCCGCGTTGGCCGCCGATTGGCGCGATAAACGCGTCACTGCCGTGGTTACATTGGACCTGGGGCTTTCACGGGGCATGACCGATGAAAGCCTGGCCGCGCTGCCGGTACCAACGCTGGTGATCGCTGCCGGCGTACCGTCGCGCGAGCTTCCCGCTGAGTTGGAGTCTGCCAACCTGGCCAAACGCCTGCCTGCGGCGTCAAGCCGTTACGTCGAAATCAGCGACGCAAGCCATTTCACTTTTCTGTCGGTGTGCAAACTTGGCGCGGAGGTAATGCTCGAAGAAGAAGTACCAGGCGATGGCATCATTTGTAGGGATGGCGACAGCGCTCGCCCGCGTGGGGTGATTCAACAGCAGATTACATCGCTGATAGCAGAGTTTCTTCAGTCATCTATCTACAAAGAAGACAGTTTGTAAAATCGTGGTACGAGAGCATGTCATCTAATTAGTAGTTAGACCTCAGGAGAGATCCCCGATGCCCAGAGAATTCGAGCTCATTACGTCCGTGCCAGTCCCCTCGAGGTCCGGCATCACCCACCTTTACAAGTCAATGAACCTGGCGGACGCTTTTGCGATTCGGCTCCCTGCGGGCACATCCAGCAATCCAGATTTGCTAGCTCGATTCATCTTTTCCCACCAGCCATCCTGGATCGGATGGCTCATAAAAGTCCGAGACACTATCGTTGCCTGTTTTGGTCTCAAGACAGCCAAACACTTGGCATCACTTGCTAATCGGATTGGAGTCTTCAAGGTCTACAGCACGAACCAGACTGAAATCGTGTTGGGAGAGGACGACAAGCACCTCGACTTCCGGATATCGGTTCTGTGTTCTGGAGAGGCAGAGCCAGAAGGCAGTCACCAACTCGTTTTTTCAACCGTGGTCCAGTGCCACAACCGTCTAGGCCGGGCCTACATCTTCGTCATTGCCCCATTTCACCGCTTGGTTGTTAAGGCCAGCCTCCTCCGTGCAGCGCAAGTCGGTTGGCCTCTGGCTACCTGCCCCTAAGGCTGAGAACGCTGTGTGCCCCAAGGAAAAAGGGGACTGATTTATTTTCTCAAGACATGGAAATGCGCGACATGCTCGCCGCACTGGGTATCGTCAAAGGCAAACCGTTCAAACCAGAGCCTGCCACCCGCGACCTGCTCGACAAGGCAGCGAAAACCGCAAGCAAGATCGGCTATGCCATTTCCTACACACCGCAAACCATTGTCGCCAATGGCACCTGGTATCCGGATCGCAAGTGGTTGAACGTATTCCCCGGCAATGCGACGTTCACCGCCGACACCTTCAATTACATCGACCCGCGCACCGGTTTCTTCACCAATGCCTACTCGGCCAGCCCGGGCATGGCGGTGAACATGGAAAACGTCGGCGCCAAGTACCCGGCCACCTTCGTCGATGCCAAAGGCCAATTCCTGTCCGGCAGCAACAGCTACTCGCTGAACCTGCCCAAAGGCATTCCGGCGGCACTGTTCTGGTCGGTGACGGCGTATGACTCGATCACGGCATCAGGCCTGGATAACGGCCAGCCGTTCCCGTCGCTGAATACCATAGACAAACCCGTCACCAACACCGACGGCTCAATCGACGTGCATTTCGGCCCGAACTCACCAGGCGCCGGTAAAAACTGGATCAAAACCCTGCCGGGCGAAGGTTACTTCGTGATTCTGCGGTTATACGGCCCGACCAAAGCGTTCTTCGACAAGGCATGGAAACCGGGGGACTTGATGAAACAATGATCTGAGATGCGTCTGAACCACATGAGTGCATTAATGCACTCATGTCTTCGGCATTTTTGACCGACAGCTTCGGTCGATTGCAGCCCTTCGCGACAGGCAGCAATCGGTTGTGGATTCAACCGGTCGATGCAACAGATTGGCTAAATCGTTCAGCACGCGTTGTGCGACATCCATCTATCCCCTCTACGACTGAATCTACGATTGAATAGATAATGATGCGGTCATTTGCGCGTGACACGCCGCCAGAATTTCATCGGCCAGCGCCGAGTCGTCAGGACAGGCGCGCGATAACATGATCGCGCCGACCGCGCGCGCAAGCAGGTCGATCATTTTCACCCTCGCCTCACCCGGCACCGCATCCGGCCCGGTCGGGTATTTTTCGCCGAGCGTTTGCAACGTGCGCTCGATGCCTTCAGCGAATGCCGACTTCAAATCGCCTGACTGACGCGCCGCGTCACCGCACAACGCCGCCATGGTGCAACCCGTGGCGCGCCCGTCGCGATGATCCCTGGACACATACACATCGATGAAATCCTTCACGCTCAATGCTTCGGCGCTGGCCAGTGACTGCGCAAGACTGTTGGCCGAGGCTTCGGCCATCAGGTCAGCCTTCGAACCGAAATGTTTGTAGAAACCGCCATGGGTGAAACCGGCGGCGGCCATCAGGTCGGCCACGCCGACACCGTCAAAACCGCGCTCGCGAAACACGACTGAGGCCGTTTCGACGATGTGCTCCCGATTTGCCTGGGCCTGAGCCTTGGACACTCGCATGTTCGATACCTCGCTACCGCTGGAAATTCATCAGCTGATGATACATAGATGCTGATCATAATCAAAACCGTTGACAGTTTAGATTTCGATCATCATCCTAATCGCAAGCGATATGACCATTTACCAACGGGCACGGAACAAACACCCATGAGCGACCTGAATCTGTTTACCCCCTACACGCTTGGCACCCTGACGCTGTCAAACCGCGTGGTTCTCGCCCCGCTGACGCGCAATCGCGCAGGCAAAGGCTTTGTGCCGAGTGAGTTTGCTGCTGCCTATTACAGCCAGCGGGCCAGCGCGGGCTTGCTGATTTCCGAAGCCTCGCAGATCTCGCAGCAGGGACAGGGCTATCAGGACACGCCAGGCATTTACACACCGGCTCAGATAGAGGGATGGCGCAAAGTGACCGATGCCGTTCACGCCAAAGGCGGGAGAATTTTCCTGCAACTGTGGCATGTGGGCCGTGTTTCCCACGTCGATCTGCAACAGCACGGCGCGGCGCCGGTAGCCCCTTCCGTGCTTCGTCCTGCGACCAAGGTGTTCGTAAACAATCGCTTCGAGGACGTTTCCGAGCCGCGAGCGCTGGAGACTGACGAACTGCCGGGCATCGTCAACGATTTCCGCCAAGCGGCGGCAAACGCCATGGCGGCAAGCTTCGACGGCGTGGAAATCCACGGTGCAAACGGCTATTTGCTGGATCAGTTCATCAAGGACGGCGCCAACCTGCGTACTGATGCCTACGGCGGCTCGATCGCAAACCGTGCGCGCCTGCTGCTGGAAGTGACGGCCGCGGTGGCCGCCGAGATTGGTGCTGATCGCACGGGCATTCGTCTTTCGCCTGTCTCGCCGGCCAATGGTGTATCGAGCAGTGATCCACAGGCTCAGTTCGATTACATCGTCGACCAACTCAATACTCTGGACATCGTTTATCTGCACATCGTCGAAGGCGCGACCGGTGGGCCACGCGACGTGGCGCCCTTTGATTTCGACGCCTTGCGCCAGCGCTTCAAGAACACTTACATCGCCAACAACGGCTATGACCTGGACCTGGCCACGGCACGCCTTGCGGATGACAAGGCCAACCTGATCGCCTTTGGCCGCCCTTTTATCGGCAACCCTGATCTGGTGGAGCGGCTCAAGACCGGTGCGCCACTGTCTGCCTTCGACCCCTCCACGCTCTACGGCGGCGGTGCGGCGGGATACATCGACTACCCGACGCTTGCCGAATCAAGCGCTGCCGCGAACTAGGCACTGACTGATCGAGCCTGGTTTTACTCGTGCATCAATCCCACTCCATGTTCCTGATAAAGAGCTGACATCATGACTACTCACCCTACCGTTCTCATCACTGGCGCTTCCACCGGCATCGGCGCGGTTTACGCCGAGCGTTTCGCCCAACGTGGGCATGATCTGGTGTTGGTCGCCCGCGACCACTTGCGCCTGGAAACGCTCGCCGCAAAGCTGCGTGGCGAACACAACGTCGCCGTTGAAGTGCTTCAGGCCGACCTGACTCAACTCAGCGACCTGCACACCGTCGAAGCGCGCCTGCGGGATGACGCGCGCATCGGCATCCTCGTCAACAATGCCGGCGCCGCACAGTCCGGCAACTTCATCGAGCAAAGCACCGACAGCGTTGCGCACCTGGTGGCCCTCAACACCACCGCGCTGGTGCGGCTCGCCAGCGCCATCGCGCCACGCCTGGCCAAAGCAGGTGAAGGCGCGATCATCAACATCGGTTCGGTGGTGGGTCTGGCGCCTGAGTTCGGCATGTCGGTCTATGGGGCGACCAAGGCGTTTGTGCTGTTCCTTTCCCAAGGCCTGAGCCTGGAACTTTTGCCTCAGGGTGTTTATGTGCAAGCCGTACTGCCCGCCGCCACCCGCACGGAGATTTGGGATCGCGCCGGTATCGATATCAACACCTTGAGCGAAATCATGGAAGTGGATGATCTGGTCGATGCCGCACTGGTTGGCTTCGACCGTCGCGAACCGGTGACCATTCCTCCGCTGCATGAAGGCGAGCGCTGGGATGCCCTGCAAACTGCGCGTCAGGGTCTTTTGTCGCAGATCAGGCAGTCCGCCGTGGCGGAACGTTATTTGACTCAAGTCTGACCCATGTCGAGCAGGTCGGCCTCGTCTCGCAATCGGACGGAGTAAACATGACCCATATGGTTATAAGCAATCACCCGGGTTCGCAGTCGTCATTTATCAACGCGGCGAACCAGTCGGTTCTGATTGGCGGGATACCCTTCGCTTATCGTGACCTGGGGCCCAGGACGGAGGTCCCGCTGGTCATGTTCAACCATTGGGGGGCAGTGTTGGATAACTTTGACCCCAGGATCATCGACGGTCTGGCAAAAAACCGGCGTGTCATCACTACTGATTACCGCGGTATCGGTGGCTCGGGCGGCGCCGCGCCATTGACCGTTGGTGAGATGGCTGACGATGCCATCGGCCTGATTCGTGCGCTGGGTTTTGACAAGGTGGACCTGCTCGGCTTTTCACTCGGCGGCTTCGTCGCTCAAGACATCGCCCTGAAAGCTCCCGAACGCGTGCGCAGGCTGATCCTCACCGGAACCGGACCGGCCGGTGGCACAGGCATCGACAGCGTCGGTTCGGTGACCTGGCCATTAATGATCAAAGGTTTGCTGACGCTACGAGATCCCAAGTTCTACCTGTTCTTTACCACCACGGCCAACGGACAACGCGCCGCGTCCGAGTATTTGCAACGATTGAAAGAGCGCCGGCAAGACCGGGACAAAGGCCCGACACCCCGCGCGTTTTTACGGCAATTGAAAGCCATTACTGCGTGGGGCAAGCAGGCGCCGCAAGAACTCGGTCGCCTGCGGATGCCGACGCTGATAGCCAACGGGGACAACGACATCATGGTGCCCACTGTTAACTCGATTGAGCTGGCAAAGCGAATCCCCAACGCGCAACTGATCATTTACCCGGACGCCGGGCACGGCAGCATTTTCCAGCACCATACTGATTTCGTGGCCAAGGCTTTGGCGTTCCTCGACGCCTGACAGCCTGCACGTCTCATCGCATCAACGTTGCCGGGGCCGCGCCCCATTTTCATTCCACCGACAAGAGCAGCTGCAACATGAAGGCATTTTTTATCGACCACTACGGCAAGCAGAACGGAATGATTGGCGAAGTGCCCGACCCTGCGGTCGGTGTGCATGACGTTCTGATCCAGGTGCATGCAACGAGCGTGAACCCGTTGGACTCGAAGATCAGAACCGGGGAATTCAAACTGATCCTGCCCTATACATTTCCATTGGTATTGGGCAATGACCTGGCTGGAGTGGTCGTTCGCACGGGTTCGGCGGTGAAGCGATTCAAGCCAGGAGACGAAGTCTATGCACGTCCTCCCGAGGCACGGATCGGGACGTTTGCTGAACTGATCGCCGTGAACGAAAACGCGCTCGCGCTGAAACCCTCGAATCTCGACATGGCCGAAGCGGCTTCCATCCCCTTGGCCGTCTTGACGGCCTGGCAGGCGCTGGTTGAGACCGCCCAGGTGAAAAAAGGCCAGAAGGTGTTGATTCATGCCGGATCCGGCGGTGTCGGCACGCTTGCCATCCAGCTCGCCAAACACCTTGGCGCCTTCGTTGCGACCACCACCAGCACGGCGAATGTCGAATGGGTGAAAGCACTCGGGGCGGATGTGGTCATCGATTACAAACAGCAGGATTTTGCAAACGAGTTGCGCGATTTCGACGTGGTGTTGAACAGCCTCGGTGCCGATGTACTGGAGAAATCGGTCAAGGTTCTCAAGCCTGGCGGACAGCTCATTTCCCTTTCGGGGCCGCCGACCGCGCAGTTTGCCCAAGAGCAAGGCTTGTCCTGGGTGCTGGGGCAAGTCATGCGCCTGCTGAGCAGCGGTATTCGCAGAAAAGCCCGCAAGCACGGGGTGAACTATGCATTTTTGTTTATGCGTGCCGACGGGATGCAACTGCAAAAAATCACCTCGCTTATCGAGGCTGGCGTCATCAAACCGGTCATCGATCGTTCCTTCCCTTTTGAATCGACTGCCGAGGCGTTGCGGTACGTCGAGCAGGGCAGATCAAAAGGCAAAGTCACCATAACAATCAAATAAGCGCACTACAAAAAATGTCAGTAGATAACGTGCATGCCGCCAAGTATCAGACTCCAGCGCCTGAACCAGAGGAGCAGCCACCGCACAACAGGCATACACAAGAGCAGTTGCAACTGGAAGTCGCGCCTGTAGAAAAGCCGATGATCATTTGGCGTAGCTTGATGCTTGAGCAGTAACGAGAAATGCTTCATCTGCAACACTCCTTCTGCTTACACAGAATTTAGTTGTGTTGCGTCGACCGGTTGAATCCACAGTCTTCAGCCACTTTTCGTTTTCTTGCTGACAGGCCTCACGAAAACGCGCACCGGCGCTCATCAAACCCAAGAGGCTGGAGTCTTCGATAAACACCGTGATGTGCAACGCTGCGCCAGTGGCGTAGACCTCGCTCATGCGAACGTCCCTACTTCGCCGTCCCACCACGCGGCTTGTAAAAAAGAAACATCGAAGTCTCGGTGGTCTTGATGTATTTCCTCGCCCAAGCGGGTTTCACTTTCCTGTCGTGGAAATACATCGCGCCGTGGGTTCGGTCGTTCAGTTGCTTGTTGAGCGCCTTGCGTGCGATTTCCTTGGCAATCGCGTATTGGGTTTCTTCCTGGACCTGATCCGAGCGTCCATCACACCACCACGAAAACTGACAATTTTTGGTTTCAGAGCCCTGTTTGACCACGGCACATACCGTGTCCGGAAAGCCCTCATGGCCCAGGCGGTTCATGACGACGCTGGCGACGGCTTCCATGTCGGCGGGCGATTTGCCTTTGGATTCCCAATAGATGGAGCGAGCCAGGCAGGTGATTGCATCGTCCATAGGCGACTGACCGGCCGGATCGACCGCCTGAGCCTCAGATGTGGTGATGGTTTCGGACTTGGGCACAGGTACATCGGTGCCCTTCTCCGCAGCTTTCTGCTCAAGGACCTCGGCCTTGTCCTCAGCCACTTGCTTTTTTTGCTCTTGCTCAGACGCGATGGCGTGACCGGCAAGAAGGGTTATTGCGAAGCAGGTGGCTATCCAGACAACTCGCATGATCGACCTTTCTGACGGAACCGGAAGCACGCCACACTGGCGACTTTGCTTGATTGTAGTTGCCAGAATTCATTCCAACAGACGGACAAAAAAAACAGTCTTGGGGCGTGAAAAGTCATTGTGCTGGCGGGGGTGAAATCGCGCATCATGGGCGCAGTCAGCTCAAGGGGATTTCCATGCGCTTCAAATCATCTGCTATGCGTCTTGCTACGTTGTCACTGGGGATGTTGTTCGCCGTGAATGCGTTGGCGGCCGACGAGAAACAACTGATTGATTCGATCAACCTCTACCGCAGCCAGGTGCAGCGCTGCGCGGGTCAGGTCTCGCAGGAACTGCCACCGCTGGCCGGCGACCCACGGCTGGCGCTGAACGCCAACAGCGTCGGCAATCTGCAGCAGGCAATGGCCAGCGCGGGTTATCCGATGAAGAATGTACAGGCGATCAGCCTGTCCGGGCCGCGCGATGCGCCGTCGGCGATGAAAGCCATTCAGGAAAGTTTTTGCCAGATCGTGCTGGACCCGCAATTCGTCGATGTCGGCGTCAGCCACCAGGACCGCGAGTGGCGCATCGTGCTGGCGCGGCCACTGTTAAGCGGTCGCCTGGGCGACTGGCAGTCGGAAGGTCAGAAGCTGTTGGCCGAACTCAACATCGCACGCAGTCAGCCGCGCCAGTGCGGCACGCAATCCTTTGCCGCCGCCACGCCACTGGCCTGGAACGCCGCACTGGCGACGGCGGCCGAGGAGCACGCCCGGTCGATGGCCAACAACAATTACTTCGATCACAAGGACCGCGATGGCCGCATGCCGGGTGATCGGGCTGAGCTGGCAGGCTACAGCGGCGGGCAGGTCGGCGAGACCATCGCTGCCGGCCAAGACACTGTGCGCAAGGTGGTCGATGGCTGGGTGTCCAGCGCCGGTCACTGCGCGAACCTGATGAACCCAAATTACCGGGAGATGGGCGCGGCCTATGCGGTTGATCCGAAGAGTGATCCGGGGATTTACTGGACGGCGATGTTCGGGGCGCAGTAACGCCCGTTTTTTTGCAGGCACAAACCCGGAACTCACTGTTGGGCTCCGGACAGTAAAAACCCGTCATAGATTCTGTCGATCACTTGGTCATCCATAGTGATTGGACGTCCCGCCAAGTTGCTTTTAGCCTGCGCTAACCAACTCCGTAAACAGCGCAATAGCCATTAACAATGGACTCCTGCGCAGGCAGAACACCATGATCGTCAGACCCAAACCCAACCTGATCAACATCCTGATTGCGCTCAAGGGCTCGATTGCCAAGCGAATTGCGTTACGTAGCCTGATGGTGACGCTGCTGGCCTCCGCCATCGTGCTCGTCGAAACAATGCACCCCAGCTACTTTGCAAAGGTCAACGCGACGCCCTTCACGTTGCTGGGCTTGTCCCTTTCTATTTTCATGAGCTTTCGCAACAACGCCTGCTATGACCGCTGGTACGAAGCGCGTAAAGCCTGGGGCGAAATGATGGTCGCGATCCGTTCGATGATTCGTGAAACCCAGGTCATCAAGGACGCGGAAGAGCGGCAGAAGATCCTGCGCAACCTCTGCGGTTTCGCCCATGCGCTGAACGCCAAGTTGCGCGCGGAAAATGAACTGGACGCGGGTTGCGACTGGCTTGAGCCGATGCCGAAGGGCAACGCACCTGACATCAGTGGGCGCATTCTGATCCAGGTCGGCCAACAGTGTTCAGCACTTGGCGAGTCAGGGGTAATCAGTGAGTGGCGCTACACGCTAATGGCCAACCACCTGACAAGTCTGACCCGGTCCCAGGCGGTCTGTGAACGAATCAAACACACGCCACTGCCCTTCCCCTACACCCTGTTGCTGCACAGAACCATCTACCTCTTCTGCATTTTGCTGCCCTTCGCGATGGCCGAACCACTGGGCTGGCTGACACCGGTTTTCACCGCCATCGTCAGCTATACCTTTTTCGGTCTGGATGCGATTGGCGATGAGCTGGAGGACCCGTTCGGCCGCGATGAAAACGACCTGCCTACCGATGCAATGGTGCGCAACATCGAACGTGATGTCCTGGCGGCGCTGGGTGCAACGCAGCTTCCCCCGGTTCTGGAACCCGTCGACTATGTGTTGGGGTGAGTTCGGCGTTTGAGTCAGTACGCTCCTTACTTCCGCCCGCAGCAGGCTCATTGCATGGCGCTTCACGCCTCCACCTGCACCACCTCAATCCCGAGTTTCTGATAGTCCTCGACATTGCCCGACGCCACATGACGCTCGGTGATCAGGGTATGAATGCGCTGACACGGCGCAACCACGAACGGCTCCACCGCCCCCAGTTTGTCGGCGGTGGTGACGGCAACGACGTGGGAGGCGCTGGCGAGCATCGCCTGTTTGACCGGCACCTCGTCGAAATGCAGGGAGCTGATGCCGACTTCCGGGTGAATCGCGCAGACCCCGGTGAACAGCAGATCAGCCTTGATGCCCTCGATCAGCCGCAGGGTTTCATGTCCGCTGGCCGACATGGTCGCAGGGTTGAGTTGTCCGCCGGCCAGAATCACCGTGATGCCTTTGTATTCAGCCAGGGTGATCGCGATCATCGGCGAGGCGGTGACAGCCGTAATGGCAATGTCCGACGGTAGAGAACGGGCGATCTGCAGCGTCGTGCTCCCCGAATCGAAAATCACAATCTGGCCGTTGTGTACCTGGCGTGCGGCGAGTTGCGCCAGGTGTGTTTTCACCTCATCGGTTTCGCTGACGCGG
Organism: Pseudomonas sp. GL_093; assembly: GCF_057837605.1. Lineage (NCBI taxonomy): Bacteria > Pseudomonadati > Pseudomonadota > Gammaproteobacteria > Pseudomonadales > Pseudomonadaceae > Pseudomonas > Pseudomonas sp. GL_093. The sequence continues at coordinate 3,071,582 of NZ_CM174448.1, read as the reverse complement.
GTGAAATAATCCTTGCCGGTATCCTTGGGCCGCGGCAGCGCCCCGCCGTGCACCCGCTGCACCAGCCCGGCGGTCGCCAGCTCTGCCAGATCACGGCGAATGGTGTCTTCGGACACCGCGAAGTGCTGGCTCAACTCGCTAGCCATGACCTTGCCATCACGTTCGAGGATCAATAGAATTTTTTGCCGGCGCAGATGAGGGAGCTCGGCGGCTGAGTGTGAGTCGTGCATGTTTTTGCCCGTTTTTGCCCGTTTTTGCGCGTAATTGCGTGTTTGTGCGAGACTAGCCAAAGCGCGGGATAAACACAAACAGCCGGCTATCAATTGTTTCGATGATTCATATCATGAAGCCGAATTTTTTATTTGTTTGTGACCTATTCAAGATGGCGCCATCAAAAATGTTTTGGATGAAAACTTCATGAATCTAAATTTTGCCTTTGCCTGCATGATCGTGGTCTCGTTCGCGATTGCGTTGGGCCACGCCTGATCAGCAGAAGCCAAGGGTTAGCGAATCAGAGGGGGTCGAGCGCCGCGGTGCTTGGGGAACGCTGGTAGAAAAGCCATAAGCCTTGCCAAACATGGTCTATAACCAGTGTCGACATGATTTGGATCAGGGAGCCTTGAAGTCTCCCTCGCTAAATTGATCTCTTGAAAAAAAGCCGACAAGTGACTGTCCGCTAGGAGATTCCCCGCATGAAAACCCTGAAAATAGCCGCCAGTGATTCCGCGTTCGATTGTTTCCAGACCTCCCGAGAAGTGATTCCGCTCAATCAAACCGACTACACCGACGTCGCGGTTGCGGTGTTCTCTGTGGAGGATGTGATGGCGGGCGCCCTGGACGTCCTGCAACGTACCGGTTTCGATATCCCCATATTTCTCGTCGCCTCCCCCGGTTCCGGCAACCGCGCCCGGGACGTCTACAAGCACCTGCAAGATGTTCTGCTTCAGGTAAATGGCATTTTTGACCCCTCGCGAAACAACGCCGAATACCATGGCAACCAATTGGAGACTGCGGCAAAAGCCTATGAAGAAAGCCTCCTGCCGCCGTTCTTCGACGCGCTCAAGCACTACACCGAATCGGCCAACGCGACGTTCGCCTGCCCGGGCCACCAGGGCGGCCAGTTTTTCCGTAAACACCCGGCTGGCCGGCAGTTCTTCGACTTCTTCGGCGAGACCCTGTTTCGCGCCGACATGTGCAACGCCGACGTCAAGCTCGGCGATTTGCTGATCCACGAAGGCCCGGCACTTCTGGCGCAAAAGCACGCGGCGCAGGTGTTCAACGCCGACAAGACCTACTTCGTACTCAATGGCACATCGGCCTCCAACAAGGTGGTCACCAATGCGCTGCTCACGCCTGGCGACCTGGTGCTGTTCGACCGCAACAACCACAAATCCATTCACCAGGGTGCGTTGATCCAGGCGGGGGCGACCCCGGTTTACCTGGAAACCGCGCGCAACCCCTATGGTTTCATCGGTGGGATTGACGCCCATTGTTTCGAAGAAGATTACCTGCGCGAACTCATCAGAGAAGTCGCACCGGACAAGGCCGAGCTGCCACGGCCGTTTCGCCTGGCGATCATTCAACTGGGTACCTATGACGGCACCATCTACAACGCCAGACAAGTCGTCGATCGCATCGGAAAACTGTGCGACTACATCCTGTTTGACTCGGCGTGGGTGGGCTACGAACAATTCATCCCGATGATGAAGGATTGCTCGCCGCTGCTGCTGGATCTGCACGAGAACGACCCCGGGATCTTTGTCACTCAATCGGTGCACAAACAGCAGGCGGGGTTTTCCCAGGCGTCGCAGATCCACAAGAAAGATCGCCATATCAAAGGCCAGGACCGTTATTGCAACCATGCACGGCTGAACAACGCCTTCATGGCCCAAGCGTCTACCAGCCCGTTTTACCCGCTGTTCGCCTCACTGGATGTGAACGCGCGCATCCATTCCGGCCGCAGTGGCCTGCGCCTGTGGGAAGACTGTGTGAAGTTCGGCATCGACGCGCGCAAGTTGATTCTGGAAGCGTGCACCCTGGTTCGCCCCTTCGTGCCGGATACCATTGACGGGCGCCCCTGGCAGGACCATCCGACTGAAGACATCGCCAACGACATCCGGTTTTTCGAATTCCATCCGAAGGATCGCTGGCATGCCTTTGGCGGTTACGCCGACAAGCAATACTTCATCGACCCCTGCAAGTTGCTGTTCACAACACCCGGCATCGACCCGATCGATGGCAGTTACACCGACTTCGGCATCCATGCCGGCATCCTCGCCAATTTCCTGCGCGAGAATGGCATCGTTCCGGAAAAGTGCGACCTGAACTCGATTCTGTTCCTGCTCACCCCGGCCGAAGACTGGGCGAAGATGACTCATCTCGCCGCACAGATCGCGCGCTTTGAACGCTTCATCAGTGATGACGCGCCGATGAGCCGGGTGTTGCCGGCCATCTATGCGCAGCATCAGGAGCGCTATCGCAACTACACCATTCGCCAACTCTGCCAGGAGATGCACGACCTCTACCGCACCCACAACGTCCAGCAATTGCAGAAGGCAATGTTCCGCAAGGAACACTTCCCGAAGAAGGCGATGAACCCGCAGGCCGCACAGTTCGAATTCATCCGTGGCAACGTCGAACTGGTGGCGCTGGCAGACGCCGAGGGTCGCATCGCTGCCGAAGGTGCGCTTCCCTATCCACCCGGCGTGCTCTGCGTGGTGCCCGGGGAAATATGGGGCGGTGCGGTACTTAAATACTTCCTGGCGCTGGAGGAAGGCATCAACTCACTGCCCGGCTTCACGCCGGAACTCCAGGGCGTGTACTTGAAACAGGAAGGTGATCGCATTCGAGCCTATGGGTACGTGATCAAGACGTGAGTCTTCACACCGCGCCCACAATAAATGCTCGCAGCCATTGATGCGCCGGATCGCGATGACAGCGCTCCGGCCAGAGCATGCTCATCTCGTAACCCGGCACCTCCAGCGGCGGCTCGAGCACCGCCAGCCCATTTACGTCTCGAACCAGCCGTGCTGGCAGCATCGCCACCAGGTCCGTGCTCTCCAGCACCGAGCGGACAAACAGGAAGTGCGGAACCGACAGCACGACCCGGCGCGTCAGCCCGACTTCGGCGAGCGCCCTGTCGGTGGTGCCGTGAAAACCACCGCCATCCGGCGACACGATCACATGATCGAGCTCGCAGAATTGCGCCAGCGTCGGGCGCTTTTGCAGGCGCGGATGGTCGGCACGTCCCACCAACACATAGCGCTCGGTAAACAGTGCCCGGCGATGCATACCGGGTGGCGAGTCCTCGCTGGTATGAAAGGCCAGATCGATGGCGCCCTGCTCCGCTTGTTTGGCCAGTCGTGGCGGGACTAGGTCAAACACCGCCAGGCGCGTGCCCGGTGCTGCCGAACGCAGCCCGGCCAATGCGGGCAACAGGATGGTCGACTCGCCGTAATCGGACGCCATGACCTTCCATGTCTGTTGCGCCTCGGCCGGGTTGAAAGCGTCGGCCGGCGACACCGCGCGCTCCAGTGCTTCCAGTGCCTGGCGCAGCGGTTCGCGCAATTCATCGGCGCGGGCGGTGGGCCGCATGCCCCGTGGGCCCGGCAGCAACAGCGGATCGCCAAAAATATCGCGCAACTTCGCCAGGTGCACACTCACCGACGGTTGCGACAGATTCAGACGGTGAGCCGCGCGGGTCACGTTGTGTTCCGAGAGCAGGACATCAAGGGTCAGCAACAGGTTGATGTCCAGCCGCCGCAGATTATTCATGACAATACCTGGCATATTGGTTATTCATTTCCAATATACCGGTCAACGTCCGATCCTGCAGCCTCCAGACACCGGAGACTCAGTGATGAATGTTTTGCTCGTTTATGCCCACCCTGAACCCAAGTCCTTGAACGGCTCGCTCAAAGATTTCACCGTCGAACGGCTGGAAGCTGCCGGCCACCAGGTCCAGGTTTCAGACTTGTACGCGATGAACTGGAAAGCCCCGCTGGATGCCGATGACAGCATCGGCCGGCCCAGCGACTCGCGTTTCGATCCGTCGTTGGACTCCAAGCGTGCGTACGCAGAAGGCCTGCAACAACACGACATCGCGCGTGAGCAGGAGAAGCTGATGTGGGCGGACGCGGTGATTCTGCAATTTCCCCTGTGGTGGTTTTCGATGCCGGCGATCCTCAAAGGCTGGGTGGAGCGGGTCTACGCCTATGGTTTCGCCTATGGCGTGGGGGAACATTCCGACGCGCGCTGGGGCAACCGTTATGGGGAAGGCACGCTGGCAGGCAAGCGAGCGATGCTGGTCGTGACCGCCGGCGGCTGGGAGTCTCATTACAGCCCGAGAGGCATCAACGGTCCGATCGACGACCTGCTATTCCCGATCCAGCACGGCGTGTTGTTTTACCCAGGTTTCGAGGTGCTGCCACCGTTCATGATCTATCGCACTGGCCGAATGGACGACGCACGCTTTTCAGCGACGTGTGACGCACTTGGGCAGCGCCTGGATGACCTTTGGACGACGCAGCCCATCGCGTTTCGTCCGCAGAATTCGGGGGCGTATGAGATTCCGCAACTGACGTTGCGCGATGAGATTGCTGCGGATGAATTCGGGTTTGCGGCTCACATTGGGGAATCAGCCCGGGGTTGAGCGTGATGGCGAGTGGATATCTGCGCGAAGCCTATTATGCTTCAGGAAACCTTGCAGCGATGCGAGGCCGTCAGCCTGTGTGCATGCTTCGCGCAATCCGTAATCCGACGACATCAGCCCCAGGGCCTGGGTGCGGCAAAAAAGTAACGAGGTACTCCGGCCTATAACAAGAACGACGGAGAAGACTCATGGCCGCAATCGACAACACTTCCACGAGCAGCGCGCCCCACCACGGGATCACCAAGGAGGAGCGCAAGGTCATTTTCGCCTCGTCCCTGGGCACCGTGTTCGAGTGGTACGACTTCTATCTTTATGGGTCTCTCGCCGCGATCATTGCCAAGCACTTCTTCGCCGGCGTCAATGAGACAACGTCCTTCATCTTCGCGCTGCTCGCGTTCGCTGCGGGCTTCGCGGTACGCCCCTTCGGCGCCATCGTGTTCGGCCGACTGGGGGACATGATCGGGCGCAAACACACCTTTCTCATCACCATCGTGATCATGGGTATCTCCACCGCCGTGGTGGGCTTTTTGCCCGGCTACGCGACCATCGGCGTGGCGGCGCCGATCATCCTGATCAGCCTGCGCCTGCTGCAAGGCCTGGCCCTGGGCGGTGAGTACGGCGGCGCGGCGACCTATGTGGCGGAACATGCGCCGAAAGGCAAACGCGGCTACTTCACCTCGTGGATTCAAACCACTGCAACCCTTGGGCTGTTCCTCTCGCTGCTGGTGATCCTCGCCTGCCGCACGATCCTCGGCACAGAAGCCTTCGAGGCCTGGGGCTGGCGGATTCCGTTCCTGCTGTCGATCTTGCTGCTGATCGTCTCGGTGTACATCCGCCTGCAACTCAGCGAGTCGCCGGTGTTCTTGAAGATGAAAGCCGAAGGCAAGTCCTCCAAGGCGCCGCTGACCGAATCCTTCGCCCGCTGGGACAACCTCAAAATCGTGATCATGGCCCTGCTCGGCGGCACTGCCGGCCAGGCCGTCGTCTGGTACACCGGGCAGTTCTATGCGCTGTTCTTCCTGCTGCAGACACTGAAGATCGACCCGCAAACCGCCAACCTGTTGATTGCCGGCTCCCTGCTGATTGGCACGCCGTTCTTCGTCATATTCGGCAGCCTGTCCGACCGCATCGGCCGCAAAGGGATCATCATGGCCGGCTGCATCCTGGCGGCAGTGACCTACTTCCCGATCTTCCAAGCGTTGACCCAATACGGTAACCCCGACGTGTTCATCGCGCAGGAGAAGAACCCGGTCACGGTGGTCGCCGATCCCGGCCAGTGTTCGTTCCAGTTCGACCCGGTGGGCAAGGCCAAATTCACCAGCTCCTGCGACCTCGCCAAGACTGTGTTGGCAAAGCGGGCCATTCCCTACAAGAACGAGAAAGCCGAACCGGGCTCCGTCGCGCAGGTGCGCATCGGCGACAAGGTGATCCAGGGCTTCGAGGGCACCGGCATGCCGGGCGCCGACTTCAAGGTCAAGAACGACGCCTTCGCCGCCACCCTCGGCACCGCACTCAAGGACGCCGGCTACCCCGAGAAAGCCGACCCGGCCAAGACCAACTACCCGATGGTGCTGCTGCTCCTGACCATCCTGGTGATCTACGTGACCATGGTCTACGGCCCGATCGCCGCCTGGCTGGTGGAACTGTTCCCGGCGCGCATCCGCTACACCTCGATGTCGCTGCCCTACCACATCGGCAACGGCTGGTTCGGCGGCTTTCTGCCCACCGTGGCGTTCGCCATGGTCGCGGCCACGGGTGATATCTATTACGGGCTGTGGTACCCGATTGTCATCGCGGTGATGACGGCCATTCTTGGCACGTTCTTCCTGCCGGAAACCAAGGATCGGGAAATTCATCACACCTAAGGCTGGTATCCGCCCTCTCCTGTCTGGGAGAGGGCAATCCAGAGACGATCAAACGGTCTACGCTCATCCACATTGCGTCGGGGGTTCCTTCCCCGCGCACTGATGGAGGGCACCGTCATGATCCGTCTGTTAACCGTTTTTATGCTGCTTGCGCTCAGCATCCCGGTCGAAGGCGTCACGCTCCATGTGCGCGTCGGCGGCAAGGGGCCCGCCGTGGTGCTGCTGCATGGCTTCGGCGACACCGGCGACATGTGGGCGCCACTGGCCGCCGATCTGGCCAAGGATCACACCGTCGTCGTGCCGGACCTGCGCGGCATGGGCCTGTCATCGATCCCGGACAGCCGCTACGACAAGAAGACCCAGGCCGGCGACATCCGTGCGTTGTTGGCAGCGCTGGGTATCGAACACTCGGTGGTCATCGGCCACGACATCGGCACCATGGTCGCCTTCGCCTACGCCTCGCGTTATCCGCAGCTGACCGATCGCCTGGTGGTGATGGATGCGCCTGTGCCGGGCATTCCCCCTTGGAACGATATTGTCCGCTCGCCGATGTTGTGGCACTTCGACTTCGGCGGACCGGATGCCGAACGCCTGGTCGCCGGTCGGGAGCGTATCTACCTGGACCGCTTCTGGAACGAGTTCGCGGGCGACCCCACCAAGGTAGATGAAGCCACCCGTCAGCATTACGCCAAACTCTATGCCCGACCTGGCGCCATGCACGCGGCCTTCGCCCAGTTCCGCAGCATTCGACAGGACACGGTGGACAACGAAGCGTCGACGGCCACGCGGCTGACGATGCCGGTGCTGGCCGTCGGTGGGGAAAAATCATTTGGGGAGAATGAAGCGATCGTGATGCGCAATGCAGCGGACACGGTGACGCAGGTGGTGATTCCGGGTGCGGGACATTGGCTGATGGAGGAAGCACCAACGCAGACCATTCGAGCGATTCGCGACTTCATTGCACAGTAACGCAACTCGTACTGTGTAGCAGCTGGCGAAGCCTGCGTTCGGCTGCGCAGCAGTCGTGTTGTCCAGGCAATGCGATGCTTCAGGAAAACCGTGTGCACAGGTTTACGACTGCTGCGCAGCCGAACGCAGGCTTCGCCAGCTGCTACACAGTGCGGGACGCAATTGATCTATTTGTTCGGCTTGTCAGGAACGCAACACGCCAATCGCCCGTCGATACTTTTCAACCCGCTCCAGGTCTTCCCACGACGGCTGCGCTATCCGCGACAGATCGCTGTTCTCTTCCAGGTCCGCCAGTTTCACCACCCGCCCAATCGGGTTCTGCGCCGCGCGTTCGACGAAGGCTTCGTAGGACTCACCCGGCACTTTGGTCACCGACTCGATGGCTGTCAGAACGGCTTCGCTGAAGCCTTCCTTGCGCAGGTCATCAAGGCTGATGCCGCAGTCCTCAACCACGTCATGCAGCACGGCGACGATGCGTTCTTCCAGCGTCGTGACCCGCAACATGACTTTCAGCGGATGCAGGATGTAAGGGCTACCGCCCTTGTCGATCTGCCCCTCGTGCGCGGTGGCGGCGATGGCAATGGCGCGCTCCAGTGTCTGGCTCATGTCGTTCTCCCTTGGGTAATCGGCGTTCGCATTGGAGCTCGCCGCAATGACCGTGAAAATCCGGGCTCAGCCCAACAGATGCTGTGAGATGAGTTTGGAAATCTCGACCATCGACGTCCTCCCAGTGAACTCAAACTTCACTCTGCCCAGCGCCGAGAAGTAGATTTCCAGCTCAGAATCCAGGTCGAAGGTGCCCGAGGTTTCCACGGAGTAAGCGACGATGTTTTTGTAAGGCAACGAAGTGAAGTCTTTTTTGCTGCCGGTGATGCCTTGCACGTTCACCGCGATGATTCGTTTATTGGTAAACACCACGCCGTCGCGCATGGATTTATAGGCATCAATGACCTGCTCGCCGTCCAGCAGCAACGCGGTGACTCGCTCCGCGTACTCGTTGTTTTGCTTGAGTTTGAAAAAGCCTTTGTTGTTGAAATCGATCATCCGCCATCCCCTTCCTTAAAGAGTGTTCCCTGGACTGCCAGCGCGTGGCGCGGCGAGCATACCATCGGGCCTGGGCTTTTTGCGCCCCCTCCCACAGCGGATCTGAAAAACCAATGGAACCCTGCGCCTCATCGCGTTTTCGAAACCCTATCAGCGCTGATCTTTGAACAAACATGACGCCATTGGAGAGGAAATCCCGATGAACAGTAGACTGCTGTTTCTGCTTGCCAGCCTGAGTCCCGCCCTGGTCATGGCTGAAGGCTGTGACGTGCTGACCCGCTCCCAAAGCCCTGATGTGCCGGTGGTCGAAACGCATAGCTGCTATGAGTACGAAGGCATGCCGGTGAACGCCATCGATTGGTCATGCAGCAACGAGAGTAAAGACATGCTGACCAGCACCAAGAAAAAAGTCGAACAGTGCGCCGATCATTCTCAGGCCACTTGCATCGCCACGTTGACGCAAGAATCACTGGCCAATCCTCACTCCACCAGCAAGGACAAGAGCAGCGCATCGCTGAGTATTCCGAACAATGCTCAGGTCACTACGTATTACTACGGCGCTGAGCATTTGAGTCAGGCGAAAATTGATTGCGAGTCGGGCGGTGGTCACTGGAAAGCGCAGTAGCCACTCAAGAACGTTAAAGCGCCTTCACCATCGGGATGCAAGCGAGTTGCAGGCCAGAGGGCGAATGGTAAATAGCCGTCTGCTCACCGACGAAACCGCATCGCCGGTAGAAGTCAGCAGCGTTCAACGTAGCGTCCAGATTAACGTCCTCCAGACCCAGATCCCGCGCCAGGCATTCAAGGTAATCCAGAATGCGCTTGCCAATGCCCCGCTGCATAAAGCCCGGCAGGACAAAGATCGCGCCGATTTCACGCCTCTCCAGATCAAGCATGCCTGTCGCCACGGGTTCTCCCTGAAGACACCCCAGATAGAAGTGTTTTTCCATCAGGTCGCAATATCCGTCCTCGGCGGCCCCTGCCGTCCAGACGTCCATTTGCTGCGGGGTATAGGCGCCGATGCATTGATGCCGTATCGCTTGACGGCGAATGTCGAATGCCGCCCGGCAATCGCCGTGATGGGCTCGTTTGATCTCTAACATTTCAATCTCCATTAGCCATCGGCGGACGGAGAACTAAAAAGCCCCGTCCATTTCTGGCGGGGCCTTGGTTAATACGTCAGGTTCCAAGCACGCATGACCTCATGGCCCGCCGGAAGCGGTCATGGAGGAATACATCATGTACGTGCGAGGTGTGTAGGTCATGGGCAGATAGTGTTGTTGGAGAAGTGGGTTGTCAATCTTGTGCCCCAAACTGCGCTGGTTAACCCTTAACAGCCGCTTCAATCGCAGCGACGTCGATCTTTCCCATCGCCATCATGGCGTCGAACGCGCGCTTGGCCGCCGCTTGATCAGGATTGGTTATCGCGGCGGTCAGAACGCGTGGTGTGATCTGCCATGACACTCCCCACTTGTCCTGGCACCAGCCGCATACATTTTCGTGGCCGCCATTTCCGACAATCGCGTTCCACAAGCGGTCCGTTTCGGCCTGGTCGTCGGTCGCCACCTGGAACGAAAAAGCCTGGTTGTGCTTGATCGCCGAGCCCCCGTTCAGTCCGAGACAAGGGATGCCCATCACCGTGAACTCGACCGTCAGGACATCGCCCTGCTTGCCTGCCGGATAGTCGCCGGGCGCGCGAAGGACAGCTCCCACCTCGCTGTCCGGGAAGGTTTCAGCGTAGAACGTCGCAGCGTCCAACGCGGTGCCGTCGTACCAGAGGCAAATCGTGTTTTTGCTGATCATCTTGGTTCTCCAGAATCGGAACGGGTCCGTGCATTTTAGCAGCGCATTCAGCGGGGCGGCTTTGGCAACTGGCGTCACCCTGGTCTGCCAACTTCAGTAGCTGCTCCGCATCGGAGGCGATAACATCCCGGCCTCGCATGGAGTGTGCGAACACCTACTCAAAGGATGAACACATGAGCCGCACCGACCACATCTGCCTGATGGCGACCTATAACCAATGGATGAACGCAAAGATCTATGGGGCAACCAGGTGCTTGTCCGATGATGAGCTCTCAGCCGATAGGAAAGCGTTCTTCAAGTCTATTCTCGGGACGCTAAACCACGTGGCAATCGGAGACACTGTGTGGCTAAAGCGATTCGCCAAGCATCCAGCGGACCACTCGGCACTGGCGCCGGTGAGGCAACTTTGCGATCCGGAAAGCCTCGACCAATTGTTGTTCTCTACTGTTCCAGAGCTCTCAGTGCATCGAGAGAGACTCGATCAGATAATCGTCGAATGGGCTCACTCTATTACAGAGTCCGATCTAGACCACGCTCTTCATTACGCCAGCATGAACGGTGTAGTGTCCGATAAGAATTTTTACAGCCTTGTCATGCATTTTTTTAACCACCAAACCCATCACCGTGGCCAGGTTACTACGCTGCTTTCACAGGCTGGTATTGATGTAGTTGATACAGATTTAGTCTTTCTCATTCCATCCCGATCCTGCATATAAAAGCGACAGCTCTGGTTGTTCCTGACAGTCGTTGTCCGGTACTGCCCCTTCAGTCCGGGAACTCTTTTCGTGCACCTTGAAGGTAGAAAACCCCAAGCAATCACCTAAGCTCTAAGGGGAGATTTTGCGCTGCTACAAATTGATAGCACCACACTATGGAACACGCTCCATCAATGCGATTTCCATGGATTGCCGATACCAAGAAGGTAGCCCTCCACCCGAAAAGGAGCCACTCATGTTCAAGCCCGGTCACCTGAACCGTACCAATGCTCCTGGCACTCCCGGAGTCCCGGAATACAACATTGATGTCTTCTATGAAGTCCGCCGCGACCCCAAGGAAGGCATGCTGATGCACTTCAAGATGGACGGAGCGGTATCAGGTAAAAGCTTCACTGAAGAATTCGATATGCACCGCGACACGGCCTTCAACTTTGCCAGCCGCGTGGCAAAGGCTGCGGCCAAGCATGGAGTGCCCGCCAATGCCAGTCTCATCATGCGCGGGCACACAGAATACGACGCGATGTTCGAGGATATTCGCGACAAACTCGGCGTCAAACCGGGCGATCCAGTCAATCTGGATAACGCTGAGAAAGACCGTCGCTGAGTGACGCCAATGCCACTCAGCGCGCCCCCTCCACCGGATGGATCACGAGGTAGCTGTCGACGGCATCGTCGATGGTGGGAAAGAACGCCGATTCGCCAAGCCGTGCGAACAGCCCGAATCGCTTCAGCTTGTCTTTGACCGGGTCCTTCATCTCGGCCACGCGCAACTTGATGCCCGCCGCGTGCAAGGTGTCGTCCAGTTCAGCCAGCATGTCGGCGGAGGTCACGTCCACACTGGTGACGGGTTCCGCCGCAACGACCAACCAGCGCACGGGCGTAGGCGACGACGCCACGGCGTCGAGCACTCGGTCATTGAACAGTTCGGCGTTGGCGAAAAACAACGGCGCATCCCAGCGAAACAGCACCAGGCCGGGGATAAGGCTCGCGTCGGGATAACGCTGGATGTCGTGGTAGCCCTTGACCCCCTTGGCTTGCCCCAGCACCGCGGAATACGGCCGCCAGCCATCCCACAGAAATTCGATGACGGCGATCACGATGGCCAGCCCGATGCCCTCGATCGCGCCGAACACGGCCACACCGACGGTGCAGACGATCGACAACCAGAACTCCCAGCGCTGGATGCGATAAATGCGCCGCAGGTCGGCGACTTCAATCAGGCCGATGGCCGACGCGATCACGACTGCTGCCAGTGCGCTGCTGGGCAAACTCTGCAACAGGTTCGGCGCCACCAGCAACAGCAGGGCAACGGCCAACGCGCCGACAACCCCGGTCAACTGGGTTTTGGCGCCTGCGGCTTCGGCCACGGGGGTACGCGAAGAACTGCTACTGACCGGAAAGCCCTGGAAAAATCCAGCCGCCAGATTGGCAAAACCGAGCCCAGCCATCTCCTGGTTCGGATCGACGAAGGTACGGGTCCGTGCCGCATAGACACGAGAGAGCACGCTGGTGTCGGCGAACGACACCAGGGCCACGGCAAAACCGCCGATGAGCACGGGGACAATATCGGCCTGGGTGATCCAGGGGATGGCGAACGCGGGTAAACCTTGTGGAAGAGCACCGAGGACCGACACTCCCGCGCGCGCGGCAAGGTCCAGCACACCGACGGCGACGGTTGCACCTGCCACTGCGATCAAGATGCTCGGCACACGCTTGTTGCCTTTGAGCAGCAGGATCACGACCAAGGTGGCCGCGCCGATCATGAACGCGGTCCAGTTGGTTTTTCCATCCATCACCCCTGTGACGATGGCCCATATGTTTCTCAGCGGGCCGTGGGACTCAATCGAAAAACCGAAAACTTTGGGTAATTGACTGATCAACACGGTCAGCGCGATGCCGTTCATGTACCCGTAGCGGATCGGCTTGGACAGCAACTCCGTAATGAAGCCCAAACGCATGATGCCCGCCAGGATGCACACGGCGCCTGAAACGATCGCCATCATGCCCGCAAGGGCGACGGCGCGATGCGGGTCGCCGCCCGACAGGGGCAAGACGACAGCCAGGATAACGGCGGCCAGTGAGGAATCCGGGCCCAGCACCAGAATCCGGCTAGGCCCGAACAATGCGTAAGCGAGTAGCGGAACGATGGTCGCGTAGAGGCCATAGATGCCGGGTACGCCCGATGCCACGGCGTAGGCGATGCCGACGGGGACCAACATCGTGGTGAGCACCAGCCCGGCCATGATGTCGTGACGCAACCAGGCAATCTGGTACCCGCGCAGCGTGCGAAGTCCAGGAAGCCAGCGGCCCCAGCCGGTATCGTCGCCGGTATCCCGGCGTGCAATCCGGCCCGGTTCCGGGACGGGAGGCGAAGCATCCGAATCGCTCATAGAACTGTGGCCTTTAGGTGTACAGCGCAGATTCGCTTACACGTGCCCGTCAGAACTTTTCGGGCACTCGCCGGTGCGGATAATCCGGGTCGCGATAGCCGCCTGGCTTCTGCCGCTTGGGCAATATCACCTTCTCGTGTTCGACTTCCTTGTACGGGATGCGACTGAGTAAATCGGTGATGATGTTAAGGCGGGCCCGCCGCTTGTCGTTCGAGTTGGCCACCAGCCATGGGGCATGATCGGTGTCAGTCGCCTTGAACATGTCGTCACGTGCACGTGAATAGTCATACCAGCGGCTGTATGACTTGAGGTCCATGGGGGTCAGTTTCCAGATTTTTCGTCCATCCTTGATGCGCTCCTCAAGCCGCCGGGTCTGCTCCTCTTCGCTGACTTCCAGCCAGTATTTGAGCAGGATCACGCCCGAGTCGACGATTGCACGCTCCACCAACGGCGTTGTCTTCAGGAAATTGGCAACCTGCTCTTTGGTGCAGAACCCCATCACCCGCTCGACGCCCGCCCGGTTGTACCAACTGCGATCGAAGATCACCACTTCGCCAGCCGCGGGAAGGTACGGCAAGTAACGCTGGACATACATCTGGCTTTTCTCTCGATCACTCGGCGCCGTCAGCGCTACCACCCGAAAGACACGCGGGCTGACGCGCTCGGTGATCGCCTTGATCGTCCCGCCCTTGCCAGCGCCATCGCGCCCCTCGAAGACGATGCAGAGCTTGATGCCCTTGGCTTTTACCCACTCCTGTAACTTGACCAGTTCGACGTGCAGGGTGCGCAGTTGCTCAAGGTAATCCTTGCTCTTCAGCTTCGGGTTTTCAGCAGATTTATTCTTAGGGGCTTTTTTCTTGTCCTTTGCCATGACCAAGACCTCATAGATGCCAGTCGCCAGTAGGTAAACAGCGTAGGTTGCTATCTGCTCATCCGCCGAGCGCGATGATCGCGGTGATTAAAACGGCCCCGGTGACGGCCGTCACAAGACCGCCTTGCCACGGTTTTGCGCCGGCGTACTTCGAAAGCATCCAACCGGCGATGAACAGCACCCCGAGTCCGACCAGGTTAGACAGGCGTACCGCGAGCGCTGTCTGATCAAGTAGCAGAAACGGCACGACAAGCGGGAATGTCGAGAACACCACCAACAGGAAAACGCCGACAGCGCCCCTGAAATCATCCCAACCGAGGCGCGGCTGTACCGGCATCGATGAATAATCGACCAGGCGGCGACGCAACGACTCCAACTCTTCAGGGCCGGCCGCTGCTGCGAGACGCGGGGGTAACGCCTCGGCAATGAGCGCTTGCCCGGCAGCTGCATCCGTCGCACCGAGCAGATTGGTACGAAGCGTACGGTTGCGTGTGCGCTCGATCAGGGTTCGCAGTAAATACATCACGGCGTCCGCGAGTCCCCAGGCGAGGTTGCAACCCAGCGCGGCGATCATCATCGTGCGCTCCGCCTCCTGGCCAGACGTGGCCACGCTGATCGTCCCAGTGAAGGTCATTGCCATCAGCAGGCCAAAGATGACCTCCGTGACACGATCGACCGGATCAAGTACACGGGCCCGCTTTTGCTCTCCAGTGCTTTGCATGCGCTCATCCTCGCCACGGCTGCGTCAGCGTGGTCCTGGTTTTCAGCCGTGCCAGGCTGGCCAAGACCCAGCATCCGCAAGCACACCGAACAGCTTAGTTCAGACTTGACCTGTCACCACGCAATGCATCGACAACGACTAAGCTTTTTCGATTGAGCCTTGTTTCCCAAGGAGATCTCCATGAGCGCCGCACCCCTGTCCGAACTCGATGCCGCCCTGCCCGGTCTGGCCCGCAAGATCCGCGTGCTGGAGGCCCTGGCCTGGCCGGATGGGGTCGAAGAAGCATTCCTGACACGTTGGCGCACCGGGCAGGGAGAACTGCCCAGGGTTGAACTGCGCCCGCGCGACCACAGCACCGACATCGCCGCCCTCGAAGCCTTTATCGGCCGCTGCGATGAGGGCCATCCGGCCGGGCGCCACCTCGCCATGACGGCGCGCAGCTATGCCACGGCGGGACACATGCTCGGTGCCATTGGCACACCCGCCTTTACGCAGTATTCGTCAGCGCTGTACCGGCGCCCGGACTTCTACTATTCGCGCCTGAAACTGAGCATGCTGGACGCGGCCCAATTCTTCCTCAAGACCACCGACGCCCTTCTGGGCGGTGCGCGGATTCCACCGTGCCCGGCAGAAATCCCGGCCGAGGCCTTCGCCGCCTGGATGCAACCGGAACTCGACCGCTTCTTCGGACCGGGCCGGATCACCGTCGTGCTCGATCCGACCCTGGCCGCCAAGGCCATCGCCGGGGCCAGTCGCATCCGCCTGCGGGCCAGCGCACTGTTCTCGGAACTGGACAAGAACCAGCTGTTGCAACATGAGGCCTTCGTGCATGTCGCCACGGCACAAAACGGCGCGCTGCAACCCAACCTCAAAAGCCTGGGCCTGGGAGCGCCCCGCACGACCCAGACCCAGGAGGGCAT
This sequence comes from Pseudomonas sp. GL_093, assembly GCF_057837605.1. Classification (NCBI taxonomy): domain Bacteria; kingdom Pseudomonadati; phylum Pseudomonadota; class Gammaproteobacteria; order Pseudomonadales; family Pseudomonadaceae; genus Pseudomonas; species Pseudomonas sp. GL_093. The sequence continues at coordinate 3,055,632 of NZ_CM174448.1, read as the reverse complement.
CGCCACCCTGGCCGAGCTGTTCACCGGCAGCATGGACATCAACCGCCTGCGCCGCCTCGCCCTGCGCGTACTCGCGGTCCAGCAGGCGCTGGATGGCGCCGATTTCATTCAGGTATTCGAAGGTTTTCTCGCGGCCGGACAGTCGCAAGAGGAATCCTTCCGCTCAACCCAGCGGGTGTTCCGCGGCGCCGACCTGCGCGGCGGTTCGGCATTCACCAAGGATGCCGCCTACCTGACCGGTTTGCTTGGCGTGCATACCCTGTTGCGCATCGCGATCCGCGACAACCGGCCGGAACTGGTGGGCCATCTGTTCGCCGGGCGCCTCAGCCTGGGGGATACCGTGCGCCTGGCCCCACTCTTCGAGTCCGGCTGGCTCCAGGGGCCGGTCCATGTTCCGGCCTGGGCCTCCGATCTGCGTCTGCTCGCCGCCAACCTGGCGTTCTCCGCTTTTATTTCCCGAATCAAGCTGGATGTACTCGATCTGGAAGTGCTCATGGCCTTCGCCGACGAGCATGAAGCCGATGCCAGTGCCTAGTGTTTAAAGGGAGAGCCACCGAACCAAACGCTCTGCATCAGTTATTTATACTCAAATGCCAGCTTAATAATATTTTACCGATACCAGGGTGATCCCTAGTCTTGACCCCAAGAAATGGCAGGCCGTTACCGACCTAAATCCAACTTCGAAGGGTATTGAGATGACCACTGAAAAAATAAAAACAGATACGCTGATTGTTGGCGCCGGTCAGGCTGGCGTGGCCATGAGTGAACACCTGAGCAAACTCGGCGTGCCGCACCTGGTGCTGGAGCGCAACCGTATCGCCGAGCGCTGGCGCACCGGCCGTTGGGATTCGTTGGTGGCCAACGGTCCGGCGTGGCACGACCGTTTTCCCGGTCTCGATTTCGACGACCTCAGCCCCGACGACTTTGCCCCGAAAGAGCGGGTTGCCGACTACTTCGAAGCCTACGCCAAGAAATTCAACGCCCCGATCCGCACCGGCGTGGACGTGCTGAAGGTCGAGCGCAATGTCGGTCGCCCGGGCTTCACCATTGAAACCTCTGAAGGCGTGATCGAGGCCAACCGCGTAGTGGCTGCCACCGGGCCTTTCCAGCGCCCTGTCATCCCGCCAATCGCGCCGAAAGATCAGCCATTCCTGCAGATCCACTCCGCCGACTATCGCAACCCGGCGCAGCTGCCCGAAGGCGCGGTTCTGGTGGTCGGTGCCGGTTCGTCGGGCGTGCAAATCGCTGATGAACTGCAGCGGGCCGGCAAGAAGGTATACCTCTCTGTCGGCGCACACGACCGCCCTCCTCGCGCCTATCGCAACCGTGATTTCTGCTGGTGGTTGGGTGTGCTGGGCGAGTGGGATCAGGCGGCCATGAAACCGGGCCGGGAACACGTGACCATTGCGGTGAGCGGCGCACATGGCGGCCGCACCGTGGACTTCCGTGGACTGGCCCATCGCGGCATGACACTGGTGGGTTTGACCCAATCGTTCAACGGCGGCGTAGCGACTTTTCAACCGAACCTTGCCGAGAACCTGGCACGCGGCGATGAGAACTATCTGACGCTGCTCAATGCCGCCGATGCCTACATCGAACGCAACGGCCTGGACCTGCCGGAAGAGCCTGAAGCGCGCATTACCTTTTCCGATCCGGACTGCGTGACTAACCCGATCCTTGAGCTCGACCTGGCCAAGGCCGGCGTGACCTCGATCATCTGGGCCACCGGTTTTGCCACCGATTACAGCTGGCTCAAGGTTGATGCCTTCGACGACAACGGCAAACCGGCGCATCAGCGCGGTGTGTCGAGCGAAGCTGGCGTGTATTTCCTCGGTCTGCCGTGGCAGTCCCGTCGCGGCTCTTCGTTCATCTGGGGCGTTTGGCATGACGCTAAGTACGTGGCTGACCACATCGCCATCCAGCGTTCATACCTCGACTACCACGATGCCGCGCAGCGCGAGGCTGAAACCGTCCCGGTCGCCCATAAAACAACTGTCAGCGCTTGAGCCATTCTTCTTTAGGAGCTTCAAATGTCCACGCCAACCCATACCCGTATTCGCATGTTCAACACCAAGGAAACCTACCCGAACCAGAGCCTGGACAATGACTTGTGCCAGGCGGTCCGGGCCGGCAACACCGTTTATGTTCGCGGTCAGGTCGGGACTGATTTCGAAGGCAACCTGATAGGCCTCGGCGACCCGCGAGCGCAAACCGAGCAAGCCATGCGCAACGTCAAACAGTTGCTGGAAGAGGCTGGCAGCGACCTCAGCCACATCGTGAAAACCACCACCTACCTGATCGATCCGCGGTATCGCGAGCCGGTGTATCAGGAAGTGGGCAAGTGGCTTAAAGGGGTGTTTCCGATCTCGACCGGGCTGGTGGTGTCGGCGTTGGGGCAGCCGCAGTGGTTGATGGAGATTGATGTGATTGCGGTGATTCCTGAGTAGACCGAGTCGCGGCCATCGCGAGCAAGCTCGCTCCCACATTTGATCCGCGTCGTACACAAAATCTGCGGCCACTGAAGATCCCCTGTGGGAGCGAGCTTGCTCGCGATGAGGCCCGCACAGACGCCACCTCAACCAAGGCAATACAAGGAGCAAAACCATGACCTTCTCCATCGCAGCACGTTGCCCCGAAACCGGTCAGTTCGGCATTGCGATCAGTTCCTCCAGCATCGCCGTCGGCGCCCGCTGCCCCTGGCTGCTGCCGGGTGTCGGCGCCGTCTCTACACAAAACATCACCCTGCCGTCACTCGGCCCGGAAGTCCTCGCCCTCATGGAGCAAGGCCTCGCGCCTGCTGAAGCACTGGACAAGGTCCTGACCCGCAACGGCTACAGCCAATACCGCCAGATCACCGCGATTGACCACCTCGGCCAAACCGCCCACTTCAGCGGCGCGCAGACCCTGGGCAACCACAACGCCGTGTCCGGCGATCAATGCGTCGCTGCCGGCAACATGCTGGCGGACCGTTCAGTGATCGAAGCGATGGTCGAGGCATTCGAACATGGCGAGGGCCAACTGACCGACCGCTTGCTCGCGGCCATGAAAGCAGCCATTACGGCGGGCGGCGAAGCCGGGCCAGTGCATTCGGCGGCGGTGGTGGTAGTCGGCGAACTGACCTGGCCGATCATCAACCTGCGGGTGGATTGGGCGGATCACGATCCAATCGGTCAATTGGAGAAACTCTGGGACGCCTATCGCCCACAGGTTCAGGACTACATCGACCGCGCCCTGGCCCCCGACAAATCCCCTGGCTACGGCGTCGCCGGAGACGACCGATGAGCAACAGCCTCGATTTGCTGAAAACGTTGGTGGCGTTCGACACCACGAGCCGCGAATCAAACCTGCACCTCATCGAGTTCGTCCGCGACTACCTCGAACGCTTCGACGTGCCTTGCGAACTGGTCTACAACGAGCAGCGCAGCAAGGCCAACCTGTTCGCAACCATTGGCCCGGCGGACCGGCCGGGCATCGTGCTGTCGGGGCACACCGACGTGGTGCCCGTCGACGGCCAGCCGTGGACCGTTGCGCCGTTCGAACTCACCGAGCGCGACGGCAAGTTGTACGGTCGCGGCACGGCAGACATGAAAGGCTACATTGCTTGCGTACTCGCGTTGGTTCCGTCACTGGTAAAGGCCACGCTGCGACTGCCGGTGCACATCGCGCTTTCCTACGATGAGGAGATCGGCTGCCTCGGCGTGCGCTCGCTGCTGTCGGAATTGGAAAAGCGCCCGGTCAAACCGATGCTCTGCATCATTGGCGAACCGACCGGGCTCAAACCGGTGCTTGGCCATAAGGGCAAACTGGCGATGCGTTGCGATATTCACGGTGAAGCGTGCCATTCGGCGTACACCCCACTCGGGGTCAATGCGATTGAATACGCCGCTGAACTGATCGGTGAACTGGGGCGGATTGGCAACCGGCTCAAAGCGCCCGAGCATCACGACACACGGTTCGATCCGCCGTTCAGCACGGTACAAACCGGTGTGATTTCCGGCGGTAAAGCCTTGAACATCGTCCCCGCCGATTGTCGCTTCGACTTCGAAATCCGCGCCCTGCCCTCGCATGATCCGAGTGAGGTTGCGCAGGAGTTGAAAGCCTACGCCGAGCAGCAGGTTTTGCCGCGCATGCGTGCGGTGAGTGAACAGAGTGAGATTCGCTTCAGCGAGTTGTCGGCGTATCCCGGGTTGGTGACCGATGCGCGAAGTGAAGCGGCTGAGATGATTGCTGCCTTCTGCGGCTCCCGAGAGTTCGGAACGGTAGCGTTCGGCACCGAGGGCGGCCTATTCGACGCGGCAGGCATTCCCACCGTCGTCTGCGGCCCCGGCAGCATGGATCAAGGCCATAAACCCGACGAATTCGTCAGCCTCGAGCAATTGAACAGCTGCGATGCCATGCTCCATCGAATGCTGCAATCAATCAGCGAATAGCAAAGATTTTGAACACCCCAAAATCCCCTGTGGGAGCGAGCTTGCTCGCGATAGCGGTCTGTCAGCCAAATCAATTCTGACTGTCAGACCGCTATCGCGAGCAAGCTCGCTCCCACAGGTTTTGTGCCCATCCACTGACTGGTATTCAACCCCGTCTGCCCTCGCGCGGACGCCGTAAAACCAGCCATCACACGCTCCCCACCCGACATACATTTTTTAGCGTCTATACCCACAAACTTACTAATTTATCTCTCACTCCCCACCGCACATCATCAACTCCAACAAGAAAAGCGTCGCCCCCGTGCAGCGCTCACCGAAGTACGTCCACGTACTCACTTTTGCCTTGGAGTCCGTCATGGTTACCGCAGCAACAACCTCCGCCCCGCTCATCGAAAAACACACCATCGGCTACGTGCCGCCTGAAGATTGCCACGGAAAAACCCGCGACCTGTTCACCCTCTGGTTCGGCGGCAACATCGCGCCGTTGCCCATCGTCACCGGCGCCCTCGGCGTGCAAATGTTTCACCTGAACCTGGTGTGGGGCATCGTCGCCATCCTCGTCGGCCACCTGGTCGGCGGCGTGTTGATGGCCCTGCACTCAGCGCAAGGCCCGCAGATGGGCATTCCGCAAATGATCCAGAGCCGCGCCCAGTTCGGCTCGCTCGGCGCACTGCTGGTGGTGCTGATCGCCGGCATCATGTACATCGGCTTCTTCGCCTCCAACATTGTCCTCGCCGGCAAGTCCCTGCACGGCGTGGTCGACAGCGTGCCCGTACCGGTGGGCATCGTCATCGGCGCCCTCGGTTCGGGCATCATCGGCATCATCGGCTACCGCTTCATCCACGTGCTCAACCGCATCGGCACCTGGGTGCTCGGCGCCGGCATCGTGCTGGGCTTCGGCTACATCTTCACCCACGTGCAGACCGCCGACTTCCTCACCCGCGGCAGCTTCAACATCTCCGGCTGGCTCGCCACCGTATCGCTCGCCGCGCTCTGGCAAATCGCCTTCGCGCCCTACGTCTCCGACTACTCGCGCTACCTGCCGGCCAACGTCCCCGTAGCAGCAACGTTCTGGACCACTTACCTGGGCACCGTGCTCGGCTCCAGCCTCTCGTTCATCTTCGGCGCCGTCGCCGTCCTCGCCACACCCGTCGGCATGGACACCATGGACGCCGTCAAACTCGCCACCGGCTCCATCGGCCCACTGATGCTCGTGCTGTTCCTGCTCAGCGTCATCAGCCACAACGCCCTCAACCTCTACGGCGCCGTACTGTCGCTGATCACCCTGGTCCAAACCTTCGCCTACCGCTGGATCCCGACCGCCAAAAGCCGCGCCGTCCTCTCCATCATCGTCCTCGCCGCCTGCAGCTTCGCCGCCGTCGGCGCCTCCACCAACTTCATCGGCCACTTCGTCGACATGGTGCTGGTGCTGCTCGTGGTACTGGTGCCGTGGACCGCGATCAACCTGATCGACTTCTACGCGATTCACAAAGGTCAGTACGACATCGGCTCGATCTTCAAGGTGGATGGCGGGATCTATGGCCGGTACAACCCGCAGGCGTTGTTGGCCTACGCGATTGGCATCGTGGTGCAGATTCCCTTCATGAACACGCCGCTGTACGTCGGCCCAATCTCCGAACACATCAACGGCGCTGACTTGTCCTGGCTAGTAGGCCTGCTGATCACCTCCCCGCTCTACTACTGGCTAGCCAACCGCGACACCGCCTACAAACGCCGGCTCTCAACCGGAAAACTCGCCACCAGCCTGTAATTGGAACCCAATCCCCTGTGGGAGCGAGCTTGCTCGCGATGAGGCCCTAACAGTCAACATCCATATCGACTGTCACACCTTTCGCGAGCAAACCCGTTTTCGCTTTACCCGCCATCCCCACAAAACCCCGAAATTTAATGAACCCCGCCCACACCCGCTCACCTAACTGAATGACTATCAGGAGGGTGACCAATGCAAACCGAAACCATCTGGATCGTACTCGCCGCAATACTTGTGCTGGTCGAGTTATGGGCAATCAACAAACTGCGAAAAGCCGAAGGCAAATCCAGTAATAAACTCGTATGGATGGTGGTAATCGTATTTGTACCGCTATTCGGGCTGATAGCGTGGGCACTGGCAGGACCGAAACACACCGATCCCAACCCGCATTCGCGGCAGGCTAGACAATGACGTCGGAGCGTGTGCGGTAAGGGTTCGAGAACTGCGCAAACTCAAACAACAAAGCCCCGATGATTCGGGGCTTTGTTGTTTCTGACCACCCAATTTCATAAACCTGACGTCCGAAATTCGTGTAGGAACTTACCCTTTGTGGCGAGGGGATTTATCCCCGTTGGGTCGCGAAGCGGCCCCAAAACCTGCACCCCATTTCCCAAGGCACTCCACACGACCCGAATCACCGCGACAAGCCCGAAAACAGTGGCATTCAGCCTTGTCATAACAAACGCCCAACCGTCCTACAGCCCGGTTGTGAGCACAAAAATGGACGCCTATATTCGACCCGTCGCTGACCGCAGTTAGCGATAGGGTTTCGCAGCCCGCTAGATTGACACCAAAGCACCGTCAGGCATGATGCAGCCGTTTCTGATTGCATTAGTTTTATGGCGGTTGTGCGTGGGAGACCCTCGGGTCTGCCGGGTTTTTGGTGTGGGTCTCCGGTCTGCGAACCCGCGCACAGCTGCCACCCATTTGTTTCGCAGCAGAAAGGTGGCAATTCTTCTTTTGTGAGGATTTAGCCCATGACGACCCAAAACCCGCCCCGCCGCTTCACCCCCATGTCCCAATTCGCCACCGACTACCCCGTCCTCCTCATCGACAGCGACGCCCCAATCCGCGAACTCCACAACTGCGTCAGCGAACGCCTCAGCGCCGTCCTCAAGTACCTCAACCTCATGGCCTGCACCAGCCTCCCCGACTACGCCGAAAACGACATCAACACCGTCACCAACATCGCCCGGATCATGTTCCAGGATGTGAGCGATGTGTTTCGGGTAATTGAGCAGCGTGGGTTTGATGTACCAAAGAGTCAGTGATCAGAGTTGAGTCGTAAAAAAACCCGCACTGAGTAGCGGGTTTTTTTGTTTTGTTCAGTACTGTCGAGTTACCGAGAGGATTGTCTTCTTTATCAGCACAGCACGAACACAATATCGTCTCTATAAGCGCCATCCTATTTGGCAGCCAGCACTCATGTTAATATGCCATCACTTTTTTGATGAAGTACACCCGCATGGATGCCACGTCCCACCCTTTCAGCTTTTTTTCACTGCTTACCGCTGCCTTGATCCTTTCTGGATGCCAAGCGACAAAGCCCGCGTCCGCTCAAATCACAACACCTGAGGCCCAGCCGGGCTTTGCGGTTTTCAACAGTGTGATGTTCGAGACACCCGAGCCGAACTCGATCGTGCGCGAGGGAGATCGGATCACCTATGTAGTGACTTCGTCCCCAAGTCCGGAACTCCACTATCTGGCCCGTTTCGACGCCCATTGCAGCCAGCCGGATGCGCAAATGACTTACTACAGCAAAGGGAGAATGTCGCTATTCGCCGCCAACCCGCGGGGGCGTTCGGTTGAATCCTGGCAATTGCCTGCTGAACAAAAGAGCCAGTACCTGCAAAGTGCGCAGTTGAAGCAGGTGTGTGCCCAGACAACACCTCCTCAATGGCGCGTGTTCTCGGCACCCGAGCATCAGGATTGGCAGATGATCGACCGCAGCAGCCTGAAAGTAATAGGTGATGAGGTCACTTTCTGGACGGCTCGGGTACTACCCGGCGAGATGTTGGTGCCCGGCAAAAACGTCTTGTATGGGCAGGTACGCCAGCGGTGGACGGCCAACTGCGCCCTGCAACAACTGACCGCGTTAAGCCATTTCTATCTGGATACTCACAGTCGTGTGCTCGCTGGAAGCGTGCAGACAGATCTCAAAGCCATCGATCTGCAAAGCCTCGGAGTCGATGAGCGTCAGCTGGTTCAAGTGGCCTGTGGCAAACCCCAGTCGCTGGACCAGTACAAACAATTTGAAGGGCGTGAGCAGTCGCCCTTCGAAGCACCGCCCCCAGTCGTTGCCACCCCGGTGTTGAAAGCCATAGAGGCATTGAATATGCCCAAACCGGAGAAAAGCATTCAGCACCTTCGCCAGGTGTTCAAGGATAACTCCGAGCCAAGACAGTATTCAGATGACTCCGTCCTGCTCAAGGGTCGTGACTCGAAATACCTTTCTGGCGAGGCGGGCAATCAACTGACGGAGCGTTTTAAAGAGCGAGGATATCATTGGGTCAAAGCCACTTTCCGAGGCCTGATCGACTTGGCTGAAAGTAAATACAGAACTCATACAGCTGAGATAACGATCGAGACTGAGGCGCTGACGAAACTCAGCTTCGAGGGCGATTGGGCGAACATGCCGGTCGGCGCCCTCCTGCGATACACGACGCAGGATATGCAGCTTCTTTATACCAACGACGGGAAAGGTCCCAGAGCCTTGGTGCCGGTCGACGACAGATTAAGCTGTGAGGTGCAGTCGCAGAAACCCGCCAGCACGTATCACCCGAGTTTGACCGGGACTGCCAAGGTACTCAGTTGCACAAGAGATGCCTACCAATACAGCACCGACATTTACGTCTACCTCGAAACGTATGGAATGTTTGTGCCGATCCAATACGTCACGCGGAACGTGCAGGGCGAATGGATGATTGAGGTGGTGGAATCTTGAGTTGCCTGGCCACTAGCAAAAACAACCGTTGAAGTGGAAGCACAATCTGCTTCCGCGTTTTCACATCAATGCCAAAACCCGACAAGGAACGCACATGAATTTCTTTAAAAAGCTTCTCGACTCACTGAGAAGCCCTGCCACCCAAAACCTCCGGGTCGAACCGCAAATCCAGGCATTCCAGAAGCTGGTTGATATCGGTGAGTTGAACGAGGCTGAAGCGTCCAATCTGGCGGCGCGACTCGCCGGCGAAGCGTGCCTGGATCGTCATTGGCACTCTGTCGGCACCGTCGAGCGGGATGTCATTGCCTATATGATCAGTCCGAGTTTCAGGGGTGGCCCTGACTGGCCCTCGACTCGTCAGGCCTATCGGGTGGTCCGCCGTGGTGACTCGATACTCCTTGCCACCGACGGCCTGTCGGATCCATTCGATGGAGTTGAAGGGATGGGCAATGGTTTCGAGATGGAGTTGTTCATGGAAACAGCTGACATACCCGAGCACGCCCGTGGCGCCCTCGGTGAGGTCGACCCATTAAAAAACAGCTGGGCATTCGAACTGTTGGAGCACGTTGCCAAAACGGTGGCCGACGCTGGAGGAGTCACCGAACGGCTCGATCAGTACGGTACGCTATCTCTCGAAATTCCCGGGTTCAGCCTGTCGCACCACATGAGCGATCAACTTCCCAAACACTTTGTGACCGAAGACGACTGTACCGGCGTTCTGCTGGGCGCGCCGGAGCCGGATTTCCCGACCCGACTGGATGACATGCCGTTATCTCCGGTCAGGTTGGTTCCGATGGTATTGATCACCGCATCGGAGCTTCAATACGTCCGAACGGGTGGGCGAGCAGCACGTGAAGATCTGGTCAGCCGTTTGAACGCCGCCGGCATCGGACATATAAGCAATCTGAATCGTGCTAGCGTTGTGTGAAAACCGAGCGGTCGCTTTCATGTGCACGAAAAAAGGTGACAGATCTATTTATTAATAGATCTGTCACCTTTTACGTTTTTAGTGAATAGTATTTCAAGTCTAGGCATGAAATGGGAATTGAACCTGAAAACACCGCCCCCCTAAGGACTCAACAAAACTCATCACAAAATACAATTTGATTAAGAACCTACCAAGCAAACATTTATCTGGAGTCAGGTACGCAATCTATTATCCAAACGTATCGTACGAGTCGGACGAAAACACTTAAAAACAGGGATGCTGGAGACTCCGGATTCTACACTTGGAGAAAACCATCAGAACCATGTTCCTCCGTGTAAATTCTTATAATTTTCACCCAAACCGCTACGGACAGAAACGCCCATGAAACCGTTGTATTTAGGCTCGCTCCTGCTTCTGATTACGGGCTGCTCCCCGATCCAGCAATACGAAATCCCTGCCAATGCCCCCCAAGCGCAAATTCGCAGTGAAATGGACGCAATGACCAACCGTCGCAACTACCTGACCCTTAGCGCAGCGCCGACCATGGCCTGCAAATATGGCAGGTCGGTACCCGTGACACCCGCTCGGGAACTATTCTCGGTCAGCGGTGGGCACCCATCGAAACCCGAAGGTTTTCGAGCCATTGAAGCGGGCAAACCGATCCACCTGATGCTGGAGGGCGGGGCCAGCGGCAACCGCAGATGCACAGTGGATTTCGTCAGTGAGTTCATGCCGGGCGCCCGCTATGTGATCAAGGGCGGCATCGCCGAAGGCCCCAATGTCATGAGCGGCTGCCAGATCAACATCGTTGATCTGGATTCCGGAGTTCGACTCTTTCAGGCTAAGCAATCACCAGCCAAAGGCTGTGCACTGGATCGGTTATCACTGCCGACGCCTTGAGCGCGCTGGCCGATTGAGCGCTGTCATCTATTCCGTTACTGTTGTTCATTGGCGCTGGAAATATACAAATATGGCGAGAAAGCCTGAAACAACTTGGGAGATGCTGAATGAGGCCATGTCCCATTTCCAGGAGCACATTCGCAACAAGAAGTTAACCTGGGAGCTTTCGCTGGTCGATCTCCTGCACGTAAGCAACTTCAAGGGTGGAAATGCTTCTATAACAGAGCCGATGGCAACGCTGCCCGCGAAGCTGAAATACTACGAAATTGCTCTAAAGGACATCGAAACAACATTTAAGAAAAAGCCTCTGAATAATCTGACAGAAGAGGAGCTGACTCAACTGACTGGTTGCTGCACAGACTTCCTCGCTTTAACAACAAAACCGAAAAGTAAAATACGAGGTCTGGGGCCGTCTTACGCTTCAGCGCTATTGGCAGCGCACTTCATAGATCTCATCCCCGTTCTGGACCGTCGGGCCCTCAACGGCGCCGGCATCAGCGTTAAAACGTATAGCAACCGCCAGGTCAAGGACATCGCTAACCACTACGCCGAACTAATCAAGGCGTTTAGAGCGGCGCTGCGACTGACGCCAGAAATGACGTTGAGAGAATTGGATAAACAATGGTTCAGTAAAAGCCTCTGAGATGTATGAACGGGAGAAGCGGCCACCCGCCGCTTCTATCATCAGGTATCAGAAGTTAGCTGGCGTATTCGCACTAATAATCTCCGCCTCATCCGCCCCAATATTCCGAAACCGATGCGGCAACGTCGTCGGAAAGTAATACCCATCCCCAGCATTCAACACACTAATCTGCCCATCAACCGTCAGTTCAACCGTCCCCCGCGTAACCAACCCACATTCCTCCCCTTCCGAATGCACAATCGGCTCTTCCCCCGAACTCGCCCCAGGCGCGTACTGCTCACGCAATAACCGCATCTGCCGACTCGGCACCGAAGCGCCAATCAGCAACAATCGCAGCCCATGACGACCGAGATCCGGCTGTTCATTGGCGCGGAACACGTATTGATGCTCGCGCGGCGGCTGATCAAAGGTAAAGAAGTCCGCCAAAGACATAGGAATGCCTTCGAGCAGTTTTTTGAGGGAGCTGACGGAGGGACTGACGCGATTTTGTTCGATCAGGGAGATGGTGGCATTGGTGACGCCGCTACGCCGGGCCAGCTCGCGCTGGGAGAGTTTGTAGCTTTCGCGTACTAATTTGAGTCGTGAGCCCGTGTCCATGACAGCCTTATGCGAGGAATACTTAAGGGTTATGGGGGTGGATGGCGGGCGACTTTTGGCCGCGAAAACACCGCTTCCCTGTCCCGGAAATTTGAAAGGCGGGTATTAAATCACGTTTGGTGGTGTTGCTCAGCAGGTTCGATAAATGGTTGGGTAAAAAGGTTGTTTTGGCCTGAAGTTGGGTGGTTTGGCTGTGAGAAATGCAGGTGCGGTTACTGGGTGTCAGTTGGGATTGATAGTGACTGGTATGGCCTCATCGCGAGCAGGCTCGCTCCCACAGGGTAGCGGTGTGTCAGGCAGGATCAATGTTGGCAGTGCTGCCGTCTTCGCGAGCAAGCCCGCTCCCACATTTGGCCAGTGGTGTTTTTGGAATCTGTGTATGGCGCCGAATGGTGGTGATTGGGATGGCCTCATCGCGAGCAGGCTCGCTCCCACAGGTTGGTCTTGGTCGTGTGCAAATTTTGTGTATGCCATGGATCTCTGTGGGAGCGAGCTTGCTCGCGATGGCGGTGTGTCAGGCAACATCAATTTTGACTGTGCCACCGTCATCGCGAGCAAGCTCGCTCCCACAGGGATTGCAGCAGGCTTAACTTAGATACCGAATCGGTCACGCAGCGCGTAGTACGCGGCGCCCATGGCGGTGAGTGGGGCCTGGAAGGTGCGGCCGCCGATCATGGGCATGTGCGGGAGTGAGGCGAAAGCATCGAAGCGTTCGGCGTCGCCGCGGATCATTTCCGAGATCAGTTTGCCGGCCAGGTGCGAGCAGGTGACGCCGTGGCCGCTGTAGCCTTGCATGTAGTAGGCGTTTTTCTCGATCCGGCCGAATTGCGGCATGCGGGACATGGTCAGCAGGAAGTTGCCGGTCCAGCGGTAGTCGATTTTCACGTCCTTCAGTTGCGGGAAGGTTTTGAGGATTTTCGGCTTGATCAGTTGTTCGATGTCGTCCGGTTCGCGGGCGCCGTAGACCACGCCGCCGCCGTACAGCAAGCGGTTGTCAGCGGTGAGGCGGTAGTAGTCGAGCAGGTAGTTGCAGTCTTCGACGCAGTAGTTGTTTTTGATCAGGCTGCGCGCAACCTTTTCGGACAACGGCTCGGTGACGACGATTTGCGAACCGCACGGCATGCTTTTGCGCGTGACGCGGTTGTCGAGGTCTTGAGGCAGGTAGGCGTTGCCGGCGATCAGCAGGTATTTGGCGCGGACCAGGCCTTTGGCGGTGCGTACGGTGATCGGTTCACCGTAGGTGATTTCCACTGCGGCCGATTGTTCGTAGATTTTGCCGCCCAGGCCGATGATGGCCGAGGCTTCGCCGAGGGCCAGGTTCAGCGGGTGGATGTGGCCACCCTGCATGTCGAGCAGGCCGCCGACGTAGTTGTCGCAACCGACTTCGCGTTTGATGTCTGCGGCGTCGAGCATTTTCAGGTTCTTGTTGCCGTAGCGTTCCCAGCTGCTTTTCTGTTCGGCCAGGCCTTTGAGCTGCTTCTTGTTCAGCGCGGCGAAGATTCCGCCGGGCTTGTAATCGCACTGGATGTCGTAGTGTTGTATGCGCTGACGGATGATGTCAGCGCCTTCGAAGATCATGCTACCGAGGACTTCGGCAGTCTTGTCGCCGTAGCGTTCTTCGATGACATCGACGTCACGGCTATAGGAGTTGACCAGTTGGCCGCCGTTGCGACCGCTGGCGCCGAAACCGACTTTGGCGGCTTCGAGCACGGTCACGCTGTAGCCGGCTTCGGCGAGGAATAGCGCCGAGGACAAACCGGTGTAGCCGGCGCCGATCACGCAGACGTCGCAGTCCACCGCTTGTTCGAGCACCGGGAAATCGCCGGTGAAATTGCGGGTGGCGGCGTAGTAGCTGTTTACATGTGCTTGTTTCATAGGTTTCTCCGATGGCCACCGGCAGCGTGCCGGCGACCGTCGCTTTTTTATAGGTGTTAGAGCTTGATCCAGGTCGCTTTGAGTTCGGTGTATTTGTCGAACGCGTGCAGCGATTTGTCCCGACCGTTACCCGACTGCTTGTACCCGCCGAACGGCGCGGTCATGTCGCCGCCGTCGTACTGGTTGACCCAGACGCTGCCGGCGCGCAAGCCGCGCGCGAAGGTGTGGGCCTTGCTGAGGTTGCTGGTCCACACGCCTGCGGCCAGACCGAAGATGCTGTCGTTGGCAATCGCCAGCGCTTCTTCCTCGGTGTCGAAGGTGATCAGCGACAGCACCGGGCCGAAGATTTCTTCGCGGGCGATGGTCATGGCGTTGGTCACGCCGTCGAAGATCGCCGGTTCCACGTACAGGCCACCGGTGGCTTCGAGGGTGCGGCTGCCGCCGGCGATCAGTTGCGCGCCCTGGTCTTTACCGATCTGGATGTAGCGCAGCACGTTGTCCAGTTGACGCTGATCGACGACCGCGCCCACGGTGGTTTCCGGGTCCAAAGCGTGTCCCGGTTTCCAGGCTTGCAGTGCTTCCACCAGCAGCGGAATGAACTGCTCGCGAATCGAGCGTTCCACCAGCAAGCGCGAGCCGGCGGTGCAGACTTCGCCCTGGTTGAAGGCAATCGCACCGGCCGCCGCTTGTGCTGCCGCGCGCAAATCCGGCGCGTCGGCGAACACCACGTTCGGGCTCTTGCCGCCAGCTTCGAGCCAGACGCGTTTCATGTTGCTTTGCCCGGCGTAGATCATCAGTTGCTTGGCAATCGCGGTCGAACCGGTGAAGGCCAGCACGTCGACGTCCATGTGCAACGCCAGCGCCTTGCCGACGGTGTGACCGTAGCCCGGCAGGACGTTGAACACGCCTTTCGGGATGCCGGCATCCAGCGCCAGTTGGGCGATGCGAATGGCAGTCAGTGGCGACTTTTCCGAAGGTTTGAGGATGAACGAGTTGCCGGCCGCGAGGGCTGGGGCGAACTTCCAGCTGGCCATGATCAACGGGAAGTTCCACGGCACGATGGCGGCTACTACACCGGCAGGTTCGCGGGTGATGAGGCCGAGTTGGTCGTGCGGCGTAGCGGCAACTTCGTCGTAGATCTTGTCGATGGCTTCGGCGCTCCAGCGGATCGCGTTGGCGGTCGCCGGGATGTCGATGTTCATCGAGTCGTTGATCGGCTTGCCCATGTCGAGGGTTTCGAGCAAGGCGAGTTCTTCCTGGTTGGCCAGGATGAGATCGGCGAAGCGGATCAGAATGCGTTTGCGCTCGGCCGGGGCGAGTTTGGCCCAGATGCCGGATTCGAAGGTGCGGCGCGCGACGGCGACGGCCGCGTTGGCGTCGGCTTCGTCGGTGCTGGCGACGTTGGCCAGGAAGCGGCCGTCGACCGGGCTCATGCATTCAAAGGTGTCGTCGCTGAGTGCCGGGCAGTATTGGCCGTCGATGAATGCGCGGCCTTCGATGGTTAGGGACTGGAAGCGTTGTTCCCAGTCGCTGCGAGTGTTTGTCATGGTTGTGACTCGACGCAGAGGAATAAGTAGTCGTCAGGCTGATGCCTGTCATTTCAAACCTGGAATGCAATCCCCTGTGGGAGCGAGCTTGCTCGCGATAGCGGTGGATCAGTCAGCATCGATGTCGTCTGATACGCCGCCATCGCGAGCAAGCTCGCTCCCACAGGGGATGGTGGTGGACACAGGCTCTGTGTACACCCACCAATCCCACAGGCTTCCCATCAAACGGTGTGCAAGTACCAGTTGTACTCAAGGTCCGAAATGGAGTTTTCGAACTCGGCCAGCTCGCTTTCCTTGCACGCCACGAACACGTCGATGTACAGCGGGTCGATGTAACGGGCCATGACTTCGCTGTCGTCCAGCTCGCGCAATGCATCACGCAGGTTGTTCGGCAGGCTCTGCTCGTTCTGCTCGTAGCTGTTGCCTTCAACCGGTGCGCCCGGTTCGATTTCGTTGGTCAGGCCGTGGTGAATACCGGCCAGTACCGACGCCATCAACAAGTACGGGTTGGCATCGGCGCCCGCTACGCGGTGCTCGATGCGCACGGAGTCCGGCGAACCGGTCGGCACACGTACTGCAACGGTACGGTTGTCGATGCCCCAGCTCGGCGAGTTCGGCACATAAAACTGCGCGCCGAAGCGACGGTACGAGTTGACGTTCGGGCAGAGGAACGCCATCTGCGCCGGCAGGGTCTCGAGCACACCGCCGATCGCGTGACGCAGTGCGGCGTTCTGCTCGGGATCCTCGCTGGCAAAGATGTTGTTGCCTTCTTTGTCGAGAATCGAAATGTGCACGTGCAAACCATTGCCCGCCTGGCCCGGATACGGCTTGGCCATGAAGGTGGTGTCCATCTCGTGGTCGTAGGCGATGTTCTTCACCAGACGCTTGAGCAACACCGCGTAGTCGCAGGCCTTGATCGGGTCGTTGACGTGATGCAGGTTCACTTCGAATTGCGCCGGGGCGCTTTCCTTGACGATGGCGTCAGCAGGGATGCCCTGCTCTTTCGCGCCTTCGAGGATGTCTTGCAGGCAATCGACGTATTCGTCGAGGTCGTCGATCAAGTACACCTGAGTCGACATCGGACGCTTGCCGGACACCGGCGAACGTGGCGATTGCGGACGACCGTTCACGTTGTCCTGGTCGATCAGATAGAACTCGAGTTCGAACGCGGCGCAGATGGTCAGGCCCATGTCATCGAACTTGCTCACGACCTGACGCAGCACTTCGCGAGGGTCAGCGAAGAACGGCTGGCCTTCGAGTTCGTGCATGGTCATTAACAGTTGCGCGGTCGGGCGCTTCTGCCAGGGCTCGATGCTGAGCGTATCAGGGATGGGGAAGCAGATTCGGTCTGAGTCACCGATGTCCAGACCCAGGCCGGTGCTTTCCACCGTAGAACCATTGATGTCCAGAGCAAACAGCGACGCCGGGAGGTTAATGCCTTTTTCGTAAACCTTATGAAGACTGGTGCGCTCGATGCGCTTGCCGCGCACCACACCGTTCATATCCGCAATCAGAAGGTCGACGTACAAAACCTCAGGATATTTCTTAAGGAATGCGTTTGCTTCGTTGAGTTGAACGGTACGCAGAGGGACCGACATGATGCACCTATTAGCTGTTAATTATTATGTTCACTACCTTGTTGCGAGCCCAGTCAACCCGAACGGCAAAGTGAAGTCAATAGCGAACACTTGGCCTCTCAACCTTTATTTTCGGGCCTTTCTTGGGCACGAGAGTGCCAGATCAGTCTTGCACACCGCGTAAACCCTGAAGATCGGACGTACGGCGTTTAGAATTTTTTACATGAGAGTTGTTAATTAAAATCAACAAGGCTAAGCTCCGGAAAAGCTCGTTCAAGTGTGAAACTTCGAGGTGATAAAAATGGCATTCAAGCCATTGATCGGCGTTACAGCGTGCGTCAAACAGATTGGCCTGCACCCCTACCATGTCAGCGGCGACAAGTACTTGCGTGCTGTCAGCGTCGCGGCTTTGGGGCTGCCGGTTGTCATTCCTTCCTTAGGCGATCTGACCGAAATCGATGACCTGCTCGCGCAGCTCGACGGTCTGCTGCTGACCGGCTCGCCCTCGAATGTGGAACCCTTCCACTATCAAGGCCCCGACAGCGCCCCCGGCACGGATCACGATCCGCAACGGGACGCCACCACCCTTCCCTTATTGCGTGCGGCCATTGCGGCGGGCGTTCCGGTGCTCGGCATCTGCCGGGGTTTTCAGGAAATGAACGTGGCGTTCGGTGGCAGCCTGCATCAGAAGGTCCACGAACTCCCGGGCATGCTTGATCACCGGGAAGCGAATCATCCGGACCTGGCGGTGCAATACGCAGCGGCGCATGCGGTCAACGTGCAACCGGGCGGCGTGTTCGAGGCGCTGGATTTGCCGCAGGTGTTCCAGGTCAATTCGATTCACAGCCAGGGCATCGACCGACTGGCGCCCGGGCTGCGCGCCGAAGCGATTGCGCCGGACGGTTTGATCGAGGCGATCTCGGTGGAACACAGCCCGACCTTCGCCGTCGGTGTGCAATGGCACCCGGAATGGCAGGTTCTGTCGAATCCTCCTTATTTGAGTATTTTCCAGGCGTTTGGTGATGCATGCCGGCGACGGGCGGTGCTGCGTAACAAGCGCTGACTTAACACTTGATTAATCAATTTACTGCCCCGTGAGTCAGGCGGGCGTGCCTTTGCGCGCCGGTCCCTCACGACAACAACAAACGCGATAACAACAAGTACCACCAGGCAGCCAGGACGGCGGCGCCGAATAAGCCCGCTCAGTGTGGGCCAGAGAGTCAAACGCAAACCCCTGTGGGAGCGAGCTTGCTCGCGATGAGGGCGGCCCAGTCAACATTGATGTCGACTGATACACCGCCATCGCGAGCAAGCTCGCTCCCACAGGGGATCACTGCTGGATTCACTGGCGTTACCAGGATCAGGCTTGCAATCAACTATTAAGTCAGGCCGCGTTGGCCCGACGACTGAAACCTGTTGGGAGTTTCACATGGCAAACGCCTCCAGCATCTACAGGAAGGCTCTTGAAGGTCACCAGACATCGAAAAAGGTGTTGGTGAAAGTCGACCGCGTCACCAAGAAATTCGACGAAACCTGCGCAGTAGACGATGTCTCGCTTGAGATTCATCAAGGGGAAATCTTCGCCCTGCTCGGCGGTTCCGGCTCCGGTAAATCGACCCTGCTGCGCATGCTCGCAGGCTTCGAGCGCCCGACCGAAGGGCGGATTCTGCTCGACGGTGTCGACATCACCGACATGCCGCCGTACGAACGGCCGATCAACATGATGTTCCAGTCCTACGCGCTGTTCCCGCACATGACGGTGGCGCAGAACATCGCCTTCGGCCTGAAGCAGGATCGTCTGTCTACCAGCGAAATCGACGCCCGCGTTGAAGAGATGCTGCGACTGGTGCACATGACCCAGTACGCCAAGCGCAAACCCCATCAGTTGTCCGGCGGTCAGCGTCAGCGTGTGGCCTTGGCTCGCTCCCTGGCCAAGCGTCCGAAGCTGTTGCTGCTCGACGAACCGATGGGCGCGCTGGATAAGAAGCTGCGTTCGCAGATGCAACTGGAGTTGGTGGAGATCATCGAGCGGGTCGGTGTGACCTGCGTGATGGTGACCCACGATCAGGAAGAGGCCATGACCATGGCCCAGCGCATCGCCATCATGCACCTCGGCTGGATCGCGCAGATCGGCAGCCCGGTGGACATTTATGAGGCGCCAGTCAGCCGCATGGTCTGCGAATTCATCGGCAACGTGAACGCCTTCGACGGCACGGTTGTGGAAGACCTTGAAGGTCACGCGATCATTCACAGCCCGGACCTGGAGCAGAAGATTTACGTCGGTCACGGCGTCAGCACCTCGGTGCAGGACAAGTCGATCACCTACGCCATCCGCCCGGAAAAACTGCTGGTCAGCACCACCAAACCCGATACCCGCTACAACTGGTCCAGCGGCAAGGTGCATGACATCGCCTACCTCGGCGGTCACTCGGTGTTTTACGTGGAACTGCCTGGCGGCAAGGTTGTGCAGTCGTTCATGGCCAACGCCGAACGCCGTGGTTCTCGTCCGACCTGGGACGACAAGGTCTACGTGTGGTGGGAAGACGACAGCGGCGTGGTACTGCGCTCATGAAAACACTCAATCAGCAGTTTATGCGGCTGATGCCGAGTGGTCGAAAGCTCGTCATCGGGGTTCCTTTCCTGTGGCTGTTCCTGTTCTTCATGCTGCCGTTCTTCCTGGTGATGAAGATCAGCTTCTCGGAAGCGGCTCTGGCCATTCCTCCTTACTCAGAGATCTACACTTTCGCCGAGCAGAAATTTCAGCTGCTGCTGAACCTCGGCAACTACTCGCTGCTGACTCAGGATGAGTTGTACATCTCGGCCTACTTCGGCTCGTTGAAGGTCGCGTTTTTAAGCACGCTGATGTGCCTGGTGATCGGTTTCCCGATGGCCTACGCGATCACCAAAGCGAGCAAGGAAACGCAAAACGTTCTGCTGTTGTTGATCATGATGCCGACCTGGACGGCGATCCTGATCCGCGTTTACGCGTGGATGGGCATCCTCAGCAACAACGGTTTGCTTAATGCGTTCCTGATGTGGACCGGGCTGACCGATCACCCGATCGAGATCCTCAACACCAACACCGCTGTGTATATCGGCGTGGTGTATGCGTATCTGCCGTTCATGGTGCTGCCGCTGTACGCCAACCTGGTCAAGCACGATCAAAGCCTGCTGGAAGCCGCTTCGGACCTGGGTTCGAGCAACTTCAACAACTTCTGGAAAATCACCGTGCCGCTGGCCAAGAACGGGATCATTGCCGGCTGCATGCTGGTGTTCATTCCGGTGGTCGGTGAGTTCGTGATTCCAGAACTGCTGGGCGGCCCGGAGACCCTGATGATCGGTCGCGTGTTGTGGCAAGAGTTCTTCAATAACCGCGACTGGCCGGTGGCGTCTGCCCTGGCGGTGGTGATGCTGTTGATCCTGATTGTGCCGATTCTGCTGTTCAACCGCAGCCAGGCCAAAGAGATGGAGGCACGGGGATGAAACGCTTCGGATTTTCAAAGTTCATGCTGATTTTCGGCTTGTCGTTTATCTACCTGCCGATGTTGATTCTGGTGATCTACTCGTTCAACGCCTCGAAACTGGTAACCGTATGGGGCGGCTGGTCGTTCAAGTGGTACGCCGGCCTGCTCGATAACTCGCAACTGATGGGCTCGGTGGTGCGCTCGCTGGAAATCGCCTGCTACACCGCGATTGCCGCGGTGGCGCTGGGGACGTTGGCGGCGTTTGTGCTGACTCGCGTGACTCGCTTCAAGGGCCGCACGTTGTTCGGTGGTTTGGTGACGGCGCCGTTGGTGATGCCGGAAGTGATTACTGGTCTGTCGCTGTTGCTGCTGTTCGTGGCCATGGCGCAGTTGATCGGCTGGCCGATGGAACGTGGCATCGTCACCATCTGGATCGCCCACACCACGTTTTGTGCGGCGTATGTGGCGGTGGTGGTTTCGGCGCGCTTGCGTGAGCTGGACCTGTCCATCGAAGAAGCGGCCATGGACCTCGGGGCGAAGCCGTTCAAGGTGTTTTTCCTGATCACCATTCCGATGATCGCGCCGTCACTGGCGGCCGGCGGCATGATGTCGTTTGCCCTGTCGCTGGATGACCTCGTGCTGGCGAGTTTCGTGTCCGGCCCGGGTTCGACGACCCTGCCGATGGAAGTGTTCTCGGCGGTGCGTCTGGGCGTGAAGCCTGAGATCAATGCCGTGGCCAGCCTGATCCTGCTCGCAGTTTCTATCGTGACCTTCATGGTCTGGTACTTCAGCCGCCGCGCCGAAGCCACCCGCAAACGTGCGATCCAGGAAGCCATGGACCAGACCGCCAGCGAATCCTGGCAGCAACCTAAAAAGCAAATGGTAGAAGCGACGGCCTAGTGCCGTCGCGTTTCACAGCTTTGCGTTTAGATTTGAATAAAAAGAATGGAGTTGTACCGATGAAAATGTTTGGCAGGACTCTGCTGACACTGTCCTTATTGGGCGCGATTGCCACCGGCGCCCAGGCCAATGACAAGGTACTGCGCGTCTACAACTGGTCGGATTACATCGCCCCGGACACCGTCAAGAAGTTCGAAGACGAGACCGGTATCCGCGTGACCTACGATGTGTTCGACAGTAATGAAACCCTTGAGGCCCGCCTGCTGGCGGGAAAATCCGGCTACGACATCGTCGTGCCGTCCAACAGTTTCCTCGCCAAGCAGATCAAGGCTGGCGTCTATCAGGAACTGGACAAATCGAAGCTGCCGAACTGGAAGAACCTCAATCCGGTGCTGCTGAAAAACGCTGCCGCCAGCGACCCGGATAACGGTCATGCCTTCCCGTACATGTGGGGCTCGATCGGCATCGGCTTCAACCCGGAGAAGGTCAAGGAAGTGCTCGGCAGCAATGCACCGACCAATTCCTGGGACTTGCTGTTCAAACCGGAAAACGCTGAGAAATTGAAAGCGTGCGGCATCAGTTTCCTGGATTCGCCGACGGAAATGCTCCCGGCCGCCCTGCACTATCTGGGTTACCCGGTGAACTCCCAGAACAAGGATCAGATCGCCGAAGCTGAAGCGCTGTTCATGAAGATTCGTCCGTCGGTGGCGTACTTCCATTCGTCGAAATACATCTCGGACCTGGCTAACGGCAATATCTGCGTGGCGGTCGGTTACTCCGGCGATGTGCTGCAAGCCAAGGCGCGCGCCCAGGAAGCTGGCGACAAGGTGAAGGTCGACTACAGCATTCCCAAGGAAGGCGCGGGCAGTTTCTACGACATGGTCGCGATCCCTCGGGATGCGGCAAACGTGGAGAACGCTTACCTGTTCATGAACTTCCTGATGCGCCCGGACATCATCGCCGAGATCACCAACAACATCGGCTACAGCAACGCCAACGCGGCGGCCACGCCTTTGGTGGATGAAGCGATTCGAGATGATCCGGGGTCGTATCCGTCGCAGGCTGTGATGGCGACGCTGTATGCCATTCCGGACATGCCGATCGGCGTTCAGCGGGTGATGACCCGGGGCTGGACACGGGTGAAGCTGGGTAAGTAAAAATATATGCAACACCACTGATCAAATGTGGGAGCGGGCTTGCTCGCGAAGGGTCCGTCACATTCAACATTGATGGGGACTGAACCACCGCTTTCGCGAGCAAGCCCGCTCCCACATTTGATCGGTGGTGTTTTCCTGTTTTCCGTTCACGCAGCGCCTTACCACCGCTGCACTCCTATCTGCAGAACGGCCTCACCTGGCTTCCTCGGTTAAGGTGAATTTGGGCGCCCTCCTCGGGCGCCTTTTTTTATGATGGAACGAGCGGCCATTCGGCCAGCGCTCGGTAGCGGCCCTTATGGGATTCGAACAGGGTGAAGTGATCGGCCCGCAGATAAAACTCGGGCGGCGTCGCGGACTCTGGCACCGGCACTCGGTAATCGCGCATCAGCGTCAGGTGCGGCCGAAACTCCTTCGGCGAATCTTCAAACCCGAACGGCAGCATGGCCTGCTCAAGCGCATACACCAGCCGCAGCAACTCCGGTGATGCCTGCTCCGGCGCGAGCACCAACACCCCTGCCCTGCGCCAGACATCCAACCGATCAAGCGCAACCCTCAAAGGCACACCCGGCGTTCGAACATTGGCAACGGCCGTGCAGATATCGGCGATTTTCGCCACCTCGACAGCGCCCAAAAACATCAACGTCAGATGAAAGTTCTCCACCGGCACCGGGCGTCCGCTCCTGAGCTCAAGTGCGCTGCGCCATTGGGCAATGGCCCGACGTTGCTCGGGTGTGCAGTTCAGGGCAAAAAACAGTCGTTTTAACGGCTCATGGGATTCGTCGCTCATATCTGGCACCTCCTGACATCCAAGTTATAGTTCATGCAAACGATTCAACTGGAGGGGGCCATGCGCGAGATCATCAGCAAGGAACCGTGGTGGGCCGTGCCACCGAAACCCGGTCAGGATGAGTCCGAGCTGGAATGGGGCTGGCTGGTTCATTACAACGAAGGTGAGCCGCGCTTCGAGTTCATCAAAGAGCGGCCGACAGACAGCGAAATCCGTAATCGCAAGAGTTGCAGGATCACCCCGACGCCGGAGTGATCCTGTCGTTGGTTTCAGGCTTTTACGATCATTTCGAACCCGCCAAAGATCAACCTCTGGCCATCGAACGGCATCGGGTTGACGTCCGGTTGCATGCGCGGATCGTTCATGAGTTTTTCCATGCCTGCATCCCGGGTGGTCTTGTCGGGCCAGATGATCCAGGAAAACACCACGGTTTCGTCTTCCTTGAGTTTTACTGCCATCGGAAACGAGGTTACTTTGCCGTCAGGGACGTCGTCGCCCCAGCATTCGGCGACGCTGAGGGCACCGCTTTCCTTGAAAATGACAGCGGCGGTTTCGGCGTGTTTCTTGAATTTTTCGCGGTTGGCGGTGGGTACGGCGGCGATGAAGCCATCAACGTAAGACATGGTCATTCTCCTGCTGGGGGTAGAGGGTCGTTCTGCTGGTTAGTCGATTCCTTCGGCCCCCAATCGACAGATCCGCTGCCCGAACTGACCGACGGTACTTCGGCGCTCCCCGCCAGATTGCCCTCGATCTGCGCCGCCATGTAGAACGTACCGGCCATCACACCGGTGGTCGGGTTTTGCACCAGCTTCAGCCAGGCCTTGTCGAACGTGTTACCCAGACTGCTGCGAATCAGTGCCTCGCTGTCAGGCCGGTCATTGGCCTGGATAAGCGCGCGAATCCCCGCCACGCCCACGGTAATCAGTCCTCCGGCCAGTTTCCCTGCCGCCGCGGCCACTGCACTGGCCGCCCCTCGCGGGGCCATTTCTGCCTCCATCCGCTTGCTGGCGCGCTTGGCCACCGGCGCCATGGCGGTGTCTGTCGAAGCCACCCCCTTGTCACCGCCAGCCTTGTGGATCTTGTCGATCAGCGCTGCATAGGCCGGCAGCGTATTCAGTGGTTGGGTGTGCACGACCTGATACAGCGAGGCGTCCCGGGCCGGCGGTGGCCCGAGGGCGATGGCGGGGATTTTCTGGATTCGGCCATTGAGCTGAGCCATCGGCACGCCGTGACGCTGGGAGATTTTCTGCAGTTCTTCCTGAAGGATGTCCACGTAGAACGCCGTTGCCAGGCCGAGAATCGCGTCGGGATCGACTTCCACCGCGACCGGCGCCAGCACACGCTCTTGGTATTGCTCCAGCAGATAGGCCGCCAGGCGCTTGGCCGAGGCATCTTGTTCGCCCTTGGCGCTGAGCGTGTACCAGCTGACCTTCATCGACAGCCATTCCTGGGTCCAGTAACTGCTGAACCATGGGATGAAGTTCTCTTCGGTCAGTTCATAGACCCGCGTTCGCCAGTAATCCATGGCACCACGCGCGTAGATTTTGGTCTGCTCGGTGGCCGATTGCGACGCCGCGACAATCTCCCGGTCCACCATCTGCCAGGTGCTTTGGGAAACAATCACCGGCACCACTTCCACCGGGGCAGGCGCAGTCGTGACGCATCCCGCCAGCACCACCAACACGGCGACGATCAGCGAACGCAGGTTCAAGATCGCGGTTCCTACAGACTTGCCCGAACGGGATGTCCGGTGTTCAAAGGCCTATTAATTTGAGTATAGGTGTCGGTGTTTGTTCGCTTGGGGTTGAGGTGTTCTTGAGGCCGCCTTCGCGAGCAAGCTCGCTCCCACATTTGATCTTCAGTGAACTCAGTATTTGTGAGCGCCGCCAGACAAATGTGGGAGCGAGCCTGCTCGCGAAGGGGCCCTCAAGAACACCCAAAAATCGTCCATCACTTATGTCGATATTCACCATCGCCGTGAATGCCTTCCGCTCAAAAACCGTCAGCGTAGGATCAGCCTTAACCCAACGCAAAACCCCGCATCGGAGGGGCGAATCATGATTATCCATCTCCTGACCTGCCTGGCCCTGACGGCCGTCACACTGAGCGCTTTTTCCTGGTACGTCCTGTCCGAGGAGCGCACGTCATGATTCACTCCGTGACCCTGGCCGTAAGCTTTGCGGTGTTCGGCAACAACTACTATTCCCAGTCATTCGTTTCGCGCAAAACGTTTGAACTGGTGTTTGACAAAAACTTCGAGGCGTTGCTGATGCCGTCCGCCGCCAATCACTTCAACAATGAAGTGATCGGGCTCAATGATCAGTTCCGATTCCTGAGCGATGTGCTGGAGGAGCACCTGCTGGCGACTGAGCTCGCCGCTACCGCCCCCCGGAATCAATACTTCTGAGCAGCTGCCCCAGACCCTCGGTAAAACAGGTCGGTGAGTTCAAGGAAAAACGCTCAAGCAGGCGACTGTTGTCGGCGCGCGAATGTTTGATATCACCGGAACGCGGCGCGTCGTGGTTCAACGTCACGGGGCGTCCCAGGAGTTCGCTTAACGTCGCCACGAGTTCGTTAACGCTGGTGGACCGGTTAAACCCGACATTGACCGGCTCGACAATCGGCTCTGACTCAGCGACCGCCTGTACCAATACCTTTACGAGGTCATCGACGTAAACAAAATCCCTTGTTTGCTCCCCATCACCGTAAACCGTGATGGGGAGTTTTTTTTGCGCCCTCTCGCTGAAAATGCTGATGACACCGGAGTAAGGCGATGAAGGGTCCTGACGGGGTCCGTAAATATTGAAAAACCGCAGAATGACCGGTTCAAGGCCATGCTGGCGTCGGTAAAAATCGAGGAAATGTTCGCTGGCCAGTTTGTCGGTGGCATACGGGGTCAGCGGATTCTTGGGCGTGTCCTCGGTAATCGCCATGCCCTCGCCATTGTTTCCATAGATCGCCGCACTGGACGCGTAAACCACCCGTCTTACGCCGGCCTGGCGCATGGCTTCGCAGATATTCAGCGTACCGACGAAATTGCTTTGGTGAGTCGCGACCGGGTCATCGACCGACGCCTGCACCGAGGCCACCGCCGCCAGATGCACCACCGCGCTGCAGTCTTTCATCGCCCGTTCCACCGTCGGCGCGTCGGCGACATCCCCCACCACCAGAGTCAAATGGCAGCGATCAATCGGCAAGTTCGACAACTTTCCACTGGAAAGATCGTCCAGAACCCGAACGCTATAACCACTTTCAAGCAGTGCTTCGACCAGGTGCGAACCGATAAAACCGGCACCGCCCGTCACAAGAATTCGATCAGCAGTCATGATTTATTTACTCCCCGGTGCAGTGGTGGGTGTTCGATCCATTGCAATGAAGTCGCCTATTTGCTCGATGAATTCACGGCTGTTACTGAGCATTTGTTCCCAGTCGGTAGGAAAGCGCACATTCAACGGCAGTTGATCGATTCTCCAGCGCGGCGACAGAGGGCGATCAAACCGGGCGGCGACCTGCAAGCCCATTTCGCTGGCAGCGAATGGCCCACGCAACACCGTCGGCGTGCGACCGGCGCTGTCGACGGCCTGGACAACATGGGCCGCCAACCACTCTCCATCGGGCATGCGCACGCGCAGCGGCTGGCCAATCGCGGCATAGCTGATGTTCAGCGGTTCCAGATAAATCCACAGCAGAGGCTCTTCCAGCCGCTCAAGACGCATCAACAACGTTCCCGCACCGACGTTTTCGCCGGGCGTGACCAACACCTCCGCAATCCGACCGCTCTGCGCAGCCTTGACCGACAATGCGGCGAGGCGCGTTTTCAACCACTGCTGTTCGGCGGTCTGTTGAATAATCTCGCGCTCAACGCTCAACGGCGACTGACGGGCCAGTTGCTCGCGGCGCTCGAACGCCAACAGGTCGGCTTTAAAAGCATCAAGTTCAGACTGGGCGGCCAGCACTTCTCCACGAGAGACGGCGCCTGATGTGACGAGGTCTTCAAGCACCTGCACACGCTCCTCCGTCCTGCTCACTCGGGTCTTGAGCAACTGACGCTCCCTGGTGTCCAGTTTGGCGTTGTTGGTGGGCACCGTTTTGGTCGGCATCGCGGCGAGCTGCGAGAGCCGTGCACGCCATTCGGGGTTGTCGAGACTGACCAACGGCTGATCGATCTGGACCTGCTCCCCGGCCATGACGAACAGCTGATCGACCCGACCGGCATCCCGCGCGCGCACCTCAAGAATCGGTAGGCGCAATTGCGCCGGTGCGTCGATCATCAACATGCCGTAAGCCAGCTTCCCTCCCAGCCAGAGCAAGGGACTCGCGACCAGGAACAGGATCAAATACCAACGCACGCGAAACGCCATGCGTTTGCCCGGCGCGTAGAGCACAGTCAAACCCTGTTCCTGGGTGGGGTTCAGTTCTTTGCGACTATCGAATCGAATCTTCATGACGGCTCACCGTTTTGGAAAGTCTCGCCAGGCCTGCCAGTCAATGCCGGCAATTCCCCGTGGTTGCAGCTGTTCGCGCCAGACACTGGTCTGGTGCTGCAACTGCTCAGTCGTCGCGCCGGCCCAGGACTCTGTGGCATCCAGTTGCGGCTCCGTGCTTTGCGCCAGGCGAAACTGCAGAGCAGGCCAACGTTGGGCGATCTGTTCTGCCATTCGTGCGCTGTTTTTCGGGTTACGGGTGTAGATCATCAAGCTGACCTGACGCACGCCCGCCTCGGGAAGCGCGCACGGCAGACAGGTTTTTCCGGGTTTTGCCTCGGCGAACCAGCGATGGTGGCTGGAGATTTCTACCGGCCAAGGGCTGGCTGCGGAGGCGGCGCGCAAGGTGTCGAGCAAGTCTTTCACGCGCTGATCCGGGACCGGCACGCCCAGTTGTTCGAGTTCCAGGTCCAGGTGCAGGCTGGTGAATGAAAGCCCCTTCAGCTTGGCCAGTAAATCGGTGAGCTGATGGCGGTCCTGCGGTTCGATCCAGGCCGAATCGCCGAGCAACAGGCTGACTTGCACCCCCTTGCCGGCCGCGTCCTGCAGCAATTGCTCCAGCCGTTGGCGCGTCGTTGCAAGGTCTTTCAACTGGGAGGACTTGAGGCCAAGGTAGATCTTGTCCATCCCGGCTTTACGCAGTTGCTCGAGCTCTGCCTTACGCTGATAGGGATCGAGCAACGCTTCGCTGTCCCAGACATAACTGGCCTGGGACCATTGGCTCGACGGCGCCCCCACCGCCTGAGCCGAAAGGGGTTGTGCGGCCAGTATCATGGGGGGCAACGACAACGTCAGCAGCAGAAGTATCGATCGCATAATCAAAACCTCGTGGCTCGTTTAAGCACCCACCACGGTGCCATAGAGCTTTCTTCGTGGCCCCGGCGAAAGATCTCGTTGAGCATGGCCACTGCGCTCCAGCACCGCAGGAGTAGCATGAACAGCGGAAAGAAAGGTACCAACAACCCCAGGACCATGTCCTTTGCAGGCCGGTCGGACACCATCAACAACATGGCGCTGAACAACATCGCGGTGATCGTCAGGTACAGCGCATAGATCAGTACAAACAGAAACAACAGCGTCTTGCCCGGCAGAACAAACAACGCCAGCAAGGTGTAGCTGAAGATGAGGAACGGCAGCACCAGCTGAAAAAAGAAGCCGCTGAGCAGGATCATCAGAAAGGTCGGCCAGCCCAACAAGTTGGGGTTGATGTTGCGGTTGTGCTTTCTGATGTACAGAAAAAACAGGTCGCCATCCCAGCGCAAGCGCTGCATCAGAAACTGACTGAGCGTCGACGGTGCATCGGTGTGTCCAATCGCTTCCGGTTCGAAGGGAATCCTCAAGTCGTGTCGCTTGAAGTAACTCTTGATGCGCAACGTCAGGTCCAGATCCTCCGCGGTGTGCGTGTTCCAGCCACCGATTTTCACCAGAAAGCTGCGGCGGAATGCCCCGAAGGCCCCCGAGACGTTATTGACCAGGTTCCATTCGGCCAGACCGATTTTCGACATGTGGATGGACAACAGGTATTCCAGCGCCTGCATTGCGGTCACCCACGAAGCCCAGACATTGCGCACTCGCAGGCTACCGGCGACCGCAGGCACCGACGGGTCCGCGAAATGGCGCACGATGGAGCTGACCATGTTGTTGTCGAAGGACGTGTCACCGTCGAGCGCCATCACGATTTCACCGCTGGCAAGCGACAGGCCGGCGTTCAACGACGACACCCGCCCGCCCCTCTGCCACTTGGCAATCGGGCGCAAATGACGCCGGGGGTACAACTGCGGATCCACGTTGAAACTGCGCACGGCGCTGAGCGTCGGCTGGTTCACCGTGGCCCCGTCCACCACCGGAATCATCTCGATGTGGCCGGGGTACGTCTGCTCGCACAGGCTTAACAGCGTGGTCTGAACGTCCATCCCTTCGCTGTAACAGGTAATGATGCAAGAGACCTTGGGCCGATAGAGACTGATCTTCGGTACACGGGTGCGCCGACGTGTGAACCAGCGCAAAACACCCAGCATAACCATGATCATCAGGGGCAATTCAAAGATCAGAAACAAAGGGAAAAGCATGAAAAACACCCGGCTCAAACCATCCGGTCCCATGATCCCGCTGAGTGCGTTGAGGAGTTGCTCCAGGAAAGGGCTCATGGCGGTCACGCCAACTCACTGGCCAGACGGGCCAGTAGTAGTTCGCCATCTTCCTGCTCGAGCAGATCCTGGGGCGCCGTGATGCTGACGACACGCAAGGAAATGTCGCTGACCTCCGGTGCTGAAAACAACTCGGCGACCCGGCTCAAGCGTTGTTTGACGGTTTCCAGGCCGTTGCCATCGGTATGGGGAAGCATGATCCAGAAGTACTCTTCGGTACTTCGAGAGCAGCGGTCTGTATCCCTGACGGTTTCCTTCAATCGTTCAGCCACGCTATCGATGAAGGCATGGCCGTGGTGTTCACCCAGGCGAGTCAACGTACCGGCCAGGTTGACGAAGCGCAGACCGAGCAGTGAGAAGGCAGGCGACTGGTAGCGGCGTACGACCTGCATCTGCCAGGTCAGCAGGTCATAGAAATCCTTGCCGCCTAACAGATTGAGTCGACCGAAGTGATGGGCCTTTTGATCGCTGAACTCCTGGCGGCAGCGGAAACGGCCGGCCTCGGCCAGGCGGAAATCTCTGACCTCGCGTACTCGCAACTTGTCAGGCGTGTGTGACAGGCCGCAGTCCAGGCAGCGCGCCTGCACGTCGGCATCGACAAAAAACGCCTGACATGACCGACAGCGATAGTTCTCCATCGGGCGGTCGTAATCAGTGCCGATATGGCGCAACCGGTTCAAGCAGTTGGGGCACAACAACACCCCGTCTTTGAGAAAGGATTCCTGTGGCCCCACATGCCCACAGGTAAAGCAGTGCAATGAAGGCTGCCGTGAAATGTCCAGGGCCTGACATTCGGCACACACATCAATGTAATTGAGCCGGCCCGAGCCACACTCCGAACACAGGCGAACGCGATCGACCAGAACCCCCTCTTCCAGCCAGTCCTGTTGCACCATCAAACTGAGCCAGACAAACGAGTTGACCTGCTCGTTATCAGCCAGGGCATCCAGCAACGGATAGCGATAATGCTGAGGCACCTCCGGGTCTCGAAGGGCATAGATGTGAGCGTTGTCGCGCAACCACAACCATGAAAGCACCCGACTTTCAAAACGCTCGGGGGCAGAATCCTGTTTGAACAACCTGTAGCGTTCTCGCCACACCCCCCAGAGGGCTCTTGTTTCGCTGGAATCGACAGGGCACGCGCCATCACCCAAGGCTTCACACCAACCGTTCTGATCACGGCAACAGTAAATGAGGCTGTAGCGATAAGGGGGAATGGCGCGCAACTTTCGAAGCACCCGCCCGGCATAAACCGCTGGCAGGTCCAGCAGCAGGACATCAAAGGCGGGTGCAGCCAACAAGCGGCCCATTTCGGCGAAGTGCTCAAGCTCCGGAAGATTCAAGCTTGGAACTCTATTACCCAGTATCGCAATCCGTGGAGTTGGAGTCGGCATGACGCACGGCCTCTGCAGACAGACAAGTACGGTTAAAAGGAGTTAGAAACACTAGCACCGCATCAGAAAAACGTCAGCATTATTATGAAGTTATTTTTTGATATATAGGCCGCCAATATATCGCCATTGATTTTAATTGGATCCCGCCTTGTTCATCGAGTTTCGGTGCGATAATGCGCCTTATCACCAGAAAAAATAATTACTTATATTTCATAACGTTATACACACTAAGTAACTTAATCATTACAACTATACTCACTACTAGTTAATGGCCATCATTGATAGCGTTGCGCCATTTAATAGTATCAGCAGTTAATTCCCATTTGCGACAAAGGCTTTAGCTACCGCCTGGACATTAATAAGTTCAAAGTGTTTTTATACCAAAATTACTCACTTATAGAACCAGAATAGCCATGCAATAGTTACACGAGTGAAACATCCCTGTTTCAACAATGAACAATAGATCAAATCTGCCAACTTTCTTACTCGGCACAAACCTCCCAAAGGCAACCCCGCAACCAGCGATGCACAGGGTCGGCATCCAGCCGCGGATGCCAGAGCATGGCGACGGTGAATGCCGGCAAAGACAACGGCAGTGCAAAGCTGTGCAGGCCGGCGCGCAGGCTGGCAGTGTGGCGTTCGGGAACGCTGGCGATGAGGTCAGTAGCACGGGCGAGCGCCAGCGCAGTGGAGAAGCCTGCAACGATTGTTGCTATGTGCCGATCCAGTTCCAGGAGCTCAAGGGCTTCATCAATGGGCCCCTTGTCGAGCCCCCGCCGAGAGACGCTGATATGGCTGCCCGCCGCATAACGCGCGGGGGTTATCTCGCCTTCACTCAGCGGATGCCCCATTCGCACGACGCCAATAAATCGATCCCGAAACAAGCCCTGGGTACGCAACTCCGGGCTAGCGGCTGTCCCCACCACCCCCGTTTCCAGATCGACCGTGCCGTCGCGCAGTGACGCACTGTCTTTGTCGGGTTTGTGCATGAAGCGCAGCCGCACACCAGGGGCCTGCTCGGCGACGCGGGCAATCAGGTCCGCGCCAAAATTCTCGACAAAGCCTTCACTGGTGCGCAGCGTGAACGTGCGGCTCAGTTGGCTGAGGTCGGGTTGCTCGGCCGGCCGAAGGACCGCTTCGGCGTCCTGCACCAGCTGACTGACCCGCTCGCGCAGTTCGAGCGCTCGCGGAGTGGCAACCAGACCCCGCCCGGCCCTGACCAACAGCGGATCGCCGGTGGTTTCACGCAATCGCGCCAGTGCCCGGCTCATCGCCGACGGGCTCAGGCGCAAGCGCTTGGCGGCGCGTGCCACGCTGCCTTCGGCGAGCAGCACATCAAGGGTGATCAGCAAGTTGAAATCGGGAGTGGACATGGGGCGCCCCGTGGCAGAGTGATATGGCGTTGAACGCACGTATCAAGTGCAAACGGTGCGCCTTCCGCCATGTTAGGCCGGGGCGTAGATTTCTGATAGCTCCGCTTCGGGAGTGGCCAGAAAAGAGGAACAGCATGAAATCAATCAGTGCAGTCGTAGAGCGTGCGCAACAGATACCGTCGGTTCGGTGGGCGCTGGCCAGTCTTTCGCTGTCGATGTTGCTGTCCTCGCTCGGCACCAGCATCGCCAATGTGGGTTTGCCGACCTTGGCCCAGGTGTTCAACGCCTCCTTCCAGCACGTGCAGTGGATCGTCCTCGCCTACCTTCTGGCCATTACCACCCTGATTGTCAGTGTCGGTCGGCTCGGTGATATCACTGGCCGTCGGCGGCTGCTCTTGACCGGCATCGGCGTGTTCACCCTGGCGTCGGCCCTGTGCGGCTTTGCGCCCACGCTCTGGCTGCTGATTGGCGCCCGGGCACTGCAGGGAATCGGTGCGGCAATCATGATGGCGCTGACCATGGCCTTTGTCGGTGAGACGGTGACGAAGGCAAAAACCGGCAGCGCCATGGGCTTGCTCGGGACGATGTCGGCGATTGGCACCGCGATGGGGCCGTCGCTCGGTGGCCTGCTGATTGGCGGGTTTGGCTGGCGGGCGATCTTCCTCATCACCGTACCGCTGGGCTTGCTGACGCTGGTGCTCGCGCATCGTTACTTGCCCGCCGATCGCCAGAAGCCCAAGACCGATCGCGCCGGCTTCGACCCGCTGGGCACACTGCTGCTGGCGTTGACGCTGGCCGCTTATGCGCTGGCGATGACCCTTGGGCGAGGCAGTTTCGGTCCGTTCAACATCGCCTTGCTGTTGGCGGCGGGCGGCGGCGCCTGCCTCTTTGTATTCACCGAGGCTCGAGTCACCTCACCGTTGATTCGACTGGCGATGTTCCGTGATCCCGTGCTCAGTGGCAGCCTCGCCATGAGCCTGCTCGTCGCGACAGTGATGATGGCGACACTCGTGGTCGGCCCCTTCTATCTCGCGCATGGGCTGGGGCTCGATGCCGTACTGGTTGGATTGGTCTTGTCGGTCGGGCCGTTTGTCGCGGCACTGACGGGTGTGCCCGCAGGCCGTATTGCCGACCGCTTTGGCGCCCAACGCATGACCCTCGCCGGGCTCATCGCCATGGCGACCGGGTGTCTCACGTTATCGATATTGCCGGAGACGTTCGGCATCGGCGGGTATCTCTTGCCGATGGTCGTGATGACCCTCGGCTATGCCCTGTTCCAGACAGCCAATAACACGGCGGTCATGGCGGATGTTCAGCCGGACCAGCGAGGCGTCATCTCCGGCCTGCTTAACCTGTCGCGCAATCTGGGACTCATCACGGGGGCGTCCGCCTTGGGCGCGGTGTTCGCGCTCGCATCGGCCTCGGTCGACATTGCAACGGCGCGACCCGAAGCGGTTGCCAGCGGTCTGCGGATCACCTTCGCCGTGGCGCTGGTGCTGATCGCTGTCGCACAGGCCATCGCGCTGGGAAGCCGCGCGCTGGCAGTGCGTCGTGACCGCCGGTAAGCCGACAGGTCGTTTACTTTTCCAGCACGACCAGTGGCGTGTCTTTTTTCACAATGTACGTCGCCAGCTCAGACGCTTTATTCGCGCCGACGTTCTTCGCGACGTGCGCGGTGCCTGCGGGGATGTACAAGGAATCGCCAGCCTTGAGCGTTACAGGAGGCTGACCCTCGAGTTGATATTCAAACGTGCCTTCAATGACGTGGGCCACTTCCACGCCAGGATGAGAATGCTTGGGTGATACCACACCCGGCTCAAAATCAACGAGAACCTGGATCACTTCACGCCCCGCGACATCGAGATCCTGGCGCAGCAGATCGGTGCGGTGAAGACCCGCCTGCCAGCTTTTTGCTGGAGGCGCCTCTTGTGCTTGAGAGAGACCCGCGAAGGCAGTGAGTGCCGCGGCAACGGCTACGCCGAGCATGCCAGCAGAGAGACGGCGGTTGAAACGGGACATGGCATTTCTCCAATCAGTGCGCGGGAATGCGCGCGGAGCTTGCCGCGGATGCGGTGGCTCTATTTGGAGGCCGCCGTGTATCGCGCAAGTGTCGCCAATGCCCTGGTTTTGTATGCGAAGGTAGCTGCAGGTGCGCGGGATACGTTCCGATACAAACAGATCCTGCGGACACGAAAAAGCCCGCACAAGGCGGGCTTCGTAAATCGAGTAGGTGGCCGGCGCTGGTCTCCGGCTTACAAGGTTTATCAGGCCTCCCACAGAACAGTTTTGTGCTGTCCTGCTTCACACGGCATAAGGGCTGGATCTCAGCGCGGAGATCTTTCTAACCGTGTACCCTTCGGAACGCGCCCCACGTTTCCTCGCCATCCGCTTGCGCATCAGTCTGCGTCTTCACCTACATCTTCAAGAGTAGTCCAAAGTCCAAAGCGCAAGGCGGGCTTTTTAGAACGATTTTGCCCTGTGGGAAGCGCGGCAGGATGGAAAAACACTAACACAAGTGACACACCTCACTGGGGCCAATGACGACCGGGCCTTCATCGAGGTAAGGGTGCTAGGGGTTGATCAGTGTTTACTCATCAGGCCATGCAGAACGCCGAACCTCAGACCCGGCTCGGAAGGCGTCATCTGCGAGACACCAAATACCTTGAATGCCGCCAGCATGAGCACCAGACCGCCAGGCAAGATGCTCTGGCGATGGGTTTGCAAGCCCGCCAGGCCGAGCTGTTTGACATGCCCCACTTCAAGCAGGCGCAACGACAAACGCAACAGACCGCTGTAGGTGATGCCGCTTTCGCCATAGTCGTTCAACCCGTTGGCCTTGAGGACTTTAGCCAGCATCCGTGCGGTGCCTGAAGAGCCAATCACCTGCTGCCAACCCAGCGTGCGATAACGACGCGCCACTTTTTCAAACTGAACAGTGGCCACACGCTCAGCCTCCAGGAGCGCCTTAGCCGTGATACAGCCACCCTGAAAGTAGCGCGCGCCGAAGTTGCCGCTGCCTATGGCAATACTCTCGGTCATCAAGGGCTGAGCGCCCTGCCCCAGAATCAATTCAGTGGAACCGCCGCCGATATCCAGGACCAATCGCCTGTTTTCGGTACCGGGTATCGTATGGGCAACACCGGCGTACACCAGTCGGGCCTCTTCATGCCCAGAGATGACATCAATCCGAAACCCCAGGTGCCGCTCCGCGCTGGCCAAAAACAGTTGCGCATTGTCGGCTTCGCGCACGGCACTGGTCGCCACCGCCCGCACACGACCGGCCTCGAAGCCGCGTAACTTTTTGCCAAATCGCGCGAGCGCTTGCCATCCCCGATCCAGAGCCAACTCGTCCAGCGCGCCACCTTGAAACCCCTCCGCCAAACGGACAGGTTCACGCAGGGTTTTCACTTCCTGGATCACGAACCCCTGACGCCCTCGGACTGACTGGCCGATCATCATGCGAAACGCATTCGAACCAAGGTCAATGGCTGCAAATAGAGAGGCGTCTCCTTTCATGGGCTGGATTCCTTGCAAGCTGAGCGCGCTAGGCGGTTTGCGAGGATATTGCCATGGGGTCGATGACGCTAAGATGACACCCGCTATTTTTACGGATGAGCAGATCAGCGCCCCTCGAGAGATCGTACCTGGCACTCCTTCCAGACCTTGCGCATCAGCTCCTTGAGCATCAACGCCTCGGCCCAGCGATCGGTGATGTCGCCTCCGTCGGCACCCGTAATTGCATACGGCGGCGGACCGAGTTCACAGGTGAAGGACAGACTCGCGGGTGTGTTCGGTCGGGCCAGCCAATCCTCGATCCCATAGCGCCACCAGCCCAGGAAACGCTCCAGCCAGGGTCTATGCTGGGCGAAACTCAAAGGCACCTGGACCTGTTCGCCATTGGCGACACGACCATGGAAACCCCAACTGTGGCGCAGGATCGTGTGGATCTGCTCGTCGTCCTCGGCAGTGGCCAGCTCTGGCAGTTCGCGGCCCACGACATAGTGGGACAAGTCGGCCAACAGTTTGAGATCGGGCATTTCAGCGAGGATGTCGAGGGTGAACAACAGGTCGCTGGTGAGGCGATAACGGTGGGTTTCCAGCAGGATCGGAAAGTCCACCTGTTCGGCCAGACGCTGCCAGCCTTCGATCAGCTTGATCGCTTGCGCCAACGTGCGCGGCCTGACGTCGGCTTGTAGCGTGAGGTGGTGGCAGCCATAGCAGGAGGCGACATCAATCGCCGCCGCCAGATCATCCACCGTGCGAGGGAACAGCTGACCTTCGATTTGCAGGCCCTGCGCCTTGGCGGCGGCACTCAGGCGTGCCGCATGTGGCGCGACCCAGAAATGGTCGGTGATCCCATCGAAGCCGGAGGCGGCGATTTTCTCCAGCTGCGTTTCCAGGGGAAGGTCGCATCGGCCGTGCTGATCTTGCATGGCCCACAGGGACTGAAATACCAGAAATTCACGCATGTCAGCTCCTGAGCAGTTGTTTGAGCGGCACACCGGCATCGGCCAACGCGTCCACCGAGAGGGGGTTATGGTTGGCGATCAGCCGCTCGCACAATTTGATGTCCTTGGCGACGCTATTGCCCTGACCCCAACCGCAAGCACCTTGCAGACGTTGCTCGGCATCAAGGTAGAACAACAGGAATCCGCCATCCGGGGTTGCCCGGCTCGCCGTGGGTTCGGCGTTCGAAATCACACCCACGATCTGCAATCCCCAGTCGTATTGATCGGACCAAAAACCGGGAATGACCTCGAAAGGTTGCTCGCCACCCAAGAGATTCAGGGCGGCGTGATGGCCTTGGGTCTCGGCGTTGCGCCAGGTTTCCTGACGCTGGAAAACCCCTTGCGGGTGCAGCTGAAACTCACAGACATCGCCCGCCGCAAAGATGTCGAGCGCGCTGGTGCGCAACTGAGCATCGACACGGATGCCCTGCCCGACCTCGATCCCAGCGGCTGCGGCCAGTTCAATGTTGGGTTGCATGCCGATGCCCACTACCACCAGGTCGCAAGGCAGAGGCTCGCCGTCGACCAGTTGCACCGCCTCGACGCACGTGTTGCCTTGCACCGCCTCAATGACCACGTTCAAGCGGACATCCACGCCTTGGCTGCGATGCAGTTCCAGCAGGACGCTGGACAGCCGCTCCGGCAACACCCGACCGGCCAGGCGCGGTCCGGCCTCGAGCAAGGTCACCGAGCACCCCAAGGCACGGGCAGTCGCGGCGACTTCGAGTCCGATGAAACCGCCGCCGATGATCACCAACCGAGCACCGGGCCGCAACGAAGCACGCAGCGCCAGCGCTTCGTCATGGGTCCGCAGATAAAGCACATTGCCCAGATGCTCCGGCACAGAGCTCAGTCGCCGCGAGCGCCCTCCCGTCGCGAGCAACAAACGCGCATAGGCCAGCCAGCTACCGTCGGCCAACTGCAGACGATGCTGCTGCGGGTCCAGGTTTTTCACCGGATTGCCGGCCAGGTGTTCGATGTCCAGTTCAGCGAGTCGAGTGCTGTCGCACAAGCTGTAGCCCGCCAGATCTACCGTGCCTTGCAACAGTCCCTTGGACAGCGGCGGACGTTCATACGGAGGGTGAGATTCATCGCCTATCAGAATCAGACGACCGCTATAACCTTCAGCACGCAGGGTCAGCGCGGCGCGGCCACCGGCATGCCCGGCGCCGACGATGACCAGTGGAGCATTGGCAGAATTCATGGGACAGACTCCCTGCAATTAAACCGAGATGGCGAGCAGGACACGCCCCGCCTCGACCCGCACCGGATAGGTCTTGAGGTTGAT
This sequence comes from Pseudomonas sp. GL_093, assembly GCF_057837605.1. Taxonomy (NCBI): domain Bacteria; kingdom Pseudomonadati; phylum Pseudomonadota; class Gammaproteobacteria; order Pseudomonadales; family Pseudomonadaceae; genus Pseudomonas; species Pseudomonas sp. GL_093. Next base: position 3,016,918 of record NZ_CM174448.1, on the reverse strand, counting down.
GCACACCGGTGCGCCAAGGGCTTTGCCGGAGCGGTAGTCGAAGCGACCGTTGTGCTTGGGGCACTCAATGACATGCTCCATCACCAGGCCATCGGCCAGGTGAATGGACTCGTGGGTGCACAGGCCCGCGGTGGCGAAGAACTCGCTGTCGGCGGAGCGGTAGACGGCATAGGTGTGCTGGCCATGGTCGAAACGAATGACGTCTTCTTCATTAATTTCGCCCACGGCACATACATCGATCCATTGATCGGTCATGGCGTTTTCTCTTGTTAGGGGTACAGACAGGAAGGTGTCAGGCCGGCGTTACTTCAGCTTCCGCCTGGACGGTTGCGGCAGCCTCTGCGCGTTGTGGCAAAGGGCGACGGATGAAATAAGTCGGGTCTTTGCGCTGCTTCCAGATGGTCGGGAGGATTTCTTTGAAGGCCTCGAACAGGCTGGTATACGGTGGCGGGCAGTCGTGGCGAATCTCTTCGTGAAGCTGCGCCAGTGCATGAAACGGCACCATCGGATACATGTGATGTTCGAGGTGATAGTTCATGTCGAGGTACATGAAGCGCAGCACCGGGTTCATGTAAATCGTGCGGCAGTTGCTGCGGTGATCGAGTACGTCTTCAGCCAGGCCGACATGCTGCGTCAGGCCAAACAGGTAGGACAGCCAGCCGCCGTACAGGGTTGGCAGACCGATAAACATCAGCGGCAACCAGCTTTGCAGATACAGTGCAGCGCCCACGACAAGCCCATAAATCACCAGCCAGACGCGTGCGTCCCTCGCCACTTTGGGCCACTCGGATTCCGGGATGAACGTCTGCTCTTCTTCATCCATCCGCCCGACTGCATGCCGGCAGACTGACCCCATCGTCTTCAACGCGTAGGGCATTCTGAACAGGCTCAGCACCATATTGATCAGGCTCGGCGGACGCGGTTCGACGATCTCAGGATCGCGGCCGACGATGATGGTGTCGGTGTGGTGCCGCGCGTGGCTCCAGCGCCAGACCTGGGGTTCGAACATGAACATGAAGCTGGACAGCTGGTAGACCGCATCATTCATCCAGCGAGTTTTGAACGCCGTACCGTGACCCGCTTCGTGCCAGCGGGCATTGGACGCCGTGCCGTAAAGCAGCCCATAGACGAAGAAGAATGGAACGCAGGCCCAGGAGCCCCAGAACCAGTAACCACCGAAGCCGGTGACGACCATCGATAGCAACCAGATCGCGGTATCGCGCAAGGCCGGGCCGTCGCGGCGCTGCATCAATTCCTTCATGCGTTTACGGGAAATGGGCGATTGGTACCAGTTGGCCGACACCAAGCCTTTTTGCGCCGCTTTGGCGGCTTCGGGACCGATCAATCGATAATCCCGAGGCACGGGTTTACCGCGGTTTTCATAGGCTGCGTTTTGTTCAGGCATTTTATTGTTCTCCGCAAGCTTGATGGTTTCAGGCACTTTTCGACGCGGGATCACATCGTTGGAGAAAAGATAGAGAGCCCAATGATTACCCTCAAGCCCTTGAATACATTCCCTATCAAGCTATCATCCAGGCCCAGCAAGGCTTGATAGTTTTCTATCAAGGCGTTTTCGGGACCCGCCATGACCAACACTAAACGCCCCACCATCGCCACGGTCGCCGAGCACGCTCGGTTGAGTGTCGCCACTGTGGACCGGGTACTCAACGCCAGGGCGCCGGTCAGCCCGGCCACCGCCGAGCAGGTGTTCCAGGCCGCCGAAGCCGTCGGTTATTTCGCCGCACGGCTGATCGGTCAGCGGATCCGCGAACGGCGTCCCAGTTATCGTTTCGGCATCCTGTTGCTCGGTACCGCCCAAGCGTTCTATTCCAATGTTGCCGTCGCCATTACCGAGGCGGCGCAGCGTCAGACCGGCGCCAACCTGAGCTGTCAGTTCGAGTACGTATTTGATCGCACACCGAGCGCCATCGTTGCCCAGATCGAACAACTGGCGGTGCAGTGCGATGGTCTGGCGGTGGTCAGCTTCGCTCACCCGCTGATCAATGCCGCCATCGCCCAGATCAGAGAGGCCGGCGTGCCGGTGATCGCCCTACTGTCCGACATCGATGAGGCCGCGAATGAGCCTTACGTCGGCCAGGATAACCATGAGGTCGGGCGCACCATGGGCTGGCTGATGGCTCACACCTGTGGTGCGCGCAAAGGCAGCATCGGGGTTCTGCTCGGCGGTCACCGTTTTCTCGGCCATCAGGCACGGGTAGAGGGGCTGCGCAGTTACCTGATGGAACACGCACCCGGGTTGCGGCTGCTTGAAGCGGTGATCAACCTGGACAACTGCGACATCACCGAAGAGGCGACGCTGGAACTGTTGGCGCGGCATGACGATTTGCGGGGTTTGTGCGTGGTCGGCGGTGGCGGCGACGGGATCATCAGTGCCCTGTCGCAGTTACCGAAGCGGCCGTCGCTGTGCTGCATTTTGCAGGAGTCGACCGAGCTGTCGCGCCAGGCTTTGTCGCAGGGTTTGATCAGTTTGGTCATCGATTCCCAGCCGCGATTGCTGGCGGCGGCGCTGGTCGATTTGCTGGTGGAATTGCAGACCGCGCCGGACTTCGATCCGGCCCGGCATCGCATCCATATTCCCTTGCAGATCGTCACATCGGAGAACACTTGAGGCTGAACTCACCCCATCAAAGGTTAACGCTGTTCACTTAAACAATTTCAGCCGCGACGCATTCTTTGTAGCAGCTGCCGAAGGCTGCGTTCGGCTGCGAAGCAGTCGTGAGTCCGGCTGCAGTGGTGTACCTGACGCACCGCAATTGCTGATTTTACGACTGCTTCGCAGCCGAACGCAGGCTTCGCCAGCTGCTACAGATCGCATTACGACTTAAGTGAACAGCATTACCCATCAGAGGTTGGCTCCCACACGAAAAGCCTCGGCACTCAATCCGAACCGATTCATCTTGTTGTACAGCCCGCCACGAGAAACGTTCAGCTGTTTGGCGGCGAGGCGGATGTTGCCGCGGGTATCCTTCAGGGCCGCAATGATCGCATTCATTTCATGGGCGCCAAGGTCCAGGGTGGCCCGGGGTTCGGGCACGCTTCCCGGCGCTGACGGCCGCTGTCTTTGCTTGATTTCAAGCGGTAGATCACCCGGCTGGATCAATTCGGTCACGGCCAGGTTGGTCGCCCGTTCAATGGTGTTTTCCAGCTCGCGAACGTTACCCGGCCAGTGATAGGCCGACAGAATATCCAGCGCCTCTGGCGAGATGCCCTGCACCGACTTGCGCAGTGAGCGGGCGCAACGGCTGAGAAAATGACGCGCCAGTAACGGCACATCTTCGTGGCGCATCCGCAGCGGCGGAACCGTCAGGTTCAGTACGTTGAGCCGATAGTAAAGATCCTCGCGGAAGGCACCCTCGGCCACTGCCTGGCTCAGGTTGCGGTGGGTGGCGGCGATGATGCGGACGTTCACCTGCTGCGATTTTTTCGCGCCCACGCGTGTCACCTCGCCTTCTTGCAAGACACGCAGCAGACTGACCTGGGCATCAAACGACATGTCACCGATTTCATCGAGAAAGATCGTTCCGCCATCGGCCAATTCGAACTTCCCGGCAGAGCCTCCGCGGGCCGAGCCGGTGAAGGCGCCTTCGACATGACCGAACAGTTCGCTCTGCACCAGATCTCGCGGAATAGCTCCGCAATTGACGGCCACAAAAGGACCGCTGCTACGGTCACTGGCGTTATGAATCGCCTGGGCGAATAGCTCTTTACCGGTACCGCTTTCACCCAGAATCAGCGTGGTCGAATCACTGCGACTGGCAATCCGCCCCAGGTGCAACGCGTCCTGTATGGCTCGCGAACTGCCCTGAATGGTCTCGAAGGTGTAACTGGCCTGGGTGCCGATGATTCGCCGGGTAATTTCCCGGATGCGTCGGTTCTCGCGCAACGAGACGATGCGTCCACCCTGCTCCAACGAGCACACGGACACCAGGCACGCCAGTTGACTGCGATCATGCAACTCAAACGTGCAATCCAGGTCCCGTGGCCCTTCCCCGCCGCGCAGCAGAATCTCATCGGTCAGTTCGCTCTGGCCCAGACGCTGGAACGGGCTGCCCAGCAGATCCCGGCCCACACGAAACAATTGGCGGGCGTAACGGTTGAGCGCCTTGATGCAGCCGCGCTCATCCAGCACCACCAGTCCTTCGTTGAGCACTTCAAGCACGGTTTGTTGTTCTTCCAGCAGTGCTTGCAGCGCCATCTGCCGCGAGACCGCTTCGGCCGCTGCCTGGACGGTGCCCAGCGTATGGAAATGAAACCAGCCCGGCTCTGCGGTGAGGGTCAGCATGGCCAGCGTCCGGCCCTGCGCATCCCTGATCGGCGCAGCGGCACAATGCATGCGCCGTCGACGCAGGCCGACGCCGAAATTTTCCTCGGCCAGCACATACACCAATCGGTCTTCGGCAAGCGCCAGCCCCGTGCAGTTGGTGCCCTGCACCGACTCCAGCAGCCGGCTGCCCACCGGCGTGAGGTCCAGGCCGCAGAAATACAGCGTCGTCCCTTCGGCATCGGTCAGGTTGATATGGCCCCGGGGGTTGTAAGCCAGCAACCCGCGCATGACCTCCGCCGCCGCCGTGATCAACACACGATTGGCCGCCAGCGTCGCGGCCAGCACATCGGGGGTGACAAATCGGTACTGACCATCATCAGGATCGAGGCCGGCACTGACACTGCGTAGCCAGGAGTCCCAAATAATCTGCCTGACCCCGACAGGTCGATCGGTGCGACCGTTCAGACACGCCAGCCATGCCTGCTCCAGCTCAGCGATCGGCCCTTCGTTTAACGATGCCGGACCGAGCGCCGTAATGTAATCGAGGTCTTGCACGCTGAAGGCCATTGGCTGTGGGATCACCATTTGCTCCTATGTTCATATTTTCGACATGTCAGTATAGACATGTCATCGAAATGAACACTTATTACAAACACCTTTAAATATTCCCTTAAATATCAATGATTTAAATATTGGCACAGCCCTTGCTCCCTGCTTTGTACCAGCGAGGACATTCCTGCTGTCGAGTCATTGAACAACAATAAAAGGGAGTCATTTCATGAGTACGTCCAAGATCATCCGCCTGGGTCTCATCGGTGCTGGCCGCATGGGCAGCTTTCACGGTCTGACGGCCTCGCGGCACATTCCCGGTGCCTGCCTGGCCGCCATCGCCGACCCGACACCCGGCCAGGCCGCCCGCCTGGCGGCAGAATTAGGTGTGCAGCGGGTCTATACCGATCCACAGCAACTGCTCGATGATCCGGAAATCGACGGCGTGTTGATCGCCGCCCCGGCCCGCAGCCATGCCGAACTGGTGATCAGTGCAGCCCGCGCCGGCAAAGGGGTGTTTTGTGAAAAACCCATGGCCATCACCCTCGACGAAGCCGACCGCGCCATCGCCGCCGCTGCCGACGCACGGGTGACGCTGCAAGTCGGCTTCAACCGGCGCTTTGCCAAAAGCTTCCGCACGGCTCACCTGGACGTGGTCGCCGGTCGTATCGGTACGCCGCAACTGCTGCGCTCGCTGACTCGCGACCCGGCGCTGAACAATCCGGCCGCCTCGCCGCAGTGGGTGATTTTCCTCGAAACCCTGATTCATGACTTCGATACCCTGCGCTACCTGAATCCCGGTGCGGAAGCGGTCGAGGTTTTTGTCATGGCCGATGCCCTGATCGCACCGGACTTCAAGGACAAGGGCTTCCTCGACACCGCCGTGGTCACGATCCGTTTCGACAACGGTGCCATCGCCACGGCCGAGGCCAATTTCCAGGCCGTCTATGGCTACGACGTTCGGGGAGAAGTGTTCGGCAGCGCCGGCATGCTGACCATGGGCAGCGTCAACGAGTCTGACCTGGTTCGTTACTTGGCCAATGGCATCCAGGCCGACACCCAGCGCCTGGACACCGACCTGCTGCGTGATGCGTATGTGGCCGAGCTCAACCACTTTGTCGACTGTCTGCGTACCGGCGAAAAACCCCTCGCCAGCGGCGAAGATGCCCGGGCGGCACTGGCCATTGCCCGCGCGTGTATCGAGTCCTTCCAGCAAGGCAAAGCGGTGCGCGTGCAAGGAGCCCGTTCATGAGTTTCATACCGTTCAAACTGGCGATCAGTGCCGAGATGGTCTTCCTCGACCTGCCGTTCACCGAACGCGTCAAACGGATTCACGCGCTGGGCTTCAGCGCCGAACTCTGGGACTGGACGCAGAAAGACATTCCAGCGCTTGTCGCCACCGGCGCTGATTTCACCTCGATGACGGGTTACATCTCGGGCAACCTGACCGATCCCGACGACATCCAGCACCTGCTCGACAGCGCACGCGAATCGCTGGTCGTCGCCGCCCAACTGAATTGCCCGAGCCTGAACCTGCATGGCACTGGCCTGGGCGACCAAGGCTTGCCAGTCAAACCCGTGGCCCTCACCACGGGACGCATGTGGTTGAGCGCCTGCAAGACCCTGGAAAAAATCGCCCGCCTGGGCGAAGAAGCAGGCCGGGTATTCTTGCTGGAAAACCTCAATACCGAAGTGGACCACCCCGGCACCCCGTTCGCTCGCGCCGACGATACCCTGGCGTTGATCGAGGCCGTGGGCAGCCCGCATTTGAAGATGAACCTGGACCTTTACCATGCGCAGATCGGTGAGGGAAACCTGATCGAACTGATCCAGCGTGCAGGCAGCGCCATCGGGGAAATCCAGGTCGCTGATGTCCCCGGCCGCATGGAACCGGGCACCGGTGAAATCCATTATCCGGCCATTGCCAAAGCGTTGTTTGGCATGGGATACACCGGAGTCGTCGGACTTGAGGGCTGGGCCAGTGGCGACAGCGAAATGGCACTGGAACGCTTTCGACAAGCCTTCACGCTGGATTGAGCCTTAAGCGACGCACTCTTTGTAGCAGCTGTCGAGCTTGCGAGGCTGCGTTCGGCTGCGAAGCAGTCGTGAATCCGGCTGATGCGGTTTACCTGATACACCGCAAGTTCTGGTTTGACGACTGCTTCGTCCGAACGCGGCCCGAACCGAACGCAGCCTCGCAAGCTCGACAGCTGCTACAGATCGCATTACGGCTTAACTGACTGGCATCAGCCCCTCGTTTTTGATCTTGATGAATGTCGACTCATAACAAAAAAGGAAAACCATCATGCGTCGTTGCACACTGCTTTTTGCCACGCTGTTACTACTGTTCAGCCAATGGGCCGCCGCCAGCTATCGCATCGGCGTCAGCATTGCCAGGGTCGATGACAACTTCATGACCTACGTGCGCAGCGGCCTGGAAGAGGCCGCGAAAAAGGAGAATGTCCAGATCCAGTTCGAGGACGCCCAGGGTGATGTGGTTCGCCAGCTCAATCAGGTCGAGGGCTTCCTCAGCCAGAAAGTGGATGCCGTCATCGTCTTGCCGGTGGACACCGCCGCCACCGCCAACATGACGCGCGCCGCCGTCGAGGCGAAGACACCGCTGGTCTACGTCAACCGCCACCCGGACGAACGCGTCTTGCCCAAAGGCGTGGTCACGGTGGCGTCCAATGACATTGAGGCCGGGCAACTGCAGATGCGCTATCTGGCCGACAAGCTGGGGGGCAAAGGCAACATCGCGATCATCATGGGCGACCTGGCGCAAAACTCCACGCACGACCGTACTGAAGGCGTCAAACAGGTACTCAAGGACTATCCGGGGATCAAGATCGTCGAACAACAAAGTGCCGAGTGGCAGCGTAACAAAGGGATGGACCTGACCAGCAACTGGCTGCTGGCGGGCACCAGTTTTGATGCCATCGTTGCCAACAATGACGAGATGGCCATCGGCGCCGCCATGGCATTGCAGCAAGCCGGCAAAGCCAAGGGCGAGATTGCGATTGTCGGCATCGACGGGCTGCCCGACGGCCTGGCGGCCATCAAGCGCGGGATGCTCGTCGCCTCGGTATTTCAAGACCCCAAAGCGCAAGCGACGAGCGCGTTGCAAGCGGCCATCAAAATGATCAAAGGGGAGCCAGTCGAGACGGATGTCTGGGTGCCCTTCCAGCTGATCATGCCGGAGCAAGTGGCCGTGTTTGAGCAACGCTACAAATAGCGTCAAACAGGCGAATGACCTACCGACAGGACGTCAGCAGGTCAATCGCGTCGCCGTTTACAGGTCGGTGATTTCCTTATGACGTGGCACCAGCGCCTTCATCACGCTCCACGCCACCAGATAGGCCAGCGCACAGATGGCAAACATGATCATGTAGCCGGTATGGATATCGCCGATCAGTTTGTAATGGTCGATTACCCAACCACCGGTCTTGGTCATCACGACGCCGCCCAAGCCGCCGGCCAAACCGCCAATGCCGACCACCGATGCGATGGATTTTTGCGGGAACATGTCAGACACGGTGGTGAAGATGTTGCACGACCACGCCTGGTGCGCCGATGCGCCCACACCGATCAGCAGCACCGGCACCCAGAAACTGATGTAACCGAATGGCTGCGCCAGCAGTACCAGCAACGGAAAGAAAGCAATCACCAACATGGCTTTCATACGGCCGTCATACGGCGCATCGCCGCGTGACATGAAATAGCTCGGGAACCAGCCGCCGCCGATGCTGCCCACCATGGTCATGCTGTACAACACGGCCAGTGGTAACACGATGGCCTGGCCTTTCATGCCGTATTGCGCAGACAGGTAGGTCGGAAGCCAGAACAGGAAGAACCACCACACGCCGTCGGTCATGAATTTGCCGAAGGCAAAGGCCCAGGTCTGGCGGTAGGTCAGCAGCTTGAACCACGATACTTTTTTAGCGGCGGCACCCGAGTCTGTGCCGGTGAGCGCTTGTGCGCCCTGATCGCTACGGATGTAGGCCAGCTCTTGCACCGACAGACGTTTTTGCTGCTCCGGTTTTTCGTACAGCGCAATCCATACCGCCACCCAAACGAAGCCCAACGCACCGATCACGATGAACGCCGCTTCCCAGCCCCATATACCGGCGATCAGCGGCACGCAGATCGGTGCCAGGACCGCGCCCACATTGGCGCCGGAGTTGAAGATACCGGTGGCGAAGGAACGCTCCTTCTTCGGGAAATATTCGGCGGTGGCCTTGATCGCAATCGGGAAGTTACCCGCTTCGCCGATCGCCAGCACGGCGCGCGACAGCATGAAACCTGCGATCGAAACCGGGATGACGGCAAGGCCCAAGGCGCTGCTGATGCCGGCAATACCCTCGCCCATCGGCACCGCAAAGGCGTGCATGATCGCGCCGGTCGACCAGATGCCGATCGCTACCACATAGGCGGTCTTGGTGCCGATCTTGTCAACGAAGCGGCCGGCGAACAGCATGGAAATCGCGTACACAAACTGAAAGACAGAGGCGATGTTCGCGTAATCGGTGTTACTCCAGCCAAATTGCGTCGACAGATCCGGCGCCAACAGACTCAGTACCTGGCGGTCCAGGTAATTGACGGTGGTGGCAAAAAACAACAGCGCGCAAATCGTCCAGCGGTACTTGCCGACGGCCTGGCCGATTCGTTGCGGATTGATGGGCTCGTTCAGATTCATGGCATCACTTTATTGTTGGATTATGGTGATGATCTCTCGGTTTCAAGCGAGATCGATTGTGTCGTAGAGCATCGCCAAAACGCGATGAGTCCACACCACTGTATTGCGGGCTCGAAAATGGGTACTCCATGCTCAGTGGCTGGAGTCGGACATTTGGCAAGAGCTATCGGGCGTTTGGTGGGACAGTCGTATGCAACAGGCCTGACTGTGGGGATGGGCAAGCAGTCAAGGTCGAACCATAAGCAGCGGCATTCAGGGAGATGCGCGGGCGGGTTGTATTCATGATGGGGCCGACACTCTTTTTTATTTTTAGGGGTTAACAGCCTGTGATCGTCTGTCGTCGTACAACTGCGCCTTTTATATCGAGTTCACTACCGGGCTGTCAATCTGAAAAAACAGCCGTTCGTCTCGACAAAGGCTGCTCGATAGAAATTCGATCAGGTCCAGAGGACGTAGTCTGTGGGCCAGTTAGCGCTGGGATGTATCGGGTGTTGTCAGCGAGATATGAAGGTTTTGAAGATTAAACATTGTTGTACGACAACGCACTTAAAAAGCTCATGACGAGAGACATCGATAGCAGTCATCTCGTCAGCGTGGTTTTCGACTGCCAGGTCGGCGAAGACGGATCAGGATTTCGCAGCCGGTTTGGTGCGAGCGGCCGCTGTCGATGTGTTGAGCGCCACGGCAGCGAGAATGAGCGCCTTCAAGGCTTTCTCATCGGGCGTGTCGCCCTCATGCACATCAATGGCACGTCGGGTGTTGCCTTCGAGGCTGGCGTTGAAAAGGCCTGAAGGGTCGTCCAGCGAGGCGCCCTTGGCAAACGTCAGCTTCACGACCTGCTTGTAGGTCTCACCGGTGCAGATGATTCCGGCGTGCGACCACACTGGAACGCCCCGCCACTTCCATTCCTCGAGTACGTCGGGGTCGGCCTGCTGGATGAGCGTTCGGACCCGAGCGAGCGTTTCGCCCCGCCAATCGCCCAGCTCCTTGATTCTCGCGTCTATCAGCTGAGAGGCCGAAGCTCCCCCCTCTTCTTCCTTTGCACCGACCTGCTCTTTCTTCATGGTGGTTGTCGCCTGCTTCATGAGGGTGTCCAAAACCGGGCTTTACAGCGTTTTTTGACTGTTGCCGAGGGTCTTTGCCTTTTCGATCCCCCAGTCAAAGGCAGCCTCCATGTCCAGCAGATGCGGTTTTGGATCATGGTCCTCAAAAATGGCCGTGCCGTCCGGCCGGTAAACACCGATGAACATCCCCAGTGAGCCGTCCTTCAAGATCTCGGTTTTGATCTCGATCTTGCATCCGTTCGACAGCGTTTCCTTGTGGTGCATATGGCGTTCAGTCATGGCTGCATTTCTCCCGTCGTTGAAGTCCGAGTAGCGCATTTACCCATTGGCCATGTTAGCTCAGTGCGGCCCACTCAAAGGCCTGCCAGGACAGCGGCGTAATGCCACCTATACTAGAAGCCACCGCCCCCACGGGGTCTGCACTCCCAACAATAAAAAGCAGAGGTGGAACATGGTCTGGCAGCAAATCTACGATCCGTTCGGTAACCCGATACTTTCAACGATCATGGCAGCAGTGCCGGTCGTGGTGATGCTGGCAGCCCTGGCGTTTTTCCATGTCAAGGCGCATCTGGCCGCATTGATGGCCCTCGCGTCTGCACTGGTGATCGCGATCTTCGCCTTCGGCATGCCGGCGAACATGGCTGGCTCGGCCGCACTTTACGGCGCCGCCAACGGCTTGCTGCCCATAGGCTGGATTGTGCTCAACATCATCTTCCTGCATCGGCTGACCACCGAGAACGGCTCGTTCAAAGTGCTGCAGGATTCCCTCGCGCGCATCACTGACGATCGACGCCTGCAACTGCTGCTGATTGCCTTCTGCTTCGGTGCTTTCTTCGAAGGGGCCGCAGGCTTCGGTACGCCGGTGGCGGTGACCGGGGCGATTCTGATCGGGCTGGGCTTCTCGCCGCTGGCCGCGTCTGGCCTGGCGTTGATCGCCAACACCGCGCCCGTGGCGTTCGGTGCGCTGGGCACGCCGATCATCACCCTGGCCAAGGTGACCGGGCTGGATGAAATGGAACTGTCGATGATGGTCGGCCGGCAATTGCCGTTCTTCTCGGTGATCGTGCCGTTCTGGTTGATCTGGGCCTTCGCCGGCTGGCGCAAGATGCTGGAAATCTGGCCGGCGATTCTGGTGGCCGGGGTCAGTTTCGCCGTGCCGCAGTTCCTGGTGTCCAACTACCACGGGCCGATGCTGGTGGACGTGATCGCCGCGCTGATTTCCATGGCCTGCCTGACCGGTTTCCTCAGGGTCTGGAAACCGGCCACCGTGCACACCTCCGCCGCGCTGTCCGGGCGCGTCGACAACTCCAAAATAGCCGAAGAGCATGACGAAAAACCCGTCGCCAGTGCGACCTTTGCCAGCGATGCCAAGCCTGCGGTGATGCGCGCGTGGATGCCGTGGATCATCCTCACCGTGTTCGTGTTCGCCTGGGGCACCCAGGGTTTCAAAAACATGTTCGATACCCGCCCGGCGATTGATCCGGCCACCCATTCGGCGAAACTCGACCCTCAAGGCAAACCGATGCGCGAAGCGAACCCGATCTTCGCTCCGGTCGTGACGTTCACCACGATTCACCAGCAGATCGAGAAGGTTCCGCCGGTGGTGCCCGCGCCTAAAACCGAGGACGCGGTCTACAAGTTCACCTGGTTCACCAGCACCGGTAGCGGCATCCTGCTGTCGGCGATCCTCGGCGGGTTGCTGATGGGGTATTCCATTCCGCAATTGATCCACCAGTACCTGCGAACGCTGTGGGTGGTGCGCTATTCACTGATCACCATTACCGCCATGCTCGCCCTCGGTTTCCTCACCCGTTATTCGGGTCTGGACGCGACCATGGGCCTGGCCTTCGCCGCGACGGGCATTTTCTACCCCATGTTCGGCACCCTGCTCGGCTGGCTCGGCGTGGCGTTGACCGGCTCGGACACGGCGTCCAACGTGCTGTTCGGCGGCTTGCAACGGGTGACCGCCGAGCAATTGGGCCTCAGCCCGGTGTTGATGGCGGCCGCTAACAGTTCCGGCGGGGTCATGGGCAAGATGGTCGACGCCCAATCGATCGTGGTGGCGTCCACCGCCACGCGCTGGTACGGGCATGAAGGGGAAATCCTGCGTTATGTGTTTTTCCACTCGATCATCCTGGCCATTCTGGTCGGTGGTTTGGTGACGTTGCAGGCGTATGTGGCGCCGTTCAGTCATATGGTTGTTGGTGGGCATTGATTGATGTAGTTCGGGGTGGGATGGGGGGCATATCCGTTTCTGCGGTGATGGCGACTTAGGGTTCCGCCCTTACGGCGGGTCACTTGGAAAAGCGCCAAGTAACCAAACGCTCTTGCCCCTGACGTACGGTGCCTCGCCTAGGCTCGGCATGCCCTCGCTCCGGTCCTGCTCCGTGGGCCCGCCGCCATCGGCCATCCATGGCCGGGGGCGGCTACCGCGGCATCCTTGCCGCGGTGCCCACTGCGCAGAACCTGCGCTCGGCCTTCCGACGGGGCAGATCAAGATCAAAAGCCAAAACGAGGCGGCCTGATAGCCGACCTGATGTCTGTCAAGGTCATTGGCGGTGGACACTTATGTCATGCCTGCCAAAAATCCAACTGTGGGAGCGAGCCTGCTCGCGAAGGCGGACTTACATTCAACATTGATGTCGACTGACAGGGCCTCATCGCGAGCAGGCTCGCTCCCACAGGGGAAATGCGTACGTTTGAAGAGACAGGTCGGCCAGTAGGCCGCCTCGCGCTTCAAGATCAAAAGCCAGAGCGAGGCGGCCTGATAGCCGACCTGGTGTCTGTCAAGGTCATCGGCGGTGGACACCTCTGTCATGCCCGTCAAAAATCCAACTGTGGGAGCGAGCCTGCTCGCGAAGGCGGACTTACATTCAACATTGATGTCGACTGACAGGACCTCATCGCGAGCAGGCTCGCTCCCACAGGGAAATGCGTACGCTTGAAGAGACAGGCCGGCCGGTAGGCCGCCTCGCGCTTCAAGATCAAAAGCCAAAGCGAGGCGGCCTGATAGCCGACCTGATGTCTGTCAAGGTCATCGGCGGTGGACACTTATGTCATGCCCGCCAAAAATCCAACTGTGGGAGCGAGCCTGCTCGCGAAGGCGGACTTACATTCAACATTGATGTCGACTGACAGGGCCTCATCGCGAGCAGGCTCGCTCCCACAGGGGAAATGCGTACGGTAGGCAGTCCGCCTGAAGAACCGGGCATTATGCCCACCCCTCAAGTCGCAGCGTGGCCCGAACCAGACGTTGTTCCTCGCTTTCGATTTCCTTGAGGTTCTCGCAGATGCTCTGGATGTGCGCGATGGCCGCCTTGCGTGCCTGTTCCGGCATTCGGCCGGTAACGGCGTTGTAGAGCCGCGCATGTTGACGGTCGATCTGACGCTTTTGCGGTTCGCGGTGATAAAGGTTGTTGACCGAGGCAAACACCGTGTTCAGCAGCAAATCCGTCAACGAGCGCAAGGTCTGCACCAGCACCGGGTTGTGCGAGGCCTCGCAAATCGCCAGGTGAAACGCATGATCGAGTCGAGCGTGTTCGGACGCCTCCAGCGAACGGCTGTGGGCATCGATCAACGCCTCGTAGCTGCGGGTGATGAGGACGAAGTCGGCGTCGGTCCCGCGCAATGCCGCCAGGCGTGCGGACTCGCCTTCGAGCAGGCTGCGGACCTCGAACAAATCGTAGAGCGTGCGCGGTTGTGAGCTGAACAAGTGCATCAGCGGCGACGCGGCACCGTGACCCGAAAGGTCGGCGACAAATGAACCTTTGCCCTGCTCTGTCTTGATAATCCCGCGAGCGCGCAACAGCTTCAGGCCCTCGCGAAGCGCCGTGCGGGAAACGCCGAGTTTTTCGGTCAGACGACGCTCCGACGGCAACAGTTGTCCGGTCTTGAGCACCCCGTCCACGATCAGCCGTTCGATGCGTTCACAGACCACGTCTGCGACTTGTGGATTACGGCTCGTTTCTGCCCTTTCCATCGACTCTCCAACTGGTATGACCAGTCTCGCTGGCAAAACCAAAAATGTTCAAACACAAACATATACCTATGTTTTAAAACTGTTTTTTTGCACCAATAAAAAACCATCGAATAAAAAACTGGTTCGACCAGCCAAACAACACATAGACAGTAGAACGCCTCAAGCCAATCATGCAAGTCAGTGGTAAACGGACACAGACCTCCTATAAAAACAACTGAGGGTCGTCAACCGACTATGAACATTCTTTACGATGAACGCGTCGACGGCGTCCTGCCTGACGTCGACAAAACTGCCCTGCTGCAAGCCCTGCAAACGCAATGGCCGGATCTGGAAGTCCTGCATCAGCAGGAAGAGCTCAAACCGTACGAATGCGACGGACTTTCTGCTTACCGCACCACGCCCATGCTGGTGGTGCTGCCGCGCCACATCGACGAGGTGCAAGGCGTGCTCCGACTCTGCCATGAGCGACAGGTCGCGGTGGTCGCCCGCGGTGCCGGTACCGGTTTGTCCGGCGGTGCATTGCCGTTGGAAAAAGGCGTGCTGCTGGTGATGGCGCGCTTCAACTCTATTCTGCACATCGACCCCGCCGCTCGCACGGCTCGGGTTCAGCCGGGGGTGCGCAATCTGGCGATTTCCCAGGCTGCAGCGCCGTTTGGCTTGTACTACGCGCCGGACCCTTCTTCGCAAATCGCTTGTTCAATCGGCGGTAATGTGGCGGAAAACGCTGGTGGTGTGCATTGCCTGAAGTACGGGCTGACCGTGCACAACCTGCTCAAGGTCGACATCCTCACCGTCGATGGCGAACACCTAAGCCTGGGTTCTCAGGCGCTCGATTCTCCGGGCTTCGATCTGCTGGCGTTGTTCACCGGTTCCGAAGGCATGCTCGGTGTCATCACCGAGGTCACGGTCAAACTGCTGCCCAAACCCCAGACCGCCAAAGTACTGCTGGCGGCGTTCGATTCCGTCGAGAAGGCTGGCCGTGCAGTGGGTGACATTATTGCCGCCGGCATCATCCCCGGTGGCCTGGAAATGATGGACAACCTGGCCATTCGCGCCGCCGAAGACTTTATCCACGCCGGCTATCCGGTCGACGCCGAAGCCATTCTGTTGTGTGAGCTCGATGGCGTTGAAGCCGACGTTCATGATGACTGCGACCGCGTACGCCAGGTGCTGGAACAGGCCGGCGCCACCGAAGTGCGCCAGGCTAAAGATGAAGCCGAACGCGTGCGCTTCTGGGCCGGGCGCAAGAATGCCTTTCCGGCGGTGGGCCGTCTCTCGCCGGATTATTACTGCATGGACGGGACGATTCCGCGCCGCGAGCTGCCCGGCGTGCTGCACGCCATCGCCGCGTTGTCGGCCGAGTACGGCCTGCGGGTGGCCAACGTTTTTCACGCCGGTGACGGCAACATGCACCCGCTGATTCTGTTCGATGCCAACCAACCGGGCGAACTCGATCGCGCCGAAGCCCTGGGCGGCAAGATCCTCGAATTGTGCGTGAAGGTCGGTGGCAGCATTACCGGTGAACACGGCGTGGGCCGGGAGAAAATCAATCAGATGTGTGCGCAGTTCAATAGCGATGAGTTGACCGTGTTCCATGCCGTCAAAGCCGCCTTCGATCCGAGTGGTTTGCTCAATCCCGGCAAGAACATTCCGACGCTGCACCGCTGCGCCGAGTTTGGCGCCATGCACGTTCACATGGGTCAGTTGCCCTTCCCTGAACTGGAGCGTTTCTGATGCGCAGTGAACACGATATCGACGACAGCGCCTCGCTGCTGGAACAGGTCAACCAGGCGCTGCAAAACGCTACGCCGTTGCGCATTCAAGGCTCCAACAGCAAGGCGTTTCTTGGGCGCATCGTGGCGGGCGAAGTGCTCGACACGCGCAGCCACCGAGGCATCGTCAGCTACGACCCGACCGAGCTGGTGATCACCGCCCGCTGCGGCACCCCGCTGGCAGAACTGGCTGAAGTGTTGGACGCGGCACAGCAGATGTTGCCTTGCGAACCGCCATCTTTCGGCGACGGCGCCACCGTCGGCGGCATGATCGCCAGCGGGCTGTCGGGACCACGGCGCCCCTGGTCCGGATCCGTCAGGGACTTCGTCCTTGGGACACGGGTCATCACCGGCCACGGCAAGCATTTGCGCTTCGGTGGCGAAGTCATGAAAAACGTCGCCGGCTACGACCTGTCACGCTTGATGGCCGGCAGCTACGGCTCGCTGGGCGTGGTCACCGAAGTCTCGCTCAAGGTCCTGCCCAAGCCGCGTCAAACCTTGAGCATCAGCCTGGAAATGGACAGCGATCGCGCGTTGCTGCACCTCGCCGAATGGGGGCAACAGCCGCTGCCGATCAGCGCCGCGTGCCACGATGGGCAGCGCCTGCACCTGCGGCTTGAGGGTGGCGAAGGCTCGGTGGCGGCGGCTCATGACCGACTCGGCGGCGAGTTGCTGGACGCTTCCTATTGGGAGGATCTCAACGAACATCGCTTGAGCTTCTTCGATGAGGACCAGGCACTTTGGCGCCTGTCCGTCCCTCACAACACGCCTCGGCTTTCCCTACCTGGCCGTCAGCTGCTCGATTGGGGCGGTGCGCAGCGCTGGCTCAAATCCGACGCGGAGGCAACGTTCATTCGCTCGATCGTCGAAGAAGTCGGCGGACATGTGACCTGCTACACCCATGGCCTGATCGACAGCCCGTTTCAACCGTTGCCTGCCGCATTGATGCGCTACCACCGGAACTTGAAGCAACAACTCGACCCCAGGGGCATCTTCAACCCCGGGCGCCTGTACGCGGAGCTTTGACCCATGCAGACCACCTTGAGCGAACAAGCCCGCCAACTGCCCCGCGCCGAAGAAGCCGAAAGCATCTTGCGCACCTGCGTGCACTGCGGTTTCTGCAATGCCACCTGCCCGACCTATCAATTGCTGGGCGATGAACTGGATGGACCGCGGGGCCGCATCTACCTGATCAAGCAGGTTCTGGAAGGCAACGAAGTTACGCAAAAGACCCAACAACACCTGGATCGCTGCCTGTCGTGCCGTAACTGCGAAACCACCTGCCCTTCCGGCGTCGACTACCACAACTTGCTGGACATTGGCCGGGCGGTGGTCGATGCGGCGGTGCCGCGCCCGCTCGGTCAGCGCTTGTTGCGTGAAGGACTTCGCAGCGTCGTGCCCAATCCTGCACTGTTCAAAGGCCTGGTCAGCAGTGGCCAGGTGTTCCGGGCGTTGTTGCCCAACACCTTGCAGATAAAGTTGCCTCGCCGCGTCTATCCGACCAAGCCGCGCCCGGTCACTCGCCACGCCCGGCAGGTGCTGATGCTCGAAGGTTGCGTGCAACCGAGTCTGTCGCCCAATACCAACGCCGCTGCTGCGCGCGTCCTTGATCGACTGGGGATCAGCGTCACGCCGACCCGCGAGGCGGGCTGTTGCGGCGCCGTGGATTATCACCTCGACGCTCAGGCGGCCGGCCTGGATCGCGCCCGCCGCAATATCGATGCGTGGTGGCCAAGCATTGAAAACGGCGCCGAGGCCATCGTGCAAACCGCCAGCGGTTGCGGCGCCTTCATCAAAGATTATGGTCACCTGCTCAGCAGCGACCCGGCCTATGCCGAGAAGGCGAAAAAAGTCAGTGCGCTGGCCAAGGATCTGGTCGAAGTGCTGCGCGACGAGCCGCTGGAAAAGCTCGGTATCCACAGCACCCAACGCCTGGCCTTTCATTGCCCCTGCACCTTGCAGCACGCGCAGAAACTGGGGGGTGCGGTTGAAGCGATTCTGACCAGTCTGGGCTTCAACCTCACGTCGGTTCCCGACAGTCACCTGTGCTGCGGCTCGGCGGGCACCTATTCGCTGACCCAACCCGAACTGTCCAGGCAACTGCGCGACAACAAGCTCAATGCGCTGGAAAGCGGACACCCCGAAGTCATTGTCACGGCCAATATCGGCTGTCAGTCCCACCTCGACGGTGCGGGCCGAACCCCTGTCAGGCACTGGATCGAACTGGTCGAAGCCGCCCTGCCCTAACCGAGTACTGGAGAATCCCCATGAAAAGCAAAGCTGTACTGAGCCAGACCGAAGTCAGCCAAATCCTCGCGGTGGCACGCACCGAAGCGCAGAACAACCAATGGGCCGTGACCATCGTGATTGTCGATGATGGCGGCCACCCTCTGGCCCTCGAACGCCTTGACGGTTGCGCCCCGATTGGCGCCTACATCGCCACCGAAAAGGCCCGCACTTCGGCCCTGGGTCGACGCGAGTCCAAAGGCTATGAAGAGATGGTCAATGGCGGGCGCCATGCCTTTTTGTCGGCGCCATTGCTGACGTCCCTTGAGGGCGGCGTGCCGATCATCGTCGACGGCCAGGTGATCGGCGCGGTCGGGGTGTCCGGTGTCAAAGCCGAGCAGGACGCACAAGTGGCTAAAGCCGGCGCGCAATGCCTGAACTGAATTGAGCCGGGCGCGGTTTAGCGCTCGATAACACTGTGTGATGGAGATGCAAAAAGTGACCGATTTCGTGAACTGCCAAGGCCTCAAGGTCGCGCCTGTCTTGCAACGTTTCGTTGATCTGGACGTGCTGCCGGGAACCGGCCTGGACCCTCAAGCGTTCTGGAGTGGTTTCGCCGCACTGGTGCATGAACTGGCACCTATCAACCGCGCGCTGCTGGCTGAGCGTGATCGCCTGCAAACCGAACTGGACACCTGGCACCGCGCCCACCCGGGACCGGTGACAGACATGCCTGCTTATCGCAGCTTCCTGAGCGGTATTGGTTACCTGCAACCGCAACCCGCAGACGTCAAGGTCAGCACCGCCAACGTCGATACAGAGATCAGCGTACAGGCCGGACCGCAACTGGTTGTCCCGGCCGTCAACGCGCGTTATGCGCTGAATGCCGCGAATGCGCGCTGGGGATCGCTGTACGACGCGCTCTACGGTACCGATGTGATTTCCAATGACGGCGGCGCCGAAGCGGGCCGGACTTACAACCCGGTGCGCGGCGCGAAAGTCATCGCGTTTGCCCGTGGCTTCCTGGATCAGGCATTCCCCTTGAGCAGTGGTTCCCATGCCGAGGTAGCGCGTTACCGAATCGAAAACGGCACACTGCAAGCCACTTTGAATGACGGCAGCCAAACCGGTTTGTCGAACGCCGCGCAGTACATTGGCTATCAGGGTTCACTCGCTGATCCCACAGCCATTTTGCTGAAAAACAACGATCTGCACGTCGAGATTCAGATCGATCGCCAGAGCGTCATCGGCCAGGCTGACGCCGCAGGGGTCAAGGATCTGCTGATTGAGGCGGCACTCTCGACCATCATTGATTGTGAAGACTCGGTCGCGGCGGTCGACGCCGACGACAAGGTGCAGGTGTACCGCAACTGGCTGGGTTTGATGAAGGGCGACCTGAAAGAGGACCTGGAGAAAAACGGTAAAACCATCACGCGGCGGCTGAACCCGGACCGCGAGTACACTGCGGCCAACGGCAGCTCACTGTCGCTGCACGGGAGGTCGTTACTGTTCATTCGCAACGTCGGACACCTGATGACCAGCCCGGCGATTCTCGACAAGGGCGGACTGGAAATCCCGGAAGGCATTCTCGACGGCGTCATCACCAGCCTGATTGCTCTGCATGATCTGCAACGCCGCGGTAATTCCCGCACCGGCAGCGTCTATATCGTCAAGCCGAAAATGCACGGCCCCGCCGAAGTGGCCTTCGCCGAGCAGTTATTCAGCCGCATCGAAGACCTGCTCCAGCTCGAACGTCATACCCTGAAAATGGGCATCATGGACGAGGAGCGGCGCACCAGCGTCAACCTCAAGGCCTGCATCACCGCAGCCTCGTCACGGGTCGCGTTCATCAACACCGGTTTTCTGGATCGCACCGGCGACGAGATGCACACCGCCATGGAAGCGGGCGCGATGCTGCGCAAGGGCGACATGAAAAACACCCCGTGGATCGAGGCCTACGAACGCAACAACGTGCTTGTCGGCCTGGACTGTGGATTGCGTGGGCGAGCGCAGATCGGTAAAGGCATGTGGGCCATGCCGGACCGGATGGCCGATATGCTCAAGCAAAAAGTCGCCCACCCGAAAGCGGGCGCGAATACCGCGTGGGTGCCCTCGCCGACCGCCGCTACCTTGCATGCGCTGCATTACCATCAGGTCAACGTGCGCTCGGTGCAGGAGTCCCTTGAAACAACGGACTTCGGTGCCGCCAGCCCGGCACTTCTGGACGGCTTGCTCAGCGTGCCGGTCGTCACCGCCCCATCCTGGTCGGCGGACGAGATTCGTCAGGAAGTCGAAAACAATGCGCAAGGCTTGCTGGGGTATGTGGTGCGTTGGGTCGAACAAGGCATCGGCTGCTCGAAGGTGCCCGACATCCATAACGTGGGCTTGATGGAAGATCGCGCGACCTTGCGCATTTCCAGCCAGCACATGGCCAACTGGCTGCGACACGGGGTGATCACCCAGGATCAGGTCGTCGAGATTTTGCAGCGCATGGCGCGGGTCGTCGATGAGCAAAACGCCGGTGATCCGATCTACACGCCTATGGCGCCGGATTTCGAGCAGTCGGTTGCATTTCAAGCGGCCTGCGCACTGGTGTTCGAGGGATGCGCACAACCCAATGGCTATACCGAACCGCTGCTGCATAAATTCCGGCGCGTGTGTAAGCAGTCGAGGGCGTAAACCTAGGGAACAAAGAGACTGAACAGACTGGGTGAAAACCTGGAACCTGCTTGGTAACTTCGAGCACTGAAACAGTCGGGCCGTGTGGCAAACGGCCCGACGTTCGTTTTCGATCACTGCCCTTCAGCAAGCTTCGTCTTCGGTATCCGCAGAGCGCGCCAGGCAATTAAAATCGCCATCAGTGCCAAACCGAACGTCACCCACGAAACCAGATTAATTCCACCCTCGAATGCACTTCCCGCCTGCGTCATCAGCGCTTGTGCTTGATCTTGCGACAACTGCACAGCTACATGATTTGCACCCGATAACGTCTCACTCGCCAGCATCGTCTGAACCTCGCTCAAAAAGCCCGGAAGCTGCAATGCACCGCGATAGTAGGCTGTGACAAGACCACCAAGCACCGTCGTCCCCAAAACAACACCCACTTCATAGGCCGTTTCACTAATGGCGGACGCCGCACCCGCCCTTTCCGGCGGTGCTGCCGATAAAATCACATCGTTGGATACCGTCGCAATCGCGCCCACGCCGATGTTCAGCAAGGCAAAAGCCACCACCAGAACGGTCAGGCTGCTGCCGATGCTGGCGACCAACAAAAACGCCGCCCCAGCAAACGCCATCAGAATCGGTACCAGCACATGCACCGGTACTCGCCGCGCTACAGGCACGACTGCCATTCCCACTACGATCGCCATGATCTGACCAGGTACTAACGCAAAGCTGGCATTCAACGGGGACATCTGAAGGACGATCTGTAAGAACTGAGTGGTGAAGAACACAAAGCCGACGAGGAACGCGAGGCTCATCAAATTGATTAGTACGGAGCCGCTAAAGGCGCCACTTCGGAACAGACTCAGGTCCATCAGCGGCACAGGCAGACGTAACTGCCGATGCACAAACATCCACCCAGCAACCATGCCGATTACAAATGCTGTCAGCGCCATCCAGTCGAGACCATTACTGGCACTGTGTTTAATGCCGTAAACGATGGCACTGAGGGCAACCATCGATTGCAGGATGCTCAGCGGATCCAATGGCCCTGAACAGTCTTTCTCGGACTCGGGCAACAACACTGGTCCCAATACCAACAACGGTACCAATACGGGTATTGCCAATAGGAAAATCGCCCCCCAGCTGAAAAACTCCAGCAAAACTCCACCGACTAAAGGACCGAGTGCTGATCCTACCGTCAGCGTTGTTGCCCAGATCGCGACAGCGACTCTGCGCTCCTCTCGATCCAGAAACACCGAACGTATCAATGCCAACGTCGAGGGCATCAACATCGCACCGAAAACCCCCATGCAAGCTCGCCCGGCAATCAGTTGCATGGCGGTATCGGAGTAGGCGGTCAGCACCGACACAATGACAAAACCCAAAGACCCGGCCAGTAACAACTTTCGATGACCGATACGGTCGCCCAGACTACCCATCGACACCAGTAATCCCGCCAACACCAGCGAATAGGCATCGATCATCCATAGCTGCTGACTAGCGCTCGGATTCAGGGCCTCGGCAATCTTTGGTAACGCGAATCCAAGCACCGTATTGTCTACGGTCACCAGTAGTACTGGCAGCATCAGTACGCTCAGGGCTGACCATCGTTTTGATTTTGCTCTGTGTTGCGCTGTCTCACTTATTAACGGCATTGCTTGAAACTCCTTATTACCCAAAAAAATCACGGGACATTTTGAAATGTTTCCGTGAAACGAACCCTGCGCACTTCCATGGCGAGGGTTCAAGAAAGCAGAACACTTCTATAATTTCGTTACATCACAACTCAATCGGCTATTTGTTTCATATTGTTTGACATGTGGGCTGAAAGCCCTTTTCCGTCTGCCCCCCCAAAAGCAAGCGCCCCAAACAATTTTGGGCGTTTGCTTGAGTCACCCTCTCCGCGTTTTAACCCAGTCTGCGAGGCTAATGCCGATCAGTTAAGGAACGACACAATCCGTAGCAGCTGGCGAAGCCTGCGTTCGGCTGCGAAGCAGTCGTAAAATCAGCCACTGCAGTGCGTCAGGCGGACCGCGTTAGCCGGATTCACGACTGCTTCGCAGCCGAACGCAGCCTTCGGCAGCTGCTACAGATTGCTCCGGCCTCTTTTTTTGTGAACGGCTACGCTCGTTAGGTATCGCCCACCCTGTCCAACCGACAGAGCAATCGGCCCGCCCAAGAGGAAGCGCACAGATGACCCGTCTCACTGCGAAAGACTTTGCTCCGCAACTGCTCGAACTGTACGACTACTACGCCCACGGCAAGATCAACCGGCGTGAGTTTCTGGATCGGGCGGCGTTGTTCACCTTGGGCGGTTTGACCGCCAGCGCCCTCCTCGCCGCGCTGAGTCCGAATTATGCGCTCGCCGAGCAGGTTGAATTTACCGACCCGGACATTGTTGCCGAGTACATCACCTATCCCTCCCCCAAGGGCAACGGGCAGGTCCGTGGCTATCTGGTGCGCCCGGCGAAAGCTGCCGGCAAGGTGCCGGCGGTGGTGGTCGTGCATGAAAATCGCGGGCTCAACCCGTACATCGAAGACGTCGCGCGGCGTGTGGCCAAGGCTGGATTCATCGCTCTCGCCCCTGATGGCCTGACGTCGGTGGGTGGCTATCCTGGCAACGATGAAAAAGGCCGGGAGCTGCAGGCGACCGTCGACCCTGAAAAGCTCATGAACGACTTTTTCGCCGCCATCGAGTGGTTGATGAAGCATGACGCAACCACTGGAAAAGTCGGGATCACCGGGTTCTGCTACGGCGGTGGCGTCGTCAATGCGGCGGCCGTGGCTTATCCAGAACTGGCGGCTGCCGTGTCTTTTTATGGCCGACAGCCAGAGACCAAGGATGTCGCCCGAATCAAGGCGCCGGTGATGCTGCACTACGGCGAACTGGATACGCGCATCAACGAAGGCTGGCCTGCCTACGAGAAGGCACTGAAAGCTGCGGGCAAGACGTATGAGGCGTACATCTACCCCGGGGCCAACCATGGTTTCCATAACGACTCCACGCCACGATACGACGAGGCCGCGGCGAAGCTGGCCTGGGACCGGACGCTGGGGTGGTTTCGGCGGTACCTGGCTTAATGGTGAGGTTGCTCGCCTGTTGCCAAATAGAGTTGGCGGTACGCGCCCACCAGTTGATCCAGTGTGAACGCGCGATTTCGACCACTGGGATTGGGCAGGATCCATACCGAGGCATTGCCAAAGGTCTTCGGCTGAAGGCCCCATGCAATGTCTCGTTGGCCGGACAGCGCGCAATACGCCGCTTTACCGAGAAACGCCACAAAGCGTGGCGCATGACGCACGATTTTTTGTTCAAAGTCCGCAGCGGCAGCGATGAATTCATGGGCAGACAACTGATCCGCTCGCGCCGTCGGCCGCTCCACCACGGCCGTTAATCCACACTGATACTGCAAGATCGTCCGATCGTTTTCCGGGCGCACCTCCTCAGGCGTAAACCCCGCGAGATGCAGCGTGCGCCAGAAGCGATTGCCCCGGCCCGCAAAATGGTGGCCTTGGGCAGCGGCAGTCATGCCTGGGTTGATGCCACAAAAAATCACGGCTAGCTGTTCGGCAAGAATATCGTCGAGTTCTTCACTCACCGTAAACCTCACACACCGCAGATCACGTTGACCGCACTGCGGGCAAGCTCGGTCAACTCAGCGCGGGATTTGCCCGCCCGCGCACGTATGGAAATGCTATGCAGCAGGGATGACGCGAGGACAGCAAGGGCCGCCGGGTCGACATCATTTTTCAACTCGCCGGAGTCGATTGCCGTTCGCAGACGCGTTTCGAGATCGGCATCGAGCCTGCTGAGCCGGTCCGACAGCACGTCGCGTATTTCAGAATCCTCGACGGCTTCGGTCGTCGCCGTGCCGATCGCAAAGCACCCACGCGGCTGGCCGTCACCCGAAAAGTAGATCGACAACTGCCCCTCATAAAACCGCATCAATGCCTGGCTCAAGGTCAGTTCGCTGTCCGTCAGCGCCTCCTGCATGGCGGCAGCGGCGAACTCCCAATACTGCTCCAGCGCTTTGATATAGAGCGCGTGCTTGTCGCCGAATGCCGCATAGAGGCTTGGCCGATTCATGCCGGCGGCCGTGGCGATGCTGTCCAGAGAAGCGCCGGAATATCCGGTACTCCAAAAAACATCAAGTGCCTGCAACAGCGCTGTCTGCGGGTCATACGCGCGTGGGCGGCCGCGGCCTTTCGCCTCTGTAATCTTTTTTTGTGCCATGTCGTACAAAATCCTTGAATGAAGATGGGCTCGGGGGATATTCTTACACCATCGCACAAAATTAAGGAACCAGAAATTCCTTGGCTTTGAGGTTTGTTGTAGCGGAGCTCGAACTGGGTATTGCGGCGACGAAACAGAGGCGGCGGAGCGATCCTCCTGACCGCACACGGTATGGCTGTTTTTGTGGGTGTTAGCCCGACTTCCCGGTTAATAGGTGCATTCGATCATGACCAAACAGTTCGACATCCCAGCTACACAGACCTTCGAGCATCCAGGGCCGAACCCGTCTGACTTGCTCATCAAAAAGCCGTTAAAAGAGAAATTACGGCCAGTGCTGATGGTGGGTGTTCCTCTGCTCTTCGCTGCGGTTGGGTACGCACACTATGTAGCGGGCGAGCCCTTTGTTTCGACCGATAACGCTTACGCCCGAGTGGCGAAGGCATCGATCAACGCGCGCATTTCCGGGCAAGTTGTCGAGATCGCCGTCGAGGACAACCAGCCTGTTCATAAGGGTCAGATTCTGTTTCGGATCGACCCGAAACCGCTGCAGATCGCCGTTGACCGTGCACAAGCACAACTGAGCGTTGCGCGGCTGCGCATCGATGGACTCAAGGCCAGTTACCGCCAGCAGCAGGCCGAACTGCAATCGGCCAAAGAGTCGGCCGATTTCGACCAGCGGGAGTTTGCCCGCAAGAAAGCGCTGGTCGCTACCGAGTTCGTCTCGCGTGCCATTTACGAGCGCGCCGACACAGACCTTAAAGTTGCCCGACAACGAATCGCGTCGGTCGAACAACAGATCGCCAGTACGGTCGTTGCCTTGAACGGTAATCCAAACATCGAAGCCGATAGCCACCCGACGGTTCGCGAGGCCAAGGCTCAGCTCGACGAGGCGCAGCTGTATCTCTCGTACGCGACGGTGTATGCGCCGGACGATGGCATCGTGGCCAAGGTCGACGACTTGCAGGTTGGCAACTATGTGAACAACGGTGCGCCAGCCTTTGCGCTGCTGTCCGATCGAGAGATCTGGGTTGAGGCCAACTTCCGCGAAACCGACGTAACCCACATGCGTCCAGGCCAGGAAGCGACCATCAGTATCGATACGTACCCTGATCGCGTTTTCAAAGCCCACGTGACCAGCATGAGCCCCGGTGCCGGATCGGACTTCGCCCTGCTGCCGCCCGAAAATGCGACCGGCAACTGGGTCAAGGTTGTGCAGCGGGTACCGGTCCGTCTCGAACTCGATGAGAGGGACCCTGCCCTGCCCCTTTTCTCGGGCACCAGCGCCACGGTCAAGGTTGATACCAGGTATCGCACGCCTTGGTGGCATCCGCTCAAAGCGCTGTTGACCGCAGGTAACTTCTGATGAACGCCAATCTTGCCGGACCTCAAGGTGCGGGAACGTTAAGGTTCGCCGCGTTACTCGCCACCTATATGCAGTCGGCGAACCTGCCGCTTCCGAATGCGGTACTCAGGTTGATTCAGGGCAGCCTGTCGATGACCGACGACCAGGCTGGCTGGATATTCACCTCGTACCTCGCGGCGAGCGCCATCACTATGCCGATTGCGCAATGGCTCGCCGGGCGCTATGGCTTGAAGCGGGTTTACCAAGCTGCGTTAGCCTTCTTCGTCCTTGGCTTGCTGCTCGCCACGCAGGCAACGACGCCGCTGGAATTCGTTGGCGCGCGCATTATTCAAGGCTTGGCGAGTGGCGTGCTGGCACCGCTGTCGATGGCGATTGCGCTGGAGACATTGCCACTCGAGAAGCGTGCGAAATTTGGCGCGACGTGGACGGCCATCGTGCTGTTCGGCATCGTCAGCGGCCCGAGCATCGGCGGTTGGGTTGGCGAACATTTCGGATGGCGCCCGATCTTCTACATCAGCCTTCCATTGTCGGCATTTATCTTCCTCGTCATGGCGCTGTTGCTTGCCGAGAAAAAAGCCGAGAAACGTCCGTCGTTCGACCTCTTCGGTTTTGGCAGCTTCAC
This sequence comes from Pseudomonas sp. GL_093, assembly GCF_057837605.1. Lineage (NCBI taxonomy): Bacteria > Pseudomonadati > Pseudomonadota > Gammaproteobacteria > Pseudomonadales > Pseudomonadaceae > Pseudomonas > Pseudomonas sp. GL_093. The sequence continues at coordinate 2,989,464 of NZ_CM174448.1, read as the reverse complement.
GCTGGGTTTGATCAGCCTGCAAATGTTGCTCGACCGTGGTGAACGCCTGGACTGGTTTTCCTCGACCGAGATCTGGCTGGAAGCGATCGGCTGTGCACTGGGGCTCTACCTGTTCGCTGTGCATGTGCTGACCACGAAGGTGCATTTCCTCAACAAGCGTTTGTTCAACGACCGCAACTTCGTGCTCTCGACAGTCATCTTTTTTGCTGTGGGTTTCGTGCTGTTGTCGACCATGGCGCTGACCTCGCCGATGCTGGACGAGATTCTCGGCTACCCGCCTGACACCACGGGTTCCCTGACGATTCCGCGCGGAATCGGGCTGGTCGGTGCGTTCCTGTTGATGGGCCGTGTGCCCGAGCGTTTCGACCGTCGACTGTTCGTGGCGGCCGGTGTCGCCGTGGTGATGTATGCCAACTGTCTGATGCTCGGCTATTCGCCGTTGATGGACTGGTCACCCGTAGCGGTGGCGGGTGCGATCCAAGGGATTGGCATCGGCATGCTGATGCCGTCGCTGACCAAGGTCGCGTTCAGCACGCTCGACCCGACGTTACGCCCAGAAGGCACCGGTCTGTTCAATCTGTCACGCGTGTACGGCAGCACCCTCGGCGTTGCGATTGTGCAGCTGTTCTTCTTCAACAACACGCAAGCGATGCACATGGCGCTGGCCAGTAACCTGACGCCGTATCGCGCCGCTGCGCATTCCGCGCCGACGTCCCTGCAAGCACTGGCGGGGCTCAACGAAATGATCACCGGCCAGGCAGCTTTTATCGCGGTGGTCGACCAGTTCAAGATTTTGATGTTCGCGATGCTGGTGATCAGCCCACTGGTTGTCTTTCTTCGCAAGCCCGTTCCGACCAACTAGTTTTCGTGGAGTTTGCCAAATGAAATCCAATGCGCGCTTCATCAACAGACAGATGTTCAAAACCACGTTCGCTGCGGTGTCGGCTGTTGCATTCCTGACCGCCTGCACCGTCGGCCCTGACTATCAAATGCCGCCACCGAGCCTGTCGCAGCACTACGATCAACAGGCCGAGCAGCGTCTCGGCCAAGGTGGCAACAAACCCGGTGAACAGCGCATTGACCTGGGCAAGAAGGTCAACGGAGACTGGTGGTCTGCGTTTCGTTCGCCGAAGCTCGACAAGCTTGTCCGTCGCGCCATTGACGGCAATCTTGAGCTCGTAGCGGCAGACGCGACGATCCGGCAAGCGGCTTCCTTCGTCGCTGCGGCGGAAGGTGCGCTGTATCCACAAGTCGATTTTGGCGCCCAGGCTGGCCGCCAACGGGTGCACAACGCGAAAGAACCTTCCATCTCCAATTTCTATGCGATTGGGCCACGGGTTGGCTTCGACCTTGACGTTTTCGGTGGTAACAAGCGCCAGGTCGAACAACAGCAAGCGTTTACCGATCTGCAGACGCATCGCTACGAAGCGGCGTATCTGACCCTGACGGGCGATGTCGCGAGTCAGGCGTTGTTGCTGGCCTCTGCGAACGCGCAGATGGCAGCCGTCGAGAAGCTGCTCGCCAATGACGCAAAGAATCTCGAATTGGTGCGCATGGCGCACGCCAATGGCAGCACTACGCAGATCGATGTTTCGCTGGCCGAAACGCGGCTCGCTCAGGACCGCACGCTGTTGCCGCCCCTCGCCCAGCAGCGTGATTCGGCCCGACACGCGCTCTCGATTCTGACGGGCAAAGGCCCGGCAGACTGGATCGCACCTGACTTCACGCTCGCCGAGTTTGCCTTGCCGGCAAACGTGCCCGTCAGCCTGCCTTCCGAAATGGCCCACGACCGGCCGGACGTACGGCAAGCAGAGGCAGAACTGCACATGGCCAGCGCCGCGGTTGGCGTGGCGACAGCCAACCTCTATCCGCATGTCGAGCTGTCCGCGTCTCTTGCACAGGCGGCTTCAGGCAATGGCGGCGCCGCTCTCTGGGGTTTCGCTGCCGGGCTCACGGCGCCCATCTTCAATGGCGGAACGCTGAAAGCTGAACGTCAGGCCGCCGTCGACGGCTACAAGGCAACCCTCGCCGGCTACCAGCAAACCGTCATTAATTCATTCGGTCAGGTCGCCGACACGCTGCAGGCGATCAATCATGACGCCGAGGAAAACCTGGCCCAGGAGGACGCGTTGCGAGCGGCTGAAACGAGCTTTCGGTTGAACCAACAAGCCTACGCGCAAGGCGAAAACAGCATCCTCCAGGTGTTGGAGGCGGAGCGTGCTTATGAGCAAGCGTTGCTGGGTCAAATCAGAGTGAAGACCGCGCAGTACCTCGACACGGTGCGCCTGTACGTGGCACTTGGCGGTAATTCCGTCGGTGTGTTTGAGCAACGAGTGGCCAGTCGCGAAGACCAGAAACCTTCCTATCAATAGAGCCAGATATTGGAGTCAAAGATATGCCATACGAATCCTTTCACGATGCACTTCGCGATACCCGATTCCCTCTGATCCACGGGTCGGGTGAGATGCCGGCCGTTGGCTTTGGCACGCTATTCAGGGATCTCAGCGTCACAACGCAAGCAGTCAAGGCCGCGCTGGAAGCAGGTTTTCGCCATTTCGATTGCGCAGAACGTTATCGAAATGAAGAGAACGTCGGCGTTGCCCTACAGGAAGTGATTGAGGCGGGTAAGGTTCGGCGCGAGGATGTTTTCATCACCACGAAACTGTGGAACACCAACCATCGTCCCGAGCGAGTCGAACCTGCTTTTGAAGCCAGTTGCCGACGGCTTCAGGTTGATTACATCGATTGCTACCTGATCCATACGCCTTTTGCTTTTCAACCCGGTGATGATCAGGACCCGAGAGACGAGCACGGTCGAGTCATCTACGATTCAGGCGTGACGCTGATAGAAACCTGGCGGGCACTTGAGCGCCTGGTGGACGAAGGCCGCTGCAAGTCCATCGGCTTGTCTGATATCACGCTGGAGCGGTTACAAGAGATTGTGGCAGTGGCCCGGATAAAACCCGCCGTGGTGCAGGTTGAATCCCACCCTTATCTGCCTGAATGGGAACTGCTTAAGTATTGTCAGCAGCACGGAATTATCGTTCTTGCGTTTGCGCCACTCGGCCATGGTATGGAGCCGAACGTACTGGAAGACTCGGTGATTACAGGGATCGCCAAGCGCGTGCAGAAGACCCCGGCTCAAGTGGCATTGGCCTGGTCGGTACAGCGGGGAGTCGCTTTTCTGACCACGTCTGCGACGCCGAGCCATATTCAGGAAAACATTGATATCTCTACCCTGCCGCACAGGGCCATGCGTGAAATTCAGGAAGAGATTACAACCCGGGTACGCTTCAATTCAGTAGTGGAAACGGGAGTACCTGGATTTATTCCGCAGAAAAAGTAATACACCACTAAGGGCTAATGCCGATCAGTTAAGCCAAAACTCGATCTGTAGCAGCTGGCGAAGCCTGCGTTCGGCTGCGAAGCAGTCGTGAAATCAGACGATGCGGTGTTTCAGGAAGACCGCAAACTCAGGTTTTACGACTGCTTCGCAGCCGAACGCAGGCTTCGCCAGCTGCTACGGATCGTGTCGTTCCTTACTGATTGGCCGCCCTTTTTATTCATACCCCTGAGGTGGAAACGATGGACGTTTTCCAAACCATGCGTTTTTTTGTGGCGGTCGCTCAGAGCGGAAGCTTTACCGCGGCGGCAGAGGTGTTGGACACCACAACAACCAACGTTTCCAAAGCGGTCTCCAGCCTGGAGGCCAGGCTTCAAACTCGCCTGATTAACCGGACAACCCGACGCCTGGCGCTGACCGAAGCAGGCCTGCGCTATTTGCAACGCTGCGAGAAAATTCTTGAAGAGGTGCGCGAAGCAGATGAGGAAGCCGGCACTGCTCACACTCTGCCCGTCGGCCGGCTGAAAATTCACGCGATGTCAGCCATTGGCAATCATTACGTGATCGATGCCATCGCCCGCTATAGAGAGACTCATCCCTCGGTGATGTTTGATTTGACCCTGACCAACCGACTCCCTGACTTGCTGGAAGAAGGTTATGACATGTCGATTGTCTTAGCGCGGGATTTACCCGATTCAGGGTTTGTCGCTCAGCGGCTCGGCATGACCTACAGCATCCTCTGCGCTTCGCCTGCGTACCTGAAGAAACGCGGACACCCGGAATCCCCGAGTGCGCTTGGCTCACATGATTGTCTGAGAATTGTTAATACCGTCATGCCGGCTGAAAACTGGGCATTTGAGGGGCCCGAAGGCATGGAAACCGTCAACATCCCGCTGTCTCCCCTGCACATCAACACCGCCGATGGCATGACCATCGCGATTACAAACGGAATGGGCATCGGCATTCAGCCTATTGCTTCGGCAGTCGACGGTCTCAGGGCGGGCACGTTAGTGCGGGTATTACCCGACTATCATCTTGAAGCGCTGAATTTGTTTGCAATCTACCCATCACGAAAATTCGTGGATGCAAAGATCAGGACATGGGTGGAATTTCTTAAAAGTTATATTCCAGGTTTGTTGGCATCCGATGAAAAAATCACAGGCTCACCCGGGAAGCGATAACAACAGTTGAAATCGTCAGTGCGGCAGGCATGGAGTGTCGACCCTCCATCTTCCACACACGACTCAACCATTTGAACAGCCAGTTCCCATGACTTGATACTGCAGGATATGCCGTTGACCGTGAGAGTCTTCATACGTCATTTGCGCCGGGACTGGCCCGCACTGGTCAGGAATATCGGTCACCGTAATGACTTTCTGAATATCCAGTTTCGTGTCGTAAGTGTACGTTTCAACGGGCGTCTTGCTGTCCGCGGCAGTTGAGTGGCTTTCGCCTGCAAAGGCCTGTGTACCTAAAACGCCAAGCGCAAGAACCATCGCAAGTTTTGAAATTTTCATCGTATTCACCCTATCGTCAAAAGTTAACCTCGTGAGCGAGTTGACACTGACTCTATTGGCTCACTCGGTAGAAACGATGCTAGGTGTTTACCCCGCCCTCAAACAGCAGCCCACCGGACAAACACTGTTGCCAGATTCCGCATGAATGGAGAATTTCGAACAGGCAACGCCAGGGAGGTGATTAATGAGCTATACCCGCTAATCTCTCATTGCAGTTCTTCAGCACAGGAGGTTGGCAATGAAGCGCAGAAACTCACTTGCAGCGCTAATGGTCACCGCAAGCCTTTTCGGCTGCACCACTTCATCAAACCATGGCGTGAGCGTTACTTTGGTTGCCACGCGGCAGAACACCGGTCAGATCGGCAATGTAACGTTGGCCGACTGGGGCAAAGACACCGGGTTCAGTTTCTTCATCAGTGGTGCTCCAAGCGGAGCGTCTCTGCCCTTGCGCCTCTTCACCTTCATCAATAAAGGCAGTTGCCAGCACCCCGGGCCAGTCGCTTACGCCATGAATGATCATGTCACCACCGAACGCCAGGCCATACGCGGCTGGGCTTTCTCTAGAAGCGCACCTGTCGCACTGCCGGTCCTGCTTTCCGGTGAGTACTCCATCGTCGTTCGAAGTGCACCGGACAGTGGCAACATCGATATTTTTTGCGGAGATATCAGGCAGAAAAGCTCAGGGAAATAGCCTCGGCGCTCACTTGCTCAACCCAAGGTTGCAGCCCAGATGAATGGCCTGTAAAAAAGCGCTGTCGTGAGAGACCACGATCAATGCCCCTTGGTACTGATTGAGCATCTGCTCCAGCGCGATTTTACTCGGCAAGTCCAAATGGTTGTCCGGTTCGTCCAGCAATAGCAATTGCGGTGGCCGCTGTGCATATAACTGCGCAGCCAGTGCAATTTTCAGGCGTTCGCCGCCGCTCAACTGACAAGTCTTGAGCATCGCACGATCCGCATCAATTCCCATTTGGGCCATGCGGGTCCGCGCCTCGGCTTCGGGCAACTCCGGATTACTCTCGTAGAGCCATTGCACCGCGGTGCGTTCGGGGTACTGTAATCCGGCGTGTTGATCCAGCCAGCCGACATGGCAACTGCGGATGAGTTCGCCTTCGCGCACCGGCAGTTGGCCGGCGATCACTCGCAGCAGGGTCGACTTGCCGCTGCCGTTGGCGCCCAGGATCGCCATGCGCATAGGCCCCGTCAGCGTCAGATTGATCGGTGCCGCGTAACCGAACGGGAGAATGACGTCGTTGAGCTGCACAATCAGCTTGCCATTGGGCACTACGCTTTCCGGAGACAACATCATGCGTTGAATGTCCGGAGCGCACCGCGCACGGGCCTCGGCGATACGTTGTTGTTGCTGCTCCCGGGCCACCTGTTGATTGAGGCGCAATTTTCCCTGACTGTTTTCACTGCGCTCTTTCTGGGCGTTGGTGATCAGCTTGGTCTGATTGCCGTCACGGGCGTGACGGTCGCCGCGGGCATTACGCCGTTGCTGACGCTCCATCTGTACGGCCATCTCACGTTGCTCGCGCTTGGCCTGCGCCCTCTCCCCTTGCAATGCCGACTGGAACGACTGCTGTTCTTGCTCGCGTGCCGCCGCATACTGACTGTAGTTGCCGCCATAAACCGCCAGCCCCAAGGGCGAAAGCTCGACAATTTCGTTCACGTGCTCCAGAAGACCCCGGTCGTGGCTGATCAACACCAGGCCGTTGGGCCAGCGATCGATCTGCTGCGATAACTTGTGTTGCTGATCAATATCCAGGTGATTACTTGGCTCATCCAGAATGAGCCAGTCGGCCCTGGATAACCACGCCCCCAGCAGCGCCACCCGTTGTCGCTCGCCACCACTGAGTGCGTCGGTGTGCGCGTCGGCATTCAAATGACCCAGGCCGATCTGCTGCAGCTCCGCCTCAAGGCGTGTGGCGCAATCCCATTGATCGACCGCCAGCGAATGGTCGTCTTCGTCGACACTGCCCTGAGCAATGCGCTCCAGCGCCGCCAGAATATGGTCGACCCCGGCCAGCGCGGCAACGCTGGGAAAGCGCTCCGGTTCCAGTAACTGCGCCACGGCGTAAACCCGCCCTTCGCGACGGACGATGCCGCTAGTGGGCCGTTGCTCCCCCGTCAGGAGCCGGCCAAGCAAGGACTTGCCACAGCCATTGGCGCCGACGATTCCCGTGACCCTGGTACTGAAGGTGTGGTTCAAGTGATCGAACAGCACGCGCCCGTCGAGCAGGTTGAACGACACTTGATCAAGTTGAAGTAACCGCTGAGTCATGACGCTTCCTTAAACAATCGGCCCGATAGGCACTGAACCACTCCCTGATGGTGCGCAACAGCATCCGGCGGATGGGCAATGACCGTGAACACGGCGCCTGCCCACATTTGAAAATAACCTTCGAACAACATGCCGGCCCTGATCGAACTCGAGAGATCTTGTGTCACCCTCAACACCAAACGTCCCGAGGGCCAATGGACCTCTACCAGGCGCGCCGCATCGAAATCAAAATAACGGCCAACCTGCGGATAAACGGCCTTGAACAGACTTTCCTTGGCTGAAAAAGCCAAGGTCAACATGTGCTCAAAAGGCCCCAGCATTCCAAGGTAGTGGGCTTCTTGGCGGTCGACGATGGTGGCGCTGATCCTGTCGGCGACCTCTGGTGCCAGCCAGCTCTCCAGGTCCAGGCCCAGCAGTCCGACCTCGCAAGACTTGGCCAGACAACTGACGGCGATAGTCGATGTGTGGCTGATGGAGCCGACCCAGCCGCTCGGCCATATCGGCTGACGATGAGCCCCTGAATGAACCTGCGCCGGCGGGAGATTGCGCTTGGCCGAGGTGTTGCACTCGGTTTTTGCGGCCGCCGAGGATAAGGCCCGAAGCGCTTTTGCAAAACCTACGACACTGCACTTCCCAAGAGGAATTAAAATAATCTGATGTATCCACCTCAACGTAGAGGGGACAGCGCTCACGTGCTAAACCTAGTATCGATAGAGACAATTCGTCAATATTTTATAAAAAATCAGAAGTAACTTACAAACATTGAAATCCTGATCCTTGATCAACGAAAGAATCTTCCTAATTACTTGCAAGACTCTTCCTACAACCATCCAGCTTTTTTCAACATCTGGCGTGAAAGGGCCTTCGTCTAGTTATATTGGTCTTCTTACCCGCTGCGCCGCCTAATCCGCTTCCTATTCGTCAGGCCAGCATTTTGCCTAGGGCGTCCTTCAGATTCGCAGTCACCCGCGACACCCCTGCCGTTCCGCTAACACTTCCCCTTGCAGGGTGTGTAGAGGACTTTCACCTCCAAGTCACCATCTGGCCCCCACAGCCAAACTGGTTGCGATACGCGCAACGCGCCATGCCTGGTGCACGCAAAAAAAAATGCCCCGTATCCGTAGATTCGAGGCATGGCACCCACAAATCAGGTCAACCGATTGCCCCCTTGGCAATGTCCGAAGTACCAGCCTGCGTACTCATCTCGCCCACTGTTTTATTCCTAGGCATGGAAATCACGAACACTGCGGAGATGACGTAGAAACCGGCGCAGACGATCAATCCCGCTGCCAGGCTATAAAAGCTGGCAATGCCACTGAGCAGCACGGGGGCAAAAGCCGCCAGCCCTCGGCCCATGTTGAAACAGAAGCCCGCCCCCAGCGCTCGCACCCGGATGGGGTACATCTCGCTGAAGTAAGAACCGAACAACGCAGAAACTCGTGCAGGGCGCCAGGCTTGAGTTGATAGGTACGTTGTTCAATCAGCATGTTGTTTTCTCTTGTTTGGAATGTGCCTGAGACTTGGCTTGGGAGTTGACCTGGGAGTCGGCTTCGATCAGCTTGATCACTGCCGAGATGTCTTCTTCACCGATGCCTTCTTCGATAGCCCTTTGAAAGTACGGCTTCGCGGCATTGAACAAAGGCGCAGCGCAACCAAGTTCCTCTGACCGCTCACTGGACATATCGATGTACTTGTCGAGCGTGGCGAAAGGTCCTGGCGCTGGCACAAAATGACGATCAGCCATCATCGGTGCTCTTGCTCTGAACCCTGCTTTCACGCCAAGGTTCAACGCCTCGGCGGCGGCCAAGGTGTGAATAGTCACCAGAAAGTTGGCGATCAATTTCATCGCGACAGCGCAGCCAAACCCACCGATGTGGAACTGGATGTCGGTGATCGCATACCTAGGCGCAGCCGGGTTTGGGAGCAAACAGCCCAGGTTATGAATAAGTAGAAGCGAGGGTTATACAAAGGGCGTGAACGGGCCCGACACCTCAGCCGGGACGCATCCCCTCGCTGAGGTTCAGGGGGAACCGGTGTGTTGTCTTGCAGCCAACACGTTCACGTATCAATCACATCATCCGCCCAACTGATGGCCGCAACGACGGTCGGGAAACCGATGGTGCTGGTCAGTGAGATCAGCGTGTGGCGGATCTGCTCTGGCGTAGCGCCCGCCTCCAGTGCCCGTCGGGTATGACTGTGCACCGCGCCCTCAGAACGGATGGCCGCCGCGGCACCGAGCTGGATCAGCTGGACAACGATCTCTTCCAGTGGGCCGGTATGACGCACCGCCGTACCCAAGGCCTCCACGGCAGCCAAATAATCCGGGTACTGCTGTTCGAGACGTTGGTAGGTGTTGTGCGCTTTCTTCTTTGCCATGTTGGTTTCCTCGCGTTGGAGAGCGATCAGTTCTCGCCTTTGCGCCCGAGTCATCAGGCTGCGATTTGCGAAACTTGCACACTGCAACAGTAGGCTACGCTTACAGCAGCTTATTGCACACGATGCTCGCGTCTGCAGGTTTTGGTTTGTTCTGGAGAGCGTCTGCAACAGCTATTTCAGACAGGCCCAAACAATTCACGCAGGACTACGTGATGACCGAGCCCCTCCTCAGTTTTGATCAACTCAAGCGTGCCGCCGCCTCCGGCGAGATCGATACCGTTCTTGTTTGCATGGTCGACATGCAAGGCCGACTGGTCGGCAAACGATTCCAGGTCGAGTTTTTCATCGACAGCGGCCATGAAGAAACCCACTGCTGCAATTACCTGCTGGCCGACGACATCGACATGGAACCGGTGCCGGGTTACGCCGCGGCCAGCTGGAGCAAAGGCTATGGTGACTTTGTGCTCAAACCCGACATGGCCACGTTGCGACGGGTGCCCTGGCTTGAGTGCACGGCGCTGGTGCTCTGCGATGTGCTCGATCATCACCATCGGCGCGACCTGCCGCACAGCCCCCGGGCGATCCTGAAAAAGCAGGTCGAGCGACTGCGCGAACGCGGCTACACCGGCATGTTCGCTTCGGAACTGGAGTTCTATCTGTTCGACGAGAGCTACGAGGCGATCCACGAGCGCAATTACCACAAGCCGAAAACGGCCGGTCACTACATCGAGGACTACAACATCCTGCAGACCACTCGCGAAGAGCCGGTGCTGCGGGCTATTCGCAAGCATCTGCAGGCCAGCGGCATTCCCGTGGAAAACTCCAAGGGTGAATGGGGCCCCGGCCAGGAAGAAATCAACATCCGTTATGCCGATGCGCTGACCATGGCCGACCACCACGTCATCATCAAGCACGCCTGCAAAGAGATCGCACAACTGCAGGGCAAGGCGATCACGTTCATGGCCAAGTGGCGTTATGACGCCGCCGGCTCCAGCAGCCACATCCACAATTCGCTGTGGGACAAGAACGGTAAAAAGCCGCTGTTCTTTGACGCCAAGGCTGAGTTCGGCATGTCGAAACTCATGCGTTCCTGGGTGGCCGGGCAGCTTAAATATGCCAACGACATCACCTGTTTTCTCGCGCCCTACATCAATTCGTACAAGCGCTTTCAGGCCGGCACCTTTGCCCCGACCCGGGCGGTGTGGAGTCGGGACAATCGCACTGCGGGCTTTCGTTTGTGCGCAGAAGGCAGCAAATCCATCCGCATCGAATGTCGCATTGGCGGCGCCGACCTCAACCCTTATCTGGCCTTCGCCGCGTTGATCGCGGCGGGACTGGCCGGTATCGACGAGAAGCTCAGCCTCGCGCCCCCCTTCGAGGGCGATGCCTACGTCGACGAACACTTGCCTGAAGTGTCGAAGACCCTGCGCGAAGCCTGCTCCGCACTCCAGGGCTCGACCATGTTGCGCGAGGCGTTCGGCGATGAAGTGATCGACCACTACGTGCACACCGCCGAATGGGAGCAGAAAGAGTACGACCGGCGGATCACCGACTGGGAACTGCAGCGCGGGTTTGAGCGCTATTGAGACCGCCATCATGACTTCAACGATTCAACTGATCTCACCGGTCGATGGCCGGGTCTATGCCGAACGCCGCTGCGCCGATGCGGCGCAAATCGACCAGGCGCTGGCGGCGGCCGAAGCTGCCCAGACGCAATGGAAACGCCGGCCACTGAACGAACGCGCCGCTTTCTGTAGCGCCGCGGTGGACGCGATGCTGGCCATGAAGGCCGACATCGTGCCGGAACTGGCCTGGCAGATGGGCCGACCGGTACGCTTTGGCGCTGGCGAACTGCGCGGTTTCGAAGAGCGTGCCCGGCATATGATCGCCATTGCACCTGAAGCGTTGGCAGCGCTTGAGCCCACGCCCGTCGCCGGTTTTCGACGCTGTATCAAACGCGAGCCGGTGGGTACGGTATTGGTCGTCGCACCCTGGAATTACCCCTATTTGACCGCAGTGAATACGATCATTCCGGCACTGATGGCGGGCAACAGCGTCATCCTCAAACACGCGTCGCAAACGCTGCTGGTGGGTGAACGGTTCGCCGAAGCGTTTCGCCGTGCCAACCTGCCCGAAGGATTGTTCCAGAACCTGCTGCTGAGTCATCTCTATACCGGAGCGATCATTGCCTCTGGACGCGTGCAGCAGGTGAACTTCACCGGCTCGGTCGAAGCCGGCAAGGCCATGGAACACGCGGCCGTCGGAGGTTTCCTCGGCGTGGGTCTGGAGCTCGGCGGCAAAGACCCGGCCTACGTCCGGGCAGACGCCAACCTCGAACATGCGGTGGAAAACCTGGTGGACGGCAGCTTCTTCAACTCCGGGCAAAGCTGCTGCGCCGTCGAGCGTATTTATGTCGATGCAAAAATCTACCCGGTGTTTGTCGAACGCTTCGTCGCGCTGACTCGCCAATACGTGCTGGGTAACCCGCTGGACGAAGCCACCACGCTCGGCCCGCTGGTCACACCGAGCGCCGCTGATTTCGTTCGTGGTCAGATCGCCGACGCACTGACACAGGGCGCTCGGGCGCTGATCGATCCAAAAGATTTTCCTGCCGACGCGCCGGGCAGCGCCTACCTCGCACCGCAGGTATTAGTCGACGTCACCCATCAGATGTCGGTGATGCGCGAAGAAAGCTTTGGTCCCGTGGTCGGCATCATGCCGGTGGCCAGCGACGACGAAGCCATCGCCTTGATGAACGACAGTGAGTTCGGGCTCAGCGCGTCCATCTGGACGCAAGACCTTGCCGTCGCCGAACGCCTGGGCAACGAGATCGACACCGGCACCGTGTTCATGAACCGCTGCGATTACCTGGACCCGGCCCTGGCCTGGACCGGGGTGAAGAACAGCGGGCGCGGCGTCACGCTGTCGCGCCTGGGTTATGACAACCTGACCCGAGCGAAATCCTTCCATTTGCGCCACGAGATCTGAGCCATGAGCCTGACCGCGAACTGGAACTACCCCACAAGCATCCGCTTCGGTGTCGGCCGCATCGCCGAGCTCGCCGAGATCTGCCGCAGCCAAGGGATCCAGCGACCGTTGCTGGTCACCGACAGTGGCCTGGCGCGAGCCCCGATCACCGCCGCAGCGCTGGACGCCTTGCGCACCGCCGGCCTTGGCGTCGCGCTGTTTTGCGACCTTAAGCCCAATCCGGTCGAAGCCAACCTGGCGGGCGGGCTCGACGCCTGGCGAGCCGGCAAACACGATGGCGTGGTCGCTTTCGGCGGTGGCAGCGGCCTGGACATGGGCAAGCTCATCGCCTTCATGAGCGGCCAAACCCGACCGGTGTGGGATTTCGAAGACATCGGCGACTACTGGACCCGCGCCGACGAAGGCAGCATCGCCCCGATCATTGCGGTGCCGACCACGGCAGGGACCGGCTCCGAGGTGGGCCGTGCGGCGGTGATCATCGATGAGCGCACACACACCAAACGCATCATCTTCCACCCGAAAATGATGCCGCGCGTGGTCATCAGCGACCCGGCGCTCACCGTCGGCATGCCGGCCAAGGTCACCGCTGGCACCGGCATGGATGCGTTTGCGCATTGTCTGGAATCGTATTGCGCCCCCGGTTTTCACCCCATGGCCGAAGGGATTGCGGTGGAAGGCATGCGCCTGGTCGCCAATGCCCTGGTGCGGGCCGTACACACACCTTCGGACCTGGAGGCGCGCGCGGAAATGCTCGCGGCGGCCGCGATGGGCGCTACCGCTTTCCAGAAAGGCCTGGGCGGGATGCACGCCCTCTCACATCCGGTGGGCGCCCTGTACGACACCCATCACGGCATGACCAACGCCACGTTCATGCCCTATGTCCTGAAATTCAATCGCCCGGCCATCGAGGAACGCATCACCCGCCTCGCGGCTTATTTGCGCCTGCCCTCGCCCGGCTTCGACAGTTTTCTGGCCTTCGTCCTCAAGTTGCGCAAGGACATCGGCGTGCCCCATACGCTGGTTGAGCTGGGGGTGGATGACCGGCAGGCCGACCTGATCGCGGACATGGCGATTGTCGACCCTTGCGCCGGCGGCAACCCGCTGCCATTGACCCGAAATGGCGCGGCAGAAATTTTCGAAGCGGCGTACCACGGCCGTCTGTAGAGCAGTTGTCTGTCCATGGCCAAGGCGCGAATTCGCAGCATGGACGGGGTTTATCCGCAAGAAACAGGAGCAGTACGACAAGGGGTTGAAAGCCAGCCCATCCGGCCACGTAAAACCCGGATGGATGCGTATCAAAACCTAAGGGGCACACAACATGAATCCAGCAAGCCAGCCCGGCACGAGCGCGCCGCAAGACGATGACGTCAAGGTGCTGCACAGCATGGGCTATGCCCAGCAGCTCTCACGACGGATGGGCGTTTTCTCCAACTTTGCCATTTCCTTTTCGATCATCTGCATCCTCTCGGGTGGTATCAACTCACTCGCCCAGGGCACCTCAGGTGCGGGTGGTGCGTCAATCGGCATCGGCTGGCCGATCGGTTGCCTGATCTCCGGGGTTTTCGCCATGGCCATGGCGCAGATCTCCTCGGCCTACCCCACCGCTGGCGGCCTCTATCACTGGGGTTCGATTCTCGGTAACCGCTTCACCGGCTGGCTGACCGCGTGGTTCAACTTGCTGGGGCTGGTCACCGTGCTCGGCGCGATCAACGTCGGTACCTATTACTTCTTTTTCGGCGCCTTCGGACCGGCCCTGGGAATGGAGGACACAACCACTACCCGGGTGATTTTCCTGGCGATCCTGACCGGCCTCCAGGCCTTGTGTAACCACCTGGGTATCGGCCTGACCGCGAAGCTCACCGACTTCTCGGGTTATCTGATCTTCGCCACGGCGCTCGCGCTGACCATCGTCTGCCTGATCTCTGCACCCAGTTATGAGTTCGCCCGGCTATGGACCTTCAGCAACTATTCCGGCGAGGCTGGCGGCAGCGTCTGGCCACAGGTCTCGAACGGCTGGATTTTCATGCTCGGCCTGCTGTTGCCGATCTATACCATCACCGGTTATGACGCCTCTGCGCACACCTCGGAAGAGACCCGGAATGCCGCCATGTCGGTGCCACGCGGCATGGTCATGTCGGTGGTCTGGTCGCTGCTGTTCGGCTGGGTCATGCTCAGTTCGTTTGTGCTGATGCTGCCGAACATGGACGAGGCGGCGAAGCAAGGCTGGAACGTTTTTTTCTGGGCCATGAACACACAGGTCAACCCAACCGTGAAGCTCGCGCTGTACGTGGCGATTTTCATCTCGCAGTTCCTCTGCGGGCTGGCAACCGTGACCTCGGTTTCACGCATGATCTTCGCGTTCTCCCGTGACGGTGGCCTGCCCTGCTCGAAAGCACTGGCCTCGGTTTCGCCTACCTATCGCAGCCCGGTGGCGGCGATCTGGACCGGTGCCACCCTGGCGGTATTGTTCGACTGGGGATCGTCGGTGATATCGGTCGGCGCAACGCCGGTCTACACCATCGTGGTGTCCTGCACGGTGATCTTCCTGTTCTTCTCCTTCGTCATACCCATCATCCTGGGCCTGTTTACCTACGGCACTTCGAAGTGGCCAACCATGGGACCGTGGAACATGGGGCGCTTCTGGTACTCGGTGTTTGCCATCCTCTCGATCCTCTCGATGGTGATCATTTTCGTCATCGGCATCCAGCCGCCGAACGATTGGGCGCTGTACATCACCCTCGGTTTTCTGGTGCTGACGGCCATCGTCTGGTTCGGTTTTGAAGCCCGACGCTTCCAGGGTCCGCCGATTGGCGACATGATCGTCAAGCGTCAGGCTGAAATTGCGGCGGCTGAAGAGGCGTTGAATAAACGGGCTGGAAGTTGATCGCTAAAGATGAGTAACCTGTGGCGAGGGAGCTTGCTCCCGCTGGGTTGCGCAGCGGCTTTTAAGGCAACACCTGTCTCGAGATCAGGACCCATTTCTCATCCATGGGTCAATAGGACGCCGGTGCGGCAGGAGGCATGCAATGGAACTGAAGTTCAGTCACGTCGATGTACTGGTCAAGAACCTCGAAGAAGCCTGTGCGTACTACGCGCAGATACTTAAAGCCAGGATCTCCAAAACGCTCGTCTGGGAACGACGTGGTCTGCACGTGCGCT
Organism: Pseudomonas sp. GL_093; assembly: GCF_057837605.1. NCBI lineage: Bacteria > Pseudomonadati > Pseudomonadota > Gammaproteobacteria > Pseudomonadales > Pseudomonadaceae > Pseudomonas > Pseudomonas sp. GL_093. The sequence continues at coordinate 2,973,797 of NZ_CM174448.1, read as the reverse complement.
ACGCGATTGCGCTGATCGGCCAAGAGCGTTTCATGCTTGTACAGCCGTTGGCGGGGAACCTGAAGGAGCTATTGGACTCCTCGGGCGAGGGGATGATTTATCGCCACTGCTACTCGACACCGGACATCGAAAAGGCCTATGACGAATTGATGGTCGCCGGTGTTCAGCCAGAAGACGAAAACGGTAAGCCATTGGCCCGCGCGAACCTGCTATCCCCGTCCGGGACACGCATCATCTGGTTGCCCAAGCGCTTCGGGCACTTCTCTATCGAGATCCTGGAAGACAAGGCGCTGGAGGCATTTGTAGAAGCTGCATTTGCCTGAGTGAGCTACATCGATCAGCTCTCAGAGGAAATGATTGAGTCTTGACTGGATTCAGCCGCCAGCTTCAAACGGTCAGCTTTACTAATGTATTTAGACTTGCTTGACGGTGCCAATTTGGCACTGGCCTTTTTGGCGTGAGCCTTTAATAACTGCTGTATTTTTTTACGACGATTCATTTTTTTCTACTCGGTTTGTAAGTTTTTGAATGATATCAGCTTGCGGTTTGCGCAAAAAAGTAGAAGCGGCCCCGGTGCAGCGGGTCGTGCGATGTTACTGTCACCGGCTTGAGAATCGGCCTCTTTGGAGCCTCGCATGCCTCCTTTCTGCACCCTCCTGCCTTTGCCCTCCTCGACACTGTTTTCGCTTCGGCGATGGATTCTGTGCCTGAGCATAGTCGCGCCCGGCATGGCCGCTGCAGAGACACGACCCGAGAACATGGTGTATCTGCGTACGATTGATCCGGGCATCGAGCAAGACATTCGCTATGCCAGCGCTCACAACTTCACCGGGCACCCACTCGACGGTTACGCCGCGGCGCAGTGCCTGTTATCGCTGGACGCCGCCAAGGCCCTCGCTCGGGTACAAACGGCATTGCGGGCGCAAGGCTACGGTTTGAAGGTGTTTGACTGTTATCGGCCCAGCCGTGCCGTTGCCGATATGGGGCGTTTCGCTTTGGTGCCGGGTGACCCACGCAAGGCCGAGTTCTATCCGCGCGTGGACAAGCAGGACTTCTGGCGCCTGGGTTACGTGGCCCGAGTGTCGAACCACTCCAAAGGCTCAACCGTGGACCTGACACTGACCGGGCCCGATGCCCTGCCCGCCGATAGCTGGACGCCTTCAGCCGGGCAAGTCGATTGCACGGCGCCTTATGGCCAGCGTTGGCACGACGGTGCGCTCGATATGGGCACCGGTTTCGATTGCTTCGATGAGCGAGCGCATACCGACAACCCGACGATCAGCGCTGCCGCCAGGGACAATCGCCAGAAGCTCAGCAGGGCCATGGAGAAAGAAGGGTTTACCGGGTACTCGAAGGAGTGGTGGCACTTCACCTACAGCGGGGAAGGTTCGCCGAAGAACGTCATGGACTTCCCCATCACGCCGCTGGGTACACGCGACGCTCTCGACACCGCCAATCAGCTGATTGTGGTCACCACAAAAAACTGGACTGACATCCAGGGCACCGCCCAGCGCTATGAACGGCAGGGCAACACCTTTCGAAAATATGAAGGGTCGTTTCCGGTAGTGGTCGGCAAGAGCGGGCTGGCGTGGGGCAAGGGCCTGAGCAGCGTTGAGCAACGCGAAGGTCCGGTCAAACATGAAGGCGATGGCAAAGCACCTGCCGGGGTATTCAAACTGGGGACGGCGTTTGGCTACGACAGCACGGCCGACACCAAACTGCCTTACCTGGCGCTGACCCCGACCATCGAATGCGTGGATGACAGCCACTCCGAGCGCTACAACGAGCTGGTCGACGGAGCGACAATTTCGAAAGACTGGAATAGCTCCGAACGCATGCGTCGCGATGATGACATGTATCGAAAAGGCATTTTCATCGAGCACAATACGCCGGCGTCCCCCGCCTCGGGTTCGTGCATTTTCTTCCATATCTGGCGCGGTCCCACCTCCCCGACGCTGGGTTGCACCGCCATGGATCAAGCGGATATTTCTCGCTTGTTCCATTGGCTGGATCCTCGCCAGGCCCCTCTTCTGGTTCAAATACCCGAGGCGGAATATGAGCAAATCCGCGAAAGCTGGAACCTCCCCGAACGTTGATACAACTCCGTTACGCCGGCTGTTACTTCCTGATCTGCACCGGCGCCAATGACCCTCCTGACTGTAACGCCAAGACACTTCGCCGCACTGCGCGACCCGCCTACCGTAAAGCCATCAATGTGCTTACAGGGTCGTGACACATCATCGGCACCGTCCGCCGGATTGGAAACCCGCTGCCCATTGATTGCCCAACACTCAACCAAGGAAGAGGGAAACCATGAGCAAATCAATCGCTGTCAGCCAACACAGCCAGCAACTCCAGGATGACGTGCAAGAAGCCGTCAAGTCGATCCTGGGCGCCACCAAGGCCCTGAGCCCTGCCGACTACGGCAAGGTGTTGAGGTCAACCCTGGCAGCTACTCAAAAAACGGTCACTATCGAGATCGCCGCCGGCGATCTGACTCAGCTCAAGAAGTCCGGCTACAAGCTGTGCTTTGCCAAGAAAGTGGGTACCGAAGACTACAACGTAGTCTGGCAGTCCTATGACAAGTACCTGAGCAACAATGAATTCAGCTGGACGCCCCAGTACCAGCTATTCGCCTCCAACGTGTTCAAGGAAAACGTGCAAGTCAAAGTCTCGACCAACATCGTCAACATCGGACTGGGACAAACGTCGACACTCGCCGACTCCGGCCTGCTGGGCCAGGCAGTGACGGGCGGTCCTAACGTTTCCTTCACGTTTGTGAACAACTACGCGCCCATTCACCCGGGGATCAACCAGTTGTCCACCGGCATCGATGGCAATCAGGTCAGTACGCCCATCTACGTGGCCGTCAACGAGGTGGTCACCGGCAATACGGTTCTGACCCCTGTCGAGACCATTCTCGTGTGGTTCGAACAGAACGTGCAGACCAGCACCATGTTCAGCACCTCGCGCTCCAAGGCTATCGAAATAGACCTGACCTTCACCAATGATGCAGCTCGTCTCTACGAAGGCGGTGAATGGAAAACGATATAACCGTCATACTCAGGGGCAACCTCGCGTTGCCCTTGCTCCTCAGGCATCGTCGCTGCCACCCTTGGCGAAATATCCGGTCAACGACCGGCAGATGGACTCGGCCAGATCTTCCTGAGTGGCAATGCCATAAGGTCGATTGCGATCAAACTGCGCTGACCAACGGATTCGCCCCTGAGCGACATCAATCAAACGTACCGAGGCCCGGACGCGGGCCGGTTCCACCCGCACGCTGCCCTCCAGCGAATAGCTGCCGCGCCTGACCCGCCCCAGGTCCGGTGCTTTTACGCTACTTCGTGGCACCTTCATCAGCACATGGTTCGCCGGCGTTTCCGCCTGTTCAAACGACTCAAACAGCCTGCAACTCAACTCTTCGCACAAGCCCTGGGTAAAGTCGTCGCCGTCGCGGGTGATGCAGGTAAACGGCTGGAGTTGCAGGACAGGATGGCGAACAGCGATGCCTTTGAGTCTGAGTCGTTGATACGCCAGCCGATAACAACCGGCCGGAATGCTCAGGCGCACCGGATCCTGTTGGCCAAACGTGGCGTAATGACTGGCGAGCTTGCGCCGCAACCGGCCTACCTGAACCCGCACCACGGGATCATCGCCGGTGCAGTAGACCGCCGGATCACGGCGAAACACCGCGATGCCGATGGCGTGCTCGGTAAGGGGGATGTCCGGGGACTGAAGGTCGTGCTCGACCAGAAAGCGCAGCAGGCTGCCCATCCGCCTGGACTTGGCGAACAACGGGCTGGCCAATAACAGCGCGAGCACCCGCTCCACTTCTTCCCGGGCGAGAGGCTCGGGAACGATGTCTGCACTTGCATTGCCAATGTGCTTGATCACCACAGCCTGCCTCCTTGCAGGTAACCGCCTGTCGCCCGCCACCTCGATGGCCATGAACGACTCGAGCGCTGCCAGAACGTAGCGTAGCAGTTGCATTCGGATCGGGAAGATATTGCAGTGGCGGAGGTCCTGGTCATCGACGCAGGAACACCCAGGGAAAATTCGTATACCATATCTGCAATTCCATCCTAACGATCACGACCGTGGCCCTGACTAAACTCAACGCTCCCGACCTTGGCAATTCGCCTTCGACGTCGGAAATCATCACCCGTCATCTGCGTGACGCCATCGTCGCCGGGCATTTCGCCGAGGACGAGCCGATTCGCCAGGACGACATCGCCCGCCAGTTCAACGTCAGCAAGATTCCGGTGCGCGAAGCCCTCAAGCGCCTGGAGGCGGAAGGCCTGGTGATGTTCCAGCGCAATCGCGGGGCGATGGTCACCCGGGTTTCCGATGCAGAACTGGCGCAGATGTTCGAAGTGCGCATGCTGCTCGAAGACAAGGTGCTGCGCCTGGCCATTCCCAACATGACCGAAGAAACCTTCGCTCGCGCCGAACGCATCTGCCAGGAGTTCATCGGCGAAGATGACGTGGGACGCTGGGCCGAGCTCAACTGGGAACTGCATGCTTGTCTCTACGAACCGGCGCAACGACCGTTTCTGGTCGGCCTGATCCGCTCGGTCAACGACAAACTGGAGCGCTACCTGCGCATGCAGATGAGCCTGTCGGCCGGCAAGGAGCGCGCCGATCACGAACACCGGGAAATCCTTGCGGCCTGTCGCGCCGGTGACGTGGACCTGGCGGTGAAGTTGCTCGACGAGCACATTGCCGGCGTCTGCAAGACCCTGTTCGAGCACCTGCCTCACCACCACTGACGGCTCGCCGTACTGTGCCGATTTCGTCATCGGCACTGGATAAAACCATCAAGCCGACAAGCCCCCGCACAGGCCACTCTTTCGTTCACTCATCTGAACGGACGTGGCCATCCCATGAAACGCATCACCGTGATCGACTCCCACACCGGCGGCGAACCGACCCGCCTTGTGACCGCCGGTTTTCCTGACCTGGGCAACGGCAGCATGGCCGAACGTCGACAGCGGCTGGCCGAACAGCATGATCATTGGCGCGCTGCCTGCGTGCTCGAACCCCGAGGCAGCGATGTGCTGGTCGGCGCCCTGCTCTGTGAGCCGGTGGACCCGAGCGCCTGTGCCGGCGTGATTTTCTTCAACAACAGCGGTTACCTCGGCATGTGCGGCCACGGCACCATCGGCCTGGTGGCCTCGCTGGCGCATCTGGGCAAGATCGGCCCCGGGGTGCACAACATCGAAACCCCGGTGGGCACGGTGCAGGCAACGCTGCACGAAGACCATTCGGTGAGCGTGCGCAACGTGCCGGCCTACCGTTACCGCAAAGCGCTGTCGCTGCAGGTGCCGGGGATCGGTCAAGTGACCGGCGATGTTGCCTGGGGTGGGAACTGGTTTTTCCTGATTGCCAAGCATGGCTTGCGCATTGCTGGCGATAACCTCGATACATTGACCGCCTACACCTACGCCGTGCAGCAAGCACTGGAGGCACAGGGTATTCGCGGCGAAGACGGCGGCTTGATCGACCATGTCGAGCTGTTCGCCGACGACGAGCAGGCCGACAGCCGCAACTTCGTCCTCTGCCCTGGCAAAGCTTACGACCGCTCGCCCTGCGGCACCGGCACCAGTGCCAAACTGGCGTGCCTGGCGGCCGACGACAAATTGCAGCCGGGACAGATCTGGCGTCAGGCCAGTGTCATCGGTAGCGAGTTCGAAGGTTCCTACGAACTTCAGGGCGAGCGCATCGTGCCGACCATTCGCGGTCGCGCCTTTATCAGCGCCGAAGCCAGCCTGATCATCGAACAGGACGACCCGTTCGCCTGGGGCATTCGCCCGTGAACGAGGGCCTGGTGGCCGATGTGATCGTGATCGGCGCCGGCATCATCGGCGCTGCCTGTGCCCAGGCGCTGGCGGGGCGCGGCTTGCGCGTGCTGGTGCTGGACGCCGGCCTGCCCGGCGCTACAGCGGCGGGAATGGGCCACTTGCTGGTCCTCGACGACAACCCGGCCGAACTGGCCCTCAGTCAATATTCCCTGCAACGCTGGCGCGAACTGGCGCCAGCCCTGCCCGACGGCTGCGCCTACCGTTGCAATGGCACCCTCTGGCTGGCGGCCAATGCTGAAGAGATGGCCGTCGCCCACAGCAAATACCTGAACTTGCAGGCCCAAGGCGTGGCTTGCGAATTGATCTCCCGCGGTGCCTTGCACCAACGCGAATCGGAACTGCGCGAGGGCCTGGAAGGCGGACTGCTGATCAATGGCGACGGCATTTTGTATGCGCCGGCGACCGCCAACTGGATGCTCGACACACCGAACATCAGCCAACGCCGGGCGCGGGTCAGCGAAGTCGATGGCAACCGCGTGCGACTCGACGACGGCCACTGGCTGAGCGCCGAAGCGGTGATTCTGGCCAACGGCATCCAGGCCAACGAACTCTGCCCGGAGTTGCCGATCGAGCCGAAGAAAGGCCACTTGCTGATTACCGACCGCTACCCCGGCAAAGTCACCCACACCCTGGTGGAACTCGGTTACGTCACCAGCGCCCACAACGCCACTGGCCCATCGACGGCGTGCAACATTCAGCCTCGGCCAACCGGGCAATTGTTCATCGGCGCCTCGCGACAATTCGGCACCACCGACCCGCAAGTCGAGGGTTGGATGCTGGCGAAAATGCTCCGGCGTGCCACCGACTACATGCCGGGTCTGGCTCAGCTCAACGGCATCCGCGCCTGGACCGGTTTTCGCGCTGCCAGCCCCGACGGCTTGCCGCTGGTGGGTCAGCACCCGCAACGCAAAGGTTTATGGCTGGCGGTCGGTCACGAGGGCCTCGGCGTGACGACCGCGCCCGGCACCGCGGACCTGTTGGTCGCGCAGCTGTTCGACGAAACGCCGCCACTGGCCGCGCAACCGTATCTGCCGCAACGTTTTCTCGGAGAACCCGTTTATGCCTGAATTGATGCTGGACGGACGTGCCCTGCGGGTTGCCGAGGGCACCAGCGTCGCCGCTGCACTGGCGCTGAGCGGCGACGGCTGCACGCGCACCTCGGTCAGTGGCCAACGTCGCGCACCGCTGTGCGGCATGGGCATTTGCCAGGAATGCCGGGTGACCATCGACGGTCGCCGGCGCCTGGCCTGCCAGACGCTGTGCCGTGATGGCATGCACGTGGAGACTCAAGCATGAGCGAATATGCCGACCTGCTGATCATCGGTGCCGGTCCCGCCGGCATGGCCGCCGCGCTCGCCGCAGCACCAAGCGGTGCGCGCATCGTCCTGCTCGATGACAACCCGCTGCCGGGCGGGCAAATCTGGCGTGACGGACCTCAGGCTAACCTGCCAAACCCGGCGCGTCAGATGCGCCAGCGACTGGAGGCGTGCAGCAACATTCGCCGCCACTCCGGCACTCGGGTGATCGCCTGCGCCGGGCCAAAACAACTGCTGGTCGAAGACGCCGATCGAGGCTGGTTGATTGGTTACGACAAACTGATTCTGTGTACCGGTGCTCGCGAATTATTGCTGCCCTTCCCCGGCTGGACGCTGCCTGGAGTGACCGGGGTGGGTGGCCTTCAAGCGTTAATCAAGAGCGGCCTGCCGGTGCAGGACGAACGCATTGTGATTGCCGGCAGCGGACCGTTACTGCTCGCCAGCGCCGCCACCGCGAAACACAACGGCGCCCAGGTCCTGCGTATCGCCGAGCAAGCCCGCGCGGCCGCCGTCGCAGGTTTCGCCGCGCAACTGCCACGCTGGCCCAACAAGCTGATGCAGTCGGTCACGTTGTTCGACCGCCATTACCGAACCGGGACCCATGTACTGGCCGCCCTGGGCAATGAGCGACTGGAAGGGGTGCGCCTGCAACAGCAAGGGAAAATCGTCGAACTGGAATGTGATCGCCTGGCCTGTGGCTTCGGTTTGATTCCCAATACCCAACTCGGCCTAGCCTTGGGCTGCGAACTCGATGGCCCGGCGATTGCCGTCGATGCCTGGCAGGCCACTCGCCGCGCCGATCACTACGCGGCGGGTGAATGCACCGGTTTCGGTGGCAGTGAACTGGCGTTGGTCGAAGGCGCAATCGCTGGCCACGCCGCTGTCGGTGACCTTGATTCGGCCCGAGCATTGTGGCCGCGCCGTGCACGCTGGCAGGGTTTCGCCAACGCCCTGAACAAGGCCTTCACCCTCGATCCGCAACTCAAGTCGCTGGCACAACCCGACACCCTGGTGTGCCGTTGCGAAGACGTGCCTTACATAGCGCTTGCCGGGCACACTGACTGGCGCGAGGCCAAACTGGCCAGTCGCTGCGGCATGGGCGCCTGCCAGGGCCGGGTGTGTGGCGGCGCGTTGCAGCACCTGTTCGGTTGGCAACCTTCGGCGCCACGCCCGCCCTTCAGTCCGGCGCGGATCGAGACTTTGTTGTGCCTGGACGACACCCCGCCGGCCTGAATGCCGGTCCGGGGCTTTCGGGTCCGTCGCCGAGTCTTTATGATCCCGGGCATTGCCTCCAGACGCCCAGCGCCATGTATGCCTCGCTCACTACCTTCAAACCCTGCGACCTGCCCACTCTGCTGAGCAGTCTGCAGCCGATCGCGGCGCTGCTCGACACCCTGTCGGACGTGGTGTTTTTCATCAAGGACAGCGAGGCCCGCTACGCCTTCGTCAACCAGACCCTGGCCCGGCGCTGTGGCTTCAAACACAGTGACGAGCTGCTCGGGCGCACCGCTGACATGGTCTTTCCCGAGCGCTTCGGCCCGCTGTACACCGAACAGGATCATCGCGTGCTGTCCACCGGCCGCGAACTGGCCGACCAACTCGAACTGCACCTGTATTACGGTAACCAACCGGTCTGGTGCCTGACCCACAAACTCGCGCTGCGCGACCTGCAAGGTCAGATCGTCGGCCTGGCCGGCATCTCCCGCGACCTGCAAACGCCACAGTCCAGCCATCCGGCGTTCCAGAAACTCGCGGCGGTGGACGCGCATATCCGCAGCCATTTCGCCCGCCCTATCAGCCTCGCCGAACTGACCGCGATCGCCGGATTTTCCGTGGCGCAACTGGAGCGCCACTGCAAACGGGTGTTCCAGCTCACCCCACGGCAGATGATTCACAAGGCGCGCCTGGAAGAAGGCTCCCGACTGTTGCTGCACACCGACCTGCCCATCACCGAGATCGCCCTGCGCTGCGGTTACACCGATCACAGTGCCTTCAGCCGGCAGTTCCGTGCCTTGACCAGTCTGGCGCCAAGTCAGTATCGCGAAAGCCGTCGCTGAACCCGGGCGAGTGTTCCTTTAAGGGGCGCCCGGCGTTCCCACTGCTCCCTTCTGTAACACCACCTGATACAGCCCACCGAGGCGTTCTTCTCCTAAGCCCTATTCCTAAAATCTTGCAGGACGTTTAACTCAAGGCTTGGCGATTAATTCTCGCCTCGGTTCGGAAACAGGCACGCTCATTGCTAATCACATATCGTATACGAAATTCACAATACGATATTCAACAGCACTTTCCGACAACGAGGCCTCTATGAAAAACCCCGCATTTGCCGTAGCCCTCAGCGCTGTTCTCAGTACTTCCTTTATCGCCACCGCCCAGGCCGACAAGCTCGACGACATTATTGGTTCGGGCAAGCTGCGTTGCGCCGTGACCCTGGACTTCCCGCCCATGGGTTTTCGCGATGAAGGTAACAACCCGGCCGGTTTCGACGTGGACTACTGCCGCGACCTGGCGAAGATCCTTGGGGTCGACGCCGAAGTGGTTGAAACGCCCTTCCCGGATCGAATTCCGGCGCTGGTCTCCGGGCGTGCCGACGTGATCGTCGCGTCCACGTCCGACACCCTCGAACGGGCCAAGACCGTCGGCCTCACCGTGCCGTACTTCGCCTTTCAGATGGTGGTGCTGACCCGCGACAACACCGGCATCAACAGCTTCGCCGATATCAAAGGCAAAGCCCTGGGCAACACCAGCGGCACCTATGAAGCCATCGCCCTGGAAAAAGATGTGAAGAATTGGGGCACCGGCACCTTCCGCGCCTATCAGTCGCAGAACGACACACTGCTGGCCGTCGCCCAAGGCCACATCGACGCCACTGTGGTCACCAACACCGTGGCCGCCGCCACGATCAAATCGGGCAAATACAAGAACCTGAAAATCGCCGGTAACGCGCCATACACCATCGACTACGTGTCCCTGGGCGCCAAGCGCAACGAGTATGGCTTGCTCAACTACCTCAACCTGTTCGTCAATCAGCAGGTGCGCAGCGGCCGCTACAACGAGCTGTTCACCAAATGGGTCGGCACCGAGATTTCACCCACCGACCTGACCGTGCCCAAGGTCTATTACTGAGGTGTCCGGCATGCCTAGGCCAACCTCTCTGACCGGTCGCAGCCTGGTCGCCGGCGCTGCTCAAGGCGCCTTGCTGTTCGCCGATGTCGGGCTGAGTTTCTGGGGCGGGGTCGACCCGTACAGCGGCGAGGTCATCGACCGTCACCACCCGCTGAGCGGCGAACATCTGGCCGGCCGGGTGCTGGCGATTCCCAGCGGCCGCGGTTCGTGCACCGGCAGCAGTGTGCTGATGGAACTGATCAGCAACGGTCATGCGCCGGCCGCACTGGTGCTGGCCGAACCCGATGAGATCCTGACCCTGGGCGTGCTCGTGGCACAGACCATTTTCGAGCGTTCCCTGCCGGTGCTGTGCATCGGCCGGGAGGCCTTCGCCGCCTTGCGCGGCAAGGTCTTTGCTCGGGTCGAAGCCTCAACGGTGACCGTGTTCGAACACCTGCCGGGCGATGCCTGGCAGGCACTCGACAGTCCGTTGCAGACGGCAGAAAAAAGCACCGCTATCGAACTCACCGAACACGATCAGGCGCTGCTCGACGGCGAGCATGGCAAAGCCGCCCAAGTGGCGATGCAGATCGTCCTGCGCATGGCTGAACTGCAAGGCGCCCGCCATCTGGTGGACGTCACCCAGGCGCACATCGACGGCTGCATTTATACCGGGCCTGCGAGCCTGCGCTTCGCTGAACAACTGGTGCAGTGGGGAGCAAACGTACGGGTGCCGACCACCCTCAATTCCATTTCTGTCGACCAACGCCGTTGGCGCGAGTTGGGCATTGATCCGGCACTCGGTGTGCCGGCCAGTGCTTTGGGCGATGCGTACATGGCGATGGGTGCACAGCTGAGTTTCACCTGCGCACCTTACCTGCTCGACAGCGCGCCGAAGGCCGGCGAGCAAATCGTCTGGGCCGAATCCAACGCCGTGGTGTATGCAAACAGCGTGCTCGGCGCACGCACCCTGAAATACCCGGACTACCTGGACATCTGCATCGCCCTGACCGGCCGCGCGCCCCTGATCGGCTGCCACCTGGACGCGCAGCGTAAAGCGAAACTGCAAATCGAATTACCGGTTTTGAGCGAGTTGGATGATGCTTTCTACCCTTTGCTCGGTTACCACATCGGTGCCCTGGCCGGCAGCCGGATTCCGCTGGTGCTGGGGCTGGAACAGAGCAAGCCGAGCCTGGATGACCTGAAAGCTTTCGGTGCGGCTTTCGCCACCACCTCCGCCGCACCGCTGTTCCATATCGCCGGGGTGACCCCGGAAGCACTCGACCCGACGCAGGTGCTGGAGGCGGATGTCGATGTGCCGGTGGAAAAAATCCGCCTGAAGGATTTGCTGCTCAGCTGGCGCAAGCTCAACAGCGCCCGCGACAACCGGGTAGATGTGGTCTCGCTGGGTAACCCGCATTTCTCCCTCAGCGAATTCGCGCATCTGGCGCGGCTGTGTCGAGGTCGGCACAAACACCCCGAGGTGGTGCTCGCCATCACCTGCGGTCGTGCGGTGCTGGAGCAGGCCCGCGAGGCCGGGCATATCGCGGTGATCGAAGCCTTCGGTGCGACGCTGGTCACCGATACCTGCTGGTGCATGCTCGGTGAGCCGGTGATCCCGCTGGCCGCCAAAACCTTGATGACCAACTCGGGCAAGTACGCCCATTACGCACCTGGCCTGGTGGGCCGCAAGGTGCACTTCGCCAACCTCGCCGAATGTGTCGACGCCGCCTGCAGCGCCACGGCCAGTGGTCGTTTGCCGGCCTGGCTGCAATCGGCCGCCTCTCTGGAGAGCCCCGCGCATGTTTGATTACACCTTCCAATGGCGCGCGACCCTGCGCGCCCTGCCGGACATGCTCGCCGGTGCCTGGGTCACCTTCGAGACCGCCGCGCTGTCGATGATCTTCGGCGTGCTGATCGCCCTGGCCCTGACGGTGATGCGTGAAACCAAACAACCGTTGTTGCGCGGCATCGGCAACGGCTGGGTGTCGATCGCCCGCAACACCCCGTCGCTGTTCCAGATCTACGTCCTCTACTTCGGCCTTGGCTCGCTGGATTTGCATGTCAGCTCATGGTTCGCGCTGCTGGCCGGGATCACCTTCAACAACGCTGGTTACCTGGCGGAAAACTTTCGCGGCGGCCTCAAGGCTGTGCCGGGCACGCAAGTTCGCGCCGCGCGCTCGCTGGGCATGAGTGCCTTCCAGGCTTACCGGATGATCATCGTCCCGCAGCTGCTGCGGATCGTGTTCTACCCGTTGAGTAACCAGATGGTCTGGGCGGTCTTGATGACGTCGCTGGGGGTGATCGTCGGGCTGAACAATGACCTCACCGGCGTGACCCAGGATTACAACGTCAAGACGTTCCGCACTTTCGAATACTTCGCCATCGCCGCGGCGCTGTATTACCTGATTGCCAAGGCGATCGTCGCCGTCGCCCGGCTGATGGCCTGGCGGTTGTTCCGCTACTGAGGAGGTGACCATGTTGACCACCAGTTTTTCCTGGAATGACCTGTTGTTCTTGCTTGATGGCGCCTGGGTCACTCTGAAACTCACGTTCTGGTCGATCATCCTCGGCTCTTTCGCCGGGCTGTTGTTCGGCTTGCTGCGGGCGCTGTTTCCGCGCGCCAGCCTGCCACTGGCCTGGGTGCTGGACGTGTTTCGCAGCGTGCCGTTGCTGATCCAGTTTGTGTTGTTCAACTCGCTAAAAAGCATCGTCGGTTTAAACATCAGCGCCTTCAGCGTTGGTTGCATTGTGCTGGGGGTCTACGCCGCCGCGTACTTCACCGAGATCGTGCGCAGCGGCGTGCTGTCGGTGCCCTTCACTGTGCGCCGGGCCAGTCGTTCCCTGGGCCTGAGCTTCCTGCAGGACCTGCGCTGGATCGTCCTGCCGATGGCCACGCGGGTAGCCTTTCCCGGCTGGCTGAACCTGGTGCTCAGCGTGATGAAAGACACCGCGCTGGTGATGTGGATCGGCATCGTCGAACTGCTGCGCGCCTCGCAAACCATCGTGACCCGCATTCAGGAACCGCTGCTGGTGCTGTGCATCGCGGGCCTCATCTACTACGTCATGAGCCTGGTGGTCGCTCGCCTCGGCGCTCGTCTGGAAAGAAGGTGGCAAGAAAATGATTGAGATCGACAACGTACACAAATCCTTCGGCAACCTCGAAGTGGTCAAGGGCGTCAACCTGACGGTGAACAAGGGCGAGGTGGTGTCGATCATCGGCGGCTCCGGCTCGGGCAAGTCGACCCTGCTGATGTGCATCAACGGCCTGGAGCCGATCCAGAAAGGCAACATTCGGGTCGACGGTGTCGAGGTCCATCACAGCGCCACTGACCTCAACCGTCTGCGGCAGAAGATCGGCATCGTCTTCCAGCAATGGAACGCGTTCCCGCACCTGACCGTGCTGGAAAACGTGATGCTGGCGCCGCGCAAAGTGCTGGGCAAGAGCAAGGCCGAAGCCGAGGAACTGGCGGTCAAGCAACTGACTCACGTCGGCCTGGGCGACAAGCTCAAGGCCTTTCCCGGCAAGCTCTCCGGCGGCCAGCAACAGCGCATGGCGATCGCCCGCGCCCTGGCCATGTCGCCGGACTACATGCTGTTCGACGAAGCCACTTCGGCCCTCGATCCGCAGTTGGTAGGCGAGGTGCTGGACACCATGCGCATGCTCGCTGAAGACGGCATGACCATGGTTCTGGTGACTCATGAAATCCGCTTTGCCCGCGATGTGTCCGACCGAGTGGCGTTCTTTCGCAATGGGCTGGTGCATGAGATTGGTTCGCCCGACCAAGTCATTGGCAACCCGGTGCATGCGGAAACTGCGGCCTTTCTGAAATCGGTGAAATAACTAATGGCCCCATCGCGAGCAAGCTCGCTCCCACAGGGTTAGCGGTGCATATCGAACAATGTAGGAGTGAGCCTGCTCGCGATGAGGCCCTAACAGACAAAACAAGGAGCAGACAATGCGTTCATCGAAAGTGATTCATGTAGTCAGCTGCCACGCCGAAGGCGAAGTCGGCGATGTGATCGTCGGCGGCGTCGCGCCACCGCCCGGGGCTACCGTGTGGGAGCAGTCGCGCTGGATTGCCAAGGATCAGACCCTGCGCAACTTCGTCCTCAACGAACCGCGCGGCGGCGTGTTCCGTCACGTCAACCTGCTGGTGCCGGCCAAGGATCCTCGGGCGCAGATGGCCTGGATCATCATGGAACCGGCCGACACTCCGCCGATGTCCGGCTCCAACTCGCTGTGCGTGGCCACCGTGTTGCTCGACAGCGGCATCCTGCCGATGACCGAACCGCAAACCCGGCTGGTGCTCGAAGCGCCGGGCGGGTTGATCGAAGCGGTGGCCGACTGCCGTGACGGCAAGGTCGAACGGGTGGAAATCAAGAACGTGCCCTCCTTCGCTGACCGCCTCGACGCCTGGATCGAAGTCGAAGGCGTCGGCTCATTGCAGGTCGACACCGCGTACGGCGGCGACAGTTTTGTGATCGCCGACGCCAAGCGCCTGGGCTTTTCCATTCGTCCTGATGAAGCGGCGGAGCTGGTCGAGGTCGGGCTGAAAATTACCCGCGCGGCCAATGAGCAACTGGGCTTCGTCCATCCGCTGAATCCCGAGTGGTCGCACATTTCCTTCTGCCAGATCGCTGCTCCCCTCGTCTATGAAAACGGCATCGCCACCGGCGCCAACGCGGTGGTGATTCAACCCGGCAAGATCGACCGTTCACCGACCGGCACCGGCTGCTCGGCGCGCATGGCTGTGTTGCAGGCGAAGGGATTGATGCAGGTCGGCGAGCGTTTTATCGGCCGTTCGATCATCGGTTCCGAGTTCCACTGCCGCATCGATTCGCTGACGGAAGTGGCTGGACGCCCTGCGATTTACCCGTGCATTTCCGGCAGGGCCTGGATCACCGGCACTCATCAATTGCTGCTCGATCCGAGCGATCCGTGGCCACAAGGCTATCGCCTGTCTGACACCTGGCCTGGGGCCTGAGCACAACCTTACAAACCCTCACCAAAAAACTCTGACAAACGGCTAGTAAAAAACCCCTCGTAACTGAAAAAAGCACTGGCCGAGTCTTTTCACATGCAATATCGTATACGAAATACAATAACTGAACCGGAGGCAACAATGAGCAAGCGCATTAACTGGAGTGGCGTCTTCCCCGCGGTGACCACTCAATTCAACGACGACTTCACCATCAACCTGGAAAAAACCCACCAGGTGATTTCCAACGTGATCCGTGACGGCGTGTCGGGCCTGGTGGTGTGCGGTTCGGTGGGGGAAAACACCTCGCTGACCGCCGAAGAAAAAATCGCCGTGACCGAAGTCGCGGTCGACGCTTCCCGCGGCCGCGTGCCGGTGATCTGCGGTGTGGCCGAATTCACCAGCATTCAAGCGGCCAAAGTCGCCAACGCCGTGCGCCGGGTGGGTGTCGACGGGGTCATGCTGATGCCGGCGCTGGTCTACGGCTCCAAGCCGTTCGAGACCGCCGAGCACTACCGCTACGTGGCCAAGAACGCCGACGTACCGTTGATGGTTTACAACAACCCACCGATCTACAAAAACGACGTCACCCCGGACATCCTGATTTCCCTGGCCGACTGCGACAACGTGGTGTGCTTCAAGGATTCCTCCGGCGACACCCGTCGTTTCATCGACGTGCGCAATGAAGTCGGCGACCGTTTTGTGCTGTTCGCCGGCCTCGATGACGTGGTGCTGGAAAGCATCGCCGTGGGTGCCGAAGGCTGGGTCTCGGGCATGTCCAACGTGTTCCCGAAAGAAGGCGAAACCATCTTCCGCCTGGCCAAGGCCGGTCGCTTCGCCGAAGCCATGCCGATCTACGAATGGCTGATGCCGATCCTGCACCTCGACGCCCGTGCCGACCTGGTGCAGTGCATCAAGTTGTGCGAAGCCATCGCCGGTCGCGGCAGCGCCCTGACCCGTCCGCCACGCCTGGCCCTGCCGGAAGCCGATCGGGTTTTCGTCGAGCAGATCATGGCCAAGGCCCTGGCCAACCGTCCGGAACTGCCAGACGTCGGTCTCTGAGTGATTGCCGGGCGGGTCCCTTGCGGACCCGGCCCGGCTGCCTGTTTTTTGCGCCTCTACAGGAAACGTCAGCATGCCCAATCCTCACAGCACCGCCCGCGCGACCTCACCTTCGGGACTCAAGCGTGTCGTGGCCGCCGCCATGGCCGGCACCGTCGCCGAATGGTATGAATTTTTCCTCTACGGCACCGCTTCGGCACTGGTCTTCGGCCAGCTGTTTTTTCGCCAGACCGACAGCCCGATCGATGGCATCCTCGCCGCCTTCGCCCTGTATGCCGTCGGCTTCCTCGCCCGCCCATTGGGTGGTTTGGTGTTCGGTCACTACGGTGACAAGTTCGGCCGCAAACGCCTGCTGCAATTGAGCCTGGTGGTGGTCGGTATCACCACGTTCCTGATGGGTTGCCTGCCCGGTTTCGACCAGATCGGCTACGCCGCGCCAGTGTTACTGGTGCTGCTGCGGCTGATCCAGGGTTTCGCCTTCGGTGGTGAATGGGGCGGTGCGATTCTGCTGGTGTCCGAACACTGCCCGGACAATCGCCGAGGCTTCTGGGCCAGCTGGCCGCAAGCCGGTGTGCCGGCCGGTAACCTGGTGGCGACCGTCGCGTTGCTGCTGTTGTCGTCGAACCTGTCGGAGGAGCAATTCCTCGCGTGGGGCTGGCGTGTAGCGTTCTGGTTCTCGGCGGTGGTGGTGCTAATCGGCTACTGGATTCGCACCAGCGTCGATGACGCGCCAATCTTCAAGGAAGCCCAGGCCCGTCAGGCACAAAACAAGCAACAGCAATTGGGCGTGGTCGAAGTGCTGCGTCATCACTGGCGTGCGGTGCTGGTCGGTATCGGTGCGCGGTTTGCCGAGAACATCCTTTACTACACCGTCGTGACCTTTTCGATTACCTACCTGAAACTGGTGGTGCACAAGGACACTTCAGAGATTCTGTTTCTGATGTTCGGCGCGCACCTGCTGCATTTCTTCATGATCCCGCTGATGGGTTATCTGTCCGACCTGGTCGGGCGTAAACCGGTGTACCTGACCGGCGCGATCCTCACCGCGTTCTGGGGTTTCATCGGCTTCCCGATGATGGACACCGGCAACAACTGGCTGATCATCGGGGCTATCACCCTGGGCCTGGCGATCGAGTCGATGACCTACGCACCCTACTCGGCGCTGATGGCCGAAATGTTCCCGACCCACGTGCGCTACACCGCGTTGTCCCTGTGCTACCAGGTGGCACCGATCTTCGCCGGCTCGTTGGCGCCGCTGATTGCCCTCACCCTGCTCAACAAGTACCACAGCTCGACACCGATCGCCTGGTACCTGGTCGGCGCCGCGCTGATCTCCATCGTCGCCGTCGGTTTGACCCGGGAAACCCGTGGCAAGTCGCTGCACCTGGTGGATAGCGAATCCGCTGCGCGGATCGCTGCCCTGGACAGCGCCGAACCCGCCAGCGCACGTCGGGGTGATTCTCTGGCTTGACCTCAATACGCAACCTGTAGCAGCTGCCGCAGGCTGCGTTCGGGCGCGTAGCGGTCGTCAATACTGGCGACACGGTGTGACTGTGACACCGCGTTGCATGGTTTTACGACGGCTTCGCCGTCGAACGCAGCCTTCGGCAGCTGCTACAGGTCATGCGCTGCACCTGGCAACGTATTTGGCTTCACATTCCGACAGGAGTTTTTCATGCCCCAAATCATCGGCCACAACTACATCGGCGGTGCGCGCAGTGCCGCTGGCAACATCACCGTGCAAAGCCATGACGCCAGCACCGGCGAAACGCTGCCCTACTCGTTCACGCAAGCCACTATTGAGGAAGTCGACGCCGCCGCCCAGGCCGCAGCAGCCGCTTACCCGGCCTTTCGCAACTTGCCGGCGAGCCGCCGCGCAGAGTTTCTCGAGGCCATCGCCGCGCAACTGGATGCGCTGGGCGATGAGTTCGTTGCCCTGGTCACCCGCGAGAGCGCGCTGCCGACCGGGCGTATTCAAGGTGAACGCGGCCGCACTAGCGGTCAGATGCGCCTGTTCGCTCAGGTCCTGCGCCGTGGCGATTTCTATGACGCGCGCATCGACCGAGCCTTGCCCGAGCGTCAGCCGCTGCCACGGGTGGATCTGCGTCAGTACCGGATCGGCGTCGGCCCGGTCGCGGTGTTCGGTGCGAGCAATTTCCCGTTGGCATTCTCCACCGCCGGTGGCGACACCGCTGCCGCCCTGGCCGCCGGTTGCCCGGTGGTGTTCAAGGCCCACAGCGGGCATATGGCGACTGCCGAACTCGTGGCCAATGCGATCCTCCGCGCCGCTGAGCAAACCGGCATGCCCAAGGGTGTGTTCAACATGATCTACGGCGCGGGCGTCGGCGAAGCACTGGTCAAACATCCGGCGATCCAGGCGGTCGGCTTCACCGGTTCGCTCAAGGGTGGTCGCGCCCTCTGCGACATGGCCGCCGCACGGCCACAACCGATTCCGGTGTTTGCCGAAATGAGCAGCATCAATCCGGTGCTGGTACTGCCCGAAGCCTTGCAACTGAGGGGCGAGAAAATCGCCAGCGAACTTGCCGCGTCAGTGGTGCTCGGCTGCGGCCAGTTCTGCACCAACCCCGGATTGGTGATCGGCATTCGCTCCCCCGAGTTCAGCGCATTTATTGAATCGCTCAGTGCGATCATGGCCGACCAGCCGGGGCAAACCATGCTCAACGCCGGCACGTTAACCAGCTACGCCAAGGGCGTGCAGGCGCTGCACGCGCATCCGCACATCAGCCACTTGGCTGGCCGCGAACAACAGGGCAAGCAGGCCCAGCCGCAGCTGTTCAAGGCCGTCGTCAGCCTGCTGCTCAATGGCGACCCGCTGTTGCAGGAAGAAGTTTTCGGCCCGACTACCGTGTTGGTGGAAGTAGCCAATAAGGCTGAACTGCAACGAGCATTGCAGAGCTTGCACGGTCAACTCACGGCCACCCTGATTGCCGAAGCCGGTGATCTGCAAACCCATAGCGAACTGCTGCCGCTGCTCGAACAGAAAGTCGGTCGGGTACTGTTCAACGGCTATCCGACCGGCGTCGAAGTCTGCGATGCGATGGTGCATGGCGGGCCCTACCCGGCCACCTCCGATGCCCGTGGCACCTCGGTCGGCAGCCTGGCCATCGACCGTTTCCTGCGCCCGGTGTGCTACCAGAACTGCCCGGATGCGCTCTTGCCTGAGGCGCTGAAAAACGCTAATCCGCTGGGCATCGCCCGTCTGGTCGACGGCAACAGCCACCGCCAACCGCTGTAAAAAACACTCAAATGTGCAGCGACCTCCTGTGGGAGCGAGCTTGCTCGCGATGAGGGATTAACATTCAACACATGTGCTGAATGTCAGACCGCTATCGCGAGCAAGCTCGCTCCCACAGGGGACTGGGCTCCCCGTTTCTTCAGCCCAGCAGTGCCTTCAAGTCGCTGTACAAGGCTTCGGGAATCTGCACGCCCTCCACCAAACTGCGTGCTCGCGCCTCGTAACGCCGTTGCGACGGCAAGCGTGCGCCCTGCCCTTGTATGCTCTGGAACATGACTTCGGCACGGGCCAGGTGCTGCTCGGTGGCCTCGCCGAGAAAGCGTCGCGGATCGAGGGCGATGATCAGCTCGCCGTGGTACGGCGACGACTTGCTGCCTGCGTCGTACGCCAGCGATTCGGCACTGGTCAGGTCACCAATCAACGGCCCGGCGATCAACTCCACCATGGCGGCCAGCGCCGAGCCCTTGTGCCCGCCGAACGTCAGCATCGCGCCGGCATCGAGCACCACGTTCGCATCGGTACTCGGTCGCCCGTCTGCATCGACGCCCCAGCCTTCGGGGATCGCTTTGCCGGCGCGTCGATGCAACTCGATCTCGCCACGGGCAATCGCACTGGTGGCGAAGTCGAACACAAACGGATCCTTGCCCGAACGCGGCCAGCCGAATGCGATGGGATTGGTGCCGAACACCGGCTGACTGCCTCCCGCCGGCGCGACCCAGGCATGGCTGGGATTACACGCCAGCGCCACCAGGCCGGCAGCGGTCAGTTGCTCGATCTCGACCCACAGCGCGGAAAAATGCACACAGCGATTGATTGCCAGAGCCGCAATCCCGTTTGCCCGGGTTTTCTCCTCCAGTAATGGCAGACCCGCCTGAAACGCCAACTGGGAAAAACCACCCGCCGCATCGACCCGCACGATCGAAGGTGCCTGGTCGATCACCCGTGGCTCGGCATCGGCCACCACCTTGCCGGCCCTGAGCGAATTTACGCACCCCAATACCCGGTACAGACCGTGGGAGGCACAGCCATCGCGCTCGCCGGCAATTACCGTAGCGGCCACCGCCTGAGCGTGGGCAAGGTTGAAACCGTTGTGCAGCAAGATCGATTCGGCCAGCTCGCGAGCTTCGGCCAGGGACAGTCGTTTCATCATCAACTCCTTGGACAGACCGCTCAGACTGGCCCATTCCCGAAGCCACGGCTTGATCGCTTTAGGCCCGGTCGACGACGAATTCGGCATATCCCGCCAACAAACCACTCGTCGGCTGGACGCCACACCACCCCTTGACACCGATTGAGCTCTGCGCGAGTATTATTTCAATCGCATACGATACAAACGTATACGACAGACAACCCACCTATTGAAACGTTGAGGATTCATTCCATGAGCAAGATCGAAAAAGTACTGTTTACCGGCAAAACCCACACCACGTTCAGCGATGCGACCCGTGCCCACGGCAACCTCGACATCGAGCTGTCGTCGCCAGGTAACGCAAAACCGGCCCACGTGTTCGCAGCCACCCAAGCGCACCCGACCGCCGAGCAACTGTTCGCCGGTGCATGGTCGGCCTGCTACATCTCCGCCATCGAACACATAGCCAAGGCGAAAAAAGTGGTGCTGCCGGCCGATGTGTCTGTCGACATCGAGGTCGATCTGGGCCAGACCGGTCAGGCTTACTTCCTTCAGGCTCGATTCTTCGTCCGCTTGCCGGGCGTGGCACACGACGTCGCAACCGCACTGGCGCACGCCGCACACGAACTCTGCCCGTACTCGAAAGCGACGCTGGGCAACATCGACGTGGCGGTGAACGTCCTGACGGCGTGAAGATCGTTTTAATCCATTAAATATGTCGCATGCGATATAAGCGCATACGCAAACAATAGAAAATTAGGAAATCATCATGAGCAAGATCGAAAAAGTATTGGCCACCGGCAAAACCCACACCACCGTCAGCAACGCTGGCACTACCTCGCGCGGCCATGACGGCAGCCTCGACATCACCCTGTCGACGCCTGGCAACGCCAAGCCAGCCCACGTGTTCGCCGCCACCCAGCCGCACCCGACTGCCGAGCAACTGTTCGCCGGCGCATGGTCGGCCTGCTACACCGCCGCCGTCGGCCTGGTGGCCGGTGAGATGAATGTGGTGCTGCCGTCGGATCTGTCCGTCGACATCGAAGTCGATCTGGGTCAGACCGGTGCGGCCTACTTCCTTCAGGCTCGATTGACCCTGCGTGTGCCGGGTTTGTCCCACGACATCGCGACGACACTGGCGCACACCGCCGATCAAATCTGCCCGTACTCGAAAGCGACGCGGGGTAACATTGACGTGGCCCTGAACGTCCTCACGGCTTGACGCACCGCGCGGCGTTGCTATCGATCGGCATAGTCGATACGCCATATATCGTATGCGCTTTAAGCGCATACGAATCACAAACCCAACAAAACGTTGAGGACTCAACCATGAACAAGATCGAAAAAGTCCTGGCCACAGGCAAAACCCACACAACGTTCAGCGACGGTGACAACTCTTCCCGCGGCCTCTCCATCCAGCTCTCGTCGCCTGGAAACCCTAGACTGGCACACGAGTTCGCAGCCATCGTGCCGCACCCAACGGCAGAGCAGTTTTTCGCCGGCGCATGGTCGGCCTGCTACACCGCTGCCGTCGAGCTGGCGGCGAAAAATATGAAGGTGACGCTGCCGCCCAATCTGGCCATTGATATTGAGGTCGATCTGGGCCAGACCGGTCCGGCCTACTTCCTCCAGGCCCGGCTGACTCTTCGCGTGCCAGGCTTGACGCAAGACGTCGCAACGGAGCTGGCGCACGCCGCAGACCAAATCTGCCCGTACTCGAAGGCGACGCGAGGCAATATCGACGTGGTCATCACCGCCCTGACAGCGTGATGCACCGTACGACCGGTTCGACTTTCGCCGTCGAACCGGTCGCCACCGTCAGTTAGAGTCGTTCCGACACAATCGCATACGAGGTATATTTCGTTTTTTGCGAGCCATCCGTCTTTGGCCAACGAGGATGCACATGAAACCCACCGACAACGCCGTCCCCGCCGACCTGAAGCTCTCCGACTTTCTGTGTTTTGCGGTCTATTCCACCAACCTGGCCTTCGGCAAGGCTTACAAGCCGATACTCGAGCAGCTTGGGCTGACCTATACGCAATACATCACCATCGTCGCGCTGTGGGAGGAAGACAATCAGACCGTCGGCAGCCTGGGCGAGAAGCTGTTTCTCGAATCGAACACACTGACCCCGATCCTG
The DNA here is from genome assembly GCF_057837605.1 of Pseudomonas sp. GL_093. Classification (NCBI taxonomy): domain Bacteria; kingdom Pseudomonadati; phylum Pseudomonadota; class Gammaproteobacteria; order Pseudomonadales; family Pseudomonadaceae; genus Pseudomonas; species Pseudomonas sp. GL_093. Next base: position 2,950,943 of record NZ_CM174448.1, on the reverse strand, counting down.
AAAAAATTGGAAGCGATGGGCTTTTTGCAAAGGCAGCGCGATCCCGAGGACGAGCGCCAGGTGCGGATCAGCCTGACGAAGAACGGTCGACAGCTGCGCGAAAGCCAACCGGAAATGGGCCTCGCCGACGCAACGGGCCTGACGCCCGACGAGTTCACGATCCTGCAAAAAGCGGTCGTGAAACTGCGCAACAATCTCATCAAGTCGACGAAAGCCGGGGAATGAGCCGGCACACCGATCTGGACATTCTCAAGCGCGCGAACTAGCGCGCCACTTCATCCCGCACCACCCCGCGCTCCTCAAGCAAGCGCACAAACATGGTCAGACTTTGCGACACCGTTCCCCGGCGCCACACCAGCCAGGTGCGCAAATAGCGGAACGATTCCGATAACGGCCAGACGCTCACGGTGGTGCATCCGGGCATGCTGTTGAGCATGCTGCGGGGCATCAGCGCCAAGCCTGCACCGGCGCTGACGCACGCCAGCATGCCGTGATAGGACTCCATTTCGAAAATCTTGCCGGGCACCGCCGCGTCCTTGGCGAACCAGCTTTCGAAGTGGTGGCGGTAGGAGCAATTGGAGCGGAAGGCATAGATATTTTCGCCATTAACATCCCGCGCACGCTGGATGGGGGAATGGTTGAGCGGTGCGATCACCACCATTTCTTCCTCAAACGCCGGCACGCCTTCCAAGGCCGGGTGCAGCACCGGTCCATCGACAAACGCTGCCGCCAGTCGGCCAGACAACACCCCATCGATCATGGTCCCCGAAGGTCCGGTGGACAGGTCCAGCTCGACCTTGGCGTGCTTCTGGTTATACGCGGCCAACAGCTCAGGGATGCGCACCGCAGCGGTGCTCTCCAGCGACCCAAGGGGAAACGATCCCTGCGGTTCTTCGCCCGCCACGGTGGCGCGAGCCTCCTGGACCAGGTCGAGAATGCGCCGGGCATAATCGAGGAAACTCCAGCCGGCCGGCGACAGGCGCAGGCGGCTCTTCTCGCGGATAAACAGGTCCACGCCCAGATCCAGCTCCAGCTGCTTGATCCGCGTCGTCAGGTTCGACGGCACCCGGTGGATGTGCTGAGCCGCCGCGCTGATGCTGCCGTGTTCGGCGACGGCTTTGAAAATTTCCAGCTGAACCAGATCCAAGGCATTCTCCAAACGTGAACGATATGCTCAGTATTATTCAGTTTCCAGAAAATAAACGCCACCGTAACCTGAGCGCATCCCCACCTAGCAGGACGGTGCCATGACTCAAGTTTCCAGCCTCACCCATGCCATTTCGATCAACCCCGCCAACGGTGAGCAGATCGGCCACTACCCTTTCGAATCCGCATCGGCACTGGACGCCGCCCTGTCCCGCGCTGCTGCCGGGTTCCGCGCCTGGCGCAGCAAACCGGTTGATCAACGTTCGCAGTTGTTGATCGCCCTGGCTCAGGCATTGCGCAACAACGCCGCAGCGATGGCGAACATGATCACCCTGGAAATGGGTAAGCCGATCACTCAGGCGCGCGGCGAAATCGAAAAGTGCGCGCAACTCTGCGAGTGGTACGCCGAACACGGCCCGGCGATGCTGAGCGCTGAGCCGACGCTGGTTGAAGGTGGAAAAGCGCGCATTGAATACCGCCCGATTGGCCCGATTCTCGCGGTAATGCCGTGGAACTTCCCGATCTGGCAGGTCCTGCGCGGCGCGGTCCCAACATTGATCGCCGGCAACACCTACGTCCTCAAACATGCGCCCAACGTGATGGGCAGCGCTTATCTGTTGCGGGAGGCCTTCAAGCAAGCCGACTTCCCTGAAGGCGTGTTCGAGGTCATCAACGTCACGCCGGACGGCGTCTCCACCGCAATCGCCGATCCCCGCATCGCGGCAGTCACCCTCACCGGTAGCGTGCGAGCCGGCATGGCTATCGGCGCTCAAGCCGGTGCGGCCTTGAAGAAGTGTGTACTGGAACTGGGCGGCTCCGATCCGTTCATCGTCCTCAACGATGCCGACCTCGACGAAGCGGTCAAAGCCGCCGTGATTGGCCGCTACCAGAACACCGGGCAAGTTTGCGCGGCGGCCAAACGCTTGATCGTCGAGCAAGGCATCGTCGAGGAATTCACGCGCAAGTTCGTCGAAGCCACGCAAAAACTGGTGGTCGGCGATCCACTGGCCGCCGACACTTACATCGGGCCGATGGCTCGCTTTGATCTGCGTGATGAACTGGATCAACAGGTGCGCGACACCCTGGAAGAAGGTGCGACGTTGTTGATGGGCGGCAAGAAGGCTGAAGGCCCCGGCAACTTTTACGAGCCCACGGTCTTCGGTGATGTCACCGACCAGATGACCTCGTTCAAACAGGAACTGTTTGGCCCGGTGGCCTCGATCATCACGGCGCGCGATGCAGCGCATGCGCTGGCACTGGCGAATGACAGTGAGTTCGGCCTCGCCGCCACCATTTACACACGCAACGTCGAGCTTGCCGAGCAGATGGCCGGTGAACTGGAAACCGGTGGTGTGTTTATCAATGGCTACTGCGCCTCCGACCCACGCGTCACCTTCGGCGGCGTGAAGAAAAGCGGGTTTGGCCGTGAACTCTCGCATTTCGGTGTGCGTGAATTCTGCAATGCCCAGACGGTGTGGCTGGATCGGCACTGATCGAAGCACGATGCCTGGGAGCCGTTGGCTCCCAGGCTCACGCGCTATTCGTTCAGGTAATACAGCTTGTTCACAATCATCCAGCGGTAATTGATGTTCAGTAGCGACAGATAATCGGTAAATCGCATGCCGAGATAGTCATCAGTGACTTTTACCGCGGCGGCATCGCCCGTGACATCGATGCTGAGCACTTCCCAAAACGGTTTGACCTCTTTGGCTGCCGGCCCCTCGGCCTTGATCGCGCTGATAAATTCCTCCAGGGATGCCCATTCAAGCTTTTCTTCGTAATGGCCTATGATGCGGCAAGAAGGATGAAAGGCCTGTCGCAGCAAGGCTTCATCAGCGAACACCATGCCTTCTACATAATTGCGGACCACCACGTTGATGTGTTCTTTAGCCAGCAGTTGAGTCGTCATGTCATACCTCCAGCGTTCTCACCATCGCACCGCCGGATCAGGTTGTTCGATCATCCATCCCACCCTGAAAGTCTAGCACCGCGCGCTTAACAGTCCCGGACGGGCGACTATGATGATGGGGGTCACCTGCCTTTCGAGGAGCTGAGAGATGTCGCTGACTCTTTACTACCATCCACTGTCGTCGTTCTGCCACAAAGTGCTTATCGCGCTCTACGAAAACGCTACCGAATTCGAGAAGCGGATCATCGATCTCGCCAACGATGCAGACAGAGCAGAGCTGCAAGCACTATGGCCGCTCGGCAAGTTCCCGGTCATCCGCGACCACGCTCGCCAGCGCAACGTGGCAGAGACCACGATCATCATCGAGTACCTGGATCGATTTTATCCGGGTGAACATCCCCTCGTTCCGAACGATTGGGACACCGCACTTGAGGTCCGTCTGTGGGACCGTGTCTGCGACCACTATCTCCAGACGCCGCTGCAACAGATTGTGTTTGATCGCCTGCGCGACGCTCACGGCGATTTGACCCGAGAACGTTGCACACTACAGACGGCGTACGGCATGTTCGACCACCAGATGGCGTCCAGAATCTGGCTCGCCAGTGCAGATTTCAGCCTGGCCGATTGCGCCGCGGCCCCGGCACTTTTCTATGCCAGTACGCTCGAGCCGTTCCCCGACGACTACGGTCACTTGAAAGCCTATTTCGACAGGCTGATGAACAGGCCGTCCGTCCAGCGGGTCATTGACGAAGCCAGGCCCTGGTTTTCGTTTTATCCGTTTGCGGAAGCCATCCCGGAGCGGTTTCGCCAGACGCCGGACAACACCTGACGGGCCTCGAAAGTTCGCCTACCCCAGCACGTCGATCAACTGCTCGCGCTGCGCCCCCGTCAGCATCGGACCGAAACCTGCACCGGCATTTTCCGCCATGTAACGCGGGTTGCCGGTGCCGGGGATGACGCAGGTCACCGCCGAATGCGTCAGCAGGAACTTCAGCGCCAGTTGCGCCCAGCTATTGACCCTCACATCCGCGGCCCAGCGCGGTAACGGTTTGTCCTTCAAGCGGGCGAGCAAATCACCGCCGCCGAATGGCCGATTGCAGATCACCGCCACGCCTCGCTCGCGACACAGCGGCAGGATGCGTTTCTCGACGCCTCGATCGTCCAGGGCGTAGTTGATCTGCAAAAAGTCCAACGGCTCAGCCTTGAGTACCGCTTCCACCTCGTCATACGCCGACGCCGTGTAATGGGTGATGCCGATGTAACGAATGCGCCCTTCTTCCTTCCATTTGCGCAGCGTAGGCAAATGGGTTTTCCAGTCCAGCAGGTTGTGAATCTGTATCAGGTCGATCCGGTCGGTTTGCAGCAGTTTGAAGGACTGTTCCATCTGCGCGATGCCTTCTTCGCGGCCACGGGTCCACACCTTGGTGGCCAGAAAGGCCGGCGAGCGCGGCTCATGAATCGACAGCAGTTCACCGGTCGTCTGTTCGGCGCGACCGTACATCGGCGAACTGTCGATCACCTTCCCGCCCTTCTCGAACAACGCGCGCAGCACCGCAGGCAGTTGCTTGTAGGCGGGGCTTGAAGGCTCGACATCAAACCCGCGATACGTGCCCAGCCCAACGATCGGTAGTAGTTCGGCGCTGGAAGGAATGGCCCGGGTCAGCATGTTCTTGCCTCCTGTTTCGCTCGACGGCGTGGATGCTGCAAATGCCGGATCGAAGATGAAAACCGCCGAAGCACCGGCAGCCAGCGTGAGTATTTTTCGACGCGTGTACCCATCAGTGTGGCTCATGGAATTGCCCTTCCACATTTTTGCTGTCAGCCACGGTCCACCGCACTTCTCGCGTCGGACGCACGAGGCTGGCCACATCAGCATAGCTACCGGCGACACAAGCACCGCAATCTCCACCAGCACGCAGAAATGGAAGGCGCAGAACCTGTGGGAGCGAGCTTGCTCGCGATGGCGGTCTTACATTCAACACATACGTTGTCTGCCAGTCCGCTATCGCGAGCAAGCTCGCTCCCACAAGGATAGCGGTGCTCAAATCCTTAGCTGATCAGCACCCCGCTGTTTCGGAAGGCAGGACGTTGAGCCATTTAACAGCGATGGGCATGGCTGCCCCTCCCGCTGCGTCGCGCTATCGGTCTACTACACTCTGACAGCGATCAAGTGATAGCCGTCTTCAGGCCAGAGCCGTCAATGCCGCCCACTAAAGTTAGCCGAATGCCACGAATCCTGGTGTCAATCGTCGTCATCATCGCCATCGTGTATCTGGCGCTGTGCGCTGCGCTGTTCGTGTTCCAGCGCGCCCTCATCTACTTCCCGCAACCCCGCGCAGTCGGCACCTCGGCAACACTGATCACGCTGTCGGTCGACGACGCGCAGGTGGTGGTGTCCGTCAGGCCGCACGAGGGGGCCAAAGCGTTGATCTATTTCGGTGGAAATGCCGAGGACGTCTCCCGGAGCCTGCCTTCGTTTTCCGCAGCCTTTGCCGATCACGCCCTCTACTTGCTGCACTACCGAGGCTACGGTGGCAGTTCCGGATCGCCCTCCGAGGAGATGATTTCGCGCGACGCGATGACCTTGTTTGACCTGGTCTACGCCACCCATCCACACATTACGGTGGTCGGTCGCAGCCTGGGCTCGGGCGTCGCCGTACGCCTCGCCAGCCAACGCCCGGCGGCGCGTCTGGTGCTGATCACGCCCTACAACAGTGTTGAAGAACTCGCCGCCCGGCAGTTCCCCATCTTCCCGGTGAAGTGGTTGCTCAAGGACACCTTTGAATCCTGGAAGTACGCCGCCCACATCACGGTGCCGACGCTGTTGATCGCGGCTGAGCACGACGAAGTGATACCCCGTTCCAGCACGGAGCGGCTCTTCACGCATTTCGCCGACGGGGTGGCATCGCTGAAGGTCATACCGGGTACAGGGCACAACTCGATATCCGAGAGTCCCGAGTACCTCAAGGTGTTGGGTGATGGTTTGTAAGTGAAAGCGCTGGTCCTCAGTTTCCGGCGACCAACCGCAGGCCAATGACACCGGCCAAAATGAGCACGATGCACACTATCCTCAGCGCCGTCGTGGCGTCGCCCAGCAGCACCATGCCCAGGATCGCGGTGCCCGCCGCACCGATACCGGTCCAGACCGCGTAGGCCGTCCCCACGGGCAGTGTTCGCAGCGAGAGTGAAAGCAGAAAGACACTCGACAAGCCAGTGGCGGCCGCCAAGAGTCCAGGGGTTAATCGCGTGAAACCGTCAGAGCCCTTCATGTAGAAGGCGAAGGCGATTTCGAGGATGCCAGCGATGCCAAGCAGTGCCCAGGCCATAGTCATAATTCCGTTGGGTGACTCGCCAAGCGTTACGGCTCGGCGAGACTGGGAGAGAGAGTTCTACTGACTGATGGGGTACTTCAAGCGTTGCCGGCAGCCGCAGGCACCGAGCGGAACGTAACGCCGAGTCGATTGAAGGCGTTCATCAATCCGATCGCATAAGTGAGATCAGCCAGTTCTTTATCGCTGAACTCGGTAGCAGCGGCTTGATAGTCCGCATCGGGAACGCCCGTTTCAGCGACGCGAGTGACCGTTTCCGCCCAACTGAGGGCGGTGCGTTCACGGGTGCTGAACACTTCACCGGCATCGCGCCACACGGGTACCAGTACAAGCTTTTCTACAGTAACGCCGAGTTTCACCAGGTCGCGGGAATGCATATCGATGCAGTAAGCACAGCCATTGATTTGCGAGACCCGAAGGTAGACAAGATCGATCAGCTCGTGTGAGAGACCGCTGTTTTGCAGGTAGACGTACACCCCGCCAAAAGCCTTGTAACCTTCGGGTGAAGCCTTGGCGTAGTCGAGACGATTGCTCATGATGAATCCTTGTAGTGGGGGGTTGAAGGACTCCATCGTGCTGCGGCTTGGCCTATTTGATAAGGTCCATGATCGGTGTTGTGTTCTAGGCCATGATGGCCCAGTGACAAACTCCATTCATGGACCTTTGTCCTGGGTCATAGGCTTCTTAGAATGATTCCCCTCAACCACGCCATTTCAGAAACGGGTGAATCATGAAAATCCTCCACGTGACTTGCAGTCCTCGCGGGCACAGTTCCGAGAGTTTGCGACTTTCTAAAAACATTATTGGGTGTTTACTCAATAACGATCCAACGGCGACTGTCATAAACCGAGTGGTGGCGGGTGACGTTCTATCGCAGGTGGATGAGCCTTACGCAACTTCCCAACAGTCGTCCGCAGACGTCTCCCAAGAAGGCTCTATCTCCCGCTCGGAAGCGCTGATTGAAGAACTGAAGAGTGCCGATGTCGTGGTGATTGGAACGCCTATGCATAACTTCACTGTACCGGCTGCACTGAAGGTCTGGATCGATCATATCGCTCGCGTTCGTCGCACATTCAATGTCGGCCCGGAAGGCAAAACCAGCCTGCTGCGGGACCGTCCCGTCTTTATCGCAGTGTCATCGGGCGGCAGATTTTCCGGGGAACACCCACGTCAGCCAGACTTTCTGACGCCGTATCTGAAAGCCGTGCTGGGCATGATCGGGCTGCATGACCTGACGTTTTTCACCGTCGAAGGAACCGCCTTCGGCCCGGAGGCAGTAGCGCAGGCCCGGAGCAAGACAGATCAGGCGCTGCACGAGTTTTTTCTAACTAATGCCGGCGGCGCTTTTGGCGCAGACTGAGCGCGAAGGCATGCACAGGCGAGGCTAATGGCCAATCAAATCAACAGTTTTTCACCTCTCGATCCCGCCTCCACGGAGCCGATTTACCGGCAAATCTACTGGCGGTTCCGCGGCGCGATCACTGACGGCGTGCTCACACCGGGAGAGCGGATACCTGCGGCCCGGGCACTGGCGAAAGAACTTGGGCTGGCCAGAGGCACCATCGATACCGCGTATTCACTCCTGACTGCCGAGGGGTACATCCAGTCGCGTGGCCAGGCCGGCACGGTCGTGGCGCCGGGGATCAACGTGCGTGCGTCCTCTGCCCCCACGGAGCGCCCCTTCGGTTCAGCGGGAAGCCCTTCCATCAGGCAAAAGGCACCGGTCCTACCCTTTCAAATGGCCCTGCCCGCGCTGGACGCCTTTCCCAGGAAAATCTGGTCGCAAATCGGCGCACGCTGCGTGCGTGCCACGCGGATCCCGGACATGGCCAATCCGTCTGTCTATGGGCTGGAATCGTTGCGCACCGCGATTGCCACCTACTTGCAGGTCGCACGGGGAATTACCTGCTCGCCCGCTCAAGTGTTCATCACCTCGGGCTACCGAAACACCCTGGCGCTGATCGCTTATGCGCTTCTCAAACCGGGAGATCGCGTGCTGGTTGAAGACCCCGGATACCTGCCCACCCGCCAGTTGCTGGAACATCTTCAGATGGACATCACCCCCGTTCCAGTCGACCAGGACGGCATGCTGGTCGCGCAAGGTGTGAACAGTTCGCCCGGCGCGCGTGCGGCGGTTGTCACCCCGGCCCATCAGAGCCCGCTGTGCGTGTCGCTGTCGCTGCCGCGACGTCTGGCGCTCCTTGAGTGGGCGAGCCAACAGCACGCCTGGATTGTCGAAGACGATTACGACGGCGAGTACCGCTACATCAGTCGGCCACTGCCCGCGCTCAAGAGCCTGGATCGTGATGGTCGGGTGCTCTACTCCGGGACCTTCAGCAAAGTGCTGTATCCCGGCATCCGGCTCGCGTACCTGGTGGTGCCGCCAGCGCAGGTCGAACGATTCGAACACGTCAGCCAGACCTTTCTCGGCGGTTGCCCGGAACTCACGCAAGCCATCGTCGCGACGTTCTTGACCGAGGGGCATTTTGCCCGCCACATCCAGCGCATGCGAAAACTCTACGGCGAACGCCGGGAGGCGACTGCGAGGGGGCTGAAGAAAGCCCTGGGCGATCACATTCGCATTGATGCGCAGCCTGGCGGCATGCACCTGATCCTTCGCCTGACGGACCAGCAATCCGATAAGTCGCTGGTCGAGCGTCTGCAACAGGCGGGGATTTATGCAGAAGCCCTGACCGACTGGAGTATCCGTGGCCAGACCGATTCTGCGCTGCTGCTCGGGTTCGCCAACATCGACTCACAGGATGCCGCCGAACAGCTTGGCAAACGCATTCTGGCGTTGATGTAAAAGCATCGGCGCTGCGCACCTGTCGAGGGTCATGGCCCACTCCATCAGCCCATTCTTGGATCTTCTTCGCAGTTCCAGGCGTGCGCATCATGGGGGCTGACCTTCCACCGGGAATAATCCGATGCCCACGCCTCCTCCACTTCGTAGCCTGGCTGTGTTCTCTGGCTCCAATTTCGGCTTCAGCCCCGAGTATGTCGACGGTGCCCAAGCCCTGGGCCGGGAAATCGCAAAACGCGGAATACGCCTGGTCTATGGCGGCACCGACAAAGGCCTGATGGGCGTCATGGCCGATGCGGTGCTCGCCGAAGGCGGTGAAGTCATTGGCATCATTACCCGCCTGCTGTTCGACCTCGGGCATCTTCATGGCGGGTTGACCCGGCATGAAGTGACGCCAGACATGCGCAGTCGAAAGACGCGCATGAGTGAATGCGCCGATGCGTTCATCGCGCTGCCTGGCGGCCTGGGGACATTTGAGGAGCTGTTTGAAGTGGCGACTCTGACGCAACTGGGCGAACACCACAAAGGCGTCGCCTGCCTGAACATCGGCGATTTTTTCAATCCGGTTCGCAGCCTGCTCAACCATGCCGTGAACGAAGGTTTCATGAAAGCCGAACACAGCGAGATGCTGATCTTCCACACCGATCCATCGACGCTGATTGATGCGCTGGAGCAGTGGCGAGCCCCCACCGTCACGAAATGGATTGGTCCCAAGGTTGTTTGAACTTAGCGCAGCGATCGGAACGCCGTGCGAAGTTCCTCGGTAAAAAGCTGCGGCTGTTCCCAGGCCGCGAAGTGGCCGCCCTTGTCGGCCTGGTGGAAGTAGATCAGGTTGCTATAAGCGCGCCTTGCCCATGTTTCTGGCGGGCAGTAGACATCCTCTGGAAACACCGTGACGGCCACCGGCAGCGAAATCTCGGTGGTCTTCTGTGCCGCCGAAGAAAGAGGGCTTCGCCCCATGTTCTCCCAATAGAGCCTTGCTGCCGAAGCGGCGCTATTCGTCAGCCAGTAGAGGGTGATGTCGTCCAGCACTTGATCCTTGGTCGGCGACTGTTGGGGGTCGGCGCCGTATGTCCACCGGGCAAAGCCTGGATGCACGAGCATGAGCGCGGCGAGGAAGGCCGGTGAATCCGTCGCGCCGTAACCGATCATCTGCGGTCGCGCGGCCATCATCGTGCTGTACGCCAGGTTCCCCTGTTTGACGAGCGTGGCGACGGCGTCATAGGTCGCGCGTTCCTTCTCGGTAAATCCCGCCGGCGCCGGTCCGCCGACAGCGAGCGCCGCGCTCGCTTCCGCCGGTATCGTGGCGGGCAGGTTAAGGTGAATACCGCGCAACCCGGCCGGCGCCTGGCGCGCCATCGCGCTGGTAATGGGGGCGCCCCAGTCGCCACCCTGGGCCACGTAGTGAGTGTATTCAAGGCGCTGCATCAGCTGCGCCCAGACCCGCGCGATGTGGTCCGGATCCCAACCGATACCACTCGGCTTGCCAGAGAAGCCGTAGCCAGGAATGGACGGAATCACCACGTCGAAGGCATCTGCCGCATTGCCCCCGTGCGCGGTCGGATCGGTGAGCGGACCGACGACCTTGATGAACTCGAACACGGAGCCTGGCCAACCGTGGGTCATGATCATCGGCAAAGCGTTCGGGTGGGGGGAGCGCACCCAGATAAAGTGGATCTCGACCCCGTCGAGAGTGGTCACGTACTGGGGCAGAGTATTGAGCTGCGCCTCGGCCTTGCGCCAGTCGTAGTCCGTGCCCCAGTAGCGAACCAGTTCCTGCAGCTGTGCCAGTTGTGCGCCCTGTGATTGATCGGAAACTGTCTCTTTGTCCGGCCAGCGGGTCGCTGCTATACGGTTGCGCAGATCGGTGAGGTCCTTGTCCGCAACATTGACGTGGAAGGGTCGAATGTCCTTGGGATCGGCGGCGGGAGCGGCGCTGGCGAGGGCCGAGACGCAAAGCGCGAGGGCCGCTATAGCGACCGCGAATGTGTGCTTCATCTTCATACCTCAGCTGAGGGATACGATGAGTCCGTCCATGGTGAGAATAGCGTGGGCGGAGGTCGGGCGGTGCAAGGCGCCCTTTACGATCTCGACGTCAGAAGGTTAGTCAATCCCGGACGTTTTCACACAACCTGAAACCGGTCATTCATGTTTGAACGCTGAACGCTTGCCGCGTTCCAGACAGCAAAACGCCCTTCCGGCTGGGCGCAGGGAGGGCGATCGGTGACGATGTCGACTCAGGCGCGGGCTTTGCTGAGGCGCGTGAACAGTTCCTTGGGTGCTTCCTTGCCATTGGCTGCGTAACAGGTCCGGCTCAGACCATTATGCTGTTCACTTAAGGTTGGGGTACATATCCGTTTCTGCGGTCACGGCGGCTATCGGTTTCGCTTTTACAGCCAGCCCTTTCAAGGTGTTTTCCCTTTATGGGCCTTAAGCACCCGATCGGTCGACACATGAGCATTGGCAGCCTTTCCCTCCAGCCATTCCTTGGGCTTGGCGATTTTTGGGCCGCGTATGCTTTTGGCGACCTGCTTAGGCTTGATATTCCTGGCCAGCGCCAACAGCCGCTTTGCCAGTGTTTCTGAGGTTGATTGAAGTAACAGGTAATCTGAGGGCAGCGCGATCTGCATGCCCTCATAACCGCTCCGCACTTGCACCGCCAGATGGAAGGTCGAGGCTTCCCAACCTTCAGGCTGCGTCTCGCGGTGAGCCTGTTCCACACTACGTTTGAGAACCGCCAGAACGTTGTAGGCCAAGATCGCTGAGGCAAAACCCAGCAAGGCCGCCCGGGGAGAGCCGAGGCTTTCGATTTCACTGTCCAGCACCGATTCAAGGCGCTGGAACATCCCTTCGATACTCCAGCGACGACGGTATAAATTGGCGATTTGCTCAGCGCTGATGGTGTCGGGCAAATTGCTCCAGAACCACATCACACAGTCGCCTGATTCGGTAGGTGTTTGCAGGCTCAGTTCAACTCGGCGCCAGCGGTAGCCGCCTTTGAGTTCGATAATTTGTTCGCGTACTGTCCCGGCTTCGACAGGCACCGGCTCTTGCCAGTCGCTTTCCTGAATCAACCGTGGATGCTTGCTCGGCTGGCGAATAATGAACGAAGCGCTCGTTTCCTCGCAGGCCTGCATGACGGGCAGCGTGCAATAAAGTCGATCGGCCATCCACAGCTGTCCCGCACTGGCGCGGGCTAACAACGGCAGCACGCTGACGCGCTCACTGGCGTAGGCATCCTCGCAAGGCTGCAAGTCAACGATCTGATCCAGGTCAGGATCGTAAACCACTACCGAAAACCCCGGCCGAGCCGCGCCTCGTTCACGCCGCAAAGCCCCCAAGCGTTTTTCGGTAGACGGCAGGTGATTGCCGTCAACGATGCGCAGCTGCCAGCCGGGCAAAATGGCCGAACAGCCCAACTCTTTTATCGTCGGAGCCAAGCGCTCTGCGCTGCCGGTGACCAAGGCTCGCAGCAATGCCGGTTCTGTGCGGCTGACCTTGTCATAGAGCGCCGCCAAGGTAACCGGTAGAGCATCCATCTGGCGCGCAGCGGCATGTAAGGAAGGCCGTAGGCCCAATGAAACAAGGGACATCAGCTCAACGATGGTCGAAAACAAAAGCTCACGCGGGTACTGGCGTTGACGATGCTCTTCAAACACCTGATCAACCCACTCAGCAGGAATGGCATGCTCCAGTGCCAACTTGACCATGACACTGGCCGGTGCCTTTTTTTCAAACCGCGCTAGAACTTCTGCCCACATCGTTTTCGTCACCCTGACTGGAGTTTTGGGGGATTTTAAACGAAGACCTTGAAAGGGCTGGCTGTAAAAGCGAAACCGTAATCAGCCATCACCGCAGAAACGGATATGTACCCCACCCCAAAGTGAACAGCATTACGGCTCACACCAGATTGATTTCGACGTTGATGTTGCCCCGCGTAGCTTTTGAGTAAGGACACAGTTTGTGCCCTTCATCCACCAGCACCCGGGCGGTTTCGCGGTCCATTCCCGGCAGGCTGATGTTGAGGCGAGCCTGCAGGAGATAACCACCTGCGTTGGTGCCCAAATCAACTTCGGCGTCAATGGCCAGGTCAGGGGGGAGCGTGACCTTCATTTTGCCGGCAGCGACCTGCATCGCACCGATGAAGCAGGCTGACCAACCGGTGGCGAACAACTGCTCCGGATTGGTGCCTTCACCCTTGGTGCCGGGGGACGAAAGCTTGACTTCGAGTCGTCCATCATCACTGCGTGATGCGCCGTCCCGCCCACCCGTGGTGTGGACTTTGGCGGTGTACAGTACTTTTTCGATCTGGGTCATGATGATCTCCTGATTGAAAATGCTGGATGATAAAGATTGCCCTCTGTGGACCAGTCCTTCTTGCTTGATGGATTCGCCACTCGTCAGGGCGCTTGCAACACCTGCAGCGGACTGGACCTTTCAATATAGATGGCGGTGGGCGACTTCAAGCTATGAATAAGCACCAATCACCCACTTAACTTTTTCCAGCGCCTCCCGCAGTGCGCCCATCTCTGCCGACCCCAGCGCCAAGCGAATCGCATGCGGCACATGAGCAGAAGTCGCAAAAGGCTCAGCGGTTGAAACCGCCACTTTTTCACGCAGCAGCGCCGCGGCGATCTGGTCTGCCCTCGCATCTTCAGACAAAGGCAGCCAAAGAAAATAGGACGACGGATGACGAATGCACGGAAGGCCCGCCAGCACTTCTGCGGCCATGGTCTGCCTGGCCTGCGCATCCCGACGTTTTTCAGCTTCCAGTTGCATGACGGTGCCATCGTCGAGCCACGTGCTCGCGATTGCTGTCAGCACACCCGGAGTATTCCAGGTGGTCGCCCTGATCGTTCGCTCCAGCGCAGGCACTTTTTCGGCCGGGGCGGCGACGAAACCTACACGCAATCCGGTGGCCACACTCTTGGAGAGCCCTGAAACGTAAACGGTCCGCTCGGGTGCGAGCTGCGCTAACGGTGCCGGCGGGTCCTCGGCAAGGAAGGCATACGCCGCGTCCTCGATGATCAGCAAGTCATGCCTGCGCGCAATCGTCACCAGCGACTCGCGCTGATCGGCACTCATCACCCACCCGAGCGGATTGTGCAGCGTCGGCATCGAGTACACCGCCCGCACGCGGCGGCTCCGGCACAGACGGTCCAGCGCCTCCAGATCAGGTCCGTGTTCGGTCACGGGAATGGACACGATTTCAAGGTGCAAGGCTTCGGCCAGCACGATGAATCCTGAATAGGTCAGCGCATCCGCTGCGATCACGTCACCGGGTTGTAGCAGCGCCATCATCGTCACGGCCAGTCCATGCTGGGCACCGCTGACCATCAGCACTTGCTCGGCATTCACCGTCAGCCCTCGGGCGAGCAGATGGCGCGCCACCGAGGCGCGCTCATGCAGACGCCCGGCGTGTGGCTGGTAGCGCAACAGCGACTCCAGATCACCGCCGGACGCGAGCTGGCGCAGCGCATTTCGCAAGAGTTCTGCCTGCCCTGGCAGCGAGGGATAGTTGAAGTTGAGGTCGGTCATTCCCACGGCAACGTTTTTCTGGTCGATGCCCAAGCCCGGCGGCAACGACGTCTCCCGCACGAACGTGCCTCGCCCCGTCTCGCCGCTGACCAGGCCCATGGCTTCGAGCTCTGCATAGACCCGACTGGCGGTCACCAGCGCCAGCCCTTCTGTTGCCGCCAGTTGGCGATGCGTCGGCAAGCGCGTGCCCGGCAGCAATCGGCCTGACCGGATGTCAGCCGCCAAAGCATCCACTAATGACTTGTACCGTGAACGAGGCATGTCGAGATGTATCCATGACAATTTTTTGATTGTAGTGATCGTCGATCATACGATGGAACTCTGCAAATTGAGAGTGCCTCCAGATGGAACGGACCCTGCAAAACCCAATGACGGAAAAGACCGCGAGCGGCTGGCTCAACGGATTTATCGGTGTGCTGATTTTCAGCGGCTCGCTGCCGGCCACACGGTTGGCCGTGCTGGAATTCGACCCGGTGTTCCTGACCGTTGCCCGAGCGGCGATTGCCGGGCTCCTGGCGCTGTGCATGCTGGTGCTGTTTAAAGAAAAACGTCCCGCCAAGCATCAGCTTATGCCTTTGGCGATTGTGGCAATGGGCGTTGTAGTAGGGTTTCCGCTGCTCACGGCGCTGGCGCTTCAGTACGTGACGTCGGCGCATTCCATCGTCTTCGTTGGCCTGTTGCCACTCGCCACTGCGGTGTTCGGCGTGTTGCGTGGAGGGGAACGGCCCCGGCCGGTGTTCTGGTTCTTCTCGGTGCTGGGCAGCGCGTTGGTCGTGGGGTTTGCCGTCTCGCAAGGCCTGACCGCTTCGCCGACAGGCGACATCCTCATGCTGCTGGCCATCCTCGCCTGCGGGCTGGGTTACGCAGAAGGCGCAAAGCTTTCAAGAACCCTGGGAGGCTGGCAGGTGATCTCTTGGGCGTTGCTGCTGTCGCTGCCCGTCATGGTCCCGCTGACCTGGCTCATGGCCCCGGCTTCGTTCTCGGGAATCACCTCGTCCGCGTGGTTGAGCCTGGCTTACGTATCGATCTTCAGCATGCTGATCGGTTTCGTATTCTGGTACCGCGGGCTGGCCCAAGGCGGGATTGCCGCCGTCGGCCAGCTGCAACTACTGCAGCCGTTTTTTGGTTTGGCGCTGGCAGCCACGCTGCTTCACGAACACGTCAGCATCGGCATGTTGGGGGTTACCGTCGCGGTGATCCTTTGCGTGGCCGGGGCGCGAAAGTTTTCGAAGTGAGCGGACGCGACAAGCGCTGCTGCCAGTTACCGGCATTGGCGCGCTGACATTCTTCTTCAGAATCGAACTGCACATGGGCCGATACCGGGCTGACGAGAACGTCCGCTTCGCTTAACGCAATGGCGGTCAACTCGAGCATGCGTTCGCTCTGCCCACTGGCCAGCGCCTGATCCTTGTTGGCCTGCGTATCGAAGACCCAGATGACCCGCAGACTGGAGGGAAACAGGTCGTAATCGATCTCGTGGGTCAGCCAGCAGAACCCGAGGATTTCCACTTTGGCCGTCTCACATGCCTCGGTCAGGGTGGCCACCAGGCGACGCTCGATGTGCGCCTGATCGCGTTTGCTTAACGGCATGATTGGGTCCTTGTGACGGGTAAAAAGAAGCCATCATACGACACCGCCATGTCCTCTTTGGCGGACGCTCTGCACCCAGCGCAAATATGTCTCTTTCGCCCGTGAACCTTGTGTTGACGCGCCAGTCATAGCCGAGCCGTGAATTCCACTTGCCCGCTCAGAGCTATTCATCCATGCGCCAAACCCTCCTGTTCGTTCGCGTTGCCTCGCTCTGTTTCATTCCTCTGTTTTCCCTGTTCGCCAACCCCGCCCACGCCGGTGCCGAAAGGCAATTGGTGGAAGCCATCAACGACTACCGCGCTCACCCCGATCGCTGCTCGGGGCGCGCGGGTCGAGCGTTATCGCCGCTGGCATTGAAGTCGAACCTGGCCTTGCCGATCGGCTATGGCGGCGGTTTGCGCGATCGATTGAAAGCGTCTGGCTATCAGGCGGTGAGCGTGCGCACGATTCGCGTGGTCGGTGCGCAGGATGCCGATGAGGCCTTCGACATGCTCCAGAACGATTACTGCGGGGCGTTGCTTGATACCCAATATGCCGACATTGGCGTCAGCCGCGCCCGGAGTGAGTGGCAGGTGGTGCTGGCGCAGCCCGTGCTGGACAGTCGTGTGGGTGATTCGCGAACCGTCAGCAAAGCATTGCTGGCACAGGTCAATGCGGCACGCTCGAAGCCGCGACTTTGCGGTCGTCAGCGCTTCGCCGCCACGCGGCCATTGGCCTGGAACGCAGCCTTGGGCGCAGCGGCACAAGGGCACAGCAAGGCAATGGCCTACGGCAACTACTTCGCACACCAGGACCCCGACGGTGACATGCCCGCGGACCGGGCCAGAGCCGCTGGTTTCCGTGGCCGGCAGATCGGCGAGAACATCGCTGCCGGCCAGGGCTCACCGAACAAGGCCATGTCGGGCTGGCTGGCCAGCCCGGGGCATTGCGCCAACCTGATGAACCCGATGTTTACTCAGGTGGGTGCGGCCTATGCGGCGGACGCACGTAGTGATGAAGGCGTTTATTGGACGATGTTGTTTGGCGCGCCGTGAGTGATTGAGCGGCGCCTTATTTGGGGCGCCGCACCGCCCTCACCTTTCCACTGCCACCGCCGCCGCAGAAAAACTGATCGCCGCCGTCCGATTCAAGCCCCGACACCCCGACGCCGGCCGGCAGCTTCACGCTCTCCAGCACCTCGCCGGTGGTCGAATCGATATGGCGTAACTCACTCTCGTCTTCTTCCCAAGTTCCATGCCACAGCTGCCCCTCGACCCAGGTCACCCCGGTGACAAAGCGGTTGGATTCAAGGGTGCGCAGAATCGCGCCGGTCTCGGGATCGATCTGATGGATCTTGCGATCCCGATACTCGCCGACCCACAGCGTGCCTTCTGCCCACGTCAGCCCTGAATCACTGCCGCCAGGCGCCGGAATAGTCGCGAGTACACGGCCGGTCTGCGGGTCAATTTTCTGGATGCGGTCCTCGGCGATCTGGAACAGGTGCTGGCCATCGAAGGCGGTGCCGGCATGGGCGGCGACATCGATTGAACGCAGTGTCTTGCCACTTTCAGGGTCCAGGGCGTTGAGTTTGTCACCGGTGGCAAACCACACGTGCTGACCGTCCCAGGTGACGCCATGCACTTTGTCGACACCGGCAAAGGGTCCATATTCACGAAGGATTTTAGCTGCTGACTGTTTCATGTTGGCATTCCTCGTTACGGGTGGGTGACGTTCATCCTAGTCACCCGGCAGTGGCACCGGGAGTAACAAGGTCGTCGCGAAACCCGGCACCGGCGGGGTCATCCAGCGACGTGCCCGACCGCGACCGAACGACTGCACCTTGCCCGCGCGGGCCAGTTCATCGAGTGCCCGTTGCACCGTGCGCTGGCTGGCACCGAGGGCCAGTGCCAGGGCCGAGCTCGACCACGACTCACCGTCGACGAGAAAAGCGAACACCGACCCGTGCTTCTCTTCGACGTGTTGCGCCAGCACCACAACGTCAGAGGCAACCAGCGCCACCAGCGCAAAACCACGTGGGGTTGCAGTGACGCCGGCCAAGGGTTTAAGCGCCGCGCGCAGTCGCCCGACTTCGACTCGTAACCGCGCGCGAAGGGACTCATCGGCGTGCTTCAAACGAAAGGCCCGGGCAATCAGCGTTTCCCTCGACACGTCGGCCGGCCACGCTTCGGCCAGTGCCCGCGCGAGGGCGAACAAGACCGGGCGTGTCGCGAGGGGAACCGACATGCCGGCGCCACGCACCACGTAGCGACAGGCGTCCACGACCAGCGACGTGGACGCGAGCAACGCTTCAACCTCATCCAGCAACAGAGGCCGTTCTTCGCCATAGGCAATCAAACGCGCGACGGGCGTGTCCAGGACAAGGGCAGCGTTTTCCACCTCGGCCGTCAACGCAGGAATATCGGCGTCGCGGGCGGCGTGCTCGGCTCTTGTGAGTGCAGACCGCGCCTTGTTCGTCTCGAGTCGTCGCATCGCGATTCCCGCCACGACCAGTTCGTGGGCGGCGCGCAATGCCGGCGGCAAGGGCGCGGGGTCAAGCTCGGCGAGCAGCACCTCGGCCTGTTCGAGATGCCCGATCAGCAGCAAACGCCGGATCTGCAGATACCGCGCATGAGCAGCGTTCACTCGATCGCCGTGTGCCTCAAGCGTCACCCGCGCCGACTCGAGTGCCTTCACCGGCCAGCCCAACTCCCGGGAGGCCAGCGCGATCTCGGCCTCGGCGACCACACACCGCGCCCGAGCCAAGGCCTCCTTCGGCCCGAAGGCCCGCGCCGCCTTCTGCACCAGCGCCTTGGCTCGCACCAGATCACCGAGTTGCGCCATCGCAATCCCGCGC
The DNA here is from genome assembly GCF_057837605.1 of Pseudomonas sp. GL_093. Taxonomy (NCBI): domain Bacteria; kingdom Pseudomonadati; phylum Pseudomonadota; class Gammaproteobacteria; order Pseudomonadales; family Pseudomonadaceae; genus Pseudomonas; species Pseudomonas sp. GL_093. The sequence continues at coordinate 2,931,795 of NZ_CM174448.1, read as the reverse complement.
AACGCCAGTGCCGGCGCATCGTCGCGCAACGCGACCCGATTCAGCGCGCCGAGCGGATCACCCGCCGCCAGCGCCTGCGCTGCGGCCGTGATCAGCGAGTCCATCGCAATCCCGCCACCGTTGTCACTCCCACCATAGGATGTTCGCTGTTGAGTCTATCTCACGACGACCCATCACGAAGGAGGCCGCCCGACATTCGAATGTTGGGCCTGAGGAACGGCGCGCTTTTGCTTGCACAGCAAAACCACGCACTCACTGACAAAGGCCCCGGCCACTGCCAACGCCATGTCTTTCTGTGAATCCCAGGGATCGTTCTGCGCGCCGACGAAGGCACGCGAGGTGTCGTCGCCCAGGTAGGCGCCACCAATCCATTCCACCAGTTCGTAAATGGCCGACGTCGACAGAATGATGTTCAACGCCATAAACACCAACCAGAAACCCCGCAACGGCGTCAGGCGCACCAACACTTCTCGAATGGGATAGACCATCAACAGCCCATAACTCAAATGGACCAGCCGATCAAAATGATTGCGATGCAACCCCAGCGCTTTATCGAAGCTGACCCCGGTCAAGGCTGAACACCATTGGTCGTACGGCACCTTGGCATAGGTGTAGTGAGAACCCAGTTCGTGAATGCACAGGAAAACGAATACCAGGCTGATGGAAACAGCCGACAGGCGAAACCGGCCAGAAACCGCCACCAAAGCGCCCACCAGTAACAGCACCAACAGGTTTTCCAGTGCCCAATCCACTCGGCTGCGGGGTGAATAACCCGACACCACGACGATCAACACAAACAGCATCAACAGCGTCAGGTCGTATCGCTGGTGTGCCTTGGGCTGCATGGTTTGAGCTCCTCAATCGGAGAATGACGACGGCTCCAGAGTCCTTCTCAATGGATCAACTGATCGCGAGTCCGGTTCAGGCACACCGACAAAAGGCGGCCCTCACAACGTTATCGCCCTGCCGCCCACCCCGGCTGCCGCCCGAAGTCTTTGAACAGTTCAAAAATGGTCGCTTTGACCTTTTGCACCGCGTTGCTCTCGACGACCGTGTCATGCCAGCACAGCGAAAGATCACGGGTGAACAGTCGATGATCGATCCTGGCCAGTTTGAGCCTGTGTTGCTCAAGTTCAACGTGGGCGGCCGCCCACGGCAGGATCGTCACGCCCAGTTTGGCCAGGACGGCCGAGAACAGCAGGTCCGTGGAGTTGGCCTCGAACTCAACCTCGCAGTGCAGACCCGCCTCCTGGAAGGCCGACTCGACCCGGCTGCGAATCGTGTTCGGCGCACAGGGCAGCACCAGCGGCATCTTCGCCAACGCCTCGATCGACACCGGTCCATCCGGTAACGAAAACTCGGGCCACGCCACCAGGTACAGCGTTTCGGTGAACAGCCGCTGCATGGCCATGCCACGGGTTTCGACCGCATCGACATTCACCGCCAGTGCCACCCGCCCCACCGTGATCAGGCGTCCAAGGTCAGCGCTCGGGGCATCGATCAACTCGAGCTTGATGCCCGGATAGCGACTGCGAATCGTGCGTGCGAGTGGAATCGCCAGCATGCGTGCGGTACTCGACGGCATGCCGACCGACACTTTGCCCTGCGGGAATTCGGCGTCCTGACGCAGCAGTTCCTGGGTACCGTCGGCCTGGCGCAGCAGTTCGATGGCATGCCGATACAGCGTCTGTCCCGCCGCCGTGGGCACCACGCCATGCACGCTGCGCTCGAGCAGTTGCATGTCCATGTCCAGTTCCAGATTGCGCATCTGCTGGCTGATCGCAGGCTGCGCAATGTGCAGCGCTTCGCTGGCGCGAGTGATGTTGCCGCACTCGACCACTTTGATGAAATACCGCAACTGGCGCAGGTCCATGCATCCCTCCAAAGCCATATAACTTTCCGATGGAAGCAGAGGAATATCATATTTGAAGCTTATGAGATACGACGCCTAGACTCGTCTCACAACAAACGAAGCGCCAACGGCCGCCACCGGCCAGCAGCGCTTCTATAGGCCTGATAAGGGTCAATGGGAGATCTCAATGTCTAGAGTGTTAACAGCATCAGCAACGAGCGTGAAACCCATCAAGACGCCCCTGACCCGCGAGCAGATTCGCGGCTTCTGGACGGTCTACGTGGGATGGGTTCTGGATGGCGTGGATTCGGTGATCTTCGCACTGGTTCTGATTCCCGCCCTGACCGAGCTGCTGCCCGCCTCGGGCATTGAGCCCACCGCCACCAACATCGCCATGTACGGGTCGATCACGTTCGGGTTGTTTCTGATCGGCTGGGGGATGTCGTTCATCTGGGGGCCGCTCGCCGACCGCTTTGGCCGGGTGAAGATGCTGGCCGCCAGCATCCTGGTCTATTCACTGTTTACCGGCGCGGCGGCGTTCTCGGAGAACATCTGGCAGTTGGCGGCATTCCGGCTGATCGCCGGGATTGGCGTCGGCGGTGAGTGGGCACTCGCCGGCACCTACGTGGCCGAGAGCTGGCCGGAAGACCGGCGCAAGATGGGCGCGGGTTATCTGCAAACCGGCTACTACTTCGGCTTCTTCATTGCCGCGTTGCTGAACTACACCGTCGGCGCCACTTACGGCTGGCGCGTGATGTTTCTCTGCGGCCTGTTCCCGGCGTTCATTGCGATCTATACCGCGTTGAAAGTGAAAGAGCCGGGCCAGGTGCGCAACGCTGCGCTCAACCTCAAAACGCCCGCGTTGAAGCCTGCAACCCGCGCGTCGTGGTGGGAAATCTTTGCCCCGGCCTTTCGGCGCCGCACGCTGACCAGCTCTTTATTGGTCGGGGTCGCCATCGTCGGCTTGTGGGCCGGTTCGGTGTATGAAGCGACGGCCGTCGTCACGCTGGCCACCCAAGCGGGTATCGATCACGTCGGCGCGGTGCACCTCGCCTCCATCGGTGCGGCGGTGCTGTCGCTCAGCACGATTCTCGGTTGCCTCGTGGCGCCCTGGTTGGCCGAACGACTGGGCCGGCGGGTAGCGCTGGGCATCTATTTCGCCGGCATGGCGGCATCGATCATCGTCGCGTTCGGCTGGGTGTTCTACATGGACGATGGCCTTCATCTGTTCATGGTGTCGCTGGTGTTCCTCGGCTTCTTCGGCGGCAACTTCGCGATTTTCTCACTCTGGCTGCCCGAGCAGTATCCGACCCGCATCCGCGCCACGGCCTTCGCCTTCAATGCCTCGGTCGGCCGCTTCATCGGCGCCGGCGTCAATTTCCTGCTGGCCGCTGCGATTCACTGGTACGGCTCGCTGGGCGCGCCCATCGCCTGGACGGCCGCGGCCTTTGTGGTCGGCATTCTGATCCTGCCGTTTGCCGTCGAAACCCGTGATCAGACCTTGCCGCAATAACACGCACCTGACCATTCATTGGAGAACCCTATGCAAGCTTTGCAAGGCGTGAAGATTGTCGATCTGAGTCGCGCACTGTCGGGGCCGTTCTGCACCATGGTGCTGGCAGACCTCGGTGCCGATGTGATCAAGGTCGAGCCCGGCCCGACCGGCGATATGAGCCGAACCTGGGGCCCGTTCGACCGGGGCGTGAGCACTTACTACCTGTCGTGCAACCGCAACAAGCGCGGCCTGTGCATCGACTTCCGCAATCCCCAGGGATTGGCCACGATCCAGCGGCTGATCGATGATGCCGACGTCGTCATCGAGAACTTCAAACCCGGCACGCTGGAGAGTATGGGGCTCGGTTATGACGTGCTCAGCGCCCGTAATCCGCGACTGATCATGGGCAGCATCAACGCCTTTGGCGCGGACGGGCCGATGAGCAGTTGGCCGGGTTTCGACCAGATTGCCCAGGGTTATTCGGGGTTGATGAGCCTGACCGGTTTCGTCGATGGCGACCCGACGCGCACCGGCACCGCCATCGGCGATTTGACCTCGGGCATGTGGCTGGTGACGGCGGTGCTGGCGGCCCTGCTGGAGCGCTCGACAACCGGGCACGGCCAACACGTGAGCACCTCGTTGCTGGCCAGTTTGGTCGGGCTGTTGAGTGTGCACGGTCAACGTTATCTCAGCCTGGGTGATGTGCCGCGTCGTACCGGCAATGCGCATTCGGTGATTGCGCCTTATGGCGTGTTCCAGACGCTGGACGGCCCGCTCAATCTGGCGCCGATCACCTCGGCTATGTGGGGGCGTTTGTGCGTGCTGCTCGATTTACCAGAGCTGCCGGATGACCCGCGCTTTGCCACCAACGAAGCACGCGTCGACCGGCGTGACGAGTTGCGGGAGATTCTGGAAAGCCGCTTGAAAACCCGCAGCAAACTCGAATGGACCACGCTGTTCGTCGAGGCAGGATTACCCGCCGGTCCGATCAACACGCTCGACGAAGTGTTCGACGACCCGCAAGTGCTGCACAGCCGACTGACCGAGACACTCACGCACCCGACACTGGGCGCATTGCGTCAGGTGGTGACACCGGTGTTCAGCGCCACCAACGGCGCCGCTAGCAGCCCGCCGCCGCTCCTGGGCGAACACACCATCGAAGTCCTGCGCGAAGCCGGTTTCGATGCCGCATCGATCAACGCACTGCTCGCCGCCAAGGTCGTGTTCCAGGACACCGACGATTCGCCCGCACACTCAACAGGAACCGCCCAATGAACCCAACCTCCTCTGCCACTGTGACCGTCAACATCGTCGATGAACGCATCGCGCGGGTGGTGTTCAGCAACCCCACCCACCGCAACGCCCTCAGCGCGCAGTTGCTGGCATCCCTCGACGAAAGCCTCGCCGCCCTCGCCTCACATCGCATCCCGGTGGTGATACTCGGCAGCGAAGTGGGCCAACCGGTGTGGAGCGCCGGCCATGACATACGCGAACTGCAACATGACCGCGACCCGATTGCCTACGGCAAACCCCTCGAACAAGTATTGCGCCGCATCCGCGCCTACCCCGGCGTGGTGATCGCCCTGATTTCCGGCTCGGTATGGGGCGGCGCGGTCGACCTCGCCATGAGCTGCGACCTGGTCGTCGCCGATCACAGCGCCAGCTTCGCGATGACCCCGGCCAACATCGGCTTGCCCTACACCACCAGCGGGTTGTTGCGGTTCTTCAACAACTTGCCGATTCATGTGTTGAAGGAAATGTTCTTCACCGCGCAGAAACTGGATGCCGAACGGGCGGAACGGTTCGGCGTGATCAACCGGCTAGTCGATAGCGAAACGTTGGAAGCGACTGCGCTCGACATGGCCCAAGGCATCGCCGGCAAAGCGCCGCTGGCCATTGCCGCGGTGAAGGAGCAATTGCGGATTCTGGAAGACCTGCAACCAATGCCCGTGCGGGCGATGGAGCAGATTGCCGAACTGCGGCGACAGGCCTGCGAAAGCGCCGATTTCACTGAAGGGTTGGCGGCCTTCACCGAGCGCAGGCCGGCGGTGTTCTGCGGTAAATAGGACTTCCAAGGAACGTTTGATTTACCGAATAAGTAAGGCTCTTTATAGGTAATGCTGTTCACTTAAGGTAGGACCTGAAGCCAAAGCAACGGCAACGGCAACGGCAAGATCAAAAGATCGCAGCCTCGCTTCGCTCGACAGCTCCTACAGGGAAATGCGTTCACTGAAGCCAGGCCGGCTGGCAGGCCGCCTCGCTTTGGCGTTTGCGGTGCACGCCCCCTCGAGAGGCCGAGTGGAGGTTCTGCGCAGTGGGCAACCCGGCATGGATGCCGGGTTAGCCGCCCCCGGCCATGGATGGCCGATGGCGGCGGGCCCACGGAGCAGGACCGGAGCGAGGGCATGCCGAGCCTAGGCGAGGCACCGAACGACAGGGGCAAGAGCCCTTGGTTACTTGGGGCTCTTCCAAGTGACTCGCTGTAAAAGCCAGCCCTTTCAAGGTCTTCGTTTAAAATCCCCCAAAACTCCAGTCAGGGTGACGAAAACGATGTGGGCAGAAGTTCTAGCGCGGTTTGAAAAAAAGGCACCGGCCAGTGTCATGGTCAAGTTGGCACTGGAGCATGCCATTCCTGCTGAGTGGGTTGATCAGGTGTTTGAAGAGCATCGTCAACGCCAGTACCCGCGTGAGCTTTTGTTTTCGACCATCGTTGAGCTGATGTCCCTTGTTTCATTGGGCCTACGGCCTTCCTTACATGCCGCTGCGCGCCAGATGGATGCTCTACCGGTTACCTTGGCGGCGCTCTATGACAAGGTCGGCCGCACAGAACCGGCATTGCTGCGAGCCTTGGTCACCGGCAGCGCAGAGCGCTTGGCTCCGACGATAAAAGAGTTGGGCTGTTCAGCCATTTTGCCCGGCTGGCAGCTGCGCATCGTTGACGGCAATCACCTGCCGTCTACCGAAAAACGCTTGGGGGCTTTGCGGCGTGAACGAGGCGCGGCTCGGCCGGGGTTTTCGGTAGTGGTTTACGATCCTGACCTGGATCAGATCGTTGACTTGCAGCCTTGCGAGGATGCCTACGCCAGTGAGCGCGTCAGCGTGCTGCCGTTGTTAGCCTGCGCCAGTGCAGGACAGCTGTGGATGGCCGATCGGCTTTATTGCACGCTGCCCGTCATGCAGGCCTGCGAGGAAGCGAGCGCTTCGTTCATTATTCGCCAGCCGAGCAAGCATCCACGGTTGATTCAGGAAAGCGACTGGCAAGAGCCGGTGCCTGTCGAAGCCGGGACAGTACGCGAACAAATTATCGAACTCAAAGGCGGCTACCGCTGGCGCCGAGTTGAACTGAGCCTGCAAACACCTACCGAATCAGGCGACTGCGTGATGTGGTTCTGGAGCAACTTGCCCGACACCATCAGCGCTGAGCAAATCGCCGACTTATACCGTCGTCGCTGGAGTATCGAAGGGATGTTCCAGCGCCTTGAATCGGTGCTGGACAGTGAAATCGAAAGCCTCGGCTCTCCCCGGGCGGCCTTGTTGGGTTTTGCCTCAGCGATCTTGGCCTACAACGTTCTGGCGGTTCTCAAACGTAGTGTGGAGCAGGCTCACTGCGAGACGCAGCCTGAAGGTTGGGAAGCCTCGACCTTCCATCTGGCGGTGCAAGTGCGTAGCGGTTATGAGGGCATGCAGATCGCGTTGCCCTCAGACTACCTGTCACTTCAATCGACCTCAGAAACGCTGGCAAAGCGGCTGTTAGCGCTGGCCAGGAATATCAAGCCTAAGCAGGTCGCCAAAAGCATACGTGGTCCAAAAATCGCCAAGCCCAAGGAATGGCTGGAGGGAAAGGCTGCCAATGCTCATGTGTCGACCGATCGGGTGCTTAAGGCCCATAAAGGGAAAACACCTTGAAAGGGCTGGCTTTTACAGCGAGTCACTTGGAAATGTATGGTCAGCCCATCTCCTGCAACCTCATCGGCTGTTTTCGGTAAAGCTGGCTTGCGCTAATGTATCCGGGCTCATTGTGAGCGTTGCGGTAACAACGCTCGGCCCTCGATGAGTAGCCGCTCCCGACTGTCCTAAAAAAGCCCTCAGCCTTTAAAGCTGATTTCCATGCCAGGTTCTCAGTCGGGCCATTTGCCGTTTACTGTCATCAGTCGGTGACGTCGCAAAAGCCGGTGATAAAGCTGTAGTTTCAAGCGTTCGGATGTGGGTTGTACTGGCCACCCTTGGCCAGTACCGCCCACACAATTCGCGCCAGTTTGTTCGCCAACGCACACGCTACGACATTGGAGTGCCGACGCGTCAGCAGCTCCCGAACCCAAGACCCTAGCGCATCCTCTCGTTTGTCGATACGCAGCATGATTGATCGCGCGCCTTGTACCAGTAATCGACGTATGTGCTTGTCGCCGCGCTTGCTGATCCCCAGTAACACCGTCTTTCCACCCGTTGAATACTGCTTTGGCACCAACCCTAACGAAGCGGCAAAATCGCGCCCACTGCGATAGTTCGATGCATCACTCATGTCCGCCAGTAATGCGCTGGCGGTGATGGGGCCGATGCCAGGAATGCTCTGCAAACGGCCGCCGGTATCATCTTCTTTCAACTGCTGATTCAGGTCGGACTCGATGTCCTTGATTTCATCATTGAGCTGTTGAATTTGATGATGCAGGCGCATTACCAAGCCCTTGAGACGCAATGGAACCGGGTGCTGCGGGTCGTCCAACAGCGCCGGCACGCGGTGCAACGCAGCGACGCCAATGGGCAGGCTGATCCCGAACTCCAGCAGAAATCCGTGAATTTGGTTGGTCGCGACGGTGCGATGGCCAATCAATGAATCGCGGACACGATGCAGGGCCGAAAGCGTTTGCTGTTCTGCGGTTTTGATCGAGCAGAAGCGCATGGCGGGGCGGCTTGCCGCCTCGCAAATCGCTTCGGCATCAATGAAGTCGTTTTTGTTGCCTTTGACGAACGGTTTGACGTACTGCGGGGCAATCAGCTTCACCTCGTGGCCCAATGCCCTGATCTGTCGAGCCAGCCAGTGAGCGCCGCCGCAAGACTCCATCACCACCGTGCAGGCGGGTAATTGGACCAATGTGCTGAGTAATTGGCCTCGGCTGGTTTTCTTGCGCAATACCTGATGACCTTTGGCGTCCTGGCCATGCAGGTGGAAACTGTGTTTGCCAATGTCGATACCCAGAAGCGTCATCGTGTTCATGAGAGATCCTCCGACAAAAACGAGAAAAGCCCTGCAAGCGTAAACCTGCAGGGCTTCTCGGTCAGGCTGACCATCTCATTAAGCCCCAAGTAACCAAGGGCTCTTGCCCCTTTCGTTCGGTGCCTCGCCTAGACTCGGCATACCCTCGCTCCGGTCCTGCTCCGTGGGCCCGCCGCCATCGGCCATCCATGGCCGGGGGCGGCTAACCCGGCATCCATGCCGGGTTGCCCACTGCGCAGAACCTCCACTCGGCCTCTCGAGGGGGCGGTGCATCAAGATCAAAAGCTGCAGGCGAGCTAACGCTCGGCCTGTTGAGTGGTGAGGAGCGAAAGCTGTACGCCGATCCATTGTGGGAGCGAGCCTGCTCGCGAAGCTGTTGATCTTGCCGTTGCCGTTGCCGTTGCCGTTGCTTTGGCTTTTGATTTCGATCTGTTGCCCCTTTCCCAGAGGCCGAACGCAGGTATTGCGCAGGGGGCACCGCGGCAAGGATGCCGCGGTAGCCGCCCCCGGCCATGGATGGCCGATGGCGGCGGGCCCCCGGAGCAATGCCGGAGTGAGGGCATGCCGAGCCTAGGCGAGGCACCGAATGGAGGGGCAAAGCCTTTTGGTTCCTTTTTGGCGTTTGAAAAAGGGACTCGCTGTAAAAGCGAAACCGCCAGCCGCCGTTACCGAAGAAACGGATATACACACCACCTAGCACAAACAAAAATACCCGGCAGAAGCCGGGCATTCCAGACGCGAACTCAAGTCAGACGCTAGCTTGTGTAACCCAGTTTCGCGGCCTTGCCCTCTTGCCCCAGCCCACGCGTAGCCAGGCAGTAATACAACGGGCAAGTCACCACCAACCCCACCAGCCACGACAAATCAGCCCCGTCCACCAGATTGGCATACGGCCCAACATACAACGACGTATTGGCAAACGGCAGCTGCACGATAATCCCGATGAAATACGCAACGATCGCATGCAGATTGAACCGCCCGTAAATCCCGCCATCCGCACGGAAAATCGAGGCAATGTCATAGCTGCCACGCTTGATCAGATAGAAATCAATCAGGTTGATCGACGCCCAAGGCACCAACACCAGCAACAGCGCCAAAATCAACCCGATGAACTGCGAGATAAAATCCGCCGAAGCGCCCAATGCGACAAAACAGCAACCCGCCAGCACGACACTCGACAACACCACGCGCACTTTGATGCTCGGCGTCCACTGACTGGCGAAGGTCTGGATCGAGGTGATGATCGACAGCACCGCGCCATACAGATTCAAGGCGTTGTGGCTGATGATGTTGAGCAAAAACAACACCATCAGGATCGGCCCCAGCCAGCCAGTGGATTGCTTCACCGCCGCCATCGCCTCGGTACCTTCCGGAGTGGCCAGCACCGCCACCGCGCCGAAAGTGAACGACAGAATGGTGCCTAGAGTCGCACCCAGATACGTGGCGAAAAACGGCCGGGCAATCCCGATATCCGCCGGCAGGTAACGCGAGTAGTCCGACACATAAGGCGAGAAGCTGATCTGCCAGATGATTCCCAACGACACCGTTGCCAGCCAGCCCGACAGGTTGAAACCGCCGCGGGTGAAGAAGTCCGCCGGCAGGTCATGGGCGAAGATGTAAAGGAAACCGGCGAGCAAGGCACTGCCCATGACCCAGGTCCCGATGCGATTGAGGGTGTGAATGAAGCGGTAGCCGATCACCCCGATCGCGGTGGCGCTCAAGGCGCCGATGAGGATGCTCGCCGGCACCGGAACCGAAGGCGCGATGCCGACAATTGACTTTCCGGCCAGCACGATATTGGAGATGAAAAAGCCGATGTAGATGATCGCTGCAAAGAACACGATCAGCAGCGCACCGTAACGGCCGAACTGGCCGCGGCTCTGCACCATCTGCGGAATCCCCATGCGCGGACCTTGCGCCGACGCCAGGGCAATCACCAGACCGCCGACCATATGTCCGAGCGCAATCGCCAACAGCCCCCAGAACAGGTCAAGGTGGAACACTTGAACCACCATGGCGCCGGTCACGATGGGCAGCGGTGCAATGTTGGTACTGAACCATAAAGTGAAAAGGTCGCGGGCCTTCCCGTGGCGTTCCGCGAGTGGGACGTAATCGACCGTGTGATTCTCGATCAGGGGGTCTTGCCGGGACATCTGGGACATGTGCATGAACTCTAGTTTGTCTGATCTTATAGTTGTACGAAGCCAAACCGGGGGAGCTCTTTGGCCGCCCCTCAGATGCCGGTCATATTATGGTATTCCATCTTTTTAACAAGACTGATCCAGTCTTTTAGCGCCCATCTGAGCCGCAATCCTCAAGCATCAGCGCCCGTTTAAACGGGCTACAAGCCCCGTAAACATTGGCTACAAGACCAAAGACGTACGTTTATCGGGTCAAAAAAAAAGCCCTTGCAAACTATGTATTACGGTATACCATCAGACCTACAAACACATAAAAACCCGCATTACACCGCCAGAGGACCGTCCCATGATCGATGCCGCCATCTACAAACAAGTGATGGGTTCGTTTCCTTCCGGGGTGACTGTGATCACCACGCTGGATGACGATGGCCAAATCGTCGGCCTGACCGCCAGCGCCTTCAGCTCGCTGTCCATGGACCCGGCCCTGGTGCTGTTCTGCCCCAACTACAGCTCCGATTCCTATCCGGTACTGATCAAGAACAAACGCTTTGCCATTCACGTCCTGTCCGGCGGCCAGCAGAGCGAAGCCTATGCTTTCGCGCGCAAAGGCAAAGACAAGGCGCAAGGCATCGAATGGACCTTGAGCGAACGGGGCAACCCGATTCTGGACAACGCCACGGCGGTGATCGAATGCGAGTTGTGGCGCGAATACGAAGGGGGCGACCACGCGATCATGGTCGGCGCGGTGAAGAACCTGATCGTGCCCCAGCAGAACGCCGGGCCACTGGTGTATTGCCACGGCAAAATGGGCGCCCTGCCCGTGCTCGCCTGATCCAGAAAATATTTTGCGCATAGTGCGAATGTCGATACGCCAATAATCAGCCAGCCGACTCCCGATCGACAGGCCAACAATAAAAGATCCGAGGTAAGCGTCATGAAGTTTTCCCTGTTCGTGCACATGGAACGTTGGGACGAAAGTGTCAGCCACCGTCAGCTGTTCGAAGACTTGACCGAACTGACCCTGATGGCCGAAGCCGGCGGTTTCAGTACCGTCTGGATCGGCGAACACCACGCCATGGAATACACCATCTCGCCGAGCCCGATGCCGCTGCTGGCCTACCTGGCCGCCAAGACCACCACCATTCACCTCGGCGCCGGCACCATCATTGCGCCGTTCTGGCACCCGTTGCGGGTCGCCGGCGAATGCGCACTGCTGGACGTGATCAGTAACGGCCGCATGGAAGTCGGTCTGGCCCGTGGCGCTTATCAGGTGGAGTTCGACCGCATGGCCGGTGGCATGCCCGCCTCCTCCGGCGGCCAGGCGCTGCGCGAGATGGTTCCGGTGGTGCGCGCCCTGTGGCAAGGCGATTACGCCCACGATGGCGATATCTGGAAATTCCCGACGTCCACCTGTGTGCCGAAGCCGATCCAGAAGCCTAACCCGCCGATGTGGATCGCCGCTCGCGACCCGGACTCACACAACTTCGCCGTGGCCAATGGCTGCAACGTCATGGTCACGCCGCTGATGAAGGGCGACGAAGAAGTCCTCGACCTGAAGAACAAATTCCAGGCGGCCCTGGACAACAACCCGGACGTGCCACGTCCGCAACTGATGGTGCTGCGTCACACCCACGTCCACGCGACAGATGATCCCGAAGGCTGGAAAGTCGGGGCCAAGGCGATCTCCAGGTTCTATCGCACCTTCGATGCCTGGTTCGGCAACAAGGAAGTGCCGGTCAACGGCTTTCTGGCGCCGAGCCCGGAAGAGAAGTTCGCCGAGCGCCCGGAGTTCAAGCTGGAGAGCCTGCACAAGACCGCCATGATCGGTACCCCGGAAGAAATTATCCCGCGCATCAAGTACTACCAGGAACTGGGGGTCGACGAATTCAGCTTCTGGTGCGATAACAGCCTGCCCCACGCGGAGAAGAAAAAATCCCTGGAGCTGTTCATCAAACACGTGGTCCCGGCGTTCCGCTGAGTCCACCACCCTGCCCCTCGGACGCGAAGCCGGGGGGCTGACTGACGTGTAGGGTCGATTCCAATGATCAATGATCGCCGCCCATCACTCGCCCTTCCCTCCGGCGCCGAGCAGGCTTACCTGCGCGGCGAATGGACCGCTTCGCATCTCCATTTCAAGCGTCTGCGCGCCAGCGTTACCGCCAAGCAGAACGGCTTCTGGCAACCCGTTCACTGAGCCCCCCCGAACTGGAATTCACGCACTCCACGTCTCGTCATCACGAGGCGTGCCCGGTGCTTTGTGCTTCGGCCCATGATCAGGTTTGCTCAATGAACAATAAAAACGCGCTGTTGATCATCGACATGCAGCAGGAGGACGGTTTCGTCCTGGAAAACCTCGACACGGTGGTGACCCACACCGCTGCTCTGCTCGAGACCGCCCGCCGTCAGCGGGTGCCTGTCATCTATACCCGCCACATCAATCAGGCCGACGGCAGTGACTTGCCGCGCGGCGAACCGCGAGCGGCCGACGGCGGCCCCAGCAGCTATCGCGCCGGCACCCGGCAGGTGGAAATCATCGAACGTCTGGCGCCGCAGCCTGATGAACTCATTATCGACAAGGGCCGTTACAGCGCCTTCCATCGCACCGACCTGGATGCCCGACTCAAGGCGCTCGGGGTCGATACCCTGATCGTCTGCGGCGTGTTGACCGATGTCTGCGTGCTCAGCACGGTGTTCGACGCCTTCGCCCTGGGTTATCACATTCGGCTGGTCAGCGATGCCTGCACCACAACCACACTCGCGGGACATTACTCGGCGCTGCTGATCATGGCCAACTGGGTCTACGCCCTGGAAATCCTGACCTGCGCCGAATGCCTGCGAGCCCTGGAGAACCGCGATTATCTAAGCCTGATCCCCGAGCGCCCGGACCTGTTCGCCCACCAGCCCCATGAGCTGGAAAGCACCATCGCCCGTTTGCAAACCCACCTCGCCCGGACTCAGGAGTAATCGCCATGCAAGTCGAAAAAAGAAGCATCGATTTCATCCCTGAGACCGAACGCCATGGCCAACCGGGTTCGCTGTTTTTCATCTGGTTCGGCGCCAACATGAACATCACGACCATTGCGTCCGGTGTGTTGCCGGTGGTGATGGGGCTCAATCTGTTCTGGAGCGCATTGGCGATCATCATCGGCTCGCTGTTGGGGGCGATTTTCATGTCCTCCCATTCTGCCCAGGGGCCAAAACTCGGCATCCCGCAAATGATCCAGAGCCGGGCGCAATTCGGCGTGCTGGGAGCGGTGTTGCCGCTGCTGTTCGTGATGTTGATCTACCTGGGGTTCTTCGTCAGCAACACCTTGCTCGCCGCCCAGGCATTGGAGTCCGTCAGCCCATTGCCGGCCACCGGCAATATCTACCTGATCGGGGCGTTGTGCTTTGTCGTCGCGCTCTACGGTTATCGCCTGATCCATCGCCTGCAGAAAGTGCTGTCGCTGCTTTCGTTGTTGGTGTTCATCGCCGCTACGGTGCTCGCCTTGCAGCTGCCGATCCCGGCCGAACAATGGCTGGCAACGGGCTTCTCATTGTCGAAGTTTCTGGTGGCGGTGAGCATTGCCGTGACCTGGCAACTGTCCTACGCGCCGTATGTAGCCGACTACTCGCGTTACCTGCCGAGCAGCACGCCGACCGCAAAGGTGTTCTGGTACAGCTACGCCGGCACGGTCAGCGGCGGTGCCTGGATGATGATTCTCGGGGCGATCCTCAGCGTCGGCATCAGCGACTTTTCAAGCAACGTCGGCAGCCATGTCGCCGGGCTGTTTGGGAGCGGCGCGTTGCTGCTGTTCGCCTTCATCGTCTATGGCCAGGTGTCGATCAATGTGTTCAACCTGTACGGCGCCTTCATGTCGACCATTACCGTGATCGAACCTTTTGCCCGGCTCAAGGTGACGCCTCGGGTACGCGGTCTGTTCATGCTGGTGATCAGCCTGGTGGCCACGGCCTTGTGCACCATCAGTCAGGACGACTTCATCAACTTTTTCCTCAACTTCATTTTCTTCATGAGCTATTTCCTGATCCCTTGGACGGCGATCAATCTGGTGGACTACTACTGCCTGCGCAAAGGCCAGTACCGGATCGATGACATCTTCGACAAGGACGGGATCTACGGGCGCGTCAACTGGATCGCCTGCGGCAGCTTCGTCTTGGCAATCGCCCTGGAAATCCCCTTCATGAACACCACGTTGTATGTCGGCCCGGTGGCCAACGCCCTGGATGGCGTAGACCTGGCCTGGATCATCGGGTTGCTGGTGCCCGCCCTGAGCTACTACTGGCTGATGAAACTCGCCAAGCGTGCTCCGCTGGTGGGTGAAGCGCTGCCGTAGATCACTGAAAGACACAGCGCCGGTCAAGGCCGGTGCTGTGCCTTGCCATTCATCGGTAAAACTCAACAAACGAAAATGCTTGCCGATAGTCAGGACAATGCCCCATCGTCTGGGGATCCTGGAATGTGTAGCAGCGGGTTAAAGCTGATGAAAGATATCTATCTACTGATCGAGCACGGCATCGATCAGGGCGAAGTGTATGTACTGGGCTATTTCGATGATGAACGCAAGGCTAAGGAAGTCGCCGAGGAGAAGGAGTGGGAGGCGTATCGCGCCAGTTTGAAAGCCGAGCATGTATGGTCCAGCCACAAGCCGTTGGCCCCGGATAAAACAGCTTATCGGCGTTACTGGATCAAAGCGGTTTCCAGGTTTGAGCGCGTACCTGTCCCGAGATCCTCAGCAGTCCACTGAAATTGAGCCAGTGCCGA
Organism: Pseudomonas sp. GL_093; assembly: GCF_057837605.1. Classification (NCBI taxonomy): domain Bacteria; kingdom Pseudomonadati; phylum Pseudomonadota; class Gammaproteobacteria; order Pseudomonadales; family Pseudomonadaceae; genus Pseudomonas; species Pseudomonas sp. GL_093. The sequence continues at coordinate 2,916,333 of NZ_CM174448.1, read as the reverse complement.
ATTTCAGGCAAAAAAAATCCCAGGCAGCTGATGGACGCCTGGGACTCAAAATGCATAAACCGTGGTGGTGAACGCGGGGCGAATATTACTTAATATTTCTGTCTGTAACAATATATTTTGATTCACTATCCAGTTACTAAATCCTCTAACTCATTAAATATCCACACATTTTTTATGGGCGAGCACCGACAAGGGCCGATTTAGAGGTACCAGCGATACTCCCGCGCACTGATGTCCTGCAGGAATGCCAAATGGTCCTGGCGCTTGTTTTCGCAGTAGACATCCACGAACTCCGCCCCCAAACCCTCGCGCAGCTGCACGTTGTTTTGCATCGAACGCACGGCCTCCAGCATCTCCAGCGGGAAGTCGATTCCGCTGCCACGATCTTCGTTGAGGGATGCAATCGGTTCACGCCCCACTTCCAGCCCTTGCTCCAGCCCGACCAGAATCGCCGCCAACACGAGATAAGGATTGGCATCCGCGCCCGCCAGGCGATGTTCGATGCGCAGATTTTTAGCGTCCGACTCAGGCACCCGCAGGCAGGCGTCACGATCTTCAAAGCCCCAACTGGCGCGCGTCGCGACATTCACCGTGCCGCTCAAGCGACGCATTGCGTTGTGATTCGGTGCAAAGATCGGCATGCAATGCGGCAACACTTCAAGGCAACCGGCCACTGCATGGCGCAGCGCCTGCTGATCGTTAGCCGCCAACAGGTTGGTTCCCGCCTCGTCGTAAAGGCTCACATGCACATGCATGCCGCTACCGGGGTGCTGCAAGTAGGGTTTGGCCATGAAGCTGGCGCGGTGGTTGTGCTTGAGGGCTACGCCCCGTGTGCTGCGGCAGAACAGCGCTGCCCAGTCGGCCGCACGCAGGCCGTCGTCAAGGTGACCGAAATTGATCTCGAACTGGCCCGGGCCCAACTCCGCAGTGATCACCGTGGCATCGATGCCTTGCGCCCGCGCCGTCTCGACCATGTCATCGAGTACCGGTGAAAATCTCGACAGCCGTTCGATGTGCATATTCGGCTGATCATCGGCATCGTCGGTCAGCTGATCGCGAGGGAACTGTGGCAAGCCGTCACGTAGCTGACGATCGAACAGATAGAACTCCAGTTCGAACGCGACCACGGGGAAAATCCCTTTTCGGCCGAGGCGCTCGAGCACCTGCGCCAACACTTCGCGCGGCTCGAAGACGATTGGCTTTTCAGTACCGCTTGAAGTAATCAGCATCTGCCCCAGCAGTTGTTTTTCCCAGCTCACGGGCTTGAGCGTACCGGGCACCAAGCGGCGTGGAGCATCCGGGTCGCCGTCGTTGAAACAGTAGTCGCCGATTTTAAACAGACCGCCCTGCGTGCCCAGCAACACACAGTTTTGCGGCAGCTTGAGCGCGCTGCCTGCGGCGACCTTCTCGAGCATTTCTATCGGGTAGCGCTTACCGTAAAAATGCCCGGGGATATCCAGGGAAATCAGGTCAACGTAACGCACCTGCGGGAAGCGCTGGCGAAACGCGCGAACCTCAGCAACCAGATCAGAGCAGACAGCATCCATCGTTAGTGTTCCTTGTTGTTTTTATCAGGTGTAAACCCAAAGCACCCGGGCGAGCTGATCCGAGAGGTTGCCGTAGCGACAATGTGTGTGACTGGCCAGCTGAAAACTGTCGCCGGTGCGCAATGTCACCGGTTTATCGTCATCCAGCCACAGCGTCAGCTCACCCTCGAGGACATAGCCACCCTGCTCCGAGCTGTCGTTCATGTGCCGATCACCACTGCTGGCGCCGGGCTCCAGTTGGCTTTCAAGCATTGAAAAGGACGCCCTCATCTTCGGAGAGACGAGGATGTCGGTAATCCCGTCGGCGTAGTACAGCGTGCGTCGCTCATCCGGACGGGTCACCCAAGGCAATGCCATGGGCTTGGGCAAGCTGTAGAAATAGGTAGTCGGCACGCCGAGGGTTTCGCTGATGGCGGTCAAGTCCGCCACCGTGGGACGTGACAACCCCCGCTCGACTTGCGAGAGAAACCCGACCGAACGACCGATTTTGTCCGCCAGCTCTTTCAGCGTGTATTTTTTGTGTTTGCGCAGGTCCTGGATCAGGATCGCCAGCGCCGAGATTTCTTCTTGCATGTCCATCTAAGGCTTCCCGAAATTGATGCTTCAAAGGCTGTCGCGCAGCCGATACCAGGCCTTGCCGATGGCTTCCAGCGGTGCGGCCAAATACTTTCCACCGGGAAAACTGCCGTTGATCAAACCCTGGTACAACGCCAGCTCATCCGGCTGGCCAAGTATCGCGTCGGACACGGCACGCGCCCCGGCCAATGTCGGCAGCACGCCATGTCCGGAGTAACCCTGCAGCCAGTAGAGATCGCCACGTCGACCGATGTCAGGCGTGCGCTTGAGGGTCAGATCGATGTGTCCTCCCCAGGCAAAGTCCAGTTCGACGCCCTTGAGCTGGGGGAACACGCGTTCCAGATAGGGCCGTGTCGCAGCGGCGATGTCCGTCGGCATGCCGCCCAGGTAAGTGCAACCACCCCCGAACAGCAGGCGGTTGTCCGGCGTACGGCGGAAATAATCGAGGACAAACTGGTTGTCCGTGACGCACACATTGCTGGGTAGCAGCGCGGTCGCCTGTTGCTCTGAAAGTGGCGCGGTGGCCACCTGATAAGTGCCAACCGGTAACACGCAACTCGACAGCTTCGGATCAAGCCGATCAAGGTAGGCATTGCACGCCAGCACCAGCACGTCGGCGCGAATCCGACCGCGTTCAGTGGTGACCACGTAACGATCGCCGTCTTCGCGATAACTCAACGCCTTGCTCTGTTCATGAATGCGTCCACCGGCCTGTTCAATCGCAGCGGCCAGGCCGAGCGCCAGTTTCAGCGGATTCAAATGCCCGCCTTCAGGATCAAACAGGCCCGCCTGGTAGCGCTCACTGGCGACCCAATCAGGCAACGCCTCGCGCGAAATGAACTGCAAACCATCGTGGCCCCACTTGTGGCTGGCCTCGTGTTGCCATTCTGTCAGCAGACTCACCCGACGCGGCATCACCGACGTCCAGAGGTGGCCGGGCCGATAGTCACAATCAAAACCATGGCGCGCGGGCAAGTCTCGCAACTCCCGTGCCGCCCAGCGCATGCTGTCCCATAACCGGCGCGCTCGCTCATAACCCAGCGCCGCCTCAAACGGCGGCATGTCACACGACCAACCGAGAATGGCCTGACCGCCATTGCGACCCGAGGCGGCCCAGGCCACCCGACTGGCTTCCAGCAACGTCACGCGCTTACCGGACAGGGCCAGACGCAACGCCGTATGCAACCCACTGAAGCCGGCCCCAATGATCAGCACCTCGGTATCCTGCTCGCCCTCAAGAACAGCTCGATCCACCAAGCGATCCGCGCAGGTGTGGGCGTAATAGCTGGCGACGTGCCGGGTAGATTGCTGAAACATGCAGGCCTCGTGAATTTTTATACTTATAATTTCATGAAAAAGTACACGTTAAATTTCACGACCGCAACCGCTCTAGGCGCAAAAAAAATCCCGCCCAAGAGAACCCGGGCGGGATTTTTTCTAAGCAGGCAGCGTTATCGAAGCAACGCTGCCGACGTTTCAGGCGACAGGAATCATCGGATCCGCTGAAGCCAGCGCAGTGACACGATCAGCCGCGGGCGGGTAGATCCACATCGTGTTGATCTGGGTTTTCAGCGCTTTGGCTTCCTCTTTGACCAACTTCACCTGGCGGTCCCAACCCTCGGTGTAGACCGCGCCCCAGGCGCCCAGATCCAGACAGGTGACCGATATCACCGACTAAACCTTACAGACAATCACGCACGGCCTGACGCAACGCGCCTGATTTCGCCCAGGGCGGCCCCTGATAAAGCGATACGTGACTGCCATCCTTCGATTTCACGATATCCACGATCTCGTCGGCCGTGATGATGCTCGGCGCCGTGACTCTGTAGCCGTTGGAAATCGCCGATTGAGTGGTATTGGGTATCTCCCGCTGCCACGCCGGCAGAACGCACGCAGCATAGTCTTTTGGCGCCTTGTCGCTGTACTTGCTGAGATTGGGCTCACCTGGCACCAGGGACGCGGGCAACGAACAGCCCGCCAGCAACGCCAACCCTACTCCCCCAATCAATTTGCGCATGACGCGTCCTTATCCCGAAAAAGGGGAATGTAGCGTGCCGCTGTCCAGACATCCATCCGTTGCACTGACCTCAGCAAGGAGCGTTGTGCTCGCCGGGATCCGGATACGACCTCTCGTTCAGATAAGTCATCCATCTTTCATACGCCTCATGCTGCCATTGAGTCACCCGCTCCCATTCCGGGCCGCTCAACTGATGTGCAGAAATCAGTTTCATCATTTCCGTGGTGGCCGCATCAAGATCAACCATCAGCTCATGGGCATGAAATCTAAAGTCATCAGTAGCCGTCATTTGAAGTTGCCTCGCCCTAGCAAAAATTCACTACTTCACTACGACATCAGATTTGCGGGTTCGCGTTGATTTTCCCGACAAAAGGCTGCACCCACGGCTCAGACGAACAAAACGCCCTGACCCGGGAAATGGGACTAAAATTTCGTAGCGGAGATTGGCAGGAGGTCATCATGTGGCTTAACGAATCTGAAAACGAACTTCGGCGTGACCTGCAAGGTCTTGCGTCGGATCTGAGATGGTCAGCGGTAGAGCTTTTGCGCATCGCAGAGCAGCTACGCCTGGCCGGCAATGACGTGGATGCGCAAGCAACCCTGAAGCTGTGCGAGTTGTTTCAGGGAGATGAAGAACGACTGAAGGGTTATGCCGAGGAAGTGAAAGCCAGGATTATCACTCGAACGAAAGCTCAATAGCAGGAGCACTGCCATGCACAAGCCTCTATGCGTGCTGGTCGTTGTACTGGCCGCGTCGGGTGGCTGCAGTACCGAATCGCGTGTTTATCGGGATCAGCCGCTCGTCGCAAAGGTCGAGACCGGCATGAGCAAGGATCAAGTCCAGCAGATTGGCGGCCAGCCTTTATCCATAACGGATCGCACCGTTGAGCCTGGCACGTGCTTTGACTACAAGCTGACGAAGGCCGGCCATCAGCAGACGTACAACGTCAGTTTCGATGGCGGGGGCAAGGTCGACCATACAAGCTTCATGACCTGCGCGGAATGGAGTCACGCGCAGCAAAAAGCCCGAGAGCCTTCCCGCGGCGGCGGTGGCGGTTATTAGCCCAAGACCTCAGCGCCAGGCAACGAAAAGCCCCGGCGAACCGGGGCTGCAAGCGTACTATTTATCTGATTTCTGGCTGCGTGCAGGCCGACTCGTTTTGGCCTTGTAGCCGGGAAGAGCGGCCGCAAAGGCCAGTGCTTCCTCTCTACTGCCAAAGGCTCCAAGCCGGTCACCTTTGGTGCACACCCGCCATGGGCCGTTGTTCACGCTGAGTACGTCATAACCGTTCATGTGCATTTTGGTCAGCATCGGAACGCTCATAGTCACCTCCATTTCGGCAGTGATGATCCTGGATTCACTTGAATACCTTACACCCGACCTTCCATGAAGTGCCGACCAGACGTCGCGCCGGGATTCCGACATCCGGTTGCACTTTCAACCGCGTCCATCACTCCAACCATTGAGACAGACACCTCGGCTCGAATATTGCATTTTTATGACTGATTTATGACAAACAGCAATCAGGTAACACATGAAAGTACGCGCGACCGTCATTTGCGAGCAGGACCGGCACATTCTCCTGGTGCGCAAGCCAAGGAGTCGCTGGATGCTGCCCGGCGGAAAGGTTGAGCGTGGTGAAGCCATTGCCGACGCCGCCACGCGAGAACTTCAGGAAGAGACAGGGCTTGGGGTCGACGGGATGCTGTACCTGATGGAGTTGCAAACGAGCAGCACCCGACACCATGTGTACGAGGCTGTTGTGACGAACCCGGGTGAGGCCCGCCCGCAAAACGAAATTTTCGATTGCATCTGGTATCCGCTGGAAGCGGTCCAGAACCTGAACACAAGCGACGCCACGCTCAAAATCATCAAAGCGTTTCAGCGTCGCCTGTAAGGTTCTCTATCCTGCGGCCAACGCCGTCGCGGCCTTATCGATGAACGCCGCAATCTCGACCGGCATCGACGCCAGGGACGCATGGCTGGCGTGCAGGGTCAGGATCTCCCTGGCATTCAACCGCTCTGCCATCCATTGCTGATTGTCTGGCGAGATCATCCTGTCATCCGTGGAAACCTGATACCACGACGGCTTCTTCTTCCACGCCACCGTGTTAATGGTGTCGCCGAAGGTGCTGGCCAGCGGCGCTTTCTGGGTGATGCCCATCACCAACCCTTCGGTCTCGGGCAGGTCCTGGCAGAAGCTTTGGTGATAGAGCTCAGGCTTGACCCACAGATAACCGTCGCTGTCGGGAGCCAGGTTGGCCGCCGCTGCGGGTGGATGCCGTTGCGTGATGCCGCCGGGACTTTCACCGACGTCCGGCGCGAAGGCAGCGATGTACACCAGCCCCACCACATTCGGTTGATCGCCGGCCTCGGTGATCACCGCGCCGCCATAAGAATGCCCCACCAGCAACACGGGCCCCGACACTTTGGCGACCATCTTGCGCGTGCGCTCCGCATCGTCTGCCAATGAAGTCAGCGGCATCTCCACCGCGCGGATGTTCGTAATGCCCTTGTGAATCAACTCGGCGATGACCTTGTTCCAGTGGGCAGCACCGCCCCAAAAACCATGGACCAGCACGATCGTGGGTTTGTCGCTCATCACGATGACTCCGATTGAGGATGGGTTGTTGGCAAGTCGCGTCAGCCCTGGTCGCCGCCACCGACCGGCATGATCATGCCGGTGATATAGGATGCTTCGTCGCTGGCCAGAAACAGAATAGCGCTTGCCTGTTCATCCAGCGTGCCATAGCGCTTCATCAAACTGCTGTCGAGCGTCTGGTCGACAATCTGCTGATACCAGACCTTCTCTTGCTCGCTCTGATCGGCGCTGTTACGCGGAATCACCCGCGGCGGCGCTTCGGTGCCTCCGGGCGCGGTGGCATTGACCCGAATCCCGCGACCGGCGGTTTCAAAGGCCAGGCAAGCGGTCAGCGCGTTGACCCCACCCTTCGCCGCACCGTACGGCGCGCGATTGACACTGCGCGTGGCGATGGACGAAACGTTGACGATGGCGCCACTCCCCTGCTCAAGCATGAACGGCAGCGCGGCATGACAGCACCACAGCGTCGGGAACAGCGAACGGCGCACTTCGGCCTCGATCTGCGACGCTTCGTAATGCTCGAAAGGCTTGGTCCAGATCGTCCCGCCCACATTATTGACCAGCACATCCAGACGCCCGAAACGCTCGACGGCGGTTTGCATGACGCGGCTGCATTCGCTGTATTGCTCAAGATCGGCGGTCAGCGCCAGCACCTGGCTGCCCTGCCCCAATTGCTGCTGAACCTCGAACACCAGCTCGGAGCGATCGACCAGAATCAACCGCGCCCCTTCCGCCGCCATGCGCTCGGCAACACGCCGACCGATGCCTTGGGCAGCGCCGGTGATCAGCGCGACTTTATCTGTGAATCTGTTCATACATACCTCGTGGCGAAGATCAATTTCGCAGGGAATCGGCTATCTGTAGCAGCTGCCGAGCCTGCGAGGCTGCGTTCGGCTGCGCAGCAGTCGTCTGGGTCTGCGAGGACTTCGGTCGAGCGCGACCCCGGCTCGAACGCAGCCTCGCAGGCTCGGCAGCTGCTACAAAGACGGTGTCGTTGCTGATACTTACGCCGCGCTGGCGGCAAATTTCTCGTAGTAAAAGTTTGTCGGCGCGATGCCTTTTTCACGGATGAACTGGCTGACCGCCTCGACCATCGGCGGGGGGCCGCACAGGTAGACATCGACGTCGCCTTCGTTCAAATGCTGCGGCTCGATGTGTTGGGTCACGTAGCCCTTGAGCGGGTGCTGACTGTCCGGGTTGGCGACGCAGGCACTGAAGCTGAAGTTCGGGATTCGCGCGGCAAACGCTTCCAGTCGATCCATTTCCACCAGATCGAAATCGTTGGTCACGCCGTAGATCAAATGCAGCGGATGCTCACTGCCCTGCTCGGCGATTTTTTCCAGCATCGCCGTGAACGGTGCCAGCCCCGTACCGCCGGCCAGCAGCAACAACGGACGGCGGATGTCACGCAGGTAGAAACTGCCCAACGGCCCGGCCAGGCTCATGCTGTCGCCCGCCTTGGCCATGCCGGTGAGGAAGCTGCTCATCAAGCCGCCGGGCACGTTACGGATCAGGAAACTGACCTCGCCGTCACGCTGCAACGAGCTGAACGAATAGGCGCGGGTCTGCTCGCTGCCGGGAATCCCGAGGTTCACGTATTGCCCCGGCAGGAACGCCAGTTTGCTCAGGGCTTCGCCCTTGATCGACAGCGCGATGGTGCTGTCGGACAACTGGCGCACGGCGCTGATGGTGGCGTCATAGCTGACCTGACGGGTGCGGCACACCTCAGATGAGGTCGGCACGCGCACCACGCAATCGCTCTGGGCGCGCATCTGGCAGGTCAGGACGAAACCTTGCTCGGCCTCTTCCGCGCTGAGCGCGTCTTCGATGTACTCCTCGCCCAAATCATAACGGCCGGCCTCGGCGAAGCATTTGCAGGTACCACAGGCGCCGTCGCGGCAATCCAGTGGAATATTGATGCCTTGGCGATACGCGGCATCGGCCACGGTTTCGCCGGCGTTGGCGTCGATGAATCGGGTGACGCCGTCTTCGAAATTGAATGCGATGGAATGAGTCATGACGGCTGCCTCACAGGTGGTAAACATCGATGACCTGGCGAACGTAGTCGTTTTTCAGGATCACTTTCTTGGCCTTGATCAGCGGGTTTTCACCGCGCACATCGAGGGTGTAGAAACTGCTGCCGAAATAGCTGTCGACGGTCTTGTAGCGAAAGCTCAGGGTGTGCCAGTTGAAGCGCACTTTGCAGAAGCCGTCAGCCTGTTCGAGCAGCTCGATGTTGCTGATGTTGTGCGAGGTGCGGGTGTCCGGCATGGTGGCGCTGGAACGCTCGGTCTTGATGCGGAAAACGCGGTCTTCCAGGCCGGTGCGGTTGCCGTACCAGATCAGCGAAATTTCCCGCTGCGGGTCTTCAGTCAGCTCGTCGTTGTCGTCCCAGGACGGCATCCAGAACGTCGCGTCCGGGGCGTACAGCTCCAGCCATTCGTCCCATTGCCGGTCATCGAGGTAGCGCGCTTCGCGGTAGAGAAAATCCCGCACGGTGTCATAGGTGATGGTCATTGCACGGCCTCCACAGGAATCAGTTCGGACTGCTCGGCGGCCAGGGCCTTGAGCATGGTCTGCTGCCAATACTTGTGTTGCAGCACGAACAGGCCTTCGTCTTCGGTGCGCACGCCGCTGAGCAGCGGATGCAGGTCGATTTCCTTGGCCGCCTCATCGGCGCCTTCGATCCAGTGTTCGGCGCCACGGGACATGTCGTTCCAGGCGGTCACGCTGCCCTGATAACTGGTCTGGCAGGAACGAAATTCTTCCAGATCATCCGGGGTGGCCATGCCGCTGACGTTGAAGAAGTCTTCGTACTGACGAATCCGGCTCGAACGGGCGTGGTCGCTTTCGCCTTTGGGGGCGATGCAGTAAATGGTGATTTCCGTGCGGTTGACCGAAATCGGCCGGGCGATGCGAATCTGCGAACTGAACTGGTCCATCAGGTACACGTTCGGGTACAGGCACAGGTTGCGCGAGTTCTCGATCATCCAGTCGGCGCGAGCCTTGCCGAAGTCCTGGGCCAGCTCATCGCGACGCTCGTACAGCGGACGGTCTTCGGGGTTGGACCAACGGGTCCAGAGCAACATGTGGCCCTTGTCGAAGGAATAGAAACCACCGCCCTGTTTGGCCCAACTGCCGGCACTCATGGTCGGATTGCAATCGCCGGCCTCGCGCTGCTTGCGCTGGTTCTGAGTGGCGGCGTAGTTCCAGTGCACGGAGCTGACGTGATAGCCATCGGCGCCGTTTTCGGCGGTGAGTTTCCAGTTGCCTTCGTAGATGTAGCTGGAGGAGCCGCGCAACACTTCCAGGCCATCGGCGGACTGGTCGACGATCATGTCGATGATCTTCGCCGACTCGCCCAGGTGTTCTACCAGCGGCAAGACATCGGCCTTGAGGCTGCCAAACAGGAAACCGCGATAAGACTCGAAACGCGCGACTTTGGTCAGGTCGTGGGAGCCTTCGCAGTTGAAGCTCGCCGGGTAGCCCGCTTCGGCCGGATCCTTGACCTTGAGCAGCTTGCCGGAGTTGTTGAAGGTCCAGCCGTGGAATGGGCAGGTGTACGAACTCTTGTTGCCAGACTTGTGCCGGCACAGCGTCGCGCCACGATGGCTGCAGGCGTTGAGGAACGCATTGAGCTCACCGTCCTTGTTGCGCGCAATGAAGATCGACTGGCGCCCCATGGTGGTGGTGTAGAAATCGTTTTTGTTGGGGATCTGGCTTTCGTGGGCCAGGTACAGCCAGTTCCCTTCGAAGATGTGCTGCATCTCGAGATCGAACAGCCGCGGGTCAGTGAACATCTCGCGCTTGCAGCGATAGATGCCCTGTTCTTTGTCATCTTCGAGCAGGGAGTGAAGGTATTCGGGTCGCAGGGACATGGCCGCCGCCTCCATTGTTTTTATTCAGGCAGGGCCATGCTAGGACGGGGGGAAGTGGCGGACTATCCGCTGGGTGCAGACCTGTATCCGTTTTGTGCAATGGGATTTTTTGTAGGAGCAAAGCTTGCTCCCGAGGGCGTCGTGTCAGGCGACATCAATGGCGAATGTACCGGCCCCATCGCGAGCAAGCTCGCTCCCACAGTAATTTCGGTTGGGTCGAGATGTACGTCCAGCCTCTGCCCCCTGTGGGAGCGAATTTGCTCGCGATGGCGTCAGGTCACGCGACATCAATAGTGAATGTAGGTCCGAGATCAATGGCGGCGCTTGAGGGTGTCGGACGGCAATTCGCCGAACTGTTTGCGGTAGCTGTCGGAGAACCGGCCCAGGTGCAGGAAGCCGTAATCCATCGCCACTTCCGTGACGTTGCGCACGTTGCAGGTCGGGTCGCTCAGGCAGGCGTTGATGCGCTCAAGGCGTTTTTGCCGGATGTAGTTTTTCGGCGTGGTGCCGGCGTTGCGTTCAAACAATCCGTACAACGAGCGCAGACTCATCCGCGCCTGGCGTGCCAGTTCTTCGCTGTCGATGTCCTGTTTGAGATGGCCCGCGATGTAGTCGGCGATCACCTCGAACGTAGCCGTCTGTGAGCCGAGACTGATCCGGCTGACATTGGTCTTCATCAGGCTGAGCATCTTGCTGACGATGATCTGTGCGTAGTGCTCCTGCACCTTGGGAATCTGCTCGGTGGCCTCGGCTTCCTGGCAAATCATCGCCAGCAGACCGACAAAGCCTTCCAGTTCATCGAGCTGATAACGGTTCTCCAGAAACCGCACACCCTGCCCCGGATAGCGCCAACGCTGTTCATCGCACACGGATTCCAGCAACGGGGTGGGGACTTTCAGAATGAATTTTTCGCAATCGTCGGAATACGTCAGGTCTACCGGATCGTCGGGATTGATCAGCAGCAACTCGCCGGGTGCGAAGTAGTGTTCCTGGCCGTGGCCGCGCCACAGGCAGTTGCCGCGCAGCAACACTTGCAGGTGATAGATGCTTTCCAGTGCACCGGAAGTGACCCGTACGCTGCCGCCATAGCTGATGCGGCACAGGTCGAGGCTGGCAAACTTGCGGTGATTGAGGCTGGCCAGCGGTCGCCCGGCCCGGGGCATCAGAATGCAATGATTACCGACATGTTGATTGACGTAGCCCGACACCGCGTAAGGGTCGGCGTGGTCAAATACGGTGCTGCGCTGACTCAACAGTTGCGCTTGCATCATCGGGTCACTCTCATTGTTGTTATAGGTAACGTCGGGCCATTCTAGAACAGTGTGTCAGGAGCTTGAGACATTTCCGGCGAGCTGCACAAACCCCTTGTGGGAGCGAGCTTGCTCCGGGCGGCGTTCCGACGATGACGGAGTGCCAGTCAACATCAATGTTGAATGTTAAACCGCTATCGCGAGCAAGCTCGCTCCCACAGGATTCCGCAATCAGTCCTCGAGTGCGCGGACCCGCTCGTGGCGTTGCTGCTCGTCGGGTTGCGCGGAGGTCTGCAAGGTGAAATCGAAGTCGATTTCGGCAAAGCGACCGCTCACACCATGGGCCGCCGCACGCTGTTGATCGTCGCTGAAGGTGATCTTGGCAATCAGCTCGTCACGGGTGGCATAGGCGAAATCGTCGTGTAGGTATTGATCGCCATCGAGGTTGATCTGGGTGGTCAGGTGACGATGATCCGGCGCGGAGATGAAGAAGTGAATGTGCGCCGGCCGTTGCCCATGACGGCCCAGTTGATCGAGCAGTTGCTGGGTCGGACCGTCCGGCGGGCAGCCATAGCCCGACGGCACGATGCTGCGAAAGCGATAACGACCCTCAGCATCGGTGACGATCCGACGACGCAAGTTGAACTCCGATTGAGTGGTATCAAAGTAGGAGTAAGTGCCGCCGGTGTTGGCGTGCCAGACATCCACCACCGCGCCGGCCAACGGTTCGCCGGCGGTGTTCTTGACCTGGCCCTGCATGAACAGCACCACACCCGGATCGACGCCGTCATCCAGTCGCGCTTCGCCGTCCGACAGCGGCGCACCCGCCACGTACAGCGGGCCTTCGATGGTCCGCGGCGTGCCGCCGGCCTTGCCGGCCTGCTCGTCTTCGGCGTCCATCAGCAGGTCAAGGTAATGCTCCAGACCGAGCCCGGCCACCACCAACCCGGCCTCTTGACGCGCACCCAGCACGTTGAGGTAGTTGACGGCTTTCCAGAACTCTTCCGGGGTCACGGCCAAGTCTTCGATGATGTTCACCGAATCACGCAGGATGCGGTAGACCAATGCCTTGGTCCGTGGGTCCCCGGCGTCGTTGAGCAGGCCGCTGGCCTCTTCGAGAAATTTCTGGACTTCGGCAGTGTGGGAAATCTTGACGTTCATTTTGGTGGGTTCCTCATCTTGTAATTATTAGCGTAGCGAACTGAACAGGCTGGGTTCAGCGGTCATCCTCGCGAATGGAAGAAGGATGCCGGCACATCGCGTCGACCTCGATCGCCATGTACGGAAACAGCGGCAATTGCATGAGCAGGTCGTGCAGTTCCTGCACGCTGTCGACGTCGAAAACGCTGTAATTGGCATAGTGCCCGGCGATGCGCCACAGGTGGCGCCACTTGCCTTGCTCTTGCAGGCGCTGGGCCAGGGCTTTTTCGTCAGCCTTCAGCTTCGCGGCTGCTTCGGGATTCATGTCGACCGGCAGGTTCACGGTCATTTTTACGTGGAACAGCATAATGCTCTCCTCAGGCTTGATGAATGGCAGTAGACGTTTTGTCACGGCGGAAGAACGCCAGGCGTTCTTCATCGAGACTCAGGCCCAGGCCCGACGTTTTCGGCACGTGCAACTCAAAATCGCGATAGACCAGCGGCTCGCTGAGAATGTCTTCAGTCAGCAGCAGCGGGCCGAACAGCTCGGTGTCCCACGCCAGCTTGTTCAGCGTGATAAAGGCATGGGCCGAGGCCAGGGTGCCGATGCCACCTTCGAGCATGGTGCCGCCATACAGGCCGATGCCGGCCGCTTCGGCAATCGCAGCGGTTCGCAGCACGGCGCGCGGGCCGCCGTTCTTGGCGATCTTCAAGGCAAACACCGAGGCCGCGCCTTCACGGGCCAGGTTGAACGCATCCTCCACGCATTCGATGGATTCATCGGCCATGATCGGCGCCGGGCTCATGGCGTTCAGGCGCGCCATGCCGGCGCGGTTGTTGCGCGAAATCGGCTGTTCGATCAGGTCGATGCCGTTGGTTCCCAGGATCCGGCAGGCGCGCAACGCGACCGCTTCGTCCCAGGCCTGATTGACATCGACCCGCACACTGGCGCGATCGCCCAGGGCTTTTTTGATCGCAATGACGTGGGCCAGGTCGCGGTTGACCTCACCGGCACCGATTTTCAGTTTGAAGATCCGATGGCGGCGCAGGTCGAGCATTTTTTCCGCTTCGGCGATGTCCTGGCCGGTGTCACCACTGGCCAGGGTCCATGCCACTGGCAGGGCATCGCGAACGCGGCCGCCCAGCAACTCGCTGACCGGCAGCCCGAGGCGTTTGCCTTGAGCGTCGAGCAAGGCGGTTTCGATACCTGATTTAGCAAAGGTGTTGCCACGGATGCTGCGCTCCAGGCGCAACATCGCGGCGTTCACGTTGGCGCTGTCCTGGCCCAGCAGCAGCGGCGCGAAGTGTTTGTCGATGTTGGTCTTGATGCTGTCAGGGCTTTCGTTGCCGTAGGCCAGGCCACCAATGGTGGTGGATTCGCCAATGCCTTCAATGCCGTCGGCGCAGCGCACGCGAATGATCACCAGGGTCTGGTTCTGCATGGTGTGCATCGCCAGTTTGTGCGGGCGGATGGTCGGCAGATCGACGATGATCGTCTCGATCGATTCAATGGCTGTTGCAAGCATGTCGATACCCGTCAGGTTCTTAAAGTTCTGGAACCGATTCTGGTACGGCTTTTTTCGGGAAGCCAATATAGAATTGGTCTGACTTGATACCTTTAAGGTATGCAACCGACTTGCGTCTGGAGGCTCCATGGAACTGCGTCACCTGCGGTATTTTCAGGTGTTGGCTCAAACCCTCAATTTCACCCGTGCCGCCGAGCTTCTGCACATTGCCCAACCACCGCTGAGCCGGCAGATGCAGCAATTGGAAGATGAACTCGGGGTGTTGTTGCTGGAACGCGGGCGGCCACTGAAGCTGACCGATGCCGGGCGGTTTTTCCATGAGCATTCCACCGCCCTGCTCGAGCAACTGGGCAAGGTGTGCGACAACACGCGACGGATCGGTCTGGGTGAAAAGACCTGGCTGGGCATCGGTTTCGCCCCATCGACGCTTTACGGCGTGCTGCCGGAACTGATTCGCCGTTTGCGCAGCGGCGAGCCCCTGGAGCTTGAACTGGGGCTCTCGGAAATGACCACGTTGCAGCAAGTACAGGCGCTCAAGGCCGGGCGCATCGACATTGGTTTCGGCCGAATCCGCATCGACGACCCGGCGATCATCCAGACTGTGTTGACCGAAGATCGGTTGGTCGCGGCCCTGCCCGCCGGCCATCCATTACTGGCCGGGCCGATCAGCCTCCGCGAACTGGCGAAAGAACCGTTCGTGCTGTACCCCGGCAACCCGCGCCCGAGCTACGCCGACCATGTGATCGCGTTATTCGAATCCTATGGCGTGAGCATTCATGTGGCGCAATGGACCAACGAACTGCAAACAGCTATCGGTCTGGTGGGAGCGGGAATCGGCGTCACCCTGGTGCCGGCCTCGGTGCAATTGCTGCACCGCGACGACATTGGTTTCACGCCGCTGCTGGAAGACAACGCGACCTCGCCGATCATTCTCAGCAGGCGCGTGGGCGACGTATCGCCGGGGCTGAATCATTGCTTGCAGATGATTGATGAACTGCAACCGCGGGAGTAATTGCAGCTGTAACGCGATCCGTAGCAGCTGGCGAAGCCTGCGTTCGGCTGCGAAGCAGTCGTGAAATCAGGCACTGCGGTGTTTCAGGTGAACTGCAGATGCCGGTTTTACGACTGCTTCGCAGCCGAACGCAGGCTTCGCCAGCTGCTACATAGTCCACTTCAACCGGCAAACGCCCGGCGCCCGGCACGCATTTCAATGCGCAACTCGCCAATCAGATTGGAGATATCGCGAACGCTGGTCAGCCGTTCGGGTGATACACCGGTAATCAACAGATCAATGCGCCCGGTGGCGGGTTCGTAGACTTTGATCCGCAACGTTTCGTCCGGATTCACTGTGCAGGCACAGGAAAGCGGTTGAAAACCGGACTCAACAATGCGGCAAAGCTCAGGAACTGAAACCATGACTGGCGCCTCCGTGGCAGGTAATCGGATCCAACTTGCTCAGCATAGATGCGCTTTTCCAATCCTGCGCCCGCCAATGGTCAGAAAAAGTGTTAGCTGTTTCTCACTTTGGCAACCTTTCAGTGAGAATCCCCATCCCAGATCCAATTCCAGATCCCCGGCAATTTAACCGCCTCTGAACCGTCGCGAACGGTACGCGCCATGGCCGCCCGTTGCAGCGCTGCCGTGTCGTCGTAAAACGGCTTTTCTGCGATTTTCACACCGGTAGCCTGTGCGCTGTCGAGAAGGATTTGCAGGTACTCGCGCGCGTGCCGGGCGGTGTAGCGATTGAGGTCGTGGAACGTCACCACCACCGGAATCACCCCATCCACCACCGGCAACTCGCCAAGAGCGATGCGCTCGCGCACTTCGGACATTGTGCGCAAGAAGTGGGCCCGCCGCCGTGGGCTGGCGTTGAAGCCCCAGATTTTGCCGTCATTGGCGCTCAGGTCGGTGAGCAATACGTGCATGCCGTGCTGCTGATAGGCGGCGAAGACCCGTTTGTCATAGTTCCAGAATGGCGGACGTACCAGGGTCGGCGGCGCGCCGGTGATCGCGGCGATGTCGGCGCTGCCCTTAGTCAGCGACTGCTCCAGCTCCTCCGGGCTCAGGGAGCGGTGATTGGTGTGCGAGTGGGTCGCCGTGTGGAAGCCCAGAATCTGCCCTTCTGCGTGTTCGCGGCGCATGACCTCGCGACCGATGTCACTGTCGCCCGCCCGCGGGGCACCCGTCTGCACGAAGAACACCGCTTTGAGGTTCGGTTGCACCGGGTTAGTGGCCAGACTGTCGAGCACCGTCATCGTTGGATTCCAGAAACTCGATGCGCTGGGACCGTCGTCGAAGGTCAGCAGAAAACGGACCGGCGGTTGCGCGCTCAGACGCTGTTCGGTCTGCGGCGTCATTTCAATGGGAGAAGCGATGCACCCAACCAGACCGGTGGCGATGATGAGTGCAGAGAGAACCTTGAACAGCTGTTTCATGTTTTGCCCATTTATCCTTCGTCGGCCCGCAGGTCGCTGCGGGCCGAGGTTGGATAAGGGTACACAGTGTTTGGTTCCAGCGTCGCCTCATCGGGTGCTCATAGCTCCAGGTCGAGCAGCGCCGCACCCAACGCCTTGCCGTGGGCGTCGAGCGCCAGGGAGCGGGTCACACCGCCGCGCAGAATGCCCGGCAAGACGAAATTGAGCGCATGGACGTTCGGCAACTCGTAGCGCCGTACCGGTGGATTGTGTGGGCCGAGCAATTCGGCGAAATGTTCGGTCACCCGCTCCACCGTCAGCCACTGACACAGTCGCGGATAGTCTTCGGCACGAAAGGTGATCACCGAAATGTTGGAGGTGTCGCCCTTGTCGCCCGTTCGCGAATGGGCCAGTTCACGCAGTTTGATGCGACTCATGCAATGTCCTCCAAATGAACTTGCAGAGTGACGGCATCGCGCGGCAGCAACAGCGAAGCCACCCCCACCACCTGCCGCACCGACTTGCTGGCCCCGCCACCGCCGTAAGGGCCATTGGTGTAGAGGGTTTCCACTTCATTGCCAATCCGCAGCGCTTCGGCGCGATCGGCGCAACGTGCCGCCACTCGCAGGCGCACTTCCCAGGGCTCACTGTCCGTCCGTGAACCCAATTCAGTACCGTGCAAGGCATCGACGCCGATCAACTCGGCGCGGATCTCCTCAAACACCACGCCCGTCAGTTTCAAGCGCTCCAGTACCACCTCTCGTGCCAATCGCCCTCGCGCCAACGCACCCGGCCCGCCATAGGACATCTGGCCCTCGCCGATCCAGCCGTCGAGATAACCCACCGAGACTTTCAGTGACGGCGGTCGCGCCCGGCCGTCAGCGCCATGGGCCGATACCCGGTCCGGACCTTGGGCCGTGAAGAACACACCCGAAAAATCGGCACTGACATCCGGTGTCAGGTAAGCAGCCGGGTCATGCACTTCATAGATCATCTGTTCGGTGCAGGTCGCCGTATCGATGCGTCCGCCAGAGCCGGCGACCTTGCTGATCACTGCGCGTCCCGTGGCATCCACCTCGGCCAGTGGAAACCCCAGGCGCGCCAGATCCGGCACATCCTTGAACCCCGGGTCGGCAAAATAGCCACCGCTGATCTGGCCTGCACACTCGAGCAAATGCCCCACGAGTGTGCCGCGTCCCAACAGCGACCAATCATCCGCCGCCCAGCCGAATTCGAACATCTGTGGTGCGAGGAACAGCGAAGGGTCCGCCACACGACCGGTGATGATCACGTCGGCATCGGCGTGCAACGCGTCGATGATGCCCTCCACGCCCAGATAAGCATTAGCCGAAATGACACGATCACCCAGGGACGCCAACGTGCTGCCGTTATCCAGGGTCTGCGACAGATCGCGCAATAGTGTCGCCAGCACATCGTCACCGGTCAGCGCCGCCACTTTCAGTCCCGACAACCCCAATTGTGCGGCGATCCGTCGGACTTCACGTGCCGCGGCCAGCGGATTGGCCGCGCCCATGTTGGTGATCACCCGCAAACGTCGGCGCTGGCCATCGGCGCCACGACCGACAAAGGGCAGCACGCGACGCATGCGCTCCCCCAGCAACGGGTCGAAACCCGCATCGGGGTCAACCAGCCGCGCTTGCTGTGCCAGGGCAATGGTGCGCTCGGCCAGGCATTCGAACACCAGATAATCCAGCTCGCCGTGCTCGGCCAATTCGACGGCCGGTTCGATGCGGTCGCCGGAGTAACCGGCACCGGAACCGATGCGTAAGGTTTTCATTCAGAAGACTCCAAGAAGCAGCGCTGTCAGGGTCATGAGCACCGAGGCCGCGAACAGAAAAGGGATGGTGAAGCGCTGGTGATCCGCCAGTTCGATCTTGCACAACCCCACCAACAGAAAAGTCGCGGGGGTCAGCGGGCTGACCGGGAACCCGGTGGTGTGCACCCCCAGCAATGACGCTTGGGCCACTTGCACAGGGTCGACGCCCAAGGCCCGGCCGACTTCAGCCACCACCGGCATGATGCCGAAATAGAAGGAATCGGGATCGAACAGCAGGCTCAAGGGCATGGAAATGAAGCCCACCACCATTGGAATCAACTTGCCGTGCCCGGCGGGAATCTGCGCCACCGCGACCTCAGCCATGGCCTTGAGCATCCCGCTGCCCTGCATGATCCCGGTGAACACACCGGCCGCCAGAAGAATGCTGGCCATGGTCAGCGCCGTTTTCGCATGGGCGTCGATGCGTGCACGTTGGGCATCGACGTTGGGGTAGTTGAGGCACAAAGCGAGCACCGTACCGAGCATGAACATCACCACCGGGTCCACGATCCCGGCAATCATCACGCCCATCACCACCACGGTCAGCACCAGATTGACCCAAAACAGGTGCGGCTTGCGCAACGCAATCTCGGCGTCGCTCAGCACCCGTTTCGGCATCACGTCCACCGACACTCCGGCGCCTAGACCCAAGCGCCGTTCTTCGCGACGACCGAGGAACCAGGCGCAGGTAAAGACGAACCCCAGCCCCACGATCTGCACGGGGATCAGTGGTTGAAACAGGTCGGCTACCGGCACATGCAATGCCGCCGAGGACCGCAGGACCGGGCCGGTCCATGGCAGGAAATTGACCCCGGCGGCCATGGCCGTGACGCAGGCCAGAATGCGCTTATCCATGCCCAGCCGCGTATACAACGGCAACATGGCCGGGATGGTCACCAGGAAGGTGACGGCCCCTGAACCGTCCAGATGCACCAGCAACGCCAAAAGCGCGGTGCCCATGACAATGCGCGTCGGGCGGGTACCGACTCGGTGCAGGATCCGGTCGATGATCGGGTCCAGCATGCCGGCGTCGGTCATCACGCCGAAGAACAGAATCGCGAACACAAACATCCCGACCACCGGGGCGACGTTCTTGATACCGGTAATGATGAAGGCACTGGTCTGCAGGCCGAATCCACCGATCAGTGCGGCGATGATGGGCAAGGCGATCAATGCAACCAGGGGTGAAAGGCGTTTGCTCATGACAGCAGCAAGCAAACAGAGAATGGTAATGACACCGAGTGTGGCAAGCATGGGCAGATCCTGTTCGGCCTCTCTGATCGCCTGGGCGATGAGACGCGCTGTTGTTGTTTTCACCGAGTATTGGAATTGCAGGTAATCTTTGTAAATTGAAATGTTCGGCGGTCATCATTCGGAAAAACAAAATGAAGAACTCGATCCAACACATCCGCGCTTTTCTGGCCGTTGCACAAACCGGTAGTTTTTCCAGGGCGGCGGTGGCACTGAACCTCTCGCCTTCGGCGTTGACCGTGCAAATTCAACAACTGGAGGATTGGCTCGGCGTCGCCCTACTTGAACGCAGCCCACGCCACGTCAGCCTCACCAGCGCCGGGCAAAGCGCATTGCTGCCGATGGAGAAGTTGTTGCTGGACCTTGAAAACATCGTCACCGCCTCGCGGGACCTGGCGTCGTTGCGCCGCGGCGTCGTGACCATCGCCGCCCTGCCCTCGCTGTGCGCCTCAACCCTGCCGCCACTTCTGAAGCAGTTTCGCGAGCAGTTTCCGGGCGTGGAAGTTCGCCTGCGGGACGTCGTCGCCCAACGCATCGACACGCTGGTTCGCGATGGCGAGGTGGATTTTGGCCTCGGCGTCCGGGCACGAATGAGCCATGGGCTGGAATTTCAGGTGGTCATGGAAGATCGGCTGTGTCTGTTCATCCCCATCGATCACCCACTGGCCAAGCGACGCTCGGTCACCTTGGGCGAGCTGACGGCTCAACCGATCATCCTGACCGGGCGCGACAGCAGCGTGCGCGAATTGGTCGAGCAACTGTTCGCCGACGCACAACTGCCGTTGTCGCCGGGACTGGAAGCCAATTACATGTCGACGGTGCTGGCGCTGGTGCGTCAGGGGCTGGGCATGAGCCTGCTGCCCGAGTCGGCGGACGACGGGCGCGATGATCTGGTCAAAGTGCCGGTGGATCATCCGGGCATCACGCGCGCCATCGGCCTGATCACCCGCACAGGACAAGCCATGGCGCCCGCCGCGCTACGGTTCATCGAGATGCTGCAAAGCACCTCGACCGGCGTGCAGAAACTCGGGCAACAAGCGACCCGGCAATGACGCAACGCTGCACGCTTACTCAGCCAAAGCCTGCTGAAACGAGCTGTCGATAATCGGCGCAGTCGCCAATGCAGCCGACAGCGCTTTTACCTTGAACAGGAAGTCCGCGGTGCTTTGCAGATCCTTTGCTGCCTGCGCATCCACCGGGCCGACGGTCATGTGGGCCTGGCGCAACCAGTGGCGCGAGACGTTCTGGTCAAGGTTGGCTTTCTTCGCCCAGAGATCGGCGTACTCGTCGGTGTGGTTGTCGACCCAGGCCCGGGCCTTTTTCAGGCGCACCAGAAAGTCGGCAATGGCTTCGCGCTTGCTGTCGATCGACGGCGCCGAGGCGGCGATGGCGCTCAGGCCGGGCATCAGGTTCTTGGCGGTGAGGATCGGCCGGGCGCCGGAGAACAGAATCTGCTGGGAGATGTAAGGTTCCCAGACCGGGAACGCGTCGATGCTGCCCTGAGGCAACGCGGCGGCGGCATCGATCGGCATCAGCTTGATGAAGTCGACATAGTCTTCCGGCAGGTCGGCTTTTTCCAGGGCGCGCAGGGTCAGTTGCTGGCTCCAGGCACCGGGCCAGTAAGCGACTTTCTTACCCTTCAGATCGGCGATGGTCTTGACCGGCGAATCCTTGGGCACCAGCAAGGCGATGGTGTCGGGGTTCTGCCGCGACACGCCGATCAGTTTCACCGGCGCCTGCTTGGCGGCGAGGAACAGAAAACCCGAATCGCCGAGAAAACCCAGATCCAGCGCGCCGGTGTTCAACGCTTCGGCCAGCGGCGCGGCGGCCTGGAAGTGCTTCCAGTCGACGGTGTACGGCGCATCTTTCAGTACGCCCGACGCCTCCACCGAAGCGCGAACGTTGTAGTAGTTCTGATCACCGACGTGCAGGACGACGGGCTCGGCGGCGTAAGCCAGTGGTGCGGCGAACAGTGCGCTGGTCAGCAGACTGCGTACGAATCGGGACAGGGTCATCGGGGGCTCCTTGAGGGTTATTGCGATAGACCATAACGCTCTTACAGAAGCCATTTGAAATTCGATTTATGCATAAGCTCATGACCAGCAGCAAACAGTGTTTGCCCAGCAACAGCGACCAAACAGACTGTTTTCCCTTGAACATTTCTCTGCCCCTGCTTCATCGCCAAGGCCTTGAAAACACTCGTCACGTAAAACATGGCACAGAGCCTGCAATATTCCTTTTATGCCGGAAGCATTTATAAAAAATGATTTTTTGGAAATAAGAACCTCGCCGCCTTGCCCGGAGCTGTCCCATGAAACCCACCTTCCGTTTTCCCCACGTCAGGTCTCTGCTCAGCGCCTGCGCCCTGGCGCTCAGCCTGCAACCGCTTGCCCAGGCCGCTGAAGCGCCACCGGCCGAAGTGCATCTGGATTACGCCTATTACTCGCCCGTAAGTTTGGTGCTCAAACACTTCGGCTTTCTGGAAAAAGCCCTGCCACAAACCAAGGTCAGCTGGGTACTGAGCCAGGGCAGCAACCGCTCGCTGGAATACCTCAACAGCGGCGGCGTCGACTTCGCCTCCTCCGCCAGCCTCGCCGCCGTGCTGAGCCGCGCCAATGGCAGCCCGATCAAATCGGTTTACGTCTACAGCCGCGCCGAATGGACGGCGCTGGTGGTGCGCAAGGATTCGCCGTACAAGACCGTGGCCGATCTGAAAGGCAAAAAAATCGCCGCCACCAAAGGCACCGATCCGTACCTGTTTACCCTGCGCAGCCTGCAACAGGCAGGCCTGAGCAAAGACGATGTGGAACTGGTGCATTTGCAGCACCCGGACGGTCGCACCGCGCTGGAAAAAGGTGACGTCGACGCCTGGGCCGGACTCGATCCGCACATGGCTGCGAGCCAGGTTCAGGCCGGTTCGCGGTTGCTCTATCGCAACACTGATTTCAACAGCTACGGCGTGGTCAGCGTCACCGACAGCTATGCCAAAGAACACCCACAGACCATCGAAACCGTACTGAATGCCTACGAGCAAGCTCGCGAGTGGGCGGTAAAAAATCCGGAGGAACTGGCGAAGCTACTCGCTGGCGAATCCGGCCTGCCGCTGGAAGTGGCCAAGCTGCAATTGTCGCGCACCGACCTGAGCAGCCCGCAACTGACCGCCAAGGACGTGATCGCCTCCAAGGCTGCCGCACCGATTCTGGTTTCCGAAGAACTGGTTCGTCGTGGGGTGAATGTCGATCAAGTGATCGACCAACTGATCGACACCGGCTTCAAAGAAACCGTGGCTCGTGTAGGAGCTGTCGAGTGAAACGAGGCTGCGATCTCTTGATCTTGATTCGTCGTGACCGGAGAACCCAATGACCAGCAAAAGCAAACACCTGTCCGCCCCGCTGGCATTGCCCGCACTCCGACGCCTCAACAACGCCTGGAAACTCCGCCTCAAGGCCCTCGCCCTACCGGTGCTGATCCTCCTCGTGCTGGAATTCGTCGTACGTATCGGCTGGTTGCCGTCCTACCAAATGCCGGCCCCCAGCGAGATCGCGCTGACCTTGAGCGACCTCGCCGAAGGCGCGCTGTGGAAGCACATCAGCGCCAGCCTGTTGCGGGTGCTGCTGGGTTTCGCCATCGGCGCCGGTCTGGCCCTGGTGTTTGCCGCGTGGGTCGGTTTGAGCCGCGAAGCCGAAGCCTGGCTGGAGCCGACGTTCGCCGGCCTGCGCTCGATTCCGAGCCTGGCCTGGGTGCCGCTGTTGCTGCTGTGGCTGGGCATCGACGAAACCTCGAAAATCGTCTTGATCGCCATCGGCGCCTTCTTCCCGGTGTACCTCAATGGCGTCGCGGCGATCCGCGACATCGACCGCAAACTGGTGGAAGTCGGGCAGATGTACGGCTTCAGCCGGCCGCGACTGGTGCGCCGCATTCTGCTGCCCGCCGCCCTGCCCGGTCTGTTCACCGGGTTGCGCAGCGGCATGAGCCTGGCCTGGATGTTTTTGGTCGCCGCCGAACTGATCGCCGCGACCAAAGGCCTGGGGTATCTGCTCAGCGACGGTCGCGAGACTTCACGCCCGGACATCGTGCTGGCGGCAATCATCGTGCTGGCGCTGCTGGGCAAACTCAGCGACGGCATCCTCGCCGGCCTGGAGAAGCGTTTCCTCGCCTGGCGCGACACCTTCAACGGCCAAAGCGCAGAGGATTGAGCCATGACCGACCACCTGCTGGACATTCGCGTCGAGCGCAAAACCTTCGCAGCCACCACCGTGCTCAAGAACATCCACTTGCAATTGCAACCGCGGGAAGCCATCAGCCTGCTGGGCCCCAGCGGCTGCGGAAAAAGCACATTGCTGCGGATCATCGCCGGCCTGGAAAAGGACTTTGAGGGCGAAGTGCTCAGCAGCGCCGGGGACGTCGCTTTTGTGTTCCAGGAGCCGCGACTGATGCCATGGCTGACGGTCGAACAGAACATCGGTTTCAGCGCCGACGACCATTACGACAAAGCCTGGGTCACGCAACTGATCGACGAAGTCGGTCTCGGCGGTTTTGCTCAAGCCCTGCCCAAAGCGCTGTCGGGCGGCATGGCGCAGCGGGTGGCGATCGCTCGCGGCCTCTACTCGCGACCGCACGTGCTGTTGCTGGATGAACCCTTCAGCGCGGTGGACGCCTTCACCCGCATGAAACTGCAGGACCTGCTGCTGCAACTGGCCGAACGTCACGCCATCGCCCTGCTGCTGGTGACCCACGACGTGGATGAAGCGCTGTACCTCAGTGATCGGGTGCTGGTGATGGACAATCGCCCCAGCAGTATTCGTCAGGAGCTGGCGGTGCAACTGGCCCATCCCCGTGACCGGCGCGACCCTTTGCTGGCGCGCCTCAAGGCTTTGTCGTTGACCGAGTTGCAGCGCGCCCATGTGATCTGAGCAACTAAGCTGAAATCTCCAGTCAGAGCTCTTCAATCGGAGCTCTTCAATCAGAGAATCAGCCAATGTGCGGACGTCTGTCGCAGTACCGTGGCATCCACGATTTTGTCGCGGTGCTGAGCATCCCCGACGCGTTGATCAACCATGTCGGTGATGAACCTCTGGTCCGCTACAACGCGGCGCCCACCACGCAACTCGCCCTCCTGCATCTGGAAAGCAACGGGCTGCACGCCGACTTTCAGCGCTGGGGATGGCGGCCGCACTGGGCGAAGGATCGGGCGGCACCGATCAATGCGCGAGTCGAAAAAGTCGCCCACGGCCCGTTCTTCCGGGCGATCTGGCCGCACCGCGCGATCGTGCCGATCGACAACTGGTTCGAATGGGTCGATGCCGGGGGCTCGACGAAGCAACCGTGGCTCATCCGCCGACGGGACCGGGCGCCGATTTTATGCGCCGCAATCGGACAGTTTCCCCGCGCGGGTGATGAGCCGCGGGCGGATGACGGTTTTGTGATCATCACCGCCGACAGCGCGGGCGGCATGCTCGACATTCATGACCGGCGCCCCGTGGTGTTGTCTGCGCCGCTGGCGCGGGAATGGCTTGACCCGGCCACCCCCAAAGAACGCGCTGAGCAGATGGCGCTGTTGCAGGGCGAAGTCAGCGAGGTTTTCGAGTGGTACAAGGTGGACAAAGCGGTGGGCAATTCAAGAAATCAAGGCGCAGCATTGATTGATGAAATCCTATAAACGTATCAATACAGACATAAATGCAGGCATAAGCAACGGCTATATATACATATTGATCACTTGAACGTTACACAGGCTGTTTCAGCCAAGAGACACTTTGCTTTGTTTGCCATTTAACCTGATAACCGCCTGTCTGACACTTCGATACATTTAGAATAACTATGGATAGCATGCGCGCCGCATTCCCTTCGGCACCCCGCAATTGACCAAAGAGTCAATAAACCAAGGAAATCCTTACAACAACAAGCCTTGCAGAGAATTAAATTGCGCGACGATTTCACAATTAATCAAGTCGATGGTCTGGCGTGTGTTTATCTTTCGAAGACAGAACATTACCCACTCGACTGTTTTATCGGGCAATACATAAAGACCCGCAACCTGGGTTCAATCTCCACTATCAGCAACATTCTTCGTTCAACCCTCGAAAACTATCCGGGCAAACCTCCGATCATGGTTAACGAACTGAACGCCTGGATCGACAAGACCTTGGGTTATAGGGCCTCCCACCCCGATTTTCTGCCGTTGGAAGAGGTTTGAGTTAATGGACCGGGTTCATTCAGCCAAAGAACTGAACGAACCCGACATCGAGCCACTCTCAATAACAGAGCTTCGGCCCAAGGAGGAATATATGAGCAAACTCGTCCCCTATGCCGTTCACTATATGTTCGACGGCGTTCGTCAGCACTTTTTCAAACTGGCTGAACAGTTCTCGGATGTCGAGGCAATACATTCGGCGTCTGCCCATGCTTATCCCGACTCCGATCTTCAAATCGCCGCACACGCCAACCTTGAAACTGCGCGCATCAAAGCGCAGCAATTGGGTATTACGCACATTCGCTGGAATGAAGCGATCTGATTTAATCAACGACCAATGAAAAGCCCCGCTTTGATAGCGGGGCTTTTTTGTATATGCAGCGAGGTCAAGGCTTCAGCGGACGCTCCTGGTCGCGGTCTGACAGTTCTTTACCGTCGTCGGGGTGCTTCCAGTCCGGCGTCGAACGCCTCTGCCGCTCAATCTCTTCTTCCGTGGGTTCGTCATCCACATCTTCATCCGGGTATGGACGCTTTGGATCATTAGCCATGCTCACCTCTCTTCCTGTAGGGGTCCCCTTTAAGCGTAGAACAATTTGACGGGAACGACTTAGAGCCACCAACGCAGCAAAAAGAAAAACCCCATGCTCAACAACATGCTGAGCAAGGTATTGCGGGTGTAAAGCACCAGCCCCACCGCCACCAGCGAACTGATCAGGTACGGGTTGTCCCACTGCAGATTCAGCTGCTTGTCTGGCATGAACACGATCGGCCCGCAGATCGCCGTCAGCATGCCCGGCACCGCAAAACCCAGGAACTGCCGCGCATTGCTGCTCAAGCGCACGGGCAGCCGCGGCTCCAGAAACACATAGCGGTTGAGGAACACCAATAGCCCCATGCCGAAAATCACCGCCCAGACCATCATGTGCGTCCACCGTAGAATTTGTTGCAAATAAAGCCTGCGGTCATGCCCGCCAGCCCCGACAGCACCAGCGCCGAGCCCCATTGCCAGTAGCTGAACAGCACGGAGCAGAACAACGACACCGCCACGCACACCACGGTCGGAACGTTCCGCACCACCGGGGTGATCAGGGCGATAAAGGTCGCCGCGATGGAAAAGTCCAGCCCCAGATGTTCCAGCCCCGGAATGCTGCTGCCCAGCACGATGCCGGCCAGGGTGAAGAGATTCCAGGCGATGTAAAACGTCAGGCCGACACCCAACGCGTACCAGCGATTGAACTGTTGTTTGTCATGCTGACTGGTCAGGGCGAACAGCTCGTCGGTGAGCAAAAAGCCCAACCCCACACGCCAGCGACCCGGCAACGGCGAAATCACCGAACGCATGCTCATCCCGTAGAGCAAATGCTGGGAGGTCAGCAGCAGCGTG
The DNA here is from genome assembly GCF_057837605.1 of Pseudomonas sp. GL_093. Classification (NCBI taxonomy): domain Bacteria; kingdom Pseudomonadati; phylum Pseudomonadota; class Gammaproteobacteria; order Pseudomonadales; family Pseudomonadaceae; genus Pseudomonas; species Pseudomonas sp. GL_093. The sequence goes on along the minus strand of NZ_CM174448.1, from coordinate 2,888,717 downwards.
GTCAGCAGAATCGAAAAGATCCCGGCACCGCCCTTGAGCATGCCGATCGCCACCAGTTGCGCGGCCCCGGCAAATACGATGCTCGACAAACCCTGGCCTTGCAGGGGCGTGAGATTGGCCTCGATGGCCATGGAGCCGGCCAGCAGCCCCCAGGGCGCGGTGGCCAGGGACAACGGCATGATCGCCGCAGCACCGCGAAGAAAGGCACTGCGCGGCATGAGTGAATTGGACATAACGCTCTACAACCAGGGAAAGACCTCAGACTGTGCCAGCAGTCGTGACCGCTGGCTTGAACAATCTTGCGCACTTGGTCCGCGGCCAGGCACAACGACAGTATGCGTGCGGAGTTGGCTGATTTTCGCGATTGACAAAAATCGCGCTGGCTTTTAAAACTGAGCACCTCATTCAGGGTGTAAGCAAGTATGTCCGCAACCTTCAACCTCAACACTGTCGTCATTGGCTTGAATGCCAAGGCGCAAGGTTGCGTTGCGCACGCCCTCAAATCGAAGAAACAGTCGCTCATGTGACCGGGGCGCGCTGTCCCGTCAGATGAGCTGACAGGACATTGAGCGCGACGGACACCCTCCCCTTGCTTTCTGCCTTCTACGCTTCTGACGGTGACGAAATCGGTCAACCTTCAGGAGTACGTGCATGTCATCGTTTCAAGGTATCTGGGTCCCTCTCGTTACACCGTTTCGCAACGGTGCGATCGATTTCGTCGGCTTGCGCCGGCTGGTCAATCATCTGCTGGAAAAAGGCGTCGATGGCGTTGTGGTCTGCGGCACCACGGCGGAAGCGGCGGCACTGAGCAAACACGAACAGCTGGCGGTGCTCGATGCGGTGCTGGAGCAGGTGCCGGCGGAACGGGTGGTCATGGGCCTGGCCGGCAACAATATGGCCGAGCTGCTGCAATTTCAGAACGAAATCCTGAAACGTCCACTGGCCGGTTTGCTGGTACCGCCGCCGTATTACATCCGTCCGTCCCAGGCGGGCCTCGAAGCGTTTTACCAAACCGTCGCCGATGCCTCCAGCGTTCCGCTCATTCTTTACGACATCCCTTACCGCACCGGCGTGGCGTTCGAGCAGGCAACCCTGCTCAACATCGTCGCCCATGAGCGAATCGTCGCGATCAAGGATTGCGGCGGCAATCAGGCCAACACCCTGGCACTGCTAGGCAGTGGCAAGGTCGACGTGCTGTGCGGCGAAGATAACCAGATCTTCAGCGCCTTGTGTCTGGGCGCCACAGGCGCCATTGCCGCTTCGGCGCATGTTCATCCGGAGCTGTTCGTGGCGTTGTATCAACAGATCCGCGACAACCGGTTAGCGGCGGGTCGAGCGACATTCTTCCAACTGCTGCCGCTGATTCACAGCCTGTTCATCGAGCCCAATCCCGCCCCGGTGAAAACCGCCCTGGCCCTTGAAGGCTTGATCGACGACGAACTGCGCGCGCCGATGCTACGCAGCAGCGAAACCATGGTGGCGCGTCTGAAGGAAGTGCTGGCGGCGTTGAACAGCAACAATCGATAGAGCGCCAGCAACCAGCCCGAGTACCATGGAGCCATTCGCATAACGCGTCAGGGAGTCGACATGTTTTACCGAATCGCCGCCGACGGGCTGGTCCTGTTTCATCTGTTGTTCATTCTGTTCGTGCTGTTCGGCGGGCTGCTGGTGCTCAAATGGCGCCCCCTGATCTGGTGGCACCTGCCCGCGGCTGCGTGGGGCGTGTCGGTGGAAGTCTTCCACTTGATCTGCCCGCTGACCGAGTGGGAAAACCTCATGCGCGACGCGGCCGGACAAACCGGTTATAGCGGCGGTTTCATCGAGCATTACGTGTGGCCGGTCATTTACCCGGCGGGCCTGACACCGGCGATTCAGCTGGGACTGGGCAGCGTGGTGCTGGCGATCAACGTGCTGGTCTACCTTCGGTTGATCAGGCTGTGGAAGTTACGTCGGGCAACCTGAAGCCGATTCGAGGATTCTGCCCATGTTGTCGATTGAAGATCTCACCTTGCTGGAAGCCATCCGGGAAACCGGCAGCCTGTCCCGGGCGGCGGCCCACTTGGGCAAGGCACCCTCGACGGTGTCCTACGCGGCGCGGCAACTGGAGGAACGCTTTGATGCCTTGCTGTTCGATCGCCGTCGCTACCGCTTGCAGCTGACCCCGGCGGGTGAATTGCTGGTGAACGAGGCGGCGCGACTGATGCAAGACGTCTCGCGGCTGACTCAGCGGGTGCAGCAAGTGGCCAATGGCTGGGAGAGCCGGCTATGGATCGTTACCGATGAGTTGCTCGAATTCGAAGCATTGATCCCGGTGATTCACGAGTTCGATGCGCTGGAGTCCGGCGTGCCGTTGCGCATCACTCAGGAAGTCCTCAAAGGTGTTTGGGAAGCCCTGCGTGAAGGCCGCGCGGACTTGATCATCGGCGCCACCAACGAGCCACCGGCGATCCCTTCCTTGCGCTGGATGCAACTGGGGGAAATGGAATGGGTGTTCGCGGTGTCGCCCAGGCATCCGCTGGCCAGGGCCCAGGAGCCGATTTCACGCGCCATGGTTGCGCAGCACCGGGCGATTGTCGTGGCCGATTCGTCCAGAGTGACCGAGGGCAGCACCTACGGCGTCTCCGGCGGCCAACCGGTGCTCGCCGTGCCGACCATGCGCGCCAAGATCCTCGCCCAGTGCGACGGATTGGGCGTGGGTTGGTTACCGAAACATCGGGTCGGCTCGTTGCTGAAAAACGGCACGCTGGTTGAAAAACAGATGGCCGATCCGCGTGAGCCGAATATTTTGTATGCTGGCTGGCGTGGCGATCATGACGGCCGCGCCCTGGGCTGGTGGCTGGAAAAACTCAAGCAATCGTACCTGTCCACCAAACTGGTTCAGGGCAGTGACCGGTTTGTTTGAATTCAGTTGGCAATGACACTCATGTTCCGGCCGCTGGCCTTGGCCACGTACAGCGCCTTGTCGGCCGCAGCCACCAGGTCGCTGGGCTGGGCTTGTGACGCCGGGTCGTAAGCGGCGACGCCCAGGCTGACCGTCACCGTGCCTTCAGCCCCCTCTCTGTGCTCGATGCCGGCCATCTGAACCGCGCGACGGATTTTTTCCGCCACCAGAAACGCTCCCACGTAGTCGGTCCCAGGCAGTACCACCGCAAACTCTTCGCCGCCATAGCGCGCAGCCAGGTCGCCGGGGCGCTTGATGTTGTCCCTGATGATCGTGCTGATGTTGCGCAAACACTCATCGCCGGCCACATGGCCGTAAAGATCATTGAAGCTCTTGAAGTGATCGACATCGATCATCAGCAGCGCGAGGTGGGCCTGGTTGCGCCTGGCGCGGCCCATTTCGGCGAGGATGAACAGATCGAACTGACGCCGGTTGGACAGCCCGGTCAGCGCGTCCTCCAGCGCCAGCAACTCAAGACTGCGGTTGACCTCGATGAGTTTTTCCTGCGCATCCAGCAGAACGCCCTGCACGTGATTCTGCTGCTTCATGAGGCGAATGAGGCGATAACCGAGGACGCCCAGGAACCCCAGGAATAACGAGACGATCCCGGCACTCAGCAGTACCTCCTCACGCCAACCGGCCAGAACTTCATCTTTATTCAGCGCAGCAAAGATGATCAGCGGATAACCCTCGACCCTTCGGAATCCGACCACCCGCTCGACCCCATCCACATAGGAAGGGACGATTGCCGTGCCTGAATTGCCCTTGGGCAACAGTTGCGTAAACAGCGGCCCCTTGGCGACGCTGGTGCCGATTTCAGTTTCTTTGAATGGCCGACGAACAACGATGGTGGCGTCGTCGGCGATCAGGTTGATCACGCCGTTACCGCCCATGTCGATGCTGTCGTAGAGCCCGAGGAAATGGCTGAGATAAATCGTTGCCAACGCCACGCCGGCAAAACGGCCATCCGGATGATTGACGCGGCGGGACACCGTCATGATCCATTCACCGCTCGAACGACTCTTGATCGACGGGCCGATGTGGGGGCCGCGGTCGGGATGATCGCGATGGAAGATGAAATATTCACGGTCGGAATTGTTGGCATCGGGCACGACCGCGCCGTTGGAATTGGCCACCCAGCGCCCTTCTTCATCATAGATAAACAAGCCATGGAGCTGGCTCAACTCACTGCGCTGGGCCTTGAGCAATCGCTCCAGCCGGGGTACCCGGGACTGGACGATGCCGTCGTTTTCGAGGCGATCCACCAGGGTCAACAGCAACGTATCGGCTTGCTTGATCGACGCCTGCGCTTGCGAGGCCAGGGTCTGGGCAAGGTTGGACATCGCCACTTCTTTGTCGTGCAGATGGTACTGGCGCGAGCTCCAGGATTCCCAAATCACGATAGCCGTCATGGACAGGCACACCGCGACCAGCAGAATCACCGCAGAGCGAACCTTGAGAGTTACCCCGGCTTGCTCGGTGACCCAAGGCATGCCATGACGGGATTGTTCAATTCGATTGTTAACGGACGGATGACCCATGACGCTCCCTGAATACTGATCACAGGGCGAATCTTCCCGTTCGCCCATTTTATAACCCCTGACGGGTATGAGCCGCTTGGTGCCAGGCGACTATGCCTCATCAAACACCCGATAGGTTGATATACGCGAGAATTATTCGCACGGATGTCTCGACAAACGGCGTAATGCTGTTCACTTACGATTGGGGGATATATCCGTTTCTGCGGTGATGGCTGATTACGGTTGGGGTGCATATCCGTTTCTGCGGTGATGGCTGATTACGGTTGGGGTACATATCCGTTTCTGCGGTGATGGCTGATTACGGTTTCGCTTTTACAGCGAGTCACTTGGAAAAGCCCCAAGTAACCAAGGGCTCCTGCCCCGCCATTCGGCCTCTGGGAACGGGGCGGCAGATCTGAAGCCAAAGCAAAGCAACGGCAACAGCAAGATCAAAAGATCGCAGCCTCGTTTCACTCGACAGCTCCTACCGGGGAGAGGGGATGCACGCACGCTCCTCACCACTCAACAGGCCGAGCGTTAGCTCGCCTGCAGCTTTTGATCTTGATGCACCGCACCCTCGAGAGGCCGAGTGGAGGTTCTGCGCAGTGGGCAACCCGGCATGGATGCCGGGTTAGCCGCCCCCGGCCATGGATGGCCGATGGCGGCGGGCCCACGGAGCAGGACCGGAGCGAGGGCATGCCGAGCCACAGCGAGGCACCGAACGAAAGGGGCAAATGCGCTTTGGTTACTTTGGCGCTCTTCCAAAGTGACCCGCTGTAAGAGCGGAACCATAAGCCGCCGTGACCACAGAAACGGATATGTACACGATCAACAAAACACAGGTCGACCGGGCGAGGGTTTTACGCTACTTGAGGCTTCCCACCAAAAACTGCTGCAACCGCTCGCTGTCAGGCATATCCAAAACAGTAGACGGTGCCCCCTGTTCTTCAACCCGTCCCTGATGCAAAAACATGACGTGGTTCGACACCTGTCGGGCAAACGCCATTTCATGGGTGACCACCACCATCGTCCGGCCCTCTTCGGCCAGCTGCTGCATGACCTTGAGCACCTCGCCCACCAGCTCGGGGTCCAGGGCGGAGGTCGGTTCGTCGAACAGCATCACTTGCGGCTCCATGGCCAGCGCACGAGCAATGGCGACGCGCTGTTGCTGGCCGCCGGACAGCTGGACCGGATACTGCGTCTCGACCTTTGCCGGCAAACCCACCTTGGCAAGGTAATGCCGCGCCCGCTCCAGAGCCTCCGCCCGTCGGACACCCAGCACGCTCATCGGGCACTCGATGATGTTTTCCAGCACCGTCATGTGGCTCCACAGATTGAAGTGCTGGAACACCATCGACAGCTTGCTGCGCATGACTTGCAACTGCGCGGGATCGACCGCACACAAATCGCCCCGTGAATTCTTGCGGGTCAGCAGCTCTTCGGCATTGACGATGATGCGCCCGGCGGACGGTTGTTCGAGATGGTTGATACAGCGCAAGAAGGTACTTTTTCCCGACCCCGAAGAGCCGATGATGCTGATCACGTCACCCGCCCTGGCCTTCAGTGAGACTCCTTTCAAGACTTCATGGCTGCCGTAGTTCTTATGCACATCTTCAACGATCAATTTATACATTCGAGCATGTCCAGTGAGGGGTCAGTGCGTCCGCGGTTTGAGGTAGCCCAGCCAATGCAGTTCGCCGCGACGAAACAGCCAGATCAGGAAAAACGCGCTGCCGGCATACAGCACCCCGGCAATGCCGAACGCGGCAAAGGATGCATAAGTCGCCGAGTTGACGTCGCGGGCAATTTTCAGCAGATCGGGGACCGTGGCGGTAAACGCCACCGAGGTGGAATGCAGCATCAGAATCACTTCATTGCTGAAAAACGGTAGGGCCCGGCGCAACGCCGACGGCAAGACGATCCGGCGATAGAGGGTGAACCGGCTCATGCCGTAGGCGCTGGCGGCCTCGATTTCGCCATGGGGAGTGGCCCGGATGGAGCCGGCGAAAATTTCGGTCATGTAGGCGCAGGTATTGAGCGCGAACGCCAGCACCGTGCAGTTGAACCCGTCACGGAAAAACGCGTTGAGAAAATCCTGGGATCGGACCACGTGCAAGCTGTACACCCCGGTGTAGAAAAACAGCAGCTGGATGTACAACGGGGTGCCGCGAAATACGTAGGTGTAGCACCAGACCGGCAGACGGATCAGCGGGTTGCGGCTGACGCGGGCAATCGACAACGGCACCGCGAGCAGGAAGCCCGTCACCACCGAAAGAATGAGCAGCCACAAGGTCACCGCCAATCCGGAAAAATGTGGCCCGTCACTCCACAGATACGCCTGCCAGTAGTTTTCGAGAATGCCGGTCATAGCGCAGCCTTCCTGACACCCACCGAATAGCGGTGCTCAAGCCACATCAAGACAACGTTGGACACCGTGGTGATGGCGAGGTAGATCAGGCCGCCGACCAGCGTGAAATAAAAGAACTGCATCGAGCCTTTGCCCGCATCCTGCGTGGCTTTGATGACATCGGTCAGGCCGATGATCGATACCAGCGCGGTCGACTTGATCAACACCTGCCAGTTATTGCCAATACCCGGCAGTGCGTGACGGAGCATTTGCGGGAACAGGATTTTGCGAAAGGTTTTGCCACGGGTCATGCCGTAGGCCCTTGCCGCTTCGAGCTGGCCAGCCGGGACCGCCTGGAAGGCGCCACGAAATGTCTCGGTAAAGTAAGCCCCGTAAATGAAGGCCAGGGTGATGACGCCGGCCAGAAACGGGTCGATGTCGATCTGAGCGATGCCCAGCCAATCGGTCATCCGGTTGAGCAGCATTTGCAAGCTGAAGAACAGCAACAGCATGATCACCAGGTCCGGCATGCTGCGAATCACCGTCGTATAACCGGTGGCCAGCGTTCGCAACAAACGGTTGGAGGACAACTTGGAACTGGCGCCGAGCAGCCCGGCCAGGACCGCGATCAACAATGACCATAACGCCAGTTTGATAGTGGCCAGGGTGCCCAGCAGGATCTGCGGGCCAAAGCCTTCCAGAAGCATTTCACTCTCCTTGTTCTTATTAGGTCGAGGTGAAGGGGGATGCTGCAATGAAGCGGTCAGGCGACCGCTCTGTTTCAATGATCGAAGGGGCGCTACTTCGCGCCGTAGACGTCGAAATCGAAGTACTTTTTATTGATCCGCGCGTAAGTGCCATTGGCCAGAATCGTCGCCAGGGCCTTGTTCAAGTCTTCGCGCAACTCGACATCGCTCTTGCGCAAACCGATGCCGTCACCGACGCCGAAAAAGGCCGGATCATCCAGAGTGGCGCCGGCAAATTCATAGTCCTTGCCCTGCGTGGTGTTGAGGAAGCCGTAGCTGGCTTGAATGGCCCCTTGCACCGAGGCATCGAGTCGGCCCACCACCAGATCCGCATACACTTGGTCCTGATTTTGGTAGGAAAGCACGTCGATGCCCTTCGAACCCCAGATGGCTTTGGCATACGCCTCCTGCGTCGAACCCTGCTCCACACCAATGCGTTTGCCCTTGAGCGATTCGAGGGTGGGCAGCAGGCCCGATCCACGCTTGACGACCAACCGGGCCGGCGCGTTGGAGACCTTGTCGGTGAACGCAATCTGCTCCAGACGCTTGGGCGTCACGGTCATCGACGACGCCACCGCATCGAACTTGCGCGCCAGCAGCGCCGGGATCATGCCGTCCCAGCTGCTTTCAACCCAAATGCAGCGGGCCTTCAACTCGGTACACAGCGCCTCGGCGATGTCGACCCCGAAGCCGGTCAGCGTGCCGTCCTGGTTCTTGTACTCCAGCGGTGGATACGTGGGGTCCACCCCCAGTTTCAGGACTTTGCCAGACCAGTCGGCCGCGCCGGCCAGACCTGTGGCCGTCAACAACACCAATGAAACAGCCGCAATCATCTTGTTCATTATTTTTGTTCCTCTCAGGCCCAACGAAAATACGGCGACTCAACCCAGAAAACGTTCGACCAACTTGACCCAGTAACTCGCACCGATCGGCAGGCAGGCATCATTGAAGTCGTAGCCGGGGTTGTGCAGCAGGCACCCGCTATCGCCCTCGCCGTTGCCGATCACCAGGTAACTGCCGGGGCATTTTTCCAGGACAAAGGCAAAATCCTCACTCGCGGTGAAGGGCCGCAAATCGTCGATCAGTTGCCCTTCTCCCAACCATTCGCGCGCAACTTCTCGGGCAAACGCGGTGGGCTCGGGATGGTTAATCAACACCGGATGACAATGCTGATAATCGATGTGGGCCCGGGCCCCAAAGCTGGCCGCCTGACCGTTGACCAATTCGGTAATCCTGACTTCGAGCAAGTGGCGAATCTCGGGCGTAAGGGCGCGCACGCTCAGGCTCATCTCGGCGCTGGACGGAATCACGTTCGAGGCGCTGCCGGCATGAAGGGAACCGATCGTGATGATCGCCATTTCCTGCGGATTAACGTTGCGCGAGACGATGCTTTGCAGGGCGATCACGATCGAGGAGCAGACCAGCACCGGGTCGACCGCCTTGTGCGGCACCGCGCCATGACCACCGTTGCCGATGATTTTGATGTTCACCGTGTCGGCAGACGCCATGAACGGGCCGCTGTAGAAACCCAGATGCCCGACGGGATAACCCGGCACGTTGTGCATGGCGAAAATCGCATCACACGGGAACCGTTCGAGCAGACCGTCCTCGAGCATTTTCCGCGCACCGCCCAGGCCTTCTTCGGCCGGTTGAAAAATCAGATTTACAGTGCCATTGAACGCCCGGGTCTGCGCCAGGTGTTTAGCGGCTGCGAGCAGTGTTGCCGTATGGCCGTCGTGGCCGCAGGCATGCATGACGCCGTCGATCCGGCTGGCATAGGGCAAACCGGTGGTTTCCTGAATCGGCAGTGCATCCATGTCGGCGCGCAAACCAATCGACCGGCCCTCGCCATTTTTCAGGGTGGCGACGACGCCGGTCTTGCCCACGCCAGTGCTGACCTCAAACCCCCACTGCGTCAAACATTCTGCAACCCGCTCGCTGGTGACGAACTCTTCAAAGCCCAATTCGGGGTGCGCGTGAATGCTATGGCGCAACGCGATCATTTCCTCTTGGATGGCTGCAATACCCGGCAAGACTGGGTCGGCGATCATTGTTGTATTCCTTCGATAAGACCTGAGCGGTTGCTGAGTCGGATCTTAGGGAACGGGCTCTGGGCTGGGGAGGCCCAGTTTGGTTATGATGACAACCATGGGTTGTCACCAGGGTGAGCAGATGAAACTCCATCAATTACAAGCACTGATTGCCAGCGCCGAAACCGGCAGCATCCGCGCCGCCGCGCGTTCGCTGGACATCTCCCAGGCCGCCGTGACCAAAGCATTGCGCGAACTGGAAACCAGTCAGCAGTTACCGCTGTTCACCCGAACCCCCAGCGGCCTGAACTTCACGGAATACGGCAAAGTATTGCTGACCCACGCCCGGCTCGTGATCAAGCAACTGGAGCATGCACAGACCGAGCTCGATCACATGCGCGGCAAGGCCCAAGGGCGTCTGTGTGTCGGGGTCACGCCCTGGATCGCCCTGACCTTCTTGCCCGAGGTGGTTCTGGCGTTTCGCGAGCGCATGCCGGAAATCCGCCTGGAGCTGTACGAAAGCCTGATGGCCGTGGCCCAGCCGTTGTTGCGCGATGGCAGCATGGATTTTGCGATTGGCCAGTTGCACCCGGCGCAATCGACCCAGGAGTTTGCCTGCGAAACATTGCTCGATTACCAGACGTCGGTGCTGGTCCGTCAGGGCCATGCTCGGCAGGACGCTCGGTCGATCCATGAGCTACTGGAGCAGAACTGGACGCTGAACTACGCGCCGGACGGACACGACGGGCTGATGCAGGCGTTGTTCTGGAAACACGGTGCGCAGATCGATGAGAACCGAATCGTTCGGGCCCATTCACTGGCCATCCTGCAAATGATGGTCGAGCGGGCCGACATGTGTACCTGGGGACCGTCCATCGTGAGCGTTGCCCCGCCCTTCCTCGGCCGGGTGGTTGCCCTGGAGCTGGCCGAGCAGTTCGAACCCCGGCAGCTGAGCATCGTGACCCGCCGCAATGGCTCGCTGAGCAATGCAGCGCTGTGCTTTACCGACTGCCTGTTGCAGGTCATTCGGCGCCACGCCCGCTCGGCCAAAAAGGAAGACAGGGAACTCTTTGAAACCCTGCGTCTGCGGGTTTAAGCGCCATAACACGATCCAAGTAGCAGCTGCCGAAGCCTGCGTTCGGCTCTGTAGCAGCTGTCGAGCTTGCGAGGCTGCGTTCGGCTGCGCAGCAGTCGTAAAACCTGAGTGCGAGGTTTTTCTGAAACACCGCGTTGTCTGATTTCACGACTGCTGCGCAGCCGAACGCAGCCTCGCAAGCTCGACAGCTGCTACAAGGTTTGCGTTGCGGCTGTCGGTTTCTGCCCACACCAGAGGTCCTACCGAGGCGTCTGCTTCACGGCCTCGATCCAGGCGGGATTCAATTGCGTCTGATCAGTCTCGATACCCAGCGCTTCCATCCGCGCCTTGTGCTGATCCATCTCGCGGGTCAATTGGCTGTGATCACTGGAGTTGCCGTCCAGCTCGTGCATCTGGCTCAACCCCAGATGGTAGAAACGCAGCAGCTTCATGGCCGTCGGATCCTCCTTCTCCACCGCCGCCGTCACCTGATGCATGACGTTGGTGATGCTCATCAGGCTGCGCTTGAGCTGCCAGCCGTAAACCGCCGGGGCCATCCACGGCTGGGTCCAGAACATGCCACGCATCAGTGCGGCCATCAGCAGCACCGCCACGAACACGCCACCGACGTTAAAGCGCAGATTGTCGCCATCGGGCTCACCGAACAGCGCCACCGCCGTGGTCGACAACACCATCGCCAGGGCCAGGAAAATCAAGGCTATGATTATCGTGCTGCGTCGCGTCTGGCTTCGATAGCGTTCGGGGTTCTGCGGCTGGATTTCGAACATCGCGACGGGGTTCCTTGAGGGCATGGGTAAAAAGACTGCGGGGCATTATCGCCTCTGCAGGGGATTTAGCTATGCTGGGGCTCCTTTTCATCTTTTCATCGTCAAACGGGGAAATGGCGATACAGCGCAGTTCGTGCCATCTTCTTTCATGGATACATACTATTCGGATGCCATTTGCCTGTATGAGTGGCATCGTTTTAAGGATCATTGAATGACCCAACGACAAGTAATCAACGCCTCGGTCAGCCCAAAAGGCAGCCTGGAAACCCTTTCTCAACGTGAAGTACAGCAACTGAGCGAAGCCGGATCCGGCAGCACCTACACCTTATTCCGCCAGTGCGCCCTGGCCATCCTCAATACCGGCGCCCATGTCGATAACGCCAAAACCATCCTCGAAGCCTACAAGGACTTCGAAATCCGCATTCACCAGCAGGACCGCGGCGTACGCCTGGAACTGCTGAACGCCCCGGCCGATGCCTTCGTTGATGGCGAAATGATCGCCAGCACCCGGGAAATGCTCTTCAGCGCCCTGCGCGACATCGTCTACACCGAAAACGAACTCGACGCCCAGCGCATCGACCTGAGCACCTCCCAGGGCATCAGCGACTACGTGTTCCACCTGCTGCGCAACGCCCGCACCCTGCGCCCCGGCGTGGAGCCGAAGATCGTGGTGTGCTGGGGCGGCCACTCGATCAACACCGAAGAATACAAATACACCAAAAAAGTAGGCCACGAACTGGGCCTGCGCAGCCTCGACATCTGCACCGGTTGCGGTCCCGGCGTGATGAAAGGCCCGATGAAAGGCGCGACCATCGCCCACGCCAAGCAGCGCATTCACGGTGGCCGCTACCTCGGTTTGACCGAGCCGGGCATCATCGCCGCCGAAGCGCCCAACCCGATCGTCAACGAATTGGTGATCCTGCCGGACATCGAAAAACGTCTGGAAGCCTTCGTCCGCGTCGGCCACGGCATCATCATCTTCCCGGGCGGCGCCGGCACCGCCGAAGAGTTCCTGTACCTGCTCGGCATCCTGATGCACCCGGACAACGCCGGCCTGCCCTTTCCCGTGGTTCTCACTGGGCCGAAACATGCCGCGCCGTATCTGGAGCAACTGGATGCGTTTGTCGGTGCCACGCTGGGTGAAGCCGCGAAGCAACACTACGAGATCATCATCGATGACCCGGCTGAAGTCGCGCGTCAAATGACTCAAGGTCTAAAAGCGGTCAAGCAGTTCCGCCGCGAGCGCAATGACGCGTTCCATTTCAACTGGCTGCTGAAAATCGACGAAGGCTTCCAGCGCCCGTTCGATCCAACCCACGAAAACATGGCCAACCTGAAACTGAGCCGCAACCTGCCGGCCCACGAACTGGCCGCCAACCTGCGCCGCGCGTTCTCCGGCATCGTCGCCGGCAACGTCAAGGACAAGGGTATCCGACTGATCGAAGAACACGGGCCGTACCAGATCCGTGGCGATGCGGCCGTCATGCAACCGCTGGATCAACTGCTCAAAGCCTTCGTCGCCCAGCACCGGATGAAACTGCCCGGCGGCGCGGCGTATGTGCCGTGTTATCAAGTGGTTGCGTAACAGGCACCATCAAACAACCCTGTGGGAGCGAGCCTGCTCGCGATAGCTGTGTGTCATTCAACCATGATGTTGACTGACACACCGCCATTCGCGAGCAGGCTCGCTCCCACAGTGGTTTATAGGTGATCCGCATCAATGATCGCCTTGGCAAAGGCCTGCGGATCTTCCTGTGGCAAGTTGTGGCCGATGCCGCCGCTGATGAGTCGGTACTCATATTTGCCGGTGAAGCGCTTGGCATAATCCTCGGCAGCCGGATGTGGCGCCCCATTGGCATCCCCTTCCATGGTGATGGTCGGCACCGTAATGACCGGGGCCTTGGCCAGCCGCTGCTCCAGCGCTTCATATTGAGGTTCGCCCTGAATCATGCCCAACCGCCAGCGATAGTTGAAGATCGTAATAGCCACATGATCGGGGTTGTCCAGGGCCACCGCGCTGCGGTCGAAAGTCGCGTCGTCGAAGGTCCATTTCGGGGAGGCCAGCTCCCAGATCAACTTGGCGAAGTCGTGGCGATTTTTTTCGTAACCGGCCTGGCCGCGTTCCGTAGCGAAGTAAAACTGGTACCACCATTGCAGCTCGGCCTTGGGCGGCAACGGGTTCTTGCCGGCGGCCTGATTGCCGATGAGGTAGCCGCTCACCGAGACCAGCGCCTCCACCCGCTCCGGCCAGAGCGCCGAGACGATGTCCGCCGAGCGCGCACCCCAGTCGTAGCCACCGAGCACCGCCTTCTTGATCTTGAGCGCATCCATAAAGTCGATGACGTCACTGGCCAACGCGGCGGGCTGGCCGTTGCGAACAGTCTTGTCGGACAGGAAATGCGTGTCGCCGTAGCCCCGTGCATACGGGATCAGCACCCGGTACCCCTTGGCCGCCAACAAGGGCGCCACTTCGCTATAGCTGTGAATGTCGTAGGGCCAACCGTGCAGAAGAATCACCACCGGACCATCGGCGGGGCCGACTTCGGCGTAAGCCACATTCAGCAACCCGGCGCTGACATGCTTCAGCGGGCCGAACGAGTCCGCCTTGAGGGTGCCGGCGCTGGCCACCACTGGCTCTGGTGTCGCGGCTTGCGCATTGGCAGCACCAAGGGCACCTAACTGCATCAGCGCGAAAGCGAGGACCGATGGGCCAAAGAAACGACGACGTGAGTCGTTTTTTTTGCTCAACACATTCATCTTCATGGTGATTTCCCTGGAAGTCATTGACCTGGTGTTCTGGACGACGTGTTTCGACAGCGATGAGCGTAGTGGAAGGATCAGCCGCCCTGATTGCCGCACTCTGCGAATTTGCTGTAATCGAGGACTTTCTGCGTGCCGCTGGAATCGAGGTAGGTCAGGCGGGCATCGACAATGCCGCAATTGCCGCCGCCGTTGTCGGCGACGGAAACCACTTTCTTGATATCCAGGTGGGTGCCGTGAGAAGTTATCTGCGACGGCGCTTGAACATCAGCATGGGCCGAAAACGCTGCAACGTTCAGGACCGCGAAGAAGCTGGCGGCAATCAGTTTGTTCCAGTTCATGGTGATTTCCTCAGGGTTGCAATGGGCAGTGGTTGTGAGGCAAGTCGTCTTGTCTCGATGGAACCCATTTAATCGGCCCGAGGTATCTGCCATGTGTCGTAAAACCGGAATTAGTAAGGCGTAAGGTGTCTGCGGGGGCACCCGATACAGTGCGATACAAAGCGAACAACAAGAGGCTTGAGCGATGGAACATGTGAACCACATCCTGATCGTCGACGACGACCGGGAGATTCGCGAGTTGGTCGGCAATTACCTGAAGAAGAACGGGCTGCGCACCACCGTCGTCGCCGATGGCCGGCAGATGCGCAGTTTTCTGGAAGCCAATCAGGTGGACCTGATCGTGCTGGACATCATGATGCCCGGCGATGACGGCCTGCTGCTGTGCCGCGAATTGCGCTCGGGCAAACACAAAGCCACGCCGATCCTGATGCTCACCGCACGCAACGACGAAACCGATCGCATCCTCGGCCTGGAAATGGGCGCCGACGACTACCTGACCAAACCCTTCGCCGCCCGCGAACTGCTGGCGCGGATCAACGCCGTGTTGCGCCGCACCCGGATGCTGCCGCCGAACCTGTTGATTACCGAAACCGGCCGATTGCTGGGTTTCGGTCGCTGGCGCCTGGACACCACCGCCCGGCACTTGCTCGACGAAGACGGCACGATGGTGGCCCTCAGTGGCGCCGAATACCGTCTGCTGCGGGTGTTCCTCGATCACCCGCAACGGGTGCTCAGCCGTGACCAGCTGCTCAACCTGACCCAGGGCCGCGACGCCGACCTGTTTGACCGCTCGATTGATTTGCTGGTGAGCCGTCTGCGCCAACGATTGATGGATGACTCACGGGAATCGACCTATATCAAAACCGTGCGCAGCGAAGGCTACGTGTTCTCCTACCCGGTGGAATTGCTCGGCGCAGAATCATGAAGCTCTCCCCAGCAGAACCTGAGGAGCGTTTTTCATAGGGTTTTGTATCCGTCTGTATAAGAACCCGCGACAGATACGCAGACACCGATTTCAGCTTGTTCGAGCACACATCACCGATACACCCGAGCGTTTAACTGTGATCACCGGATAGCAGCCGCTACCGACCCACTCAAACTAAACGCACGGAGAATCACCCATGATCAACTTCTCGAAAGTCTCGTCCCTGGCACTCGGTCTGGCACTGGTTGGTGGTCTCGGCCTGACTAGCCTGGCGTCGGCCCACACCGGCCATGCGGCGTCCCCTGGCCAGGTTCAACAACTGCTGGTGGAAGGCGGTTCCGATCGTCTGATCGAGAATCGCGTGGCTGAAGGCGGTGCCGACCGTCTGCAAGAACTGCGCGAACGTGTGGCATCGGTCAGCCCGAGCAACGCCCTGCGCGGTGGTGTGGTTGTCGCGGAAAACCGTCCTGAATTCGGCTCGAAATATCAGCGGTATTGATCAAAACCTTCACACAACGAGGATCAACTGTGGGAGCGAGCTTGCTCGCGATGGCGGTGTGTCATTCAACATTAATGTTGATTGACAGGGCCTCATCGCGAGCAAGCTCGCTCCCACAGTTGATTGTGTCAAGCCACACCCATAAGTCCTGAGATCTGACGTAAAAGCCCCGATAATTCCTCGGGACAGTTGCAGCACGCCCGTACTAAGATTTGCGCTTCACTTCATCAAGGACGATTCATGAAGCGCATTGCCGGTTGCCTGTTGTCTTTCCTGACCTTTACGGCGGTCGCGGCGGATCTGAACCTGCTCACCGACAACCATCCGCCCTTGCACTTTCAGCAAGGTAATCAACTGGTGGGGTTTGGCGTGGACGTGGTGCAGGCACTGGCCGAACGCACCGGCGACCAGGTGCACTTGCAACAGGTCCCTTTGCTGCGCGCCCTGCACGTCGCCGCGACCGAGCCTGCCACCGGGGTGTTTACCGTGTTGCGCACCGCCGAGCGCGAGAGCCAATACCAGTGGGTCGGTCCGCTGATGGACGTGGAAACGGCGCTTTATTCCGCTAACACCCAGCAACCGGTGCGCAGTTTGCAGGACGCCAGCACCCAGGGCCGTATCGCCGTCCCGCGAAAATGGCTGGCTTACGACTACTTGCGCAAGCAGGGTCTGAACAATCTGTATGGTGTGGAAACGCCCGAACAAATGATGCGTCTGGCACGTCTGGGGCGCGTCGAATTTGTCGTGGCCGACACCCTCTCCATCGCCACCCTCGCCCGGGAAGAAGGCTTGGCGCCCAGCCAGTTGCACTATCAGATGCCGCTGATGAAGCAAGGCACCTACATCGCGTTTTCCCCGCAAACCGATGCGCGCCAGGTCGCGCGCTGGCAACAGGCGCTGGACGAGATGAACCGCGATGGGCGTCTGGAACAACTCAAGCAGCGCTGGCTCAGCGACAACACACCCCGCTGACGATGGATCAACGCTCTCGATAACAACTATGCGTCAGGGTGTTTTTTCATCGCGAAGCTCCAGCTCTACAGTGGCCACATCTTCTCCCCACGCTCTGGAGCACCCTCATGAAAAGCATCATTGGTCTTGGATTCGCCCTTTCGGTTCTTGGCGCTACCTCCGCCATCGCCGCCCCACACGCCACCTCGCAGGTCGTTGCCGCGGCTAAAGTCAGCCAACCGGCCACACTGAACGTGAACACTGTCGGTGTTGATCACAAAGACAGCCAGGCGAGCAAACTGTACGTCGCTGAAAACCGCCCTGAGTTCGGTTCTAAGTATCAGCGTTATTGATCAACGGCGTTGCGCCGCTTGAAACAACAAACCCCGGGTAGATCCAATCTACCCGGGGTTTGTTGTCTTTAATGTTGAAATACAGGCTCGAGATATCTGTAGCAGCTGCCGAGCCTGCGAGGCTGCGTTCGGCTGCGAAGCAGTCGTAAACCCTGTTCACTCGGTTTTCCTGAAACACCGCATCGTCTGATTTCACGACTGCTTCGCAGCCGAACGCAGCCTCGCAGGCTCGGCAGCTGCTACAGAAGCGACGGAGTTGTCAGGCGAGCGGCGAGCGCCTTGGCCTGGCTCGCGACGTCGGTCACTGCGGTGCTTTCCCACCACATGCCGCGCAACGGTGGGCCCATGGCGAACAGACGACTGGCGACGTGTTCATCGGCGCCCAACACCGCGCCATCCACCGCCGCCGCAATCCCCAGCGCCAACGGCCCCGGCCGGACAAGTCCGCGGGCCAGCAGTTGCTGTGGCAGCGGTCGGGCCACCCGCCGCCAGTCGTATTCGATGCCGCTGGAATTGATCAATGCCGCGCCGCTGACAACGGTGGTTTCTGCCTCACCCCGACGGCGGATGCGGATGCTCACTGCGCCGTCCGCTGAAGGCTCCAGCCCTTTGAACGACGCCGCCTGAATCCGCAACCGCCCTTCCTTGTGCAACCGCCCCACCAGTTCGGCACTCAACGGCGGCGAGCGGTGGTGATGACTTTCCCACCACGGCCGCACATGCCGGACGAACTGCCGACGCTGCACGTCCGTCGCCTGATGCCACAAGCGGCCGATATGCGCCCGCACGGTGTCGAGCGGCGCCTGCCAGTCGATGCCTTGAACGATGGCGTCCCGGCAATGCCGACGCAGCTCGCGCACCAGCTGCCGCGGTGTGCGAATGCTCTGATCCTCGGCGAGAAAATCTACCCAGGCCGGTGGCTGACGACGTACATGAGGCAGCAAGCCATGCCGGGAAAACACTTCGATCGGCCCGCGATGCCCGGCCTGTTCCAGCGACACCACGGCATCGACCATGGTCAGGCCCGAGCCGATGATCAGCACGGTCGACTGCGGATCAAGCTGCTGCATGCCAGCGACATCCCATGGATCAAGCGCAGCGGCATTCAAGCCGCTGGACTCGGTCTGTGGCGTGCGCGCCGCGGGGAACATCCCCGTGGCCAACACCGCATAAGCGCCCTGCAAGCGTTGCCCGTCACTCAACGTCAGCAACACAGAATCATCCGCCGTTTGCAGGTCAACCACCTCGGCCCGCACATGCTCGACCGTTGACCCGTTCACCGCCCCCACCGCTTGCGCTTCGGCCAGGCGTTGCTGCACGTACAGGCCGAAAATCCCCCGGGGCGGGAACAATTCGCTGACCGGCACATGTTGCTCGTCAGACTCCGGCCAGCCACCGGCCGCGATGTATTCAGTCAGCCATTGGGTCAGGTCGTCGACGTTGTCCGGGTCGACGCTCATCCGCGCCGCATTGCCGTTGAGCGTGTGGCCCAACTCGACCGCGCTGTACGCCTCGCCCCGACCGAGTTCCGCGCGGGGTTCGATCACCAGCACCTGGCGTTTGCCCGGCAGGCGCAGCAACTGCGCCGCCAGCATTGCGCCGCTGAGGCCGCCGCCGACGATCAGGATGTCCGCGTGGCGGATGGCGTCGGTGGCCTGTCCGCTTTGGGTTTCAGTCATGGCGTTCTCACTGATCAATGTTTCATCTCGAAAATCTCTTGGACGATAATAGGCGCCAAACCCATGGAAGGTTCATCAAGCAGTACCAAAGTAGGACAGAGAAATACCGCTGACTTGCAGGATGGAATCGCTCGAGCTCATGCGATGTCCCGTTTGAATTCGGATAGCCAGGCAGGCGCAGGTTGCGCGTCGGGGGCGCGCGTGGCTTGCCAGATGAAATGCAGGTTTTGAAAGCCCAGCAGTCGGCGAACGCGGTTTTTGATCAGTCGTTGCAGGCCTTTTTCCGGGTGGGCGATGGCCCAGTCGCAGAGGCGTCGGCGCCAGGTGCCTTGGGGGGCGAGACGGCTGTCGATTTCGGCGGCCAGCAGTTGCAGGCGCTCGGCCGATAACAACAATCCCGAGGGTGCCACTTCACGACGGTCGCGGCTGGCACTGTCGAGGCTTTCCGGGAAGGCCAGAGCATGGCCGCGGTTCAGCCAGTGTTCGAGCAAAACGCTGAGGCCGGCCTGCCATTGGGTGCCCTCTTCGCTCCACAATGGCTTGCCTTGTGCCCAGCGGCTCAGGCGTTGCGGGGGTTCAACCGGGCCGAGTAGATCAGCGAAGTTCAACAGCGATTGACCTTCGTTGAGCCAGAGTTTCCGGGGCTGTCGACCCTGGACGAACGCGTGAGTGGGCCGGCTGCGCCGCAGGTTTTTGTGCAGTGATTCGGGGTCGAGGTTGTCCGGCAAGGTCAGCAGTTCACCGCCGATATGTAGCGATGCCAGGGCCAGCAGCAATAAATTCGGCTCGAAGGCGCCGCTCAACGCCAGACGCGATTTTTTTGTGAATCCTTGCTGACTCAAGCCGTCGGCCAAACGCTCGACATCGCGCAAGGCATCGATCCAGCGCCAGACGAACCACTGACCATGGCGTTTGTGGCGCAACGCAGGTTGCAAGGGCCTGACCTGCGCCCAGTGGCGCAATTGCTCCAAAGCCTTGGGCAGATCGACCCGACACTCGGTGGTGTCCGCGATTGGCGGAGGTTTGAGTTCGTGCACGCTCATTGGCTTGACCTCCTGTTCATGGGCAAAAGCGTGCGGTGGTCCGCAGGGCTGAAGGGTTAACGCAATATGTAAAACTCCACCGATCCACTGTGGGAGCGAGCTTGCTCGCGATGGCGGTCTAATAGGCAACATCGATGTTGGATGTGCTGGCCTCATCGCGAGCAAGCTCGCTCCCACAGGGATTTTTGTTGTGCTGAAGTTGTTTAGGCAGACACTAACTTCTTTTCCTGCTGCCGCAACGCCGCCAGGTCTCGATAACCCGCGCCCGGATGAATATCCGGCAATCGCGGCCCTTCACCGAACAACTTCTCGCGCAAGGTCCCCGGCGCGTATTCGGTTTTGTAGACCCCACGCTTCTGCAACTCCGGCACCAGCAATTCCACGGCGTCGATGAAGGTTTCGTGAGTCAATGCATAGGCCAGGTTAAAGCCGTCCACATCGGTCTCCTCGACCCACTCCTGCAGCAAATCGGCGACGGTCTCGGGACTGCCGACAAACAACGGACCAAAACCGCCGATGCCCACCCAGTCAGCCAATTCGTTAGGCGTCCAGACCTTGTTCGGGTCTGCCGTGGAGAACGCTTCCACCGCCGATTGAATCGCGTTGGTGTGCACGTGTTTGAGCGGTTCATCCGGTTTGAACTGGCTGAAATCGATCCCGGTCCAGCCAGAGATCAACGCCATCGCGCCTTCATAACTGACCCAGGTTTTGTATTCCTCAAACTTGGCTTTGGCCTTGGCGTCGGTCTCGCCGAGGATCACGGTTTGCAGGTTGAAGATCAGAATTTTCGACGGATCGCGTCCGGCGTCGGCAGCCCGACGACGGATGTCGGCAACGGTTTTCTTCAGCAGCACTTTCGACGGCGCAGCGACGAACACGCACTCGGCATGCTCGGCCGCGAATTGCTTGCCGCGACTGGATGCGCCAGCCTGATAGAGAACCGGTGTGCGTTGCGGCGAGGGTTCGCAAAGATGAATGCCCGGCACCTGGAAGTGCTTACCGACGTGCTGGATTTCATGGATTTTGCTCGGGTCGCTGAAAATCCGCCGCTCGCGATCCCGCAGAATCGCGCCCTCTTCCCAACTGCCTTCCCAGAGTTTGTAGCAAACCTCCAAATACTCTTCGGCGAAGTCGTAACGGGCGTCGTGTTCGGTCTGGTTTTTCTGGCCGAGGTTCTTCGCACCGCTTTCCAGATAAGAGGTGACGATGTTCCAGCCGGCGCGGCCCTTGGTCAGATGGTCGAGCGTCGACAGGCGCCGGGCGAACGGATACGGGTGTTCGAACGACAACGAAGCGGTCAGGCCGAAACCCAGGTGCTCGGTGACCAGCGCCATCGGCGGAATCAATTGCAGCGGATCGTTGACCGGCACCTGCGCCGCCTGACGGATCGCCGCGTCACCATTGCCGTTGTAAACGTCGTAGATGCCCAGCACGTCGGCGATGAACAAACCGTCGAACTTGCCGCGTTCGAGGATTTTCGCCAGATCGGTCCAGTACTCCAGATCCTTGTACTGCCAGGAGCGATCTCGCGGATGCGCCCACAACCCCGGCGACTGGTGACCAACGCAGTTCATGTCAAAGGCGTTGAGACGAATTTCTCGGCCCATCAAACAGCACTCCTGAAGCTTGGGGGATGGATGCCGTTGAGGCGGAAGTTGCCGATGAGGTGGAGTTTCCGGCGCAGTGGGTCATGCAGTGATCCGGGCAACACCGTGCGTTGGCCGGTGAGTTCGAATTCAGCGTTGCTGACGGCATTTAAAGCATCCGCGCTGGCCAGCTGCGACTCGGCGATGGCGACGCTGATTTCCGTGTCGTCATCCACGCTGTTCAGAAAGTCTTCGGCGCGTTCGAGCAGCGCGGCGGCGACTTCAATGCGGATGTGCAAATCGCCGAAGCGGCTGATGACGTAAGGATCATCCGTGGTTTGGGCCTGCTGCCGGACGAAACGCAACGTCGCATCAAGCAAGCTGCGGGCGTTGTGCAAATCATGCTGACTTTTGGCCAAGGGCTGCCCGGCAACAATCGGTTGAGTCAAAGCGTTCATGGTGGGCTCCTCAGTTCCAGGCGTGGCGCGCAGGCTTCACGCCGTTGAGCAGGTAGTTGCCGATCAGGTGGTATTTCCAGCGTGCCGGATCGTGCAGGGTGTGCGTCCGGGCGTTGCGCCAGTGGCGGTCGAGGTTGTACTTGCCGAGCACCGAGCGGGTGCCGGCCAGTTCGAAGAGTTTGCTGCTGGCAAGCAAGGCGATCTCGGCCGACAGCACTTTGGCCTGGGCAACCACCACCGAAGCGCGGGCCACCGTGTCTTCGTTGGGATTGAGCAAGGCATGGTCAATGGCGCGACCGGCCTTTTTGAGGATCGCTTCGGTGCCGTGGACCCGCCATTCGAGGTCGCCGATGGCGGCGATGCTGAACGGGTCCTGCCAGCCGTGATCGTTACCGCTGTCGATCCACGGGCGGGATTCGCGGGCGTAACGCTTGGTTTCCTCCAGCGCACCCACGGCGATCCCGGTGTCCACAGCGGCCTGGATGATTTGTGAAATCGGGCCATCGGCCGTGGGTTCATCGAATGCCTTGTGGGCCGGGATTACCGCGGTCAAAGGCACTTTCACGGCGTTGAGTGTCACGCCGCCGCTGGCCGTGGTGCGCTGGCCGAAACCGTCCCAGCTGTCGATAACGGTCAAGCCGGGAGTGTCGCGTTCGATGAAGGCGATGAAGGCTTTGTTCTCTTCATTAACCGCCACCGCTGGCACGATGTGCGCGAACAAGGCGCCGGTGCAGTAGAACTTTTCGCCGTCGATCTGCGCGGTGTCTTTATCGAAACGGATTCGGGTTTCGAAGGCACCGGCATTTTTGCTTTTGGATTCGGAGAAAGCGTTGCCGAATCGGTAGCCCTGCAGGACTTTGCCGAAGTAGTAACGCTTCTGCTCTTCGGTGGCGGTTTGCAGCAGGATGTCGAGTACGCCGAGGTGGTTTTGCGGGATCTGGCCGAGGGATGAGTCGGCTGCGGAAATGATCTTGATCACCTCAGCGACGGTCACGTAGGAAACGCCGGCGCCGCCGTATGCCTTGGGAACGGTAATGCCCCAGAGGCCGCTGGCGGAAAACTCGTCGAGCTCGGCGACCGGCAGGCGTCGCTCGCGGTCCCGCGCGCTGGCTTCGATGGCAAAGCGTGCGGCGAGCTTGTGGGCCACGGCGATGGCTTCGGCGTCCGAGCGGATGACGTGGGCGGTGCGAGGGGGTTGGGTTGAGGCTGTCATGGGCCGACTCCTTGATTCCGGGTGGGTACCCGAGACCTCCTTCACAAGTCGTGCCAGGATATTTATTCTTTATTATTCAGATAGTTACGATAAAACACCTGCATTATCCGATAATAATATGCAACAAACTGTCGTTTACCTGTTGCTTGAGCAACAGCCTATAAAGGAAATACTCAGCGCTCTGGTTTACAGAGCGCTGAGCACTCATCGGAACCACAATCAAAATTAATTTCTTAGGCCCCTCTGCTTAAAGACAGGGAGGCTTAAACCGACCTCAAGCCAAGTGAATTTCATAATTAATTGATATGGATGGGATTGGGTTACCCGTGGCTCCCGGATAGAAAATGTATTGAAATGGTACCGGCCCCTGACCGGAGTGGTTCAGGAAGGCAACTTTTGGTACCAACACTTCTATCTCTTTATCGTCCGGCTCCGGAAGATAAATGGAGACAACAACTTTGCCGTTAATGAGAATTTCAATTTCGTCATTAGAATGCGGATCAGTCCGAGGAGGAATAATGGCTGTCCCCCCATTTTCGACTGCCGACATCGTGATCACCCCATTGATAGCTTCTTTAATTTTAAGCGGGTCCAATTCCATTGCCTGATTCCTTCTAGTAGACGTTCGAAAGAAGCGCTATCAGCAAAAAGTTTGCACAGTTGAAGCGCTGAACGTTATTGAGAGCTCAATGACGCTTGACGTCTACTGTCAGAAATAACAGGTATCTCAACGTTTCCGATGAGCGGTATCAGCGGCTAGATCACCACATTTCGCACAAACCGCGCCGCCACCGGCCCATCGTTACGATAGGCGTGGGGCTGGTTGCTGGCGAACATGTAGAACTCGCCGGCAGCGATCTCATGGGGTGTATCGCCCAGCATCAGGGTCAGGCAGCCTTCGAATACATAGATCTGCTCACTCCAACCCTCAGCATCCGGTTGCGACGGGTAAATTTCCCCCGGCTGCAGGCACCACTCCCATTGCTCCACCTCACGGGTGGCGGTGGCTTTGGACAGTAAAACGGCTTTGCTGCCAGGAATTGTCCCGGCCCAGGCCACTTCGTTGATACGACTCGGATCGCGTGCATCCGGGGCCTGGATCAGGTCGCTGAATGCGACGTTCAGCGCTTCGGCCACACGGTCGAGGGTGGTCAGGCTGACGTTCTTTTCGCCAGCCTCGATCGCCACCAGCATTCGGCGGCTGACCCCGGATTTTTCCGCCAGCGCCGCCTGGCTCATGTCGGCGGCGTGGCGCAAGCGTCGAACGTTCTGGCTAACGTGCTGAAGGACCGAAGTCCGTTGCGTGGAATCTTTGTGCACTATATTGCTCACTTGGTGGGGTTGGGCAGTATACTGCGCAACATTCGGCGCATTGTGCGTCCCCCTCAGGTAGCGCGCAAGGTCATGACGTCGGTGAATACCCCTCACACTTCCTCCCGTTTCTCGCGGTTCAGCAAGGCCGAGTGCGTGCTGGTGCTGATCACCATGGTTTGGGGCGGCACCTTCTTGCTGGTGCAACATGCGATGACCGTCAGCGGGCCGATGTTCTTCGTCGGCCTGCGTTTTGCCGCGGCGGCGATCATTGTCGCGCTGTTTTCCTGGCGTCACCTGCGGGAGCTGACCCTGTTCGAATTGAAGGCTGGGGCCTTTATCGGCGTGGCGATCATGCTGGGTTACGGATTGCAGACCGTCGGGTTGCAGAGCATTCCCAGCAGTCAGTCGGCGTTTATTACCGCGTTGTACGTGCCCTTCGTGCCGTTGCTGCAATGGCTGGTTCTGGGGCGGCGTCCGGGGTTGATGCCGAGCATCGGGATCATGTTGGCGTTTACCGGGCTAATGCTGCTGTCGGGACCTGCCGGCGCTTCGTTCAATTTCAGCCCGGGCGAAATCGCCACGTTGATCAGCGCCGTGGCGATTGCGGCGGAGATCATTCTGATCAGCACGTATGCCGGCCAGGTCGACGTGCGACGGGTGACGGTGGTGCAATTGGCAGTCACCTCGGTGCTGGCGTTCTTGATGGTGGTGCCGACTCAGGAAAGGATTCCGGACTTCTCCTGGCTGCTGTTATGCAGCGCGTTGGGCTTGGGCGCGGCCAGTGCGGCGATTCAAGTGGCGATGAACTGGGCGCAGAAGAGCGTTTCGCCGACGCGGGCGACGTTGATTTATGCCGGTGAGCCGGTGTGGGCCGGGATTGTCGGAAGGATTGCCGGGGAGCGGTTGCCGGCGATTGCACTGGTGGGTGCGGGATTGATTGTGGCGGCGGTGATTGTCAGTGAGTTGAAGACCAAGGGTAGGTCTGCTGCGTCTGCGGAAGAGTTGGAGAGGGAAATTCAAGGTTAAGCCGTGAAATTTTCGGCGCTTGATAAATAGCTATCGCGAGCAAGCTCGCTCCCACATTAGGTCTTTGGTGTACACATAACCTATGTACACCACGATTCACTGTGGGAGCGAGCTTGCTCGCGATGGGGCCAGGCCTGCTGAATACAGGTTTTGGAAACAATGTGAATCAGGAATTTTCCGTCTACCTTGTAGGATTCTGCGACAGCTTGGCGTTTGGTGATCCGGGAGCTGGCACGTATGATGCTTCACAAACTTCCGCAGATTAGAAGCCTATGTCCCTGATAGTTCTACTGCTTCTGCCTTTTATCGGCAGCTGTCTGGCAGCCTTGCTGCCGCACAACGCGCGTAACACCGAATCTTTGTTGGCGGGTCTGGTTGCCTTGATAGGCACTGTTCAGGTCGCCCTGCTGTACCCGCAAATCGCCGATGGCGGCGTGATCCGCGAAGAATTTTTCTGGTTGCCCAGCCTTGGCCTGAACTTCGTCCTGCGCATGGACGGCTTCGCCTGGCTGTTCTCGATGCTGGTGCTGGGCATCGGCACGCTGGTTTCGCTGTACGCCCGCTACTACATGTCGCCGGACGATCCGGTGCCGCGGTTCTTCGCGTTTTTCCTGGCGTTCATGGGCGCCATGCTCGGGCTGGTGATCTCCGGCAACCTGATCCAGATCGTGTTTTTCTGGGAGCTGACCAGCCTCTTTTCATTCCTGTTGATCGGCTACTGGCACCACCGCGCCGATGCGCGACGCGGTGCTTATATGGCGCTGATGGTCACCGGTGCAGGCGGTTTGTGTCTGCTGGCGGGGGTCATGCTGCTCGGCCATGTGGTCGGCAGCTATGACCTGGACAAGGTCCTGGCCGCCGGCGATCTGATTCGCGCGCACGCCCTCTACCCTATTCTGCTGCCCCTGATCCTGATCGGCGCCCTGAGCAAAAGCGCACAGTTCCCCTTCCACTTCTGGCTGCCCCACGCGATGGCGGCGCCGACACCGGTTTCTGCCTATCTGCACTCGGCGACCATGGTCAAGGCCGGGGTGTTTCTCCTCGCACGACTGTGGCCGTCGCTGTCCGGCAGCGAAGAATGGTTCTACATCGTCAGCGGCGCCGGCGCCTGCACCCTGTTGCTCGGCGCGTACTGCGCGATGTTCCAGAACGACCTCAAGGGTTTGCTGGCCTACTCGACCATCAGCCACCTCGGTCTGATCACCCTGCTGCTAGGCCTGAACAGTCCGCTGGCCGCCGTGGCCGCGGTGTTTCACATTCTCAACCACGCCACGTTCAAGGCTTCGCTGTTCATGGCCGCCGGGATCATCGACCACGAAAGCGGCACCCGCGACATTCGCAAGCTCAGCGGCCTGATCAAGCTGATCCCGTTCACCGCCACCCTGGCCATGGTCGCCAGCGCTTCCATGGCCGGTGTGCCGCTGCTCAACGGCTTCCTCTCCAAAGAGATGTTCTTCGCCGAAACCGTGTTCATCAATGCCACGGCCTGGATCGAGATGACGCTGCCCATCGTCGCGACCATCGCCGGGACCTTCAGCGTCGCCTACTCGCTGCGCTTTACCGTCGACGTGTTCTTCGGCCCGACCGCCACCGACCTGCCGCACACCCCGCACGAACCGCCCCGCTGGATGCGCGCGCCGGTGGAGTTGTTGGTTTTCGCCTGCCTGGTCGTGGGGATTTTCCCGGCGCAGGTGGTCGGCCCGTTGCTGGCCGCGGCTGCCCTGCCGGTGGTGGGCGGTACCTTGCCCGAATACAGCCTGGCGATCTGGCACGGCTGGAACGCGCCGATGATCATGAGCGTGATCGCCATGTCCTGCGGCATCGTGCTCTATCTGCTGTTGCGCAATCAGCTCAAACAGGGGCGTTTCAAGTACCCGCCGATCATTGGCCGGTTCAACGGCAAGCGCCTGTTCGAACGCAGCCTGGTGATCATGATGCGCCTGGCCCGTCGTCTCGAGCGGCGGATCAGCACCAAGCGCCTGCAAACCCAATTGTTCCTCGTTGTACTCGCGGCCGTGTTGGCCGGGTTGATCCCGATGCTCCACAGCAGCCTGAGCTGGGGCGACCGGCCGAAGATTCCGGGGTCGATCGTGTTCGTGATCCTCTGGCTGCTGGCGATTGCCTGCGCGCTCGGCGCAGCGTGGCAGGCCAAGTATCACCGGCTCGCGGCCCTGACCATGGTCAGCGTCTGCGGCCTGATGACCTGCATCACCTTCGTCTGGTTCTCGGCGCCGGACCTGGCCTTGACGCAACTGGCGGTCGAAGTGGTGACCACGGTGTTGATCCTCCTCGGTCTGCGCTGGCTACCTCGACGGATCGAAGAGGTGTCGCCGTTGCCGAGCACCCTGCGCAAGGCACGCATCCGCCGTATCCGCGACTTGCTGCTGTCGACCGTGGTCGGTGGCGGCATGGCATTGCTGGCCTACGCGATGCTGACGCGCCAGACGCCGAACGACATTTCCTCGTTCTACCTCAGCCGTGCCCTGCCCGAAGGCGGCGGCAGCAACGTGGTCAACGTGATGCTGGTGGACTTCCGCGGCTTCGACACCCTCGGTGAAATCACCGTGCTGGTGGCTGTGGCTTTGACCGTATTCGCCCTGCTGCGACGCTTCCGTCCGCCAAAAGAAAGCCTGCAGTTGCCGGCCCAGCAGCGTCTGCTGGCACCGGACGTGGTGACTGATCTGGTCAACCCGCGTCACGCCAGCGACACCGCGCTCGGTTTCATGATGGTGCCGGCGGTGCTGGTTCGTCTGCTGCTGCCGATCGCCTTTGTGGTGTCGGTCTACCTGTTCATGCGCGGCCACAATCAACCGGGCGGCGGTTTTGTCGCGGGTCTGGTGATGTCCGTAGCGTTCATCCTGCAATACATGGTCGCCGGCACCCAGTGGGTCGAAGCGCAAATGAGCCTGCGACCGCTGCGCTGGATGGGCACCGGCCTGCTGTTTGCCACGGTGACCGGGCTCGGGGCGATGGCCGTCGGGTATCCGTTCTTGACTACCCACACCTGGCATTTCGAACTGCCGGTGTTCGGCGACATTCACATCGCCAGTGCGCTGTTCTTCGACATTGGCGTGTACGCCGTGGTGGTCGGTTCGACCCTGTTGATCCTCACCGCCCTCGCTCACCAATCGGTTCGGGGTCACAAAACCGCTGCCCTGCCCAGATCCGTCGCCACGCAAGGAACCGTCTGATGGAAGAAGTCATCGCAATCGCCATCGGCGTGCTGGCCGCGTCGGGCGTCTGGCTGATCCTGCGGCCACGGACGTTTCAGGTGGTGATGGGCCTGTGCCTGCTGTCCTACGGCGTCAATCTGTTCATCTTCAGCATGGGCAGCCTGTTTATCGGCAAGGAGCCGATCATCAAGGACGGCGTGCCGCAGGACCTGTTGCACTACACCGACCCGCTGCCGCAAGCGCTGGTGCTGACCGCCATCGTGATCAGCTTCGCCATGACCGCGCTGTTTCTGGTGGTGCTGCTGGCTTCCCGGGGCCTGACCGGTACCGACCACGTGGATGGCCGGGAGCCTAAAGAATGAATCTGATGCCGCACCTGATCGCTGCACCGATTCTGCTGCCGCTGCTGACCGCCGCCGTGATGCTGATGCTGGGGGAGAAACACCGTCCGCTGAAGGCCAAGATCAACCTGTTCTCCAGTCTGGTGGGGCTGGGCATTGCCGTGCTGTTGCTGCAATGGACTCAGGAAACGGGCGTCCCCGGCTCCATCGGCGTGTACCTGCCGGGCAACTGGCAGGTGCCGTTCGGTCTAGTGCTGGTGGTCGATCGACTGTCGGCGCTGATGCTGGTGCTGACCGGGATCATCGGCGTCAGCGCCCTGCTGTTCGCCATGGCCCGTTGGGACGGCGCCGGTTCGAGTTTCCACGCGCTGTTCCAGATTCAGATGATGGGCCTGTACGGCGCGTTCCTGACGGCGGACCTGTTCAACCTGTTTGTGTTTTTTGAAGTGTTGCTGGCGGCCTCTTATGGCCTGATGCTCCACGGTTCGGGTCGGTCGCGGGTGTCGGCGGGGCTGCATTACATCTCGATCAACCTGCTGGCCTCGTCGCTGTTCCTGATCGGCGCGGCGCTAATCTACGGCGTCACCGGCACCCTGAACATGGCCGACCTGGCGCTGAAAATCCCGCTGGTACCGGAAGCCGATCGCGGCCTGCTGCATGCCGGCGCGGGGATTCTGGCCGTGGCGTTCCTGGCCAAGGCCGGGATGTGGCCGCTGAACTTCTGGCTGGTGCCGGCCTATTCCGCGGCGAGTGCGCCGGTGGCGGCAATGTTCGCGATCATGACCAAGGTCGGCGTCTACACCTTGCTGCGTTTGTGGACCTTGCTGTTCTCGGGTCAGGCCGGCGCCTCGGCGTACTTTGGCGGCGACTGGCTGATTTACGGCGGCATGGCGACCATCGTCTGCGCCGCCGTGGCGATTCTAGCCGCACAACGACTGGAGCGCCTGGCCAGCCTGAGTATTCTGGTATCGGCCGGGATTCTGCTGTCGGCCATCGGTTTCGCCCAGCCCAACCTGATCGGCGCGGCACTGTTCTATCTGGTCAGCTCGACCCTGGCATTGAGCGCGTTGTTCCTGTTGGCCGAGTTGATCGAGCGTTCGCGTTCGGCCAATGAAATGCCGTTATTCGATGACGGCGATCTGCCGCGACCGATGGAATCCTTGCAGCCGCCCAAAGGCATCAACCTCGATGACGAGCAGAAAGCCGTGGTCGGACAGGTGATTCCCTGGACCAAGGCGTTCCTCGGGTTGAGCTTCATTGCCTGCTCACTGCTGATCATCGGCATGCCGCCGCTCTCGGGATTCATTGGCAAACTCGGCTTGCTCAGCGCCCTGCTCAATCCGCTGGGCCTGGGCAATGGCGCCGATGAGCCGGTTTCTAACGCGGCGTGGGGCTTGCTGGCGTTGCTGATCCTTTCCGGGCTGGCGTCGTTGATTGCCTTCTCGCGCTTGGGCATCCAGCGGTTCTGGACGCCTGAGGAGCGGCCGTCGCCGTTGCTGCGACGCTTCGAATGCGTACCGATCATCGCGCTGCTGGGCTTGAGCATTGCGCTGACCTTCAAGGCCGAGCCGCTGCTGCTCTACACCCAGGCAGCCGCCCAAGCCTTGAACAACCCGCAGCAATACGTGATGGCGGTGCTCGGTACCCGTGCGGTTCCAAGCCCGGAAGCCAAAGCCGCGGTAGCGGAGGTCACACCATGAAGCGTCTGTTTCCTGCTCCTTGGTTGTCGCTGGCACTGTGGTTGCTGTGGCTGGTGCTGAACCTGTCGATGAGCCCCGGCAATCTGCTGCTGGGCGCGGTGCTGGGGTTCTGCGCGCCGTTGATGATGCGCAAGCTGCGGCCACTGCCGATCCGCATTCGTCGGCCGGGCGTGATTGTGCGTTTGTTCTTTCTTGTCGGTCGCGACGTGGTGGTGTCCAACCTCGCCGTGGCCTGGAGCGTGCTCAACGCCGGTCGCCGTCCACCGCGCTCGCGCTTCATCAAGGTGCCGCTGGATTTGCGTGACGCCAACGGCCTGGCCGCGTTGTCGATGATCTGCACGGTGATTCCCGGCACGGTCTGGTCGGAACTGGCGCTGGACCGCAGTATTTTGTTGCTGCACGTCTTCGATCTGGATGACGAAGCGCTGTTCATCCAGCACTTCAAGGCGACCTACGAGCGCCCCTTGATGGAGATCTTCGAATGAGCGCCTTGCTGTCGAACGCGATCCTGCTGAGCCTGTTCATCTTTTCCCTGGCGATGATTCTGACCCTGATCCGGCTGTTCAAGGGGCCGTCGGCCCAGGACCGGGTTCTGGCACTGGATTACCTGTACATCATCGCGATGCTGATGATGCTGGCGCTGGGCATTCGTTATGCCAGTGACACTTACTTCGAGGCGGCGCTGCTGATTGCGCTGTTCGGTTTCGTCGGCTCGTTTGCCCTGGCGAAATTCCTGCTGCGTGGCGAGGTGATCGAATGAGCGCTGAACTGTCTCTGTGGATTGAAATTCCGGTGGCGATCCTGCTGGTGATCAGCAGTCTGTTTGCGCTGATCGGCGCGGTTGGACTGGTGCGAATGAAGGACTACTTCCAGCGCATGCACCCGCCGGCGCTGGCGTCGACCTTGGGCGCCTGGTGCGTGGCGCTGGCTTCGATCATTTACTTTTCGGCACTCAAGTCCGGGCCGGTGTTGCATGCCTGGCTGATTCCGATTCTGTTGTCGATTACGGTGCCGGTGACCACGCTGTTGCTGGCGCGGGCAGCGCTGTTTCGCAAGCGCATGGCGGGGGATGATGTGCCGGCTGAGGTGAGTAGTCGGCGCACGGAGAGCGGGAGTTAAGTTTGAGTTTTTGTGTTGATTGGCAGGGCCTCATCGCGAGCAAGCTCGCTCCCACAGGGATCGGGTGAACACTGAAGATCCAATGTGGGAGCGAGCTTGCTCGCGATAGCGATGTACCGGTCGACTCAGATCCAGGCGACTGCCAACAACCCCGCCCCCAACACCACACACAACGGCGAATACGCCCAGGTGTCGAGCCGGGCAAACTTCGAATCCTTCACCTGTTTGAAGAACCCCATCAGATGCGAATCGCCGATCGCCCGGGCGAACATCAGCATCGCAATCGCGCTGATCACCCATTGCAGCGACCAGTGATGCACCGTCGGCAGATACAGCCCCACTCGCAAGCACACCAGCATCGCAATCAGCAGCAACCCGACCGCCACCAGCAACGTCGCAAAGCCTGAAGGCTTGAAGGCCGGCCTGGGTTCTGCGCCGTCCTCCGCGGATATTCGCGGGACCGCCGCCTCGCTACCCAACTTGCCACCTGCCGCCCAGTACAGGTGGATCAGGCTGATCAACAGGAAGATGGCAGCCATCCATTGCGCGATCAATAGGCTCATGTTCGGACTTCCAGCGTGAAATGTCGCAGCAGGATGAACTTACTTGAACGATTTTGTAAGGGTATTCGTCATCGGCGATGATAAAGTGCCGCTCCATGAAACTCGCCCGAACTGACCGCACATTGATGGCCTGGATGCTTTATTGCTGCGTCCTGTTCAACGTGTTCGCCTGCAGTATCGGTCACGGGCAAATGGTCGGGATGCAGCTCAACGGCATCGGCGGCCAGTTCTGTACCGTCGACCCGACCAGCCAGTTGCCGGCCTCGTCGAACACCTCCGACGACAAACTGCCGACCCTGTCCAAGGCCTTCGGCTGCCCGTTGTGCTCCACCGGCGGCATGGGCCCGGCGCTCAACTCCAGCCTGACCCTGGCAATCCTCCCGCAGCAACACAGTCCGCCCTTGGCCGTCGTCGCCAACGCTGACCTCCCTGCCCGCTTCACCTGGCCCTCGGCCAATCCTCGTGCTCCGCCTGTCGCCTGAATTTCTTCGTCTTTTCCGATCAGCCCACTTCGCCAACGCGTGGCGTTGGCGTGTGCGCTGTTTCCTAGTCAAGCATTCAGGACTCATCGATGAAACGCATTCCTTTACTGGCAAGCCTGTTCGGCTGCCTGTCTGTAAACGCTTGGGCGCAATCCACAATCGACCTCGCGCCCACCACCATTGACGGCGAAGCGGCGGCCGAGCCGGGGCTGAGTCTGGATCAGTCCAGCGGCATGGCGTCGCGGCTTGGCCTGAGCGTGCGCGAAACCCCCGCCTCGGTAGCCGTGGCCAACCGCAACGACATCGAGCGCCACGGTGCGCAGAACTTCCAGGACGCTGCCAACACCCTACCGGGCGTCAACGCCAGCGCACCACCGGGTTTCGGTGGGTTCGTCTCCTACCGCGGTTTCACCAGCAGCCAGATCACCCAGATGTTCAACGGCATCAATGTCTCCGGCGGCCTCGCCCGGCCGGTAGACGCCTGGATCTATGATCGAGTGGAACTGGTCGGCGGCCCGTCATCGCTGATCAATGGTGCTGGCTCGGTGGGCGGTTCGCTGAACTACGTGACCAAACTGGCGACTCGCGAAGAGCAAGCCGTCGAAGGCCGGGTCAGCTACGGCAGTTACGACACCACCGAGACCGCATTCGGCCTCAACCACGCCCTGAGCGATGCCAGCGCGGACGTGCAGCACTACGCGCGGCTCGATGTCAGCCACAACACCGGCAACGGCTACATCGACCGTCAGGAGCGTGATGCGTGGAGCGTGGCGTTCTCGCTGCTCAGTGACCTGACGCCCAACCTGTCTCACACCCTGGCCCTGGAATATCAGGATGAACACGAAGACAGCCCTTACTGGGGCACGCCGGTGCTCAACCCCAAGGCCGGCGAATTGAAGATCGACAAGCACAACCGCTTCAACAACTACAACGTCGAGGATGGCCGCTACGAGCAGCGCACGATCTGGGTGCGCTCGATCATCGACTACCGGATCAACGACAGCACCACCCTGCACAACACCCTCTACCACCTCGACAGTCAGCGCGATTACCGCAACCTGGAAACCTACCAGTACAACGCCGACAACAGTGCGGTGAATCGCTCCACGGCGTATCAGGTCCGGCATCAGGGCGAGCAGAACGGCAACCAGTTCGAACTGCGCCACGACAACACGTTGTTCGGGCTGGACACGACCTGGTCCGGCGGCTTCGAGTACAAGGTCAACCAGACCACCAACTCACCACTGAACGTCAAAGGTGCCAGCACCGTCGACCCGAATCACCTCCAACCGGGTCACTTCTACGACATCCCGGGCACCAAACCGGGGGTTGTCAGCGACAAGACCAACGAAGTCACCACCAAAGCCCTGTTCGCCGAGAACCTTTTGGCCCTCACTGACAAACTCGCGCTGCTGACCGGCCTGCGTTATGACGACATCGACCTGGACGTGACTAACCACCGGGAAGTGACCGCCAGCAATCCCCGGCACCTCAAGCGCAGCTGGGAGCCGGTGACCGGCCGGGTCGGCCTGACTTACCAATTCATTCCCGAAGCCAACGTCTACGTGCAATACAGCACCGCCGCCGAACAGCCCAACGGCACGCAAGACTTCGACGTGTCCACCGGCAAGCAATGGGAAGTCGGCAGTAAATTCGACTATCTGGACGGCCGCGGCTCGGCGACAGTGGCGGCTTACACGATCGAGCGAAAGGACTTCGCAGTGACCGATCCACTGGATCCGACCAGCAGCATTCCCGTGGGTCAGCAGACGTCCAAAGGGATCGAACTGGCCAGTTCGTTCAGGATCACCGATAAGCTATTGGCCGAAGGCAACTTCGCCTGGGTCGATGCGCAGTACGACGAATTCAACGAGAAGAATGCGGCGGGTGTGGTGGTTTCACGCAAAGGCAACACACCGACCAACGTGCCGGACCGGGTCGGCAATCTGTGGCTGACCTATGACTTCGCGCCGCAATGGCAGGGCGGTGTCGACGCGCGGTATGTGGCTTCGGTGTTTGCCGACAGCGCCAACACCCTGACCGTGCCGTCGTACACGCTCTACGGAACATTCCTCAGCTACAAGGTCGATCAACACACCACCGTCACCGGCCGGGTGCGCAACCTGACCAATGAGGTGTATGCCGAATTTGCCCATGTGTCACCGGCGTACTACCTCGGTACGCCGCGTACCTTCGAGTTGGCGGTGCAGACCCGATTCTAAAAGCAAAAACAAAAGCATCGCGAGCAAGCTCGCTCCCACAGTTGATCGCGTACTCCTGTGGGAGCGGGCTTGCTCGCGAAGGCGGCATCAGACTCACTGCATCACTTCAACTCGGCAGAGACTTTATCCGCCACTTCCTTGGGCACCCAGGCCTGCCACACGTCCGGGTGCGCCTTCATGAACGCCTGCGCCGCCTGCCGTGGCGGAGTGTGCTTTTCGCTCATCTCGGCCAGCGCCCTGTTCAATGGATCGATTGGCAAGTCGACCTTGGTGAAGAACTCGGCAATCTGCGGATATTGCTTCTGGAATGGCGCGGACACGCCAATGGACAGCTTCGAGGGCAGTGAGCGAGTCGGTTTCGGATTCGGGTTG
The DNA here is from genome assembly GCF_057837605.1 of Pseudomonas sp. GL_093. Lineage (NCBI taxonomy): Bacteria > Pseudomonadati > Pseudomonadota > Gammaproteobacteria > Pseudomonadales > Pseudomonadaceae > Pseudomonas > Pseudomonas sp. GL_093. The sequence continues at coordinate 2,853,150 of NZ_CM174448.1, read as the reverse complement.
TCGGCGTCGGTCAGGGTTTTCCAGGCATCGGCGTCGAACGGCGGCTCTTCCAGCTGAACCAGTTTGAAGCGGCCGAGCAACGGAGTTGGCGACCAGTAATAGAACAGCACCGGTTTGCCGCGCCGAATCGAAGAACTGATCTCCGCATCCAGCGCTGCGCCGGAACCGCTGCGGAAATTCACATAGCTGTCATCCAGCCCATACGCCTTGAGTTTCTGTTTGTTGACCACTTCCGACGTCCAGCCGATCGGGCTATTGAGGAAGCGCCCCTTGCCCGGGGTTTCCGGATCGCTGAACACGCCCTTGTATTTCGGCAGGTCGCTGACACTGCGCAGGCCCGGTGCCAGCGGCTTGATGCCTTTCGCCGGGTCGCCCTTGATCACGTATTCGGGCACCCACCAACCTTCGGTGGCGCCCTTGACCGTATCGCCGAGACTCGCGACTTTGCCTTCAGCCTCAGCCTTGACCCAGACCGGACTGCGACCGGCCCACTCTTCGCCAATGACCTGAATGTCATTGTTGGCCAGTGCGGTCTCCAGGGTGATGGTCGTCCCCGGCAAGGTATCGGTCGGCAGCCCGTAGCCCTTCTCGACGATGATCCGCAGGATATCGGTGATCAGGCTGCCGCTTTCCCAGTTCAGGTCGGCGAAGTGGATCGGCGCCTGGGCCGCGAACACCGGAATGGGTGAAGCCAACAATCCGAAAGTGGCCAGGGTAGCGGCCAGCAACCGTCGAAATCCGTTCATGCTTTTGCACCTCGTGCTGTTCACAGCAATAGCAGGATGGCCTGGCAGAAGACCGCAAAGCCTCTGAATACTCAGTCATCTGACTGTAGTAGAGGTTCCTGCTTTCGAGGGAGGTCAATCAGTTTTCGGAAGGTTCCTGCAAGCGCGCCAGCGCTCTTCGTACCATGCTGGCGTATTCCGCCGGACGCAACGTATAGATCTGTGACGCCACCCAACCCAGCCATGCACCTTGCAAAACAACCTTCTGGTCGAACATCCGCTGGGCTTCGGCTTGCGCACTGGCCTGGTTCTGTTCGTGGAAGTCGGCGCGGGTCAGGGTCATTATTCGCTGGCCTTGAAGGTGACCAGTTCGCCTTTGCGCCACTTGGCCGCCTTGGCGGTCACGGCTTTCAGGGTTTTGGTCAGGCCTTCCTGCAACTGTTGGTGGGCGGCGAACACCATCACCACGCTATGCCCTTCCTTGAACACGATCCCGTGACCATCAGCAGTGGTGACGAAGGCGTAATCACCCAGGCCGTAAACCGTCAGTTTGATTTCGCGGAACTTGATGTCCAGCTTGCCGCCTTCGCGACTGGGCAATACAGAGGCGCTGAAATGATCGCCGACCTTGAGTTTAAGCCCTGGTTTGTCATCAACCACCAGCGCCTCTTCGGTGTCGATCTCGGCAATGTAAATGCCTTCAGCGTTCTGTTCGGTGATGTAAACAAAACGTGACTGGAACTGTTTAACCAGCTTTGCGCGCAAATCACCCAGCACGAACAAAGCATGCATATCGAGATTACTTACTGCCAAGGAAACATCCCCACATCTGAAAATGATGCTGCACGCAGGAAAACAGCGCACAGCAGAAAAAAGCGGCAATGCCGAAGGTGTAGCCAAATGACCCGGGTTGAAATCCTGAAACGAGCAGAGCGCTCATTCATCGCGAGGTTTGAGAAGACTACTGGAACAACACTCACGTCGTCTTGCCTGGTGTTCGTCAGAGGTTGAAGGAAAAAGCCCTTCCGACGGCCAGAAAAACGGGACTACCAACTTTAGGGAAAAAACTCTTTAAAAAAAGCACTTTTCCGACATATCGCCAGCAAAAAATTGCTTTAGATGAACATCGATCGCCAAACACTGACGGTGATTCTAGAGCAGCGATGCTCATCGAGACTACCCAAAACCACGTACGCACGTCGGTAAAACTACGAAAAGGACTTCATATGTGCACGCTGACACATTTTGCTCACCCTCAGGCGCCCAATACGAACCGCTCGAGGACACTGCCCCCAGGGATGTTTCAACCGCATGAATACTACCCTGAAGAGCTCGCCCGGCCACGCTTTCAGGTCATTCTGGCCGGCAATGCCTTTTTTCATATCAAGGAAATTTCCACCGGCTGCGTCAGAGGTTTCCGCGGCAATCATAACGAAGCCTGCGCCCTTGCCCGCTCGCTCGAGTTACGCGGTTGACGGTCCCGCCCGTTCATTTCCATAGACGCTTCGTCATGCCGGCGACTTAACTCAGCCGCCAGCATGCAACTACTGCCATACTGCCCGACCAATGAAATCCGTCCCCAGGGTGGGCGGCGTTCAAAACAACAGAATATTTCAAGGGAAGGCGGCTACGTGACGGAATTTGATATCGGTGAATTTTTTATCCGGGGCGAAGCCAGAGAAGTCGAAGGCGAATTCCAGGCAGTCATTATCATGCGCGCCAAACCACCGCTGACCGCCGTGACGTATCACCAGGTCGAGAAGGATCGCTGGTTCAAGACCTCGGACGTTGCCGCCGTTGCCGCCCAGGAGGCCGCCAAGGCGCTGAAGGTTGCGGTCGATGAAGGGGCATTGAAAGCCTGATAGTCGGTTTGCAGTCTATGCTCATTTTTGCTTACGAACATCGCCATCGAACTCCTGAAGCGCGGCTCTCTCAGATGTATTGAAGCCGCCCCTCAGATCTCGCACTCGACGCGACCCGCAAGGAGATGAACATGGATTCACCTACGCACGACTTGAAAGGTTTGTTCGACCAACTCGGTCTGGACTCCAGCGAGAAGGCCATCGACGATTTCATTGCCAGTCATTCGCCCTTGGCTGACAACAAAAAACTCATCGATGCCGAGTTCTGGACCCCGCAACAAGCAGGCTTCCTGAAAGAACAATTGCGTGAAGACGCCGATTGGGCGCGGGTGGTCGACGACCTGAACCTGCGTATGCATCAGATCCACTAGCCTCTGATTCCATGCAGGCTGTCGGGTGTTTCGGCGTTCAGTTGCGCCAACCAGGCAGCCCTGCACTCCTGCGCCTCTTCGCGACTTGAGAATGCCGTTCCGCGGCGTTCGCCATTGAGCAGCACCACCCAACAGACGCTCTTCCCCAGCGAACGCAAACTGGCAGGCACACCGCTGCCTATCATGACGGCGACATCGACTTTACTTTGCATGCTGACCTCTCGAGCTTCATTAGCAACCTAACTATGTAGGCATGGTAATGAGTTCATCCTCTGGGAAACAGCAATGCAACTGAACAGCTTTGTTGTTGGACCGGTAACAATGGTTGGTCTATCAACGTAGTACTTTTTACTTAAGCTCGGTGTTTCCGGGTGCACACATGCGTAGCTAGGGTTTTTTTGGATCAAGAGCGAGGCGGCCGAGCTGTGTTTTGTTTTATGTGTGCATATCCGTTTCTGCGGTCACGGCGGCTATCGGTTTCGCTTTTACAGCGAGTCACTTGGAAAAGCGCCAAGTAACCAAGCGCTCTTGCCCCTTTCGTTCGGTGCCTCGCCTAGGCTCGGCATGCCCTCGCTCCGGTCCTGCTCCGTGGGCCCGCCGCCATCGGCCATCCATGGCCGGGGGCGGCTAACCCGGCATCCATGCCGGGTTGCCCACTGCGCAGAACCTCCACTCGGCCTCTCGAGGGGGCGGTGCATCAAGATCAAAGGCTGCAGGCGAGCTAACGCTCGGCCTGTTGAGTGGTGAGGAGCGTGCGTATACCCCTTCCCTCGGTAGGAGCTGTCGAGTGAAACGAGGCTGCGATCTTTTGATCTTGCTGTGGCTGTGGCTGTAGCTGTGGCTGTGGCTTTTGATCTACTGCCCCTTTCCCAGAGGCCGAACGCAGGTATTGCGCAGGGGGCACCGCGGCAAGGATGCCGCGGTAGCCGCCCCCGGCCATGGATGGCCGATGGCGGCGGGCCCCCGGAGCAATGCCGGAGTAAGGGCATGCCGAGCCTAAGCGAGGCACCGAATGGAGGGGCAAGAGCCCTTGGTTACTTGGGGCTTTTCCAAGTGACTCGCTGTAAAAGCGAAACCGCCAGCAGCCATCACCGCAGAAACGGATATGTACCCCAACAACCCTAAGTGAACAGCATCACGGTCTATCAACGAGGGCTTTCCGGCTTGTAACCCAATCGCAGACCACCCCAATGCCGGCCCTTGAGCATGATGGGCACCGAAAGGTCGTGCATCAGCTCACCGGTGTCGCGGGTGTAGGTTTGCAACAGTACGGCCTGCTGGTGACTGCCGCAGCGGATCCCGGTGCGGTCGGCGAACTTGCGTTTGGTGCGGTTCTGCAAGGTATCGACCTGCGCATCACCGGTCAGTGGTTGGCTGAAGACCTTGTTGTGGGTCGGCACATAGCCCTGCTGCGTACAGGCGATGGCGAACACCAGGCCTTCATGACGCGGCAACAAGGGTTCCTGGATCAATGGCAAGACCTGATCGGCGTAGCGATCGAAGCGAGTCTGGTATTTCGCCGGGCTGGTGTTAGGAATGGTTTGGTAATTGCGGTCAAACAGGTCATCGAGGCTCACGCGGCCCTCGTCGATATCCGCTTCAAAACGCGCTGCGATCTGACTCGCGCCTTCGCGGGCCAGGTCATAGATCCGCTGGTGATAGTCATCCAGCCCGACTTCGGCGAGGCGTTCGCTGATGGTTTCGGCCTGACCTTCCATTTGCACCGCGGCCTGGGCCAGGCGCTGGGTCTGTTGGTCGCTGATCGCCAGGTCGCTGCGCATCTGTTCGATGGCGTGAAACAGGCTGTCGAGTTGTTCGCGATTGGTGTCGGCGCCCCTGGCTATTTCCCCGACCTGGCTTTCGACACCGGCAGCCAGACGCGCAATGTTCTCCAGATGCTGACCGGTGTGCTCGACCTGCTCGACACCGATGTCGAGGTCGCTGGACAGTTGACGGATCTGCTCCACCACTTGCGCGGTGCGTTGCTGAATATCAGCGACCATTTCCCCGACTTCGCCAGTGGCCGTCGCCGTGCGCGCGGCCAGACCGCGAACCTCATCGGCCACCACCGCAAATCCACGACCATGTTCGCCGGCCCGCGCCGCCTCGATCGCCGCGTTCAATGCCAGCAGATTGGTCTGGCTGGCGATGGACTGGATCACCAGGGTGACCCGTTGGATATCGTCACTGCGCAGGCTCAGGGCTTCGATCAGTTCACGGCTGTTACTGGCGCGTTGACTGAGTTGATGCATACGGGCGATGGACTCGATCAGTTCCGTACGCCCTGCCGCGCTGCTCCTATGAGCCTCGCTGGCCGCACTGAGGGCTTCCCGGCTGAGTGTCGAGGTGGCTTGTTCGGTCGCGATCATCACTTCGGCGTTGCTGACAATCTGCGCCGCGGCACCGAGCTGCGATTGCAGTTTGTCGGCCAGTTGCTTGACCGAAAAGGCCACACCGGCGGCAGACAACGCATTATGACTGGTGGTGTAGGAAAGATCGCGAGTCAACTCGGCAATCGCGCTGGCGCTGTCGACGGGGGGTGCCTCAGGGATGGCGCGCGTGCGCAAGCGAGGTAGCCAGATCACCAGCACCGCCAATGGCAGGCCAAGGTAAAGCGACCAGCCGCCCAGCGTCATGCCGCACAACAAGAGCATCAGGGCGATGCTTTGCAGGGTCGGCGTCAGCCAAAGGTTTTTCGGCAAAAGTACGGGTGCAGACACTGCTGCAACCACAGATCCGTCACGCGTCATCTTCGTCATCCCCCGAGTCATTCTAATTGTTGTATCGGCATTAAACGCCACTACAAGGCCATTATCTATGGTCCATTAGTAGTGGGCCTTGCAGCAGATCAATAGAAGTGCGCGGGTTTTTCGCAGACGAAAAAAAGCATCGCGGGCAAGCCTTGCTCCTACAGGAGTGAGGCTTGCCCGCGATGCGGGGCGTTACGAAATCAGGCCTGACGCTGGTGCTTGTCGATCTGTTCGTGACGCTCTTGAGCTTCGATGCAGTACTTGGTGGTCGGGCTGATCAGCAGGCGTTTCAGGCCAATGGCCTCGCCGCTGTCGTCGCACCAGCCAAAGCTGTCTTCCTTGATGCGTTCCAGAGCCTGTTCCAACTGAGGCAGCATGCGCTGGTCACGATCGATCGCGTTTACCAGCCAGGTGCGCTCTTCTTCAACAGAAGCAGCGTCGGCCGGATCGGCCGGGGTGTCCAGGCTTTCGATGGCGATGCGGTTCTGTTCGATGCGCTCATGGGTTTCGACTTTCATGTTCTGCAACAGCTCAGAGAAAAAAGCATGTTGCTCGGCATTCATGTAGTCATCCGCCGGCATGGCCAGCAACTTGTCCTTTGTCATTGATATCTCTATAAAAAAACGTGCATTAAGGCGAATTAGGGAGCGTTCCGGCGGACCTGGGTTGGCCATCGGAACGGCGCCGTGTAATTCCAAGCGCCACCCGGCACTCAATTTACGAGGGGCGGCAGTCTAAGGCCGACTTGAGGCCTCAGCAACTGAAAAGACAGCGAATTTGTCCGACAAAGCCCTGAAAGTGCTCGATGGCAGTCTTTTCGGTGGTTATCGGAGTGCGTTTATAGCAAGAAATTCAATCGTGCGGCTGTATATAGAAGACAAATGGCTGCGCCACGCGGGTCAGGCGTGGCGCATTGGCTGCTTTATCTGAGGCTCAGCGCTTGAGTTTGCGCTTGTTGCGGTACTGATCGATGACCACTGCGACCACGATGATCAGGCCTTTTATGATGTCCTGAATGTAGGCATCGACGCCGACAAAGGTGAAGCCGCTGGCCATGACCCCGAGGATCAGTGCGCCGATGACCGTGCCGGTGATGCGCCCTACTCCGCCGGCCAGACTGGTGCCGCCGATCACGGCCGCGGCAATCGCGTCCAGCTCATAAGACATGCCCATCCCGGCCTGCCCGGTCGCGGCCCGTGCCGACGCCACCACACCCGCCAGGCCTGCCAGCAACCCGGCGATGCTGTAGACGATCACCAGATGCCGCTTGACGTTGATCCCCGAGGTACGCGCCGCCTGCATGTTGCCGCCGATGGCGTAGGTGTACTTGCCGTACTTGGTGTAACGCAGGGCGATGTGAAAGATCACCGCGACCACCAGGAAAATGATCACCGGCATCGCGCCGTGTCCGATCGCCGTGTAGGAATCCGAGAGCATGCTCACCGGTTGGCCTTCGGTGTAGTAACGCGCGAGACCACGAGCAGAAACCATCATGCCGAGGGTGGCAATGAACGGCGGGATACCGGTAACGGCAATGATGCTGCCGTTGATCGCCCCCGCCAGCAGTCCCACCCCGAGCCCGGCAATCACCGGAATCCACACTGGCAAGTCAGTCAGCGACGGGAACACCGCCCGAGCGAAGTCCGAGGTCTGGGCCAGACTGGCAGCGATCATCGCCGACAGCGCCAGCACCGAGCCGGAGGACAGGTCGATACCGGTGGTGATGATGACCTGGGTCACGCCGATCGCCAGCAGTCCGATGATCGACACCTGCAGAATCATCAGCACCAGACGCTGGGAGTTCATCAGGAAGCTCTGGTCGCGCACGATCCAGCCAAACACTTCAAAGACCAGGCCGATGCCAATCAGCACCAGGAAAATACTCAATTCGGTCGGAAAGCGCCGGCGACTCTTGACCGGTGCCGTTGCTGGCTTGTTTTCCAGTATCGCGTTCATAAACACTCACCCTTCTATCGCGTCGCCGACGCTGGCCACAACCAGCGCCGGCATCCATTAGTGAACCGCGGACATGCCCGAGGCCAATTGCATCACTCGTTCCTGGGTCGCTTCGCTGCGGTCGAGGGTGCCCATCAGGTCACCCTCGTGCATGACCATCACCCGGTCGCTCATGCCGAGCACTTCCGGCAGTTCCGAGGAAATCATGATCACCGCCATGCCTTCGCTGGCGAGGTAGGAGATGAGCCGGTAGATCTCGGCCTTGGCGCCGACGTCAATACCACGGGTCGGCTCGTCGAGAATCAGGATCCGTGGATTGGTCATCAGCCAGCGCGCCAGCAAGGCTTTCTGCTGATTACCGCCGGACAAGGTGTCGATGCACTGCTCCAGCGACGGGGTTTTGACCCGCAGCTTTTTGCACATGTCTTCGCACAAGGCTCGCAGGGCTTTTTGCTGGATGAAACCGTGGCCGGCGTAATGCGGCAACACCGCCATTTCCATGTTCTCCAGCACCGACAGGCACGGGAACAGGCCGCTGAGCTTGCGATCCTCGGTCAGTAACGCGAAGCCCTTCTCGATCGCCATGTGCGGATCGCTGATGCGCACCACTTCGCCGTCGAGACGAATTTCGCCACCGTCGCTTGGGGTAATGCCGAAAATCGCTTCGGCGACGTTGGTCCGTCCCGAGCCCATCAACCCGGCGATGCCGAGGATCTCGCCGGCGTGCAGGTCGAAGGAAACATCCTTGAAAATGCCGTCCAGTTTAAGGTCGCGCACCGACAGCAGCAGATCGCCGATCGGCTGTTCACGCACCGGAAACAACTGGCTCAGTTCGCGGCCGACCATCATCGAAATCAGGCTGTCGCCGTCCATGCTGTCGGCCCGCTGTAGGCCGATGTAAGCGCCGTCACGGAACACCGCCACTTCATCGGCGATGCTGAACACTTCGTTCATTTTGTGGGTGATGTAGATGATGCCTTTGCCCTGACTCTTGAGGTCGGCAATGATCGAGAACAGATGCGCAACTTCCTTGTCGGTGATGGCCGAGGTCGGTTCATCCATGATCAAAATGTCGGAATCGTAGGACACGGCTTTGGCGATCTCGACCATCTGCCGTTCGGCGATGCTCAGGTTGCCGACCTGCTCTTCCGGATCGAGGTTGATCCGCAGGCGTTCCAGCAGTTTCGCCGTGCAGCGATGCATTTCACGGTGGTCGATCATGTGGAAACCGTTGAGCTGCTCACGGCCGATCCAGATGTTCTCGGCGATGCTCATGTGCGGCATCAGGTTGAGTTCCTGGTGGATCATCGCGATCCCGGCCTGCAGCGCAGCCAATGGCGTTTCGAAAACCACCGGTTTGCCCCTCAGGCGCAGTTCACCGGCGTCCGGCTGGTAGATGCCGGCAATGATTTTCATCAGGGTGGATTTGCCCGCGCCGTTTTCGCCCATCAGGGCCAGCACGGAACCGGGGCGTACCCGAAGCTGCACATCGGACAAGGCCACCACACCGGGAAATCCCTTGCTGACGTTGATGATCTCCAGCAGGTACGGCTCATCGACAGGTGTTGCAGTTGGCTGGATACCCACCAACGGGGTGCTCGAAGCAGTCGCTGAAGCGAACATGATCAGGTACTCCATCAGCAAGGTCGCGGTCGCAACCTTGCGTGTTTATTGTTGTTATTGAACGGACGGGCTATTTGAACGTGTCGACGTTTTGCAGTGTAATCAAGCGATACGGCACCCACACGGCCGGCTCGACCGGCTCGTTTTTGGCCATTTTCACTGCCGTCTCGATCGAACCGTCGGCCTGCCCCTTGGCGTCCTGGAACACCGAGACGACCAGGGAGCCCTTCTTCACCGCGTTCAAACCGTCAGGCGTACCGTCAACACCGGCGATCAGAATACTGCCCTTTTCCACTCCGGCCTGTTGCAGGGCCATCGCGGCGCCAATGGCCATCTCGTCGTTGTTGGAGACGACCGCGTCGAACTTGCGGCCCTGGGTCAGCCAGTCGTTGACCAGGGTCATGCCCTTGTCCCGCGACCAGATGCCGGTTTGCTCTTGCTCGATCTTGATGTTCGGGTACTTGGCCAGCACCTCTTTCACGCCCTTGGTACGGTTGGTGGTGGAGTTGTTCGCGAGGTCGCCCAGCAGAATCACGATATCGCCCTTTCCGCCCATTTTGTCGGCCAGGTATTGCATTTGCATTTGACCAGCCTCCAGGTCGTTGGAGGCGACAGTGACCACGCCTTTGGGCAGGTTCAGGTCATCGGGGCGGCGGTTGACGTAGACCAGCGGGATGCCGGCCTTAACGGCGGCTTCAGTGATTTTCTTGGTGGCGGCGGTATCCACCGGGTTGACCACGATGGCATCGACCTTCTGGCTGATGAAGTTTTCGACCTGACTCAACTGCTTGACCACGTCGCTGCGCGCGTCTTCGAACTGCAGCTTGACGCCATCGGGATAGGACTTGGCTTTGGTGTCCATGGACTCACGCAGGTAGGTCAGCCAGGTGTCATCGAATTGGGACATGCTGACGCCGATCTTCATATCGGCGAGCGCCGCACCACTGGCGAACATCAGGGACAAGGCAAGTGAGGCGAAGCGGATCTTGGTCTTCATGAAAAGTCTTTCTCCACATTCTTGTTGGTTTTATGGATGAGGCGTGACGATTTCAGTAAGCAGGCAAGCGGGAAAAGGCTTGAAACAGGTTGCGAGGCAGGTCGCTGAAAATGACTTTATTAGAAAATAATTTCTATATCAACTCATTTTAGAATTTTATTCTGATTTTATTCCATGGCTCTTGAACGGGCTCAATTCCACCACTTGATGCCGCTCGGCGCTCAGTCGTGCAGCGTCTAGCACGCGGGTGGTCGCCAGTGCATCACGGGCGTCCACAGGCAGTGGGCCACCGCTCTGCAATGCGGCTTGCAGCTGTAAATAGAACTGATTCCAGCAACCGCGCTCGGAGGGAACCCGCTCGCGCACTTCGCCCTGTTCGAACCAGCCCCAGCGGCGATGCTCTTCAACGCCCCAGCGTTCACCTTCGGATTTTGGCGAGAGCCCGGCGAGTGCCGATGCTTCTTGCCCGTCCAGGCCATCGACGCTGTAACAGCCTTGGGTGCCGGTCACCCGAAAGCGCGGGCCGGGGGTGTTTTGCAGGCAACTGCCGCCCAGGTGTGAGGTGACGCCACTGGCATGGGTCAGGGCCATAAAGAAGCCGTTATCGAAGACCTGGCCTTTTTTTAGGTAATCCAGTTCGGCGTAGACCCGTGTCACCGGACCGAACAACAGCAACGCCTGATCCACCAGATGGCTACCGAGATCGCGCAGGAAGCCACCGCCACTGCCGTTGTTCACCGCCTGCGGTGAGTAACGCTCGATCCGCGATTCGAAACGGGTGACCTGGCCCAACGCGCCGGACTCGATGAGTTTGCGCACAGTCAGGAAGTCCGAGTCCCAGCGACGGTTCTGATAGACGCTGAGCTGCACGCCCTGGCGCTCGGCCATGGTGATCAGGGTTTGGGCTTGCTGCGCGTCAGCGGCGAACGGTTTGTCGCTGACCACCGCCACACCGTGTTCGATGCCATCGAGCACCAGTGCCGGACGGCCCTTGAGCGGCGTGGACACCACCAGCACATCGATCCCGGCCTCCACCAGTTGGCCGATGCTGTCAAACGCTGGCACCCCGGGGTGCTCGGCCGCCAGCAATTGTCGGCGTTCCGGCGAACGGGTGACCACACCCACGAGCGTCGCCGCCGGCAAACTGCTGATCAGCGGAGCATGGAAAAACCGGCCACCATGGCCGTAACCGACAAGTCCGATACGCATGAAAACATTCTCCTTATAGAACACGGCCCCTGTGGGAGCGAGCTTGCTCGCGATGGCGGCTCCACATTCAACATCTATGTGACTGTCAGACCGCTATCGCGAGCAGGCTCGCTCCCACAGGGTTTTGTGCAGGTCTTAGCGACAGAGTTCGCTTTTAACGCGTTCGAGCATCATCCGGTTGGACTCATCCGGCCGGTCTTCCCAGGCAAACACCGAGATCGTGGCGATGCCGTCGAACTGAATCTCGCGCAAGGTGCCGAAAAACGCATCCCAATCGACCTCACCCTGACCGATGTCCAAATGCTGGTGCACGGTGGCGACGACACCCGGCGGGTTGACGATGTAGCGCAACCCCGAAGACGCCTTGTGGTTGTAGGTGTCGGCGATGATCAGGTGGCTGAGCTTCGACCCGGCATACTTGAGCATCGAGGCGATATCGCCTTTGCCGTCGTCATAGAAGAAGGTGTGCGGGGCCGCGTAAAGGTAGTTGATCCATTCGCGATCCAGACCGCGAATGATGTCCACCGACTCGTTGTTGCGCTCGCAAAAATCGTAAGGGTGGGCCTGGATATCCAGCTTGATGCCTTCGCGTTCGAACTCCGGGATCAGCTCGTCCATGGAGCGCATGAACTGGTTCTCGCAGACCAGCGGGTTGTCTGACTGACCAGTGAACTCGGTGTTGACCAGCTCGCAGTCCATCTCTACGGCAATCTGGATCGCCCGTTTCCAGTTGCGTACGGCGGCAACTCGCAGGCCTTCGTCGGCAGCGGCCCAGTGGTACATCGGTAATAGGGAAGAGAGCTTGACGCCGGTGTCGCTCAGGGCTTTGCGAAACTCCTTGATCCGCGCCTTGTCGACCCGCGGAGCTTTGTAGAACGGCAGGAAATCTTCCCGGGGCGAGAGTTCGATGTGTTCATAACCGAGCTCGGCGACCTTATCGACCATCTTGCCCAGGGACAGGGTGCGGTACATGTAGGGGTCTAGTGCGATGCGCATGTTTTTGTTCTCCTTCACCAATGCCGCAGCCACGACACTCCCCCTGTGGGAGCGAGCCTGCTCGCGATGACGGCAGCACATTCAACATCCATGTGACTGTCAGATCGCAATCGCGAGCAGGCTCGCTCCCACAGGGAATCGGGGTTAGCCGTAGAAGTGTGGGCGGTCTGGCAGGCTGACTTTGACGATCTGGCCGCTGTTCTGTGCTTCGATGCACGCGTCTGCCGCGACGGCAGCGGCGAAGCCATCCCACGCCGAAGGCCCACCGACCTGCCCGGCCCGCACACCATCGATGAACGCCTGCAACTCGACGTCGTACGCCGCGATGAACCGATCCTTCCAGTCCATCAGAATCGCGTTGGACAACTTCGCCCCGCTGCGCAACTGAACCTGCGACGGCTCGGGCAGTTTGGCGATGCCGGTCTCCCCCACCACTTCGCACTGGATGTCGTAGCCGTATTGGCAATTAACGAACACTTCCACGTCGATACGCGTGCCTTTGGCGGTTTCCAGCAGCACGATCTGCGGGTCTTTCAAATGCGCGAGGGCCTTGCTGGTCTTGCGCGGGAACACCACTTGCACCGACACGTAATCGTCATCGAGCAACCAGCGCAACACGTCCAGTTCATGGATCAGCGTGTCGGTGATCGCCATGTCAGTCTTGTAGTTTTCACCCACGGTCGGGTTGCGGTGCGCGCAGTGCAACATCAGTGGCTCACCAATCTGACCGCTGTCGATCACCGCTTTGAGTGCCCGATAACCTTCGTCATAAGGGCGCATGAAACCGACCTGGACCAAGCGTTTGCCGTGGGCCACTTCGGCCTCGACGATCTTGCGGCAGCCTTCGGCGGTAACGGCCAGCGGCTTCTCGCAGAACACCGGCTTACCCGCCGCAATCGCTGCCAGCACGAACTCTTCGTGGCTCGGGCCCCAGGAGGTGACGAGGATCGCTTCGACTTCTGGCGCCTTGATCAGCGCGTGGCCGTCGGGATAGACCTCGGCGGTCAGTTTCAAGTCAGAAACGACCTTCGCGGCTTGCTGCAAGTTGATGTCGGTTACAGCAATTACCTGGCTATTGAGCAAGGTCTGGCTGCAACGACGGATATGGTCCTGGCCGATGGCCCCGGTGCCGATGACGCCGACCCGCAGTGAATTAGAGAGCAAAGACATGAAGTTTCTCCTGCGAAAAATTGTTGTTGGTATCAGGGGCAATCAGTACTGACGGGCCTTGGCCAGTCGTTCATTCAGGGTCTTGGCCACTGCATCGGTGCGGGCGCTGGTGGAGACTTGCGCCACGCCGACCCGCCACCACGACAGGTATTTGTGAATCATGGTTTTGGGCAGGACCTTGATGTCGATCAGCGTCGACACGGTCTGCAATCGCGCATCGGCCAATGCAGCTTGCAGCTCTTCAACGGTGTTCACCTTGTAGGTTTTGCAGCCATAAGCCGCCGCGCTCATGGCGAAATCCACCGGCACGAAACCACCGTCGAGCTTGCCGGTTTCCGGGTTGCGGAACCGGAACTCGGTGCCGAAGCTGTCCATGCCGTGTTCCATCTGCAGGTTGTTGATGCAACCGAAGGTCATGTTGTCGAGCAACACCACGTTGATCTTGCGTCGCTCCTGAATCGAGGTCGCCAGTTCGGAATGCAGCATCATGTAAGAGCCGTCGCCAACCAGCGCGTAGACCTCACGATCCGGCTCGGCGAGTTTCACGCCCAGTGCGGCGTTGACCTCGTACCCCATGCAGGAATAGCCGTACTCGACGTGATAAGTGTTCACCCCCTTGCTGCGCCAGCTGCGTTGCAAGTCACCGGGCAGGCTGCCGGCGGCGGCAACGATCACGGCGTCATCGGCCAGGGTTTCATTGAGCACGCCGAGCACTCGGCTCTGTGTCAGGCAGGAACCGGTCAGTTCGATGAACTCGCGCAGCACCGCCGGGTCCATGTGGTCGTTGATTTCCGGGATGAAGTCTTTGTCCTGGTATTCGACCTGATAGATACGGTCGACTTCCTCGTCCAGTTGCGCCTTGGCTTGACGCGGTTGATCACCCCACGCAGAACGGTAATCGCCCAAGATTTCAGCCAAGGCTTGCAAGCCGACTTTGGCGTCCGTCAACAGTTGCACGCCGTCGAGCTTCAAGGCATCGCAGGGGCTGATGTTCAGATTGAGAAATTGCACGTTCGGATGCTGGAACAGGGATTTCGACGCGGTGGTGAAATCGCTGTAGCGGGTGCCGACACCGATGATCAGATCCGCGTCTTTGGCCAACAGGTTCGCGGCCAGGCAACCGGTTTCGCCAATGCCGCCAACGTTCAGCGGGTGACTGGACACCACCGCACTCTTGCCGGCTTGGGTTTCGGCGAAGGGAATATCGAAGCGCTCGGCAAACGCCTGCAATGCCGCATTGGCGCCGGAGTATCTGACCCCACCACCGCAAATGATCAGCGGTTTGCGCTTGCCTTTGAACAGCGCCAGCGCATCACCCAGCATCGCTTCAGTCGCCGGACGACGTTCGATGCGATGCACGCGTTTTTGCAGGAAGTAATCGGGGTAGTCGTAGGCCTCGGCTTGCACGTCTTGCGGCAAGGCCAGGGTTACCGCGCCGGTTTCGGCAGGATCGGTGAGCACGCGCATGGCGTGGATCGCAGCCGTCATGAGTTGCTCGGGACGGTTGATGCGGTCCCAGTATTTGCTCACGGCCTTGAATGCGTCATTGGTGCTGATGCTCAGGTCGTGGAACTGCTCGATCTGTTGCAGCACCGGGTCCGGCTGGCGGCAGGCGTAAACGTCGCCGGGCAACAGCAGCAAGGGAATGCGGTTGGCGGTCGCCGTCGCGGCGGCGGTCAGCATGTTCGCCGCGCCCGGCCCTACCGATGAGGAGCAGGCGTAGATCTTGCGCCGCAGGTGTTGCTTGGCGAAACCGATGGCCGCGTGGGCCATGCCTTGCTCGTTGCGACCTTGATGGACGATCAGGTCGCCGCTGTCCTGCTCCAGGGCCTGGCCCAGGCCCAGCACGTTGCCGTGACCGAAAATGGTAAAGATCCCGGCGACGAATTTGCTTTGAACCCCATCGACCTCGATGTACTGGTTATCGAGGAATTTCACCAGGGCCTGGGCCATGGTCAGTCGTGTCGTAGTCATAACCGATCCTTCAATACGTGAAGAAACCCTGTGGGAGCGAGCCTGCTCGCGATTGCGGTGTGTCAGGCGCTATCAATGTTGAATGTGCTGCCATCATCGCGAGCAGGCTCGCTCCCACAGTTGATCTCCATCAGTTCATAAGTGTTGTCAGGCCAGGGATTTCTGTAGGTGATCCATGCTCGCGCCGATCGCCTGCTGGATATCCGCCAGGCCATGGACGCTGTCGGCAAACGGTTCGAACGACAGGTAGCCGCTGTAACCGCTGCTGAGCAAGGTGTCGATTTGCGCCGCGTTGCCGAGGATGTCGCCCTCGCCCACCAGCACCCGGTGGCCATCGCGAATGCTCGCCAACGGGGCTTCGGCATCCTCGACACCGGAGATGTGCACCAGCCCGGTCAGCTCGGGGAAGAACTCATGCTCGCTGGCCAGGTGATGGTGAAAGGTGTCGTGAACCAGACGGAACACATCCAGCCCGCCGATGGCCTTGATCGCGTCCACCGCCGTGCGCTTGCGGCGCAGTGAGCACTCTTCGAAACCCAGCGGTTCGATGAAACCGAGAATGCCGTGTTCGCGCAGGATCGGCGCCAGTTCAGTCAACGCCGTGCGCAAACCTGAAGCACGTGCGGCCTCATTACGCGGGTCGGCACGGTCATTGAGCGGACACATGACCAACCCTTGAGCGCCGCAATCGCGGGCGTAAGCGGCCAGCTTCAAGGCCTGTGCACGACGCTCGTCATTCCACACATCAAACGGATAAAGCGCGTTGATCGACAGCACCGTAATGCCTTTGGCGGCACACAGCTCACGGACGCGCTCGGGCGCGGTGCCGTCTTCGATCTCGATACCTTTAAGGTCGTTGCGAATTTCGATGGCGTCAGCCTTTAGGGTCACCGCCAGCTCGATGAACGCCGGCAGGGACAAACGTGGGGCGACCATACGGTTCAGGGCGAAACGCAGGGGTTTGCTCATTATTGTTGTTCTCCGCACAGGTGAATTAGTTGGCCGTTGGCATGCTGAATTCAGGGCCCTTGGCAATGCTGTCAGGCCAGCGCTGCATCACGCTTTTGTAGCGACTGTAGAAGCGGATGCCTTCTTCGCCGTAAGCGTGGTGATCGCCGAACAGCGAGCGTTTCCAGCCGCCGAAAGAGTGCCAGGCCATCGGCACCGGAATTGGCACGTTGATGCCGACCATGCCGACCTTGATCGTGCGAGCGAACGCTCGGGCGATGCCGCCGTCGCGGGTGAAACAGGACACGCCGTTGCCGAACTCGTGGGCGTTGATCAACGCGACGGCGCTCGCGAAGTCCGGCACCCGCACGATGCCCAGCACCGGGCCGAAAATTTCCTGCTGGTAGATGCTCATCTCGGTCGTGACGTTATCGAACAGGGTCGCACCGACGAAGAAGCCGTTCTCGGCGCCCGGCACCTTGAAGTGGCGACCATCGACAATCAGCTGCGCGCCCTGGGCCACGCCTTCGTCGATGAAACCTTCGACCTTGGCCTTGTGCTCGGCGGTCACCAGCGGCCCCATGTCGCTGTCGCCCTTCAGGCCGTTGCCGACTTTCAGTTGATCGATACGCGGCAGCAGTTTGGCAATCAGTTGGTCGCCGACATCGCCCACCGCCACGGCAATCGAAATTGCCATGCAGCGCTCGCCGGCCGAGCCGTAAGCGGCACCGATCAAGGCATCCGCCGCTTGATCCAGATCCGCGTCGGGCATGACGATCATGTGATTTTTCGCCCCACCCAGCGCCTGCACGCGCTTGCCGCGGGAGGTGGCTTGCTGGTGGATGTACTCGGCAATCGGCGTCGAGCCGACAAAGGAAATCGCCTCGATGTCCGGGTGTTGCAGCAACGCGTCGACCGCGGTCTTGTCGCCCTGAACCACGTTGAACACGCCGTCCGGCAAACCGGCTTCGCTCAACAGTCGGGCCATCAGCACACTGGCGGACGGGTCGCGCTCGGACGGCTTGAGGATGAAGCAGTTACCGGTGATCAGCGCCAGCGGGATCATCCACAGCGGCACCATCACCGGGAAGTTGAACGGCGTCACGCCGGCACACACGCCCAGCGGCTGACGCAGGTTCCAGTTGTCGATGCCGCCGCCGATGTTGTCGCTGAACTCGGTTTTCAGCAGGTTCGGCGCCCCGCAGGCGTACTCGACGATTTCGATGCCCCGGGTGACTTCGCCCTTGGCGTCCGAAAACACCTTGCCGTGTTCGCGACTGATGATTTCTGCCAGCTCATCGTGATGTTGGTCGAGCAATTCCTTGAACTTGAACATCACCCGCGAACGGCGCAGGGACGATTGTTCGGACCAGGCCGGAAACGCTTTCAGGGCCGAGGCGACGGCTTCGTCGACGGTCTTCTGGCTGGCCAGCCCGACGCGCGCCTGAACGCTGCCGGTGGCCGGGTTGAAGACGTTGCTGAACCGTTCGCTGCTGCTGTCTTGCACTTGACCGTGGATGTAATGGCCGATGATCGGGGCGTTGCTCATTGATCGTGTTCTCCGTGCAGAGGTTGGAATTCAGGCTTTTTAGTTCAGAGATCAAGCAGCCAGCTGTGCTGCGGATCGTTATGGAACTGCCAGACACGTTTCGGGCCGGCCATCACGTTCAGGTAATACGACTCGTAGCCGTACGGCACGCTGACCGGGTGGTAACCCTTGGGCACGACCACGAGGTCGCTGTTTTCCACGGCCATGGCCTGATCGATGCTGCGATCGTCGGTGTAGACCCGCTGGAACACGAAGCCCTGGGGCGGGTTGATCTGGTGGTAATAGGTTTCTTCGAGAAAACTCTGGTGCGGCAGGTCGTCGGTGTCGTGTTTGTGCGGCGGATAGCTCGACGAGTGACCCGACGGTGTACGCACTTCCACCACCAGCAGCGAATGGGCCGGCTCGGTGTCCGGCAGAATGTCGCAGACGTAACGGGTGTTGGCGCCTTTGCCGCGCACGCTGCGCTTCATGGTGTCGGGTTTGATCAGCCGTGGGCCGAGGCCGTTGCTCGTTGAGCCGGGTGCGGCGCACACGGCGATTTGCACATCGCTGAGCGCGACCACTTGCGCCTGACTGCCGGGTGGCAAGTACGCGGCGAAGGGGGATTTGTCTTCGAACACCGACTGACGATCGCCGATGTTGTCCCAGTCGAACGCACCCTGCCCCGGCGCTTCACCCTTGATGCTGACCCGACCGCTGAGCAGCACCAGGCACAGTTCTTTATCACCGGCCGACACCGGCAGGGTTTCGCCCAGGCTCAAGCGGTAAGCGGCGAAGCCGACGTATTCCAGCTCACCTTTACCCAGCTCGACCATGGTCCGGCCACGGGCATTGCTTTTGATCAGCAGGCTCATAATGCAGTCCTCTCGTCGAGCAGCGCACGCAAGGTGTCGTAGCCTTTTTTGGCGTAGACATAACTCGGTGCCACCGCTGGGTCCTGCTCGGCTTCGACCACCAGCCAGCCGTGGTAATCGGCCGCCAGCAGCACGTCGAGCAAGGCTCCGAAATCGATGTCGCCATCGCCGGGCACGGTGAACGTGCCGTTGATGATGCAGTCCGGGAAGCTCCACAGGTTGTTGCGGGCCAGTTGCACCACCGGTTTGCGCACGTCCTTGAAATGCACGTGGCAGATGCGTTCGATGTGTTTGCGCAGCACCTGCAACGGTTCGCCGCCGCCCATGTAGCAATGGCCCGAATCGAACAGCAGGCCGACTTCACTGCCGGTCAACGCCATCAACTTGTCGATATCCGCCGGGGATTCGACGTAGGCGCCCATGTGGTGGTGATACGCCAGGCGCACGCCTTGGGACAAGGTGAAGCGTGCCAGTTCGGTGAGCTTGTCGGCGTATTCCTGCCAGGCCTGTTCGGTGTGGAAACGTGGGCGCTCGACCAGCGGAATGCGCTGGCCTTGAATGGAGTCAGCGACTTCACCGTACACCAGCACCTTGGCGCCGTTCTTCGCCAACAGCTCGACATGGCTGCCGATGGCGTCGATTTCTTCGGCCACCGAGCGACGGGCCAGACGACTGGAATACCAGCCGGACACCAGCGCCAGGTCGTAAGGGCGCAGTACATCGCCGACACCCTTGGCGTCTTTGGGGAATTTGCCGTTGAGTTCGAAACCTTCGTAGCCGATTTCCTTGCCTTCGCTCAGGGCGGTGCTCAGCGGCGTCTCGCCACCGAGGGACGGCAGGTCGTCGTTGCTCCAGGAGATCGGGTTGATGCCAATTCGAATAGCGGGCATGGCTGCACCTTTTATTGTTTTTACATAACCAGTAAGAGCGACACAAAACCCTGTGGGAGCGAGCCTGCTCGCGATGGCGGTGTGTCAGGCGCCAACAATGTTGACTGTCAGTCAGCTATCGCGAGCAAGCTCGCTCCCACAGGTTCAGTGTTCACACATTGAAAATGTTCAGCTTCGGGCCGTACGCCAGGCATCGATCAGTTCGACGAACGTGCCTTGCACCTGACGGATCAGCGCCTCATCGTCGATTTCACCGGCCATCCACGCGCGGCTCGGCTCCTGGAAAATCGTCCGGCCGACTGCAAACCCACGGCAAGTCTGGCTCTGACTGGCCTGCTGAAACCCTTCGGCCAGCGCCGCTGCCGGTGCATTCAGCCCCAGCAACACCACGCCTCGGCAGTACGGATCACGCTCCTGAATCAGCTCGTCGAGTTGCTTCCACTCTTCGGCACTCTGCGCTTCGATCTTCCACCACGCAGGGTAAATGCCCAGGTTGTAGAGGCGTTTGAGGGCGCGATACAGCACGTCCGGATGGGGCGACGGATGATCCTTGGGCGGGATGATTTCCAGCAGCAGCTCATGACCGCTGACTTGGGATGCCTGATACAAACCCTTGATTTGCGCTTCCTGTTCCAGACGCAGAAGCGGCTCGTCGTCGGGGTGGAATTGCACCAGGCACTTGATGATTTGTTCCTGCGGCCAGGCGATCAGGTTGCTGCCGATGGAGCGCCCATGTTCGAAGGCCAATGGCCGCGAGCCTTGCACTTCCACCGGACGCGCCACCCACCAGCCGCGGCCGGTGGCGGCGTTCAGCGAGTCCTGGCCAAAACGTTGATCGGCCAGCAGCCCGACATCAGCCTCGATGCCTTGCTTGCGCAAATCGGCTTCGACCCGTTCCACAGCCTTGATAAACAGTTGCTTGAGTTCGCCGATGGCGTTCAGGTCGCGACCGCCCTTGTGCGCCAGTTCCACCAGTTGCCCGCGATGGTCGAAAGCAAAGATGAACAGTTGCTTCCACTGTTTGCGCGGCACGCTGACCTGATGCAGACGCTGCAACACCGCGTCCTGATCCGGCCGGGTAATCGGCACCGGGCTGTTAAACAGATAATCGAGTTCGGCGCGGGTCGGCATGGCCGGGGCGCAGGCATGGCGCGACACCACCAGACCGCCGCAGGCATTGGCCAACTGGCAGCAGCGCTCGTCACTCGCATCCTCCAGCCAACCGGCGAGGAAACCGGACATGAAGGCATCGCCGGCGCCCAGCACATTCAACACTTCCACCCGAACGCCGGGGTAAATGGCGCCGTCTTCGAGACGTGCCGGAATCACTCCGTGAATCACCGTGCAGCCTTGCGGGCCGAGCTTGACCACCAGGGTCGCCGCGCTCAGGCGCCGCACATTGCGCAGCGCGGTGAGCAAATCCTCGGAACCGCCGGCAATCAGGAATTCTTCTTCCGTACCGACGATCAGGTCGAAACGCGGGAGGATTTTCTGCACATGCTGGCTGACGTTCTGGTCGGCGACGAAGCGGGTTTCGCCGTCGGCCTTGCCGGCCAGCCCCCAGAGTACCGGGCGATAGTCGATGTCCAGTACCCGTTTGACGTTGTGCTTCTCGGCGTAATCCAGCGCCTGGATGCTCGCCTTGTAGACGCCGTCGGTGGAGAAATGAGTGCCGGTGATCAGCAAGGCTTTGCTGGAAGCGATGAAGGCTTCACTGATGTCTTCGGCCCGCAGCGCCATGTCGGCGCAGTTTTCGCGGTAGAAGACTAAAGGAAAGGTTTCGCGATCCTTGAGGCCCAGCAGGACCATGGCGGTCAGGCGCTCCGGATCGACCTTGATGCCGCTGACATCGCAACCTTCGCGGGTCAGGGATTCCACCAGGAAGCGGCCCATGTGGTCGTCCCCTACCCGGCTCAGCATCGCCGATTTCAGACCCAGCCGAGCCGTGCCGAAGGCGATGTTGGCGGACGATCCACCGAGGTATTTGGCGAAGCTAGAAACATCTTCCAACCGCGCCCCGACTTGCTGCGCATAGAGGTCGACGCCTAGGCGCCCCAGGCAAATCAGATCCAATTGACGCCCACTGGCAAAACGAGTCTGGCCCATGCTGGCTCCTGTTATTTTTATCAGCCTGCGTTCGGGGCGATGACCGCACCGAACACTCTTGGTGGATGCAGACTAAAACGTCCGGGACCGAACAATCAATAATTATTCTAAATATTTTTTACGTGGAATATTTTTTCCAATAAACTTTGGTACAGGCGTTCCAGAGGCAGTGCATCGTTTCAGCACACCTCGTACTGACCGCAAGCTCAAGATTTTATTCAGGCCTACCCTGTAGACTGCGCACAGCCAACCTATTGTCAGGGGATGACGCCATCCGTCCTCCCTATAAGAACAAGCCAGAAGGATTCCTTATGACCCGCACCGATCAGCCGGCGACGACCGAGAGCACGCCCGACAGCGATCTCGCCAGCCCCCCGATCAACGCCGAGCGTCTGCTGCAGCTGATCACCAACGAATACGAAAGCCTGCCGCGCCAGCTCAAACGCATCGCCAGTTACATGAGCCAGCAGAGCGACCGGATCATGGTCGACCGCATCAGCGACATCGCCCGCGAGTGCGAAGTGCACCCGTCGGCGATCGTGCGGTTTTCCCAGCGTTTCGGCTTCAGCGGCTTCAGCGAAATGCAGGCGCTGTTCCGCGAGGCCTATACCCACAAGACCACGCCGGTTCAGAACTACCAGCAGCGCATTCGCAGCATGATCGCCAACAAGTCGCAGAAGGCCAGCGGCGGCGATCTGGCGCGCGAGTGCATCGATGCGACCCTGTCGGGCATCGAACGGCTGGGACTGGAACTCGATGATCAAGCCTTCGACAAGGCCGTGGATCTGGTGGTGAATGCCGACAATATCTACGTGGTCGGCGTGCGTCGCTCATTCGCGGTGGCCGACTACCTGGTCTACAACCTGCAACACACCAACAAGCGCATTCATTTGGTCTCGGGGCTCGGCGGCAGCTACCGCGAGCAGATGCGCAGCGTGCGCGCCAATGACCTGGTGATCGCCATCAGCTTCACGCCCTATGGCAAGGAAACCCAGCACTGCCTGCGCATTGCCCAGCACCATCAGGCAAAAACCCTGATCATCACCGACAGCAACCTCTCGCCTCTGGCAAAGCGCGCCAACACTGTGCTGCTGGTCAACGAAGGCAGTTCGTTTGCCTTCCGCTCATTGAGTGCGACGCTGTGCCTGTGCCAGGCGCTGTTTATCGCCGTGGCCTATCGGCTGGAATTGAAGGTCGATGAGATTCACGAGCAGGTCGGCTTCGAAGATTAGCGCCACGCCGTTTGCAGCTCGCTGAAGCTAAACTAAGGTTGTCCATCCCGAAATGGACATCTGAAGGAGCGGTTCAATGAAGCTGATCGGCATGCTGGATTCGCCGTACGTGCGGCGCGTCGCCATCTCTGCCAAACACCTTGGCATCCCACTGGAACATCAGTCGGTTTCGGTGTTTCGGCATTTCGAGCAATTCCAGCAGATCAACCCGGTGGTCAAGGCGCCCACCCTGGTGCTCGACGACGGCGAGGTGTTGATCGACTCGACGTTGATCATTGACTACCTCGAAGCCTTGGCTGGTCCTGGCAAGAGCCTGATGCCCGATGATCTCGCGCAACGCCTGCGCTCGTTGCGCCTGATCGGCCTGGCGTTGGCGGCGTGCGAAAAGTCCGTGCAGCTTTACTACGAACGCAACCTGCGGCCGGCGAATATTCAATTTGAACCGTGGGTGGAGCGGGTCGAAGGGCAACTGGCGGCCGCCTATTCGGCGCTGGAGCGCGAGCTGGAAATGCAGCCGCTGAAGACTGACGGGACGATTGCTCAAGACGGGATTACGTTGGCGGTGGCGTGGAGTTTCACAAATCTGGTGGTGCCGGATCAGGTGGATGTGAATCGGTTTCCACAGATCAGTGCGTTTACCGAATACGCCGAGGGGCTTGAGGTGTTTGTCAGTACACCGATCGAATAGATGGATTTGCTGTGCCTGATCGGGCCCCATCGCGAGCAAGCTCGCTCCCACATTAGATCGCGCTTGTCTGGGCAACTCGGTCAACTGTGGGAGCGAGCTTGCTCGCGATGACGGAGTGACAGTCAACATCAAAGTAAATGTCAGTCCCGATCACACCAAAACGCCGCTTCCACCAAAGGCAGAAGCGGCAGCGGCCTGTGCCCCAGCGTAAGTCAGTGCATGAACAGGGCGATCAGGATGATGATCGGGATCGGTACGCCGAGAAAGAACAGCAGTAATGAGCGCATGGTAGTTCTCCTGGGTTAGCGGACAGGCAGTGAAGTGGTGGTCACGTAAGCGTCGGATTCCAGATACACCACGGCATCCCGACGACGGCCGCCAAAGGTTGCCGCGAGGCTGGCGAAAAACGCACCGATCAGCAGCGCAATGAACATCCACAGCGAAGTCCAGGCAGCGACTTTGGCGGCGGTGTCGGCGGCTTGTTGGGCGGCGAGTTTGGCGTCGGCCACGGCTTTTTGCGTGCGGGCATACACTTCATCAACGCGACGTTCCGCGTCCGCTTGAGTGAGGTTGGTCCGTTGGGCGACCAGTTGCGCCAGGTAGGTGCGGTCTTCGGCAGCCAGTTGCCCGTCGTTGCTCAGGCTACGCACGAAGATGCGCGTCACGGTGCCACGAACGGCATCATCACTGACCGCCGCCGGGCGATCATCGCGGAACAGGCTGTCGACGAAGTAACCGTACGGGTCACTGTCAGTGTTGCCGACAGCCGTGCCGGCTGCTTGAGTCGCGGCACTCGCGGCGCCGCCAACCACGCTCGCCCCGGCCTGCACGCCACCGCTGACGATGCTGCTGACCGAGCCGACCACCAGCGTCGCCGTCACCAGCGTCGCCACGCACCAGGCCAGAAAGCCATGGGCGGTGTCACGGAAATAAACTTCATCACCGTGCATGTACGCCCACTTCACCCGCAGACGACCGGCGATGTAACCGCCAAGCCCGGACGCCACGATTTGCGTAGCGGCCAGCCAGACAATCGTTGAAATGCCCAGGCCCTTGGCGCTCACGCCTTCATTGGCCCACGGCGACACCGCCGAAAAACCCAGGCCAAAGCCGAGCAACACGAGGATCAGCGACAACGCTGCCGCCGCAGCAGCCCCCGCGAAGATCGCGCCCCAGGACACGCCAGAGAGCGTGCTCGTTTCTTCGAAGGCAGGATAGAAACCATCAGAGGATCTATTCATTGTTATATCGCTCCTGGCAGGAAAGATGGTGTTACAACTCTTCAACGGAGGAAGTGCAGTCACCGTGCCAGTCACCAACTTTAAATAAATCTCGGGATTTCAGTGATTTAGAAAGTTTGAACTTCCAATGGCCATGCAATTTGCAAGGAACTGTCTGTAGCGGCGGGTTTTATGCATTGACCGGGATCGGTGTTTTCGATGGAAAAATCAAAAGATCGCATGAAGTTTTATTTAGAAAGCCTGCCATCATTTCTTGGCAAAATGCCGCTCAACATTGAGTACTCTTAATCAGGCCCGCCCTATGACCCGCATCTTGACCATCGAAGACGACGCCGTGACTGCCCGGGAAATCGTCGCCGAACTGAGCAGCCACGGCCTCGACGTGGATTGGGTCGACAACGGCCGCGAAGGTCTGGCGCGCGCGGTCAGCGGCAACTACGACTTGATCACCCTCGACCGCATGCTGCCCGAGCTCGATGGTCTGGCAATTGTCACCACGTTGCGGACCATGGGCGTGGCCACGCCGATTCTGATGATCAGCGCCCTCTCCGACGTCGATGAGCGTGTGCGCGGCTTGCGCGCGGGCGGTGACGATTACCTGACCAAACCGTTCGCCACCGATGAAATGGCCGCCCGGGTCGAAGTCCTGCTGCGCCGGCAGAACACCGTGACCGCCCAGGCCACCACGTTGCGGGTGTCGGATCTGGAGCTGAACCTGATCAGCCATGAAGCCAGCCGCGACGGTCAGTTGCTGACGCTGTTGCCCACCGAGTACAAGTTGCTGGAATTCCTGATGCGCAACACCGGGCAGATTCTGTCGCGAATGATGATTTTCGAAGAGGTCTGGGGCTACCACTTCGACCCCGGCACCAACCTGATCGACGTGCACATCGGCCGGCTGCGCAAGAAGATCGACCCACCCGGCAATCTCCCATTGATCCGGACCGTGCGAGGCTCGGGTTATGTCATTGCCGAACCCGTCTAAAGGCTGGCGTTCCTCCAGCAGCCGACTGCTGGCGCTCTACAGTTCGCTGTTCGTGCTCTGGAGCGCCATTCTCATGGGGGTCATGTACTACGAGGTGTCCGATTACCTGGACAACCTGGCCAAACACTCGCTGATGCAGCGCCAGCATTTGTTTTCGCGCTTTCAAGGCGAACAACTGATGGACGCCCTCGCCGTCAGCATGACCTTCGACATTCGCGGCATCGACGCCTATGGCCTGTTCGATGGTCAGCATCGCTACCTCAATGGCGCCCTGCAGCACATTCCCGAAGGCCTGCCGCTGGACGGCAAGATTCACATGCTCAGCGACTGCGCCGACTCCGACGACCCGACCCTGCCCGCTGACAGCTGCGACGCCGTGGCGACCCAGACCCGGGATGGACGCTGGCTGGTGCTGGTGCGCGACAACGGTTCGTTATTCGCCGTGACCCGGATCATCCTCCACGCGTTGTTCTGGGGCGTGACCCTGACGATCCTGCCGGGCATCGCCGGCTGGCACTTGTTGCGCCGCCGCCCCTTACGGCGTATTCGCGGGATTCAGGCCAGCGCCGAGGCCATCGTCGCCGGTGACCTGACCCGCCGCCTGCCATTGTCC
Source organism: Pseudomonas sp. GL_093 (assembly GCF_057837605.1). Classification (NCBI taxonomy): domain Bacteria; kingdom Pseudomonadati; phylum Pseudomonadota; class Gammaproteobacteria; order Pseudomonadales; family Pseudomonadaceae; genus Pseudomonas; species Pseudomonas sp. GL_093. The sequence continues at coordinate 2,826,411 of NZ_CM174448.1, read as the reverse complement.
AATCGCCGCGATGAGCTGGACATGCTCGCCGCCATCGTCAACGCCATGCTCGAACGTATTGAACGCTTGATGAACGAGGTCAAGGGCGTCTGCGACAACATCGCCCACGACCTGCGCACGCCGCTGACGCGCCTGCGGGCGCAGCTGTACCGGATTCAGCAACAGGCTGATGAAGGTTCGACGCTGGCGGTGCAACTGGACTCAGTGCTCGGTGAAGCGGACACCCTGATGGCGCGCTTTCGAGGGTTGCTGCGGATTTCCGAGCTGGAAGATCGTCAGCGGCGTTCGGGTTTTGTGCAGCTGGATCCGGTGCCGTTGTTGCAAGAGCTGCACGACTTTTATCTGCCGCTGGCGGAAGAAGGCGAACTGGTTTTCAAGCTGCAACTGCCTGACGTCTTGCCGCCACTGAATGGCGACCGCGCGTTGCTGTTCGAAGCGGTGGCGAACCTGCTGAGCAACTCGATCAAGTTCACGCCGCCGGGTGGCGAGGTGATTTTGCGGGGGGGCAATGAGGGTGGACGTACGCGGATCGAAGTGCTCGATTCGGGTCCTGGCATTCCGATGGCCGAACGAGAGGCGGTGTTCCAGCGTTTCTATCGTGCTGACGGCGGCAACCAGAAAAGCGGGTTCGGGTTGGGGCTGTCGATCGTTGCGGCGATTGTCAGCTTGCATGGGTTTGCGCTTGAAGTGGGCACCAGTGAACTTGGAGGGGCGCGGTTGGTGCTGGATTGCCAACAAAGCTTGATTCCCCAGACCTGACACTAACTCAAGAACAAAGTAGATCCTTGTGGGAGCGAGCTTGCTCGCGATGGCGATGTGTCAGGAGACATCATTTTCGCCTGATAGACCACTATCGCGAGCAAGCTCGCTCCCACAGGGGATTGGTGGTGGTTTCAGTAGCCCACCACCCCTTCTTCATGCATCTGCTGCAGTAATGCCAAGCCACTTTCCATAAACTCCGGCGACCCAGCCATCCCCGCCTCCACCGCCAATCCCTCCAGCTGCTTACGCCCGTCCAGTTGAGGAAATTCCTCAATCCGCTGCAACAACCGCCACGCCAGCGGGCTCAGGGCAGAAAACTTCACACTCCAGTCTTCAGCCCGACGCACCAGCAACAATGTCGGCTGAGCCGGCGCTGCCTCCGGTTGATAATCCGGCCCCACCAACTGCACCGGCCAGGCATACGCCAGCGGCCAGGCCAGTGGCGAAACCTGCAACGGTCGGTCCAGCAACAACCCGGCATCGCTCAGCGGCAACGGTTCGGCCTCGGACTGCTGCAACGCCATCTCGATCCACTCGTAATGCGCCAGTTCCACCATGAACGGCGGCCACCGCCCTTCGGCCAACGCTTGCGGTTCCGAGGCCAGGAACTCGACAAACTCCTTGGCGATCTCGCCGAATTTTGGCGTGTGCGCGCGGTAGTCGCGCAGGAAAATCCGTACCAGTGAACGCCAGTGTTGATCACCGAGAATCTTGATCAGCACCGGAAAAGTCCCGCTGAGCAACGACGACAGGTTCGCGAAAATCAGGTCTCGGTAAACCTGCGCCCGACTCACGTCCATCCCGGCCGGTGGCGCGCAATGATCGGGATCGCGCAGGTAAAGGCCCAGGGTGTTTTGCTGCTGAAACAGACTCGGCTTATCCACGGCTCACCCCCTCGGTTTGCAGGCGGCGAATGGTCTGCAACTCGGCCAGCAGTTCGGAAAATGCCGGGAAATTGAAATCCCGTTCCAGCAGCGTCGGTTGCGCGCCGAATCGAGCGTAAGCCTCAGCCAGCAACGACCAGACCACCGGTTTGACCGAAGCGCCGTGGGTGTCGATTTTCAAGGTATCGGACTCATCGAAATGCCCGGCCACGTGCATGGCCACCACCCGGCCCGAATCGATGCCGGCCAGAAAGGTCTGCGGATCGAAACCGTGATTGATCGAGTTGACGTAGACGTTGTTGACGTCCAGCAGCAGGTCGCAATCGGCTTCGCGCAGCACCGCGTTGGTGAAGGTCACCTCGTCCATGTCTTGCTGTGGCGCGGCATAGTAGGAGACGTTTTCCACCGCCAGACGCCGACCAAGAATGTCCTGGGCCTGGCGAATTCGCGCGGCGACGTGATGCACCGCTTCTTCGGTAAAGGGCAACGGCAGCAGGTCGTAAAGGTGACCGTCATCGCTGCAGTAGCTCAAGTGTTCGCTGTACAGCGGCACGTTGTAGTGATCGAGGAAAACCCGGACTTCCTGCAGAAACCCGACATTCAGCGGGGCCGGGCCGCCCAAAGACAGGGACAAGCCATGACAGGACAACGGATAACGCTCGGCCAGGGCACGCAACGCATGGCCATGAGCGCCGCCGATGCCGATCCAGTTCTCCGGCGCGACTTCCAGAAAGTCGAAATCGCCCACGCGGGCGGCTTGGAGGTCTTTCATTAAACCGCGACGCAAACCGAGCCCGACGGTCGCCTTCGCTGATGTGATGGGGGTCTGCATGATGTCGATCTCAATGATTGTCAGAACGGAATCACAGGGGTCTGTACACACTGTGGTACAGACCCGCCGTTGCGCGTTAAGCCAGGTCGTACTTCTCGCGTACCAGATGGCTAATGCCGATGCGATCCAGCACGCTCATCGGGCACAGGAACGTCACGCGGACGGTGCCCGGCAAGCGGCTGATGTCGATCGAGCCGGTGATGGTCGCGCGGTTGAGCACTTCGTCGTACGGCAGACCGGTGACCAAGGCGGCGCGTTTCAAGCCGTTCTCTACCGCGACGTTTAGGTTCTCGCCGCTGCCGATAAAGGTGATCGGCCCGCTCTGCTCAATGTCGTGCTGGCCCCAGCGCTCGCCCAGCTCACGGACTTTCTGCCGCTGCTGGGCATTCATCGGCCTGGCCATGGGCGGCAAGTCGTCGAGGTTTTGCAGCAGGATCGGCCCTTCCAGCGTCAGGTGCTTCACCACTTCCACCACCACTTCGGTTTCCCCGGAGCAGTCGGTGGCATGCCCGGCGATCTCGCCGTTGCCCTGCTGGGCGTGCATGTCGCCCATGTACACGCCGGCGCCTGGCACCTTGACCGGGCAGATCAACACGCAGCCCTCGCGGATCGAGTTGGTGTCCATGTGGCCGTCAGTCTTGGCCGCGTGCAGTTCTTCGCGGGTCATGCCGAAACGGTGCGGCGCGCCGATCAGGTACTGGCCGAAATCGGCGCAGTTGTGGGAGTCGGGCAAATCACGGGACGGCGTGGTGCCGATGTTGCCGAGGAACGGCCGCATGTGCGCCGCCACACCGGGGATGTCGGCGCGCGCCAGGGACAGGATCGAATGTTGCGCGGCGAATTCCGGCAGCGCCGACATCTCGGCTGCGTTACCGGCCAGTTGATTGGCGACGTCCTGATTGACGGTCAGGCTGACCTGATTCTGCGCATCGAACACGATCACGTAGCCGTGGCTGAAGCGAAACGCGCTGACCTCGGCGCCACAGGTGTTACAGCGAATCGCGTCTTCGCCGATGCCTTCGACATGGCTGGCCGGGTGTTCGGTACCGCACTTGGCGCAGAATTTGGAAACGAACGGATCGCCGTTGTAGCGACCTTCAACGAATTTCATCACCCCGGACGAGGTGGCAAGTGAGGTGACGCGCATGCTTTTGATCTTGATCGCCACCGCGTCGCCGATTTCCGCACCGGCAATGGCCACCGGTTGCGTCACTTCGTGGCCACCCTCGAAGGCCGGCGTGATCATCGGCCCCCAGCAGCCCGGCGGTGTGCCGGTGATCAGGGTGCCGCCGTCGGCCAGTGGCCCGAGCATCGGCTGGCTTGGGCCGATGATGCCGCTGGTGTATTGGTCGACGCGCAGGCGATTGACGGGTGTGGGTTTCAAGTCGGTTTCAGGCAGGAGCGTGGTCATTGTTGTCCCCTTCACGGTGTATAGGGTGCCAAATGGCCTACGCAGTTCATCGCAGGTTTGTATCTCGCCTGTGTTCGGCAGTAGCCCTGAGTTAGCGGGCTCTGTATCGGGAGACCGGTTAGATACAGTGGGATACACAAATCCCTTGTGGGAGCGAGCCTGCTCGCGATAGCGGATTTTCAGTCGACAAGGATGTTGCCTGGCCCACCGCCATCGCGAGCAGGCTCGCTCCCACAGGGGTTGGTGTCTAACAGGAGTTCGATGTGAGTCAGGGAAATGTAACTTTCGTCGCTCAAGGCAGCGGTGCACGCCCCCCGGACTAAACTTAGTGCACGCAGGGCGTGCTTATCGTCCTGTTCATTCCCACGACCACCGTCCAGAGGTGAACGCCTCGAAAAACAAGGCCTCCGGACTGTGATCCTGCTGAAGGAGCACACGTGATGGACGAGGCCAGACTCAATGATTTCATGGGCAAACTGGTGAGCGACATGGGCGGCGCGGCGATGCTCGCCAACGTCATCCTCGGCGAAGAGCTCGGACTGTACCGGGCCATGGCCGACAGTCAGCCAGTCACCCCTGAAACCCTCGCTGAAAAAACCGGCTGCAACCCCCGCCTGATACGCGAATGGCTCAGCGCCCACGCCGCTTCCGGTTACATGGAACACCGCGACGGCCAGTTCCGGCTGCCCGAAGAGCAGGCCATGGCATTGGCGATCGAAGACTCACCGGTCTATATCGCGGGTGGCATCGGGGTGGTCGCATCGTTTTTCCATGACAAGGACAAACTGGTCAACGCCATGCGCGGCGACGGAGCCCTCGCCTGGGGCGATCACCATCCGTGCATGTTCAGTGGCACGGAGCGGTTCTTCCGGCCAGGTTACAAAGCGCATCTGGTCGCCGAATGGCTACCGGCGCTCGAAGGTGTGGTCGCCAAACTGGAGGCTGGCGCCAAGGTGGCGGATATCGGCTGCGGCCACGGCGCATCCACCGTGATCATGGCCCAGTCGTTCCCCGATTCGCGGTTCGTCGGTTTCGACTACCACGCGCCCTCCGTCACCGTCGCCACCCAGCGCGCCGAAGAAGGTGGCGTGGCCGGGCGTGCGCGGTTCTTCCAGGGCACGGCAAAAAGCTTCCCCGGCGATGACTATGATCTGGTCTGCTACTTCGACTGCCTGCACGACATGGGCGACCCGGTGGGCGCGGCGCGGCACGCTTATGACGCACTAAAACCGGACGGCACGGTGCTGCTGGTAGAACCGTTCGCCAATGACTCGCTCGACGACAACGTCAACCCGGTTGGCCGCTTGTTCTACGCCGCCTCGACCTTCATCTGCACCCCGAACTCGCTGTCCCAGGAAGTCGGCCTCGGGCTCGGCGCCCAGGCTGGCGAGGCCCGGCTGCGCAAGGTCTTCACCGAGGCGGGGTTCAAGACGTTCCGGCGGGCCACGGAAACACCGTTCAACCTGATTCTGGAGGCGCGTAAATAAACGTCGGATCATCACCCGGACGGGCAACCTGTCCGGGTGACCGACAAATGCTACCCTGCAAACACTCATGGTCCACCGGAGTGTTGAACATGCTCGACAGCCTCATCCGCGAACAACTCGACCGCCTTCAGCAGCTAATGACGGACCAGCCGTTTGTGGTCCTGACCGGCGCCGGCATCAGCACCCCGTCGGGCATTCCGGACTACCGCGACAACCAGGGCGTGCGGCGTGGCCGGCAACCGATGATGTATCAGGAATTCCTCTCCGCCCCCGAATCCCGGCGTCGCTATTGGGCGCGGGCGATGCTCGGTTGGCCGCGGGTGCGCCAGGCCCAGCCGAACGTGGCCCACGAGGCCTTGGCCAGTTTGCAAAGTTCGCAGCAGATCAGCGGGCTGATCACTCAAAACGTCGACACCCTGCACGACCAGGCCGGCAGCCATGACGTCATCGAACTTCACGGCAGCCTGCACCGGGTGTTGTGCCTGGACTGCGGCAAGCGCAGCGAACGGGATTCGATCCAACAACTGATGGAGGCGCAGAACCCGTATCTGGCCGGCGTGGATGCGGTGCAAGCCCCGGATGGCGACACGCTGCTGGATGCGGCGTTTGAGGCGCGGTTTCAGGTGCCGCATTGCCCGCACTGCGCGGGTGAACGGATGAAGCCGGACGTAGTGTTTTTTGGCGAAAATGTGGCGCAGGCGACGGCGGCCAAAGCAATGAAAGCGGTCGAAAAGGCTGCGGGGTTGTTGGTCGTAGGGTCTTCGTTGATGGCGTATTCGGCGTTTCGGTTGTGCCGGGCGGTGGCGGATCAGGGGAAGCCGTTGATTGCGATTAATTTGGGGAAGACTCGGGCGGATGACTTCCTTGATTTGAAGATTGAGGCTTCATGCGAGCAGCTTTTGCCCTTACTGGCCCAGCACCGTAGAAACTGACGAAACCACAACCCCTGTGGGAGCGAGCTTGCTCGCGATGGTGGGTCAGGCAATGAAGATGTTGAATGTGCCGACGCTATCGCGAGCAAGCTCGCTCCCACATTGGATCTGTGTTTCATTGCGCAGATAAGCGCTGGCCGAGGTTTTCGGCTTTCAGAATATCGAACAGCGCCTGCGCCGCTGCCGACAGTTCAACCCCCGGCTTCGTCAACACCCCAATCGCCCGCTCCACCACCGGATCGCGCAAGGTAATGCACCGCGCCCCCAGTTCCAGCATCTGCCCGACACACAACGCCGGCACCGCGCTCACCCCCAATCCACTGGCAACCATCCTGCCCACTGTCGCCAACTGATGGCTTTCAAACTCCACCGGCAATTTCATCCCACGCGCCTGCAAGTGCTCTTCGAGCATCACTCGAACCGTCGACGGACGCTGCAAGGTAATGAACGGTTCCTTGAGCAAGGTCTGCCAATCGATGTCTTCCCGTTCGGCAAAAGGAGAATCTTTCGGCACCACCGCAACGAAACGATCCATGTACAACGGCGTGAATGCCAGTGACGAACTCTGACTCGGTTCAAATGCCACCCCCAGCTCAACCTGCCGGTCACGCACCATCTCCAGCACCTGCTCGTTGATCACGTCATTCACCGTGACGTTGACCTTGGGATAGCGCGCGCGGAAGGTTTTCAGGATCGGCGGCAGCAGGTTGCCGGCAAATGAGGGCATCGCCGCCAAGGTCACGCGACCGCGCTGGAGGGTAAAGCGTTGGCGCAGCTCATCCTCGGCGTTGTCCCAGTCGGCAATCAGACGACGCGCCAGTGGCACCAGCGATTCGCCCTCCGCGGTCAGCGCAACATTGCGCGTGTTGCGGGTGAACAGACGCCCGCCCAGCCCCTCCTCCAGCGCCTTGATGGTCAGGCTCAGCGCCGATTGCGACAGGTGCAACCGCTCGCAGGCCACGGCAAAACTCAAACTCTGGGCCACGGCCAGGAATGCGCGGATCTGCTTGACTGTCATGACCACTGGCTCCAACGTAGTACAGATGATTGATTGGTGAGTTTTATCTATCAATCAACCTTAAAAATCAACTTAACAAATGAATACTGCGGCGAGACACTCCATCCCCATACGGCTAGCCAGCCGCCCACAAAGAATAAAAGAGGTGCATATGGCAGGTTTCGACAAGCGCGTGAGTTCCTACGAGGAAGCCCTTGCAGGTCTTGAAGACGGCATGACCGTGATCGCCGGCGGCTTTGGCCTGTGCGGGATCCCGGAAAACCTCATCGCCGAGATCAAGCGCAAAGGCACACGCGACCTCACCGTGGTTTCCAACAACTGCGGCGTCGACGGTTTCGGCCTCGGCGTGCTGCTGGAAGACCGGCAGATCAGCAAAGTGGTGGCGTCCTACGTTGGTGAGAACAAACTGTTCGAAGACCAACTGCTGAAAGGCGAAATCGAAGTGGTCCTGACCCCTCAAGGCACCCTCGCCGAAAAAATGCGCGCTGGCGGCGCCGGCATCCCCGCTTTCTTCACCGCCACCGGCGTCGGCACTCCGGTAGCCGACGGCAAGGAAGTCCGCGAATTCCATGGCCGCCAGTACCTGATGGAAGAATCCATCACCGGTGACTTCGCCATCGTCAAAGGCTGGAAAGCCGACCATTTCGGCAACGTCATCTACCGCCACACCGCCCAGAACTTCAATCCGCTGGCCGCCACTGCCGGCAAGATTACCGTGGTCGAAGTCGAAGAAATCGTCGAACCCGGCGAGCTGGACCCGGCGCAGATCCACACCCCTGGCATCTACGTCGACCGGGTCATTTGCGGCACGTTCGAGAAGCGCATCGAACAGCGCACCGTGCGTAAGTGATCCCCTGCCCCCGGACCGAATGAAGGAATAACAACAATGGCACTTTCCCGCGAACAAATGGCTCAACGCGTCGCCCGCGAAATGCAGGACGGCTTCTACGTGAACCTGGGCATCGGCATTCCGACCCTGGTCGCCAACTACATCCCTGAAGGCATGGAAGTCATGCTGCAGTCGGAAAACGGCCTGCTGGGCATGGGCCCCTTTCCTACTGAAGAAACCATCGATGCCGACATGATCAACGCCGGCAAACAAACCGTGACCGCGCGTATCGGCGCGTCGATCTTTTCCTCGGCCGAGTCCTTCGCGATGATCCGCGGTGGTCATGTCGACCTGACCGTACTCGGTGCGTTTGAAGTGGACGTGCAAGGCAACATCGCCTCCTGGATGATCCCCGGCAAACTGGTCAAGGGCATGGGCGGCGCCATGGACCTGGTGGCCGGCGCAGACAACATCATCGTCATCATGACCCACGCGTCCAAGGACGGTGAGTCCAAGCTCCTGTCCAAATGTAGCCTGCCGCTGACCGGTGCCGGGTGCATCAAGCGTGTGCTGACCGACCTGGCCTACCTGGAAATCGAAAACGGCGCGTTCATTCTCAAGGAACGCGCACCGGGCGTCAGCGTCGAGGAGATTGTCGCCAAGACCGCCGGTAAACTGATCGTGCCGGATCACGTTCCGGAAATGCAGTTCGCTGCCCAGTGAGGAATCATTCCATGCAAGAAGTCGTCATTGTCGCCGCCACCCGTACCGCCATCGGCAGTTTCCAGGGTGCCTTGGCCAACGTGTCCGCCGTTGACCTCGGTGCTGCGGTGATCCGTCAGCTGCTGGCGCAAACCGGTCTGGACGTTGCTGAAGTCGATGAAGTGATCATGGGCCAGGTGTTGACCGCCGGCGCCGGGCAAAACCCTGCGCGCCAGTCCGCGATCAAGGCCGGTCTGCCCTTCACCGTGCCTGCGATGACCCTGAACAAGGTCTGCGGTTCGGGCCTCAAAGCGCTGCACCTGGCCACTCAGGCGATTCGCTGCGGCGATGCCGACGTGATCATTGCCGGCGGCCAGGAAAACATGAGCCTGTCCAATTACGTCATGCCGGGCGCTCGCACCGGTCTGCGCATGGGTCACGCGCAAATCGTCGACACCATGATCAGTGACGGCCTGTGGGATGCGTTCAACGATTACCACATGGGCATCACTGCCGAGAACCTGGCCGAGAAGTACAGCCTGACTCGCGAGCAACAAGACGCCTTCGCCGCGGCCTCCCAGCAGAAAGCCACGGCCGCCATCGAAGCCGGGCGTTTTGCCGACGAGATCACGCCGATCCTGATTCCTCAGCGCAAGGGCGATCCGGTCGCCTTCCAGGTTGACGAACAGCCACGGGCCGGCACCACCGCCGACTCCCTGGGCAAACTGAAACCGGCCTTCAAAAAGGACGGTTCGGTGACCGCCGGTAACGCCTCGTCCCTGAACGACGGTGCCGCCGCCGTAATCCTGATGAGCGCGGAAAAGGCCAAGGCCCTCGGCCTGCCCGTGCTGGCGAAAATCGCGGCTTACGCCAATGCGGGCGTTGACCCGGCGATCATGGGCATCGGCCCGGTCAGCGCGACTCGTCGTTGCCTGGACAAGGCCGGCTGGTCCATCGACCAACTGGACCTGATCGAAGCCAACGAAGCCTTCGCTGCGCAATCTCTGGCGGTGGCCAAGGACCTGGAATGGGACCTGAACAAAGTCAACGTCAACGGCGGCGCTATCGCCCTGGGCCACCCGATCGGTGCGTCGGGTTGCCGGGTGCTGGTGACTCTGCTGCATGAAATGATCAAGCGTGACGCCAAGAAAGGCCTCGCCACCCTGTGCATCGGTGGTGGTCAGGGCGTGGCACTGGCGATCGAACGGGCGTAAAGCGTTCAACAGACGGCGCGGGGACCCACGAATATCCGTTCGCCGTCTGGCAATACACCCGGTGCGACTCACGTCGCACCGGGTCCTACAGTCAGTCATAAATCTACGCTGCGCCGCATACTTTGTAGCAGCTGGCGAAGCCTGCGTTCGGCTGCAAAGCAGTCGTCAAACCTGAGCACGCGGTCTGCCTGAAACACCCTATCGTCGGATTTCACGACTGCTTCGCAGCCGAACGCAGGCTTCGCCAGCTGCTACGCCGAGTGCGGTGAATGAAGAGTCAGGCAAATTTCACCAGATTCAGCACCGGCAGCGGACCGCCTGGAAACTGCACCAGCCGCGCCCCGATGCTCAATTCCCCCAGATCAATCCCGAAGAAGCCCAGCTGTTCGATCAGCGCCGCCACTTGAGCTTTCGCATCGGCATCATCACCCGAGAGAAACAGCACCCGCCGCCCGCCCTCCGCCGTCGGATCGCTGTCCAGAAAACGCGCCTGAAGATGATTGAACGCCTTCACCACCCGCGCACCGGGCACCCATTCGGCAAACACTTCACTGGACATTCGCCCCTGCAAATCCACCGCCTTGAACGACGGCGCCTCGATTGAGTTGTTGGCGTCGATGACAATCCGCCCGCCAAAATCCGGCAGACCGGCGAGCGCGGTTGGCAACTTCGACCAGTTGACCGCGACCAAAACGATGGCTTGTGCGGCGGCCTCCTCGCGGGTTCCGGCACGCGCCGTTGGCCCGAGTTCTTCCACCAGCGAGGCCAGGCTTTGCGGGCCACGGCTGTTGGCGATAACCACTTCAATGCCTTGACGCGACAGTGCTCTGGCAAAAGCTGCGCCGATTGCGCCGGCGCCGATGATTCCGATGGTGCTCATGGTTGTTCACTCCGAGGGTTGTCGTTGGCGTGAATACTGCGCTTGCCATTAGTGTTTGATTAGCGGGTAATGCCTTGAATGATCTTCAAGCATGACTAGCAGGTGCCCGCCATGGAAACCCTCGCCAACCTCGAATCTTTCGTCCGCAGCGCGGAGACCGGCAGTTTTTCCGCCGCCGCACGGGTGCTCGCGCTGACCCCTGCCGCTGTCAGCCGCAACGTAGCGATGCTCGAACGCAACATCGGCGTGCGGCTGTTCCAGCGCTCGACCCGCAAGCTGTCCCTGACCGAAGCCGGGGAACGCTTTCTGACGAGTATCGGCGGCAATCTGGAAGCGTTGCAGACAGCGATCAGCACGGTAAGCAGCGACCAAGGCGAACCGGCGGGCGTGCTCAAAGTCAGTCTGGCGCCGACGTTTGGCATCGGTCATGTCTTGCCGCTGCTGCCGGCGTTCCTGGCGCGCTACCCGCTGATTCGCCCGGAATGGCATTTCGAAAACCGCCCTGTGGATTTGATTGCCGAAGGGTATGACGCGGCCATTGGCGGCGGCTTCAAGTTGACGCCCGGGGTGGTGTCGCGGACGTTGGCGGCGGCGCATGTCGTGGCGGTCGCCTCTCCCGCCTACCTCGCAGGACGCAGCCTGCCCGACAGTCCGGCAGACCTGTCCGGACACACCGGTATTGTGATGCGCGGCACCCGCACCGGGCGGATTCGCCAATGGCTGATGCACGATGGCGCGGGCAACGAAGCACCGGCGAATTTGAACGAACACATTGTGCTCAATGACCCGGCCGCCATGCGCGAAGCGGCGATACTCGGCCTGGGCGTGACGCTGCTGGTGTTGCCGGATGTGCTGGCGAATATCCAGCGTGGCGAACTGGTGCGCCTGCTGCCCGACTGGTACGCCGACGCGGGACCTATTTCGCTGTACTACCCGAGCCGGACGTTGATGCCGGCCAAGACCCGGGTGTTCATCGATTTTGTGGCCGAGGCGTTTCAGAGGGAGACCGCGTAATCGTTCTTCGCGAGCAGGCTCGCTCCCACAGTTGATCTGCGGTGAACACTAAATCTGAGAGCCCCCAATCCCATGTGGGAGCGAGCCTGCTCGCGAAGGGGCCCGGTCAGGCAACGCAGCTTCAGGCTCAGGCTACGAACTGCAGGATCAACCAGCTATTCGCCCCGCTTATCACCACAAACAATCCCCACACGAGCACCCGCGTCGGCCACCGATTCACCAACGGCCCCATGAGCGTGTGGTCGTTGGTCATGCGAATCAGCGGATACAACGCAAACGGCAACTGCAGACTCAACACCACCTGACTCAACACCAGCAGCTTGCCGATCGCATTGTCGCCCATCAGCCAGACGCCAATGAACGCCGGGATCAGCGCCAGCCCGCGCGTGAGCAATCGCCGTTGCCAGCAAGGAATCCGCAGGTTCAGGAAGCCCTCCATGATCACTTGCCCGGCGATGGTCCCGGTGAAGGTCGAGCTCTGACCCGAAGCCAGCAACGCGACGCCGAACAACACACTGGCCAGCGCCCCGCCCACCAATGGGTCGAGCAGGTGATAAGCGTCCTGGATATCGACCACGTCGGTATGCCCGGTCTTGTGGAACGCCGCCGCGGCGAGGATCAGGATGGCCGCGTTGACCAGCAACGCCAGGGCCAGAGAGCCGATGGTGTCGATGCGCGCCAGTTTCACCGCGTCCTGCTTGCTGGCCAGGTCCTTGCCAATCATCCGGGTCTGCACGATGGAGGTGTGCAGGTACAAGTTATGCGGCATCACTGTGGCCCCGAGAATACCAATGGCCAGGTACAGCGGCGCAGCATCACCGATGGCGGACAGTGACGGCGTGAACCCCCGGGCGACGTCCGGCCAGTAGGGTTTGATCAGCAGCAATTCAACGAAGAAACACACGCCGATGGTGCCCACCAGCACCAGCATGATCGCTTCGAGTCGGCGGAAGCCACGGTTTTGCAGGGCCAGCACCAGCAAGGTGTCGAATGCCGTGAGCGCGATGCCGAAGGTCAGTGAACAGCCCAGCAACAAATGGAACGCCAGGGCGCAGCCGAGCACTTCGGCCAGGTCAGTGGCGATGATCGAGATTTCCGCCAACACCCACTGGGTCCGTGCGGTCCGCGTGCTGTAGCGCTCCCGGGACAACTGCGCCAGATCACGCCCGGTGGCGATGCCCAGGCGCGAACACAAACACTGCACCACCATCCCCGCCAGACTCGCCAGCAGCACGACGAACAACAAGCTGTAACCAAACCGCGAGCCAGCTTCGATGGCGGTCGCCCAGTTGCCCGGGTCCATGTAGCCGATGGACACCAGCAAGCCAGGACCGGCAAAACGCAGCATCCGGTTGAAGAACGAGGCGCGGGGATCGACGGCAACGCTGCCGGCCACTTCCGGCGGACAGAACGGCGCCGTGGCGGTTTTGGGCAAACTGAATTTCACGCAAACATCCAGAAACAAGTGGGAGGGAGGCAGCTTAGACGTTTCGTCCTGAGCCCCCAAGGGGCAGTAACTTTGTATACAAAATCTTGCAATCCATAGAGCAATCCACCGCCTGCAATGCTAACGTTGCCGCCTCACTCAGGTCGGAGGTGCGTGCGTGCTGCTACTCAAACTGCTGGTTATCCCAGGATTTCTCTTGCTGATTTCCCTGGCCGGTAAACGCTGGGGACCGAGTGTCGCCGGTTGGCTGTCGGGGTTGCCGGTGGTGGTCGGGCCGATTCTGTTCTTTCTCGCCATCGAACAAGGCCAGGTGTTCGCCGCTCAATCGGCGACGGCAGCACTATCGGCGATGTTCGCCATGATTGCCTTTTGCGTGACCTACGCTCAGGTTGCCCAACGCGCGAAGTGGCCGTGGGCGCTGATGATTTCACTGTTGGTCTGGGCCACGGCGGCCGTTGTACTGTCGTTGATTCCGCCGTCCCTGGTGTTCTCGGTGATCGCCGCCGCGACCGCCCTGCTGGCGGCACCGTATCTGTTTCCCTCGGTACAGCCAATCGTTTCAGGCCCGGCGCCGAAGTCCGACAAACTGCTGCTGCGCATGATTGCCGGCGCCCTGCTCACCCTCGCGGTCACGTTGTTGGCCAGCACCGTTGGCGAGCGCTGGAGCGGCCTGCTCGCCGTGTTCCCGGTGCTGGGCAGCGTGATGGCGGTGTTCTCTCAGCAAACCCGCGGGCCCGCCTTCACCGCTGCATTGTTGCGGGCCACCGCGACCGGGATGTATTCGTTCGCCGCGTTTTGCCTGGTGTTGGCGCTGGCCTTGCCAGGCATGGGTTTGAGCGCGTTCGCCCTGGGCGTCGCCGTGTCAGTGGGGATGCTCGGGGTGACCAAGCGCTTGTTGGCCAAGCCGGCGAGCCCGGTACCGGACGCTGGGCGTACGGCTATCAAACGCTAAGCTGCTTGATGCCATCGGGCCAGGATGGTCGATAACACGTTCGATAGTTTCGAACGAGTAAAGCAAAAAGCTCGCACGTCATTCGAACAGGTTTACTTCAACATCAGCCTCAGTTCAAAACCAATCACTGACTGAGGCCAACACCATGAAGTTCTTTTTCCACCCTTCGCCCAACCCGATGAAAGTCGCCCTGCTACTTGAAGAACTGCAAACGCCCTACGAATTGATCGGCGTCGACACTTTCAAGGGCGAGCAACACCTGCCAGCCTTTTTGGCAATCAACCCGAACGCCAAGGTGCCAGCCCTGGTCGATGGCGACGCTACTGTCTTCGACTCCCAGGCGATCCTGCTGCATCTGGCGCAAAAACATCAGCGCTTCCTGCCGACCTCCGTGGCCGGGCAAGCCGAGCTACTGTCCTGGCTGATGTTCATCGCGACAGGGCTGTCACCATTTTCCGGCCAGGCGGTGCATTTCCTGCACCACGCACCGGAAGACCTGCCTTACGCAAAAAACCGCTACCTCAAGGAAGTCGAACGCCATTACCGCGTGCTCGATCAGCGACTGGCCGACCATCAGTACCTGGCCGGCGACACCTACAGCATCGCCGACATGGCGCTCTGGGGTTGGGCCAATTACGCGCCGTACATCCTCGGCGAGAACGGTCTGGCGGCGTACCCGAACGTCAAGCGCCTGTTCGATGACATCAGCGCCCGTCCAGCCGCCCAGCGGGCCCACGGTCTTAAAGAGAAACTGGTGCTGAAGGCCGAGTTCGACGAAGAAACCCGTCGCAATCTGTTCCCGCAGAACCAGGCGCAGTAACCCGTTCACAGCATTCGAAGGTGATGAAATGAGTGATCAAGTCGCGTTTATCGTTTACCTGCCGGCCAAACCGGAACGTTTCGCCGAAATGAAAGAGCGGCTGCTGGACGTGGTGCACCAGATGTCGGCCGAGCCGGACTTCGTCAACACCTGGGTTCACCAACTTCAGGACGACCCGAACACCTTGGTGCTTTACGAAACCTGGAACTGCAGCAAGGACGACTTCATTACGCGTCACCTGAACAAGCCGTATCGACAGGCGTATGAACAGCTGCTCCCGCAGTTGCTGGTCAGCGAACGTCGCATTGAGTTTCTGGATGTGATCAAGAGCTATCCGGTGCGACGTGGGGTCTGAGAGGACGCTTCCAGCGTGACAACGAACCGCGTGAATGCTGCTAAACAGCGAGGGCGCAAGCGCCCTCGCTACCCGCCTGGCGACTACCCAGGCTTGTGGTTGTCCAGTAATCGATTGACCGCTAACTCACCCAACATGATGACCCGTTGCAGCACCAGCATCGTTTGGCGTCGTGGTCCGTCCGTCAAATCGGTGAGATCGTTGACCATGGCGCTGGCTGATGCCAACGATTCGCAGGCCTCGACGAGCAACGTTTCGTCATCCACCGCTGCGTCGATGGTGAAAATGGTGCTGGGCTTGCGGGGCGGTATCTGCGTTTTCGACGCCCCGGGATTGAGGTAGAAGCTGAGTGCGCGGTCGGCCGCCTCTGTCATTTTCTTGGGGTCAAGATCACGAAAGACGTCGTAGGGTACCGGACCGGTATTCGGGGGGTTGGGCGTAACTTTGAACATAGATGGAACTCCTCATGTAGCAAATAAAGGAGCCAACCAACTTCGCTACCAAACGAATGGTGGTGGCCATACTCAGGTTGGTAGACCGGACATGAGGAGCCGGCGCACCCGAAGGTGCCCTGTGCATGACCACCATAATGCCAAGACGAAAAAACGCCGCGAATGGTGATGCTGTGCAACTCTCATGTATGGGCTACCAAACCCGATCGCTGTTTTTCAGCGATGGGGAAACGATAAAGCCCCACACCAAGGCGCACAAGCCAGCGGATTCTGGCGTACGCGTAGGCAACGGCGCAAGGCGTTGTAGCCGTTAGGACGTAACAACGAGTGTCTTTAAACGCGTACGTTAAACGCATGAAAGCTTCCCAAAGATCGAGGAAGCGTCCGACATTTTTCCGGGGGCGCGACCTTACCCGCTGGCTGCTTTAAATCCTGCCGGACTCGCGTGGCGACGTAGTGTTTTTGAAGAGGTTTTGGTAGGCGGATGCCGGATTGGTCGTCGTCGATGCGTGCGGTGAGTGGCCGTTCCAGGCCGATGACGCCCAGCAGTGGTTGGTTGGAGCGGGTCCATAAGTAGCCATAGGTAATTGCGCTGCCCAAAGGAACATGACCGTCCGTTAGACTGCGCTGGAATGCGCCGCAACCTCCATGGGATGATCGCCCCCCACCGCGAGACCGACCATCCCTGGAGTTTCTGAATGTCATTGTTGAGTAAAAAAGCCGTTGTCCTGTTGTTGACGGCGGTTACCAGTCTGGGAGCGCTGAATGCGCAGGCCGCCAAAGCCACTGCCAGCAATACCGCGCCCGCACAGAAAGTCTCGATGCTCGGCGGCAAGTTCACGTTCAACCTGCCTAAAGGCTTCGTCGCCAACCCGTTGCCTGCTGGCGACGCGGCCACCGGCACCGCCGGGGCAACGGGTACCATGTACACCAATCAGGCGACTAAAACCGTCGTGATCGCCGCTGAAAATACCATTTCCGGCGGCCTCAACGTCAAAGACAACGACGGTCAATTCCTCGACTCCGCGGCGTCTGACTTCGCCACCGCACAAGCCACGGCGCTGCCGGACTTCACCAAACTCAGCGAAAAAAGCCTGACTCAGAAAGGCACCGGCCTGGGACTTCGGCAGATCGACAGCACCGCCACCCAGGGCGGCGGCAAAACCCTCGACACCACAGTGATGGCCGCGTCCAACACGCGCATGGCGATCGTTCAGGTGATTTCCCGTCTCAGCGACAATGCTGGCCACGAGACGCTGGTCAAACAGATCGTCTCCGGCAAGTAACAATCAGCGATTGAGGCGCTGCAACCAGGCGCTCAAGTCCTGCATTTCGGCAGCGCTGATGTTGTGACCGACACCGGGGTAGGCATGAAATTCCGGCTTGAGTGACAGGCTCTGCAACAGGCTGTCGGCGTCCGTGCCGTCGATGTACGGAAGGCGTTTATCCGCCGTGCCATGACCGATGAAAATCGCCAGCTTCTGGCGTTTTTCATCCGGTTTCAGTTCGGACCTGAGCACCGGCAAAATCCGCCCGCTCAACGCCGCAATCCCGCCCACCGCCTCTGGGTGACGCAGGGCCACCTCGTACGACATGATTGCGCCCTGGCTGAAACCCACCAGGAACACCTTGTTCGGTTCGGTGTGATATTTCTTCGCCGCCTGTGCGACGAAATCTTGCAGCACCTGACCGCTGGTCTTCAGATCATCGGTCTCGCCGTCGTAGGCAGCGTTGCCCTTCTGACGAAACCACTTGTAACTGTCCTCCTCCATCACCATCGGTGCGCGTACCGACAGGTAGTTGTATGACGCGGGCAGTTCATCCTTGATGTCGAACAGGTCCTGCTCGTTACTGCCGTAACCGTGGAGGAAAATCACCAGGGGCTGATTGCGCGACTCGGGGTTGGCCTGCTCCAGGTACTTGAGCGGCAGATCGGTTTGCAGCGGGGTTTGAGCGTGGACGGTGGCGGACGCCAGGAGTGTCAGCAGAGCGAAAAACTTCAACATAAACCTTCCTTCACAAGTGCAGGATTCGGGGCAGAGCCTAACACTGTGAAGCTTGCCGGGGGATTCTGGGTGTTGCTGATGCCGCCATCGCGAGCAGGCTCGCTCCCACACTAGATCTCCAGTGTTCACACGATCCCTGTGGGAGCGAGCTTGCTCGCGATGAGGCCCTAAGACGCTACGAAGATTGCGCGGTTAATCATTGATGAGTTTTCCAACCCGAATCGGCTCGCGCCCCGCGACCTTCGCCTGCCAAGTGCCCGGCTGCGTATAGCGCCCGCGATCAATCGCAAACAACACGCCACTGGTCCCGGCGCAAACCGTGGTAACTCGATCATTCAGCGGGTCGACCACTTCGAACAGCGCATCACCCTTCTCCACCCACTCACCCGAATCGCGCAGGAAACTGACGACCCCGTGATGCGGTGCGAACAGGTATTGGGTGCCTTCGAACGGCATGCCTTCGCAGCATTCGCTCGGTGCCGCAGGCCAGGTGCCTTTGATGAAACCCTGCTCGGCGAGGAAGCCGAGAATCGCCTCGCAATTGGCCTGAGCCTGATCGACTCGCGTATCACCCATGCTGCCCAGCTCCAGCGTCGTCGCCAGGTTGGCCGGCGGGATCGCGGCCTCAGGGAAAGCCCTGGCCAGGCGCAACCACGGCGTTGAACACGACTCATCGAATGAGCTGCCGCCGGAGTCTTCACAGAGCAACGCCACCCCAGCCTTCAAACGCGCCGCCAGGGATTGCCACTGCGGCCAGTGTTGCGGCAAGGCATACAGATGAATCGCCGCGTCGAAATCACAATGCAGGTCGAGGGTGATGTCGGCCTCACAGGCGTGGCGCAGCAGCAAGCGGTGCATGGCTTCAAGCTGCGAGGCCGGTGCCGGCAGGCCGTCGAGTACCTGACCCATGGTCTGGCGAATCAGCGCAATGTTGGCAGCCGCATCACTGCCCAGCCGATCACCGATCAACTCGGCCACCGGTGCGCTGAGTTCGACGAAGGAGCGGTTGAAGTTCTTGCCGCTGCCCAGCTCGAAGCGGCCCATGTGGCTGCCTTGCAGGTGTTGATCGAGGCCGATGGGATTGGCCACCGGGACCAGTTCGATCACGCCCTGCAACTGACCCTGGGTTTCAAGTTCTGCAAGACGCTTCTTCAGTTCCCACGCCGTGCGCATGCCCGGCAGTTCATCAGCGTGCAGGCTGGCCTGGATGTAGACCTTGCGAGTGCCCGCGCCATAACGAAACACGCTGAGGGTGCGTTCGGTGCCCAGGTGACTCCAGGGCAGTGAATGATCGATGCGTTGCATGGGGTGCTCCTGTGTTCGCGTGCTGCGCAGAATAAATCATCAAGGCATAAAAAAAGTGGCAACCGCATCAACGGTTGCCACTTTTTTAAACGGCGTGATTACTGGCCGTAAACGTCAAAGTCGAAGTACTTGTCTTGCACTTGCTTGTACTTGCCATTGGCGCGGATTTCGGTGATGGCGGTGTTGAATTTCTCTGCCAGGGCGGTATCGCCTTTGCGCACAGCAATACCGGCGCCGCCGCCGAAGTACTTGGCGTCTTCATAAGTCGGGCCTACGAAAGCGAAGCCTTTACCGGCGTCGGTTTTCAGGAAACCGTCGTCCAGGTTGACCGAGTCGGCCAGCATCGCGTCGAGACGACCGGCGACCATGTCCAGGTTGGCTTCTTGCTGAGAACCGTAGCGAACCAGATTGATACCGGCTGGCACCAGTACTTCAGTGGCGAAGCGGTCGTGGGTACTGGCGCGCAGCACACCGACTTTCTTGCCTTTGAGTTCGGTCAGCGGGTCTTTGATGTCGGAGCCTGCCTTCATCACGAAGCGCGCCGGGGTGTGGTAGTACTTGATGGTGAAGTCGACGTTCTTTTTGCGATCGTCGGTGATGGTCATGGACGACAGGATCGCGTCGATTTTCTTGACCTTCAGGGCCGGGATCAGGCCGTCGAACTCCTGCTCGACCCAAGTGCACTTCACTTTCATCTGCTCGCACAGCGCGTCGCCGATGTCCACGTCGAAGCCGGTGAGTTTGCCATCAGGGGTTTTCATCGAGAATGGCGGGTAACCGGCTTCGATACCGAGGCGGATCGGCTTGGCGTCTTCGGCCACAGCCGTCAGGGACAACATCGACAGTGCCAGGGCACCGAACATCACTAGCTTCTTCATTTATAACTCCTGTGTGCGGAGGCTTTTATTGGCAGCTTTCGGTAGCTGCTTCCGATTGGAGAGCACCGAAGTGGCCGGCAGTCTAGAGCGGCTCAAGGAGGGCAAATTGTGTTTAAGCGACAAATAGTTATAGAAAAGTAGCCGGCAAATTCAAGTCCCTTGAAGCGTGCGCCAAGCCAGTGCAAAGACTGTAGGACAAGCCCTTTTTTCAGACAAAACCTACAAGCAAAAACTACAAGAGAGCCCTTATGCCCACGTTGAACCTGATCCAGCACCACCCCGCCGAAGGTCCCGGCGCCATTGCCACGTGGGCTGCGTCCCGAGGTTTGACCCTGAACGTGTTTCGCGCCGACCTCGGCCAGTTGCCGCCAGTCAGTGCAGCTCCCGTGATCCTGTTGGGTGGGCCTTATGAGTCCAACGGTGGGCCGGCCTGGCTGGAAGCCGAACGCCAGTGGTTGGCGGGCAGCCTGGATCAAGGCGCGCCGGTGTTTGCGATTTGTCTGGGGGCGCAGTTGCTGGCGCTGAGTCTGGGCGGGAATGTGCGGCGGATGGATCGAACTGAAACCGGTTGGACCCGCGTGACGTTCATCGATGGTCAGCATCTGAACGTGCTGGAATGGCACGAAGACGCCATCGACCTGCCGCCAAACGCGCAGTTGCTGGCCCGCAGTGATCAGTGCGAGCAGCAGATGTATCGCGTCGGGCCGACGCGGGTGGGTTTGCAGTTTCATCCGGAGTGGACGGCTGAATCGGTGGCGATGCTCAATGAACACTTTGCCGACGAGTCACCACTGCCCCGGGGTCAACAGGACAGCGCCGCCTACGCAACCGTGTTCGAGTGGTTGCAGACGACGCTGGATGCTTGGTGGTCAGCACTCACAACCGATCACGGCACTCACTGACTGTTGCACCCTCACACTCAACTCAAACCCTTCATCCAGCCACCCGGTCACCCCGCCGATCATTTCCTTGACCGGGTAACCCAGCGCCGCCAGTTTCACAGCAGCCTTGTTCGCACCGTTGCAGTGGGGCCCGGCGCAATACACCACGAACACGCTGGTTTTCGGGTAGGCCGCCAGACCTTCAGCGCTCAGCAGTCGCCCCGGAATATTGATCGCTCCCGGCACATGGCCACGCTCGAACGCGAGCGGACCGCGCACGTCCACCAGGACAAAATCCACCTCGCCGGCCTGTTGGCTGCCGTGGACGTCGGAACAGTCGGTTTCGAAAGTCAGACGGTTGCTGAAATGCATCAGGGCGATGGCCGATGGGGCGGCGGGAATCTCGCGGACCAGGCTGGTCATGGGCTGTACTCCAAAGTCTGTGTGGGTGTGAGAAGACTTTATCCGCCCGATGCTTGCGGCTACAGTGGCGCACAAGACACTCACCGGGAACTTTCCGCCAAATGCAGCCCACCCCTGGATTGGTCGCGATTCTGGCCTACGACGGCCTCTGTACATTCGAATTCGGCATCGCCGTGGAGATATTCGGCCTGGCCCGTCCGGAGTTCGACTTCCCTTGGTACGAGCACCGGATTGCCGCCGTGGATCAAGGCCCGATGCGTGCCATGGGCGGCATTCAGGTGCTGGCCGATGGCGGCATGGAGCTGCTCGAGGACGCCCGGACCATCATCATTCCCGGCTGGCGTGATCGCAGCGCCCCGGTGCCGGAGGCATTGATCGCGGCCCTGCGCCAGGCCCATGCGCGGGGTGCGCGGCTGCTGTCGATCTGCTCAGGCGTGTTCGTGCTGGCGGCCACCGGTTTGCTCGACGGTCGCGGCGCCACCACGCACTGGCGCTACACCGCTGAATTGGCTGAGCGTTTTCCGATCATTCTGGTGGACCCGGACGTGCTCTATGTCGATTCAGGTCAACTGATTACCTCGGCCGGCAGCGCTGCCGGTATCGATGCCTGTCTGCACTTGGTGGCGCGGGACTTCGGGACGCAGGTGGCCAACTCGGTGGCGCGGCGGCTGGTGATGTCGCCGCAACGCACCGGCGGTCAGGCGCAGTTCATTCCGACACCGGTCAGTCCTACGCCGCGTAGCGATTTGTCCCGCGTCATGCAGTGGGCACGCGAGCGTTTGCATGAACCGCTGGAGGTTCGCGAGCTGGCGAGTGAGGCGGCCATGAGCGAACGGACGTTTCTGCGCCGCTTCACTGAAGCCACCGGCATGCCGCCCAAGGCGTGGTTGCAGCATGAGCGCCTGGGCCGGGCCCGGGAGCTGCTTGAGAGCACGAGCCAGAACACCGACCAGATTGCCCAGCGCTGTGGGTATCGCTCGGTGGAGAGTTTTCGGGTGGCGTTTCGCAGCGTGGTCGGGGTGCCGCCGTCGGTGTATCGGGAGCGGTTTGGGCGGGAGGTTAAAGCAATAATTTGAGGTGTGTTTGAGGGCCTCATCGCGAGCAGGCTCGCTCCCACATTAGACCGCATCCGTCCAGACAACTCGGTCAACTGTGGGAGCGAGACCGGCTTGCCGGCGATGAGGCCAGCCCAGACACCGCTGCACTCAAGGCTTGCGCAACAGATACGTATCCATAATCCACCCATTGGCCAACCGGGCCGCCTTACGCACCCGTTCGATCTCATCCGCCACATCCTTGAGCTTGCCGCTGATCAGGATTTCATCCGCCGTCCCCAGGTAGGCCCCCCAGTAAATCTCTGTCTCCTGGTCCGCCACCCGATGGTAGGAATCTTCTGCATCCAGCATCACCACCAGGCTGTCGGCATCGCTCACCTGCCCCGCCGCCAGCCGTCGACCCGTGGTGATTTCAATCGAGCGGCCAATGCGATTCAGCGGCACCTTATGCTGCGCCGCCAATGCCTGGACACTGGTGATGCCGGGGATCACTTCAAATTCGAAGACGCACCGGCCTGAGGCCAGAATCGCCTGCAAGATCCGAATGGTGCTGTCGTACAACGCCGGATCGCCCCACACCAGAAAACCGGCGCACTGGTCGTCAGTCATTTCCTCGCTGATCAACCGTTCGAAGGTCTGCTGCTTGGCCAGGTTCAGGTCTTCCACACTGGCCTTGTAGTCCACATCACCGCGTTCGCGCTCCGGGCTGTGGGCTTCGACGAAACGGTAGTCGCGATCGGTGATGTAGCGCTCGCAGATCTCGCGGCGCAGGTCGATCAGTTTGTCTTTGCTCTGGCCCTTGTCCATGAGGAAAAACACGTCGACGAGGTTCAGCGCCTTCACGGCTTGCATCGTGATGTAGTCGGGGTTGCCGGCGCCAATGCCGATGACCAGAAGTTTTTTCATCAACGTGTTTCCTCAGGGTCCGTGCCCAGCAAGCGTAGGCGCCAGCGGCCGTTGAACCGCAACTCGATGGCCGACAGCGGTTCAACATCGATCAGGTTGAACGCTGCGCCTTGCAGCACCTGCGTCAGCGCGGCGCGAATGACAAACGGATGGGTGATGGCAACGATGTGTCCCGGTGTGGCCTCCAGTGTTTTCAGCCAAGCGGCCACCCGCTCACCGAGTTGCACCACCGACTCGCCACCATGGGGCGCCGAATTCGGGTCATCGAGCCAGATCTGAAGCGCTTGGGCTGAGGATTTTTGCAGATCGTCGATCCGCGCGCCTTTCCAGCTCCCGAAATCGCACTCCCTCAATGCCTCGACAATCTCCACGTCGCTGCCGAACAGCTCGGCGGTCTGCCGGGTTCGCAGTTCAGGTCCACACACCAGTCGCGGTGTCCCTTTGAACTGAGCACTACGAGATCCCATTGCCGATTTCCAATCCATCTCTATGGGTTCATTCGTAGGAAAACACGCCAATTTTTGTGCGACGGTTCGAGCGTGGCACATCAGGGTCAAACGGGTCGCCTGCACGAAGGATCACTCTGTCGATGGAAATTGAAACGGCGTCACGCCGAAAATAATTGCCTAATTGTGCCGCAAGAAGCGCGATCCAGGGCGTTTCGTTTGAGCCAGCCAACTCAGGTTCGACATCACCCACACCTGAAAAAATCGGCGATATCCGACACCGATAAGGGCAATGACCTACAAGCTCAGTCGACATCCATGTAGCCCAATGCCCACGGGGTTTTCGCCCTGTTTTGGGGCTTTAAAAAACCATGAAAAAATTCACTAGACATGTTGAGTCCACTACATAAATACTGTTTTAGCAATTTATGAAATGAAACCGACATATCCATCCAGCAGGAGCCCGGATGCCTTCTCTCAGAGACCTGATCACCGATCCCGGCCTGGACCTTACGCCGTCGGAACGCAAAGTCATCCGTGCCTTGCTGGACCAGTACCCGCGTAACGGACTGGGCCCGATGTCACGTTTGGCCGAACATGCCGGTGTCAGCGATCCCACCATCGTGCGACTGGTCAAGAAACTGGGTTTCAGCGGTTATGCCGATTTCCAGGATGCCCTGCTCAGCGACATGGACCACCGCCTCCGTTCCCCCAGCACCCTGTTGCAACCTCGTGCTCATCTTCAGAAAGGCGACGCCTGGAGCCAATATCTGGCGCACAGCCATCGAGCGCTGGTGGACACCCATGCGCTGACCCAACCCGAAGATGTGCGGATTCTGGTGGAATGGCTGCTCGACACCCGCCATCAAGTGCATTGCTTCGGCGGGCGCTTCAGCAGTTTCCTCGCCAGTTATTTACTCAATCACCTGCGCTTGCTGCGTCCGGGCTGTTTCGCGCTGGAAGACAATGCACAACTGCCCGACCGGTTGTTCGACGTGCAGCGTCAGGACGTGGTGCTGGTGTTCGACTATCGCCGCTACCAGTCACAAGCCCTGCGCGTGGCCAATGCGGCAAAAAGTCGATATGCACGCGTGGTGTTGTTCACCGACATCTATGCTTCACCGTTGCGGGAAATGGCCGACCTGATTATCAGTGCGCCGGTGGAATCGGTGTCGGCCTTCGACTCCCTGGTTCCGGCGCTGGCCCAGGTCGAGGCGCTGATTGCCTGCCTGTCCCTGCGCAGTCCGGATCTGGCCGATCGCCTGGAAGGCATCGACGCGCTGCGGACCGACTTCGACACCCACCTGCTGGAGGATAAATAAGGATGTTCACGCTCCCCCACCACTCGCCTCGGGATTTGCCGCTCGTCACCGATCACACCGCGCTGTTGCTGGTGGACATGCAACGCGCCTGGCTTGAGCCGCAGTTCGACCCGCACCTCAATGGGCCGGACGCCGAGTACTTCCTGACCCGCACCCACATGCAGGTGGTGCCCAATCAACGCCGGTTGCTCAGCGCCTTTCGCAGCGCCCGGCAAAACGTGCTGCACACGATCATCGAAAGCCTCACCGCCGATGGCCGCGACCGTTCGCTGGACCACAAGCTCTCGGACATGCACTTGCCCAAAGGCAGCCCGCAAGCACGGATCATCGACGACCTGACCCCGACAGAAAACGAAATCGTGCTGCCCAAGACCTCGTCCGGGGTCTTCAACTCCACCAACATCGACTACGTGCTGCGCAACCTCGGGACGCGGCACTTGATCATCGCTGGCATCGTCACCGACCAGTGCGTGGACATGGCCGTGCGTGACGCCGCCGACCGCGGTTATCTGGTAACGCTGGTGGAAGATGCCTGCGCGACTTACACACCCGCGCGGCATCAGGCCTGCCTGAATGCAATCAAGGGTTACTGCTGGATCACCGACACCCAGACTGTGCTCGGCCGGTTGCAGGAGATGCAGCCATGAGCGAGCGCCTGTTGCCACTGCCCCTGACCACCCTCGTCACCACTGACCTGATCGGTGTGACACGCGGACGCTCCTTTCCCACGGACGAACTCGAGCACTATCAAAAGACAGGGTGTGGCTGGGTGCCGGCCAACAGTGCGCTGACCCCGCAAGACATCATCGCCTACGCCAACCCGTGGGGTGCTTATGGCGATTTGCGGCTGATGCCTGATCTGCTCAGCCGAGTGACGGTCAGTAACGGCCCGGATGCCAACGCGCCGGCGCTGGACTTTATTCACAGCGACATTCGCGAAACCGATGGCCGCCCGTGGGGTGCCTGCCCGCGTACGGTGTTGCGCAACGAGGTAGAGCGTTATCGCGCCGAGTTGGGCTTGCAGGTCAATGCGGCGTTCGAGCATGAATTCAACTTGAACACCGGCGACGTTGAACACCTGGCGTTTTCGCTGCAAGCCCAGCGTCAGGGTGCCGAGTTTGGCGGTTGGCTGCTCAGCGCCCTGCGTGCCGGTGGCGTCGAGCCGGAAATGTTCCTGCCCGAGTATGGCAAGCATCAATACGAAATCACCTGTCGCCCGACCCTTGGGGTGGCCGCTGCCGACCGCGCGGTGAACGTGCGTGAAATCACCCGCGAGATCGCCCGGCAAATGGGCCTGGCGTTGAGCTTCGCGCCCAAGACCTCGGAGCATGCGGTGTGCAATGGCGTGCACCTGCACGTCAGCCTGCTGGACCTGGCTGGCCAACCGGTGATGTACGACGCCGGCACCACCAATGGCTTGTCGACTCTCGGCCAGCACTGGGCCGCCGGCATCCTGCATCACCTGCCCGCACTCTGTGCGTTTACCGCGCCGACGCCGGTGTCCTACGAGCGTTTGCAGCCCCATCACTGGAGCGCGTCTTACGCGTGCCTCGGGCAACGCAACCGCGAAGCGGCGCTGCGAATCTGCCCGACGACAAGCCAGGGCGGAAAATCGGTGGCGTCGCAATACAACCTGGAATTTCGCGCCATGGACGCCACGTCCTCGCCGCACTTGGCCATGGCCGCGCTGCTGATTGCCGGTCGGCTGGGCATCGAGCAACGCCTGGCCTTGAACGCAATCACCGATGAAGTCCCCGACGCCCTGAACGAAGAACAACGCCAGGCGCGCGGCATCGTCGCCCTGCCCGCTTCCCTTACCCAGGCCCTGGATTGCCTGCGCAACAGCGAGGCCCTGATTGAAGCCCTGCCGAGCGCGTTACTGGACACCTACTTCGCCCTTAAAACCGAGGAACTGACGCTGACGGAACAGCTGTCGTCCGCCGAACGCTGTGAACACTATGCGCGTCTGTACTGAATCTGCTGAGCTCGGTCTTTACACCGGGCCCGCGTACACCCTGAGTCGGGAAGACTCCGATCACCCGTTGATTCTGGTGTGCGAACACGCCAGCCGTTTTATTCCGGCCGGGTTAAATGACCTGGGCCTGAGTCACGAGGCGGCCCGCGAGCACATCGCCTGGGACATCGGCGCCCTGGCGCTGGCCGAGGGCTTGTCCCGAGCATTGGGCGCAACCCTGTTGGCGGCCAATTATTCGCGGCTGTTGGTCGACCTCAACCGACCGCGCCAAGCGCCGGACAGCATTCCGGCGCAGAGCGAGATTTATCAGGTACCGGGCAACCGGGACCTGGACGAAGCCACCCGCGAGTACCGTCGGCAATCCCTGTTCGAGCCATTTCACTCGCGTCTGACAGACTTGATCGACGAACGTATCGCTCAAGGACGACCAGTGCGGGTGGTGGGGATTCACAGCTTCACGCCGGTCTATCACGGCCAGCCCCGCGTGCTTGAAGTTGGCGTGTTGTATAGAGAGGCCAAGGAATATGCCCAGCGATTGATCGATGGTTTGAGCCAGCATCCGTTGAAAGTTGCCGGTAATGAGCCGTACAAAATCAACCCGCTGGGCGACATGACCGTGCCGGTCCACGGCGATGCACGCGGCCTGGAATCAGTGTTGATCGAGGTGCGCAACGACCTGCTGCGCACGCCTGAAGACATTAGTCGCTTTACCGAATACCTGGCGCCGCTGTTGTAAAGCAATCGCTTCAAACTCGCAGCTTGCAGCTGCTTTCATCCCAAGGAAAAGGGCTTCATGGAAATAGAAGAATTCGGCTACAAGCAAGAGTTGAAACGCAGCCTGTCGCTGACCGACCTGGTGGTGTACGGGATGATCTTCATGATCCCCATCGCACCGTTTGGCGTGTATGGCTACGTCAACGCCGAGGCCCCGGGGCTGGTACCGCTGGCCTACATCATCGGCATGGTGGCGATGCTCTTCACAGCCCTGAGTTACGGCAGCATGGCTCGGGCCTTTCCGATTGCCGGTTCGGTTTATTCCTACGCGCAACGGGGCCTGAACCAGCACGTAGGGTTTATCGCCGGTTGGCTGATGCTCCTCGATTACCTGCTGATTCCGCCGCTGCTGTATGTGTACGCGGCCATGGCCCTGAATCATTTGTACCCGGACATTCCGAAGGTCGGTTTCATCCTGGCCTTCCTGGTCAGCGCGACCTTCGTCAATTTGCGGGGCATCACCTTCACCGCGCGAATGAACATCATCTTCCTGCTGGCGCAACTGGTGGTGCTGGGGATCTTCCTGTTCTACGCCTGGACCGCGCTGCACAGTGGCGGCGGTAACGGTCAACTGACCCTGGCGCCGTTGTACAACCCCGAGACGTTCAACTTCGCCCTGCTGATGCAAGCGGTGTCGATTGCGGTGCTGTCGTTCCTCGGTTTCGATGCGATTTCCACCCTCGCCGAAGAGATCAAGGGTGACCCGGGCCGCAGCGTCGGCAAAGCCGCGCTGATCACGCTGGTGGTCATGGGCGTGATCTTCGTTGTGCAGACCTGGATTGCAACTGATCTGGCGGCCGGCATGGGTTTCAAATCGGCTGACACGGCGTTTTATGAAATCGCTGAACTCGCGGCCGGCAGCTGGCTGGCAACCCTGACCGCCGTGGCTACTGCCCTGGCCTGGGGTGTGGCGGTGGCAATCACCTCCCAAGCGGCAGTGTCTCGTCTGCTGTTCGGCATGGCCCGGGACGGCAAGCTGCCAAAGGTATTGGCCAAAGTTCATCCCAAACATAACACGCCGTACGTGAGCATCTATCTGGTGGCCGTGCTGTCGCTGGTGATCTGCTACCTGTTCATCAACTCGGTGGACACCCTCACCTCGCTGGTGAACTTCGGCGCACTGAGCGGTTTCATGTTGCTGCACCTGACGGTCATCAACTACTACTGGCGGCGGCAGAAATCCGGACAGGTAATCCGTCACCTGATCTGCCCGGTGATCGGCTTCATCATCGTCGCGGCGATCATGTACAACATGGGCGTCGATGCACAGAAACTCGGCCTGATCTGGATTGCCCTGGGCCTGGTCTACCTGTTTGTACTCAACAAACTGGGCACCCGTGCGGTACTGCCCGACCCAAGCAACGGCTGACAAGAAAAAGAGCGGCGTCTGACAAAAACTCAGGCGACCGCCGATTGAACGCGTGGAAACCGACAGTGATAGTCAGGTTCGGTGCCAACCGCCGAACCCTTTGATACAGGAGTGCATCCATGCTGGTCTTACGCCCAGTCGAGTTAACCGACCTGCCCCAGTTACAGCAACTGGCGCGCGACAGTCTGGTAGGCGTCACGTCCTTGCCGGACGACACCGAATGCCTGCGCGAGAAGATTCTCGACTCCTGCGCCTCATTCGAAAAAGACGTTGAGGGTCATGGTCCGGAGAACTACTTCTTCGTGCTGGAAGATCTGACCCGAGAGCGTTTGGTGGGCTGCTCGGAGATTCTTGCCACCGCCGGTTTCAGCGAGCCGTTCTACAGCCTGCGCAACCGGCACTTCACCAGCGCCTCGCGGGAGCTGAACATCGAGCACGGCGTGCCCGCATTGTCGTTGTGCCACGACCTCAGCGGCCATACCTTGCTGCGGGGTTTTCATATTGACGCAGCGCTGGTGCGAACACGGTTCTCTGAACTGCTGTCCCGGGCGCGGCTATTGTTCATCGCCGCCCACTCGCAGCGCTTTTCCGAAGCCGTCATCACCGAGATCGTCGGCTTCAGCAGCGACGAAGGTCACTCGCCGTTCTGGGATGCGGTGGGCAAGCATTTCTTCGACCTGCCCTACGCCGAGGCCGAGCGACTTTGTGGCCTGGAAAGCCGAACCTTCCTCGCCGAACTGATGCCGCAATACCCGATCTACGTGCCGATGCTGCCCAAGGCGGCGCAGGACTGCATCGGCCGCATTCACCCCGATGGCCAGGAGGCCTTCGATATCCTCGAGCGCGAAGGCTTCGAAACCAACAGCTACATCGACCTGTTCGACGGCGGTCCGACGTTGTATGCGCGCACTCCCGGCATCCGCTCCATCGCCCGGAGCCAGACTGGCACGGCGCAACCGGGCTCACCGATCGATGCCCGTGGCAGCTATCTGGTGAGCAATGATTCGCTGAAGGACTATCGCGCCATCGTCGCCGATCTGGATTACCAGGCCGGGCAACCTGTGGTGTTGAGCGCCGAGATGTGCGCCGCCCTGAACGTGACCGAAGGCAGCCCGATCCGGCTGATCGCCCTGTGAGCATCACCCGGCCCCGCGCCCAACGACAGCGCCCGAGCAGGCGTGCAGAAGGAGTTGCATCATGATTGTCCGCCCGGTTCGCGTCACCGACCTGCCCGCCTTGCTGAACCTGGTGCACCAGGCTGGCCCTGGCTTCACCACCCTGCCGGCCAACGAGGAACGCCTGACCCACCGGGTGCGCTGGGCCCAACGAACCTTCGCCGAACAGGTCGAACGCGCTGATGCCGATTACCTCTTCGTACTCGAAGACGACGATCAGCAGTTGGTGGGCGTCAGTGCCCTGGTGGGCGCCGTGGGCCTGCGCGAGCCCTGGTACAACTACCGGGTCGGACTCACAGTCAGTTCGTCACCGGACCTGGGTATCCGGCGGCAGATTCCGACGTTGTTCCTGAACAATGAAATGACCGGCCAATCGGAGATTTGCTCGCTGTTTCTGCGACCTGATCAACGCCAGGGCAGTAACGGTCGATTGCTGTCGTTGGGGCGTTTGTTGTTTGTTGCCGAGTTTCCGCACCTGTTCGGCGACAAACTCATCGCCGAACTGCGTGGCAGCGCCGACGAACAAGGTTGTTCACCGTTCTGGGACAGCCTGGGCCGGCACTTCTTCAAGATGGATTTCAGCCACGCCGATCACTTGTCGGGGCTGGGCAGCAAGTCGTTCATCGCTGAGCTGATGCCACGCCAACCGCTCTACACCTGCCTGCTCACCGAACAGGCCCAGGCCGTGATCGGCAAGGCGCACCCGAACACCGAACCGGCGCTGAAAATCCTCACAGCCGAAGGCTTTGCCCATAAGGGTTACATCGACATCTTCGACGCCGGCCCGGTGATCGAAGCCCCGGTCTCGAATATCCGCACTGTGCGCGACAGCCAACCGCTGCTGCTGGCCATCGGCACACCCGACGAGCAGGCCCCGGTGTGGCTGATCCACAACCGTCGCCTGGAAAACTGCCGCATCACCGCCGCCCAGGCCAGGCAAGTGGGCAACAGCCTGATCGTCGACCGCCTCACCGCCAAACGCCTGCAACTGCAACCCGGCAACTCGGTACGCGCCGTGCAGCTGCTCAATCAACAACAGCAGGCTGTTGCGGCGTGACCGACGGCGGTCCATCCGCCTCTGCAAATTCGTCATCATCCTTCCCCCGCTCGCGTGATAGCCTTTTGTTCCTTCGGCGTTGACACTTTTGCTCAAGCCCTTCCATTCCCATTGCAGTGGTGGAACTCATATGTCCAGGCTTTCTCATCAAGATTTACGCCGTAACTTTCGCGAGCTGTTCGCCTCCAACACCTGCTACCACACGGCGTCGGTCTTCGACCCGATGTCGGCCCGCATTGCCGCTGACCTGGGTTTTGAAGTGGGGATCCTGGGCGGTTCAGTCGCATCGTTGCAGGTACTGGGTGCGCCTGACTTCGCCCTGATCACCCTCAGCGAGTTTGCCGAGCAGGCCACTCGCATTGGCCGTGTTGCCCAACTGCCGGTCATCGCCGACGCCGACCACGGCTACGGCAACGCGCTCAACGTCATGCGTACCATCGTCGAACTCGAACGCGCCGGCGTGGCCGCCCTGACCATCGAAGATACGCTGCTGCCCGCCCAGTTCGGCCGCAAATCCACCGACCTGATCGGGGTGGCGGAAGGCGTCGGCAAGATTCGTGCGGCGCTGGAAGCCCGGGTCGACTCGGAGATGGCGATCATCGCCCGCACCAACGCCGGGATCCTGCCGGTGCAGGAAGTCATCAGCCGTACCTGTCATTACCAGCAGGCCGGTGCGGACGGGATTTGCATGGTGGGCGTGCGGGACTTCGACCACCTCGAACAAATCGCCGAACACCTGAGCGTACCGCTGATGCTGGTCACCTACGGCAACCCGTTGCTGCGCGACGATAAACGCCTGGCCGAACTGGGCGTGCGGGTCACCATCGACGGCCACGGCGCCTACTTCGCCGCGATCAAGGCCACGTATGACAGCCTGCGGGAACAACGGCAGATCTTTACTCAAGCGTCGGACCTGAGCGCAACCGAGTTGACTCATACCTATACGCAGCCTGAGGAATACATCCGTTGGGCGGAAGAGTTTATGAGCGTGAAGGAGTAGCGGTTTAGCAGATGTCGAAGTAGTGACTGCAATGGCCCCTTCGCGAGCAGGCTCGCTCCCACATGGGTTTTGGGTGAACACAAGATTCGTGAACACCGCCAATCCAATGTGGGAGCGAGCCTGCTCCGGGCGGCGCTCCGACGATGGCGTCCTTCTCTACACCGCTAAACCGGAGTCTTGAACTCCACCTCCCGCTGCAACGCCCGCGCCTGAACCACATTCAGCATCGCGCAGCCTTCGCGCATCAACAGATGAACCGCCCGGGTAACGCGCATCAGGTCGCAATCGGAAATGTCTTTGAGGTTCAGGCTGGACAAGGTGTCCGCCAGATCGCGAACCACGGTGAAGCGATGCGCAGCGCAAGCGGCGATGTCGCTGAGTTCTTTGTGAGTGTTGATGAAGAGCACCGGGGTTTCGGCGTCGTAGGAAACGTCTTGGAAAGTTGTGCGCCACAAGTTGATCGTTCCCACGCTCTGCGTGGGAATGCAGCCCGGGACGCTCCGCGTCCCTTCCGAAGCCGAACGCAGAGCGTCCGTTGAGGCATTCCCACGCGGGAGCGTGGGAACGATCGGCGGTGAGATTAGTGCTTGGCCAACTCCATAATCATCCGCGACAACAGATAAATCCGCGGCGCCACACTCTCAACCTCCGCGTATTCCTCCGGCGTATGAATATTGCCGCCGACAATCCCGAACCCATCCAGCGTCGGCGTGCCCACACCCGCTGACAGGCTGGCATCCGCCGCCCCACCGCTTCCCTCTTCCGTCAACTTACGGCCAATCTCCCCGTAAATCCCTTGAGCCATGGCCATCAACCGATCGGATTCCGGCGTTTGCGGCATCGGCGGCAATCCGCGCTGAAGTGTGGTGGTGACCTCGGTGTCAGGAATCAGCTTGTCTTTCGAAACCCGCGCGAGGTCCTTCTCGATCCGGTCAAACTCCTCCGGCACTGCCGCCCGCACGTCTGCCTTGGCGGTGGCTTGATCCGGAATCACGTTGGTGCGGTCGCCGGCCTTGAGCACGGTGAAGTTGATGGTGGTTTTCTTCTCCGCGTCGCCCAGTTTGCCGAGCTGCAAAATCTGGTGCGCCGCTTCCATGACGGCGTTGCGTCCCAGCTCCGGCGCGACACCGGCATGAGCCGCCTTGCCCTTGACCTCGACCACGGCTGTGGCGCTGCCTTTGCGCCACACCACCAGGCCATCCGCCGGGCGGCCCGGTTCCAGGTTGAGGGTGACATCGTGGGACTTGGCGGTTTTCTTGATCAGGTCGGTGGCGATGTCCGAGCCGGTTTCTTCGCTGGCGTCGAGCAGGAAGGTGATTTGCGCGTAGTCCTTGAAGTCGAGGTTTTTCAGGACTTTCAGCGCGTAGATCCCGGCAACGATGCCGCCCTTGTCATCCATCACGCCCGGCCCGTAGGCGCGGCCGTCCTTGATGTGGAACGGACGCTCGGCGGCCGAACCTTCCTTGAAGACGGTGTCCATGTGCGCCATCAGCAGGATTTTCGCCTTGCCGGTGCCTTTCAGGGTCGCGATCACATGGCTGCTTTTGTCCGGGGTATTGGGCACAAGCTCGATGGTCGCGCCGAGTTTTTTCAGTTCGTCGATGGCGATGTCGCTGACTTTCGTCAGGCCCGGTTCATAGCCGGAACCGGAGTCGATGTTCACCAAACGCTCCAGTAACTTCAGGGCTTCGCCCTTGTACTGTTCGGAATCGGCGAGGACTTGTTTGTGCGGTTCGGCGAAAACGGCGGGAGCGAAAACGCCGAGGGCGAAGGTCAGGCCAAGGCTGGTGGCCAGCAGGGAGCGAGGGAGATTGAACGTCATGAATCGATCCTTGTTTCGTGTCGGGGGTGAAAAACACCCTACCTGACTACGACGCAAGGCTCTAGACCGAATGCGACACCTGCGAAACGGTTCACACCGAATCAAGCATTTCGTGATGCGATTTGCCATCGCCGCAACAGATGACGCGGTTGCGACCGGTGGCTTTGGCTTCGTAGAGCGCCTGGTCGGCGTCGTTGAGCCACAGGGTCGCGTCGGTGTGTGCCGGGTTGAAGGCGGCCAGGCCGATGCTCAGGCTGACTGTCAGCGCCGGGCTCTGCTCATAACCCAAGGTGGCGAAGCGATCACGCAGGGCATCCATGGCGGCCGCAGCACTCGTGAGCGGAAGGTCCGGGAGGATCACGCAGAACTCGTCGCCACCGTAGCGCCCGGCTACATCCGCCGCGCGCAGGTTCTGCTTGAGCATTTTGCTCAACTGACGCAGGACGATGTCCCCGGCAACGTGGCCGTAGGTGTCGTTGATGGATTTGAAATGGTCGATGTCGATCAGCGCAATCGCCCCGCCCTGCTGCTGACGTTTGCAACGCTGGAATTCGACCTCCAGTTGATCCTTCCAGGCGCCGTGGTTCAGCAGGCCGGTGAGGCTGTCGGTGCGGCTCAGGGCCAGCAATTCACGCTTTTGGCGGCCGAGGGTGTGGGCCTGACGGAAGCAGATCCAGCCCAATGCCAGCGGATACAAACACATCAAGGGCAAACAGGCATACATCTGCAGTTGGCTGGTTTGTGGGATGAACGTGGGGGAGAAAATCAGCAGTCCGACGCCCATCCCGAGAATCTGCGCCACGGTTCCCGCCAACAGGAAACGCAAACCGCCAATGGCCACATTGTTCATCGCCATCATGCCCAGGGTCGTCGCGCTGGGCAGTGGATTGAAGTGCATGGCGGCGACCCAAAAGCCGCCGAGAAAGGCGTCCACCAGCAGGTTGCGGTGTTCGGCGTGATAAGGCACTGGCGCGCGGCGCGCCCATTGGTAAGCCAGGTGCGGCCAGAGGATGGCGTTGAGCAGCATCACCACCCAGACCCACGGTGCAGGGTTGAGTGGATACATCGCCGCGCTCACGAGCAACAGCCCCAAGGCCAAACCCAGGGTTCGCGATGTATAGAGCCTCCTGGCCAGTGAAAGTCCTTTTCCTCCCGTTTTTTCCATAGAGGCCTCTGCGCCACAGAACGGAACCTGAAAACACAAGGGTTTCAAGTGTGGTGAGAGTCTATCAGGGCAACGGCAAATAGCCATCACCGGCTGGCGGTCTGAATACCAAGGCATAGCCATGAGGCGAGCGACCAATGTTTGGCTATACATGAAAGGAGGGTTCGATCAATAACGATAAAAAAGGAGGCCCATGCAGACCTTTCAAGTGTTGATCATCGGCAGCGGTTTTGGCGGCCAGTGCGCGGCGATCAATTTGCTCAAGGCCGGCATCGACGATTTCCGCCTGCTGGAACGGCGGGACTTTTTCGGCGGCACCTGGTGCCAAAACACCTACCCCGGTGCGGCGGTCGACGTGCCCTCGCCGCTCTACTCGCTGTCCTTCGCGCCCTATCGCTGGACGCAAATGTTCGCCGAACAGGCCGAACTGCACCACTACACCCAGTACGTGGTGGAGCACTTCGGCCTGCGAGACAAGGTGGAACTGCAGGCCAATGTCGAGCGCATCGAGTGGGACGACGACAGCAAACACTGGGCGGTGCACACCGCCAGCAAAGGCACGTTCCATGCGCAGTTCCTGATCAACGCCACCGGGCCGCTGAGCCAACCCATGGTCCCCCACTTTGAGGGCCAGGAGCGGTTTCAGGGCAAGACCTTTCACACCAACAACTGGGATCACACCTACGATTACCGGCAAAAACGCGTGGCCATCGTTGGCAGCGGCGCCAGCGCGGCCCAGGTGATTCCGACGATTGCCCCGGACGTCGAGCATCTGCATGTGTTCCAGCGCACGCCTCACTGGGTATTGCCTCGGGCCGACCGCGCCTTTGGGCCATTCCAGCGTTGGTTACTGGGGCTCAAACCGGCCTACAAACTGTTGCGCTGGATGATCTACTGGCTGTTCGAAACCCGAGTGATTGCCTTCAAGTATTCGAAACCAGCGATCCGCTTGGTCCAGCAACACGCCCTGCGCTTTCTCAAACGGCAAGTGCCCGACCCCCAATTACGGCAAAAACTGACACCCGACTACGTCATCGGCTGCAAACGGATAATCATCTCAAGCACCCTGTACCCGGCGTTGGGTCGCAGTAACGTGAGCCTGCACAGCCGCGAGCAAGGCATCGCCGCCATCGATGAAACCGGCATCGTCACCCAGGACGGCCAACACATTGACCTGGACCTGATCGTCTGGTCCACCGGTTACGACGCCACCGACGGGGTGATTTCCTACCCGGTCACCGGCAAAAACGGCACACAACTCAAAGAGTTCTGGGCCCAGTACCCGCGGGCCTATCTCGGCACCAGCCTGCCGGACTTCCCCAACCTGTTTATCGTCACTGGCCCCAACACGGGCATCGGCCACACCTCGGCGCTGTTCATCATCGAGTCTCAGATGAACTACATTCTGGATTGCATCCGCACGTTAAAAGAACACGGTTTGCGCAGCATCGAAGTACGCCCCGAAGCAGAACGTACCTACACTGAAATGATCCACCGGGAGATGGAACGCACGGTATGGAAGTCCGGGGGCTGCCACAGTTGGTATCAAAGCAAGAGCGGTCATGTGATTGCGATGTTTCCGGGGTTCAGTTTCAGCTATCACCGGTTGACCAGGGCGCTGAAACCCGCCGATCACATTCTGTCCTGATCACGTAAAAGGAAGATGCCTGATGCTTTTGTTGGTTGTCGCAATCGCAGTTTTCGTGGCCTGGAGCTGGTTGAGTTACCCGGCCATCGGTCATTGGCTCTATGACTTGAACATGTCGATAGAGGCCAAGCTGTATGGACTGCACAAAATTGTCGTGCCGATCGCCGAAATGACCGTCTCGACCTGGCAAGGCGGGCCGTACGAAGCGTCCAGCAGCGTGCTGATGCTCCACGGTTACAGCGCCGACAAAAATATCTGGCTGCGCTTTGCCCGGCACTTTGTCGGCAACTATCGGGTGATCATCCCCGACATCGCCGGCCATGGCGAAACCGGCTTCAAGGCGGGCGGCGGCTACGACATTCCCTTGCAGGCCAAGCGGATGATCCAGTTGCTCGATGTCTGCGGCGTCGAGAAAGTCCACGTGATCGGCAACTCGATGGGCGGCTACATGGCAGCGTGGCTGGCGGCCACTTACCCGGATCGCATTGTTTCGGTGGCCCTGATCGACCCCGCGGGGGTCACCGCCCCCGAAGCCAGCGACCTGGAGCGGCATTTGGCCAAGGGCCACAACCCGTTCCTGATTCATTCACGGGAAGAGTTCCAGCGCTTCTACGCCATGACCATGGCCGAACCGCCGTGGGTACCCAAAGTGGTGCTGGACGCCATCGCGCAACGCTATGAACAGCAATGCGAGGAGCTGGAAGAAATCTTCAGGGACTTGCGCGCCAGCCCGCCGATGGAGCCGAAACTGCCCGACATCAAGTGCCAGGCGCTGTTGCTGTGGGGACACAAGGACCGCTTGATCGATGTCAGCAGCGTGGCGATCTGGAGCAAAGGCATCGCCGATCTGCGAGTGGAAGTCTGGGACCACACCGGCCATATGCCGATGGTGGAACAACCGACGAACACCGCGCGGCTGTATCGGGAATTTTTGGCATCGCTGCGTTCAGAACTTCCTGTGTAGCAGCTGCCAAACACCGCGCCCCTGTAGCAGCTGCCGAGCCTGCGAGGCTGCGTTCGGCTGCGCAGCAGTCGTGAAATCAGCCACTGCGGTGTGTCAGAAGGAACGTGCATACAGGGTTTGCGACTGCTCCGCAGCCGAACGCAGCCTCGCAGGCTCGGCAGCTGCTACAAGCTGCTACAACCAGCAGTCCTTTGCAGAATGAAGTTCGTAAGATTCTTCGTTTGTCGGCGGCGCGCAAGGCTGCGATCTTTTCCCGCATCCTTTACGTCACCGCATCAGGAATTCCTTCATGAGTCACCCGAACTTCATCAGCCCTGACCTGATCCGCCAACGCTTCTCCAAAGCGATGTCCGACATGTACCGCGAAGAAGTGCCGCTGTACGGCGCGCTGATGGAACTGGTGGAACAGACCAACCGTCACGTGCTGGACAGCGATCCACAGATCGCCCGACAGTTGAACAGCACCGGTGAAATCCAGCGCCTGGACCTGGAGCGGCATGGCGCGATCCGTGTCGGCACCGCCGATGAACTGGCCACCCTCGCCCGGCTGTTTGCGGTGATGGGCATGCAGCCGGTGGGTTATTACGACCTGACCCCGGCCGGTGTGCCGGTGCACTCCACCGCTTTTCGCGCGGTGCATGAAGCGGCGTTGCAGGTCAGCCCGTTCCGGGTATTCACCTCCCTGCTGCGCCTGGAACTGATCGAAGACCTGGAACTGCGAGCGTTCGCCCAATCGGTGCTGGATAAGCGTTCGATCTTCACGCCCACCGCGCTGACCCTCATCGAGCGCGCCGAAACCCGGGGCGGCCTCACCGAACAGGAGGCCCAGGACTTCGTCGAGCAGGCGCTGGAAACGTTCCGCTGGCATCACACCGCCACCGTGACCGCCGAGCAGTACCGCAAACTCAGCGCCCAGCATCGCCTGATCGCCGACGTGGTGGCGTTCACCGGCCCGCATATCAACCACCTGACGCCGCGCACCCTGGACATCGACATCGTCCAGGCGCAAATGCCTGCCCACGGCATCACCCCCAAAGCGGTGATCGAAGGACCGCCCCGCCGTCAGTGCCCGATTCTGCTGCGCCAGACCAGTTTCAAGGCCCTGGACGAGCCTGTCGCCTTCACCGATCAAGCCGAGAATCGTGGCAGCCACAGCGCCCGTTTCGGCGAAATCGAGCAACGCGGCGCCGCGCTCACTCCCAAAGGCCGGGCGCTTTACGACCGTTTGCTCAACGCGGCCCGGGATGAATTGAAAGACTTCCCCAATGAGGCCAATGCCGCACGTTACAACGCGCTGATGGCGCAGCACTTTGCAGAATTCCCTGACACCGTTGAGGGCATGCGCCAACAGGAACTGGCGTACTTTCGCTACTTCGTCACGGAAAAAGGTTTGGGGGCCGATGAGCTGAAATCGTGGTCGCTGGAAGATCTGCTCAGCGGCGGGTATTTGCGGGTTGAACCGTTGGTGTACGAAGATTTTCTGCCGGTTAGCGCTGCGGGGATTTTTCAGTCGAACCTGGGGGAAGCGGCGCAAACCCACTATGGCGTGCAGTCGAACCAGCAGGTGTTCGAGAAGGCGCTGGGGCGATCGGCGATTGATGAACTGGCGTTGTATGCCGAGACACAGCGGCGCTCGATCGAGGAATGTTTCGCGGCGTCGAGCCTCGCGATCTGAGGCGTGGCACGAACCTGTAGCAGCTAGCGCAGCCTGCGTCCGGCTGCGCAGCAGTCGTTGTTTCAGCCGCCACGGTCTTTCAGACAAACCGTGTTTGCCGGTTTTACGACTGCTCCGCAGCCGAACGCAGGCTACGCCAGCTGCTACACGTCAGATTTAGCGGAGCTTCGCCAACAGTTCTTGTGCCGCAGCCTCAGACGATGCCGGATTCTGACCGGTAATCAGCAAACCATCAGTGAGTACATAACTCGCCCAGTCAGCACCTTTGGAATAGACACCACCCTTCTCCTTAAGCATGTCCTCCACCAAAAACGGCACGACATTCGTCAGTTGCACGGCCTCTTCTTCAGTGTTGGTAAACCCCGTCACGCGCTTGCCTTTGACCAGCGGCTGGCCGTCCGCGCCCTTGACGTGACGCAACACACCCGGTGCGTGGCAGACGGCCGCGACCGGTTTGCCTGCCTTGTAAAACGCCTCGATCAGAGCGATCGAAATTTTGTCTTCGGCCAAATCCCACAATGGGCCATGGCCGCCCGGATAGAAAATCGCGTCGTAATCTTCAGCCCTCGCGCTGCTCAGCAGAGCGGTAGACGCCAATGCGGACTGGGCGGCGGAATCTTTGCGAAAGCGCTCGGTGGCTGCGGTTTGCGCGTCGGGCTCGTCGCTTTTTGGGTCCAGCGGTGGTTGACCACCCTTGGGCGAGGCCAGGGTCAACTGAGCACCGGCGTCTTTAAAGGCAAAGTACGGTGCGGCGAATTCCTCCAGCCAAAAGCCGGTTTTCTTACCCGTGTCACCCAATTGATCGTGTGACGTTAGAACCATCAGGATTTTCATGTCGTTCTCCTTGAGTTCGCAGATGTTCATTCATCTCGGCGCTGAGTTTGACCTTCAGGCTGCAGCATTCGTTGCACCAGTCACCCTAGCGGTTCTGCTACCGGTTTTCGGCCAATCAGACGATGGGGCACCGAATGATGGCTAACCGCCTTGATGCGCAAGAAGTTGCGCACTCAACGCTGCGAAAGCCCTTCCCGGGACGCTGATCGCCCGGCCTGTCAGGCGCCCCAGCCAAGTGCGCAAGAAGTTGCGCAGTACTGCGCAACTTCTTGCGCACATTCTCCGGCGATCTCTGCCGAAGATTCTCCGCGAGCGCTTAAAAACCTCTCAACCGCCTGATTTATATAGCCTTAACCGCTTCTGGCACGGACCTTGATAACAGTCAGGCACCCACCGGGCGATACCGCCTCCCGGGCACCCTAACTTTTAGCAAGGAGCACATCCATGGCTACACCAGCGTACATGTCCGTCACTGGCGAAAAACAAGGTCTGATCACTGCCGGCGCATTCACCGCCGACTCGGTTGGCAACACCTACCAGGAAGGTCACGAAGACCAGGTCATGGTTCAGGCTTTCAGCCACGACGTGATCATCCCGCGTGACCCACAGTCCGGCCAACCGACCGGTCAGCGCGTCCACAAGCCAGTCGTGATCACCAAGGTGTACGACAAGGCTTCGCCACTGCTGCAAGCAGCTCTGACCTCCGGCGAGCGCATGAGCGAAATCGTTATCCAGTGGTACCGCACCTCGGCTCAAGGTACCCAAGAGCACTACTACACCACCAAACTGGAAGACGCGATCATCGTCGCCATCAACAACAAAATGCACAACTGCCAGGACCCGTCGAACTCGCACTTCACTCACCTGGAAGAAGTGCAATTCACCTACCGCAAAATCACCTGGACCCACGAAGTATCCGGTACTTCGGGTTCCGATGACTGGCGTCAGCCGGTCGCCTAACTCAGGCCGACCGTCTCAAGCATCGGCCAGCTCTGCTGGTCGATGTTGTTTTCGCCCTTCCAGAATTTTCGCGTCCGCAAGCTCCCTGCACGGGTGCCGGCGAGCGCCGCTGCACTGCACGAGGAACAAGGGATGTTCGCGCCGGCCAATCAAACTCACTTTGCCCTGACCATCGAAGGTCTTTCCAGCGACTTCCAGGTTTTTTCCCTGCAAGGTCGGGAAGCCATCAGCCAGCCTTTTGTGTTTGAGGTGGAGCTGGTCAGTGAACAGCCGTCCCTGGACCTCGAGACCCTGCTGCACAAACCGGCCTTTTTGCAGCTCTCGCCCGACGGTAGCGGCATTCATGGCCAGATCTACCGCGCCGCCCAGGGTGATTCCGGCAAACGCCTGACCCGCTACGCGGTGACCCTGCGCCCGCACCTGTCTTACCTCGCGCACCGCATCAACCAACGCATCTTCCAGAACCTCACGGTGCCGAAAATCATCGGCAGCGTCCTCGAAGAGCACGGCATCCAAAGCAATGCCTACGAATTCAAAGTCGGGGCGATTTATCCGGAGCGCATTTACTGCGTTCAGTACGATGAATCGGACCTGCAGTTCGTCCAGCGTCTGTGCGAGGAAGAAGGTATCCACTACCACTTCCAGCACAGCGCCACCGCCCACAAACTGGTGTTCGGCGATGACCAGACGGTGTTCCCGAAACTCGCGCCCGTGGCCTACCAGCAAGACTCCGGCATGGTCGCCAACGACCCGGTGATCAAGCGCTTCGACCTGCGCCTGGAAACCCGCACCAGCCGCACCACCCGCCGCGACTACGACTTCGAAAAACCGCGCCTGACCCTGGAAAGCGAGAACCGCGGCGACGCCCTGCCCGACCTCGAAGACTACGACTACCCCGGCCGCTTCATCGACCGCGAACGCGGCAAGCACCTGGCCAAACGCGCCCTCGAACGTCACCGCAGCGACTTCCAGCTCGCGGAAGGCAAAAGCGATCAGCCGTTGCTGGTCAGCGGCCATTTCCTGGCCCTGACCCAACACCCCAAGGCCAAATGGAACGACCTGTGGCTGCTCACCGAAATCCTCCACGAAGGCAAACAGCCGCAAGTGCTGGAAGAGTCGGTCACCAGTGACACGACCAAACTCAAAGACGATTTCCACCAGGGCTACCGCAACCGTTTCCAGGCCACCCCGTGGGACGTACCGAACCGCCCGCCCCTGACGCAAAAGAAACCGCGCATCCTCGGCAGCCAAAGCGCCGTGGTCACCGGGCCCAAGGGTGAAGAGATCCACTGCGACCAATACGGTCGCGTCAAAGTGCAATTCCACTGGGACCGCGAAGGCCAGGCCGACGACAAGACCAGCTGCTGGCTGCGCGTCTCCTCCGCCTGGGCCGGCGCCCACTACGGCGGCATCGCCATCCCGCGCATCGGCATGGAAGTGCTCGTCACCTTCCTCGAAGGCGACCCCGATCAACCGCTGATCAGCGGCTGCCTGTACCACAAGGAAAACGTCGTCCCGTACGCCCTGCCGGCGAACAAGACCCGCAGCACCTTCAAAACCCTGAGCTCCCCCGGCGGCGGCGGTTACAACGAACTGCGCATCGAAGACAAAAAAGGCCAGGAACAAATCTTCCTGCACGCCCAACGCGACTGGGACGAAAACGTCGAGCACGACCAGAAAATCCGCGTCGGCAACGAACGCCACGACACCGTCGAGCAAAACAGCTACAGCGAATTCAAGGCCGAAGAGCACCACACCGTCTACGCCGACCGCAAAGTCGAAACCCGCGCCAACGACCATCTCACTGTGGGCATCAACCAGCACATCAAAGTCGGCACCGGCCAATTCATCGAAGCCGGCCAGGAAATCCACCTGAGCAGCGGCATGAAAGTCGTGCTCGAAGCGGGCAGTGAACTGACCCTCAAGGGCGGCGGCAGCTTCATCAAGATTGATGGCAGCGGCGTGACCATGAGCGGGCCGGTGATCAACATGAACTCGGGTGGCAGCCCCGGCAACGGGACTGGCGCGGCACCACTGATGCCGGGGCCGTTGAAGCAGGCGGATGCGGATAAGGCTGGGCAGGTCGTTGCGCCCTCCCTTGCATCGTATAAAGCGCAAGCAAAGACGGGGGTGCTACTGCCGACTCCTTCGTGCCACCTCGATGCTTCCGGCCATTGCCCCATTCACCAGCCGGGTAAAACAGCATGATGGACTCGATTCCTTCGCCGTTCGAGCAAGCTGCGTCACCGGGCACCATGTGCCTGATCCTGGATGGCAGCTTTGATGCTGATTTGCTGACGCGTCTGTTTCAAGGTGACGAACAATCTCGCCCTCGGTGTATTCCACTGTTCCTCAACACGCCATATGCCGAACTTCAGCCTGCTGGACCTTACGTTGTCGTGTGCCCGGAAAAAAGCGACTCGACGGCATATGCCAGCGCCTTATTGGAGCAGTCAGACGCCGGCTGCGTGGCCTGGCTGAGCAATGAACAAGCCTTGGACAACGGGGTTGAACACTGGCGCAGCCTGCTCACTGTGCGCACCGACGACACGCCGCAACAGATGATGCGGTTTTTCGATCCACGTTGGATGGAGCCCCTGCTGCGCAGCCTCAATGAAACTGAGCGCGCCCAGTTTATCGGGCCATTCACCGGCATGGCCTGGCGTAACGAAATGGGCTGGCGGTATTGCGCCAAGTCCCCCAAAAGTCCCGCCACCGAACTGCAACCGCCCGCTTGGCTGTACCTGAGTCCGGAGCGCGAAGAATCGATTGAGCAAGGTCGATTGAAGGTCATTGCAGCACGCTTTGCCGAAGACTATCGCGAAGTGTTGCCTGCCGAAGACACCGTCGAGTTTGTACATCGTCAATTGCTGGCCGGGCAACAAGCGGGCTACCAACAGGTGGCAGATCAGGAGCGCTGGCTACGCCTCGCCATAAGCCGTGGAGACTCCTTTTGGGCAAACGCCCCGGATGCAGAACTTCTGGCTCGTAACGACGTGGCGCTGGGTGAAAAATTGACTCAGCTGGAAAGCCTCTGAATCACAAGGACGATGAGCAATGAGCAACACCTATACCGTCAAAAGCGGCGATACCCTCGGCAATATTGCCAGCGCTAACAAATGCTCCGTGGCGGATCTGCGGGCACTTAACCCCAATATCACCGACCCCAACCACATCAAAGCCGGTTGGGTGTTGCAGCTACCAGCCGCTAAAGTGTTGCCGCCACCCAAGCATGCGGACAACCAGAGCACCACCAGCGTGAAGGGCGAAGCCCAATGCAAGGACGAACTGGTGGACGTGGTGCATATCACCGGTGAAGACACTTTTTACGTT
Source organism: Pseudomonas sp. GL_093 (assembly GCF_057837605.1). Classification (NCBI taxonomy): domain Bacteria; kingdom Pseudomonadati; phylum Pseudomonadota; class Gammaproteobacteria; order Pseudomonadales; family Pseudomonadaceae; genus Pseudomonas; species Pseudomonas sp. GL_093. The sequence continues at coordinate 2,781,447 of NZ_CM174448.1, read as the reverse complement.
CTGACGGAAAAAGAGTCAAAAGCACTCAAAACGCAGACTGACCTCGTTAAAAAACTCATGGACGAGCTGCACCAGAACCTGGCCAAAGCCACCGAAGCGAGCAAATGCACCAAGGCATCAAATCCTCAGACCAGTTGCGCCTGCTCGCGCTGTGTCAAAGACGCCTGGAACGCCAAGGCTGAAGATGCCAGCCTGGTACAGCGATCAGAGCCACCGCCGGAAAAAGCGACCGCAAAGGCGGTTACGCGCAAAGAAGACTTACAAGGTCAGTTGGCAACGGTGCAGCAGGCACGTGACTGGTATCAGCGCTATACGCCGAAGGTTTCGCTTGGGGGCAACTACCTGGAGAGCAACTGGAAACAGCTGCAAACCAAAAAAGTACTCGAATTGAACGCCGAGATTGAATCCCTGCGAACCAAAATCGCAGCGCAAGGAAAGGCCGAAGCCGGCGACAGTTCCACCAGCGCCAACAGCGCTGCGCCGGACATCAAGCATGGCAAGGGAAAAACCACCGAAAGCCAAAAGGGTCGGCAAGTAAAAACGGGCATTACCGTCATCGAAGTCATCTCGTTCAGCGACCCAAGCCGCCGGCACTACATACCGATGAGTTACCGGGAACAGCTTGACTGGAAAGTGAAGGTCAGCACGAAGGTAATGCAGGGCAAGCCACTCGATAAAAACCTGGCTAAAGAGCTGTTCAAGGACATCAAGTCCGCCGTCAATGAAAGCCGCAAAACCAGCCCCCTGGGCGGTCTGGAAGCCAAATTTACGAGCTGGACGAGCAAGGACGACAACCTGCTTAATGCTCTGCATAAAGAATGCTCCTGGACTTCCAACCAGGCAGACTCGGCTAAATACGCAGTCTCCGCCGAAGCCCACGCCTTCCGTTTCGCCGCCACAGCCAGCGCCGGCATCAACAGCTGGGAACCCGGCAAGGGCAACATCGAAGTGGGCGTCAAGGGCAGCGCTGCGATTTCGTTGGCAGAAGGCTCGGCCGCCCTCAAGAGCTTCTTTCCCGATCAGGGCGGCTATGTCGTGCGAATGCCTTACCGCAACGCCGAAGGCAAGGAAGTGGTGAGCGACATCGGCATCTTCCGTCTTGACGGAAAAGTGGAGCTGTCGTGTTTCGTCGGTGCGACGGCACAAGGTCAGGCTGGCGTTAAAGCACAATACAAACCTAAAGAGGTTGAAGCTTCTGGCGCGACGGCGTTGCTCAGTACGCCAAGCATGGCTGTGGATAAAAAACGCGGGGGTAGCCTTGGTGTGAAGGGCAACGCGTTTGCTGGCGTACAAAGTGGCGGCACAGTGACCGGGACATTGAAATGGCTTGATCCGGCCAAGCAAGGGGGCGGCAAAATTGTCGCGGGCCAGGCGAATGATAGTGGGAGCACCGACTGGGCGAGTCTGGTTGAGATTAAGGCTGAAGGGAATGTGGCGCTTGGTGTGGGGGCTGGATTCGATTTTAGTATCGAAATTAACGCGGATCGCTTGGCAGTTAATTGCAAAGCGAGCTTGGTATTCGGTCCTGGAGCTGGCGGGGGTTTTGGCACAGCAGTGGATTTGGAACAGGTAGGGAATCTGGCGTTTGTGTTTTGCAGTGCGCTGTCTAAAGCTGACTTTCACTATCAATTGGCGGTAACTCAGGATGCCTTCAACTACATGGCCAGGGGGTTATACCAAATTGCAACCCATCCTGGAGAAGTAGCGGGAAAAGCATTTGCGGATGGATTTCGGAACATGGGGCTTTGGTGGAAACAGCGCGAGGCTACAAAACAGGAAGCTGAAAATCTTGCAAAATATCTACTCAGCAACCAAGCCATCAACGTGAATGGAAAGAAAATCCCCCTCAAAATACTGCCACCAGAAACTATTGGCCCCATGCTGTATTTATTAACTGAAAGTTTTGTCGAAAGCTGGGCCGAAGATCAGGAAAAAGCCGTCGTCTTGTTGCTGTCACATTTACGCAGTTGGCGGCATTTTTTCGAGGTATTGGAACATTGTTCGAAGAGCGGTAGTAAAGTCAAAGCCATGGACAGTTTGGATCGTATCAACGCCATGCTAGACGGGAGCGAGCAACGAGAGTTCAACCGATTTATCGGCACCTTAGCAATCAATGGAGAGTCATCAGTGCAGTCTGAGGGTATGCTGGCTTGGACTCCAGGCTTGCCGTGGCGCAAAGAAGGTGTGTTAGTTGCAGCACGGCGCAGCAATCTATTTGATGGCTTGTCTTAAATATACAATTAATTATAAGGGCGCCATCGGCGCCCTAACATTTAATACGCTATAGATTCTTATCTGACTGAATAGCACAGCGAAAGCTCGTACCAGGATAATAAGCATCCTGTATTGGCTTATCGGGCCATCGCCTTACAATTGAAGCAGCTAGCAATGGACCCTCAGGATAATACGAGCCGCGCTTAACTTTATCTACCCCTGTCTTCGGACCTTGCGGATTTTCCAACGGCGAGTGCTGATAATAATCTTTAGAATACCAATCGTTAACCCAGTCCGTAGCATTACCGGACATATTGTAAATACCCAAGGGATTAGGGGTGAATCGGCTAACTGCAAAAGTCTCACCTTCACCTTCTACCGGAAAGTTCTTCCCAAAACTCAGGCTTCCGGTATCGGTAGGAAATAGCACATGTTGCCCGCGGCTACGGGCGGCATATTCCCACTGAGCTTCTGTAGGCAAATCTACCGGATAGCCACTCAGCAGCCCAATCCATTGACAGTAATCTTTCGCCTCCTGCCAGCTCTTTGTGGGCGTCGGTAAATTTGGGGTATACATACTTTTCAAATCTGCTCTGTCGCGGAATTTAGTATCAAACAACGGCTTATTATGCACGGTAAAAAACAGATCGAAATCACCCAAAATAGTTTGAAACTTCGACAGGTAGTAGCTGCTCAGTTTTACCGGATGTACGAAATCGTCATTACCGTCCATACTGATATTACAAAGCTGCTCAGGATCCTGCCCACAAGGCCAGGTGCAAACATCCTTCTCGTCGTATTCACAAATCCAACCGAAGTCCCCCATATCAAACTGACCACCCTCGACAAACACCATATTGTCGATGGACTGCACGACGGTGTTGAGCACCTTGCCGCGAATCTCACTAGAAAGATCAGGGTACTTCTTCGCGATTGTGGCGGCGATGGACGCGACTTTCTCTGGGGCAAGGCTCTTGCTGCTTGGCAAAGGCCCGGATTCCGCCTCGCAACCGACCAAAAACATCATGGCTGGCAGGGCAAGTACAAGCTGACGTAGCACTGGGAATATCCTTATAAAATGCGACAAAGACTGAACATTACCATTCTCCGGCCGCACAACAAAGCCTGATAACGAACCTTAGAGAAAAGGACAGAGGAAAAGGGGATAGATTTATTTTTACGCGCTCACAAAAATAAATCCACCCCCTTATTTCTGAACTACAGCTAACTATAAAGATTTGTCAGTTTGAACAGCACATCGAAAACTCACTCCGGGATAATGCGCATCCTTTGATGAAGCATCAGCCCAGCGACGAACAACCGGAGCGGCGCCTATAGGCCCCTCTGGATAGTTTGAACCGCGCCTAACCCTCTGAGTACCAGTTTTAGGCCCTTGTGGGTTATCCATAGGAGAATGCTGATAATAGTCCTTTCCATACCAGTCATTGACCCAGTCCGTAGCATTCCCGGACAAGTTATAGATACCTAAAGGATTAGGAGCAAAACTATCGACGGCAAATGTGCTGCCGCCACTCTTCACTGGGAAATTGCGTCCAAAGTTCAGACTGCCATTATCAGTAGGAAATAGTACGTGCTGACCACGACTACGAGCTGCGTACTCCCACTGCGCCTCTGTAGGCAAATCAACCGGGTATCCACTTAGCTGACCAACCCACAGACAATAATCTTTAGCCTCTTGCCAACTTTGTGTAGGCGCGGGTAAGTTTGGTGCATAAAAATGCTTCAGACCTTCTTGTTCTCGATCTTCATTATCAAGTATCGACTTACCCTGCGCGATAAAAAAAACGTCAAAATCACCTAGCCGGGTCTGAAACTTTGAGAGATAGTAGCTACTCAGATTTACTGGATGTACAAAATCATCATTCCCGTCCCTGCTGATATTGCAAAGTTGCTCAGGATCCTGCCCACAAGGCCAGGTACACACATCCTTTTCGTCGTATTCACAAATCCAGCCGAAGTCACCCATATCAAACTGACCACCCTCGACAAACACCATATTGTCGATGGACTGCACGACGGTGTTGAGCACCTTGCCGCGAATCTCGCTAGAAAGATCAGGGTACTTCTTCGCGATGGTGGCGGCGATGGACGCGACTTTCTCTGGGGCAAGACTCTTGCTGCTTGGCAAAGGGCCAGACTCCGCCTCGCAACCGACTAAAAACATCATGGCTGGCAGGGCAAGTACGAGCTGACGTAGCACTGGAAATATCCTTATAAAATTCGGCAGGGGCAGAACATTACCACCCTCCGCATGTACAACAAAGCCCAACACTACGCCTTCAAAAAAGACCAAATGAAAGGCACAGGCTTAGATAATAAAAAATGGGCAATCTAATGATCGCCCGTTTTATGCATTTCAAGTCAGCAACCTTTCCTCAACCTCGTACTTAACCACCACCCGATTCTTATAAAGCCGCTCACTCTTCAACACCTGACTCTCCTGCCCCTTGCTCCTGACCTCCCGCCATATCTCGTTCTCCCGAAAAACCCGCCCACCGTCTCGCACAAAACGATGCCCAAGTTGATAAACGTGATACCGAAACTCTCTCACCTGATCGCACAACAACTCCCCTTCCAACTGTTGCTCGGCGACATTCAGTTTCAACTGAAAATGGCGATCGGTCGGGTTATGCAGTACCAGGTCAATGTAGTTGTAAAAGATCGCGGCCCCGGAGCCGAATGGCAATACCCGCCCTTCGTCAGGAAAGGGATCGAAGCTGTGGTTGGACCGCTCAACCACGACCAACGGTGAGTGAATCGCCATCCAGTGAATCAGGTTGCTCAGTTGGCAGATCCCGCCACCGATGCCGCTGCGGGCTTCACCAAATGACAGCTCCATGCCTTCGACATAACCGCGTTTGCGGGTGGGCCGACCCACGAGGCGGCAGAATGAAAAATACTCGCCAGGGCCGATGACGACGCCGTCCATCGAAGCGACGGCCAGTTTCAGGTTGATGACTTTGTTGTGTTGCAGGGCGAGATCGGAGTTGCCGAGTTTGCGGATCAGTTTGGAGGTGTGCTTGAGGTAGCGAAATGGCAATCGGGAGACGGTGTTCGGCGAAACAGCGTATTGCTTGCGGGAGAAGCGCCAGGTCAGTTGGCGGAACAGTCTTTTTTGCCACACGCGAAGCCAGTAGAGCGCCGGGTGGTAGAGGGAGAGTGGTTTCATCCGTGTCAGAACGGCGGCAGCCGTTTTCTTCCTTGATCTGCAAAATGCCGCGCATTTTAACGTATTGCTGCAGGGGTGTACCGCACTTCGAAAAGGTGTTCGCCCAGTGTAATGGCCTGGCAATCCATGCACCGGTAAAGAGCCCTGACACTGGGCGAACGGGAAGCATTTTAATTGAAGTTTTCGAATATGTCCGCGTATATGAACATGAAATTTATCGAAACAACTTTCGATTAAATGTCGGCCCAAATACTATTTTACAGACCAGCAAACTCACCAGTTAGACCATTAAAACTGATTGTTCTTATACAGGAAAGTTGTACAAGAACAATCAACATATAGAGCTAATACTCAACTTCAGTGCTTGCTGGTCACTTTCAATATGTCGGTATAGGTCACAACGACACTCTGTCCAACTTTCAGGTCTTTCAATTTCGCTTGAACTTCGGGTCTTACGACGTCAACAGTCTTGGACTGGCCGGCGGGGTTTTCGAAGGTTACCTGGTTTTTCTTCACGTCGATTTTGGTGATTTTCAGTTGGACCTGCACCTGACGGTAGGCTTCGCCGCCCGGGTTGTCGCTGCCAGGGGCTGCGCGGACTTCGCCAGCGCGTTCGACGGTGCCTGGCAGACCTTTGTCGACATCGGTGTCGAGGTAAGCGGCGACAGAGCTAGTAACCTTGACATCGACTTGGTCGCCGGCTTTGAGTTTGCCGAGGTTTTTGGCCTTGTCGGTCAATTGCACATGGACCTGACGACCTTCCGGCCCCTCCAGGACGACCTGATGTTTGGCAGCATCGACCGAGACAACTTTGGTGGTGACCTGATCTGCCTCCACCACGGCAGACAGCGGGATTTCCGCAGCCATGGCGCTAAGGCTGGCGGCAGACAGCAGCGTTGCGAGGGTGATGGCTTTGGTTAGTGCATGGAGTTTCATAGGCGATACATTCCCTGTGATTTGGAGGCAGCAAAGAGCGCTGAACCACCGTCCAGCGCTCTCTGTGCAGATGAGCATAGACGCTGATCAGGGAGTGTTCGCAGTTTCTTGGGGCGTTCCTCAAGCCTCGGGATTGTCAACCTCTTGGGCGACGGGCCATCGCTCTGCCGAGAGCTCCGACTCAATACCCGGTCATTTCCAGATAACCCTGCCCACCATGGCTGCCGCTCAATTGCACCGGCCCTTCCCAATAGGGAATGCGCAAAGCCATCCACGCTTTGGGGTTGAGCGCGCTGATCGTAATGTCGAGGTGTTTGTCAGGGATTTTGATCGACCAGCGCACCGGCATCGAACGTCCAGCAACGTTGGCAGTGTCTTGCGGTGTGAGGCTGATGTCGGCGGCGTGCAGCAACTGCGTCTGGCCGTCAGCGTCGATCCAGGTGCCGGTGAGGTAAGGTGCGCCGTCCTTTTGCCGCATGCGGTAGAGCATCACCTGCTCGCCGCTGTCCAGGTGCAAGGAAAACCAGTCCCAGCCGATCTGGTTGGCGGTCAGGGGTTGGCTGCTCCATTCGCGGTCGAGCCAGGCCGGACCACTGACTTGATACGTTTTGCCGTCGATTTCCAGCGTGCCGCTGGCCTGAAAAAACGGCTGACTGTAGTAGTACGACGCCTGCCCTTGTTCGGATTTCTGACTGAAGCCTTTGTCGCCCTGAAGCACCAAGGGACGTGTGGAGGTCAGCCGCAGTTGATAGCCAAAATCCTTGTCCCGGGCGCTGAGTTGAAGATCCGCCATAGGGTCGGAACCCTGACTGCTGAAACGCCAATCATCGATCCACGCGTTGAACGGCGCGAGACTCACGCCAGCCTGACCAACGCCACCACGGGCATAACGCTCGGCAGCGTGATGCACCGTCGCCGACGTCACGGCCGCGTGGCCAAGCCAGATAATTTGATTACCCCAGCCAGCCACTTCGGGCGTCGCTTTCAAGGCGCTGCGAAACAACGTCCACTGCGCGCCGAACTCGCGTCCCTGATCGTCCTTGAGGTTGGCGGTGACGTACCACCATTCGATGCGAAAACCGTCATGAGGACCGTGATCCGCCGGAAAGCTGAACACCCGACCGGGCACCACCGGCGTAAACGCGGCGGCCTGATGACCCAGCCCCGCGAAGCCTTTCTCAACAGGCGCCGAGTTATCGCACCCGCTCAATAACGCCAATAGCAACACGCCAACCTTAATCTTCATGAGCAAACGTCCTCAGCAGATCCGCTGGTTGCGTGCGGTACAGCGAGTACAGCGGCCACGCCGACGCCAGTAAAGTCGCCAACAGCGCCAACCCCATCAACTGCAACAGCTGCATCGGAAACACCCGCAGCGGCAAGCGCCAGCCGAAGGCCTGGACGTTGATCACCGTGTCCAGGCACCACGCCAGCGCGATCCCCAACGGCAACGCCAGCACCAGGGTCAGCACCGCCAGCAACCAGGTCTGCCCGAGATTGAGCAGCATCAGTTGCCGGCGAGTCACGCCGAGCGCCCACAGCGGTGCGAGTTGCCCGAGGCGGCTCTGACTTTGGGTCAACAGGCTGATGAACAGCGCCACGCCCGCCACACAGAGGGTCAGGCTGTTGAGCGCAGCGGTTGCGGCAAAGGTGCGTTCGAACACTTGCGTGGACCAACCCTTGAGCCGGGCCTGGTCGACGATGCGGCTGTCCTCCAGCGTGAAGCGGGTTTGCAGCGCGGTCAGGAAGGCGGGGATCAACGTCGGGTCGATGCGCAGGTTGAAACGGCTCGGTGTCAGCTGCGGCCAGCCGCGCAGCAGATGGTTGACGTTGACCAGCATGTGGCCCTTGGGATTGCCGTAGTCGGCGTAGATGCCGACGATCCGTGGCGACCAGGCGCCGTTCGGTGTGGGAATCGTCAGGTGATCGCCAAGGCGCACCTTCAGCCGACGGGCTAGTTGCTCGCTGAGCATCAGTGCGTCGTCCTTGGCCAGTCGTTCCCAAGGGTTGTCGCCCAAGGCTTCCAGCAGCGGCCAATGCTGGCGATACGTCGGGTGATCGATCACGCCGAAGACGTCCGCCGGCCAGCCTTGCAACTGGATCGACACTTGCCAGTTGGGCAGCACCGCCGTGAGCCCAGGTTGCTGCTTGAGCCAGGTTTGCAGCTCTCTGGCCTGGGCCGGATTTCGCGGGTTGACGTACAGTTCGGCGGTCAGGCGTTGTTCGAGCCAATCGCTGAAGGTCTGACGAAAACCGGCCGTCATGCTGCCCGCTCCAATGTTCGCCGCCAGTGCCAACAACAGCGCCATCAACGCCAGGCTCAGCGCCGGCAGTTGCTGACGGCAGTCGGCGAGAAACCATTGGCCGAGCACCGAACGACTGCGATGCAGCACCCGATTCAACACCCAGTTGAGCACCACCGGCAACGCCAGCGCAGCGCCGATCAACAGTGCCGCCATCAGCACAAAGCCACTGCTCAGGCTGTCGCCAAAGATCAACGCCAGCAGTGCGATCACCGCGGCAATCACGGCAACCCAACCCTGACGCCGCAACCAGCGCGCGTGAGCCTGATGCCAGGCTTGCGGGTCGGCCAGGGCCAGCAAAGGCAGGCGCGCAGCCCGCAACAAACTGTTGGCCCCCGCCAACAACGCGCCCAACAGGCTCAGGCCGACGCCGCTGAGCCACCACCACGGACTGAGACTCAACTGCCCCGCCACTTCGGCGCCGTACAACCCGCGCAGACTGGCGGCGACGTCCGGCAACAGCACGCTGGCCAGCAGGTAGCCGCTGGCCACGCCGACCAGTCCGCCAATCAACGCCAGACCACCCAGTTCAACCGCCAGACAGGCAATCAGCATCCGTGCACTGACACCGCAGGCGCGCAGGGTTCTGAGCACGCCACGGCGTTGTTCCAGCGCCAGGCCGATCGCGGCGTGGACGATGAACAGGCCGACCACGAATGACAGAAAACCCAGCGCATCGAGGTTCAGGTGAAAGCTTTCGGTCAGGCGCGACAAATTGTTCTCTTCACCGCGGGTCTTGAGCTGCAACTGCCCCTTGAATTGATCAGGCAGGGTCGCGGTGAAATCCTTCGGCAGCAGCAGGCGCGACAGCTGATCCGGCAGGCCGAGAATCTGCTGGGCGAAGCCGATGTCGACCAACAACACACCGGGGGCCATATCGGGTTGGGCATGCAGCGGCGGCAATGCCTGACCACTCAAAGTCAGCGGGCGTTCGCCCTCGTGCAGACCCAGAGCCTGCAACGTCTGCGGCGAAATCCAGGTACTGCCTGGAGGGCTGAAAAACTCGACAACCTGCTCAATCGCCAACGCCTGCCCGGCCACTGAGGAACCGGCGGGCAGCGACACCGGCTCGATCCCCATCAGCTGCAAGCGCTGGTCGTCATGGCCCTTGAGCGTCACCCGGCCTTGCAGGACCGGCGACACCGGCCAACCCGCACGGCGCAGGTCGACAAACACTTGCTGGGAGAAGGTTGCGCCACTGGGTGAACTGAGGCTGGCCTGGGGTTCGCCGCCGATCAACTGACTGGCCCGGGCATAGCTTTCACGCGCCTGGCTGTTCAGCGCCTGCACGCCGGTCAGCAGGCTGGTGGCGAGCCAAAGCCCGGTCAGCACACTGAAAAACTGCACCGGGTGCTGCCGCCAATGACTGAGCAGCGCCCGCAGCGTTTCGCGAAAGACCTGCACCTCAGCGCTCGTCCGCGCCAGCCAGACGGCCACCGTGGAGCACCACTTTTTCGGCCAGCCGCGCGGCAACCCGTGGGCTGTGGGTGACCATCAACAAGGTGGTGGGACTGTCGTCGAGCAACTCCAGCAACAACTTCAAGACCTCATCGCTGGTGGCTTCATCGAGGCTGCCGGTGGGTTCGTCGGCCAGCAGCAGTTTCGGCTGCGACGCCAGGGCACGGCCCAGCGCGACCCGTTGCTGCTGGCCGCCGGACAGCTGTTCCGGATAACGCTGCAGCAAATCACCCAAGCCCAGACGTTGCACCAGATGCGCCTGCCAGCGCGGATCATGGCGCCCCGCCAGTCGTGCCTGGAACGCCAGATTGTCCTCCACACGCAGACTGCCGATCAGGTTGAACTGCTGAAACACCAGGCCGATTTCGGTCCGTCGCCAGTTCGCCAGTTGCCCTTCACTCATCTGCTCCAGCCGATGTTCGCCACTGCGGATGCTGCCGCGATCGACCTTGTCCAGCCCGGCAATCAAGTGCAGCAAGGTGCTCTTGCCACTGCCCGACTCCCCCATCAACGCCAGGCTGCTGCCGGGTTTCAAGGTGAGGTCGACACCTTGCAGAACCGGCAGTGGGCCCTGTGGAGTGGCGTAACTTTTGAAGACGCCTTGGACCGAAAGCATGGGGAAAACCGTTCGATGTGCGTGGAGCAAGGATAGCGGACGGCAGCGGCACCGCGTTATCGTTCATCGCGAGCAAGCTCGCACACATTTGACCTCGGGTGAACGCTGGATGTGTGATCAAACTAATTCCCTGTGGGAGCGAGCTTGCTCGCGATGGCGTCCGCACACTCAACATCAATGTGACTGACGCACCGCTATCGCGAGCAAGCTCGCTCCCACATTGGACCTCGGGTGAACGCTGGATGTGTGATCAAACTGATTCCCTGTGGGAGCGAGCCTGCTCGCGATGCAGACGACGCGGCTTTAGGTCTTCACAGCCACCCACGTAAAACACAACGGCAACTGCGCCGTTTGCTGCTCATACCGATCATAGAGTTCCTCGCGGTTGGAATGCGGGTACTCCTTGAAGTGGCTGATCTGCAATCCGGCGTCGATGGCGCCGGTGAAAATGGCGCCGAGGGTGTGGACGAACCAGTAGGACGAAGCCGCCTGCTGGTCGACTTTGCCTTCGTAGACGATCGGCTGGTCCTGCACGAAAGGTTCGCTGCGAAAGTACGAGCTGTCCGGCCGATACGGATCGGCGGACTCGGGGTCGAACATTTCGAGGAAGGGATGGGTTTCGTACACCACCAGGCTGCCACCGGGCTTCAGGGTTTGCGCGACGTGGCGGAAGAATTCGCCAATGTCCGGCATCCAGTTCAACACGCCGATGGTGATCAGGGCCACGTCGAAACGGCCATGAAGTTCAGTCGGCAAGTGATGGATGTCTGCCTCGATGAACTCAGGTGTATGGGGCGAGCGTGACGCCAGTTCCCGCGCCTGATCGAGGAAAGCCTCGGACTGGTCGACGCCTACGACGCTGCGGGCACCCAGCGCAAACAACGAAAGGCTTTCGCGGCCGTTGTTGCAGCCCAGTTGCACCACGTCTTTGCCGTCGACACCCACTTGTTCCAGCAAACCTCGGAGGGTGTCGTCCATGCAGCAAAAATCCCTCTCACCCACAGCCGCCAAACGGGCCTGCCATTCGGGGGTGTCTTTGTGGTGTCGGGCGGAGTCATTCCAGGCATCGCGGTTACTGGCGATGGCTTTTTCTTTTGTCGGCATTTCCATTGCGCGCTCCAGACGGGGGTCTTGATTGACCGGCACGAGTCTAGATCAGCGCTTTGAAAAACCCCATTGCGTCTTTGTTCAAATCTTGTAATCCGGGCATCGCGAACGCGCGCTCATACGGCAAGCTATAGTTAATGACCTTGGGGAATTGCGGGAAAACCGATTTCGCAGGTGCTGCCATGAAAACAACCGATCCGAGGCTACTGCTCGCCCTCTGCCTGATCACCACAACCGGTGCTTACGCGGATAACAGCCTGACACCCACTACCGATTACAGCAGTGAATTCAACTATTACGGGGCCGACCAACCCTTCGCTCACCCCGTGCCACCGTCACTGAGCACGGTGCCGCCCGGCTCGTACATCCCGACAGCGCCTCAGGACTTCATCCCCATTTCGAGCCAGCATGAGTTCTACGACTCAAGATTGCCGACAGTAGCGGATGCCACGGTTCGAGTGTTCATCCGCTCCTACGATCAGCAACGCGGTGTCTACGTGAACGAAGAAGTCCTCGACCCCACGTGCCTGCTCGCGTGCCTCAGCCGTCAGGGGCCATTGATGCAATAAAGCCTACCACTGGCGTTTTTCCGGGCGCGCGAGGCCGAGCTTCTCGATTCGGTAGCGCAGCATGTCGCGGCTCAGGCCCAGCAGTCGTGCGGACTTGGTGACGTTCCAGTCGGTCTTGTCGAGCATCTTGCGCACCATGTCGCGCTCCACTTCCGGCAGGTTCATGGACTCGGTGCCGTTGTAGACCGGACGCGGCTCGTAGTGTTGCGGCTCTTGCTGGAACACCAGCGGCTCATCCACCAGGCTCAGGCACACGTTCAATTGATGGGCGGCGATGGTGTCGCTCTGGGCCAGCAACACGGTTTGCTCAAGCATGTTGCGCAACTCGCGCACGTTGCCCGGCCAACTGTAGCTGAGCAGCAATTCTTCAGCCTGATCGCTGAAATACAGGTTCGGTTTGCCATAGCGTTTGCCGTGGATCGCCAGGAAGTGTCGAGCCAGCAGCAGGATGTCTGCGCCACGGGCATACAGGCGCGGCACCTTGATCGAGATAATCCGCAAACGGAAGAACAGATCGCGGCGGAACTTGCCCTGCTGGACCATTTGTTCGAGGTTGCAGTTGGTGGCGCTGATCACCCGCAAATCGACCTTGCGCTCCTTCACCGAGCCGACCCGGCGGATCGTCCGATCCTCCAGCAGCTTCAGCAGTTTGGCTTGCAGCAACAAGTCCATCTCGCCAACTTCATCGAGAAACAGCGTCCCGCCATCGGCTGCTTCCACCAGCCCGACGCGGCGGTCCTTGGCGTCGGTGAAGGCGCCCTTCTCGTGACCGAACAGCTCCGACTCCACCAGGTTGGAAGGAATCGAGGCACAGTTGAATTCAATGAACGGACCTTTGCTGCGCGGGCCGTCGAAGTGCAACGCACGGGCCACCAGTTCCTTGCCGGTGCCGGTCTCGCCTTCCACCAGCACCGGAGGCAGATCGGTATTGGCCATGCGCCGCTCGGCGTCGATTAACTGGCCAATGGTGCTTTTCAGGTACTGCATCGGTGCCGATTCGCCGATCAATGCCTGCACCCCTGACCTCTGCGCTTCGCGTTCCTGATAGAACGACAGTGTGCGTTCCATTCGGTCGGTGGCCAGGGCCTTGTCCAGCAGCAGCTTGAGCTCCGGCAGCGCCACCGGTTTGGTGACGTAATGGAAAGCGCCCTCTTTCATCGCCACCACGGCGTCTTCGACGTTGCCGTAGCCGGTCATCATGATCACTTTCAGATCCGGCGCGCTGATGCGCAGCTTCTGGATCAGGTCGTGACCGCTCATGCCCGGCAGCGAGTTATCGGTCAGCACCACGTCCGGGACGAAAGTGCCCAATTGGTCCAGCGCGTCCTCAGCCGAGTGGCAGACCGTCACCTCGAAGTCCTTGCGCTCCAGGTAGGTCTGAATATTCTCGGCGAGGAGTTCATCATCCTCGACCAGCAGAATGCTGTGCTCCATATACCCCTCCCGTTGCCACTTTAAAATTGAGACAAACGCGGGTTCCTTCCTGCTCTCGGCTGGTCAATTCGACCGAGCCTTCAAAACGCTCCATTATTCTTTTGACCAGGGCCAGGCCCACGCCCAACCCTCCTTGTTTGGTGGTGAAAAACGGCTTGAAGGCCATTTGTTGTTGCTGTGTGGTCATGCCCTTGCCGGTATCGTTCAGGGTCATGCGCACGAGTCCGGGCTGCGGCGTTTCAATATCGATACTCAGCACGCCGCCCTTGGGCATGGCTTCCAGGGCATTGGCAAACAGGCTATTCAGGATTTGCGTGAGCAGCACCTGCTGGCTGACGACCGGCGGACAACTCTGAGGGGTGAAACGCACGTCGATGCCGGAGCGTTTAATCAGCGCGTCAAATGCACTCAACGTGTCGTCGATGACCAGCACCAGGTCTACCGTTTCGTAGTCGTCGTTTATGGGTCGCAATGACACCAGCAACTCCCGAACCCAGCGCGACATGCGATCGACCTGGCTGATAATGTCGCCGATGTTCTTCTGCGCATTCTGGCTGGCGATTTCCTGAGCCAGTTCGGCGCTGGAACGAATGTTGGCCAACGGATTGCGCAAGCTGTGGGCCACCGCCGAGGACATTTCCCCCAGCGCGACGAAGGTCTCGTTGCTGATCAGTTGTTTCTGCTGGCTCTGTAGCAGCATGGCCGCATGCCGCACAATCCAGAACAGTCCGAGGTAGATGGCCAGGCCGCCGAGCAGGGTTGCCAGCCAGATCGACTTGAAGCCGCGCTGGATACGCTCCACCAGGTCTGCGGGTTCCTTGTAGATCTCCACCATGGCGATCACTTTGCTCTTGTCGGCATTGAACATCGGGATGTAGTTCTCGATGAACAGAAACTCAGGCTCACGCAGCAGTTGCTGCTCGGGACGTTCCTCATCGATTTCGTGGTAGCTGGTGGACACGGGTTCCTTCATTTCGAAGGACTCGTCCAGTTCCTCATCACCTTCAACGCGCATGCCAATCATTTGCGCATTGGTCGACCAGACCACGGTGCGATCCAGGGCGTACACCACCGCCAACAGTGTGTCCGGCAGGTGTTCGACATGATCGAGAAACTCTATGCGGGCAGCGGCACGCGCCGCCGGATCTACGTCGGGATAGGCAAGGTCATCGCGCGGATCGAGCATTTCACCCATGGTTCTTTGCAGCGTGATGCCGGCATGGCGAACTTCCGCATCACCAATGGCCTGAATGAACTGCGCAGTCAGCAAGGAATCACGCTCGATGCTCTCATCGACGACAAAACGCGTGGACACGTAGCCCAATCCCAGCGCCACAGCGGCGATGATGAAAAAGCTGCCCAGGGAAAACCAGCGCAGCAAATTGAACTGTCCTCGCCAGCCCTTGCTTTCTGCTGCCGACATAGCCGACGCAGGTATTTTTTGTTGTCCTGGTATCTGCATAGGACCTTCCCGGATGCCTTGCATCAAGCCTTTTCAGCCGCGGTTCGGATCAGTGTAGGTGGCATTGATCGAAACTGACGGCCCCAATGACAGGATTAAGCCGCTATTGCGTTTGCGCCGCCTGTAGCGGTTGCTGACGATCGGTTTCTTCCTGCAAAAAACCCACGATGGACTGCGCCGCGTTCTCATCCAGGCGCAGGTTGGGCATGGGTATTTTTTCGAAACGCTCAAACAGCTCCATCGCGATCGGGTCTTTTTCCGCCAGCATGCGGTCCGGTTCGCGAATCCAGCGACTCAGCCAGGCCGGATCACGCAGGCGAGTGACGCCGATCAGGTCCGGGCCAATGCTGCGCATGCCGATGCCCTGCCCGTCCATCGGACCCAGGCTGTGGCACGACGCACAGCGGGTGCGAAACAGTTCTTCGCCATTGCTCGGCGGACGAACCTCGGGCGCATCTGCGTAGTTTTCTTCAACGCTGGGCTGTTTCCAGTTGTGCAGCGTGTTGGCCAACTGATCGGCCAGAATCCACGGATTTTCGAAAGGTGAAGCTTTCATCCAGCGGCCCGTGGCCTGGTTACCCACGATCAGGCTCAGGTTGTGGTCCTTGCTGCGACCGTTGTCGACGCCTTCGATAAACAGCCCGAGTTTTTTTCGCAGATCAGTGACATCGGCAAATTCCCCGGTGAGAAACTTCCAGCCCGACCCGACCTTGAAGCGTTGTGCGTAGGCCTTGAGCACGTCGGGTGTATCGCTCAAGGGATCAATGCTGATGGAGTAGAAAAAAATGTCCTGGCCGACCCGGTCCCCCAGCAACTTCTGCACCTGACGCAAGCGCGCGGTTTCCAGCGGGCAAGAGTCGCTGCATGACGTGAAGATGAAATTGATCACCACCACTTTGTCCTTGATCAAGTCATCAAAGAAACGCACCTGCCGACCGTTCTGATCGGTCAGCAAGGTGTTGGGGAAGTAATCGCCGCCCCAGGGTGTCGCCGACTCCGTCGGTGACGCTGACACCGACGGAGCCGCTTCATGAGCCACCAGCACCCGACTGGCCAGCAGGCAGGTGACCAGCATCAAAACCAGGTGCATGCCCAGGGCGCGGGAGCGCGGCGTATGCAGTTTCATGTCGGCTCCCTTGCGGTTCATGGTTTGACCACCACTTTAGGGCCGAAGCCGTCGCCAGTGCGGAAGGTTGGCAGCGCGGCGGAGTTCACGTAGCGCACACCATCCCAACTCGGCAGCGGTGTCGGCATCAGCTGGAATTGCCCGGGTTTTTCAATGTCCCAGCGCAGCAGCATGGAGTTGTCCTCATGCTGAGTGTTGTGACAGTGCTCCATGTACGTCCCGGCGAATTCGCGGAAGCTGATCGCCATCTCGACGCTGTCCAGGCCATCCTTTTCCGAGCCGATGCGATACACGTCCTTGCGTGCCCATTTTTCCCATTCCGGTGGCGCCTTGCCGCCGCGACTGAGGATGATCCCCTCCTCGAAGTGCACATGCACCGGGTGGCTCCAGCCCTCGCCGCCGAGCTTGATGTTCCACACTTCCAGGGTGCCGAAACCGGTGGCACCGGCATCGGTGGGGCCACTGGCCAGTTGGGTCGAGGTGTTCAAGCGACGTGGGTCCATGTGGAAACCGAAACCGCCATCGGTCTTGACCGTCCACGGTGCTTCATCGGTGCCGTCGGAACGACCGAAGGTGAAGGTGCGGTGGCGGGCTTTGGCCAACAGCGCCTTGTCGGCGACGTTGTCGCGATGGATCTTCAACGGGATCATCACCAGGCCTTCAGCCTTGCCCGGTTTGGCCGGTTCATAAGCGCCCGGGTCCATGGCCAGGTCCTGGCCGGTGTACGCCTTGACGTTGAATTGCAACACCTTGCCTACCGCCGGATCACCGTCCTCCCACTTCGGCCCCTTGCTGGTTTGCTTGATGATCGCCTTGTATTTCTCGGACAGCACGTCAGCCAGGGAGACGGGTTCTTCCGGGCCCTTGCCGTCTTCGTGCACCAGCAGGTTGACGAAGAACAGCTTGTCGCCCGGTTTGATCCCGTATTTCGAGAAGTTGACGATGATGTCGAAACGTTCGGCGATGCCCAGGGTTGGCAGGATCGCGTTGTGGTTCTGCTTATCGCCGTCGGCATCCAGGTCCATGCTGCCGTCGAACGGCACGCTGTGTTCCATGATGTTGCCGTCGTTGGCAATCATGTGGAACGGCACGCGGGCATACGACACTCCCGACCCGGCAGGCCCTTGGAACTCCCCGCTGGTGCCCTTGATCTCGCGCACGAGCGCCATTTTGAAGAAGCGCGACACTGAGCCATTGAGCATGCGGAACCGATAGCTGCGGGCGCGCACATCCAGGATCGGTTTCCACTGCCAGTTGACCAGCACCTGATCCCCGAGGAAGCCGTCGGTATTGAACGGGTTAAACCACAGTTGACCGTTCTTGTCCCACGCCTTGTCGGCAAACAGAAGGTTGACGTCGTAGTCGCGGTTACCCCAAGGCAAGGCGCTGCCACTGGGGAAGCGCAGGTTGACGCCGTCATTCACCGATTCATTGCCGCGGTCCAGGGCACTGTAGTAGTTCATCATTGCCGCGTTGCCCTTGTAGACGTTCTGCGCGGTGAAATCGAGCATGTGGTCGTGGAACCAGTGGGTGCTCATGGTTTCGCGCCAGTCGCCGCGGATTTTGATCGTGCCGTTGTTGCAGGTCTTGCGGCTGGGGATGAGGTCGTTGGTCCACAGGGTTTCGCCCGGCGCGCACGGAAAGGCTGCACGCGGGTCTTCAGCCTTGGTGTTGATGCTGTCGTAGCCGGCCAACTGGATCGGCCAGCGATAGTCGTAAAATTGCCCGGGGAAGAAAAACGCATTGGCATAACCGTCGCTTTCCGCCGGTGTGTGGCCGTTGTGTTCGTGGGTGGTGATGGTGTGCAAACCGAACCCCATGTTCGCCGACGGGTCGATCGGCAAGCCGTTGTAATGACGCATCAACGTGGGTTGCCCGTAACGCACCATCAGCAATTTTGGCGGCAAGGTGCCGTCAAAGGTCCAGACCGAGTTGTGGTTCTGCACCGGCATTTTCGGGTGGAAACGCGCATCGACGCCCTTGGCGGTGCCATCGGTCGCCGGTACGCCAGCCACGTTGTGATAGAGGCCGCCCGGGCCAAACTCGCCCACGGCATAGCGGTGCATCTGACGACTGTCACGCAAACCGGTATTCAACCGTGCACCGGTTTGCACGGTCTTGTAGGCGGCCTGCGGGTAAAACTCGTTCCAGCGCTGGTGCGACCAGCCTTTTCCTGGCGGACGGCCTTCGGCCGAGGAGCCGATACGGCGGTTGAGGAAAAATTCGATCTGCTTCTGCCACGGGTTACGGTCGATCACGTTGGAGTACAGACTCGGGAACGGTGTCAGCCCCGGTTGACGCAGAAAGGCGTCGAGTGCCGCACTCGGCGGCGCACTGCGGGCCGCACTGGTGGGGTCCTGCTGTGGCAACGGGCCGATGGCTGGCGGTGGAAAACCCAACGGCGCTGCCGGTGTGGTGGGGTCGAGTTTTTCCGGGCCGAATTCTTCGAACAGCACCAACTGCTGAGTGAACGGCTGAGCGCCATACAGTGGGCTCGGCTTGCCGTTGGTGGGGTAGTTGAAACTGGTTTGCACCGCCGGCGGCAGAATGTTTTCCACCCGCGTGGTGTCTCGGCTGCCTTTGACGCCACCGGGTAAATCGAAGGAGTCCTTGTTGGCCTCGGGCATGGTCAAAATGGCGTTCAACGCCGCCGCTTTGTCAGCCGGTTCATCTTGGTAAGCCGAGGGGTCGGAAGGTTCTGGCTGTCGCTCGTCGTCGATGGGGCTGGCGCGCAGAGTCGTTGTGCCCAGCGTCATTGTCAGAAGAACGCTCAGAGGCGTCAGGAGGCCAAACCGTTTGAAGGGGTACCGCGCTTTTCTGTCCATCACCAGCCGCCTCGAAGTCATGAGTCATGAAGGGGGTAATGGGGGTTTTGCAAGGACCTCGCCAGAGTTGTAAGCGTTTTTTACGAAAGCATTAATATTCATCAAAACAATGGCTTATCAACATCAATGTGCCATGACCGGGGAAACGACTGGGGAATGACACCCGCTAACGGGGAAAGTTCACACCCGTTTTCAGGGGACCAATTTGAACGACAGACGGACACTCGTGCCCTCGCCTTCACGGCTTTCCATGGTCACCGCACCACCAAACCGCTCCATGATCCGCTTGACCAGTACCAGCCCGACACCCAGCCCACCTTGTTTGGTGGTGAAAAACGGCCGAAAGGCCATGCTGCGCTGTTCTTCGTTCATGCCTTTGCCGGTGTCGCTCACCACCACGCTGAGGCCACGGGAATCGGTCGGCTCCAATGTGATGGTTAACGTGCCGCGCTTGTCCATGGCTTCCAGTGCATTGGCCAGCAAACTGTTGAGGATCTGCGTCAACTGCACCTGCTGGCTCAGGACCATGGGCGTCAGCTTCGGGTCGAACACCACGTGGACCGAGGCTTTGGTGATTTGATGCTCGAAGGCCATCAGGCTGTCATGCAGCGCCGCCACCAGATTGACAGGCTCGGCGTCATCGTTGAGCGGACGCAAGGATTGCAGCAGCTCCCTCACCCACTTCGTCATGCGATCCACTTGGCCGATGATGTCGTTGATGTTTTTGTGGGCCGGGCCGCTGTCGAACTCCAGCGCCAGTTCGGCGCTTGAACGGATGGTCGCCAGCGGATTACGCAAACTGTGGGCGACCGCCGACGACATCTCGCCCAGGACGACAAAGGTTTCGTTGGTGATCAGTTGCTTTTGTTGCGCCGCCAGCAAAATGGCCGCCCGGCGCACGATCCAGTACAGCCCCAGGTAAATCAGCCCGCCGCCCAGTGCAGTGGCCAGCCAGATCAACACCAGGCCGCGCTCCATGCGGCTGATCAGGTCCTTGGGCTCCTTGTAGATCTCGACCATCGCCGTGACTTTGTCGCCGTTGGCATCGAACAACGGAATGTAGTTCTCGATGAAGATGTATTCCGGAGGCGTCACGAACTTCTGTTCCAAGCGGCTCTTGTCCACATCGTGATAACTGGCCGACACAGGAATTCTGGAAGCAAAGGCTTGCTCCAGGTCTTCGTCGGCGTGGATCGTGGTGCCCATTAACGCCGGGTTGGTCGACCAGATCACCATGCGGTCGGGGGCATAGATGTTGGCCAGAATCACGTCCGGCAAGTGTTCGATATGGTCGAGAAATTCGCCCCGGACAATCGCGCGGGCCAGCGGGTCGACGTCGGAAAAGCCCTTGTCTTTACGCGGATCGAGCAGCTCGCCCATGGTCCGCCCGCTGGGAATCGATCCGTGGCGTACCTCGACCAAGGCAATTGCCTGAATGAACTGGGACGTCAACAACGCATCGCGTTGCACGCTTTCGGCAATCACGAACCGGGTGGACACCGCCCCCAACGCCACCGCCACCGTGCCAATCACCGCCAGGCTGATGAGCGAAAACCAGCGCAGTAAATTGAACGGCTGCTTGCGCGAGCTCAGGCGAATATCACCCCCCTCGGCCTGGAGTGTTTGAGTAGGCATGTCCATGGACGTGTTCCCGACGATTCCCCCTATAGGGTTATAGCCCACTAACGGCTGTTTGCCCGACGTTGGGTCTCGTCCCCCCACTTCTTCCTTATCCCCATCTACCCCCAATCCTGGGGACAGTGGCCCGCGCCCAAAAACCGCGCTCCGATGTCGTTTGTGAGTGACACGCCCGTGACTCGGGCCTCTGCCGGCCGTTTTCGCCGGTTGGTATGGAAGTTGCCGACCCCCTCTCAACTGGCCCGTCTCCATGGGGCAGGCATTCCGATATAGAGGGCTTAACTCATGCACCCTTTACTGTCCAAAACCGCGGCCGCCCTGGTCGTTAGCGCACTGGCCCAAGGCGTCGCCCAGGCGGCGTTGTTTGCCGTCGACCCCGGCCCCTACGTGCCAGCCAACGGCTCGTTCGCCGCCTGGTATCAGGACACTCACGGTCGAACCCTCGAGCTTTGCCTGTCCAAGGCCGTCAGCTCGCGAGTGCCCAGCGCACCGGGCGCACCGACGTACATGTGCAACTTACTGCCGGCCCCCGGGATCTTCGACGACACGCAACCGCTCGTCTTCCCGACCAACTTCCCCGATGAAGCGTTCTGGTTCACCGGTGACGGCACCATCGTCGACGCAGCCCGAGGCATCGACCTGACCTATGTCAGCGCCGTTGAAGCGGCCTTCAGCGGTGGCGACCCAATCGAAGGTGACCAGATCAGCTTCGCCCGCATCCGCATACGTGTCGATGTACCGACCGCGGGCACCTACGTCATTACCCACCCGTACGGCGTCGATGTCTTCAACGTCGACACCCCCGGGCGGCGGGCGATCAACATGACCCGGGACATCGGCATCGGCGTGCCGAAAACCTACGACGGAGCCCTTAAGGGTGATGTCGGGCCGTTCCTGCGCAGCGTCAATGGCCCCTATACCGAGACCAATCCGGTCACCGGTTCAGCCGAGCAATTCGTCGGCGACCCGAACCTGGAGGAGGCCTTCACCGGCAGCCCTTTCAATACCAACTACATCCGCATTGAAGGACCCAACGGGCTGGATTTGCGCACTGCGGTGATGGCCATCTCCGGCAAGTTGGCGACAATGGCACGGCCGACGCCAATGATCACCCAGCGCAGCACCTACTCGCGTAAACCCGGCGCCAGCGCTCCAGTGGCCCAGCAAGACGTGTTCGTCCTGGCCCCGCCGCCACCGGCCAAAGTGACGCTGGACAGCAACAACCCGGTGTTGAACCTTACCGAGGCCAACACCACCGGCAACTGGTATGCGCAGTCTTCGACCAACCCGAGCTTGCCAAGCACTTTGCAAGTGACCGCCGACAACCACCTGGCCATCGCTAGCAGCACACCGACCACCTTACCCATGCCCCTGACGGACCTGGTGGTGATTTCACGTGCAGAATACAGCCTTAGCACCGGGCAAATAACGGTCGTGGCCTCGACCAGCGACGAAACTTCGCCTCCGGTGCTCACTGCCACCTCTGGCACAGGCGTCGCCATTGGCGCCCTCAGTGGCGATGGCGCAGTGAAATCCCTGGCCACCGGCATCTCGCCGATACCACCGGCCAAGGTTCGAGTGACGTCATCCAATGGCGGCAGCGACACCGAAGAAGTGGTCATCGTGCAATGAACGCTCACATGCCCAGATCCTCATCAGGAGGCATCATGAACAATTGGCCACGCCTGGCGCTCAACGCACTGGGACTGACTCTATCGCTGTCCGGCAGTGCATTCGCGCAACTCGCTGCTGTCGACCCCGGTCCTTATACCTTTGCCACCGGGAAATTCCCGATGTGGTACCAGGACAACAATCTGCTGTCGATGGAACTGTGCCAGTCCCGGGCCGCCAGCTCGCGGGTGCCGGCTGCCACGCCACCGGCCTACATGTGTACCCTGCTGCCGGCACCGGGCATTTTCGACGACACCCTGCCGATGGTGTTCCCGGATAACTGGCCAGACGAAGCCTTCTGGTTCCTCGCCGAGACCAACATTCCCAACAACGCCGCTGGTTATGGAATGGACGCCTACGTGGCCGGGATAGAAGCCGCTTTTGCCGGCGGAAATCCGCTCGATGGCGATCAAATCAGCTTTGCGCGGATTCGTATGCGGATAAACGTGCCCGTCGCCGGGACCTACACCATCACTCACCCTTATGGCGTGGAAACGGTCAAAGTCACCACCCCCGGTCGTCGTGCAATCAACATCACCAGAGACATCGGCGTCGGTGTGCCGGGAGTTTTCAACGGGGCATTGAGCGGTGCTATCGGGCCATTCCTGCGCAGCGTCAACGGCCCCTACACCGAAGTGAACCCGGACACCGGCGCAATCGAAACCTTCGTCGGCGACCCGAACCTCACCGAACAAGTCACCGGCAGCCCCAACAACACCAACTTTGTGCGCATCCAGGGCCCGGCCGGGACGATCCAAAGCAACCTGTTCACGCTGGCCGGCAAAGTCCTCGACAATCGTGCGCAAACCCATGTCGACCTTAGCCGTGCAACCTACCGTCGCATCGCCTCGGGCACCGGTACCAGCACCCGGGTCGAAATTTTTGGCAAAGCGGACAACAGCTCTACATTGTGCTTCCGCGAAACCCTCGCCCTTGTGCCAGGCCCACCGCCTACGCCATGCCTGACCAATATGGTGGGTGACGGCACCGGGTTGTACTTCGGCCAACGCCTGCTCAGCGGCCCCGTGCCTCCGGTCGTGGTGCTCACCGCCACCAACCCGGCCGGCACCACCCGCCCTACGGCGGTCTCGAGCAAGCTCGTTGACCTGGTGAAAATCCAGACTGCTCGCTACAACTGGAGCAATCACAGCCTGCTGATCGAGGCCACGTCCACTGACGAAGTGGCGGTGCCAGACATGGTCGCGCAGGGTTACGGACGTCTGTCGAAAACCGGCACCCTGCAAAAAATCACCGTCGCCGATCTGTCCCAGCCACCCGCCACTGTGACGGTCAAATCCGCCGCCGGCGGCAGTGACACCGAGCCTGTCGTCGTGGTGGGTTCTGCACCGGATGCCGGTGAGAACCAGGCGCCACTGTCCGTGGCCGACACCGGCAGCACCAGCTTCGGCGTGCCCATCACCCTCAACCTGCTGGCCAACGACAGAGACCCCGACGGCAACACGCCGCTGAGCATCACCGCGCTGACCCAACCGGCCGCAGGCCAAGGCACCGTGGCGTTGAGCGGCACGACTGCGGTGGTCTACACCCCGCCCGCCGTGGTCACTGTGCCGTTAACCACGACCTTCACCTACAAGGCTCAAGACATCAAAGGCCTGGCTTCGACTACCCCAGCGACCGTGACCATCACCGTGGCGCCTAACCGACCACCGGTGGCAGTCGCCGACGCCGTCGCGACCCTGGGCGTGGCGATACCGATCAACGTGTTGGCCAATGACACCGATCCGGAAGGCAACGTGCCATTGGCAGTCGCCAGCTTCACCCAACCACCGGCAGGTCGCGGCACCGTCAGCAGTAACGGCACAGTGATCACCTACACCCCACCGGCCACGGTCACGACGGCCTTCACCACGACCTTCACCTACATCGCCCGGGACAGCTTCGGCGCCCTGTCGACACCGGCCACGGTCACCGTGCAAGTCTCGCCAAGGCCTGCTGCGGAAACCTTCACGGTGACCACGGCTACGGTGTCGGCTCGCTCCAACAACCGCTTCACCTGGGACTTTGCAGGCACCTCATCGGTGACCACCGGCAACACCATCACCATCAAGGTCTCCACCCCGACCGGGCTGGCAACCCTGGGCACCACCACGGTACCGGCGACCGGTCGCTGGAGGCTGACGGTGAACAACACCACTGCGGTGATTCCATCGGCGAACCCGACAGCCACCATCACCTCGTCCCAAGGCACCGTGCGCACGGTCTCGGTGATCTCCAACTGAGCCCTCGCCCCACCCGCCGATTCGGTGGGTGGGGCCGGCCTCTTCCCAAAGGACGCAGCCATGAACACCTCGACCGCCGCCCTGCTCTGCCTGCTTCTGCTTTGCAGCAGTGCGGGTGTGCGCGCCGATGACTTGATGGAAAACGATGACCTGGGTCCCGGTGGCGATCTGGGAGAGTTACCACCACCGGTTGGCCAGCACGCGCTGATCGACCAGAACGGCCAGGCCAACGTGGCGCTGCTGCAACAGAACGGTCAGTCGCTGCTCGGCACCATCGTCCAGTCAGGCAGTCATCAGGAAGCCTACATCCTGCAACAAGGCAGCGACCTGATGGCAATGATCACCCAGCAAGGCAGTGGCAACGCCGCCTCAATCACACAAAACGGCAGCCACAACCGCGCGCAGATTTCCCAGAACGGCAACAACAACGACGCCAGCATCGACCAGGCCGGCACGGGGCTTTCAAGCGCCGTGACCCAGTCCGGAAACGGCATGAGCGTTTCGGTCAAACAATACCGCTAAAGCACTGCACCACATGGAGGTTTCATCATGTTCAAACTGACGCCCCTCACCGCCACCATCCTGGTCCTAGTCAGTGCCCAGGCGATGGCCGACGACAGCGTTTCCACCCAGGACCAGGTCGGTACCGCCAACATCGCCGACGTTAAACAGACCGCGGCCCCGTACAGTACCGCCACCCAACAACAAGTCGGCGAGGGCAACGATGCCGCCGCGGTGCAAGACAACGCCACCGGAACCATCACCCAGGATCAACTCGGCGACTACAACGCCGGTTACGCCGAGCAACTGTTCGAAAACGGCAGCACCATCACCCAGCAACAGGTCGGCAGTTCCAACACCAGCCACGCCAGCCAGTCGATAGGCGTGGGCGGCAACGAAGCGCTGCAACAACAGCACGGCACCGGTAACTTCTCGTTCATTTATCAGGACACTCAGGAAGGCACCCAAGGTCAGACCTTCCAGTTTGGTGACAGCAACGAGGCCAACATCGAACAGATCCAACTGGGCACTGCCAACAACGCAGTGATCATCCAGTACGGCACCGCCAACTACGCCACCGCCGAACAGATCGCCCACATGGGCGGCCAGATCAGTCTCAACCAGGCGGGCGAAGGCAACTACGCCTATGGCGACCAGCGCGATGGCAACGGCGGCACCGTGACCATCAACCAGTTCGGCGACTTCAACGGCGCCGAAGTCTGGCAAGGCGGGCAAACCGCCAGCGAAGCCACCGTCAACCAGTACGGGAAAACCAACGAGACCGTGGTCGACCAGAGCTTCGGCGAAAACAACGTCGCCCAGGTGCTGCAAGTCGGCGACCTCAACGCGATCTACGCCGACCAGTTCGAATCCGTCGGCTCGACCCTGGCGCTGTACCAACAAGGCACCAACAACGTGCACTTCACCTACCAGAAGGGCGAAAGCCATGTGCTGAACGCCACCTCCGTGGGTAGCGGTAACAAGGTCTACGCCAGCGACTGGAAAGGCCCGGAAAAGGGTGGCCAGTTCGGCAGCAACCAACGTGCAACCGTCAACCAGAACGGCACCAACAACACCGCCAGTTTCAAACAGGACGGCATCGGCCACGTGATGACCACCAATCAGACGGGCTATGGCAACAAAACCACGGTCAAACAGGCCGAAAACTACAACGAGCTGTACTTCGACCAGAACGGCAGCGACAACATCCTCATCGCCGACCAGCGCGGCACCACCAACCTGGCCCAGGGCAGCAGCACCGGCATCGGCAACACCACCAACTTCGACCAGTCCGGCAGCATGAACGTGGCCTACGTCACTCAGGGCGGCACCGGCAACATTGCCAGTGTCACTCAGAGTGGCATGACCCAGACTGCGACCGTGCAGCAGCTGGGTGCTGACAACAAGGCGACTGTGCTGCAGCAATAATCGCAGGGCGTAAAAAACTGCGGTCCTGGGTGGAGGGTCGCAGTTTTTTTTATGCCTGATGGAAATGCATCTGCTATGAAGCCGCCATCGTCGGAACACCGCCCGGAGCTGGCTCGCTCCCACAGTGGATTTTCGTCGTTCACAAAAATTGTGTCCCATGAAGATCAAATGTGGGAGCGAGCCTGCTCGCGATAGCGGTGTGCCATTCAACCTTGATGGTGGCGGACCCACAGCTATCGCGAGCAGGCTCGCTCCCACAGGGGTATTGGGTACATCTGCAAGAGACTGGCCGGCTGTCAGGCCGCAATCGCAGGCAAGCCAATAACCTACTGACAAACCACCCTCCCCCAAACACCGCAAAAAATTCGGACTTCCCCTACAAGCCAAACCGAATCCCCCGGCATCCACCCTTGAGCCCTATCGCCAAAGTGCCCCGTTTCCAAGGACCGGGCGACAAGCGTGACCAAACTCATCCCCCAACACCAACTCGCCAACCAGCGCGGGCAGGTACTCGAAAGCCATCAAGCCATCGGCGCCCTTCGCCAAGCCCTGAACTACCCGTATGACTTGCAAGGCTTCGACGACCTGCTGAATGCCGTAGGTGCCAACCACTCCAACTACATGCAGGCCGCCCACCAGCAAAAACTGATCAACGCCGTGAGCAACGGTGATTGGGTAATGGTCACGCCTCGCGCCAATCCAGATAACGGTGGCGCTTCATGGAACGGTTTCAAGACCAAGCCCGAGCCACCACCAGCGCAACATCTGGTCGAAGATCACGCCTTCACGCAGCCCAAACCGTCGGAGTCGGATTTTCACATTGTTGAACGGCCCATGAGCCTTGAGTCCCTGGAACGCTCACTGTACGAGAGCTCGCCAAGCGAGGCGCTACGTCGCGAATTTCGTTCGCTCAATCGCCATCTGGGTGAACACGTGAAACCGGGGCAAATGGTGATTTTGAGCGACTCACGGCATTACATGTGCCGGCGTGAAGAGGCGCAGATGATGATTGCTGCGCAGAAGGTCAACGACGCGCTCAAGGATCTGAGTGATGAAGAAGCTTCGTTCATGGTTGAGCACCATGAGGTGATTGAGCCGTTTCTGGAGGTGTCGGCGGGGTCGTTGGGTGTGGCGTCGTTCATGATTGGGCAGCATCTGGAGGGCTTGAAAAATGCCCTCAAAGAACTGGAGGAGCTGCATCAGCAACAATATCGCCAGTACCGCAATCTGCATTCGCCAGAGTTTTTTTCCAAGCGTAAACGACTTATGGCGAAGCTTGATGCCAGCCTTGGGTCACTCGTACGCAAAGGCACCGGCATTGCGGATCACCCAAAACTCAAGCGAGCCTTGGGGTTATCAACTCGCAGAACGATTCATCGTTGGGACAAGGCTGGGGCACCAACACAGTTGCCTGGGTACGCAACGAACATTGAGGGTGTCTCACGAGCGGCAAAATATATGAAAGCCGGTGGTTATGTCGGGATTGGTCTGCAGTTAGGCGCATCCAGTTTAAAAATTCATGAGGTATGCACGACTGGTCGCGAGGATGAATGCAAGCAAATGAAATTTGTTGAGGGCGCAAAAATGGTGGGCGGTACAGCTGGAGCTGTCGCCGGGGGTGCAGCAGGCTCGAAAATAGGCACCGCTGTGTGTGCAAAAGTAAAAGGACTCGGAAAACTCGTTTGTGTACTCGTTGCCGGCGCGGTAGGCGCCACCGGAACCGGAACGCTGATGACCGACGGCAGTGAACTGATTGGGCAAGAACTCTATGAGCATTCTGAATAATGGAACTCACTAGAACAACACTCGCCTGGGTCTGGGGAGCGCTTATCCTGCTGAGTCTTTTCGACGTAGCTATCATTTTTTATGCTGCTCACACAAAACTCGAAGCGCTGGAAAAGCATTTCAAACAACTGGATTCCATAGGCGTCAACCGCCTCACGTGGGGCACGGGGCATCATGGAAGAATTTTTCGTCTGGCCGCAATCAGCGCTTTAATCTCGTCTAAAAAAATTCAGCGCCAGGAACCCTTATCAGTTGAAGAAGTGAAACGGTTGCCTAAAAGGCTTAAGCGCTGGGCAGCGTATCCATTTCATATTGCCTATTTCGTTACAGGGGCGGTGGTGGTTCTTTGGTTATATGGAAAATACACCGGCCTGCTCAAATGAAGAACCAGCAGCTAATTCTACGACCCAATACGAGTCTCTGAGATTTACTGCCTGTTCATTCTTCGGTTTGGTAGCGCTTTGGCCACTGGGCTACTGGGCGTACACCCTGTGTGAGATAGGTCGGCTATCAGGCCGCCATCGCAGGCAAGCCAGCTCCCACAGTTGAACCGAGTACATCTGTAAGAAACAGGTCGACTGTCAGGCCGCCATCGCGAGCAAGCTCGCTCCCACAATGGATCGGGCACGCCTTTCGCTTCTCACCACTCAACAGGCCGAGCGTTAGCTCGCTTGCCGCTTTTGATCTTGATCTGGCTTTTGATGTTGATCTGCCCGCCCCATCGGGAGGCTGAGTGGAGGTGTTCATCTGGGGGGAGGCGCGCAGCGCCGTTCGACGAAGTCGAACACATCGAGAGGAGGTCGAAGCGAAGCCGACCGGAGGCGATGCCCCCAGATGAATGCCGGAACGAAGGAACGCCGAGCCTAGGCGAGGTGCCGGACGCTCGGGGCGAAGCCTTTTGGTTCCTTTTTGGCGTTTGAAAAAGGGACTCGCCGTAAGGGCGAAACCATAAGCGGCCGTTACCGCAGGAATGGATATGTACACCTGAAAGAAATAGGTCGGCTTTCAGGCCGCCTTCGCGAGCAGGCTCGCTCCCACAGTTGGACTGGGTACATCTGAGGGAGACTGGTCGGCTGTCAGGCCGCCATCGCGAGCAAGCTCGGCTCCCACATTTGATCTGGGTACATCTGTAAGAGCTTGGTCGGCTATCAGGCCGCCAAGATCAAAAGATCAAAGCCAGGTCGGCCCGAAGGCCGCCTCGGTTCACTCTTCCTCTCCCTCAGGCACAACCTTGTTCTGAGTCAAATAGCGGTCGAGCGTCGCATTGTTGTCAGGCGAAGAATTATCCCCGGCCACCTGCCACAACCGCCGCTCAATCCCTTGGGCCAAAAGGTGCCCCACAGCCGCCTCGATCGCCGACAACACACACAACTGCGCCGGCTCATTCGTGGTGTACCCGACCTCAGCCTCCAGCAACTTCTTGAACTCGATAAACTTGAACACCCCGGCACTGCGCCCGACAGAGTAAATCGTCTTACTGGTCATCACATTGGCCAACACCTGCCCACTGCGCACATCGACAGCACGAAGGTTCACCGACACCTGATCCACCCGATACTCCCGGGAGATATCGATCCCCAAATACCGCGCCCCTTCCCCACCGCTGCGCACGTTGGTGTCATAGGCAATAATCCCGCCCTCAAGCATCAAATTGGCCGCCTGCAACGGTGGCAACTCACCCTGGATATTCACCGGCGTATTCGGCTTTTTCTGCGAGGCGCGAATGATCTTGCGCTCGGTCAACAGGTTCTGCAGCCCCTCACGTTCCAGCACCACAAACCAGCCACTGGCCTGCAACGCATCCATCAACATGCTTGCCGCGCCCTGGGTCACGCTGGTGGAAAACGAACTGGCCGGGGTCGGTTTGTACTGCCCGGTCTGATCCCGGAAACCATACACCACCGCCATCAACCGGCCCTTGGGCCGTGGCATGTTCAGCAAGTCGTAATAGGTCGACGCCCGAGGTGTCAGGGTCGGTGATTCGGTGTCCTGCTCGGCCCCCATCGGCTCGCGCAAACTGCACCCTTGCAATGCCGCCAACATCAGCCCTAGCGCTATTATTTTTTTCATGTCCTTGACTCCCCATCGATCCATATCCCCGTCAAGGGGCCAGGCCATTCACCTGGATTTCGGAAACTTCACCGGTCGCTCGGTCGGTCACTTCAATAGTCAGTGCACCGGAGTCGTCGATGACGTTCACAACAAAAGCGTCGGTGGTCAGGCTCCCGGCATTGCCCGCGGAGATGTTGTCCATCAACTGCCCCAGCAACCGTGATTGCAGCTGACTGGTGAAGCGCTCCAGGGCCGACGTGCCGGCCGCGCTGGTACGGTTCTTCAAGTCAGGGTCGTCGTAATCGTTCTGCGCCTGGGCGTTGTTGAGCAACCAGGTCCCGTTCAACGGGTTGCCGCCAAACGACGGGTTGATCGGCGTGTAGACCAACTCCGTGGCCTGGACCAGCCCACAGCTGCCCAGCCCCAATAACCACATGCCCGTGCGTTTCGAGAAAGTTCCAGTGTTCATAGTTCGTCCCTCTCAAGGTCGGTGGTGTCCTGCAACAAGGTTTCCAGCTTGCGCTGGACGATCTGCACGCGGACCAGATCGGCAGCCTCGTAGGCCTCGTCCTTCAACTCCACGGTGTTCGGCGGCAGGAAGCGCCGGTAAACCAATCGTTGCTGATATTCCACGGTCACCAGGCTGCCCCAGCGTGCCGAAGGTCGTTCACGCACCACCAGGTTGAAATCCATCGGGCTGGTGGCGCGCAGGCGTTCACTGAACGAGTAGTAAAAGTCGTGGCCGATGTGCGAGATCGTGTCGTCGACGATAAAACCCAGCATTTCGTCTTCTTCGGCAGCCGACACGAAGGACGTCATCAGCATCAGGACCAGGGTCGGTAGCCAGTGTCTGTTCATGGCCTCACTGCCCCAGCGCCTGAGGCGTTTTGGATTGGCCTTTGGGCGCGGACGCGCCATCGAGGAAGTCTTTCTCGGCCACGAACTGCCAGTCCTTGTAGCTCGCCATGCCGGTGAAGTCCGACCATTGACTGGGGAAGTCCGCCTGCTTGAGCGGCGTGTCCGTGGAGGGACTGCTGAGGCCGGTGATGCGCCCGTCGAACCCGCGCATCAACGTCCATTCGCCGCCACCAATCGGGTCTGGGTACAGGTTGCGCAAGTGGTGTTTGGGCGATGGAAAACGCTCGTCCTGCAACAGGTCCGCCAGCTCTTTCGGGTACTGGGCCAGACCAGGTGAACTGCGGTAGTAACTGCGTAATGCCTGAGCGTATTGAGTGCCGACCCAGAGCAACTGCCGTTCACGATCACGGCGCGACGCGGTGGACCACAACTCGCCGGCGCTGGCCAGGCCCATGCCGATCAACATGATCAGAAACAGCACACCCAGGTAAGTGAACCCGGCCTCGTTCGAGGGCTTACCACTCGGAATAAAGGCTGCCATCACGCGCCCTCCCTGTGGCCCCGCTTTTGATATCGGCGACTCCGCCCGGGACGCCGTCAGGTGGCGCCACCAGCACCCAGAGGTCTTTGCGTTCGGCAATCGGGTCCATTGGCGGGTTGCGCAGGTAACGCTGCTCGACCAGTTGTTCGATGGAGTCTGGATAACGCCCGGTGTCGCCGTAGTAGTGGTCCAGCGCTTCGCGCATGGCCGACAGGCTCTGGCGCAGCGTGGTCTCTTTCGAGACCTCGAGGCTGTTGAAATAGCGTGGCAAGGCGATGGTCATCAGGGTGGCGATGATTGCCATGACCACCATCAGTTCCAGCAGGGTAAAACCCTTTTCCCGACGCATATGCTCACCACTCCTTGTACGCGATGCCGTTGAGCCCCTTGCCGCGCGCCTTGGAGTAAACGTCAAAGACGTCTTCGCCCTCCCGCGGGTTTTGAGCCGTACTGTCGTAGGAGCGCACGCCCCAGCCGCCTTCGTCGTCACGTTTGACCGGCGCCAGCGGGTCATGGGGCACGCGCCGTAAAAAGAAGAACTTGGCGCCCTTGGCGCTGCGCACATCGCGCACACCGTCCACCAGCACTTGCAGGTTCGGCGGGTAGCCGCTGCTGTTCAGGGATTTCTCGATGTAGCCGGCGTCGAATGCACGCTTGTAGGCGTCGATGGCATCGCGAATCTGATACAACGCCGTGCGCAATTCCTGCTCCTTGCCCCGGCGCACCACGGTCTCGGTCAGCGGTGCGGCCATGCCGGCCAGCAGGCCGATCAGGGCCAGCGTCACCACGACTTCGATCAGGGTAAAACCGCGTTGCGAGGCGTTCATGATCAACGCTTCTCGACGACAACAGTGGTGGAAGTGGAAGCAACCGGCCGATCGATGTGTTCGTTCTGGATCGGCGCTTCCATCCGACGGTCCGGCGCCTGGATGTGCATGCTGGTTTCGGTACCGGTGGTGAACTCCATGTCCGACGGGCTCTGGTACGGCAGGTTGCGCACGATCCGCGGCGTAATCGACAGCACCAGCTCCGACTTGCCGACGGTGTCCTTGTTGCTGCCGAACAAGCGGCCAAGACCTGGAATGTCGCCAAGGCCGGGGATTTTGTTGCCGGTGGCGCCATGGTCGTTGCGCACCAGGCCGGCGAGGATCTGGGTTTCGCCGTCATGCAGACGCAGGGTGGTCTGGGCGTTGCGGGTATCGACCTGAACCGGAATCGTGCCTTGGCGGGTCGGTTCCAGCGGCGTGGCGTTACTCACCTCCAGGGCGATTTTGATTGCCACTTCGTTGTTCAGGTGCACGGTCGGCTGTACTTCAAGTTTAAGACCGACATCGAGGTAGGTGACGCTTTCGGTGATCACCGGGCCTTGAGTCGAAGGCACCGAAGTGGCGCTGATAATCGGTACGCGCTGACCAATGTGGATGCGCGCCTGTTCGCGGTTGCTGACGCGAATCACCGGGCTGGCCAGGGTGTTGATGTCGTTGTCCTGGGCGTTGATCTTGGCCTGCGGCGACGGCGAGATGGAGATCCGGCTGGAGTTGATGCCTTTGAGTTGATCGAGCAGGGTCACGGCCGAGCCGTCGCTGTTGACCACGCCGAAGGTGTTCGGCCATTGCAGGCCAAGGTCGAGAATCCGCTGGGTGGCGACTTCCATCACCTCCACTTCCAGTACCACTTCAGGGTTGGACTGGTCCTGCGATTGCAGGAGTTTTTCAGCCATGCGGACAGCGTCTTCAGAGTCGCGCATGGTCAGGGTATTGAGGCGTTCGTCGACGAACACATCGCGGGTCTTGAGCATGGTTTTGATCATGTTCAGCG
This sequence comes from Pseudomonas sp. GL_093, assembly GCF_057837605.1. NCBI lineage: Bacteria > Pseudomonadati > Pseudomonadota > Gammaproteobacteria > Pseudomonadales > Pseudomonadaceae > Pseudomonas > Pseudomonas sp. GL_093. Next base: position 2,747,675 of record NZ_CM174448.1, on the reverse strand, counting down.
CGGTGTTGGCATCGATGCTGGTCAGGTAGAAGGTGCGCATCACCAGCTCTTGGTAATCCTTGAGCTTCTGTGGTGAGTCCGGGTAGATCAGCAAGGTGTTTTCGTTCACCACTTTCTGGTGCAGCTGGTTCTGTTGCAGCAGCAGTTCCACCGCGTCTTCGATGCGCACGTCACGCACGAAAATGGTGGCTTTCATGTCCGGGCGCAGGTCCTTGTCGAAGATGAAGTTCAAACCGGCGACCTGCGACAGCACTTCGAAGATGGTTTTCAGGTTGGCTTCGCGAAACTCCAGGGTCACCGGCCGATCGAGACGGGTCCGCAGTTGTGGGTATGGAATCACGTTGCGGCTTTGCACCAGGCGGACGTTGCTTTGCAGCTCCAGCGCCCCTTCATTATTCGGGTCCAGTTCGAGGATCTGTTTCACCTGGCGGTCGGCACCGTAGATGTCACCCCGACGCAGGTCACCACGGGCCAGTTCGAGTTTTTCATCCAGGCTGCGCATGTGATCGAGCTGACGCAGCGAGTCCTGGGCACGGCGGTTGTTCGGTTCGATGGTCAACACCCGGCCGAAAGCCTGGCGGGCAGACGCAAAATCACGCTGGGCGCGATCCATGTCGCCCTGGGTCAACAGCGCCGTCACTGCACGAGCACGGCCGCTGTTCAGGGCCAGGTGCAGCTCGGTGTCGCGAGGGTTTTCCTTCAGCCCTTCCTCGATGCGAGCCAGGCCGGCTTCGTACTGTCCCGACTCCATCAGGTCGGTCGCCTCTTGCTTGGCAACCTGCGCCGAACTGCACGCGGCCAGTCCTGCACAAAGGCAAAGGTTCATCAGCAAACGGGATCTGTTCATTGCGTGCTCCCCACAGACAAAGTCTGAGACAAATGCAGAGGCAGGTAGACAAAGCTGAGTTCCACGTCGGAAATCCCCTCGATCCGCCAGGTGTCGTCGATCACATCCCCCTTGCGCACGACGTATATTTTTTCGCCGCTCTGCAAAAACACTTGCAGGTCGGAACGGTCATTCAGCTTGCCAATGAACTGGAAAGGCATCGGTGGTGCCGTGGGGACTTGCACCTCCGTGGTCAGGTTGACGGGTTGTTCGTTGACGGTGGCGAGCTGCGGCGCTGCCGTCCAGCTGCGGGCGGCGAACAGGTCACCCGCCGGGCTCAGGTCCTTGATCGCTGCCGCTGTTTTGCCGGCGGATGCGGCGGGCAGCGCACCACGGGTTTTGCTGTTGGTCGGGGTGGTCACGGCGGCCACCGACGTATCGCCCTCCTCTGACGACGTGAAGTATTCAGGCAACCAGGTCAGCGCCGCCGCCACACCGAAGAACGCCACCCAACCCACTGCGCGTTTGGTATTCATCATGACCTCGACAAGTAAAGGGTCATGCGGATCCGCCCGGTCAGGTCGGTGTCGGCGATTTTTTTACGCTGGAACTCCACGTCCTCCACCACCACCGCCGGCAACTGGCCGAGCAAGGCGTGCAGGAAGCGCCGCAGTTGCGGGTAGCTGCCGCGCACTGGCAGCAGAATCTGATAACGGGCCAGGTGAGTCTTGGGGTCGATGCCCAGGGAATATTCGCCACGGGCCAGGGTGATGTGCTCCTGCGCCGCCAGCGCGTAAATCTTGTCGATGGCCACGGTGGCCTGCGGCTGGGACGGCAACTTGCTGCGGAAGTCGTCGAGCTGACGTTGCGGCACCACCGGCGCGGCAACACTGCCGTCTTCGACTTTGGCCAGGTACTCGCCGGCTTCGCGCGTCTGCTGGCTGAGCGTTTGCAGCGACTGCCAGTCCGGCATCAGGCCCACCAGGCCATACACCAGCGCCAGCAGCAACATCGCCAGCCCTGCCAGGCCGGGAATGCCCAAGCCTTGCAGGTATTCGTGGACGATCAATCTAGGGATTTGCATCGCCAATCTCCCAGCTAGCCGACAGGTTGAATTGCACCGGGTGTTCCGGCACGTTCGCGACGATTTCGTGGCTGAGCAGCGACACATCGGACAGCTCTTCGCTGGCTTCGAGGCTGCGGTGGAAGTTGAGCATGGCTTCCAGATCCCGCGCTTCGGCGCTGATTCGCACCTGGCCTTTGCGGGCATCCGGGGTCAGGGTCAATAACGCAATGTCGTCCCGGGGCATGGCTTCAAGCATGGCGAACAGACGCTCCCAAGGTCGGCGCAACTGCTGGGACACCTTGCGCATCTCGGCCAGGTTGTGCGCCTGTTCACGGGTTTCGGCCGGGGTCAGGCTGACCTTGCCGCCCGTGTCGCCGGTGAGTACGCGCTGAGTGGTTTGCAAATGGCCTTGCTGTTGCGCGGCCTGTTCACTGACATGCTGCTGAACAAAGAAGCAGGTCAGCGTCAGCACCACGCCACCGACCAGCAGGCTCCAGCCCAAAGGGCCCGAGCGACGGCGCGGCTGGAAGTCGAGCATCAGGGGGCGCATGTCAGGCCACCGCCCGGGACATGACGTACAAGCCATCGCGTACGGATGTCCGGTGTTCTTCGAGGGTGCGCAGGTGCACACCGGGTACGTCAGGGTGCGAGTCAATGCGTGCCGGCGCGTGCAGGTAAACGTTCAGAGGTCGCTCGCTGGTGGACGCCTGCAATTGGCTTTCACGACCGATCAACGCGGTCAGCGCGACGTCGCTGTCGCTGCTGCCCACCGAACGCACCGATGCCCAGCGCCCTTCCCGCGCCAGCAACAACACACTGCGCACCGGTTCGGCGACGACGAACAGGAAGTCGCCGGCGTCGAAGCTTTTATCGAAGTGATTGAACGCCGCCATCAGGTACGGCTGCACCGAACGCAGGCGCAGGCCACGCCCCGTGACCAGCGTGCGCAGATGCGTCAGCAAGTCTTGCGGCAGCGCGGTGGCGACCCGGTCATAACCCGCCGGCTCAGCCGACAACACCATGCTCCAGGGTTGCGCCGGTACGCCGTAAAGGTCTTCGAAACACAGTTGGGCAAACCCGAGCAATTCAGCAGGGCTGCTGATTTGTTCGCTCCAGGGCACCAGACAGAAGCGGCTGAAGTGCCCGGAGATCACCACACTCAATTCGGCACCGGGACGGGTGTGTTCGCCCAGCAGACGGTCGAGGGTTTCCAGCGCCACGGCCCAGGCATGGAAGCCTTCGTCGATAAAGCCGACGCTGCCCAGCCACAGGGTTTCACTGCCACGACGCTGGCCCAGACCGACACCACTGGCACCGAGCACGGCGACAAAACGATCACGAGATAAAAGTGACACGATTGATCTCCTCGAGCGTGGTCCGCCCCTCTGCAACCAGTTCCAGTGCCGACTCGCGCAACAGGCGCAAGCCACGGCTGCACGCCAGGGCCTTGATTTTCGAAATGGGTTGGCGCTCGACGATCATTTGCCGCAGCTCGTCGTCGAGGTGCAGCAGTTCGGCAATCGCCGTACGCCCGCGGTAACCGGTGCCCCGGCAATGACCGCAGCCCTTGCCGTGGACAAAGTGGTAGTGATCGACCTGTTGCGGATCGAGACCCGAGAGGCGCAATTCTTCATCGGTCGGGTAAGCCGGTGCGCTGCAACTGGCGCAGACCAGGCGGATCAGCCGCTGGGCCAGCACCGCATTGAGTGCCGACACGAGGCTGTAAGGGTCGATTTCCATCTGGGTGAACCGGCCGATCACGTCGAACACGTTGTTGGCGTGAATGGTGGTGAACACCAGGTGCCCGGTGAGCGCCGATTGCACGGCGATCTGCGCGGTGTCGGGGTCGCGGATTTCACCGACCATGATCTTGTCCGGGTCATGGCGCAGGATCGAGCGCAAACCACGGGCGAAGGTCAGGCCTTTCTTTTCGTTGACCGGGATTTGCAGCACGCCCGGCAGTTGGTATTCCACCGGGTCTTCAATGGTGATGATCTTTTCCACGCCGTGGTTGATCTCGGTGATCATCGCGTACAGCGTGGTGGTTTTGCCGCTACCGGTGGGGCCGGTCACCAGCACCATGCCGTAAGGTTCGGCCGCCAGCCGACGCAGATGGCGCAGGGTTTCTTCTTCGAAGCCCAGGGCTTGCAACTGCACGCCGCAAACCTTGTCGGCCAGGTCCTGTTTGTCGAGGACCCGCAGCACCGCGTCTTCGCCGAAAATGCTCGGCATGATCGACACCCGAAAGTCGATCTGCCGGCCGCTGATGCCGATCTTGAAGCGACCGTCCTGGGGCACGCGTTTTTCGCCGATGTCCAGTTCGGCCATGACCTTGACCCGGGAAATCACTTGCTCGGCGAATTCGCTGCCCTGGATTTTGCTGATGTTGTTCAGCACGCCATCGATCCGGTACTTGATCACCAGACCGCTGCCGGTGGTGCCCAGATGGATATCGCTGGCGTGCATTTTCAGCGCGTCGTAGAGGGTCGAGTTGACCAGTTTGACGACGACGCTGGCGTCTTCGCTGATGCTGGTCAGGGACAGGCTTTGCAGGGTATCGATTTCGACATTGGCGTCGGCCTGGGCGTTGAGCGATTCCACGGCGTGGAAGCTCTCTTCGTGGCGTGCCAGGTAGGCCTTCAGGTCGTCGGCATGCACCAGGTACAGCGGCGCGCCGTGCAGGCAATCGTCGATCCAGGCCAGGCGTGAAGTATCGAAGGGGTCGGCAAAAACGCCAATGACCGCATCGTCGTGACGCAGCAGGATGAATTCGCGTTTGAGGCATTGGGCCAGGGTTACCCGGTCGAACACCGGAGTGGCTTTGAACAGGCTGTCGGTGTCGAGCACCGGATAATGCAGGGTCGCGCCGAGGCACTGGATGAAGGGCATGGGGGCCAGTTCGCATAACCCCCCGAGGGCTTCCAGTACCCGTTCGCCGGAACTGGCGGCGAGCGAGCGTGCCAGGGCCAGTTGCTCACTGGAAAAGCGCGACGGTACACAGTCCGACAGCGCCGGTTCGACGGCAAGGAATAGACGGTCCATGGCATGCTCTCCAACGCCGGGGGCTTTGAGCCCTGTCGACGCGGCAGGCCATTGCGGCGGAAGCCGGAACGTCTTGTCGCGCCACTACTCCCCGGTGAGCAATTGTTCGTCGTCTGGTGCCTTGGAGGTCGATGTGTTTCGTCGACGATCTGCCAGCACCCAACTGCCGTCGTACAACTGCAGCGGGAAACTCTCGGACCTGCTCTGGCGTCGTTCGACAAAACCTTGCGAATTGCTCATGCCTGCTTTGGGTTCGCGCTCCATCCCCAGAAGGTCGCAGACTGCTCGGGCCAATTCCGCCAATGGAAACGGTTTGAACAGGATATGGCTGACTCCCAGTTGCCGGGCCCGCTCACAGACTTCAGCGGTTGGGTGCCCGGTAATCAGCACAAAATGACACTTCCTGTTCTGGCGGACAGCATCGAGCACCTCAAAGCCTTCCATGTCGGGCAAGCGGTAATCGAACACCATCACATCGGGTGAAAAACGCTCGGCCTCGCCGATTGCCATCGCACCGTCGTGAGCTATCCGGACGTCCAGCGCTTGCGCCTGAAGGTAATCCTTGAGGTTTTCGGCAAGCAGCTGTTCGTCTTCGACAACCAGTATTTTGTTTAACAAGGTCGACTCCTTGAAGCCGCAGGTCCGATGTTCCAGCCCTGGGAGTACGCGCCTTCACTGAGGCTAACGCACACTTCATGCCAGGCTGAGCGTCGGTTTTTTACCGTTGCACGTCTTTGATTTTCATGAAAAAACCATTTCGTCCAGAAACTCCATCCCCCAAAGGCGGGGAAGCACTCGGATGGACCTTGAAGCATTTCCCCACTATTGGGGGGGGGAACCCTCAATCATCGTCAACCCGTTCGATTCGATTGCTTGATCGCAGTTGCGCGAGAACCTGTAGACGAGCCTGAGCCTGTTGCTGTCGGGCAAGGTAAGCCCGGACCATTTCAAGCCCTTGCACCTCTGAGACATCGGTCGCCTCCAAGTGGTTCTGCAGGTAAATCAAATGCCAGCCCAACGCTGTACGCACCGGTGTACTGACAGCCCCCGGTGCCAGGGCAAAGGCCGCGGCTTCGAATTCAGGCATCATCCGTCCACGAGGAAAATAGCCCAGATCACCGCCCTCGCTGGCGGAAGCATCTTCGGAATCGGCCCGGGCCACGCTGGCAAAGTCCTCACCCGCACTGATTTTCACACGCATCTCCTCTAAGCGTAGCCGGGCCGCTTCAACCGCGGCGGCATCCGCGCCTTGGGGCACTTTGATCAGGATGTGCCGTGCCTGGATGTGTTCCGGCCGGTTCATCTCGGCGCGATGCTCTTCATAGAACGCGCGGACCTGTTTTTCGTCAGGCCCGGCGACCTGCGTGAGGTCGGCAAACACTTGCTGGGCCGCGAGCTCACGGCGGGTGTACTCGGTGTAACCGACTTCGTCAAAACCGGCGTCTTCCAGGCGTCGGGCGAACACGTCGGCACCGCCCATGGCCTGCCGGGTCTGATCGACCTGACGTTGCACCACCGCGTCACTGACCACCACCCCGCGCTTGACGGCTTCTTGCCACAGCAACTCTTTGTCAATCAAGGCTGTCAGTGCCGCCTGACGTAAGTGTTTGTAGGCCTTGGGGTTGCGGAGGCTGCCCACCGCCCGGCCCTGATCCTCCAGGTATTCGGCGAAATAGCGCTCCAGGCGAAGCTCGGAAATTTCCTCGCCATTGACCCGCGCGGCGGCCGGGCCATTGCTGCAGAACGCCACGGGAACCCACAGCGTGAGCAGGAGCAACAGAGTCTTGAGCGGCATGATCGAGACCTCCAGTCAGGGTGTAGCGGCAATGGGTTTATAGGGCGCGACCAGATAAAAGCGCTGGCCGGGCAAGTCCACGGTGACGATATGCGCGCCACGCAAGCCGAGGCGGCGGCCCGGACCGAAGCTGATCAGCGGGGTCAGCCCGGTATCGAAGTCATGCAGGCCTTCCAGCGCACTGATGAGTTTCTCGCGGCTGGCGTCGCGCCCGGCCTGTTTCATGCCTTCGCTGAACAGCAACATCGAACTGAACGCGCCGACTTGCAACATCGCGTGCTGACCGCCGAGCCCCTGGCGTTGGCGCACTTGGGTCAGGGCCAGACGTCCGGCCAGCGTCCAGTCACTGGGCACGAACGGATAAGCCAGAAACACCCGCCGGGAAAAATCACTGGGCACCTGCAACAGATCACCCGCCACCTGGTTCGACGCAGCGAACAGATAAGGCACCTGCCCCGCCGCCTGCAAGCGCTCGGCGAGGCGACTGAAACCGCCGCCGCTGCCCAGGTAAAACACCGACCGCGAGCCCAGTGGCAGTTCGTCTTGCGCCGAGTCGTAAACTTTCAGACTGACCTTTTGCCAGTCGTGATCCTGCAAGTACTGGCCGAGGCTCTGCGCCGCCAACCGTTGACTGGGCTCGTCCGGGTAAGTGATCAGCGTCGGCCCCTGGAGCACCCGTAAATTAATGGTGGCGTAATCGGCCAGGGCGATCAGTTGCTCGCGCAACCCCGGCAGCGGTTCGAAAATCTGCCGACTGGCCTGCGCCGTGCCCAGCAATGACAGCGGTCCGATCAGCGGAATGCCGGCCCGTTCCAGGCGCGCGGCCAGGTCCGAGTCCAGTGCCGGCGCCAGCGGCGCGATCAGGGCGAACACCTGTTCCTGCTCGATCAATCGGTCCAGCGCCTGCTCGGCACTGGCGCGGTCTGGGCCCGGATCGACGATGGTCAGGCGCAACTGCCGGCCATGAATCCCGCCCGCTTCGTTGATTCGCGCCACGCTGCCCCGGAGCACCGCTGCCACCGTGGCGCCCTCCTCGCTCAACGGCCCCTGGCTTGGCAACAAGGTGCCCAGGTGCAGACTGTCGGGGGTCAGGCCGGGGTCGCGGTCCTCGGCTACGCGTTTGAGGTAGGCCGTGAGGTTGCGCTGATCATTCATCGACAGGACGAAGCGCGGCATCGCCGGGTCGAGCCGATTGTTGCCCGGATCACGCCCTTCCTGGATAGCCCGCGCCAAGGTGTCTTCGGTGTACGCCGGGTACGCACGGCCATTGATGTGCTGCTGGCCGTAGGTGCTGGTGAGCCGCGACCAGCTGAGATCCGGCGGTCGCACCCCGCCTTCGGGCCGCCCGAGGCCATCGGCGCCGTGGCAGTTGGCGCACGGCAGGCTGGTGGCGGGCAACAGTATGTCCGCCGCCCCGACCCGCGCCATGATCGGCTCGCCACTCGCGGACACACCCTCGCGATACAGCCGTTTACCGGCGCTTTCGCTGGGGCTCAGCGGCAACGCATCAGCGGCGAAATGCAGGCCGCCAAGCAGTAGCAGGCCGAGAGCGAGTGAAGTTCTCATGGCGCGGGCTCAACGACCGGCCACGGGCATTGTCAGCAACTGCAAGCGCTGGGCAATGGCGGCGGCCGGGGCATCGGGACGGATTTTGCTCCAGCGTTTATTGGCCACGTCACCCACGATCAGTTGTGTTGAATGCTGCTCGGGGGTCGGCACGATCTGGCCGATGCGCCCCAATACAAGGTCCATCTGTGCCTTGTCGCCGGTAAGAAAAAGCCAGTGGGGGCCATCGACGCCCTGCTTCAAGGTGTAAGCCTTGAGTACCGCTGGCGTGTCGCGCAGCGGATCACTGGTAAGGGAGATAAACGTGATGCCGTCAGCTTTGTCGCCCAGCAACTCACGCACTTCCTTGAGCTTGCGGGTGATCAGCGGACAGGCATCGTTGCAACTCGTGAAAATCACATTGAGCAGCACCACGCGGTTCTGCAGCGCGTCACTGTAGAAGCGCAGGGTCTCGCCGTTCTGGTCCTGCAACGGCGTGTCGGTGAACCAGGTTTTCGCATCGCGGGTGCCAGTGCTCGTAACCAAGCCGGGCGGTGCGGCAACGGCGGACACCTCAGGTGCCGGCTCTTTGTGCCCTTCGTGGGCGGACGCCAGCGAACTGAACAGGCAAAAGCAAACCGTCAGGGAGATCCAGTCGAGGGCTCTCATGGCTGCTGCTCCATCGCGATGGCCGTGTGCTTGGCGTGGACGTTGCGCTGCCCGCTGAGTTTCTCCACTTCACGGGCCAGCACCGTCGGGTCGGTGAAGCCGTAATAGCGGGTCCAGTGGCGACTGTTGCCGTCCCCCACCAAAATCAGTGGCTGATGGTTTTTGAAGTCCCCACTGAAGGTGCCCAGTCCCTTGAGGGTTTCGTTGATCGACTGCGAACTGCCGGTCAGCCAGCTCCAGCCCGGGCCGTGCTGGAAGTGGCGGGCGTAGTCGTTCAGGCGTTTGGCGTCATCGCGCTGCGGGTCGATGCTGATCGACACCAGTTGCACTTCGCCGCCGACCCGGGCACCCAGCTGTTTTTGCACCTTGCCCATGATCGACGACACCACCGGGCAAACCGTGGTGCAGCTGGTGTAGATGAAGCTCATGACCACAATCTTGTTGGTCACCAGGTCTTTTTCCAGGCGCACCGCTTTGCCGTTCTGGTCCACCAGCGTCACGTCGGCGAACTTGATTTGGGCGCTTTCCGAACGGGCGCTGCTGGCCGGCATTTCGTGACCGGCGTGTTCATCCGCCGAGTGGGCCAAGGCCTGGCCGATACCGGCGGCCAGCAGGCAGAACGTCAGCAGTCCACGGTGTGCGAATCGGTTCATGTCGAACTCCTTTTAGTGGGCATCGCCGGGCAGGACCCGAACGCTGGCAAAAGTTTTGTCGTCGAAACTCGCGCCCAGCGACGCCGCGCGAACGTGCAGGTACCAGGCGCCGTTCTGGTCGAGGGTCACCGGGGCTTCATAAACGCCGTCGCCCACTTCCAGCGCGGCGACTTGCCGGACCCTGGACGTCGGGGCCCGGAAGTAGCGCACCTGAACGTCCTTGACCCCGCTGCGCTGTGCTTTCTGCTTGCCCTGAACGATGCGAAAACGCACCACGTAAGGACTGCCGAGGGCGGCCGTTGACGTGTCGAGCATGAACTCCACCTTCGGCACACCCGGGTGCCGGATGAGGGTTTTATCCGGCTCAACCAAAGCCGTGAAGCAATGGATGATGTTCGGCTGGTTGAGCAGGAAGGCCACGTCGAAGCGTCCGGCGGCGGGCAGTTTGATCCGGGCGCTGTACAGTCCCGGCTCGACTTCGCGCAGACTGCGGTCGATGACCATCGCCGCCCGCGCCACCTGCCCGCGATTGGGGTAGCCGGACATCGGCGCGTTCATGCCTTCGGCGTAGAAGTAGGTGGTGTTGTCCACCGGGTTGACCACAAACACCGCGTTGTCGTCCCGCGACACCGCCAGGCTCGATGCCAGCGGCAGGTCACCGGCCAGCCGTGGCGCCTGAGGCCCGGCTTCGAAACCCTGGCTGATCGGCGTGCGGCCTTCACCCAAGGACGACAGGTTGATCATCGTGACTTTGGCCGAGGCCAGTCCGCGAATGTAGGCGTAGGCCTTGGTGAACACCACTTGATAGGGTTCAGCGGACACGTCCAGTTCATGGATCAACGAGTCGGTGGCCGCGTCGATCACCGAGGCCTGGTTCTCCAGCGTGTTGAGCACGATGCCGAAACGACCGTCAGCGCTGAAACCCATCGGGCCCAGGCCCTGTTTCATCTTGATCACCCGCCGGACTGCGAGGCTGGCGGTGTCGACCACGGTCACCGTGCCGTCCTTGCCATCGGCGACATACACCGCCTGAGACAGCGGCGAGTACGCCACGGACAACGGGTGCGAGCCGGTCTTGAGTTGCTTGCTGATGGTCAGGCTGGCGATGTCGATGAGGCTCACCGTCCCGTCATCGCGGTTGGTGACGAAGGCAAAACGACTGTCCTTGCTGAAGGCAATTTCGTGATGCCCGGCACCGGTGGCCAGGTGTTTGATCGTCTTCAGGCTGCGCGTGTCGATCACCGTCACCCCGGACGCCTCGGCCGATTTCGCGTTGTTGCCGACCCACAGCAGACGCTCATCCGGTTGTAATGCCAGCCGTACCGGGTTGCTGCCGGCAGCCACCGAGTCGATCAACTTGAATTGCTCGCTGTCGATCACCGCAATCTCATCTGCGGTTGGCATTGAGACAAACGCCCGCTTGTTGTCTCTGGGCGTGACCCAATCCATCGGCGGTTGCTTGATGTCGATCCGCGCCATCGTGCTGGTGATCCCGCCCACCGACACCGACGGATCGACCACCGAGACGCTGGCATCGCGGTTCATCACCAGCAGGAAGTAGCTGTTCAGATCGAGCAACGGCCGCGCGCCGATGCTCGATTTCAGAAACACCCCGACCCGGGATTTGCAACTGTGTTCGCGGCCCTGGGCCTGGTCGGCGGCGACGGTTTCCGGATCGAGCCAGGCACCGGGTGCGACACCCGACAGTGGCTGGCCCGAAGCGCTGTCAGTGACCCGAAAGCGCACGTCGGCGAATCCACCCTCGCGCAGCACGCCGTCCTGCGCCAGCGGCCGCACCTCGAGCGCCACCGACACCCCGTCACGCTCAAGCGTCTGGCCGCCCCAGGTGTTCGGCAGCGCGACCTCGCTCAGCGTGGCCGCAGGCGTCGTGCGCCATACCCCCAGCCAGATCAGCGCCAACCCTACAACGAGCGCACATCCGGCGATTTTGATGGTCCTGTTCATAACACTTCTCCCCTTTCTAATCTGAGCCTGCCGTAACGCCCCCCTGTGGGAGCGAGCTTGCTCGCGATAGCGGTCTGACAGTCGACATAAATGTTGAATGTGCTGGCCTCATCGCGAGCAAGCTCGCTCCCACAGGGGTGGTGCCATCCACCACCCCATCCCGACACCTACGGTGCCGGAGCCGGTTCAGGTTCGTTGGTCACCCGCAGCAATCCCCAAAGCCCGGCGGTGTTGCCGTAAGCGCCGTAGTCTCGGAACAGGTAGTCGCCCGGTATTGCATTGCTGCCCCCGGCGCTTGGGTGCATGAAGCTGAAGTGCGCCGCCGGCAAGATGCTTTCGTGGGCGCCGATGTACATCGACATCGGGTTGTAGCCGAACCGCACCGAGCCCACCCCTGGCGTGCTCATCGGATAGCCGCCGGTATCGCTCTTCTCCGACTGGAACGGGTTGACCGACCAGACGTGACCGTCCAACTGAAAGGTCGAGCCGCGACTGCCACCCGTAGGCATCATGATGTGCGTGCGGAACGGTTGCCCCGGTTTCACATAGAGCACCGGCGTTTGCGGATCGCCCCCCACCAGCGCATTGCTGAAGGCCATGTGCGCGTTAGGCACGTCGCCGTAACCATGGCCATCAGCGTGGCCAAACGGCGCATCCGGTGGCAGGCCGAAGCGGTACCACATCGGTTCGGTTTTGTAGTTGATGGCCATGCTCGAGTTGTCCTGCGGATCGGTCGGTACACCGGCCTCCGAGGCAATACCTTCCACCGGACGACCATTGGCCCAGCGCATGTTCAACGCCTTCTGCCAGACCATCGCAAAATCGCGGTAGGTGGTTTGCCCCGGTGCAGTGACCGTCGCCGAGACTTTGCGTGCATCGTCAACCCAGGTGGCGCCGACCGGCAGGATGCTCATCGCACCGCCCAGGCCTTTTTGCGGCTGCTTGATGACGTCCGCCGGGGTGAAATTCAACCCGCCGAACTCCACCGCCGTGGCGTTGATGTTGTCGACACTGCGGCCCAGTTGCGTGATCGGCTTGCCTTCACGCTCCAGGTGCCCGGCGTAGTACTGATAAGTCCGCGTCGGGTACGCGCCGACATTGCCGACACGCGGCGGCACGGTCTGGATCGGGTTGGTGCCGACGTTGGTCCCGTCGGATTTGGTGATGTCGTACGCCAGCAATTGTGCGTGCAGGCCCACCGTGCTGGATGGCCGCATCAGGTTATTGCTGAAGGTGGTCGAGCCCTCGCCATGGTTGCGGTCACGCTTGACCATGCCCATCACCGAGGCCGTCTGGGTCAGGTCCGGCATCACGCTGGGCAGACGGTTTTCCAGGGTGATGTTGATGCAGTCACCCGCCGCTGCGCGCAGCACCAGCGGTTCGACGGGCACACCGGGTTTGAGCTTGCCGGTGATCGGATCGAGATCGCCCTTGCGCACATAAAGGATCGCCGTCGGGTCATGCAACGGGCCGCTTTGCCCGCCGATGGTGAAGGTCGTCCCGTCCTCGGGGTCGTTCACCGTGACCTGAGGAATGCTCACTGCCCGCGAGTTGTAGACCAGGGTGCCGCCCGCCGGCTTCAACGGCCCGCCGACGTGTTGCCCGATGCCGGCCGGATCGGCCATCGACAGGTTCAACGGATTGCCAAGGATGTCGTTGGCCAGTGCCGCGACCACTTCATAGTTGCGTTGTGGTGTCGGCCGGGTGCCGATGCCATTGGGGTTGGCGCCGATCCGTGGGCAGATGCCATCGAACGCCACGGTGTTGCGCATACCGGCTGGTTTTGCGTTGTTCGGCAGCGCGAACAGGTCGCTGCGCTGGGCCGTGTAGTTGCGCATCACGCCCCAGATTCCGCTCCAGTAACCTTCCAGGGAGGCGTCCATCGAGTACAGGTAGTCCCCGGTGGTCGCGGCCGCGCTGGAGATCATCGACACCGGCGCATTGAAGCCCATCTGCTCGGAGATCCCGATCATTTGCGACGAACGCCAGCCGGAGTTGGAGCTGTTGCCGAAACCGGAACCGCTTTGCAGCCACTTCACGCCGTGCAGGGTCACGTTGTGCTCTTCTTCGTGGCCACCGGCATGCACCCGCAGCCGCACGTTGTCACCGGTGTAGGTGCGCAGCATCGGGGTGAACGGGTCACCCGGTTCGGCGCCGCCACGGTTGATGTGTGGCGGGAACAGCGTAGTACCGCCGGTTGGACCGGTGGCCGCGGTGACGAGGTTCGGTGCCAGGTTCATCGCTGGGATGGCGCGGTCGGTACGGCTTTGCATGGCGTACGCCAGGTCACCGCCGAGGCCGTCGGCCTGCATGCCGCGCTTGCCGTCCGGGCCGACCTTGTTCGGGTCGTACACCCGCAGGGCCAGCGGTTCGTTGCGGTAATTGACCACGAACATGCCAGGGTCATCGACCGAGATGGCTTGCGGGCATGGCCGGCTTGGGCAACCGGGCATCAGTCCACCGCGGGCTTCGACCACCTGTTCAAGCAGGGTCTCGGCTTCTTTGCGCACCGGCGGGTTGATCGCGTAACGGAAGCTGTCAGCGGTGGCCGGGAAGGCTTGCGGATTGGGCACGCCGTTGGGGCCGGCGCCGACGTACACACCGGCTTCATAGGCGTGCTGGAAGTCGCTGTATTCGAGGAAGAACTCACGGAAGCTGTCGTTCTTGCCGTCGCCGTCCAGGTCACCGGTGGACACCACCGCTTGCCACGAGGTTGGCCCGCCGTCCTGCCGCGCGCCGCTGTACAACGGCTCGCCGGTTTCGGCGTGGAACCAGGTCGAACCGGCCGGTTCAGCCAGCACGGTGGCGTACAGACCGATCTGTTGGTGAGTCGATGGCCCGAGATGGTCGTGGGTGAAAATGGTTCCCAGGCCACGGTCGACGCCTTTGGCGTTCACCACCGGATCGACAAACCAGCGTTGCATCGCCGTCCGCGCTCCGACCCAGTCGGCCCGGCCGTATTGGCCGAAGAACGGGTGAGCCTTGGCTTTCGGACAGGCCGGCGTGCCGTCACGCGGATCGGTGCCTTGGCACTGGTTGAACTCGCGAATGGCGCGGATGCGTTCTTGCACCGCACCGGGGGAAAGCACGCCGTCCTCGTAGTTCCAGCCATTGGCCGAACCGTCGGCGGCCGTCAGGTCCCATTTCGGCAGGTGAATGTGCTGACCGATTACATCAGTCGGCGTGCGCACCTGATAGTCGTCCATTTCATAAGTGGCCGGCACCAGGTTGGTTTGCTGGTACTGCACGCAGTCGAAGGTGTTCATGCGCATCACCAAAGGTTCTGGCGGACGCTGTTTGGTAATCACCGGCCAGGCGTCTTCCCACAGCGCGAGAATGCGCGCTTGCGGGAAGTGGTAACCGACCTTGTTGTAGACCGCGTCGAACTGGATGTTCGCGGCTTTATAGACCCGTGGACGGTCGGCGGTGAACGTCGAGGAACCGCTGAAGGACATGCCGTCAACCCGTTCACCGCTGTTGAACTCACCGGTCCCGGCGCTGCTGGTCAGGCGTTTTTGCCGGTCATCCATGCACGGTTCGTAATACGGTGCGCCTGCGATCGGCAAGGCGCCGTTGGTGCGGAAGTTGCGCGCCACGATTTGATTACCGGGCAGCACGGCGAAGCTCGGATGGTCTTTTTTTGCGTGGAACGCCATGGCCGCCTGTTCGACTTCGGTGCCCTCTTCCGGCATGTAAATGGGTTTGGCGCGAGTCACTTCCTTGGAGAAATCCAGGGACGTGGTAATGGTGTGCGCCTGGCCGCCGGAGGAGAAACCGTCCAGAGAATGGCGCCCCAGACCGCCATCCCAACCACCGGACTGAGCCGGGTCGAGATTGGCCCACAAGGCGTTGCCGCTGGTTTTCAAGGCCTGCGCCTTGGCAGCGTCGAGCATGTCCAGCGGTGGGGTCGGTGGGCGTTGGCCGACCGAGCTTTCCATGCCGCCGATCCAGAACGGATAGCCAGGGTTTTTCAGGCTGCCGTCGGCATTGCGGTTGGCTTCACTGCGATCCACCAGGGCCAGGGAACCGATGGCCTGAGCGCCGCCGTTACCGCTGATTTGTTCGCCGTCGTCGTCATCCTCCTCGTCATCGTCGTCATCATCACCGGCCACCAGGGTGTCGCCGATTTTCGGCACGACCGCGACTTTGCCCGGCATCGGCGCCATGGCTTTGCCTGGCAGCGGCACAACGGCTGGAATCGGCGTACCGGCGACGATCTCGCCATCGGGCAAGGCCCGGGCGCCTGCCGCCGGTTTACCGCTGCGCAGTGCATAAGGTTCGCTGTGATAACCGTCGGCGCCCTGCTGGGACACCTCGAGTCTGGTGCCTTCTTCAAAGACGTCATGCACCCGCCACATGCTCCACATGCCTTGGGCAAAGTGCGGGTAGAAGTGGCAGTGATAGATCGCATCGCCCGCGACCCGGTTGCGGTTGCCCGACCCACCGTTGGCGATTTCGTAGGTGTAACCGGCGCCCGGACCGATGCCTTGGGCGTCCACATAGTCGGAGTTGTCGTCGTTGGGGTTGAACAACCACTGGTGCCCGTGCAGGTGGAAAATGTGCTGCTCGTGACCGTTGTGAGTATTGCGGAATTTGATGAAGTCACCGATGTAGCTGTGGTTGACGTTGGACGGCTCGGACGGGTACAGCGCCATGGTCGCCTTGACCCCGACCTGATCGGCGCTCGGCGTTTCACCGGGACGAATATTTTCCAGGCCAGCGTTGGCCGGCACGTCCACCAGCATCGCCACGTCGCCGACGGTGTGCGAGCTGAGGAAGAATTCTTCATAGGCGCACGACAGACAATCGTGCATCGGCCCGACGCCCAAACGGTTGGCAACCACTTCGGCGCCCATGCCACCGGAGCCATAGTTGATCATGAACGAGTCGCGGGTCGGCTCCAGCACGTGGGCCATCACCGGGTCCGCCCAGTAAGCGGGGAACGCCTGGGTCGCGGCGGTTTCATCCTGGAACTGCGAGGCGAAATCACGGAACGGTTCCAGACGATTCGGGATCGCCGGGTTGCGTTTACCGATGGCTTCCAGCGGATAAGTCGACGGCGGGAAGCTGCCGTCGGCGTTGCTGCCCATCACGATCGCGTCGCTCTCGCTGGAAATGATTTCATTCCCGTCGACCATGTTGATGATCGGCGTGCCGGCCTTGCCTTCACGTATCCACGGCGCGCGTTGCGGGTAGCGCGCCTGGTAATCGACAATCGGTTGACCGGCCGGGGTGCGGCCGACGCTGGCCAGGCGCATTTCCTCTTCGGTCACGGTGTTGCGATAGGTACGGCCGCCCTTGGGCACCACCACCACTTGGCCGAATAGCCCGTTGGCCACGTTGCCCGCATCCCCTTCACCGCCGAAGGTCGCGCCGCGGCTGCTGGCGGCAAACGCCCCTTCGCGCTCGGCGTACAAGGTGTAGGAACGGGTGGCGCCGGGGGCAATCAAGGTATTGGCGTTACGCCCGGTATAGGACGCAATGTCGTCGATGCTGTTGACCGCTTGCATGCCGTTGACCTGGAAGCCGACGTGGCGGTCGGCGACCTGCTCATCGACCTTGAATGGGTCCATGTTGCCGATGGCGACTTCGCCCTCAATCTCTTCCTCCCCTTCGTTTTCATGGCTGCCGGGGTTGGCCTGGTAGGCGAGCAAGTTCTGCAGGTTGATGGTCAAGCAGTCACCGGCAGCGACGCGCAGCACCAGTGGACGCGGACGCTTGTCGGGCCGCAGCGAGACTTTGCCCGGCACCGCCGCCCCGCCCTGGGCCAGGGACATCTCGTGATCATCGACCACATCGCGGCGCAGGGCGAACATCATGCCGTTGGCGTTCTGCGCGCCGAGGCGGTTGAACATCAGCGGCTGATCCAGCGCCACGATATTGGCCACCAGATTGCGCTCGCAACGCACGGCCGCTTCGGCCAGCTCGATGCCCAGCATCGACGCCACCAACAGCAGCAGATTAAACAAGGACGGAGCGTAGGGTATGCCGGTCATGATCACGGGCCTCGCTGTGGTACTCATTAGGAATAAGTCTCGACAAATCCCCTTGAGCAATCCGCATGCCATAAATAATTTTGTTATTTTTCAATCGATTACATAAATGACTTAACAACTCGGGGGATATTCCCCACCCATTCCCCACTTTCCGGGCCGGGCGACGACTTCACCAAAAAACTCAAATTCCGTAGCAGCTGTCGAGCCTGCGAGGCTGCGTTCGACTGCGAAGCAGTCGTGAGATCCGGCAACTCGGTGTTTCAGGAAAACCTCATGCTCAGGTTTTACGACTGCTGCGCAGCCGAACGCAGCCTCGCAAGCTCGACAGCTGCTACAGGACGATTGTGGTCTTCGGTCGGCGGTACGGATCGGGTTGCCCCACAAATGGGGGGAAACCCCCAATCACAGCGGCGCATCCGCGGCCAGGCCCTGCAAGCGTCGGTATTGGCGCAAGACACTGGGCACGTAACGCTGGGTTTCGGCGAACGGCGGGATCACCCCGCCACGGCTGAGCACCGCTTTCGGCCCGGCGTTGTAGGCCGCCACGGCGAGGCTGATGTCGTTATCGAACAGGGTCATCAGGTGCTTCAGGTATTTGGCGCCACCCTGAATGTTGGCTTTCGGGTCGTAGACATTCTTCACCCCCATCTCCCGGGCGGTGTCAGGCATCAATTGCATCAACCCGCCCGCGCCTTTGGATGACTGCGCATGGGAGTCATACGCGGACTCGGCCTGGATCACCGCATGCAACAGCGCCGCCGGCAATTCATTGGCTGTGGCAGCCGCCGAAACCAGCTCGGCATAGGGCTGCCGGGCAATCATCTGCGGTTGCTGATCCATGCTGACCCGGGCGGTTTCAGGCTCGTGAATCACCCGTTCATAGGTGCGACCGGGACGGTGGACATTGGACAGAACGTAGCTGCCCTTGGCGTCCACGGAAACGAACACATCGGCCTGTACGACGCCGGCCAGCACAAGCAGGCCGAGCAGTCCTGTGGTGAGTGTTTTCATTTTTATGCCTCTCCTGCCCGGCCCCGAAAAATGGGGCTAATGCCCCAATGGCCGGTAGTAAACCAGTCATACGCAAGCACTGTGCCGGATGCGCGAAGGCCCGTAATTCAGGGGTTGCAGAGGAATGCCCGGGCATGTGCATGGCAATTGCATAAGCCTTCACGGCGACCCTTCTGCCGACTGTGTGAGGTCATCATGAATCAGCGTTTGCGTTCCGCCCCGCGTGCTCAAAGCGGGTTCACCCTGCTCGAACTGTTGGTGGTGTTGGTGGTGCTGGGGCTGCTGGCTGGCATCGTCGCGCCGAAGTATTTCGCCCAACTGGGCCGCTCCGAAGTGAAGGTGGCCAAGGCGCAAATAGAAGGCCTGGGCAAAGCACTGGATCTGTACCGACTGGAGGTAGGTCATTACCCGTCGACCGAACAGGGTTTGCAGGCGCTGGTGACCGCGCCCAGCGATGAAACCAAATGGACCGGCCCTTACTTGCAGAAAAAACTGCCGCAGGATCCGTGGGGCCGTAACTACACCTATCGCTGCCCCGGCGAAAATGGCGAATACGACTTGCTGTCCATGGGCAAGGACGGGCAACCCGGCGGCGAAGGCGAAAACGCCGAAGTCACCAGCTGGCAATGACGGGAGGCGATCATGCGTTTTCATCTCAAAGCCGTTGGCAAGGCCGGCGTCGTTTCGATGACCGTCGAGGCGCTCGGCCACAGCGAAGCCCGGCGTATCGTTGAAGACCAGGGCTACCGGGTGATCAGCCTGTACGCCGAGCGTCACTGGCGTGCGTTGCGGGTTCGACAGCGCGAGACCTTCAACCTGGTGCTGTTCAGCCAGGAACTGACGACGTTGCTCAATGCCGGCCTACCGTTGATCGATGCGCTGGAAAGCCTGGCGGAAAAAGAGAACGCGCCCCAGGCCCGCAAGACCTTGAGCGAACTGGTGCGTCTGCTTTATGAAGGTAAATCGTTCTCCCAGGCACTGGCCCAGTTGTCGGCGGTGTTCCCTCCTCTTTACGTTGCGTTGGTACAGTCCAGCGAGAAGACCGGCGCCGTGGGCGATGCCCTGGGCCGCTATGTCAGCTATCGCCAGCGCATGGACGAGGTTCGGCAAAAAATCGTCAGCGCGTCGATCTACCCCATGCTGTTGCTGGTGGTGGGCGGTGGCGTGGTGTTGTTTCTGATGGGTTACGTGGTGCCGCGCTTCAGCCTGGTGTTCGAAGGACTGGGCTCGAACCTGCCGTGGCTGTCGCAGATCCTGATGAGCAGCGGGATGTTCCTGCACGCCCATCAGGGCGAATTCTTCGGCGCATTGCTGGCGATCATCGTCGCCCTCACCTTCCTCCAGCGCCAACCGGCCTTTCGTCGGGGCCTGGACCGTGTGATCGAAAAACTCCCGGCGGTCCATCAACGCATTTTCATGTACGAACTGGCGCGCTTCTACCGCTCGCTGGGGATTCTGCTACAAGGCGGCATTCCCCTCGTCACCGCCATGGGCATGGTTCGCGGCCTGCTCACCGTCGCCTCCCGCGCGCGCCTGGACCAGGCCTGCGAACGGGTGCGCGAGGGTCAGTCGCTGTCGACCGCCCTGGAACTCAATCACCTCGTGACACCGGTGTCCCTGCGCTTGCTGCGCGCCGGCGAGCAGTCCGGCAACCTCGGGCAAATGATGGAGCGTAGCGCCGACTTCTACGACGAAGAAATCAGCCGCTGGATCGAATGGTTCGTGCGGCTGTTCGAACCCTTGCTCATGACCTTCATCGGCCTGCTGATCGGGGTGATCGTGATCCTGATGTACATCCCGATTTTCGAGCTGGCCTCGAGTATTCACTGACCCCTAGAACAGGGTCGAGCGGCACGTTGCATTGTTCATCGACTTACAAATGAATAAATCGATGCGTTGAAGTGTTTATCAACTGAATCAAGCAGCACGTTGCATTGTTCATCAACGTTCCAACCCGAACAAGAAGACGGAGAACGACATGCACATCAACAAGCTTTTACTGGCAGTAGCGATTGGCGCAGTTCTGTCGGCGTCTACCGTATTGATTCCGGACAGCCTGTCCGGTGTATCGAGCGCACAGGCCAAGGATGGCGGGAGTGGCGGAGGGGGTGGCGGCTCTGGTGGCGGGGGCGGTGGAGGCTCTGGCGGTGGGGGTGGCGGCTCCGGGGGTGGCGGGGGCTCTGGCGGCGGTGGTGGAAGCGGTGGCGGCGGCAATGGCGGTGGTCACGGTGGCAGCGGCAGCGGAGGCAATAGCGGCGGTAACGGGGGAAGCGGCAGTGGCGGCAATAGCGGCAGCGGTCACAGTGGCAGCGACCATGGCTCGGGCCATTCCGGTAACACAGCCTCCTCCGGACGCAATGGCACTCACGCCGAGCCCGGTGATGATCATGGGGTTCATCGCGCCGGTGAAATTGGTGACGACCACGGCGTTCATCGCGCCGGTGAAGTCGGCGATGACCACGGAGTACATCGTGCCGGCGAAATCGGCGATGACCACGGCGTTCATCGCGCAGGTGAAGTCGGCGACGATCACGGCGTGCATCGCGCCGGTGAAGTCGGCGATGACCACGGCGTACATGTCGGCGGTGAACCGGGTGACGACCATGGTGTGCATGTTGGTGGCGAGCCAGGCGATGACAAAAGGTCCTGACAACCGCTGAACCCCAAAGCTCCACAAATCCCCTGTGGGAGCGAGCCTGCTCGCGATAGCAATCTGTCATTCAACATGACGTCGTCTGACACTCCGCCATCGCGAGCAGGCTCGCACACTGGCATGTGCTCATGCTCTACAACACACCCTCAGTCTGATCCAGGCGCTCGCGCAAAAACTCGATCAACGCCTGCACCGGCCGTGAACTCTGGCGGTGCTGCGGATACACCGCCGATAACGTCAGCGGCTGCGGACGCAACTCATCCAGCACCGGCACCAGCCTGCCGTCCTTCAACGCCGAACCGACAATGAAGGTAGGCAAGTAAGTAATCCCCATGCCGGCAATCGCCGCGTCCCTGAGCAATTCACCATTGTTGACCCGCATCCGCCCGGTGACATTGACCACCAACGGCTTGCCCTGCCCTTCGAAACGCCATTGCACTTGACGCCCGTGGCCGTAAGGCAGGCAGTCATGGCTGTGCAGGTCTTCGGGTTTGAGCGGCGTGCCGCGCTCGGCCAGGTAAGTCGGGCTGGCGCAGTACACCCGCTGAATGGAAGCGATGCGTCGGGCGATCAGCGTCGAATCTTCCAGAATGCCGATGCGCAGCGCCAGGTCATAACCCTCACTGAGCAAATCCACCGGCCGATCACTGAGGTCGACTTCCACCGTGACATCGCGATAACGCTGCAAAAACACCGGCAGCAAACAGCCCAAATGCGCCACCGCAAACGACAACGGCGCGGTGATACGAATAGTGCCGCGGGGCTCGGTGGTCTGGCCGGCGATGCCCTGCTCCACTTGCTCGATTTCGCCCAGCAGGCGCAAGGCTGACTCGTAATAACTCTGCCCCAGTGGCGTGACGTCCAGTCGCCGCGTGGAGCGATTGAGCAGACGCACCCCCAGACGTTCTTCGAGTTGCATCAAGCGCCGGCTGACGAACTGCTTGGACAGGCCCAATTGATCGGCCGCCGCGGTGAAGCTGCCGGAGTCCATGACCTGGCAAAAAATACGCATATCTTCGAATGGGTTCATTGTCACGCCTTGGTTGACAGTCAAACATTTTATAGCCGCTTTTTCCTTTTTAGACACCTTATTAATCTGTGTCCACGGTGCAGCGACAGCCGCTGCTTCTAACCCCAGACCGAACACACAATTAAAAAGGAATTAACCATGAACATCGTCAAAACAACCCTGACCGCTTCCCTCCTCGCCCTGGCCGTAGGCAACGCCTTTGCCGCTGGCAGCCCGGGTGTCGAACACAACACGCAAGCCTTCCTCGAAGCCCTCGCTGCCGGCGGTGGCAAGCCGCTTGAGCAACTGAGCCCTGCAGATGCCCGTGCGGTACTGACCGGCGCGCAAAACTCGGTGAAGGTCGATCTGTCAGGTGTGGACGTCAGCGACCGTGCGATCAAGGTCGATGGGCAAACCATCAACCTGAAAATCGTGCGGCCGGCCAAGGTCAAAGGTGAATTGCCGGTGTTCATGTTCTTCCACGGTGGCGGCTGGGTGTTGGGCGATTACCCGACTCACCAGCGTCTGATCCACGACCTGGTGGTCGGCTCCGGTGCTGTCGCGGTGTATGTCGATTACACGCCGTCGCCGGAAGCGCACTACCCGACTGCGATCAACCAGGCTTACGCCGCGACCCGTTGGGTGGCCGAGCATGGCAAGGACATCGGCGTCGATGGCAAACGCCTGGCAGTGGCCGGCAACAGCGTCGGCGGCAATATGGCGGCGGTCGTGGCCTTGATGGCCAAGGAACAGAAAACTCCGGCGCTGCGCTTCCAGCTGTTGATGTGGCCAGTGACCAACGCACAGTTCGATACCGGGTCGTACCAGCAATTTGCGGAAGGCCACTTCCTGACCAAGGGCATGATGAACTGGTTCTGGGACAGCTACACCACCGACACAGCCGAGCGTGCGCAGATCCATGCCTCGCCGTTGCAAGCCAGCGCCGAACAGCTCAAAGGTTTGCCTGCGGCCCTGGTGCAAACCGCCGAGTTCGACGTGTTGCGTGACGAAGGCGAAGCCTATGCCCGCCACCTCGACGCGGCCGGGGTGCCGGTCACGGCCGTGCGCTACAACGGCATGATTCACGACTTCGGTCTGCTCAACCCACTGAGCCAGATTCCGCAAGTGAAAGCAGCGGTTCGCCAGGCAGCACTGGAACTCAAGACGCATCTGAACTGAGCCCCCTCGCCTCGCCACGCAGAAATGCGTGGCGAAGCTGCTACGCGAATCGAAAGCAATCTTTAGCCGGAGTTTCCCCATGTCCTTTTTCCTTGCCCATCTGCTGTCGTGGAGTGCCCTGCTGCTGGTGATCGACGCCGTGCTCTGGCACCTCGCGCCGTTCAAGCATCGCGTCACGCGGGTCGGTGTGCGACTGACGCTGTTCGTAATGTTCAGCGCACTCGCGATCAATGCCGGCGTGAGTCCGTTGCAGGCGCCGCTGTTCGCCGAGGATCGCGTGGCGCAATCGGGCGCCACGGCGCTGGGGATTCTCTGGTGGCTGTACGCCGCACGGGTGCTCACCGAAGTCATCGGTCTGGTACTGATGCGCCGCATCGGTCACAGCGGTCGGTTGCTGCAGGATGTCATCGGCGCGCTGGTGTTTCTGATCGCCATCGTCGCGGCGGCCGGTTATGTACTGGAGCTGCCGGTGAAAGGTTTGCTGGCGACTTCCGGCGTCGTGGCAATTGTCGTGGGCCTGGCGTTGCAAAGTACCTTGAGCGACGTGTTTTCCGGGATCGTGCTCAACACCACCAAGCCGTATCAGGTGGATGACTGGATCATGATCGACGGCGTCGAGGGCAAAGTGCTCGACATCGACTGGCGCGCCACCCACCTGCTGACCAGTGCCGGCAGTACCGCGGTGGTGCCGAACTCGGTGGCGGCCAAGGCAAAAATCGTCAACCTCAGTCGGCCGAACAACATGCACGGCGTGTCGATCAGCATTCAAGTGCCTAACCACATTCGCCCGCGTCGGGTGCTGGATGCACTGGACCGCACGCTTCAGGGCAGCAGCAGTTTGCTGCTCAACCCGGCACCGAAAGCAGTGCTGAAAGAGTCTGGCGAAACCATGTCTGAATACGTAGCCAGCGGGTTTATCGCCGAGTTGGGTAAAAAAAGCGAAGTGCGCAATCAACTGTTCGACCTGGTGCATCGGCACCTCGAAGCGGCGGGGATTTCCCGGCAGCTCGATGGCGTGATTGAACCGACGACCCGCGCACGGGCGTTGCTCGATGAAGTGAAAATCTTCCGTTCCTTGAGCGAGGATGAGCGTGATCAGATCGCCCAGTCGATGGTCGCGCAGCAGTACGCGGCAGGTCAGGTGGTACTGGAATTGGGCGAAGTGCCAGACAGCTTGATGGTGATCGCCACCGGCGTGGTCAGCGCCACCGTGCCCAATGGCACTGGGCAAACCGAAGCCGGGCGTATGGGGCCGAGCGAAGTCATGGGCGAGCAAAGCATTCTCGCCGATACGCCCTCGCAGGCGACCTTCACCACATTGACCTCGTGCATCATTTACCGGATCGACAAATCCCTGACCCGTAACTGCATGGAACAACGTGTCGAAGTGGGTCGGGCGTTGAACAAGTTGCAGGCAGTCAGACAGCAGAGCAGTCGGTTGGCGTTGATGACCACACCGGTGCCGATCAGGAAAAGCGGATTCCTGAGTTGGCTGCACAAACGCCAACCGGTGTAACGGGCCACACGGTCCATGTAGCAGCAGCCTCGCAAGCTCGACAGCGGCTACAAAAAGCTCATTCGCCAGACGCAAAAATGCCCGCGCATTCGCGGGCATCTTTCTGTGCGATCGCAAACTTACTTCGAAGACAGCACCGAGTAGCTGTTCATCAAATTGCGGTAGTTCGGAATGCGCGGTGACAGCAGGTTCGCCAGGCCTTCCATGTCGTTGCGCCAGTCGCCCTGCAGCTCGCAGGCCACCGAGAACCAATTCACCAGTTGAGCACCGGCCGCCGCCATGCGCGCCCAGGCTGCTTGTTGCACGGTTTCGTTGAAAGTACCCGAGGCATCGGTCACCACGAACACTTCAAACCCTTCAGCCAGCGCCGACAGCGTCGGGAACGTCACGCAAACGTCGGTGACTACACCGGCGATGATCAGTTGCTTGCGGCCAGTGGCTTTAACGGCTTTGACGAAATCTTCGTTATCCCAGGCGTTGATCTGGCCTGGACGCGGGATATACGGCGCGTCTGGGAATTGCTCTTTCAACTCGGGAACCATCGGGCCGTTCGGGCCGTTTTCGAAGCTGGTGGTCAGGATGGTCGGCAGCTTGAAGAACTTGGCCACATCGCCCAGGGCCAGTACGTTGTTCTTGAATTCGTTCGGCGAGAAATCCTGAACCAGCGAGATCAGGCCCGTCTGGTGGTCGACCAACAGAACAACAGCGTCATCTTTGTTCAGGCGTTTGTACGGAACGTAGCTCATGTGAAACTCCTCGGTGGATGGGTGTTACATACGGCGCCGACGTGAAGGGTCGGCGCTTTTTTTGATCGTCAGAATGCGAAGCACGAGCAGCCAAACGCGCCCCAGAAACCCGCGAAATCGCTGACCGGCGCATTCGACAACCGCGCCTTTTCATGGCTATGGGAATGCACGCCGCACGGCCCGCTGCAATGGTGAACCTGCGCCTGCATCGGTGAGGTCGGACGCCAGTGCCCCGGCACTTTCACCACCGGCGACCAGTCCGGCAGCACCGGTACGCTGGCCGGCCCGAGTTTTTCGAAGTCACCGGCGGCGTACACCACCTTGCCGCCGACCACGGTCAACACCGACTCGATCCACTTGATCGCTTCTTCGTCGACGCTGAAAAAATCCGCGCTCAAGGCTGCGACGTCAGCCAGTTGGCCGACCTTGATCATGCCTTTCTTGCCCTGCTCGGAAGAGAACCAGGCGCTACCGTGGGTGAACAGCTCCAGTGCGGTTTGACGGGACAAGCCCTCGGCATGCAGTTCCAGACCACCGACCGTGCGACCGCTGACCATCCAGTACAGCGAAGTCCAGGGGTTGTAGCTGGACACTCGCGTGGCATCGGTGCCGGCGCCGACCGGTACACCTTCGGCCAGCATGCGTTTGATCGGTGGGGTCGCTTCGGCGGCTTTGGCGCCATAACGCTCAACGAAGTATTCGCCCTGGAATGCCATGCGATCCTGAATCGCGATACCGCCACCCAGCGCCCTCACCCGCTCAATGTTCTGCGGTGTAATGGTTTCGGCGTGGTCGAAAAACCACGGCAAACCGTTGAACGGAATGTCGCGATTGACCTTCTCGAACACGTCGAGCATGCGGCTGATGGATTCGTTGTACGTGGCGTGCAAACGGAACGGCCAGCGCTGCTCGACCAAGTGGCGCACCACCGGCTCCAGCTCGTCTTCCATGGTTTGCGGCAGGTCCGGACGCGGCTCGAGGAAGTCCTCGAAATCCGCCGCCGAGAACACCAGCATTTCCCCGGCGCCGTTGTGCCGCAGGTAATCGTCGCCCTGATGCAGGGTCATGCTGCTGGTCCAGTTTTTGAAGTCGGTCAGCTCTTCCTTGGGCTTCTGGGTGAACAGGTTGTAGGCGATGCGAACGGTCAGCTGCTGGTCCTTGGCCAACTGCTCGATCACCTGATAATCGTCCGGATAATTCTGGAAACCGCCGCCGGCATCGATGGCGCTGGTCAGGCCGAGACGGTTGAGCTCGCGCATGAATTGGCGGGTGGAGTTGACCTGATACTCCAGCGGCAACTTCGGCCCCTTGGCCAGGGTCGAGTAGAGGATCATCGCGTTGGGCCGGGCGACCAGCATGCCGGTCGGTTCACCGTTGGCATCGCGCACAATCTCGCCACCCGGCGGGTTCGGCGTGTTGCGGGTGTAACCGGCCACGCGCAACGCGGCACGGTTGAGCAAGGCGCGGTCGTACAAATGCAGGACAAATACCGGTGTATCCGGCGCGGCCTGATTGAGTTCTTCGAGGGTCGGCATGCGCTTTTCAGCGAACTGGAATTCGTTCCAGCCACCGACCACACGCACCCATTGCGGCGTCGGTGTGCGGTCGGCCTGATCCTTGAGCATGCGCAGTGCGTCGGCCAGTGAGGGGACGCCTTCCCAGCGCAGTTCGAGGTTGTAGTTGAGGCCACCACGGATCAGGTGCAAGTGCGAGTCGTTGAGGCCGGGAATGACGCAGCGACCCTTGAGATCGATGACCTGTGTGCCCGAACCGCGCAGGGCCATGGCGTCGGCGTCGGTGCCGACTGCGACAAAGCGACCGTCGCTGATCGCTACAGCGCTGGCGCGTGGGTTTTCACGGTCAACGGTATGAAATTGGCCATTGAATAAAATCAGATCGGCGTTCATCGCTTTTCCTTGGGCTGAGTGGAAGAGGACAGCCAGGGCGCGAACAAACGCGTCGCCATTGGCATGAACAGGTACACCACCGACACGACGATGGTCAGCGTGATCAGGAACGTCGCGACCACGTAATTGGACAGGAAGGTATTGAGCTGCAGCAGCGGCCCCCAGATCAGTGGCACCAGCAAGGTGTGCGGCAAAATCACCAACAACGTCACCACGGCCTGCTTCCAGCGCGGCGGTGGTGGCGAAGCGGCGTCGGCTTGCGGCGCGAACCAGAATTCGTTGACCGGATTGACCTCGGTCTGGTCGCCGTCAGCGAGCATCGGCGTGGCTTCGTTGACCAGTCCCAGCCGTTGCGGCGAATCGAGCCAGCGCTGCATCGATTCGGTCGAGCAGAAGCGCAGCACGCAGGTGTACAGGTCAAGACCGGCACTCTTGCCGCGAATCACATCGACACCCAAGTGCCCTTCCTGTTGCCCGGCAATGCTGACAATGTTGCGCAACCAGGCTTCGTAGGGCACTTCAAACCCCGCCTTGACCCTGTGCTTGATGACCAGTGTCACGACTTCCTCGAAACGATTGGATTCAGGCATAACGCAAAACTCCAGGGAAACGGACATTGAGCGCCAGCCGTCCCGGCCCGGCGATAAGAAGGCTGGTGAACAACATCATCAGCAGCCAGCCGAACTGCCCTTCATCGAGGCTCCATTGCGGATGCACAATCAACAGCGCGATCAGCAGCACACACAGAATCGGCAGGCACGCCAAACGCACAAAAACCCCGGCGACGATTAGTAACGGACACAGCACCTCGGCGAAAATCGCCAGCATCAGCGTGACGTTCGCGCCCAGGTGAAACGGGTCTTCGATGGTTTGCAGTTGAGTGCTGTAGTTAAGCAGTTTCGGCAAACCGTGCACCCACAGCAGAAACAAACCACCGCTGACCCGCAAAAAAAACAGCCCGAGATCCTGGGCTCGTTCATCCCATCGCGAAACGTTCATGGGCTACCTGCACTAATGAGAAACCACCGGCAGCGATGTGCCGGAACGTCATTCGATAGTGCCGGTGTGGGGAGGGGAAAAATTGGATGTACGTGCTCTTTTTGTGGATGAGCCCGGCGGTACGACCCACCGCAGATCCCTTGTGGGAGCGAGCCGGCTCCGGGCGGCGTTCCGACGATAGCGGTGGGTCAGGCAATATCAATGCTCAATGACACATCGCCTTCGCGAGCAGGCTCGCTCCCACAGTTGGACGGGGTACATCAGGATATAAACAGGTCGGCTGCCAGGCCGTCTTCGCGGGCAAGTCGGATCGCCGCACCGCTCGCTCCTACAGGGAATCGGGCAGGCGGGAATGTGGTCGGCCCGGAGGTCGCCATGTTCAAGCTGAAACAGGCAAAGGCTTTGACATGAACTCACTGATCCGCGACCGCAACCATCGCTCCGCCGGATCGTTGTCATGCACCCCGCTCCAGGCCATCGAAAGCTGCGCCGCATCGATGGGAAACGGTGGATCTTCAGCCCGCAACGCACACCCATCAACCAGCGCGCACGCCGCATAATCAGGCACGGTGGCGATCATTTCAGTGCCGGCAAGCAACGCGCGCAACCCGCTGAACTGCGGCACGCCCAATACCACGCGACGGCTGCGGCCGACCTTGGCCAGATCCAGATCGATGTTGCCGCTCAGGTCGCCGGAGAACGACACCATGGCATGCGGTCGTTCGCAGTATTCGTCGAGCGTCAGCGTCCCCGGTCGTTTGTCCCCACGCAGCACTTTGCAGGGAATGTCCCGCAACTTCTTACACTTGGCATTCGCAGGTAAATCCGTAGTGTAGCTTACCCCCACGGAAATTTCTCCCGAGGCCAGCAATGCCGGCATCAGCAGATAGTTGGCGCGACGCACCACAACGACGATCCCCGGCGCCTCTTCCTGCAGTTGCCGCAACAGCGGCGGAAACAAACCGAACTCGGCGTCATCCGACAGGCCAATGCGGAACACATCGCAGCTTGTAGCGGGATCGAATTCCTTGGCTCGACTGACCGCCCCGGAAATCACATCCATCGCCGGTTGCAGTTCCTTGAGGATCGCCAGTGCCCGCCCCGTCGGTTCCATCCCGCGGCCATTGCGCAACAGCAGCGGATCGTCGAACAGATCCCGCAACCGCCCCAGCGCCGCACTCACCGCCGGCTGCCCCATGAACAGTTTTTCAGCCACACGGGTGAGGTTCTTTTCGAACATCAACGCTTCGAAAATCACTAACAGGTTCATGTCGACGCGGCGCAAATCGTTACGGTTCACAGGCACGGTTCCTTTGTGTGTTCAGCCAGGCACTAAGCGGTGGACTTTACTCGATCAGCGGTACGTTGGCCGCACGTTTGTA
Source organism: Pseudomonas sp. GL_093 (assembly GCF_057837605.1). NCBI lineage: Bacteria > Pseudomonadati > Pseudomonadota > Gammaproteobacteria > Pseudomonadales > Pseudomonadaceae > Pseudomonas > Pseudomonas sp. GL_093. The sequence continues at coordinate 2,717,716 of NZ_CM174448.1, read as the reverse complement.
AGGACCGTACTCCACCGGTATCCATTGGAAATGCTTGCCCTCTGCCGCGATATGGCCGATACCCGGAAACGGCAAATGCGCCGCTGTTACCCAGATTTTGCTCGCCGCTGCATCGCTGAAAACCTTGGCACGGCTCTTGATCGCTTGCTGACTGTTGACGTCAAAACCGATCGACACTTCAGGGTGCTCGAACTGCACCGCGAGGTTATGCACCAGGTCGCCCATGAACAGAATGCTCTGACCCTGCGAGCTGAAGCGGTACGTGGTGCTGCCCGGCGTATGACCGGCCTCGAGAACCGCCTCCATACCCGGCACGGGCGACTGACCGGCATCGAACGTCTTGAAGCGACCTGCCGCGACGTAGGGCGCGGTCGAGTCCTGGGCGATTTTGAAATACGGCTTGGCACCCTCGGGCGCCTTGGCTAGGGCCTGGGGATCAAGCCAGTAGTCAGCTTCTGCCTTCGCAACAAAGACCGTGGCGTTGGCGAAAACCGGTTTCTGTTGGCCGTCGACCAGTCCGCAGACATGGTCCAAATGCAGGTGGGTCAACAAAATCGTATCGACCTGCGCAGGCTCATAACCGGCGGCTTTCATATTGTCTGACAGCATCCCGGCTGTAGCACCAATGCACTGGCCGGCGCCGGTATCGACGAGGATCAACTGCTTGCCAGTGTTGATCAGAAAGGCGTTGAACGCGGTTTGTACGCCCGGCGTTTCAATCGAACGGCGAGCCAGCAGCGCGCGGATCTGACTTTGGGTCAGGCCCTTGAGCAGTTTGGGCGACAGATCGTTGTAGCCGTCGAACAACGCCGTCACCTCGTAATCGCCCACCGCCAACCGGTAGTAACCCGGCACTTGTGTGCCGACTTGCGCCGGTGCCTGAGCCGAGGAAATGCCGGACGCCAGCGCTACCGCGAGCCCCAACGCGCAAACCAGAGAATGTTTCATTCCACCACCTTGGTCGAGTCAGAAGAGCGGCCACGTACAACGCCGCCAGATGACGTCGATTTTGCACGGCTCGCCCCCGTAGAAATTGCAGCAATGTGCTGAGTTAGCGCCGTTGGTTGCCACCCACACCGACGGAATTAACAACGTTTAACTCGCCTGCCAGAGCCCTGCTGCCAAAAATGAAGCTCACCGACACGGACATTTGTCATGGCCCATTCTCAGCAAAGCGTCGCCCGCGCGACGGCCACTGAAACGCGAAAGAAAAACACCGGCGGCCTGACCCCTTGGCGCGAAAGCCTGGCCAAGCAACTGATCCTCGAGCGCCTTGGTGAAACCGTAGAAGTCACTGAACTGGCACGGGCCTGCGCCCTCTCACGCAGTCATTTCTCCCGCGCGTTCAAGTGCAGCACCGGGCTCTCACCTCAAGACTGGATTCGCAACCAGCGCATCGCCCGCGCCAAGCAATTGATTCAGAGCACCGACCTGACGCTGACGCAAATCAGTCTCGAATGCGGCTTCTGCGATCAGGCGCATTTCTGCCACATCTTCACTCGCAATGAAGGCATCACTCCGTTTGCGTGGCGTTGCCGCGCTGTGCGCGCCCTGCCCCAACGCCCCGTAGACCCGCCAACACATTTCCTGTAGCAGCTGTCGAGCCCCGGCGAGGCTGCGTTCGGTTTGGGCCGCATTCGGACGAAGCAGTCGCAAAATCCGAGAACGCAGCCTCGCCGGGGCTCGACAGCTGCTACAGAGCCTCCATGGCATAGGATCGGGACGCTTAGTCCTTCAAAAACGCCAACAGATCAGCGTTGAGCTGATCCTTGTGGGTATCCGTCAATCCATGGGGAGCGCCCGGGTAGACCTTCAACGTAGATCCTTTCACCAGTTTTGCAGACGCAATGCCCGCCGCTTCGATCGGCACCACCTGGTCAGCATCGCCATGTACCACCAGCGTCGGTATATCGAACTTCTTCAGGTCTTCGGTGAAGTCGGTTTCGGAGAACGCCTTGATGCAGTCATAAGCGTTCTTGTGGCCGGAGGTCATGCCTTGCATCCAGAACCAGTCGATCATGCCCTGAGATGACTTGGCGTCCGGTTTGTTGAAGCCGAAGAACGGACCGCTTGCGAGGTCGATGTAAAGCTGCGAACGGTCGGCCAGGGATGCCTCGCGAATGCCGTCAAACACTTCGATCGGCAGGCCCCCGGGGTTGGCTTCAGTCTTGAGCATCAGCGGCGGCACCGAAGAAATCAGCCCGGCCTTGGCCACGCGCCCGGTGCCGTGACGACCAATGTAACGCGCCACTTCGCCGCCGCCGGTGGAGAAGCCGAACAGCACGACGTTTTGCAGATCCAATAACTCGATCAACTGCGCCAGGTCATCGGCGTAGGTGTCCATGTCGTTGCCGGTCCATGGCTGGCTGGAGCGGCCATGACCGCGGCGATCATGGGCGATCACCCGGTAGCCTTTGGAGGCCAGGAAGATCATTTGCGATTCCCAGCTGTCGGCGTTCAACGGCCAGCCGTGGCTGAAGACAATAGGCTGACCGGTGCCCCAGTCCTTGTAATAAATCTCGGTGCCGTCTCGGGTCGTGAACGTACTCATGCGATGTCTCCTTAGCGAGTGTTGGGGTGTATCAAACCGGTGAGTGACTCATGCGTTCAGCCAGCCGCGCCACTCGCTCGCCCAGATGCGCGGCGGTGCAGCGGTCTTCGGGGGGCGGTGCGCATTCGGGGGACTGTTCGACATTCGACTGCGCCATGGCGCCGAGCGAGCTGCCCAGGCGATTCATTTGCCCATCGAACTCGCCCGTACTCGAACGCGCCGGCAGCAGGTCGAGGCCGACCCAGATCATTGAATGCTGCGCGGCGAACACTGCCATCTGCAGCAAGGTGTTGAGTTTGTCGCCGCACAGGCAGCCGGAATTGGTGAAGCCGGCCGCCAGTTTGTCGCGCCAGGGTTGGGCCAGATAGAACGCCGCCGTGGCTTCCATGAACCCCTTGAAGGGTGCCGACGCGCTGCCCATGTAAGTCGGCGCGCCGAAGATGATCGCGTCGGCGCTGTGCAAATGGTCCCAGTGCCGGTCCACGTCCTCGACCGAAATCAGCTGGCAGGTACTTCTCAAGTGCCTTTCCACACCTTGGGCCACGGCTTCGGCCATGACGCGGGTGTGCCCGTAGCCACTGTGATAGACCACCACCACGTTGCTCATTCCCGCGTCCTCATGACATGTTTAATCCCTACAGGGGAGAGTTTTGGGCGTAGACCAGACTCAGGACGAGTTAAACGTTGTTAATTTTCCCTGGTGCGCCAAAAGCCTCAGCGATATCTTCAAGACCGTCGCGCCCAATAAATACGGAACTCATGAACAGGGGCCGCAAACCAGCGGTTCAGGCGGACATTGAAGAGTCATCCGGCCAGCGCATTGCGCTGCCGTAAAAACCTGACGAATATGCTCGGAAACCGCGTACCAGACGGCGGCAAGCAGGAGTGACACGTTGACCCTTCCCCCCGAACAAGCCATCCATTTCGGCCCCTACCGGATCTATCCCGGACAACGTCTGGTCATGGAGGCCGATCAGCCCCTGCGCCTGGGTCGGCGTGCGATGGACATTCTGTTGATCCTTTTGGAACACGCCGGGAAGGTGGTCAGCAAACAAACGCTGATCGCCGGGATCTGGCCCAAAAGCGTGGTGGAAGACATCAACCTGCGGGTGCACATGGCCGCATTGCGCAAGGCCCTCGGTGACGGCCAGGCCGGCCAGCGTTACATCGTCACCGTGGCCCAGCGCGGGTACAGCTTTGTGGCGCCCTATTCGCTGGAGCACATCGAGCACCCTCCAGGGAGCGAAGCGCCCGCGCCGAGCGGTCACAACCTGCCCGTTCGTCGAACCCGCATGATCGGTCGCCAGTCCCTCGTCGATAGTCTGATGGTCCAGCTGTCACGCCAGCGTTTCATTACCCTGGTCGGCCCCGGCGGGATCGGCAAGACCACCGTGGCCCTGCGTGTTGCCGAACAACTGATCGGGCGCTACCGGGATGGCATTCGTCTGCTGGACCTGGCGCCGATCAACGATCCGTCGATGATCACCGTTCACCTGGCGACATTGCTCGAACTGTCTTTGCACGACGCCGAGCCGATGAGCGGCCTCGCCGCGTTCTTGCGCGACCGGCAGATGCTGCTGGTGATCGACAACTGCGAACACCTGGTCGACGCCATCGCATTGCTGAGCGAGAGCATCCTGCGCGCCGCGCCAGAGGTGCACATTCTGGCCACCAGCCGTGAGAGCCTGCGGGCCGAAGGTGAATGTGTCCAGCGCCTGGAGTCGCTGGACTGCCCTCCCCCCATCGCCGTACCAGACCGCACTCAAGCCCTTACATTTTCCGCCCTGCAGTTGTTCGTCGAACGCGCGATGGCCAGCCACGACAGCTTCGAACTGACCGATGACGAGCTGCCGCTGGCGATTGAAATCTGCCGGCGCCTGGACGGTATTCCACTGGCGATCGAATTGGCGGCCGCGCAAGTCAGCAGCCTCGGATTAAGCGGATTGCTGACCCAACTCCAAGGCAGTTTTCGCCTGCTCACCCAGGGTTGTCAGACCACGTTGGGCCGACACCAAACCCTGCGTGCCACGCTGGACTGGAGCTTCGAGCTGCTGAGTGCCTGCGAACAAACCTGTCTGCGCCGACTGGGTGTGTTCAGAGGCGGATTCACCCTGGAATCGGCGGCGGTGATCGTCGGCGAACACATCGAACCGCAGGCAGTGTTTGGCTCGATTACGCAACTGGTGGCCAAATCGCTGCTGAACGTGGAAGTGGGTGACGAAGAGGTGTTCTACCGATTGCTCGACACCACCCGCAGCTATGCCCTGGAAAAACTCGACCAGGCCGCCGACCTGCCCGATACCCGCAAACGTCACGCCGAACGCTGCCTGGCGTTGATGAATCAAGCCCAGCACGAGTGGGAGCTGATCCCGACAAGCACGTGGATCGAGCGTTATGCCCGCAGTCTGGAAGACATTCGTTCGGCCCTCGACTGGGGCTTGGACGCACAAGGACCGCAGGCATTGGCGATCCGCCTGACGGCCACTTCCGCGCCGCTGTGGCAGGAACTGTCGCTGCTCAAGGAGCACGGCCTGTACGTGCGCAAGGCGCTGTCACTGCTCGATGCAACGTCCGATCCTTGCCCGCAGCTGAAAATAGCCCTGCATCTCGCCCTTGGCAGCGCCTGCTATCACACTCAGGTCGGCACGACGGAAACCGTCGAGGCGTTCGTCAGCGCCAGAACCCTGGCCAAACATTGCAACGATTTGGCCGGTCAGTTGCGGGCGGTGTCCGGGCACATGGCGGTCAACCTCTGTTGCGCCAACTATCAAATGGCCTTGGAACAGAGCCGGCAATTCGATCGGTTGGGGCTGCACGGCGATGCGGTGGTGTCCCTTAGCACGCATCGCTTGCGGGTCCTCGCGTTGCACTTTGCCGGGGACCAGCAGCAGGCGCGGGTGAATGCCGAACAGGTCCTTCAGCGCATGGCCCAGAGCGGCCACCTCAACCGCTTCACCTACGGTTTTGGCGTGCACTACGATCAGAGCGTCGCCGCCCTGACGATTCTGGCGCGCATCCTCTGGTTGCAGGGGCAACCGGAACAAGCCTGGCGCACCGCCCGGCAAGCGCTGGACATTGCGATCCAGATCAACCACGGCACGTCCATCTGCTACACCCTGGCGCTGGCCGGTTGTCTGATCGCTCACTACAACGGCGATACCCATACCGCTCGTGAACTCTTGCGCCTGCTGCTGGAACAAGCACAGAAACACTCAGTGCTGCTGTTCTACACCTGGGCCCGGCACTATGCGCAGGTGATCGACCGCGCCGAGGCGCACTTGCCTCTTCAGCCAGGCGTGGGGCTGATCAAGGACATCATGGTCACCCTGGATTGCGGTTTCGTCGATGACGCCCTGTTGCAACGGGCCGACACCGGTACGGCCGGCTGGAGCACGGCGGAAGTTCTGCGGGCCCGGGCTGATGCACTGCTGGCCGAGAATTGCCCACTGAAAACCGAAGCGGCCGAGGCCGTGCTGATCAGGGCATTAAATGTGGCGAAACACCAGGGCGCCCTGGCTTGGGAACTGCGAAGCGCCACCTCGCTGGCGCAACTTTGGCAGCGTCAGGGCTTGTATCAGCAAGCACATGAGCTGCTGGCACCGATCTACCATCGGTTCACCGAGGGATTTTCTACACCGGACCTGAGCAAAGTCCGTCGATTACTCGACGAGCTCCATGGGCAACTGCACGCCTGAGACCCAGCGCGCCCGGCTGATGTAGTGCGAATAGCGCCGCTCAAACGCCCGCAGATGGCCGCTGTGTTCGAGCTTCTCAAGGGCATACGTGCGCGTGGTGTTGAGTAAGCGATAACGGGCTGTGCCGTTGACCTGATCCATCGAGAGCAACGATTTGGCGACCAATCGCTTCACCAGTTCCGCCAGTTGATCGGGCTTCAGCTCCACGCAACTGCACACGCCAATCGCGGCATCGAGGGTGAAGGACATTTTGAACACCGACAGGCGCTGCAACACGGTTTGTTCCAGCAGGCTCAGCCGCTCATAGCTCCAGTCCAGCGCAGCTTTGAGCGTCTGATGTCGGGGCACCGCCGTGCGCCGACCTTGGGTCAGCAGCTGAAGACAGTTATCCAGCTGAGCTTGCAAACCGACCAACGCCAGCGCGTGGATCTGCGCCGCTGCCAGTTCAATGGCCAGTGGCAACCCATCGAGCCGCCGACAGATTTCACGGACCGCCTGGAGGTCTTGTTCGCGCAAGGCAAACCCTTGTTGACGGGTTCGGGCACGACTGACGAATAGCTGCACCGCCGAATACCCCATGGCTTCGGCGACACTGTGCAACGCCGACACGGGCGGCACCGCCAGAGACGGCAGACGCTGGACCGTTTCTTCTGCCGCCTGCAAAGGCTCGCGGCTGGTCACCAGAATGGACAACCGAGGTGCCGACATCAGCACATCCTCGACCAGGGTTCGGCAGTGTTCCAGCAGGTGATCGCAGTTGTCGAGCACCAGCAACGTGTGCCGGTTTGCCAGCCCGTCCAGCGTCGTGCCGATCTCTCGTTCAAGGGTCTGGGTCAGATGATCGACCACTTGAGTGGGGTCATCGATCGCCGCGAAATCAACCAGCCACACGCCATCTTCATAGTGCTGCAACAGCAGTTCGGCGACACGCAACGCCACCGTGGTCTTACCGACGCCGCCGGGGCCAACCAGGGTCATGAAACGCCGAACCGGCAACTGCCGGACGAGACTGCCGACCATCGAATCTCGGCCGGTCACCGGCGTGAGTCGTGCAGGCAGGTTGTGCTGATGTTTTTGAACGGTCTCGATCAAGACCTGCGTGCCCGCGGGCGCAGGCTGCACCGGGGCGATAAAGCTATAACCGCGTTGGGGAATGTTGACGATGTAGCGCTGGCCATTCTGCCCGTCGCCAAGCGCCCGACGCAGGGCCGCAATGTGCACGCGCAGGTTGATTTCCTCGACCACGGACGTCGGCCAGACGTGAGCAATCAGTTCGTCCTTGCTGACCACGTTGCCGGCGCGCTCGACCAGCACCTGGAGGATATCCAGTGCCCGACCGCCCATGCGCAGCGGTCGATCACCGTCAAGGATCAGCCGTTGCCGCAGGTGGAATGCATAAGGCCCGAATCGCAGCACCGCATCGCTGTTTAAATCTCTGAGGCTGTTCATGCACATTCACGTGCTGAAACCTGGCCCGGCTCACAGTGCAGCAACATCCCTTGCACCCGCCCTCCAGGCTCCCGCACCTCCATTGCAAAGCGTTCAGGGTATCTTGGCAGGCATCAGTGACGGTACAACTGCCACGGTGGGAGCGTCACAGCCATCACGGTGCGCATAACGGACAAGAAGGCTCTAGCTGAACTGTTCGCGGTATTGGGTCGGGGTCAAACCGAGCTTCTCACTGAACAGAAAGCGCATGTGCCGCACGCTGCCGAAACCACTTTTGAACGCCACTGTCTTGAGCGGCAAGTCGCTGGTTTCCAGCAAATTCCTGGCGCAATCAATTCGTGCGCTTTGCAGAAACTCCATGGGTGTCAGGTTCACTTCCCGAGCAAACATCCGGGCGAAGTGCCGCGCACTCATGTTCGCGAGGCTGGCCATGCGTTCAATGCTGAAGGCTTCATCAAGATGCTCAAGCACATGGTTTTGTACTCGGGTCATCGGCGTTTGATGGGGCGCGACAGCGGTCATCAGCGGACTGAACTGCGCCTGGCCACCCTGACGTTTCATCACCACCAGCAGCACTTTGGCCACGTCCTGGGCGACTTTCTTTCCATGGTCTTCGGCCACCACCGACAACGCCAGGTCGATACCCGCGGTGACACCGCCGGAGGTGATGAGATTGCGGTCCTGCACGTAAATCTGATCGGTCTCGACGGTGGCCTTCGGGAAGCCTTTGATCAGTCGTTCGGTGTAATGCCAGTGGGTGGTCACGCGATAACCGTCCAGCAAACCGGCATGCCCCAGCACAAACGCGCCGGTGCAGATCGAGCCGTATCGCTCGGCGCGACCGACCGCGGCTTTGAGCCAACACAACAACGGTGGATGTTTTTCGTTGTAGGCACCCGGACCGCCCGGCACCAGCAACAGGTCAAACGCCCGATCCGCCTGATCGATGTGCAAATCGGCCTGGACGCTGACGCCGTTGGAGGCACGCAGTGCGCCATGTTCGGTGCCGATGGTCGACAGTTCGTAACGATCATCCGCTGCCAGATAGCGATTGGCGATGGAAAACACTTCCATCGGGCCTGCCATGTCCAGCAGCAGAAAGTCCGGAAACAACACCATAGCCACGGTTTTCATGGGTTCAAATCACTGAAGTCATAAGAAGGTCCGTCTGCCAAATACCGGCATCCGAAGAGTGCGGTGCATTATGGCCAAATGTGGCATCAGCGTCGGAGAAGAATACGTGATCGCCAGTCGATTACTGTCAACTTAAAAGGGACAGTATTTCAGTTTCTATCTACTTATTGCATCAGCCAGTAACCATTAACCTTCTCCTCACTCGGACGAATCAACGTCCCCACAGGAGATTTCATCATGCTGACCCTTCGCAAAGCTTCGGATCGCGGCGCGGCCAATCACGGTTGGTTGAAGTCGTTCCATACCTTTTCCTTCGCCAACTATCGCAACCCTAAAGAGCAGGGTTTTTCCGACCTGCTGGTGATCAACGATGACCGGGTTGCCGCCGGTAAAGGCTTCGGCCAGCACCCACACCGCGACATGGAGATTTTCTCTTATGTGCTCGAAGGTGCTTTGGAACACAAAGACACCCTGGGTACCGGCTCGGTGATCCGCCCCGGTGACGTGCAATTGATGAGCGCCGGCAGCGGCGTGGCGCACAGCGAATACAACCACTCGACCACCCGGCCGGTGCACTTCCTGCAAATCTGGATCGTGCCGGAGGTCAGCGGCGCCAAACCGCGTTATCAGCAAGAGCACTTCAGCACGCAGAAGAAACGCGGCCGTCTGCAACTGATCATCTCCCCCGACGGGGAGAAGGGTTCGCTGAAGGTGCGTCAGGATGCACGGGTGTATGCCGCGTTGATCGACGGCAAGGAAAGCGCAACGCTGGAGTTGGCCTCCAATCGCTATGCTTATGTACATGTGGCCCGCGGCAGTGTTGAACTCAACGGCGTGCCTTTGCAGGAAGGTGATGGTGTGCGGGTTCGCGATGAACAGGTACTGGCCCTGAGCAACGGAGTGGATGCCGAAGTGCTGGTGTTTGACCTGCGGCCCCAAGAACTGCCGGAAATGCCATAAAGATCAAGAGATCGCAGCCTCGTTTCACTCGACAGCTCCTACAGGGATTTGCGTACACCTGTAGGAGCTTGCGATCTTTAGCTTTAGTCCCGAGTGCCAGAAAACACCGCAACAATCTCATCAATCACTACACGGACTCTGGCGGTATGCCGCAGGTCTAACTGATCAATACCCCTCACCTGCCGCCTGGGCGCCGCTGATGATCGCGATGCCCGAGCTGGTGCCCAGTCGCGTGGCGCCGGCTTCGATCATCGCCAGCGCGGTCGGGTAATCACGCACGCCACCGGAAGCCTTGACCCCGATGACCGCGCCGACGGTGCGGCGCATCAGGGCGACATCTTCCACGGTGGCGCCGCTGCGGCTGAAGCCGGTCGATGTTTTGACGAAAGCGACATTCAGCTCCCGGCAAATCTCGCAGGCCTTCACTTTTTCGGCGTCGGTGAGCAGGCAGTTTTCCAGAATGACTTTCAGCGGCACACTGCCGCAGGCCTGTTTGACCAGGGCGATGTCGTCCCGCACCTGATCGAACAAGCCGTCTTTCAACCCGCCGATGTTCAACACCATGTCGATCTCCCCGGCACCGGCGGCAATCGCCCGCTCGGCTTCGAAGGCTTTGGTGTCGCTCAGGCCGGCACCCAGCGGGAAGCCGACCACTGCGCAGATGTTGACGCTTTGCCCTGCAAGGCATTGAGCCGCATGAGGGACCTGCCCCGAGTTCACGCACACCGAATAGAAGCCGTGTTCTACGGCTTCGCGGCACAACGTTGCGATTTGCTCGCGGGAAGCATCAGGCGCCAGCAAGGTATGATCGATGTACTGCGCCAACGCTTGGGGTTCGAGGTGTGCCATCGCAAAAACTCCTGTTTGTATATTCAAATGCCCCTGCGCCACAATCGAGGGTGATCCGCGCAAAAACGTTACAAAACTCACAAATAATGTTACTTAAATAACACCAACAATCAACCCCGGAATGCCTGTGGACAGTAAAAAAGCCGAGCGTCTCAAGCTGATTCAACAAGCCCTGCAAGACCAGAGCGCCATTCATCTGCGCGAGATGGCGGCGTTGCTGGACGTGTCCGAGATGACCCTGCGCCGCGACCTGAGCAAGTACACCGACCATCTGCGGCTGCTCGGTGGCTACATCACGAAAATTCACGACGGCAGCGAGCCCGGCGATTACCGCGTGGCCGAACAGGACACCCGGCACGTCGAAGAAAAACGCCGTATCGGCAAACTCGCCGCCGGGTTTATCCAACCGGGCGACACGGTGTTCTTCGACTGCGGCACCACCACACCTTTCGTGGTCGACTTCATCCCCGACGAACTCGAATTCACGGCGGTGTGCAACTCCCTGAACGTGCTGCTCAAACTCTCGCAAAAGCCCAACTGCCACATCGTGATGTGCGGCGGCACGTTCCACCGCAAGAACCAGGTGTTCGAGAATCAGAGCGAAACCGGCATCCTCGACAGCGTACGCCTGACCTGGGCTTTCGTTTCCGCTGCTGGCATCAGCCAGGACTTCGGCGTGACCTGCTTCAACTTCAATGAAGTGGAGGTCAAACAGAAGGTCCTGCGTCAGGCGCAACAGCGGCTGCTGCTGGCCGACCACAGCAAATTCGACACGGTGCGCACTGCGCATTTCGCCAATCTTGAAGACTTTCAGTTCGTGGTCAGCGACAAGAAAATCCCCAAGGCCTACCGCGACGCCATTACCGCCAGCGGCGCGCAGTTGATCATCTGATCAGGGCCTGTTGTTCCGCTGCACTGAGGTAACCGGTGGTGACGCTGAAATCAGCCGTCGCCCCCGCTGCCAGTGACCGCACGTGGCCCTTGGCGGACTCGGCGCGATAGCCTTCCGGTTCGCATGTAGCCGGCAGCACGAACGCCGACACTTGCTGATCGGCGTTATGCAGAATCCAGCGTGCTGCATGGTCGAATTGGTCGGGGCGGTAGCGGGTATAGAACGCTGCGCCGTCCGGATGGCTCAGCAGAAAGTGCGCGTGGCCACTGTCATCCGCCCGCACGCCGTCGAAGAAAAACACGATCTCAGGATCGTAGAGCCGCGGCTGATCCAGGCATGTGAACTGCTCCGGGTCTTTCGCCAGCACCTGCATGTATTCAGTCCAGACCGGCGTCGGTTTCACGTGGGCCGGCACGCTGCTGCGCAAGCGCACCCGCTCGAAACCCAAAGGCTCGATGAAACGAGCGCCTTCGACATAGGCGTAATTCATGTGCGCCATGTACATCAGGTCCATCGGTTTGCCCGCGAGATTGGTCACCTGCATGGCGATGTCGAACAGCCCTGAGTCAGCCCGTAAAGTCACGCTCGGGCTGGCACGATAACGGTCACCAAAACCCTGCACGTATTCGTACTCGCCACCCAATCGCAGGTATTGACCGACGCTGTCTTCACCGACCTCCAGCCAGGCGCGATCCATGGTCGCGCAGGGCATCTCGCCGTGTAGCGGATGATCATCCTCGGGACTCGGGCAACCGTTGCGCAGCAGGCCGCTGTGAAACATGAAACAGCCGTAGGTGCCGATCACCGTCGGGCTGGGTTTGGGCTGGCTGAACAGGTTGCGCATGGTCAGGTCGCAACCGTCGAACACGGCGGACCAGATCATTTGCCCCTGATACGGCAGCACCACGAGACGGCCGCGATGGTTGGCCAATTCCACGGCCAGCACGCCACTGGGATAGACCCAGGCGCTGACCGTGAACGCCTCGGATTCCAGCAAGGTTTTGCGCCCCTCGCCGAACTGCGACGGATGAAGATTGATCCGCGTATTCATGACACGACCACCGCACCCACCGGTGCCCGCTCGCTGTCGGAATGACGCAGGCAACGCATCGCGTACATCACGATCACGATGAAGCACAGCAGCGGCACGCTATAGGCCAGTTGCATGTTGCCGCCGCTGTAGTCAGACAGCAGCCCCTGGAAGATCGGAATCACCCCGCCACCGACGATGCTCATTACCAGCAGCGAACCGCCGACACCGGTGTCTTCACCCAAGCCGTCAATCGTCAGGCCGTAGATAGTCGGCCAGCACGGACCGAGGAACACGCTCACGCCAACGGCTGCGTATACCGCCGTGATGTTCGGCACCAGAATGGTGTACGCCAGCAACGCGATGCACAGCACGCCGTACACCGCCAATACCTTGGCCGGGTGCAGTTTGCGCATCAGCACGTTGGCGATCAGCTTGCCGACAAAGTACGCGGCAAACGTCGTCAACAGAAACCACGAGGCACTGCGCTCGTTCATGCCGCCCAACTGCATCGCCAAGCGGATGGTGAAACTCCACACCCCGACCTGGGCTCCGACGTACAGAAACTGCGCCAACACACCAAAGGTAAACCGCTTGTTGCGCCACAGCCGCGACAGGCTCTGGCCGAGGCTGGCAGTTTTCTTGCTGCTCGGTTGATTTCCTTTGCACGCGGGAAACCGGGTGATGGCGATCAAGATGAACATCAGCACCAGCACCGCGATCATCCATTTGTACGGCAGCAACGTGGACTGGATCATTTGTAGTTGCTGGATCGCCGCGTCCGAGGCGCTCATTTGCGTGAGTTGCTCGCGGGTGGCGTCGGTATCCTTGAACATCACAAAGCTGCCGACATAGACCCCGGCCATCGCACCAAACGGGTGGAAAGTCTGGGAAATATTCAGGCGACGGGTACCGGTTTCACGCGGGCCCATCAGCGTCGAATAGGTGTTGCACGCGGTCTCGAGAAACGACAGGCCCGCCGCGATCACGAACAGCGCCAGCAGGAACATGCCGTACTTGGCGGTCGATGCCGCCGGGAAGAACAACAGGCAACCGAACATGTACAGCATCAGGCCGATCAGGATGGTGGTCTTGTAACTGAAACGGCGGACCACCAGCGCAGCCGGAATCGCCACGAAGAAATAGCCCAGATAAAACGCCGACTGCACGAACGCGGTCTGGAAATCGCTGAGCAAAAAGGCCTTCTTGAAATGCGCGATGAGCACGTCGTTCATGCTCGCGGCCGCCGCCCACAGCGCAAAGATGCTGCACAGCAAAATGAAGGCGAACCAGGGCGTACGGTTCAGGTAGAAACCATCGGGCGTCTGTTGGAGCGGAGGCTTTGTCATTGTTGTTCTCCGTGGTGAGCTTCGGGATGGTGGAGCGGTTGAATCACCTCAACGTCAGGCGTCGAGGCTGCGCTGGAATTCAGCGAATGTGTGGGCGTCCGGGTAGGACGTCTGGGTGCCAAGGCCCGTGACCGAGCAGGCGGAATACGCCACGGCCTGAGTCATGGCGGCGCGGATATCACGGTCGCGGCTCCAGTGATGAATGAAGCAACCGATAAAAGCGTCTCCTGCCCCGGTGGTGTCGCGTGCGGCGACAGACAGGCCGGGAATCTGAAACTCGCCCTCCTCGCCGACATACAGCGCGCCTTGCTGGCCGAGGGTCACGATGACGTGGCGGATGCCGCTGGCGACCAATGTCTGGGCGGCGCTATGGGCCGACTCCGGCGAGTCCACGGTCTGGCCCGTAATCAACGCCAGCTCGGACTCGTTGGGCACCAGGAAATCCAGTTGCGCCAGGTGTTCACGGCTCAGGCCCGCCAACGCTGGTGCCGGGTTGAGCAGCACCGGAATGTTGTGTGCGCGGCCGAACTCGATGGCGTAGTAAACGGTGTCGACGTTGATTTCCAGCTGCAGAACGATCAGCGAACATTCACGCAACGCCTGCGCGGCCGCGTCGATATCTGCCGGGGCGAGATGCGCGTTGGCGCCTTTGACGATGAGGATGCTGTTGTGCGAGTCAGCCTGAACGAAGATCGGCGCCACCCCGCTGGACACGCCGGGGACACGCTGCACGTAATGGGTGTCGATGCCAAAGCGCTGGAAGTTGGCCAGCGTGTTGTCAGCAAACAGGTCATCGCCGACCTTGGTGAGCATCAACACATCCGCCCCAAGCTTGGCGGCGGCAACCGCCTGATTGGCGCCCTTGCCGCCACAACCGAGGGCAAATCCCGGCGCTTCGAGCGTCTCGCCCTGGGCCGGCATGCGATCGATGTAGGTGATCAGATCCACCATGTTGCTGCCGATGACTGCGATCTTGCTCATTGCTATCTCACCTTGAGGCGTTTTTGTGTTGTTATTTAAATAACATTTTGTGTGATTATTCAATCTTTTTTATTGGGTGGCGTATGAAGCAAAGACGAATGGCTTTGCGGATGGCTATAAAGCTTTATGGGCAGTAATGGCCTCATCGCGAGCAAGCTCGCTCCCACATTGGAATGCGTTCCCCTGTGGGAGCGAGCCGGCTCCGGGCGGCGTTCCGACGATGAGGCCCTGAGCATCACCGACTGATCCGGGCTATTCATACGACTGTCGAATTTATCCCCACCTTTCCCCACGCTTCTGTTAAAACCCGAGCTTTCCTTTTCATCCTCCGGACCCCTGCATGATTTCGAATGTGATGAGCCGCTTGAGCCGACGCTGGCTGCCGCTGCTGTGCATGGCCGTACTAATCGTCGGCTTGCCGGTGAGCTGCGGCGTGCTCAAGTACACAGAGCGAGAGCTGCTGTTTCGTATCGAGCCGGGCAACGCTGGCTGGTATCGCGGCCTGCCGCAAGACGTTCAGGAGTTCGACATCAAGCCCGCCAGCTTCAAGGCCGGGCAAAGCCTGCATGCCTGGTGGTGGCCGGCCGCGCGTCGTGATGCGCCGTCGATCCTCTATCTGCATGGCGTGCGCTGGAACCTGACGGGCCAGGCGTTCCGCATCGAGCAATTGCGCGCCATGGGCTATTCGGTGCTGGCCATCGACTACCGCGGGTTTGGCCAGAGCAAGGGTGATCTGCCATCGGAAGCCAGTGTTTACGAGGACGCGCGAGCCGCCTGGGAGCGCTTCACCCAGATGCAACCGGACGCCAACAAGCGCTTGATCTACGGCCACTCACTCGGTGGCGCGGTGGCTATCGACCTGGCAGCAGACCTGGCCGCGCAGGCGAAAAAGAACCATGGCGTGGTGCCGGTGCGCGGTCTGGTGATCGAGTCCACCTTCACCTCGCTGGGCGATGCCGTGGCGCAAGTGGCCGACAGCAACCTGCCAGTGAAATGGTTGCCGGTGCGCTGGCTGCTGTCGCAGAAATTCGATTCCATCGACAAGATCGTCGACATCAACATGCCGTTGCTGGTGGTTCATGGCTTGGCCGACCCGTTCATGCCATCGCGGTTCAGCCAGCAGTTGTTCAATGCCGCCAGCGAGCCCAAGCGTCTGCTGTTGGTACCCGGCGGTACGCACAACAACAGCATGAGCCTGGGGGGTAGCCAGTATCGCCAGGCACTCGACGGCTTGATGAAAACAAAACCAGCGCAGATGGCCGGGCCGGCAGTGACGCGGGTTTCTCGGGAGTCTTGAGATCTATCGGTAACCGCGGGCCTGCAAATCAAACAACTGTGCATAGCGCCCGCCCGCGGCCACCAGACTGTCGTGATCGCCTCGCTCAAGGATCGCTCCCTGGTCCAGCACGATGATGTGGTCGGCATTGCGCACGCTGGAAAACCGGTGAGAGATCAGCAACGTCATCCGGCCTTCAGTGTGCTCACTGAAGTGCTCAAACACCGCTGCTTCCGCCGCCGGGTCGAGTGCCGAGGTCGGCTCATCCAGAATCAGGATATCGGCGTTGCGCCGCATGTAGGCGCGCGACAACGCGATCTTCTGCCATTGCCCGCCGGACAGCTCCTGGCCGCCGGCAAACCACCGCCCCAATTGCGTGGCATATCCTCGATCCAACCCTTCGATAAAGGGTGCAGCCATGCCCTCGGCGGCGGCGGCCTGCCAGCGCTGTTCATCGTTGAACGCCAGTGTGTCACCGACGCCGATGTTCTCGCCGACGGAGAATTGGTAGCGGATGTAGTCCTGAAAAATCACCCCGATGCGCCGCCGCAGCGCGTCTTCTTCCCACGCTTGCAGATCGCTGCCGTCCAGCAGGATACGGCCCTGATCAGGACGGTACAGCCGCGTCAGTAATTTGATCAGCGTGGTCTTGCCCGACCCGTTCTCCCCCACCAGCGCCACACTGTGGCCGGGCACAAGGTGAAGATCGATGCCTTCCAGCGCGGCGCGACTGGCACCTGGATAACGGAAACCGACGTTCTCGAAACGCAGGCCATCGCCGGGTACCGCGCCCACGGTGAGGTTGCCGGTATCCGCCACAACAGGCTCGGCCAGGTATTCATAAAGACTGGAGAGGTAAAGGCCATCTTCGTAGAGACCGCTGATGGCACTCAGGCTGCTGCTCACCGCCGTCTGCCCCTGCTTGAACAACACCAGGTACATGGTCATCTGCCCGAGGCTGATATTGCCATGGACGGTATCGACCACCACCCAGGCATAGGCCAGATAAAACGCACCGGTGCCCAGTAGACCGAGGACAAATCCCCAGCCATCCCGACGTAATGTCAGGCGCCGGTCTTCGGCATAGAGCCGCGCGAACGTCTCGCGATAACGCTTCAACAGCAGCGGCGCGAAGCCGAACAGTTTGACCTCTTTGATGTAGCCCTCGTGAGAGAGCAGCGTCTCGATGTAACTCTGTTGCCGACTCTCCGGCGCGCGGCGAGTGAACAGTCTGAAAGCATCACCGGAAAAATGCGCTTCGGCAAAAAATACCGGTAGTGCGCCGACCACCAGCAGCACCAGCGCCCAAGGCGAAAAATGCACCAGCAACACACCGAAGCTGATCAACACGATCAGGTTCTGGATCAGCCCCAACGACTTCATCACCAGCGCCAACGGCCGAGTCGAAGCCTCGCGGCGCACCCGAATCAGCTTGTCGTAGAACTCCGAATTCTCGAACTGCACCAGCGATAACGTCTGGGCCTTCTCCAGAATCATCGTGTTGACCTTCTGCCCCAACTGCACCCGCAATAGCGATTGCTGGACCGACAACGCCCGTTGAGTCCCGGACAGCAACGCGAGCACGCCCGCTTCAAACAGCACATAACGCACGACCGGCCACAACGGCGCACTGCCCTGCTGCGCGTGCAATTGCATGGCAGTGACCACCGCATCGACGATACGTTGGCCTAACCAGGCGGCCAGTGCCGGGAGTACGCCGGCGATCAGCGTCGCCAGCACCAATCCCAGAAACAGTCCGCGTGACGTTGCCCAGACCAGCAGCAAGGCGCGTCTCGCCTGGTCGAGTAACGAGGTGAAACGATCAAGAACAGGGTTCACTCCGTGAGCTCCCCCTGATACCTCGCCCGATACCGTCCCGGACTTTCCCCCGTCCACTTCTTGAACGCCCGGTGAAACGCGCTTGGCTCCTGAAAGCCAAGCTGCTCGGCAATGTCACTGATGCTCGCTCGGCTCTGGCGCAGCTGTTCGAAGGCTACGCCACGCCGCACCTCGTCCTTGATCTCCTGATACGAACACCCTTCACGCTCCAGCTTTCGGCGGAAGGTGCTGGGGCTCAGGTGCTGTTCCAAGGCGAAGGCCTGCAAGGTCGGCCACTGGCTGTAATGACTGTTGCGCAGGCGCTGGTGGACCTGCGACGCCAGGCCATGCTGATTACGAAAACGGATCACCAGCCATTGCGGCGCGGTGCGCAAAAACACTTTCAGTGAGGCCAGATCCTGAACCACCGGCAGACGCAGATAGTGGCTGGCGAATTCGATTTCGGTGCGCTCCGCGCCAAAGGTCAGGTTCGGTCCCCAGAGCAAACGGTCATCGCTGAGCGACACACGTTCATGGCGAAAATCTGCGCGGTCGATGGGGATGCGCCGCCCGCCCAGCCAGCAGAGCAGACTGATCATCAACACCAGAAACGTCTCCTCGCCCAAACGACTGACGTCGCTGTTTGGCGAGTGGTTCTGCAGGCTGATCACCGCACGTTTTCCGCGCACCGTCAGCGTGCCGCGAAAGTCCTGGAGGAATAGCGCGAAATTGGCCAGGCATTGGCGCATGGCTTTGTGCAGGTCAGGTTCCTGAATCAATGCCCGGCAGATCAGGGCGAAACCGCCCGGCGGCATGCCATGGGAGTCGAGCCCGAAAAACTCATCGTTGAGCTCGCGGATCTGAATCAACCACAACGCGGCAAACGCACTCGCCGGTACACGTGCAGTGGGCTGCTCCATCAACGCCGGATCGATGCCGGCCTGTTCAAGCGCAGCCCTCTGACGTTGCGGATTGTTGCCCAGCCCATGGATCATTGCCTGCACGAAGTAGGCAGAAACCGAGTCCTTTTCCCGCATGTGAACGCTTCTCTCCCCATCACCCGAATGGCAAAAAACACCAGTGCCGTTGAACAGTTTCGGCATAGGACAACCGCCCTGCCGGCTCTAGACTCGCGGCCAATAGTACGCCTTCGGCCACTACGGCGGCCAAGGTATCGCGGGATTTGATCGGAAGGACAGAACATGAATCTGCAAAACATTGGCGTGATCGGCGCAGGCACCATGGGCAATGGTATTGCGCAAGTCTGCGCCTTGGCCGGTTTTAACGTGACCTTGCTCGACATCTCCGAGAGCGCCCTGCAAAAGGCCGTCGCGACCGTCGCCAAAAACCTCGATCGGCAGGTTGCCAAGGAAACGCTGACGCAAGAGCAAAAGCTCGCCGCCCTCGATAAGATCCGCACCAGCACCGACTACACCAACCTGCAGAACGTGCAACTGGTGATCGAAGCCGCGACCGAAAACCTCGAGCTGAAACTGCGCGTGCTGCAACAGATCGCCGCGCAGGTCAGCGACGATTGCGTGATTGCCTCCAACACGTCTTCGCTGTCCATCACCCAACTCGCTGCCAGCGTGAGCCAGCCTGAGCGTTTCATCGGTCTGCACTTCTTCAACCCGGTGCCGGTGATGGGCCTGATCGAGGTGATTCGCGGTTTGCAAACCAGCGACGCCACCCACGCCCTGGCGCTGGACATGGCGACCACTCTCGGCAAAACCGCGATCACCGCGGGCAACCGTCCGGGTTTCGTGGTCAACCGGATTCTGGTGCCGATGATCAACGAAGCGATCCTGGTGTTTCAGGAAGGCCTGGCCAGCGCCGAAGACATCGACGCCGGCATGCGCCTGGGCTGCAATCAGCCGATCGGGCCGTTGGCGTTGGCGGACCTGATCGGTCTGGACACCGTGCTGGCGATCCTCGAAGCCTTCTACGATGGCTTCAACGACAGCAAGTACCGCCCTGCTCCACTGCTCAAGGAAATGGTCGCCGCCGGTTACCTGGGGCGCAAAACGGGGCGTGGCTTCCATGCCTATGCCTGAGCGTTGCTCGCGCTTTGCCGAGTACCGGGACAAGGTGCTGGAGCTGTTCGCCTGCAAAGGTTTCGGACAGGTCGGCATGCGTGAGCTCGCGACCTGCCTGGGGCTCGCTCCCGGCTCGTTGTATCACCATTACCCCAGCAAACAGCACTTGCTGCTCGACCTGATCGAAGAGTTCTACGAAGAGCTGCTGGCAACCTTGGGGCGTATCGAGCAAAAGGCGCCGGCAAAACGTGACAAGCTCCATGCCCTTATCCGAGCGCATTTGAACCTGCATCAGGAGATGCCCTGGCATTTTCGTCTGGCAGAGCGTGACAGCGGCTGCCTGAATGAAGAGCAACAGGAACGGGTTCGGCAGCTGCGCGAGCAATACGAGCGCAAATTGCTGCTGATGCTCGGGGCCCGATCCCGCTTCAGTGAACAGGGTTTGCTGGCCGCCGGACATGCCATCGCTAACTTACTCAACAGCGCACCCGGCTGGTTGGCGCAACATTCGCTGGATGAGCAAGAGCGCGTTGAGCTGTTGGAGAGTCTGGTGAGTGGAGCCATCGAACGTTTGCTACGCCCCGCGGCTCCACGGGCAGTAGCTTGAGGAACCGGGATCACTACTGAGGCGCTAGAAGCCATAAGCCACGCCGCTTCAATAGAAAAAACATCTAAACGATTCCTGCCAATCACGATATCTAACGCTTTGCTAAAGGGAGCCCAATCACTGCGGAGCCGGAGGTGAATTCAGCCTCCCTCCGCTTCTTCGTTACCGGGAGCAAAGCATGAAAATCAATCCCTACTTGATCTTCAACGGCGACTGCAAAGCCGCCTTCACCTTCTATGCCCAAAGCCTGCCAGGCCAGATCGAAGTCATGATGACCTTCGGCGAAAGCCCCGCGCGCGAGCACTTTCCGACGGACTACCACAACCTGATCATCCACACCCGCCTGCTGGTGGGCGATCAGGCGATCATGGGCTCGGACACAACACCTGATCGCCCTACTGACGAAATGAGCGGCTGTTCGGTTTCGCTGAATGTCGACAGCATTGCGGAGGCTGAACGGGTCTTCGCTGCATTGTCGGAAGACGGCAGCGTTCAAATGCCACTGGAAGCGACGTTCTGGGCAGCACGCTTCGGCATGTTGGTTGATCGGTTTGGTGTGTCGTGGATGGTGAATTGCGAAAAGGATCAGTGAAACTCACTTTCTCAAGGCATGAAAAAAGCCCAACCTGGAAAGGTTGGGCTTCTGGCAACTGCCGGACCGTCTGCTACCGTCAACACGCTACCTCGTACAACTGCGGATTGTTCGGAGGAACCCCACCATGCCTGCCCATGATGTGCCTTGGTCCACTCGTTTCAAACTGTCACTGCTGGCCGGAGGACTCACCGCCACTCTGCTCGCGCTGAGTGGCTGCGCCACCGTCGACGCCCAGACCACCGCCTATGTGGGCGTAGAGCATCCCGCACCGACGCTCGCCAGCGAGGTCGTGGTGCTGCGCACCGAGCCTCTTCGCCCTCACGTCCGATTGGGTGAGGTGGTCATCGATGCCAGCGTCGAGCCTGCTCCTCCCATCACTCAGGTAGAAGAAAAACTACGCGACGAGTCCGCCAAGCTCGGCGGCGATGCCGTGGTGGTGGTCTACGACCATATCCAACCGGTGGGCGCCTATGTCAACGGTCCACTGTGGGCTCGCGACGTAAAAACCATCGAAGGTCGGAAACTCAAAGGGATTGTGATCAAGTACCGGTAATGTCCGTTCGCACTTTCCTGCGAGCAAAACAAAACCCCTACCTGCATACGCAGATAGGGGTTTCGGAATTTAATCTTGACGATGACCTACTCTCACATGGGGAAACCCCACACTACCATCGGCGATGCATCGTTTCACTGCTGAGTTCGGGATGGGATCAGGTGGTTCCAATGCTCTATGGTCGTCAAGAAATTCGGGTACTGAGTCGTGACCTGTTGGTCTCGCTTCAGCAAATTGGGTATGTGACAGCAGGTGTTTTGTGAGTATCTCGAACTTTCGGTTCGTTTCGTCTTCACACACCGCAATCTGGTGCCTTTTCAGGTCAGCAAATTGCTTGGGTGTTATATGGTCAAGCCTCACGGGCAATTAGTATTGGTTAGCTCAACGCCTCACAGCGCTTACACACCCAACCTATCAACGTCGTAGTCTTCGACGGCCCTTCAGGGGACTCAAGGTCCCAGTGAGATCTCATCTTGAGGCTAGTTTCCCGCTTAGATGCTTTCAGCGGTTATCTATTCCGAACATAGCTACCCGGCAATGCCACTGGCGTGACAACCGGAACACCAGAGGTTCGTCCACTCCGGTCCTCTCGTACTAGGAGCAGCCCCTCTCAAATCTCAAACGTCCACGGCAGATAGGGACCGAACTGTCTCACGACGTTCTAAACCCAGCTCGCGTACCACTTTAAATGGCGAACAGCCATACCCTTGGGACCGGCTTCAGCCCCAGGATGTGATGAGCCGACATCGAGGTGCCAAACACCGCCGTCGATATGAACTCTTGGGCGGTATCAGCCTGTTATCCCCGGAGTACCTTTTATCCGTTGAGCGATGGCCCTTCCATACAGAACCACCGGATCACTAAGACCTACTTTCGTACCTGCTCGACGTGTCTGTCTCGCAGTCAAGCGCGCTTTTGCCTTTATACTCTACGACCGATTTCCGACCGGTCTGAGCGCACCTTCGTACTCCTCCGTTACTCTTTAGGAGGAGACCGCCCCAGTCAAACTACCCACCATACACTGTCCTCGATCCGGATAACGGACCTGAGTTAGAACCTCAAAGTTGCCAGGGTGGTATTTCAAGGTTGGCTCCACGCGAACTGGCGTCCACGCTTCAAAGCCTCCCACCTATCCTACACAAGCAAATTCAAAGTCCAGTGCAAAGCTATAGTAAAGGTTCACGGGGTCTTTCCGTCTAGCCGCGGATACACTGCATCTTCACAGCGATTTCAATTTCACTGAGTCTCGGGTGGAGACAGCGCCGCCATCGTTACGCCATTCGTGCAGGTCGGAACTTACCCGACAAGGAATTTCGCTACCTTAGGACCGTTATAGTTACGGCCGCCGTTTACCGGGGCTTCGATCAAGAGCTTCGCGTTAGCTAACCCCATCAATTAACCTTCCGGCACCGGGCAGGCGTCACACCCTATACGTCCACTTTCGTGTTTGCAGAGTGCTGTGTTTTTAATAAACAGTCGCAGCGGCCTGGTATCTTCGACCGGCATGGGCTTACGCAGTAAATGCTTCACCCTCACCGGCGCACCTTCTCCCGAAGTTACGGTGCCATTTTGCCTAGTTCCTTCACCCGAGTTCTCTCAAGCGCCTTGGTATTCTCTACCCAACCACCTGTGTCGGTTTGGGGTACGGTTCCTGGTTACCTGAAGCTTAGAAGCTTTTCTTGGAAGCATGGCATCAACCACTTCGTCACCCAAAGGGTAACTCGTCATCAGCTCTCGGCCTTAGAATCCCGGATTTACCTAAGATTCCAGCCTACCACCTTAAACTTGGACAACCAACGCCAAGCTGGCCTAGCCTTCTCCGTCCCTCCATCGCAATAACCAGAAGTACAGGAATATTAACCTGTTTTCCATCGACTACGCTTTTCAGCCTCGCCTTAGGGACCGACTAACCCTGCGTCGATTAACGTTGCGCAGGAAACCTTGGTCTTTCGGCGTGGGTGTTTTTCACACCCATTGTCGTTACTCATGTCAGCATTCGCACTTCTGATACCTCCAGCAAGCTTCTCAACTCACCTTCACAGGCTTACAGAACGCTCCTCTACCGCATCACCTAAGTGATACCCGTAGCTTCGGTGTATGGTTTGAGCCCCGTTACATCTTCCGCGCAGGCCGACTCGACTAGTGAGCTATTACGCTTTCTTTAAAGGGTGGCTGCTTCTAAGCCAACCTCCTAGCTGTCTAAGCCTTCCCACATCGTTTCCCACTTAACCATAACTTTGGGACCTTAGCTGACGGTCTGGGTTGTTTCCCTTTTCACGACGGACGTTAGCACCCGCCGTGTGTCTCCCATGCTCGGCACTTGTAGGTATTCGGAGTTTGCATCGGTTTGGTAAGTCGGGATGACCCCCTAGCCGAAACAGTGCTCTACCCCCTACAGTGATACATGAGGCGCTACCTAAATAGCTTTCGAGGAGAACCAGCTATCTCCGAGCTTGATTAGCCTTTCACTCCGATCCACAGGTCATCCGCTAACTTTTCAACGGTAGTCGGTTCGGTCCTCCAGTTAGTGTTACCCAACCTTCAACCTGCCCATGGATAGATCGCCCGGTTTCGGGTCTATTCCCAGCGACTAGACGCCCTATTAAGACTCGCTTTCGCTACGCCTCCCCTATTCGGTTAAGCTCGCCACTGAAAATAAGTCGCTGACCCATTATACAAAAGGTACGCAGTCACCCAACAAAGTGGGCTCCCACTGCTTGTACGCATACGGTTTCAGGATCTATTTCACTCCCCTCTCCGGGGTTCTTTTCGCCTTTCCCTCACGGTACTAGTTCACTATCGGTCAGTCAGTAGTATTTAGCCTTGGAGGATGGTCCCCCCATATTCAGACAAAGTTTCTCGTGCTCCGTCCTACTCGATTTCATGACTAAGAGATTTTCGCGTACAGGGCTATCACCCACTATGGCCGTACTTTCCAGAACGTTCCGCTAATCTCAAAGCCACTTAAGGGCTAGTCCCCGTTCGCTCGCCACTACTAAGGGAATCTCGGTTGATTTCTTTTCCTCAGGGTACTTAGATGTTTCAGTTCCCCTGGTTCGCCTCTTAAGCCTATGTATTCAGCTTAAGATAACCATCTTATGATGGCTGGGTTCCCCCATTCAGACATCTCCGGATCAAAGTCTGTTTGCCGACTCCCCGAAGCTTTTCGCAGGCTACCACGTCTTTCATCGCCTCTGACTGCCAAGGCATCCACCGTATGCGCTTCTTCACTTGACCATATAACCCCAAGCAATCTGGTTATACTGTGAAGACGACATTCGCCGAAAATTCGATAATACTCAATTAAGAGCAACTCACAAATTTTACCTTAGCCTGATCCGTTACCAGTGAAAGTAACGTTCAGTCTATCTTTCTATCACATACCCAAATTTTTAAAGAACGATCTAATCCAAAGACTAGAAATCAACATTCACCATCATCACGATGGAATGCTCATTTCTAAGCTTTCAACAAACAGAAGCAGTTAGTGGTGGAGCCAAACGGGATCGAACCGTTGACCTCCTGCGTGCAAGGCAGGCGCTCTCCCAGCTGAGCTATGGCCCCGTATTTCTACAGGTTCCCACACAAAATTGGTGGGTCTGGGCAGATTCGAACTGCCGACCTCACCCTTATCAGGGGTGCGCTCTAACCAACTGAGCTACAGACCCAATTTCGAGCTTTAAGGCCGACCTCACCCTGCTCTTTACCACAGAGCATGGGGTGCGTTCCAACCAACTAAGCTACAACCTGTTAGGGCTGCTTCTTATCGTCTTCTTCAATGAATCAAGCAATTCGTGTGGGAGCTTATGGAGCAGCTGATGTCGTCGACTAAGGAGGTGATCCAGCCGCAGGTTCCCCTACGGCTACCTTGTTACGACTTCACCCCAGTCATGAATCACACCGTGGTAACCGTCCTCCCGAAGGTTAGACTAGCTACTTCTGGTGCAACCCACTCCCATGGTGTGACGGGCGGTGTGTACAAGGCCCGGGAACGTATTCACCGCGACATTCTGATTCGCGATTACTAGCGATTCCGACTTCACGCAGTCGAGTTGCAGACTGCGATCCGGACTACGATCGGTTTTCTGGGATTAGCTCCACCTCGCGGCTTGGCAACCCTCTGTACCGACCATTGTAGCACGTGTGTAGCCCAGGCCGTAAGGGCCATGATGACTTGACGTCATCCCCACCTTCCTCCGGTTTGTCACCGGCAGTCTCCTTAGAGTGCCCACCATTACGTGCTGGTAACTAAGGACAAGGGTTGCGCTCGTTACGGGACTTAACCCAACATCTCACGACACGAGCTGACGACAGCCATGCAGCACCTGTCTCAATGTTCCCGAAGGCACTCCGCTATCTCTAGCAGATTCATTGGATGTCAAGGCCTGGTAAGGTTCTTCGCGTTGCTTCGAATTAAACCACATGCTCCACCGCTTGTGCGGGCCCCCGTCAATTCATTTGAGTTTTAACCTTGCGGCCGTACTCCCCAGGCGGTCAACTTAATGCGTTAGCTGCGCCACTAAGAGCTCAAGGCTCCCAACGGCTAGTTGACATCGTTTACGGCGTGGACTACCAGGGTATCTAATCCTGTTTGCTCCCCACGCTTTCGCACCTCAGTGTCAGTATCAGTCCAGGTGGTCGCCTTCGCCACTGGTGTTCCTTCCTATATCTACGCATTTCACCGCTACACAGGAAATTCCACCACCCTCTACCATACTCTAGCTTGTCAGTTTTGAATGCAGTTCCCAGGTTGAGCCCGGGGATTTCACATCCAACTTAACAAACCACCTACGCGCGCTTTACGCCCAGTAATTCCGATTAACGCTTGCACCCTCTGTATTACCGCGGCTGCTGGCACAGAGTTAGCCGGTGCTTATTCTGTCGGTAACGTCAAGACACCAACGTATTAGGTTAATGCCCTTCCTCCCAACTTAAAGTGCTTTACAATCCGAAGACCTTCTTCACACACGCGGCATGGCTGGATCAGGCTTTCGCCCATTGTCCAATATTCCCCACTGCTGCCTCCCGTAGGAGTCTGGACCGTGTCTCAGTTCCAGTGTGACTGATCATCCTCTCAGACCAGTTACGGATCGTCGCCTTGGTGAGCCATTACCTCACCAACTAGCTAATCCGACCTAGGCTCATCTGATAGCGCAAGGCCCGAAGGTCCCCTGCTTTCTCCCGTAGGACGTATGCGGTATTAGCGTCCGTTTCCGAGCGTTATCCCCCACTACCAGGCAGATTCCTAGGCATTACTCACCCGTCCGCCGCTCGCCACCAGGTACAAGTACCCGTGCTGCCGCTCGACTTGCATGTGTTAGGCCTGCCGCCAGCGTTCAATCTGAGCCATGATCAAACTCTTCAGTTCAAACATCTTTGGGTTTTTAAGAAACCCTAAACTTGGCTCAGCAATCGTTGGTTACATCTTTGATTTCTCGCGGAGTAACTTGCGATGCTGATAATCTTGTTGACTATCAGTCTGACTCCACAAGCACCCACACGAATTGCTTGATTCAGTTGTTAAAGAGCGGTTGGTTAAGATCTTTCGTCTCAACCGAGGCGCGCATTCTACAGCAGCCTCTGTTGCTGTCAAGCGGTTATTTTTCGAAGTTTTCAAAGTTTCCTTTGCAACTTCAACCACTTGCGCTTGCGATCTCTCGTTAGCGGGAGGCGAATTCTACAGCGTTAGTCGCTGCTGTCAACACCTCTTTTACACCGCTTTCGACCGAGAAGATCGAATCGTCAATCAAGCTAAACCACCCTGCCTGACCGACTCCTTCTGGACTTCGATGACCTGAAGCAACTCGCTGTCGAAAACTGCGTAACTCGTTGTTTACCAAGGAGTTTTCCGTTTCGACTGCGCCGGAAGTGGGGCGAATTATAGACTTCCAGAATCTGCTGTCAACCCTTAATTGAGTTTTTCTATCAATCACGTGCAGAACGCCGGAAAACAGCCCGTTTCTCCTCTATATAGAAGAGCAAAACGAATCCTTCTATATAGAGGGCGGCCCAATCAGCTGCCATACACTTTCGCAGCGGGCACCGCCCGGGCCATCAATTGCTCTACTGCCTGCCCCACCTCGCCCACCGCCCAACGCCCTTGCCTGTCCAGTTCCGGACCTCTACGCCAGCCGTCGGCAATCGACAACTTGCCGCCCTCGACTTCGAACATCTGCCCGTTCACCGCACTGGACGCTTGCGAGCCGAGCCAGACCACCAACGGCGCAACGTTTTCCGGAGCGAAGTAGTCGAAGCCCTCTTCGGGTTTTTTCATGCTATCGGCGAACACTTGCTCGGTCATGCCGGTGCGCGCGGCCGGGGCCAGGGCGTTGACGGTTATGCCATAGCGACCCAGTTCGGCCGCCTGCACCAGCGTCAACGCAGCGATACCGGCCTTGGCAGCGGCATAGTTGGACTGACCGATGGAGCCCTGCAAACCGGCCCCGGAACTGGTGTTGATGATCCGCGCACTCAGCTGCGCCCCTCCCTTGGCCTGCTCGCGCCAGTAACGCGCGGCGTGGCTGGCGATACAGAAGTGGCCTTTGAGGTGCACGGCCACCACCGCATCCCAGTCGGCTTCGGTGAGGCTGGCGAACATTCGGTCGCGACAGATGCCGGCGTTGTTGACCACCACGTCCAGGCCGCCGAAGGTTTCGATGGCCTGGCGCACGATCAACGCCGCATCGTCGTAGCGGGTGATGTCGTTGCTGTTGGCCACGGCGCTTCCACCCAGCCCAAGAATTTCGCCGACCACGGCCAGCGCCGCTTCACGATTGATATCGTTGACCACCACGTTAGCGCCCTCGGCGGCGAAGGCCAGCGCGTAGGCCCGGCCCAGACCACCGCCGGCACCGGTGATGATCACTACGCGGTTCTCACAGATTTTCATGTTCCTGCTCCCTTCAAATACATCGCTTACAAGCGTTCGATAATCGTCACGTTGGCCTGGCCGCCACCTTCGCACATGGTCTGCAAACCGAAGCGTCCCCCGCTGCGCTCCAGTTCATGCAACAGCGTGCACATCAACCGAGTGCCGGTGGCGCCCAACGGATGGCCGAGGGCAATCGCCCCGCCGTTGACGTTGGTCTGTTCATGGGGATAACCCGTCTCCTTGAGCCAGGCCATGGCCACCGACGCGAAGGCTTCGTTGATCTCCACCCGATCGATGTCTTCCAGCTTCATCCCGGCTCGCTTGAGTGCATAAGCGGTGGCCGGGATGGGAGCGGTGAGCATCCAGATCGGGTCTTCGGCGCGTACGCTGAGGTGGTGGATACGCGCGCGCGGTGTCAGCCCATAGCGTTTGAGTGCCGCTTCAGAAACGATCAGCATCGCGCTGGCCGCGTCGCAGGTCTGGCTGGACACTGCCGCGGTCACCCGGTCGCAGCCAAACAGCACGTCCAGTTCGGCCATTTTCGCCAGACTGGTCTGTCGCGGCGTTTCGTCGTGCACGACCCCGGCCAGTGGCACGATTTCCCGGTTGAACCGTCCTTGCTCGATGGCCCGCAATGCCCGCTGATGGGACTCCAGTGAATAGGCTTCCAGTTGTTCGCGGGACAGCCCCCACTTCTCGGCAATCATCTGCGCCGAACGGAATTGAGTCGGCGGTTGTGCGCCATAGCGCCGGACCCAACCTTCGGAGCCGCTGTACGGATCACTGAAGCCCAGTGGTTCGGCAGCGATCATGGCTGAGGAAATAGGAATCTGGGTCATGGTTTGCACGCCGCCGGCGACGACCACATCCTGAGTGCCGCTCATCACCGCTTGGGCGGCAAAGTGCACCGCTTGCTGGGACGAACCGCACTGGCGATCGATGGTGGTGCCGGGTACTGCATGCGACAGGCCCGCGGCCAGCCAACAGGTGCGGGCAATGTCCCCGGCCAGCGGACCGATGGTGTCGACACAACCGAAGATCACGTCGTCGTAATCGTCATCGGGGATGTCGTTGCGCTCGACCAGCGCACGCAAGACGTGGGCGCCCAGATCGGCGGCGTGAATCTGGCTCAAACCACCTTTGCGCCGCCCAGTGGGCGTGCGCAGGGCGTCGACAATATAGGCTTCAGGCATGGTGTACCTCGGGGTAAATGTTGACGTCAGGCACAGTCGCCGTCAGAAAGTTTTACCAGCACCCAGTGCTGGATTGCCGTCGAACAAAGCCGCGCGGATCCGCCCTTTATGATGGCCGCGATCACCCCAGACCTTGTCCAGCGCCCAGGCGCGTTTCATGAACAAATGCAGGTCGACTTCCCAGGTGTAACCCATGGCGCCATGGGCCTGAATGGTGTTTTTTGCGGCCAGCATCGCCGCTTCCGCCGTCGCCAGTTTGGCGTGGGACACCAGCACGTCTTGCCCCGGTTGCTGCTCGGCCACTGCGTAGGCGGCGCGATACAGCGGCCCTTTGGCGAACTCGATCTGCACCGCGACGTTGGCCATCAAATGCTTGACCGCCTGAAACGAACCCACCGGTTTGCCGAACTGTTTGCGTTCAAAGGTGTAATCCACCGCGAGGTCGACCATGCGCTTGGCCAGCCCCAGCATTTGCGCAGCACAGCCCAGCGCGCCACGATCAAACGCGGCGGCCCACAAGCGCCGACCCTGTTCGCCAGCGGCCACGCAGGTGGCGGACGTTGGCGTCCAGTCGACCTGAAACAGCTGACGACTGGGATCGACCGACACATTGCGGGTCAAGCGCACCGCGCCAGGTTCGACCGCATGCACCTCATCGCCATGGGCCAGCAACAACAAATCGGCGACATGAGCATCGCTGACCAGCGGGTTACCCGGTTCGGCAATCGCCAACCGCGCACGGCCTTCGGCGACGCGCGCCAGCCAGTGCTGTTTGAGCACCGCGTGGCTTTCATCAAGGGCGGCGAGCAACGGCACGCCGATCAGCATCGTGTCCACCAGCGGCTCGGGCAGACCGGCATAACCACATTCCTGAGCGAGCAGAATGAAGTCCAGCTCATTCATGCCCATCCCGTCTTGCTCTTCGGGAACGGTCAGCGCGGTCAGGCCCAACTCCACCAATTGGGCCCAGAGCTGATCGCTGCGCCCGCTGTCGCTGAGCCACAATTCGCGAATGCGCTCTGGAGTGACCTCGTTGATCAGAAAACTTCTGACGTTGTCCTGAAACAGCAATTGGTCGCGGCTGAAACTAAAGTCCATGGTCTATTCCTCAGGCACGCGGCATGCCGAGCATGCGTTCGGCAATGATGTTGCGCTGGATCTCGTTGGTGCCGGCGTAGATCGGCCCGGCCTGGGCAAACAGAAAGCCTTCCAGCCAATGGCCGACATCGCCCGCAGCAGGTGCTTCGGGCAGCAGCTCGCCACGCAAGCCGAGAATGCTCATGGCGGTGTCGTGCATGCGCTGATCGAGTTCCGACCAGAAGATTTTGTTGGTCGAAGACTCTGGCCCGATCTTGCCGCCCTGCACCAGTTTCGAGGCGGTCATGTAGGTGCTCAGGGTGTAAGCCTCGGCGTCCAGCCAGGCGCGCATCACCGACTCGCCAATGGCCGGATCGCGGTCAGCCTGCTCGCGGTTGGCCTGGTACAGCTGCACCAGTCGCCGAGCGGTTTCCTGAAAACGTGCGGGTGAACGCAGCAGCAAACCGCGCTCGAACCCGGCGGTGGACATCGCCACATGCCAACCCATGCCCTCGCCGCCCAGCGCGTTTTCCACCGGAACCTTGACGTCGTCGAAGAAAATCTCGGCGAACCCGGGCAAGCCATTGAGCTGAGGAATCGGCCGAACCGTGATCCCCGGACTGTCGAGCGGTAGCAGAATAAACGTCAGGCCCTGATGGCGCTGCGAATGGGGGTCGGTGCGGAAGATACCGAACACCCAGTCGGCCCACACGGCGCGAGTCGACCAGGTTTTCTGGCCGTTGATCACGTAATGGTCGCCCACCCGTTCGGCCTTCGAGCGGATTGCCGCCATGTCGGAACCCGCGCCCGGTTCGGACCAGGCCTGGGCCCAGATGTCTTCGCCAGTGGCCATGCGTGGCAGAAAGCGCGCCTTCTGTTCCTCGCTGCCATATTCCATCAGCGTCGGGCCGAGCAGGAAGATGCCGTTCTGGTTAACCCGTGCAGGCGCGCCAGAGCGGTAGTACTCCTCCTCGAAGATCAACCACTCGATCAAGTCGCAACCGCGCCCGCCGAGATCGATCGGCCAGGTGACCATGCCCCAGCGACCGTCGTTAAGCCGGTTTTCCCAGGCACGGTGCTCGGCAAAGCCTTGCTCGGTGTCGAACGATTGCAGCGGTTCACGGGGTACATTGGCCGTCAGCCAGGTCCGCGCCTCGGCGCGAAAGGCCTGCTGGGCCGGGGTGTATGTCAGGTCCATGAGAGTGCCTTCAGCCGTTGAAGTGGGCATCGCGCTTCTCGACGAACGAGTCGCGTGCTTCCTGTGAGTCCAGTGAGCGATAAGCCTCGAGCGTGAAGCCCTGCTCCCAGCGATATTTGTCTTCCAGATTGCCGTCTTCGATACCGCTCAGCGCTTCTTTGGCGAGGCTGATCATGGCCGGGCTCTTGGCGGCGATGGTGCGGGCGATCTGCAGCGCGGCCTCACGCAAGTCCTCGCGCTTGACCACACGCTCTACCGCACCCAGGCGCCAGGCCTCGGCGGCGTCGATCATTTCGCCGGTGAAGTACATGTGACGGACTTTCTGTACCGGGAACAGCCGCTGCAAATGCGCGCCGCCACCCATGGCACCGCGATCGACCTCGGGCACGCCGAAACTGGCGCACTCGGAGGCCACCAGAATGTCGGCCGCGCCGCAGATGCCGATGCCGCCGCCGAGCACGAAGCCGTGTACCGCGACGATCACCGGTTTCGGGTTGCGGTGGATCGCCTTGAAGCTGTCGTAGTTGCCTTTGTTCACCGCCACGATCAGGTTGCCGTCGGCGGCCAGTTCCTTGATGTCGACCCCGGCACAGAAGCCGCGCCCTTCGGCCCGAATCACGATCACCCGCACGCTGGCGTCGCGACCGAGGCCTTCGATCTCGCTGGCGATATCGGCCCAGCCCTGACAATTGAAGGCGTTGACCGGTGGCTGGTTGAACACCAGTTCGGCGATGCCGTTATCGATACTGACGCTAAATGGTTTCATGCCTTTCCCCTTCACGACACACGGCGGCACAGCTCGCCCAGACGCGCTTCGGCGTCACGGACGATCTGTTCAATCAATTGGGCGCAGCTGGGCAAGCTGTCGATGGACGCGGCGATCTGGCCGGCGGGCAGTACACCTTCGGCGGGTAACCCGTCGACCATGGCTTTCTGGATCACCATCGGCGCGTTGGCGGCCATGATGCTTTGGGCGGCCGTCAGCTCACCGCTGCCGCGCATTTTCAAAACGCTGCCGAGCAGTTGCGTCAGGCTCATGCCACTGTGGCGGCGGTACGCCAGGCCACTGCGGACCGCCAGCAACAAGCGTTTGAGACCACCACTCGCTTCAAGCTGGTTGAGCAATTCGTTGCGAATCATCCGTTGCGGCATACCGTCGATGGCGCGACTGATGATGATCGCCGCCGGGTCCTTGACCGCGAGGTAACGCGACAGGGTCGCCTGCGGCACCGGACTGTCGGCGCACATCAGAAAGCGCGTGCCCATGGCGATGCCTTCGGCGCCATAGGCCAGGGCCGAGACCAGGCCTTTACCATCCTTGAAACCACCGGCGGCGACCACGGGCACCGAGACCGCATTGACCACTTGATCGAGCAGCAACGAAGTGGGCACCGACCCGGTATGCCCACCGCCCTCACCGCCTTGTACGGTGACCGCATCGGCACCCATTTCCACGGCTTTTTGCGCGTGCTTCAGGGCGCCGACCGTGGGGATGCACACCACACCGGCGTCCCTCAGACGGCTGATCATTTGCTTGCCGGGCGAGCGGCTGTAGCTGACCGCCCTGACGTTGTGGCGCAGCACCAGCTCGACGATCTCTGCGGCGTTGGCCTGGTACATATGAAAATTGACCCCGAAAGGCTGATCGGTCAGACGCCGGGTTTCAAGGATCGCTGCCTCCATCCGCTGAGGCTCGATGGTCGCCCCGGCGAGAAAGCCGAAGGCGCCGGCATTGCCGGTGGCCGCCACCAGCTTCGGGTCGGCGACCCAGCCCATTGCGGTCTGGATGATCGGATAACGACAGCCGAGCAATTCGGTCAGACGGGTATTCAAAGAGATCGCCATGCTCACGCCCCGCCCGAGGTGCGTTGCGAACGGGCCATGGCCTTGGCGTCATATCCGCCCAGTCGGTCACCCGACATCAGCTCATTGTGCGCATGGGCGAAGTGGTGCAGGCCGAAGACCATGTCCATGGTCGCGCGCTTGCCCATCAGGTCTTCGGCGTTGTTGACCGCCTGCTTGCTCAGTTGCAGACCGAGGCGCGGCATCTGTGCGATGCGTCCGGCGATGTCGAGGGTTTCCTGTTCCAGCAGATCGCGGGCAACCACCCGATTGAGCATGCCCATCTGGTAGGCGCGCGCCGCCGGCATGCGCTCGCCGAGGAACAGAAACTCCTTGGCGATGCGCGGGTTCAGCTCATGCACATGGGCGAAATACTCGACCCCGGGAATGCCCATGCGCACCACCGGATCCGCGAAGTATGAATCCTCACTGGCGACGATCAGGTCGCACACCCAGGCCAGCATCAGCCCGCCCGCGATGCACGCCCCCTGAACCATGGCGATGGTCGGCTTGGGCATTTCGCGCCAGCGCCGGCACATGCCCAGATAGACTTCCTGCTCTCGGGCATAGAGAAACTCGCCGCCCGGCTTGTTGGTGTGGTCGTACCAAAGGCTCGCGCGGTCGAAGGTCTGATCGACGTCGCGACCCGGCGTGCCGATGTCATGCCCGGCGGAGAAATGCTTGCCGGCACCCCGCAGCACGATGACTTTCACCTCATCGTCATCGCAGGCCTGGCGAAACGCCGCGTCCAGCGCGTAGGTCATCTGCGAGTTCTGCGCGTTGTGGTATTCGGGGCGGTTCATGGTGACCAGGGCCACCGCACCGCGCACCTCGTAAAGCACCACGTCAGCCTCGTTCTTGTCGTAATGTTCAGCCATCACTTTTCTCCGAAACGGGGGCGCTCAGCGTTGGCCTGGCGGGTTGTCTTTGAGCTGGCCGGCACGCAGGTTGTGCGGGTCCAGGCGCTGTATCAGCTGTAATTGCTCGATGGTCGGGGCGGCCGTGGTCGGGCAGTCTTGCGGCACATGCAGGGCAAATCCGGTGTTGTCCTGAACCTCGGCCACCGTCACGCCGGGGTGCAGCGAGCGAATCCGCATTTGCCGCTGCGGGCCCAGGAAATCCAGCACGCAGAGGTCAGTGATGATCAGGCGGATATCGATCTCGTCCAGCGACCAGCCGCGCGCCAGACGCGCCGGGTTGTAGCCAACCGAGGCGACCATATCGACCTCGCCTTCGACGAACACCCGACGGTTGTGGCTGGGCACGCAAAAGGAGTTGGCGTGGCTGATGGAGTTGCCGGGAAAACCGCGCACGCCGAGCATTTGCGCCTTGGGTTTGGCGTAATTACCAATGCATGAAATGTTGGCCTGGCCGAAGCGGTCAATCTGGGTCGGGCCGACCAGCGCATGGCGCTTGCCGCCCCAGACATTGTCGAAAATCCGCGAGAAACCCATCCAGCTATCGCGCTTGGGTTGATAACCGTTTCGCGCGCCCAGCGGCACCGGTTCGGCAACCATGTAGGCTTCGGAGTCGGTCATCAGCAGCTGCGGATTGCTGCTGAGCATGGCTAGTGACGCGGCGAGGCGTGGGATCACGCCGATGCCGCTGGCCAGAACCTCACCATCTTCACGCCAGGCTTCGGAGGCAGCGCAGATCATCAATTCGGCGAGGCTGTAATTGGTAGTGCTCATCGCAAGGCTCCCTTAAAAAATCGGCAACGGCAGTTGGCGGATCGCAGCCAGGCCGCCGACCTTGTCCAGGTACTGTTCGTGGGTGCAGTCGACGTAGTCCCGGACGTAGCCCTGCCAGCCATCGACGGCCTGGGCTGAAGCGTTGTAAGCCTTGAAGTGCGCCACGTCGAAACCGTACAACGGCGCGCAGGAAGACGGATGCGCGCCGCCCGGCACGTGGGCCACGCCGGTGGTCAGGTTGCGTTCCCAGAACACTTGATGTGCTTGCCCGGCATCGGCGTGAAAATACTCGCTGTCCACCCGTTCATCGCAGGTCACGTAGCTGTGAGTCGCGGCACGCACGAACAGGTCGTCCATGTAGTGATCGGGGCCGCTGATCTGGCAGACACCGCGCGCATCGGCACGGTCGACGTGAATCAGCGCCGCATCGAGTTTGAGCGCCGGCATGGCGACCCAGTCCTTGCCGTCGGCATAGGGCGAAGCGATCAATTTGATCTGCGGGTTGTGCCGCAGCACATCGGTGCCCAGGCCTACCGCCGTCGGAATAAACGGCACATTCATCGCAGCAGCCCGAAGACCTAGCAGCAGCATGCCTTCGTCGATTTCCATCACCTCCAGCGCCGCCTCTTGGCGTGCCTTGCGGAAGTACGGCTCCAGTGGAATGAAATCCAGGGAAACAAAGGCGAACACCAGTTTCCTGATCTTGCCGGCCGCGCAGAGCATGCCGACATCTGCACCACCGTAGGCGACGACGGTGAGGTCCTTGAGGTCCGAGCGCAGAATCTCCCGCACCAACGCCATGGGTTTGCGTCGCGGTCCCCAGCCACCGATACCGATGGTCATGCCGTCACGCAGTTGGCCGACCATCTCGGCCGTGGTCATTCGCTTGTCCATCGTCATCGTCCTCATTGGCGACCGACACTGAAGTCGTGGCCCCAGTGGCTGACCACGGTGCTTTCAAAAGGTGTGTGGCAATCCCAATCCACCACCAGGCCATCGCAGCCGTACTCCAGGTCAAACCCGGACGGCGTCTTGATGTAGAACGAAATCATCTGATCGTTGGTGTGCTGGCCCAGGGTGGCCGACAGCTTCACGCCGTTGGCGTGCACCCGGTCCAGCGCTCGACCGACTTCGTCCAGCGCGTTGACCTCGACCATCATGTGCACGCAGCCGTGGGGCATCGGGCACTCGAAGATCGCCAGCGAGTGATGCCGACCGTTATTGCAGTGCAGGAAGTGGATGCGCTTTTGCGGCTCGGCCAGGTCCGGGGTGAAGCGGACTTTCATCAGGTCGGACAGTCCGAAACCGAGTACTTGCTCGTAGAAATCCCGGCAGCGCTCGAAGCTCGGCGCCGGTAGTACCACGTGGCCCATGCCCAATTCGTTGGTGACGAAACCCTTGACGCCGACCGGCGAGACGAAGCGTGCGAAGTCCTGCAACGGGCCCCAGAACAGTTCGTGACGGTTACCATCCGGGTCGCTGAAGTGCACCAGTTCCTGGACCTTGCGAACCTCGGCCTGGGCCACGGTGCCGCGGGTAACTTGCACATCGGCCTGTTCCAGAACGCTGACGGCGTGTTCAAGCGCCGCTTTGCCAGGCACTTCCCAGCCGCACGCACCGAAGCCGTTCTCAGCGCTTTTCTCCACCAGAATGCGGTAATGGCGCTCGTCCATTTTCAGGTGCAGCCGCTCATCGTCATCGCTGCCGACCACCATCATGCCCAGCACCTGGCTTGCGTACTGCCGCCATTGCGCCAGGTCGCTGGATAACAGGGTGACGTAACCCAGACCACGGATATCCATGGATGCACTCCTCGTTCTTTTTCTAAGGCCCCGCCGCACTCGGCGGCTGCCGGGGGAGACTTTATGCAGGGCTATTCAAG
Organism: Pseudomonas sp. GL_093; assembly: GCF_057837605.1. Lineage (NCBI taxonomy): Bacteria > Pseudomonadati > Pseudomonadota > Gammaproteobacteria > Pseudomonadales > Pseudomonadaceae > Pseudomonas > Pseudomonas sp. GL_093. The sequence goes on along the minus strand of NZ_CM174448.1, from coordinate 2,680,187 downwards.
CGGGTTTGCGCGGGGGCAACATCGTCCAATGGGACTAGCGGAAATGACGGGGTGAGCGCATAAAAAACTGTGGGAGCGAGCCTGCTCGCGATGGGGTCATAACAGTCAACATTGATGTTGAATGTAAGACCGCTATCGCGAGCAGGCTCGCTCCCACAGGGGGTCATGCGGTGTTCAGTTGTTTATATGGCAGGTCTCAGCCTTTACGGAAATGCGGGATCACTTTCTCGCCAATGTTGCGCAGGGTCTCCAGTTGCGCCCATTGCGGCACGGTGCCCATCTGGCAGATGAACAGGATTTCGTCGGCACCGGCGTCGATCAGCCGTTGCACGTAACCGATGCAATCCTCGACGGTGCCGTAGGCGTGGTTGGGGTTCATCATCGCCATGGTCGGGTCGGAGAAATCGACGCTGACTTCTTCCGAAGCGAAGCGCGACTTGATCACGCTCTGGCCGTTGCCATCGACGAAGGTATCGTCCTTCCACTTCTCCGGGTCCGGACGCTCGCCACCGCCGTACCAGTAACCCAACGACTCCATGAAGTAGCGCTGGCCACGAATGCCGATGCGGCGCGCCTCTTCGTTGTCTTCAAGCACGATGGCCGGGCACAGGGCGGCGATGTGGCGGTTGGGGCGGAAGCCCACCTGCTGCTTCTCATCGCGGTTATCAAAGGCTTCGTGATAGACCTCAACCTTCTTGGCGATTTCTTCCGGGCCACCGAAGCCCAGCACCAATGCACCCATTGCGCGACCACCAGCCTTTTTCAGCGACTCGGTATTGGTGCAAGCCAGGTACATCGGCGGGTGCGGATCTTGATAAGGCTTGGGATGGATCGGTCGTTTGGGAATCTGCACGAAGTCGCCGTTGTGTTCGATTTCGTCCTGCACGAACATTTTCGGGATCAGGTACATCATTTCGTCGATCTGCGGCTGCAACGTGGCCAGGTCGTAACCGAAGGTGCCGGCCTCCTGCTGGGTGCCGCCCTTGCCTACGCCAAAATGCACCCGGCCCTTGGACAACAGGTCGAGGGTCGCGATGCGTTCCGCGACTTTCACCGGGTGGTTCATCGCTGGCGGCAAGCAGACCACGCCGTGGCCAATGCCGATGCGTTCGGTTTTGCCAGCGACGAAGGCCAGCATGGTTTCCGGCGCGGACATGTGCGAGTAGTTGCTCAGCGCCGTGTGTTCTACGCACCAGAAGGTGTCGAAGCCAAGCTTGTCGGCCAGCACAGCTTGCTCGACGGTATCTTCGAAAATCTTGCGGTCGCCTTCGCGGCTGGAGTCCACCGTCTGGGCTTCGTAAATCAGTGAAAATTTCATGGTTGATCCTTGTGTTTATTGGATGCGCAGTCGGCGCCAGAGACCTGTGCCTTGCCCCCATGCTCGGGCATCGACGGGGCGCTCGAATCACGCAAACGGACTAGCTGACTCAAAGGGAAAGTCAGAGAAAAAAGTCGTTACTGTCCTGTCCCATGCTGACCCCGCCGAGATTCCAGGCGTACTTGGCCGGGTTGTTCGCGACGTGGGCGCGGCCGGTGTGAATGTCGCGGAATGCCCGGTTGATTGCGTGGCTGCGGAAGATGGTCGAGGCGCCGCTGTTGAACATCAGGTCGGCAACCGCTTTGGCGCACTTGTCGGCCACCAGCGCCGAGTCGTAACGCATCTTCACCCGCTCGGGCATGCTCAACGGCTCTGCGCTTTGGGCCCGTTGCATCATCAGAGCGAAGTTGCGCAGCAGGACAGTTTTGCACTCGTCGACGCAGACCATGGCGTTGGCCAGCGCGGATTGCGCGGCCGGGTCCTGAACCATTTTGCGACCGTCGTTGACCCCGACCCGCGCGCGGTTGTGCTCGACAAACTGATCCACCGCGCCCTGCAGGGCACCAATGGCCGAGGACGACACAGCCCGCACAAAAATCTGCCCGAATGGCAGGCGGAACAGCGGCGCGGTGTTCACTGCGTTACCCGGACTGTCCTGCATGAAACCGTCGAACGCCCGATGAGTGCGGTACTCCGGAACAAAGGCGTTCTCCACCAAAATATCGTGGGAGCCGGTGGCTTCCAGGCCCATGACATTCCAGTTGTCGAGCACCTGATAGTCGCTGCGCGGCACCAGGAAAGTCCGATAATCCGGCGCCCCGCCCGCCTCCTCTGGCGGCACCAACGCCCCCAGGAACACCCAGTCGCAATGCTTGCTACCGGAAGAAAACCCCCAGCGCCCGCTGAGTTTGAAACCATTATCGACCCGCTCGACCTTGCCCACCGGCATATAGGAAGAAGAGATCAGCACACTGGAGTCGGCGCCCCAGACATCCTGTGCCGCACGGTCATCGAACAGCGCCAGTTGCCAGTTATGGATCGCCACCACCCCCAGCACCCAGGCCGAAGACATGCACCCTTCGGCGAGGGTCATCTGCACCTCGAAGAAGTCCTTGGGTTCCAGTTCATAACCTTCCCAGCGCGATGGCTGAAGAATGCGAAAGAACCCGGCGTCGTGGAAATCCTTCAGCGTTTCTTCAGGCAGCTGGCCGGCTTGCGCGGCGTTCTGGGCGCGTTCACGCAGGATCGGCACCAGCTCGCGGGCACGTTGGCTCAGACGCTGGCGAATCAGGTCTTGGTTGAGCATTTTTATTGTTCTCCTCGGTTCACCCCATCCGCCGGGGCGCGCGTGCAGCGGGGCGGATGCAGCACCGGTGGTGCTCGCCTCCACAGCGGCATTCAAGCAATGCGTGCGGCGGTGGGCATCCCTCAAACGGACCATGCGCCTAAGAGAAGAGCGAAAGAATGCAGCCTCCAGTAATTCCTGAAGTCGTTGAGTCAACCCTGAGAGATTGGCTGGCAGATAGACCGCCATCGCGAGCAAGCTCGCTCCCACAGAGGATCGGTGTTCACCCGCCGGGATTGGTCGGCTGACAGACCGCCATCGCGAGCAAGCTTTGCTCCTACAGAATCAAAAGCAAACCAGACGCACGCCTTCCGCTCCTCACCACTCAACAGGCCGAGCGTTAGCTCGCCTGAAGCTCTTGATCTTGATCCACCCGCCCCTTCGGGAGGCTGAGTGGAGGTGTGCATCCGGGGAGTGGCGCGCAGCGCCGTTCGACGCAGTCGAACACGCTGCATGTAGGTCGTCGCGAAGCAGACCGGAGGGCAGTGTCCCCGGATGGATACCGGAACGAAGGAACGCCGAGCCTAAGCGAGGGGCCGGACGCTCGGGGCGAGACTTTTTGGTTCCTTTTGTGGCGTTCCCTCCGTGTCAGGCTACCTGTCGCCCTTGTTGATTGACTCAATCATTCAAGAGGGCGAAGGTGCATAACAATGTCCAAAATGGGCAAGCGATACGAAAGCGACTTCAAAGACTGGGTCGTTCTGCAAATGATGCCGCCCCTCAATCGATCAGTGGCAGAACTTGCCGTTGCGCTCAATCTCACGCCACAGTCACTGCGAAACTGGAGGCAAATGGCTAGAGATAAGGGCTTGATCGTTCCGGGAAACGGCAAGACCAGTGATCAATGGTCAAGCGCCGATAAATTCAATGCGGTCATGGAAACCGCGCCATTGAGCGAGGTTGAGATCTCTCAGTACTGCCGAATCAAGGGCATTTACCCTGAGCAAATCCAACAGTGGCGAGTGGCTTGCCAAAACGCCAATCCGGTTGTTGATCTCAACTCTCGAACCTCCAAGACAGCCGAGGAACGGCGCATCAAAGTACTTGAGCGTCAACTGATCCAGTCTGATGCCGGTCGTGCGGAGGCGGTGGCCTTGCTGGAGCTCAGAAAAAAAGCCAATGCGATCTGGGGCAAGGACAAGGAAGACTGATCAACGCCTCTGATCGTACGCACGCCATGAAGTTGATTGCAGACGCGGTGCTGAATGGTGCTCGTCGATATCGAGCCTGTAATGAGCTGGGGCTGAGCCTGCGAACAGTTCAACGCTGGCGACACGCTGACTGTGATGGGCGACTGCTGGCTCAGCGGGCAATGCCGACGAACAAGCTCAGTGAGGCAGAGCGCCAAGCGGTTCTTGATGCTGCCAATCAGGCTGGCTACGCCAGCCTCACCCCGCACCAAATCGTTCCTAAGCTGGCTGATAAAGGCATCTATCTGGCTTCGGAGTCGACGTTTTATCGTGTGTTAAAAGCCGCCAATCAAAACGTGCGTCGTGGCCGTACCAAAGCCCCAAAACGCAGGGTGCTGACGACGCATCGCGCTGACGCTCCCAATCAAGTGTGGTGTTGGGATATCACTTGGCTGCCCAGCACTGTCAAAGGTCGTTTTTTCTACTGGTACATGGTCAAGGATGTCTTCAGCCGCAAGCTGGTTGCCAATGAAGTGCATGAGGTTGAATGCGCTGAACACGCGTGTGAGCTGCTCAGAAAAGGATGCTTACGTGAACACACAGCAGGTCGTCCGTTGGTGCTGCACTCGGATAACGGCCACGTTATGAGAGGCTCTTTGTTACGTGAAAGCATGATCGCCCTGGGCGTCGAACCCTCTTTTAGCCGGCCAAGGGTGAGCAATGATAACGCCTATGCCGAGGCACTTTTTCGCACCGCAAAGTACTGCCCACTCTGGCCGGATCAACCATTTGATACGGTCACGGAAGCAAGGCTTTGGGTACAGAAATTTATCGAGTGGTACAACGAAGATCACCGCCACAGTGCTTTGAAATACGTGACACCAAACGAACGCCACGAAGGCAAAGCTACAGCTTTATTAAAAGCTAGAGCAGCGCTGTATGAAGATGCGAGGGAAGCTAATCCGAGCCGCTGGAGTACTCGGACACGGAACTGGAAGCTCGCAGATGCGGTGTATTTAAACCCGGAACGCCCTGAAATTAGGGGCGCAACGGGCTAACAACTGTAGGAGCAAGGCGACAGGTACCTTGACACGTACCGCGTTTGACAAAAGGGACTCGCCGTAAGGGCGAAACCGCCAGCCGCCGTTACCGCAGCAACGGATATGTACACCACCAACAGGAACATGGTCGGCCCAGAGGCCGCCAAGGCCTAGTCCCCTCGGACGATGTTACGGAGGGGAGTCAGAGCAAGAATCCATCGCACACCATGCACAACGAAAGGGCAAGTGCGATGAACGACATCAATCTGAAAGCCGACATGCTCCAGGCCATGCGCCGCCTGGCCAAGTCAGTCACCATAATCAGCACCAGTAACGGCTCCGAGCGCTTCGCCATGGCCGCCACGGCAGTCGACTCCCTCAGCACCGAACCCCCATCACTACTCATCTGCATCAACAAAACCGCCTCCCCCCACGCCGCACTGGCGACCGGCGCAGACTTCTGCGTCAACATCCTCGGCGTCGAACAACAAGACCTCGCCCACCTGTGCAGCGGCGCAATCAAAGGCGAAGCACGATTCGACCGAGGCAACTGGCTGACCAGTGCCGGCGGCATTCCCTACCTGGGAGACGCCCAATCGGCAATCCTCTGCCGGCAAGACGGCCACTTCAGCTACGGCACCCACACCGTCTTCATCGGCCGCATCCTGCAAATCCACACCAGCGAAGCGATCACCCCGCTGGTCTACCTCGACGGCACCTACACCACCACCGCCAAACCCGTACCCTCCTTCGCTGTCGCCGGCTGAGGCCTGAAAAAATGGACAGCCTGAACGGGTTGACGGCGTTGCGAGTCAGCAGCGCCGACCAGCTGCAATGGGATGATCGCTGCGACTTGCTGGTGGTCGGTTTCGGCGGCGCCGGCGCCTGTGCCGCCATCGAAGCGGCCAGTCGCGGATTGGCGGTGCTGGCACTGGACCGCTTTGAAGGTGGCGGCGCCACCGCGCTCAGTGGCGGAGTGGTGTATGCCGGTGGCGGCACGCCGTATCAGCGCCAGGCTGGCTATGAAGACAGCAGCGAAGCGATGTTCAACTACCTGCGCCGGGAAGTCGGCGAGGCTGTCAGCAGCCAAACTTTGCGGGACTTCTGCGAAGGCAGTTGTGAACAACTGGCGTGGCTTGAGCGTCAGGGTGTCGCGTTCGAATCCAGCGTGCCACCGCACAAAACCTCGTACCCAAGCGACCAGTACTACCTTTATTACTCCGGCAACGAAGCCGTGCCGGCCTATGCCGCCGTTGCCAAACCGGCACCTCGCGGTCACCGCACCAAAGGCCCCGGCATGTCCGGCGCCAGTCTGTTTGCCCCGCTCAAGGCCAGCGCCTTGCGTCACGGTGCGCGCCTGCGCAGCCAGTGCGAAGTGCGGCGGCTGGTGCTCGACACCAGCGATCACGTGTTGGGGGTCGAAGCCTGGCACCTGCCGCCCGGTAGCCGCGCAGCCCGTCAACATGCCCGGCTTTCGCGCTGGGCCAGCGCCATCCACATGTACGCCCCGGCATTGGCCGACCGTTTGCGCGCTCGCTTGCGACGCATCGAACAAACCAGTGCCGAACGCCAGCTGATTCGCGCCGAACAGGGTGTGTTGCTGAGCAGCGGCGGTTTTATCTTCAATCGCGGCTGGGTCCGCCAGCATGCGCCGCAGTATCTGGCCGGTTTGCCGCTGGGGACCACTGGCTGTAACGGCAGCGGAATCGCCCTGGGCCAGAGTGCCGGTGGCAGCGTGGCGCGGATGGACAAGGTCAGCGCCTGGCGCTTTATCAATCCACCGCTGGCCTGGGCCCGAGGGCTGATCGTCAACGCTCGGGGTCAGCGTTACGCCAACGAAGAAATCTACGGTGCGACCCTCGGCCACGCGATGGTCGAAGAGCAGGACGGCCGCGCGATTCTGATTCTCAACCGGGCGCTGGTGCGCGAGGCATTGCGTCAGGTCGGGCCGGGCAAGGTCTGGCAATTCCAACGCCTGCCGGTGCTGCTCAATTTGCTGTTCAACGCCCGGCGCAGCAACAGCTTGACGAAGCTGGCCAAGCGTTGCGGGTTGCCCGTCGAGGCCCTGCGACAGAGCGTAGAAACTTATAGCCGCGCCGCGCGGGGCGAAGTCGTTGATACGTTCGGCAAGTCGCAAGCCATGCTCGCCGACATGGACCAGGGGCCGTGGTGCGCCCTCGATCTGTCCTTCGCCAGCCGCCTGTTTCCCTGCCCGGTCATCACCCTTGGCGGGCTGAAAGTCTGCGAGCACAGCGGTCAGGTGCTGGACCACGCCGGTCAGCCGATCCGTGGTCTGTACAGCGCCGGCCGCAATGCAGTCGGGGTCGCTTCCAACCTTTATGTCTCCGGCCTGTCGCTGGCCGATTGCATCTATTCCGGTCGCCGGGCCGCTGCCCATCTGGTCGATCAAGTCGCACTTCAAACCACACGCTCAGGAGAACAACAATGCAACGTGTAGAAGGCAAAGTCTGCATCATCACCGGCGCCGCCAGCGGCATCGGTCGCGAAGACGCCCTGCTGCTGGCCCGTGAAGGTGCCAAAGTGGTGCTGACCGATCTCAACGAAGAAGCCGGTCGCCAGGTCGCCGCAGAAATCGGCAGCAATGCGCTGTTCATTCGCCATGACATCGCCAGCGAAAGCGACTGGCAACAAGTGATCAAAACCACCCTGGAACACTTCGGACGCCTCGACGTGCTGGTGAACAACGCTGCGATTCTGGCCTTGGGCAGCATCGAAGACACCACGCTGGAACTGTGGCAGAAGGTGCAGAAAATCAATGGAGACGGTTACTTTCTCGGCTGCAAATACGCGATCCAGGCCATGAAGGAAACCGGCGGCGGCTCGATCATCAATATGTCGTCGGTGGCCGCGCTGGGCGCGATGCCGATGTTCTGTGCCTACTCGGCGTCCAAGGGCGCGGTGGCGGCAATGACTCGCTCGATTGCCTTGCACTGCAAGCAACAGGGCTACCGCATTCGCTGCAACAGCGTGCACCCGGATGGCGTCAACACGCCGATGACCCAGGCCTTGACCGGCGGCCAGCCGATCCCTCAGGAAGCCCTCGACCAAGACCCGATGAACCGCATGTGCGCGCCCCGGGACATTGCCAATGTGGTGCTGTTCCTCGCCACTGACGAGTCACGTTTCGTCAACGGTGCCGAGATCCGCGTCGACAACGCCCAATTGATCAGCGGGCTCTGAGGCCGAGGTGAACATGGGCACGCAACAGCAGAACCTGACACCGGCCGAATCAGCGACGGGAAGCTACTCATTGCAAGTGTGCGCGGTGATCGACGAGACCTTTGATGCGCGCTCGCTGGTGCTGGATATACCGCCAACCTTGCGTGAGCGCTTTCGTTACAAACCGGGCCAGTTCCTGAGTTTTCGCGTGCCTTGCGCCGGCAAGCTGTTGACCCGCTGTTACTCCATGGCCAGCTCGCCGCTGTCGGATGCGCTGCCCAAGGTCACGGTCAAACGGGTCGAGGGCGGCCGGGTGTCGAACTGGATGAACGAGGTACAGGTCGGTGACTGGCTGGAGGTGTTGCCGCCAGCCGGGCATTTCTGTCTGAACGAGGAGCAATCGGTTGATAGACCCCTGGTGCTGTTCGGCGGAGGATCGGGCATCACCCCGGTGTTTTCGATCCTGAAATCAGTGCTGCACAGCAGCCGGCGGCCGATCAAGTTAGTCTACGCCAACCGCGATGAAGCCTCGGTGATTTTCAAGGATGAGCTGCGTCAGTTGATCAAGGCGCATCCTGATCAACTGCACGTGGTGCATGTCCTCGACTCGGTTCAGGGTTTCCTGACCGAGGCTCAGGTGCGTCATCTGCTGCGCGGTTCGGCTGGTGGTGACTACTTCATTTGCGGACCGGCGCCGTTCATGGACACCGTGGAGCGCACGCTGCTGGGACTGGGCGAAGCCGCCGAACGCATCCATGTCGAGCGCTTTGTCTCGCCTCCGGATCCCGACGAACTACTTGCTGAAGCAACCCTGGCTCGGGCCGCGGCCCTCGGATCACGGTGCGAGGCGTTGATTGTCGAGCTCGATGGTCAGCAACACGAAATTGCCTGCCGCCCCGGCGACACCCTGCTGCAAAGCTGCAAAGCGGCAGGCCTGGACGTGCCCTCCTCTTGCGAAGAAGGTTTTTGCGGGGCCTGCATGTGCGTCGTCCAGGAAGGTGAGATTCAGTTGGCACGCAACGATGTGCTCAGCCCCAAAGAGTTGGCCGAAGGCTGGACGCTGGCCTGCCAGAGCCGTCCAACCGGTGCCCGAGTACGGTTGAAATTCCCGGACTGAACGTCCGTCAGCCATAGTCTCAACGGACGATCACCTTGGCCGGGTCTGCGGTTAGACTCGGCCACAGCATTAGCCCACAACAATAAAAGAGGTGCAGTTATGGCTCGTTTGCAGAACAAGGTCGCGGTGGTTACCGGCGGCGCTTCAGGGATCGGTCTGGCCTGTGTGCGTCGCTTCGCCGCTGAAGGCGCGCAAGTGGTGGGGCTGGACATCGGCACCGCACCGGCGGATTTCCCTGGCCTGTTCATGACCCTCGATGTGCGCGATGAAGCGCAGGTCCAGCAGGTCATGCAAGAAGTCATCGGCCACTTCGGGCGCATCGACGTGCTGGTCAACGCAGCCGGCGTTGCCGATCAGGGCAGCGTGACCCAGACCACCACCGCCAACTGGCAACGGGTGATGGACATCAACCTGACGGGCAGCATGCTCACCAGCAAATACGCGCTGGAATCTATGGTGTCCCAACGCAGCGGTTCGATCATCAACATCGGCTCGATCTTCGGCCTGCAAGGCTGCGACGGCAACGTTGCTTACAACGTCTCCAAGGGCGGCATCAACCAGCTGACCCGCTCGATGGCCATTGATTACGGCTACGCCAATATCCGCGTCAACGGCTTGTGCCCCGGCCTGATCGAAACGCCGATGACCAGCATGGTCCGCGAGCAGGAAGCCTTCCACGCCTTCTTCGCCTCGCAGCACATGCTCAATCGCTCCGGGCAACCGGAAGAAGTGGCCAGCGTCGCGCTGTTCCTGGCCTCGGACGAGGCGTCCTTTGTCAGCGGCCAGATGATCGCCGTGGACGGTGGTTTCTCCGCCGGTCGCCGCTTCGCCCCGCCCGCCGCGTAACATCTATCCGGCCGGGCACCCTGCCCGGCCTCTCCCCTTTTCGCACTTGTCCTCTAGCCGAGGAGGCCCCATGCCGCCTGTCGCAAACGCACTGACCATCGCCCAACTGTTCGCCAACGCTGCCCAGGCCTACGGCGACCGCCCGGCCATCGAGGATGACGGGCGCTCGATCAGCTACCGAGAACTCGACCAACTGCGCCGCCAAGCCGCCCGCGCGCTGCTGTCAATGGACGTTCAAGCCGGGGATCGGGTGGCGATCTGGGCGCCTAATATGTGGGAATGGATCGTGGCCGCCGGTGCGCTACAAAGTGTCGGCGCAGCACTGGTGCCACTCAACACCCGCATGAAGGGCAGCGAGGCGGGTTACATCCTTCGCGAAAGCGGTGCCTGCATGCTGTTTGCCATCGGTGAATTTCTGGGTGCCGATTACCCGCGCATGCTGGCGTCTGAAGATCTGCCGGCGCTGCGCCAGATCGTCACCTTGCGTAGCGGTGGGTCGGGCACCCTGAGCTGGGATGACTTCCTCGACCTGGGCGCAGACGTTTCGCAATTGTCCCTGCGAACCCGCGAACAAAGCTTTGGCCCGCAAGCGCTGTCTGACCTGCTGTTCACCTCGGGTACCACCGGCAAGCCCAAAGGCGTGATGACCAACCACAGACAAAACCTGCGGGTGATACGCGACTGGAGCGAGGTGGTGGGTTTGTGTGAGGGCGATCGCTACCTGATCGTCAATCCGTTCTTCCATTCCTTCGGTTACAAGGCCGGTTGGCTGGCGGCGCTGATGCGCGGCTGCACCATCGTGCCGCAACAGGTGTTCGATGTGCAGGCGGTGCTTGAATGCGTCGAGCGCGAACGGATCACCGTGCTGCCCGGCCCGCCGACCCTCTATCAGTCATTGCTCGCACATCCGCAACGCAGCGAATTTGACCTGACGTCATTGCGGGTAGCGGTGACGGGGGCCGCGGCGATTCCGGTGAAGATGATCCGGCGCATGCGCGACGAACTGGGATTTGCCACCATCGTCACCGCCTACGGTCTTACCGAAGTCTGCGGTTTTGCGACGATATGCCGTCCTGGTGATTCGCCGGAATTGGTCGCCAACACCAGTGGCCGGGCCATGCCTGGCGTGGAAATCCGCTGCGTTGGCAGCACCGGTCGCAGCCAGCCGGCCAACGTTCCCGGCGAGGTTCAGGTGCGCGGCTACAACCTGATGCAGGGTTATTTCAATGATCCGCAGGCCAGCCGGGAAGTCCTCGATGCCGACGGCTGGCTGCACACCGGGGACATCGGCGTGCTCGACGAACAGGGTTACCTGCGCATCACCGACCGCCTCAAGGACATGTTCATCACTGGAGGTTTCAACGTGTACCCGGCGGAGATCGAACACTGTTTGCTGACCTACCCCGGCGTGGCCCAGGTCGCGGTGATCGGCATCCCCGATGAACGTCTTGGTGAAGTGGCAATGGCCTTCTTGCTGCCGGCTCCAGGCATGGAAATCGAGCAGGCCCGATTCCTCGCCTGGTGCCGCGAGCAGATGGCCAACTACAAAGTCCCGCGCCGGGTGCGGGTGCTTGAGAGCATGCCGCTCAACGCAGCGGGCAAAGTGACCAAGAATGTGTTGCGTGAGTGGGCATTGCAGCCAGTCAATTAAACGCAATCCCTGTGGGAGCGAGCTTGCTCGCGATAGCGTCAGGTCAGTCAACATTGATGTCGGCTGACACTCTGCTATCGCGAGCAAGCTCGCTCCCACAGGGGCTTGTATTTGACCTGCCGAATGTGGGCTAGACCACCCGTGCCGGATGCTGCTGGCGCGGGTCGCCGAGCATGGCGATGCCGCTCAACGCAGCGGGTAAAGTGCCCAAGAATGTGTTGCGTGAGTGGGCATTGATGCCTGTCAGTTAAACGCAATCCCTGTGGGAGCGAGCCTGCTCGCGAAAGCGGTGTATCAGTCAGCATCAATGTTGAATGAACAATTGCCTTCGCGAGCAGGCTCGCTCCCACAGGGTTTTGTGATTGACCTGCCGAATGTGGGCTAGACCACCCGTGCCGGATGTTGCTGGCGCGGGTCGCCGAGCATGGCGCGGTGGGAAGGTGGCTGGCGGCCGCCGGCTTCGCTGATGCCGTAACCGGCGGCGATTTCGGCGGTGATTAATGTCTGCCCGGAGAACGTCATCAACTGCGGGTCATTGAGCAATGCGTGAATCACCCGGCCATTGAATTGCGGGGTTTCGGCATCCGCCAGAAAGGCCTTGTATTGCTCGCCATGTTGCTCGCCGGCTATCCGGGTGCGTTCGGTCAGTTGCGGGCCGAGCCATAGCGATAACGCCGCCACGCCTCGCCCCTCGAAGTCGATGGCCATGTCGGCCGCCAACTTGTCGCAACCAGCCTTTTGCGCGCCATACGCAGGACCATGCATGTAACACCCGGCACCGAATGACGAGGTGAAACAGATCAGCCCTCGACCGCTGCGCAGCAACAACGGCGCGGCGTGATAACTGGCGATATAAGCCGAACGCAGACCGACGTCGAGGATCCGTACCAGGTCCAGCGGTTTCTCCCAGAAAGGTCCCGGCTCGATCAACTGGTCATGAATGAACGCGGCATTATTCACCAGCAAATCCAGTTGCCCGCATTCCTTTTCAACCCGCGCGAACAACGCCTGGACCTGCGCATCATCGGCATGATCGCAGACCACCGCGATCCCCCGCCCACCCGCCGCAGTAATCGCGTCAGCCGTGTCCTTGAGTGAGCCGCGCAATGCATGCCCATACACATTCGATCCACCGTGCTCCGGCGCACGTCCGGTGACAAACACCGTCATGCCCGCAGCGCCAAGGGCCAGGGCAATGCCCTGACCGACGCCGCGACTGGCGCCGGTCACCACCGCGACTTGTTTAAGTGGCTGATTCATTCGACGCTCCTGAACAGGCTTTTGGCCGAGCTGGTCTCGCTCTGACACTTGATGTGATTGGCCGCCACGTAACCGAAGGTCATTGCCGGGCCGATGGTCGAACCGGCGCCCGGGTACGTGCGCCCCATCATCGAAGCGGCGCTGTTGCCGATGGCATACAAACCGTTGATGGGTTGCCCGTCCTCATGCAATACGCGGGCGTGAACATCGGTCAGCAAACCACCCTTGGTGCCGATATCCCCGGCATCAATGCGCACGGCGTAGAACGGACCTTTGAGCAACGGCGCCAGGCAAGGATTGGGCTGCACATTCGGGTCACCGTAGTAGCGATCGAACAGCGATTGACCTTTATGGAAATCTGCGTCGACACCCTGCACAGCCATGCCGTTGAAACGCTGGATCGTACGGACCAGACCGGCACCGTCGACGCCGATTTTTTCTGCCAGCGCCTGCAAACTCGCAGCCTTGTAAAAGTACTCGCGCAGTTGCTCGGGCAGCTGCCAATCGGGCTGCGCATAGCCTGGTAGTAACGCGCCGCAGGGGTACTTGCGGCGAAATTCGGCGTCGAACACCATCCAGCACGGCACACTCACCGCGCCTTCGCGATTGTTGGCGTACATCGCGTAAACGATATCGGTATAGGGCGCGGCTTCGTTGACGAAGCGCTCGCCGGCAGAGTTGACCAGCACGCAGCCCGGCAAGGTCCGCTCGACGAACAGTGCACGCTGTTTTTCTTCGCCCTGGACATGAGTGGTCGGCGCCCACCAACTGTGGTCCATCAGCGCGGTGCGAGCACCGATTGCCTGACCGGCGCGAATGCCGTCACCGGTATTGTGCGGCGGCGTGGCACTCCAGGTGGCCTGGGACGGCTGTGGCAGATACTGCGTACGCATCGCCTGATTACGCTCGAAACCACCGGCCGCGATGATCACGCCGTAGCGTGCCTTGACGTTGAGTAACTGCCCGTCGCGACAGACGCGAGCGCCGCCAACCCGATCACCCACGAGCAGCAGTTCTTCCAGTGCACAGTTCAGCCAAAGGGACTTGCCGCGATCCTGCAACGAACAGCGCAAGGCGCCGATCAAGGCATTGCCAAGGGTCAGGAAGCGGTCGCGGCGTGACAACCGCCGCCCCTCGCGGTCACGCCAGTAACGCCACATCACCCGCAGCGTCAATCGCAACCAGCCAGGGCCACGGCACAACAGCACCTGCGCCTCTTTCATGGTCATCGCCATGCGTCCCATCATCAGTGTTCCGGGGGATGGCGCACGCATGCGCAGAAATTCCTCACCCAGTTCGGCAGCATCAAACGGTTGTGGGTCCATGGAGCGGTAACCCGGTTTTCCGCCTTCGACTTCCGGGTAGTAATCGGCATAAGCGGGTTGCGCCTCGAAGCGCACGCGGGTCTGTTGTTCAAGGTATTCGACCATCTCGCGGCCGTGTTCGACATAGGCTTCGATGCGCCCGTCATCGATCTCGCCATGGGTCACCGCACGGATATAGGCGATCGCTTCTTCCGCCGAATCACTGCCGCCCAGAGCTTTGATCCGGTGGTTGTCAGGTATCCAGATGCCGCCGCCGGACACCGCCGAGGTGCCGCCGTACTCGGCGCTTTTCTCGATCAATAGCGCATTGAGCCCCAGGTCATGGGCACGCAGCGCCGCAGTCATTCCCCCCGCTCCGGAGCCAATCACCAGTACATCGCAGCACTCATCCCATTTGATCCCGGCAGCTTTCATGCGATCACCCTTGCTCAGCGCCCATCAGGCAAAAACCGCCGCCGCCAGATCTTCGCCCGGTGCAGTCGGTCTCGGGATTGTTCGCCGCGTGCCCTGAACGGTCATCGTCCGATGGGACTAAGGCGATGGGCGCCCCAGCCCCGTGCAAATCGCTTAGTCCGCTTGGACGATGTTGCGCCCCAAAGCTGACTCCATAGTCGCCCACAGCACCAATCACCCCCCTGAAATGCAGGTCGGGCAGGTCTGACCTGGGCATGAGGACGACATGATAAAAACAATAATCGCCCCACAATCGCTGCACACTCGCGTACAGCTGGCCATGCTCTTGCTGGCTGGTGGACTGGGCAGTCAAGCCAGCGCCATGAGTTTCCAGCCGAACGAGGATTTGAGCGTCGACTGGGATACCACACTGACGTACAGCCTGGCCTGGCGGACCGAGTCTCGCGATCACAAGCTGACGGCCAATGCCAACGGCAACGATGGCGACAACGCGTTCGACAAAGGCAGCCTGATCAACAACCGCAGCGGTTTTCTCACCGAGGCCAACATCAAATGGCGTGAGGACTACGGCGTGTTCCTGCGGGGGACGGGCTTCTACGACAACGTTTACGATCAGGGCAACGACAACGACACAGGCACCTCGAACTGCTTCGCCGGCGGTCATTGCAACCGTCCCGACCGATTTTCCCAGGACACCATCGACCAGCATCGCAATGAACTGCGCATGCTCGATTACTACGCGTACGGCACCTGGGACATCGGTGGCCACAACTTCAACGCACGTCTGGGTAATCAGGTGGTGAGCTGGGGTGAAAGCCTGTTCTACCCCGGCATTTCCGCCGCGCAGAGCCCGGTGGATGCGACCAAGGCGACCACGCCGGGCGTCGAGGTCAAGGAGATCCTGTTGCCGGTCGGTCAACTGTTCACCCAGTTCAGCCTGACCGACAGCCTCGATATCCAGGCCTACTACCAATACAAATGGGAGAAGACCGAGCTGTTCGGCGTGGGTAGCTACTTTTCCACCACCGACTTCATCGACGAGGGTGGCTTCAACGACGCCAGCGGTTTCCTGACACGCCTGGGTGACGACAAGCCGAGCGACAGCGGCCAGTACGGTGTCGCGTTTACCTACGCCGCCGCGTCGCTGAACAACACCGAGTTCGGTCTCTACTACTCGCGGTATCACGACAAGACCCCGTCGCTGGATTTCCAGACCGACCTGGGGCACTACCGGGTGCGCTATTTCGACAACATCGACCTGTTCGGCGCGAGTTTCGCCACCGTACTGGGCAGCGTGAGTTGGGCCGGTGAAGTTAGCTACCGCGACGGTTCGCCGGTGATGGTCGACAACGGTTTCTCCAGCCCCGTGCGTGGCAAAACCCTGCAGGCGCAGACGTCGATGATTTACGTGGTCGGCCCGACTTCATTTGCCGATAACACCACCCTGACGGGTGAGCTGGTCTACAACACCGTGCTCAGTAACGACAAGTCCGCCCCGGTAAACCTGGCCCCCGGCTTCTCGCTGCCGGGCACTGACAGCCTGGTCTACGACCGCGATGCCTGGGGTTATACGGTGCAAGCGAACTTTGACTACAACGACGTGTTCAGCGGTTGGGACATGTCGGTGCCAGTCACCTTCAGCGCCGCCGCACACGGTGACAGCTCGTTGGTGGGTTCCATCAACTCTGGCCAAAACGACAACCGCGCCAGTATCGGCAGTTCGTGGCGTTACCTCGGCAACTTCACCGTCGAAGCCCGTTACAACGCCTACCTCGGCAACGCCAACAACAGCCCGTTGGCCGACCGCGACAACGTCGCGCTCAACTTCAAGTACCGGTTCTGATTCCCCTGATGGAGGAGCACAGCATGTCTAGATTCACCCACACATTGTTGGGCACGGCGTTGGCCGTCAGCCTGCTCGGCAGTGGCCTGGTTCAGGCCAAAATCAGCAATGAAGAAGCCGCACGTCTGGGTCAGGACCTGACCCCGATGGGGGCCGAGAAAGCCGGCAACGCCGACGGCAGCATCCCGGCCTGGACCGGTAAATGGCGCGGCCTGCCACCGCAGCTCAAATACGCCGGCCCCGGTTCGCCGTACCCGGACCCGTACGCGGCCGAAAAGCCGTTGTTCGTGATCGATGCCAAAAACATGGACAAGTACGCCGACAACCTCACCGATGGCCAGAAAGCGTTGCTTAAACGCTACCCCGCGACCTTCAACATTCCGGTGTACCCGAGCCATCGGGACTTCCGTTTCGATCAGCGCCTGGAAGAGGCCGTGAAAAAAAACGCGGTCACCGCCGAACTGTCCAACGACAATAACGACACGCAAAACGCCTGGGCCGCTTCACCGTTTCCGATTCCGAAAAACGGCAGTGAGCTGATGTTCAACCACACCCTCGCCGGGCGCGCCAATACCGAAGAGGCCAACTACCAACAAGCGGTGGTCTATTCCAACAAGGAACGGGTACTGGAAGAGGTCAATTACAAGATCTACTCGATCTGGTCCAGCCCGGACAAAACCCTGGACAGCGCCAACGGGATTCTTACCAACTTCCTGATCACCACGCTGGAACCGGTGCGCAAGAAAGGCGAGATCGTCGTCGGTCACGAGTTCATCAACCCCACCGCGTCGCCGCGTCAGGCCTGGCAGTACAGCCCGGGACAACGTCGGGTCCGTCGTGCGCCGACAGTAGGTTATGACTCGCCGACCGGGGCCGGTGGCTTCCGGGTCTACGACGAGGACCGCTTGTTCAACGGTGCGCCGGATCGCTACAACTGGACCATCGTCGGCAAGAAAGAAATCTACATCCCGTACCACAACTACAAGATCGACGACCCGAGCGTGACCTCGGACCAGATTCTGGCCACCACCGGTCACGTTGATCCGCAGTACATGCGCTATGAGAAGCACCGCGTCTGGGTACTGCAAGCCACCCTCAAGGAAGGCGCGCGCCACGTGTACGCCAAGCGCGTGATGTACCTGGACGAGGACACCTGGGCCGCCACCCTCGCCGACAACTACGACAGCCGTGGGCAACTGTGGCGCACCAACATGCAGACCTCGATCTACGCCTATGAGATGCAGCGCTACCACGCTCGCCTCGGGATCTACCACGACCTGATCGCTGGTTCGTATCTGGTGGACCGCATGCTGGTCGATCAAAAACCGGCGAAGCTGAATGCCACTGCTTTTACTGACGACGAATTCACCCCCGGCAACCTGCGCAAACTCGGCACCCGCTAACCCCTCCGCGCCCCGACCGATTTATTCGGTCGGGGCGTTGTGCTTTTTCAAAACCATCCTTTCACGGAAGACTCTCCCATGAACAAACTGCTTGTTGGCGCTCTCGCCCTGGCCAGCGTCGGTCTGTCGATGCAGGCCAACGCCTTGAACATTCTGCTGACCAACGACGATGGCTGCCGTGCCCCCGGGATCGATGCGATGTACCGCGCCCTCACCGCCGCCGGGCACAAGGTCACGCTGGTTGGCCCGTTGAACGACAGCAGCGGCATCAGCGCCGCCAGCGTGGTCGTGCCCGGGCAGGCGTTGGCAGTGACCGAACTGGCGCCGGGCAAATTTTGCGTCGGCCCACCCGAGGGCTACACCCCGCCCCCGGGCAAGACTTCCGCCATCGGCACCCCGGTGGATGCAGTCAATGTTGGCCTGGACGTGCTGCTCAAAGGCAATCCGCCAGACCTGGTGGTGTCGGGCAGTAATTTTGGCGAAAACGTCGGCCCGCTGACGCAAATGTCCGGCACCTTGAACGCAGCGGTCCGCGCGATGTTCAAGGGCATTCCGGCGGTGGCGGTGTCGACGGCCATCGACATGGACCTGATCATCCGCGACCAACCGGCCGGCTACCGCAAAACCCTCGGTGCCATGGACGACACCGCCCGGTTTGCGGTGAAGGTCATCGAGCAGGCAAGCCTCGCGGGTGCTCAAGCCAAACAGGCCTGCGAAAAAAACAACCTCGGCTGCGAATTGAATGTGCTCGGTTTGCCGGGTGTCAGCGGGTTGAATATCAATTACCCGGCGCTGGCCGCCAGTGAGGTCAAAGGCGTGAGTTTTGTCCCGATCGGCAATTGGGATCGCGTGAACTTCACCTCCCAGCGCGGCGCCGACGGCGTGGTTCACGTCAACCTGGTCGCCCCGCCGACACCGACGGCCGCCCAGCAACAGGCCGATGCGTATCAGTTGTGGCAGGGGCACGCGGTGATCACCGTGATCGACGGCAACATGAGTGCACCAGTTGCGGTGCAGGATCAGGCGAAGGAAATGTTGCGAGACGTTAAACCTTGAGACAGCGCAAAACCTGTGGGAGCGAGCTTGCTCCGGGCGGCGTTCCGACGATGAGGTCAGCACATTCAATATTAATGGTGCCTGCCAAACCGCTATCGCGAGCAAGCTCGCTCCCACAGGGTTACTGGGTGTACACAATATCTGCGAACACCCCGAACTACTGTGGGAGCGAGCTTGCTCGCGATGACGGCGACACGGTTTCTGATCAAACCCAGATCGCATCCCACAGAGGATACTCGCCGAGCCGCTCTACCAGCCCGGCCCGTAACGGGTTAGCGATGACATATCGAGCAAATTGCACCAAGTCCTCATCTCGCCGCAGCGCCCGATCGTGATAACCCTGTTGCCAAAGGCTGCCTCTTCGACCGGAGGACATGTTCACCGAGCGCGTACTCAATGATTTGGTTTTTTGCATCAGTTCACTCAGTGAGCACTGCTGCAATTCGATCAACCAATGAAAATGATCGGGCATGACAACCCAGGCCAAAGACTTCGCCCAGCCTTGCTCCTGTGCACTTCGAAATTGGTCGACGACCATCCTGCCCAAGCCGAAATCCTTGAAAACAGGTTCTCGGTCAAGCGTGTTGGTGGTCAATAGATAAATCCTGCTGGGTTCGGGATAGCGGCCGACGCGTAGACGATGTGAAGCGGGTAAATCAGGCATTCCTTTGCCTCTCTCATGCTGATGTCATGAGAAGGCTAGACCTGTAAATGCCAGAGGGTGAGACAGACTTTAAGCTAAATGTGTCTGATAGATAGCCATCGCGAGCAAGCTCGCTCCCACAGTGGTTTTGGTTGTTCTCGGATTTTGTGTACACCCACTACCCCTGTGGGAGCGAGCTTGCTCGCGATGACGGCGCCACTGTCAACATCAATGTTGACTGACAGTCTGCCATCGTCAGGACGCCGTGCTCGCTCCAGATAACGCCCTGCGCAGGTCTGCCGCGGCATCGGACAAGGCTTGCGCAGCGCGCTCGACAAACGGCGCCATGCTGATAAATCCGTGAATCATGCCCTCGCAGCGCTGCACGCGTACCGACACGCCGGCTTCTCGCAGGCGCAAGGCAAACGCCTCGCCCTCATCCCGCAAAGGATCAAACTCGGCGCTGATCAAGGTGGTCGGCGGCAAGTCCACCAACCGGTCGGCGCGCAACGGCGAGGCCAAGGGATCATCCCCCTGATCGGCATCCTGCAGGTACTGCTGCCAAAACCAGTACATCATTCCAGCGCTGAGGAAATAGCCCTCGGCAAAATCCTCATAAGACTGACTGTCGCAGCGTGCATCGGTGACCGGGTAAAACAGGCACTGATAACTGATTTTCGGCCCCTGGCGTTGCGCCGCCAGGCGACTCACGGCGAGCGCCAGGTTGCCCCCGGCGCTGTCCCCGGCCAAGCCCAGTCGGCTACCATCGACGCCCAGTTCAGACGCGTGCTCGACCAGCCAGCAGGTGGCCGCATAACAATCGAGCGGGGCCGCCGGGAATTGGTTTTCCGGCGCCAGTCGGTAGGCGACCGACACCACCACCGCCTCCGTCAGACTGGCGAGTGAACGGCAAAGGTTGTCGTGGGTGTCGAGGTTGCCCATGACAAAACCGCCTCCGTGGAAGAACACCAGCAGCGGCAGGTTGTCCTGCTCCAGTGGCCGATACAGCCGCGCATCCAGCTCGCCCGCCGCGCCGGCGACCCGCAAGTTACGCACTTCGATCATCGGATCGCCGGGGATGGCGGGCAGCAGGTTGTCGCAAAACTGCCGATATTGCTTGGCATCGAGCTGACTGAAGTCGGGTTCCGGCAGGTCGCGAAACTGCTGGAGCACTGCGGCGATCTGCTTATCGAGCGGCATGGGCATCTCCCCCTACATCGGTCATTTGAAACTGCGGATTGGTTTCTTCCAGGATGCTTTGCACACGTCGCTCCAGCGCCGGTTTGAAACCTTTGTGAGGAAAGACCCAGAAGCGTTTTTCGGCGATGGCGGCGAACACCTGCTCCGCCAGTTCGCTCGGCGTCATGCCTTGGCGGATGCTGCTATCGAGCAATTGACTGAATGACGAACCGGCCGCGTCCACCACTTGATTCGACGCCATGATTTCGCTGGCCACCGGCCCTGGGCACACCACCGAGACCGAGACCGGCACACCGAGCATGCTCAATTCGTAATGCAGGGTTTCCGAGAGTGCGACCACTGCCTGTTTGGTCACGTTGTAAGGCGCCATCAACGGGCTGCTGAGCAAGCCCGCGAGGGACGCCGTGTTGATCACATGGGCCGCCCGCCCCTGGCGCAAAAACAGCGGCACGAAACTGCGAATGCCATTGATCACACCGGTGAGGTTGACGTTGAGCATTCGTTGCCATTGCTGCGCAGTGATTTCCCAGCTGTAGCCGGTCTGCATCACTCCGGCGTTGTTGAACAGCAGATCAACCCCGCCAAAGTGTTCGAGGGCGATGTCGCGCAAGCGCTCGACTTGCGCCAGATCGCCAACATCTGTGACGCAAGCAATCGCCTGCGTACCGCCCGTCTGTAGTTCATCGCACAGCGCTTGCAACCCCGGCCCATCGAGATCGGCCAGCACCAGGCGCATCCCCAACCTTGCCGCATGCTCGGCCAAACCCCGGCCAATACCACTGGCGGCCCCGGTAATCACCGCGACCGGCCCTTGTTCATTGCTCATCGCCAACTCCTGCACTGGGTCCAATGGCGTCAGTAGAGCGGGCGGGCGTAAACCGGCCATCGTCCATTCAGACGATGCCCGCTTCTACAGGGGCGGCAGAATCCGTGACAGGCGCCAAACCCGTGAACCCTGGGAGAATAATAAGATGAGTACCTTGCACCGCATCGAAGCCAAACTGCTGGAAGACCGCTACGCCCGTGGCTGGCATTGTCTGGGTCTGGCCACCCAATACCGCGACGGCAAAGCCCATCGCCTGGAGGTGTTCGGCACCCGGCTGGTGGCCTTTCAGGGCGAAGACGGCGAGCTGCATATTCTGGATGGCTATTGCCCGCACATGGGCGCCGACCTCAGTACCGGTTGTGTTGAAGGCAACTCGATTCGCTGCCCGTTCCACGCCTGGCGCTGGGGTGCCGATGGTGTCTGCGATGACATTCCTTACGCCAAACGCATTCCGCCACGGGCACGGCTCAAGAGCTGGCCACTCATGGAGGAAAACCAGTTGCTGTTCGTCTGGAATGACCCGGAAGGCAACCCGCCGCTCCCTGAGCAGCGCATCCCGCGCATTGACGCTTGCTTCAGTGACGAGTGGGCCGCGTGGGAAGTCGCCGAACTGCAGATCGGCACCAATTGCCGCGAATTGATCGACAACATCGCCGACATGGCGCACTTCGGCACGGTGCATGGCGCACCCGTCGAGGCGTTCAGCAACGTCTTCGAAGGCCATCTGGCCACCCAGATCATGAGCGCCCGCAGTGAGCGCTTGTCCGGCGACGGCGCGTTGAGCACCGTGGCCACCTACTTCGGCCCGGCCTACCAGATCACCGAAATGACCGGCGCGATGAACGGCCAGCCGATCCATTCGATCCTGCTCAACTGCCATGTGCCGATCGACCTCGACAGCTTCACCCTGCGCTATGGCGTACTGGTGAAAAAGATTCCGGGGCTGAGCGAAGAACAGAATCAGGCGATGGCCAAGGCCTATGTGCAGCAAGCACAGGAAGCCTTCTACGAAGACGTGACGATCTGGCACAGCAAGACCCGCGTCGACAACCCGTTGCTGTGTGACGGCGATGGCCCGGTCTATCAGCTGCGCCGCTGGTACGAGCAGTTCTACACCGACGTCGCGGCGCTCTCGGCCGACGTGCTGGAGCAAAAACGGTTCGTCGTGCGCACCACCGAACAGGCCTGAACACCGCGGCCTTTTGCGCTTCCTGCGCCTGACCGGCAGCCGCCCGTCAGGCCTTGAGCCCGAGCGTTGCATGGAGTCGATATCGGCGCTTATTCTCGGCCACCGCCAACGCTAATAATAAAAACGGTTTTCCCTATGCAGCAGAGCCTCAGCCTCGATACGTTCAGTGATTTGATCGGCAACCTCTATCAGGGACCGCTGGAAACCATTCCCTGGGCGACCTTTCTCAACCAGCTCAACGTGTACCTGGAAAGCAAGTACGTGACCTTCATCCTGCGTCCGCCCAGCGCGCATGTGGATGGCTTGATGGTCAACACCACCGGCACGTCGACCGAGGCGACCGCGTCGTATAACAAACACTTTTTCACCCTCGACCCGTTCGTCGACCTGCCCAACCGCCAGGTGGTGACCCTCGCCGAGTTCGTGTCCAACGACGATTGGCAGCACTCGGAGTTCTACAAGAATTTCCTCGAACCGGTGGATGTGTTCCACATCCTCGGCGCCGACATCAACACCTGCGACGGCGCCCAGTGCCGTATCCGCATCAGTCGCGGACGCGATGACAAGGCCTTCGGCAACGAAGAGAAAGCCTTGCTGACGCACTTCATTCCGCACCTGGAACGCTCGATCAAGATCCACATGCAGCTCAATCGCATCGAAGCCGAGCGCAACCTCTATGCCGGTGCGGTGAATCAGTTGGCGGTCGGTACGATCATCCTCGACGAGGCTGGCAAAGTGCTGCAAACCAACCAGGTCGCCGATCGGCTGATCCAGGAAAAGGACGGCATCAAACTGGTCAACGACGGCCTGCAAGTCGGCACCGCGCGAGACACTCAAGAGTTCCGGCGCCTGGTGAAGCAATCGCTGCTCTCGCAAAAAAGCAGCAACCCGTCGGTGGTCGAAGCCCTGCGCGTGCAACGACCGTCCGGGCGGGCGGACCTGGGGATCATCGTGCGCTCGGTGCCGTTGTCGGACTGGAGCGAAGGCAAACAATGCCCCACCGTGGTGATTTTCATCAGCGACCCGGAACAGCAATCCACCGCACCACAGGAGATCGTCCGCGCGCTGTTCGACTTCACCCCGGCCGAAACTCAACTGGCCATGTTGTTGGCCAACGGCTTAACCCTCGACGAAGCCTCCGAGGAGCTGGGCATCAGCCGCAACACCTCGCGGGCGCACCTGCGGTCAACCTTCTCCAAGACCGGCGTGACCCGCCAGACCATGCTCGTGCGGCTAATCCTGCGCAGCGTGGCGACCCTCGGTTAGCGTTCAAGCTCCGCCCTCGTCCGCTCGGACGATGGCGGCCATCCCGGCACGGCGCACAGTGGCTTCATCCCAACCAGGGGCCTGACCATGCGCAACTGTCCAACCATCCTCAAGACTGAATTGCTGGCTGAAAGCGGCTATTTTCAGATCGAAGCTTTGCACCTGCAATTCAGCAACGGCCAACAGCGGGTTTACGAGCGTCTGCGCGGCACCGGTTATCGCTCGGTGATGCTGGTGGCGATGCCTGATCCGCTGCATGTGTTGCTGGTGCGTGAATATGCGGTCGGTGTCGAAAAAACCGTGCTCGGCCTGCCCAAGGGCGGCGCGGAGCCTGATGAAGACTATCTGCAAGCGGCGCAACGTGAACTCTGCGAAGAAGTCGGGATGCGCGCCGCACGCCTCAGCGAACTGGGCGAACTGACCCTGGCACCGGGTCACCTGTGCCATCGCTACCGGGTGGTGCTGGCCGAACAGTTGAGTCCCTGCCAACTGGTCGGCGACGAGCCCGAACCGCTGGAATGCCTGCGCGTGCCACTGGCGCAGATCCCCGACCTGGTGGCCCGCGGCGAACTCAATGAAGCGCGGGCCATTGCTGCACTGTTCATGGCCATGGGCGCCCTCGCCCGGCGCGGCTGACCCCAATCCCAGACAACACTCAAAACCTGTGGGAGCGAGCCTGCTCGCGATGAGGCCGGCACATTCAGCATCGATGTCGTCTGACACACCGCCATCGCGAGCAAGCTCGCTCCCACAGGGGATCGAGGTCGTACGCAAATACCCGGGCTGACCCTTCCACAGGTCATTGCCGATCGGGACGAATGTCATCGGCTAGTCCATTCGGACGAAGCCACGTTCCGCCAGCCGCAATACCTTGCCTCTACAACAATAAAATCCGTGTCGAGGCTCGCTATGCGAAAAGCCACCTGTGCCCTGTTCATCATCGTCTGCGCCGGCAGCACCGCCAGTCTGTGTCAGCTGTTCAAGAATGAAGCCTACCGACCGACCACCGCGTTCTTCAGTTGCTCGGCCAGTGCCATCAATTGCTATCCCCCGCTGGTGCGTAATCTGCTCCCATAAAAAAACCACCGGGCCTGCAAGCAAGGCCGGTGGCTTTTTGTGCTGTCGCCAGATCAGGTTGGCAAGACACCCCGCGAACGTGACAGGGTCAGCGCCAGGTCTTCGATCATGTCTTCCTGACCGCCGACGGTGCCGCGTCGACCCAGTTCCACCAGCAGCTCACGTGCGGCAATGCCGTACTTTTGCTCGGCACGTTTGGCGAACAACAGGAACGAACTGTAGACCCCGGCGTAACCCAGGGTCAGCGCATCGCGGTCGAGGCGGATCGGCTGGTCCATCATCGGCACTACCAGGTCCTCGGCAACGTCCATGATCCGGTACAAGTCGATGCCACTGTTGACGCCCATCCGCTCAAGCACCGCGACAAACACTTCGAGCGGCGTATTGCCCGCCCCTGCGCCCAGCCCCGCTACCGAACCGTCGATACGTGCGGCGCCCGCCTCGATCGCGGCAAGGGAATTGGCAATCGCCATGCCCATGTTGTGGTGACCGTGAAAACCGACTTCGGTCCCGGCACTCAGCCCTGCTCGCAATGCAGCGATTTTCTCAGTGACTTCATCAGGCAGCATGTAGCCAGCCGAGTCAGTGCAGTAAATGCAGTTGGCCCCATAACTCTCCATCAACCGCGCCTGCTCCAGCAGTTTTTCTGCGCTAACCATGTGCGCCATCATCAGAAAGCCGACGGTATCCAGGCCCATCTTCGCTGACATGCCGATGTGCTGGCCGGAGACGTCCGCCTCGGTGCAGTGGGTGGCCACACGAATGGTCGACACCCCGTGTTCATGGGCCATTCTCAAATGATCGAGGGTGCCGATACCCGGCAACAACAGCGCCGAGACCTTGGCCTGTTTCATACGCGGGATCACCGCCGCGAAGTACTCCTCGTCGCTGTGGGCGGGAAAACCGTAGTTCAGCGACGCACCGCCCAGGCCATCGCCGTGGGTGATTTCGATCAGCGGCACGCCGGCCGCATCGAGACCGGTCGCTACCGAGATCATCTGTTCCAGGCTGATTTGATGCTGTTTGGCATGCATGCCGTCGCGCAGGCTCATGTCGTGCAGACGGACGCTCTTACCTTGCAAATTCATGGCAATTCTCCACTCAACGGACGGGCAGTTGCAGGGTGCCCTTGTGGGCTTCTTCGGCGAACATCTCGGCGGTACGCAGCCCCGCAGCGGTCATGATGTCCAGGTTGCCGGCGGACTTTGGCAGGAAGTCGCCGAGGCCTTCGACTTCGATGAAAATCGACACCTTGTGCCCATCGAACACCGGGCCATTGATCAGCTTGTAGCCGGGAACATAACGCTGCACTTCCTTGACCATCTGCAACACCGAGGTGCGAATGGCGTCCTGATTCGGTTCGTCATCCGTCAGGCAGTGGATGGTGTCGCGCATCATCAGCGGTGGCTCGGCCGGGTTGATGACGATGATTGCCTTGCCGCGTCGGGCGCCGCCGATTTTCTCCACCGCACCGGCCGTGGTGCGGGTGAATTCGTCGATGTTCTGGCGAGTGCCCGGGCCGACCGAACCGGAGGACACGGTGGCGACGATCTCGCCGTAACTCACCGACTGGACCCGCGACACGGCCGCGACCATCGGAATGGTCGCCTGGCCACCGCACGTCACCATGTTGACGTTCATTGCCAACGTTGCCGCGTGTTCCTTGAGATTGACCGGTGGCACGCAGAACGGGCCGATGGCCGCGGGCGTGAGATCAATCATGATCACCCCCAGTTCGTTGAGCTTGCGGCTGTTTTCCGCGTGTACGTAGGCCGAGGTGGCATCGAAGGCGATGCGAATATCATCGTCGAGTACATGGGGCAGCAGCCCGTCGACGCCCTCGGCCGTGGTTTTCACGCCCAATTCACGGGCGCGTTTAAGGCCCTCGGACTGAGGGTCGACGCCGACCATCCACACCGGCTCGATCCATTCCGATCGGTACATTTTCATCAGCAGGTCAGTGCCGATATTGCCCGGGCCGATAATGGCCGCTCTGAGTTTCTTGCTCATCCGGTTAAACCCCACAGGTCAGGCGCAGAAGGACACCTGGGCACTGCCCAGGCCATCGATGGTCAGAGAAAAAAGGTCGCCCGCACGCGCAGGCTCCAGCGGCACCAAAGAGCCTGAGAGAATGATTTCCCCGGCCTTGAACGGAATACCGAAGGCGCCCAGGGTGTTGGCCAGCCAGGCCACGGCCGTCAGCGGATTACCCTGCACCGCCGAGCCCAAACCTTCGCTGAGAGGCTCGCCATTCTTGAACACACGCATGCGCAAGTTGGGCAAATCCAGCGTCCGTGGATCGACCTGAACATCGCCCAGCACGAACACACCGCAAGAGGCGTTGTCGGCGACGGTGTCTTGTATGCGGATCCGCCAGTCATGAATCCGTGAGTCGACAATTTCGAAGCACGGCATCACGTATTCGGTCGCTTCCAGCACGTCGGCTTCGGTAACACCGGGGCCGATCAGATCGTGCTTGAGCTTGAAGGCAATCTCGCCCTCGGCGCGCGGCTGGATCAGCTTGTTCGCTGCGAGGGAGATTTTCGCGTCATTGGCGAACGACATCTGCCGGGTGATGAAGCCGAAATCCGGTTGATGCACATTGAGCATTTGCTGGACCGCTGCGGAGGTCACGCCGATTTTCTTGCCGACAATCCGGTCACCGGCGGCCACCCGGCGTTCGATGCTGTAGAGGGAAATATGGTAGGCGTCTTCGATACTGATCGATGGCCAGCGCTCGGTCAGCGGCGCCAGGGTGGTGCCGCTCAGCAACGCCTGATACAGCTCTTCACCGTATTGATGGCGCAGTTGTTCACTCATGAGCGAGCCTCCTCAAAGAACGCCAGGCACTCGCGGTTGAACAGTTCACGGTGCTCGACCATCACCCAATGCCCGCATTCGCTGAGCAGGACAAAGCGAATGTTCTGGCAGTGCTGCATCATCGTTTGCGCGCCAGACACCGGGCAGAATTTGTCGTTCATGCCCCAGAAACCGAGGATCGGACACTGCAACTCGCCGAGGCGCGAGGTCATGTTCGGCACTTGCATGGTCGACAACACGCAGACCGGTTGCTGTCGCACCACTGCGACCCGCTCATTGACCGTCTCGTCGCTGATCAAGGCCTCATCGAACAGTTGCAGCGCCAACAGCCGGCGCATTCCGCCCGCATCGTGCAGTTCACCCTTGGCGAAGGCCGCACCCATTTTCTGGATGCCTTCCATCTGCAAATAATACTGTTCTTTTTCCATCAGGCCACCGGGCGCCATCAGCACCATCCGGCTGACCCGCTGCGGCTGGTCGAGGGCCAGTTTGATCGCGATCGCACCGCCCAGAGAATTGCCGACCAGCACGCATCGCTGGATATCCAGGGCATCGAGCAAATCGCTCAAGGCGGCGACAAAGAAGTCCAGGGTGTAGAGGGTGTCTGGCTTATCTGAAGCGCCATAACCCGGCAGGTCGGGAACGATAGTCCGGTAACCGGCCGCGGCAAACACCGGGTAGTTCTGCTTGAAGTTGCTGTGACCGCTGGCGCCCGGCCCGCTGCCGTGAAGGAAAATCACCGGCTCGCCGCTGCCGATGTCCTGCCCGCCGATATCCAAGTAGTGCAGCTGCAAACCCTGCGGCAGCGTAACGAAGTGCCCTTGCGCTGATGCGCTCATAAGGTGTCCTCCCGGCCTGTTGTTGTCGCCGGATTATTCCGAGCGCCCGGGCAAACAACATCGTCCGACAGGACTACGCCCAGGGGGCGTTCTCAGTTAGTTTCCCCGCCGCGTTGTCGCCTTAAAGCGGGCCAGGCAAGGCGCAGGCCGCTGGAAATGGTTGTTCCCTTTCCAAGGCCTGCAACGCAGCCTGGCCCGCTTTAAGGCACAACCCGAAGGGCCGGGCCTGCTGTTGTGCAGGGCTGCGTTGCTCGAAGCTTATTTGGAACGACCAAACCACGCTTCTCGCGCCTTGCCCTGCACAACAGCAGACCCGGCGCGGTGTGGAAACTAACTGAGAACGCCCCCTAGTCTTTTCGGACGTTGGCTGCCGGGTGCCACGCACCTAGCATCGACAGCATTCCCGAGCGACAGAACGAGGCATCCCATGCTTGATCCGATGGACTTTCGCGGCAAAGTGGTACTGGTCACCGGCGGTGGCAAAGGAGTCGGTCGCGGCATCAGTCAGCGTTTTCTCGACTGTGGTGCCGACGTGGTGATCTGCGGTCGCGAAGCACCGGACACCCTGCCTGCCAGTGCTGGGCGCGAGGCGCTGTTTCTGCCCTGCGACCTGCGGGATGTCGAGCAGTCCGCGCAGTTGATCGACAGTATCGTCGAGCGTTTCGGTCGCCTCGATGTATTGGTCAACAATGCCGGCGGTTCACCGAATGCCGAGGCGGCCAGTGCCTCGCCGCGCTTTAGCGAAGCGATCATCCGCCTCAACCTGTTGGCGCCGCTGAATCTCTGTCAGCAGGCCAACAAGGTGATGCAGGCGCAAGCCGACGGTGGCGCAATCATCAATATTTGCAGCGTCAGTGCGACCCGCCCTTCGCCCGGCACTGCTGCCTATGGCGCGGCCAAGGCCGGGTTGCTGAACCTGACCGGTTCGCTGGCGGTGGAATGGGCGCCCAAGGTGCGGGTCAACGCTGTGACGGCCGGGTTGATTCTCACCGAGCAGGCGGCCATGCATTATGGCGATCAGGCGGGCATTGCCCGGGTGGCGGCCACCATCCCGCTGCAACGCCTGGCGGCTCCGGAAGACATCGGCGATACCTGTCTGTACCTGGCATCAACGCTGGCACGTTATGTCAGCGGCGCGGACATCACCGTGCACGGTGGTGGCGAACGCCCGGCGTTTCTCGATGCGGCACAATCCCATTGAACAAGAGGAATTCCAGCATGCCCGCGATTGCCCGCCACAGCGTCCTGCTCGACCTCACCCCACAAGCCGCGTGGGCCAAACTGCGCGACCTGAGCCTCGCCCCGCATTACGTGCCGGGGTTGACCGGTTGCCAGTTTCATCCCGGTGCACGCGAAGGGATTGGCGCCAGTCGCCGGGTATTTCGCAAGGGTGGTCAGTGGCTGGATGAAAGCGTGGTGCAATGGCAGGACGGTGTCGGTTTTGTGCTGATTTTGCACAAGGCCAGCGGCGGCGCGCCCTTCCCGTTCCGCGAGGCCAGCTTCAGTTATGCCTTGCAGGCCGAGGGTGATGCGACGCGCATTACCACGCAAATGAACTACAGCCTGCGCGGTGGCCGGCTGGTGGAATGGTTGCTGGCGAAGGCGTTCAACAACGTCGTGCGCCAGATCGCCGAGAACCTCAAGGCCTACTACGAAACCGGGCAGACGCAGAATCGCGACTTGCTCACCGCCACACCTCAGGAACGCGCCCTGTAGCAGCTGCCGAGCCTGCGAGGCCTGTGGGAGCGAGCTTGCTCGCGATAGCGGAGTGTCAGGCGAAATCGATGTTGAATGTGCCGGCTTCATCGCGAGCAAGCTCGCTCCCACAGGCCTCGCAGGCTCGGCAGCTGCTACAGGGGTTTATGCGTGGCTTTGGGGGATTAGGTTCGCCTCGCTCCAATAGGCTTTCATCGAGCGGATCTTGCCGTCGGCATCGAACTCCATCACGTCGATCACATGGATCGAGCACGGCTGCCCGGCCCACTCCATGTCGACACGAAACGGCATCGCCCCACAACCGTTGAGTGTCGCCCGAACCGGGCCGGTCAGGGTCGCCGAGACTTTGCTCGCGCCCAGCCCTTCGCGGTAGAAACGTTCTATATCGACGATCCCCTGCAACGGCAGCTGACCGACCGGGTCTTCGACCACTGCATCCTCGCTGTAAAGCGCAATGATCCCGTCGATGTCACCGGCGTCCACCAATGCCACATAACGCGCCATGGTTGCTTGAATCTGTTGTGCACTGATCACTCAGACCACCTCGAACAGTGCGGCGGCACCCATGCCGCCGCCGATGCACATACTCACCACCACGTAACGCAATCCACGGCGCTGCCCCTCGACCAACGCGTGACCGACCATCCGCGCACCGGACATACCGAAAGGATGGCCCACCGAAATCGCACCACCGTTGACGTTCATGTGTTCAGCGGGAATGCCCAGGGTGTCGCGGCAATACAGCACCTGACAGGCAAACGCCTCGTTCAACTCCCAGAGGCCAATGTGGTCCACGGTCAGGCCATGGCGCTTGAGCAGTTTCGGGATGGCGAAGACCGGGCCGATGCCCATCTCGTCGGAATTGCAGCCAGCGACCGCCATCCCGCGATAAATCCCCAGCGGCTCCAGGCCACGCTTCTCGGCCAATTTGGCACTCATCAACACCGAGGCCGAAGCACCGTCGGACAGTTGCGAGGCGTTGCCGGCCGTGATGAAGCGGCCCTTTTCACTCCATTGACCGCCCGGCCACACCGGCTCCAGCGCACTCAGGCTTTCGCGGGTGGTGTCGATGCGGTTGCACTCGTCGCGCAGCAAGGTGACGGATTCGTAGCGGGTTTCGCCACTGTCCTTGTCGAAGATCGCCTTGCGACTGGTCAGCGGCGCGAGTTCACGGTCGAACAATCCATTACTCTGAGCCAACGCGGTTCGCACCTGGCTCTGGTAGCTGTATTCATCCTGTTCCTCGCGGGAAATCCCGTAGCGTGTGGAGACGATCTCGCCGGTTTCGATCATTGGGATATAAGCGTGCGGATCCAGCTCAATCACCGAGGCTGACTGATTGCGGTACAGGTTCTTGTGCTTGTTCTGCACCAGCGAAATCGACTCCAGGCCACCGGCCACGGCGATGTCGATTTCATCGCACATGATGCCTTTGGCAGCCATGGCAATGCTCATCAGCCCCGATGAACACTGGCGCTCGACCGCCATCCCGGCGACCGAGGTCGGCAAGCCGCCGGCAATCGCGCACAGACGCCCCAAGTTATAAGACTGCGTGCCCTGCTGCGCTGCCGCGCCGATGATCACATCGTCCACTTCGCCCGGCTCGATGCCGGCGCGACGCACGGCTTCGCGCACCACATGGCCGCCGAGCTGCGGCGCGTCAGTGTCATTGAATGCACCGCGAAAGGCTTTGCCGATCGGGGTACGGGCGGTCGAAACGATGACGGCTTCTTTCATGCTGGATTCCTCGAATGTTCTGTTAAAGGGTTCACGCGGGGTAGTAACGGCTGATGGTGTCGACCACACAGCCGGGACGCTCCTCGCCGTCGATGTCGACGCTGACGCGAATGGTCGCCTGAACGCCGCCCTTGACCTCCTCGACCGCCATCAATTGCGCACTGCCGCGCACCCGCGAGCCAACACGCACCACCGTGGGAAAGCGCACCCGCTCGCAGCCATAATTGACACCCATGGCAATGCCGCGTACCTCGACGATCTGCGGTAAAAACAGATTGACCAACGCCAAGCTTAGATAGCCATGGGCAATGCAGGCGCCGAAGGGACCGCTGGCTGCCTTGACGGGATCGACGTGAATCCACTGGTGATCACCGGTCGCCTCGGCGAACAGGTCGATGCGGTCCTGCGCGAGAACCAGCCAGTCGCTGACGCCCAGCACCTCTCCCACGGCATCGTGCAAGGCGAGGGGCGTGTCGAAAATACGTGGCATGTTCACGCCCTCTGACTGGAAACCGACAACACTTCGCCGGTCATGTAGGAACTGTAGTCGCTGGCCAGAAACATCATCACGTTGGCCACTTCCCAGACCTCGGCGGCACGACCAAACGCCTCGTTGGCGGCGAGTTGATCAAGCACTGCCTGAGGGGCGGACTTACGCAGGAAATCGTGCAACGCAATGCTCGGGCTCACCGCGTTGATGCGGATTCCGTAGTCGGCGGCCTCGACCGCGGCGCAACGGGTCAACGCCATGACCCCGGCCTTGGCCGCGGCGTAGTGCGACTGCTCTTTCTGCGCCCGCCAGCCCAGCACCGAAGCGTTGTTGACGATGACCCCGGCACGCCGCTCGATCATCTTCGGCAACATCGCACGGGTCATGCGCATGGTGCCGGTGAGCGTCACATCGAGGACCCGGTTCCACTCCTCATCCGTCATGTCCACCAGCAGCCGTGAACCACCAAGACCGGCGTTGTTGATCAGTACATCGACGCCCTGCAGATCGCGCTCGGCGCAGGCGATCAGCTGTTGAACCTGAGCTTCGTCAGCGACATTGCAGACCTGACCGAAGACCTGTTGCAGGCCGGTCGCTTCGCGGATTTTCAACACCGCTTCCGCCAGCCGGCCTTCATGGATATCGCTGATCATCAAGGCGCGACAACCCTCCTCGGCGGCACGCACCGCGGCGGAAAACCCGATACCGGCCCCGGCCGCGGCCGTGATCAGCACTGACTTGTCACGCAGCAAACCGTGACCCGCAACATAGTGAGGAACAGACATGGAAAACTCCTTGGTCAGGTGCGCAGGCGCGGTTCTTTGGGCATTCCCAGGGCGCGCTCGGCGATGATGTTGCGCTGGATCTCGTTGCTGCCGCCGTAGAGGGTGTCGGCGCGACTGAACAGGTACAGCGATTGCAAACGGGTGAGTTGATAGGGCGCGGCTTCCAGCAGCTCCGCCTCGGCGCCGAGGACGTCCATCGCCAGCTTGCCGAGGCTGGCGTGCCAGGTGGACCAGAACAGTTTGTAGATGGTCGCTTCCTTGCGCAGCGAACCGTCCTGCGCTCCGGACAGCATGCGCAGCGAGTTGTAGCGCATGATCCGCAGCCCGCTCCAGGCTTCGGCCAGGCGCTGGCGCAGGATCGGGTCGCGTGCGGCGCCATTGGCCCGGGCGATGGCGATGATTTCATTCAGTTCATTGTGAAATTGCATCTGCTGGCCGAGGGTCGATACCCCGCGCTCGAAACCGAGCAACGCCATGGCGATCTTCCAGCCCTCACCCGGCGCGCCGATGATATTGGCGGCGTCGGTGCAGGCATCATCGAAGAACACTTCGTTGAACTCAGAGGTGCCTGTGAGCTGCTCGATCGGCCGCACGCTAATCTCCGTCTGGGCCATGGGCACCAGCAAGAAGGACAAGCCGCGATGGCCAACGCTGCCCGGTTCCGTGCGGGCGATCACAAAACACCAGTCCGACTCATGGGCCAGGGAGGTCCAGACTTTTTGTCCGTTGATCACCCAAGTGCCGCGGGCTTCATCAAGCACCGCGCGGGTCTTGACGTTGGCCAGGTCGGACCCGGCCCCCGGTTCGGAATAGCCCTGACACCAGAAGGACGTGCCGTTGACGATGCCCGGCAGAAAGCGCTGTTGCTGCTCGGCAGTGCCGAACGCGGCAATGGTCGGTCCGGCCAGCCCTTCGCCGATATGCCCCATGCGTCCCGGGCCGCCAGCGCGGGCGTACTCTTCGTGGAAAATCACTTGCTGGCTGATCGACAGTCCACGCCCACCGTGCTCCGGCGCCCAGCCCACACACGTCCAGCCGCCCTCGGCGAGTTTGCGTTCCCAGGCTTTGCGTTCCTCGGGAAACATATGTTCGTCACCCGGGCCGCCGCGAAAACGCAGGGGCTCGAATTCACCGCACAGGTTAGCGCTCAACCAGTCGGCTACTTCCTGACGGAAGCGCTCGTCCTGCTCACTGAAACTGATTTTCATGGCTGCTCCCCAAGAATCGCCACGGCAATGCGCTCTCGATGCCAGGCAGGTGCGCCGAGAAAGCTTTCACTGGCGCGAGCGCGTTTGAAGTAGAGGTGCGGATCGTATTCCCAGGTGAAACCAACGCCGCCATGCAACTGGATCGACTCGGACGCGCAGTGGAAATAGGTTTCAGAGCACTGCGCCTTGGCCAGCGCCGCCGCCAGCGGCAGCTCGGCGGCCACCTGCGGGTCGCCTTCAGGATCGAGGACTTCCTGGGCCACGCAGGCCGCGTAATAACTGGCCGAACGTGCGCATTCGACCTGCAGCATCATGTCGGCGGCACGGTGTTTGAGCGCCTGAAAACTGGCGATGGGTCGACCGAACTGCTGGCGTTCCTGCATATAGGCAACGCTCAGGTCGAGCACCTGCTGCGCGCCACCGGTCTGTTCGGCAGCCAGGCCGATGCAAGCCAGTTGCAGCACCCGCTCCAGGTGTGGCCAGCCCGAGCCGAACTCACCGAGCAGGCAGTCAGCGCTGAGGTACAGACCCTTGAGCTGAACCCGTGCCTGACGACGGGTCTGGTCCATGGTCGGCAACATTTGACGCTCGATCCCCAACCGGTCCGCGTCCACTGCGAACAGGCTGATGCCCGCCTCGCCGGTCGATCCGGGAACCCGTGCGGCGATGATCAAGAGCTCAGCGCTGTGCCCGTCGAGCACATGATTGAGGGTTCCATCCAGCACAAAACCCTCGCCCTCAGTCACCACCGTGGCCTGAACATCCTTGGCCGCCCAGCCGTTGGCGCTGCTGAAGGCCAGCGTAGCGGTGAGGCTGCCGTCGGCGATCAAGGGCAACCAGCGTTGTTTTTGTTGTTCATTGGCGGCCAGCAACAGCGCTGGCGTGGCCATGCAGGCGGTGGCGAAGAACGGCGAACACAGCAAGCGCCGGCCCATCTGTTCCAGCAAAATCGACAGTTCGACAAAGCCCAGTCCCAGGCCGCCGTACGCTTCGGGAATATGAATCGCCGGCCAGTACATTTCGCGGCACAGACGCTGCCAGAGCGCCTCGTCAAAACCTCGCTCGCTGACCATCGCCGCTCGCACGGCGGCAGAATCCGAGACATCGGCGAGAAAGCCCTCGGCCGATGCGCGGATCATTTCCTGTTCGTCGCTGAATGCAAACTCCATCGCGGCGCCTTCTGCTCGTTAGGCGGGGCACGCATGAAGCGACACCCCTCTGGCCTTCGAGTTTGGTGCCAGCGGCACACGACAGAAACGTCAGGGCTGCCTAGTCCAAATGGGCGATGCCGAGCCGGTTACGAGCAAGCCTTCACTCTGACCTCGGTATCGGTTCAGCCGATAGAAGCCTGCGAATTATCGATTTGAGCTGGCGTCGGCGTCCCCGGAGTATGGGGCCACCTCCAACAACAAAAACAAAGGACCCGCCATGACTGCCCGATTCCACAATCCAGTTGATACACGTTTCGGCTGGGGCAGCCTTCTCGAGCTTGCCTCTATCACCGAAAACCAAAAGGTCGCCCTTGTCACTTTTCCCGAAGCTCGCGGGCTGGGATTGGTCGATCGTATTGAGGACCTGCTGGGCGACCGATTGGTGTACGTCATCGAGGACGTCCAGCCCAATCCGGACGTGGCTCAACTGCGCGATACGTATGAGCGCTTTTGGCAGGAGGCCGGCGAATGTCACACAGTCATCGCTGTGGGCGGAGGCAGCGCCATCGACACCGCCAAGGCGTTGATCGTGGGCACTGAGTCGGGTCGTTTTGATGAATTGCTCGCGTTGCTGGCAACGGGTAAACCCTTCGTCCCGGCGCGTAGCAAGTTACTGATTGCGGCCCCGACCACGGCGGGTACCGGCAGTGAAGTTACCCCTTGGGCCACCATCTGGGACTCGGCAAGCCACAAGAAATACTCTCTGCACCTGGACAGCACCTGGCCGAAAGTGGCCATTGTCGATCCGCAGTTAATGCTGACGGTTCCGGCGGGGGTCACTGTTTCAACGGGCCTGGATGCCCTGTCTCATGCGCTGGAGTCGATCTGGAACATCAATGCCAACCCGATATCGGACACCTTCGCCATCTCCGCCATCGAGGACATCCTGGAATGCCTGCCGCTGCTGCGTCATGACTTGTCCAGCAGGGAACTACGTTCGCGCATGGCATTGGCTGCACTCAAGGCAGGGTTGGCTTTCTCCAATACCAAAACTGCACTGGCCCATTCGATTTCTTACGAAATGACCCTGCGCTACGGCCTGCCGCATGGTATCGCCTGCTCCTTCACTCTGCCGCTGGTGTTGGGCCTCGCCTGGGGCCACGACGAAGCGCGCGACCGAACCCTTCAGCGAATATTCGGCAACGACCTGCAGAGCGCTCAAGACCAATTGCGCGAGTTCCTGCATAGCCTGGGAGTGAAGACGGAGTTTGCCGACTACGGTGTAACGCCATCGGAAGCCGAGGAAATGATCAATTTCGCCATGCAGGGCGCCAGAGGCAAAAACTTCATCGGCTCACAGGCGGCCTAGCGCCTGCCAACCCCAACCAAGCACTGTCAGCGGCGTGACGAGCCGCGACGATTTCCTGCCGCACCCACAAAAGAGTGCACCCTCCGACACCATTCGGGGGGACCGAACAATAATAAGGAAAAGATCATGAATCGTGCCCAAACCATGCCTCGACTCGCAGTGCGCACCTCATCGTTCCGAGTAGCCCAGTGGCGCATGCTGCTGGCGGCGATGTTCTGCTATCTGTTTTTCTACACCGGTCGGCAGACATTCGGTTTCGCCATTCCGGGTATCCAGGCCGAGTTCGGCTTTACCAAGGAGCACCTAGGGTGGGCTTCGGCGGCCATGCTCTGGGCCTATGCCATTGGCCAGGCCATCAACGGCAACCTCGCGGACAAGTTCGGCGGCCGACGCATCATGACCGCCGGTGCCGTACTGTCCTGCGCCGCCAACTGGGTGACCAGCTTCGCCAGTGGTTTTACCGCTCTGATCTTGCCTTGGGGTCTCAACGGTTACTTCCAGGCCTTGGGCTGGGCGCCCGGGAGTCGACTCATCTCCAATTGGTGGAGTGCCGGCGAGCGCGGCAAGGTGTATGGCTTTTACGTGTTTGCCGCCGGTTGCGCCTCTGTCCTTTCTTACGTGACCTCAATCGTTGTGCTTGAGGTGATGCATCTGGAGTGGCGCTGGATCTTTCGGTTGCCCGTGCTGCTGATGCTGGCTGGCGGCATCATCTTCTACCTGGTGGCCCGTGAACGTCCGCAGGACATGGGTTTCGAACCGCTCGCCGATACCGGCGTAGCCAATGCCGATGACAAAAACCACGAAGTGGCACACGGTGAAGTCGAATCGTCCGCGCAACGCTACAAAGCCGTTCTAAAGAACTTTCGTTTGATCATCGCCGCGGTATCCCTGGGATTCCAGAACGCTGCTCGCTATGGCTTGATCGTCTGGGTGCCGGTGCACTTTCTGGGTGCCAACTGGAAAAGCGGCGACAGCATGGTCGATCCGAAGTGGATTACGGTTGCCCTGCCGGTGGGCATGGCCATCGGCGCCCTCAGTAATGGCTGGGTTTCGGACAAGCTGTTCGGCTCCAAACGCTACCTGGCGATCATGCTCTACATGTTCCTCGGTGCAGCGACCAGCCTGTGGATGTGGAGCCTCCCGCCTCATAGCGCAATTGGCCTGGTGGCGCTGTTCCTCTGTGGTTTCTTCGTTTACGGCCCGGCGTCGAGTTTCTGGGCGCTCTGCCCAGACCTGGTCGGCGCAAAGCGAGCTGGCACGGCAACCGGCGTGATGAACTTCTCGTCCTATCTGTTCGCCGGCCTGGCGGAACCGTTGATCGGCAGTATGCTCGACAGTACCGGCAACACTTCATTGATCTTCATCGTGGTCACCGCTGCATGCCTGTGCAGTGCGGCGGTCGCGTTGTTCATCAGACGCTGATTACGCAGCATGGATGCTGGTAGACAGGCAACGACTCAGGAACAGGACCTTCTATGTACCAGTACCACAAGTGGTTACGTTCCTTTCATGCGGTGGCGAAGACCGGCAGTTTCACCCTCGCCGCCGAGTACCTGAGCGTTGGTCAGCCGACTGTCAGTGAACAGGTCAACGCGCTGGAGAAGAAGTTCTCCGTGGAACTCTTTCATCGTCGAGGCCGTTTTATCGAAATGAGTTCGGCGGGACACAAGCTCTATGCGATCACCCAGGGGCTATTCGGCCAAGAGGATGAAGCCGTGCAACTTCTGCAAAGTTTCAAGCAACGCAAGACAGGCATGCTGCGCTTGGGGGCGGTCTCTCCTCCCATTGCGATGAACCTGACTTACGAATTGATGCAGCGGCATCCGGACATCGAGCTGGAAACGTCGTTCTCTCCTGAAAAAGAAACACTGGATCGTCTCTTCAACTTCGACATCGATGTGGCGATTCTTGCGCTCTCCGAATTCGACCAGCGCTTTGATACTCAGCTTTATCGACGCTATCCGATTATTGCCGTCGTCCGCGACGACCATCCCTGGGCCAGTCAGAAAGAGGTGCATGTCGAGCAGATCAGCAGCGAGAAGTGGGTCCTTCGTGAAAAAAGCTCTCGCACACGCCAACTGGTGGAAGAGAGCTGCAAGCGCCTGGACGTCGCCCTGAACTGCGTCATGCAGTTGAACAGTCGTGAAGCCATTGTCCATGCCATCGCCAAGGGCATCGGCATCGGTTTCGTTTCGGCCGTCGAGTACGCCGAAACGCCGGGCACCAAGCCGATCACCTTCGTCAATCATCCGTTTTCGATCGATTACCACCTGTGCTGCCTGGGTATTCGAAGAAACCGGCCAATGATCGCGGAGTTGTTCGACTCCAGCCCAATACCGACAACCTGATTCCGTAACGCGTTTTAACACTCAATAGGCTTACCTCCTGGTGACGAGAGGGACGGCCTACCCATACCCAAAAATGGAGATTCGTCATGCACTACAAACAACCCACTCACCTGCAAGCCGTTGTTCTGGACTGGGCGGGCACCGTCGTTGATTTCGGTTCCTTCGCCCCAACCCAAATTTTCGTCGAAGCGTTCGGCGAGTTTGGCGTAGCCGTTTCGCTGGAGGAAGCACGTGGCCCCATGGGCATGGGCAAGTGGGACCACATCCGCACGTTATGCAACCAGCCACAGATCGCCGAACGCTACCGAGCGGTCTTTGATCGCCTGCCGACCGATGATGATGTCACGGCGCTTTATGAGCGCTTCATGCCGCTGCAAATCGAGAAGATCGCGTTGCATTCCGCCGTGATTCCCGGAGCACTGGATGCCATCGGTGCCTTGCGCGACAAGGGCCTGAAAATCGGTTCGTGTTCCGGTTACCCGGCAGTCGTCATGGCAAAAGTGGTGGAGCTGGCGCGCCAGAACGGCTACGTCGCCGACCATGTGGTAGCGACCGACGAAGTACCCAATGGTCGCCCGCACCCGGCTCAGGCCTTGGCCAATGTAATCGCTCTGGGGATCAGTGACGTCGCGGCTTGCGTGAAGGTCGACGACACGTGGCCCGGCATTCTCGAAGGTCGTAGCGCAGGTATGTGGACAGTCGCATTGACCTGCTCCGGCAACGCACTGGGCTTGACCTACGATCAGTACAAGGCATTGCCCTCCGACAAACTGGCCGAAGAGCGTGCCCGCATCATCAAGATGTTCGAAGGCTCTCGCCCGCACTATCTGATCGACACCATCGTCGAGTTGCCGGCAGTCATCGAAGACATCAATGCCCGCCTTGCGCGCGGTGAAACCCCTCAGGGTTCCTGACGCCATACGGCGGCTGAAGCTGACAGTGGCCGTCCACGGACGGCCGCAACGGATAACAACAAGAGAGACTCATCATGATCTACGCCCAACCTGGCACTCCCGGTGCCATCGTTTCCTTCAAGTCCCGTTATGGCAACTACATCGGCGGTGAGTTCGTTGCGCCGGTCAATGGTCAGTACTTCACCACGACTTCTCCCGTGAATGGCCAACCGATTGCCGAATTCCCGCGCTCCACGGCCGAAGACATCGAAAAGGCCCTGGACGCTGCCCACGCGGCCGCCGATGCCTGGGGCGCCACGTCCGCCCAGGCTCGCTCGCTGGTGCTGCTGAAAATCGCCGACCGCATCGAACAGAACCTCGAAGTCCTGGCAATCACCGAGTCCTGGGACAACGGTAAAGCCGTGCGTGAAACCCTCAACGCCGACATCCCGCTGGCGGCGGACCATTTCCGCTACTTCGCCGGTTGCATCCGCGCTCAGGAAGGCAGCGCCGCCGAGATCGACGGCAACACCGTGGCCTATCACATCCATGAACCACTGGGCGTGGTCGGCCAGATCATCCCGTGGAACTTCCCGATCCTGATGGCCGCCTGGAAACTCGCCCCGGCCCTGGCGGCTGGTAACTGCGTGGTGCTCAAGCCCGCCGAACAAACCCCGCTGGGCATTACCGTGCTGATGGAGCTGATCGGCGACCTGTTGCCGCCGGGCGTGCTGAACGTCGTGCAAGGCTTCGGCAAAGAAGCCGGCGAAGCGCTGGCCACCAGCAAACGCATCGCCAAGATCGCCTTCACCGGCTCGACCCCGGTCGGCTCGCACATCATGAAATGCGCCGCCGAAAACATCATTCCGTCCACCGTGGAGCTGGGTGGCAAGTCGCCGAACATCTTCTTCGCCGACATCATGCAAGCCGAAGAAACCTTCATCGAAAAAGCCGCCGAAGGCCTGGTGCTGGCGTTCTTCAACCAGGGCGAAGTCTGCACCTGCCCGTCCCGCGCCTTGGTGCAAGAGTCGATCTACGACGACTTCATGAAAGTCGTGATGAAAAAAGTGCTGTCGATCAAACGTGGCGACCCGCTGGACACCGACACCATGGTCGGCGCCCAGGCGTCCGAGCAGCAATTCGACAAAATCCTTTCATACCTGGAAATCGCCAAGGGCGAAGGCGCCGAGCTGCTGACCGGCGGCAAGATTGAAAAACTCGAGGGCAACCTGGCGACCGGGTATTACATCCAGCCGACCCTGCTCAAGGGCACCAACAAAATGCGCGTGTTCCAGGAAGAAATCTTTGGCCCGGTGGTGAGCATCACCACCTTCAAGGACGAAGCCGAAGCCCTGGCCATCGCCAACGACACCGAGTTCGGCCTGGGTGCCGGTCTGTGGACCCGCGACATCAACCGCGCCTATCGCATGGGCCGCGCGATCAAGGCCGGTC
This sequence comes from Pseudomonas sp. GL_093, assembly GCF_057837605.1. Classification (NCBI taxonomy): domain Bacteria; kingdom Pseudomonadati; phylum Pseudomonadota; class Gammaproteobacteria; order Pseudomonadales; family Pseudomonadaceae; genus Pseudomonas; species Pseudomonas sp. GL_093. The sequence continues at coordinate 2,638,250 of NZ_CM174448.1, read as the reverse complement.
GTGTGTGGACCAACTGCTACCACCTGTACCCGGCGCACGCCGCGTTCGGCGGTTACAAAAAATCCGGTGTCGGTCGTGAAACCCACAAAATGATGCTCGATCACTATCAGCAGACCAAAAACCTGCTGGTGAGCTACGACATCAATCCGTTGGGCTTCTTCTAAAAAGCATGGGCGATGCAGATGTTTCTGCGTCGCCCTTTCAATAGTCATCGCGAGCAAGCTCGCTCCCACAGTGATTTTGGCCAGTTCCAAAAGGTGGGGTTCACTTCACAACCCTGTGGGAGCGAGCTTGCTCGCGATGGCGTGAAACAGGCCGAGCGTTAGCTCGCCTGCAGCTTTTGATCTTGATGCACCGCCCCCATCACTTCTGATACTAACCCTGTAGCACTCGGTAACATCCGGCGCTGTTACGGTGCGTCTTTTCAACGACTCGACGTCACGCGCCCCGCTCTACAAGGCCAAAAACAGCCATGGCGCAAATTGTGCATCTAAACGCAATCCAATCCTGCTTGAAGCCGCCATGCGCCCCAAGGAACTGAAACTCTGGACTACCGGTGTTGCCCATTTACTGGACCTTCCTCCCGGGCATGCGCGGTTAGCAGGCTTAAGTCACTGGTTGCGGCAAGTATGCCCGGTCGATCACTTCGTTCTGTTCGTCTACGAAGGCAATCATCGGCCGTTGGCGCTGTTCGACACCTTCGCAGCCGACAAGCGTGCGGTGTATGTCGATGACTATCAGTGCGGGCCCTATTTACTTGATCCGTTCTACCTGGCTTGCACTCGCGGGCAAGCGCCTGGACTGTGGCGTTTGCGACAGTTCGCACCCGACCACTTCTACCTCGGCGAGTATTACCTGACGTATTACCAGCAAACCGGGCTGGCTGAAGAAGTGGCGTTTTTCGTCGACCTCGGCGGCGGCGCCATGGCCGTTCTGTCGTTGATGCGATCCACCGCCAGCTGTGCTTTTGGTCGTGACGAGATGCAGTTGATCGAGTGTGCGCAGGCTGTGGTTGAACAGGTCATCAATGAAGCTTGGCGTTTGCGTCAAGCCCTGCAACCACGCCCGGCGCAGGACCTGGACTTCAAGATCCGCGAAGCCTTCGATCAGTTCGGCGCGCACATCCTCACCCACCGCGAACAAGAGATTGTGCAGTTGCTGCTACGCGGTCACTCCAGCGCCTCGGTCGCCGAACAACTGGGCATCAGTCCTGGCACGGTGAAGATTCACCGCAAGAACATCTACGCCAAGCTCGGCATCGGCAGCCAGTCCGAATTGCTCGGGCTGTTTATCCGCGACCTTACCGGTCAGGAACTGGTCGTCGAAGCCTGACACCTGAAACCGACTCTATCCCCCAAGGGATATATACAGCGCAAAACCCCGATTGCTAGTTTGGCCCCCGACGCACTGATTCATCACTGCAAGGGAGCCCGCCTCGTGAACAACAGCGTGAACGACACTTCGCCAAGCGATATCGAATTCTGCAACGTGGTCAAACGCTATGGCGAGGTGTCGGCCGTCAATGGCCTGAACTTCGCGGTGCGTCGCGGCTCATTCCATTCCTTCCTCGGCGGTTCCGGCTGCGGCAAAACCACCACCCTGCGCATGATAGCCGGCTTCGAACAGCCCAGTAGCGGCGAAGTGCGCCTGTCGGGCAAGAACGTTGCCGGAGTGCCGGCGTTTGAGCGGCCGGTGAACATGGTGTTCCAGCATTACGCCCTCTTCCCGCACCTGACAGTGGCGCAGAACATCGCCTATGGGCTGCGTTATCGCACCCCGCGACCCGACAAAAAAACTCAACTGCGCATGGCTGATGAAGCGTTGGAAATGGTGCGCCTGAGCGGCTTCGGCCAACGCAAGCCGAGTGAACTTTCCGGCGGCCAACAGCAGCGCGTGGCCCTGGCCCGGGCGCTGGTGAACAAGCCGACCGTGTTGCTGCTGGACGAGCCGCTGGCGGCGCTGGACCGCAAGCTGCGCAAGGAAATGCAATCCGAATTGCTGCGCCTGCAACGCGAAGTCGGCATCACCTTTGTGCTGGTCACCCACGATCAGGAAGAAGCCTTGTCGATGAGTGACAGCATCAGCGTGATGCACAACGGTTCGATCATCCAGACCGCCACCCCGGAACAACTGTATGAAGCGCCGGCCAGCCGTTACGTGGCCGACTTTATTGGCGAATCCAATCTGTTCAACGGCACGGTTCGTCAAATGCAGGGCGATTCAGTAGTGCTGCGCACCGAGCAAGGACTGGAACTGACCAGCCCATTGACGCCCACCGGCAAAGCCTTAAGCGCAGACGTCGCCGGTTGCATCGCGGTGCGCCCTGAGCTGATCAGCATCGCCAGCGCCAACGCCGACATGACCCGAGAAGTGAAGCTGCAAGGCCACGTGGAAGACCGCATCTACCTCGGCAACTCCACCGAATACCGCGTGCGCACCCAAGCCTTTGGCGTGGTTTGCGTGCGTGTGCCGCGCCAACAGGATCACGGCGCCAATGCATTCGAACACGGCGCTGCAGTGAGCGTCGGCTGGGATCACGCCAATGGCCTGGCCATGGCGTTGTAAATCATCGATTCGTTTCATCAACCGAATGTGGAGCGTGCTATGGACCAGAAGACGTTTATCAAAACCCTGCGTAGCTGGCAGAACGGCTCGATCAGCCGCCGCGAGTTCCTTGGCCGCACAGGCCTGGGAATTGCCGCAGCGGTGGTCGCAACCAACATGCCTGGCCTGCTGACTTCCACCGCCGAGGCCGCCGAGCAGGCCAAGCTGGGCGATCGCCTGTCGCTGGCGACCTGGCCGAATTACCACAGCCAGGAAAACCTCGACACCTTCGCCAAAACCACCGGTGCGCGCGTTTCGATGAGCGTGTTCGGTTCCAACGAAGAGATGCTTGCCAAATTGCAGGCCGGTGGCAGTGGCTGGGACGTACTGGTGCCGACCAACTACACCATCAGCACTTACGTTGGCCTGGGCCTGATCGAACCATTGGACTTGTCGCGCATTCCCAACTTTGAGGCGTCGGCTTTCCAGCAAAAGTTCATGGCCCAAGGAACGGTGGACGGCAAGGTGTATGCGGTACCGAAAAACTGGGGCACTACCGGCATGCTCTACGACGCCGGCAAACTGAAGAACGGCCCCGCCAGCTGGAAAGAATTCTGGGCAGCAGCTCAAGGCCCCGCCAGCGGCCGGACAATGGTTCACGATTACCAACTGACCGCCATCGGCAACGCGCTGAAAAGCTTCGGCTATAGCTTCAATTCCCTGGACCCGAAAGAACTGGCCGATGCCGAAAAACTGCTGATCGAGGTCAAGCCGCACCTGTTCGCCATCAACTCCGACATCCAGCCGTCAATGCGCAGCGGCGATGCCTGGCTGGCGATGTCCTGGACCGGCGATGCCTCTCAGTTGCACCGCGACAACGCGCAGATGCAGTTCGAACTGGGCAAGGAAGGTGGCGAACTGTGGAGTGACTTCTTTGCCATACCCAAAAGCTCGGAGCACAAGGACGCGGCCTACGCCTTCATCAACTACCTGCTCGATCCGCAGCACAACAAGCTCGAAGTGTTGAGCCACGGCTACCCGAGCGGCGACAAACGCGTCGATGCGTTGCTGCCCACCGCCATGCTCGACGATCCGATCATGTACCCGGCCGCCGAAGCGCTCAGTCCTCTGGAGTTCGGTGCCGCGGCGACGCTCACCAGCCCGGCGCGCGCCGAATTGATGGCTCGCTTCAAGTCCGCCTGATCGCCTGGCCATGGCCAATGAGGAGTCCCCCATGAACGCCACCACCCACCCGCAAACGGTGCGGCCGGGCAATGCCCTGTCGGTCGAGGTTCGCCAACGGCGCAGCCTCGGCCGGCGGATCACCCTGCTGATGCTCTTGCCCTCGACCTTGTGGTTCCTGCTGCTGTTGTTGATGCCGCTGGTGATCATCCTGGTCTTCAGTTTCGGCGAGCGCAGTGCCGTGGGCGGTTACGCCGGTGGCTTCACGCTGGCCAACTACTTGAACCTCGGTTCCCGTGGCGCGGCGTTCAGCAACACGCTGATGTTGGCGCCGCTGGGCACGCTGGTGTGCCTGGTGGCGGCTTACCCGCTGGCGTATTTTCTGGCGGTCAAGGTCAGCAAGAACCGCTCGCTGCTGCTGACGCTGGTGATTGTGCCGTTCTGGACCAGTTTCCTGATCCGCACTTACGCCTGGATTTTCATCCTCAGCGGCAAGGGCATTCCGGCCCTGCTCGCCAGCCTTGGCCTTGAAGACGTGCGGCTGATCAATACGCCGTGGGCGGTGCTGATCGGCATCGTTTACGGCTACTTGCCGCTGATGGTGTTTCCGATTTACGTCAGCCTGGAAAAACTCGACAAGCGTCTGCTCGAAGCCTCGGCGGACCTGGGTGCCAGCGCTTTCGAAAGTTTCCGGCGGATCACCCTGCCACTCTCCGCGCCCGGGATCATCACCGGGGTGATGTTGGTGTTCATCCTGTTGATGGGCGAGTTCCTGATCCCGGCCATTCTCGGTGGCGGCAAAGTGTTCTTCGTCGGCAACGCACTGGTCGACCTGTTTCTGCAATCGCGCAACTGGCCCTTCGGCAGCGCGCTGGCGATGACCTTGGTGGCGATGATGCTGCTGATCATCGGCGTGTATTTGAAACTGGTGGCGCGCTATGGCGGCCGCCCTGCCGACGGAGGGTTGTGACATGTGGCTGCGCAGCTATTCGACTTCGCTGTACCTGTTTCTCTACGCACCGATCGCGTTGATCGTGCTGTTCAGCTTCAACGCCGGGCACAGTGGCCTGGCGTTCGAATGCTGCTCGGTGCAATGGTTTGGTCGCGCGTTTGGCAACCCGTTCATCATGGAGGCACTGGGGCATAGCGCGTTCATTGCCTTCACTTCAGCGGTGATTGCCACGCTGTTCGGCACGCTCGCGGTGTTCGGTTTGCAACGTGCCGGCGCCAAAGTGCGGCTGCTGTTCGATGCGCTGACCTATTGCGCAATCATCGTGCCCGGGATCGTCATCGGTATCTCGACACTGATTGCGTTCATTAGCCTGTTCGACCTGATCAACCCGTTGCTGGCGAGCTGGATACCGAGCGTTCCACGGTTGAACATGGGCTTCTTTACCGTGATCGCCGCGCACTCGCTGTTCACCATGGCATTGGTCATGGTGATCGTGCGCAGCCGCGTCGACTCACTGGACAAGGCCTTGCTGGAAGCCTCGGCCGACCTTTACGCCCCCCCAATGCAAACGTTCTGGCGGGTCACCCTGCCGCAGATCGGTCCGGCGATCATGGCCGGGTTTCTGCTGGCGTTCACCTTCAGCTTCGACGATTTCATCATCGCGTTCTTCGTCGCCGGTTCCGAAACAACCTTACCGATCTACATCTTTTCATCCATCCGCCGCGGCGTGACCCCGGAGATCAACGCGGTTTCGACCGTCATCATCTGCGCGTCGCTGGCGCTGCTGTTCACTTCCCGTCACCTGCAAAACCGCCGCACCGGCGTCCAGGAGTCTCACCATGCGTGATCAGCTTTACATCAACGGCGAGTGGGTCAGCCCGGATCTGGGCGGTTACCTGGACGTCATCGACCCGGCCACCGGACAGGCTTTCCATCGGGTCGCCGCGGGCACCGAAGAAGACGTCGATCATGCGGTGCGCGCCGCCAGGCGAGCGTTCGATAACGGCTGGAGCCAAACCACTGGCGCCGAGCGCGCGCAGTGGCTGGAAGCGTTGGCTGATGAACTGGACAGCGGTCAACAGGCGTTGGCTGAACTGGAAGTGCGCGACAACGGCAAACCGTTGCCCGAAGCGCAGTGGGACGTTGGCGATGCAATCGGCTGCTTTCGTTACTACGCCGGGTTGGCCCGGGAACTGGATCAGCAGCAAGACCAACCGCTGGCGCTGCCGGACGAACGCTTTCGCTGCCGCATCCGCCATGAACCGATCGGCGTTGCCGGGCAGATCATCCCCTGGAATTACCCGCTGCTGATGGCCGCGTGGAAGGTCGCACCCGCCTTGGCCGCCGGGGCCACGCTGGTGTTGAAACCGTCCGAACTGACACCACTGACGGCGCTGGAACTGGCCGCGGCCGCCGACCGCATCGGTCTGCCGGCCGGGGTCCTGAACGTCGTGACCGGTCTTGGAGCCGACGCCGGCGGTCCGCTCACCGAACACCCTGGCGTGGACAAACTGGCCTTCACCGGCAGCGTGCCCACCGGGGCAAAAATCATGTCGGCGGCCGCTCGCGACATCAAGAACATCAGCCTGGAGCTGGGCGGAAAGTCTGCGTTCATTGTGTTCGACGACGCCGATGTCGAAGCGGCGGTGGAGTGGATACTGTTCGGGATTTTCTGGAACCAGGGCCAGGTGTGCAGCGCCACTTCACGCTTGCTGGTACAGGAAAACATCGCCTCGCGGTTGATCGAGCGACTGGTTGAGGAAACCCGCAAGATCACCATCGGCCCAGGGCTGGAACCCGGCGTGTTGTTGGGCCCTTTGGTCAGTCGGGGTCAACACGACAAGGTCCTCGGCTTTATCGATCAGGGACTGGCCAGCGGCGCACGCCTGCTCACCGGAGGTCGGCAGCCGGCGTATCTGCCAGAGGGTTATTTCATCGAACCGGCCATCTTCGACGAGCCCGGACACAGCAGCATCCTCTGGCGCGAAGAGGTGTTCGGCCCGGTGCTGTGCATCAAGCGCTTCAAGACCGAAGAGCAAGCTTTGCAAATGGCCAACGCCAGCCGCTTCGGCCTCGCCGCCGCCGTGATGAGTGCTGATTTGCAACGTACCGCCCGCGTCGCCAACCAACTGCGCGCCGGGATTATCTGGGTCAACTGCTCGCAACCCACCTTCGTCGAGGCGCCGTGGGGCGGCATGAAACACAGCGGCATTGGCCGGGAACTCGGCCAATGGGGGCTGCACAATTATCTGGAGGTGAAGCAAGTGACCGAATACGTCAGCGACCAGCCATGGGGCTGGTATCTAAAATAGACGGTCGGCGCTTCAGTTCAAATACCAGCCCCAGGCCCCGCCGTTGTACCGGGTGATCTGCTTGGTTTCGAGGTAGTTGTTGTAGCCCCACTCACCCAGCTCGCGGCCAATACCGCTCTGCTTGTAGCCGCCCCAAGGCGCTTCCACGAAGGTCGGTTGCGAGCAGTTGACCCAGACGATCCCGGCGCGAAAGCGTCGGGCGACCCGTTCGCAGCGTGGAATATCACGGGACATGACGGCCGCTGCCAGGCCGAAGGGCGAGTCATTGGCCAGGCGTATCGCTTCGGCTTCCGTGTCGAATGCGCGCAGGCACACCACCGGGCCGAAAATCTCCTCGCGCCACACCGAACTCTGTTCCGGCACATCGGCGAAAATCGCCGGGGTCAGGTAGTAGCCCTTCTGTAGATGGGCCGGACGAGCGCCGCCCGACACCAGTCGCGCACCCTCTTCCTGACCGGCCGCAATCGCTTCAAGGACTTTGTCCCGTTGCCCTTGGCTGACCAGCGGCCCGAGTTTCACACCGTCGGTAAAGCCTTGGCCGATCCGGATCTGCTCGGTGGCAACGATCAAACGCTCCAGCAGCGCCGGGTATAACGCGCGCTCCACCAATACGCGCGAGGTGGCCGAACAGACCTGGCCCTGATTCCAGAATATCCCGAACAGAATCCACTCCACCGCCGCGTCGAGGTCACTGTCGGCGAAGATCACGAAGGGCGATTTACCGCCCAGCTCCAGACTGATGTTTTTGATCTCGGCCGCTGCCGCTTGCATGATCTTGCGCCCGGTCGGCACGCTGCCGGTGAAGGCGATCTTGTCCACGTCCGGGTGCCCGGCCAGCGATGCGCCAGCCTCACGCCCCAGTCCCGTGACGACATTCAATACCCCCGCCGGCAAGCCTGCCTGATCGGCAATGCCCGCCAGTTCAAGGGCGGTCAGCGGTGTGAGTTCCGACGGCTTGAGCACCACGGTGCAGCCAGCCGCCAGTGCTGGAGCGACTTTCCACGACGCCATCAGCATCGGGAAATTCCACGGAATGATCGCCGCGACCACACCCACCGGCTCCTTGATCACCGAAGAACTGAAGCGCTCATCCGGCACGCTGATCGCCTGCTCGCTGTGTTGATCCGAACCTTCGGCGAGGCCTGCATAGAAGTCGAAACAACCGGCCGTGTCGGCAATGTCCCATAGCGCTTCGGGCAGCGGTTTGCCGTTGTCGCGTACTTCGATGGCGGCCAATTCGTCCTGACGCGCACGAATGCCATCGGCGATTCGCCGCAGTACGTGTGCCCGCTGCGCGCCTGTCCAGCGTGGCCAATCACCTTCGTCGAATGCCGTGCGTGCAGCGCTGACAGCCAGGTCGATATCGTCCGACGTGGCGGCGGCGACCTGCGCCAGAACCGATTCATCGCTCGGGTCAACGGTCTCGAAAACTCCACCCTGTACCGGCGCGATCCATTCGCCGCCGATGTACAGCCGTAGATAATCACGCATGGCAAACTCCTTCATTCAGCGGCTGCTCCAGCCGAATATTTTCCAGACGACTGAAAGCGTCGACCCGCACCCCGCTGCCCACGCTCACCCCCGGTCCAAACACCACGCAAGGTTCGATGCATACGTCCCTGGCCAGCTGCGTATCAGCACTGAAGAACACCGTATCCGCCGCCATCAGGCTGACGCCCGACTGCATGACGGCTTGGCGTCGACGCTGCTGGAAAAGCTGTTCGGCAGCATGCAATTGCTCGCGATCATTGACCCCGAGCACGTCGTTTTCATCGACCTCCACCGCCGTCACTTGCAGCCCGGCGCTGTTGGCCACGGCCACTGCGTCGGTGAGGTAGAACTCGCCTTGCGCGTTTTGGTTGCCTATGCGTTCCAGCAACCAGAGACAGGTGTCGGCACGCAAGCCCATGACACCGCCATTGCAGAAGCCGACTTCCAACTCTTGCGAGCTGGCGTCCTTGGCTTCGCGGATTGCCAGCAAGCGACCCTCTTCCACCAACAGTCGCCCATAAGGCCCGGGGGTTTCAGTGTGAAACCCGGCAACCGCAACCGCTGCACCGTCGATCAGCGTCTGACGTAGCTGCAACAACGTCTGCGCACTGATCAACGGTGAATCACCAAACAGCACCAGCACGCAGCCCTGCTCATGAGCCTGTAACGCGGCGCGAGCGGCGAGCAACGCGTGCGCCGTGCCCAATTGTTCGTGCTGGGTAAACAACTGCGCCGTGGGCGCAGCCTGTTGCAAGTAATCGGCAACCGGTCGACTGCCAGCACCCAGCACCACCGCCACTTGCTCGATGCCCGCCGCCTCGACCGCCGCCAGCACATGGCCGAGCAGCGGTCGATTACCCACCGGGTGCATGACTTTCGGCAGCTGCGAACGCATGCGAGTGCCCTGCCCGGCCGCGAGAATCACCGCCAGGGTTGACCAGGAAATGTTGTCGCTCATTGCGATCCTCCCAAGTACCGCGGCGTTAAACCTGATCGCGATAGAACACGTCGTCGGCATACGGATACCACCAGTCCTGAATCTTCGGCTGGTGATCGATGATGACCATTTTCGAGCGCCGGAACGCTTCAAGGCCCTGACGCCCTAGTTCGCGTCCCAGGCCCGACATCTTCCAGCCACCAAACGGCAGCGCGTCGTTGTCGATCAGTGGGTTGTTGACCCAGACCATCCCGGCTTCGAGACGTTCGGCGGCCTCCATCGCTTCGGCAAGATCGGTTGTGAACAGCGATGCACCGAGACCGAACGGCGAGTCATTGGCCAGACGCACCGCTTCGTCGAAATCGCTGACACGGCAAATCGCCGCGACGGGGCCGAAACACTCTTCCTGGAGAATCGCCATGTCGCGGGTCACGCCGGTGAGAATGGTCGGTTCGTAGAACCAGCCCACCGTGTGCTGTGGCGGAATCCGCCCGCCGCACACCAGCGTCGCACCTTTGGCCAAGGCGTCGTCGACCAGGCGCATGACTTTGTTGCGTGCGGCTTCGCTGACCATCGGCCCGACTTCCGTACGCTCCAGACCATGGCCTATGCGCAAGGCGCGGGTACGTTCGGCGAACTTCTCGACGAACTCATCGTGGATCTCTTCGACCACGTAGAAGCGCTCTGCCGAGGTGCAAATCTGCCCGCTCAGGTGGAACGCGGCGGTCACAGCTCCCGCCGCCGCGACGTCCAGTGGCGCGTGTTTTGAGATGATCAGTGGGTCGCTGCCGCCGGCCTCGATCACGCACGGTTTCATCTGTTCTGCACAGGCCACCGCCACCGCTTTGCCCGCCGCGACGCTGCCGGTAAAAGCCACGGCGTGAGTCCCGGTCGACTTCACCAGCAGCTGTGCAGTCACCGCATCGCCCGGTACGCAAGACACCAGACCCGGCAACAGCGAAGTGAAATGCTCCATGAATTTGAGTGTGCAAAGGGTTGTGGCTTCGGCCGGTTTGACGATGCAGGCGTTACCCGCCGCCAGCGATGCAGCGACCGTCCAGCACATCAACAGGATCGGAAAGTTGAACGGCATGATGTGCACGCTGACGCCATACGGCTCATAACGCACATGCTGGAACGAGCCGATCTGCGTGGTGCCGGCGACCTTGCCCGCATCGTCCCGGGCCATTTCCGCGTAGTAGCGAAAGATCGGCGCGCAGTTCGCCAATTCGCCCATGGCTTCGGGAAACGGCTTGCCCATTTCCAGGGTCATCAACCGCGCCACTTCGCGGTTGCACGCGACGTCCTGCTCGATGGCATTGGCCAACTGATGCAAGCGCGCGGCACGGCTTTTGGCGTCGATCAACCGCCATTGTTTTTGTGCGGTGGTGGCGGTATCGACGGCGGCTTGCACGTCGGCGTCGCCGCATACGCCGACTTGCCCGACAGGTTGCAGCGTCGCCGGGTCAAGCACTTCGCGGGCGCGGGTATTCGTCAGGGGCAGGTACTCGGCGTTGATGAAACGCAGGGCAGTGTCAGTGTTAAACGTGGTCATGGGATGATCCTTGATCCAATCGATAAGGGGTTTCGCGCAACGTCGCCAAGGTCGCGGGCGGTAGATCCTCGCGCCAACCCGGTACGTGCCGGTTGAGCCAATCGCGCAGCGGAGCAAAGGCCTCGGCGTCCAGCGCTCGAACAAACAAACCGAGGGTGCGTGGCAGATGCGCCAGGTAACCGTGCTTGCCGTCGCGGCCCGCCAGGCGCACAAAAATCCCCAGCACCTTGGCGTGACGCTGGGCGGCCAGCCGCCGGTAATCCTCGAGAAAACGCGGCGCATTGAGCTCCGGACGTTGCATCAGGTAGTGCGTCAGCAGCGCCACGCGCAATGCTTCGGGCACGTCGCGGCGAGCATCTTCGAGCAACGACATCAAGTCGTACGCCGCTGCACCGATCAGTGCGTCCTGAAAATCCAGAAGTCCGCAAGCGGCGACGCCTTCGCGGCCTTCCAGCAGCATCAGGTTGTCGACGTGGAAGTCGCGCAACACCAAGGCTTCGCGACGTTGCGCGACATCGCTGCAAGCTTTGGCGAACAGCGTCAGAAACGACTCGCGCAGGTTGAGCGCCGCCTCCTTGCCAATCAGCAGCGGGATGTACCAGTCGATCAGCAGCGCACACTCGTCACTCAGTTGTCGGGCATCGTAAGGCGCCATTTCTGCCGCCGGTGGTACGCGATGCAACGCCACCAGCGCATCGACGGCCAAGCGATACAGCGTCGCTTCCGGATGCCCCGCCGCCAACAATCGGGTGTAGGTGTCGTGACCGAAATCTTCGATCAACGCCAAACCCGCTACTTCGTCAACCTGCACCAGGGCCGGCGCGGAAAGCCCCAGCCCGTGCAAGTGACGGGCGACCTGCACAAATGGACCGATCGGCTCACTGTGCGGTGGCGAGTCCATCAGCAGCAAACCTTCACCGTTTAAACGAAAGTAGCGCCGGGTCGAGGCATCTGCTGGCAATGCAACCAGCTGCGCCTCGGCGAAGCCGGCGCGTGCCAGAAAGGCTGAGCGCTGGTCCTCACGCGTTGGTGATAACGCACGTGTTTCAGTCATGGCATTCACCGGATCATGTAGACCTTTTTCACCGTCTCGTGGACGGTGCATACGCCTTTCCAGTCCTTGCGGAAAAAGGCGGCCGTGTCGGGTTTGATCTCGATCACTTCGCCGGACTCATGGACGTAAGTGCAGCGGCCTTCGAGGAAATGGCAGAACTCGTCGCTGGTGACATGGCAAAACCATTTACCCGGCGTGCAGATCCACACACCGCACTCGGACTGGCCTTCGTGGCCCTTGTGCAGCACCACGCCAGAGACATGGGATTGACCTTCGAGCATGGTCGGGATCACGCCCCAATCCTTGACGTCGGTGATGCTCAGCGGGTCGTACAGAAACGGGGTAGTCATGTGTTGCTCTCCAAAAAAAATTCAGGCTCAAGCCAGCATGTAAACGTTGCGCAGGGTTTCCCGGACGTGGCATTCACCGGTCCAGCCAGCCGGGAACAACACCAGTGTGTTGGGACGCACTTCGATCACTTCACCGTCGTCATTGCGGTAAGTGGCATGGCCTGCGATGAAATGGCACAGCTCGTCACGGGGAATCGACAGTCGCCAGCGACCGGGCGTGCAGACCCAAAGTCCGGTTTCCGGACTGTTATTCGGGCCTTTGAACAACAGTCGGCCGCTGGAGTGCGAGACGCCTTCGACGGCGTCGCTCTGCACACCCCAGTCCACCAGATCGGTGCGACTGCTGACGGCTTCGAGGTACGGCGTAAAACCCGCCGTGGTGTTTTGATCAGGCATTGTTAAGCACCTTGTCGAGAATGTCGGCCGCGTCCGCTGGCCCTTTGCGTGATTGCATTTGCACGCTGGTGTGCTGCAAGCGTTGGCGCATCGCCTCGTCGTTGAGGCAGGCGGCGAGTTTTTCCGCCAACTGCGCTTCGCTCCAGTCGTAGCGATCGAGCTTGAAACCGTGACCGCTTTCTTCGGCGCGCATGGCATTGTCGTGACCGTCCCAGACGTACGACATGACAATCGCCGGTTTGCCGAAGAACAGGCACTCGGTAAAGCTGTTGTTGCCGCCGTGGTGGATCACCGCATCGACCTGGGCAATCACCGACGGCTGCGGGAACCAGTTGGAGATCAGCACGTTGTCCGGCAGGTCCGGGTATTCATCGAGGTGCTCACCGACATTGAACAGTGCGCGGTAAGGCAACGTGCCTACCGTCGCAATCAGGCGCTTGAGCAAATCGACATCGCCGGAACCGAGGCTGCCAAAACTGACGTAGAGCAATGGCTTATCGTTGTTGGCGCGGAACTCGGGGATCTCGTACGTCGTATCGTGACGCACGCACCCTTGCAGGTAGTGGAAACGCTCGGCCGGCAACGGATGACGGCGCTCGAACTTGACCGCGTCCGGGTACAGCAACAGGTTCATGTAAGGAGAGGCTTCGAAGAACGTGCCGAGCGGATACGGCTGCTCGCCATGAGCTTGCAGGAACTGGTTGAAGTCTTCGTGGATCGGCCCGATCTCGTCTTCAAAACGCTGCCGAAACTGTGCGTGACCGGCCTTGTCGTCGATGCTCATGCCCGACAGGTGCGGCGGGATATCCGGGTCTTCGATTTCGTTTTCCGAGCAGGAAATGATCCGCACCCAGGGCTTGCCGTATTGCTTGATCGCCGGGAACAGGATCACGTTGTCGACGCAGATCAGGTCAGGTTTGACCTTGTCCAGCACCGCTGGCAGATCCTTTTGCGCCCACTTCGCGGTGTCGACGATGGCGGCCCAGCATTCCTTTACGTAGTTGTCGATTTGATCGAGTGGCGATTTGCGAAAGTTGGGAATGTGGCCGTTGATGAAATCGACCCAGTAACGGGCCATTTCTTCGGCCGGCATGGGCGCCGACATGTTGACCATGTGCTCTTCAAAACCATACCCGGCATACACGCCACTCATGCCCGGGTCGGTGAGGAATACTGCTTTGTGGCCGAGGGCTTCGCACGCCTGGGCAATACCAACTGAATTCAGCGCCGGGCCATAAGCGGCTTCCGGAAAGAAGGCGATCACTTTCTGTTTCATTGAGCGGTACTCCTGCCTGGTCTTTTTTTATTGTTCAGCGCGTCAGAACACGGGCGTGGCGAGCCTGCCAGCCGAGCCGGACGCTCATACCGATAGCAAAATGAGCAAATTCGAATTGCGAGGACGGCACCCGGACGATCAAGGCCTTGTCGCTGAGCGCCGTCTGCACATGCACGTTGGTGTCGAGGCCGTGATAGGCGATTTCGACGATGTTGCCGGTCACCCGATTGGCGCAGTCGTCGCCCTCCTCCACCAGCACCTGTAAACGTTCCGGGCGAACGACGACGGCAACCTTTTGCCCCGGAATCAACGGCGCGTCGGTCTCGACTACTAGCTCCTGGCCGTTGACGCGCACCGAGTGCTCGCCCGAACGTACGCCTTCAAACAGATTGCTGACGCCGATAAAGTTGGCGACAAATCGGCTGTTGGGATTTTCGTAGAGTTCGGTCGGGCTGCCGCACTGACAGACCTTGCCGCCATCGAGCACGGCCATGCGATCCGACATCACCAACGCTTCTTCCTGATCGTGGGTGACGATGATGAAAGTGATGCCGCTCTCGAGCTGCAGGCGTTTGAGTTCGAGCTGCATTTTTTCCCGAAGCTTTTTGTCGAGTGCGCCCAACGGCTCATCGAGCAGCAACACCCGCGGCCGTTTAACCAGCGCCCGCGCCAGTGCGACACGCTGACGTTGACCACCGGAGAGCTGATCCGGTTTACGGTCCGCCAGCTCACCGAGCTGCGCGGTGCTCAGCACTTCATCGACCCGGCGACGGATCTCCGACTCCGGCAGACGCTCCATCTCCAGCCCGTAGGCGATGTTCTTGCGCACGGTCATGTTGGGAAACAGCGCGTAAGACTGGAACATCAGGTTCAGTGGACGCTTGTTGGCCGGCAGCGGCGAGATGTCTTTGCCATCCAGATAAATGCAGCCGGCGCTGGGTGTTTCGAAACCGGCGAGCATACGCAGCAGTGTGGTCTTGCCGCAGCCGGACGGACCCAGCAGCGCAAAGAACTCGTTCTCGCGGATGTTCAGCGACACCTCATCGACCGCCAGACCGTTGCCATAAGACTTGCTGACCTTGTCCAGGATCAGTACCGCAGATGAATTATTCATGGGTGCGAGGAGCCTTGTTGAGACGCTGCGAAGCCAGCAGCGCGGTGATGCTGACCAGCATCACCAGCGTCGCCAGAGCGTTGATTTCCGGGGTGACGCCAAATCGGATCATGGCGTAGATCTGCATCGGCAACGTGGTGGACGCCTGGCCGGAACCGGAGTTGAAAAAGGCGATGATGAATTCGTCCACCGACAAGGTGAACGAGAGCAACCCACCCGCCAGCACGCCGGGGAAAATCGCCGGCAGCAGCACCCGGCGAAAGGTGGTGAACCAGCTCGCCCCCAGGTCGATCGAGGCTTCGAGAATCGAATAGTCGAAGTGTTTGAGCCGCGTGCGCACCACAGCGCAAACGAATGCGATGTTGAACACGGCGTGGCTGATGATGATCGAGTGCAGACCCAGCCCAACCTTGAGCAGGTTGAAAAAGCTCAGCAGCGCAATCGCCAGGACGATGTCGGGAATGATCATCGGCGCCATCAGCAAGGTGTCGACGACTTGTCCCTTGTCATTGCCCTTGCGGCGCAACTCGATGCCCAGCGCCAGGAACGTCCCGAGCACGCAGGCAATGAATGTCGCCGACAGCGCGACGATCAAGGTGTTGAGGGCCGCCGACAAAATGGCCGAGTTATGCGCCAGCGCCACGTACCACTTCAGCGATACGCCGCCCCAGGCCGTGGGCAAACCGGACTTGTTGAACGACAGCAGGATCAACACCAGGATCGGCACATAAAGGAAGGCGTAAACCAAACCCAGGTGTGTGCCGAGTACCGTGCCGCCAACCGAACGTGACTGACTCATGCGCGGCCCCCTTCTGCACGGCGGGCAACCAATGCCTGAACGAACAACAGAATCAGCATGATCGCGATCAGGAAAAAGCTCAGCGCCGCACCGAACGGCCAGTCCCGCGCCGTCAGGAATTGCGAGTAGATCAGGTTGCCGACCATCTGCACCTGCTTGCCGCCCAACAGGTCGGCGGTAATGAAGTTGCCGATGCTCAGGACGAAGACAAACACGGCGCCGGCCGCAACCCCGGGAACGCTCAACGGCAGAATGATCCGCCGAAAAGTCATCCAGCCTGAGGCACCAAGGTCTTTTGAGGCATCCCAGAGTTCGTTGTTGATCCGTGACAGCGAAGAGAAAATCGCCAGGATCACAAACGGGATGTAGTTGTAGACCAGCCCCAGCACCACCGACGCTTCGGTGTACAGCAAGCTGATCGGTTCGCCGCTGTAGCCGAACATCTGCAGCATCCGGTTGATCAAGCCTTCGCGATTCAGCAGGACGATCCAGGCATAGGTGCGGATCAGGTAGTTACTCCAGAACGGCAGCATCACCAGAAACAGGAACACCCCTTGCCGGCGCCGGGGAGCACGCGCAATGGCGTAGGCGGCCGGGTAGCCGATCAGCACCGCAAACACCGTCGCCAGACCGGCGATCTTTGCCGATTTGAGCAAGATGCCCAGGTACAGCGGATCGAACGCACGCTGGTAGTTTTCCCAGGTAAACAGCCAGTCGATACCGCCATAAGCTCCGCGCTCGACGAAGCTGTAGACCAGCACCAGCAGGCACGGAATCACCAAAAAGGTCAGCAGCCAGCCAAAGCCGGGCGCAAGAAGCCAGGCCGACAGACGCCTGTCAGCATGCAAAGCACTCATTACCCATATCCTCCCGCCCCGGAACGGAGGCGGCATGCGAGCGTGGCGAGGCATGCGGGGCATGCCTCGATTCGGTGCGGCTTACGTTTTGTGAGGCTTAGTTCTGTGCTGCCATGATTTCGGTGACGGCCCGGGTGTAGGCCTTTTGCGTCGTGCCACCCAGATCGCGCAACTGTTCCATCTTCAACAGCTCGCTCGGGGCGATCGTCAAGTTGGGGTATTGCTTGAGCAGGTCAGCGGACAAACCCGCCATTGCGGCCTGGTTGGGGATTTTGTAGAGGATGTTTTCAGCCACCCATACGTGGTTTTCCCTGGCGAGCATGAAGTTGACGAACTTGAACGCCTCCTCCTGATGCTTCGAGCTTTTCAGCACGACCATGGTGTCCACCCAAAGGTCGGAACCTTCCTTGGGCACGACAAACTTGATGGCCGCATTGGCTTGGGTGCCGTAGTTGCACCAGCCATCCCACGCGTGCGCCATCAGCGATTCGCCGGAAGCGAGCTTGGAGTAGAAGGTGGTGTCGTCGAAGGAGAGGATGCGTTTCTTGGTAGCGATCAACTGATCGCGGACGGCGGCGATCTGTTTGGGATCGTTGTCGTTGACCGACCAACCCTTGGCCAGAAAACCGGCCCCGAGCATCCAGCGGTCAGTGGCGAGCATCGTCACTTTGCCTTTGAGCGCATCGCTCGGGTTGAGCAGTTCGTTCCAGCTCGTCGGCGCCGGCGCGACCTTGTCGGAGCGGTAGCAAATCCCGGTCGTGCCCCAGGTGTACGGCACCGAGAAATGGTTGCCCGGGTCATATTCCAGCTGGGTGGCTTCGGGATAGAGGTTTTTAAGATTGGGGACTTTGACGGGATCGATATCTGCCAGCAGGCCTTGCTTGTGCAGGACTTCGGCGAAGGGAGAGGAGACAAACACCACGTCATAGCCTTCACCGCCAGACGCCATCAGCTTGCCCATGATTTCTTCGTTGGTCGCGTGCAACGCCTTGTCGACGTCAACGCCGCTGGCCGCTTTGAACTTGTCCAGCGCCTCCGGGGCCATGTAGCCGTCCCAGATCGAAATCACCATGTCTTTTGCACTTGCGGCCTGTGAAGCGATCGCCAGGGAGACACTCAATCCCAGACACATAAGGCCTTTCAGCTTTCTCATAATACTCACCCGACGATTGATTATTTTTGTGTTCGAAGGCAGTACGGTGTAAAGAGAAACGATTGCGTGTGTTTTTTTTTAGAAATTAGGACCAGCGCGATTCGATGTCAACGGTTTTTTTTGCGCCTGACGGTTTTGCGATGCATGACATAAGATGAGCACCTGAGTCGACGCGCCCAAAAGAGATAGACGCTTGAGCACAACACCCGAGAAGAAACCCCGCACCAACCACCTGGAACTCGCCCGCCGGATTCTGGAGCACACCCAGGAAACCGGGCTGGTGGCCGGCGACCCGGTCGCCGAACAAGCGCTGGCGCGAACATTCCAGGTGTCCCGCACACTCATTCGTGGCGCACTTAAAGTGCTGCTGGAAGAAAACCTGCTGAGTCATGAGGCCGGCAAAGGCTATCGACTGATCGCGCCGCCGAGCGGCCAGGCGTTCAATGCCGCATTGCCACAAGCCGAGGAAGAAGAGCTGGCGACCTCGGTGCTGCGCGACCGCATGGCCGGACGCCTCGGGGACAGCATCAGCATCAGCGAATTGATGCGTCGTTACGATATCGGCCGGCCGGCCGCTCAAAAAGCCCTGCAACAATTGAGTGAAAGCCAGGCCATCGAGCGCGGCCCCGGCCAGTCCTGGCTGTTTCGCCCTTCACTGAACAGCCTCGCCGCCCTCGAAGAAAGCCTCAAATTCCGGCTGATTCTGGAGCCGGAAGCCCTGCTCAGCCCTAACTTCAACGCCGACCCACAACGCCTGGCGTTACTGCGAAGCGCTATGCAAACCTTGCTCTCGAGCCCCGTAGAGCATTTCGATACCCAGCAATTTCGCGAACTGGATATCAGCTTCCATGAACTGCTCGGCCAGAGCTGCGGCAATCGTTTTATCGGTGACGCCCTGCTCCAGCATCAGAGCCTGCGGCGCCTGCCGAATCTGTTGCTGACCGTCAGCGTGCACCGCCTCCAGGAAGCCCTGCGCGAACATCTGCAAATCATCGCGCACATCGAGCGTGGCCAGCTGGAGATCGCCGCCGACCTGCTGCGACTGCACCTGCGCCTGAGCGCCGCCCAGCGCCCGCAAACCGCAAACCGCGGCATCCCGCAAGGCCAGTTGTTCGGGCGTCGCTGAACAGCTCAAAAAACATGATGATTTTTTTTATAAAATAAGACAGGATCCAGTCATCTTCAGGCACGGCGGGCTGTACCCGCCTTGGACGTCCTCGCCATGCACACTCAAAAACTTATCGCCTTGTTTCCGGAAGCCAGTTTCGGCGCGGCCTTGAACTGCATTGGTATCGCCCAATCGCTGCGTGAGCTGGGAGCAAAACCGGTCTTTATCTGCCACGAACATTTTCAGGGACTCTTCGCCGAATACGGCTTCGACGAGTACCCGATTCCACAAGCCAGTCCGTTGTCGGCAGCGGAACACCAGCATTACTGGGAACGGTTTATCGAGCGCAACATTCCCTACTTCGACCAGACTCCGCTGGCACAGATCGACAGTTATGTGGCGCCGGCCTGGGAAGCCATTATCGACACCGCGATAGAAGCGGAAAAACCACTGCAACAGTTGCTCGGGCGCCTTAAACCGGACGTCATCGTCCTCGACAACGTGGTCATGTTCCCCGCCATCGCCAACGCGGGATGCCCGTGGGTGCGGATGGTTTCCTGCGCTGAAACCGAACTGCCGGATGCCGCCGTGCCGCCGTATTTGTCGGGCTGCCTGGCGGACGACGTAGATGCCCGCGAACGTTTTACCGAGCATTACCAGAAAGCCGTCGCGCCGGCCCATGAACGCTTTTCGCAGTTTCTCGCGAGCAACGGCACAGCGCCCTGCCCACCCGGTCAGTTCCTCAACGATTCACCGTGGCTCAACCTGTTGCTGTCGCCGACGCCGGTGCGTTATGAACGCCAGTTGCCGCTGGACCCGCAGCGCTATGTGTACCTCGACGGTTGCGTACGCCGCGAGGCGCCTTACATCGTTCCCGACTTCCCACGGCACAACGACGCGCCACTGATCTACATCAGCTTCGGCAGCCTCGGTGCCGCCGACACCGACATGATGAAACGCCTGATCGGGACCATCGAAACCCTGCCCTATCGCTTTCTCATCAACGTTGGCGCCTATCGGGACATGTACACCACCGTCCCGGACAACGTGTATCTGGACAGCTGGTTTCCACAGCCGGCCGTACTCAAGGAGTGCCAGCTGTTCATCCACCACGGTGGCAACAACAGCTTCTGCGAAGCGCTGTACTTCGGCTTGCCGTCACTGATCATTCCTTACTGCTGGGATGGTCACGACAACGCCGTACGCGCCGAGGAAGTCGGCGTCGGCCGTTACTTGCCGCGTTTTGCCGATCCGCTGTCCGCGCTACCCGGCGCACTCGAACAACTGCTGGCCGATCAGTCGATGAAACAGCGCCTCGAAGCGTTCAGCAAAAATATGCAGGCGACTCGCGGCACTGACATTGCGGCGCGAGCGATCATGTCGTTGCCTGACGCCTAGCGGTTTCGACGCCACCCCTGAGGATCATGAACACCTTGCGCACCGGCGTCAGGTTTTCCCAGGTGCCTTTGAAGCCCGCGGCGACCACAAACGTGGCGCCGGCCTTGAACTCCTGGCTGACACCATTGCTGTCGGTCAGACGAACGTGTCCTTCGAGTAAATGACAGAGTTCGTCGTAGTCGCATTCACATCGCTCGAGGTGCTCCGGCGCTTCCCAGATGCCACCGACCGCTTTTTTCTCCGGCGCCACAAAGTGCCGCCAGCTACGGCTGCGATACGGGGCGTCGACCACTTCGGGATCGCTGGTTTCCAACTCGACCACGGGCAAATCGGGGTTGGCAAAATCGATGATGTGATCAGGTTTACTCATGGTCATTCTCACTCCAGTTCAAGAATCAAAACCGATACCCAGCGCATCAAACCCTTTGAGCAGCCAGTCGCGGTGCCCGGTAAGGTCTTCGCGGGCCAGTGAACGCTGCGCCAGCGAGACGCTCACATAACGCAGGGGCTCGGGGGGAAACGGAAAAGGTGCTGTCGAGGTCATTGCCAGTTTCGTGCGCTCGGTAGATTTGCCCTCGAGCAAATCAAGCAGGGTCAGTGCCGCGAAACGACTGGCGGACACGCCCTGCCCCGTGAAGCCCTGGGCGTAGGCAATGCGGCCGCCCGACGAGGTGCCGCAGAACATGGTGGTGCGCGCGGAGGTATCGATGATGCCGCCCCAGGCATGGCTGAACATGACGTCCGCCAATACCGGAAAAGCCGATTTGAATTGCCGGGCGAGTGTCGCGAAGCTTTCCGGACGTTGCGTCAACGCCTCATCGCGCCGGCTCCCGAAGTGATAGATGGCGTCGTAACCACCCCAGAGGATGCGGTTGTCTTCGGTTTTGCGCAGGTAATGAAACTGATTGCCACTGTCGGCAATCCCGTAGCGGCCGACCCAACCGATGGCGCGCAGCTGAGCATCGTCGAGCGGCTGAGTCGCTAATGCGTAGTCATAAATGGGAATGACCTTGGACTTCAACTCCCCCAGCAACGGCGGCGCAATGTTGGTGCCGAGTGCGACCTTGACCGCTTTGACAGAGCCCAGTCCGGTTTCCAGTACCTGATGATTGCCATCTTGATGCAGTGCGATCACCGGCGAATGCTCGAACAGCTGCACACCTTGCGCAAGGCACACGCGCCGCAGTTCCGCGACCATCTTCACCGGGTTCAGCAACGCATAATTGGGCTCGAAAACGCCCGCAACATAGGCCGGCGAGTCGAGGTGTGACTTGAGCGCCGCGCCATCCAGAAATTCGCAGGCGATGCCAAAGCGCTCGTAGTTACGCTGCATCGACCTTAGCCCTTCAACCTGCCAGGGCTGACTCGCGACATTCAATTTTCCGGAGCGCTCAAACGCTACGTCCATGCCATAGCGCTGCAGATCTTCCTCAAATGCCACCAGGTTTTCCCTGCCCAGTCGCACCAGTTGCTCTGCTTCCTTGGGCCAACGCTTCAGCGCATTGGAAACACCGTGGGAAATACTCGGCGCACAGAACCCGCCATTGCGCCCACTCGCCTCGCCACCGCACTGCCCGGCTTCAAGCACAACGATGGTTGCTTCAGGCCAGCGCTGACGCGCCATCAACGCCGTCCATAGCCCGACAAATCCGCCGCCCACAATCGCAATATCACACGTCACTTCACCCGTGAGCCTCGGCGCGGCGGTCACTGACGTTCGTGTTTCCTGCCAGACCGGATAAGGTCGAGCGTCCGCCAGGGACTGGTTCGCGATGTGAAGTGTCATGCGCTCATGCTCCGTAAAATTCTTGGGCTGACGCTAAAGCAATAACCGACGCTTTCACAGGCACAACGGGCAGGCAAACATCGCAGCGGACACGGGCGGAAAAGTACGGCTTCTGGAATACTCTGGGCTTTGCCCTGATCTGCACCCTGGAGTTCGTCGTGGAAGTACCTGATTTACCCACCACCCCAACCTTCCTGGCGGATCCTTCGAGCACGCAGACTCATGAAGTTGCGGTGCATTATCACGAGGCGTGGAAGCGGCGCGACCTGGACGCGGTGATGGCGCTCTATCACCCGACCATCGAGTACAACGATTTTTTCCAGAACCGGACCATCGAGTACTCGCAATTGCGCGACTATCTCGCGGCAAGCATGCCGATGGGATCAGAAGAGTTTCAGATTTACACCGATCGCTTGCGCATCGATGGCGACACCGCGTTCCTGCAGTACCGGGTGACGCTCAATGGCAGCGAGGGTCTTGTTTCATTCCGCACTGTTGAAGCGCTGACGGTACGGGACGGGTTGATCATTAAAGTCAACGAACACGCGATGCTGGTCAGCCAAGCCCCAACGTTAACCCGCCCGGCCTATAGCGCTGAGGCGGTCAGTCGCTTGGGATTATCAGCCCGCCAGGTCGGGGCGCTTGCCAATGATTTGCAGCAGTACTTCGAACAGACCAAGCCCTACCTCGATCCGCGGCTGGACCTGTCTCATGTCGCGGCATCGACTGGCTACACACGCAACCAGATCTCGTTCTTTCTCAATCAGGTTCGGGGACAAACGTTTTATACGCTCCTCAATCAACTGCGCCTGGATGAAGCCCTTTCACGTTTGAATACGCAACGCCACGCCTCGCGCATTGACGAGATTGCCAGCGCCTCAGGCTTTAACTCGCTGTCCACGTTCTACCGTTGCTTCAAGCAAAAAACAGGGTGTTCGCCGAAGGCCTATTTGCAGCAACTGTCTCGTCCTGAGTAAGGTTTACACCTTCTGGAGTGGTGCGGTCGCCCCATCCAAAAGCCTTTAACTGTCCATCCAAAACCTGCACAATCGGCGGCTTTTTTTGCGACAGGAAGTCCCCATGCAACGGATTGTAATTCTGGGCAATGCCGGTAGCGGCAAATCTACATTCGCCCGCGCCCTCGGCAAGCGCCTGAGTCTGCCCGTGGTGCACCTGGACACGCTGTTCTGGGAGCCCGGCTGGGTCGAACCCGACGCTGAGCAGTTCCGCGCACGGGTCGGCGAAGCGATCGCACCGGATGCCTGGATTTGTGAAGGCAACTATGCGCGGCGAACCTTCGACCTTCGCCTGCCCCGTACCGACCTGATCATCTGGCTCGATACGCCGCGGCTCACCTGTTTCACCCGGGTGATCATGCGCAGCGTAATGAACCGCCCTCGCCCTGACCTTGCCGCAGGCTGTACAGAGGAGCTCGACCGGGCGTTCCTGACCTTTCTGAACTTCGTGTGGAGTTTCGATCGTGGCTATCGCCCAGGTATCGAGGCGGTGCGCCTGGCCATAAGCCCGCACATTTCTACGGTGCACTTGCGCGGTAGCCGGCAGATTTCCGCATTTCTCGATAGTTTGCCCTAGGCCCAGCAAGGGTTGCGAGAGAAAACCCTCGGGGTCGCGAAGAAGTCCGTGTGTCGCACAAAGACGAGTCAAGTTTCGATGTGGCTTTTTTACGACTACCTTTATCCGTCAGAACTACCTCTGCATCCATAGACAAGCAGCTAGCGGCACGAGTGCATACGAATACATGCTCCCCACTTCGAGGATCAGACATGCATCCATCCTTTCTGCAGCGCATCGATGAGCTCGGCGCCCTGCTCGTCCACTCCAACGCAGCATGCATCGATTTCTTCCGGCGCACTAATCGACTGAAGTCGCGCCGCGGTGTTCGCTTCCAGGTGGTGACCATGAAGCTCGGTATCTTCCAGGTCGTCGAGCGATACACTGGCAAGACCTGGGCCTACCGTTTCAACTACCGAGAGGCCATGGATTTCGCCATCCAACTCGAGGAAAAGTCCAACCGTCGGAAGGGCGTTGTGACGTACTGCTATCACCCCTTCGGTCAGGCTGGAAACGGCCCACCATGACACCTCCTCGGGCAGGTCCTGGTATTCCGCAGCCATGAAGCTGGACAAACACATCATGCATGGCATGCCAGAATGAACGAGCGATCAAGCGTCCAGGAATGGCGCGCCATGGTGAAACAAGGCGAGCCAGAAAACTGAGAAAAAATGCATCTGGGTATGCACTGGTAACGACCGGCGCGACATGGTGCGCCGGTCACTTCCACCACCGCTAATTCACTTTTTTATTGAAACAATCGCCGCTCTGCCACCCTCGACTCGAAATGAAAACGACACTCGGTCTCCAGCCTTCAGCCCTGTCAGCTGATCGTCCGTCACAGAAAAGGCCATGGTCATCGGCGGCCATTGCACAGCTGGAACAGCGCCGTGAGAGATGGTCACCGTATGCTTCACAGTATCGATAGCCTTGATCGTTCCGTCGGCGGTGGCGACTGGAGCCTGCGTTGTTTCCTGCTTCATCTGCATGCCCTCCATTCCGTCCATTTTCATGCCCGGCATGTCCTCTGCCAGGGCAGAAAAAGACAACGCTACTACGGTGCTGGCAACTGCAATCAGGGTCAGTTTCATACGACTTTTCCTTGAGGGTTGATGGGTTCAACTGAGAGGTGGCGGCGACGCATCAGGCGATAGGCCGCCGGAATGACAAACAGGGAAAGCAAAGGTGCCGTGACCATGCCGCCGACCATGGGGGCAGCAATTCGGCTCATCACTTCGCTGCCGGTCCCGCTGCCCAGCAAGATGGGTAACAAGCCAGCAATGATGACGGCCACGGTCATGGCCTTAGGTCGAACACGCTGCACGGCGCCTTCACGAATCGCCGCAACCAGACCGCGCTCAGTGCTGTCGCCGAGGTCTTCACGTTCGGCCCAGGCGTTCTTCAGGTAGAGCAGCATGATCACGCCAAACTCGGCGGAAACACCGGCCAAGGCGATAAAACCGACCCCGGTGGCGACTGACAAATTGAATCCCAACAGATAGAGGAACCATGCCCCGCCAGTAAGGGCGAATGGCAGCGTGGCCATGATCAGCAGGGCCTCATCGAAGCGGGCAAAAGTCAGGTAGAGCAGCACGAAGATGATCAACAGCGTGGCTGGCACCACCAGTTTGAGTCGTGCGTTGGCCCTTTCGAGAAACTCGAACTGCCCTGAGTAACTCAGGCTCATGCCGGGCTGCAACTTGACCTGCTCATTGACGACCCGTCGTAGATCAGCGACCACCGACGCAATGTCCCTCCCCCGCACATCGATGTACACCCAACCGGAGGGTCGTGCATTCTCGCTCTTGAGCATCGGTGGACCGTCCGTGACGTTGACCTTCGCCACTGTGCCGAGGGTGATCTGGCTACCTAGCGGGGTATAGATCGGCAATTGCTCCAAGGCACCGAGCGAGTCACGCCACTCCCGTGGGTAACGCACGTTGATCGGGAAGCGTGCGAGCCCTTCAATGGTCTCACCGACATTTTCACCGCCGATAGCGCCGGCCACGATGGACTGCACATCGGCGATATTCAGCCCGTAGCGGGCGGCGGCTTTGCGGTCGATATCCACATCGATATAGCGACCACCGGTCAGACGCTCGGCCAGAGCCGAACTGACGCCGGGCACGTCCTTGGCCACTCGCTCAACCGCCTGAGTCGCGGCATCGATCTCCGTCAGGTTGGTGCCGGCAACTTTCACTCCGATGGGACTCTTGATCCCCGTGGCAAGCATGTCGATACGGTTGCGAATCGGTGGTATCCAGATATTCGTCAGCCCAGGGACTCGTACCACTCGATCCAGTTCTTCCACCAACTTTTCCTGGGTCATGCCAGGACGCCATTGTTCATGTGGTTTGAACTGGATCGTGGTTTCGAACATCTCCAGCGGTGCCGGGTCGGTGGCGGTTTCAGCGCGCCCCGCTTTACCGAAGACGTGTTCGACTTCAGGCACGGTCTTGATCAGACGGTCGGTCTGTTGCAGCAGTTGTGCCGCTTTCTGCGCCGACAATCCCGGCAGAGCTGAAGGCATATAGAGCAGGTCGCCCTCGTCTAACGGGGGGAGAAACTCGCCACCCAAGCGAGACATTGGCCATAGCGCACTGACAAAAACCAACAGCGCCACCAGCAGCGTGATCTTTGGTCGACGCAAGACTGCGTCCAGGGCTGGCTGATAGATCCGAATCAACCACCGGTTCAACGGGTTCTGATGTTCACTGGGAATTCGTCCACGAATCCAGTAGCCCATCAGCACGGGCACCAAGGTCACTGACAATCCCGCCGCTGCGGCCATGGCGTAGGTTTTGGTGAAAGCCAACGGGCCAAACAACCGCCCCTCTTGAGCTTCCAGGGTGAACACCGGAATGAACGACAGAGTGATGATCAACAAACAGAAGAACAGCGCCGGGCCTACCTCTGCCGCCGCTTCGGTCATTACATGCCAATGACGCTCACCCTTCAGTTCTTCCCCCGGATTGGCCGCGTGCCAGGCCTCAATCTTCTTGTGCGCGTTCTCGATCATCACCACGGCGGCATCGACCATGGCGCCGATGGCGATGGCTATCCCGCCCAAGGACATGATGTTGGCGTTGATGCCCTGATAGCGCATGACGATGAAGGCAATCAGCACCCCCACCGGCAGCGAAATGATCGCCACCAGGGATGAGCGCAGGTGCCAAAGAAAGATCCCACACACCAACGCGACGACGATGAACTCTTCGATTAGCTTGTGGCTGAGATTTGCCACCGCGCGGTCGATCAGCTTGCTACGGTCGTAGGTGGTGACGATTTCCACCCCGGCCGGCAGACTGCTTTTCAGTTCGTCGAGTTTGGTTTTGACCGCCGCAATGGTCTCGCGAGCATTCTTGCCGCTGCGCAATATCACCACGCCGCCGACGGTCTCGCCTTCGCCGTCGAGTTCAGTAATGCCACGCCGCATTTCCGGTCCCAACTGAATCGTGGCTACATCGCCAAGGGTCACCGGCACTCCTCCCGAAGCCAGCTTGAGCGGGATCGCACGGAAGTCATTGAGCGTCTTCAGGTAACCGGAAGCACGCACGATAAACTCGGTCTCTGCCATCTCCAGCACCGCGCCACCGGTTTCCTGGTTGGCCTTGCCGATGGCTTCGGTCACCTCAGCCTGAGTGATACCGAGGCTGGCCAGTTTGAGCGGATCAAGCTGCACCTGGTACTGCTTGACCATGCCACCCACGGTGGCCACTTCTGCAACGTTGGGCAGGGTCTTGAGTTCGAACTTGAGGAACCAGTCCTGAAGTGCGCGTAGCTGCGCCAGATCGTGCCCGCCACTGCGATCCACCAGCGCGTATTGGAAGATCCAGCCCACGCCCGTCGCGTCTGGTCCCAACGCCGGCTTGGCGCTGGCCGGCAACCGACTTTGTATTTGGCTCAGATACTCCAACACCCGCGAGCGAGCCCAGTACAAGTCAGTGCCGTCTTCGAACAGCACGTAAACGAAGCTGTCACCGAAGAAGGAATAGCCACGCACCGTCTTGGCACCCGGCACCGAGAGCATGGTGGTGGCCAACGGATAGGTCACCTGGTTCTCGACAATCTGCGGTGCTTGTCCCGGAAAAGGGGTGCGGATGATCACCTGAACATCCGAGAGATCTGGCAGTGCATCGATGGGCGTGCTCTGCACCGACCAAATGCCCCAAGCCGTGACAAACAGCGTCGCCAGTAGCACCAGGAATCGGTTGGCCACTGACCAACGAATCAGGGCAGCGATCATGGCTGGCTCCCCGATTTTTCCAGGCGCTCAACACGCAGGCCATCGTCGGTCTGACTCACCGCAACCCGAACCTTGTCACCCGTTTTGAAGCCCTGCATCAGCGCCGGGTTGGCGAGTGGGAACGTCATCGTCATACCCGGCATGCCCAGCGTCTTGAAAGGACCATGGGCGAGCGTGACTTCTTTGTGGTTGATCTCAACGATCTGCCCATCCGCTTCATGAAAGCTGGAGGCTGCTGCGCTGGGTGGTGACTCTTCCTCCGAGCTTGCGACGATGCCCTTAAGACTGGCCTCCGAGTCGAGCAGGAACTGGCCAGAGGTAACCACCTTCTGGCCTTCTTCCAGACCTTTCACTATCGCCGTCTTGCCGTCGCTTTCCTGCCCGGGTTGTACCGCCACGGGACGGTAGCGGCCGGCGTCTTCGGCGAGCATCACCAGAGCACGTCGGCCCGTGCGAATGACGGCTTCGCTCGGCACCCACAACACACTTTGCCCGGTCGAGCGGTTCAGGCGTACCTGCGCGGTCAAACCCGGCCTGAGGCGCCCGTCCGGATTGGGTAGTTCCACCCGCACACGAAGGGTGCGGCTGTCCGGATTGGTCTCGGGCAAAATCGCGCTGACCTTGCCATTGAGCGTTGTCCCTGGGAAGGCTGGCAGACGCGCTTCGACCGCCTGCCCCACGGTGATCGATCCGGCATCCGATTCTGGAACGGCCACGGCTAGCCAGACACTGCTCAAGCCATTGACGCGCGCCAACGTATCGCCAGTCGCCACGGTCATGCCCGCACGTACATTCAATTCTTGCAGCACACCGGCAATGGGGCTGGTGAGCGTCAGGTAGGGCTGAACCTTACCGCCACGCTCTACCTGAGTAATCAGTGTTGCCGGCATCCCTGTGAGTCGTAGTCGCTGGCGAGCCGCAGCCAACAGGTCAGCATCCCCGTTGCGCTTCAGTGCAAGAAACTCTGTCTGGGCAGCGGCCCACTCAGGCACCAGGATATCTGCCAACGCCGCGTTGGCTTTGAGTACATCGCCGGGAGCATGGGCATAGACCCGCTCCACAAAGCCAGTGGTGCGTGCCTGAATCACAGCGACATCACGTTCGTTGAACGTCAAGGCACCTGTCACATCGAGGCTCGACTCAAAAATCCCACGAGTGACAGTCGCAAAACGCAGACCGAGATTCTGGGTCAGGCTCGGATCGATACTGACGCTCGCACGATCCCCTGTGCCGCTGGCGTACTGGGGGATAAGTTGCATGTCCATGAAGGGCGACTTACCCGGCTTATCGAACTTTTGCTGCGGGTACATGGGGTCGTACCAATACAGGGCCTTGCGTTCATCCGGTGAATTGTGGCTCTGTTCCGGGGCGGTACCTGGTACTCCGCTCATGCGCTGGTGAGCGAACCAGTAGCCACCGGCAACACCCAAACTCAGCGAGATACCTACCAGTAATGCCCAGTTCCATTTTCTAAGGATCATTGGCTGGACTCCCCATAAGCAAAATACAGACGCGCACTGGTCAGCGCTCGCTGCTCTTCCACGTCGATCTGTTTGAGGCGGGCCTCGATGAGTTCACGTCGGGCGGCAACAACGGCGCTTAAAATGCCTTTGCCGGAACGATAACTGGCCATGCTGAGCTCGACCTTTTCCTTGGCCAGCGGCAACAGGCTTTCCTGGTTGCGGCGCACGGCACGATTCAGGCGCTCATAGTCAGCCAGTTCGTTTTCCAGTTGCTGGGTGTGCTCGCGTGACAGGGCTTCGCGCTCGGCCTCAAGCTGGCTGAGTTCAGCCTGTTTGGCTGCGATTTTGGGGTTTTGGCGAGAGTCAGGAAACAGCGGCAGGTCCCAGGAAAATTGCACGCTGACCATATCGCCAAACTCACGGCCACGGCGCTGGTAATCCAGTTCCCAGCTCCAGTCCGACTGCTTCTCCGACACGGCTTCACGAACCTTGGCTTGCGCTTCGCGGGTCATCGGTGCAAACGCTGCCAACTCGGGATGGTGTTGCAGTTTATGAGAGTAGTTTGAGGGATCGACGGGCCATTCAGGCAAGCTGCCCGCAGGCTTGTCGTTGGCGGCGGAGCCAATCCAGCGTTTGAGGGCCGCTCGGGCCTGCGCTCTCTGGAGAATCAGATCGTCCTGTTGCTCCGCCAGTTGAGCCGCTTCTTGCTTGGGCGTCACTGCATCGGCGGGTTGAGCGCGGCCACCGGCAATCTGGGCCCGGACGGTATCGCTCAGCAGGCGGTTTTCTTTGTAGAAGTCCTGGAACAGCGCATCTTTGCGCTCAACCGAGTAGCTACTGATCCAGGCCAACGCCGTGGACTGGCGTACCTTCAGACGTTCGACTCGATGCTCCGCAGCGGCGCGATCAATGGCCGCATCGGCGACCTCGACGCGCGCTTTGCGCTTGTCGCTATTGGGCATTTCTTGCCTGACTCCAACCATTTGCATGGTCATGAAGTCCTGGTCGATGCTCCAGCGGTCCGGACCGCCAATGGGGTAGTTCTGCACACCTAGCAGCAGTTTGGGGTCAGGTAGCTCACCGGCTGGAATAGCCTCGCTGCTGGCAGCCTGAATTTTGGCGTCTTGTGCGGTCAGCGACGGTGCATTGTTTTCGGCCAGCCGCAACGCTTCATCGAGTGTCAACGCGGCAGCAAGGCTCGGCAATGCCAATACGCTTGCCGCCAGACCGGCCGCGAGGGACCAACCTGTGCAATAGCACTTGGAGTTCATGTTTACGATTCCTGTGATCATCCACTGCGCGCGGCAAAAGACACGCGCGCAGCTAGTCCATCCCGCTAATGCGGAATGAGGCTCAATGTGGGACAGGAATCAAACGCGAGGCGGTCGCCATACCCCGGACGGGGTCTGTACGGGTAGGGAATCGCTGAAGAAGGAAATCACAACGGGGCTGAATACGGTTACAGGAGGCTTGAAGATCGAGACTTGCAGCATGCCGCCTGTCTTGCATTCCTGGCCCGGCTTACAAGGTTTGCCGTGCTCGGAAGGACTTTTCATGTCGGTGCAGCAGTCCATCCCCATGTCGTCCATCATCGCCATGCCCATTGTCTTCATTGGGCAAGGTTCTGTCGGTGCCTGAACGCCCGCCATCCCGCTGAGGGGAAGCGCCAGGCTAATCATGAAGATGATGCAAAACCGCAGATAGCGTTTCATGGGCTGGAGTGTAGTCTTTGAAAACAGCGGTTAACATTCGAACAATGTCTTTAGCTATCTACTGAAAGACGCTGAAGAAGCGTGATCTCACCATCGCTTGATTAAGCCAGTGTTACGGATAAAAACCGGAACTCATACAAGCACCGAACGCCGATTTTTCCGGGGTTACAACGCCAAACAAGTGCCGGTATTGCTGCCTCATACACATTCTGGCTGCTTTAGGCCTTTCAATGCGTCCATGGCAGTCTTCAATGAAGAGTCACAACCCTGCGGCTTTCGCCAATCCTGATCCGGTCCAGTGCCCTGTTTAAAGCATCCAAGGCGTCAAGGAGGGCTTTCGCCTCGATCTCTCGACCATCTCCCCAGAGGCGTTCAGCCATTCTGTTCAGGGCTTGGATGGCGTGCTCAATTTCATTAGCAGTAGCCGTCGCTGCTACTTTACTTTCTGGCTTTTTCTTCGGCATTCAGTAACCCTTCTGCAGGGCATAGCTCTGTCTTTCAATTGTTAGTGCGAATACATCGCCCACCGGAACAAGTGTCGCTCTGAGGCTCGGTGAAGCTGTTGCCGTCGTCCGAGCCCAGGATTAGGCGCGCCCTTCTCGCCCATGCATCTTGCTAACGACTCGAAATTTATCATCATTGAATCGCCGTTTCGACTGCATTGTCCTCAACTCTGTCGCCGGGACTGCGAACGACTGGCGCTTCACCCGAAATGGCAAAGTCGAAAGTTACAGGGTCCCGTTTGCAAACGCTCGCGAGACGAATGATGGCGCGGTCGCTCGAGAGTGGGCGGTTCACGGTCAGGCTCTGCGACACAGAACCTCTGCGCCATACTAGCCAGGTGAGAAAATAGCGGAAGGGTTCCGACAACGGCCAGACGTTGACCGTGGTGCATCCGGGCATGCTTTCGAGCATGCCGGCGGAGTTATACCTGAATGAGTATAAGGAAAATGGCAGGGGCGGCTGGATTCGAACCAACGCATGGCAGGATCAAAACCTGCTGCCTTACCGCTTGGCGACGCCCCTGTATCTGTTGCTACGAGTGCCCAGCACTCTCTTTCTGATTTTGCAGCTTGCGAGCAACATCGAGATGCTGCGTCCTTACGCTATAAGCCCTGTAAGGGCCTCTGTAAGATGCGCGGGAATTTATCAACTTTCGCTTCATCTGGGAAGATCAAAAACAAAAAATTAGCTACAAAACAGCCACTTACTGTTGATCCAGGTTAGATCCAATCCTCTCCGGAGCTTTTGAGTTTTTCAGCAGTACCACGAAGGTGGCCGGTGACAGTTCCAGCCCCAGCATGTCAACCATCAGGTTGCGAATGGAAAATCGAGATAGTCATTTTCGATGATCGGTCCGCGGAAGGTCTTACGCAGCGTGGTGGCTGCCACGTGTTCCTCCGTGCCTTTGATGCGCGGCTCGATGATGTGCAGGTAAGCCAGTTCATACTCATTGAGCCGCGCGGCGAAATAGCCAAAAGTCGCTTCAGGGTTACTGTCCGAGATATTCCCCTCCTGCCCGCTTGGCGAGACGCAGATACCTACCCGGCCAGGGCCCCACACCGAGATCATCGCTTCCAGTATTTCGAGAGAAAAACGGACGCGATTTTCCAGACTCCCACCATAAGCATCAGTGCGTTTGGGCCAGGCGGGCATCGAGGTCGGCGAAGAAGTTCTTCACCCGCAGCTTGCTGCGCTCGGCCATGTCCCTGGTCGCCTCCACCCGCGGGCTTGCGCTGATGCTCGCCTATGCCAAGAACCGGCTGCCGTGGTCTGTCGTCAGCCGTCCGCTGGAAGGCGACGCACCGACGATCGATATAGCGGTGGTCTACAGCAAGTCGAACACCTCGTCGATTCTTAAGCTGTTCCTGTCGCGGCTCGACGAACTGATGGCGACGAAGTAAAACCTATAGGAAACAACGGAAGGTCAAATCGGATTAACCCCATCGCCCATAAAAAGCCCACTGATCGTTACCGGTTCAGGCCTTTTATTGGAAACGGCTTTACGTGGTGCAGAAGAAGACGTCCAAGGCCAGTGACGCGGCATGGATTCGCTTTCGGGTGACGCCAGAGTTGCAAGCGGTCATCAGCCGGTGCCGCGACAATGTCGCCTCACCATACCTGGTGCATCGCAAGCCCGATCGCCTGAAGCAAAAACAGGCGCAGACCAAGGACCACTGGACAAAGGTAGAAGGGGCACGCGGTTGTTCGGCACATGGAATAAATTTGACTGGAGCTGGGATCTGATGAAGCAGATGGGCCATATGGCCAGCGCCGACATCGACGCCTGGGCGGTTTCCAGCGACAGCGGTTATACCTTTGCGGGCCCCTGGAAAGCGCGTATGGGTTTGCGTGTCGATGCCGCGAGCGGTGATAAGGAGGCGATCAGAGTGCCGGTACTTTCGATCCAATGTTTCCCAAGAACGCCTTCTACGGTCAGGCCAGCCTGACAACGTTGTCGAACATCATTCTGGTAGGCCCGACACTCAGGTTCTCTCCCTTCAACAAGTTCCGTTTCGAACCGGGCATATTTGCTGCCTGGCGAGAAAGCAACGATGACGGCGTCTATTTGCCAGGCATGACCACAGCCCCCGGAACAACCACCAGCAATGGAAAACGCTTGGGCACCCTGTATCAGGCCAACGCCAATTGGACGCCGACCGCTAACGTTTCCGTTGATCTCGACTATTTGCTCTACGACATCGGTTCGGCGATCAAAAGCGCCGGCGGCGGCAACTCGCAAATACTGGTGCTGCGCTCTACGTTTCGCTTTTAGGCGTCAAGAACATCCGGCAGCAACGCTGCTCGACAATTCATTAAGTTTGACGTCGACAAAGACGTTGACTGCGCGCACCAGATTGATATCGGTGAATCGTCGAGACTTTCCGACAGCAAGGTGCTTTGGCCTCGATATTCACCTTGAATACAAGTGTTTTAATGCATCACCCTAAAATCCATCTGATACGGTTTTTTTTCGATCACCTGAGCCTTTTTCGTCAACCTACAGCCTATAAAGTGCATGCCCGATGTTCTTTCAAACAACAAAAAGCAGCCAACTAGTTTTGGCTCTTGGGCACACTGACGCGCTCAAGAATTTAGACCATCCCAGGATCAACAATAGAACCCTGTTTATCAGAAAGAAATGGGACAAATAACTATTCACTTGATTTGGAGATGGCCGCTGTGCAAAAGCTTGGCTTGGGCTTCCTGGTAACTGGCGTTTTGGGGCAACTATCAGCACTCCTATGGACCTACATGTCTACAGGACCAATTTGTCAAAATAACGTCGACAATTCATACATCCAGCAAAAAGTGACAAAGTTTGAACAGCTCATCGATGACACCGCTAATAAAGTTGTGACAGAGCTCAGTACAAAACACTCCGACGGGCTAACGCCCCTTGCGAAAAACGGATCCCACATACCCGATTCAACGGAGGCTGACGCCGTACAGTTTTTGGTCGAAAAGCCAGACGAAACTCCAGTACTTACGCTGCCTTCATTGCCCGCACAGGCACACAAATGGACGATTATTCTCAGCGGTCTGATCACTTTTACCGGCCTGCTCTTGGCCGTATTCGCCCGCAAAAAAACCATTGATCCGCAATGGCACGTCTTTCGCACCGTGCCAGGCTCGACAATCACGCTGGAACGCCCGTGTTTGACGTGCGGCGGCTTCATTTCCCACACTGCAAAACCCGCTTCAGCCACGCCTTCATCCGGCTTGTGGGTGATCGAAATAGCGTTGAACACACCCAACCGTCATCGCGCCACAAAAGCCATTAAGCAGCTGGAGTTGCCGGTAGCGCGTAAAGAAAACAACTTTGTCGTCATCGGCCCGTATAAACAGAAGCAGGACGCGGCTCGAGTCGTGAAAGAGTTGAGTGAAAGTCATGGCGTTAGAGGATGGATGATGGCGGGAAATTGACATAGCCCGATTTAGCACTGGGCCGACCTCGAACAAACGGCTACTTACTTATGACACAAGAGCGCATTCATGATCGCAAAAGAACTTAGGGCCGAACTCGCCCTGAAGAAATTCCTGGCCGCCAACTTATGGATCCAACTTGAACTCAGCGAGCCGAACTACAGCCTCGCTGAAAACTGCGGGCTTTCGCCAGAAGAGTATCGCCTGAAATTTCTGCAAGAAGCATTTGAAGCAGAAGCAGACGCAGACGCTCAAGACTGCGATTGCTGGGACTTCATTCTTCAGTGGGTGGCCGACACTAAGGAAGAGCTTGAGTTGATGCGCGAAGAACGCATGAAAGAGATTTATGACTTTCTGGACGATTAGTAGACCCTACAACTTTCGTAGCCTATACAAGCCGCCAGTTTCAAGATGAAAGACTAACTTCATAGGCGGGAGGGTTGCCCAATACCCCCCGCCCTCCTCTCGGTTCAAACCGCCGCATAACAATCCACTACACGCCGATATTGGCTGGGAGAAGCTCCGATGTGCTGACGGAAAAACCGTGTGAAATGACCTTGCTCGGAGAACCCGAGGTTCTCCGACAACAGGCCCAACGTCCCACTGCGCTCTCGCTCCAGCCAGGCAAAAGCCCGGCGCATGCGCGCGTCGTTAAGCAACAGGGTCGGCGTCATGCCGGTATCTTTCTTGAACAGTGCAAAGAAGTGCGCCCGAGACAGACCACAAGCCCGCGCGGCATTGTCGATCGGGTTCGGATCATCGAGGTGCTCAAGCAACCAGGCGGTGCCACGGCGCACGCGCGCGTCCCGGAACTCAGCTGAGTTCGGCGCACCCAGTAGCGACAAATGCCGCCAGCTGGAAAAGTCCTCGATCAGTTCGATCAGGAAGTCGAACAGCATGAATTCCATGCGCTCTTTCGGCACGATCCCGCAGCCATGCGCTTCGGCGACCAGGATGTCGGCCAAGGTGCGATTACGACTCGACAGCTCGATGCACGACTGGGCAAAAAAGTCCGGCCGACCGCTGAGCGCCAGCGACTGCTGGGCAGTGGCCAGCCAGGCGGGCTCGATGTAGAGCGCCAGGATTACGGTGGCACCGGCACCCGGCTGCGGATCGTAGAAATGCGGCTCCCAGGCGTTGACCAGCACCGCCGTGCGATCGCTGAGCGGAACCCGCCGACCGTTGACGTTGAAGTAAGTGTCTTCGCCAGACACTTTGACCAGCACATGGCATTCGGAATGGGTGTGGGTGACCAGCGAACGATCCATATTCAGCAAGGCGACCCGGCCAAACCTGCCGTGGAAAACCCGTTGGGCAATCGACATCAGATTCCTCCGCTCGCTAGAAGCGATATTGTTTTCGGCCACAATGCAGGATTATCGCGGCGTCTATGTGTTTCTGGACCCCGGCGGTCACTCAATGGTTCAGCAACACGTGGCTGGCTACTATCGCGCGCGAAGGATTGAGGGTCTACCTCGACTTTCGCAGCCCCCACGCTCATCGGATAAACCGCCTTACAAGGCATCGCGTTCTTTCCCGTGATAAACGCGCAGGATATCGGCCACCACCGCCAGAGCGATTTCCGCCGGGGCCTTGCTGCCCAGATCGAGGCCGATGGGCATGTGCAAACGGGCAATCTGTTCATCCGTCAGACCACCGATGCGTTTGAGCCGCTCGGCGCGTTTGGCCGAGGTTGCCTGAGACCCCATGGCGCCGATGTAAAACGCCGGAGTGTGCACCGCTTCCATCAGCGCCAAATCATCGATTCGCGGATCGTGAGTCAGCGCCACCACCGCGGTCGCCGCATGGCAACCACCGGCGGCGATGAACATCGAGGGCAGCACGCGTTGCATCTCCACGCCTTCGAGCTGGATATGCAGCATCTCTTCCCGGGGGTCGCAGGCGATGACTTCGCAGCCGATGGCGCGGGCGAAACTGGCGCAGACTTCCGCGACCGGCGACAGCCCGGCCAGAATCAGTCGCAACGCCGGGCCAACGCTGATGCGCACCGTCTCGTCGACGACTTGCACCCGCTCGCTGCCGTGTCCGGTGTCTGGGTCCAGGCGCAAGGCACCGCTGCTCAGCTCGACATGACGCAGCAGACGGCGCTGACCGAGTAACGCCGCTTGCAGACTCTCCAGGTGCACGGTCCATTCGAGACTGGCAGCGCGGTGCTCGACCAGCACGATTAGCACACCGCCACAGGGCAATCGTAGACGGTGGCGTTGCTCGACGTTGTCGCCATAACTGACGATCTGCGCCGGTTCGCGTAATTCACCGCGCGCCAGGCTGTCGAGAAACTCCTCTTCGACGCAGCCACCCGACAGCGAGCCGACGTGGTCGCCCGTGCCATTGGTCACCAGCATCGCACCCGGCGCACGCGGCGCCGAGCCATAGGTGGAGAGCACTGTGCACAGCCACTGGGCCTGCCCGGCGCGAGCCCATTGCAGTGCCTGGTCGATCACCTGAACATCAAGATGACGCATGTTTTCTGTACCTCAAGCAAAGCGTGGTGCTGCATGCAGGGTTACGTTTACGGTAACCTTGGAGCAATCTTGTTCAATCGTTGATTCAACATGTCGCCACAACAATTTTTGCAACTTGGGCCGCTGCGCCTGGAATATCGCCAACTGCCTCCGGCTGACCCGTCGCGACCGACGCTTGTGCTGTTGCACGAAGGCCTCGGCAGCGCCGACCAATGGAAAGACTTCCCCCTGCGCCTGGCCCAGGCCAGCGGTTACGGTGTGGTCACTTACAGCCGTCAGGGTTATGGACAATCGAGCCCGGTAACCCTGCCGCGTCCGCTGAACTACCTGAGCAGCGACGGCCCTCGTGAACTGCGGCAATTGCTCGATGCCTTGCAACTGCCGCAAGTGGTCTTGCTCGGTCACAGTGACGGTGCATCCATCGTCCTCGCCTATGCCGCCGCCAACGATCCACACGTGTTGGGCAGCATTGCTCTGGCGCCTCACGTGATTGTCGAGACTGAGAGCCTCGATGGCATTCGCCATACCACCGAGGTTTGGCATCAGGGCGAATTGCGCGAACGCCTGGCACGCCACCATGGGACGAATGTCGATGGTGCTTTTCACGGCTGGAGCGACAGCTGGTTGCACCCGGACTTTTCCTTGGACGATCTCGAAGCGCAGTTGGCTTATATCGAAAAGCCGCTGCTGGTCATTCAGGGTCGCGAAGACCACTACGCCACGCCCGAGCAACTGGTGGTCATCCAGCGACAGGTGTCTGGGCCGTGCCGTTGTGTGTTGCTGGATAACTGCCGGCACTTTCCCCAGACCGAAGCGACCGAGCGGACCTTGCAGCTAATCTGCGAATTCCTGGAGCGCCTCCCCGCCTTTATTTGAAATTGCCTTGGGTTTCCGGAATCACCACGCTACCGATCAGGTAGATCACCGACAGACCGGCGGCGAAAATCGCCAGCACCATGGGGATCTGCGCCGGGCTGCTGCTGACCAGGGACACAAAGGTCGGCATGGTTCCGCCGAGGGCGAAACCGATGTTCCAGGACAACCCGGTGCCGCTGGCTCGCAGCTCGGTGGCAAAGCGTTCATTGAGGAAGATCAGAATCGGCGCGATGATTGCCCCGCCCATGAAGCCTATGCCCACGCAATACAGCGCAGTGCGGGTCAGCGAACCCGGTTCGGCGACACCAAGGAACATCATGGGCAGGCTCACCAGGTTGATCACACCCAGCAGCATGAAGGTCTTCTTGCGACCGATCAGGTCACTCAGGTAACCGAAGGCCAGTGCTCCGACAATTGTTGCCACCGACCCGTACATGAGCATCTGCGAAGTCTGCGTATGAGGCACTTTAGCGACCACGTTGAGCAATGTTGGCAGATAACCGCAGGCCAGGTAATACGTGGCACCGCCTCCGAACGTAATCAGCAGATTGACCATCATCACGCCGCGGTACTCGCGACCAAACAAACGCTTGAGCGGCGACACGACCACTATTGCCGGCCCCTTGGTTTTGCGGGCTTGTTGCAGTTGCTGCCAGACCGGGGTTTCTTCCAGGTAACGGAACATCACCAGACCGAAAAACGTGCTGAGCAGGCCGCAGAAGAACATGAAGCGCCAGCCCCAGACGTCAAATTCTTCCCCTGGAAAAATCTCCGACAACACCAGATAAGTGACTGACGCCAACAGCGCGCCCATGCCGGCGCCAGCCCCACCGATCAACCCGGACATCAACCCGCGATAGCGCGGCGAGATGGATTCGGTGCCGATGGTGTGAGTGGAGGCGACGATGCCGCCAACGAAAACGCCCTGAATCACCCGCAATACCAAAAACAGTATCGGGGCCAACACCCCGACCTGGTGAATGGTCGGCAACGCGCCAAACAGTGCCGTAGAAATACCGACGCCGACCATCGACACCATCAACGCACGCTTGCGGCCGTGTTTATCGGCATACGCGCCGAAGATCGCCGAGCCCAGCGGACGCACCAGCAAGGCCACGGCGAACGAAGCATACACGGCGGCCAGCGAGAGTGTCGGGGTGTCCGAGGGGAAGAACATGCGGCCGATGATCGGTGCCACGTAGAGCAGAATGAACAGGTCAAACAAATCCAGCGCCCAGCCGAATGTCGAGGCAAATGCCGCGAGCAAGGCCTTGCCCGGTGGAATCTGCGGTGTATCGGTAGTGGCGCAGGTTGGTGGTGCAGTTGTTGTTATTGTTGTCGTCGTGGTCATGATTGCCTCACACAAGCGATGAATCGAAACGTTCTGCATCCCGGTGCGCGGGTTGCGGCTAATCAGCAGGCCAGCGTTGATATTTTGATGTGCCCTATCAGTTGCATTGAAGGGGCGGCAGGCCCTGCTCCGTAGAGGCGCACGCCGTTACCGACATACTCCCAGGCCTGCTCGCCGGTACGCGTTTACTCGCCGGTGAACACTGCCGTACGCTTGCTGTGAAACGCTTCGACGCCTTCCTTGAAGTCCTTGGAGCTGCGCAGACGGCTGTAGCAGTGACCCTCCATTTCGATAGCGACGGTCAGCGACGCATCTTCGTTGTCGTTGATCAGTTTTTTTGCCGTGCGCTGAGCCAGCGGCGAGAAGCGCCGCAGTTCATCGACCAATGCATCGACGGTGCTTTCCAGTTCGGTATCCGGCACGACTTCGGTAGCGATACCCCAGGCATAGGCCTGGTCGCCCGTGATGCGTTTGGCGCGCATCACCATGTGCTTGGTGCGGGTGATGCCGATGATTTTCTGCAGGCGTGCGGAGCCACCCGAGCCCGGGATCTGACCCAGGTTCTGCTCAGGCAAGGCGTAGCGAGTGGTTTGCGAAGCAACGCGGAAATCGCAGGCCAGGGACAGCTCGAAACCGACGCCGAAGGTGTAACCACGGTTGGCAACGATCACCGGTTTTTCGCAACGCGCCGGTGCCGCAACGTTCCAGGCCAGCTTCGAAACGTGCTCCGGCGAAGCTTCAAGGAAGCCCTTGATGTCGCCGCCGCTGGAGAAGTGTTCACCCACCGAGCGCAGCACGATGACGCGCACGTCTTTGTGTGCATCGAGGGCTTCGAAGACCAGGCGTAGTTGATCGCGCTGGCCCATGGAAATGACGTTCAACGGCGCCCGGTAGAGGATGATGTCAGCGCGCTCGCGGGACACATCGACTTCAACCTGGAAGCCATCGAACTGAGTGTCGAGAAATTGCTGGATCGCTTGTTGTTGCATGGGAGTGTCCTCTGGATGATTAGCTGATGGCCTTCAAGGCCTGTTCCTGAAATTGGGCCAGCAGCACGCGCCGCAGCACCTTGCCAACTGGAGATTTGGGAATCTGATCGATGAACTGGTAACGCCGTGGCCGCTTGAATTTGGCCAGGCCCGAAGCGATGCAATGGGCATCGAGGTCGCATTCCGACACCTCGGCGCGCAACTTGATAAACGCTGCAATGATCTTGCCCCACTGCTCGTCGGGCAGACCGACCACCACCACTTCTTCCACTGCCGGGTGCAGAGAGAGCATGTTTTCGATTTCTGCCGGGCTGACGTTTTCGCCGCCGGTGATGATCAAGTCATCGACACGCCCCGTGACGAACAGATCGCCTTCCAGATCGAAGTAGCCGATGTCACCGGTGAAATACCATCCGTCACGCAACGCCTTGGCGGTTGCTTCGGGGCGGTTCAGGTAGCCTTCGAACGCCTCGTCACTCGCCAGGTCGGCGATGATCTGGCCCTCCTCCAATGGGTTGACCTGCACGTCCACAGTTTCGGCATCGATCGGCACCACACGCACTCGCTGGTTCATTGCGCTGCGCCCTGACGAACCGGGTTTGCGGTTGGCTTGCTGGTCGATGGTGAAGGTGTAAATCTCCGAGCTGCCGTAATGATTGACGAACAATTGCGGCTGGAATGCCTGCTCGACGCGACGCATCAAACCGTCGCTCATCGGCGCACCGGCAAAACCGATTTTCTCCACACTGGCAACTCGCTCGCGAGCAAAGGCCGGGTGTTCGATGAGCATGTGGTAGAGCGTCGGCACCAGGTACAGGTTGCTGACCTTTTCCCGCTCGATGGCCTGCAGCGTGGCTTCCACGTCGAACTTCGGCACACAGACGAAATGTCCGTCGATCAGCGCCATGGACAACAACGAACGCACGCCCATGGTGTGGTAAAGCGGCATGACACCCAGCGTGCACTCGCTCTGGCGGTAGAGGTTTTGCGCTACGTGGGCAACCGCCGCGGCGCGTTCGCTACGGTGGCGACGGGGCACGCCCTTGGGCTTGCTGGTGGTGCCGGAGGTGTACAGCAGCAGTGAAAAATCTTCGGCGTCGGCCTGCAAAATGATGCCGGAGGGGGTCTGCGAACACAGTTCCTCGAAACTCAGGTCGGTGTTGGCGGTACGGAGTCCCGCGGCGATCCGTGGCAACCTTGTGGCGGCGCTGCAACCGGCCACGGCGGTCACGGTCGCGTCGTCGTAAGCCACTGCACGGATTTGCGCATCTTCGATGCAGTAGCCCAACTCCTCGGCAGTCGAACGCCAGTTCAACGGGGTCATGACGATGCCCGCAAACTGACAGGCCCAATGCAGGGTCGCCATCTGCCAGCGGTTTTGCATCGCTACCAGCAGTCGATCGCCGCGTTGCAGCCCCAGGCATTGCAAGCCCCAAGCGGCGCTCTGGATATCGACGAACCAGTCTTCATAGGTTTTCTTCAACGCACCGTCACTGACTGCCACGGCGTGCGGTCGGCGTTCAACGGCAGCGAGGAAGCTGCGTCCGAGATCGAACATTATTGTTATACCCCTTTGTTCGTTTGGCGCTGGGCAGCGACTTCGAGCACGGCCTGGACGATGCCGGTGTAGCCCGTGCAGCGACATAGATGCCCCGAAAGCATGTCGCGTACCTGGGTCTCGTCCGGGTTGGGTACCCGTTCGAGGAAATCCACGCAGGACATGAGAATGCCCGCAGTGCAAAAGCCGCACTGCAAGGCGTGATGACGGCGAAAGGCTTGTTGCAGGTCGCTCAGAGTGTCGTCGTCGGCCAGGGACTCGACGGTCTCGATACGCCGCTCGTGCCCCTGTACCGCGAGCATCAGGCAGGAACGCATGGCAACCCCGTCCACCAGCACCGTGCAGGCACCGCAGACACCGTGTTCGCAACCGACATGGACACCGGTGGCTCCGAGGTCGTGGCGCAGGAAGTCGCAGAGTTGGGTCCGCGGTTCGGCCAGCGCTTCGCGGGAGCGGCCATTGAGTTCCAGGCGAATTGCAAAGGTTTGGTCGGCAGTTACACGCATGTTCAGACTCCTTCGATCAGCTGATGACCCAGCTCGCGAATCAGTTGGCGGCGATAGGCAGCGCTGGCCTGCACGTCGTCTTGTGCATCGAGCGACCAGGCGGTTTGATTGAGCGCGTCTGGCAGCGCCGCACCACGAGGCAGGCTGCGACGTTGCGGACGGTCGGCGACCCCGCCGATGCCAAGTTCGACCTGGTCCGTGCCGATGGCCGCGGCCAGGGAGACAATTGCAAAGTCGCCGTGGCGCATGGCGATTTCACGGAAGCGATAGGTGATGCCTTCGCGCTTGAGCGGAAAACGCACCTCGACGACCAGTTCATCCGCACGCTTGTCGGTGGTGAGAATGCCTTGGAAGAAGTCGGCAGCCTTGACGATGCGCTTGCCTTTTTTCGACTCGAGAACGATCTCGCCGCCCAGCGTCACCAGGCACAGCGGCAACTCGGCGCTGGGGTCGGCGTGAGCCACCGAACCGCAGACTGTGCCGCGATTACGCGTCTGGAAGTGACCGATCCAGGGCATCGCCAGTGCCA
The DNA here is from genome assembly GCF_057837605.1 of Pseudomonas sp. GL_093. Lineage (NCBI taxonomy): Bacteria > Pseudomonadati > Pseudomonadota > Gammaproteobacteria > Pseudomonadales > Pseudomonadaceae > Pseudomonas > Pseudomonas sp. GL_093. The sequence continues at coordinate 2,594,771 of NZ_CM174448.1, read as the reverse complement.
ATAAAGGCACCTCGTCCATCAGGGTCGAACGCGCCAGCAACTGCGCCTGTCGTACCCCGGCACCTACCGCCAGGCAATCCTTGCGAAGTTCGATATAGGCCAGCTCAGCCACATGATTGATATCGATCAGCAACTTGGGTTGAGCCAGACGCATGTTCAGCACCGCCATCAGCGATTGGCCACCGGCGATGATGCGAGCTTCCTGGCCGTACTCGGCGAGCAACTCAACCACCTGACGACGGGTGTCAGCCCGAACGTAATCGAAAGCAGCCGGTTTCATTGAGCACCTCCCTTGCCAAACAGCGCGCCAAGCGAGGCACGCAATCGCGCCCACCAGCCTGTGGAGATGGCTTGGCCGCTGACCCGTTGCGACAGGCGAGTAAATATTTGTCCGATGATCACTTTCGAGGCCCCTTGCAACATTCGGCCGCCGACCGCGGCGACTTTGCCGCTGACCGCTACCTGGTATTGGTATTCCAGACGTGTGTGGCCATTTTCCAGTTCGACGAAACGCACCTTGGCCTGACCCTGGGCCGAACCCATCGAGCTGCTGCCGGAACCGGACAGACGCAATGAATGCGGAGGGTCGAGATCACTCAGGGCAACCTTGGCCTCGAAGCGCGCACGGATCATGCCGACGCCGACGGTGACGTCTGCGCGGTAACGGTTTTCGCCTTCAAGCACGAGGTCGTGACAACCGGGAATGATCGCCGCCAGCGTCTGCGGGTCGAGCAAGGTATCGAAGACCTGTTGCGGCGAAGCAGGAATCACCACCGAGTCGTTGGCCCGCAGTGCCGGTCCTCCAGCAGGTGCTGCGTCCAGGTTTTCATCGGGCTCCATACCGGCGGGCCGTGGCGGCTCGTCGATCCCGATTAACGTGCGTACTTTCGATGGCGTCAGTGGCAGACGGATGTCGGAGCGATCGAGGGCATCGGCCACCGCGTTGGCGATGCACACCGGCGTGCTCATATTGTTGCCCTCGCCCACGCCCTTGGCGCCCAGCGGGGTGAATGGCGATGGCGTTTCCATGTGCAGGATCACCGGTTCGATCACTTCCGGTGCGGTCGGCACCAGATAATCGGCGAAGGTCCCGGAGAGGAAGCTGCCGTCCTCGCCGTAGGCGAATTCTTCCATCAGCGCCGCGCCGAGGCCTTGGGTGAAGCCACCACGAATCTGGCCATCGACCAACGCCGGGTTGAGCAGGCGGCCGGCGTCATGGCAGGTGACGTAGCGATCGATGTGGATCTCGCCGGTCATGCGGTCGATTTCCAGACCACAGATGTCGAAGACAAAGCCGTAGCACAGCGAGCTATTGACCTGATCCTGGTCGTCCGGTGCCACCAATTGCGGCGGGCTCCAGAACGCGGTTTCGCGCAGACCGCCGCTTTCACCTTCCGGCAGCAGGCCCGGCGACCAGTGGGTCGCACCGGCAATCCGATGGAATGGCGCCACCGCCCCGCCATTGACCACAAAAATCTTGCCGCCCGCGAAACGAATATCCTCGGGACTGGCCTGCAATTGCTCGGCGGCAATCGCGGCGAGGCGATCACGGATCTTCAGCGCTGCCTTGTAGACGGCACCAGCCACAGCACCGGCAAAACGGCTGGAATAGTTGCCCGAGGCAATCGACCAAGCGTCCTTCTGGGTATCCAGTTCGACGTTGACCACGATGGACTCCAGCGCAACCCCGAGCACTTCGGCGACGACCTGAGCGACCGTGGTTTGATGGCCCTGCCCTTGCGGTGCAGAGGACACGTGCACACTGACGTCACCCAACGGGCCGACGTTGATGGTTGCGGTTGCGACAGCGCCGTTTTTCGGACCGGCCTTGCGTCGCTCTTCGGGTGTCATCGCGGTGGTGATGTAACCCATGTTGGAAATCGACGGTTCGATGACGGCGGCATAACCGATGCCATAGATTCGGCCTTCGGCACGCGCCTGATCACGACGCTTGAGCAACTCGTCGAGACCGCCATCAGCCGCCGCCAAGGCAATGCCTGCCTGGTAATTGCCGGAGTCGAGCAACGCACCGGCGGCCGCGCGATAAGGGAAGGCATCGGCCGGCACCAGGTTGCGGCGGATCACGTCCAACGGATCAAGCTTCAACTGCACGGCGATGTGTTGCAGCAGCCGCTCCAGGGCAAAATACACCTGCGGGCCACCAAAACCACGGTTCAGGCCTGAAGGGGTTTTGTTGGTCAGCACCACCCGGTTGCGCACTTGCAAATTGCGGATTGCATAGGCCCCCGTCAGGTTGCCGTGCATGCGGTAGAACGTCGCCGGTTCGGGCGCTCTCAGGTAGGCACCACAGTCGTCGATCTGGTCATAACGCAAAGCGGTGATACGGCCATCGGCTTCTACTGCCGCTTCAATTTCGGTCACCCGATTGGTCGCCGAAGAAGCCCCCTGAAGATGTTCCAGACGGTCCTCGACCCATTTCACCGGTGCGCCGACCTTGCGTGACGCCAGGCCCATCATCACCACGTAAGGGAACACGCCCTGCTTGATGCCAAAGCTGCCGCCGGAATCTTTCGGCGTGCGCAAACGCAAGCGGTTGCCGGGCACATTCAGCGCCCGGGCCATGACCGTGTGCAACGCGTAGGGTCCCTGGAAGTTGGCCAGCACGTCATAAATGCCGGTCGCACGCTCGTACTGAGCCAGCACCACATAGCATTCGATGGGTGTGCAGGAACTGCGCGGAAACTTCACTTTGAGCGAGACCTTGTGCGGCGCCTGTTCAAAGGCCTGCTCCGGTTCGCCATAACGAAAGCGCCGTTCGTTGACCACGTTGCTGCCGACAGCTTCGTGCAGGATCGGCGCCTGTTCGGCGGTGGCCAGTTCAGGATCGATGATCGGGGGCAGCGGCTCGTATTCAACGCGCACACCTTCGATGGCGTCCTCGGCCAGGTAGCGGCTCTCAGCGATCACCACGGCCACCGGCTCTCCGACATAACGCACCTTGTCGACGGCGACGCACCAGTGCTCCATCGGCTGACGCACACCCACCGGAAACGGCAGCGCCCAGCGTTTGACGTCTTCGCCGACCAGCACGCCGTGCACGCCTTTCATCAGCAGCGCACTGGAAAAGTCCACCGAGGTGATCCGCGCATGAGCGTGGGGTGAACGGATGATCGCCGCATGTAGCGTACCCGGAGGGATCGCAGCGTCATCGGCATAGCAGCCGAGGCCGCGCAACAACGCGGCGTCCTCGACACGGGTCTGACGGGCGCCGATGTGGCCGGTCTGGCTTTCGGTAGCAGGTTGGAAACTAGTCATTTTTTTCGCGGCTCTTGTTGTTATGCAGCGCGATAGCGTTAGAGCCGAGTGTGTGAGAAAGGCGCAGGGAGCGCCTTGCCTGGGGAGAGGGAGTTCTGCGCTGGAGTCTGAAAATTTGCCTTAGCGTCTGATTTTCAGGACTGGGACCAGACAGCATTGCCGGTCAGGGATGGGACGCGGGATGGCTCAGGAAAGCTTCGATTTCTGCATAGGGCATCGGTTTGGCAAAGTAATACCCCTGAAAAATATCGCAACGACTGCCCTTCAGGAAATCCACCTGAGACGCAGTTTCCACGCCTTCGGCGACCACCGTCAGGCTGAGGTGATGGGCCATGGAAATAATGCCTTGGGTGATCGCTGCATCGTGATGGTCGGTGGTGATTTCCTGGATGAACGAGCGGTCAATCTTGATCTTGTCGATGGGCAACCGCTTGAGGTAGCTGAGGCTGGAAAAACCGGTGCCGAAATCATCAAGAGCAATGCGCCCCCCAACGCCTTGAGCCGGTGCAACGTGTCGATCGCCTGTTCAGCGTTATGCAACAGAAGCGACTCGGTGATCTCCAGCTCCAACTGGCAGCATTACATCCCACTCATCGAGCGCAAGTCGGGTGCACTGCGCAATGGCGCACCGTTTGACGATCTGCCCAATCCGTTGCGGCTTCTCAAACGGGGCCTCAGACGTCACAGCAACGGTGATCGAGTCATGACGCAGGTGCTGGTAGCGGTAGAGCTGGAGTCGGGAAGTCTGAGCGCCGATCACATCTTAAATGTTCTCGCCCGGCTCACCGCTACTTCACCGCCTCTTACCGTAGAAACCAGCCTGCAACTCAAGGTGGCTCCCGTTGCCAACACGGCCCGATATGACCAACTCCGTACAACAGATGAGGAGAGCCGCAATGCGTGACTTGATGGCAGAACTTAAAGAACTGCGCCTGCATGGCATGGCGCAGGCTTGGGAAGAGCTGGCGGCCCAGGGAGAAGCTTCAACGGCATCTTCGAAATGGCTGCTTGAACATGTGCTCCAACAGGAGCAAGCAGATCGCGCCGTGCGCTCTCAGTCCTGTTGAGTAACGTGAGAGCCTGGGGCTCGCGGCATAACCAGTCCAAGTTTTTTGCCGCACCCCCGGTGGGTCAGTTTTCAATCAGCGCCAACAGCTCACGCCATCTCGGAGGACCGTGCCAGTGCTTGCGTGTCGATATATTCGCGGATGTTTGTCACTTCGCCATTCCGAACAGTCATAGCGAAGACAAAATGGTCCTCGAACGTCCTGTTCGTGGCCTTAACTTTCCCCTTGGCGAACCCGACCATCAGAACCCGGTCTCCCTGCGCTATAAATTCGGGGGGCTCCTGGAATGAAGTTTCCATTTCGGAAGCCTTCTGAAGCAAATCCGCCAATCCCTGGTGCCCGCGGTGCGTGCCGGCCAGCGGCCAGTCCTCGCCCGGAATGATCCACTCGATATCTTCGGCAGACAACGCCAGCAGACCTGGCTTATCGCCGCGGACCATGGCTGCAAAAAAATTATTCACAGTCTGGACATTCTCTTGTGTGCTCATCGAAATCTCTCCATTTCCTTTACCTAGGAACGTGTCCGATCTAATCGGACACGTTGTGGGCCTGCTGGTGAGGACGTGGTGTCGGTGATTCAGCCGATATCGACATTCATGGCGATGTCCCAGGTGCCGGCGCCGTTTTTAGCCAGGCCGATCATCATCAGGCCGAGGGCCTCGAGCGTCTGGGCCATGTGCAGGCCACCGACATCCAATGGACGCAGCCCGAGACTTTCGATGAACGTCGAGACGCGCGCCTTGGCGTCCGGATCGTCGGCGGCGATGAACGCGTCGAGGCGCCCACCCTTGGCAAGGACGTGGCCGAAGAGGGTGTTGAACGCCTTCACGACATGCGCGCCGGCGGGGGCGATCTTGGCGATCTCCTGGGCACCAGAACTTCCGGCGGGAGAGACGAGGCCCGTGAGGTCCGGGGAGGCCGTGTTGGTGATGTCGATGATCACCTTGCCGTCGAGCGCGTCCCCGTACTCGGCCACCACCGACGCCGCACTGGCGTAAGGAATGGCGAGGATGACGATGTCGCCGGCCGGCGCTGCCCCGTACGTCCCTGTGGTCGCTCCGGCTGCGAGTTTGTCGGCCAGCCCTTGCGCCTTGGAGGGGTCGCGGCTGATCACCTCAACGGTGTGTCCAGCTTTGGCGGTACGACCGGCGATCGCCGCGGCCATGCCGCCTGAACCGATGATGCTGATAGTGCTCATGTGTAATCTCCAAATGAGTTGGGGTATTGCCCGCAGTCTCTGAACAGGCTTCCCCCGGTTAGTATCCCGTGTGTGCCGGGCCGCATCCGCCTCCCTTATGCATGCTCGGGTCGAACGGACCACGGCAGCGCGACGTTGCTGTTCGCCGGGCTCGTTGCGACCCGGCGAACAGCCTCAGCTCACTCAGGAGGCAGGGAAGTAGTGGCCATTGTCCATATCGGCAAACAGGCCGGGCTGCATTGGTGTCCAGCCGAGCGTCTGGCGCGTGATATCGTTCGACGCCGGGGTATCTAGCGTCACCAAGTTCGCGAGGAAGCCGAAGAAACCCGGCCCCATCATTACGTCCACGGGAATGGGCACGGCGGGAAGGTTCAGACGGCTGCCAATGGCCTCCGCGATCTCGCGGTACGGGATAGACCCTTCGGCAACCGCATGCCAGCATCTGCCAGCGGGCCCCTTCTCCAGCGCCAGGCGGAACAGGGTAGCGAGGTCGCGGGCATGCACTGCCGCCCACCGGTTGGAGCCGTCGCCGGGGAAGCCAACGACGCCCTTTTCCTTTGCTTGCCCGATTAGGACCTGAAGGAAACCGGCCTTGTCGGTTGAGCTGTGCATGATTTCAGAAATGCGCACGACCGAAGACCGCACGCCCCGCTCTGCGAGTCCGATTACGGTAAGCTCCACTATGTTACGAGCCCGCAGGGAGCCCTTATATTGATCGCCAGCCGGAGAAAGAGCCGGATCCTCCTCGGTCGCCGGTCGGCTCTGGAGCGGCCCAGGAACCGGCCAACCCTCGTTAGTCGGCGAACCGATGCTTCCCGACACGACCAGCGGCTTTCCCGTTCCAGCCAGAGCATCACCGTATGCGAGCATGATCTGGACCTCCGCTGCGGCAACAGCGTCGATCCCACCGACCGGAAGCAGGTCTTGTCTGTGCGCGACGTGGATCACGCCGTCGGCGGCCGCAGCCGCCTCCTTGAGCCCGTCGAGATCATCGAGATCACCGCGACGCACCTTTGCGCCGAGCGCAGTGACTGCCTCCGCCGCACTGTCCGACCGGGCCAAAGCGGTGACCTCGTGGCCGGCGGCGATGAGGTCGGAGATGATGTACGGACCGGAATGGCCGGTCCCGCCAGTGACGAATACGTGCATGTTGGTGCTCCTTGTAAGTGATGTGATGCGAGAAGTTCTGCGAGTGCGCTTAGCCGAGAAGGCTGGCGCCGAGTGCGAAGGTGGCGGATTTTGTAATGTTCATAGGCTGTTTACTCATAACTTTGGGTATGATGGCCGGGGGCGTTGCTACCGGCTCCCTGCCGTCAGCTTGTCAGCCGGCAGGGAAGTAATGACCGTTGTCCAAGTCCTCGATCAGACCGGGCTGAACGGGGTTCCAGCCAAGCGCCTGGCGGGTGATGGCGTTCGACGCGGGGAGGTCCAGCGTGGCCACTGCCGCCAGGAAACCAAAGTAGCCCGGCAGCATCAGTTCGTCCGCGGGGATACTCACGGCGGGTATTGCGAGGCGAGTGGCTATAGCTTCGGCGATCTCGCGGAACGGGATTCCCTCGTCGCCGATCGCGTGCCAGGTTTTGCCTGCGGCCCCCTTCTCGAGCGCCAGGCGGAACAGAGAGGCAAGATCGCGGACGTGCACGGCGGGCCACCGGTTCTTGCCGTCTCCCGGATAGCCGGCGAAACCCTTTGTTTTCGCGAGCATGATCAGCTGCAGGCGACCGGTCGAACTGTGTAAGAGAGTGGGAATCCGCACGACCGACGATCTAACACCTCGCTCGGCGAGGCCCACGACAGCGGTTTCCACGATATTGCGTGCCAACAGAGTGCCTGAATTGATCGGGCCGCCAGGTAGAGCGGGATCATCCTCGGTCGCCGGGCGGCCCAGACTGACCGGTGCGCCGATAGGCGCCGCCCTGCCCACGTTCATGGGCGTGCCGATACTGCCTGCAACGACCAGTGGCTTATCCGTGCCCGCCAGCGCCTCGCCGAACGCGAGGACGGTCGCGAGTTCCGATTCGACTAAGGCGGCGATCCCGCCGGACGGAAGCAGTTCGGCCCTGTATCCGAGGTGGATGACGCCGTCGGACTCGACCGCCGCCGCCTTGAGCCCTTCGAGGTCGGCAAGATCTCCACGACGCACCTTGGCGCCGAGCGCGGACGCCGCTGACGCGGACGCGTCTGACCTTGCCAGAGCGACGACCTCGTGCCCGGCTGCGATGAGGTCGGGGATGACGTACGAACCGACGTGGCCGGTGCCACCAGTGACGAAAACGAGCATGTTATTGGCCCTTCTGAGCAGAGTGATACGAGACGTGCTGGTGCGCGTGCGCTAAGCCGGGAAGGCTGACGCCGATCGCGAAATGGGTGCTTTTGACCGAGTGGGTCATGAGGCCCAGCGACAACAGGCAGACGTGCTCCAGCGTTCGAGCCATAAGCAGCGGCCCAGTGTCCATCGGGCGCAGTCCAAGGCTTTTGATGAACGCCGAGACGCGTACCTTCGCTTGCGCGCCGTCCCCGGCGATGAACACGTCCAGCGGGTGACCCTCGACAGGACCGGCGGCCAGGACGTGGGAAAAGTGGGTGTTGAACGCCTTGACGACTTCCGCGTCGGTAGGGGCGGCGTTGGCGATCTCCTGTGCGCCGAAACTGTCCTCAGGGGTCACAAAGCTTGTGAAGTCGGGGGCGACGGGGTTGGTAATGTCGACAAGAAGCTTGCCGGCCAGTGCTTCCCCGTATTGCTTCACCACGTCGAGAACGGCGGCGTAGGGAACCGCCAGGATGACAATATCCCCAGCCGGCGCGGCGCCGAACGTTCCTGTCGTGGCGTCGGCTCCGATCTGCTCGGCCAGCGCCCGCGCCTTGGCGGCGTCACGACTCATCACCTCGACGGTGTGTCCGGCTTTGGCAGCAAGGCCGCCGATCGCTGCGGCCATGTCACCTGAGCCGATAATGCTGATAGTGCTCATGCGCGGTTTCCTTGCAGGTATGGGGTAGATCATTCCAAGGCTGCTGGTGCGATCCGGCGAACTCATCCAACGTGAGATCCATGCTGGGCGCTTCACTTGCAAAAAGCAAGCGATCTACTGAGTTTTACTTGCGACATGCAAGCGATGCTAAGATCCAGCCATGAAGACAACTCTTAAAGAAGACTTTCGGTCCCATTGCGCGGTGAACTACGGCGTGGAGATTTTCGGCGACCGCTGGTCGCTCTTGATCATTCGCGACATCGTTTTTGTGGGAAAGAAGACGTATGGCGATTTCCTGAAATCGGAAGAGGGAATCGCGACCAATGTGCTTGCTTCGCGACTTGCCTTTCTTGAGAAGCAAGGCGTTCTCTCGAAGGCGCCAAGCCCCGACGACAGGCGCAAGGACTTTTACACGTTGACCGAGAAGGGTCTGGACCTCATTCCCATTGTGATCAACATTGTGCTCTGGAGCGCGAAGCATGATTCGAAGTCGTACGTGCGGCGCCGTGAGGAGTTTGTGGCTCGATTAAGTCAAAACCCGATGCAGGTGAGCGAGGAAGTAAAGGCGCTGGTCCGCAATGGCGGGTGCATCTTTCCTGAGAGCGGGGGATGAACAAGGCGGCAAACGCCGCCTGCCTATCAGCGAGGACCTGAAGCCGCCCTTTTCCACGAGGGAGATCGCATCAAAATTTGCGATTACGATCCATCAGTCGAACTTGACCAAGTCCTTAAAGATCAGCTGACCCCAGCTGTTTCCGCGCGCCTGCACAAGCAGTCCACCTTCCGAAAGCCCGCCCAGTTTGATCGGCGAGAAACCGAGATTTTCCGCCAGCGTACCAATCTCCGCTGCGGCGGCGTCGTCGTCGCTCGCCAGGAACACGACTCTCCTGCCACCCTGTACGGCCGGGTCCTGATCAAGAACGCCAGCGACCAAATGGTTGAAGCCCTTAACCAGTCTTGCACCCGTGAAGGCCTGCGCGACGACCTTGGAAGAAGGCTGCCCTCCCAGTTCCTCAGGGGGCACGCCGTAGGCATTGGTCACATCGATGAGGGTCTTGCCCTTCCAGGTTGGCAGCGCCTTCGCGACTTCCCGGTGCGACTCAAAACGGACAGCCAAAAAGATGATGTCCGCCGTGAGCGCTTCCACCAGTTTTTTGGGGATGATCGAGGGTCCGATCGCGGCCGCATCGGCGGCAAAACTTTCCGGGTCGCGCGTGGTTGCAACGGATACTTCAATGCCTTTGCGGGCAAACGCCTTGGCAAGCGCCTGGCCGAGTTTGCCGAAGCCGATAATTGCGTAGCTCATAAAAATCTCCTTTGGTTTGCCACGCCTTGCGGGCTCCGAATATGAAATGGAGTGACCGCTCGGGCGTAGCGAATCAGATTTGCGCCAGACCGCCGTCGACGGCGACTTCACTGGCGGTCATGAAGCTGCTGTCCTGCGACGCTAGAAACGCGGCTGCCGCTCCGATCTCCGCCGGATCGGCCATGCGCTGGAGCGGATTCATCGAAGCGAAGACCTTCATGCCTTCTTCGCCTAGCGCTGCCTTCGCGAGTTCGGTCGCCGTCGGCCCGGGCGACAGCACGTTGACCCGGATGCCGGTGCCCTTCAGGTCCTCCGCCCAGGTCCGCGCGAGATTGCGCACTGCCGCCTTGCTTGCGCTGTAGACGCTGAATGCCGGGGCGCCCGTGGTGCCGGCGCTCGATCCGGTCAGGATGATCGAACCGCCCTGCCCCATCAGAGGCAGCGCCTTCTGGACCGTGAAGATCAAGCCCTTCACGTTGGTCTCGAAGGTTTCGTCAATGTGCTCGGCGGTGATCTTGCCGAGTGCAAGTGGGCTTCCCGCCCCGGCATTGGCGAAGACGATGTCGAGGGTTCCGCGCTCGACCTTCACCGCCGCGTAGAGTCGGTCGAGGTCGGCCTGATCGGAGACCGAGCCCTTCACCGCACGGGCATTGGGCCCGAGCTCGGCCACGGCGGCGTCGAGCGCTTCCTGGCGGCGGCCGAAGATGAAGACGAAGGCGCCTTCCTCGATGAAGCGCTTCGCTGCGGCGAGGCCGATACCGGTAGCACCGCCGGTGATCACGGCGGTCTTTCCATTCAGTCTGGTCATGACGTGCATCCTTCGTTGGAGTTGTACCCAAGCAGGAAATTGCTTGCTTGAGACGAGGATGCAGCGCTGATAACCTAAGGACAAGTATGCACCTTTTGGTAAGTATCAAAAAATGACGACGACATCTGAAATCTGCGACACCGGCTGCGGGCTCAACGCCACGCTGCGCATCATCTCGGGCAAGTGGAAACCGCTGGTCTTGTTTTTCCTGCGCGGCGGCCCGAAACGCTATGGCGAGCTCAAGCGTTTGATCCCTGGCGTCAGCGACAAGGTGCTGATCCAGCAGTTGAAGGATCTGGAAGCCGATCAGGTGCTTGCACGGACCGACTACAAGGAAGTGCCCCCGCGCGTGGACTACACGCTGACCCCGCTCGGTCGTAGTCTGGCTGATGCGATCATCCCGCTGTGCACCTGGGGAACCGAGAACGCGGCGCAAATGGCAAGCATCTTCGCCAAGCGCGACGCTTTGGCCTAGCGGGATGCTGACGAACCGCTGAGTGGGACGATTTTGCGCAGGCGCGCGCCGTATTTTCGCCGAGCGAACACCTGAGCCGCCAAGCCAACAACGGGCGCAATAGCTAAAAAAACCCAGCGCACCTTAGTAATTCCACATCCGAAAGCCCATTCAAAGCAGGCTGTCTTGTGAGGGATAAAAATGCAGGCAAATAAAAAGGGCCGCGAGATAAATCTCGCGGCCCTTTTGAATTATATGGTCGGGACGGAATGATTCGAACACTCGACCCCTAGCACCCCATCTCCTTTTTCATACTTCTTGAAAGCCCCCAATCCAAAACAGAATCATTTGCTTGCCGCATTGCCGGCGCAAGTTCAGAGCCGTCTCCTGCGCCATCTTGAACTCGTCACATTGCCGCTAGGTAATGTGTTGTACGAGTCAGGTGACACCTTGCGCCACGTGTACTTCCCAACTGATGCCATCGTCTCATTGCTTTGCGTGATGGGGAGCGGGGCCACGGCAGAGATATCGGTAGTGGGTAACGAAGGCATGATCGGCGTCGCCGTGTTTATGGGCGGTGAAAGCACACCGAGTAGTGCGATTGTCCAAAGTGCTGGGCATGCATACCGGCTACCCCGGCGCCGGCTGAAGGATGAGTTCAATCGGCATGGCGACATGCTCCTGCTGATGTTGCGTTACACCCAGGCACTTATTACCCAAATGGCGCAGACCGCCGTTTGCAACCGCCATCACTCGATCGATCAGCAGTTGTGTCGTTGGCTTCTGTTATACCTCGACCGTTTACCGGGCAACGACTTGTCCGTGACCCAGGAAATTATTGCCAACATGCTTGGTGTGCGCCGCGAAAGTGTGAACGAGGCCGCCGGCAAACTACAAAGACAGGGGGTAATCGAGTACAGCCGCGGTCACGTCAAAGTCATAGACCGAGCGCAACTCGAGCAACTGAGCTGCGAGTGCTATGCCGTCGTGAAAAATGAAACTGAGCGGTTGCTGCCATACCTGCCAGCACACCAACACCCGTAATTTGGCGAATCAAGATCAGCTGCTGGGGTTCGTCAGCAAGGCCACCTACCGCACGTGGCGCTTGTATATGACGGCGTGCGCACTCGAATTCGAAGGCGGTGATCTGGGGCCTACCAGATAATGTCGAGTAAACGTGCCGGCAGCTTTTCAGCCCTTCCCTTGACGCGTAATCATCTAATGGCGAAGGAAAAAAAAGGCTGCAGGTGCAGCCTCAAGGATGGGGGGGCAGAGATGACTAAGCATCACTCATGTTTTCTTATAGAGCGTAGCTTTGTCGGCCAGGCAACAAGATCAATCGACTACATGGAACCTGGGTAGCATCCATTTCCAACGAATGGCGGCAATACGGCTGACAAAAACGAACGCAATGGCGATTGCAGACGCCACTTCAAGAGAAATCTGCAAATCCAACAGCGTGATGTAGGCGACGGCACCCAAAATACTGATGGATGCATAAACCTCACGCTTAAACACCAACGGTATTTCGTTACACAACACATCACGCATCACACCCCCAGCGACTGCGGTAGCTACACCCATGATCACTGCGATGCTGGGAGGGAGGTTTTGCTGAAGAGCCATATCTGTTCCTCTGACCGTAAATACAGCCAATCCAAATGCATCGGCTACCAACAACACCCTCTCGTTGAAGGTTTTCAAGGTCCTCGCCCAAATCATGGTTCCTAGCGAAGCACTAACCCCTACCAAAAAGCCATTCTCATTGGAAACCCACTCGATCGGATAATGTGCTATCAGTACGTCACGCAAGGCACCGCCGCCTAAAGCGGTGACTAAACTGATGGTGATTACACCGAACCAGTCCAACGATTTTCGCCCTGCCATCAGGGTGCCTGTCACTGCGAAGGCTGCAACGCCTGACAACTCACAGTAATAAATCACCCAACCAGCGTGGTAAGCCTTCATCTACGGAACCAGCCTGTACTGCAAATGGGAGAAGTTCTTGAAATGAAGCGCCCTCAAAGACACACATCAAGGTCTAATTACATTATCATAATATGATAATAAAAGTACAATTGAGGCGTGCAATGAATACAGGGCAAAAAACACAGCCGCGTATCGTCACCAGGGTTATCCACTTGGAAAAACCACTGTCGAATCAAGGGTGCGGGTCGAAACGGTAGGTGACCTGGCAATGGCGTACAGCCCAGGGGTCGCGCAGCCCTGCTTGGCGATAGCCAAAAATCCGGACGACGTTTACCGCTTTACAGGTAATCAGCCGCAACGAGCGTGCGGCGACCGAGTGTGTGAGGCTGCTGCTGAACGTGGGTGCGCACTCATCTCGTATGGACCCACGCAGTACTCGCCTGCAGCGGTGCTGGGGAGGGATTACATTATTCCCAAGCCGTTGGATGGGCGCCTGCATTCGGGGGTAGCTGGAGCAGTGGCTAGAGCGGCAATTGATTCGGGCGAGGCCATCTATCCCTTCTTTTACCCGTTTCTGGTAGACGTACCGTCGCCATTTTCTGATCACGGTCAATCCAGTTAACTGTAACGAACCTAATCGGTGACAAATAAATCCCCGACCATTACAATTTGATTAACATCGACCGTTTTAAGGTACTGGCAATTCCATGGAAAATAAGACTGCACGACTAACTGTGCTCATTGATCCCGTCAAGAAAAAAGCACTTGAAGAACTGTGCGCATCTCAGGATCTGACGCCCTCTCAGGTCGTTCGTCAGCTTATTCGGGACTATCTGGAGACGCATGGCGTGTCCTACGCCACCAAAAGCAAAACTGCGGCCAATGGTAAGTGATTCATCTGCGCATGAGCGGGCACGACGAATGCCTGCTCATCGCTCCTTGTACTCTCTTGCACCTCATCTCTAGCCCTGGGGCTTGTCGATCTCGGCGTAGCTGCCCAGTGCACCACTGAAGTCAGCATGATAATGCTGTGAGCCGAGTGCCTGAAGAACCCCTGCCTTATCGAGCTTGCCAAGGACTTTTTCGTTGGCTTCACACAACTTCACGACGATGCTGCGTTTACGCAACTGCTCAATAACTTCGAGCAGCGTTTGTAAGCCCGTGATATCCATGAACGGCACCCGTTTCAGACGAATAATCAACGTCCCGGGATCGGTGTGCGTCTGAGCCAAAACGCGCTCAAAGGTTTCTGCTGCGCCAAAGAAGAGAGGCCCCTCAATGGTGTAAACCAAAACACCGGGTGGAAGATGTACATGCCCATTCAAGCGTAACTCTGCCTCCAGCTCTTTTTCGACCATTAACTGCACCTCTACAGATGCAGCCATCCGACGCATAAACTGCAGCATGGCGAGAATGACCCCGATATTCACTGCAATCGCCAGATCGCTGAAAACGGTCAGGCTGAAAGTGATTAAAAGGATCGCAACATCCGCTTTTGGGGCTTGTTTGACCATGCGGGTGAAGTGCTTCAGTTCGCTCATGTTGTAAGCGACCACGAATAAGATCGCAGCCAACGCGCACAGCGGGATATCCGAAGCCAGAGGTGCCAGGAAGAAGATCAATAAAATCAACGTGACGGCGTGCGCAAAACCCGCAATGGGGCTGTTGCCACCGTTGCGGATGTTGGTCGCTGTTCGAGCGATCGCGCCTGTCGCAGCAAAACCACCAAACAGAGGAGTGACCAGGTTGGCAATGCCTTGTCCGATTAACTCCTGATTGGAGTCATGTTTGGTGCCGGCCATCCCGTCGGCGACAACAGCAGACAACAGCGACTCGATCGCCCCCAGCATCGCGATCGCGAACGCAGGACCAATCAATTCAATGATCTGCGGCAGCGTTATTTCAGGAGGGCCAATTTTGGGCAGTCCTTGAGGAATCCCCCCGAATGCACTCCCGATCGTTGCCACGCCATCGAACTTAAAACAGGAATGCAACGCCGTCACAACGACCATGGCAATCAGAGGACCAGGAACACGCCTTACGCCTGGTACTTTAGGCGCGAGTATCACCAACAGCAGGCTCAAAAGGGCTAATAGGGTCGTGGGCACATGGAGTCCGGGCAGAGCCTGGATGAGGTGCCAAAGCCGCTCATGAAAATGGTCGCCACTGATGTTCGGCAAGCCCAAAAAGTCTTTCCACTGCCCGACCCAAATGATCACACCGATGCCGGCGGTGAACCCAACGATCACGGGATCGGGAATGAACTTGATAAGTGCGCCAAGCTTGGTGATGCCAAGCAGTAACAATATTGCACCCGCCATCATTGTCGCGATCTGCAAGCCATCAACGCCGTACTTGGCTGTCACGCTGGCCAAAATGACGATGAACGCCCCAGTAGGGCCGGCAATCTGTAGTCGACTCCCGCCGAAAAGCGAAACCAATAAGCCACCAACAATTGCCGTGTAGATTCCTTGCTCCGGCTTGACGCCCGAGGCGATGGCAAACGCCATGGCCAAGGGTAACGCCACGACACCGACGATGACCCCCGAGACGATATTTCGAAGCCAGTGCTTGCGCCCTAACAAGCCCGCTTTCCAAGCTTCTCGTATGGCAATCATGACTAGCCTCGCGCTGGTGGCATGTGCATACTATTCACACGTAGTGATAATAGTAAAGCAATTGGCCTAGCCTCGTACGACACCAGCGACCCTGTAGATACAGTGTCGAGAGCGCAGAAACATATGCCCGGAGACCCCGAATGAAACGCGAAGACGTCAAAACCAAACACGGTGAAGGCATGCACTTCGACACGCACGTGATAGCCAACCCGGCCAATACGCACGAGTGGATCATTCTTTTCAAAAAGGAAGCAGGGAGAAGCTATTTCCTGGTCAATGACAATGAGGAAATTGAGTCATTTGGACACCTCGATGAACTGATCCGCGAGCTTCGAGAGCTGGGTATCAAGTCCGCCGAAGTTCATTTCTGATTGTTCCACTTAGAGAGTTTGACCCTGTCAGTAAAAGTCGAGTATCTGTCCGGTCAGAGCGAAGCGCTTTGGTCTGTTTGTTTCGGTAGCCGCTGCCAATTTCGGACTGAGCAGGGAGCAAAGGACTATGCCGCCACACTCAAAGAAAGAATCGACGCACCCCATGCCTTCCCGCGAACCCACCACGCCTCTCACAGTCAAGACCACTGATCAACGCAGACCCAGGTCATTTCCTTCCATTGGACAGGCTCGACGTTTGGCTAACAGGAACAGAACACCAAACACCTTGAAGATGGACCGCATCGAAAGACAGCTCAGCACAACACCTGAACTGTTGCCTGTTAGTTGATGGCCGGCTAAACCTCTCTCAGCGCCTTTGTCATGGCCTGCTCCCCTTTCGCCCCCTGCTATTTTGATCACCGCGTTCATTTGAACCACGTCCATCACCTCAGCGTCTTGACGCTGGGGACATTCGAGCGCGCAAAAAAATGGCCACACGAGATGGCCTAATACGGGTTCAAGCATAGGAGGATCTCTATTGACCAACAGATACAGGCCCGCCCTGAAGTCTTAGGGCCAATAGAGTGGGTCCGCTGGCTGATAAACCCCTTCATCAGCAGCGCGCAACTGGCAATTTGATCCTGGTCTGTGGGTCAGGACCTCGTTGCCTATCATTATAATAGTGTTAGCATGTGATTGTAATCAACATCTAATTAGGTGATCGCATGACTACCGACTTCAAGAAGGCTGCACTGGATTACCACGAATTCCCAACCCCAGGAAAAATCAGCATCGCGCTGACCAAGCCTGCCGACACAGCCGCCCAACTCGCACTGGCCTACAGCCCAGGCGTAGCGGAGCCTGTACGCGAAATTGCGAAGAATCCAGAGAATGTTTACCGCTTCACCGGTAAAGGCAATCTGGTGGCCGTGATCACCAACGGTACGGCCATTCTGGGCCTCGGCAATCTAGGCCCCTTGGCCAGCAAGCCGGTCATGGAAGGCAAAGCATTGCTGTTCAAGCGTTTCGCCGGAATCGATTCGATCGATATCGAAGTCAATGCCGAGAGCTCCCAGGCCTTTATTGAGACCGTCGTGCGCATTGCCGACACCTTTGGTGGCATCAACCTGGAAGACATCAAAGCGCCTGAGTGTTTTGAAATCGAAGAAGCACTGATCGAACAGTGCAGCATCCCAGTCTTCCATGACGACCAACACGGTACGGCCATCGTCACTGCCGCCGGCATGCTCAATGCACTTGAGATTCAGGGCAAAACCCTGGGTAATGCGAGAATTGTCTGCCTCGGCGCCGGTGCAGCTGCCACTGCTTGCATGCGCCTGCTGCTTAGTCTCGGCGCTCAAAAAAGCAACCTATACATGGTCGATCGTGTCGGTGTTATCCACTCCGCTCGGGAAGGCCTCAATCAATACAAAGCACAGTTCGTTAACGACGGTGGCCCTCGTACGCTGATGGAAGCCATGACCGGTGCTGACGTGTTTGTCGGCCTGTCTGGAGCCAATCTCCTCCCGGCAGAAGCATTGGCAGCGATGGCACCTAACCCGATCGTGTTTGCCTGCTCGAACCCGGACCCTGAAATCAGCTACGAGCTGGCCATGGCCACACGTGATGACCTGATCATGGCGACCGGTCGCTCTGATTACCCTAACCAGGTCAATAACGTTCTGGGCTTTCCGTTCATTTTCCGCGGGACGCTTGATGTTCGCGCAACCCGGATCAACGAAGCGATGAAAATTGCGGCGGTGGAAGCACTGCGCCAATTGGCCAAAGAGCCGACACCGGTGGAAGTGCTGCAAGCGTTCAACGTCGATAAGCTTGAGTTTGGGCGCGATTACATCCTACCCAAAGCGCTCGATGCTCGCCTGCTCGGTGCAATAGCCGGCGCGGTGGCCAAGGCCGCTATCGACACCGGCGTTGCGAAGCTGCATTACCCGGCGCACTACCCGCTCTAAGCTGACGTCAATCATGCTGATGTGTCGCAGCTGCACAACCTATTGCACGGTTGGCAGCTGCCGCACTTGGGACTATCCAGTCGTTGCACCGTCTGCTGCTCCAGCAGGCGATCCTGTTCACCGACCAGTAGAAACAACAGCCAACGGCTTCAACACTCAACGAGCAGCCCCGTCTAAATTGCGAGGACCTGGTGATATCAGACATACATAATCGGTTGGCTTTTTTGCTCCTCATATGTTTGAGACAAGGGTGAATAAATGCCGATCAAATATGTCAGGAGTCTCACCGGGCGAAGGCGTACCACCGCCGCAAACCGACATCTTGGCTTTGCCTTGGCCTTCGTCGCGGGAGCAATCAACGCTGGCGGTTTCCTGGCAGTGCATCAGTACACCTCACACATGACGGGCATCGTCTCTTCGATGGCAGACAACAGTGTGCTGGGAGCCTACGACCTGGTACTTAGTGGCGCCGGCGCATTGTTGTCTTTTCTGGTTGGGGCTGCGTGCTCTGCGGTCATGGTCAATTACTCCCGACGCAGACGGATGCACAGTGAGTTTGCAGTGCCACTTTTGGTCGAGGCCTTTCTGCTTATCTGCTTTGGCTTTCTGGGCGCCCAACTATCCACCGTGGATGGTTTGTTCGTGTCAGTCACCGTGATGCTCCTGTGCTTCATCATGGGGCTACAAAACGCGGTGATCACCAAAATTTCAAAAGCCGAAATCCGAACGACACACATCACCGGCATCATCACGGACATCGGAATTGAGTTGGGAAAACTCTTTTACTGGAATGCCGCCAGCACATCAACACACCCAAAAGTTCTCGCCAATCGGACCCGGCTCAAAATACTGATACTGCTGGCGCTGAATTTTTTCTTCGGCGGCGTGATGGGGGCATTTGGGTTCAAGCACATTGGTTATATCTCAACGGTACCGCTCGCGATGGTTCTGGTGACGCTGGCAATCGTGCCTGCCTTTGATGACGCCAGGCTTTTTGTCCGCCGCGTCATGCGAAAGTGAGCCAATGACTTTTGCTGAGCGCGCCTACCGCAAACATTAACATTGTATGTTAATGTTATGCGCATATTCGGTGGAGCAGTGACAGCACGCTTGATCCGGTAGCTCGCCCCGTAACAGCAGCATCCTCGAGTAGTTCTGTGCGGCGCGAGATCTGACACCCGTCTCAGGACGCCCGTCATTTGATCCGCGATGACCTGCGCAGTCACGGCGCGGAGGATGAAACACAGCACACTGGCGCGGTGAAAGCCGTCCGACAGTCAATGCCTATCAGCAGACTCGTGACACCAGTCTCAATGACCCAATCAATACAGCAGGCTGACAAAGCTCTGTTAAGGAAGAGACCATGAGCAGAACAATCGCAATCATCAAGGGCGACGGCATCGGCCCCGAGATCATGCAAGCGACGCTACGCGTACTCGACGCCCTTGACTGCAATCTTCGCTACGACTTCGTTGAGGCCGGCCTGGAGGCGTTGCAGCAACATGGACAGCTGATGCCACCCGCCTCTATCGATACGATCGCCAAACATGGCATCGCACTTAAAGGCCCTTTGACGACACCGATTGGCCGTGGGTTCTCATCGATCAACGTTCACCTTCGCCGCCATTTCGACCTCTACGCCAATGTCCGACCAGCGATCAGTTTCCCGGGGACCCGTTCGCGCTTCGAAGATATCGACATCATCACAGTGCGCGAAAATACCGAGGGGGCTTACTTACCCGAAGGACAGAGTATTTCAGAAGACGGCGAAGTCGCTTTGGCGAGTATTCGCGTAACACGCACAGCCTCCGAACGCATCGTGCGATACGCGTTCGAGCTGGCTCGTAGCAAAGGCCGCAAGAAAGTTACCGCGGTGCACAAGGCCAACATCATAAAGTCTTGCTCCGGTTTGTTTCTTGAGGTTGCGCGTGAGGTCGCTGCGGATTATCCGGAAATCGAATTCCACGAAATGATCGTCGATAACGCCTGTATGCAGCTGGTAATGAATCCCCATCAATTCGATGTCATTGTCACCACCAACTTGTTTGGTGACATCCTTTCAGACTTGTGCGCAGGCCTGGTGGGTGGATTGGGCTTGGCGCCCGGGTCTAACATCGGCGCCGATGCGGCCATCTTCGAAGCGGTCCACGGCTCGGCACCGGACATCGCTGGCAAGAACATCGCGAACCCTTGTGCATTGTTGTTGGCTGCCGCGGACATGCTTGATTATCTGGGCATGGTGGACAAGGGGACACGCATTCGTACCGCTATCCGCGTTGTTTTGAAAACCGCCTGCGATCAGGTGACACCGGATATGGGGGGAACCGGAACGACTGAGTCCTTCGCTGACGCCTTGGTGGCCTACTTGCGTGACTAGATAAACGTAATCGCCAGCTCAGTCAGAGCTGGCGTTTTTATATCCTGCGCCACGCCTACCGCCCCTCTTTGATTGAAGAGAAATCAAAATGCCCAAGAGGGGTAGATCTTTACCCATCAGCACCGACCCCAGGCAAAAACGCCCAGGAATCACTGGCGCCCCTTCGCAACAGGAAGACAGGCCAACCGATTAAAAAATCTCCTGGTGTTCCTCTGATTGGGACTTATAACTCGTCGAGTCTTGCATCACCCTCAAGCAGGGAATCTTGTTATTTTTTGTTATGTTTCAATCTTTATAATAAAACAAGGGCAACACATTTAATTACTTACTGCAGTTTCTGTCGCCGGTTGCCGGCACTGCATACGGGTATATATGTGGAGCTTCTATACGCTCTTTCAGCTTTGCCGCATAGTCCTTTGCACCCTGCTCATTGCGGAACTGAATTCGCCGGGCACCTACACACACGGACCATAGATCTTCACTCTGACTAGACAGATGTTCGACCCTGACAGACATGACGACACTCCAAGAAAAAAGAATTCAAAAATGAATTTCAGCCACCTTGATACCGATTTCACGCAGCTCATGAATCAAATCATCAAGGTGTCGGAAGGGTTCAATTTCTTCATTGTCATTGACCAGGAAAAAGCTTCTTCCTGCTTCCTTTTTAAAGAAGGCGATCCACTCCTGGGTGTTGGCCGGATTGGCAATTAAATGGGTGTCAAACTGAATGCCTTCAGCGTGTTTGATTTTTACGTCCTCACGTTTCATGCAGCTCTCCAAGCGCTCACATCTTTCTGTTCTCATGCGTGATTTTGCCTCCCGGCAGTTGAGCAAAAAACGTCGCTCCTGCCTGAGGCAAGGTCGAGCAGATTGCCTTTCTATTATCACTGCATGATAATATTATGCACATATGAACCCTCGGAGGCTAGTCATGAACAGAACCACTGAACTCTATGAGGTACGCCGGCCTGAGCGCTCCCACCCAATGTTTTGTCTTTGAAAGCCCACAACCTTGCGGGTAAGCGTCAAGTGATAAAGCTCTGACGGCCAGATCGAGAACAAAACCGAACCCAAAAAGCTCTCACGATCAGCAATGAGCTATCAGCTCCACACCCTGAAGGTAATTGCCTGTACGGGTTCAAAGTGACTACTTCACCGTAATGATTGCACCTTGAAGTGCACATAGGACGTCATGTTCAAAGACATGAGACGAGTCCCTCACCGCAACGGATCGCCTTTGCTTTTGATTTACCGCGTACGGTTTCTGAATTTTAAGGACGAAAGTCATCATGCGAAAAACAGAAATTAATATGTGTGTCCCGCTCAATGTGCCGACACTAGAGCCCGGGCAGCGATTGTTGGTTTGCCTTGAGCAATGCGTCGTCGTCCAGCAGCGAGAAACAAAAATCTATCAGGTTGTTTTTGACTGCAAAGCACCTAAAACAACACGAATTCTTTGGACAGAGGACGAGTGGATTTTCATCGGCAGGCACAAGCAAAATGCTGAAAAAGATCCTTTGCTGGCTACATTTGTATCAACACTAAAAACTGAATAGAGGGTTTCCTACATAATGCTAAAAATAACTATTAGCGTAGGGTATTAACTGCTTCAAGACGCTTAACGCCGATTACTTGCAGGGGAGTACTTTAAATATTCTCTCCAATCAAGCCCACGGCCATTGATCACCAACAATGGAACTCCCATGGAGCGCTCATAATCTGCGCGAAGCGGGAAGAAGCTGCCCTCCGGCCGGCCGTCGAGGAGCGGCATCGGGTCAGTTTCTGTGCATAAAGAAAAGCTGCCCATATCTCACACGCCAGCTTTGGCGCCTGGCAGCTTCCCCCATGGATAACCGGAAACCTGCAGGGCTGATACGAGCATCATCATGTGGTTTGGGAATGACGATCGGTTTCGCTCTAATGGAGCTGACTGTCGATCCATTGCTCAGCCGCCGCCATCGCCTCGGCCAGCGCACTGGGGCCGAGAAAGCCATCAGATGCGGGGGTGTAAAGCTGTATGGATATCGTGAAGTTTCTACCTAGAGCCAGTCGTTTTGTGGGGGTAAAAACGTCCAAAAATAAAAAAGGGTCGCGAGATAAAATCTCGCAACCCCTTGAATTATATGGTCGGGACGGAGTGATTCGAACACTCGACCCCTAGCACCCCATCTCCTTTTTCATACTTCTTGAAAGCTTCCAAAATTTCACTCTAGATTTTTCTAAGCTAGTATTTACTTGAGCTCCAGCGGTGTTCTGCTCTACGAGAGTCCAGTAACGCCCATCAAGAGCCGACGTTTTTGTGGGGGGAAAAGTAGGGGGAATCCATTTCATGGCCAAAATCACCATCAAAGAACTCGAGTCGCTCACCGCCAATGATGCCGGCCGGTTCCTCAGGGAGGATGGCAATCTGGCTGGTCACGTCTCTGTCCGTAAGGACGGCGTGTCGGTCAGCTTTTTCTACCGTTATCGGTGGGGAAACCAGAGCAAAGATTACGCCTGTGGCTCCTGGCCGCGCAAATCCCTGACGGACATCCGCAAGGCACGCAACCAGGCCCGAGCGCTCATCGATGAGCAGATCAATCCCAATGAGCACAAGAAAACCGCCAAGGCACAGGCGCATGCCGCGGAAAAGGCAGCAGCCGAACAAGTAAAGACGACGAAGGTGCAAACACTGACTGTCCAGGATCTGACCAAGGCCTGGCTGTTGGATGGTGTTGCACGAAAAGACGGCAATGCCGAACTGCAGCGCCGTTTTAACAAGGACCTTTTTCCGGCACTTGGCAAGACGTCAGTCCGTAATGTTTCCGAGCACGATGTTCGGGCATTGATCCGGGCAGTCGTCAGCCGCGGCGCTCACCGGCAAGCCATCAGTTTCTTCGCCGACCTCACCCAGATGTTCAGCTGGGCCAGAAAACGCCAACCCTGGCGGGCCTTATTGGTCGAGGGCGATCCGACTGAACTGGTCGACATCACCCCATTGATCCCTGCCGACTACGAAGCAGAACGAAGCCGCATCCTTTCGCCGGCTGAGCTATTGGAACTGCATAACCGCTTCCAGCAAATGACCGCCGATTACAACGCCCTCCCCGCCGGTCAAAAGTACGAGGGTATTCGTCCATTAAAGAAGGAGACTCAACTCGCGCTATGGATCAGCCTGGGCACACTGTGCCGGATTGGCGAGTTGCTCCAGGCCGAATGGAAAAATGTCGATCTGGACCGGCAGACGTGGTTCCTCCCCAGTGAAAACGTCAAAGGCACCCGGGGCAAAAAACAGGATCACCATATCTTCCTCTCCCCCTTCGCACTGCATTTCTTTCAAGAGCTGAAGACTCTGACGGGACATTCCCCATGGTGCTTTCCGAACAAGCAGGATGATGGGCATGTGGACGTGAAAGTGGTGAGCAAGCAGGTGGGTGACCGCCAGGCCCGGTTCAAAAACCGTAAAGCCCTCTCCAGACGGCGTCACGACGATACCCTGGTCCTTGCCGACGGCCAAAACGGTGACTGGACACCGCATGACCTACGCCGTACAGGCGCGACCATGATGCAAGCCTTGGGGGTCAGCCTGGACCTCATCGACCGCTGCCAAAACCATGTGCTGGCCGGTTCTCGGGTGAGACGCCACTACCTGCATCACGACTATGCGGAAGAAAAGAAACGCGCTTGGAACCTGTTGGGCGATCGACTCAGTGCCGTGCTGTCCTCAACCTACGAGCATCCGCCGATCGAGTCGATGATGTCTTTTCCAGCCTACACCGCCACTGAATCCTTGCCGCCTTCATAAGTAGGATTCTTTAGTGCTGAGTCCTCATAGCTTCGTAGACATCTCCGAGCGATTTCTTCAGGTCGATTCCGGCCCGTCATGACCGGCAGAAATCGGCCAGAAATGGTCAGTCAGACTTGTATCGAAAAGCGGACAAACAAGCGAGTTGGCGAGCAAACCAAAAACTGCGCGGTCGCTCTCCGCAGGTGCAGCGAGACGTGTACTCCTAAGCGCTCTTCTATTGAGAGGCTAGAATCGAGACGATCGTCTTGCGACTTTTTTCGAATGTAAGAGGTCATTTTCGGGAGGAGCCTATGGCGCTGGCGCGTCTGTCGTCAGCGCCAATGGGGGGAGATGCCGCTTCATAAAACATGCTAGGTCATACATTCCGTGCGCGTGTACAGAACCGGACGGGAGCAATGTTCTCCACGTCCAATTGTCCTTATATCGAATGTCGATCCAAGTTTGCCCCTGCTCTCCGGAATTGCTTGTGTTGGAGAACTGCAAGATAGACCGGACACTCGCGAGAATTTCTCCCCGGTTGTAAATGCGGTAGATGGTCAGTCCATCGGCCTGCTTCTCGAAGCCTGGGACGCTACGCTTACCCGACACAGGAGACGGATCGAACGCGTACACTTCGCTTACGCCGGGAACACCTGAATCTCGGTTCAGCGAGTACGCAAATCTTTGGGCCAAACCGCCCCCTAGGGAGTGTCCAGTAGCAACCACCTGCGCGGTTTTGAGCCATTCGCCGCCCGGCTCTTCGCTCTTCCTCTTATATTCCTTTACAAATTCGGGTACGAAAACATCGGTCAATACTTCGTACTCGTCGTGCGGATGAAATGGTGCCAAGAACCAGTGGAGGTTAGATTTCCAGTCATCAAGGCTAGAGGCCGCCGTACCTCCAAAGGCAACAATGACCTTGTGGTGCTGGGGGCTTGACCACACCTCGGCACGAAGGTGCGCGCGGCGCATCTGGTCAGCAGCCGGTTCTGTCTCGTCTTCCTTTTTTCGCAGCAACGGAAGTTTGTCCCAGTGCGTCCAACCTTGGCCCGCTAAGAAGTCGTGCGGTTCAGGGCATTCGGCTGTGGTATCCAACGGCTTGCGCTTGGGGTCATCGGAGTCCTGATAGGCAGCCACAGCCGCCCACGCGTAAGGCCAGTGCAACAATGCAGCGTCCTGCACTGATAACCACGGCTCGAGCTTTTCGCCGCTAAGGCGTCTGTAGACCTGCACGTCAGTCTGTTCAAAGCTGGCGCATCCACAGAGAAGCACCATCGTCGAAATCGCCATGAACCGCCTGGAGTGCATGCATACCTCCCGTACCCATGTTGTTCGCTGGCATACTTCCAGTCTCGGATATGCTCGTAATGATCTTCACAGTGCCGAGGTCCGCATGGTGAATTGAGACAAGATTTCATGCGGCTCGACTTTTACACAATAGCTAACGAAGTAGAACGCCAGCGGCCCACGGCTCAAGCCTGAATGTCCGCTATTTCGCTAGCCGATTGACCGCTTCGGGTCCAGGCTGTGAGAAAACGCATGCACCGTTTTGAAGTCTGCGTTGCTACGTAAAATCTGCCAGCGTTTGGTTGGTCAGCAGACCTGTAATTTACGTAAAAACGGGATTTTCGCCCCGAATTCGACTGTCAAACTTGCTCTAAAACGTTTTCACACAGCCTGGGTCGATTGCAGACCTTCGCAAGAGGCAGCAACCGGCCAACAGCGGGCATGTGCGTTAGCTAAGTTGGCCGTGAAAATTAGACTTCTGTGAATCACTCAGGGGCCGTTACTCCGCCAAGACACATAAATATATTTATGGCTAAGGCAAATAATGATGATTTTATTGATTTATTAACGCCTCCCACACTCCGCGGCAGTTCTCACTTTCTGCGGAGTTAAAACATGCCATTCGTCATCTACATTTTCACCCTAAGCGCTTTTGCGCTGGGCCTTGCGGAGTTTGTACCGATAGGTTTAACCGACGTCATGGCGCAAAGCCTGAATGTCGATATCGGGCAGACCGGTGCAACCATTACCGCTTATGCCCTCGGCGCGACTGTTGCAGCACCGATCCTCACAGCACTGACCGCGAACTGGTCCAGAAAAAGCGTGATGTTGGCCACGGCGCTGGTTTTCACGGTCGGCAGCCTGGTAGCGGCTTTCGCCGGCACCCTGACATTGATGCTGGCTGCCCGGTTTCTCGCCGGAATGGGCCACGGACTGTTTCTCGCCGTGGCATCAAGTACTGCGGCTCGCCTGGCAGGACCGAACCGTGCAGGCAGCGCGGTAGCCGTGGTGTTTGGTGGCTTCACTTTGGCTATGGCGATCGGCGTGCCAATCAGCACGTACCTGGGCGGCATCGTGTCCTGGCGCCTGGTGCTGGCTGCGATCGCCGTGTTTGGCGCCATCGGTTTCTTCGGTCTGCTGCTTGGCATGCGTGATCCGCTGCCGACTCCGGCGGCGAACAAAAACTCTGCACGGCAGAACCTGTCGGCGCTGCTCAACGGCAAGCTTTTGCTCGGTGCACTGGTCACAGTGCTCGGTTATGCCGGCTCTTTTGCCGCCTACACCTACATTGCCCCCGTATTGACTCAGGTGACCGGCACCAGCGCCAGTACGGTCGGAATTTTCATGCTCGTATACGGCGTGATGGCTGCGATCGGTAACGTTCTCGGCGGCAAACTCACTGATAGCCTGGGGGTGGACCGCTCCAGTGCCCTGCTGATTACCGGGATCGTGCTGGTGGTGTCGGGGATGTGGGTCATGTCCGGTTCTGCCATTGCGATGGGTGTGTTGGTCGCGCTGCTGGGTATGTTCACGTTCGCCGCAGTTCCTGCGCTGCAAGCCCGACTGATCGGCATCGCCGAGCAGCATGCACCACACGCCCAAGGGGTGGCGGCCGGTTTGAACATCGCGGGTTTCAACTCCGGTATCGCCCTGGGTTCGGTGCTGGGCGGCATGACGATCAGTCATATCGGCATCGCCTATGTCGGCCTGGCCGGCGCGGCAGTGGCATTGCTCGGTCTTCTGCTGGTGCTGATACAGATCATGGGTGTTAACACGAGCAGCTATCGTTCGGTCAACACCTCCTCGAACTGAACAACTGGAGGAGAAGCTTATACTGTCCCATGACAAACCTGTACAAAAGCTGGCGAGTGCACTCGGCGCTCGTCATGCTACAAATGAGTACTGCTTCCCAGATGC
Organism: Pseudomonas sp. GL_093; assembly: GCF_057837605.1. NCBI lineage: Bacteria > Pseudomonadati > Pseudomonadota > Gammaproteobacteria > Pseudomonadales > Pseudomonadaceae > Pseudomonas > Pseudomonas sp. GL_093. The sequence goes on along the minus strand of NZ_CM174448.1, from coordinate 2,567,455 downwards.
CATCGACTCATGAGCCACCTTACCCACCTGCGCACCTTCCTTGAAATCTATCGCTCGAAGTCCATTACGAGGGCGGCGGAACATTTGGGTATCACCCAACCCGCCGCCTCGATGCACGTGCAAGCGCTCGAAGCCCTGGTCGGTAAGCCATTGTTCCAAAGATTGCCTCGTGGCGTAGAACCCACGGACGCCGCCGATGAACTGGCACGCTCGGTCGCACCGTACCTCGATGGCCTCGAAAGCAAAATCGCCTCCTTGCGGCCCGGTCTGGTCAAAGGTGGAACTGTCCATTTGGTGGGGCCTTCGGACTTCATTCACTCACAACTGGCGCCGCACCTGGCGCCGCTGATAGAGGATGGGTTTGTCCTGCGTTTCCATACCGGCAACAAGAAGCGCATCTATGAGCTGTTGAGTTCCAACACGATCGACTTTGCAATCACCGCCTCGATACCGGACGAGCAATCCCAGGGCTATGCGCACTTACTCACTGAACGCATGTTGCTGGTGTTTGCGCCGAGTCTGCGGGAGCGATTGGGGCGCCGGCCCGGCAGCGAGCAATTGGCGCGAGAACCGCTGATCGCTTATGACGAGGACCTGCCCCTGGTACGCCCTTGGTGGACATCGATGTTTCAAGTCGCCCCGCAATTGCAAGCTGCGCTGACCATTCCGGATTTGCGCATCATCATGGACATGGTGCTCGCCGGGCACGGTTGGACGGTGCTGCCGGATTACCAGTGCGCTGAGGCCATCAGCGCAGGCCGCCTGATTTCTCCGACACTGCCGGACGAGGCCCCGAGTAACGTGCTGTACCTGGTATGGAATAAACGTGCACTCAAAAGCCCGAACATGGTCTATGTGCGCGATTACATCCTGCAACTGTTCAGGTAACAAGAAACAGGTTCGACGCTTTGGCCTTATCGCTGCGTCAAAACACCAAGAAGTGCATCTATAACTCTGCCGGGCGCGTTCGGCGCGTCGGCGATACCAGCAGGTTGCTGGAGCGTCAAACCATGGGCCAGCGCCGTCATTGTTGACGCAAGAGTGAGTGCGTCGATCGGCAAAGCAACTGACAATGCGTCGAAATAGGCCTGCAATATGCGGGCTAGTGCTTGGGTCTGCTGCTCCTGATATACAGAGTATTGCACTGCGAATTCTGGACTCCTGCGCGCATGTAATTGCAGCTCGGTCGCCAGGAGCGGGCAGTCGCTGTCAGCAAACACAGTATTGAGCCAATCGCTCACAGCTCCGTGCATTTCTTCTGGTTTGAGACTGAGTATTTTCTCAAGCTCGGCCATGTCGCGCTCCATGTTGAGGCGCAACAGCTCCAAAAGAATCGCTTCCTTGTTCGGAAAGTTGGAATAGATCGCGCCCTTGGAATAGCCCGCCTCAGCGGCTATCAAATCAACCGAAGCCCCCCCATATCCCAGCCGGGAAAATACCTCTTGGGCGGCCACAAGCAATCGCTCGCGGGTAATCGCCTGCTGCTGGGGACGAGATAAACGGATAGGTCTCAAAGATACCTCTTGCGATTGGAAAACGACTTAGAAGCTGGATTGATCCTAGGGGAGCCCGGATTAAGTGTCTAGCTCCTCCGCAGCCGACCTAACAAGGTCACATGCAATGCAGCAAGATACCATCTATACTTCACATACCAACTGGTATCTAATGTGCGTCCAGCTTCGCGAGACGACCTCGCCAGCACCTGAACGGGTAGCCACCGACATTGGCCCCCCAACAATGCGGAGTTTATGTCCCATGCCTATTGAACCCGTCCGGACTGCCGCCGATGCGACACCTGATGCTGCAACTGTTTTGAATACTCCGCTGACGCTGCCCTGCGGCGTCACGCTCCCAAACCGTTTAGCCAAAGGTGCGATGTCGGAGCTGCTCGCCGACTCAAGCAACCAAGCGACGGTAAAGCACCAAACCTTGTACCGCACCTTCGCTCAGGAAGGTCCCGGCATGATGCTGACCGGTAATGTCCAGATCGATCGCTTCCACCTGGAGCATGGTGGAAACGTGGTCATCCAAGGCCCACAGTCACCAGCACAATTGAGCGCGTTAAAGGCTTGGTCTAGTGCCGCCAAGATCAACGGTGGACACATATGGATGCAGCTCTCGCATGCTGGCCGCCAGACCCAGAAATCCATCAACCCCACACCAAAAGCTCCCTCGGGCATTCAAGTCACCCTCCCAGGCAACAAGTTCGGAACGCCGGTCGCCCTGACACATGCGGAGATACTTGACCTGATCGAGCGGTTTGCCTTCGCTGCGGGTATCGCGCGCGAGACCGGTTTTGACGGCGTCCAGTTGCACGCCGCACACGGGTACCTGATCTCACAGTTCCTGTCGCCGCGTACGAATCAACGGAACGATGCGTGGGGCGGCGATCTGCCTGGACGAGCGCGCTTCCTTCTGGCTTCAGTCGCTGCCATTCGCGAAAAAGTCGGGCCTGACTACCCCATTGCAGTGAAGCTGAACTCTGCTGATTTCCAGCGAGGAGGCTTTAGTTTCGAAGACAGCCAAACCGTCGCCGGCTGGCTTGATGAAGCAGGCGTCGACCTCATCGAAATTTCGGGCGGCACCTATGAGCAACCTAAGATGGCCAATATCGAAGGGCTTGAACCGGCTTTCGATCCCACCATCAGCAAATCGACACGCGAACGCGAAGCTTTTTTTGCCCGCTTCGCTCCGGAAATCCGCCGCCATGTCAAACGTGCAAAGTTGATGGTAACCGGCGGTTTCCGCACCGCTTCGGGCATGGCTGATGCGATTACCCACGACGGTGTCGATCTGATCGGCATTGGCCGACCGCTTTGCGTATATCCAGGCGCACCCGCGGCACTGCTAAGCGGCAAGTTGTCAGCCTTTCAATCCTGGGAACGCCACCTGCGCCTGGGGCCTGGCCTTCTCGGCCCCCGGTCTTCCATCCCAATTATCAAGGCGATCAACGGGTTTGGAACAATGTCCTGGTACAACGAACAACAACTTCGCATGGGAGATGGTTTGGCACCCGATCCGAAGATGAACTTCTTGAGGGCCTTTCTGCGTGCCGTTTCACGCGAAAGCCGGGTGGCGCGTGAACTGGTCCGTGCGTGATCGCCGCTAAAAAGTCCTGCCACGCCGCCTCGCAGAAGATTTTCCGCTGGCGGCGTTCTCGCGACAGGAAATAAGAAACAGCGTCTGGATATGGCTAAGCCACATCTTGCGATCTGAACAAAGAGGATGATTCATCATGCTCCATACGGGTAACGACATCACACCTTTACGCACTACCGTACGTATTCCCACGGCTTCTGGCGATGAGTTAGAAGCCTGGATTTATCAGCCAGATGGAGATGGCCCGCACCCTGCAGTCGTACTGGCTCATGGGCTAGGCGCCGTAAAATCGGGTGGGCTCGCGCCGTTCGCAAATCGGTTCTGCCGTGAAGGCTTCGTTGCGATCGTATTCGATTACAGGCAATGGGGCGGCTCTAGCGGACAGCCTCGCGACGTACTCTCCGTCCCGCGTCAGCGCGAGGACTACGGCACCGTCATTGGCTGGGCGGCCGCGAATCCCCGTATCGACAAGAATCGGATCTTTGCGTGGGGCACATCGTTCGCCGGCATGCACATCGTATCGCTCGCCGCGTCAGATACCCGGCTTGCTGGAGCGATTGCCCAATGCCCCCTCGTCGACGGCCTTGCTGGCGCAGCGATGGTTCCGCTTGTGCAATCGCTCCAGCTGATGGGAGCGGCGCTTCTGGACGGCATTGGCTCGGTCTTTGGACTATCCCCACGTTATCTGCCCATCAGCGTAGCGCCAGGGAAGTTTGGCATATCAGCCACCGAAGATGCCCTCTACGGAAAATCGCTTATCCAGCCTAAAAACTCGACAGTATGGAAGAATCGCCTCGCCGCCCGTTCGCTCCTCAGCATATCCACACACCGACCGGTACGACAGGCTGCGGCCATTCGCTGCCCCATTCTGCTCATCGTCGCCGAACACGACACGATGGCGCCGGTCGGCCCTGCGCTGCGCGTCGCTGAACGAGCCTCCCGAGCGGAACTCCATCGCAGTCGCGGCGGCCACTATGACGTCTACAAGGGCGGGATAGACTACGACAACACGCTAAACATTGAGGTTGAATTCCTCCGCCGACATGCGGGATTGCCAGTGTGAGGTGATCCGCAAGGGGCTTGCCGAATTGGCTTTTCAAGGTCACTACCGACTGTGCTCATGACATATGGGTATCGCTGATCTGCTGGACTGCCAATTCGCTATATCCCACTCAGCAACTAGCCGTCCTGACAGCCAAAATCGCGCATTTGAAAGTGTTGACCAATGCCCTTCAAGCGCTAGCTCTGATATTCAATCCCGGTAGCATTTTCATCCTCGATTGAGTCTTCCACAAAGAGGACACAGGGAACAGGCGCGCCTGTTCACGCCTTTTAGTCAAGTCGGCCACCGCCTGCGGATTCGCCAATATGGGTCTAGACAGATCTTGCCGCTTGCGCCTCGGTAGCCGGGAAGTTCAGCTCAATGATTACGCCAGACGGATCCTCAATGAAGACCTGATGCAGTCCGAGACCAGGAACCGTACGATCGCGCCAGGCAATTCCTTCAGCCTTGAGGAGGTTCCAGAATTCGACCAATCCTGTCACCAGAAAAGCGATATGGTCAACCGTGCCAGTGCCTGTCAGCAGCATGTCTTTGTCGCCCAAATATTGTTTCAGGCCCTCTGGATTGGAGGGGTCAATGCCAATAATGTGAACTGTGCCAAAATCGGCTTCATCCCCCCCCATGTACAGCCAGGCTCCGGGAAAATCGAATGGGGGACGGTAACCGCGCGCGAAGCCGAGCACCCTTTCGTAGAAATGGCAGGACTTTTCCAGATCCAACGAGCGAATCGAATAATGAGCGAGTTTCTTGACGTGCATGATGCCTCCAGGTTGCTTTTATAGGTACACTGAATGGCCGTGCGACAATGATCGATGTACTATCATGTTCATTTGCACACCATGGCAGCTGACCGTAGGAATAAAATGAAACAGTGGAGCGCGGACAACCCCAAAGCGTCGTTGATGGAGCGTAAACGCGCCCTTATCGTGACCGCCGCACAACAGGCGTTTCTGGACAAGGGCTACGCCGAGTCGTCCATGGGCCGCATCGCCGAGGCTGCTGGAGTTTCGATCAAAACCGTCTACCGACACTTTGAAAACAAGGACGATTTGTTCAGCGCAGTCATGCATGCCGCGTGCAATACAAATGGCATGAGCGACACTGGCGAGGAAGCACCACAGCATCTCGAACGCCCTTGGTTCTCCAAAGAGCCCAAACAAGCCCTTCCCCTGGCCGGCATCGACTACCTCACCGACGTTCTCGGTGCCCAGCAACTAGCGCTCTATCGGGTGGTCACGCGCGATGCTCACCGGTTTCCCGAATTAGGCCAACGATACCGAGCGGAAGTGACTGACCGTCGCACTGCACTTTTCGCAGACTACCTCCGGCACTGGGCCCCATTGGAGCAATGGAAAATCAAGGATATCGAAGAAGCATCACGGACATTTCTGGCATTACTGCGCGTCGACCTGCTCGACAATGCCCTCTTCGGTACCCATCAACCAAACGATGAGGAAATAAGCAGTAGAGCCCACAGCGCAGCGGACAACATGCTGCACTTGCTACAAGCCTCTCGTTTCTGAGTTCCTCACTGATGGCGTTACAGGGACATGTAACGCCATCAAGCGCTGTGTTCAGGCGCCGTTGAGGAAGTCTTCAACCAGCGACGGACGACTGGGTGACCAGCCTAACCGGCGTGCGTTGACTGCACTCACGCGACTGTTGGATGCCGCTCCATAACGCGCAGCCTCACCGAAATTGCGCGTGACATCGTCCACATCCAGGCTCTGGGTTTTACCGCCCAACCCCAGTGAATCGCTGATCAATCGGGCGATTTCAAGAAACGAAGCATGACCGTTTTCGGCAAAATAAAACGAGCCTCCGGGGGCCTTCTCCAGGACCAGCAGATACAGGTCAACCAGATCGTCGATGTGGACGTTCGAGTAGCGGTTCAGTCCCTTACCCACATAAATACCCGCGCCCACCTGTGCCGAAATGGCTGTCATTTGCGGAATCTGTTCACTCTCTTGCTTGAGTCCGGCACCTACGCCATAGATCATTGACGGACAGATCACGACAGCGCGGACACCTTTGTCGATCGCGGCCTGGCGCACGTGTCGATTCATCTCGACACGCTGACGACGAAACGGGACCGGTTCAAAGTAGTCATCGTCGCTGTAAACTTTCTCACTGGCATATTCACCACACGCATCGTCGGCCACGATGGCGGAGCCACTTGTGTGGATAAGTAGCTTACCGCTGCGTTCAAGTGCTGCGATCAGGGTATGAACGGACGGCTCGTGATCGGCACTGGCAGCATGTATCACTGCGTCAGCCTCCTGAGCAGCCCTGGTCAATACCGCTGCGTCATCCAGCGTACCAATGATCGGTTCGATACCACGCTGACGCAGCAACTGTGCAGTGGCCTCGGTGCGTGTCAGGCCCGTTATGCTGTGACCCCATTGAAGCAAGCAATGAGCAACGGCTCCGCCTATGTAACCAGACGCCCCTGTAACAAATATCTTCATACCGAGTTCCTCGATGAGAAAACGAAATGGGGATCAGGACTTGAAAACTGCACGATGCTCAAGCAACTGGCGCATTGCGCGCTCTTCGATAGCGATGAATTCAGCGACCGCTGCCTCACCCGCCAACGTCAGATCCGGCTCGAGACCGTCGGCCAAACGCTCGATCTGTACGTTGAACCATGGCAACAAGTGAAATGGGTTAATAGCTACTTCGGGGGTCAGAGCAGTGATCCATTCGCCAGCCAGCAACCGTGCCGGAGTAAACGGATCCGAGATCAATGGGCGGCCCAGGCCGACCATGTCGACATCACCGCGATCGAAAGCTGAAAGCATGCCTTCAACGCTACGGAAGTTACCCGTCACCATCACCGGCATGTTCGCCACCTTGCGTACCGCACCGGCAAACTCGACAAAATAAGCTTCGCGTTGAATCGTGCTCGCGCGCGGCGCATCTTCACCCTCATCCTTGACTGCCAGCCCTACCACTTTCGGCTGCTCCATCGAACCACCCGATAGCTCCAGCAGATCCAGACTGGTTTGGTTGAGCAACCCAACCAGTGCAACGCATTCGGCATTGGTGAAGCCGCCCTTCTGGAAGTCAGAAGAGTTCAGCTTGATGCCAATCGGGAAGTCGTCGCCAACCTCAGCTCGCACTGCAGCGATGACCTCAAGCAATAGGCGCGCACGATTCTCCAGCGGTCCACCCCAACGATCTGTGCGCTGGTTGGACAGCGGGCTGAGGAACTGAGACAGCAGGTAGCCATGAGCAGCATGCAGTTGCACGCCAGTGAACCCCGCAGCCCGTGCCTGAGATGCAGCGAAAGCGAATTGATCGATAACGGTGTCGATCTCTTCCTCGGTCATGGCACGTGCCAACCCAAACTCCAGACCCAGCCCCGGTGGAACCTGAATCGCTACCGGCGAAGGCGCCAGGGGTTCGGGATTTATCATCTGGAGTACCTGGCGCCCGGTATGGCTCAACTGCAACCAGAAATCGGAGCCACCAGCAGTTCCGGCAGCAGCCATCGCCCGTAAAGCGGTCATATCAGTATCGGCATCAAGCACGATGTTCCCCGGGCGCTCCAGGTGCTGACGGTCCACCTGCACGTTCCCGGACAGCAGCAAACCTGCACCGGACGCGGCCCAACGCCGGTAAAGATTGACGTGGCGCGCAGTGGCATCATTTTTGTGGTCGGCCAGGCCTTCGCTCATGGCCGCTTTGCACAGTCGGTTTGCCAAAACGACGCCACAAGGCAAAGTCAACGGACTAGAGATTTGATCAGTCATAAATACCTTCAGCTACATGACAGGGGCGGCTTGAGCTGCTCGGTTGAGCTGCACGCGGCACACCAGGATATAAAGTACAACGATCGCTGTCGTACGTACGACAATGATAATTGTTGTTTGGCTGGTGTCAAGCGAAACCTCGGACTACGAGGCGCGCCTTTTCATGCCTTCTCCAGCACCACCTGCACCTCTTGCGCCCCCTCCTTTTGCCGCGCAGGCAAGAGCAGACAAGCGAGCGCCGGCATCATCAACAAGGCGCCAACCATGTTCCAAAGGAACATGAACAGCAGCAGTAGTCCCATGTCGCCTTGAAACTTGATTGATGAAAACATCCAGGTGGAGACCCCCAACGCCAGTGTAATTCCGGTGAGGGTGACGGCAGCGCCGGTGGTTCTCAGGGTTTCGTAGTACGCATGCTTGAAGCTCAAACCGCGCTTCATGAAATGTTCGATTCGGTTGTAGATATAGATGCCGTAATCGACCCCGATACCGACTCCCAGCGCGATGACGGGCAATGTGGCGACTTTCACCCCCATGCCCAGTTGGGCCATGAGCGCCTCACAAATCACCGAGGTGATGTAAAGCGGAATCATGATGCTGATCGCCACTCGCCAGGATGCAAACTCCCACCACACCAATAGCGCGACGATGCCGTATACCAGCAGCAGAATCCTCGGCTCGGATTGCTTGATCACCATGTTGGTGGCGGCCTCGATACCGGCGTTACCGGCGGCCAGCAAAAAGGTAGCGTGCTCATCGTTGTTCGCCTTCGCGAACGTCTGCGCCGCATCGACCACCTTGGATAGGGTTTCGGCCTTGTGATCGTTCAGATACACCATGACCGGCACCATTGAGCAGTCGCTGTTGTAAAGCTCGCTGGGAATTGTTTTGAACGCCGCATTTGCGATGTAGCGATTGCGAGTGATGGCATACCAGCGCAAGTCGCCACCGTTCGAACCCGCGGAGAACTTCTTCAGTTCGTCCACCAGGGAGTGGGTCGACTCCACTCCTGGCACCCCCTCCATCGTCCACTTCAAACGCTCGATCGCGCTGCTGACCGGGTACGAACCGCACTCTCCTGCCTGGGTCTTGACCATCACCACGAACACGTCCGGGCTGCTGGCGTAATGGTGGGCGAGAAAGTCATTGTCCTGGTTGTAACGACTGTCCGGGCGCAGTTCTGGCGCACCACGATCCAGATCACCGATCTTCAGATCCTGCTTCAAATACCAGGCGCCGCCGAACAGCATTGCCGAGAGCAACAAGCCGATCAGCGCCGGCTTCGGTTCGGCGGCATGCGATAACCAACGTGCCAGGCGATGCTCGCTGTTAGCCTTACGGGTCTGATAGCGCAAGGCAGCGGGTGCTACCCCGCACCAGGACATCAGCACCGGCAGCAAGAACATTTTGGTGAAAATGATCACCGCCACACCCACACTCGCGCTGATAGCCAACTCGCGGATCATGTCGATATCGATCAGCATCATGGTCGAGAAACCGACGGCGTCGCACAGCAGTGCAATCGACCCCGGAATGAAAAGCATACGAAAGGTTCGTCGTGCTGCCTGCATGGGGCTGTAACCGGCAGCGCAGTCGGCACTCATGGTGTTGATATTTTGCACGGCATGGCTGACGCCGATGGCGAACGTCAGGAACGGCACCAGGATCGAATACGGGTTAAGCCCAAAGCCCAGCAAGTTGACAATACCCAACTGCCACAGCACCGCGAGAGAGCAACACAACAATGTGACGGCGGTACTTCGCCAGCAACGCGAATACGCCAGAAGCAGCAGCGCCGTCAGGACAAAAGTAATCGCAAAGAATTCGAGGATATCGTGCGCGCCCTCAATCAGGTCACCGGCAATTTTGGCAAAGCCGGTGATATGAATGGCGTATCGATCGCTGTCGTACTTGTCGCGTACCAGTGTTTCCAAACGCTGGGAGAATTGACCGTAATCGAGTTTTTCGCCGGTCAGCGGGTCGCGCTCAAGCAAAGGCACCAGCACCACCGAGGACTTCTGATCGGATGCCACCAGACTCCCGATACGCCCGGAACGCTGAACGTTGAGCTGCACTTGGGCCAAGGTTTTGGCTGAGCCGTCGAAGCCATCCGGGATGATGCGGCCGACGGCAAAACCGTCTTCGGTGACCTCCTGCCACAAGACGTTGGGGGTCCAAAGTGATTTCAAGTTCCCACGATCAACGCCCGGAATGAAGAACACCTCGTCCGTGACGTTCTTCAGTGTTTCGAGATAGTCCTTGTCGTAGATGTTGCCCTGCCGTGCTTCAAGTGCAATACGCACCACATTGCCCAGCGGACGCAATTCGTTTTCATACTGCTGGTAGTTGACGATATACGGATGATGTCCGGGCACCATTTTCTGCAGGCTGACATCGAGCCCAAGCTTGCCGGCCTGATGGGCGAGAAACACCGATATCATCAAGAACAGCAGGACCACCGCGATGCGATGGTTAAACAGTAGCGGTTCTATGCGGGTCTCCAAAAAACCCGGCTTCACCGGAGCGGCGGTTAGATTGTCTTGTTTTGCGCTCATGGGGTCGGTCTCCGGATTCATTTGGCGTCTAGTGCGATCGGATGCGCGCCCGCAATACCAGCGGTCAGCACCGCTCCATCGGGTAGCTCAACCAGCGAAGCAACCCGCAAGCCGGGACTGGCCTCGGTCATCTGAAAATGCTGACCACCATCGACGCTGCGCAACAAGCTGGCGTCCTGACCTAACAGAACGATCTCGCCGTTATCACGCACCATGCCGGCCACCAGAGTGGGTGCCTTGGCGTTAGCTCCTACCTGCACCCAGGAGACACCCTGATCAATCGAGCGAAAAACATGCCCGCCGAAGCCATAGGCCAGCAGAACGTCGTGGTTGTCCTGACGCAATTGCAACACGCCATAGAGCGCACCGTTGTAGCCAACATCGAGTGTTGTCCAACTGCCGTCCGCAGCGCTGATGTATACCTTGCCCGCCTCTCCCGCGATGACTTGCTGCCCGGATCTGTCACCGCCGATCGAGTTGTAGTGCAGCGCGTCAGGGTTGTTGAGCCGCTGCGACTGGGATGTCCAGTGGACTCCACCGTCGGCGGTGGCAAATATCTGACCGTTCGATCCCACCACGTATCCTGTGATATCGCTGGTGAACCAGACACCGAGCAACGGACGGGAGGGCCCGAACTGGGCACCCGCATTGACATCATCGAGCCCGAACTGCGCTTGCTCGATCTCGCTTTGCAGCGCTGGATCATCAGGTGCCCCCTGCAGCGCCGTCTTGACACGCTCCAGCCGTGCTTCGGCGTCGATCCGTAGCAATGCGTTCAGTCGATTGCCGTCGGCCTGCTTGACCCAGGTCTCACCGCCATCGGTGCTGTGAAGGATCACGCCATCATGACCCACCGCCCAGCCGCTGGAGGGGTTGACGAAGTACAGCGCCGTCAGCGTGACCGAAACCGGCACTGCACTCTGATGCCATACGTGCGCGCCATCATCTGAATACAGGATGATGCCGCGCTCTCCCGCCAACACCACGCGGTTACCCGCATGAGCAGTGGCCATCATGGTCGCTGTGGCGGCACTGGCTGACTGCATGGCTGGCATGTCCAGAAGATCGGGCGCAGCCAAGGCCAACGGCGGCATCAAAACTGCCGCGCTCGCCAGAATCAGAACGACGCCCACACCGCTACAGCGCCGTATATTGCGATGGATCTTGACCATGTCTTCACCACGAGAAAAAACTGACGACAGCCGTAGGCAAAACCTTCTCTGGAAGGGATATGCCTACGGCGATTTACACGATCAGTTGCTGGATCGTCGCAAGTTGTCCACCGAGTAATAGGCAGCATTTCGCTTGACCTTGTACTCCGCAGGTTTTTCTTCGTTCGACAGGAACATCACGAAAGCACGACGCGATTGCAGGTCGTAATCGACTTGGCCTGCCGTGGTGCTGGCGAGGACGTCGTAAAGGTTAACCGCGTGGTTTTCCTGGACTCGCCAAAGATTGTCGCGAGTGTCATACAAGTCACCATGCACGATTTCCCAACTGTCCTCGTCGACGTAGAGCATGCGCCGACCATAGATGCTGCGAACCCCCGGTTTGAGTTGCGCTTCGACCACCCATACCCGGTGTTTCTCATAGCGAGGCAGATCCTGATTCAAGTGATTCTGCTGCACGATGTCGCGGTACTTGAGGGACTTCGAAGTGAGGTCGTAGTTGTTGTACGACACGAGCATTTCTTTCTTGCCCACCAATTTCCAGTCGTAGCGATCCAGGGCGCCTCCGAACATGTCGTAACTGTCGATGGTGCTCAGCCCGTCGCTGTTGAATTGCGGTGTGTCATACGCCACATCTGGTGCGCGCATTACGCGACGCTGGCCCGGGTTGTAGGTCCAGGTCTTGCGCGTTCCAGCTATACGGTCCGAGACGTCGACCAGCAGAACTGCCTCGCCGGCAACGTTGGACGGGCTCAACGTGCGCTGCCTGTAATAGGTGATCTGATTAGGAGGGTTGTCAGGTATTGCCTTGCCCGTCGTTCGTGATTCGGCCCATTTGATCGGCGTGAAATTGCCGTTGCTCTGCACCGGGAAAATGACGAACTCACGCTCCGTACTCAAGCCGTAGTAACGATATTCGTGGTTGTATATCACCTCCGAACCGTCTTTCGGCACAGGGAAAGGTACGGTTGACAGGAAGACATTGTTCAACCCCATACCACCTGCAACCGCCTTGACCTGCCCGGCCTCGGTCTTGATATCGCTGTATTCCTCTGGCGGTAATGCGGCCGTCCGGTGGGTGGGATAGACCTTCATTTTGTAGTCCGGGTAACGCTTGAGCATTTCGATCTGCCCTGGCGCCAGCAGGCTCTGGTATTGCGCCAGATTGGCGGCGGTGACCGTGTAAAGCGGCTTCTCTGCCGCGTAGGGATTGGCATACCCCTTGGTGTTATCGAATCCCGCCACAGGTTGGGTCAAACCGCCTTCCCAAGGCGGAATCGAACCATCCGCATTGCCTGCTTTTTCCGCCCCGACAGGTGTTAGATCCTTGCCCAGTCGGGCAAGGTCTTGCTCTGAGGTTTCGGCATGCGCGCCGAGGGTCACCCCGACAAACGCGCCCACGGCCAAGATACCCAGCACGCCTTTTAGTCTTTTGTTGTCCATGCTTTTACCTGCTTTGGTTAGAAGTTGATGCCAGCGACCAGAGAGAAGAAGTCACGATCATGGAACTCGTCGTATTTCGCCTCGTGGTTGAAACGCGAATAGCTGAAGTCGACGTAATACTTGCCGCTGTAGTCGAAACGCACTCCCGGCGCGATCACTCGTCGCCCTTCACTGAACAAACCATCAGCGGAGTAGCCACTTATGTCGTCCGACACGAAGATTCGCGGCTTGACGTTCACCCCGGCGAATACGTCCGGATAGCTGACCTCAAGTTGGGCACGTACACCCCAGATGTTGGATGTGGCGAAGCCTTCGTTTTCGCAATAGCTCGGATCGGGGTTAAGCGCCGTACACGACACGCCTGCGACCGGACCAGAACCGAACACAGCGGCGCGTCCGAAACGGGTCGAGTCGTTTGGATTGCCGATTCCACTCCAGTGCTGATAAACCACTTCCGCCGCCAGAGTGGCGGCCTCGGCGCCCAGGATCCGTGGCAATACCTGGATGGTCGACAGCTGCGCCTGAGTTTTGGATTTGCGCTCATAACCGGTCGCCATGGAGCCATCCGGAGTGGCAGCCAAATGGGCCTGCGGGCCAATACCAGAGACAAGGCCGTTAATCAGGTCGGAACCGTTGATCTGCACGGGCAGGCCAGACGTATGGCTGATTTCACCGAACACTGACCAACCTCCGATGACGGTAGAACCACTCAGGCCAACGACATGGATACCGTCAGCGCCGTAGTCGAGGGTCTGCTGCGCGGCGCGCACGCCTCCCGGCGGGTCGGTAGACCAAATCGAACCAGGCACCGTGGTGGGCACCAGCGTCGCGCTTACGTTAGGGACGCGGGTGTGATAACGCACATAGTAGAGCCCGAAATCAGCGTCCAGCGCATCGACTCGGTGACGCAGCGCGATGCCGTACTGACCGCTGTCTGGGGGCTCTCGGTCAGGCGTCAACTGCATCTGGAAATTGGCTCCGCCCAGCGCAGGAATTCCGGCGAAGGTTTCGCGGTCGGTAAACGGCCCCGCGCCCACTAGCGTTCCGCTGCTCGAGCAGTTGGCGACACTGGATGGGGACCAGTAGGTGCCACAGCCGTCCAGAACGGTTTTTTCCCAACGCAACTGGTAGAACGCTTCCACACTGGTGCCGTCGGCTACGCCGAAACTGGCAAACAACTGTGGCAACGGGAGGAGGATTTCTTTGACCTGAGCGCCGGGCCGGTGGGCTGCGGTGATGTCGAACGCACCATATTGGTTGATACCGGGTACAAACAGACTTTCCCCCCAGTTCACGACCTGGTTGCCCAACTTGAGGGTCAGAGGATGATCGCCACTTAGCTGGAAGGTGTTGTAAACATAGGCGTCGAGTAGTGCAACGCCGGAGAATTTGGACAAGTGATCGAAATCGGAGTCGTCCAGCCTTGCGCCATGCTCATAACCGTTGGCGTAGCTGCCATGGGGCACGCCACTGTTGTTGAGCGTGAAGTCGTCCCAGGCCTTGGCGCGTACAAACACGCCAAGATCGCCCTTACTGATATCGATGTCGCCCAGGACACTCATGACTGTTGAGTAGCGGTCACCCTTACCGTAGTTCAGATCGCCGTTATCGTTACCAGCACTGGCTTTACCACCATTTCCCACGGAAATCAGATGGGGATCGGCGCTGCTTGCTCGCCAACTGGTACCCAGCGAAGTGCCGAGCGACCAGCGAACATCGATCCCCTCTTCAGTGGTAAACGAGCCAGCCTCGGCGTTGCTCGCGGCCAGACCTGCAAGACACAACGCGACGCCCAGCCTGCCGGCGCGCACGGCGCCGGAATGGTCCTTGTTTTTCATAGTTTCACTCGTATTTTTGTTTTTGGAAGTTGCGAGGAAATTCGTAGATCAGTGCCCGCCTGCGCAGCTGGCAACTGATGTTTCTCAGGACACTGGGGTGCTTACTTCGGCACCTCGGGCTTGCGGACAGGGCCGGCGGTCACACCACCATCGATCACCAGTTCGGCGCCATTGACGTACTCGGCATCATCCGATGCCAGATAGACCACCGCGTTGGCGACGTCACTGGGCAAACCCAAACGCCCTGAAGGGATCAGCGCGCTGAACATCTCTTCAACACCCTGCCCGGCACCAAATCCGTAATGACTCTGCGTCATCGGCGTATGGATCACACCCGGCAGCAAGGAGTTGCAGCGAATTGCCAGACCCTCACTGGCAGCTTCAATCGCGGCGCATCGGGTCAATGCCCTGACGGCGCTCTTGGAAGCGCAATAGGCCATCTGGTTGGTTGCACCTATCAGCCCACCGATCGAGGACATGTTGATGATCGAACCGCCGTGCTCTGCCATGGCGACAAAGGCCGCCTTGATCCCCAGGAACACGCCGTCGATATTGATCGAGGTGACTTGTCGGAATTGTTCGAGGCTCGTGTCGCAGATCGGCTGTACCGCCAACACTCCGGCGTTGTTGACCAATACATCAAGCTCGCCGAAGCGTTGCTGAACCTGGGCCATCACCGCATCCCAACTCGCGGCATCGCTGACATCATGACGGAAGGCTTCTGCGGTCAAGCCCCGATCACGCAAACCTGCTGCCACCTGTTCAGCGGTGGTCAGATCGATATCGGTCAGGGCCACGTGGGCGTAATGACGCGCCAATGTCGCAGCGATTTCCGCACCAATGCCGCGAGCGGCGCCCGTAATCAGTACTACTTTGCCATCCAGTCTTTTCATTGCATCGCCCTGAATAATGCCGAGTGCGCCAGATCGCCATGAGGTTTTGGCAATTCTGAATTCTTATTGGTATTAGGATACCGCAAAGAATTTCTACACCTTTATTGGAGCGTCAGCCAGCGTTTTTTTATTTTTTTGCGACGTGTTCCTGTCTCTGGCACCAGGCATTTGCAACGCACAGGCTGGATAGGCGAATTCTCAGACTTCCTGCTATATTCCCGCGTTAACGACAGGAGAGCCCAATTCCCCCATGCGCCCCACCCGCCTAACCCGCCCTCAACAGCAGGCCCAGACACGTGAATATCTCCTGACTGCAGCCGAGAACGTCTTTTCTCGTCTCGGTTATGGTGGAGCCTCATTAGAGCTGATCGCCGCCGAAGCAGGCTTTTCAAAGGGCGCGATCTACTCCAATTTTCCGAACAAGGAAACGCTCCTCTTGACACTGCTGGAGCGGTACATGGAGCGCGACATGGCCGGATTGGCACAGCTCACGGCTAAAGGTCCTGACAGGATGTTCGAAGGGGTGACCGAGTGGCTGATGACCATGAACTCCGACAGCGAGTGCCCACTGTTGGCGGTCGAGTTACAACTTCATGCGAGCCGTAATCCCGAGTTCGCAGCCGCATACGACGCGCTGCATAAGCGTCAGACTGAAGGGCTGGCTAATATCCTCGACCTGTATTTCAAAGCCACTGGCACGAAAAGCCCTCTACCTTCGACCGATCTTGCCATCGCACTGACAGCCATGGTGCATGGCATCAGTCTCCAGCGACGCAACACCCACGATACAGGTCCCGTTGAAGCGGGTCGTATCGTCAACCAGTTATTGACTAGCCTGGTCTTCCGACAGCAAGAGGCGTAGCCATCTCTGCGCTCGAGCTTTTTCGCCGAAGCGCCTCTAATAACTGATTGCACAGGTGACCACGCTATTACCCGGTCCGAGCAAGAAATGGAGGCGCCCTCCCACCAGCCCCTACTCCAGGCGCGAAGCCTGCAGCAGGTATGTTCACTGGTGGTTGGGCAGACCGTTAGAGTCGCAGCCCACCATCGACCACAATTTCAGCGCCATTGACATAGCTGGCCGCATCGGATGCAAGGAACGCGACGACCTCGGCTACTTCCTTCGGATCAGCGATTCGGTTGAGCGGTACCATGGCTTGATACTTTTCATTTGCTTCCGCCGGGTTGTTGGCGATCATCGGCGTCTGGATCATGCCCGGGAAGACCGCGTTGACACGAATACCGATGCGCCCCAACTCGGCGGCGGCGCAACCGCTCATCCCACGTACCGCCCACTTGGACGCTGCATAGGCGAATTGCCCCGGAATATTGCGAATGGCCGAAAGCGAGGAGATGTTAATGATCGAGCCATTGCCTGTGCTTTGCATCGCCTCGGTCACTGCCTGCATGCCTAGCATCACGCCCAACACGTTGATCTGGAAATAGCGCTCCATCTCGCCCGGTGTGGTCCCCTGCATGTAATTGGGACTGTAGATGCCCGCGTTGTTGACGAGGATGTCGATCCGGCCGAACCGTTTCAGTGTTTCCTCGACCACCAAAGTCCAACCCTCGGCGCTCGAAACGTCATGCTTGATGAAGAACGCAGCCTCTCCGATCTCTGCCGCGACCTGTTCGCCGTTGTCTTGAACATCAGTCAAAACAACATTGGCGCCTTCGGCGGCGAAAAGCCGGGCCTCGGCCTCGCCCTGCCCACTTGCTGCACCCGTAATGATTGCAACCTTGCCGCTTAACCGTCCCATGCCATTTCCTCTTGTTAATTTTATTGTATGAATCGCAGCGCCTCGACGTTTTGGAGCAACTCCGAAAGGAGGTGGTTGTCTAGCGCAGGGCTGATTAGATACCGAATGGTTTCTGAAAATCAACCGGTATCTTTATTGCAAGAAGGGAGGGGGAAAATACCAGAGCCCCGCGCGGGGCTCATTTCGCATAGCGTCATACGGAGGGGTACATGACGGCCACAACTCGGGGCGCTTTTATATTGTTTCAGCTTCGCGCAGAGTCAGCGGGCTGTTCTGGATGTAGCGTGCAATCTCGTCCTTGCGCATGAACGCGCCCCCCGGCCGGCTCTTGGCGTAACGCAGAAACTCGTCCCAGACCCTCACCATCTGCGGCGAGCCGCTGATGCGGTCATGGGCGCTGACCGACATCATGCGGCGGCGTGTACCGGCTTCTTCGTAGAGCTGATCGAAGTCCAACTTGATCTGTTCCAGGAACTGGAACGGCGAATAATTGCGGCCTTCGATCAACAGAATGTCGTTGTTGCGCAGCGTATACGGCACCACGACGAAGTCCTTGCCGACAGCCCTTTCAAAGGGGGGATGAATAGGGGGTTGCCAGTACGTTGCATAGGGAATGCCTATACCGGCCAAAGCTTTTGACCCCCTTTAGCAAAGCCGTATACAAAGCGTCAGACCAAAGTGCTCCAGTATCAGATTGATGGTTTGCATCGTCGGGTTTCCACGATCAAGCTCAATCTGCCCAAGTGTCCGCCTGGAGATCTTGCAGAGCTTGGCAAAGTCGTCCTGGCTCAGTTTTGAGACCTCGGTACGCAGCCGTCGGATGGCATCCCCAAGGGTTATCGTCCCCGTGAGCAATCGCGTCTGGACTGATTGGCGAATCGAATTTGCCTCTTTCTCGCCAGCCATCGCGACAGCGCTATAAAAGAAAATTTGGGGTATTTCCCCCATGATCACCTCGGCAACTCTGGATCTGGCTTCGAGTGCCTGCGAGCCAGGTAGAGCTCGATGAGGTATCGCGAAATAGAACGTTGCGACGAAAGCTGTGGCAGGGCATTGAGATTGAACCAGCGTGCGTCCTCGATCTCCTCCATTTGCGGAGCAATTTCACCGGTCGAATATTCGGCATGGAAACCAAACATCATCGAATGGGGATAGGGCCAGGACTGGCTCGCCATGTACTTGATGTTGCTGACCTCAATCCCGACTTCCTCGCGAATCTCACGGATAACGCACTCCTCCATCGACTCACCGGGCTCGACGAAACCTGCCAGTGTGCTGTAGAGCCCAGGGGGGAAGCCTGGAGAGCGAGCGAGCAAGACTTCATCGCCACGAGTCACCAGCACGATCATGCAGGGTGAAAGTCTGGGGTAGTAATGCAGTTCACACGTTGCACAATGACTGGCCCTTTCATTAGCCAACACTTGAGTCGGTGAACCACAAGCACCACAGAAACGATGCTGGCGTGCCCATGTGCCGATCTGAGCCGCAAACCCAAGCATTTTGAAAGTTTCGAGATCGCGCTCCAGCATCAGTGGACGCAGCGCCTGCCATGAACAACCCGGTACAGGATCAGAGTGGCTGACTTCCAATAGGTGCACCGGCTGGCCGTCGTAAAAGCCAACGCCGTGCTCAGCGAAGACCTTCAGGCGTTGCGTGCAGACCCATTCATAACTGAACAACAGTCCCTTCGGCCCCACCAGAAAACCTTCGGGGCCATGCACGAGCACCTGATCCGGTGTCATTCGAGGGTCGAGTAAAGCCGGTGTCCAAAGACTCGACATGGATAGCCCTCTATTCGTCTGTTGAAGATAACGAAGATGAACTCATGTCAGCCGAACACTTACGTGGGAGTGTTCAGCTGATGAGTGACTCGACAAAAAAGCGTGACGGGATCAGTCCAGTATCTGATGGCCGGCGTCACGTAGCACTGCAAGCCCCTCGGCGAACTGGTCTTCTTTGAGCAACAGGAAGTCGCCATCAAAGGTGGACACCACAAACACGCCGAAGCCGGCTTCGCTCAGCGGGCGAACGACAGACAGAACAATACCGGTCTCATCAAACGCGAAGGGGCCAACGAACTGCACGCAACTCCAGTCGCGATCGATTTTGACGCCCTCAGGCACGCGACCCTGATGGCAAACAATGGACAGCTCATCGGCAGAGCGCGCGATGTTCACGAAACCCTCACCATCCGCCCAGACAGGGATCGGGGCTTTGCTGTCCAGTCGAGAAATCGAGTAAAGCTCGGGCAGTACTTTCAGGCGGATGCTTTTGACCAGTTTCATAGAGTCTCCAAATGGATGGGGTTTATAGAGGTGTCATGCGTCGGATCAACGTGGTTGCTCCAACGGTTTTTTCAGGGTGCCGTCCGAGAGCCAGGTTTCAGCCAAGCGAACCCAGTAAGTCGCTCCGATCGGCAAGATATCGTCGTTGAAATCAAAACTCGCATTGTGCAGAACACAAGGCCCAGGACCATGGCCGACACCACGATGAGCACCCTCGCCATTGCCGATGAATACATAGCAACCTGGTTTATGCTCGAGCATGTGGGCAAAGTCTTCCGCGGCCATGGTTGGCTTGCCGTCAGTGATGACCTGATCTTCACCGGCCAGTTTGCGTAGCACCTCGATGCAGATGTTTGTCTCGCGAGGGTGATTGATCAGGGGTGGATAGTCGGATTTGAACAAGGTTTCCACACGGCAGCCGAAAGCGTCGGCGACGCCGCTGGCGATCTCCGTCATGCGAGTTTCAATCAAGGTCATGGCATCACGGGAAAACGCCCTGAACGTCCCTCCCAGCCAGGCGTCATCCGGGATGACTGTCAGACTTTCATCACTTCCTGCGTGAAGGCATGTGACGGAAATGACTGCCGGATCCTGGGTGTCCAGATTGCGCGTGATGATGCTCTGTAAAGCTTGGGCAATGTGCATCAAGGGCTGCAAAGGATCAATGCACTGCTGCGGCAAGGCCGCGTGTCCACCCTTGCCAAACAGACGGATACGAAACTCCGTGTCGGATGCCATCATCGCCCCGGGATGAACAGCAAATTGCCCCGCACCCAGGCCGGGCCAGTTGTGCATGCCAAACACCGCATCCATCGGAAACAGTTCAAAAAGGCCCTCTTCGATCATGCGCCTGGCCCCGGCGTCACTTTCCTCGGCTGGTTGAAAAATGAAATACAGGGTGCCGTCTATTCGTCGGGTGCGCGCGAGTTCAAACGCCGCAGCCAACAACATTGCACAGTGTCCATCGTGGCCACAGGCGTGCATTTTCCCCTCATGGATGGAGGCATGATCGAACTGGTTAAGCTCCTGGATCGGCAGTGCATCCATGTCCGCCCGTAAGCCGATGGATTTGTTTCCGGTACCGCATCGCAAACTACCCACCACTCCGGTACCCGCAAGCCCCCGGTGGACCTTCAAACCCCACGACTCGAGCATGCAAGCGATCAGGTCAGAGGTTCGTTGCTCCTCGAAGGCCAACTCAGGATGGCGATGGATATCCTGTCTCAGGGCATAGATCGCCTCGGGCACTTTGATCCAGTCTGTGTTCTTCATGACCACTCTCCGGCCGATTGGATCATCGATCACTTGAGGTCTAACGCAAGAAACTGGCGCAGACGTGCACTTTGCGGGTTATCAAAGAGCTGTTCAGGTTTGCCCTGTTCTTCGATCTTGCCGCCATGCAGAAACACCACTTGGGTTGAAGCATGGCGGGCGAAGCTCATTTCATGGGTCACGACAATCATGGTTCGACCCTCCTGTGCGAGCTCCTGCATGATCTTGAGCACCTCACCCACCAATTCCGGATCCAGGGCAGAGGTCGGCTCATCGAACAGCATGACTTCAGGCTCGACCGCCAGGGCACGTGCTATCGCTACACGCTGTTGTTGACCGCCGGAAAGGTGTGCCGGGTAGCTGTCGTGGAAACGGGCATCCAGCCCCACTTTCTCCAGATAGACAATCGCTCGGGTACGAGCCTCTTCCTTACTGACGTTGAGCGCATGCACCGGCGCCATGCTGACGTTCTCCAGCACCGTCATGTGCGCCCAGAGGTTGAAGTGCTGAAACACCATCGCCAGCCGAGTGCGTAGCCCCTGCAACGCACGACGGTCCGGGCGGATCGGTTTGCCCGCGCCAATATCGATGGTCAAGTTGTCCAGGCTGACTCGACCGCTATCAGGCTGCTCGAGAAAGTTTATGCAACGCAGAAAGGTACTTTTACCGGAGCCGCTGGAACCAATAATGCTGATGACTTCGCCGCGCTTGGCGCTCAATGAAACACCGTGCAGGACTTTATGGTTGCCGTAGGATTTGTGGATGTTTTCAACGGTCAGGGCATTCATACCAGGCTGCCTTCTTTTATCAGGGGGACGGAGTGCTCAACGGCTGTTTTGGCCTTGCGTGGCTTGAGGTGTCTGAGCCAGCGTTTCTCGGCACGATTGAAACTGGCGATGATGCAGAACGAGATCATCAGGTACAGCAGGGATGCAAGACCGTAGGTGGTGAACGTCGCATAGGTTTCAGCGTTGACGTCACGGGCCACTTTTAGGATGTCCGGCACCGTGGCAGTGAACGCGAGCGTGGTGCCATGAAGCATGAAGATGACTTCGTTGCTGTAAGCCGGCAGCGCTCGTCGCAATGCGCTGGGCAGAATGACCTTGAGATTAAGTACCGTTGCACTCAAGCCAAAAGCCCTGCCCGCTTCGACTTCGCCCCGACTGCTGGCACGAATCGAGCCGACAAGTATCTCAGTCATGTAGGCGCATTCGTTGAGCACGAACGCAAACAACGTGCAGCAGTAGGCATCACGAAAAAAGCTATTGAGAACAGCGGTGTTCTGGATGAACGCCAAGCTGTACAAGCCGCTATAGATAATCAGCAACTGTACGTACAACGGAGTGGTCCGGAACGTGTAGGTGTACAACCAGATAACCGCGCTTAAGGGACGCGAGGATGAGACCCGGCCCAGCGCCAAAGGAATCGACAAAGCAAAGCCGCCAAGGGTTGAAACGATCAACAGCATCAAGGTGACGGCCACCCCGCTCCACTGCTGGCCATCGGTCCAGAGAAAACTCTGCCAATAGGTCTGAAAGAGATCGATCATAGCTCGGCCTCCCGTACCCAACCTGCAGAGCGGTTCTTGATCCAGTACAAGAGCAAGCTGGAAAAGCCCGACAGGCAAAAATAGACTCCACCGGCCAACACCATGAACATCAGCGTGTTGTGGGTGCTGCGACCCGCCTCCTGAGCCGCCATGACCAGATCGCTGAGCCCGATGATCGAAACCAGTGCGGTGGCCTTGACCAATACCTGCCAATTGTTACTGATGCCGGGTAATGCGAAGCGGATCAGCTGTGGCAGCAGTACTTTTTGAAAGGTTTGCCGAGACGAGAGCCCATAGGCACTGGCGGCCTCGGCCTGACCTCGATCGATGGCCAGAAACGCGCCACGAAAGGTTTCCGCGAAATACGCGCCGTAGATAAAACCCAGGGTCATAACGCCGGCGACAAAGGGGTCAATGTCGAAACGCCCCAACGCAAGCTTGTCGGTGACCTGGTTGATCCCGATCTGGATGGTGTAGAAGATCAGCAGCATCAACGCGAGATCCGGAATGCCACGGATCAGGGTGGTGTAGCACTGGGCGGGAAAAGTCAGCCAGGGTTTGCCCGACAGCTTTGCCAGAGCGGTAATCAGCCCAAGAGACAGAGCCAGCACCAGTGCTACCAGCGCCAGTTCGACGGTGCTCAAGGCGCCTTTCGCAATCAAGGGTAGATAATCAAGCCATTGCATGGCGCGTTACTCGCAATAGGTGAACAGGACAGGGCAACGCGGGGCCGACCATGACGAACGGCTAGCCGTCATGGTCGGCGAACCGTGCCGTCAGCCGCCGTAGATGTCGAAATCGAAGTACTTGCTGGCGATCTTCTGATAGGTACCATCAGCCAGCATCCCGGCAATGGCTTTGTCGATACCGCGTTTGAGGTCCTGATCTTCCTTGCGAATGCCTACCGCTGTACCACTACCCAAAACCTTGGCGTCGACAATAATCGGCCCGGCAAACTCATAACCCTTGCCTTGATCCGTTTTCAAAAAGGCGTAGCTCGCCTGCACTTCGTCCTGCAACGAGGCATCGATACGACCATTCAACAGGTCGGCGTACACCTGATCCTGGCTGGCATAGGCCTGCAACTTGATGCCTGGGACTTTCCAGTAGGCGCGGGCATAGGACTCTTGAATAGTGCCTTGCTGATAGCCCACGGTCTTGCCCTTGAGCCCGGCTGGTGTCGGCAAGATGCCAGAACCGGCACGTGCAACCAAGCGTGTGGAGGGGTTGGAGAGTTTGTCGCTGAAGTCGATCTGCTTCAGACGTTGCTCAGTGATGGACAGACTCGACAATACGCCGTCGAACTTGCGCGCCAGCAGACCGGGAATCAAACCATCGAAGCTGCTTTGAACGTACTCGCACTTGACGGCCATGCGCTTACAGATTTCGTTACCCAACTCGATATCGAAACCGATCATCTCGCCTTGCGGATCACGATATTCCAGCGGTGGATAGGTCGGGTCCACGCCCAAGCGCAGCACGTCTTCGGCCTTTGCTCCAGTGGAGCAAAGGAGCAACACTACACAAGCTACAACGAGATTCTTGTTCATGATTATTTCTCTATGAGGTAGTTGGCAGACTTCAGGGGTTGTTGATTTGGTTGTTGTTATCCATCGCCGGCCCCAGATCTGGCAGGCGATGGGTGATGCACTCAGAACAGTGTTTTCAGATCCGGGCAGCCCTCGACCAGCTCGCTGCTGCGGATCAACTCGGCAACGCTGGCCATGTCCGGCGCGATTGGCCGATCCACGTTCATTGCCGGAACTTTGCCGCGGATGCTGGCAATCACCGGAGCCAGGCGCGCGCTGTACAACTCGCCGCCGCGCAGATCAAGACCTTGGGCCGCACACAGCGCCTCGATAGAGAGAATCCCGCGCAAGGTACGCGTCATTTCCAGCAGACGGCGTGCGCCGTGGGTGGCCATCGACACATGATCTTCCTGGTTGCCCGCTGTAGGGATGGTGTCGATGGATGCCGGGGTTGCGCGTTGTTTGTTTTCGGAGGCCATGGCGGCAGCCGAAATATGTGCCGTCATGTAGCCAGAGTGGAGTCCGGCGTCGACGGTCAACATCGGTGGAAGACCTGAAAACGCCGGATCCAGCAGCAAGTTGCAGCGACGCTCGGACAGATTGCCGATTTCGGTAATGGCGATAGCCAACATGTCTGCGGCAAACGCTACCGGCTCGGCGTGGAAGTTACCGCCGGAGATCACTTCACCGGTGTCGACGAAAATCAGCGGGTTATCGGAAGCGGCGTTGCTTTCGATTTCCAGGGTGACACTGGCGTTGCGGATCAGATCCAGACACGCGCCCAGCACCTGGGGCTGGCAACGAATGCTGTAGGGGTCCTGAACCTTCCCGGAGGCTTCCGAGATCGCGCGCATCGGGCTGTCGTCGAGCAGGCGCTTGAACGCCGCACCCACGGCGATCTGCCCTGGATGACCACGCAATGCCTGGATACGCGGGTCGAACGGACTGGCAATACCCGCCAGCGCCTCGATGGTCAGGCAGCCGATCGCGATGGCGGCCATGAAAGCATTTTCCAACGCAAACAAGCCGGTCAGCGCGAGTGCCGTCGATACCTGAGTGCCATTCATCAACGCCAGGCCTTCCTTGGGTGCCAGCACGATGGGGGTCAGGCCTGCACGGGATAAGGCTTCACCACCGTCGAGCAATTCACCTTCATACCAAGCTTGCCCCATGCCGATCATCACTGCGGTCATGTGTGCCAGAGGCGCCAAGTCACCGCTGGCACCCACCGACCCTTGGGCAGGAATAAACGGGATGACGCCGCGTTCGCGCATGTCTTCGAGCAACTCCACGGTGCGATACTGCGCGCCCGAAGCTCCACGTCCCAAGCTGGCCACTTTCAATGCCATGACCAGACGAACCACATCGGCACCCAGTGCAGGGCCGTAACCGGTCATGTGTGACATCACGAGGTTCTTTTGCAGCTGGCAAAGATCCGCGTCGCTGATCCGTACATTGGCCAGTTTGCCGAATCCGGTGTTCAAGCCATACACCGCGCGACCGCTATCGACCAGCGTATCGACCATCTTCGCGGCAGCCTCGATGCCGGCCCGAGCGCTTTCGCACAGTCGAGCCGGAGCCCCGTTGTAAATGGCACGCCAGGTAGAAATACGTGTTTCGCCCGGGACAATTTTTTGTAGTGTGTTCATGTGTTTTCTCGCTGTTCGTAAATGAGTTGAAGCGAACTAAACCGGTTTGCTGCCCAGTCTGAATCGGTCAAATTGGTTGATTGAATGGCGCATGCCCTCCATTTGCGGGTCGTCCAGACAGTCTTGATAAGCGCCCTCCAAGTACGGCCGCAGGATTTCACTGGCGCTCTGCCCACCACGAACCCGTCCTTGCAGGGTCGGCATGCGCTCCATCAGCTCAAGCATCAGTGCCTCTTCATCGATGCGGGTGATGCGTCCCTGATCCACCAACTTGCGCCCCCCCACGTAGACGTCACGCACGGAGTTGCCCTGCTCGCAGAAGACGAGTTGGGTCAAGGCGTCATTGAGCGGGGTGAAGGCACTGGTTTTGAGATCGATCAGACAGAAATCGGCTTGCTTGCCGACCTCGATCGAACCCGTCTGGGCACCCCGTCCGATGGCTTTGGCGCCACCGAGCGTGGCCATGTTGAACGCCTGCATCGCATCCACCGGGCAGGCGTCGCTTTGATCAAGAAGTGCGTTGGAGAGTGCTGCCAGGCGCATGGCATCAAACATCGAGTTCAGGTCATTGCCATTGTTGTTATCGGTTCCCAGGCCGACGTTCACTTGGCGTCGCAGCATCTCGGCGATGGGCGCTACCCCACTTCCCAGCTTCATGTTGCAGGCCGGGTTGTGCACGACACTGGAGCCTCTTTTGGCAATAAGATCGAGTTCATCAGGTGAGAGCCAAACGCCGTGAGCCAGTACGCTACGGGGTGTCAGAAGACCCAAATCGTCCATATACGCGGCCATCGGCTTGCCATAGAACTTCGCTGCGGTGAGCGCCTGGATTCGGGTTTCCAGCAGATGTATCAGGACAGGGCGGTCGTATTGCTCGGCCAGCGCCCAGGTCTGTTGCAAAAAGTCGGCACTGCAGCGCTGTGGACCGGAAGGTGAAAATACAAAGCGCACTCGGCCGTTCCAGCTGCGGGCTAGCTCTTGCCAATGCTCAAGCACTCGATCCGCTGCCTGAGTCGGCACGCTGCCCTTGAGCTCGTTGGGCAACCGCTCGGTCAGGTAGGGGATACCTTCCTGAAACGGCCGGTCAGACCACGCCACACTCACGTCTGCACGAATGCCCAGATCCGAATAAGCCTGAAACGCCGAATGCACGACCTCCGGTTCCAGGTGCCCGCCGAAGTGAATGTCATCGACCACAGTGGTGATGCCACTTCGCAGCATCTCGATGCCGTTAAGCAATGTGCGCAGGTACACCTCGCGAGCAGTCCATCCACGTCGATAGGATGGCGGGTTGTACAAGCCCATCCAGATCTCCAGCGGAATCCCGGAAAAACGGCCCTTGTCGAAACGATCGTGAGAATGATGGTGAGCGTTGATCAGCCCGGGAATCAGTAACTTGCCCCGACCATCGGTACGTTCGTCGAGATTGACCGTCGACAGATCGATTCGCGGCGCCAGGCCAACGAAGCGATCGCCATCGATCAATACATCCACGACCTGGGCGGCCGCACGACCCATGCCGACCACGCTGACCTGTTCGATCAAATGAAGAAGGGCCATGACGATTTCCTATTTTCCGCGATACTGGGTGGCTTGAGGGGACCACCAGAGAGGAATTTGAATGGCGTTGTCGGTCAACGGCCCCTCCCCTTTGGAAACGGTTTTGGCCATCGGGTAACCGGCTTGTGCATGGCGCACGACACCAATGCCCGAGTCCGTCGTCAGGCACGCATCCAGGCGCAGATCAGCCTCTTCCGAGCCATCAGCAATCATGGTCACGCCGGTATGGGCGGATATCCCCATGGTGCCGTTGGACTGAATCGCCACCAGATCGGCCATTGCCGAGACGTTGAGCAAAGCATTCAGGTAAGGCCAGTCGGAAATCGCATCGGAGCCGTCCAGCATGTTTTCGGTTTCAAAAGCCGGGTTGGCAATCGAACCGGTGTCCAGGTTGTCTCGGGAGAAGGCCACCGGGCCAGTCAGTTCACCGGAACGCACCAACGCGTTGACGGCAAGACCGAAGGCTCGGCGCTGGCCAAAACCGAGGAAGCAGATACGTGCCGGCAAACCTTCTACAGGCAAGCGGTGACGGGACGTGGTGATCCAGCGAGTGACGAGACTATCGTCCTTGAACATCTCCAGCGCCAGATCATCCAGACGCGTCTGGTCAGAGACTTCACCGGAAACACAGGTCCAGCGGAACGGCCCGCGACCGAGGAAAAACAATGGCCTTACGTACTCGGCAATACAGCCCGGATAGGCAAACGCTTCCTCTTTGGACATCCCGGCATCCACCGCTTCCTTGCGCACGAAGGTGCCGTACTCGAACACCACCGAGCCCGCTTTCTGGAAACGTGTCATTGCTCGCACGATACGGATCATCGACTGGCGTGACGTGGCCATGTAGGCATCGCGGTCGGTTTCCAACAACGCGGCCGCTTCCTCCAGGCTCAACCCGGCAGGAATCAGCGCGAACGGGTCATGGCACGGGCACATCTCAGTGACGACGTCTGGCCGCCAGCCGTAGTCGAGCGCCTGTTCCAGGGCTTCGACCATGTTGCCGAGAACCACAATAGACAGGGCTCGTCCTTCGCGTTTGGCGGTCTCGGCCATTTCAATGGCTTCTTCCAGCGAAGCGGCCTGGACATCGGCATAGCCAGCGGCAAGACGTTCGACGATGCTCTGCTGGCGGATTTCCACGGTGACACTCACGCCGCCGTGCATGCTCATTGCCAATGGCTGCGAGCGTCCCATCCCACCCAGACCCGCAGTGAAGAAGATGCGGCCCTTCAGTTCACTGTCGAAGTGACGGTCTGCCACCAGCGCAAGGGTCTCGAAGGTGCCTTCGATCACCCCTTGGCTGCCGATGTATTGCCACGGGCCGGCGGTATACGAAGCGAACGCTGTCAGGTTTTGCGCACTCAGGTCATAGAATTTTGGCCAGTCGGCCTTGATCACGTTGCTGTTGGCCATGACCACCCGGGGCGCCAACCGGTGGGTCTTGAAAATGGCAACCGGCATGCCTGATTGAATCGCCAGGGTTTCGTCATTCTCCAGCGCCTTGAGCGACTCGACGATCGCGTCATAGCTTTCCCAGTTGCGCGCGGCCTTGCCGATCCCGCCGTAGACGGTCAATCGCGAAGCGTCCTCAGCGTTTTCCAGGTTGTTTTCCAACATCCGCAGGATGGTCTCCTGCTTCCATCCCTTGCATCGCAAAGTACTGCCACGCGCAGCCATGATTTGTTTGGCTTTTTGCTGAGTCATGTCGAGCCACTCTCGCTGAGGTTAATGCGGAAGCACCTTTGGCAGGCTTCCCCTTGTATGGCTCGAATTATTCAAACCTGAGCGACTTAGAACTATGCCAAATGCTGCAAGTGAAGTTGCTACTTGCTGCATGGTTGGCTCGTCATCCTCTGTCGATACTCGCTCAAAGCTTATTCACCTGATGACGAGGCTGATGTATGAGTGATTTTGATCTGGTGGTACGTGGACGCATCGTCGACAGCCAGCAAACAGTAGAAAACGGCTGGCTAGCCGTGAGCGAAGGACGCATTGCTGCTCGTGGAAGCGGCGAGCCACCAGCCGCCAGGGAAACGCTGGATGAGCGGGGGCAATGGGTTTTGCCCGGTGTAATCGATGGTCAAGTGCATTCGGGTAGTCAGGCCAACCAGGAAGGCCTGGGTTGGGCCAGCCGCGCCGCCGCTGCGGGGGGTATTACCGTCATGGTCGACATGCCTTATGACGACCCTGAACCTGTGGCCTGTGCTGAACAACTGATCCGCAAGGCCCGGGAGGTCGAAGACACCTGTCATGTCGATGTAGGTTTATTCGCTACGGTCAATGAAACCCACGGGGTGGCAGCCATACCTGGATTGATCGAGGCCGGGGCCTGTGCCTTCAAGTTCTCGACGTTTGAAGCTGCACCGGGCCGCTTCCCGCGAATAGAAGAGGACCTGTTGGCCGAGTTGTTCACCTTGATCGCACCTTCTGGTTTGGTGTGTGGCGTGCACAATCAGATGCAGGAACTAACTCGCAAAAACATCAGTCGTCTGATCGAAGCCAATGACACCGGCTGGGATGCGTTCCTTCGGGCTCATCCCCCCCTGGTTGAAGACCTCGCCACTGCCTTGATTTATGAAATTGGCGCGCAAACAGGCGCCCGCGCCCATCCGGTACACGTATCGACAGGTCGTGGCTTCGAGTTGTGCGAGATGTATCGCAAGGCCGGGCACAAGGCGAGTATCGAGACCTGCATCCAGTACTTGATGCTCAACCATGAAGAACATACGCGGCGCTTCGGCGCTAAAACCAAGCACTACCCTCCCATCAGACCCAAGGCAGAAACCGAGAAACTTTGGGATCACATCGCCAAAGGTCATTGCACCTTCGTTTCTTCTGACCACGTCAGCTGGGGCCTGGAACGCAAAGGCAATCCCAATGTGTTCCATAACTCATCAGGTGGTCCGGGCCTCGAAACACTACTGCCGGCGTTCTGGACCGGTGCCATGGCCAGAGGCCTGGCCCCTTCGCTCGTGGTCCAACAACTCAGCCACAACCCCGCAAAGCACTTTCTTCTAAACGACCGCAAAGGTGATTTTGCGATTGGTCAAGACGCCGATTTTGTGGTGTTGGCACAAGAGCGTTATCGCTACGACCCGTCCATCAGCCTGAGCGCGGTCACGTGGAGCTCATTCGAAAACATGGAGTTCACTGCCAGGGTCAAGACTACTTACTGCCGTGGCCAAAGCGTTTTCGATCAAGGAAAGATCCTCAACAAACCGGGATACGGCCGCTTCCTTCGCCCTAGCATGACAACAAAGAGCACGTACTGACATGACCGACTCACCGCTGGAACTGAACATTGAGCGTCTCTGGAATCGGGTCAATACCCTTTCGACGTTTACGCTGCCGAACGTGCCGTGGACCAGGCGCGCCTTTTCACCCGAGTTCGAACAAGCCAGGCACTGGTTGAAATCTGAATTTGAGTCGGCAGGCCTCACGGTGACTCTGGATGCCGGCGGCAATCTAATCGGTCAACTCGACGGTAGCGAGCCCGACCTGAAACCACTCATCAGTGGCTCGCACTGCGATACAGTAGTCGGTGGTGGCCGGTTTGACGGCATCATCGGCGTCTTGGCTGCTCTCGAAGTAGCCCACGCGCTGAAGGACACTAATCGACGCTTGCGCCATCCATTGCAAGTGATCGACTTTCTATCCGAAGAGCCGAGCGACTACGGTATTTCCTGTGTAGGTAGCCGGGCCTTCTCCGGGTTGCTGAGCTCTGAGATGCTGGCCTCGCAGAACCGTGCCGGCGAAAGCCTGGCACAAGCGTTGACACGTATTGGCGGTGCCCCGGAGGCCCTCGGCCAAGCACTCAGGGCTCCCAACAGCACCGCAGCATTTGTTGAACTCCACATCGAACAAGGCCCCGTTCTGGAAAGCCGCGGCTTGCCTATCGGGTCAGTCACCAACGTCGTGGGTATTCGTCGCGTCGGTATCACTGTCCACGGTTTACCTGACCATGCGGGTACCACCCCCATGGATCTGCGTCGCGACGCATTGGTCGGCGCGGCTGAGCTGATTCGCGAGGCTCGAAAAATGGCCGCCGTCATGAGCGGTAATCCTCACTACGTGGTTGCCACAGTGGGCCGAATAGACGTCAGTCCCAATGTGCCGAATGCCGTACCCGGCAAAGTGGAAATGGTTCTGGAAGTTCGCAGCGACTCGAAACAGGTACTGCTCGACTTTCCGGAGCAACTGCTTGATGGCTGTGCACCCGCGCTGGCGGATCTCAGATTGACAGTCGATTCAGTAGCGCTGACCTATGCCGATCCAACGGACTGCTCGCCAATCGTGATTGAAGCCGTCAGTCAGGTGGCTCAACGTTTGGGCTTCTCGCACAAGACCATGCCCAGCGGAGCCGGACATGACGCGGTTTACGTCGGTGCGACCGGTCCTATGGGGATGGTATTCGTCCCCTGCCTGAATGGTCGCAGTCATTGCCCCGAGGAGTGGCTGGACCAACAACAGCTACTGGATGGCACCCGAGTTCTGGCTGAAACCCTGATTCACTTGGATAGCCAACTCTCCTAAAAGATTGACTTGGTGTACAACACTAACAAAAGGCCGAGCGCGACACGTCTTGCTGACGCAAGCGCTCTACTCCCCGCACCTGGAGTATAAAAAAGTTGAACACCCCATCGGTTCCCCCTCTGCACGACATTGATTTGAAACACTGGCGACTGTTTAAGGCAGTCGTCGAATGCGGTGGGCTATCCGCCGCCGAAGAGGCTACTGGAATGGGCATTTCCGCCATAAGCCGACAACTGTCGGATCTGGAAAGTCGCTTCGGTAGTCAGCTTTGCCATCGTGGTCGTAGCGGTTTCCAACTGACTCAGGAAGGGCAAGTCGCTTACACGGCAATACTTCGCCTGCTCGACTCGATCGACGAATTTCGCGAAACCCTGGCCAGTTCAAAAGGTGAAGTCAAAGGTGAGTTGAGCTTGTGGCTGATCGATCACTGCGCCTTCACACCAAGCAACCCTATTGCCTCGGCCCTGCAGAGTTTTTGCACCCGTTATCCGCTAGTAAGCCTCAGCATCGGTGTGGCACCACCCGACGCAGTAGAGCGAGCGGTCGCGGAAAAAAAAGCCGGGGTAGGAGTAACTATCTGCAAATCGGACCTTCCGTCTCTGACCTATCAGGTAATTGGCAGTGAAGCCTCAGCGCTGTACTGCGGTCGTCATCATGAAGCGTTCGGCAAGAGCGAAGAAAAGGCCCGCCAGATAGTCGAGCAAACAGCACACTATGTTCGTCGTGGATACCTGGTGCAGGACGCGGCACCCGCCTCGTTCCTCCAGAACTCCTGTGCCCTGGCCCACCATGTCGAGGGGACTGTGCAGTTATTGTTGAGCGGCGGTTTTGTCGGGATTGTTCCCGACCACATTGCTCAGCCCTGGGTGGAATGCGATGCACTGTATCGCCTGCCACTACCAGAGTTCATGGTGGAGCGCCCCGTGTTTGTCGTCGCTCGTGAATCTCAAGGGGCGTCCAGAACAGCCAGCCTGATGCAGGAGGCAATCATGGACGCTTTCCGACTTACTCAAAGCTAACCCCCGCCCGTCAAAGACGGATTGACCTTGTGTGATCAGTCCGATGGATTCGTTTGCCCTGAATTTGCCTTTTACCGCCCATTTGACTCTTCCACGGACTACAGGAAACCTCGAATGCTACTCAAATTCCGCCACAAAGCACTGGCTGCAGCGGCGTTGGTGTCAATCACCTCATTCAGTCTGTTCGCCTTCTACAACGAACGGATGCAACGTCAATCAATACAAACCCAGCTACAAAACCAAATGCATCAAGAGGCGCAAGCCGCTGCGAAAAACATCCAGGATTGGCTCACCGGGCGAGTCTTGTTGATAGAGACGATTGCGGAGCTGTTCGAACATGATCGCTCGGAAGGACTGATTACAAAGGTGCTGGCTCAGAAGACGATGATGTCGGCATTCATCGCCTATTTTGGCGATACCGACGGCAAGATTTTCTTACGTCCCGGCGACTCGGTACCGGAGGGATACGATCCAAGAACCCGACCTTGGTACACATCGACGATCAACGCCAGCGGCCCGACTATCGGTGATCCTTACGAGGATGAAGGACCTGGCGGACTGATCGTCACCATCGCTGCCCCTGTAGGGCCTGCGCAAAAGCGTGGTGGCGTGGTGGCGGCAGATCTCAGTATCGAAAGCCTGGTGAAAACCATCAACGCGATGGATTTCGGTGGCTTGGGCTATGCCTTTCTTATCGACAACAATGGAAAAATCCTGGTCAGCCCGCAGAAGGACCAATTGCTCAAGTCGGTACTCGATATCTATCAAGACAGCACCCTTCTTTCGGCAAGCGGCACTCGCGAAGCTCAATTGGCCGGGAAGGATCGTCTGCTTCTATTCACCCCGATCAAGGACTTGCCGCTGGAAGGTTGGCGATTAGGAATTTCCTTGGATAAAGACAAGGCCTATGCGTCGCTCAAACAATTTCGGCTTACGGTGCTAGTAGCAATTATCGTCACGACATCGTTGATCTTCCTTGTGCTGAGCATGCTCATGAAGTTGCTGATGCGCCCATTAGCCAATATGAACGGCTCCATGACTGATATCGCTCAGGGCGAGGGAGATCTGACTCGCCGCCTTCCCGTTATCAATCAGGACGAGTTCGGCGAGCTGGCCAGCGCCTTCAATACCTTCGTCGATCGGGTACAGCAGATCATCATAGAAGTATCTTCCAGCACCACAGAGCTGAACAAGGTTGCCCAGAATGTCACCTTTTCCTCCAATGCTTCACTGGAGAGCTCGGGAGAGCAATCCCTGAGAACCAGCAGCGTGGCAGCCGCCATTAACCAACTCGGCGCTGCAGCTCAAGAGATTGCGCAGAATGCTGCCAATACTTCCAGGCAAGCCTCCACCGCTCGCAATGAGTCCGAGAATGCACGACAAATTGTTGAGCTGACGTTGGGCGCGATGAAAACCCTGTCGGAGAAAATCCGCCAATCCTGCAAAAACATCGAAGCGCTGAATACCAAAACAGCAGACATCGGCAAGATTCTGGAGGTGATCAAAAGCATCTCCTCCCAAACCAACCTGCTCGCCCTGAACGCAGCTATCGAAGCAGCAAGGGCTGGCGAAGCGGGACGAGGGTTCGCAGTCGTCGCAGACGAAGTCCGCAATCTTGCCCAGCGTACACAGACCTCTGCACAGGAAATCGAGCAGATGATTGAGCATTTACAGTTGGGATCACAATCGGCTGTCAACACCATGCTCGAAAGCCAAGATCAGAGTGAGCGTAGTGTGGCGATTGCTGCCAAGGCTAGCCATGAACTGGCGAGCGTGGTCCGACGGATCGGTGATATCGATAATATGAACCAGTCCGTCGCCGCCGCGACCGAGGAGCAATCGACGGTAGTCGAGGCGCTTAACATCGATGTCGACGAAATCAATCAGCTCAATCAAAGCGGTCGCAAAAACCTGACGCATACATTATCGGCGTGCACCGAGCTTACTGATCAATCGCGTTACCTGGGTCAATTGGTCAATCGCTTCAAAACCTGACTCATGTGCGTAAGGGCGATGGCTGCCACATCAGCGCTGAGTGTTAGATCTGTCCTTCCAGACGGCAAATTTCATCCACCAACACCTTCAACGCAGACTCATCGAAAAGCACCTGCAACTGGCGCCCTTGCGCAGCCCTATGAGGATTCTGGTAGATCACCCGCAGCGCCTGATTGACGGGGTCGTAGGTAACCTGGATCGGACCGTGAATATGAGCAACGGTAAATAGCATGCACACCTCCCTTGGGGCGAAAGCCCATGACCAGAGAAACGCCCACTGCGCTGTCGATCCGCAAGCCGCCCCCTGATCCAGGCCACGCATCTTGGAGGCCCGGCAGAAACACTCATCACAAGGGGGGCTACAGTGACTGGCTCAGGGCGAATTTATGCTTTGTTCAAGACGTTCAACAGCAAAGCGCGCCCAAACGTAATCTCCTGATCGTTCACCAGGTGCTCCATTTGCGGATAGACCTCGAGCTGTACATCAGCCCCCATCCCGGCCAATACCGCGGCGGTCTGCTCGGTGCGCGCAAGCGGTACCCAGGTGTCGATATCGCTGTTGGCAAGAAACACCGGCGTGCCATGCAACCAGCCTGATACCGGCCATTGCATCTCGACCGGCCCGATCAACCCGCCGGTATAAGCGATGAGCCCGCCCCATCGCCCGGGATAACGATACAGGTACTCGCAAGCCAGACAGGCGCCTTGGGAAAACCCGAGCAGGACAATGCGCGAGCGCGAAATCCCCCGCCCTTCCAATTCTCCCACCAGAAGCTCAAGGCGAACGATGGCGTAGTCGAGTTGTGGCTGATTGTTCTCCAGGGGGGCCATGAATTTGTCGGGGTACCAGGATTTCCCCGCCGCCTCGACAGCAACAAAAGGCATCCCCGGCAGGTTCAAACGCTCGGCAATGGCAAACATGTCCGCCGGGCCTTGGGTACGCCCGTGCAGCAGAATAACAACCGCTCCTACGGCCTCAGGCGCAGGACCCAAGGTGTGGAGCGGCTGGCGCAGATGAAGGTTGTCGTTCATCACGCCCCCCTTCAGTACTTCAGAGGTTCAAGGTACGCGGCGATTTCCTCGGCGCGGGCCGCCATCTGCGGCGGCACCTGGATGGTCTTGCCAAGATCCTCGTAGGTCTCATCCACCAGGAACCCCAGCGGTTTCGACACCGTGGCCTCAAACAGCGCGCCTCCTGGGGTACGCACGTACACGGAGTCGAAATAGCCACGATCCTTGCGATCCGATACATCGGTGTAACCCATGCCCTCAAGGTGCAACTTCACATCGCGCTGCACCTCTAGGTCGGTCACCTCGAACGCACAGTGATGCACCACACCTTCGCCGTAAGTCCAGGAGCCCTGGGGCAGGTCCGAATCAAGCTCGAAATCGATAATGGTGCCACTCCCCCCCTTACCCACCTCGTAGCGACTGTAGATACCGTCAGTATTTTTCAGCGTGCCGCTCCAGCCGTAGTGCATGAACTCGGTGGAGTTCTCCAGATCACGCACAGACACTGTGATGCCGTGGGTACCACGGATGCCAAAGCCTTCGGGAACTACGCCGTTGGAGTAAGGCTTGCGGTCATCGTCCGCGATGCCGACCAACTCGTAGCAGATACCACAGGGGTGAGCGAAGTGCAGAAGCTTTTCACCGAATCGCTCTTGGAATTCCGGTTTAAAGCCATGGATCTCCAGGTGCTTGGCCCAGAACACCAGAGAAGACTCCGGAACCGACAGCGCCAGGGTCTTGATTTGGCCGCTGCCAGGGCGCGCCTTTCGACCAGACTGGCGGAACGGGAAGCAGGTGATCAGCGTGCTTTCTTCGCCCAGATCATTGCCGTAATATAAGTGGTAGATGGGGTCATCACCATCGTAAAGACCAGTCTTCTTGACGCTTTTGAGACCAAGCACCTTGGTGTGGAAGTCGTAGTCTTCCTGTGCACTGCCGACGTTGAGCGTGATGTGGTGATGGCGCTGGATGTGCGGATTGAGCTTCATGACGTTCTCCTATTGTTAGATTTTTGAACGTGCTTAAGGGCGGATGCCGGAGAAGGCGTTCTCGAGCAACTTACGAATCGCTACAGGCTCGATTGACCGCGGATTCCAATAGGGCGAAGAGCAAGCAATTTCTACAGCCCGAGCAAGGTCGATCTCTTTCATGCCGATGTCTGCGAGTCGGGTAGGCGCCCCATGTTTGTAAGCCAAATCGAAAACCCCTTGAGCCGCACTGTCAGCACCCAAGGCACGCGCGATTCTGGCCATCGCTTCGGGCGCGGCGTCGTTGTTGTAGGCAATCGCGTGAGGCAAAACCACTGTGTGCGTTTCTGCGTGGGGCAAATCAAAACTACCGCCTAACGTGTGGCACAACTTGTGGTGGATCGACATACCTACCGCCCCCAGGCAAACACCGCAAGCCCATGCACCAAAAAGCGCGTCGGAACGGGCCTGCTTGTCCTCGAGGTTCGCGTGAATGCGTGGCAGAGCGCGGCCGATGGCTGCAATTCCCTGCTCAGCCAGCATCGAAATGAGTGGGTTTGCATCTTTCGAATACAGCGCCTCTACCGCGTGGGCGATGGCATTCAGACCACTTGTCACAGTCATCAGCGCTGGGAGGCTTAGGGTCAGATCCACGTCGTAAATGATGACTTCCGGAAGCACCTTCAGGGTGCGCTGCGTGGTCTTCAAACCATTTTCGGTCTGGCCAATAATCGGCGTAGCTTCAGAGCCTGCGTAAGTAGTGGGAATTACAACCTGGGGCAGATCGGTATGCAGCGCGATAGCTTTGCCAAGCCCAATTGTGGACCCGCCGCCGAGGGCTACCACACAATCTGCACCCAGGCTCTCCACCACCACCAATGCCTCTCGCGTGACCTCCACAGGAGTATGCATGGTGGCATTGTCAAACAGGCCTACCGCTACGCCAGCGAGCTGACGTACCAGCGCTTCGCCCGAGGCACGCTGATATGGAGTGGTGAGAACTAACGCTTTGGAACAACCCAGAGCACGGATTTCGTCTGCGACCTGCGCAAGAGTGCCAAATCCAAAAACCACTCGTGAGGGTAAGGCGTTGTAAACAAACGGCTGCATGCATCTCTCCTAGCTAAAGCCGACCCCATAGGGAGCCGCTCTGATTCAGACATTAAGCACCCAATCCGAGAGCGCATAATTTGTACGAACAACTTAAAACCTGAACGTCTTTCATGTCAATTATTCTGTAGAAAAAAGCATCAGTACTGAGCTTTTTATTTTTTAATCAACGCCATAGTTGTACGAATCACTATAAAAAATAAAAAATGGAGAGACGCCAGCCCTGCCCCCCCAAAAAAAGGTGACAAGCTCGGTTAACTCAAACGCCTTACGCTTCCATCGCTTCAATACGCGCCACGAGCAACAGAACCCTTCTGGCACGGTAAGCAATCGGGTAATCCACGAGTAGGCCGTCGACCTGGATAGCCGCCAGCCCCTGCGACTCCGCCCGGCAAAAAGCCTCATCTATCCGGCGCGCCTGATCGACCACCTCCTGAGAAGGCTTCATGGCGGCATTCGCAAATCCAACCTGATTCGGGTGAATGCATAGGCGGCCCTGAAAGCCATGCATCCGCGTGCGCTCCACAGCTTTTTCATAGCCAGCTACATCGTTGACCCGCAGCCACGCAGCATCAATTGGTGCCTCTATACCCGCCGCGCGGGACGCATGAACTGCCAAATTCCGATAGTAGAAAATCTCCTCCTCGCCACCCGTCTGCTCCACGCCTATGTCGTAGGTAAGGTCGCCCGAACCAACCGCCAATCGCTTAACGCGAGGACACGCTGCAGCTATCTGGAAAATAGCGGCAAACCCTTTGGCTGTTTCAACCAGGGGAATCAGATCGAAACCACCTACCGGCATCTGGCGCTCTCGCTCCAGTTGCTCGATCACCCAATCCACCTGTCGCAACTGTTCGGCACTCTCAACCTTAGTGAGCATCAAGCCGTCGACGCTCGGCTGCACGACAGCCTGAATATCGCCATAGGCAAAGGCGGTTTCCAGCGAGTTGATGCGCACATAGCCCAGCGACCTTCTCGGCAAACTCAGGGCACCCACCACCATTTCCCGGGCCGCAACCTTCTCCGCTAATGGGCAGGCATCCTCCAGATCCAGAACCACCGCATCCGCCCCAAGCGTGAAAGCTTTTTCGCTGCGGCGCTGGTGATTACCCGGCGCAAAAAGCATTGACCTGATCATCATAATCTCCAATTTTTTGTACGTACAAATATCACAAACGATAGAATACTCAGTCAACTAAAATTATTAATTTTATATTTTTACTATATTAAACAGATAGTTATATACAAACACATGCTTCTTACCGGCTAAATTCGATTATCTGCCCACGCCAATAATCGCATCTATTTGTACGCAACATATTGACATTATAGAGCCTTCCCCCTTTAGATAGGCGGCATGTGAGTCGATGCGACTCTACCGCTCCCAGCTCCTAAACAATCACAAAAACAGGGCGAAACACATGAGCAATCGCGAAAGGTCATTTAAACCAGAGGACCTTCATGCCGCGTCCAAAACGGCCCTCAATCTGGCGGCACAGGGCAGTTTTTGGGTCGGTATCGATAGGCTGAGCACACCCGCCGGAACCTGCGCCGCCGGGCAGATGTATGTCGAGTACTGGATACCGGCAGAGCTGCGACATGGAACGCCTCTCGTGATGATTCACGGAGGTGGTGGCCAAGGCCTGGATTATCTGCAAACCGCGGATGGGCGCCCGGGATGGGCGCAATGGTTCGTGCAAAAAGGTTATGCCGTGTATGTGGTCGACCGCCCCGGACATGGGCGCTCTCCGTTTCACCCCGAGCTACTCGGCGCAATGAGCCCCCCCCCTTCTTATGAGTTCTTATCACATCTGTTTTCAGCGCCCGCAAAAGGTCCGATGGCCTGGCCTGGGGCCGATCTACATACTCAATGGCCTGGCGATGGCACCCTCGGTGACCCTGCCTTAGATCAGTTCACGGCCAGTGCCGGCCCCTCCCCGACCATGCCGCTCATGCATTCACTAATGCGCAAAGCAGGCGGCGAGCTCCTTGACCTGATCGGTCCGGCCATTTTGCTCACCCACTCGGCAGGTGGCCCTTGCGGCTGGATGATGGCGGACGAACGCCCTGCACTGGTCAAAGCCATCATTGCCATCGAACCGCTGGGCCCGCCTTTCGCTCAACGCCCTAACGGCACCCTCGATTGGGGGATTACCGCGGCGCCGCTTACCTTCAGCCCACCCGCAACGTCACCGGTCGATATAACGCGCGAAGAACGCCCGGCGCCTCCAGGCTGCATCCCTTGTCAGGTCCAGCAAGAACCGGCTCGGCAATTACCCAACCTTCAGGGCTACCCCATTGTTGTCGTTACGGCGCCGGCCTCATGGATGGCAATGGATAACCATGGCACGGTCGATTTCCTGGAGCAGGCAGGAGCCACTGTCGAACACCTAAGACTCGAAAACGCCGGCATTACAGGAAATGGCCACGCCATGATGCTGGAAAAAAACAGTGATTCGATTGCCGCGTTACTCGAGTCCTGGATAGCCGAGCACGTGAACTAACACCACTTCTAGCTGCTGGCCCTCATCCGGGCCGTCCATTGCGAACTGGAGATAATTAAAATGTCGGAAAGCAAAGTAATCGTCGTTGGTGCAGGTCCAACGGGACTCATCACTGCGCTGGGACTCGCAAAATCTGGCGTGGAAGTCACTGTACTTGAGCGCGAGCCCGCCATCGTCAACTCGCCCCGCGCGATGGTGTATCACTGGTCCGTACTTGCTGGTCTTGACCGCCTCGGAATTCTCCAGGATGCGGAAAAACTAGGCTTCAAGAAGCAAGAGTATTGTTACTTGGTATTCGGTACCCGCGAGAAGATCGAGTGGAGCCTTAACGATCTGGAAGCTCATACCCCCTACGCATACAACCTGCACCTCGGCCAAGACAAACTCGCCGAAGTAGCCCTGGCTCACCTACTTCGCTTGCCTAACGCGCAAGTTATTTGGAACACAAAGGTGGTTGGTCTTCAGCAAGACGAAACCTCTGTGACCTTAACCGCTGAGCGCGAGGGTGAGACTTGCACTTTTACGGCTGACAGGGTTATCGCCGCAGACGGCGCCCGTAGTCGAATACGTGAATTGCTGGATATCGACTTCGAGGGCACCACTTGGCCAGAACGTTTCGTCGCGACCAATATTCGCTACGACTTCGAGAAGCATGGCTACGCTCGGTCAACCCTTATGATCGACGCGAAGTACGGTGCGATCATTGCCAAGATCGACGACACAGGGTTATGGCGGTGCACCTACTGCGAAAGCGCCGATCTACCGGAAGATAAAGTGCTCGAACGCATGCCTGAGTTTTTCAAGGTGATCTTGCCCGGAGTCACGAATTACGAGCTGGTGCAGTACTCCCCTTATCGAATGCACCAGCGTGCCGCCCAGCGTTTTCGCTCCGGTCGAGTAATCCTCGCTGGCGATGCCGCCCACGCGACCAACCCTACAGGTGGCCTGGGGTTGACCTCGGGATTGTTCGACGCCTACGCGCTACACCCAACGCTTACTGCTGTCATGCGAGGCGACGCAGATGAAAGCGTCCTTGATCAATGGGCAGAAGAGCGCAAGGAGAAATTCCTGAAGATCGCTTCGCCCCAGGCAAGCGAAAACAAACGCCTGATCTATCACTCTGGCGACGCTCAACGCCTTGAGGAAGATCTTGTGCGCCTGCGCCGCCTGGCCAGCGATAAGGAGTTTCGACTTGAGCGACTGCTGTTCTCGCGCCAACTCGAGACTCAACCCTCTGTCCCGAATCGCTATTTCTAAGGAGCGCACCATGAGCACCGACAAGAACAAGGCGCTGATTCTGAACTACATGGAGCTTGTTGCTTCGGGCGACATTGATGCCGCTCTTGAATTGGCGGCAGACGACGCGACCTTTTGGCACCCAATGGCAGGTATCCACAGCAAAGAGCAACTGCGCGAGCAATTCAAGCAGTTCGCCACCCTAATGCAAACATTCTCCAGCAAAGTCGCCAGCATCACAGCAGAAGCCGATCGCGTATCCGTGGAGGTCGAGGCCCAGGCTGAAACCACTACCGGTCGCCAGTACAAGAATCTGTACCACTTCATGTTTGTGCTGCGTGACGGGAAGATCCGCGAGTCCCGTGAATACGTGGACAGCGCACCAGTCTTAGCCGCGTTCTTCTAAGCCACACCCCGTCGCAACCACAAATAAAAACAAAAAAAGGAGCTAGACAATGAGCAACCTAGCCGCGAAACACTCCGCCCCCGTGCAAGACCTCCCGTTTATCAAGGCGCAGATTAATTACGCTGGCCAGATTGCCGGCCGTGCGGTTTTTGACACGGTAGACCCCACCAACATGAACGTCGCCTTCCTGCCTAATACTGTTCAAATTCACGATGTACGAGAGGCTCGCGACAGTTTCAATCTGGACACCCACGGCTTCGCCTACGTACGCCACACGAGCGAAGCAGCGACCCGCGCCGAGCTTCGCGATCAGAACCTCACGCTTCAGGATGTGCACAGCGATATCAACGACATCTACCAGCGCGAGGTGGCTGCCTATATCCAGCAACTGACTGGCGCTCGCGAGGTAATTGCACAAACCAGCGGCCTGCTCGTGCGGACCTCCAACCGTGCCAAGAAAAAGTCCTGGGCCACTCCCGCCACGTTTGTGCATTTGGACTTCACCGAAGACTCGGCGAACAAGTTTCTGCGCTGGTCCCTCGAAGAAACCGGACTCACCCCAAAGCCCTACCG
The DNA here is from genome assembly GCF_057837605.1 of Pseudomonas sp. GL_093. NCBI lineage: Bacteria > Pseudomonadati > Pseudomonadota > Gammaproteobacteria > Pseudomonadales > Pseudomonadaceae > Pseudomonas > Pseudomonas sp. GL_093. The sequence goes on along the minus strand of NZ_CM174448.1, from coordinate 2,524,681 downwards.
ACGCTACATGGTGTTCCAAACGTGGCGGGTGATTTCCGGAGCGCCTCAAGACAGCACGCTGGCCATCTGTGACGGACGCAGCGCCTCGGGCACGGACGCAATTGTCATGGATTCGGTAATCGGCCCGCGGGAAAAACCAGGCGCTTTCTTTGAGTCTCGCCTGTGCATCGCCAATCCGGCACACCAGTGGTACTTCCTCTCGGACATGGAGCCCGAGGACCTGCTGATCTTCAAAGGCTTTGACAGTGACATTCCGAACTCGATGAACGCCATGCACACCGCATTCGACTCCCCCTCGAATGCTGCTGAGGCCATCCCCCGGGTCAGCGTGGAAGCCCGGTTCTTCGCCTTCTTCGATTGAATCACGCACATTCCAAGGAAAAGAAATGAATCAAAAATGGCTGGAAGGAAAGGTGGCTATTGTCACGGGCGGTGGTCGCGGACTTGGCCGAGCACATGCTTTGGCTTTAGCGGATGCGGGCGCGAAGATTCTCGTCAACGACTTGGGCGGCAGCGATCGCGGCGAAGGCGCCAATGCTATCCCCGCCCAAGAAGTGGTTGAACAGATTCGTGCGTCCGGGGGCACGGCTGAGTTCAACACCGAGTCAGTGGCTGATTGGGATGGAGCCCGCCACATAGTCGAGGATGCCCTGAAGCATTTCGGGCGTGTGGACATTCTGGTGAACAACGCCGGGATCTCTCGGTTTGGTTCCGACATTTCCTCCATTTCCAGGGAGGACTGGGAATTAACGATGGGCGTGAACCTCACGGGCACCGCGGCTATGTCGCACTGGCTCGCGGCCCACTGGCAAGCGCAGGGCCCAGCCAGTGGCAGGGCCATCATCAACACCTCGTCTCCGGCAGGCGTGAACCCGATGCCTGGCAGTCCCGCGTACTGCGTTTCCAAGGCTGCGGTCGCTGCACTCACGCAAAGTTCGGCCGCAGAATTGGCCAGGCTCGGCGTCAGGGTTAACGCGCTCGCGCCAATGGCCCGTACGCGCATGACTGACGCCGTGCCTATTGTGGACGCAATGATGAAACGTACCGAGGCGTTCGACCCCTTCTCGCCCGACAACGTGTCACCACTGGTTGTTTATCTGGCGTCCTCGCGGTGCCGCTTCACCGGCCGGATATTCGGCATTGGTGGAGGACGTACCTATCTCTATAACGGCTGGAGCGCCGAAACCGAGATCGTCGTCGACAATGACCACATCAGCCTGGCCGAGCTGGAAACTGCACTAGGCACGAGCTCAATCTGCGAACATCCGTCCATCCTCATGCCTGGAATGCGCCTTGAGCAACCGTTCCCTGGGGACGACGTGCTTCAGGCCTTAGCCCAGGTCGAGGGGTAGGCTCACCTCCGGACTGGCTCGCCCGATCGGAAGCGACACGAACACTGCCTGTGTGCAGGGAGCCTGCGCACGACAGCCGAGTGTCGCTCATTCGCCTACTGGCACGCTGCTTGCCCCAGCTGCCAGACTCGATGAACTAAAAGGCGTCGCTCATCTTGGGCGAACTGTCATTGCGGGCAGCCGCTCATTGAACGTTCTTTTGCTTGGCATACCGCAGCGGCGGCATGCCGAAGCGTCTCTTGAAGAGCTCGCGAAAAGCGCGCTCCGACTGGTAGCCAACCTTCTCCGCGACGAGCGCTATGGGCATTCCGCCTCGGAGCGGCTTACAAAGTGCACCTGATTTCTCCAGCAATTCAGCCCATGTTGTACGGACATTTCATCCAACCAAATCGCTGATTTATGAGTGACTGAAGCACGGGAATTTGCCTAATAGGTCTTCAAGGCAATTCGTCGTTTTCTCAGACCGTCAACCCATAGCATCAGTGACGGTTGGATGACCATTTGCGCTTAAAGTCGAGCTGCTCGAAGTGCTGAACCAGAAAATCAATGAACACCCTCACCTTCATAGGCAGATGGAGGCGGCTTTGGTAAGCGATGTTGATGGTCAGCGACGGCAATTCCCAGTCATCAAGTATCGGGACTAAACGGCCTGCAACCACATCATCGAAAACAATGTACATCGGCAGGATCAAAATTCCGTGCCCAGCTAGCGCTGCCATACGCAGTACTTGGCCGTCATCGCTATCAAAAATGCTCGTCAGCGTGACAGATTGGCGCTCCTCTGCACATTCAAGATGCAGCTCGTACGGGTTGTTCGCCAAGGTGTAAACCAGGGTGTCATGCTGACTCAACTGCTCCGGAGTCGTCGGCCTGCCACGCCGCGCCAAGTAACCAGGTGAGGCACAGAAGATCCGCCTGGTAACGGCCAACGGCCGCATTGCAATGCCCGAGGCAGGTTCATGCTCGCGGGTACGAATGGCCACATCAATTCCTGCCTCAATAAAGTCAGGGTAACGATTGGCAACCACCACCTCAACTTTGAGCCTCGGAAAACGCTGCCTGAACAAGGGCATCATGGGCGCCAGATGCTGAACGGCGAATGACAGCGACGCGGTAACTCTCAACAACCCAGTAGGCGTGGCAGACACTTCGTTCACGGCGGCTTCGGCGTCGTGAAAGGCCGAAAGCATCGTCTGAGCGCCGCTCAAAAAATTCGCCCCCGCCTCGGTAATCCACAGTCGCCTAGTGGTCCGCTCAATCAGGCGCGCGCCAAGGTTTTCTTCCAGCGCAGCTAAATGGCGAGTCGCTGCAGCGTTGGACATACCCAGCCGGGTAGCAGCATGCGAAACGCTGCCTAACTCAGCGATCAGCGTAAACAACTCAATCTGCCTCAATCGATCCATGCTGCTGATTCTTCCACTAAACGGAAAAGTGATTTAGCAACTATACCCTTGCATCGCTGTGTCGACGAGATATTGTACGTACATATTTCGAAGGAGCTCGACAATGCGTCATATAGACGAAGAAACCATTACACAGGCTGTTGTCGAGTCGTTTTCGTCCTGTTCAAACGAACGCTTGCGCTTGGTAGTCACCAGCCTGGTTCAGCACTTACACGCCTTTGCGCGGGATGTGAGGCTTACAGAAAACGAGTGGGTCGCAGCCATTCAATTTCTGACCGAAGCCGGCCACATCACGGACAACAAGCGGCAAGAGTTCATCCTGCTTTCCGACACCCTTGGGCTGTCGATGCTGGTAACCGCACTTAACAATCGCAAACCCAAAGCGTGCACAGAGACAACGGTCCTGGGACCCTTCTACGTCGAAAATGCGCCCCTTTATGACAACGGCGCTGATATCAGCCAAGGGGCGAAGGGACATCCATGCTGGGTCAGAGGTCAGGTCCGCGATGTAGATGGAAATCCCATTGCCGGCGCCACCATGGACATCTGGCAATCGGATGAAGATGGTTTCTATGACGTGCAGTACGCGGAGGTTCACGGTTCACAAGCACGTGCACGCCTTCAAACCGAGCCTGACGGACACTTTCACTTCCGCTCGGTTCTTGCCACTGCCTACCCCATCCCACACAACGGCCCGGTAGGCAAGATGCTTAAAGCAACGGGGCGACATCCTTGGAGACCGGCGCACCTGCACTTTCTGATTGAGGCTGAAGGCTTCGAGCGCCTCATCACCCAAGTATTCCGCAGTGACGATCAATACCTGGATTCCGACGCCGTGTTCGGCGTGCGCCAAACACTGTTAGCCGACTGGGTCCACCACCCGCCAGGCATTGCCCCCGACGGCACCGAATGCAGCACTCCCTTTTATTCGCTCGACTACGACTTCGTACTCCACCGTACCCAATGAGGCCAGCGTGATCAGACATATTGTGATGTGGAAACTGAAGGGAGATACGCCCGAAGAAAGGCAAACAGCTCGGCTGCGCGTCAAGTCCGCCTTTGAGGGGCTAATAGGGCAAATTCCAGGGCTGCTTTCCCTTGAGGTAGGAAGCGATCAAAGCGGTGCCGACTATGCCTGTGATGTGGTGATGGTCTCGGAATTCAGTGACGCAGCAGCACTGGCCGCTTATGCCACCCATAAGGATCATTTACGGGTCAGGGATCAGTTGGGAGACCTGCGCACCCACCGCTATCAGGTGGACTACGCGGTTACAACATCCTCTTGCTCTCAACAACTCACCCAACGGGTCGACCGATGAAACTGATCCTTACGCTCTCCTGCCAAGATCGTCCTGGCATCGTGCATGCCGTCAGCGGCTTCCTGTTCTCCGAACGCGCCAACATCGTCGAAGCGTCTCAATTGAACGACGCTTCCACTGGCCTGTTCTTTATGCGAGTGAAGTTCGAAGGCCCGGCGGACACCCAACTCCATGAGGTCGAAGAACGCTTCGCCAGCATTGCCCATGACTTCACAATGCAAGCCAAATTCGCCATCGCGGATCGCGCTATGCCCACGGTGATTATGGTTTCTCAGATCGGGCACTGCCTGAACGATCTGCTGTTCCGCCATCGCTCTGGGCTTCTGCCAATCGACATCCGCGCCATCGTGTCCAACCACCGGGAGTTTTATCAGCTCGCGGCCAGCTACGACCTGCCCTTTCACTACATACCCGTGAACGCAACCAACAAACCAGAAGCCGAACAGAAGCTGCTGGACATCTTCCAGGCCGAAGGCGCCGAACTGTTGGTGCTTGCCCGCTACATGCAGGTACTTTCGGATGGGTTATGTCAGCGCCTGTCGGGCCAAGTGATCAATATCCATCACTCTTTCCTACCCAGCTTCAAGGGCGCGCGCCCCTACCAGCAGGCCTTTGATCGCGGTGTAAAACTGATTGGTGCCACCGCTCACTACGTTACCGCTGACTTGGACGAAGGGCCGATCATCGAACAGGGCGTCGAGCGCGCGGACCATGCAATGGACCCGTCCACCTTAACGGCTACCGGTCGCGACACCGAGAGCGTAGTGCTGGCCCGAGCAGTTAAATGGCATGCCGAACACCGCATCCTGCTTAACGGTTACAAAACAGTAGTATTCCAGTAATCCGCTTATTTATTTCCTTCGTATCAGGAGTCACGACCATGCAAAACAATAATCACACCCTTGCGTTGACACCTGCGGTTCCAGTCACTCAGGAAACCTTCACTTACACCCGCTTCGGTAGCTCATTCGAAGCCGCGGAGTTCACCGATTGGATCGACGAAAGCATGTCTTGGAAAAAGACCTGCTACATCGGTGATTGGTCGCCATTGGGCAAATTACGCGTCAAGGGTAAAGACGCTCTCAAATTCTTTTCCGACCTCAGCATCAATAGCTTTGCCAAGTTCGATATCGGCCAGGCCAAGCATGCCGTTTTCTGTAGCGAGGAAGGCAAGGTAATTGGGGACGGTATCCTGATGAAAGAGACCGAGGACGCGTTTATCTATACCAGCGGTCCGGGCATCCTCTGGGCGCTCTACAGGTTCCAACTGGGCAATTACGACGCCAGTCTGGAGAACCTCACCGAGGAACGCTTTATCCTCCAAGTCCAAGGCCCCAACGCCCTGTTTCTGATGGAAAAGGTCACCGGCGAAAGCCTTCGCGACATCGGTTTCATGCGCTTTCGCCCCACCCAAATTGGCAGCCGTGAATTTCTTGCACTTCGCCAGGGCATGGCGGGTGAAATTGGCTATGAATTACACGGCAACATTGAAGACGCAGAGGGTATTTACCAGGCGATTCTGGAAGCTGGGGAAGAGTTTGGCATTCGTCGCCTAGGCGGTCGCACGAAGATGGTCAACCATGTAGAAGCCTGCTTCCCCACACCCACTGTCGACTACATCCCCGCGGTATTCGGCGAAGCAGAACAAGGCTTTCTCGACTTTATGAAGCAGGCCGCTCCGGCCATTCTCAATTTACTGCGTCACTCGGGTACTTATCCCGCCGAAAACTTGAGCGTACTGCAACGTAGCCCCGTCGATCTGGGCTGGGGCAAGAGCATTAAGTTTGACCATGAGTTTGTCGGTCGCAACGCGCTCGAGGCAGAGCTGGTCGCGCCGAAACGCAAGATCGTCACGCTTGTTTGGAACAGTGAGGACGTCATCGACATTTACGCCTCGTTGTTTCGCGACGGTACGCCGCATGACTACATGGAACTGCCGCGGCAGGTTCTGGGCTGTATGGAGGCGGACCGCGTGGAGCATCAAGGCCGCCTGGTCGGAGCGACCTCATCACGATGCTACAGCTACTACTTCCGCGAAATGCTCTCTCTGTGTGTCATTGATATCGAGTTAGCCGAGCCCGGAACCGAGGTCACCGTGGTCTACGGTGGCGCGCGCGGTAGCGAGAAGCGCATTCGAGCGAAAGTAGCCCCAGCCCCGTACAAAACCGACAACCGCCGGGCTGACGTCAACTCCCTGCAACCTACGAGTGCGCTATGACGGCCCGAATAATTGATGGCAAAGTACACGCGGCCAAACTGTGTGCAGAAGTCCGGCGTCAAGCAGCTCAATTACACCAGGACTATGGGCTGCAGCCGAGCTTGGCCATCGTATTGGTAGGTAATGACCCTGCCAGCGATGTCTATGTCCGCAATAAAGTACGCCAGGCAATCGAGGCCGGTCTTTCAAGCCTTGAACATCGCCTGCCTGAAGAAACCACTGAGGCCGAGCTGCTCGCGCTAATCGAGCGGCTCAATGCGGATCCGGCGGTGCACGGCATCTTGGTGCAGCTCCCGCTGCCGGCGCACATTGATGAAGGCAAGGTGATTCACGCCATTGCGCCGAGCAAGGACGTTGACGGTTTTCATCCCGTCAACGTCGGTCAGCTGTCGGCCGGACAGGAGACGTTAATACCCTGCACGCCCTATGGCGTCTTGATGCTGTTGCGCCACAGTTTGCCCAGCCTTGAGGGACTACACGCCGTGATCATCGGACGCTCCAACATAGTCGGCAAACCGATGGCGCAATTGCTCCTTGCGGAACACTGCACCGTGACCCTTGCCCATTCGCGCACGCGAAACCTTGCCGACCTGGTACGTGGCGCCGATATCGTCATTGCGGCAGTTGGCAAGCCTCATTTGGTTCGAGGCGATTGGATCAAACCTGGTGCGTGTGTGATTGATGTGGGCATCAACCGGGTCGTTGAGAATGGTGAGAAGAGGCTGGTCGGCGACGTAGCATTCAGCGAGGCCGTTGAGATCGCTGGCGCTATTACCCCGGTGCCCGGCGGCGTCGGCCCAATGACAATTGCCTGCCTTCTGCGCAATACGCTTATTGCCGCTTGCGGCGCTCGTGGAATTGCTCTGCCCGATGCTCTTTAGCCCCACTTATGCGAAACCCAATAAAATGCCCAGATCTTTCGATCTGGGCATTTTTTACATCGCTGGAAAAGTCAAACTTATATCGCACCAGCAGCTTAATCGTACAGCGCGATAAAGCGACATTCCACACTGCCTCGCGGAATCGCCCCAACAGCAGACACATCTTCAAAAGCCGTGTGCATCGCATTCATCGCATCAGGTATTTCTGAGTCGAAGCCTTTAAATATCATCACTTCATCAGGGGTCATATTAGGAAAATAGTACCACTCATGACGCGAACTGAAACGGCAGCCACGAGAATGAAGCAACTCGTTGCGACTTCCCTTCGGACCGATGAAATCGAGTTGAATCATATCGTCGTTAGAGACACTCCGACCATCGCAGATGGCCAGTGGCACATCCTGAGGAGGAGGTGTAAGTACGCGCCACGCCTGCATCATTACATAACGTCGATAAGGCGCAACCTGGCGACCCGTTAATTCCAGCGTGTCACGCAACAATCGATCAATATCTGTCTTAGCAAAGTCCAAATGAGCAAACTGTGCAGTCGTCATCCAGCTTCGTTGCGCGGCGCGCTTGCTGAAGCGAACAGTCATCGTACCATACTGCGCGAAGACTTCACGCGCACCGCTCAACTCCAACATAAGCGCTTCCAGCTCAGCCAAATACGCGAGGTTGACCGGCCCCATCACTTCACTCGGCGCACTATTTTCCGCGACCAGCTCATCCAAACGCTCGCGCACGACATTGCTCGGCCAATTAACCAGTTGAAATCCCTGCTGATCAACGGATAAAGGCTCTTTCGCCACGCGGGCATTATTCATACGCACGCGGTGTTGTTCGACAACAAAACCGTCTAATGCTCGGTCTTCATATGAAATGACGACGCGTTCACGGCTGGTATTTACATAAGGCACATCGGCATACGTAAAATTATCGCTAGCTGATACTTGATCGCTCATCAAACACCTCGTCTATTGTTACTTATAATAAAAACCCGATTTCCTCCCAAACGAGGCCATGCTTCTGGACGCGTTAGAGCATCAGGCAATATTGATATCAATTTTTGCAAGTTATAGTTGCCGCACTGACATGCATAACTATTTCGGCTTCTCGCCGGGCGCTCATTTAGCCTTCAATGAACGCCCGGCTAGAGGAACGCCGACATACTCTGAGCCGTTCACGTAACCGCAGAGAGCCTGTTTTTATCTTGCTCAAGCGCTGTAACGGCGTGAGTACCCCGAGGGGACTTATCTCCGAATAAGAAACAAGCTAGTGCAGGCAGAAGAATCAGGGCACCCAACATGTTCCAAAGAAACATAAAGGAGAGCAGGATTCCCATATCCGCCTGAAACTTAATGGGCGAGAAACTCCACGTTGCCACACCCACTGAAAGCGTCACCCCGGATAGAAGCACTACACGACCAACTGACAAGAGTGACAAGTAGTACGCACGGGACAAGCTCGCCCCCTTGCGAAGTTCAGCCAACAGTACGCTGAGCAGATAAAGGGCATAGTCGACGCCAATTCCAACCCCCAACGCGATGACCGGAAGTGTCGCCACCTTGAAGCCGATACCCAACGCGGTCATCAATGCCTCGGCCAGCAGCGAGGTGAGCATGAGCGGCACCACCGCACAGATAACTGCGCGCCAGGAGCGAAAGGCGATCAAACAAATCACTACAACCGCGCTATACACCAACAACAGCATGGAAACACGCGCACCTTGAACAACTTGGTTGGTGGCTGTTTCGATGCCGGCGTTGCCGGCAGCCAGCTTGAAGGCACCCAACTCGCTATCGTTCTGCGCGGCAAACTGCTCAACTAGCTCGCTCACTTGGCGCAACGTCGCTGCCTTGTGGTCGGTCAGATAAACCTTCACCAACGATAGGCTGCAGGGCTGATTGACCAAGCTGCGTGGCGCGTATTTAACCTGGCTGTTGAGAAGCACTTGATTCGGTACCAAAGCGATCCAGCGCGGATTGCCCTCAGTAAATTGACTGGTGACCAGCGAAGTCATTGAGGCAAATGAGCTTGTCGCTACGACCGTTGGCAGCTGCCGTAACTGCCACTCAAGCATGCCGACCTTTTCTAACAACTGGTAATTCATGCACTGCCCCACTGGAGACTCAACCATCACCATGAAGAGGTCACTGCTATTGCTGTAATGCGAGGTGATGTAGGCATTGTCCTGGTTGTAAAGCGAGTCCTTACGTAGCTCCGGTGCGCCTGGGTCAAGGTCACCCACTTGCAGGTGATGACTACCTAGCAGCCCTAAGACACCAAATGCCAAACCAGCCAGGAGCGCAACACTGGCCCAACGACGTTTAGTGAAGAGGTCGAAAAAGCTCCATAAAGGATGCGGGTGCTCACTTCTGAGATCTTGCTCCTCAATCTGTAGCGCACGACCTGCCGCCTTGCGCCCGACCCCCACATAGCTCAATAGAATCGGCAGCAGTACGAGGTTAGTCAAAATTAGAAACGCGACACCCAAACTCGCGATGAGCGCCAATTGCTGAATGACACCTATGTCGATGATGAGCAGTACCGCGAAACCTATGGCATCAGCAACCAACGCCACAAAGCCGGCGAGAAACAGTCGGCGGAAGGTTTGCCGGGCAGCGAGCAATGGGGAACACCCCCTGCCGACGTCCTGCAAGATGCCGTTCATCTTTTGCGCGCCATGGGACACACCAATAGCAAAGACTAAGAAAGGCACCAGTACAGTGTACGGGTCCAGCTCCAAGCCCAGCAGAGGCAGACAGCCCATCAGCCAGAGCACCCCTACCAGTGAGCAGAGCAGAACATTGACGGTACTAATCACGCAGCGCGAGTACCAATAGACCAACGCGGCGACGATGCAGATAGAGATCAAGAAGAAGCTCAGAACCTTCGCAACACCATCGATCAAATCGCCGACCACCTTGGCAAATCCGACGATATGAATGTCGACCAAATCGCCTTGGTACTTTGCTCTCACTAACTCCAATTGCTGAGAGAACCTGCCGTAGTCCAGCGACTCCCCAGTCTCATTGTCAAAATCCATCAAAGGCACGAGCAAAATACTTGACTGGTAGTCCGGGGCAACAATCCGCCCTACCTCTCCCGAGCGTTCAATATTCAAACGCAGCTGATTCAATGCTGCCGGTGAACCGTCGTAGGTCGAGTCAATCACCGGCCCCCCATCAATGCCGGCCTCAGTAATTCCAAGCCAGCGCATGGTCGGCGTCCAGAGCGATACCATCCAAGGCCGGTCGACCCCATTGATCAGATAAACCTCGTCGCTAATTTGCTTCAACGTCTGAAGGTATTGATCATCGAGGATGTTGCCGCGCTTGCTAGTGACCGCGATCGCTACCAGATTGCTTTGGCCGGCAACATCCGCGCGATGCTTGAGGTAGTTCTCGATGTACGGATGAGCCGATGGAATCATCCGCTGGAAGTTGGCGTTGAAACGTAAATTCGGGAGCTGCAGTGCCGTCCCAACGGTTAGCACAAGACAGATCAACAAAATCAAAAGCCGATTGTTGAAGATCAATTGCTCCAGCCACGAACTTCTCCCAGCAACGCCGTCACTGGGCGGGAGATCTCGGTAAGAAGTCATTGGTTCATTCCCACATTCTGCACAAGCGGCGAGGTGAGCTCGCTCGCTGGAAGTCTGACGATGCCGCCCAAGCTGCTAAACACCAGGTCGCCGTTACTTGCCTGCACTGCACCAGTCAACGGGGCATGGGCTTGCCATTTGATCTTCTCGAACGAAGCACCCTCCCCTCGACTGACAAATACCTGACCTGCTTGATTCCCCAGCAACAACGCCCCGCTGCGAAGTTGAATGCCGCAGAAGAACGCTGCGTCCCCAGCTTGCTGGGACTGCCAATGCTCTCCCGCATCGGGACTTACGATGAGATGGCCTCTCAGCCCGTAGGCGATAACACGAGATGAACCGTCAGCGATAACACCAAATAAGCTGCCCTCATAGGGCGAAGCCAGTGCCCTGTTGCCATCCAGTAACAGGCCTTGCTCACCCACGACCAGGGTCTTCCCCGCAGTGCGCGCCACGCCATAAAGGTGCAAGCGCCCCTCGTTCTCCAAGGCCCCAAGCGGAGCCCAGCTCTTGCCCGCATCGTTTGATTGAAACGCCAGACCAAACGCACCCGCGACAACCAGCTGTTTGTCGTCGATGACGGACAACGTCAGCAATGGCTTCTCGGGGCCATCCGCCAGCACGTTCAGGGCATTCTCCAGCAAGGCCTCAGCATCCTTATTTCCTTCGGCCGCTTGTTGTGTCCAATAGTCCACAGCCTGCTGCGCAAGGGTAATTCCGTCGGCCTGCTTCACCCAATTTTCGCCCGCATCATCGGTGCGAAGTACCACCCCCTGATGCCCAATAGCCCAGCCAATTCCGGAAGAAGCAAACGCTATGTTTGTCAGGGTTACGCTCACCGGCACATGCTTAGCGCTGCGCCAGGTTAGGCCGTCATCGTCCGACAAGGCGACGGTACCGCTCTCACCCACGCTCACGAGTCGATCACCGGCGTAAGCGATTGCCATCAACATGACCCGATCGGGATGGGAAGGAGGCAGGGCCGCTGTTGTGAGCGCCAACGTGGGGGAAGGTTGAGCGGGCGCGGCAGCGTTTGCCTCCCCTCGCCCACCCAACGAGAGCACAACTGCCAACAGCGCGGCTGACACGTGATGCCAATTCATCTACATAACCTCTGAGAAAGCCGAGCAAGTCAAATCAGACGACTTGCTCGATACCACCCAAAACGGGTCCGAATACAATCGTTTACTCCGCAAGCTATCGGACGCCCGATGCCTCGAGATTCCTTGGAGAAAAAATCGTGGCAGGAACCTGCTGGTACGTGTAGCCGTCTTTCTCATCGCTCAAAACGTTGAACGCGGCGTAGGATTTCGACTGAAGGTTGTAGACGAAGTTGGTAGAAAGGATCATCCCGGGAAGGGTGGGATTCACGTAGGTCAGAACCTGTGTTGCCTTCCAAAAGGCCCCTTTTGCGTCCCACTCATCTGCCAACAGAATCTGCCAGCTGTCCTCATCCGCATAAACTCTGCGCTTGGGAACCACATGACGCTGTCCCGACTTAACAGTCCCCTCCAGCACCCAAGTGCGATGCAGTTCCCATCGCATCAGGGCGGTATTTGCCGACTGCTGTTTAAGTACCTGATCGAGGCCTACCGCATTGAGGAAATTGTTGTTGTTGTAAGGAACGTATAACTCCTTCTTGCCAACAATTTTCCAGTCGTAACGATCAATGGAACCCTGAAAGCCATTCTGCTCGTCATAGTTGGTGACTCCAGAGGTAAACGGCGAAGGCACGTCGTACTGAACATTTGGAGTACGACGAAGGCGGCGTTGTCCTGGAAGGTAAGTCCATGCCTGAGCTACCGCATTAAGCTGCTTGTCGATTAGGCCAAGGATCTTTTCGCCCGACTGATAGGCAGGCGCCTTGGTTTCAACAAGCACTCCATACCGCACCTGACCTTTGAATGGATCCTCACGCCCTGGCTGATAATCTCCCGGGTTGGTTTCCAGGACAAAGGTAGACGACGCCAATACGGGAGCAGCATTGCTGACTACATAAACGGACGAAGTGGTCTGTACATCAATGCCTCGGAAAGCGAACTGCGTATTGGCCATCGCTTCCGCACCAGACTTCGGAATCGGGAAAGGAATGCTTCCACCCCAATCACTGATCAACTGCTGATCTACCATTTTGGTAGTGGTAGCGTTCTTGAACACACGCTCATAGGTGTGCTCTGGCGCCAATGCCGACCGATAAGTCGGGTACACACTGATGGAATAACCCTGAACGTTCTTCAGCAGAGCTTGCTCACCTTCAGTAAGTTGCTCTTTGTGCTGATCGACGTTGCTGGCGTCAATCTTCAGAATTAGCTTTTCGTCAGGTTTGAACAACGGCGGTCGATTCGGTTTACCCGCAGGTAAAGCGGCTTTCTGACCGCCGTTCCATGCCGGGATACTGCCTGTGGCATTACCTGCTCGCTCGCCGCCTACAGGGGTTAGCTCTGATTTTAATTTTTGCGCTTCTTCAGGGGACACAGCGGCCTGCACAGCCGAGCACGATAAAACTCCGAAGGCCATTAAGAAGAGCAATTTGGATTTGTTGTTATTCATCTTTTACTCCAACCAGTTAGAACGACCGGGAAACCGTGAACATGAGGTTGTCGCGATCCGCGAACACATTGTTCGAATCGGCACCAGTGAACATTGTGTAAGTCACGCCACCACGCCAGGTGCGCTGGTAGTTGAAGCTCAATCCCGCGGACACGCTCCCGCCATTGCCAATCCATGTGGGGTCAATAGGTGAGTTGTCAGTGAAGTTGTGAGCCAGGGTGATCGGCATGCTCAGATCGAGACTAGGTCGTACTCCCAACCAGCTCGGCTCGAATACGGCTGTAACGCCATAGGCAGTCTTGTCGGTGTCAGCGGAGACGTTAAACGGGTCATCCTTGCTGTACAGGTGATGGATAGCCGCCTCCGCGAGGACCGAGGCGCTATCCCAAAAGCCGGTTCGCGGTGCCACCCAGATCATGGATACCTGAGCATGCGCGGTATCCCCGGTGGCATATTTGGTACGGCTGTCCGGGCTATAAAAGCCGGCTGAGACCAAAGGCATATTGTGCCGCACAGAAACTTCTGCACCCACGTTCGCGTCCAGCACAGTGGTCGAGAAGCTCATACCAACGATATCAATATTGGTCGGCGTGACGAATCGGTAGTCACCAATCTGGAACGGATCAGCAGCCGCGCCCGGAGCAATACGGGTCACAACCTGAGGAATCCGATCAGCGAACTTCACATAATAGAAACCAACATCCCAACCGGCCTCGAGATCGTAGTACTTAAGAGCCAGCCCCCAGTTCTCGCCAGAGGAATCTGCCTCGTCAGAACCGGAATACCTGAGATAAGTCCCACCACCAGTCAACAGACGCTCTCCCCCTCTGTAAGCCATATCAGCAGGAGACCAGTAGGTTCCAGGGACAGGAATGCGCGATTCCCGGGATTCAAACTGGTAGTACGCCTCAACGTTCCACTGATCATTTAGCGCAAATGAAGTGGACAGCTGATTGACGGGAAGGAAGAGCTCTTTGGCCTGGGTTCCGGGAACGGAAGCCGCCTTGATTATGTCGATGGGTGCCTGCCCGTAAGCGATGCCGTTACCTGCACGGAACAAGCTTTGGCCCCATAACAACGTGTGGCGCCCAAGCCGGAAGTTCAGGTCGTGACCCGCTACATCAAGGCCGCTGTGGACGAACGCATCAAGGATCTCTGCATCTTGTCCATGCAAACGCCTAGCTCGATCAACGTACTCGTTCGACTTGACGCTATCAGGGTTGTAGTTCTCGCTTACGTTTTTCGCGCCGCCGGCGTACACGTCGTCGTACCAGGCTGCGGCACTGACACGGAACCCGCTTTTGTACGCATCCTTCAAGGAGAAATCGAACTCAGACAGAAGGTCAAGGCGATTGGTGATCAAACTGCCGCTGTCAAACCGTGAGTCGCCATCATTCCCATTGGGATTATCCAGAAAAGTGTGCGACGGGCTTTCTGTGCGCACCCCGAGACTGTACTTAACAGTGTTATCGAACCGAACTGAATAGCTATCCGTATCAGCTAACGGCATGGCTTGGGCGGCTGGAGCGCCAAAAACCAGCAAGGAGCAAAAAGCCAATCCCCGCGCGGCGACTTGTTGGTTCTCAAAAAGAAACGGAGCAGCAGGGCGGAATGCCCCTTTGCGCTCATGATTAATCATCGTGACCCTCGCATCTTGTTTTTATTGGCGATCCGACGAAGACCTCGGGGTGGAGGCCGAAGCCCGAGCTGCAACGCTCATCACATGCTCGGTGACGCAAATCTAGCTTGCACTCGAACAACAGGTCAACACTTGTACGTACAAAAACACGACAAAAACAAAAAAACCATAACGATAAAAAAAAAAAACAGAATAAATAAACTTATCTACTTGTTTATATTGGATTTTTTAAAAGAACGTCTTTTTTCAAGCTTGACAGCACCAAAGGCCAAGGATAATTGTGCAAACAATTTCACAAGAAAAACACCGAAGATGGAGAACAAAAAATGAGTGAATTTCGTGAACTGCACGGCAAAGTGGTAGTGGTTACTGGGGGCGCCTCAGGCATCGGTAAGGGAATCGCCAAACGCTTCGTAGCACTTGGCGCACACGTGGTGATCGCGGACATTGAGGAGTCCAGTCTGCAAGCTACGGCGCGGGAAATTGGTGCGCACCCGGTTAAAACCGATGTGAGTGATAGCGCGAGTGTTGAGGCTCTCGCACAAGCGACCCTTAAGGAGTTCGGGCGCGTAGACATTGTCTGCAACAACGCTGGCGTCGGGCCGATGGCTCACATCAGCGAGATGTCACTCGACGACTGGCGCTGGCTAATCAATGTCAACCTTTGGGGCGTCATCCACGGCGTACACAGCTTTCTCCCCCTTCTCCAGGGCAATGCTGATGGGGGCCATATCGTTAACACCGCGTCTATTGGCGGTCTCGCGACCATGCCGAGTTTAGGTGGCTACTCGGCAACCAAATACGGGGTTGTCGCACTGACTGAAACCCTCGCCCAAGAGCTGCGAATGGCTGGCAGCAAGGTCGGGTGCACGCTATTGCTTCCCGGACCGGTGCACACAAACATTCAGAACAGCTCTCGAAATCGCCCGAGCGTCTTCCAGGATGCGCAACTTCAAGACGTCGATCTTACCGATATTCCAGCTATGGCACAGATGCGCTGGCTGGAACCAGAGGATGTCGGGGATCTCGTAATAGCGGCCATTCGGCGCCAGGATCTTTATTGCTTCACGCATCCAGAAATGTTCAGCCCGATTGAGGCCCGATTTGCACAGATCACAGAGGCCAATATCGCCTCGAAAACCTTGATCAGCTAACCCCCCTCCATTGCGGCACAGGCGGCCGCAACCCAAACAATATGTACGAACATATTATTGAGAATATCTACTCAAGGACTATATTCGCTCTAAAACACACATAAAACCGCGAAATTACACTTGACAAGATGTCAACTCAAAAATAATTTGTACGTACATTTAAAACAAAAGGCAGAACAATGCATAACTCACCCCGCCACCAGACACTAACATCTGCCGATGAAAAGCAGCTCCTGGACGCCATTGATCGCTGGGTGGAGCGGGAGGTACGACCGAAAGTCAAAGACTTCGACCATGCCGATCGCTACCCCCACGAACTGGTCGAACAGATGAAGGAGCTGGGTCTATTTGGCGCCACCATCAGTCAGCAGTACGGCGGACTGGGTCTTCCAGCGTCCACCTACGCGCAAATCGTCATGCGTATTTCCTCTGACTGGATGGCCCTGACAGGCATTTTTAACTCACACCTCATGCTGGCGCTGGCCATCGAGAAGTTCGGCACCGTGGAGCAAAAACAGCAATGGCTGCCACGCCTGGCCACCGGCGAGATACGAGGCGGGCTGGCCCTCACCGAACCGGATGCTGGAACCGACCTGCAGGGCATTCGCATGACGGCCCGTCGTGAGGGCAATGAATACGTGATCAACGGCAGCAAAACCTGGATCACCAACGGCATTGAAGGCAACTGCTTCGCACTGCTGGTCAAGACCGACCCGCAGGCACAGCCTCGCCACAAGGGCATGAGCCTGTTTATCGCCACCAAGGGCAACGGCTTCAGTGCGGGCCGCAAGCTCGACAAGCTGGGCTACAAAGCCATCGAAACCAGCGAACTGATCTTTGATGACTATCGAGTGTCGGCAGACAACCTAATCGGCGAAATCGAAGGTCAAGGCTTCTACCAAGCAACCGGGGGCCTCGAGCTGGGGCGCATCAATGTGGCAGCCCGGGGCGTGGGTATCGCCGAAGGAGCACTAAAACTCGCCATCAGCTATGCAGCCACCCGTAAGACCTTCGGCAAACCAATTTCTGAACACCAGGCGATCCAACTCAAACTGGGCGAAATGGCCACTCGTGCACGAGCTGCTCGCCTGTTGACCTTGGATGCAGCGCAAACTTTTGACCGCGGCGACCGCTGTGACATGGAAGCAGGGATGGCGAAGTACTTTTCATCCGAAGCCGCACTTGAAAACTCGATCGAGTCCATGCGGATTCACGGGGCATACGGCTACTCGAAAGAGTACGACATTGAGCGTCTTTACCGAGACGCCCCGCTCACTTGCATCGGCGAAGGCACCAACGAGATGCAGAGAATCATCATTGCCAAGCAGCTGATGAAACGGAGCGCAGGAGCATGACACCTGCCGATAAGCCGCTCCAAGGCTTGCGCATCCTCTCAGTGGAACAATTTGGTGCCGGCCCCTACGGCACCATGTTCCTTGCCGACCTAGGCGCGGAGGTCATCAAAATTGAAAACGCGTCTATTGGTGGTGACCCTGCAAGACATACAGGCCCTCACCTGCTTGGCGACGGAGACAGTCAGTACTTCCAGACGTGGAATATGAATAAACGCAGCATCACGCTGGACCTCAAGTCCGACTCGGGGAGAGCGCAGCTTCATAAACTCCTCATTGGCGCTGATGCGCTGGTCAACAACCTACGAGGTGACCTACCCGCCAAGCTTGGACTCGACTACAAGAGTCTCTCCTCCGAATATCCAGCCTTGGTCTGCTTACATATTTCCGCCTATGGTCGAGACAACGACCGAGCATCCTGGCCAGGCTATGACTACCTGATGCAGGCAGAAGCGGGGTTGATGGATCTGACCGGGGAGCCAGAAGGTCCACCCTCGCGATTCGGTGCTCCGTCGCTAGTGGATCATATGACCGGCATCACTGCCTCCATCGGGCTATTAGCTGCCCTTCATCGCGCCAAAAAAGCCGGGCAAGGCTGCGACGTAGATACCTCTCTGTTCGACGTAGCGCTGCATCAACTGGGTTACTCCGCTATTTGGTTCCTCAACGAACAGCATCAAGTCTCCCGCCAGACCCGCAGCGCACACCTATCACTTGCCCCCGTTCAGACGTTCCGCACTGCGGATGGCTGGATCTTCATCATGTGTATGACGGAGAAGTTTTGGCTGGCTTTAATCAGCATTCTTAAGTTAGACGAACTCAGGTCAGACGTGCGCTTCGCCAGCGCGGAACTGCGTAAGCAGAACCAACAAGCGCTTACCGAGCTACTGGACCGCACTTTTAGCCAAGCAACAACTGGCCACTGGCTAAGCAAGCTCACCGGACATTTACCAGTAGCTCCGGTGCTCACATTGAGTGAGGCAATGAATAATCCCTTCCTGACCACCAACTCGATGATTAACCAGGTGCCACACCCGCACGCACCGCAAGGGCTTAAGGTCCTGGCCAACCCCATCAAGATCAATGGTCAACGCCTGGCTCAGAAAGCCTGCTCAGCATTAGGTGCCGACAACGAACGGGTCTTGTCGAGCCCAGCAATAGCAGAAGCGGGAACTGCCAAATGAAGCTGGAGGGAGTGACAGTCCTGGATCTATCGACATTTCTTCCCGGGCCCTACCTGACCCTCGCCATGGCCGACCATGGCGCAACCGTCATCAAGGTGGAAAACCCCGATGGCGGTGATCCAGGTCGTTACATCGGCCCCTCCGAGTTCGGGCATACCGTTTTCTTTCGAAACCTAAATCGCGGCAAGCAAAGTGTCGCTCTGGACCTGAAGACGACAGAGGGGCGCGAAGCGCTATTAAAACTCTGCGGGTCTGCTGACGTTTTTGTCGAGTCGTTCAGGCCTGGTGTTATGGATCGCCTCGGGCTTGGTTATGAGCAGGTCAAGCAACGAAACCCAGCCATTATTTATTGCTCCATAAGCGCCTACGGCCAGGACGGCCCTTATCGAGACCGCCCCGCCCATGACTTGGGTGTCGAGGCGCAAGCCGGCTTACTTAGCATGACGCTCGGCGAGGACGACCGCCCAGCACTGCCTGGAGTGCCAATCGCCGACCTTCTCGCCGGGCTTCAGGGGCTGGCAGGCGTCTTGATGGCCCTGTACCGACGGCAAGCAACCGGACTAGGCGATTACCTGGATATCGGTATGCACGATGCAGCGTTGGCGGGCTGCTTGAACATTCTCGGCCCGGCAATTTCGGCGGAACGCCAGCCCAACCCCAAGCATGAACGAACGACTGGAGGCAGCGCGTTCTATCGCACCTATGAAACGCGCGACGGGAGGTTCATTGCCCTTGCCGGACAAGAGCCCAAGTTTGTCAGCGCTCTGCTCGAAGCCCTTGACCGCAAAGACCTGATACCGCTCTGCGCGCTCGGTCCAGGGCCTCATCAGCAACCGGTGATCAATGCACTGAGCGAGCGCTTCAAGCAGCTCGACCTAGCGTATTGGGATGAGTTTCTGCAGAAGCTGAACATTTGCTACGGCGTGGTGAAAAGCCTACCGGAAGCACTGATCGACCCCAATGTCATCGCACGTCGAATGGTCTGGCGCGATAGCTCAGGCATTCGCCACATCGGCAACCCCATCCGATTCCACAACGAGCCAGCCCAACTGCAGCCAGAAGCACCACGCCTGGGTGCGGACAACGAACGACTGGTTAAGTAGCTGTACCACCCAAAAAAATAAAGGAACAGAAATGGTAGGCATCGCAAAAGAAATAGCCCCACACAGATATCGCGAAAGCTATGGCCGCTACTTCGAGGACTTCGTAATCGGAGATTACTATGAGCACCGGCCAGGTCGCACCGTCACTGAGACCGATAATATTTGGTTCACCCTCCTCACCATGAACACCCACCCACTACATTTCGACAATGCTTTCGCTGAGAAATCTGAGTTCAAGAAGCCTCTGGTGAACAGCTGTCTCACGCTCTCGATCGTGGTGGGCATGAGCGTCAGCGACATTAGCCAGAAAGCCATTGGCAACCTGGGCTGGGACAAGATCAAGCTGATATCGCCTGTTTATGTTGGCGACACGCTTTACGCCGAATCCGAAGTGCTCGAAAAAAGAGAATCCGGCAGTCGCCCCACCCAAGGGATTGTGACGGTACGGACAACCGGCAAGAAAGCAGATGGCACCGTCTTCGTTACATTTGAACGGACGGTACTGGTTCCTAAACAAGGCCATGCGATCGACGATTAACAATGCTGCCCTAGGGAGGTATAACGCCTCCCAATGCGGCCTTCGCAGAGGCAGAGTGTTTTTCGCACACCCAAAAGTCCGTATCAATCACGAGCACTACCTCATTCGTGACGGATCCGAAACTCACGATAAAAACTATTCGGAACCCTCCACAGATATGCGTACAATTTCAATCGATACCTTCTTTTTAATAGGGCAAGAGAAACATGAGCTCATCCGCGGAAACCGACATCAAGTCATCCAACGGTCCGCTTTATAAGCAACTGGTGCAGAAGCTCAAGGGCGAGATCCTCTCCGGTACATATCCCGTCGGAACCCAGCTACCGACCGAGACCGAGCTGAGCGAACGCTTTGATGTCAGCCGCCACACGGTCAGAGCAGCACTACGCCAACTCCGCGATGACGGACTCGTCTCCTCCCGACAGGGAGCAGGGACCACGGTCGTTCGCCCTGGCTCCTCGCAAACGTATGTCCATGAGATCAACGCCATTAGCGACCTGATCAACTATGCCGCCGGCATGCGGTTTGAGATCGAAACGTTAGGCATGATCGAGTGCACTGAGGAACAAGCGGAGCGACTAGCCTGCCCAGAAGGTCAGCGCTGGCTCCATGTTGCAGGCTTCCGCTTCATGGAAGGAAACCCCTCTCCTATCTGCTGGACGGAGGTATTTATCCACGCCGATTACGCGGGCGTTTCCCGCCTTCTTGAGCGCAATCGAAGCCCCATTTATGAGCTTGTAGAGGATCTGTATGGCGAGCGCGTTGAAGAGGTGGAACAGATCGTTCAATCCGGTCATGCGTCCGCCAAAATAGCCCCGACCCTGCAAGTCGAATCCGGCATAACGGTAATGGAAGTTCAGCGTCGGTACCGACTTACATCAGGGAAACTCGCCATCATCGCATTCACCCTCCATAAACCGGATATGTTCCGCCTTTCCTTCACCCTGCGACGTAGTAAATCTTAAAGTAGTACGTACAATATAGCGAAAGAAGCCGACAACACTCTATACAGACCATTGCCAAACCAGCCTAACCTACAGCAAACCAAAATATTTGTACGAACAAATATTGACAATGTTCGCTCTGTTATCGAAAATCGGGTGAACGCGATGCCAGAAAGACAGAGCTGACGTGGAAGAGCATTCCAACTCAGAGCCAGTCTTGGCCGCTGCTCGACCAGGTGCCGCTTGCTAGCAACGGCACTTACTCCCCCCACAGCAGAGTGACAACACAATGAATAAGAAAAATGTCGTGATCGTTGGAGCGGGTCCTAGCGGGCTGCTCTGCGCACTGGGACTCGCCAAATCGGGTATCGAAGTTTGCGTAGTAGAGCGCGCCGACGCCATTCAGCACTCGCCGAGGGCGATGGTTTACCACTGGGCAGTCCTTGATGGATTAGAAAAACTGGGCGTACTGGATGATGCAAAAGCCGCCGGCTTCCTGAGCTCCGCCTTGCAGTTCTATGTTTTCAAAACAGGGGAGCGTATTCACATGGATACGCGCGAGCCTCTAAAAAACCTGAGCAAAACCCCATACAACCTTCATCTTGGTCAGAATAAGCTGGCTGAGATTGCCCTCAACCACCTTCTAAAACTGCCCAACTTCAGTATCCGCTGGGGCGTAGAAGTAACCGGCCTAGACCAGACTGACGATGAGGTGACGCTGCATTGCCAGCAGCAAGATCAGCAGGAAGAAATAAATGCCGCTTGGGTGATCGGGGCCGATGGCGCCAACAGCATAATTCGACGATCGCTTAACCTAAGCTTCGACGGGATTACATGGCCAGAGCGCTTTGTAGCAACAAACGTGCGCGGCGATTTTTCCAAGCTGGGCTTTTCAAATGCCACCATGATGCTTGATCCCGAAGTAGGTGCAATTGTTGCTCGGATCGACAATGAAAACCTTTGGCGTGTCACTTACTGTGAAAGCCTGGATCTTCCAGAAGAACAAGTCGCTGAGCGTATTCCAGCCTACTTCGCGAGGATTCTTCCAGAGGGCACCAAGTACGAAGTTGTCCAGCACTCTCCCTATC
Source organism: Pseudomonas sp. GL_093 (assembly GCF_057837605.1). NCBI lineage: Bacteria > Pseudomonadati > Pseudomonadota > Gammaproteobacteria > Pseudomonadales > Pseudomonadaceae > Pseudomonas > Pseudomonas sp. GL_093. The sequence goes on along the minus strand of NZ_CM174448.1, from coordinate 2,502,352 downwards.
GAATGCACCAGCGAGCAGCCGAGAGTATGCGGGTTGGGCGCGTACTGCTGGCCGGGGACGCGGCGCATGTCACAAACCCGACCGGAGGCCTGGGACTGACATCCGGGCTTTTTGACATATTCGTCCTCTACGAGGCCTTAACCGCGGTAATTGAAGATAGGGCTGACTCTGAGGTCCTCGACCGATATTCGGAGTCGCGCCGCGCAGCCTTCCTCGAACACGCATCTCCCGCTGCCTCAGAGTTCAAGAAGCTGGTCTACCACTGCGCTGATAAAGAAGCCTTGGAGCATACCCTGACGGGACTTCGCCACTTGCAAGCCAACCCTGAGCTACAAGTGGCAATGTTTGGGGCTGCCAAGAGCGTTGAAACACCCTCACTAATTTCTCGGTAAACACGGCACCGAGCCACCACCTCTTGAGCGTCCTGCCAGGAGGTGGCGTAGGGGGGATGTAAGCGCTCTCAAGGTGCCCAACCGCCAATCACGCTTCAAGCCAGGACGGCCTGGAGCGACTAGGTAGAGGTAACTCAAATGAGCACAAAGCCCCCATGACGACGCCTGCCTCGACCACCGAAAAATTGAATCCAAATTAATCAACATCTGAACGGCAATAGTCGTCCGTCGACCGTAAGCTCTTATTTTTTCCCACGGGGTGAGCTATGAATCACACAGACAAGGTTGACGGGCAGTATGCAGAGAGACTGACGAAGATGAGCAAGTCCCATGGCCCCGACATCCAGAAGGCCTATTACCGTCCTATAGAAGCCGCGATTCGCTGGAGCGATCTATTAAAGTTCGAGACAAAGATTGTCCGAACGCTTGGAGATCGGAACCTACCCGGCCCGACTGAGCTCCCTCGGTGGCCAATGCTGAGGCTCAACTGTGAGCGCCTCCTCGACTCGCTTGTGAATGGAGATCTCCCTTATGTAATGGTCTATGACACCGGACACCCTTTTAGGCGGGAATGCTCGCAAGGTAGAGGCCTCTGATGACCAAACAACACCATTCCTTTTCCGATGAGTTCAAATAGGAAGTCGATTTGCCAACACATTGAACCGTTTTATGGAACAGTCACCGCATGGAAGCTCAGACCAGTACAAGCCTCTAAAACGTACCTAGCGGATCTGTTCCCTCAGACATGAGGCCGTTCCTATGTACACACCTCACAGCTGCAATCCGCTGGCAAAAGTGTTTTATCGTCCCATCGATGCCGCCATACGTTGGTGTAATCTTATGGCTCATGAATCTCAGATTCTTGAGTCCGCCAGGGATTGCCCCGCAATTCTGTCCACGACCTTCCCTCAATGGCCATGCCTCCACGCCAACACCGAAAAAATCTTCGATGCAGTGCGCAACCATGAGCTTCCATTTGGCTTTTTCGGCGTGACGGTCGCACCAGGAACACCCATCGACTGCCGGTTGCTCACGGTCAGGCATACAGACCTCAAATGGTGGATGTTTCATCATTATCCCGATCAGCGTCCGGCGTTCCTATTTGGGAAATTGTCCACTGAAAATGAGCAAATCAGCTTTGGTACTTACCTGACGTTGCGAGCTAACCGAGATGCGCTTGAGGTAGACCTCAAAGCGAGTGAGGCCGCCCTTCGTGAGCTCCTTGAAGAACTCAAGGCCATCGGTTTGGAACGGGAAAGTTTACGCGCTCTCGTTAAGACACAAGGCAAGCTCAGCGAGCGCAGCGAAACCGGATATCAGCATGTAATCGGCGCCTTACTCGAAACCCTGCTCGGTTCCTCACCGGCCGGAAAACCCAACTCCGTATTTGAAAGCCAAGCCGCTATAGTTGACTCAATAACTGCGCACTATGAAGGCACCCCAGGTTTAAGCAAACGCTCTCTCGATGAGAAATTCGCCGCCGCTCGGCGCAGCCTTTCCCGTGCTTAAGTCGGTGCATTGCACTGCAATAGGTACGATTGCAGTGCAATAGGTACGATTGCAGTGCAATAGGTACGATTGCAGTGCAATGACTGTCGGATTTTTCTGGTTTTGAATCCAGGTCACTTCCCACCATGCGCTAATCGACGCCAGGAGTGACCATCATGCCCAGCCAATCCTCACCTATCGTTGAAGCACCTCAACCGCAGGTCGAACGTCACATCATGCGGCGTGACGAGGTGGAGCGAAAAACCGGCTTCAAGCGTGCGCACATCTACAACCTGATGAAGGAAGGTCAATTCCCTCAGGCTAAGCGCATTGGACTGCGTGCAGTGGGCTGGGACTCGTTGGAGATCGAGCGGTGGGTCACCGAGCGCTTGGCGCAGCAGGGCTGACGTCATGCGTGTGGTATCGGTGGTTTCCACCAAAGGTGGAGTAGGCAAAACCACAGTAGCTGCCAATCTCGGCGGGCTGCTGGCGGACACTGGCCTACGCGTCCTGCTGCTCGATCTGGATAGCCAACCCACCCTCTCCAGCTATTACACCTTGAACCAGAAAGCTATTGCTGGGGCGTACGAGCTCATTGCACTCAATCTTATAACTCCTGCACAGATTGTTTCCAAGACAGTGATAGCAGGGCTCGACCTGATCCTCTCCAACGACGATCAAGGCCGACTCAGCACCTTGCTGTTGCATGCCCCTGACGGGCGATTACGGCTGCGCAATGTACTCGACAATTTCCGCCCCCGTTATGACCTGCTTTTAATCGACACCCAAGGCGCACGTAGCGTGCTGCTGGAGATGGCCATCCTCGCCTGCGATCTCGTTCTCTCGCCCATCACACCGGAAATGCTCGCCGCCCGCGAACTACGCCGCGGCACCTTGAAGCTGCTCAGTGAACTCGAACCGTTCCGCCACCTGGGCATTCCACCACCCCCCTTGCGATTGCTACTGAACCAGGTGAACGCCATTCGGATGGACACGCGGATGATCATCCGAGGCCTGCGCGAAACTTTCGTCGAGGCTACCAATGTCTCGGTTCTAGAAACCGTAGTTCCAGACCGAGTGGCTTATCTCAATGCCGCCTCCCTTGGCCTACCGGTCCACCGAATCGAAACGCGCCGGTCACGTCAACAACGCTCGCCCTCACCTTTGGAAACCATGCAGGCGTTGGCCATCGAGTTGTTTCCGGAATGGCGCGAAGCGATCTCTAGGGTGAGCAGATACGCGGAGGTTCAATGAGACGATTCGCCAAGCCAGCATTTCTCGTCAAGTCATGTTGTTTGATCGACCTTGAGGCCAACAGCGTTTGGCAGGGAGTCTTTTGATGTTGGATCAGCTTCCCATCATCGTTCAGCCACCCATTCGACCACATTATCCACCTTGCGAGGAGTACTGCACCGTGGTCTTTCGCCTGCAGGGCGGGCGCTCGGCCATGCGGTGGTTCCTAGCAGAACTTTCCCGACACTTCGAAGGTTCGGGCACTGCCGAGATCATCAAGTTCGAGGTCGGTGACCATTTGCACAACCGGCGTTAATTGAGGTTGTTCCGATGAAGAAGCTCAGTCAGGAGGAAATCACCGACAAGCTGCACCAGGACCACTTCCCTCGGGGTCCAGAGCTGGAGCGGCTGTCCGACCCACTCACTGATACGCCGATGCTGGTCACTCTGGAACAGTTGCGGCCTTACGAACACAACCCGCGCTTCATCCGTAATCCGCTGTATGACGATATCAAGGCCTCGATCCGTGAACGCGGGCTGGATCAACCACCGCCGATAACCCGCCGCCCGGGAGAAACCTATTTCATCATCCGCAACGGCGGTAATACGCGCTTGGCGATTCTCGGCGAGCTGTGGCAGGAAACCCGCGACGAGCGCTTCTTCCGAATTCATTGCCTGTTCCGACCTTGGAGCAATGAACTCACCGCCCTACTCGGCCATCTGGCCGAAAGCGATCTGCACGGCCAACTCACCTTCATCGAACGTGCGCTGGCGGTAGCCAAACTCAAAACCATGCTCGAACCAGATGGCGCTGTGCTCTCGCAACGTGAGTTGGCACGACGTCTTGCCGCTGGAGGCTACCCGATTTCGCAGTCGCACATCAGCCGGATGCTCGACACCCTTGAACACTTACTGCCCGCCATTCCACAAACCCTGTATGCCGGATTGGGTAAGCCCCAGATCGAACGCCTGATCAGTCTGCGTAGTCAAGCTGAACGAACCTGGAATCGTTATCCAACCGCCACCATTGCGTTCACCGAGTTTTGGCTCGACACCCTGGGCTCCTTCGATACCGACCCTGAATCCTTCGATCTTGAGCAGATCCAGGATGAACTGCTCGAGCGCATGAGCCGCTTACTCGGACAGTCCTACCGTATGCTGGCCCTGGAGCTGAGCGATACCCAACGGGTCATCTCGACGCCTGGCGATGTCGTCACCACGCCCTCGGAGAACAGCCCTCTGCCGAGCGTTGATGGAGCCGCGCCTGGACCTCCCTCCTCCGAGTCCCGTCTCCAATCAACTGAGACCAGGACCCAGATCGAAACAGCGCGAGAGGAACCGCTCACACCGCCTGAGACCAATGCCGTATTAGCGGTCAGCCCTCCGTCACGCGTTCAACAGATTCGCGAACAAATCGAGCGCGACACTGCCACTGAAGCCGCACCGACAGTCGAGGCCTGCGCGATCGACGACATCTGGACCATCGCACCCACACTGGATAGCCCCGAACAACTGCGTTCAACCATCGCCGGACTGGCGCGGGAAATGGAGGCCGATGCCGGACATCCCGAGAGCATCATCGATCAGTCGCATGGATTGGGTTTTGCCCTAGATATGGAGCGGGTAGATCTTGCGACACCTCGCTCGACCGGCGTTCACCTTCTGCTCCTGGCCCTGCTGCGCGCTCAAGACGAGGTGAACTGGGAGGATCGCAAGCAACTGCCCTCCGCCTTGTTCGGCCAGCTATTGCTAGGTGTCTACCAACTCCCACTGACAGATCGTCCTGCCGTGGACGTAGGACTGGAGCGACTGCCCGACGGTCTGTTACTCAAACTGTATCGCCTCATTCGCCTGGCCCGTCGCCTGATCGACTTAACGCTTACCCCTGAAGACAACTCACCGAAGGAGCTGCCATGAGCCTGTCCTTCAATGTGCTCAACCAAGCCATGCTGACCCAGGTGCTGCATGAGCTGCGCCTGGGTAATCTACAACGCTGTAAGGCACTCGGACTGAGTGAGGACGATATCTACCTATTGCAATCCTTACCACCCACCACGCTGTCACGCCTGGCCCATGCCACCGTCCCCTGGGTTGAGGTCAAGATTGACTCGCCGGTGCTGCATCGGTTGATCGAGCAAGCCGAACGCGACGAGCAGATCGAACGCTTGATCAACCGGGCGCTCAAGCTCGGTGCCAGCAGCACCATCATGTACCAATGCTTCGGCTTGGCGCATTCGGAAACCGCTCTGCGCCGACGTCTGCTCAAGATAGAAACCCGAAAGGGTCGCCCTCAGCATTTGAGCGAAGCGCAGGAACATGCGCTCTGGCAGCGATGGTGCCAGCTACGTACGCAGGACGGTACCGAGGATCAGCTCGATGCCATGATGATGCTGGCGGAGGAGCAACAGATCAGCTTGACCATCGTCTGGCAGCAGATTGACCAGTACAGCAACGGAACATGAACACTGCCCCTTCCAGCCGCTGGCAGCGTGTCCTGCAGCAATGCACCCAGCAGCTGAGTGAACGTTGGCCCGCACGCCCTACCACCGAACCACCCTCCAACCAGGCCCTACAGGCTGGCTTTCTGTTCAGTGGCCAATCACTCGAAGTCGTACCGCGTCGCCTGCTGTTGGATAGTCGGCTGACGCCGTTGGAACGGAATGCCTGGCAAGTGTTTCGGCTCATGCTGCAAGGCCAGGGTGTGGTCACGCCGCGCTATGAGGATCTGCAGCCTTACCTGTCGAGTGTGCCTTACGGTGCGTCAGCCTCCCGTGAAACCATCGCTCGCGTCTTGACCATGCTCAGACTGACGCGCTGGCTCAGTTTGGTGAGTCGCGGACGCGATTCACTCAGCGGACGTCTTCAAGGCTCTCTGTACGTCCTACACGATGAGCCGTTAACTCCCGCCGAAGCCATGGAGCTGGATCAGACTTACCTGGAACTGGTCGGACATACCCTCGGTCATGCGACCAAAGCTGTGCGGATTGTCGCCCAGCACGTTTTGGAAGAAATTCGCCAAGACACCCATATCGATCAGGGTCAGTTACCGACACGGTTCGACAGCTGGGGCGAACACTGGACGCAGCAGGGATTGGATCTGGCCACCGATGCCTCCGTGCACGATTCCGAACTGGGCAAAAATCACCGCGTTCGGAATCGTGTGGAACTTCGTTCGGATTCCGAACCGGGCTTGAACGCCCCTATTTCCGGCACCGTTCGGAATCCGAACGCCGCCTGTACTGTATTAAAAGAAAGTACTTGTACTGTACCGCGCGCGACCCCAGCGGTGGATAACCTGCACTGGCCCGATCCGCTGCACCTGAGCCCAAGCGAGCGTCAGGCCGTCGCCGTGGCGCTGAACAAGCTCAAACCCGCGGATCGTCAGGCGGTGCTCAACGAAGCGGGTGCACGCTGTACGGCAGGAGGTATCCGAAAACCCGCGGCCTATCTGATGGGCCTGATCCAGCGCGCACTGAACGGTGATTTTCGTCCTTGGGCAGGTCAGACAGAACACTCCCCCATTGCAGACCCGCCCCCAACAGCACCCGCACGCCCGTCCCGACAACAGGGCGAACCCGCCTCCGCCCTCGCCCAAGCGTGCCTGAATGAGCTGCGCCAACTGCGCGGCAAACGCCCTGGACGTCAGTAGATTTGATGCCAGTGGCATCAAATCTACTGAGTTCTACAGTGAGACCGCAAAGGGCCGAACCTGCGCAGTCCGACCGGTACGGCCAACGCCATCCCTGGAAATGATGCCACTGGCGTCACTCACGAACGTCTCCGAAATTAACCCTCTCAAACCAAACCGAACAGACCGCATTCAGCTTTTTGGCTGCCCTTGACCCTCATCTGTCGCAACGTTCCCGTCCAAGCCGATGCGAGGACAACACCGTGGCCGATCACTATCAACTCAACCTGGGTTCATTGCGCAGCAGCATCACCCTGACCCTGCACACTCACCACGCCGCCCGTATCTGGCAAGGTCGAACCGCGCGCGAAGGTGTCCACTCGATCATGGGCATGGCCGGTTACATCAGTGTCACCAACCTGATCAAACAAACAGCCGCCCAGGACGATCCCTATGCCGACTGGGCCATCGTGCAACTCGAAGAAAAACTGATGCAGGCCAAAGCTGGGATGCTGGAACTGACCCAGCAGCTGGATCGGATCAGACAGGACCTGCCGACACAGATTGACATGAGCGACAACCTCAACATCCACCCTGTCACTTTGCCGTTGTACATCGGCAGCCAGCTGGGTTTTCTGGCGGTCTACCTGTTGACCGACTACGACACCCTGGTGCGCCGAACACTGTTGGCCCATCACACCGCCTTGATCGGTCGCATCGACATGGAAGCCTGGATCGACGACGGCGCCCACCTACTGCGCAGCCTGTTCGGCCAGGCGCAACGCTATCGGCATGCCGGCGTCACCCGCGACGACATGGCGGCGAACAACGCCCGTGCCCTGGCGGCCATCGATAAATGGGGATTGCCCCCGATAGACATCCTTGAGGGTCATCGCCGCTCCCAGTTCGCACCGCCAATCATTCGTCGTGGTGCTGTGGCAGTGGATAACGCTGACGCGTTGGCAGAGGACGCGGGAGAGCTATCTACGACAGTGGATGAGCCGGAGGACGAAGCATGAATCCCATGATCCCGGCTCCACCAATGCCCGTCGAAGCATTGACACTCGATGCCTATCGACAGCTCGAACACGCTGCCTCCCTAAAAGGCCTTTTAAAACCTTTTAAGGGTAAGGGGGAGTTGGAGCACCTGGCGCAGGTGGCGAGGGAAATCGAAGCGCAATTATGCCACCTGATGGAGGCCGTGGTGCAGCAGGCCGGACAGCCCCCTTACTCACTGCTGGATATTCGATTGGTGCTGCAGAACACCAGCGCGGGCAGCACTTTTTTGCGTTGGCGCACCCGCGATTTTGCCCGTATGGGGGTTGCGGTCTGGGAGCGCCAGATCCGCAACAAAGCCCTGCCGCAGGTCGCACGCGAGGGATTGCACCTTTTCGAATGCGAGCGCATTGCACTGAACCTGCAGATGAGCGTGGTGCATTCGCTCTACCGCCAGGCCTCGACCTGCGCGATCAAAATGGCCAGTGCCGAACGGCTTCTGCGCCAGTTCACACCAGCAGTGGAGATATCTCGATGAGTACTTTTTTCGTCGGCGAAGGCAACATCGGCAGTGCGCCAGAGTTCCAGGAATTCCCATCAGGCAATGACGAGCCACGGCGTTTGCTACGGCTGAATGTGTACTTCGACAACCCTGTGCCACGCGATGGCAGCTATGAAGACCGAGGCGGCTATTGGGCGCCGGTTGAGCTCTGGCACCGCGAGGCTGAACACTGGAGCACGCTGTACCAGAAAGGTATGCGTGTGTTGGTCGAAGGCCGCACAGTGCGCGATGAGTGGGAGGACAGCGAAGATAACGCGCGGGTGACCTTCAAGATCGAGGCCCGTCGAGTCGGCATCCTGCCTCACCGGGTGCACGGCGTGCTCATGCGGGAGCGCTCCAGTGAACCGACGGCATCTCAAAATACAGAGCAGGCCGGTTCACCTGCGTCGAAACCCAAGAAACGCAGAGGGCAACCACCTATGGCCTGACAGACTTCAGGCATAAAAATTGCCCCTTTGCGCGAAGTTGCTGGCCAATTATTACTCGCTGCTCGTGAAGTCCCACCCTATTGCCCACGCTACAAAAAGGTAGTGGCCTCGGCCCATTCAAGGCTGCCCTCACCGACTAATATGAGGAACCTGCCATTCAGGTTTCTCATATCTCGCCACTGCTGTTTCCAACCACGCTGCTCCGAACTCAATCCGGAGCAGGTCTATGCGCCTCTTCCTCTGCGAGAAACCGTCCCAGGGTCGGGACATCGCCAAGGTACTTGGGGTCACTCGGCGTGGTGATGGTTGCCTGATCGGCACCGACTCAATCGTCACCTGGTGTATCGGCCATCTGCTGGAGACAGCACCGCCTGAAGCTTATGGTGAACTATTCAAGAGTTGGTCGTTGGATCATCTACCGATCATTCCCGCGCAGTGGCAGGTCGAGGTCAAACCCAAGACCGCGGCACAATTCAACGTCATCAAGCGCCTGCTCAATGAAGCCACCACCGTCGTCATTGCCACCGACGCCGACCGCGAAGGTGAAATGATTGCCCGCGAGTTACTGGAGCTTTGCCAGTATCGAGGCCCTGTTCAGCGCCTCTGGTTGTCCGCACTCAACGAGGCGTCGATTCGCAAAGCACTGTCCTCGCTGAAGCCCGGCCAGGAGACCTTCCCGCTCTACCACTCAGCCCTCGCCCGCAGCCGCGCCGACTGGCTGATCGGCATGAACCTGAGTCGCTTGTTTACCCTCCTCGGTCGGCGGGCGGGCTACGATGGCGTACTGTCGGTTGGACGCGTCCAGACACCCACTTTACGTCTGGTGGTCGATCGGGATCGTGCGATTGCCAGCTTCGTCTCGGTGCCCTACTGGGACGTGGAGGTGCACCTGTCCTCAATGGGACAACCATTCATCGCGTCGTGGCAACCATCACGCTCAGGACAAGATGAAGCCGGTCGTTGTCTGCAACAGGCGCTTGCCCGTCAGGTGGTCCAAACAATCACGGGCAGTAAGACCGCCACAGTACTCTCGCTGCAGACGGAGCATTTCCGAGAAGCGCCGCCCCTGCCCTTCGACCTGAGCACATTGCAGGAAGTCTGCTCGCGCAAGCTGGGGCTTGGCGCTCAGGAAGTCCTGAACATCGCCCAAGCCCTGTATGAAACTTACAAAGCCACCACCTACCCGCGCAGCGATTGCCGCTATTTGCCAGCGAGTATGTTCGATGAGGTACCCGCGGTACTCGATGCCCTGCTCAAAACGGATCCCGCGCTACAGCCCGAATTTGAAAAACTCGATCGGTCATTACGTTCCCGTGCATGGAACGATGCCAAGGTCACCGCGCACCACGCCATCATCCCCACCACCGAGCCAGCGAACCTTGTGCGAATGTCTGAGCAAGAGCGCCAAGTCTACGAACTGATTCGCAGCCATTACCTCGCGCAATTTCTGCCGCATCATGAGTTTGATCGGACCCAGGTTGAACTGCAGTGTGGTGAAGAGCGATTGACCGCTGTTGGCAAACAGATCCTGGTCCAAGGTTGGAAAGGCTTGCTCTACGAAAACACCGAGGACGATGAGCCCAGTCAAAAATCCCAAGTCTTACCCGTCTTACAACAGGGCACGCGATGCGCAGTGGACGACGTCGAACTCAAGTCCATGCGCACCGCCGCTCCCAAACCGCTCACCGAGGGCGATCTGATCAAGGCGATGAAAAACGTGGCCAAACTGGTCAACGACCCCCGCCTGAAACAGAAACTTCGGGACACCACCGGTATCGGTACCGAAGCCACGCGAGCCGGCATCATCAAGGGATTGATTGATCGCGGTTATTTGCTGAAGAAAAAACGCGCCTTGATGGCCTCCGCGGCGGCCCATACCCTGATCGAGGCGGTACCCGCTGCAATCGCAGATCCGGGTATGACCGCGATCTGGGAGCAGGCCCTGGACGAAATCGAAGCAGGACGTCTGACTCTGGATGAATTCGTCGCCAAGCAGGCGAGTTGGATTGCGCAATTAGTCGAACACTGCGGAACGCTCACCTTGGCGTTACCGGTCGAAACCGGTCCGACCTGCCCCATTTGCAACGCCTCAATGCTCAGGCGAAAGGGAAAATCAGGGCCATTCTGGTCGTGCTCTCACTACCCGGACTGCAAGGGCACTGTGCCGATCAGCAAAGGTACGCGTCGCCCCTGACACGCCATTGGAGATCAACATGAGTATGGGGGCGATGTACGGGTCAGTGCATCATCAGCGGCGGCTGATCCCTCTCCAAGTCGCTTAGCGGTTGTCCGATTTCACGAGCCAGGGCGATGCCTGTCGAAATCCATATCTGCCCCAGTTCGTTGAACGCTTTCAGGTGAGCAGGATTTTCGTTGAGCCAATGGACAAGGCTGTCGAAGTGCTCGGGGTTATCAGGGCAATCATGAATCCTGATAAACAGTTCCAGTGTTCGATCCCAGACCAGATCCATGACGTTCTTGCTCTCCTCTTCCATGCTCAACCTTTCCTCAGCTTGGCCCTATCAGACCGTACATTCACACTGGCCACCCTGGACTCTGATTCCAGGAGGAATAAAACCCACGTCGCGATACTTAGCGATTTCAGTCAATGTATCAACCTAACAAGGCGATACTCGACCGTTAAGGATGTTCATGTCAATGGGTCTTTGCTCAACCATTCGGGTTGAACTGGAGAACTCATCACTTGGCACATAAACATCCAACCCAAGCCCAAATCGGGCGCATGATCTCGAAGCACCGGACCGAGCGTAATCTGACCCAGGAAGAGGTGGCTGAACGCCTGGGGATCGGTAGCGAAGCCATCTCGCGCCTGGAACGCGGTGTGGTGGAGCTTTCCGTGGTCAAGCTGATGCAACTGGCGGACATTTTCGACTGTCGGATGGATGAACTGCTGACGGCGTCGAGCAATCGCCCCCATGACCAGGGTCAGATGATCGCGGGTCTGCTGAGTGGACTGAAAGAAAGCGACCGCGCCTTTATCCTGGCTACCGTCGAACAATTGGCCGCTCATCTCGCCAACAAGTAAGCTCATTCGCTCGCATTTGATATAAGGCCGCGGAGGGGGGCGCTCTCTGCCTTGACGCCGCCCCACCCGCTCTGCTGTAGTGCCTCAAGATCATCGCCAACGGCGACCCAAGACCGATTCGCTCCGGGCAGTTCGGTCGGACTCTTAGAGTTCGGAGCCTTCTCTTCTGCGGGATTTCGTTCCCGTTTTGTGCTCGACCAGATCGTGGTGGCGGATGACCACTGTTGCCTCTGCCAGGCAATAGCGGTCATCCGCTCCGGCGATCGTATTCAGCCCCGGAGCCCACCGGGGAAACATTGGGCACCCTTTGTGCGCGGATGCGTGCCAGCATGTTCCGACCCAGGCCACGACAAGGGTCGGTTGGCGAATCATGGCGCAGTTAAACCAAGTTTTGCGAGGAGCTTGTCGACTGCGTAAGACCGCCAAAGGTGGCTTTTCTCTTCCTCGCCTGGCACCCCGCCAGGCCCACTCTTCATGTTCTTCAGTCCAGTGACTGCCACTGTATTCCGGCCATAAAAAATCGGGTGGCAGCGCCTTGACGCCCCCCTGTGACAGGCTTATACAAAGGGCGTGGTTCGCTGTCGTTGACAGCCCAGGTAGCCAGAACCTTCAAGGCTACGCCACGTTCGTGGTGGTTCACCCAAGTGCGATCAGCGTTCGGAAGCTCGCACGGTTACCGCTTCAGCGGTGATGAATGCCCACTACCCCATGTTTGCGGACCACTCCCGCAGACGTTCCTCTGCTACACCGCTATTCCTCCAGACGCATCGTTCTACTCGTCATCGGCTTGCCGGTGGCGAGTCGTTCATCACTCGCCTTCACCTTACCCACCCTGACGGGGGCTCACTTCCCCGTCAGGGACTGTGCGTCGCCGTTTTTCCTTGAAACAGGAGAACTACCATGGCCCACGCCAACCACTCCCAAGAAGCGACCACTTACTTCAATCTGCACACCGTCGGTATCGGCTACCTCAACCGTGTTCGTGAAGTCCAAGTCCGCCGCGGCCAGCCGTTCATGGCCTGCGATATCGCCGCCCTGCACGGTGCCACCGATGCGGTCGAGTACACCCGCTTCGACTGCAAAGTCGCTGGGGGCGAAGCTGAACGTTTGATTCGTCTCTATATGGACGCCGTCAACGCCGAGAAAAAAGTCTTGCTGTCGTTCCGTATCGGCGACCTGTGGATCGATCCGTTTCTCTACGAGAAAGGTGATAAACAAGGTCAACCAGGCGCCAGTCTGAAAGGTCGTTTGCTGTTCATCGACTGGATCAAGGTCAACGGCACGTTCGAGTACAAAGCGCCCGCCAGGCAGGAAGCAACAGCACCTGTTGAGCAAGCGCCCACCAGTGAGCCATCCCCACCATCGGCTGATGCCGAAGCTGAGGAGACCGACAACCCAATAGAGACTCGGGTCGAACCTGAATCTCCACCCGCTCCTCGCACGGCCCGCCGTGATGCCACCCGTACCGTTCAGTCCGCCTGAACAGTCCACGATGTTCCACATCAAGGCGCTCCATCGAGCGCCTTTTCTTCAATCCGCACAGGAGAACCGACATGGAGTCCTTCTGGCTTTGCGACGACTGCCTGTTCGCTGCGGCTTATGAGGACCACAGCACGTTATCGCTCTACTACACGACGGATGAAATCGAGAAACGCATCGCCGGTATTCATCTTGCGCTGGTGCGGTTGATGCCCATCAGTGCCGACTTCGATCCCGAAGCCGGTTGGGGAATAAGAGCCTTTTCCCCATTGCCCTGCGACGGCTGTGGTTCCCCCCTGCACGGTCAGCGCCATCGATTCACTCGGCTGTAACGGTGCGCCATCTGATAACGCCCGCGACTTCACACCCACCTCGGGGACACCACTCCCCTCGGGCGTGTACCCCTGTTTGTTCCCTTCGGAGGTACCGCCATGAGCACCCAGCTCACACTGATCGAAACCTCGGATTTCGAGGCTGATCGCATTGTCCAAGAAAACCAGCTGATCGACGAAGCGCTGCAAATTCTAGATCGTCGGCTGTTCACCCGCGGCCCTATCCTGACCGCCCCTGACACCGTAGCGGTTTATCTAAAACTGCATCTTGCACAACAAGAGCATGAAGTTTTCGGTGTGATTTTTCTCGATACCAAGCACCGGGTGCTGGCGTTCGAAGTCCTCTTTCACGGCAGCATTGATGGCGCCAGCGTTTACCCCCGACAGGTCATTAAGAGATCCATGGCTCATAACGCGGGCGCTGTCATTTTGGTTCACAACCACCCCTCAGGGTGTACGGAACCCAGCCAGGCAGATCGCCTCTTGACCGCACGGTTAAAGGAGGCCTTGGCCTTGATCGAAGTGCGCGTACTGGACCACTTCATCGTCGGTGAAGGTCGTCCGCTTTCCCTGGCCGAACATGGCTGGCTTTAACCCTCACAGGCGTCTTCGGGCGCCTTGTTCATTTTCATTCTGGAGAACCCTCATGAACCCCACCACCCGCGCCCCAGCACTGCTGGCGGCATTCAACCCATTTGTTCGCGGCTACGACAACCTGCATATCGAACGACTGCTACTGATCACCTACGAAGACGACTGCCCTCCCTGCTTTCGCCCCGTACACGACTCACAGGCCCATCTGCCCGACGATGAGCTGCAGCTGTTCCCCTGCCTGTTCAATGACGATTTCGCCTTGATCAGCGAAGGCCAATTCATTCCGGATGATTTGGATGAACGCTGCCACTCCACCGGCCTGGTGCGCCAAGTGATTTACGCCGTGATGGGCGAAGTGCTCAACGAGCGGCATCACGTCGGCGACCTGCACTCCCTAGAAGAAGCCCAAGCCATGGTCCATAGTTTGAGCTTCGAAACGGGACACTACAGTCGAGCCTGGGAAATCAGTACCGCACACCTTCCTGAAGAAACGATGCTGTGTCTGGAGGAGTGGGTCAGTGACTCCGCGCTGAGGCAAACCGGCCTCTTGTTCGAGCTGTTCGCGTTGCCGGATTACAACGGGATCGGTTGCAAACTGATCGGCACGCCATGGACGGACGAGAACTTGCTGAACATTGAGGGCAATCGTTATTCGAACTTGAGACAAGAACAACTCGACGCAGGCACACCGGAAGCCTTGGTCAACGTACTGTATTTGGCGGCATTGGCGGATGTGCGATTGTTGATCTTCGACCCCGACGCTACCATCTTGGATGGGCTCGCCATTTTCGATGAATAGCAACGTGTTCAGCGTTAACACGACCCACCTTGAATCAACTTTCTCACTGAATCGCTCCTTCACCTCATGTCAGGTTCTGCACTGAATCTGACATGAGGTATTCTCCATGGAGCGTTTTTTCACGCCTGTCTGCCTGCTGGGTTTGTTGAACGCCTGCACCGCGCAAATCCCCAATACATTGCCGCCCCATCCAGCGATCGACAGTGGCTCCAATCGGGTCCAACGCTCGAGAAGCACAGTCGAAGGAAGCCATCCGGCAGAACTCCGCTATGGCCGTTATACGCTGGTCAGCACCGAACCCACCACGGAACAACGCGATCTTCTCGCCCAAATCATTGACGTGAGCATCCCGTCCAGCGTGAGTCCTTCGGTGCAGGATGCGTTGCACTACGTGCTGCTGCGCTCGGGCTATACGCTTTGCCCCGTTACCGCGTCAGTAAAGGTGCTCTTTACCCGGCCCCTGCCCGCAGCCCATTACCGGCTTGGCCCAATCCCTTTACACAGCGCACTACAACTGCTGGCTGGCCCCGCGTGGCAACTCACGACCGATGAAGTCAGCCGTTCGGTCTGCTTCGAACAGCAGAAAACGGATGCCGGCGTCGCGCTTATCACACCCGTCTCGCCCATTCAGTCGGAGGCACGCCCATGAAAGCCTCGACGTTTCAAACCCTCATTATCGGCTTACTTTTCCTAGCGGTCTCCGGGCTGAGCGGTGGTTTGTATAACCAGTATCAACGCATGGCTGAGCTACAGAGCACGAACACGCAATACCGACAAACCCTGGACACCCTGCAACGTGATTCAAGCGCCCTCAAGGATGCACAGGAAAAACTGCAGTACGCGCTGAAAGACCTGAAGCAGATGGTCGATTCCGGTGAGCAACAGGCCAATACCCTCGATCCGATGTTGGATCAATGGGCGCAAGAGATACAGGAACTGCGCGATGGTCTGGCAGCCCGTGCCACCGAGGTAGACATGACAGCGCTGCGCGCACGCCTTGAGCACGTCGAGCAGCAGCTCCTGGACCTCAAGACCAAGCCATCACCCCCACCGCCGACTTCATCCGCGACCAAGCCGAAAAAGACGGCTCGCCCAAAACCCGCCCCGATCTCGCCACCGTTCTCAGTGTTGAGTATCGAATCCCGCGGTGGTGAGCGCTTTCTGGCGGTCGCACCTCATGACAGTCGCTCCCTCATGGATGTTCGGCTGTTACATAGCGGCGAGCAGCTCGGAGCCTGGAGCCTGAAAGTGCTGGAGCCGAACTCAGCCATCTTCGCGGTGGCCGCTCAGCCAGACCAGACCGTGCAACTCCCTTGAGAAGCGATCATGAACAGAGCGCTACTGCCCGCCGTCGTCTGTCTCGTTTCGCTACTGACCACGGGCGCGGCGATTGGCACCCCCGTCACGACACAGTCACGGATCCAGGACACGCAATCCATTCCCCTGGGGCGCTCTGACTCTGAACAGGCTGCGATCTGGGGTCTGACTGAGCAGGAGTGGAGGCGCTTCGAACAGATCCAAGCCGGCCCGCGCGGTTTCTGGAGCCCGAACCTCGATCCGTTGACCGCACTCGGGGTCGAGGCCCAGACCGACCAGGAACGCCAGCGCTATGCCGAATTACAAGTAGCGCTGGAAGCCAAACGCGCCGAGCGCGAGTTGGCCTACCAAAACGCTTACACCGCGGCCTGGGCCAAGCTGTTTCCCGGGCTGCTGCCGATCCAGGGCATGACATCCCCGTCCCCCGTCAGCTCATCGGTCGTGCCGCGCCAAGCCCTGTTTGTGGAGGACCACTGCCCAGCGTGCACCGCCGAAGCACAGCGTCTGCAAAGCAGTGACACGGCGTTCGATATCTACCTGGTGGGCAGCCAAGGCGAGGATGAACGCGTCCGTAGCTGGGCTCGGCAAGCGGACATCGATCCGGTCATGGTTCAACGCCGGAAGATCACGCTGAACCATGACCGTGGCCGCTGGTTCAGTCTGGGGGCCCCGGCACCATTGCCCGCCACGTTCCAGCAGGTGAATGGACAATGGCAGCGCCAAGACTGAGCGGTATTGCGCTCCTGCTGACGGTGCTCGCCGTCCAGGCTGACGAACTTTCGCCTCCGGCCTACCAACTGGCGGCGCATGACGCCGACATCCCTTCTACAGTGCTGTTCGCGATTGCCCTGCAGGAGAGTGGTATCCGCGTCCGTGGTCGACTGCTGCCCTGGCCGTGGACCCTGAACATCGCCGGAACACCCTACCGCTTCGCCACTCGCCAGGCCGCCTGTCACGCCTTGCTTCAGGCCCTCGCCCGACATGACGCCAAGCGGGTCGATGCCGGACTCGGCCAAACCAACCTGGGTTATCACGGACAACGTTTTTCCAGCCCCTGCGAAGCCCTCGACCCCTACCGAAACCTCGCCGTGACCGCCACGCTGTTGCAGGAGCATCACGCCGCCACCGGTGATTGGGTGTCAGCTGCCGGACGCTATCACCGCCCGGCAGGAGGAACGCCGGCCGCGCGTTATCGCGCCGGTTTTTCCCGGCAACTCGAGCGGTTGCTGGTCTCCTTCGAACAGGGCACACCGCCATGAAACGAATACCCCTTACCTGCTATTTCATCCTGCTCTTGGCACCTTTCGCCCAGCCGAAACTGACCGAAGCCGGGGATCCGGCCGGCGACGTCACCCAACCCTGTTTCCAAGCCACGTGCCTGCCCATAAATAACAGAGTTCAGGCTGACCGGGCCGTGCCCGCTGACCTGTCCACGTTTGCCGATGAAACCTGGATACTGCCCGTCCGCAGCTCTCACTTAAGCCCCGGCCAGATCACGTCTCGCTCCCTGAGCATGCCGGGCTTGCGGCCATTTTTCCTGGTCGGTGAGGATCCCCAATCACTGGCTTGGCTGCGTCAACGTGCGGCTGAACTGGAGGAAATGGGCGCGGCTGGCCTCGCCGTCGAAGTGACCGATACTGAAGCCCTGGCCCGGATTCGAGCAGCCGTTCCGGGCATCACCATTTTGCCGGTCAACGGCAACGACATCGCCACCCGTCTGCAGATTGAGCACTACCCCGTCTTGATCACCGCCACCTCACTGGAACAGTGAGTCCAGGTCATGGCCGAGCATGCGATGGAATCCAAGCTCCGGCCAGCGGTGGAGCTGTACACCGTAGCGATCTGCATCGCGGCCGCGGTGCTGTGCGTGTACTCACCCTGGGCGGTGGCCCTGTCACCCGAGATCGGTCTGGTTGCCGCGCTGGCCTATTCCTTGTTCGGCCTGATCCGGCTGCGACAAGCCTGGGAGGTGCTGCGCTATCGGCGCAATATCCGTCGGCTGCCCCGCTACGAACTGACCAGCCGACAGATTCCGGTCAGCCGCAAACGTCTGTTCATGGGTCGCGGCTTTCGCTGGACCCGCCTGCACACCCAGCGCTTGGTCGAGGCTCAGGATCCGGCGGTCGCTCACTATGTCGACCAACCGACCCGTTACCGCCTGGCCCGTGGACTCGAACGGCGCTTGGAGCATGCACCGTTTCCGCTCTCTACATTGGCCCGTATCACCGCCTGGGACAGTGCCTTCAATCCGTTGCGCCCTTTGCCCCCGGTCGGTGGCTCGCCGCTGTTGCATGGGGTCGAGCCCGACGAAACGGAAGTCAGTCTGCCGCTGGGCGAACGGGTCGGACACACCCTGGTGCTCGGCACGACCCGTGTCGGCAAGACGCGACTTGCCGAGGTGTACATCACCCAGGACATTCACCGCGTCGAACATGAGGTGGTCATCGTCTTCGATCCGAAGGGCGATGCCGACTTGCTCAAACGGATGTACGTTGAAGCCAAACGCGCTGGTCGAGAAAAGGAGTTCTATGTTTTCCATCTGGGCTGGCCGGAGATCTCCGCTCGCTACAACGCCGTGGGACGTTTCGGACGTATTTCGGAAGTGGCGTCGCGCATCGCCGGACAGCTCAGTGGTGAAGGTAATTCTGCGGCCTTTCGTGAGTTCGCCTGGCGCTTCGTCAATATCATTGCCCGGGCTTTGATCGAGTTGGGCCGGCGCCCAGACTACCTGCAGATCCAGCGACATGTGGTCAACATCGACGCACTGTTTATCGAATACGCCCAGCAGTTTTTCGCCAAGACCGACCCGAAGGCGTGGGAAGTGATCGTCCAGCTTGAAGGCAAGCTCACCGAGAAGAACATTCCCCGGCATATGATCGGGCGCGAAAAGCGTGTGGTGGCCATCGAGCAGTACCTAGCGGTGAAGCGGGTATTTGATCCGGTAATGGACGGACTGCGTTCGGCGGTACGATATGACCGTACTTACTTCGACAAAATCGTTGCCTCGCTACTGCCGCTGCTGGAGAAACTCACCACCGGCAAGACCGCCCAACTGCTGGCCCCCAACTACACCGACCTGAATGACCCGCGGCCGATCTTCGACTGGATGCAGATCATCCGAAAACGCGGCATCGTCTACATCGGCCTGGATGCACTGACCGACGCCGAGGTGGCCGCCGCTGTGGGCAACTCCATGTTCGCCGATTTGGTCTCGGTCGCGGGGCACATCTACAAACATGGCATCGACCATGGCCTGCCCGCATCGGGCAGGAGCAGTGTCAAGTTACCGATCAACCTGCACGCCGACGAGTTCAACGAGTTGATGGGCGATGAATTCATCCCGCTGATCAATAAGGGGGGCGGTGCCGGTATCCAGGTAACCGCCTACACCCAGACCCTCAGCGATATCGAAGCACGTATCGGCAACCGCGCCAAAGCTGGCCAGGTTATTGGTAACTTCAACACCCTGCAGATGCTGCGGGTGCGCGAAACTGCGACCGCAGAACTGCTCACCCAGCAGTTGCCCAAGGTTAACGTGCTGACCAAAACCCTGGTCTCGGGCGCCACCGACACCTCCGATCCGGAGGCCAACACGGACTTCACGTCCTCCTCGCAGGACCGCATCAGTAGCACCAGCGTGCCGTTGATCGAACCGGCTCACATCGTCAGTTTGCCCAAGGGGCAAATGTTCTCCTTCCAGGCGGGGGGGCAGCTCTGGAAAGTTCGTATGCCTTTGCCAAAACCCTCCAATGACGATGCCATGCCCAAAGACCTGCAGGAGCTCACCGAGCGAATGCGGGCGGCCTATAACGCGCAGGCGGGGCAATGGTGGACTGCCAGCGGTGGCGGGCCAACAACTAACTTCGATCTGGATCAGGTCGGGTAGCCCGCCCCGCCACAGGTTTCGATTCAGTAAAAACCGATCCAGAAGGCGTCGTGCCCACATCAGCTCTGCAGCACGCAATGGAGTGAACTATGGCGACTACCGCCCAGAACACGCCGCCACAACCCATCCAGCGCCCAGGGCTGATCATCTCGGCGATCAGCCTGGTCCTGCGCATCATCGGTTTGCTGATTGCCTCGTTGTTGTTCTCGATCCTCATCGAGTTCGTCGGCCTGCTGCTGTTCTGGGGTGATCAGGGCTGGCGACATAGTCAGGCCATGCTAACCAAGGAGTTAGGCTGGCTCGGCGAGCACTTCAAATCTTCACTTCTCATCCAACAGCCTAGGCCAACGATTGTCCAGTGGCTGGATGTCCTCAATCAGTGGCTGCTGGTCAAGACTGGCTTTGCAGATTTTGCCCAGCAGTCGCGAGTGCCGAGCCAGCGCAACGGCTTCTGGAGCTGGACCAATCAGCTCTACGTGAGTATTGAGGATTTCATGCTGGCGGCGGTGTTTGTGACTTTTACCTTTGTGGTGCGCCTAACCGTTCTGATCCTGTCCACACCACTATTTTTGTTGGCTTCGTTCACCGGTTTTGTCGATGGCTTGATGCGCCGCGACCTACGCAAGTTTGGCGCTGGACGGGAAAGCAGCTTTGTTTATCACCGCGTCAAGCGAGCAGTGGTGCCACTGTTAGTCGTGCCCTGGATCATTTACTTATCTATCCCCTTTTCGCTTAACCCTATGGCTGTGTTTTTGCCTTGCGCCGTGTTACTTGGAGTGACAATGGCGATCACCGCAGCAACATTCAAAAAATATCTTTGACGGCTTCTAATCGGCATTCCAACGTATCGGTACTACGCAGTTTTTTACAAACTATCCGGGATTTTCCTGGCTATCTCTGCGCTCGAATAAAAGCTATGCCGATCACAAATCGTTGAGCTTAATCAGAGGAAGATTCTCGAAGGCTAATGGAGGGGCATAAAAAAACCGGAACCCTTATCAGATTCCGGCCTTCCCCGATGCGCAGGGATTAGTCAAATTTTCTAGCTAGACCACATAACGGACATTCATCGGGATTGAGTTTTCAAGTGGACAACTCATCGTTCAAGAAGATTTCCGCGCAACAACTCACCACGCTCAAGGCAAGGGATCGAACTTCAAGTCGCTAAGGCTCTGCACTTTGTCCTCACGCACCATTTTGTAGGCGGTGTTCGGGCCAATCCAGCGGTCCCAGATCGCATCGATCTCCCCGGCTTTTTCCATCGACGCCAGCGATTCGTTGACCTTGGCCAGAAACGCTGGCTCATCCCGGCGCATGCCCGCGCCAATCGGTTCCAGCGCCATCGGCTCCTTGGCCAGTGCCAGTTCGACACCACTTTCCTTGGCCTGACCGACCAGTTTCAACGCGGTCATGGTGTTGGTCACCAGGCCCACGACCTTGTTTTGCTGCAAGGCCATGTAGGCCGAGCCGGTGTCCTGGAATGTTACCGGCGTGGCCCCGGCGATACGGATCGACTGCTCGGACGTCGAGCCTTTGGTGGAGCTGATGCGTTTGTCCTTGAAGAAGCTTTTCGGTTGATCGGCGTTGACCGCGCGCACCACCAGGGTTTCCTTGGCGATGTAGTACGGATCGCTGAACTGGATCTGTTCGGCGCGGGTCTTGGTGTAGGCCAGGTTGGCGAAGATCACATCGACGCGCCCCATTTTCACCTCAGGAATCCGTGCTTCCACCGACAGCGGCTTGAGCTCCAGTTCAACGCCCATGGTCTTGGCCAGGGCCTTGCACAAATCGACGTCCATGCCCACCAGTTCGCGGGTTTTCGGATCAGGCGCCGAGAACGGCGGCACGTCGGCGTAGACACCGCAGCTCAATGACTTCTTGGCCATGATGTCGCTCAATTGATCGGCCTGGGCGACCGCAACAGCCAAAGGACCTAACGCCAGCGTGACTAACAGATGCTTCATACGCATGGAAAAACTCCGGGGATGGGAAAGTCGAATGGCAGAGCAAGCAAAACCGCTGCGGCTCAATGAGCCCGCAGGTCGGCGATAAAGCGTTGCGCGCGCGGGTGCGCGGGCTGATTGAAGAAGCTCTCGGGCGTGCTCTTTTCCAGAATCTGACCCGCGTCCATAAACCAGATGGTGTCGGCGACTTCACGGGCAAAGTTCATCTCGTGGGTCACGCACATCATGGTCATGCCCTCCTTGGCCAAGCCTTTCATCACACTCAGCACTTCGCCGACCATTTCCGGGTCCAGCGCACTGGTGGGTTCATCGAACAACATCACTGGCGGCTCCATCGCCAGCGCCCGGGCGATTGCCACCCGCTGCTGTTGACCGCCGGACAACTGCGCCGGATAGGCCCCGGCCTTGTGGGCCAGGCCGACCCGATCCAGCAATTGCATGGCCTGTTGTTTGGCAGCCGAACCTTTCAGGTTGCGGATTTTGCTCGGCGCCAGGGTGATGTTTTCCAGCACTGACAGGTGCGGAAACAGGTTGAAACTCTGGAACACAAAACCCACCCGGCTGCGCAGTCGGTTGATATGAGCATCGGTGCCGTGGACGTCCTGGCCGTCGAACAGGATCTGGCCTTTCTGAATGTCTTCCAGGCGATTGACCGTGCGGATCAACGTCGACTTGCCGGACCCTGACGGGCCGCACAACACCACCACTTCACCGGGTTTCACCTCGGCGGTGATGTCGGTCAGTGCGTGGTACTCGCCGTACCATTTGTTGATGTTAGAAAACATGATCATTGGATGCATGGACGCAACCCTCTTCAATTATCGATGGCCAGCAAGGGGTCGGCAGCCACGGCCGGACCGCCGTTGCCCAGACGCTTGCGAGCGATACGGCGCTCCACCCAGCCGGCCAGATGGGTCAGGCCAAAACAGAGCAGGTAGTAGATGATCGCCAGGATAAAAAACACCTGAAACGGCTTGGTCAGTAACTGGTTATTGACCTGGTTGGCAGCGAAGGTCACTTCCTGGACATTGATCACATAGCCCAGCGAGGTTTCCTTGATGATCGAGATGAACTGGCTGATCAGGCTGGGCATCGCGTTGTAGAGCGCTTGCGGCAAGATCACCCAGATCGTCGTGCGCAGGTAACCGAGGCCGAGTGCGCGGGACGCTTCGTACTGACCCGGCGGTAACGCCTGGATGCCGCCACGAATGATTTCGCACAGGTAGGCGCTCTGGTAGATCACCAATGTGCAGAGCATGGTGACGAACCCGGTGATGTTGTGGCCGATCAGCAATGGCACCAAGAAGTAGGTCCAGAAAATCACCATCAGCAGCGGAATACCCCGCAGCACGTACACCCAGACCGTGGCCGCCCAACGCAGGCCCTTCCACGGCGAAACCCGAGCCAGCGCCAGCAGCAAACCAAACGGGAATGCCAACAACAGCGACAGCGCCGCCAGAATCAAGGTGCTGGCCAAACCACCCAGCGGGCCGTGCGGGTACTGGCCGATCAGAAACAGCGTCCAGTTGTTTTGCACAATCGAGAAGAGATCGAACATGCTCGTCTACCTCGCCAGCGCTTTGTTGAAGCGTCGCGCCAACAGCGCGCCGAGCCCCATCAACAGCAGTGAAAAGACCAGGTAGAACACCGTGGCGACCAGGTAGGACTCGAACGTGCGGAAGGTGTAGTTCTCGACTTCGCGGGTGACGTAGGTCAGTTCCACCACCCCGATGGCCATGGCCAGGCTGGTGTTCTTGAACAACAGCACCGTGTGGTTAATCAGCGATGGCAGGCAATTACGCACGCCTTGCGGCAGGATCACGTAGCGCATCGAACGCACATAACCCAGCCCCAGCGCTCGGGACGCTTCGGTCTGCCCAGCCGGTATGGCGCGCAGGCCACTGCGGATGTCTTCACAAAAATACGCCGCCTGACACAAACCCAAGGCAATCACCGAGAACAGGTATTCAGTGCTGTAGTTCGCCAGCCACAGCTGAGTGGATTCGCTCAGCAGCGTCGGCACACCGAAGTACCAAAGCATCAATTGCACCAGCGTCGGCACGTTGCGGTGATAGGACACGTAACCCGCCACCAGACGATCGGCGAGCTTGTTGCCCGTCAGGCGCACGGTCACCAGCAACAGCGCGAGGGCCATCGCCAACAGCCAGGCGAACAGCGCCAGCTGCAGAGTTGTTTCGATGCCCTTGACGATCAGCTCGGCATATTCGCCTTGCAGAACCGCGGCCAAATCGAAGTCATGCTTCATGGTCAATCCCTACGGGCATTGGGCTAGGGCAGAAATAAAATGCGTCTGGCGAGCCATGACGTGGGTACCGCATGACGGATTGATCCGTTCTTCTGGGGGCGTCCGTTGCAGGGAAAATCTCAGCCCTGATAATCCTGCGGGCGAGCCGTGGAAAGACCGCCGGGCACTTGCAGGGTCGGGGTGATTTCCATGTGCCCGACGTTGACCGCAATCGGCGCGGCGATGGCAAACGCGATGGCGTCGGCGATGTCCTTGGCCTGTGGCAGCTCGAAACCTTCGACGAAGCGCTTGTAGGTCTCTTCGGAGTCGCCGTGAACGTGGGCGAAAATGTCGGTGGCGACGCGCCCCGGACAGATCTCGGTGACCCGAACCCGCTTGCCGAAGGCATCGATGCGCAATTGCCGAGACAGCATGCTCACGGCGGCTTTCGTCGCGTGGTACGTGGAGTTGCCGCCGAAGTTGTACGCGGCAGCAATCGAACTGATGTTGATGATGTGGCCGCAGTCGCGTTCAACCATCCCCGGCAACGCCAGGCGCGCCAGGTGCAGGACCGCCCGCAGGTTGACGTCGATCAGCAAGTCGATGCCTTCGGCGTCCGCCTTGAGAATCGAACCCGGTTTATCGACCCCGGCGTTGTTTACCAGAATGTCGAACTGCTGGGTTTCGAACAGACGGGTCAACCCGGCCAGGTCGGTGACATCGATGGCATGTGCGATACAGCCGGTTTTAGCCGCCAGTTCTTGCAGCTTGTCGGCGCTGCGAGCCAAGGCATGGACCTGCACGCCTTCCTGACACAGGCGCTCGACGACGGCGGCGCCAATCCCGGAAGAAGCGCCGGTCACCAGCGCGGTTTTGTAATCTGAAAATGGCATGGATCTGTCCTCGTATTACGTGTGCGGATCACTCGGTGATCGCGATGACTTCGACTCTATCCAGCCCTGAAGCCGTGGACCAAGACGGAATGACTGTGTGGCAATAAGCCCTGCTTATGACCGTGCAACCGTTACGCCAACAGCTGCGAAATTGGCGTGATACAGCCGCCCGCCAGCTCGATTTCTCGACGGATGGTGCGGGCCAGCTCCACCGCGCCAGGGGTATCGCCGTGCAACAGGATCGAATGCGCCGGCACCGCGATGTGCTTGCCGTTGAGAGTGGTCACGGTGCCCTCCTCCAGCAACTGTCGAACCCGTTGCAACACGGCCGCCGGTTCCTTGATCACCGAGCCCGGCACCTTGCGCGGCACCAGCAGGCAGTCGTCGTCGTAGGCGCGGTCGGCC
The DNA here is from genome assembly GCF_057837605.1 of Pseudomonas sp. GL_093. Lineage (NCBI taxonomy): Bacteria > Pseudomonadati > Pseudomonadota > Gammaproteobacteria > Pseudomonadales > Pseudomonadaceae > Pseudomonas > Pseudomonas sp. GL_093. Next base: position 2,476,665 of record NZ_CM174448.1, on the reverse strand, counting down.
AGAAACGTCGTGGCGACCCGCAACCCACATTTGTCAGCGGCGTTTTCGATGGCCCGACTGCTCGATGAGCTGATAATCAGCGTCGAATCGAACGCCGCCACCGCACAGACCAAGGGTTCGGCCAGCGCCGCGTCGGCTGCGACCATGTTGCCCAGCGCCCCGTGAAAACTCATGTGGGTCATGCGATGGCCATTGACCGCCGCCATACCGGCCAGCGCACCGAGCTGATACACCACGTAGGTCGCCAGTTCCTTGAGCTCGATGTTCATCTGTCGCCGGCCAAAACCCATCAAATCGGGGAAGCCCACATGGGCGCCCAGATCGATGCCGCCGGCCTTGGCCAGGCGCACGGTGTTATCCATGATCAGCGGATCACCGGCATGGAAACCGCACGCCACGTTGGCCGATGAGATCAGGCTCATCAACGCTTCATCTTCACCCATGCGCCAGGGACCGAAGCCCTCGCCCAGATCAGCGTTCAAATCAATCTTCATCACTTGCCCTCACTCGTCATGCCGCGTCCAGGCGCATGAACGCCTCGCCAAATCCCACCGTCGTGCCACACGCCGTCAACACCGCCGCCAGCCGTCCGGCCTTCTGGCTGCGAATCGGCAACAGCAGATCGCCGACTTGCAGCAACGCGACCAGTTGCCCTGGCTCCACCCGACTGCCGACCGATACCAGCACCTCGCTCTGTTGCGGGTGCGTCAGCAGCAATCGGCCCAGACCGGGGGTCTTCAACAGCTGTTCATCGGGCGCCTTCAAAGCCTCTGGCGCCGTGATCTGAACCGGTGCCGCGACCTCGTCGACACAGCGCTTGAGCACCAAATGCAGCCCCGGACGACGGATTTCCGCGCCAGCCAGGTGGGTCTCCTTGAGCCACACCGCCAACTGGCGGATTTCCTGATTTGTCATGTCTGAATGTCCTTAGCGCGAGGCTAGCCCGTGAAGGTTGACCAAGCGGCTGACCTCCGCGAGATAGCGCGAATTGTCTTCCCGGGCCGCGACGGCTTCGGCATAGCTGCATTCGATAAACCGCACTTTGCTGCCAATCGGCGCCTGGCCCAGACGCCACAGGTCGGCCTCGATCACGGTGCCGAATTTCGGATAACCGCCACTCGGTTGCGCGTCGCGCATCTGGATGATCGGCTGGCCACCGTGGGGCACCTGAATCACGCCGGGGACGATGCCGTGGGAACGGACTTCCATCGGCGCCTTGGGCAAGATCGGCGCGCCTTCGAGCCGGTAGCCGTAGCGGTTGCTCTGGGTCGTGACCTTCCACTCGCCAGCCCAGAACGCGGCACGGGATTCGTCCAGAAAGCACTCGTATTCAGCCGCAGGCAGTACGCGCATCGCCGGCAATCCATCGCGTTGCAACGACAGCGCCTGACTCGGGGACACGACCCCAAAATCCGTTGGCAGCGCACTCATGCCGGGACGCAACGCCGAGATCCGGTCGCCCTGCTGCAAGGCCCGCCCCTGCAAACCACCGAACTCACCGCGCAACTGAGTGCTGCGTGAGCCGAGCACCTGCGGCACGTCGACACCGCCGGCCAGACACAAGTAGGCGCGACTGCCGGAGGTGGGATAGCCGAGGCTCAGCACCTGGCCTTCCCGAGCCTGCGCCACCCAGAATGGCAACAATGGCTGACCGTCGAGGGTGGCTTCGCAAGCCGCACCGGTGAACGCGAACGCACAGTCCTGCGTAAACCGTACTTCGAATGGAAACAGCGGGATTTCGATCGCCGCCGCGTCCTCAGGATTACCCAGCAGCAGATTGCCCAACGCCAGCGCCAAATGGTCCATCGCGCCGGAAGTCCCGACGCCGTAACCGAGGCTGCCAAAGCGGCCGAAGTCCTGCACCGTGGCCAAAGCGGTGGCCGATAAAATCTCGATCATCGAATGATCCTCTCGATGCGCAAACGCAACATGTCGCCCGGCCTGAGCATCGCCGGAGGGTTTTGGGTCGGGTCAAAAAAAGACATTTCAGTGCGGCCGATGGTGTTCCAGCCGCTGGGGCCGGCCGAGGCGGAGACGCCGGTCTGCACCCCGCCAATCGACACCGAGCCGGCGGCAATGCTGATCACCGGCACTTGGCGTCGTGGCGTGGCCAGGCGCGAATCCATGCCACCGAGGTAGCAATAACCCGGGTGGCTGCCCAAGGCGTACACCGGGTACAACGGCTCGCAATGCAGGTTGGCGATGGTCTCGATGTCCAGCCCGGTGTGCGCCACCACATCATTGATGTGCGGGCCGAACTCGCCGCCGTAGACCACCGGCAATTCAACAATCCGACCTTCCAGTGGCAATGGCTGACTGACCTCCCACGCTTCCAGCAATCGCTCGCACAACCCATTGAGGTCACGCGGCGGCTTGATGAACGTCAGCATCAGGTTGTTCATGCCCGGGACCGCTTCGTGGATCTCGGCCCACTCCCCGGCCTGCAAGGCCAGGCTCCAAATGCGTTGTTGCGGTGCCAGATCGAGCTCGCCCGGCGCTTCGAATAACAAAGCCGTGGACCCCAGCAAGCTGATGTGCGGACGCGGCGAAACAGATGCTGTGTTCATGTCGGACTCCGTTGTTGCAGCCAGCGCTCCAGGTGATGAATGTCCACGCCACCGGCACAGAACGCCGGGTCTTCGAGAATGTCGCGGTGCAAGGGGATATTGGTCGAGATGCCTTCCACGACCAGCTCACTCAGGGCGAGGCGCATCCGCGCCATCGCCTCATCGCGCGTCGCGCCGTGGGTGATGACCTTGGCCACCATTGAGTCGTAGTAAGGCGGCACTCGGTAACCGGTGGTGACGTGGGAATCGACCCGCACACCAAAACCACCGGGGACTTCCCAGCGTTGAATCAGCCCCGGCGTCGGCATAAAGGTGATCGGGTCTTCGGCGTTGATCCGGCATTCCAGCGAGTGGCCATTGAGCTGCACGTCCTGCTGACGCAGCTCCAGCACTTCGCCGCGGGCCATGCGCAATTGCTGTTGGACGATATCGATGCCGGTGGTCATCTCCGTCACCGGGTGTTCGACTTGCAGGCGGGTGTTCATTTCGATGAAGAAAAACTCACCGTCCTCGTACAAAAATTCGAAGGTGCCGACGCCGCGATAGCCGATCTGCCGGCACGCGGCGGCACAGCGTTCACCGACCTTGGCGATCAGTTCCGGATCAATGCCCGGCGCCGGCGCTTCCTCGAGGACTTTCTGGTGCCGACGCTGCAACGAGCAATCGCGGCAACCCAGCCAGATCGCGTGGCCATGGGCATCGCATAACACCTGGATTTCGACATGCCGTGGATGGCCGAGAAACTTCTCGATGTAGAGTTCCGGATTGCCGAAAGCCAACCGCGCTTCTTCACGGGTCAGGGCGATGGCGTCGAGCAATTCGCTCTCTTCCTTCACCACGCGCATGCCACGACCACCACCGCCGCCGGCGGCTTTGACGATCACCGGGTAACCGATTTCACGGGCAATCGCCTGGATGCTGGCATCGTCAGTCGGCATTACCGAATCCGGCCCTGGCACGCAGGGCACGCCGGCTTCGCGCATCGCCCGTTTGGCCGCGACCTTGTCGCCCATGGTGCGAATACAGGCCGCGCTCGGCCCGATGAAGGTCAGCCCCGCATTTTCGATACGTTCAGCAAACCCGGCGTTCTCCGACAGAAAACCGTAACCCGGATGAATCGCTTGCGCGCCACTGACCTTGGCCGCGAACAGCAGCGCTGCCTGGTTCAAGTAACTCTGGCTGGGTGACGCCGGCCCGATGCACAGGGCCTGATCGGCGTTTTGCACATACTGTGCGTGGCGATCGGCCTCGGAGTGCACGACCACGGTTTGTATCCCAAGGCCGCGGCAGGCACGCTGAATGCGCAGGGCGATTTCGCCACGGTTGGCGATCAGCACTTTGTCGAACATTGAATTCACCTGAAAGAGGATGGGCTTTGGATCAGCCGAGACGGAACAGCGACTGTCCGGCTTCGACTTCGGCGCCACTCTGGGCAAGGATCGCGGTGACCTGACCGGCGATTTTGGCCTTGACCGGGTGGAACATTTTCATCGCCTCGAGGACCGCCAGGGTTTGCCCTGCTTCGACCTGATCGCCGACAGCAACAAACGGTGCTTCCCCTGCGGCGGGCGTCAGATGCAGGACGCCATACAGGCTGGCCTTTATCTCGGTAGCGGCCATCGCCGGGGTGCCTGACGTGGGCAAATCCGCGGTCGGTGTCGGCGAAGGCTCAGCCATCGACTCGGTCGTCACGACCTTCCCGGCCTGCTTGAAAAGGCGAATCGTACTGTCGCCTTCGGTCAGACTCAGTTCGAGCAGATCGGATTCGGCGAGCAAATCGATCAACCCCTTGATGCGTTCTGAATCCATGCGTGGGCCCCTGCCTGTCGAGCGTGTCTGAGTGGATAGGGTCAATGTAGCGACCCCGTCCAACGGCTACCAAGACGCTTTGGCTTTGGGGTGATAAGCCGTCCTTATGACCGTTCAGATCAAGCTGCCGCGCATCTCCGCGACCAGTTCCAGCAGGATCGCCTTGACCGCTTGAGCCGGCACCGACAACGGCAGGTGACCGGACAGACACAGTGCCAGGGGCGCCTCGATTTCGGGCTCGACAATTCGGCACATGTGCACCGAAGTGCCGGCGACCATCACCCGCGCCGAGGATTCGGGCAGGATCGTCGAGCCAAAGTGCTCGGCGACGGCGGCGGTCAGGGTGATCGACGATTCGATTTCCGCCACCACCCGCGCGCTCATGCCAATGCGCTGGAAGGCTTCATCCGCCAGCCGCCGCATGACGTTGTAGGGGCGCGGCAGGAGCATGTCCATGTCGGCGAGTTCAGCCAGGGGGATCTCGTCGAGCGCACTGACTGAAGGGTCGGCACTCACCAGGTACAGGTTCTCTCGCAGCAGCGAAACGAAGCTCAAGCCATGCACTTCGCGCCCTCCATACAGCACCGCCATGTCCATCCGGCCGTTCATGATCAACTCGCTCAATGTGGTGCCGAAGTTTTCATTGAGGTACAGCAAAATACCCGGATGACGCTCGCGCACCCTGCGCAACAGCGGCAAGGACAGCGTCGATGCGGCGGTGCCCGGCGCCAAGCCGACCGACACCTGCCCGGACAAGGCATGCCCCGTGGCATTGATGTCGCTCTGAGCCTGCTCACACTGGCGCAAAATGATCTGCGCATGACCGTAGAGCACCTTCCCAGCCTCAGTCGGGGTGACGCCGCGTTTGGTCCGAATCAGTAACTGCTGTTGCAACTCAGCTTCCAGCGTGGCCAGTTGCTGACTGAGTGCCGGTTGCGCGACATGCAGCACATCGGCGGCCTGGGTCATGCTGCCGATATCGACGAGTTTCACGAAATACTTCAAACGGCGCAGATTCACGTTGGCGGTGCTCTTGCTCGAAAAAGGGAGACAGCCCTCAGGCTTTAGCAAGAGCCAGGCCAGCCCGAAACCTCGCGCGCGTGGTTAATGCCAAGGCTCAACCATAAGCCTTTGCTATGGCTGGATCGTAGTTACGTTGATCGACACCCGCCACGGGCACACAGGGCTGAACGCACCGTCTTGGTGCGATGACTGTTCAGTTCCAGCCATAAGCGATTCCTATCCGACCAGAACGATCTCATCTTATGGCTGCCTGGTTAGCGGCTCGTACTGTAGGACCTCGTCAACGTCATCAACGAGGAACGACACGTGACCGCCTCCCGCATCGCCGCCCGTGTGCAACGCATCAAGCCGTCCCCAAGCAGCGCCGCTTCCGACCGTGCGAACGAACTTCGCCGGCAGGGCAAATCCATCATCAATCTGGTCGTCGGCGAGCCGGACTTCGATACCCCGGTGCACATTCGGCAAGCGGCCAACGCCGCCATCGAACGTGGCGAGACGCGTTACACGCAAAATGCCGGCACCCCGGAATTACGTCAGGCGATTATCGACAAGCTGGCACGGGAAAATAGCCTGACTTATGGTGCGAATCAGATCCTGGTCACCAGCGGCGCGAAGAGTGCGATTTTCAATGCCTTCGCTGCCACGCTCGGCGCGGGCGATGAAGTCCTGATTCCGGCGCCGTACTGGGTGTCGTACCCCGACATGGTGCTGGCTTGTGAAGGGGAACCCGTCACCCTCGCCTGCCCGGAAGAAAACGCTTTCAAGCTGACCCCGGATCAGCTGCGCGGCGCGATCACCAAACGCACTCGCTGGCTGCTGCTCAATTCCCCCAGCAACCCGACCGGCGCCAGCTACAGCGCTGCCGAACTGCGCGCCCTGGCCGATGTGCTGCTCGACCATCCGCACGTATTGCTGATGACTGACGACATCTACGAACACATCCGCTATGAAGGCCTGGACAACCCGCACATCCTAGCCATCGAACCGGCGCTGACCGCGCGCACCGTGGTGGTCAACGGGGTGTCCAAGACTTACGCCATGACCGGCTGGCGAATCGGTTATGCCGCCGGCCCAACCGATTTGATCGGGGCGATGGCGACCCTGCAATCCCAATCAACCAGCAATGCCTGCTCGGTCAGCCAGGCCGCAGCGGTCGAAGCGCTCAACGGTGACCAGACTTTCGTCAAGGACAGCGTGGCGGTTTACCAGCAACGTCGGGATCGCTGCCTGGACTTGCTCAATGCCATCGATGGCTTGAGTTGCCGCAAACCCGATGGGGCGTTCTATCTCTATGTGAACTGCTCGGGCTTGTTGGGCAAATCGACCACTCATGGCAAGCGCCTGGACACCGATTACGACGTGGTCATGTACCTGCTGGAAAACCAGGGTGTGGCCGTGGTAGCCGGGACCGCGTATGGATTGGCGCCGTTCTTCCGGATGTCGATCGCCACCGACATCAAGACCCTCGACGAAGGTTGTTCGCGGATTGCCGCTGCCGTTGCGGCGCTGGGCTGAGGACCGATAATGACCGCGGCCCCCCACTCTCCCCTGAGCTTCAAGCAGGCTCTGCTGGCAATGCTCGGCATCTCGCTGGTGCTGATGCTTTCGGCGCTTGATCAGACAGTGATCGGCAACGCCTTGCCGAGCATCGTCGCCGAGCTAAAGGGTTTTGAGCTCTACGCCTGGGTGGCCACGGGGTACATGCTGGCGTCGATTGTCACCATCCCGATCTTCGGCCGACTGGGCGACTACTACGGGCGCAAGCCCTTCGTGATCGCCGCCACATTGATCTTCACCCTGGCTTCGCTGGCCTGCGCCGTGGCCAACGACATGCTGTGGCTGGTGATCGGCCGCACCTTGCAGGGCGTCGGCGGCGGTATGTTGATCGGCACGGCGTTCGCCTGCATCCCGGAACTGTTTCCCGACACCCGCCAACGCCTGCGCTGGCAGATGTTGCTCAGTGCCCTGTTCAGCGTGGTCAACGCCATTGGACCTGGGTTGGGCGGCTATTTGACGGGGGCCTATGGTTGGCGCTCGGTGTTCTACATCAATCTGCCGCTGGGCTGCCTGGCGTTGTTTTTTGCCTGGCGCTACCTGCCTTATTACCACCCGCAGCAACGGGCAAAAATTAGCCTCGACTGGCCGGGCGCATTACTGATCGCCTTGGTGCTGGGTAGCTTGCAATTGTTCGTTGAATGGTTGGGCCATTCCAGTCTGATACTGAGCGCGGCGCTGGGACTGAGCTGCATCGCGGCGACCCTTGCCCTATGGCACTGGGAACGACGCTGCCAGCACGCGCTGCTGCCGGCGGCGTTACTCGGATTACCGAGCATGCGCCTGTTGTTTCTGCTGTCGGTGGCCGCCGGGGCGATCATGTTTTCGTTGTTGTTCTATCTGCCGCTGTTACTGCAAGGCAGCTACGGCTACTCGCCGCAGGATGCCGGCCTGCTGATTACGCCACTGGCCCTGAGCATCACCCTGGGCGCCATCGTCAACAGCCGCATCGTCACCCGTTTGCGCAATCCAAACCTGTTGCCGCTGGGTGGTTTTGTCGCGCTACTGCTGGCATGCCTCGGGCTGGCCATCGCCGGACGCAGTGCTTCGTTTAATGCGCTACTCGGCTTGATCCTGCTGGCGGGGCTTGGCCTGGGCTTCATCCTGCTGAACCTGACGGTCTTCACCCAGACCCTCGCCGATCGCCAGTTCCTCGGCATCGCTACCGCGCTGACCCAATCGCTGCGCCTGGTCGGTGGCTTGCTGGGAACAGCCGGAATGGGTGTGTTGGTCAACCTGCTGTACAGCGCCAACCTGCAACGACTTTTTATCGCCCAAGCGCACATGGACGGATTGGCCTTGTACGCAGACCCGCAGGTACTTCTGCGTCCCGATGCCGCCCAGCTCGAACACCCGCAATGGCTGAACCTGGCCCGCGATGCCCTGGCCCAGTCGGTGGGCGTCGGCCTGCTGCTGTGCGCCGGGCTCGGCGTGTTGGCGCTGTTCATCCTGTACCGCTTGCCGCCCGTAAGACTGAACGTCTTGCCGGCCACCGTTGCTCCTGAAAAACAATAAAAACCTTACTGCCGCTTTTGACTGCCTCTCACAACACTCAACAACTCATGGGGATGACTCCGATGGAGCTTTTCAATCGCGCACCTAAAGTAATGGCCGGCATTTGCGGCTTGATCATCGCTCAACAGGGTTACGCCGCAGGCCTGGTAGAAGACAGCAAGCTCAGCGTGCTGGCCCGCAACTTTTTCAGTAATGCCGACAACCGCAGCGGTGCGGCCGCCCCCAACTACACCCAGGAGTGGGGCCAGGGTTTCATCGCCAACTTTCAGTCCGGTTTTACTCAAGGCACCGTCGGTTTCGGCGTGGATGCCATCGGCATGTTCGGGGTGCGGCTGGACTCCGGCAAAGGTCGGCACTACAACCCTGAAAGCAAGGCCTTCAACGGCAACATCTTCCCGACCGACAGTGATGGGCGTGCCGTGGATGAGTTCGGCAGCCTGGGCCTGACCGCCAAGGCGAAGTTCTCCAACACCGAACTGAAATACGGCACGCTGGTGCCGATGTTGCCGGTGGTGATGTCCACCGACCGCATGCTGCAACAGACTTTCAATGGCGGGCAGATTCAGTCCAAGGACCTGGAGAATTTCACCTTCACCCTCGGCCAGTTGGAGCATGTCAAAGGTCGCGGTTCGAGCAACCAGATGGGCATGTCGATTCCCGGCGCGAACAACGCGCAGACCGGCGAGTTCGTGAACAAGTTCTACTACGGCGGCGTGGATTACAAAGCGACCAAAGACCTGACATTGCAGTACTACTACGGCAACCTGCAGGACTTCTACAAACAGAACTTCCTCGGGCTCAAATACGATATGCAGGTCGGCCCGGGCACCCTGCGTACCGATTTGCGTCACTTCGACAACCGCTCTGATGGCGCCAACGGCCATGACCCCGCGTTCTACACCTTCGGTTACTACGGCAACGGCGTCACCAAGGGCAAGGTCGACAGTCGCCTGGACAGCGCGCAATTCACTTACCTGGTGAACGGCCACACCTTCGCCGCCGGCCTGCAACAAGTCAGCGGCGACAGCGATGCGGTCTGGTTGAATCAGGGTGACGGTTCCACCGCCTATTTCATGACGGAGTCGATGATCGGCAAGTTCCAGCGCGCCGGGGAAACCACTTGGCAGGTTCGCTACGGTTATGATTTCGCCAGGGTCGGGGTTCCGGGTTTGAGTTTCCTAGGCATGTACGAAAGCGGTTCGAACATCCGTACCCCGACAGGCGACAAAAGCGAGTGGGAACGCAACCTGACGGTGAGCTATGTCATTCAGCAAGGGCCGCTGAAGGACCTGAGCATTGCACTGCGCCATGCGTCATTGCGCACTGAAGTGTCGACACAACGCGATAGCGACGAGCATCGGGTGATCGTCAGCTACCCGCTGAACATTCTGTAAGGCAATGAAACCCGGCGTAAACGCCGGGTTTCGGCTCCTTCTTTATGCTCATCGCTCCGACAAACTCTCATTTGAGGAACACCTGAGCATCATCGTCAACCCGTATTTATCTGGTTCAATTCAACTGAGCACGAATAGAGGTTGCCCAAAAACACAATGCCAGATAACAACAATTTTCAACTCCTGCAGTGAACTGACCGAAGAAAAGCGATTCCTCACGTCTCGCTTTTCTTACTGCTATCCCCACCCTTTAACTTGATTCTGACTCCATATCACTATGGGCCAGCATCATGCCGACTTCCGCCTTTCGCTGCTCGTTGCTACTTTCGCTAGCTATCGTCCATGGCAGTAGCTATGCCGCATCGGCTGATGAGCAAGTACAGCTAAGCCTGGTCCAACAGCAACTCGACACTATCGAACGCCTTACGACGCGAGCCGAGTTAGCCAGTACCCCTGAATCAAACGAACGCTATCGCTTCGACTACCCCCAATTGCTCCAAGACATCCAACGTATCCGTCACGGTGTGCAGAGCTACCTGTCCCCCTCCCGCGCTCAACCCCGCGATCCCAGTGAACTGTTAGGCGATTACAGCCTCGACACTCCGTCCGCGGAGCCCTCGCCATGAGCATGACCGACGCCCAGACCGCTGCCTTCCAAAACGCCTCCGGCTTTTCGGCGCAGAGCAGTTCAACTTTGTGGCTTTCCCTGGTCCTCGTACTGACCTTGCTCTGGTGTACCTGGGTGATGTGGACGGCTTACCGAGGGTGGGCAGCCGGTAGCGTGCGCTTCGGTGCCTTCGGTGGCAGCGCCGCTCGCGTGCTGCTCGCCCTACTCGTTCTGATGTTCTTCACCCTGTCCTAATCCAGGAGATCGCCGTCATGCTCAAGTGCCTAGTCCCCCTTAAAAACAACCTGCGTGATCGTGCGAGCCAGCGCTTGATCGGTCTGCTACTGGTGCTCGGTCCAAGCTTGGCTTTTGCCGAATTACCGACCATGGAAGCACCCTCCCGTGGCGAAGGATCCGGCTTGATCGAGACGATCAAAAACTACGCCTACGACGGCGGCATCCTGCTTGGTCTACTGATCGCCCTGCTCGCTTTTCTCGGTGTGGCTTGGCATTCCCTGACTGTCTATGCCGACGTACAGAACCAACGCAAGACCTGGAAAGACTTGGGTGCGGTGGTCGGTATCGGTGCTCTGTTGGTGGTGATCATCATCTGGTTCCTGACCAAGGCCGCCGCGATTCTGTGAGGTCGACATGAACGACACGATTGAACGCCTTCCTGACGGCACCCTTGTCTTTCTGCCGGAGCGACTCAATCGCGATCCTGCCGTACTGCGAGGTTTGACCAATGATGAGATGTGGGTGGCGCTCGGTGTCGGCGCACTCGTCGGCCTGTTGATGGGTGTTCCTCTGGCGCTCGCCACCGCCTCCATTGCCATGGCGCCGACCGGCATGATCGCAGGCATGGCGCTGGTGTTATTTGCCGGTGGCACACTACTGCGTCGGGCAAAACGGGCCCGCCCCGAGACCTGGTTGTACCGCAAGCTCGAATGGGTACTGGCCAGTCGTTGGCACCTGGGTCGCGGAAGTTTGATCCTCCACTCCGGCGCCTGGACCGTTCGCCGCTCGCGTCGACTGCGCCCTGCCCTGTCTCGGTGGCAACCATGAGCCGTTTTCGAAACAAGGTGGATGCCCAACAGGCGCATATCTTCAGCCTGCGTCTGGCGGTAATGATCCTCGCCCTGGTCTGTGCCGGTCTCTGGTATGGCTGGCGCTCGGCACCGACCGATCTGACCGTGCATGTCCCCCCGGATCTGCGCTCGGGCAGCACTCGCAAATGGTGGGATATTCCCTCAGAGAATGTCTATGCCTTTGCCCTGTACATCTTTGGCCAACTCAACCGCTGGCCCTCGGATGGCGAGCAGGATTATCGCCGCGCCATCCATGGCTTGCAGTCCTACCTGACCCCCGCCTGCAAGGCCTTCCTCGACGGCGACTACGAGTACCGCAAGGCCGCCGGCGAACTACGCCAGCGGGTGCGTGGTGTCTACGAAATTCTGGGCCGAGGCTACAGCGAAGATCCGGAACTCAGGGTCAAGCAACTCGACCGCGACAGTTGGCTGGTCAAGCTCGACCTCAATGCCGATGAGTATTACGCCGCTGAACCGGTGAAACGGGTGGTCGTGCGCTATCCATTGCGCGTGGTGCGTTTTGACCTGGATCCCGAGCGCAATAAGTGGGGGCTGGCATTGGATTGTTATCAGGGCACTCCGCAAAAAATCTCCCTGCCTGGAGGTGAGCCATGAAGTGGATTGCTACCCTGGGACTCACCGTCGCACTGATGCTATGGGGAGTTGCGGCGCAGGCCGTCGAGCTGATGCGCTGGGAACGCCTACCCCTCGCGATCCCACTGGTGATCAATCAGGAGCGGGTGGTCTTTGTCGATGAAGATGTTCGAGTCGGCGTGCCCTCGACCCTAACGGACAAGCTACGCGTGCAATCAACTGGCGGCACGCTGTACCTGCGCGCGTCGGAAGCCATTGCCCCAACCCGACTGCAACTGCAATCGGTCGCGACGGGCGAGATCATCCTGCTGGATATCGCGGCCACGCCTGGTGATCAACCGCTGGAGCCCGTGCGTATCCTCAAGAACGCTCAGGCGCAGTCTGCCGAGGCTGAATCTAGCACTGTCCCTGTTCCAGCACGCACGCCGATCCCGGTCGCTTTAACGCGCTATGCCGCACAGAGCCTGTACGCGCCGCTGCGCACCGTAGAATCCCTACCCGGCGTACGCCGCGTACCGCTCAAGCTGCGCACCGAACTGCCGACCCTGCTGCCGACCGAAAACGTCTCCAGCACGCCCATTGCCACCTGGCGACTCGGTGATTACTGGGTGACGGCGGTGAAGTTGCGCAATCGTGGTTCAGAGACGGTGCAACTCGATCCACGTCGGCTTCAGGCCACGCTGTTCGCCGCGACCTTCCAGCATGCTTTCCTAGGACCTGTCGGCAGTGCTGAAGACACCACGATCGCTTACCTCGTCACTCGCGGTGCTGGCCTCGAACACGCCGTGCTGCTTCCGCCCGTTGCGCGAGGTGCTGACGATGAAAGCTAACGCCTTGCTCAAATGGCTGGTGCCGGCTGCGCTACTGGCCGTGGTGTTGATCATCCTGAAAAGCTGGGTCGCGGGTAGTAGCACCTCCTCTCCAGAGCACCCTGTTGATCAGGGTAATATTCAGTTATCCGCCGAGCAAGCCAAGTCGCTCGGCATTGCTGGCGATACCCCCCGCGACACGGTCGCCACTCTGGTCGGCCAGGTGAAGGCCATGCGCAGCGACATGCTCGGGTTGAAGAAACACAACGATTCGCTGCAGACGGAGAACAACCGCCTGCGCGAGCGGGAAAACAGTGTCGACTCGCGTATCCAGACGGCGCTTGGAAGCGTGACCCAGCAGGTCGACGAAGGCCGCCGACAAGCCAACGAAGCCCGACTCAAGGCGGAACAAGACAGTCGTCAGGCTCGCGGCCTGCTGACGCAATTGCAGGAACAGTTGTCGGGGCTGACCGGCAAAGGCAAGGACATGCCGATCGGATTGGGGCTAGAGCCGGGCGATGGGGCTCAGTTCGAAGGGCGACACTCTGCCACTGATACGCTGCTGTGGATTGAACCCTCGGATGCTTCGTCCACCAACGCCAGAGGCAAAACCACGACTTCCTCCGCACTGAGCCTGCCTACCGCTTTCAACTCTCTGGAAGGCTTGAAAGACAACGCGATTGATCGCAGCCAGAAACAGCTACGTGCAGTTACCCAGGGTGAGCGCGACCTGACGCGATCCGTTGATCGTACCGAAGGCGCGAAGCCGGTCTACACGATCCCCGAAAACGCCACGCTGATGGGCTCGGTCGCCATGACCGCGCTGATCGGCCGAGTCCCGGTGGACGGCACCGTGAATGACCCCTATCCCTTCAAGGTGCTGGTCGGTCCGGAGAACCTGACCGCCAACGGCATCGACCTGCCGGACGTCGCAGGTGCCGTGATGAGTGGCACGGCGTCCGGGGACTGGACCCTGTCCTGCGTACGCGGACAGGTCGAGTCAATCACCTTTGTGTTTACCGATGGCACCATCCGCACGGTGCCTCAGCCGAAGGCGGTAGCCAGCCGCACTGCCTCCACCACCCAGAGCTCGAACACCGACAAGATCCGTGGCGGGCTCGGTTACCTGTCCGATCCGTATGGCATTCCTTGCATCGCTGGCGAGCGCCGCTCGAACGCCCAGCAGTACCTCGGTAGCCAGAGCCTGATCACGGCGGCCGGTGCCGGTGTCGCCGCCTTACTCGGGGATGAGCGGAACAACAGCAGTGTGATCAGTTCGGGCGGCAGTACGCTCGGAGTCACCAGCAGCAGTGGCAATAGCGCACTGAATTCAATTCTCAGTGGTGGGGTCAGCGATATCCGCGAGTGGGTCAACAAGCTCTATGGCGAGGCCTTTGCTGTCGTGTACGTGCCACCGGCCGCACAGGTCGCGCTGCACCTCGACCATGAGATCACCATCGACTACGAGCCCAAGGGCCGGAGCGTTCGCCATGAAAAAGACCATGCCTCTCTGCCTGACCTGGATTAGCGTGCTCTGCTGGGTTCTGGCGGGGTGTTCCACCGACAAGGACACGCTGCTGCCCCATGGCGAGCAAACCATGCTGGACATCTGGAACGGCGCCGGTTCGCAAGGCACTCAGCAGCAACTGCTGGAGGCTCGACAGCAGTTACGCCGCCCGTTGGCTCAAGCAGATTTCTCCGTTGGTCTCCAGGAACCGTACACGCGCACAGCGGCGAACGAGATCCGCAACCTGTTCCCTCGTTTGCCCAATCCCGATCTGGTGCTGTATGTATATCCGCATTTGAGTGGTACCGAGCAGGCACCGGTCCCGGGCTACTCGACCGTCTTTCCGTTCTACCAACGGGTGCAGTACGCATTACCCGGTGAACGTCAGGAGGACTTGTAGTGCGTACCGGCGATTCAGGCAACCGCACTCCCGCGTGGAAAGCTTGGCGCAACCCATTACGCCCGCGCGCCACAGTGGCCGATGAAGCCGCAATGTACGCGCGCAACCCCAGCTTCACCGATCACCTGCCGTGGGTCGAGTACCTCGACACCGAGCAGTGTTTTCTGCTCGATGACAATCGCTCGGTGGGCGCGGTGTTCGAGTTACTGCCCGTCGGCACTGAAGGGCGCGAACCCGATTGGCTGATGGCGGCCCGCGATGCCCTTGAAGATGCCCTGCAGGATAGCTTTGACGAGCTTGATCAAGCGCCTTGGGTGGCACAGTTTTTCTGCCAGGATGACAACGACTTCTCCCCCTACCTGAACCGGCTCACTGGCTATATTCAGGACAGCGCGCGAGGCACCATCTTCACCGAGGCGTATTTGGAACTTAGCCGCCGTCATCTGAAGGTCATCGCCAAGCCCGGTGGTTTGTTTGAGGATAAGGTGGTGACGCGCCTGCCCTGGCGTGGCAATAACCGACGGGTGCGCCTGGTGGTCTATCGCTGGCTTGAGTCTGACGCTGAGGAGACGGGACTCACCCCAGTGCAATCCCTGCAACAGACTTGCGAACGTATCGCGGCTTCGTTGCAGGCGTGCGGGGTGCGATCGGCGCGAGTCGATGGCCGAGGTCTGTATGCCTGGTTAGTGCCCTGGTTCAATCCAGCCCCCAAGCTCACCGATGAATCGCCCGAGGCGTTCTACCGCCGCGTGGCCTACCCGGAGTCGGGCAACGGTGAGTCCCTGGAACTGCCCTTCGATCATGACTTTGCCGAGCGATTGTTCTTCAATGAGCCGCGTTCGGATGTGCAGCACGGGCTCTGGTACTTCGACGGCCAACCGCATCGGGTCATGGTGGTGGACAAGCTACGGCGGGCGCCACTGATTGGCCAACTCACTGGCGAAACCCGCAAGGGTGACGCGGTGAATGCCCTGTTCGACCAGTTACCCGAAGGTACGGTGATGAGCCTGACCTTGGTGGTCAAACCCCAGGATGTACTTGAGGATCAGTTGAACCGCCTGGCTCGCAAAGCCATCGGTGAAAACCTGGCCTCGACCCAGACCCGCCAGGATGTCGAAGAGGCTCGCGCAATCATCGGGCGCCAGCACAAGCTGTACCACGGCACGCTGGCGTTCTACGTGCGCGGTCACGATGAGCAGCAGTTGCACCAGCGCTCGGTCAGCCTTGCCAACGCGCTGCTGGGTGCGGGCCTACAACCAGTGCGGGAAGGCGATGAAGTCGCCGCCTGCAACAGCTACCTGCGTTGGTTACCGATGGCTTACAACCCATCCCGCGACACACGTAACTGGTACACCCGTCTGATGTTCGCCCAGCACCTGGCGAACCTCGTTCCAGTCTGGGGCCGCAGCACGGGCACCGGCCATCCGGGTATCACTCTGTTCAATCGTGGTGGCTCGCCGTTGAGCTTTGATCCGTTGTCACGACTAGACCGGGCCATGAACGGCCATCTGCTATTGTTCGGCCCAACAGGCGCCGGCAAGTCGGCCACCCTAGTCACCCTGCTGATGCAGGTCATGGCCGTGTATCGTCCACGGCTGGTTATTGTCGAGGCCGGCAATTCGTTTGGTTTGCAGGGCGACTACTTCGCGACACAGGGCCTGTCGGTCAACAAGGTCCAGTTAAAACCTGGCGCCTCGGTTAGTCTTGCGCCCTTCGCCGATGCCTGGCGCCTGGTCGAGCAACCGGATCAGGTGGCAAATGTATCGATCGATGAGTGGGATGATGAAGCCGTAGCGAGTCGCGAAGACCAGCGCGATATTCTCGGCGAACTGGAAATCACCGCCCGCCTGATGATCACTGGCGGCGAGGCCAAGGAAGAAGCACGCCTGAGCCGGGCCGATCGCAGTCTGATTCGCGAATGTATTCTGGATGCGGCGCAGGCGTGTGTCGCAGCGTGCCGCCAGGTACTGACCCGCGACGTGCGCGACGCTTTACTGCGCGTCGCCGCCGATACGCACTTACCGGAGAAGCGTCGTGAGCGTGCCCAGGAAATGGGCGAGTCCATCGACCTGTTTTGCCAGGGTTTCGAGGGCGAACTATTCGATCGCGAGGGCACGCCTTGGCCCGAGAACGATGTGACCATTGTCGATCTGGCCACTTACGCTCGCGAAGGCTATGAGGCACAGATGTCCATTAGCTACATCAGCCTGATGAACACCGTGAACAACCTTGCCGAGCGCGACCAGTACCTGGGCCGACCGATCATCATGGTCACCGACGAGGGCCATATCATCACTAAAAACCCGCTACTGGCGCCATTCGTGGTCAAGGGGACGAAGATGTGGCGCAAGCTCGGCGCTTGGTTCTGGATGGCGACGCAAAATCTTGCTGACTTTCCGACTGTCGCACAGACCATGCTCAATATGATCGAATGGTGGATTTGTTTGAACATGCCGCCGGCGGAAATCGAAGAGATCGCCCGCTTCAAGAAGCTCACACCAGCGCAAAAAAACCTGTTGCTGTCCGCCAGCAAGGAACCAGGTAAATACACCGAAGGGGTCGTACTGTCGAAGAAGCTCGAGACGCTGTTTCGGGCCGTGCCACCCAGCCTCTATCTCGCCCTGGCTATGACGGAGCCCGAGGAAAAAGCCGAGCGCTGGACACTGATGCAGGAGAATAGTTGCTCAGAGTTGGAAGCGGCTTACCGGGTAGCTGAACGGATCGATAGAGTGCGAGGAATAGAACCTGCATAGGGAAATCTATTCAGGTATCGCGCTCTAAAGCGAGCGACGGGTTACTGTGATACGCCTCGAAGCCGCTGCTGGATTCTCAACAGGAATCCGGCTTCAAAAGCATCTTGGCAGTTACCAACAGGAAAGGTCTTGCGTGTTTGCGCCAGCTCCCACCACAGTGGAATCTCGCCGGGCGTATCAAGCCAAGCCTGAGCGCATTGCACCCCACGTTCGATCATCGGCGCAAACTCGCTGCCCCAAGGTGTCAGAAGACTTGAGCAACCATCCGCCGCAGGTATTGAAATGTAGTTTTCGTTCATACACATCCTAAAACACCCTAGATTTCTGATTTATTGTCGGACGCGGAATCCAGCCTCGAAAATCGTAACGAAACCAAATGAACGCTCGATAACAGGCATGAACACAAAATGGCCTAGTTCAACGCAAATGTAGACTATATCCCGTGGATTGAGAGTCCCTCAAGGCGCAATTTGCGCGCATGACTCAAGACTACGAACAGCTTCGTCTGCATCTGGCGGAAAACATCCGCTTGATGCGACGCGTGAAAAACCTTACCCAAGAGCAACTGGCGCTCATGGCCGAGGTGGATCGCACCTACGTCAGTCAAATCGAACGATGTACGGGTAATCCGTCGCTGTTGGTCCTGTGTAAGCTCGCCAATATTTTCGAAATTACCGCAGATCAACTACTTACAGAGCCAGACATCCTGCGCAGCTCCCTTCACGTCAAATAATAGTCTCACGTCTCGCAAATCCGATACATCCACCTTCATTTTTTCCACTGACAGTCTTCAGTCCGTAACCGAACCTGCCCAGGCCATACACCAAGAGCCTGGATCATGCCTGTTGCCTGCTCGTCAATCCCGCCCACAAAGCTACGGCCTTTGGCGCTATGCATCCTGCTAGCGTGCGGCCCAAGCATGGCGCTGGACACGGGCAGTATCACGTCCTCCGTGCTTTCTCCAAACTGTCTCGAATACAGGGTCGTCGGCATTTGTTTCTGGCTCCTCTGCACGCCCTTCGGCTGCAAGGTCAAAACCTCGACCAAGGTTCGTCATTTCATTCCTGAACTGGTGGTCTCGAGCTACGCCACCACCGGCAACAATCCCTGGGCCGAGATGGCCACCCTCTCTTTCCCCATCAGCGGTGCGGAAGGTGGCGGCCACCTGATCACACCGAACACCCGCCGCGACAACCTGCCCCGCTTCAAGAACGTCGACGGTATCGGCCACCCCGGTGGCTGGGCCGCAACGCAACTGGCTTCTCAAGCCGGCTATGCCTGCGCCAGCGGTGCAACTGCGTTCATTCCCTACTACTTGAGCACCCTGGACTCACTGGCCTGGCGTCATGGCATTCCGGAAAGTCTCTATCCCGAGTCGCTCATGCCGGGGATCCGTGAAATTGGTCGTCAGGCTTCGGGAAATATGTGGGGCAACGTCTATCCCCGGCAGGGCTTTCTAGTACAGCCCGACGACTTCAAAGCCGCCGCAGTCATGGCGCAACGGGCCGGTGATGTGATTACCCGCAGCTGGCAACCGCATGTGTACTTACCGCTCACGCCCGCCAAACGCGACGGCTACTGGCCGCCTGGTCCTATCGTTGAAAACGATGCATCAACCCACAAATGGCAATTGCTCTACCCCCAGGTTCAACCGACGTGCGCCGTCTTCCCCAGCGATCCGGTACAGAGCGCGGATGGCGGCTACGCCTGGTCGTTGTGGCGGCCCTATAGCTGTTGCAAGCGTGAGGGGCAGACCTTTCTGTTCAGCATCGACTTCGAAGGCGGTGCGTCATGAGCCGGCCTCGCGCGCGACCATGGTTGGGCATGGTGAGTCTGTTGCTCTACGGACTGCTCGCCATTGTCACGCATGCCCACGCCGCCGAAGGCGATTACCGCCTGGGCACTCAAGGCGAAGTGCTCGACGACCGGGTGATGTACACCATCGGTGGCGGCTCGGCAGCGGGCTCGCCGAGCTCACTCTACCGACCCAGCGGTCTCGGCGTCGGCGGGTCCTGGCGAGCAAACATGATGTGCGGAAACATGAGCCTTACCAATACCCTGCAAAACCAGCTGAACGGTGTCACCGAAGGTTTCCAGCAGATCATGGGCAGCATCGTGCAGAACGCGACCCAAGCGGTGATGTCGTTGCCGGCGTTGATCATCCAGCGCGCCAATCCCGGCCTCTATGAGTTGTTGAGCAACGGGGTGATGCAGGGTCGTATCGACTTCGATCGCTCCAAGCTGACCTGCCAAGCCATGGCCGAGAAAATGGCGGACAAAGTCGGTCAAGCCGGCTGGGGTGCGCTGGCCAAGAACCAGGAGATGCAGGGCAATCTGGAGCAAACCGGCGGTGATGCGGTGGCCGCGGTGAAAAACACCGAGGCCCATAACGGCAACAATGGGGTGTCCTGGGTCGGTGGCTCGAAGGCTGGTGGTAATGGGCAGACGCCCATTCGGGTGACCTCCGACGTAGTGCGCGCGGGCTACAACCTGCTGCATAACCGTCCGGTGGATGACAGTACCTCAGTCAGTAGCAGCGACTGTTTGGGTGGAGCCATTTGCCAAACATGGGCCTCGCCCCAGGAGGAGTCCGAATGGGCCGTTCGCGTGTTGGGCGAGAGCGAAGTCTCGACCTGCGATACCTGCGAAACCCTGCGTGCTACCGCTGGCAGCGGATTGACGCCGCTGATTCAGGAGGCCTACAGCGAACGCCTCAAGGCCCTGCAAGGGCTGCTGTCGGGTTCATTGCCGCCTACCCCTGACAACCTGGCTAAAGCCTCCAGTTCAATGCTGCCGGTGACCCGTGGCGTGATCGAAGCCCTGCGCGACGATCCCGACCAGGATCTGCTGGCGCGACGCCTGGCCAGCGAGACAGCCTTGTCCAGCGTGTTAGACAAGGCGCTCCTGCTACTGCATACCCTACTGGCGGGCAGTCACGAACCGAACATCGCCTCAGCCGAGCCGGCTCAGGCCGCCTTGACAAAAAACATCGACGCCTTGGAGCGCGAAATACGCCTGCTGCAGACCGAGCTGCAGGTCCGGCAGACGCTCGCCACCAATACCGCCAGCCTGGTGCTCGATCGGCATGCCGGTGGTGCTGATGCTTCGCGTACCGTCGAGCAAGGCGACCCCGAGCCCGGCCGACTCAATGATGCTGACGCCAGGCGTAAGTGAGCCATGAAACACTCACGGCTATTCACTTTGCTTTCGAGTCTGGGGATTGCCGCGGTGATGATCCTGACCGCCGCACTGGCCGCCTGGATCGGCCGCGCTGCGTTGGGAAGTTTCGAGGCCTTGCAGCAGGCATTCGAATCCGTACGACCCTATCTGCGGTGGTGGCGTGCCCTGCTCTACGGCGCCCTCTTTGCGCTCTGGTGGGATCTGCTTCGGCGCAACCGACATCGACCACAGGATCGACTGCGCGTGAAACGCATCGGGACTTTAGGCCTCGTGCTCTTTACCTGCATCGAACTCACACGACTGTGAGGTCACCACCATGCTCATGAGCACCAACAGCTACCTGGAGTTTTACCTCTCCCTGCTGGCCTGGATCATCAACAACGGCCTCTGGAGTGTACTGTCCGATACCGGGCTGTTTGCCGCGCCCTTTGGCGCGATCATCTTGCAAGAATGGTTATCGGCCCGTCAGCAAGGCGCAGATGAAGGTAACAAGGGACTGCTCTCGGTACCGCGGATCGAGAACCGTTTATGGCTGGCCTACATCGTTGTGTTGTTCGGCTGCGCGCCCGTCTTTCCGCTGAGCCTCGCATCAATGGCGTTCGATGATGCGTCGAGCCAGCGCTGCGGCGTTAGTGTGGCCAAGCCAGCAGAAACAGCCTGGGGAACCACCTTCAACACCATTGGCGAGCAATCTGCCAACGTGCCGATCTGGTGGTTTCTGGTGCATGCCTTGAGCAAAGGTGTGACCGCGGCGGCCACCGCCTCCATCCCCTGCGCGCCGGATATCCGGCAGATGCGCATGGAGATCGACAGCTCGCGCATCGACAGCCAGGTACTGCTGCAGGAGATCGCCGATTTCACCCGCGACTGCTACGGCTATTCCCGTTCTCGGCTGTTTACCAACCGCCCGCAGTTGGACAAGTCTCAAAGTCACGACGCGTCCTGGATTGGCTCAAGCTATTTTCTCGACACGCCCGGCTACTACGACACCGATCGCTCACGTACACCGCGAGTCAGTTGGCCGTATGACGACAACCGCGATGTTTCCTTGCCGCGGCTGGAAAATGGCGCGGGCTACCCCACCTGCAAGCAGTGGTGGAGCGATAGCGATGTCGGGTTACGCGAGCGCTTGATCCAGCAGGTCGACCCTTCGCTGCTGACTCAGCTGAAAGGTTGGTTGACTGGCCGCTCGAGCAACGAGATCGAGGATGCCACACTGCGTGAGCTGGTCAGCCCGCGCCAGCAATCGATGTCCATGTCGCCCGGGCAGGTGTACCAGGACTATGGCTCCAGCGCCCGTGGTGGGTCGATCAATCAGGGTCTCAACAACCTGGCCACCAATACCGGGCTGGCCCTCGGTTCCTTTAGCAACTTCCCGGCGATGAACGCGCTACGCGCCGCCCTACCGATGGTGCAGGCCTTTCTGATCATGGGCATCATCATCAGCTTGCCGCTGATTCTGTTTGTCAGTACCTACCAGTTGAAGACCGTCATGACGGTCACGTTCGCACTATTCACCTTGCACATCCTGACCTTCTGGTGGGAGCTGGCCCGCTGGGTCGACTCCAGCATGCTCGATACCCTGTACAAACAGGTTTCGGCTTCCAATCAGGTTCTGTTGTCGCTGCCCACATCCGGACTTATGGATGGGACGGTCACCGCGCAGGTAATTGAGTATGTGATGGGGGCGATGTTCATCGTGCTGCCGATGGTCTTTCTAGCCGCAATGAGTTGGGCTGGGTATAGCGTAGGTTCAGGTGTAGAAGGAATGCTCGGCCGGGGAACCCAGGCTGCGCAGACAGCGAGCTCTAGCGGGACCTCTCAGTTGATAAGCGGAGCAAGAATTATTTCAGGTAAATCGGGCTCAAAATAACCATAAGGTTACTTCAGTGAACCCCATTTATCGTACCGCTCAGGCCAAGACGTCCTATGTATTGGATCATCGAGATCATCAATATCTGGAGTGTCTGAATCTTGAACTGGGATAGCTGCTAATGCGACGAATGTGCACATCAGAACAAACAACCAGAAGCTAACAAAAAGAAATGCGCCGAGCAGGGCCAACTGGGCAATCCAAAAACTCCCGCGAACAAGTAATTTACCTGCGGGCATACCTGCCGTCACAGCACGCTCAGCTACGCGGGACTCAAACATTTTCAACTTACGGTAACCACGCTTTACCGACATGCCACATACGTACGCCCAGCGGTGGGCACGTGAATTCTGAACAGGTTGCTGAGTCGGCATGGTCTCGCCCTCTTCTGAGCGTTTTCATGGTTGAGACAGGAATAACAGCCTACTACTGAAAACGGTCCGTGCCTGACCGTTTATCAGTTTACCCAGCCGAATAATCTTCACTGGAAGACAGAAGACTAGCCGCGTGAAACAGCTTCTCTACAGCGATTGACCCATATAAATCGTCCGGCTAAATACAAGGTACGGATCGCTGTTATCGACAGCATCTTCCCAGGTAGCCAGAGCCTTCAAGACTACGTCACTTCGGTGATGGTTCTCCCCAAGTGCGATTAGCGTTCGGTAGCTCGCACGGTCACCGTTTCTACGGTGATGAACGCCTACTGCTCTCCTGAGCGCCTTTCGAGCTCTGCTCGCCAGGCAAATCCTCTTGTTTTTCTTCAACCCACCGCGGGGAGATCCTTTCCCCCAACGGGACAGGTTTCTTCGCGTCTTCAACGGAGGCACACCATGTCCGACTCACTTACACCGGAAATACTGAACACCCTTCGGTTGCCCATTGTGTTCACTCCTGGCGCGTGGCAACGCGCAGTACTGCTCGAGCGCTCAGGTCATCCTGAGAGGCTGCAGGTCGATCGGCTGAGCAACGTATTGCGCGCAGCCTTCGAGGCTCACCTGGCCTATCCACACGAACCCTATGTGGTGTTCGAGGTAGCCCACATCGCGCCAATGGGTCATCCACACGATGACCCGTTGCTGCAACTGAGCCTTAGCCTGCTCCTTGAGCCAAACCAACCTGGCGCCTTGCTGATAGCTCTCGCAGGAGAACACCAACGCTAAACGCATACGACCGTACTCGGCATCCAGATCCACACTCAGATGGCATGCAGGTCCTGCATCAATCCAACCCATCACCCACCGGGGAACCCTCCCCGACGGGTAAGGCGTTCCTCCGTTTTCTCTCGAGGAAAATGCCATGCGCGATATCTACCAAGATGTGACTGACAAGATCGTTACCGCTTTGGACCAAGGCGTTACCCCCTGGATTAAACCCTGGTCTCCAAGTGGCTCAGCTTACGTCAATCATCACCAACCCTACCCCATCAACGCAATCACGCGTCGCCCCTACTCGGGCATCAATTTACCTTTGCTCTGGGCCGAGGCCAGGTTGCAGGGATTCACTCAAGATCGTTGGCTGACCTTCAACCAAGCCAAAAAAGCCGGTGGGCACATCCGTAAGGGTGAGCAAAGTGCCCTAGCTGTGCTCTACAAGCCGATGGAGCGCGAGGAACAGACCGAGTCAGGCCAACCCGTACTCGATGAAAACGGTCAGCCCAAGGTCGCTCACTTCGGTATTCTCAGGACGCATTTTCTGTTCAACATCGAGCAAACGGAGGGGCTCGAAATGCTCAATGAAACCCTGCTCGAGACGGAACCGAGTGATCCCTTCCAGCCCAACAGCGTTGCGGAAAACCTGCTGTTAAGTTCGGGTGCACACATCGTTCATCGATCTGCCGACGAAGCCTTTTACCACCCGATCAGGGATCTCATCCAACTACCGAAAAAAGGACAATTTCACGATGAAGGTGGGTACTACGCCACCGCACTTCACGAGCTGACGCACTGGACTGGGCATCACTCTCGGTTGCAGCGCGAAGGGGTGACTTCATCCTGTCCGTTCGGCTCGCCAGGCTACGCTTTTGAGGAGTTGATCGCCGAAATGGGCGCTGCGTTTTTATGTGCCTACACCGGTATACAGGGAGAGTTGCGGCACGAGGGCTACATCGATTCCTGGCTCAGTCTGCTCAAGGCTGACAAGCGTGCGATTTTTCGCGCCAGTGGTCACGCCCGCAGTGCCTCGGAGTATGTGCTCAACCTGGAGCAGCAACCGAAGCAAGTGGCCCTAGTCGACTCGCCATGCATGAACAATGGAGCTTAATCGTTACCTCACCGCTGCAAACGCTTCATAGGGCCCAACGCGAGTTGGGCCCTTTTTTCTGTGTCCAGAAAACAAACGGCATCACGCTGCGGGCCCCTCACGTAAATGACAATAGATGCCCACACGCCAACGGCGAGTTGTCACTCATCCAGGTTCTGCGCCAGAAAATCCACCAGCTCGAGTGGACTCCGGCTATCGATCACCTTGTAGATCAGATCGCGTTTACTGCGCGGTAACTTCTTGACTACGCTCTTCGCCGAGGCCCTGACGGCTTCGTCTGTCTCATGGATACGTGCCGCGAGCAGCAGCACCAGCGTGGCGTCAGTAAGATTCATGGCAAGACCCGAGAAAATTCGCACCGCAGTGTACCGACTCTCCCCTTTTCCGTACTAGCACGCGCCTCAAACAAAACGGCATCAGGAGAAATCGATATTCCGATTGCCGCACAAAGGGACACGCGCCAAAAGGACGGGTAAGGGTTGGAAGGGAATGGGGACTCAAAGGTAAGAGCTCTATCCGAAAAGGCTAAAAGGCCACTGACCCAGCCACTTCCCGGAGGTCACGATGCTCAGTCTGTTTCGCCACAAAAGGCAAAAGCTTCCTCCGCCCCCGACCGTGAGCGTCGCCGAAGGTTACCTGCCCATCGAGTCAGCCCATAGCTTGCTAGCAGCGGAGCACCGCCGCCAGTTGCTCGATCGCATCTGGCAGTACACCGCCCTCTCTCACGCACAGTTCATCCAGCTCTATTTAAATCCAATCCATCGCTACGCTGAACAGGTCCAGCAACTCCCGGCCAGTGAGTCGCACCACCATGCGTATCTCGGCGGCATGCTCGACCATGGACTGGAACTGATCGCTTGCAGTTTGAAACTGCGTCAGTCGTATCTGCTGCCCACCGGCGCTGCGCCCGAAGACCAAGCCGCCCAGACTGACGCTTGGTCGGCCGGCATCGCCTACGGCGCCCTGCTGCATGACATCGGTAAGATTGCGGTGGACCTGGTGATCGAACGCCAGGATGGCCGCCTTTGGCATCCGTGGCAGGGGCCGCTGGATCAGCCCTACCGTTTTCGCTACCTCAAAGGTCGCGACTACCACCTGCACGGCGCCGCCGCTGGCTTGCTCTACACCCAGATTCTCGATCGCCCGATCTTCGATTGGCTCAGTGGATTTCCGTCGCTGTGGGCCAGCCTGCTGTATGTCCTGGCCGGTCAGTACGAACGTGCCGGCGTGCTGGGTGAGTTGGTGATTCAAGCCGACCGCGTCTCCACAGCACAGAACATTGGCGGTAACCCAAGTAAGGCGCTGCAAGCGCCGATTCATTCGCTGCAACACCACTTGATCAGTGGAATACGTCATCTGGTTCAACACGAGCTGAAACTCAACCAGCCAGGTGCCGCGGGTTGGTTGACTCAAGACGCACTTTGGTTGGTCAGCAAGGCGGTCACCGACAAGCTGCGAGCCTATCTGCTGTCCCAGTCGATTGAAGGAATCCCCTCGTCCAATATCGCCATGTTCGACGAGCTCCAGTCCCATGGGTTGGTTGAGTCCACCCCGGAAGGCAAAGCCATCTGGACCGCACTCGTGGCACAGGGAAACTGGCAGCAGAGCTTTACCTTTCTGCGCCTTCAACCGGCGTTGATCTGGGGGAACGAAGACCGACCTGAGGCTTTCAGCGGAACGGTGAGCGTTACAGCCGATGGCCACTCGAATGACGCTTCGGCATCACCACCAGCGCCAAAAACTGTCAGTACAGGATCGCGTCAGAGCTCTTCGCAGCCAGATACCATGGCGATGGAGGATGCTGACTACCTCGGCACTCTGCTGGATATGTTCGAGCTGGAAGAGTCTGAGGTCAGTGACGCATCGTCACCAAGCACTTCCGAAAGCTCAAATCCCTCGTCGGAAGACCCTGGTCAGGCATTTCTGAATTGGGTCAAGGAAGGTATCCAGAGTCACAAGCTAATCATCAATGACAGCAAGGCCAAAATCCACACGGTGAGTGGCAGCGTATTTCTGGTCACGCCTGGTATTTTTCAGCG
This sequence comes from Pseudomonas sp. GL_093, assembly GCF_057837605.1. Lineage (NCBI taxonomy): Bacteria > Pseudomonadati > Pseudomonadota > Gammaproteobacteria > Pseudomonadales > Pseudomonadaceae > Pseudomonas > Pseudomonas sp. GL_093. Next base: position 2,449,694 of record NZ_CM174448.1, on the reverse strand, counting down.
CTATGCCCAGGAGTTTCCGAGCATCTCAATGGGTGCCGATCACGAAGGTGAAGAATGGCGATGGGTGCAGAAACAGTTCGAGAGGCTGAAAACCCACAAAAAGCGCGACGATGGTTTGAATATCTGGCTCTGTCAGGTGGAAGGCCCCCGGAAGAAGGCAAAACTCAAAGGCTATCTGCTAGAAAACCCAGCATTATTTTTCGAAGCTGGGTCCATGCCTGCCGACAACCCGTTTCTAAAACTCGAAAAATAGTAGATTTCCATAGCTTCGAGTCGATGCTCCGGTGGCGGGAAGCCAGCTCCATCTGCAGCACAATGGCATACTCTGGCCTGCAACGTATTGCACTCCAAAATGACAACTACCCACACTAGGGCAACCATAAATTTACTGAAAACAGCCCTCGCTCATCTCATTCGGCACACTCACTCTGAAATGCCCCACGGAATAGGCCCTTTCTCCCAGGCCAATTGCGAACTCTGCCCGCCCCAACCGGTGAGCAAACCATTCGCAGCTTCGATTGCCTTTCATCCAGCCCAACTTCCAAAAGCCAGGCCAGCAGTGATCACCGCTCCTAACATGGTGAAAGACCACGTCGGTCTGCGCACAATATCATTTTGCTTTTAGTCTCCCTATCGCCCGCATCAAGCCAAACGATATGATGAGACGTGGGTGTGTCCAAGCCAGGAGCCTGGTTCAGCACTCGGAACGATGGACTGTCAGAGGTGCTGATGAAGATCACCAGAAACCTGAACACCTATGATATCGAAGACATGTACCCCCTTTGCCACACGGATGCTTTCCTCCGCCTTCCCGTGAGCATGAGTCATGGGGGGCTACTCGGAGTTGATGCCTCGCTCGCCCAACTGGTAATCAGTTGGGCTCGCGCGCAAGAGCAAAGCGTATTGCATCTTTTCGCAGACGCGGACAACGCAACCGAGCAAATTTCACAATTGGGCAGGACGGCCGCAGGGCTCGCCGCGCTGATCATGTGCTCCAGCATTGAAACGGAAGCACATGAGCCAATCGACAAACGAGCGGCACTCACCGTCATAAAGCCGCTCATTGAAGCGATGTATGACGGTGATCTGAAGAACACCTCGAATGAGCGAGGTGCACGCCCCAAAACGATCAATCTCTTCAGCATCAATTTCGCCAAGATGGAGTACATCAAGCCGTTCTATTACGGCGAACGGAACCCGCAGATCCATCCCCGGGCTTCGTTCTCGAGCCTCATCGAGACGTCGTCCGCATTGATGCACACGAAGCACGAGAAGAATGCGCTGAATCGAGGCGGGTTGCCGGCATTAGGAAGCGTGCTGGCCGAACTCATTTCAAACGCTGATCAGCATTCCGTTACGGATGTGCACGGCGTCAAGTACAAGAAGGGCCTGCGAGGCACCTCCGTGAAGGCCAGCCGGATCAAGAAGCAGGATGTTCACCTTCATTCGGACAGGGAACCAGAATTCGCCAGATTCATCGTCAAGAACATGGTCAAGGGCGAAGATTACCTCGACTTTCTCGAAATCTCTGTGATCGATAGCGGGCCTGGGCTCGCACGGCGGTGGCTTTCCGCAAGGCAAGGTGTGCCGATTGAAGACTTGGGAAATCTCCCCATGGATGAGGAGCTACAAGCCACCCTGGACTGCTTCAAAAAGCATGTTACGACCAAAGATTCTGTCACATCAGGCATGGGGCTGCACAATGCCGTCCAGGCGCTCAACAAGCTCAAGGCATTTGTACGTCTACGCACAGGAAGACTCTGTCTCTATCAGACATTCCAAGGCCATGAGCAAGTCGTTGAGTACAACCCCAAAAACTGGAGCGGTGACCGTGAGCTGGCGGCAGCTGAAGGCACTGTATTCACCATCTGCATTCCGGTGAATTGACATGCCTGATTTGTTCGATTTCGAGGTTTCTCTCACCCCCTCCCCTGACGCCGAACCGGCTCATGTTGTCGTGTTCTTCACCGGCCCTGAAAGGATCGATGACGCTCATATCACCGAGGCGCTGCAGAAACGGCTGAACGAGTACATTCTTCCTGACCATGTCACGTTCCTGGTACCTGAGTGCTATCAAGATTGGATCAAGGATCAGTGCACTGACAAAAAAACATCTATCGCAATCGCGCTCCAGCGTCGCGGCGCCGGCACTGCTCCATCCTATGGCTTCTCCTTCTTCAACGAGCATGGCGACATTACCAAGCATGTGATCGTCGCAGGCGCTGCCAAAGGGGTTGGTCGGCTCATCACCGGTGGGTCAGACAAAATCATCCAGGCTGGGATGAAAAAGCTGGTGAAGTGCACCTCTGTCCTCACCAAGGCTCCTGCAGGCTTCCTGTTCTCGAAGCCATCGTCCAGGTCATCCAATTATTTTATTCGAGCCGAGAATTTGCTGTCCGAAACCCTTCACTCTCACTTTCTGGCATTTTCGTGCCTGCGGGTCCTTAAGGAGGCGTCCAAGGATGGCATGCGTGAGCCCGATACCATCTATCTCGATACGATGGCTTTCCTGCCCATCGCGCTTTCGATCCAGCTATTCCAAGCCAAGTTCGATAAGCAAACGATCCTAAGCATCAAGTCATTCCACTCCCACGATGGTTTGAAAGATGGGCCACTCCCAAACGGAGCATCCTCGCTCTGTTTGATCTCCGCCTCGACCAATTGCGGACTCGCCAAGGAGTGGGTGAAGGTCAATGGAGCGCCGCCGAACCGCGTGGCGACCTTCCTCTCGTTCTTGTCTGAATCCGAATGGTGCACCGTTCTTCACACCATCGAAAAACCAGAAGATTTCGAATCACTAGTCGAAGCAGAGTCCAGCGAAGCCAAGCAGATGATTCGCATCCATGGGGAACGCTTTGCCGCGCAGCACACCGAGACGAGGTTGCTTAACATCAGCATGGATCACTTGCCAGGTGACCTACAGACCAAGTTTTACTCGTTCATGGGCAAGGGGCTCTTCAAGTGCTTCAGCCAGGTTCCCCAGCGGGAGAGGCAGCGTACCGTCCACATCGATAAGGAAAAGCTTGTCGCCACCGACGATTTCAAGATTTGGTTCAACAAAGCCCTGCTTGAAGAATCCCCAGCATCAACATCACTCATCATCCACGACGATGATGCAGCCAGCCAGAAAATGGCTAACGATGCCCTGGACTTCCTCAAGGCCAGAGGACTGAATTGCGATGTAGTCAGCGCGTCAAAATTCGATCCACAGGAGAAGTTCGATGGCTCGGTGATCATCGTTGCAGCTGCAGCCGAGCGAGGTTCTCTTCTCCTAAGCATTAGTCGCCGGCTCCGCTCAGCTCAAAACTCAGGCACGCGTGTATACATGGTGGGTGCGCTGTTCGGCCGTTCCTACGAACTGATGAAGGAGCTGACTGCCAACCTTACTCAGCCGCCTAAAGGCAGTCGAAGATATGTGTTCAAGACGTACCTCGAAATCCCAGCTGCCAGCCTGGCTTGCAACAGCCATTGGCATCAGGAACACCAGCTGTTGAGCAGGCTGATCACCTTCGATGGCAACGACGTATCGTCCTTGGTACAGACTCGCGTCGACGCTTTTGACAATGCAGGTGCCAACGGCCTCACCGATCACGCCTTCTGGCAGAGTAGTTATCAAGAAGGAGAAATGCGGCTGACAAAGGGTTTTGCCTTCGTAAGCGGTACTAAAGATGTCACGGTTGCTACCTGTGTAGACATTTTCCTAACCATCTTGTGGATCCTTCAGAACGCCCGGGAAAACGCCAAGATCAAGGATGCGAAACGACTTGAATCTGGCGAGCTCCAGCAGGTGCTGCTGACGCCTGAAGTCTTCTCTCGTTACGACGACGGCATCATACAAGGTGCATTCCTCAGAGCTGCCTTACCTACAGAGCTCGACTATAGCGCCCATGAAACATACAGCGCGTCCATGGCAGATATCATCTTGCGTGTCGTCCAGGGCTACGGGTTCGAACGCGGTGACGCTGCTATGGAATTCATCACTTCACTGGCGATTGGAAAGATTCGTTTGCACAAGGAGGTCGACGAAAAACTTCGAGCTAGCATCAAGCTAGCCCTTGAAAACAAGGTCGGCGACATAAGGCTTCTGCTGGGCGAGGAAGCTGCGCCGTTCTAGTTCAGCCCCTATACGTGACACCGACCGCCTTGTTGATAGCTATTCGGTCAGAAACACGCCTCGCATAGCTGCCAGAGCCGCGGTACAGGAACATCCATGGAGGAAGCATGCAGATCAAATTACAAGGTGAGGACGACCTGGAACAGGCGCTTCGCGAGATTCATCGACGAGCCTGCGCGTATGAGGGGCCATTGATGCACCAGTTCGTGGAGCTGGCCAAGCTCAGCGCACCAGTCGAGCCTGATGAGCACCTTGGAGAGGAGCTCCAGGATAATAGGTTAGGCAGTGGCAACGCGGAACCCGCGAGGCGCAGCGAGACCAAAGAGCGATTTGAAGAAGCCCTGTCGTTGCTGATGGTGCTCGCTTTTCCGGTGAACAGCGGAACCGAGCAAGCAGTTCGCCGCGAACTCAACGAGGTGCTCGCGCGCGATCAGCAGGTCGAGTCAATGCAGATGCGCGTCGGCAACCGAAAAACCAGCCTGCGACGTAACCTTGGACGGCGCCCGACGAAGCAGCAAATTGCGTTGCGGGGAGCGTTGCTCAAATTTCTCCCACGTGAGACCAAGGAGGATTTATGAGTACGACTCCATCCATCGCGGCAGGCGTCAAGAAGAAAAAGAAGAACCAACCGGCACCACCGGACTTGGTCAAAGCTGTGGGCGCGCTCTTCGACATTGCCGCGAAAGCACCTCCCCCCCTTCAACTACAAGCGATGGCTCGCGACAAGCTGTACGAAATGCTGGTTCTTGCTCGTTTGCTGCGGGTATTTCGGCGAGCGCACCCTAAAGGGTCGATCATTCATCGACCACCATCCAAGGGAGGTAAGGCGTCAGAGGTCGTCGTGGCGAGTAAACCAGCTCTGGCCGATCGCAAAAGGTTCTCGCACTTTGATCTGCTCGATGCCGCTGGACAGCCAGTGGGGGAAGCTTGGACCTCGGTCGAGTTTGAGTCGCTAAGCTGGGCGCATAACGGCGGAGCTCCGGGCAAGGCCCCCCGCCAGGCCCGACACGAGCTTGACGTCTGTGTACTTGAGCCAGGCGCAGGTGAGCGTCCGTCCCACTCGCAGATCTTTGCGGGCATCAGTTGCAAAGACGTGCGCAGTTCCTCGAAGGAGAACGTACGTGAGGCACTGGGGCTGCGGCGCGAGACGGCGTTCCTGCAACCGCCTTTGCAAAGCCTCGCTCCTTGGTTGGTCACTGAGGTCCCCGCGGAACCGAGTGCACCGATCCTTCTCATCAGCTCCGATGTCGGTGTAAGGAAATACTCGTCACCAGTTGACGCCCTGGGCGTCTATGTCCGATTCGTGCGCCGACCGTGGGAAGCAGAGGTTTAAGTCTGGATTGATCAAGCCGCTAAGCCTGGAAATTTCAGCGGCATGCTCCCACTTTCGCCGCCACCAACTTTACGGTGGCGAGTAGCCGCCCCTTTCAACCCCCGGTACCTGCATGGTTTGCTCAGGGCCAACATAAACCCTGAACAGCTGCATTGGGCTATTGCTCCTCAAGGAGAGGATTTTCAGCCTGCATCTGCTGGTCTTCTGGGACTTGATTCCGTTGAGCCACGCTTGCAAGGCAACGGTCGATAAATTCAAGCTCTTGGACAAGGTCGGCTGCACGCTTTTCGAGCGCGCTCAATCTCGTCTGTTGTTCCTGCTGGATATGGTCCGGCGCCCGAGCAAGCGACGCCATTTTTCTCTTGCCCCACTCGATTTTTCCATTGATGTCCGCAAGGAATTTTTCTCCGGAATCTTTTTTCCTCGCGGTGAATAACTGACACTCCAGCAAGCGGATTGCATCATAAATCCTGACGACCTCCTTGCTGGTTTTGGAGTGCACGAAATTCAGACTACCTTCATCGAAAGCATGATGTTCCTGGTTCTGCCCACCCCAATTCACGAGATCATTCTTGATAACGTTAAAATTCGTAAGATCGTAATCAATATAGGGCTCAACGAGTGAAAACGTCGCTTCAAGACTGACTTGAAGATACATACTCTTTTTAAGCTGAGACTTATTAAAGTGAGCAGTGACACTTACGCCCTTTTCAATGCAGTACTCCAGCACCATTGACTCAAACCAGATGCGACAATATATTAAGGCCTGTCTGATATCGTAGACAGCTAACGCACGGTACACCTTCTCTTGAAAGCCTCCCGCGTGATCAATGACCACGATGCCCTTATTCGTATAGATCAACACGTTGCTGGTGTGTTGATCGCATTGGGTATGACGCTCCGCAATGATGCAAAACCTTTCCCAGAAAAGTCGATCGTGCGTGGTAACCACCATTTGGATTTGGCGGAGATAGGGGTCAGAGAATAAAAGATCGATGATATTCGAGCGGTGATCGCTATCGATGGCATTGACCACGTCGTCGAAGACTATCAAGGGAAACTTATTCTTTTGAGCCATCGCGAGCAATAATGACAACCCGAGCGTTCTTAGATGCCCTTCGCTCAGTATTGAGAACGCATCTAACGAAGATCCGTCTGCATTTGATATCTTAATCCTGTAGCTATCAGCTACCTTGTCAAAGCTCAACGAATCGATTTGCTCATGCTCATCGTCGTGATTATTGATGGCTCGATAGTACTCTGCCGCTTTAGCTTCGATCCCGGAGATGCGGGACTTTTCCAATGTCAGTTTGTAAGCCAGCAAATCGCGATAAAGGTTGCCGTACTCAATCTCAAGATTTTGTAGCAGCAGGTTAAAGTGACTATTGTCAGTTGCATCATTCATCAGCTCAGCTTTTTGCGCTGATATATCGGCCATCTTATTGCTAACGATCTTTAATTCGCTCTCGGCGGTTCTTTTCTCGTCAAATAGCCGCCGTAGCGACTCGCCAAGCTGACTCAGTTCCTTGGCCTGACGTTCGAGACGTACTGCCTGAGCTTCAGCCTGAGCCACTTCATTGCGCTTGCGTTGGCAGGCTTGGAGATACGCTTCAAGCTCGCTGGTGTGTTCAGAGTGGAGCTTCAGGAACAGGCGGAGAACGCTCGACGCTACTTCAGCACGATCCGTCGCTGCATGAAAGTCAGAAAGTGCCGCTTGAAGATCATCTGTAGGCAGAATGCATGGAGCGCCAGCTTGCTCATTGGCTTTCACGATGGTCAACCCTGTAGCAACCCTAGACGCCAAGAGCACGATTCGTTCGTCATTTCGTCGTTTCGAATGCTTCAATTGCTCTAAAGCACTTAACGCCTGAAGCTCATGTCGTGCCCTGTCGAAAGGGTTCACAACAACTCTATTCAATGGTGTCAAACAAGCCGGGCAAATGTTGCCTGTTTCCGAATTTTCGATTGCCTCAAGGGCTTGGTAAATCGCGCGGTAGTTCACGTCCGAGGCTCGTCGAAGAAATTCTGCTTCGATTGATGCCTTGCGCCGGAGCAGGCGATTGGCGATGGCGCATGCGCGACTCACTTGCTTCGGGGGGATGACGCTCGGGCCTTGCGCTACTCGTAGGCGCTCTGCTTTACGAATCCTCAGCTCGATTAATTTAGGCAGCCTCTGGTATCTGAGACGAACCTCGTAATCTTGATCATCTCGCAGCCCCAGAAGCTCACAGACTTTTGAAATAGAGGCTCCCACTACAGCAGCATGAGTTCGCCGCGTCTTCCCGAAAGCAACCCGATCGAGCTCCAAAGCTGCCAGGGCATCAGCCTGGTCAGGGCGCATGAAGGGCTTGAGGACAAAACTCTCAGGCCTGACAAATCGAGAAATGACTTCCTGAAACTCTTCCAATCCAAACAAGGTTGCCAAGACGTCGCCCTCGGCGCTTCCCGTGTCCTTCGAGCCCAGCAGCGAAAATTCTTGAAGACGGTTGCGGTCGATAAAGCAACTCGACCAACTGAGGCTCTGCGTCACCGGCGCCTTGTTTGTGTCGATCAGGCTGAGCTGAGGTCTGGATGCTCCACGGGCAACGTATTGTTTGACCTTGGTCTTGCGGCGGCCGGCCTCCTTAATGCTCCCGGTAGTGCCGATTTCCAATGCCTCACACAGTGATGATTTGCCGCCACCATTAGGAGCGTAGAAGATGTTCTTTAGAGGGCTGAAGTGAAGGAGAGTGCCTTTATCATCGGAGCCAAACTCTCCGAACCCTCGAAAATTCTTTACTCGCAGATGAGCCAGCGGATTCAGACCTGATGGTGCCACCCAATCCAATTCAGGTCTGCTATCGAGAACCTTTTTGAAGCGTGCAGCAGCCCGCTGGTAGTTACGGCCCAGCAGCTCATCAGCCGTTGTGGTGATGTGCGACTTGATGTGGTCGGAGTAGCGCCCTTTGCTCTGATTGGCCTTGTACATACACCAGAGGAGCATGAGGTAAGCATCAGACCTTCCTTCAAGGTTCTGCCTTGCGAAACTCAAAAGGTACTGGCTCATTACACCTCCTTATTGGTGTGCACCAGCCTAGCCGTGCCGAAATCAGAAAGCCATCACTGCTACTCCTTTGTACGCTTCAACTGGGTTCGATGTCAGGCAATACTAAGTCTGGCTATCCGCTGGCGCGGTTCGCGTCCGAAGAATTGGCGCCCATTACACGCTATCGACTACAGGGTAGTTTTACAGAAGGGGGGCATGCTCTCGGACTGAATCTGCCACCAAGCTGATTGATGACCGAAGGCTGGTTTACCCGCAACCGCGAGTGCCGTCTACACCTGCGAGCCCACAGAACCACCCGTTGTTCCTAGGCAGGATGGCTAGCTACTGAGGGAAGTTTTCGGCTGTACGTAACAGGCAGAAATCGGCCAGAAGCGGTCGTTCAACGTTGCATGAAGTTGACCGTCAGACCTTCAGATTGCAGGCAGTACCTCCTTCGCGATAAAGCCGAACTGTGTCATGTTGGCCTCATATCGGTGAAGGATCTGCAACATGACACTGCAACAACTCCACTACTTTCTCGCTGCAATCGAACACGGTACGTTTTCCAAGGCCGCGGAGAGCCTGCACATTTCACAACCCTCTCTCTCCGAACAGATCCTGCGCCTGGAAGAGCACCTGGGTACGCATGTATTCATCCGCACAAACCGCAGGCTGATGCTCACCGAGGCGGGACGACGTTTGCAGCCGTTTGCGCAAGGGATGGTGACGTCGGCACGCCAGGGTTATGAAGCAGTACAGGCTGTGCGGGAACTGTCCGGGGGCGTGGCCAGTTTTGGCACCTTCGGCACGGCGCACCACTATTTTCTCACCGACCTGATCGAACAGTTCCGCACCCAGCACCCGAACATGCGTATCAAGATCGTCGGCTACAACTCTTCGGAAATTGCTGAGTTGGTGAGCCAGGGTGAAATTGAAGCAGGTTTGGTCATGCTGCCCATCAAACAGCAGAATCTTGCAGTGAGCGAACCGGTATGGTCGGCCCAGGTGGGATACATCAGCGCCAACCCTGAGCACCTTAAGGAGCCAAAGACCATCAGAGACCTGGCGGTAGCACCGTTGATCCTGACGGAGGCGCGCTGGAGTACCGGTGATCCCATCCGCCGATTGCTCGCACAGCTGGCGGCCAAGGGTGGCGAGGTGCTGGACCCGATCATCGAAGTCGAGCACCAGATCACCGGCTTTGAACTGGCGGCGCGTGGGTTGGGGGATGTTATTGCCACGCGCCCCATCCTGCATCAGCTGGGCTTCAATGACCGCCTTGGCTGGGTACCGATCAACCCGCCGATCTTCGAAGTGTTTGGTTTCATCCACCGCCACGACACCCCCATCTCGCCGCCGACGCGGGTGCTGATCAACCTGATGCGCAGCCACTTGAGCCGTATCCAGAGCTTGTATGCCCATCTGGAGTCCATCTAGCCATAGGCAACACCTATAGGACACACATGGCTTAGCCCATTCATCCGTCCATTGCCGGGACGGATACTCAATCCACGGACGCCAACAACAGGCGCTTCCAACGTTCGAGGAATGGGGAGTCATAATGTCCAATCACTATTGCATCATTGGCGCCGGGGCCGCAGGCCTCGCCGCACTGAAGACCATGACCGACGCCGGTTTCCACGTGGACTGCTTTGAAAAGTCCGGGAACATCGGCGGTCATTGGAACACCGACTACGATGCTCTGCATCTGATCACGCCGAAAAGCAGTTCCTGCTTCGATGGCTTCCCAATGCCGGCGGACTACCCGGTGTACCCGAGCCGAGACCAGGTCAAGGCGTACATGAACGCCTACTCCGACACCTTCGGCCTGCGCGAAAAAATCACCTTCAACACTGAAGTACGCAGCGCCGTGCCCCTGGGCGATAACGGCGAAGCCGGCTGGCAAGTCACCCTGGGCGATGGCACTACCAAACGCTATGCAGGTGTGCTGGTCGCCAACGGCCACCTGTGGGATTGCAAGATTCCGGAAGTGGGCAAGCGCTTCACTGGCGTGTCGATCCACTCCGGCGAATACCGCAACGTGCAACAGGTCAAGGGCAAGGTGTTGGTTGTCGGCTTCGGCAACTCCGGCTGTGACCTCGCGGTAGATGCTGCCCAGGCCCGCCTGGACACGACCATCGTTATCCGTCGCGGCCAACTGTTCCAGCCCAAGACCATTTTTGGCGTACCCCGCGGTGAGCTGCCATTCCTCGGGCAACTGCCACCCGAGCAGCAGAACATGGTCATGAACATGCTGATCATGGCCAGTGTTGGCACCCACAAGAACTACCCTGGCATGCCGGCCCCTGAAACCTACGACCTGGATGCGCAGCCACCGGTGGTCAATACCCTGCTGCTGTACTGGATCCAGCACGGTCGCATCAAGGTTGCTCCCGGGATCGAAAACATCGAAGGCAAGACAGTGACCTTCTCCGATGGCACTTCGGCCGATTACGACACCATCGTCTGGGCCACCGGTTTCAACACCCGCTTGCCGTTCCTCGATGAAAGCTTGCTGCACTGGCGTAACGGCGCCCCCTTGCGCACTGCGGCCATGACCTTGCCCACAAACCTGGAGGGTCTGTTCTACATCGGCCTGGGCGCACCGCGCGGCCCACAATGGCCGGTGTATTGCGAGCAGACCAAGCTGGTCATGCGTTTCCTCAAGCTCCGCGCCGCCGGCATGAAAGGCCTGGCCGCCAAATTCGCCAAGCTGCAACCGGCCGAGTCGCGCATCGATATCGTCAAGCGCGAATGGCTGAGCAACTACCAGGACACCCAAAGCCAACTGGATGTCATGGAACTGTCCTTGCCTACCAGCGCACCTCTCCCTCAACTGGCCTGATCGGATAACCACCATGAACAATGCACCTCACTCCAGCGTCATCGTCACCGGTACCTCTTCGGGCATGGGACAGGCCGTCGCTCAACGCTTTCAGGATGAAGGCTGGCATGTCGTTGCCGTTGACGTAACACCGAGCAAGCAAGCCGCCAGCGCCCTCTTCTCTCCGGTCGTCGGTGACATTACCCGCGAAGAGGCACTGACCAGTGCGGTCGACGCGGCGCTCGATGGCAAGGCTCCGTTGCGCGCCATTGTCAACGCGGCCGGGATCTTCCCGACGTCGTCGCTGGAAAGCTACAGCGAGTCGCTCTACCGCAAGATTTTCGACATCAACGTACTAGGCTCATTGAACATCGCCCGTATCGGTACCCGTCACCTGAAGGCGGCTGGCGGTGGCTCGATCGTGTTCTTCGCTTCGGTTGATGCGTTCACCGTTTCGAAGAATCAGCTGCTGTACAGCGCCTCCAAGGCCGCGGTCGTTGCGATGACCCGTTCACTGGCCATCGAACTGGCCGATCACAACATCGTAGTGAACGCTTTGGCGCCGGGCTGGGTCGACACTGAAGGGACCCGTGCCGGCGGTCGAATCGAAGCCGCCATCGAGTCCATTCCGCTCAAACGCGCCGCGCGCGTTGAAGAGATCGCCGATTGGGTCTGGCAACTGAGCGCCAAACCCTCCTACATCACGGGCGAATCGCTGTGCATCGCCGGTGGTGTGTTCATGCGCTGACCCAAGCGCAGGCCCCACGCGCCAGACGTGGGCCTGCTCCCCAATTGACTGCTGCCTCACTACAACTACAAAGAGGGCAATATCATGGGCGAAGCACACGCTACCGCGATCCCTGGGTTTTCCAGCAACCGCGCCCCTGCTGAGCAATCGCGTAAACGCCTGTCCAAAGCCGTTGTCGGCGTGACCCTTGGCAACATGGTCGAATGGTTCGACTTTGCACTGTATTCATCGTTGGCGGGCATCATCGGCAAAACCTTTTTCCATGATGACAACCCGACGACACAGTTGATGGCGATCTACGCCACCTTTGCCGCAGGCTTCCTGATTCGCCCGCTGGGCAGTCTGGTCTTTGGCCCTATCGGTGACAAATACGGCCGTCGCACGGCGTTGTCCCTGAGCATTTCATTGATGGCCATCGCGACCTTCGCCATCGCCGTCATCCCCAGCTATGCCAGCATCGGCGTGTTTGCGCCCATTTTGCTGATTCTCATGCGCCTGCTTCAGGGCCTTTCCACCGGTGGCGAATACGGCGGTTCCTGCACCTTCATCGCCGAACACGCTCCGGATAAACGTCGCAGCTATTTCACCAGTTGGCTTGAGTTCGGCAATATCTCCGGCTTCCTGCTGGGCGGTGCCGTGGTCAGCCTGTTTACTCTCACCCTCGGCGAACAAGCCATGACGGAATGGGGTTGGCGCGTGCCGTTCGCCATTGGCGGCGTACTCGGCTTGATCGCGCTCTACCTGCGACTTGGCCTGGAAGAAACGCCGGTGTTCAAGGAAATCCAGAAGAATGAAGCGCTGCAGAAATCGAGCACCGGTGAAAAAACCAGCCGTTTCAGCCTGCTGATCAACGAGTGGCCGCAACTGCTCAAGTGCATGGGCCTGGTGACCGTATTCAACGTCACCTACTACATCGTCCTGGGCTACATCCCCGGCTATCTCGAAAACGTACTCGGCTACAGCAACAGCTTTGCGTTGTCCCTGGGCCTGGCGGCCACCTTGTTCATGCTCGTGCTGATCCCGGTGTCGGGCCACCTGGCTGATCGGATTGGCCGTAACCGGATGATCATCTGTGGCTGTGTGCTGCTGATCGTGATGGCGTTCCCCTGCTTCATGCTGCTGCACACCGGACAAGTCGGCTTCCTGTTCGCCGCCTTGTTGACCCTGACCCTCGCCCAGCTGTTTTTTGAAGGCGCGATGCCGGCGACCCTGACTTCACTGTTCGGTGCCCGCGTGCGCTACAGCGCCCTGGCCATCAGCTACAACATCGCCGTTTCGCTGTTCGGCGGCACCGCGCCCTTGATCAACACCTGGCTGATCTCCACCACCGGCAACCAAATGATTCCTGCCTGGTACCTGATCGCCGGTGCTGTGGTCGGCCTGATTTCGATCCTGTTCGTCAAAGACTCCACCGGTAAACCCCTCCCAAAATGAGACATGACATGACCAGCAAAACAGCAACGCGGCAAAACATTTCTTCGGGCGGCCAGTATGAGTCCGTGTTCGGTTACTCCCGCGCTGTACGGGTAGGCAACCACCTGCACATCTCCGGTACCTGTGCCTCACCCGATTACGAACACAGCAATGCCTATGAACAGGCGCAGGCGATTCTCGGCACCGTGAAAAAGGTCCTGGCCGAAGCCCAAATGAGCGTTGAAGACGTTGTCCGCACCGTGGTCTACCTGCGCGACATCAACGATGCCGCCATCGTGGCCAAGGCCCACAGCGAAGTGTTCGACGGCATTCGTCCGGCCAGCAGCCTGATCCAGGTGGATTCGATGCTGCGCCCTTGGCAGAAAATCGAAATCGAAACCTACGCCATCGTCGCCGACTGATCGTTCGCGCAGCACCACAGAGGCCGCGTCCCCCTGTCGCGGCCTTTTTTTGACCTCAAGAAAGCTGAGTCCATCATGATCAAAGCCGCTGAATTAGTTGTGAAGTGTCTGGAAAACGAAGGGGTGGAGTACATATTCGGTATTCCCGGTGAAGAAAACCTCGACCTGCTGGACTCCCTTTCTCGCTCTTCCATCAAGCTGGTCCTGACCCGCCACGAGCAATCTGCTGGCTTCATGGCTGCCACCTATGGTCGCCTGACCGGCAAAACCGGTGTGTGCCTGTCGACCCTCGGCCCGGGCGCGACCAACCTGGTGACTGCCAGTGCCTATGCCTATCTGGGTGGCATGCCGATGATGATGATCACCGGGCAGAAGCCGATCAAGAAATCCAAGCAGGGCCGTTTCCAGATTCTCGACGTGTGCGCAATGATGGCGCCGCTGACCAAGTACACCCACCAGTTGGCATCGGCCGACAACATCCCGTCGCGCATCCGTGAAGCGATTCGCCTGGCCGAAGAAGAGAAGCCGGGATCGGTGCACCTGGAATTGCCCGAGGACATCGCCGCCGAATTGACTGAAAGCACGCCCATCGCCCCAAGCCTGAGCCGTCGTCCGGTGGCCGAACACAAGGCCATCCAGGCCGCAGTGGCCAAGCTCGAAGCCGCGCGCAGCCCGGTGCTGGTGATCGGCGCCGGCGCCAACCGCAAGATGACGGCACGGGTGTTGCGCCAACTGATCGAGAAAACCGGCATCCCGTTCATCACCACGCAAATGGGCAAGGGCGTGGTCGATGAGCGTCACCCGCGCTTCTTGGGTAACGCGGCGCTGTCGGCGGGCGACTTCGTCCATCGCGCGCTGGAGTCCGCCGACCTGATCGTCAACATCGGCCACGACGTTATCGAGAAGCCGCCCTTTTTCATGGCGCGCGGTGGGACCGAAGTGGTGCACATCAGCTTCCGCTCCGCCGAGGTTGATCCGGTGTACTTCCCGCAGATCGAAGTCGTTGGTGATATCGCCAACGCGGTCTGGCAAATCAAGGAAAGCATCGAGGTACAACCCACCTGGGATTTCGAACGCCTGCTGACCATCCGCGAAGCCAATGAAGGCCACGTTGCCGAGGGCAGCGACGACGCGCGCTTCCCGGTGTACCCGCAGAGACTGGTGGCGGACCTGCGTTCGGTGCTGCCGTCCGATGGCATCGTTGCCCTGGATAACGGCATCTACAAGATCTGGTTCGCCCGCAACTACAAGGCCTACATGCCGAACACCGTGTTGCTGGACAACGCATTGGCGACCATGGGAGCCGGCCTGCCTTCGGCGATGGCTGCACGTCTGGTCTATCCCGATACGCCGATTGTGGCGGTCTGCGGTGACGGCGGCTTCATGATGAACAGCCAGGAAATCGAAACCGCCGTGCGGCTGAACATGAACCTGGTGGTCATCATCTTGCGCGATGACGGTTACGGAATGATCCGCTGGAAGCAGCAGCAGATGGGTTTCGATGACTTTGGCCTGGACTACGGCAACCCGGATTTCGTGCGCTACGCGCAGAGCCACGGAGCCTACGGCCACCGGGTGGAAAGCGCAGAGAGCTTCGCCCCGCTGGTCGCGGAATGCCTGTTGACCCCCGGTGTACACGTGATCGACTGCCCCGTGGACTACTCGGATAACGAGCGCATTTTGCTCCATGACATCAAGACACTCAGCGCCAACATCTGATTCTCAGCCTGGCGCGCCATGCGTGCCGGGCATGGACCTTCGATGACAAAAAAGGAGATTTACAATGACAACTCCCTCCACCCTTGCGAGTGACAACAACGACTGGCTCGGTCTGGCCGGCAAAGTGTGCGTGGTAAACGGCGCCGCCAGCGGGATTGGCGCCGCGATCGCCACCGCACTGGCGGAACTCGGCGCGAATGTCGCCCTGCTCGACCGCAATGTTCAAGGTTGTGAGGCCTTGCAACAGACGCTTGCCTATCTTCCCGGACGCCGGCTCAGCATAGGTTGCGACATTGCCGATGAGGCTCAGGTCAAGGCAGCGGCTGAAGCCGTCGCCCGCGAGTTCGGTGCCTGTGATGCGTTGGTCAACGCCGCCGGCATATTGCGTTCAGTGAACCTGGCGGATATCGAACTCGCCGACTGGAACGCGCTGCTTTCGGTCAACCTCAACGGTTACTTGCTGTGCGCCCGCGAGTTCGGTCGGCAGATGCGTAATGCGGGTACCGGCAGCATCGTGCACATCAGCTCGATCGCCGCGCACAATCCCCAGCCGTACAGCGGCGCCTATACGCCAAGCAAGGCCGCAGTATCGGCATTGTCCCAGCAACTGGCCGTGGAATGGGGCCCGCATGGCGTGCGCAGCAACTGCGTGGCGCCAGGCATGATCCGCACCGCCTTGACCGCCGCTTACTACGACCACCCCGGCATCACCGAAGCTCGCGAAGGCTTTACCGCCACCCGCCGCATCGGCACGCCCGAGGACATTGCCAACGCGGTACTGTTCCTGCTCAGTGAACGGTCTTCCTATATCACCGGCAGCGAAGTCGAAGTGAACGGTGGTTTGTCGTGCATGTTGATGGGCAAGATCCCACGGCCGGGTTTTTCCGCTAATCCTCAGTAACCTGTAGGAGCGAGCTTGCTCGCGATGGGCGATAACGATAACGATAACGCTGGCAGCCTGACACCCCGCGGTGTTCTCGGGTTTTTCGCGAGCAGGCTCGCTCCTACAGTTCCAGTTCCAGCCCCAAAGCCCTGCGTGCCTGGGCAATCGAAGCCGGTGAAATCCCGGCGAACAGATTCGCCGCACTTTTCACCATCCCTGTGCACTGCGCGATGCCCACCATGGCCTCCAGATATTTGAGCGCCACCGTCGATGAATCCACCACCGGAACTTCCGTCCCCTTCACCAGCCGATAACCGGCACGGCGCAACAACGGGCCGTAATAGGCACATCCCACCAGAATCACGTCCGCACCTTCGCTGATGCATTGATGCGCTACCGCTTCCAGCCTTGGAATGAAGTGCTCGACCGGCGAATGTGTGGCTTCCAGCAGCAACGAGGCATCCGAGAACGGCTGGATCGAACGCACCGGTCGGCGGATGCAACGCTCGGTCAGACCATAGCCGATGATGTCGCGCTCTATCGCAACAGCCGTTTTCTCCGACACCGTGATCACCGCAAACCGTTGTCCCATGGCGAGCGCTGCCAACATCGACTGCTCGCCCACCGAGGCCACCGGAATGTCGAGCATTTCCCGGGCTTCCCAGAGTGGATCATTCCAGCAGCCGAGAAAGACACCGTCGTAACCGTCAGCCTGGGCCTTGATCGCGGCCTCCACCATCAACACCGAGTTCAGGTGTTCGGCGTAGAGCGAACGGGTAAAGCCACCGCTGTTGTCGAGGAAGCGAAAGTCGAGTTGCGTGCCCTGCGCCAGAGCGCCGCCAAGCGAGTCATGAATGGTGTTCCACAAGGGTTCCAGAACCGCATTACGGCCCGTGGGATGAATCCAGCAAAGTTTCATGGGGAGGCATTTCCTGTCGGACAGAAAAAACCGGCGACAGGGGTCGCCGGTTGGGAGGGAGACGGAAGAAGCTCAGGGCATCGGTTTGCCGGTGCGGTCCTCGGTCATCAGGATCGCAATCAGTCCCACGACGGCGGCGGCAATCAGGTAGTAAGCGGGGATCATTGTGTTGCCGGTTTCACCGATCAGCCAGGTATTGATCAGCGGCGCGGTGCCGCCGAATGCCGACACCGAGATGTTGTAGCTCAGGGCCAGGGCACTGAAGCGTACCGGCGCCTTGAACAGCGACACCAAGGTCGCTCCCATTGCCCCTTCGAACAGCAATTGGGCGATCAACAGACCGAGTACCGCGACATACACCAGCACCACGTTATGGGTTTGCAACATTGTGAAAGCGGGGATCGAGAAGACGATCAGCAGGATGCAACCCAGGGCAACCAGACGATTGCGGCCAACCTTGTCGGCGAGCAAACCGGAGAATGGCACCAGCAACAGCATGCTGAGTGTACCGACCATACCCAGCACGCTGCCGAAGCTGCTGGAGTAGCCCAGTTCGTTAGTCAGGTAGCCCGGGATGTAACCGAGTACGACGTAGTAGCAGACGTTGTAAATGGCGACCAGGCCCATGCTCTTGAGCAGTTGCGGCCACTCTTCGATCAGCATGGAGGTGATGCTGCGCTTGGTGGCTGCGAGTTTGCGTTCGTTCTCTTGAAGCTCCTTGAAGATCGGGGTTTCTTCCAGGTTCAAGCGCAGGTACAGGGCGATCATGCCCAGCAGCCCGCCGATCACGAAAGGAATCCTCCAGCCCCAGGCACGCATGGTTTCTTCACCCAGCGCGAGCATCAACACACTGACCACCGCCCCGCCGAGCAGGAACCCCGAGAGGATCCCCACTTCCAGCCAACTGGTGAGAAAGCTTCGGCGGTTGTCTGGTGCGTGTTCGGCGATGAAAATCACCGAGCCGCCGTATTCGCCGCCGGTGGACAGCCCCTGAAGCATGCGCATGGCAACCAGTAGTATCGGCGCCATGATGCCAATGCTTTCATACGACGGGATCAGTGCAATGCAGAAGGTCGCGATCGCCATCAGGGCGATGCTCAGGGTCAGTGCTGCACGACGGCCGAACCGGTCGCCGATGGGGCCGAAGACCAAACTGCCGAGGGGCCGCATCAAGAAGCCTGCGGCGAAGGTGGCGTAGATGGCGATGAGTTGGGTGGTGTGACTTTCACTGTGAAAGAAGATGTCGCCGATCATCACTGCCATCGACGAATACAGGGCGAAGTCGAACCACTCCACCATGTTGCCCAGGGTCACTCCCAGTACGGCCTTGTTCAGTGGCTTGCTCTTTGCCTTGGCTGCTGTTGTCGCCTGCGGGTCGCTGCCCGCGTGCCCATCGATAATGCCGGGTACTGCTGTTGAAATACCGTTCATGATGCACGCCTCTGAGGTTATTGTAATTCGTGGCAGAGAGTTGGATGGGCGGTCGGAACGGCAGGATCAAGTCTTGGCTGCAATCTTCTGCTGAGTGTTCCGGCCCCTTGTAACAAGAGCGATCGGGACCCGTGGGCGCATTGTTGCGCTCTTTTTGCAGGGGGATGAACAGGACGATTCCAGTGTGTGGCATAGGCGATGCCTATACCTGACAGGCAGGTCAGCCCGTGGGAACAGCGTGGCATTGAAGTGCGGGCCGGTAAGTCAAACTCGAAGTGTCGCGATCCAGACCACGATCAACTGATCGCGGTCAAAGCTCACCGGCATAAAGGGTCGGTTTCAGCCGGTCGCGATGGGCAGAAAACGGCCGAGGCTGTGTAAAAACGTTTTTCAGCGTGACAGGTACTCATAACCGGACTGGAAATCGCGCTTCTATGCGAAATCCACATCTGCTGACGGGCCAATAAATTTCAGATTTAACGTAGACGCGCACACTTCAATTTTGGCGAAGCGTTTTTACACACTCTGGGCCAATAGCGGACGTTTCGGACCTAACAACGCGAGGGCCAAGCCAAAAATACGCCTCGCCCGACATAAAGCATAAGTTGTACATGTGCCAAAACGCTTCCGCTGAGACTCCTCGTCTGCAAAGATCTTGCTCGAGGGGCTCAGCCCTGTTGTTGCATCAATTTTTCGATTCGCGCTCTCAGGCGTTCACCGTATTTGTCATCACGCACCAAACTATGGGCTGTCATTGCGCTCGTGATCGCCTCTGGCATCTTGCCCAACGCTTCCAGGCATTGACTTACCTGATCGTGATAAATGGACAGCCTGCTCTGGGCCTTGGTGTCCCTCGAAGCCAATTCAAGGGCCCGCTCCGCGGTCATCAGCGCCTCATCACGATAGTCGAGCGCCAACTCCGCCTTTGCCTGCTGATACAGCAGCCAATGGTCCCTAGACTGCTCAGGGATCCGGTTTACCGCAGCCAGTGCTTCCTCGGCATTTCCAGCCGCAAGGAATGTTTTAGTGATCACACGTGCCGCAAAAGACTGGTTGCCCGAAGAACGGCTAAGCTCCTGCGCGAATGCACTAGCTGTACCGTACAACTTCCGCGCGAAGTCGTGTTTTCCCTCTTCCGACGCGACGGTAGCGACATTGGTTAACGCCTCGCACGCATTGACCCATTGGCGCTCATCTACAGCGTTGGGGAAGATAGCCAGCATGTCCGGGAAGACTTCAGCTACGGCTACGCAAACCTCCCCGTGACGGTAGCCAAACAGGGAAGTCAGGGCGAGAAACGCCTCGTAAAACTGATCGAATCCTTCCAGCGCGGACATCGCGACAACGTCGGCAAGCTGCTTAATATCTGCCGGATTTGCCGCCAGTTCCTCTCTCACGCCCGGATAGGAGCGAAGTCGGCTCAGAGCCGCCAGGGACACGCGAAGTGGCACCGCGTACAGATCTTTCAGAATATCCTTGATAAGGCTGCGAATCGCCTTTTCGCCTTCCGACTTCACTTCGTCGCTCGCACCCCTTTGGGTTCCCATGTGTGCGATCTGCCCATAGGTGGCGTGCCATCCGGGCCTGTCGGTCAGCAGCCGCTGGAAGCTCACCCAGGCCGCTTCGAGTTGGTCGCACCGACGAAGGGCCTTGCCCTGGTGGTGCAGCATCTCGGCACGGATATCGGGTTCCATCGTTTCCTCGGCAATCTTCCCGTACTCTTCGGCGCAGGCCTCGTAGTGGCCAGGCCGATCGTTCTTAGGCAGGAAATACGAATACGCCTCCTTGCTGTCGACGACGCATAGCAGTTCGGCGATCGGCATGTCTGTGCGCAATGCCGAGCCATGCAGGTGACCTATCAGTTCCGCCTTGGCACTGTGCTCCATCTGCAGCAGTGCATACGTCAACCAATCCGGGCGACGCTCGCCGCGACCCTCGTGCGCGGCTAACAACTGGTCTGCGGACAAATGAATCTGCCTTAGCACGCTGGGCACCATCTCGCCTCCATGGCGCTCAACATACCGCTCCACCGCATCGGCCAGCTCGCGTCCGTCTAGTGCTCCCGCTCGTACGGCGCGGCAGATCAAATCGTGGACCGACAACGTGGACGATGTGGCAGTGCGATTGAGTATCGCCAGTCGCTGCAACGAAGCGCGCGCATTGGCACCAATGAAGGACGTCAGGAAATGGGAGTCGTAGGTCGTACACCCGCTATTGGCGATCTTGACCAAAGCCTGCCGATTCATCTCGCTCAGTCGCTTCAAGATCCGCGCCATAATGGGGCCGCCATCGTCCCCATGCGCAGCTTGAGGCATCGCGAGGACTTCGCGATAGAGGTCATCCTTGTCGATGCCGTCCATCTCGGCCACTTCTCGCGTGACCGCGAGAATCAACGGGCAGAACCGGCAGGCTCCGACGAATTGCCGAGTGGTGTCATTGGCCGTGGCTTCGTCCTCGCCCAGGATCCGAAAAGCGGTTACGAGCGACAAGCGAGGCATCGACAGATGAATCGGACTGTTTGGTTCACCCTGCTGGGAGGTCAAGAGAACCCGCCCGCCAAGCGCGAAACCTGGCGCCAATTCGGAAAAAGACTCTACCGTCACGCGCCGCGACAGGTCATCCACAATCAGGAGCGTTCTCGTGGAATTGAATACTCCGGCCACATTGATCGCGACGCCACCGCGCGATCGCTTGATCGCAGTGAGCGGCACCCCATCTTTCCAGTCCTCGCCGGAAATCCAAAGATAGTTCCCAAACTCATGGAGCGCGGCGCGCACGTAATCGATGGCAGCCTGCGTTTTGCCTGAGCCGCTGAGACCGTGCAGCACGCAGATCTCAGTGCCGGCAGCAAAATGGTGCCTGATCGAATCGAGGAACAGCGGTTCGGACTGGTGGTTCGTACAGGCCGGAGAAACCCGTCCGTAATACTCGTAGTTGTCCAGGTTCTGCGCGAAGTCGGGAAGGTAGTAGCGATAGAGGTCGGCGGCCTGCGAGTTGTCCTGCGACGACTGGAAGATGGTCTTGGCCAGTTCCCGTGCGTCCAAGAAGTTCACCCGTGCTGCATGCTCCTTCGCGAGGTCAGACTTGTTGAATTTCCCCCTGAACGATGCCGGCTCTTCGTCACTCGAAATCAAGTAGATCTTCGATGGCGGCGTGTCTCCGCTCTTCGCCACCGCGTGCAGGATGTCTTTTGCGATCTTGTCAAACCGGTTCTCGTTCTTCCCGCCAGAGGAATCCTCGAAGTATTTATCCTCGGTGCTGTACTCGCCAACGATCGTGAAATCTTGGGAAAACGTATCGACCGTGTAACCCACCGGTTTATAGTCCTTGTTGATGCCGTGGTGCACTAGTTTCTTGGACTCGAGGGTTTCGATGACCTTGTGGCCGATGATCTCGAGCGAGGTGGAATCGATATCGGCGAGCTCATCAATCAAATTCTTGATGATTCGCTTCTTGATGAACTCGGACATTAACTTCCCCTGGAGATCGTGTTTGCGCCAAGCGCGACCGTTGATCATACCGCACCGACCGCTGCCAGAAACTTGGGCTGAGTTAGTCAACAGCGTTAAAAGCGACCGCTTAGGGTCGAAAGGACCCTGTAGGGCAAGCCCCTTTCGGCCCCATCCCGGAAGTCCAAAGCTGGACTTAAACGCACGGATAGTGCTGGATTTCGTGGTTCCCGCTGGAACGAAAAAAGGACCCGAAGGTCCTGATTTCAATCACTTACAGAATTCAGTGGAACTCCGCAGCGCAATATTTGGAGCGGGAAACGAGACTCGAACTGGTGAGCCTATACACAGATTTGCATCGCGACAAACGGTCAAATTTTTCCGTGGGGGTAAATGTGGGGGTATTTTTCAGACATGAAAAAGCCCAACCTTTTCAGATTGGGCTAAGTCATTGAAAAATATGGTCGGGACGGAGTGATTCGAACACTCGACCCCTAGCACCCCATGCTAGTGCGCTACCGGACTGCGCTACGCCCCGACTAGGCGTGAAACCCGTTCCTCTTCTCGAAGAACGCTCAAGAATATATCGCAAGCTTTTGAAAACTGGAAGTATTTAAAAGCAGGAATTTATTTCTTGAGCACAACCAGTACATCTTCCAATTCAGCGATCATCTGCCGAATCATTTGCTTGTATTGAGTGGTGTCGTCTTTGGCTTCATCGCCGGACAAACGCAGGCGTGCGCCGCCGATGGTGAACCCCTGATCGTAAAGAAGCGCGCGGATCTGCCGGATCATCAGCACGTCTTGTCGCTGATAATACCGGCGGTTTCCGCGGCGTTTGACGGGGTTGAGTTGAGGAAACTCCTGCTCCCAGTAACGCAGCACGTGTGGTTTTACCGCACACAGCTCGCTAACTTCACCAATGGTGAAGTAGCGTTTGCCTGGGATGACGGGTAGCTCGTCGTTATGACTTGGTTCCAGCATAAGCCTCAACTCGGGCCTTCAACTTCTGCCCTGGACGAAAGGTGACCACACGGCGAGCCGTGATCGGGATTTCTTCACCCGTTTTCGGATTGCGGCCAGGCCGCTGGCGTTTGTCCCGAAGGTCGAAATTGCCGAAACCGGACAATTTGACTTGTTCGTTGTCTTCAAGAGCGTGCCTGATTTCTTCAAAAAACAGTTCGACCAATTCCTTGGCTTCCCGTTTATTCAGGCCCAGCTCTTCATACAGACGTTCCGCCATCTCAGCTTTCGTCAGAGCCCCCATACGTCACTTCCTTAACGTGGCGTTCAACCTTTGTTCGAGCGAGGTGAGGATGTTTTGCGTCGTGGTATTCACCTCATCGTCATTAAGAGTGCGCGATGGATGCTGCCAGGTCAAGCCGACTGCAAGGCTTTTTCTATCAGGATCAATGCCTTTACCCTGATACACGTCAAATAGCCTGAGGTCTGTCAGCCATTCGCCTGCATTTTCACGGATTACGTCCAGTACGGCACTGGCCGCGACGTCCGTGGCCGCAATCAGTGCCAGATCACGACGCACTTCAGGAAAGCGCGATAACTCCTGGAATTTAGGCATTTTGCCCAACGCTACTTCGGCCAAAACCAGCTCGAATACGAAGACTGGACGGTCGAGACCGAGAGTTTTCGACAACTCAGGGTGGATAGCACCGACGAAACCGACCAAGCGACCTTCACGTTCGATGCGCGCGGTTTGACCCGGGTGCAACGCAGGGTGTTTACCCGGTACGAAAGTGAATGAATCCAGTGCACCGGCAAAGCCCAGCACCGCTTCTACGTCGGCTTTGACGTCGAAGAAGTCCACCACATCGCGACCTTGTGCCCAGCCTTCCGGCAGACGGCTACCGCAAACAACACCCGCCAGCATCGGCTCTTGCTTCAGGCCTTCCAGCTGACCGACGAAACGCAGGCCGCTTTCGAACAGACGCACGCGATCCTGTTGACGGTTCAGGTTGTGCTGAAGCGCCTTCACCAGACCCGGCCACAAGGACGAGCGCATGGCGGCCATGTCGTTCGAAATCGGGTTGGCCAACAACAGCGGTTCGACACCTGGATTAAACAGCTCAAACTGTTTCGGATCGATGAAGCTGTAGGTGATCGCTTCCTGATAGCCACGAGCCACTAGCAGACGGCGCAGCTCAGGCAGATCGCTCCGCGCCTCAGCCTTGGCTTGCGGCGCCAGACGAGCTTGCGGGTAGCGAACCGGCAGACGGTTGTAACCATACAGACGAGCCAGTTCTTCGATCAGATCGACTTCCAGGCTGATGTCGAAGCGATGGCTTGGTACTTCAACGCGCCACTGCCCTGCCCCATCGGCAGAAATCTTCAGACCCAGGCCGCTGAGCAGTTGCTCGACTTCGGCCGACTCCATTTCCATACCCAGCATCTGAGTGATGCGTTGCGCACGCAGAGTAACTGGCGCAATCGACGGCAGGTGTTGTTCGCTGACGGTTTCGATGATCGGGCCAGCTTCGCCGCCAGTGATTTCCAGCAGCAGGCCAGTGGCGCGCTCCATGGCTTCACGGGCCAACTGCCAGTCCACACCACGCTCGTAGCGGTGCGAGGCGTCGGTGTGCAGGCCATAGGAACGGGCCTTGCCAGCGACAGCAATCTGATCGAAAAACGCGCTTTCCAGGAACACGTCGCGAGTGGTCGCGGTGTTGACGCCGCTGTGCTCGCCACCCATAACGCCGGCAATGGCCAGGGCGCGGGTGTGGTCGGCAATCACCAGCGTATCGCTACGCAGGCTGACTTCCTGACCGTCGAGCAGTACCAGCTTCTCGCCTTCTTCAGCCATGCGCACGCGGATGCCGCCATTGATTTCGGCGAGATCGAAGGCATGCAGCGGTTGACCCAGCTCCAGCATCACGTAGTTGGTGATGTCGACGGCAGCGTCGATGCTGCGCACGTCGCCACGACGCAAGCGCTCAACCATCCACAGTGGCGTCGGCTTGGACAGGTCAACGTTACGGATCACACGCCCCAGGTAACGTGGGCAAGCGGCTGGCGCCAGCACTTCGATCGAACGCACTTCGTCGTGCACGGCTGGCACGACAGCAACCACCGGACGGGTGACTTCAGCAGCGTACAACGCGCCGACTTCACGGGCCAGACCGGCCAGGGACAGGCAGTCGCCGCGGTTCGGGGTCAGGTCGACCTCGATGCTGGCGTCATCCAGGCTCAGGTACTCACGAATGTCCTGACCGACCGGCGCATCGGCCGGCAATTCCATCAGGCCATCGTTACCTTCGCCGACTTGCAGCTCGGCTTGCGAGCACAGCATGCCGTTGGACTCAACGCCACGCAGCTTGGCTTTCTTGATTTTGAAGTCGCCCGGCAGTTCGGCACCGATCATGGCGAACGGGATCTTCAGGCCCGGGCGCACGTTGGGTGCACCGCAAACGACCTGGAAGGTCTCCGAGCCATTGCTGACCTGGCAAACGCGCAGCTTGTCGGCGTCCGGGTGCTGCTCGGTGCTCAGCACCTCGCCCACCACCACACCGGTGAATTCGCCGGCGGCCAGCGTAACGCTATCGACCTCAAGACCGGCCATCGACAGACGAGCAACCAGCTCGTCACGACTTACCTGCGGGCTTACCCAGCCACGCAGCCATTGTTCACTGAATTTCATCCTGCTCTCCTAAGAATTCGTTACGACTAGCGAAATTGCGCGAGGAACCGCAAGTCGTTGTCGAAGAACAGACGCAAGTCGTTTACGCCGTAACGCAGCATGGCCAGACGCTCAACACCCATGCCGAAGGCAAAGCCCGAGAACTCTTCCGGGTCGATCCCGGACATACGCAACACGTTCGGGTGAACCATGCCGCAGCCCATGACTTCCAGCCAGCCAGTCTGCTTGCAGACACGGCAGCCTTTACCGCTGCACATCACGCATTCCATGTCGACTTCGGCGGATGGCTCGGTGAACGGGAAATACGAAGGGCGGAAACGCACGGCCAGTTCTTTTTCGAAGAACACGCGCAGGAACTCTTCGATGGTCCCTTTCAGGTCGGCGAAGTTGATATCGCGGTCGACCAGCAGGCCTTCGACCTGGTGGAACATCGGCGAGTGAGTGATATCGGAGTCGCTACGGTACACACGGCCTGGGCAGACGATGCGGATCGGCGGTTGTTTCGATTCCATGGTGCGGACCTGTACCGGTGAGGTATGGGTGCGCAGCAACATGTTGGCATTGAAATAGAAGGTGTCATGCATCGACCGGGCCGGGTGATGGCCTGGGATGTTGAGCGCTTCGAAGTTGTGGTAGTCGTCTTCGACCTCAGGGCCTTCGGCGATGCCGTAGCCGATGTGGGTGAAGAACTGCTCGATACGTTCCAGAGTGCGAGTGACCGGATGCAGACCACCCGAGGTCTGACCGCGGCCAGGCAGGGTCACGTCAATGGACTCGGCGGACAGTTTGGCGGCCAGGTCGGCCTCTTCAAACTGTGCCTTGCGCGCATTGAGAACCTCTGTGACACGCTCCTTGGCAACGTTGATCAGGGCGCCGACTTGCGGACGCTCTTCTGCCGGCAAATTCCCCAGGGTCTTCATCACCTGAGTCAATTCACCCTTTTTGCCAAGGTAGTGAACCCGGATTTGCTCCAGGGCATTGATATCTTCAGCGCTTTGCACAGCCTCTAGTGCTTGAGAGACGAGCGCATCCAGGTTTTCCATGTACAGACTCCAGATACAAAATAGGGGAAGAGCTTGAAGGCTCTTCCCCTATTTATGACGTTTAACACCTGGCCCCACAGAGGTGAGGCCGGGTGACTGTCGGGGGTACTTAAGCCAAGGTGGCTTTAGCTTTCTCGACAATCGCAGCAAACGCCGCTTTTTCGTTCACTGCCAGATCAGCCAGAACCTTACGGTCGATCTCGATGGACGCTTTTTTCAGGCCGGCGATGAAACGGCTGTAGGACAGACCGTTGATACGTGCACCAGCGTTGATACGAGCGATCCACAGAGCGCGGAACTGACGTTTTTTCTGACGACGGTCACGGTAGGCGTATTGGCCTGCCTTGATTACCGCTTGCTTGGCAACACGGAATACGCGCGAGCGAGCGCCGTAGTAGCCTTTAGCAAGTTTCAGAATTTTTTTGTGACGTTTACGGGCAATGACGCCACGCTTTACACGAGCCATGAGTTACTTCCTCTATTCTTGACTAAATTAACGAAGGCGCAGCATGCGCTCGACTTTTGCCACGTCACACGGTGCCAGCAAGCTGCTACCGCGCAGTTGACGCTTACGCTTGGTCGACATTTTAGTCAGGATGTGGCTCTTGAAAGCGTGCTTGTGCTTGATACCGTTAGCAGTTTTCAGAAACCGCTTAGCAGCACCACTTTTAGTTTTCATTTTTGGCATGTTCGGATACTCCGCATTCAGTTGATAAACATAATCAGAAGGCCTGCCGTGCCCTATTGATTACTTCTTCTTTTTCGGGGCGATGACCATGATCAGTTGGCGTCCTTCCATCTTAGGATGCTGTTCGACCGAACCGTACTCGAGCAAGTCACCTTCAACTCGCTTGAGGAGTTCCATCCCCAGCTCCTGGTGGGCCATCTCACGGCCGCGGAATCGCAAGGATACCTTGGCCCTGTCCCCATCACTCAGGAAACGTACCAGGTTGCGCAGTTTTACCTGGTAATCCCCTTCCTCCGTCCCTGGACGAAACTTGATTTCTTTAACCTGAATCTGCTTCTGGTTTTTCTTGGCCGCGGCAATCTGCTTCTTCTTTTCGAAGATCGATTTGCCGTAGTCCATCAGTTTGCAAACAGGGGGTACTGCATCGGCGGAAATCTCCACCAGATCCAGTTTGGCCTCTTCAGCCTTAAGAAGCGCGTCTTCAATTGACACAATCCCAAGCTGTTCACCTTCAGCCCCAATTAACCGAACCTCGCGTGCCGAGATATTCTCGTTGATCGGGGCCTTCGGTGCAGCTCGTTTATCTTGTCTCATTTCACGCTTAATAGTAATTACTCCGAATCTGGGCGACCACGCCGGGAAACCGCTTGAGCGAGGAACTCGGCGAACTGGGCGACGGGCATCGAGCCCAGGTCAGCACCTTCACGAGTACGCACAGCGACAGTCTGCATCTCGACTTCCCGATCTCCGATAACCAAGAGATAAGGAACCTTGAGCAAAGTATGCTCGCGGATTTTAAAGCCGATCTTTTCATTTCTCAAGTCAGACTTGGCACGAAATCCGCTTTCGTTGAGAGTTTTTTCAACCTCAGCGGCGAAATCAGCCTGTTTATCAGTGATATTCATGATCACTGCCTGGGTCGGAGCCAGCCACGCGGGGAATGCACCCTCGTAGTGCTCGATCAGGATTCCAACGAAACGTTCGAAGGAGCCAAGGATCGCCCGGTGCAACATAACCGGGTGCTTGCGACTGTTGTCTTCAGAGACGTATTCGGCTCCCAGACGGACAGGCAGGTTAAAATCGAGCTGAAGGGTACCACACTGCCAGACGCGACCAAGGCAATCTTTCAGCGAGAACTCGATCTTCGGACCGTAGAACGCACCCTCGCCCGGCTGCAGATCGTACGGCAGGCCAGCACTATCAAGGGCTGCAGCCAGAGCCGCTTCGGCGCGATCCCATAGTTCGTCGGAACCGACGCGTTTTTCCGGACGAGTGGACAGCTTCATCTCGACGTCTTTGAAGCCGAAGTCGGCATAAACGTCCATGGTCAGCTTGATGAACGCAGCGGATTCGGCCTGCATCTGCTCTTCAGTGCAGAAGATGTGGGCGTCGTCCTGAGTGAACGCACGCACACGCATGATGCCGTGCAGCGCACCCGATGGCTCATTACGGTGGCAAGCACCGAATTCGGCCAGACGCATCGGCAACTCACGGTAGCTTTTCAGGCCCTGATTGAACACTTGCACGTGGCAAGGGCAGTTCATCGGCTTGATGGCGTAGTCGCGGTTTTCCGACTGAGTGGTGAACATGTTGTCGGCGTAGTTGGCCCAGTGCCCGGATTTCTCCCACAGGCTGCGGTCAACGACTTGCGGAGTTTTGATCTCCAGGTAACCGTTGTCGCGCTGAACCTTGCGCATGTATTGCTCGAGCACCTGGTACAGAGTCCAGCCGTTCGGGTGCCAGAACACCATGCCCGGCGACTCTTCCTGGGTGTGGAACAGGCCCAGACGCTTGCCGATCTTGCGGTGATCGCGTTTCTCAGCTTCTTCGATGCGCTGGATGTAAGCCGCAAGCTGCTTCTTGTCTGCCCACGCCGTGCCGTAAACGCGCTGCAATTGCTCGTTCTTGGCATCGCCACGCCAGTAGGCGCCGGACAACTTGGTCAGTTTGAAGGATTTCAGGAAGCGCGTGTTCGGCACGTGCGGACCGCGGCACATGTCGACGTATTCTTCGTGATAGTACAGGCCCATGGCCTGCTCGTTCGGCATGTCTTCGACCAGGCGCAGTTTGTAGTCTTCGCCGCGGGCCTTGAACACTTCGATCACTTCGGCGCGCGGAGTGACTTTCTTGATCACGTCGTAATCTTTTTCGATCAGCTGCTGCATGCGCTGTTCGATGGCGGCCAGGTCGTCCGGAGTGAAGGGACGCTCAAAGGCGATATCGTAATAGAAGCCTTCGTCGATGACCGGACCGATGACCATCTTGGCCGTCGGGTACAGCTGCTTGACCGCATGGCCAACCAGGTGGGCGCAAGAGTGGCGAATGATCTCCAGCCCCTCTTCATCCTTTGGCGTAATGATTTGCAGCGTAGCGTCGCTGCCGATGATGTCGCTGGCGTCGACCAGCTTGCCATCGACCTTGCCGGCCACGGTGGCTTTGGCCAGACCTGCACCAATGGATGCGGCGACCTCGGCTACGGATACCGGGTGATCGAATGAACGTTGACTGCCGTCGGGAAGAGTAATAGTTGGCATGGCGCCTCCTCTCCTAGTGGTGACCCCTACCAAAGGTCACGTGGGTTGGGATGAGCCAGTACAAGATCCGATCCAGGCCATTCAATGACGAACGCCTGCCTTACAGCGGCAGGAGCCTTGCGGCCAACCGGAAAACCGAACCAGAGTGACTGGGATTCAAATCAGGGTTATTCGCACATTTGCCGCTACCGGGACTGAAGGTCATCCGGAGCCTGCAAACGCCCGAGTCAGGCATGCTAGCACAGATGAACGGTCGTCGATGCACCGAGGCTTTGTCTTGGGGCAAATCGAGCAATTTTATGCCAGAGTGCTGAACTAGAACCCTGCTTTACCCCTCAGATAACAAGACATTGACCCACAAGGAGCATCCCAGCATGCATCTGAAACGTTTATTCGCAGTAGTCGCCCCCATCGTTTTGCTGCTGCCACTGGCCGCCCATGCCGATTGGCCGAAGGGCGAACGCGAGAAATACATGGCTCAGTGCACAGAAGCGGCCACTCCGCAGATCGGTGCTGCAGCAGCAAAGGCTCACTGCGCTTGCGGCGCCGACGCCATCAAATCGTACCCGGCCAAAGACATCCAGTCCCTGATGGACAACACCGCCAGTGACGCCCTGAAGCAAAAGGCACTGACGCAAATTGGCGCGTGCAAAGCCGCTGACAAGGCCAAAAAATAAGCCCGACAGAGCGCTTTTTGCGCCTGCAATGACAGTAAAAAGCCTCTGAAAACCGCTTTTTCGTACAATTTATTCAGGTTTTACAGGTTTTTTTATTGTCTTTACTTTTGGCTGAAAGCCTTTTAAAACGGGGCTTGCAGCCAAACAAAGCAGCAAACAGAACGCGACTGCAGGGCAAACAGCACGTCCGGGGGGCTCCCAAAGCGAACATTTCGACTATGATACCCCGGTGTGCCCAGTTGGCCTGAGCAGCACAGCACTACTGAAAATATATGTTTCTTGGAGATACACCATGTCTAATCGCCAAACCGGCACCGTTAAATGGTTCAACGATGAAAAAGGCTTCGGCTTCATCACTCCTCAAGGTGGCGGTGACGACCTGTTCGTACACTTCAAAGCTATCGAAAGCGACGGTTTCAAAAGCCTGAAAGAAGGCCAGACCGTTTCCTTCGTGGCTGAGAAAGGCCAAAAGGGTATGCAAGCTGCACAAGTCCGCGCTGAGTAATTTTCAGCCGCACTAAAAAAACCCCGTCCACGTGACGGGGTTTTTTATGGGCGAAACAAAAACCTGAAGCGATCAGCCGCAGTTGACGCGGGTGACGACCCGATTGGCATCGGTATTCAGGTTCAGGCGATCAGAGCGGTACTCCAGGGTCACCATGTCGGTGGGCAAGAGGAACCGTGCATTCTGCGCGCCTGCGCGAGTACGCGCCTGCTCCAGCAGTTCAGGCGAAGCCTTTTTGCCAATGGTGAATTCCGCAGCCTTTGCCTCACAACGGCTGTGACCCGTGTCAGTCGTCGTGACAGGATCTGTTGTCGACTCGGTGGAGGTAGTGCTGCAACCGGCCAGCATGGCAACGGCCAACAAAGTACCCAATGACGCGAGCTTCCAAGGCATGAAGCCTCCTTTTTTCAATAGTTAAGCTGAGATCGTGCGACCGCCAATCTGGCGTTTGGTTTCACAAGGAGCACTAGCACCCTGCCCTCTATTCGGACACGCGGCGAGTTTGCCTGAGCATCGCCCTGCCGTTTACCACTCAATCGTGACTGAATATGAACAGCGTTCAATAGACGTCAATGTAGTCGAACGGCGGATTCGGCCAGTTCTCTTTCAGCGCATTGAAAATCTGCATGACCCAGACCTCGTCACTGGCCGCGACCATTCCGACATAACCGGAACCCTTGGCCCACGTCTCCAGACGAAACAACAGTCCGCTGATATCAGTGCCGCCCACAATGCCTGACGAAATGTAGGCGATGCCGCCCTTGGTGACTCGCAATTGAGTGTGCTCATCGTCGCTGGCCGAGGCCAGCAACTGACGCACCGCCTCAAGGGTCAAGCCGTCAGGAGTGTTCAAATCGATCTGCACAGCACAGTCCTTGAAAATTCGTCAAAGACCAAGTGTCGCATAGCCCTCCCCTCATGCCTAAGTCGGAGTGCCAAAAGCCGCGCAAAATGGTTAACTCGACACTCAGACTTTCCCGACTTCACGAGCGCCATCATGACCACCGTAAGTATCGACGCCGACATCAAAGCCAAGTGGCCACAGGGCCACAGCTCTTACAGCCCGGGCAGCCCGGAAGAGTTGGCAATCATTGGTATCGATCTATTGGTCAAGGAGCTGGGGACTGAAGCGGCGCAATCCTTCATCGCGCAAGTATTCGAGAAATACCCGGCCGACTACAAGGGCGCTGAATATAACGAAAGGGAGTGAAACCCGCAGGGCGGCACCTGCGGGTCTATGGCTTACTTCAGACGAGCCAGACGCTCGGTCAGCAGGTCAAAGAAGCCCTGGGCGTCGCCGCTTTCTACCCAGAAAGCGTTCTTCGGCGCTTTCAGGCCGTCATACCAGTCGACGATAGTTTGGCCGAACGTCGGGCCTTCGCGGCTATCAACGACTACGTTGACTGAACGACCGGTGAACAACTCAGGCTTGAGCAGGTAGGCGATGACCGTCGCGTCATGCACCGGGCCACCCGGAATACCGTAGTGCTCCATGTCGCCTTTGACGTATTCATTGAGAATATCGCCCACCAGCTTGCTGGCATTGTTGTTGATCGCTGCGATTTGCTTCAGGCGCGCTTCGCTGGTGAGGATCTTGTGGGTCACGTCCAGCGGCAGGTAGGTCAGCTTCACACCGCTTTTCAATACCACTTCCGCAGCCTGCGGGTCGGCGAACAGGTTGAACTCCGCCACCGGGGTAATGTTGCCACCGTTGAAGTGCGCCCCGCCCATGATCACCACCTCCTTGATGCCCTGAACGATCTCAGGTTCCTGGATCAGCGCCAAGGCCAGGTTGGTCTGTGGACCGAGCATGGCGATGGTGATGCTGTGGGGCTTGGCGGCTTTCAACGTATCAACCAGGTAATTGACCGCATTGCCCTGGGCCAGGCCTTTTTTCGGCTCGTGTACGGTGACGCCCGACAGGCCTTCCTTGCCATGGATGTCCTCGGCATAGATCGGCGTGCGCATCAGCGGCTTCGGAGCGCCCGCGTAGACCGGCACCTCTTCGCGCCCTGCCCACTCGCGGGCCAGCCGCGCATTACGCGACGTCTTGTCCAGACGCACATTGCCGGCGACGGTGGTCAGCGCACGAATGTTCAGCTCTTGCGGCGATGCCAGGGCAAACAGCAAGGCAACCACGTCGTCGGCACCCGGATCGGTGTCGATGATCAAGTCGATCTTTTCCGCCGCCTGGGCGCTTGTTGCAGTAATCAGGGACAAAAGCAGCAGACTCCGGAGCAGATGGTGCAGTTTCTGAGCATAGCGGTGCATAGCGCACTCCTTGTGCAGGGGACAGCAGAAAGACAACAGCGAGTTAGAACGTAACCCCCGCCACCAGCACGATGTTGCAGTACGGCTGACATTCACCCGTACGAACAATCGCCCGTGCCTGTCGGCTGAGGACTTTGAATTGGTCATGACTGAGCAGCTCACGATGACCCAGCGCACCTTCGGTATTCAGCTCATCGAGCGTCGCCAACGCCGAAGGCTTTTTGTCCAGGATCTCCTGGGCCAATACATGGCTCTCGACCTGCATTTCGCTGAGCACAACCTTCAACGTGCTGACGAAATCCGGGATTCCGTGGGTCAGGGCCAGGTCGATCAGTTCAACGCCAGGCGGCACCGGCAAACCTGCATCGCCGATCACCACGATGTCGCCATGACCCAGGGAAGCGATCAGCCGCGACAGCGCGACGTTGAGCAAAGGTGTTTTTTTCATGGTGCTTTAAAGGCCTGTACGTCGGACAAGGTGGGAATCGAGGGTTGCGCGCCAGCGCGGGTCACCGACAGCGCCGCGGCGACTTGGCCGAAACGGATCGCGTCAGCTTCGCTTTTGCCGGCCGCCAGTGCGGCGGCGAAACCACCGACGAAGGTGTCGCCAGCCGCCGTGGTATCGACAGCCTTCACCTTCGTCGCAGGGAAATGCTCGAAGCCTTTGCCGTTCGCGAACAGCGAACCTTGAGCACCAAGGGTGATGATGACCTTGCCGGCACCCATGGCGATCAACCGGGTCGCAGCGGTTTCGGCGGAGGCCAGAGAATCCACTGGCAAACCACTCAGCGCCGAGGCCTCGCTTTCGTTGGGAATCAGATAATCGATGGACGCGTACCAGTCCGCCGGCAGTGGGCGGCTGGCCGGCGCCGGGTTGAGGATCACGGTCTTACCCAATTCACGACCACGCTTGAGCGCATGACCGACAGTGGCATCCGGCACTTCCAGCTGACAGATGATCACGTCTGCGGCCTGTAATACTGCATCGAAGCGGTCGATCACCGCTGGCGTCAGCGCACCATTGGCACCGGCAACGATCACGATTGCGTTCTGGCTGTTGTCATCGACCACGATCAACGCTACGCCGCTGGAGTCGTCGACGGTGCTGACCGCCTGGCAATCGATCTGCTCGGCCAACAGCGCCCCGCGCAGTTCTTCGCCGTAGGCATCACTGCCCACGCAACCGACCATCGATACCTGCGCCCCCAGCCTCGCCGCGGCGACTGCCTGATTCGCGCCCTTGCCACCGGAAACCGTGGCAAACGACTCGCCGATCAGCGTTTCACCGCCACGGGGCAACCGTGGCGCCCGGGTGACCAGGTCCATGTTCAGGCTGCCTATAACCACTACTTTTGCTGGCATACGTCACTACTCATCAATTCTGTTTCAGCGGTGCTTTCGATTCAGCGGGTTTCTATTTTCAACGGAACTGGGCGAACACGCCGGCCAGCGGCGCAGTCGACTCCCGCAGGACAATACTGGGCGTCACGATCCGTTGATCGGTGGCCATATCCGGTGTAGCGATTCTTCTTAAAAGCACTTCGGCCGCCATCTCGCCGAGTTGCAGGATCGACTGCCCCACGGTGGTCAGCGCCGGGTACACATAGCGGCTCATCTGAATATCGTCGAAGCCGATCACCGACAGTTCTGTCGGTACACGAATGTTGCGCTCGGCCGCCGCTCGCAGCACACCGATGCCAATCATGTCGTTACCGGCGAAGATCGCGCTCGGCGGGTTCTTTTCCAACAGGATCGCGGCGGCGTTGTAACCACCGGTGCTGGTGAAGTCGCTTTCCAGCATGCGCTCGCTGGATACTTCGACACCCGCCTCTTTCAGGGCACGGCAATAACCGGCCAGACGCATCTGCGCCACGCTGGTACTCGCCGGGCCGCCAATAGTGGCGATGTCCCGGTGCCCCAATTCCAGAAGGTGGCGGGTCGCCAGATAAGCGCCGTATTCGTGATCGATTCGCACCAGGTCGGCATTCACACCTTCCAGTCCACGGTCGACGATCACCATCGGCGTACGCACACCTGCCAGGCCCTCCGCCAGCCCCTCGTCACCGCCAGCGGAAGCAACGATCAGCCCGTCGATGCGCTTTTCCAGCAGTACGCGCAGGTAACTGCGTTGCTTGTCCGGGTTGTCATCGGAGTTACAGAGAATCACGCAGTAGCCATTACGCTCGCAGTAATCCTCGATGCCGCGCGCCAGTTCGGCGAAGTACGGGTTGAGGCTGTTAGGCACCAGCAACCCAATGGTCGCTGTGGTTTTGGCTTTGAGAGACCGGGCCACGGCACTGGGCACGTAGTCGAGGGTTTTGATCGCCGCCTCGACCTTGACCCGCACCTCTTCGCTCACCGGCCGGGTCTTGTTCACGACGTGGGAAACCGTGGTGTAGGAAATTCCCGCGAGCGCTGCCACATCCTTGATTGTTGCCATGACTCAGGTCCGCCGGCTTGCGCGCTGACTGCGATAAGTATCAAGCACCACCGCCACCACGATCACTGCGCCGGTGATGATGCGTTTGGTGGGTTCAGTCGCACCGATCTGCGCGAGACCGGCCGCCAATACGGAAATGATCAGAACCCCGAAGAACGTACTGATGACTGAACCGCGGCCACCCATCAAACTGGTGCCGCCGATCACGACCGCGGCGATCACTTGCAACTCCAACCCGGAGCCGGCATTCGGATCCGCCGCTTCCAGGCGAGAAATCTGAAACAGCGCAGCGATACCGGCCAACAGCCCCATCAGACTGAATACCAGGATCTTGTAGGGCTTCGGATTGATCCCCGCCAGACGCACCGCCTCTTCGTTGGTGCCGATGCCGATCAGGTAACGACCGAACACGGTACGCGTCAGCACGGCCTGGGCAATGAAGATGATCAACAAGGCAATGATGAACGATGGCGAGATGCCGAAGGCGATCGGGTTGGACAACCAGGCGAAGGCGTCGCCGATGTAGGCCGTGCGCGACCCAGTCATTTGATAGGCCACGCCGCGGGCCATTTCCAGCACGCCGAGGGACACGATGAACGACGGAATCCGCCAGGCCACCGTGATCGAACCGGTGATGGTGCCGGCCAGTGCTGCCGCCGCCATTCCGAGCAGCGCCGCAGGCAACACGCTCCAGCCCCAACCGAGAATGGCCACGCTGACCGTTGACGCCGCGAGCGCGAGCACCGAGCCTACCGACAGGTCGATGCCGCCGATGATCAACACGAACGTCATGCCGACCGCCAGCACCATCAAGTCCGGAATCTGGTTGGCCAAGGTGCTGAAGGTGTCATAGGACAGGAAATGGCTGCTCAGAACCGAGAACAGCGCGACCATTGCCAGCAAGGCACCGGCCAGCCCCAGATAGGTACCGAGGCCGTAGAAGTTGCCACTACGTTTGCCGACAGTCACTGCAGTATTCATGCGAGATCCCTAGGCGCTGCTTCATTGAGCAACGCATCACGTTTTTGGTAGCCGGCGAACGCGGCGGCAAGCAAATCATCCTGGGTCCAGCTGTCACGCTCAAAGGTGTCGATCAGACGTCCTGCCGAGAGCACGCCGATGCGGTCGCAGATCAACATCAGTTCACGCAAATCGCTGGACACCACCACGAGCGCTTTGCCTTGACGGGTCAGCTCACCGAGCAAGGCATAGATGTCAAACTTGGCGCCGACGTCGATACCACGCGTTGGCTCGTCGAACAACATCACCGAGCAATCGCGCTCAAGCCACCGGCCGATCACGACTTTCTGCTGGTTGCCGCCGGACAGTTCCGACACAAGTTGCGTCGGGCTGGAGCTGCGGATGCGCATGGCGTCGATCTGACGCTGGGCCAGGGCCATCTCGTCACCGTTGTTGACGAAGCCGCCGCTGGAAATTACCGGCATATTGCCCAAGGCAATATTCGCGCTGATCGATTGAGTCAGCAGCAGGCCTTCGCCCTTGCGGTCTTCGGTGATCAGGGCGATGCCATGACCGACCGCGTCAGCCGGTGACCGGATACTGACAACCTGTGCTGGCGAACCGAGCGCGACCGTGCCGCTGTCCGCTGTATCAGCACCGAAGATCAAGCGCAGCAACTCGGTGCGCCCTGCCCCGATCAAGCCGGAAATTCCGTAGATCTCTCCGGCACGCACCTCGAAGGACACATCGCGAACCTTGTCGGAACGGGTCAGCCCTTTGACCGTCAAGGCTGGAGCGCCGATCTTGCGCGGGCCCATGTCGATATGTTCGCCGAGTTCACGACCGACCATCAGCGTCACCAGTTGCTCGCTGTTGTAATTGGCCATCGGCTCGACGCAAACCAGGTTGCCATCGCGCAGTACCGCAATACGCTGGGCGACCCGCGCCAGCTCTTCGAGACGGTGCGAGATATAGATGATCGACACGCCGCGAGCTTGCAGTCGAGTGATCTGCTCGAACAGCATCTCGACTTCACGGTTCGTCAACATTGCGGTCGGTTCGTCGAGGATCAGCACGTGGCAATCGCCGATCAGGTTGCGGGCGATCTCCACCATTTGCTGGTGGCCGATGCCCAATTCGCCCACCAGCGTGTCCGGGTCAATCGCGTCGAGGCCAACCTGGGCCATGGCTTCGATCGCAGCCTTGCGCAATTGCCTGCGACTGATCCAGCCGCCCTTGCTGGGCAGGTTATCGAGAAACAGGTTTTCCGCCACCGACAGGGTCGGCAACAGATTGAGTTCTTGCATCACCATGCGGATGCCGAGGTCTTCGGCCTGGGTGCGGCTTGCGGGGCGGTAATCCTGCCCCTGGAATTGCATGCGGCCTGTGGTCGGCGTGACCAGCCCGCCGATGATCTTCGACAGCGTGCTTTTTCCCGCGCCGTTTTCGCCGGTCAGCGCCAGCACTTCACCGCGCATCAGCGTCAGGTCGATGCCGGTCAGGACCGGTTGGGCGTAGGTCTTACCGATACCGCTGACCGAGAGGACAGCGTTCGGGGCGGAAACTGACATAAAAACTCTCCATGCGCTCGCCCCGACGGGCGAGCACCATTGTGTCGCCAGAAGGACTACTTGGTGACCAGCTCTACCGGAGTTTCGATCACGCCATTGGCGCCACTGTCGACTTTCTCACCCTTGATGATCTTCAGCGCAGTCTCGATGCCAAACACCGCTTGCCTGGCTGCAAACTGGTCAGCGGTGGCCAGAACTCGGCCATCCTTGAGCATTGGCTTGATGGCGTTGATGTTGTCGTAACCGACTACTTGCACCTTGCCGGCCTTGCCCGCTGCACGCACCGCGGATACTGCGCCGACGGCCATGCTGTCGTTGCCGGCCAACAGGGCTTTGACTTGCGGGTATTCGCTGAGGATCGAGGCAGCAACCTTGTTGCCTTTGTCGATTTCCCAGTCACCGGACTGCAAAGAGACAACCTTGATCTGCGCCGCTTCCATTGCATCCTTGAAGCCTGCGGTTCTTTGCTGTGCGTTGGTGGTGGTTGAAACGCCTTCGATGATGCCGACTTCGTCTCCGGCCTTCAGTTGCTTGGCCAGGTACTCGCCCACCAGACGCGCGCCTTTGCGGTTATCCGGGCCTACGAACGGTACGGTGATGTTTTTGCTTTTGACCACAGCCGGGTCCAGCTGGTTGTCGATGTTGATCACGGTGATACCGGCATCGATGGCTTTCTTGATTACGGGAACCATGGCCTTGGAGTCGGCCGGCGCGATGACCAGCGCATTGACCTTGGCCAGAATCATTTGCTCGACGATGCGCGTCTGGCCAGCCGTGTCGGTTTCATCTTTGATGCCGTTGGAGATCAGCTCGAAATCGCCGGAGTGGTCTTTCTGATAGGCCTTGGCGCCGTCTTCCATGGTCAGGAAGAATTCATTGGCCAAGGATTTCATGACCAGCGCGACTTTGGGTTTTTCAGTCTCGGCGAAGGCCGAAGAGACGGGCAACGCGACGGATGCGGCAGCCAGCATAGCGACAGCGAGAAGACGTCCAGCGAATGGCAGCTTCATGGGTTCACTCCGATCTTATGATTATTGTGAGCAACGCTTGCGCTGGCGTAGGCTTCATTGCGCTCGCTGATGGAAACCACCGGGAGCACCGCGCAAACGTTTGCGGAGACCGAACTATGCGAACCCTGCCGTGATTTGTCAACGGCCGGGAAAGACGTTTTGCGGGGTAACCGGCAAACACCGGGTATTTACGTCAGGCCGTCGTGTTAACCACCGATCCGTCACCCGATCGCTTGGCCATTTCCTTGTAAAGGCTGTTGGCCGTTTCCATTATTGCAGCAGTGGTATCGGCCATTTGCCCCTGAATCGCCATCACTACGGTGGTCTTGGCTTCAGGCGTCGGGTAAGACGCCGATTGGGCCGCTGCCAATTGTTGCTGTTGCTGACGCAGTTGCTCTTGCAGTTCTTTCAGGCGCTTGAGCAAAATCTTTTCCGCCACCGAAGCGTTGTCGGCGCCATCCGTTTCAGTCGACGCCTGCGCACTTTTTTCCAAGCCGACAGCGCCGGTTCTGACTTGCTTGCTGTCGCTTTCCTTCGTACCCAACGCTTGATCCGCGGCATCGGCCGTCTGATCGCTCAACGCTTGAATCGTAGCGGCGGACTTGCCGCCGATGGTGACGCCTGCGGCGTATGGAATACCAATGGATAACGACATGTGAACTCCTGAGTAGAAAGATCCTTTAAAGGAACATCGACCGAAGCGCGGGTTTCTTTAGCACTGATTCGCAATCTCGCAAGGCGATTTTTTCTACAGAGGTCGTAGTACTTTTCGGAGAGCCGAACACAAACGCTCAACGCGTTCGGAAACCCGGACAACAGACTGTGTAACCATTCTGGCCAATAAAATAAATACTGATACGAATCATCAAGTTAAAAATTTTTCTGATTCAAAGTACGACTGGTACAGATCCTGCTCATCTCATTCACCCCAAGCGTTCAGATCCGCTTGGGGCGCATCTAGATGAACCTGCATCAGCACCGTCTCACTACTAGAGAGAAAAATAATGACATCTGCTTTCAAGACCTTTGTTCCGGGCGCTTTAGCCCTCTTGCTGCTCCTGCCTACTGCCCTTCAGGCAAAAGAAGTCGAAACCCAACAGAAACTGGCGAACGTGGTGATCCTGGCCACCGGCGGCACCATTGCCGGCGCAGGCGCCAGCGCCGCTAACAGCGCTACCTATCAAGCGGCAAAAGTCGGCATCGAACAATTGATCGCCGGGGTTCCGGAACTCAGCCAGCTGGCAAACGTTCGTGGCGAACAGGTCATGCAGATCGCGTCCGAAAGCATCACCAACGACAACCTGCTGCAACTGGGTCGTCGCGTGGCTGAACTGGCCGACAGCAAAGACGTCGACGGCATCGTTATCACCCACGGCACCGACACCCTGGAAGAAACTGCCTACTTCCTGAACCTGGTGGAAAAAACCGACAAGCCAATCATCGTTGTCGGCTCCATGCGCCCAGGCACCGCGATGTCGGCCGATGGCATGCTGAACCTGTACAACGCAGTGGCCGTGGCCAGCAGCAAAGAGGCACGCGGCAAAGGCGTACTGGTGACCATGAACGACGAAATCCAGTCGGGTCGCGATGTCAGCAAAATGATCAACATCAAGACCGAGGCGTTTAAAAGTGCCTGGGGTCCACTCGGTATGGTGGTCGAAGGTAAATCTTACTGGTTCCGTCTGCCGGCCAAGCGTCACACCATGGACTCGGAATTCGACATCAAAACCATCAAGAGCCTGCCTGACGTCGAAATCGCCTATTCCTATGGCAATGTCAGCGATACCGCTTACAAAGCGTTGGCTCAGTCTGGCGCCAAAGCCATCATTCACGCCGGTACCGGCAATGGCTCTGTCTCGGCCCGTGTAGTCCCGTCGCTGCAAGCCCTGCGCAAGGACGGCGTGCAAATCATTCGCTCGTCCCACGTCAACGCCGGCGGTTTCGTACTGCGTAACGCCGAACAGCCAGACGACAAGTACGACTGGGTTGTGGCGCATGACTTGAACCCGCAAAAGGCCCGCATCCTGGCCATGGTCGCACTGACCAAGACCAACGACAGCAAAGAGCTGCAACGGATGTTCTGGGAATACTGATTCGCCCTCGCCTGACCGGTTCCGGTCGGGCACTGCTTTCACCACTCGCCTACCCAGGCGAGTGGCTCACACTCCCTTCCGATATTTCGATAAAAATCTTCCATTCGTCCTACACCAAACGGAAAAAATTGCTGTCAGAGGATTTTCTTGAATTTTAAGCAGTTGCGAAAATGCTTACAGTTAAATACTGTATGCACGTACAGCTTAATAAGGATAATTCCGTGGCCACCACCTCTGCCTCTCCTGACTCCTATACACGCATGGGTATGCGCGTTCAAAAAATCATCAATTCCCCTACCGCCCAAAAAGCCAAAGCAGCCTTGATCTTCCGTCTACCGGACGAACCCGTGGATGAGTGGGAACAATTGCTCGAAGAAATCGACGAGAACGACAACGTCACCCTCGCCTATCGCGACGATGGCGGCGTGCAGATTTTTTGGGTTGTGCCGAAGGAAGATTGAGTCAATGAGTGTCCGCTGGTTTGCTTTGCTGTTTTTGTTCATAACCGTCGGCGCCCAGGCTGCCGCCCCACGCACTTTCAACGAAGCCAAGAAAGTTGCCTGGAAGCTCTACGCACCGCAATCCACAGAGTTCTATTGCGGGTGCAAATACACCGGCAACAAGGTCAACCTCGCAGCCTGCGGTTATGTACCGCGTAAAAACGCCAAGCGCGCTTCCCGCATCGAGTGGGAGCACATTGTTCCGGCCTGGCAGATCGGCCATCAGCGTCAGTGCTGGCAAGAAGGTGGGCGCAAGAACTGCACGCGTTACGATCCGACCTACCAGAAGGCCGAAGCCGACCTGCACAACCTGGTGCCGAGCATTGGCGAAGTGAATGGCGATCGCAGCAACTTCAGCTTCGGCTGGTTGCCGGTGCAGTCGGGCCAATATGGCTCGTGCCTGACCCAGGTCGATTTCAAGGCGAAGAAGGTCATGCCCCGCCCGTCCATACGCGGCATGATCGCCCGAACGTATTTCTACATGAGCAAGCAGTACGGTTTGCGCCTGTCGAAACAGGATCGACAGCTCTACGAAGCCTGGAACAAAACCTATCCGGTAGAGGCCTGGGAACGCCAGCGCAACCAAAGCGTGGCGTGCGTCATGGGCCGCGGCAACGAGTTTGTCGGCCCGGTCGACATGAAAACCTGCGGCTAAGCGCTCGCTGAAAACACAAAGGCCTCGGGTTTGATACCCGAGGCCTTTGTCGTTTCTAACCGTCCACTTTGTTGTAGCGCCAGTAGCCCATCAGGTTGAGTGATTCCTTGGCAAGGCCGCATTCCTTGATCAAGTACTTACGCAGACTCATCACGGCAACCGTCTCCCCGGCGATCCAGCCGTAGAAGCCATCACGGGCAGAGTCGGACGTTTCCCAGAGCATGTCTTCGTCGACATCGACTTCTGCCAGTTCCACCGTTTCGAATGCTTTCGAAGCGGATGACGGCAGAATGGCCCGACAGACCGCGTCGACCATCAGCGAACCCGCGCCAGTCGCGGTGGCGTGATCTCGAATCAGCCATTCCACCGAAAGCCCGGGCCAGTCAGGAACCGGCAACGCATCGTCCACGCTGTCTACTTCAAAAAACACCTGGGTTATCGGTGGCACGGCAAGCACTGCCAGCTCATCCAGAATGCCAAGCGCCGCGGGTAAAGCCGTGGCGTCGGCGACCAGTAACAGATGCTTGAGCTGTTGAGGCGGCTTCCATTCGAAACCGCCCGCGTCTTGTGCCGAAAACTGGCGATCAGGTGCGACGATCTGGATCGGTTCACCCGCCACCGCATGAATTGCCCAACGGGATGCAGGGCCGGTTTCGCCGTGCAACACGAAGTCGATATCCACTTCGCCCTGCTCGGCACGCAAATGCC
The DNA here is from genome assembly GCF_057837605.1 of Pseudomonas sp. GL_093. Classification (NCBI taxonomy): domain Bacteria; kingdom Pseudomonadati; phylum Pseudomonadota; class Gammaproteobacteria; order Pseudomonadales; family Pseudomonadaceae; genus Pseudomonas; species Pseudomonas sp. GL_093. The sequence goes on along the minus strand of NZ_CM174448.1, from coordinate 2,406,107 downwards.
GGATGGTGTAAGTGCGCATTGCCGGGCGCTGGGCAACCGGCATCGAGCGGTAACGTGCGTACCATCCATCGCCATGAGCGAGCCTGGCAGGCGAACCGTCCACAGCCGGAAAGAACAGCTTCACGCGCTGGTCGGGGGCCCAGGTCGTCATTTCGGTAACCATCGGACCGGCCAGAGTGACGCGCATCAAATGCGGACTCAGCGTCTTTTTGCGCCGCAGGACTGCGTCGAATATTTTGTAAGGGGTGGCGGAGGCCATGGGGGGGGGAACTCCTACAGGGAATCGACAGTGACTACGTCTAGAAACGAGTCAATGTGGATCCCCTTTAAGGCGTTCCGTCGAAAGCAGCCTGGAAAAGGACTACTACTGGGTCACTGAATGTTCGACGACCAGCAATTCGATGTTCTGTTTCTTCGCCCGGGTGAGAGACGCGCGCACTTCTGTCTGTTTGGCCTCGGCCTCGGCTTTCGAACTGAATGGCCCGAGCAAAATCCGGGTTTTTCCATTTTCCTTGACGATATTGGAAACGAAACTGTGCTCAATCAGCCAGCCGCTCAAATCGCTGACCGCCTGAGGTGTTTCGCCTCGAACTTCGAGATCCCATTGTGGTGCGGATGCCACCGAAGGTGCAGCCGCAGCTGCCGATTGCGGCTTTTGCGCCTCAACACTCTTGCCCTCATCGCATCCCGCCAGCGCCAGTACCGCGATTACCAAGACCATTTTGCGCACAACGCTTCCCTCAGAATGCTTAAAGCGGCGATTTTAGCATCCATGAATACTTCCCGAGTGCCGCAAAATGGGCTCAAAACAACGAGAATGATGGTTGCGGCCTCTGTATAGTTACGCCTTGGGAATTAATGCAGCATCTGCGCGTCAGAAAGAGGCACCCAAACCGCGAGACTTCGCACTAATCTATACATACCACCGACCTCTGCACTGTCCGAATCAGGTGCCCTACAAAGCAATCAAGGAGAAGACCATGCTGATACTCACCCGCAAAGTCGGTGAAAGCATAAATATTGGTGATGACATTACGATCACCATTCTGGGCGTTAGCGGCCAGCAAGTCAGAATTGGCATCAATGCCCCGAAAGACGTTGCGGTTCATCGCGAAGAAATCTATCAGCGCATTCAGGCTGGCCTCACCGCTCCAGACAAACCGCAGACTCCCTGAATCCTGCTGCAGTCAGTAGCCAGCCCGTTCGTGACAGCGCAATGGCTGGCTAAAGATTCATGCTCGGCATTTTGCTGAGCACTCGCCTCCTCCCCCCATTACGTGAAGCCGATGCTACCGGCTTCGGCCACGCCGTGGCTGTCAGATTATTCGCTTTAACCCTGACGAATCACGCCGTTATTAGCCGAAGGTCACACCGCGCGCCATGCCGGTGGCTGCAATCACCATCAACATCAACAACAGCGCTTCGATATGGCTGATGCGTGCAAACAGCCTGGCTCGACCCTGGTCAATCGAAGCGCCCCTGCCCAAGGCGATCCGCCACTTGATCAAGGTGATCATGGGTGCCACTTCAAGCAGCAGAATGATCACGAACAGCGTCATCTTCAGATGGAACAACGGCTGATGAAGGTAATAGTCGGTGCCTTTTTCGTACCCACCGAAGGCCCGCATCAAACCTGTGATCAGCAAAATACCCGCACAGATGCCCCATACGTTATCGGCAATCAGCACGCTGCGAACCTGCGCCGTACCGGCGATCAGGCGGCTTAACGCCGTCCCTCGGGTGAGCACCGCCCAGAGGCCCAAGGCAACAGCCAAGAGGTGGATCGCCGCAAGAAACCAGTGAAACAGCATAGGGATGCTCCTGACAGGGAGAAGGAAATGGGCTTGTCAGTAGTAGTCCAAAACCTGGAAATTTGCCTGCCAGGCACCCACAGGCTGACGGCGATTTTTTCGAAGCCTGCCTGCTCAGGGCGACATGACTGGCGAACAGCCAGCTATCTCCCTATCATGCCGCCCACTGGCCCTTGCGTAAGGAGCCAGAGGATAAACATTCAAAAGGGAATAGACGTGAAAGAGTTCGTAATTGGCGTAAACAACGTAGTTCTGTACGTCGCACTGGCCGTTATCTGGATCGCCGCAGTGGTCATGATCTTCGTTCAGGGCTTCTGGTCCGGGGCAGGCGTTTTCATTATCGGCACCCTGACGTGGTGCATCATCTCCGGCTTCTGGTTTGTACAGTCGGCGACTTATGAAGAACTGAAGAAGTTGAACGCCAGGTAAGATTGGTTTTAGTGGGTTGGACCTACCACGCAAGTCCGGCGTTGTTGAGATGAAACCACGCCAGTAGTGATTCATGCTCTTCATGCAATATTTGTAACGAGGGGCAATCCCCTCGTTACAGTGCCGTCTTGCGCTGCGGACCTTCCATCAGGCCGGCGATATCACTGGTCATAACGCTGGTCGACGCCAACGATTCGCAGGCAATGACGGAACACATGAATCGATCAACTCCCACACTGGTTCTACTACCTGGAATGGACGGGACAGGTGAATTGTTCGCAGCCTTTGCATCCACCATGGAGCGCGAACTCGATACGCTAATCATCACCTATCCCCCCAATATCCCGCTGAGCTACACAGCGCTGGAGTCGCTGGTCCGAGAGTCGCTGCCGACCGACCGCCCATTCGTACTGCTGGGTGAATCCTTCTCGGGACCGATCGCTATTTCCCTGAGCGCCAGGCAACTCCCCCGGCAAGTGGGACTCGTGCTATGCAGCACATTCGCACGCAATCCAAGACCCATATTCAGTCACTTGAGTTTTTTGCTCGGCGCACTGCCGTTCAGCCTTGCACCTGTCGGATGGATCAGCAAAGTATTGCTCGGCCGGTTTTCCACGAGCGCCTTGCGCGCAGCGCTACGTCAGGCCATCACTCAAGTGAGCCCTTCGGTAATGCGTTCACGACTACGATCGGTTCTTGCCGTTGACGTATCCGCCAAGCTCGCCCAAGTCAGCGTACCGACTATTTACCTTCGCGCTACGCATGATTCGGTGGTTCCAGGGACAGCGTCTGCACTGCTCTCTTCAATGAACTGTGCTACACGAATCATTGAAATCGAAGCACCACACTGCCTGCTTCAGGTTGCGCCTGAAGAGGCGGCCGGACACATCCGGGAGTTTTTGAAAACGCTGGAAGGTATTTAAGGCAGCAAGCCCTGAGCAACATAACGTTACATCCCGTCTAGACTCCAACCACAAGTGCCGAAGGTCCCTGGAAGCACTTGCCCCCAACAGCAAGTCATTCCCATCAACCGACCCGAGTACACAAGATCATGTGTAAATCATGTGATTCAAACCCTATTCAAAAGGCGAGTGATCGTCGTAGATTTCTTCAGTTTGCCGGACTAGGAGCAGGCGCTCTGCTACTTGCCGGTGCACTGCCCGACACATTCGTTCAGGCTGCCGAGAAAACCGCTGCTCCGCCAAAACCACAAAACTCCATCACTCCTGACATGGCACTTCAAAGGCTTATGGAGGGAAATGAACGGTATGTTTCCGGCAACTCCAAGACACACGACTTCAAGTCAGAGCGGGAAGCTCTGGTCTCCGGTCAGAACCCGTTCGTGTCGGTACTCGGTTGCTCTGACTCCCGTATTGCCCCTGAGTATGCTTTTGACACTGCACGAGGCGATCTTTTCGCCATACGGGTCGCGGGCAATTTCGTTACCGATGAGGGTTTGGCAAGCCTTGAATACTCTGTCGCGGTGCTCGGCGCACCACTGATCCTCGTACTGGGGCATGAGAGCTGCGGCGCGATCAGTGCAGGTATAAAGGCAGTAAAAGATCACACTGTTTTCCCTGGCCACATCCCAAAATTGACTGACGCACTTAAACCTTCTATCGAGAAAGTGCTCAATCAACCCGGAAGCCTTATCGACAACGCTACAGCGCAGAATGTCAAAGACTCGGTTAACCGCCTTAAAAATGCCTCACCACTGCTGACTGATGCGCTCAGCAAGGGCACGTTGAAGATAGTGGGTGGCGTCTATCGCCTCGCTAGCGGCAAAGTAGACTTGATTGCCTGATTCATTAGCGCTGCATCAATGCCGAGATCCAGATGTGAGGAGCCCAGCGCGATGGCTGGGCTCTGGTTATTTTCTGTTTTCCATCATCTTGTCGGCGAGAGCTTTGGCCCTTTCAATCAACAGGTTCTGCCTGTCTTCATGAGTAGCCCCTCCGACAACCGGTGCCGTCAGATTGCTTTCCGCAATCAACGCAGCACAGAAGTATTGATCCCAAACAGTTCTGTCCTCAGATACCTGCTTGTTCACTTGGTCGGCGATCATATGCGGCTCCTTTTGATGAGGTAGCACCGCTATCTTACGCCTGAATCACTGGCAACCCGTGCCGCTGAAGCTAATCGGCAAACCGGGTGATCATTGACCAGCCCGATGACCAGCGCCTTCAGTCGTCTCTATCATCACGATCACGATCACGATCACGACCGTGATTGCGATCATCCCCCTGATCATTGTCACGACGATCATATCGGCGGTCATACCCTCGATCGTCGTCATAACCTCGGTCGTATCCACGACGGTAATCATGACCTCGATCACGATCTCGACCGTACCTTTCTCCGTCGTCCCAGTGAGGCCCACAGCCCCCCAGCAGGAGAGAGCCCGAAATGGCCATGAACATTATTACTGCACGCTTCATTTGAACGTCCTGAATGCAAAGGTCAGCGATATGACCGTGAAGCCGCTCAATGATTCACTGGCCAGATACAGCGAAGTCCAGAACGCCGTAGCGCAAAAAATGGTGGACATAGGCGAGGAGATGCCAGGGCCGATGACCCCGGCTAGCACTGCCGAGCTGAGGGGGAAGTTTGACGCGGGCTTTTCGTATCTGCCCTGTCACGCCTTCGTCACAACCACCCTGCACAATGCAGCCAGCCAAAAGGATTTGGCCCCATCTACAGAGAGCCCGGCCAAGTGCCGGGTTTTTTCGTTCCATCGACATGCTTTTCACGAAACACTCACAGAACGCAGCGCAGATTGAGCAGACAAAAGGATTTGACCCCATACAGAGAGCCCGCCATGCGCGGGCTTTTTGTTGTCAGCCATTCCAGTTGCAAAGCTCCCCACTCACTCGAATGGTTTACATGAAGGTGTAAACCTTATTCAGGACGGGACATTGGGTGTCAGGGTGCGCAAAGTGCAACGAAAGCGGTGAGAAATACAGCTACTCGGTTTGCGATAAACACAACGTTTGTCGCCTGTGCAGCACTCACCGTTGAAAACTGACGGAAATGCCATGGGGTCACCCGGACGGCTTTACCTGCAAGCCCTGCCAATACGCAGAAGATGCGAAGGCCAAAGCCGAGGCGCTGGCAAAGGTCGCCGAGAGCGACTACGACAAATGGGACTATCGCGGCCAGGACGAATGCAAATACCCGAACTGCGCCACTGTCATGCACCTTGAGTCGGAGGACTACGGCGACAAGAGCATGGACTGCGATACATGCGGCGGCCAATTCGAATTGACCACCGAGCATTCCGTCATCTTCACCAACAAGGTGATCGGCGAACGCATCACCGCCTGACCCATCCTCACCTATTGCGCTGAGTACTGTTTTCAAGCCGAAAGATCAGGCCCAAGAGTCAAATCGATGTCTAGCCTCGCCAATGCTTTACCGCGGGCTAACGCCTCATTGAAGCTGTTGTACTTGGCATTTTCACGGATTGCTTCAACCTGCCTTTCTTTGATCTCAACAGCGATTCTAAGTCCTGTTGGCACAGAATCACTGTCGCTATCCCATTCGAAATCAATCTTCGCTTTAACGCCTCGATGCTCATAGACAACTGGGTACGGCCTATCCACTAACACCATTTCGATCTCCTTGATCCGGCTCCATGCCGGGCTGAACACAAATACCTCACTTCAACGAATCACGCCAGCCGGCGAGGATCCTCTATGTCCGTACAACAGAAGAAACACCCCTTCGATTTCAAAACTCAATACAGACTCGGCTTCAGCACTCAGGACGATGAGATCGTTGTCGACTTCTTCTGTGGTGGTGGCGGAGCCGGTACCGGCTTGGAAATGGGCTTGGGTCGGGCTGTGAACGTAGCCAAGAATCACAGCCCTCAGGCGATCAGCATGCACACCGTCAATCACCCGGGCGCCGTGCATTACACCACGGACGTATTCGATGGTGATCCGGACACCGAATGCGGCGGCAAGGCCGTTGGCTGGTTCCACATGTCGCCGGACTACACGCACCACAGCCAGGCAGCCGGTGGCCAACCGCGCAAGCGCGAGATTCGTAACCTGTCGTGGATCGGCCTGAAGTGGGCAGGCAAGAAGAAGCCCAGAGTCATCAGCCTGGAAAACGTCAAACAGACCCCGGACTATCTGACCAAGGAGTTCAGCAAAGCCAGGGATGCCGCGCACGCCTACGACAATGTGCCGGCCGGCGAGCGACCCACTTTTCACGAGATCCGCGCTTTAGGGGCATGGCTGTATGAGCAGCAGAAATTCCCACAGGAATACATCCAGGCTTTGATGGGGCATGCGGACGAGAAGATGACGAAGCACTATCAGGAGGGGCACGCCGAAAAGAAGATCGAGTACTTGGAGGTGGGCTCCGAATTGGCGTTCTGAGGTGGGAGTTTTGCAAAAGCTTTGCAAATCGCAGGCAACAAAAAAAGGCCCACCTTTCGGTGAGCCCTTCTAGACCGCCCAGCAGAGCGGATTTTGTTTGGTAGGCGCGATTGGACTCGAACCAACGACCCCCACCATGTCAAGGTGGTGCTCTAACCAACTGAGCTACGTGCCTGCTGTGAGGCGGCATTCTACGGAATTCCGGAGGGGTGTCAACACCTTTTTTCGAGCTAACCCTATGAATATGCAAAATATTTAATTTTGCCGCTGCAAAGAAGATTTTGCGGTGGCTGGCGGTCGATTTTTATCTCGGGTAGGATCGATGCACTCGTAAAATATATTAAACAGAGGCTGCAGGATGGCGAACACCCCCTACCCGGAATCCTATTACGCCGCATCGGCCAATGCGGTTCCGCCGCGCCCGGCCTTGCAGAATGACGTAGAGACTGATGTCTGTGTAATCGGTGCCGGTTACACCGGTCTGTCCTCTGCCCTGTTTCTGCTGGAAAACGGTTTCCGGGTCACGGTGCTTGAAGCGGCGAAGGTAGGTTTTGGTGCGTCGGGGCGTAACGGTGGCCAGATCGTCAACAGTTATAGCCGCGACATCGATGTGATCGAGCGCAGTGTCGGTCCCAAGCAGGCTCAGTTGCTGGGGCAGATGGCGTTCGAAGGTGGGCGGATCATTCGTGAGCGGGTTGCCAAATATAATATCCAGTGCGACTTGAAGGACGGTGGCGTGTTCGCCGCCATTACCGCCAAGCAGATGGGTCATCTGGAATCTCAGAAGCGTCTATGGGAGCGCTTCGGTCACACGCAGCTTGAACTGATGGATCAGCGTCGCATCCGTGAAGTGGTCGCTTGCGATCAGTACATCGGCGGCATGCTCGACATGAGCGGCGGGCACATTCATCCGCTGAACCTGGTGTTGGGCGAAGCGGCAGCTGTCGAGTCGCTGGGCGGCACCATTTATGAGCAATCGCCAGCGGTGCGCATCGAGCGCGGCGCGAATCCGGTGGTGCATACGCCTCAGGGCAAGGTCAGGGCCAAGTTCATCATCGTTGCGGGCAATGCGTATCTCGGTAATCTGGTGCCGGAACTGGCCGCCAAATCGATGCCCTGCGGGACTCAGGTAATCACCACTGAACCCTTGGGCGAAGCATTGGCCAAGAGCCTGTTGCCGCAGGATTACTGCGTCGAGGACTGCAACTACCTGCTCGACTACTACCGTTTGACCGGCGACAAGCGCCTGGTCTTCGGCGGTGGCGTGGTGTATGGCGCGCGGGATCCGGCGAACATCGAGGCGATTATTCGGCCGAAGATGCTCAAGGCTTTCCCGCAGCTCAAGGACGTGAAGATCGATTACGCCTGGACCGGCAATTTCCTGCTGACCTTGTCGCGTCTTCCTCAGGTCGGACGCCTGGGCGACAACATCTACTATTCCCAGGGTTGCAGCGGCCATGGCGTGACGTATACGCACCTGGCGGGCAAGGTGTTGGCCGAAGCGTTGCGTGGCCAGGCTGAACGTTTCGACGCATTTGCCGACCTGCCCCACTACCCGTTCCCCGGTGGACAACTGCTGCGTACACCGTTCGCTGCGTTGGGCGCCTGGTATTACGGATTGCGCGACAAATTCGGCTTCTGACCGATAGACGCAAAAAAGGGGCAACTGCACAGTTGCCCCTTTTCATTTCAGCTCAGGAAGTCAGCCCCTTCGCTGATTGAGCCTCTGCAAGAATTCAGCCCGGCGCTGCTGGTCCATTTCCTCTTTGGCCAAGAGTTCGGGAAGCAGCTCGGCCGCACGCAGGGCATCGAGGATGAAGACACCGTCATCATCACCAATGGCCAGGCTCCCCGGCTGCACCTGAACCTCGCCCACACTGATCGACTGATTGACTTCCCCATGGGCGCCAATGCCGCGAGTCGTGTACGCACTGACGTCCCGGCAAAAGATCGGCAACCCATGGCGACGCAATGCGCTGACATCCGTGACGGCACCCGACACCACCACCCCGGCCAACCCTTTGATCAGTGCGGCCAGGGTGCGCAGTTCGCCCCAGCAACCACACTCCTCGTCGCCCACACATTCGATCACCAGCACGTCGCCCGGCTCACTCAGCAATAGCGCTTCACGCAAAATGCTGCCATCCGGCGGGAAGACTTTGACGGTGACGACAGTGCCGACCATGCGGATATTGTTGAACAGCGGCTTGATCCCCCGCAGGAAACCCCGATCGGAAAAATGGCCGAGGGTTGACGAAGGGATCGACCGGTAGGCGTTGAGCAACTCCGGGGTGACGAGCTGCTGGCGAGGGTTGATCTGATAACTCATCGGCATTTCCCCGGACGCAGCAGTGGGCAGGTCGAACAATATTCAGCGGGCTCAGTAGCCAGGTAGTAGAAGCAACAGGTTCGCCGAAAGCGAATGCTGCGCTGCCCCTCGTCGAGCAGTGTCGGCGGACGACGGAAGTGGCTCAACGGGTTGTAATCGAGGCCGAACAGCGCAGGTTCTGCCTGAGTCAGCAACCACACGAAGTCGGCTTCATAGCGCTCGCGTACCGACGGGTCATCGATTTTCGCCATGCGTTTTTCATACAACGAATACACGCGCACGGCGGTGTTCTCCCACAAGATGCGCCGTGAAACGCCACTCACACGGTTGAAGGTTTGCCACAGCGGCTTCAACAGTCCGGCAAACAGAGCCTGCACCACGGCCTCCCGCCAGGCCTCGCGCTCACCTGCCCCGTACGTCAGCGGCAGGGAATGAGCCAGCGGCATCGAAGACGTCCAAAGCCCTTCATCATGGCCGTATTCGATCACCGTGTTGTCCAGGGACAGCAGCAGTCCTTTGTCGTACACCGACATGGCGTACAAACAGGCGCCGGTGGCCAGGAACGACAAGCGCTTGCCCAGCAGCGAGGCGGTGATCGCCCGCGACGGTGAGCCAATGACCGGGCTCAATGCGTCCAGCAACCGCTCGCACACCTCTTCCTGCAACAGGTCACGCGCCATCAGCGAGCGTAATGAGTCACGTTCGGCGCAGTCCTTCAACCGCAACCCACCGCCCAGCACGTTCCATTCTTGCGCAGTGAAGTGGTGAGCCAGATTCATTGCGGCAATTCCCGACCAAACGGGATGCACATCGGCGTACCAAAGAACGGGTCAGGAATAATCCTGCAGTTGAGGTCGAACACGGTTTTGACCAGCGCCTGAGTCAAGACGTCCTCAGGCCGGCCCTGGGCAAATGCCGTACGCTCGTGCACCGCAACCATATGATCCGCATAACGACAGGCCAGGTTGAGGTCGTGAAGCACCATGATGATGGTTTTGTTTTCGAGCCGGTTGAGGTCGCGCAGCAGGTCCAGCACTTCAATCTGGTGAGCCAGATCGAGGAAGGTCGTCGGCTCGTCCAGCAGCACAATGCCGGTGTCCTGGGCCAGGGTCATGGCGATCCACGCACGCTGACGCTGCCCACCGGACAAGGCATCCACCGGCCGATCCGCCAGCGCCTGCAAACTGGTCTGCGTCAGCGCGCGATTGACCATGGCTTCATCCTCGGCCGACCACTGCTGCATCCAGCTCTGATAAGGGTATCGGCCCAAGGCCACGAGTTGGCGAACGGTGATGCCCTCCGGTGCCGTCGGTGTCTGAGGCAGGATGGCCAACTCACGCGCTACCGCAGCCGTGGATTTTTGCTGGATATCCACGCCGTTGAGAATCACCGAACCTTGCTGTGGTTTCAGCAGTCGGGCAAAAGATTTGAGCAAGGTACTTTTACCGCAACCGTTACTGCCAATCAGCACCGAGATCTTGCCCTTGGGCAGTTGCATGTCCAGCGCGTCAATAATCACCTGGCGCTGATAACTCAGGGTCAGGCCGCGACTTGCAATCGACGTCATACGTTGAATTCCTTAATGACGCTGTTTAATCAATAAATAGAGAAAAAAGGGTGTGCCCAGCACCGCGACAAAGATCCCGGCCGGCAAATCCAGGGGCAAAAACAGCGTGCGCCCGACCAGGTCCGCCAGCATCACCAGGTTTGCGCCAATCAGGGCCGCCATTACGGCCTGGCCAGCGAAACCAGGTGCCACCAGGCGTTTGGCAATATGCGGCGCGATCAGCCCGACAAACGCGATCGCCCCACCCCAGGCAATGGCCGCACCGGCCAACGCCACACTCACCAGCAACAAACCGGCCCGCAGCCATTGCACGCGCACGCCGATGCCCTGGGCCAGGTTGTCATCCAGCTGTTGCACCATCACCTGACGGGCCAGCAGCACCAGCAGCGGACAAATGCCCAACAACCAGCTCCCAAGCGCCAGCGGTTCGGGCCAACTGGCGCCGTACACGCTGCCGGTCAGCCAAACATAGGCCGACAGCGTGGTGGTCAGCGGGCTGAAAACCAGAATGAAGGTGGTCGCGGCCGTCAACATCGCCGAGACGCCCACGCCGATCAGCACCAGTCGCAGCGGTGAGGTCCCCTGCTTCCAGGCCAGCAGGTAAATGGCCAATGTTGCCAGAGCCGCACCGAGCATCGCGGCCAGGGGCAAAAATTGTTGCCCCAGCGTCGCGGACAGGAACGACAGGTAAAGCACGGCGGCGGCGCTGGCACCGCTGGTGATGCCCAGCAGGTCCGGCGATGCCAGCGGGTTGCGGATGATGCTTTGCAGGATCAGCCCGGACACCGACAACGCAGCCCCCACCAGTGCCGCCAGCACAATGCGTGGAAAACGCAGTTGTTCGACGATCAACGTCAGGCTGGGGTCCTGGCTGGAAAACAGAATTCGCATCACCTCGAGGGGCGAAAGGATGACCTTCCCCAGCGACAACGAGCCGAGCATCACCAGCACCGTCAGCACCAGCGCCGCCGCCAACCGCAGCCACGTGGAAAGGTTCACCTGCCGGGAATACCCGCCCCGGCGCCAGGTCACCGCCTTATCCATAACGACCTCCACGCCGGGCCAACATAATGAAAAACGGCGCGCCGAACAGCGCCGTCATCACCCCCACCGGCACCTCCTGAGGCAGGATCAAAACCCGCGACAGCGTATCCGCCAACAGCAGGAGAATCGCACCGAGCAGCGCACAACCGGGCAGCAACCAGCGATGGTCGATGGACAACCCCTTGCGCACCATGTGCGGCACCAGAAGACCGATGAAACCAATGCTGCCAGCCAACGCCACCGCGCTGCCTGCGAGACAGATCACCAGCACGCTCATCAGCAGCCGGATCAGGCCGGTTCGCTGCCCCAGCCCCGTAGCAATTTCTTCCCCGGCGTTCAGCACATTGAGCTGCCCGGCCAGCAACAGCGCCCCCGACACCCCGAGTACACCGCACAGCAACAACGGCGCAGCGGTCGACAGGCTGCGTTCGGTCAGTGAACCGGCCATCCAGAACAGCACCGTGTCCAAGCCATCCTGATTCACCACCAGCAGCGCCTGGCTGAAGGCGGAGAACAACGCGGCGATCGCCGCGCCCGCCAACACAATACGCAGCGGACTGAGACTGCCTTGCCCCATATTGCCGATCAGCCACACCAGACAACCCGCCACGGCCGCGCCAATGAACGCCGACCATAACCAGGCATCCGGGGATGACAGCGAGAAGATCGAGGAAAACAGGATGATAAAAAAAGTCGCACCGGCGTTGATCCCGAACAATCCGGGGGACGCCAGTGGATTGCGCGTCAGTGCCTGCATCAGTGCGCCCGCGACCGCCAGACTGGCGCCTACGGAAATCGCCATCAGGGTCCGCGACAGGCGCGTGGTGGTCACCAGCACATGATTGATGCTCAACGGGTCGGGATCGACAAACGCCGCGACTATCTGTGGCAGTGGAATCCAGGTCGCACCGACCGCCAGGCTCAACACGCAGCACAGCAGCAACACGACACCCGCGCTGCACAGCTTTACTCCCGGGCTCATGAGGCCACCTGCGCGGCGGCCACGCGGGCCACGTCGTCGAGCATCAGGTTGGCCCCCAACATCCCGCCCGACAGACTCCACGCGACGCCATCGACCTGCCACACCTGTCCTTGCTGCGGGGCACGCATCTGCTTCCACAGCGGGTGTTGCACCAGGCTCTCGTAGTTGCGCTGCACCGCCGCGTTCTGCGCGCGCAGGAACACAAAAAAGATGTCGGCATTCACCACGGCAAGGCTTTCCTTGCTGGTGAGTTTGATCGATACCCCGCTCGCCTCCCGACTGCTGTCACTCCAGTTGAATCCCAGCTCGGTGAGCACCGAGCCCGGAAAACTCGCCGGCAGGTAACTGCGGATGTGGTCTTCGCGGATGTCCAGAATCGACACCGTCGGTGGCCAGCGTCCGGCAAATGTCTGCCGCAATTGCTGACACAGCTGCGCCACGCGTTGCTGCCATCGGTTCAGAATCTCGTCGGCCCTCTGTTGCTGGTGTAATGCAGCGCCCATCAGCATCAGAGTCTTTTTGAATTCAAACACTTCCTCCAACATCAGCACCGGGGCGATCTGCTTGAGTAACGGTGCAATGCGCTCATGGCGAAAGCGTGAGGCAACGATCAAGTCCGGTTTGAGCAGCGCGATGTCTTCAAGGCTGGGCTGGGTCTCCAGCCCGACATGGGGCACCTGGTCCAGTGCCGTGCGCAAATAGCGATAGGTCGGTTTTTCGCTCCAGGAATCGACCACGCCACACGGGGTAATGCCCAACACCACGGCGCAGTCGGTGGCGCCCTGAAACAGGGTGACCACCCGCAACGGCGCGGTGTCGGCCGCGGCCCACGCCGGCGCGGAAAACCTGAGGGCGAGCGCCCCCAGGGACAGGCGCAACAGCGTGCGCCTGGAAGGTTCACGTCGGGGTTCAGGCATTACGATCGAGCCTGTGAAACGGGTTGACCACCTGCCCTTTGCCAAACGGCATGCTGCCAGGGCCACCCGCGCGTTCGATCATCGGGGTGAGCAGCAATTTCTGCGGCCAGTGCGGCGCTTCGAACAACTGGTGCTTGATCATGATCCGCGCCTCGGCGTCAAACTCGATGGTGTCGATCAACTCGTTGAGCACCTCGCCCATCGCCTTCCACAACCCGGTCGCCGGCAATGCGTAGACCTCAGCCAGCGTATCGATGATGGCGCGGAGGTTGACCTGAATGCCCAGGGTCTGCAACCAGAACAGCAGGTCCTCAGGACGCTCGTGGTACAGCGTGTTGGCGTGCCCCTTCTTCAACCGGTAAGCCGGGTCGGCCAGACCGTTGCGTTCCAGCCACGGCACGAAAATGCGCAACGAATCGTGATCGCGCAACAGCAAGCCCTGCGCGTAACCGGCCTTCCACACCAGCACCGCGTTCTGCCCGTGAATTTCACCGAGCATGCCGATGCGGAACATCCGCAGGTTGATATCGAAGAAGCTGTGGCACAACTCGCGGAACAGCGTCATCACCGACGCGGCATTGGTCGGCAGTTGGCGGTAGCCCATCCAGTCATCGAAGAAGTGCTGATTGCTGCCCGGCAGCGGTGTGCCCAACGCAGCCATGGGCACCAGTCGGGTGTCCGGGTCTTCGAGCAGCGCGGGCGGATAGCCGCGCACCATGGCCGACAGGTGACGCGGCGCTTCGTCGAACAGCGTGGCGTCCGGTGGCATGAACGCCCACCATTTGGTTTCGTCGCATAGGTGCAGGGACTGTTGTAGGGTTTGATCTTTGCCGAGCGCCTGGCGCAACAGCGCTTCACTCAAGCCGCCGTTGATCATTTTTACTGCGGGCAGATAACGCGAAGCACCCAGCGAATAGATCGCCATCGGCAACTTGAGGTAATCGGCGCTGTTGAAGCACGGCGTCATCGAGCGCAATGACGAGGTGGCGAAGAAATCACCGTCGGTGAAGTCCAGTCGATGGCAATCACCCTTGGCGAACGCGTCGCCGAGTTGCGCCTCCAGCACGTGTTCGAACTGCCACGGGTGAACCGGCAACGCGATGTGGCTCTGGGCAATGCCCCGCTGCTGCAGCTCTTGTTGCAAGCTGGCTTGCAGCAGCGGCGGCAACAGGTATTGAGCGGGATAACTCTGCGCCAAGTCCGTCACGCCGTCGCCGCATTGCAGCAACGTGCGGTCGACCGCGACCCAATTAAGCGCCACCGGACGGGCAAATTCCGCCTGATACTGCTGATATTCCGCATCGTCCAAACCCTGTTTGGCTTTGGCCAGCGGGTGGTAGGGACGATCACGCAGCGAAGCCCACTGCTCCATCGCCAGGAAGAAGTCCGCGTTGCTCTTTTCCAGCAAACGTTCGCTGTCGACCCGATGGGCCAGGGACAACTCGGTTTGCCGAACGCTGGTGCGCAGCACATCCAGAAACAGGGCGAAGCCTTTTTCATTGTCCGGGTAGCGATCGGTCATTCCTGCCAACACCTGGGTCGTGAAGGCCTCGGGTGACAGCGCAATCAGCTGGTCATTCTGTCGCGCCCATACCGGCGTGCCCGGTACTTTTTCCCATTGCTGGGTAATGCCGGGACGCAGGGCAATGACGATGCAACCTTGGGGATCGCTGGGCCATTCCCAGATCCGTTGTTCGGCGCTCAACCCGGTAAACGGTTGATCGGCCGATGACGATGGCGCCACCAGGTTCAGCGGCTCGGTACCGAAAAAATGTTCGGCCAGTAAACAATCGACCAGATCCTGCATCACCTTGTCGGCGGCCATTGTGGTGAAGTTCATCCGATTATTTTCCTTCTGCTGAAGTGGCGGCCAATTTGGCCTGGAGGGCACGAAAAGCGATGCCACGCTCGTCACCCAAAACAAAGCTTTTTACGCCCCGGCTCAACCACCGTTCGTGGTCGCCCGGCTGACGTGGAATCGCGCAATACGGCACACCCGCGGCGCTGACTGCCTGCCAACTGGAGAGCAGCGCTTGCTGCACCTCGGGCCGGTCGATCTGCCAGGGCATGCCCATCGATTGCGACAAGTCGGCGGCCCCTTCGAGGATCATGTCGAGGCCGGGCACGGCGGCAATTTCCGCCGTCCGCCGCACACCTTCGGCACTCTCGATCATCGCCACGACCATGATTTGCTCGTTGGCCAGCGCGACGTACTCCGCCAGGCTGTGTTTGCCAAAGGCGCCGGGGCGACCGGCATTCAGGCTGCGGGTGCCCTGCGGGTGGTATTTGCAGGCTCGAATGCTTTCGGCCAAGGGCTCGGGGCCTTCGATCATCGGCAACACAATGCCCTGGGCGCCGCCATCGAGCAGGCGCAGCAGGGTTTTCGGGTTGAGGTCCGCCACCCGCACCAGCGGGGTCAGCGCGTAACTCTCGGCGGTGCGGATCATGTTCTCCACGGTCTCGGGATTGATCAGCACGTGTTCCATATCGATGATCACAAAATCAAAACCCGCCTCGGCAATCAGCTCGATGGCCGCTGGCGACGGAATCGAGCTGATCAGCCCGTAGACCGGCTCACCTGTTCTGAGCTTCTGCTTAAGCAGATTGGTCCTCAGCATGATTGCGGCCGGAACGCGTGCAGCGGATTGGGAACCGATTTGAAACGACGTTCACCGTCGCCCAGCAGGCGGCGCTTGGTCAGCTCTTCCACTTCATAGAACGGCGCGAAGACATCAAACGCTGCATAACGCGGACGATGTTGCGGATGCTCGGCCTGGTAAGCGGTGATCACCTCGGCAGTCATCTGCCAGAACAAGGCTTCTTCCAGCTGATAGTGCTGATGCAGGAAGATCGCCATCTCGGCCAGGGCGATGAAAAAGAACGAATCACAGGAAAAATCCCGGACCGCATCCAGGTCGTCGGTGAGGATGAACGAATTGCGATTGAGCTTGGCGTGGCTGGCGGGCAGCGGCACCAGGGTCGGGCACAGATCAGGGCGCCCCAGGTGTTGCGGTGAATAGCGCACGCCGTCGTGGAAGTCTTTCAGGGCGATACGTTGCGGCCAGCCCTGCTTCACGATCAGGACGATGTTCTGCCCATGGGATTCCATGCCGATGCCTTCGGCGTACAGCATGTGAATGATCGGCGACACCGCCACCTGCAGCAGTTGGCGGGTCCAGGCGTGCAGGCCGTATTGCTTGATCCAGGCATCGATAAACGGCTTCTGTTCACCGCTGCCGTAGCGATTGTCCACGGAACTCAAACCATTGAACGGCACCGCTTGCTCGTCGTCTTGCAGGTACTGGTGAATGCTCTCGCGCCACAGGGTGCCCATCGTGCCGTAGGCCTGGGACATCCGCGTGATGGGCAGGTGATCGTAGTCAAAACTGACGCCAACTACCTCACCGAGAATCACAAAGCCAAGGTCGCGGGCGGTGCTGTCGCTGCCGATCAACTGCTGCAACCAGTCGGTGATGATCGGGCCGTTCATCACCGTGTGCCGGGCCAAAATTCGCGTGCTGGAGGTATTGGTCATGCTCAGTGCGAGCTTGACGTAAGGCCGCTTTTTCTCAGTGACGTTGGCCAGGGTGCGGATCGACTGTTGCGCCTGATAACGGTCATCCGTTGTGCCCAGATAGATCACCTCACCGCTGACCAGTTCTGGATAGAACACAGGAACGATGATGTTTTCCCACTGCCACGGGTGCACCGGCATCAGCCAGTAATCGCCCATCGCCTTGCCTTGGTCGGTGAGGCTTTCAGCCAGCTGCTGCCAGCGCTGAAGTCCGAATTCCTGCTGGATAAATCCGTCGTAATCCAGGTGCCGCGAGATGTTCATCGCCCCACAGGATTTGGCCACGGCCAGCCAGACAATCGCGATGGGCGCGGCAAATTCCGGCCCGTAGCTGGCGTTGTCCTTGAGCGAGAAACCGATGCGCGATTTGTAGCAAGGGTGATAGCTGTGGGCGTCCATGAAGTGCTGTTCCAGCGCATCGACATCCAGTTGATGGCTTGGCTGGGCGGCTTGATAACCCTGGCTGCGCGATTGCAGATCCTTGAGCATCGTTTGTTCAAGCTCATGGGTGAAGCGTGGCAGGTGCGGGCTGTCCTGAAGTTCGCTGAGCAGCTCCGCCAATGCTTGATGAAGGTGCGGCCGGCTGCGTGCGCCCAACGCATTTACGCGTTCGAGACTGGCATAGTCGAGGCGGATCAGCTCGAAGCTTTCGCTGAGCAATCCGCTGCAGTGGTACTCCACCGGTTGTTGCTGCGCATCGATGCCGCTGACGACAAAACGGTACTGGCCGCCATCGAGGGGCGAATGGCGATACGGCAGGACGTTTTCATACAGCAGCGTTTGCAGCAGCTGGCCCACCACGCGCTGTTCCACTTGCTGATAGTGGCGGGGATCGGCCGTCGCCAGCCAGACGCCTGGCGCAGAGTCCGCAGCCTGATGTGTTGCCTGTGAAGAAGTCGCCATAGTCATAACCTTGTCCGTGAAAGAATTAACGGTGTTCGAGGGCTGAGGGCAGTGCCTCGGCCGGCTCGTCGGATGCGTGAACGGGAAAACGCCAGGCACAGGGCAATGCCAGCAGGATGAGGATGCCGGTGGCCATGAAGACCTCGCTGATCGCCCCCGAGCTGGCCATCGAAACCACCCCGCCCCCGGTCTCGGCAGTCAGGCGGAATTCCAGCCACAGGGAAGCAATCACGATGGCCAGTGACGAGACGAGACGACGGGAAATGTTGTTCATCGCCGCGCCCTGAGTGACCATCGGTTCAGGCAGCGCATCGAGCCCGGCAGTGGTGATGGGGATATAGGACAGGCCCAGCCCGGCGCCGCGGACCATCATCAGAAAAAACACCACACCGATTGAAGCGCCAGCCCCCAGCACGCCCAATCCCAGCGTGGCGCCCCCGGTCAGCAGCAGCCCCCAGAGCACCACGCCACGCGGGCCGTGACGGTCCAGCCACTGGCCGCCGAGATGCCCGAACAGGCTGGCGAACAGCGCCGTGCAGAGCAGCGACAGGCCGGTCCAGATAGCGCTGTAGCCCATCACCACTTGCACCAGCAGCGGCAGCAGGACCAGGCATTCGAACATACCGACCGACTGCACCACGGCGATGATCACGCTCAAGCGATAACCGCGCAGGGCAAAGATTCGCAGGTTGAGCAGCGGCGAAGTCCGGTTCAGTTCCAGTCGCACGAACGCCACCAGACACAGGATCGCCGCCAGCAGCATGCCGAGGTTGAGCGGATCAGTGAGGGCTTCGGCGTGACGCAGGCGGCCAACGGCGATCATTAGCAGACCGATGCCCGTCGCGATCAACAGGTAACCCGCCAGGTCGAAAGGTTTGCGTTCCGATGCTTCAGAAGCCGGCAGCACGCCGACGCCAAGAATCAGCGCCAGCAGGCCAATCGGTACATTCATCAGGAACAGCGAGCGCCAACTGAACCACTCCAGCATCAGGCTCCCGCACAAGGGCCCCAATGCCGGCGCCAGCATGACCGCCGCGCCCCACAGGCCGGTGACCCTGCCCCGCTCGCCCTTGGCGTACACCGAAAAGATGATCGCCAGCGACAGCGGAATCATCAGTCCGCTGGCGATGCCTTGCACCACGCGCGCGGTAATCACCAGCGCGATGGAGTTGGCCAGCGCACCCAACAGTGAACCGCAGACAAACAACGCCACGCCCCACAAATACAGGGATTTGCGCCCCATCCGCTGGCTGAGAAAACTGGTGAGTGGCATGGTCATGCCCATGCTCACCATGAACGCGGCCACAATCCAGGTGGCCAGCAGCGGACCGATATCGAAGGCCTCCATGAACGCCGGCAACGCCGGATTCAGCGAGCTGTTGTTCAGGCTGACCGTCAGCGTGCCCAACAACACATTGACCACCACCAACCAGCGCGGAACGGCAAACGTCAGTCCCACAGGTTGACTCCGGCCTGTTGCACAAACACCTGCGGCGGTCGCGGATGGCAGAGGAAGTCGGCATGGGAGATGTTGTAGCCATAGGCACCCGCCAGCGGCAGCACCAGCATGTCGCCGATCACCACGTCCGTGAGCGGGTAATCGCGGCTCAGCACATCCTTGGGCGTGCAGAGCTGTCCCACGACGGTCCACTCCTGTTGTGGCGCCGTTGGCGTTACGCGATGCCGGGGCAAATGAATGATCGGGTGATCATGCCCCTGGGCAACCGGCAAACGGAACTGATGGGTGCCGCCCCGACAGACCAGGAAGTGCTTGCCGTGACTGGTTTTCTTGTCCAGCACTTCAATCGCGTAATAGCCGCAGAAGGCGCTGATGAAACGACCGGGTTCAAAGCGCACGATGGGCGCATCGGCACAGGCTGCAAGGCTCTGCCCCAAATGCGTACACAAGCGCTGCCAGTCGAACTGCTGAGGCCCGAGGTAATTAACGCCGATGCCACCGCCCACATTGAGGTGAGTGATCGCCGCGGGATCGGCCGACAACGCTTTCCATTGCGGCCAGCGCTGCAGGTACAGATCGAGCAATTGTTCATGGCGCTCCACCAGCGACTGATGGGACATCGCATGCACATGGAAGCCCTTGAGCCGCAGGTGGCTGGCGTTATCGACCCAACTCACCGCCTGAGCCAGTTCCGACTCATCGATCCCGAACGGTGTGGCCGTGCCGGCCATCGCCAGTTTGCTCGAGAGCGGCGACGGCAGTTCGGGGTTGATCCGCAGCAAGACGTCTTGCACGTGCCCCGCTTCCAGTGCCAGCCGTTGCAGGCGGACGATTTCATTCAGGCTTTCGATGTGAATCGCTTCGACCTGATGTTGCAGCGCCGAACGCAGATCGGAGTCCAGTTTTCCTGGGCCAGAGAAGATGAATGGCTTGCGCGTCGGGCAGGCCTGGAGACGATCGATCTCGCCGCCGGAGGAAATCTCGAACCCGTGCACCAACGGCGCGACGGTGGAGAGGATCTGCGGTTCACTGTTGGCCTTGATCGCGTAGTAAAGCTCTACGCCTTCGGGGAGGGCCGCCATCACCTGCGTCACGTGCTGTTTCAGCGCGTCCAGGTCGTAGATGAACAGCGCCAGCGGATCTTCGTGTTGTGTGCGGGCGTCGTCGATCGCGGCCAAAACCGCTGCGGGCAGCTTACCCATGCTTGGCCTCCTTGCCCCACGGGGACACCAGACTGACATAGCTGGCCTGGCGATCTGCCTTGGCTGCCAGACGGACTTTCAGGTTGGTTTTGCAGGCAATCGGTTGACCGGCGATCAGTGCGTCCAGCTCCGGCGCAGCGCGGGTCAATTCGGCGCGGATGCTGATCAACTGTTGCTCCACCCGTTGCCACATCAGCGGCGCCAGGTGCGGACGCTCCCAACTCAGGGCCAGTACCGCCTCGGACAAGTTGTTGACGAATAGGCAATAGACGATGCGATTCCAGCCTTGCTGGCGGGAATAGAGCAGCGACTCACGCACCCGTGGATGAGCGTCTGCATCGATCCGGGAAGCACCCAGTTCGTCAGTCAGTTTGACCCCTTCGAAATCCCGCAGCAGCAAGCGTTGTGGACGACCGTTATCATGCACCAGCACGCTGTTCTGCAAGTGCGGTTCCATCACGATGCCGTGATTGAAGAACAGCGCCAGCACCGGCCGCAGCAGCAGCGCCTGATAGTCGTCGAACCAGCTCAACAGCGTTTGATCGTCGATGTCATTGCCGTTGAACCGGCTCAGGAACTCATGCACCAACGGCGGTAAATGCAGGCCACGAGCGAACAACGTACCGGCCATGATGCTGCAGTCGGTGCCGGTGTCGAGGCAGAAGTTCTCCCGCAGGATCGCCCCGGTCTGTTCGCGGAACCAGTGGTTATCGGCTTCGTTGGCCTGTTGCGGCGCCCAGCTCAGATTGCCCGGCTCGGCCACCACCGAGAGCCCGCCAAGGGTTTCCGGCCGGGTCAGTTGGAGGTTACGAAAGACTCGGTCGATCATCAGCGCGCTTTCCAATTCGTACCAGGCGTTTTTCCTGACGCAGTTGGTGATGCGCACGTTCAGCGAGCCCTTGATGAAGAACTCATGGCCCTCGATGTACCAGGTTCGGATGGACGCCGTGGGGTTGGCCATCAGCCCTGTGGCGCCAAGGTCGACGATGGCCGCGGATTTCAACAAACGCTGAACCCGACCATCCTGCATGAACAGCTGCGCCTGAACCGGGTGCATGCAGATAACGGCGTGCCCTGGCCGCGCCTGCGCTTGATCGGCAAAACCGGCCAGCACCTGGGCTTTGCTCAGGCCGTTGGCCCCGACGTTCAATCCTTCCAGCGGCACCTCGAACAAGTGCAATGGCGTGCGGGCCTGGAATTCCGGGGCATAGGTTTCCTGGGCCAGATGAGCTGGCCACAGGCGCGCCTTGGGTGCCGGGTGATTCGGATGACCGAACCACAAGCCCTGCTCGCTGGCGAGGTAACCGCTGAGCGGTGCCGGGTGCTGGCCGTCCATGTTGTGGCCGACGATGGCCGCGGTCAGCAACTGGCTTTGCAACACCTGATCCAGCAACTCGTCGTTGCTGGCGCGGGTCATGTGTTCGCACGCCGCGAGCAACTGCTCGACGAACTCGGCAAACCTCAGGCACGACCAGTCGCCCTCGCCACGCCGGGCATAAACGTCCGACAGGTAACGGTGACTGCCCAGACCATCACGGCGGTCCACCATCACAAAGAATTGCTGCTGGTTGGGCAGGCTGATGGTCAGGGGAATGCCCTTCCATTCCAGACCCTCGAGGTAACTGCCCGGGGCGATACCTTGCATCTGCGTCGGCCAACTGTAACTGAGGCAGTTTTCCGGCAAGGCGAACTCTTTGATCAAACAATTAAGCAACGCACGCGTCGTCGCCAACTCACTGACCATATTCGATAAAACACTGCGATCTGGATGATTCATGGGTGCTCCACAGTAGCCCGCGAGGCCACTGGACACGTTATATGGCGAAAAAATTAGTTGCTGATCGACCTGTTTAACGGCCGACGAAACCCCACGTAACGACATCACTTCACTGAACCTTTTTAAACAATCAGTCGACCATCAAAGTTACTTGCAGTACCGTCATCAAACTGCAATTCAGCGGACTGCTAACGCAACTTCGATTGATTCATTCAAGGGCGCAACTGTAATAAAGCGGCAGCCATCGCGTTATCAAAACGCTGGATGACTTGCTGGCATTGTTCATCGTCGATAATCAAGGGTGGCAACAAGCGGATGACATTGCCCTTACGCCCGCCGCGTTCCAGCAACAGGCCTTGTTTGAAGCACTGTTGCTGGATGGCCACGGCCAGCGCCGGGTCCATCGGGAAATGTCCGTGACGATCCGCCGGCTGGCGCTCGTCGACGATCTCGATGCCCAGCATCAGACCGCGACCGCGCACCTGGCCAAGGGCCGGATAATGCGCCTGCAACTCGACCAGTCGGTCCTTGAGCCACTGGCCACGACGCTCGGCCTGGGCGGCGAGGTTTTGCTGTTGCAGTACCTGCAGCGTAGCCAGCCCGGCGGCCATGGCCATCTGGTTGCCGCGGAAGGTGCCGGCGTGGTTGCCTGGCTCCCAGGCGTCGAACTCACGACGGATGCCCAGCACCGCCATGGGCAAACCGCCACCGACCGCTTTGGACATGACGATCAGGTCCGGCTCGATGTCGGCGTGTTCGAAGGCAAACATCTTGCCGGTGCGACCGAAACCGGTCTGCACTTCGTCGAGAATCAGCAGGATGCCGTGCTTGCGCGTCACCTCGCGGATCGCCCGCAGCCAGCTCGCCGGGGCACAGTTGACCCCGCCCTCACCCTGCACCGCTTCAAGGATCACCGCCGCCGGCAGTGACACACCGCTTTCGACGTCTTCGATGAACTGGGTGAAATAGTGGGTCAAGGCCTCGACCCCCGCCTCGCCGCCAATGCCCAGCGGGCAACGGTATTCGTGGGGGTACGGCATGAACTGCACCCCGGGCATCAGGCTGGCGATGGCATTTTTCGGCGCGGTGTTGCCGGTCAGGGCCAGGGCGCCGTGGGTCATGCCATGGTAGGCCCCGGAGAAACTGATGATGTTGTTGCGCCCGGTGTAGGTCTTGGCCAGTTTCAGCGCGGCCTCCACTGCATCCGCCCCGGACGGCCCGCAAAATTGCAGGCAGTAATCACGGCCCTGGTTCGGCAACAGGCTGAGCAAGGTTTCGCTGAAAGCGTCCTTGACCGCGGTGGTCAGGTCCAGAGTGTGCATCGGCAGGCCTGAGGCGAGGAAGCCGTCGAGGCTGGCCATGACGGCCGGATGATTGTGCCCCAGGGCCAAAGTACCGGCGCCGGCCAGACAGTCGAGGTAAGTATTACCCTCGACATCGGTCACCCAGAGCCCGTGCGCCTTGGCGATGGCCAGCGGCAACTTGCGTGGATAACTGCGTACATTAGATTCGAACTTGCTTTGTCGAGCCAAATAGTCGGCATTGGTTTTTTGCAAAGGATTAGAGTGCAATACGCCATCATTCAACATCGCTTCACCCTCGTTAAATTCGATATGCAACTTATTCTCATTACCAAGTTGTTGCAACTAATTCTTACAACCTATTTGGAAATTTACATAGAGCGATTTGAACTACTTTAAAAATAATCAGGCACGCAAAAAACCAAGTTAATAAACCTGGTATATATTCCGGAAGTGCCATGATCTAGCCATGATCTTTTAATGCAACTGACAACTTCGGTATAGGCTAACGACAGATAGCGACTTATACGCAAGTGTCTTGATTGTTCATTAACTGATGGTGTGCATATGTCCTTTCTCTATATGAATCAGGTCATGGTCCAACGATGGCGCCCCGCTCCCGGGGGCGCATGACACGGGTGAATCAGAAGTCGACGGTCGCCGAAAGGAGGTAAGTGCGCGGGGTCGACAGCGTCAAGCCAGGCTCGCTGTCATCCGAGGCCCCGGCCGAACTCCAGTAGCGCTTGTCCGCCACGTTCTCGACATTGGCACGCACAGTGACGTTCGTTTCGTCGACCTTGAACGCGTAGCGTGCGCCCACGTCGAAACGCTCCCAGGAGTCGATTTCCTTGTTGTTGGACTGGTCCAGGTACTGCGAGCTGGAGTAAATGCCGCGGCTGGTCAGGGTCAGGCCCTGTACAGTCGGCACGTCCCACTCGGCGCCCAGGTTGACGTTGTATTTCGGCGTGGCCGGCGCCCGGTTGCCGTCGAAGGTGCCATTGGTGGTGTCCTTCAACTCGCTGTCGATGTACATGACACCGCCGAGCAGACGGAAACCATCGAGCGGTTCACCGAACACACTCAGTTCCACACCGGTGTTCTCACGCTTGCCGTTCGGGCCGAAGACGCGCGTCGTGGCATTGGTCTCGTAAGCCGGCTGCTTGATCCGGAACACGGCGGCGGTGACGGCGAACGCACCGGCGTCATACTTGGCACCGACCTCGACCTGGCGGCTGATGAACGGCGGGAAGATCTCGTCCTCGTTCACCGAAGTCGACGGTGCGATCTTGCCCTGGCTCAGGCCTTCCATGTAGTTGGCATACAGCGACAGCTTATCGGTGGCCTTGAACAGGATGCCGCCCGATGGCGAGACCTTTTCCTCGTCGTAGCCGGTGTCGCCTCTGACGTTATCGGTCCAGTCGTCAACCTTCACGCGCTGCCAGCGGGCGCCGAGGGTCAGCAGCAGCCGGTCATCGAAGAAACCCAGGGTGTCGGACAACGCCACACCGGTGGAACGGTTCTCGGTATAGACCTCCGAATCCTGTCGCGTGGGCCTGACCGGCGTTGGTGTTACCACAGGGTTATAGATGTTGCTGTTGGCCGAGGCATAACGGGCGCCGCCGTTTTCAAAGTCCATGTAGTAATAGCTGGCGGCCAGGTTGACTTCATGGCTTACCGGGCCGGTATGGAACCAGTTGCGCACACCCGCTGTGGCCGTCCGGACATTTTCATCACGGGTGAAGTCACGCGGTTGAACGCTGAAATTACCGGCGTCGTTGATGACCGAAACGGCATGACGGAGGAAGTCATGGTTACTTTTGCGCGCGCCCACGCCGCCGTACAACATGACGGAATCGTTGACATCGTATTCAGCGTTCACCGTGCCGAACGTGTCGTTGGTACTCGCCTTGCTCCAGGGCTGCGCATAGTTGCGGCGCACATCGCTGGCATGCGGAACCTGAGCGTTAGGGCCAACCTGTACGCGCTCCTGCGGTGCGTCGGTATCACGTTCAGTGCGCCCGATGTCCGTCGAGAGCCGCAGGCGTTCACCGCGGAAATCCAGGCCCAGCACGGCCATCTCGCGGTCGACATTCTGGTGATCCCATTCGGTATCGCCGGACTGCTTCACGCCGTTGAAACGAAGACCGAACTTGTTGTCTTCACCAAAGCGCCGGCCGACATCCACGGCACCGCCGACCTGGCTGTCGGAAGCGTAACTACCGGTGAATGAAGTGATGGGCTTGTCGGTCGCGCGCTTGGGTACCACGTTGATCCCGCCACCCACGCTGCCCCGCGGCGAGATGCCGTTGATGAGCTGACTAGGGCCTTTGAGGACGTCGACGCGGTCGGCCATCTCCATGTCGATCGTGTAGGTCGGCAGGACGCCGTAGAGGCCGTTGTAAGAAACATCACTGTTGAACAGGCTCAACCCTCGAATGGTGAACTGCTCATAGCGCCCACCCGCCGGGTTGGTGGCGCGAACCGAAGGATCGTTGGCGATCAGGTCGCCCAAGGTACGCGCCTGCTGATTTTTGACCACCTCACTGGTGTAGGTGGTCATGCTGAACGGCGTTTCCATAAAGTCTTTCGAGCCCAGCAAGCCTTGCGACCCGCGACGCGCGACCTGGCCGCCGACATACGGATCGCCGTGCTCCGAGTCAGTGGCACCGACAATCGAGGTGGCGCCCAGTTGCAGGCTGCTGCCTTCTGGCACCGGGGTCAGGATGTACGCCTCTTCGCCCACCGGCTGCAGTTGCAGACCGGAACCCTGCAACAGTCGGGCAAAGCCCTCCTCGACCGCGTATTCGCCGGAAAGTCCAGGGCTGGTGCGACTGCCCACCAGTGCCGGGTCCACTGACAGGTTGACCCCGGCCAGCCCGGCGAAACGGGTCAGCGCTGCGCTGAGGCTTCCTGCCGGCACCTGGTAACTGCGTCGAGGCGCGTCTTCGGCCCAACCGGCAGTGATGAACAACGGACAGGCACTCAGGCTCAACAACAGACTCAAGTGCAACAACGGGCGCAGCCTGGAAGAACCCAGACGCGTACTGCAGGGCATCACAACGGGCATTGAGAATCTCTCTGATTTCGTTTCACTTGCCTTGAATGACAAGCGACGCGAAAAAAGGGGACACACCTCAAACACTATTTTTGCGCGGCAGCAACGTGACCCAGTAGCGGGTTCGCCTATGCACCTCCAGCGGCAAGCTGGCCGCCAGCAACGTGAGGATGCGATCGGTGTCTTCCAGACGGAAACTGCCGGTGACGCGCAGGGATTCGAGCTCCGGTTCCCAGCGCAACAATCCCGGGCGATAGGTGCTGAGTTCACGCAGAAAATCGCCTAGGGGCTGGTTCTGTGCCATCAACACGCCGTCGCGCCAGCCTGGCGCAAGCACATCGAAAGGTTCGACGCGTCCGGCACCCATCGCCTGAAGGCTGACTTGCTGGCCTGCGCGCAATGAAAAGACCGGCCCGCGCAAAGGCTGCAACTGCACGGCACCTTTAAGCACTGACACCTTGCACCCCGTCTGCCCCTGACGAACGCACACTTCGCTCTGACTGACGACCACTTGCCCGAAGTGCGTCTGGATCGTCAGCGGCGAGGTGCCGGGCACATTCAGCGCTATTTCGCCTTCCACGAGTCTCAGCCGGCGGTTCTTCAGGTCGATATCGACGGCACTCGCAGTGCTCAATTGCAGAGAGCTGCCATCGGCCAACTGGACTTTTTTGCCCTCCCCGGTCGCGGTTCGCAGATCAGCGCGCCAGACGTCCAGCGGTAGCTGCCGGCTGATCAGCCAGGCGGTGGGCACCAACGCCACCGCCCCGACGGCGCGCTTGAGAACCGTGCGCCGACTCGTCTGCGGCCGATCCAGGCTGGCCATGGCCAGTGCCGACGGCAGGTCGGCAAAGCGTTGGCGCAAGAGTTGGGCTTTCTGCCAGGCCTGTTCGTGACTGGGATGGCTGTCACGCCAGTGTTGCAGATTGGCACGATCGCGATCATTGGCGGCGCCTGACTCCATGAGTGCCAACCATTGAGCGGCAGCCCGCACGACTTGCCGGGCTTCGGCCGAAGGGGTCGAACCGATCACAATTCCACCAACAGGCAATGTTCATAGGCTTGCGCCATGTAGCGCTTGATCGTGCGCTCCGAGACTTGCAGGCGTTCGGCAATTTCGTGATAACCCAAGCCTTCCAGCTGGCTCCAGAGAAACGCCCGTCGCACCGCGGTCGGCAATCCATCGAGCAGTTCGTCCAGGGCTTGCAGGGTTTCCAGGAGCAACCAACGTTGCTCGGGCGACGGCACGCAATCCTCAGGCAGCAGCGCCAGCGCACTGAGGTAGGCCTGCTCCAGGCTGCGGCGCTTATAGAAGTTGGTGAGCAGTCGCTTGCCGACCGTCGCCAGATAGGCGCGGGGTTCTTGCAGGTCAGCGATGTGCTGGGAGCTGGCGAGTAAACGCACGAACGTATCCTGGCTCAAGTCCGCCGCATCATGGCCATTGCTCATGCGCCGCCTCAACCAGCTTTCGAGCCAGCCACGATGGTCGCGGTACAGGTCGTGGAAGGTTTGCGCCGCCGGCATCGCTGCATCACTCATCTAAAGGAACCCTGCGCGAAGAAATATTTTAAATGCGACTCATTCTAATTAGTGTTGATACTTCAAACCAAGCGCTTTATACGTTTTGCCCCCAGGAAAAATTTGAATACGCGAATGAAAGATAGGTGTTTTTGCCACGCAGCCACCGGTTGATCAGGGCTGAGCGTTATTGAGGGAAATCGTCGAGAGGAGTAACAATTCGACACACGGCCGCATTGGGCTGGCAGATGCGAATACCCATGGTTGCGGGAAGCAGGAGAGAAAAGCCAAATCGCAGACACAAAAAACCCCGGTCTTTCGACCAGGGTCTTTGCTATCGACTCGAAGTAGACACTGGCTTTACCAGCGGCTTTCTTCGTAGCTCCAAGGCGTTCAGCGGGCCTTGAGGCAGATATGGCGCAGCGGACGGGACTCGAACCCGCGACCCCCGGCGTGACAGGCCGGTATTCTAACCGACTGAACTACCGCTGCGTATCGCTTTGGACTTGCGTCCAAGTAACTCGTCTGACTGAAAGCTTCGAGGCTTTCAATCTCGAACCAGAATAAACTCTGACTCGGAAAATATGGCGCAGCGGACGGGACTCGAACCCGCGACCCCCGGCGTGACAGGCCGGTATTCTAACCGACTGAACTACCGCTGCGCGTCGGTGGAGGCTTTTAAAAGCTTCCATCTTGCTTTCGCAAGACTCTCGGAAGTGGTGGGTGATGACGGGATCGAACCGCCGACATTCTGCTTGTAAGGCAGACGCTCTCCCAGCTGAGCTAATCACCCGTTTGCATCTCCGAGGCCGCGAAATTTACGCAGGTACCGATGCTAAGTCAATACCCCGCTTGAAGTTTTTCTGAAAAAGACAAAATCATGTCATTTCCCGCAGCGTTGCCAACGGCCGTCTGCAACCTCAAGCCGCCGCTGTCGCGGCCCCTGCTCGAATTACTCGCTGTAAATCATCTTCTTGGTCATGCCGCCATCGACCACGAACTCCTGGCCCGTGACAAAACCGGCGTTCTTCGACAACAGCCAGGCGACCATCGCCGCCACGTCCTCGACCGTCCCTACCCTGCCCGCCGGATGCTGGGCATGGTCGGCATCGGTCAGCGGTTCAGCACGACGTGCGGAGGGATCCCGCGCATCGATCCAGCCCGGGCTGACTGCATTGACGCGGATTTCCGGTCCGAGGCTGATCGCCAAGGCATGAGTCAGGGCCAACAGGCCGCCCTTGCTCGCCGCATAAGCCTCGGTGTCGGGTTCTGACTGCCCGGCGCGGGTCGAGGCCAGGTTGACGATCGCACCGCTGTGAGCGCGCAGGTACGGCGCGCAGTGCTTGGCCAACAGCATCGGCCCACTGAGATTCACCGCCAGCACCCGATTCCAGTACGCCAGATCAAGACTTTCAAGGGTGATGTTGTGCGGATCGGCAACCGCCGCGTTGCACACCAGCGCATCCAGACGCCCGAACTGCCCCAGCACCTCGGCGACGCCCAACGCCACCTGCCCTTCGTTCGAGACGTCCATGGCGATGAACCAGGCGTTGTCGCCGAGCACCTTCGCCACTTTCGAACCGCGCACCCGATCAAGATCAGTCAGCACCACCTGCCAGCCTTCACTGATCAGCCAGGCCGAGATCCCCAGACCAATGCCCCGCGCAGCACCCGTGACCAGTGCGACGCGGCCATTGGTGCCAGTGGTCGGCGTGGACAACTCGATCACAAGGCAGCCAACCCGCGCGCCAGATCGGCTTGCAGGTCGGCCACGTCTTCCAGACCGACCGCGATGCGGATCAGGCTGTCACGAATGCCCGCTGCCTCACGCTCTTGCGGCGCCAGACGGCCGTGAGAGGTGGTGCTTGGGTGCGTAATGGTGGTTTTGCTGTCACCGAGGTTGGCGGTGATGGAAATCAGACGGGTCGCATCGATAAAGCGCCAGGCGCCCTCTTTGCCGCCCTTGACCTCGAAACTCACGACCGCACCAAAGCCTTTCTGCTGACGCAGGGCCAACGCGTGCTGCGGATGGCTTTTGAGACCGGCGTAATGGACTTTCTCGATGCCTTCCTGCTGCTCCAGCCATTCGGCCAGTTGCTGGGCATTGGCACAGTGCGCCTTCATGCGCAGGCTCAGAGTTTCCAGGCCTTTGAGGAAGATCCAGGCATTGAACGGGCTCAGGGTCGGCCCGGCAGTCCGCAGGAAACCGACGACTTCTTTCATCTGTTCGCTGCGACCGGCCACAACACCGCCCATGCAACGGCCCTGGCCGTCGATGAACTTGGTCGCCGAGTGCACGACGATGTCCGCGCCCATCTTCAGCGGCTGTTGCAACGCAGGGGTGCAGAAGCAGTTGTCGACCACCAGCATCGCGCCTTTGGCGTGAGCGATTTTCGACAACTCGGCGATGTCCACCAGCTCGGCCAGAGGATTAGATGGCGATTCGACGAAGAGCAGTTTGGTGTTGGCCTTGATCGCCGCATCCCAACCGGACAAGTCCGCCAGAGGCACGTAATCGACTTCAATGCCGAAGCGTTTGAAGTACTTCTCGAACAGACTGATGGTCGAACCGAATACGCTGCGCGATACCAGCACGTGATCGCCGGCGCTGCAC
Organism: Pseudomonas sp. GL_093; assembly: GCF_057837605.1. Classification (NCBI taxonomy): domain Bacteria; kingdom Pseudomonadati; phylum Pseudomonadota; class Gammaproteobacteria; order Pseudomonadales; family Pseudomonadaceae; genus Pseudomonas; species Pseudomonas sp. GL_093. Next base: position 2,375,243 of record NZ_CM174448.1, on the reverse strand, counting down.
AGGCTCATCACCACCGCCATGATCGCGGCCATGCCGGTGGCCGTGGCCACGGCTTGCTCGGCGCTTTCCAGCGCGGCAATGCGCTCTTCGAATGCGCGCACAGTCGGGTTGGTGTAGCGAGAGTAAACGTTGCCCGGCACTTCACCGGCAAAGCGTGCCGCCGCATCGGCAGCGGTACGGAATACGTAGCTGGAAGTGAAGAACATCGGATCACCGTGTTCGCCTTCCGGCGTGCGGTGCTGACCGGCGCGTACGGCCAGGGTGTCGAACGCTACGCCTTCGAGGTCGCTGTCCAGCCGACCGGCATCCCAATCCTGACTCATGCTGTCACTCCTTGCCTTGCTCTTTTAGTAGATACAAAACCGGCCCCTCAGGGCCGGTAGTTACTCAGTTGTTATACAGATCAATGATCGCACTGACTGCCTGCGTCTTGACCTTGGAGGCATCGTTACGTGCCTGCTCGATCTTGTTCAGGTAAGCCTCGTCGACGTCGCCGGTGACGTACTGGCCGTCGAACACCGCGCAATCGAACTTCTCGATCTTGATCTTGCCGCCACCGACCGCTTCGATCAAGTCAGGCAAGTCCTGATAGATCAACCAGTCAGCGCCGATCAGATCAGCCACGTCCTGGGTCGAACGATTGTGCGCGATCAACTCGTGAGCGCTCGGCATGTCGATGCCGTAGACGTTCGGGTAACGAACGGCCGGTGCCGCGGAGCAGAAGTAGACGTTTTTGGCGCCGGCCTCGCGGGCCATCTGGATGATCTGCTTGCAGGTGGTGCCGCGAACGATGGAGTCGTCCACCAGCATCACGTTTTTGCCGCGGAACTCCAGCTCGATGGCGTTGAGCTTCTGGCGTACGGATTTTTTCCGTGCAGCCTGGCCCGGCATGATGAAGGTCCGGCCGATGTAGCGGTTCTTCACGAAACCTTCGCGGAACTTGACGCCCAAGTGGTTCGCCAACTCCAGGGCCGCGGTGCGGCTGGTGTCCGGAATCGGGATGACCACGTCGATGTCGTGTTCTGGACGCTCGCGCAGGATCTTCTCAGCGAGTTTCTCGCCCATGCGCAGGCGTGCCTTATAGACCGACACGCCATCGATGATCGAGTCCGGACGCGCCAGGTAGACGTGTTCGAAGATGCACGGGGTCAGGGACGGGTTGGTCGCACACTGACGGGTGTGCAGCTTGCCGTCTTCAGTGATGTAGACCGCTTCGCCCGGTGCCAAATCGCGAATCAGGGTGAAACCGAGCACGTCCAGGGAAACGCTTTCGGAGGCGATCATGTACTCGACGCCTTCGTCGGTGTGACGCTGACCGAAGACGATCGGACGGATGCCGTGTGGGTCGCGGAAACCGACGATGCCGTAACCGGTCACCATCGCCACGACCGCGTAACCACCGACGCAACGGTTGTGCACGTCAGTAACGGCCGCGAACACGTCTTCTTCGGTTGGCTGCAACTTGCCGCGCTGGGCCAGTTCGTGAGCGAACACGTTGAGCAGCACTTCCGAATCGGAATTGGTGTTGACGTGGCGCAGGTCAGATTCGTAAATCTCCTTGGCCAACTGTTCAACGTTGGTCAGGTTACCGTTGTGCGCCAGGGTGATGCCGTAAGGCGAGTTGACGTAAAACGGTTGGGCTTCGGCCGAAGTCGAACTGCCCGCGGTCGGGTAACGCACATGGCCAATACCCATGTGGCCGACCAGGCGCTGCATGTGACGTTGATGAAACACGTCACGTACCAGGCCATTGTCCTTGCGCAGGAATAACCGGCCATCATGGCTGGTCACGATACCGGCAGCGTCCTGGCCGCGGTGCTGGAGGACGGTTAGCGCGTCATACAGCGCCTGATTGACGTTCGACTTACCGACGATACCGACGATGCCACACATGCGACGCAACCCCTACTTAATGGATCTGAACTGAACACAACTCACTGAGGCATTTTGGCCATCGGCAAGAGGTGCTCCTTGAACGGTATATCAGCGGGTACGCTGATACCGCTGGCAAGCCACTGACTGCTCCACCCGAGAATCAGGTTTTTGGACCAGTCTGCAACCAATAGAAATTTTGGCACGAGCTGTGACTCTTGCCACCACCCGTCCTGCTGTACCGGCCCCAGGCTCAACAGCCCGACCGCCACGACCACCAGCAACACGCCACGCGCGGCGCCGAAGGCCATGCCGAGGAATCGATCGGTCCCGGACAGCCCGGTGACGCGAACCAATTCGCCGATAAGATAATTGATCATTGCGCCTACGATTAACGTGGCGACAAACATGATGGCACAGCCCGTGATCACACGGGCCGACGGCGTCTGGATGTATCCGGCGAGGTACTCGGACAATGAACCACCGAACATCCAGGCGACGACTCCTGCGATGATCCAGGTCACCAGCGACAGTGCTTCTTTGACGAAGCCGCGGCTCAGACTGATCAATGCGGAGATGGCGACGATTGCAACGATCGCCCAGTCAACCCAGGTAAATGGCACAGTGCAGCCTACAGACGGATAAGGCGGCGCATTTTAGCAGAGCGCATGGCTATCGGTAAGCTGCGATTGTCAGTGCATTTCAAATCGGGGAGATAGTTTTAGCCCCTATCGAAGCTGCACTCGCCCCTGTAGCAGCTGGCGAAGCCTGCGTCCGGCTGCGCAGCAGCCGTAAAATCAGGCAATTCGGTCTATCCGGCACACCGTGCAAGCAGGGTTTACGACTGCTTCGCAGCCGGACGCAGCCTCGCGGGCTCGGCAGCTGCTACATAGAGCCAATTGACGATTCGTTAGCCACGCTCAGGCTGGAAACGCACCACAAAACCCTTGAGGTTCTGCTGGCGACCCAACAAGTCACGCAGACGATCGGCTTCTGCACGCTCGATCAGCGGTCCGACAAACACCCGATTCTTGCCGTCGGCAGTACGAATGTAGGCGTTGTAGCCTTGGCTGCGCAGGGATTTCTGCAGGCTTTCTGCACTTGCACGGCTCGACAGGCTGGCCAGTTGCACCGACCAACTGACCGACAGGCCATTGGCATCGACGCGGCTTTGAGTCGTGTCCGGCTTGCCCGGCGCAGCCGTGATGGGCTGGCTAGGTGCAACCGTTGGTTTGTTGACCGGCGCCGGAGCTGGTGCGACCGGTTTGGCGGCAGGCGCAGGCGTCACCGGCACACTCGGGGCAATCGCTGTCGACGGTGCTTCTTGCTGAGCGATTTCATCATCACTCGGCACAGGTTCCTGAGGCAGGGCTTGCGGCTCAGGTACTGCCACCGGTTCAACCTGAACTTGCGGCACCGCAGGCGCTTGTGGCGCAGCCGGGGCTTCAACCGTCACTTGACGCTGTTCATCCTGACGGGAAAACAGCATCGGCAGGAAAATCACCGCCAGCGCCACCAGAACCAGGGCGCCAACCATGCGCTGTTTGTATGCCTTATCCAGCAATGCCATTTGCCGCTTCCTCCGTGGAGCGCCGGGCCAGCCATTCAAGGGCCTCGGCGACACAATAAAATGATCCGAACAACAGAATCTCGTCGTCGCTCGTCGCCAGCGCGCACTGCCCATCCAGGGCGGCGGCCACGCTGTCATAGGATGTTACCGAGGCGCCAAGGTTCTGCAATGCTGCGTGCAAATCGGCAACCGGGCGCGCTCGCGGTGAATCCAGCGGCGCGACAGCCCATTGCTGGACACTAGCATTCAATTCACCGACAACACCATCCAGATCCTTGTCCGCCAACAGTCCGAACACCGCCAGACGCTTGCCAACCGGTGGACGGCTGGCCAGACGGCGAGCCAGGTACTCGGCCGCATGCGGGTTATGCCCCACGTCCAGCAACAGGTTCAGGCGCTTGCCCTGCCAGTTGAACTGACGGCGATCGAGGCGACCGACCACCCGAGTGGCTTTCAGCGCAGCAATAATTTGTGCATCCACCCAAGGCAGCCCGAGCAACAGGTAAGCCTGCAACGCCAGCGCGGCGTTTTCCATTGGCAGATCGAGCAACGGCAGATCGTGCAGCTCGACCACACGCCCTTGTGCGTCAAGACCGCGCCATTGCCAGTTGTGATCGGTGATGCCGAGGTCGAAATCGCGCCCACGCAGGAAAAACGGGCAATTGAGCTCGCGCGCTTTATCCAGCAGGGGTTGTGGAGGATTCAGGTCGCCACACAGCGCAGGCGCGCCCTGGCGGAAGATGCCGGCCTTTTCGAACGCTACGGATTCACGGGTATCACCCAGATAATCCGCGTGATCGACACCGATGCTGGTGACCAGCGCCATATCGGCATCGACCACGTTGACCGTGTCCAGACGCCCGCCCAGCCCGACTTCCAGCACCACTGCATCGAGACTGGCGTGTTGAAACAGCCAGAACGCTGCCAGGGTGCCCATTTCGAAGTACGTCAGGGATGTGTCGCCACGGCCCGCCTCGACCGCTGCAAAGGCTTCGCACAGCTCGGCGTCAGTGGCTTCGACGCCATTGACCTGCACCCGCTCGTTGTAACGCAGCAGGTGCGGAGAATTGTAGACACCGACGCTCAGGCCCTGCGCCCGCAGCAACGAAGCCACGAATGCGCAGGTAGAACCTTTGCCGTTGGTGCCGGTGACCGTGATCACCCGAGGCGCCGGCTTGCCCAGTCCCATGCGGGACGCTACCTGTTGCGAGCGCTCCAGGCCCATGTCGATGGCCGAAGGGTGCAACTGCTCAAGGTAGGCGAGCCACTCGCCAAGGGTACGTTCGATCATATGTTGGCGGGCACCGGTGGAACCACGATTGGTTCGATTGGCGCGGCGACGAATTTCGGCGTCGGCAGGCCCATCATTTGTGCCAGCAGATTGCCCAGACGCGGACGCAGTTCCTGACGGTGAATGATCATGTCGATCGCACCGTGTTCCAGCAGGAATTCGCTGCGCTGGAAGCCTTCCGGCAGTTTTTCACGCACGGTTTGTTCAATGACGCGCGGGCCAGCGAAGCCGATCAGGGCTTTCGGCTCACCGACGATCACGTCGCCAAGCATCGCCAGACTGGCGGAAACACCACCGTAGACCGGGTCGGTCAAGACGGAGATGAACGGAATGCCTTCTTCACGCAGACGCGCCAGCACCGCAGAGGTCTTGGCCATTTGCATCAGGGAGATCAGGGCTTCCTGCATCCGCGCACCACCGGAAGCAGCGAAGCAGATCATCGGGCAACGGTTTTCCAGCGCGTAGTTGGCAGCGCGAACAAAACGCTCACCAACGATGGCGCCCATCGAACCACCCATGAAGGAGAATTCGAACGCCGACACCACAACCGGCATGCCCAGCAACGTGCCGCTCATGGAGATCAGTGCGTCTTTTTCGCCGGTCTGCTTCTGGGCAGCGGTCAGGCGATCCTTGTACTTCTTGCCGTCGCGGAACTTCAGACGGTCAACCGGCTCAAGGTCCGCGCCCAGTTCGGCACGGCCTTCAGCGTCGAGGAAGATGTCGATACGGGCGCGTGCGCCGATACGCATGTGGTGGTTGCACTTGGGGCAAACGTCCAGGGTCTTTTCCAGCTCCGGACGATACAGCACAGCCTCGCAAGACGGGCATTTGTGCCACAGACCTTCAGGCACCGAGCTCTTCTTGACCTCGGAACGCATGATCGAAGGGATCAGTTTGTCTACTAACCAGTTGCTCATGCTTTCTTTCTCCAGTACCGGCGGCCCGAACGCTCTGGTTCGCAGCCCCGCGTATGCCCTTGAGCTAAATTCATGTGTGTGGCGATGATCGATGGGTTGCCGGATCAGCTAAACGTGACCTGCGTACACCCCAAAAACCCTCAGCCATGCCTGTGGACGGCGGCAGTGTGCCAGCCGTCACATCAGCTACTGCGTACCGCTTTAATGAATGCCTGAATCTTTGCGTGATCCTTGATGCCCTTGCTCGCCTCCACCCCACCGCTGACGTCCACGGCATAAGGCCGAACCCTTGTAATCGCCTCGGAGACGTTGTCCGGCGTCAAGCCACCCGCCAGGATGATCGGTTTGCTCAAGCCTTGCGGTATCAGAGACCAGTCAAACGCTTCACCGGTTCCACCGGGTACACCTTCAACGTAGGCGTCGAGCAGGATACCGCTGGCACTTGGAAACGCATCGCACGCAGCCGCGATATCGTCACCGGCCTTGACCCGCAGCGCCTTGATGTACGGACGATTCCATTCTTCGCACTCGGCTGCGGTTTCGTCGCCATGGAACTGCAACAGGTCCAGCGGCACGGCGTCGAGGATTTCTCCCAACTCGCAGCGGCTGGCGTTGACGAACAACCCTACGGTGGTCACGAACGGCGGCAACGCCTTGATGATCGAGCGCGCCTGCTGAAACGTCACGGCCCGCGGGCTTTTGGCGTAGAACACAAATCCGATCGCATCAGCCCCGGCCTCAACCGCCGCCAACGCATCTTCTATGCGGGTAATCCCACAAATCTTGCTGCGAACGGCCGACATGTCGATAGAACCCCAAGGTAAATCCGAGAAAGTCCCGGATGGTAACAAAAGCGTTCGAGGGCGTCAGCCGTCAAGTTCCGAGAAACCGGTCAGGAAGTGCGGCCCGATGTAACGCTCGGGCAATTCGAACTCGTCGCGGTACTCGACCTGCACCAGGTACAGGCCGTACGGATGCGCCGTCACCCCGCCGGAACGGCGAATTCGGCTCTCAAGCACCTCTTTCATCCACTCCACCGGGCGCTCGCCGGCACCGATGGTCATCAGCACGCCAGCAATGTTGCGCACCATGTGGTGCAGGAAGGCGCTGGCGCGGATGTCCAGCACGATCATCTTGCCGTGGCGCGTGACGCGCAGGTGATGCAGCTCCTTGATCGGCGACTTGGCCTGACACTGACCGGCACGGAAAGCGCTGAAGTCGTGAGTGCCGACCAGGTACTGCGCCGCCTCGGCCATGCGCTCGACGTCCAGCGGACGGTGGTTCCAGGTGATTTCTTCGTTCAGGTGCGCCGGGCGGATCTGATCGTTGTAGATCACGTAGCGATAGCGCCGGGCAATCGCCTTGAACCGCGCATGAAAATGCGCCGGCATGACCTTGGCCCAGCTGACACTGACGTCGTGAGGCAAATTGATATTGGCGCCCATGACCCAGGCTTTCATCGAACGCTCGACCTGAGTATCGAAATGCACCACCTGACCGCACGCATGCACACCGGCATCCGTACGCCCGGCGCAGAGCAGCGACACCGGTGAGTCGGCGACTTTGGACAAGGCCTTTTCGAGGGTTTCCTGCACGGTGAGTACGCCGGAGGCCTGGCGCTGCCAGCCGCGATAGCGCGAGCCTTTGTATTCAACGCCCAACGCGATCCGGAAAAAGCCGTCGGCCACCATTTCGGCGGCCGGATTATCTATATTTGCCAAGGAGTGACAGCCTGCTGATGTACGCAAAGGCGGGCATTATAAGGCCGCCGGACGGGGACGCCAGTGCAACAGGTGGTACTGCGTTGAATGTGATGCCCTCATCGCGAGCAAGCTCGCTCCCACAGGGATCGGCGTTGCTCAAACTATTTGTGTTCGACGCCAATCCCTGTGGGAGCGAGCCTGCTCGCGAAGACGGCCCGACAGACACCAACGCGCTACCGGCTGAAACAAAAACGGCAGCCTCAATGGCTGCCGTTTTGTTTACGCCTTACCGATCAATCAAGCCAGACGCGAAAGCATTTCCTTGGCTTCGCTCTTCTGACCTGCATCACCCTCGGTCACCACCTCATTGAGGATGTCCCGAGCGCCGTCGGCGTCGCCCATGTCGATGTAGGCCTGGGCCAGATCGAGTTTGGTCGCGACTTCGTCAGTGCCGGATAGGAAATCGAATTCCGGCTCGTCAGCTGCGGAGGCCATGGCGTCTTCCGCCGTGAAGCTCGGCTCGCCAAGACTCTGGGACAGACGATCCAGTTCGGCGTTGACGTCATCCAGTTCGGCGGCAAACGCATCCGGAGCCTCTGGCGCGTCCATTTCGGACGCCAGCGACAAGTCGAAATCGGCTGGCAGCTCCAGATCGTCCAGCGCAACTTCGGGAACAGCCGGCGCTTCAGCGGTAGGTAAATCCAGGTCCTTGACGCCTTCATCCAGACTCAACAGGAAGTCGTCTTCGGCCAGGGTCGCTGGCGAGGCATCCCCACCAAGATCCATATCCAGGTCGAAGTCCGACAGGTCATCGAGGTTTTCCTTGATATCGGTCTGCTGCTGCAACACCGACTCGAAGCTCAAGTCGTCGTCCAGCGGGAACTCGTCCAGCTCAGCCGCAGACACTGGTTCTGCTTCTGGTACTGGTTCTGGTGTAACCACTGCCGGAGAGGCAGCTTCCAGATCATCCAGGCTTAAATCGAAAGCACTGTCGAGGTCATCGGACTTTGCCTCTGCTTCTGGTGCAACCACCGCCGGAGAGGCAGCTTCCAGATCATCCAGGCTCAAATCGAAGGCACTGTCGAAGTCATCGGGCGCTGCCTCTGCCTCTGGTGCAACCACTGCCGGAGTGGCAGATTCCAGATCATCCAGGCTCAAATCGAAGGCACTTTCGAAGTCATCGGGCACTGCCGGTGCCGGCGCTTCAGGCTCGTCCAGCAGCAGGTCCTTGACGTATTGCGCGTCCAGTTCGGCAGCGATCGCAGCGGCTGCGATACCACCGGCTGCCGCAATGACCATGCCTGGGAAGCGGCTCTTGAGTTTTTCGACCTGAGCAAAGTTGTCACCGTTGGCCACCAATTGGCGTTCCTGGGCAACGAATGCATCGCGGTCGCCTTGCTGACCGTAGACTTCCATCAGTTTGAGCCGCAGGTCACTGCGTTGCGGCTCTTGCTTGATCCCGTCTTCCAGCAAGGCAGCCGCCTGATTCAGACGACCGGCAGCGATGTGCGACTGAGCCTTGCTCAGTACGTCGTCGTCGCGTTCGCCAGCAGGCGATACCAGTGGCGCGGCGATCGGCGGCGTTACCACAACCGGAGCAATTACCGGCGCCGGGGCTGGTGCAGGCGGTGGTGTTGGTGTTGGGGTTGGCGCGGTAGCGAGCTTCACGCTTGGCGGCGGCACTTCCAGGTCATCGAAGATGCCTTTTGGCAGGTCGAGTTCAGCGGAGAACGCCTGCTCCTCGGCCAAGTCACGGGCCATGCGCAAATGCTTCTCGGCTTCTTGCTGGGCTTTGCGGCGACGCGCCAGCAACAACAGCAGGAACAGCGCCACTACTGCCCCGCCACCTGCCAGACCCAGTAGCCACGGATTGGTCAGCAGTTCTTTAAATTGCTGATCGTCGGATGCTGCCGGCGTCGGCTCGACTGGCTTCTCGGCCGGAGCTGGAGTGGCCTCGGGCGCAGCAGCCTCAGGTGCAGCCGGAGCCGCGTCCGCAGGCGCTGTTGCGGCAGGGTTGGCCGCCAGTTCGGCTGACATGGCCGGAGTGGTCGCACCGGGTGCCGGCGCATCCGCCGCGCCTTCAGCCTGCAACTTGGCCAGTTGATTGTTCTTCAGCTCGATCAGGCGTTGCAGCTTGTCCATCTGACTTTGCAGATCGGTCACGCGGCTTTTCAGTTCAGCGTTGTCACGACGGCTCGTGTCGAGGCTTTCCTTGGTCACGGCCAGCTTGTTGCTCAAGTTCTTGGCGTCACCCGCAGCGCCTTTGCCACCGGCCTTGCCGGATTCGGCAGAAACCAGACTCAGCTTGTCTGTCGCCGCTTGCGACGAAGGGCCTTCACCGCGAGCGCGTTTGGTGGCATCGAGCTGCTGCTGTCCGGTCCCGGGCTTCGCCACATAGCGACGACCCTGACGCCACGCGGTGTTCTGCGCGGAGACTACAGCAATGGCTTTCGGTTGCGGCAGGCTGGTGCTCTGCGCCTGATCCGGCAGACGCAGCACCTGACCAGCCTTCAACCGGTTGATGTTGCCGTCGATAAAGGCATCCGGGTTCAACGCCTGGATGGCCAGCATGGTTTGCTGGACCGAGCCGCCATTGCGCGCCTTCTCAGCGATTTCCCACAGGGTATCGCGCGGCGCGGTGGTGTATTGGGTTGGTTTGGTGCCACCGGTCACCGGTGCGGTGACGGTTTGCGTCGGTGCAGGCTGCGCAGCCGCATCAGCGGTTTGCGGCGAGAATTTGGACGGATCGAGCAGCACGCTGTAATCGCGCAGCAGGCGACCGTTAGGCCACATCACCTGGACCAGGAATTTCACCATCGGTTCGGAGAGTGGTTTGCTGGATGTCACACGCAGGATGCTTTTACCGCTGGCGTTGAGCACCGGGGTAAAGGTCAGGTCATTGAGAAACGCCTGGCGGTCGACACCGGCCTTGGCGAAATCTTCGGGCGAAGCCAGGCTCGGCACCAATTCGGCAGCGGTGAGGTCCTTGACGTCGAGCAACTCGATTTCCGCCACCAAGGGCTGGTTCAGCGTCGACTTCAGGGTCAATTCCCCAAGCCCGAGGGCATGCGCCATACCGGAGGACAGCGCCGAGGCGGCCGCTATTGCTAACACCAGTTTGCGAACTTGAACCATAGCCTCATCCTTTGTTTGAACATTCCTCGGCCAGCGAGAAGGTGTTGATAGTCGCTGCCGTAAGGCATTGCGCGCGGCGGCGAAGAGTCGTCGCGCGCGATCATTTCATTCATGCCACGCAAAGCCCCGGAGGGAGCCCGCCTTCAGCAGTCCGGCCAAGCATAGCGCCCGGCTGGATTCATTCGACAAATTGTTGCCAAGTATCTTTTACAGCAGGTCTTTTATCAACAATTCAGCCACCTGCACAGCATTGAGCGCTGCGCCTTTGCGTACGTTATCTGACGTCAGCCACAAATTAAGTTCCGACAGGTCGTCGATCCCGCTGCGAACCCGACCAACGTAGACCACGTCCTGCCCTACCGCATCGCCTACCGGTGTCGGGTAATCGCCGGCTTCCACCAGCTCGATACCGGGCGCGTCTTCCAGGGCGGCGTTGACTTTTCCCAGGTCGATGTCGCTCGATGACTGCAAGGTCACGTTAAAGCTATCGCCAAAAAACACCGGGGCTTGAATGCAAGTGACGGAAATCTTTAATAAAGGCAGCGCCATGACCTGACGCAGCTCGCGTACCAGGCGTTTTTCCAGCAGCGTGTGACCCTGCTCATCAGGCTTGCCCACTTGCGCCAGCAGGTTGAAGGCCATCTGCCGATCGAAGAAGGTCGGCTCCAGCGGACGCACGTTGAGCAACTCGGCCGTTTGCCGTGCCAGCTCGGTGACGGCTTCGCGGCCCTGGGCAGACACGGCCAGACTGGCGGTCAAATTGATGCGTTGCAGGTCGAGCAAACCGAGCAACGGCGCGAGCACTACCGCCAGTGTGGTGGCCGAAGGGCTTGGACTGCTGACCTGGAACGGCTTTTTCAAACCGACCAGCACCTGCGCGTTGGCTTCAGGCACGATTTGTGGCGCCTGATCAGCCGGCAAGGCGCCGGACAAGTCGATCAGCGAGCAACCGGCGGCCGTGGCACGCGAAGCGAAACTCAGGGTTACCGCTGGGCCGGCCGCGAAGAACACCAGCTGGACTTTACTGAAGTCGAACTCATCGACCTCCCGCACCCGCACGTTCTTGCCGCGAAACGGCACCGAATGCCCGGCCGATTCGCTGCTGGCGAGCAGGTGCAGATTGCCGACAGGGAAGTCGCGCTCTTCGAGAATCTGCACGAGCGTTTCGCCGACAGTACCGGTGGCGCCGATCACGGCAATATCAAAGGACTGGCTCATGGTTCTACCTCTGGCGAAACGGGGGGAGCGGCACTTTACCGGGTGGTTGGCGCACAGGCAATTCGGCTGGGATCTGCGCAGGCAGACCCGGCCCCTTCGCGAGCAGGCTCGCTCCCACATTAGACCGCGATCAACTGTGGGAGCGAGCCTGCTCGCGAAGGGGCCGGTACAGACAACTTATCGACATCAGACTGTTGGGTATAAAAAAACCCGCACCTCTTTCAAGGCACGGGTTCGTTCATTGCTTCAATCGATCAACGCTCAAGCAGGATCCGCAGCATGCGACGCAGCGGTTCAGCCGCGCCCCACAGCAGTTGGTCGCCGACGGTGAACGCGCCGACGTACTGCGTGCCCATGTTCAGCTTGCGCAGACGGCCAACCGGTACGTTCAGGGTGCCGGTGACTTTCGTCGGGCTCAGTTCCTGAATGCTGGCTTCGCGGCTGTTCGGCACCAGTTTGACCCAAGGGTTGTGCTGGCTGATCAGCCCTTCGATGTCGGCGATCGGCACATCTTTGTTCAGTTTGATGGTCAGCGCCTGGCTGTGGCAGCGCATGGCACCGATACGCACGCAGATGCCATCGACCGGGATCGGGCTCTTGAAGCGACCGAGGATCTTGTTGGTCTCGGCCTGAGCTTTCCACTCTTCGCGGCTCTGACCGTTCGGCAGTTCCTTGTCGATCCACGGGATCAGGCTGCCGGCCAGCGGTACGCCAAAGTTTTCGGTCGGGTACGCGTCGCTGCGCATGGCTTCGGCCACACGGCGATCGATGTCGAGGATCGCGCTGGCCGGGTCGGCCAGTTGATCGGCGACAGCGGCGTGGGTCGCGCCCATTTGCTTGATCAGTTCGCGCATGTTCTGCGCACCGGCACCGGAGGCCGCCTGATAGGTCATGGCACTCATCCACTCGACCAGACCGGCTTCAAACAGACCGCCCAGCCCCATCAGCATGAGGCTGACGGTGCAGTTGCCGCCGATGTAGTTCTTGGTGCCCGCGTCGAGCTGCTGGTCGATGACCTTGCGGTTCACCGGGTCCAGCACGATCACCGCGTCATCCTGCATGCGCAGACTGGAAGCGGCGTCGATCCAGTAACCCTGCCAGCCGGCTTCGCGCAGTTTCGGGAAAACTTCGCTGGTGTAGTCGCCACCCTGGCAGGTCAGAATCACGTCGAGGGTTTTCAGCTCATCAATGCTGTAAGCGTCCTTGAGCGGAGCAATGTCCTTGCCCACGGACGGGCCTTGGCCACCGACATTGGAAGTGGTGAAAAACACCGGCTCAATAAGATCGAAATCCTGCTCTTCCAGCATCCGCTGCATGAGCACGGAACCGACCATACCGCGCCAACCGATCAGACCTACACGTTTCATCGCAACTACACCTTCTTTAAAAAGTGGGCCGCTGCTTTCAAGAGTGAAAGTTGCAGCGGGCCCGAGAGATTACAGATTCCGCAGCGCGGCGACTACTGCGTCGCCCATTTCCTGCGTACCGACTTTAGTGCAACCGGCCGACCAGATGTCGCCAGTGCGCAGGCCTTGGTCCAATACCAGACTGACGGCCTTCTCGATCGCATCGGCCGCATCCTGCAGATTGAAGCTGTAACGCAGCATCATCGACACCGACAAAATGGTCGCCAACGGGTTGGCAATGCCTTTGCCAGCGATGTCCGGCGCCGAACCGTGGCACGGCTCGTACATGCCTTTGTTGTTGGTATCCAACGACGCCGACGGCAGCATGCCGATGGAACCGGTGAGCATCGACGCTTGGTCGGAAAGAATGTCGCCGAACAGGTTGTCGGTGACGATCACGTCGAATTGCTTCGGTGCACGCACCAGCTGCATGGCGGCGTTGTCGACGTACATGTGGCTCAGTTCGACTTCAGGGTAATCCTTGGCCACTTGTTCGACGATTTCACGCCACAGTTGGCTGGAGGCCAGTACGTTGGCCTTGTCCACCGAGCACAGCTTCTTGCCGCGCACCATGGCCATGTCGAAACCGACACGGGCGATACGGCGGATTTCGCTTTCGCTGTACGGCAGGGTGTCGTAAGCCTGACGCTCGCCGTTTTCCAGGGTGCGGGTACCGCGTGGTGCGCCGAAGTAGATACCGCCGGTCAGTTCACGGACGATCAGGATGTCCAGGCCAGCAACGATTTCAGGCTTCAGGCTCGAAGCCTCGGCCAATTGCGGGTACAGGATCGCCGGACGCAGGTTGCCGAACAGGCCCAGTTGCGCACGGATTTTCAGCAGGCCGCGCTCAGGGCGAATGTCACGCTCGATGGTGTCCCATTTCGGGCCGCCCACGGCGCCGAGCAGTACAGCGTCGGCCGCGCGTGCACGGTCCAGGGTTTCGTCAGCCAGCGGCACGCCGTGTTTGTCGATGGCAGCGCCACCGATCACGTCATGGCTCAGCTCGAAGCCCAGGCTGTACTTGGTGTTGGCCAGTTCCAGCACCTTGACCGCTTCGGCCATGATTTCCGGGCCAATACCGTCGCCTGGGAGAATCAGAATCTGCTTGCTCATGCTTTCCTCATGTCATCAGTCGGTGCGCCCGTGGGTCACGGGCTAGCCGGGAAAAATTCTATCGTTCAGCGCTTATCGTTCAGCCATCAGCACCAGCACATCGGTACTGAACGAACCATCGGCCTCAATCTCAAAATATTCGCGTACTTCATTGCCCATCGATTGCTGCAACTCGAGGATTGCCGCGCGCATTACCTCTGGTGTGCGCATGCGCTCGACCCAGGAGGTGTACTCCAGACGCAGGCGTTGGCGCGTAGTGCTACGGGTATGCAACCCCGCTTCGCTGACCTGACGCAACCACTCGCCGGCGGAATAATCGCGCACATGGCTGGTGTCGCGCAGCACTTCGACGCTTTGCAGGTAAGTGTCGAACAACGGACTGCCCGGTGACAACACGTCGACGAACGCCGCCACGCCGCCCGGCTTCAGCACCCGGCGAACCTCTCGCAGGGCCAGGCCAAGATCGCTCCAATGGTGCGCCGAATAACGGCTGAAGACGAAATCGAACTCACCGTCGGCAAACGGCAGGCGCTCGGCGGCGCCCAGCACGGTAGACACGTTGGTCAGACCGCGATCGACGGCGGCACCGGCCACCACGTCGAGCATCTGCTGCGACAGGTCGTAGGCCACCACTTCTTTCACCAGTGAGGCCACGTGAAAACTCACGTGACCGGCGCCGCAGCCCAGGTCCAGCACACGGGCATCGCCCTGCCCTGCCAGTTCAGCCTGTAGCAGCGCAAATTCGGTGCCCTGAGCGTGTACGGCGCTGCTCAGATAGGCTGAGGCTTGTTCACCGAATTGCTTTTGTACGACTTGGCTGTGCTGGGCGTTGCTGGTCATATGGACTTCCTTTTTGGGGTTTAGCCTTGTGGTGCCTATCCAGGCCTCATCGCGAGCAAGCTCGCTCCCACAGGGTTTTGTGTACGCCGCAAAATCCCTGTGGGAGCGAGCTTGCTCGCGATGGCGTCATGTCGCCTTACGCAAAATCAAACGTCGCGAAACAACCACGGCTGGCTCGCACGGTGTTTGGCTTCAAACGCCGCAATCGCTTCATGGTCCTGCAAAGTCAGGCCGATGTCGTCCAGGCCGTTGACCAGGCAATGCTTGCGGAACTCGTCAAGCTCAAAGCTGTAGACCTTGCCATCAGGCCGGGTCACGGTCTGGGCTTGCAGATCAACCGTCAACTCATAGCCAGGATTCGCCTCGACCTGCTGGAACAATTCATCCACTTCAGCGTCGGTCAAGATGATCGGCAGCAAGCCGTTCTTGAAGCTGTTGTTGTAGAAGATGTCGGCGTAGCTCGGCGCGATGATGCTGCGAAAACCGTACTCTTCCAGCGCCCACGGCGCGTGTTCACGGCTGGAGCCGCAACCGAAGTTCTCGCGGGCCAGCAGCACGCTGGCGCCTTGATAACGCTCGGCGTTGAGCACGAAATCCTTGTTCAGCGGACGCTTGGAGTTGTCCTGGTAGGCGTAGCCCACGTCCAGGTAACGCCATTCGTCGAACAGGTTCGGACCAAAACCGGTGCGCTTGATCGACTTCAAGAACTGCTTCGGAATGATCTGGTCGGTGTCGACGTTGGCACGGTCCAATGGCGCGACCAAACCGGTGTGTTGGGTAAAAGCTCTCATGTGCGGTTCCTCAGATCAGTTCGCGAACGTCGATGAAACGACCGTGGACGGCAGCCGCCGCGGCCATGGCCGGGCTGACCAGGTGCGTACGGCCACCGGCGCCCTGACGCCCTTCGAAGTTGCGGTTGGAAGTCGAAGCGCAATGCTCGCCCGACTCCAAACGGTCCGGGTTCATCGCCAGGCACATCGAGCAACCCGGTTCACGCCACTCGAAACCGGCCTCGAGGAAAATCTTGTCCAGGCCTTCGGCCTCGGCTTGCGCCTTCACCAGGCCCGAGCCCGGCACCACGATGGCTTGCTTGATGGTCGAAGCGACTTTACGGCCCTTGGCGATCACCGCCGCAGCGCGCAAGTCTTCGATCCGCGAGTTGGTGCAGGAACCAATGAAGACGCGGTCCAGTTGAATGTCGGTGATCGCCTGATTGGCGCTCAAACCCATGTATTTCAAGGCGCGTTCGATGGAACCGCGTTTGACCAGGTCCATTTCTTTCGCCGGGTCCGGCACGTTCTGATCAACCGCCAGGACCATCTCGGGCGAAGTGCCCCAGCTGACTTGCGGCTTGATCTGAGTGGCGTCGAGCTCGACGACGGTGTCGAACACCGCATCGGCGTCGGACACCAGGTCTTTCCAGGCTTCGACCGCCATGTCCCATTCCGCGCCTTTCGGAGCAAATGGACGGCCCTTGACGTAAGCCACGGTTTTTTCGTCAGCAGCCACCAGGCCAACACGGGCGCCGGCTTCGATGGACATGTTGCAGATGGTCATGCGGCCTTCGACGGACAAGTCGCGAATGGCACTGCCGGCGAACTCGATGGCGTGGCCGTTACCGCCGGCGGTGCCGATCTTGCCGATCACCGCGAGAACGATGTCCTTGGCGGTCACGCCGAACGGCAATTTGCCCTCGACCGACACCAGCATGTTTTTCATTTTCTTCGCCACCAGACACTGCGTGGCGAACACGTGCTCGACCTCGGAAGTCCCGATGCCGTGGGCCAATGCGCCAAACGCGCCGTGGGTCGAGGTGTGCGAGTCGCCGCAGACCACGGTCATGCCCGGCAAGGTGGCACCCTGCTCCGGACCGATCACGTGAACGATGCCCTGACGCACGTCATTCATTTTGAATTCGGTGATGCCATATTCATCGCAGTAGTCATCGAGGGTCTGAACCTGCAAACGCGAGACCTGGTCGGTAATCGCTTCGATGCCGCCCTTGCGATCAGGAGTGGTCGGTACGTTGTGGTCCGGGGTGGCGATGATCGAGTCGACGCGCCAAGGCTTGCGCCCGGCCAGTCGCAGGCCTTCGAAAGCTTGGGGCGAAGTCACTTCATGGATGATGTGGCGGTCGATATAGATCAGCGACGACCCATCGTCGCGCCGTTTCACTTCATGGGAATCCCAAAGCTTGTCGTAAAGCGTTTTGCCGGCCATCAGACGGTCCTCATCAGCGTGTTTCTATGCCCTGGATCTTGAGAAATTCAATAACCCCTTGGCTTGTGAGGTCGATCCTAGGGGGTTACATTAAATAACTCAAATTCATATTTTTCATGCTTTGGATAACCAACTGGAATACTGCAATGGACCTCGCCAACCTCAATGCATTTATCGCGATTGCCGAGACCGGGAGCTTCTCCGGCGCAGGCGAACGGCTGCACCTGACGCAACCGGCCATCAGCAAGCGCATTGCCGGACTGGAGCAGCAATTGAAGGTGCGCCTGTTCGATCGCCTGGGCCGTGAAGTCAGTCTGACCGAGGCCGGACGCGCCTTGCTGCCGCGGGCCTATCAGATTCTGAATGTGCTGGACGACACCCGTCGCGCCCTGACCAACCTGACCGGTGAAGTGACGGGCCGCCTGACCCTGGCCACCAGCCACCACATCGGCCTGCACCGCTTGCCCCCCTTATTAAGGGAGTTCACCCGACGTTACCCGCAAGTGGCGCTGGATATTCAGTTCCTCGATTCGGAAGTGGCCTACG
The DNA here is from genome assembly GCF_057837605.1 of Pseudomonas sp. GL_093. NCBI lineage: Bacteria > Pseudomonadati > Pseudomonadota > Gammaproteobacteria > Pseudomonadales > Pseudomonadaceae > Pseudomonas > Pseudomonas sp. GL_093. Next base: position 2,357,412 of record NZ_CM174448.1, on the reverse strand, counting down.
AAGAAATCCTCCATGGCCGCGCCGAACTGGCGGTCATTACCCTGGCGCCGGAGCCCCACGCACTGGTCAAGGCCACGCCGGTGTGGGACGACCCGCTGGACTTCGTGGTCGCGCCGGAGCACTCACTGATCAGTCACGGCCCGGTCAGCCTGGCGGACATTGCCCTGCACCCGGCGGTTTTCCCCGGCGGCAACACCTTTACTCACCACATCGTCCGGCGTCTGTTCGAAGCTCAAGGCCTGACGCCGAACATCGCCATGAGCACGAATTATCTGGAAACCATCAAGATGATGGTCTCGATCGGCCTGGCCTGGAGCGTGTTGCCGCGCACTATGCTTGATGATCAGGTTGCGCGAATACCTTTACCAGGCATACAACTCACTCGCCAGCTAGGCTATATCCTGCACACAGAAAGGACGCTGTCGAATGCGGCGCGAGCCTTCATGGCCTTGCTGGATGCACAAATCGATCTGCCAGGGACTCTCGGCTAAGCTGTGCTACGTCTATAGAGCCTCGAGTCACTGATCCTGACACCCCACTCAGCCAAGGCTTGCCAATGCCGAAATCTGTTGACCGTATTCCGACGATGCCGCGTATACAGGCGCTTGACCCAAAACGGTCCGAGCAGAGCTGGGAAAGCGCCCCACAATTGCTGGCCGCCCTCAACGGTGCACGTTTGGGCGCCTGGTATTGGGACATCGAACGCGGGCAGATCAGTTGGTCGCGGGGTACCCAGGCGCTGTTCGGCTTCGATCCCCGGCAACCGCTGCCGGCGGATCTGGAATACCTCGACTTGCTGCCGCCAGAGGATCGGGCGAAAACCATTCGCGCCTTCGACGCGGTGATCGCCGGCGCCCCGCTGGAACAGGCGATGCATCACCGCATCCGCTGGCCCGACGGCAGCCTGCACTGGCTGGAGATCAACGGCAGCCTGCTGCCGGACAAGCACGGTCGGCCACGCATGATTGGCGTCATCCGCGAAATAACCCACCAGCGCCAGCGCGAACAGGCGTTGAGCAGCTCGGAAAAACGCTTTGCCACGCTGTTCCACCTGTGTCCGAACATGGTGCTGCTGACTCGCCAGGAAGACGGCCTGATCAGCGAAGCCAACCAGTATTTCGAAAGCCTGTTTGGCTGGCCGGTACAGAACGCTATTGGTCGCACTACTCTGGAACTGGGCCTCTGGGTGCATCCGGAGCAACGGGCGCAACTCGTCACAGCCACCAAGGCCAAGGGCGAACTGGTCAGCATGGAGGTGCAATTTCGTGCCAGCAACGGCCAGATCCACGACGGCATCCTCAGCGCGCAAAAGGTCGAGCTCGAAGGTCAGCCTTATCTGCTGAGTACGTTCCTTGACACCACCGAACGCAAAGCCGCCGAACATGCCCTGAAAGACAGCCAGGAGCGCCTCGACCTGGCGCTGGATTCAGCGCAACTCGGCACCTGGGACTGGCACATTCCCAGTGGCATGCTGTACGGCTCGGCTCGCGCCGCCCAGTTGCATGGGCTGGACCCCATACCTTTCCATGAATCCTTCGACGATTTTTTCGAAGGCGTGCCCGGCGAAGAGCGCGACACCATGCGCGACGCCTATCGCAGCCTGCGAGAAGGCCCTGCCGGCAATTATCAACTGACCTACCGCGTGCAACTGCCGGACGGTAGCTCGCGCTTCCTGGAAAGCCGCGCCCGACTCTATCGCGATGAAAACGGTGTCCCGCTGCGCATGGCCGGTACCCTGCTCGACATCACCGATCAGGTAGAGCGGGAGCAACTGCTGGTAGCGTCCGAAGAGAAGTTCGCCACCCTGTTCCAGGTCAGTCCGGACCCGATTTGCGTGACCCGTCAGGACACCGGCCAATTTATCGAGATCAACTCCAGCTTCACCCAGACCTTCGGCTGGAGCGCCGCCGACGTGATTGGCCGCAGCGCCGACGAAATCGGTCTATGGGACGCATCGGCGCAAAGCCTGCGACGCATCGAGCAGGTCATCCGTGAACAGGGTCTGAACAACGTGGCGATCCTCGTTCAGCACAAAGACGGGCAAGCCCTGACCTGCGTGATTTCCAGCCGCCAGATCAGCGTCGGCGAGCAGCCATGCATCGTCACCACCCTGCGCGATATCACTCAGCAACAACGCTCGGAAGCCGCGCTCAAGGCCAGCGAAGAGAAGTTCGCCAAGGCGTTCCACTCAAGCCCCGATGCGATCACCATCACCGAGCGCGACACCGGGCGTTATCTGGAGGTTAACGATGGCTTCTGCCGCCTGACCGGCTACCGCGCCGAAGAAGTGGTCGGTCGCACGGTGTATCAGGTCGGCATCTGGGCCGAGGAAAAACAACGTTCGGCGCTGCTCGCCGAACTCCAGATCAAGGGTCGGGTGCACCACCAGGAAATGCTCGGGCGCAATAAACGCGGCGAGTTGCTGACCGTCGAAGTCTCGGTAGAACCGATCACCCTCAACGAAACCGCCTGCCTGCTGCTGACCGCGCGGGACGTCAGCCTGCTGAAAAACGCCGAAGCGCAGATCCGTCACCTGGCCTACCACGACCCGCTGACCAACCTGCCCAACCGCGCCCTGCTGATGGATCGCCTGAGTCAGCAAATTGCCCTGCTCAAGCGCCACAACCTGCGCGGCGCCCTGATGTTTCTCGACCTTGATCACTTCAAGCACATCAATGATTCGCTCGGTCATCCGGTGGGCGATACCGTTCTGAAAATCATCACCGCGCGCCTCGAAGCCAGCGTGCGCATGGAAGACACCGTCGCGCGTTTGGGCGGTGACGAATTCGTGGTGCTGCTCAGCGGGCTCGAAGGCTCGCGCAACGACGTCAGCGAGCAAGTCCTGCAACTGGCGGACACCTTGCGTGAACTGCTGTCGGAGCCGATGTTCCTCGACGGACAACGCCTGCAAGTAACCCCGAGCATCGGCATCGCGCTGATTCCCGATCACGGTTCGACCCCGACTGACCTGCTCAAGCGCGCCGACATCGCCCTCTACCGGGCCAAGGATTCGGGCCGCAACACCGCGCAGATGTACCACAACACCATGCAGAAGGCGGCGAGCGAACGCTTGCGCATGGAAACCGACCTGCGCCTGGCCCTTTCCCGGGGTGAGTTCCGCGTGCACTACCAGCCTCAGGTGGACGCCCGGAACGACCGCATCGTCGGTGCCGAGGCGCTGGTGCGCTGGAACCATCCGGACCTCGGCGCGCAATCGCCCACCGAGTTCATCAAGGTACTGGAGGACAGCGGACTGATACTGGAAGTGGGTACCTGGATTGTCGACGAAGCCTGCAGCGCTTTCAAACAACTGATCGCCAAGGGCCTGGTCGATCCGCTGGACTTCAGCCTGTGCGTGAACATCAGCCCGCGGCAATTTCGTCAGAATGACTTTGTCGAACGCATCGAACACAGCCTCGCCAGCCACGGTCTGCCCTGCTCGCTGCTGAAACTGGAAATCACCGAAGGCATCGTGATCCAGAACCTGGAAGACACCATCAACAAAATGCGTAGCCTGAAAAAACTCGGCGTGAGTTTTGCCATGGACGACTTCGGCACCGGTTATTCCTCGCTGACCTACCTCAAGCGTCTGCCGGTCGACACCCTGAAAATCGACCAATCGTTCATCCGCGACGCCACCACCGACCCCAACGACGCCGAGATCATCCGCGCCATCGTTGCCATGGCCCGCAGCCTGGAATTGAAAGTGATTGCCGAAGGGGTAGAGACGCCGGAGCAGCTGGAATTCTTGCAGGGGCTGGGCTGCCATTTTTATCAGGGGTATTTGCACAGCCCGCCGCTGCCGGTGGAGGAATTCCAAAAGCTCCTCAAATAACGCCGAAGCGCATGAAACTCTTGTAGCAGCTGCCGAGCAGCGCGAGGCTGCGTCCGGCTGCGAAGCAGTCGTAAAACCTGCAAGCGAGTTTTAACTGAAACACCGCGTCGTCTGAACCCACGACTGCTTCGCAGCCGGACGCAGCCTCGCGCTGCTCGGCAGCTGCTACGGAACGTGCGTTAAGTTCGAGATGACGGCGTCTAGTCCTGAAATAGGTTTACACCTGTTTCACCCGCAACAGGTCGATGCTCAACAAACCGTTGCTCAGGGCGGCTTCGCTTTTCAAGAGATTACTTACAGATTTTTTCAGGCTGCTTCGGACACCTGAAGACCCAGTAAACGCGAGACCTGATCCAGCTCTGTCTCGCGACGCAGCACGGTGAACAGCTCGACCGCTTCGGGATAATTGCGGGTCAGCATCGCCAGCCACTGCTTCAGGCGACCCGGCGATTGGCGTGGCGTCATTTGCGCCTTGGCTTGCAGCCAGAAGTCCTGAATCAATGGCAGCAGCTCGGCCCAGCTCATCTCGACGACGTCCTCACCGGCCCGCGCCATTGCGATTTGCCGTGCCAGGTCCGGGCGCGACACCAGGCCGCGACCGAGCATGATGTCCTCGACACCGCTGATTTCGCGGCAACGACGCCAGTCTTCGACGCTCCAGATGTCGCCATTGGCGAACACCGGCACCTTGACCACATCCTGCACCCGGGGGATCCACTCCCAGTGGGCTGGCGGCTTGTAGCCGTCGGTTTTGGTCCGCGCGTGAACCACGATATGCGCCGCGCCACCTTCGGCCAGGGCCGTGGCACACACCAGCGCACCGTCGGGGCTGTCGAAACCGAGGCGCATCTTGGCAGTCACCGGAATGTGCGCCGGAACGGCACGACGGACATGTTCGACGATCTGGTTCAGCAGTTCAGGCTCTTTGAGCAGCACCGCACCGCCACGGGACTTGTTCACGGTTTTGGCCGGGCAGCCGAAGTTCAGGTCGATGACCTCGGAACCCAGTTCGCAGGCCAACGCGGCGTTTTCCGCCAGGCATACCGGATCGGAACCGAGCAGCTGCACCCGCAGCGGCACACCGGATGCGGTGCGGGCGCCGGTCAACAGCTCCGGGCCGAACTTGTGGTAATAGGCAGGCGTAAGCAGTTGATCGTTGATCCGAATGAACTCGGTCACGCACCAATCGATACCGCCCACACGGGTCAGCACGTCCCGCAGGATGTTGTCGACCAACCCCTCCATGGGCGCCAAAGCAATTTGCATGAAAAACACACTCAACGAAAAACGTGCGGCAGTTTACTGGATTGCGCGGAAAATCTGCAGAACATCGCAGATTCCCCTGTGGGAGTGAGCCTGCTCGCGATAGCGGTGCATCAGCAGCATCACTGTTGGCTGACACAACGCTATCGCGAGCAGGTCGAATCGTCGCACCGTCGCTCCCACATTAGATTTTGGATGCTTCGAGATTTTGCGACAACAACGCCGGGCCATAGCCCTCGATGAACTCCACGGGCATGCGCTTGGGCTTGCCGGTCGACAGTTCGATGCAAACGAAGGTGGTTTGGGCTCGCAGCAATGTGGTGTTGTCGCTGGGGCGCTTCAACTGGAAGTGTCGGGTCATTTTCAGGCGCTGATCCCAATCGACGATCCAGGTCGCCAATTGCAACTCATCGCCTTCATAGGCGGCCGCCAGGTAATCGATCTCGTGCCGCACCACCGCCATCGCCCGATCCAGTCGACGATATTCGACCAGGTCCAGGCCAAGGCGCTGGGAGTGGCGCCAGGCACAGCGTTCGAGCCAGGTCACGTACACCGCGTTGTTCGCGTGACCCAGCCCATCGATGTCCTCTGCGCCGACTTCCAGATCAATGATAAATGGCGTTGCCCGATCCCAGCCCATGCCCCACTCCCGGTCAGAAAATTTTCACCGGGGCAGTGTAACGGATGCTCAGGCCGATTGGCGCGATTGCAGACTGCGACCGGCCAGCAACGAGAGAACGCCTTCGATCACCCGAGGGTCAGCCAGCACCCGTTGATGACCACCCGTTTCCAGGCGCAGTAAACGGCTGTCGAACCAGGCCTCGTTGATCAGCTGCGATTCCTTGACCGGAACGTAGCAGTCATCTTCGGCGTGAACGATCAGGCCGGGCATGTCGAGTTGATAGTGCGCGACATCCAGCGCCGCAGCGCGCATGCCGACGTCTCTTTCGACCTGACGAATGAACGCCGAGCGGGCCTTCGGTGGCAGCCGCACATAGCGTGCGAAACCGCGCAACACGCCGAGAATTCGCGCCGGGGCAGCGATAGTGACCAGGGTTTCGGTACGCAAGCCCAACTGAACGGCAAGCATGGCACTGGCGCCGCCCATGGAGTGGCCGATGACGGCTTGCAGCGGCGGCAACTCGGCAGCGGCTTCAAGCATGGCCCGGGCGAACAGCACCACATTGGCTTCGCGACCCGGCGAGCGACCGTGAGCCGGACCGTCCAGCGCAACCACGGTGTAACCGGCATCGACCAACGCGGTGATGAGGCTGGCAAACTGCGTCGGCCGGCCTTCCCAACCGTGCATCAGCAACACCGCGGGGCCTTGCCCCCAACGCAGCGCCGAGAGGCCGAAGCGCAGGGTGATTCGCTCGGACTTCGCCAGCAGCGGCAATTCCCAATCACGCGGCGGCAGTTCCCGCGGCGTCATGAATGCCAGTCGCATTTTGCTCGCGACCAGTTTCGGTGCGAACCAGCCCAAGGTGCCATTAACGCTACGAACCCACTTCAACGTGCTCATCGCTCTCACTCCTCAGGCTAATGCTTTTAGGTCACAGCACCGCAGACTTGGCGGCGCGCAGCAATCGATCGGACAATTCTCCTGGCCCCAACGCGCGAGCCAAAGCCAAACCACCGACCATCAAGGCCATGTCGGCCAAAGCTTTGTCGGTGTCTTCCGGGCTGGCCGCCAACTGCGCGACCATCATTTCCACATGTTCATTCAACGCCACGCGAAACGCGTCCGGCAGGCGGCCCAGCTCACCGACCGAAGCCGGAATCGGGCACGCCGAATCAGAGGAATCACGGTGTTTGCGTGACAGATAAAACGCAGCAACCAACGCGCGACGCTCTTCGCCGGTCAATTCGGCGTCCATGTCGGCGATCAAGCCACGGCGATGACCGAGCAGTTGCTTGAACGCTTCCAGCATCATCGCGTCCTTGCTTTCGAAGTGCGCGTAGAAGCCGCCGACAGTCAGGCCGGCCGCGCCCATCACTTCGCCCACGCTCGGTTCGGCCGGGCCGCGCTGAATCAGCGCTGCGCTGGCAGCCTTGAGGATGCGTTCGCGGGTTTGAGCTTTTTTATCGTTCATCGTTGCCTCCGAATATTACGACTAGAATATTATTCTCATAATAATTTTACGCAAGTCGTGGATGTGACCGCTGGTCTGAAGAACAGTTTGAAAGAAATGAGGGATTTGGCCAAACGCCAGACAAACAAAAGGGCCATTCAATAATTGAATGACCCTTATAAAATCCCGCAGAGCGGGTAATCGTGGCGTCCCCTAGGGGACTCGAACCCCTGTTACCGCCGTGAAAGGGCGGTGTCCTAGGCCACTAGACGAAGGGGACGCAAAACCTTCTATACAACTGATCAGTGCTGAGAGCTGATCGATTCAAGGCCGGTGTGGCCAGACCTTGAACTGTAAAATTGGTGGAGCTTAGCGGGATCGAACCGCTGACCTCCTGCATGCCATGCAGGCGCTCTCCCAGCTGAGCTAAAGCCCCGGATTTTTCGCCTCGCGGCGGAGCGACATCTTGCAACATCGCTTCTGTAAAACTGGCGTCCCCTAGGGGACTCGAACCCCTGTTACCGCCGTGAAAGGGCGGTGTCCTAGGCCACTAGACGAAGGGGACGCAAACCCTTCTATACAACAGATCACCGCTGAGTGGTGATCGCTTCAAAGCCGGTGTGGCCAGACCTTGAAGTGTAAATTGGTGGAGCTAGACGGGATCGAACCGTCGACCTCTTGCATGCCATGCAAGCGCTCTCCCAGCTGAGCTATAGCCCCTCATCGCTGAGGACGGGGCGAATCTTAATGGCGCATCGGAAGGCTGTCAAACTTATTTTTAAAATATTTCAAAGTTTTTTGCCGACATAACAATCACTTACCGCCGAACCCCGTAAATCCGAGGCCAGATCCGTCCCTGTAGCAGCTGCCGCAGGCTGCGTTCGAGTGCGCAGCACTCGCGATTCGGCCACCCTGCCCTTTCAGACAGAATGTGTAGCGGCCACAAAGGGCCGCTGCGCAGCCCAACGCAGCCTTCGGCAGCTGCTACACGGGAACGGAGTGGATCAGGCGATGTTGCCCAACAGTTTTTCCCACTCCTTGTTTTCCTTCTTCGACACGCCGCCCAGCAGGTCGATCGCCTGGCGCAGACGGAAACGGGTCAGGTCCGGGCCAAGAATCTCCATCGCATCGAGCACCGATACCGAACTGGCCTGGCCAGTGATCGCGGCAAACATCAGCGGCATGGCGTCACGCAACTTCAGCTCCAGGGATTCGACCACCGCTTGAATCGTTGCGGTGATGCTGTCTTTCTCCCACTGACGCAGGCTTTCCAGCTTCCACAGGATTAACTGCATCAACTGACGCACCTGATCGCCCGACAGCTTCTTGGATTCAAACAGCTTGGCGTCCGGGTTCACGCCACCGGCGAAGAAGAAACCGGCCAGCGGTGCGACCTGGCTGAAGGTTTCAACCCGACCCTGCACGTGCGGCGCTATCTTCATCATGTATTCCGGGTTCAGCGCCCATGTTTGCAGGCGCGAAGCGAACTCTTCCACCGGCAGGTCACGCAGCCATTGGCCGTTGAGCCACGACAGCTTCTCGACGTCAAAAATCGGCCCGCCGAGGGAGACGCGGCTCAGGTCGAAGTTGTCGACCATTTCCTGCAGCGAGAACTTCTCGCGCTCGTCCGGCATCGACCAGCCCATGCGACCGAGGTAGTTGAGCATCGCTTCCGGCATGAAGCCCATGCGCTCGTAGAACGTCACCGAGGTCGGGTTCTTGCGTTTGGACAGCTTGCTCTTGTCAGGGTTACGCAGCAGCGGCATGTAGCACAGCTCGGGTTGTTCCCAGCCGAAGTACTCGTACAGCAGAATCAGTTTCGGCGCCGATGGCAGCCACTCTTCGCCACGCAGAACGTGGGTGATACCCATCAGGTGATCATCGACCACGTTGGCCAGGAAGTACGTCGGCAGGCCGTCTGTCTTCATCAGCACTTGCATGTCCATACGATCCCATGGGATCTCGACGTCGCCACGCAGCATGTCTGGAACGACGCAAACGCCTTCGCTCGGCACTTTCATGCGGATCACGTGCGGCTCGCCGGCGGCCAGACGACGATCGACTTCTTCCTTGGACAGCAACAGCGCACGGCCGTCGTAACGCGGGGTTTCGCCGCGGGCCATTTGCTCGGCGCGCATCTGGTCCAGCTCTTCGGCGGTACAGAAGCACGGGAAAGCGTGGCCCATCTCGACCAGTTGCTGGCAATACTTCTGATAAATGTCGCCACGCTCGCTCTGACGGTAAGGACCGTGCGGGCCGCCAACATCCGGGCCTTCGCTCCAGTCGATACCCAACCAGCGCAGGGCGTCGAAAATCTGTTGTTCGGACTCGCGGGTCGAACGCAATTGGTCGGTGTCTTCGATCCGCAGGATGAACTCACCGCCGTGCTGCTTGGCAAAGCAGTAGTTGAACAAAGCGATGTAAGCGGTACCTACGTGGGGGTCCCCGGTAGGCGATGGCGCGATGCGAGTGCGGACGGTGGTCATGGCAAGTCTCGAAATGAAGATAAAACAAAGGGCGAATGGTAACAGGCGTTGCCCGCCCGGCTCCAGTGAGCAGGGCATTTAAGCCAAGGTTGCGTCTACAACGCGCTCTAGCCTTGGTGAATGGCCGATTATCAGCCGATGGCATTTACCCATCATTCGCTGTATGCCAGATTTGACCGCTGATAACTTCCCTTACAATTTCTCGACTACAGTCTGCCCATGCCTGCCCAACTCAAGCGTCGCCTGTTTATTTTCCTATTGATCGTCCTGCTGGTTGCCGGGGGCTTTTTTGCCCAGTGGTTCTTCAAGGGGCGATTCTATGAAAGCACCGACAACGCTTACGTCCAGGGCGAGATCACCCGTGTGTCGAGTCAATTGGGCGCGCGCATCGAACAGGTGCTGGTGCAGGACAATCAGCACGTCGAGAAAGGCCAGTTGCTGATCAAGCTCGAAGGCGATGACTTCCACCTCGCCGTCGACCGCGCCAACGCTACCCTCGCGACCCGCCAGGCAGAACGCCTGCAAGCCCAGAGCAAACTCACCCAGCAAGCCAGCCTGATTGCCGCCAGCGACGCGCAAGTCGCGTCCAGCCAGGCCAGCCTCGGTCGTTCGCAGATCGACTTGTCTCGCGCGCAAACCCTGCGCAAACCCGGCTATGTCTCAGAAGAACGGGTGACCACCCTCTCCGCCGACAACCACATCGCCCGCTCGCAAGTGACCAAGGCCCAGGCGGACGCCCAAAGTCAGCGCCAACAAATCAACTCCCTGGCCGCCGAGATCAAACGCCTCGACGCCATGATCGCCAACGCCAAAACCGATCTGGCCCAGGCCGAACTGAACCTGACCCGCAGCGAAATCCACGCGCCCATCAGCGGCCTGATCGGCCAGCGCGCCGCCCGCGAAGGCCAGTATGTGCAGGCAGGTGCTTACCTGATGTCGATCGTCCCGGATCAGGACATCTGGATTCAGGCCAACTTCAAGGAAACCCAGATTGGTCACATGCAGCCCGGCCAAAAAGCCGAACTGACATTCGATGCCTACAGCGACATGCCAATCGATGCGCGAGTCGACAGCCTGTTTGCCGCCTCGGGCGCGCAGTTCAGCCTGTTGCCGCCGGACAATGCCACCGGCAACTTCACCAAAGTCGTACAACGGATTCCGGTAAAACTGACCTTCGCCGCGAACAATCCGCTGCAAGGCAAGATTCGTCCGGGCATGTCGGTCACCGCCAAAGTGAACATTAAAGACGCCCCTGACGATGGCCGGTGATCAACTGATCCGCCCGGTCGGCGAGCCGACCCGGCGGGACTGGATCGCGGTCATGAGCGTGATGCTCGGCGCCTTCATGGCGGTGCTCGACATCCAGATCACCAACTCGTCGCTCAAGGATATTCAAGGCGCGCTGTCAGCCACCTTGGAAGAAGGCTCGTGGATTTCCACCTCGTACCTGGTGGCGGAAATCATCATGATTCCGCTGACGGCGTGGCTGGTGCAGTTGCTCTCGGCGCGGCGGCTGGCGGTGTGGGTGTCCCTCGGGTTTCTTGCCGCGTCCCTGCTCTGCTCCATGGCGTGGAGCCTGGAAAGCATGATCGTCTTCCGTGCCTTGCAGGGCTTCACCGGCGGCGCGCTGATCCCGCTGGCATTTACCCTCACCCTGATCAAACTCCCCGAACACCACCGTGCCAAAGGCATGGCGATGTTTGCCATGACCGCAACGTTCGCGCCCTCCATCGGCCCGACCCTCGGCGGTTGGTTGACCGAGAATTGGGGCTGGGAATACATCTTCTACATCAACATTCCGCCGGGGCTGATCATGATCGCCGGCCTGATGTACGGCCTGGAGAAGAAAGAAGCTCACTGGGAACTGCTGAAAAGCACCGACTACCTGGGCATTCTCACGCTGGGCGTCGGCCTCGGTTGTTTGCAGGTGTTTTTGGAAGAAGGCCATCGCAAGGACTGGCTGGAATCGAGCCTGATCGTCACCCTGGGCAGCATTGCGCTCGTCAGCCTGATCACCTTTGTGATCGTGCAGACGTCCAAGCCCAATCCGCTGATCAACCTCGGCATCCTGCGCAATCGAAACTTTGGTTTATCGAGTATTTCCAGTGTCGGGATGGGTGTCGGATTGTACGGCTCGATCTACCTGTTGCCGCTGTACCTGGCGCAGATCCAGAACTACAACGCCTTGCAGATCGGCGAAGTGATCATGTGGATGGGCGTGCCGCAGCTGTTTCTGATTCCGCTGGTGCCGAAGCTGATGAAATACGTCTCGCCGAAATGGCTGTGCACGTTGGGTTTCGGGCTGTTTGGTTTGGCGAGTTTTTCATCGGGGGTGTTGAACCCGGACTTCGCCGGGCCGCAGTTCAATCAAATCCAGATCATCCGCGCGCTGGGCCAGCCGCTGATCATGGTGACCATCTCGCTGATCGCCACGGCGTACATTCTGCCGCAGGACGCGGGGTCGGCATCGAGCCTGTTCAACATCCTGCGCAACCTCGGCGGCGCGATCGGCATCGCCCTCCTCGCCACGTTGCTGGATGCGCGAACCAAGACTTACTTTGATTATTTGCGTGAAGCGATTGTGCCGACCAACCCGCAGGTGGCCGAGCGCATGACCTCGCTGACGGATCGGTTTGGCAGTGAGACGGCAGCGTTGGGCAAGCTCAGTGAAATTGCGCATCAGCAGGCGTCGATCATGGCTTACAACGATGCGTTTCACTTTGTCGGGATTGCGCTGGGGATCAGCATGCTGGCGGTGTTGTTGACCAAAGCGTTACCGGAGGGATTGAAGGCTGGGGAAGCACATTGAGACCGCGGCGCCCCCATCGCGAGCAAGCTCGCTCCCACAAGGTTCAGCGTGATCCCTGTGGGAGCGAGCTTGCTCGCGATGGGGGCCTGACAGGCACCACAAATCTCAAACAGTGATCAACCGCTCCCGCAACTTGCCAATCTCGTCGCGCATCTGCGCCGCTGCTTCGAACTCCAGGTCGCGGGCGAGTTGGTACATTTTCTCTTCCAGCGCCTTGATACGCTTGGCGATCTCGCCCGGCGAGCGCAATTCCGCTTCGTACTTGGCGTTCTCCTCGGCGGCCTTGGCCATGCCTTTGCGCTTCTTGCTGCGCGAACCCGGCACGGTGGCGCCTTCCATGATGTCGGCAACGTCCTTGAACACGCCCTTGGGCGTGATGCCATTGGCCAGGTTGAAGGCGATCTGTTTGTCGCGACGACGCTCGGTTTCGCCGATCGCCCGCTCCATGGAACCGGTGATGCGGTCCGCGTAGAGAATCGCCCGACCATTGAGGTTGCGCGCCGCCCGGCCGATGGTCTGGATCAGCGAGCGCTCGGAACGCAGGAAGCCTTCCTTGTCTGCATCGAGGATCGCCACCAGCGAGACTTCCGGCATGTCCAGACCTTCACGCAGCAGGTTGATCCCCACCAGCACATCGAAGGTACCCAGACGCAAATCGCGGATGATTTCGACCCGCTCCACGGTGTCGATGTCCGAGTGCAGATAACGCACCCGTACGCCGTGGTCCGCCAGGTAATCGGTCAAGTCTTCGGACATGCGCTTGGTCAGCGTGGTAACCAGCACCCGCTCTTCCAGCGCCACGCGCTTGCCGATCTCCGAAAGCAAATCGTCGACCTGGGTCAACGCCGGACGGATTTCGATTTGCGGGTCTACAAGGCCTGTTGGACGGACCAGTTGCTCGACCACGCGACCGGCGTGTTCTGCCTCGTAATTGCCCGGCGTGGCCGAGACGAAAATCGTCTGCGGGCTGATGTTTTCGAACTCGTCGAAGCGCATCGGCCGGTTATCCAGGGCTGACGGCAGACGGAAACCGTATTCCACCAGCGTCTCTTTACGCGAACGGTCGCCCTTATACATGGCGCCGACCTGCGGCACGCTGACGTGGGATTCGTCGATCACCAGCAAGGCGTCAGCCGGCAGGTAGTCAAACAAAGTTGGCGGCGCCTGGCCGGATTCGCGGCCCGACAGGTAGCGCGAGTAGTTTTCGATGCCGTTGCAGTAACCCAGTTCAAGGATCATCTCCAGGTCGAAACGGGTGCGCTGCTCCAGGCGCTGGGCCTCAACGAGTTTATTGTTGGAGCGCAGGTAGTCCAGGCGCTCCTGCAACTCGACTTTGATCCCTTCGACGGCACCCAGCAGGGTTTCTCGTGGGGTCACGTAGTGGCTTTTCGGATAGAACGTGAACCGCGGCAGCTTGCGGATCACTTCGCCGGTCAGCGGATCGAAGGCCGACAGGCTCTCGACTTCGTCATCGAACAGCTCGATGCGGATCGCTTCGAAATCGGATTCCGCCGGGTGGATATCAATTACATCGCCGCGGACCCGGAAGGTCGCACGGGCAAACTCCATGTCGTTGCGGGTGTATTGCAGGTCTGCCAAGCGACGCAGCAACGCACGCTGATCGAGCTTGTCGCCGCGATCCACATGCAGAACCATCTTCAAATAGGTTTCCGGACTGCCCAGACCGTAGATGCACGACACCGTGGTGACGATGATCGCGTCTTTGCGCTCCAGCAGCGCCTTGGTCGCCGACAATCGCATCTGCTCGATGTGATCATTGATCGAGGCGTCTTTCTCGATGAACGTATCCGATGACGGCACGTAGGCTTCGGGCTGGTAGTAGTCGTAGTAGGAAACGAAGTATTCGACCGCGTTGTTCGGGAAGAACGCTTTGAACTCACCGTACAACTGCGCGGCCAGGGTCTTGTTCGGCGCCAGCACCAGGGTTGGACGTTGAACCTGGGCGATCACATTGGCGATGCTGAAGGTCTTGCCCGAGCCGGTCACACCGAGCAACGTCTGGTGCGCCAGCCCGGCTTCGATGCCCTCGACCATCAGGCGGATGGCTTCCGGCTGATCGCCGGCGGGCTCGAAGCGGGTGACTAGCTGGAATTCAGACATGAAAAACCTCTGGGTTCGCGCCTGTCCGGGCGAACCGGGCAGCAACGGGAAAGACCGCAAACGACCGATGTCGCCCGAGGAAAAAACTGGATTGTGCTCAATGTGGAGCCGATTGCCCGCGCTTTCAAGGCAAACGTCCTACATCGGGTAAAACCTTTGACGATGCCAATCGACTAACGGTCGAGAAATAATCGGAAAAACTTACCGTAAAAGCCGAATCGTCTGTCGCCATCAATCGCAGATGGCCTCTATACTAGCTCCCCGTTTGTGCACCGCTCTAGTGCATTCGGCTGGAGCGCGACACGTCCCTCCACTTTCCATTCAGAGCCGCCGCAAAATGAGCCTGTTCTCCGCTGTCGAAATGGCACCACGTGATCCAATCCTGGGCCTCAACGAAGCATTCAACGCCGACACCCGTACCAACAAGGTCAACCTGGGGGTCGGTGTTTACTGCAACGAGGAGGGGCGAATTCCACTCCTGCGCGCCGTTGTCGAAGCCGAGACGATTCGCGTCGCTCAACACGCTTCCCGTGGCTACTTGCCAATCGACGGCATCGCCGCCTACGACCAGGCCGTGCAGAAATTGCTGTTTGGCAACGACTCGCCGCTGATCGCTGCTGGCCGCGTCATCACCACCCAAGCCGTTGGCGGTACTGGCGCGCTGAAAATCGGTGCCGACTTCCTCAAGCAACTGCTGCCGAACGCCGTCGTGGCGATCAGCGACCCGAGCTGGGAAAACCACCGCGCACTGTTCGAAACGGCCGGTTTCCCGGTGCAGAACTATCGCTACTACGACGCCGCGACCCACGACGTGAACCGTGCTGGCTTGCTGGAAGACTTGAACGCCCTGCCGTCCGGCTCCATCGTTGTCCTGCACGCTTGCTGCCATAACCCGACCGGAGTGGACCTGAGCCCGGCGGACTGGAACAACGTCCTGGACGTGGTGAAAGCCAAAGGTCACGTACCGTTCCTCGACATGGCCTACCAGGGCTTTGGCGATGGCATCGACGAAGACGCCGCGGCTGTACGTCTGTTCGCTGAATCGGGCCTGACCTTCTTCGTCTCCAGCTCGTTCTCCAAATCCTTCTCGCTGTACGGCGAACGCGTGGGCGCCCTGTCGATCGTCAGCGAATCGAAAGAAGAAAGCGCGCGCGTGCTGTCGCAAGTCAAACGCGTGATCCGCACCAACTACTCCAACCCGCCGACCCACGGTGCAAGCATCGTCGCCGCTGTACTGAACAGCCCGGAACTGCGTGCTCAGTGGGAAGAAGAACTGGCTGAAATGCGCCTGCGGATTCGCGGCATGCGCATTCAGATGGTTGAGCAGTTGGCGAAGCAAGCTCCACAGCGTGACTTCAGCTTCGTCGGTCGTCAGCGCGGCATGTTCTCCTACTCCGGCCTGACGGTTGAGCAAGTGACCCGCCTGCGCAGCGAGTTCGGCATCTACGCCCTGGACACCGGCCGCATCTGCGTGGCCGCGTTGAACCAGAGCAACATCGACGTCGTGACCAAGGCCATCGTTGCGGTGATCTGAGTCGTCCGATGATATGAAAAACGGGAAGCCAAATGGCTTCCCGTTTTTTGTTTGTCAGAGATAATTCTCAAAGCAACGACCGAGGGCTCTAGACTGCACACAGTTCAAATGTGGGAGCGACGGTGCGGCGATCCGACCTGCTCGCGAAAGGCGTCGTGTCAGCCAACATCATTGTTGAATGTTGTACCGCATTTGCGAGCAGGCTCGCTCCCACAGGTTTTGAGTACACCCCGAATTCTTACGAGAACCCACATGAAAAACGATGACCTACGCGCCGACCGCGATGAGCTGGACCACTTCGTGCCTCGCACCCCGGCCAAACGCAGCAGTAACCTGGTGATGCAAGTCGCTGCCGGTGTGTTTCTCGGTGGTTTAGCCTTGTGGCTGGTGCAGCTGGCCGCAACGATGTTGTACGCCAAACTGATGCTCGCCACCGTCACCTTCGGCGGTTAGGCCAGTTCGGTTGCGCGCTGGCTGGCAGCGTCGTCATAGGCGACGTAGAGCGATTCGGCGACCTGGCTTTTGATGGCCTTGGCGCTTTCCAGGCCCAATACAAAACCTTCCGCCTTGCCACCGGCACGGTTCAAATCGTCAGCGGTGCTGGCCTGAGTGATTGCGTCGAACAGTTTTTCGGCGTGCGGGCCGACGCCTTTGGGCAGGCTGATCTGAGCGATGCTCATGCGAACACCCCGTTGTGGCGAGGTGTGTTGGTTGGGTGATTCATGGCGCGTACCTTTTCGGCGAATGGCCGGCAGCGCGTGTAACCACTTCCGGGCGGCCATGGTAGACCTCTGAGGCGATTCTGGTAACCGCCCACGGTCGATAAACCACCGTCCGTCCTCACGAACCCGCCAAGTTGTTAACAGGTGCTTGACTTCTCTTTTTGAATCAGTAACATACACGTCATTCCGCGATAGCTCAGTTGGTAGAGCAAGTGACTGTTAATCACTGGGTCCCTGGTTCGAGTCCAGGTCGTGGAGCCATACAAGGTTTCAGAGTAAATCTTTGAAACCCAAAAAAACCCGCCTTATGGCGGGTTTTTTCGTTTCTGGTGTTCCGTCGGATTCCTGGATACAGCGTTGGAGAGCAAGGCCCCGGCCGAACCGGGGCCGGGACTTACTGCTGCAAGATGAACGTGCTCAGGGTATGCAGATCGTCCGGGCTTAACTGCGCGAAAGGCGGCATCGGAATATCCCCCCATTTGCCGGTACCGCCGTGCTGAATGCTCGACGTGACCTTGGCCAGCGCCTGCGGATCGTTGGCGTACTTGGCCGCCACCTCGTGATAGGCCGGACCTACGATCTTGTGATTGATGGCGTGGCAGGACAGACAAGAGTTGCCCTGCAGCAAAGCCATGGCATCGACTTTGGCCACGGGCGCTGCCGGAGGCTGGCTTGCCGATGGGTTCGAGGCTGCCTGCACCTCGGCATCGTTCGCATGAGCACTGCCGTAAGTTACCGCCAGGTAAGCGCCGATCACGCTCACATCCTGATCGCTGATCGGCGCCCCGTACACGTGCTGCATCTTGCTCGCCTCTCCAGTCCACTGCGCCAGGCTCATGCCGGGGGGCTGGAAGTTGATGTAATCGGCAGAATGGCAGGTGGAACATTTCTGCTGGGCCAGTTGATAGCCTGGCAGTGCACTGGGTTTGAACACAGCCGTTTCAGGCGGCAGCGTGATCGAGAGTGGCGCTGCGCCAGCCAGGCCAATCCAACAAACCTGAGCCGCGCACAGCAAGGTGGTCATGCGTTTCATGAGTTTCATGCGGGCCCCTCAGGCGACAGTCACGTGGCTGGTTTCTACGACGTGACGGCGGTAGCCGGCAGGGTTCCAGTCGGCTTGCAGCGGCTGTGTCTCGCCCGCACTGTTACTGGCTCGCACCATCAACTGCGTGGCACCCTTACTGGTAAAGGTGATCGGCAGCGTCCACTCACGGAAAGAGAAACGACCGAGGTCCTGACCCAGCCTGGCTTCGCGCCAGTTCTTCCCGCCGTCGATGGAAATTTCCACCTTGTAGACGCCTGCTCCACCGTCGAACGCGATACCCTTGAGCACCACGCTTTTTTTCAGCGGCAACACATCGCCATGTTTAACGCTGGTGATGAAGCTGCGAACCGGCAGTTTGGAAATCGGCCGGGTTTGCGCCGCCGTGGTGCCGGGGGCGATGCAGAAACAATCGTTGTCCGGCACGCGGTAACCTTTAGCCATGAAAAAACCGTCGTAGGTGTGGTCGACGACTTCGATCTCGCTCAGGTGCTTGACCCAGTACGTGCCGAAATACCCCGGCACCACCAGACGTATCGGGTAACCGTTGAGGAATGGCAGATCAGTGCCGTTCATCGACCAGGCGATCATCGGCTCACCGTCCACGGCATGGCTGATGTCCAGAGCCTTGATGAACTCCGGCGTGCTTGGCAGCACGGGCTTATCGAGCCCACGGAAGGTCACTTGCCTGGCGTCGGCTTTCACACCGGCCTTTTCCAATACCGCCTTGAGTGGCACGCCCACCCAGCGGGCATTGCCCATTGAACCATTGCCCAATTGAGCGCCAAACACCCGCGGCATCGAGAAGCCACGGCTGTTACCCGAACACTGATTGACGGCCACCACTTCTACCGGCTCGGCGAGGGCTTTCAGCTCCGCCAGGGAAAGGGACAGCGGCGTGTTGACCGAGCCCTTGATCGTCAGACGGTAGGTGTCCGGATCAATGCTGGTAGGGAAATTGGCCAGGTGGTAACGCACGAAAAAGGCGTCATTGGGCGTGATAGGCCCTTCATTGAAAACAGGGAACGGCGTCTCAAGGTGCGGCGGCCGGGTGGTCACCAGGGTCAACGGGCGCTTTTGCGGGTATTGCACCAACGGCCGTGGGCCCGCAGCAAAGGTCACTTCTTCGGCGGTTTCGTCAGCCGAGCTGGTTTCCTCGGCAGCCTTGGCGAGGCTCGCCAATGGAGAAGCCGCCAACGCCAGGGTGAAGGCATCGCGTAGAACGCGCCGGCGGCTCGGCTTGCTGTTGTCTATAAAACTGAACTTCATTCTGCGCTCTCTATAATTGTTTTACTGAGATGCAACTGACAGCTCTCCCCCCGCCAGGCTTGATGTGAAAACGGGGTTTCGCAGGGAAAACCAGTATCGTCACGAGCACGTCGACTGCTTTTCATTTGACGTCAGGGACTTCACATTTGACGACAATGGCAGCGCAAGCCCGGTTGGTCAGCACCGTCGCCAGAGCGTAGTTCAGGCAATAAAAAAGGCGTCCCTAAGGACGCCTTTTTC
This sequence comes from Pseudomonas sp. GL_093, assembly GCF_057837605.1. Classification (NCBI taxonomy): domain Bacteria; kingdom Pseudomonadati; phylum Pseudomonadota; class Gammaproteobacteria; order Pseudomonadales; family Pseudomonadaceae; genus Pseudomonas; species Pseudomonas sp. GL_093. Next base: position 2,338,019 of record NZ_CM174448.1, on the reverse strand, counting down.
ATATTTCCATGCCTTGAGTGTTGTCAGACATGCTCACTGCTCTTTGCATGCGCTGCACGCGGCTCTCCATGTCCATGCTCCGCCTCCACCACCGGAATCTCATTCCCGTCGCAGTCACGCAGTTTGCCTTCGCTGAAATAATCCCCTTCGCGCAACGCTGCCAGATCCTGATAACGCAGAACGCGTTCAGTACCGGCCGCGAACACCGACTGCTGATCCGAGTTACCGGCAGTAAGGTGGTTGAAGGTCAGGTTCAGCACGATCGCCATGATCGCCGACGAGCTGATGCCCGAGTGGAAGATCGTGGCGAACCAGCTTGGGAAGTGGTCGTAGAAGTTCGGCGCAGCGATGGGGATCATGCCGAAGCCGATGGAGGTGGCGACGATGATCAGGTTGACGTTGTTGCGGTAGTCGACCTTGGACAGCGTACGAATACCGCTGGCCGCCACGGTGCCGAACAGCACGATACCGGCGCCGCCGAGAACCGAAGTCGGTACAGCGGCGATGACCCGGCCCATAAACGGCAGCAAACCGAGGATCACCAGAAACAAACCGCCGGTAGCCACCACGAAGCGGCTCTTGATCCCGGTCACCGCCACCAGCCCGACGTTCTGGGCGAACGCGCTTTGGGTGAAGGAGCCAAAGATTGGCGCGATCATGCTCGACAACATATCGGCGCGCAGGCCGTTGCCCAGGCGTTTGGAGTCGACCTTGGTGCCGATGATTTCACCGACGGCGAGGATGTCGGCCGAAGTTTCCACCAGGGTCACCATGACCACGATGCACATCGACAGGATCGCGGCGAAGTGGAAGGTCGGCATGCCGAAGTGGAATGGCGTCGGGAAGCCGAACATCGGGCCTTGAGTGACGGACGAGAAGTCTGCCATGCCAAGGAACACCGCGATCACCGTGCCGATAACCATCGCCAACAGGATCGACAAACGCGAGATGGTCGCGCTGCCGATCTTGCTCAACAGCAGCACCAGCACCAGCGTCACCGCCGCCAGTCCGATGTTCGCCATGCTGCCGAAGTCCGGGGCATGGCTGTTGCCACCCATGGCCCAGCGTGCGGCCACTGGCATCAGCGTCAGGCCGATGGTGGTGATCACAATGCCCGTGACCAGCGGCGGGAAAAACCTGGTGATTCGCGAGAACACCGGCGTGATCAGCAGACCGATCAACGACGCAGCAATCACCGCCCCGAGAATCGATTGAAACCCGCCCTCCCCGCCGCTGCTGACAATCGCCACCATGGTCGCGACACCAGAGAACGACACGCCCTGTACCAGCGGCAATTGGCAACCGAAAAACGGTAAGCCCAGGGTTTGCAGCAATGTCGCCAGCCCCCCTGCAAACAATGAAGCAGCAATCAACAAACCGATGTCCGCTGGCGAGAGCCCAGCCGCCTGGCCGATGATCAAAGGCACCGCAACGATGCCGCCGTACATGGTCAGAACGTGTTGCAGGCCGTAAGCCATATTCGCGCCGACCCCGAGATTTTCATCCTCAGGCCGTTGGTGTGAAACATGGGGCGTTTTCATGGTTTGGGGGGTTCCCTGGTTTTTGTTGTGCGCACACTGTATTCAATACTCAGGACAAATGTCTATAGAGTTGTATACAACTAATCAGTCAGATTATGGACACATGGCCATTCCACACCTGAGACTTGCGCCGCACCTTCCCTGATAAACTCTGCCGCTCCGCACCTTGGCGGACAATTACGGACATGGAAGCCGCCACCTTGAATAATCGCTCAGCACTCGAACACCTTGCCCAGATCCTGCCCCTGACCTTTGGCGCGTTTTGCACCGTGGTCGCCGTGCAAGCCCTGGCCATTGCCCTGCCCTATGCCATGGATTCCCCTGACCTGGAGGTTGGCCTCTGGGTTGGCGTCGGCGTCTTCGTGTCTTTTTTGGTCGGTGGCGTGTTCTTCGGCGTGGTGCCCGTGCTTGTGGGTTTCACGCCGCTGTACGCCTGGCTCAGCGCCAAGAGTTACGCCAACTGGGTGACTGGCGTGTTGGCTGGGGTGGCGATCGCCGGTCTGGTCTGTCTTCACCCTAAATGGCGGTTGCTGTGGATGTTCTGGCTGATCGATGGCGCGGCAGTCGGGCTGATCACCCACTGGGCGTGGTGCCGAGTCCAGAAGATCCAACGTGACGCAAAATCACGGACGCTCTCACGACCATGAATCCCCTGGAGCGATTCGCTCTGTGGCAGTCTGAAGACCCTGACGCCCCGAGCCCTGGAACATCCCAAGTGATCATCGACGGCCACCGCTCAGCGCTGGTCATTTCTGGTCGCACGCTACTGCGTCAATACGAGACCGCATCCGGTTATCTGTTGGTGACGGACTTCGATTGTCCCTTTGATGAAGCCGTGTGTTTTGTGCTGATCAGTAAAGACCTTCAACGCGTACTGGGCGAACACATGGTCGGATACGTGTACAGCTCGTACGATCTGGACGAGCTGATCTGGCTGGATGAGGCGCATTTTTTCGCGACCTTCATGGACCTGGCCGATTACCGGTTTTACTTCACGATTCGCCGGTTCGGCATTCCCTGGATTTACCCGAGACTGGGTGTGGCGTGCAGGCGCTTTCATCCCAAGAGCGGAACGTGGCGGCGGGATATTCGTTAAAACGCGAGCCAGCGAGACTCTTAGTCGGCGAAACCAAAACCTCCCGGCAACATGACGCAAGGCAAGACGTGCACTACCTTGATAGAGGTACGCTCTCACTGAGACCACGATAGGACATCGACATGAGCAAGGCTGACCAACTCGCCGCGAAACTGAAGCAAACCCAGCAGTCCAGCGCCGACGAGACACTCTGTGCAGATCACCAGATAGACAGCTGGCCTGCGCAGGTTTACGAGCTGTACCACCTCATCGAAGCCTGGCTGGCGCCGCTCAGCGAAGCCGGGCTGAACATCCGGCGAGTGCCGACGCACGTCTTCGAACGTCATGCCGACGGGGCGACCTACGACTACGCCATCGACCAGTTACTGATTGAAGGCAACCACCACAGCATTACCTTCGACCCCGTCGCTCGTTTCACTGAGGACGGTGCCGGGCGGGTCGAGATCCGCACTCAGGCAAAGGCACTTTCGATGCTGCGAACCGTGAGCGAACACGGCGAGACGCAGTGGTGGCTGCAGGCGATCGATCAATCCGGGCAACAACCGGATGCGATCGCCATGACCGAAGACAATCTGCTGTCGGTGGTGCAGGAGGGGCTGCAGCTGTGAGGCTCAGGGCTGTTGAATCAGCCCTTCAATAACCCGGCGCAACGCCGCCTCCCGTGGCACCCGAATGTCGAATTCGCTGCGCAACAAACCCAGCAATTCATCCACATCCGTCACTTGCCGCCGTTCAGTCTCACTGCCGATCCGATGAATCGCATAACTGCCGTTGTTCAGCGTGCGGCGCCACCCTTCGCCGGTGCGCGCCACCATCAGCTGCCTGGCGAACGACGATTCGGGGTGGGTCGAGACGTACCAGTTGCCGACGGCGTAATCGATGTCTTCTTGGCGCTGCAAATCGAAAATGTACATCGCCCGCCATTCGCCGGCGACGTTGGCGCGCAGGGTGTAGCCATCCTCGTGCGGATCGATGCGATAGGGTTCGTGAGGGGTGAGCTGTTCAGCCGGGGTATCGAGCATCAGCGGTGCGGTGGGCACCATGCCGCCGAAGCCGACGTCGGTGATGTAGCGCACGCCGTCCAGGGTTACCAGGCTCAAGCGGTGTGTACGGGCGGTCCATGCGCCTTCGGGCTGGCCCATGACCACTCGGCCGGAGATACCGCGAGCGTCGAAGCCCAGCTCTTGAAGCAGGGCCAGGAACAGGTTGTTGAGTTCGTAGCAGTAGCCGCCGCGACCGTCGTGCAGCACCTTTTGCTCGATGGACGGCAGGTCGATGAGCACCGGCTGACCCGAAAGCGTGGTGAGGTTTTCGAACACGAAGGCGCCGGTGTGGCGCAGTTGAAGTTGGCGCAGGGTTTCCAGGGTCGGCGCCGGCGGCGCGTCGAAGCCCAGGCGTTGCAAGTACAACGCAAGATTGCTCAGGTGTGGCTCGCTCATTGCTCGGTCCTTATGCATGGCGCCGGATTTCTCCGCCGATGGGCGCCATGTATAAGGGAAAAAGCGGTTCGACTGACAATTGATTTAACCAATCGCCGCACACGCCAATATCAACGTAGTTTGCGCGAACTCAATCGAATCCACGTCGGTGCATGATCACTCGCGTGGGGCTCGTTGCGAACCCAGGCATCGACTCCGGCCTCCTGCAGATAAGGACTCAGCGCCGGGTTAAGCAACAGATGATCGATGCGCAACCCTGAGTTCTTTTGCCAGTGCTGGCGAAAATAATCCCAGAAAGTGTAGAGCCGATCCTCCGGATACAGATGGCGCAAGGAATCGGTCCAGCCCTGGGTCAGCAGGCGCTGATAACACTCGCGGCTTTCAGGTTGCAGCAACGCATCCTTCAGCCAGGATCGCGGGTTGTAGATGTCGAGGTCGGTGGGCACCACGTTGTAGTCACCGGCCAACACCACGGGATGCTCACTGACCTGAAGCGTCTGCGCGTAATGGATCAGCCGTTCAAACCACGCCAGCTTGTAATCGAACTTCGGCCCCGGCTGCGGGTTGCCGTTGGGCAGGTACAGGCAGCCCACCAGAATCCCGTGCACGGCGGCCTCCAAATACCGGCTATGGGTGTCGCTGTCATCACCCGGCAGGCCTCGACGACTCTCCAGCGGCTGAGCATCCCGCGCCAGAATCGCCACGCCGTTCCACGAAGACTGACCTTGCCAGATCGCGCCGTAGCCAGCGGCCTCAAGCTCGGCGGCCGGAAATGCACTGTCGACTGACTTGAGCTCTTGCAAACAGGCGATGTCTGGCTGCTCTCGCTCTAGCCAGGCCAGCAAGTTCGGCAGTCGGGCGCGCATGCCGTTGACGTTGAATGTCGCAATTTTCAAATTCTTCATGGGCCAACGCTCGCAATGGAGGGTCGATATCCAGTTGTGACCGGGGGGCGCCCCGGCAGTTGCCACCATGAACGAGACAGGCGACTAAAGGCACGCCCTTACACTGGAAACTCGTCATGCGATGCCTTGAGCAATGGCAGCAACGCCTGCTTTTCCATAGGCCGACTCAAGTAGAAACCCTGCACCTCATGGCACTGGTCCGAGACCAGGAAGTCCAGTTGCTCCAGGGTCTCGACGCCCTCTGCCGTCACGGTCAGGCCCATGGCTTTGCCCAGGTTGATGATCGCCTGCACCACCGCGCGGTCATTGCCGCCGCCGCTCATGGACGAGATGAAACGCTTGTCGATCTTGATCCCGTCGAACGGGTACGTGCGCAAGTAACCCAGGGACGAGTAGCCGGTACCGAAGTCGTCCATGTTCAACCGCACGCCCAGTTCCTTGAGCGCATTCATGGTCGCCAAAGCGCCCTCCACATCGATGAGCATCACGTTTTCGGTGATTTCCAGCTCCAGACGACTGGCTGGCAAACGGGTCTGGATCAACGCCTCCCTGACATCCTCCACCACATCGCTGCGGGCAAATTGAACAGGCGACAAATTGACCGACACCATCAATGCACCGGGCCAGGTCAGGGCCGTTTCACAGGCTTCGCGCAACACCCAACGCCCCAAAGGCACGATCAGGTCAGTCTGCTCGGCCAAAGGGATAAACTCGTCGGGGCTCAGCAGCCCCTGTTCCGGATGCTGCCAGCGCAGCAACGCTTCCACCGAGACCACCTGCTTGCCGCCCATGTTGTAGCGCGGCTGGTAATGCATCACGAATTCGTTGTTCTTGATCGCCCGACGCAGGTCGTTTTCCAGTTGCCGACGGTGCTGGATCTGATCGTTCATGTGCGGCGCAAAGTAGCACCAGGTCTTCTTGCCGTCGGATTTAGCCTGGTACAGCGCAATGTCGGCACACCGGATCAGTTCATTGGGAATGTGCCCCTGACGCCGACTCAAGGCGACACCGATGCTCGCGCCGATGTGCAGCGTGTGATGCTCGTAATGAATCGGCTGCTGCAGGCTCTCGAGCAAACGTTCACAGAACCGGTCGATTTCGGCGTGGCTGTCCATGCCATTGAGCACCAGCACGAACTCATCACCACCGAGCCGGGCGACCAGATCGATGTCCCGCGTACACTCGCGCAATCGGGTGGCCACTTCCAGCAGCACAGCGTCGCCGGCCGGGTGACCGAGGGAATCGTTGATCGGCTTGAAGTTATCCAGATCGATCATCAACAGCACCAGCGCCGCCGAATGCTCTTTCTGCGCCAGGGCCTCGTCGAGAAAACGCGCCAGTTTGTTGCGATTCGGCAGCCCCGTCAGGGCATCGTGCAACGACAGATGCTGGATCTGGGCATGAGCGGCGACTTCATCGGTGATGTCGCTGGCCGTTCCGCGATAGCCCAGCACCTCGCCCTTGCGATGGATCGGTCGGGCCGAAACCCGGCAAATACGCTGTTGCCCCGATTGATCGCGATAGGAGCATCGCAAATGGCTGACGGGCTGTTCTTCATTGAGCTTATGCAGCCACAGCGACAAGGGCAGCGTATCGCAATTGAGCAGTTGCCCAATGTCCTGCCCTATCCATTGCTGATCGGAAAAACCGGTGACGGTGGCGAAACGTCCTGACAGATAAGAGATGCAATGCTTGTCGTCGATTTCCCAGATCCAGTCGGAAGCGGCCTCAGCTACGGCACGAAAACGCTCTTCACTGGCCTCCAGCGCCTGGTTCGATAAATCGAGGCTGGTATAGCTAGCATCCACGTGCCCCGACGTGCGCAAGACATACCGGAAGAAATAAGCCGTTAACAACGCCAGCACCAACAGTGCGCCGCCCAATGGCGGCAGCAGCGACCAGAGCAACTGATGACCCGGTTGCTCAAGTCGGGAAACCAGGCTGTAGCCAGTGCCTGCCAGTGCCACGGCTGGCCTGCCGGGCGAGATGGCGTTATCAGGCGCCAGGTTTAAATCATGCAGACCATAATCGGCGCTCAGGGCGCTGAGTTTGTCAGGGCTTAACTGGTCGACGAACACCAGCACCGAGGTGCTTTGGGGATCGACCGCCGGCCTTTCGTCATTGGGGACGATCGCGGCAGCCGTCAGCAATGCCGGTTTGCCCTCGAACAGCGTGAACTGGCTGATCGGATCAATGAGGCTTTCCTGACTCTGGACTGCCTGTATCAGCGTCGCCATTGATGCCGAAAGATAGGTGGTCGCCGCCTCTTGCACCTGAAGCCCGCGCACCACGGCGTATTTGGTTTGCTGATGATCGACCACGAAGACGCCATCGTAGTGATCGATGCTGAACAAGGTTTTGCCCACGTTCTGCTCGACGTAAGCCCATTGCGCATCGACCTTGCCGTTCAAATGGTCGTAGGCGGTCGTCCAGTTTGCATAACTGGCGACGTAGCTTTTCGAGGCGGTGATGCGGTTTTCCAGCGCACGCTGGGTGTAGAACGTGGTCTTGGCCAGGTCCTGGGCGTCCAGACGCCCGGCAATGTTGAACAAGGCCAACAGGGCAATCAGCACACCCAGAACAAACAGCAGGCCGACGACCAACACCAGGTTGCGGGTTATCGGCGTATGACGGGGCGCGGCGACGGTGGTAACGGCGGTCATATCCATGCACTTATCCTGTCAATCGATTGCCTGATCGGGATGCGACGCTCGCAATGCTTTTTTACCGGGGCACTCGCCGAACGTATCACTGAACATAGCAGCCATGCTGGGCCCTGGCCCCTGGATAACGCAAGCCATTGCCGCAATTGAAGAACCGTTAATACAACCATTGCCAATCGACGGCCGCTGCCCTGTAATTGCACGCATCGCTCGCGTACCTTTTGATGCCGAGAATGCCTCATCCTGGGAGACGCACCATGATGATGATCAAAATGACCTCGCTGTTACTGACGGGAGTGCTGTCCGCCATGTCCGTCGGCACTTTTGCAGCCTCAGGCGATGGCGCTGATGCGACCGGTACCAAGTCAGGATCAACCGGCGGCTCGACAATGGCGCCCAACAATAACCCTGGCCAACCCTCGAGCGACCATAACGCTAACGGCGGCGATAGCGGATCGGGCTCGTCGGGTGGCGGAAATGGTGGCAATGCCGGGAACAGCGGCTCTGGCGCGGGGGGTGGCACGGGCGCGGCGGGCGGTGGAACGGGCGGTGCCGGCGGCGGGACGGGCAGCTGGACGCGTAAAAGCAGCCGATGATCGTCGGCTGCTTTTTGGCCTGAAACGTGGGACTAGGCTGGTTTGACCGGCGGCGGGCTCCATTTGCCGTTCAAAACCTCGGGCTTGGGCCCATACAAACGCATGGTCAGGTTGAACCCGCCCTTCGGTGCCGGCAGCCAATTGGCTTCAAGGTCCTTACCGGGGTTTTCGTGCTGGAAGTAGATGTCCAGCGAACCGTCGGCGTTCGTCTTGAACGGCATCCAGCTACTGAACGCAAACCGGTTGAGCGCATTGCCGACCTGGAATCCTTCAGGGTCGTACAAGGTGATCGACCAGAAAGCGTTTACCGGCGGCATTTCACCCTTGTCGAAATGCAGCACGTACTTGTTCGTTCCATCGAGTGGCTTGCCTTCGACATCGCCGATGTTCAGCGGATAAATCGCATCCTCGGGCAAGTTGGCGCCGAGCCCCATCTGCGCAACGATCGCGCGTTTGAGGTAGTAGTTTCCGTAGACGCCCATGGTGTCGGTGTTCATCGACCAGCCGTTGACCACGCGAGCGAGGGTTGGAACCTTCCACGTCATCAGCGTCTGCGCGTCTTCGGGCACGGTCTGCAGCGCTGCTTTGATTTCAGGGTCCAGTGCATCCATGTTGAAGGATTTTCCGGGCTCGATACCGATACGCTTCATCTGCGCCAGGATCGGTTGATCGGTGATGTGCGCAGGGTGCATTTTGAGCAATTCGGCGGCGTAGGCGAAGTAGTCGGCCGCCGACATTGAGTCGACCTGAATCTTGGGCGGGGTCTTCATGTCCACGGCCGGGTCAATGTTCACGCTGACCGGCTCGGGGCTTTTACCCAACCGGGACAACGGTGTCACGGTATAGCCAGCCTGAATTTTGTGCACGGCCGCGTAGTCCGCAGCGCCGTCGGTCTTGGTGCGGCCAATGACCCAGACAAAGGGCGTAGGCGCCGGCAGATGGTTCAGTCCGGCAGGCACCGTCCCGGTCCAGCCCGGCGGCGTCACCAGAAACTGCCCCGCTTGGGTGCCCGTGGTGCGCCAGCCCGGTGAGGCGAACACATCGGTCCACATGTCGAGCATCGGCAACAGGTAAAAACGCCCGGCCGTATCGGGCGCTGCGATCACCAGCGGTTCTTGGGTCAAATCCAGCCAGGCAATGGAATACAAGGTGTCGAAGTTCGAGCGCACCACCCCTTTGAAATTGGCAGGTGGATACTGCGGCACGCTGATAAACATATTCATCGGACCTTTACCGAATTCCTTGCCCGGTTCGATGTTGGTGAATTGCTTGCGGGTGATGTCCATGGTCAACAGCGGGTAAAAATAAAGGTAGGCATCCACGCCGATGGCGTGCGCTTCTTCGGCTGTGACTTTCGATTGAGCCTGGCTCGCGAGCGGAAAGATGGCGCAGGCTGCAACGGTTAGAGCAACGGCTGCCAATGCTTGAGTAATCAACATTTTGACGATCATCCGTGCGGTGGGGGGACCTGCCGGGATCGGCAGCGTTACCGCAACTCTAGACGATCAATTGAAGGGGATCTGACAGGCAGACAGCCGGCTGGCCGGGGTGTTGCGCGGGTGAAACACCGTCGAGAGACACCTCAACGATCCGAACGCAGCAGTGCCTCGACACCGCCCTCCATCGACAGCACCGCCGAGCGGTTTCGCCCCGAATGCTTGGCTTGATACAGCGCCGCATCCGCACGTTCGATGAACACTTCCATGCTGTCCCGCCCCGTCGGCACAAACGAATAGCAACCCAGACTGACCGTCACGAAGCCCGAGGGTGAACCGCTGTGGATGATGTTCTTGTCCATGACGCTGCGGCGGATCTGCTCGGCAATCACCATCGCGCCGTGAATGTCGGTGTCGGGCAGCAATACCGCAAATTCCTCACCGCCGTAGCGCACGGCCAAATCGGCTTTTCGATGGCAACACCCCTTCACCGCCCGCGCCACTTCAGCCAGGCAATGGTCCCCCGCCACGTGGCCGTAAGCGTCGTTGTAGCGTTTGAAGTAATCGATATCGAGCATGATCAGGCTCAGCGAACTCGACTGCCGGGCGCCTCGGCCGAACTCGATGTCCAGCGCTCCCTCGAACAGCCGGCGATTGCCCAGGCCGGTCAGGCTGTCGTGAGTTGCGATCAGCTTCAGCGCTTCCTTCGCCGTGCGCAAATCCGCCTCGACCCGTTCGCCGACACGCACCTGATAAAGGAACATCCAGCCGAACAGCCCCACACCCAGCACCACCAGGGCAACGATGACTGTGGAGCGAAACGCCGTGTCGTTCCAATCCTTGAGAATAGAATCCCTGGACGAGGCGGCAGACACGACCAGCGGATAAGCGTCGAGCTGACGGTAGCCATACAACCGCACAACACCATCGACCAGCGAGCGGAACATCGCGTTGCCGGAGGGTGCGTTGGGCAGCAATTTCTCGAAGATCTCGCTCTTGGCCAGTGATGTGCCAATCAGCGATTCCACAAACGGCCGTCGCGCCAGCAGCGTTCCGTCGGTCAAGCCCAAAAACATCGAACCGTTGTCATCAATGCTGAAGCTTTTGAAGAACTGATCGAAGTACGCCATCTTGATGCCGGCCAACAAGACGCCCTGGAAATTGCCATTCTTGTCGTTCACACGCTTGGATATCGGAATGATCCACTCACCATTTTCCCGACTGCGAATCGCCGGCCCGATGTGCGCCAGGGAGGAGACGTTCTGCTGGTGGAACTTGAAATAATCGCGATCCCCCACACCGGGTCCGCGTGGCAGTTCGTCGAAAGAGGTAACGACCCACTGCCCCTTTTGGTCGAACAGAAATATCCCGTGCAATTGACTCAGCGCCTGCACCCGCCGGGCGAACGTTTTCTGCAAGCGTGCCTTTTGGGGCGCGCCGAAACCGTCAGCCTGAATCCAGTCGGCCAGACTGGTCAGCACCAGATCGGCTTGCATGAAGGTGTCTTCGGCCTGCTGCGCCATGGCCCGCGTCAGGTTTGATGACGCCACTTGCGCCAACGCCAGGTCATGCCGGCGCGATTGCTCCAGTTGCAGGTAAAGCAAACCGCACAGGCTCAGGCACACGACCGCAATAAACAGTACCGCTGCTTTGCGCAGAGGTAACCGTTTCAACGTGACGCCGGTGGCGTTGTGCGGATCGTGAAGAGGGATAGGCAAAAGCTCGTCCTGTAAGGGTAAGGCATAGGTAACACCCCAAAACCCTTATTTTTTGTGAGCTTAGTCTACGGGGGGGTATGGGGCAAATGTCCTTTGGCTAGTCGTCGCATCGCGCTATGCAAATGCGCCCGAGCACTTTCTGCATCCCCCAGGCGCATTTGCTCGTATGCCCGCTGGGCAATCTCATGGGGCACCGGCTTGAGTTCACGCTGGGTCGCCATTGCATTCCTTCACGAGCATCACCATCAAGGCGCGAGCTTCAGATGCGCGTTGACTCTCCCACTCTTCGGATCGACAAACCAATACTCATTATTGGCGACCTTCACTTGGCTGCACTCGGTTGGGTACTTGTTAGGTATGACGCAAACAACACCGTCTTTGAGAGTCCACCGTTCTTTCTCCGGCGCGTCAGGCGCCATCTCGAACACATCGATACCATCGGCTAAAAACCTGATCGAGTAGGGGTGACTGCCCTGCCGGGTGGTTCCATAAAACTGCTTACCCACTAACGTGCTATGAATTTGCCCATCGTCTAGCGTCATCGCTGATGCCGGAACCGGTGGAGGTTCATAACGACTGCTGGTTGCGCAGCCTGCCAAACAGACCATCAGGATCGACGCGCCGAATTTTAACAAAGTCATGCCACACCTTCCTTGTAAGTACCGGAAGAATGTCCGGATAAATCAAAGCTTAGGCGACGCTTATTGGCAGATCCGACGCAAGTGCCGAACGGTTGACGGTCGATAAATTACAAACAAAAAAAATGGGCGCTCCGAGGGCGCCCATTTCAATAAAACACGAACAACGTTTAGATCAACTTGTCGATCTCATCCAGCGTCACTCGAGGAATGAGCTCGCCCGGAATCCTTGAATTACTGGACAGGTTGTAGACCTTAAAATCTTCACTCACGACGTACTTCGACAAGATCTCGAACGACGGCAGAATTCTCGTATGAAAATGCTGATCGAGCAGGCATGGCGACGCTAACGTGTCGGCCTCTTCGTAAAAACGGCTCACAGACTGATTCAAGTCGACGCCGACCAAAAACACCTTGGTAAAGCCCACGTGATAGGCAATCTGCAAAGCCAGATAAGCCACGGTACGGGCATCAAAAAAACCGCGTTTAAGGTTCTTGCTGAAACCAAGGGTTCTGTTGCGGCCAGTCCCGAGTTTGCGACTTCTGACGAGCTCTTTATCGGCCCTGAAAACCAGGTCCGTCCAGGAGAGCTTGGGGGCTCGGCCGAGTAAATACAGTTCGCCCTCAGGCGCTACCGTCGTGTTCCAGATGTGCTCTTGCCACAGTGCAACCCGCTGACTGATGCGCATCGCCTCTGAAAACAGTTCGGGTTGCTCTCGGGAAAAGCCTTGATCCGTACAGGCATAAAAGAACGGCTTGGTACCTGTCCCGGAGAACATGGAGATGGCGCCATTCATCGTAATCATCGGAATGTCGGCAAACTTTTCCAGCGGAAAATCTTTAGCGGACGCCCCCGAGGCAATGATAAACACGGCACCTTTTTGAATGTTGCGGCACTCATCGAGGTCATGCACATCAAGCATACCTGTGTTGAGTGACGGTTTTTTTTGCGCAACATCCATCTTCAATTCCCTATTCCTTCACATCGATGATCGGTGACTATTTTGTATTGTGATAGTTTTCAACGGGTCAGCCAACCTTTTGGCTTCACCAACTCTGGAATCTGCGACGGAGCGCAAAGGTTGACGCAGAGCGCTTGCATCGTTGGTGCATCGATGACCGGCCCTTTCCATACGGGTGACAAGTCCCAACTCCTTCATGGCTACTGCTGGTTTTGCTCCGTTGCCACAGAGGAAGTTCCTGCTCGTCGCACATCCAGAACGGGCAATTCCGAAGGCAGATTCAACCCTCGCAGTACCGCGGAATCGTACCCGTACACATCGGGTTTAAACATCACTCGACCATCGTTGCTCAGGTCCACCGTCCAGTAAGCCAACAGCACCGGCACCTTGACGGGAAGCCTGATATTTTCGGTCTTGCCGTTCGCCAGTTGAGCCTGTATCCCGGCGCTGTTCCAACGAACCGGGTCGTTGAATAACAGCTCTACCAACTGCAGCGGGTTCTCCACCCGTATGCAGCCTGAACTGGTGGCACGGCGCGATTGCGCAAACAACTCGCGATGCGGCGTGTCGTGGAGATAAATCGAATACTCATTGGGAAACCGAATGACCACCTGCCCCAGCGAATTGTCCGGCCCGGCATCTTGTCGCAGCGTAATACCGCGCGCGTTATCCCAGTCGACGGTCGACGGATCGAGCACATTCCCCTCTCGATCAAGGGCTCTTATACGGCTGGCGGCAAGGTAGCCAGGATCTCGTTGAATCTTCGGCAGCATGTCTTTGACGAGGATCGTCGGTGGCACAGTCCAGGTGGGGTTGAACGTTACGTAAGTAATCTCGGCTTGAAACACCGGCGTACTGCGGAACGGCTTACCGACCTGAACCCGGGAACGCCATATCGCCTTACCGTCGCGATAAAGCGCCACCTTGTAACCCGCAATATCAACGATGACAAAAGTGCCCTGAAGTTTGTACAACAACCAACGCGCGCGCTCCATGTTCACCCGAACCTGGTCTATCCGCGCCTCTACGGGCACATTCAACGCAGCCAGTGTCGCGGCCCCCGCCACGCCATCCGCCCCCAGGTATTGCTCGGTCTGATACTTTTTCACCGCCGCGGTGACGCTGTCGTCGTAATCAGTGCGTGGCTTCTTTGATGGGGCCAGATAACCACCCACCACCAAACGTGCTCGCAACTGCGCGACAGAGGCGTCATCCATGCCTGGCTTGAGCGATTGGCCTTCGGCAATCTTCGGCCAGCCACCCGCGTCCCGAACCTTGCGCAGTTGCGCCAGGCCCACGCGCAGGCTGCGGTAAACCGCCTCTTGTGGCGGCGCCTGTGCAAAGGCGCGTGCAACGTCATGAGCATCGAGCGCGGCGAACAAGTTATTCATGTCTCCACGAGGATCGGCGCCGACAGGGTCGAAATTCCAATGGATGTCCAGACGCGATGGGTCAACCTTGCCGCGCCGCAATTGCAGCAGCGCCGTGATAAAGGTCCGGGTCGCCGCGATATCGAACGCCGCCCGTTGCGCCACCGTCGGCTCTGCTGCCTGCATCGACGCTCTGGCGTTCGCCAACTCATCAATATGAAAGTCCGCAGGATCCAGCCCGTCGGCCCGGGTCTCGCTCAGGCTTTTCAATAACTGAATGACATCGCTGTCGTTCGCCCAGGCCGAGCGATAACTCCGATGCATGTAAAAATCCATGACCACGCGACTCGGGTCCACCCGTTGATGGCCACGGGAAGTGAGCAAGGGGGGAAACGATGAACTCAATGGCTCAAGTGCCGCCTGAATCGTTTGAGCGACGTAATCGTCAGGTGCTGCGCCAGTTCTGCTGATGACGGGAGATACCGCCTCAATCGGCGAAGTTTCTGCAATCGCTGCGCCGCTGATCAGAAAGCCCATAAAAAAGATGCGGCTTATGACGAATAACCTTGTTAACTGCCCCATGGATAATCCTTAATCGCCCCGTATTCAACGGCTAGCATCCTGCACACTGCTAGACTCGAAACATTAATGTGAGACTTACATATGGCACTAGACCGCTTTGGCTTCTTATTCACGGCCTTGCTGCTGACGTTAGTTTCGGTACCGGCAGCCTACGCCGATTCGCTTGAAGCCGCGCTGCTCAAAGCAGCACCTGGCGCCAACGCCAAAGTCATCGGGCTGGCCGTACGCGCTACCCAATGCAGCTTGGCCCAAGGTAAAGCACCTGTCCAAAGACTTGCTGTCATCGACTACTCATTGCCTTCGACCGAACAACGGTTGTGGGTGTTCGATCTGAAGAAACGTAAATTACTGTTCCACGAACTGGTCGCCCACGGTCGCAACAGCGGCGAGAACATGGCGGTCAAGTTCTCCAACCAGAATGAAAGCTTTGCCACCAGCCTCGGTTTGTACCGCACCCAGTCGAGCTATGTCGGCCAGAACGGTTACTCCTTGCGCATGGAAGGATTGGAGCCGGGTTTCAACGACAACGCATTTGAGCGGGCGATCGTTATCCATGGGGCGCCCTATGTCAGTCCGGTTCTTGCCCGAGCGAATGGCCGGATCGGTAGAAGCCTGGGGTGTCCGGCTGTACGGCCGGCAATTGCGCATAAGTTGATTGATTCGATGAAAGATGGGCAGTTGTTGTTTTCTTACTATCCGGATCAGCGTTGGTTGAAGTCGTCTTCGTATATCAATTGCGGTAGCGGCACTGTGGCCGCAGCGTCAACGCCCGATACACGCCAATAATTACGGCATGAACCTGACAAAACTGTAATCCCCGCCTCAGCCTGCTGAAAGGCATCGCCCGTTAGCCTCGTCGTCAAGCTCTCTCCACGCTGACGGACCGGGAACACGGCATGCACTCCAACACATCAAGACGCACCTTCGTGAAGGGCCTGGCCGTGGGCGGGCTCCTCGGCGGCCTCGGGTTATGGCGCACGCCTGTCTGGGCGGTCACCAGTCCCGGCGAACCTCAGGTGCTGGCGGGCACCGATTTCGACCTGCTCATCGGCGAAACCCCGGTCAACATCACCGGCAACCCGCGCACCGCGATGACCATCAACGGCGGCATTCCCGGCCCCCTGCTGCGTTGGCGCGAAGGCGACACGGTGACGCTGCGAGTGAAAAACAAACTCAACGCCGACACCTCCATTCACTGGCACGGCATCTTGCTGCCGGCCAACATGGACGGCGTGCCGGGTTTGAGCTTTCACGGCATCGAGCCGGGTGGGATGTACGTCTATCAATTCAAGGTTCGACAGAACGGCACGTACTGGTACCACAGCCATTCAGGCTTACAGGAACAGTCCGGTGTTTACGGGCCGTTGGTGATTGATGCGAAGGAGCCGGAGCCGTTCCAGTACGACCGCGATTACGTGGTGATGCTGACCGACTGGACCGACGAAGACGCCGTCGACCTGATGAAGACGCTGAAAAAACAGTCCGATTACTACAACTACAACAAGCCCACCGTGGGTGATTTCATCCATGACGTCAGCGAGAAAGGTTGGGGTTCCACGGTCGCCGATCGAAAGATGTGGGCCGAAATGAAGATGAACCCCACCGACCTGGCCGACGTCAGCGGCGCAACTTACACCTACTTGATGAACGGCCAGGCGCCGAACTCGAACTGGACGGGCGTGTTCCGACCGGGCGAGAAGTTGCGCCTGCGCTTCATCAATGGCTCCGCCATGACGTACTTCGACGTGCGCATTCCCGGGCTGAAAATGACGGTGGTCGCTGCGGATGGGCTGCACGTCAAACCGGTGATCGTCGACGAGTTTCGCATTGCGGTGGCGGAGACCTTCGACGTGATTGTCGAGCCGACCGAAGCGGCTTACACCTTGTTCGCCCAGTCGATGGATCGGACTGGCTTTGCACGCGGCACACTTGCAGCGAAGGCTGGTTTATCCGCGCCGGTACCGCCGCTGGACCCTCGACCGCGGGTGACCATGGATGACATGGGCATGGGCGGGATGGATCACGGCAGCATGGCGGGCATGGATCACAGCGCCATGGCCATGCCCGGCATGCAGTCCCACCCTGCGACGGAAAACAACAACCCGCTGGTGGACATGCAAGCAATGACCACCGCCCCCAAACTCGACGATCCCGGCCTGGGCCTGCGCAACAACGGCCGCCGCGTCCTGACCTATTCCGACCTGCGCAGCACCTTCGAAGACCCGGACGGCCGCGAGCCGAGCCGTACCATCGAACTGCACCTCACCGGCCACATGGAGAAATTCGCCTGGTCGTTCAACGGTGTGAAGTTCTCCGATGCCGAACCCGTGCGCCTCAAATACGGCGAGCGGGTTCGGGTGGTGCTGGTCAACGACACGATGATGACCCACCCCATTCACCTGCATGGCATGTGGAGCGACCTCGAAGACGAAAACGGCGAGTTCATGGTGCGCAAACACACCATCGACATGCCGCCCGGCTCCCGGCGCAGCTATCGGGTCACCGCCGATGCGCTCGGCCGTTGGGCCTATCACTGCCATCTCCTGTACCACATGGAAATGGGCATGTTCCGTGAAGTTCGCGTGGAAGAATGAGGCGCCTACCGATGACCAGACTCACTCCCATTTCATTGGCACTCGTGACCGCGAGCATGACCCTCTCTTCGGCGATGGCCGCCACCGACGACATGCAGAACATGGATCACAGCCAAATGCAGGGCATGGACCCTAGCCAAATGCAAAGCATGGACGACGGCCAGATGCAGCCCGCTGCGCCGACCGAAAGCCGCACGCCGATCCCGGCGCTGACCGATGCCGACCGCGCCGCTGTGTACGCCAGCCCAACCGGCCACGGCGTACATGACACCGCGCTCAACCATTACTTCCTCGCCGATAAACTCGAATGGCAGGACGCTGACGACGGCAGCACCCTGGCCTGGGATCTCTCCGGCTGGATTGGCGGCGACATCGATCGCCTGTGGCTGCGATCCGAAGGCGAACGCACCAACGGCAAAACCGAAGACGCCGAAATCCAGGCACTGTGGGGGCACGCGATCTCCCCGTGGTGGGACGTGGTGACCGGCATTCGCCAGGATTTCAAACCCGGCGACCCGCAAACCTGGGCCGCGTTTGGCGTGCAAGGGATGGCGCTGTACAACTTCGAAACCGAAGCCACCGCCTTCATCGGCGAAGGCGGCCAAACCGCCGCGCGACTGGAAGGCGACTACGACATCCTGCTGACCAACCGGCTGATCCTGCAACCGACCGCCGAACTCAACTTCTACGGCAAAAACGATCCGCAACGAGGTATCGGTCCCGGGTTATCCAACACCGAAGCCGGCCTGCGACTGCGCTATGAAATCCGCCGGGAAATCGCGCCCTACATCGGCGTGACCTGGAACCGCACCTACGGCAAAACCGCCGACTACGCCAACGATGAAGGCGAGGATCGCAGCGAAGCACGCCTGGTTCTTGGCGTTCGCCTGTGGTTCTAAACGCATTAACTCAACAACCAAAAAAACAACCGCTTAAAGCGGTAAGAGGCCTTGCATGCGCATGATTAAAACTACCGCTGTTGCCATTGGGCTGCTCATGAGCGCGCTCGCTCAAGCGCACCCGAAACTGCTCTCCTCCACTCCGGCGGAAGGTGCGGATGGCGCGACACCCGGCAAAATCGAACTGCACTTTTCCGAAAGCCTCATGACCCAGTTCTCCGGCGCAAAATTGGTCATGACGGAAATGCCTGGCATGGCGCACTCCCCCATGCCCATGAAAGCCAAAGTCTCGGGTGGTAGCGATCCGAAAACCATGGTCATCACGCCGCTCTCGCCACTGCCTGCCGGCACCTACAAAGTCGAATGGCGCGCCGTGTCTTCGGACACTCACCCGATCACCGGCAACGTCACGTTCAAAGTGAAGTGATTGATGAGCGACTCAGTCAGCATTGCACTGCGCTTTGGGTTGTATGTGGATTTGATGCTGCTGTTTGGGCTGGCGCTGTTTGGGCTGTACAGCCTGAAAGAACAGGAGCGGGTGTCAGGGGTGGCGCTGCCGCTTCGGTCGATGTTGACGGGGGCGGCGTTGCTGGGCGTGCTGCTTTCTGTCGCCAGCATGGTGATGATGGCGAGCGCCATGAGCGGTGAGTCAGACTTTGCCGAGCTGCGTCCGCACATGGAGATGATGGTGTTTGAGACGGATGTCGGGTTGGCCTGGGTCGTGCGCATCATCGCGCTGGTTATCGCCAGTCTGGCGGTGATGCTCAATCACCGTGCGCCCGGATTCAGCCTGCTGATCGCCTCTTTTGCCGGCGCTATCGCCCTGGCCAGCCTGGCCTGGAGCGGTCATGGGGCGATGGATGAAGGCAGCCGTCGTTATTGGCATTTCATCACTGACATTTTGCATCTGCTGGCTTCAGGAGCCTGGCTCGGCGCGCTGGTTGCGCTTGCCTTGATGGCAAAGCTCAACGAGCTGCAAACCGAGGAACGCATCAGATTGCTGGCTCGGGCTGTCCGCCGATTTGAATGGGTGGGTGCAGTGATCGTGGCCGTCATCACGGTCACGGGTGTCGTGAATTACCTGTTCATCGTCGGCCCAACGCTCGACGATGTCTTGCTCAGTACCTACGGGATTTTGCTGTCCATCAAAATCGCGCTGTTTGCCGGGATGCTGGTACTCGCCGCGTTGAACCGGTTTCACCTGGGGCCGTTTTTGCAGCGCTCGTTGCGTGAGGGTCAGTATCGGGTGGCAGCGAACACGTTACGGCGCAGCGTGGTGGTTGAATTGGCGGCGGCGGTGTTGATTGTGGGGTTGGTGGCCTGGTTGGGGACGTTGAGTCCGGAAATGGAGATGGCGGGGCAATAGCTGTAGCGAGTAATGGTCAGGCTGCAGCAAATCAAGTTCTACAACATCCACGCCAATGTTGAGCGGGGCAGCAGAAAGTAAGTACTCTCAGCCCCCACTCCATCATGGAAGCCGGATAACAATGAACAACCTGAAAAGCACAATGATGCTCGGTGGCCTGCTCGCTCTATCGTTTGCTGCTCAAGCCGAGCAATCGCATCTGGACAGCGTCATCCAACAAGGCCAACTGCGCGTGTGCACAACAGGCGACTACAAACCCTATACCGTCAAAGCCGAGGACGGCGAATACTCGGGCATCGACATCGCCATGGCCCGCTCGCTGGCCGACAGCCTCGGCGTCAAAGTCGAGTGGGTACAGACCACCTGGAAAACCCTGATGCCCGACATGCTCGCGGGCAAATGCGACATCGGCGTCGGCGGCATCTCCGTCACGTTGGAGCGCCAGAAAAAAGCCTTCTTCAGCGCCACGCTGGACGTCGACGGCAAGATCCCGCTGGTGCGCTGCGAAGATCAGGCGCTGTACCAGACCGTCGAGCAAATCAACCAGCCTTCGGTTCGTTTGGTCGAACCGGCCGGCGGCACCAACGAAGCCTTTGTTCACGCCTTTCTACCCAAGGCGCAATTGCGGCTTCACGACAACGTGACCATCTTCCAGGAGCTGCTGGACAAGAAGGCTGACGTGATGATTACCGATGCTTCGGAAGCGCTCTATCAGCAGAAACTCAAACCCGGCCTGTGCGCGGTGAACCCGAAGCAATTCATGCAGTACGGCGAGAAGGCTTACTTGCTGCCGCGTGATGACATGACCTGGAAGTTGTACGTCGATCAGTGGCTGCACCTGGCCAAAGTCACAGGCAACTACCAAAAAGTTCTGGGCCAATGGATAGCAACACCCGAGCCCAAATAACCGCCACCTACACAATCCCTGTAGCAACTGGCGAAGCCTGCGTCCGACTGCGCAGCAGTCGCCAACCCAAAGCACACGGCACATCAGGCAAAACGCAAAACGGCGGAAACACTTCCGCCGTTAATCGTCGTGCAACAACCCCGAACCGTACTCGCCGAAGCTGTTGCCGAGCGCACTGCCATGGAAATTCATCTTATTGGGGTTGTTGGTAGGCCCCGGACCAAAACCGGCAGACGGCAGGGTGGCTTCCGAAAATTCGCTATGGGTGCTTGCACCTGAACAGGCGCTCAATAGCAATGCGCCGGCGATCAGAGCGACTTTGAAGAGGTTCGAGATCATTTTTCAGTTTCCTTTGGGTTGGAAGCGCGGTGACCTTAGGTGGTTATCTTATGCCGCAAGACCGCAAGGAATTATGAAACTTTGCTGGGCGACAGCGTTGGTTCAGGTAGTGATTGCTTGAGGCCAAAAAGGGCGCTCCTCAGACAAACTGTCAAAAGAGTAACGTCCTACACGACTCTGGGAATTGTCCGTACACTTGCGCATTGCTGTGCCTTTGTCACGAGGCCTATAGTCCACCCAACGCCAAAATGGCGTGTCGGGTTTGGCGACTCGATGGCAATTGAACTGAATCCTTCGACTATTTTCGAAGCGTTTCGGAACGCACTTAGCTGCCTGTTTTATGGTGGCTGTGCGCGGGAGACCTTAGGGTCTGCCGGTTTCTCCATTGCCCGGTTCGCCAACCCGCGTACGGCTACCACCCATTCGTTTGGCGACGATTGAGTAGTAGTTCTTCTCAAATTAATGGAGCTTCAAATGAAAGAATTTATGGCTTTAACCAGCAACGCCGACGACCTTCCCTCGCTGTATGTAAACACCACCCAACCGCTGCACTCACTGCTTAGCACCGCACGCTACCGAATTGGCGCGGTAACGCAGATCCTGGAAAACCTCGCGATGCGCGGCGACATCACCACGGATTCGGTGATACTCAGCGACTTCGCAATGCTTTGCTGCATACCCTTGCGCGATGGCTGTGATGTGCTGGATGTCATTGCGCGACGTATGGATGCTGAACCGTCCTGACGTCACAACGGGGCGCCCTCCTCGGACGCCCCGTTGGCCCATTTCTCTGAATCCTCGACTTACTTCACTCACGCGCTAAAAAGCTGCTGCAAGACCCAAGACCCAAGACCCAAGACCCAAGACCCACCGAAGCCTCGATGATGGATTGGACCATCTAGTTCTGAAGACCAAGAAAACAAAGGCTTTGAGAGGATGAGTTTTTTTCACGTACCTCTTTCGTACCACCGCCCGCGCATTTCAAGCCGCCGCTAGCAAATCCCATCTGCAGTGACTGTCGCTCCAATCCAGAGAGCACCGACACGACATTCGCTCTCGGACTCAAGCACTAAAAGCTCCGGCGCCGGCGGTTAAGGCGACGGAGCTTTGATGGGCGTGACTAAATCTGCCCAGAATTCAGAAATATCTGAAGCCGGATTACCTTTGCTTTCCTCTGAGGCCAGATGCTCCTCCTACGAACGATCCGCTTCGTGTTCTTGATTCACGCTGAAGAGGATAATTTTCAACGATGATCTACACCCTCCATGAGCAAAGCACTATTGACCTAGCCTTAGGCGATGGGCCAGCATCGGTTGGGGAACAACAGTCACCAAGGAGATATAAATTGTCTATTTTCAACGACGTAATAAAAACTCACGATCAAGAGCAGCAAGCTATTGACACTCGTTTAGCCGAGGCGGCCGCGATAAATGCAGCGGAGATCGAGCTGTTCGTTGCTAAAGTCAAGTTGGGATATTCGGCGGTTGTTATTCCACTGTTCGAAGAGTTTGTTCGAGATGCGGCAGCTTATGGATTCGCCGCAAAACTGGGGGAGTACGAGCAAAGACCTGAGCACCACTATATTTCGTTGAGAATTATTCCAGTGAAAGGATCTTCGTTTGGCCCAAACAATTCACTCGAATCAGTTTTTGCAGTGAAGGCAATCCTCAATACGAAAAAAGTGCACTACCGCTCGTACCATGACCAACGTCCAGGAGTGCAGAATGGCGTAACTGGTACTGAAGACGGCTGGCAATCTCTCAACCGCGAATATCTAGAAACGCAGTTGAAAAATTTTCTGACCCTCTCGGTAAAGTCAAGAGCCTAAGTGCTGCAGGCCCACACGCCGATTGTGTTGGAGTACTAAAGCAAAAAGCCCTACAACCCCGAATTACGTGGGTCGTAGGGCTAACTTGACAAGTGAGGAATCACGTCGCGTTGCGTTAAATGGCATTGATAGGGATTCGAACCCCTTCTCAAATCTCTGAGGACCGCTCCAAGCCCGCAAAAACGGCCAATTTGCTATCTTCAAAAGGTGTGCTGCGGCCTAGGGCGGCCTGAAAAAATGGGGACAGATTTATTTACCCGTAGCGATCCAGTCGACTACCTCTTATGCCGTTGTTCAGATGCCCTGAACAACGGCAACAAGACTCGCCTCAGCCCCGCAACCCCAATCCTGATAAACTCCTCACCTCCCAGTCTCACCCATCTCAGAACCGCCAATGCCCCCAATCACCGCCACACCCGCCCCGCTCTCCCGCCGCTTCTCCGTCGCCCCGATGATGGATTGGACCGACTATTCGCAGCAAGCCTGAAAACAAAGGCCTACAGGCCTACCCAATTATCCACGTACCAGTTTCGTACCAGCACCATTCGTGCACCACCAAATTCGACCCCCTCCCTCATCTGCAGTAGCAAATTTTAAGCAACCGTTTTCGGCTTCAATCACGAGCACTGTCGCTACTGTCAAATTCGTTGGTGCATTGGCGCCCAACCTCCATGAATCCACCCGATCCATGAAGTGTTCAAGCTGCTACGCTTTCCTTTTCACGGAGGAATCGCGATGCCAAATACAGACCTACTCCCTTCCCTGCTGTACAAAATCAATGAAAACCAGCTCGCCCTAGAAGCAGCCATCATGGAGCTTTCCAATTGGGTCGAGGCCCGAGGCTCGGCCGACGTCGCCGACAACGTACGCGGCGCCCTGGACACGATCGACAAAAATGAGGAGTTCATCAAGCTGACGCTCGCAGTCCTAATGACGCCTGAGTGACAGTTATCGGCCGATTGTGTTGAAAAAGTCGGGTTCGGTTTCCACGGTAGAAAAGTGCGTGTCTGAGATTGAAATCTGAGTTTTGCGCAGAAGGTTCAGGACTCGGATTTGACGTAGCGGCGGGCAAAAAAGGCGCTTTCACCGCTCAAAGCATGGGTAGCCAGGCCGGGTCGACTTTTTCAACACAATCGGCCAGTAGAAGCCATTCAGGCACCCCACCCGCCGCTCAGGAACGATTTGATTGGGCTGCGAGTGGCGAGACAATTATCGCTCCTGCTTCTTACCCCCGGATGAGGCCAACGGGCTATTGAGCACCCGCTGCATTCGCTTGTGTGCCTCGCGCTCTCGCTCAATGGCGGCGTCCCACCGCTCCCCGAAGGCCCTCCCCGCTCTAACGAAAGCCATAACGTCCGCAGTCGCAGCAGCCAGTTCCGTACGAGCCAGAGCCAAGTCTTCTTCGAATTTTTCTATAGTCATCTTTACTCTCGGGAGCCGTGCTTAAGCGTCCCTAAGCAAAATTCGTGTGTCTGACGGCCATCTCACTCCGTAACTCACTTATGAGTTCCGCTATCGCTCGGCTGGACGTCAGCTTCTCTGTCGTGACGGCAGTGACCAACAGTTCAACCTGTCCGGACGATGGATCGAACACTTTGATCATCAACGATCCATCCGGATTTGCCGTGCAAATGCAGGAAAACGGAAGAAAGCCGCATTCGATGATATGGCGTAGCTCAAGCATCGAGATCATGACTTACGTCCTCAGAGTTCCAGTGGATTGTTCACCCTCAAATAATAGTAGGCAGCGTGCGGCCATGCTTAAGGCAAAACGGTACCAACAACTGCCTTTCGTCGACGTTCCGCTATGGATCGGAACGGATCATTGGGCATGACCTTGAGTGGGGTGTGGATACGGATTCGAACCCCTTCATGCATCACTGAGGACGCGCTCCAGCCCATAAATATGGTGTTTTCGCCCTCTGACTGTGGCGCACTGCGGCCTATAGTGGTCCTGAAATACGCCCTAATTTTGCCCTAACCTTTTCAGCATTGCCGCCCTGCTATGCTTGGGTTTTCTCGAAAGGAGTTGAACCATGCCAATTCCGATAAGCCAACAAATCAGAAGCCTGAGGACCGTGCCACGGGCCAGCCTGGAAAGTCAGGGAGAGGCGATCAAGGCGCGGATTGAGCAGCAACGACAAGCGGGAGGTGTCAGTGAGGTGGATGCTGCGCAACTGGTGGCCGACGTGAACAATGAGAAGGCGCGCATTCGAACGGGGGGCAGTAAGCCAGACGGCGTGATGTCTCATGTTTGCGACAAAACGGGACGTGTGCTGTCCAGTCGTATCGAGTACCCCAATGGTCGTGTTCAGACTCGCGCGAGGAATGAGGCAGGCAAACTGACGGACTGGACTGAGATCACCCCCGCCGAGCCCGATCCCTACCCCCTCTAGTTCACGGTCACGCTAGGTAAGCCTAACGATTGCCAATATGAATTTTCTCAATAAACCGCTTTAGCCAATAGCTGCCGGTGGCGACCGGCAGAAAACGGCCAAGAGCGGACTGCCCCCCCTCTCTTCGAATGACCGCTTCAGATAGACTGGAGGTGATTGCCTGCTTCGAAAGTCACTACTAAGCGCCAGAATGAGAGAGTCTAACCATGCTTACTGATGTCTTCTTTCGCAGGTATGCGAACCGTCCAATATTCGAAAGTGTCGGGCAAAAGGAATCTGCGTTCTTTGTTCAGGCGTACAGGATTGTCGACGAGCAGATTTGGAAGTACTACGGGTACGACCAGAAGGTCGACGAGAGCATCAAGACGATCTGGACTGATATTCATGACCGCCTGGCAATGGAGATCGGGGCCAAGGAACTGTCTCCGAAGTACTACTCTTATCAAACAGAGCGTATGGGTAAGCCTTACACGAACTCGGGTTGGAACAACATGAACCACGTGGTCGAGCAGTGGCTCAACCTCAAATTTGCTGATGGTATGGACCCTGACATATTCGTCAAGCGTCGCCTAAGCTTCGTTGAATTGGCCTTCCGCACGCGAGAGGAGCAAGTAGTTCAAGCGAATTCCGATTTTCCGCGACGGTTGGCCGAGGCCGAACTGCAAGAAAAGATGCCCCAGAGACCTATGACAATTCCTGGCAAGCGATCCAACGGCGTTCGAGCCATCAACAAGGATCTGAACAGTACGTTCGCAGCCAATGTGCATGAGCTGAACGAGCGCCTAAAGCAAGCTGGTATGCCACTGCACTATCACAACGGGTACTTGCAGGTTACTCAGGACGAGCAGCTTCAAGAACAAGTCGAGCAGCCATTCTGGCTATTGGTGAAGGACGCCCAATGGAAAAACGTCAGCACTGACATGGCCGAGGCGATCGATCGCAGAGACACCGGCGGGCGAGACCCATCGCTCTATGCCGCCAAGGCACTGGAAAGCACGATCAAGATTATTTGCGAACTTAAAAAGTGGGCAACCGGCAATGAGAAAGGCGTGTCTGACTTCCTGAATCATCTTGAGAGCAAGGTGAATGGCCCATTCATAGAAATCTGGGAACGCCAATCAATACAGAGATTTTACAGCGACGTGCGAAACGATTTGGGGCATGGACCCGGCGCCAAAGACATGCCCAGCTTCACTCCGCAGCAGATAGATCAAACCATCGAGTTCTGCATGTCTTGGGTCAAGAGCTTGATCAAGCGGTTGTAGTCACCTATGAGCGTTGCAGACCTAGGTAGTCTTCCTACCGGCACTGTCATACGCGGCAATAGGTTTGTCTGCATAGCAGTCAATTGAGAGTGATCAGCCGAACGGCCGCAACGGGTCCAGGTTGTGTGAAAACGGGCTGGATGCAGTTAACTGAACGCTATGCAAACAGATTCAATCTCTACCAACGCATTTTCACAAGCACCTACGAGATCTCGCACGCAGTAAAGTCTCCATCCCTTACCCGATCCCCACTTGGCAGCGACCGTTTCAAGCGAAAACTCTTCCTCCTGCGTTGCCCGAGCCCAATCATCGTGCCCGATCTCAGCGATCAGTTGCGCCTGGTAGACCCGTAAAAATGGAAGCAAGCTTTTCGCTTGTTCTACATCTATGAGGACAAAGTCTGCTGTATCGAGTTGCTGTTTAACATTCTCGACCAGTTCGTGAGCCTGCAATGGGAGTGCATCTAACACTGCCTCCAAGGCTGATCCCGATTTGTCGGCACTTTGGAACGTACCGCAAATGATGTTCCCTCCTGCCATATCCTTTTCCCTGTCGTGACTTCGAAGCCTAGATTAGGCACCTCGCGATCAAGTGTCTATCGTCAACTCTTCGCTGATTTATGCCCGTCGTGAGCGACCAATTGGTCCCAGGCTTGGTGAAAAACTCCCCAGATTGTCTAACCTTCTGATCGTCGAGATCGTATCGGGGGCGATCATGAAGCGATTCATTGAGGGTAAGACTCGGACGCAGGTGACGCTGCTGCCAGAGTGCCTGGACGATTACGTAGTCGAAGAAAATCCAGTCCGCGTGGTCGATGTTTTCGTCGATGAACTCGACCTGGGCGCACTTGGTTTTGAGGGCGTCGATCCTGCCGCTACGGGTCGTCCTGCCTACCACCCAGCGGTGTTGTTGAAGATCTATATCTACGGCTACCTCAATCGGATTCAGTCCAGCCGCCGGCTTGAACGCGAGGCCCAGCGTAACGTCGAGTTGATGTGGCTAACGGGGCGTTTGGCTCCAGACTTCAAAACTATTGCCGACTTTCGCAAAGACAATGGCAAAGCCATTCGCAGCGTATGCCGTCAGTTCGTAGTTCTTTGCCGCAACCTCAATCTCTTCTCTCAGTCGATCATCGCCATCGACGGCAGCAAATTCAAAGCCGTCAACAATCGTGACCGTAACTTCACCCAGGGCAAAGTGAAGGCACGCATGCAGCAGATCGAACAGAGCATTGATCGATATCTGGCGGCGATGGATTCGGCGGATCGGGCAACGCCCGAAGTGGCCGAGGCCAAAGCAGAGCGGCTTAAAGAAAAGATAGAAACACTGAAAAAGCAGATGCAGAAACTCAAGGAAATCGAGGCACAGCTCCACGAAAGTCCAGACCAGCAGATTTCCCTCACAGACCCAGATGCACGCTCAATGGCTACGAGCGGCCGAGGCACCGGAACGGTTGGCTACAACGTACAAACAGCTGTCGACGACAAACACCATCTGATCGTTGCCCATGAGGTGACCAACGTTGGTAATGATCGTGGGCAACTGAGCAATATGGCGAACCAAGCGCGTGAAGAAATCGAGGCTGAATCGCTAACGGTGGTTGCCGACCGAGGCTATTACAAAGGTCTGGAAATCCTTGCTTGCGAGCAAGCCGGCATCACTACCTTCGTACCGAAACCCCTCACATCTGGCAGCAAAGCCGAAGGCAGATTCGGCAAACAGGATTTCATCTATCTTATTGCGTCGGACGAGTATCGATGCCCTGCGGGGCAGTTACTAACCAGGCGGTACTCGTCGATGGAAGACGGCATGTTATTGCATTGTTACTACTTCTCGGGCTGCCAGTCCTGCGCAATGCAAAAGCAATGTACGACGGGTAAGGAACGCCGTGTGAAGCGCTGGGAACATGAGGCTGTAGTCGACGCGATGCAGGTTCGACTAGAACATGATCCAGCGATGATGAGGGTTCGTCGCCAGACCGTTGAACATCCTTTTGGAACGCTCAAGTACTGGATGGGAAGTACCCACTTCCTGACCAAAACCCTGCCGAGGGTGAGCACTGAGATGAGCCTTCATGTGCTCGCCTACAACCTCAAACGAATGATGAGCATCTTCGGCATCGCAGGACTGCTTGAGGCGATCAGGGCGTGAACCCAGCCGCTTGGCTCGCCAGTTAGAAGCCGTTTGGGCCGCTGACGCGGCCCAAACGGCATTACGAACATCTATGTCACTGACTAAGCTAATTCGTGCTTTCGCCCGCTGATTCCATAGGCAACCCTCGCGACTCTCAGTTTTCGAGGTATTTAGCGCGTTTTCACACAGCCTGGGTCGAAAGTGACCACCCAGACTGGTGTGCCCACTAGCCCGGGGAGAGTTCAAGCGAGGTCCCAGGAACCCTTGCGATAGTAAATAAAAACCGAGCTAGTCCATCGTGACACTAGCGATAGCAATGTGTCACCATCACTCAAGCCGATGATGGTTTTCACTCGTTAGGTTTAGGTGCATTGATTATGGATGACGTTTTAATTGAGAAATTGCTGTATATGGGAGAAGGAGCGAGCCTAGATTATAAACAGCAACAATATGTGGTTAATGGTAAGGACAGCAAGGCTAAATCTGAGTTGCTCAAGGATATACTAGCCTTTGCAAACGCTTGGCGTTCGGAGGATGCGCACATTTTAATAGGCGTTAGTAACTCCGGCGAACTAGTAGGCTTAGATCATGATCCAGACGACTCACGACTACAGCAATTTATTAACAGCAAAACCAGTCACCCCATTGACTTTTCATATAGATCCATCACCTACAAAGAAACAAAATTAGGTCTTTTTACTATTCCTCAACAATTGCGCCCTGTTTATTCAAAAGGCGACTATGGCGTCGTGATTGCTCATACGGTATATGTTCGTCGCGGTTCATCGACTGCAATTGCAGATCCTACTGAGATTGCCCGAATGGGTGTCGCACAGTTAAATTCCGCGAACACTTTAGAGCACATGCCAGAACTAGACGTAAAGCTTGTTTCGGATGATGATGAAAATATTGAATCATTGAATTTCAAGTACTTAAAACTTAAACTGTTGGACTATCCAGATTACAGAACCCCTCCGGAACGGCCTAGCGCTTACGCGATACCATCACTTAATTTCGATAATAAAAATTATTACAGGGAACTCGCATCTTATTTTAGAAAAAAGCTTGGCTTACTTAAACTTCAACTATGCATAACCAACTCCGGCAATAGTTACGCCGATGACGTTCGCATTTATGCAGAACTGCCAGGCTTAAAAAAAGGTGATGTATTATTTGATAAATATTCAAACAGCCGCCCAAGGAAGTCACATTTACCAGGAGAGCACATCCACCAAGAGATTACCGCAATCAATCCTTCGGTTGACATAATTTCAAAAAAAGATAAAACAATTATCATCTTTCATGTCGGAAAGATACACAGCGGTGAAAGCGTATCAACTTCAGCTGTGTTTCTTGACTCTCCTTCTGCTGAGATGGAGTGTATTTTCGTGAAAATATTATCGGATCAGTTGCGCGCCCCGAAAGAAGTGATTTTTCCGACAATTATTGCATTCAATGAAGTTGAGCTAACTTTTGAGACGCTACAAAAAGAATTAAAGTGAGACCACGCGACTAGTTCGCGACAGGCGACAATCGGCCAAATGCTGCCCATCAATCTGGATCATGTTAAATTACTATCAGATGCAATCGCCCAAGCGATACAGCTGGTAGGCTCAAATAAAAAGGAATTATTTCAATGCTGGGATATAGCAAGTTTGAGTGGATTTTTGCGGGGGTTTTGGGGATTGTACTCTTCAGTTGGATTTTATGGCCGGCTGAGAAAAAAACCACCGAACCAAAGCCCGAAAGAGCTAGCTCATCGGAAATAATGAAATGCTCTGAGCTGATCAAAATCTCTACAACAAACCCATCGACAGTAGTCCTCCACGAGCTGGTAGGCACATCAAGTGACCGAAAAGGCCCAGGAGGAACTTCTAGAGTCAAAATGGATTTCGAAGCCAAGAACGCTTTTGGTTTACAACTGGAATATCAGGCCGTCTGCCAATTCGTTAAAGGAGTGCCGTCGATTCAAATTTTCAACCGATAGCACGCAAGGTTTCGGCGCGAACCCATCAGGGTCTGGGCAAGCCTCACGACCCTAGGCAATTCAGCCGACCACCTCGCCATCAAGGGTTTCGCCGTCAAGCTGTGAGCCGCTTAGACGCTCAGGGCTGGCGCCGCCTGGCCCACGGCTTCGGCGACCCGACAACTCGGAATGACTTACAGCGACTGCTCGTCGCCTCCCCCTCGCCATGACCGTCACGCCTCGACTACTGTATATAACACCAGTACTTGTAAAGCGAACCCGTTTTCATGAATTTCGACCAGGCTAAAGCGCTGAGACTTCAGCAGTGGCACTCGACCCTCGACGACCACGACTTTCGAATGCAGAACCCCGAGGCCCACCGACAGACCCTTCACGAAATGAGTTCTGTCCTTGTCACCGAGGGGTTGATCGATGAGCTCCAGTGTTTCGACCTGAACGAGATGGCGAACGCTGCCTACTGGCACGCCGTGGAGGAATTGCAGACCGCGTCGGGCCGCTACTGCGGCGCCTCTGCCTATGATGTCATGCGGCACGGAAGCACCGAGCTGTTCGGCAAGATTGGGCGTTCGATTTTCTATGCTGCGAGTATGCTTACCGCCAGTGCGCGATCCTCCTATGACGGGAAGATTTACCGCGATGCCACTGGAGCGAACCTGGTGTTCACCCCGTCCGGGACTGTGGCGAGAATCATCGGGCTTACCTTGACCCTGCCGGATGGGCAGCAGTACGACCTCATAGAAACTGGAAGAACAGTCGAGGGCGTCACCTACGAGCCGATCGAGGATTCGGACCTCTACCGTGCACTGGTGGACGTCGCCCAAGTTGCCCAGGAGTGCCGCGATCTGCGCACCTTCGAAAGAGTGCGGCCACTTATCGACCTGGCCAGGTACTGCATCTGCCCGACTTGCCTTGATCGTTTTGACCGTTTTGAAGACTGCCCGACCTGCGCCGGCCGAGGGTTTGTAACGAAGCCGGCGGCCACTGGTCTACCCTGAATACACAGCCGGAGGGTGCAATCATGTGCGGACGCCTTTCCCAGTACCGAGGCATACACGACTTCGTCGCAGCACTGAGTATGCCCACCCCTCTGGTCAACACAACCGGCGACCAGCCGTTCGGACGCTACAACGCTGCGCC
This sequence comes from Pseudomonas sp. GL_093, assembly GCF_057837605.1. NCBI lineage: Bacteria > Pseudomonadati > Pseudomonadota > Gammaproteobacteria > Pseudomonadales > Pseudomonadaceae > Pseudomonas > Pseudomonas sp. GL_093. The sequence goes on along the minus strand of NZ_CM174448.1, from coordinate 2,306,222 downwards.
ATCGACTCAACTCGCCCTCATCCACCAGGAAGGCAACGTCCTACACGCTGACATGGTTCGCTGGGGTTGGCGGCCACGCTGGGCGAAGGACCGCGCCGCACCGATTAACGCTAGGGTTGAGAAAGTCGCGCACGGCCCGTTCTTCCGTGCAATCTGGCCGCACCGGGCAATCATCGCCATCGACAACTGGTTTGAGTGGGTTTATGAGGGTGGCCCGAAGAAACAGCCCTACCTCATTCGCCGGAAGGATCGCGCACCGATCCTGTGCGCTGCGATTGGTCAGTATCCAAGATACGAACATGAACCGGATGAGCATGACGGCTTCGTCATCATCACTGCTGACAGCGAAGGCGGAATGGTGGACATTCACGATCGACGGCCGGTGGTTCTTTCCCCTTCGTCGGCTCGTGAATGGCTCGATCCGACCACACCAAAAGACCACGCTGAACAGATAGTGCTATTGCAGGGTGAGCCAACTGAAGCCTTTGAGTGGTATAGAGTAGACAACGCCGTGGGTAACGTGAGGAACCTAGGAGCAGAGCTAATTTTTCCAATCGGTTGAATAGCCCACTTATTCACACACTACCGAAAGTCAACCAGTCTTCTACACACTTGAGTCTTTATTACTAAGCTGCATGCTCTTCAATGGATGGAAGAGCCTGACGGCAAAGAATTTACCAGGCTTGGTTTTTACTTAGTTCTATCCTCTCCAACTCAACCAGGTCTGTTAGTACCTGTAGCTCCTTCGATAAGTTGGCGTGATCCTTTGTCGCCGGATACTCTATAAAATTAATTTTTAAGGATTCACTTAACACAGCTTTCACTTCCGGGCAGAAACTTTTGGAAGCGGTGACAAAATAATGACTTTGCCCATACGGATGTCTATACCTATAGTTCTCTAACAACGATCTGATATCTGGATCGTTCACCCCACACCCAACAAAAATAAACGTATGAGTGCGAAGAAGCGCATCTAAAAGCTCATAAAACTGACTATTTGCATTTCGAGCCCTAGCATAATCAGTTCTTGTAAAAATTAACTTATTTGGGGAAGCGATCGTGCCATGGCTTTTTATCAAAACCCTTTCATGCCGTCGTAAACAGTCTGCAATATCATCATCATGATAAATCTTTGTGGTGATTGCTCCTGCTCCACGTTCGCCAGCAGCAGTTTCGTAGATACTGTCAAAATTTGGTGTAATTGCTATGCGCAAGTCCAGATTAAAAAGAGTCTTATGAATGGGTGCCGCCTTGAAGTCTGGAGTATGAAATCGCGCCTTCACCAAATTTGTAAATTTTTCTTGCTTAATTTCATTTCTAATCACTTCAGCAGCGGTTAAAAAATCCCCAGCCTTAATTAAGGCAGTAATTTCTTTTACTATCTTTTTCCCAGGAGCTCCGATCTGCCGTGTTGCCTCCAATAGAAAATCGGCCCAACTCGGAGGTCTAACGCCATCGTTTCCTACAGAGTTCATCGAAACACCCGCACCAAAGAAAAGCACGCAGCGTCTACACGCGATAGAATGAATCAGTTCCATCGGCCATATCGACATTATAAAATCTCATCCATATTAACGCGAAGATTGGCGGCAATGTCTGCGATCACCTTTTCAAATTGTTTTACTTTATCGAAGTGCGCCCCTACGACTCCATCTGCAGACTTGAGCATAAATATAGGTTTTGTTGAGGTTTGGGCCATTGGAACAAGACTACTAAAATACGGAATCTCACCAAGCTTATAAGTCAATGTCTGCCCTTGATTTATCTTTTCTATCAAGCTTTTCTTAATGGCAGGCCCAATTCGCTTTATGATCTTTTCATAAGCATCAACCGGTTGCTTTTTTCCAGCTACCGTTTTTGCAGTGTATTGCTGAGTCACATAACCAAGAAATTTTATTCCGAGAGGGTTTCTTTGATGCAGACCATCGAACAAGAAATCCTCATCGTTATCCTCTCTATAGCTAGTCAGGCCTCGCTCCAAGCCTTTAGTCCAACTGGTAATTGCCACTTCAATATTCTGAAGACCTCGCAAACTGAAAATATCCGAGGACATCGGCAAAATAAAATAATCACACGACAACAATACAGTGCGATTTATCGCACCAAGTGACGGACCAATATCAAAGAAAACATAGTCATATTTCTTTTTTGAGGCCCACTCCAATAGCGCCCTAAAGAGAAACGTTGTTTTCAAACCACGCTCTTGCCCGCTTGTAGCATCCACCCAGTCTTTAGCCAAAAAATCCTCGGCCAAAGAAAATCTAGGATCACCAGGTACGACATCTACTCCAAAGGTCTCACTACGTCTAGTCGGAATATCAGAATAACCCTTCGACTTTTTCAAAGAAGTGACAAGCTGATTAATTGTCTCACCATCCTTAGATGATGAGTACAAATCATCAAGAATTTTTTCCTTAAACATGTAAGCCGTAGCATTGCATTGGGGATCAGCATCCACCACAAGCACCTTCTTATTACCTCTTAAAGCATAATAAGCGGCCAGATTACATAAAAGAGTCGTTTTACCCACACCACCCTTGTTATTAAATACACAAAACGCCTTCATACAAACTCCTTGTGACAGGCATAAACAACTGCAAAAAACTATATATCAGATCAAATTGATTTTGCTATGTGTCATCAATTGATCACCCAAAAAAATTACTTGTTTTACCTCGAAAGCCGTTGGAGGTCAAAGCGAATCAACTTTTCATCGGACACAACAATCTGAAAGAGAAATTTTTCGTAAAATTTAATCTTGGCCTTGCAGTCAGAACAAGCCGCCTAGCTCTGCCGGCTCCCAATTCATGATCACCAACTCACCGCTCAGCTCGGACTTCCCCTGCCGTTGGTTGGTGTTGCAGTAGCGGATGTCTAGCGTCTCGAAATGGAAGCCCTCGAATACGCGTCGGATGTCTGGATGGTCATTGATGCTGACCATCACCTTGCCCTTGCAGCGCCGCATGAAGTCGGCCATGCGCTCGTAGTTCTCAAATGGGAAATCGACGCCATAGCCGGCGGTCTGCCAGTAAGGCGGGTCCATGTAGTGAAAGGTATGGGGCCGGTCGTAGCGTTCGGCGCATTCAAGCCAGGGCAGGTGCTCGACGTAGGTACCAGACAGGCGCTGCCAGGCGGCCGAGAGGTTTTCCTCGATCCGCAGCAGGTTAATCGCCGGGCCGGTGGTCGCGGTGCCGAAGGTCTGCCCGGTGACCTTGCCGGCGAAGGCATGGTGCTGCAGGTAGAAGAATCGGGCCGCGCGCTGGATGTCGGTGAGGGTTTCGGGGCGGGTCATCTTCTGCCACTCGAACACCTGGCGTGAACTGAGCGCCCATTTGAACTGGCGCACGAATTCTTCCAGATGGTTCTGCACGACGCGGTACAGCGTGACCAGGTCGCCGTTGATGTCGTTGAGGACTTCAACCGGTGCGGCCTGAGGTCGCATGAAGTACAGCGCGGCACCGCCGGCAAAGACTTCGACGTAGCATTCGTGCGGCGGGAAGAGCGGGATGAGGCGGTCGGCCAGGCGGCGTTTGCCGCCCATCCAAGGGATGATGGGTGTAGACATTGAGAGCAAGACCTTTACTGTATGGATAAACAGGTGCTAGGCTCGCCGCGCTTCGTGCACGGAGTAAGAGCCTTGGCTGGACTTGCAGGGACAATCTGCAGGGACGGCGGCCGGGTTGGATGTTGACGCATCCACTCCGGTCGCTCTTTTTCACTTCGGTGTTGAGACTTCTTTGGCGTAGGCCTGACAGGCCGCCAGGGCGATCAGTCCTTGGTCGCCGGCATCGGTGATGCCGATAATTCGTTGAGCATGCGCTGGGTCAAGTTGGGCTCGTGTTCCGCCATGAACCACGCCGCCGGTTGGGGTGGCGGCTGACACTGTGTCGCCACTGGCTGCATCGGAGGCGTCGAGTATGACTGACAGGCGCAGATCAGCAGTGGCAAGGCGATCACGCAGGCGAGTCTGGTTGCGTTGAGCATCACTCAGTTCCTTGTAGTGGGTTTGTTCGCTGGCCGACAGCCGCTGTTCAAGGGCCAGGCGCTTGTCCTGTGCCGTGCGTACCTGGTCAGCGGCGGCGTTGCTGATGGCGATCAGATCGGCCTTGTGCAGGCCGTCCTGTTCGGCGAGTTGTTTGCCGTAGCGCCAGTCTTGAACCTTCCAGGCCGACGCGGCAGATCCGCCGACAAATGCGGCCAGCAGCAAACCTTTGGCCAGCAGCCGATATGGCGCGGGGATCAGGTCGACGACACTCATAGCACTGCCCTCGCCCGATTCCACAGTTGCAGCCGATCTGCCAGACCGTTCAGACCACCGTTGATCTTGCGGGTGATCGCTTCGAACTCATCCCGATCCGCCAGGGCATTCAGTTCGCGCACCCACCAGAACCACGCGGCCGACTCGGCAGCCCACTGCGGCTGCTCGAGCAGCTCAGGGGTGCGCAGCAAACGTTCGTCACCGAACAGCGCCAGGCTGCAGCGCAGATAATTGCTATGGCCGGTCACCTGGATCAGGCCGCGACCGCGATAGCGCTGGCCATCGCCGTCGACTTCCGGGGTGTTGCCCAGTTTCACGGCCAGAGTGCCGGTATCGTATTTGCTCAGGTACTGATCGCCACCCAGCTCGCGGACGTACTGCAGCTGACCCGACTCGTGGCCAACTTGGGCCAGGAACGCCGCCTGACGTTTCGGCGTATTGATTTGCCGATGCGCCATGGCCGCGTTTAGGGCGGATACAAAAACGCCCGCTTGGCGGCGGGCGTTGGGCATGATGCGTTGTAGCTGTTGCTCCGTAATGGACATACACACTCCTGACATAAAAAAACCGCACTCAGGCGGCGATGGGATGCGTTATTGCTTCTCGACGCTCACAACCTTGAGCGGCGGCTTAGCTTTCTTTTTCTTACCCTTGGATTTGCCCTGCTTGCCGGCATTGCACTCGACCGTGGTCGACCAGCCGGATTGGGTAAACACCTGCTCGACCGAATCCGCCAAGTACTCGCCATCAAGGCCGACCTTGAAGCCCTGGGCGTTAATCGGGCGCTCGGCAAAGATGTCGGTCCGACCGGGCATCTCGAAACGCACGTCAGCGGTCGAGCGATTGAACGCCGCCAAACGCGCCTTGGCGGCCGACTCGGCGGCGGTCTTGTTCGGGTAGATATGCCGATCGGTATGCACCGCCGGCAAGCCATCCGGGGCGTCGTCGTTATCCACTGAGACGATGGCGAGCTTGCCGGTCTTCTTGTCTTGGTGCTTGGTCGCCACGGCCTTGTGCGAGTTGCGATCGCCGAGGCTGAACTGCCAGCGACTGACGTCGCTACGCGTCAGGGTGATCGCGCCGAACGCCTTGCCGCTGGCCGTCTGGCCCGCTTGACGCGGCATCACCAACAGCTTGCCGTCAGCCACCTTGGCCGTGCAGTCGTATTGCTTGGCCAGACGCGTGATGAAGTTAAAATCCGACTCGTTGAGCTGATCGACCCGGGCAACTTTCGTGGTCACCGGACACACCGGCTGCCAGCTGTTGCGCGCGGCGATATCGGCCACGATCTTCGACAGCGGCACGTCTTCCCAGCTGCCGCTGCGGATGGTCTTGCCACTGCCACGCATGTCGCTGGCCTTGCCCTTGATCACGATCGTATCCGGCGGACCCGACACCTCGACCGTATCCACCGCGTAACGCCCCAAGCGCGCCAAGGATGTTTCGGCATAGCCCAGGTAGATCTCGATAGAGCTGCCACGCCGAGGCAGCGCCACTTGGCCGTCGCGGTCATCAATGCGCAACTCAAACTCGTCGGACTCCATCCCGGGTTTGTCAGAGGTGCGCAGCAACAACAACCGATCATTGATCTTCGCCGTTACATCCGCGCCATCGGCCACGATTCGAAACATGGGGGTCATGGATTTTGCTCAAAAAAAAACCCGCACAAGGCGGGTAAAAAAAGAAAGGAGCTTGAGGAATCAAGCGGCACGAGTGTAGACCATCAATCCCACAAGCTGACCCCCTCCCCGGTCGGGCTGGGCAGATCCGGCAGATAAATCACCACGCCGGTGCGGTAGGGCTGCGGCTCATCCGCCAACCCCTGATTGGCATCCAGCACCGCTTCGGTGCTGCCGTTCAGATGGCCATAAACGTTGTGGCAAATGACATCGAGCATGTCCCCATCAGACGTTCTGCATGTCGTCGCCATAGCGCACAAACTCCAGAGTGAACCCTTGTTTACGCGGAATCCCGCCGTGCAAAAACGCGCCCTGTTCCTCGGTGATGTTCTTCAGGCACCAGGTCCCAATCACCTCGCCATAGCCCGTGGTCAGGGTCAGCGGCTGAAGCCTGGCCCCGATGGTGCGCAACGTGTCGAGCTGCTTGATCCCACCCTTGAAGCCCGGGTAGATCGTGCCCTTGAGCGTGAGCTTTTCCTCACCCATCCCGATGGCCTGCTGCGCCGGGCGGCGCGACAGGCGCTCCTGGGAAGCCCAGCGGAATTCGGTCGAACGACTCAGCTCGTCGAAAGCCGCCGTGTCCAGGTTGAAGAAATACGGCTGAAGCTTCGGGTCACGCGGCTGAATGATCAGTAGGTGCGGGAACGGCTTCACCGCTTCCGGCGCCGGCGTGGCATCCACGGCAAAGGAACTGGTGGGTACGATGTTGGCCAACGACGGGCTGACCTTGCCGGCGATGTTGTTGATCGCCGTCGCCGTCTTGCCCGCCTGCTCCTTCAGCGTCCCCATCCGTTCCTGTACTTCGGCGGCCGCCCGAGTCGCCCGGCCGTACACCGCCACCACCTGGCCGACCTTGGCCTGGGCTGCGTCCACGCCGCGCATCACCCGCTGAAGCTTGGCGCCGATCGCCGGCCCCACGAACGGGATGTTTTCCAGCTCGGACGCCGCGCCAGTGATTTCACTGATCGCGCCGTTGACCGGACCCAGCATGCCGTCCGCACTGCGCCGCCCAGCCTCACCGGCTTCGACCAAGTACTTCAGCCCCGCTTGCAACTGTTCCATATACGCCATGCGGCCTCCTTACAGGTGGGGTTCGTCATACAGCTTCGCTGCGTTCTGTTTCGCCGCGTCCGCCATCATCCGCTGCATGTGCGGCATCAGCTCCTGAGCCATGCGTTGCGGGTCTTTGACATCCCCCTGCACCGTGACCGGCATGTTCAGCGAGTACTGAAACTGCTGATCCACTTTGGTAGGTGCCGGCTTCTCCGGCTCCTTGGGCTGAATGGCCACGGCCGCCTTGGTCGGCACCTGTACGGCCATGGCGCGAGCGACGTCGCCCAGCGCCGGCCCTTGCGGGGTTGCCCCCGAGGCCATCAGCAACGCACCCGAACCCTTCGCGCCATTGAACGACTGGCCCATGCTGGCCAAGCTGGGAATAGCCGGACCAGGGCGTGGCGCCATCAACAACGGCGTGGCCGGTGGGGCGGGTTTTTCCTTGTCGCCACCAAACACCGACTTACCTACGGCGCCGCCCAACATCTGGCCGCCCTGGCTGCCGAGGTAGGCACCAATCAAGCCACCAATGGCGGTCCCGATAATCGGCACCACCGAACCAATGGCCGCCCCCGCCGCAGCGCCGGCCATGGTGCCCGCCAGCGAACCGGCGGCCGCGCCGTAACCTTCGGCCTTTTCGTCCTGGGTCTTGGCATTCTCATAGGTGTCGAAAGCCATGGCGCCGGCTTCCATCAGCGAGCCGCCGGGAATCATCTTGGCGGCTTTGCCGACCTTGCCGATCGCCTGCACCACCCCGCCCAGCCGGGCCATCGACCCGGCCGGGACCGGTACCGGTGGAATCGGCGGACGCGGCACAGGGACCGGCGGACGCACCCCGGGAATTGGCAAGCGCGAAGAACTACCCGGCCGAGGCAACGGCCGACGCCGCGAAGCATTGCGCCTTGACCCGCGTCCACGCCGGCGCGTTTCCCCAGGGCCTACAGCGCCGCCGCCCAGGGATCCCGCGTTGACCACGAAAACCTTCTTGACGCCGTCGTCAGCCGATCCCGACTCGCTGCTCTCGTCGCCGCCTGAGGCGACGTCCTTCGCCATCGAAACCACTTTGAGACCGGTCGCGATCACATCGAATTTACCGGGCTTTTTGTCGTCCTTGCCGTCCGCTTCATCGTCGGCGCCCTCTGCCCCCTTGCCCGTGAAAGCAGCCACCGCCTTGAGCCCGGTTTCCACCAGCGACAACGCTTTGCCGGCCTTGCCCTTGGCCCCCGCGCTTTCGCCATCACCGCCGTCCTCGGGGTTGGTGACAAAGACCTTTTGCACCGCGCCGGCCTTACCGCCACCCAGCGATCCGCGCGCCAGGTTGAACAGCCCTTTACCCATCTTGAACGAACTGAACAGGCCCGTGAGCGTGACCAATCCACCACCGACCAACGCGATCCCCGTGACCACCCCGGGCGCGCTGTCCGACATTGAGGTAATGCTTTTGGTGACCTTGGTCAGCGCCTCGGCCACCGTGTCCGTGACCGGGCGCAGGGCGTCCCCCACGCTGCGCATGGCGTCATCCATCGACTGAGCCATTTCGGCCCACTTCTGCGACGACGCCTCACGCCGCTCGCTGAGGTTTTTGTCGAGGATGCCTGTTGCATCGCGCGAATCATTTTTAAGCTGGCTGTACAGCGCTTTGTTCTGCATGAACGCCGACAGCGCGGCCTTGACCTGCATGTCAGCGAACAGGTCGCCGGTTTTCAGGGATTCTTCCAGCGAGGCCATCATGGCCTTGGCCTTCTCCGGATCGGCTTGCTGGCTGATCTTGGACGTCGCTTCAGCCATCGCCGCCGCGCGCTTCGGATCGGTGGCCTGGATGTATTTCTGCGCCAACGCCATGCTGGTTTCCAGCGTCGACATGCCGTTTTGCAAACCGGTTTGCATCGAGCCCTTGTAGTCGATACCGGCCTTTTCATACGCCTTGACGGTGTCGCCGGAGCCGATTTTGCCCATCCAGTTCTTGAGGTTGTTGGCCGCCTCATCGGCGCCGCCGGCCGACTTCATCTGCACTTGCAGCATGGCGCCCAACTGCGTCACCGCGTCCATGCCGGTGATGCCCAGGCTGCCCATGTTGGCCAACAGCTCAGGGAACCATTTCGCCATGTCGGCCGCTTCAAAGCTGCCCGCCTGCCCTTGATAGGCAATCGCTTCAAGCGCTTGCTGCATCTGTTTGGGGTCGGTGATCTTGGCGTTTTGCCCCAAGGCGTTGATCATCTTCGCCGTGTCGACACCGCTGGACCCCTGCCCCACGACAAACTTGGCCGCGACCGGCGCATATTCCAGCGCCTTGCTCAACTCCATACCGGCGCCAACCAACTGGTTGACCACGTCGGCCACGTCGTTGCGCGCCATCCCGGTGTCACGCGAGGTGGCAATGATCTTTTGCGACATCTCCTTTTCTTGCGGCTTGTTGGCAATCCCGGCCTTGATCGCGATGTCACGCACAATGGCGCCGAAGTCCGCGCTGACCTTGGTCGGTACCGCCAGAGCACCGACACCGACAACGGCCGCGCCGACCGCTTTTTTCATGCCGGACTTGCCGGCATCCAGCTGCTGATGCCCCTTGGCCTTCAGCTCGGCTTTATTGGCCGCCTGCCCCATGGCCCGATAGGACTTCTCCAAACGCCCGACTTCGACGCCCTGCTTTTTCAAGCTGTCCAGATTCGAGTTCAGCCGACTCAACAACTTGGAGGCTCCAGCGGCGCCGCTGTCGTGGGCCTTTTTCCATTCATCGCGCAGGCGAATGGTGTCGCCAATCGTGCGCTGCAGCACACGCGCCTTGTTGCCTTCTGCCTCGAGGCGCTTGATCCGTCCCGTCACGTCTTTGAACGCAGCACCGACCGTCGAACTGACGGCGCCGCCGATGACCAGCCCGAGGGCGATCTTGTTCGCCATATCATGGCCCCCATTTGCACAGCCTTACCGAAGGCGGCTCAATCCGTGAGCCACCACACCATCTCAGCAAACGGCATCGACAGAATCTCAGCGGCGGAAAATCCGGTTTCCGCCGCCAGACGTTTCGCGGCCATCTTTATGACGCCAGGGTCAAACCCCGTTGTCTTGGTCCATACGAAAATAGCCGGCCTGCAGGCGGTTGAAATCCACCAGCTTCAGGCCCTCCAGATCCGCGACAGGCGCACCGGCCAACTCGGCAAACAACACCAGCTCGCGCTGCTCGTCATCGCCGCCCGCCTCACGATTCGCCGAACGAACGTCGCGCACGGTCGGGGAACGCAAGGCCAACTTATCGACGGTGACGCCGTTGATTTGGCTCGGGCACGACAGCGTGACCAGCACGTTATCGGTGGTGATCGACAACCACGACGGCACCGACGTCGAGTAATCGGTATCGGGTGCCAAGCGCGCATAGGCCGCCTGGACACGGCGATAGTCCACCAGCTTGAGGCCTTCCAGATCCTTGAGGCCGACCTCGGCCAAGCCCGCGAACAACATCAGCTCGCGCTGTTCGTCATCGCCGTTAGAGGCACGGTCGGCCGCCCGCACTTCGCGCACGGCCGGAGCGCGCAAGGTCAACGTCTCGACCTTGATCCCGTTGGCATCGCTGGGACGCGAGAGGGTCACGACGGCGCTACCAGGGGTGACCGCCAGCCACGCCGGCAGTTCTTTATCAGTTGCTTTCATCTGGATCTATTCCCTTACATGCCGAGCGCGGTGCGCACTTCGGCGAGCTGGTCTTTGCCGTCGATCACCTGAATACCGGCGACCATGTCAATCTCGTACATCAGGCGCCCGTCGATTTCGAGCTTGTAGTACGTGACTGCAATGGCGTGTTTGATCTCGGCCGGATCACCGGCTTTCCAGTCGCCCAAGTCGACCTCTTTGAGCCGGCCGCGCAGGGTGGCGACCACCGCCGTCACGGTGCCCTTTTGCCCCCTGAACGCACCCCGGAAAGTTGCATTGAAGGCCGTACCATCGGCCAGACCGAAGTACTTCAACGACTCACGGCGCACGCCCTTGGTGACAAAGGACGCCTCCATTTTTTCCAGCCCCTGATCCATTTCGATGGCACCGGCCATGCCGCCACCGCGATACTCGTCGGTCTTGCTGGTCAGCTTGGGCAGCGTCAGGCTCGGCACGTCGCCGGAGAAGTTCACGCCATCAACGAACAGGTTCGTGTTAAACAAAGTTTGAGGAATCATTGACTAGGCCCCTTAGGCTGCTTCAAGAACTTCGGTCATCCATTGATCGGTGACTTCGAAAAGGAAATTCGGGTTTTCAGCCGGCGGCACGTCGGTGAAGCGAATGCGCCAATAGACTTTGCCCTGGGCGATTTGGCTGGCGGTGTTCAACTCGGTGTCCGGGTACACCTCGAAGTTGATGATTGCGCCCTGGGCTTTCAGGTCGCGCATGAACGCTTCCAGGCCGTCGGTCACATCCTTGACGTAGGTCTTGGTGATCGAGCGGTCAACGGCCCATTTGTGGCCGGCCTGCACGGCATCCATGAGGATGAACAGCGTGCGCACGCGGGTGACGAACGCCCATTTCGGATCGCTCGACAGCGTACGGTTGCCCCATAGGCGATAGCCGTCGTCGCGGATGATCGTCGCGATATTGGCGTTGTTCAGCAGGTTGGCCCGGCACGTCTCGTCGCCGTCCAGGTACTCGACCGCTCGGGTCGTGCCGGTGATGCCGACAAACTCCTTGTTCGACGGCGACGCCCAGAAGCCGTATTCCGCATCGGTCCAGGCAAACAAGCCCGCCGCCCAGGCCGAGCCCGGGGCATCGACCGTCTGGCTCAGGCCGGTGTCCCAGTACTGCACGCCCGGGTCAACCATGAACAGGTTGCGACTGCCGAAGTTATCGGCGTAGGCCATGGCGGCCTCATCCGTGGTGCCAGGCCCGTCGATAATGCCGATGGCGCGCAGCTTCTGCGCCAAGCCATCGAGCGCGGTGGCCACCGCCTGCGTGGCCGTGTGCCCCGGCGCGATCAACAGCCGCGGCTGGGCGTTAAACAGGCTTTTGCCATCGAGCAAGGCCTGTAGGCCGGTGCGTTTACCGGAAGCCAGAACCCCGCCAATGATCGCCGAGGTTTGCAGCGCCGCGTCTTCCAGCTTCGGCACACCGATGGCGACGATCACCGCCTTGGCCTTGGTGTAGATCGCCTGACAGGCCTTAGTGATCGCCGAGTCGGCGCCGAAGGCGACAATGGCTTCGCGCTCGGTGGTGATCAACTTCAGCTCGCCGGCCAACGCCGTACCGCCGCCGAGGACACCCGGGGTGAAGGTGTCGCACAGTCCAATGATGGAAGACGACGGCAAGGAAATGGTGCGCGCCCCGGTCTTGATATCGGTGGTCGTAACGCCGTGAAAGAAACTCATAAAGCTCAATCTCCAGAAGCGAAAAAGCCCCGCATAAGCGAGGCTGTGAGGGGTGTTCGTGTTACGCGTAACGGAAAAGAAAACGCCCCGTCAGTGCGGGGCGTTTATTGGGGCAGCGTTGAGAGCCAAGCCGGCGCTGGGGGCCGGTGTTCGCTCAAGGGGAACTCGCCAGCTTCTGGCCAGTTACGAAGCTCGCGGCGATACACCTGCAATTCGGTGTATTGCTCGACCGTGAGCGTGGTTGCAATGCCTTCCTCCAGCTCGTCACGGTGCCGGGTTACGACACCATCCGTTGCGGCCAGCTTGGCGTCACGCCAGACGCGTTCGATGGCGGCAGTCTCCTCCGGCGTCAGCGGCGGCGGATCAATCAGCACCGGATAACCATCAGGCCCCGCAACGATGCGCCGCCCATGAGACACAAGCGCCAGTAAGGTATCCCGCTCTTCAGCGCTGTACTCAAGGACGCCCTCCGGGATGACCGAATTCATCTCATCGTCGTAGAAAAAAGCCGTGTTCGGACAGAAATAAACAGTCATACCCTACCTTTCACTTTCCAGAAAAAAGAAGATGTCGCGGTGTGCAGATTTCGAACCGTAATGGTTCCTCCCGCGCTGCTCCTGGCCTGTAACACCGGCGCCGCCCCGACAGCTTCGCCGTTGGCAAAGTTGGCAAAGGTCAGGTCGATACAGGTCGGTGCCGCCAACATCGCCACCGGTAGCGTAATCACCACATCCGCCCCAGACGCAATCCCAACGTAGATTCCCCATTGCTCGATCTGGCCGCCTGGTAGCTTCTGGGAGCAGATAGAGCCTGCTAACGACGCGGCAAAGTCTGCGTTTTTACCCAGGCCGGCAGTAGAGTCCGTAACCAGCCACTGAGTAGGGCCAATCGCTACGATCTTTGCAGACTGTCCAATACCGATATTGAAAGATGTAACAAGAGCACCACCCTGATCCTGAATATTAGTGCCGCCCGAGGTCGCAAGAGATCCGCTAGTGGACGTCGCGAATATATTGAAACTTGAGCCGTCAGGAATTCCAAGGGACGTAGGCGATGGAAGCGTTAATACATAGCTCCCGGCCGAACTGAACCAAACAAGTTTGCCAATGTCAGCCGCCGTAAGACTGCGGCTGGCACCAACGTTCGTCCAGCCTGCAAAACTACCGCCCGCTCTCTTCACAAACTCCGTCGTAGCAAAAGACTTGTCGCTGGCGAACTGCGGCTGTGTGGTCCAGTTGGGGCCAGACATTGCCGAGGCGTAGGCAAGCTGCGAACTGCCGAACACGTACCATAAGTCAACGCCGTTGGAGACGAAGGTGAGAACATCCCCGTTGCCCAGATTGATCGTCAAGACTGGCGTGGACATCGGAACGATGTTGTCGGTACCTGCTCGCGAGATTGTTGCAACCCCGCCAGCCGTGCCCATGATGGTGAATGCAGCACCAGGCGGGACAGAGCTCGCCGCCGGCAGCGTGAGCGTCATGGCGACTGCGGAATTGGCTAAGTGCATCTTGCCCATGTCCGACGCCAGAATGTTCTCCGTGGCAGAGTGGACTTTTCTACCTGCAAAGTTTTGCCCGATAGACTGCGCAAACGCCGTCGTAGCGAACTTCGCGGTGCTATCGAACTGCGGCGGTGTGGTCCAGTTTGGGCCGGCCATTACCGCCGCATACTTGAGGGACATGGACCCGCCACGCAAGCGCCAGGTGCCCGACACTTTCACGAACTTGGCGTTATCCCCCATGCCCAAGACGACGGGTATCACTCCGGCGACCTGAGACGCCAACACGTCCAACCCGGCCGCCAGAACAGTGACTGCACCGGCCCCAGCGTTCACCACCTCGACCGTCGCCCCCTCAGGCACCCCGGCGGTAGGCGGCAACGTGATGTTGATCGGTGTAGCGGATGCGCCGGCCACAATCCCGCCAATGCTTGACGCCCCCAGCGCGGTGCTGGCGGTCAGTGGCGCGAAGCCCGAATACTCGACGCCCATTCGTTTGGCAAAGGCGGTGTTCACCAGCCTGAGCGAGTTGTCGAACTGGGGCGGGGTCAGCGCCGTTGGAGCGCCCAGCAAAGCCGGGGAGTTGATTGGCGCATAGCCCTGAGTGACGTTCTGAAAAGTCAGCGCCGTGGTGCCCAGGACAATCACCCCATCCGTGACCAACTGCCAGCGCGTGTCGGCCTGCGTCGTGCCTTGCTCGACGGACACCAGCAGCGCCGACGTCACCTCGGCATTGGTATCGGCATCCGGCGCGCGCGTCCAGACCGGCGCAGCGGCGATCCAAATGCCGTTGTCCTTGGCCACCGCCTGGTTTTTCACCAGCACCCGCGCGCCCGCCGGCACCGAAACACCGTCGATCACCTGAAGACCCGCCAGCGCGATGTTGGCCGTGGTCGCGACCAACACCGATTGCTTGCTGTCGAGCTTGTACAGCTCCTCCATAATCTTTGTGTCAACGTACGAGCGAGTCGCCAGCACCACAGACGGGTCGATCTTCAGCTGAATATTGGCCGTGCTGCTGGTGATGATGTGCATCCGCACCACCTGGTTGCGCCCGGAGTTCTGAGCCAGTTGCGGCTTGTAGCTCGGAGCCACATTGGATACTGCGGAGAACACGCCATCCTTGTCTTCGAGCGCCAACTCACGGACCCACCAACCACCGACATCGGGTGGCAACACCAACTCGGCTACAAGTACGTTGTTGTCAGTCGGAGATACGTAGAGCTGGTTCAGTTGAGCGCGATAGACCTGATTAACTAGCATCGTCTGCGAAGGATCGGGAACTGGGTCAGTCCCATTGGCATCGCCGATCAGCATGAAACGCGGCTCCCAGGGAATCCCCAAGGCGTCGCAATTGGTTTTCTTGGCGGCGCCAAGCAAGGTCAGCATGCCGCCAAAAATAGTGTTTTTATCAACCATGGGGATACACATCCATTTCGTCGAGAATGTAATGGCTAAGGCCGGTGTAGCCCTGAACCACCACGTCGATATCCGGGTTACTCCAGGGGTAAACGTCAATTTCGTCGCCGTCGTAAACAGCGACACCCACGTAAGCATCGACGTGGCTTTCAAGAACAATGTCCAACCCCACCAAGTGCCGGGTGACGGGCTTGGCGTCGTCAATCAGGCGCTCCAGCTCCTGATACATTTCCTCGGTGATCCCGGTATCGAGAACGCCGACCTTCAGCGCGAACGTGCCCGGCACGCCCTCAGGCACGGTGTTGAACCACTCGATAATTTCGATCAGGTAGCCCAAGGGCTCGACCACCCGACGCAGCGCTCCGATGGTCCCTTTGTGGGCATGGATGTAGTAAGAGGCCTTAATGGCGGCGCGCTTGGTCGCCTCAGTCCATCGATAGTCCCAGCGATCCACCGACCACGCCCACGCCAGATGCGGCAGCAGATGCACCGGACAGGTATCGGCGTTGTAGAGGTCACGCAGCGGGACAATCGTTTTCTCGAAAAACGTCGCCTCCATGGCCCGTTCTAGTTGCGTGCTGTTGATCGGCAGTAGGCTTTTCATGTCAGCCCGCCAGCGTCACGGTGTAGCTCGTACAGAACGCCGCTTGAGCCTTGGTCGGGGCCAGGTCCTGCCAGCCGACCAGCTCAACCCGGGAAACGCCGGCAACGTGCACCTGAGCATCTACGCCGGACCGTGCCACCTCAACGCCCAGCCTTCTGCGCGGATTGATCCAGGCCGCCAATCGACTTTTCGCCTCGGCCAAACTGGCATCCGCTTCGGGGCCGGCGCTGACCATGTGCAGAATCGCGTTAATTTGGTAGCGGATCACTTGCGCACTCTGCACCGTCACCCGATCCCCTACCGGACGCACGTCGTCGTCATTCAGCGCGGTGGCCACCGTGGCCAGCAGCTCCGGCGGCGCCTCGCCCTCCCCATCCAAACACAGCACCGTTACCGTAACGCAACACGGTGCCGGGCTTTCGGCCGTGGCATCCGCCACCAACCCCGAGGCGTTGCGAGCGTGCAGGATGTAGCTGTTACGCGGACCGGCCGTGGTCAACCCTTCATAGGCCAACTGAATACGCTCGCGAAACGGGTCGTCGTCCTCCTTGACCTCCGGCACCGGTGGCACCGCCAGCAGATCCTCGGCTTGAATGACCAGGCGCTTCAGATTGACGTTGGCCCCCAGGTGATCGAGGTCGCCCTTTATGGCGTGTGCCAGCAATACCGCTTTGCCGGCGTCATTCACCCGGGCGCGGTTGCCGACCTTGATGTACGCGCCAACCTCCAGCACCTTAACCACCGGATCGCTTTCCAGCGCGGCGGTCCAGTTGCCGCCCATGTACCCGCGAAAAACCCCCAGCCCCTCCTGATAAACCTCTTCGAAGTCCAGAGGCTCCAACACAGTCGGCGCCGGCAGCGACGACAGATCCACGATACTCATACGGCTACCTCCAACGTAACGCCGTCGCCCAGGTACTCGCCGACAATCTGCAGGTTGATTTGCCCGCTAATAACGGAAATGACGCGCACCTGATCCAGTTTCAAACGCGGCTCCCAGCGCCCCAAGGCGCGGGCGACTTCAGCCTGTACGGCGCTTTTCCAGCCCTCGTTAACGGGCAAATCGACAAACCGCCGGAGCTTGCTGCCGTACTCCATACGGTGCCGGCGACTGCCCAGCGGCGTGCCCAAAATGTCTGGAATGGATTGCCGCAGGTGCTTGATACCGGAAATGGGTAGGCCGGTATGGCGGTCCATTCCGATCATTTCGTTACTCCGGCAATTGCTGCAGATCTGGATGCGCCTTCAAAAACGCATATTGATCATCACCACATGCGGTGACACGACCACCAACAACAGGAAGCGTGCCGCCGCCGGGCAAAATCAAAGTGCGCGAAGTGAAAACCTTGTCGCGAAAAACACGCGGTGGTCCGATGGACTCAACCGCGTCAGCAGTAACGGGAAAACCCAGAGGCGCCGGTTTCAACCCCGGAACCGCAATGGCTTCGGCGACCCCGGCCGAATCGCCATCAGCTCTAGACTTACTCATAAGGCAGACTCCAGATGTGAAAAAGCCCGCACTGGGCGGGCTGTGGTGAATTGAAATTAATGCGTGTGGTGGTTGCTGTTGCCGCCGGCATCGATGATCGCGCCGGCACTGGTGATGCCCTTCGTGACGTGTAACGCGCCGTCGATGGTCACCGCCGCTTTCAGGTTGATGTTGCCGGTGGTCACGTTCACGGCGCTGTCCGTTATGACCGCCTCCGTGCTGGCGACTTTGATGGTCACCGTGCCGGTGGGCAGGTTGATGCTGTAGCTCTTGGCCTGCCAGTCGTAAATCAACGAGCCACCATCATCAAACCGCCAGACTTCCACATGGTCGCGGTTATCCGGCGGCGGGCCGGCATTACCGTACAAGCCCGGGATAAACGTGCCTTGTGACACGTCACCACTGGCACTGACCAATGTCCCCTGCTCGCCCATGGACGGCGCCCGCCAGTGCCTGGCCTTACCGGCAGCAATACTGTGCCAGCGCACCCATGCACTGGTCCATTCGCCATCCGAAACGCGGCACACCGGCGGGGAGGCGGTCAGGTCGACCGCCACCACATAACAAGCCTTCACCACCCCAGCGAGCATGCGGTCATGCTGGGCGCTTGCGTAGCCGCTCACATGTCCTCCGCCGGGACAAAGTCCTCTTTGACATCGTTGTTAAACCCAAACAGCAGCATGCCCGGCGGCTGATCAGGCCAAGGCCACTCCTCAACACCGAGGTACACCTGCTGAGTCCACTCCACCAGCCAGACGGTGTAGCCATCCAACGCCGGCTGGGTCCAGTCCTGCAGCGCTTGTACAAACTCGGCGGGTTCGACCGGTAACCCCCATGTCTGTGCGCGCAGCAATACGGCGAGCTGGGTCGCCAATTGCACGGCCTGCCGTTGGTGGTGCGGCTTGATCGGGTCGACGATGATGCGTGCCTCGAACTTGCACACCAACGTGGTTTCACCCGTGCCAATTTCGGTACCCGGCTCGATCTCGGCCAGTTCCAGAAACACCGCTGGCAGAGCCACGCGGTCCGAAATGTTCGGCCAGACCGTCACTGCCTGCACACCTGGCAGATGGGTCTTCAGATGCTGCTCAACTGCCTGATAAAGCTGGTCCAGGCTCAAAGGCTCGTCAGACATTGCCTATCCTCTTGAGGTACTTCTGCAGCTCAAAGTTGAGCTCCTGTTTCAGGATCTCCAGCAGGCGCTCATCCGCCTTTTGTACCCAGCTATCAAAGTGTGGCCGCGCCTGCTCCAGCGAGACTTTCGCCTTGGCCAGCGGAAAGCGACTGCCATTTTCCGCCACCCACCCCGAACTCGGCCCGCGACCCGGTGACACCGTGCTGTCGGGGTAGTCGTCCGCGTTGAAGTGCTTGCTCGCCGTGCGAATCCAGATGTCGGGCTTGTTGCCGTAGACCTTCTTGAGGAATGCCCCCTGGTACCGCCGCCCGGCTACCGATACGCCGCTGCCGGTCTGCCGAGCTCGGCCGATCCGACTGGACTCGATGGCGTTTAGACCAAACCAAAGCTTGCCGCTGGAAGCCCCGCCGGAAACCGGGTAACTGCGCAACCGTTGACGCACCGCCGCGACAGCGATGCGCTCCTGCCGGCTGACGGCCCGGGCGATGTGCGTGCGCAACCAACCCAACGTCTTGTTGATCGCGCGGCGGTGCGCCGTTGCCGCCGCCTTGGGTACCAACTTGGCAAAGTCCTGAAACGCCTGAAGGTCCGTGGCCGAGGACTGGATGGAAATCATCCCGCCGCCGGCCGAGGGTTTGAAATAGCTACCGACACTCATGGACGCATCCTCAGGATCAAGGCGACCAAGCCGTCGCCGCTCGGCTCCAGCTGAAACAGGTCGTAGTCGCCACCGCCATCCAAGGCCGGCAAATCGATACTGACCAACAGGCCCGGCTCCAAGCCCTGCGAATCGCTGACGCGGATCTCGAAACGCGGCTCACGCAACCCGGTGTTGAGCTTGCCGAACTTCGGCTGCAGCCAAGGCGCGGCAAACATACCGAACACCGGCTCCTCGCGACCCTCGATCCGTGCGGTGTCGCCCAGCGTTTCGAACACCACCGCGTCGACCTCAGCGACCAGATCGCGAAAGCCCATGATCAGAGCTCCAACAGGATCTGGGCGCGAGGTCGGGTGCACAAGTGCAGCGGGTTGGACTGGGCTTCACCGGCCATGCCTTTGTTGAACGGCAGCGGCTCGATCATGCTGTAGTAAGGGATTCCCTGAGTGTTGACCGTTTCCATGTAGTCCGCCGGAGCAAACACCGAGATGTACAGATCAGGCACACCCTCAGGGACCAGCAACGCCTTGTCGTCGTGGACGAAAGAAACACCCGCCACCTTGCCACGGTAACGCTCCCAGATAATGCCGCCGAACTCGAAGCTTTCCCGGGCATCACCACGCAATGCTGCTGCTTGTTGGCTGTTGAGGTAGGTTTCCTTGACCGCCTTGTGAACGATCAACTTGTTCCAGAAGTTCTTGCCGCAGAAGGCGCGCGAACTGGTGCTGGTCACACTGCCGAGTGCGTCTTCCTGCATATCCAGCGCTTCGCCACATTTAACCCGCAGCTCGGTACTCTGATCGGCCAGGCCCATGGGCAGCTTCTGACGCTGCACTCCGAAGGACGCATAGATGTCCAGCAGCGGGGTTTGGCCATCGGCATCCAGGATCAGGCCATTGAGAGCACCCATGCGCTGGAACTCATGGGTCGCATCCAACTGCCGACGCGCTTTCGCCAGACGGGCGTTGACCACATCCTGCACCGCCTGCAATTCGGTGCGGGTACCGAAGGCGCGAATGCCTTGGATCTCGTCGGCCTTGATGGTGAAACGCTCTGGCAAGTGGACGGTGTTGAACGGAATCAGGTTACGCTTGCTGGCCGCAACCACCAGACCAGAACTACCGCGCTCACCTGCAGGCACCAGCGCCAGGGTGTCGCCGTCCTTTTCAATCTGCACGGTCAAGGTCGTAACCCCTTCCTCGCGAAACAGGCCCAGCGCACTGATGCGGCCCGGCAGGTACGGTTGTTCGTTGAGTGCAGCGGTGAGCGCAGTAACGGTAAACGCTTCGTCGTCAAAAATGGCGATATCGGCCATGGGTACTCTCCAGAAATGAAAAACCCCGCTCAAGGCGGGGTGCATGAAGTGGGCTGATCGACTTATCGGACGATCAGAAAATGGGCGGCCAAGTCTTTTTCGGCGTCGGCGTCGAGTCCGGTCAGGTGCGTTTCGCTAACTTCCGCCAAGCGCACGACGGCGCGACCACGGCGCACCACATCCGACTCACCGAGCGGACCGAAGAGAATCGCCACGGCCGTCTCGCTACCATCTTCGGCAGCCGGAGCGTACGGCGCGAATTCGCTGGTGGCCGTCACCAGGCCGAGGACCTGGCCGGGATTCAGCGCAGGACCAGCGGCAACGTTGATCGTTTCCCGCGAGATGTTCCCGGCGCCCTCGGAGAGGAGAAATTCACCCGCGTGGGTCGGCTCTTTTTTAATGGTCATTGTCTTGCTCCTTTCGCGCCGTGCGCGGTTCCAGAGTGAGCGGCTTGTCGAGCGGCCCAGATCGAGGTGGGATCAGTTTGCTTGGC
This sequence comes from Pseudomonas sp. GL_093, assembly GCF_057837605.1. Taxonomy (NCBI): domain Bacteria; kingdom Pseudomonadati; phylum Pseudomonadota; class Gammaproteobacteria; order Pseudomonadales; family Pseudomonadaceae; genus Pseudomonas; species Pseudomonas sp. GL_093. The sequence continues at coordinate 2,285,276 of NZ_CM174448.1, read as the reverse complement.
CAGCACCTTCGGCGCCGGGTCGTTGTCCAGCGGCAAGCTGCTGTCGATTTCGAAGCCCTTGCCGCTGCTGACAATCTTGTCGAACAGGCGCGCCCGCACTGCCGCTGCGTCCAGTCCAGCAGCGACGTACTCAGCACTGAACTCGGGCAAGCGCGCGGCCACGCAAAGATCGTTCACCGCCTTGGCCCGTGTCAGACCAGCCTGGACGATCTCTTCGCTTTCGAGCTTGGTCGAACTGAGTAACGGCGCGACCAAGTTGCTGATCCCCGCTTCCGCGCATCGCTGGGTGATCATCAGAGCTAGCTTGGTCGAATCAACCACCGGCGGATCGGTGGGCTCTAACTCCGGGTCCGACTCCGGTGGTTCGTTGAACTGGGCCAGCAGTTCGGCCGGTGCGTGCTGGAAACGCTGCAGCACGCCACCCTGACCAAGGCAGGCTTTGACCTTGAGCCCGCCGCCGACTTCATCAGCCAAGCCCAGGGCTACCGCTTCATTAGCGGTGAGCCAGGTTTCAGCGGCAACCAACCGCCGCAACTCGACCTCATCAATGTCCGGCGCCTTCGCCTTGTAGGCCGCGATGATTGCTTCCATGGTCTGGTCGAGAACATCGGCCACCTGACGAAAGTCTTCGGCATCCCCAGCCGCGTAAGTCCATGGGTTGTGAATCATCAACATGGCGTTGGCCGCGATGACGACCTTGTGTGCGCCGCACACCGCGACGCTGGCCGCACTGGCCGCCAGCGCATCAATGCGTCCGGTGCAGCGCTCGCCCAAACGCGATAGTGCGTTGTGCATCGCCAACCCGTCAAAAAGGTCGCCACCGATGCTGTTGAAGGCAGCGATCACGGGTGAGACGCCGTCATCCATGGCGCGCAGATCCTGCACGAACTGATTGGCAGTGATGCCCCACGCGCCGATCTCGCCATAGACGAAGACTTCGATCACTCGCTCGGCAGGCTCCCCGCTGGCTTGCACGGCGTACCAGGTGTTGTCCTGCACCTGCACCCGCTGACCCGCCCGATTGTAAATGCGCGGTCGCGCTTTTTTGCTCATGGTTGCTCCTTGTCGTCGATGGGCTCGACGGCGTCGAGAGTGTTGTAGTTGAGGCCCAGACGCGTGGCCCGGGCTAGATCGGCGGCGTTTTCCGCGTCGACCGTTTCGGCGTCGTAGCCGGTGCGCAGAACCATTTCGCTGCGCGAGGCGAAGCCCGCTTGGACTTCCATACGCCGCGCTTGAACGTCCTGCACTGGCTGGATGTAGGCCCAACCTTGTGGCACCCAGCGGGTGCGCAGGTATTCGCGGCGCCGCTGCGCGTAGTCCTTCAGCACCAGGACACCCGACAACACGGCCATGTCCATCCAGGCGGCCCGCACTGGGCGGCAGAGTTGGTGGACGTAGACACCGAATTGCAATTGCTCCAGACGGCGTCGAAACTCGTTGAGCACCACACGCAGCGCCCGGTCATTGACCTCGCGCATGTCGCCGGTGAGGATCTCGTAAGGCGTACCCGTCCCCGCCGCTGCTGCCATCAGCTGCTGTCGCATGAAGTCCGGATAGTTGTTGCCCGCGTCCGGCGGTTTGGAGAATTCGACTTCTTCACCCGGGCCCAGCTCCTGCATGGTGCCGGGCTCCAGCGCGACCATCGGCGTGAAGCCGTCGCGATCGGTATCCAGTAGTTGGCCGGTGATTGGATCTCGGGGAGTCTGTCCAGAGTCCGGCGCTGGCCGACTGATGAACCCGGCAAACAGATTGGCCACCTCTTGGCGGAACAACACCGCGTCGTCGTAGTTGTCGAGACTGCGCAGACGCTTGAGCACCGGCGACAATCGCGGCACGCCGCGCAGCTGGCCAGGCTCGACCGGCTCAAAGATATGCAGCACCTGAGCGGCCGGCACGCGTACCAACTGGTTGTAACCGGCGTTCAGTGACGATGCATCACGCGGGTGCGACAGGTACATCCAGTACGCCACCCGCTTGCCACCTGGCGTGAACTCGATGCCGGCGCGGATGAGGTTGCCGGTTTTGGTGGTTTCAAACTTGTCATGCGGTACGAACTCCGGGGCCAGGATTTGGAGCTGCAGTGGTACTGCGAGGCCTTCGTCCAAAGCGCGAGGTCGTAGCCGCACGAAACATTCGCCAGAGGTTTCTACCGTGCGCGCCGCCAGCGCCTGCTGGCCGTAGAAGTCGGTGCGCTCATCGGCGTCCGACTCGTCGACCCAGTCCTCCCAGAGTTCCTGCAGCAATTTGCGCAGGACTTCGTCGTCGGTTTTCGGTCGCGGCGTGATACCGGTACCGATCAGGTTGCTGACGCGCTTATCGATCACGTTGAAGGCATACGGGTCATTACGAACCGCTGCCCGGGAACGCGAACGCAGATTGCGCAGTGCTGGGGTGTTGATGCTATTGACCCCGTTGTCGGGAGCATCCCAGCCAGTGGAGCGGCGGCCCTCTCCGGCACCTTCGTAACTGGCCTTGATATTCGACGGCAACACGAATCCGTTACGGGTGAGCGTCGGAAAGTGACGGGCCATTAGAGTCCTTTGCCTCCGTGGGTCAGCCGAACCACCCGAGAGCGTGGCCCGGCTGCACTGATCAGTGACGTACGGATTTCTTCGCGCGCCTTGAGCAGTTCGTCGATGGTGCGGTATTCCACGGTACGGTCGGTGTAGCGCACGACTTTTTCACCGCGTGCGATGGCCGCCTCAACCGCGTCGAGGTGCTTTTGGGTAAAGGACATATCAGCGTCTCTTCAGGTAACCGCTGGTGGAGCTGCGGCGTTGAGGTGGCGGTGCTGCCGGTCGCGATTGCACGATCGGAGCAGTAGGTTGTGGAGCCGATTGCGGTGGAGCAATTGGTGTTGCTGGTCCGGTGACGCGTTCGCCTTGAACAGGCTTGATGCCCAATGCGTCGTCGAACAGACCAGACTGTGCCAGGGACTGACGCACTCGCTCCCAGTCGTGTTCCTTGTAACGGTTGAGGCCCAGGTAATGCGCCATGGCCAGGCAATACACCATCAAGTCGAGTGCTTCGTTACGCTCGGCCTTGCCCTTGACCCACTCAATGCGCTTGTGTCCACGTATGTAGCGCGCAACCTTGCGCTCCGCGACGCACTGGTCGAAGAAGTCGTCAGGCAGGTCATTGGCGAAGTGCAACGCACCCGGCCCGGATTCGAACGGGTAGCGGTTGTAAATCCAGTCTTTCGCCGTGTCGGTACCGACGAACCAAAGCTCGGCACCGTTGCGTTCGGTCTGGCCTTTCCACGTCACGTCGACCATGGACGGACGTTGAGCAATGACGGGCTTGCCGGGTTTGCTTGCACCTTTGATGGCGAACACGTTGCGCCAGCGACGAACACGGCAGAACTGGTAAACCTCATCGGTGTGGTGACCGCCGGAGTCGACGGCTACCGCGAGAATGCCAAGGCCGACACCACACGGGTGGCGGTATTTAGCCTTGAGCAATTCGTCCAATGCAGCCCAGGTGCGTTCGTCTGAGGGATCCCCCGAAACCACCTGGTAATCAACAACCCAGCGCTCCATGCCAACGCCCCATCCCATGGCCATGAACTCCAAGCGGTTGGCCTGAACATCGACGGATCCGGTGATCATCAACACGGCAGCCGATAGCGAGCCGAGGGTGAAGTCTTCCAGCCGCGCCCGTTTCCTCAGCACATCGGCTTTGGTTTGCTCTTGGGCTGCGTCCCAGACCTTCGCCAGACGGGTGTTGTAGAACACCTGCATCGGTTCAAGGTCGCCTTTGGCCTGGGCCTTCTTGGCCTTTTCGAATTGTTTGGCCAGCGATTTCCAGTCCATCCAGCCGAGCGGCGAATACAGCGCATTGAGGTGGAAGCCCACCGTCTCACCATCGCCTTCGGCATGGGCACGCCATTCGCCTTTGGCGAGCATTTCGCCCTTGTGGTACTCCTCGATCAGCACGTCACACTCGGGCCCGGCACACTGGTAATGCACGACGCTGAAGTCGTTCGAGTAGTGCAGTCGTTCCCACTCCAGGGTTTGCATGTGCCCGCAGGTTGGGCATGGGACGTAGTAGTGACGCTGGTCGCTGCCGTCGAACAAGTCGGAGATCCGCGAGGCACCCTTGATCGTCGGCGAGCTGGAAAAGTAGAACTTCGCGTTGCGGCCGAAGGTACTGCCCCGGGTTTCCGCCAGCTCGATGGGGTCGCCCTCTTCGCCGATGTCCACTTCCCAGCGGTCGATTTCGTCGCCGTAAACGTAGCGCGCCGAAAGCTCCGATAGGTTGGCGGCCGAGCCGGCGGTGGTGACGTACAACGTGCCACCCTCGAACTCCTTGGTGTCCATGGTGTTGCGCGAATCCCGCGAGCGGTTGGCGGCTACACGTTCGCGCAGTACCGGCGTCGCTTTAATCGTTTTGCCGATCCGCGAGGACACCCGTTTGGCCAGGCCGAGGCTTGGCAGCAGCGCCAGAATATTCGACGGCGCCATGTGCATCAGACCGCCGATCCAGTTCAGTCCGATCTGGGTTTTCATCAACTGCGACGCGACCATGGTGATCACGCGCTTGCAGGGGTGAGCCGGCGACAAACAACGCATGGGCTCGCGGGCATACGGTGTGCGCGAGGTGCGGTACTGTCCTGGCTCAGCGGCACCGGTGTCACGCGGGATGCGCATGTACTCATCGGCCCACTGATCGATCCAGACGTCCGGGTCGGGTCGTAGCCCACGGAAATACGCCTCGCGGTACACCTCTGCACCGTCAGGAATTTCCGTGGGCATGGGCTTAACTCGTGGTCAGTGCGTGTTCAAGGTCCGCTGAAGACATGCGTTCGGCGTCTTCCAGCGAGCGGCGAATCGCCGCCGTGAGGTGCTTTTCGATTTCCCATGGGTCGGTCATCGATGCCAGTTCGGGAGCCAGTTGCGGAGGCATTCCCAGCAGTTGATCGCGCAGCATGCGACCGGCGTTGTAGGCGCCGGACTGAACCGCCGACAGGGCCACCAACGAGCCCTTGGCCTTGTGCAACTCGATCTCGGCGAGCTGTGCCAGGTTGTGCTCGCGCAGTGCGCGGGCCTTCTGGAAGTCGGGGAGCTGCCCCGCAGGGGTAATCGCGAGCGGCGGCGCAGCCGTTGAAGTCGACTCGGCCTGGCTGGATAGCTGGCTGTAAACGTCACGCTGAAGCCGGTCTTGGTGGTGGCGGTCGGCGACGGCGGTCTTGCTGGGGTCAGCGGTGTCGCGAATCAATGCTTCACTGGCCGTGACATCAACCTGTTTACCGTCGGCGGTCAACACCAGGCGGTTGTTGTTTTTCAACCAGGTGATGTAGCTGGGCGCCCTGCCAATCCGAGCCGCGAAGGCGCTCTTTGACAGGTACATTGGTTCTGTCATAAGCCCTCCTTTTCAACGGCTTTTCAATGGAACCTTTCGATTTCAATGGATTGAATTTCAGTAAGCTGGCAACCCTGCCGCTAACACTTTCCCGCGGGTTTCCGACCCCGTACCCCCTGAATACCCCCAGGGTCCCCGGCAGTTTTCGACGCCCCAAACCGGTGCGCCCCCCTGCTTGCCACTTGCGGGGTGGCACTTCGAGGACACGCGAGCGCTAGGCCGTCCCCGGACCGCAAGGTGGGTGCTTACGCAAACTCTCGCAGCGCCTCTTGCAGTCGCTTGGCTTTGATGATGGCTTCAGCATTACTTTCCCGCTCAGCCTCTACCGACAGGGCTACCTCTTCGATGCGGCCCGCCAATGCCTTCATGCGCTTGCTGAACTCTTCAGACAGGCTCACCACTTCACCCGACAGGGTCGCCAATACGTCCAGCGCGCCATCGGTTGTTTTGGTCGATGCAACGGACTGCTTGGATGCCTGAGGCATGGTTGTCTCCTTCTTGGTTTTGGGTGTGACTACAGCACGCTGAAACTTCCCGCCGATTGGCTCCCTGATAATCCCGGCATCTTTGAGTTCACCAAGAGCGCGGCGTATAGCGTAGGCAGATGCGCCACTGACATTGGCAGCCAGGACGGCGCCGTGAATATCACGGGCGGTCCAGCATGATTGAATGGGTACATACCCAAAGATTTTTTGAGCTATGGAAGATTGCCCTGCAAGCATCTGCTGCTGCCTGGATTCATTCATTGCTAGAGACCTGCTAAATAAGTGGCTGGGTGAGAGTTATTCCGAACGATTAGATTCGGTGGGCATTTCACTGACGCCCAACCGCTTGGCGGCCCAGCGCTCGTACAACCCGATGGCGACATCAGCGCCGGCCATCGCGGTCAGGCAACCCAAGCTGCCGGCCGTCCAGATCGTCATGCCCGCGCCGATCATCAGCATCATCGCCGACACGCCGCAGACAATGCAGGCACCGGACCGAAGCGCGAGTCGGCGCAACAACGCCCAGCCTCGCGCCCCGTCTTTATCGGCGCGCCACATCTCACCCGACACACCGCCGACCAGGGCCAGGACGATAACTAACCAAATCGGCATCTCTGCCAGCGCTTGCTGTTCATTTGTCATTCGTTCATATCCATCGAGTGCTCTTACTGGAGCAATGGGCAAGAAGGTCCTGCGGTGATAGTGTCAAATGGCAATCATCAAAAAACGGCTAGGAGGCCATATGCAATTTGTACACTCGCGTGAATATCTTTCAGAGGGCGACGTCGTTGTGGTGGAGTGCACCCACCAATGCAACGTTCGTCTGACTGATGATTCAAATTTCTCTAAATTCAAAAGTGGAGCTGCACACCGGCATTACGGTGGCTTCTACAAAATGCTACCGGCACGGATTGTCGTTCCACGCACAGGTAACTGGAACATCACAATTGACCTAGGTGGCGGGACTGGCCAGTACAGGTACTCCATCAACATTCTCAAACAAGGCTAACTCGCCAACGCACTGCTCTAATGCAGTCTCGAGAGCGTCCTTGATATCTTTCAAGGTCGAATCCAAACCATAGGCGGTGGACGTAACGCCGCCTATGGCATTCCGGGCCCAGACTAATTTCCCCTGGGTGCTCCTTACCTGGACTTCCATCGCTAATCTCCTCGCGCAATTGATCGGCGTCTCTTCTTTCGTACACCGAAAAAGAAAACCCCGCCGGGTGGCAGGGTTTCAGTGTCATGACATGAGCCAGGACGAAGTGCACAGCACGTGCTCGGGGGAAGCGCCGAGGCGCAGAATTCATATCTTGGTGACTTTTTACCCCCAGAGTACGGAACCGAAAAGAGGGCATTTTCGGTTAACCAGCTCGACGCAACTTTGACGCAACTTTGAGGAGACTTTGAGGTAAAACGCCCCGACCAGCGGTAAGCCACTTACGTGCGTCTTTGCGTTCGGCCAGCACTTCAAAGAGTCGCACATGAAGACTGTGCACAAGGTCGTAGTAGGTTTGCTTCGCCTTGGACACATACCCCAGCTCATGCATTTGCGAAATCCAGGTCGGTGCCGGGTCGTCGCCGTAGCGCAAGACCGCCAACTGTTGCAGCCTTTCTCCCCGCCCATCTTGTCGAGCGATCTCGGAAAGAGCCGCACCGACTTCCTGAGCAACTGCATCAGGCCCCGCACCAGCGCCCATAATGATCCGAGATCCGGGGGTGCCGCGCGGCGCACATCCGCCCCACTCCATGATCGTTGCCATCGGGCTACCCATGCCCCCCACTTCACCATTACTCCGAAGTTGCTCGCCCCAGTGCTTCAGCAGCACTTCCATTGCCTCGATCATTGCCCTTCCCCCCGAAAAACCGAACCCAACACAGAAAACCCGCTACCCAACACAAACCCAACACAAATAAATCCCTTTAAAATCAATACTTTTATTAACTTTGAGTTGAGTGTGTTGGGTTTGTTGGGTTTTTCTGTCCTCGCATAAGAAAAAATCCTTACCGTTATCTTCAGTGCAAATAACGTCACGCATGCGCGCACGCGACGCCAAACCCAACACACCCAACACAACAGCCGGAAGCCCGCGTAAATAAAGGACTGAAACTGTGTTGGGTAGTCAAAACCAACCCGACACACACCCGACACACCCAACACACTTTTAGGCGTAGTCATGCGGCAACTGCCTTAATGTGGTCCCAGCTGTCCACATTCCACCCTGCCAGCTTCGCGTTTGCCCGCCAGTTGACCACCACCGCGCCAAGCACGGCCGACGCCAGTGATGGGGGCTGGGAAGCGTCCGGGTCAACTGGGAAGAAGAACGCACCAAACTTGCGATTATTGCCATCGGTCCAAGGTATCGATCGCGTTTTTTCCACTTCGGAATTGATGAACAGCGAGAACTTCGTCTGACTCATCACGTGTTCCTTGTTGCGCTGACACCACTCCAAGAACAACGAGTAAAGGTCAGTGGAAAGACACGGCCCCCAGAGTCCTTGACCCAGCTCGCTGTATTTCCACAGGTGCAGGAACGTCTGCCAGCCGGCGCGACTCAAGGCCACCAGCCGCTCACGGGCGTCAGTGGATGGTGGACGTGTTCGCTGATTGAAGTCGCCCAAATCAACCGACAACAGCCAGCCGTAAAGGGCTGCGACCCCACCTTGTTCCAACTCCTGGCCGATGGCTTTTTGGCGCGCCACCGGCAAAGTATCCAAGGGCCAGACAACCAGCATCCGGCGGTCGCTATCACTGATCGGCCACGGCATGATCTCGTTACTCAAGAAAACCGCGTTCATGTGGTTGGACTCCTCCCAGCCATTGATGAACTTAGATTCCATCCGTACCGTTTTGCCCGTGACCAGGTGCTTGATCTTGCCCACTTGGTTGTAGCGCTGATCGCGGCTAACCACCTCTTCGAACACGGCCCAAAGTTTCCGGCTTTGCCAGGCGTTGAAGTTGCTTTCCAACTGGGTCTGTCCGACTGTCGCGGCGTACTGGCCATACAACTTGCCCATGGTATCGGCGAAAAACAGACTCTTACCCGAGCCCTCCATGCTGGAGTGCATCAGCACAGCGGTATCCATCTTCGCGCCCAGGTGCTGCAACGGAAACGCCAGCCAGCGAGTCAACCAGAGCGCCGCATTTTCATCGTGGTTACATAGAAACGAGATCAGCCACCGTAAGTTGGCACATGCGGCATCGTCCCTGAGCGGCTCCAGCGGCAGACCATCAAAGGTATTGATGTAGACGCTCGGGTCTTTGGTCATCGTCGGGTCAAAGACAATGTGGTCAACGTCGACCACCCGCCGTTCGCTGCTGTTCAACCACAATGGGTACGTGTCACCGAGGGCCATTTTCACGGCACCCTCGGCAACACGGCGCTTCTTCTCACGATCCCAAACGTCCTTGGTGCCATCGATGTACACGTAACGCTCGGTTGGCGGCATCCCGAAGGCTCCGCCCTTCTTGCCCGCCATCCGCCGCGACTGCTCGATTTCGCGCACATGGTCATCGGATATCAGCTTGCGGTGCTCGGTATCTTCCGCCCATTGTTTCGCCAGAGGCTTGCCGACACGCGCTTCGAACGCCGACTTCTTCATCACCCGCGACTGATCGAAATCCCACACGTGAGTGGTGCCTTCCACCAGCGCATACCGCCGAAGGATCTGTTCAAGCGTCAGCACCTCCCCCGCCCCCCCGTCAGAAGCCGGAGCGGCCTCGCTGGCTTCGTCTGGCGCACAGCTCGGCTCGCTCGGGTCACCAGATGGGGTCGGGGGAAGATCACGCGGGTCCGGGCGCGAAGAATGCTGCATCCCCAACAATCGCGCGGCGTCCTTCACCGCTCGCGACTGATCGCCACCGTGTTGCAACAAGCAGAACACCTCGAACGCGTCGTTCTGGTGCCCGTTCGCGAGCGGATCAGCGCCGTGGTGCGAATAGACCTTGCCATCATCACTGACCGTCACACCCGGCAGCCCGGTGCTGCTGTGTGGATACAGCCACTTACTGCCGCGCTTGATGTAGTCGTGGGCACGCAGCAGCTCTTCAACGTCGTGACTGCGATTGAACTCGTCGATCACCGAGGGCTTACCGGCTGCCGGTGGCGCACGTTTGATGACCTTGGCCGGCGGTTTTTTCGGCTTTGGCGCCCATGGACACGCAGCCTCGGCATCTCGCTTGAAGATGTCCCAGTTGTTCCAGATGGACAGCAACTCCGGAGTCAGCATCGGCAAGCCATCACTCACACTCGGCGGTGTGCGCCAGGTGTAAGGTTTACCCGTGCCTGGGTGGATCGATGGTGGCAATACATCCTGCACCAACCCGCCGCGCAGCTCGAACACCGTGATGCGCTGGTATTCGTCCGCCTCAGCCCGCGCCTCGGCTTCACCCGCCGCATCACCGGCTTCCTTCGCGGCTTTTGCCTTGGCGGTCAGCGCCTTGTGTATCGATCCATCAGGGTCTTTCTCGTTGGGCCACGCCAGCGAATGACGGCTCAGTTCAAGACCGTCAGGGACGCGGAACATAATGCGAAAGCGCGCTGGGTTGCCCACCACCGTCGGAAACACCAACGCCATCGCATCAAGATCAATTTCCAGCTGGTCATAGAGAACATGCCGCGTCCACTGCACGTCATCGACGTCCAGGGAACAGATACGGCTGGGGCCAAGCACAACACCAAGGTTGTGCTCAGGTTTCTTTGTCCAGAACGCCGCAGCCTTCGCCGAATCGGTGAAGTACCCACCCGGCTTGTTCCAACCCATCCCCTTCGGGCCTTTCTGACCTGGCTCAATCGGAACCAGCGCCAAACCAAACGTATCAACGTAAAACTGAGCCCAATCAGCAGTAGGCAATCGGTTGTCGTGATCAGTCATCTGCGCCGCTCCCGCAACCCCTGGCAACTGACACAGGTCTGGCAACCCTGAATCGTCTGCTGTCGAAGCAACGGGATTGGCTCATCGCAGTCTTCGCAGAATTGAGCGCTGACGCGATTTGAAGGGATACGGCGACTACGGTGAAGAGCAATGTCGAGCAGATATTGAGCTTGGTCGTTAGCGCGATCGATATCGTCAGCCATTGTCCTGACCCTCCATCGCTTCCCGGGCACCAGCCATGATGCCCAGTACCGCACGGATCACATCAGCTCCGTGCTTCTCCAGCGCGAGGACCTCATGAAGCTCCCAGACGTTGTCCTTTGCAGCTTCATGCATGCTCGATACGAACTCTGCAGTCTCACCCAAAACATTTCCAACGGCCTTCAACGCTTCCGAGGTTGCTGGTACCGGCACTGGCTTGTACCAAACCACCCCGGCAGGGCGCATCAGCGCATCCAACAGCAATGGATTGGACGTCAGCCGGACAACTTCTTCCAGCTCATCCGGCGTCAGCCAGCGGCGCTCTTCGTCGAGCTTCAGTTTCTTCTGAAGCGCGTCGTTATCCATGACCATGTCGAAAGCCAGGGCTGTGATGCCACCCCGATAATCACGCCCGGCGCGGTAAAGCGCATGACGCAGAGAAAGGACCGGACCAGCGTCCGGCAAAAGATCTGTGCGACTCATAACCGTAAATCCCCTGTTTACGGTGTGGCCGTAGAGTCAAACACGCTCTATTCTACGACCACGACCGATGTGCTGTGCGAATCGTGCTGTGCAGCACGGTTCATCGTTCCAGTCGGCCCAGGGGATTCTTATGGTGAGAGGTCCTGGGCCGACGCGCTGTGTAGCGACTTGCATGTTCCTTGTGTAGCTCGTTACTTCCGGCCTGGAGTTTCTTTGGTGAGAGGTTCAGGCCGGTGTTTCATGTGGCGTTACGGTGTGTGCTGCGTATCGCCACCGCTGGGCTGGGGGATTCTTATGGTGAGAGGCCCTAGCCCGGCACCCTTTCAAGCTTTGGGCTCGATGCCCCCAGCCTCTTTAACTTCGATGTATAAGCGCTCAATCGCCTTCCCAGTTACATATCGAACATCTGCACCTTTCGCGGCCCGATTAATAGTCGGCTGCGTTGTTCCCACGCGCTCCGCAATTACCCGCTGGGATAAACCAGCTTCCAGCAACTCCGCGAGCATTTCTTGGATAGTCATCTCATTCACCGATGCGCTTTCGCATTGGACGCAACAATACACAAACGTATTGATTCATTCAATACAATTGGCGATACGTTTATGAATCAAAGGGCAAAAAAGTGATTGGTGACCGCATCACTCAACGCATGGCCGAACTGAACCTATCCGAGGGTGAGCTCGGCCGACGCTCTGGCGTTCCTCAGCCAACAATTCATAGGATCGCTACAAACGCCGTAGCCAGCCCTCGCCAAGAGAATGTTGAAAAAATTGCTAAAGCTCTAAAAGTCAGCAGTGATTGGCTATGGAAAGGAGGCATCCAAAAGGAAACAAGCCCCACCGGTCCCGACACAAATATTGAGCCCGGCCCAGCCATCAAAGGATATGTTCCACTGATTTCGTGGGTCCAAGCTGGTGCCTGGTGCGAGATATCCGATGTCCGCACCCTGGATGACGCAGAACTCTGGCTACCGTGCGCCGCCTCACATAGCCCCCAGAGTTATGCCCTCCGAGTTCGCGGCCTTTCCATGTTCAACCAACACGAACGGCGCTCATTTCGAGACGGAGATATCATCTTTGTTGATCCGGCAAAGGATGCCGAGAACGGCTCTCTTGTTATTGCCAAGCTAATGGATAGCCAAGAGGCAACATTCAAACAGCTGGTCATGGAGGGGAGCCGCCGATTCTTAAAACCGCTGAACCCAGCATGGCCAGACCCGATAATTGAATTGGACGGCGATGCAATGATCTGTGGTGTTGTCTTCTCGAAACTAGAAATTTTCTAATACATTTGACAGCGTCCAAGCCCGCACATGCGCGGGCTTTTTTGTGGCCCACAAAAAATCAATACATATTAGTATTGACTGGATCGATACGAATTTGTATCGTTTGCCTCGTACACCTCTCACCAAAGAGTACGAGACATGCAAACCACACAGCACAGCAACACCCGCAGCCCTCTCTACCTGCACCCAGCGGTCTGCAGTAGCCGCGCAGCAGTAGAAGCCATCCAGCACCGTACCGGGCTGCTGGTGATCACCACCCCCAAAGGTCGCACCGAGGCCATCCAGGCTCTCAAAACTGCCCCAGCCGATGACAGCCACTCGCCGTTCGGGGGTGATGCAGCATGACGACACTTCTGATCGGCCTTGCTGGGCGGGCTCGCTCGGGCAAAGACACTGCGGCTCAACACCTAGTTAATAATCACGGATTTCAGTGCTACGCGTTCGCTGATCCGTTGCGTGACGGCCTTATGCACATCCTCAATCTGAGCCCGTGCGACTTCGAAGGCGAGCAAAAGGAACAAGCGTTGCCATGGTTGGGACGCTCACCCCGCGAACTAATGCAGTCCCTAGGCACAGAGTGGGGCCGCGACAACGTGCACCCTGAACTGTGGCTGCTACTGGCCGCGCAGAACCTAGACCTACTGGCACGCACCCACGACACCGCACGTGGCTTCGTCGTCAGCGACGTTCGGTTCAACAACGAAGCGGACTTCATTCGTAAGCGCGGCGGCGTAGTACTTCACATGAATCGCGTGGTGGCATCACCCGTAAAACCGCACAGCAGCGAAAACGGAATCCAGATTGCTCTTGGCGACTTGCGGCTGAAAAACGATGGCTCCCTCGATGAATTGTTCACGAATGTCAACGACATCGTGGACACGCTGCACGCCCGTGCAGCAGTCGCCTGAGGACAGCGCCATGAACCGCACCCTGGACGAAACCGCCGCAGTGCTCGGCCTCAAACCTCGGAAATTCCGTGAGCAACTGCGTGCGCTTCGCGTACTGACACAAAGCGGCGACCTGGCCAGCCACCACCGTGGCGGCGGCAATCTGTTTTCAGACCCGCGCAGCGTCCAGATCGGGACCACCAACAGTTACAAGCATTACGCCGTGGTGATGGTCACCGAGGCTGGCGTGCAATGGCTGGCCAAGAAGCTGGGTATCACCATCACGCACAAGGACGCCGCCGCATGAAAACTAACTACTTCAACGCCTACACCCAAGCCCTCGGCGCCCTGAGACTGATCCCCATCTACCTGGACAGCCCGGGCGTAGTCAGCCGCGCCACACTGATCGGCGCCGCGAGTGAAGCGATTGACCTGCTGGACAGCATGCCTTGCCGCACAGTGGAACTGGCTGAAGTCTTTCGCTGTGTCAACAACGTGATTCAAGAAGGCCAAGTGGCCTATGTCACCCCGACCAACTCACCCGAGTATCCATTCGGCGCCGTTGTCGCTGATGCAAAAGGCAACGTCTGCGCCGCCGGAATGGGCAAAAGCAAAGAAAGCCTCGCTGAACTGATCCGCCTCAAGTTGGTGCCCCCTGCGGAGGGGTTCGGGGAGGTCGCTGCATGAGCAATACCCTCGACCAGCTTCGCAAGCAGTTCGCCACACCCTGCCCGTCTCTGACGGCAGTGCGGGAACAGTACTTCCCGCACATCCGCACGGACCGCTACCTGCTGAGTGAGATCAAGGCTGGCCGCATTGCTTTGGTCGTGACACATCTGCACAGGTCAGTCCGGACTAAACCGGTGGTGTACCTACACAACCTGGCCGCCTTCCTCGACGCCCAAGCGGCGCAGGAAGCAGCCTGATTCAACGGTGCCCCTGCCGTCCAGGGGCAGACAACATCCACTCAATGAGGCACAGCACATGAGCAAAGCTCGCCCCTTCATCGATACGTTACGGGACATCGAGGCCGGAGGCTTACTTGATGAACTCAGCGAAACCCAACATAGCCTGATCGATGCCATCCGCCAGACCGGCAAGGGCGGTGAACTGACCATCAAACTCACCTACAAGCCTGATGGCAGTGGCCAGATGACCATCAAGGCCGACGTTAAAGCGAAAGAACCGATCCTGTCTCGCGGCACATCACTGTTTTTCCTGACCCCTGAGGGCAACTTGACCCGCCGCGATCCACGACAACAGGACCTAGCGTTGCGCACAGTCAGCGAAGACCCAGCGCCGGAAAAACTGCGCCACGTCAGCCCGTAACACCCGAGTCGAAAACCTCTCACCACAGCATCACCCAACGGAGCACTTCCAATGCAACAAGCCATTCAACAACTGGTCACCCTCGCACAGGCGATCGGCAAACCGATTGATCATCAGGGATTAGCAGCCCCCATTTCCCTGCTACCTGACGGCGTGAGCGTCCAATCGCTTGAGCACTTGCTACCGAACCCTACCCGCACGCGCCAGAAACTCACCGTGCTCGATGCCGAGTCCTTCATTGCATACGTGAACCGCTTCGCCGATGCCGCGACTGCAGTGTTCTGCAACGGCCCCGAAGGCCGTACCTTCTTGGCAGTCATTGACTACCACCAGCCAACTGCACCCGCCTGGCGCGACCACGTGGCCACGTACCGATGCCCTACCAGCATCGAGTGGGGCCGCTGGAAAGAGAACGACCGTAAGCGCATGGATCAGGCAACGTTCGCCGAGTTCATCGAAGAGAACGTCAGGGACATCACCCAGCGCTCAAACGAAGCGAACGACCCAAGCCCTGCCGACATGCTGGAAATTAGCCGCACCTTGGAAGCCAAGAAAAACATCACCTTCCGCCAAGGCACCCGCCTCGACAACGGCCAGGTTCAACTGACCTACAACGAAGAAATCGACGGGCGTGCCGGCGAAGCAGGCCAACTGCGCATCCCTGAACAATTCTTCATCGCCGTGAAACCGTTCCTCGGCGGTGACGCTTTCTGCGTCCCTGCCCGCTTCCGCTACCGCATTCTGGAAGGCCGCCTGCAAATGTGGTTCGAACTGGTACGCCCGGACAAAGTGCTTGAAGAGGCCTACAACGCCGTTCGCCAGAAGATCCAGAGCGCAATCGGCGAAGTACCGCTGTACGAAGCCACCCTGTAACTAATCCCCAAGTAACACCCCGCCGCCAGCCTCTCACCAAAAATCCTGACGGCGGGCTTTACCGAGGTACACAGCACATGACAGCAATTCAGATTTGCGCACTGATCGTTCTGATCGTACTTGTTGGCCTTACCTATTGGGCAGGCTATCGCGGCGGCCTGAACGATGGCCGCATCGAAGGTATCGACGAAGGCAAGGCCATTCAGCAATCAGATAGTTTAGGGACGATCCAGGACCTTAAGCGATCGCTTGATCAGGCGCAGGACCACCATAAGCAACTGCACTCCCACTATGAGCGCGCATTGACCGCCTCAAAACTAGGGGAACCAGAACGCCAGACTCTGCTGGCCATCGCCGAACAACTGAGAATTGCGGCAGAGACATTCAGCGCATTCCGCACAGGCAAAAAACTCGAACGCGATTCACTCGCCCTCCGCGATCAAGCGCTCGAAATGGCCGCCCTCCTGAAGCAAGTAGCACAGGAGGCCGCATGACAGCCCTTCGCCGAACAGTCCGAATACGCAGCGGGCAAATGCCGCCTCTCGATTTACAAACCATCTGCGACCAATGCCACAAATCGCGAGCACATGGTAACCACCGAAAATGCAGCAAGCAGCGCAAGGCCGACGGCATAGAGCGGCGTGCCAAGGAGATCAACCCATGAACACCGCCTTTATCTTGATGGCCCAATACAGCGGTCGGGCAATTATCCCTCTGGATCAGGTGTGCAAGGACTACTTCACACACCTGACCACCGAGATGTTTCAGCGCAAAGTCATGGCCGGCCAAATTAAAATCCCTATCACCCGCCTAGAGCCAAGCCAGAAAAGCGCCAAGGGCATCCACATCACTGACTTGGCAGCGTACCTAGACCTGCAACGCGCAGCAGCAGTGAAGGAATGCAATCAGCTCAACGGGTTCCGCCGAGCCAGTTAACTTACTGCTTGCCCCAGGCGCCTAGCTTCACAGGCGCCTGAATGATCCTCTCTAACCACGGCCATTCGGCATAGTGGTCACCTCGCCCGCGCAGATGGGTGTATCTACGCAATGAGTTCCAATCCCGATGCCCGGAAACACTGGCCACTCGAGGGATATCCCAGTCCATCTCAAATAACCGGCTCACGCCGTCGTGCCGCAGATCGTGGAAGTGCAGATCTTCAATCATCAGAAACTTGCACGCCTTTGCCCAGGCAGTGGCGATCGATGACGAGTTGTAGGGGAAGATCTCTGCACGCTCCTTTGGCATGCTCTTCAGAATGCGCCAAGCTTCATCCGGGAGGTGACACCAAACATCGTTGCCAATCTTCTGGCCTGGGTTCTTCATATCCCGCACCATCACCCGCTGACGCTCTTCATCGACGTCCTCCCAAAGCATTCGGCCGATCTCGTCTTGCCTACGCGTGGAGAACAACGCGAAGCCGGTTACTTTGAGCATGTTGATCGAACTAGGGCGACGTTGCTGAATACCTACAAAGTGCTCCAGCACCTTATCCAGCTCGTCCTTGGTCGGCCTCCGATCCCGCTCGCGGCTTTTCATGTTGTAACCTAGCTTTCTCAACACCTTTCGAGCATCCGCCATCGCGTGGATATCGACCTCATACCCCCAAGCTGGCCGTGCAATCGATAGGACAGCCCCAAGGTGCGCCAGATCGTTGCCGGCCGTCTGCGGCTGGACACCGCCGCCCTCTTTGCTCATACGCCATAGTGCAAAATCCACCAATCGCTGACTGTTGATGGCGGAATCAACGGTCTGGCCAAACTCCGTCGCAGCGATAGCATTTAAAGTGGCTTCCTTGGTTTTACCCAACGGCCGGACTTTCTCCATTTCATCCAGGTACTGCTTGATCATGTCCTGTACGGTGACGCCCTTGCGGTTCGCCCGCTCAATCGCACCAGGCTGATCTAGCTCTGCCTCACGTCGCCGCACCCACGCTTGTGCCGCCTGTTTCCGGGCGAAGGTCTGGCTCTCTTGGTAGACTTGCGCTCCATCGCGAAACAGGCGTATCTGTGCCGTGTAACTGACTGAGCCATCGGTGCGTTTTCGTGCTCTGATCGTTGCCATAGTCGACTGGTACAATTCCGAAAGTGATTGGTACATTGTACCAGCGCCATCGAAAAAACGCCTGAAAACGCCTAAAAACACGCTATAAATACGTTGAGCCAAATGGTACCAAACACCCACTCCAGCCCAGTAAACTCAAGCCCTGCGCTATCTCGGCGGTTTTCCGTTGCGCCTATGATGGACTGGACCGATCGCCATTGCCGTTTTTTCCTGCGCCTGCTCTCCAAGCACGCGCTCCTCTACACAGAAATGGTCACCACCGGCGCGTTGCTCAACGGCGATCACGACCGCTTCCTGCGTCACAACGAAGCCGAACACCCGCTCGCCCTGCAGCTCGGCGGCAGTGTGCCGCTGGACCTGGCGATGTGCGCGCGCATGGCGCAGGAGCACGGTTACGACGAGGTGAATCTTAATGTCGGCTGCCCGAGTGATCGGGTGCAGAACAATATGATCGGTGCGTGCCTGATGGGGCATCCGCAGTTGGTGGCTGATTGTGTGAAGGCGATGCGTGATGCGGTGTCGATTCCGGTGACGGTGAAGCATCGCATCGGGATTAATGGGCGGGACAGTTACGAGGAGTTGTGTGATTTCGTCGGCACGGTTCGGGATGCCGGGTGCACGAGTTTTACGGTGCATGCGCGGATTGCGATTCTGGAGGGGTTGTCGCCGAAGGAGAACCGCGACATTCCGCCCCTGCGTTATGACGTGGCGGCGCGGTTGAAGACGGATTTTCCGGAACTGGAAATTATTCTCAACGGCGGGATCAAGACGCTGGAAGCCTGTCACGAGCATTTGCAGACGTTCGACGGCGTGATGTTGGGTCGTGAGGCCTATCACAACCCTTATGTGATGGCCGAGGTGGATCAGCAACTGTTCGGCAGCACGGCGCCGGTGATCAGCCGGGCCGAGGCGCTGGCGCAGTTGCGGCCTTATATAGCCGCGCATATCGATGCGGGCGGCTCGATGCACCACATCACTCGGCATGTGCTGGGGCTGGGCACCGGTTTTCCGGGGGCGCGCAAGTTTCGGCAGTTGTTGTCGGTGGATATACATAAGGCTAAAGAGCCTTTGGTGTTGCTGGATCAGGCGGCGGAGTTGCTTGAGGGGCGGTAACCGGAAAATCCCTAGCTACGTTAATGGAGTGTCATTGATGGCAACTGCGAGGCTAACGACGCAAGGACGAATTACCATTCCGGCGCAGATTCGCACCTCGCTCGGGTTGGCCGCAGGTGATCACGTCGAATTTGTAACGTTGCGAGACGGCAGCGTTGAATTTTTGGCCAAGACGGGCTCGGTTCATGCGCTCAAAGGTCTTATCTGCAAGCGGCAAAGGAGCTGAATCATGCCCCTAACTGAAAAAGAACTGATGGAACGGGATGCCAAACGCAATATTGGCGAAGAACTGTTGGCGTCGATTCTTGAAGTCAAAGCCGGCCTACACGGCGACGTTCACAAAGTTGAAGTAACCGAGGCTGCAGAGGCCCGAAGCAAAACCGGTCTATCGCAACCGAAGTTTGCGGAGCTGCTGGGCGTTTCCGTACGCACTCTGCAGGAGTGGGAACAAGGACGACGGTCCCCTTCTGGGGCTGCACGATCGCTCCTTCATATCGCCGCTATTCGCCCTGACGTTTTCCGAGACGTATTGGCGAACTGAAGTCATGACTGTGGACCTTCTGGGCGTTAACGGTCGCCTGGGTTGAACCTGTGGTCTGATTTGGCATCGTATTTACCGATACCGCGCCCTGCCATTCAAACAGCCGTTTTCCGGATGTTGCCGCTGGGGCCCTCGATACGTACACGCACCCTTGAGTGGCTGTCAGCGCTCGGGTAATGTCATTAGACCCATAGGACAGAGCACGCCCATGACTTCCAAGCTGGAACAACTCAAACAAATGACCACCGTAGTTGCCGACACCGGCGACTTCGAAGCTATCGCTCGCGTTAAACCCGTGGACGCTACCACCAACCCTTCCCTGCTGCTGAAAGCGGCGGCCATTCCCGGTTATGCCGAGTTGCTGAACGCTTGCGTCAGCGACTGCAAGGGCGATGTGGGCTTGGCCAGCGACCGTTTTGGCGTTGCGGTAGGGCAAGAAATTCTGAAAGTGATCCCTGGCCGTATTTCCACCGAAGTGGATGCGCGCCTGTCGTTCGACACTGACGCCGTATTGA
The DNA here is from genome assembly GCF_057837605.1 of Pseudomonas sp. GL_093. Taxonomy (NCBI): domain Bacteria; kingdom Pseudomonadati; phylum Pseudomonadota; class Gammaproteobacteria; order Pseudomonadales; family Pseudomonadaceae; genus Pseudomonas; species Pseudomonas sp. GL_093. The sequence goes on along the minus strand of NZ_CM174448.1, from coordinate 2,265,266 downwards.
AGCGTGCGCACCGTCTGATCGAGCTGTACGACAAGGCCGGCATTGGCCGTGACCGCGTGCTGATCAAGATCGCTTCCACCTGGGAAGGCATCCGCGCTGCCGAGAAGCTGGAAAAGGAAGGCATTCAGTGCAACCTGACTCTGCTGTTCTCCTTCGCTCAGGCTGCCGCCTGTGCTGACGCCGGAGTGTTCCTGATTTCGCCGTTCGTGGGTCGCATCTACGACTGGTACAAGAAAGCCAACGGCAACGACTACACCGGTGCGGATGATCCGGGCGTGCAGTCGGTAACGCGCATCTACAACTACTACAAGGCCAATGACTACAAGACTGTGGTCATGGGCGCGAGCTTCCGTAACCTGAATCAGATCGAGCAGTTGGCCGGTTGCGACCGTCTGACCATCAGCCCGGATCTGATCGATAAGCTGGCGGCGGACACTGGCAAGCTGGAACGCAAATTGGCGCCGGGTCAGGCCGGTGAAGCTCGTTTGAGCTTGAATGAAGCACAGTTCCGTTGGTTGTCCAACGAGGACGCGATGGCGACCGAGAAACTGGCTGAGGGTATTCGTCAGTTCGCTCGGGACCAGGAAAAACTCGAAGCATTGCTGCAAGCCAAGCTCTGATTTGATTTAGCTTGATGCAAAAAGGGCGAACCTTGGTGGGTTCGCCCTTTTTTTGCGTTGAATTTGGGTAGTGGCTTCGCGCTGAAAGATGTGGTGATTGTTATGGCGCCTTCGCGAGCAAGCTCGCTCCCACAGGGGATTTTTGGGGCAGCCGGGATGGTGTGTTCGACGCAAGACTAATGTGGGAGCGAGCCTGCTCGCGATGGGGCCTTCAGACCCACATCACTTCAAGCAATCAATGACGCTCGAGGGCGTTCACCAGATCATGGAACGCTTCACGATTGGAGTCGTTCAGCCCCATGAGGATCTTGTGCGCTTCGAGCACTTTGATCCGCACCACTTCTTCGGACTGATCCTGGTCTGGCAGGTCGGTCAGGCACTCAGGGCACGGGATCGGGCGGTCAACGATGTTGAACACTTGCTCGAAGCCCATGGACTGCAGCAGACGGGTGATGTCTTCGTGGGTGGTGACGACGGTCGGCAGCAAGCCGACCTTTTGCCGCGACAGGATCGACAGCTTGGCCAAAAGGCCAAGGGTGGTGCTGTCGATGCTGCGGGTTTCGGTCAGGTCGATCACGATCGCGTTGAAGTTCAACGCCGTGAAGATCCGCTCAATAGTCGCATCCAACGCCGAACACAGGGTCAGGCGAACTTCACCGACGAACTTCAGGACGAAGGTGCCATCCTGCTCGGCGAACTGGATTCTACCGGTACTCATTAAAGATTCCTGCTCAACACCAACAGGGCGATATCATCCGGCATCTCCCCTAGCGTGGCCAATCCAAAAACCTGCCGCAGACCATCCAGGCTGCCGCCCGCTGCCTTGACCCGTTGGGGCAAAGCCGCTTCTTTTTCTTTGAGTGTAGGTTCTGGCAAAAGGTCCAGAATGCCATCGGACATCAGCGTCAGGCTGAACGTCGGCGGCAGCTCCAGTACGTGATCTTCGTAGGTGGCTTCATTGAAGAGGCCCACCGGCAGACCACGCCCTTCCAGATAACGAACACTGTCTGGCGTGTACAACACTGGCAACGGCAAATGACCGCCGATGCTATAGGTCAACAAACCTGTCTCCTCGTCGATGACTCCACCGACCATTGTGACGTGTTTACCCAGCTTACAACTGATCAGGCCTCGGTTGATATGACCAAGGACCTCTGAAGGCTTGAATTCCGGCAATGTACCGCTGCGCTTGGATTCGAACAGCAAGCGCGTAGTCATGAACTTCAGCAGCACGGTAACGAAGGCTGAAGAGGCGCCATGACCGGAAACATCCGCCAGGTAGAAGGCTACCCGACGCTCGTCGACCCGAAAGTAGTCAACGAAATCACCCGACAGGTACAGCGACGGGATGATCTGGTGAGCAAACTGGAACTCGTTGATGGTCCAGGGACTGACCGGCAGCATGTTCATCTGCACCTGGCGACCGGCGTTCTGGTCTTCCTGGAGCAGGTTCAGGCTGGCAGCGAGCTCGCGGTTGGCCTTTTCCAGCTTCTCGCGGTAGCGCTGGTTTTCCAGCAGCAGGCGCGCACGATCCAGGGCCCGGCGCACAGAGTGCTCGAGCACAGCCAGATCTTCGAGAGGCTTGATCAGGTAGTCCGCCGCGCCCAGGCGCAGGGCCTCGACCGCGTCGTTCATCACGCCGGCGCCCGAAACCACGATCACCGGGGTTTGTGGCGACAGCTCGGTGACCTGGCGAATGAGTTCGAGTCCGCCCATCTGTGGCATGCGCAGATCGCAGATGACCAAGTCGGGCTTGTCTTGCTCGAATACCTGAAGACCCTGCTGGCCATTGCTGGCCTGCAAGACGCTGAAACCACTGTCTTCCAAATAGGCGGCGAGGCTCGCGCGCACTACTTCGTCATCATCGATTATCAGCAGCGTGGCACTGGTTTTTGGCATGTGGGCAAACGGCGCCAGAATTAGGTTGGCGTAGCAGGCAGGGGCTTTGTCCCGGCTCACACTACTGGATTCGCTTTCTAGCCTCTCTACTGCACTGTTTTCGAGCGTTTGCCCTACACACAGGTACACCAGAGGTGCCCTTCTAAGGCGCAGACGGTACTCCCATCCGCGGGGCGTTTCAAGCTCACGCCGATGGTCGCTTGACGACTTTCGATTTCAAATCACCGGGAGTTATAAGAACCGGCAAAACCGTAACGTAATGGAAGGTTAAAACCCATGCGTGAAACCGGTCTCGAAAGCCCAAACGAAAGAAGGCGGCCCACTGGCCGCCTTCCTCGTTTTACCGGTCGAGATCAAAAATCGTCTTCGACCTGGCCGTCTTTGACTTTGAATTCGCGGTTCTGCAAGTACGCATTGCGGATGAAGGTGTACTTGTCGCCGGTGATCAGCTTCTCACTCGACAGCAGATTGGCGCGGGTGTCGATGAGGTTCAGGCCGAAGATCGAGTTACGCACAGGCACGTCGTTGATGTACGGGTACGGGCCGGTGTAGCCGTCGACATACTTGGACGGCGCGTCACGCAGGGTGCTTGGGCCCAGAAGCGGCAGCATCACGTACGGGCCGCTGCCTACGCCCCAGTAGCCGAGGGTCTGGCCGAAGTCTTCGTCATTGCGTTGCAGGCCCATCTTGGTGCCCACATCAAAGAAGCCCAGCAGGCCGAACGTGGTGTTGAAGATCAAGCGTGCGGTGTCGACGCCAGCGGCGGCCGGTTTGGCCTGCAAGATATCGTTGGCAAGGTTGGTGACTTCACCGACGTTGCGGAACATGTTGTGGATGCCGTCTTCAAGGAACTGCGGCGTCACGAACTGATAACCCTGGGCCAAAGGCTTCAGCGCATAGGTGTCGAGCACATCGTTGAACTTGTAGATCGGGCGGTTGATGCTTTCCCAAGGGTCGTCTTCCGAGGCTGCCTGGGCAACGAACGGAACCAGCAATACGCTGGTAAACACACAAAACTGAGCTAGATGATTGCTCCAGCGCATAGAAAAACTCCTTGGATTGTACTGGCGCGGGCCCTTGGCCCAAGCGTTAAGCGGGCTAGTATAAGACGGAATAGCCGCTTTAGGCAGCACCGCGCGAGGCATGTTTGTGAGCGATTCATATCAGTGTCACTCAACTGTCACCGTCGCCCCCTAGCCTTGAGGCTATTTCAGGGACGTTGATATGCCGCACGCCGAAACCTTGCCCCACGTTGCGCCCAGCCTGACCGCCGTCCTGTTCGGCCTCAGTGGTTGCCTGGTGGATTTCGGTGCCCGCACACGCGCCCACGGCATCCCCTCTGCCATACACGCCGAGGCCACGCCCGGCGCGCTGGATAGCCTGCGCAGCTTGCAACATCAGCAGATTCCCTGTGCCTGGCTCGATGAACTCCCCCCCGCCCTCAGCCATTCCCTGGCCGCTGCCTTGCCTTCATGGATCAAACCCTCGCAACACCCCGAAACAATCAATCCATGGCCGGCACCGCATGCCTGCTGGCAAGCCTTGATGACGTTGAATGTCGAACGACTGGAGGGTTGCGTGCTGGTCAGCGGCGAACCACGATTGCTGCAAGCGGGGCTCAATGCCGGATTGTGGACGATTGGGCTGGCGTCCTGCGGCTCACTCTGCGGCCTGGCACCCAACGACTGGCAGGCGCTGACTCAGCAGGAACGGGAATTCAAACGCGGCAAGGCAACGATGCAACTGTTCGGCCTGGGTGTGCATTCGGTGATTGATCACCTTGGTGAACTCGACACCTGCCTGGCCGACATCAGCCTGCGCCGGCTCAAGGGCGAAAAGCCCTGATCGAGATCATGCAGGTTGCGCGCGAGTGGATTAATCTAAAGGTCAAGCCATAGACCTTTGGCGTGCTGCTGCGGTCTATGCCAGTGCCTATCGATAAAAGGAAGAACGCCATGCCTGCCCGCGAACTGCAACAACAGCTCAATACTCTGCGCGAGCAATTGGAACAGAATCCACCGCTGACCGAAGCCGAGCGCGAAGACCTGCACGCGCTGATGCAACAGATCGAACTCGAAATTGAGCTCGAAACCAAAACCCAGGACTCCAGCCTCGCCGACAATGTGAACCTGGCCGTCGAGCGCTTCGAAATCGAACACCCGACCCTGGCCGGCACCTTGCGCAACATCGTGCAAGCCCTGGCGAATATGGGAATCTGAACCCGCCGAATACAAAAAAGCCCCGCTAGTGATAGCGGGGCTTTTTAATGTCTGCGACTTGCAATGCAACCCCCTGTGGGAGCGAGCTTGCTCGCGATGACTGAGTGTCAGCCAATATCAATGTTGAATGTGCCTGCCTCATCGCGAGCAAGCTCGCTCCCACATGAGAACTTCATTGGCGGACCAGGCGGTGATTTGGCAGTTGAACGGTTTCAGTGCTGCGATACGGGTTGATGTCCAACCCACCGCGCCGCACATACCGCGCATACACCGTCAATTTCTCCGGTTTCAACAACCGTTGCAGGTCGAGGAAAATCCGCTCCACGCACTGTTCATGGAAGTCGGAGTGCTGACGGAAGCTCACGATGTATTCCAGCAAACTCGCGTGATCCAGCGCCGCGCCACGGTATTCCACCGCCACGCTGCCCCAGTCCGGCTGACTGGTGACCGGGCAGTTGGATTTGAGCAAATGACTGTGCACGCTCTCCTCCACGATGCGCGATTCATCGCAACGCAGCAGTTCCGGACGCGGATGCTCATAGTTGCTGACGCTGATATCCAGATCATCAATGCACACACCGGGCAATGCCACGACGCCTTCGGCCTCGACGTCCTTCAGGCTACGAATCCGCACGCCGACCGGTTTACCGGCAGCGGCCGACAGGTCTTTGGCCAACGTCGCTTCAAGGCTCGCGGTGTCGGCAAACGGTGTCTGGTTCAAGGAGTTCAGGTACAGCTTGAACGACTTCGATTCGATGATATTCGGCGAATCCGCCGGGATAGTGAATTCGCCAATCGCCACCACTGGCTTGCCGGACGGCAACAGCCACGACAGTTCGAAGCAGTTCCAGAAATCCACGCCCTTGTACGGCAGGGTTTCAGCCGTAAGGCCCAGCTCGGCCCATTTCGCGGTGCGCGGGATCGGGAACAGCAGAGACGGCGTGTAGGTGGCGATGTATTCGCTGGATTTGCCCAGCGGCGAGTGTTCGGCTGCGGGATGCATGGCGGAAACCTGACTGAAGAATCAGCGGATTCTACCAGCCTTTGCTCCCGCCTTTGAGTGCTTACTGACTGACAGTCATCTTGCCGACCATGCCGGCCTGGTAATGGCCGGGGATGTTGCAGGCAAATTCCAGGTTGGTGGCCTTGGTGAAGGTCCAGGTCAGCTCGGCGGTTTTGCCCGGATCAACGAGCACGCTATTGGGGTCGTCGTGTTTCATTCCATGCTCCATACCGGCCATGGCGCCGTGATCCATTTCCTTCATGCCTGTAGGCATCAGCATGCCGCTCTGCTGCATCTTCATCATTTCCTGCTGATGTTTGGCATGCATTGCCGCGTCACCGAGGTTGAATTCGTGCAACAACTGACCTTTATTCACCAACACAAAACGAACCGTCTCACCGGCCTTGATATCAATCGCCTTGGGCGTGAACGACATGTCGCCCATGACGATTTCAATGCTGCGAGTCGCCTTGGCCGCCGGGGCAGGCTGACCGAAGTCGTAGGTATGCGCCGGGGAAGCCCACGCCGGTGAGCTCAACGCCAGCAAACACGCAACGCGCACCAGTGATTTGCGCAAAAACATAGTCGTACTCCAACAAGATAAGGTTCAGCCTGTGGAAAACTCTAAACTGCTGCGACTGCCCGCAACCTGACAGCCAGATTACAACTTTGTCAGGTTGACCTGTATTAACGCCGCCCACGGTATAAAGCGTTCGTTCCATTTGCCTCGAGTCGCCCATGAAACTGCTGATCGTCGAAGACCAACCGAAAACTGGCCACTACTTGCGCCAGGGCCTGACCGAAGCCGGTTTCAATACTGAACTGGTGGCGGACGGCAGCACCGGCCAACAATTGGCGCTGACCGGCGATTACGCGCTGTTGATCCTTGATGTGATGCTGCCCGGTCGCGATGGCTGGCAGATTCTGCAAGCGGTGCGCGGCGCCGGCCTCGATACGCCGGTACTGTTTCTGACAGCGCGCGACGCGGTGGAGGACAGGGTCCACGGCCTCGAACTGGGCGCCGACGATTACCTGGTCAAACCGTTCGCCTTCTCCGAACTGCTGGCCCGGGTCCGCAGCCTGTTGCGCCGTGGCAACGCCACACCTCAGGAAACCAGCCTGCAACTGGCGGACTTGCGTCTGGACCTGATCCGCCGCCGGGTCGAACGCAGCGGTCAGCGCATCGACCTGACGGCCAAGGAATTCGCCCTGCTGGAAATGCTCCTGCGCAGGCAAGGCGAAGTCCTGCCCAAGTCGTTGATCGCTTCCCAGGTCTGGGACATGAATTTCGACAGTGACACCAATGTCATCGAAGTGGCGATCCGTCGTTTGCGCCTGAAGGTCGACGATGAATTCCCCAACAAGTTGATTCACACCGTGCGCGGCATGGGTTACGTCCTTGAAGAGCGCCCCGCCTGATGCGTCGACTTTCGTTAAGCAGTCGCCTGGCGCTGCTGTTTGCGGCGTGCACCGCCGTGGTGTCGCTGTTCGCCGGGGTGTTGTTCAGCCGGGCCAGTGAAGCGCATTTCGTTGAACTCGATCAGCAGTTGCTGGACGGCAAATTGATTGGGTTGCGTAGGGCACTTCATGACATTCAGTCGAGTGAAAGCGAAGTCAAACTGGCCGATGAATTGAGCCGACAGGCTGATCTGTCGCTGCGGATCACTGGCAGCGACGGCAAGCGCTGGTATGACAGCTCGACGCACCTGCCCCAGGCATTGCCGACCCAACCGGGTTTGTCCACGGTGAGCAGCGAAGGTACCGACTACCGCGTCCTCAACGCTCCGTTGTACCTCGACAAACCTGACTCGCCGCAGTTGACCTTGCTGCTGGACATCACCCATCACCAGCACTTTCTGCAACGCATGCAGCACCTGATCTGGCTGACAGTTGGCTTGTCGGCACTGGCCACCGCCCTGCTCGGTGCCTGGGCCGCGCGCAGTGGGTTACGGCCGTTACGGCGCATGAGTGCGGTTGCCAGCGGCGTTTCAGCGCAATCGCTCAATGCACGCCTGCCCGAAGAAGACATGCCACCAGAACTCGCGGAAATGGCCCACAACTTCAACGCTATGCTCGGACGCCTCGACGACTCTTTTCAGCGGCTCTCGGCCTTCTCCGCCGACATCGCCCATGAATTACGCACGCCGTTGTCGAACCTGCTGACCCACACCCAGGTCACCCTCACCCGCCCACGTCCCATCGAGGATTACCGCGAAGCACTGCACAGCAACCTCGAAGAACTGCAATGGATGGCGCAACTGGTCAACGACATGTTGTACCTGGCCAAGGCTGACCACGGGTTGTTGATACCCAAGCGCGAACCGTTGGAACTGGCGGAAGAAGCGGATCTGTTGCTGGAGTTTTTTGCGCCGTTGGCGGAGGACGCTCAGGTCAGGTTGAGTCGTGAAGGCAGTGCGCGCATGGAGGGCGATCGCAGCATGTTGCGTCGGGCGCTTTCCAATTTGCTGGACAATGCGCTGCGGTTTACGCCGGTCGAAGGCGAGGTTCGGGTGCGGATTGTTGATCAGCCTAAGGGGTTGAGCTTGACGGTGGAGAACAGCGGCGACGGAATTGACGGGGCGTTGCTGCCGCGTTTATTTGATCGCTTCTACCGGGCTGATCCGGCGCGTCAGGAAGGTAGTAGTGAACATGCGGGATTGGGGTTGGCGATCACTCAGTCAATCATCCGCGCCCATGGCGGGCAGATTCGTTGCGAATCGGATAACGGGTGGACCAGGTTTGTGATTGAGTTGCCGAAGGGGGATTGAGGCCAGCAGGACTGGCCCCTTCGCGAGCAGGCTCGCTCCCACATCAGATCTGAGTCGTTCACAAATGTGTGATTCAACTCGGTCACCTGTGGGAGCGAGCCTGCTCGCGAAGGCGGTGTAACGGCTTACGAATACCGCAACGCAGTAGCCGGCTCGACTTTCGCCGCACGCCATGCCGGGTAAACGGTGGCGAGGAAGCTCAGAATGAACCCGGCGGAGCAGATCAACAGCACATCCGCCCCCTGCAGTTCGGACGGTAGGTTACTGACGAAGTACACGTCTGAACTGAAGATGTGCTGCCCGCTGACCCGCTCCATCCAACCCACCAGTTCACTGACGTTCAGCGCCGCAATCACGCCGAGCACACCACCAATCAACGTACCGACAACCCCGATCACGGTGCCCTGCACCATGAAGATCGCCATGATCTGCCGCGGCGTGGCGCCAATGGTGCGCAGGATCGCGATGTCCGCGCCCTTGTCGTTCACCACCATGATCAGGGTTGCGATGATGTTGAACGCCGCCACCGCGACGATCATCAGCAACAGCAAACCGATCATGGTTTTTTCCATCTTCATCGCACTGAACAGACTGCCCTGTGTGTGAGTCCAGTCATCAGCCTTGTAAGCGGTGCCCAGCCCGCCAGCAATATCGCTGGAAACCTTCGGCGCAGCGTACAAATCCTTCACCGCCAGGCGCACGCTTTGCACTTGATTCGGCGCCCAGTGCTGCATCTGCGCGGCATCGGCCACGTGGATCAGCGCCATGGAACCGTCCAGTTCGGCGCCGACCTTGAACACGCCGACCACGTTCAAGCGCTGCATGCGCGGGGTGATGCCGCCCGGTGCAGTGCTGACTTCCGGCACGATCAGGGTGATCTTGTCGCCGACGTTCAAGCGGAAGCGACGTGCCGTGATCTCGCCGATCACCACACCAAACTCACCCGGTTTCAAGGCATCGAGACGGCCCTGAACAATGTGCCGGGCAACGATCGACACCTTGCCTTCCAGCGCCGGATCAACGCCGCTGACCTGGATTGGCTGCATCGTCCCCTTGTAGGACAGCATCCCTTCCATCTCGGTGAACGGCACGGCGGCTGTCACTTCAGGATTCTTCATGGCCGCAGCGGCAACGGGCTGCCAATCGTCGATCGGATTGACACCGACGATAGTCGCGTGAGGCACCATGCCGAGGATGCGCGAGCTCATTTCGCGCTGAAAGCCGTTCATCACCGACAGCACCACGATCATCGCAAGCACGCCCAGGGCGAGGCCGATCATCGAGGTCATCGAGATGAAGGAAACAAAGCGATTGCGGCGCTTGGCGCGGGTATAGCGCGCGCCGATAAAGATCGATAACGGTCTGAACATTCGCTGGGCACCGTATAAAAATAAAAGACCCGACGTACTGTTCAGTACGTCGGGTTTCGGTCAATCAGATGGGCGTCAGGTAACCTTCCTGCAAATGCAGGACGCGATCCATCTGGCGAGCCAGGTTCATGTCGTGAGTCACCACCAGGAACGCTGTGCGCATCGAGGTGCTGAGTTCCAGCATCAAATCCTGAATGCCCTGGGCGGTGTGGGAATCGAGGTTGCCGGTCGGCTCGTCGAGCATCACCAGGCCTGGATTGTTCACCAGGGCGCGGGCGATGGCCACACGCTGACGCTCACCACCGGACAGTTCCGACGGTTTGTGTTCCAGACGATGGCCCAGCCCTACCCGCTCCAGCAATGCCGTCGCACGCTGACGCGCTTCCGGAATAGCCGTCTTGCCGATCAGCAGCGGCATGCAGACGTTTTCCAGCGCGGTGAACTCAGGCAGCAAGTGGTGGAACTGGTAAACGAAACCCAGCGACCGATTGCGCAGCAAACCGCGAGCCTTTTCGTTCAACGCCGAGAGCTCTTCACCGGCCAGCCAGACGCTGCCCTTGGTCGGTGTATCGAGGCCGCCCAGCAGGTTGAGCAAGGTACTTTTGCCCGAACCCGAGGTACCGACAATCGCCACGCGCTCACCCGGATGCAGCTCCAGTTGCAGGCCGGCCAGAACCTCTACCGACTCCGGGCCTTCCTCGTAGGATTTGCCCAGGTTGCGGCAGCTCAAGATTGCTTTATCACTCATGCCCAACTCACTCATAACGTAGCGCCTCCGCAGGCTGGGTGCGCGCGGCACGCCAGGCTGGATACAGGGTGGCGAGGAAACTCAGGACCAACGCGGCGGCGCAGACCATCAACACATCCTGGCTCTGCACTTGCGACGGTAGGTAATCGATGAAGTACACGTCGGCGTTGAGGAATTTGTGCCCGATCAGCCCTTCGAGGACCGAGATCGCGGCGCTGACGTTCAACGCGGCGAAGATCCCGACCACGGCGCCGATCAGCGTCCCGACCACACCAATGACGGTGCCCTGCACCATGAAGATCGCCATGATCGAACCCGGCGTGGCGCCAAGGGTGCGCAGAATCGCGATGTCGCCCTTCTTGTCGTTCACCACCATCACCAGCGTGGAAATGATATTGAACGCGGCAACAGCGACGATCAGCAGCAACAGCAAACCGATCATCGCTTTTTCCATGCGGATCGCCTGATACAGGTTGCCGTGGGTGCGCGTCCAGTCGCGGGCATAGAAATGGTCTTCGCCGAGTTGCTGGGCGATGCTCCACGCCACGCGTGGCGCCTGGAACAGGTCGTCGAACTTCAGGCGGATGCCCTGGACCTGATCCGGTTTCCAGCGATGCAGCTTGGCCAGATCCTGCAGATTGGTGATGCCCAGATAGCCGTCCAGCTCACCGGCGCCGACATGGAAGATGCCGACCACGGTAAAGCGTTTCATGCGCGGGAACATCCCGGCCGGGGTCACGGTGACTTCCGGCGCCACAAACGTCAGCTTGTCGCCGATCGCAGCACCCAACTTGGCCGCGGCCTTGTCACCGATGACGATGCCGAAACTGCCCGGCGCCAGGTCATCGAGTTTGCCCTGCTGCATGAAGTTATCAATGATCGAGACCTGCCGTTCCAGCGCAGGATCGATGGCATTGAGCAGGACTTTGGAGACCTTGCCGTTGTTGGTCAGCAAACCCTGCATCTGGGTAAACGGCGCCACGGCCGTCACCTGCGGGTTCTGCTTGACCTTGGCGGCCAGGCTTTTCCAGTCGCTGATCGGTTCACCGGACTCGATGGTCGCGTGGGGCACCATGCCCAGCACGCGGGTGCGCATCTCATGATCGAAGCCGTTCATGACCGACAGCACCACGATCATCACGACCACGCCAAGGGCGAGTCCGATCATCGAGGTCAGGGAAATGAATGACACAAAATGATTGCGACGCTTTGCACGGGTATAACGCGTGCCAATAAATACGAAGAGAGGTCTGAACATGTCGGGGCTTGTTCGGAGGGAAAAGGAACGTCCTTGTGGCGGGGGTCGATAACCAGCTTTACACTCAGACCACCGCCGCTACCATGGGTTCGCCATGTCGACATTAGATGAAGAAGATCGCCGCGAATACTACCGTATCGAGGACACGATCGCACTGGAAATTCGGCCCCTGTCCGCTCCCGAAGCCGCAGGCCAGGAAGTGTTGCAGGATGCTTCCCCTCTGTTCAACTTGCTCAGCGAACTGCACCTGAGCGAATTCGAGTCACAGCACCTGCTGCGCCAGATCAGTGAGCGCGACCGGAACCTCGCGGCGTTCCTGAAATCCCAGAATAAACGCATCGATTTGCTCAGCCAGGTGATCGCAATCACCGTGCTCGGGCAGATCGGCGAGCCGCAGCCGGTGATCATTTCCGAAGGCGGGATCGAATTTCAGCATCCGACACCGATTGCCGAGGGCGCGCACCTGTCGGTCAAACTGGTGCTGATGCCGCAAGCCCTCGGCCTGTTGCTGCGGGCTCGCGTCACCCATTGCGATCGCAAAGGCGACGGCTACGACGTCGGCACCGAGTTCGAATACCCGACCGATGCCCAGCGCCAATTGCTGGCTCGCTACATTTTGCAGAAGCAGGCCCAGGAACGACGTCTGGCCCGCGAACAAAACGAATCAGGCATTTAATTTAAGGAAGAACCGTGACTCTCATCTACGGCCATCGCGGCGCCAAGGGCGAAGCACCGGAAAATACGCTGACCAGTTTTCAGCAATGCCTCAAACACGGCGTGCGCCGCTGCGAACTGGATTTGCACCTGTCCATGGACGGCGAGTTGATGGTCATCCACGACCCGACGCTCAAGCGCACCACCGACCGTCGCGGCAAAGTCGTCGAGCACACGGCGGCCGAGCTAGTGACCTACGATGCGCGCACTGGCGGACCGGGCTGGATCAAACCGTGCCCGATTCCAACACTGGAAGAACTGTTCGAGAAATGCGATTTCGAGCACTGGCAACTGGAAGTCAAAAGCGCTTCACGCACCCGCGCTGCGACTACCGTGCTGGCGATTCGCGAAATGGCTCAGCGTTTCGGCCTGCTCGACAAGGTCACGATCACCTCGAGTTCGCGGGAAGTATTAAAAGCTGCGCTGGACTTCGTGCCAGATGTGTCTCGTGGATTGGTGGCCGAGTACGCCTGGCTCGACCCGTTGAAGGTCGCGCAAAGCTATGGCTGTGAGATTCTGGCGCTGAACTGGACCCTGTGTACGCCGGAACGCCTGCAGAAGGCGCAGCGTCAGGGGCTGCATGTGTCGGTATGGACAGTCAACGAGCCCGCGCTAATGCGCAGACTCGCCGACTTCGGCGTTGACAGCCTGATTACAGACTTTCCCGGTTTGGCCAGCGCCACGCTCGAGAATTGCTGAAATCGGTCTCCCCGGCCGGCTCAGGCCACCGGCCGGAGCCGCTCAAAAAAGCCGGTTGAGGCCATCGTACGCCGCTACCCGATAGGCTTCGGCCATGGTCGGGTAGTTGAACGTCGTGTTGACGAAGTACTTCAGCGTGTTCATTTCGCCCGGCTGGTTCATGATCGCTTGACCGATGTGAACGATCTCCGACGCCTGATAACCGAAGCAGTGAACGCCCAGCACTTCCAGGGTTTCGCGGTGGAACAGAATCTTCAGCATGCCCTGAGGCTCGCCGGCGATCTGTGCACGCGCCATGCCCTTGAAGAACGCCTTGCCCACTTCGTACGGCACCTTGGCCTGAGTCAGCTCTTGCTCGTTCTTGCCGATCGAGCTGATCTCCGGAATGGTGTAGATGCCGGTCGGCACGTCGTTGACGAAGCGCCAGCTATTGTTGTCAACGATGCTGCCAGCAGCCGAACGACCCTGGTCGTGAGCAGCACTGGCCAGGCTCGGCCAACCAATCACGTCACCGGCGCCGTAGATGTTCGGCTTGCAGGTACGGTAGGCCTCGTCGACTTCGATCTGGCCGCGGCTGTTGACCTTCACGCCGACGTTTTCCAGACCCAACTGATCGGTGTTACCGGTACGACCGTTGCACCAGAGCAAGGCGTCGGCCTTGATCTTCTTGCCGGACTTGAGGTGCAGGATCACGCCGTTGTCCACGCCTTCGACGCGGTCGTAGTCTTCGTTGTGGCGAACCGTGATGTTGTTGTTGCTGAAGTGATAGCTCAGGGCCTGGGAAATTTCCGAGTCGAGGAAGCTCAGCAACTGACCGCGGTTATCCACCAGTTCAACCAATACACCCAGACCGCTGAAGATCGAAGCGTACTCACAACCGATCACGCCAGCGCCGTAAACGATGAGTTTGCGCGGGGTGTGGCCGAGGCTGAGGATGGTGTCGCTATCGTAGATACGCGGGTGGTGGAAATCGATGTCCGCCGGACGATAAGGGCGCGAGCCGGTGGCGATGATGATGTGCTTGGCCACCAGCTTTTCGACCACGCCGTTGGCGCAGACCACTTCAATGGTTTGCTCGTCAGCGAAGCTGCCGGTGCCGAAGAACACGTCGACGCGGTTACGGGCGTAGTAGCCAGTGCGCGATGCGACTTGTTTGGAGATGACTTTTTCAGCGCTTTTCAATACGTCCGGGAACGAGAACCAGCGTGGCTCACCAATGGCCCGGAACATCGGGTTGGTGTTGAACTGCATGATCTGCCGGACCGAGTGACGCAGTGCCTTGGACGGGATGGTGCCCAGGTGGGTACAGTTGCCGCCGACCTGGCGACGGCTATCGACCATCGCCACCTTGCGCCCTGCTTTGGCGGCGTTCATTGCCGCGCCTTCTCCCGCCGGGCCGGAACCCAGCACCACCACGTCGTAGTTGTAGACAGCCATGCATACTCCTCAGAACAGGCCGCGGCGCCCTCGGCACCTGCGGCTAAATCACGCCGATCTGCGGCGTGAAGGAACAATTTGGGGCCAGTGCAGAACCCGGACACAGTCTATATAAGCGTCAACGCCGCGCACATTAACCCTTGGTCGCGTCGTAGGCTAGTTTTGCCTGCACTACAACGCCAGTCTTTGCTGCTTGAATCGCCGTCGTCACTCGGTTTTTCCGCCACTCAGGCGTTCAAAAGCCTGATTGGTTCGTGTGACGAATCCTGTATCGGCACGAATCACAAAGAATGCACCGATGTCATGCGTTTGGGCATAGTCCCAACCCCTTTCGGGCCCCAGAATCAGCAACAGCGTCGATAGTCCATCGGCCATCAACGCGGAAGGATGAATTACTGTGACTGACGCCAGGGTGTGTAGGACCGGCGCACCGGTGCGGGCATCGAAGGTGTGGGAATAACGCCGACCGTCCTGCTCGAAATAGTTGCGGTAATCGCCGGAAGTGGAAACGCCATAGCCGTCGACGGCGATGATGCGCTCGGCCACTTGCTGGTCGTCGCGGGGTTCTTCCAGGGCGACGCGCCACGGCGAGCCGTCGAGTTTCTTGCCGGCAGCCTTGAGTTCACCGGTGGCTTCGGCGAGGTAGCTGTGGATGCCCATTGCTTCGAGTTTTGCGGCAATCGTGTCGACCGCGTAACCGGCGGCGATGCTGTTGAAGTCGACCTCGACCGCGGCGTCCTTGCATAGCTGATCGCCGTCGATGCGCAGGTGCGCGTGACCGACGCGCTGCCTTACTTCGGCGAGCGCTTCGACAGTCGGGACTTTTTCCTCACGGCCCTGCGGGCCAAATCCCCAGAGATTGAGCAGCGGTTCCACGGTCAGGTCGTAGGAGCCTTCGCTTTGCGAAGACAGTTGCTCGCCGACGCGAACCAATTCGAGGATCGGCTCGGGCATTTTCTGACAATGATTGGCGGGCAGATCGTTGAAGCGTTCGATGTCCGAGTCGCTGCGATAGGTCGACATTTGCTGATCGACTTCGGCGAGGATCTTTTCTACTTCGACCTGCACCGCTTTCGGCCCGGGCGTGGAGGAATGTCTTACGTATTGAATGGAATAACGACTGCCCATGGTCGGGCCGTCGAAGCGTTCCAGGCTGTCGCCGTTGCCACAACCGGACAAAATGCCGGCCAGCACCACAAGTCCACTCCACCGTCCAGTTAACAATTCTTCATCCCCCTCAAAACAGCGCCCGCCATTATGAGCTTCAGAGCGCATGAGAGCGAGGTCTGCCAGCGCCCGCCAGCCAGACGCAAAACCTGTGGGAGCGAGCTTGCTCGCGATGGCGTGGGGTCAATCAGCATTGAAATTGGCTGACACACCACCATCGCCGGCAAGCCTGCTCGCTCCCACAGGTGCAGCGTCTCAAACAAGATTTACCAGCGTGAGTACCTACAAATGTCTTCCAATACGAGCAAAGGCAAAGCGATTTTTCGCGTTGTCAGCGGTAACTTTCTCGAGATGTTCGACTTTATGGTCTACGGCTTTTACGCCACGGCCATTGCCAAAACTTTCTTCCCTGCCGACAGCGCTTTCGCTTCCCTGATGTTATCGCTGGCCACCTTCGGGGCCGGCTTCCTGATGCGCCCATTGGGGGCGATTTTCCTCGGCGCCTATATCGACCGCCATGGTCGACGCAAAGGCCTGATCATCACCCTCGCGATGATGGCGGCCGGCACGGTCCTGATTGCCTGCGTGCCGGGTTACGCCACGCTGGGTGTTGCGGCGCCGCTGATCGTGCTGTTCGGTCGCCTGCTGCAAGGCTTCTCGGCCGGCGTGGAACTGGGTGGTGTGTCGGTCTACCTCGCCGAGATTTCCACCCCGGGCCGCAAAGGTTTCTTTGTCAGCTGGCAGTCCGCCAGTCAGCAAGCGGCGGTGGTATTCGCCGGCCTGCTCGGCGTGGGTTTGAACCACTGGCTCAGCCCGGAACAAATGGGCGACTGGGGCTGGCGTGTGCCGTTCCTGATCGGGTGCATGATCGTGCCGGTGATCTTCGTGATTCGACGCTCGCTGGAAGAAACCCCGGAATTCCAGGCGCGCAAACATCGCCCTACCCTGCGGGATATCGTTCGTTCGATTGGGCAGAACTTTGGCATCGTCATCGCCGGCATGGCGTTGGTGGTGATGACCACCGTGTCGTTCTACCTGATCACCGCCTACACCCCGACCTTCGGTAAAGCCGAACTGCATTTGTCGGACCTGGACGCGCTGCTGGTGACGGTGTGCATTGGGCTTTCGAACTTCTTTTGGCTGCCGGTCATGGGTGCTGTCTCCGACAGGATCGGACGCAAACCCTTGCTGCTGGCGGCGACGATTCTGGCGATCCTCACCGCCTACCCCGCCCTGTCGTGGCTGGTAGCGAACCCGAGCTTCAGCCACTTGCTGATCGTCGAGTTATGGCTGTCGTTCCTGTATGGCTCGTATAACGGCGCCATGGTCGTGGCGCTGACCGAGATAATGCCGGTGGAAGTTCGTACGACTGGATTCTCTTTGGCCTACAGCCTGGCGACTGCAACGTTCGGAGGGTTTACACCAGCAGCCTGTACGTACCTGATTCATGTGCTGGATAACAAGGCTGCGCCAGGGATCTGGCTTAGTGGTGCGGCGGTGCTGGGGTTAATCGCAACCTTGGTGTTGTTCCGTGGCAACCGTCATGAATTGCGGACGGCGCAGGCAGCTGAGGTCGGCGGCGCCTGATCCATCGCCATCGCGAGCAGGCTCGCTCCCACAGAGGTCTGCGGCGCTCACACATTGGTGATCACACCGCAACTCCAATGTGGGAGCGAGCCTGCTCGCGATGAGGCCATCACAAACACCACATCTCTACCTGACAAACCGCACAAACAAAAACGCCCCGACCAAAGTCGGGGCGTTTTCATGTGCAGCTAACGCTTAGCGCGGGAATGCTGGCGGGTTTACACCGGCCATGTCTTCCATCACGCGAACCACCTGGCAGCTGTAACCGAATTCGTTGTCGTACCAAACGTACAGAACAACGCGGTTGTCTTGGCTGATGGTTGCTTCAGCGTCCACCACGCCTGCGTGGCGCGAGCCAACGAAGTCGGTGGACACCACTTCCTGCGAGTTGACGTAGTCGATTTGCTTATGCAGATCGGAGTGCAGCGCCATGTAGCGCAGGTACTCGTTCATCTCTTCACGGGTGGCGGCTTTCTCAAGGTTCAGGTTGAGAATGGCCATCGACACGTTTGGCGTCGGAACGCGGATCGCGTTACCGGTCAGCTTGCCGGCCAGTTCAGGCAAAGCCTTGGCAGCAGCGGTGGCAGCACCGGTCTCGGTGATTACCATGTTCAACGCAGCGCTACGGCCACGGCGATCGCCTTTGTGGAAGTTGTCGATCAGGTTCTGGTCGTTGGTGTACGAGTGAACCGTTTCAACGTGACCGTTGATGATGCCGAACTTGTCGTTGACGGCTTTGAGCACCGGCACGATGGCGTTGGTGGTGCAGGAAGCCGCGGAAACGATCTTGTCATCAGCGGTGATTTCACCGTGGTTGATGCCGTGAACGATGTTCTTCAGCTTGCCTTTGCCAGGCGCGGTCAGAACAACGCGATCGATACCCGGGCAAGCCAAGTGCTGGCCCAGACCGTCGGCGTCACGCCATACACCGGTGTTGTCCACCAGCAGCGCGTTTTTGATGCCGTACTGGGTGTAGTCCACTTCAGTCGGGTTTTTCGCGTAGATAACCTGGATCAGGTTGCCGTTGGCGGTGATGGTGTTGTTGGCTTCATCAATGGTGATGGTGCCATTGAACGAACCGTGTACCGAATCGCGGCGCAGCAGACTGGCGCGTTTGACCAGATCGTTTTCGGCGCCCTTGCGGACAACGATGGCGCGCAGACGCAGGCCGTCGCCACCACCGGTTTTCTCGATCAGGATGCGCGCCAGCAGACGGCCGATACGACCGAAGCCGTACAGAACAACGTCGGTGCCTTTGCGGGCGGAAACATTTTGCTGACCAACGACGTCAGCCAGTTCTTCACGGACGAACTGCTCGGCAGTGCGGCCATTGCCTTCAGCCTTGAACTTGACTGCAAGCTTGCCCAGGTCTACCGAAGCAGCGCCGAGTTTGAGCTCGCTCATTGCCTTGAGCAGCGGGAATGTTTCGTGGACGGACAATTCGCTGTCATCGGACTGGCGATGGCGAGCAAAGCGGTGAGCTTTGAGAATCGCGATGACAGACTGGTTGATCAGACTGCGGCCATAGATCGAGCTCACCACGTTGTTATTGCGGTAGAGCTGACCGATAAGCGGAATCATCGCTTCTGCGAGTGCTTCACGGTCGATCCATTCACCAAGACACTGGTCGGGCTTCTGAGTCACGGGAACCTTCCACATGTAGGGGCAGAAAAAAGGGGCTACATTATGCCGCCGAGTGACTCCCGTAGCAATGCGCGCCTGTCGCGCGACCAGTAACAAAATCCGCTTCAAAAAAATGACGCACGGCTCAAGCCCAATAAAACCGTGGCCTGCAGCGCAGTCATTTTTTGGGAGACAACGCTGTCTTGTCTGTAACCCTCCGTAACACTCGACCGTTTTGCCACTACATATTCAGTCTTTTTTACTAAAAAACGGGCCGATTTTGTCTTTACCACTACATTTCGCCCAACCTGCGTAATAGACACATCTGCAACTGACAGGCGGCACCCGGGACCGCTACAATTACCGACTTTGTCGCAACGCTTGGAGCTCAACCTTCCGTGCCCGTTCTGCGTCTACCGCTTCTCCCTGCTGCGGCAGGTAAACAGCACTGGGGCAACCTGCCCGGTGCCGCCCTGAGCCTGGCCATTGCCGAGGCCGCCAGCGCTGCCAAGCGCTTCACCCTGCTACTGACTGCCGACAGCCAAAGTGCCGAACGGCTGGAACAGGAGCTGAGTTTCTTCGCCCCGGATTTGCCGGTGCTGCATTTCCCGGACTGGGAAACGCTGCCCTACGATCTGTTTTCGCCGCACCAGGACATTATTTCCCAGCGAATCTCCGCGTTGTATCGATTGCCGGAGCTGAGTCATGGCGTTTTGGTCGTGCCGATCACGACGGCCCTGCATCGCCTGGCGCCGACCAAATTCCTGCTCGGCAGCAGCCTGGTGCTCGACATCGGCCAGAAGCTCGATGTCGAGCAAATGCGCACGCGGCTTGAGGCCAGCGGCTATCGCTACGTCGACACCGTCTATGAGCATGGCGAATTTACCGTGCGCGGCTCGTTGATCGATCTGTTCCCGATGGGCAGCAAACTGCCTTTCCGCATTGACCTGTTCGACGACGAAATCGAGACCCTTCGTACCTTCGACCCGGAAAACCAGCGTTCCATCGACAAGGTTGAAACGGTTCGCCTCCTGCCAGCGAGAGAGTTTCCGCTGCAAAAGGATGCGGTCACCCGCTTCAAGGCGCGCTTCCGCGAGCGTTTCGATGTCGACTTCCGTCGCTGCCCGATCTTCCAGGACTTGAGCAGCGGGATTACCCCGGCCGGCATCGAGTACTACTTGCCGCTGTTCTTCGATGAAACCTCCACGCTGTTCGATTACCTGCCGCAGGACACGCAAGTGTTTTCCCTGCCCGGCATCGAGCAGGCAGCGGAAAACTTCTGGAACGATGTGCGCAATCGCTATGAAGAGCGTCGCGTCGATCCGGCCCGTCCTTTATTGCCGCCGGCTGAGCTGTTCCTGCCAGTGGAAGATTGCTTCGCTCGGTTGAAGAACTGGCCGCGCGTGGTCGCCAGTCAACAGGACGTGGAAACCGGCGTTGGCCGCGAGCGCTTCCCCGCTCGGGAGCTGCCGAACCTGGCCATTGAAGCCAAGGCCACCCAGCCGTTAGCGGCGCTGGCGGGTTTCCTCGACGAGTTTCCCGGTCGCGTGCTGTTTACCGCCGAGTCCGCGGGCCGTCGCGAAGTGTTGCTGGAGTTGCTGGAACGCTTGAAGCTACGACCGAAAACCGTCGACAGCTGGCCGGACTTCGTCGCGAGCAAGGATCGCCTGGCGATCACTATCGCGCCGCTCGACGAAGGCCTGGTGCTTGACGACCCGGCCTTGGCCCTGGTCGCCGAAAGCCCGCTGTTCGGTCAGCGCGTGATGCAGCGCCGTCGCCGCGAGAAACGCGCCGATGCCAACAACGATGCCGTCATCAAGAACCTCACCGAGCTGCGCGAAGGCGCGCCAGTGGTGCATATCGATCACGGCGTCGGTCGCTATCTCGGGCTGACGATCCTGGAAATCGATAGTCAGGCCGCTGAGTTCCTGACCCTCGAGTACGCTGAAAACGCCAAGCTTTACGTGCCGGTGGCCAACCTGCACCTGATCGCCCGATACACCGGCAGCGACGATGCCCTGGCCCCGCTGCACCGTCTCGGCTCCGAGACCTGGCAGAAAGCCAAACGCAAAGCCGCCGAACAAGTGCGCGACGTGGCCGCCGAGTTGCTCGACATCTATGCCCGCCGCGCCGCCCGCGAAGGTTATGCGTTCGCCGACCCGAAAGCCGATTACGCGACCTTCAGCGCAGGCTTCCCGTTCGAAGAAACTCCGGACCAACAAACCACCATCGAAGCCGTGCGCACCGACATGCTCGCACCGAAACCGATGGACCGGCTGGTCTGCGGCGACGTTGGTTTTGGCAAGACCGAAGTGGCAATGCGCGCAGCGTTCATCGCGGTGCATGGCGGTCGTCAAGTGGCGATTCTGGTGCCGACCACCCTGCTCGCCCAGCAGCATTACAATAGCTTCCGCGACCGCTTCGCCGATTGGCCGGTGAGCGTGGAAGTGATGAGCCGCTTCAAATCGACCAAGGAAGTCAACGCCGCGGTCGCGGACCTGGCCGAAGGCAAGATCGACATCGTCATCGGCACGCACAAGCTGCTGCAGGACGACGTGAAAATCAAAAACCTGGGGCTGGTGATCATCGACGAAGAGCACCGTTTCGGTGTCCGTCAGAAGGAACAGCTCAAGGCCCTGCGCAGTGAAGTCGACATCCTGACGCTAACCGCCACGCCGATTCCGCGCACGCTGAACATGGCCGTGTCGGGCATGCGCGATCTGTCGATCATCGCCACGCCGCCGGCCCGTCGCCTGTCGGTACGGACGTTCGTCATGGAGCAGAACAAGAGCACGGTCAAAGAGGCCTTGCTCCGCGAGTTGTTGCGTGGCGGCCAGGTCTATTACCTGCACAACGACGTGAAGACCATTGAGAAATGCGCCGCCGACCTCGCCGAACTGGTGCCAGAAGCACGGATCGGCATCGGCCACGGGCAGATGCGCGAACGCGATCTCGAACAAGTGATGAGCGACTTCTACCACAAGCGCTTCAACGTGCTGATCGCCTCGACCATCATCGAGACCGGCATTGACGTGCCGAGCGCCAACACCATTATCATCGAGCGTGCCGACAAGTTCGGTCTGGCTCAACTGCACCAGTTGCGCGGCCGGGTCGGTCGCAGTCACCACCAGGCGTACGCTTATTTGCTGACGCCGCCGCGCCAACAGATCACTCCCGACGCCGAAAAACGTCTGGAAGCGATCGCCAATACCCAGGACCTCGGTGCGGGCTTCGTGCTCGCCACCAACGACCTGGAAATCCGTGGCGCCGGCGAATTGCTCGGCGACGGGCAGAGCGGACAGATCCAGGCCGTCGGTTTCACGCTGTACATGGAGATGCTCGAGCGCGCGGTGAAGTCGATCCGCAAGGGCGAACAACCGAACCTCGATCAACCGCTCGGCGGTGGTCCGGAAGTCAATCTGCGAGTACCGGCGTTGATTCCCGAGGACTATCTGCCGGACGTGCATGCCCGACTGATTCTCTACAAACGCATCGCCTCGGCCTCCGACGAGGAAGGTCTCAAGGACTTGCAGGTAGAGATGATCGATCGTTTCGGCCTGTTGCCGGAACCGACCAAGAACCTGATGCGCATTACCGCGCTGAAATTGCAGGCCGAGCTACTGGGCATCAAGAAAGTCGACGGCGGCCCGCAAGGTGGCCGAATCGAGTTCGCGACGCAAACCCCGGTTGACCCGCTGACGCTGATCAAACTGATCCAGAGCCAGCCCAAACGCTACAAATTCGAAGGCGCCACGATGTTTAAATTCCAGGTGCCGATGGAGCGCCCGGAAGAGCGCTTTAATACTGTAGAGGCGCTGTTTGAGCACCTCATTCCGAAAACTGCTTGAAGGACGCCGCATGCGCCTGTTTCGCTCACTGATCCTGTTGATGACCCTGGTTGCGCCAACGACGTTTGCCGATGACCTGTATCAGATAGAAATGATTCTGGTCCGCCAAAACGCCGTGCCCGCGATCGTCAGCCGCGCCGCGCCGGAAGACTGGGCGGCTGGATCTCAGCCCATCAACCCCGACAGCCTGCGCACACCGAGCCTCAATGCTGAAGTGGAAAAACTCACCGCCAGCAATGAATACACGGTATTGCTGCACAAGGCCTGGCAACAGAACCTTGGCGAAGAAGCCAGCAAAGTTGCGATCAGCGAGGGCAAAGAACAGTTCGGCCAGTTCCCGATCGAGGGCACGCTGAGCATGAAACTGGGACGATTCACCGATGTGGATGCAGACTTCTGGGTCAACCAGATCGACGCCAACGGCATGGTCACCGCCAGCGAACGCATGAAACAGGAAAGCCACACCAAGAACGGCCAGCTGAACTTCCTCGACAACGGCCACTTGGGCATGTTGATCAAGATCACCTCGCTCACCGCCCCTGCGCCTCGGCCAGTCCCCGATGAAATTCCGGACTGATTGAAGTCCTTATGCCCCCGACCCTGAGCAAACCCCTGGCACCTTCCTGGGTCAGCCGATTCAAGGAACAGAGCCTGGAGCGTGGCCGTCGCTACGCTTTGGAGAACCGCGTCAGGATCGTCGAGGCTGGCGACGCCACGATCATTGCCGCCTGCGAGGGCTCTGGCGGTAACGTTTACCGTCAGACCATTCGCCTGCGCGAGTCAGCCAAAGCCACGTTGCTGATGATCGATGCCACTTGCACCTGCCCGGTCCACAGCAACTGCAAGCACTGCGCGGCAGTGCTGCTGAAAGTGCAGGAAACCCTGGCCTACCCCGCTGCGGCGCAAGACGCCGAGCTACTCGAGAAACTTCAAGCCGTACTGGAAAACCGCAGCCCGAAGGCGCCGCCACAAGTGCTGGTGGATAACGTGCAACCGGTACCGCGCCTGTGGCTGGCGAGCATCGAGTTCAGCGCCTTCGAACCGCGCAACGGCAAGATGCAGCGTTATATTCAGCATCGCGCAGCGCTGTCTTTCAGCTATCTGGATGAATACGTTTCCGGGCAGAAGAACGCTGACATCCTGATTCGTCAGGAAACCCAGACGCTTCGGATAAAACGTCACCCGGAAGTCGAACAGACCTACAGGGAACAGCTACGAATCCTCGGCTTCAAAGTCGCAACCCGGCAAAGCAAGGCCTTGCCGGAAAGTGCGGGCGAACTGTTCGAGATGGTCAACGACAGCGCCTGGCTGACCTTCACCCTCAATGAGCTGCCGAAGCTGCGCACCCAGGGCTGGGAGTTGCAGATCGACGAAGACTTCGGTTTCGACCTGACTGCCGTTGACGATTGGTACGCCACCGTCGAACAGGCACCGGAGCGCGACTGGTTCGATCTGGAACTGGGGATCATCGTCAACGGCGAGCGCCTGAGTCTGCTACCGATCCTGCTCAACCTGATGCGCTCTCACACCGAGATCCTCAATCCAGAACGCCTCGCCCGACGTCGCGACGACGAGTTGATCCTGGTGAACATTCCCAATCGCCCGAACTCTGAGTACGGCCCGCTGCAAGTCGCCCTGCCCTTCGGCCGATTGAAACCGGTGCTGGCGACCCTCGGCGAGTTCTACCTGCAAGGACCCGGCGAAACGACGCTGCGCCTGAGCAAGGCCGATGCCACGCGCCTGAATCCGCTGGAAGACCTGCCGTTGCTTTGGGAAGGCGGCGAGCAAATTCGCACCTTTGCCCAACGGCTGCGGGACATCAAGGACTTCACCGCGACCGCACCGGAAGGCTTGAACGCGACCTTGCGCCCCTATCAGCTGGAAGGCTTGAGCTGGATGCAGTCGTTGCGGCAACTGGAAGTCGGCGGGATTCTCGCGGACGACATGGGTCTGGGCAAAACCCTACAGACCCTGGCGCACATTCTCAGTGAGAAGAACGCCGGACGCCTCGATCGGCCGTGCATGGTGGTGATGCCCACCAGCCTGATCCCCAACTGGCTGGATGAAGCGGCGCACTTCACGCCGCAACTCAAAGTGCTGGCACTGTACGGCGCCAGTCGCAAAAAGCATTTCGACACGCTGGCCGATTACGACCTGATCCTGACCACCTATGCGCTGCTGCCCAAGGACGTCGAACGTCTCGCCGCGCAGCCATTACACGTACTGGTTCTGGACGAGGCGCAATACATCAAGAACCCCAACAGCAAGGCCGCCCATGCTGCCCGCGAGCTGAATGCCCGTCAGCGTCTGTGCCTGAGCGGCACACCGCTAGAAAACCACCTCGGCGAACTGTGGTCACTGTTTCACTTCCTGCTGCCCGGCTGGCTGGGTGACGTGAAAAGCTTCAACCGCGATTACCGCGTGCCGATCGAAAAGCGCGCCAGCGAAGTACGACTTCAGCACCTCAACGGCCGGATAAAACCGTTCCTGCTGCGTCGAACCAAGGAACAGGTGGCGACCGAGTTGCCGCCGAAAACCGAGATCATCCATTGGGTCGAGCTCAACGAAGCCCAGCGCGACGTGTACGAAACCATGCGCCTGGCGATGGACAAGAAAGTCCGCGACGAGATCACCCGCAAGGGCGTGGCGCGCAGCCAGATCATCATTCTTGAGGCGCTGCTGAAGCTTCGTCAGGTCTGCTGCGATTTGCGCCTGGTCAACGATGCCACCCTGCCCACTCGCGGCAGCACCTCAGGCAAGCTCGACAGCCTGATGGAAATGCTTGAGGAATTGTTCGATGAAGGCCGGCGGATTCTGTTGTTCTCGCAGTTCACTTCGATGCTGTCGTTGATTGAAGATGAGCTGAAAAAACGCGGAGTCGATTATGCGCTGCTGACCGGGCAGACCCGCGACCGACGCGCCCCGGTAAAAGACTTCCAGAGCGG
Source organism: Pseudomonas sp. GL_093 (assembly GCF_057837605.1). Taxonomy (NCBI): domain Bacteria; kingdom Pseudomonadati; phylum Pseudomonadota; class Gammaproteobacteria; order Pseudomonadales; family Pseudomonadaceae; genus Pseudomonas; species Pseudomonas sp. GL_093. Next base: position 2,239,361 of record NZ_CM174448.1, on the reverse strand, counting down.
CAAGCGTCAGATCTTTCTGATCAGTCTGAAGGCAGGTGGCGTCGGCCTGAACCTGACCGAAGCCGACACGGTGATTCACTACGATCCATGGTGGAACCCGGCGACGGAAAATCAGGCGACTGACCGGGCGTACCGCATTGGTCAGGAAAAACCGGTGTTCGTCTACAAGATGATTGCCAGGGGCACGGTGGAAGAGAAGATTCAGCATCTGCAGAAGGAAAAATCCGACTTGGCGGCTGGTGTGCTGGATGGACGCAAGACCGGGGACTGGAAGTTGCAGAGTGATGATATTGAAGCGTTGTTTGCGCCGCTGCCGGACAAGTTGGAAAAATAGCGGCGATTACTAAATCGTCATCGTCGGAACGCCGCCCGGAGCAAGCTCGCTCCCACAGGTGATCACTGTACCTGTGGGAGCGAGCCTGCTCGCGAAAGGGTCAACTCGGTTTAACGATTGATCAGCCTTTAAGCACTCGAGCCAACGTCGACTTCACCTTGCCCATCCCGTCATGCAGCGCTTGCTCGATCTCGGCCATGGTGATCACTGCCGTCGACTTGCCCGCTGCCGGGTTTACTACCAGCGCCAGACAGGCGTAATCCAGTTCCAGCTCACGAGCCAATGCCGCCTCCGGCATTCCGGTCATACCGACGATGTCGCATCCGTCGCGCTCCAGCCTGGCGATTTCAGCGACGGTTTCCAGTCGTGGCCCTTGAGTGCAGGCGTACACGCCTTGACTGGCAAAACCAACACCTTCAGCCGCCAATGCCGCGATTAGCTGCTGACGCAGGGCTTCGCTGTAGGGATAGCTGAAATCGACGTGGGTAACGTGTTCGAGATTATCGGCGAAATAGGTGTGTTCGCGACCACTGGTGTAGTCGATCAATTGATGCGGTACGCAGAAATATCCGGTGTCCATCACGGCATGAATCCCACCCACTGCGTTGACCGCGAGAATCGCTTCGGCGCCAGCCTGTTTCAGCGCCCAGAGGTTGGCGCGGTAGTTCACCTGATGCGGCGGAAAACGGTGAGGATGACCGTGGCGCGCAAGAAACAGCACTTCCTTGCCGGCGTACTCGCCGATCTGCACTTCAGCCGAAGGCGCGCCGTACGGCGTGTCCACCGCCAGTGACTGACGAATGCTCAGACCTTCGAGTTGAGTCAGGCCGGTGCCGCCGATAATCGCGTAAACCGTCATAACGAAAAGTCCTCAATCAATCAGTTGAGCATCTTTGAGGGCGCCCACGGCTGTCAGCCAGCGCGGGTCTTGACGGTATTCAGTGCTGGCGTATGACTGGCCACGCATCCGCGCGATGCGCTCGGACGGCTTGACCTTCAGTCGCTGGGCGGCGCTCAGGGCCAATTCAGCGGCCGCACGATCGTTGCACACCAGGCCCATGTCGCAACCGGCCGTCAGCGCCGCTTCGATACGGCTGGCAGCATCGCCGACCACGTGGGCGCCGGCCATGGACAGGTCATCACTGAAGATCACGCCGTCAAATTGCAGCTCGCCACGCAGGATGTCCTGCAACCAGCGGCGGGAGAAGCCGGCAGGCTGGGAATCGACTTGTGGATAGATCACGTGGGCCGGCATGACCGCGGCCAATTGCTTGCTCAGTCGGGCGAACGGCACCAAGTCATTGGCGCGGATTTCGTCGAGGCTGCGCTCATCAACAGGGATCGCAACGTGGGAATCGGCCTCGGCCCAGCCGTGACCGGGAAAGTGCTTGCCGGTGGCAGCCATGCCGGCGCTGTTCATGCCGCGAATGAAGGCACCCGCCAGCAACGCTGCACGCTCGGGATCACCTTCAAATGAACGGGTACCGACCACGGCGCTGCGCTGGAAGTCGAGGTCCAGCACCGGAGCGAAGCTCAGATCGAGGCCGACGGCCAGCACTTCAGTGGCCATGATCCAGCCGCACTGTTCGGCCAGGTACTCGGCATTCGGGTTGTCAGCGATGGCGCGCATGGCTGGCAGTCGTACGAAGCCCTGACGCAAACGCTGAACCCGGCCGCCTTCCTGGTCGACTGCAAGCAGCAGATCGGGGCGAATGGCGCGGATTGAGGCGCTCAACTCGCGCACCTGGCGCGGGTGTTCGATATTGCGGGCGAAAATGATCAGACCGCCCACTTCGGGTTGGCGCAACAATTGGCGATCTTCAGCCGTCAGCCAGGTACCGGCGACGTCCACCATCAACGAGCCTTGCAGGCCAGCAGTCATAGAGATTCCTTGATAACGATAAACCCGGCCCGCACGCAATCGCCGCCATGGGCTATGCCCGGCAGGTCGGCGATACAAATGGGGAGCGGGTTCAGAACGAGAGTCGGCATGGGCGGCTAGCTTAGCGGATGTCAGCTGCCGCGCCCACCCGTGCGCGGTTAAACCTTGGCGGCAACCGGGGTTGATTTGCTGCGTGGACGCAACTGCGCGGTGGCCATGGCCGTATCGGTCACGCCGGTTTCGGCGCGCATGCCCGCTGCCAGGAACGGCACCATCAGACGCATTACTTGCTCGATCGAGGTGTTCACACCGAAGTCGGTCTCGGCAATTGCGCGCAGGGCTTTGATACCGGACATGCTGAACGCAGCGGCGCCGAGCATGAAGTGCACGCGCCAGAACAGCTCAATCGGCGGAATACGCGGTGCAGCTTCGTTGACCAACATCATGTAACGGCGGAACACCTTGCCGTACATGTCTTCCAGATAACGCCGCAAGTGCCCTTGGCTCTGACTGAAAGCCAGACCCAGCAAGCGCATGAAAATCGACAGATCGTTGCCGCTGCGTGGTTGCACCACCAGGGCTTGCTCGACGAGGATTTCCAGCAGCTCTTCAAGCGTCGGCTTGTTCTCCGGCTTGGCCTGACGCCGCTCCAGCTCTTTATCAAGGCTTAAGCAGAACGGCCCGAGAAAGCGCGAGAAAACTGCCTGGATCAGCGCTTTCTTCGAGCCGAAGTGATAGTTCACCGCCGCCAGATTGACACCGGCCTTGCTGGTGATCAGACGCAATGAGGTTTCAGCAAAACCTTTTTCCGCGAACAACTGCTCGGCAGCATCAAGAATGCGTTCAACGGTTTCCGACTGGGCCATGGCTACTCCGCCTGACAAACACTTGTTTGAAACATACGTTTCAGCCCAGGCCTTGTCAAGCCTGACGGTTCGTTTTGGGAATGGTCGGTCACCTATTTAACCATACAACTCTCAAGCTTGAATCAGCAGGCTCATCGACCGTCTGGCGGCCGGCAAAAAAAGGGGCATTGCCAAGACCGTTTCACTGTATATAATCCCAGTCACTGTATAAAAAGACAGAGCGATCAATATGCTAAAGCTGACGCCACGCCAAGCAGAGATTCTGGCCTTCATCAAACGCTGCCTCGAAGACAACGGCTACCCGCCCACCCGCGCGGAAATCGCTCAGGAACTGGGGTTCAAGTCGCCCAACGCTGCGGAAGAACACCTCAAGGCGCTGGCCCGCAAGGGTGCGATCGAGATGACGCCCGGTGCTTCCCGTGGCATTCGCATTCCCGGCTTCGAAGCCAAGGCCGACGAATCCACCCTGCCGATCATTGGCCGAGTGGCTGCCGGTGCTCCGATCCTCGCCCAGCAGCACATCGAAGAGTCCTGCAACATCAACCCGTCGTTCTTCCATCCTCGCGCCGACTATCTACTGCGGGTTCATGGCATGAGCATGAAGGACGTGGGCATTTTCGACGGTGACCTGCTGGCAGTGCACACCACCCGCGAAGCCCGCAACGGCCAGATCGTAGTAGCGCGGATCGGCGACGAAGTGACCGTCAAGCGTTTCAAGCGCGATGGTAGCAAAGTCTGGCTGATTGCCGAAAACCCTGAATTCGCCCCTATCGAAGTGAACCTGAAAGATCAGGAACTGGTGATCGAAGGCTTGAGTGTCGGCGTCATTCGCCGCTAAAGGAGGCTTTATGCAGTTCCCACACACATCACAGCAAGCCCAACTGCCGTTGTTCGAGGCTTTCATGGTGCAGCCATTGGCGCCGATCCTGAAAGACGTGGTCGAGTCCCCCTGGAGCACCGAGCCCGAAGTCTTCAGTGAGCTGTCGCTGCGTGGTGCAGCCGGGAACTGCCTGAACCTTCTTGCGCCGATTCTCAGGGAATTGAGTCAGGACCAGGACGCGCGCTGGCTGACGCTGATCGCGCCGCCCGCCAGCCTGACCCAGGCCTGGTTGCGGGACGCCGGCCTTAACCGCGAACGCATCCTGCTGCTGCAACCGCGCGGCACTCAGAGCGCTCAGCAGTTGACCTGCGAGGCCTTGCGCCTGGGCCGTAGTCACACGGTAGTCAGTTGGCTCAACCCATTGAGCACAACCTCACGGCAACAGTTGATCAGCGCCGCCCGGATCGGGGACGCACAAAGCCTGAATATTCGATTGGGTTAACTGACAAACAATGCGCGCGCTGAACAGCGCGGGGCTTCTCCAAGGAAAGAGAAGCCAACCTGTAGCGATATCAGCAAAAAACCGACGGGCGGGATCAATGAAGAACCCGAGACGCCTCGTCCGTATTGAAATCGCCTTCAACCAAGCGTCCGGCCATCTGAACGCCGACGCTCAACATCGCCTTGGCGACTTCCACGTGCTGGCCCTGCAGGAACGCTTTGGCATCCTCGGAGAAATCCAAAGTAACCAGAGAACCCTCGTCCTCAGCCCTGCGCAGCTCAATACGGCCGTCTGGTAACTCGACGATTTCTAGAAAGGACGTTGGCATAAAGGTCTGTTCTCCACGAAAGGCGGGGATTATATAGGCATCGGCCAGGCTTCGCTCGGTAACTTGACCGGATGTCATTGCGAAGAAATATCTGCTAGCACTCATCCCTGAGCGGACAACCCATCGGGTCATCCTTCCCTCAACACTCGTTCAGGCCTTCGCGAAACCGAATCGCCAGCCCCTTGAGGTTCTGACGCCAGCTCTCCAGCTCTTCCCGGCTCAGCTCTTGAGGAGCCTCTTCTTCATCCAGGTTAACGGCCAGGATCAGCGGCTGCGTCACGTCACCCTTAGGCTTGTGCGGCGCCCGTGGCGGCTGAAACAGCGCAGCGTGGGCCGCAAGCAGTTTGGCCAGCCAGGTTTCCGAATTATTGGCCAACTCGACCATTTCGGCCATTTCCGGAATCGCGATAGCTTCAAGCACTTCGCGCGTCAGCAACAACTCGGCCCGAGGCGCATTGGCCTGAGGCAAGCGATAGAAACCGGCGATTTCATGGCACAGCCCCAGCAGCGCACCGTACAAATGAAACAGGGCCGACTCGCGTCCGGCTTGAATCAGCGCCAGGGAGTTCATCGCCCGCCCCTCTTCGGCTCTGGCGAGCGCTTCCAGCGACAAGCCGGCGAAGTAAATCTTCTGGTTGGTACGGGTATAGAGTTCGTGGGCCATGACGGCAGCCTCCACAACGAAATAATTGCTTCACGCAGGTCAGACAGTGTCGTGGATCAGCTCCGCTTCCCGCAAGCACAAAACAAAAAGGCCGCATGAAAACCCGAGGGTTGTCATGCGGCCTTTTCAGTACAGCGCCTGTTAAGCCTTGGCGGTCTTCGCCGGGCGCTTGTCTTCAACCGTCCACTTGCCGCCGTCGTAGTACGCCTTCCAGCCAGTCGGCTTACCGTCGACTTCAGTCTGTACGTACTGCTCTTTGGTTTTACGGCTGTAACGGATCACAGCAGGCAGGCCGTCCGGATCTTTCTTCGGCGCTTCGCAGAGGAAGTGGTATTTCGGATCGATCTCATCCTTGTGCGGCACAATTTCCATGACCAGCGGAGCACGCGTCTCGCGGTTTTTCGGGAATTGACTGGCCGCCAGGAACAGGCCGGAAGCACCATCGCGCAGGATGTAGGTGTCGTTGACCTTTTCGCATTTCAGCTCAGGCATCTTCACCGGATCCATCTTCGGCGGTGCTGCATCACCGCTTTTCAGCAGTTTGCGGGTGTTCTTGCAGGTCGCATTGGTGCAACCGAAGAACTTGCCGAAACGGCCGGTCTTGAGCTGCATCTCGCTGCCGCACTTGTCGCATTCCAGGCTCGGACCTTCGTAGCCTTTGATGCGATATGTGCCCTCTTCGATTTCGTAACCTGAGCAATCCGGGTTGTTACCGCAGATGTGCAGCTTGCGCTTCTCATCCAGCAGGTATGCGTCCATCGCCGTGCTGCAGATCGGGCAGCGATGCTTGCCACGCAGCACCAGCGATTCCGATTCACCCTCGTCGTCCGCCGCGATTTCATCGCCCGGCACCAGGTTGACGGTGGCCTTGCAGCGTTCTTTCGGCGGCAGGCTGTAGCCCGAGCAGCCGAGGAACACGCCGGTCGATGCAGTACGAATCTGCATCGGACGACCGCACAACACGCACGGAATGTCAGTCATCACCGGTTGGTTGGCGCGCATGCCGCCTTCGGCGCTTTCGGCTACTTCGAGTTTCTTCTTGAAGTCACCGTAGAACTCGTCGAGCACGTTCTTCCAGTCGCGCTCACCCTGAGCAACGTCATCGAGGTTCTCTTCCATGCCGGCGGTGAAGCCGTAGTCCATGAGATTGGAGAAGCTCTCAGCCAGACGCTCGGTAACGATGTCGCCCATCTTTTCCGAGTAGAAACGACGGTTGTGCAGCGCTACGTAGCCACGATCCTGGATGGTCGAAATGATCGCCGCATAGGTCGAAGGACGACCGATGCCGCGTTTTTCCATTTCTTTAACCAGGCTCGCTTCCGAGTAACGCGCCGGCGGCTTGGTGAAGTGCTGGGTCGGATCAAGCTTGATCAGCTTCATCGCGTCGCCCTGAGCCATGTCCGGCAACACGTCGTCATCGCCAGGCTTGGCGATTTGCGGCATGACGCGGGTGTAACCGTCGAACTTCAGGATGCGGCCTTTGGCGCGCAACTCGAAGTCACCGGCACCGACGGTGACCGTGGTCGACAGGTATTGGGCCGGCAGCATCTGGCAAGCAAGGAACTGGCGCCAGATCAGCTCGTAGAGCCGCTCTGCATCGCGCTCCATGCCCGACAGCTTGCTTGGCTCGGTGTTGGCATCGGAGGGACGAATCGCTTCGTGAGCCTCTTGTGCGCCTTCCTTGCTGCTGTAGACGTTCGGGTTTTCCGGCAGGTATTTCTTGCCGAATTCGCCTTCAATATAAGTACGCGCCATCGTCACGGCATCGACCGAGAGGTTGGTAGAGTCGGTACGCATGTAAGTGATGTAGCCGGCTTCGTACAGACGCTGGGCCATCATCATGGTTTTCTTCACGCCGAAGCCCAGGCGGTTACTTGCGGCCTGTTGCAGGGTGGATGTGATGAACGGTGCCGACGGCTTGCTGCTGGTCGGCTTGTCTTCGCGCTTGACGATGCTGTAGCTGGAAGCCTTGAGCTTCTCCAGCGCGGCCATGGCCTGGGCTTCGTTGAGCGGTTTGAAGGCTTCGCCTTTCTCGCGAGCGACGTCAAAGCGCACGGTTGCGCCCTTCGCGGTGCCGAGGTCGGCGTGAACTTCCCAGTACTCTTCCGGGTTGAACGCGCGGATTTCACGCTCACGCTCGACAACCAGCTTCACGGCAACCGATTGCACGCGACCGGCGGACAGGCCACGAGCGACCTTGGCCCATAGCAGTGGCGAAACCATGTAACCCACAACACGGTCGAGGAAACGACGCGCTTGTTGTGCGTTTACACGATCGATGTCCAGTTCGCCCGGTTTGGAGAAGGCTTCCTGGATCGCTTTTTTGGTGATTTCGTTGAACACCACGCGCTTGTAGCGGCTGTCGTCACCACCGATGGCTTCGCGCAGGTGCCAGGCAATGGCTTCCCCCTCGCGATCCAAGTCGGTTGCGAGATAGATGGTGTCAGCATCTTTGGCGAGCCGGCGCAGCTCTTCGATGACCTTTTCCTTGCCCGGGAGGATCTCGTACTTGGCTTTCCAGCCATGATCGGGATCGACACCCATGCGCGAGACCAGCTGCTTGCGCGCCTTCTCTTTTGGCGTGAGCACCGGACCTTCACCCGCAGCGGCCTTGCCGCGCTTGGCGGCTGGCTCTTTGCTGGCGCTAGCCGAACCGCTGGTGGGCAGGTCTCGGATATGGCCGATACTCGACTTCACCACGTATTGGTTACCCAGATACTTGTTGATGGTCTTGGCCTTAGCCGGGGATTCCACAATGACCAGCGATTTGCCCATGGATCAGAAAATTCCTGAATTCTAGAAGTGAAAGGCGGTTGGCGCCTGACGCGGCACCGCTATATATAGTGGCTACAAGGTGAGGTCAAGCGCAGGGTATTGCGCGCACTCAGCTTATGGCTTGGAAAAAAGGCTCGGTTCGGCGTGCACCAAAGCAAAGCGTGGCACCTGTTCGCCGTCAACCTCGACCGACTCCAGGAACATGCTCAAAGGACGCACCCAAAAGCCGTAATCGCCATACAGGGCTTGGTAGAAGACCACTTCTTCTTCGGTTTCCGAATGCCGCGCAACACTGAATACGCGGTACTGCGGACCTTTGTAATGTTGGTAGAGCCCAGGTTGTATCGGCATGGTTTGGCCCTCGCTCAAATCTTTTCAAAATAAAAACAAAAATAAATTCAGAAAAACAAAAACCGGGGCACTTGGCCCCGGCTTCCTTCAACGAAACGCTTAAACGCGTTCGAAGACGGTGGAGATGCCTTGGCCGAGACCAATGCACATGGTAGCTACCCCGAAGGTGCCGCCATTTTGCTTCATCACGTTCAGCAGAGTGCCGGAGATACGCGCACCGGAGCAACCAAATGGGTGACCCAGGGCGATCGCGCCGCCGTGCAGGTTAACCTTCTCGTTCATCTTGTCGAGCACTTTCAAATCTTTCAGCACTGGCAGGGCCTGTGCGGCGAAAGCTTCGTTGAGCTCGAAGAAGTCGATATCGTTAATGCCCAGACCCGCGCGCTTCAGTGCTTTTTGTGTGGCCGGTACTGGACCATAGCCCATGATTGCCGGGTCCACACCTGCCACCGCCATCGAACGAATCACCGCCATAGGCTGAATGCCCAGGTCCTGTGCACGCTGCGCCGACATCACGATCATGCACGAAGCACCATCGGTGATTTGCGACGAAGTACCGGCTGTCACGGTGCCGCCCTTAGGGTTGAACGCTGGCTTCAGAGCCGCCAGGCTTTCCAGGGTAGTTTCCGGACGGATGGTTTCGTCGTAGTCGAACAGTTTCAGGAAACCGTTCTCGTCGTAGCCTTGCATCGGGATGATTTCGTCTTTGAACTTGCCTTCCAGTGTCGCCTTGTGAGCAAGCTGGTGGGATCGCACGCCGAAAGCATCCTGTTGTTCGCGAGTGATACCGTGCATTTTGCCCAGCATTTCAGCGGTCAAACCCATCATGCCCGAGGCTTTCGCCGCGTGCAGGGACATGTGCGGGTTCGGATCGACACCGTGCATCATGCTCACGTGACCCATATGCTCGACGCCGCCAACCACGAACACGTCACCGTTGCCGGTCATGATCGCTTGCGCAGCAGTGTGCAGAGCGCTCATCGACGAACCACACAGACGGCTGACGGTCTGGCCGGCAGCGGTGTGCGGGATCTGAGTCATCAGGGACGCCATGCGGGCGATGTTCCAGCCCTGCTCCAGGGTCTGGTTCACACAGCCCCAGATCACGTCTTCAACTTCGCTCGGATCAACCTTAACGTTGCGTTCCAGCAGTTTACTGATCAGGTGCGCCGACATGTCTTCGGCGCGGGTGTTGCGGTGCATGCCGCCCTTGGAGCGGCCCATCGGAGTACGACCGAAGTCGACAATCACGACGTCTCTAGGATTCAAGCTCATATATTCACTCTCACTCTAGTTGGGGGCGCTTAACCGAAGAACCGCTGGCCGGTTTTGGCCATTTCACGCAGTTTTGCGGTCGGGTGGTACAGCGCGCCCAAATCAGCGTACTGGTCAGCCAGGGCAACGAACTCTGCAACACCGAGCGAATCGATGTAGCGCAGCGCACCGCCACGGAATGGAGGGAAACCAATACCGTAGACCAGACCCATGTCGGCTTCGGCAGCGGTTTCGACAATGCCGTCTTCCAGGCAACGCACGGTTTCCAGGCACAGCGGGATCATCATCCAGTTGATGATGTCTTCGTCGGTGACTTCAAGCTGTTCGAAGACGATCGGCTTGAGCACTTCCAGTACCGACGGATCGGCAACTTTCTTCTGCTTGCCGCGCTTATCGGTCTCGTAGGCGTAGAAGCCCTTGCCATTCTTCTGGCCCAGGCGCTCGGCTTCATAGAGCACGTCGACGGCCGAACGACGGTCGTCTTTCATGCGGTCCGGGAAGCCTTCAGCCATTACGTCGCGACCGTGGTGGCCGGTGTCGATGCCGACCACGTCCATCAGGTACGCCGGGCCCATTGGCCAGCCGAATTTTTCCATGACCTTGTCGATACGAACGAAGTCCACACCGGCGCTGACCAGCTTGGCGAAACCGCCGAAGTACGGGAACAGCACGCGGTTGACCAGGAAGCCCGGGCAGTCGTTGACGACAATCGGGTTCTTGCCCATTTTCTTGGCGTAGGCAACGGTGGTGGCAACAGCCACTTCGCTGGACTTCTCGCCACGGATCACTTCAACCAGCGGCATCATGTGCACCGGGTTGAAGAAGTGCATGCCGACGAAGTTTTCCGGACGCTTGAGGGCTTTGGCCAGCAAGGTGATGGAAATGGTCGAGGTGTTGGACGCGAGGATGGTGTCCTCTTTGACCTTGCCTTCCACTTCAGCCAGAACGGCTTGCTTGACCTTAGGATTCTCGACGACCGCTTCAACGACCAGATCAACGTGACCGAAATCACCGTAGGACAGGGTCGGACGAATGCCGTTGAGCACTTCAGCCATTTTTGCTGGGGTCATGCGACCTTTATCAACGCGACCCACCAGCAATTTGGCAGCTTCGGCCAGACCTTGCTCGATGCCGTGCTCGTTGATGTCTTTCATCAGGATCGGCGTACCTTTGGAGGCCGACTGATAAGCGATACCGCCACCCATGATGCCGGCACCCAATACGGCAGCCTGCTTCACTTCTTTGGCGATTTCATCGTAGGCCTTGGCCTTTTTCTTCAGTTCCTGATCGTTCAGGAACAGACCGATCAAGCTCTGCGCGGCAGAGGTCTTGGCCAGTTTGACGAAACCGTTGGCTTCGACTTCCAGCGCCTTGTCGCGACCGAAGTTCGCGGCTTTCTGGATAGTTTTGATCGCTTCGACCGGTGCAGGGTAGTTCGGGCCCGCTTGACCGGCCACGAAACCCTTGGCGGTTTCGAACGACATCATTTGTTCGATGGCGTTGAGCTTGAGCTTTTCAAGCTTCGGCTGACGCTTGGCCTTGTAGTCGAACTCGCCGGAGATGGCGCGCTTGATCAGCTCCAGGGCCGCTTCCTGCAGTTTCTCGGGAGCAACCACTGCGTCGACTGCGCCGACTTTCAACGCGTCTTCAGGACGGTTTTCCTTGCCGGCGGCAATCCATTCGATGGCGTTGTCGGCACCGATGATGCGCGGCAGGCGCACGGTACCGCCGAAGCCCGGGTAGATGCCCAGCTTGACTTCCGGCAGACCGATCTTGGCCTTGGTGGACATGACGCGGTAGTCCGCCGCCAGGCACATTTCCAGACCGCCACCCAGGGCGATGCCGTTGATCGCGGCGACAGTCGGGACGTTGAGGTCTTCGAAATCGCTGAAAATCTTGTTGGCTTCCAGGTTGCCAGCAACAAGCTCTGCATCAGGCAGCTTGAAGTTTTCGACAAATTCGGTGATGTCGGCGCCGACGATGAACACGTCCTTGCCACTGCTGACGATCACACCCTTGATCGAAGCATCTGCCTTGATGGTGTCTACGGCCTGACGCAGTTCGTTCAGGGTTAGACGGTTGAACTTGTTGACGGACTCACCCTTGAGGTCGAATTTCAATTCGACGATGCCACTTTCAAGAGCCTTAACCGTGATGGCTTTACCTTCGTAAATCATCAACTGATCTCCACGATATGGAAGCTGAACAGTACACGTCGGACGCAGGCGAATGGCTTGGCAAGGACGTTTAACGTCAATGCTACGCCTATCCACCCGGCACACCCGCCAACGCGATAGTCGGGATTCTGTAGGAGCGGCTTGTAATACAAACGCTCAATTCATACGCCCGTTTGATTTGGGTACGTCACCTTCACGGAATTTCCGACAATTGTCAATCGCCCAAAATACGGGTTGAAACGCGACTTTCCGGTCATTTCCGTAACACGAAGACCTGCAACACGCGGCTGCATGTGAGGTCATTCATAGAATCAATAGTTAGAAAAGTCGCCCTAATTCGCTGCAGCCTTTGTTTAACAAGCTACGCTGGCGGGACTTGAGGAAAAAACATGAACGCTTTTGGCGAATGCCCAGCGTAATATCAGCGCCACACAGAATTACCGGCCTGCCTGGCCAACTCCAGCCCGATGATGATGTCGGGCTTTTTATTGCCTGTCTGCCGGACGTTTCGCGCCATTGCAGCGCGAAATTTCCGCGATTTATGCCAGCGCTTTCAGCACCGCATCAATATCCTGCAAAACCGTCGCTTCGCCCTTCTCGCCCCAATACAACGTGATCATCTGCTTGTCTGCTTCGACCTTGTAAACGTTGTCTGGCAACTTTTCGAAATGAATCAGCAACGCAGGCTCCTCGCAGACCTCCTGCCACTGATTGACCCACACACCCGGCGCTTTTTGCCAGTAACTCCAGCACGCCGGCCGATTGCCACGCCGCGGTCGATGGTACTGGGCGCAAGGGCTCGGTGGCTCCTGGCTCAGCCAGTGCGGCCACTCCTGAGGCGCCAGTTGCATCGCCAATCCGATGCGTCGCGCCTCCATGCGCAGGGCCATGCGGCCGCTCTGGTGGCGCGACGGCCGCAACCATGCCAGCGGGCTCAGTACCACCAACATGATTGACACCACTATCCAGACCGTCATATCTGTACTCCCGATTCTTGATGAGCGCATTGAGTCACTTTGAAAACAATGCGCTTGAAACCAGCCATACTTACCAATATTGCAACCCTCAGGAGGAGCACCTCATGCCCTACAACCACATTCTGGTCGCTGTAGATCTAACCGAAGAGTGCGATCCTGTAATCCACCGCGCTCGCGAACTGTCGGTGAGCAACGGGGCGAAGCTGTCCCTGGTGCACATTGTCGAACCAATGGCCATGGCCTTTGGCGGCGACGTGCCCATGGACCTGTCACAACTGCAACAACAGCAGTTCGATCAGGCCAAGGAACGCCTGGACCGACTGATCGTGAAGTATCCGGAACTCTCCAAGGAATACAGCCACCTGACCTATGGCCAGCCACGCCAGGAGATCCACCACCTGGCCAAGGAACAAACCTGCGACCTGATCGTGGTGGGCAGCCATGGCCGACACGGCCTGGCATTGCTGCTGGGTTCGACTGCCAATGACGTGCTGCATGGTGCGCCCTGTGATGTGCTCGCGGTGCGCCTGATCAAAAGCTAAACCACAGCTCCTGCGAAAAGCCCGGCGATCATCACTGAACGCCGGGCTTTTTTATAGCAGGATCAATCAGGCATCCAGCTCGGCCCAGCGCTCGACCATTACGTCGTGCTCAGCCTGCAACTGCTCCAACTGAGCGATCACTGCAGCGGTCTCGGCAGCAGGACGCTGATAGAAACCGGCATCGGCCATTTGCGCCTCAACGGTAGCGATCTGCTGCTCCATGGCTTCGATCTGGCCCGGCAACATTTCCAGCTCACGCTGCAACTTGTAGCTGAGCTTCTTCTTCGCCACCGGCGCTTCGACGACAGCAGCGACTGGTGCAGCTTCGGCCGTCACGACAGCGGAGGTCAGGTCGGCTTTGCCGGACTTGCTCTCGGTCACGCCCAGCAGGCGCGGCGAGCCGCCCTGACGCAGCCAGTCCTGATAACCACCGACGTATTCGCGAACCTTGCCTTCACCTTCGAAGACCAGAGTGCTGGTGACCACGTTGTCGAGGAATGCCCGGTCGTGGCTGACCATCAGCACGGTGCCGTTGAAGGTCAGCAAGACCTCTTCCAGCAACTCGAGGGTTTCGACGTCGAGGTCGTTGGTCGGTTCGTCGAGGACCAGCAGGTTCGCCGGCTTGCTGAATAGTTTCGCCAGCAACAGACGCGCACGCTCACCACCTGACAGCGCCTTCACCGGCGTGCGGGCACGCTGCGGGCTGAACAGAAAATCGCCGAGGTAGCTCAACACGTGGCGGCTCTGACCATCGATATCGATGAAGTCGCGACCTTCTGCAACGTTGTCGATTACGGTCTTTTCCAGGTCCAGCTGATGGCGCAACTGGTCGAAGTAGGCCACGTCGATGCGCGTCCCCTCTTCCACTGTGCCGCTGGTTGGCTGCAGACCGCTGAGCATCAGCTTCAGCAGTGTGGTTTTGCCGGTACCGTTGGCGCCCAGCAGACCGATACGGTCGCCGCGCGTCAGGACCATCGAGAAATCCTTGATCAGGAACGGGCCGCCCGGGTGAGCGAAGCTCACGTTATCGAGGACCATCACCTGCTTGCCGGACTTGTCAGCCGTATCCAGCTGAATGTTGGCTTTGCCGGTGCGTTCACGACGCTCGCTACGCTCGTTGCGCAGGGCTTTGAGGGCACGGACGCGGCCTTCGTTACGGGTGCGGCGAGCCTTGATGCCCTGGCGGATCCAGACTTCTTCCTGGGCCAGTTTTTTGTCGAACAGCGCGTTGGCGGTGTCTTCAGCGGCCAGCGAGGCCTCTTTGTGCACGAGGAAGCTGGCGTAGTCGCCGTTCCAGTCGATCAGGCCACCGCGATCCAGCTCGAGAATTCGGGTCGCGAGGTTCTGCAGGAATGAACGGTCGTGCGTGATGAACAGCACGGCGCCCTGGAAATCCTTCAGCGCTTCTTCAAGCCAGGCAATTGCACCGATGTCCAGGTGGTTGGTCGGTTCGTCGAGCAGCAGCAGATCGGGTTCGGAAACCAGAGCCTGAGCCAGCAGGACGCGACGACGCCAGCCGCCGGACAACTCGGCGAGGGTCTTGTCGGCCGGCAACTGCAGACGGCTCAACGTGCTATCGACCAATTGCTGCAAACGCCAGCCGTCACGGGCTTCGAGGTCGTGCTGGACGTGCATCAGTTTGTCCAGGTCGGCGTCGGTGACGATGTTCTGGCTGAGGTGGTGATACTGCGCGAGCAGCTCGCCGACACCGTCCAGGCCTTCGGCCACCACGTCGAACACGGTCCGCTCGTCGGCTACCGGCAATTCTTGCGGCAATTCGCCAATCTTGAGGCCAGGTGCGCGCCAAACGGAGCCCTCATCAGGCTTCTGGTCGCCCTTGACGAGCTTCATCATGCTGGACTTGCCAGTGCCATTGCGGCCGATGATGCACACCCGCTCACCACGGGCGATCTGCCAGGACACCTTGTCCAACAACGGCATAGCGCCGAAAGCAAGGGACACATCGCTGAATTTGAGCAGGGTCATGAGCTTCTCCAAAAACCGGGCGCGCATTCTACCTGACTTGAGGCTTCAGAAGGCCGGCAATTTCACCTTCGCGACACTCTGCATGACAAATGTTGCGAACTGATGCTGACAGGCCGGCAAAGCTTTCGCCCGCTGCTGGCAAAAGGCTAAGCTACAGACAATTCAGCGCGGGCATTGCCCGCGCTTGTCATGATTTCTCTGCCCGGACGTCTCATGCGCAGTCGCCTTTTCAGTCTTTTATCCTGTTTTCTTCTTTCTGCCACTGCCGTTCAAACCGCCCAGGCGGTGGACCTGTCCACCCAACGCCAGTATTACGATGAAGCCAAGCGTGCCCTCGCCAAGGGGGATACCGGGCCTTATTTCCGTTACAGCCAGGCCCTCAGCGATTACCCGCTGGAGCCGTACCTGGCGTATGACGAACTGACCGCTCGCCTTAAAACCGCGAGCAATGCCGAAATCGAGAAATTCCTCGCCGAGCACGGTGACCTGCCTCAGGCCAACTGGATGAAGTTGCGCTGGCTGCGTTGGCTGGCCGAACGCGGCGACTGGGCGACCTTCGTCAGGTACTACGACCCCAAGCTCAATTTCACCGAACTGGACTGCCTGAACGCGCAGTATCAGATCGGGCATAACCAGAAAGCCGAAGGCTACGCCAACGCCAATAAACTCTGGCTGACCGGCAAATCCCAACCCGCCGCGTGCGATGCGCTGTTCGGGCAATGGGCTGCCGAAGGCCAGTTGACCGAGCAGAAACGCTGGGAGCGCACCAAGCTCGCCGCCCAGGCCCGCAACTATCCACTGGCCAACAGCCTGGTCAACGGCCTGACCACCCTCGCCCCTCGTGGTCGTTTGCTGATTGATGTGGCGCAGAAACCCGAACTGCTCAACCAGCCGTCGCGCTTCACCCCGGCCGATGAGCCGATGTCTGACATCGTCAGCCTCGGCCTGCGCCGCTTGGCCAAGCAAGACCCGGACAAGGCCATGGAGCTGCTCGACGGTTACGCCAGCAGCATGCACTTCTCCCGTGATGAGAAAGTGGCCATCGCCCGTGAAATCGGCTTGACCCTCGCCCGCCGCTTCGACCCTCGCGCGCTGGACGTGATGACCAAGTACGATCCGGAGCTGCGCGACAACACCGTGTCCGAATGGCGCTTGCGTCTGCTGCTGCGCCTGGCCCGCTGGGACGACGCCTATCAGCTGACTCGCCGCTTGCCGCAGGATCTGGCGACCACCAACCGCTGGCGCTACTGGCAGGCCCGCAGCCTGGAACTGGCGCAGCCGCAGAACCCGGAAGCGCAAGCGCTCTACAAGAACCTGGCTCGCGAGCGAGATTTCTATGGCTTCCTCGCCGCTGATCGTTCGCAATCACCTTATTCGCTGGTCAACAAACCCTTGGTATTGAGCCAGGCGCTGATCAACAAGGTTCGCAATACCCCAGGCGTGCGTCGGGCACTTGAGTTTCACGCTCGCGGGCAGATCGTCGATGGTCGCCGCGAGTGGTACCACGTCAGCCGCCACTTCAGCCGCGACGAAATGGTCGCCCAGGCGAAACTGGCCTACGACCTGAAATGGTATTTCCCGGCGATCCGCACCATCAGTCAGGCGCAGTACTGGGACGACCTGGACATCCGCTTCCCGATGGCCCACCGCGAAACCCTGGTGCGCGAAGCCAAGGTCCGTGGTCTGCACTCGAGCTGGGTGTTCGCCATCACCCGCCAGGAAAGTGCCTTCATGGACGACGCCCGCTCTGGCGTCGGCGCCAGCGGCCTGATGCAACTGATGCCCGGCACCGCCAAGGAAACCGCGCGCAAGTTCAGCATTCCACTGGCATCACCGCAGCAAGTGCTGGACCCGGACAAGAACATCCAGCTCGGTGCCGCTTACCTGAGCCAGGTCCACAGCCAGTTCAACGGCAACCGCGTCCTCGCCTCCGCCGCCTACAACGCCGGCCCGGGTCGCGTGCGTCAGTGGCTGCGCGGTGCGGACCACCTGAGCTTCGACGTCTGGGTGGAAAGCATTCCGTTCGACGAAACCCGTCAGTACGTGCAAAACGTGTTGTCGTACTCGGTGATCTACGGCCAGAAGCTCAACTCACCGCAACCGCTGGTGGATTGGCATGAGCGCTACTTTGACGATCAATGAACCTGCTTTGAAGCACTGACAAAAATGCCCGCATCGATTGATGCGGGCATTTTTTTTGGGCGGCTCTACTGGGTCGATTACTTAGTCGGTTACTGGGTCGGTGAGAGCGCTGTGCCCATCACTGAACTGCAACGCCGCCAACCGCGCATACAGCGCGTTGCTCGCAATCAATTCCTGATGCGTCCCCACCGCCACCAGTTTCCCCTGGTCCATCACCGCGATCCGGTCAGCATTTTTCACCGTGGCCAGCCGGTGGGCGATGACCAGCGTGGTGCGGTTTTTCATCAGGCTCGGCAGGGCTTGCTGGATCAGGTGTTCGCTCTGGGCGTCAAGGGCGCTGGTGGCTTCGTCCAGCAGCAGGATCGGCGCGTCCACCAGTAGCGCCCGGGCGATGGCCAGGCGTTGGCGTTGACCGCCGGACAAACCGAGGCCACCGTCGCCAAGGTGGGTCTGGTAGCCGTTGGGCATTTGTTCGATGAAGTCGTGGGCGTAAGCGATTTTCGCCGCTTCCTGAACCTGGGCCAGGGTGGCCGTTGGATTGCCGTAACGGATGTTCTCTTCGATGCTGCCAAAGAACAGCGCCGGGGATTGCGAGACCAGGGCGAAGCAGCGGCGCAGGTCCAACGGATCGAGCTGAGTCAGCGGCACGCCATCGAGCAGGATGCGTCCTTCGGCCGGGTCGTAAAAGCGCAGCAGCAAGTCATACACCGTCGACTTGCCGGCACCGGATGGCCCGACCAACGCGAGGGTTTCACCGGCATTGATCGTCAGGTTCAAACCATCGACCGCATAGCTTTCGGGACGCGACGGGTAGGAAAAGCGCACGTCTTGCAGCACCAGGTCACCCTTCACCCGTTCAGGCAAGGTCACCAGCCCAGTAGTCGGTGACTGGATAATGTTTTCCGAGCGCAGCAACTCGGCTATCCGCTCGGCGGCGCCGGCGGCACGCTGCAGTTCGCCGATCACTTCGCTCAACGTGCCGAATGCGCTGCCGACGATCAGGCTGTAAAACACAAACGCCGCCAGCTCGCCCGCGGAAATCCGCCCGGCGATGACATCCATTCCGCCGACCCAGAGCATCACCCCGACCGCGCCAAGCACCAGTACGATCACCAGGGTAATCAGCCAGGCCCGCTGGAAGATCCGCTTGCGAGCGGTGTTGAAGGCCTCCTCCACCGTTGCGGCAAAGCGCTGCTCGTCCTGGACCTGATGGTTGTAGGCCTGCACGGTTTTGATCTGGCCCAGGGTTTCGGAAACATAGCTGCCGATATCGGCAATCCGGTCCTGGCTCAGGCGCGACAGGCTGCGCACCCGACGGCCGAAGATCAGGATCGGCGCGATCACCAACGGCAACGCGACCACCACGATGCTGGTGAGCTTGGGGTTGGTGATGAACAGCAAGACGATCCCGCCGATCACCATCAACAGATTGCGCAAAAACAGCGACAGCGAGGAGCCGATCACCGATTGCAGCAGCGTGGTGTCGGCAGTCAACCGCGACTGGATTTCGGAGCTGCGGTTGGCTTCGTAGAATCCTGGGTGCAGGTAAATCAGATGGTTGAACACCTGACGGCGGATGTCCGCGACGACGCGCTCACCGATCCATGAGACCAGGTAGAAACGCGCGAAGGTGCCAATCGCCAGCCCGACCACCAGCAACATAAACAGGCCGATGGACTGGTTGAGCAAACGCGGTGACTGGGTCATGAAACCCTGATCCACCAGCAGGCGAATCCCCTGCCCCATGGACAAGGTGATGCCCGCCGTGACGATCAATGCGAGCAAGGCACCGACGGCCGGCCAGCGATAAGGCACGATGAAACGCAGGGCCAGACGCATGGCGCGCCGTTGACGGGAAGAGAGGATGGAGATCATTCGATGGCACAACCAGTAGGGTTTGACGCGATCAAGCCTACACCGGTCGATGGGCTTGAACGCTGTAAATCATAATGAGTCAGGTTAAATATGACCGCAAAGACTAGGTCCTAGACGGTATTGGTCTAAAGTCCGGGTGGCAACACCGCGGTATTTCTGATGGACTGATGTGGCCGCCCTGGAAAGATCGCAGGGAGTTGTCACAGCCCGGTCACGTGGCGGTTCTACAGTAAGCACACAACCTGAAGAGGAGACAGGCAATGTCCTTGCAAAACAGCAGCGAAGACAAGATTCAAGTGATCCGCACACAACCAGACCAGTCTCTGGGTTGCTCAATCATTGACGAACAAGGGCGCGAAGTACCGATCACTGAAGGCATGATCCAGGACGCTTGCCGCGAACTGGAAAAGCGATTGGTCAAGCCTGCCGAACAAGAGTGATATAGCCACCGTCTTCTTGACCCGGCCCCTGATGGCCGGGTTTTTTATGGGTGCTTATCCAGAAATTGCAGTGTGCGCCTTCGCGAGCAGGCTCGCTCCCACAGTATTCTCCAGTGGATATAGCTTCTGTATACGACTGAGATTAAATGTGGGAGCGAGCCTGCTCGCGAAGGGCCCAACTCGATATTCAGACAGCCGAAGCACCCAACGCCGCCACGATCCGCTGCAATGCCGGCGAATCCCCATCGATCCGCACCGACAAACCATCAATCTCACGCCGCAGCGGATAATGCTTGCGCAGCGAATCGAACGCCGCACGCTGTTCGTTCACATTGCCTACAAGGCTGCGACGGAAATCCGCGTCATCACGGCGCGGGTCGTACACGCCGCGGCACAACATGGCCAGCGACCAGGCCGGATCGCTGTTAGCGTTCAAGGTCACTTGCGACAACCAGGGTGCGGGCAGCAAATCGCTCAAGCTGATCTGGGCCGCTTGCCCGAGAAAATCGCAATACGCCTGATAAATCTGCGCGGTCCCACGCTGTCTGCCGTCGAGGCTGTAGCCGGCAATGTGCGGCGTCGCCAGCACGCAGAGTTCGGCCAGGGCCACATCGACCTCAGGCTCACCTTCCCAGACGTCCAGCACCGCTTGCAGGTCTTCGCGTTGCAGTAGCACCTGGCGCAGCGCGGCATTGTCCACCACCGGACCACGACTGGCGTTGATCAGCCAGGTGCCGGGTTTGAGCTGGCTCAAACGGTTTTTATCGAACAGATGCCAGGTCGACTGGGCGCCGTGTTTCTTCAACGGCGTGTGCAGGCTGATGACATCGCACTGCTCGATGATCTGTTCAAGGCTGACGTAATCGCCACCTTCAGCGGCTTGTCTTGGCGGATCGCAGACCAGCACGTTCCAGCCCAGACCTTGCAGAACCTTGACCAGGCGGCCGCCCACTTCACCGGCACCGACGACGCCGTAGGTGCGCTGAGTCAGGTCGGCGCCTTCGATTTCGGCCAGGGTCAACAGACTGCCGAGCACATAGTCGACCACGCCCCGGGCGTTGCAGCCGGGTGCGCTGGACCAGGTGATGCCGGCCCGCTGAAAGTAATCCAGATCCAGGTGATCGGTGCCGATCGTGCAAGTGCCGACAAAGCGTACCTTGCTGCCTTCGAGCAACGCGCGGTTAACGTTGGTCACCGAGCGCACCAGCAGCACATCAGCCTGTTCGACGGTGGCGCGGTCAATGGAACGTCCCGGCACCCGGCGGATTTCACCGAAACCTTCGAAGAAGGCATCGAGCAGCGGGATATTTTCGTCGGCAACAATCAGCATGGCAGGCTCCTTTGGCGGATCGGCAGTGTAGGCGGAGATGCAGGTGATGGGCCACCGGGGATGCAGAAACATTCAAAATCCGATTACAAATCCGCAACACAGGACTTTTCCTGACCACTGCGTCAGGGCGTAGAATGCGCCGCCTTGCGCATCAACATCTTTGGACGTTTCGCCCTTGAATTCCGTGACTGACCGCCCCGCCGCTATTTCCCTCACCCGCCCGGCCCGGGTTCGCCTGGAGCTGAAAAACCTGCTCGGCCTGGCCTTGCCGATCATGATCGCGCAACTGGCGACCACCGCCATGGGCTTCGTCGATGCGGTGATGGCGGGCCGGGTCGGGCCACGGGATCTGGCGGCGGTGGCGCTGGGCAACTCGATCTGGGTGCCAGTGTTTCTGTTGATGACCGGCACGCTGCTGGCTACTACCCCGAAAGTCGCCCAGCGTTTCGGCGCTGGCACCCACAGCGAAATCGGCCCGATCGTGCGCCAGGCACTGTGGCTGGCATTGGTGGTGGGGTTGATGGCGACCGGCATGCTGTTCAGCGCCGAACCGATTCTGCACATCATGAAGGTCGATCCCGAATTGATTGGCCCGTGCATGCAATACCTGCATGGCATCGCCAGCGGTTTGCCCGCCGTCGCGTTCTACCATGTGCTGCGCTGCTTCAGTGACGGCCTGGGGCGCACGCGTCCGGCCATGGTGTTGGGTCTGTGCGGGCTGGCGCTGAACATTCCGCTGAACTACGTCTTCATCTATGGCCACTTCGGTGTGCCGGCCATGGGCGGTGTCGGTTGCGGCTGGGCCACGGCGATCGTGATGTGGGTGATGGCCCTGGGCATGGCCGGGTGGGAGCGCTGGGCGCCGGCGTATCAGTCGAGTGAGTTGTTCAGCCGTTTCGACTGGCCGCAATGGTCGGTGATCAAACGCCTGCTGGGCATCGGCCTGCCGATCGGCATCGCAGTGTTCGCCGAGTCGAGCATCTTCGCTGTCATTGCGCTGCTGATCGGCAGCCTCGGCGCGACGGTGGTGGCCGGGCACCAGATCGCGCTGAACTTCAGCTCGCTGGTGTTCATGATCCCCTACTCCCTGGGCATGGCCGTGACCGTGCGGGTCGGCCAGGCGCTCGGCCGTCAGGAACCGCGTGAAGCACGCTTCGCCGCCGGTGTCGGCATGGGCACGGCGCTGGCCTATGCGTGCATCTCCGCGAGCATGATGCTGTTACTGCGTGAACACATCGCAACGATCTACACGTCTGATCCGACGGTGATTCATGTCGCGGCAATGCTGATTGTGTATTCGGCGCTGTTCCAGTTTTCCGATGCGATCCAGGTGACGGCTGCCGGCGCGTTACGCGGCTATCAGGACACGCGGGTGACGATGATCCTGACGCTGTTCGCTTACTGGGGGATTGGTTTGCCGGTGGGTTACGCGTTGGGCCTGACCGATTGGTTCGGCGCGCCGAGCGGCCCGAGCGGGCTATGGCAGGGTTTGATCGTCGGCTTGAGTTGCGCGGCGCTGATGCTGTCGATCCGCCTGACGCGCAGTGCACGCAAGCGGATTCGCATCAGCCATTCGGCGGGTTAAGCGAGTTTCTTGCGGATCCAGTAGAGGTAGGTGCCTGCCTCTTCGTGCTGCGCCACCAGTTCGTGGTCGAGAAACACGCAGAATTTGGGAATGTCGCGACGGGTCGACGGGTCGGTGGCGATCACCTTGAGCAGGCCGCCGGGCACCAGGTCACGGATGTGCTGGTGCAGCATCATCACCGGTTCCGGGCAGTTGAGGCCGGTGGCGTCGAGGGTGCCGTCTACCGGCGTATCAATCATTTCACTCATGATTCACTCCTGAAACTTGCCGGCATTGTCGCGCATTGCCGGGTGTTCGGTCATCTGTGGCATAACGCCTTCCCTGTGGGAGCGAGCCTGCTCGCGATAGCGGTGTATCAGTCAACAAAGATGTTGAATGTAATGGCCTCATCGCGAGCAGGCTCGCTCCCACAGGGGTCCGCGTGTATCAGCGGGACTTGGGTTTCTTTACGTCGATCCGGCGCAGGTGGCAGGTCACTTCTTCACGGTCGTGATACAGCTGTTTGCAGCCGATCTCGACCCGAATGCCGCGTTCCTTGAACCCGTCGGCGATGCGTTCCAGCAAGCGCTTCACTTCGGCGTAACGCTGTTTCATCGGCAGTTTGAGGTTGACCACCGCTTCGCGGCAATGCCCCTCGCCAATCCACTCTTCCAGCATCGCGGCGTTACGCGCCGGTTTCTCGACGATGTCGCAGACCATCCAGTCCACCGGTTGCTTGGGCTTGAAGGTGAAACCGTCAGCCATCAAGTGTTGCACCAGACCGGTGTCCATCAGGCTTTCGGCCATCGGACCGTTGTCGATCGCGGTCACCAGCATGCCGCGATTGACCAGTTGCCAGGTCCAGCCGCCGGGTGCGGCGCCGAGGTCGACACCCGTCATGTCGCTGTGCAGACGCTCATCCCACTGATCACGCGGGATGAAATGGTGCCACGCCTCTTCCAGTTTCAGCGTCGAACGGCTCGGCGCCTCACGCGGAAACTTCAGGCGCGGAATGCCCATCGGCCACATCGCCGAGTTGTTCGACTCGGCCAGCCCCATGAACACTTCGCGGCCACTTTTGAAGGTCAGCAGCAAACGCGGCTTGTGGGCGTCTTCCACCAGTTTGCCAGCGGCCATCAGCGCCTTGCGCAGGTGGCCTTCGAACTTCTTGCAGAAGTTCGACAGTTCCTTGCCATCGTTGGTGTCGACCATTTCCAGCCACAGGCTGCCGCACAGCGGGAAGTCCGCCATGTGCGCGAGGATCACGCTGATGCGGTCGGTTTCCGGCAGATCGATGAAGATCCCGCGAGCCCACTGCCGCGGGAAGATCAGATCGGCGAAACGCTGGCCACGCATCAGGCGCTCGGCGCCGTCTTCTTCGGTGCAGATGAATTCGGCGCAGGCGCTGGCGGTCTTGGCCTTGGCATAACCGGCCACGTTCAGCCGCGCGGCGTGTTCGGAAATCTCGGAACAGACTTCGCCTTCGAAGCCCGGCCGGCAATGCATAAAGAGGGTGTTCATTCTTACTCCTGGGCAGATGGCGAGAAATTCAACCACTGCGCGATGCCCAGACTTGCGTTGAAGCAAAGCCTGTCACGAAAACGGGCGCATGATAGCCGAGTTCGGAACCTTGGACTTGGCCATAGAGTCCAGTTATTAGCTTTAACGAATGAACAGGGCTAGGTTAAAGGCTCTGTCTGTCCCGTCAGTCCGTAGCCGTGCGGACTCAAAGGAGTCATTTCAATGCCGTCCCTCGATAGCCTGAAAACCCTTAAAACCTTACAAGTTGACGACAAGACCTATCACTATTTCAGCTTGCCGGATGCCGCCAAAAGCCTGGGCGACCTGGACAAGCTGCCAATGTCGTTGAAAGTGCTGCTGGAAAACCTGCTGCGCTGGGAAGATGAAAAAACCGTCACCGGCGCCGACCTCAGGGCGATTGCCGCCTGGCTCAAGGAGCGTCGCTCCGACCGTGAAATTCAATACCGTCCCGCGCGGGTATTAATGCAGGACTTTACCGGCGTTCCCGCCGTGGTCGACCTGGCCGCCATGCGCGCCGCCATGGCCAAGGCGGGTGGCGACCCGCAGCGAATCAATCCGCTCTCCCCCGTGGATCTGGTGATCGACCACTCGGTGATGGTCGACAAATTCGCCAGTGCCAGCGCCTTCGAACAGAACGTCGACATCGAAATGCAACGCAATGGTGAACGTTATGCGTTCCTGCGCTGGGGCCAAAGCGCCTTCGACAACTTCAGCGTGGTACCGCCGGGCACCGGCATCTGTCACCAGGTGAATCTGGAATACCTGGGGCGCACGGTCTGGACCAAGGACGAGGACGGGCGCACGTATGCCTTCCCCGACACCCTGGTCGGCACCGACTCCCACACCACCATGATCAACGGCCTCGGCGTGCTCGGCTGGGGCGTCGGCGGGATTGAAGCGGAAGCAGCGATGCTTGGCCAACCGGTGTCGATGCTGATCCCGGAAGTGATCGGCTTCAAGCTCACCGGCAAGCTCAAGGAAGGCATCACCGCCACCGACCTGGTGCTGACCGTCACCCAGATGCTGCGCAAGAAAGGCGTGGTCGGCAAATTCGTCGAGTTCTACGGTGACGGCCTCGACGACCTGCCGCTGGCCGACCGCGCGACCATCGCCAACATGGCCCCGGAATACGGCGCCACCTGCGGCTTCTTCCCGGTGGACGACATCACCCTGGAATACCTGCGTTTATCCGGTCGCCCCAGCGCAACCGTGAAACTGGTCGAGTCCTACAGCAAAGCCCAGGGCCTGTGGCGTCTGCCGGGCCAGGAACCGGCGTTCACCGACAGCCTGGCGCTGGACATGGGCAGCGTCGAAGCCAGCCTTGCCGGGCCGAAACGCCCACAGGACCGGGTATCGCTGCCGAATGTCGCGCAAGCGTTCAGTGATTTCGTCGACCTGCAATTCAAACCCACCAGCAAGGAAGTCGGTCGTCTTGAAAGTGAAGGCGGCGGTGGCGTTGCGGTGGGCAATGCCGATCTGGCCGGTGAAGCCGACTACGAATACGACGGTCAGACCTATCGATTGAAAAACGGCGCGGTAGTTATCGCCGCGATCACCTCCTGCACCAACACCTCCAACCCAAGCGTGATGATGGCAGCCGGCCTGGTGGCGAAGAAAGCCGTGGAAAAAGGCCTCAAGCGCAAACCGTGGGTCAAGAGTTCGCTGGCCCCAGGCTCGAAAGTGGTCACCGACTACTACAAGGCTGCCGGCCTGACCCAGTACCTTGATGAACTGGGTTTTGCCCTGGTCGGCTACGGCTGCACCACCTGCATCGGCAACTCCGGGCCATTGGCGGAGCCGATCGAAAAAGCCATTCAGGCTGCCGACCTGACCGTTGCCTCGGTGCTGTCGGGTAACCGCAACTTCGAAGGTCGCGTGCATCCGCTGGTGAAAACCAACTGGCTGGCCTCGCCGCCGCTGGTCGTCGCCTATGCGCTGGCCGGTACGGTGCGCATCGACATCAGCAGCGAGCCGTTGGGTACCGACAAAGAGGGCAATCTGGTTTATCTGCGGGACATCTGGCCAAGCACCAAAGAGATTGCCGACGCGGTGAACCAGGTCAACACCGCGATGTTCCACAAGGAATACGCCGAAGTGTTTGCCGGCGACGAGCAATGGCAGGCGATTGAAGTGCCGCAAGCGGCGACCTATGTCTGGCAGGACGATTCGACTTACATCCAGCACCCACCGTTCTTCGATGACATCGGC
The DNA here is from genome assembly GCF_057837605.1 of Pseudomonas sp. GL_093. Taxonomy (NCBI): domain Bacteria; kingdom Pseudomonadati; phylum Pseudomonadota; class Gammaproteobacteria; order Pseudomonadales; family Pseudomonadaceae; genus Pseudomonas; species Pseudomonas sp. GL_093. The sequence continues at coordinate 2,212,781 of NZ_CM174448.1, read as the reverse complement.
GGCCCGCCGCCGGTGGTCAAGGACGTCGCCGGTGCCAGAGTCCTCGCATTGCTCGGCGATTCGGTGACCACCGACCACATCTCCCCGGCCGGCAACATCAAGGCCGACAGCCCCGCTGGACACTACCTGCGCGAGAAAGGCGTGGAACCACGGGACTTCAACTCCTATGGCTCGCGTCGCGGCAACCACGAAGTGATGATGCGCGGCACCTTTGCCAACATCCGCATTCGTAACGAAATGCTCGGCGGCGAAGAAGGCGGCAATACGATTTACATTCCCACCGGGGAGAGGATGCCGATCTACGATGCGGCCATGCGTTATCAAGCCTCGGGCACGCCGCTGGTGGTGATTGCCGGGCAAGAATATGGCACCGGCTCGAGTCGTGACTGGGCGGCCAAGGGCACCAATCTGCTGGGGGTCAAAGCGGTCATTGCCGAAAGTTTCGAACGGATTCACCGCTCCAATCTGGTGGGCATGGGCGTGTTGCCGTTGCAGTTCAAGCTGGATCAAAACCGCAAGAGCCTGAACCTGACCGGCAAGGAGACGCTGGATATTCTGGGTTTGACCGGCGTCGAGCTGACGCCGCGGATGAACCTGACACTGGTGATCACCCGTGAAGACGGCAGCCGCGAGAAAGTCGAGGTGTTGTGCCGGATCGATACCCTTAATGAAGTGGAGTACTTCAAATCAGGGGGGATTTTGCATTACGTGTTGCGACAGTTGATTGCCTCGTAACAGCCTGCTGACACAGACACCGCCTTCGGGCGGTGTTTTTGTTTGTGGGGGTGCACTTCTCTATAATTGCTCGCCACTTAATGGGCGTCGCTCAACATGCCGTGCCCGCCACAAAATCCCTGTGGGAGCGAGCTTGCTCGCGATAGCTTACTAACAGTCGACATCAATGTTGAATGATATGGCCTCATCGCGAGCAAGCTCGCTCCCACATGGATAGAGTCGCCCTGCAAATTTATGGACACAAGGACTTCACATGATTGCTCTGCCATGGAACTACCTGGCCCTTCTCTCCCTCGGCTATGGCCTGGCACTGATCTACGGCCAACTCGGCTGGCTGGCCGTAATCTCCGTCGCATTGTTGCTGTTCACAGGTTTCGCCGTGCGCCAGCAAAAGGTTCAAGCCGGCCGCTACCTCGGTCATGGGGTGTTCTTCGTTCTGGTCCTGGCACTGGCGATGCACTGGCTTCCCGGTTTCTACAACGGTCGTGGTCTCGCCCCTCAGCAATTCACCGACGATGCCGTGCCGTTTTTCATGTACCTGAATCAGGACAAACCCCTGATCGGGTTCTGGCTTTTGCTGGTCTGCCCGTGGATTGTCGGCCGACGTTCGCTTCGCCTTTCCATCTATGCCACCGCGCTGGGGCTGACGTTGAGCGCCGTGCTGGCCTTGGGTGGCGCGCTGTTGCTGGGCGTGATCAGCTGGGCACCGAAGTGGCCGGATCAAGCCTGGTTGTGGGCGCTTAACAATCTGCTGCTGGTGACCCTGGTCGAGGAAGCGCTATTTCGCGGCTACATCCAGGGCGGTCTGACCCGGCACTTCAAAAACCTGCCCTACGGTGAGAACCTCGCCCTGCTCCTCGCATCGCTACTGTTCGGCCTGGTGCATGTGGGCGCCGGCTGGCAATGGGTGTTGCTGGCGAGCCTGGCAGGTGTCGGCTATGGTCTGGCCTACCGTTTTGGTGGCTTGGGTGCGGCCATCGCCACCCATTTCGGCTTGAACCTGCTGCATTTCGGGCTGTTCACCTATCCGATGCTCGCCGGGTGACGCAATGGTCGTTTTGCGACGAACCACTGATTATTGAAAAATTATTTCAATAAATTCCCGATCATGCCGACACCCTGTCAAAGCCTTGCGGATTGAAAAAGCCATGCGTAACAACCAACCCACTACACAACGCGAACGGACCTTCCCGGCTCAGCAACGGTTGATTTCCACCACCGATGCCAAGGGCGTGATCACCTACTGCAACGACGCTTTCGTCGAGATCAGTGGGTATTCTCGTGAAGAGCTGATCCGTGCGCCGCATAACCTGGTCCGTCACCCTGACGTCCCGGCCGCGGTGTTCGCACACATGTGGGGCACACTGAAACAAGGCTTGCCATGGATGGGCATTGTCAAGAATCGCTGCAAGACCGGTGATCATTACTGGGTTAACGCCTATGCCACACCGGTTTTCGAAGGCAATCAGGTGGTCGGTTACGAATCGGTGCGGGTCAAACCCACCGCCGAGCAGATCCGCCGTGCCGAAGCGCTCTACCAACGCATCAACCAGGGCAAGTCGGCGATTCCTTCAACGGACAAATGGCTGCCGGTGCTGCAGGACTGGCTGCCATTCATCCTCGTCAGCCAGCTGAGCTTCATGATCGGTGCGTCGCTCAATTCCCAATGGGGTTTTGCGCTGGCCGCCGGCCTGTCGGTGCCATTGGGTCTGTTGGGGTTGAGCTGGCAACAGCGCGGCCTCAAGCGTCTGCTGCATCTGGCCGGGCAGACCACCTCCGACCCGCTGATCGCGCAGATGTACACCGACAGTCGAGGCGCTCAAGCACGCCTGGAGATGTCGATCCTCAGCCAGGAAGCCCGCCTGAAAACCTGCCTGACCCGTCTGCAGGACACCGCCGAGCACCTGAGCGACCAAGCGAAACAGTCCGACACCCTGGCGCATAACAGCTCCAACGGTCTGGAACGCCAACGCGTCGAAACCGAGCAAGTGGCCACCGCCGTCAATCAGATGGCCGCCACCACGCAGGAAGTCGCCAGCCACGTGCAGCGCACGGCTGATGCGACTCAGGAAGCCAATCGCCTGACCGGTCGCGGCCGCGACATCGCCGGGGAAACCCGCGAAGCCATCCAGCGCCTGTCGGTGGTGGTCGGTGAAACCGGTCTGACCGTGACCCAACTGGCCAAGGACAGCGACGAAATCGGTGGCGTGGTCGATGTGATCAAAGGCATCGCCGACCAGACCAACCTGCTGGCCTTGAACGCCGCCATCGAAGCGGCCCGTGCCGGTGAGATGGGTCGTGGCTTTGCGGTGGTCGCCGACGAAGTCCGTCAACTGGCGCAACGCACCAGCGAATCCACCGGGCAGATCCACGCCCTGATCGCCAAGCTCCAGCAAACCGCCAGCACGGCGGTGCAAACCATGGAAGCCGGGCATCGCCAGGCCGAAGAAGGTGTGGCGCGGGTTCTGGAAGCGGATCAGGCACTGGTGGGGATCAGCGAAGCAGTGGCCAACATCACCGACATGACCACCCAGATCGCTGCGGCTACCGAAGAGCAAAGCGCTGTCGCTGAAGAAATCAGCCGCAACATCAGCAACATCTCGCACCTGGCGGATCAGACCTCGGAACAGGCGCAACACTCGGCGTTGTTGAGTGAAGAACTGACGAAGACGGCGAATACTCAGTATTCGTTGGTGGAGCGGTTTAACCGCTGATCTCTGCAAGCAGGGCAAAAACCCGGAAGGTGATACTTCCGGGTTTTTTATTGCGTCATGGAAAGCATTACCGAGATGCACGATTGGACGCTGGCAAGCGTCATACATATCTAAAACCCGGTGTATAGCTGTCAGGTTTGACAGTAGACGCACCCGCATGGGCGGGATATCAATCGAGTGCCGACATACCCGTCGGCATTTGCTTCATACCCATGTGGACAGGGAAGGATTTCGCAATGAGCACAAAAGATATTTTCATCCCGAAAGAGAACAGCATTCAGGCACCAGGAAACGATTTTCACTGGAACTTGGGGGCTGACCCGGTCTACGCCGGACGTACCGCTTTTTACCACAGTCTGTTCGAACCGACCGGCGAAAGCAGCTGGGTTTTCACCGGCTCTAATGGCTCGAGCGATGCAGAGAACTTCTTCAGTTTTCTATTGAAGGTGCCTTACATCGACGACAACGTGCTGGAATACACCTACAAGCTCGGGGACGGGAAGGGTCTGTATGTTTCCCATATACACTCGATTCCCGCCCCTGACGGGTACATCGGCTTCGGAAATGTCGATGCAGATGATGCCGAACTGACCATCAGGCTCGACCCCGTCAACGGCACGGTCCAAGGCGATTTCAACGCTCTATTCAAATCCCATGGTTATCGTCTGTTTCCACAAGGCATATTCAAATTGATAAGGGACGATCAATGAAGGATGTCGTCTGCTAAAGCGCTATCGCGAGCAGGCTCGCTCCCACAGGGATTTGTGCATTAACACAATTTATTGTGGGAGCGAACTTGCTCGCGATGAGGCCCAAAGCAACACTAAACCGTTCACAGAATAAACTGGGCCTCCTTGCTCGCCAAAACACCAACAGCATACAAACGCATGACTGTCTAGCTGTTAGTTCTGACAGTAGACGCACGAAGCATCACCTTGAATACTAAGAAATACCAAAAAAGGCACTCAATATTTTATTCATTAAAAAGGTGATCACTCATGGCGAACTACAATTTGATTTTCCCTGAAACCCATAAAACCCTAGCGCCTGGCGACCAGTTCGACTGGACGATTGACGATTGACGATACAAAAACAAGTGCCGAACACGCCAACTTTTATCTACTCAACAATAGCAAAGTCTGGCATTTAAGCGGAGGCAATGGATCAGGGGTTGCCGGCAATCGCTACAGCTTCACCATATCCATCGATTACATTGACGATAATATACTGGAGGGCCTTTATACCTTGAACGACAAGATGCAATTTTCTCACGGCTATTCGGTACCCCACCCAGGAGGAGGCGCTCCTGGCATCGCCATTGTCGGCGCAGATGAAGCAACGGTCTTTATCCGTATCGACCCCCTCAAAGGTGTCGCGCAAGGCACGTTCAACGCCAGAGTCCAGAGCCGCGACGGCAAGACAATTAATCCCAAGGGCACCTTTTTGTTAAACTTAACAAGACAGCCTTGATTCATCCTCGATGAGCAGGGACTTTTTTGATGCTAAAGGTGTTTTATTACTCATTTTTAGCATCAATAAACTCCAGACTATAAGGTACGAACAGCTCACGCTCGAGCGCCTTATAACATTTTCCTTTTAAAGTAATATCAAGCTATCCGTTCACGGCAGCAATAAAGTCCGCCACTTTTTCGGAGACTGACACCAAATGCTGCTCATGCGTAAACCCGGACGCCTTCAACGGCTTCAAATCATGATCCCCCGCCGCCAGCCAGAACACCTCAATCCCCGGTGACAATGTGTAAGCCTCGACCGCTTCACGATTCCCCAATGCATCCCGTTCGCCCTGAACAATCAAAGTCCGGGTCTTGAGCGCGGCCAAATGTTCGACTCGGGGTTTCTCCGGTTTACCGACGGCATAAAAGGGATAGCCGAGACACACCAGCGCATCCACCCCCAACTCATCCGCCAAAAGACTCGCCATCCGCCCGCCCATCGACTTGCCGCCAATGGCCAGACGTCCAGCGACATGGCGTCGCACCACGGCATACACCTCACGCCAGCACTCGAGCAGTTTCGGGGCCGGGTTCGGTGGACGTTTACCCCCATCAACACGCCGTTGCGCCATGTACGGAAACTCGAAGCGCAGCACATTGACGCCTTGAGCAGCAAGGCGCGCAGCCATGTCGTTCATCCAGCCGCTGTCCATCGGCGCACCAGCGCCATGGGCGAGAATCAGCGTCGCCGATGCCGGCACTGACGCGGCATTCCACAACCATCCATGATCCTGCACACACCGCGCCCATTGATCCCCGTCAATACTGGCCTTGTGCTCTTTGTCCATGCTTGCCTCGCTTTTAGTCTGCCTATAACTCCAGGCGAAGGGAGCGTCTGCCGTGCGGCTTACTCGCAAAGACAGGCCTTCACTTCGGCTGAACCGTGGATGGGGAACCATGAACACTTCTATCAGTACCGCCTACAACTACAAGGTGGTCCGCCAATTCGCCATTATGACGGTGGTGTGGGGCATCGTCGGTATGGGGCTCGGGGTTTTTCTCGCGGCTCAATTGGTCTGGCCTGAACTCAACTTCAATCTGCCGTGGACCAGCTTCGGGCGTCTGCGCCCGTTGCACACCAACGCAGTGATCTTCGCCTTCGGCGGTTGCGCCCTGTTCGCCAGTTCGTTCTATTCGGTGCAACGCACCTGCCAGACACAACTGTTTGCGCCAAAAATCGCCGCGTTCTGCTTCTGGGGCTGGCAAGTAGTGATTCTGCTGGCGGCTATCAGCCTGCCGCTGGGTTACACCAGTTCCAAGGAATATGCCGAGCTGGAATGGCCGATCGACATCCTGATCACCATCGTCTGGGTCGCCTACGCCGTGGTGTTCTTCGGCACGCTGGCCAAGCGCAAGACCAAGCACATCTACGTCGGCAACTGGTTCTTCGGTGCGTTCATCATCACCGTGGCGATTCTGCACATCGTCAACAATCTTGAACTGCCGGTGAGTTTCACCAAGTCCTACTCGGTGTACGCCGGTGCGACCGATGCCATGGTTCAGTGGTGGTACGGCCACAACGCCGTGGGCTTTTTCCTGACCGCCGGTTTCCTCGGGATGATGTACTACTTCGTGCCGAAACAGGCCGAGCGTCCGGTGTATTCCTATCGCTTGTCGATCGTGCACTTCTGGGCGCTGATCACCCTGTACATCTGGGCCGGTCCGCACCACTTGCACTACACCGCGCTGCCGGACTGGGCACAGTCGCTGGGCATGGTGATGTCGCTGATCCTGCTGGCACCGAGCTGGGGCGGGATGATCAACGGCATGATGACGCTCTCGGGCGCCTGGCATAAGTTGCGCAGCGACCCGATCCTGCGCTTCCTCGTGGTCTCGCTGGCGTTCTACGGCATGTCGACCTTCGAAGGGCCGATGATGGCCATCAAAACGGTCAACGCCCTCTCCCACTACACCGACTGGACCATCGGCCACGTTCACGCCGGCGCCCTCGGTTGGGTAGCGATGATCTCGATCGGCGCGCTGTACCACATGATCCCGAAAATCTTTGGCCGCACGCAGATGCACAGCATCGGCCTGATCAACGCGCACTTCTGGCTCGCGACCATCGGCACCGTGCTGTACATCGCGTCGATGTGGGTCAACGGCATCGCCCAGGGCCTCATGTGGCGCGCTATCAATGAAGACGGCACGCTGACCTACTCCTTCGTCGAAACCCTGGTGGCCAGCCACCCAGGCTTCGTCGTGCGGCTGGTAGGCGGTGCGATCTTCTTCAGTGGCATGTTGCTGATGGCCTACAACACCTGGCGCACCGTGCGGGCCTCGCAGCCTGCCGAAGTCGCCGCTGCCGCGCAGATCGCCTGAGGAGGCCGCCATGAAACACGAAACAATCGAGAAAAACGTCGGCCTGCTGATGTTGCTGATGGTGCTGGCCGTGAGCATTGGCGGTCTGACCCAGATCGTCCCGCTGTTCTTCCAGGACGTGACCAATAAACCGGTGGAAGGCATGAAGCCCTACACCGCGCTGCAACTGGAAGGTCGCGACATCTACATCCGCGAAGGCTGCGTCGGTTGCCACTCGCAGATGATCCGTCCGTTCCGCGCCGAGACCGAACGCTACGGCCACTACTCGGTGGCCGGTGAAAGCGTCTGGGATCACCCGTTCCTGTGGGGCTCGAAACGTACCGGTCCGGACCTCGCCCGGGTCGGCGGTCGCTACTCCGAAGACTGGCACCGCGCGCACTTGTACAACCCGCGCAACGTGGTGCCGGAATCGAAAATGCCCGGCTATCCATGGCTGGTGGCCAATCAACTCGACAGCAGCCACACCGAAACCAAGATCCGCGCCATGCGCACGTTGGGCGTGCCGTACACCGACGACGACATCACAGGCGCTGTCGCCTCGCTCAAGGGCAAGACCGAAATGGACGCACTGGTCGCTTACCTGCAAGTGCTCGGCACATCCATCAAGAGCAAGAGGTGAGCCATGCCCTTTGAAATAATGAGTGAGATGAGCAGTGGAATGATCCGCGGCCTGGGCACGGTCGTGGTGTTCGTAGCCTTCGTCGGCCTGACGCTGTGGGTGTTCAACAGTAAGCGCAACCCGGAATTCGCCGAAGCGCGTTTGCTGCCGTTCGCCGATGAACCGCTACCCGATGACGCCACCCAAGAACCTGAAACAAGGAGTACCCGGCCATGACCACCTTCTGGAGTACGTGGATCTGCGTACTGACCATCGGCAGCCTGATCGGCCTGACCTGGCTGCTGATCGGCACCCGCAAGGGCGAAACCAAGGGCAGCGTCGACCAGACCATGGGCCACAGCTTCGACGGCATCGAGGAGTACGACAACCCGCTGCCGCAGTGGTGGTTCATGCTGTTCGCCGGCACGCTGGTATTTGCCGTGGGCTATCTGGTGCTGTACCCCGGCCTGGGCAACTGGAAAGGCATTCTGCCGGGTTACGAGGACGGTTGGACCGGCGTCCACGAGTGGGAAAAGGAGATGAACAAGGCCGATGCGAAGTTCGGGCCGATCTTCGCCAAATTCGCGGCGATGCCCGTGGAAGAGGTGGCCCAGGACCCGCAAGCGTTGAAAATGGGCGGTCGCCTGTTTGCCTCCAATTGCGCGGTCTGCCACGGCTCGGATGCCAAGGGCGCCTTTGGCTTTCCGAACCTGACGGACACCAGCTGGCGCTGGGGCGGCAACGCCGACACCATCAAAGCCACGATCATGGGTGGTCGCATGGCGGCGATGCCGGCCTGGGGTGAAATCCTTGGTGATGCTGGCGTGAAGAACGTCGCGGCTTATGTGCGCCATGACCTGGCCGGCCTGCCGTTGGCTGCCGACAGCGGTGCCGACCTGCACGCCGGACAGCAAACGTTCAGCACTATGTGCGTAGCCTGTCATGGGGCAAACGGCCAGGGCACTGAAGCCATGGGCGCGCCGAATCTGACGCAACCGGCCGGTTTTATCTACGGGACAAGCCTGGCGCAACTGCAACAGACGATTCGTCATGGTCGCCAGGGCCATATGCCGGCGCAGAACGAAATGCTCGGCAACGACAAGGTGCAACTGCTGGCCGCTTACGTTTACAGCTTGTCTCATGGGCTGAACACCGAGCGTTTGCAGGCTGAAGGCAAACACGAATAAATCTCGACCGCTCTGCTGCCGCATTCTCCCGGATGCGGCAGTTCCCTGCCCCTTTGCGACCAAGTGTCGCACCCCTCCGTTGGTCCTCCTTTCGGTTCACCAGATTCGGGTCTAAGCTTCCCCCGATGCGGACTGGCATGAGCCGGTTCCAGGTCGACCCAACCCGATGTGTTCGACGAATCTGCTCGATGACAGGCCGCAAAGGCTGGTAGATACCGGCTGTCGTGCCAATTGCCATCTGTCACCCGATCGTTGCGTTTGAACACACCCCGTTACATCCGACCTGACCCCCTCACCATTTTCGTCCGCTGCGACATTTTGCCCTTGGGCAATTTTGTCCCTACGCGGCGCATGGAAAGGCCGCAGAATCAGCTTTTGAAAGCATTGACCCAGGTCATGGCGCGTTGCAATGACCCCCCGCTTTCTCCATACTTGCGGCCGATTTTTACTCCTAATAAAACACCCAAACCGTGGAACCTTAGAATGAGCACAGCAATCAGTCCGACTGCTTATAACTATAAGGTAGTCCGCCAGTTCGCCATCATGACGGTGGTCTGGGGGATCCTTGGCATGGGGCTTGGTGTCTTCATCGCCTCACAGCTTGTATGGCCGGAATTGAACTTCGGTCTGCCGTGGACGACTTTTGGACGCTTACGCCCGTTGCACACCAACCTGGTGATTTTCGCCTTCGGTGGTTGTGCTCTGTTTGCCACTTCTTATTACGTCGTGCAGCGAACCTGCCAAACGCGACTGATTTCCGACAGCCTCGCCGCCTTCACCTTCTGGGGTTGGCAAGCGGTGATCGTCGGCGCGATCATTACCTTGCCGTTGGGTTACACCACCACCAAGGAATACGCGGAACTGGAATGGCCCCTGGCTATTCTGCTGGCCATCGTCTGGGTTACTTACGGTCTGGTGTTCTTCGGCACCATCACCAAGCGCAAAACCAAGCACATCTATGTGGGTAACTGGTTCTACGGTGCCTTCATCGTTGTGACCGCGATGTTGCACATCGTCAACCACGCTTCCCTGCCGGTCAGTTTCTTCAAGTCCTACTCGGCCTACGCCGGTGCGACTGACGCGATGATCCAGTGGTGGTACGGCCACAACGCGGTGGGTTTCTTCCTGACCACCGGCTTCCTGGGGATGATGTACTACTTCGTTCCGAAGCAGGCCGAGCGTCCGATCTACTCCTATCGTCTGTCGATCGTGCACTTCTGGGCGCTGATCACCCTGTACATCTGGGCCGGTCCGCACCACCTGCACTACACCGCGCTGCCGGACTGGGCTCAGTCACTGGGCATGGCGATGTCGATCATCCTGCTGGCACCAAGCTGGGGCGGCATGATCAACGGCATGATGACCCTGTCGGGCGCCTGGCATAAGCTGCGCACCGACCCGATCCTGCGGTTCCTCGTTGTGTCGCTGGCCTTCTACGGCATGTCGACCTTCGAAGGCCCGATGATGGCCATCAAGACCGTCAACTCGCTGTCTCACTACACTGACTGGACCATCGGCCACGTACACGCCGGCGCCCTGGGCTGGGTAGCGATGATCTCGATCGGCGCGATCTACCACATGATCCCGAAACTGTTCGGTCGTGTGCAGATGCACAGCATCGGCCTCATCAACACGCACTTCTGGCTCGCGACCATCGGTACCGTTCTGTACATCGCTTCGATGTGGGTCAACGGCATCACCCAGGGTCTGATGTGGCGTGCAATCAACGACGACGGCACCCTCACCTACTCGTTCGTTGAAGCGCTGCAAGCCAGCCATCCTGGTTTCATCGTTCGCGCCCTGGGCGGTGCGTTCTTCGCCAGCGGCATGCTGTTCATGGCCTACAACGTATGGCGTACCGTACGTGCCTCGAACCCGGCTGAAGCCAAAGCTGCTGAACAGATTGCTGTAGTTGGAGCTCACTGATGAAGCATGAAGCAGTCGAGAAGAACATTGGCCTGCTGGCCTTCTTCATGGTTATCGCCGTCAGCATCGGCGGCCTGACCCAGATCGTTCCGCTGTTTTTCCAGGACGTCACCAACAAGCCGGTCGAAGGCATGAAGCCTCGCACCGCCCTTGAACTGGAAGGCCGCGACATCTACATCGCCAACGGTTGTGTCGGCTGCCACTCGCAGATGATCCGCCCGTTCCGCGCTGAAACCGAACGTTACGGCCACTACTCGGTCGCCGGTGAAAGCGTCTGGGATCACCCGTTCCTGTGGGGTTCCAAACGTACCGGTCCGGACCTGGCCCGTGTTGGCGGTCGTTACTCCGATGACTGGCAGCGTGCGCATTTGTACAACCCGCGCAACGTGGTGCCTGAGTCGAAAATGCCGGCCTACCCGTTCCTCGTGGAAAACAAGCTCGACGGCAAAGACACCGCCAAGAAAATGGAAGTCTTGCGCACGCTCGGCGTCCCTTACACCGACGAAGACATCGCCGGCGCCAAGGATGCTGTGAAGGGCAAAACCGAAATGGACGCGCTGGTGGCCTATCTGCAAGGCCTGGGCACCATCATCAAAAGCAAACGGTGATTTAGATGGATATCGGGATGATTCGTGGCCTGGGCACCGTTGTTGTGATGGTGGCCTTCATCGGTCTGGCGTTGTGGGTATTCAGTCCCAAGCGCAAGTCGGAGTTTGAAGACGCGACCTTGCTGCCTTTCGCGGATGATCCCGAAGCCATCAAGCACGTCGAGCAAGCTTCTAGGAGTAACAAAGAATGACTACGTTCTGGAGTCTGTACGTCACAGTCCTCAGTCTCGGCACGATCTTCGCCCTGACCTGGCTGCTGCTGTCCACCCGCAAGGGCCAGCGCAGCGAAGCCACCGAAGAAACGGTTGGCCACTCCTTCGACGGGATCGAGGAGTACGACAACCCACTGCCAAAATGGTGGTTCATGCTGTTCGTGGGCACCATCATCTTCGCCCTGGGCTACCTGGTGCTGTACCCGGGCCTGGGCAATTGGAAAGGCCTGTTGCCGGGTTATAACTACCTCGATAACGACAAGCAGACCGCGTTCGCCAACGGCCAGAGCGGCTGGACCGGCGTTCACGAGTGGGAAAAGGAAATGGCCAAGTCGGACGCCAAGTTCGGCCCGATCTTCGCCAAGTTCGCTTCCATGCCGATCGAAGAAGTTGCCAAGGACCCGCAAGCCCTGAAGATGGGTGGCCGCCTGTTCGCCTCCAACTGCTCGGTCTGCCACGGTTCCGATGCCAAGGGCGCGTATGGCTTCCCTAACCTGACCGACGCCGACTGGCGCTGGGGCGGCGAAGCGCAAACCATCAAGACCACCATCATGGGCGGTCGTCACGCGGTCATGCCGGCGTGGGCAGAAGTGATCGGCGAGCAAGGCGTTGCGAACGTTGCCGCGTTCGTACTGACCAACCTCGATGGCCGCAAGTTGCCGGAAGGCACCAAGGCTGACCCGGTAGCTGGCCAGAAGCTGTTCGCTGCCAACTGCGCGGTGTGCCACGGTCCGGAAGGCAAAGGCACGCCAGCGATGGGCGCGCCTAACCTGACCCACCCGGCAGCGTTCATCTACGGTTCGAGCTTCGCTCAACTGCAGCAGACCATCCGTTACGGCCGTCAGGGCCAGATGCCTGCGCAAGAACAGCTGCAAGGCAACGACAAGGTTCACCTGCTGGCCGCTTACGTCTACAGCCTCTCTCACGGCGAGAAAGCGCCAGTGGCGGACGCCCAGTAAGGCAAACGCTTGAAGCAACAAAAAACGGCCCCGCCAATGTGAATTGGCGGGGCCGTTTTGGTTTCGGACGCTCATGGCCCGCGCTGTAGCGACCAACGGTAGCCCACTGCGCGCCCTCCGAGATTGCGCATCAACTTGCCGAGTAGTAACGTTTCTACAAAGTACTTTCAGGGGGGACATCCACGATGGCCATCACCACCATTTCCAGCCGTGAATTCAATCAGGACACAAGTAGTGCCAAAAAAGCCACGCGCCAGGGCCCGGTTATCATCACCGACCGTGGCAAGCCGGCTCACGTACTGCTAAGCATTGAGGACTACCAAAAACTGACAGGCATCAACGCCAGCATTGTCGACCTGCTAGTGATGCCAGAAGCGGCAGACATCGAGTTCGAAACCGAGCGTGCCGTGATCATTCATCGACCCGTGGACCTGTCCTGATGTTTCTACTCGACATCAACGTGATTTCTGAACTGCGCAAACCCCAGGCTGACGCGAATGTTGTCGCCTGGGCCAAAAGTGTCATCGCGCCACGTATGTTTATTTCGGCCATTACCTTGAAGGAACTGGAGACAGGGGTTCTTCGGATGGAGCGTCGTGATCCCGTTCAGGGGAAGGTATTGCGAACCTGGCTGAAGCGACACGTCATACCGGCCTTTGATGCCAGAATCTTGCCGGTCGATGCCGCCGTGGCGCTACGGTGTGCCAGTTTGCATGTTCCGGACCGTGCCAACGAAAGCGACGCCCTGATCGCAGCGACTGCGCTGGTTCATGGCCTCACAGTCGTCACCCGCAACATCAGCGACTTTAAATCCAGCGGCGTTGCACTGATCAATCCATGGGACGAATGAGTTCGCCATCCTCAAAAACCGGCCATAATTCACTAGTCAATTGATTCAAGTCATTACACCGCCAGATGATTTCCACCAACGTGACCAAAGGTCGCACCCTTGACCTAGAGCGACAGGCGTATCATTGCGCCACTGCAACACCTCTTTTTGACCGCGGTCGGCATGTACTGACCGAGGCATTTTTCCACTGCCGTGGGATGCAATGATGAGCAATCAGATTCCGGTACACGACGTTACCCCTGCCAAGAACGCGAACAACAGCGTCGACCTCTACGCCTCTCGAGAAAAAATCTACACCCGCGCCTTCACCGGCCTGTTCCGCAACCTGCGGATGATGGGCGGTGCCGGGTTGTTTCTGTTGTATTTCGGTACGGTCTGGCTGAGCTGGGGTGGCCATCAGGCCGTCTGGTGGAACCTGCCGGAACGCAAATTCTTCATCTTTGGCGCAACCTTCTGGCCTCAGGACTTCATCCTGCTCTCGGGGATCCTGATCGTCAGCGCCTTCGGCCTGTTCTTCATTACCGTGTACGCCGGGCGGGTCTGGTGCGGCTATACCTGCCCGCAGAGTGTCTGGACCTGGATTTTCATGTGGTGCGAGAAGGTCACCGAAGGCGATCGCAACCAGCGCATCAAGCTCGACAAAGCGCCCATGAGCGCCAATAAATTCCTGCGCAAATTCAGCAAACACACGATGTGGCTGTTGATCGGCTTCATCACCGGCATGACCTTCGTCGGTTACTTCTCGCCGATCCGCGAACTGACCATCGACTTCTTCACCGGCGAAGCCGACGGCTGGTCGTACTTCTGGGTCGGTTTCTTCACCCTCGCCACCTACGGCAATGCCGGCTGGTTGCGCGAGCAGGTGTGCATTTACATGTGCCCGTACGCGCGCTTCCAGAGCGTGATGTTTGACAAAGACACCCTGATCGTTTCCTACGACCCGCGTCGTGGTGAAGGCCGCGGCCCGCGCAAGAAAGGCGCCGACTACAAGGCCATGGGCCTGGGCGACTGCATCGACTGCACCATGTGCGTCCAGGTTTGCCCGACCGGTATCGACATCCGCGACGGCCTGCAAGTCGAATGCATCGGCTGTGCGGCCTGCATCGATGCCTGCGACAGCATCATGGACAAGATGGATTACCCTCGCGGTCTGATCAGCTACACCACCGAGCACAACCTGTCCGGGCAAAAAACCAATAAACTGCGCCCGCGCCTGATCGGCTATGCCACGGTGCTGCTGGCGATGATCGCTTTGCTGATGACCGCATTCTTCATGCGTTCGCTGGTCGGTTTCGACGTCAGCAAGGACCGCGTGCTGTACCGCGAGAACGCCGAAGGCCGGATCGAAAACGTCTACAGCCTGAAGATCATGAACAAGGATCAGCGCGACCACACCTATGTGCTCGAAGCCGCTGGCCTGCCGGACCTCAAGCTGCAAGGCAAGCGCGAGATCAAGGTCGCCGCCGGGGAGATTTTCAGCCAGCCGGTCGAACTGTCCAGCGCACCGGAGAAACTGCCATCGAGCACCAACGAGGTGAAATTCATCCTCAAGGATGCCGATGACGACAGCGTCCACATTGAAGCCAAGAGCCGGTTCATCGGCCCACAAGTTCGTTGAGAGAAGTGATCATGCCCGCAGCAAACGCCACAAGTCCCTGGTACAAGCACCTTTGGCCGTGGATCATCATCGCCATCCTGGCGTGTTCCGTGACCCTGACCTTGTCCATGGTAACGATCGCGGTGAACAATCCGGACAACCTGGTCAACGACAACTATTACGAGGCCGGCAAAGGCATCAACCGCTCCCTCGACCGTGAGCTGCTGGCGCAGACCCTGCTGCTGCGCGCCAGCGTTCATCTGGACGACGTGACCGGCGAAGTCGACCTGCGCCTGAGCGGCAACAGCCAACCGAAAACCCTGGAGCTGAACCTGATCTCGCCGACCCAGCCGGAGAAGGATCGCAAGATCACCCTGGCACGCAGCGAAACCGAACAGGGCCGCTACATTGGCCAGTTGAACGACAAGGTCGACGGTCGCCGCTTTGTAGAACTGCTGGGCGTTCAGGACGACAAGACCTGGCGCATGTTCGAAGAAGAACAGGTCAGCCATGACAAGGATCTGCTGCTGGGTGATGAACCGCTGCAAGGCGCCGAAGACCTGAAAAAATAAGCCTTACCCTGATCGTTCCCACGCTCTGCGTGGGAACGCAGCCAGGGACGCTCCGCGTCCCAGCCGAAGCGGACGCGGAGCGTCCGGGGAGGCATTCCCACGCAGAGCGTGGGAACGATCATCGGAACACGCCTCATGACCAGTCCAACCCCCTGCTACCACTGCGCCCTGCCCGTCCCGGCCGGCAGCCGCTTCACCGCTGCCGTCCTCGGTGAAACCCGCGAGTTCTGCTGCCCGGGTTGTCAGGCCGTGGCCGAAGCCATTGTGGCCGGTGGACTGGAAACCTATTACCAACATCGCAGCGAGTCATCGGCCAACCCCGAAGCACTGCCGGTGCAGTTGGTGGACGAACTGGCGCTGTACGACCGCGCCGACGTGCAAGCCCCCTTCGTCCGCCACGAAGGCGAACTCGCCGAAACTACCCTGTTGATGGAAGGCATCAGTTGCGCCGCCTGCGGCTGGCTGATCGAGAAACACCTGCGTGGCTTGCCGGCAGTGGCCGAAGCGCGCCTGAACCTGTCCAACCATCGCCTGCACGTACGATGGGCCGATGCGCAACTGCCGCTGAGCCAGGTACTCAGCGAGTTGCGCCACATCGGTTACGCCGCGCACCCGTATCAAGCCGACCGCGCCAGCGAACAACTGGCCAGCGAAAACCGCCTGGCCCTGCGCCAGCTCGGCGTAGCCGGGCTGTTGTGGTTCCAGGCGATGATGGCGACCATGGCCACTTGGCCGGAATTCAACATCGACCTCAGCCCCGAGCTGCATACGATCCTGCGCTGGGTCGCGCTGTTTCTCACCACCCCGATCGTGTTCTACAGCTGCGCGCCCTTCTTCAAAGGCGCCATGCGCGACTTGCGCACCCGCCACCTGACCATGGACGTCTCGGTGTCGCTGGCGATTGGCAGCGCCTACATCGCCGGAATCTGGACCTCGATCACTGGCGTCGGTGAACTGTATTTCGATGCGGTCGGCATGTTCGCGCTGTTCCTGCTGGCCGGGCGTTATCTCGAACGTCGCGCCCGTGAACGCACCGCCGCCGCCACCGCACAACTGGTCAATCTGTTGCCCGCCTCGTGTCTGCGCCTGAGTGCCGACGGCCAGAGCGAGCGGATCCTGCTCAGCGAACTGCGCGTCGGCGATCAGGTGCTGGTGCACCCCGGCGCGATCCTCCCGGCTGACGGCAAGATCCTCGACGGCCAGTCGAGCATCGACGAATCCCTGCTCACCGGCGAGTACCTGCCGCAACCGCGCACGCCGGGCGATGCCGTCACCGCCGGCACCCTGAACGTCGAAGGCGCGCTGACCGTGGAAGTCCTGGCGCTGGGTCAAGACACCCGACTGTCCGCCATCGTCCGCCTGCTGGACCGTGCTCAGGCCGAGAAGCCGCGACTGGCGGAAATCGCCGACCGCGCCGCGCAGTGGTTCCTGCTGCTGTCGCTGATTGCCGCTGCCGTCATCGGCCTGATCTGGTGGGAACTGGATTCGTCGCGAGCCTTCTGGATTGTGTTGGCGATGCTCGTTGCGACGTGCCCGTGCGCCCTGTCCCTGGCCACGCCAACTGCCCTCACCGCCGCCACCGGCACGCTGCACAAGCTGGGTTTGCTGCTGACTCGCGGCCATGTGCTGGAAGGTCTGAATCAGATCGACACGGTGATTTTCGACAAGACCGGCACGTTGACGGAAGGTCGCCTGGCCTTGCGTTCGATTCGCCCGCTCGGCGCGCTCAATAGCGATCAATGCCTGAGCCTGGCCGCAGCCCTGGAAAACCGTTCCGAACACCCCATCGCCCGCGCGTTTGGCCGGGCGCCGCTGGCCGCCGAAGAAGTCCACAGCACGCCCGGACTTGGCCTCGAAGGCTTGGTCGGCGAGCAACGCCTGCGCATCGGCCAACCGGGTTTTGTCTGTGAACTCAGCGGCGCTGCCGTGCCATCGATGCCGGATGAAGCCGGCCAATGGCTATTGCTCGGCGACAGCCAGGGGCCGTTGGCATGGTTTGTTCTCGACGACCGCCTGCGTGCCGATGCACCTGCCCTGCTCGCGGCCTGCAAGGCTCGCGGCTGGCGCACATTGCTGCTGTCCGGCGACAGCTCACCGATGGTCGCCAGTGTCGCCGCGGAACTGGGCATTGATGAAGCCCGTGGCGGCTTGCGTCCAGACGATAAATTGCAGGTCCTGCAACAGTTGCACAAGGAAGGCCGCAAGGTGTTGATGCTCGGTGACGGGGTCAACGACGTGCCCGTGCTGGCCGCCGCCGACATCAGCGTGGCCATGGGTTCGGCCACCGATCTGGCGAAAACCAGTGCCGACGCGGTACTGCTGTCGAACCGCCTCGATGCACTGGTCCAAGCCTTTAGCCTGGCTCGGCGCACCCGCCGGGTAATCATCGAGAACCTGCTGTGGTCCGGGTTGTACAATGGCCTCATGTTGCCGTTCGCCGCCCTCGGCTGGATCACTCCGGTATGGGCCGCGGTCGGCATGTCCATCAGTTCGTTGACCGTGGTGCTGAACGCCCTGCGCCTGACTCGCATGCCAAACACGCCTGCGCTCAGCGCCACGCCAGAAACCCGTCCGCTGCCGGCCTGAGCCGCGCGGGCATGGAGTCCAGATGCCAGCTCTCTACGTGATGATCCCGGCCGCGCTGCTGATCGTGGCCATCGCTATTTACATCTTCTTCTGGGCAGTCGACAGCGGTCAGTACGACGACCTCGACGGCCCGGCCCACAGCATTCTGTTCGACGACCAGGACCCGAACCACAAGGCCGCAGTCGACGAAGCCAGCGGTCATCCGGCCAAACCGGACGACAAGGCGCCACCCCATGCTTGAGTTGGCGCCGCTGCTGGTGTCTGCGGTGATTCTCGGTCTGCTCGGTGGCGGGCATTGCCTGGGCATGTGCGGCGGCTTGATGGGCGCGCTGACCTTGGCAATTCCCAAGGAACAACGCAGCCGACGCTTTCGACTGCTGCTGGCCTACAACCTGGGGCGAATTCTCAGCTATGCAACGGCCGGCCTGCTGATCGGCCTGGCGGGCTGGGCGGTGGCCAACAGCCCGGCGGCGATGTTCATGCGCGTCATCGCCGGATTGCTGTTGGTCGCCATGGGCCTGTACCTCGCCGGTTGGTGGAGCGGCCTGACCCGCATCGAAAGCCTCGGTCGCGGCCTGTGGCGGCACATCCAGCCGGTTGCCAACAAACTGCTGCCGGTGTCGAGCGTCCCCCGCGCGTTGCTGCTGGGCGCACTCTGGGGCTGGCTACCGTGCGGGTTGGTTTACAGCACCCTGTTGTGGTCGGCGAGTCAGGGCAATGCGCTGGACAGTGCGCTTTTGATGCTCGCGTTCGGGCTCGGCACCTGGCCGGTGTTGCTCGCCACGGGGTTGGCGGCTGAGCGGGTCACGGCGTTATTGCGCAAACGTAGCGTGCGGATGACGGGCGGATTATTGGTGATCCTGTTCGGCATCTGGACCTTGCCGGGGCCGCATCAGCATTGGCTCATGGGGCATTAGATCGGCGGCGCACTCTTCGCGAGCAGGCTCGCTCCCACAGGGGAATGCATTTCAATGTGGGAGCGAGCCTGCTCGCGAAGAGGTCCTCACCAACGACACAAATCCTGACCGTTGATGCAAATCAAGATGCCCCGACGCCGCACCCCCTAGACTCGCTGACACTGCCAGCCTATCCGGGGGAATGCCCGCATGATGCTCGACGCCATTCGTTGGGATACCGATCTGATCCGCCGTTACGACCTGGCGGGACCGCGCTACACCTCCTACCCGACCGCGGCGCAATTCGACGGTCAGGTCGGCACGTTCGACCTGTTCCACGCCCTGCGCGACAGCCGTAAAGCCCTGCGCCCGTTATCGCTGTATGTGCACGTGCCGTTCTGCGCGAATGTTTGCTACTACTGCGCCTGCAATAAAGTCATCACCAAGGATCGCGGCCGGGCCCTGCCTTATTTGCAGCGCCTTGAGCAGGAAATCCAGCTGATCGCCTGCCACCTCGACCCCGCGCAGAAAGTCGAGCAACTGCATTTCGGCGGCGGCACCCCGACCTTTCTCAGCCACGATGAACTGCGCCAGTTGATGGCCCAGTTGCGCAAAAGCTTCAACTTGCTGGACGACGATTCCGGCGACTACGGCATCGAGATCGACCCTCGTGAAGCCGACTGGTCGACCATGGGCCTGCTCCGTGAACTGGGCTTCAACCGGGTCAGTATCGGCCTGCAAGACCTCGATCCGGCGGTGCAACGGGCAGTCAATCGTCTGCAAAGCCTGGAAGAAACCCGCGCGGTGATCGACGCTGCGCGCACGCTGCAGTTTCGCTCGATCAACATTGACCTGATCTACGGCTTGCCAAGGCAGACACCCGAGAATTTCGCCCGCACGGTTGATGAAGTGATCAACCTGCAACCGGACCGCCTCTCGGTGTTCAACTACGCGCACCTGCCGGAACGCTTCATGCCGCAACGGCGAATCAACAGCGACGAACTGCCGACACCGGCGCAAAAACTGGAAATACTCCAGGGCACCATCGAACAACTGACCCAGGCCGGTTACCGCTACATCGGCATGGACCACTTCGCGTTGCCCGACGATGAACTGGCGATTGCTCAGGAAGAATCGACCCTGCAACGCAACTTCCAGGGCTACACCACCCAAGGTCATTGCGACCTGATTGGCCTGGGCGTGTCGGCCATCAGCCAGATCGGCGACTTGTATTGCCAGAACAGCAGCGACCTGAATCAGTACCAGAACACGCTGGCCAGCGCGCAGCTGGCCACCAGCCGTGGTCTGCTGTGCAACGCCGATGACCGCCTGCGACGCGCGGTTATCCAGCAACTGATCTGCACTTTCAGCCTGGAATTCGCCGAGATCGAACATGCCTTCAACATCGACTTTCAGGGTTACTTCGGCGAACTCTGGCCACAGTTGCAGGGAATGGCCGACGACGGCCTGATCGAACTGGATAACGAACGGATCACCGTACTGCCCGCCGGACGATTGCTCGTGCGTTCGGTGTGCATGGTGTTCGACGCGTACCTGGAACAGCACAATCGCCAGCGGTTTTCGCGGGTGATCTAGCTGCCGGTCTACGAAACACTGACTTTACGACCCTGCGACAAAATCGCCGCGTGCCTGAATGTCCTCCCGTGGGTTACCCTTACGGCTTATGTGTGTTTTTTCCCACAAGGATTGAAGAAATGTCCGAGCCAGTAAAGCTGCGCGCTCATAGCCAGGCCCATTGCAAGGATTGCAGCCTGGCCCCCCTCTGCTTGCCACTTTCTTTGAATCTGGAAGACATGGAAGCGCTGGACGAAATCGTTAAACGTGGCCGCCCGCTGAAAAAAGGCGAATTCCTGTTCCGCCAGGGCGACACCTTCGATTCCGTTTATGCAGTACGCTCTGGCGCCCTGAAGACCTTCAGCCTGAGCGATGGCGGCGAAGAACAACTCACCGGTTTCCACCTGCCGAGCGAACTGGTCGGCCTGTCGGGCATGGACACCGAAAAACACCCGGTCTCGGCGCAAGCCATGGAAACCACATCGGTGTGTGAAATCCCTTTCGAACGTCTCGACGAACTGGCGCTGCAACTGCCGCAACTGCGCCGTCAGTTGATGCGCGTGATGAGCCGCGAGATTCGCGACGATCAGCAAATGATGTTGCTGCTGTCGAAGAAAACCGCCGACGAGCGCATCGCCACGTTCCTGGTCAACCTGTCGGCCCGTTTCCGCGCCAGGGGCTTCTCGGCCAACCAGTTCCGCTTGAGCATGTCGCGCAACGAAATCGGCAATTACCTGGGCCTGGCGGTGGAAACCGTGTCCCGGGTGTTCACGCGCTTCCAGCAAAACGAACTGATTGCGGCTGAAGGCAAGGAAATCCATATCCTCGACCCGATCCAGCTCTGCGCCTTGGCCGGCGGCTCGCTAGACGGCTGATATCGGCGATGGCGGCTGAGCGAAACGGTTCAGCCGCCGTTATACTGCGTCGTTTGCAGCCTGCCAGGACACCCGACGATGGTCTTCGACTCCTTCGACATCAAATCCCTCATCCGCCCTGTGATCGACTTCCCCAAGCCGGGCGTGATCTTTCGCGACATTACCCCGCTGTTCCAGTCGCCCACGGCCCTGCGCCTGGTGATGGACAGTTTCGCCCACCGTTATGTCGAGGCTGACTTCACCCACATCGGTGCGATGGACGCTCGCGGCTTTCTGATCGGTTCGGTCCTGGCCTATCAGCTGAACAAGCCGCTGGTGCTGTTTCGCAAGCAAGGCAAACTGCCGGCCGACGTGCTGGCCGAGGGTTATGCGACCGAATACGGCGAAGCCTTCCTCGAAGTCCACGCCGACAGCTTGTGCGAGGGCGATTCGGTGGTGATGTTCGATGACCTGATCGCCACGGGCGGGACGCTGATTGCGGCGGCAAATCTGGTTCGACGCATGGGCGCGCGGGTTCATGAAGCGGCGGCGATCATTGATCTGCCAGAGCTGGGCGGGTCGCAGCGGCTGGAAGATATGGGGATTCCGACCTTTTGCCTGACGCAGTTTGCGTTGTCTGATAAGTAACGCGGCGTCTGCACCGACGCCTTCGCGAGCAGGCTCGCTCCCACAGGGGATTTTCTGTGTACACAAGTTTGTGCACGACAGAGATTAACTGTGGGAGCGAGCCTGCTCGCGATGGCGTCAGCCGCCACACCGCAGATTAGAGCCCCATCTGCTTACTGATGATCTCGTTCATCACTTCTCGCGTACCGCCGCCGATCGAAAGAATGCGGTTATCCCGATACAGCCGCTCCACCAGGCTCTCGCGCATGTAACCGAGGCCACCCAGAATCTGCACCGCATCCGTCGTAATCCGATCAGCCGTGTCAGTCGCAAAGTTCTTGGCCATGGAAATCTCCTTGATCACACTCTGCCCCGCCGCCATTTTCGCCGCCTGGCGGTAGGTGAATTCCCGTGACACCTCCAGCGCCGTCGCCATTTCGGCAAGGCGATGCTTGAGTACCTGAAACTTGCCGATGGGTTTACCGAATGCTTCGCGTTGGCGAGCCCATTTCAGGCTCTCTTCCAGCGCCAGCTGCGCGGTCATGTTGGCCATTAGCGCCAGCGCCAGGCGTTCGCTCTGGAAGTTGCCCATGATGCAGGCGAAGCCCATGTTTTCAGCGCCAATCAGATTGCCTACCGGCACCCGGCAATCGTCGAAGAACAGTTCGGCAGTGTCCGACACCCACCAACCCATTTTCTTCAACTGACGGCCGACGGTAAAACCGGGCGTGCCCTTCTCGATCAACAGCAGGCTGATGCCAGCGAATCCCGGTGCACCGGTACGCACCGCGACGGTGTAGAAATCTGCACGGACGCCACTGGTGATAAAGGTTTTGCTGCCGCTGACCCGGTAGCACTCACCGTCGCGCACGGCGCGGGTTTGCAGGTTGGCGACGTCGGAGCCACCGCTGGGCTCGGTCACGGCCAGGGCGCTGATCTTCTCGCCGGCGAGCACTTGCGGCACAACGCGATCGCGAACTTCAGGCCTGGCCCACTTGAGGATCGGCGGCAGGCCGATGTCCAACGAGCCGAGCCCCGCCACCAGACCGCCGGAACCACAGCGCATCAGTTCTTCGCTGGCGGCGACCTTGGCGAACAGATCACCTTCGTGGCTGCCGCCCAAGGCTTCGGGATAACCGATCCCCAGAATCCCCGCCGCGCCGGCCTTGAGGTAGAGCTCGCGGGGAAAGCTTTCGGCTTCTTCCCACTGGTCGATGTCCGGCAAGATCTCGCGCTCGACGAAACGTCTGACGCTGTCGCGGACCAATTGGTGGCTGGGGTCGAAGTATTCCTGAAAGGCAGGCATCGGCGAGCTCCACTGAAGGTTCAGCGAAGTTAACCGAGCGCTTGCTTGGTTTTCAACAAGATTGTGTGAGTTATATAAACCGAGGCGCACCCTTCGCGAGCAGGCTCGCTCCCACAGGGGTTTTGTGAACACCGCAAAACCAATGTGGGAGCGAGCTTGCTCGCGAAGGCGTCAGTTCAGACACTACAAAACGATCGGCTTACGCCCGGCAAACGAATGCGCCAACGTCCCGCCATCCACCAACTCCAGCTCGCCGCCCAATGGCACGCCGTGGGCGATGCGCGAGGCGATCAGGCCTTTGTTGCTGAGCAATTGGGCAATGTAATGCGCTGTCGCCTCACCTTCCACGGTCGGGTTGGTCGCGAGAATGACTTCAGTGAACGTGCCCGCCTCTTCGATCCGCGCCAGCAGTTGCGGAATACCGATGGCCTCAGGCCCGAGTCCGTCGAGTGGCGACAGATGGCCCTTGAGCACAAAGTAGCGACCACGGAAGCCGGTCTGCTCCACCGCGTAGACGTCCATCGGACCTTCCACCACGCAGAGCAAGGTGTCGTCGCGACGGGTATCGGCGCATTGCGGGCAGAGATCGTCTTCGGTCAGCGTGCGGCACAACCGGCAATGGCCCACCCCTTCCATGGCCTGGCTCAGCGCCAACGCCAGGCGAGAGCCGCCGCTGCGATCACGCTCGAGCAGCTGCAACGCCATGCGTTGGGCAGTTTTCTGACCCACACCTGGCAAAATTCGCAGGGCGTCGATCAGTTGGCGAATCAAAGGGCTGAAGCTCATGGGGAAAAGTCCGACAAAACAACGAGACGCGGTTTATACCCGCGCCTCTGTTTAGCGTCAATTACTCAGTCCTGGGCGACCCGCACAACCAGTTTGCCGAAGTTGCGTCCTTCCAGCAGACCGATGAACGCTTCAGGTGCCTGCTCCAGGCCGTCGACCACGTCTTCGCGGAACTTCACCTTGCCGTCGCGCACCCACGGCACCATGGCGCTGACGAATTCCGGCTGTCGATCACCGTAGTCGTCGAACACGATGAAGCCCTGGATTCGCACACGTTTGGTCAGTAGCGTACGCTGCAATTGCGGCAGACGATCCGGGCCGGTCGGTGCTTCGTGAGCGTTGTAGGACGCGATCAGACCGCAGAGTGGAATTCGCGCCTTGGGCTTGAGCAACGGCAGAACGGCATCGAACACCTTGCCGCCGACGTTTTCGTAATAGATGTCGATGCCCTCGGAGCACGCCTTGGCCAATTCATCGGCGAAGTTCGGGCTCTTGTGGTCGATGCAGGCATCAAAACCCAACTCCTCGACCACATAACGGCACTTGTCCGCGCCACCGGCCACGCCGACCACGCGCAGCCCCTTGATCTTCGCCACCTGGCCGACCACCGAACCCACGGCGCCGGATGCAGCCGCAACCACCAGGGTTTCGCCGGCCTTGGGCTGGCCGATATCCATCAGCCCCATATACGCAGTCATGCCGGGCATGCCCAACACGCCCAACGCCATTGACGGGCTCGGCAGCCCGGACGGCACCGGAATGATGTCGCGACCGTCGCTGATGCTGTGGCTCTGCCAACCGGTAGAACCGACCACCAGATCACCTTCGTGGAATTTTGGATTCAGCGAGCGCTCGACCCGGCTGACAGCGCCACCGGTCATCACTTCGCCGATTTCCACCGGTGCGGCGTAGGACGGCGCGTCGCTCATGCGTCCGCGCATGTAGGGGTCGAGTGACAGGTAAAGGGTCTTGAGCAGCACCTGACCGTCG
Source organism: Pseudomonas sp. GL_093 (assembly GCF_057837605.1). NCBI lineage: Bacteria > Pseudomonadati > Pseudomonadota > Gammaproteobacteria > Pseudomonadales > Pseudomonadaceae > Pseudomonas > Pseudomonas sp. GL_093. Next base: position 2,187,367 of record NZ_CM174448.1, on the reverse strand, counting down.
GCCAGGTCCGGTAGCGCAACGCGCTCCAGGCGGAAATTCTCCGGCGTCGGCGCGCCTACCGGGCGGGACGCCAGGACGATACGTTGGTTGAGGGTCAATGCTTGTGGCATGTGAGCGTCTCCTTTGATCGATGAATTCGGCGGTATAGGGAGCAGACCTTTATGCGGGTGTCGCGTTCGATGTTTCTACCTTGCCTGATCGTTCCCACGCTCCGCGTGGGAACGATCAGTGTGTGGCAGAAACAAAAATGCCAGGCGCAATGCCTGGCATTTTTTTGTAGCCCATCCGACGCGCTTTAGCGAATCAGAATGGCAGTTTCATACCCGGTGGCAGTTGCATGCCAGCGGTCATGCCGGACATTTTGTCCTGGCTGTTGGCTTCGATCTTGCGCACGGCATCGTTGACGGCGGCGGCGAACACGGCCTCCAGCATCTCTTTGTCGTCTTCGCTCAAGCCTTCGACCAGGCTTGGATCGATGGTCACGCGCTTGACGTCGTGACGACCGGTCATCACCACGGTGACCATATCGCCACCGGCTTTACCGGTGACTTCGGCGTTGGCCAGTTCTTCCTGCATCTTGGCCATTTTTTCCTGCATCTGCTGTGCCTGCTTCATCAGGCCGGCCATGCCACCTTTCATCATGGGAATCACCTCAAAAGTACTTGGATAAATACAGCGCCCGGCCCTTTCGGCCGAACACCTTCAGTTATTAGCCCTGAGTGACCAGGGTCTCGACAGGTTCAATAGTATCGTTACGGACCACCGCACCGAACTGCTGCATCATTTGCTGGATGAACGGATCACCGTGGATCGACTCTTCGGCCTCGCGCTGACGGTTCGCACGGCGGCGGGACGCAGCCTGGGCCGGGGTTTCCTGCTCGGGCTTGATCAACTCCATGCGCAGGGTCAGCGTACGCCCGTGAAACTGGTTCAACGCATCGTTCAAGCGACGCTGTTGAGTCGCGTTGAACAACGCGCTGTGGGCCGGGTCCAGGTGCATCAGCCAATTGTCACCTTCGACGGCGATCAGCGTGCAGTTGGCGGCGATGCTGCCGGTCATGCCGGAGATCGGCAGTTTCGGGAACAACTCCAGCCATTGCGCCGCCAGACCGGTGGCCGGCATGGCGGCCGGTTCAGGTTCGGCTTCCGGCGCTGGCTCGGCGGTGTGTTCGCTGGCCAGTTCATCGAGGTAGCTGTAGGCCGATTCCATGTCCGGCTCGATGTAGTCCTCGTCCAGCGGCGGCTCGTCGTCCAGGTCCATGCCCGGTGTCGCGGCATCGACGTCAGCTACCGACGGCTCCGGAATTGGCGCAGCGGCCCACTCCGGCGCGTCCGGCACCACGCTGTCGGGCGTTGGCAATGGCATCGGCGCCAATTCGGGTTGTTCGCTGGCGATTTCCAGCACCGGCTCGACGGCGGGCTGCTGAACGACTTCGGGTTCTATCGGGTCGTTCCAGGGCAGATCGACGACGGTTTCGACCGCTACTGCCTCAACGACAGGCTCGGGCGCAACCGGCTCAGGCTCGGGCGCTTGCACTGGAACAACCACCGCCACAACCGGCGCAGGCGCGACGGGTGCAACTGCCGCAGCGACTACCGGCGCAACAACGGGCGCGGCAGCCACTGAGTTTGCGGAATCAACTGTGGCCTGGCTGATCCCCACTGGCTTTAGCGGTTGCCTCGGCGCGTCCGCGGTGTCTGCCGGCCGGAACGCGAGCATTCTCAGCAGGACCATTTCGAAGCCACCGCGCGGGTCCGGCGCCAGCGGCAAGTCGCGGCGACCGATCAGGCCCATCTGGTAATAAAACTGCACGTCTTCGGCTGGCAGAGCCTGAGCCAGTGCCAGCACCCGGTCACGGTCGCCATGACCGTTGTCGACGCCTTCAGGCAGGGCCTGGGCGATGGCGACACGGTGCAGCACGTTGAGAATTTCCGAGAGCACGCCGTTCCAGTCCGGGCCTTGTTCGGCCAGGTGACGGACGGCTTCGAGCAAGGCCTTGGCGTCGCCTTCGATCAGCGCGTGCAGAACGTCGTAGACCTGGCCGTGATCGAGCGTGCCGAGCATCGCCCGTACGTCGGCGGCCATGACTTTGCCTTCACCGAAGGCAATCGCCTGGTCGGTCAGGCTCATGGCGTCGCGCATCGAACCGTCGGCAGCGCGGCCCAGCAGCCACAGCGCGTCGTCTTCGAACGGCACGTTCTCGACACCCAGCACGTGGGTCAAATGCTCGACCACACGCTCCGGCGTCATGTTCTTCAGAGAGAACTGCAGGCACCGCGAAAGAATGGTTGCAGGAAGTTTCTGCGGATCGGTCGTCGCCAGGATGAACTTGACGTAGGGCGGCGGCTCTTCAAGGGTTTTCAACAGCGCATTGAAGGAATGGCTGGAGAGCATGTGCACTTCGTCGATCAGGTAGACCTTGAAGCGCCCGCGGCTCGGTGCGTACTGCACGTTGTCGAGCAGTTCGCGGGTGTCCTCGACCTTGGTCCGGCTCGCGGCGTCAATCTCGATCAGGTCGACGAAGCGGCCTTCATCGATCTCGCGGCACACCGAGCACTCGCCGCAAGGCGTTGAAGTGATACCTGTTTCACAGTTCAGGCATTTGGCGATGATCCGCGCGATGGTGGTCTTGCCGACCCCGCGGGTACCGGTAAACAGATAGGCGTGGTGCAGCCGCTGGCTGTCCAAGGCATTGATCAGAGCCTTGAGCACATGGGTCTGGCCGACCATTTCGCGGAACGAGCGCGGACGCCATTTACGTGCAAGAACCTGATAACTCATCGAAAACCGTCGCAACGAAGGAACAGAAGCGGCTAATGCTATCGGAGCAAGGCCAAAATTGCATCCGGTGCGCTCGTCTAATCTGGCTAAGATGATCTTTGGGGGGCTTTTATCGGCTCGGGTTTTATCAGCACCGGAGCGTTTATGCGGCTGGCCTTGGGGGCACTGCTGTTGATCAGCCTGAATGTCGCTGGCGCCGAGCCGCCATTGCGCTTCGTGGTGCCCGACAGTTGGGCGATGCCGATGGTGCAACTGGACCGCGGCCACCCCACCCAAGGCATCCTGCACGACGTGATGGTCAGCCTCGCGACTCAGGTCGGCGTGCCGGCCGAATTTCACGTGCTGCCTCGCACGCGAGTGCAAAACGCCATGGAGCACGGCGAAGTCGATATCCGCTGCTATGCGGCGCAGTCCTGGCAGCCGAATCAGTCCGGGGATTACATCTGGAGCATTCCACTCTGGTTTCAGCGCGACCTGCTGATCAGCCGGTCAGATCCGCTGACCTCAGTGACGCCTGCGGACTTGTCGCGACAATCCATCGGCACGGTACTCGGCTACACCTACCCCACGTTGCAACCCCTGTTCGATGCCGACCGCCTGCACCGCGAAGACGCGCGCAACCAGGAACAGGTGCTGGAAAAACTCCTGGCCGGGCGCTATCACTACGCCGTGAGCAATCAATGGACGCTGGACTGGTTCAATCAGCGCCTGCTGCCTGGCCAGCAACTGCAAGGCGTGGCGGTTTTGCAGGAACAGAGTGTCGGCTGCTATATCCGCAATGATCCCAAGGTGCCTGTGCAGCGCATTTTGCGCACCTTGGTACGTATGAAAATGTCTGGGGAAATCGACGACATCATTCGGCTCTATATAGGTTCCGAGCCAAGCACACCCTAAGCGATTCCTCTGATCGACACGAGATCATTGTGGGAGCGAGCCTGCTCGCGATAGCGGTATGTCAGTCCCCATCAATGTTGAATGTCAGACCGCTATCGCGAGCAGGCTCGCTCCCACATGGGTTCGGTGTTGATCACAAAACTTCAGCCTGCTTGATCCAGCACCTGCCATTGAGGCGGCGCGACAAAACCCTCGACCCAGCCCACCACCTCTGCGGGCGGCATCGGCCGGGCAATGAAATGGCCTTGAGCAACTTCACAGCCCAGGCGCAGCAGCAATTCTCCGTGCTCGATACTTTCCAGCCCTTCGGCGATCACCTGCCGACCAAACGCCCGAGCCAGGCCAATGACCGCCATGGTCAGGGCCAGATCATCACGGTCATTAAGGATGTCGCGCACGAACGACTTGTCGATCTTGATGGTTTGGGTTTGCAAACGCTTGAGGTAGCTCAGGGACGAATAACCGGTGCCGAAGTCCCCCAGCGAAAACTGCACCCCCAGCGCCTGACAGGCCTGTAAACAAGCGCTGACATGCTGAATGTTCTCGATCGCCACCGACTCGACGATTTCCAGATCGAGCATCTGCGGGGCTACCTGGGCATGCCGGGTGAGCACGTGTTTGAGCCGGTCGACAAAATCCGCGCGCTGGAAATGTCGTGCCGCAATATTAATGCTGACTGGCCAGCCCTGCCCCGCTTGCTGCCAATCGTGCAACTGCGACAGGACCTGATCCATCACCCACTCACCAATGTCGATGATCAGGTCCGTTTCTTCCACCAGCGGCAAAAACTCCCGGGCCGGCACCATGCCGTGTTGCGGATGCTCCCAACGTAACAACGCCTCGAAGCCGACAACCTCGCCACGACGCATGTTCACCTTGGGCTGGAAATGCACGCGCAACTCACCGGCAGCCAGCGCCTGGCGCACTCGCTCGACCGTCTGGTGAGTGGCCTTGACCTCCTGATCCCGGGACACGTCGAACAAATGAAAGCGATTGCGACCGCGTTGTTTCGCCACGTACATCGCCTGATCGGCATGACGCAACAAGGTTTCGGCATCTTGATTGTCGTGGGGGAACAGGGTGACGCCGATACTGGCAAACACATTGACGCCCTTGCCATGCAGCGAGTACGGCGCCGAAATGGCGCCGAGCACCCGGTTCAACGCCGCACGCAGTTCCGGCAGATCTCGCACGTATCGCAACACCAGCACAAATTCGTCACCGGCCAGCCGCGCCACCACATCTTCGCCGCGCACAATGGTGCGCAAACGCTTGGCCACCTCGACCAACAGCAGATCGCCACTGGCATGCCCGTAGCCATCGTTGACCGCCTTGAAGCCGTCGAGGTCGAGCATGCATACCGCCAGCGGGATGTTTTCGTGACGGGAGAACTCCAGCGCCTGATCCAGCAAATCCGAGAGGAACGCGCGATTCGGCAGCCCGGTCAGCACGTCATGCCCCACCCGCCATTGCAGTGAATGCAGCAATTGGTGTTTTTCGCTGATGTCGAAACGAATCGAAAGATAACGGTTAACCCGCCCGGTAGCGTCATCGAGCACCGGCACCATGGTGCTGTCGACCCAATACAGGCTGCCGTCCTTGGCGCGATTACAAATCTCGCCCTTCCAGACCTTGCCCAAGGCGATGGTGCGCCACATGGCCGCGAAGAAATCGGCGGAGTGCAGACCCGAGTTGAGGAGACGATGATTCTGTCCGAGCAGTTCTTCGCGGCTATAGCCGGACACGGCACAGAACTGATCGTTGACGTGGGTGATCCGGCCGCGCAGATCGGTCTCGGAAAAAATCGCGGCGGCATCCACGGCCCTGCGGTATTTCTCATCCATGAGTCAGGCTCGCTGTGGCTAGCGGTGGTACCGCTCGACCAGTGCGGGATGCCCGGTAGAGATGTTTTTACAGGTAATGCGCGGCAACACGATATCACTCCATGAACAGTGTTTGATGGCCTCCTGATAGCAGAGATCAACTAACCTTAAAGGCCCAAAATACCCATTTTGTGCGGCAATTCTACGAAACGCATCACATTTTGCAAAGCAAGGTGATGGATCATGCAGTTGTCTAATGCAAAAATCTATCGTTAAGTTCTTGATTCTAAATGGGAATTAAGCGATGCAAATTTCAAGTTTGGGTGCGGCCATTCGGCGCTACCGCAAGGTCGCTGGGCTTACTCAGGCTGAACTCGGTGAAAAAACCGGTTTTGACCCCAAAACCATCAGCCGCTTCGAAACCGGCACCTACACCCCCAGCGTGGAAGCCTTGTTCCTGTTTGCCGATGTGTTGGGTGTGAAGCTGAAAGCCTTTTTCGCAGATTTAGGCGATGAAGATGAACAGCGGGCGTATCTGTTCGGTGTCATACATAAAGCCACCCCGAAGGATCTGGGAAAGCTGATTGCAGCGGTTGACCAGGCCTTGTCCAAGCCTTAGTGCCGGAAATGAAAAAGGCAGATTTGTCGAATCGACACATCTGCCTTTTGCTCATTCAGGCGCCTGAAAAACGCCCCTCCTGGTATTGAAGATCGTGCATAGATAGTGGCCATTCGATATTCTTCGCATGAAATTAATTCAAAATGTAAGGGAATACGATGAAACACCTCCGCCCGATCCTCATGGCAGCGCTGCTGTGCGCACTTCACGCGCCTGCGCAAGCGGCCAGCAACCCTCCACCGAAGTCCGCCGAAGTTGCCCAGGCGCAGCAAACGCCCGAACAATTTCTCGCCACACTGAAGCAGCAGCACGGCACCATCACCCTGCCCTCCGGCATTGCAACGCTGAAGCTCAACGAAGAGTTTTATTACCTGGACCCGAATGACACTGAACGCTTGCTGACCGAGGGCTGGGGCAACCCGCCCGGCCACAAGACCCTGGGCATGATCATCCCAAAAGCCGTGAACCCACTAACCGCCAGCGGCTGGGGCGTGATTGTCAGCTACAAGGATGACGGGCATATCTCCGACGAAGACGCGGCAAAAATCGACTATGCCGACCTGCTCAAACAAATGCAGGAAGAGGATGAGGAAGACAATAAGGAGCGGCAGAAGCAGGGCTATGCCGGCCTGCACCTGCTGGGCTGGGCCGAGCAACCGCACTACGACGAAACCAGCCACAAAATGTACTGGGCCCGGGAACTGAAAGCCGACGACGCCGAGGGCAGCACGCTGAACTACAGCATTCGGGTGCTGGGCCGCAAAGGTGTCCTGGAATTGAACGCTGTCGCCTCAATGGCAGACATGCCGATCATCAAGCAAGAATTACCCAAAGTCATCGCCTTCACCAACTTCACTGAGGGCAACCTGTACACCGACTACAACTCCGGCACCGACAAACTGGCGTCTTATGGCTTGGCGGCACTGGTGGGTGGCGGTCTGGCTGCCAAGGCCGGGTTATTTGCCAAGATCGGCGTTTTCCTGCTGGCAGCGAAGAAGTTCTTGATAGTGGGGCTGGTGGTGATCGCAGGCTTTGTCCGCAAGCTGTTCAGCCGCAAGGCTTAAGGTTCTGGTCCTTCCGTGCTGCCGGGTGACGCTGGCAGCACAGGATCCGCAGACGGCAGGCATGACAAATCCGCAACACAATGGCGCCGCAGACGAACAAAAATTGAGATTTTTAAAACGAGATGTATCGAAGGGTGTTGCGCGCTCAAGCCCTCGACTCTGAGGACATGGCGTTATGGAGGCAACCCCACCAGCCACACCCCGGCACACAATGTTCCCGCTGTGGCTGCTTCCTTCCGGATCTGACCAGGTTCACGGGTAATCGTTGCGGGGGGACCGATGGGATCACCATAACGACGTTCACCTGACGGCGAACGGCGCCATTGTACCTATCTGAGACGAAGTTACAACCGTTCGAGCGGATTAAAAAATATGTGCTGCTTCAAGGACATGCATATCTCTTGAAAAGATCGCGACCTGTAGCAGCTGGCGTAGCCTGCGTTCGGCTGCGCAGCAGTCGTCAGTACGGTGATCGTGTTTTGCCTGAAAAACCGCATTGTCTGATTTTACGGCTGCTGCGCAGCCGGACGCGGCCTCGCAGGCTCGACCGCTGCTACATTAGTGAGCGCCGTGGCGGGGGGGGGGGGTTAAAGATCTTGCAACACCTCATCCGCCCGGCCGCCCTCTTGCTGGATCACCAGGTGGATGAAGTGCAGCTTGGCGATCACTGCCGGCGGCAGGACGAACGGATAGAAATCCGGCTGCCCCATGCTGCGTGACAGTTCATTCAGCATCCCGGCCAGTTCGATCCACGCATTGACGAACGACAGGAACGCCGCACCGCCGGGATGCTGTGGATCGTAGAGGGTGCTTGGGGGGAACGGCTGATAGTCGAAGTCCATCTCCCTGGCACTCATCCCGAACCCCAACGCCGTATCCACCGCGTCCATCATGTGCAGGTAGTGAGCCCAGGTTTCGGCCCAATCCTCCCACGGATGCATGGTCGCGTAGGCGCTGACGTAATGTTGCTGCCAGTCGAGCGGCGCACCTTGCCGGTAATGCCGCTCGAGGGCGTCGGCATAGCTGGCGCGCTCGTCACCGAACAGGCCGCGGAACGGTTCCAGCCAATGGCTGTTAGCGATCAGCCGATCCCAGTAATAATGCCCGACTTCATGACGAAAATGCCCGAGCAGCGTGCGATAAGGTTCGTGCATCTGCACCCGAATCTGCTCGCGATGAGCGTCGTCGGCTTCTTTGATATCCAGGGTGATCAGACCGTTGGCGTGACCAGTGGTCGGCGGCTTGCCTTCGAGGTCGACACCGATGAAATCGAAGGCCAGGCCAGTCTCTTCGTCCACGGTTTTGGGAATCACCTGTAAACCCAGACTGACCAACTGCGCGACCAGACGCCGCTTGGCCGTTTCGACCTTGCGCCAGCGTTCGTGGTTTTCGGCAATCGACAGGTCGGGGATGGTGTGGTTCAGGCTACAGGCGATGCATAACGCATCGTGGTCATTGGCGGGCAACAGCCAATTGCACGCGGCCGGGGAATCGAGGTTGGCGCAGCGGCGCCAGACACCGGCTTCGAGATCGACGTCGAGCAACCAGGTATCAGCCTGCAAGCCTGGCTGCAGCGACGATAGGCGACTCTCCTCCGGTTGATACCCCAACGCCGCCGAACATGCCAGGCACTGGCTGTTGCGAAAAAACAGCGACTGCCCGCAGCGGCACTGCCAGACCTTGCTGTTACGCGAGCTTTCGCCGATGAAGGGCGCGGCGATGCGTGTACTGAGCTGTTCGAAGAAGCGGTACATGGCGATCTCTCCCTGGGGCTTGCCAAGACTAGATCATTCCCGCGCGAAGATCGTTCCCACGCTCTGCGTGGGAATGCCGCCCCGGACGCTCCGCGTCCGCTGTGACGCGGAGCGTCACGGGATGCGTTACCACGCGGAGCGTGGGAACGATCGACTAAACAGAAATACCGTGCTTACTCAGGAATTCGACAAACGCCTCTTCATCCAGAACCTTCAACCCCAGCTCATTGGCCTTCGCCAACTTGGAACCTGCACCCGGCCCAGCGACCACACAATGGGTCTTCGCCGATACCGAGCCCGCTACCTTGGCACCGAGGCTTTCAAGTTTGTCCTTGGCGATGTCGCGGCTCATCAACTCCAGCGAACCGGTCAGCACCCAGGTCTGCCCAGCCAGCGGCAAGCCTTCAACGACTTTCTTCTCGCTCTGCCAATGCATGCCGAAATCGCGCAGCTGTTTCTCGGCGGCTTCAGCAATTTGACGATGTTGCGCAACCGCAAAGAACTCCCGAACCGAAGTGGCCTGTTTCTCCGGCAGCGCCTGACGCATATCCAACCAGTCGGCGCTGAAAACCCCTTCAAGCGAACCAAACTTGTCCGCCAATTTCTGCGCCCCACCCGGCCCCACCGAGGGAATGTGCAGCTTGTCGAGGAAGCCACCCAACGTAGTGCTGGCAGCAAACTCGGCGCCAAGCTCACCCTGATCCTGAATTTGCATGCCGTGCTTGAGCAGGTCCTTGATCACCTGCTGGTTATGCGCATCTTCAAAGAAGCTGTGAATCTCGTGAGCCACTTCCAGGCCGACATCCGGCAAGTACGTGAGCACTTGCGGCAACGCCTGCTGAACCCGCTCCAGCGAGCCGAGAGAACGCGCCAGCACCTTGGCTGTCTCTTCGCCGACATCGGGAATTCCGAGGGCGTAGATGAAGCGTGCTAGGCTCGGCTTCTTGCTGTCTTCGATGGCGCTGAGCAAGTTCTTGCTCGACAGCTCGGCAAAGCCTTCGAGGTCAACGATCTGCTCGAACGTCAGGGCGTATAGATCGGCCGGCGAATTCACCAGGCCTTCATCCACTAACTGCTCGACGCTCTTCTCACCCAGGCCTTCGATGTCCATGGCGCGACGGGAGACGAAGTGAATGATTGCCTGCTTGAGTTGCGCACCGCAGGCCAGACGACCGACGCAGCGGTACACCGCGCCTTCGCTGACGGTCTCGCGACCTTTGCTGCGTTTGACCAGTTGCGTGCGCTCGACATGCGAGCCGCAGACCGGGCATTTCTCGGGAATCTGTACGGGGCGTGCGTTGTCCGGACGGCGCTCGATGACCACTTGCACCACCTGCGGAATCACATCGCCTGCGCGGCGGATGATCACCGTGTCGCCGATCATCAGGCCCAGACGCGCCACTTCGTCCATGTTGTGCAGCGTCGCGTTGGCCACGGTCACACCGGCGACCTTGACCGGCTTCAGGCGCGCTACGGGCGTCACCGCGCCGGTGCGGCCGACCTGGAATTCCACGTCGAGCAATTCAGTGAGTTCTTCCATCGCCGGGAATTTGTGCGCGATCGCCCAGCGCGGTTCGCGAGCACGGAAGCCCAGCTCACGCTGAGAGGCAATGCTGTTGACCTTGAACACCACGCCGTCGATTTCGTAGGGCAGCGAATTTCGGCGCTCACCGATGTCGCGGTAATAATCCAGGCATTCAACGATGCCATGAGCCAGTTTCAACTCATGACTGATCGGCATGCCCCAAGCCTTGAGCTGCTGCAGATTGCCAATGTGCGTATCAGCAATATCGGCCGAAATCTGGCCGATGCCGTAGCAGCAAAATTCCAACGGACGGTTGGCGGTGATCTTCGAATCCAGCTGCCGCAAACTACCCGCCGCCGCGTTGCGCGGGTTAGCGAAGGTCTTGCCGCCGACTTCAAGCTGCGTGGCGTTGAGGCGTTCGAAACCGGCCTTGGACATGAACACTTCGCCGCGCACTTCCAGGGTCGCTGGCCAGCCAGTGCCGTGCAACTTGAGCGGAATGTTGCGCACGGTACGCACGTTGACGCTGATGTCTTCGCCGGTGGTGCCGTCGCCGCGAGTCGCGCCGCGCACCAGCACGCCGTCCTGATACAGCAAGCTGACCGCCAGGCCATCGAGTTTGGGTTCGCAGCTGTATTCCACCGCCGCACCGCCGCCGAACAAGTCGCCAACCGGCAGGTCGAGACCTTCAGTTACCCGGCGATCGAACTCGCGCATGTCGGTTTCTTCGAAGGCGTTGCCGAGGCTGAGCATCGGCACTTCGTGACGCACCTGTGTGAACGCCGACAGCGCCGCGCTGCCGACGCGCTGGGTTGGCGAGTCGCTGGTGATCAGTTCGGGATGGGCTGCTTCGAGGGCCTTGAGCTCGTTGAACAACCGATCGTATTCGGCGTCCGGAATGCTCGGTTCGTCCAGCACGTGGTAACGATAGTTATGCTGATCCAGCTCAGCGCGCAGCTCTAGAATGCGGTTTTTGGCGGCGGTCATGGGTGTTCTCTCATAAAGCAAAAGAGCAGCCGAGGCTGCTCAATCTATTTTGCTGATCGTCCCGCGCGCGGCGCGGGAACAACCTTTTGAATCAACGCTTTTGGGTCAAGGCGCGACGTTCGAACTCAACGATGCGCTGACGGTAGTGCTCAATCGTCTGGGCAGTCAGCACGCTGCGCTGGTCGTCTTTCAGTTCGCCGTTCAGCTCCTGGGACAGTTTGCGCGCCGCGGCCACCATCACGTCGAAGGCTTGCTTCGGATGACGTGGGCCTGGCAGACCGAGGAAGAAGCTCACTGCCGGTGTGCTGAAGTGGTCGATGTCGTCCAGATCGAAAACGCCGGGCTTGACCGCATTGGCCATCGAGAACAGGACTTCGCCGTTGCCGGCCATGCTTTCGTGGCGGTGGAAGATGTCCATCTCACCAAAACGCAGACCGCTTTCCAGAATATTCTGCAACAACGCCGGGCCTTTGAAGCCGGCGGCGTCGCGGCAGATCACGCTGATCACCAGCACTTCTTCGGCTTGCGGTTGTTCCTTGTCGCTGGTCGAACTCGAAGCCTTGGTGTCATCCGGGAAATCGTCGTCACGGCTGCTGAAGCTCGGGCCGCCGTCCAGATCCAGACTGAGGTTCATGTCGCCCTGCGAAGGCTCACCATGGCCACGCTTGCCGCGCTTGGAGCCCGACTCACGCGGCTCACGAGCAGGCATGCTCACCGACGGCAGATCGTGCTCGTCCAGTTGCGGCTCTTTATGCGTATCCAGCACGCGTGGCGGGCCCAACAGCTCGGCGCTGGTGTCCTCGTCCGGCAAGTTGGACAAACTTCGGTCGAGACGGAATTTCAGTTTCCCCTTGCCGCCGCGCATGCGACGCCAGCCATCGAAAAGAATACCGGCAATGACAATAATGCCGATGACGATCAGCCACTCGCGCAGACCGATTTCCATGTAATCCCGTGCCTCTATAAAAAATGCTGAAAAATAAGGGGTTTACAACTCGCAAACCGCTTTAAAACGTGGCGCCAACTCTATGTTCTGACAGGCGTTTTGCCCACGTATACGAAAAATTGACATTAAACTAGCACGACCAAAGGCAACTTTACACCGTCTGTCACAACGGCTTGCGCGAATATGTCGATTGGCCAGCAAGTCAGGGCAGGTAAATAAGTCCTACAACTCAAAAATACCTCTCCGACAAGCGCCGACTCAGGCATCCACCATCGCCATCGCCTCCTCGACATCCACGGCCACCAGACGCGAACAACCCGGCTCGTGCATCGTCACCCCCATCAGTTGCTCGGCCATTTCCATGGCGATCTTGTTGTGGGTGATATAGATGAACTGCACCGTCTGCGACATCTCTTTGACCAGCCGTGCGTAGCGTCCAACGTTAGCGTCATCCAATGGCGCGTCAACTTCATCGAGCATGCAGAACGGCGCCGGATTCAACTTGAAGATGGCAAAAACCAGAGCCAATGCGGTCAGGGCTTTTTCGCCACCGGAGAGCAAATGGATGGTGCTGTTCTTCTTTCCTGGCGGCTGCGCCATGATCGTTACCCCTGTATCGAGTAGATCTTCGCCCGTCAGTTCCAAATAGGCGCGTCCTCCACCGAAAACTTTTGGGAAAAGGGCCTGTAAACCGCCATTGATCTGATCAAAGGTATCTTTGAAACGGTTTCGGGTTTCCTTGTCGATCTTGCGAATCACGTTTTCGAGCGTATCCAGCGCCTCGACCAGATCGTCGTTCTGCGCATCCAGATAACGTTTACGCTCGGATTGTTGCTGGTATTCGTCGATGGCCGCCAGGTTGATCGCACCGAGACGCTGAATCCGCGCAGCAATGCGCTCCAGCTCTTCTTCGGCGTCCTTTTCATTGGCTTCAGCCGTCAGCGTGGCGAGCACGCCATGCAGATCGTAGCCGTCTTCGAGCAACTGATCTTCGAGCGCTTTGCGGCGCACGGTCAGGGCTTGCCATTCCATGCGTTGGGTTTCCATCTGGCCGCGAATCAACTGGGATTGCTGCTCCGCCTGACTGCGACGTTTTTCCGCGTCACGCAGTTCACGGTCGGCGTCTTCCATAGCGATCTGCGCAGTCTTGAGTTCTTCGTCGACGGTCATGCGCTTGTCGAGCAACTCTTCAAGTTTGAGGCGCAACTCCTCCAGCGGCGCTTCGCCCTCCTCCAGATTGAGGCTGAGCTGTTCGCGCTTCTCGGTCAGACGCTCGGACTGCATTTCCAGACGTTCCAGCGCCTGACGCGTCGAGTCATGTTGCGCCTTGAGCGACCCCAGACGTACCGCCAGTTGATGCGCGTGGTCCTTGTGCTGCCGGGCTTCCTGCCGCACCCGATCGAGTCGCTCGCGCAAGCTGTCGCGCTGAGCCAGCAGCAACTCGCGCTGCTCGGTGTCCAGCGCCATGCTGTCGAGGGCTTCCTGCAATTGCAGACGCGCCTCGCCGATATTTTCGTGTTCCAGAGCGCGTTGCTCAGCCAGCTCGGTGAGCTCTTCGTCCAGTCGTGTACGGCGCAAGGTCAGTTGTTCGGCCTTGGCTTTGCCGGCGGACAACTGGGCTTTCAACTCACCTTGCTGACGGGCTTCGTCTTGCAGCAGACGGCGCAGATGTTCACGACCGTTTTCCTGCTGACGCTGTTGCGCCCTGAGATTCTGAAGTTGGGTTTCCAGGGTTTCGACCGTGGCTTCGCGCTCTTCGCGCTCAAGGCCCAAACGCTGGATTTCCTGACCACGAGCCAGCACACCGCTTTCCGCTTCGCTGGCCCGGCGCACGCGCAAAAAGTGTCGACCGACCCAGTAACCATCGCGACTGATCAGACTCTCACCAGCAGCCAATTGACCACGCAAAGCCAACGCCTGTTCGAGGCTGTCGACCGGTTTAACCTGCCCCAACCATGGCGCCAGATCGATCTGCGCTTCGACTTTATCGAGCAAGCTGCCGGGCACGCGCACGCCATCAGTGGCGGGGCTGAGTAAACGCAAATCGCCCTGGGCAAAACCGGCCAGATCGAAGTCACCAAAGTCATCCACCAGCACCGCTTGCAGGTCGGCGCCGAGCACGGTTTCCACCGCCAGCTCCCAACCGGCTTCGACTTTCAGGCCTTCGGCCAGACGCGGACGGTCCGCCAAATGTTGTTCGCGCAGCCATTCAGCGGTGCCGGTGCCCGGATCGAGTGCGGCTTGCTGCAAGGCTTCAAGGGAGGCCAGGCGACCGTTCAGACGCTGCAAATCGCCCTGAGCCTGTTGCTGATTTTGCAGCGCTAATTGCAACTCCTGACGCAGTTGCTCGAGGCGTTCGACCTGGGCTTCTTCACTGGCCTGCAAATCTTCCAGCGTCGCTTCACTCGCGGCCAATTGCTCGCTGAGTTCCATGATCGCCGCGTCTTCCGGGTCCGCCGAGAGCAAGGCGCGCTCTTCGCCGAGACGCTTCTGACGATCGGCCAGTCGCTCCATGCTGGTTTCCAGCTGCTGGATCCGCGACTGCTGAACTTCGGATTGGCGACGCGGCTCGGCGGCCGTCAGGTTGAAGGTGTCCCACTGTTCCTGCCAGGCATGCATGGTGGTTTCGGAGTCTTCCAGCGCAGCGGCAGCCTCTTCGGCGGCGGCGCTGGTGACTTCCTGTTCAGGGGTGAGCATGTCCAGCTCTTCGCCCAGTGTCAGCAGCAAGGTGCGGTCGTGGCCCAGGTGAGACTCGGTTTCCAGACGCGCGCGTTCGGCTTCTTTCAGGTCGTCCTGCAATTGGCGCAAACGCTGCTGACCGTGCTGGATGCTCTGCTCGACCCGGGCGATGTCGCCGCCGACCGAATAGAAGCGCCCCTGCACCAGATTGAAGCGTTCGGACAGGTCGTGATGCCCGTCCCGCAAGCGTTCGATAGCTGCATCGGCATTGCGCTGCTCGGCCACCAACGCTTCGAAGGTGACTTCCTGAGTGCCGATGATTGCTTCGCGCTGACCGACCTGTTCATTCAGCGCCTGCCAGCGCAGGGCCGACAGTTGGGCCTTGAGCTGACGCTCCTCGCCCTTGTATTCCTGATACTTCTTGGCGGCCTCGGCCTGGCGGTACAAGCGTTCAAGCTGACGCTCGAGTTCTTCGCGCAGGTCGGTCAGGCGAGCCAGGTTTTCGTGGGTGCGGCGGATGCGGTTTTCAGTCTCGCGCCGACGCTCCTTGTACTTGGAGATGCCCGCCGCTTCTTCAATGAAGTTGCGCAAGTCTTCCGGCTTGGACTCGATCAGCTTGGAGATCATCCCCTGCTCGATAATCGAGTAGCTGCGCGGGCCGAGGCCGGTGCCGAGGAAGATATCGGTGATATCGCGACGGCGGCACTTGGTGCCGTTGAGGTAGTAAGTGGTCTGGCTGTCGCGGGTCACTTTGCGGCGAATGGAAATTTCCGCGTAGGCCGCGTATTCGCCGAGCAGGGTGCCGTCGGAGTTATCGAACACCAGCTCGATGCTGGCCTGGCTCACCGGTTTACGGCTGGTCGAGCCGTTGAAGATGACGTCGGTCATCGACTCGCCGCGCAGGTTCTTGGCCGAACTCTCGCCCATCACCCAACGCACGGCGTCGATGATGTTCGACTTGCCGCAACCATTGGGCCCGACCACCGCCGCCATGTTACTGGGGAAGTTCACCGTGGTCGGGTCGACGAAGGATTTGAACCCCGCCAGTTTGATGCACTTTAGCCGCACGCTTAAGCGTCCGTCAGGGCGGAGACCACCAGATCACTGCTGCGCTGGGCATACGCCGTCAGCACAATGCGGATCTGCGGAAAATCACGGGCCAGCACGGCGGCGAGCAAGCGTTCGAACAACTCCAGGAACTCGCTCATCGACGCCTTGCGCTGTTCCAGGGCGAGGAAATACGCGCGGCTCATGGCCGGCTGCAGATTCTCGACGGTTTCCTGCAAGTACGGATTGTTGGCGAACGGATACGCGGCGCGCATCACACTGAAGCTGTCGTCGACAAAGGTGCGAATGTCCTGGCGCTCGTAGCTGGCGGTCAGGCGCTGCTGGATTTGCACGAACGGCGCCATGTCGGCCTGGACTTTCCAACCGCTGGCCACTGCATTGCCCAGCAGGATGTAAAGCTCGCTCATCAGCGTGCACAGGCTCTGGACCTTGTGAACCGTGAGCTCGGTCACGTGGGCGCCACGTCGCGGCAGGATCGCGATCAGGTGGCGGCGCTCGAGGATCAGCAAGGCTTCACGGACCGAACCGCGGCTGACATTGAGGGCCAGCGTGACCTTCTGTTCCTGGATGCGCTCCCCGGGCTTCATTTCGCCACGAATGATGCGTTCGGCGAGGTGGTGAGCAATTTGCTCGGCGAGGCTGTCCGGCGCCTTGAACGTCATGGTTGTCCTTCAAACTCTTCGATCTGCACAAGCGGCGCAGTGTAGCGCACATGAAGGGTCATGGCGGAGTGCCCACTCAGCGGTTTTTGGCACGAATCCAGCAAAAAGCAGGCTATCCCGTGAGGGTCAATAATAAAGGAACGAGTCGTTGATCGACAAAATGCTATTTCCTGACCTTTAAGTCAGAAAATCATTGACCACAAAGTCAGACCTGATAAATTCGGTTCAAGTCGGTTAACAACAATAATGAGTCTGCGAGGCCTTCCGTGATCCAGTTTTTACTTAACCAGGAACTCCGTAGCGAGCACGCCCTGGACCCAAACCTGACCGTGCTCAATTATCTGCGCGACCATGTGGGCAAACCCGGCACCAAAGAAGGCTGCGCCAGCGGTGACTGCGGCGCGTGCACCGTGGTGGTTGGCGAGCTGCAAACGGATGACGATGGCCGCGAACACATTCGCTATCGCAGCCTCAACTCGTGCCTGACGTTCGTTTCGTCTCTGCACGGCAAACAATTGATCAGCGTTGAAGACCTCAAGCACCAAGGCGAGCTGCACAGCGTGCAAAAAGCCATGGTCGAGTGCCACGGTTCGCAATGCGGCTTCTGCACCCCGGGCTTCGTGATGTCGCTGTTCGCGCTGCAAAAGAACAGCGATCAACCGGATGCTCATAAAGCTCACGAAGCGCTGGCCGGCAACCTTTGCCGCTGCACCGGCTATCGACCGATTCTGGCTGCCGCCGAACAATCCTGCTGCGACAAGCAAACGGACCAGTTCGACGCCCGTGAAGCCGACACCATCGCTCGCCTGAAAGCCATCGCACCTACCGACATCGGCGAACTCAACAGTGGCGACAAGCGCTGCCTGGTGCCGCTGACCGTCGCCGATCTGGCTGACCTCTATGACGCTTATCCACAGGCTCGCCTGCTGGCCGGCGGTACGGATCTGGCGCTGGAAGTCACGCAGTTCCACCGCACCCTGCCGGTGATGATCTACGTCGGCAACGTCGCCGAGATGAAGCGCATCGAACGTTTTGATGATCGCCTGGAAATCGGCGCCGCCACCGCCCTCTCCGATTGCTACGAGGCCTTGAAAGCCGAGTACCCGGACTTCGGCGAATTGCTGCAGCGGTTCGCTTCGTTGCAGATCCGCAACCAGGGCACCCTCGGCGGCAACATCGGCAATGCTTCGCCGATCGGTGACTCCCCGCCCCTGCTGATTGCACTCGGCGCGCAGATTGTCCTGTGCAAAGGCGACATCCGCCGCACGATGGCGCTGGAAGATTACTTCATCGACTACCGGGTCACCGCGCGTCAGGAAAGCGAGTTCATCGAAAAGATCATCGTGCCTCGCGCCAGCGCCGAACAACTGTTCCGCGCCTACAAAGTGTCGAAACGTCTGGACGATGACATTTCCGCCGTCTGCGCCGCGTTCAACCTGCGCATCGACAACGGCGTGATCGCCGATGCCCGCGTCGCCTTCGGCGGCATGGCTGCAATCCCGAAACGCGCAAAAAATTGTGAAGCCGTTCTGCTCGGCGCCACCTGGAACAACGACACCGTCGAACGCGCCTGTGCTGCGCTGGCCGAAGATTTCACGCCGCTCTCGGACTTCCGTGCCAGCAAGGAATACCGCCTGCTCAGCGCCCAGAACCTGTTGCGTAAATACTTCATCGAACTGCAAACACCGCACATCGAGACTCGGGTGACCGCTTATGTCTAATCATCACGCCGTAGAGAAGACCCAGGCCGAATTGGCTGAACTGTTCGCCAAGGACCTGACCACCGGTGTCGGCCGCAGCGTCAAGCACGACAGCGCCGCCAAGCACGTGTCCGGTGAAGCGCAGTACATCGACGACCGTCTGGAGTTTCCAAACCAGTTGCACGTTTACGCACGGCTGTCGGACCGCGCCCACGCGAAAATCATCAGCATCGACACCCAGCCTTGTTACGCCTTCGAAGGCGTGCGCATCGCCATCACCCACAAAGACGTGCCGGGCCTGAAAGACATCGGCCCACTGATGCCGGGCGATCCGTTACTGGCCATCGATGACGTCCAGTTCGTCGGTCAAGTGGTGCTCGCCGTTGCGGCGAAGGACCTGGAAACCGCACGTAAAGCCGCCATGGCCGCGATCATCGAATACGAAGATCTGGAGCCGGTGCTGGACGTGGTTGAAGCGCTGCGCAAACGCCACTTTGTGCTCGATAGCCACACGCATCAGCGCGGTGATTCGGCCGGCGCTTTGGCCACCGCCGAACACCGCATTCAAGGCACATTGCACATCGGCGGCCAGGAACACTTCTATCTGGAAACCCAGATCTCTTCGGTGATGCCAACCGAAGACGGCGGGATGATCGTCTACTGCTCGACGCAGAACCCCACCGAAGTACAGAAGCTTGTAGCCGAAGTGCTGGACGTATCGATGAACAAGATCGTCGTCGACATGCGCCGCATGGGCGGTGGTTTCGGCGGCAAGGAAACCCAGGCCGCGAGCCCGGCGTGCCTGTGCGCAGTGATCGCGCACCTCACCGGCCAGCCGACAAAAATGCGCCTGCCGCGCGTCGAAGACATGCTGATGACCGGCAAGCGTCACCCGTTCTACGTCGAGTACGACGTCGGCTTCGACAGCACCGGTCGGCTGCACGGCATTGCCTTGGAACTGGCCGGTAACTGCGGTTGCTCGCCGGACTTGTCGGCGTCGATTGTCGACCGTGCGATGTTCCACGCTGACAACTCGTACTACCTGGGTGACGCGACCATCAACGGTCATCGCTGCAAGACCAATACCGCGTCGAACACCGCTTACCGTGGTTTCGGCGGCCCGCAAGGCATGGTCGCTATCGAAGAAGTGATGGACGCCATCGCCCGCCATCTGGCCCTCGATCCGCTGGCGGTGCGCAAGGCCAACTACTACGGCAAGACCGAGCGCAACGTCACCCATTACTACCAGACCGTCGAGCACAACATGCTCGAGGAAATGACCGCCGAGCTCGAAGAAAGCAGCCAGTACGCCGAGCGCCGCGAAGCGATTCGTCGCTACAACGCCAACAGCCCGATCCTGAAAAAAGGCCTGGCGCTGACCCCGGTGAAATTCGGTATTTCCTTCACTGCCAGCTTCCTCAACCAGGCCGGTGCGCTGATCCACATTTACACCGACGGCAGCATCCACCTGAACCATGGCGGCACCGAAATGGGCCAGGGCCTGAACACCAAAGTCGCGCAGGTCGTGGCCGAAGTGTTCCAGGTGGAAATGGACCGCGTGCAGATCACCGCAACCAACACCGACAAGGTCCCGAACACCTCGCCAACCGCGGCTTCCAGTGGTGCCGACCTGAACGGTAAAGCCGCGCAGAATGCGGCGGAAATCATCAAGAAACGTTTGGTTGAATTTGCCGCGCGGCAGTACAAGGTCAGCGAAGAAGACGTGGAATTCCACAACGGTCACGTGCGGGTTCGCGATCACATCCTGACCTTCGAAGCGCTGATCCAGCAGGCGTATTTCGCTCAGGTTTCGCTGTCGAGCACCGGGTTCTACAAAACCCCGAAAATCTTCTACGACCGTAGCCAGGCGCGTGGTCGGCCGTTCTACTACTACGCCTTCGGCGCAGCGTGCTGCGAGGTGATCATCGACACCCTCACCGGCGAGTACAAAATGCTGCGCACCGACATCCTCCACGACGTCGGCGACTCACTGAACCCGGCGATCGACATCGGTCAGGTCGAGGGTGGTTTCATCCAGGGCATGGGCTGGCTGACCATGGAAGAACTGGTGTGGAACAACAAGGGCAAACTGATGACCAATGGCCCGGCCAGCTACAAGATCCCGGCGGTGGCAGACATGCCGTTGGACCTGCGGGTGAAACTGGTGGAAAACCGCAAGAACCCGGAAGACACGGTGTTCCATTCCAAGGCCGTGGGCGAGCCGCCGTTCATGCTGGGTATCGCGTCGTGGTGTGCGATCAAGGACGCTGTGGCGAGCCTTGGCGACTACAAGCATCAACCGAAAATCGACGCACCGGCGACCCCGGAGCGGGTGTTGTGGGGCTGTGAGCAGATGCGGCAGTTGAAGGTGGCGAAGGCTGTGGAAGCCGAGGCTGAGTTGGCTTCGCTCTAGACCGCGGCGCGGCCATTCGCGAGCAGGCTCGCTCCCACAGGGGAATGCATTCCAAATGTGGGAGCGAGCCTGCTCGCGAAGAGGCCCGAACAGACAACAGAGATGTTGAGGTGAAACATGTACAACTGGATCGACGCCCTCGCCGACCTGCAATCCCAGGGTGAACCCTGCGTGTTGGTGACCATCATCGAAGAGCTCGGCTCGACACCGCGCAATGCCGGTTCGAAAATGGTCATCAGCGCCAGCCAGACCTTCGACACCATCGGTGGCGGGCATCTGGAATACAAGGCCATGCAGATCGGCCGCGAGATGCTGGCCAGTGGCAAGCAGGACACGCACCTTGAGCGCTTCAGCCTCGGCGCCAGCCTGGGTCAGTGCTGCGGCGGCGTGACCGTGTTGCTGTTCGAACCGATGGGCCAGGTCCAGGCGCAGATCGCCGTGTTCGGTGCCGGCCACGTCGGCCGGGCGCTGGTGCCGCTGCTCGCCAGCCTGCCCTGCCGGGTGCGCTGGATCGACTCGCGGGATGCGGAGTTCCCTGAACAGATCCCCCACGGCGTCCGTAAAATCGTCGCCGAAGAACCGGTGGACGAAATCGATGACCTGCCCGCCGGCAGCTACTGCATCGTCATGACGCACAACCACCAGCTCGACCTCGAACTCACCGCCGCGATCCTCAAGCGCAACGACTTCGCCTACTTCGGCCTGATCGGTTCGAAGACCAAACGAGTGAAGTTCGAACACCGCTTGCGCGACCGTGGTTTCGACAGCGCCGTGCTGCAACGCATGCGCTGCCCGATGGGCATCGGCGAAGTCAAAGGCAAGTTGCCTGTGGAAATCGCCATCTCCATCGCCGGCGAAATCATCGCCACCTATAACGCCAATTTCGGCCAGCACACCGCCAGCGCCGGATCATCGATCGCCAAACTGCTGCCTGCTTCACGCCGCAGCCAAGCCACGAATTGAGAAATTTTATGCCACTGACTCGCAAAGCCTACCGCGCCGCCATTCTGCACAGCATCGCTGATCCTGCCGAAGTCGGTATTGAAGCCTCGTATGAGTATTTCGAAGATGGCCTGCTAGTGGTTGATAACGGCCAGATCAGCGCCCTTGGTCACGCCAGCGACTTGCTGCCGACCCTGCCGGCTGACATCGAGATCACCCATTATCAGGATGCGCTGATCACCCCGGGCTTCATCGACACCCACATTCACCTGCCGCAAACCGGCATGGTCGGCGCCTACGGCGAGCAACTGCTGGACTGGCTCAACACCTACACCTTCCCGTGCGAAAGCCAGTTCGCCGACAAGGCTCACGCGGATGAAGTCGCGGGCATTTTCATCAAGGAACTGCTGCGCAACGGCACCACCACCGCGCTGGTGTTTGGCAGCGTGCACCCGCAGTCGGTGAACTCGTTCTTCGAGGCCGCCGAACAGCTGGACCTGCGGATGATCGCCGGCAAGGTGATGATGGACCGCAACGCGCCGGACTACCTGACCGACACCGCCGAATCCAGCTATGTCGAAAGCAAGGCGCTGATCGAGCGCTGGCACGGCAAGGGCCGTTTGCACTACGCG
Organism: Pseudomonas sp. GL_093; assembly: GCF_057837605.1. Lineage (NCBI taxonomy): Bacteria > Pseudomonadati > Pseudomonadota > Gammaproteobacteria > Pseudomonadales > Pseudomonadaceae > Pseudomonas > Pseudomonas sp. GL_093. The sequence goes on along the minus strand of NZ_CM174448.1, from coordinate 2,164,877 downwards.
GTCACCCCGCGCTTCGCCCCGACCAGCACCCCGGAACAGCTGACCCTCGCGGGTCAGTTGCTCAGCGAATTCCCTGACCTGTACATGCAGACCCACATCAGCGAAAACCTCAAGGAAGTCGAGTGGGTCAAGGCGCTGTTCCCGGAACGCAAGGGCTACCTGGACGTCTACGACCATTACAAGCTGCTCGGCGAGCGCTCGGTATTCGCCCACGGCGTGCACCTGTGCGATGACGAGTGTGCGCGGCTGGCGGAAACCGGCTCGGCGATTGCCTTCTGCCCGACGTCGAACTTCTTCCTCGGCAGCGGGTTGTTCAACCTGCCGATGGCCGAGAAGCACAAGTTGAATGTCGGCCTCGGTACGGACGTCGGTGGCGGCACCAGTTTCTCGCTGCTGCAAACATTGAACGAAGCGTACAAGGTCATGCAGATGCAAGGCGCACGGTTGAGCCCGTTCAAGTCGCTGTACCTGGCCACCCTCGGTGGTGCGCGTGCGCTGCGTCTGGAAGACAAGATTGGCACCCTGCAACCGGGCACTGATGCGGACTTCCTGGTGCTGGACTACAACGCCACGCCGCTGCTCAGCTATCGCTTGAAGCAGGCCAATAACATTGCCGAGACGTTGTTTGTGTTAATGACGCTGGGGGATGACCGGACCGTGTTGCAGACGTATGCGGCGGGGAATCAGGTGCATCAGCGCTAGGTTTTTCCGGGCATAAAAAAATCCCCCGCAGCTTTACAGCCCGGGGGATTTTTATTGCCTGTCAGATTGCTATCGCGAGCAGGCTCGCTCCCACAGTAGATCTCTAGTGGACACAGGATTTTCATTCAACACAAATCCAATGTGGGAGTGAGCCTGCTCGCGATGGGCGCGACTCGGTCTATCAGAGCTTCGCGACTGGCCGCCCTGGCTTCTTGGTCTGCAACAAATGCGAGAACACCGCATGCAAATCATCCGACGCGCTTTCTTCGTCGAGGTTGAGTTTGCTGTCGATGTGATCCATGTGATGCATCATCAGGTCCACCGCCAGCTCAGCGTTGCGCGCTTCGATGGCGTCGATCAGCTGGGTGTGCTCGTCGTAGGAACAGTGGGAGCGATTACCGCTTTCATACTGGGCAATGATCAACGACGTCTGGGACACCAGGCTGCGCTGGAAGCTGATCAGCGGCGCGTTTTTCGCTGCTTCAGCCAACTTCAAGTGGAACTCGCCCGACAGACGAATACCGGCGCCGCGATCGCCACGGGAGAAGCTGTCACGCTCGTCGTTGACCATCTGGCGCAACTCGGCAATCTGCTCGGCAGTGGCGTGCTGCACCGCCAATTCAGTGATCGCTCGCTCCACCAGACGCCGGGCCATGAACACCTGGCGCGCCTCTTCGACACTTGGGCTGGCGACGACAGCGCCACGATTCGGACGCAGCAGCACGACGCCTTCATGGGCCAGACGCGAGAGCGCGCGGCGAATGATGGTGCGACTGACCCCGAAAATTTCCCCCAGCGCTTCTTCGCTCAACTTGGTGCCGGGCGCCAGACGCTGTTCGAGGATGGCCTCGAAGATATGCGCGTAGACAATATCGTCCTGGGTACCGCTGCGGCCGGCTTTGCCTGCTCGCGGTTGTTTCTTTAGGGGTTGCAACTGTTCGTTCATGGGCACTCGAGTCGGAAGAACTGCGGCGAATTGACCGTGACTGTAATACGGCACAGTGGGTCGCTGGCAAGTATCGCGTAAAAAACACCGCGATTGTACACAATGGAGGGTGGCAACACGACTGTACGGCTGTTTGTCACTTCCGCTGTATTGCAACGACTGGTTACTTTTGAGTTTAGGCTTGAACCCGGGTTTTACCTTTCAAAAGTATAAGGAACACCGCTGTCATGAACGACGCCACGCACACGCAACTCCGCCCTTTGGCCGATACGTCGCCTTCTGCGATCGTTGCCGGCTTCATCGCGATGATGACCGGTTACACCAGCTCGCTGGTCCTGATGTTCCAGGCCGGGCAAGCGGCGGGTCTGACCAGCGGGCAGATTTCCTCGTGGATCTGGGCGATCTCGATTGGCATGGCGGTGTGCTCGATCGGCCTGTCTTTGCGTTATCGCACACCGATCACCATTGCCTGGTCGACCCCCGGCGCGGCGTTGCTGATTACCAGCCTGGGCGGCGTGACCTACGGCGAAGCCATCGGCGCCTACATTACCTGCGCGATCCTGGTGACCATTTGTGGTTTGACCGGCAGCTTCGAACGGCTGGTGAAAAAGATTCCGGCGTCATTGGCCGCCGCCCTGCTGGCGGGGATTCTGTTCAAGATCGGCAGCGAAATCTTCGTCGCCGCGCAGCATCGCACCGCATTGGTACTGGGGATGTTCTTCACTTATCTGGTGGTCAAACGCCTGTCGCCGCGTTATGCGGTACTCGCCGCGCTGTTGATCGGCACGGCACTGTCGGGATTCATGGGCCTGCTGGATTTCAGTGGCTTCCACCTGGAAGTGGCAACGCCGGTCTGGACCACGCCGCACTTCTCCCTGGCCGCGACCATCAGCATCGGCATTCCGCTGTTTGTCGTGGCAATGACCTCGCAGAACATGCCCGGCATCGCCGTGCTGCGCGCCGACGGTTACACCGTGCCGGCCTCGCCGCTGATCACCACCACTGGCATCGCTTCGTTGCTGTTGGCGCCGTTCGGTTCCCACGGGATCAACCTGGCGGCTATCAGCGCGGCGATTTGCACCGGGCCGCATGCCCATGAAGATCGCAACAAGCGCTACACGGCGGCCGTCTGGTGCGGGATTTTCTACGGGATTGCCGGGGTGTTCGGCGCGACACTGGCGGCGCTGTTTGCCGCGCTGCCGAAAGAGTTGGTGCTGTCGATTGCGGCACTGGCGCTGTTCGGCTCGATCATCAATGGCTTGAGCATCGCCATGAACGAAGTGAAGGAACGTGAAGCGGCGCTGATTACCTTTATGGTGACCGCGTCGGGGCTGACGCTGTTTTCCATCGGTTCGGCGTTCTGGGGGATTGTGGCGGGGGTGTTGACGCTGGTGATTCTGAACTGGCGTAAAAGCTAAAAGCTCGCAGCCTCGTTTCACTCGACAGCTGCTACATGGATCGCATTGCCCTGTAGCAGCTGTCGAGTGAAACGAGGCTGCGAGCTCTTGATCTTCCGGACATAAAAAAACGGCGACCCTTGGGTCGCCGTTTTTTTACAACATCAAGCTACCGGATTGATCGGCTTTTCCGGGTACCAGACGTCGATCAGCGGGCTGACGGTTGCTTCGGTCAGTTCGCTGCGGCCTTTGAGCCAGGCTTCAACAGCGGCACGCTGCTCTTCGGACACCGAGCCACGCTTCTGCAGGCAAACCAGACCGAAGTCGTCGCCGCCAACATAACCCAGACCGTTGGCTTCCATGGCTTCTTTCAGGAACGCGTCGAGGAAAGCATCAATGGCTTCATCAGCCAAATCTTCTTTGAAATCCAGGTTCAGTTCGAAACCCAGCTCTTGAAATTCATCGACGCACAGTTTTTTGCGCAGACGCTGGGAACGGTTAGTCGCCATTGGAACAATCCTCATAAGTAATAACGGGCGGCACTTTAGCAGTTTAAGGCGCCGATTGCCCGTCTCTCTGGGTTGCAGGCCCTACCGTCGGTAAAAAAATAGCGGATTAGAGGACCAGGGTAAGGCACAAGCCGCTACACCTTGGGGCATAATGCCGACACTTTCATGACCGCTGAGGGAATTTATCTTCATGCCCTCGTCTTTTTTCCCCTCGGCTGTAGGGTTTTATTTCACATGATCAAATCTTTGCGTCCATTGCTACTGGCCGGTTTTATGCTCCCGCTGGCCTTCTCTGTTTCCGCCGCTCCGATCAACACCTCGCTGTCGCCCAACGTTGAAAAAGCCCTCAAGGCCAGCAAGATGCAGGACAACGCCCTGTCACTGGTGATGATCCCGCTCACCGGCCCTGGCACCCCGACGATTTTCAACGCTGACGTCTCCGTCAATCCGGCCTCGACCATGAAACTGGTCACCACCTATGCGGCGCTGGAAATGCTCGGCCCGAACCACCAGTGGAAAACCGAGTTTTACACCGACGGCACGCTCAGCGGCGGCATCCTCAACGGTAACCTCTACCTCAAGGGTGGCGGTGATCCGAAGCTGAACATGGAAAAACTCTGGTTACTGATGCGTGACCTGCGCGCCAACGGTGTGACGCAAATCACTGGCGATCTGGTGCTGGATCGCAGCTTCTTCGTACAACCGCAATTGCCGCAGTTCAACGACGACGGCAATGACGACAACAAACCGTTCCTGGTAAAACCCGATTCGCTGATGGTCAACCTCAAGGCCCTGCGCTTTGTGGCGCGTAACGACAACGGCCGGGTGCTGGTGTCGGTGGAACCGCCGATTGCCACCATTCGCATCGAAAACCAGGTCAAAGCCGTCAATTCCAAGCAATGCACCGGTGGCGTGCGTTACAACCCGGTGACCCAGGCCGATGGCAGCGTTACCGTGACGGTCGGCGGCCAGCTGGGCGAGGGTTGCAGCTCCCAGACTTACCTGTCGCTGCTCGACCACGCGACCTACACCGCGGGTGCAGTGCGAGCGATCTGGAAGGAACTGGGCGGCAGCATTCAGGGCGTGGACCGTCTGGCGCCAACGCCTAAAGATGCCAAGGTACTGGCTCGGGCCTTTTCGCCGGACCTGGCGGAAATCATCCGCGACATCAACAAATACAGTAACAACACCATGGCCCAGCAGCTGTTCCTGAGCCTGGGTGCGCAGTTCCGCACCGAGGCCGACGGTGACGATGCCAAGGCTGCCCAGCGTGTCGTGCGTCAGTGGCTGGCGAAGAAAGGCATCACCGCGCCGCACCTGGTGATGGAGAACGGTTCCGGCCTGTCCCGTGCCGAACGTGTGAGTGCGCGTGAAATGGCCGGCATGCTGCAAGCGGCCTGGAAAAGCCCGTATTCGGCCGAGTTCATCAGTTCGATGCCGATTGCCGGCACCGACGGCACCATGCGCAAACGCCTGAAGACCACTGCGATGCGCGGTGAAGCGCACATCAAAACCGGCACCTTGAATACGGTGCGGGCGATTGCCGGTTTCAGCCGCGACATCAACGGCAATACCTGGGCGGTAGTGGCGATCCTCAACGACAAGGCACCGTTTGGCGCTTCGTCGGTGTTGGATCAGGTACTGCTGGACCTGTATCGCCAGCCAAAACTGCCGGAAACGGCTTCGGTGCTCTAACCCGACCTTCCAAACACTGGAGATCAAATGTGGGAGCGAGCTTGCTCGCGATAGCGGTGTGACAGTCGACATCAATATCGAATGTCAGGGCCTCATCGCGAGCAAGCTCGCTCCCACAGGGGCCGCATGGAGGGTTAGTTCATCTCTCCTTCTACCCGATCCCGCCCGGCCAGTTTCGCCGCATACACCCCCGAATCCGCCCGCAGCAGCAGCGCATCCGCGCCCTCCCCGACTCGCCAACTGGCAATCCCGAAACTGGCGGTCACGGTCCCGACGCCTTCGATCGGCGAACTGCGCAACCCTTGCCACAGCTGCAAGGCCAAGACATGGGCATGCTCGCCGTTGATATCCGGGCAGAGCACCATGAACTCCTCGCCACCCAGGCGACAGAACACGTCGGTGCGCCGCAGCCGATGGCCGATGCGTTCGCACACGATCTGCAACACCCGATCGCCGACCGCGTGACCATGCTGGTCATTGATGCGTTTGAAGTGGTCGATATCGAGCATGATCACCGACAGTTCGCCGCCACCGCGTTCGACCCGGACCATTTCGGTGGTCAGGCGTTCCTGGAAATAGCGGCGGTTGTGGATCCCGGTCAGAGAGTCGGTGATCGATAGCGCCCGCAGTTCTTCTTCCACCCGTTTCAAGTCGGAGATGTCCGAGACATAGCCGTGCCAGAGCACGCCGCCACCGGGCAATTCCTCCGGCGTCGCTTCGCCACGAACCCAACGCAGGCCGCGCAGGGGCAGCTGCACGCGGTATTCCTCGCGCCAAGGGCTGAGGGTGTCCGCCGACGCCCGGATCGAAGCGCGGACCCGAGTGGTGTCCTGCGGATGAATCCGCGTGAAAATCGCTTCGGCGTTGAACAACAGCACATCCGGTTCAAGTTCGTAGATCTCGCGAATACCGTCGCTGGCGTAGATCACGCTGAAGCGCCCATCGAACTCCATCTTGAATTGGTAGATCCCGCCGGGCACATGGGCGCTGAGTTTCTTCAACAACAGGTCCCGTGCCGCCAGGGCCTCGTGGACCCGCTTGCGTTCAGTGATGTCGATACAGATCGCCAGGTGCCCGACCCACAAGCCTTGCTCGTCGAGGACCGGGGTCGCCAGCATGTTCACCGTCAAATGGCTGCCGTCGCTGCGCAGCAGCGTCCATTCCCGCGCTTCGTGACCGCCCTCCTCGCCGCCCTCGACCAACATCGCCTGACAGGTCGGAATCGGTTTGCCATAACGCGTGCTCAACTCCGCCGAACGTGCCAGGAGCTCTCGGGGCAAGTGCAGGTTTTCCAGGGTCATGTGGCCCACCACCTCGGTGCTGGTGTAACCGAGCATTTGTTCGGCACCGGCATTAAAGGTGCTGATAACCCCGCGCAGGTCAGTGGCGATGATTGCCACTTGGGTCGCGGCATTCAGCACGCCGCGCAACTGGCCATGGGTGCCGCGCAACTCCTGCTCACGGGCGCGCAGTTCCTGGGTCCGTTGCTCGACCATTTTCAGCGCCCGTTGACGCTGACTGACCAGCACATACAGCAAGGCACTGAGCAACAGACTGAGCAAGCCGCCCAGCACCACCAGGGTGGTCACCGAAGAATGATTGGCTTGCAGGAAGGCATCGCTGGGCTGAATGTCGACTTGATAGTCATGGTCGGCAAGCCGCAACAGCCGGGTCGCGGACAACTCACTGGGCGCCGGCGTGTTGGGGGACTCATAAAGCACTTCGTGCTGATCGTCTGTGGATAAGTCGAGAATGCGCACCGAAAGATAGTCACGGCCAGCCTCCGGCAGCCCGTCCGCGAGCAACTGATGCATGCTGATCACAGCCATGACATAACCGTACGATTTCACCCCCGCCGTAGCCGGACTATTGCGCAGCAACACCGGTGCGACCAGCAGCACGCCGCGGGCATAGGCCGGTTCGATACTGACCAGATGCATCGGTTGCGATACCGCCATGCCGCCGAGCTGATCGGCCCGTTCAAGGGTGGAACGGCGCAAGGGTTGAGCCCACAGGTCGTAGCCCAGCGGCGAACCCAGTTTGCTTTGGGTCTGGCTATACAGCACCGCCACGTACTCATCCCGTTCGGCCGCCAGTTGCAGTTGGCCGTCGGCATTGAGTTCGCGCAGGGTGAACTCGGGTAAACCCTCTGCACGCACCTGGCGTTCAAATTCCGCCCGTTCGGCACCGGTTACCCGCTTGGCGAAGGAATAGGCCTGAGTCCGGTGCAGCAGCGGTTGGGTGTAACCGTCGAACTCCGCGCGGGAGACCGAATCGGAATTGGCAAAGAACCGGCGCAGGCCATCGAGGCGCTGCTCCTGATCTTCAAAGCGTTCTTCGATACGGCTGTAACGTTCACTGGCCAGCAGTTGGAAACGTTGCCGCAATTGATGCTGGAACAGATTCAGCGTCGACCACGCCAGCAATCCCGTGAGAATCCCGCCGACAACCAATACCAGCAATGCGACCAGCCAGGCCGAGACATCTTCACTGATAAAACCCAGGATCTTCGGGCGCACGGCGTGCAACGACATAGACGCAACTCAAAACGCCAGGTGCGGGAAAGCCCATTGGCCATGCGTTGAGTTATAGCTATTAGCCATCAATTTGACCAGCACAGAAAGAAGCCAAGAGCCTTTAAAAATCAAGGCTCTGTGGATCCAATCCGTTCAAGTGTCAGCGAGCCGTGATTTTCCAGGCACGGTGGATTTTGCCATTACGGGCGAAATCCGGATCGATGGTCTGGGCGGTGATTTCCTCGACCGCATAACGCTCGGCAAGGTTTTCCTCGAGCTGGAACTTGCGGAAGTTGTTGGAGAAGTACAACACGCCGCCCGGGGCCAGACGCGCCATGGCCAGGTCGATCAATTGCACCTGGTCACGCTGCACGTCGAAGATCCCTTCCATGCGCTTGGAGTTGGAGAACGTCGGCGGATCGATGAAGATCAGGTCGTATTCGTCACGGCAGGCGTCGAGCCAGGCCATCACGTCGCCCTGCTCCAGACGGTTCTTCTCGGAGAAACCGTTCAGCGACAGGTTGCGACGCGCCCAGTCCAGATAGGTTTTCGACAGGTCGACGCTGGTGGTGCTGCGCGCGCCGCCCTTGGCTGCGTGAACACTGGCGGTTGCGGTGTAGCTATACAGGTTGAGGAAGCGCTTGCCGGCCGCCTCTTTCTGGATCCGCATGCGCATTGGTCGGTGATCGAGGAACAGCCCGGTGTCGAGGTAATCCGTGAGGTTCACCAGCAGCTTCACGCCACCTTCGTTGACCTCGACGAACTTGCCCTGTGCCGCTTGGCGTTCGTACTGCTTGGTGCCGCTCTGACGCTCGCGACGCTTGACCACCACGCGGCTCTTGTCGATGTTCAGGGCCTGCGGAATGGCGGCCAGGGCATCGAACATGCGCGCCGAGGCTTTTTCCGGATCGATGGATTTCGGCGCGGCGTATTCCTGGACGTGGACCCAATCCTGATACAGGTCGATGGCCATGGAATATTCCGGCATGTCGGCATCGTAGACGCGGTAGCAGTCGATGCCTTCACGCTTGACCCACTTGCCGAGGGCCTTGAGGTTCTTTTGCAGACGGTTGGCAAACATCTGCCCGCCTTCGCTCAAGCGCGGCTGCTCGATCACTACCGGTGCCGGTTTGATCGGGTTGCCGTTCTTGTTGTACTTCTCGTACTTGCCGGGTGCTACGTCGTTGTCTGCGACTTCGACTTCGGCTTGAACTTGTTCACGCTCGACCTGACGCTGTTCCGGGGTGCGACGTTCGCCGGTGACGAACTGGTCTGGAGTGACTTTGATCAGCAGCAACTTGCACGGCAACGCGCCGTTCCAGAACGAATACTGTTTGTGGCTGCGGATGCCCATGCGCTTGCCCAGGTCCGGGGCGCCAGTGAATACCGCGGCTTCCCAGTTCAAGCAAGCCTGACGCAGACGTTCGCCGAGGTTCTGGTAGAGATAGAGCAAGCTCGCCTCGTCACCCAGACGTTCGCCGTACGGTGGGTTGCAGATCACCAGGCCTTTCTGGTTCTGGTCCGGACGTGGCTCGAACGTCCCGACTTCGCCCTGGTAGATCTTGATCCACTCGCTCAGGCCGGCACGTTCAACGTTGTTGCGGCCCGGTTGAATCAGGCGCGGATCGGCTTCGTAACCGCGAATCCACAGCGGTGGCTTGGCCAGACCGGCCGCGCAACGCTCAGTGGCTTCTTCGTGAAGCTTTTTCCACAGCGCCGGGACGTGACCGAGCCAGGCCGTGAAACCCCACTGCTCGCGACGCAGGTTCGGCGCCATATCGGCGGCGATCATCGCGGCTTCGACGAGGAACGTACCGACACCGCACATCGGGTCAGCCAGCGCGCCGCCGTCGGCCGCAATGCGTGGCCAGCCGGAACGGATCAGGATTGCGGCCGCGAGGTTTTCCTTCAGCGGCGCCGCACCCTGCTGCAAGCGATAGCCGCGCTGGTGCAGGCTGTGGCCGGAGAGGTCGAGGGACAGAATCGCTTCGCCACGGTCCAGGCGCAGGTGAATGCGCAGGTCCGGGTTGAGCTTGTCGATGGACGGACGATCGCCCTGCGGCGTGCGCAGTTTGTCGACGATGGCGTCTTTGACCTTCAAGGCGCCGAAGTGGGTGTTGTCGATGCCCGAGCCGTGACCGCTGAACTCAACGGCCAGGGTGCCATCGTTGAGCATGTGGTCTTGCCACTCGATATCCAGCACGCCGTGATAAAGGTCTTCGGCGTCTTTCATCGGGAAACGCTTGAGCACCAGCAGCACCCGGTTCGCCAGACGCGACCACAGGCACAGGCGATAAGCGGTTTCCATGGTGGCCATGCCGCGCACGGCAGAGGTGTGCTCACGCGCTTCCTCAAGGCCAAGCCCGATGGCTTCCTCGATGAGCAGGCCTTCAAGGCCTTTGGGGCAAGTGAGGAAGAGTTCGAAACGATCGGACATGGTAATTCCAGAGCCTTTAGCTAAGTGAACCGGCAACGCATTGCCGGCCCGGTTTTCAATCAGGCGCTTTTCTAAAAGAGCGCCCGCGTGGCACGAAGGTGTGCCGTCCCACCCCTGCAAGCTCGGGTTAAAAGAGCTTAGATGCAAAGACAGATAAAAAAGTTGATGCAACAAAATGTCATAAGTCGACCCTTCGTCGAATAGTCCCCCTATTCAACAGGAGGCATTCTCATTAAAGGATTAACCCCATCATGCAGCGCGGGGCTGATCATACCGGGGTTTTGCCAATAAACACGGGACAACATCGTGTTACTTATCGCCATACCATCTTTATCGTTACGTCCTTATGACAAAACGATCATTCCCTCGATGTGACGCATTGGTTAGAACTCAATACAGGTTGACGCCGCAATGACGTCAACACCTTGGCTCGCGACGCCGGCAGCGAGCCCCCAACGGCAGGAGTTTTTCTGCCAGACCTCGATTGAGGTCGACGCGATAAATACAGTCAACAAGTGAGGGCAACACCCTATGAGAAGACTTAAGCGTGATCCGTTGGAAAGAGCATTTTTGCGCGGATATCAATATGGCGTTGGTGGCAAATCCCGTGAGCTTTGCCCATTTACTCTACCGTCGGTACGCCAAGCCTGGATTAACGGCTGGCGAGAAGGACGCGGCGACAACTGGGACGGTATGACCGGCACTGCGGGAATCCATAGACTCAACGAACTTCACGCCGTCGGCTAACACAGGGCACACACTCCGACACGACAACCTGATTACGTAACGACTTACCACGCACGCCCCATCCGGGCGGCGGGCTTCGGCCCAGGGGCTCCTTCGAGGAGCCCTTTTTTATGCCAACTACCCACACATTCCCCTGTAGCAGCTGCCGAGCCTGCGAGGCTGCGTTCGGCTGCGAAGCAGTCGTGAGACCAGACACCGCGGTCTTACCGACACACCATGCATGCAGGGTTTACGACGGCTTCGCCGCCGAACGCAGCCTCGCGGTGCTCGGCAGCTGCTACAAGTCAGCGTAAGGCGGCGATGGCGTCTACGGATTCACGAATCAGCGCCGGGCCTTTATAGATGAAGCCGGAATAGAGCTGCACCAGGCTGGCACCTGCAGCGATTTTCTCAGCCGCGTGCTTGCCTTCGGTGATACCGCCCACGGCGATGATCGGCAAGCGACCGGCCAACTCGGCCGCCAGCACCTTCACGGTGTGGGTGCTCTTGTCACGAACCGGTGCGCCGGACAAACCGCCCGCCTCGTCACCATGTTCCATGCCTTCTACGCCGACGCGGCTCAGGGTGGTGTTGGTGGCGATCACCGCGTCCATCCCGGTTTCGATCAGCGCTTGCGCGACCTGAGCGGTTTCTTCGTCGGTCATGTCCGGCGCAATCTTGATCGCCAGGGGTACATGTTTGCCGTGGCGCAGCGCCAGTTCTGCGCGGCGCGTGGCCAGGTCGGCCAACAACTGCTTCAGCGAATCGCCGAATTGCAGGCTGCGCAGGCCCGGGGTGTTCGGCGAGCTGACGTTGACCGTCACGTAGCTGGCGTGGGCATAGACCTTGTCCAGGCAGATCAGGTAGTCGTCGACCGCCCGCTCAACCGGGGTATCGAAGTTTTTGCCGATATTGATGCCCAGCACGCCCTTGAACTTGGCCGCCGCCACTCGAGCCAGCAGGTGATCGACGCCGAGGTTGTTGAACCCCATGCGGTTGATGATCGCCTCGGCATCCGGCAGACGGAAAATGCGTGGCTTCGGGTTGCCCGGCTGCGGACGCGGAGTGATGGTGCCGATTTCGACAAAACCAAAACCCAATTGCGCAAAACCGTCGATGGCCGCGCCGTTCTTGTCCAGACCGGCCGCCAGACCCACCGGGTTCGGGAACTCGAGGCCCATGACGGTCACCGGCATTTTCGCCGGTGCCTTGCACAGCAAGCCGTTGAGGCCCAAACGCCCGCCCGCGCCGATCAGGTCCAGGGACAGATCGTGGGAGGTTTCCGGGGAAAGTTTGAACAACAGCTGACGGGCCAGGGTGTACATGGGCGGGTTTGACTCTGGGCTACGAAAAGTGGCGGCGATTATAGCCGGGCATCGGGGTTGCAGGCGAGGCGCGCGACAAAATCAGCGAGCGATGGCATATGCCTTGCACCATCACTGACATCAGCACTCATGCCAACGGCGGGATGAGTCGAAAGACAAAGGCGTCGTCACTTGGCCTTGCCCTGGCAAGCAGCCCGGTACGGCGCTTTTTTATGGAAGGTGTTTACTGATGATTGAAGTTCCAGCCAACCCTCTGGCCTGGGTCAACGGCAGCGATGCCCCGGAAAAGACCGAAATCAACCTCGGTTTCATGGCCCTGAGTGACTGCGCCTCCGTGGTGGTCGCGGCCACGCAGGGCTTCGCCCAACCTTATGGCCTGACCCTGAACCTCAAGCGCCAGTCGTCCTGGGCCAACCTGCGGGACAAACTGGTCAGTGGCGAACTCGACGCCGCGCACAGCCTGTACGGTTTGATCTACGCCGTGCATTTGGGCATCGGCGGTGTCGCGTCGACCGACATGGCGGTGCTCATGGGCCTGAATCAGAATGGCCAGAGCATCAACCTCTCCCATGGCTTGCAGGCGCTGGGCGTGACCAGTCCTGAAGCACTTGACCGGCACGTGCACCAAAGTCGCCCAAAACTCACCTTCGCCCAGACATTTCCTACGGGCACCCACGCCATGTGGCTGTATTACTGGCTCGCGAGTCAGGGCATCCACCCGTTGCAGGACGTCGACAGCGTGGTCGTGCCGCCGCCACAAATGGTTGCGCACCTGCAAGCCGGGCGCATCGATGGCTTCTGCGTCGGCGAGCCATGGTCCGCCAGTGCGGTGCAGCAAAACTTGGGGTTCACGATGGCCACCACGCAGACCATCTGGCCCGATCACCCGGAAAAAGTCCTCGGCTGCACCCGCGCCTTTGTCGAGCAATACCCCAACACCGCACGGGCGCTGGTGATGGCGATTCTGGAGGCCAGCCGCTTCATCGAGGAAAGTACCGAAAATCGCCGTAGCACCGCGAAGCTGTTGAGCGCACCCGAATACCTCGACGCGCCACTCGACTGCATCGAACCGCGATTGCTCGGTGACTACGCCGATGGCCTGGGTAATCGCTGGCAAGACCCGCACGCGCTGCGTTTCCATGGTGGTGGCGAGGTCAACTTGCCGTATCTGTCCGATGGCATGTGGTTCATGACCCAATTCCGCCGTTGGGGTTTGTTGCGCGACGACCCGGACTACCTCGGCGTGGCCCGGCAGGTCCAGCAACTAGACTTGTATCGAGAGGCCGCCACCGCTGTCGGTGTGGCCGCGAGTGATCAGCCAATGCGCAGCAGCCAGTTGATCGACGGCAAGGTCTGGGATGGCCAGGACCCCGCCGGCTATGCCCGCAGTTTCAAACTGCACGCCATGAGCGACAGCTCGCCCCTTCTCGCCAGCCGCTGACAGGAGACTGCGAATATGTTGCGTATCCTGCTGATCAACGACACCGCGAAGAAAGTCGGTCGCCTGAAAGCGGCCCTGACCGAAGCCGGGTTCGAGGTGATTGACGAGTCGGGCCTGACCATCGACCTGCCCGCGCGCGTCGAAACAGTGCGTCCGGACGTGATTTTGATCGATACCGAGTCACCGAGCCGCGATGTGATGGAACAAGTGGTGCTGGTGAGCCGCGATCAACCGCGGCCGATCGTGATGTTTACTGACGAACATGACCCCGATGTGATGCGTCAGGCGATCAAGTCCGGCGTCAGTGCCTACATCGTCGAAGGCATCCACGCACAGCGCTTGCAGCCGATTCTCGACGTGGCCATGGCGCGTTTTGAAAGCGACCAGGCCTTGCGCGCCCAGCTCAACGCCCGCGACCAGCAACTGGCCGAGCGCAAGCGCATCGAGCTGGCCAAAGGGCTGCTGATGAAAATGAAGGACTGCAACGAGGAAGAGGCCTACACCCTGATGCGCCGCCAGGCCATGAGCCGGCAGCAGAAGCTGATTCAGGTGGCGGAGCAGATCATCGCCATGAGTGAATTGCTCGGTTGAACCTCTGTGTCGCCTGATAGGACGCCATCGCGAGCAAGCTCGCTCCCACAAGGGAATTGCGTCGAACACAAATCAAGTGTGGGAGCGAGCTTGCTCGCGATTGGCCGCACACGGTTTCACCTGTTGGCACAGATCTCGCTAGGTAATCGCTACAGGTAACCAACGGCGGTTGCCCCACCTACGACAAAGACGTCGCTCACCTCATTTGCCCTTTGGCGAATCCGGTGGCGGCGTTTTTTTGTTTTGGCCCCACAGACCGGGGCCGGTGGTGCGGCCGATGCGGCGCCCCACCTGCAAGCTCATGACTCCTTCTCGAGACTCCTAACAGCTGAGGTGCGCGATGAATTCAAGCTTCTGGAAATCTGGCCATACCCCGACATTGTTCGCGGCCTTCCTCTATTTCGACCTGAGTTTCATGGTCTGGTACCTGCTTGGCCCACTGGCGGTGCAGATCGCCGCCGACCTGCACCTGACCACCCAGCAGCGTGGGCTGGTGGTGGCCACGCCGATTCTGGCCGGGGCGGTATTGCGCTTTGTAATGGGCTTGCTGGCTGATCGCCTGTCACCGAAAACCGCCGGGCTGATTGGCCAGGTAATCGTCATCTGCGCACTGTTCGGCGCCTGGAAACTCGGCATTCACAGTTACGAACAAGCGCTGGTGCTGGGCCTATTCCTCGGTATGGCCGGCGCGTCCTTCGCCGTTGCCCTGCCGCTGGCCTCGCAATGGTATCCACCCCAGCACCAAGGCAAAGCCATGGGCATCGCCGGTGCCGGTAACTCGGGCACCGTGCTCGCCGCACTGATCGCCCCGGTGCTGGCGGCTGCGTTTGGCTGGAGCAACGTGTTCGGCTTCGCCCTGATCCCGCTGATCCTGACCATCATCGTCTTCGCCTGGCTGGCCAAAAACGCCCCTGAGCGGCCGAAAGCCAAGTCCGTGTCCGACTACTTCAAGGCCCTGGGCGACCGCGACAGCTGGTGGTTCATGTTTTTCTACAGCGTGACCTTCGGCGGCTTCATCGGCCTGGCCAGCGCCCTGCCCGGCTATTTCAACGACCAATATGGCCTCAGCCCGGTGACCGCTGGTTACTACACCGCAGCCTGCGTGTTCGGTGGCAGCTTGATGCGTCCGTTGGGCGGCGCTCTGGCTGACCGCTTCGGTGGCATTCGCACCCTCTTGGGGATGTACACAGTGGCGGCGGTCTGCATCGCTGCGGTGGGTTTCAATCTGCCGAGTTCCTACGCGGCTCTGGCACTTTTCGTCTGCACCATGCTCGGTTTGGGTGCCGGTAACGGCGCCGTTTTCCAATTGGTGCCGCAGCGTTTTCGTCGCGAGATCGGTGTGATGACCGGTTTGATCGGCATGGCCGGCGGTATTGGCGGTTTTGCACTAGCAGCGGGCATGGGCGCGATCAAGCAAAGCACCGGCAGCTATCAACTGGCCTTGTGGTTGTTCGCCAGCCTTGGCGTTCTGGCCTGGTTCGGTCTGCACGGCGTGAAACGTCGCTGGAGAACCACGTGGGGTTCGGCAGCCGTGACCGCTGCTCGGGTCTGAAGCCTCAATGAGCCTGCAACTGAGTTTTGCCGAAGCGAGCGCCATCGGCCCTCGCGAGGAGAATCAGGACGCCCTGCGCCTGGTGACTCCGGCCCCGGCGCTGGCGGCGAGCAAGGGTTACCTGTTCGCCATCGCCGATGGCGTCAGTCAGTGCGCCGACGGTGGTCTCGCCGCCCGCTCGACGTTGCAGGCTCTGGCGCTGGATTACTACGCCACGCCGGAAACCTGGGGCGTCGCGCAGGCATTGGATCGCCTGCTGCTGGCACAAAATCGCTGGTTGCAGGCCAATGGCGGTGGGCAACCATTGCTCACCACTGTCAGTGCTTTGGTCATGCGCGGTAGGCGTTTTACCTTGGCCCATGTCGGCGATTGCCGGGTTTATCGCTGGCACGCCGACACTTTGCAGCGGGTCAGCGAGGATCACGTCTGGGACCAACCAGGCATGCAGCATGTGCTCAAGCGAGCACTGGGGCTCGATCAGCATTTGGTGCTGGATTTTCTCGATGGCGAACTGCGGCTGAACGAAAGTTTTGTATTACTCAGCGATGGTATTTGGGCCGTGCTGGGCGACACCGCGATTGCGGCAATTCTGCGCGATCAACCGGATCTCAACAGCGCTGCGCAGACCTTGGTCAGTGCGGCGCATCTGGCCGGCAGCCAGGACAACGCCAGCGCCTTGCTGGTGCGGGTCGATGCCCTCGGTGAAACGAGCATCGGCGATGCGTTGATTCATTTGCAGCAATGGCCACTGCCGCCAGCCTTGAAACCAGGCCAGACTTTCGAGGGTTGGCAGGTCGAAGGGATACTCGGTCAGAGCCAGCAGTCATTGCTCTATCGGGTACGCGATGGGCAACAACAACCCTGGCTGCTGAAAACCTTGCCCGGTGCGCTGCGCGACGATCACCTCGCAGGGCAGGCGTTGCTGTCGGAAGAATGGTTTCTCAAGCGCGTGGCCGGGCGACACTTCCCTGAAGTCCATGCCGCCAGTCAGCGTCAGCATTTGTACTACGTGATGCGGGAATATTCCGGATCTACCTTGGCGGAACTGCACGCAGATGTCGGACCGCTGCCTCTGCCCCAATGGCTGGATCTGGCCGAACGCCTGCTGCGGGCCGTTGGCATACTGCATCGACGACAGATTCTCCATCGCGACATCAAACCGGAGAACCTGCTGCTGGGGGACGACGGCGAATTACGCCTACTGGACTTCGGTCTCGCCTACTGCCCTGGCCTGTCCGAAGACCAGCCTTCTGCCCTGCCCGGAACGCCCAGCTATATCGCACCGGAAGCCTTTCGCGGGGACGCACCGACACCGCAACAAGATTTGTATGCCGTCGGCGTGACCCTGTATTTCCTGCTCACCGGGCATTATCCCTACGGCGAAATCGAAGCCTTCCAGCGCCCACGGTTCGGGGTTTCTGTCAGCGCCAGTCGCTATCGACCCGACCTGCCGGAATGGATTGCGCAAAGTCTGGAGCGCGCCGTGGCGGCGGATCCGGGTCAGCGCTTTGAAACGGCGGAAGAATGGTTGCTGCTGTTGGAACAGGGCGAGCGACGCAGTTTGAGCGTGCGGCCCAGACCGCTGCTGGAGCGCGAACCGCTGAAGGTCTGGCGGACCTTGGCGCTGGTGTCGTTGTTGGTGAATCTGGTACTGCTGTTTTTAGTATTTCACGGCTAACACCGATCCCTTGTAGCAGCTGGCGAAGCCTGCGTTCGGCTGCGAAGCAGCCGTGAAATCAGGCAACTCGGTTTTTCAGATACACCACGAGTACCGCATTTACGACTGCTTCGCAGCCGAACGCAGGCTTCGCCAGCTGCTACAGAGACCGCGCCAATTGCGGGCAACGTGCATTGATTCGGTGCAAAAACATCCGAATCAAATGGCGAGACTGCGACTAAACCCAGCAAATAAGGGGCGATGAAGAACTTGGCACAACCACTGCATTACATCTTTCAACTTACATAAAGCCCAGCCTTCAACGACGAAGGATGCGCTTCCCGAGAGAACGGGACCAGGACAAAGGCGTCCTCGCTAGGCAACTAGCGGGACGCCTTTTTTTGTTTGCGCAAATTTTGTCGAGCAAGACCTGAAAGCCCTGATGAGGCGGGTCCGAGCTCCCCGGAGAACTTGATGAAAAAACTAAAACTGGTGATGATCGGCAACGGCATGGCCGGGGTTCGCACCCTGGAAGAACTGCTCAAGCTGAGCAATGAGCTGTACGACATCACGGTCTTCGGCGCCGAACCCCATACCAACTACAACCGCATCCTGCTGTCACCGGTGCTGGCCGGCGAACAAACCTTCGAAGAAATCGTACTGAACGATCTGGACTGGTACCTGGACAACAACATCAAGCTGCTGCTCAACCGCAAAGTGGTGGAGATCGACCGGGTCAAACGCCGGGTGATCGCCGAAGACGGCAGCGAGGCCGAATACGATCGTCTGCTGATCGCCACCGGCTCGACGCCGTTCATCCTGCCGATCCCCGGCAACACCTTGGACGGCGTGATCGGCTACCGCGACATCGCCGACACCCAGGCAATGATCGACACCGCAAAAACCCACAAGCACGCCGTGGTGATCGGTGGCGGCCTGCTCGGCCTGGAAGCCGCCAACGGCCTGATGCTGCGCGGCATGCACGTCACCGTGGTGCACATCGGTGAATGGCTGCTGGAACGGCAACTGGACAAAACCAGCGGTCAGTTGCTGCAAACCGCCCTGGAAGCCCGCGGCCTGTACTTTCGTCTTTGCGAGCAAACCCAGGCCCTGCACGGTGCCGGCAATGGCCGGGTCGGCTCGGTTGAGTTCAAGAATGGCGACATCATCCCCGCCGACCTGGTGGTGATGGCCGCCGGCATTCGCCCCAACACCGAACTCGCGGAAAAATCCGGCATCCCCTGCAACCGCGGGATTCTGGTCAACGACACCCTGCAAACCTACGACCCACGCATCTACGCCATCGGCGAATGCGCCAGTCACCGCGGCATCGCTTACGGCCTGGTGGCGCCACTGTTCGAACAGGCCAAGGTCTGCGCCAACCACCTCGCTCAATTGGGCTTCGCCACCTACAAAGGCTCGGTGACGTCGACCAAATTGAAAGTCACCGGCATCGACCTGTTCTCCGCCGGCGACTTCATGGGCGGCGAAGGCACCGAAACCATCACCCTCTCCGACCCTATCGGCGGGGTCTACAAAAAACTGGTGATCAAGGATGACGTGCTGGTCGGGGCCTGTCTGTACGGCGATACGGCAGACGGTGGCTGGTATTTCCGGCAGATCCGTGAGAACCACGCCATCGACGAGATCCGCGATCACCTGATGTTCGGCGAAAACGCTCTAGGCGATGTAGGACATCAAGGCCAGGACAAAGCCATGAGCATGGCCGACACCGCCGAAGTCTGCGGCTGCAATGGCGTGTGCAAAGGCGCCATCGTCAAGGCGATTCAGGAGCACGGGTTGTTCAGCGTCGACGACGTCAAGAAACACACCAAGGCTGCCAGCTCCTGCGGCTCTTGCGCTGGCCTGGTGGAACAGATCCTGATCAACACCGTGGGCGGCGCAGCAGACGTAAAACCGAAAAGCGAAAAAGCCATCTGCGGTTGCAGCGACCTGAACCACGGGCAAATCCGCCAGGCCATCCGCGAGCAGCATCTGCTGACCATCGCCGGCACCCTGAGCTATTTGAACTGGCGCACGCCAAACGGCTGCGCCACGTGCCGCCCGGCGCTCAACTACTACCTGATTTCCACCTGGCCTGGCGAAGCCAAGGACGATCCGCAATCGCGCCTGATCAACGAACGGGCCCACGCCAACATTCAGAAGGACGGCACCTACTCTGTAGTCCCTCGGATGTGGGGCGGTGTGACCAATCCTTCGGAACTGCGGCGCATTGCCGACGTGGCCGACAAATACAACGTGCCAATGGTCAAGGTGACCGGAGGCCAGCGTATCGATTTGCTGGGGATCAAGAAGCAGGACCTGCCAGGCGTCTGGAAGGATCTCGACATGCCGTCCGGCCACGCCTACGGCAAATCCATCCGCACCGTGAAGACATGCGTCGGCAGTGAGTTCTGCCGCTTCGGTACCCAGAACTCCACGCAACTGGGCATCGAGCTTGAGCACGACCTGTTCAACATGTGGTCGCCGCACAAAGTGAAACTGGCCGTCTCCGGTTGCCCACGTAACTGTTCGGAAGCGGGCATCAAGGACGTCGGAATTATCGGCGTCGATTCGGGCTGGGAGATGTACATCGGCGGCAACGGCGGGATCAAGACCGAAGTCGCGGAATTCTTCGTCAAGCTCAAGACCGCCGACGAAGTGCGCGAATACAACGGCGCGTTCCTGCAGCTCTATCGCGAAGAAGCGTTCTACCTCGAACGCACCGTGCATTACCTGCAACGGGTCGGCATGGAACACATCAAGAAAGCCGTGCTGGAAGACCCGGAGCGGCGCAAGGCGCTCAACGATCGCCTGCAATTCTCCTTGTCGTTCGAGCAGGACCCGTGGAAGGAACGCCTGGAACAACCGCAGCTGAAGAAAGAATTCGACGTCATCGCAGTGAAGAACCTGGAGGTGTCGGCATGAACTGGCTGGATATCTGCGCACTGGAAGAAATCAATGCCCTGGGCTCGCGGATCATCGCCGGCCCGAAGGGCGACATCGCGATTTTTCGTACCAGCGACGATGAGGTTTTCGCACTCGATGACCGCTGCCCGCACAAGGGCGGGCCACTGTCCCAAGGTTTGATCTATGGCAAACGGGTCGCCTGCCCGCTGCATAACTGGCAGATCGACCTGGAAACCGGCGAAGCCCAGGCCCCGGACATCGGTTGCGCTCACCACCATTCAGCACGGGTCGAGAATGGCCGGGTGTTGCTGGCCCTGCGGGAAGCAAGCTGATGAACCAGATCACCGCTTCCACCTGCTGCTATTGCGGGGTCGGCTGCGGCGTGCTGATCGAGCATGACGGCGAGCGCATTCTCGGCGTCAGCGGCGATCCGGCCCATCCGGCCAACTTCGGCAAACTGTGCAGTAAAGGCTCTACCTTGCACCTGACCGGCGACCTCGCGGCCCGAGCGTTGTATCCCGAACTGCGCCTGGGCAAAGGCCTGGCCCGCAGCCGCACCGACTGGGACACCGCCCTCGATCACGCCGCCAGCGTTTTTGCCGAGACCCTCGCCGAACACGGCCCGGACAGCGTGGCGTTCTACATTTCCGGGCAATTGCTGACCGAGGATTACTACGCCTTCAACAAACTGGCGCGAGCGCTGGTGGGCACCAACAACATCGACAGCAATTCGCGCCTGTGCATGTCTTCGGCAGTGGTCGGCTACAAGCGCAGCCTGGGCGCCGACGCACCGCCGTGCAGCTACGAAGACCTGGAATTGAGCGACTGCGTGATGATCGTCGGCAGCAACATGGCCTACGCCCACCCGATACTTTTCCGTCGCCTGGAGGAAGCGAAATCCCGCCGACCGCAGATGAAAGTCATCGTCATCGACCCGCGTCGTACCGACACCTGCGATCTGGCTGACCTGCATTTGGCCATTCTGCCGGGCACCGATGTCGCCTTGTTCCATGGGATTTTGCACCTGCTGCTGTGGGAAGACTGGGTCGACCGCGACTTCATCAAGGCCCACACCGAAGGCTTGGCCGAACTGAAGAACCTGGTGCGCGATTACACGCCGCAGATGGTTTCGCAGCTCTGCGGGATCAGCGTCGAGCAACTGCAGCAATGCGCCGAATGGGTTGGCACTTCACCGAGCTTCCTGTCGCTGTGGTGCATGGGCT
Source organism: Pseudomonas sp. GL_093 (assembly GCF_057837605.1). Taxonomy (NCBI): domain Bacteria; kingdom Pseudomonadati; phylum Pseudomonadota; class Gammaproteobacteria; order Pseudomonadales; family Pseudomonadaceae; genus Pseudomonas; species Pseudomonas sp. GL_093. The sequence continues at coordinate 2,143,250 of NZ_CM174448.1, read as the reverse complement.
TGAACCAGTCCACCGCCGGCAGCGCGAAAAACAGCGCACTGATCAACCTGCACCTGGCCACCGGGCAAATCGGCCGCCCCGGCGCAGGACCTTTCTCGCTGACCGGTCAGCCAAATGCCATGGGTGGCCGCGAAACCGGCAGCTTGTCGAACCTGCTGCCAGGCCATCGTGAGGCCGCCAATGCCGAACATCGCGCGGAAGTGGCGGCGTATTGGGGCGTGGATCAACTGCCTGCAAACACCGGGCTCACCGCTATCGAGTTGTTTGAGCAGGTGCGCAGCGGAAAAATCAAGGCACTGTGGATCGCCTGCACCAACCCTGCGCAATCAATGCCGGATCAAACCGCCGTGCGCGCGGCACTGCAAGCCTGCCCGTTCGTGGTGCTGCAGGAAGCGTTCCGCACCACAGAAACCGCCGCGTTTGCTGACCTGTTGCTGCCCGCCGCCAGTTGGGGCGAAAAGGACGGTACGGTGACCAACTCAGAACGGCGCATTTCCCACGTTCGTAGAGCCATCGTCGCACCAGGCGAAGCCCGCTCTGACTGGGCGATCACCGTAGATTTCGCACAGCGCCTGGAAAAACATCTGCGTCCCGATCAAACCAGCCTGTTTGCCTTTGAAAACCCGGCGCAGGTCTTCGACGAGTACAAGCAATTGACCCGCGGGCGTGATCTGGACTTGTCCGGCATCAGTCATGCACTGATCGACCGCCTCGGCCCGCAGCAATGGCCCTTCCCCACTGGCGCCAGCGAAGGCACCGCCCGGCTGTACCTGGACGGAATATTCCCGACGGCCAGCGGACGTGCGCAATTCGTGGCCGAACCGTACCGCGCCGCCAAGGAACAACGCGACGCGCGCTTCCCGCTGACCCTGATCACCGGCCGCCTGCGGGATCAATGGCACGGCATGAGCCGCACCGGCACCGCCGCGCAACTATTCGGCCACGTCAGCGAAGCCGTGTTGAGTTTGCACCCGGATGAACTGCGTCGGCATCGGCTGCAATCGGGCGACCTGGTCAGCCTGAAAAGTCGCCGTGGCGCGGTGATTGTCGCCGTCGGCGGTGACGACAGCGTACGACCCGGCCAGGCCTTTCTGCCAATGCATTGGGGTGACCGCTTCCTCAAGGGTGGCGTAAATACCCTCACTCTTCCCGCCTTCGACCCGTTGTCGAAACAGCCAGAACTCAAACACAGCGGCGTGCGCCTCGAACCTGTAAGTCTCCCATGGCAGCTATTCGCCCTGATTGAGGGCGATGTTCAACAGCATTTTGAGACGCTACGACCGCTCTGTGAGGCGTTTTCCTACGTTAGCCTCAGCCTGGCTGGTCGCGAACGCTCCGCGCTGCTGATACGCGCTGCCAGCACCGTCGCGCCAGATCCGCAATTGCTGCGTGATATCGATCAATGCCTGGGACTTAACGATGGCCCGGTTTTGGCCTACGACGACCCACGGCGCTCCATCGGTAAACGCGTGCGGATCGAGAACGGCCGGATCACTGCCATTCGCCTGGCCGGTGAAACCCTTGCCCAACACTGGCTGCAAAGCCTGTGGCTGGAAGGTCGTGCTGACGAACAGCTGAGGCGCTGGCTGCTGGCACCGCTGAGCGCCCCACCGGGCAACGCCAATACGCCGAACGTCGGGAACAAAACCCTGTGCAACTGCAAAAACGTCAGCCAAAGCGCAGTCTGCGCCGGCATTAGCCGCGGCCTGGATCTGCAGGGATTGAAACAAGAATTGGGCTGCGGCACGCAATGCGGCTCCTGCGTCCCGGAAATCAAGCGTTTGCTGGCCGCCACTGCGCAGCCGGTCGCCGTCACCTCGTGAGGAAAACACTATGAGCGCAAAAGTCTGGCTGGTGGGTGCGGGTCCTGGCGATCCGGAATTGTTGACCCTCAAAGCCGTGCGGGCGTTGAGCGAAGCGGATGTGGTGCTGATCGATGACTTGGTCAACGACGCGGTGCTGGAGCATTGCCCGCAGGCGCGGATCATTCCCGTGGGCAAGCGCGGCGGCTGTCGCTCCACACCTCAGGCATTCATTCATCGCCTGATGCTGCGTTATGCCCGCCAAGGAAAATGCGTGGTGCGCCTCAAGGGCGGTGATCCGTGCATTTTTGGCCGGGGCGGTGAAGAGGCGCAGTGGCTGCGTGAACATGGGGTCGAAGTGGAACTGGTCAACGGCATCACTGCCGGGCTTGCCGGCGCAACACAATGCGATATTCCGTTGACCCTGCGGGGCGTTGCTCGCGGCGTGACACTAGTCACCGCCCACACTCAGGATGGCAGCAGTCTGAACTGGCAAGCCCTGGCCCAAGGTGGCACGACGCTGGTGGTGTATATGGGTGTCGCAAAACTGAGCGAGATACGTGAGCAGTTGCTCGCCGGAGGAATGGCGGCGGATACACCGGTGGCAATGATCGAAAACGCTTCCCTGCCACACCAACGGGAATGTCGGAGCGATCTGACAGCGATGGAAGAAGATGCCTACGCCTTTGAGTTAAAGAGTCCGGCCATCCTGGTCATCGGCGCGGTCGCGGCCCGTGCAGAAGTATCCCTGTCGGTATCTGATTTTCCCGCGAATGCGGTCAATCAGTCAGCCTGACTCTCCCCCGCTTCAACCCTGCCTTCATCAAATCGCAGACAAAGAAAAGCCCGGCCTAAGCCGGGCTTTTCAGAGCTGCGCGCTAATTACTTAGCGTTAGCTTCAACCTTCGCTTCTACGCGACGGTTTACAGCGCGGCCAGCGTCAGTGGCGTTGTCAGCAACTGGGCGGGACTCGCCGTAGCCAACAGACTGAACGCGGGACGACTGAACACCGTACTGGTTGGTCAGAACTTGCTTAACGGCGTTTGCACGACGCTCGGACAGTTTCTGGTTGTAAGCGTCAGGACCGACGGAGTCAGTGTGACCTTCAACAACAGTAGTGGTCGATGGGTACTGCTTCATGAAGTCAGCGAGGTTTTTGATGTCGCCGTAGCTGTTAGGCTTGACTACCGACTTGTTGAAGTCGAATTTCACGTCCAGCTCAACACGAACAACTTCAGCAACTGCTGGGCAGCCGTCAGCGTCAACAGTTACGTTGGCTGGGGTGTCCGGGCACTTGTCAACGTTGTCGCACACGCCATCGTTGTCGCTGTCGGAGCAGACTTCAGCCGGTGCTTGAACTGGAGCAGCAGCAGGCTTGGAGCCGCCACCGAAGTTCACACCGATACCGACGCTTGGAGCCCACTCGGTGTCGCCCTGGTCGATGTTGTATTGAGCTTCAACGCCAGCACGGGCGTAGAAGTTCTCGGTGAAGTACAGCTTGGCACCGCCGCCAACGTTGGCGAAAGTGGAACGGTTACGACCGCCACCGCCGTTCTGGCCAATGCTCTGGTCCGAGAAACCGGCAGAAACGTATGGACGAACCATGTCGCCTGGGTTGTTGAAGTGGTACAGAGCGTCCAGAGCGGTATCAGCGCCCTTAACGTTACGACCGTCATCGGAACGCACGTTGTGCACTTCGTCGTAAGCCAGACGCAGTTCAACGTCGTCGGTGATGAAGTAGCCTACGGAAGCGCCAAACAGGTTGCCGTTGTTTTTGAAGTCACGATCGCTGTCGTACTGTTCTTTCTTGGCGAAGCCTTCGATTTCAACTGCGCCTTGGCCTTGTGCCAGCGCGCCGAACGAAGTAGCGGCAATAAGAGAACCAATGGCAAAGCCCAAGGTGTTTTTCAGTTTCATCCGTTAAATCCCCATCTGGTGATTGTGAAGCAGTCCCGCAAACCGGGGGACAACTCGGCGGCAAGTCTATCAGAACTTGCCTACACGTAAGAGATATTTGCGCCGAACTAAGTTTCAGCAATGCCTGCAAATTTCTCACGCAATTTATCTAGAGCACGTTTGTAACGCATTTTTGTCGCACTCAAACCCATGTGCATGATATCCGCGATCTCTTGAAATTCCAGCTCTGCGACAAATCGTAGCACCAGAATTTCACGGTCAATCGGGTTCACATACACTAACCAGCGATCAAGTCCACCCTTGTCCTCAGGTTTCGGCGCCTTTTCTTCAGACGCTTCCTCGAGGGGGTCCAGACTCAAAGCATCCATCAAGCGACGCTTTCGCCGTTCTTTCCGATACTGCGTGATGCACTCGTTGTACGTGATGCTATATAGCCATGTCTTGAACTTCGATTTGCCCTCGAAGTTCTTCAGGCCATACAGCACCTTCAACATCACTTCCTGACAGACATCGTCTGCGTCACGATCGTTCCCAAGATACCGTGCACAGACGTTAAACAATGTTCGCTGGTAACGCCGCATCAGTTCTTCATAGGCGCGCGTTACGTGAAACAGCTCGGTATGCGAGCGCGCGACCAACTCCTCATCAGAGAGCTCGCGGGGGTCGTAGCGCGTGGACAGCGATTGAGCTTTATTCAAAACAAGTCGGGCCGACAGTCAGGTCAATGTCCGCCGCAGCCCTTACAGGGCATTTTGCGGCGGCATACATTAGCAGGGTTTGCCGGGTTAGCGGCTACTCACATGCTGCTCCAGGAGGATCCGATTGGAGAGAGAGACTAGCTCACCCTCATCGGTCAGCAATGTGGTCTTAACCGTGCCGATCTCTTCGATCTGGCCTTCGACCTCGCCAACACGTACTTGTTGCCCAACCTGATACAACTCACGCACATAGATCCCCGCAAGAATCTGACCGGCAATTTCCCGGCTTCCCAACCCCATGGCCAGCGCAACCGCCAGACCAACGGTAATCAATACAATCACAATCACGTGGTTGAGCAGGTCAGTCTTGACCTCCAACTGGCTGATTGCGACCGAAATACTGATGATAATCACCAGGCCCTGGGCAATTCGCCCCAGGCCCGCAGCGTAATCCAGTCCTACGCCCTCTGCCGCACCCCGCACCAGCCCATTGGCCAATTGTGCGAGCAATACACCCACCAGCAACACCAGCGCGGCGCCGAATACTTTCGGCAAATACAGCGCAAGCATATCGAGCGTAGCCGAAACTCGCTCAAGTCCAAGGGATTCTGCGGCAGAAACCAGAAAAATCAGCAGAACGAACCAATAGACAATCTTGCCAATCAAGGTAGAGATCGGCACTTGAAGGCCGGCCCGGGACAGCAATTTTGTCAGACCGGTGCCGCCCATCAGGCGATCGAGCCCCAGCTTGGCGAGCAACTTGGACAACAAAGTGTCCAAAAGTTTCGCAACGACGAAACCCAACAGCAACACAACCAGTGCGCCGAACAGGTTCGGGATGAAATTTGCAACCTTGGTCCATAACGCAGTCATTGCAGTGACGAGGCTCTGAGTCCAGAGATCAAGTTCCATATTCAATCAGCCTTATCAGCAGTGCGAACGGTAGGTTTACGGTGACGGGAAACCGGAGCGACATGGGCCGATCCGTTATTCAAGGCAATCATCAGCGCGGGCAACCAGCGGCCCAGCAGGCTGAACAGATCACCGGCGCCGACCTGGCGGTTGGCGGTTTTCAGTACACGCCCAAGGCACGCATCGTCGTCCCGGGTGGACGGTGATGCCTTGAGCATGTCACGCAAAGACTGTTCAAACGGATCGTGCATACGCACCTCTCGTGATGTCTGTGAAAGACGCGATCAAATTTGCTCGGGTCACATGACTCACCCTCAGACCCAGCGCAAACGTCGGAATAACCACCACTGCCCCAGCGCGACCGAGACCATAATCAGACACGCGATCAGGAAGCCATAGGGGCTTGCAGAGAACGGAATCCCGCCGACATTGATACCTAAAAGACCCGTCAGAAAACTCATCGGCAAAAAGATCCCGGTGATGATTCCGAAACGGTACATCGTGCGGTTCATGCGCACGCTCAAACGTCTATCTTCGGCCTCGAGGACCAACCCCACCCGCTCCCGGGTCAATTCCAGCTCCTCGAGATACCGAGTCAGGCTGTTGTTCAATTCGTTCCAGTAATCACCGTCGTCTTCGACGAACCAAGGCAGTTTTATCCGTGTCAGCTGCCCGAATATTTCCCGTTGCGGCGCAAGAAAACGTTTCAGCGCAGCGGCCCTGCGACGGATCTGCAAAATGGCTCCGTGCTCGGGTGTATACCGTTCGTCGGCATCCAGCTTTTCTTCTTCCTCATCGACCACTTCCGAGAGGCAACTGACCAGATCCTGCACCTTGTTGGTGAGGTATTGCGCCATATAAAGGATGAGTTCTGACGCCGTTTTCGGTCCTTTGCCTTCGGCGAGTTGCACCAGCAAATCATCGGTGGCGCGCAACGGACGCAAACGCAGAGAAATAACCCGCTGGGCCGACGCAAAAATCCGCACCGAGACCATGTCTTCCGGCTCGGCGCCCGGGTTCAGGTTGACCCCACGCAAAAATAGCAGCAGTTCGCTGTCCGAAAGCTGTAAAAGACGCGGTCGGGTGTTTTCTTCAAGTAAAAGATCACAGCTGAATTCGCTCAGACCGCTGAATTTTCGCAACCAGGTCTGGGTTTGCGGGTGACTGCGATCCCAGTGCAGCCACAGGCTTTCATGGGCCTGCAGCTGCAAGGCATCGAGTTCAGTCCGGGCTATCGAACGCGCACCGCCTTTACCGTCCAGCACCAGGGCATGCACCAGCCCCCACTGCGCGTTTTCTTCCTCGAACATCCTCACCCCTTTGTTGGTGTAGCGCTTTATTCAGGCATTTTCAGCGGGCTTGGCGAGATGATCACGCCGTTATTGTCCGCGTAGATGTAATGGCCTGGATGGAACGTCACGCCAGCAAAGGTCACGGCTACGTTGAGATCGCCAACACCGCGTCTGTCGGTTTTCATCGGGTGGCTGGCCAGGGCCTGAACCCCCAGGTCGGTTTGCGCGATGACGTCGACGTCACGAATGCAACCGTAGATTACCAGCCCTTCCCAACCGTTTTTCGCGGCCTTCTCGGCGATCATGTCGCCCAGCAGCGCACGACGCAGGGAACCGCCACCGTCGACCACCAGCACCTTGCCATTACCCTTGAGTTCGGCTTGTTCCTTGACTCGCGAGTTGTCTTCGAAGCATTTGATGGTCACGATTTCGCCGCCGAAAGAATCACGGCCACCGAAATTGTTGAACATCGGTTCCAGCACCTGCACCAGCTCCGGATAGGCGTCGCACAGGTCAGGCGTGAGGTAATGATTCATCGAGAAACTCCTGTAAAGAGGAAGACAATCGAGGGTGTCGAAACGTGACCAGAACAGCTCAATGCGTCATATCTTAGCCGCTAGCCGAACAGAGCGAAATGCCCTTGTTAGAGCATCAGGCTCAGACCGCCGCGGCCAGATCCGGTTTTTCACCCAGCAATGGCGTTTGCTGATCTGCCAACCAACGCGCCACCAGCGGCCAGACTTCAGTCTGGGCGGCTTTGCTGACGAGCATCTCCACATGACCGAAATTATCGCCAAAGCCCTGCTCGCGACCCAGGCTGATGAATTGCTTATGCTCGGAACCCACCTGATCGAACAGCTTGCGACAAGCCCAGGTCGGGTCCTGATGGTCACCTGCGGCACTCACGGCCAATACCGGTAACTGAACGTCGGCCAACCCGGCCCACCAATCCTTGTCGGCATCGCCAAAGCGCCCGAACAGGCCATGCCAGCGCATGCTTTCCAGGGCCAGGCCAATGGGCTCGTCCTCCGGGCCGCGCTTGAGCCGTGAACCGGACAACTGGGCAAAGCGTTTGAGAATGAAGCGCCCGCTCCACTCCACCGGCGGAATCTTCAACGGCCAGTAGGTGCGACTGATTTGCGTGCCGAAAAACGCCGCGGAAGCTACTACCGGTTCGCCGATGTACTCACCACCCAGCGCCGCCGCCAGGGTAATCCCGCCCAGCGAGTGGCCGATCCAGTGCGGGATCTGGCCGCTCTGCTCGCGCACGAACGCGCCAATGGCCGGCAAATCGTAACGGGCGTAGTCGGCAACGCGGTTCTTGCGGTAGTTCTGGTTACGCTGGGACAGGCCGTGGCCGCGCATTTCGGGAATCCATACATCGAATCCCAGACGCGTCAGATAGGCGCCCAGTCCAAGCCCCTTCGGGGAAAACCAGAACCGGCGATTGGAAAAGCTGCCGTGAAGCAAAATAACCGGAACGCCACGCGCGTCTGAGCCATCCGCCATGCCCAGGCGCGTCACAGCCAGTTCGACGGTGCCGTCAGGGCTGTTGCCGGGTTTCAGACGATAGACGTCTTCGCTCAGATCGCCGCGCCGCTCGGCGCTGATCAGAGCGACAGGAAATAGGTTGCTGCTGCTTTGCATAATGCTCTTGCACAAAAAAGGGCGGCTTCCAGAGGAGCCCGCCCTACTTGATTCTTAAAGCCTCGGCCACTTGACCGAGGCTTCATTCACATCAAGCCGAAGCTTGACCTTCAGCCAGGAAGAACCAGGTTTCCAGTACGGAATCGGGGTTCAACGAAACGCTTTCGATGCCCTGCTCCATCAGCCATTTGGCCAGATCAGGGTGGTCCGAAGGACCCTGACCGCAAATGCCGATGTACTTGCCAGCCTTGTTGCAGGCCTGAATCGCGTTGGCCAGCAGCTTCTTGACCGCCGGATTACGCTCGTCAAACAGGTGCGCGATGATCCCGGAGTCACGGTCCAGGCCCAGGGTCAGCTGGGTCAGGTCGTTGGAACCGATCGAGAAGCCGTCGAAGAACTCTAGGAATTCTTCGGCGAGGATCGCGTTGGACGGCAGTTCGCACATCATGATGATGCGCAGACCGTTTTCGCCGCGCTTCAGACCGTTCTCCGCCAACAGGTCGATGACCTGGCTGGCTTCGCCCAGTGTACGGACGAACGGCACCATGATTTCGACGTTGGTCAGGCCCATCTCGTTGCGCACGCGCTTGAGGGCGCGGCACTCGAGTTCGAAGCAGTCACGGAACGATTCGCTGATGTAACGCGAAGCGCCACGGAAGCCCAGCATCGGGTTTTCTTCTTCCGGCTCGTAGAGTTTGCCGCCGATCAGGTTCGCGTATTCGTTGGACTTGAAGTCCGACAGACGCACGATGACCTTTTTCGGGGTGAACGCAGCGGCCAGGGTGCTGATGCCTTCAACCAGCTTCTCAACGTAGAAGCCAACCGGATCGTCGTAGCCGGCAATGCGCTTGTCGACGCTGTCTTTTATTTCTTGTGGCAGCCCGGCGTAATTCAGCAGCGCTTTCGGGTGAACACCGATCATGCGGTTGATGATGAACTCCAGACGGGCCAGGCCTACACCGGCGTTCGGCAGTTGCGCGAAATCGAAGGCGCGGTCCGGGTTGCCGACGTTCATCATGATCTTGAACGGCAGATCAGGCATGGCATCAACGGAGTTTTTCTTGATGTCGAAGCCCAGTTCGCCTTCGAAGATGTAACCGGTGTCGCCTTCAGCGCAGGAAACGGTCACGCCCTGGCCGTCTTTCAACAGCTGGGTGGCGTTGCCGCAACCGACCACGGCCGGGATGCCCAGCTCGCGAGCGATGATCGCCGCGTGGCAGGTACGGCCGCCACGGTTGGTGACGATGGCGCTGGCGCGCTTCATGACCGGTTCCCAGTCCGGGTCGGTCATGTCGGAGACCAGAACGTCGCCTGGCTGGACCTTGTCCATCTCGGACACGTCCTTGATGATGCGGACCTTGCCGGCGCCGATGCGCTGGCCGATGGCGCGACCTTCAACCAGCACCGTGCCGGTTTCTTTCAACAGGTAGCGTTCCATGACGTTGGCCGAGGTACGGCTCTTCACGGTTTCAGGACGGGCCTGAACGATGTAGAGCTTGCCGTCGTCGCCGTCTTTTGCCCATTCGATGTCCATCGGGCACTTGTAGTGCTTTTCGATGATCATCGCTTGCTTGGCCAGTTCGCTGACTTCGGCGTCGCTCAGGCAGAAGCGTGCGCGATCAGCCTTGTCGACGTCGATGGTCTTGACCGATTTACCGGCCGTGGCGACTTCGCCGTAGATCATCTTGATGGCTTTGCTGCCCAGGTTGCGACGCAGGATGGCCGGACGTCCGGCTGCCAGCGTGCCTTTGTGGACGTAGAACTCATCCGGGTTCACCGCGCCTTGTACGACGGTTTCACCCAGGCCGTAGGCGCCGGTGATGAACACCACGTCACGGAAGCCCGATTCGGTATCGAGGGTGAACATCACGCCGGCGGTGCCGGTTTCGGAGCGGACCATGCGCTGCACGCCAGCCGACAGGGCAACCAGCTTGTGGTCGAAGCCCTGGTGGACGCGGTAGGAAATCGCGCGGTCGTTAAACAGCGAAGCGAACACCTCTTTGGCGGCGCGAATAACGTTTTCGACACCACGGATGTTCAGGAAGGTTTCCTGCTGACCGGCGAAGGAAGCGTCCGGCAGGTCTTCGGCGGTAGCGGAAGAGCGCACGGCCACGGCCATGTCAGGGTTGCCGGCCGACAGCGTGGCGAACGCGGTGCGGATCTCGGCGTTGAGCTTCTCGGGGAATTCGGCTTCCATGATCCATTGACGGATCTGGGCGCCGGTCTTGGCCAGGGCATTGACATCGTCGACGTCCAGGGCGTCGAGGGCGGCGTGGATCTGATCGTTCAGGCCGCTCAGCTCGAGAAAATCACGATAAGCCTGAGCTGTCGTGGCGAAGCCACCGGGCACCGATACACCGGCACCTGCAAGGTTACTGATCATCTCGCCCAGGGATGCGTTCTTGCCCCCTACGTGCTCTACATCATGGACGCCGAGCTTATCGAGGGAAACTACGTACTCTACCAAGGTGATCTCTCCACTAACTGTGTTGGAAAAGCTCAGAAGCCGGCTGCTCTATGGAGCGTTTGCCAGCTGTATGGCCTGGACCTGGAAAATAAGTGAGAATGCGGGCCACTGGCGGCCAGCAAATCGCGCCTATCATATCCAAGATTCGTCACTAGCTTAAGGCCCAAGGTGCAAATGAAACGATCTGCTTTCTTTATCTCCGATGGTACCGGCATCACAGCCGAAACCCTGGGTCAAAGCCTCTTGGCGCAGTTCGAAAACATTACCTTCAGCAAATTCACGAAGCCGTACATCGACAACGCGGATAAAGCGCGGGTCATGGTACAACAAATCAACAAAGCCGCTGAAAACGATGGTTTTCGGCCGATCATCTTCGACACCATTGTCAATCAGGACATCCGTGAGATCCTCGCAACGTCCAATGGTTTCATGATCGACATTTTCTCGACCTTTCTGGCGCCTCTTGAACAGGAATTGACCGAGCATTCTTCCTACACCGTCGGCAAATCCCACTCGATTGGCAGCAACTCCAATTACATGGAGCGGATCGAGGCAGTGAACTTCGCCCTCGACAACGACGACGGTGCGCGCACGCATTATTACGACAAGGCAGACCTGATCCTAGTGGGCGTGTCGCGTTGTGGTAAGACGCCGACGTGCCTGTACATGGCCATGCAATTCGGCATCCGCGCGGCCAACTATCCGCTGACCGAAGACGACATGGAACGCCTGCAACTGCCAGCCACCCTGCGTGCCCACCAGCACAAACTGTTCGGCCTGACCATCGACCCGGACCGCCTCACCGCGATTCGCAACGAGCGCAAGCCCAACAGCCGCTATTCGAGCTACGCCCAGTGTGAATTCGAAGTGCGCGAGGTGGAGAATCTGTTCCGCCGCGAGAACATTCCGCACATCAATTCCACGCATTTTTCGGTGGAAGAGATTTCGGCGAAGATTTTGGTGGAGAAAGGGGTCGAGCGGCGGTTCAAGTAGTTCTTTAGCGCCTGCCCGGCCGCCTTCGCGAGCAAGCCCGCTCCCACAGTGGATCTCTGTCATACACAAACTTTGTGTTCACTGAAGATCAACTGTGGGAGCGGGCTTGCTCGCGAAGAACGATTACACGGACTCTGTTAATGCCCCCACCAGCGCATCAAATCCTTGCAGCAACAACCGATCATCCCCCGCCGAATTACACACACTCGCCCTGATGAACTGCGGCACTGCCCCATGCCCGACCGCAAACATCTCGGCGGTAGCCACTAGATAATTATTTTCCTTAAGCTCCTCAGCAATCTGCGAGGCCCGCCACGGTTCGGGCACTTCGATCCAGAAGTGCGGGCTATGGGGATGGGTTTTGTACGCCAAGCCCTCCAGCACACCACTCACCAACGCCTTGCGCCGACCGATCTCGGCAATCTGCTGGCCCAGCAACTGCTCGGCAATGCCGTTTTCTATCCACAGGCTCGCCACCTCCAGCGACAACGGGCTGGCCATCCAGCACGTCCCGCGCACTGCTGCGCTCAAGCGTCCGATCAACGGTTGCGGCGCGTGCAGGTAACCGACTCGCAAACCCGCCGAAACCGCCTTGCTCAGGCTGCCGATCAGCACTGAACGCTCCGGGGCGAAATGGCTCAAGGGTAACGGTCGCTGTTGAGCCAACACCGCGTGGGCTTCGTCTTCAAAGATCAACAGATTGTGCTGCCGACAGACCTCTGCGATCGCCTCCCTCCGTGCGACGGACATCACGGCAGCCGTAGGATTCTGGATCGTCGGCGTGCAATACAGCGCCGACACACGATGGTTGCGGCAAACATCCTCCAGGGCATCGGGCATCAGTCCTTCATCATCCATCCCGACACCGATGAGTTTTATCCCTAGCTGGCGTGCGACGCTGATCAGCCCCGGGTAGGTCAGGTGCTCCGTCACCAACGTATCGCCCGCCTTGAGCAACCCCATCAAGGCACACAACAGACCGTGCTGGCCGCCGTTCACGCAAACGATCTGCTCGGCGTTCGGGACAAACTCTTTATGCCTGAGCCAGTGCGCGCCCGCCGCACGGTAGCGTAGCAATCCAGCCTCGGCGCTGTAGCCCCCGAGGTGGTGCAAGGCCTCAGGATCAAGGGACAACGCTTGCAGGCTCTGACTCAAAAAAAGCGCTTCCTGCCCCGGAATCGGTTGATTGCGGCTCATGTCAAAAAACGCCCGCGGTTCATCACTGACATTGCGAAAGCCACCGTCCCGCGGTCGTTCCATCCCGCGCTGACGCACATACGTGCCGTCTCCTACGCGCGCGACCACCAATCCCACACGTTCGAGTTCACCGTAAGCGCGACTGATGGTGCCGATGGTCACGCCGAGGCTATCCGCCAGCAACCGATGAGGCGGCAATTTGCAGCCGGGCTCGATCAGCCCTTCAGCGATGCCTTTTTCGATCCCGTCGGCGAGGCGTTTGTATTTCACCCCCAGACCGTTCGCCAGGCCGTCGCGCAGGATTGACACCATGGCAATACTTGTTTTGACAGTCATTACAGCCCCGAATAGCGTGCTTGAAACAGGTTCAATCAGGGATAGACCTTTTGCAGATGAAGGTCAATTCCGACGATAAAAGGAGTCCGATCATGTCCATTGCTATCAGCGCACCTTCACGTACTGCCAAACCCTGGCTGGCAGCCCTGATCACCAGCGTGTTGTTTCTGATCGTGTGTCTGAGTTGGGGCACCACGTGGCTCGGGATCAAGATTGCCGTTGAAAGCGTGCCGCCGCTGACTGCTGCCGGCCTGCGGTTCCTGATCGCTTTTCCGTTATTTCTCGGCTTCGCCCTGATCCGTCGTGAGCCGCTGCTGTTTCCCAGGGAAAGCCGCTGGTTCTTTGTCTTTGTCACGTTGACGTATTTCAGCCTGCCGTATTACTTGCTCAACTACGGCGAGATGCACGTTTCGTCCGGCCTGACGGCACTGCTGTTCAGCTGCATGCCAGTGTTCATCCTGCTGTTTTCCGCGCTGTTTCTGCGGGAGAAAATCTACCCCTCGCAAGTGCTCGGAATCGCCATCGGTTTCGGCAGCCTGTTCATGATCATCCGCAGCCAAGGGCTGCATCTGGACCATGCCGAATTGTTCGGGGTGTTGGCGATTCTCTGCGCCGCGGTGATGCATGCGCTGTGCTACGTGGTGACGAAAAAACACGGCACGGCGATCAGCGTCATCACCTACAACACGCTGCCAATCGGCATCGCCGGGCTGATGCTGTTTGTCGCCGGATTGAATGTCGAAGCACCGGTGTTCGATGCCATCACCGCGCGGTCGTGGAGCGCCCTGCTCTATCTGGGGCTGGTGGCGTCGGTGGGCGGGTTTATCGTTTACTTCCTGCTGCTCAAGCGGCTGAGCCCGATCATTTTGTCGTTTGTGTTCATCATTTTTCCGGTGTTCGCGGTGATCATCGGTGCCTGGTACGAGGGGCAAACCTTGTCCCAGGAACTGATGATGTACTCGGCGATTTTGCTGACGGGGTTTGCGATCACCAAATTGCCTGTGGAAAAGTGGCTCATCGGCAAAAAAGCAAACCCCTAGGCGACGGTCAGATCACAAACAAATCCACGAACCGATTCACCGGTGTCGCCTCAAGCGCTGCCTGATCCTTGCACAACGCAAAGATCTCGGCGCTGCGCTGGGCGGTGAAGCGGGTCGCCAGGTTGGCCTTGAACTTGTCTTCCAGCAGCGGAATGCCGTCGGTGCGGCGACGGCGATGGCCGATCGGGTATTCCACCAACACGTTCTCGGTGCTGGAGCCATCCTTGAAGAACACCTGTATCGCATTGGCGATGGAGCGTTTGTCGGCCTCCAGGTATTCGCGGGTGTAACGCGGGTCTTCGACGATGACCATTTTTTCGCGCAGCACGTCGATGATCGGATGCGCCGCGTGGAAATCGTCCTCGTACTGCTCGGCCACCAGATTGCCGAACGCCAGCGGCACGGCAGTCATGTACTGAATGCAATGGTCGCGGTCCGCAGCGTTGGCCAGCGGGCCGACCTTGGAGATGATGCGGATCGCCGATTCGTGGGTGGTGATGACGATTTTGTCGATTTCGTGCAGGCGATTTCTGACTTGTGGATGCAACGTCACTGCCGCTTCGCAAGCCGTTTGCGCATGGAATTCGGCGGGGAAGCTGATTTTGAACAGCACGTTTTCCATCACGTAGCTGCCGTACGGCCGGGAGAAGCTGAACGCGCGTTTGTCTTCGGGTTTGAGCGCCAGGTCGATGTTGGTGTGGCTGAACAGCACGTCGTAGAAGCCCCATTGTTTGGCGGTCAGTACGCCGGGGATGCCCATTTCGCCACGCATCGCGATGTCCGCAAGCCGCACGCCACGGCTGGTGGCATCGCCTGCCGCCCAGGATTTACGCGATCCGGCATTCGGCGCATGACGGTAAGTGCGCAGCGCCTGACCGTCGGCGAACGCATGGGACAACGCGGACAACAACTGCTCGCGATTGGCGCCCATCAGCTTGGCGGTCACAGCGGTCGAGGCGACTTTCACCAGGATGACGTGATCCAGGCCTACGCGATTGAAGGAGTTTTCCAGCGCGATCACGCCCTGGATTTCGTGAGCCATGATCATCGCTTCGAGCACAGCGCGAACGGTCAGCGGCGCATCGCCATTGGCGAGGCGTTTTTGCGACAAGTGGTCCGCCACCGCGAGAATGCCGCCGAGGTTATCGGACGGATGGCCCCATTCGGCCGCGAGCCAAGTGTCGTTGTAGTCGAGCCAGCGGACGATGCAACCGATGTCCCACGCCGCTTTGACCGGGTCGAGGCGATAGCTGGTGCCGGGGACGCGCGCGCCGAACGGGACGACGGTGCCTTCCACCATGGGGCCGAGGTGTTTGGTGCATTCGGGGAAGCGCAGGGCCAGCAGGCCACAGCCCAACGTGTCCATCAGGCAGTTGCGGGCAGTGTCGAGGGCTTCGACGGATTGGGTCTTGAAGTTGAGGACGTAGTCGGCAATGTCCTGCAGGACCGCGTCGTAGTCGGGGCGGTTGTTCTGGTCGACGTTGGTGCTCATGTTCGATTCACTCTTGAAGTGGTTCGTTGATGGGACCTCGGTTCAGGGATCAATCTCGGTTAGTTACAACCTTCTTGTTTTGGCAATGCAATCAACTGTAGGAGCTGCCGAAGGCTGCGATCTTTTGATTTTTCTTTTTAATGGCAAGATCAAAAGATCGCAGCCTTCGGCAGCTCCTACAGAGGTATGTGTCAGTTAGAAGGAATCACCCGGCACGCGGACGTAGCCTTCCATCAACACCCGCGCACTGCGACTCATGATGGCTTTTTTCACGGTCCATTCACCGTTCACCTGGCTGGCTTCAGCACCCACACGCAAGGTGCCGGACGGATGCCCGAAACGCACAGCACTGCGTTCGATACCGCCCGCCGCGAGGTTCACCAGGGTGCCGGAAATCGCCGCTGCCGTACCAATCGCCACCGCCGCCGTGCCCATCATCGCGTGGTGCAATTTGCCCATGGACAACGCGCGCACCAGCAGATCGACATCGCCCGCCGCAATCGCTTTGCCACTCGAAGCAACGTAGTCCGCAGGTTTGGCCACAAAGGCAACCTTAGGCGTGTGCTGACGCTTGGCCGCTTCGTCCAGATCCTTGATCAGGCCCATGCGCAATGCGCCGTAAGCCCGAATGGTTTCAAACATCAGCAACGCTTTCGGATCGCTGTTGATCGCGCCTTGCAGCTCGGTGCCGGTGTAACCGATGTCTTCGGCATTGACGAAAATCGTCGGAATACCGGCATTGATCATGGTCGCCTTGAAGGTTCCGACGCCAGGTACTTCGAGGTCATCGACCAAGTTGCCGGTAGGAAACATCGAACCACCGCCACCCTCTTCTTCCGCTGCCGGATCCATGAATTCGACCTGCACTTCAGCGGCTGGAAAGGTCACGCCGTCGAGTTCGAAATCACCGGTTTCCTGCACTTCACCATTGGTGATCGGCACGTGAGCGATGATGGTCTTGCCGATATTGGCCTGCCACACACGAACCACGGCAACGCCGTTGTGCGGGATGCGGCTGGCGTCCACCAAACCATTGCTGATGGCGAACGAACCGACCGCCGCCGACAGGTTGCCGCAATTGCCGCTCCAATCGACGAAAGGCTTGTCGATGGACACCTGACCGAACAGGTAATCGACATCGTGATCGGCCTTGATGCTTTTCGACAGGATCACGGTTTTGCTGGTGCTGGAGGTCGCGCCGCCCATGCCGTCGATTTGCTTGTCGTACGGGTCGGGGCTGCCGATCACGCGCAGCAACAAGGCATCGCGCGCCGGGCCTGGGACCTGTGCCGCTTCGGGCAAATCTTTCAGGCTGAAAAACACGCCTTTGCTGGTGCCGCCGCGCATGTAGGTGGCGGCGATTTTAATTTGAGGGGCGATTTGAGGTGCGTGAGCCATGGTGCTCCTTCAAAGCAGACACGGGACTCAACATCCCGCGTCCGCACGTCGTGATTTAGACGGCTACTGCCGATTCAAGGAAGTCCTGAGCGAAGCGTTGCAGCACGCCGCCCGCCTCATAGATCGACACTTCTTCGGCGGTGTCGAGGCGGCAGGTCACCGGCACTTCGACGCGTTCGCCGTTCTTGCGATTGATCACCAGCGTCAGCTCGGCACGCGGGGTGCGCTCGCCGATCACGTCGTAGGTTTCGCTGCCATCGATGCCCAATGTCTTGCGATCGGTGCCCGGTTTGAACTCCAGCGGCAACACGCCCATGCCCACCAGGTTAGTGCGGTGAATGCGCTCGAAACCTTCGGCCGCAATCGCTTCCACACCGGCCAGACGCACGCCCTTCGCCGCCCAGTCGCGGGACGAACCCTGACCGTAGTCAGCGCCGGCGATGATGATCAGCGGCTGCTTGCGTTCCATGTAGGTTTCGATGGCTTCCCACATGCGCATCACTTTGCCTTCCGGCTCGACGCGAGTCAGCGAACCCTGTTTGACCTTGCCGTTTTCCTGAACCATTTCATTGAACAGTTTCGGGTTGGCGAAGGTGGCGCGTTGCGCGGTCAAGTGATCACCGCGGTGGGTCGCGTAAGAGTTGAAGTCCTCTTCCGGCAAGCCCATTTTCGCCAGGTACTCACCTGCAGCGCTGTCGAGCATGATCGCGTTCGACGGCGACAGGTGATCGGTGGTGATGTTGTCCGGCAGCACTGCCAGCGGGCGCATGCCCTTGAGCGGACGTGCACCGGCCAGCGCGCCTTCCCAGTACGGCGGACGGCGGATGTAGGTGCTCATCTCGCGCCAGTCGTACAGCGGCGTCACTTTCGGACCGGTGTCTTCGTGGATGGCGAACATCGGAATGTAGACCTGACGGAACTGCTCAGGTTTGACCGATGCCTTGACCACTGCGTCGATTTCTTCGTCGCTCGGCCAGATGTCTTTCAGGCGAATTTCCTTACCGTCGACCACACCCAGCACATCTTTTTCGATGTCGAAACGGATGGTGCCGGCGATGGCGTAGGCCACCACCAATGGCGGCGAAGCAAGGAAGGCGTTCTTGGCGTACGGGTGGATCCGGCCGTCGAAGTTGCGGTTGCCGGACAGCACAGCGGTGGCGTACAGGTCGCGGTCGATGATCTCTTGCTGGATCACCGGGTCCAGCGCACCGGACATGCCGTTGCACGTCGTGCAAGCGAAGGCGACGATGCCGAAACCGAGTTGTTCCAGCTCGCTGGTCAGGCCAGCCTCGTCGAGGTACAGCGCCACGGTTTTCGAACCCGGCGCCAGGGACGATTTGACCCATGGCTTGCGAGTCAGGCCGAGCTTGTTGGCATTGCGCGCCAGCAGGCCGGCGGCGATGACGTTGCGCGGGTTGCTGGTGTTGGTGCAACTGGTGATGGCGGCGATGATCACTGCGCCGTCCGGCATCTGGCCGGGCACTTCGGTCCACTGGCCGGAGATGCCTTGGGCGGCGAGATCGGAAGTGGCGACGCGGGCGTGCGGGTTGCTCGGGCCGGCCATGTTGCGCACCACCGAAGACAGGTTGAAGGTCAACCCGCGCTCGTATTGCGCATTCTTCAAGCTGTCAGCCCACAGACCTGTGGTCTTGGCATATTGCTCTACAAGCTGCACCTGCTCGTCTTCACGGCCGGTGAGTTTCAAGTAGTCGATGGTCTGCTGGTCGATGTAGAACATCGCTGCGGTGGCGCCGTATTCCGGGGCCATGTTGGAAATGGTCGCGCGGTCGCCGAGGGTCAGCGCGGAGGCGCCTTCACCAAAGAACTCCAGCCACGCGCCAACGACTTTTTGCTGACGCAGGAACTCGGTCAGCGCCAGCACCATGTCGGTGGCGGTGATGCCCGGTTGCAGCTTGCCGGTCAGTTCAACACCGACGCTTTCCGGCAGACGCATCCACGACGCGCGGCCGAGCATTACGCTTTCCGCTTCCAGACCGCCGACACCGATGGCGATCACGCCCAGTGCATCAACGTGCGGGGTGTGGCTGTCGGTGCCGACGCAAGTGTCGGGGAACGCCACGCCGTCGCGCACCTGGATCACCGGAGACATTTTCTCCAGGTTGATCTGGTGCATGATCCCGTTGCCCGGCGGAATCACATCAACGTTCTTGAAGGCCTTTTTGGTCCAGTTGATGAAGTGGAAACGGTCTTCGTTGCGACGGTCTTCGATGGCGCGGTTCTTCTCGAACGCCTCCGGATCGAAACCACCGCGCTCGACGGCCAGGGAGTGGTCGACGATCAATTGCGTCGGCACCACCGGGTTCACTTGCGCCGGATCGCCACCTTGCAGGGCGATGGCGTCACGCAGGCCGGCGAGGTCGACCAGCGCGGTC
The DNA here is from genome assembly GCF_057837605.1 of Pseudomonas sp. GL_093. Lineage (NCBI taxonomy): Bacteria > Pseudomonadati > Pseudomonadota > Gammaproteobacteria > Pseudomonadales > Pseudomonadaceae > Pseudomonas > Pseudomonas sp. GL_093. Next base: position 2,123,666 of record NZ_CM174448.1, on the reverse strand, counting down.
TGGCCGAGAATGTCGTGGCACACCACGCGGGCCGGGAACCATGGGAAGTCGAGGTCGCGTTTGCGCTCGATGAATTGCTTCAGGGATTCGGTGAGCGTGGCCGGGTCGCAGCGACGCACCAGGTTTTCCGCCAGCACGCGGGAGGTGTATGGCAGGGTGTCGTAGGCGCCGGGCTGAATGGCGTCGACAGCCGCACGGACGTCGAAGTAATCCAGATGGCTGCCGGGCAGCGGTTTACGGAATTCAGTGTTCATCGTCAGGACTCGGTCACGGTAGTTTCAAAAGGTGGGGCCTGGCACAGATTTCGAAGTCAACACCATCCACTGTGGGAGCGAGCTTGCTCGCGATGACTGAGTCACATCCGACATTGATGTCGACTGACCCACCGCTATCGCGAGCAAGCTCGCTCCCACAGGGATCCTCGTTGAATTCAGATCCCTGTGTAGGCCTTCACCATTCAGCGTTGTTCGATTGGCACGAACTTGCGCTGTTCGACGCCGACGTATTCGGCGCTCGGGCGGATGATGCGGTTGTTGGCACGTTGTTCGAACACGTGCGCCGCCCAGCCGGTCAGGCGCGAGCAGACGAAAATCGGTGTGAACAACTTGGTCGGGATGCCCATGAAGTGGTACGTCGACGCATGGTAGAAGTCGGCGTTCGGGAACAGTTTCTTCTGTTCCCACATGGTCTTGTCGATGGCTTCAGAAACAGGGAACAACACGGTGTCACCCACTTCGTCAGCGAGTTTTTTCGACCAGCCCTTGATCACCTCGTTGCGCGGATCGTTGTCCTTATAGATCGCGTGACCGAAGCCCATGATCTTGTCCTTGCGCTCAAGCATGCCGAGGGTGCCTTTGATCGCCTCTTCCGGCGAGCTGAAGCGCTCGATCATTTCCATCGCCGCTTCGTTGGCGCCGCCGTGCAGCGGACCGCGCAGCGAGCCAATGGCCGCCGTGACGCAGGAATACATGTCCGACAGCGTCGAGGCACAAACCCGGGCGGTGAAGGTCGAGGCGTTGAACTCGTGTTCCGCGTAGAGGATCAGCGAAACGTTCATCACTTTGACGTGCAACTCGCTCGGCTTCTTGTCGTGCAGCAGGTGCAGGAAGTGGCCGCCGATGGATTGTTCGTCGCTCACGCAGCTGATGCGTTTGCCGTCATGGCTGAAGCGATACCAGTAGCACATGATCGCCGGGAACGCGGCGAGCAAACGGTCGGTCACGTCGTGTTGTTCGGAGAAGTCTTTCTCCGGTTCGATATTGCCCAGGAACGAGCAACCGGTGCGCATCACGTCCATCGGGTGGGCGTCGGCGGGGATGCGTTCCAGCACTTCTTTCAGCGCTTGCGGCAGGTCGCGCAGCTTGCTCAGTTTGTTGATGTAAGCGGCGAGTTGTGTTTTGGTCGGCAGTTCACCGTAAAGCAGCAGGTAGGCCACTTCTTCGAACTGAGCGTCAGCCGCCAGTTCGCGAACGTCGTAGCCACGATAGGTCAGGCCTGCGCCCGACTGGCCCACGGTGGACAGTGCGGTTTGCCCGGCAACCTGGCCACGGAGCCCGGCGCCACTGAGTACTTTTGCTTCGGCCATTGCTGTCTCCAATCTTGAATTTGTTAGGGAATCGGCAAGTTCTAAAACGGTTATCCCACTTTCGTAGCAGCTGTCGAGCTTGCGAGGCTGCGTTCGGCTGCAAAGCAGTCGTAAGGCTTGGCGAGTCCTTCGGCCTCGAACGCAGCCTCGCGCTGCTCGGCAGCTGCTACATAAACCTCTACTTCTTCGCGGCGAACAACGCATCGAGCTTCTGCTCGAAGGTGTGGTAGTCGATGCGATCGTAAAGCTCCATGCGGGTCTGCATGGTGTCGATGACGTTCTGTTGCGTGCCGTCGCGGCGGATCGCGGTGTAGACGTTTTCCGCGGCTTTGTTCATCGCGCGGAACGCCGACAGCGGGTACAGCACCAGCGATACATCGGCAGCGGCGAGTTGCTCGGTGGTGTACAGCGGCGTCGCACCGAATTCGGTGATGTTGGCCAGGATCGGCGCTTTCACGCGGTTGGCGAACAGCTTGTACATGTCCAGTTCGGTGATGGCTTCCGGGAAGATCATGTCGGCGCCGGCCTCGATGCACGCGGCGGCGCGATCCAAAGCGGACTCCAGACCTTCCACCGCCAAGGCGTCGGTACGGGCCATGATCACGAAGCTGTCATCGGTGCGCGCATCAACAGCAGCCTTGATCCGATCGACCATTTCCTGCAGGGACACGATCTCTTTATTAGGACGGTGACCGCAGCGCTTGGCGCCGACCTGGTCTTCGATGTGAATCGCCGCCGCGCCGAACTTGATCATCGACTTGACGGTACGCGCCACGTTGAACGCCGAGGAACCGAAACCGGTGTCCACGTCCACCAGCAGCGGCAGGTCGCAGACGTCAGTGATGCGACGTACGTCGGTCAGCACGTCATCCAGGCCGGTGATGCCGAGGTCCGGCACGCCGAGGGAGCCGGCAGCCACCCCGCCACCCGACAGATAAATAGCCTTGAAACCGGCGCGCTTGGCCAGCAGCGCGTGGTTGGCGTTGATCGCGCCGACCACTTGCAGCGGATGTTCGCTGGCGACCGCATCGCGGAAACGCTGGCCTGGAGTGCTCTTGTTGGAACTCATGACTCACCTCGTTCAGTGGCTGTCTGGTGTGTGCCGTCCTGGTAGTGACGGGCGATATTGCGTTTGGAGGCGCCGATATGGCGACGCATCAACAACTCGGCTAGCTCACCGTCACGGTCGGCGATGGCGTCGAGAATTCGGTGGTGCTCGGCAAAAGCCTGACGCGGGCGATTGGGTGTGGTGGAAAACTGGATGCGGTACATGCGCACCAGTTGATAGAGCTCGCCGCAGAGCATCTGCGTCAGGGTGCGGTTGCCGCTGCCCTGGATGATTCGGTAATGGAAGTCGAAATCGCCTTCCTGCTGGTAGTAGCCGACACCGGCCTGAAACGCCGCATCGCGCTCATGGGTTTCGAGGACCCGGCGCAGTTCGTCGATTTCTTCGAGGGTCATGCGCTCGGCCGCCAGACGGCACGCCATGCCTTCGAGGGATTCGCGGATTTCGTAGAGTTCCAGCAGTTCGGCATGGCTCAACGAAACCACCCGCGCCCCGACGTGCGGCACGCGAACCAGCAGGCGCTGGCCTTCCAGACGGTGGATAGCCTCGCGCAGCGGCCCGCGGCTGATGCCATAGGTGCGCGCCAGTTCCGGCTCGGAGATCTTGCTGCCCGGGGCGATCTCGCCCTTGACGATGGCCGCCTGAATGCGCCGGAAGACGTTCTCGGACAGTGTCTCCGAATCGTCTTGGGCTATTACCGGGGGATCGAGTTGATCCAGCATATTGTCGACACCTTGAAAGCTGATGCCGCAAAAACTAGCGAATACAGACCTTTTAGTCAAAGGATAAATAGGTATTGTCGACAATCGTCTAATAACCGACTGCACCAGAACGACGCAGTCCTTCTGTTTATAGCCGCCTCCCGGCGGTGGCGCCATAAAACCACCGTGCTAGAATGCCGGCCGCATTTGTTTGTGACATCTGCACTGCTTGTCATAAACAGTTGATAGGCATACGAGGGAGCTTGCGCAGCGATGCCAGGGCCTTGAATAGAAGTACGGACCGCTGCGCACCAGGATTTATGAGACTCAAGCCCTTCCCCACCTTCCTTTATCTTCTTTGCCTGCCGGGTTTCGCCGCGGCGGGGGAAAAGACTGTTTACGGCCTCAACGAGTACGCCTCCCTGGACGGCATCGACCTGGAAGTCGCCGCCAAACTCGACACCGGGGCGAAAACCGCGTCCCTGAGTGCCCGTGACATCAAACGCTTCAAACGCAATGGCGAATCCTGGGTGCGCTTCTATCTGGCGATCGACGCTGCGCACTCGCACCCGATCGAACGGCCACTGGCCCGAGTCAGCAAGATCAAGCGCCGGGCCGGCGACTACGACCCGGAAGAGGGCAAGAAGTACACCGCCCGTCCGGTGATCGAGCTGGATATCTGCATGGGGTCGGCTTTACGCAGTATCGAAGTGAACTTGACCGACCGCAGCGCCTTCCAATACCCGCTGCTGATCGGCTCCGAAGCGCTGAAACGCTTCGATGCGCTGGTTGACCCCAGTCTTAAATACGCTGCTGGCAAACCCGCCTGCGCCACCGACGCTCATACCGCAGAGTAATTCCAATGCGCTCTCTTACCCTCCACCTGAAATTCCTGATCGCCATCCTGGTGGTGCTGGGTATTTCAGTCACGGCCTATCAGATCTTCGTGCTCGGCATCCCCGTGACCGAAGACGCCACCGACGACTTGTGGAACATCGACGCCAAAGTCGAGTTCGTCGCCAGTACCAAGGACCCGGTCAAGATCCAGATGTTCGTGCCGCCGCTGAGCCGCGATTACGTCAGCCTCAACGAGAGTTTCATTTCCAATAACTACGGCGTGGCCGTGAACCGTGCCGACGGCAACCGCAAAGTCACCTGGTCGGCACGTCGGGCCAAGGGCAATCAGACCCTTTATTACCGCCTGGTGCTGACCAAGCGCTACACCGGTGAAAAATCCAAGATCAAAGGCCCGACCTTCCGCGACAGCATCGCCGTCGAAGGCGCGGAAAAAGTCGCCGCCGAAGCCCTGCTCGCACCGATCCGCCAGCACTCGGCCGACGTCGAAACCTTCATCGGCGAAGCCATCAAGCGTGTCAACAATCTCAACGACGACAATGTGAAGCTGTTGCTGGGCGGCGATCCGTCCCCCGGGCACAAGGCGAAAATCGTCGAATTGGTGCTGTCCATCGCGCACGTGCCGGTGGAAAAGGTCCACACCATTCGTCTGGTGGCCGACCAACCGCAAACGCCGGAACTCTGGCTGCGCAGTTTCAACGGCACCGATTGGCTGTACTTCAACCCGGAAACCGGTGAACAGGGCCTGCCGACCGACCGCCTGCTGTGGTGGACCGGCGACGAAAACCTGATCACCGTCGATGGCGGCAAGAAGGCCAACGTGACCTTCAGCCTGAACAACAGCGAAATGAACGCGATTCGCCTGGCCAAGCTGACCGACGAAAACACCGATGCCAACTTCCTCGAATACTCGCTGTACGGCCTGCCGCTGCAAACCCAGCAGACGTTCATGATCATGGTGATGATCCCGATCGGTGTGCTGGTGATTTTGATCCTGCGCAACCTGATCGGCATTCAGACCCTCGGCACCTTTACTCCGGTGCTGATCGCCCTGGCGTTCCGGGAAACCCAGCTCGGCTTCGGTATCGTGCTGTTTACCATCATCACGGCGCTGGGCCTGTCGCTGCGCTCCTACCTTGAACACTTGAAGCTGCAAATGCTGCCGAGGCTGTCCGTGGTGCTGACCTTCGTGGTGGTGCTGATCGCGACCATCAGCCTGCTCAGCCATAAACTCGGCCTGGAACGCGGGTTGTCGGTAGCGCTGTTCCCGATGGTGATTCTGACCATGACCATCGAACGCCTGTCGATTACCTGGGAAGAACGCGGTTCCGGCCATGCCATGAAAGTGGCGATCGGTACGCTGTTCGCGGCGTCCCTGGCGCACCTGATCATGACCGTGCCGGAGCTGATTTACTTCGTGTTTACCTTCCCGGCGATCCTGCTGATCCTGGTGGGCTTCATGCTGGCGATGGGGCGTTATCGCGGTTACCGCCTGACCGAACTGGTGCGCTTCAAGGCGTTCCTGAAGAAGGCTGACGCCTGATGTTCGGCTTCTGGAAGACCTGGAAGGCCTTGGAAGCCCGGGGCATCATGGGGATCAATCGGCGTAACGCAGACTACGTGCTCAAGTACAACAAGCGCAGTCTGTACCCGATTGTCGATGACAAGATCATCACCAAGGAACGCGCCATCGCCGCCGGCATTCATGTGCCGGAACTGTATGGCGTGATTTCCACCGAGAAGGAAATCGACGACCTCGACGACATCATCGGCGGGCGCAACGACTTCGTGATCAAACCGGCCCAGGGCGCCGGCGGTGACGGCATCATTGTGGTTGCCGATCGGTTCGAGGGGCGCTATCGCACAGTGTCCGGCAAGATCATCGACCATGAGGAACTCGAGCACCATATCTCGAGCATCCTCACCGGCCTGTATTCCCTGGGCGGGCACCGCGACCGCGCGCTGATCGAATACCGGGTGATCCCGGACCAGATTTTCAAAAGCATCAGCTATGAAGGTGTGCCGGACATCCGCATCATCGTGCTGATGGGTTACCCGGTGATGGCCATGCTGCGCTTGCCGACGCGCCAGTCCGGCGGCAAGGCCAACCTGCACCAGGGCGCCATCGGCGTCGGCGTGGACTTGGCCACCGGCCTGACCCTGCGCGGCACCTGGCTGAACAACATCATCAACAAACATCCGGACACCACCAACGCAGTGGATGGCGTGCAACTGCCCTACTGGGACGGTTTCATGAAACTTGCCGCGGGCTGCTATGAGCTGTGCGGGCTGGGTTACATCGGTGTCGACATGGTGCTGGACCAGGAGAAAGGACCGCTGATTCTTGAGCTCAACGCCCGACCTGGGTTGAACATTCAGATTGCCAATGATTGCGGGCTGACGTTGCGCACCCATGCGGTTGAATCGCGGCTGGAAGAGTTGAAGGCTCGCGGGGTTGTTGAGACGGTGCAGGAACGGGTTGAGTTTGTTCAGGAAATGTTTGGGCATATTCCTGCGGTTGAGGGCTGATCCCCTCACATTGATCGTTCCCACGCTCCGCGTGGTAATGCCGCCACGGACGCTCTGCGTCCGCCTGTGACGCGGAGCGTCACGGGATGCATTCCCACGCGGAGCGTCACTAGTGTCCGGTAAAAACCCAAGGGGGAGCTTGCTCCCCCTTGCCGTGCCTGCTTCGTAAGCAATAATCAGGTTTTCAGACTCGATTTTCGCCCATGTTCAGCAGCACTCGATTTGCGCAAATGCTCCAGGCCCTTCCTCATCAGCTCTTCAAAGCAGCCGTCAAACGCTGTGGCGCTGATCGTTACGCCAAACAATTCACGTCCTGGGATCTGCTCGTCACGTTGATTTTTGGCCAGCTGACACAAGCCAAAAGCTTGCGCACGTTGGCGACAGCTTCACAGTCGCTGCAACCCCATCGTCACCACCTCAACGCCAAAAACATGGTGCGTTCAACCCTTTGTGATGCGTTGAACAAGCGCAGCTCAGAGCCGTTTCGGCTGGCCTGCGAGCACCTGCTTCAGGGCATTGGCCGCAAGCAGCGCAAGTCGCTCGAAGCCATGATCACCCTGATCGATTCGACCTCGATCAGCCTGCGCGGACCCGGTTTTGACGAATGGACCACCGCGACGAAAACCCGCATAACCCAAGGCTTGAAGGTGCATGTGGCCATCGATCCACAGCAAACAGCCCCGACTTACGTAAACATCACCGCCGCCAACGTCAACGATCTGAGCGATGCCCTGACCATGCCGCTTGAAGCGGGTATGACGTACGTTTTCGACAAGGGTTACTGCGACTACAACTGGTGGCACCAGATTGATCAGATGGGTTCTTTCTTCGTCACACGACTGAAGAAAAACGCCAATCTAAAGCCGGTAGAAAACTTGAGGGAACAGGGTGCACCGGAATTCATTGAGGCGGATGAATCGGTCTTGTTCGGTAAGAAATACCTGAACGCTCGACGTCCGAATCACTACCAAAATCAGGCTGTGCGTCGGGTTCAGGTCCGCCGAGAGGACCACGAAACGCCATTGATTCTGGTCACCAACGACTTCTCTCGCTCAGCGGAGGAGATCGCCGATCTGTACAAGCAACGTTGGCAAATCGAGCTGTTTTTCAAGTGGATCAAGCAAAACCTCAAGCTCAAACGGTATTTCGGCTTCTCTGAAAATGCCGTTCGTTTGCAGATCTACAGCGCCTTGATTACCTATCTTTTGCTGCATCTTTATCAGCGCCGTTCAGGTTGCTCCGGGTCTATTTCAGACTTTGCCATTCGGCTAACCCACAGCTTGTTCGAACGCCCGTTAAGCATCGAACACCTGGAACACCGAAGGCAAAAGCGAACAAAGCTGAAGGCTGCCCAAGGCAGCCTTCAGCTTTGAAAAGGTTTTACCGGACACTAGTGACGCGGAGCGTGGGAACGATCAAACAGCCCTCCAATCTACCAATCCCCGACATCCCCTCTAGGAGCAATTCCCCGAGGAGACTACAATCGCCACCCCCGCCTCGATGGCTGATCTGCCCCGCCCATGTTTACCTGTTCCGTACACCCGCTCCCCTATCGCGCCAACCCCGCCGAGTACTTCGCGGCGATTCGTCATGCCCCCGGTGCCGTGCTGCTCGACAGTGGCCGACCGAGTGCCGAGCGTGGACGTTATGACCTGCTCAGTGCCTGGCCACTGGAGCAAATAGCGGTATTGCCTGACGAAAGTGGCAGCGATTTCCTGCAACGCCTTCGCGACAATCTGACACGACTCGGTGAAGCGGCTGTTCCTTACGATTTGCCCTTCGCTGGCGGCCTCATCGGTTACCTGAGCTATGACTTCGGTCGGCATCTGGAAAACCTGCCCAGTCAGGCGCAGGACGATCTGCAACTGCCCGATGCACGTTTCGGACTGTACGACTGGGCGCTGATCAGCGATCACCAACTGAGTACAAGTCAGTTGGTCTTCCACCCATCGCTGATCGACAGCGAACGTCAGCGCCTGATCGCACTGTTCAGTGAGCCTACGGCTGAAGCAGTCGAGTCTTTCACGTTGAAAGCCCCGATGAAGGCCGACCTGAGCGCTGACGAATATCGCCATGCGCTCGAACGCATTCAGCAGTACATCCAGGCCGGCGACTGCTATCAGGTCAATTTCGCCCAACGCTTCCGCGCGCAGTGCCAGGGCGATCCATGGGCCGCGTATTGTGCGCTACGGGCGGCGTGCCCGACGCCGTTTTCCGGTTTTCAGAGTCTGCCCGACGGCGGCGCGGTGTTGAGCCTGTCGCCAGAACGTTTCGTCAAAGTCAGCGAACGCCATGTGGAAACCCGCCCGATCAAAGGCACCCGCCCTCGCGGACTGACCGCTGCCGAAGATGCGGCAAACGCCGCCGAACTGCTGGCCAGTCCCAAGGACCGCGCAGAAAACCTGATGATCGTCGACTTGCTGCGCAATGACCTCGGCCGGACGTGCCGTATCGGCTCGGTGCGGGTGCCGGAGTTGTTCAGCCTGGAAAGCTACCCGAACGTGCATCACCTGGTGAGCAGCGTCACCGGAGAACTGGCGGATGACCGGGATGCACTGGACCTGATCGCTGGCAGCTTCCCTGGCGGCTCGATTACCGGTGCGCCGAAAATTCGCGCGATGCAGATCATCGACGAGCTGGAGCCGACGCGTCGCGGGTTGTATTGCGGGTCTTTGTTGTATCTGGACGTGCGCGGCGAGATGGACAGTTCGATTGCCATTCGCAGTTTGCTGGTCAAGGATGGGCAGGTGTGTTGCTGGGGCGGTGGCGGGATCGTCGCGGATTCAGAGTGGCAGGCCGAGTATCAGGAATCGATTACCAAGGTGAAGGTCCTTCTCGATACCTTGCAGAGCCTGTGACTCTACGCTTGATCGTTCCCATGCTCTGCGTGGGAATGCAGCCCGGGACGCTCCGCGTCCCAAAGCGGACGCAGAGCGTCCATTGAGGCATTCCCACGCAGAGCGTGGGAACGATCAGCGGCGGCAATTACAAGCTCAACGCCCGATTCGAAGCCTTGATGAATTCCTGCTTCAGCTCTTCAAAGCTGTGCACCGCCGGGAACTGCGGAAACTCGCGAATCACATTGTCCGGCGCATGGAACAGAATCCCCGCATCCGCCTCGCCCAGCATCGTGGTGTCGTTGTAGGAATCCCCCGCCGCGATCACCCGGTAGTAAAGGCTCTTGAAGGCCAAAACCGACTGGCGCTTGGGATCTTTCTGACGCAATTGATAGCTCGTCACCCGACCGGAATCGTCAGTAATCAGACGATGGCAGAGCAAGGTCGGGAAGCCCAGTTGACGCATCAACGGCTGGGAGAACTCGTAGAACGTGTCCGACAGAATCACCACCTGAAAGCGCTCACGCAGCCAGTTGATGAACTCGATGGCGCCGTCCAGCGGCTTGAGCGTGGCGATCACTTCCTGGATGTCGGTGAGCTTCAAGCCGTGCTCGTCGAGAATCCGCAGGCGCTGCTTCATCAGCACGTCGTAGTCGGGGATGTCCCGGGTGGTAGCCCTGAGGGATTCGATCCCGGTTTTTTCGGCGAAGGCGATCCAGATTTCCGGGACCAGTACACCTTCAAGATCCAGACAGGCAATTTCCACAAGACACTCCCATTTGTATTGATTATTGAGTCGAGCGAGCCAAAAGACTGCCGAACTCTAGCGACTCAGGCTGACCGGTGCAACGCATAGGGCGCGCCAGTCGCTGCAGGATTTTGTTACCATCTGGCCTATATAGAGCGCCCAGCGCCACCGACCTGTAGGAAGCCGCCCTGATGAGCCCAACGTTCGACGTCGTGGAACTCGCCACGACCTATGCCAACAAATCCGCCCAGGACATCCTGAAACTCGCGTTCGCCGAGTTTGGCGATGACCTGTGGATATCTTTCAGCGGCGCCGAAGACGTGGTGCTGGTGGACATGGCCTGGAAGCTGAACAAGAACGTCAAAGTGTTCAGCCTCGACACCGGCCGCTTGCACCCCGAGACCTACCGCTTCATCGATCAGGTGCGCGAGCACTACAAGATCGACATTGAACTGGTGTCTCCGGACTACACCAAGCTCGAACCTTTCGTGAAGGAAAAGGGCCTGTTCAGTTTCTACAAGGACGGCCACGGCGAATGCTGCGGCATCCGCAAGATCGAGCCGCTACGTCGCAAGCTCTCGGGAGTGACGGCCTGGGCCACCGGTCAGCGTCGGGATCAGAGCCCTGGCACTCGCAGCGCCGTCGCGGTGCTGGAAATCGACACCGCGTTCTCCACCCCGGAACGCACCCTGTACAAGTTCAACCCGCTGGCACAAATGACCAGTGAAGAGATCTGGGGTTACATCCGCATGCTGGAGCTGCCGTACAACAGCCTGCATGAGCGCGGGTTCATCAGCATCGGCTGCGAGCCCTGCACCCGTCCGGTGTTGCCGAACCAGCACGAGCGCGAAGGTCGTTGGTGGTGGGAAGAAGCGACGCAGAAAGAATGCGGTCTGCATGCGGGTAACATCATCAGCAAATCCAAGGCATAACCTTCGGCCTTGTGGTGATCCCCTGTGGGAGCGAGCCTGCTCGCGATGACGGAATGACATCCGACCTAAATGTCGACTGATCCACCGCTATCGCGAGCAGGCTCGCTCCCACAGGTTCGATGATCGCCTCCAAAAATGTGTACACACGAATGTCACCATAGGTGCCATTTGTGTGTGCACTTTTCATTTCAGCGCCCCAAAAAGTTACACGCCCCTGCCCTGACTTCCTCAGTCGACCTTTCGTACACATCCCGCTGAAAAATAAATACCTGTTCAAACAGTCAATTTATATCGCCTTTATTTCAGTCACTTATCGCTTATCGATAACAAAACGAAATTAACAGTGAAATTCATAGATCGCTGACTGGCATGGATCTGGCTTAAGTGCATACATGTTTTGTATACAATCACATCAAAACATACACACACTTTAGATCCGCAAGCCTGAAGCGCCCTATCCCGTACAGGCTGCAGATGCCCCGTAACCAATGATGCTGACTGCCCGCGACGAAGATTTGTCGAGCCAACGCTCATGCACAGTCATCGCGACGCCAAGCTCGGAGCCTGCCGGAATGCGTACTAGCCTCTCCAATAACAACATCGCGCTGGATCTGCCCTCCTTCCCACCCACTTCAACCCCTCACGACCAAACGTTTCAAGAACCCGTCGTACTCAGCCCTCGCCTGCACAACAAGGACCTGGCGCCGACCAAAGCCGAAGGTCGACGCTGGGGCCGCTACAGCATCTTTGCCCTGTGGACTAACGACGTTCACAACATCGCCAATTATTCATTCGCCATCGGGCTGTACGCCCTCGGACTGGGTGGCTGGCAAATCCTGCTGTCCCTGGGGATTGGCGCGGCGTTGGTGTATTGCTTCATGAACCTCTCCGGTTATATGGGGCAAAAGACCGGCGTGCCGTTTCCTGTCATCAGCCGGATCAGTTTCGGCATTCACGGGGCGCAGATTCCTGCGTTGATCCGCGCCGTTATCGCCATCGCCTGGTTCGGGATTCAGACCTACCTCGCCTCGGTGGTCTTTCGGGTACTGCTGACAGCGGTTCATCCGGGCTTCGCTGACTACGACCACAACTCGATCCTCGGTCTATCGAGCCTGGGTTGGGTGTGCTTCGTGGCAATCTGGTTCGTGCAATTGGCGATTCTCGCCTACGGCATGGAGATGGTGCGGCGCTACGAGGCGTTCGCCGGGCCAGTGATTCTGCTGACCGTCGCCGCCCTCGCCGGGTGGATGTACTTTCAGGCCAACGCGACCATCGCCTGGTCGATCCGCGAACCGCTGACCGGCGGCGAGATGTGGCGCAACATCTTTGCCGGCGGTGCGTTGTGGCTGTCGATCTACGGCACGCTGATCCTCAACTTCTGTGACTTCGCCCGTTCTTCACCGTGCCGCAAGACCATTAAGGTCGGCAATTTCTGGGGCCTGCCGGTGAATATTCTGGTGTTCGCCAGCATCACCGTCCTGCTCTGCGGCGCGCAATTTCAGATCAACGGCCGGATCATCGAAAGCCCGACCGAGATCATTGCCTCGATTCCCAACACCTTCTTTCTGGTGCTCGGATGCCTGGCCTTCTTGATCGTCACCGTGGCGGTGAACATCATGGCCAATTTCGTCGCCCCAGCCTTCGTGCTGAGCAACCTGGCGCCCAAATACCTGACGTTCCGCCGCGCCGGCCTGATCAGCGCGACCATCGCGGTGCTGATCCTGCCGTGGAACCTCTACAACAGCCCGCTGGTGATCGTGTATTTCCTGTCCGGCCTCGGCGCCCTGCTCGGCCCGTTGTACGGCGTGATCATGGTCGACTACTGGCTCGTACGAAAAGGTCAGGTCAACGTGCCGCAGTTGTACAGCGAAGACCCCAATGGCGCCTATTACTACAGCCGCGGAGTCAATTTACGCGCCGTCGCGGCGTTCATTCCTGCCGCGCTGATCGCCATTGTCCTGGCGCTGGTACCGGGCTTCGACAGCGTGTCGCCCTTCTCCTGGCTGATTGGGGCCGGGATTGCCGGGATGCTCTATCTGATCATCGCCAAACGGCAGCCTTATTACGCAGACGTCAGCGGTGAAGCCATCGCTGTCGATAACGTCAGCCATTAATCCCTTGGCGGCCCGGCACCGTCGGGCCGCAGAACCACCCGCTATAAGGACTTCCCATGCGAATTCTCGTGGTCAACGTCAACACCACCGAATCCATCACCCAGGCCATCGCACGTTCGGCTCAGTCCGTGGCCGCGCCGGGCACGGAAATCATCGGCCTGACACCCTACTTCGGTGCTGACTCCATCGAAGGCAATTTCGAAAGTTATCTGGCCGCCATCGCGGTGATGGACCGGGTGATGTCCTACGACCAACCCTTCGATGCCGTGATTCAGGCCGGTTACGGCGAACACGGCCGCGAAGGTTTGCAGGAGTTGCTCAACGTGCCGGTGGTGGACATCACCGATGCGGCGGCCAGCACCGCCATGTTCCTCGGCCATGCCTACTCGGTGGTCACTACGCTGGACCGCACCGTGCCGCTGATCGAGGATCGCCTAAAACTGTCCGGACTCTGGGACCGCTGCGCGTCGGTGCGGGCCAGTGGTTTGGCGGTACTGGAACTGGAATCCGATCCTGAGCGTGCGCTGGAGGCAATTATTCGTCAGGCGGAATTGGCCGTGCTTGAAGACAAGGCCGAGGTGATTTGCCTGGGCTGCGGCGGCATGGCCGGGCTGGATGAACAGATTCGCCGGCGCACCGGGGTTCCGGTGGTGGATGGTGTGACGGCGGCGGTGACGATTGCCGAGTCGTTGGTGCGATTGGGGTTGTCGACGTCCAAGGTGCGGACTTATGCGACGCCGCGGCCGAAGAAAATTATTGGCTGGTCGGGGCGTTTCGGGCAGTAGACCGCGTTATCGTTCATCGCGAGCAGGCTCGCTCCCACAATGGGTCTGTGTCGTTCACAAATCCAATGTGGGAGCGAGCCTGCTCGCGAAGGCCGCGCCTCGGTTTTGAGACTGGCTCAGAGCGCACTAAACCGCTGCCCCAACCCCTGCTCCGCAAACTGCTCAATGACGAAATCCACAAACGCCCGGGTCTTGCCGGGCAGCAGTTTGTGCTCCGCGTAATAGATCGAAATGTTGCCATCGTCGACATACCAGTCCGGCAGCACCCGCTGCAAGGTCCCGGCCTCCAGATAGCCCACGGCAAACGGCATGCTCACCAGCGCAATACCCAACCCTTGGGCGGCCGTGGCGCAGGCTGCCTCCGAATCACTCATGGTCATCCGCGCCTTGAGCGTCAGCGGGCTGTGTTGCTGGGTGCGACTGGTCAATTGCCAGGAACGTACACGCCCCGTCTGCGGCGATCGAATCAGGATGCCATCGTGATGCTTCAGATCATCGGGCTCGGCAATCACCTCACGCCCTTCAAGATAGTCGGCTGACGCGACAAGCACCCGATGGGCCGGTGTCAGCTTGCGCGCCACCACCCCCTGCGGCAGCTCGAATCCCCCACCAATCGCCGCATCGAAACCCTGAGCGATCAGATCGACCTGACGGTTATCGAAATGCCAGTCCGGGTTGATCGCCGGAAAACGCCGTAGAAACTCCCCGAGCAACGGCACGACATACAACCGCCCGAACACCGTGCCCATGCTGACCTTCAACGTCCCGGCGGGTAGCCCCTCGGCGCTGGCCAGATTGGCCACGGCATTCTGGATCGTGTGGAGACTGGAACTCACTTCGCCGAGAAACCGATGACCCGCTTCAGTGAGCGTCAGGCTGCGGGTGCTGCGCTGAAACAGCCGCACCCCCAGTCGCGCCTCAAGTTTGGCGACGCTCTTGCCCACCGCCGCCGGGGTCAGACTCAGGCGGCGCGCGGCTTCGGCGAAGCTGCCAACCTCGGCACTGCGCACGAAGCATTCGATACTGCTGAAGGTTTCCATAAGCGTCACTATAAACTTCTGGTTTACACAGACTATCGCAATTACCGTCTACACAGCCGGTAATCCTGAATCGATACTAGGCTCCATCAACCGAGACATCTCGCCTCGGGACTTTGGAGATCGATATGACTACTCAGAACCTCAGCGGCAAAGTGGCTTTGATTCAAGGCGGATCCCGCGGTATCGGCGCCGCCATTGTCAAACGCCTGGCCGCTGAAGGCGCGACAGTCGCCTTCACCTACGTCAGCTCCACGGCCAAAGCCGAAGAATTGCAAAACAGCATCACCGGTAACGGCGGCAAAGCCCTCGCCATCAAGGCTGACAGCGCCGACGCCGACGCCATTCGCAACGCCGTGAGCGCCACGGTAAAAGCCTTTGGTCGCTTGGACATTCTGGTCAACAACGCTGGCGTGCTGGCCGTTGCACCGCTGGAAGATTTCAAACTCGAAGACTTCGACCAGACGCTCGCGATCAACGTGCGCAGCGTATTCATCGCCACCCAGGCCGCAGCCAAACACATGACCGAAGGCGGTCGCATCATCAACATCGGCAGCACCAACGCCGACCGCATGCCCTTCGCCGGTGGTGGCCCGTACGCCATGAGCAAATCGGCGCTGGTCGGCCTGACCAAAGGCCTGGCGCGCGACCTCGGCCCGCGCGGCATCACCATCAACAACGTGCAACCGGGCCCGGTCGACACTGACATGAACCCGGCCAGTGGCGACTTCGCCGAAAGCCTGATCCCGTTGATGGCGGTGGGTCGTTACGGCAAAGCGGAAGAAATCGCCAGCTTCGTCGCCTACCTCGTCGGTCCCGAAGCCGGCTACATCACCGGTGCCAGCCTGACCATCGACGGTGGTTTCGGCGCCTGATGTTCTGAATCACGCATAAAAAAACGCCGGCAACCCTGATCAGATTGCCGGCATTTTCATGCACGCAGCTTTAAGCCCATTCGAGCGCTGGCAAACCGCAAGCGATCGGTTTGAATGCTTTCAGCGTACGAAGAATGCCATCGGCGTGTGCGTATTTTTCGTCAGCCATCGCCGGATCCGGGATCGCAATCGCGGTCATTCCCGCCGCTTTCGCCGCCGTGACACCGAACGGAGAGTCCTCGAACACCAGGCAATCCTCAGGCGCGACACCCAGGCGCCGCGCGGCCGTGAGGAAAATGTCCGGCGCCGGTTTGGCCGCGCCGACTTCCGGATCGTCAGCCGTCACGATGAAATCGAACAGCGCAAACCAGTCGCGGTGCAAGGTGGTTTTCTGGCCGAACGACTGACGCGAAGAACTGGTGCCCACCGCGATCGGAATGTTGTTGGCCTTCAAGTGCCGAACCAGCTCCTGTGCGCCAGGCATCGCCAGCGCTGTAGGAAAACGCTCGCGCATCAGCGGTTCGCGGATCACCAGAAACTCTTCGGCGGTGATCGGCAGGTCCAGCGCCTCGACCACATAACGCGCCAGATCACCCGCGCCACGGCCGATGATGTTCTGCTTGACGCTCCAGTCGAAGACCCGACCGTAACGCGCAGCAATCATGGACGTGACCTCGGTGTAAATGCCCTCGGTGTCCAGCAACAAGCCGTCCATATCGAAAATCACGGCCTTGATCGGGCCGAATTCATTCAGCGGTGCATTCATCGCATCTGATCCGTTTTCTAATGACATCCCAGAGGCGGCTCAGGTACGGCCGGGTCCGCGATCGATTAAAGGATTCAGCAGCATAGCGAGCGCGGCGGGCATAGGGCAACGGGCAATGCCTGAGCGGTACTAAAACCTGCGCCGAAGTGCTGTTCGTCATTTAGCGATTTCCCCTACACCAAACACTTACTTTCCCGACTTCTTTCCCCGCCGATCCCCCGCAAAGTCTCGCGCTCTGAATTGATCCGCGCGAGGGACTGCGAATGTTCATACCTGACAACCTCCTGGCCTTGAACAACACCATCGGGCTGCTGGTGGTCGCCGCCATGGACCCTGAGCACCCGGATGTCGAAGCGCTGCTGGGTGATTTTCGACTGTGCCTGAACGACTACGACGCCTGGGCGGAAAGCTTCTGGACCGGCAAGGCCCTGGATGTCGAGCAAGTGTTCAAGGTCGGCAACGAAGTCCGACTAAGCGCGCCAAAGCATTCGACCACGCCTGTCAGTGCGACTGTCGCCGCGTGCCCGGCCAGCGGTCCGTTGACCCTGGTGCATATGTTTGAGGCGGCGCGTTTCGTGCCAATCGGCAATACGCCGGTGATGCTTGAACCGTTAATTTCCGAGGTGACGGGTGAGCAGACGTTTGGCGAGCCGATCTACGACGAGATCGGCCCCAGCGGCATCCTGGAAATCCCCGATTGCCAGCGCGGCCAACGTTTTCGCATCACCTTCTTTCCCGATGTATCTGCTGATCACGTCAAAGCACTTTACGCCTCCTATCAGGGCGTCATCGGCGAGCTGGAAGGTTGGTTGCGCAACGAATGGACGACCGAGTTTGAGCCAGCGTGGGCCGGGTTCTCCCAGGCCGATTTCATCAAGCGCTACGGCATGTTGCAACAGGCCGACTGGCGCGGCTTCGAGAACTCGCTGAACGGTTTGTGGGATGACGTAAAACAGATTTACGCCCTGATCGCGGACCTGCAGGCCAACAGCGAAAAACTCCTTGAATACCTGACCCAATCCGAAATTGAAACGCTGCTGAACGCCTCGGCGGAGTCCATCGCCAAGGTGTTGCTGATGTTGAGCGACGAGCCGTTGATGTTCATTCATCTCGCGGCGTTCACCAGTTGGCTGAGGATGCTGCCGCCGCAGTACATCGCCGAAGTCGTGGCGGAAATTCGTACGGAGATATTGATCAGTTTCCTGCTTATGTGCCTCACCAGTCCTGCAGGACTGGAATTGCGTCTGAGTGAGAAGGTGCTGTCCAGGATCAAGTCCCCGCAGACCCGGCAATGGCTGGCGGCCGCCAGTTTGCGATTGGCTGAGCTCACCGCCAAGTCCGACCTGACAGCCCACGCTGGCGCGCTCAAACCGCTGATGGTCAATGCCCGGAATGCACCGATCAATCCCGCGCCTGCCGTGTCGTTGCAAATCACCGCGGGAGCTGCGCCGATTTTGTTGGTGAAGAAGCCGGTGGCCATTGCTCGCGACAAGTCTGAAGCCATGACCAGGATTGGCAGGCTGGAACATCGCGACGATGCCCCGGATCAAGCGAAAAACCCCAACGGTGACAGCGCCGATTGCGGACCGTTGACCTGTACCAATGGCTGTCCGGTATCGATGGTCACCGGCGAGGAACTGCTCACGCTGACCGACGGTTCACTGGACGGGATTTTGCCGTTCGACTTCACCCGGCTCTATCGCACCAGTGCGGTGGAGATCGATTGCGGGCTCGGATTCGGCTGGAGTCACTCCCTCGCTCATCACCTGGAAATCGATGGCGACACCGTCATCTGGATCGACCACGAAAACCGTCGTACGACTTTTCCACTACCGAATATCGAGCGCCCGACGATTCACAACAGCCTGTCGCGGGCGGCTATTTATCTAGGTGACGAGCCGGAAGAACTGATCCTCGCCCTGGCTGGCGAAAAAGCGCGGTTTTTCCACTTTCGTGCAGGACGTCTGACGGCCATCAGCGATGCCTATGGCAATCGACTGACAGTGCAGCGGGACACTTCTGACAGGATCAAACGCCTCAATAACGGCGCAGGCCGTTCCCTTCTGTTGCGCTATGAGCGCCGGCACATCGTCGCCGTCGAGTATCAGCGTTTTCATCCGGCCGAGACCCTGGAAGACACCTGGCGTACCGAGCAGACGCTGGTTGCCTACCGCTATGACGCTCGTCATCGCTTGATCGAAGCGACCAATGCCGCCGGTGAAAGCGAACGCTACGACTACGACGATCAGCACGTGATTCTGCAGCGGCAGTTGGCCGGTGGGGCGAGTTTCTACTGGGAGTGGGAGCGTGCCGGCAAAGCGGCCCGGTGCGTGCGGCATTGGGCGACTTTTTCGCAGATGGACACGCGTTACGTCTGGGATGACAACGGCAGTGTGCTGGTTAAAAACGCCGACGGTAGCGAAGAGGTTTACGTCCATGACGACAGGGCGCGACTGGTGCGCAAGGTCGAGCTGGATGGTGGCGAACACCTCAAGGCCTACGACGACCAGGGGCGGTTGCTTGCCGAGCAGGATCCGCTCGGCGCCGTCACCGAATACCGTTATGACGAAGTCGGACGGCTTATCGCGCTGATTCCGCCGGAAGACGAACCGACGACCTACGAGTATCGCTACGGTTTCCTGCACGCACGGTACCGCGGTAAAGCCGTCTGGAAATATCAGCGCAATGCGCAAGGCGACATCACCGAAGCGACCGACCCCGACGGTCATGTCAGCCACTATCACTACGACGAAAAAGGGCAGCTGCTGTCGATCCGCTATCCGGACAACAGTCGGCATGTCTTCGTCTGGAATGGCTTGGGGCAGTTGGTTGAGGAAACGCTGCCGGATGGTGGTGTGCGGCGGTTTTCCTACGACGCGCTGGGGCGGCAGATTACCCGCCAGGACGAACACGGTGCCGTTACCCAGTACCAATGGGATGCCGTTGGACGACTGATCCAGACGACGCTTCCCACAGGCGTCAGCCGCGCGTTCAGCTACAACGCCTACGGCAAGATCACCGCCGAACGCGATGAACTGGGCCGCGTCACCCGCTACGAATACATCGACGATTTGCACCTGGTCAGCCGCCGCCTCAATTCCGACGGCACCCAGCTGAAGTACCGCTACGACAACGCCCAGTTGTTGCTCACCGAGATCGAAAACGAGTCCGGCGAAAAATATCAGCTGGACTACACGCCCAATGGTTTGATCCGACAGGAAACCGGATTCGACGGCCAACGCACGGCGTACGCCTACGACCTCAACGGCCAGTTGCTGGAGAAAACCGAGTTCGGCGAGGACGGTTCGCCGCGGGTGACGGCTTATCAGCGGGATTCGGCCGGACGTCTACTGGTCAAAACCCTGCCCGACGGCATCAAGGTTGAATACCGCTACGACAGCCTCGGCCGGTTGGTCGGTGTCGACGACGGCCACGATCACCCGCTGGAATTTGAGTACGACCAGCAGGACCGCCTGATCACCGAACACCAAGGCTGGGGCACCTTGCGCTATGGCTACGACGCCTGCGGCCAACTCAATCGCCTGCGCCTGCCGGACAACAGCAAACTCGACTACCACCATGCCAAGGGCGGTGCGCTGACGGCCATCGACCTCAACGGCAGCCGATTGACGTCGCATACCTTCTTCGCCGGTCGCGAACTAAACCGCCAACAAGGCCTGTTGCTCAGCGATTATCAGTATGACGACCAGGGCCGTCTGAAAGCCCACGCTGTCAGCCAACACCTCCAACCGCTGTATCGCCGCGACTATGCCTACAGCGCAAACGGCAACCTCGACTACATTGCCGACACCCGTCACGGCCAACGCAGCTACCAATACGATCCACTCGACCGCCTGATCCGCGTCCGACACTCCCGTGATCAACAACCGGAAAGCTTCGCCCACGACCCGGCGGGCAACCTGTTGATGCAGGATCGTCCTGGCCCGACCACCGTCAAAGGCAATCGCCTGCTGATGCAAGGCGATCGCCACTATGACTACGACGCCTTTGGCAACCTGATCCGCGAACGCCGCGGCACCGGGCAAAAACTGGTCACCGAGTACCGCTACGACTGCCAACATCGGCTGATCGGCGCCACCCTGCCCAACGGCAGCCAGGCGACCTACCGCTACGACGCCTTCGGCCGCCGCATCAGCAAAACCGTCGACGGCAAAACCACCGAGTTCTTCTGGCAGGGCGACCACCTCGTCGCCGAAAGCAGCTGCGAGCACTACCGCAGCTACCTCTACGAACCGGGCAGCTTCCGCCCGCTGGCCATGCTCGACGGCAAAGGCCCACACCTGGCCTGCCCGTTCTACTACCAACTTGACCACCTCGGCACACCGCAAGAACTCACCGACTACAGCGGCGACATCATCTGGGCCGCCCGATACACAGCCTATGGCCGCCTGACTCGCCTCAACCGCGACACCCATCAGGTGCTTGATCAGCCGTTGAGGTTTCAGGGGCAGTATTTCGATGCGGAAACGGGCCTGCATTACAACCGGCATCGCTACTACAATCCGGATGTTGGACGGTATTTGACGCCGGATCCGAGCAAGTTGGCGGGTGGGTTAAACGGGTATCAGTACACGCGGAACCCGACAGGGTGGGTTGATCCGCTGGGGTTGAGTGAGTGCCCGGGTGGGGATGGGTGTAAGCGGCCGGCGTTTGGGGATGAGGATCCGGCGGGGACGGCGAAGGTTGATGAGGGGAATCCAAATCTTCCATTTCCGGAAATCGTCGACTGGACACCACACGGTTACAAACACAACCCATCAAAAAATATGACTTGGAAGGAAACGATAAACTCCACCAAGTCGGGGCCCGCCAAATACAAGCAAGGCATCGATGTTGAAATCATGGAGCGAGACGCTTACAAAACCGGCTCTCCTACTACCAACGGAAAATCTTGGAAAGTCAAAGAATACGAGACTGACATTGGTGCCAGCGAAGGAAAGCCCAGTCGATGGATACGCATCGAGCTAAGCGCCAGAACGATCCATGGACATCCGATCTCAGAGACCGAATTTAGGAGGCTAATGAAGTGATGGACCTAACATTCATAACGGGGAAAATCACTTACGATGAGCTTTCCGCATTGAGAAATACCGATCTCTCAAATCAGATCGACTTTCTGAAAGAGGACATGCTGCAAGTGGAGTATCACGATACACATTTGCTAGATGTAGGCTGGTATCCGTCGTTCGATATCAGCGGTTCTTTTCAGATTAGAGTTATCAAGAACTATGACTGGGACACACCACTTGCGCTTTCAAAGGCCGGTTCGATTCGATTACTTATCGAAGAAATAATCGCTGCTCAAAATCTGATAAACAAAGATCGATAACCGGACTGTCAAACTTTTTGTGTGCCGGCCGCTCACGTATTCCACCAAAGCCCAGCATGTTGCTGGGCTTTTATCTTTAAATAACAATTAGCCTACCCCCCCCGAACCACGTGTTCCGCCACTAGCACTTCCCGTCCCTCCTCCCGAGCTACCACCATTCAAATTCAGCCCAGAACTACCGGATCCTCCAGACCCACTCCCAGAACCGCTCCCACTCATCGCTTTTTAAAGGTGCCGCGCAGTTGACGAGTGGCGCTGCGCCACAGCGCATGTTTTCAGCTCGGTTCGTTTGAGCCGTCTTCACCGGCAATATCCGGGTCGTCAGGGTGCGCTTCCACATCCCCACGCTTCACTTCATCAGTCGGCAATTGCTCTACAGCCGTGTCGTCATCAGGCGGACGTTGATCACGACTCAAGGAATCGGTCGGTGAAGGCAGCGGATATTCGGGGGTATCGTCGATGTCGGAGTCTTTCGGATCAGCGTTCATAAGGCACCTCTCTTGGGGCCTGAAAAGCAGGCCCTGAAGTTTCGAGGATTGCGCCCTGCATTGCGTTCGATCAGAGAGACGATCGGTCGAGTCCGTCGCACAGCAGGGTCAATCTTCGTCCTCATCCTCTTCCTCTTCCTCGTCTTCGAACTCGATATTTCCGACATCGCCCGCATCATCGGAATCATTGAGCGGCACCGTTGCGTCATCCATCAAAGAGCCTGGGTCTTCGTTACCAGGATCGTTAATGAACGGAAGCCCGCTCGGGCCTTTTTCTTCTTTGCCTTCGGTTTCAGGAGTCATGGCATGCCTCACAACGTTCTGGGGTGTATGAAGTTCGAGGCGTCGCACGACCAAACGTTCCAGAGTCCTACTACCAGATCGAGTAGGAGGCGGCTTCACAGCCGCCGTCCTCTCACACCACCGTACGTACGGATCCGTATACGGCGGTTCAAGTTATGCGATTAAGCCGAGTTATCGTATCCAGTATTGAGACCAGTCCAAGCCGATCCCACAGCTTCTTCGGTAGCGCGTGATTCAAATGTGCAGCTCCTGAGCTCCACCATGGACCACGACCGTTGAACGCGGATATGCAGGCGCGGTGCCTGCTGAGCCCCAGACGTATCAAGTTCCGAGCCCTTGTTGAGGGCCGTTTCCATTGACGCCATACGGCACAGCGCAGCTTACGACGCACCCAGCCATCCAACTCCTCAAGTGGCCGCTTGCTCTGACTTAGCTTGAAATAGCCTGCCCAACCCCGCAGCACGGGGTTTAATCGCACGATGACGGTTGCCATCTTGCAACCCCGCGCTCCGCGCAGCAGGTCTCTGACTCGGTCGCGCAAGCGCCCCAGGCTCATCGCCGCCACTCTTAGCCTCGGCTGTTGATGCCAGCTCATCCCATAACCCAGATAATCACAGACCCAAGGCCGTACCACACGGCTCTTTTCCCGGTTGAGCGTCAGTTTCAGACGCTGGGTCAGGAAACGCTCAACACTGACCATCACTCGTTCACCCGCGCGACGACTGCGCACATAAATATTCGCGTCGTCGGCATAGCGCACGAAGCGATGACCCCGCCGCTCCAGTTCGCGGTCGAGTTCGTTGAGCAGGATATTCGACAGCAACGGCGAGAGCGGGCCGCCTTGCGGCGTCCCTTCTTGCCGTCGGCTGACGAGTCCGCCTGACATCGTTCCCGCTTCGAGATAGCGACGGATCAGTCTGAGCACCCGCTTGTCTTCGATTTGACGCGCCACGCAAGCCATCAGGACATCGTGATTGACCCGATCAAAGAACTTCTCGAGATCGAGTTCCACACACCAGCGGTGACCCGCTGCCACATGGTCGCGAGCGGTTTCGAGGGCTTGGTGAGCGCTTCTCCCCGGACGGAAGCCGTAGCTGTAGTCCGAGAACAGCGGATCGAAGAGCGGCGTGAGCTGTTGCAGCAGAGCTTGTTGGATCAGGCGATCCACGACGTTGGGAATGCCCAACTGACGGGTTCCACCTTTGGGTTTGGGAATGTCGACGGCGCGTACACCTTGCGGGTGATATTCACCGGCCAACAACCGAGCCTTGAGGGTCGGCCAATACTGTTTCACGTAGTCCGCCAAGTCGTCGACCGTCATGCCATCGGCACCCGGTGCGCCCTTGTTGCTGACCACGCGCTGATACGCACGTCTGAGGTTGGCGGGTGCAAGCACCCGCGCCATCAGCGTGTCCGGCTCCGCGTTCGTCCACGTCACAGACGCCGCCAATGCCTGCGCACTGCCAGCCGTCACCCGCGGATTCTGTCCGGGGCTTGGGGTCACAGTTCTCTTGCGGAGAAATTTCTGCTTTTTCGACATTCGACGAGACTCTGACGCCTACTGGCGGCATAACCTGTTCGGCCCTTGGTGACAGAGTTATTCGTCACTTACTACGGCCTCGGCTGACTTCTGCACGCTCATCCCGTCGCCTCTCGACGCTCGGTAGCACAGTGGCAAACGCACAGATCTCCCAGGGTAATTCGCGCGACCTTCCTGCTTATGCCTGTCGGATCTACGTCGCAGCGTTCCGTGCAAGTATTGGGCTTTGAGGAAGTTTGCCCCCTTACCCCGCTGCGCCGCCTAATCCGCTTCCTGTTCGTCAGGCCAGCATTTTGCCTCGGGCTTCCTTCAGATTCGCAGTCGCCCGCGACACCCTTGCCTCTGGCTAACACTTCCCCTTGCCGGGGGTGTAGAGGACTTTCACCTCCAAGTCACCAGCGTGGCTACCACAGCCAAGCTGGTTGCGCTTACGCGCAACGCGCCATGCCTGGCGCACAAACGAAAAACCCGGCGCTGGGCCGGGTTTCTGCTGTGACTCAATGACGAATCAGTGATGTTTGTTTCTGTGCTTGTTTTTATGCTTGTGATTGTGGCCGCTACCGGAGTGCGAACTGCCGCTATCGTTACCCAAGTTGTTGCCTACCGCCCCACCCGCCGCGCCGCCCAGGCCTGCGCCAATGGTCGAACCGGTAGAACCACCGAGGCTATTGCCGATCACCGAGCCACCGGCCGACCCCAGACCACCACCAATAGCCGCTTCTGTGCGACTGCCTTTGTTCGCGCCGACCGCGCTACCTGCCGCGCCGCCTACACCGGCGCCAATCGCGGCACCCGTGCTGCCGCCCATTTGCCGGCCGACCACGTTACCTAGCGCACCGCCAATACCACCGCCAACTGCAGCGGTGCCGTCACCGGCGGCCATTGCACCTTGAGCGACCAAAAGTCCCAGAACCAACGTGGACAATGTCAAACGCATGATATGTACCTCTAAATTCCGTATCGGGGGTAAGAGAAGGCGTTACGGATGGCGTCAGTCTAGCTTTTTCATCACGCCAGCGCTGATCGTTGGACAGCTGTAAGTTCGAAGAGCGCGAAGAAGAAATATCCAGATACAAAAAGCCCGGCATCAAGCCGGGCTTTTTGAGCTGATCGATCAGGATCAGTGACGCTTGTGACCTTTGGCCAGGTTGCTGCCCACGCCGCCGCCCAATGCGCCGCCCAAGCCTGCGCCGATGGTGGAACCGGTCCTGCCGCCCAGGCTGTTGCCGATGATCGAACCGCCGGCCGCGCCGACACCACCACCAATGGCGGCTTTAGTGCGGCTGCCTTTGCGTGCGGCAACAGCACTGCCGGCCGCGCCCGCTACACCAGCACCAATCGCTGCACCGGTGCTGCCGCCCATGCTCTGGCCGACCACATTACCCAGCGCGCCACCCAAACCACCACCGATGGCGGCAGTGCCATCACCCGCAGCCATCGCACCTTGAGCAACCAAAAGCCCCAGAACCAAAGCAGGCAGTGTTAAACGCATGACAAGAACCTCAAAAAAAGGGGGTAACCGAAAGGGGCGAGATTGAATGCTTTAGAGGAGAAAAAGTCCAGACACGCACGGGTACAACCTCGCAATAGGCGACGGTTGGACAGCGTTTTTAGAAAAGGTTTTATGACAGGCAAAAAAAAGCCCGCTGGGGAACGGGCCAGGTACTGCTTTCTAACGGATGAGTTGAGCCTACGTAGGCGGGTGTGAAAAGTTTGTGAAAGAATTCGCTAACAACGGGCTGTGTATCTGTAGTCCAAATCCCAACAACCGACCTTGTGAAAATGAAAACCCCGCTCAATGGCGGGGGGGCTGTCCAGTTGACGGTTACTTCCTGGAAGACGGCATCCTCTTGGGCAAGAAATTCGCCTTTTCGGATCGGGGCACCTTGGATTTCAATTTGGCGACCTGAACCCGGTTTTCACCAAAGCCCGGCATATACTCTGCTTGACCACACTGCACGCAATTGTTGATCGGAAACTCAGATCCGTCGTCTTCGATATACGAATCAGCCATACCTTTCCCCTCTCAAAAAAGGGTCGACACCGGCAAGCCCTATTTGCCTGAAAAATGTCGACCTTCAACGCTTTTGAGACTAGTCAGTCATTACCGGACTTGTAGTTCGGATTATTGCGTCCCCGACGAACGGCCTCGTGACTCAATCACCTCAACTTGACCGCCGTCCCGGTCACGAACACCACCACCATCCCGCCCTTCCCGGCTGGCATGCTGATCTCATAATCAAGCCCCACCACCGCATCAGCCTGAAGTGCCTGCGCACGCTCCTTCAACTCGTCGGTTGCCTGAATCCGTGCCTCCTTCAACGCCCGCTCCAATGTCTGAGAGCGCCCACCGAAAAAATCCCGCATCCCGGCGAACATATCGCGGATCACGTTGACACCCTGCACCGACTCGGCACTGACGATGTCCAGATAAGCGGTGATTTGTCGGCCTTCGATGGTGTGGGTTGTGGTGGTGATCATTAAATTTCCTTCTTCATGGTCCGAGGGGTAATTACTCAAGGCAACCTGGACAGATGCTGAGCCAACGCATCAAACGCAGGCAAGGTGACCGGATCATTAGCCGAGTTACTGGCGACCGGATGGGAGGCGTAGCGAACAATCACCATCTCGGCCTTCGGGTCGACATAAATGCGTTGCCCATGGACCCCTCGCGCCATGAAGGCTCCGCCCTCTTTGTTGGTCACCCACCACATCGAACGGTAACTCCACCCCTTCAACAAATCGTACCCCGCCTGGGCGAATGCCTGCTTGTCACCGCCGCGACGTATGTCGTCGACCACCGCTTGGGGCACGATTTGCTGACCGTTGAACTGACCGTCATTACGCAACATCTCGCCAAATCGTGCCAGGTCACGCAAACCGGTGTTCAAGCCGCCGCCGGCAAACGGGGTGCCAATGGAATCCACCGTGAAATAGGCGTCCTGCTCAGCCCCCAAACGGCTCCAGATCCGCTCCGACAACAACTGTGCGACGTTGCGACCGGTCGCTCGAGCGATGATCCAGCCCAGTACATCGGTATTGACGGTCTTGTAGCCAAACGCGCTGCCGTGTTCGCCTTGCGGTTGAACCGTCTGCAAAAACTCGTAGTAACTTCGCGGACCGCTGTAGTCCTTTGGCTTGGGCAGAGGGCTGCCAGCTTTTGCATGAGCCCAGACCTCGGCGTTTGGGTCGGCGTAGTCCTCGCTGTACTTGAGGCCGGTCGTCATATCGAGGACCTGACGCACCGTGGCGCTGCCAAACGCCGAAGCCGCCAGTTCGGGGACGTATTCGGCGACGTGCTTGTTCGCATCGATTCGCCCTTCTGCCACCAACATCGCTCCCAATGTGCCGACCACAGACTTGGTCACCGACATTGCCGCGTGCTGGCCTTCAGGCTTCAGCACGCCAAAATAACGCTCGTAGACAACTTTCCCGCGATGCATCACCACAATCCCGTCGGTGTAGGTGGCCGCGAGGGATTGATCCCAGGTCATCGGAGCCTTCGCGCCCAGCGGGACGAAGCTGATCGCATCGATGTCTTTGCGTAGCGCAGGTACCAATGGAACCGGCGCACCGAGCCCCCGTGAAACGTTGATCGTTGGCATCAGTTGACGGAAGTTCGAAACACTCCAGCGCATCGCCGGGAACTGGAAATAGCTGCCATCTTCGAAACGCACGGTGCGATCTGCAGGGGGTGGCGAGCCGACCATCCAGCCTAGTTTTGCGGGGTCGCTGGCTATGGCATCGGGGAAAGTCTTGGTTGTAGATGCGGTGGCGAATAAGGGGACGGTACTTATCAACACGGCGGAGAGGGAAATAGCGATGCGGCGGGAAGCGGCGCGAGGGTGAGACATAGTGTCGATTCCATTCGAGGGGTTTTGGGCAGTCCAACAGGTTAGAGCAGCTTGACCAACACTGCGGTGACAGTTGCGGTGACAGTGGCCACCGTGCCAATCAACCCAGTCGCCACAGCCACCGGATACCAAAAAGTTTCACGGGTCATCTTCCCGGCCTCGGCGTTCAGTTTGCGCTGCTCAGCCATCAGCTTGACGATCTCCACGTGAACCTTTTCCAGTTCGGCCTGTTTCATGGTGAATTCCTGCATAACGTGCGTTCGTCCTTCCAGATAATAGGCCGCGTCATGTGCCTTGCCGTTGATTCATTTTGCCCCCTAAAGGCGCATAGCGAATACCCCTCACGAAACGGCTCAAGTCAGGTGCCGAAACCTATGAAAGCACCCAGCTACCTGGCTTTCCAGCATTACTTCCCACATGCCTATCACCCGTCCTACATGAATTTCGGAAGCGCCTTCGCCGATGAGCGTGGATCAATAACATTGCCATCCACAAAATCCAGACGCCAGAAACCACAAAACCCCTGACTTCTTTCGAAATCAGGGGTTTTGGTTACATCGAATTTGGCGGTGAAGGAGAGATTCGAACTCTCGATACAATTTCTTGTATACACACTTTCCAGGCGTGCTCCTTAAGCCACTCGGACACTTCACCGTATCTCTTCAAACAAGTTCTGTCTGTCGAGGCGCGCTAATGTAGTCGAAAGCTTTTCCGATGGCAAACTTTTTTTGCAGAATTTTCATGCGCTTAGCGTTTTAGTCGTTCGAGCAGGTTCCGGGCCATGGCAAACCCGCCAATCTCCGGCTTCGCGCCCGCTTCTATATAGAGGGGAATGCGCGGCGGGTGTGGCGGGCGACGCTTGCCGGGCGGGGAAAGGGTGACTGAGCGGTCAGTCACGGCGCTTTACCTGGCCTGCGGCGGTGGGTAACGTCTGCCCTACTTTATTGAAAGGAATAGCGTCATGAGTGAGTTGATTTCCTACCATCTCGAAGACGGTATCGCGACCCTGACCTTGAGCAATGGCAAGGTCAATGCCATCTCTCCGGACGTGATTGCTGCGTTTAACGCCGCGCTGGATCAGGCGGTGACTGATCGTGCGGTGGTGATCATTACCGGTACGCCCGGGATGCTGTCGGGCGGTTATGACTTGAAGGTGATGACCTCCGGCCCTAAAGAAGCCGTGGCGCTGGTGACTGCCGGTTCGACCCTGGCCCGTCGTCTGTTGGCGCACCCGTTCCCGGTGATCGTGGCATGCCCTGGGCATGCAGTGGCCAAGGGCGCGTTCCTGCTGTTGTCGGTGGATTACCGCATTGGTGTCGACGGCCCGTTCACCATTGGTTTGAACGAAGTGCAGATCGGCATGACCATGCACCACGCCGGTATCGAGCTGGCCCGTGATCGTCTGCGCAAGTCGGCGTTCCACCGTTCGGTGATCAACGCTGAGATGTTTAATCCACAAAGTGCCGTGGATGCCGGGTTCTTCGACCTGGTGGTGTCGGCCGAAGAGCTGCAAGGCGCGGCGCTGGCGGCGGCTCGTCAGTTGAAGAAGATCAACATGATCGCTCACAAGAACACCAAGCTCAAAGTGCGCAAGGCGCTGCTGGAGAGGCTGGACAACGCGATCATCGAGGATCAGGATTTTTTGGTTTAAACCCAAACGTGCGACACCGAAAAGCCCGACCGTCGCGTCGGGCTTTTTCTTACGTGCTCCGTTGAAAAGCCTACAACCGCTCTAGATCGCATCTGACCCACAAGTCGGAAACATGCGCTCAAACATCGCCTATCTCCCACCTCTATAGCGGCAATTGCCGAAAACAGTGCACATCCGTACACTGCGCCACCTTTTGTCCCGGTGGGGCCTGTAAATGCTGTTTGTGTTTCGTATGTTATTGATGGGCCTACACTTTATTCTGGCCGGTGTGCTTGGGGTGATTCTCGGCCTGTGCCGACCGTTCAATCCGGACAACAGCCGATTGTGCGCGCGTCTTTATGCATGGCCGGCGATGTGCATTTTGCGTCTGCGGGTGAAGGCCGACGTCGGACCGCTGATGGATAAACCCGACAGCTGCGTGATCATCGCCAACCACCAGTCCAACTACGATCTGTTTGTGTTCGGCAACGTGGTGCCCCGCCGCACCGTGTGTATCGGCAAAAAGAGTCTGAAGTGGGTGCCGCTGTTTGGTCAGTTGTTCTGGCTAGCGGGCAATGTGCTGATCGATCGCGGCAATGCGCAGAAAGCGCGCCAGTCGATGCTGACCACTACCCACACGCTGCAGAATGAAGACACGTCGATCTGGGTCTTCCCGGAAGGCACGCGCAACCTGGGCGAAGAGTTGCTGCCGTTCAAGAAAGGTGCCTTTCAAATGGCCATTGCCGCCGGCGTGCCAATTGTTCCGGTGTGTGTCAGCAGTTACGTTAAACACATGCGATTGAACCGCTGGCGCAGTGGGAAGATTCTGATCCGCTCGTTACCGGCGATTCCTACGGCTGGATTGAGCCTGGATGACATGCCGCTGCTGATTGCCCAGTGCCGCGAGCAGATGCGCGAGTGCATCGCTTCGATGGATCGGCAACTGCAAGCCGCGTAAAAGAAACCCGCCTTGTGCGGGTTTTCTTTTGCCTGCGAGTTTTTGCCGACGAACTCCGCAGATTTCACTGACTCTCAAGCAGTAGACAGGGCTAAGCTGGTGACTGCCTGCCACTGCCATCTTTGCTAATAGAAAGCTGCCAATAAGAAGTGAATCACTATCATGGGTAGAGTTGTTGCTGCTGCGGTTTATAGCGCTGGTAAGAAAGTCACCAATATCACCCTCGACGAAGGCGCTGCCTGGGCGGCAAAGCCCGGCCACTTTGTCTGGATCGGCCTCGAAGAACCGAACGCCCAGGAGTTGTTCAATCTGCAACGCCAGTTCAACCTGCACGAACTGGCCATTGAAGACGCCCTGGAAAAACACAGTCGACCGAAACTGGAAACCTTCGGCGACGCGCTGTTCATCGTCACGTATTCGCCGATCCGGAATGAAGGAAAACTGGAGTTCATCGAGACTCATATCTTTGCCGGCAAGGGCTACATCATTACCGCACGCAATGGTCACTCGGCGTCCTACGCCCATGTCCGACAGCGTTGTGAGGCGCGTCCGCTGTTGCTGGAGCACGGGGAAGATTTCGTACTCTATGCCATCCTCGATTTCGTGATTGAAAACTACCAGCCCATGGGTGAAGCGATCCATGCCGAGATCGATGAGTTGGAAAGCAGCGTCATGTGTAGCTCCCTGAACGAGCGCGACATTCAAAAACTCCACAGCCTGCGCCGCGATGTACTGCGCTTGCGCCGGTTTGCGGCGCCGATGGTGGAGATCGGTGAGGAATTGCAGAAGCTGAGTTTCCCGTTTATCGACAAGAACATGCGCCCGTATTTTCGCGACGTGCAGATCCATGTGACACGGCAGATGGAAGACCTGACGACCCTGGCGGACATTGCCAGCCAGACCATTGAGGTTGGGGTGTTGCTGGAGGCGTCACGCCAAAGCGTGGTGCAGCGCAAGTTCGCGGCGTGGGCGGCGATTCTGGCGTTCCCGACGGCGGTGGCCGGGATATACGGGATGAACTTTCAGGACATGCCGGAGTTGAGTTGGCATTACGGTTATTTCGGGGTGTTGGGGGTCATTGCGGTGGGGTGTGTGAGTCTGTGGGCGAGCTTCAAAAAATCAGGTTGGTTATAAACAATACCGAGTCGTATATGAAATTCGCGAGCAGGTCGAATCGTCGCACCGTCGCTCCCACATTAGATCGCGTTCTAATGTGGGAGCGAGCCTGCTCGCGATGCTTTTAGCTTGAAATAGATTCAGGCTTGTGCGCCACAAACCGCATCATCCACTCCGCAACGGTAGTGCCGTGATGCTCGTGCTCAAGGCTCGCCATACCTTTCGAATAAATCTGCTCACCCAGCGCTTCCTGACGAATATCCAGCAACGCGCGCGAGTAATCGTGAATGAATTCCGGATGCCCCTGGAAGCACAGCACCTGATCGTTGATGTGGTACGCGGCGAACGGGCAGAAATCGCTGGAAGCAATGACCGTGGCGTTTTCCGGGAGCGCGGTGACCTGGTCCTGATGGCTGATCAACAAGGTCAGCTCTTCCCTCACCGGGCTCATCCACGGCGCCTTGGCGGCGAGTTTGTACTTGTGGGTGCCGACGCCCCAGCCTTGGGTCGCACGTTCGCTCTTGCCACCCAGCAGCAGCGCCAACAGTTGATGGCCGAAGCACACGCCCAGCAATTTGTCGCCACGCTTGTAGCGGGTCAGCAGGTAAGCCCTGAGGGTTTCAATCCAAGGGTCGGTGCCGAAGGAGTCGGCCTTGCTGCCGGTGACCAGATAGGCGTCGAACTTCAGCTCATCGCTGGGATATTCGCCCTGCATCACGTTGTACACGGTGAACTCGGCAGCGATGGGTTGCTGCGAAAACAGACGCTGGAACATCTGCCCGTAACCCTGATATTGATCGACCAGTTCCGGACGCAGGATGTCGGTTTCCAGAATGCAGATGCGTAACGACATAAAAAATACCTGACACTTGATGGGAATAATGCACACCCCTGAGCCTGCCTTGAAACACAGTGGCAAGGCAAGCCCCGGAATGCGTCATCCGTCCCCTAGAACGCCTCCCCTTTAGCCGCTTTCTCCAGCAATAGCGCAGGCGGTGCGAATCGCTCGCCATACTGCTCTGCCAGGTACTGGGCGCGGGCGACGAAATCTTTCACGCCGTACTGGTTGATGAACTGCAGCGCGCCGCCGGTCCAGGCGGCGAAGCCGATGCCGAAGATCGAGCCGACGTTGGCGTCCGCCGTCGAGGTCAACACCCCCTCCTCCACACAGCGCACGGTTTCGATGGCTTGCACGAACAGCAGCCGATCACGTACGTCCTTCGGCGAAATCTGCCCGTCAGCCTTCTCGAAACGACTTTTCAGCTCTGGCCACAGATGCTTCTGCCCACGGGCCGGATAATCGTAGAAACCACCACCCGCAGCCTTGCCCGGACGCTTGTATTCGTAGAGCAGTAAGTCAATCACGGCGAACGCCGGGTGCTCAATCAGCGGTTTCCCTTCTGCTTGCAGGTCTTTGGCGGTTTGCTGGCGGATATGGCTCATCAGGCTGAGGGAAACTTCGTCGGAGATCGCCAGAGGGCCGATCGGCATGCCGGCCTTGCGCGCTTCCGTCTCGATCATCGGCGCGCTCACGCCTTCGCCCAGCATGGCGATGCCTTCGTTGGTGAACGTGCCGAACACCCGCGAGGTGAAGAAGCCGCGACTGTCATTGACCACAATCGGGGTTTTCTTGATTTGCAGGACGAAATCGAACCCGCGAGCCAGGGTTTCGTCGCTGGTGTGGACGCCTTTGATGATTTCCACCAGGGGCATTTTCTCCACGGGACTGAAGAAATGTAGACCGATGAATTTGCTCTGATCCGGCACGGCAGCAGCCAGGCCGCTGATTGGCAAGGTCGACGTGTTGGAAGCAATCACCGCGTCCGGGCCAACGACTTTTTGCGCCGCCGAAGAGACCTTGGCTTTCAGATCGCGATCTTCAAACACCGCTTCAATGATCAGATCACAACCGGCCAGATTGGCATCGCTTTCAGTGGGGTGAATTCGCGCCAGCGTTGCATCGCGCTGATCGGCACTCAATTGGCCACGCGCAACCTTCTTGTCCAGCAGCGCCGCCGAATGAGCCTTGCCCTTCTGCGCGGCCGCAAGGTTGACGTCCTTGAGCACCACGTCGATGCCGGCCGACGCGCTGACAAAGGCGATTCCAGCGCCCATCATGCCTGCGCCCAGTACGCCCACACGACGCGTCACGTAGGGCGCAAAGCCCTGGGGCCGCGAGCTGCCGGCATTGATTTCGTTGAGCTGGAACCAGAACGTGCCGATCAGGTTTTTCGACACCTGGCCGGTGGTCAATTCGGTGAAGTAACGGGTTTCGATCAGGTGCGCAGTGTCGAAATCCACCTGAGCACCTTCTACCACAGCGCAGAGGATTTTCTCTGGCGCGGGCAGGCAGCCCTGGGTTTTGCTGCGCAGGATCGACGGCGTGATGGCCAGCATTTGCGCGACTTTCGGGTTCGACGGCGTACCACCGGGAATCTGGTAACCCTTCACGTCCCAGCGCTGCACAGCTGAAGGATGGGCGATAATCCAGGCGCGCGCCTTGGCCAGCAGGTCATCACGATCCGCCGCCAACTCATCAATCAAACCTGCCCGCAACGCCTGCTGCGGCCGGACTTTTTTGCCTTCGAGCAGATAGGGCAAAGCCTTTTCAATACCGAGCATCCGCACCATGCGAACCACCCCGCCGCCGCCCGGCAGCAGGCCGAGGGTCACTTCCGGCAAGCCGAGTTGCACCGAAGAATCGTCCAGCGCCACTCGATGATGGCACGCCAGGCAGATTTCCCAACCGCCGCCCAACGCGGCGCCGTTGATCGCGGCGACCACCGGTTTACCGAGGGTTTCCAGGGTGCGCAGCTGCCCTTTGAGCGTCAGCACCATGTCATAGAAGGCTTTGGCTTCAGGCTTGCCGACCTTGATCAGTTCGTTGAGGTCGCCGCCGGCGAAGAAGGTTTTCTTGGCCGAGGTGATGATCACGCCAGCAATGGTGTCTTTGTCGGCAACGAGTCTGGCAACACACGCGGCCATGGCTTCGCGGTAGACCGCGTTCATGGTGTTGGCGCTCTGGCCCGGCATGTCGATGGTCAGGACGACGATCTGGTCCTGACCTTTTTCGTAACGGATGGCTTCGGTCATGAAAGGGTTTCCTTGAAGTCGGTCGGGGCTCAGAGGCGTTCGATGATGGTGGCAATGCCCATGCCGCCACCGACACACAGCGTCGCTAGGCCATAGCGCAAGCGCCGGGTTTCCAGTTCATCGAGCAACGTG
Source organism: Pseudomonas sp. GL_093 (assembly GCF_057837605.1). Taxonomy (NCBI): domain Bacteria; kingdom Pseudomonadati; phylum Pseudomonadota; class Gammaproteobacteria; order Pseudomonadales; family Pseudomonadaceae; genus Pseudomonas; species Pseudomonas sp. GL_093. The sequence goes on along the minus strand of NZ_CM174448.1, from coordinate 2,088,372 downwards.
CCAAGGATCGCGCAGCCGGTGGCGCCCAGCGGGTGACCCATGGCGATGGAGCCGCCGTTGACGTTGATCTTGTCCGGGTCGATCGCCATGTCCTTGATGAATTTCAGCACCACCGAGGCGAAAGCTTCGTTGACCTCGAACAAGTCGATGTCTTCAACCCGCAGCCCGGCCTTGGCCAGTGCCTTGCGGGTGGCCGGCGCGGGACCGGTGAGCATGATGGTCGGGTCGGTGCTGGTGACGGCGGTGGCGACGATTCGCGCCCGCGGTTGCAAACCCAGCGCCCGGCCCTTGGCCTCTGAACCGATCAGCATCAGCGCCGCGCCATCGACGATCCCGGAACTGTTACCCGCCGTGTGCACGTGGTTGATCCGCTCAACATGGCTGAAGACCCGAAGTGCGGTGGCATCGAAGCCCATTTGCCCGATCATCTCGAAGCTCGGCTTGAGCTGGCCCAAGCCTTCCATGGTCGATCCGGCGCGGATGAATTCATCGTGATCGAGCAGGATAATGCCGTTCTGGTCCTGCACCGGCACCAGCGATTTGTTGAACGAACCGTCGGCCCTTGCCCGCGCAGCCTTTTGTTGGGAGTGCAGCGCATAGGCATCGACGTCCTGACGGCTGAAGCCTTCGATCGTGGCGATCAGGTCAGCGCCCACGCCTTGAGGGGCGAAATGGCTGTGAAAACTGGTTTCCGGGTCCTGCGCCCAAGCGCCGCCATCGCTGCCCATCGGCACACGGGACATGGACTCGACGCCACCGACCACCACCAGGTCTTCGAAGCCGGAACGCACTTTCATCGCGCCGAGGTTCACCGCCTCCAACCCAGAGGCGCAGAAGCGGTTGATCTGCAAACCCGCCACGCTGACGTCCCAATCCGCCACCTGGGTCGCGGTTTTGGCGATGTCGGAACCCTGGTCGCCGATGGGCGTCACGCAGCCAAGCACCACATCGTCGACCTGACTGGTATCGAGAGACGTGCGCTGTTGCAGCGCGGTGAGCAGCCCGGCTACCAGGTTCACCGGTTTGACGCTGTGCAAGGCGCCATTGGCCTTGCCTTTGCCGCGGGGCGTGCGTAATGCGTCGAAAATAAAAGCGTGGGTCATGACGTTCTCGAACCTGAGCGGGGAGTAAATGCAGAGTCCCCACCTTAGGCCGAGCGGCCCGGGATTCAATGACCGCAGTGCTCACTGATGTTGACGGTCACGCTCAGACGGACGGTAGGCAACCACCGGATTTACCGATTCAGGACACCAAGCTGTCTAGCAAACGGGCGCCCAAGAAGCTGGCAATAGGCCTCATGCCTTTTTAAGAGCAATTTACGTGAAGTCCATACGAAATGGATCTAAACCAAGCGTGACGCGGGCTCTAAGGTGAACTTGTACGAAGTTGTCGTCGGGTTTTGCCGAGGCGCTCGTCAAACAGGAAGTGCAACGCTCTGCCGTCATGGAGAAATGCAGGCAGGCATCAGGAAATAACAATAAAGGCGGTCAAGCCATGTTCAAACAATCGAAAGTACGTCAAGCCGGGCTCATTCTTTTCGCCACTACGCTGTTGTTGATTTTGCCGAACCTGACCAAGGTGATCGGCTAGTCGGTCAATAAAAAATACGGCGCCAGGTTTTATATCGCCCTCTAAAAATGTGACGGGTTCGCTACCCGGGCCAGCGTGGGTGTGCCAACCTTTGGGGCACTTCCACGACATGGACGGCGATCATTTGAAAACGCTCATTTTGTTCGGGGCCTTGCTGCTCAGCACGCCTCTGTCTGCCGCACAGCTGAACCTTGAGCTCGGCGCGAGCAGTCGCACCTGGCAAACCGAGGAGTTGCTCAAGCATCCTCAGGCTCAGACCATCACCATCAGCAACGACGTTTCCTACAAACGGGACATGAGCTATCGCGCTGTTCCGGTGGCTGCGTTGTTGACGGGCATCAAGCCTGAAGACCATTTACAGGCGGTAGCCCTGGATGGTTTTGCCGCAGAACTGTCGGCTGCGCCATTGCTTAATACCCAGGGTGCGCGCGCGTGGCTGGCGATTGAAGAACCCGCCAAGCCGTGGCCAGCGCTGTCGGAAGGCAAACCCGGCGCCGGGCCGTTCTATCTGGTCTGGACCGATCCTCAGGCGGGCGACATCAGCCCCGAGCAATGGCCCTTTCAAGTGGCGAGCATCAAGCGCATGGCACCGGTGGCCGAGCGCTTCCCTGCCCTGCTGCCCGATCCGGCGTTGAAGGCTGACGATCCGGTGAACAAGGGCTTTGCGCTGTTTCAGAAGAATTGCCTGGCGTGCCATCGATTGAACGGCGCCGGGGATGCGCAGTTTGGGCCGGACCTGAATATTCCGTTTAACCCGACCGAGTACTTCGGCGCGGATTTCCTCAAGCGCTACATTCGTGATCCGCAGAGCTTGCGCCAGTGGCCACAGGCGAAGATGCCCGGGTTCTCGGCGACGGTGCTGCCGGACGGGGATCTTGAGAGATTGGTGGGGTATTTGAAGCACATGGCTGGGCGCAAGGTTAAGCCCTGACACCAATCCCCTTGTGGGAGCGAGCTTGCTCGCGATAGCGGTGTGTCAGTCGCAGCAGTTCTGACTGAACAGGCGCCATCGCGAGCAAGCTCGCTCCCACAGGGGTTCTTCGGTATCCCCGATTACTGCTGTTGCACTGAGATCACTGGTATCGGTGTCGGTGACACAAACACCTTCGCATGCATCTGCTCGCAACCACCGCCACGCCGCATGCCACGCACCGGGCAGGCGTCCAGGTAATCCAGGCCCACCGCCAGTTTCAGATGACGCTCAGGCCGCGCCAATTCATTGGTCACGTCAAAGCTGTACCAGGCGTCATCGAGCCAGGCTTCCGCCCAGGCGTGACTGGCCAGGTGTTCGCTGTTCTCGCTGTACAAATAACCCGATACATAACGCGACGGAATGCCCAGACTGCGAGCGCAGGCGAGAAACGCGTGGGTGTGATCCTGGCAGACGCCCGAACGCCCGGCGAAGGCCTGGGCGGCGCTGGTGTCCACTTCGGTGGAGCCCGGCGTGTAGGTCATGTGCTGGTTCAGGCCATGCATCAAGTCGATCAGCGCCGTGCGATCCCGGCGTTGCTTGCATTCCTTCTCGGCGAACGCACGCAGGGCTTCGTCGGCTTCGGTCAGGCGCGTGAAGCGCAGGAACGGCAGCGCCGACTGGCTTTCATGCTCCGCCTCGCGCAATTCGTCGATGTCCACCTGGCCCCGGGCGCCGATGATGATCGCCTCGTGGGGCTCGTCCATGGTCAGCACATGCAGGATGTTACCGAACGGATCGAGTTGCGCGCGCACCGGGCGCGGCAAGTCAAGCTGCCAGCTGAGCACGTGTTGGCGCTCGCTGTCGTGGGGTGTCAGTCGCAGGTACTGGATGCTCGCCCGCACCTGATCTTCGTAGTGATAGGTGGTCTCGTGGCTAATGGAAAGTCTCATGCAGCCTCCAGGTAGGAACTGTGTATGGCGTTACCCAACTGGCGCACCAGCGGGATGAACTCGGTCAGCCAGGCGTGCAGGCCTTCGTCGAGAATTTCGGTGATGCCGGTGTAGCGCAGGCGTGCGTCCATTTCCGCTGCAAGGCGTTGCGCGGGACGGCCGTTGGCCCCCGGCAGCTGGGCAAGGATCTGGTCGATTTCTTCGGTGCAGGCGCGCAATGAACGCGGCACGTCAGCACGCAGCAACAGCAACTCAGCCACATGCCGGGCGCCGGGGGCGTCGCGATAGATCTCGGTGTAGGCCTCGAACGAGGACAACGCCCGCAGCAAAGCACTCCACTGGTAATACGCGTGAGCGGTGCCATCGCTGACCGCTTCGGCCTGATCGCCAGCCATTTCGTAGCGGGCGTCGAGCAGGCGCAACGTGTTGTCAGCCCTTTCGATAAACGTCCCCAGACGAATAAAGCGGAACGCGTCGTTACGCATGATCGTGCCGTAGGACGCGCCGCGGAACAGGTGGGAACGTTCCTTGATCCACTCGCAGAAACGGCTCATGCCGTAGCGGCTCAAGCCCTGATCGGCAATCCCGCGGATTTCCAGCCAGGTGGCATTGATGTTTTCCCACATGTCGGCGGTGATTCGCCCACGTACCGCATGGGCACTGGCCCGCGCGGCGCCGAGGCAGCTGTAGATGCTCGCCGGGTTGGCCGCGTCCAGGGCGAAGAAATGCAGCAGCCGTTCAGCATGCAGATCGCCGTGGCGCTCCAGGTAATCGTCCAGGGTGCCGGTGATCAGCAACGGCATGGCGAGTTCATGCAGGCCGTCACCACGACCATCCTGTGGCATCAGCGACAGCGAATAACTGATGTCGAGCATCCGTGCGAGGTTTTCCGCCCGCTCCAGGTAACGCGACATCCAATACAAATCCGAGGCAGTTCTACTTAACATGGCAGGCTTCCTTCAATCCTCGACCACCCAGGTGTCCTTGGTTCCACCGCCCTGGGATGAATTCACCACCAGAGAGCCTTCGCGCAGGGCAACACGGGTCAAACCGCCGGGCACAACCCGGGTTTCGCGGCCAGACAATACAAACGGACGCAGGTCGATGTGGCGTGGGGCGATGCCGTTTTCGACAAAGGTCGGACAGGTCGACAGGGACAACGTCGGTTGCGCGATGTACGCATGGGGCTTGGCTTTGATCCGCGCGCGGAAAGACTCGATTTCCGCCGCCGTCGCCGCCGGCCCGACCAGCATTCCGTAACCGCCGGAGCCCTGGGTTTCCTTGACCACCAGTTCCGGAAGATTGGCCAGTACGTGGGACAGTTCAGAGGGATTGCGGCACTGGAACGTCGGCACGTTCTTCAGAATCGGCTCTTCATCCAGGTAGAAACGGATCATGTCCGTGACGAAGGGATAGACCGATTTGTCGTCCGCGACCCCGGTGCCAATGGCATTCGCCAGCACCACGTTGCCAGAGCGGTACGACGACAGCAGCCCTGGAACACCAAGCATCGAGTCCGGGTTGAACGCCAGCGGATCGAGGAACGCATCGTCGAGGCGACGGTAGATCACGTCGACGGCTTTCGGCCCGTCCGTGGTGCGCATGAACACCTTGTCATCCCGCACGAACAGGTCCGCGCCTTCCACCAGCTCAACGCCCATTTCCCGCGCCAGAAACGCATGTTCAAAGAACGCGCTGTTGAAACGACCCGGCGTCAGTACCACCACGCTCGGGTTATCAATCGGGCTGGAGCTTTTCAGGGTGTCGAGCAACAGGTTCGGATAGTGGTCGATAGGGGCAATGCGCTGGGCCGCGAACAACTCGGGGAACAACCGCATCATCATCTTGCGGTCTTCGAGCATGTAGCTGACGCCGCTCGGTGTACGAAGATTGTCTTCAAGCACGTAGTACGTGCCGTCGCCATCACGCACCAGATCGACCCCGGAGATGTGGGAATAGATATCGCGGTGCAAATCCAGCCCTTGCATCGCCAACTGGTATTGCTCGTTGGCCAGCACCTGCTCTGCTGGAATGATGCCGGCCTTGATGATGCGCTGCTCGTGATAGAGGTCGGCGAGGAACATGTTCAACGCCTTGACCCGCTGAATGCAGCCGCGCTCGACAACTCGCCATTCACTGGCGGGGATGCTGCGGGGAATGGTGTCGAAGGGAATCAGGCGCTCTGTCCCTTGCTCATCACCATAGAGCGTGAATGTTATCCCGGCGCGATGAAATAGCAGATCGGCCTCGCGTCGCCGTTGTGCCAAAAGCTCGTCAGGCGTTTCGGACAGCCAACGGGCAAACTCCCGATAATGCGGGCGGACCTGGCCGCCGGCATCGTACATCTCATCAAAATAGGTGCGGATCATGCCGTACTCCTTGTCACCCGGACATCTGGGCTTCGCAAAGCCCGTGCCATCGGCATAAACGCTTTGATATCAATCAGTTGGATAATCGCACTGCACGCACCGCACCAATCCTGTGCGGTAAATGCCCCCACCTGATCGCCCCCGCTTCATTGCGAAGCAATGTTGTCGCCTATCACCAGCATAGCCAGAGTTGATTTCACTGCCCGGGAGTCGATGCGGATAATCCGCGCATTCGCTGAAAATCTTGATGACCTTCCCTTTAGCCGCCTGTTTAGGCGGCTTTTTTTTGCGCTTTTGAAACGTTATGAATCAAAAACACGATTTCCAAACCCCACAAACGAAAACGGCCAACCCTGAGGTCAGCCGTTGCTGAGTGTTGTCACTGTTCATAAGTTATGCGAGTCGCCCTCGTACCTCCTGCTTGACGCCCCATCCTTCGATGATGCCGCCCAAAGGCTCGACCACCGCCTCGAAATCCTGCTCAAAATCGCCGATGCCGTCATAAGTGGCGTACATCACTTTGCTCAGTTCCAGGTACCACGCGCCGTCATCGCGCACACTGATTTGTGCATTCAAGGATTCACCACAGTAATGCCCTGCCGCCCTGCGCGCCCGCTCCTCGTCCGGGAAAATGGCGTAGAACTCGATGGGATGGAATCGTGAAAAGTCGAAGCCGCCTTCTTTCATGCGGCGCAAGACGCTGGTGCTGATGTCTTCTTGATAGGCTGTGCTCATGAAACGTCCCCCTCAGACTGATGGATAGACTTTCCGTATTCCCGGCACTCGCAACCGAATGGGGCGAGCGATGCGGCAACAACGTTGCCGGTGGGAAGCAAGCATGTAGCTGACAAGACCAGACCTTAGCGATCCGTTCGCTGATCTCGATTGCAGAGTAGCCTCAAGATAGAGCCACTGCCAAGGCCTGGTTAGGAATGTGACAGGAGATGTTCAGATTGGCGTGATGCTGAGGATTTCAATGCTGCACTGGGTCTTCAGACTTTTGACAGTCGGATCATCGACGCGCCCTTCCAGATCGTTGAGGTCCAGTTCGGCAGCCACAGGCAGACGCCGGGCGCGGATGAGCTTCGCGGCTTGCTCGTTGTCCGGGCATTCATCGCTCTCGAACACCTCGTCAACTTTTTCACCGTGATCATCAACGAAAGTGACTTTCCACTTTTGCATCAGGTGCCTCCTCGATAAAACCCATGGATGGGCTTACATGTATCTCGACATTCTTCCCCGGCCAATCGTTCAACCGGACCTTCTACATCTATAAGTGAAGCATGAAAAAAGGGCCGTCTCCGGTGTGTTTTCACACAACCTGAGAGGGCCCTTTCTGGCTTGCTCGATATCAGTCGTTGCTAGGCTTGTTCACAGCCTGCAGGACGTATTGCGGCAAGGCGAACGCGCCGATGTGGATTTCCGGATTGTAGTAGCGGGTGATGATGCCGCTGCCGGCGAAGCGCTGCTGCAGGGTTTCACGGGACAATTTGCGATAGGCGGTATTGGTCGCGCCCCAGGCGAAGGTCATGGCGCCGCCGATGTAGGTCGGCACGGCCGCCTGGTAGAAGTGCCAGTCCGGGAACAGGCTGCGCAGGCGCCCGGCGGTGGTTTTGACTTCTTCGATTTGCATGAACGGCGTGCCGTTCTGGGTCACCAGGATGCCGCCTTCGTTCAGGCAGCGACGGCAGGCCTGGTAGAAGTTTTCCGAGAACAGCACTTCGCCCGGGCCGATCGGGTCGGTGGAGTCGGAAATGATCACGTCGAATTTTTCGGTGGTGGTGGCAACGAAACGCATACCGTCGTCGATCACCAGGTTCAGGCGTGGATCAGCGAACGCCCCCTTGGAGTGGTTCGGCAGGAATTCCTTGCACATGTCGACCACGGTGCCGTCGATCTCGACCATGGTGATGTGCTCGATGCTGCGGTGCTTGGCCACTTCACGCAGCATGCCGCCGTCGCCGCCACCGATGATCAGCACGCGCTTGGCGGTGCCATGCGCCAGGATCGGCACGTGGGTCAACATCTCGTGGTAGATGAATTCGTCGGCTTCGGTGGTCTGGATCACGCCGTCCAGCGCCATGACGCGGCCCATGCGCGGGTTTTCGAAAATCACCAGGTGTTGGTGTTCGGTGCGCACTTCGTGCAACAGTTTTTCCATGCGAAAACGCTGGCCGTAGCCTTCGTAGAGGGTTTCCAGGTACTCGCTGGTCGGGGTGTTGCTCATGGGAAGTGCTCCGATGAATGCGGGTGGCAAGGCGCGAATTCTACGTCGCGGGATATGACAGGTCGAACCTTCGTCTGTCGGGTAGGCATAGAACAGGGTGGGAGCGAGCCTGCTCGCGATAAACGATAACGCGGTTTACAGGGAAACCGCGGCGTCTGCATCGCGAGCAGGCTCGCTCCCACAGGGGAAAGGTGTCGGCTTTGGGTGCGTATTCAGATTCGGACGTTGCCTCGTGGCCCGGCAATGGCCCAGATGATCAGGCCCAGCACCGGCAGCAGCAGGATCAGCAGCACCCAGATGATTTTCATCCCTGTGTCGGCACCACTTTTGAGCACGTTGATGATTGCCCAGATATCCAGGGCAAGAATAATCAGGCCAATCAGACCGTTGAACGTGGAACCCATGGTGTCGCTCCCTAAGAGTGGTTTGCACTCTTAGGATAGCCGGGCCTTGCGAGGGTTCCGCTTTTTAAACGTGGACGGCGATTTTGAGGGCTTCCAGCGAGGGTGCGGCAGCGATGCCGACTTTGGCGCACAACTCGAGCACGCGCGGCACGTCGTTGCCGTAGACCAGCACCACTTGCAGTTCGTCGTCGAGCAACTGACTGAAGTTCATCAGCGTGTAACCGCCGTTTTCCTTGTTCATGCTGCCCATCTGCACCTGAATGCGATTGAGCGCGGTCAGGGCTTCAGTCTTGGCCAGTTGCTTGGGTTTGATATTGAAATCAACACCGGGGCCGAACGAGGAAACGATCTGGGCGAACAGGTCCACATAGGTGTCGGCCTGGAACAGCACGGTCTCCGGCAAACTGCCGATGACGACCCACTCGCCCAGCGGAATCGGGAACGTTTCGTCGTAGTTGATATCCGGATTGGCCGTCAGAAAAGCCTCGGGATCGGCGTAGGCCTGGGCCGCTTCGTCAGCGACTTTCAGGATTTCGTCATCGCTCATGCACCCGGAGCTTATTTTGCTGATGAGTTCGACGAGTGCGGCTTTCATGGGGCGGAATCCTGTAGCGAGGGAAATTTGAAGGCGCGCAGGATAGCGCATTACGCCCCGCAATTCCTGTGCGCGAGCATGGCCGGGATTGTTGACCCACATCAAGATCCAGCCCCCTGAGTAGCGGCACAATACTGGCACCTTGCCGAAACTGTTTCCGCTATCAGAGAAGACCTCCATGGGTGCCTGGCTTAGCAATATCTCGCTGAAATACAAATTCTGGGCGGTCAACGCCGTCGCCTTCGTCACCACTTTGCTGCTGGTGTTGTACGCCGTACAGCTCGAACAACAGGCCCGCAGCCATGCTTATCAGGCATCGGCACAAGCCCAGGCGCGACTGCTCAACGCCTGGCCCGCCGGGCAACCGCTCCCCAAAGCCGATAACGTGCTGACGTTCAGTCGCGGGCAGGCACCGCTGCTGAACGGGCAGCCGGTACTGGAACTGGCCGATACCAACGGTTGGGTCGAAATCAATGCCATGCCGCTGTTCGGCAACAACCCGTTGATGGGCGCTGAAGTGTTTACGCGCACGGATGGCAACCAGGTCGCAGTGATTGCCCATGGCCCGAGCCTGACCCAGGTCTTTGGCGAGCGTTTTCCCAACTATGCGGTGGCGGTGGCAATCCTGATGCTGGCGATGCTCGGCGCTTCACAATTGTTGATCCGGTTCCTGCTCAGCCAGCTCAATACGCTGAAGGACGTGATGCTCCACGTCGAGAAAACCGGTGACCTGTCGGCCCGTGTGCCGCTGGCCTGCACGGATGAAGTCGGGCAGATGGCCAATGCCTTCAACGCCATGCAGGCCGGTTACCAGCGAGTGGTCAACACCGTCGCCAGCACCGCCCGGCAACTGGATGTCGGCGCGGCGCGGCTGGCGTCGAGCATGAACGAGGTGCGTCACGGCATGCTTGGCCAGCAAAGCGAAACCGATCAGGCCGCCACGGCGATCAACGAAATGACCGCCACGGTCTATCACATTGCCCAGCACGCCGGCGCCACCCGCGACCTCTCGCAAACCGCCGACACCCTGGCCGGCAGCGGGCAGGAAGTGGTCAGCCGGGTGCAGAAGTCGATTGCCGGCCTGTCCAGCGGAGTGCAGCAGACTGCCGAGATGATTCAGCGTCTGGCCGAGGACAGTCAGAAAATCAACGGCGTGGTCAGTGTGATTCACAGCATCGCCGAGCAGACCAATCTGCTGGCGCTGAACGCAGCGATTGAAGCGGCCCGTGCCGGTGAAATGGGGCGCGGTTTTGCGGTGGTTGCCGATGAAGTGCGCAACCTGGCCAAGCGTGTCCAGACCTCCACTGACGAGATCACGATCATGGTTTCGGCGTTGCAGGCCGGGACTCGGGACGCGGTGGATTTCATGCAGGAAAGTTCGTTCAAGGCCGACGATTGCGTGCAGCAGGCTCAGGAGGCCGGCGCTGCGTTGGCGGAAATCACCAGCGCCGTGGCACAGATGCGTGAAAGCAATACGCAGATCGCGGTGGCGGCCGAGCAGCAGAGCCACGTGGCGGAAGAGATGAATCGGGCGGTGGTGAGTATTCGGGATGTGACCGAGAACACCGTGCAGCAGACCGTGGTTTCGGCGACTACCAGCAATGAGCTGGCGGCGTTGGCGGGGGAATTGAGCAAGGCTATCGGTCAGCTCAAACTGTGATAACGCCATCGCGAGCAAGTCGGATCGCCGCACCGTCGCTCCCACATTGGAATGCATATCCCTGTGGGAGCGAGCTTGGTCCGGGCGGCGTTCCGACGATGGCGTCAGCTCAATCAACATCAATTCCGAACATGGCCACCTATCAACTCGATAGCCAGCCTTGATTCGCCGACTGGTTTGCCCCGGCCTATTCTTTGTTCAAGAGCCTCAACGAACCAAGGATTACCATCATGGGCAAACGTCATCCCAACCTTCCCGCCTGGCAATGGCGAGCGTACCCGAACAATCACCAGCACCCGACCAATCTGGTGCTGCACCTGATTGCCGTGCCGCTGTTCATCGTGGCGTTTCTGCTGATTGTCTCGGGAGTGTTCAGTCTGAGTTTCGCGAATGTCGCGATTGGCGTCATCGGCCTGTTCGCCGCCCTCGGCCTGCAACGCCACGGTCACAGCCTGGAGGCGCAAGCCTCCGAGCCGTTCAGTGATCGCAAAGATGCTGTGTCGCGTTTGCTGGTCGAGCAGTTTCTGACGTTCCCACGGTTCTTCCTGAGCGGCGGCTGGTGGCGCGCCTGGCGTGAGCGCCACCGCCGTCACTGATCAGGCGAAAATCGTCACCGTCTGCCGGCTCATGGCAATCAACTGACCGTCGGCGTTCCACAACTTCGCGGCCGCATGACCGTAGCCGTCAGCGGCATGCTCGATCTCGACGAGGTATTTGCACCAGTCCAGCGTGCTCAGTTCAAGCAACGGCTGGACGAATTCAATGGTCCAGGTCAGCGTGCTACCCATCGCCGGTTTATTCAGGTGCGGCAACAGCGCCGGTGGCCAGGCATCGACCAGCGCCAGAATATGCGACTCGCTGACCGCCTCTTCCTTCACGTCCCCGCGCAAGCGAACCCAGCCGCCCATCTCGCGGGATTTGTTGCCGGTGAACGGCAGACCGCCAACGCTCCAGCGCATCGCCAGATGCCGCATGAACTCTGGAGTCACGCCTTTGACGTAAGGCAGTTCCTGGCAGTCGTCCCAGTGCTTCATCTCGGGTGCCGGATCGGCGATCACCGCCACTTCCGACGGTCGCGAGGCGCCGAAGCTGCCCTGGACCAACGTCACCACCTGACCCTTCTGCATCGCCCGACCCAGCACCTGGCTGACAGCCTTCCCTTCGCGCAACACATCGACTTCAAAGCTGACTGGCACTTCAGGCTCGACCGGGCCGACAAAGGTGATCGCCAACGAGCGCACCGGACGATCCGCCGGGACCTTCGCGCGCATGGCTTCGTACTGCAAGGCGGCCACCAGGCCACCGAAACTGGCACGCCCCTGGGCCCATTCGGCCGGGATAGACAGCTCCAGCGGCTGGCTGCGGACAGCGTCGAGCAGATCGGAAAAGCGCATGGAAACCTCGGTGCAGGAAAAGGATGAAGGGATCTTAACCAGCCCGCGAGGGCGACACAGCGCTTATACCGGCCAAAGAGACTGACAGAAAGGCCGGATAGTACCGCCGCCCTTTGTAGCAGCTGCCGAAGGCTGCGTTCGGCTGCGCAGCAGTCGTCAGAATGATTGTCGCGTTGTCGCAGTGAAACCTTGGTGTCTGGATTTACGGCCGCTGCGCAGCCGAACGCAGCCTTCGGCAGCTGCTACATAGAGCGGTCTGTGGTGGTATCAGGATTTGAAACAGGCCGCGATGAGTTTGTCGAGGACGCGGTCGGCGCGGCCTTCGGCCTTGGCCATGGCGGTTTTCCAGGCCGCGATGCAGGGCTGCAAATCGGCTTCCTGTTCGGCCCTGGCCAGCCATTGCCAGCAATCGTGCCAATCGCCCAAGGCAACTTGCGCGGACTTCAAGCGCGGCATCGCGGCTTTCGGCAATCGATCCAGTTCGGGATAGGCTTCGATGCCATAGCGCACGCGCTTGATCAGCAGGCGCAAACGGTGGCGATCATGTGCCGGATCGTGCAGGGCCTGATCGAGTTTCTTCCATTGTTTGGCTAAACGTTTTTCGATGCGCGGGCGCAAGCCCTTGAGCAAGCCCTGACGCTGGGAGGCCCGCAGAAAACGCGGAAAGGCGTCGAGGATCATCAGCAACTGCGCCACTTCAGGACTCGTCGCGACGGCCGGGTAAGCCTCGGCCATTTGCGCCATACGCCGATGGGCAGCCTCGGTTTGCTCATGCTCGAGCAGGTACGCCGCCAGCACTTCGCGATCGCGCAACGGCGTGGTCAGGTCGCCGACCCGGGACGCCGCCGCTTCCAGCTGTTCGACCCCGGGCAAGCCGCGCAATGGCCGCAGCAGACTGCGCAAACGGCGAACCGTGGTGCGCAGATCGTGCAGCGCTTCAGGGTCGGTGCGCGCACTCAGGCGTGCCTGACAGGCCAGCAAACGGACTTCCAGGCCCAGGACATGAGCCACCAACCGGTTAATCATGGAGTTACTCCGTAAACAGCTGCAAGCCGCCAGCCGAAATCCGGGGCGACCGACTTATTGCTTGCAGCTTAGAGCTTAGAGCGGCTTTCAGCGCCCCGCGCGAGATTCACGAATATAAAAACGCGCCTTCTCGGCTTTCTTGGCGCAACCTTCGAACGCTTCGAATTGCTGCTGGGTCTTGGCACCGGTCAGCAGCGACAGGGCCTTGGAATAGCTGACAGTTCCGGCAAAACCTTCGGCCTTGGCCAGATCCAGTTCATGCCACGCGGCATCGATCCCGCTACCGCAGCTGTCACGGTAAGCGGTTTTGCCGGCGCAACCGGCGAGTGCCAGGGCAATCAAAGGCACACAGATCCAGGCTTTCATTATTCACACCTCAAAGATAGGTAAACAGTCGTGCAGTTAAGACGGTCTGGCGCGTGAAAAGTGCCTTGGCCCCGCCTCGGAAACTAAAGTGCTCGCGAGAATACCCATCTGCTGCCAAAGAGTGTCGAAAAAACGACGCCCTCGCCTCGCGGAACGACCTTAGCGATTGAAGCGCGCCCCTCGATGGGTGCATTGTTGAACCTTGTCAGACGAGGGCGATTCATGAAAAAGCGTGTCGCGCTGGTGCTGGGCTCAGGTGGGGCCCGGGGCTACGCCCATATCGGGGTCATTGAAGAAATCGAACGGCGTGGCTACGACATCGCCTGCATCGCCGGATGTTCCATGGGCGCGGTGGTCGGCGGGATCTATGCCGCCGGCAAACTCGACGAATATCGCAACTGGATCGAAAGCCTGGATTACCTCGACGTTTTACGTCTGGTGGACGTCAGTTTTCGTCTGGGTGCGATTCGCGGGGAGAAGGTTTTCGGGCAGATCCGCAAGATCGTCGGCGAAATCAACATTGAAGACTTGCGCATCCCCTACACGGCGGTGGCTACCGACCTGACCAACCAGCAGGAAATCTGGTTTCAGGAAGGCTGCCTGCACCAGGCCATGCGCGCCTCGGCGGCGATTCCCAGCCTGTTCACCCCGGTGATGCAGGGCAACCGCATGCTGGTGGACGGCGGCATTCTCAACCCTTTACCGATCGTGCCGGTGGTGTCGAGTCATTGCGACCTGATCATCGCGGTCAACCTCAACTCCACCAACCAGCGCCACTATCAACTGCCGGTGATCCAGCGCCCGGCGGCGTTCAAGACCCGCTTCGACAGCCTGATCAACTCGCTCGGTTCAAAATTGCCCTTCCGCCGCAAACAGGCGGAACAATTGCTGCTGCTGGAAAAGGAAGCGTTGATGGCAGAAGCGGCCGAGATCAACCCCTGGATCGAATCCGCCGAACCCGAAGCCCAACAACCGGCTGCCGCCCCTGAACGCGCCGGCGCGCCGAAGTCCGCCACCGGTTCGTTCATCATCGACAACGTTGGCCCGGCGTCTTTACTGGACCTGATCAACCAGAGTTTCGAGGTGATGCAGACGTCGTTGGCGCAGTACAAGATCGCCGGTTATCCGCCGGATATTTTGATCAACGTGCCGAAACGAGTGTGCCGGTTTTTCGAGTTTTACAAGGCACCGGAACTGATCGCGCTAGGGCGGGAGATTGCGCGGGATACGCTGGATCGGTATGAGAATGAACGGGATTCCTGAGATTCTCGAATAAATGACTGGCCCCATCGCGAGCAAGCTCGCTCCCACAATTGATCTTTGGTGAACACAAAATTTGTGCATTGCCTAAATCCACTGTGGGAGCGAGCTTGCTCGCGATGGGGCCGGATCATTCAATACAAAACTAAAGACTGTCCTCACTCAACAACCGATACCCAACCCCAGCCTCCGTCACGATAAACCGCGGTTGAGTCGGATCATCCGCCAGTTTCTGGCGCAAGTGCCCGACCACAATCCGCAAATAGTGAGTGTCCTCGGTATGGGTCGGCCCCCAAATATCCTTGAGCAATTGCTGCTGGGTGATGACCCGCCCCGGATGTCGCGCCAGTTGCGCCAGTACCGCGTATTCCTTGCGGGTCAGCGCGACTTCGGTGCCGTCGAGCAACACCCGGCGATACGCCAGATCCACGGTCAACGGGCCGAACGTCAGCGCCGCTTGTTGAGCTTCTCCCACCGGCGCCTGACGCAACAACGCACGCACCCGTGCAAGAAACTCCTGAATGCCAAACGGTTTGGTTACGTAGTCGTTGGCGCCGTTGTCGAGCGCTTCGACTTTCTGCCCTTCACTGGCGCGCACCGAGAGCACCAGCACCGGTACCGTCGACCACTCGCGAAACTCGCGCAGCACTTGCTGGCCGTCCATGTCCGGCAGGCCGAGGTCGAGTACCAACAAGTCCGGTTTATTCAGTGCAGCCTGGGCCAGGCCTTCGGTGCCGGTGCCGGCCTCCAGCACTTTGTAGCCCTGGGAGACGAGGCTGATGCGCAGAAATTTGCGGATCTGCGGTTCGTCGTCGATGACCAAAATGGTCGCGGTCTGGCTCATGAATTCACATCAACACAAAGAAGTGGCAAGAGAGTAGCGCAAGCGCGATCAGGCTTCACTTTCGGCTCTTAATTTTCAAAGGCCGGCTGAGCCTGCAACGGCAGGTGCAAGGTGATGCAGGTGCCGCGCCCTTCGATGCCATCGGCGACACTGATCCGCCCGCCATGGGCACCGACCATGCCCTGACAGATCGCCAGGCCCAGCCCGGTGCCTTGCCCGCCACGATCACCGCGCGCGGCGGTGTAGAACATGTCAAAAATCTTCGCCCGTTCTTCCTGCGGAATCCCCGGTCCTTCATCGCTCACCGAAAAAAACAGCTCGCTGTCGTCGGCTCCGGCGCGCAATTGCAGGCGACCGTGAAACGGTGAAAACCGCGCGGCGTTTTCCAGCACGTTGACCAGCGCCTGTTCGATCAGCGCGGCGTGGACGTACAGCAGCGGCAACTCCGGTGGCACTTCGGTGGTTACCTGCAACGGTGCCAGCACGGCGCGCAGACGATTGAGCGAACTGCCGACGATGTCGGCCGGCGACACCCAGTCCCGCGCCAACTTCAGGGCGCCGTGCCCGAGGCGGGTCATGTCCAGCAGGTTCTGGATGTAGCGATCGAGGCGCTCGGCTTCATCGCGAGTGCCTTCAAGCAGTTCGCGCCGATCCTCCAGCGGGATCGCCTCACCGAGGGCCAACAGGCTGTCGATGCTGCCGCGCATGGAGGTCAGCGGCGTGCGCAAATCGTGGGACACCGAGGCCAGCAAGGCACTGCGCAGTTGCTCGGTTTCGCCGTGCAGCCGGGCGGCTTCCAGGTCTTCGGCCAATTGCGCCCGGGCCAGCGCCTGAGCCAGCGGTTGGCTCAGCGCGGTCAACAAACGCCGACGCTGACCGCTCAAGGTCTGACCCTCTTTGGCACACACACCGAGCAATGCCAGCGGCCCGTCTTCCACCGACGACGGCCACCACCACCAACGTCCGAGCGGCAGCGTGCCGGTGCCCGCGCCGGCCGGTTGATCGTGTTGCCAGGCCCAATCGGCGGCAGCGCGCTCGGCTTCGGAAAATTCCAGCGGGCCACCGGTTTCGACTTTCCAGCCGCCCTGCCCGTCTCGATTGAGCAGACAGAGTTGCAGATCACTCCAGCCGTTCAGGTGCTGGGCCGCTGCGCTGACCACCGCCTGACGGTCGGTGGCGGCGGTGAGTTTGCGCGACAGGTCGAGCAGTTCGGTGGTCTCTTCCTGAGTGTCGCGCAGCGCCTGCAATTGCCGCCGTTGCCGGGCCGCGAGGTTACCGGTGAGCGCCGCCATCAGCAGGAAGAACAGCAAGGTCAGCACATCTTCTTCGCGCTGGATGCTGAAGGAGAAATTCGGCGGAATGAACAAAAAGTCATAGGTCAGAAACGACAACGCCGCACAGGCCAGCGCCGGGCCAAGGCTGCTGCGCACCGCCACCAGCAACACCGCAGCGAGGAACACCAGCGAGATATTGGGCAGCGGCAAAACACTCGCCACCGCCCAGGCCAAGGCACTGGCGAGCACCGTCGCCACCAGCGCCAGCGCGTAGTCGAACCACACCAGTGCCTGCGCCGAATGCTGACGCGGTTGATGCTGTTCGTGATCGCTGTCGAGGACGTTGATTTCCAGCCCGCGCGCATCGCGCAGCAAACGTGACGCCAGTCCGCCGCCGAACAACCGTCGACGCAAACGTTGCCGGGACTGACCGACCAACACCAGACTCGCACGGCGTTCGGCGGCGTGCTGGATCAGGGTTTTCGCCACCTCGCCGGCGCGCAGCAGCACCACTTCGCCGCCGAGGCGTTCGGCCAATTGCTGAGCGCTTTGCAGACGCAGCCGCGACTGCTCGTCACGCACACTGCCGTTGTCCACATGCACCAGGCTCCACGGCAAATGCCGACGCTGAGCGACGCGACTGGCGTGACGTACCAGCCGCTCGGCCTGAGCATCGCCATCGACACCGACCAGCAGGCGACCGCGTATCGCCGGTGCCGCTTGGCCGAGTTGGCGATAGCCCTGGGCCAGATCATCATCGACCTGAGCGGCGGCGGTTTGCATCGCCAGTTCCCGCAAGGCCGTGAGGTTGGTCTGGGTGAAGAAGGCGTCGATCGCCGCCCTCGCCTGCTCCGGCACGTAGACCTTGCCATCGCGCAGACGCTCGAGCAGTTCGCGCGGTGGCAGGTCGATCAGCAGCAGTTCGTAGGCTTCTTGCAACACCCAGTCCGGCAGGGTTTCGCGGACCTGCACACCCGTGATGCCACGCACTTTATCGTTAAGACTTTCCAGGTGCTGGACGTTGACCGTGGTGAACACGTCGATGCCTGCCGCGAGCAGTTCCTGAATGTCTTGCCAGCGTTTGGTGTGGCGACTGCCGGGGGCGTTGCTGTGGGCCAGTTCGTCCACCAGCACCAGTTTCGGTTTGGCGGCGAGCAGGCCATCGAGGTCCATTTCTTCGAGCATCACGCCACGGTATTCCGAGCGCACCAACGACTGCTGCGGCAAGCCGCCGAGCAGCGCTTCGGTCTCGGCACGACCGTGGGTTTCGACCACGCCGGCAATGACTTTCACGCCCTGGCGCAGTTGGGTGTGGGCCGCTTGCAGCATGGCGTAGGTCTTGCCGACACCGGGTGCGGCGCCGAGAAAAACCTTGAGCCGGCCACGGCCGTCGCGGGGCAGGTCTGCTAACAGCGCGTCGGCGCGGCCGGAGTCACTCATGCTTGAAGTTCTCTCTATTGATCGTTCCCACGCTCTGCGTGGGAATGCAGCCCGGGACGCTCCGCGTCCCATCCAGAAGCGGACGCAGAGCGTCCATTGATGCATTCCCACGCAGAGCGTGGGAACGATCATCTGCTACAGGTTTTCCAGCGCGATGTTCAGCGCCAACACGTTCACCACCGGCGGGCCAACGAGTGGCTGCTCGATATGCGCATCCATCAACTGCTGAAGCGTAGACACCGGCAGATTGCGCGCCGCGGCAACACGCGCCAGTTGATAGGCAATCGCGGCCGGTGGCAAGTGTGGATCGAGGCCGCTGCCGGAGGTGGTGACCATCGCCAATGGCACCGGACCCTGTCCCGGCACCTGCAGTTTGTTGGCATCGTCGATCACCCGAGTGGCCAGGGCCGGGTTGCTCGGCGAGAGGTTGCTGGCACTGCTCGACACGGTGGCAAAGGCACCGGCCGATGGCCGTGGATGGAACCAGGCGTCGCCGACAAATTCCTGGGCGATCAGTGAGGAACCGCGGACCTTGCCATCGGCGTCGTGGACCAGACTGCCATTGGCTTGATCGGGGAACGCGACCTGGGCGACACCGGTGACCACCAGTGGATAGGCGACGCCGGTGATCAGGGTCATCAGGACGAGCAGGCTCAGGGCCGGGCGTATCATTGTGGACATTTCAAAATCCTCGAAATTGGAGAAGTTGTGGGGTGTCAGGGAAATCCACCCCTCACCCCAGCCCTCTCCCCACGGGGGAGAGGGGAAAGGGAGCCGATCTTTGTGCCTTTCAAAACCTGAGTTCGACTCGGTCTTTCAGGTCGCTAAATTTCGCAAGACATCCGAGATCAGTCCCCTCTCCCCCCGGGAGAGGGTTAGGGTGAGGGGGTCGATTTCAGCCTCAAACCAAATGCAACGCCGTCAACAGCATGTCGATCGCCTTGATCCCCACAAACGGCACCACAATCCCGCCCAATCCATAGATCAACAGATTGCGTCGCAACAACGCCGCCGCACTCGCCGCCTGCACGCGCACGCCGCGCAATGCCAGTGGAATCAGCACCACGATGATCAAGGCGTTGAACACGATCGCCGAGAGAATCGCGCTCTGCGGACTGCTGAGGTGCATGACGTTCAGCACGCCCAGTTGCGGATAAATTGAGGCGAACAGCGCCGGCAAAATCGCGAAGTATTTGGCCACGTCGTTGGCGATGGAAAACGTCGTCAACGCGCCGCGGGTCACCAGCAATTCCTTGCCGATTTGCACCACGTCCAGCAGCTTGGTCGGATCGCTGTCGAGGTCGACCATGTTCGCCGCCTCGCGCGCCGCTTGCGTCCCGTCGTTCATCGCCATGCCCACGTCCGCCTGGGCCAGGGCCGGGGCGTCGTTGGCACCGTCGCCGCACATGGCGACCAGGCGACCGTCGTTCTGCTCGTGACGAATGCGCGCCAGTTTCTTCTCCGGCGTGGCTTCGGCCAGCACGTCATCCACGCCTGCTTCAGCGGCAATCGCCGCAGCGGTCAGTGGGTTGTCGCCGGTCACCATGACAGTGCGGATGCCCAGTTTGCGCAGCTCGGCGAAACGCTCGCGGATGCCGGGTTTGACCACGTCTTTGAGGTGGATCGCGCCGAGCAATTTACCGTCGGCGCAGACCAGCAACGGGGTGCCGCCGCTTTGGGCGATCTTGTCGATTTCCCGGGACAGCGGCGCGGCCAGATCGGCACGTTTCAGGCCAACGAAGGCCAGCAACGAATCCACCGCGCCTTTGCGATAAACACGGCCCTGATAGTCGACACCGGACAGACGCGTCTCGGCGCTGAACGGTACGGCGGTGAGCAACTCGGTGGCCGGCTCAGGTTGTGGCTGAGTACCGCGCAGGTACTCGACGATGGATTTACCTTCAGCCGTGTCATCGGCCAGCGAGGCGAACAAGGCACCCTCGGCGAGCTCCTTGGCAGTGACGCCAGGTGCCGCGTAAACCGCTGTGCAACGACGGTTACCGAAGGTGATGGTGCCGGTCTTGTCCAGCAGCAGGACGTGCACGTCCCCCGCTGCTTCCACAGCGCGACCGGATTTGGCGATCACATTCAGGCGCACCAGACGGTCCATCCCGGCGATACCGATGGCCGACAACAGACCGCCAATGGTGGTCGGAATCAGCGTGACCAATAACGCCACCAGGAACACCAGCGGCAGGCTGCCGTTGGCGAAGTGGGCGAACGGTTGCAGGGTGACGACCACCAGCAGGAAGATCAGGGTCAGGCCGATCAGCAGGATGTCGAGCGCCACTTCGTTCGGGGTTTTCTGGCGTTTGGCGCCTTCGACCAGGGCGATCATGCGATCGAGTGTCGACTCACCCGGGTTGGCGGTGATGCGCACCAACAGCCAATCGGACACCAAGCGAGTATTGCCGGTGACGGCCGAACGGTCGCCGCCGGACTCGCGAATCACCGGCGCGGATTCACCGGTAATCGCCGCTTCGTTGACCGCGGCGATACCTTCAATCACCTCGCCGTCACCGGGGATCATTTCCCCCGCTTCAACGCGGACCACATCGCCCTTGCGCAGGCTGGTGGCCGGCACGACCTGAAAGGCGCCGGTGCTGGTTTTGCGCCGAGCACTCAGGCCTTCGCTACCGGCCTTGAGGCTGTCGGCGCGAGCCTTGCCGCGACCTTCGGCCAGTGCTTCGGCGAAGTTGGCGAACAGCACGGTGAACCACAACCACAAGGCGATTTGCGCGGCGACAAAAGTCGGCACGCTACTGTCGGGAATGAAGCACAGCACGGTGGTCAGGATCGCGGTCAGTTCGACCACCAACATCACTGGCGCACGCTGCAATTGCCGAGGGTCGAGCTTGACGAAGGCTTGCACCAGCGCCGGGCGCCAGAGGGCCGAGATGGCGGTTTTCGGTTGTTCCGGCGCCTTGACGGTGGCGGCTTTAGTTGCGGGCATATTCATCATCAGATCCTCAGAAGCCCAAGCTCAAATGTTCAGCAATAGGACCCAGCGCTAATGTCGGCAGGAAGGTCAAACCACCCACCAGCAAAATGGTCACGGTCAGCAAGGTCACGAACAGCGGGCCATGGGTCGGGAAGCTGTTCTGGCCGATCGGTGCGGTTTTCTTCATCGCCAGGCTGCCGGCCAGGGCCAGTACCGGGAGGATGTAACCGAAGCGACCGATCAACATGCCCAGGCCGAGCATCAGGTTGTGGAACGCGGTGTTGGCACCGAAGCCGCCGAACGCCGAACCGTTGTTGGCACTGGCCGAGGTGTAGGCGTACAGCAACTGGCTGAAACCGTGGGCACCGGGGTTACTCACCGCCGCGACCGGGCCGGGCAGGCTGGCGGCAATCGCGCCGAGCACCAGCACACCGACCGGCATCACCAGCAAGGTCACCACCAGCAACTGGACTTCCTTGGCCTGGAGTTTCTTGCCGAGGTATTCCGGGGTACGGCCGATCATCAGGCCGGCGAGGAACACCGCGATCAACACGTTCAGCAACATGCCGTAGAGCCCGGCACCGACGCCGCCGAAGATCACTTCGCCGACCATCATGTTGACCATCGCGACCATGCCGCTCAGCGGGTTGAGGCTGTCGTGCATGCCGTTGACCGAACCGTTGGACGCCGCGGTGGTGGTCACCGACCACAGCACCGTGGCGGTCGTGCCGAAGCGTGCTTCCTTGCCTTCCAGTGGCGCGGTCTGTTCGACAGCGACATTGTTCAGGGTCGGGTTCGGCTGGTATTCAGCCCACAGCGACGTCGCGCCGCCGATCAGGAACAGCGCCAACATGCAGGCGATGATCGCGCGGCTCTGACGCAGGTCTTTCACGTAGTGGCCGAAGGTGAACACCAACGCCACCGGGATCAGAATGATCGAGCCAACTTCAAACAGGTTGCTCCATGCCGTCGGGTTCTCGAACGGGTGCGCCGAGTTGACGCCGAAGAAGCCACCGCCGTTGGTGCCCAGTTGCTTGATCGCAATCTGGCTGGCGGCCGGGCCGAGCGGGATCACCTGATCGACGCCTTGCATGGTCACGGCATTCACGTACTGAGCGAATGTTTGCGGCACGCCCTGCCAGACCAGATACAACGCCAGCAGCAGGCACAGCGGCAGCAAGCCGTAGAGGGTGGCGCGGGTCATGTCGACCCAGAAGTTGCCGAGGGTCTTGGTCGACTTGCGGCCAATACCGCGACACAGGGCTACCAACACGGCGAGGCCGGTGGCGGCGCTGACGAAGTTCTGCACAGTGAGGCCGACCATCTGACTCAGGTAGCTGAGCGAGGCTTCACCGCTGTAGGCCTGCCAGTTGGTATTGGTCATGAAGCTGACGGCGGTGTTGAACGCCAGTGTCCACTCCTGACCCGGCAGGTTTTGCGGGTTCAGCGGCAAGTGGTCCTGGAACAACAGGATCGCGAACAACAGCAAAAAGCCCGCGAGGTTGAAGGCGAGCAAGGCCAGGGTGTACTTCTGCCAGCTCTGTTCGGCCTGCGGATCAACGCCGGCCACCCGATAACACCCGCGCTCCACCGGTCCGAGAATCGGCGAAAGCCAAGTGCGCTGACCTTCCATCACCTTGTAGTAGAAGCGCCCCAGAAACGGTGCCGGAATCAGCACCAGGGCGAAGAAGGCGAGGATCAGCCAATAGTCATAACTGTGCATAGCCGCTCCTAGTTCCGGTCCGCGCGCAACAGCGCAACCAACAGATAAATGAACAGCCCCACTGCCAGTAGCAGTGACACCCCGTCCAGAACGCTCATGGAAGTTCTCCGTGTTACGGCGTATTGCCGCGTGTGGAGCCATTGTCGGAAGGAAGGCTGTAAAGGAACGAGATCGAGGGGGTTGGCTGGGCATAAAGAAAGCGTAAAGAGTGGGTTTATGGCTTCGTTACAGGCGCCCCTCACCCTAGCCCTCTCCCAGAGGTAGAGGGGACTGACCGAGGTGTTCTTTTGAGCTACATCGACCTGAAATACCGAGTTGAACTCAGGTCTTGAAAGCGATGAAGATCGGCTCCCTTTCCCCTCTCCCCTCTGGGGAGAGGGCTGGGGTGAGGGGTGGTTTTCAAACCCGACTACCATTCCAAGCCTGCTCGCGATAACAGCACAACAGACAACAACGCCCTCAACTGGCGCACAAAACGCCGACATCCAGCGCCGAACATCCCCGATACGACAGCTTTCAGCGCTTTGCGACGCACAAATACAAAATGGCACGCCCACTGCAAACACCCTCCCCCGAGCTTTCCAAAACCGTTCAGGGGGCAACGCATGAACACACAACTCAAACCCACGCTGGGCACGCTGCACCTGTGGGGCATTGCGGTCGGGCTGGTGATTTCCGGTGAATACTTCGGCTGGAGTTACGGCTGGGGCGTGGCGGGCACACTCGGTTTTCTGGTGACGTCCTTTATGGTCGCCACGATGTACACCTGTTTCATCTTCAGTTTCACCGAACTGACCACCGCGATTCCTCATGCTGGTGGTCCTTTTGCCTACAGCCGCCGCGCCTTTGGCGAGAAAGGCGGATTGATCGCGGGGCTGGCGACACTGATTGAATTTGTCTTCGCCCCGCCGGCCATCGCTCTGGCGATCGGTGCGTATCTGAACGTGCAGTTTCCAGCGCTTGATCCGAAACACGCCGCGGTCGGCGCCTACATCGTGTTCATGGGGCTGAACATCCTCGGGGTGAAACTGGCGGCGACCTTCGAACTGGTGGTCTGCGTTCTCGCAGTGGCCGAACTGTTGGTGTTCATGGGCGTGGTCGCCCCGGCGTTCAGCTTCAGCAATTTCGCACTCAATGGCTGGGCCGGCTCCGATGTGTTCGGCGCGCCGGCGATTGCCGGCATGTTCGCGGCGATTCCGTTCGCGATCTGGTTTTTCCTGGCTATCGAAGGCGCGGCCATGGCCGCCGAAGAAGCCAAGGATCCGAAACGCACGATTCCGAAGGCCTACATCAGCGGCATTCTGACGTTGGTATTGCTGGCGATGGGCGTGATGTTCTTTGCCGGCGGCGTCGGTGACTGGCGCACCTTGTCGAACATCAACGACCCGCTGCCGCAAGCGATGAAAACCGTGGTGGGCGAAAGTTCGGGTTGGTTGCACATGCTGGTGTGGATCGGCCTGTTCGGCCTGGTGGCGAGTTTCCACGGGATCATCCTCGGCTACTCGCGGCAGTTCTTCGCACTCGCTCGGGCCGGTTACCTGCCAAAGTCCCTGGCCAAGTTGTCACGTTTTCAGACACCGCACCGGGCAATCATCGCCGGTGGCGTGATCGGCATTGCCGCGATTTATAGCGATGGTTTGATCAACCTGGGTGGCATGACGCTGACGGCGGCGATGATCACCATGGCAGTCTTCGGGGCGATCGTGATGTACATCATGAGCATGCTCAGCCTGTTCAAACTGCGCAAAACCGAACCGAATCTGGAGCGCACGTTTCGCGCGCCGTGCTATCCGCTGGTGCCGTTCATTGCGCTGGTGCTGGCGGTGGTCTGCCTGGTGGCGATGGCCTGGTTCAACACGCTGATCGGGTTGATCTTCCTGGGCTTCATGGCGGTGGGGTTCGTGTACTTCATGCTCACGGCGCAACTGCGTGCCGATGCGCCGGCGGACGCGATGCTGACCGGGCTCTAAACAGGCGAAGTGCGGCTGTCAGAACAGGCATAGAATGGAACCACTGCGAAAATTAATCGCTCAAAGTGGTATGCACGATCGATTGGCGAAACCCGCCCATCGGCCTGCCCTCAAGGAGAGCCCTATGCCCTGGTATGCCTGGTTGATTCTGATCGTTGCAATTGGCTCGATCGTTGGTGGTTTGATGATGTTGCGTGATACCGCCACCAAGGTCGATCTGACCGAGGAGCAACGCAAACGCGTCGCTGAACGCAACGCGGAAGCGGACGCCAAGGATGCGCAGGACCGCTAAAACAAAAACCCCGTCATTCTCATCAAATGACGGGGTTTTGCGTTTCTACTTTTCCCAATCGGCCTTGGCAATGTGCAAGCCATGCAGCCCTTTGTACGCAGCACGTTCCGGCTGGCTCCAGCCTTCAAGCAACGAATCCTCCAACCGATAAATCTCCACCCCGAGCGGGCGACACACGCTTAGCGGGTCCTGCGCATCCGGCCCCCACATGGC
The DNA here is from genome assembly GCF_057837605.1 of Pseudomonas sp. GL_093. Lineage (NCBI taxonomy): Bacteria > Pseudomonadati > Pseudomonadota > Gammaproteobacteria > Pseudomonadales > Pseudomonadaceae > Pseudomonas > Pseudomonas sp. GL_093. Next base: position 2,062,921 of record NZ_CM174448.1, on the reverse strand, counting down.
CAGTGACAGATCGCCGCCCGGGCAGGTCGAGAGCGCGCAGAGCAGATCGATTTCGGCAAAGAATTCCAGGTAATCGCCCTTCTGCGCCGGACAGGCTTTCATGAAGTACATGTCGTCGTGGTTCAGGCCCGTGCACTGGAAAATGTTCAGCACGTCATGCACGTCGAACTCGGTCAGCCCATGAGGCAGCACCGCGCGGGTCAGGTTCGAGTGGCAGTGATGATGGAAGTCTTCGCCGGTGAGCATTTTGTTCACATAAGGATCGCAGCGGGTGCCGAGCAAATCGTGCAAGCGACCGCCATGTTCGTCGATGCCGTAACCGGCCAGACTGTCATCGGTGATGGTCACCAGCGGCCGCAAAAAAGGCAGGTTCGACCAGAGCCGGTCATGGGTGCTGACGTGAGCCCCCTGTAACTGCCGGGTCCGTGCCGCCCACAAACGCTCCCGTGGATCGTTGGCATTCCAGACGTTGAAATCCCCGACTTGCGGCCCGACAGGCGTGGTCACCCGAAACACATGCCCGGCCTGCACCTTCCAGGCGCGACCGGTGCGGATCGGCACTTCGAATTCTTCGATCAGCGTGCGCCCGTCCTTCTTGTCGCGGATCCGCTCGTAGAAGGCTTTGTCCACCTGCAAGGCTGAGCCTTTGCTGACTTGATAGGCCGCCGGATAGTCTTTGTACATGGCACGAATCCTCGATCAGTGATGGGAAACTGGAGCAAGCATTTGCAACAGGAGGTGTTCGGAATCGTCGAGATACAGGCTCATTGCGTCCTCGGCTGAGCGTTTGTCGCCCTCGGCCAACAACTCATGGATCTGCCGGTCGCGCGCCAGCCAGGGCGCCTGAAAACGAGATTCATCGGGTGCGGTGCAGAACACCAGGCGCAATTGCGCGACGACGTTGGTGAAGAACTCATCGAACAGTGGACTGCGCAGCAATCCGACGATGTGTTGATGAAAAGCCAGGCTGTGGGTGCCGACAGCGCGCCAGTCTTCGCGCTCCCGGGCAAGCTCGGTGGCTTCCAGGGCTTCGAGCATCCGGTCGGATTGATAGTCGCGCAGCGGCTGACTCGCGCTGATGGCCTGCAGCTCCAGGGTGCGCCTGACCTTGAACAGATCCCGTACGTCCTCGACGCCCAGCCTGCGCACCATCACGCCCTTGTTGCGCACATAACGGGTCAGACCTTCCTGCCCCAGGCGATGCAGCGCTTCGCGAATGGTATTGCGGGATGCGTTGTAGGCAGACACCAGATCGTTTTCCACCAACGCCATGCCGGGCAGCAAACGGCCGCCAATGATGTCGGCGCGCAACTCAAGTGTGATGTGGTCGGCCAGGGACAATCCGCTGTTCATACTCATTGCCTCGTGATTGTTCAACAATCGTCAGTTAAGTAGTAATCACTATTCGTGCCAGTTCACTCTAGTCAGCAGGACGGAGTTGGACGCATCTGCATGCTTTTTAGAAGTAGAAGTACAATCACCATCCCATTTTCATTGGTTAATATGGCGCATTGTTGCGGAGATACCCGATGCGTTACTCGCAGGACCATAAAGCCCAGACCCACCAACGCATCATCAAGGAAGCGTCAGCGCGCTTTCGCCGCGATGGCATTGGCGCGACAGGTCTGCAACCGCTGATGAAAGCACTGGGCCTGACTCACGGTGGCTTCTACTCGCATTTCAAGTCCAAAGACGAACTGGTGGAAAAGGCTTTGCAAGCCGCAGGCGAGCAGGTCGATGTGATTTGCGCCGAGCTCTTCGCTCAGGATCGTCCGCTGGAAGCGTTCATCGACGCCTATTTGTCCGAATGGCACCAGACCTCACCCGATGAAGGCTGCCCGCTGCCGACCATGTCATCGGAACTCGGCCTGCGCGGGCAGCAAAGCCCGACCACTGATGTGGTGCTCAACGCACGGCTCGAACAAGTGCAAGGCACTCTTGAAGACGAGAACGCCGCCGACCAAAGCATCGTCATCATGTCGACACTGGTCGGGGCTTTACTGCTGTCACGCAGTGTCGAGAATCCCGAGCTGGCGCAGCAGATTCTCGACGTGACTCGCGCTTATCTCAAACAGTCCCGGGACTAACCCTCCCAACGCTTGAACAGCACGCTGGCATTCACCCCACCAAACCCGAAGCCGTTGGACAGCGCGTATTCGATTGCCATCGGCCGCGCCTGACCGTGGACGATGTCCACGCCTTGGGCGGCGGGGTCCGGGGTATCGAAGTTGAGGGTGGCCGGCACGACCTGATCGCGAATCGCCAACAGCGTGAAGATCGCCTCGATACCGCCCGCTGCACCGAGCAAATGCCCGGTGGCCGATTTGGTCGATGTCACGGCAATTTTGTTATCCGTGCCGAACAACGCCTTGATGGCCGCCAACTCTCCCAAGTCCCCGACCGGGGTCGAGGTTGCGTGAGCGTTGAGATGCTGCACCTGCGCCGGCGAAATGCCTGCCTGGGCCAATGCCAGCGACATCGCCCGTCGCGCACCGCTGCCATCCTCGGGACCTGCCGTCAGGTGATAGGCATCGGCACTGGTGCCGTAACCGACCAGCTCCGCCAACGGTTGAGCACCACGGGCCAAGGCATGTTCCAGGGATTCGATCACCAGAAGTCCAGCGCCCTCCCCCATGACGAAGCCATCGCGGCCACTGTCGAATGGCCGAGAGGCACGCTCCGGGGTGTCGTTGTATCCGCTGGACAAGGCGCGAGCAGCGGCAAACCCGGCGAGACTGACGCGATCGATCGCCGCTTCCGCGCCGCCACATACCGCTATGTCTGCTTCGCCGCAACGAATCAACCGCGCCGCATCACCAATCGCCTGCACCCCGGCCGCGCAAGCTGTCACCGGCGCACCCAATGGGCCCTTGAAACCGTGCTGGATCGACACATGACCCGCGGCGAGGTTGACCAGGAATGAGGGAATGGTGAACGGCGACAAGCGTCGCGGCCCACGGCTGTCCGTGGTGCGCACCGCATCGGCAATCGCACCGAAACCACCCACGCCGGAACCGATAATGGTTGCCGTACGCTCCTGGGCATTGGTGTCCGCGGCTTGCCAACCGGCCTGCTCCAGCGCCTGACGCGCCGCTTCCATGGCGAACATAATGAAGCGGTCCATCTTCTTCTGCTCTTTGGGCGCTGTCGCCCGGTCCGGGTCAAACCCCGCCTCGGGATCGTCAGCCAGCGTCGGCACTGCGCCACCGACCTTGGCCGGCAAATCGGCAACCACCTCGTCCGGCAAGTTGCGCAACCCCGAACGCCCGGCCAACAGACGCGACCAGACGGCTTCGACGCCAGAACCCAATGGCGACACCAGGCCCATGCCCGTTACAACTATTCGACGATCACTCATACCGCAAATACCTCAAGCCGATTCATGACGCCTCACGTGTAACGCGCGGCAGCCTTACTTTTGGAAAGATTCGGCGCCAATACATGACGCGCCGCAATGAAGGCATCCCAGTCGGCCGCATCCGGCAACGAAGGAATGGTGATCAACTCACCCTGATCCAGACCCGACAACGCGGCATCGACCATATCATCGGCTTCCATGACCATCTCCGCCGGAATTTGCGTTGCGTCGATACCGGAGCGCTCCCAGATCTCGGTGCGTGTTACGCCTGGCAACACGGCCTGCACCTTGACCCCGGTGCCCTCCAGTTCAGCGTTCAACGACTGCGTCAGACTTAACACATAAGCCTTGCTGGCGGTGTAAGTTGCGTTGAAGCGCTCGGGAAACAACGCCACCACTGACCCGATATTGATGATCGTCCCCCGACCCGCCTTGGCAAAACTGGCGGCCGCTGCCGATGCCAACCGCGTGACCGTTGTCACGTTCAGTTGAATCAAGCGTTCCAGCTGATCCATGTCGGCATTGGCCAACAAACCATCCGCTGCAACACCGGCGTTGTTCAGCAACAGGCTGATACTCGAATCGCTGCGAAGACGCTGTTCAAGCTTCAGCACCTCATCCTTTTGCGTCAGATCCGCCTTGAGCACCTCGACCTGAACGCCATGCTCGGCGCGCAACTTGGTAGCCGCCACTTCCAGCCGCTCTTGATCACGGGCGACCAATAACAAATCAAAACCACGCGCCGCCAACCGCTCGGCGTAAATCGCACCGATACCGGAAGAAGCACCGGTGACGAGGGCCGTACCTTGGGACTGGACAGAGTTCATGACTATGCTCCTGGGAGATGCCTAAGGGAAAGACAAGCGCCTGTGGCTCAGAACGCTTGGCGGAAACCAATTTATTATAGGCATAATCTCAGCTGTATATGATAGGCATAATTTTTCTCATATCGACGAAAGGCCCACCCTCACAGCGTTCGCCAGAAAGCAAAAAGGCCGATCAATGACCGGCCCCTGACGCTGACGTATAAGCTTAGTTCACCTCAAGCTTCTCGCGATTCTTATCCAGAATCGCTTTACCGATCCCCTTCACTTCGAGCAACTCGTCCACGGACGCAAACGGCCCATTACTCTCACGATAAGCAACAATCGCCTTGGCCTTGGCCTCGCCCACACCGGACAACTCGCGCTGAAGGGTTGGCGCATCGGCCTGATTCAGATCGACCTTGCCGGACTGTGCCTTGGGAGAAACTTCCAGTACCAAGGGTGCATTGCCAGCCTCGGGCTTGGCCGTCGGCGCAGCAATGGCAGCAATAGAGGCGCTGGTGAGCAGGGCAAAAACCAGAGAGTAGAAATAGCCAGTACGCATAAATGAAGCTCCATGACATCGATTGAGAAAGCAGCTTTTCCGAAGCTGCCTTCCAAACTTAGGCGATGTCTGGAGCTTGTCAAAAATGTGTCCGTTACAGGATGTGAAACAATCAGGGTTCCAGGCGACGTTGCTGGTAGATCCAGTCGACGATATCGCCGTCGGGGGTGTAGCCGCTGACAGTTTCGCGCAGGAGCTGACGGACACGACTGTAATCGTCATGATCGACAGCAATCAGCAACTCCCTCAAACGGCCCTTGAGTACATCCCACGGCAAATGATCTTCGTTGGCGCTCATGATCATCGGATGTTGCGTCGCTGCCACGTTGTCGCCGATCAGCAACTCCTCGTAAAGCTTCTCACCGGGACGCAGACCGGTGAACTCGATGGAAATGTCACCTTGCAAATTCTTGTCCGAACGAACGCTCAAACCGGACAGGTGAATCATCTTCTCTGCCAGCTCGACAATCTTCACCGGCTCGCCCATGTCCAGAACAAACACATCACCGCCCTGCCCCATGGAACCCGCCTGGATCACCAGTTGCGCGGCTTCGGGGATGGTCATGAAATAGCGAGTGATTTTCGGGTGGGTGACCGTCAACGGGCCACCGGATTTGATCTGGCTGTGGAACAGCGGGATCACTGAGCCGGAAGACCCCAATACATTGCCAAAGCGCACCATGGTGAAACGAGTCTTGTTGACCTGGGATACATTGGCCTTGTCGCCGAACATCACTGGGGCGATTTCACGACTCAACGCTTGAAGCGTCATTTCGGCGAGACGCTTGGTACTCCCCATCACATTCGTGGGGCGAACAGCCTTGTCGGTGGAGATCAACACAAAGTTGGACACACCCGATTGCAATGCAGCCTGAGCAGTGTTGAGCGTGCCAATGACGTTGTTAAGCACGCCTTCGGCAATGTTGTGCTCGACCATTGGGACGTGTTTATAAGCGGCAGCGTGGTAGACGGTGTCCACACTCCAGGTCTTCATCACATCCAGAAGTTTGTCCTGGTGGCGGATCGAGCCGAGGATAGGAAGCAGACGGACAGGAATCGACTTCCTGCTGGCACGCTGCTCCAATTCCGACAGAATGCTGTAGAGGTTGAATTCACTGTGCTCGAACAATAAAAGCGTAGTCGGGCCAAGCGAGAAGATCTGCCGACACAGTTCCGCACCAATCGATCCGCCAGCGCCCGTGACCATTACTGTCTTGCCTTTGATACAGCGTTCGAGCAGGTCTGGTTGCGCGGGTACCGAGTCGCGCCCCAGAAGGTCGGCGATATCTACTTCCTGGATGTCTTCGACCTTTACCCGGCCACTGGCCAGATCGGTGAAGTTGGGTACGCTTCGGATGTGGAGCGGGAAACGTTCCAGAATAGTGAGAATTTCCCGACGTCGTGCGCGGGTTGATGAGGGTAGAGCCAGGAGGATTTCCTGCGCGCCGGTTACGTCGATCATCTGTTGGATGTGTTTGGGTTTGTAGACTTGTAACCCTGCGATTGAACGATCCGCGATGCTCGAATCATCATCAATAAATGCCACAGGACGCATGGCTCGGCCCATGCGAAGTGCTGCGACAAGTTGATTGCCGGCGACGCCTGCACCGTAGATGGCGACTTTGGTGAGGCCATCATCGCGGTTGGTGAACGGTACGTGCTGGGCGGCGGTGAACCAGTCGCCCATGAAATATTGACGCATGCACAGACGCAGACCGCCGATGATGACCAGGCTAAGCCACCAGTAGTTGAAGACAATGGAGCGTGGCACTACCGCTTCGTGATTGCTGTACCAATAGACCACAACTGCCAGAATCAGCGAAGACAACGTGACTGCCTTGATAATCGCAATCAACGCATCGTTGCCGAAATATCGCATAACCGCCCGGTACATGCCGAAGCGGATAAACAGAGGAATGGCGACGACAGGGGCGCAAACAAACAGCCAGAAATGAACCCTGAAGGGGTTGTACATATCATCGATACCCAAACGCACGATGAACGCCAACCACAGAGCGCCCCAGACCAGAAAAACGTCTGTACCGACCTGTATCAACCGTTTCCGACGTCTGGGAAGCCCTACAAGGCGCGATCGGACCCTATCCATGAACTCTTCAAACACCTCAGCCTTCTCCCTTCAACTGCCGCATCACCGTGGTGAAACTATATAGGCGTATCTCATCCACTTTAATCCTAAATGACAGAACTGTTACTCAGTTCTTCACCGATGGCCCTTCAAGCTCTCCAGCACGAAACTTGATCGCCAGTAAAACCAATGGAGCATAGGCCAGAATCAAACCCAGGCTTGAGTTGAGGCCGAATTGGGTAACACCTAGTGCGATAGGCAACAACCAAAGCAAATTGATCGCGCCAACGGCCATTGTAACCGGCAAATGGCTGCCGAACTGACGGGAGGCGAACTGATAGGCATGGCTGCGGTGTGCCTCATAGACCTTGTCTCCCCTGAGCAGCCGGCGAAACAGGGTAAACGTTGCATCGACAACAAATACACCGAGCAGAATCAGCCAACCCCATAGCAAGTCAGCAGAGACCCAGGCCGCTTGAAGTGAGAGCCCTCCTAGAACAATACCCAGGAATCCGCTCCCGGCATCCCCCATGAAAATTCTGGCGGGGGGGAAATTCCAAAAGAGGAAACCCGCCACCGAAGCGGCCAACAACAATGGAGCCCAGATCAACTGCGTCGTACTACCGGCCCAATACAAGAGACAAGCCCCAAGGCAAACACAAATAGCCTCGACGCTGGCAATTCCATCAATGCCGTCCATGAAGTTGTAGAGATTGAGTAACCACACCAAATAAAAAGCGGTCAGTACATGACCTGCCCAGCCCAAATCGAGATAGGAACCAAAAATCTCAATGGGCGGCAATCCACCCATCCAGCCCAGAAGCCAGGTTGCCGCGGCAAAATGGCCAAGTAAACGCCAACGCGCGGCAATATGTCCGTGGTCGTCCATAAAGCCGATTAACGCTATTACGGCCCCTGCCCCGGCGTTCGCAAAAAAGGCCGATGAAGAAATCAGTCCCGCTGCGTACAGGAGGCCCAACGAAACGATAAAAGCCACGACAATTGCAACGCCGCCACCGCGTGGTGTCGCGACCACATGGGAACTACGTGCATTCGGAACGTCCATCAGACTTCGAGATATGGCGTACTTGCGTAACACCGCTGTCAGCAAAAAAGAAATACCGACAGCCACCGGAAAAAACCACGCATAACTCATTTTTTGCAGGACTCCAGAAAGCGCTGCGCCGTCAACCTCAATCCATCATTCAGACTTCCGGGTGGACGCCAGCCCAGTAGTTCTCGATTTTTCTTGATATCGACTTGTAATGAACCGAAAAGCCGTTGTGCTGTTGCGCGTCGCCCCAACAAGCCGGCCAGGAGTACCAGCACCCTGGCGGGAACGGGCACTAGCCAGGTTTTCACACCCAAATAGGTGATAAGGCGTCGCATCAGTTGGGTCGTTGAAACATCCTCATCATCGCTCACCAGAAAGACCTGATTCACGGCCCGGGGATGATCGAGGCACGTTGTGACCAGATCAACGACATTGTCCAGTGAGACAAGACTTCGAAGATTGTTCACCTCACCGAACGGGAGTGGAATGCCCTTCACAAGCCAGCGCATCATTTGCTGAAAGTTTGCACCCACGTCCGCGCCATAAATAAGTACTGGGCGGATGATGACTACTTCTATTGCGCCGGTATTGGCGAGTTGCATGAGTTGCTGTTCTGCTTCGTACTTGGAAATGGCATAAGGATCCGAAGGATGCGGAATATCATTTGCCGAGAATGCACTTCCTAGAACTGTGGCTTCTCCATTGACCTTGATCGAACTGATAAAGATAAATCTCTTAACACCGGCCTGTATGGCCTGGCGTGCAAGATTAAGTGTGCCTTGAACATTGATAGCACGAAATTTTTCCAGCGATTGCGCCGGATCCTCATTCATCACATGCACTCGAGCCGCCGAATGTACAAGTATATTCACACCAGAGAGAGACTGAGCCCAGTCGGTGGTTTGATCTATATTTGATATATGAGTCTTTTCTACTACGTCGGGCAACTTGCTATTCAAATTTCGGAGGGGCGCCACCACCGATATTTCCGGCAGCGTGCAGAAACGCTTTACCAACGCAGCCCCCAGAAACCCCGTCGCACCGGTCACTAGTATTTTTTTAGACATTTCAAATCGACTATGAAAAGAGAGGGCAGCGAGATAATTTATCACGAAAATGCAGCAGGATAAATTCCCCGACACCTCTCAGATGAGCTTACGAGCGGAAACCTCGTATTTTGTCTCAAAAAAAATCCTCAGAGATGAACAGATGAGCGCTCAAGATATTGCCTGAGCTCCGGAGAACACGCCAAACTAACCCACCGAACAAGGCATCTCAGCGGCTTCTGGACGGGCATTCACACTCTTGAGGTGGGCCCCCTAAATTGTCAATTTGGAGACGCTGTACGATTTTGCCGCGCCCCTCCCCTCACTTCATTCTATTTACTAGAACTTCGTCACCTACAATCAGCTCCGTGCCTCGGCCTTTCGTGTCGGTATTCGTCCTCGCGCCTGCGCTCGCTTGCTACTGCTCTTAGCATCAACCGCGAGGTGCTTACGATCCATATCAAAACGCGTGCTAATGCCGCCTATAGAGTTACGCCCAAGGCATCAAAACCATGATCGATGTTTGCAGCAGGTGAAGCCGTGAATCGGCCGCACAGATCGGTTTCACCCTGCTTAAGCTGCGCGCAACGTGGGCTTAACAATAAGCGAAGCTTTTGGGGCGAGTTGAATCGATTCGCGCCCTACTAATGCAGCTATCATTTCGCCATCAGCGAATCTTGTGTTAAATCCTGATAAAACAAAACACCATACTAAATATAAAAAGTTGAGCCAAGCCCATTCAACGCACCAACATTATCGTTTGCATTTTTTAAACACTGGACGCAGTTTCAATGAAGACAACCCAAACATAAAAAGCACCAGCAGCAAACTAAAGCTTTCAATAGCGTTATCTGCCACGACTTTACTCGCTAGCGCTTACATATTTGGCTCGCATAGCAACCAAATGTGGCAGCCCAAGCAAGTGGACATACGACAACCCAACGGCTACCGGACAAAGAAGCTTAATTGACAACAAAATAATATCTTGGGCGCCAACACTGACTCAATACTTGAACAGTGCGATAGAGCAGAAGGCAACTGCCATCTAGGTGAGAGCAGCCTACTAAAAACTGTAAATGCTTATGCCGAATATATAAAAAAACACACCATCCAAATTAGCCAAAACCAAGTCAAAAGCCCCCCCTCTCAGAGTCCCCCCTTAAATCCTTTCGATTTCGCTTTCATCTAGGGGGGCAATCTCATACCAATCAAGATTCGGATTGCGCGCCTAACGCTAATCCGATGGCGCGGTTGCAGAAACGATCCACGCCAAGAGAGTGCTGATGCTCTCCGCTAAGCAGCAGGGCGAGGATGGCGAAACGCCCTACTGCAGAATCATCTTTCTAGGCACTGACGATGTGTCGGACGAGAATTTTGTCCAGGCGCTGAACATCATCGCCCGCCAAATCGCGCCCTGCACATCAACCCCACTCCTGCCGACGGCAGCCAGATGCTGGCCGTAAACCTTCTACCGCCTTGCGCGGCACAGAGACAGCCATGCCAACGAAAAGACCGGCAACCCTCGACGCCCCATCCGCCCTGCTGGTGGACAAGGTCCTTGAGTCACGCCTCACCGAACTGTCGGCACGACTTCAAAAGCACTTGAACATAAACGCTTGGACGGCCTTATCCCGCGCGGCGTCTGGAAAAAAGTGACGGTCAAATCATATACAGCCTGGAGCGATACAATACATGGGCAGAAAATAAGTGCGCCTCCCTGATGGAGTCGAGCCCCGCGGCGAAATCGTCAGGATCCGTTTTACTTGAATGGTCAGCGTCGAAGTGAACCGACTCCCTTTAAGCCGACTGCCCAAGGGCTCGCGGCGGCCGGCAGTCTCTGTGCTCGTGTAAGGAACTGATCAACTTGGACGCGCTGAATGATGACCTCTACGCCCAGATGTTCCCCAACTCCAACTACCTGCTCGACCGCAAGACACCTATCTTTGGCGAGTTCGCCCAGATCTGGCTGGACAGTCGGGAAATCGTCGACAGCACGCACGATAGCTACAAAAGCGTGCTGAACCGGTTCTGGATGCCGGTGCTGGTCAGCAAGCGAATCGACAACATCACCTCGGCGGACCTGCACAAGATCGTTTGGGCGATTGCGTGAGATTCGCCGGGCGTGCGCAGGAACGCCACCGACAGGCTGTCGAGCGTCCTGCAAACCGCCATGATGGATGCTCACATGGTACGTAACCCATGCCTGTCGATTCCTCAGGCGAAGATCACCAAGCGCCAGGTTGATCCGTTCGAACGCGACGACGCTGAGCGAATCATTGCCGACCTGTACGAAAAACTCGCTGGGCCGACCCAGCACTACGCGGCCTATTTTGAATTCTCATTCTTTACCGGCATGCGTCCGGGCGAGATACGCGCGCTCAAGTGCTCAGAAGTCGATGAGGCGAAGCGAAGGGTTCACGTTTGCCAGGTGATTGTGAAGGGTGAGCTGTTCGAGCGGATCAAGACCAAGACCGTCATGGATGTGCTGCTTAATGATCGGGCGCTGAATGCCATCAAGGTTGCCCGGTCACTGGCAACCGATGGGGCGAAGTTTGTATTTGCTCCGGCAGATGGCAGCAGCGAGTGGATCAGTCGGACAGCACGCCGAAGAAATATTTCTTGGCTGCCCTTGAACGACTGAAGAACCGCTGGCGCCATCAGTACGACTGCCGCTACACCTACGCGACCTTGTGCCTGATGGCGAACATGAACACAGCCTTTATTGCAAACCAGCTTGGGCACAGTGTACAAATGCTGCTCTCGACCTATGCAAAGTGGATCAATTCCACATCGGACTGGACCGAGCTTAACAAGCTGTAAACACAATCGTTTGGACCATATTTGGCCCACGCGTCCGACAGAAGACGATAAAATCCCTACAAAACAAGCCCACTATTTAGTAAGACGCGACATTTAATTATGATGGCATCACGGGGGATTGCGGGGATTTAGCCCGCTATCGGATACCGCCAAACCATCGCAAACCCCGAACTACTCCGACCTTCCGCGTAAAATTGGCACAGTCCTCTCTCGGCGTTCTGCCGACCTGCGCCGCCCCATATAGCAATAAGTACAAAAACCGATACGGAGTCAGTACACTCCGGCGCCTAAACATACGAGCCAATTGCATGACTCAACGCTTCGTTTACCTCGACTTCCTACGATTTGCCTTTGCCATGATCGTGTTTTTCGGTCATGCCAAAGGCCTGCTAGTGATGGAAAAGTTCCAGCTTGCTGTTGACTATTTCTTCATTTTGTCAGGCTTCGTACTGACCCACGCCTACAAAGACAAGCTCTCTCGTCCGGGCTTCATAATGAGCTTTGCCCGTGATCGGGTGGCCCGTCTATATCCGCTGCACCTGATAACCCTAGTAATCATCATGGGGCTGAACATCTGGTTCACCGAGACCACAAGTGGCCAGCTCCTAGAAAACGGCTGGTCCTACCAGGATGGCCGCACCTACACCCTGGCGCTGAATTTCGGGATGCTGAACAACGTCGGGCTGAGCCCCAATGGCCCATCATGGAACGCGCCGTCTTGGTCCATATCCGTTGAGTTCTGGATCAACATCCTGATCGCGGCGGTTGCCCTGCTGACGCGCCGACTGATTGTCGCCCTAGCGGCTGTCGCATTCTTCATCTGCTATTTCATCCTGTTCAAAGAGGTGGGAAGCCTCGGCGATTACTACAAGAACCTCTTTGGTTGGTTGAATGTAGGCATGCTCCGGGGCTTGGCGGGGATGTCAGCGGGGATCCTCTGCTATGCCGCCTATGTGAAACTGGCACCAGTGGTAGAGGCACACAAAAAGCTCGTCACTGCCCTAGCCGTTTTTCTGGTGGCCATTCAGTTTTGGATGATCGGAGGTGGCGTGAAGCTTAATCACTCCGACTTCCTGATTATCCCCATCAGCGCAATCACAGTCGTGGCGGTCGCTCTCGCCGAGAGCATGCGCCAAGCGTCAGCAATCGATAAGTCGCTTGAGTGGTTGGGAGAGTGCTCCTATGCGATCTACATGACCCATTGGATTGTGCTCGATCTGATCAACTACTTCATGATTTATGCATGGAAAATAGACATAAACATTAAGCAGCCTCTGCATTTCATTGCAATGGCAGCAACAGTTGTAATTCTGGCCCGCCTATCCTTCGTGTACATCGAGATACCGGGAAAGAAAATAATTAAAGGACTCAAGAAATGAAGGCTTTGCTTGTCACGGCACTTTCCTTGGCAGCGCTATCAACCCAAGTAAGCGCTACCATATTAATTGAACAGTACGGGGACTCGACCACTGCTGGCCTTACCACTATTGATGGGAAGGTTCAGGTTGCCCCAATGTCGGGTGTTGATCAAATTTACCTGAAGCTGAACAACCGCTTCGGAGCGCAGGCAGCAATTGCAAACAAAGGCATCTCGCAGACCTGCGCAATCAACCTTTTGGATGGGGACGCCACAACACCTAAGTGGGCTGAGCGCGTAAAAGAATCAAAGGCCTCAATCGTGACCTTCAACTATGGATTGAACCAGTGCGATCGGACGGCAGAACAGTTCGTAGGCGACCTGCAACAACTTGTGGACATCACATTGGCAGCTGGTAAGCAGCCAGTGTTGATCGAGCCAAACCCATCGACCAAACGTGAACACGCCATCCTTGACCAGTACGTTGGCGCGATGAATCTGGTTGCCGAGCAAAGAAAAATCCCGATCATCCAGCACTTCAAAATCTGGAATCAGCTGCCTGACTGGCAGGGGATGCTTTCGGACGGTGTCCACCCAAATGCACTTGGCTATGCGTTCAAGGGAGCCATTGAGTACCAGGTGCTTGATGCAATGGTTATTGCTGAAATCGAGAAACAACAGGCTATCAAGCAGCCCTAAATACAATCCCGCTCAGCGTGGTTAGGGTGGCATTTGTAGTGGTCAACTAATCCCGGACATAACGTTAAGTTTTTTTCTCGGCCAGAGCTGGCGCGAGTCCACCGTTGAATTGATGAGGCCGAATCCAGTTGTAGCGACGCATCAAAAAATGACTGATGTCGCGCTGGGCCTCTTGGGCCGTTCGGTAGCCCGTGGTAGGTATCCATTCGGTTTTCAAACTTCGGAACACACGCTCCATCGGCGCATTGTCCCAGCAATTTCCTCGGCGACTCATGCTCTGGCGCATGCGATAACGCCAGGGCCGCAGGCGGAATAGACGACTCGCATACTGCGACCCTTGATCCGAGTGAAACAGCAGCCCCAGAGGTCTTCCGCGTTGCTCGTAGGCCATGTCCAGCACCTTGATCACCAACTCAGCGTCCGACTTTTCCGACAATGCCCAACCCACTATCCGGCGTGCGCAAAGATCCAGCACAACAGCCAAGTAATGCCATTTACCTTGAGCCCAAATGTAAGTGATGTCGCCGCACCAGACCTGATTGGGCTCTGGGACATCGAACTCCCGATTCAACGTATTCGGGATATCCAACCGTTCAACCGTCGCCCGTTTATAGGCATGAGAACCTGGCTGTTTGCTCACAAGCTCAAGTTCGTGCATTAAGCTACGCACCTTGAACCGGCCCAGTTGCTCACCGTCTTCACGCATCATCGACAAGATGCTGCGGCTGCCCGCAGCACTGCGACTTTGCGTGAACAGTTCATTGACCCAACTGCGCAGCCGAAGCCGCTCAACATCAGGAGTCCGGCGTCTGAGACGCTGCGCGAGAAACACGAGCGGGTGACTTCAAACACCTTGTACAGCCAATCAACCGGCTCGTGGACGCTCAGCTGGTCAATCAGCGCGAACGCTCGTGATCTTCCGCGATCAAGAGCGCGGTAGCTTTTTTAATATCGATTTTCCCCGTTCAAGGCGGACGATCCGGGCTTCCAACTCCTGGATTTTCTGCCGTTCCGGTGTCAGCGCTTTGCTCTGCGGGGTAACGCCTTTGCGTTCCTTCTGAACTTGATCAACCCAACGGCGCAAGGCCGATTCGCCGACACTGAGTGAACGGCGGGCTTCGATGAAACTGTAGTTTTGCTTGAGTACGAGGTCGACAGCCTCGCGTTTAAATTCAGCGGAAAACACACGGTGTTGTTTGGTCATCTGACACCTCGATCTGGCGAGCACTCTCGCCTAAATGGGTGTCCGGTTTCATTAGACCACTACAGTTTGCAGTTCCTACCGTTGATATGTATCCATCGGGAGCAACTGCAACCCAGCCTGTAGTGCCGCTAGCTTGATTAGCAGGAAAGTATTCATCGCTGCGGGGCGAAGGCCTATGGGCAATTGCGCTATGTGATTGTCAGACTCTGTGACGCCGTTTTTTATCGCTCCTTGGACTTTTACCAGCACATCAGCCGTAATCATGGCGCCACAGGTTGCGTACGCCCCTGGAGCCCCATAGTCAATCCCCGCCGAAGTAACGCGGTAGGAATGGCAGTCGCCTGCCACCATCCGCACAGATCCATACGTGCAGAATTACCGCATACGGCTCCTGCCTTGGGTTTTAACGCCGAAGCGGGTTATGGGATAGGGATGCATAGGTAACTCGCGCGGACAGGCAATGAACAACCTGGCTAGCGCAGTCATTCGTTCCCAGTTCAGTCGGTGTCGCTGGCTCCGCCGTTTAAGGGCATGCCTCCACGCTCCGATAATTTCCCGGCGAAAAGCATCCAGCCACCGTGTATTACCGGGTACGTGGTAGTAATTGCAATAGCCTCTAGACAACCGACTCAACCACTGCCCGATCACTGGGACAGGCTCGTGCCTGCGCTTATGCAACTGCGCCCGTATCTCCTTGAGCGTTGCTCTCATACGTTTGCTGATAGTCGCGCGCCCTACCACGAACATCCCGTTCTTGGTTTTACTACAGAAATGCGTGAACCCGAGGAAATCGAAGGTTTCCAGCTTCCTTTCACCACGTTTCTTGCAGTCTTCGACCACGAACCACCCAAACCGCAGCAGTCGTGTTTTCTCTGGGTGTAGAGTTAGGTTGAACTGGGCGAGTCGGGCTTCCAAAGCATGACGAAAGCTCCATGCATCTTCACGCTTTTCAAACCTAAGCACGCTGTCGTCCGCGTACCGCACGGCGATCATCTCGTCCTGTGCCGTACGCCCACGTCATTGCCTGATCCACAAATCCATCACGTAGTGCAGGTAGATATTGGCCAGCAGCGGTGAAATAGGCGCGCCTTGTTCTGATCAGAAAACAGCTGAATTTATAGTGTTCTTCCTATATTATTGCGAGTTGTTTACAACAAATTACTGTATCGCCTCCGCAAGGATCAGGAAATCTGCATGCCCACGATTTTAAAGCGTTTGGCTCTTCCATTTTCAGCTGCTTCAATTTTGTTCTTGTGGGTGCCATTATATTCAGTTTATTTATCACTAATTGATATTAATTTCAGCGTTAAGAATTTTTTCTTTTTTTCACTGATTGTCACGCTTGCTGCGGGAGTTGCTCTTTCTGTAGTTGCAGCCCTGCTCGGCTTATTGAGACTTCGCCGGTGCGCATCAGGCGTGTTGTATTTTATTATTTTCTGGGTGTCTATTTCCGGCTTCATACTGCCTTTAACAGGCCAGGCCGGCATGGTGTCTCCGGCGGATTTACCAACTAATAATTTCAATCTTATTCTTGTGAGCATTACTTCATTTGTACTGACATTGCTGACATACACAAAACTGAAGTCTGCAGCACAGGCATTTGTACTGATACTCGTTGCTACGTCGATAGGGACGGCCGGGCTTACACTTTATCAATCAGGAACATCGCTTGCCCGACTTTCAAGCCTTTCAGCCAACGATAATGTTGTCATTCTCAGTCTCGATGGGTTGGCAGGAGTAGTTGCCAAGCAGGTTATCGAGGAGCATCCTGAGTTGAAAGAGGATTTCAAGGATTTCATTTTTTACGATAACGCAGTTGCTCTCTCGCCGGCGACTAACGCTTCCCTTCGCTCCGAAATCTACGGGAATGTTGACTTCAGGAAGCTAAGTATCACTTCGAGCGGGCTGGCAGGTAAGCTATCGAATAGAACCAGTTCAATTAAGCGTGAACAGCTTTCATCTTCGGATGTTATGACCTATGGACCATATAGTTTCTTTAACGATAATCTGGCGGATGTGTCAATCCCTGGAACGTTGACCGAAAGCGATTACAAGGAAATCTCATCCACTGCTTTGAATTTCTATCCATATATAGCGGCCAGGGTAGCCACGCCTATCGGTGCAAAGTGGGTCGACCTAGAGCTTCGCCCACTTCAAAAACAATACCTGCAGAGCGCCAAGACCGAGAGGATTCTTACGCACAAGGGCGCATCGTGGGATGCCCAGAACACACTTCAAACTGACGAGTTAGTCGCCTTGACAGAAAACCTGCATATTACCAATAGTACACGTACTATTCGTTATCTGCATTTTTTGCATACGCATTTTCCTGTCGATTTTGATGAAAAATGCAACTACCGAAGTGATAGCGCGGAATGGTTTGCCAGCAATCAAAACTATCAGGGCTTATTGAACGAAACCGAGTGTGCTTTACGCCAAGCTGCGAACTATCTTAAGAAGCTAAAAACGCTTGGCGCTTATGATAAGACGCTGTTTGTAGTTAAGAGTGATCATGGTGCTCCGGCTAATTACTTTGATGAGAAGCCAGATGACGTTCTAATCAACAATCATCCTTTTTGGGGCTACAATCGGTACCGTCCACTGTTGATGATTAAGCCTCGAACAAGCGAAAATGTGTCGATGATTTATAGCAGTGAGCTGGCGAGTTTGAGTGATTTGGCCAGGACGCTTTGCTTGCATTCCCCTGGCACGCCTGCATGTGATGAGTATGCTGGGTTGGACCTATTGAACCCACCGGTACAAGACACAGGCCCGCAACTTTATCTGGACGTAGTAAAGAGCCAGGCATCTTCTTATGAATTTGATACTCAGATGACAGTAGTAGTCCCTAGAGAAAAGGACTTTATGGCGGCGCTTAAAGGAACTGGGCAAGTCACGCTGAAGGAGTCCGAGATGGCGCTCTATCTACAACGTAAACGTGATCTCGAAAAAATTCGAACCGCACTGGAGAAATATCGCGCGGACAAAGGCGCCTACCCGGTGAGTGAAAATTTCGATGGCTTCCATAGCAACTGGGGGCGCGCTGCTCCGGACTGGATTCGTGGGCTTTCACCTGCTTTTATCGCCGCGCTGCCTAGAGACCCGCAACTTAGTGAAGAAGCTACACCTCAGTATCTTTATCGCTCTGACGGTACCGGCTACAAGCTCGTTTCTCATGGTGCTAATGCGTCCAGTGCTATCGCATCCGGGCTGGACCCACAAATGGTTGACCCGCTGCGTAAGAGTTTTGCCTTTGGCTATTGGACCGAAAACGCCCAAGGCTGGTAAAGCTTGGGCAGAAAGCCGAATACACTGATCGAGTCAGTATTTTTAGCGTTTCATGCATAGCAAGAAGGTAGTCATGCAGTCAGCAGTAATTTTTCTCGGGGCAGGCAAGCCCTTCCACGGTGATGAACACGCCGCGCTACGCAGTGCCTCGGGTCATACACGAGTCATCGACTGGTTGCTTCATGCCACCACCTCGAAGATGCCGGACGTGCACTTCGTCGGCGGCTACAAGATCGACTCGGTCAAGCGGCGCTATCCCGATTTCAACTACTACATCAATGCCGACTGGCAGGTCACCCAATCGGCCTATTCATTTCTGCAGGTTGACCTGGCCAACAAGAATCGGAGCCTCGTCTCTTACTCCGATATATTGTTTCGTCGCAGCCTCGTCGACGCCATGGTTGAATCGCAGGCAGACATCAGCGTTGCGGTAGACAGCCTATGGCGCACCCGTTACACCGGCCGCACCCGCTTAGATTTGCAACGCTGTGAAAAGGTTTGCCTGTATGGCGAGTCAATCACGCGGCTGGGGCCGGACATCCCCTCGAGCCTGGCATCGGCCGAGTTCGTTGGTTGCGTCCATTTTGGTCCGCGTGCGATGCAGTACTTGCAGGAATTCAGGGTTGATCTGCAACAACGTTTCCAGAAGGGCCACCTTTCCGACTTGGTCGAGGCGTTGCGCTGCCAAGGCATGAGCGTTCAGGCCGTGGACGTACAAGGCGATTGGGCCGAACTCAACGAGCCCCAGGATCTTGCGCATTTTGTTTTGGGGACCAAGGCCCAGACCCTCCGGCGTCTACGCCGTATGGTCAGGTTGAGCCGAATCGAAGACCAGGTAAGTTTTACGGTTGCCCAGTGGCAAGAAATCCCGGACTCGCTGATCGACACCATTCAACAAAGCTTTCCCAAACAACACCTTGTCATCCGTAGCAGTGCGCTGTCGGAGGATGGCTTTATCAATTCCAATGCGGGCGCCTACACCAGCCTGCTGAATATCGATGGCAGCAACGCGTCGAACCTGCGAGAAGCGATTGAGTACGTTATTGCGTCTTACAGCGATACCAATCCTGACAATCAGGTGCTGGTGCAACCAATGCTGGAGAAGGTGCTTGCGAGCGGTGTCGTTTTTACCCGAAGCCTGAGCAGCGGCGCTCCGTACTACATAGTCAATTACGACGATGTCAGCGGCAGCACCGAATCGATCACTAGCGGAGCCAGTCACGATCATAAGACGCTGATGATCCGCCGTGATGCGAGCTCTCAAAGCCCGAACATTCCGGATCGTTTGCATAGCCTGTTACCCGCCCTGCGAGAGATCGAGTCGTTGTTGGGTTATGACTCGCTGGATGTTGAATTTGCAATCACGACTGATGCGGGCTTACACATTCTTCAGGTACGCCCAATTGCAGTCGATCACTCCAAGTGGGACGGCAATGATGAGGGCATCATGGCGCGCCTGGACAGTGCTCGTGAACTCTTCAAAAGTCTGCAGCAGCCCGCTCCCTTTATCGCAGGTCACCGCGCACTCTTCGGGATCATGCCTGACTGGAACCCGGCCGAAATCATAGGCACCAAACCGACGCCGCTATCCATCAGCCTCTATCGTCATCTGATCATGGATGAAACATGGGCGACCCAGCGCGCCGAATATGGTTATCGGGACGTACGTCCTCAGCCGCTGCTGATTAGCTTTGCCGGTCATCCGTATGTCGATATTCGCGCCAGCTTCAACTCGTTCGTACCCAAGACGATCGATGAAGCCTTGGCCGGTCGTTTGGTCGATTTTTACCTGTCGTGGCTGGAGCGCAATCCGCACTTGCATGACAAGGTAGAGTTCGATGTCGTCCCCACGTGCTTCGCTCTCGACTTTGAACGCTGGAGTGAGCGGTTGACCATTGAAGGTGGCTTCTCTACACAGGAAGTTGAGCAGTTACGTATCGCGCTACGTGAAATCAGTGCTAGCGCGATAGTGCGCAACAGTCGTGACCATGCAGTGATCGAAGAGTTGGAGCAGCGTTTTGAGCAACTTAGCGATGCTTCAATGCCCCCCTTGGAAAAAGTATGGACCCTTCTGCACGATTGCCGACGCTACGGAGCACTGCCGTTTGCACACTTGGCGCGAAGCGCCTTCGTGGCGGTAACCCTGCTGCGTTCGGCCGTCAGTACGGGCGTGCTGACCGAAGCTGAGATGGAAGACTTCTTGAGCTCCATTCGAACAGTCAGCCACATGCTTACACACGATGCCCATGAATGTGCCACTGGAGACATGACGTGGGAGGCCTTTGTCCATAAATACGGACACCTGCGCCCCGGCACTTATGACATCAACTCATTGAGCTATCGCGCGGATCCCGAACGCTACCTGACGCCGATCGTCGAAAGCGCGCAGTTGCGGCCGTCATCATTGTTGGCCGGCGGGGAGCTATGGCGCCAGGCTCGTGAGCGCTTTGCCGGTGCGCTGGCCGAGCAGGGTATTGTTTGCAGTAGCGAGGAACTGGAGCTGTTTTTAAGACAGGCCATTGAAGGGCGTGAATACGCCAAGTTTGCCTTCACCCGCAATCTTTCCCTCGCACTGGACGTACTGGTGGATTGGGCCGAGCCTCTGGGCGTGGCGCGGGAAGATTTGTCCTATGTTGACATCCAGACATTACTGACGCTGCGAAACGATGCGCTGAGCGCAGAAGATATAGGCAAAAAACTGCTCGCCGAAGCGAAACAGGGCAAAAGGACACACGAGCAGATTCAGGTCATCGAACTGCCCCCGCTACTGTGTAAGACAGAAGACTTCAATGTCTTCCTCTACCCCGCCACGCAGCCTAACTTTGTCGGAACAGGACTAGTGCGTGGCGCCTGCGTCGACTTGAGCCAAAGCAAGGGTGAACAGAACCTCGTTGGGAAAATCGCGCTGATTCCACAGGCTGATCCAGGATATGACTGGCTGTTTGGCCGGCAGATAGCGGGATTGATTACCATGTACGGCGGAGCCAACTCACATATGGCAATCCGCGCGGCTGAGTTTGGCTTACCGGCAGCGCTGGGTGTTGGTGAAACCCACTACCGAACGCTCGCCGCGGCTCACGTTCTGGAATTGAATGCCAGCAATCGAATGATTCGGGTGATTCGTTGATGCGTATTGCTATCACACAGCGGGTCGAACAAGTCGCTGCTTATGATGAGCGCCGGGACTGTCTTGACCAACGCTGGTCATTACTCATGGAAGGGCTGGGAATCGATCTGGTACCTGCTCCTAACGGACTACGCTGCCCTGGCGACTGGTTAGTGCGCCAAGAAGTTGAAGGCTTGATATTGAGCGGCGGCAATGACCTTGCCCACTTGCCCAACGCCGTCAATTTTTCGCCAGAACGCGATTTTACAGAAGCGGCGCTGCTGACTAAGGCACAAGAGCTGAACCTGCCGGTGCTAGGCGTTTGTCGCGGCATGCAGGCCCTCAACCATTTTCTGGGCGGCGGCCTCACGCCATTGATCGGTCACGTAAATTGTCTGCATGGCGTTCATAGTTCTGCCCAGTCCGGACAGTTCAGCGCATATAGGCAGGTCAACAGTTTTCATAGTTGGGGGATCAACCCTGATAACCTGGCAGAAAATTTGCTTGCTCAAGTCTGGGCCGACGACGGATCAATCGAGGCGTTCGTTCATAACCAATTACCTTGGACGGCCATCATGTGGCATCCCGAGCGGCCTTCCAGCAACACCACTCATGACGTAAAGCTCATTCGTCAGCTCTTTTTCGGTAAGGACACGCCATGCGCGTAATTATTCTGGCAGCGGGACAAGGCACTCGCTTGCGGCCATTCACGGACGATCGACCCAAGTGCTTGGTGGAACTGCAAGGCCGGCCACTGCTACACCGCCAGCTCGACGTGATGCGCGCCGCAGGCCTGACTGATATTGCGCTGGTAGGTGGATATCGCGCCGATTGCCTTGAAGGTCAAGGCGTTGAAGTGCTTCACAATCCTCGTTTTGCCGAAACCAATATGGTTTCCACGCTTTTTTGCGCGCAGGAGTGGATGGTCGAGGGCGAGGACCTGCTGATTGCCTATGGCGACATAATCTACGAGCAGTCCGTCCTTGATAGCTTGTTGGCCATCGATGCTCCGCTGGCGATCGCTATTGACCGGCAATGGCGCAGGTTCTGGGACATCCGTATGGATGACCCGCTGTCTGATGCAGAAACACTAAAGCTCGACAGCGACAATTGCATTACCGAACTGGGGAAAAAGCCAAAGGACTACAGTGAAGTCCAGGGCCAATACATGGGACTGATCAAAGTTCGGGCAGATCAGGTGAAGGCATTTCGCGATTGTTGGCAAAATATGGACCGCACGGTACTGCGAGATGGCAAAGACTTCGACAATATGTACATGACTACGTTTTTGCAGCACCTCATAGATGCCGGATGGACCGCCCAGGCTGCATTCACTGATAATGGCTGGCTTGAAGTCGATACAGTGGATGATCTAAACCAGTATCACGAGATGCTTCGAAGCGGGCAGTTGGACACTTTCATACGGCTTAAGGACTGAGTATGTTTGCAGGATTACGCAAGATGCTCAGGGAGTGGAAGGGCTTACAAGCGTTCAAACACGTGCCTCGCGCCGAGCGCAAAATGGTGTTCTATTCGGAAGGTCGGGGTTACTGGTCGTATTTCGAGCCGATCTTCAATGCACTGCAAGTTGATCACGCAACACCCGTGTTGTACCTGACATCGGCCGAGAACGACCCCCTGCTGGAGAACCCGCCTGCTGGCATGCGCTCGTTCTACATCGGCGAAGGCAGTGTACGCACGCTGTTCTTCGCGACTTTGGACGTCGATGTACTGTTGATGACCATGCCGGACCTGCAGAGCTTTCACATCAAGCGTTCGCCCTTTTCCGTTCACTATGTCTACCTGCACCACTCGATCGTCAGCACCCATATGATCTACCGCGCGGCGGCGTTCGATCATTTTGACTCCATCCTGTGCGCGGGCCCTCACCATGTCGCGGAAACCAGAGCGCGCGAAGAGGCCCACGGTTTGCCCGCCAAAATATTGGTAGAACATGGTTATGGCCGGTTGGACACAATCATGGAAAACAGCTGTCAGGGGGCGCCCGCACGAGAAGATGACTTCATCCAGGTTCTGGTGGCACCCACCTGGGGGGAGAATGGCTTGATTGAGCTGCATGGGCTTGATGCAATCAAACCACTCATTGACGCAGGCCTGCGTGTCGTCCTGCGGCCGCATCCGCGCACCCGCAAATTGGCGCCTGGAAAACTCGATGAGATCGCCGCATATTATCGGGAAGAACCGCGCTTTCGTCTGGACGAAGACAGCGATAGCACCATCTCACTGCTCGATTCGGATATCATGCTCAGCGACTGGTCTGGCGCAGCACTGGAATTTGCATTCGGGCTTGAACGTCCGGTCATTTTCGCAGATGTTCCCCGCAAAGTACTCAACCCTGAATACTCCGCAATCGATCTTGAACCGATTGAAGTGCAAATACGCGAGCATGTTGGGATTGTGGTTCCAACAGACAAGTTAGCGAAGTTAGGCGACATTGCGCGAGCAATGGCAACGGACTCGAAAAAGTGGCAGACAACGCTGCATGCAGCACGTCAGCGCTGGATTTACAACTCAGGCCGAAGCGGCGATACAGCCGCGATCTATTTGGTCTCTTTAATTAATAAATGATGGATTATGTTGTCATGAAAAAATCTAAACTTTCACTGTTTGCCTTGCTGTGCCTGGTGCTGTTGCCTATCAACGCGTTCGCCTACCTTGATCCAGGTACCGGCAGCGCCATGCTACAAGGCATCCTCGGTGCGTTGGCAGCCATCGCCATGGTATTGAAGCTCTATTGGCATCGTTTGTTACGCATGATGGGGTTGCGTAAAGACGTCATAAAAAAAGAACGGGCTGAATCTGACAAGAAATAAGTCTGTCGGAATTCAAGTTTTCAACCCCCTGCACTGGAAGTCGTGCGATAGGCTAACCTATATATTCGCTCAAAGATTAGCCCGTATACTATTTCCAGTTTAGCTTCTGCCGAACGCTGCCGAAAGTCACTCTCATGCCCAAGTTAAATAAGCTCTATCAGTGCAAATTGTTCGGCTGGTTATTTCTGCTGTTTATTAGTATGGCAGGAGCCACTGACCAGTCCCCCGTCACACTTGCCAATTCAAGCTTGCACTTGGAGTTTAACTTATCATCGGGCACTGTTCGGCATTGGTCACTGCCTCAGTTGTACGCATCCCTAGGGCATAACCAGGATATGGCAGCGCCAGAGGGCCAGCTGTTTTTGCTGCGCGGAGTTTTGGCCGGCAAGAACCTGAATGAATGGGAACAGCAGACCGACGGGTGGAAAGTGCTGGAGCAACGAGCCGATGCTGTGGTCATCGGCCTCGAGAGCACCGAGCTGCCGTTTAGCATCAAGAAGACCTGGCATTTGCTGGATCATCCCTGGCGTGCTGACTTCACGCTGGACTTGGACTTCAAAGACCTGAAGCTTACCCCGGCGGATCATCTAGAGTTGATGGTAGGCCCCGGCATCGGTGAAACACCTACCGTCGGCCTTGGAATGGGCCAGAGTATCTACTCGTTCACGGAGCTAGCTTTTCATACCCCCGATGGTGTGAAAACACTTCGCCTCAATAATGAAGACATGCCCAACGGATACGCGTCGCAGGACGGAGAGGGATGGGGATGGGGCGGGTTGCAGAGCCGTTACCTAGCACTGATCCTGGCACCTACCAATGACCTGACCAAGCGTTCCGTCTGGCAGGCGAGCACATCAGCAGAGCCCAAAGGCGAAGCGGAGCACGCGGCGTTCAAAACCTCTGTGAATATCCTTCTGCCCATTACAGAGCCCAGCGCTGGGCAAGCGCAAACTTACAGGTGGGATGTGTTCGGCGGCGGTAAGGCCTACGAGGCACTCACAGCCCAGCAACCTGATCTGGGCGGCCTGTTGTTCTCCGGGCTATGGGACTGGATGCGTGGACTGAGCCTTGCAATCATGCACGTGCTGCACTTCATTCACCAGTTGGTGGGTAGTTGGGGCATCGCGATAATTCTGCTGGCAGTCCTTGTGCGTCTTGCTGTGTATCCAATTGCCAAAAATGCAATCTCAGCACAAAAAAAGTACGCTGCCATCCAGGCGCGAATTCAGCCGGAGCTGCAAGAGATTCGCAAGAATTACAAAGGTGGCGAGCAAAGCGAGCGAATACTGCAACTTTATGAAAGCCATAAAGTAAGCCCACTAGCAGGATTAAAACCGCTATTGATCGTGTTGATCCAGATACCTATTTTCGTATCGCTGTACCACCTGCTGGGTCAGACGTTTGAGTTGCGGGACGCTTCTTTCCTCTGGATTAGGACCCTGGCCGAGCCGGATCAGCTGTTCTCACTCGGTGCCGACTTGCCATTATTCGGTGCTTACTTCAACTTGCTGCCGGTGCTGATGTCGCTGACGACATTGCTGAGCATCAAGTTGAACCCCGCTCCCGCTTCAGATGAGACATCGTCTCTTCGCCAAAGCTTGACGACCGGTTTGATGGGACTAGGGTTCTTTCTGTTGTTTTACTCTTTCCCTTCTGGAATGGTTCTGTATTGGACGGTCGCCAACATTCTGCAAGTGGCGCATCAAAAAATCGCGAAGGTCGGGTGATTCCTATTATGATCGAACGATATATAGATAACTACCTGCCAGTATCAGCTACCCCGGTTAAACAAGAGTATTACTTCGATACAGCCTCAAGACTGATGGCTTGTGCAGGGCAGCACGGCTGGGTTGAGGAGGATTTCCACGCGGTGGAGTTCTTGTCCAAGCGAGTCGAGATCTCTTGCTGCGTCTACGAAGGCTATCTTGAGGACGGCACTCGCGCCTCCAGCAAAAGGTTGCCGAATGAACTGCTGCCACTTGCGCTACTGTTGCTGTTCAAGGACTTCAGGCGTTTGTCGGCAAGCGGGGTTAGCACCAGAGCCATCAAGAGGCTCAATGCGACCCTCAAGCTCCTGGATTGCCTGAGCGCCGAAAAGGTCATGCTGGCGCAGGAATTGGTAACCATGATCAACATGGAAGCCGCGCAGTTTCTTGAAACGCTCCAGCCTGTGCAAAGCCGGCCCACCGAGGAGCTTGTGACAGCCGTGGACATCGCCGCAAACACTTCCCTCCCTCTTACCGTGCTGTTCTGGGAAGGCCCCATCGCGCGCGCCTACCTGGCCACCATGAAAAGCATGGGGCTAAGGCCTGAAAGAATCATTCACATAGTGTCTAGGAATGACCTGTCGACCAAGAAACCCGTCGGGCGCTTCCTGCCAGGCGTGATGAAGTTGGCATATGCACAATCCAAGCAAAAAAGCAGTATTCATCATTGGGCTGCCGCTCTTCAAAAAACCGAAACGGCCTTGTATCAACAGATAAGAAGCACCGTTGAAAACAGTTTGGTTTTTTCGAAGGAGGTGATTGATGACGCCTTGGCTTTGGGCGATCTGGGAGAGTATTCATCTAACGTCGAAACGCTGATGATTGATAATCTGGCGGACAAGGCGTTGCACAGTCGGCTTGCCGCGCTGCCAGAGACACAGATTTTGTTCACCGGCGGAGGCATCGTCCCGAAAAGTTTGCTTAAAATTACCTCGCTCAAGTTCATTCACATACATCCCGGTTATCTGCCGGAAGTACGTGGTGCAGATTGCGCGTTGTGGTCACAGCTCATGAGGGGTCGCACTTCCGCTACATGCTTCTACATGGCACCCGGTATTGATGACGGTGATGTCATTCTCGCAAGTTATCTGCCGTCCTTAAATTTCAATATTGCAATAGCTGAAATAAGCTTAAAAACACTCTATCGCTCGACTTACGCTTTTTTTGATCCGTGGATTCGTTCCTGTGTATTACGAAGGGCGCTGGCCTTGACTGAAGGTTTTACGCGGGTTGATGCTTATCCTCAGGCAGAACAATCCAGTGTTACGTATCATTTCATGCATGAAAAAATTCAAACCGCTGCATTTGGTCGGTTGTTCGTAAGCGCTCCATGAAGCCCACATGTTAAAGGTGAGGATCTATGGCTATCTTGGCATTTGCGGCGTGCAGTTCCACGGCAGCAAGGCCTCAAAGTCTTCTACGCTCGAGGCTTGTGGCAAGCGCTCAAGGGCGCGACGGCCAGTGCTCAACTTTTATAGCTTGGTGGAGACGGCTAAAGCCAACGGCCAAGAGCCCTATGCGTGGCTGCGCCACGCACTGGAACGTCTGGTGACTTCAGTTGAAGATTACGAAGCCCTGTTGCCCTGGAACTGCTCCCGATATTACCTAGCTAAGCGCTACCCATCTTGAAGTCGGCGGGTTTCGTGGAGCGGTTACAGTAGATTTTTTCGAATTTTGCGTCGGGACATATCATAAGGGGCTGGCTCCAGAAACACATCGGGAGCACTGCATCAAGCTTTAGCAGACTGTTTTGAATTTATATACAATGGATCGCCTATCTTGTAAAAATCCGAAAACACTATATTTCTCTAAAATAAATACCGCCCCATTATCCCCTTGGTAATAAATTTCGGTATAGCTCCGCATAACACTTAGCCATGCTCTCTGATGTGAATAACTCTTTGTATCGTATAAAGGCGGCCTGCCCCATCGCGCTGCAAGTATCCGAATCGTCCCACATTTTACGCATGGCAACAGCCAAGCTAGCAGGGTCTTCGGGTGGTATAACAAGCCCGGTTAGCTGATCGACATTTATATACGTCGTTCCCGTACCAATCTCACAGCAAATCATAGGCTTGGAATACATCGCAGACTCTACCAATGAAATCCCGAATGCTTCAGACCTAAGATGAGATGGAAACACAGTCGCAGTACAAAGTGTAAGAAGCGCTACCTTATCCTCATCACTGATTCGCCCGACAAACATTACATTAGTCAGACCAAATTCAGCGACTTGCTCCTTCAGATTATCTTCCTCTGGCCCCGAACCGGCGATGACGATCGGGTAGCCACAAATATTTGCAGCGTCTAGCAAGGTATGTAAACCTTTATAATATCTCAACACACCGACAAAAAGAAAAAACCGAGGAGGAAGGCACGATCGCCAATGTGCCATCCTTTCTGGCGCAGGTATCGGAAAGCTACTTTTATCCAAACCAATCGGAATAACCGAAACCTTATCTTTATGTTTTTGTAAAACAGGGCTACTTCTTAAGTAGTTAGGCGACGAGGCAACTATTGCAGATGCTGAAGACAGGAATTTGTTCATCAAAGGACGATACAACTCAAGCGTCCAACGTTGCTTAACGATATCCGAATGATAAGAAACGACGACCGGCTTATCATGCCGAACAAGAAAGTGAGCAACATCCATGAAAGGCCATGGAAAATGATAATGTACAATATCTACCTGATCTGCTAGCTCACGCAAACTAAGGATAACAGAAAAAGAAAACGGGGTTGATAGAAGCGTGAAGTTTGACTTCGCATAATGAACTTGATGCCCATCGCAGAAAAGCGATCCAGAGCGCTGAGTCGAGACACAGAGCACCTGGCTTTCAACACCGTGAGCCTCTCCTCCCTTGCAAAGCTGATAGATGCACTGCTCTATGCCACCAAAAGTATCAGGAAAATACGTTTTAAAGACATGAAGAACTTTCATTTTCTACTTTCTATTTTATTGAGAAGAGCTTTAAACCATACTGCGTAAGGCTGAAGCAGCCACCACTTGAGCGGAAGCTTACCATGGTACTTACGAACAACCGCCATCGCCTCAGCATAGTGAGCTGATCTTCGCGTGTTAGTTTTAGTTTCACCATGATCCCTATTGACGGCAACAAACTCATTGAAGAAACGCAATGGGCCTCCGAATCGGTACAACTTCCACCACAAATCATAGTCCATGGCCATGTGGCAAGAAGCATCAAGCCCTCCCACTGCATCCCAAGCCTGTCGTCGTATTAAAGTAGCAGGTTGCGAAACAATACAACGAACTGCCAACCTTTTCTCACTGAACTCTTCGACCCAAATGGCGGTTTTCTTGTTATCTTTCTCGCGAATATTCCAGGCACGGCCGTACGTAGCGGGAGCACTTTCATTCGCGAGCAGCTCATTAACCAACTTGGCCAGCCCGCCCTCTAGAAAGTAGTCATCGCTATTAATCCAGCATACAAATGGAGCAGAACCCTTGCTAATACATTCGTTGATAGCAGCAGCTTGGCCATCATCTGCCGAACTCCTCCACCCTGCCAGCCTTCCTTCCCACGACTTGATGACCTCGACAGAGTTATCTGTCGAGCCACCATCCGCGACGAACACCTCAATGGGCAAGTTCTGAGAGAAAATTGAAGACAGTGCGGCGTCCAGATATTCCCCCTGATTATAAGAGGGCACTGCGACCGTAACTATTGCTTCAGTCAACTTTTACCTTCTCTCTTTCTAGAAAGTCGGTATAAGCAATGGACAAGCCCTGCTCAAGCCCAACGGAAGGTTGCCAGCCCATCCCCGTAATTCGCGAAATATCCATAAGCTTACGAGGTGTACCATCGGGCTTGCTACTATCAAGCTCAATTAACCCATTGTACCCAATAACCTTGGCTACAAACTGGGCCAACGCAAGGATGGTCATGTCCGTGCCACACCCCACATTGATATGAGAAAGGGTCTGACTTGTAACACTGGCATAGAGTTCCGGCGCAGCCTCCATAACATGGACACTTGCTGCCGCCATGTCATCCACAAACAAAAACTCACGTTTTGGCGTACCGCTACCCCAAATCACAACTGCTGGTGAGCCGGCGACCTTGGCCTCATGAAATTTTCGTATGAGCGCAGGTATGACATGGCTATTTTCAGAGTGGTAATTGTCCCCTGGGCCATATAAATTCGTCGGCATGACGCTTCTATAATCAACACCATATTGACGATTATAGGACTCACAAAACTTGATGCCGGCAATCTTCGCGATTGCATAGGCTTCATTAGTTTCTTCAAGTTTGCCAGTGAGGAGCGAATCTTCCGTCATCGGCTGTTGAGCCAAACGAGGATAAATACAACTCGACCCTAGAAAGAGAAGTTTCTGTACACCGCTACGCCAAGCCTCATGAATAATGTTGGATTGAATCATGATATTTTGATAAATAAATTCGGCGGGGTAAGTGTTATTCGCGAATATCCCCCCCACTTTTGCCGCAGCTAGATAAACTTGATCAGGTTGCTCAACCTCGAAAAAATCCCTAACTGAAGCTTGATCACACAGATCAAGTTCAGCCCTATCACGAGTGACGAAATTAGTATAACCACGCTTCTTAAGTTCACGCAGAATGGCTGAACCAACCATTCCGCGATGACCCGCCACATAAATTTTACTATTATACGGCATAATCGAAATCACTCGTGATAGTTGAATGCGTTGTAACCGTGACTCTTAACCAGTTCATCGCGTTCAGCCGCCTTCAGATCTTCTCTGACCATCTCAGAAACGAGTTCAGCAAAAGTCGTTTTCGGCGTCCAGCCCAACTTATTCTTGGCCTTAGACGGATCACCCAACAGCGTTTCAACTTCCGCCGGGCGGAAATAACGTGCATCAACCTCTACAATACATTTACCCGTTGCATCGTAGCCCTTCTCGTCTACCCCCTGCCCTTTCCAGGTAATGACGATATCAAGCTCTTTAGCGGCCGCATCAACAAAGTCGCGGACGCTGTATTGAATACCCGTTGCAATTACAAAATCTTCCGCAACTTCCTGTTGAAGCATAAGCCATTGCATTTCAACATAATCACGTGCATGCCCCCAATCTCGCTTGGCATCCAAATTGCCTAGGTACAAGCAATCTTGCAAATTTAGCTTAATACGCGCTAGTGCACGGGTGATTTTCCGAGTTACAAAGGTTTCACCCCGAACAGGTGATTCATGGTTAAACAAAATACCATTACAAGCATACATGCCATACGCTTCACGGTAGTTCACTGTGATCCAATAAGCATACAGTTTCGCGACGGCATAAGGGCTACGAGGGTAAAACGGAGTTGTTTCTTTCTGTGGTGTTTCCTGGACCAAGCCGTATAGCTCGGAAGTTGAAGCCTGATAGAACTTGGTCTTCTTCTCCAATCCCAAAATGCGGATAGCTTCAAGTATACGAAGAGCGCCCAAGGCGTCGGAGTTCGCAGTATACTCAGGCTCTTCGAAACTAACAGCGACGTGTGACTGTGCTGCCAAATTGTAAATCTCGTCCGGCTGCACCTGCTGGATGATGCGAATCAAGCTAGTAGAGTCGGTCAGGTCACCGTGATGCAGGATGAAATTCCGGTCTTTAACATGCGGATCTTGATAGAGATGATCGATACGGTCAGTGTTAAAAAGCGACGTTCGCCTTTTAACACCGTGCACTTCGTACCCCTTACCCAGAAGCAACTCAGCCAGATAAGCGCCGTCTTGACCTGTGACGCCAGTAATCAGTGCAACCTTCATATTACCCTCCAAAATATACGCTCAATCAGCCACATTGCTCATCGACTTCTTGTCTGCGCGAATGTGACTTAGTAAAAAACATAAATGCCTGATCGGCATCAGCCATCGGCTCAACAAGCCTTGTGGATACCGGGCTCTAACCTTCATCATTTCAGCACGCCCAATTTGCTCGTACTGACTGGTAGTCTTTTGATCGCTATGAATACGAAATGCACCAAGAAAATAAGGTATATGCCTAAAATGCGCACCATTCCTCACAAAACGCAACAGCAAATCCCAATCCAAGGCAAATGACAGTGTATCATCAACACGTCCACCTATGCGAGTCCAAAGTGAACGCCTCCAGAATAGTGTTTCCTGAGGAATGTAATCTATGGAATGTAGCAAATTATCGTCATGGTAGGGCAATACCCATCGTCCGACCAAACGATCCGCTTCATCAATAATAAGCCGGTTACCATATATGCAATCCATATGGGGAACTCTTTCGAATTCGCGCACAATAAAGCTCAATGAGTTGGGCAACAACACGTCATCAGAATTAAGATAGTGCAGTATTTGACCTAACGACTTCTGAAAACCTCTATTTATCGCGTCCGCCTGCCCCCTATCTTTCTCAGAATGAAAGGCAATCTTATCAGAAGAAAAAGAAGCTACCACCTCTGAAGTATTATCTGTCGAACAGTTGTCCTGGATAATAATTTCAATATTGGAGTACGCTTGACTCAAAATGCTCTGCAACGTCCTCCCTATATATTGCCCCTGATTAAACGAAGGAATAACTATTGAAATCAATGGCATTTCTTGGTGTACAACAGCCTCTACCGAATAAGCGGATGGAGCAATTAGCTTACCCGCATGCTGCCTTAAAACGCCAAGCCTTACATGGAAAAACTGCCTTACAAGCACACCCAGCGATTGACGTTGCGACATATTCATTATCCCATTAATCGCTAACGGTCAATACAGCATCTGACTTGACGCTTGCAAGCCCATAAAATGGCTGAGCGTTATACCCAAGGTGTCCCGTGGGCACTATCGAGAAACTAAAAACATTCGAAACAACGCAATGCCTAATAGATTCAGACTCAATCTCGGTCATCGATGCTCTTTCAAGATTGGCATGCAAGAGCCTAGGCCAGGTCGCAAAGCCAACATCCAATATGTACTCACCAGAAGCAAAGTCCAATGGGATATCAAACGTCACCCGCACTCGCTGTCCAACTCTGACCATCTCAGGTACCGAAGAACCGCACTGCCCAGTGTTGCGCCCGTGCACAATGACGCCCTTGTCTGTCCGCAATACAAACCCTACGACAGGAGTCTCTAAGTCAGCCAGAACTTTAAATTCGACATGAACCTTCATTACATCGTACTGATAATAAACTTGGCAGGGCTTACCGTCGACGTTTACCAATCCGATACAAGTACACACGACAGCACCATCCCCCGTCTGCTCACGGCCCCGCACATCAATCATAGTCCCGTCAACCCACGAGAGGTCGGAAGCGATCGCATCGTCAACCGATTCATCATCTACCATGTGGCTTGCTACCTGGTTCATCCTGGCGGCATCTTCATTGATTAATTTTTTTGCACTTACATGACCAAGCGCATAATACTTGTTGATCGCGTCAGCGGCATTACCAATAAAAAGGGCTTCTCCCTTGTGAAGAAGTAGCACTTCATCACAGTAATGCATTACATCATCCATACTATGAGTAACAAGTATAACCGTACAGCCTTTCTCACGAAGCCTTCCCAGTCGCTCATAACACTTTAGACGAAAGAAAATATCACCTACGGCTAAGGCTTCATCGACAATCAACACATCCGGATCTATGCAGGCTTGTACAGCAAAAGCAAGACGAACAAACATACCACTGGAATAAGCCTTTACCGGACTATCTATAAACTCGCCAATATCCGCGAAAGCTTCTATCTCCGGAAATACCTGGTCAAATTTCGCTCCTGAAACGCCCAAAATCTGAGCATTCAATCTAGCGTTTTCACGACCGGTAAATTCTGGATTAAATCCAGCGCCCAACTCAAGTAACGCTGCTATTCGGCCTTTGACCTGCACCTGGCCTGTTGTGGGCATCAAAATGCCGCTTATAATCTGTAAAAGCGTGGATTTACCGCTGCCATTCTGACCAATAATCCCAAAGAACCGACCACGCTGAATATCAAAAGACAACGGATGCAGCGCTTGAAAGGTACTACGCTTATTGAGGTTCTGAAAAAGCAGCCCTTTGATGCGCTGCATTGGCGTCTTATAAATATCATACAACTTAGAAACATTGTTGATACTAATAGCAATTTCAGAGGACATCAGCGAATCCTGTTCGTAATCTATGGAAGATAAAATACCCAAGTACGCACATCAATGCACTTATGGCGAGATACACTCCCATAAGTTGCCAATTGACTGCATCATGAGCGAACACCAAAGCTCTAACAGTTTCCACAGGAACTGTTAATGGATTGATGTTCATCAGCCATCTAAACTTTTCAGGCACCATTTCGGCCGGATAACAAATAGGTGCAGTAAACAGCATAATCGTGGCAAGACTGGTTGTAATCTGTGAAAGGTCTCGAAAATAAACGCCTATCGCCGCTAATAACCAGCCAGCCCCAACGGTGAACATGAGTAAACCGCCAATTGGAATCGGCAGCAGTAAAATGCCCCAGGAGATCCCTCCAGTTGAGTATAAGACGCCAGCAATCAAGATGAGGATGCCGAATAGGATACCCACACCCGTACTCAAGACATTCACCACAGGTAAAATATCGAGTGGAAATATAACGCGCTTCACATACGAAGTATTACTAATGATCAACGAGGGGGCTCGCACCAAAGTATCTGCTAGTAGACCATGAAGTAAGATGCCGCAAAACAATAGAAGCCCAAAGGGAATATCTTCACCGGAGGGAGTCTGAATACCCCACCGCGACTTCAAGACAACTTGAAACACGAAGCCATACAATAGCAGCTGCAATAGCGGTTGCCCTACCATCCACAACGCACCAAAAAATGAATTTTTATAACGCATTGATATATCGCGCCGCGTCATCTGAAAAATCAGACTCCTATTACGGAGCATTGATCGAACGCCTGTCATCAACCCAGTATTCAAAATTTTTTCCTGCACATTAGTACATATTAGTTTTTGCTATTGGCGACCTGAACAGAAGATACAAGGCGCATGAACGATTTTGCAAATTCTACTTGAGCTTCGTTGTAATTCAAATCTTCTCGCCGCGGTGGCATTTGTGAATATTTTTCCAACAGTTTGGAAAGTTGCCCTGAGTCATGAGGCTCAAAAAAATCAACATTCTTTGTGGATTGCTCGATATTGGCGGGTATCGCTGAAGCAATCACGTACTGAGATACAGATTTCGCATCCTCAATCACTGTAGACCACCCTTCGAATAATGAAGGTTGTACAATGCAAGTTGCCGCCTCAAATATAATCATCTGGTCATCTCTAGGAATAAAACCCAAGAATAGAATATTGTCAGCCAACCCCAACATTTCAACCTTGCTTTTGAGTCTAGATGTATGATCTGGAGCTCGGTGATCATGTTCTTTACCAGAAAACACTACTGTTACGTTCACTCCACGCTGTTTAAGCAGATCTACAGCGTCTATAACGACGTCGTGGTTCTTATGAATCCAAAATTGATTAGGGCAATAAAAAAAAGTTTCCGGCAATCCGTATTTCTGCAGGATCTCAACCTTGCTCTTTTCTGTCGACCGACTCTCAAAAGTAGCGAACCTGACTACGTACTGATTAACGTCCGCACCAGGGAAAAACTCATTAAAATCAGCCTTGACGGCTTCACTGCTAAAAACAAGATGCTGATAATTTTGAAAGTATTGCCTATGTTGAGCATCCCGTGCAGCAAGTTCATCTGCACTAAAAAAATCAGGAAGACGCTTATCTTGGAAATCAGGTATCCAACAAGCAGTTTGTTGCATGCTTGTATCGATAGGATAGGGAAATATCAAATCGAATTTCATTTGTTTTTTAAAAAAACGCGGAGTCAACCAAGACAATAATCTTGTTCGCCTCGATATCCCGCCATCGATATTGGCTATATTAGCTGGCTTTATCCAGTTCAGGCGCGGATACCCGGTACCATCATTAATAAAATCAAAAGACTCTTTCGAATGACTAATAATCCAAACATCTGGCTTTTCACGATCTGCAATCTCGTTCAAAGAACTAATGAGATTCTTTATATAATATGTACCGCCTATCCAGCTCTCGTCATAGTTAAATGGCACACCAATTACTGGACGCTTAAACACGGCCTTGCTCCTACTGCATCGAAAATATAAAAATAAATTATTGCTTGTGCATCCAGGCAGCCACTTTTTCCAAGCCTTGCTCAAGTGTGAAGTCGGAGGTGTAACCCAAAGAACTCAAGTACTGTATGTCTGCCTGCCAATTTAAAGGATCACCGAGTCGTTCAGAGCCGCTGAACACTATCGCTTTTTGCAGTCCCAGCGATGAAAGCAAGCTCGTTGCCGCACAACGAATAGTCGACGCTATTCCACTGGCAACATTCACCGCTCGGCCATCAAAACAGCCTTTGTCGATCACAAACATTACAGCCTTCGCAACATCATCTACATAAATAAAATCCCGGGTTTCATGCCCCGTCCCGAACAACTCAAGTGTCGGACTTTTCAGTGCTTTATTATAAATATCCCAAAATATCTGCTTTTTTAGACCCGGCCCAAATGCCGAAAACACTCGCAGTGAAATAGTTTCAACCCCAAACATTTCATAATATTCTTGACAGATATTTTCAGCATGAAATTTGTGCCAACCATACGGTGATAACGGTTTCACTTTGCACGTTTCAGCCACTGGGCTAACTTCAGGATTCCCATAGACAGCCGCACTCGAAAAGTGCACGAACTTAGCAGTGGGCGCACAAAGACGAATTGCTTCTAACATCTCAGCAATCCGTGCGGTATTGAGCAGGTAATCGTGTAACGGGGCAGTGAAGGAATCTGGAACACTCGCGGCGCCCGTACAATTGATAACTACATCAGGTTTAGCTTCCTTAACCAGACTTTTAAAATCCGGATTCAATGCGTCGAAGCGTATAAACGGCATTTCAGTTGAATCGCAAATATCGGCCCCCATTACATCCAGACCCGAAGAGCGCATTGATCTAAAAAGTGCTGCACCAATAAAACCGGTAGATCCTAAAATCAAGTGTTTCATTGGTACACCTCGGATTTTTTTGCGATAAAGGTATAAGGGCGCCCTGCAATTTCCTTTTCAGAAATAGACTCAGCAATCTCCTTTGTATGGGGAAAATAATTTATAGGACTGCTGGCAAATGTTAAAGTTTCCACTAACTTAAACTTCGCTTGTTCAATGAAAGACTCATACTCATCGGCGCGATATCCATTCTCTCCACCAGTGTATTTATGGAAAGGATGGTTCGACAAGAAGCTTGTCTTATCTTCATCATCAAAAACGATGTGTTCTCTGACAAGAAGTGCGACGCCTCCTACAGTGAGACTATCGTTAATTTTCTGCAAGGCTTTCACAGGATCTCTGAAGTGGTGCACCACTTGTCGACAATAAGCGACATCAAATAATTGGCTTCCATCCAGATCTTCAACGGCCATTTGCCTGATAGTAATACGATCCTTAACAGTCGGATCTAGCGACGCGCAAGCCAAGCGCACTAATTGTTCCGCCGCTTGCGTGCCAACTATATTGTCACTAGACGGCTCAGCCAGTGTCACCAAGTAACCTTCCAGAGCTAGTGCGACAGACATAACGCCACCGGCGCCACCAATATCAACGATAGTCTTCGCTTCAGGCGCATGTTTACGTAATTCCTGCAATGTGAAGCTAAATTCTTCTGTAGCACGGAATCTGTTAAGTGACCCGAGCAAGTCCCTGTGCAGATACGCATCCATCAACATCTGCTGGTCCTTAGGGTTTCCTTGGGAGGCGTGAATTATTTCCTCCCAACTCCAATTGTCGCGCGGAACAAAACCTATAAACTTAGCTGGAGTACCTGCATAAATACAAAAAGGGGCGACGTTGCGCGTCACCATAGAACGCGCCCCGATAATTGCACCCTTTCCGATGTGAACACCTTTCAATATAGCCGATTCAAACCCTACCCATACGTTATCTTCAATATGGATAGGAGCGGAAGCTACCTGAGACCAATCTTTATAAACACCGATACGGTTAGCATCTACCCCAGCTTTCCAGTCGTACGCATCAGAAGCACGGAGTTCTGGATTAAGAGAGTGTGAATCAGAATCCATAACCGTACAATCCCAAGAGAGCATCACATTGTTACCAATATGTATCCCCCCCTCCTGCGTACAGATAAATTTGCACCCACCACCAATTGAACTCCTATTACCGATGGTAATTTCGCCCACACCTCTTTCAAAGACAAAAGTGCCACCTACATGGCTGTGTTCACCAATATTTACGTAAGGACGATTTTGAATATCTACACGTACATCGATGTACAGGGCCTCAAGTCTTGTACCCGCGCCCGCTCTCAAAAAGCGCTTCCCGCTTAGATCCACCCCGATATGCTGAAACTCACCCGCCATATTCCTGATTTTTATGGCTTTCTGTACCAGTCGTCGAATTAACCCGGCTCGAATTCTTTTTGCAAAACGCTTGGCGCCGGCAAGTGTATACCTGTTACATCGAACTTTTCCTTCAAGCAGAGTCTTCCCAAAATCAGGGTTCTTGCTCTCCAACGCATCTACTAATGCTATAACTCCTTCATCACCATGAAGACGAGCAAACGCCACATCACTTTTAGACATCTCATCATACAAACGGTGCAAAAACTCAACTTTATATGCATCTGCCACATGTGCATTGTAAAAATTTAAAGGCGCTATATAACCAGCCACGATTGGCGCGAGACGATCCCTCTGACCATACTTTTCAAATAAATCCAAGCACGACTTTCTGACAGTTAAAAAGTCCATTGCCTTACGATCATTAACCTTGGTCGTTGAGTCCTGGCGTTGGTAATAAGCATATGAAATGCTTCCATCAACGTAAACCCGGCTCGCAGTCAACATTAAGTGGATTGCAAAAGGGTGATCTTCATAAAACACACCGTGCTCAAACTCTATCTTATGTTCAAGCAGGTGCTTACGCGTAGCTATCAATCTCCAAGGAGGAGTACTCCAACATGAAACTGTCGCAAATGTCGAGGCATCGTCTGTCGGGTTGATAATCTTACCCACTAAATGCCCAGGTACAGAACTGGAAGGCATTTCGGGTTTATCATCGAATGCAAATTCGAAATTTGCTACAAATACGTCGGGACGCAACTGACTCAGCACTCGACTGATTCTAGGCATCACGGAAGGCAGTAACCAGTCATCACTATCAACAAACCATATATAATCGCCTACTGCCTGTTTCATCCCAAACGAGCGTGCCGCTCCCTGGCCAGCATTAGTCTGAGTGAAAGAAAACACCCGACTATCAAGACTTTTATATGTATCTATAATCTGCTGCGTGGCATCCGTGGAACCGTCATTGATAATGATTACCTCGTAATCATTAAACGGCTGTTTCAATATTGAATCTACGCATCGTTGCAGTGTGGCAGCGGAGTTATAAGCTGGGATAACAAAAGAAATTTTCATGTATTTTTTAAAATTCTATGATTGGATAAATACTGACAATTTCGTCAGCGCAGCCCTAACAAACAACGAAAACTTTCCTTTTGCTCGCCGCTTTGGAACTGCACTATCACCCTCTGAGAGCTCTGTATCATACTTGGCAGCCATTGCGGTCTCGACAGCGCTAACAAGCGCGCTGTTATCTTTATACTTGGAAAGTACAGAGGGCAGGCTTTCCTCCCCAATCCATCCCCTTACGACTTTAAACACAGTCTCAGCATCTGACTGCGAGAGGACCGGAAAATTTCCCCTCACTAAACTATAGGTTTCAGACATGATTAACTCATCATTGTTCGATGACGTTCCATCAAGACTAAAATTAACAATTACCGAATCAACACGGGCACACCGGCACCCCGCGACGATGGATCTGTGGACCCAATGAGCATCTGCGCAAATTTTATAGTCGAGACTGTACTCACCCACCCGCTGGTACGCAGCAGGTGTTACAAACATCGCGTTATGGCAAAAAGGAATTCCGCTGATTAAAGCGCCCGGGCCATAAGCTTCGTCTTTTCGGAGAGATGAACTACCGTCGGGCTTAACCAGCAGTGCTTTTCCAGCAACGATATCCGCAGGGTCATTTCTCCACGCTTCATCTATGGCCTTTAATGCACCGTCAGCAAGGCTGTCATCTGAGCCAATGATGCAGATCAGATCGCCGGTCGACATCCTGATACCTTTATTAATGGCATCATATATACCGCGATCTTTTTCGCTGACCACTACACAATTCAGATCAGCATAATTACTGATTAAAGCCAACGTATTATCAGTAGATTTACCATCTACGATAATCACCTCAAGCGACGTCCACTTTTGGGCGCTTAACGACTCAAGAGTTGACAATATCGTATTAGCGGAATTGAAGGTTGGAATAACAACACTGAATTTCGTTGATTTCACAAGCTTAAACACCTGTCGAAGTTTCACGACCATAATTATCTTCGAAACGAACAATGTCGTCTTCGCCCAGATAGTCACCGCTCTGCACTTCGATCAGCACCAGGTCAATAACACCCGGGTTCATCAAGCGATGCTGATGACCAGCACGAATAAACGTGGACTCGTTAGTGTTCAACATCAGCTCTTGCTGGTCGTTGACCACTACTGCCATCCCGCTGACGACGATCCAGTGCTCGCTTCTGTGGTGATGCATTTGCAGGGACAACGATGCCTTCGGCTTGACCACAATGCGCTTGATCTTGAATCGCTCGCCATTTTCCAGCGTTGTGTAGGTGCCCCAAGGGCGATGCACCGTACGGTGAAGCAAATGAACCGTGTGACTGCAGGCCTTGAGCTGATTGACGATATGTTTCACGTCTTGGGCATGGTCTTTGTGAGCAATCATCACCGCGTCCGGAGTGTCGATGACCAGCAAGTCCTCGACACCGACCAGCGCGGTAAGCCGACCTTCGCTGTTAACGTAGTTATTGCGCGAGTTATGAGAGAGCACTTCGCCTTCAAAGCGGTTACCGTTCTCGTCAGGCTCGGTCAGCTCACTGACGGCGTTCCAGGAACCAATGTCGCTCCAGCCGATGTCGCAGGGAACGGTCGCAACTTTAGAGGAACGCTCCATCAACGCGTAGTCGATGGAGATATCCGGAACCTCGGCGAACGCATCAGCATCCAGCGCCAGGCAACGGTACTTGGCGGATGATGTAAGGCGCGATACTTCAATCGTCCTGCTGACCGCTTCCACTACGTCCGGAGCATGTTGACGAAGCTCTTCGAGGACAGTGCCCACCCGGAAGCAGAACATCCCGGAGTTCCAGTAGTAGTTGCCTGCAGCGACATAACTTTGCGCGGTGTCAAGATTGGGTTTTTCGACAAAGCGCGCCACTTTCAGGCCGCCCTTCAGCGGAGCATTTTTTTGCGCTTCGATGTAGCCAAACCCTGTTTCAGGGTACGTCGGCTGGATCCCGAAGGTAACCAGCCAACCTTCGGCCGCCAGCGTCATGGCGCTGGCT
Source organism: Pseudomonas sp. GL_093 (assembly GCF_057837605.1). NCBI lineage: Bacteria > Pseudomonadati > Pseudomonadota > Gammaproteobacteria > Pseudomonadales > Pseudomonadaceae > Pseudomonas > Pseudomonas sp. GL_093. The sequence continues at coordinate 2,021,503 of NZ_CM174448.1, read as the reverse complement.
ACGGCCGCAGCAAAGGCTTTTTCGTCTTGTATCAGATGGTCAGCCGCCAGCACCAGCATCTGAGCATCAGGACCATGGGTCGTTTCCAGCTGAAGCGCAGCAGCGGCGACGGCAGCAGCGGTGTTACGACCAAAAGGTTCCAGGATGAAACCTTGAGCATGCTTGGCTGTATTGACTGCGCCGTACTCGTCTTCGGTCTTGAACAGGAGTTCGCGGTTGGTCACCGTCAGAACTTCCACTACACCTTCCAGGCGCGAGGCACGAAGGAAGGTTTTCTGGATTAGATTCTGGCCATCTGGCAGCTCCATGAACGGCTTTGGATGGGCTTCTCGAGAAACAGGCCACAACCGGCTGCCCACTCCGCCAGACAAAATTACGGGAATCAGTTCCATGCTCTAAATCCTTAATCCCCCTTCTGGCAGATACGTCCAGAAAGCGGGGCTCAGTTATATTTCCGGTCATTCCTGCATCGTAATCGATGCAAATTCTTGTTGAACCTGTCCCCAGGATGACAGCTCAGCTTCGATCCAAACCCGCTAGCGTCATGCCTGGTATCGCTCTAATTACCTTGCTCCAGCATTCATCGGATGCCTCTACCTGCAACACTGTGTATTGGAGGCAATCTAGACAATGCTGTCTCCTTTGGAAAGGGAAAGCGGATCATTGGAGGTTGAAATGCAATGCGGAGCAGGATCAGATAATTCTGCCGGCCATTCTACAGCTAGTACCGGGAATTAATAACTGATGCGGAAGGCTGGAGGCAAAAAAACGTTTGAAAACAAACAAGTGTTTCAATTGGTGGCCATCAAAATAACATCAACCACCTGTATCGATCAAATCTCAGCGGCCAGGTGTCTCCAAAAGTTTTTTCAAGTATTGCCCATAACCCGTCTTTCCAAGCCGCACTGCCTGAGCTGACAGCTCAGCTGCAGATATCCACCCGCTGTTGTAAGCAATCTCTTCCAGGCAGGCAACTTTAAACCCTTGACGCTTCTCGATGGTGTGTACGAAGTGGCTAGCCTCAAGCAGCGACTCGTGAGTACCCGTGTCCAACCATGCGAAACCGCGGCCAAGGATTTCGACGTTCAGCTCATCCCCCTCAAGATAGGCACGGTTGACATCGGTGATTTCCAGCTCGCCGCGTGCGGACGGCTTGATGCTCTTGGCGATTTCGATGACCTTGTTGTCGTAGAAATACAGGCCTGTCACCACGTAGTTGGATTTGGGCTTCTGCGGTTTCTCTTCGATGCTCAGCGCCCGACCGGTAGCGTCGAATTCCACAACTCCGAAACGCTCAGGATCAGATACGTGATAGCCGAATACAGTCGCGCCTTGCTCTTGATTGGTCGCGGAACGCAGGTTTTCCGAGAAGCTCTGTCCGTAGAAGATGTTGTCTCCCAAGATCAGACAGCAAGGGTCCTTGCCGATGAACTCTTCACCAATGATGAAGGCTTGCGCCAAACCATCCGGGCTAGGCTGTTCGGCGTAGGTAAGCTTGATGCCATACAGGCTTCCATCACCCAGCAATTTCCGGAAACTAGGCAAATCCTCCGGGGTGGAGATGATCAGGATTTCGCGCATACCCGCGAGCATCAGCACCGACAACGGATAGAAGATCATCGGCTTGTCGTAGATCGGCAGCATCTGTTTGGACACGCCGAGGGTCAACGGATGCAGGCGTGTACCCGAACCACCAGCGAGGATGATGCCTTTACGATTTGCCGTGGTCATTTATTCAGAATCTCCCTAAGCATTCGGGTTACGCCACTTTGCCAATCCGGCAAGCGCAGAGAAAAATTGTCACGCAGCTTCTGAGTATTCAAACGCGAATTCAGAGGGCGGCGCGCAGGTGTTGGATAAGCCGTCGTTTCAATCGGATTGATCGCCGTTACGGCAAGCTGCTCGCCATTGTCTTGGGCGAAGCCGATCACATGGCTAGCATAGCCGTGCCACGACACTTCGCCACTGGCCGCCAAGTGATACAAGCCCGAAAACTCGGGACGGTGCAGAACTTGTTGAATGGCCAACGCGGTCACGTCGGCAATCAGGTCTGCCCCCGTCGGAGCTCCGATCTGGTCGGCGATGACGCTCAAGGTTTCGCGATCCTTGGCCAAACGCAGCATGGTCTTGGCGAAGTTGTTGCCGCGAGCGCCATACACCCAGCTGGTGCGGAAGATCAGATGCTTGCAGCCCGACGCGGTAATCGCCTGTTCGCCGGCCAGTTTACTGGCGCCGTAGTGATTAACCGGGGCCACTGCATCTGACTCTTGCCACGGCGCAGAACCCTGGCCGCTGAAGACGTAGTCAGTCGAGTAGTGAATCAGCCAGGCCCCCAGAGTCGCGGCCTCTTCGGCCATGACTTGGCTTGCCTGACCGTTCACACGGTCGGCCAACTCGGTCTCGGACTCGGCTTTATCGACGGCAGTGTAGGCCGCAGCGTTGACGATGACGTCGGGCTTGACCTGACGGATCGTTGCGCGCAAGGCATCGAGATCGGACAGATCTCCGCACAAGCCATCAACCGCATGACGGTCCAGGGCGATTAACTCACCCAGCGGCGCGAGGGAACGCTGCAGCTCCCACCCCACTTGACCGTTTTTTCCAAGCAGGAGGATTTTCATGCCGTGATCGAACGATCGGAGTAGTTCTGGTCGATCCACTGCTGGTAGCTACCGCTCTTTACGTGAGCGACCCATTCAGTGTTGTTAAGGTACCACTCGACCGTTTTGCGGATGCCGGTTTCAAAAGTTTCTTCCGGCACCCAATCCAGTTCACGCTGAATTTTGCTGGCATCGATTGCGTAACGCTGATCGTGGCCCGGGCGATCCTGAACATAGGTGATCAGGCTGGCATGTGGACGATAAGCAGAATCGGGACGTAGTTCGTCGAGCAGTGCGCACAGGGTATGCACCACTTCGATGTTTTGCTTTTCGTTATGGCCACCGATGTTGTACGTCTCGCCGATAACGCCTTCGGTCACGACTTTGTACAGCGCGCGGGCGTGGTCTTCGACGTAGAGCCAATCGCGGACCTGGTTGCCTTTGCCGTAGACCGGCAGTGGCTTGCCTTCCAGTGCATTGAGGATGATCAGCGGGATCAACTTCTCAGGGAAATGGCATGGGCCGTAGTTATTCGAGCAGTTGGTGACCAGGGTCGGCAAACCGTAAGTTCGGCTCCAGGCGCGAACCAGGTGATCGGAACTGGCCTTGCTCGCGGAGTACGGCGAGCTTGGCTGATACGGTGTGGTTTCGGTGAAGAGGTCTTCCGGACCTTCGAGGTCTCCGTAAACTTCGTCAGTCGAAATATGGTGAAAGCGGAAGTTGGCTTTACGCGCATCATCCAGCGCCGCCCAATAGTGGCGCGCAGCTTCCAGCAGGGTGTAAGTGCCGATGATGTTGGTCTGGATGAACTCAGACGGACCAGAGATCGAGCGATCAACGTGGGACTCAGCGGCCAGGTGCATGATCGCATCCGGCTGGTGTTCACGCAGAACACGGTCGACTTGATCACGATCGCAGATGTCGACGCGCTCGAACACGTAACGCGAGTTCTGGCTAACTTCGGCCAATGACTCAAGGTTACCGGCGTAAGTAAGCTTATCGACGTTAACGACAGAGTCGGTAGTGCTGGAGATGATATGTCGAATGACTGCCGAACCGATAAATCCCGCGCCGCCGGTTACTAGAATTTTCACGCGAAACCATACCTTTGGAGTTACTGACAGGGAGTCAGTGTGAACCGAATCGGCAATACGCCACCATTTCAACAAGCGCAGCATATTACAGCTTCATAAAGATTCCACTAATGGATATGGACGAGCATAGGTGCAAATTCGACGTGCGCCACGCCTTGGTCACAATCAGACAAGGCGCTTGCGTGAAACTCTGGACGTACGCCCCAGAAACCAGCCAAGAATCGGCCCGATCACCATCCCGATCAGCAGCGCAATAACCATCACCAGCGATACCGGTAGTTGCGGCCCCGCCCAACCCAGGAACAGCAGGGAAACCGATTGCTGATTCTCGAGAACGAACGCCAGGATCGCCAAAATCAGCAACAGGACGAATACGGCGAGCAGTACGCGCTTGAGGTTACGCATGAGCGGTTCCTTGAATAACGGAGGCCGTCAAAGCCCTTCCTCCTCGTCCTCGTTCACACGATCGCGCAATTCTTTGCCGGGCTTGAAATGCGGCACGAACTTGCCGTCGAGGCTGACGGACTGACCGGTTTTTGGATTGCGACCTACGCGCGGTGCGCGGTAGTGCAAGGAGAAGCTGCCAAACCCACGGATCTCGATGCGATCACCGGTGGCCAGACATTGGGACATTTGTTCGAGCATGGTCTTGATGGCCAGCTCCACATCCTTGGATGAGAGCAGCCCTTGATGGGTGACAATTCGTTCGATCAACTCCGACTTCGTCATATTTTTCCCTTCTTTTTCAAGCAGCTAGATCAGCGCTTCAAAGGTTTTAGCACGCCCGGATGAATTTGAACAGCCCGAGTTTTTGACATACTCCACCAGCAATGAGATGCACTCCTCCAGCGCATCGAAACACTGATCGTGCTCTCACGGACTCATCTACAGATCACCAGCATGGTGCGCGTCAGGTAGCCTGCGGGATTAAAGCCAAAGGGGTACTCATCCTCGTCTTTGGCATCATCGGACCTGGCTACAACTTTGTAGCCCGCCGCCTTGCACTCCTTGCTCGCTCGCTTGCGACACTTCTCCCATCCCGACCCCAGCCCCGAACAATCGATCTCGATGCCACTGACCCCACGCACCGCGTGAGTTTTGGCATTAGTGGTACAGCCTGCCAGTGTCAGTACTGCTATGACGACAATGAGTTTGTTCATTCACTTCCTTAGGCCGGATGCGCCGCCCGACGGTCGTTCGCTACAAACTACAGACTAGCTGCAAATAAACGATTGATCCGATTAAAGAAAGAGACAACATGCCGGGACGATTGGTTTCACGGCAAACAATCGCAGCACCGCAAAACCATCAAAATCACCAAATTCCAGGCACAAAAAAGGGCGACCGAAGTCGCCCTTTTTCTATGGTCTGACAGAACTTAGTTCTGTTTTTCCATTTGTGCACGCAACAGGTCGCCCAGAGTGGTAGGACCAGCAGCGATGTCAGCAGCAGGCTTGTCTTTCAAGCTCTGGATTGCTTCTTTCTCTTCTGCATCGTCTTTCGACTTGATGGAGAGCTGGATTACACGGCTCTTGCGGTCAACGCTGATGATCTTGGCTTCTACTTCCTGGCCTTCTTTCAGAACGTTGCGCGCGTCTTCAACGCGGTCACGGCTGATTTCGGAGGCTTTCAGAGTCGCTTCGATATCGTCGGCCAGAGTGATGATGGCGCCTTTAGCGTCAACTTCTTTCACGATGCCTTTAACGATTGCGCCTTTGTCGTTCTCTTGAACGTACTCGGAGAACGGATCGCTTTCCAGTTGCTTGATACCCAGGGAGATGCGCTCGCGCTCTGGGTCAACCGACAGGATAACGGTGTCCAGCTCGTCGCCCTTCTTGAAGCGGCGAACGGCTTCTTCGCCCACTTCGTTCCAGGAGATGTCGGACAGGTGAACCAGACCGTCGATGCCGCCGTCCAGACCAATGAAGATACCGAAATCGGTGATCGACTTGATGGTGCCGGAGATTTTATCGCCCTTGTTGAACTGGCCAGAGAAATCTTCCCATGGGTTAGATTTGCACTGCTTGATGCCGAGGGAGATACGACGACGCTCTTCGTCGATGTCCAGAACCATAACTTCCACTTCGTCGCCGACTTGTACGACTTTCGAAGGGTGGATGTTCTTGTTGGTCCAGTCCATTTCGGAAACGTGTACCAGGCCTTCAACGCCTTCTTCCAGCTCAGCGAAGCAGCCGTAGTCGGTCAGGTTGGTTACACGAGCGGTAACGCGAGTGCTTTCTGGGTAACGGGCTTTGATAGCAACCCATGGATCTTCGCCCAGTTGCTTGAGGCCCAGGGAAACACGATTGCGTTCGCGATCGTACTTCAGAACCTTGACATCGATCTCGTCGCCAACGTTGACGATTTCGGAAGGATGCTTGATACGCTTCCAAGCCATGTCGGTAATGTGCAGCAGGCCATCGACGCCACCCAGATCGACGAATGCGCCGTAATCGGTGAGGTTTTTGACGATACCTTTGACTTGTTGACCTTCCTGCAGGGATTCCAGCAGAGCTTCACGCTCAGCGGAGTTCTCGGCTTCGAGGACGCTACGACGGGAAACGACAACGTTGTTGCGTTTCTGGTCAAGCTTGATGACCTTGAATTCCAGCTCTTTGCCTTCCAGGTGCGTGGTGTCGCGCACAGGACGGACGTCAACCAGAGAACCTGGCAGGAACGCACGGATGCCGTTAACGTCGACAGTGAAGCCGCCTTTAACCTTACCGTTGATAACGCCCTTGACCACTTCTTCGGCTGCGAAGGCTGCTTCCAGAACAATCCAGCATTCAGCGCGCTTGGCTTTTTCACGGGACAGCTTGGTTTCACCAAAGCCGTCTTCAACCGAGTCCAGAGCAACGTGAACTTCGTCACCGACGTTGATAGTCAGTTCGCCAGCATCGTTGTAGAACTGCTCAAGCGGGATGAGTGCTTCAGACTTCAGGCCAGCGTGAACGGTTACCCAGCGAGCTTGGTAATCGATATCAACGATAACACCGGTGATGATGGAGCCTGCCTGAAGGTTCAGGGTTTTTAGGCTTTCTTCAAAGAGTTCCGCAAAGCTTTCGCTCATTTTAATTCCTGTTGAATAAGGGCGAAGGATACGCCCATCTCCACGTCCCAGACGACGTGGGTTATGTTCATTAGAAGAAACACCGCAAGACTATGACTGGTCCCCTACGGAGTTTCTTGGTCACCCGGCGATATCGCGAATGGCGATCTCGCTCATGATGCGTTCCAGCACCTGATCGATGGATAATTCCGTGGAATCCAGCTGTATGGCGTCAGCCGCCGGCTTGAGCGGGGCTACCGCTCGCTGGGTGTCACGCTCATCGCGGACACGTATCTCATCTAGCAGACTCGACAGACTAACACCATCGACTTTGCCCTTCAACTGCAAGTATCGACGGCGCGCACGCTCCTCGGCACTGGCAGTGAGGAATATCTTCAGCGGTGCATCCGGGAAAACCACCGTGCCCATGTCGCGACCATCGGCCACCAGACCCGGAGCTTCCTGAAACGCCCGCTGGCGCTGGAGCAGCGCATCACGCACCGCCGGCAGCGCAGCGACCTGGGAAGCCCAGGCGCCGACTTGTTCGTTGCGCAAATCATCAGTGACATCGTCACCTTCGAGAATGATCCGCTGCGGATGACCTTCGGTCGCCCCGACGAACTGCACGTCCAGATGAGCGGCCAGCAGCTTCAGCGACTCTTCATTGGTCAGATCGACGCCATGGTTACGCGCGGCGAATGCCAGCAGACGGTACAGCGCACCGGAATCCAGCAGGCACCAGCCCAGACGCTTGGCCAGAATCCCGGCAATAGTGCCTTTGCCCGAACCGCTAGGCCCGTCGATGGTGATGACCGGTGGCTTGATAATCACGACTGAGCCTCTTGTGCAACACGGATACCGACCTGCGCGCACAGCGCGAGGAAGTTCGGGAACGACGTCGCGACGTTGGCACAATCATGGATGCGGATCGGTGCAGTGGCGCGCAACGAAGCCACGCTGAAGGCCATAGCAATCCGGTGATCGCCGTGACCGTGCACTTCGCCGCCGCCGATCTGGCCGCCGTCGATGATGATGCCGTCCGGGGTCGGCTCGCATTTGACGCCAAGCGCCAGCAAGCCATCCGCCATGACCTGAATTCGGTCCGACTCTTTAACCCGCAGCTCTTCGGCGCCACGCAGGATGGTGCGCCCTTCGGCACAGGCGGCAGCCACGAACAGCACCGGGAATTCGTCGATGGCCAGTGGAACCAGCGCCTCGGGAATCTCGATACCTTTGAGTTTAGCTGCACGTACGCGCAGATCAGCTACTGGCTCACCGCCAACTTCACGCTGGTTTTCCAGGGTGATATCAGCGCCCATCAGACGCAGGATGTCGATCACACCGGTACGGGTCGGGTTGATGCCGACGTGCTCAAGCACCAGCTCCGAACCTTCGGCGATCGACGCGGCCACCAGGAAGAACGCCGACGACGAGATGTCGCCCGGCACTTCAATGTGGGTCGCGGTCAGCTTGTGGCCGGACTCGACCGAAGCGGTCGCACCGTTGACGGTGACTGGGTAGCCGAAGCCACGCAGCATGCGCTCGGTGTGGTCGCGGGTTGGCGCCGGCTCGGTGACGGTGGTCTTGCCTTCGGCGTACAAACCCGCCAGCAGCAGGCAGGATTTAACCTGGGCACTGGCCATTGGCATGGTGTAAGTCAGGCCTTTGAGCTTGTTGCCGCCACGAATGGTCATCGGTGGACGACCTTCAGCCGCGGTCTCGATCACGGCGCCCATTTCACGCAGCGGATTGGCCACGCGATTCATCGGACGCTTGGACAGCGAAGCATCACCTGTCAGCGTGCTGTCGAAGTTCTGCGCAGCCAACAGGCCAGACAGCAGACGCATCGACGTGCCGGAGTTGCCCAGATAGATCGGGCCCGGCGCAGGCTTCAAGCCATGCAGGCCGACGCCGTGAATGGTCACGCGACCGTGGTGCGGACCTTCGATCACGACGCCCATGTCGCGGAAGGCCTGCAAGGTTGCCAGGGCGTCTTCGCCCTCGAGGAAACCTTCCACTTCGGTAACGCCTTCAGCCAGGGAGCCGAGCATGATCGAACGGTGGGAAATCGATTTGTCGCCCGGTACTCGAATCCGCCCAGTCAGGCGGCCACCAGGTTGTGCCAGGAAAATCAGGTCGTTGGAATTCATAGCGTCCACATAAGCCCGGCGGGCCAGGATTTTACTGAAATGTTCGCGGGCAACCCGGGCGCGAGTGAACACGCCCAACAATTGGTGCCCATCCCCTGCATCGACCGCGTCGCGCAAGGCGTCGAGGTCGCTGCGAAATGTATCGAGTGTGCGCAGGACAGCTTCGCGGTTGGCGAGGAAGATGTCGTGCCACATGACCGGGTCGCTACCCGCAATTCTTGTGAAATCGCGGAAACCGCCGGCAGCGTAACGGAAGATCTCAAGGTTTTCATTGCGCTTGGCCAACGAATCGACCAAACCGAACGCCAACAAGTGCGGCAAGTGGCTGGTCGCCGCCAACACTTCGTCATGACGCTCGACCTGCATGTGCTCGACATCGGCGCCCAATTCGCGCCACAACCGGTCGACCACTGCCAGGGCTGCCGGATCAGTCTGATCCAGCGGTGTCAGAATCACTTTATGGCGACGGAACAGCTCTGAGTTAGAGGCTTCCACCCCGCTCTGCTCGGAACCGGCAATCGGATGCCCCGGCACGAAACGCGCCGGCATGCCGCCAAACGCCTCGGTTGCCGCCCGCACCACATTGCCTTTGGCGCTGCCGACGTCAGTCAGAATCGCTTGCCCCAGATCCATGCTGGCCAAGCGGCCGAGCATTTTTTCCATGGCAAGGATCGGTACGGCCAACTGAATCACGTCGGCGCCCTGGCAAGCAGCGGCCAGGTCTTCTTCGCAGCGATCCACCACACCCAATTCAACCGCCAGTTTGCGCGACTGCGGATCGAGGTCGACCCCGACCACTTCGCGACACAAGCCGCTTTCACGCAAACCCTTGGCAAACGAACCGCCGATCAGCCCCAGACCGACCACCACCAGGCGACCGATCATAGGTTCAGCAGATTGCAGTGCAGTGACATCAACCACGAGCCAGAACCTTGGTCAGCGCCTCAAGGAAGCGGCTGTTTTCAGCCGGCAAACCGATGGTGATGCGCAGGTGGTTCGGCATGCCGTAGTTGGCCACCGGACGCACGATCACGCCTTCGCGCAGCAAGCCCTGGAAGACCGGCGCCGCAACACGGCCCAGATCGACGCAGATGAAGTTGCCCTTGGACGGAATCCAGCTCAACCCCAGCTCACGGAAACCCGCTTCCAGTTGTTGCATGCCGGATTCATTCAGGCGACGGCTTTCAGCCAGGTACTCGGCGTCTTGCAGCGCAGCACACGCAGCGGCCAGGGCCAGGCTGTTGACGTTGAACGGCTGACGCACGCGGTTCAGCACATCCGCAACCACCGCAGTGGACAAGCCATAGCCGACCCGCAACGCCGCCAGGCCATAGGCCTTGGAGAACGTGCGCGAAACCAGCAGGTTCGGGTAAGCCGCCAGGTAATCCAGGCCATCCGGCAAGTCGCTGCCTTCGGCGTATTCGATGTAGGCCTCGTCCAGCACCACCAGCACGTGTTCCGGTACGTCCTGCAGGAATTCGTCCAGCGCTTCGGCGCCAAACCAGGTCCCGGTCGGGTTGTTCGGGTTGGCGATGAACACCACGCGGGTATCGGCATCGATCGCGGCCAGCATGCCCGACAAATCATGACCCCAGTCTTTGGCCGGGATCACTTTGGCCGTAGCGCCGACGGCTTGCGTGACGATCGGGTAGACCGCAAACGCGTGCTCGCTGAACACCGCGTTCAGACCCGGCGCCAGATAGGCGCGAGCGACCAGTTCCAGAATGTCGTTGGAACCGTTGCCCAACGTCACCTGATTGAGCTCGACGCGGCACTGATCGGCCAGCAGGGTCTTGAGCGCAAAACCGTTGCCGTCCGGATAGCGGGTCAGTTCGGCCAGCGCTTCGTGAATCGCCGCCAGAGCCTTGGGACTGGCGCCCAACGGGTTTTCGTTGCTGGCCAGTTTGACGATGCTGGCCGGATCGATGTTCAGCTCGCGCGCCAGTTCGTCCACGGGCTTGCCCGGAACGTAAGGCGAAAGTTGTTGCACGCCCGGCTGTGCCAGAGCGAGGAAGTCACCACTCATTTGCTACCGCCCTTAGAGAACTGCTTTCGGGTAGGAACCCAGCACTTTGAGTGCCACTGCTTCCTGACTGATCTTTTCCAACACACCTTTGACCAGCGGGTCGCGGTGGTGGCCGACGAAGTCGATGAAGAACACGTAGGTCCATTTACCGCTGCGCGACGGACGCGTCTCGATTCGCGTCAGGTCGATGCCGTTGTCGTGGAACGGCACCAGCAACTCGTGAAGAGCGCCGGGTTTGTTGCTCATGGAGACGATGATCGACGTCTTGTCGTCGCCGGTCGGCGGTACTTCCTGGCTGCCGATCATCAGGAATCGCGTGGAGTTGTCCGGGCGATCCTCGATTTTCTCGGCCAGACGGGTCAGCCCGTACAAGCCTGCGGCCATGTCGCCGGCAATTGCCGCCGAGTTCCACTCACCCTTGACCCGCTTGGCCGCTTCGGCGTTGCTGGACACCGCCACGCGCTCGACATTCGGGTAATGCGCGTCCAGCCACTTGCGGCACTGGGCCAGGGACTGGGCATGGGAATAGATGCGGCTGATGCTGTCGGTCTTGGTGTTTTCACCAACCAACAGGTGGTGGTGAATCCGCAGCTCGACTTCGCCACAGATCACCATGTCGTGTTCGAGGAAGCTGTCGAGGGTGTGGTTGACCGCGCCCTCGGTGGAGTTTTCCACCGGCACCACGCCAAAGTTCACCGCACCGGCCGCCACTTCACGGAACACTTCGTCGATCGCCGCCATCGGCTTGCTGATCACCGCGTGGCCGAAGTGTTTCATGGCCGCCGCTTGGGTGAAGGTGCCTTCAGGGCCGAGGTACGCCACTTTCAGCGGCTGCTCGAGGGCCAGGCACGAGGACATGATTTCGCGGAACAGCCGCGCCATCTCTTCGTTGCCCAGCGGCCCCTGGTTACGCTCCATCACGCGCTTGAGCACCTGAGCTTCACGCTCAGGACGATAGAACACCGGCACTTCGCCTTCGGCCAGCGAGGCCATCTTTACTCGCGCAACTTCCTGGGCGCAGCGTGCGCGCTCACTGATCAGCTCCAGGACTTTCTCGTCCAGGGCATCAATGCGCAGGCGCAGTGCCTTGAGTTCTTGCTCAGACATTAGCCGTGTTCCTTCTCGAACTCTGCCATGTACGAAATCAGTGCGTTGACCGCAACGATGTCGACGGCGTTATAGATGGAGGCACGCATGCCACCCACGGAACGGTGACCCTTGAGGTTCAACAGGCCACGCTCTTCGGCACCGACCAGGAATGGCTTGTCGAGACGGTCGTCAGCCAGGCGGAACGGCACGTTCATCCACGAGCGATCCGACTTGTTGATCGGGTTGCTGTACAAGCCGCTGGCGTCGATGAAGTCGTACAGCGTGCGCTGTTTCACTTCATTGAGCTTGCCGATGGCTTCAACACCACCCTGCTCCTTCAGCCACTCGAATACCAGACCCGAGAGGTACCAGGCCAGGGTTGGCGGGGTGTTGTACATCGAGCCGTTGTCGGCCGCGACCTTGTAGTTGAGCATGGTCGGGCACAGGGAACGGGCGTGACCCAGCAGGTCTTCGCGAACGATGTTGACGACGATGCCGCTCGGGCCGATGTTCTTCTGGGCGCCGGCGTAGATCATGCCGAAGCGCGAAACATCGATCGGACGCGAGAGAATGTCGGAAGACATGTCGGCGACCAGCGGGACGTCACCGGTTTCCGGAACCCAGTTGAATTCCAGGCCGCCGATGGTTTCGTTCGGCGCGTAGTGAACGTAGGCCGCGTCTTTCGACAGGTTCCATTCGTTCTGACCGGGAATAGCGAAATAGTCGTAAGGCTTGGCGGTAGCGGCAACGTTGACGTTTCCGTAGCGCGAAGCTTCTTCGATGGCTTTCTGCGACCAGATACCGGTGTCGATATAGTCGGCGGTGCCGCTTTCCGGCAACAGGTTCAGAGGAATCTGAGCAAATTGCTGGCTGGCGCCACCTTGCAGAAACAGCACTTTATAGTTCGAGGGGATATTCAGCAGATCACGCAGATCCTGCTCGGCCTTGGTGGCGATGGACACGAACTCATCACTGCGATGGCTCATCTCCATGACCGACAGGCCCTTGCCGTGCCAATCAAGGAGTTCACCCTGGGCGCGCTGCAGGACAGCTTCGGGAAGTGCCGCAGGACCGGCACAGAAGTTATAGGCTCTCTTGCTCACATCCAATCTCGCTCTGATTTGGTGGTATCACGCAATAAATCACAACATCAATCGACACGGAGCCCCTGCTGAAGCACAGCTTTTGTAGGAGTGAGCCTGCTCGCGATTGCATCACCGCGATGTGTCAGACATACCGCGGCGCCTGCATCGCGAGCAGGCTCACTCCTACAAAGGACTCCAAGGGTGTCGATATTTTCATACAGGACAAACAACAAGGGGGCGAATTCTCATCCGCCCCCTGTCTGTCCGCTTATTCCTGCGGTTCTTCGTCAGCGGCGGCGTCGAGTTGCTGATCTTCAACAACGTCGTCGATTACGACTTCGCCGTCGAACACTGCACCCTCTTCACCTTCTTCCAGCTCTTCACCTTCGACTTCCGACGGCTCCTGAACCCGCTCCAGACCTACCAGCGTTTCATCGCTGGCCAGTTTGATGAGGGTCACGCCCTGGGTGTTACGACCCAGGCTGGAGACTTCGTCGACACGAGTACGAACCAGTGTGCCCTGGTCGGAAATCAGCATGATTTCCTCGCCGTCGAGCACCTGGACTGCACCGACCAGACGGCCGTTACGGTCGTTGCTGACCATGGCGATAACGCCCTGACCACCACGTTTGTACTCAGGGAACTCGGTGATCGCCGTACGCTTGCCGAAACCACGGGCCGAAGCGGTCAGGATCTGGCTGCCTTCTTCCGGGATCAGCATGGAAATCAGCTTCTGGCCTTCTGGCAGACGCATGCCGCGGACACCGCGAGCGGTACGGCCCATGGCGCGAACGTCAGTTTCCTTGAAGCGAGTGACCTTGCCGCCGTCGGAGAACAGCATGACTTCGCGCTCGCCATCGGTAATGGCGGCAGAAATCAGTACGTCACCTTCGTCCAGCTCCAGCGCGATCAGACCGACGCTGCGTTGACGGCTGAAGGATTCCAGCGGGGTCTTCTTCACGGTGCCTTTGGCAGTGGCCATGAAGATGAAGTGACCTTCGGTGTATTCGTCGACCGGCAGCATGGTGGTGATGTATTCATCACTGTCCAGCGGCAGCAGGTTGACCAGCGGACGACCACGGGCAGCGCGGGACGCTTCCGGGATTTCGTAGGTTTTCAGCCAGTACACTTTGCCTTTGCTGGAGAACAGCAGCAGCGTGGTGTGGCTGTTGGCGACCAGCAGGTGAGCGATGTAATCCTCATCCTTCACGCCAGTAGCCGATTTGCCTTTGCCGCCACGACGCTGAGCCTGGTACGCAGCCAATGGCTGGGTCTTGGCGTAGCCACCGTGGGAGATGGTCACGACGCGCTCTTCTTCCGGGATCATGTCACCCAGGGTCAGGTCGAGACGGGCATCGAGAATCTCGGTACGGCGCACGTCGCCGTATTCGGCGCGGATCACTTCCAGTTCTTCGCGGATCACTTCCATCAGGCGCGTGGCGCTGCTGAGGATGCGGATCAGTTCGCCGATCTGGTTGAGGATCTCTTGATACTCGGCCAGCAGCTTTTCGTGTTCCAGGCCGGTCAGGCGGTGCAAACGCAGTTCCAGAATGGCTTGCGCCTGTTCTGGCGACAGGAAGTACTTGCCTTCGCGCAGACCGTATTGCGGGTCCAGGGTCTCTGGACGGCACGAATCGGCACCGGCACGCTCAACCATTGCGACCACGGCGGAAGATTCCCACGCCGTCTTGATCAGCGCTTCCTTGGCTTCCGACGGGGTCGGCGAAGCTTTGATCAGCGCGATGACCGGGTCGATGTTCGACAGGGCAACCGCTTGACCTTCCAGAATATGGCCACGTTCGCGGGCTTTACGCAGTTCGAACACAGTACGGCGGGTAACGACTTCGCGACGGTGACGAACGAAGGCTTCCAGCAGGTCCTTGAGGTTCAGGATCCGCGGACGGCCGTCGATCAGCGCGACGATGTTGATACCGAACACCGCTTGCAGCTGGGTCTGGGCGTAGAGGTTGTTGAGGATCACCTCAGGCACTTCGCCGCGACGCAGCTCGATCACGACGCGCATACCGTCCTTGTCGGACTCGTCGCGCAGTTCGGTGATGCCTTCAAGCTTCTTCTCTTTTACCAGCTCGGCGATCTTCTCGATCAGACGGGCCTTGTTCAGCTGGTAAGGGAGTTCGGTGATGACGATCTGCTGACGGCCACCGACCTTGTCGATGTCTTCGATCATCGAGCGGGCGCGCATGTAAATGCGGCCGCGACCGGTGCGGTAGGCTTCGATGATGCCGGCGCGACCGTTGATGATCGCGGCGGTCGGGAAGTCCGGACCGGGGATGTATTGCATCAGCTCATCGATGGTCAACTCAGGGTTGTCGATGAGTGCCAGGCAACCGTCGATGACTTCACCGAGGTTGTGCGGCGGGATGTTGGTCGCCATGCCCACGGCGATACCGCTGGAGCCGTTGACCAACAGGTTGGGAATACGGGTCGGCATGACCGCCGGGATCATTTCGGTGCCGTCGTAGTTCGGCACCCAGTCCACGGTTTCTTTGTGCAGGTCAGCCAGCAGCTCGTGCGCCAGCTTGGTCATGCGCACTTCGGTGTATCGCATGGCGGCGGCGTTGTCGCCGTCCACGGAACCGAAGTTGCCCTGACCGTCTACCAGCAGGTAACGCAGCGAGAATGGCTGCGCCATCCGAACGATGGTGTCGTACACCGCGGTATCACCGTGAGGGTGATACTTACCGATCACGTCACCGACAACACGGGCAGATTTCTTGTACGGCTTGTTGAAGTCGTTGCCCAGCTCGCTCATCGCGAACAGCACACGCCGGTGCACGGGCTTCAAGCCATCGCGCGCATCCGGCAGTGCCCGCCCGACAATTACGCTCATCGCGTAGTCGAGGTAGGACTGCTTCAGCTCGTCTTCGATATTGACCGGGAGGATTTCTTTGGCCAGTTCGCCCATGAGAAGCCTGATTCCTTTTTCTGGTGAAACTTCGTCACATCCATATGGGACGAACGAAGCTCGCCGCTGCAGGCTGAGTGCCATGCACCGACTTACGACAAATCAACGAGTTATGCCATGGATCTGCGCAGTAAAGGCAGCCACATCGGACTACCTTGGAAACCGCCGGATGTTATCACAAGAGCCGCCACGCACCTATCCCCCTGATGCGCATGGAGCATAGTTAGTTGACCGGTGACAGGCTTGAAGGGGACGAGAGAGGCTTAGAGAGTTGTCGAATGAGGATTTCAGGCTGATTTGTTGACTTTGCGGGCCCTATCGCGAGCAAGCTCGCTCCCACATTTGACCGAGTTCTTCAGTTAGACACGGTCCAGTGTGGGAGCGAGCTTGCTCGCGATGGGGCCTCATCAGGCGCCAAATATCTTTAATGCAGGCGCTTACGACACATCAATTGCGCCATTTTCGCAGTGTCCGGGCGCTCGACGATGCCTTTTTCTGTGACGATCGCATCGATCAAATCCGCCGGGGTCACGTCGAACACCGGGTTGAACGCATCGACATCCGCCCCGACCCGCTTGCCGCCGACTTCCAGCAACTCGCGACCATCGCGCTCTTCAATCGGGATCTCATCACCGCTGGCCAGGTTCATGTCGATGGTTGAACTCGGCGCCACCACCATGAAGCGCACGCCGTGGTGCATGGCGTTGACCGCCAGCTGATAGGTGCCGATCTTGTTGGCCACGTCGCCATTGGCGGTGATCCGGTCAGCGCCGACGATCACCCAGGTAATGCCTTTGGTTTTCATGATGTGGGCCGCAGCGGAGTCTGCATTGACGGTCACGGGAATGCCTTCGTTGGCCAGTTCCCATGCGGTCAGCCGCGAACCTTGCAGCCATGGACGGGTTTCGTCGGCATAGACGCGCTCGACCATGCCTTCAATGAAAGCGCCACGAATGACGCCGAGCGCCGTGCCAAAGCCGCCGGTGGCCAGAGCGCCGGTGTTGCAGTGGGTCAGAATCGCCTGGGCGTTACCCTGGTGCTTGCGAATCAGGTCCACACCCAGTTGCGCCATGGTCAGGTTGGCTTCGCGATCACTCTCGTGAATGGCGATAGCCTCCGCCTCCAGCACCGCCAGCGGATCGGCGTGATGCTTCAGACGTTCAAGCCGGTCGCGCATGCGGCCCAGGGCCCAGAACAGGTTGACTGCGGTCGGACGGGAATCGGCCAGCAGCGCGAAATCCTCTTCCAGCGCCGCCTGCCAGTCACCGCCCTCGGCAAACCGCGCGCGGGCCGCCAGCACAACACCATAGGCGGCACTGATGCCAATCGCCGGCGCGCCGCGCACCACCATCGAACGAATGGCCTCGGCCACGCCAGCAGCGCTGGTGTAGGCGATCCAGGTTTCCTCGAACGGCAAAATACGCTGATCCAGCAGGTAAAGGGCGCCATCACGCCAATCGATGGCCTTCACCTTCTCCGCAGCCAACAGTCGATCGCGCATCCGTCACCCCGTACTCATGAACAAAAGCCGTCGATTATAGCGATCCCCCTGCGAAGACGCTCGGGTATACTTCGCCATCCTTTACAAAAGCTCTGGAACCGACTCTCGATGCTGAACACTGCCGCTGCGCTCGACTTGCTATTGCTGCCGACCTGGCTGGTACCCGTCGAACCCGCTGGCGTTGTCCTCAAAGAGCACGCCCTGGGCATCCGCGACGGACGCATCGTCTTCATCGGCCCACGCTCGACTGCGCTGAAGCTTAACGCAACCGAAGTCCGCGAACTGCCGGACATGTTGCTCTGCCCTGGCTTGATCAATGCCCACGGTCATGCGGCGATGACGCTGTTCCGTGGCTTGGCCGATGATCTGCCCCTGATGACCTGGCTGGAAAACCACATTTGGCCGGCCGAAGCCAAGTGGGTCGATGAAGCGTTCGTCCGTGACGGCACTGACCTGGCGATCGCCGAGCAGATCAAAGGTGGCATCACCTGTTTCTCTGACATGTATTTCTTCCCGAAGGTTGCCAGCGAGCGCGTGCATAACAGCGGCATTCGCGCGCAAATCGCGATCCCGATCCTCGATTTCCCGATCCCGGGCGCCAGCACGGCGGACGACGCCATTCGTCAGGGCGTCGAACTGTTCAACGATCTCAAGCACCACGAGCGTATCAAAGTCACCTTCGGCCCCCACGCACCCTACACCGTGGGTGACGAGAACCTGGAGAAAATCCGGGTGATCGCCGAAGAACTGGACGCCTCGATCCATATGCACGTGCATGAAACCGCCTTCGAAGTGCAGCAGTCCGTCGAGCAGTGCGGCGAACGCCCATTGGCCCGCCTCGGGCGTCTGGGCTTGCTGGGGCCGCGCTTCCAGGCCGTTCACATGACTCAGATCAGCGATGAAGACCTGGTGTTGCTGGTAGAAAGTAACACCACCGTGATTCATTGCCCGGAGTCGAACCTGAAGCTGGCCAGCGGGTTCTGCCCGGTGGAGCGCTTGTGGCAGGCTGGCGTCAATGTGGCGATCGGCACCGATGGTGCAGCCAGCAACAACGACCTGGACCTGCTCGGCGAAACCCGCACCGCCGCCTTGTTGGCCAAAGCCGTCGCCGGCTCGGCCACCGCACTGGACGCTCATCGCGCCCTGCGCATGGCCACGCTCAATGGCGCTCGCGCGCTGGGCATTGAATCCGAAGTGGGATCGCTGGAAGTCGGCAAAGCAGCAGACATCGTCGCGTTCGACCTCTCCGGCCTGGCGCAGCAACCGGTCTACGACCCGGTTTCGCAGCTTATATATGCCACCGGCCGTGATTGCGTGAAACACCTTTGGGTCGCCGGCAAGCAACTGCTCGACGACCGTCGCCTGACTCGTCTGGATGAAGAACAGCTCTGCGCCACCGCCAAGGCCTGGGGCCAGCGCATCAGCGGACATACCGAATCGTAAGCCCCCCGGACCAACCACCGGGGCAACAGGATTTTTCAAGTTTTAGAGGACTTAACCATGAGCAACGTCGACTACGCCGAAATCGCCAAATTCGAAGCCCTGGCCCATCGCTGGTGGGACCGCGAAAGCGAGTTCAAACCGCTGCACGACATCAACCCGCTGCGGGTCAACTGGATTGACGAGCGGGTCAAGCTGGCCGGCAAGAAAGTCCTCGACGTCGGTTGCGGCGGCGGCATTCTCAGCGAAGCCATGGCCCAGCGCGGCGCCACCGTGATGGGCATCGACATGGGCGAAGCGCCGCTGGCGGTCGCGCAACTGCATCAACTGGAATCCGGCGTGAGCGTCGAATACCGGCAGATCACCGCCGAAGCGCTGGCTGAAGAAATGCCCGAGCAGTTCGACGTGGTCACGTGCCTGGAAATGCTCGAGCACGTGCCGGATCCATCCTCGGTGATCCGCGCCTGCTTCCGCATGGTCAAGCCCGGCGGCCAGGTGTTCTTCTCCACCATCAACCGCAACCCGAAGGCGTACCTGTTCGCCATCGTCGGCGCGGAATACATCATGAAGCTGCTGCCGCGCGGCACCCACGACTTCAAGAAATTCATCCGCCCGTCCGAGCTGGGTGCCTGGAGTCGCATGGCCGGCTTGACCGTCAAGGACATCATCGGCCTGACCTACAACCCGCTGACCAAGCACTACAAACTGGCCTCCGACGTGGACGTCAACTACATGATCCAGACCCTGCGCGAGGAGTAAGCCGATGCGTATCAGAGCAGTTCTTTTCGACATGGACGGCACCCTGCTCGACACCGCGCCGGACTTCATTGCGATCTGTCAGGCGATGCGCGCCGATCGCGGCTTGCCGCCGATGAACGACAAACACATTCGCGACGAGATCTCCGGCGGCGCCAAGGCGATGGTCGCCGTGACCTTCTCCATGGACCCGGAATCACCAGGTTTCGAGGAATTACGCCTGGAGTTCCTGGAGCGTTACCTCGCCGGTTGCGCGGTTCACAGCAAACTCTTCGACGGCATGGGCGAACTGCTGGCCGACATCGAGAAGGCCAACCTGATCTGGGGCGTGGTCACCAACAAGCCGCTGCGGTTCGCCGAGCCGATCATGCAGCAGCTTGGCCTGGCCGAGCGCTCGGCGCTGTTGATCTGCCCGGACCATGTGAAGAACAGCAAACCGGACCCCGAGCCGTTGATCCTGGCGTGCAAGATGCTCGACCTGGACCCGGCCAGCGTGCTGTTTGTGGGTGATGACCTGCGCGATATCGAATCCGGTCGCGATGCCGGCACCAAGACGGCCGCCGTGACCTATGGCTACATTCATCCAGACGATAACCCGCGGCATTGGGGTGCGGATGTGGTGGTCGATCATCCGCTGGAGTTGCGCAAGGTGCTCGATAGCGCGCTATGTAGCTGCTGAGCCGCTTTTGCAGGTGCACCGCATCCAAGGGGCTCGCTCCCACAGGGTTGGCGCTTGGCCTGAAGAATTTTTGTAGAGGTTTCTTATGTTTGATTATTCCGCCCGCCCAGAATTGCTCAAGGACCGGGTCATCCTGGTCACCGGCGCTGGCCGTGGCATCGGCGCTGCCGCCGCAAAAACCTTCGCCGCACACGGCGCCACCGTGCTGCTGCTGGGCAAGACCGAAGCCAACCTGACTCAAATCTACGACGAAATCGAAGCCGCCGGCCATCCACAACCGGCCGTGATCCCGTTCAACCTGGAAACCGCCCTGCCCCATCAATACGATGAGCTGGCAGCGATGATCGAAACCGAATTCGGCCATCTCGACGGTTTGCTGCACAACGCGTCGATCGTTGGCCCGCGTACACCGATCGAGCAACTGTCCGGCGAAAACTTCATGCGCGTCATGCACGTCAACGTCAACGCCATGTTCATGCTCACCAGCACCCTGTTGCCGCTGCTCAAGCTGTCGCAGGATGCTTCGGTGGTGTTCACCTCCAGCAGCGCCGGCCGCAAGGGTCGCGCGTATTGGGGCGCTTATGGCGTGTCCAAATTCGCCACCGAAGGCTTGATGCAAACCCTGGCCGACGAAGTCGACACCGTGGCACCGGTGCGCTCCAACAGCATCAACCCGGGCGCCACCCGCACCAGCATGCGCGCCCAGGCTTACCCGGGTGAAAACCCGCTGAACAACCCGACGCCCGAGGAGATCATGCCGGTCTACCTCTACCTGATGGGCCCGGACAGCACCGGCATCAACGGCCAGGCGTTCAACGCTCAGTAACGCCCGCGCGTCGCTTTTGTGCCGCGACAGCTTCCCGTCGCGGCACTCAAAGTGCGTCGTAACCCCCCCATCACAAGTCAAACAACTGTCACCGAACGCGACAGCATTCTTCAACAACAGCTTCAACACATTGATTTAGAACGTTTTTTATCCGACGGAACCGAATGGCACGACTTTCGCTCTAAATTTGCTCAGACACGCAGTGTGAAAGCAGACAGGGCGGACGCCTGAGCCGACAGGTTACTTATCGTCGGCAAAGCGGACTAAACTTGCGCCAAATGTCCTACGGGACTGATGGACCAGTATGACGCGCAGCCCAAAGCCGCTCTCACCCAGCCTGTAAGACAGCCTTACTGCTTAGGGGCGCACGACATAATGAAATCACCTTCCCAGACCAACGCAATTGACTTCGATGCTGCCAAATTGCAACGCCTGGGCTTTGGTCAGCAGCCTCCTCTTCAGGAGAGGCCTGCCAACCTTGCGCAACTGCGCCAGAAGTTGAGCCTGCTGTTGCAAACCAGTCTTGAGCCGCAACGCATTCTCGGGCTCTTCTTCCGTGAGATTCAGCAACTTGTACCGCTTGACGCCTTGACGTACGAGCACACGTCCAGCGACTTGCGCCTGGAGTTCGGCCTGCGCGGCCATCATTCGATCAGCTACAGCCTCAGCCATGAAGGCGAGCAGCTGGGTGAACTGGTATTCCGCCGCAATCAACGGTTCAGTGAGCAGGAACAAGGCAATCTCGAGTCGCTGCTGTCCGCATTGCTGTATCCGATGCGCAATGCCTTGCTTTACCGCGCCGCGACCCAAAGCGCCTTGCGCGATCCGCTCACGGACACCGGCAACCGCATCGCCATGGATCAGACCCTGCAACGGGAAATCGAGATGTCACGTCGGCATCTGCAACCCCTGTCGCTGCTGATGCTGGACATCGATCACTTCAAACACATCAACGACACCCACGGACACAGCGCCGGCGATGACGTGCTCAAGGCCGTTGCAGCCTCGATCAAAAACCAGTTGCGCAACGTGGACATGGTCTTCCGCTTTGGTGGCGAGGAGTTCCTGATCCTGCTGTCCAACACGAGTCGTGAGGCGGCAGCCATGGTTGGCGAACGGCTACGATTTGCAGTGCAGGCAGAGGAATATTCGGCCGACGGCCATTCGATCGAGCTGACGGTCAGCCTTGGCTGCTCGACGCTATTGCCCGGCGAGTCTGCCGACAGCCTGTTGCGACGGGCCGACAGTGCGTTGTATGTGGCCAAGCGCGAGGGACGTAACCGGTTGGCGATGGCGGGTTGAATGCCCAGAGCGGGCACGCTTGGTTAGCGGCCCGCACCGAAAGGAATTAGCGCACAGCGCCGCGCAATTCCCCCACCATCCCTTGCAACCTGGCTGGCTCTGCCGCCTCAACCGGCACCGCAGGCCCTGCCACCAGCGTCACCCGTGACCACAACCGGCGAAACACGCCCTTTTGCGGATCGCGGCTGAAGAAACTCCCCCACAAACCCTGCAATGCCAACGGAATCACCGGCACCGGCGTCTCTTCGAGAATCCGCGTCAGCCCGCCTTTGAACTCGTTGATCTCGCCATCGGCAGTCAATTTGCCCTCAGGGAAGATGCACACCAACTCGCCGTCCTTCAGATACTGAGCAATGCGCGTGAAGGCTTTTTCGTAGATCTGAATGTCTTCCTGACGTCCCGCGATCGGAATGGTCCCGGCCGTGCGAAAGATAAAGTTCAGCACCGGCAAGTTGTAGATCTTGTAATACATCACAAAGCGAATCGGCCGACGCACCGCGCCGCCAATCAGCAAGGCGTCGACGAAGGACACGTGATTGCACACCAGCAACGCCGCGCCTTCATCGGGAATCAGTTGCAGATTGCGATGCTCCACGCGGTACATGGAATGGCTGAGCAGCCAGATCATGAAACGCATGCTGAACTCGGGGACGATGCTGAAGATGTAGGCGTTGACGCCGATGTTCAGCAGCGACACCACCAGGAACAGCTGCGGGATCGACAGCTTGACCAGGCTCAGCAAAACGATCGAGACAATCGCCGACACCACCATGAACAGCGCGTTGAGAATATTGTTGGCGGCAATCACCCGCGCCCGCTCGTTCTCGGGGGTACGAGACTGAATCAGCGCGTACAGCGGCACGATGTAGAAACCGCCGAAAACCCCAAGCCCCAGAATGTCGATCAACACCAGCCAGGCGTGGCCAAAACCCAGGACTTCGATCCAGCCATGACCTGTAACGCTGTCCGGAATTCCACCGGAATGCCACCACAGCAGCAAACCAAACACCGTCAGACCGAACGAGCCAAACGGCACCAGACCGATCTCGACTTTGCGACCGGACAGTTTCTCGCAGAGCATCGAACCGAGTGCGATACCGACCGAGAACACCGTCAGAATCAGCGTCACCACGGTTTCGTCGCCGTGCATCCACTCCTTGGCATAGGCCGGGATCTGCGTCAGATAAATCGCCCCGACAAACCAGAACCACGAGTTGCCGACAATCGAGCGTGACACCGCTGGGGTCTGCCCCAAGCCCAGTTTCAAAGTGGCCCAGGACTGGCTGAAAATGTTCCAGTTCAGACGCATTTCCGGGGAGGCGGCCGCGGCCCGTGGAATGCTGCGACTGGCCAGGTAGCCAAGCACCGCAACACCGATGATCGCCGTGGAGACGATCGGCGCGTAATGACTGGAGGACATCATGATCCCGGCGCCGATGGTCCCGGCGAGGATCGCCAGGAAGGTGCCCATTTCCACCAGACCGTTGCCACCCACCAGTTCTTCGTCTCGCAACGCCTGGGGCAGGATCGAGTATTTCACCGGCCCGAACAGCGCCGAGTGAGTGCCCATGGCAAACAGCGCCACCAGCATCAGCGACAGGTGATCGAACATGAAACCGACCGCGCCGACCGCCATGATGGCGATTTCCCCGAGCTTGATCAGACGAATCAACGCGTCCTTGGCGAACTTCTCCCCGAACTGCCCGGCCAGCGCCGAGAACAGAAAGAACGGCAGAATGAACAGCAGCGCACACAGGTTGACCCAAATCGAGCGGTCACCCTCGATGGTCAACTTGTAGAGAATGGCGAGTATCAGCGACTGCTTGAAGATGTTGTCGTTGAACGCCCCGAGCGACTGCGTGACGAAGAACGGCAGGAAGCGCCGGGTGCGAAGCAAGGTGAACTGTGAGGGGTGACTCATCTTCCATGTGTCCCTGATGTTGGGTAGAGAGTGGCGTGGATGCAGTGATTGGAATATCCAACGGCGATCCAGGCCACACATTACCTAAACTTTGCAGGTTATTTGTTTAATCCTGCAATGCACGGCGAGACAAACAACTCGCCCCGCCAGGCGCCCTGCACTGTCCGTTTGGCGACGATCAGCCACATCACCGCCAGCAACACCACCAGCACACAGCCGAAGACACTGAAAAACGTCAGGCTCAAGGTGCTGGCCAGTTTCAACGTCGCCAGGGAATAGACGCCCAACGGGAAGGTGAAACCCCACCAGCCGAGATTGAACGGAATACCGACGCGCAGGTAACGCAGGGTGATGAGCACCGCGATCAGCATCCACCACAGACCAAAACCCCACAGGGTGATCCCGGCCACCAACCCCAGCCCTGCGGCGATTTCACCAATGCCTGGCAGACCGTTGGCAGCGAAGATCGCCGGTGCGTCGGCGCCCAGCAGCAACATGCCCAGCGCCCCGGTACCGATCGGGCCGAGCGCCAGCCAGCTGGAGGCGGCCATGTTTTCGTGAGGCAGTTTATGCAGCGCCATGCGCAGCAACAGAATGGTCAGAATGCTGAACGCAACCGGCAGGGAAAAGGCCCAGAGCACGTAGCTGGTCACCAGCACCACCAGTTGCGAATGGGCATCCGCCAGGTGCGGCGCCAGCAGACCACCGCTGGCGGCCGCCACCTCTGCCGCCACCACCGGCAACAGCCAGACGGCGGTCATCTGGTCGATGCTGTGTTCCTGACGGGTGAACATCATGTAGGGAATCAGCACGCCGCACGCCACAGACATCGCCACATCCAGCCACCACAACACCTCGGCGACATCAATCACGCCCTCGCCCCAACGCGGCAGACCGAACACCAGGAAACCATTAATGATGGTCGCCAGGCCCATGGGAATGGTGCCAAAAAACATCGAGACCGTGGAGTGGCCGAAAATCCGCCGCGCCTCATCGAAAAACAGCGCCCAACGCGCCGCGTATAGCGCAGTGAACAAGACGAACAGCACGATATTGAACAGCCAAAGGGCTTCGGCAATCGCGTGCAAACCGGCATTTGCGCCAGGCAGTTGCGCCAGCGCCAATGCCAGCACACCGGTGCCCATGGTGGCGGCGAACCAGTTCGGCGTGAACTGGCGGATGACTTCACGCGGATGCTGCAAATGACTGAAAGGTTTGAAACCGGCTGGGGCAGTGTTGGGGCACGTCATGGTGAACTCCTGTCCTCTGTTGAGGTGGAGCTCATGGTAGATCCGAATCGAATATCTATATAACGGGTAATATCTCTAACTGTTATCTGTTTTGCAGATATAGCGTCAGACGCTGCCTTCAGTTTCGATCACCAGGATTCTCGCCGCACCCTGCGGATGGGCAACGTGTTCGGTACCGACGTCGGCATAGAAAATATCGCCTACACCCAACATCACTTCTTTCTCCTGACCTGCTTCGCGATAACGCATCTGCACGACGCCATCCAGCACCACGAACACTTCTTGCCCATCATTGATGTGCCATTTATAGGGCTGATCGGTCCAGTGCAAACGTGTGGTGATGCCGTTCATGTTGGCGATATCCAAAGCGCCCCAGGCACGGTCAGCGGTGAAGGATTTGCTGCGGATGATTTTCATGCGTCGGTCCGTCGAAATGAATGGCGACGCCAAGGCTAGCGGTCATCGAACATCGACGCCACAGACTTTCATGGACTGCTGACGCATCAACGCGAGCAGCGCGCCGACCGAGAGCGTAATCAGCACTGCGCCGTAACCATCGGTGGTGGCCACCAGCCCAAAGGTCCGGGTCAAGTTCCCGGCCAGCAACGACGGCAAGCAAAAAGCCAGATAACTGAGCACGTAGTAAGCCGACATCAACCCTGCCCGCTCATGGGGCAAGGCCAGCGGCACGACGCTGCGCAATGCACCGAGGAAACCGGCACCGAAACCGCAGCCGGCGATCAGCGTCCCGACGAAAAACAGCGGCAGGCTGGCGCTGTGCACCGCCATCAAAATCAGCGCGACGCCGACGGGCAACAGACTGCCGCCCAATCGCAACACCTTGTCGGCCGGCCGATCGCGCAAGGTGTAGATCATCAACGCGCCGGTCACCGTCAACACGGCCACCGTCGCACCGCCAATCAGATTTGAGGTCGATCCCGTGGCCGTGCGAACCAGAGACGGCGCCAAAGAAGCGTAAAAACCACCGAGTGCCCACACCGCGATGTTGATCGGCAGCACCAGCCACAACGCACGCCGCGCCTGGATCGGTACATGCAGTGTCGGGCGCAGCGAGGCCCAGGCTCCCGGTTGGGGACTGACGCTTTCCGGCAAACGCCAAACGTACAGCGCTTGCATCACAAACAGCGCGAACAGCACCCAATAGGTCAACTGCAACGGCAACGGCGCAAACTCGGCCAATAAGCCGCAGCCCATGGCACCCGACGCCATGCCCAGCAACGGCGCGACACTGTTGACCAGCGACCCTTGCTGGCGATCGGTGTCCAACAGCGCCGCACTCAATACGGCAGTGGCCATTCCCGTAGCAAAACCCTGAAGCACTCGTGCGCTGATCAACCAGGCGACACTGTCTGCGTTGATAAACAACAGCATCGCCAGCATGTTCAACATCACAGCGGTGAAGATCACCGGTTTGCGCCCCAGGTAATCCGAGAGCGAACCGACCGTGAGCAATGCCGCCAGCAAGCTGATGGCGTACACGCCGAAAATCAGGGTCAGGGTCGCTGCCGAGAATTGCAGGTGTTCCTGGTACAAGTGATACAACGGCGTCGGCGCCGTGGACGCCGCGAGAAAACTGAGTAAGGTGATCGCCAGGAACCACAGGCTTGAACGATTAGACGTAGAACTGGACATAAATACACTCCGCAAAAGCTAACTTTTTGCTTTTGCGGAGTGTGCGACTGGCTGACGCTTAAAGCAAATTCTTTGTGTTAAGGTCCGATGCATGGCTATTAAAGAAGGTTTACGCCCCGGCGGCCGCAGTGCCCGGGTGCAAGAGTCGGTTCATTCGGCAGTCCGCGATCTCCTCGAAGAGCAGGACCGCACCACCGTGACCGTCCCGCAAATCGCCGCGCGCGCCGGCGTTACACCGTCGACTATCTACCGGCGTTGGGGCGATCTGTCGGTGTTGTTGGCGGATGTCGCCCTCGCCCGCATGCGCCCCGAGAGCGAGCCGGCCAATACCGGCAGCCTGCGCGGTGACGTGCGCGCCTGGGCCGAGCAGTATCTGGACGAGATGAGTTCCGAGCCCGGCCGCAACATCTTGCGCGACGTGCAATGCAGCACCACGCCAGCCCTTTGCGCGACGATCATTGGCGGGCAGTTGCAGACGATTCTGGATCGTTACCCCGATCAGCCGAAGCCGAACGTTGATCGACTGATCAACATGGTGGCGGCGCCGACGGTGTTTCGTATCCTGTTTTCAGCGGTACCGCTGGAGGTTGAGGAGTTGCATCGGTTGATCGAGATTGCGCTGAGTCAGTAATACCGCCATCGCGAGCAAGCTCGCTCCCACAGTTGATCTTCAGTGGACACGTAATTTGTGCCCAACATAGATCCAATGTGGGAGCGAGCCTGCTCGCGATGAGACCTGCACAAACACCCAAGATCTCACTGACACACCGCCTGCGACACCCCGCCACGCCGCGACCTTGGTCGACACTGACTAACCCCTGTCATCGTGCGAGACTGTCTGTCCGGGCGGGAGTCCCGGGTGTCTTTTGTCTGGAGTTCCCATGTCGCTGTCCAGCGGGCTGATCGCCGCCGTCGCCCTGGCCTATATGGCCATCATGTTCGCCATCGCCTTCTACGGCGACCGTCGCAGCACACCGTTGCCGCCGCGAGTGCGCGCCTGGGTGTACAGCCTGTCGCTGGCCGTCTATTGCACCAGTTGGACCTTCTTTGGTGCCGTGGGCCAGGCCGCCGAACAGCTCTGGTCTTTCCTGCCGATCTACCTCGGGCCGATCCTGCTGCTGGTGTGCGCACCGTGGGTCCTGCAAAAAATGGTGATGATCAGCAAGCAGGAGAACATCACCTCCATTGCCGACTTCATCGCCGCGCGTTATGGCAAATCCCAGTCGCTGGCGGTGGTGGTGGCGCTGATCTGCCTGGTCGGCGTGTTGCCCTACATCGCACTGCAACTCAAGGGCATCGTGCTCGGGGTGAACTTGCTGATCGGCGCCGGAGCCGACGCCATGGGCACGCGCGCCCAGGACACGGCGCTGATCGTGTCGCTGGTGCTGGCGCTGTTCACCATCGTCTTCGGTACCCGCAACCTCGACGCCACAGAGCACCACCGCGGCATGGTGCTGGCGATTGCGTTCGAATCGCTGGTCAAGCTGTTCGCGTTTCTCGCGGTCGGCGCGTTCGTGACCTACGGCCTGTACGACGGTTTCGACGATCTGTTCGACCAGGCCATGCTCGCCCCGCGCCTGGAAGAATACTGGAAGGAAACCATCAACTGGCCGTCGATGGTGGTGCAGACCGGCGTGGCCATGATGGCAATCATCTGCCTGCCCCGGCAGTTCCACGTGACCGTGGTGGAAAACATCGACCCTCAGGATCTGCGCCTGGCCAAATGGGTGTTTCCAGCCTATCTGGCGCTGGCGGCGCTGTTCGTCGTTCCCATCGCCCTCGCCGGTCAGATGCTGCTGCCGAGCTCGGTGCTGCCGGACTCTTTTGTCATCAGCCTGCCGCTCGCTCAATCCCATCCTGCCTTGGCGATGCTGGCGTTTATCGGTGGCGCCTCGGCGGCAACCGGCATGGTGATTGTCGCCAGCGTGGCGTTGTCGACCATGGTCTCCAACGACATGCTGTTGCCATGGTTGCTGCGGCGCAACAACGCCGAGCGGCCGTTCGAAGTGTTCCGCCAATGGATGCTCTCGGTGCGCCGAGTGAGCATTGTGGTGATTCTGCTGCTGGCCTACGTCAGTTATCGCCTGCTCGGCTCGACGGCGAGCCTGGCGACCATCGGCCAGATTGCTTTCGCCGCCGTGACCCAACTGGCCCCGGCCATGCTCGGCGCGCTGTACTGGAAACAGGCCAATCGTCGCGGTGTGTTCGCCGGTCTCGCCGCCGGGACGTTCCTGTGGTTCTACACCCTGATTCTGCCGATAGCGGCCCATAGCCTGGGCCTGTCCCTGAGCAGTTTCCCGGGGCTGGCCTGGTTGCACAGCAACCCGCTGAAACTGCCGCTCACCCCGTTGACCCAAGGCGTGGTGTTGTCGCTTGCAGCCAACTTCACGCTATTCGCCTGGGTCTCGGTGCTGTCGCGTACGAGGGTTTCGGAACATTGGCAGGCGGGTCGCTTCATCGGTCAGGAAATCAGCGCCCGCCCCAGCGCCCGTTCGATGCTGTCGGTGCAGATCGACGATTTGCTGCAACTGGCCGCACGCTTCGTCGGCGAAGAACGCGCCCGTCAGAGTTTTATCCGCTTCGCTTACCGTCAGGGCAAAGGCTTCAACCCGAACCAGAACGCCGACGGTGAATGGATCGCCCACACTGAACGCTTGCTGGCCGGTGTGCTCGGTGCTTCTTCGACGCGGGCGGTGGTAAAAGCCGCCATCGAAGGTCGGGAAATGCAACTCGAGGACGTCGTCCGAATCGCCGACGAAGCCTCGGAAGTGCTGCAATTCAACCGCGCGCTGCTGCAAGGGGCAATCGAGAACATTACCCAGGGCATCAGTGTGGTCGACCAGTCGCTGAAACTGGTGGCCTGGAACCGGCGCTATCTGGAGCTGTTCAACTACCCGGATGGGCTGATCAGGCTTGGCCGCCCGATTGCCGACATCATTCGCTACAACGCCGAGCGCGGTCTTTGTGGTCCCGGCGAAGCTGAAGTGCACGTCGCACGGCGCTTGCACTGGATGCGCCAGGGCCGCGCCCATACTTCTGAAAGACTTTTCCCCAATGGCCGTGTGATCGAGCTGATCGGCAACCCGATGCCGGGCGGCGGTTTTGTCATGAGTTTCACCGACATCACCGCCTTCCGCGAGGCTGAGCAAGCGCTGACCGAAGCCAACGAGGGCCTGGAGCGACGGGTCACCGAGCGGACCCACGAACTGTCGCAACTCAACGTCGCCCTGACCGAAGCCAAGGGCACCGCGGAGTCGGCCAACCAGTCGAAAACCCGTTTCCTGGCAGCGGTCAGCCACGACTTGATGCAACCGTTGAACGCTGCGCGACTGTTCTCGGCCGCCCTTTCCCACCAAGACGACGGCCTCTCCGGCGAGGCGCAGAAACTGGTCCATCATCTGGACACTTCACTGCGCTCGGCCGAGGATCTGATCAGCGATCTGCTGGACATTTCCCGCCTGGAAAACGGCAAGATCACCCCTGAGCCCAAACCGTTCGTGCTCAATGAGATGTTCGATGTCCTCGGTGCCGAGTTCAAGGCGCTGGCCCGCGACCAGGGGCTGAAATTCCGCGTCAGGGGCAGTACGTTGCGCGTCGACAGCGACATCAAACTGCTACGGCGAATCCTGCAGAACTTCCTGACCAATGCCTTCCGCTACGCCAAAGGCCCGGTGCTGCTAGGGGTTCGCCGACGCAAGGGCGAGCTGTGCCTGGAAGTCTGGGACCGTGGTCCGGGCATTCCTGTGGATAAACAGCAGGTCATTTTCGAAGAATTCAAACGCCTCGACAGCCACCAGACGCGTGCTGAGAAAGGCCTGGGGCTGGGCCTGGCGATCGCCGACGGGTTGTGTCGCGTGCTGGGTCATACCTTGCGCGTACGCTCCTGGCCGGGGCGCGGCAGCGTGTTCAGCGTCAGTGTGCCGTTGGCTCGTGCTCAAGCGGCACTGCCGGCCAAGACCGCCGAACTCAATGGCAAATTGCTGAGCGGCTCGCAGGTGCTGTGCATCGACAACGAAGACAGCATCCTGATTGGCATGAACAGCTTGCTCACGCGCTGGGGTTGTCAGGTCTGGACGGCGCGCAACCGCGATGAATGCGCGGCGTTGCTCAGCGATGGGATGCGACCGCAATTGGCGCTGGTGGATTACCACCTGGACGATGGCGAGACCGGGACCGAACTGATGGCATGGCTGCGAACCCGATTGGGTGAGCCAGTGCCAGGGGTTGTGATCAGCGCCGATGGGCGACCGGAGACGGTGGCCCAAGTGCATGCGGCAGGGCTGGATTATCTGGCCAAACCGGTGAAACCGGCGGCGTTGCGGGCGTTGCTGAGTCGGCATTTGCCGTTGTAGCGCGCAAGGGCTGAACCTTGTCGTGGTGCAACTGCCGCCATCGCGAGCAAGCTCGCTCCCACATTGAACTGCATTCTATCTGGAAGAACTCGGTCAACTGTGGGAGCGAGCTTGCTCCGGGCGGCGCTCCGACGAAGCTTTTCGGCTTACTCCGGCAACTCAGCCAACCCATCCACATCGGTCATCGCCCGTTCCAGCAAGTCTGCCGGCAGACTCTTGCTCGCCCGCGCACCAAGCAATTTGAGCTGCTCGCTGCGGCTGACCAGATTGCCTCGGCCTTCTGTCAGCTTATTGCGCGCAGAGCTGTAGGCTTTATCCAGTTGCTGTAAGCGATTGCCAACTTCATCCAGATCCTGGATGAACAACACGAACTTGTCATACAGCCACCCGGCCCGCTCGGCGATTTCCCGGGCGTTCTGGCTCTGGCGCTCCTGCTTCCACAGGCTGTCGATGACGCGCAGGGTCGCCAGCAACGTGGTCGGGCTGACGATCACGATGTTGCGGTCGAAGGCTTCCTGAAACAGCGTCGGCTCAGCCTGCAATGCGGCGGAAAACGCCGCTTCGATCGGTACGAAAAGCAGGACGAAATCCAGGCTGTGCAAACCGTCGAGACGCTTGTAATCCTTGCCAGCCAACCCTTTGACGTGAGTGCGCAGGGACAGCACGTGCTGCTTGATGGCGATCTGGCCGATGGCATCGTCTTCGGCCGCGACGTATTGCTGATAGGCCGTGAGGCTGACCTTGGAGTCGACCACCACCTGCTTGTCGCCCGGCAGATAAATGATCACATCCGGCTGGAAACGCTCACCGTCCGGGCCCTTGAGGTTGACCTGGGTCTGGTACTCGCGCCCCTTCTCCAGGCCCGCGTGTTCAAGCACTCGTTCAAGAATCAGCTCACCCCAGTTGCCTTGGGTTTTCTGGCCTTTCAAGGCGCGGGTCAGGTTGGTGGCTTCGTCGCTCAGGCGCAGGTTCAGCTGTTGCAGCCGCTCCAGCTCCTTGGCCAGGGAAAAACGTTCGCGGGCTTCAGCCTGATAGCTTTCCTCGACGCGTTTTTCGAAGGACTGGATGCGTTCTTTCAACGGATCGAGCAACTGACCAAGGCGTTGTTGACTGGTTTCGGCAAAGCGCTGCTCGCGCTCGTCGAAGATCTTGCCGGCCAGCTCGGCGAACTGGGCACGTAACTCATCTCGCGAGCCCTGCAGGTCGCTGAGGCGCTGCTGATGGCTTTCCTGCTGCTCACGCAGCTCGGCGTTGAGCGAAGCGGCCTGGGCGTCCAGACGACGTAATTCAGCCTCTTTGCCGGCGCGTTCCAGATTCCAGGCGTGAGCGGCGTCGCGTGCGTCGTCACGTTCGATCTGCAGCAATTCGACTTCACGGCGCACGGCGGCCAGGTCGGCTTGTTTGGCGGCGTTGGCCTGGCCCAGATCACCGATTTCATCGCGACAGGCTTCGAGTTGCGCGTTCAATCCATCCTGAGCCAGATGGGCCGTGGCCAGACGCTCTTCCAGCAGTGCAACCTCTGACTGCGTGGCGCTCGCTCGCCGCTGAAGTTGCCAGGCCAGTACCAGTAACGGCAGCGCAGCGCCCGCCAGACCGAGCAATGCGCTGGTCAAGTCCATAGCCATAGCCACTCCTGCCAATGAAATAAAGCTTGAAGGTTAACCAAGGCGTCAGGTCTTGGACAGCTCAGTCTTCGATCAGACCCAGTTCCTGCTGGGCGCGCCGATCCCCTGCCCGCGCGGCCGAACGCAAAAGGTCCTGGCCGATACGGCGATCCCGGGCATTCCCGCATTCACGGCACATCAGCTGACCGAGACGGCTTTGCGCGGCCACGACCCCTTCACGGGCTGGCTGCTTGAGCAAACGTCCGGCGAAGTGTTTGACGTTGGGGTTTTCGCCCAGACGCGGGCTGTCCAGCAGCCACTCGGCCACGCGCATCGAAAAGCGCTTGGGCGGGGTAATACTGGGAGGTGTGGAGGTTGCAGAGACTGATACTGAGCGAAACTTCATAAAGCACTGTGGGGCAGATCGGAAGGCGCGCCACTCTACTCTTTTTTTCTTACAGGTAAAGCCTAAAAAAACCCGGCACGCCCGTCCTAGAGCAAGCGCTCGGGACAATCCACAGAAGCTGTGGATAACTCAGTGGACAACCGCCCTTGAACTCTCGCAAAGCCGTATGGAATGGGGCTCGCAGTCAAACTGACGATTTTTTCACCAGTAAAAAAAAGCGATGTTTTTCATTGACTTAAATTTTGGTTACAGGCACCCACTGCGTTTGAAGGGAAGATGACAGCGGCGTGACACCCTCCGCGACTTATGTGCACAAGTACCTTCGAGGCAGTTATATCGATGCGCTTTTTCGGCGCATTTTTCACCCGCACTTGGGGATAAACCTTGGCAAACCCATGATCCAGGCTGGTCCTGGCCCGATGAGCCGTGACTACCAATGGTCGGAATTTGTGCTATTACAGGGCAAGTCTGCGGGTCATGGCTTTTTCCGAGCGCCCATCCGGACGTTGAATGAGGGGCCTCCACAAAACTTTTTTGCTAACACACTTCCCTTCAGCAATTCAATCCGTTAGTATCCGCGGCGTTAGTACCAAGCTGAAAGTCAATTCTGGTCGAACAAATCCCCCCGGTCAGCCTTCCTCAAGGAAGCCTCCACCGACAAAGCGGGATCGACCACCTCGATGGTTTCCAGGTAAACCTTGCGTCAACACTGCCTTCGAACAAAGCGAAGGGTGTTGCGAAGCTCACTTACTCTGACCGAACCAACCTGCAAATTGATCAGGATCTTCACCCCGGGCCCAGAACCTTTGCCCTTGATGTGTTGCCTGCCCTCCTAAGTACCTACCTGCCAGCCCAAGCGCGCCAATTTATCAGCGCTTCAAACTGGCTGCTTTGTTCCAGTCGGGTTCTTCGTTCGACCAATGGTGGTCGTCGTCACTGGAACGTTTTAACTTTGCACGGTTCTTATCCGTGTCGCTTGTAGGAACACCCAATGACTATGTCTACTCAAATCCACACCCAGGATGCCATCCGCACCCTAACCAACGCTTTTGCACCAATGAACTGCCTGATCATGGCCGCTCGCAAAGGCTGCTTCAGCTTCACTCTGGTCAACGAACACGGCATCGCTCGTCACAGCGAACGCCTGTACCCCGATCAATACTCCAGCGCCGAGCCGCTGCAGGCCGTGATCGAGCGTACCCGTCAGGCACTGGTTGCCTGATACGCCAGAAAGACTGAAAACCTCAAAAGCCTCGCTCAAAAAGCGGGGCTTTTTATTGCCCGATATTTCACTTTTCGCTGCCACCGCCTAAGCACTAAGCGATATAACGGTTATAACTCGCAGCCGGAAATATTTTAAAAACAGGCCTTTACGGCGCGAATATGACACTACACTTCAACTCAAGCGGCTTCAGCCGCTTCCGGCGAGCCTGAGTCGATTCACCCGCTGCCAAGGCCCCTTCAGGTATCGCCGACCATTTCACGTTTCGAGGGCTTTATGGGTATCGCTGCCAGCGAACTGTGCCGTTATGTGATCCGCCCGACATTGATTTACCTCGGGTGCCATAGCGCAACTGCCGAATCCCTGCTGCTGGGCGTCGCCGCCAGCCAGTCAGCCCTTGGAACCGCCCTGCATGACCGCCGTGGACACGGCCTGTACCGAATCGCCGAACCCCGCCATCAAGCACTTTGGGACCACTACCTGGCACTTGACCCGGAACGCGCAAGCCTGGTTCGCGGCCTGGCCAGCCAACATGCGTTCCTGAGTGGTCCGCACCTCGAATTGACCGTCAACCTGCGTTACGCCACAGCCATCGCCTGGCTGCTTGTAGAAGAACAGAACACCCCCCTCCCCGAAGCAGACGACCTACTGGGAATGGCCCGCATCTGGCGCCAGACCTTCCAGCCTCAAGGACGCCTGAGAGACTTCACCTGCGCCTGGCAAACCTGTGTTTCACCGCTGAATCAGGTCGCCTGCTGATCTGCTGTTTCCACAAGATCGCGCAACTGCTGCGATTTTGGTCGGATTGTCCTACAAAACCGCTCTAAATCAAGCCTCACAGCCTATGGCGCTGGGACGAAAATGTTGGTAATTTTCGCCCCGGTGATCATCAGGAGTTCTAATAATGAAAAAAGTAATGCTCAAAACCACCCTTAGCCTCGCCGTTACCTTGGCATCCACCCAGATCTTCGCGAGTGGCTTTGCCCTCAACGAACAAAGCATCAGCGGGATGGGGACAGGTTTTGCAGGGCGCTCTTCATCTGCCGATGATGCAAGTACAGTTTTTGGCAACCCTGCCGGTATGGCCCGCCTCAAAGGCCAGCAAATCACTGGCGGTCTCGCAGCGATCGACGCCTCGACCGATATCAGCGATACCAGCGGCCGTTCAAGCGGAACCAACAAAGGCGATATGGTTCCGCTCACTTCAGTACCGATGGGTTTCTATACAAATAAACTCAACGATGAATGGGCTGTTGGTTTTGGTGTCTACGCTCCGTTCGGGCTGATCACCGACTACGAAAACGGCTTTCAGGGCCGCGCTTTCGGCAGCAAGAGCGAAGTCAAAGTCATCACTCTGCAGCCAACCGTCAGCTACGCTTTCAACGATAAAGTTTCGATCGGTTTTGGCCCTACCATCAACCGGATTTCCGGCACCCTGGAATCGGACATTGCTCTCCCTATCCCCCGGACTGGTGACAACAATGTGGAGATCAAGGGCGACGATACGGCCTTGGGCTTTAACGCCGGCGTCCTGGTGCAAGCCACCGACACCACTCGCGTGGGCCTGACCTATCACTCGAAAGTGAACTACAAGCTCGACGGCCACACCGATGTGAATACCGGCACTGGCGTGCCACCTCAGCTGCTCAAATCCAACCGTTACGATGCCTCGCTGAAGATCGAAACACCTGAGTCCTATGACCTTTCCGTGACTCAAGACATTAATGATTCCTGGAAGCTCTATGCCGGTGCTACCTGGACTCGCTGGAGCCGCCTGAAAGACATCACGGTCAACAACGAAGGCGTAACCGCATCTAGCGGTGGTGCCCTCGCCCCACAAATCGTTGGTACCATCAAGGAAGACCAGAACTGGCATGACACCTGGGCCTATGCCCTGGGTACTTCCTACCAGCTGAACAAGCAGTGGGTACTGCGTACCGGTCTCTCCCTTGACCAGTCGCCCACCAACAACACTGATCGTTCGCCACGCATTCCAACCGGCGACCGGACGATCTTCAGTGTCGGTGCGGGCTTCAACCCAACCGACGACTGGACCATTGATGTGGCTTACTCTTACCTCAAGGAAGAATCTGTCACTGTCAAGCGCGCTAACGCTTTGGGTCAGTCCTACAACGCCAAGTACGAAAACAGTGCGAACGGTTTCGGTGTTGGTGCGACCTACCGCTTCTGATGATTCACGGCGAACCTGAACCACTCGCCGCCTGAATTGAAAAAGCCCCGCTCTCTTGTACAGAGGCGGGGCTTTTTAACGGGCGTCGATCAGGGTTGCGAGGCTAGGGCTTTCTCCACCGCCTCGATGAACTCGGGATCGTCAGGCTTGGTCAGGCTGGAAAAACTGGCGATCACCTTGCCCTTGCGATCGACCACGTATTTGTAGAAGTTCCACTTCGGCGCGGTGCTCTGCTTGGCGATGATCTTGAACAAGTGAGTCGCGTCATTACCGCGGACTTTCTGCGGTTCAGTCATGGTGAACGTCACGCCGTAGTTCACGTAGCAGACCTTGGCCGTCTCTTCGCCATCCTTGGACTCTTGCTTGAAGTCATTGGACGGAACGCCGATTACCTCCAGCCCCTGATCCTTGTAACGCTGATTCAACGCCTCAAGGCTTTTGAACTGCGGGGCAAAACCACAGAAGCTCGCGGTATTGACCACCACCAGCGGTTTGCCGGCAAAGCGCTGGCACAGGTCGATGGATTCCTTGGCGCGCAACTTGGGCAACGAGCCTTGCAAAAGCTCCGGGCATTCGGCGGCTTGAGCCAATCCACTAAACGCTACCAGTAACGCGGGAACTGCAAGCCAGCGCATCAGCATGTCGGTGCATCCTCGAGAAATCGTCAAAACCGAAGTTACTCGCCCTCACATCCTGCTAGCAAGCACCCATGCCCAGTTGCATCAACGCCAGCCCGCCCTGATGCCAGCCCCACCACGACAGGGCCAGCAGCAAGGCGCAGACAGCGACGACAGCGATCCGCGGCCAGAGACTGTTCATATCGCACTCATCTGTGTTTGCAGGCGCGCCACCGGCTGCTCACGCACCGGCCAGTTCAGGGCTGCGGCTAACAGGCTCAAGAGAATCGCCACTTGCCAGATCAAGTCATAGCTCCCGGTTCGGTCGTACACCACCCCGCCCAACCAGCCGCCGAGGAACGATCCGAGCTGGTGAAACAGGAAAACAATCCCACCGAGCATGGACAGATTTCGCACACCGAACAAGGTCGCGACGGTGCCGTTGGTCAAGGGCACGGTCGACAGCCACAGGAAGCCCATCGCCATGCCAAACAGGTACGCGGTGGTCGTCGTGACGGGCGCCCACAGGAACAGCCCGATCACCACCGCCCGCAGCAGATACAGGACGGTGAGCAAACGCGGCTTGGACATCCGCCCGCCGAGCCAGCCCGCCGTGTAAGTACCGAAAATATTGAACAGCCCGATCAGCGCCAGCACCGTCGTGCCGACGCTCGCCGGGAGGTGCTGATCCACCAGATAAGCCGGCAAGTGCACGCCGATGAATACCACCTGGAAGCCGCAAACAAAAAAGCCGAACGCCAGCAGCCAGAATCCCGAATGGGAACAGGCCTCGTGCAGGGCTTCGGACAGTGTTTGTTCATGACCGAACACCGGTAGCGGCTTGTCCTTGAGCATGCTCACCAGCGGCACGATCAGCGCCACCAACAGGCCCAACACCAGCAATGCCGCTGACCAGCCCAGCCAGCCGATCAACCCCAGCGTGCCGGGCAACATGGCGAACTGACCGAAAGAGCCGGCAGCGCTGGCAATGCCCATGCCCATGCTGCGTTTCTCTGGCGGCACTGCGCGGCCGACCACGCCGAGGATCACCGAGAACGAGGTACCGGACAGACCGATGCCGATCAACAGGCCGGCACTCAGGGACAAGGTCACAGCGGAATCCGACAGGCCCATGCACACCAGACCCAACGCATACAGGACACCGCCGACCAGCACCACTTTCGCGGCGCCAAAGCGGTCGGCCAGCGCGCCGGTGAAAGGCTGCGCCAGGCCCCAGATCAGGTTCTGCAAGGCAATGGCGAAGGCAAACGTCTCACGCCCCCAGCCGAACTCGGCACTCATCGGCGCCAGAAACAGCCCGAAGCCGTGTCTGACGCCCAAGGACAACGCGAGAATCAGCGCACTCCCCAACAAAACCCAACCACACGTACGCCACATCGATGTCATTCTTATTCTCCGGTAGCGGGTATATACCCGCTTAAGATCGGAAAAACCGGCATCACGCCAGTTCGTCCAGCAGTCGCAGCAAGGTTTCGCGTTTCTCGGCACCCAAGCGGTCAATCAACCGCTGTTGCGCCGCTTCCCAGGCGGGCAAGGCCGCTTTCAGGCGTTCAGTACCCGCCTCGGTGAGCATGACGATGCGATTGCGCATGTCCTCGCCCTCGACCAGCATCAGCAGGCCTTCGCCTTCCAGCACCCGCAGATTGCGCCCCAAGGTGCTGCGATCCAGCCCCATGGCCTCGGCCAACGTGGAAATACTCGGTTTATCCAGACGCTGCAGATTACACAGCAGAGAATACTGGGCGACGTTGATCCCGAAGCCGTCGAGAGCGCCGTCGTAATGCCTGCTGACGCCACGGGCGGCGCGACGCAGGTTGATGCATAAACATTGGGAGTCGAGCATGGTGCGTGTATATACCCGCGGTTGTGTTAAATCAAGTTACATGATGTGGGAAGTTCAGCAGATAGCCAATCCCACCAGCACCGCGACCTCAAGGATTTCCAGCAACGCCCCCGCCGTATCGCCCGTCGTGCCGCCCAATCGGCGCAGCATCACTTGCCGCAGCCAGACAAACACCAGCGCCGCCAGCACAACTGCCAACACACCGCTGAGACCGGCAATCAAAACACACGCCAACGCACTCACCGCCAACACCTGTTTACCCGCCAAACGCGGCAGATGATCGGCCAGCGCTTGCCCCAAGCCACCGGCACGCACATAAGGCGTGGTCAGGAACAAGCCCAGCATCGCGCTGCGCCCGATCAACGGAACAATGATCAGGACAACGGCGTGTTGCTGCTCGATCAATGCCAGCAACGCGGCGAATTTGAGCAGCAACACCAGCACCAGCGTCACGACCGCAATCGGCCCGCTACGCGGGTCCTTCATGATCGTCAACGTGCGCTCGCGATCGCCAAACCCACCGAGCCACGCATCGGCGCTGTCGGCCAGGCCGTCCAGGTGCAACGCGCCGCTGAGCAATACCCAAACCGTCAGCAACAGTGCTGCATGAAGCAACAACGGCGTGCCGAGTAACAGCCAGTTGAACGCCCATAAAATCCCGCCGAACAGCAGGCCGACCAGCGGATAAAACAGCAGCGACCGCCCCAACTCCTGTGGCGCCGGCATGCCCGGCAGACGAATCGGCAGGCTGCTCAAAAATTGCAGGGCGATCCAGAACGGCAACATGGTCAGAGCGCTTCCTTTAACAACACGCCGGATTCGACCGTCAGCGAAAACAACGCGCCATGCCCGACTTCGACGTTGAGCAACTG
Organism: Pseudomonas sp. GL_093; assembly: GCF_057837605.1. Classification (NCBI taxonomy): domain Bacteria; kingdom Pseudomonadati; phylum Pseudomonadota; class Gammaproteobacteria; order Pseudomonadales; family Pseudomonadaceae; genus Pseudomonas; species Pseudomonas sp. GL_093. The sequence goes on along the minus strand of NZ_CM174448.1, from coordinate 1,981,028 downwards.
CTCACGAGGCAATCCCCGCGCCTGAGCCAGCAACAAACGCATGACCCCGCCGTGACTGATCAGCAACACCCGCTCGCCAGCGTACGCGGCTTGCAAGCGCTCAACGGCCGCCAACACCCGCGTCGAAAAATCCACCACCGGCTCACCCTGAGGCGGCGTAAACGAGTAAGGGTCGGCCCAGAACAATCCCAACGCCTCGGCATCGGTTTCCATCAGCGCTGCTGCACTCTGCCCTTCCCAGGCGCCGAAGTGCAGCTCTTGCAGGTCTTTATCCAACTGCACCGGCAAACCCAGTTGTGCGCCGAGTTCTTCGGCGAACCGCGCACACCGCTGCAACGGCGAGCTGACCAAACGATCCCAAGGCCCCTGCTCGACCACCGCCGCGCGCATCTGCGCCCAGCCCTTGTCGGTCAGCGCATCGTCGAGGCTGCCGCGCAAGCCGCCACCGAGTTCGGTTTCGCCGTGGCGCAACAGGTCCAGGCGCAAGGTCATGCCGGACGATCCGCCACGGCGGCCTCGGCGAACGTCGCCATCTGCCCGTGAAGGTCGCACGCCAGACGCAGCAACGGCACGGCCAATGCGGCGCCACTGCCCTCGCCCAGACGCAGGCCGAGATCCAGCAGCGGTTCGGCGTTCAGAGTTTCCAGCACATGACGATGACCCGGCTCGGCGCCGCGATGACCGAACAACAGCCACTCACGGCATTCAGGGTTCAAGCGCACCGCCACCAACGCCGCGACGCTGCAAATGAAACCGTCCACCAGCACCGCGACGCCTTCCTGGGCACACGCCAGATACGCGCCGACCAGTGCCGCGATTTCAAAACCTCCGAGGTTGAACAGGGTTTGCAGCGCATCGCCACGTTGAGCACTGTGCAATGCCAAAGCGCGCTCGATAACCTGAGCTTTATGGCTGACACCCGCCGCATTCAAACCCGTGCCCGGCCCCGCCAGTTGCACCACCGGGCAATCGAGCAAGGCACAGGCCAACGCGCTGGCCGCGGTGGTGTTGCCGATGCCCATCTCGCCACCGATAAACAACTGCGCACCCGCCGCGATGGCGCGCTGCACGCTGTCGCGGCCGGCCTGCAAAGCGAGTTCGCCTTGAGCCGGCGTCATCGCCGAACCTTCGACGAAATTCGCCGTGCCCGGGCCGATGTTCATGTGACGCACACCCGGTAAATTCAACGACGGCGTCACCGTGCCGAGGTCGACGACTTCCAGGGATGCCCCGAGTTGCCGCGCCAACACGCTGATCGCCGCCCCACCGCTGACGAAGTTGTGCAGCATCTGCCCGGTGACTTCCTGAGGAAATGCCGACACCCCTTCCGCGACCACGCCATGGTCACCGGCAAAAATCGCGATCCACAGCTGATCCAGTCTCGGCTTGACCTGCCCTTGTAACCCGGCCAATTGGACGGCCACCGACTCAAGCCGACCGAGGGAGCCGGCAGGCTTGGTCAGCTGTTGTTGACGGGCCTCAGCCTGCTCGACCGCTTGAGCATCGATCGGTTTGCAGGGGTTCAGCCACCAGGATTGAGTCATAACGCAGTTCCTTTCAAAGTCAGGGGCAGGCCGGCGACGGTCAGGACGACGCGCTGACAGCGCTCGGCCAATGCTTGATGCAGCCAACCGGCTTCATCGACATAGCGGCGAGTCAATTCGCCCAGCGGCACGACACCCATTCCGGTCTCGTTGCTGACAAAAATGATTTCACCCGGCAACGACGCCAGGCAGTCCAGTAATGCATGACGTTCGGCTGACAGACGCTTGGTGTCGTCGAGCATCAGCAAATTGGTCATCCACAACGTCAGGCAATCCACCAGCAGGCACCGATCGGCGCTGGCGGTTTCGCGCAGGATGCGGGCGAGTTCCACCGGTTCTTCGATCAACGCCCATTCGGCTGGACGACGGGCGCGGTGATGGGCCACCCGCTCGTTCATTTCACCGTCGAGGGGTTGGCTGGTGGCGATGTACGTCACCGCCAGACCGCTGTCGGAGGCGAGTTTTTCAGCCAGGCGACTCTTGCCGGAGCGGGCGCCGCCTAGGATCAGTTGCAGCATGGTTCATTCCTTCAAATTGGCGGTGTGGCGACGGGCCTCATCGCGAGCAAGCTCGCTCCCACATTGGAATGCGATCACCTGTGGGAGCGAGCTTGCTCGCGATGAGGCCGGAACAGTCACCTCAAATCCCACAGAGCTCACGCAACAGTCGGGTATCCAGATGCTTCTCCACCAGATCCGCCAGCCGCTCGATATCGCGCTCACGCAACGCGTGATAATCCACGTCCTGCACCGCCTGCAAACCTGCCCAGCGCAACAGCGCACTGCACGCCGCGGGCGATTCAAACAGGCCATGCAGGTAGGTGCCGAAAATCTGCCCGTCCGCGCTTTGCGCACCGTCGCAGCGACCGTCATCCAGCTGCACCGCGGCGTTTTCCAACGCCGGCCCGGTGGTCACCCCGGCATGAATTTCATAGCCGCTGACTGGCGCATCTTCGAGCGCCAGACGCCCGCGCACATTGCGCAATTGCTTCTCTTCTTCGAGCTGGGTTTCGAACGCCAACAAGCCCAAACCGGCGCTGGAACCCGGCGCGCCTTCGAGGCCCAGCGGGTCGTGGACCTGGTTGCCGAGCATTTGCAGACCGCCGCAAATGCCCAGCACTTTGCCGCCATAACGCAGATGACGACTGATCGCGGTGTCCCAGCCACTGGCCCGCAGGTACGCGAGGTCGCTGCGCACGCTTTTCGAGCCGGGGAGAATAATCAGGTCCGCCGGTGGAATCGCCTGACCGGGGCCGATGAATTGCAGATCCACCTGCGGATGCAGGCGCAGCGGATCGAAATCGGTGTGGTTGCTGATTCGCGGCAGTACAGGCACCACTACTTTCAGGACCTGGTCGGCCTTGTCAGTCTGACGCTGATCGATGCCGTCCTCGGCTTCCAGGTGCAGGTCCATCACGTAAGGCAGAACGCCGATCACCGGTTTGCCGGTGCGCGCTTCCAGCCAATCCAGCCCCGGTTGCAGCAAAGCGATATCGCCGCGAAACCGATTGATGATGAAGCCTTTGACTCGCGCCTGTTCGCTGGGCGACAGCAGTTCCAGCGTGCCCACCAGATGCGCAAAAACCCCGCCGCGATTGATGTCGGCGATCAACACGACCGGACAATCCACCGCCTCGGCAAAGCCCATGTTGGCGATATCACCGGCACGCAGATTGATCTCGGCCGGCGAACCCGCGCCTTCGACCATGACCACGGGATACGCCGCGCTCAGCCGTTCATGAGAGGCCAGCACTGCTTGCATGGCGATAGCTTTGTAGTCGTGATACGCGACCGCGTTCATCGTCGTGACCGCGCGACCATGGATGATCACTTGAGCGCCGGTGTCGCTGTTGGGTTTGAGCAGCACCGGGTTCATGTCGGTGTGCGGCTCAAGGTTGGCGGCCTGAGCCTGCACCGCTTGCGCACGACCGATCTCGCCACCGTCGGCGGTCACGGCACTGTTAAGCGCCATGTTCTGTGGTTTGAACGGCACGACGCTGACGCCCTGACGCGTGACCCAGCGGCACAACGCCGTCACCAGCGTACTTTTACCGGCGTCGGAAGTGGTGCCCTGCACCATCAACGTAGTCATTGGGTTTCCTTGGCGTAGGCTTCGAACGCTTGCGCGAGACGTGTCCACTCGGTTTCATCGGCGGGCAAGCCGAAACGCACGCTGCTGTTGTGGGTGAACAACCGCAGCAGAATGCCGCGCCGGGCCATGAACTCATGCAGGTCTTCGGCACGGTCGGTGATCAGCCATTGAAACAAGGCGCAGCCACCCTGGGGTTTGAAACCGTGGTGTTCAAGCAGCAGCGCCAGACGCTCGCTGGCTTCATCAGCGCGAACCCGTTGCCGGACATGCCCTTCGGTATCCAGCAGACAGGCCTGCCCCAGCACCCGCGTCGGCCCGCTGACCGCCCACGGCCCCACTTGCTCGGCCAGCAACTTGAGCAACTTGCGCTCAGCCAGGACGAAACCCAGACGCACACCGGCCAGGCCGAAAAACTTGCCGAAGGAACGCAGCACGATCAACCCGACCTGATTGGCAAAAGGTGCCAGGCTCAGCTGCGGTGTGTTGTCCATGAACGCCTCGTCCACCACCAGCCAGCCACCGCGCTGGGCCAGCCGCGAGTGCCAGTCGAGCAGCCGACTCGGTGTCAGGCTCAGGCCGGTAGGATTGTTCGGGTTGACCACCACCAGCACGTCGAGGCTGTCGAGAAAGAAGTCGACTTCCTGCTCCAGCACTTCACGCACGATGTAGCCGTTACGGCGCCACGCTTCGGCGTGTTCGGCGTAACACGGCGAGAGCACGCCGACCTTGCCGGCCCGGCGCAAACGCGGCAGCAACTGGATCGCCATTTGCGAGCCAGCCACCGGCAGCACCTGAGCGGCGCCGTAATAATCACAGGCCGCCTGCTCCAGGCCGTCATCGGTTTCCGGCAAACGCGCCCAGGCCCGCAACGGAATCTCCGGGACCGGAAACGGCCAGGGCGCGAGGCCGCTGGACAGGTCGAGCCAATCGGCTTCGGCGATGCCGTAATCGAGCGCCGCCTTGCGTAACCGACCACCGTGCTCAAGCATAAAATTCAGCCCCCACGCAGAGGATCAGCAACCATAACCATACCCCGCGCTGGACCAATTGCCAGCCGCGGTCGATGGAGTCGGCGTCCGCCGGCACGCCTTCGCCCAGTGGCGGACGCTGATGCAGTTCACCGTGATAAATCGCCGCCCCGCCCAACTCGACGCCGAGCGCACCGGCACCGGCCGCCATCACCGGACCGGCATTCGGGCTGTCCCAGGTCGGGCCCTGTGTGCGCCAGCATTTCAGCGCCAGACGGGTTTTGCCCAGCAGCGCGTAGGTCAATGCGACCAAGCGCGCAGGAATGTAGTTGAGGACGTCGTCGATCTTTGCCGCCGCCCAGCCGAAACGCTCGAAACGTTCGTTGCGGTAACCCCACATCGCATCCAGCGTGTTGCTCAAACGGTAGAGCACCACGCCAGGCGCGCCGGCCACAGCAAACCAGAACAGCGCAGCGAATACCGCGTCGCTGCCGTTCTCCAGGACAGACTCCGTGGCGGCGCGGGCGACTTCGGTTTTATCCAGTTCGCTGGTCTGGCGGCTGACCAGATAACTGACACGTTTGCGCGCCTCGTCCAGATCATCGCTGCGCAGCGCCTTGGCCACAGGCGTAACGTGCTCACCGAGGCTGCGCATGCCGAGGGCGCAATAGAGCACGAGAATCTCGACGATCCAGCCGACATAGGGCGCCCAGGAAAACGCCGTGGCCAGCAGGGTCAGCGGCAACACCGCGATCACCCAGGCAGTCACGCCATGGCTGCGCCAGCCGCGACCCTCACCATTGAACCGTTGCTCGATGCGCTCGGCAAAACGGCCGAACGCCACCAGCGGATGCCAGCGTTTGGGTTCACCCAGCAGCGCATCCAGCGCAACCGCGGCGACACTCAACAACGCCACACTCATTGACTCACTCCCCAATAATTTTCATACAACAGCTCACTGAGCGGACGCGCCTGCGCCCAGCCTTCGAGTACCAGCATCGGCGCCGGATAGAATTCCTTGACCGGACCGAGACAAAGAACGGCCAACGGCTTGGCTCCGACGGGCAAACCCAGCAGGTCCGCCAGGGCTTGCGGCTCGAACAGCGACACCCAGCCCATGCCCAATCCTTCAGCGCGGGAGGCCAGCCAGAGGTTCTGGATCGCGCAGGACAATGACGCCATGTCCATTTCCGGCAAAGTGCGGCGGCCGAAGATATGACGCTCTCGATCGTCCATCAGCGCGGCGACCAGCACCTCGGCGCAGTCGTTGATGCCTTCGACTTTCAGCTTCATGAATTCGTCGGTGCGCTCGCCGAGGGCTTCAGCGGTGCGGATGCGTTCTTCTTCAACCAACAACTGGATCTTGCCGCGCAGGGCTCGATCGCTGATGCGGATGAACCGCCAGGGCTGCATCAGGCCGACACTCGGCGCTTGATGCGCGGCTTCGAGCAGGCGCCGCAGCAACTCGGGCTCGACGGTGCCACCGCTGAAATGACGCATGTCGCGGCGTTCGCCGATGGCTCGGTAGACCGCCGCGCGCTCGGCTTCGGAAAATGCGTTGTTGCTCATGGCCTCTTCGCGAGCAGGCTCGCTCCCACATTGGAAGGTGTGCTGCCTGAAGAAACGCAGTCAACTGTGGGAGCGAGCTTGCTCGCGATGGCGGCCTCAAGGTCAGGCGCAAATAATGCGGCTACAGCGGCGGGATTGGACGGGAAATAAAAGTGCACATAAGAGGCGGTCATCCGCCCTTCACGATAAACCGCCTCTGCCCCTCGCCCACCGTTCGGGCTCAAGCCACGAGCAATCGGCTCAAGCTCGGTACTGGTCAGCGAATGGTGATAGGTGTGCCCGCGCAACGAACCTTCCGGCAACTCGACCGCTTGCAACGCCAACGCGGCCAGACGCTTTTGCATCACCGCATCCCCCGCCAGCAAGCCGACCAGTTCAGCGCGGGTACCTTCGACATCGGTCAACGAATCGAGCAGATACAGCATGCCGCCGCACTCGGCCAACAACGGCTTGCCCGCCGCATGGTGAGCGCGGATTGCGTCCAGCATCGTGGTGTTCTGTGACAGCGCCACATGGTGCAATTCGGGATAACCGCCCGGCAGATAGAGGCTGTCTGCCTCCGGCAATTGCGTGTCACGGATCGGCGAGAAAAACAGCAACTCGGCGCCCATGGCGCGGAGCAGATCCAGGCTAGCACCGTAGGTGAAGGCAAACGCTTCGTCACGGGCCACGGCAATACGCACGCCGGCCAGCAACGGTTCTGCCGCGATCACATCTGGAGCGGCGAATTCCACCGCCGGTGGCAGCGCGACCTCGCAACTGCTGGCCAGCGCATCGGCCGCCGCATCGAGGCGCAGATCAAGATCGTTCAACTCACTGGCCTGAACCAGCCCGAGGTGTCGGCTCGGCAATTCGATCCCGGTTTCCCGGGACAAGGCGCCGTACCAGCGCAAGCCTTCAGTGAGGCTGCCTTCCAGTAGTTGCGCGTGACGCAGGGTGCCGACGCGGTTGGCCAGCACACCGGCAAACGGCAAGTCCGGCTGATAACGCGCCAGCCCCAACGCCAGTGCGCCAAAGGTCTGGGCCATGGCGGTGCCGTCGATCACACCCAGCACCGGTACGCCGAAATGCCGCGCCAGATCAGCGCTGGACGGCGTACCGTCGAACAACCCCATGACGCCTTCGATGAGGATCAGATCGGCTTCACCGGCGGCTTCCCACAACAGTCGACGACTTTCCTGCTCGCCGACCATCCACATGTCCAGTTGATACACCGGCGCACCGCTGGCGCGCTCGAGAATCATCGGGTCGAGGAAGTCCGGGCCGCATTTGAACACGCGCACCTTGCGCCCCTGATTGCGATGCAAACGGGCCAGTGCGGCGGTGACGGTGGTCTTGCCCTGACCGGAGGCCGGCGCGGCAATCAATACCGCCGGGCAATGACGTGGTTGACTCACAATTCGACGCCTTTTTGCGCTTTGATCCCGGCCTGGAACGCGTGCTTGATCACGCCCATTTCGGTGACGGTGTCAGCCAGTTCAATCATCTCCGGCTTGGCGCCGCGACCGGTGACCACCACGTGCTGCATCGGCGGACGGGCCTGCAAGTCGCTGAGCACTTGATCGAGATCCAGATAACCGTGCTTGAGCGCAATGTTCAATTCATCCAGCACCACCAGGCCGATCGACGGATCACGCAGCAATTCGCGCGACACCGCCCATGCGGCTTCAGCGGCGGCGATGTCACGCTGGCGATCCTGGGTTTCCCAGGTGAAGCCCTCGCCCATCACATGAAAACGCACCTGTTCCGGGAAGCGCCGGAAGAACAGTTCTTCGCCGGTGCTGCTGCGCCCTTTAATGAACTGCACCACACCACACTGCATGCCGTGGCCCATGGACCGGGCGAGCATGCCGAAAGCCGAGCTGCTTTTGCCTTTGCCGTTGCCGGTCAGCACCAGCAGCAGGCCACATTCATTCGGGGAATTGGCGATGCGTTCGTCGATCACGGCTTTTTTGCGCAGCATGCGCGCCAGATGACGTTCGTCACGATCGGGGGTATCAGTCATGGGGGAGCTCTCCGTTGAGGCTGGATAACGGCGGGCAGGCACAAGAATAGACGGCAAAAAAGCCTGGCATCGCCCACCGTGATGCCGCTGGATGGATCAGGCCGGTCTCCGGGCTCATGAGCGGCGTTTTGCCTGACTGCGCGCCTTCCCATGTCGACAGTCGACACAGTGGCTCAAGGCGCAGTCTTTACTCATTTACCGTTGCGGGGGCAGCGCCGGGATCATGGCTCTTCGTCGCTTGAAGAGAGTCACTCACCGGCTTCCCTGTTTCACTCTGTCGACCAAGGTCACAGAGCACCTGAAACAAGCCGCGAAGGTTAGAGGGTTGGGGATGGAGCGTCAATTGAAGACGGGCGGCCTGCGAGCGAATAACTGCCGTCGATCAATTATCTGACGCCAATCTTGTGCCACACTCTCAGCAGTGATATCAAAGAGCCACAACCTCACAACACAAGAACAAGGGTGAGCCACATGCAAGGCATGATCATCAGCAATCCGAAGCTGGAATTCCTGCGCCCGGTGCTGGAACGCTGGTTTGACTGTATCGACCGCTACAACGCCGTGCGCGGCGATAACGACACGCCTTACTGGTTCGACGAAAAAGCCAACCTGAGCCTGCTGTCCGCCGCGGCCTGGATGGCGGAAATGGTTACGCTGCAACAAACACCGACCCGCAAACAGACCGAAGAAGGCGAACGCAATGGCCGAGCCGATCTGTTTATCGCGACCAGCGAAGAACGCGCTTACCTTCAGGCGACCCAGCGCTGGCCACGCGTCAACAGCCTGAACCTGACGCAAGCATTACAAGACATCACCAGCGACGCCAAGCGCATCAGCTACGCCAGCGACCTGAAACTCGGCTGCCTGTTCGTCGCGCCGCAAAAAGCCCAACAAAGCGCCACCCCGGAAGAACTCCAGGACATGCTCGACGACCTGCAAAAGGAACACACCTGCGCGGTGGCCTGGTATTTCCCCTACGCCTATCGCAAGTTACGCAACGAAGCCGGCAACTATCACCCCGGCATTGCCGTGCTGTTCAAGGAAGCCCGCGGCTGACCGGTTGAACCATCGCGCACCTGCGCTTCTCTATTGATTAGGTCAATGCATTCATAGGGAAGATCAGCATGCGCAAGCCCCCGCTCGCTCTCGTCATCGTGCTCGCCGGAGGGCTTGCGGCCTGTGGTGAAACCGCCAGGCTGCAAGTCACCGACGGCTACGGCCCGTCACCCAAGCTGCCAGAACCGAATAAAACCCTGATCCCGACGGTGAACATCGCCCCGGCGATCGGCTGGCCGGACGGCACGAAACCCATCGCCGCGACGGGGACTCAGGTGGCGGCTTTTGCCGAAGGTCTCGATCACCCGCGCTGGCTCTATGTATTACCCAACGGCGACGTGCTGGTCGCCGAAACCAACGCACCACCCAAACCCGATGACGGCAAAGGCATTCGTGGTTGGGTGATGGGCAAAGTCATGGGCCGTGCCGGCGCCAAAGTACCGAGCCCGAACCGCATCACGCTGCTGCGGGACAAGGACCACGACGGCGTCGCCGAAACCCGCACAGTGTTCCTGGAAAACCTCAACTCACCCTTCGGTATGACCCTGGTCGGCAATGACCTGTACGTCGCCGACACGGACCGCCTGCTGCGCTTCCACTATGAAAACGGCGAGACGGCGATCAAGTCACAGCCGATGAAGGTGATCGACCTGCCGGGCGGTACGCTGAATCACCACTGGACCAAAAACGTCATCGCCAGCAAGGACGGCAGCAAGCTGTACGTCACGGTGGGCTCCAACAGCAACGTGGCCGAAAACGGCATGGACAAGGAAGAAGGTCGCGCGGCGATCTGGGAAGTGGATCGCGCCACCGGCAATCATCGAATCTTCGCCTCGGGGATTCGTAATCCAAACGGTCTGGCCTGGGAACCTCGGAGCGGCGCACTGTGGACGGCGGTCAACGAACGCGACGAAATCGGCAGCGACCTGGTGCCGGACTACATCACTTCTGTGAAGGACGGCGGGTTCTACGGCTGGCCTTACAGTTATTACGGTCAGCACGTCGACATCCGCGTCGAGCCGCAAAACCCCGACCTGGTGGCCAAGGCCATCGCTCCGGACTACGCGGTCGGCCCACATACCGCATCGCTGGGCCTGACATTCGCTGAAGGCAACAGACTGCCGGCGCAATTCAAGGAAGGCGCATTCATCGGCCAGCATGGCTCGTGGAACCGTAAACCGCACAGTGGCTACAAAGTGATTTTTGTACCGTTCAGCGCAGGAAAACCGACCGGGCAGCCGATTGATGTGCTCACCGGTTTCCTCAACAACGAGGAAAAAGCCATGGGCCGGCCGGTGGGTGTGGTGATTGATCGGCAGGGTGATTTGTTGGTGGCGGATGACGTGGGCAACAAGGTGTGGCGCGTGTCGGCGGTTAAATAAATTTCGAACAACACATAACCCATGTGGGAGCGAGCCTGCTCGCGATGAGGCCGGCACATTCGACATTGAATTTGCCTGACCCACCGCTATTCGCGAGCAGGTCGAATCGTCGCACCGTCGCTCCCACAAGGACCGCGTTTAGCGCTTACGACAGAGCGTGAGCCCATCACCTAAAGGCAACAACGACAGATCCACACGCGAGTCATCCTTCAAGGCGCGATTGAGCGCCTGGATGGCTCGGGTGTCTTCGCTCTCGGGATTGTCCTCAAGCACCCGTCCGCTCCACAGCGTGTTATCAAACACCGCCAGGCCGCCAACGCGCAGCAAACGCAATGCGTGCTCCAGATAGCGTGGGTAGTTGGCTTTGTCGGCATCGATGAAGATCAGGTCGAATGGCGCTTGCTGATCCAGCTGAGCCAGGGTTTCCAGCGCGGGCGCCAGACGCAGATCAATCCGCTCGGCAAGCCCCGCTTCCTGCCAGTAACGGCGCGCAGTGGCGTTGTAGTCGCCAGGTATGTCACAGCAGATCAGCGAACCGTCATCTGGCAATGCAGCCGCCATGCACAAGGCGCTGTAACCGGTAAAGGTGCCCACTTCCAGCAGACGCTTGGCGCTGGTGAGTTTCACCAATAGCGCGAGGAACTGACCTTGCTCCGGCGCCACCTGCCAGCGAGCCATGGGCAGCGCCTGGGTTTCGTCACGCAAACGCTTGAGCAACGGCGTTTCGCGCAGGGAAACGTCGAGCAGGTATTGATACAGGGAATCGTCGAGATTAAGTGTGCGAGCGGTCATGACAACCTCTGCCATTTAGGGGTTGCGTGCCAAGTGCTCAGGTTGCAAGACGCGCTTGGCGCTCAGATAAGCTTTCTGCCAGTAAGCTTTGGACAAGCTGTCGAGCTTCACCGTGCCGCCGGTGGCCGGTGCATGGACGAAGCGACCTTCGCCGACGTAGATCCCGGCGTGGCTGACCTGAGAACCGCCATTGGTGGCGAAGAAGATCAGGTCACCGGTTTGCAGCCCTTCCTTGCCCACGCTGGCCGCCTGCATGCTGATCATCTCGCGCGTGGTGCGCGGCAGAGAAATGCCGGCGACGTCACGGTAAACATAACCGATCAGTCCGCTGCAATCGAAACCCGAATCCGGCGTGTTGCCACCCCAGCGATACGGCGTGCCCACCAGGCCGAGCGCACGGAACAATACGTCTTCTGCCTCAGGGGAGAATGCTTGGGAGGAACTGAAAATAATGGGTGGACGAACCACCGGCGCAGGGGGCGGTGTACGGCTGGCGCAGGCGCTGAGCAGCGCTGCGAAGAACATGATTGCGAGGCGGGCCGACGTCGACATATGCAGAGCATCCTGATCTGGCTGCGGCTTTTTTCTGCAGGGGGCGCAGAAAAGAAAACCGCCTGCGCAGGACGCAGGCGGTTTGCCATCAATAATAGATCAGGATTCTAGCTGCTACGTGGCAAACTTCAAGTAAGACTTTAAGTTCACCTTACAAAAAGTCCGCTTACTTGCGAGCCGTGACGATCGCCGGGGACGCAGTCGGCGCCATCGCCAGTGCGCGCTTGGCTTCGATGAAGGTTTTGCTCCAGTAGCTGTCGCCCAGGTTATCGATCCGGACACCACCGCTTTTGCGGCTACTGGAATGGATGAACTGGTTGTCACCCAGGTAGATCCCGGCGTGACTGACGCGGCCGCGACGGCCATTGGTGGCGAAAAACAGCAAGTCGCCCGGCTCCAGTTTGCTGCGAGAAACCAGCGGAGCGTCGACGTTGATCATTTCGCGAGTGGAGCGTGGCAGGTTCAGGCCGGCTTCTTCACGAAACAGGTAACCGATGAAGCCGCTGCAATCAAAGCCAGCTTCGGAGGTGCCGCCGAAACGGTAACGGGTACCGATCAGGGACATGCCGCGTTCGAGGATGCTGTCAGCCAGAACCGGAAGCTGGTACGACTTGCCGCCGGCGAAGTCTGCCAGTTCTTTTTCGGTGGCCGCCTCTTCCTGGAAAAGAGCTTGCTGATAAGCGGAAGATTGGGCGGTAGCAGAATTTTTGACCTGCTGTTGTTGCTCTTGCTGAGACACTGGAGAGTGAGCAGCGCAACCGAACAACAGGGTGACGAGTGCGAGGGGCACGAGGGGTGCAAAGCGATTTAGCATGGGCACGACCGTGGCTGATAGTTCTAAAGAAGCCGAGACTATGCCTACTATCAACCTCATTTGCAAATTCAATCGATCTTTATGTGACTTCTCGGTTTCTCGTTTACATCTAAGCGCTTAAGCCCGTTTTAGACGTTCGCGCGGCCTACGACCCTGTAGGAAAGCGGATTTCTTGGCGCCTGAAATATGCCGAACCCCGCTACAGGCCTTGGCTTTACCAGCCCAGGGTTTCTTTCAGGAAGGGAATCGTCAGCTTGCGCTGAGCTTGGAGGGAGGCCTGATCGAGGCGCTCAAGCAGCTCGAAAAGTGCACTCATGCTGCGCGTACCGCGGGTCAAAATAAAATGCCCGACTTCATCGGTCAGGTGCAGACCGCGACGAGAGGCGCGCAGTTGCAAGGCACGCAATTTGTCTTCGTCGGAGAGCGGACGCATCTGAAAGATCAAGGCCAACGTCAGACGGGATTTGAGGTCCGCCAGCTTCACCGGCAGTTCACGCGGGGATGTCGAAGCGGCAATCAACAGGCGTCGACCGCTGTCACGCAGACGGTTGAACAGATGGAACAGCGCCTCTTCCCAATCCGCCCGACCGGCCACCGCCTGCAAATCATCCAGGCAGACCAGTTCGTACTGTTCGAGGTTGTCGAGGATGGCGATGCCGCGATCAAGCAGTTCGGCCAACGGCAAATACACCGCCGGCTCCCCCAGTTGCTCGAAGCGCAGGCAAGCCGCCTGCAACAAGTGCGTACGCCCTACCCCGTCCTTGCCCCAGAGATAAATCAGGCTTTCGGTCCAGCCGGCGTCGGCTTCGCATAGCCGCTCGACATAGCCGAGTGCAGCGGCATTGGCGCCTGGATAGTAATTGATAAAGGTAGCGTCATCACGCAGACGCACACCTAGGGGCAGCTGAATCGGTTTCATGCTGACTGAACAGTTCCAAAGGAACCGTTAGTGGCCTCTGTGTAAAGTTTGCGAAGTTTATACCCGTGAGGCGGGTCGCACAATGCGACAGACCACAAGCAAAATCAAAGGTTTGCGTTAACACACTGGTTTTATGCCAGTTTCTTTGGCGGCGCATGTGACCGCCTCGCGAGGGATTCGGGTCAACCTGGCGATGCACCAGGCTGCCCGCGACGCGTGATCAGAGCCACTTAAAGCTCGGGCTCATCAACACCGCTGTACATATCCGAATCTTTATACAAATCATGCACATGGCGCACCAGCACCATGATCACCGCCGCCACCGGCAGCGCCAGCAGCACGCCGGTAAATCCGAACAGCTCGCCCCCCGCCAGAATCGCGAAGATCACCGCCACCGGGTGCAGACCGATCCGGTCCCCCACCAGCAATGGCGTCAGCACCATGCCTTCCAGCGCCTGCCCCACCATGAACACCGCGACGATTCCGATCATGGGATACAGATCGCCACCGAACTGGAACAGCCCGGCAATCAAAGCCGCACCGATCCCGATAACGAACCCCATGTACGGCACGATCGCCGCCAGACCGGCAATCAACCCGATCAACAGCCCCAGCTCCAGCCCTACCAACATCAGGCCGGCCGCGTAGATCACGCCCAACGCCACCATCACCAGCAACTGCCCGCGCACGAATGCACCCAGCACTTCATGGCATTCACCCGCCAGGATTACAACGCGTTCCTCGCGATCACGGGGCAGCAGACCGCGAATCTTGGCCATCATCAGGTCCCAGTCCCGCAGCAGATAGAAACTCACCACCGGGATCAGCACCAGATTCGCCAGCCAACCAATCAGCGCCAGCCCGGAAGCCGTCGCCTGACTCAGCACGACCCCGACAATGTCAGTGGTCTGGCCCATGTGCTCACTGATTGCTGCCTTGAGCTTGTCGAACTTCCAGAAATTATCCGAGAGTCCGAATTTCGATTGCGCCCACGGCAGTGCGGTGTGCTGCAACCAGTCGAGCATCTGCGGCATCAGTTCGTACAAACGAAACAACTGCTTGGCGAGCATCGGCACCAACACCAACAGCAGTGTCGTGAAGATCAAGGTAAACAGCGCAAACACCGCCACCACGCCCCAAGTCCGAGACAGACCGGCCTTTTCCAGCCGATCCACCAATGGATCGAACAGATAAGCCAACAGCAGCGCCACCAGAAACGGCGTCAGGATCGGATGCAACAGCCAGACAAACACGCAGAGCAGAACCACCCCACCCAACCAGAACCAACGCCGCGTATCGGCCATGTACAACTCCATATGCATCTATATAAAGAAAGAAAACCGTTACCAACGGAATCGCAACTGCGGCACAGGTGCCGGAGTCGGCGCTACTACCGGTGCCGAACCCTCGGCCGGCTGAACCGGTGCGACTGGCGCCGGCGCTTCACCGGCCGGAACCTCCTGCAACCTGGCCAGCGACAATTGCGCCTTCAACTGCTCGGCGCTGCCATTGACCCGGTAGAGAATCCGGTCGCCGTCGACACTTTGCAGACGCGCACCAAACGGCTCCAGCAAACGCCCAAGCACCGCGTAGTGCTCCAGATTCATGCCCTGCACTTCGAGCAATTGTTCGCCCGAAGCACCCGGTTTGACGACAAAGCGAGGCGCCAGCCGCTCACTGACCGCCAGCATCACCGCATCGGCCACCGCGGCCTGATCCGCACCCTCTACGCTGCCCGCCTCCTTCTTGTCGCCCAGCCACAAATGCCACTTGGCCTGCCACTGCCCGCCTTCTTCACGAGCATGCACCGCGAGCAAGGCGTCAGCGCTGTAACGCTCCGATACCCCGCGCAGTGGCGTCGCGTCCGTACCTTCCAGGTTCGGTGCCGTGGCGACAATCTGCTCACTCAGATCGGCCAGCGGCAAGCGCAGCGGCAGACCACGGTGTTGAGCCGCTCGGCGCAGCGGTGCAGCACTGGCCTGGCCATCACCGACAAGGCTCGAACCCTCGGTGGAGTCGTTCAACCACCAGCCGAGGATCGAAGGCCGGTTCGCCCCCCACAACGACAGTCCGGCACGGCGCAACGCTTGCTCGGTGGTGGCCGGGTCGAAATCGACCTTCAGGACTTCCGGCGGGCCAGCGTCAAAGCCGTACTGACTGATGATTTGCTGCGGGTCCTTGCGCAATGCCGCCAACCCCGGGCTTTGCGCAGCCTTGGGATCGCCGGTCAGACGCAATACCAGCGTATCCAGCGCTTGCTGGGTCGCTTGATCGCGCACTTCCGGGGTTTGACCACTGACAGGCTGACGCACCTGATACAGGTTTTTGACGGTTTCGGCATGACTCGCCAGGCTGACCAATGACAAACAGCCCGCAAACAAAAATCTAGAAAAAAAGCGCATGGAGGATTCCTGACGACAAGAGCGGCTGGAACAGGCCGCGTGAACCGGATTGAGCAAGGCTGTGACCACGCCCCCAAGCAAAACATTCACCCGACCCCGGCAAGTTTTTGCACTGTCATAACGATAGACACTTAATAGGGATACCTTATACAGCCATGAAGGAGACGACCAACACGGGCAATGAAGGTTTTTTTAAGCTGATATGCCCCTGCCGTCGGCCTGAGGATGGCCGCTGCCCCTCAAGCCTGATAAAATCGCGCGCCTTCGCAGACCGGCAACAGCCGGGCACCCTGAAATATGCGCTTGGCAATCGCCTTCGTCAGTTTCGGTGGTCCCACTGGACTCGGTCGTTACCCCTGAATCCCCCCTAAAGGCCTGGATCATGAGCAAGCAACCCTCCCTGAGCTACAAGGACGCCGGTGTAGACATCGACGCCGGTGAAGCATTGGTCGAACGCATCAAGAGCGTCGCCAAGCGCACTGCGCGCCCGGAAGTCATGGGCGGCCTGGGCGGTTTCGGCGCCCTCTGCGAAATCCCGGCCGGCTACAAACAGCCTGTGCTGGTTTCCGGTACTGACGGCGTTGGCACCAAGCTGCGCCTGGCACTGAACCTGAACAAGCACGACAGCATCGGCATCGACCTGGTTGCCATGTGCGTGAACGACCTGGTGGTCTGCGGCGCCGAGCCGCTGTTCTTCCTCGACTACTACGCTACCGGCAAACTCAACGTCGAAACCGCGACCCAGGTCGTGACCGGCATTGGCGCTGGCTGTGAATTGTCCGGCTGCTCCCTGGTCGGCGGCGAAACCGCTGAAATGCCTGGCATGTACGAAGGCGAAGACTACGACCTGGCCGGCTTCTGCGTCGGCGTCGTGGAAAAATCCGAAATCATCGACGGTTCCAAAGTCGCTGCCGGCGATGCCCTGCTCGCCCTGCCGTCTTCCGGCCCGCACTCCAACGGCTACTCGCTGATCCGCAAGATCATCGAAGTGTCCGGTGCCGACATCGAAAACATCCAGCTCGACGGCAAACCGCTGACCGACCTGCTGATGGCCCCGACCCGTATCTACGTGAAGCCGTTGCTCAAGCTGATCAAGGAAACCGGCGCCGTCAAAGCCATGGCCCACATCACCGGTGGTGGCCTGCTGGACAACATCCCGCGCGTTCTGCCAAAAGGCGCACAAGCCGTGGTTGACGTTGCGAGCTGGACCCGTCCTGCCGTGTTCGACTGGCTGCAAGAGAAAGGCAACGTCGACGAAAACGAAATGCACCGCGTGCTGAACTGCGGCGTGGGCATGGTCATCTGCGTTGCTCAAGAGCACGTTGAAACCGCGCTGAACGTACTGCGTGAAGCCGGCGAGCAGCCTTGGGTCATCGGTCAGATCTCCACCGCTGCCGAAGGCGCGGCTCAGGTTGAACTGAAGAACCTCAAGGCTCATTGATGTCCCAGACCTGTGATGTGGTGGTGCTGTTGTCCGGCACCGGCAGTAACTTGCAGGCCTTGATCGACAGCACGCGGACCGGCGACAGCCCGGTCCGCATCGCTGCGGTGGTTTCCAACCGCGCCGACGCTTACGGCCTGCAACGCGCCAGGGACGCGGGTATCGACACCCGCACCCTGGATCACAAGGCTTTCGAAGGCCGCGAGGCCTTCGATGCCGCGCTGATCGAACAGATCGACGCGTTCAACCCCAAACTCGTGGTACTGGCCGGTTTCATGCGCATTCTCAGCGCTGACTTCGTGCGCCACTACGCGGGTCGCCTGCTCAACATCCATCCCTCGCTGCTACCCAAATACAAAGGGTTACACACCCATCAGCGCGCGCTGGAGGCCGGCGACACCGAGCACGGCTGCTCCGTGCACTTCGTCACCGAGGAACTCGATGGCGGACCACTGGTCGTACAGGCAGTAATACCGGTAGAGTTGCACGATTCGCCGCAAAGTCTTGCGCAGCGAGTTCATACCCAGGAACACCTGATCTACCCGCTGGCTGTACGCTGGTTTGCCGAAGGTCGTTTATCACTCGGCGAGCAAGGTGCTTTACTGGATGGGAAGTTACTCGCGGCCAGCGGCCACTTGATTCGAACCTAGGAGATTTTATGCGTCGCGCCCTGCTCTTCGCTTGCGCTCTGCTCGCACTGCCATTTGCGCAGGCTGCAGAACTTCAACCTTTCTCCGCCAGCTACACCGCTGACTGGAAGCAGTTGCCCATGAGCGGCACCGCTGAACGCAGCCTGACCAAGCAAGCCAACGGCGCCTGGAAGCTCAGCTTCAAGGCCTCGATGATGATCGCCAGCCTGACCGAAGAAAGCACCCTGACGCTGGACAAGGACACCTTGCTGCCGCAGTCCTACCACTTCGAACGTGGCGGCCTGGGCAAAGCCAAGAAGGCTGACCTGGATTTCGACTGGACCAACAAAATGGTCACCGGCACCGATCGCGGTGACCCGGTCAAGATCCCGCTCAACCGCGGCATGGTCGACAAATCCACTTATCAGCTGGCCCTGCAGCACGACGTGGCCGCTGGCAAGAAAAGCATGAGCTATCAAGTCGTCGACGATGGTGAAGTCGATACCTATGATTTCCGCGTGCTGGGTTCGGAAAAGGTCGACACCAAAGCTGGCCAGATCGATGCAATCAAGGTCGAGCGCGTGCGCGACCCGACACAAAGCAAGCGCATCACCGTCCTGTGGTTCGCCAAGGACTGGGATTACCTGCTGGTTCGTCTGCAACAGGTTGAAACCGACGGCAAGGAGTACAACATCATGCTCCTCGACGGCACGGTCAACGGCAAGGCTGTCAAAGGCAGCTGATCCGGCTCGACACAAAAATCCGGAATCCGATAAGGGTTCCGGATTTTTTTTGCCTGCTGAAACTCAGATCCGCGCCAGCGCCTGTGCCAGGTCGGCGCGCAGGTCTTCGACATCCTCGACCCCCACGGACAACCGCACCAGCGCATCGCCGATGCCGAGTTGCGCACGGGTGTCTGCGGGGATGCTCGCATGGGTCATGATCGCCGGGTGCTCGATCAGGCTTTCCACCCCGCCCAGGCTCTCGGCCAAGGCGAAGATCCGCACACTCTCGAGGAAGCGCGTGGCACCGGCCAGGTCGCTGTTCAGGTCGAGGGATATCATTCCGCCGAAACCGCGCATCTGCCGCTGCGCCAGGACGTGCTGCGGGTGCGACGGCAGGCCTGGATAATAGACGCGCGCCACCTGCGGCTGACGCTCCAGCCATTGCGCCAGGTCCAGCGCGTTGTTGCAGTGGCGTTCCATGCGCAGCGCCAGGGTCTTAACACCGCGCAGGGTAAGGAAAGCGTCGAACGGCCCGGCGATCGCGCCTACCGCGTTCTGCAGAAAGCCCAGACGCTCCGCCAGGTCTGCGTTTTGTCCGACCACCGCGATGCCGCCGATCACGTCGGAGTGGCCGTTCAGGTACTTGGTGGTCGAGTGCAGCACGATGTCGAAGCCCAGCTCCAGCGGGCGCTGTATCCACGGGCTGGCAAAGGTGTTGTCGGCCACACAAATGATGCCGCGCTGGCGGCAGATGCGCGCGATGGCAACTAGGTCGGTGAGGCGCAGCAAAGGATTGCTCGGCGTCTCGACCATGACCATCCGCGTGTCGTCCTGCAGCGCCGCTTCGAAGGCCGACACATCAGTCAGGTCGACGAAGCTGAAACGATGCCCGGCGCTGCGCCGACGCACCTTGTCGAACAGGCGGAAAGTACCGCCGTACAGGTCATTGCCGGAGACGATATGCGAATCAGCATCGAGCAATTCGAGCACGGTTGAGATCGTCGCCAGCCCGGAGGCGAACGCAAAGGCCTGGGTGCCGCCTTCGAGGTCCGCAACGCAACGCTCCAGCGCAAAGCGCGTCGGGTTGTGCGAGCGCCCGTAGTCGAAGCCCTTGTGCACGCCTGGACTCTGCTGCAAATAGGTGGAGTTGGCGTAAATCGGGGGCATCAGCGCCCCGGTGGAAGGGTCGGGCGTTTGCCCGGCATGGATCACACGGGTGGCGAAGGCACGTGGCACAGCGTTTTCATCGTGTTGACTCATGTAAGGGATCTCCGTAGGTGAATGAGCATGTCGACTCGAGTAATCAAGCCGTAGAAGCCCGAAGCGTCGGCGATGATCGCCACCAGCCCACGGTCGAGCTCCGCCCGTAGTTCAGCCAGACTGGCGCCTGGAGGCAGGGTTTGCAGCTTATCGGTCATCGCGCTGGCCACGCTCGCGCGAAAGTGCGAAGCCTCTTCTTGCATGCCCAGCAGAATGTCGGATTCGTCGATCACGCCGACCAGCCGCTGCCCGCCCTCCAGCACCGGCAGTTGCGACACATCGGCCAGGCGCATGCGCTGGAACGCGGTGAGCAGCGTATCGTCCGGGCCCACGCTGATCACCCGGCCATCCTCGAAGCGCCGCGAGATCAGGTCGCGCAGATCGCCGTAATGTTTGTACTGCAGCAGGCCCTGATCGTTCATCCATTGGTCGTTGTAGACCTTCGACAGGTAGCGTGTGCCGGTGTCACAGACGAAGCTGACAACCCGCTTCGGCTCGGTCTGCTCGCGGCAGTAACGCAGCGCCGCCGCCAGCAGTGTGCCGGTCGAAGAGCCGCCGAGTATGCCTTCGGCGCGCAGCAGTTGGCGGGCATGATCGAAGCTTTCCTCGTCGCTGATCGAGTAGGCGTGACGCACGCTGGACAGGTCGGCAATCGACGGAATGAAGTCCTCGCCGATGCCCTCCACCGCCCAGGAGCCGGGCGTGCTCATGGTGCCGCTGCGGCTGTATTCGGCCATCACCGAGCCGACCGGATCGGCCAGCACCATGACCAGGTCCGGTTGCACGCGGCGAAAGAAGCGGGTCAGCCCGGTCAGCGTACCGGCCGAGCCAACGCCGACGACGATGGCGTCCAGATCATGCTGAGTCTGCGCCCAGATTTCCGGCGCGGTGCTGCATTCGTGGGCCAGCGGGTTGGCCGGGTTGTTGAATTGATCGGCGAAGAAAGCGTCGGGAATTTCCAGCGCCAGCCGCGCCGCAACGTCCTGGTAGTAATCGGGATGGCCCTTGCCAACGTCGGAGCGGGTAATGTGCACCTCGGCGCCCATCGCCTTGAGGTGCAAAACCTTCTCGGTGGACATCTTGTCCGGCACCACCAACACCACTCGGTAACCCTTGGCTCGGCCGACCAGCGCCAGGCCAAGGCCGGTATTGCCGGCGGTGGCTTCGACGATGGTGCCGCCGGGGCGCAGGCTGCCATCGCGCTCGGCGGCGTCGATCATCGCCAGGCCGATGCGATCCTTGATCGAACCGCCGGGGTTCTGCGATTCAAGCTTGAGGAACAGCGTGCACGGGCCGGTATCGAAACGGCTGACGCGCACCAGCGGCGTATTGCCGATCAGTTCGAGTACGGCGGGTCGGGAGTCGGTGGGCATGTCGTCACCTCGCTATGCAAATCAGCACTGGATGGACAGCAACCGACGGCGAGTCATCGCGCGCCAGTCGCGGCAAAGTATCGCTTGGACCATAGGCCGGGATGGCGCCACCCGCAACCTTGCACAGCCAGCCGGTAGCGTCGCCGGAACGACAAAACCGCTCGGCGTTCAGACCGAGAACCGCGCCACCATCGTATTCAGATCGACCGCCAACCGAGACAGCTCCTGGCTCGCGGCACTGGTTTGATTGGCCCCGGCCGACGTCTGCAACGCCAGATCGCGAATGTTCATCAGGTTGCGATCCACCTCTCGCGCGACAGCCGCTTGTTCCTCTGAGGCGCTGGCGATCACCAGGTTGCGCTCATTGATCAGAGTAAACGCCGTGGCGATTTCCTCCAGCGCTGTGCCGGCGGCTTTCGCCACTTCCAGGGTCGAACGCGCGCGCGTGTTGCTCTGCTGCATCGAGCTGACCGCAGCATCGGTGCCTTTCTGGATGCCGGAGATCATCTGCTCGATTTCCTGGGTCGACTGCTGAGTCCGGTGCGCCAGCGCCCGCACTTCATCGGCCACCACCGCAAACCCGCGCCCGGCACTCCCGGCCCGCGCCGCTTCGATGGCCGCGTTCAGGGCCAGTAAGTTCGTCTGTTCGGCAATCGAGCGAATCACATCCAGGACTTTGCTGATGCCATAAACTTTCTGCGCCAGGTCCTCGACCTGGGTCGCATTGGCCGTGACATCGTCGGCCAGGGATTCGATGGACAACACGGTCTGATGCACCTGCTCACGACCGTGCTGGGCGATCCGGTCGGATTCCCGAGAGGCTTCGGATGTGGCCACCGCATTGCTCGCGACCTCCTCCACCGCCGCGGTCATCTGATTCACCGCCGTGGCGGCCTGGTCGATTTCCAGGCTCTGCTGATGCAGGCCCCGGGTGGCCTCTTCGGTCACACAACTGAGTTCTTCCGAGGCCGAGGCCAATTGGCTGGATGAGTCGGAAATATGCCGCAGGGTTTCGCGCAAACTCCCCTGCATGCTCTTGAGCGCGTGCAACAGCCGCGCCGGCTCGTCCTTGCCGCTGATGCTGATATCACCGGTGAGATCGCCGCCAGCCACCCCTTCAGCCACCTTCAACGATTGGGAAAGCGGCACGACGATGCTGCGGGTCAGCAGCAGCGCCAGGCCGATGGTCATCAGCGCCGTCAGGCCGATCATCACCCCGACCCAGACCCGCGATTGGCTGAACACCTGGCGCCCCGCCTCCGTCGCCAGGTTAGCGTTGTGCTTGTTCAGTTCGATCAATGCCTTGAGGGTGACGGTGATTTCATCAGCCAATGGACTCATCTCGCCATTGAGGATAGCGGTCGCCTCTTCCACCCGTCCCTGGGCCGAGAGCGCCATCACCTGAGTCTGGAACTGCAGGTATTTTTGCTCCGAGGTTTTGAAGCGGTCGAACAGCACACGCTCTTCGGGCAGCACGATCAGCACCTCATAGCGCTGCTGAGGCTCATCCAGGAGACCTTTGAGCTCGTTGAGTTTGCTGAGGTTTTGCGCCAGCACCTGCGGGTCCCGGTTGAGCAACAGGCGCATAGTCAATGCCCGCAGCCGCAGCATGTCCTGATTCATCTCCCCGACCGCCATCACGCTGGGCAGCCAGTTGTCATCGACCTGATCGGACTGCGCACGCATGTTCGACATTTGCAGCAGCGCGAACGCCCCCAATCCAAACACCATCAACGCCAGCAGGCCAAAACCCAGGCCCGCGCGCGGCGCAATATTGAGACTTCTGATACTCATTAATCTGGTTCCTTCCAAAAGCGCTGCATCAACCCTGCAGCGGGTTGCTTTAGAAGGTATCGGCCCGGAGAAATTTTGCGTAAGACGAAAACGTGATATCAAAACGCCTTACTACTTCGATCGCCGGGCGGTAACGATTCAGCGCTCGGGAATGGGCACGCAAGAAAGTGGAACGCGTAACAAGAGGAGTGCTCTATACCTTCAAGGTCTTTTTTGATCGAATGACTTTTCCTGTTACCTGCGAGGTTTCCCATGACTGTCACCGTCAACACCGTCTCCACCGAAGGTTTTCGTCACAGCGTACAGATCGATGACCATCAACTCTTTGCCGACGTACCGACACTCTCCGGCGGCGAAGGCTCGGCGCCCGAGCCACACGATTACTTCGACGCGGCCCTGGGTGCCTGCAAGGCTCTGACCCTGAAGATGTACGCGAAGAAAAAAGGCATCCCGCTGACCGGTGTCACAGTCGAAGTCAAACGTGACAACAGCGAAGAGCAGAAAGGTAAATATGCCCTGCACGTCAAACTGACACTCAAAGGTGTGCTCACCGATGCCCAGCGCGATGAGCTGCACCGCGTGGCCGACCGTTGCCCGGTCCACAAGTTGATGACCACCACCGATGTCAGCATCGAAACGCACCTGTCTGAAGGTGCCTTCAGCCAATAGCGGCAAGGGCTGCGCAAGCGGGTTATGCTCCACGCATTACCCGCTCAGCCTGGAATGCAGCATGAACACTCCGCTCGTGATCCGTCCCCGCGCCGAAGATGTCGAAGGCCAGCCAATTCTTCGCCCGCTGCCGTCAGCCAAATGCCGCAGCGTCGGGCCTTTCGTGTTTTTCGACCACATGCTCGAAACCCGTTATGAGGCGGGAAAAGGCATGAACATCCGTCAGCATCCGCACATTGGTCTGTCGACCCTCACGTACTTGTTCGAAGGAAAAATCCAGCACAAGGACAGCCTCGGCTCCGATCAGGTGGTGGACGCCGGTGATGTCAGCTGGATGACGGCGGGCAGCGCGATTGCCCATGTCGAGCGCACGCCTGAGGCGTTGAAGGACAGCGGTTTCACCATGCATGGTTTGCAGATTTGGCTGGCCTCACCGAAAGATAAAGAGCACGGCCCCGGACACTACAGTCACCATCCGGCGGCCACGCTGCCGGTCAGCGATAACCTGGGGGTTAAGATCCGGATGATTGCCGGGTCAGGCTTTTGCCTGGAATCACCGGTCCCGGTGCTTTCTCCTACGCTGTATGCCGAATTGAACCTGCAAACGGCGACCACATTGCTGATTCCTACCGAGCATGAAGAGCGGGCGTTGTATGTGCTGGACGGCGAGGTGCAACTGGATGGCGAGTTGATAGAACCGCATTCGCTGGTGGTGTTGCCGGTCGGGGAAGAGATGACGCTGTTCGCTGAAAGCGACTGTCATGCCGTGCTGTTTGGCGGGGCGCCGCTGGATGGGCCGCGGCGGATCAACTGGAATTTTGTGGCGAGCGATCCGGCGTTGATCGATGAAGCGCGGCGACGCTGGGCGGCCGGGGATTGGCCGACGGTGCCGGGGGAAAGTGAGCGGATCGAACTGCCTTAGTTCTTGGTTGGTAATGACACCGCCATCGCGAGCAAGCTCGCTCCCACATTTGGAATGCATTCCCCTGTGGGAGCGAGCTTGCTCCGGGCGGCGTTCCGACGATGAGGCCAGCCCAAACAACAAGAGTGTCAGGGCAAAAACTGCTATCAGCCCTTGAACACTTCATCCAGCAAGTTATGCATCGAGGTAAACGCACGGCTTGCCGTCTTCGCGTCATACATCATCATGCCCGGCACATTGGCGTGCGGATCGGTGAAGGAATGCACTGCGCCGCCGTAGCTCAGCAGTTGCCAATCCACACCCGCCGCGTTCATTTCATCTTCAAACGCCGGCAATTGCTCTTTCGGCACCAATGGGTCGGATGCACCGTGCAGCACCAGCACCGAGCCTTTGATGTTTTTGGCATCAGCCGGATTCGGCGAATCCAGCGTTCCGTGGAACGACACCGCCGCTTTCACCGGCGCGCCGGTGCGCGCCAGATCCAGCGCGCAGCAACCGCCAAAGCAGAAACCAAAGGTCGCCAGCTTCGAGGTATCGACCGCCGCTTCGTCCTGGATCTGCAGCTGATCGAATGCTGCTTGCATGCGTTTGCGCAACAACGGCCGGTCATGCTTGAGCGGCATCATGGCTGCACCCGCCTCGTCGCCGTTCTGCGGGCGGACCGACTGACCGTAGAGGTCCGCGATCAACACCACATAACCCTTGGACGCCACAGACTTGGCGATCTCCTCGGCACCGGCGCTGACGCCCATCCAGTTCGGCGCCATCAACAGACCGGGGCGTGGGCCCTTGTGGTCGGCATCAAACGCCAGACGGCTTTCATACGACTGGCCATCAATCTGATAAGCGACGGAACGAACAGTGATTTGGCTCATGACTAACTCCCAGTAAAAGACACCAGAATAAAAAAAACCCGCCGAAGCGGGTTTTTGTACAACGCAGTTAAACCGACAGTTCAACCAGCAGCTTGTTGAGACGGCGCACGTAGGCGGCCGGGTCTTTCAAGCTGTCGCCGGCGGCCAGGGCCGCCTGATCGAAGAGAATGTGCGACAGGTCGCCGAAGCGCTCGTCGCTCTGCTCGTTGTCGAGCTTCTCGATCAGCGGGTGAGCCGGGTTGAATTCGAAGATCGGCTTCGATTCCGGAACCTTCTGACCGCTGGCTTCGAGGATCTGACGCATCTGCATGCCCAGGTCCTGCTCGCCGATGGCCAGAATCGCCGGGGAATCGGTCAGACGATGGGAAACCCGCACTTCAGCGACAGAATCGCCCAGTGCAGTTTTCAGACGCTCAACCAGACCTTCTTTGGACTTGGCGACTTCTTCCGCGGCTTTCTTGTCTTCTTCCGAATCCAGGTTGCCCAGGTCCAGGTCACCGCGCGCCACGTCGACAAAGCTCTTGCCGTCGAAGTCGCTGAGGTAGCTCATCAGCCACTCGTCGATGCGGTCGGTCAGCAGCAGCACTTCGATGCCTTTCTTGCGGAAGACTTCCAGGTGCGGGCTGTCTTTAACCGCCTCGAACTTCTCGCCGGTCAGGTAATAAATCTTATCCTGACCTTCCTTGGCGCGAGCCAGGTATTCGGCCAGACCCACCACTTGCTCGCCTTCTTTACCGTTGGTCGATGCGAAACGCAGCAGGCCAGCGATTTTCTCTTTGTTGGCGAAGTCTTCTGCCGGGCCTTCTTTCATGACCTGGCCAAAGTTTTTCCAGAAGCTCTTGTATTGCTCAGGCTCGTTCTTCGCCAGCTTTTCCAGCATGTCGAGAACGCGCTTGGTCAGCGCCGACTTCATGGAATCGATGATCGGGTCTTTCTGCAGGATTTCCCGCGACACGTTCAGCGACAGGTCGTTGGAATCGACCACGCCTTTGATGAAGCGCAGGTACAGCGGCAGGAACGACTCTGCCTGATCCATCACGAACACACGCTGCACGTACAGCTTCAGGCCTTTCGGCGCTTCGCGCTGGTACAAATCGAACGGAGCACGGGCCGGCACGTAGAGCAGCGAGCTGTATTCGAGCTTGCCTTCGACCTTGTTGTGGCTCCAGCTCAGCGGGTTCTCGAAGTCGTGAGCGACGTGTTTGTAGAACTCCTGGTATTCCTCGTCTTTCACTTCAGTGCGAGGACGAGTCCACAGGGCGCTGGCGCGGTTGACGGTTTCCCATTCAACGGCCGGTTGCTCTTCGCCTTCAACGGCGGCCACTTCTTTCGGCAACTCGATCGGCAAAGCGATGTGGTCGGAGTACTTCTTGATGATGTTGCGCAGACGCCAGCCATCGGCGAATTCGTCTTCACCGGATTTCAGGTGCAGGACGATACGGGTGCCGCGCTCGGCTTTATCAACGGTGGCAACTTCAAAATCGCCTTCACCCTTGGACGACCAGTGCACGCCTTCGCTGGCAGCAGCACCGGCACGACGGCTGAACACGTCGACTTTATCGGCGACGATGAATGCAGAGTAGAAACCCACACCGAATTGACCGATCAGGTGCGAGTCTTTTTTCTGATCGCCGGAGAGATGTTTCATGAAATCGGCAGTGCCGGATTTGGCGATAGTCCCCAGGTGGGTGATCGCATCTTCACGGCTCATGCCGATGCCGTTGTCTTCGAGGGTGACGGTTTTAGCGTCCTTGTCGAAGCTCACACGGATTTTCAGTTCGGCGCCACCTTCCAGCAACTCAGGCTTGGACAGGGCTTCGAAACGTAATTTGTCGACAGCGTCAGAGGCGTTCGAGATCAATTCGCGAAGGAAAATTTCCTTGTTGGAATACAGCGAATGGATCATGAGGTGCAGCAGCTGCTTCACCTCGGTCTGGAAGCCCAGGGTTTCCTTTTGAGTTTCCACACTCATGGTCATCAAACTCCAATCAGATGGCAGTGGCCGCGACCTGAAGGGTCGGCGGCGGGTTGTCATCAAAGTTGGGGGCTGAGTTCAGGATTTCAAGGGCTCTTCAATTTTGAAATGAGCGCGGGCTGTGGCAATCGGTTCTGCTTCAGTGCTTTGCCAGGCCGTAATCGCAACGTTGGCGACCCGGCGACCCTGCCGACACACCTGGCATCTGGCCCAGGTGTCGCGAAACTGCCCGGCGCGCAAATAGTCGAGGGAGAAATCGATGATCTTCGGCACACCCGGCGAACCGGTGAAAATCAGCAGGTGCAGCGCTGCGGACAGCTCCATGAACCCGGCAATCACACCACCATGGATCGCCGGCAATAAAGGGTTACCAATGTTGTCCTTGTTGGCCGGCAAGCGAAACAGCAGGTCATCCCCCACCCGCGAACATTCGACGCCAATCAGTTTGGCGTAGGGAATCAGGTGCAGCAGCGAGGCGTAGTCGCCCTGCTCATGTGCCTGCTGAAGTTGTTCCTTGAAGGAATCGGTCATTTCGCACCTCCGGCGATGACGCCGCCAAAGCCTTTGGTGCCTTTGATGGCTTTGCCCATGCGCATGAAGGTGCCCACTACATGGGCGATGGGCTGCTCGGGATCGTCCTGATAGGCGAAACCGCGAGCAAAGATCACATCTGTGGTCACCCGGTAGCACTGGGCAAAACCGTAGACATCTTTATGCGGCTCGGCGGCGTGCATGTAGTCGATGCGCAGGTCGAGGGTCGGACAAACTTCGAACTCGGGCAGCACGCAAAGGGTGGACATGCCGCAAGCCGTGTCCATCAGCGAGGTCAGCGCCCCGCCATGAATAACGCCGGTTTGCGGGTTGCCAACAATTTGCGGACTGTACGGCAGGATGACCGTTAGTCCATCACCGCTGGCGCTGTGAACCCGCAGCCCAAGTACCTGACAATGTCGCAGCGCGGATAGAAATCGTGTAGCGCGCTCAAAAACGGGGTTTTCGGCCATTTTGATAAAAACTCTTCTTAATGTTCAGGCAACGCACTAGGTGTTTTTAGTAAAAGTTCCCGTCGGAATAAACTTATATATCTGTATGAATTGAGGAACTTAACGCTATGGGTTGCGCTCGAAAGGCCAGTAGATAATATCCACCAGGAGAAACACCCCATGCGTAAGACTTTAGCTATTGCCTTGATGTTGACCGCTTCCCTCGGTCTCGCAGCCTGCGGTAAAAAATCCGAGGACAAAGCTCAAGATGCTAACCAACATGCCGAACAAGCTCAGCAAGACATGAGCAAAGCTCAGGATAAAGTGAACGACGCGGCGAAAGAAAACGCCGAAGCCGCCAAAGATCAGGCTGAATCGAACGAAGCAGCCACAAAAGAAGCACCTAAAAACTAAAACAGTTTTTAGCGTGATAAAGAAAACCCGCCACGTGCGGGTTTTCTTTTGCCTGATGTTTTTGTTTGCAATGCAGGCGCTACAGCAAAATAGTTCTAAAAGTCGGACTAATCATCAGCAGCAACGAACACACTAGTCCGACGAACCATACCAGGCTCCGCTGCCACGCCAGATCAACCCAATAGCACAGCAAATAAATGATTCGCGTGATCACAAAGATGATTGCCAGCAAGTCGATCAGCCACCCCGCCGTCTGCGTGGTGTGCGCCATCAACACCCCCACCGCGAACAGAATGAACGCCTCAAAACAGTTTTGATGAGCCGCCAACGCACGGGCACCAAAGTCAGTCAGTTGCGCCTGTTGCTGACGCGGCAGATGGTTGTCATAACCGCCCTGGTCATTCATCGCCCTGGCGACTGGAATCCTCGCCACATAAATCAGCAGTGCGCTGATAAATACACACCAGAACGGAATACTCATCAAACAGCCTCTTTAATCGCCTCGGGCAATGGCGCCTCTGTAGGTGTATAGACCATCACGTCGAGAACGTCGGAATGAAACTCCCGGCGATACAACACCAGCACCACGCCGGTACTCATCAACATGAACAACCACGGGCTGACGAACCAGGCCAGCATGGTCATGCCGAAGTAGTAGGAGCGCAGTCCGAAGTTGAACTGGTTGGCGGCCATGGAAATGACGCGGGCCGCCCGGGCTGCAAAGGCTTTGCGCTCTTGTTCGGAAACGTGACGCTCACCGACCATAGGCGCCGAGCCCACCAGAATGGCCGCAAAGTTGTACTGGCGCATGCACCAGCTGAACGTAAAGAACGCATAGACAAACACCAGCGCCAGGCACAGCAATTTGATTTCCGACATCCCCTGGGATGCCTGTTGCACCATCGGGATATCCGCCAACAACGACACCGCCCGTTCGGAGGCGCCGAGCACCGTGAGAATGCCGGCCAGGATAATCAGTGTGCTGGAGGCGAAGAACGAGGCGTTGCGCTCCAGGTTACCGATCACGCTGGCGTCAGCGATACGGTTGTCGCGCAACAGCATGCGGCGCATCCAGTCTTCACGATAAAGGTGCAGCACGCTGGCCAGGCACGCGGTGTCGCGGCCCTTCCACGTCGCATAACGGGTGTAACCGCCCCAGCAGATGACGAACCAGAGCGCGGCGAGGATGTGGATCATGTTGGCGTGGATGAACGACATGCAGGTCCTTGTGATGTGTTTGGCAAAAGCAATGTAGTGCTTCGACGTTAGCTCAAGGAAAAAGACACTGCACCGACTCCAAAAAAAATGCCCCGTATCGATTGATACGGGGCATTTCCATGTGTGTTCACAGCCCGCTTGTGGCGGGTCATGAAGCGGCTTAAGCCAGCGCTTCTTCGCGCTTGCCCAGCAGGCGATCGCAAGCCACCGCGACAACCAGAGTCATGACCGACGGCACCAGCCAGGCCAGGCCTTGTTCGCTCAGCGGCAGGTGAGACAACTGAGTCGGCATCCAGTCCGCCAGACCCGCGCCTTTGAGGGCGTCGATCAGGCCGAAAATGAACGACACCAGCATCACCGGACCGACGATGCGGCCCTGCTCATGCCAGAAGTCCTTGCAGAAGCTCAGGGCGACCAGGGCAATGCACGGCGGGTAGATCGCGGTCAGCACCGGGATCGAGAACGCAATCAGCTTGGTGAGGCCCAGGTTGGACACCAGCAGGGAGAATGCGGCCAGGATGATGACCAATGTCTTGTAGGACAACGGCAGCACACGGCTGAAGTATTCGGCGCAGGCGCAGGTCAGACCCACCGCCGTCACCAGACAGGCCAGGGAAATCAGCACCGCCAGAAAACCGCTGCCCAGAGAGCCGAAGGTGTGTTGCACGTAAGCGTGCAACACCGCTGCACCGTTGGTGGCACCCGCGGCCACTTCATGGCTGCCCGAACCGAGACGGAACAGGCTGACGTAAACCAGCGCCAGACCCACGCCGGCTATCAGCCCGGCGATGATCGCGTAACGGGTAATCAACACCGGCGATTCGACGCCGCGGGAGCGGATCGCATTGACAATGACAATGCCAAACACCAGCGCGCCCAGGGTATCCATGGTCAGGTAACCATTGATGAAGCCTTGGGAGAACGGTGCCGCCACGTATTCCGGGGTGGCCACGCCGACTTCACCGGCCGGCAATGCAAACGCTGCGATGCCGAGCGCGGCCAGGGCGATGATCTTCAGCGGCGCGAGGAAACGTCCTACGGTATCCAGCAGACGACCCGGATAGAGCGAGATGAAGAACACCAGTAGGAAGTACACCGAGCTATAGAGGAACAGCGCCAGCGGGCTCTCGCCGGTCAGCGGCGCCAAGCCGACTTCGAATGACACGGTGGCGGTGCGCGGTGTCGCGAACAGCGGGCCGACAGCGAGGTAGCACGCGGCCGCCAGCAGGCCACCGGCGACTTTGCCGATTGGGCTGCTCAAGGCATCCATGGCGCCACCGACCTTGGCCAGCGCGACGACGGTGATCACCGGCAGACCGACCGCGGTGATCAGAAAGCCCAGCGCCGCCATCCAGACATTTGGACCGGACTGCAGACCGACGATAGGCGGGAAGATGATGTTGCCAGCCCCGACAAACAGGGCAAACGTCATAAAACCAAGTGCCAGGATGTCCTGGCCTTTCAACACTTTCATTAAGGAAATACCACACTACTGAATCGGAATTTAGAGAGGGATTTCCCTGAGGGGTGAGGGAAATGCTGTCGGTCCGTATAGGACTGACCCGTTTAGCGCGTAGCAACCTTGTGGGCCGCGGACGCAAAAATGGCTGCTAGCCTAACGAATTTGCCCGACAAACGCACTGTTAGGGTGCGATCTATCCGATACGCGACATTTCCGTGTCGCGTTTTTGCATGTAATTGGTCAGCGTCTATAAGTCCGTCTTCGCGAGCAGGCTCGCTCCCACAGGAGATCTTCAATGGACACTCCATTTGTGAACACCCGAGATCAAGTGTGGGAGCGAGCCTGCTCGCGAAGGGGCCGGCACTAACAACACACATGCCGGAAACGACAAAGGCCACCCGAAGGTGGCCTTTGTTTGGTGAAACGTCAGATAAGCGCGAGGCTTACTTGATCGCCCAACCGGTCAGCTCGGACAAAGCCTTGCCGATGTCTGCCAGCGAACGCACGGTTTTAACGCCTGCGTCTTCCAGGGCAGCAAACTTCTCGTCTGCAGTGCCTTTGCCGCCAGAGATGATTGCGCCAGCATGGCCCATGCGCTTGCCCGCAGGGGCAGTCACACCAGCGATGTAGGAAACAACCGGCTTGGTCACGTGTGCCTTGATGTAGGCAGCCGCTTCTTCTTCAGCCGAACCGCCGATCTCACCGATCATCACGATCGCTTCGGTCTTCGGGTCTTCCTGGAACAGCTTCAGGATGTCGATGAAGTTCGAGCCTGGGATCGGGTCACCGCCGATGCCGACGCAAGTCGACTGACCGAAACCGGCGTCAGTAGTTTGCTTAACAGCTTCGTAGGTCAGGGTGCCGGAACGGGAAACGATACCGACCTTGCCTGGCAAGTGAATGTGACCTGGCATGATGCCGATCTTGCATTCGCCTGGAGTGATCACGCCTGGGCAGTTAGGACCGATCAGGACTACGCCCAGCTCGTCGCACTTGACCTTGGCATCCAGCATGTCCAGGGTAGGAATGCCTTCAGTGATGCAAACGATCAGCTTGATGCCGCCGAATGCTGCTTCCAGGATGGAGTCCTTGCAGAAAGGAGCTGGAACGTAGATCACGCTGGCGGTGGCGCCAGTGGCAGCTACAGCGTCTTTCACGGTGTTGAACACTGGCAGACCCAGGTGCTCGGTGCCGCCTTTACCAGGAGTTACGCCACCAACCATCTTGGTGCCGTATTCGATGGCTTGCTGGGTGTGGAAACTACCTTGCGAACCGGTAATACCCTGGCAGATAACTTTGGTGTCTTTATTGATCAGGACGCTCATTATTTGCCCTCCGCAGCTTTGACAACTTGTTGAGCAGCGTCGGTCAGGCTGGTAGCAGCGATGATGTTCAAACCGCTTTCTGCCAGTACTTTAGCGCCCAGCTCAGCGTTGTTGCCTTCAAGGCGAACAACAACCGGGATTTTCACGCCGACTTCTTTCACAGCGCCGATGATGCCTTCGGCAATCATGTCGCAACGAACGATGCCGCCGAAGATGTTGACCAATACTGCAGCGACGTTAGTGTCGGACAGGATGATCTTGAACGCTTCGGTAACGCGTTCTTTGGTAGCACCGCCGCCCACGTCGAGGAAGTTGGCTGGTTTGCCGCCATGCAGGTTGACGATGTCCATGGTACCCATGGCCAGGCCAGCACCGTTGACCATGCAACCGATGTTGCCTTCCAGCGCTACGTAGTTCAGTTCGAACTTGGCAGCGTGCGCTTCGCGCGGATCGTCTTGCGACGGATCGTGGAAAGTTTTCAGCTTAGGCTGACGGTACATGGCGTTGGCGTCGATGTTGATCTTGGCGTCGAGGCAATGCAGATCGCCGTCAGCCTTGATCACCAGCGGGTTCACTTCCAGCAGAGCCAGGTCGTGATCCTTGAACAGCTTGGCCAGACCTACGAAGATCTTGGCGAACTGAGCAACTTGCTTGCCTTCCAGACCCAGCTGGAATGCCAGCTCGCGACCCTGGAATGGCTGAGCGCCAACCAGTGGATCGATAGTGGCCTTGAGGATTTTCTCAGGGGTGTCGTGAGCGATTTTCTCGATGTCCACGCCACCTTCGGTGGAAGCCATGAACACGATGCGACGGCTCGAACGGTCAACGACAGCGCCCAGGTACAGCTCTTTAGCGATATCAGTGCACGATTCAACCAGGATCTTGGTGACTGGCTGACCATTGGCATCAGTCTGGTAAGTCACCAGACGCTTGCCCAACCACTGTTGAGCGAATGCTTTGGCGTCTTCTTTGCTGCGAACCAGCTTAACGCCGCCCGCTTTACCGCGACCACCTGCGTGAACCTGGGCTTTGACAACCCATTCGGTCCCGCCGATTTTGTCGCACGCTTCTGCTGCTGCTTCCGGGGTGTCTACGGCGAAACCCTGGGATACTGGCAGGCCGTATTCAGCGAACAGCTGCTTACCCTGATACTCGTGAAGATTCATGCTTATTACCGTCTTCGTTAGGTACTGCGCATTCGGTGCTGCACTTGTTCAAGTGC
The DNA here is from genome assembly GCF_057837605.1 of Pseudomonas sp. GL_093. Lineage (NCBI taxonomy): Bacteria > Pseudomonadati > Pseudomonadota > Gammaproteobacteria > Pseudomonadales > Pseudomonadaceae > Pseudomonas > Pseudomonas sp. GL_093. The sequence goes on along the minus strand of NZ_CM174448.1, from coordinate 1,946,647 downwards.
CGCACCACCTGTGACTGCTGCTTGCGTAGGTGTTCCGGATAACCGGTGAGACTACGCAAGGCTGCGTCCGGCGGACATTCCGCGGTGAGTCTTGCACGCAAGGCTCACGACGGGCCTTCCGCCGTGGTTTCTTATTGTCTTGTCTTAACGCTTCTTGCGGTTGGCAATGTGGATGGCGCCGCCATTCACAGCCAGAGCTGCTTCGTGCAAGGCTTCAGACAGGGTCGGATGGGAGAAAACCATCATGCCCAGGTCTTCAGCGCTGGTGCCGAATTCCATACCGATCGCGCCCTGCTGAACCAGTTCTGCAGCGCTCGGGCCAATCACGTGGACGCCCAATACGCGGTCAGTCTTGGCATCAGCGATGACTTTCACGAAACCGCCGGTATCGTTGGCTGCCATGGCACGGCCACTGGCTGCGAACGGGAAGGTGCCAACGTTAACTTCAACGCCTTCAGCCTTCAAGGTCTGCTCGGTTTTGCCGACCCACGCGATTTCCGGGTGAGTATAAATAACAGACGGGATCAGGTCATAGTTGATTTGGGCTTTGTGGCCCTTGATGCGCTCAACCACCATGATGCCTTCTTCGGACGCCTTGTGCGCCAGCATCATGCCGCGAACCACGTCGCCGATCGCGTAAACGCCCGGCACGCTGGTTGCGCACTGGTCGTCAACGAAAACGAAGCCACGTTCGTCGATGTTCACACCGCTGTCAGCAGCCAGCAGCTCGGTGGTCACCGGACGGCGACCAACGGCAACGATCAGCTTGTCGAACGTGATGTTCTGTTCGCCATTGGCATCGGTGTAGTTCACGACAACTTCGTTGCCGTTCACTTTGGAACCGGTAACGCGAGCGCCCAGCTTGATGTCCAGACCTTGTTTGGTCAGGGTCTTGTAGGCTTCTTTGGAAACGGCGTCGTCAGCTGCTGGCAGGAACTTCTCCAGCGCTTCCAGAACAACCACTTCGGAACCCAGACGGGACCAGACCGAACCCAGTTCCAGACCGATCACGCCAGCGCCGATCACGCCCAGACGCTTAGGTACGGCTTGAAATTCCAGTGCGCCAGTCGAATCGACGATCACGTTCTGGTCAACCGGAGCCGGTGGAATGTCGATCGGACGCGAGCCCGAAGCCAGAATCACGTTCTCGGCTTCGATGATTTCGACGGTGCCGTCTGGCTTGGTCAGCTCGACTTTCTTGCCGGCCAGCAGTTTGCCGTGGCCTTGCAGGGAAGTAACGCCGTTCGCCTTGAACAGGGTAGCAACGCCAGAGGTCAGGCCTTTGACGATGTTGGCTTTACGGCCAACCATTGCCGCCACGTCCATGGTCACGCCAGCGTGATTGATACCGTGGATCGCGAAGCCTTCTTTGGCTTCCTTGTACTTCCAGGAGCTGTCCAGCAGCGCCTTGGATGGAATGCAGCCGACGTTCAGGCAAGTACCGCCGAGGGCCAGTTTGCCTTCCTTGTCGGTGTATTTCTCGATGCAGGCAGTGGAGAGGCCCAGTTGCGCTGCTTTAATGGCAGCCACGTAGCCGCCAGGGCCCGCGCCAATCACTACCACGTCGAATTTCTGAGTCATGTGTCATTCCTTCTCGAATCAAACCGGACGGGCCCTTTTGAGGACCGTCGTGGGACGAAGCTGGTCATTACAGAAGGGCCGTCCATCACTGGGCGGCCCGTGCAACGAAATCAGATATCCAGCAGCAAACGAGCCGGGTCTTCCAGCAGGTTCTTGATGGTAACCAGGAAGGTCACAGCTTCTTTGCCATCGATCAGACGGTGATCGTAGGACAGAGCGAGGTACATCATCGGACGGATAACAACCTGACCGTTGATCGCCATAGGACGCTGCAGAATGTTGTGCATGCCCAGGATGGCCGCTTGCGGCGGGTTGACGATCGGGGTCGACATCATCGAACCGAAAGTACCACCGTTAGTGATGGTGAACGTACCGCCGGTCATCTCGTCCATCGACAGTTTGCCGTCACGAGCCTTCTTGCCGAAGGTGGCGATGCCGCCTTCGATTTCAGCCAGGCTCATCAGTTCGGCGTTACGCAGAACCGGTACAACCAGACCGCGGTCGCTGGAAACAGCAACACCGACGTCAGCGTAGCCGTGATAAACGATGTCAGCACCGTCGATCGAAGCGTTGACCGCAGGGTAGCGTTTCAGCGCTTCGGTGGCAGCCTTGACGAAGAACGACATGAAGCCCAGGCGCACGCCATTGTGGGACTTCTCGAACAGGTCCTTGTACTTCGAACGCAGCGCCATGACTTCGGTCATGTCGACTTCGTTGAAAGTGGTCAGCATCGCCATGTTCGATTGAGCTTCAACCAGACGCTTGGCAACGGTGGCCCGCACGCGGGTCATCGGTACGCGCTTCTCGATGCGATCGCCGGCAGCGAACACTGGAGCAGCAGCGGCAGGAGCAGCTGCCTTGGCTGGCGCGGCAGCCGGAGCGGCTTTCTTGGCAGCTACAGCGGCAACAACGTCTTCCTTGGTCACACGACCGCCTTTGCCAGTGCCGGCAACGGAAGCGATGTTGATACCGTTTTCTTCAGCCAGCTTGCGAGCAGCCGGTGCAGCAACAGGATCATCTTCGCCTTCAGCGGCTGGAGCAGCAGCTTGTGCAGCGGCCGGAGCAGCGGCAGCAGCTGGAGCGGCAGCAGCGCCGCCCGCTTCGATGGAGCCCAGGACTTCGTCGGACAGAACGACGTCGCCTTCGTTCTTGACGATCGCGCCCAGCACGCCATCAGCGGTGGCCAACACTTCCAATACGACTTTGTCAGTTTCGATGTCGACGATCAGGTCATCGCGCTTGACGGCGTCGCCCGGCTTTTTGTGCCAGGTGGCAACGGTGCCATCGGCAACCGATTCCGGGAAAGTGGGGGCTTTGATTTCGATAGCCATTATCTGTGGGTCCTTAAATTCGGTTTCAGGTGCGCGAAGGCGTTAAACAGTAAAGGCGTCTTGCAGCAGTTTTTCCTGCTGCTCAGCGTGCATCGATGCATAACCACAAGCAGGTGCAGCAGAAGCATCACGGCCCGCGTACTCGAGTACGAGCGACTTGTTGTGATTGCCAACGATGCGGCGCATGTGGTGTTGGCTGCAGTACCAGGCACCCTGGTTCATCGGCTCTTCCTGACACCAAACGATATGTTTGAGGTTGGTGTACGGAGCCAGGACTTCGTTCAAGTCGTCCTCAGGGAATGGGTACAGCTGCTCGATACGCACGACGGCGATGTCGTCACGACCTTCGGCACGGCGTTTTTCCAGCAGGTCGTAGTAGACCTTGCCGCTACACAGAACAATGCGCTCGACCTTTTTCGGGTCTTGAACATCGATTTCCGGAATAACGGTCTGGAACGAACCTTCGGCCAGATCTTCCAGGGTCGAGATGGCCAGTTTGTGACGCAACAGCGACTTCGGAGTCAGTACGATCAACGGCTTGCGCAGCGGGCGAATCACCTGACGACGCAGCAAGTGGTAGATCTGAGCCGGCGTAGTCGGGACGGCGACCTGGATGTTGTGCTCGGCGCACAGCTGCAGGTAACGCTCCAGACGAGCCGAAGAGTGCTCCGGACCCTGACCTTCATAACCGTGCGGCAGCAGCATGGTCAGACCGCAGAGACGGCCCCACTTGTGCTCGCCACTGGTGATGAACTGGTCGATAACCACTTGGGCACCGTTGGCGAAGTCGCCGAACTGGGCTTCCCAGATCACCAGCGCCTCAGGCGTGGTGGTCGAGTAACCGTATTCGAACGCCAGCACGGCTTCTTCGGACAGGAACGAATCGTACAGGTCGAAACGTGGCTGGCCCTTGTACAGGTTTTGCAGCGGGACGTAGGTACCCGCGTCTTTCTGGTTGTGCAAGACAGCGTGACGGTGCGAGAACGTACCGCGACCGATGTCCTGACCCGTCATGCGAATCGGGTGACCTTCGAACGCCAGGGTCGCGTACGCCATGGTTTCGGCGTAACCCCAGTTGATCGGCAGGCCGCCGGCTTGCATTTTCTGACGGTCTTCGTAGATTTTCGAGACCTGGCGCTGAACCACGAAGCCTTCCGGAATTTCCAGCAGCTTGGCGGACAGTTCCTGCAAGGTTTTCAGATCGAAGCGAGTGTCGTGACGCGCGGTCCAGGCGTGGCCCAGATACGGACGCCAGTCCACGAACAACTCTTTGTTCGGCTCTTTGACCAGGCTTTTTACAACATGCAGACCGTTGTCCAGCGCATTGCGATATTCGTCGACTTTCGCCTGAACACGCTCTGCGTCCAGCACACCGCCCTGAGTCAGACGATCGGCATACAGTTCACGGGTGGTGCGCTGTTTGGTGATCTGCTGATACATGATTGGCTGGGTGCCGCTTGGCTCGTCGGCCTCGTTGTGGCCACGGCGACGGTAGCAGACCAGGTCGATCACCACGTCACGCTTGAACTGCATGCGGTAGTCGATGGCCAGCTGGGTCACGAACAACACAGCTTCCGGATCATCACCATTCACATGGAGGATCGGCGCCTGGATCATCTTCGCAACGTCGGTCGCGTACTCGGTGGAACGCGAGTCCAGCGGGTTGCTGATGGTGAAACCGACCTGGTTGTTGATCACGATGTGCACGGTGCCGCCGGTCTTGAAACCGCGGGTCTGCGACATCTGGAAGGTTTCCATGACCACACCCTGACCGGCGAATGCCGCGTCACCGTGGATGGAGATCGGCAGAACCTTCTCACCGGTAGGGTCGTTACGACGATCCTGACGGGCGCGAACCGAACCCTCAACCACTGGAGATACGATTTCCAGGTGGGACGGGTTGAACGCCATGGCCAGGTGAACTTCGCCGCCAGTGGTCATCACGTTGGACGAGAAGCCCTGGTGATATTTAACGTCACCGGAACCCAGCTCGACCTTCTTCTTGCCTTCAAACTCGTCGAACAGCTCGCGCGGGTTCTTGCCGAAGGTGTTGACCAGCACGTTCAGACGACCACGGTGGGCCATGCCGATAACGATTTCCTTGGTGCCGTAGGAACCGGAACGCTGGATCAGCTCGTCGAGCATCGGAATCAGGCTTTCGCCGCCTTCCAGACCGAAACGCTTGGTACCCGGGTATTTGGTACCCAGGTATTTTTCCAGGCCTTCGCCGGCGGTCACGCGCTCAAGCAAGTGGCTCTTGATGTCGGCGGAGTACGTCGGACGGCCGCGCACGCTTTCCAGACGCTGCTGGAACCACTGGCGCTGCTCGGAATCGGTGATATGCGTAAATTCAGCGCCGATGGTGCGGCAATATGTCTGCTGCAACGCTTCGTGAATTTCGCGTAGGCTCGCCTCCTCTTTGCCGATGAACAGGTCGCCGGCACGGAAGGTCGTATCAAGATCGGCATTGGTCAAGCCGTAATGATTGATCGACAGGTCTGCAGGTGCAGGACGCTGCCACAGCCCCAGCGGGTCAAGCTGGGCTGCCTGGTGGCCACGCATACGGTAGGCCTGGATCAATCGCAGCACTTCAACTTGCTTCTTCTCGTGCTCACTGCTCACGCTGCCGGCGGAAACCGGTTGGGCGCGGCGCTGGTTCTTTGCCAGCAAGACGAAATGATCGCGAATTGTGGAGTGCGAAACATCGGTGGCAGTGTTGCCGTCAGCAGGCAACTTCTGGAAGTAGGTGCGCCACTCTTCTGGCACAGCGTTAGGGTCGTGCAGGTAGAGCTCGTAGAGCTCTTCCACATAGGCAGCGTTACTACCGGATAGGTAGGCGCTGTTCCACATGCGCTGCATCACGCTTTCTTGCATGCTTGGTCACCCTCGGTTAGGGGAACACCACCGGCGTCGACACCGAGCACGCTTGCAGAAGTCCGAATGCAGCGACTAAAACAAGCCACTTAGGATCACGCTGATAGTCCGGGTACCAGCCCGGATGCCCCTGCTTGTCTCATTTCTTCAAAATAAGAGCCGCAGCCTTATAAGCTGCTGCTCAGGTTAAAACTACGGCGCCGGTTGAAGCCTGCGCCGTAGCATCTACGGGTACAGCAGTCCTACGGGTACAGCAGCTGAATCACACGCCGCTTTGCAGCAGCATGTTACGTACGTGACCGATGGCCTTAGTCGGGTTCAGGCCTTTCGGGCAGACGTTGACGCAGTTCATGATCCCGCGGCAGCGGAATACGCTGAACGGGTCATCCAGCGAAGCCAGACGCTCGGCAGTCTTGGTGTCGCGGCTGTCTGCCAGGAAGCGATACGCTTGCAGCAGAGCAGCTGGACCCAGGAACTTGTCCGGGTTCCACCAGAAGGACGGGCAAGAGGTCGAGCAGCAAGCGCACAGAATGCACTCGTACAGACCGTCAAGCTTTTCACGCTCTTCAGGGGTCTGCAGACGTTCGATGGCCGGAGCCGGCGTGTCGTTCTGCAGGTATGGCTTAACCTTTTCGTATTGCTTGTAGAAGATGCTCATATCGACGACCAGGTCACGGATTACCGGCAAACCTGGCAGAGGACGAACGATCAGCTTGTTACCTTTTACGACAGCGGACAGCGGCGTGACGCACGCCAGACCGTTTTTGCCGTTGATGTTCATGCCGTCGGAACCGCAAACACCTTCACGGCAAGAGCGACGATAGGAGAAACCTTCGTCCTGCTCTTTGATCAGGGCCAGCACGTCCAGCACCATCAGGTCTTTACCACCGGTATCGACCGTAAATTCCTGCATGAACGGCGCAGCGTCCTGATCAGGGTTGTAGCGATAAACACTGACTTGCAACATGGCGGCCACCCTTAATAAGTCCGAATCTTAGGTTCAAAAGTCGGAACAGTCTTCGGCGAGAAGTTCACAGCACGCTTGGTAACGCGCTTGTCACCCGGGAAGTACAGGGTGTGGCACAGCCAGTTTTCGTCGTCGCGGTCTTCGTAGTCTTCACGGGCGTGAGCGCCGCGGGACTCTTTGCGGATCTCTGCAGCGATGGCGGTAGCTTCGGCCACTTCCAGCAGGTTCTGCAATTCCAGCGCTTCGATACGAGCAGTGTTAAACGCCTGGCTCTTGTCGTTGATCTTGACGTTGGCGATACGGCCACGCAGATCAGCCAACTGAGCAATACCCTTCTGCATGTATTCGCCGGTACGGAATACACCGAAGTAGTTCTGCATGCAGCTTTGCAGCTCTTTACGCAGGGTAGCGACGTCTTCGCCTTCGGTACGCGAGTTCAGGCCATCGAGACGTGCCAGGGCAGCGTCGATGTCGGACTGGCGAGCGCGGGTGTAGTCGACACCTTCTTTCAGGGTCTGTTCCAGGAACAGGCCGGCTGCACGACCGAATACCACCAGGTCGAGCAACGAGTTGCCGCCCAGACGGTTGGCACCGTGAACCGATACGCAGGCCACTTCGCCTACTGCGAACAGGCCCGGGATGATCTGGTCAACGCCGTTTTCATCCTGAGTGATTGCCTGACCGTGAATGTTGGTCGGCACGCCGCCCATCATATAGTGGCAGGTTGGAACGACCGGAATCGGCGACACGGCTGGATCGACGTGGGCGAAGGTCTTGGACAGTTCCATGATGCCTGGCAGACGGCTGTGCAGAACTTCTTCACCGAGGTGATCGAGTTTCAGCATTACGTGGTCGCCATCCGGACCGCAACCGTTGCCGGCGATGATTTCTTTAACCATCGAGCGAGCAACAACGTCACGACCCGCAAGGTCTTTGGCGTTCGGAGCATAACGCTCCATGAAACGCTCGCCGTGCTTGTTGATCAGGTAACCGCCTTCACCGCGGCAACCTTCAGTCACCAGTACACCGGCGCCGGCGATGCCGGTCGGGTGGAACTGCCACATTTCAATGTCTTGTACCGGCACGCCAGCACGCAGAGCCATGCCGACGCCGTCACCGGTGTTGATCAGGGCATTGGTGGTGGACGAGTAGATACGACCTGCACCGCCAGTCGCCAGTACAGTGGCGTTAGCGCGGACGTAGGAAGTTTCGCCGGTTTCGATGCAGATGACGATCATGCCGACAAAGGCACCATCTTCGTTCTTCACCAGGTCGACGCCGTAGTATTCGTTGAGGAATACGGTGCCGGCCTTGAGGTTGGCCTGGTACAGGGTGTGCAGCAGTGCGTGACCGGTACGGTCGGCAGCGGCGCACGTACGGGCAGCCTGGCCACCTTTACCGAAGTCTTTCGACTGACCGCCGAACGGACGCTGATAGATGCGGCCTTGTTCGGTACGGGAGAACGGCAAGCCCATGTGCTCGAGCTCGAAGACCGCTTCCGGGCCTACGGAACACATGTATTCGATAGCGTCCTGGTCACCGATATAGTCGGAACCCTTGACGGTATCGTACATGTGCCAGCGCCAGTCATCGTTCGGATCTGCCGAGGCGATGGCGCAGGTGATGCCACCCTGTGCGGATACAGTGTGCGAACGAGTCGGGAAAACCTTGGTAACTACGGCAGTCTTGTGACCACCTTGTGCCAGCTGCAGAGCAGCGCGCATGCCAGCACCGCCGCCGCCAATGATGATGGCGTCGAACGAAAGCGTATTAACTGTAGTAGACATGAATCAGATACCCCAAAGAATCTGCACACCCCAGACGAAGTAGGCGAACATCGCAACGCCGCATACTGCCTGGAAGAGGAAACGTACTGCAGTCGCGGACTTGCCGAACGCCATTGGCGTCAGGTAGTCGGTCGCGATGGTCCACATGCCGACCCAGGCGTGAGCGCCGAGGGCAACGAGGGCCAGGAGACTGAAAATACGCATCCAGTTGCTTGCGAACAGTTCATGCCATTGGGCGTAGCCGATGCCAGGATGGGCAACGACGTATCCGATCAGGAAGATGAAGTAAGCCGCGAGAACGACCGCAGACACACGTTGTGCCATCCAGTCATAGAGGCCCGAACGCGACAGGTTCGTGACGTTAGTTACCATATCCAAACTCCTGCCAGAACGATTACCACCACGGAAACGGCGATAACGATTTTCGAGCCCAGTTTGCCGCCTTCAAGCGACTCGCCGATGCCCATGTCCATCATCAAATGGCGCACGCCGGCAACCAGGTGATACAGCAAGGCGGACAGGATGCCCCAAATCACTAGCTTGGCTAGCGGACTGGTCAGACACGCTTTCACCTGACCGAAGCCTTCTTCCGAGTCGAGCGACTTGTCCAATGCATAAAGCATGATGGCCAGGCTGACAAAGAGGATGATTCCGGAGATTCGGTGAAGAATGGACGTGTAAGCAGTGACTGGGAGTTTGATGGTCCTTAGGTCTAGGTTTACAGGTCGTTGGCTATTCACGGCTTTTTTTCACACTGAAGAGCCCCTAACAATCAGGGCAAAGTTGTTGGGGAGTGCACTGGTCAGGTACCCACCACCCAGGGAGTGCGACCCCCAGTAAAGCAGGCCCAAAAGCCCCTGGCGGTCGGAGGCCGAGTATAGACAGTTAGGCTACTAATGACAACGCAATCGCCTTCCCCTAATAGCTCATTGCACAAGTCGTATAAAAGGCGTAAATGGCAGTCAATTTCGAGGAAAAAGTCCGGTTAAAGCCTTCTGGAGCAAGACTTTAGGCAAATTGACATTCGAATTTATCTCACTATAGTGGTGCGGGCCCTGCGTGGGGGGTCTGTCTGATGATTTCAAGCATAAATAGGAGGCCACATGGCTGACAAAAAAGCGCAGTTGATCATCGAGGGCGCAGCCCCCGTCGAGCTGCCCATTTTAACCGGCACCGTTGGTCCCGATGTTATCGATGTTCGGGGCCTGACGGCCACGGGCCGTTTCACCTTTGACCCTGGTTTCATGTCGACAGCTTCCTGCGAGTCGAAGATCACCTATATCGACGGCGACAACGGCATCCTGCTGCACCGCGGCTACCCGATCGAACAGCTGGCTGAAAAGTCGGACTACCTGGAAACCTGCTATCTGCTGCTCAACGGCGAATTGCCGACCGCAGAACAGAAGGCCCAGTTCGTCAGCACCGTGAAAAACCACACCATGGTTCACGAGCAGCTGAAGACGTTCTTCAACGGTTTCCGTCGCGACGCCCACCCGATGGCCGTCATGTGCGGCGTAGTCGGCGCCCTCTCGGCCTTCTACCACGACTCCCTGGACATCAATAACCCGCAGCATCGCGAAATTTCCGCGATCCGTCTGGTTGCCAAGATGCCGACCCTGGCAGCGATGGTTTACAAGTACTCGATGGGGCAACCCATGATGTACCCGCGCAACGACCTGACGTACGCGGAAAACTTCCTGCACATGATGTTCAACACCCCGTGCGAGATCAAACCGATCAGCCCGGTACTCGCCAACGCCATGGACAAGATCTTCATCCTCCATGCGGACCACGAGCAGAACGCATCGACTTCCACCGTACGCCTGGCCGGTTCTTCGGGTGCCAACCCGTTCGCCTGTATCGCTGCCGGCATCGCTGCACTGTGGGGCCCTGCCCACGGCGGCGCGAACGAAGCTGTTCTGACCATGCTCGATGAAATTGGCGATGTATCGAACATCGACAAGTACATCGCCAAGGCCAAGGACAAGAACGATCCGTTCAAACTGATGGGCTTCGGTCACCGGGTTTACAAAAACCGCGACCCACGCGCAACAGTCATGAAGCAGACCTGCGACGAAGTGCTGAAAGAACTGGGCATCACCAACGATCCGCAACTCGAACTGGCCATGCGCCTGGAAGAGATCGCCCTGACCGACCCGTACTTCATCGAACGCTCGCTGTACCCGAACGTCGACTTCTACTCGGGGATCATCCTCAAGGCGATCGGCATTCCAACCAGCATGTTCACCGTGATCTTCGCTTTGGCGCGGACCGTCGGCTGGATCTCCCACTGGAAAGAAATGCTCTCCAGCCCGTACAAGATTGGCCGTCCGCGCCAGTTGTACACCGGCTACGAGTCGCGTGACATCACCAAGCTGGAAGACCGCAAATAAGACCTGTCTTGCGATAACGTCTTAAAGTTGCACCGGGAACGGCCTCTATTTATATAGAGGCCGTTTTTGTTTGTGCGATGAACCTGTTCGTTCCCACGCGGAGTGAACGATGAGTGAGCGGCGGGCTGTTGATCTGGCTTTTGCTTTTGATGTTGATCCTGCTTTTGATCTTTCGCCCCTTCGGCAGGCCGAGCGTAGGTGTTCATCAGGGGGTTAGGCGCGCAGCGCCGTGCGGCGAAGCCGCACACATCGAGAGGAGGTCGTCGCGAAGCAGACCGTAGGCGATGCCCCCCTGATGGACACCGTAGCGAGGGAACACTGAGCTTTAGCGAAGTGCCGTACGCCGGGGCGAAGCGTTTTGCTTACTTTTGGGCGTCTGCAAAAGTGAGTCGCTGTAAAAGCGAAACCATAATCAGCCGTTACAGAAGAAACGGATATGTACTCAGTCAACAAGGGCCGATAACCGCCCAACAAAAAATGCCCCGATCTCTCGACCGGGGCATTTCTGTTTAACGCAGCTTATATAGCCAAGCCTGAAGCCTTAGTGAGCAACCGCCCCACTCGCCCCCAAACCAGTCTGCGAACGAACAAACTGAGGGAAGAACAGCGCCCGCTCATTGTCAGCCGCAGTCGACTTGTCAGTGATCGAGAAGAACCAGATCCCGATAAACGCAATGGCCATGGAGAACAGCGCCGGGTACTCATACGGGAAGATAGCCTTCTCGTGATGCAGGATCTGCACCCAAATGGTTGGCCCAAGCACCATCAAACCAACGGCACTGATCAGACCCAACCAGCCACCGATCATCGCACCACGCGTGGTCAGCTTCTTCCAGTACATGGAAAGCAGCAGCACCGGGAAGTTACAGCTCGCCGCGATAGAGAACGCCAGGCCCACCATGAACGCGATGTTCTGGCTTTCGAACAGAATGCCCAGACCGATCGCCAACACACCCAGACAGATGGTGGTGATTTTCGAGACGCGGATCTCGTCCTTGTCGTTGGCCTTGCCCTTCTTGATCACGCTGGCGTAAAGGTCGTGGGACACCGCTGTAGCACCCGCCAGAGTCAGACCGGCAACGACTGCCAGAATGGTTGCGAACGCGACTGCCGAGATGAAGCCCAGGAAGATACTGCCACCGACCGCGTTAGCCAGGTGCACCGCCGCCATGTTGTTGCCGCCCAACAGCGCGCCAGCCGCATCTTTAAAGGCAGGGTTGGTGCTGACCAGCAGAATCGCGCCGAAGCCGATGATGAACGTCAGGATGTAGAAGTAGCCAATGAAGCCAGTTGCATACAGCACGCTCTTGCGAGCTTCTTTCGCGTCACTCACGGTGAAGAAGCGCATCAGAATGTGCGGCAGGCCAGCGGTACCGAACATCAGCGCCAGGCCAAGCGAGAATGCCGAGACCGGATCTTTCACCAGGCCGCCCGGGCTCATGATCGCTTCACCTTTAGGGTGAACCTTGATCGCCTCGGAAAACAGCAAGCTGAAGTCGAAGTTGACGTGTTTCATGACCATCAGCGCCATGAACGTAGCACCGGACAGCAGCAACACGGCCTTGATGATCTGCACCCAAGTGGTCGCCAGCATGCCGCCGAACAACACGTACATGCACATAAGGATACCGACCAGGATCACGGCAACGTAGTAGTCGAGACCGAACAGCAGCTGGATCAGCTTGCCGGCACCGACCATTTGCGCGATCAGGTAGAACGCCACCACCACCAGCGAACCGCAAGCGGACAGCGTGCGGATCTGGGTTTGCCCAAGGCGGTAGGACGCCACGTCGGCAAAGGTGTATTTACCCAGGTTACGCAGGCGCTCGGCGATCAGGAACAGAATGATCGGCCAGCCCACCAGAAAGCCGATCGAGTAGATCAGACCGTCGTAACCGGAAGTGAACACCAGGGCGGAAATACCCAGGAAGGACGCCGCCGACATGTAGTCACCGGCAATCGCCAGACCGTTCTGGAAGCCGGTGATCTTGCCACCCGCCGCATAGTAGTCAGCCGCCGAATTGTTGCGCTTGGAAGCCCAGTAGGTGATGCACAGGGTCAGGCCAACGAACGCGACGAACATCAGGATCGCGGAAACGTTGAGCGGTTGTTTGTGCACTTCGCCGGTCAGGGCTTCACCCGCCCAGGCGCCAGGTGCAAAGGCTGCGATGCTCAATAGAGCCATTAGACGCCGGATCATTGCTGAGCCTCCTTGAGAATCGCATTGTTCAGGTCGTCGAATTCGCCATTGGCGCGTCGTACGTAGATTGCAGTCAGGATAAAGGCCGAGAGAATCAGCCCGACACCAATCGGTATCCCCCAGGTAATCGAAGACTCGGGGCTGATTTTCGCCCCCAGAATATGCGGCCCGTAAGCAATCAAAAGGATGAATCCGGAGTAAAGCCCTAGCATGATCGCCGAAAGAATCCAGGCGAACTTTTCTCGCTTACTAACCAGCTCCTTGAAGCGCGGGCTGTTTTGAATCGAGAGGTAAATGCTGTCGTTCATTGTTTTTATCCTCGCAGCACAGATGAAGTTGGAACGTTATCCACTCTATGCGGCTACGGAACTGGTTCCAGACGACCTTAGTATTAGAACGACATGACAGAATCGCCATTTCCCGGCATGCATTAAATAAATGGGGAAAAACAAAAGGCCCCTTGGCAAATATGCCAAGGGGCCTTGAGAAGTGCTGAGCAGACGCGTCAGCTCAAATCATTTGGTCCAGTCTGCAACGCGTTCCGGGTGTTTGGCCACCCAATCCTTCGCGGCGACTTCAGGTTTGGCACCATCCTGAATGGCCAACATGACTTCGCCGATTTCGTCTTTCGACGCCCACTGGAAGTTCTTCATGAACTTGGCAACTTCCGGAGCCTTGGTTGCCAGTTCTTTGCTGCCGATGTTGTTTACGGTTTCAGCCGCGCCATAAACGCCTTTCGGGTCGTCCAGGAAGCGCAGTTTCCACTTGGCGAACATCCAGTGCGGCACCCAACCGGTAACGGCAATGGATTCGTTTTTCTTCTCGGCACGGGTCAGCTCGGCAATCATGCCGGCGCCGGAACTGGCCTTGAGTTGATAGCCGGTCAGATCGTAGTCCTTGATCGCCTGCTCGGACTTGAGCATTACACCCGAACCGGCGTCGATGCCGACGATACGACCTTTGAAGCTGTCGTCGGTTTTCAGATCGGCAATACTTTTAGCTTTGACGTACTCCGGCACGATCAGGCCAATTCTCGCGTCCTTGAAGTTCGGACCGTAATCGACGACTTGATCTTTATTCTTGGTCCAGTATTCACCATGAGTCACAGGCAGCCACGCAGACATCATGGCATCGAGTTTGCCAGTGGCCACGCCCTGCCACATGATCCCGGTGGCAACTGCTTGCAGTTTCACGTCATAACCGAGTTTCTGCCTGATCACTTCAGCGGCCACGTTGGTCGTGGCGACACTGTCCGACCAGCCGTCGACATAACCGATAGTCACTGCCTTGCCTTCGGCGCTGGCTACAGTAGAACTGATCGCCAGCACCAAAGCGGCACCTGCGCCCAAGAGTCGTCGCATCTTCATCGTTACTTCCCCGAAAGTGCTGCGCTCGACGGATGCCGAGTCGCGTCAACGTATTGTTATGGTGCACAGCGCCCCCATCACGCCCACCGCAAACTCGTCCGAATATCAGCGATTTATCTATGAGAGCACTGATGCGTCGATAATCAACCCCAAGACAATGGCGACCTTCTCTGCCAGCGACCTCAAGGCATCGAGAAACGACATCAGAACGCCATTAATCTAGACCACCGGAAGTCCGCTCGCCAATCCGCCCAAACTTTGCATGTCAAAAGTATGCAGGCCACCAAGCACGCGGCAAATGAAGGTAACATGCGCGGCTTTGCTCCCAGACGGCCTGACCATGCCCGCGACATCCCGCTTTCCTTTTTTTGCTTATCTATTCGCCTGCCTGCTGGGGCTTTTTGCCCTGGGTGGCTTCTGGTACGGCCTCGGTAAACCAGTGGTGCTGCCGGACGTAGCCAGCGCGACGCATAAGCTGCAATGCGCCTCCTACACCCCGTTCGACAAGGATCAATCACCGTTCGATCAGCCGTTCAAGCTGCGCCCCGAGCGCATGGATGCCGACCTCGCGCTGCTGGCCAAAAGCTTCGAATGCATCCGCACCTATTCCATGACCGGCCTCGAGGCCCTGCCCGACCTGGCGCGCAAGCACGGGCTGAAACTGATGATCGGCGCCTGGGTCAACAGCAACCCGGTGGACACCGCCAAGGAAGTCGACCTGCTGATCGCCTCGGCCAACGCCAACGCGGACGTTGTGACCTCGGTGATCGTCGGCAACGAAACCCTGTTGCGCAAGGAAGTCACTGGCGCGCAACTGGCCAAGCTCATCAGTAAAGTCAAAAGCCAGGTCAAACAACCTGTCACTTACGCCGACGTCTGGGAGTTCTGGCTCAAGCACCCGGAAGTCGCCCCGGCGGTGGATTTCCTGACCATCCATTTGTTGCCGTACTGGGAAGATGACCCGTCGAACATCGATGCCGCCCTGCAGCATGTGGCCGAAGTACGTCAGGTGTTCGGCAACAAGTTCGCACCCAAGGACGTGATGATTGGCGAAACCGGCTGGCCGAGTGAAGGCCGTCAGCGTGAAACCGCCCTGCCGAGCCGGGTCAATGAAGCCAAGTTCATTCGCGCCTTTGTCATCATGGCGGAGCAGCAAGGCTGGCATTACAACCTGATCGAAGCCTTCGACCAGCCGTGGAAACGCGCCAGCGAAGGTGCGGTTGGTGGTTACTGGGGGCTGTTCGATGCCGATCGCCAAGACAAGGGCGTGCTCGCCGGTCCAGTGTCGAACGTGCCTTACTGGACGCAGTGGCTGGTGGTGGGTGGTTTGATCTTCCTCGGCACACTCATCCTCGGTGGACGTGTCCGCAGCACTCGCGCAGCGCTGGTTCTACCGCTGCTCGGCGCGCTGGCCGCCTGCTCGATTGGCGCCTGGGGCGACCTGGCCCGCGTCACTACGCGGTTTACCAGTGAATGGTTGTGGGTCGCTTTGCTGACGGCGTTGAACGTGTTGGTGCTGGCCCATGCGGCACTGACCCTGAGCGCTCGCACTGGCTGGCGCGGACGGGCGTTCAATGCGCTGGAACGTCGGGCGGGCTGGTTGCTCGCTGTGGCCGGGTTTGCCGCTGCGGTGACGATGCTGGAGCTGGTGTTCGATCCGCGTTATCGCAGCTTCCCGAGTGTTGCATTCATCCTGCCGGCGCTGGTCTATCTGTGCCGCCCGGTGAGCGTGGCGCGTCGGGAGATTGCCCTGCTGACCTTCATCATCGGTGCCGGCATTGCGCCGCAGCTTTACCGTGAAGGGTTGCAGAATCAGCAGGCCTGGGGTTGGGCGCTGGTGAGTGTGTTGATGGTTGCAGCGTTGTGGCGCAGTTTGCGGGTTCGCAAGGGGTAATTTTTCAGCGCCCCTACCGGCCTCATCGCGAGCAAGCTCGCTCCCACACTGGACCGCATCTATCATGAGAACGCGGTCAAATGTGGGAGCGAGCCTGCTCGCGAAGACTGACCATCAGACGCTGCGGGAAGCCCGGACCAACCGCAATCCAGCAATCACCACCGCAAAAACAGCCAAAGTCGTGTTGTACAACGCCAACGCCGGAAACCCAAACACCAGCGCCAGCACGGCCAACCACCACCCTGCCCGGCCCTGCAGCACAAAACCAATAACGGCTGCCGCCAATGCCGCGAAGCCCAGGACATTGAAGTGAATCATCAGGCCCAGGCTCGAACGAACCTGGCATTCCCAGCGACTCGCTTCGTCCACGCAGATGCCGACCCATTGAGCATCCTCCATGAAGCCATAACGCGCGCCATAACTGGCGGCCAGCCATAACGGCAGGAGAACGAGCAGCAGAATCACAGGCAGACGGCGGGACATGAAGCACTCCAATAAACGAAAACGGCGGCCAGCTTAATCCCCCGCCAGCGGTTAGCAAACGCATGTAAGAGATAATTGGTCACGCAATCGCTGCAAAGTGTATCGTCCAGCTACTATTACTCCGAAATTAGGCCTGATTGGTGCCGATCCATGGCACTTTGGCGCAACCCCCGTGGTCATAGCCTGCGAACTTCATTTGGCACCTTTCTCTAAGGGATCTAGTCATGCTCCGTTCCTTGCGCTTCGCCGCCCTGTTTGGCGGCCTTATTTTGAGTGCGTCCGCACTGGCCGTCGATATCGACGCTGCCAGCTATGGCTACCCTTTGACTAACCCGTTCGAGGCGACCATCGCGACGACACCGCCGGACCTGCGCCCGGAGTTGCCGCTGGACGATGACATCAATCAGGAAACCCGCAGCGTCAGGTTACGCCCGGAGCGTGAGTTCGATTTGCCAGACAACTTCTGGCCGGTGAAGAAACTCACCTACCGCATCGCCACCCAGGATAAAGCCGCACCACTGATCTTCCTGATCGCCGGCACCGGCGCACGCTACGACAGCAGCCTTAACGAATACCTGAAGAAGCTCTACTACAAGGCCGGCTACCACGTGGTGCAACTGTCGTCGCCCACCAGCTTCGACTTCATGAGCGCCGCCTCACGCTTTGCCACGCCCGGTATCACCAAGGAAGACGCCGAAGACATGTACCGGGTGATGCAGGCCGTGCGGGCACAAAACCCGCATGTGGACGTTACCGATTACTACCTGACCGGCTACAGCCTGGGCGCCCTGGATGCGGCGTTCGTCGCGCACCTGGATGAAACCCGCCGCAGCTTCAACTTCAAGAAAGTCTTGCTGCTCAACCCGCCGGTCAACCTCTACACCTCGATCACCAACCTCGACAAGCTGGTCCAGACCGAGGTCAAGGGCATCAACAACAGCACAACGTTCTATGAACTGGTGCTGAACAAACTGACCCGCTACTTCCAGCAGAAAGGCTACATCGACCTCAACGATGCCCTGCTCTACGACTTCCAGCAGTCCAAGCAGCACCTGAGCAACGAACAGATGGCCATGCTGATCGGCACTTCGTTCCGTTTCTCGGCAGCCGACATTGCCTTCACCTCGGACCTGATCAACCGTCGCGGCCTGATCACTCCACCGAAATACCCGATCACCGAAGGCACCAGCCTCACGCCGTTCCTCAAACGCGCGCTGCAGTGCGACTTCGACTGCTACATCACCGAGCAAGTCATTCCGATGTGGCGCGCCCGTACCGACGGCGGCAGCCTGCTGCAACTGATCGACCAGGTCAGTTTGTATGCACTCAAGGATTACCTGCACGACAGCCCGAAAATCGCCGTCATGCACAACGCCGACGACGTGATTCTCGGCCCTGGTGACCTTGGTTTCCTGCGCAAGACCTTTGGCGATCGCTTGACCGTTTATCCACTGGGCGGCCATTGCGGCAACCTTAATTACCGCGTCAACAGCGACGCCATGCTGGAGTTCTTCCGTGGCTAAATACCTCCTGCTTATCGCAGCGCTACTCTGCGCAGGCGTCGCCAATGCCGACAACAGCAAAGCCAACGCACCGGTTGTGATTGACAGTGACGGCTTCAAGGAGCCGCTGAGCAAACTCAAATTCAACCCGGGGCTGGATCAGCGCGAGTTCGAACGCTCGACGCTTAGCGCGCTGGCCGTCTACGACCCGCTGGAAGAGTGGAACCGCCGCGTCTACCACTTCAACTACCGCTTCGACCAATGGGTGTTCCTGCCAGTGGTCAATGGCTATCGCTACATCACCCCGAGTTTCCTGCGCACCGGCGTCAGCAACTTCTTCAACAACCTCGGTGATGTGCCGAACCTGATGAACAGCCTGCTGCAGTTCAAGGGGCAGCGCTCGATGGAAACCACCGCACGCCTGCTACTCAACACCACCATCGGCATCGCCGGCTTGTGGGACCCGGCCACCGCCATGGGTCTGCCGCGCCAGAGCGAAGACTTCGGCCAGACACTGGGCTTCTACGGTGTACCCGGCGGCGCCTACTTCGTGTTGCCGATCCTCGGACCTTCGAACATCCGCGACACCGGCGGCCTGGCGGTCGATTTCACCGCAGAGTCGGCGATCAACTTCCTGAACGTCTCCGAAGTCAGCGAAAACCATCCGGAAATCTGGGTCCTGCGTGGTATCGACAAGCGCTACCAGAACAGCTTCCGCTATGGCCAGCTGAACTCGCCATTCGAGTACGAGAAAGTGCGCTACGTGTACACCGAGTCGCGCAAGTTGCAGATCGCCGAGTAATTCATCGGCAACAAAAAAGGCCATTCGATGCAGATCGAATGGCCTTTTTCATGTCAGTCACAAATCGAATGTGGGAGCGAGCTTGCTCGCGATGAGGCCATAACATTCAACATCTATGCTGACTGACAGGCCGATATCGCGAGCAAGCTCGCTCCCACAGGTTTAGCCTTTCAC
The DNA here is from genome assembly GCF_057837605.1 of Pseudomonas sp. GL_093. Lineage (NCBI taxonomy): Bacteria > Pseudomonadati > Pseudomonadota > Gammaproteobacteria > Pseudomonadales > Pseudomonadaceae > Pseudomonas > Pseudomonas sp. GL_093. The sequence goes on along the minus strand of NZ_CM174448.1, from coordinate 1,927,292 downwards.
TGCTTTCCAGAGTTTGCCGGCAACCATCACACCCGCCAACACCACCGCCCCCGCCACAATCCCCGCCACCGCATTCAGCAACGTCGGCACGATAAATCCGGCACCACCCGCCCCTGCGCTGACACTCTCAATCCAGTGATGAACCACCGGCACGCCGTGGGTGAGAATTCCGCCACCCACCAGGAACATAGCCGCCGTGCCGATCACCGACAGGCTTTTCATCATGTACGGAGCCGCACGCAGAATCCCGCTGCCAATGCTTTTGGCCATCTGTCCAGGCTTCTGGGTCAGCCACAAGCCGAGGTCGTCGAGTTTGACGATGCCGGCCACCAGGCCATACACACCGATGGTCATGACGATGGCAATGCCCGAAAGCACGATGACTTGTTGGGTCAGCGAGGCATCCGCCACGGTGCCCAGGGTGATTGCGATGATTTCTGCAGAGAGAATGAAGTCGGTGCGGATGGCGCCTTTGATCTTGTCCTGCTCGAACGCCACGAGATCGACCGCCGGATCAGCCACGGCCTCGACCAGCTCTGCATGCTCGGCCTGGTCTTCCGCCTTGCTGTGCAGGAATTTATGGGCCAGTTTCTCGAAACCTTCAAAACACAGGTAAGCGCCGCCGATCATCAACAACGGTGTGACCAGCCAGGGAATGAACGCACTGATGGCCAACGCTGAGGGCACCAGGATCAGCTTGTTGAGAAACGAGCCCTTGGCCACCGCCCACACCACCGGGATTTCCCGCTCGGCACGCACACCGGAAACCTGTTGGGCATTGAGCGCCAGATCGTCGCCGAGCACGCCAGCAGTCTTCTTGGCGGCCATTTTGGTCATCAACGCCACATCGTCGAGTACCGCGGCAATGTCGTCGATCAGCAACAGCAAACTGCTTCCTGCCATGAATCAGGTTTCCTTCTTGAATGAATGCCGCGCAGCATAACGCGGCCGGGTACCGCACGGGGCATTCTTGAGCGCCGCGCGAGGCCGGTGCTACCATGCGCAACCGCCAGAACAGGCAAGGAACCCCCTGGTTTATGAGCACCATCCGCGAGCGCAACAAAGAACTGATCCTGCGTGCCGCCAGTGAAGAATTTGCCGACAAGGGCTTCGCTGCGACCAAAACCAGTGACATCGCAGCCAAGGCGGGATTGCCCAAGCCCAACGTCTACTACTACTTCAAATCCAAGGAAAACCTCTACCGCGAGGTCCTGGAAAGCATCATCGAACCGATTCTGCAGGCCTCGACACCGTTCAATGCCGACGGCGTGCCCAGTGAAGTGCTGAGCGGCTACATCCGCTCGAAAATCCGCATCTCCCGCGACCTGCCCTTCGCCTCCAAGGTGTTCGCCAGCGAAATCATGCATGGCGCGCCGCACCTGAGCGCTGATCTGGTTGAACGGCTCAACGGCCAGGCCAAGCACAACATCGACTGCATCCAGACCTGGATCGACCGCGGCCAGATCGCCCCGATCGACCCCAACCACCTGATGTTCAGCATCTGGGCCGCGACCCAGACCTATGCCGACTTCGACTGGCAGATTTCCGCGGTGACCGGAAAGGCCAAGCTCGATGAGGCCGACTATGAAGCGGCGGCGCAGACCATTATCCGGTTGGTGCTCAAGGGGTGTGAGCCGGACTGATACACCGCGGCGCCCTCTTCGCGAGCAAGCCCGCTCCCACATTGGATCTTCGGTGTTCACGAATCCCCTGTGGGAGCGGGCTTGCTCGCGAAGGGGGCAACGCGGTCCTGAGACTAAAGCCAAATGGCATCCCACAGCGAATAGTCGCCAAGCTTCTCCACCAGCCCCGCCCGCAATGGGTTGGCGACAACGTATCGAGCAAACTTCACCAAATCTTCCTCTCGCCGCACCGCATGATCATGAAAGCTCTGCTGCCAAAGACTGCCTGCCCTGCCAGTGGCGGCATTGATTGCTCGAGTACTTAACGATTTGGTCTGGCACATCAACTGGCCCAGCGACCCTTTTTGCAACTGGACAAGCCAATGAAAATGATCAGGCATGACGACAAAGGCCAAAGAGTCGGCAAACCCTTGGTCCTGTGCTTGTTTGAATTGGTGTACGACCAATCTTCCCAACGTGAAATCCCTGAAAACCGGCTCCCGCTTCAGGGTATTGGCAGTCAGGAGATAGATCCTGTTTTGCTCGGCATAGCGGCCGATTCGCAGGCGATGCGAAGCTGACAGTTCAGGCATTCCTTTGCCTTCTCTAACGATGAATTCATGAGAAGGCTAGACCTGCGAATGCTTGAGGGTGCGGCAGACTTTTAGCTGGATGTGTCCGGGAGATTGCCTTCGCGAGCAAGCCCGCTCCCACAGTGGGTTGGCGGTGTTCACACAATTTGTGTCCACCACCGAACCAGTGTGGGAGCGGGCTTGCTCGCGAAGGCGGTAGATCGGTCACTACATAATCAAGCAGTCACCCCCGCATCCGCCCGCAACCCCAACGCCTCAATCGCATTGATCGCACATTGCTCATCAACATCGGATAGATCCCCGCTGATACCCACCGCCCCCAGCACGTTCCCGTCCTGATCCCGAATCAATACACCGCCCGGTGCCGGCACAACGCTGCCCTGCCCCAGACTGTTCAAAGCGGCGATAAACGCCGGTCGTTGTTGTGCGTCCAGCGCCAGCAGGCGTGAGCCTTTGCCCAGGGCGATGGCGCCCCAGGCTTTGCCGATGGCGATCTGCGGGCGCAGCAGGCTGGCGCCGTCTTCACGCTGCAGGGTGACCAAGTGTCCACCCGCATCCAGTACTGCGATGGTCAATGGAGCCGCCGAGATTGCACGCCCTGCGGAGATAGCCTGATTGGCCAGGTTGACTGCGACTTTCAAGGTTAAAGCGCTCATGGTGCCGTCCTCATTTTGTTATAGGGAAAGCTGCTGGACTGCGTTGTGTTCAGAAGTCCGATGCAACAAATAGAACACAATGAGTTATTTTTTTGTATACAATAATTTTCGAAAAGCGCCACATGCGACGAAAAGCCACAGTAGATAGGGCTTCCGACGAATGAAACGTCCGCTTGAGAAAATGGATTGACCTGCGCCGTCCGCCGTGAATACACTCTGCGCAAAGCCACTTGTATACAATTACAAAACGTAAGAGGCACAAAACCATGAGCAAAATGAGAGCAATCGAAGCCGCCGTTCTGGTGATGCGCCGTGAAGGGGTTGATACCGCTTTTGGCATCCCCGGCGCCGCGATCAACCCGCTGTACTCCGCCTTGCAGAAGGTCGGTGGCATCGATCACGTCCTTGCTCGCCACGTTGAAGGCGCCTCGCACATGGCCGAGGGCTACACCCGCACCAAGGCCGGCAATATCGGCGTGTGCATCGGCACTTCCGGCCCGGCCGGTACCGACATGGTCACCGGGCTCTACAGCGCCTCGGCCGACTCGATCCCGATTCTTTGCATTACCGGCCAGGCACCCCGCGCCCGTATGCACAAGGAAGACTTCCAGGCTGTCGACATCACCTCGATCGTCAAGCCAGTGACCAAGTGGGCAACCACCGTCATGGAACCGGGCCAGGTGCCTTACGCGTTCCAGAAAGCCTTCTACGAAATGCGCTCCGGCCGTCCAGGCCCGGTGCTGATCGATTTGCCGTTCGACGTGCAGATGGCTGAAATCGAATTCGACATCGACGCCTACGAACCACTGCCGCTGGCCAAGCCAACCGCTAACCGCGTGCAAATCGAGAAGGCGCTGGCCATGCTCGACCAGGCCGAGCGTCCGTTGCTGGTGGCCGGTGGCGGCATCATCAATGCCGACGCCAGCGAGTTGCTGGTGGAGTTTGCCGAGCTGACCGGTATCCCGGTGGTCCCGACCCTGATGGGCTGGGGCACCATTCCGGACGATCACCCGCTGATGGTGGGCATGGTTGGCTTGCAGACTTCGCACCGCTACGGCAACGCGACCATGCTCAAATCCGACATGGTGCTGGGTATCGGTAACCGTTGGGCCAACCGTCATACCGGTTCGGTCGACGTGTACACCGAAGGCCGCAAGTTCATTCACGTCGACATTGAAGGCACTCAGATCGGCCGCGTGTTCACCCCGGACCTGGGCATCGTTTCCGACGCCGCTGCCGCGCTGACCGTGTTGATCGAAGTCGCTCGCGAATGGCAAGCCGCCGGCAAGCTGAAAAACCGCAGCGCCTGGCTGCAAGACTGCCAGCAGCGCAAATCCAGCCTGCAGCGCAAGACTCACTTCGACAACGTGCCGGTCAAGCCGCAACGCGTTTACGAAGAGATGAACCAGGTGTTCGGCAAAGACACGTGCTACGTCAGCACCATCGGTCTGTCGCAGATTGCCGGCGCGCAGTTCCTGCACGTCTACAAACCGCGTCACTGGATCAACTGCGGTCAGGCAGGTCCTCTGGGCTGGACCATTCCTGCAGCGCTGGGCGTGGTCAAGGCTGATCCGACCCGTAAAGTTGTGGCGCTGTCGGGCGACTATGACTTCCAGTTCATGATCGAAGAGTTGGCGGTGGGCGCGCAGTTCAAGCTGCCGTACATCCACGTGGTGGTGAACAACTCGTACCTGGGGCTGATTCGTCAGGCTCAGCGCGGTTTCGACATGGATTACTGCGTGCAGCTGTCCTTCGACAACCTGAACGCTCCGGAACTCAACGGTTACGGTGTCGACCACGTCGCCGTCGCCGAAGGCCTGGGCTGCAAGGCGCTGCGTGTGTTCGAACCGAGCCAGATCCAGCCTGCCCTGCGCAGGGCTCAGGATCTGATCGAAGAGTTCAAGGTGCCGGTGATCGTCGAGATTATTCTGGAGCGTGTGACCAACATTTCCATGGGCACCGAGATCAACGCCGTCAACGAATTCGAAGACCTGGCGCTGGTCGGCAACGACGCGCCAACCGCGATTTCGTTGCTCGATTAAGTTGACCTGATACCTGTAGCAGCTGCCGAGGCACGAGGCTGCGTTGCGTGTCCGCAGGACCGCCGTCGGGGGCCGCTTCGCAGCCCAACGCAGCCTCGTGCCTCGGCAGCTGCTACAGGCACCTATTTTTAACGGGAGACAACCATGCCGCGTTTCGCAGCCAACCTGTCCATGCTGTTCACCGAGCAGGATTTTCTTGCCCGTTTTGAAGCTGCCGCCAAGGCCGGCTTCAGTGGTGTCGAATACCTGTTCCCTTACGATTTCAGCTCTGCCGAGATCAAAGCCAAGCTCGATGCCAATGGCTTGACCCAAGTGTTGTTCAACCTGCCGGCCGGTGACTGGGCCAAGGGCGAACGCGGTATCGCGTGCCTGCCGGACCGGGTTGAAGAGTTCCGCGCCGGTGTCGACCTGGCGATTGCTTACGCGAAAGTGTTGGGCAACACCCAGGTCAACTGCCTGGCCGGTATTCGTCCACAAGGCATCGACGATGCCACCGTGGAAAAAACCTTCGTCGCCAACCTCAAATACGCCGCCGACAAGCTGCAAGCGGCGGGTATCAAACTGGTGATGGAAGCGATCAACACCCGCGACATCCCGGGTTTCTACCTGAACAACACCGCGCAAGCCCTGTCGATTCGCGAACAGGTCGGCAGCGCCAACCTGTTCCTGCAATACGACATCTACCACATGCAAATCATGGAGGGCGACCTGGCCCGCACCATGGCTGCGCACCTGGGCGAGATCAACCACATCCAGTTGGCCGATAACCCTGGGCGCAACGAACCGGGCACCGGTGAGATCAACTACCGCTTCCTGTTCGAACACCTGGACCGCATCGGTTATCAGGGTTGGGTTGGCTGCGAATACAAGCCGCTGACCACCACTGAAGCAGGTCTGGGCTGGCTCAAAACCCACAACGCAATCTGACGCAGTTCCCCTGTAGGAGCGAGCCGGCTCCGGGCGGCGTTCCGACGATGAGGCCAGCACATTCAACATTGATGTTGCCTGACATACCGCTATCGCGAGCAGGCTCACTCCTACAAAAAGCTACGCCCCCTATTTGCTTGAGCAACACAAAAACAAGAGGATTTTCTCATGGCTAAAATCGGATTTATCGGCACCGGCATCATGGGCCACCCAATGGCGTTGAACCTGCAGAAAGCCGGTCACAGCCTGTTCCTGTCGGCACACCACGACCCTGCACCTGCTGACCTGATTGCCGGTGGCGCCGTCGCCCTGGCGAACCCGAAAGAAGTCGCGCAAGAAGCTGAATTCATCATCGTCATGGTGCCGGATACCCCGCAGGTCGAAGACGTGCTGTTCCGCGTCGACGGTATTGCGGCCGGTGTTGGCAAAGGCAAAGTCGTGATCGACATGAGCTCGATCTCGCCAACCGCCACCAAAGCCTTCGCTGCCAAAATCAACGAAAAAGGCGCTCAGTACCTCGACGCGCCAGTGTCTGGCGGTGAAGTCGGCGCCAAGGCCGCGACCCTGAGCATCATGGTCGGCGGCGATGCCGATGCCTTCGAACGCGTTCTGCCGCTGTTCCAGGCGATGGGCAAGAACATCACGTTGGTGGGCGGCAACGGCGACGGTCAAACCGCCAAAGTGGCTAACCAGATCATCGTGGCGCTGAACATCCAGGCCGTGGCCGAAGCCCTGCTGTTTGCTTCGAAAAACGGTGCCGATCCAGCCAAGGTCCGTGAAGCGCTGATGGGCGGTTTCGCATCCTCGAAGATCCTCGAAGTGCATGGCGAACGCATGATCAAAGGCACCTTCGACCCAGGCTTCCGCATCAGCCTGCACCAGAAGGACCTGAACCTGGCCCTGGCCGGCGCACGCGAGCTGGGCATCAACCTGCCGAACACCGCCAACACCCAGCAAGTGTTCAGCACCTGCGCGGCGATCGGTGGCAGCAACTGGGACCACTCGGCGCTGATCAAGGGCCTGGAACACATGGCGAATTTCTCGATTCGCGATAACAAGTAAGCCCTGCCTGAACCTGTGGGAGCTAGCCTGCTAGCGATGAAATCAACGCGGTGTGTCTGATAGACCTCAGCGCCTGAATCGCCAGCAGGCTGGCTCCCACAAGGATCCGAGTTGCTCCAACCCCAATAACAAGAAATCCGGGAGCCCGCCATGTCGGTCAATCCGCAACAATTCCTGCGCGAGCTGTTTGCCACAGCCATCGACGCGGCCCATCCGCAGCAAGTCCTCGAAGCCCATTTGCCCAAAGATCGCAGCGGTCGGGTAATCGTCATCGGCGCCGGCAAAGCCGCCGCGGCCATGGCTCAAGTGGTGGAGCGTTGCTGGCAGGGTGAAGTATCAGGTTTAGTGGTGACACGTTACGGTCACGGCGCCCCGTGTGAAAAAATCGAAGTGGTCGAAGCCGCTCACCCGGTGCCTGATGCTGCCGGTCTGGCAGTGGCCAAACGCGTATTGGAACTGGTCAGCAATCTGACCGAAGACGACCGCGTGATCTTCCTGCTCTCGGGCGGTGGCTCTGCCCTGCTGGCGTTGCCCGCGGCCGGCATCACCCTGGCCGACAAGCAGTCGATCAACAAAGCCCTGCTCAAATCCGGCGCCACCATCGGCGAGATGAATTGCGTACGCAAGCACCTCTCGGCGATCAAGGGTGGCCGCCTCGGCAAAGCCTGCTGGCCTGCCACTGTTTATACCTATGCGATTTCGGATGTACCGGGCGACCTCGCCACGGTCATCGCCTCCGGCCCTACCGTGGCCGACCCGAGCACCTCCGCCGAAGCGCTGGCGATCCTCAAGCGCTACAACATCGAAGTCCCGACCTCGGTGCGCAACTGGCTACAGAGCCCGGAATCAGAGACGGTCAAACCCGGCGATCCGAGCCTGGCGCGCAGTCACTTCCAGCTGATCGCTCGTCCACAACAGTCGCTTGAAGCCGCTGCGGTGAAAGCGCGTCAGGCCGGTTTCAGCCCGCTGATCCTCGGCGACCTGGAGGGCGAATCCCGCGAAGTAGCCAAGGTTCACGCCGGTATCGCCCGTCAGGTCGTGTTGCACGGTCAACCATTGGCGGCGCCTTGCGTGATCCTCTCGGGCGGTGAAACCACGGTCACCGTCCGCGGTAATGGCCGTGGCGGACGCAACGCCGAATTCCTGCTGAGCCTGACCGACAGCCTCAAAGGCCTGCCCGGTGTCTACGCGCTGGCCGGCGACACCGATGGCATCGATGGCTCCGAAGACAACGCCGGCGCAATCATGACCCCGGACAGCTACGCCCGCGCCGCCGCCCTCGGCCTGAGCGCCAGCGACGAGTTGGACAACAACAATGGCTACGGCTATTTCGAGGCGCTGGACGCGCTGATCGTCACTGAGCCGACCCGCACCAACGTCAACGACTTCCGTGCCATCCTGATTCTCGAGAGCCCTAAAAATGACGCCTGACAAGAAGGTTAAAATCCTCGCCACCCTCGGTCCTGCCACTAACGGGATCGACGACATCCGTGAGCTGGTGCAGGCCGGGGTCAACATCTTTCGCCTGAACTTCAGCCATGGCGATCACGCCGACCACGCTCAGCGCTATCAGTGGATTCGTGAAGTCGAGCGCCAGCTGAATTATCCGCTGGGCATTCTGATGGACCTGCAAGGCCCGAAACTGCGGGTCGGCAAGTTCGCCGAGGGCAAGGTGCAACTGCATCGCGGTCAGGCGCTGCGTCTGGATCTTGACCCGACGCCGGGCGATGAACGCCGGGTCAACCTGCCTCACCCGGAAATTATCGCCGCACTCGAGCCGGGCATGGACCTGCTGCTGGACGACGGCAAGCTGCGCCTTCGCGTGGTGACAAAGTACTCCGACGCCATCGACACCACCGTGCTCAATGGCGGCGAACTCTCGGACCGCAAAGGCGTGAACGTGCCGCAAGCGGTGCTGGAACTGAGCCCGCTGACCGCCAAGGACCGTCGCGATTTGAGCTTCGGTCTGGAGCTGGGTGTGGACTGGGTCGCGCTGTCGTTTGTGCAGCGCCCGGAAGACATTCGCGAGGCGCGCGATCTGATCGGCGACAAAGCATTTTTGATGGCCAAGATCGAGAAACCATCGGCGGTGACTCAACTGCGCGAGATCGCCGAATTGAGCGACGCGATCATGGTCGCTCGCGGTGACTTGGGCGTGGAAGTACCGGCCGAAAGCGTGCCGCAGATTCAGAAAAACATCATCACCATCTGCCGTCAGCTCGGCAAACCGGTGGTGGTGGCGACGCAGATGCTGGAGTCGATGCGCTTCTCCCCTGCCCCGACCCGTGCCGAGGTGACCGACGTTGCCAACGCCGTGGCCGAAGGTGCGGATGCGGTGATGCTGTCGGCGGAAACCGCGTCCGGCGAGTACCCGCTGGAAGCTGTGCAGATGATGAGCAAGATCATTCGTCAGGTGGAAAATGGTCCGGACTATCAGGCGCAACTGGATGTGAGCCGGCCTAAGGCTGAGGCGACTGTTTCCGATGCGATCAGCTGCGCGATTCGTCGCATCAGCAATGTGCTGCCGGTGGCGGTGCTGGTGAATTACAGCGAGTCCGGCACCTCGAGTTTGCGTGCGGCGCGGGAACGGCCAACGGTGCCGATCCTCAACCTGACGCCGAACCTGCAAACCGCTCGCCGGTTGACGGTGGCGTGGGGCGTGCACTCGGTGGTCAACGATCGGCTGCGGCAGGTGGATGAGGTGTGCTCGACGGCGCTGGAGATTGCCCAGGCGCAGGGCATGGCCAAGCGTGGCGACACGTTATTGATCACGGCGGGTGTGCCGTTTGGGCAGCCGGGGTCGACTAACTCTTTGCGCATAGAGACGCTGATTTAGCGCCCATACCGGCCCCATCGCGAGCAGGCTCGCTCCCACAGTGGATGTGTGGTGTTCACACATCCATCAGCTGAACAAAGATTCAGTGTGGGAGTGAGCCTGCTCGCGATGCAGGCAACTCGGTCCCTTTGACACACAGATAAAAAATGCCTGCCAACCACTTCAACACCCACTGCCCCGACTGGGCCACTGCCCTGCTCAACGGCTTCAGCCAGATCTTTCTCCAGCGCCATCCGCTGTGCGGTCTGCTGTGCCTGTTGGCCATTCTTTTCACCGCGCCCGCCCTGCTCGGCGGTGCACTGCTGGGCGGTGTCGCCGGGTTGCTCACCGCGCAACGACGCGGCTATGCCAAGGCCGATCGACAGGCCGGGCTCTTCAGTTACAACGGTGTTTTGCTCGGTTTGCTGCTGAGCCTCTACTTCCCGTGGTCAGCGATGTTGCCGCCGCTGATCATCGCCGCGGGCGGCCTGAGCGCGATGTTCACTCAACAGTGGCTCAAACGCGTCCGGGTCAGCCAATACCTGCCTGCCTATACGGCGCCCTTCGTGGGGCTGGGCTGGTTGCTGCTGTGCTTCGCCACGCCCTCGACAAATGCGCACTTGATCGAAATCAATACGCTGAACATGCTCGCCGCACCACTGAAAGGCCTCGGCCAGGTGATGTTCCTCGGTCATCCGCTGGCCGGTGCGATGATTGCCGTGGGTTTGCTGATCGCTGATCGCCGCGCATTCTGCTGGGCGTTGTTGGCGTCTGTCGCGGGCATGGGCTGGAGCATGCTGCATCACGACTTCTATACCGCATTGATCGGCCTCGGTGGCTATAACGCCGTACTCGCTGCCCTCGCCTTCAGCTCGCAGCGCCAGAAGCCTTGGCTGCCCCTGGTCGGTATTGCATCAGCACTGTTGCTGACGCCGGTGTTTGCCGCCATCGGTCTGCCAACGCTGACCGCGCCGTTCATCCTCGCCTGCTGGCTGATCCGTGCCGGTAATCGAGTGCTACGCCAGACCGCTGTCGACAGTGCGCCTTGTGCTATTGAGCGCCAAACCAAGGGTGGCGCCTGAAATGGCTGAATCTGCATTCAGCGCAATGGGTCAGTCTTGCAAGCCAATGGCAGATCCGACCGCGCGCCCCAACTTTCATCGTATCCCTGATCGTGGGTGGCGAGGGTTTCGACGACTTCCAGGCAGTTGCCCTGAAGCTGCGTGATGTAGGCCTGAATCATTTGAGGCGGTACGACCTTGTCATTCAAACCGATGAAATGACGCTGCGGCAGCGCACGCAACTTGTCGCGAAACTCCAGAGGTGTCACCGGCTTCGAGAATGGCGCGAGCTGCATCAGCTTCGCCCACTTTACAGGGTCGAGATTCCCGGCAATCGTTTGCACCTGAGTGACGTCGTTACGAGAACCCGCAAGGATCAAGGCAATCGCCGCGCCGCCCGAGTATCCGACCAGTTCGAACTGCTCCACGGCAAAGCGACTTTTCAGACGATCAAGGGCCGCGTTCATGCTCTCTATGACCAATGAATTGAAACGACCGGAAGTCCACAGATCAGTGTTGCAGCCCGGTGATGTCACGAACTGACAAGGGCGCGCCAGATAGGCACTGGGCCCCCGATCTTCAGCGGCCAGTCTCGCCATCAAGGACACGCGAGGGGTCGGATCGATACTCGGTTGAGACCGTGTCGCCCACGCCCGACCATCGCCTTCAATGTAGACACGCAGGTGCTTGTAGCCCCCTGGTGGCGGGAGCAAGGCCATGAGTGTGTAAGGTGAACTATCGAGCGTGCCAGGAGTAAGCGAAGAGCCTTGGCTTACCGCCTGCAAATCGACTTTACCCGCGCAACCGCTGAGCCCGAGTAACCCGAAGCCGATGGCGGCCAGTGCTTTAAACATGGTTTTAACCTGTTGATCAGACGCAACGGTCCGCCAGCGCGAACCGTTGCAATCCAGTCGATCAAAAAGCGTAGCGCGCTTCAAGGGTAAAGGTGTCGGCGTTAAAACCGGTCTTCGCTTGATAGCTGTAATGGGTTCCCAGGGTTAGAGCATCAATTTGATACTTCACCCCTAAGCGACCTTCATAACTATCACGTACCGGACTGGCTCCCGAGACAATGAAAGGCGAGCCTCCCAAGGTGAAACTGGAGGTCTGATTGATCTGGTCACCGATGAAGTCATGGTAAGCCATCACGCTCGCTTCAGGTGTAAGGGTGCCATTGAACAATGGCACGTCAGCGGCCATTCGCAACCCGGCACCCAGCTCGCCAATTTCGAAGCGCTGGGCATTGGAGTGCAGGGCGGCCGAAGAGCCATGCTCATTAAAGCTGTCCAGCTGAATATTGGTGTAACGTGCGGCGACACGCGGTTCGACAATCAGTTGGTCAGTGAGTTTGAAGGTATAACCGCTCAAGGCGCTCAGAGCCCATGCGTCACTGTTGTAGCTGGCTTTGGCCACGCTGTCGGCGATATAACGTTTGCTGTCATTGTCATTGCGCCCGTAACTGAGGCTGCCATCGACAAACCAGTTGCGCAGATCCCAGCTACCGTACAGCGTCAATGCGCTGCCCTGTACATCGGTTTTATTTCCGGTGTCGGAAGTGACGTTAGTGTTCAGATACGAATAGGCCAGACCCACGGTGGAATTGGCATTCAGTTTGCCATCTGCCCCGACCGCAATACCGCTGCTGTTGGCCGAGTAACCGGCGACTGCATCACGGCTGTCCTGATCCTGATTGCTGCTCAACCCCTGAACCCATACGCCGGTTTCTGCCAGCGAATCTCCTGATGAGAGCCCCGAGCGCAGACCGGACACGCGGTTGCTGATCGCACCATTCATCATCGCCTGACCCGACACTGCCGCATTGACCGCCCCACCGCTGACTTCCGGAGCCAGTTGCTCACCGAGCTTTGCCAGTTCCTCTTGGGAGGAGGCGCTGGCAAAGGCTTTGAAGACCGCATCATCACTGTTCAATTGCCCCAGCGGGCCATTCTTGAAGCGATTGAGGATCACGCGGGTGCTGCTGGAGGTGCCGATGCTCCCCTGCTCTTCATCCACCTGACTGTCACTTTTCAGTGTGACCAGAGCGTTGACGGTCTGGGCATCGGTTGTATAGCTGGCGACGTTCAACAACGAGGACGAACTGGTGACGCTTAACCCGTTGTTCTGCAGGCTGCCGGCCTTGACCAGTGTGTATTGAGTGCCGGCAGCGGTCGGCGTGAAATCACCTGGTTTGGCATTCAATGTCACTTGGGAGGACTGGGCGAAGGTGGCCTTGCCGTCCACCGTCAAATAAGGCGTACCGGGTGTGACGCGATCCGAAAGCAACATATCGATGCCACTGTTGGCACCGACGTTCAGGTCACCGGTAATCACGACCCCCTGATTTTGCAGATTCAGAGAGCCCGACGTCACAGAAACCGTGCTATCGATTTTGCTACCGGTGTAATTGGCCTGACCCGCGACATTCACCCCATTGAGGTTGAGCAGATCGCCCTTGATCGCACCGCCGGTCCAGTTCAGTTGCGCCAACCCTGCGCCATCGATGGCCGCCGCATGATTGCTGCGAATTTCGCCACCTTGCTGGTTGATCTCGAACGCTGATGTCTGGTCCGCATCGACCCGGATCGCAACACCGTCCGCAGTGATATTGCCGGCGTTGATAATGCCCCGAGCGCCAGACACAGCATTTTGCGTGAAAGTGGCCCCCCTGAGCTTGATGCCAACGGCGTCTGCACCCGATGCCTCAATAGTCCCGGTGTTGAGCAAATAATCGACTGAACCATCCCAAAACACGATAGCCTCGGAGTTCTTGCCAACGCTCATGATCGAGCCGCTGTTCTCGATCCTCAACGCGCTGGTTTGGGTCTCGACGTGAAAAGCGGAGGCGTTCTGACCCGTGGCACGAATCGTTCCTGAGTTGAGCAGCCTGCCGGCGATGCTCACGGGAAGCACGCCATGGGAATCCAGAATCAGCCCCGTGGCATAGTTACCCTGCACATCGACAACACCGCTGTTGATCAGATCGCCGCCAATAGTGGTCCCATGGAGGTAGATACCCTCAGGCTCGCCATAGATATTGGCTCCCGATGCCTGGGTGATGGAGACAGTCCCGGCGTTGATGACATTGCCGGTGATAGTGGTATTGGCGATCTCGATTCCCTCAGCGTTATTCACGTTGGAAAGAGAAAGCTTGCCGGCATTGATGAAGTCACCCTGAATGTTGCTGCCGCTGGTGTTGCGGAAACTGACATCCAGTCCGATCCCGGTCACCGTCGCGCCTTGAGCGTCGAAATTGAAGTCGCCCCGGTTAATGAGTGAGCCCGCGACGGTGTTCTGGAAGAACGTGACACCCGTTTTGTCCGTGTTGCTCTGGCGGGTCCGTTGCCCGGTCAGAGTCAAGGTTTCACTGAGGGTTTGACCACTCCAGTCCTTGAAACCCTGGCCCAGGTCGTACTCGCTGGCAAATACCTGAGCGGTCGAAGCGCTGACAACCATTGCCAGCAGGCTTTTCTTGAAAAACTGACTATCCATATCGCTTCCGTGTGGTTTTGAAACCCATCGCCTGAAATCTGGGCAGCACATCGAGACAAAGGTTCTGTTCTGTGGGAAGTCGATATATCGACGAGATAATCAATTTCTTAAGCCATGAACGACTAAAACCGGCTGAACACGGCGTACCTGGCGTCCCGCTTGCGCAATCCTCGCCAATCACCCAGGCTTCTCTGATTTTCGGCTTGGGCAAGACCTTATGGAAAGCAACAACGACTGGCGCCATCGCCTCTACGTCATGATTTTCCAGAGCGACACAGTGGCTGGGCGGCGCTTCGACGGCATCCTGCTGTTGATCATCCTCGCCAGTATTGTGATCGTGATGCTCGACAGCATCGACGCAGTTCACCAGAACTACGCCAACGTGCTGGCGTACATCGAGTGGGGCTTCACGGTCATCTTCGCCATCGAATACGGCCTGCGGCTGTACTGCTCACCCAAGCCGTTGCGCTACGCGTTCAGCTTTTATGGGCTGGTGGATTTGCTGGCGATCGTGCCCGGCGTTCTTGCGTTGTACTACGCCGATGCGCAGTACCTGCTGATTATCCGGATCATTCGGATGCTGCGGATTTTCCGCGTGCTCAAGCTCAGTCCGTACCTCAAGCAAGCCAACTATCTGATGTCCGCATTGCGCGGTAGCAAGCAAAAGATCGTGGTGTTTCTAGTCAGCGTCTGCACCCTGGTGACGGTATTTGGCACCTTGATGTATGTGATCGAAGGCCCGGAGCACGGCTTCACCAGCATTCCCAAAGGCATCTATTGGGCTATCGTCACGCTGACCACCGTAGGCTTTGGCGACATCGTGCCGAAGACGCCGCTGGGTCAGGTGATTTCGTCGTTGGTGATGATCACTGGTTACTCGATCATCGCCGTGCCGACAGGGATTTTTACTGCCGAACTGGCCAACGCGATGCGCGGCGAACAACTGCAACACGACTGCCCGGTGTGCAAGAAAAACAGCCACGAACATGGCGCAGCATTCTGCTCACGGTGCGGTAATCAGCTATTCAAGAAAATGGAATAAGCAAAGTGCTTTTTAATCTTTAAAGGACTATGCGAGCCCCGTTATAGTCGCGGGCAAATTGCCTCACTTTTAAATAAAACTTAAGAACAAGGACTGCGCAGTGAAAAAACTCTTTGGCGCCTCACTTCTGGCCGCTGGCCTGGCACTGACCAGCATGGCTCAGGCCGCACCGACCCTGCTTAACGTTTCCTACGACGTGATGCGCGATTTCTACAAGGACTACAACACTGCCTTCCAGAAACACTGGCAAGCCGAGCACAACGAAAACATCACCCTGCAGATGTCCTTCGGCGGCTCCAGCAAACAGGCGCGTTCGGTGATCGATGGCCTGCCGGCTGACGTCATCACCATGAACATGGCCACCGACATCAACGCCCTGGCGGACAACGGCAAACTGGTCCCGGACAACTGGGTCACCCGCCTGCCGAACAACAGCGCGCCGTTCACCTCGGCCACCGTGTTCATCGTCCGCAAAGGCAACCCGAAAGCCCTGAAAGACTGGCCCGACCTGCTCAAGGACGGCGTGCAGGTGATCGTGCCAAACCCGAAAACGTCGGGTAACGGCCGCTACACCTACCTCTCGGCCTGGGGTTACGTACTGAAAAACGGCGGTGATGAAAGCAAAGCCAAAGACTTCGTCGGCAAGCTGTTCAAACAAGCGCCGGTGCTGGATACCGGTGGCCGCGCCGCCACTACGACCTTCATGACCAACCAGATTGGTGATGTGCTGGTGACCTTCGAAAACGAAGCGGAAATGATTGCCCGTGAATTTGGTCGTGATCAGTTTGAAGTGATCTACCCAAGTGTTTCCGCCGAAGCCGAGCCGCCAGTGTCGGTGGTCGACAAAACCGTCGACAAGAAAGGCACCCGCGCTGCGGCCGAGGAATACCTGAAGTACCTGTGGTCGCCGGAAGGTCAGGAGATTGCGGCGGCGAACTACCTGCGTCCGCGTGATCCGGCGGTGTTGGCCAAGTACACCGATCGCTTCCCGAAAGTGGATTTCCTTTCGGTAGAGAAGACCTTTGGTGACTGGCGGACTGTGCAGAAGACCCACTTCAATGATGGCGGGATCTTTGATCAGATCTACAGCGGTCAGTAATTCCTGAGCCCCACGAAAAAGGCGACCTGAGAAGGTCGCCTTTTTTGTGCCTGAACACAAAACTCGTGTTCACTGAAGATCCCTTGTAGGAGTGAGCCTGCTCGCGATAGCGGAGTGTCTTCAACATTGATATCGACTGACACTCCGCTATCGCGAGCAGGCTCACTCCTACAGGGGTTTGCGCCAAGCAGTTACATCGGGGGTGTCACGCCGTCCTTGCCCGCCGAAATCGACTGAGCCGTCAGCGTCCCATCAGCACTCTGCGTCACAAACGTCACAATCTTCACCCCCACCTTCAGCAAACTGCGATCCCCCGGCACGAGGTTCACGATCGGCACATCTTCCGGCACCAGAATCTTCTGCTGACCGCCCTTGTAGTTGACGGTCAAAACCCGGCCGTTGCTAACGACCAAATCACCGACGCTGCCATTGGTCATGCTGCTGCCCTTGGCCAAATCAAACGGCCGATGTCCATCACCGCTACCAGCCAGTTCCGGCGGGAAGACATGGACTTCCAGTGCCTTGAGGGTTCCGTCCTCCTGCGGTATGGCAGCCGAGCCGATGTAGCTGCCGGGTTTGATGTCTTCAATATTCGCCAGGGTGACGGCGCGGACTTTGGTGTCCTTGGTCAGGTTGATCACCACGTTTTCACCGCTGTTGACGTGGACTTTCAGCACGTCGGGGCTGACCCCGGTGATTTCGCCGCGAACGCCGATGCGCATGCCTGGCGCGTCAGCAGCCTGGGCAATACCTGCCGTGAACAAGCCGATCAAGGTAACCACTGAAGCGCCGCGAATCAGGTGACGAAACATCGCATTCATGAAAGTGCCTTCCGTTTTATGAAACGTGAAGAGAGAACATAAGCACGCTATCGAACAGGATGTAAGTGAATGTATCATCGGACCTCGATATTTTGACGCAAGGCTCCTCGATGGACATCACACACGTCCGTCACTCATTCCGCAACGGAATGATTGCTATCACTCCAAACCCTCTTCTGCTCATTCCGATAGCCCTTTAGCCTGCGCGCATTCTCTTTTGCTTAGCGAGACCCGTTATGAACCCAGCGACCCAGGTGCCCCATGGCGCCGCGACAATGACCCGAGGCATGGTGCTGCTGTTTGCCTTCTGCTGCGGCGCCATCGTTGCCAACATTTACTACGCCCAACCGATCATCGGCCTGATCGCACCTGACATCGGCCTGACCAGCACCATGGCCAGCCTGATCGTTTCTCTGACCCAGATCGGTTACGCGCTGGGTTTGTTCTTCCTGGTGCCACTGGGTGATCTGCTGGAAAACCGTCGCTTGATGATCATCACCACGGTGGTGGCGATTGCCAGTCTGTTGGGCGCTGCGTTCACCGATCAGCCAAACGTGTTTTTGCTGATCTCGTTGCTGGTGGGGTTCAGTTCGGTGTCGGTGCAGATCCTGATTCCACTGGCCGCGCATCTGGCACCGGAAGAGTCTCGTGGCCGTGTGGTCGGCGGGATCATGGGCGGTTTGCTGCTGGGAATTCTGCTCGCTCGACCTGTATCCAGCGTGGTGGCTGACCATTTTGGCTGGCGTGCGATGTTTGTGATTGCAGCGGTGCTGATGGCGGCGATCAGCATCGTGCTGGCGCTGACGATTCCCAAGCGTCAGCCTGATCACAGCGCTTCATATGGTCAGTTGCTGGGCTCTCTGTGGACCCTGTTGCGTCAACAACCGGTGTTGCGTCAGCGCGCGTTTTACCAGGGGTGCATGTTCGCGACGTTCAGCCTGTTCTGGACCGCCGTGCCGCTGGAACTGGCGCGCAATCATGGCTTGTCGCAAACCCAGATTGCGATCTTCGCCCTGGTCGGGGCCATCGGCGCCATCGCTGCCCCCATTGCCGGTCGACTGGCCGATGCTGGCCACACCCGCATTGCTTCACTGCTGGCCCTGCTGTTCGCCAGCCTGAGCTTCCTGCCCGCCTTCATCCATCCGGTCTACAGCGTCATAGGCCTCGCGGTCACCGGCGTGGTGCTCGACTTCTGCGTGCAGATGAACATGGTCCTCGGCCAACGCGCGGTCTACGCCCTCGACGCCAAAAGCCGCAGCCGCCTGAATGCGTTGTACATGACCAGCATTTTTATCGGCGGCGCGTTTGGTTCTTCGATAGCCAGTGCGGTGTATGAGCACGGTGGCTGGTTGTGGATCGTGATTGTGGGTAGCGCGTTTCCGCTGTTGGCGTTGTTGCGGTTTTTGGGTGTTTCGGAGAGGCGTTCGTTGGCAACGGCTTAAGGCTCCAAAAGCTTTGCCGGATCGTCGCCCGGACAAGCCTCTCTCCTGCCAAGGGGGGCGGCTTGCCCGGATTGATGTATAGCAGATTTTCCGCGCCTCAAATCTTCAACATTCCCCAACCTCTGCCTGCGAATTCCGGATTGTCCCGATGTGTGTTTACTGACGTCGGCAATGGGATCTGCAAACCTTCCGCACGTATCTTTTGTAGCAAGATCTGCACGATTTCGATGGCTGCGTCATACGCCTCCTCAAACGTATCCCCAGCGGTCACCGCACCCGGGATGTCAGGTATTTCAATACCGGTTGCAGTTCTCTCATCTCCCCACTCGATAATGATTGGATAGTGCACAGCGGTCCCTCCAGCGAAGCATCACCTTAATGAAGCGCCACTCGACCATAGATACCGGACAGGGTCAGTTCACGTTGTTTTTCAGGATGTGAATGCCCCCATTCCAGCGCGTTGTTTGATCGGTCAGGATGGCCTGATCCGTTACGCCGAGGTCAACCCGGATTACACTCAGCGTCCTGAGCCTGACGCGATGCTGGATGCGATTCGCGGCTGAACCGATCAAATGCCGCCTGAGCCGCGGCATGTTCTTTCAAGGAGTGTGTAATGACCCGACGTACCTTCCTCATCACCGGCGCCAGCAAAGGCATCGGCCGCGCGGTCGCCGAGCATCTGGACCGCGCAGGTCATCGGGTGGTCGGAATCGCCCGATCGCCCGACCTGAGCTTTCCCGGCATTCTGTTTCCGCTGGATCTGAGCGACAGGGCACTGACTCAGGAAGTGCTGGCGGAGCTGGCCAGGACTTACGAATTTGATGGGCTGGTGAATAACGTCGGTCTGGTGCGCCCGCAGGTGCTGGGGGAAATCGACCTCGACACGTTCGACGACGTGATGCGGGTCAACCTGCATTCGGCCTTGCAGGCCACTCAGGCACTGCTGCCGAGCATGCGCGCCAGGGCCTGGGGTCGGGTGGTGAACATTTCCAGCCTGACTGTGCTGGGTATTACGCAGCGCACTGCATACGCGGCGGCCAAAGCGGCGTTGATCAGCTTCACGCGATCCTGGGCGTTGGAACTGGCGCAAACCGGCGTAACAGTGAACGCCGTGGCCCCGGGGCCGACCGAAACCGAACTGTTTCGCGCCAACAACCCACCGGGCAGCGAAGGTGAAGCGCGGTATCTGGCCGGCGTGCCGATGGGGCGGCTGGGGCAACCGCAGGAGATCGCGGCGGCGATTGCGTTTTTGTTGTCCGAGCAGAGCGGGTTTATCACCGGGCAAACCTTGTTTGTCGACGGCGGCGCGTCCATCGGCAAAGCCGCGTTCTAACTGAACACACCAATCCCTGTGGGAGCGAGCTTGCTCGCGATGGCGGACTAAACCTCACATCTCTTTTGGATGTGCCGCCATCATCGCGAGCAGGCTCACTCCCACAGGGGATTTCCTAAAGCCATCAGACTGCACAAGGGCTTCGAATGGACCGCCTCGCCGCAATGGAAACCTTCGTCTACGTCGTGGAAACCGGCTCGTTTTCCGCCGCCGCCCGGCGCCTGAATATCGGCCAACCCGCCGTGTCGAAAGCCATTGCGCAACTCGAATCACGCCTGGCCGTGCGACTGCTGTTGCGCTCGACCCGAGGCCTGACGCCCACCGAGGCCGGCCTGGCGTTTTTCGAACGCGCCAAGCGTGCCATCGAGGAGTCCGATGAGGCCGACAACGCCGCCCGCGGTGCCGCCAGCGGGCTGACCGGCAACCTGCGCATTTGCGCCGCCGTGACTTTCGGCCGAATACATATCGTGCCGCACCTCGGGCCTTTCCTCGATCAGAATCCAGACTTGAACATCGACCTGATGCTCGACGACCGCAATATCAATCTGGTCGAAGAAGGCGTCGACATCGCCTTGCGCATGGGCGCCCTGAGCGATTCCGGCCTCACCGCCCGCAAGATCGCCGAATGCCGGCGTGTAGTACTCGGCACGCCAGCCTATTTCGAAAAACATGGCGAACCCACCTGCCCGGCTGACCTGTGCAAACATCAGGCAGTGGTCTACGCCCTGGGCGGCGGCGCTAACTGGCAATTTCACAACGCGAGCGAAGAACAGTCTGTGATCATCAGTGGCCGAATTCGCGTCAGCGCCGCCGAAGGATTGCGTGAAGCGGTCCTCGCCCACCAGGGGCTGACCATGGCCTCCGAATGGATGTTTGCCCCGGAACTGGCCAGTGGTGCAGTCAGGGAAGTGATGACGGATTGGACCCTGTCGAACCAGGATTTGTGGGCGGTGTTTCCTACCGGAAGAATGGCCAGCGCGAAGGCTCGGGCGTTTGTGGAGTATGTGCACGGGTTGTTGGTGAAAGAAGCCTGACGTTTCGATTATTTCGTTTATTGCGATTTTCGATTAATTCGAATAGCCTGCCAGCTTCGATTATTCAGAATATTGGAAACCGCCATGTCACCTGTCATCCACCCTGCAATCACCTTGCCTATGGAGCGCGAAGTCAAAGCTGCCATCGAGGGTCAGCGCGCCTTGGCGGCCTACCTGGCGACTCGATTCGAAACCCAGCACATCCAGATTTTTGATGAGCGCAACGAAGCCCATACCGTCGAGCTGCCCACCTCGGCACTTCGCTTACTCGTCGACATTTTGGCAGAACTCGCGGCGGGCAACGCCGTCAAGGTGGTTCCGGTTCACGCCGAACTCACTACCCAGGAAGCAGCAGACCTGCTCAACGTCTCACGTCCGCACCTGATCAAACTGCTCGAATCCGGCGACTTGTCCTACCACAAAACCGGCAAGCACCGACGTGTGCGCTTCGCCGATTTGATGGACTATAAAAACCGGCGCGACACTGCCAGCGAGCAAGCAATGACGCTTCTCGCGGAGCAGGCACAAGCGTTAAGGACAGGATACGAGTGAGACATTCCACTTTCACCGCTGTATATGACGCCTGTGTTTTATACCCCGCTCCCTTGAGAGATTTTCTGATGTGGCTTGCGCTCTCCGGGCGGTTCAGAGCGAAATGGACTTTGGAGATCCATAACGAATGGAAACGTAATCTGCTCAAAAACCGACCGGATCTTACCGCGCACCAACTGGATCGAACCTCTGAACTAATGGATCAGGCGCTTCCCGATGCTTGTGTAACGGGTTACGAAAGATTGATCGAAGGACTGACGTTACCCGACGTCGATGATCGACATGTGCTGGCTGCCGCCATTTGCTGCAATGCCAACGTCATTGTGACCTTCAACCGCAAAGACTTTCCGTGCACAGCATTGGTCCCGTTCGGTATCGAGGCTCAGCATCCCGACGAGTTCGTCGAGAATCTCTTCGACCTGGACCGGACCGCCGTGATTGCGGCGGCCCAGCGCCAGCGTAAGCAGCTGAAAATGCCACCGATGGATGTCGACACGTATCTCGGGCTTCTGTCGCGTCAGGGCCTTATTCAATCGACCAAGGCATTGACCACCTACCGGACGTTGCTCTGAACGCCTTTCGTTGACCACGGTCATTGCGTCTACCATTCGCTACAAAACGCAACCATCCAAAGCCACCGTAACCCTGGGCGGCAACTCCCCCCCATGCTCCAGCAACCACGCATCCAGCGTATGCCCGACGTGCGTCAACACCGCCGACACCGGTTGCAAGTCTTCGATACACCGCAACGCCAGCGTCAGATCATTGTGGTTACGTGGCACCTGAGGTTGTGGCGGCATTGAGCAGTCGAGGACCAGCAGGTCCAGCGGTACTTGTTGCAGCCATTCAGCAGTGGACGGTGGCAAGCCCACGGTGTCGGTCAGGTAGGCGATCCTTCGTCCCTCTCCTTCCAGCACATAACCGAGGGTCGGTCTGGAGTGTTGCAGCGGTAACGCTGTGACAATGAGGCCACCAAACTGGCGGGTTTCAAAAGGGCTGAACGGTTGGCTGAAATCGAGAATGCCGGGGTGTTTGTAGAGGTCGGCCAGGCCTTCCGGGTCCACCGGACCGTGAACCGGAATCACCAGTCCCTGGCCCCAGCGTAAGTGCAGCAGGCCTTGGGCGTGATCGGCGTGGTAGTGGGTCTGGAAAATGCCGTTGAAGCTGCGAGGCGGGAAGCGTTCGGTCAGGTCGGGCAGCCCGCTGTCGATCAGCCAGCGCTGGTCGCCGCATTCGATCAGCGCGCTGCACGGTCGACGCCTGAGTCGTTCATCGTTGCGGGCATGAGTGCAGGCCACGCACTCGCAGCCGTAGACCGGCACCTGCCGGGCGTCACCGGTCCCCAGTAATGTCAGGCGCATACGCAATGCTCGTCGATGCAGGCCAGCAGGCGTTCGACCGTGCGCTCCAGCGCTGCAGAGTTATCCAGCAGGTGCACTGCCGGACCGTGATCGGTCAGCAGACGCTCACTGAAACGGGCATTGCGCGCCAGTCGCTGATCAATCTCGCTCACAGATTCACGCCCACGCGCCAGCAGTCGCTGGCGCAATACGGCTTGATCGACGGTCAGCAACAGCACCAACGCGTCTGGATATCGCTGGCGGGTTTGCGGCAGATGAGCGCGCGAACCGTTGACCAGCACGTCCCGTCCCGCTGCCAGCCAGTCGTCGATTTCCCGTGGAATGCCATAGAACAAACCATTGGCGTGCCAGCTCAGGGCAAACGCACCCTGAGCCTCCAGCTCGGCGAACTGTTCGGGGCTGACGCCGTGCGCCGCCTCGCCCACCGCTTCTGCCGAGCGGGTAATGACCCGCCGCACGATGCGACAGCCGCGTTCGGCCAACGGTGTGCGTGCGGCATCCAGCAGGCTGTCCTTGCCCGAACCTGAAGGTCCGATGAGATAGATCAACCTGCCGGCCATCAAAATACCCTCTTCGCTTGGCGCCACACTTGTTGCACCACCGGCAGCCCGTCCTGGCTTCTGGCTTGCACCAGGTCCGCGCGCAGTCCGACGGCGATTTCGCCGCGATCATTCAAACCCGCCGCCCGGGCCGGGGCCAGGCTGACCATGCGCACTGCGTGGGCCAGATCACACGAGTTGTCCTGGGCTGCCAGCGCAAACACCGCTTGCAGGAGGCTGGCCGGGTAGTAATCACTGGAAAGGATATCCAGCAACCCTTCAGCAGCCAGGTCGGCGGCGGCGACGTTACCCGAGTGCGAGCCGCCGCGCACGATGTTCGGTGCGCCCATCAGCACTTTCATGCCTTGCTGCTGGCTTCCGCGCGCCGCCTCAACGGTGGTCGGGAATTCGGCGATGGTCATGCCATATCGCGCGGACTCTTCGACATGCGCGAGCGTCGCGTCGTCATGGCTGGCCACCGACAGGCCCCGCGCCAGGCAATGCTCGACAATCGCCGCACGATAGCGCTCGCTGTACTGCCGGGAGTTGGCCATCTGCAAGGTGATGAATTCATCCATCTGCGTCGTGGTCAGGTGGTACTTGCCCATGTAGTACTCACGGTACTTGGACTCCAGCACGAATTGACGCTGGCCCGGCGAGTGGTCCATCACCGACACCAGTTGCACCAGCGGATGCTCCACCAGGTCGCGGAACACACTCAAGGTGTCCGGATGGCACAACTCGCAACGCAGGTGCAGACGGTGTTCGGCGCGGGTCAGCCCGGCGTCGGAGGCACTGGAGATTGCTTCCAGCATCGCCGGCAATTTCTGCATGCGATTGCCTTTGGGGTTCACGTCACCGATGGACACCGCGTCGAACACCGTGGTGATGCCGGCCGCGATGATCTGCGCATCATGGCTGAGCACCGCCGAAATCGACGGCCAGTCCACGCCGGGACGCGGGGTCATGTGGCGTTCGAGGTTGTCGGTGTGCAGTTCCACCAGCCCCGGCAACAGGAAATCACCGTTGAGGTCCTGGGCTTGAGGCAACCGGCTCAGGCCTTCGGCGACGTCAGCGATCAAGCCGTCGCGCAACAGCACGCTGCCAAGGAACACGCGGTCAGCGGTGACCAGTTGGGCATTGCTGAGGATCTGTTCAACGGGCATCGGCGTATTCCTCTTGGTTCACAGCGGCGGGTGTCATATCGAGATGGCGGTCGGCAACCGCCTCGCGGGCGGTGCGGTCGTGGAAGATGCCAATCAAGGCGGCACCGGCAGTTTTCGCTTCGTTCATCAGTTCCAGCACCACCTGGCGATTGATGTCGTCGAGGGACGCTGTCGGTTCGTCGAGCAACATCACCGGCCACCCCACCATGAAGCCGCGGGCGATGTTGACCCGTTGCTGCTCACCACCCGAGAAGGTGCCGGGCGCCAATTGCCACAGACGCTGCGGAATGTTCAGGCGGCTGAGCAGCAATTCGGCCCGCGTCTGCGCCAGTTCTTTCGACCAGCCACGGGCCAGGGCCGGCTCCATCACTACGTCCAGGCAGGCCACGCGCGGAATCACCCGCAGGAACTGACTGACGTAGCCCAAGGTGCGCTGACGCACCTGCAGAACGTCGCGCGGTTCGGCGCCCACCAACTCCAGCCACTGGCCGTCGTGCTGCACGCGAATGCTGCCGCCCGCCGGCAGGTAGTTGCCGTACAAGGTGCGCAGCAAGGTACTTTTACCGGCGCCGGACTGACCGTGCAGCACCAGGCACTCACCGGCTGCCACGGTGAAATCGACCCCGCGGAGCACGTTCAGGACCACGCCGTGTTGCTGGTGCAAGGTGAAGGTTTTCGAGAGGTCACGGACCTCGATCAAGGTATTCATCGCTCGGTTTCCACAGTTGAACGGGGCTTCACGGCTGCAACACCGAAGACACCAGCAGTTGCGAATAAGGGTGCTGCGGATCGTCGAGGACCTGATCGGTCAGGCCGGTTTCCACCACCCGTGAGCGGCGCATCACCATCAGTCGGTCGGCCAGCAAACGGGCGACCGCCAGGTCGTGAGTGACGATCACCACCGCCAGGTCCAGTTCACGCACCAGGCCACGGAGCAAATCGAGCAAGCGCGCTTGCACCGACACATCGAGGCCACCGGTGGGCTCGTCCATGAACACCAGGCGCGGGCTCGACACCAGATTGCGAGCAATTTGCAGCCGCTGTTGCATGCCGCCCGAGAACGTCCGGGGTAAGTCGTCGATGCGCTGCGGGTCGATTTCCACCTGGCTCAGCCAGTCGATGCCTGCCCCGCGCAATTGCTGGTAATTGCGCACGCCTTGGGCCATCAGACGCTCGCCGATGTTGGCGCCGGCCGACACGCCCATGCGCAAGCCGTCGCGCGGGTTCTGTTCGACAAAGCCCCATTCGGTGCGCAACAACGTCCGGCGCTCGGCTTCGCTGGCGCTGTACAGGTCCAGCCATTGGCCCTGTTTGTCGCGGTAACCGATGCTGCCGCGCTGCGGTGGCAGGCGTCCGCTGAGCAGCGACAACAAGGTCGATTTGCCCGAGCCGGACTCACCGACAATCCCCAGCACTTCACCGGGATACAGGTCGAAGCTGACGTCCTGACAACCCTTTTCCGGGCCATACAGCAGCGACAGATTGCGCACCTGCAACAGCGGCTCGGCCGTGGTCACGGACAGATCATTTTTCAGCGCCTGGTTCATTGGTCCTGCTCCTGCTGGCTGACGCGCTGGGCGCAGTAATAGGTGTCGGAACAGACGAAGCTCTGGGTGCCGGCGTCGTCGAGAATCAACTCATCGAGGAAAGAGTCAGCGCTGCCGCAAATGGCGCAGCACTCCTCCCATTTCTGCGCTTCGAAGGGGTGATCCTCGAAGTCGAGGCTGGTGACTTTGGTGTACGGCGGCACCGCGTACAGGCGTTTTTCCCGGCCGGCACCGAACAGCATCAACGCCGGGCTCATGTTGAGTTTCGGGTTGTCGAATTTGGGGATCGGCGACGGGTCCATCACGTAGCGTTCATCGACCATCACCGGGTAGGCATAAGCGGTGGCGATGTGGCCGAAGGTGGCGATGTCCTCGTACAGCTTGACATGCATGACCCCGTAATCATTGAGGGCGTGCATGGTTCGGGTCTCGGTTTCCGACGGTTCGATAAAGCGCAGCGGCTCGGGAATCGGCACTTGGTAGACCATGATCTGATCGGCGAGCAACGGGGTTTCCGGGATGCGGTGACGGGTCTGGATCACTGTCGCGTCCGGTGTGCTTTCAGTTGTCGCAACGCCAGCGGTGCGAGCGAAGAAGCGGCGGATCGACACCGCATTGGTGGTGTCATCCGCGCCCTGGTCGATGACTTTGAGCACGTCGTCGGCACCGAGAATCGCGGCGGTCAATTGCATGCCGCCGGTGCCCCAGCCGTAAGGCAGCGGCATCTCGCGGCCACCGAACGGCACCTGGTAGCCGGGGATCGCCACGGCCTTGAGCAAGGCGCGACGGATCATGCGTTTGGTCTGTTCGTCGAGGTAGGCGAAGTTGTATGCCGAGTCGCGGGTTGACGCCTGGCTCAGGTCATTCATGGCTGTGGCCCTCGGCCGGCTTGCGCAGTTTGCGGATCAGTTCCAGTTCGGCCTGGAAGTCCACGTAGTGAGGTAACTTGAGGTGCGACACAAAACCGGCAGCCTCGACGTTGTCGCAGTGCATCAGCACGAATTCTTCCTGCTGCGCCGGTGACACGATCTCTTCGTTGAACTCGCCGGCCCGCAGCGCGCGGTCGACCAGCGCCATGCCCATGGCCTTGCGCTCGGCATGCCCGAAGGCCAAACCGTAGCCGCGAGTGAACTGCGCCAGCTCGGTGGCCGAGCCGACAAACTGGTTGACCATCTCGCACTCGGTGACTTCGATGCTGCCCAGATTGATCGGGAAACCCAGTTCTTCGGGGTCGATCCAGACCTCGACGTCACCGATGCGAATTTCCCCGGCGAACGGGTGGTTGCGGCCATAACCGCGTTGCGTGGAATAACCCAGCGCCAACAGAAAACCTTCATCTCCACGGGCCAGTGCCTGCAAACGTTCGGCGCGGCTGGCCGGCAGCTCCAGCGGGTCGCGGGTGATGTCGGCGACGCTGTCGCTGTTGTCGGACTCGTTCTTGATCAAGCCTTCCTTGGCCAGCAAACCCAAGACTCGCGGGCACGGTTCGAGGCTGGCGTTTGGCGTGATCTGCGGCCCCGGGTATTCGCCCTCGGCGAGCAAGGCAAAGTCCAGCAAGCGATGGGTGTAATCGAAGGTCGGCCCCAGCAGTTGCCCGCCCGGCACATCCTTGAAGGTCGCGGACAGGCGCCGGCTGAGCTGCATGTCGGCCGTATCGATCGGCAGGCTCGGGCTGAAACGCGGCAACGTGGTGCGATAGGCGCGCAGCAGGAAGATCGCTTCCACCAGGTCGCCCGCCGCTTGCTTGATCGCCAGTGCGGCGAGCTCTTCGTCGTACAGCGAGCCCTCGCTCATCACCCGCGCCACGGCCAGCGGCAGTTGCTGGCGGATTTGCTCGACGCTCAGTTCTGTGACCAAGGTATCGCCCCGGCGTTTTTTCGCCAGTAGACGGTGGGCATTGTCGATGGCCTGTTCGCCACCCTTGACGGCTACGTACATCAGGCACGCTCCTGTTCTGCGTGGGCGACCCGCGTGCTGCGCGGCAGGCCGATAAGGTCATGGCCGGCGGCGAAAAACAGATCCAGCCCACGGGGGAATTCGTTGCGTTGTTCACGTTCGCGCCAGACGCGGTCGGGCAGCGGCAGGCGGACCACGTGTTCGGCCTCGATCCCCGGTCCGCGCCAAGCCAACCCTTCCCCGCCGTCGAGCAATGGCAGTTGAACCAGCAAGGTGCAGGACTGATCCGGGTAGCGATCATTGCCACTGTCGAAGCCGCTGAGGTCGAGCAAGTCGGCGTCGGCGAGCAAGGCAAACCGTGCGCTCTGCCGATCTTCGGTGAGCGGACAGCCGCAGTGGAACGCCAGGTTGGCGCGGATCACCGGTGTGTCGAAGGACGGCGCCAGCCACAGCGGCGTGTCGACATCCAGCAGCGCCAGGCACAACGCGTAGGTGGCCGGCGCCAGCCCTTCGATGCCTGGAATGTCGTGCAATGTCTGGATCAATCCGGGGCCGGCCAGCGCCTTCAGTGCCGCGCGAAAACCACGTTGGGCATCCAGCACCGGGTCGGTGAAGGCCGGTTGCAACAGCTGTGCGCTCATCAGTTTTCTCCTCGCACGAGGGTGAAGAATTCGACTTTGGTGGCGGCGGTTTCTGCCGCTTTCTGCGCCCGGCGTTCGGCCTGGGCGGTCGCCAACGGCGTGATCATTTCCGCCAGCCAGTGACGCTGTTGCGCGCCCTGCAAATGCGCGTCGGCCAGCGCCGCCAGTTCGGCGTGGACCTTGTCGCGCCCCGCCAGGTAGCTGAAGCCGGTACGACCGTCGGCCAGACGCACCACGCAGCGGGTCACGCTCATTTCGCCGACGTTGAACGGCGCACCGTTGCCGCCCATGCGCCCACGCACCAGGGTCATGCCGATTTCCGGCGCGCGGATCAGTTGGTATTCGACGTCGCGCAACGCCGCTTCATGGGGCTGTAGTTCACTGCGTCGGGCGCGGGCCAGCACGCCGATCCAGTGTTGCCGTTCGGCATGAGGAGCAAGGCCGTGAATTGAGTTATGCATTGAGTTCTCCATCAGGTGACGACCTGGTACTGGAAGCGATCCGAACGGCTGGTGGACTGGGCCAGCTCCACCGGGTGGCCGTCGCGGTCGCGGGAAAGGGTGAACACACTCAGCGCCGGCAAGTGCCGGGGCATCATCAGCAACGCGGCTTCGTCGCGGCTGGGCAAACGGGCGCCGATCAGGCTCAAGGTGCGGGTCAGCGGCATGTCGCGTTCGCTGAGGTATTGGCGCAATGAACCGCCGGTGTAGTCCGCCAGCAACGGCGCGTGACTGGCGCAGTAGCGATGACGGATCAGGCTGACCGGCTGGTGATCGAGCTTGCGCAGGGTTTGCAATTCGATCATCGGCGCCATCTCAGCGATGCCCAGGTGTTGCGCTTCTTCACGGCTGGCGAAGCAGTAGCGGCGCTTGAGCAATACCGCCTCAACGCCGAGCCCCTGTGCGGATAACGACTGGCTGTAAGCGCTGTCGGCGGCCATCGGATAAATCAGCGGCCGCTCCAGCACTTGCGTGCCTTTGCCCTGGCGGCGCAACAGGCTGCCTTCGAACACCAGCTCATCGATGGCGCGGCGCAAGGTATGGCGGTTGACGCCGAAACGTTCCGCCAGCTGGACCTCGGCCGGCAGAAAGTCCCCGGCCGAATAATCCGCCAGCTCACGGCGCAGGATGTCGGCCAATTCGCGGTACACCGGCTCATCTTGTCTAGACAACTGCATGCTTAAAAAAAGCGCCCAGGGGCACCCCTCCGAAATTCAGATGAACTGCTTGCGCAGGCGTTGCGACAGGATGTCGATCAGGCTCACCACGACGATGATCACCAGCAAGACCGCGCAGGTCTGGACAAACTGGAAGGCGCGGATGTTCTCCCAGAGAATCACCCCGATGCCGCCGGCACCGACCATTCCCACCACGGTCGCCGAGCGCACGTTGGCTTCGAAGCGGTACAGCGCGTAGGACACCCACAGCGGCATGACTTGCGGAATCACCCCGTAGATCACCTCTTGCAAGGCACTGGCTCCGGTGGCGCGAACCCCTTCGACCGGGCCCGGATCAATCGCCTCCACGGCTTCGGCGAACAGCTTGGCGAGTACCCCGGTGGTGCTGATCCACAGCGCCAGGACACCGGCAAACGGCCCGAGCCCGACCGCCACGACGAACAACATCGCGAAGACCATTTCGTTGATCGAACGGAAGGCGTCCATGACCCGGCGCAGTGGTTGGTGAATCCACCACGGCGTGATGTTTTCAGAACAGAGAATGCCCAGCGGCACCGAGCAGACAATCGCCAGCACCGTGCCCCAGAGGGCGATTTGTACGGTGACGATCATTTCCTTGAGGTACGCGCGCCATTCATGAAAGTCCGGCGGGAAGAAATCCGCGGCGAAGGTCGCCATGTTTCCCGAGTCGCGGTACAGCGCCATCGGGTTCATCTCGGCGCCGTGCCAGGCCCAGGTCAGCAAGACCAGGAACAGGCCCCAACCGAGGTACTGCGGCCAGGTGCGCTTGCCGACAGCTTCAGCGTGAAGAGTGGTCATGAGGTTTCTCTTAAAAAGCGTTCAAAGAGGCGATGCACAATTCATGGCGGGTACAAAAAACTGTAGGAGTGAGCCTGCTCGCGATGGCGGTGTGTCAGCCGACATCGATGTTGCATGTGCCACCGCTATCGCGAGCAGGCTCACTCCTACATGGACCGCGTCGTGTATCAGCCAGCGTTTGCTGCGCTCTTCTCAGTGTTGGTTTTTTCCAGCAAGGTCAGGCGCTCTTGCAGCTTGGCCAGCTCCGCATCAATCTCCGCCAGGCGCTTGGCCTTGTCCGCCGCTTCCAGCTTGGTGTCGGCATTGACGGTGGTGCGTTGCTTGAACAGCTCAAGCTGACGGATCGGCAGCAATTGGTCGTCGTTCGACTTCAGGAACTTGCCCAACTGCATCCCCGCGAGTACGGCTTTCTCGGATTCGGTGTCGCCGTAACTGAAGATGAAATCGCGGATCTTGGTCTTCTCGCTGTCGCTCAGGGCCTTGCTCCACACCAGCGGGTCGGCGGGGATCAGCGGCGATTTCCAGATCACTTTGAGCAGCGCGGCCTTGTCCGGCTGGGTGACGGCCAGGCGATCCCAGCTTTCCGTGTTGAAGGTCGCGACATCCAGTTGCCCTTTGGCCACGCTCAAGGCGTTGACCTCATGGCTGGAGTTGAGGGTGCGTTTGAACGCGGTGGCGGCATCGACGTTGTTCTTGGCGAACACGTAGTAGCCCGGCACCAGATAGCCAGAAGTGGAGTTAGGATCGCCGTTGCCAAAGGTCAGGTTCTTCGCGTTTTTCAGCATGTCGTCGACGGAGTTGATCGGGCTGTCCTTGCGCACGATCAGCACGCTCCAGTAGCCGGCGGCGCCGCTGGCGGCTGCGGTCTGGGCGAAGATCTCGCCGTTGGAACGGTCCACCGCCTCGATGGCGGCCTTGTTGCCCAGCCAGGCCACGTCGACCTTGTTGAAGCGCATGCCCTGGATCAGGCCGGCATAGTCAGAAGCAAACGTGGCATTGATTTTCAGGCCCGTCTTCTTCTGCATGTCATCCAGAAATGGCTGCCAGATGCTCTTGAGGTTCTGCGAAGACTCGGTGGACATGATGCCGAAGTTGATGGCTTTTTCTTCAGCCTGGGCAGTACCCAGCACACAGCTGGCGAGTAGCGCGGCGCCAGCAAAAACGCGACCGATACGGTTCAACATGGAATTGATTCCTTGGAGTGCGTCGTTGGAAAAATGAGTGTGTTCAACCGCGCGCCAGTACCAGCCGGGGCGCAGGTTCGGGACGGCGGGCCTGGTCGGAAAACATCAGGCTGGTGTCGATGTCGGCACCGTACAAATCGTTGAGGAACTGACTGTTCAGGTCGGCGGCGAGACCATCGAAATGAATCCGTCCACCCTTGAGGGCCACGGCACGCGGGCAATAACGAGTGGCGTAATCCACCTGATGCAGGGTCACGACCACGGTTTTGCCGTCGCGACGGTTGATGTCGGCGAGGATTTCCATGACCTTGCGCGCCGACTCCGGGTCGAGGGAGGCAATCGGTTCATCGGCCAGAATCACTTCGGCACGCTGGGTCAGGGCTCGGGCAATCGCCACGCGCTGCTGTTGGCCGCCGGACAAGGTGGAGGCGCGCTGAGCCGCCAGATCGGCCAGGCCGACGCGGTCCAGGGATTCGAGGGCGAATTGCTTTTCCTGGGCATTGAACAGGCTCAGATTGCCGCGCCAGCGTGGCATCCGGCCCAGGCAACCGAGCAGCACGTTATCGAGCACGCTGAGGCGGTTGACCAGGTTGAACTGCTGGAAGATGTAGCCGATGTCGGCACGCAAGCGACGCACCTTGCCATTCAGCCGTCCGGACGCCTGAACTTCCCGCCCCAGCACTTTAACGCTGCCTCCATTGCTGCGATCGCAACAGGCCAGGCCCGCGAGGTGCCGCAACAAAGTGGACTTGCCGGAGCCGGAAGCGCCAATCAGCGCCACCATCTCACCGGTGGCGATGGTGAGTTCGAGGTCGACCAGTGCGGTCTTGCGCGCAAAGGTCTTGTTCAGATGATCGACATGGATAGCTGCGTTCATGGGCTTCTCTGTCTGGTTGAACAGCCGTCCATGGCCGTTTTGAAGTTCAACCGACTTTAGGCGTGGGCTGTGTCAGCCCTATGACTTGCACATGTCGCTGGATGGGCCATTTGATTAAGGTTTTGTGAAAGGTTGAGTTCTGAAAAACACCGCCCCCCTGTGGGAGCGAGCTTGCTCGCGATAGCGGAGTGTCAGGCACAGTTGATGTCGACTGACACGGCCTCATCGCGAGCAAGCTCGCTCCCACAGGGGTTGGGGTGAATCGTGAATTTCAGCGGGCACAAAAAAGGCGACCCGAAGGTCGCCTTTGTTTACTGCCCGAATTGCCGTCCCAACCCGCCCGGCACGCCATGGATGTCTGTCTCTTCCCATGGCCCGTTCGGGCTGATCGACCGGCTCCAGCCGTTATCCCAGCGGTAGTACGTACGCTGGCGGTAGAAGGTGTTGGTCTGATCATCGAGAACGTACACGCCGAGCTTGGCATCCCAATGGCTGTTGCCACCCGGCGGCGGCGCGAAGCTCGCGGAGGTGCGTGGCAGCGGTTTGGCGGGCTTGGCCGGAATGCCCGGCTTACCCGGTGTCGGTGTCGTGGACGGCGTCGGACGCGGCTGCGACGGCGGGATCGGTGGCAGCCGTTCAGGCTGCTGCGGTTGGACCACGCAAGCGCTTAACCCCAAAACCATACTGAGCAGGGTGATACGAGCGATGGCGGTCATAGTGGCGATTCCTGTCATTTGTCCGGGCTGTCGATGGTCAGTGTTTGCTGCGCGGTGGTGCTGCTGGCCAGAGGCTGGCTGCGACCGATCCATTCACCGGCAGTGGGTTTGCCGGCGCGGGAGATGCGTGCAACCAGTTGGACTTCAGGGAAGTTCGACAGTTTCAACTGCGGCATCATTGCGTCGGCGTCGCCCAGTTCAACGGTCGCCGGCAAGTCGGCCACGGTCAGCCGTTTGGCGGCCAATGGCGCAGGAGGCCCTGCGGTGGCGCGGGCGAAAATGAATACGCTGTCGCCGGGCTGGACCTTGGCTTTCAGCTCTGGCGCCAGATCCACGCGCACCTTGAGCAGTGCCGCCACCTTGGCGGCGGGCGCCTGGGCCACCTTGCCGCCGCTGGCTTCGAGTTTCTCGGTGGCCCGAGTGATGCCGCCTTGCAGCGCGGCGCGGGAACTGTCCTCCGGTGGCAGTTGCA
Organism: Pseudomonas sp. GL_093; assembly: GCF_057837605.1. NCBI lineage: Bacteria > Pseudomonadati > Pseudomonadota > Gammaproteobacteria > Pseudomonadales > Pseudomonadaceae > Pseudomonas > Pseudomonas sp. GL_093. Next base: position 1,893,307 of record NZ_CM174448.1, on the reverse strand, counting down.
CCAGCAGGCGATTCCAGTAGTCGATGGCGTCCTGATAACGCTGGCTTTCAAAGGCAGCAATACCGAGCAAGCCAAGGCTGGTGACTTCTTTCGGATCGGCTTTCAGCGCTTCGTCGGTCAGGGCCTGAACCTTGTCCGACCACTTCTTGCCGTCGGCAAAGTACTGGGCCTGAGCCCATTGGCCCAACAGTTCCGGCTGACGGCCGGCCAGGTTCACCGTGCGTTCGAAGATCTTCGCCGCATCGCCAGGGCGATCCTGAGCCATATAAGTACGACCGAGGAAATACAGGCCTTCTGCCGAATCCGGCTGAGCCTCGACCGCGCGCTCCAGGCGACGGGTCATCTCTTCCATCGACTGCGGCGCCTGGGAGAATTCGCGGGTCAGTTCGACTTTGTCGCTCGCCCCGAAATGCAGGTACAGGCCAAGACCCAACACCGGCACCAGAATCGCCGCCAGCAAGGGCCACGGCTTGCCCAGGCGGGATACGCGCGGCGCCTCGACGCCTTCAGTGTCAGCGAGCAATTCACGGGCGGCTTCGGCGCGACCGGTGTCCATTTGCACGGCGTCGAGAACGCCCTCTTCCTGCTGAGTCTGCAACTCAGCCACGCGCTCCTGATACAGCGCGACGTTCAGGGCCGTACGATCTTCCTCAAGCTGGGCGCGGCGGCCACGCAGAACAGGGATCAGCAGAAAACTCAGGGCAACCAGAAGTAGCAGACCTGCAGCGAGCCAGAAATCAATCATTCTTGGTTTTATCCAACAGGTGGTCGAGGCGCTCACGCTCCTCGGCGGAAAGCTCATCCTTGGTGTCAGCGCGTTGCACGCGACGACGGCGGACGATCACGGCGATGATCACAAAACCGCCCAGCAACAGGCCGGCAGGGCCGAACCAGAGCACAGCAGTCTTGGCGTTCAGAGCGGGTTTGTAGCGGACGAAATCACCGTAGCGGTCGACCATGAAGTCGATGATCTGCTGATTGTCCTTGCCCTCGCCGAGCATGCGAAAAATCTCTTTGCGCAGGTCGGCGGCGATCGGTGCATTGGAATCGGCAATGTCCTGATTCTGGCACTTGGGGCAACGCAGCTCTTTGGTCAGCTCGCGAAAACGCTCGCGATCACCTTCTTTGGCGAACTCGTAGGTGTCGATGGCCGCGTGCGCCACGCCGGCCATGCTCAAACCCAATACCGCGGCGGCTATCCAGCGCTTCATGGCTTGGCCTCATCAACCAGCGCCTGATACTTGGCGGCCAGTTTTTCGCGCCAGACCTGTTCGTCGATCACGCCAACGAACTTGTCGCGGATGATGCCCTTGGCGTCGATGAAGAAAGTTTCCGGAGCGCCGTAAACGCCGAGGTTCAGGCCCAGGGTGCCTTCATCGTCACGAATATCCAGCTGATACGGATTGTGAAACTCCACCAACCACTTCAAGGCGTCAGCGTTGACGTCCTTGTAGTTGATGCCGTAGATCACCACGCCTTTCTCGGCCAGTTTGTTCAGCACCGGATGCTCGACCCGGCAGGAAATGCACCAGGTGCCCCAGACGTTAACCAGCGCTGGTTTACCCAGAATATCGGCCTTGGTCAGGGTTTTGTCGCCCTGCACGGCCGGCAGGGAAAACTCCGGGAACGGCTTGTTGATCATCGCCGAAGGCAGCTCGGCCGGGTCCAGATAGAGCCCGCGATAAAGGAAAACAGCCACCACCAGAAAAATCACCAGTGGCAACAGCATCAACCAACGTCTCATGCCGTGGCTCCCGTCATGCCCAGTGCTTCACGCACACGGCTATTCACCTTGACCCGGTAACGGCGATCCAACGCCGCCAGCAACCCGCCCAAACCGGTGAGCAGACCACCGAACCAGATCCAGCGCACGAACGGTTTGACGTGGACGCGAACGGCCCAGGCGCCATCGCCCAACGGTTCGCCGAGTGCGACGTAGAGGTCGCGGGTGAAACCAGCGTCGATCCCGGCTTCGGTCATCACCGAGTTCTGCACGGTGTAGAGGCGTTTTTCCGGGTGCAACACGCTGACTTCCTTGCCGTCGCGGATCACCCGAACGGTGCCCTTGTCGGAGGTGAAGTTCGGGCCTTCGAAGTGCTTGGCGCCTTCGAACACGAAGTGGTAACCGGCCAGGTCCATGGACTCACCCGGCGCCAGACGCAGGTCGCGCTCGGCACTGTTCTGGCTCGACAGCACGACGCCGAGGGCACACACGGCGATGCCGAGGTGAGCGACCTGCATGCCCCAATAACTGCGGGTCAGGGTCGGCAGGCCTTTGATCAGGCCTTTGTGGCGAGTCTTGTCGAAGATGTCACGTACACCGGCCAGCAACACCCAGGCCGCGAGCATGAACGTCGCGATCACCGCCCAGTTGAAATCGCCATAAGCAACACCCGCTACCACGGCTAAAGCGGCGCTGCCGAGCAACACCGGCGTCAGCATGCTCAACAGCCATTTGACTGGCGTGTCTTTCCAGCGCACCAGCATGCCGACCGCCATCACCATCATCAGCAAGGCCATCAACGGAATGAACAGTGCGTTGAAGTACGGCGGGCCGACCGACAGCTTGGCGCCGGTCATCGCATCGAGAATCAGCGGATACAAGGTGCCGAGCAAAATCATCGAGGCCGCCACCACCAGCACCAGGTTGTTACCCAGCAGCAGAGTTTCCCGGGACCAGAGGTTGAAGCCAACGTGGCTCTTCACCACGGGAGCGCGCAGGGCAAACAGCGTCAGCGAGCCACCGACCACAAACAGCAGGAAGATCAGGATGAACACACCGCGCTCAGGGTCGGACGCAAAGGCGTGAACCGACGTCAGCACGCCGGAACGCACGAGGAAGGTCCCCAGCAAGCTCAGCGAGAAGGCAGCGATGGCCAGCAACACGGTCCAGCTCTTGAACACGCCACGTTTTTCCGTGACCGCCAACGAGTGAATCAGCGCCGTACCCACCAGCCATGGCATGAAGGAGGCGTTTTCCACCGGATCCCAGAACCACCAGCCGCCCCAGCCGAGTTCGTAGTACGCCCACCATGAACCGAGGGTGATGCCGATACCGAGGAAGGCCCAGGCGACGATGGTCCACGGACGGGACCAGCGGGCCCACGCCGCATCAAGACGACCGCCCAGCAGTGCAGCGATGGCGAACGCGAACGCCACGGAGAAACCGACATAGCCCATGTACAGCATCGGCGGATGAACGATCAGGCCGATGTCTTGCAGCAGTGGGTTGAGGTCACGACCGTCCGCAGGAATCTGCGGCAGGATCCGTGCAAACGGGTTGGACGTGAGGATCAGGAACAGCAGGAAACCCGTGCTGATCATACCCATCACCGCCAGTACGCGAGCCAGCATCACTTGCGGCAACTGCCGGGAGAACACCGACACCGCGAAGGTCCAGCCGCCGAGGATCAACGCCCACAGCAGCAACGACCCTTCGTGAGCGCCCCACACCGCGCTGAACTTGTAGTACCACGGCAACGCGCTGTTGGAGTTGCTGGCTACATAGGCGACGGAGAAATCGTCGGACATGAAGGCGTAAGTCAGGCAACCGAAGGAGAACAGCAGAAACGCGAACTGCCCCCAGGCGGCCGGTTGGGCGAGGCTCATCCACAAGCGGTCACCGCGCCAGGCACCAAGCAACGGCACCACGGCCTGAACCAGCGCGAAACACAGCGCCAGAATCATGGCCAGATGGCCGAGTTCAGGAATATAGAGTCCAGACGTCATCGATCAACCCTCCTTCGCGGGCGTTGGAGCAGATTGACCGCTGTCTTTCAAAGCCTTGGTCACTTCTGGCGGCATGTACTTCTCGTCGTGCTTGGCCAGCACTTCGTCGGCCACCACCACGCCGTCGGCGTTGAGCTTGCCCAGGGCAACGATGCCCTGCCCTTCGCGGAACAGGTCCGGAAGGATGCCGCGGTAGCTGATGGTCACGGATTTACTGAAGTCGGTGACGACGAATTTCACGTCCAGCGAATCGCCGGAACGTTGCAGCGAACCTTTCTCGACCATGCCGCCAGCGCGGATCCGCGTGTCTTGCGGGGCTTCGCCGTTGGCGATCTGGGTCGGGGTGTAAAACAGATTGATGTTCTGCTGCAGGGCGCTCAGGGCCAGGCCGACGGCAGCACCGACACCGACCAGGATCGCGAGAATGATGATAAGACGCTTTTTGCGCAGCGGATTCACTTGCCGTTCTCCCGGCGCAAACGACGCGCCTCTTGTTGCAGATACCGCTTGCGGGCCAGGATTGGCGCCGCCACGTTGAGGGCCAGCACCGCCAGGCAGATGCCATAGGCTGACCAGACATACAGGGCATGATGGCCCATGGCGAGGAAGTCGCCGAATGAAGCAAAACTCATCGAGCGGCCTCCAGACTGTTCTGCACTTCGGCCTTGACCCAACTGGCGCGGGCTTCGCGCTTGAGCACTTCAAGACGCATGCGCAGCAGCAACACCGCGCCGAAGAAACAGTAGAAACCCAGCACCGTCAGCAGCAGTGGCAGCCACATCTCGGCGGGCATCGCCGGTTTTTCGGTGAGGGTGAACGTCGCGCCCTGGTGCAGGGTGTTCCACCACTCCACCGAGTATTTGATGATCGGGATGTTGATCACGCCGACAATCGCCAATACCGCGCAGGCCTTGGCGGCACTGTCACGATTGCTGATCGCGTTGCCCAGCGCAATAAGACCGAAGTACAGAAACAGCAGAATAAGCATGGACGTAAGTCGTGCATCCCAGACCCACCACGAACCCCAGGTCGGTTTGCCCCAGATCGCGCCGGTGACCAGCGCCACGGCGGTCATCCAGGCGCCGATGGGCGCCGCGCATTGCAGGGCGACGTCAGCCAGCTTCATCTTCCACACCAGCCCGACGATGCCGCACACAGCCAGCATCACGTAGATGGACTGGGCCAGCATGGCGGCCGGAACGTGGATATAAATGATGCGAAAGCTGTTGCCTTGCTGGTAGTCCGGCGGCGCGAAGGCCAGGCCCCACACTACACCAACGCTGATCAGCAGCAACGCCGCGACACTCAGCCACGGCAGCAGTTTGCCACTGATGCCGTAAAACCATTTGGGCGAGCCGAGCTTATGAAACCAAGTCCAGTTCATTACTGTTTCCATCACGGTTGCTCTTCGCTATGAAGAGCCAGGGTCTTTACTGATCAAATTTTGACCAGACCTCATTATTCGCCGACGCTGATCTTCAGGCCAGCAGCTATTGCAAAAGGTGTCAGTGTTATCGCCAGAGCGGTCAGGCTACCAAGCCACAGGAGATAACCGGTCGCCGGCATGCCCTGCAATGCCGCCTGCAAGGCGCCACTGCCGAGAATCAACACCGGGATGTACAACGGCAGGATCAGCAGCGCCAGCAACAGGCCACCGCGCTTCAATCCCACCGTCAGGGCTGCGCCCACCGCACCGAGCAGGCTCAGCACCGGTGTACCCAGCAACAACGAAAGCAGCAACACCGGCAGACAGGCGGTTGGCAAACCGAGCATCAATGCCAGCAATGGAGCGAGCAAAACCAGTGCCAGGCCAGAGAAGGACCAGTGTGCCAGTACCTTGGCCAAAACCAGAAGAGGCAGGGGGTGCGACGAAAGGACCCACTGTTCAAGCGATCCGTCTTCGAAATCACTGCGGAAAAGCCCGTCCAGCGAGAGCAAAACCGATAAAAGGGCCGCTACCCAGACCAGTCCCGGAGACAAGGTTTGCAACAATTGAGACTCGGGTCCGACCGCCAACGGGAACAGGGAAACCACGATCGCGAAGAATACCAGCGGATTGGCCAGTTCCGCAGGACGGCGGAACAGCAATCGGGCCTCACGGGCGACCAACAGGCCGAAAACACTCATACGGCCCAATTCCCCAGATCAATATCGCGATAGCCGGCCGGCATCCGGGTCAGCGTGTGGTGAGTGGTCAAGACCACCATGCCACCGCGCTCGCAGTGTGCGGCCAGGTGTTCTTCGAGTTGCGCCACGCCTTGTTTGTCGAGCGCGGTGAACGGTTCATCGAGGATCCATAGCGGCGGGCATTCCAGGTACAACCGCGCCAACGCGACCCGGCGTTGCTGCCCGGCAGACAGCGTGTGGCAAGGAACATCCTCGAAACCGCGCAGTCCGACCGCCGTCAGCGCCTGCCAGATCGCCTCATGGGAGGCCGGTTGATGCAAGGCGCACAGCCAGCTCAGGTTTTCTTCCGGCGTCAGCAGATCCTTGATCCCGGCGGCATGGCCGATCCACAGCAGGTTGCGCGCCAGCTCAAAGCGTTGCTCGTTCAACGGCTGGCCGTTGAGCAGCACCTGACCGGCAGTCGGCTGCATCAGACCGCAAAGCAGACGTAAAAGGCTGGTTTTGCCACTGCCGTTGGGGCCGCTGATTTGCAACATTTCGCCACTGGCCAGTCTCAATTCGAGATTTTCGAAGAGCAGCCGAAGGTCTCGCTCACAGGCGAGGGCAACGGTTTGCAGGACAGGACTGGTCAAGAGATCACGGGCCTTTTGGGTTCAAGTCGGCAGTGGAGCGGCCGTTAAAGATATGCAGGATAAATGCATTGGCGGCCCGTTCTAAGGAGCTGGATCAAGTATTTGAAATGTTTTCAGCGCCCCGGATACAACGGGGCGGCATTATACATGCCATGCCCTACTCTAAAGAGGGCAATTTCCTCAGGTTGTGACCGCGTATGACAGGCGAAATGAACATCCTCCCGCTACCGCAGACCACCCCCGCGACTTCGCGGCCGCTGGTGGTGAGTGGCGACCTGCTGAAGTTACTGACGCCGATGGAGGGCCTGATCACTGCGGGCCAGACCGCCAAGGCCGAAGTGCTGTCGCTCAAGCAGGCGGATCAGACCTTTCAACTGTTGCTCAAGGTCACCCTCGACAGTGGTCGTCAGACCACGGTCCAGGCCACCAGCACCCAGCCGCTGCCTCAGGGCACCAGCCTGGCGATCACCCAGCCGTCGGCGGGTAATCTGGCCGTCACCGTGCAACAGGCCATCGCCTCCAGCGTTGCCACCCTCACCCGTATCGACACCGCGCAACTGCCGGTCGGCACGCTGCTGCAAGGCAAAGTGCTGACCTCCCAGGTGTTGCCGCAGGTGCCGGGCCAGCCGACGGTGTTCCGCTCGATGGTGAGCTTGCTCAACACCGCGTTGAGCGGCAGCACCCTGAGCATCGACAGCCCGACGCCGCTGCGCATCGGCACCTTGCTGAGCGCGCTGGTGCAGGACACCCAGACGCTGAAGTTCGTGCCATTGAGCAGCCGCCAGGAGCAATTGGCAGTGACCCAACAACTGGTCAGCCAACAGAGCCGCCAAGGCTCGCTGGATGGCCTGCTCAAACTCCTGCAAAACCTGCCGTCCTCGAATCAGACGTCCAGCGATCTGCGTGCTGCCGTCGACAAGTTGCTCGCCGGCCTGCCCGATGTTCAACAACTCAGCACGCCAAAGGGGCTGGCCCAGGCACTGGCCAATAGCGGGCTGTTCCTTGAAGCCAAACTGCTCAGCGGTCAGAACCCGACACTGGCCCCGGACATGAAAGGCGATCTGCTCAAGCTGATCGCACAACTGACGCCCGGCCTGCCGGCCAACACCAATTTGAACGCGATCATTGCCGCCAACACACTGGCCCAGGCCATGCCGAACTTTGTACGCAGCGCCCTCGGCATGCTCGGTCAGGTCAGCGCCAAACCGCAGCCAACCAGCTTCCCGCTGCCCGAGCGTCTACTCCAAAGCATGGACGGCGAAGGCGATCTCGAGCACTTGCTGCGTTTGGCAGCAGCGGCCGTTTCGCGCCTGCAAAGCCATCAGTTGTCGAGCCTGGAACAGACCGGCGTGACTGACGACGGTCGGTTGATGAGCACCTGGCAACTGGAAATCCCGATGCGCAATTTGCAGGACATCGTGCCGTTGCAGGTCAAGTTCCAGCGCGAAGAAGCGCCCGAGAAGGAACAGCAGAACGAACGCCGCGACGAGCGCGAACCCAAACAACAATTGTGGCGAGTGGACCTGGCGTTCGACATGGAGCCCTTGGGCCCGTTGCAGATTCAGGCACAACTGATCAAAGGCAGCCTGTCCAGCCAGCTGTGGGCCGAACGCCCTTACACCGCCAGCCTGATCGAAAGTAACCTGGCCGAACTGCGCCTGCGTCTGCTGGCGTCCGGCCTGAATGTCGGCGATCTCGATTGTCACCTCGGCACACCGCCACAAGGCCCCCAAACTCGCCTCGAACAACGCTGGGTCGACGAAACCGCATGAAAAACCCCAACACCCCGCGCCAGGCCATCGCCCTCAAGTACGACGGTAACCACGCCCCTACCCTCACGGCCAAAGGTGACGAAGCACTGGCCGAAGCCATTCTGAAGATTGCCCGCGATTATGAAGTGCCCATCTACGAAAACGCCGAGTTGGTGAAGCTGCTGGCGCGGATGGAATTGGGGGAAAGTATTCCGGAGGAGTTGTATCGCACGATTGCGGAGATTATTGCGTTTGCGTGGAATTTGAAGGGTAAGTTTCCCGAGGGGCAAGATCCGGATGCGCCGATGGTCGAGAAGGACATTACCGATCGCGGCGACGACTATTGATGATCGTTCCCACGCTCCGCGTGGGAATGCAGCCCGTGACGCTCCGCGTCACATTCAACAGCGGAACGCGGAGCGTCCCAAGAGGCATTCCCACGCAGAGCGTGGGAACGATCTTGGGTAGGCGTCAGTTCTTGTGAAGCTTACTCATCAACTCCGCCTCAGCCTGGGTCAACCCGCAAGACTGAGTCAGTTCATCGACGCTCGCGCCCATCCCGACCAGTTTTGCCGCCTGGGCAAACGACAGGCTCGACGGATCGCGCTGTTCCAGCTGAGCCAGTTTGTCCGGCAACGGGCCAACCACTGCGCGCAGTTCATGCAGGTCTTCACCCATGCGCACGTTGCCGCTCTGGTAGTCCTCGACGCGCTTGGCCAGGTCCTTGATGCGCTGATCGCGCAGCGCATCGCCCTGAGCCTGCTGCGCGGCGATCAGTCGTTGGCCTCGTATGTACGCCAGAAACATCGCCAGCGTGCCTGCCCAAAAGAGGAACAGGACAATGACCGCTACCTCAAGAATCAATCAGATGTTCTCCAGGTCCGACCATTCTTCTTCGCTCATCATCTTGTCCAGCTCGACCAGGATCAGCAGTTCGTTGTTCTTGTTGCACACGCCTTGAATGAACTTGGCGGACTCTTCGTTACCGACGTTCGGCGCGGTCTCGATTTCCGACTGACGCAGGTAAACCACTTCGGCCACGCTGTCGACCATGATCCCGACGACTTGCTTGTCGGCTTCGATGATGACGATACGGGTGTTGTCGCTGATCTCGGCATTCATCAGGCCGAAGCGCTGACGGGTGTCGATCACGGTGACTACGTTACCGCGCAGGTTGATGATGCCCAGCACGTAGCTCGGGGCACCGGGGACCGGGGCGATCTCGGTGTAACGCAGGACTTCCTGAACGCGCATCACGTTGATGCCGTAGGTTTCATTGTCCAGTTTGAAGGTTACCCATTGCAGGATCGGATCTTCAGAACCTTTTGCATTCGTCGCTTGATTACTCATACCCTGACCCCTCGAAAAACCGCTTCTGGCGGTGTGTGTTCTGTTGGCGGCATTCAACAATGCCGTCGCATACTTGTTATGTCGGCAGCTATGTCGGTTTGTGTAGCGGCTTGATGCCACCCATGTGCTTTGCCCCGCCGCTGGCGATCAACTCGGCCAGGGCGGAAACGTCCAGCAGCGCACACATGTGCTCAATCACCGTGCCGGCGAGCCATGGCCGCTGACCTCGATGACTTCTCCATTTGATTTCGTTCGGGTCCAGGCGCAATGAGCGGCTGACCTGATGCACCGCCAGCCCCCACTCGTAGCCTTGAACCGAAATAACGTATTGCAGGCCCTGGCGGAAATCGTCGCGGTAGCGGTCAGGCATGACCCAACGCGCGGTGTCCAATACTTTCAGGTTGCCGGCCTGGCTTGGCAGGATCCCGAGGAACCACTCCGGCTGACCGAACAGCGGTGTCAGCTCGTGACCGGCCAAAGAATAAATCGAGCCCAGGCACACCAGCGGCACGGCCAGGGTAAGCCCGGCGACATCGAACAACAGGCATTCGAACGGTTCGGCGGCCCAGGACGGACGACCATCGGTTTCCACTGGTGGTGGCGTGTTGCTCGGTGGCAGGTGGACGTCGACCACCGGCGGCACCAGGGCTTGCAGCAACGGTGCGATGGTCGATACCGGCGCGAGAACCGGCGCTGGTGCGTCGATCACGGCTACCGGTGCTTTCGCCACGGGCGCTGCTACCGGTGCGGCAACCACGGCGGGTTTCTGCGCATCGCGAGCCTGCTCTTCGAGCACCGCTGCCTGGAACTCGTCCAGCGCAGCTTCAACTTCGACCGCTTCAACAACCTCAACGATTTCAACCAGCGCTTCGATTTCCGGCGGCAACTCTTCAGTCGCCTCCATCAGCAAGCTGTCCAGATAGGACTGCAGCGCGAGTTGCGGGCGCGAGGTGATTTTTACCGGGCGGTTCATCTCACGCCACCTGCGGGACAAGTTGTGCGGCCAGCAGGTGCTTGAGCAGTGCGCGGTACGCGAGAACACCACGGCTCTTGCCGTCGAACTGCGAAGGCGTCACGCCGGCCCGGCTGGCATCGCGCAAGCGGGTATCGACCGGGATGTAGCCCTGCCAGATTTCTTCCGGATACTTGTCGCGCAACACCCGCAGCGTGCCGAGGGACGCCTGCGTGCGGCGGTCGAACAAGGTCGGCACGATGCTGAACGGCAGCGCCTGTTTACGCGAACGGTTGATCATCGCCAGGGTATTGACCATGCGCTCCAGGCCTTTGACCGCCAGGTGTTCGGTCTGCACCGGAATCACCAATTGCTGGCTCGCCGCCAAGGCATTGACCATCAGCACGCCGAGCAACGGCGGGCTGTCGATCACGGCGTAATCGAAGTCCTGCCAAAGTTGCGCCAGGCTCTTGGCAATCACCAGGCCCAGGCCACTCTGCCCCGGCGACTGGCGCTCGAGGGTCGCGAGTGCGGTGCTCGACGGCAACAGCGAAATACTCTCGTGGCTGGTGGGCAACAGCAACTGACCGGGCAAGCCTTGCGGCACACTGCCCTTGTGCAGGAACAGGTCGTAGCTGCTGTGTTCCAGGCTGTCGGGGTCGTAACCGAAGTAGCTGGTCATGGAGCCGTGGGGGTCGAGATCGACCACAACCACGCGCTTGCCCGCCTCGGCCAGCAAACCGGCTAAAGCGATAGAGGAAGTGGTTTTACCAACACCACCCTTTTGATTGGCGACTGCCCAGACTCTCATTCGGATTGTTCCTCCCGGTCGAAATGGTCGACCGAGGAAAAGCTCAACGTATTAATGCGGGTGACGGAGAATTGACGGCACTCTCTCGTCCCGGCGACTTGACCGGGGTCGGTGCAGTTTGTGTGCCAGCACGCTTCAACGCGGCATCCGGTTTCGCATTGGCGGTTCCGGTGCCCGTGAGGCTGCGGCGTACATCGAGATTTCGTGACACCACCAGCACCACCCGACGGTTACGCGCCCGGCCCTCGGCAGTGGCGTTGTTGGCCACTGGCTGGAACTCGCCGTAACCCACCGACGCCAGACGACCGGGGTTCACACCCTGCATCGCCAGCATGCGCACGATGCTCGCCGAACGGGCCGAGGACAGCTCCCAGTTGGTCGGGTACTGCGCGGTGCGGATCGGTTGATCGTCAGTGAAGCCTTCGACGTGAATCGGGTTGTCGAACGGCTTCAGAATCGCGGCAACCTTGTCGATGATGTTGAACGCGATGTCGCTGGGCATGGCGTCGCCGCTGCCGAACAACAGGCTGGAATTGAGTTCGATCTCAACCCACAGCTCGTTGCCGCGAATGGTCATCTGGTTGGAGCTGATCAGGTCGCCGAACGCGGCGCTGATGTCGTCGGCGATGCTTTTGAGCGGATCGCTGGCACCCGCGATACCGGCGTCGACCTGCTCGGCGTCTTTAACCAGCGGCTTGGCCGGGGTCACGGTCTTCGGCCGCTCGTCACCGATCGGGATCGGCTTGAGGGCACGGTCGGAGTCGGTGAAGACCCCGATCAACGCCTCGGAAATGACCTTGTACTTGCCTTCGTTGATCGAAGAGATCGAGTACATCACGACGAAGAAAGCGAACAGCAACGTAATAAAGTCGGCGTACGAAACCAGCCAACGTTCATGGTTTACATGTTCTTCAGGTTGCCGACGACGAGCCATAGTCCATTACCCCCATCAATCCATGAAGCCCTGAAGCTTCAACTCAATAGAGCGAGGGTTTTCACCTTCGGCGATCGACAGAATGCCTTCCAACAACATTTCGCGATAACGCGACTGCCGCAAAGCGACGGACTTGAGTTTGGCGGCAATCGGCAGCAGCACCAGGTTGGCACTGGCCACGCCGTAGATGGTCGCGACGAAGGCTACGGCAATGCCGCTACCCAGCTGCGATGGATCGGCCAGGTTGCCCATCACATGGATCAGGCCCATCACCGCACCGATGATGCCGATGGTCGGCGCGTAGCCACCCATGCTTTCGAAGACTTTGGCGGCTTCGATGTCGCGGCTTTCCTGGGTGTAGAAATCCACTTCCAGGATGCTGCGGATCGCTTCCGGCTCGGCGCCATCCACCAGCAGTTGCAGGCCTTTGCGCGAGTAGTTGTCCGATTCGGCGTCGGCTACTCCTTCCAGGCCGAGCAGGCCTTCCTTGCGCGCGGTCAGGCTCCAGCTGACGACGCGATCAACGCCACCGGCGAGGTCGATGCGCGGAGGAAACAGGATCCAGGCCAGAATCTGCATGGCGCGCTTGAAGGCGCTCATCGGCGCCTGCAACAGCGCCGCACCGATGGTCCCACCGAGTACGATCAACGCCGCCGGGCCGTTGGCCAGGGCGCCGAGGTGGCCGCCTTCAAGGTAGTTGCCGCCAATGATGGCGACGAACGCCATGATGATCCCGATGAGGCTTAAAACATCCATCAGATACAAGCCTCGACCAGATGCTTGCCAATATCGTCCAGGCCGTACACCGCATCGGCGAGTTCGGCTTTGACGATGGCCATCGGCATGCCGTAGATCACGCAGCTGGCTTCATCCTGAGCCCAGATCGAGCTGCCGCCCTGCTTGAGCAGACGCGCGCCTTCGCGACCATCGGCGCCCATGCCGGTCAACACAACCGCCAGAACTTTGTCACCGTAAGTCTTGGCCGCGGAACCGAAGGTGATGTCCACGCACGGCTTGTAGTTCAGACGTTCATCGCCCGGGAGGATTTTCACCGCGCCACGGCCGTCGATCATCATTTGCTTGCCACCCGGCGCCAGCAACGCCAGGCCCGGACGCAGGATGTCGCCATCCTCGGCTTCCTTGACGCTGATGCGACAAAGCTTGTCCAGACGTTCGGCGAAGGCCTTGGTGAAGGCGGCTGGCATGTGCTGGATCAATACGATCGGAGCGGGGAAATTGGCCGGCAATTGGGTCAGAACCCGCTGCAGGGCAACCGGACCACCAGTGGACGTACCAATGGCGACCAGTTTGTAAGCTTTGCGTTTCGGCGCGGGCGACGACGAGGCCGGGGCGTGCGTACGCGCCGGAATCGGAGCCGGTGCCGGACGCGCAGGCGCGCTGCTGCCGTAGCTGCTGACGCTCGAAGGTGCAGGCGTCGGGGCGGGTGCGGCGACAGGTGCCGGAGCGCTGTAGGTGTTGGCGCGACGGTTACTGCGCGAGATGCTGAGAATCTTCTCGCACAGCAGTTGCTTGACCTTCTCCGGGTTGCGGGAGATGTCTTCGAAATTCTTCGGCAGGAAATCCACCGCGCCAGCGTCCAGCGCGTCGAGGGTTACCCGAGCGCCTTCGTGGGTCAGCGAAGAGAACATCAACACCGGCGTCGGGCAGCGCTGCATGATGTGCCGCACCGCCGTGATGCCATCCATCATCGGCATCTCGTAGTCCATGGTGATCACGTCTGGCTTGAGGGCCAGCGCCTGATCAATCGCCTCTTTTCCGTTGGTCGCCGTGCCGACGACCTGGATATTCGGATCCGCTGAAAGAATTTCCGAGACGCGGCGGCGGAAAAACCCCGAATCGTCCACCACCAGGACTTTAACTGCCATAAACACTCCGTTAGACGGAGCGAGGCTCAGTCGCCCCGCTCCACCAGAATCAAATACGCCGTGCGGCGTAACGCTTGAGCATGCTCGGAACATCGAGAATCAGCGCAATGCGGCCGTCACCGGTGATGGTGGCGCCGGACATGCCCGGGGTTCCCTGGAGCATTTTGCCCAATGGCTTGATGACCACTTCTTCCTGGCCCACCAGTTGATCGACGACGAAGCCGATCCGCTGAGTGCCCACCGAAAGGATCACCACATGGCCTTCGCGCTGCTCTTCGTGAGCGGCGGAGCTGACCAGCCAGCGTTTGAGGTAGAACAATGGCAGCGCCTTGTCCCGCACGATCACCACTTCCTGGCCGTCCACGACGTTGGTGGTCGACAGGTCGAGGTGGAAGATTTCGTTGACGTTCACCAGCGGGAACGCAAACGCCTGGTTGCCCAGCATGACCATCAGCGTCGGCATGATCGCCAGGGTCAACGGGACCTTGATGACGATCTTCGAGCCCTTGCCCTTGGTCGAATAGATATTGATGGTGCCGTTGAGCTGGGCGATTTTGGTTTTCACCACGTCCATGCCCACGCCGCGTCCGGAGACATCGGAAATTTCGGTCTTGGTCGAGAAGCCCGGCGCGAAGATCAGGTTGAAGCAATCGGATTCGCTGAGGCGATCCGCTGCATCCTTGTCCATCAAGCCTTTCTTCACGGCAATGCCGCGCAGAACATCGGCGTCCATGCCCTTGCCGTCATCGGAGATCGACAGCAGGATGTGGTCGCCTTCCTGTTCAGCGGACAGGATCACCTTGCCGCTGCGAGGCTTGCCCATCGCTTCGCGCTCGGCCGGCTCTTCAATACCGTGGTCGACCGAGTTGCGCACCAAGTGGACCAGCGGGTCGGCCAGGGCCTCGACGAGGTTCTTGTCGAGGTCGGTTTCTTCGCCGACCAGTTCCAGGTTGATCTCTTTCTTGAGCTGACGAGCCAGGTCGCGAACCAGACGCGGGAAACGTCCGAAGACCTTCTTGATCGGTTGCATCCGGGTCTTCATGACCGCGGTTTGCAGGTCGGCCGTGACCACGTCGAGGTTCGACACGGCCTTGGACATGGCTTCGTCGCCGCTGTTGAGGCCCAGACGGACCAAGCGGTTACGCACCAGTACCAACTCGCCAACCATGTTCATGATTTCGTCGAGACGCGCGGTGTCGACCCGCACGGTGGTCTCGGCTTCGCTGGCCGGCTTTTCCGGTGGCGGTGCGGCCGGCGCACGGGCCGGAGCCGGTGCTGCAGCAGCGGCAGGCTTCGGCGCTTCGGCTTTAGGCTCGGGCGCTTTGGCTACAGGTTTCGCAGCCGGTGCTGGCGCCTTGGCGACAGGAGCAGAAACCACTGCGCCAGTGCCAACCTCGGTGAACTTGCCTTTGCCGTGCAATTCGTCGAGCAGCGACTCGAACTCGTGATCGGAGATCAGATCGCCGCCAGCCGCTTTAGCGGTTGGCGCAGCCGGGGCCGGGACCGCAGCAATGGCCGATTCCAGCGCATCAACGGCAAAGTTACCCTTGCCGTGCAACTGATCGAGCAGTGCTTCGAACTCGTCGTCGGTGATATCGGAGCTGTCGCCTGCCGCTTTCGGGGCAGCCGGTGCGGCTGGCGCCGGGGCTACCGCATCGACGGCGAACTGGCCTTTACCGTGCAGTTGATCGAGCAACGACTCGAACTCGGCATCGGTGATTTCGTCGCTGGCCGCCGCATTGCTGCTCGGCGCTGGCACAGCTGCCGGGGCTTCTGCCTGAGCCTTGACGGCGTTCAGCGAGTCCAGCAGTTGTTCGAATTCGTTATCGGTGATGTCACCCGATTCGCTCTCGGCGGCAGGTTCTTCCACCACCTCGGCGACCGGTGCCGTTTCATCGGCGGTTTGCGGCTCGGCCAGACGGGCCAGTGCCGCAAGCAATTCTGGCGTGGCAGCCGTGATCGGGCTGCGTTCGCGGACTTCGGTAAACATGCCGTTCACCGCATCCAGCGCTTCGAGAACCACGTCCATCAGTTCCGAGTCGACGCGGCGTTCACCCTTGCGCAGGATGTCGAACACGTTCTCGGCGATGTGACAGCACTCCACCAGCTCGTTGAGCTGGAGGAAGCCGGCGCCTCCTTTTACAGTGTGAAAACCGCGAAAAATTGCATTGAGCAAGTCCGCATCGTCTGGTCGGCTTTCAAGCTCGACCAGCTGTTCGGACAGTTGCTCTAGAATCTCGCCGGCCTCAACCAGGAAATCCTGAAGGATCTCTTCATCGGCGCCGAAGCTCATTAAGGGGGTGCTCCTAAAGGTCTAAAAACCTAAAAACCTAAAATCCAAGACTGGATAGCAAATCGTCCACATCGTCCTGACCGGACACAACGTCTTCTCTTTTATCGGCATGAATCTGCGGACCTTCACCCTGAGAGAGATGTTTTTGCGGATCTTTTTCTGCAAGCATCGCTTCACGGTCATGTTCGATGCCCGCAAAGCGGTCCACCTGACTGGCCATAAGCACGAGCTTGAGCAGGTTGCTTTCAACTTCGGTGACCAATTGGGTCACGCGCTTGATCACCTGACCGGTGAGGTCCTGGTAATCCTGAGCGAGCAGAATGTCGTTGAGGTTGCTCGACACAACGCGATTGTCTTCGCTGCTGCGTGTCAGGAAACCGTCGACTCGCCGGGCCAGCTCGCGGAACTCTTCAGCCCCGACTTCGCGACGCATGAACCGTCCCCAGTCGGTGCTCAAGGCCTGGGCTTCGTTGCTCAGGCCGTTGACCAGCGGCGTGGCGTTTTCCACCAGGTCCATGGTGCGGTTGGCAGCCGCCTCGGTCAGCTTGACCACATAACCCAGACGCTCGGTGGCATCCGTGATCTGCGAGACTTCCTCGGCTTGCGGCATGTGCGGGTCAATCTGGAAATTGACGATCGCGCTATGCAGCTCGCGAGTGAGCTTGCCCACTTCCTGATACAGGCCACGGTCACGGGTCTGATTGAGCTCATGGATCAGTTGCACAGCGTCGCCGAACCTGCCTTTTTCAAGGCTTTCGACCAGTTCGACCGCGTGTTTTTTCAGAGTCGATTCGAAATCGCCCTGTGAAGACTCGTTATGCTCCATAGCTCCCCCGTGGCGCAGTGGCTTCGCACATCAACCGATGCGTTCGAAAATCTTCTCGATTTTTTCTTTTAACGCCTGGGCCGTGAAGGGCTTGACCACATAGCCGTTAACACCGGCCTGGGCTGCCTCGATGATCTGCTCGCGCTTGGCTTCAGCGGTCACCATCAGCACCGGCAGGTGCTTGAGCTTTTCATCGGCACGCACGTGGCGCAGCAGGTCGATACCGGTCATGCCAGGCATGTTCCAGTCTGTTACCAGAAAGTCGATGCTGCCGCTGTTGAGAACCGGAATGGCAGTAGTGCCATCGTCGGCCTCGACTGTGTTGGTGAACCCAAGGTCACGCAACAGGTTTTTAATGATCCGCCGCATCGTTGAGAAGTCATCAACGATGAGGATTTTCATGTTCTTGTCCAATTCGACCTCCAAGCAGTCTTAAACGCGCCCAGCACCTGGACGCGCCATTTCAATCAATCCGGCAAAGCACTCAATGACTGTCTGGAGCACAACAGATCGGGACCGGTAAGGTTCAACACCCCACCCGCCGCGTTCGCAGTGTCCCCACACTGCCTTCAGCGCGCTCGCCACTCCCCCAAACGCCCCCGCAAACGGGCCGCGCACTGGCTGTGTAACTGGCTGACCCGAGATTCGCTGACCCCCAGGACCTCACCGATTTCCTTGAGATTCAACTCTTCGTCGTAGTACAGCGCCAACACCAGTCGCTCACGCTCCGGCAAATTGGCAATCGCGTCCGCCAGCGCCGCCTGGAAGCGTTCATCTTCCAGATCGCGTGACGGCTCGAGATGAGCACTGGCGCCATCCTCGTGCAGCCCTTCGTGTTCGCCGTCCTGCAACAGATCGTCGAAACTGAATAACCGGCTGCCCAGGGTGTCGTTCAAAATCCCGTAATAATCGTCGAGACTCAATTGGAGTTCGGCCGCAACCTCGTGATCTTTAGCGTCACGGCCGGTTTTAGCTTCAATAGAGCGAATTGCGTCGCTGACCATCCGGGTATTGCGGTGGACCGAACGTGGCGCCCAGTCCCCCTTGCGTACTTCATCGAGCATCGCGCCACGGATTCGAATGCCCGCGTACGTCTCGAAACTCGCGCCTTTGCTGGCGTCGTATTTGGTCGACACTTCAAGCAGGCCAATCATTCCGGCCTGGATCAGATCTTCCACCTGGACACTGGCCGGCAGACGCGCCAGCAAGTGGTAGGCAATGCGTTTAACCAGTGGCGCGTAACGCTCGATCAGCTCGTACTGCGCGTCACGTGCCGACTTCTTGTAGAGGTTGTAGCCACTGGCTGTCATAGCACAGGTCCTGCGGTTTGTTGCACGAGGCGCTCGACGAAAAACTCCAGGTGCCCACGCGGGTTGGCAGGCAGCGGCCAAGTATCGACCTTCTGTGCAATGGCCTTGAACGCCAGTGAGCACTTGGACCGCGGAAAGGCTTCGTAGACGGCGCGCTGCTTCTGCACGGCCTTGCGCACACTTTCGTCGTAAGGCACCGCGCCGACGTATTGTAAGGCGACGTCAAGGAAGCGATCCGTGACCTTGGTCAACTTGGCGAACAGGTTGCGACCTTCCTGCGGGCTCTGGGCCATGTTGGCCAGGACGCGGAAGCGGTTCATGCCGTAATCGCGGTTCAGCAGTTTGATCAGTGCGTAGGCATCTGTGATCGAGGTCGGTTCGTCGCAGACCACCAGCAAGACTTCTTGCGCTGCGCGAACGAAACTGACGACCGAGTCACCAATGCCCGCAGCGGTGTCGATCACCAGCACGTCGAGGTTGTCGCCGATATCGCTGAACGCCTGGATCAGGCCGGCGTGTTGCGCCGGGCTTAAATGAACCATGCTCTGTGTGCCGGACGCGGCCGGGACGATGCGAATGCCGCCAGGGCCCTGCAACAGTACGTCGCGCAGCTCACAGCGGCCTTCGATCACGTCGGCCAAAGTACGTTTGGGTGTCAGTCCCAGCAGGACGTCGACGTTCGCCAGCCCCAGATCAGCGTCCAGCAGCATGACGCGCCGGCCGAGCTCAGCTAGAGCCAGGGACAAGTTCACTGACACGTTAGTCTTCCCGACGCCACCTTTGCCGCCGGTCACCGCGATCACCTGTACGGGATGCATGCTGCCCATGAATTTTCTTTACCTTGTCTTACTTAGACGGAGGCCACATTACTGGCTGCGCGTTCACTAACTGAACAATGCATGGCAGACCATCGATGTAGGTACAAAAACTGTTCATTAATACCTCAGCCGACCTGCTTGGTCGGGCTGTGGTAAATATCAGCGAACATGTCAGCCATGGCTTCTTCGCTGGGTTCTTCTTGCATTTGCACGCTGACGGCGCGACTGACCAACTGATGACGACGCGGTAGATGCAAATCATCCGGAATCCGCGGGCCATCGGTCAGGTAGGCCACCGGCAATTCATGACTGATGGCCAGGCTCAACACCTCGCCCAGACTTGCCGTTTCATCCAGTTTAGTCAGGATGCAGCCAGCGAGCCCACAACGCTTGTAACTGTGATAAGCGGCCGTTAGAACCTGCTTCTGGCTGGTGGTTGCCAAAACCAGATAATTTTTCGATTTGATGCCACGACCGGCCAGGCTTTCGAGCTGCATGCGCAGTGCCGGATCGCTGGCCTGAAGGCCTGCGGTATCGATCAGCACCACGCGTTTGCGCAGCAACGGCTCCAGCGCCTGCACCAACGATTGGCCCGGATCGACATGCGTCACCGACACATTGAGGATCCGGCCCAACGTCTTGAGTTGTTCCTGAGCACCAATTCGATAGCTGTCCATGCTGACCAGCGCAATATTCTGCGCGCCGTACTTGAGCACGTAACGGGCCGCGAGCTTGGCCAGAGTGGTGGTCTTGCCCATGCCGGCAGGGCCGACCATGGCAATCACGCCGCCCTCTTCCAGAGGCTCGACTTCCGGTGTGACGATCATCCGCGCCAGGTGTGCCAGCAACATGCGCCAGGCCTGACGAGGTTCTTCAATATCGGTAATCAGCGCCAGCAGATCGCGCGACAACGGGCCGGACAGACCGATGCGTTGCAGGCGACGCCAAAGATTGGCCTGGGCCGGACGGCTGCCTTGCAGCTGATTCCAGGCCAGGGAGCCGAGTTGCACTTCCATCAGTTCGCGCAGGCTGTTGAGTTCGAAACGCATCGAGTCGAACGCCCGTGGGTCGACGCCACCAGAGGCAGGTGCCGCAGCCGGTGCAGGACGACGGGGTTCGGTGTAGGTCGGCTCGATCAACGGCTCGGCGGCGGTCAGTGGCAGGCCGGCGAACAATTGGCGATTGGTGGACTTATCGCTCTCGCCATCGCTGCGCAGGCTCAATTCAGCCTGGGCGGTGACGATCCGCGATTGGGTCTTGCGCAGCTCGTCTTCGAGTTCCATGTTCGGAACGCGCGGAGCCAGCGCCGACAACTTGTAATCCAGGGCAGCCGTCAGCTCGACACCACCGGCGATCCGGCGGTTGCCAATGATGGCGGCATCAGCGCCCAGCTCATCACGAACCAGTTTCATGGCCTGACGCATATCGGCGGCGAAAAAACGCTTAACTTGCATAAACCACTACCTCAGCCGTTGGGCCCTACTGTCGCAACGATGGTCACTTGCTTGTTGTCAGGAATTTCCTGGTAAGCCAACACATGCAAACCCGGTACTGCCAATCGGCCGAATCGCGACAGCATCGCGCGAACCGGACCGGCTACCAGCAGAATCACCGGCTGACCTTGCATTTCCTGACGCTGCGCCGCATCAATCAACGAGCGTTGCAGTTTCTCAGCCATGCTTGGCTCCAGCAGAACACCCTCTTCCGAGCCTTGTCCTGCCTTCTGAAGACTATTGAGCAATATTTGTTCCAACCTTGGCTCCAGCGTGATAACTGGCAGCTCCGACTCAGTCCCTACAATGCTTTGGACGATTGCGCGGGATACGCCGACGCGCACCGCGGCCACCAGCGCGGCAGTATCTTGACTCTTGCTGGCGTTGTTTGCGATGGCTTCGGCAATGCTGCGAATGTCCCGTACGGGCACCTGTTCGGCCAGCAATGCCTGCAATACTTTGAGCAACTGCGACAGAGACACCACACCCGGCACCAGCTCTTCGGCCAGTTTTGGCGAGCTTTTGGCCAACAATTGCATGAGTTGCTGCACTTCTTCGTGACCGATCAACTCGCTCGAGTGCTTGTACAGAATCTGGTTCAAGTGGGTTGCCACTACCGTACTGGCATCGACCACGGTGTAACCGAGGGATTGTGCCTGGGCACGCTGACTGACTTCGATCCAGACCGCCTCCAGACCGAAAGCCGGATCTTTGGCGGTAATGCCGTTGAGCGTACCGTAGACCTGCCCCGGGTTGATCGCCAGTTCGCGGTCCGGGTAAATCTCCGCTTCCGCCAGGATCACCCCCATCAGGGTCAGGCGGTAGGCACTCGGCGCCAAGTCGAGGTTGTCACGGATATGCACAGTCGGCATCAGGAAGCCCAGGTCCTGGGACAGCTTCTTGCGCACGCCCTTGATCCGCGCCAGCAATTGACCACCCTGATTGCGGTCCACCAGCGGAATCAGCCGGTAGCCGACTTCCAGGCCGATCATGTCGATCGGAGTGACGTCGTCCCAGCCAAGCTCCTTGGTTTCCTGAGCGCGAGCCGGTGATGGCAGCAGTTCCTGTTGACGCTTGACCTCTTGCAGGGCCTGAACCTTGACCACGTTCTGCTTCTTCCAGAACAGGTACGCGCCGCCAGCCGCCAGGGCTGCCATGCTGAGAAAGGAGAAATGCGGCATGCCCGGCACGAGGCCCATCACCGCCATCAAACCCGCCGCTACCGCCAACGCTTTGGGCGAAGCGAACATCTGGCGATTGATCTGCTTGCCCATGTCTTCCGAACCGGAAGCACGGGTCACCATGATCGCTGCAGCTGTAGATAAAAGCAGTGATGGCAATTGCGCCACCAAACCGTCACCAATCGTCAGCAATGCGTAAACCTTGCCGGCGTCGGCGAAGCTCATGTTGTGCTGGAAGATACCGACCGCCATGCCGCCGATCAGGTTGATGAACAGAATCAGCAGGCCGGCAATGGCGTCACCGCGAACGAACTTGCTGGCACCGTCCATGGAACCGTAGAACTCGGCTTCCTGGGCCACCTCCATCCGGCGCAGTTTGGCCTGGTTCTGATCAATCAGCCCGGCGTTCAAGTCGGCGTCGATGGCCATTTGTTTACCGGGCATCGCATCGAGGGTGAAACGTGCACTCACCTCGGAAATCCGCCCGGCACCCTTGGTCACCACGACGAAGTTGATGATCATCAAAATCGCGAAGACGACGATACCGACCACGTAGTTACCGCCGATCACCACCTCGCCGAAGGCCTGGATCACCTTACCGGCGGCGGCATGGCCGTCCTGGCCGTGGAGCATCACCACCCGCGTGGAGGCCACGTTCAGCGCCAGTCGCAGCAACGTCGCCACCAGCAGAATGGTCGGGAACACCGCAAAATCCAGCGGCCGCAACGCGTAAACACAGACCAGCAAGACGACGATCGACAACGCGATGTTGAACGTAAAGAACACGTCCAGCAGGAACGGCGGCACCGGCAACATCATCATCGCCAGCATGACCAGCAGCAACAACGGCACACCCAGATTGCCCCGACTTAAGTCGGCAACGTTTGTGCGAGCACTGTTGAATAACTGAGAGCGATCCACCGGTATTCCCCGTTCCTTTAAAGCAAACTTTTTGACGCCTGAAGCAGGCGCAGAGCGGCTACTGCAAGAAGCCTTCCAACTTTTGCCGAGGCGGGGAATAGAGGGATCTATTGAGCATTTGTAGCAGCTGTCGAGCGCTCGAGGCGGGATCGCGCTCTACGAACTCCTCGTAAGGTTTTACGACTGCTTCGCAGCCGGACGCAGCCTCGCAGGCTCGACAGCTGCTACAAGAGGGATTAACGCGCCGTCAGAATCTGCTCTTTGTGGATCGGGCCGAAATGAAGCGCCTTGCCGACCATGTACTGCGTACCTCTAAGCATTTGAAGACCTTCCACCTCTACAAAATCCTCCTCTGCGTAACCGAGCACCACGATGGTTATAAGTGTCTTCTGACCAGGATGCCCCAGCATGAGGTTAAGCGCCCACTGAAAGGGAATGACCGGCAGGTCTTCGACGTTGATCTCACGCTTGTTCTCCCAACGAAAGTCCTTGCGCGCGACAACTTGCAAACGGCCATCGACCACACTGAATTGAGGTTTGTGGTAACGATCCTGCAGCTCTTCAGTTGACCACTCATCCACGTAATTACGCGAGTGCGTGAAGACATCGAACAACGCGTGGTTATCACCAATATTCCCAGCAGCGTCGAAGAACTGATTGTAACTAGCGTGGTAGCCGAACCCGTCCAGTTCGGGGCGAATCGCATTGACAGGGTTGCTCAGATAACCCGGAATATAGGCATTGGCCATCTGCACAAAATGCGTAAAGTCCAGCGTCATGTCGAACGTAGCCGAGTAACTGATCGTGCGCTCGAGCCGATCCTCCTCCAGGACTCCCGAAACAAATTCCAACGCCATCCCTTGAAGTTTTCTGTATTCATGTTCTGCCATGACCGTAACCTCAAATGCCTGAATGAACGCCCATCCATAGTGATCAATTCACTCATTGAACGACCATGACAAGGACATCGAACGGGAGAATTCCCGAGGCCATGACAACGCTTAAGAGGAAGTGTGTCTACTGTCATAACTAACAGGTACACGGCGTTTTCAGACGGACGGTGGCGCTCAGGAGTCGCGCCGCAAATCCGGCGGAATCGGCAAATCGCCCTTGAGCGGATCCGGGCGTTTGCCCTTGCCGGCGCGATGCTGGCGGATCTGGTAGACGTAAGCGAGTACCTGGGCGACGGCAAGGTAGAGCCCGCCAGGGATTTCCTGATCAAGTTCGGTGGAGTAGTAGATCGAACGCGCCAGTGCCGGCGACTCAAGCAGCAGCACTTCGTTGGCCACAGCGATTTCACGGATCTTCAAGGCCAGGAAGTCGCTGCCCTTGGCGATCAGCATCGGCGCCCCACCCTTGTCTGGATCGTACTTGAGCGCTACGGCGTAGTGGGTCGGGTTAGTGATGACCACATCGGCGTCGGGAATCGCCGCCATCATCCGGCGCTGCGACATGTCGCGCTGCAGCTGGCGAATCCGTTGTTTAACCTCTGGCTTCCCTTCCTGATCCTTATGTTCGTCACGCACTTCCTGCTTGGTCATCAGCAGTTTCTTGTGGCTTTCCCAAAGCTGCACCGGCACGTCCACCGCTGCAATGATGATCAGCCCGCAGGCCATCCACAAAGCGCTCCAGCCCACTATTTGCAGACAGTGGATGATCGCAAGCTCCAACGGCTCGTGCCCAATGCGCAACAGGTCGTCGATGTCCGACAACAACACCTTCAGGGCCACCGTCAGGATGATTAAAAACTTCGCAAACGCCTGGAGCAGGTCCACCAGCGCCTTCGTCGAAAACATCCGCTTGAGGCCGGCGGCAGGATTCATCCGACTGAACTTCGGCGCCATGGAGCCAGCCGAAAAAAGCCATCCCCCCAGGGAGACAGGCCCAATCAATGCAGCCAACACCAGGGTAATCATGATCGGCTGAATCCCCAGCAAAGCAATCAGCCCTGAGTTCATCAGGTAGGTACTCATGGAGCGCTGATCGAGGATGACTTCACGCGGCAGGGAAAAATTCATCCGCATCACATCCATCAGATCCTGCGCCAGCGCCCCGCCGAAAATCAGCAGCGCACCGGAACCGGCCAACATGATCGCCAGCGTATTGAGTTCCTTGGAGCGCGCAATCTCGCCCTTCTCACGGGAATCAGTTTTACGCTTCTCCGTGGGGTCTTCTGTTTTGTCCTGACCGCTTTCGCTCTCAGCCATGACTCAGCGCGCCTGTGCCAGTTCGCGTAAAAACTGCAAGGCCTCGGAGGCCAGCGGTTGATACTGATTGAGAATGTCCGCAAGCCCCACCCAGAGGATGTACATCCCGAGCACCAGGGTCAGCGGGAAGCCGATGGAGAAGATGTTCAGCTGCGGCGCCGCCCGGGTCATGATGCCAAACGCAATGTTGACCACCAGCAGCGCGGTGATCGCTGGCAGCACCAGCATTAAAGCAGCCCCGAGGACCCAACCGAGTTTGCCGGCCAGCTCCCAGTAATGATTGACCATAAACCCGCTACCGACCGGCAGCGTGGTGAAGCTTTCGGTGAGGACTTCGAACACCACCAGATGGCCATTCATCGACAGGAACAACAACGTCACCAGCATGGTGAAGAACTGCCCGATCACCGCCACCGACACGCCGTTGGTAGGATCGACCATCGACGCGAAGCCCATACCCATCTGAACGGCGACAATTTGCCCGGCGACCACGAAGGCCTGGAAGAACAGCTGCAAGGAGAAACCCAGCACCGCACCGACGAGGATCTGCTCGGCAATCAGCAGCAGCCCGCTCAAGTCCAGCGCATTGACCGGCGGCATCGGCGGCAGGCCAGGGGCGATGACCACGGTAATGGCCACTGCGAAAAATAGACGGACCCGCCTGGGCACCAGGGTCGTACCGAAAACCGGCATGACCATCAACAACGAACCGACGCGAAACAGCGGCAACATAAACGCCGCCACCCAGGTACTGATCTGGGTATCGGTCAGCTGGAGTAGCGACATGGTTTAGCCGATGACCTGAGGAATACTGCCGTACAACTGCAGGATGTATTCCATGAAAGTCTGCACCAACCACGGACCGGCGACGATCAGCGTCACCAGCATCACCAGCAGGCGCGGCAGGAAGCTCAGGGTCTGTTCGTTGATCTGCGTAGCGGCCTGGAACATCGCCACCAACAGGCCCACGAGCAAACTCGGAATCACCAGCACCGCAACCATCATGGTGGTCAGCCACAGCGCTTCCCGGAAGATGTCTACCGCAACTTCTGGCGTCATGGCGATACACCGCCGAAGCTGCTCGCCAGCGTACCGATGATCAACGCCCAGCCATCCACCAGCACGAACAACATGATCTTGAATGGCAGGGAAATGATCAGCGGCGAGAGCATCATCATACCCATGGCCATCAGCACACTGGCCACGACCAGGTCGATGATCAGGAACGGAATGAAGATCATGAAGCCAATCTGGAACGCGGTTTTCAGCTCGGAGGTAACGAACGCCGGAACCAGAATCGTCAGCGGCGCCTGATCCGGCGACGCGATATCAGTGCGTTTGGACAAGCGCATGAATAACTCCAGATCGCTAGTGCGAGTCTGGGCCAGCATGAAGTCCTTGATCGGCACCTGAGCCTTGGCCACGGCGTCTTGAGCGGTGAGTTTCTCCGCCAGATACGGCTGCAAGGCATCCTGATTAACGCGGTCGAATACCGGCGCCATGATGAACAGGGTCAGGAACAGCGCCATGCCCGTGAGGATCTGGTTCGACGGCGTTTGTTGCAAGCCGAGGGCCTGACGCAGGATCGAGAAGACGATGATGATCCGGGTGAAACTGGTCATCAGCATGACGAACGCCGGGATAAAACTCAGCGCAGTCATGATCAGCAGGATTTGCAGGCTGACCGAGTATTCCTGAGCGCCGTTGGCATTGGTGCCCAGGGTGATTGCCGGGATCGATAACGGATCGGCGGCGAACGCCAGCGGCGCGGCCAGCATCAGGGCCAGCGTGAAGATGATGCGTAGCGCACCCATTACTTCTTATCCTTATGATCCTTGCCCATCAGCTCCATCAGGCGCTGGGCAAACTCGGGGGTCGCTTTTTCAGTCCCGCTGGGCACTTGCACCGGCTCCTTGAGCACGTGCAACGCGGTGATGGTGCCGGGACTCAAGCCAAGCAGAATCTGCTCGTTGCCGACCTGCACCAGCATCAGACGATCACGCGGGCCCAGCGAGCGAGAACCGATCAGCTCGATCACCTGCCCTTTGCCGGCCGGCCCGGCCTGTTGGACCCGGCGCAGCAACCAGGCGAGGAAGAAGATCAACCCCAGCACCAGCAGCAAACCGAACACCAACTGCGTCAATTGCCCGGCCACACCGCTGCTGACAGCAGGCACGGCGGCCGCAGTAGCGGTCGCTACCGGCTCGGCTGCCAGAACACTGAACGGCAACGCCAGCACAAACCCCAGTACCTTTTTCACTCAGCGCAACTTCTTGATGCGTTCGCTTGGGCTGATCACGTCGGTCAGGCGGATGCCGAACTTCTCGTTGACCACCACCACTTCACCGTGAGCGATGAGCGTGCCGTTGACCAGCACGTCCAGCGGTTCACCGGCCAGACGATCGAGCTCGATCACCGACCCCTGGTTAAGCTGCAGCAGGTTGCGGATGTTGATGTCAGTGCTGCCGACTTCCATGGAAATCGACACCGGAATGTCGAGGATCACGTCCAGGTTAGGACCGTCCAGGGTGACCGGATCGTTGTTCTTCGGCACGCTGCCGAACTCTTCCATCGGCAGACGGTTGGACGGCGAACTGGCGGCGTCGGCGGCCAGCAAGGCGTCAATGTCGTCCTGCCCGGCGTCGCCGGTTTCTTCCAGGGCCGCAGCCCATTCATCGGCCAGCGCCTGGTCGTCCTGGGTGTTCATATCGTTAGCCATCAATTTGTCCTCGGCGGGCATCCATTCAATCAGGAGCCGTCAGTTAAAAGCACAGGGGGTTTGGAGCGCCGGTCAGCGGCGCTCGATCGGCTCGATCACTTGCAACGCGAGGTTGCCTTTGTGCGACCCCATCTTGACCTTGAACGCAGGCACGCCGTTGGCGCGCATGATCATCTCTTCCGGCATCTCGACCGGGATAATGTCCCCCGGCTGCATGTGCAGAATGTCCCGCAGGCGCAACTGGCGACGGGCAACCGTGGCACCGATCGGTACGTCAACGTCCAGCACGTCCTGGCGCAAGGCGTTAACCCAGCGTTCGTCCTGATCGTCGAGGTCCGACTGGAAGCCGGCGTCGAGCATTTCGCGTACAGGTTCGATCATCGAATACGGCATGGTCACGTGCAGATCACCGCCACCGCCATCGAGTTCGATGTGGAAGGTCGACACCACAATGGCTTCGCTCGGGCCAACGATGTTGGCCATGGCCGGGTTCACTTCCGAGTTGATGTACTCGAAGTTCACTTCCATGATCGCCTGCCAGGCTTCCTTCAAATCGACGAAGGCCTGTTCCAGCACCATGCGCACCACACGCAGTTCGGTGGGGGTGAATTCACGCCCTTCGATCTTCGCGTGACGGCCGTCGCCGCCGAAGAAGTTGTCCACCAGTTTGAACACCAGTTTGGCGTCAAGGATGAACAACGCGGTGCCGCGCAACGGTTTGATCTTGACCAGGTTGAGGCTGGTCGGCACGTACAGCGAGTGCACGTATTCGCCGAACTTCATCACCTGCACGCCACCGACGGCAACGTCCGCCGAGCGGCGCAGCATGTTGAACATGCTGATGCGGGTGTAACGGGCGAAACGCTCGTTGATCATCTCCAGGGTCGGCATGCGTCCACGGACGATGCGATCCTGGCTGGTCAGGTCGTAGCTTTTGACACTGCCGGGTTCAGCAGCGGTATCGGTCTGTACCAGACCATCGTCGACGCCATGCAACAGCGCATCGATCTCATCCTGGGACAGCAGGTCCTGCACGGCCATGTCGTGTTCCTACTGCAGTACGAAATTAGTGAAAAGCAACTGCTCGATGACCACTTTGCCGAGTTCTTTCTGCGCCACTTCCTGGACGCTGGCCGTGGCTTTCTGACGCAACATTTCCTGGCCAACCGGCGACGCCAGCGTGGCGAAGTCTTGCCCGGAGAACAGCATGACCAGGTTATTGCGGATGACAGGCATGTGAACTTTGAGCGCTTCCAGATCGGCTTGATTGCGACCCTGCATGGTGATGCTCACCTGCATGTAGCGCTGACGACCGTTCTGGTTGTAGTTGGCCACGAAGGCCGGAGCCATGGGCTCGAAAATCGCTGGCTGCTTGCCGACCGGGGCGGTTTCAGCCGAGGCGGCAGGCTTGCTCTGGGCGCTGTGCATGAAGAACCAGGTCGCTCCCACGGACAAACCGATCGCCAGCAGCAGGGCCACCACGATCACAATGATCAGCTTGAGTTTGCCTTTGGTTGCGGGGTCTTTTACTGCTGCTTCGCTCTTCGCCATGCCAATAATCCGTCACTATTCGGGTTTTCACAGTCGCACGGCAAGGCAAGAGCAAGTGTTATGCCAGAAGTGTCTGAAGGAAGATGGGTGGAATGGCTGTCATTGAAGAACACGGTAAATCCACTGTGGGAGCGAGCCTGCTCGCGAAGGCGTCGTGTCAGTCAACATCAATGAGGCTGACACACCGCTTTCGCGAGCAGGCTCGCTCCCACAGGGTTTGGTGCCTGATTTGATCAGGCGTAGTAGTCGACGGCGCTGGAGCCGATGACGCTGGTGGTGCTGGCCGCTACTTCGGCAGCTGTTGGCGCAAGCTCTTCGCCCATGGAATCGAGACGACCACCGCTGGTGTTAGTGCGTCCGCCCTGGCCTTGACCTTGTTGAGCCTGTTCCTGCCCTTGGCCCTGCCAGCCACGGGACTGGTCGGACACATTGACGTCAACCTGGCCCATGCCCTGCTGCGCAAACATGTCACGCAAGCGATGCATCTGCCCGTCCAGCGCTTCGCGAACACTTGGATGGGCGCTCATGAACGTCACCTGGGTCTGCTGATCCGGAACCATGTTCACCCGAATGTCCAGGCGCCCCAGCTCAGCCGGTTGCAACTGGATGTCGGCCGCCTTGAGATTGGCACTGGACAGGTACATGACCCGGTTCACTACTTCTTCGGTCCAGCCGCTCTGATGCATGGCGATCGGTTGATTCACCGGCAATGCGTTGGCGGTTTTCGGCGTGGCCGCCTGGGTCAGTGCCGCCAGACGGTTGGCGAAATCGTCGACCCGGGTATCGCTACTCGCGGACTTCAGGTCCTTGAGACCATCATCGATAAGACCACCGAAGGCCTTGTCGCCGCCCTGGCCGGTACTGTCCTTGTCGGCTTGCACATCGAGCATGCTCGCCATGCCTGCGGCGAAGGTCTGCGCCGAGGTTGACTCGCCGTCGGCCTGGGCCTGGGCCGAGGTCGGTGCCGCTTTGGGCTGAGCCTGACTCGTAGCCGAAATATGGCCGCCCTGCTCCATGGCCATGCGCACGGCCGGCAACGCATCGAGAGGATCCGCTTCGGGATCGAAATCGGTGTCAGTGCTTGCAACAACCGGAGTCGTTGCCGCCGTCACAGCCACCTCGACCTGCGGTTGTGGGGTGACTGCAACGGACGGAGCTGCCGGCACCGGCGCTGGCACCGCAGGTTGTACTGCCTGCATCAACGCAGGATCCAGCGTCGGGTCAACGGGTGCGGCATCGGCAACCGGCGCCTGCGCAGTATCCGACCCGTCATCGCTGGCGGCCTCGTCGTCAGCCTGCGCCGGCTTATCGGCGGGCAAGGATTTGCCGCTATCGGCAACCGCAGGTTCCGGGGCGGCAGACTTGTCGTTGCTGACGTCCTTTTTATCGGGGCTGTCCGGCGTTTTATCGCGTATCGGCTTGGCCGATCCATCACCCACCACAGAGGGTTTGCTCCGGGCTTGATTGGCGTAGACCTGAGCGAAGCTGGATGCCTTGTCCCCAGGCTCAGCGGCCAGCGCCGGTGTATTGGCGGAAGCGGCTTGAGTCTTGGCCTGCGCGGCGGCCTGAAGAAGCATATTGGGGGTAACGGGCATGGAACGGTCTCCGCTGCACTGGGATCGTAGGTACAGTTGACGGAGATTATTGCAAAGGTCGCGCCAGGTTTGAGTGACAGGCGCTAAAAGCGCCGGACGGTCTCATTGGCAGAGAGGGAACGCTGACGCTCGGCCTCATAGAGCGGCCGGACAAACGCAAATTCGTCATCAATTTCGCCCACCAGTTTTTCAATGCCGGCGAGACTTTTTTGCTTGGCGCGTTGCTCCAGCTCATGGCACAACTCAGCCAGGCGAATGGCGCCCATGTTACTGCTGCTGCCCTTGAAGCTATGGGCAGCATTCATGAGCTGCGCAGCATCTTCAGCCTTTCGCAAGATGCGCAAACGCTCTTCGGAATCGGCGAGAAAGGTATCCAGCAACGTCGGATACTCATCCTCCATGACCTCTTGCAACGCGTTCAGCACGTCGCGGTCCAGGTGTGTGTCAGCCACTTGCTCACTCCTTGATCAAGAATGCGTGGATTATGCCAGAGCCTCCCAGAAAAACTCCACGCGGGCACTTCGACCATCGTCGGACCAACTCGCATTGTGGCCCAGCTGACGGATCAGACTGACGCCACGTCCCGACAGACGGACACCATCCACGGGCCGCTCCATCACCCGCGCGACATCGAAACCCTTGCCACTGTCTTCAACCCGAACAGTCAGGCACCCGCCCTCGCCCTTGGGTGTCACCTGCAAATGCACCCGCACGAAGCCGTCCTGCAACTCGTCCAGGCGTGTATTGCGTTGTTGATAATAGCGAGTGAAACCCGAGGCATCGCGCTTGAGACTCGAATCCAGCCCCAGCACCCCATGTTCCAGGGCATTGGAATACAGTTCGGCCAACACACTGTAAAGCGCCCCACTCTGAGCCCGCAGACCGTGGACCTCAAGCAGCAATTGCAGAAGATACGGCAGCGGATTGAAGCGTTTGAGCGTGGCGGCGCGAAATTCGAAACTCACTGACCAGTCCAGCGGGCAGGACTGACCACTGTCGGAATACACCAGCGCCGGCGGGCTCAGTTGTGCGGCCTCCAGCAGACTGACCTCGACCATGCTCACGTCATCACGGGCCTCGCCGCGAAAGTCCCGCAACGCCTGCTCGATCTCTTCAAACAACTCATCAGGCTGACGATTGGCCGCAAACACCTGCTGCAAGCGCTCCACACCAAACAACTGTTCGTTGGCATCGCAGGTATCGATCACCCCGTCGGACAACAGGAAGACCCGATCCCCGACCGCCATCGGAAACACCTCGGTGCGATCCTCAAAGGACTGCGGGCTCAGCACGCCGAGCGGCAAATGCCGAGCCGTCAGCGGCGTTCGCTCACCGCTGGCGATGCTGTGCAGATAACCGTCCGGCATCCCGCCGTTCCAGACCTCCACCGAACGTCGCTGAAAACTCAGGCACAGCAGCGTTGCACAACAGAACATGTCCACCGGCAGGATGCGCTTGAGCTTGGCATTCATCTCGCGCAGGGTTTCGGACAGGCCGTAACCCTTGGCGGTCATGCCATAGAAGACTTCGGCCAGGGGCATGGCACCGACCGCGGCCGGCAAACCGTGGCCGGTAAAATCGCCGAGCAGCACATGCATGTCGCCAGCCGGGGTGAACGCGGCCAGCAGCAGATCGCCGTTGAACAACGCATAGGGCGATTGCAGGTAGCGGATATTGGGTGCATTCAGGCAGCCGGAGTGGGCCACCTTGTCGAACACGGCCTTGGCCACGCGCTGCTCGTTGAGCAGGTACTCGTGGTGCCTGGCGATCTGATCGCGCTGCTGCAACACCGTGGCCTGCAACCGTCGCAAGCGGTCCATCGCCTTGATCTTGGCGCCGAGGATCACCTGGTTGTAGGGTTTTGCCAGAAAGTCGTCGCCCCCGGCCTCCAGACAGCGGGCCAGCGCTTCGCTTTCGGTCAGCGAGGTGAGGAAGATGATCGGCACCAGGGTTTCCCCTGCCAATACCTTGATCTGCCGCGCCGACTCGAAACCGTCCATCACGGGCATCATCGCGTCCATGAGCACCAGTTGCGGCCGTTGCTGGCGAAACGCTTCAACGGCTTCGGCACCGTTGGCGGCCGTCAGCACCTCATGCCCCTGGCGACGGACGATGGTCGACAGCAGCATGCGATCAGCCGCGCTGTCTTCGGCGATCAGGATCGTCAGCGGTTCGAACGGCGACTGCATGCCGTTCAACTGATGTCGAACAGTTTGTCGAAATTGGAAATGGCGAGGATCTTCTTCACGTCGGTACTGCTGTTGACGACGCGAATATCGGAATTGTCGCCACCAGCGTGATCACGCAGCAAGAGCAACATGCCCAGCGCTGAACTGTCGAGGTAGGTCGCTTCTTTCAAGTCGACGACAACTGCGGAGAGCTTCTTGTCCTCATAGGACTCACGAAATTCCTGATGCTTGGCGAAATCGAATCGTCCCTTGACCGATATCGTCAGCTTTTGACCATCTTGGGAGACTTCTGTAACAACTGGCATTTAACGGCTTCCTTGTCATTGGTGAACGTACGTGTACAAGGTTTAGCACTTGGCGGAGGCGGGAGCAAGGCTGGAAAACTGTGGCGTCTTTAAGTACGCCTTCGCGAGCAGGCTCGCTCCCACAGGTTGACCGCATTCACCCGAAAGAACGCGACCCCTGTGGGAGCGAGCCTGCTCGCGAAGAACGATAACGCAGGCCAGCTGATTCAATAAGGATCCTGGCGCGGCAACCGCTGGGACAACTCGTCCAGCAGCTTTTGCTCGCGCCGGTCTTCCAGCCGCCGCGCCTCATCCATGTAGCGCAACACCAGTTTGCGCAAGCCTTCGACCCGGGCAAACGCCTGCTGCCAGGATTCCCGCGCCTTGTTCAGGTTGTTTTGATGCCATACCAGGCTTTGTCGCTGCTGGTCGATGGCGGTACCCAGTTGCGCCAGGAAGCCTTGATAACCCAGCAGCCATTGGCCAGACACGCCACTGCTGCCGCGCACGATCCACTGCTCTTGATAGTCGAGACGAAAGGCTTCGAGGTCGGCGAGTTTGCTTTCGGCCAGACGGACTTGCCCCTGAAAGTGCCCCAGACGCAGGACCGCGGTTTTCTCGGCCTTTTCGGCCATTTCGACCACGGGGGCCAGGCGCGAGGCTCGGCTCTGGGCCATGGCCGGTTAGCCGCCGGCCGCGGGAGCGAAAATCGTGCCGAGATAGGCTTCGCTTTCGCCCAGGCTGATGCTGTCGTTCAGGCCCTGGCGCAGGTATTTCACCAACTGCGGTTGCAGGGAGATCGCCAGGTCGGTTTCCCGATCACCACCGGCCACATAGGCGCCGACGCTGATCAAGTCACGACTCTGCTGATAACGCGACCACAGTTGCTTGAAATACTGGGCGCGCATCATGTGTTCCGGCGTAACCACCGACGGCATGACCCGGCTGATGGACGCTTCGATATCGATGGCCGGGTAATGACCTTCCTCGGCCAGGCGCCGGGACAGCACGATGTGCCCGTCGAGCACGCCTCGCGCGGCGTCGGCAATCGGGTCCTGCTGGTCATCGCCTTCGGACAGTACGGTGTAGAACGCGGTGATCGAACCGCCGCCCTTCTCCGCGTTACCGGCCCGCTCCACCAGTTTCGGCAGTTTGGCGAACACCGAGGGCGGATAACCCTTGGTCGCTGGCGGCTCGCCGATGGCCAGGGCGATTTCCCGCTGGGCCTGGGCGAAACGGGTCAGGGAGTCCATGAGCAACAGGACGTTCTTGCCCTTGTCGCGGAAATACTCGGCGATTCGTGTGCAGTACATCGCAGCGCGCAGACGCATCAGCGGCGCATCGTCCGCCGGGGACGCCACCACCACCGAACGCTTGAGCCCTTCTTCGCCGAGGATGTGCTCGATGAATTCTTTAACCTCACGACCCCGTTCACCGATCAGCCCGACGACGATGATGTCGGCCTCGGTGAAGCGGGTCATCATGCCCAGCAACACACTCTTGCCCACGCCCGTACCGGCGAACAGGCCAAGACGCTGACCGCGACCGACCGTCAACAAACCGTTGATGCTGCGAATACCCACGTCCAGCGGCTCGCTGATCGGTTCACGCTTGAGCGGGTTGATGGTCGGGCCGTCCATCGGCACCCAATCTTCGGCCTTCATTCCGCCCTTGCCGTCCAGCGCGCGACCGGCGCCATCGAGCACCCGCCCGAGCATGCTCATGCCCATCGGCAGACGACCGGTATCAGCCAGAGGAACCACACGGGCACCGGGCGCGATGCCGGCAACGCTGCCGACCGGCATCAGAAACACCTTGCTGCCAGAGAAGCCCATGACTTCGGCTTCGACCTGCACCGGATGATAACTGTCGTCGTTGATGACCATGCAGCGGCTGCCCATGGCGGCGCGCAAGCCCTCGGCCTCGAGGGTCAGGCCGACCATGCGCAGCAAGCGACCTTCAAGGATCGGCGCGCCTTCCAGCGCCGTGGCCTCGGCGTAGCTGCCGAGGCGCTTGGCGAAGCTGGTGCGATCAAGGCGCATCGGGAACGTCCAGATCTGGTTCGACCGGCGCGACCGCTGGCTTGTCGCTGATTGGCAGTTCCAGGCTCAGATCCGGTTCGGCCGGGTGCAAAGCCTGTTCGTGCAATTGATCGAACAGCTTGTCCATAACCCGCGCAACGCGGGTTTCGACCGTGGCGTCGATACGGCTGTGTTCAGTCTCGACCCGGCAACCGCCGGGCAACAACGCCTCGTCCTCGACGATGCGCCAGGTTTCTTCATGGCGTTCGCGCAGGGCTTTGACCTGTTCGAAATCTTGCGGATTGATGTACAGCCGCACATTGCCCACGCCCAGCGGCAAGAGCTTGAGGGCTTCACGCATGACGTGTTCG
Organism: Pseudomonas sp. GL_093; assembly: GCF_057837605.1. NCBI lineage: Bacteria > Pseudomonadati > Pseudomonadota > Gammaproteobacteria > Pseudomonadales > Pseudomonadaceae > Pseudomonas > Pseudomonas sp. GL_093. The sequence goes on along the minus strand of NZ_CM174448.1, from coordinate 1,857,356 downwards.
ATCTGCGTCGAGTCGATGGCGAGTTCGCGCTGAATCACCTGTTTGGTGATGTGCTGCACCAGGTCGACCAGGGACTTTTCGATCAAGGTGTCCTGCTCGGCGATAGGCTCGAACAAATGCCCCATCAACTGCTCCAGAGCGGCAATCTTGGCGGCCAGGGCCACCTCGGCTTCCTGACGGACCTTGAGCGTGGCGCTGTGGAAACCTTCCTTTTCGCCCGTGGCGAAGCCTTCGTTGTAGGCCTCCTGGCGAATGCTTTCGAGTTCTTCGAGGGTCAGTGGCTGGACTTCATCCAGTGGCACTTCTTCCATTTCCGGCGGCTCGGGCTCAGGTTCCGGCTCGGGTTCCGGCACGAACGGATCGAAACTGGGCAACGACCAGACGTCGAAACCAGCGACGTCCTTGCCGCGGATCAGGTCGGTGTTGGACTCATCATGTTTGGACGACATAGTGACCTTAGATCATCTCTTCGCCGCCCTTCCCGCCGAGAACGATTTCTCCGGCTTCGGCCATACGGCGGGCAATGGTGAGGATTTCTTTCTGCGCGGTTTCCACGTCGCTGACGCGCACCGGGCCTTTGGCCTCGAGGTCGTCGCGCAACAGTTCGGCCGCCCGTTTGGACATGTTCTTGAAGATCTTCTCTTTGACGCCTTCGTCCGAACCCTTGAGGGCCAGCACCAACACGTCGGAGGACACTTCGCGCAGCAGCGCCTGAATGCCGCGATCGTCGACATCGGACAGGTTGTTGAACACGAACATGAGGTCTTCGATCTGACCGGACAGGTCTTCGTCGACTTCGCGAATCGAGTCCATCAGCTGACCTTCGATCGAGCTGTCGAGGAAGTTCATGATATCCGCCGCGCGCTTGATGCCACCCAAGGTGGTGCGCGAGGCATTCGAGTTGCCGGAGAACTGCTTCTCGAGAATCTGGTTGAGTTCTTTCAGGGCCGCAGGCTGCACGGTATTCAGCGAGGAAACCCGCAGAATGATGTCCAGACGCACCTTGTGGTCGAAGTTACCCAGCACTTCGCCCGCCTGGTCCGGATCGAGATACGCCACCACGATCGCCTGGATCTGCGGGTGCTCGTAACGGATCACGTCGGCGACGGCGCGCGGCTCCATCCACTTCAGGCTGTCGAGGCCACTGGTGTTGCCGCCCAGCAGGATGCGGTCGATCAGGCCGTTGGCCTTGTCTTCGCCCAGGGCCTGGGTGAGCATTTTGCGCACGTAGTCATCGGAGCCGACGCCGAGGCTGGTCTGGTCGCCGACGATGTCGACGAACTCGCTCATCACCTGCTCGACCTGCTCGCGGTGCACGTTACCCATTTGGGCCATGGCCACACCCACACGCTGGACCTCTTTAGGCCCCATGTGGCGCAGCACTTGGGCGGCGTCGGTAGAACCCAGGGACAGCAGCAGAATCGCGGCTTTGTCGACCTTGGACAGTTTGGCGGCAACGGCTCGGTTATCACTCATCTGCGTTAATCCACTCTTTCACGACCTGGGCCACGCGACCCGGATCTTCTGCCACCAGACTCTTGATTGCGTTCAACTGTGCGTCATAGCCTTCGCTCGGGCTCGGCAGCAGAATGCTGGTCGGGCCACCGAGACTGACGCGGTCGTTGGCCAGTTCGCCGTCCAGGCCGCCCATGCCACCCAGCTCGACGTCGCTGCCCAAGCCTGCAAACTGCTTGCCTTTGCCGCCACCGGTGATGTTGTTGAGCACCGGACGCAGCACACCGAACACCAGCACCAGGATGAACAAGACACCCAGCACTTGCTTGACGATGTCCCAGAACCACGGCTGGGAGTAGAACGGAATTTCGGCAATCACTTCACCGCGCTCGGCGGAGAACGGCATGTTGATCACGCTGACGCTGTCGCCACGGCTGGCGTCGAAGCCGACGGCATCCTGTACCAGGCGAGTGAAGCGCGCCAATTCATCGGCGGTCCACGGCGCACGAGTGGTTTCACCGTTGGCCGCGTTGATCTTGACCTGGTCATCCACCACCACCGACACCGACAGGCGATTCAAACGGCCCTGCTGTTGTTTGGTGTGGCTGATGGAGCGGTCGAGTTCGAAGTTCTTGGTAGATTGTTGACGCTTGTCCGCCGGGTACGGTGCAAGCATAGGCTGGCCGGTGGCCGGGTCCATGATTTGCTGACCGTTGGCATCCAGCAGTGGCTGGCCTGGCTGCACCATGCCGGCCGACGCGGTAGCGCCACCGGTGGTTTGCGGAGCGGAGGCAGGCGACGGCGGCTGGTTGCTCAGGGCTCCCGGCACACCTTGCGGGCCATTGCTGGCGGTACGTTGTTCGTTGACCGACTGCTCGCTGCGCAACGCCGGTTGGTCCGGGTTGAATTGCTCGGAGGTCGACTCGACGGCACTGAAATCCACATCGGCCGAGACTTCGGCTTTATAGCGATCGTTGCCCAGCACCGGTTGCAGAATGTTGTGCACGCGCTGAGTCAGCATGCTTTCCATGCGACGGCTGTAATCGAATTGCTTGCCGGCCATGGTCAGTTCGGAATTTTCCGCCTGATCCGACAGCAGGTTGCCCTTCTGGTCGACGACAGTGATCTGGGATTTACTGAGTTCGGGAACGCTGGTGGCCACCAGGTTGATGATCGCCAGTACCTGGCCAGGCTCCAGCGAGCGGCCGGAGTACAGTTCCACCAGAATCGAAGCGCTCGGCTTGCGCTCGTCACGCACGAACACCGAACTTTTCGGAATCGCCAGGTGCACGCGGGCACCCTTGACGTTGTTCAGGCTGGAAATGGTGCGGGCCAGTTCGCCTTCGAGACCACGACGATAACGGGTCGCTTCCATGAACTGGCTGGTGCCCAGGCCCTGGTCCTTGTCGAGAATTTCAAAACCGATGTTGCCGTCGCTGGGAGTGACACCAGCGCCCGCGAGTTTGATTCGCGCACGGGAAAGGTCATCGGCCTTGACCAGCAAGGCACCGGAGTTCGGTTCAACGGTATAGGGAATGTCGGCTGCGGCCAGGGTATCCATGACCTGTTTGGCGTCCATACCGGCAAGACTGCCGTACAGAGGCCGGTAGTCCGGCTGCTGGGACCACAACACCACGGCAAAGCCAATCGCCACGCTCGCAGCCAGGCCGACCAACAGGCCTACCTGACGCAACATGGTCATCTCGGAGAGGTTTTCCAGGAAAGACAACCCGAACAGCGGCGGCTTGCCGTCTATTGGAGTGGCCTTGGCCGGAACATTATCGGCGACTGCTTCTGCCATGACTCAAATCGTCCTTAAACCGGCATCTGCATGATGTCTTGGTATGCCTGAACCAGCTTGTTACGTACTTGGGTCAACGCTTGAAAAGACACGCTGGCCTTCTGCGAAGAAATCATCACGTCCGTCAGGTCGACGCCGCTCTTGCCGATCTCGAAGGCACTGGCCAACTGACTGGACGCCTGCTGCGTCTCGCTCACTTTATTGACGGCCTGACCGAGCATGTCGGAAAAGCTGCTGCCACCCACTTCAGGAACAGCGGCAGTCGATTTCGACGCAGACATGGCATCCATTTGCATGGAACGCATATCTAACATCAATCGATTAAATTCAATACCTTGGCTCATGGTCTACTCTCTCTGGCGACCCGCAATTTTTTGACACTCACTCGGCGGGTAGTGAGGTGTTAGCAACAAGGGTGCCAGCTCCGTGGCCGCTCCAAACAAAAGCCTATCGGTCCATGATTCACCACAAAACCATTGTGGGAGCGAGCCTGCTCGCGATGAGGGTGTGTCAGTCGACATTTATGTGCCTGATACGCCGCCTTCGCGAGCAGGCTCGCTCCCACATTTAGATCGGCGTTACTTGCGTCAACTTTCAGGTGGCGAACAGGTACGCTTCCACGTCCATGCCGGCGTCGCGCATCTGCGCCAGCTTGTAACGCAGGGTGCGCGGACTGATGCCCAAGCGCTCGGCGGCTTCTTTGCGACGGCCGCGTTCGGAGCGCAAGGTGTCGATGATCATCTGGAACTCACGGCGACGCAGGTCATCACCCAGCGCCCCGCCTGACTCGGACTCGACCTCCACGGTTCGCACGGACGCAGGCACCAAGGCTGGCAACGGCGCACAGGCGACCGGCCCGGCCAGACAGAAATCCTCAGGCTGTATCAATCCGCCCTGCTGCAGGATCAGCGCCCGCTGAATCGCGTTATCCAGTTCACGCACATTACCCGGCCACGGATAACCGATCAGGCACGCCTGAGCCTCAGGCGACAGCCTTGCCGCGGCATGCTTCATTTTATTGACGTACTTGGCCAGCAGACGCTCGGCCAATGGCAGGATGTCGGCGGTACGTTCGCGCAACGGACGCCAGGCCAGCGGAAACACCGACAGGCGATAGTAAAGGTCTTCGCGAAAACGCCCCGCCGCCACTTCACCCGCCAGGTCACGGTTGGTGGTTGCCACGACCCGAATATCCAGCGTGATCGGCTTGCGGGCGCCGACTCGCTCAACTTCGCGCTCCTGCAATACTCGCAGCAACTTGGCCTGGAGCCCGTGAGGCATTTCGGAAATTTCGTCGAGCAGGATGGTCCCGCCATCAGCCTGTTCAAACTTGCCGGCCTGCGCCGCGATGGCGCCGGTGAACGAGCCCTTTTCATGACCGAACAACGTGGCTTCGAGCATGTTGTCGGGGATGGCTGCGCAGTTGATCGCAATGAACGGCTGACTGGCGCGGTGAGAGTGCTGATGGATGTAACGCGCCAGCACTTCTTTACCGGTCCCGGACTCACCGGAGATCAACACCGTGGAATCACTGCGCGCCACCCGAGCAGCCAATTCCAGCAATTGCGCACTGGCCGGCTCGAACGCTACAGGCCCCTCACCCTCGGCCGCACCGAGACTGCCCAGCGCATGACGCGCCACCAGATCGAGCAATGCCTTGGGCTCGAACGGTTTGACCAGGTAATCCGCCGCGCCCTGGCGCATCGCATCGACCGCCCGCTCCACGGCACCGTGAGCTGTCATCAGCAACACCGGCAACTGCGGCTGACGAGTGCGCAGCAATCCGAGCAGTTGATGGCCGTCCATGCCCGGCATGTTGACGTCACTCAGCACCAGGTTGAACGCCTCATTACCAACCGCCGCCAGCGCTTCTTCTGCCGAGCCTACCGCCGTGTAGTCGTGCCCCGCGAGCAGCAGCGTATCCGCCAGTGCTTCGCGTAGCGCGCGGTCATCCTCGACCAGTAAAACCTTGATTGCCATGTCCTTCACTCCGCTCTCTGAGCGTGGGGCTTTTCACCGGAAAAAAGCGGCAGGATGACCTGCGCGCAAGTGCCGCGACCCAGCCGCGAGCGCAGCTGCAATTCTCCCTGATGGGCACGGGCCACAGCCTTGACCACGGTCAGGCCAAGGCCGGTCCCAGTGGTTTTAGTGGTAAAAAACGGCTCGCCGAGTCGTGCCAGCACTTTCGTGTCGATGCCACTGCCGCTGTCACTGACAGAGACGCGCAAATTGTCGTCACGTGTATAGAGGTGGACCTTCAAGCGGACGTCACCGGCGCTGGCCTGGATGGCGTTCTCGATCAGGTTCAGGATCGCCCCGACCAGCGTGTCACGATTGCACAGCAATTCACCTGCGTGACTGTCGCACTGCCAGCGAATCGGCAGGTCCTGCACATGGGTCAATGCTGCCGCCTGCAGCGACTGCATCAGCACTTTGGGTGTGACACGATCGGTCAGCGGCAGCTCGCCGCGCGCAAACACCAGCATGTCGCGAACCTGATGTTCCAACTCATGCAGACGCTCTTTCAGGCGCCCGGCAAAACGCTGCTGGGTCTCGACCGGCAACGCTTGCTCAGTCAAATGACTGGCGTAGAGCAAGGCGGCGGACAAGGGGGTACGAATCTGATGAGCCAGCGACGCGACCATTCGACCGAGGGACGAGAGTCGTTCGTGGCGGGCCAACTGATCTTGCAGATGACGGGTTTCAGTCAGGTCGTTGAGCAACACCAACTGACCGGGTTCAGCATCCAGCGAGCGAGTGGAGATCGACAAACGCCGACCGTCCTTGAGCGAGATTTCGTGACCGTCGTCTTCACGGGGCGCAAAGCAGCGGGCAATGACATGGCGCCACAGCTCGCCTTCGAGGGGCAGACCGAGCAGTTCGCAGGCAGCGGGATTAGCTTCGCGCACGATGCCTTGGGCGTCGATGACGATGACACCGCCGGGCAACAGATCGAGGAGGTTTTGCAGCCGGTTGGCCAGGCGTTCTTTTTCCGCCAGTTCCTGCATGCGCTGAGCGCTGACCACCGCCAGCTCACCCTTGAGCTCGGTAACCCGGGCTTCGAGCATGCTGTAGGAATCGGTCAATTGGCTCGACATCTGGTTGAACAGTGCAAACGCCTGCTCAAGGCCAAGCCGGCTCGCCTGCTCTACGGACGACGGTTGTCCCGAAGCGTCAGGGACAGGAGACATCTGGGCGGCTTGGGGCATCGTGCTCTCTCGCTTGGCTGACCGTCAGTTAAACGGAACGTTGCGAGGGATGTAGCAATACCCGTGCCTAAAAAAAACCGCCTACAAATGAAGGACTTGAAAAACAGGCGTCAATCATCCGCCTGTTCATCACCGTCACGACGGCTCATGCCGTACTTGCGCATCTTTTCCACCAGCGTGGTGCGACGAATGCGCAGGCGTTCGGCGGCACGCGCAACGATGCCATTGGCATCATCCAGCGCCTGCTGAATCAGCCCTTGTTCCAGACCACCGAGGTAGTCCTTCAGGTCCAGACCTTCCGGCGGCAGCATGGCGCCGGCAGAGAAGTCAGGAGCATGACCGTTGATGGCCACGCGCTCTTCTAGATCGCTACGCAGGCTGTCGACCAACTGCTCGTCTTCATCGTCGACGTAACGGAATTTCTTCGGCAGCTCGACCACGCCGATCACCCCATACGGATGCATGATCGCCATGCGCTCCACCAGGTTGGCGAGCTCGCGGACGTTGCCCGGCCAGCCGTGGCGGCACAGCGACATGATCGCCGCGGAATTGAAACGGATCGACCCACGCTTCTCGTGCTCCATGCGCGAGATCAACTCGTTCATCAGCAGTGGAATGTCTTCGACACGTTCGCGCAGTGGCGCCATCTCGATCGGGAACACGTTCAGGCGGTAGTACAAGTCTTCGCGGAAGGTACCGACCTCGATCATGCTTTCGAGATTCTTGTGGGTCGCGGCAATGATCCGCACATCGACGCTCTGGGTCTTGTTGCTGCCCACGCGCTCGAAGGTGCGCTCCTGCAATACGCGCAGCAGCTTGACCTGCATTGGCAACGGCATGTCACCGATTTCATCGAGGAACAGCGTGCCGCCATTGGCCAGTTCGAAACGCCCGGCGCGGCTGGTGATTGCCCCGGTGAAGGCGCCCTTCTCGTGGCCAAAAAGTTCGCTTTCCAGCAACTCGGCCGGGATCGCCCCGCAGTTGACCGGTACGAACGGCGCGTCACGACGCTTGGAGTGATAGTGCAGGTTGCGCGCGACCACTTCCTTGCCGGTCCCGGACTCACCGAGGATCAGCACACTGGCGTCGGTGTCGGCGACTTGCTGCATCATCTGACGGACGTGTTGAATCGCCCGGCTGGTACCGACAAGACTGCGGAAAAGATTGGGTTCACGGTGACGGCCGCGCTCGCGGGCCTGGTCGTACATCTCGCGATAGACCTGGGCACGGTGCAGGGAGTCGAGCAGTTTGCTGTAGCTGGGTGGCATTTCGAGGGTCGAAAGCACTCGGCGACGCTGGTCTTCAGGCAAGTCAACGGAAGAATTATCGCCCATTAACAAAACCGGAAGGAACTCATCCCAGGTTGAGAGTGTCTTTAACAAGCCCACGAGTGCGCCAGGAGCATTGACCGTCCCGATGAGGACACAGATTACTTCTCGACTTGATGACAATGAGCCGACAGCCTGCTGCCAGTCATGGCTACCGCAGGGTAAATTTTCTTCGCCAAGAAAATTTAAAATCACCGCCAAGTCGCGGCGGCGGACGCTATCGTCATCAATCAGCAGAATTTTGGTTTCACGCCACATGCAATAGCAACTTCCCTAGTCAACTCAATGCCCAAAATGATGGGGCAAGCTAGACGCTTGCAGACACGTTATGCCTGTAGACGCCTGAAATCTGGAACCAGCCACTAGTTAAGTCAAAAAACCGTGCACAGTCAAATTTATGGCGCACTATGTTTGGATTAACCGAGGATTAATTAACCAAACAGATGGTAAACCTTTGCCGCGTTCTGTGCTTGGTGGATCTGCGACATCTCGTCAACTATCGCTTGCCGCTCCCCTGTCGCCGCCTCAAGAAGCTGTTTATACACCCCCAACAACTCCTCAAGATTGTCGCGCAACGCGGCCTCGTCCACCGAAGCTTCACTCAAGACGTCTTCCATGCAGGAACGGCAAGCCAGGTCCAATTCACCAATGGCTTCCCAGTTACGCTCGGCCAAAGCACCGACCAGGCCTTCACGGGTTTGTTCGATTCGCTGCAATACAAGACTCATGGTGATCTCCTTAAAACTGCGGACCCGGCTCGGCGATAGCATCCCAGCCTTCTTTGACCGTGCGAAGCAAATCGGCGACCTCATCCAGAATCGTTGAGTCATTCCGGATATTGGCGTCTGTCAGGCGCTTGATCATGTAGACATACAAATTGTCCAGGCTGCCGATCGAATCGGCAGCGTTCTCACGATCCAGACCTTCGCGCAGACCACCAACAATCCCAATAGCCTTGCCGATGGCCAGACCTTTGTTGGCGATTTCCTTGCGCTCCATCGCGCCTTTGGCCTGAGCGATACGATCCAGGCCACCTTCCATCAACATCTGCACCAGACGATGAGGGCTGGCTTCGGAAGTCTGAGCCTGGGCACCGATCTTCTGATACTGCCGAAGGGCTAACATCGGGTTCATGCTGTACCTCGTCACAACTCAAAAGTTTGTATAACCAGTGTATCGACGTCGCGTCAAAAAACTTTAGGCCAAAGCAAAAAAGCCCGGCACGCTTGAAAAAGCTGCCGGGCTTTTGTCGCTTTGACGTTTATTAACCGCTTTTTTGCGCGTTCATGGCTTCAAACATCGACTTGATGTTGTCCGCAGTCGCCTTGAGCTTGCCAACCAGGGTATCCATCGCGTTGTACTTTTTGCTCAATGCCTCAGTCAGCGAGGCGATGCGCGAGTCCAGGGCAATTTGCTGGTTGGACAGGTTACTCGTCACGTTGTTGAGGCTTTTCGTGCGCTTGTCCAGCAAACCGTCCGTGGTGACATAAGGATCAACCGCGGCGTTCATGCGCGCCAGCAGACCCGTGTCCCCGTTAAACAGTGACTGGATTTCCCCGCCCAGCTTCTTGTCATTCATGGCAGCGGTGAACTTGGTGGCGCTGAACTCCAGGGTTCCGTCGGCCTGCAGGGTATTGATGCCCAACTGCGAAAGTACCGACAATTTGCTGCTGGAGCCCGCCGGCACCGTCACCAATTCGTTGCGCACCGCCGACAGCAAAGCACGCGCCGTGGCATCACCGGTCAACGGCGCCGTCACCGTCAGGTTGCCATCGGCATCCTTGGTGGTCTTGGTCAGCGAGTTAACGGTTTTGACCAGATTGTTGTAAGAATCGACAAACGTCTGCAACGAGGCCTTGAGGCCATCCGTATTGGTTGCCACCGACACTGTGGACTTGCCGACACCCACCAGCGAGAAACTCAAACCACTGACAGCCTGGCCAACGGTGTTGGACTTGCTGGTCATGCTCATGCCATCGACCGTGAAGGCCGCATCATCCGCCAGCGCGGAAACATATCCGCCGCTGCCGGCAGTCATCGGCAGCTTGCCATCGGCAGCCAGCGAGGCAATCCCGCTGACGACAATGTCCGAGCCCTTGCCGGTGGTGGTCGAGCCGATAACCATGCGCGAACCACTGCCATCGTTGACGATGTTGGCACTGATACCATTGGCTTGCAGCTTGCTGTTGATGGCATCCCGGACGGTCTGCAGCGTGGAGTTCGCAGGTACGTCAACGGTGTAGTCAGTGCCATTCTGATTGATGGTCAACGTACCCACCGCAATAGCACTGCTAGCGCCACCGGCGAAGGTAGCCGTGGCGACTTTGGAACTGGTGGCCAGCTTGGTGACGTCAATAGCATAGTTGCCGGTGACGGCACTGTTGTCCGAAACAGCCGTGACAAATTTGGTATCGGACGAGGTCGCAGCAAAACCCAGAAACGCCGGGGTGGTTTTGCTGTTGAGGTTATTCATTGCGGTCTGATAGGCCTGCAGCGCAGACTTCAACTGACCCACTGCGGAAATCGAAGCCGTGTTGGCGGTCACCTGTTTGGTGATCTGGTTCTGCTTTGGCTCTTTATCTGCAGCCACCAGCGCCTTGACGATCGCTGCCGTATCAATACCGGAGCCCAGACCCAGACCCGGTAGAATTGGACTTGCCATGTGCTTCTCCCTTTCAGTTTGTCGCCGGTCTTTTGACCACTACAAAGCCCAAAAGAACGTAGCAACAAGTTTCATGCCAGTTGTCAGGCTTTAGTGCTGAACAACAGACTGCTCGCATCATTCAAACTATTGGCCAGCCTAAGGACTTCTTCGTTGGGGATCTGACGAACCACTTCACCGGAGTCACTGGCAATCACTTTGACCACTACTTTTCCAGAAGGCTCGTCAATCGAGAATTCCAGATTGCGCTTGACCGACTGAACAAATTTTTCAATTTCCTGGACGGCCATTTTCAGTTGGTCCCGTTCGGTTACCGCGTCCTTCTTTTCATCCTTGACCGGTGCCACGACAGCAGCATCGGCTCGAGGCTTCTGCGCTGGAGTATCAGCAACAGTCGTCGCTGGCTTCACCGCCGGATAAGACAAGTTCAGCTTCACGCTCATATCCATGTCCATCACCTCTTAAAGTAAAAAAGCGAGAGAGCACGACCAGCGCACTCCCCCGCCAAAACTCACCCAGCTATTACTGAAGCAGTTTCAGTACAGCGGATGGCAGTTGGTTGGCCTGGGCCAGAACTGCGGTGGAAGCTTGTTGCAGAGTTTGCTGCTTGGTCAGCTGAGCGGTTTCTGCTGCGAAGTCGGTATCCTGGATACGACCTTGAGCGGCAACGGAGTTCTCAGACATGTTCTGCAGGTTGTTGGTGGTGCTCTGGAAGCGGTTTTGTACAGCACCCAGGTCAGCACGAGTGTTGTTGATTGTCTGCAGGGCGGTATCGATTTTGTCGATGGCGGCCAGAGCAGCAGTGTGAGCAGCTGCGTCGCTGGTGCCGGAGATAGCGATGGTACCGGTACCCACACCCAGAGCACTGGCGGCGAAGCTGCTGCTCATTACAACGCTGATCTGCTGGTCTGCACCGGTCATTGCGCCAACCTGGAACTGCATGGTACCGGCGGAGCCGTCCAGCAGGTGCTTGTTGGTGCCGAAAGTGGTGGAAGTAGCGATACGAGTCAGTTCGTCGGACTTCGCAGAGAATTCCTTGTTCAGCGCAGCACGTTCAGAGGTGCTGTTCGAGTCGTTCGTGGCTTGCAGAGCCAGTTCACGCATACGCTGCAGGATGTTGGTCGATTCAGCCAGTGCGCCTTCAGCGGTCTGGGTGATCGAAACACCGTCGTTGGCGTTTTTGATCGCTACGGCAGAACCGGTGATCATGGTTTGCAGTTTGGTAGCGATTTGCAGGCCAGCAGCGTCGTCTTTAGCGCTGTTGATACGCAGGCCGGAAGACAGGCGAGTCATCGAAGTGCTGAGTGCATCGGAAGAGCGGTTCAGGTTCTTCTGAACAGCCAGCGAAGTAGTGTTGGTGTTTACGGTTAAAGCCATGACGAAATCCTCGTTGGTTGGGTACTGCGGCTTCCGGCCCTGGCAACCGCCGGGTGTGGCCTAGAGAACCTTCGTAATAGTTATCGTCGGGTTTGGGTGTTGCTTGAGGGGATTTTTGAAAATATTTGCCATCACACTGCCACCCCTCAGTAAACAAGGGGTTAGCGGGCGCAAGGAATGGAAAAGTGACGCCAGAAAAGCACCGCAGACTGTGAACTGGCTCACAGTCGCGGTGTAGAGAGCGGGGAAAAAGCAGAATCGACAGTTCGGGTTTAGCGCCCTTCAACCATTCTCAACAGCTCGACCACTTCATATTCCAGAAAGTCGGCCAGGCTCAACCAATCCTGACGCTCCTGACAGTCGAGCATGCTCATGAGCGTCTGCGCCCACTGTTGTTGCACTGAGGCCGTCGCCCCATCGAAGGTCGACATGCATTGGGCAAACAGATCGACCATCGCCACAGCGGCCTCGACATCGCGCCCCAGCCGAAACAATGAAGCGCACTGACCGGCGCTTGTACTGAACTCGACGACCTGACTCATTGCACGAACTCTGGATTGAACGTCGTACCGGCGATCATTGCGCCCGCCCGACTGCTATTGAAGAAACGCACCTGAGGATGCCCGCCGATGTAACGCTCCACCTCACACAGGTAACTCCGGAAATTGAGCTGTGTCTTTATTCGCTGCCCATTGCCGTCCAGTACCCAATTCTTGGCAACACCCAGCTGCGGCCCCAGTTGGCCGTCGCCCCAGCCAGCGTGGGTCTTGTTCATCGGAAAGGCGAAGTCGGCACCGAACAGGGTAATGCGCGAGCCGCCCATCTTGACCGCCAGATCGATGGCCGGATGAATCACGCTGCCACCGACAAACAACTCGGCTCGCAGGATCTGCTGGCGTATCTGGTTATAGATCGGACTGGCGGAGTAACCCACATAACGCTTGCCCTGCCAGGCTTCCAGCACTGAAGTATCGGTCATCGGCAAGTACACCAGCCGGGTGCCGGCCGAGTCCTGGGCAGGTAAATGGTAGGCGCTGATTTTCACATCGATGGTGACCACCACATCGGGCTTGATGCCCCGCTCCAGCAAAGGCCGATAGGCCGTGTCGACGCAGATGAACAACGGGCGATCGGCTTGCCCGCGGATTTCCCGCAGGCGCTGGAAATGCTGCTCCAGGCTCGGCCCGGTCGCGATGACGTAGATTTCCTCACCCACCCGTGTATCAAACAGCTCGGCGACATCGCTGTCCGTGCGTAGCAACGGGAGACTGACTTGCAAGCGTTCGACGATCTGCGGGTCGTCGGCCTTGAAGTCACGATTGTTAAAGCTCAGGTGTATTTCGCTGATCAGGCGATCGCGAATTTTTGCGTTGAAATCATCGGCCAGCACCAACTCCGACGGCAAGGCGAAAAACGGTAACTGGATTTCCGCCAGATCGCCGGCATACAGCAACTCAACTCTCGGATCGCCAAGCCACGGCTGTTGATCAAGCAATTGCAGCACCAGCGCAAACACCGCGCCGTTGAGGATGTGCACGTACAAACGCTCAAGCCCGGCGCGCGCCAGCAGCTCCATTTGCAGATCGCCAAGCCCGGTGCCGTAGACATGCACCACCGGACTGTCGGCGGGCAGGCTGTCGGCCTGAAGCCTGGCCTCACGGGTGCGGTCATGGCGACTGGTCAGCTGAATGCCATTGATACTCAGCGTCGAGCCCAGGCCTTCCACCAGCTCAGCCTGCAACAGGCTTGTGTTCTCAACCAGCAAGCGCGCAGACAGCATTGGCCAGCGATGCTGTATGACTTCGACGTTGCGCTCAAAGAACTCGCTCATGGAGCCTCGCTTTTCGTTCAGGCAAAAAAATAGCGCTCAAGGTTACACCTTGAACGCTTTTTTTGTGCCTGGCTTTCTTTGATTAAAAAGCCTGGAATCAAGGGCGATAGATGATCGCCGATCCCCAGGACAATCCAACGCCGAAACCGCTCAACGCGACGCGCTTCCAGTCAGAGTCCAGGACATGTTTTTCCAACAGCAACGGAATGCTCGATGACACCGTGTTGCCGGTCTCGACCATGTCCTTGATGAACTTCTCCGGTTCACCTTCAAAGCGTCGTGCCACCGCGTCGACAATCGCGGCACTGCCCTGGTGAATGCAGAATGCGTCGATATCGTCGGCCGTCAGGCCCGAGTCGCCCAGCAGCTCATGCAAATGCGCCGGGACTTTAAGCAGCGCAAAATTGAACACCTGACGGCCGTTCATGAAGAACACGCCATCGGTCACCTTCAGGTGCGGTGCACCGGAACCGTCGGTGCCGAACTTGGCCTTGCCCAACTGCCATGGCGCGTCTTCGCCCATCCAGGTGGCGGTAGCCGCATCACCGAAGAGCATGGTGGTGTTGCGGTCTTCCGGATCGACAATCTTCGAGTACGGATCGGCAGTCACCAACAGGCCATTCTTCAGGCCGGCGGCTTCCATGAACCCCTTGATCGCATAGATGCCATAGACATAGCCGGAGCAGCCCAGGGAAATATCGAACGCGGCGACGGTGGTCGGCAGTCCGAGTTTGTCCTGAACGATGGCCGCCGTGTGCGGCAGGCCTTCTTCGTCGCCGTTCTGAGTGACGACGATCAGTACGTCGATGGATTCACGTTTCAAATCGGGATTGTTGGCGAACAGCGCGTTGACTGCTTCGACACACAGGTCCGAGGTTTCCTGCCCGGCGTCTTTGCGTGGCAGAAAGGCCGAACCGATTTTGCCCAGGATGAATTCTTCATCCTTTTCGAATTTTGCACCTTGCGCGTAATTGTCCACGCCGGCTACAGGAACGTAGCTCGCAATGCTTTTTATGCCAATCATTACGGCTTCCCAATAATAAACAGCCCAATACCACCGCTCGCAACGAATCGAGGGGCGCCGACAAACAGAGAAAAATGTCGCCCCGAAGGAGCGACAGACGGGAAGAATAAAAGGCTATCACTGGGTCAAAAAGACACCAGGCGCCACCTCCCCAATTAATACAATACAGTGAAGATGCGCGTTATGACTCGCAGGTCACGCTATTTTGCCGAATCTGGCCGATAAGGCGTTATTCGACCAACGACCAATCCAGCGGCGTTCCGCGCTTGATGGCCTGGCGGGCGCGGCGGCCCAGAAGGCTTTCAGTGTGTTTGGGGGCTAACCCCAGACCAGGACGAATGGCCCGCAGATTGGCGGCGGTGAAGGGCTCGCCGGCCGCCATGTCCTGAGTCACATACAGCGAACGGCGATACACCACCGACTTGCGCTCGGCTTCCGTCACGCCGTAATGCACATGGCCCATGGCCTGCCAGGCGCGTTCGGTTTCGATCACCAGACTGGCCAGCTCCGCAGGCTCCAGAGAGAAACTGGCATCCACACCACCCGCCGCACGATCAAGGGTGAAATGTTTTTCCACCACCGTCGCCCCCAGTGCCACCGCGGCGACAGACACTCCGACGCCCATGGAGTGATCGGACAGGCCAACTTCACAGCCAAACAATTCGCGCAGGTGAGGAATCGTCCGCACGTTGCTGTTGGCTGGTGTCGCTGGGTAAGTGCTGGTGCACTTGAGCAACACCAGATCCCGGCAGCCGGCCTCACGAGCGGCACGCACGGTTTCGTCGAGTTCAGCGATGCTGGCCATGCCGGTCGAAATGATCAAAGGCTTGCCGGTGGCGGCGACCCGCCGAATCAGTGGCAGGTCGGTGTTTTCGAAACTGGCGATCTTGTAGGCCGGTACGTCGAGGCTTTCGAGGAAGTCCACCGCAGTGTCATCAAAGGGAGTCGAGAAGGCGAGCATGCCCAGCTCCTTTGCGCGGGCAAATATTGGCGCGTGCCATTCCCAGGGTGTATGAGCCTTCTCGTACAACGCGTACAGCGAAGAACCGGCCCAGAGGCTGTTCGGGTCCTTGATGAAGAACTCACCTTCGGACAGGTCCAGGGTCATGGTCTCGGCGGTGTAGGTTTGCAGCTTCAAGGCATGTGCCCCGGCCTTGGCTGCGGCCTCGACGATCTGCAGCGCCACGTCAAGGGACTGGTTATGGTTGCCACTCATCTCGGCAATGATGAACGGTGGCGCATCGGCACCGATGGTGCGATGGCCAATCTTGAAGCTAGTCATTGCGGTGATCCTTTAAAACGCGCGTGAACGCGCAATTACTCTGAGTGAAACCGGCCCCGAACAGCCGTCAGGCATCGTCCAGGGACGCCTTGCGAACCTGCAGTACCGCACCGGCGAGCGCTGCCGCAACCCGCTGCGCACCACGCCCATCGACCAGCTGCCGCGAGTGTTCGGCCAGACTCTGGCGTAACCCCTGATTGCCCGCGAGAAAAGCGATGGCCTGACGCAACTGCTCGACACTGACGTGCTCGCGGTTGCCTAGATACACATGGGAACCCAAGGCCGCCATGATTTCACCGTTGGCTTGCTGATTGTTCGAGACCGCAATGCAGATCGTCGGCAACCCCATGGCCGCCCGCTCCCAACTGGTGCCGCCGCCGGCACCGACAAACAGGTCAGCCTCGGTCATCAAACGATAAAAGTCGCTGACAAAACGGTGTAATCGCCAGTTCGGACGACTGGCTGCAAGTGCCTGCATCTGCGTCCAGGCCGGGTTGTCGGCACCGGCGACGAAATCGACTTCCAGATCATGCAAATCCGCCAGCGCCAGCATCGCGTGGTGGGTCTGCATCGCCGCATCGAAGCCGCCAAAGTTCACCAGCACCCGTTTGGCCTGAGGTTTGATCGGGATCGCCGGGCAACAAAACTCATCGCGCAACATCGCGAAACGTGGCCCCAGCAACGTCTGGCAATTGGGCGCCACCCGCGAAGCATAGGCCTGCGGCGTACCCGAAAGATTCTGATTGAGCAGCAAGTCAACGCTGTACGTGCGAGTGGCGAGGTCGTCCACCGCGGCAATCCGTGGCGCCCAGCGGCGGGCTGCGGTTTGCCAGTGATGATCGAGGCCGTAGTGATCGACGACAATCCAGTCGAAGGCTGGATGGCTTTCCAATGCTTGCCCTAACGCAGCAATGTCCGCCTGCCATGGCAGCATGGATTCGATCGCCTGTTGCGGGTCTTCATCGGGATAGCGATCCGGTAGCGCGAAGGTCTCGAAGCCCTCGGCGGCGAGACTGTCCAGCCGATGCCCAGGCAGCAGGCGACACGCGAAAGCAACGTGCGCGCCCTGCTTGCGCAGCGCTCTGGCCAGGGTCAGGCACCGGGCGATATGGCCGCTGCCAATGGTCGGCGACGCGTCGGCGCGGATCAACACTCTCATTGCAGCTCCCCCCCTGCCCTCAACGCGGCGTAGAGGTATTCGGCACGTTTCCAGTCTTGCGGGGTATCGATGTCCTGCACCAGATGCCGTGGCAGAATCACCGGCAGGCTCGCCGGGGAGAACATGACATCGCCGCGCAACCAGGCTTCGCTGCGGCCCCAGTAGAACTGGCCGGCGTCCTGAAAGGCTTCGGCCAAATCCTGGGAGCGGGTGTTGCGAAATTCCGGGTAGAGCGAGGTCAATGCGCCCTGCGCATCGAGGACCAAGGCACGCTGCACCGCAAAGCCGAAACTGCTGACAGAAAACGCGAAAGACTTCTCCGGATGCTGCTCCAGCAACTCACGGCCGTGACGTAAATAACGTGCCTGCAACAAGGGGGCGGTGGCATAGATGCAGCAGGCATAGTCGAACGCTTGCAATTCATTCAAGGCATGAACGATGACCGCTGAGGTCCCGGTGAAATCATCCGCCAATGAAGCAGGACGCATGAACGGTACCTGAGCGCCGTTGGCCCGCGCGACGTCAGCGATTTCTTCATCGTCGGTACTGACGATTACCTCGTCGAACAGGTTCGAATCCAGCGCCGTGCGGATCGAGCGGACGATCATCGGCACGCCGTCGAACGGCTTGAGGTTCTTGCGCGGAATTCGCTTGCTGCCACCACGGGCAGGAATGATCGCAACACTGCTCAGGACACTACTCCTCAAGGACCAGCCGCCGCAGTTGCTCGACGATATAGTCCTGTTGTTCATCGCTCAGCAGAGGAAACAGCGGCAGGCTGATCGCCTCGGCGTAATAGCGTTCGGCCTGAGGAAAATCACCCTCGGCAAAACCCAGCTCACGATAGTAGGGCTGCAAATGCAGCGGAATATAGTGCAGGTTTACACCGACACCGGCCGCTCGCAAGCCTTCGAATATTTGTCGATGGCTGAGGTTGATCCGATCCGTCTGCAACCGCACCACGTACAGATGCCACGCCGATTCCGCCTCTGGTTGAGGGCTGGGCAAGGTCAGCGGCAAGTACGCCAGCAATCGGTCATAACGGGCCGCCAGTTCACGCCGACGCTCGATGAAGCCATCAAGCTTGTTCAGCTGTGACAGACCGAGGGCTGCCTGCAAATCGGTGATCCGGTAGTTAAAGCCCAATTCCACTTGCTGGTAGTACCAGGGACCGTGGCTGGGTTCGGTCATCTGCGCCGGATCGCGGGTCATGCCGTGGCTGCGCAGGCGCTGTAAACGCTCGGCCAGCTCCGGGCGATTGGTCAGGACCATGCCGCCCTCGGCGCTGGTGATGATTTTCACCGGGTGGAAACTGAACACGGTCATCGCCGCGAATTCACCGCAACCCACCGGACGCCCGGCATAGGACGCGCCAACCGCGTGAGAGGCATCCTCAATCACCGTAAAGCCATAGCGCTCGGCCAGCTCGGCGATCATGCGCATGTCACAGCTCTGACCGGAAAACGCCACGGCCACCAGAACCTTCGGCAGCGTGCCGTCGCGCTCGGCAGCTTCGAGCTTCGCCGCCAGGGTAAAGGCGTCAAGGTTCCAGGTCAGCGGATCGATGTCGATGAAGTCCACGTCGGCGCCGCAATAGCGACCACAGTTGGCCGAGGCCAGAAAGGTGTTCGGCGTGGTCCACAAGCGGTCACCCGGCCCAAGTCCGGCTGCCAGGCAAGCAATGTGCAGCGCGGCGGTGGCGTTGCACACCGCCACCGCGAAATCGGCTTGACAACGCTCGGCCATGGCCTGCTCGAAGCGTTCAATGGTCGGTCCTTGTGTCAGCCAGTCGGACTGCAACACGGCAACTACCGCATCGATGTCTGTCTGATCGAGGCTTTGCCGACCATAGGGAATCATACCGACAGCTCTGCGTGCAGGTCTGCGATCTGGCCGATCGACAAGAAGTGCGGATTAGTGTCGGAGCGGTATTCGAAATCTTCGCTCACCGGCTTGCCCTGCTCGCCCAATTTGTCCACGGCGAAATCCACGTCGACGCTGGTGAAACGGATCGACGGTTGAATCGTGTAGTGATCGGCGAACTCCAGGGTCATGCGTGCGTCGTCCAGCGGCACCATCAGCTCATGGAGCTTTTCGCCCGGACGAATCCCGACGTTCTTGTGCGGCAAATGCTCGGCCAGGCCCAGCGCCAGATCGACGATGCGAATCGACGGGATCTTGGGCACAAAAACTTCGCCGCCGTGCATGCGGGCAAAGCTGTCGAGTACGAACTGCACGCCGTGATCGAGGGTGATCCAGAAGCGCGTCATGCGTTCATCGGTGATCGGCAACTCTGTCGCGCCCTCGGCCATCAGCTTTCTGAAAAACGGCACTACCGAACCGCGCGAGCCGGCCACATTACCGTAGCGAACCACGGAAAAACGGGTTTGCTGTTCGCCGGCAATATTGTTGGCGGCCACGAACAATTTGTCCGACAGCAACTTGGTCGCACCGTACAGGTTGATCGGGCTGGCGGCTTTGTCGGTGGAGAGCGCTACGACTTTCTTCACGCCATTATCGATGGCCGCCGCGATGATGTTTTCCGCGCCGTTGACGTTGGTGCGAATGCATTCGGTGGGGTTGTATTCCGCCGCCGGCACGTGTTTCAGCGCCGCGGCGTGTACCACGTAATCAATGCCGCGCATGGCCTGACGCAAACGCTCGGCATCGCGCACATCGCCCAGAAAATAGCGCATGCACGGTGCGTTGAACGTCTGCTGCATCTCGTACTGCTTGAGTTCATCGCGCGAGAACACCACCACCCGCTTCGGCTGATATTGCTCCAGCAACCGACGAATGAATTTGCGCCCGAACGAGCCGGTGCCGCCAGAGATGAAAATCGATTTACCGTTGAACATGCCTTGAGTCCTTTTACCTGTCAGCCAGGCTTATGCGAGCAACTGCGCCCAGTTCACACTGCAGGCGTCGCCGAGGGTAAAGCCCTTGCCGGTCAAGGCCAGGTTGATGTTATAGGCCGGGTCTTGCGCGAAGCGTGACTGCCACTTGTCGCGCAGCGCCGCACTGACCTGTGGCGCCTGCGCCAGGGTACCCGGATGGAGAATCTGCACTTGCGGTGTCCAGACCGTCAGGAACCCGGCATCGGCGACTTTCAGGCACAGATCGATATCGCCCAGTGTCTCGTCGAAATGCTCTTCATCCAGACCGCCCACGGCTTCATAGAGATCTTTGCGAACCATCAGGCAGGCCCCGGAAACTGCCGAGTAATTCTGCTCGACCACAAGGCGCTGCATATAACCGGTGGCCTCTTTCTTTTCACCCATGAACGCAGAACCCACGTCGCCATTCAAACCCAGGATCATCCCGGCGCCCGTCACCTTGCCTTCATCGTCCACCAGTTTGCCACCCACCACGCCGACTTCCGGACGCTGTGCCTGATTGAGCAGCGATTCGACCCAGTTGGCATTGACCACCTGCGCGTCGGCCGCCAGCAGCACCAGGAACGCGCCCTGCGCTTGGCGACTGGCGAGATTGTGCAAGGCAGACACGCTCAACCGTTGCTCGGCCCGGATGACCCGAATCCGGCCACGACCGTTTTGTTCCAGATTGTCGAGCCACGCGAGCAACTCAGGGGACTGACTATGGTTGTCGGCGATCAGCAACTCATGATTCTGGTAACGTGTACGTTGCAACACGCTGACGACGCACCGCTGCAAATCAGCCACGTTGTCTTGGGCGACAATGATGATCGACACGCGAGGGCGGTCACTGTGACGGTAATCCACGCGGTACACGCCAGATGATTCGTTGCTGACCTGAGCCTGATAGCCACGGGTAGCAAGATGGCGAACCAGGGTCTGACGTTCATGCTCGTTGGCTGCCAGCGCAGGTGCCTGACAGATCAGCAAGGGTTCAGAGAGGTGGGCGAGGCCTGCCAGGCCACCGTTCTCGATCAGGCGCAACAGCAGATCGAACTCCGCAGCCTGACTGAATTCGCGGCTGTAGCCACCGGCTTCGACCCACACGTCGCGCCGAATCAACCAATGTCGCGCCATCAACGAAGGAACGCTTTGCAGCAGGTCCAGGTTGAAGTCCGGGCGGAAAACCGGTGTCAGGGTCCCGCTGGCCTGACGATGGACTTCATCGGCGCAGACGGCCCGACACTCAGGCGCGGCGAGCAATTCGACGCTGGCCTGAATCAGACCGCTGGAGGTGAACTCATCGCCCGCCTCAGCCAGTAACAGCCAGTCGCAACGGGTGTTCGGCACCACCTGATTGATCTTTTCGATGTAGTTGTCGGCACTGACCTTGACGAAATGCAGGGTATTTTCAACGCGGGTGGCCGAGGTGATTTCGCCTGTGGTGAACACCACGATCTGGAACGCGCGGAAATGGCTGTCCAACAGACTGTCGAAAGTCGCCTGCAATTTGTCGGCATCGTTGTTCAGGTCCAGCAACAAAATGCAGAACCGCGGACTCCCCCCCTTCGCGGCCAGATGACGGGCAATAGACGCGGCCTGCTCTTTATCAGGTCCTCGCGCCTCCAGCCAGTTCAGCAATTGCCCGGTAGGCATTTTGTCCAGCAACACTCGGCTGTCCTGGGTCGATACCGTATCCAGACGTCCAGCCCAGGCCGAGAGCACGTCGGCCTCATCGCTCTCGCCATCGTTACGCAGCGCCAGCGCCAGGCGCTTGACGACCTTGCGGTTGAACGCGTTGCACGACAGGGCCTTCCACAGGCGAGCCTTGATTGTTCGCTCGGTGTCGTTGCCATGGGTGCGCAGCAGTTGTTCCTGCTCCAGCAGCACCGCTTCGAGGCGTTCAAGCTGCAGCTTGCCCGCGGGCATGGCGTGCAAGAGGAATTCGAACTCGGTCAGGCGATCGAAAAAGGGCTGGTTGTAGAACGGCATTTCGACGAACTGAGTCGGGCCGAATTCGCGGACCGGGCCCTTGAACGGATCACTCCAGGTCGAATGGAAAATCGGCTCGGTGGTCAGTGAACGTCGCTGCAACAAGCACTGCGACATGGCCGCAAAACTTTCCAGAGCGAATGCGCGGGTCTGCGCCTGATCGCGACCGGCAATCGCGGTCGGCACGGTGGACAGAAAGTCGGCAAACTTCTCCCGCTCGGCCACGGATTTGGCATCGGTAAAACTGAGCACAAACACCACCTCGGTGTTGTGTTCCGAAGCGCCATAGTTGGCTTCGCGCACCACGTAAGGGATCGGCAGAATCCGGGCCTTGGCCGATGCCAGCAAGTAATACACATGGCCGATTTCCTGCCATTCGAAGCTCAGTTCTTCAGGCATCAGGTCGTACCACTGACGCAGCAGCGCCGTGCGCGTGACGGCGAAGAACGGCGGAATGAACTGGCCCATGTAATCGAGCACCCGGTCTTCGGCGCGCTCGCTGGCGTAGTCTTCCTGAACTTTCTTGTCGCGACGGTAGTAGGTCACTCGGGTCGCGTCGGTCAGGTACATCATGCAGTAGCCATGACACATGCCGTAGTCCGGGTTCGCCTCCAGAAATTCCACCGACTCGGTCAACGCACCGTGCAGCAGGAAATCGTCGTCCGCGGCAAAGGCCATGTACGGCGTGGTGACCAGGCCAATGCCGTGCTTGAGCTTGGCCTGGAAACCCAGGTAGGAAAATTGCGGCAAGTGCTGGTACTGAACGTGCGGATAGGCCTCGGCGACCCCTGTGTCCGGCGCACTGGAGGAGTCCAGCACAATGATCGTGCACGGATAATTGCTGTAGTACTGCAGCGTACGGCGCAAAAACGCTGGCCGGTTGTGGGTGGCCAGCAGCAGCGTGAAACGCTCGCCCAGTGGTGCAACTTGTTCAGAACCGAAATGACCTTGCATACCTTTCCCCGCAGCCGGCGACGCGCCCGATGAACTCAATGACATGACGTTGCTTAACGAACCCGACGCAGGTAGCCGTCCGGAGCGACGGTGATCAGCAGCTTGTTCTGCAGCTGACGGTCGATCTCGAAGTCGCGGTTTTCTTCCAGGTATTTCCACACGGCAGTCTTCGGGTTGTCGCCCGGGCCCCACGGACGATCCGGGAAAAAGTCGGCCGGCATGTCTTCAACCACGGTGTCCATGACCACGCAGTAGCTGTCCACCGACACCAGTGGCGCGTACAGGCGCAGTTCTTCCAGCACGTGATCGTGGGTGTGGTTGGAGTCGAGTACCAGAATGACTTTCTTGCCTTCGGCAGCGGCGCGCACTTGTTCGGCGATGGCCGGATCAATGCTCGAACCTTCGATCATCTTGATGCGCTTGCTCATCGGATGGCTTTCGATGGCTTCGCGGTTGTGCGGACGAATGTCGAGGTCGATGCCCAACACTTCACCGTGACCTTGCAGCTCCAGCAGCGATGCGTAGTAGATGATCGAACCGCCGTGGGCGATACCGCACTCGATCACCAGGTCGGGTTTGACCTGCCAGATGATTTCCTGCATCGCCATCATGTCTTGCGGCAGCTGAATGATCGGACGGCCCATCCACGAGAAGTGGTAGCTGTACTTGTGCTTGGCCGACTGGTTGAAGAAATCCTGGGCCAGACCGGTGAGTGTCTGGTCATCGCCCTGACGCGCGATTTCTGCCTGGCATTCGGCTTCGAAGGCTTTATTGATGGTGTTGTCGGTCATCTGAAAATTCTCAATAGTCACTGGAACGAAGCGCTGTCGACGGCGTGATAGACGTAGCGTCCACCGGTCATCCGCTTGATTTCTTCGAGGTAGTTGGAGTTCATCACAAACAGATGGGCGCCTTCGGGCAGGGCATCCATGGCCTCTTGCGGCGAGGACACCCGCACGCCGCTCAGAGGCAGATAACGGCCCTGCTTGGCCGGATTGATATCCACCACACGATCCACCGCCACACCGGCCCGTTGCAGGAACAGCGAATAGATCACGCCTTTGGACGACGCGCCCCAGATCGCCGAACCTTGTTCGGGTGCGGCCTGAATAATCTGCACCGCGCGCTCAAGACTGCCGGTGAAACCTTCGGGCAGGTCCAGGCGCGGCACCGTTTGCTCCGGGGTCAGGCGCAAGGTCGAAAGGTCGGCCACGATGTACAGGTATTGGCCACCGAACAGGTGACCAGCCTCATGCACGGTGCCGAACATCCGGCGCAGGTCATCGAGGCGGAAATAATTGACGTGCTCGTAGAACAGGTCGAACCAGGCGCGGTGATCGATGATCCAGTCGAAGCACGGCACTTCGATGTAGATCTGTCCGCCCTGATTGGCGTCGGCCATCTCGGCGAGGAAGCTCACCGGATCCTGAATGTGTTCCAGCACATGACGCAGCACGATGGCGTCCGCCGCCAGACCCAGCCCGCGCGTGAACGGGGCCTTGATCACGTCGATATTATCGCCTTCGTAGGCCGGGTCGATGCCGGTGATGGCATAGCCCAGACCTTTGAGGAGTTCTAGAAAATAACCTTTGCCGCAGCCGACTTCGATCAGTTCCCGGCCCTTGAAGTGCCGGGCAATGATCCCTTCGACATCGCTCAGGTGCTTCTGGAACTGACCGGAATGCGCCTGCTCGTTCTGGTAATCGGCGTCGTAGCTGAGCTTGTCGGCATCGAAGGCCTGGTTGAAGATCAACCCGCTCTGCTCATCTTGTACCAACACCATGTCGGCAGAGGCCGAAGCCCTGGCCGATTGCGGGTCGGCAAAGGTGCGATTCTGCAACACGGGCAGGTCGGCGACCCGATACAACTCATGCGTCATGCTCTGCTCCCAGTAACTGTTGCAAGCGGTCCGCCACGCCCCAGAACGCCATCGGTTCATGGGTCGGATAGGGATAGTGACCGAGGTTCAAATGGATCGATGCGCCACGCTCACGCAGCCGCTGCTCGACCAGCGCCCGGACCGAAACCGGCTGGCCGCTGGAACAATTGATCACGCCATTGAAGTCCCGCTGTTGCAGGATCGCCGCGAGGTAACCGGCGGCCGTATCGATCGCCAGGTAATCGCGCAATTGTTCACCGGCCGACATGTTGAAACGTTCTTCCCCGGCATCGATCGCCCGGTCCAGCGCCGCCAGCAAACTGTTGGGGTTCTGTCCGGTGCCGTGCAGGTAAAACAGCCGCGCCCATTGCAAGGTGAACGGTTGAACCCGCTGCAAATTTTCGAGGAACACGCGCAGGGAGTTTTTTGCCAGCCCGTAAGGATTGCTCGGCTGCGGCGCACTCTGTTCACTGAGCGGCCCACTCTGCATGCCGTATTCGAAACAGGTCCCGGTGACCAGTACCTGCGACACGCCCGCCTCGACCGCGCCCTTGATGAACCGGTAATCGGCCATCAGGTTGTGCTCGAAGTGAAACAGCGCCTGATAGTTCGGCAACCCTGGCCAGGCCAGGTGCGCCAAGGCATCGACGCCATCGGTCAGCGCAGCGATGTCCAGGTCGGCGGCGTGAATATCCGCTGCGATGAACTCCACGGCATTGATCCACGGCATGCTCGCGGCGATTTCGACGTTGCGCGCCACGGCCCGGACCTGACAGCCACGGGCGAGCAAGGCAGCGACCAGATGCCGGCCGACGAACCCGGTGGCACCGGTGACCAGGACCTTCACAGCACGGTCAACTCAGGCACGGCGATGACGAATCGGCCATCCCACTCGCGAACCTGAGCCAGTTGCTGACTGACTTCGTGCAGCAGGTTCCACGGCAGGACCAGGACGTAGTCCGGCTTCTCGATGTCGATCTGCGCCGGCGAAACGATCGGGATACGACTGCCCGGCAAGTACTTGCCCTGCTTGTGCGGGTTGGCATCGGCGACCCAGGCCAGCAGGTCCGGCTTGACCCCGGCGTAGTTGAGCAAGGTGTTGCCCTTGGCGGCGGCGCCGTATCCGACCACACGCTTGCCGTCGGCTTTCGCCTGCAACAGGAAACGCAGCAGTTCGTGTTTGATGCGTTCGGCGGCCGGCGCGAGGGTCGTGTAGTACTCGGGGGTTTTCACACCGGCGGCGAGTTCGGCCTGCAACTGTTGCTGAACCGCTGGTAGCACGTCGCGGCGAACGCCATCAGCTCGCTGGACGAAGACACGCAGCGAACCGCCGTGGGTCGACAGCTGACTGACATCGAACACTTCCAGACCGTTGCGCGCGCACAACGTCTGTACGGCGGTCAGTGACAGGTAGGAATAGTGCTCGTGATACAGCGTGTCGAATTGCTGCCCGGCCATCAGCGTCAGCAGCTGCGGAAACTCGAACGTCGCCACACCGGTCGGCTTGAGCAAGATCGCGAAACCACCGAGGAAATCATTGATGTCCGGTACGTGGGCCAGCACGTTGTTGGCGGCCATCAGGTCAGCGGCCCAGCCTTCGGCGCTCAGCTGCGAAGCGGTGTCGCGGCCGAAGAACAGCTCACGAATCTCCAGGCCTTTTTCCCGTGCCGCTTGCGCGGTGCTGCGGGTCGGCTCGACGCCCAGACAAGGGATGCCGCGCCCGGCCACGTACTGCAACAAGTAACCGTCGTTGGCGGCGATTTCCACCACGCGACTGTCGGCGGTCAGGCCAAAGCGCTCGACCATCTCGCCCACATAGCGCTCGGCATGGGCCAGCCAGGTGCTGGAGAACGAACTGAAATAGGCGTACTCGGCGTCGAACAGGCTGTCGGCGCGGGTGTAATCCTCGGTCTGCACCAGCCAGCACTGCTGACACACCGCAACCTTCAGCGGCACCCATTGCTCGGCTTGTTCCAGCTGATCAGCGCGCACGTAGGCGTTGGACGGCGGCGAAGTGCCGAGGTCAATCAGCGGCAAAGCCAGCGGAGTAGCGCAACCACGGCAATTCATACACGCACTCCAGCGAAGTGTTCATCGAGCAAGGGATGGCTGGAATCCCTGGCCGACAGATTATTGACAGGCAACGGCCAGGCAATCGCCAGCCGTGAATCGTTCACCGATAAACCACCCTCGTGCGCAGGCGCGTAATCAGCGCTGTGCAAGTAAAGCAATTCGGCGTCATCGGTGAGGGTTTGGAAACCGTGGGCAAAACCGGCCGGGATCAACAGGCTACGACCGTCGCCGGCCCGCAGGTGTTCGGCGTGCCAGTGCAGGAAGGTCTCGGAGTCCGGGCGCAAATCCACCGCCACGTCCCAGACTTCACCACGCAGGCAGGTGATCAGCTTGGCTTCCGGTGCGCTGGCGTTCTGATAATGCAGACCGCGCACACTGCCGCGTTCGCGGGTGCAGGAATGGTTGATCTGGCGGATATGAAACGGCTGGCCGAAGGCGCTCAGGCTGCCTTCGCAGAACAGCCGCGCGAAGTGCCCGCGCTCATCTTCGAAGCGTTTGTGTTGCACGCTGAACAGCCCGGCCAGCGGCAATGGTTTCAACAGAAACTCGCTCACAGCGCGCCTCGGTACAGGTTCAGCTGACCCAACGTGATGGCGCGCATGTCGTCGCCGTTTTGCCACGCCAGGTGCCAATCGAGGGTCTGGGTCAGGCACTGCTGTAACGACCAGCGCGGTGTCCAGGCCAGCCGTTGACGGGCGCGGCTGCTGTCCAGACGCAGCAGACCGGCCTCATGCAGATCACTCGGCTCGATGCGCAATCCGCGTGCTTGCGGCCAGCGGTTGGCGAGCATTTCGACCACTTCGCCGACGCTGCACATGTCCGCTTCGCTCGGGCCGAAGTTCCAGGCGCCAGCGAACTCGGGACCTTGCTCGTAAAGGCCGGCAGCCAGTTGCAGGTAACCGGCCAACGGCTCCAGCGCGTGCTGCCAGGGGCGTACGGCTTGCGGGTAGCGCAGGGTCACCGGCTCATCCGCCGACCAGGCCTTGAGCACGTCAGGGATCAAGCGTTCCGGCGCAAAGTCACCACCGCCCAGCACGTTGCCGGCCCGGGCCGTGGCCAGCGCAAGACCGTGTTCGGCATAGCGCTCGGCCGGGAAGAACGACGCCGCGTAAGACTGGGCCAGCAACTCGCAGCAAGCCTTGCTGCTGCTATAGGGATCATGTCCGCCGAGGGCTTCGTCTTCGCGGTACGGCCACAGCCATTCTTTGTTCGCGTAAACCTTGTCGGTGGTCACCAGCACACACGCGCGCACGCCACCGACCTGGCGGATCGCTTCAAGCAGATTGAGCGTGCCCATGACGTTGCTGGAGTAAGTCCCCAGCGGGTCGCGATAACCTTCACGCACCAGAGGCTGAGCTGCCAGGTGCAGGACGATTTCCGGTTGCACCTCGGCAATCAGTTCCAGCAAGGCGCCCAGATCACGCAGATCACCGCGTTGATCGTTGATGCCTTCGGCCACCCGCGCCAGCTCGAACAAACTCGGCTCGGTCGACGGATCAAGCGAAAATCCGCTGACGTCGGCACCGAGGCTTTGCAGCCACAATGTCAGCCAGCTGCCTTTGAAACCGGTATGGCCGGTCAACAGAACCCGCTTGCCGCGCCAGAATTCCGGGCTCAGTCCCATAGTTTCCATGGGGCCTCCCCGCTCTGCCACAACGCCTCAAGGTGATTCTTGTCGCGCAGGGTGTCCATCGGGTGCCAGAAGCCGTCGTGCTGAAAGGCCTGCAACTGCTCCTCGGTGGCCAATGCGGCCAGAGGTTCGGCTTCCCAGGAGGTTTGATCGTCAGCGATATACGGCAGCACTTTGGGCGACAGCACGAAGAAACCGCCGTTGATCCAGCCACCGTCGCCGCGCGGTTTCTCGGTGAAACCCAACACTTTGTCGCCGTCACGCTCCAGTGCGCCGTAACGTCCCGGGGGTTGCACGGCGGTCACGGTGGCGAGCTTGCCGTGGGCCAAATGGAAATCCACCAGGGCTCCGATGTTGAGGTCCGAGACACCGTCGCCGTAGGTAAAGCAGAAGGCCTGTTCACCTTCCACATAACGCGCGGCGCGGCGCAGGCGGCCACCGGTCATGGTGTCGTCGCCGGTGTCGATCAGCGTGACGCGCCACGGCTCGCTGTAGTTCTGGTGAACGTCCATGCGGTTGTTGCACATGTCGAAGGTGACATCAGAGGTGTGCAGGAAGTAGTTGGCGAAGAAGTCCTTGATCGCATACCCCTTGTAGCCCAGGCAAATCACGAAGTCGTGGATACCGTGGGCGGAGTACTGCTTCATGATGTGCCAGAGAATTGGCTTGCCGCCGATTTCGATCATCGGCTTTGGCTTGAGGTGCGACTCCTCGCTGATGCGCGTGCCCAGGCCACCCGCCAAAATAACTGCCTTCATCGTCTCCCCTCTTGTTCTTCACAGGGCTCAGCCAAGCTGTATCAAGCTTTTGCGGGCCTTCTGGCTAAAACCTTTTTGCCGTTCATAGCGCCTCCGGACAGGCCGGGAGTGCTCGTTTTATGGCGATGCAAGGGGGACTTGCAGGAAACGCGCCAGCTCCACGCGTCCATCGGGCAGCACTTTTCGCATAAAAAAAGGCCGGACATCACTGCCTAATGCTGTTCACTTAAGATTGGAGTACATATCCGTTTCTGCGGTGATGGCTGATTACGGTTTCGCTTTTACAGCGAGTCACTTGGAAATGTATGGTCAGCCCATCTCCTGCAACCTCATCGGCTGTTTTCGGTAAAGCTGGCTTGCGCTAATGTATCCGGGCTCATTGTGAGCGTTGCGGTAACAACGCTCGGCCCTCGATGAGTAGCCGCTCCCGACTGTCCTAAAAAAGCCCTCAGCCTTTAAAGCTGATTTCCATGCCAGGTTCTCAGTCGGGCCATTTGCCGTTTACTGTCATCAGTCGGTGACGTCGCAAAAGCCGGTGATAAAGCTGTAGTTTCAAGCGTTCGGATGTGGGTTGTACTGGCCACCCTTGGCCAGTACCGCCCACACAATTCGCGCCAGTTTGTTCGCCAACGCACACGCTACGACATTGGAGTGCCGACGCGTCAGCAGCTCCCGAACCCAAGACCCTAGCGCATCCTCTCGTTTGTCGATACGCAGCATGATTGATCGCGCGCCTTGTACCAGTAATCGACGTATGTGCTTGTCGCCGCGCTTGCTGATCCCCAGTAACACCGTCTTTCCACCCGTTGAATACTGCTTTGGCACCAACCCTAACGAAGCGGCAAAATCGCGCCCACTGCGATAGTTCGATGCATCACTCATGTCCGCCAGTAATGCGCTGGCGGTGATGGGGCCGATGCCAGGAATGCTCTGCAAACGGCCGCCGGTATCATCTTCTTTCAACTGCTGATTCAGGTCGGACTCGATGTCCTTGATTTCATCATTGAGCTGTTGAATTTGATGATGCAGGCGCATTACCAAGCCCTTGAGACGCAATGGAACCGGGTGCTGCGGGTCGTCCAACAGCGCCGGCACGCGGTGCAACGCAGCGACGCCAATGGGCAGGCTGATCCCGAACTCCAGCAGAAATCCGTGAATTTGGTTGGTCGCGACGGTGCGATGGCCAATCAATGAATCGCGGACACGATGCAGGGCCGAAAGCGTTTGCTGTTCTGCGGTTTTGATCGAGCAGAAGCGCATGGCGGGGCGGCTTGCCGCCTCGCAAATCGCTTCGGCATCAATGAAGTCGTTTTTGTTGCCTTTGACGAACGGTTTGACGTACTGCGGGGCAATCAGCTTCACCTCGTGGCCCAATGCCCTGATCTGTCGAGCCAGCCAGTGAGCGCCGCCGCAAGACTCCATCACCACCGTGCAGGCGGGTAATTGGACCAATGTGCTGAGTAATTGGCCTCGGCTGGTTTTCTTGCGCAATACCTGATGACCTTTGGCGTCCTGGCCATGCAGGTGGAAACTGTGTTTGCCAATGTCGATACCCAGAAGCGTCATCGTGTTCATGAGAGATCCTCCGACAAAAACGAGAAAAGCCCTGCAAGCGTAAACCTGCAGGGCTTCTCGGTCAGGCTGACCATCTCATTAAGCCCCAAGTAACCAAGGGCTCCTGCCCCACCATTCGGTGCCCCCTGCGCAATACCTGCGTTCGGCCTCTGGGAAAGGGGCAGACAGATCAAAATCAAAAGCCAAGCGAGGCGGCCTGATAGCCGACCTGATGTCTGTCAAGGTCATCGGCGGTGGACACCTATGTCATGCCCGCCAAAAATCCAACTGTGGGAGCGAGCCTGCTCGCGAAGGCGGACTTACATTCAACATTGATGTCGACTGACAGGGCCTGATCGCGAGCAGGCTCGCTCCCCACAGGGGAATGCGTACGCTTGAAGAGACAGGCCGGCCGGTAGGCCGCCTCGCTTTGGCTTTTGCGGTGCCCGCACCCTCGAGAGGCCGAGTGGAGGTTCTGCGCAGTGGGCAACCCGGCATGGATGCCGGGTTAGCCGCCCCCGGCCATGGATGGCCGATGGCGGCGGGCCCACGGAGAAGGACCGGAACGAGGGCATGCCGAGCCACAGCGAGGCACCGAACGACAGGGGCAGAAGCGCTTTCGTTACTTTCCGCCGGGCCGCGCAGGCTTTTCGAAAGTGACTCGCTGTAAAAGCGAAACCAATAGCCGCCGTGACCGCAGAAACGGATATGTACACAAAAAAGAAAAGACAGGTCGGCCGCCTCGCTCTTGATCCACCGCCCGCTCGCGACCCATGTGTGTGTGTGCCTGGAAACACCAAGCTTAGGTGAACAACATTAGGACATCACTGCCCGGCCTTTCGATTTAAACGATTGATCAGCTCGCGATCCATCCGTCGTACCACAGCTGCAAGTTATCGCCGCGCAGCATGTAGTCACGCATCACCGCTTCGCGCAGCTCGTCGCCCATACGATAGCTGGCCTCGGGATCGGCCAAGTGCATGCGAATTGCTTGCAGCCACTCCTCGGTGCTGTTGCTGACGACCCGTGTGCACGGCAAATAGCCGCGATAGGCTTCGGTGTCGGTGCAGATCACCGGATAGCCGCAGGCGCCGTATTCCAGCAGTCGCAAGTTGCTCTTGCAGTCGTTGAAGATGTGGTATTCCAACGGCGCCAGCGCCAGGTCGAGGTTAAGGCTGGCCAGCTTGGCCGGATACTCCTGCAGGCCCACCGAGGGGTGGAACTCACGCACGTAAGGGAGCAGCGCTTGCGGGCACATGCCGAAGAACACCCAGTCGACGACATCGGCCAATTCACGGACCACGTCGGCAATGATCTCCAGGTCACCGGCATGGCTGGTGCCGCCACCCCAGCCGACGCGCGGCTTGGCACCGGTGCGGCGCAGGGAAACGCGGTTGCTCCACAAGTGCGCGGCCAAGGTGTTCGGCACCACGCGAATATCGTGATGCATGCCGTTCAACGCATCAGCCAGCGCCTGGGTCGACACCACCACTCGATCACACAGGCTGATGCCACGACGCATGGCTTTTTCGAAATCCTTGGGCCGATGTTTCAGGTGGCCGTTTTTTTCCGGCACGTCGATGATGTAGTCGTCGAGTTCAAAAATGCGCAAGGCTCGGGAATACGTTTTGACCCGCTCGATTTCGTTCACCAGCGCATCGTTGTAGCGTCCCTGCATCACCACCGTATCCGGCGATTGACGCTCCAACTCGATGATCGACGGCATTTCGAAAGCTTGAACACCCGTGACCAGGCCCGCCGCCTCCAGCTCCAGAAACGGCTGCACCACGCGGTAATGCCCGACAGCCGATTGGTTCACCGGCAAGGCCAGAACCCGCGGCAAGCTGCGGCTGCCGAACGGACTCCAGCCCAGGCGCATGCCAGGTTCCAGGCAGAAACTCGAACCGGTGAGACTCAAGTTGGGGTTGTAGGCTGGATCCCGGGCCATGTCGGGCAACCACTTGCGGTAGATCGTCTGCTGCTCGCGACCGAGCTGCTCCTGGCGCGCCTGTTCGCCACCCTGTTGCAACGAAACCGCCGGCTCCACCAGCATCAAGCGGGCATGAGGCGTCCAGACCACCAGATAACCGGCCTTGGCCACTCGCAAGCCCAGGTCCACATCGTTGAATGCCAGGCTGAACGAACGCTCGTCCAGCCCGCCCAACTCCTCGAACACCTGCTTGCGCACCAGCAGGCAGTCATCGCTGACCGCACTGTAGTTCTGCACCACCTGCAGACGCTGCATGTAACCACCGGACTGCATTGATTCGCCGATAAACGGCGCACCCACCGGTCCGCGCAACCCGAGCACCAGTCCGGCATGCTGGACGGTGCCTTGGGCGCAGACCATTTTCGCTCCGACGATCCCGACTTCGGGGCGCTGGGCCTGACTCATCAGTGCGTCCAGCCAATCGGCATCAGTGATCACGCTGTTCGGCGTGAGCATCAACAAGTAGTCGCCACGAGCCTGGGCGGCGGCGAAGTTGTGAATCGCCGCAAAGTTGGCCGCATGGGGGTAACGCAGCACTCTCAGCTTGTCGCTACCCAGCTGCGCCATGCCGTCCAGCCAGGCGCGAGCCTCGCTGGTGAGACTGGCGTTGTCGACGATCAACACTTCGTAGTTCGGGTAAGCGGTTTTTTCCAGCAGGCTCGCCAGGCAGCGCTCAAGCGCCGTCAGCTGGTCCTTGGTGGAAATGATGATGGACACCAGCGGTTGCCGGGCGTGGCGATAATCCACCTGATTGATCAGCGCTTCACTGCCGGCCCGCCAGTCGAATGCCACACCCAGCCGTTGCAGGTGCGCCTCCAGCAGTCGCGGGTTTTCAGCGGCCACGGCGGTCGAAGACAACCACGAGGCGTAACTGAAGGACGACTCCACCAACACTTCGCCAATGTGTTCGATGGTGTGGGGGCCGGCGCTTTCGACCATCCGCCAGAGCAAGTCTTGAGGCGCCAGCTCCTGGAAGTCGGCACTGAAACCGCCCCGAGCCAGAAAACCGTTGCGCTCAAACGCCAACGCACGCCCGGTGTAAGGGTAGCTGCGCATCAGGTCGAGATTGAAATCCGGTTTGAACACCGGCTCACGGGAGATGCCGTCCACCAGCGCGCCTTCATCCGCGTAGCAGCACAACATATGTTGACGCTCGACGATGCGCTCGGCCATCAAGAGCAGCGCGGCCTCGGTCAAGCGATCGCCGGCACGCAACAGGTAGAACCAATCGGCCCCCTCCAGTTGCGGCAAGACACCATTGAGCTGCTGCGCCCAATCCGCCTCCAGCACCAGGTTCAGCACCCGCCCGTCCAGCCCCGCTTGAGCGCCCGCACTGGACAGCACCACCACCGCTTGAGCGCCGTAACATTGCGCGTTGATGCTTTCCAGCGTCAGTTCCACGGCCTGCCGGTCGCCGGTGCCGTCGATCACGATCGGAACGATTGTCGGGCGGCGTGGCCACGCGTGCGTCTGCGCCAACAGCTGCCCAAGGATCGCAGGCTCACGCCGACACTCCAGCCACTGAGCATACAGCTGCCCGAAGCTGCGGCTGTCGCTGCCGACTCTGGACTCTTGAAGGGCCTGGCGAGCGACGAGCAAATGGCCGAGGGAAAACTCCTCCCACACGCGATTTTTCGCATCGACACCCGGCAGCGCGGCGCAGTAACGGATCCAGCCGGAAAACGCTGTCCCTTTATCGCCGCGCTCGTTGAGCATTTGCGTCAGCCATTGACCTTCGACCAGCATTTGCTGCTGCACGGCCGCCTGGCATTTGAAGCTGTCCGGGTGCAGGCGCTCGACACTCTGCACCTGACTGGCCACTGCCAGGTTGCCGCGCCGCAATAGGCAAACGAACAGGACCAGATCCAGCAAACCGGCAAAACCCACCTCCGGTTGCAGCAACGCCGGCAGCAATTCGCGGACATCGGCAGTGCGCATCAGCACGTTGCTCAAGCCACCGATGAAGTTCAGCGGACGGACCTCAAAGAAGTCCAGCAGATCGCCACCCTTGAACAACGCATTGCCACCGGCCATCGCGGTGTTTTCCAGACGGTGCGGCAGGATGTGATCATCGGCATCACACAAATAACGCTGGGCACCGACCAGGCTGACATCTTCGTACTCGCTCAGCAGTGCGGCCTGAGTCGCGATGCAGCCAGAGAACAATCGATCATCATCACAAAGGAATTTGATGTACTCCCCGCGACTTTCCTCCAGGCACCGCAGCAGGTTGCCCGCAAAGCCCAGGGGCTGAGGGTTTTTCAGATAGCGCAGCGGGAAACGGGTCTGGGCCGAAACCCCTTCGACGATGCTCGCAATCTCGTCGCCAGGACTGTCGTCGCAGATGATGATTTCGAGGGATTCGTAGCTCTGACTCAGGACACTTTGCAATGCCGCATGGAAAAAACGCGGATTGAAGGCTGGGATGGCGACACTGACAAGGGGAGCTGAACTCACAGGAAAACTCTCGACCGCAGAGTGCTCCAGCCCTGGGGCCGGGCATGCTGACCCGGTTGGAAGAAAATGCTTGCACCCGACGGCCGAGGGGTCATCTCGTCCGTCGAGTGGTTAGCGGTCAAACTCAGATTTTGTTGAACAGCCCCAATTGACTGATTTTGCTGAAGGCCAGCTGCGAAGCCTGCAACATGGTTTGTTGCAGGGTCAGGCGGCTGAGCACTTCGGCCGGATCGGAGTCCTGGATCGACGACGTGGTGGTCTTGTTGGCCATCGTCAGGCTTTCGTTGGTCGAGCTCTGGATGTCCAGTGCCTGACCACGAGCACCGATCGAAGTCAGCGAACCGAGTACCTGGTTGCTACCGCTGCCGATGTTGGCAATCGCCGAATCCAGCGAGGCGCGAAAGCTCTGTTCGGCGGCGGCAGAACCATCGATCGGCGCCTCAAGTGCGGTGCGCAGCTTGCTGATGGTGTCGAGGATGTTCTGGGTCTGGTGGGTGTTGGGTTGAACCACATACTGGTCACCCGCCGTCGGCGTACCACCGAAGGTGAAATCCACACCCGCTGCCGTCGCTGTCGAACCCGCCATGGTCCCGGTAGACACCGGCTTGCTGTTAGCGGTCAACGGTGAGGCATACAACTCATAGTTCGTGGCGCTGGTGAACTTGAGAATCGCCCCGCCATTGGGGAATGCCGCGTTGTAGTTGGCTGCGTTGCTGACAGTGGCGCCCGTCACGACGGCGGTCGATGGATTGCCGGCGCTGCGGGTGGCACTGAAGGTGTCTGGCTTGGCGCCCAGATTGAAGATATGCCCGGCAATCACAGTGTCCGGGGTGGTATCGCCTGGTTTCAGATTGATGTTCAGACGCAGATCGACACCGCGGAAAGATACCTGTGTGCCACCGGCCGTCTTGGGATCGAAGACACCGTTGTTGGAAGCTTCAGCCGTTACATCGTTGCCGCCGGAATCCGTGACCTTGAACTGAGTGCTGCTCAGGAACTCGATCGCATAGGGCTCGCCACTGCGGAACTTGTCGTTGTAAGTCACGCTACCCGACACCTGACCGTTGGACAGGTCGACCCGTCCGTCATTCACCGCCGGTGCCGTCAGCGTGGTCTGGGTGCGACTGGTGTTGAGGGCCTGCTCGAAAATGCTGAAGCCGGTGTCATTGCTGGGCATGGTCAACGCATCACCCACCTGAAGGTTCAAGGTGGTCTGGTCGCCGTGATAGCTGTAAGTGCCATCGGCATTGCGCGAGTACGGCGCAGTACCGCTGTTGGACCCGCCAAACAGATACTGGCCGTTTTCATCGCGGCTGTTCATCAGGCTCAGTAACTGCGATTCGAGCTGCCCCAATTCGGAGGCGTTGGCCTTGCGCTCGGAATCGGTATAGCCGGCGTTGCCCGCACCCAGGGCCAGTTCGTTGGCACGCTGCAGCACGTTGTTGATGCTGTTGAGAACGGTCTCGGACTGACCCAGCGTATTCTTGATCGTCGTGATGTTGGTCGAAAACTGGTCGAGCATTGCACTCTGCTGACCCAGTTGCAGCAACCGCGAAGCGCCAACCGGATCATCAGCGGCCGTACGCACGCGAAGGTTGTCGCTGGCTTCCTGACTGGTATTGACGACGTTGTTGAAGTTCTTCTGGTAGTTCGCAGCGCTGCGCTCGTAGAACTGGGGGGTAGAAATACGCATGATCTACGACTCCTTAAAGGCTGTTGATCAGAGTGCTGAAGATTTCCTGCGCAGCCTTGATGATCTGCGAAGAAGCTGTGTAGTACTGCTGGTACTTGACCAGATTGCCGGTTTCCTCATCCAGGTCGACACCGGATAACGAGTCACGGGCGCCCTTGGCCTGGGTCAGGATCGCGGTTGTCGCATCGGAATCGTTTTTGCCCTGGGCAGCCTTGGCACCGACGTTTTCCACCAGCTTGCCGTACGCGTCCGAAAGGCTGATACCGTTGCTGGTACCACCGGTTTCCACGGTCTTGCGAGTCTGCAGGTCGATGACGGCCAGACCATTACGGTTGTCCTTGGAACTGGCACCGGTCAGCGACACGGTGAAACTGTCCAGGTCCTTCGGCGAACCGTCCATGGTCATTTCAAACGTAAAGGTGCGCTGCACCGGCGGGACGCTGCTGTCCAAGATCGGGTTGCCGCTGGCATCGACCATTTTCACCGCCACGCTCAGGGTGTTGCTTTGCCCCGGAACAATACTGCCAGTAGCGATTTGGGTGCCCTTGGCATCCTTGACCGAATAGGTCTGCGAAGCACCACCGGCAGGGCCGAAGATGATCTTGACCGGTGTCGAGTTTTTGATCCCCGACTGGATGATTGCGCTGTCGGCAGGGTTGTAGATATTGAGCGACGACTTGAGGTCAGGCTGCTTCAGAATGCTGCCGGTCCCGGTATTGCCCGAGCCGCTGACGCCGGTCAGAGGGGCCGCGACCGCAAGACGTTTAGGGTCGGTGAGCACCGTCTGGATCTCGCTGGCGCCGCCACGGGTGGGCGTAACCTTGAAGCTGTCGCCCGTGCTCATGCCCGCCCCGCCCAGAGACAGCGCGAAGCCATCGATCACCGGTGCCGGGGTGGTGCTGATGTTGAACGAGCCCATATCGGTGCCGTCCGAGCGAAGGACGCTGTAGTCCGTGGCGCTGGTGAACGTGACCTGATAATCGTTGGTAGTCAGCTTGCCCGTGTCCTTGATGGTCACGTTCAGATTACCCGACGCAGAGTTGTTGCCCGCGGCGGCAATACTGCGCTGACTGATCAGGGTGGCACTGTTGATATTGCCGAACAGGGCCGCACCGAACTCACCGTTCTTGTCGATGCCCTGGGCAAGCTGGCTGTTAATCTGGTCGGCGACCACCAGGGCTACTCGCCCCAGTTCATTCATCGCAGGGTCGAGCACTTCGCTGCGATAGCGCAGCAGGCCCCCCATTTCACCACCCGAGATCACCGAGGAGATGTCGATGGTGCTTGAACCACGGTTCATCTGAATAGTGGAACGGCTCGGATCATTCTTGCCAGGCACCACTTCCAGGGTGGTGGAGGTATTGCCTATGACCAGCGGCTGACCGCTGCCCAGGTAAATATCGTAGTTGGAGCCGCTCTGCGTGACTTGTGCGCCGACCAGCTCGGACAGCTGCCGGACCGTCTCGTTGCGCTGATCCAGCAGGTCATTGGGCTGACCCGTGCTGCCGGAGGATTCGGAAATTTTCTGGTTCAGCTGTGCAACGGTGGCCGCCAGTTTGTTGACTTGCGAAGCCATGTCCGTGAGGTTGCCATTGATGTTGGCATTCTGCTGGTTCAGCTGACTTGAAATCGAATTGAAGCGATTGCTCAGGGCCTTGGCATCGCTGAGCAGCAGCTGCCGTGCCGCGTCATCGGTCGGAGCCGAAGAGACGTTCTGCATGGAACTGAAAAACTTGGTCAGCGCGCTACTGATGCCGGTGCTGCTGTCGGACAGGAGTTTATCTACCGGCGAAACCTGCGCCAGGTAGGCGGCCGAATCACTGTTGAGCGACGTGGCGGTCTGCAGTTGGGCGTCAAGGTAGCTGTTGTACACCCGACGTACATCGGCCAGCGTCGTACCCGTGCCGATGTAGACATTGCCGAACTGCTGCGAGGCTTTGGTGCCCTGCACGGTCTGCTGACGCGAGTAACCCGCGGTATCGACGTTGGCGATGTTGTTACCCGTCGTCATCAACGACGATTGGCTGGCTGACAGCCCCGACATCCCGATGTTGAGCAAACTCATGGTTCAGACCTTATAGCTTATGCCTATAGAGGCGTGGTGGTAGCGCCCGCCGCAGCGTAGTTCTGGTAACTCGTCATCTGCTTGGCTATCTGCGAAATCTTGCTCGCGTAGTCCGGGTCGGTTGCGTAACCGGCCTTTTGCAACTCGCGCACAAACTGTTCTGGGTTATCGGCCGACTTCACAACATCTTGATAGCGATTGTTGGTTTGCAGCAGCGTCACAAGGTCATGGAAGCTGTCCTTGTAAGAGTCATAGGAACGGAACTGAGCCGTCTCCTTGACCATCTCGCCGTTTCTGAATTCGCTGGTGATCGCGCGCGCCGAATCGCCTTTCCAACTGCTGCCGGCCTTGATGCCGAACAGGTTATGGCTGCTGCTACCATCCTGGGCGCGCATGACCGACTTGCCCCAACCGGTTTCCAGAGCGGCCTGCGCCACCAGGTAACGCGGATCGACACCAATGCGTTCGGCGGCCTCTTTGGCCATCGGCAGCATGGTGTTGACGAATTCGTCGGCGGAGCTGAACGCTTTCTTCGCCGGTGCCAGCGGTATTTGCGCCATGGCACGACCATAAACCTGCAGGCGCCCGCCGGATGCCGTATCCGTTTGCGAAGCCAGCCAATCGCCGTTGTACAGGGGACCGGCACCGGTCTTGGTGCTCCGAGGTATTTGGATGTTGTTCTGCGCCGTCGCGGAGGTCGCGGCAGTGGTCGATGCCGACGGCACCAGCCCTGCGAGCAAGCGGTCGGCCAGTTTCGGCGGCAGCGCCAGGCGTCGCTGATTGATCAGCGCCATGTCATTGCGATGAGCGCCCTCGCCCGCGTTGGCTGGCGACTTCACCGAGCGCGAAGCCCACAACGGACGCTCGCCATTGAGGCGCGACAGCGGCCCGTTGGTGGCGACCGTGCCGGCGGCAATCGGGGTTTCCACGGCGGCTTTCGCGGCCGCTTGCTTGGCGGCTGACGCGGCAGCGGCCTCGCCCGGGGCCATCGGTTTGTTCTTCGACATCTGACGCATCAGCACGTCAGCCAGACCAATACCGCCGCCCTCACGGGACATGGAAACGGCCAACTGCTGATCGTACATTTCCTGGTATTGCTTGGCTGCCGGCGTGTTGAGCGGATTGTCCTGGCCCAGCGTTTCAGTGGCCGAGCGCATGGACTTGAGCATTTCACCGAGGAACAGCGACTCGAACTCCTGCGCAACCTTGCGCATGTTCGCGTCACTGTCCTTGTCGCCGACCTTGAGCTGGTTCAGTCGATTGAGGTCCGAATAGGAACCCGAATCGTTGCTGCTGACCCCCAATCCGCCCTTGCGCATATCCATGGTCGCCGTCCTCAGATCACGATCAGGTCGGCTTGCAACGCGCCGGCCTGTTTCAGTGCTTCGAGGATGGCCATCAAGTCACCCGGTGCCGCGCCGACCTGGTTCACCGCACGCACGATTTCGTCGAGGGTGGTGCCCGGACCGAACTTGAACATCGGTTTGGCTTCCTGCTGGGCGTTGACCCGCGAGCGCGGCACGACCGCCGTCTGCCCATTGGACAGAGGGCCGGGCTGGCTGACGATCGGGTCTTCGGTGATGGTCACGGTCAGGCTGCCGTGGGTCACGGCGGCCGGGGAAACCTTGACGTTCTGACCGATCACGATGGTGCCGGTCCGCGAGTTGATGATGACTTTCGCCACCGCCTGACCCGGATCGACTTCAAGGTTCTCGATGATCGACAAATAGTCGACGCGCTGACTCGGATCGAGTGGCGCACTGACGCGAATCGAACCGCCGTCGATGGCCTGGGCAACGCCAGGGCCGAGCATATTGTTGATCTTGTCGACGATGCGCTTGGCCGTGGTGAAGTCCGAACGATTGAGGTTCAGCGTCAGGCTGTTGCCTTGGTTGAAGCCGCTCGGCACCGAACGCTCAACCGATGCACCACCCGGGATACGACCGGCCGACGGAACGTTGACAGTGATCTTCGAACCGTCACGACCTTCGGCATCAAAACCGCCGACCACCAGGTTGCCCTGAGCGATCGCATAGACGTTGCCGTCGATACCCTTGAGCGGCGTCAGCAGCAAGGTGCCGCCGCGCAGGCTCTTGGAGTTACCGATGGACGATACGGTGATGTCGACCTGCTGACCCGGCTTGGCGAACGCCGGCAAATCAGCACTGATCGACACCGCCGCAACGTTCTTCAACTGGACGTTGCCCGAACCCGGCGGAACCTTGATGCCGAACTGCGAGAGCATGTTGTTGAAGGTCTGCAGGGTGAACGGGGTTTGCGTCGTCTGGTCGCCGGTACCGTTAAGCCCGACCACCAGGCCGTAGCCGATCAATTGGTTGGAGCGCACGCCGGAAATACTGGCGATGTCCTTCAGCCGCTCGGCTTGCGCGTTGAACGCTGCGGACAGCATCAGGGCGGCCACCATCAGGTGTTTAAGATTCAACGTAGCCACCTAGAAAGGGAACAGCGGGCTGAGGAAGAAACGGTCGAACCAGCCTGGCTGACTCGCATCGGCAAACGAACCGGTGCCCGAATAGGTGATGCGTGCATCGGCGATACGGGTCGACGAAACGGTGTTGTCAGTCGCGATGTCATCGGCACGAACAAGCCCTGCAATCCGCACCAGTTCATCACCGGTATTGAGGGTCATCCACTTCTCGCCGCGCACGGCGATGATGCCGTTGGGCAACACGTCGGCGACGGTCACGGTGATCGAGCCGGTGAGGCTGTTGCCCTGCCCGGCCTTGCTGTCACCCTTGGTCGCGCGGTCGCCGCTGTAGCTGGCATCCAGACTCAGGTCGCCGCTGCCGAGCGGGTTATTCGTATTGGGCGTACTGCCGAACAATGAGGACAGGCCAATGCTGGTCTTGCTGTTCTTGCCGACCTGGGAATTGGCGTTTTTGCTGGCCTGGGTCTTCTCGTTCAAGGTAATGGTGATGATGTCGCCGACCCGGAACGCCTTGCGGTCGCTGTACAGATTCTGTTCGAAACCGGCCTGGTAGATCGAGCCGTTATTGGCCGCCGCCGGCAGCGGCGTGCGCGGTAACACCGGGGCGTAGTAAGGGTCATTGGGCTTGGGCGTCGGACCGACGCAGCCCGAAAGCGCGGCGATCCCACTCAGTGCCAGAACAGATACATAGCGATTCATGACCCTACCTCACGGTGTTGCAGGCGACCTCATGGCCGCCTCATAGACTT
Organism: Pseudomonas sp. GL_093; assembly: GCF_057837605.1. Classification (NCBI taxonomy): domain Bacteria; kingdom Pseudomonadati; phylum Pseudomonadota; class Gammaproteobacteria; order Pseudomonadales; family Pseudomonadaceae; genus Pseudomonas; species Pseudomonas sp. GL_093. The sequence goes on along the minus strand of NZ_CM174448.1, from coordinate 1,815,109 downwards.
GATTACAGATTCTGCGTTACGAACGAGAGCATCTGGTCGGCGGTGGAGATCACCTTGGAGTTCATCTCGTAAGCGCGCTGAGTGGTGATCATGTTGACCATCTCTTCAACGGTGCTGACGTTCGAGGTTTCCAGAGTGTTCTGCAGCGTGGTGCCGAAACCGGCCAGGCCCGGGGTGCCGACTTGCGGCGCGCCGCTGGCCGCGGTTTCCAGGAACAGGTTGTTGCCCACAGCCTGCAGACCGGCCGGGTTGATGAAGTCGGCGGTTTGCAGGTTGCCGATCACCTGGGAGGCCGGGTTGCCGGCAACGGTGATGGACACGGTGCCGTCACGACCGACCGTAAAGGTCTGGGCATCGTTCGGGATGACAATGGCCGGTTCCAGGGCGAAGCCGCTGGCGTTCACGATCTGACCGTTGGAGTCCAGGTGGAACGTACCGTCACGGGTGTAGGAAGTCGTGCCGTCCGGCTGCAGAATCTGGAAGAAACCGCGACCGTCGATGGCCATGTCCAACGGCTGCTCGGTGGTTTGCAGGCTGCCGGCGGTGAAGTTTTTCTGGGTGCCGACAATGCGCACACCGGTACCCAGTTGCAGACCCGACGGTAGTTCACTGTCCTGGGTCGACTGGGCGCCTGGCTGGCGTTTGATCTGGTAGAGCAAGTCCTGGAACTCGGCGCGGTCACGTTTGAAACCCGTGGTCGACACGTTGGCCAGGTTGTTGGAAATGGTCGTCAGGTTGGTGTCCTGGGCGGACAGACCTGTTTTGGCAACCCATAGAGCCGGAAGCATTCGATTCTCCTCGTGCGCCTGTTTTACGGCGCGACGTTCTGATAATTAGCTGATCTGCAAGACCCGAGCCATGGCCTGGTCGTCTTCTTTGGCGGTGTTCATCATCTTGATGTGCAGTTCGAACTGCTTGGCCAGGGCCAGTACCGAGGTCATCTCTTCCACGGCGTTGACGTTGCTCGACTCAAGGAAACCGGACACCAGTTTGACGTCGGCATCGGCTTGCGCCGGCTTGCCATCCTTGGTGTGGATCGAACCGTCCAGGCCTTTGGTCATGTTCTTGAAGTCAGGATTAACCAGCTTGATGCGGTCGACTTCCGCCATCACGCGCGGACCTTCGCCCATCGCTCGAATGCTGATGGTGCCGTCCTCGCCCACTTCGATTTGCTGCTCGGGCGGCACGGCAATCGGCCCGCCATTGCCCATCACCGGCATACCGTTGCCGGCCCGCAGCACGCCCAGGGCGTCGACGTTCAGGCTGCCGGTGCGCACGTAGCTTTCGCCGCCGTCCGGGTTCTGCACGGCGATCCAGCCATTGCCTTGCACCGCGACATCGAGGTCACGACCGGTTTCCACCAATGCGCCAGGGGAGAAGTCGGTGGCCGGACGTTCGGACAGGGCAAACGCACGCGCCGGAAAGCTGTCGCCGAACACCGGCATCGAACGCGCCTGCTCCAGGTCTTTCTGGAAACCGTTGGTGGAGATGTTCGCCAGGTTGTTCGCATGAGCCTTCTGCGCCAGTGCATTCTGGCTGGCGCCGGTCATTGCCACATAAAGGTACTTGTCCACACTCTTTCCTCTGCATGCCGGACGTTTGCCGCCCACCGCTGTACTGCTGAGCCATAAGCAATTTGCAGACCAACTTTTTTCTGGCGGCGCAGGGCCCGGCAAACAAAGGACTTGAGGGGTTCAGGGGGGATTGGAGGATTGTATCGAAGACGAAAAACCGGCGGTGTTATGCCGGTAAGTGGCAAGTGTCAGCCTTTGATCGCTCCCACGCTCTGCGATTCATTAGACTGGACATACGCGTTTCGACTACCCAGTCACTAACGCACAAACATTGTTCGTCAAGGGCTACCGCACACAAACACAACACCAACCAATTGGTACGGAGGGAGTTGGCCGATTTTTTGCTGGAGTACCCACACATCAAGAGCCAGCTGTCGGATTCATGGCACTGCAGCCCGCCGATATTGACCGCAATGCAACGCCACGTCACAGGTACTCCCGAGCCGTGTGCCATTTTTCAGTCACCCCGAGCAGTGTACCCATGGCCAATCCCATTACCGTTACCAGCCCGCTAATGCCTCCTCTGGAAGAGTTCACGCCTTACCTGCAGCGCATCTGGGACAGTAAGCGCCTGACCAATGGCGGCCCCTTCCACGAACAACTGGAAAAGGAGCTGGCCGAATACCTCGGCGTCCAGCATATTTCGCTGTTTTCCAACGGTACCCTGGCATTGGTGACAGCACTCCAGGCGCTGCGCATTACTGGCGAAGTCATCACTACGCCCTACTCGTTCGTGGCCACCTCTCACTCGCTGCTGTGGAACAATCTCAAGCCGGTGTTCGTGGACATCGATCCGGTCACCAAGAACCTCGATCCACGACGTATCGCCGAAGCCATCACCCCGGCTACTACGGCGATCCTTCCAGTTCATTGCTATGGCATTCCCTGTGATGTCGAAGGCATCCAGGCCGTCGCTGACACCTATGGACTTAAAGTTATCTATGACGCCGCACATGCCTTCGGTGTCCGACACAACGGCGAGAGCATTCTCAACAACGGCGACCTGTCGATTCTCAGCTTCCACGCCACCAAGGTATTCAATACCTTCGAAGGCGGCGCCATCATCTGCCCTGACGAAAAGATCAAACGGCGCATCGATTACTTGAAGAATTTCGGTTTTGCCGATGAAGTCACGGTCATGGCTGCCGGTATCAACGGGAAGATGAACGAGCTGCAGGCAGCATTCGGCGTACTGCAGTTGCGCCACATTGACGAGGCCCTCAGGCGCCGGCAAAAGGTGTTTGAGTATTATCAGAGCGCTCTGGAAGGCATAGAGGGTATCAGCCTCCTGGAGCAACCGCAGGGGCTGGACTGGAACTATGCCTATTGTCCGATCCTGGTCGACAGTGAGCGCTTCGGGGTGAGCCGGGACGAGCTGTACGACCGCTACCGTGCAGAAAACATCCACGTGCGCCGGTACTTCTACCCGCTGATATGCGAATTTCCGATGTACCGCGGCCTTCCCAGTTCGGATCTCTCTCAGCTGGGGAATGCCTATGAGGTGTCCCGCCAGATACTGTGCCTGCCGATCTATCCGGATCTCGATACGAAGACCCAGGCGCAGATCATCGAGGTGCTGATCAAGGCCCGGGCGGTATGAGCCTGGCCCGCACCTCGAATGTCTGCGCCCCGGCAGCTGACCAGCAATACCGGATTGCAATCATGCAACCTTACTTCCTGCCTTATCTGGGTTATTTCCAGCTGATCGCCGCAGTCGACTGTTTTGTCATCTTTGACAATGTGCAGTTCATCAAGAGGGGCTGGATCGAACGCAACCGCTATTTGCTGGGACAGGAGCCGAAGTGGTTCGGGGTGCCGCTGACCAAAGGCAGTCAGACTCAGCAGATCATGGAAAAGCGTATTGCCGAGACATTCGCCCCTGACGATATCCTCAACAAGCTGAGCTTCGCCTATCGCCGCGCGCCCCACGCTCCGCGCATGCTGGCGTGGCTGGAAGCGCTGCTGGTCGAGCCTGCTCAGGGCATTGCCGAACTCAACGAGCGGATACTACGGGCCTGCTGCTGCCTGATCGGGCTGCAAACGCCGATCATCCGTTCCAGCGCTCTACCGATTTCCGCTGACAGCAAAGCCCAGGACCGGATACTCGAAGTGGTTCAGGCCAGCGCTGGCACCCACTACCTCAATCCCTTCAATGGCGGTCATCTCTACCAGGCCGAAGCATTCCAACAGGTCGGTATCACCCTTGAGTTGCTCAAGGCCAACTTACCCGACTACCGACAGGGATCGAGTGAACAACCCTTCGTGCCCGGCCTGTCGATTCTCGACGCTTTGATGTACAACGACGCGCAGACCGTGGGGGCGTGGGCAAAACGTGGAGAGATTGTCCGTGCCTGAAGCCATCGCCGGTTATTTCGAACTGGAGCTGCGCAAAGGGCAAAATTCTTACCCGCACGCCGTTGCCTGGCCCTCAATTCGTTTGGCGGTCTGAACAACCTGAAAAGCACCGACGCCTACGTGCGTCATGTGCACCGGGACGTGCGTTCCTGGTCAGCCGAGTCCATGCAGATGGCCCAGGCGCTGGTGCTACTCGACGACTTCATCGTCGACAACGGCGGGACGCAGAGCGTCCCGGGCTGCATTCCCACGCAGAGCGTGGGAACGATCAGTCAGGTGTTGTCTTTACCGACCTCGTACTCACGCAACTTGTTGGCAATGGTGGTGTGCGAAACCCCCAACCGCTTGCCCAGTTGCCGACTGCTCGGGTGCTCGGAATACAAACGCTCCAGCACCGCTTTTTCAAAGCGCCCGACAATCTCGTCCAGCCCGCCCTCGAGCGAGAAATCGCCAAGCGGCTGACGCACGCCGTAGTCCGGCAAGCGAATATGTTCGGCCTTGACGGTCCCGCCCTCGCACAAGGAAACCGCCTGGAACAACACGTTTTCCAACTGCCGAACATTGCCCGGCCAGTGGTAGTGACTGAGCCGTTCCATCGCCGCTGGCACCAGTTTCGGCAGCGGGCAACCGATCTGCCGACTGGCCTGATCGAGGAAGTGCTCCACCAGCGGCGTCAAGCCATCGAGGCATTCACGCAATGGCGGAATGTGCAGCGAAAGCACGTTCAAGCGGTGATACAAATCCTGGCGAAACTCGCCGCGTGCACACAACTCTGACAGGTCGACCTGAGTCGCGCAGATCACCCGCACATCCAGATAAACCTCTTCATCGCTGCCCACACGACGGAAGCAACCGTCCTGCAGGAAACGCAGCAATTTCACCTGCAAACGTGGGCTCATTTCCCCGACGCCATCGAGAAACAGCGTACCGCCCGCCGTCAGTTCCAGCAGCCCGAGCTTGCCTTCTGCCCGCGCCCCTTCGAAAGCGCCGGGGCCGTAGCCAAACAACTCGGTCTCGGCCATCGACTCCGGCAGACCGGCGCAGTTGAGCGCCATCAACGGTGACTGCCCCCGCGGACTCGCCAGGTGGCAGGCTCGCGCCAGCAACTCTTTACCGGTGCCGGTTTCGCCTTCTATCAATAGCGGCGCATCCAGCGGCGCCATGCGTCGGGCTTCGCGCACCACCGCGGCCATCACCTTCGAGCTTTGGAAAATGCTGTCGAACCCGCGTAATTCCTGTTTGCGCACGTTATAGATGCGCTCACCGACCCGGTCGGCGCGGTGCAGCGTGAGTACCGCGCCGGCCATGGCTTCGCTGTCGTCATGCTCCGATTGCAGTGGCGCGATGTCGGCGAGAAACACGTCGCCCTTCACCTTCACCCGCAAGCCGTTGATCCGCGACTTGTTGGCGCGCACCAATTCCGGCAAGTCGAAATCCTCGGCGTAACGCGACAGCGGAATCCCCGGCACCTCATCCACCCGCACCCCGAGCAACTGCGCCGCCGCACGGTTGGCCGCGACGATCGAACCGCCCATGTCGATCGACAGCACCGGAAACTCCAATGCGCCGAGCAACGCATTGAGCTCCATGTGCCGACGCTCGCTGGGCATCAGCCCTACACGCTTGACGCCGAACACCCCGGCAATCGCTTCGAATTTCGGACGCAATGCCTGAAACTGAATGTTGATCAGGTTCGGGCAATGCAGGTAGATCGCGTTGCCTTGCTCACCGCCGACCTCGCCGCGAGCGACGTTGATCCCGTACTCCACCAGCAGGTTGAGAATGTCGCGCAGGATACCGATGCGGTTCTGGCAGTGGACTTTGATACGCATATAAAGGCCCGAAACAGGAGAGATCGAGGGACTGGGCAAGGATTTTTCTGCTCAGGCGCCAACTTAGTCGTCAAGATTATGTGACACCCGCACACCATTTCAAACCCGGAAATCTCAATCCCTGCGCCACAGCGGCTGATCCGTAACGAAAACTTTACGAAAATCGACGAATTTTCCTACGCACGACGCGACTCGCGTGCTGCAACACTGCATTTCTTGAGGTATTTCTAGGTCCATAGCAGGACATAACAAGAACGAAATCCCCTAGCAGGAGAGCAGCATGAAGCAGACGCAATACGTGGCTCGCGAGCCCGATGCGCAAGGTTTTATCGACTACCCCGCCGAAGAACACGCGGTGTGGAACACGCTGATTACTCGCCAACTGAAAGTGATCGAGGGTCGCGCGTGCCAGGAATACCTGGACGGTATCGAAAAACTCGGTCTGCCCCACGACCGCATTCCGCAACTCGGTGAAATCAACAAAGTCCTCGGTGAAACCACCGGCTGGCAAGTTGCCCGGGTACCCGCACTGATCCCCTTCCAGACCTTTTTCGAATTGCTCGCCAACAAGCAGTTCCCGGTGGCGACGTTTATTCGTACCCGCGAAGAGCTGGATTACCTGCAAGAGCCGGACATTTTCCACGAGATCTTTGGCCACTGCCCGCTGCTGACCAACCCTTGGTTCGCCGAATTCACCCACACCTACGGCAAACTTGGCCTACAGGCTTCCAAAGAGGAACGCGTGTACCTGGCGCGTTTGTACTGGATGACCATCGAGTTCGGCATGGTCGATACGCCACAAGGCCTGCGCATCTACGGCGGCGGCATTCTCTCCTCGCCGAAAGAAACCGTTTACTGCCTGTCGGACGAACCTGAGCATCAGGCCTTCGATCCGCTGGAATGCATGCGCACGCCGTATCGCATCGACATCCTGCAACCGCTGTACTTTGTCCTGCCGAACCTCAAGCGCCTGTTCGACCTCGCCCACGAAGACATCATGGGCATGGTCAAGCAAGGCATGCAGCTAGGCTTGCGCACCCCAAAATTTCCGCCAAAGGCTGCGTGATCCGCAGCTTTTAGAATCAAGTGAGCCTGTCAGGAACCGACGCTTTGGTTTAGCCTGGTGAATTGACGGCCGAATTCCAATAATTCGATTTCAGGAACCCATCATGTCCACATTGAACCAAGCCCATTGCGAAGCCTGCCGCGCCGATGCCCCTCAGGTCAGCGACGAAGAACTGCCGGTACTGATCAAGCAGATTCCTGACTGGAACATTGAAGTGCGCGACAGCGTGATGCAGCTGGAAAAAGTTTTCCTGTTCAAGAACTTCAAGCACGCGCTGGCGTTCACCAACGCCGTCGGTGAAATCTCCGAGGCTGAAGGTCACCACCCGGGCCTGCTGACCGAGTGGGGCAAAGTCACCGTGACCTGGTGGAGCCACTCCATCAAAGGCCTGCATCGCAACGATTTCATCATGGCCGCGCGCACTGACGAAGTGGCCAAGGACGCCGAGGGCCGCAAATAATGCATTTCGACGCCATCGGACGAGTACCCGGCGACCCGATTCTCGGCCTGATGGAGGCCTATGCGCAGGACCCCAACCCGCGCAAATTCGACCTCGGCGTGGGCGTCTATAAAGATGCCCAGGGCCTGACACCGATCCCCCAGTCCGTGAAGCTCGCCGAGCAACGTCTGGTGGATCGCCAGACCACCAAAACCTACATCGGTGGTCACGGTGAACCGGCGTTCGGCAAGGCCATCGTTGAATTGGTGCTGGGTGCCGATTCCCCGCTGATCGCCGAACAACGGGCCGGCGCAACGCAAACGCCGGGCGGCACTGGCGCGCTGCGCTTGAGTGCCGACTTCATCGCCCAGTGCCTGCCGGGCCGAGGTGTATGGCTGAGCAATCCGACCTGGCCAATCCACGAAACCATTTTCGCGGCGGCCGGAGTCAAGGTCAGTCATTACCCGTACGTTGGCAGCGACAACCGCCTCGACGTCGAGGCGATGCTCGCGGTACTCAATGAAGCGCCGAAGGGCGATGTAGTGCTGCTGCACGCCTGCTGCCATAACCCGACTGGTTTCGATTTGTCCCATGACGATTGGCGCCGGGTGCTGGACGTGGTGCGCAGTCGCGATTTGGTGCCACTGATCGACTTCGCCTACCAGGGCTTCGGCGATGGCCTGGAACAGGATGCCTGGTCGACGCGGTTGTTCGCTGCCGCGTTGCCGGAAGTGCTGATCACCAGTTCCTGCTCGAAGAACTTCGGCCTGTACCGCGACCGCACCGGTGCGCTGATTATCTGCGCGAAAACCGCTGAAAAGCTGGTGGATATCCGCAGCCAACTGGCCAACATCGCCCGCAACCTGTGGTCGACACCGCCAGATCACGGCGCTGCGGTGGTAGCGACCATCCTCGGTGATCCAGAGCTGAAAAGCCTCTGGGCCGACGAAGTGGAAGCCATGCGTTTGCGTATCGCCCAACTGCGTAGCGGTTTGGTTGAAGCGCTTGAGCCTCATGGTTTGCGCGAGCGCTTTGCGCACATCGGCGTGCAGCGCGGGATGTTTTCCTACACCGGTTTGACACCGGACCAGGTCAAACAGCTGCGTGATCATCACAGTGTTTACATGGTCAACTCAGGCCGGGCCAACGTCGCCGGAATTGATGCAACGCGTCTGGACCTGCTGGCCGAAGCAATCGCCGAAGTCTGCAAATAACCATCAAGCACCACACAGCCCCCCTGTGGGAGCGAGCCTGCTCCCACATTTGCTTTGTGTCGCTCCCTCTTGCAGACCTGTCTAGACAATCCCATCCGTCGCAACAATTGGATATAAAAGTCTATTTGTCATTTCTTCTGCTGTATCCTCCCCAAGCTTTTTAAAAGCGCGGATCTACCAGATCTATCAACAGACTTTGCGAGGAGCGCGATATGCACGAGATCCCTAATCTCCCCTTCCCAAGCCTGCACGAAACTGAGCAGACGCCCACGCAACAAGCCGGTGCCCAACAGCCCGAGCCAAAAGAAGCCACTGAACGCCGCAAGGCCGACAGCGAAGACTGATTCACCTGCAATGCCAGACCGTGTGGAAAGCGCTAACATGCGCTTTCCACACCGCCTGAACCCTTGAGCCCCACCATGACCGACGACTTCACCCCTCCTTTTGATGAAGAGCTGCAGGCCAGCGTCTTGATCGGTACTACCGAGAAGATGATCGAGATCTGGAATCGCCTTTCCCCCGAGAAACGCGCCGCGCTGCTCGCCCGCTTCGGCAGCGAAGAAAACGCCCTGGCCGCCCTGGTCACCACGCACCTGGTCGCTCCTGCCAAACCCTGATTCATCCCCGTCCGGCAAATAGTTTTACTTTTTCCACGACCCGCAGCCGCTCGCGCCGCTATCATAAGCAGCCTATCTATCCTGCTTTCCCGTGGATCTTTACCCATGTCTGAAAACCAGCGCCCCCTGGCGGTCACGCTGCAAGTCGTTTCCATCGTCCTGTTCACCTTCATCGGCTACCTGAATATCGGCATTCCCTTGGCCGTGTTGCCGGGCTACGTCCACAGCGATCTGGGCTTCGGCGCGGTCATTGCCGGCCTGGTGATCAGCGTGCAATACCTGGCCACCCTGCTCAGCCGTCCTTATGCCGGGAAAATCATCGACAACAAGGGCAGCAAACTCGCCGTGATGTACGGCCTCGCCGGCTGCGGCTTGAGCGGCGTGTTCATGCTGATTTCTGCCTGGACCCAAAGCCTGCCGATGTTGAGTTTGATCAGCCTGTTGATCGGCCGTCTGGTGCTCGGCAGCGCGGAAAGCCTGGTGGGCTCCGGCTCGATCGGCTGGGGCATCGGCCGGGTCGGCGCGGCAAATACCGCCAAAGTCATTTCCTGGAACGGCATCGCCAGTTATGGCGCACTGGCGGTCGGCGCACCGCTGGGCGTGCTGCTGGTGAATCAGCTGGGCTTGTGGAGCATGGGCGTGAGCATCGTGTTGCTGGGCGTCCTCGGTCTGGTGCTGGCCTGGCCGAAAACCGCCGCGCCGATTGTGGTCGGTGAACGGTTGCCGTTCATGCATGTGCTGGGGCGCGTGCTGCCACATGGTTGCGGTCTGGCGCTGGGTTCCATCGGTTTCGGCACTATCGCGACTTTCATCACGTTGTATTACGCCACGCAGCATTGGGACAACGCGGTGCTGTGCTTGAGTTTGTTCGGCGCCAGCTTCATCGGTGCGCGGCTGCTGTTTGGCAACCTGATCAACCGCCTCGGCGGCTTTCGCGTGGCGATTGCCTGCCTGTCGGTGGAAACACTGGGGCTGTTGCTGCTATGGCTGGCGCCGGACGCTCATTGGGCATTGGCCGGTGCAGCGCTGAGCGGGTTCGGTTTTTCGCTGGTGTTTCCGGCACTGGGCGTGGAAGCGGTCAACCTGGTGCCGGCCTCCAGTCGTGGCGCGGCAGTCGGGGCTTATTCGCTGTTCATCGATTTGTCGCTGGGGATTACCGGGCCACTCGCGGGTGCGATTGCCGCCGGTTTCGGCTTTGCCTCGATTTTTCTGTTCGCCGCGATTGCCGCGTTGAGCGGTCTGGCACTGAGCGTTTACCTGTACCGGCAGGCGCCGAAGCATCTCAATGAAAAGTACCGGGAAGAACGCCAAGCGCGCTAAAAATCGACCTTGCCACGCCCGGCCTTGATGCTGCCGCGTTTGGTCTTGGATTCGAGCCGACGCTTCTTCGAACCGAGGGTTGGTTTGGTCGGACGACGTTTCTTTTCGACCTTGGTGGCACTGAGGATCAACTCGGTCAGCCGCTCCAGCGCATCCGCGCGATTGGCCTCCTGCGTGCGGTATTGCTGGGCCTTGATGATCAACACCCCTTCGCTGGTGATGCGACTGTCGCGCAGCGCCAGCAGTCGCTCCTTGTAGAACTCGGGCAAGGACGAGGCCGGAATGTCGAAACGCAGGTGCACCGCGCTGGAGACCTTGTTGACGTTCTGCCCACCGGCGCCCTGGGCACGAATGGCGGTCAACTCGATCTCGGCATCCGGCAGATGCACGTTGTTGGAAATCACCAGCATGGAAAAGCGTCCGGATTCAGGGCGCTCAGGATACCGCGAATGAACTGAAAGAATGCGGTCCCTGTGGGAGTGAGCCTGCTCGCGATAGCGGTGTGTCAGGCAACTAAGATGTCGACTGACACACCGCTATCGCGAGCAGGCTCACTCCTACAAGGGGTTTGTATGAATCCTGAAATGACAAACCCGGCACATGGCCGGGTTTGTTGTTTCTGCGCTTTGTACTTACTTGGCAGCGGAACCCGCAGCCTGCAACGCATGCCGGTCACGACGCTTGTTCTTGATGCCGTAGCAGATCCACATGAACGCGACCCACACCGGAATCGCATACACCGAGATCTGGATGCCCGGAATCAGCAGCATGACGCCCAGAATGAACACCACGAACGCCAGGCAGATGTAGTTCCCGTACGGGTACCACAGGGCCTTGAACAGCGGCGTCTGTTTGGTCTTGTTCATGTGCTGGCGGAACTTGAAGTGCGAGAAGCTGATCATCGCCCAGTTGATCACCAGGGTGGCAACCACCAGCGACATCAACAGTTCCAGCGCGTTTTGCGGGATCAGGTAGTTCAGCAATACGGCAATCAATGTCACCGCCGCCGAAGCAAGGATCGAACGCACTGGCACGCCGCGCTTGTCGATCTTCGACAAGGCTTTCGGCGCATCGCCCTGCTCGGCCATGCCCAGCAGCATGCGGCTGTTGCAGTAGGTGCCGCTGTTGTACACCGACAGCGCCGCGGTCAGGACCACGAAGTTGAGGATGTGCGCAGCGGTGTCACTGCCAAGCATCGAGAACACTTGAACGAACGGGCTGCCGCTGTAGGAATCACCCGACGCGTTCAGGGTCGCCAGCAGGCTGTCCCATGGCGTCAGCGAAAGCAGGATAACCAACGCACCGATGTAGAAAATCAGGATCCGGTAGATCACCTGGTTGATGGCTTTCGGGATCACGGTTTTCGGCTTGTCGGCTTCAGCTGCGGTGAAACCGAGCATTTCCAGGCCGCCGAAGGAGAACATGATGATCGCCATGGCCATCACCAGACCGCTGACGCCGTTCGGGAAGAAGCCGCCGTGGACCCACAGGTTGGTCACCGACGCTTGCGGGCCGCCGTCGCCGCTGACCAGCAGGTAGCTGCCGAGCGCAATCATGCCGACGATGGCCACGACCTTGATGATCGCGAACCAGAACTCGGCCTCACCAAAGACTTTGACGTTCGCCAGGTTGATCAGGTTGATCAAGACGAAGAAACCGGCTGCCGAGACCCAGGTCGGGATGTGTGGCGCCCAGTAGTGGATGTATTTACCGACCGCGGTCAGCTCCGACATACCCACCAGAATGTACAGAATCCAGCAGTTCCAGCCCGACAGGAAGCCGGCGAAACCGCCCCAGTATTTATGGGCGAAGTGGCTGAAGGAACCGGCGACTGGCTCTTCGACGATCATTTCGCCGAGCTGGCGCATGATCATGAAAGCAATGAAGCCGCAGATGGCGTAGCCGAGGATCATCGACGGGCCGGCGGATTTCAGGACGCCGGCCGAGCCGAGGAACAGCCCGGTACCGATCGCGCCACCGAGGGCGATCAGTTGAATATGGCGATTTTTCAGGCCGCGTTTCAGCTCGCCTGAATGCGAGTTTTGTCCACTCATGAAAAGGGTCTCACGCAAGGTTTGATGATGTTCGTTAGACGTTGCTGCTCGGTTGCGATTTCAAGCAGCGCCGATCAAACCCCAGCGAAGGCAAAAGGAGTTCAGCGTTTTTACAACGGTCATGCGTCACCTGTTTGTTTTTATCTGTGACGAAATCGAACCCGACACGCTTGTGGCGCGGCGGAGTGAACAAGGCGGATAGCCTTGAGGTTTGCGCAGATGCGCAGGAGGTCACAGTTAAAACGCGGCGCATTGTACACCTGTAACCCCCTGCTGCCAGACACCACTGGATCAGCGTGTCATTTGCCGGGATTGCCTGTGTCCGCCTCGAGGGTCTCGGGCGGCTGCAAAAATAGAGTCAGACCTTTGCAGGTCATCGACGGGAGCGACGGAAAAATCGCTCCACGGGGGGAGATGGAGATGAGTCACGGCGTACATTGCGCCTCCTTCTTGTTATGCACCTGCACGACAGGCATGGGGCGCATCTCACCCTTCAACCGCGCCTGAAACAAGCGGGCCAGAGCCCTGCGGATGGGTTAACTAGCTGTTGGGCGGAAGGTTTTCCTTACACCCCTTGCGCAAGCGTCAAACCAAGCGCTTTGAGGCCTGATTTCGTCAGCATTTCTTTACATGCCGTAACGTAAATTTGCCGAATCAGATCTGGCTGTAGGCTGACTGCAAATTGACGGTAGGACGTTTCCTTAGGAGAAGGTCGAGTTAGTTTTTTGTTTTTTATTAACAAATTGCCTAATTAAAAACAGAATAAAAAGTTCAAATAAATCTTATTTGATTATTTTTTTGCAATTTAAAAACCTCTGAACTAGGTTTTCAGCGACTTGCCGAGACGCATCAATCAGCAAGTTGGCGAGTTGTTCAATGACTGAAAACGCGCCGCAGCACTTACCGAAAAAGTCATCTAGGAGATTCACAATGCAAGCACTTGAAAAAGACTTGGAAACTGAACTGCAACTGGACGATTGGTTTGCAGCACCGACCCATGAAGCCGCCGTTGAAATGATGCAAGCCGATGCGGTTGTTCCGTTCGGCACAGCGATGTGGCCTCTGTAAGACATCCCGGCAGGCACGATCCGGCCGGTGGTGCCTGCCACTTTTTCTCGGTTTGTCAGGGAGGACTACATGGATAAGCAACGCGCCATTTCGCATTTCTTTTACTACCTCGAACATCATCCTGCCCTTGCCGGCATCAACCCGGCGAAGGTCTTGCTCGGCCACACGGCTGATTACCAGGCACTGACAAACGCCATCGCCGAACAGGCCAGTGACAGCCCACGGTTCAGCTTCAGCGCAATGCGACTGGACCTGGAACCTACGGAATTGCTGGCCCAAGCGATTGCCGACAGTGATCTGTACATTTTCTTCTACGACTCTTCCACCCTGCCCAACCCACGCCCCGACGGCCCGGAATTTGTCCGCGCACTGCAAGGCGTCATGGCCGAGAACTGGAAGAAGTCGCTGCTGTTCAAGGATTACGGCGATTACTTCTACGACACGTTCAGTGTCACACCGCAGCGCATTGCCGGGCTGAACAGCCACTTGATCCAGCGCATGTCCCATGCCACCACGTTAAGTTTCAAAGATGATCACGGTTCGTGGTTCGAAACACCGTTGAGCAGTATCAAGAAGTGGACCGACATCAACGGCGTCGGCAACTTCGATCTGGCGCCTGGTGAAATTGCCACGCACAGCGAGGCCATTAACGGCCGGGTCAAGTTCATGGGGACTTTTCTCAGCACCATTCCATTTGCCCGCAAATACGGGGTGCTGGAGTCGCCGCTAGAGTTGTGGATCGAGAACTCGACCATCAGCAAAATCGCCACCGAGGTGCCGGGGCTGGAACATGACTTCAACAAGTACCTGGAGGCCAATCCATCCAATCGGCGGATTGAGGAGTTGGGGATTGGTACCAATGAAGGCGTTAAAGCGTTGTATGCGCGCAATGCCGGGTTCGAGGAGCGTCATTGCGGGCTGCATCTGGGATTGGGGGGTGGCGCGAAGGGTAGCCATCATCTGGACCTGATCTTCTCCAGCGGCGTGTTGGCGCTGGATGATGATCCGGTGTTTGATGGGCGGTTTGTGTTTTAGCCACAAAGCAGGCGGTGCCGCTACAGGCCTCATCGCGAGCAAGCTCGCTCCCACAGGTGATCGCGTTGTCTCATGGAAATGCGATCACCTGTGGGAGCGAGCTTGCTCGCGATGAGGCCCGAACAGTCACCACCTTACTTAAAGCCAAACCAAAAAAAACGCCAACCCGAAGGTTGGCGTTTTTCATTTGGCGCTTACCGATTATTCAGGCTTGCGACGACCGAAGCCCGGACGCTGGCCCGAACCGGCTGGCGCACCACGGCGTTTGCCCGATGGCGCGTCCTTGTCGACCAGGACGATGCCTGGACGCTTCTTCGCCGGTGCCTTGGCCGGGCGCTTGGTGTCGGAAGGACGGTCTGCCACCGGCGTACCGCGACCCGACTCACCACGAGACTCGCCACGACCGGCTGGAGCACCGCGATCGCTACGACCACCGCTTGGCGCACCGCGGCCTTCGCCACGCTCAGTGCGACCATTGGCCGGACGTGGCGTGCGTGGACCGCGCTCGCCGTCAGCACGAGGGGCTGCTGGTTTGCGGGCTGGACGTTCGCCTTCGATATGCGGCTCACGAGTATCACGTGGAGTAGCCGCTGTCTGGTTGCCGATCGCTGGACGCAACGAACGCACGCGCTCGGTCTTGCCCATTGGACGCGACGATTTACGCTGCATGCGGTCGAGCTTGTCTTTGCTCTTGGCATTCATCTGCGGCATGGCCACAGGCGTCAGGCCAACTTCAGCACTCAGAATGTCGACTTCGTACTGGCTCATTTCGCGCCAGCGGCCCATCGGCAGGTCGGAGTTGAGGAACACCGGACCGAAGCGCACGCGCTTCAGACGGCTGACCACCAGGCCCTGGGATTCCCACAGACGACGAACTTCGCGGTTGCGACCTTCCATCACCACGCAGTGGTACCAGTGGTTGAAACCTTCGCCACCTGGCGCCTGCTTGATGTCGGTGAACTTGGCCGGGCCGTCTTCGAGGACGACGCCTGCTTTCAGACGCTCGATCATCTCGTCATCGACTTCGCCACGCACACGTACCGCGTATTCACGGTCCATTTCGTAGGAAGGGTGCATCAGACGGTTGGCCAGCTCACCGTCGGTGGTGAACATCAGCAGACCGGTGGTGTTGATGTCCAGACGACCGATGTTGATCCAGCGACCTTCTTTCGGGCGCGGCATCTTGTCGAAAACGGTCGGACGGCCTTCCGGATCAAGGCGGGTGCAGATTTCGCCGTCCGGCTTGTTGTACATGATCACGCGGCGTACCGACTCGGCGGCTTCTTCGCGCTTGATCACCTTGCCATCAATGGTGATGGCGTCGTGCATGTCGACGCGCTGCCCGAGGGTGGCGTCTTTGCCATTGACCTTGATGCGGCCGTGGCTGATCCAGGCTTCTACGTCACGGCGCGAGCCGACGCCGATACGGGCGAGGACTTTCTGCAGTTTTTCGCCTGCTGGGCCGATTTCCTGGTCGTCTTTCTGGTCGTTGATACTCATCTGGGCACCTCCCGGTGTGGTCTGTTCAGGCGTGGCCTGAAGCAATGTAAAACTGGGTACTTGGGCAAAGGGATCGCCGAAGGGTCGCGAATCATACGCTCATGGGAGCGTTCGCGCATCAGAGACTAGCTGATCAATGCAGACTTACCTGTATTTCCGCCGACCGGTGTCGCCGAGTTTGCTCAACCGCGACACTGAACCCATGTGGGAGCAAGCCAGCTCGCTCCCACAGGGGGTTTAGGGTTTCTTCAGCTCGATCTATCGCAAGTTTCTTGCGACATCACTGGCTGACCACAATCTTCCCGATCATCTGCGGATGCAGCGCACAAAAATACTCAAACTCCCCCGGCGTGTTGAACACCCAGGAAAAGCTGTCATTGGTATCCAGCGCCCCCGAGCGAAACACCTTGTGGGTTTCCGCCACCGTGTGCGGAACCTGGTCGTCGTTCACCCACGTCACTTTGGTGCCCACGGCCACGTTCAAATCCTTGGGCCCGAACATGAACTCCTTGATATCGATTTTCACCTCCTGAGCCCACGCCGGCATCGACAACATCAGGCAGACAACGGCCAACAGTCGCGTTTTCATCCCCGTTCCTCCGCTAAACCAGTGTCGAATCGATCAGCGCCAGTGGATGCTCGCCCTGCGTCGCTCGCACGTCAGTGACCCCTAGATAATTGCGCAATTGATCAGCCGCCACCGTCATCGGCCCCGGTGCCGGCGCCGCACCCGGTGCAGGTTGTGGATAAGCCGTGCCGCGGGCGGTGTGGAAGGTGATATTGCCTTCAACCTTCTGGATGACCTGATGGATATGCCCGTTCAACACCGTCACCGAACCGTACTTGCGCAGCATGGCAATCGCCTGATCGCCATCCTCGGTGCCCCAACCCCACGGCTGATAAATCGTCCACAACGGAATATGGGTAAACACAACGATTGGCGTGCTGCTCGTCACGGCGCGCAAGTCATCGTCCAGCCATGCCAGTTGATCGGCGCCAAGCGTCGCTTCATGGCCAGCCTGGAAGTTGAAGACATTCACCAGCCCGATGAAATGCACACCGTGGTCATCGAAGCTGTACCAGCCATTGCCTTTGGTGCCCTTGCCATAACGCTCCAGATAGAGTTTGCCGCCGCCCTCGTCGAGGGTGTCGTGCTCCCCCGGCACGTAGTGCACGGTGGACGGAAGGCCCTTGAGCAGTTGCGCGGCAGTATCGAATTCTTCCGGTTTCGACAGGTGGGTGATATCGCCGGTATGCAGGATCAACGACGGCCGTTTCGGCAATGCGATGACCTTGTCGATGGCCACCTGCAAGGTCTTCGACGGTTCCGGGTTGGCCTCCTTATTGAAACCGATGTGCGAGTCGCTGATCTGCACAAAGTGAAAGGTGCTGGCCAGCGCTTTGGGGTCGGAGACGTTGCCGGATTCGTCCAGCGCAAACGCCCGCGGAACGCCGCCGCTCAAGGCCCAGATCACACCGGCTCCGGCCCACGCGGAGCACTTGAGCAGTGTCCGGCGGTCGGGGTTCAGCGGACCGTCGGTGCGTCGTTCGTGTTTTGAATGAATGTCCATCGGTGTGCCCTCGCTAGCGGACTACAGTGATGTAGCTGACACGAGATACAACCTTGCGGGACGAGTGTTTATTCCACGTCGGAAAATTATTTTTTCCCCGGGAATAAAACACAGCGAGTGACGGTTATAGGGGTGGGACGTTACGGGAATCACTATGAAGCGATTTGAGGACTTGTTTGCGCCCCACATGGACGCCGCCTACAACCTCGCGCGTTGGCTCACCGGTAACGACAGCGCCGCGCGCGACGTCGTGCAGGAAAGCGCCCTGCGGGCGTTCAGATTCTTGCACCGTTTCGCC
The DNA here is from genome assembly GCF_057837605.1 of Pseudomonas sp. GL_093. NCBI lineage: Bacteria > Pseudomonadati > Pseudomonadota > Gammaproteobacteria > Pseudomonadales > Pseudomonadaceae > Pseudomonas > Pseudomonas sp. GL_093. The sequence goes on along the minus strand of NZ_CM174448.1, from coordinate 1,797,166 downwards.
GACGGCAATGCCAAGGCCTGGTTTCTGACCATCGTGCGTAACGAAAGCTACACCTGGCTCAAGGCCTCGGCCGGCCACCACTGGGTGGCTATCGGCGATGAACTGCCCGAAGACGATGCCGCGTTGAGTCACGGCCAGACCCCGGAGTTGCTGGCCATTCACACGGAAAACGCGACGATTGTCCAGCAAGCCCTGTGCGCCCTGCCGCCAATATTTCGCGAGGTGATTATTCTGAAGGAGCTCGAAGACATGCCCTACAAGGACATCGCCTTGGTGGCCGACATCCCCATCGGCACCGTCATGTCGAGACTGGCCCGGGCTCGCGCCATGCTCAAGCTCGAACTATTGAAGTTGCATGATCATGAATGAACTCGACTGCACTGCTTGCCAGACGCTGGTTCATGGCTATCTGGACAAGGAACTCGATACGGTGATGGCTGCCCGGGTCGCCGGGCATTTGGCCGTATGTGCCAAATGCGCGCGGTTGCATGATCAGGCGCGGCTACTGAAGGTAAGCGTGAAGCGACATGCGCCGTATTACTCGGCACCGGCGTCGTTGACTGCCAACCTTTTCGCCCCTGTTGCGCCACAAGTCCGTGCAGTGGAACGCTGGCGAAAATGGTTCGCGCCTGTTTTTTCAGCGACAGCGCTGGCCTTGGCAGTGATGCTGTATGTCGTCACACCGGCCAGCGAACAGCCGTTGATGGATGAGGCGGTCTCCAGCCATGTCCGCTCGTTAATGGGTGAACATTTGAACGATGTGGTTTCGTCCGACCGCCATACAGTGAAGCCTTGGTTCACCGGCAAGCTCGACTTCTCGCCGCCGGTATTCGATTACTCGGCGCAGGGCTTTCCATTATTGGGTGGACGGTTGGATTACCTGCAACATCAGACCACGGCGGCCCTGAGTTATGGGCGCGCCAAGCACATTATCAATGTGTTTATCCTGCCCACGCAGGAGGCGGATAAGCCGCGGCAGAGTCAGATGGTCCGCGGCTTTAACGTAGTGTTCTGGCAAGAAAACCACATGCGATTTGTGCTGGTTTCCGATCTGGAGAAAAGTGAGCTGGAGGCGTTCAGCCAGTTGCTCAAGAACGGCGCCTGAAGGCAAGGTTGCGCTGCAACATAGAGTCTCCCACTTTGGGTTCGTGTCAGTCTTCGAACTGGCGGCGTTCGTTTTCGATCGCTTCGGCAAGGGCTTGGGCTTCGGCTTCTTCGTCGGTCAACTCGGGCTTGGGCTTGTGTTGTTCAAGCGCAGCGACAGCAGCCAGGAGTTTCTCACGAGCTTCGGCAACGCCAAGCACATCATCTTCCTGCTCTTCTTCCTGCTCTTCTTCGACTGTGGCTTCGGGCTCGACCTGAAGTTCAACTTCGATTTCAGGCTCGGGCTCGGGCTGATCCAGGATCTCTTCGGTCTCGGTCACCTCGCCATCGCGCAGCAGATCGTCGAAGTCGGTCTTGAGCCCCTCCTCCATGGTGTCCAGTTCCAGCAACAGGGTGTGGAAACTGGTTTCTTCCTTCGGCTCTTCCGGCTCGGCGCTGGCGTCCGCCAACTCCTGCAGTCCGGCAGGCACCGGCGCATCGTCAAAGTCGAGCACCGGATCAGGCTCCAGCTCGCGCAATTCGGCCAGCGGTGGCAAATCGTCGAGGTTTTTCAGATTGAAATGGTCGAGAAACGCCTTGGTGGTCGCAAACATCGCCGGCTTACCCGGCACGTCGCGGTAACCGACGATGCGGATCCACTCGCGCTCCAGCAAGGTTTTGACGATGTGACTGTTGACCGCCACGCCCCGCACGTCTTCGATCTCGCCTCGGGTGATCGGCTGACGATAGGCGATCAGCGCAATGGTTTCGAGCATGGCACGGGAATACCGTTGCGGCCGCTCTTCCCACAAGCGTCCTACCCACGGCGAGAACTTTTCGCGGATCTGCAAGCGATACCCGGAGGCCACTTCCTTGAGCTCGAAGGCCCGGCCGTCGCAGGACTTGGCGAGAATCGTCAGGGCTTTCTTGAAGACTGGCGGCTCCGGCCGCTCGCCCTCTTCGAAGAGTTCGAACAGGCGTTCAAGCGATTGCGGTTTTCCCGAGGCCAACAGAAAGGCTTCAAGCAATGGCGCCAGCTCGCGGGGTTCAGTCAGGTTCATGATTCAACTCGTTATTCGGCTCGGGCCCGCACGTGGATCGCTGCGAACGGCTCATTCTGCACCAGCTCGACCAAGGATTCCTTGACCAGTTCAAGAATCGCCATAAAGGTTACCACCACCCCCAGACGTCCTTCTTCAGCGGTGAACAGCTCGGCAAAGGGCACGAAACCGCCGCCCTTGAGGCGCTCCAGCACATCGCTCATGCGTTCGCGGGTGGACAGCGCCTCGCGGCTGACCTGGTGACTTTCGAACATGTCGCCACGGCGCAACACTTCTGCCATGGACAACAGCAGCTCTGAAAGACGCACGTCTGGCAACAGCTTGCGGGCCCGGGCTTCCGGGGCGTCGAGCTTGGGGACTACCACGTCACGACCCACACGGCTCAGGCCATCGATGCCTTCAGCGGCAGCCTTGAAGCGTTCGTACTCTTGCAAGCGGCGGATCAGTTCGGCGCGAGGGTCGTCTTCTTCGGCCTCAATCGTTTCGGCACGCGGCAGCAGCATCCGCGATTTGATCTCGGCCAGCATCGCGGCCATGACCAGGTACTCGGCGGCCAACTCCAGGCGCACCGACTGCATCAACTCGACATAGCCCATGTACTGACGGGTAATTTCCGCCACCGGGATGTCGAGGATATTGATGTTCTGTTTGCGGATCAGATACAGCAGCAGGTCGAGGGGGCCTTCGAACGCTTCAAGAAAGACCTCAAGCGCATCCGGTGGAATGTACAGGTCCAGCGGCATTTCCATGACCGCCTGGCCATAGACCATCGCGAAGGGCAGCTCTTGCTGGGCTCCGGCCTGACTGTCGACAACGGGTTCTACTGCAGACATCTACGCCTCGGCCATGAACGGCGTCGGGTCGCCGCAACCAACGCGGATCACTTCCGGCTCGCCGTCGGCGAGGTTGATCACGGTGGACGCCTTGATCCCGCCGAAACCGCCATCGATGATCAGGTCGACCTGATGCTCGAGCAACTGACGCATTTCGTAAGGATCGGTCATCGGGTCGGTGTCACCGGGCATGATCAGGGTCACGCTCATCAGCGGTTCGCCGAGTTCTTCCAGCAGCGCCAGGGCAATCGGATGGCTCGGCACGCGCAGGCCGATGGTACGTTTTTTCGGGTGCAACAACAGCCGCGGGACTTCGCGGGTGGCGTTGAGAATGAAGGTGTACGGCCCTGGCAGGTGCGCCTTGAGCAGACGGAACGTGCCGGTATCGATCTTGGCGAACACCCCCAACTGTGACAGGTCGCTGCAAATCAGCGCGAAGTTGTGTTTGTCATCCAGGCCTCGCAACCGGCGCACGCGCTCCACGGCATTCTTGTCGCCGATCTGGCAACCAATGGCGTAGGACGAGTCTGTGGGATAAATCACCACCCCGCCGCTGCGGATGATCTCGACAGCCTGTTTGATCAGGCGCGCTTGCGGGTTTTCCGGATGAATCTGGAAAAATTGACTCACATTCTCTACCTGTTCAGACGGCGGCAATAATTGGGTCATGTTTGAATCGACACCACAGTGGTGGCAGATCCTCCGGGAGCGGGCGGTACTCACCGATCTCGGACCAGCCTCCAGGGCCATGAAAATCACTGCCGGCGCTGACCAGCAGACCGAATTCACGGGCGAGAATCGCCAGGCTGCCCACTTGCTCGGCGGGCTGATGGCCATTGACCACTTCGATAGCGTGGCCCCCTGCTTGAATATAGTCGGCAATCAGCCGGCGACGTTTGCTGCGAGTGAAATCGTAGTGCCACGGATGCGCCAGGCTGACCCAGGCCTTGGCGGCGCGCAGGGTTTCGACCGTGTCTTCCAGGGTCGGCCAGTGTTGCTTGACGTCCCCCAGCTTGCCGGCGCCCAGCCATTTGCGGAACGCTTCGGCGCGATCCTTGACGAAACCTTCACGCACCATCCAGTCGGCGAAATGCGGGCGGGCCGGCGCGTTGCCGCTGTCGCCCAGTTCCTGCTGGATGGCCCGAGCCCCTTCGAGCGCACCCGGCATGCCTTTCAATGCCAGTTTTCGGCTTATTTCTTCGGACCGTAGCCAGCGGCCATCGTGCAATTTTGCGATGGCCTCGACCAACGGCGCGGCATTGACATCAAATCCGTAGCCCAAAACGTGAATGGTTGCGCCGCCCCAGGTGCAGGACAATTCGACGCCATTGACCAATTGCATCCCCAGCGCGGTCGCCGTACTGCGAGCCTCGTCGAGGCCCTCGAGGGTGTCGTGATCGGTCAAGGCCAGGACTCGCACGCCTTTCTCGAACGCACGCGCAACCAGTACTGCAGGCGCGAGAGCGCCATCGGAGGCCGTGCTATGGCAGTGCAAATCAACATTCACAGGACTTTTTTACCTCAAATCAGCTGGCGCTATCGCGCGCCCATATGTTTGTTATTATGCCGCCACATCCTGCTTCTGGCTGCCACTGTGAAACAATTCATCGATTTCATCCCGCTTCTGCTGTTCTTCATCGTCTTCAAACTCGATCCACGGGTCGTCGACATCGCCGGTCATGAGTTGACTGTAGGCGGTATTTACAGCGCCACCGCCATGCTGATCATCAGCTCCCTGGTGGTTTACGGCACGCTGTTCATCAAGCAGCGCAAGCTCGAGAAGAGCCAGTGGCTGACCCTCATCGCCTGCCTGGTCTTCGGCAGCCTGACCCTGGCGTTCCACAGCGAAACCTTCCTGAAATGGAAAGCCCCGGTGGTGAACTGGCTGTTCGCCCTGGCGTTCATTGGCAGCCACTTCATCGGTGAGCAACTGCTGATCAAACGCATCATGGGCCACGCGCTGACCCTGCCGGAGCCGGTCTGGACCCGTCTGAACATCGCCTGGATCGGGTTTTTCCTGTTTTGCGGTGCCGCCAACCTGTTCGTCGCGTTCACCTTTCAGGACTACTGGGTCGACTTCAAAGTCTTCGGCAGCCTGGGCATGACGCTGCTGTTCCTGGTCGGCCAGGGCATTTACCTGTCCCGCCACCTGCACGACGCCGATACCACAACGCCAAAAACCGAGGACTGACATGCTTTACGCAATCATTGCCACAGACGTCGCCAACTCCCTGGAAGCCCGCCTGGCCGCACGGCCTGCACACCTTGAGCGCCTGCAAGTGCTCAAAGGTGAAGGGCGCATCGTTTTGGCCGGTCCACACCCGGCGGTCGACAGCAATGATCCGGGCGCTGCGGGTTTCACCGGCAGCCTGATCATCGCCGAATTCGATTCCCTGAGCGCCGCACAGGCCTGGGCCGACGCCGACCCGTATGTCGCCGCAGGCGTCTACGCCAACGTTTCGGTCAAGCCGTTCAAGCAAGTCCTGCCGTAATATCCCTCCAGCGCGATGAACCTTATCGGTTCATCGCGCGCTCAACGCTCATTATTCTCGTTTACCGGCCGACAACCTGCCCAATACTCGTATTGGAATCAGGAGTGGCGATGCGCAAAGGTCCGTTGTGTCTGATGTTGGTGACGTTGTCGATTGTGGCCCCTGCTCATGGTGAAGAAAGCGCCGAGGGCGGTAATTCCACACCATTGTCCCTGAGCGCCGGCAGCCAGATCACCCAGTTGCAACAGCGCTTGAAGGTAAGCGAACAGCAACGAGAAGAACTGAGTAAACAACTGCAAAATACCGATGCCGAACGCGAAAGCGCTCAGTTGAGCCGGTTGCGCCAAGAGAATCAGCGCCTCAAGCTGCAACTCAAGGAAGCCCAGGCCAGCAGCCCGCTGCCGCGTCTATTGACCGATCAGCAACAGTGGTTCGTCATTGGCGCCGCAGTAGCGCTATTGGCGCTGCTCTGCGGTATCTTCGCCAGTGGTGCCACCAGAAAACGTAGGCAATGGCTAAATTGAGTGAGTCATGAGCGAGCTGTTATTAATTGATGATGATCAGGAGCTGTGTGAGCTCCTGAGCAGTTGGTTGAGCCAGGAAGGCTTCCAGGTCCGCGCCTGCCACGATGGTCAGAGCGCCCGTCGCGCACTGGCCGAAACATCGCCGGCAGCCGTGGTACTGGACGTGATGCTGCCGGACGGCAGCGGCCTGGAACTGCTCAAGCAATTGCGCAGCGATCACCCGGACTTGCCGGTGCTGATGCTCTCGGCCCGCGGCGAGCCGCTGGACCGCATCCTCGGCCTGGAACTCGGCGCCGACGATTACCTGGCCAAACCGTGCGACCCACGGGAACTGACAGCCCGCCTGCGCGCCGTGTTGCGCCGCAGTCATCCGGCAGCAGTCTCCAGTCAGCTCGAACTCGGCGATTTGTGTTTCAGTCCGGTGCGCGGCGTGGTCAGCATCGATGAACAGGAATTCACCCTCACCGTCTCCGAAAGCCGTTTGCTCGAAGCCCTGCTCAAGCAGCCCGGCGAGCCGCTGGACAAACAGGAACTGGCGCAAATCGCCCTCGGCCGCAAACTGACGCTGTACGACCGCAGCCTGGACATGCACGTCAGCAACCTGCGCAAAAAAATCGGCCCGCACCCCGACGGCCGCCCACGCATCGTGGCCCTGCGCAGCCGCGGCTACTACTACAGCCTCTGAAATCCAACGCAAACCTTCGTGTAGCAGCTGTCGAGCCCCAGCGAGGCTGCGTTCGGCTGCGCAGCAGTCGTAAACCCTGAACACGCGGTTTACTTGAAAAAAACGCATCGCCTAATTTCACGACTGCTGCGCAGCCGAACGCAGCCTCGCAGGCTCGGCAGCTGCTACACGGGTCATGTGTGTCCAAAAGGTGTTGGATTTGTCAGGTCAATCTGAAATCGTCTTTACCCAAGCTTTACGCTCCGCTGACCGCCGCTGACCTTGATCTCCGTAATCTGTACTCATCCGGAACGTACCGGGAACGAGACAAGGAGATTCACCATGCGCAAGACTCTTATCGCTCTGATGTTCGCTGCCGCCCTGCCGACCGTTGCCATGGCCATGCCTGAAGGTGCCGGCCCGATGGGTGGCCCGATGGACGGCTCACGCCATGGCGGTCAGATGCACGGCATGCACGGCAAAGGCCCGTACAGCCAGCTGGACCTGAGCCGCGAACAGCGCGAACAGATCCGCAAAATCATGGGCGAGCAGATGCATGAGCGTCAGCAAGTGGTCGACAAGTACCTGGAAAAACTCTCGCCAGCCGACCAGAAAGCCATGAAAGATGAAATGGCGGCCAACCACAAGAAAGCTGAAGCCGACGTGCGTGCCTTGCTGAAACCGGATCAACAGAAGCAATTCGACGAGATCCAGAAAAAACAGGCTGAGCGTCGCGCCGAATGGGCCGAGTTCAAGGCCTGGAAAGCGCAACAGCCGCAAAAGGCGCAATAATGCGTTAACCCCGGACCCGACGGCTAACACCGTTGGGTCTGACGTCACTCAGTCTAATGTGGGAGCGAGCTTGCTCGCGATGGCGGTCTATCAGTTACGTTGATGCTGAATGTGCTGACGCTATCGCGAGCAAGCTCGCTCCCACTCTGGTTTGTGTTTGCTTGAGGATTTTCTGTGCGCTCATTGTTCTGGCGTATTCTGGCCAGCTTCTGGCTGGCCATCGCTCTGGTTGCAGGGCTCTCCATTCTGCTGGGGCACATGCTCAATCAGGACGCGTGGATTCTCAGTCGCCATCCCGGCCTCAATACCTTGGCCGAGCAGTGGACGCAAACCTACGAGTCACAGGGTGAAGACGCGGCCCAGGACATTCTGGAACAGCGCAAGCGCCAGTATCACATCGACGTTCAAGTGCTCAACGAGAGCGGTGATCCGGTGGTGCGCGGTACGTTCCCACGCCGGGCGGCCGCCTTCGAAGCGCGGCAGAACAACGATGATCGCCGCCTGCCATGGCGTCGTCTGACCGCGGAATACACCAGCGAAAAAACCGGCGACACCTACCTGCTGATCTATCGAATTCCGCACCCGGAGCTGGACGCCTGGCACCGCGAAAGCCTGCTCTGGCCGTTGAGTGCGCTGGGTATCGCGTTGGTGGTGCTGACCTTGTTCAGCCTGTTCGTGACGATGTCCATTACTCGCCCACTCAGCCGCTTGCGCGGCGCGGTGCATGATCTGGGGCAAACCACCTACCAACAAAACAGCCTGGTAAAACTGGCCAACCGGCGCGATGAGTTCGGCGTGCTGGCCAACGACTTCAACCGCATGGGCGCGCGTCTGCAAAGTTTGATCGGCAGCCAGCGGCAGTTGCTGCGGGATGTGTCCCATGAACTGCGTTCACCGCTTGCCCGGCTGCGCATTGCACTGGCACTGGCCGAGCGGGCCAACCCTGAAGAACGGGAAAAACTCTGGCCGCGCCTCACTCGGGAGTGCGATCGACTGGAAGCACTGATCAGCGAAATTCTGGTTCTGGCGCGGGTCGATGCCGACAACGCCAGCGCTGAAGAGGTTGATCTCAATGCGTTGCTCAACACTTTGCAAAAGGATGCTCAATTGGGTTCGCCAGAGCAGAACGTGCACCTTGAGGCCGAGCCGCAACTGAACCTAAAAGGCTGGCCGACGATGATCGAGCGCGCCGTCGACAACCTGCTGCGCAATGCTCAGCGGTTCAACCCGGTGGGACAGTCGATTGAAATGCAGGCGGTGCGTCAGGGTGAGCGGATTGTGGTCAGTGTGCGTGACCATGGGCCGGGCGTAGAGGCTACGCATTTGAGCCAGTTGGGTGAGCCGTTCTACCGGGCGCCGGGGCAGACGACGGCTGGACATGGCTTGGGATTGGCGATTGCACGCCGTGCGGCGGAACGGCATGGCGGGAGTCTGGTGTTGGCTAATCACCCGGAGGGCGGGTTCATTGCCAGCCTCGAATTACCGTTGGTGCCTGGAGCGGTGGTACAGCCCTGAACCCTGTGGGAGCGAGCTTGCTCGCGATGGCGGTATTACATTCAACATCAATATTGACTGACCCACCGCTATCGCGAGCAAGCTCGCTCCCACATTTGATCGGTGTGTTCAGGACTTGCCCGGCCAGGCGCTGACAAACTCGGCCAGATCAACCTTTTCGGCAACGCGCGGCTCTTTCTGCGGCGTGCCGAGGTAAAGAAACGCGATCACCTCTTCCCCTTCAGCCAGCCCCAAGCCCTTGGCCACATGCGCCGAATACGCTAGTTCACCCGTGCGCCACACCGCACCAATCCCTTGTGCATAAGCCGCCAGCAAAATCCCGTGAGCCGCACAACCCGCCGCCAGCAGTTGTTCGGATTTCGGATACTTGACGTGATCCTGCAACCGCGCGATCACCACAACCACCAGCGGCGCGCGCAGTGGACCGTTACGCGCCTTGTCCAACGCCGCCTCGGACACCTCACTGTCCTGCTGCTTCGCCGCTTCGGCCAGCAACTCGCCCATTTGCTCGCGCGCCGCGCCTTCGACTGTCAGGAAGCGCCAAGGCTGCAAGTGGCCATGGTCTGGCGCTCGCATCGCAGCGCCAAACAGCACTTCGCGTTGTTCTGCGGTCGGTGCCGGTTCGAGCAGTCGTGGAACGGAAACACGGTTGAGCAAAGCGTCGAGAGCCTGCATCGGCCACCTCCTGAAAAAAATGTTTGGCTATTCTAGCTGCAACTGCGCAGGCGGCGCCGGTTTACATGCCTTGCCCCGCAGGTAGAATGGCGCCCTTCCCAATTTCAGCCCGAGCGGACTTCATGGCGTTGCCGACCTTACGGATTATTGGTTTCATCATCGGCATCTTCCTGATCACGCTGGCCATCGCCATGGTCGTGCCCATGGCCACCCTGGTGATTTTCGACCGCACCAGCGACCTGCCGTCGTTCCTCTGGGCGAGCATGATTACCTTCGTCGCGGGTTTGGCCCTGGTCATCCCCGGTCGTCCCGAACACATTCACCTGCGCCCGCGAGACATGTACCTGCTGACGGTCAGCAGCTGGCTGGTGGTGTGCATCTTCGCTGCGCTGCCGTTCCTGCTGACCCAGCACATCAGCTACACCGACTCGTTCTTCGAAAGCATGTCCGGCATCACCGCCACCGGATCGACGGTGCTCACTGGCCTGGACGCCATGTCCCCTGGCATTCTGATGTGGCGCTCGTTGCTGCACTGGATCGGCGGCATCGGCTTTATCGGCATGGCGGTAGCGATTCTGCCACTGCTGCGCATCGGTGGCATGCGGCTGTTTCAGACCGAGTCGTCGGACCGTTCCGAAAAAGTCATGCCACGTTCGCACATGGTGGCGCGTTTGATCGTTGCGGCCTACGTCGGCATCACCATTATCGGCAGCCTGGCGTTCTGGTGGGCCGGGATGAGCCCGTTCGATGCGATCAACCACGCGATGTCGGCGATTTCCACCGGTGGTTTCTCAACGTCCGACCAGTCTCTGGCCAAGTGGACGCAACCGGCGGTGCACTGGGTGGCGATCGTCATCATGATCCTCGGCAGCCTGCCGTTCACCTTGTATGTAGCAACCTTGCGCGGTAACCGCAAAGCACTGATCAAGGATCAGCAGGTTCAAGGCTTGCTCGGCATGTTACTGGTGACCTGGCTGGTGCTCGGCACCTGGTATTGGTGGACCACCCAGTTGCATTGGCTGGAGGCGCTGCGGCATGTGGCGCTGAACGTGACCTCGGTGGTAACGACCACAGGATTTGCGCTGGGGGACTACAGCCTCTGGGGCAATTTCTCGCTGATGCTGTTCTTCTATCTGGGTTTTGTCGGCGGCTGCTCGGGCTCGACCGCTGGCGGGATCAAGATTTTCCGCTTCCAGGTCGCGTACATCCTGCTCAAGGCCAACCTTAACCAGTTGATTCACCCGCGCGCGGTGATCAAGCAGAAGTACAACGGTCACCGCCTCGACGAAGAAATCGTGCGTTCGATTCTGACCTTTTCGTTCTTCTTCGCCATCACCATCTGCGTGATCGCGCTGCTGTTGTCGCTGCTCGGCGTGGACTGGATGACCGCCCTTACCGGCGCAGCCAGCACGGTGTCCGGCGTTGGCCCGGGACTGGGCGAGACCATTGGCCCGGCGGGCAACTTCGCCACCCTGCCGGACGCTGCCAAGTGGATTCTCTCGTTCGGCATGCTGTTGGGCCGACTGGAGATCATTACGGTGTTTGTTCTGTGTATTCCGGCGTTCTGGCGTCACTGACAGGAGCCGGCGCTTCCATCAGCCGCGTCCGGTACTCGCCGGGGGTGGCGTCGAACCAGCGGCGGAAAGCGCGGAAGAAGTTGCTCGGATCGGCAAACCCCAGCAGGTAGGCAATTTCCAGCAGGGTCATGGTCGGTTGCGCCAGGTATTGCTCAGCCAGTTCACGCCGGGTGTCGTCGAGCAACGTCTGAAAACTCGTGCCCTCTTCCTGCAAGCGTCGCTGCAAGGTGCGTTGCGACAGGTGCAGCGTCTGCGCCACGGTATCGCGCTTGGGTTCGCCCTGGGGCAGCAAACGGCACAGCACTTGCCGCGCCTTGTGGGTCACGCGACTCTCGGAAAACCGCGCCAGGTACTCACCGGCAAACCGGTCATGCAACAGCGCCATCGCCTCATTGGCGGTAGGCAGCGGTGCTTCCATGTCGGCGCGCTCGAAGATCAAGGCGTCATAAGGCGCGTTGAACACCAAAGGCGCATGGAAGGCTTTTTTATAGGGTTCGAGATCGGCGGGCTGATCGCCCTGCACCAGCACTTTGCGCGGTTGCAGGGTGCGCCCGGTCAACCAGCCGCACAGCGCCAGGGCACAGGCCAGTGACGCTTCGGCACTCTGCCGGGTCGGTGGCAGATGGTCGCCATGGACCGTCAGAATCAGCGCGTAACCTTCTTCCAACAACCGGAAACTCAGGTCGGCACTTTCCGCAATGATCCGCTGATAGCGCACCAGCCGTTGAAAGCCTTCGGCCAGGGTCTGGCTGGACATCAAGGCGTAGCCCGCCACATGGAAGGAGGCCGGTCGCACCACCTTGCCCATGTTCAGGCCAATCGCCGGGTTGCCGGACAGCTCAACCGCGCGTTGCCACAGTCGAGTCATGGAATCTTGCGGGAAGCGCGCGTCCGGATCATCCAGTGCCGCGTAGTCGAGCCCCAGCTGTTTGAACAGAACCCGGCAATCCAGGCCGTCCATCTCCAGTGCTTTGACAATCCCCATCGCCCAGCTTGCAGAAGTCGTTCGTTCGCTCATGTCGTCCACTTACATGATGAGCCGCATGCTACGGCCAATTTCCGAAGGATACTAAAGTGGCGCCCATTGTCACTGGCTGATGCCAATGATCACTCTAGACTCAAATAAGCTACCCGCAGAACATCTTGCAGTCAGAACAATAACCACAGAGATCGCAGTCGTGGAAAACATCAAACGTTTCAACAGCTTCGCTGAGTTCTACCCGTATTACCTCAGCGAACACAGCAACAGTACCTGCCGACGATTGCACTTTATCGGCACGACGCTGGTTCTCTTCATCCTGGCCCTGACCATCGGCAAAGGCGCCTGGCTGCTGTTATGGGCCCTTCCGCTGGCGGGTTACAGCTTCGCCTGGGCCGGGCATTTCTTTTTCGAGAAGAACCGTCCTGCGACCTTTCAACATCCGTTTTACAGCCTGCTCGGCGATTTCGTCATGTACCGAGACATGATTCTGGGTCGCGTGCCGTTCTAGGCGCAATGAACCACAGGAGGACAGTCGATGAATGCCAACGCCCGGTTCACCCACATGCAGGACGGCACGCAGGAAGACTGGGCGATCATCGCCGCAGACTTCAGTGCCTATGCGAGGCAATTGCCGACTCGGATTATGGCGCACCTGAAATTACTGGAGGGTGATTTTGGCGGCTTCCCGGTGGATCGTCTGACCCATTCCCTGCAAACCGCCAGCCGTGCCTGGCGTGATGGCCGCGATGAAGAATACGTGGTCTGCGCGCTGCTTCACGACATTGGCGACACCTTGGGTTCCTACAACCACCCGGACATCGCTGCGGCAATTCTCAAGCCGTTCGTCAGCGCCGAGAACCTGTGGATGGTCGAGAAACACGGAATTTTCCAGGGGTATTACTTCTTCCATCATCTAGGGATGGACCGGCATTTGCGCGAGCAATACAGCGGGCATCCGCAGTATCAGGCGACCATTGAGTTTTGCGCCAAATATGACGCAGCGGCGTTTGATCCGGCGTATGACACGCTGCCGCTGAGCTTCTTTGAACCGATGATGGAACGGTTGTTTGCGCAGCCCAAGTACTCGATTTACAAGGCGGCGATGGAAGAACATTCGCCAGCCTGAAGATCCGAGGGGACCGCTGCGCGGTCCATCGCGAGCAAGCTCGCTCCCACAAGGGGATGTGTATACGACACAAGTCCAATGTGGGAGCGAGCTTGCTCGCGATGGGGCCAGACCAGACACCCTGATTTTTAAGCGGGCTCTGCAACTTTGACGGCCTTCAACTCCGCCTCCCGCGCCTGGGCATCCGCCAATCGATACAACTCGATCGAGCCGTCCCAATGCTCGATCAGCGCGGTGCACGACTCCACCCAATCCCCGCAATTGAGGTAATCCACCCCGCCGACCTTGCGAATCTCGGCATGGTGAATGTGCCCGCACACCACGCCGTGCAACTCGCGTTTGACGCATTCGTGAGCGATGGCTTCTTCGAAATCGCTGATGAAGCTGACCGCGGTTTTGACCTTGTGCTTGAGGTAGGCCGACAGCGACCAGTAACCGTAGCCATAGCGTGCGCGCCAATGGTTGAGCCAGCGGTTGAGGGTCAGGGTGAATTCGTAGGCCGAGTCGCCGAGAAAGGCCAGCCAACGGTGATACCTCGTAATCACGTCAAACTGATCGCCATGAATGACCAGCAGATGGCGACCATCGGCGGTCACGTGCACCGCTTCATCCACCAGTTGGATATTGCCCAGAATCAGCTTCGAATAGCGACGCAGGAATTCGTCGTGGTTGCCGGTGACGTAGATCACCTCGGTGCCGCGCTTGCTCATGGTCAGCAAGCGGCGGATCACATTCGTGTGCGCCTGCGGCCAGTACATGCCACCGCGCAGCTTCCAACCATCGATGATGTCGCCGACCAGGTAGATCTTGTCCGCGTGGTAGCCCTTGAGAAACTGCGACAGGTGTTCGGCCTGGCAATCCCGGGTGCCCAGATGCACGTCGGAAATCCACAAGGTCCGCACACGTTGCTTACGACTGGGTTTGGCGAGCTCGGCGCTGGTCATGGGCAACCCTCTGCAAAAGTTTTTGCAACTTTGCGCCGGTCGGGTTAATTGCCCATGACAGTGGCGAGTCAGTCCTGTGACAGCGCCCCTCGATTGCCCTCGGTGTAGACTGGCAGCCTTGCCCGGGAGACCTGCGATGAGACCGATCCTCACGCTACGCCAATACACGCATGACCTGATCGTCCATAGCCACGACCACGCGCAGCTGGTGTTCGGGCTGTCGGGTGCGCTGGATTTCGAGGTCGACGGGCATGGCAGTCAGGTGGTCCAGCAGAGTTTCGTGGTGGTGCCGTCCGGTTTCCATCATGCCTGCGGTAGCGCCAATGGCAGCCGTTGCCTGGTACTGGATGTGCCCAGCGACCAATGGGTTTCTCAGTCTCTTGGTGATCACGCCGAAGCCAGTCGTCGTTTACTCGACAACGCCGGTCGCCTGTCGCTGGATGCAGGGCAAAGCCAATTGGTCAGTTGGTTGGCGGGCAGTCAGGTCAACGATCCATTGATCGCGCAACAAGGCGCGGTGTTGTTGCTGGCCAGCCTCAACAACGCTAAACCCGAGATCGTCGGCGGTCGGCGCCTGCCTTATGCGGCGCTGAATGCGCACATCGATCAGTACGCCGCCTACCCACTTCAAGTTGCCGATCTGGCGCGTATCGCCGGTCTGTCCAGCGCTCGGCTGCATGCGCGGTTCGTTGCTGAATGCGGGCAGACGCCGATGGATTACATCCGCAGTCGACGTTTGCACATGGCCGTGGGCTTGTTGCGGGATTCGGCGCTGCCGATCGGCGAGATTGCCAGTCGGGTCGGTTACAGTTCGCAGAGCGCCTTCGCGGCGGCGGTGTTGCGGGAGTTCGGTGCCTCACCCGGTAAATTGCGGCGCGAGGTTGGCGACAAAAGGCAATAGTTTGCCGACAGACATCGCGGGGCATTGCACGTTTTAATGTAGCAGCTGGCGAAGCCTGCGTTCGGTTCGGGCCGCGTTCGGACGAAGCAGCCGTGGTATCAGGCACCGCGGTCGTTCAGATGCACCGTGCATGCAGTTTTACGGCTGCTTCGCAGTCGAACGCAGGCTTCGCCAGCTGCTACAGGGGACGGCGTTGTCTCCGGTCTGGTTTTATACGTTTTTCAAGGATTGCAATGACTCCCCGTACCGCCCTTGGCGCCCTGCATATCGGCGCACTGATGTTCGGCTTGACCGGTGTGTTCGGCAAACTGGCTGCCGCCTCCCCCGCCGTCATCGTCTTCGGGCGTGCCGCGTTCGCCGTACTGGCGTTAGCCGTTTTTGCGCGGTTCGCCAGCACGACTCGCTGGCAGAAACTCGAGGCTGTGGATTGGCGCCGACTGTTGCTCAGCGGCTTACTGCTGGCCGGGCACTGGGTGAGTTTTTTCATTGCAGTGAAGGTCGCAGGCGTGGCAATCGCGACCCTGGGTTTCGCCAGCTTCCCGGCGTTTACCGTGATCCTCGAAGGGTTGATCTTCCGCGAGCGAATTCGCGCCAACGAAATCCTGCTGGTGGTGCTGGTCAGTGTCGGGCTGGTGCTGGTCACCCCTGATTTCGATCTGGCCAGCGGCGCCACCATTGGTCTGCTATGGGCGGTGGGCTCAGGTTTGCTGTTCTCTCTGCTATCGCTGACCAACCGCGCCAGCTCCGGGCGAATCCCGGCGGTGCAGGCTGCGCTGTGTCAGAACGTGGTGGTCGCGTTGTGCCTGTTGCCGGTGGCGGCACCGCAGTTGAGCGAAGTGCGCGCCATCGACTGGCTGTGGATCGGTCTGCTCGGGGTGTTCTGCACCGGCGTCGCTCACAGTCTGTTTGTCGCTAGCCTGGCAGTGATCAAGGCGCGGACCGCGGCCGTGGTGTTCGCCCTGGAGCCGGTTTACGGCATCACCGTGGCCTGGCTGCTGTTTGATGAAAACCCGACACTGCGCATGCTGATCGGTGGCGCGTTGATCATCGTGGCGATCGTGGTCTCCAGCCGACTCTCGGGCGGCTCAAGCAAGAAGACCGTTGCGGCAGAAGCCGCCTCTCACTGAGTGCGGTCGTTATGCCCAAGATCGCGGTCCGGATCAATTTGATCACGGACCCGCTGCTTCAGCACTTTGGCCTCCGGGAAACCGCCATCAGCCTTGCGCTCCCAGATCTGCACATCGTCACAGAAAATGTGAAACACCCCACCGGTGCCGGGCACCAGCGACACTTTGCCCAGGTCGTCACCGAAGGTGCTGAGCAGTTCCTGGGCCAGCCAGGCCGCACGCAACAGCCACTGGCATTGCGTGCAATAGGTGATGATGATTTCCGGTTTGCGTGCAGTCATGATCGGCGAACTCCTGAGCCAGAGGGCGCCGCTATGATAGCCCGGCGAGCAGGTTCCGGGCGGTCTGCTTAAGCGGCTCGTTACCTTCCTTGAGCAACTCGTTGAGCAGTTCGATGGCGCTGTCCACATCGCCGTCATCAATGCAGGTCTGGGCTTGCTCCAGTTTGTCGGCGCTGCTCGGCTCGGCCGGTTCCAGGTTCAGCGGTTCCAGCTCCAGTGACTGGCCGGGATCGCTGAACTCGTTGAGAAAAGTGTCATCCAGAGACTGGGAATCAGGCTCGGCAACCCATTCAAGTTCGGGTTCGTCCAGCGTCGAGTCGTCCGGCATTTCAAATACCTCGGGCAAGACGTGCAGGTTCGAGACAAACGGCGCCTCGACCGACGCGGATTCGCTCGATGGCTTCGCGGCGGACGGCGAGTGCTCAAAAGGGCTGATCAGGTCCCAACTCGAATCCATCGACAGGTCATCCAGGTTCAACTGGAACTCATCGTTGGGTGCTGCTTCGGGTATCGCAGCCTTGGGGGGAGTGATTGACGCTGCAACGGCCAACGGTGCCGCACTGCTCAATTTCGGGTGTCGGGCGCGAATATTCTGAAGTTCTTGCAGGTCGTATCCGGCGTCACGCAGGTTGTTTTCCTGTGTCTCATAGGCGGGTATGTCACCCTGTTTACCCAAGACTTCCAACAGCTGAACGGCAAGATCCGTGCGTTGCGGCTCCTTGATCAGCGCCTCTCGCAACAAACCGGCCGCTTCAGAAAAACGGCCATAGGCCAGATAGATATCAACCCCTTCAAACACATCGCCTGCGGGCGACTCTTCACCCGATTCAGTTGCCGGTTGCAACTCTGACGATTGGGCAAGCGGCTCTGCAGTGCGATTGAGCGCCGGTTCATGCCGTGACGGCAAAACAGGTAACGCGTCGGGCAATGCCTGAACCTGTTGTCGTTGACGCCGAACGAACAACCCCAGCAACACCAGAGCCACCACCGCCAGCAACCCGAGAATCTGCAGCCAATTAGTAGATTCAGGCTCTTCAACAACGGCCGGTGCTGGAGCCGCAACGACAGGTGCAACCGGCTCCACCGCTGCGGTCTTGATTTCCGCCAATTGGGTTTGCAGTTCAGTCACCTGCTTTTTCTGACCGGCGACCTGCTCCTCCTGGGCCTGAAGCTTCGCAGTCAATTCATCGATGGTTGCTTGCAGCTGCTGGTTTTGCAGCACGCTGGCGGCCAGTTGTTCGGCAACGGGATCACTCACAGGCGCGGCAGCAGGTTGATCGACGCGAGGAACAGGGGGCTTTTTGCCCTTCGCCGCAGGTGGCTTCGCAACGGCCGGCTCAACCGTCGGGAATCCGGAGGACTGAACGTCGGTCATCGGCTCGTCAGTGACGGGAACAATCCCCGGTGAACCCGGCGGATCGATCAGCACCGTGTACTCGCGCAGCACGCGCCCGTTGGGCTGATTGAGCTGCACCAGGAAATTCAGGAAAGGCTCATTGACCGGTTTGCTGGAGCTCACCCGGATCAGGCTGCGGTTGCCCCGCAGGATCGGGGTGAATTTCAGATTATTGAGGAAGAACACCCGATCGATGCCGGCGCGGCTGAACTCCTCCGCTGTCGCGAGGCTGACCGAGAGCTCGCCCTCCTCCAGACCGGCGGCATCTTCCAGGGCGATGTCAGCGCGCAACGGCTGATTCAGCGCTGAATGCAGGGTGATATCACCCAGGCCCAACGCGGGCGCCAATGCCGAGTAAGTGACAGCACCACCGACCAGAAGCAGCCTGGCGCAACACCGCAAAACCATGTGCCAACTCTCGAGCATGAGCATCCCTTAGATAACCAGAACCATCTTGTACGCGTTCGCACATCCGGTACGAACACGATATTGCCAAGTAGTTCTTTATAGTCTGCCCAAC
This sequence comes from Pseudomonas sp. GL_093, assembly GCF_057837605.1. Lineage (NCBI taxonomy): Bacteria > Pseudomonadati > Pseudomonadota > Gammaproteobacteria > Pseudomonadales > Pseudomonadaceae > Pseudomonas > Pseudomonas sp. GL_093. Next base: position 1,778,673 of record NZ_CM174448.1, on the reverse strand, counting down.
GGGGTATCTCAAAAGTCCTGGGTGCGTTTATGCCTCAAGATTTTTCCAGGTTGGCCAAAATGTGCCCATGGACACGCATGCAGACCTTCAAGTCCGCCTCATCGACGCCATCGAACAACTCGTGGCGCAGTTGGGTGGCAATGGTTTCAATTTGTTCGATCAAGGGAAGGGCCGGGGCACAGAGGACGATTTTCTTCGCCCGGCGATCTTCCAGCACCGATTGACGTTGTACCAGTCCCTGGCTTTCGAGGCTGTCGAGCAATCGGGCCAGGGTCGGCCCTTCGACGCCGACGCTTTGCGCCAGTTCACGTTGGGTCGGGGCATCATCAAAACGCGCCAGGTGCAGCAGCACCAGCCAGCGCGCCTGGGAGAGACCCAGGCCAGCCAGACGGCGGTCCAGTTCGGCACGCCAGCCGCGCGACATCTGGGCCAGTTGCATGCCAAAGCGGTGTTGGTCGGTTAACGGCATAAAACACTCATGATTAGACTGAAATAAAGAAAAACTAATTATTAGTCAGCTAAGCATGACCCTTGGCCAGAGGCAAGGCTTGCTCTGTACTGAATCGTTACATCTATGTGGCAGATCACCTAAATCTCGAATTCGGATTGCAGCGCCGCCCGAACACAGTACAAAACGCCTTCCGGCACTCTCCCGGCGAACAGTGCGGTAATCTCCGACACCGGCGGCAACTCGCCTTCGCCGTCGAGGAACGCGTCCTGGATTTCGCCCATCAACTCTTCGGGCAGATCCAGCGCTTGCTCCAGCGACAACTGCTGCTTGCCAATCGCTTCGGCGAGCAGGGTGTAGACGTTCTTTTCCGAACATTGCAGCTGACCGGCGATCTGCAACGGTGTCATGCCGGCGCGGGCCAGGGTGATCAGTTCGTGGCGCAGGTCGGCCACCACTTTCGGCGCCTCGACCTGTCCGCCGAGGACTTCGAGGAAGGCCTCGCCGTAACGCTCCAGCTTGCGTGCGCCCACGCCGCTGACCGTGGCCATTTCCGACAGCGAGGTCGGTTGGCTGCGGAGCATTTCCAGCAGCGTCGAGTCGGGGAAGATGACGTACGGCGGCACACCATGCTCTTCGGCGAGTTTGCGACGCAGGGCGCGCAAGGCTTCCCACTGTTCGCGTTCTTCGCCGCGAACCAGTTGGCTCGCCTGGCTCTTGCTGCTTTTGGCCGTGGTTTGCGGCTTGAGGTCGCGACGCAGCTCCAGGGTCACTTCGCCCTTGAGCAGCGGTCGACAGGTGTCGCTCAGGCGCAGGCCGCCGTAGCCTTCCAGGTCGATGTCCGCCAGACCGCGGGCAACCAGCTGACGGAACAAGGAGCGCCATTCACTCTCGCCCATTGCTTTGCCAACGCCATACACCGACAGATGTTGATGGCCGAAGCTGCGAACTTTTTCGTTGTCCTTGCCCAGTAACACATCGACCAAATGCCCGACGCCGTAACGCTGGCCGGTGCGGTAGATCGCCGAAAGCGCCTGACGGGCCGGCTCGGTGGCGTCCCAGGTCTGCACGCCATCGACGCAGTTGTCGCAATGGCCGCACGGTTCGGGCATGTCTTCGTCGAAGTAGGCCAGCAGCGTCTGGCGACGGCAGCGGGTTTCTTCGCAGAGCGAGAGCATGGCGTCGAGCTTGTGCTGCTCCAGACGCTTGTGACGCTCGTCGCCCTCGGAGTTCTGCAACATCTGCTTGAGCATCACCACGTCTTGCAGGCCGTAGGCCATCCAGGCGTCTGCCGGCAGACCGTCTCGGCCGCCGCGACCGGTTTCCTGGTAGTAAGCCTCAAGGGATTTTGGCAAATCGAGGTGAGCGACAAAGCGCACGTTGGGCTTGTCGATGCCCATGCCGAACGCCACGGTGGCGACCATGATCAGGCCTTCCTCATTGAGGAAGCGCTTCTGGTGGTGAGCCCGGGTATCGTTGGGCAAACCGGCGTGGTACGGCAGCGCCGGGAAGCCTTGTTCGCTGAGAAACACCGCCACTTCGTCGACTTTCTTGCGCGACAGGCAATAGACGATACCGGCATCGCTGCGCCGTTCGGCGAGGAACGCCAGCAACTGCTTGCGCGGCTGCTCTTTGGGCACGATGCGATAGAAGATGTTGGGACGGTCGAAACTCGACAGGAAACGCTCGGCATCCTGAAGATGAAGGCGATCGACGATTTCTTCCCGGGTACGCTTGTCGGCGGTCGCAGTCAGGGCGATACGCGGGACGTTGGGGAACAATTCCGCCAACTGGCCCAGTTGCAGGTATTCGCGGCGGAAGTCGTGGCCCCATTGGGACACGCAGTGGGCTTCATCGATGGCGAACAGGGAAATTTCAAGACTTTGCAGGAACGCTAGCATCCGTGGCTGAACCAGGCGCTCAGGCGCGAGATAAAGCATTTTCACTTCACCGCGCTTGATCCGTGCCGCCAGATCGCGCTGTTGCTCGGCGCTGAGCGTGGAGTTCAATGCCGCCGCAGCGACGCCCAGCTCTTCGAGGGTGGCGACCTGGTCGTCCATCAGGGCGATCAGCGGCGACACCACCACCGCCAGGCCTTCGCGCAACAGCGCCGGCACCTGGAAGCACAAGGACTTGCCGCCACCGGTAGGCATCAGCACCAGGGCGTCGCCGCCACTGGCCACGCGCTCAATGATTGCACCCTGACGGCCACGGAAACTGTCGTAGCCGAAGATGTCCTTGAGGACGCGTTGAGCCTGTTCGAGCATAGAAACTCCAAAAATCACAAAAACATCCCTGCAAGGCTGGTTCAGAACCACGAAGGCTGCACCGACAAATCGTAAGTGCGCATTGCATGACGCTTCACGTTTCAGCCGCAACGCCAGCAGGGCATCACAAAACGCGCGAGTATACCCGACCCCTCCCTTGCGCAGGGCACCACTGATAAGACACATAACCCAATGCCATGAAGAACCCTGTAGGAGTGAGCCTGCTCGCGATAGCGGCGCTACATTCAAAACAGAGTTGACTGGCCCACCGCTATCGCGAGCAGGCTCACTCCCACAGGGATTGCGGTGTTCCATACTCCTGCATGGGTCCAAATATCCCGCGCGGCTGGCCCAAGCGCTCAAGAAGGCCTAGAATTCCCGCATCTGTTTAATTCCCAAGGTAGCCCTTTAATGTCCTTCGCTGAGCAACTAACCCGCCTGCAAGTCTTCCTCGACGCCGACGAACTGCATGACGAGGCGCTGGACTACGTGGCCGCCCACGGCTACCTCACTGCGCTGTCGATCTGTTCCGAAACCGTTCCCGACCGTGAATGGATCGACGCCCTCTTCGCCGAAGAGCCGCATTACGCCGACGACACCGAGCGTGAAGCGATCGAATCCACCCTGCTGGCCCTCAAGGCTCACATCGCTCGCCAACTGGCGTCCGATGAAGAGTTCGAGCTGCCTTGTGACCTGGACCTGGGCGAAGAGCCGGATGACTCCGACCTGCGCGGCTGGTGCATCGGTTTCATGGAAGGCGTGTTCCTGCGCGAAGCAGCCTGGTTCGAAACCGCCGAAGACGAAGTCAGCGAAATGCTGCTGCCGATCATGGTCGGTTCGGGTCTGTTCGACGAACAGCCTGAGTTCGAAGACATCGCCAAAGACGCCAACCTGATGGACGACATGATCGTGCAGATCCCGGAAGCGCTGACTGCGCTGTACCTGCTGTGCCAGGCGCCAGACGAAAAACCGGCGATCCTCAAGCCTCGTCACCACTAAGGTTTTGCCTATGGACAACCCCATAGGCAACCGCTCCCTGATGTTGCGTTACGTGCTGCTGGCCATCGGCTGGCTGAGCGTAGCGCTGGGGGTGATCGGGATTTTCCTGCCGGTGTTGCCCACCACGCCCTTCCTGCTGCTGGCGGCCGCCTGCTTCGCCCGCAGTTCGCCGCGCTTCTATCATTGGCTGGTTGAACATCCGCGGCTTGGGCCGTGGGTTCGCGATTACCTGAGCGGCAACGGCATCCCGCTCAAAGGCAAGGTCTACGCCATCGGCCTGATGTGGGCGAGCATCCTGCTTTCCTGCTACCTGGTGCCCCTGCCGTGGGCGCGGGGGTTCATGCTGACCAGCGCCGTGCTGGTGAGCGTCTACATCCTCAAACAGAAAACCCTGCACAAACCCTGAATTCACCACGCTCCCTGTAGCAGCTGCCGAAGGCTGCGTTCGGCGGCGAAGCCGTCGCTAGTCCATCCGCTGCGGTCTATCAGGCAAACCGTGTGTGCAGGGTTTACGACTGCTTCGCAGCCGAACGCAGGCTCCGCCAGCTGCTACAAGTCCGCGTACCAACCGACGATTTGTCCTGCCTCGCTGAAAACACCGCCTAGACTTCAGGCATCTGCACCCGAGCGGCCAGACATGTCCCGCAGTCTGCGTAGTCCAGGATGGTCAACGCTCCGACTTCGGCTCGGCAGATGGCTGTTGCTGATCACTTTTCTGTTGGCCGGGCTGGGCAGTGTCGGGGCTAACTGGAGTTTTACGCAGATTCTGCAAACCGCCGAACAGCGCTACGGCACCCTCGGCCCGGGACGGGGAAGGATCGAGGCCTGGAGTCAGATGCTGCAAAGCGAAGCCAACGCCCCCGAGCGCGAGCAACTGAACGCGGTCAATCGCTTCTTCAATCAGCAACTGAGCTTTCTGGACGACACCCGCATCTGGCATCAGACCGATTACTGGGCCACACCCGTCGAATCCCTGATCAAGGGTGCCGCTGACTGCGAGGACTACGCACTGGCAAAATATTTCAGCCTGCGCTACCTGGGAATTCCCAGCGAAAAACTGCGCATCACCTACGTGAAAGCCCTGACCCAGAACCAGGCGCACATGGTGCTGACTTTCTACAACAGCCCCACGGCCGATCCGCTGGTGCTGGACAACTTGATCGGCGAGGTGCGCCCCGCCTCCCAACGCAAAGACTTGCTGCCGGTGTACGCCTTCAACGCAGAAGGCCTGTACTTGCCGGGAGCCAATGGCGGCAAACGCAGCAGCGACTCGAAAAAACTGTCGCGCTGGCAGGACGTACTGAAAAAGATGCAGGCCGAAGGGTTCGCCGTGGGCGACGGCTAGCCACCTGAGCAAGGAGCGATTTATGTCACTGCGTAAACAGTTGTTTCTCGCCATCTGCCTGTTCTTGCTGGTGGCGTTCAGCGGCAGTTTTTTTGTCAGCCTGGAAAGCTCTCGCGACCAGATGCTCGGCCAGTTGCGCTCCCACGCCCAGGACGCCGCCACCGCGTTGGGTTTGTCGTTGACGGCGCAAATCGATGACCCGGCCATGATCGAATTGATGGTCAGCTCGATTTTCGACAGCGGTTACTTCAGCAGCATTCGAATCATCAACATCGACGATGCGCAGGTGCTGGTAGAGCGCAGTGCGCCGGGGCAAATCGACGGCGTTCCCGCCTGGTTTGTGAACCTGGTCAACCTGCACCCACCCGGTGGCGAAGCGCTGATCATGCGCGGCTGGGTCCAGGCGGCACGGGTCGAAGTGTTGAGCAATCCGCAGTTCGCCCTGGCCAAACTCTGGGACAGCACCCTCGGCAGCCTGATCTGGTTGCTGGTGTGCGGCCTGCTCAGTGCCGTGTTTGGTGGCTGGTTGCTGCGCCGGCAATTTCGTCCGCTCGACACCATGGTCAAACAGGCCGAAGCCATCAGCAAACGCGAGTTTTTAAGCCTGCCGAAACTGCCGCGCACACCGGAGTTGAAACGCGTGGTATTGGCCATGAACCAGATGGTCGAGAAGCTCAAGGCGCTGTTCGCCGAAGAGGTCGCACGCAGTGAAAAACTGCGGGTCGAGTCCTATCAGGACAGCCTTACAGGCCTGGCCAATCGACGCTTGCTGGATGAAGAATTGGCCGACGAGTTGCTGGTCTCCGAGCAGAGCAGCGACGGCCATTTGCTGATGCTGCGGATCAACGACCTGGTCGGTCTCAACCAACGTTTGGGCGGCCAGCGCACCGATGCGCTGATCAGCGCCGTCGGTGAATTGCTCAAACGCCTGACCCAGCCACCGGAACGTCGAACCTGGCTTGCAGCGCGCAATCGTGGCGGTGAATTCAGCCTGCTGACGCCTGGCCTGGACAGCACCGACGCCGCACGCTTGGCCAGCGAAATCAGCGCCACCCTGGAAAACCTGCGCCTGACCGGCGCCAGCGACGCCATGCCGGTGGCGCATTTGGGGATCGCCCCTTACCACCCCGGTGAGCCCGCCAGTGACGTGCTGACGCGACTGGATCAGGCGTTGACCGAAGCCCGGCAACATCCCGAGCGTCCGTGGGTTCACTTGGCCGATTCCATCACCGCGCCGACCCCATCCCAAAACGACTGGCAAACCTGGATCGACGACGCCCTGAACCAAGGCAAGATGCAACTGTATTTCCAGCCGGTGGTGCAATGCGCCGACACCAGCCAGGTGCTGCATCACAAAGTCCTCGCGCGCCTGATCGACCCGCAGGGCGAGGCCATTGCCGCCGGGCATTTCCTGCCGTGGATCGAGCGACTCGGCTGGTCGGCCCGGTTCGACCTGGCCATGCTCGAAGCCACCCTCGACTACCTCATCATCAATCGTTGGCCCCTGGCGCTAAGCCTGTCCGGCAGCACCCTGCGCGATCCAGCGCAGTTGCAGCACATCCTCGACATGCTCGAATCGCTGCCCGAACTCGCGCCCCTGCTGATTCTGGAAATCGACGAACGCCAACTGCCACCTCAGGAAGAACTGCAACACCTGAGCCACAGCCTGCTCAACACCGGTTACCGCATCGGTCTGCAGCATTTCGGCGGCAGCTTCGGCCAGATCGGCAACCTGACTCAACTGGGGCTGGCTTACTTGAAAATCGATGGCGCGTACATCCGTCACATTGATGAGCAGAGTGATAAAAAGCTGTTCATCGAGGCTATTTTTCGGGCGACCAACAGCATTGATTTGCCGTTGATTGCGGAAATGGTGGAGACCAAAGGGGAGCTGGAGGTGATCAGGGAGTTGGGATTGTTTGGGGTGATGGGGCGTTTGATCGGGCCGCCGGAGCCGATGTGAGGGGTCCGACCGTTCGTCTGGAAGTCACGTCTACCTGTCAGATCTGTCAGTAGCCAGTTGCGCCTTTTAGAGGTGTGATGAGGCCTATCCCGAACAGGCTGGTACTCCAGGAGGCAACGATGAATCTTCAGACACAAGCGGTGGCCAATGCTCTTGCGTTGTTTCCGGCGTACCCGCCGATGTGGGTAACACCAGTACAACCGTTGGGGACAGCCGACGGCGGCATCCCTGAGGCCGCTTTTACGCCAAATGGCCTTGAGCTGGTGATCGAACCGTTTACTGCGCTTGCGACGTGGATCATGGCTGCGTACGACGTTGTGACGTTATATGTCAACGGCGTTCGCACCAACGTCGCCAAAACCATCTACCCAGGTGAAGAGAACGATCGTTTCCTTCTTCACTTGCCGTCCAGCTGGTTCAAGAACGGTGTCAACGACATCTCCTACCGGGTGAGCCGAGTCAGCGGGAATCCCGCGGATTCCCCCAAACTGACCCTGTTGTATAACAATCCGACACCTGGTTATCCGTCGCCGGCCGGTATGACGCTTGTCCTTCCGCCCAACGTCGTCCCGGGCGGCGTCGGTCCGGGAGAGGCGGCGAAGGGGGTGCTGCTCACGTTCAACTACAGCTTCGCGCGACCTTTCGACCAGATTCGTCTGGAGGTGGGTGGCTGGAGCGTCACATTTGTCGTCACCGATCCGACGAAGCCGATCACGGTGACACTGACCGCTTCTGATTTTCAGCAAATTGGCGACAATGCCAATACGCCGATCAAGTTCACAGTGTTCGATCAGTTGGGCAACAACAACCAGTCGGGAACGACCTTGCTGGATATCCATGCGAATCAGAAAGTACTGAACCCGCCAAAGATCGTGGAAGCCGATGCCAACGATGTGTTGGATGTGGCAGCGTTGGTCGGGAAAAACGTGACGATTCACGCGTTGACCTGGACAGAAATGCAGGACGGTCAGCCATGCTGGTTGAGCGTCGAGAGTCGCAAGGCCGACGGTTCGGCGCATAACCTGCAGCTGTGGAACGGCTTGCCGGCGCGGGTCAATCCGCAGTGGATCATTCAGGGCTTTTGGCCACAGGTATTGGTGAACAGCTACCTGGCGGAACTCGGAGATGGCACCACGTTGACGGTCAAGTTCAAGGTGTCGGAGGACAAGAGTAATAACCCCGCTACTGCCACGGTATTTCCGGATCGGGTCTATACCATCAAGGCGCTGGCGCTGGTGGTGCCGACCATCGATTCCGTGAAGGATACGAAGAATATTGAGATCCCTCAGAATGGCACGACCACCGACACCACCGTGACCCTGGCGGGCAAAGCGACGGGGAATCTGCAAGTGGAGATTTTTGATGGGACGACGTCCAAGGGGACGGCACAAGTCCACGCCAGCGGCGACTGGACCAAGCAGGTCACCGGCCTCACCGTGGCGGCACATCGCTTCACTGCCAAGGCGCTGTATGGCACCGGACCGGTGTCGGCCGTTCGCACCGTGGTCGTGGTCGCAGTCGTCAATCCGACCATTGCCAACGTGACGGACTCCAAAGGCTCTGTGCCCGACGGTGGCACCACCGTCGATACCAGCGTCACCCTGACCGGCAAGGCCAGCGCCAACCTGCGGGTTGAAGTATTCGACGGGGCCGTCTCCAAGGGCACGCCCACCGCGAATGCCACGGGGGACTGGAGTCTGATCGTCTCCGGCTTGAGCCTGGCAACGCACCGTTTCACTGCCAAGGCGCTGTATGGCACCGGACCGGTGTCGGCCGTTCGCACCGTGGTCGTGACCATCCCATTCAATCTCGACACGTCTCCCGTCATCCTCAACGGCATCTGTATCTCTGTTCCTGGCTCCCTGCTCTCTCAATGGAAATACCGAACACCTGAACCCTCCGGTACTTATAAGGATCGGTTACCCACCAGCGGAATTCCGCCGTACACATACACATCCGCTAATCTCGGAGTTGCGTCCGTGGACGCGACTGGACGGGTACGCAGCGAGGGCAATGGGACGACTCGCATCACTGTCGAAGACGCGTTGAAACGCACCCTGAGTTTCGAAGTGGTTGTCTCCAATGTCCGCCCCCTCATTTTTTACCCATCTTTCCACAGTGCCTGGGAATCTTATCAGTGGCGGATATCACAAGGGGGAACCGTCTTAAACAACTCCGACGTAAGTCTCATCAACGCCCGTTTCTACACTTCTGAAAACTATTTAATCGGAGAGCAGCCTGTACCCCATGGAACCTTGCTATACATTTCCAATGTAGTAACGAAGGATAGAGGATTGGTTTTATACATAAGGGTGCTAGCACATGGGACTGTGAGTGGTGCGACTTTATGCAGAAAGTAGCTTGAAGATTTTTTGTTAATCGCGCCATGCCCCCCCACCTTTTAAAGGGAAAGGGGACGCATTTATTTACCAGCCCAAGTTGTTTGGTCGAGTTACACCGACCTGAAAAAATCATGTGGAACTCAGGTTTTGGGGTGTGGCTCATAACTTGAGCCACGCACAGTCAGTCCCCTCTCCCTCTGGGAGAGGGTTAGGGTGAGGGATGGATTCCGAACTGAACGACGAACCCACAAACACCAAAAAACCCGCCATCCCTTTCCACAGGGATGGCGGGTTTTGTCGTTTCAGATCACACCGTATCCACCTTCAACGAATGATCATTCAACATCCCGTTAATAATCGTCGCTGGGGAAAAGGGGACGCATTTATTTACTGGCCCAAGTTGTTTGGTCGAGTTACACCGACCTGAAAAAATCGTGTGGAACTCAGGTTTTTGGGTGTGTTTCATAACTTGAACCAAAAGGATAAGGGGACGGATCTATTTAATATTGAGCGTTTAAAAAGATCGCAGCCTGCGACAGTTCATACAGCGGATTGCATTTGATCCTGCTGGAGTTGCCGGGGACTGTGATCTATTGCTTTTAAGCTATGGCGTTTAAAAACACTTCCAGACACGCCTTCCAGGCTACACATCCTTGCGCCATTGCCTACAGTTACGCCAGAATCCGCCGGCTTGTGCGCCGTGGGGGTGGGTTCTATTGTGGTCCGGTCGCTGACGAATCAGCGATCGGGTTTAGCGACCTGATTCTATGTAGGCGCATCAGCGCTCCAAACTCCATCGCAGATCTCCTGATTGCGATTGGTGACATGGCGGCTGTGCGTGGGAGACCTTCGGGTCTGCCGGGCGCCTACACCCGGTTCGCTAACCTGCGTCCAGCCGCCACCTTTATCTGTTTAGCGACAGGTTTTAGTGGCTCCACTTTGTAGGAGCTTCTCCATGATCAAACCCACACCCAACCCGCCCGAAACCGCCCCCACCTCCCCCTACGAATCCCTCGATTCGAAAAAACTCCACGAAGCCGCTGACCGCGCGCTCGACCACTACCTCTGCCCGCCCGGCTCCACGCCGCCCCCACGTAAAACCCGCGGGATGTATGCCGTGACCGCGGACACAAAAAACGAGGAACTGTTGACCGATGCCTGCGAAACTCTCGCTTCGGCAAAGACCATCGCCCAGGACTTCGCCGGCCAGTTGCCGGGGCCGCAGCGCCGGACGGTGTTGGGGATTGCGCAGTTGATCATGCTCGGGGAACTGGCGGTGAATCGGGTGCTGGATAATCTGGAGTTGCCGGGCTGACCGAGGCCTGAGGAACACTTACTGATTGATTCGGTGTCCATTCTGGCCCCTTCGCGAGCAAGCCCGCTCCCACATTGGATCGTTGTCGAACACAAAATCTGTGATCGCTGAGGATCAACTTTGGGAGCGGGCTTGATCGCGAAGGCTGACTCACCGACGACACATCTCTTCAGACAGAAAAAACCCGCCGCCCCGTTTGATCGGACGGCGGGTTTTGTCGTTTCAGGCTTGAATCAAAAGCCGATCACACCGTATCCACCTTCAACGAATGATCATTCAACATCCCGTTGATAATCGTCGCCGTATCGTGCCCCCCCGCAATCACCCCACCCGCCCCCGGTGTTACGCCGTAATGGCTGGCCAGATTCACACCCGCCAAATCAATGGTCTGATTCGGCGCGGCGCCAGCCATGGCGCTGACGTCGATGCTGGTGACCAGTGAATCGCCGCTGCCGGTGACTTTGAAGTGCAAATAATCATCCAGCGACGCCGCCGTGCTGTTTTCCCCTTGCAGCAGTTGCGACAGGTCGAGTTTGTCGATGCCCGGCGTGAAGTCGGTGACTACGTCGTGGCCGCTGTTGCCTTTGAGCCACTCGAAGGTGTCGGCACCGCTGCCGCCGGTGAGGGTGTTGTTGCCCAGGCCGCCGATGAGGAAGTCATCGCCGCCCCCGCCGTTGAGCATGTCGTTACCCAGGCCGCCGTTGATGATGTTGCTGTGGTTGTCGCCGGTGAGCGAGTCGTTGAAGTTGGAACCGGTGAGGTTTTCGATCGCTGTCAGGGTGTCGGTGCCGGCGCCGACGGTGTTCTGCGCACCGAGCACGCCCAGATTGACCGTAACCCCGGCGGTGGCGTGGGCATAGCTCGCGGTGTCGACGCCGGTGCCGCCGTCGATCAGGTCGTTGCCCGCACCGCTGTACAGCAAGTCATTGCCGGCGCCGCCGTGCATTTCGTTGTTGCCGGAACCTGCGGTGAGCACGTCGTTGCCGTCGCCGGCATTGATCACGTTGTTACCGGCCCCCGCCACCAGTACATCGTCGCCCGCCGTGCCGGTGAGGGTGTGGCCGTCCTGATAGGTGATGGTCACGGCGGCGTTGTCGCTGCCGCCATGGCTGTCGTTGGCGGCGTAGGTGCCGTGGACATCGGGCGCGATGTCATGGGCACCGGCGTAGTTGACGGTCATGGTCAGCTGGTAGTTTTCCGCCCCCTTCCCGCTGTTGCCCGGACCACCGTTGTCGATGTTGGTGATGTGGATCTGGTAGGTGCTGTCCGACGTTGCGGTGAGGGTTTGCCCGTCCGCGAGGGCGATCCATGTGCCGCCGTTGATTGAGTACTCCATGGCGACATGACCGGCCGCCAGATTGTGATCCAGGTTAAGGGTTTCACCCTGTTTGAGGTCGACGGTGATGCGGTCGTCATCGTGGGTGTTGCTGCTAACCGGTCCCAGCGCCCCGCTGACGACCAACACCGCCGTCATGGCTGTCGTGTTGGCGACGAATGCACTGCGGGCGAGGGTCACCGCCTGCTCGTTACCGCCGGTGAAGCTGAAGTTTTGCTGGGTGCCGGTGAAGTCCGCGCCTTTGGCAATCCAACCAGTGCTGACGGTGATCGGCGAAGCGGTCAGCGGATCGCCATTCGGATCGGTGTCGTTGGCCAGCAACAATTCGCCTGGCACCACGACACTGCCCGACAGCACGTTGGTGATGATGTGGTCATCGACCGCCACCGGTGGCGCGTTCGCAATGACGGGGTCCGTCAACGTCGAACTGGCCAGGTCGCCGCCGTTGTCGCTGACGCAGCTATTGTTCACGTCGATGGTGAGGGTGGTGGTCCTCTCGTCGCCATCGCCATCGCGCAAGGTGTAGGTGAACACGTCGGTCGCCCCGGGGCCGTTCACGGCGTCCGGGTTACTGTGATAGACCGCGTTGCCCGCTGCATCCAGCGTCAGGTAACCGTAGGTGCCATTGATCTGGCTGTTCAGGCCGCCAACGGCCGAGGTCGAGGTGTCTGAACCGGCACGCACGCCGACCACCCCAATCCCATCGGCATCGCTGAAGTCGTTCGCCAGCACGTTGCCACTGACGATACCGCCCTCCGTTACCGAGGCTGCGTCGGGGTTGGCGGTCGGCAGGTCATCGACAATGTTCACCACAATGGTGCTGGTGGTGGAATGGCCCAGGGCGTCGGTGGCTTGGTAGGTGAAGCTTTCACTCAAGGTGTTGCCGCCATCGTTCGCATGCGGCGTGGTGCTTGGCGCCGACGTCAGCGTGTAGGTGTAGGAGCCATCGGGATTGAGCAGGATTTGCCCGTAGGTGCCAGTGGCGCTGCCGACAAGCGTGTAAGTGATCGCGCCGGTGGCACCGGTGACGGAGCCGACCAGGGTGCCACTGGCGGTTTCAGCCGTGAGGCCCGGCTGACTCCCGGTGACGGTGCCGGCCGCCAGATCCTGGCCATCCTGGTTCAGGTCGAGGGCTTTTTCGTACACGGTCACGTCGTTGTCGCTGACCGCTGTGATGCCGCTGTTGTGCACGTCGATGGTGATGGTGGTGGTGCTTTGGTCACCGTCGGCATCGCGCACGGTGTAGGTGAACACGTCGGTCGCACCGGGATCGCTCACGGCGTTCGGGTTGCTGTGGTAGACGGCGTTGCCGTTGGCGTCCAGCGTCAGGTAACCGTAGGTGCCATTGATCTGGCTGTTGAGGCCGCCAACGGCTGAGGTCGAGGTATCTGAACCGGCACGCACGCCGATCACCGCTCCTCCTGCGGCGAGGCCATCGGCACCGCCGACGTCGTTCCACAGCACGTTGCCACTGACGGTGCCGCCTTCGGCGACCGACGTCTCGTCGGCATGAGCAGTCGGCTGATCATCGACGATTTTGACCACGATGGTGCTGGTGGTGCTGTTGCCCAGAGAGTCGGTGGCTTGGTAGGTGAAGCTTTCGCTCAGGGTGTTGGCGCCATCGTTCGCATGCGGCGTGGTGCTGGCCGGTGAGGTCAGCGTGTAGGTGTAAGAGCCATCGGGATTGATGAGGATTTGCCCGTAGGTGCCGGTGGCGCTGCCGACCAAGGTGTAGGTGATCGCACCGACCGCGCCGCTGACCGAACCGACCAGGGTGCCACTGGCGGTTTCGCCGGTATTCACCGGCTGACTGCCGGTAACGGTGCCGGGCGCCAGATCCTGACCGTCCTGGTTCAGGTCGAGGGCTTTTTCGTAGACGGTCACGTCGCTGTCGCTGACCGCGCTGATGCAGCTGTTGATCACGTCGATGGTGATGGTGGTGGTGCTTTGGTCACCGTCGGCATCGCGTACGGTGTAGGTGAACACGTCGGTCGCACCGGGATCGCTCACGGCGTTCGGGTTGCTGTGATAGACCGCGTTGCCGTTGGCGTCCAGCGTCAGGTAACCGTAGGTGCCATTGATCTGGCTGTTGAGGCCGCCAACGGCCGAGGTCGAGGTGTCTGAACCGGCACGCACGCCGATCACCGCGCCCCCTGCGGCGAGGCCATCGGCACCGCCGACGTCGTTCCACAGCACGTTGCCGCTGACGGTGCCGCCTTCGGCGACCGAAGTCTCGTCGGCATGAGCCGTCGGCTGATCATCGACGATTTTGACCACGATGGTGCTGGTGGTGCTGTTGCCCAGAGAGTCGGTGGCTTGGTAGGTGAAGCTTTCGCTCAGGGTGTTGGCGCCGTCGTTCGCATGCGGCGTGGTGCTTGGCGCCGACGTCAGCGTGTAGGTATAGGAGCCATCGGGATTGAGCAGGATCTGCCCGTAGGTCCCGGTGGCGCTGCCGACCAGGGTGTAGGTGATCGCGCCGACCGCGCCGCTGACCGAACCGACCAGGGTGCCACTGGCGGTTTCGCCGGTATTCACCGGCTGACTGCCGGTGACGGCGCCGGGCGCCAGGTCCTGACCGTCCTGGTTCAGGTCGAGGGCTTTTTCGTAGACGGTCACGTCGCTGTCGCTGACCGCGCTGATGCAGCTGTTGATCACGTCGATGGTGATAGTGGTGGTGCTTTGGTCACCGTCGGCATCGCGCACGGTGTAGGTGAACACGTCGGTCGCACCGGGATCGCTCACGGCGTTCGGGTTGCTGTGGTAGACGGCGTTGCCGTTGGCGTCCAGCGTCAGGTAACCGTAGGTGCCATTGATCTGGGTGTTAAGGCCGCCAACGGCTGAGGTCGAGGTGTCTGAGCCGGCACGCACGCCGACCACCGCCCCTCCTGCGGCGAGACCATCGGCGCCGCCGACGTCGTTCCACAGCACGTTGCCACTGACGGTGCCGCCTTCGGCGACCGAAGTCTCGTCGGCATGAGCAGTCGGCTGATCATCGACGATTTTGACCACGATGGTGCTGGTGGTGCTGTTGCCCAGAGAGTCGGTGGCTTGGTAGGTGAAGCTTTCGCTCAGGGTGTTGGCGCCGTCGTTCGCATGCGGCGTGGTGCTTGGCGCCGACGTCAGCGTGTAGGTATAGGAGCCATCGGGATTGAGCAGGATCTGCCCGTAGGTCCCGGTGGCGCTGCCGACCAGGGTGTAGGTGATCGCGCCGACCGCGCCGCTGACCGAACCGACCAGGGTGCCACTGGCGGTTTCGCCGGTATTCACCGGCTGACTGCCGGTGACGGCGCCGGGCGCCAGGTCCTGACCGTCCTGGTTCAGGTCGAGGGCTTTTTCGTAGACGGTCACGTCGCTGTCGCTGACCGCTGTGATGCCGCTGTTGTGCACGTCGATGGTGATGGTCGTGGTGCTTTGGTCACCGTCGGCATCGCGCACGGTGTAGGTGAACGTGTCGGTCGCGCCTGGGCCGCTCACGGCGTTCGGGTTGCTGTGGTAGACGGCGTTGCCGTTGGCGTCCAGCGTCAGGTAACCGTAGGTGCCATTGATCTGGCTGTTGAGGCCGCCAACGGCTGAGGTCGAGGTGTCTGAACCGGCCCGAACACCGACCACCGCCCCTCCTGCAGCGAGGCCATCGGCGCCGCCAACGTCGTTCCACAGCACGTTGCCGCTGACGGTGCCGCCCTCGGCGACCGAAGTCTCGTCGGCATGAGCAGTCGGCAGGTCATCGACGATGTTGACGTTGATTTGCCCGGTCGCCGAACTGCCGTCCGTATCGGTGGCGACGACGTCGATATTCTCGGTGATGCTGTTGGCGCCGTCACCGGCCGGATGGGTTTCATTGTCGTTGAGGGTGTAGCTGTAACTCACAACTCCCGTGGCCGAGTTGTAGTCGGTGACGGTCAAGGTGTTGCCCAATGGGGTGGTGATCGACTGCGGGAAGCCTGTGGCAACGCCACCGCTGATCACGTTGATCCCACCGATGCTCAGGCTGGTCAGCCCGTCAGGAGCAGACACGCTGAACGTGCCGGTCTTGGTCAGTGCCCCAGGGTTGGGGGCCGAACCGTCGGCCAGGTTGGCCTCATTGAGGGTCAGTTCGCCCCCCGCTACCGACAGGCCGGTGAGGGTCACCGGATTGTTCGGCACCTCAGGAACAATCGGTGTCACAGGAACAACAGGAACATCCGGTGTTACAGGAACAACGCCTGCCCCTCCTGAACCACCCGAACCGCCTGCACCACCTGCACCACCTGCACCGTTATCGCCATTGTCCGGGTTTCCGGCCAGCCGCCCCAGGGGAAATTCGGGAATGCCGTTGAAGCCTGCGGTAGGAAAACCAATGGTCGGATCAACCCGCCCGCCCACCTCTTCAAGCATGACAAACGAGTGGCCGCCACCCAGTACACCGGGCGCGCCGGTCGAATCCGGTCCGGCCGCCGTAGCGTCAGCAGTCTGGGTCGGGTCGTCGCCGGCAACGATCGCTTTTTGCAGTTGCTCGACATCGGTCAGTTGCGCCTGAGTCGGCGTCACCGCTTCAGCGGTGTCCACATGGGGCGCCTGATGCGCGAGTAACTGAGGCGTCATCTCCATACTGCTGCCACGCCCGAGGGTCAGTTCCTGGCCATTCTGCAGATGCACTGCCACCGCGCCTTCGGCCCCGGTGGCCAGTTGATCGCCGGCGAATAACCGGTCCCCCTCGACCAGCGCGCGTCGGGTGCCATCGCTCGCAACCGCGAACACCTGACCAATGACCTTACTGACAATACCGATGAGCGTAGCCATGTGCACTTCCTCCGCTGCCAACCGCTGTCGGCATCCTGTTTTTGCGAAGAACGTGCTCCTGGCTCCAACGGGTTGCCTGGCGGAATCGCCTGCTGGCAGCGGTTACCTGAAGTAAGCCGCTGCCCTGGCGCCGTTCTCGCCAAGCGTGCCGCTCGCGGGCGACGTGTCTGCTGCGGGATAAAAACCCTCTGCAATCAATGGCATCGGGATCCAATTGCGCAACAAGTCGCCCTTTGAGCGATGCGTAACGGTTTTGATCCACCAAGGTGACAAAAAACCGTCACCTCAAAACCGTCCGCTTCCCTCCCCTCCAGCACTTCCCCGCCCTATGTCGATATGTGGTTTGGAACTTTCCTCAAGCCCTGTTAAGCGCCCTAACGCTCATAAATCAAGGGCTTTCGGAGTGAACAATGTGCTGGATTTTGCGGAGCGCATAAGTTTTTTTTGGCATAAGCCTTATGAAAAATTCTTCTATGGTTTCCCCCAGAATGTTCTTAGCTCTGTTGTTACAAGCATGAAACGGTTTTCACTATAAATGCCGTCAAATATTTGGCGACTAATAAGCACCATTAGGAATCAGGGAGAGGCACCCATGCGCGTATTAACCCCGCTCTGCAGCGCAATTCTGTTGGCCATGGCCTGCACTTCTCAGGCTCAAGCCATGTCATTGACGGAGGCAATCCAGAGCACCATCGCGACCCACCCGGAGCTGGCGTCGCGTGTAGACAGCCGCCTCTCGGCCGATGAGCAAGTGAAAGTCGCCAAGGGAGGCTTTTATCCATCGGTTGATCTGAATGCCGCCTACGGGCGCGGGTACAGCGATAACACCAACACCCGGGCATTAGGCAATCACCACACCGAAATCCTGACCTACACCCAATCGGAATTGCGTCTGCGGCAGATGCTCTTCGATGGTTTCAATACCGCCAACGAAGTCCAGCGCACCAAAGGCGTGGTCAATTCCCGGGCCTATTACGCTCAAGGTACCGCTCAGGATCTGGCCCTGCGCACCATCGAGGTCTACCTCGAAGTGCTCAAGCGCCGCGAACTGGTGACCCTGGCCACGAACAATCTGCAAGCTCACATGCGGGTCAACGATCAGATCGGTCTGCGCACCCAGCGTGGTATCGGCAGCACCGCCGACTCCGACCAGTCCGTCGCTCGCCGGGCACTGGCGCAAAACAACCTCGATACCGCTGAAGTCGATCTGGCGGATGCCGAGTCGAACTTCTACGCCGTCGTGGGGCGCCTGCCCGATGAACTCGAAGCCCCGCCCTCGACCCGCGGCGAACTGCCCGCCACCCTGCAGGAAGCCCAGCAAAGCATGGTGGAAAACAACCCGTACCTGAAATCCGCCCAGGCCGATGTGCAATCGGCCGAGAGCCAGTACGAAGTTGCCAAGTCGCCGTTCTACCCTCGCTTCGACGCCGAAGCTGCCGTGGGTGCGAACAACAACGTGCAGGGCGATGAAGGCCACGACAACGAGTGGCGAGTCGGCGTGGTGATGAACTACAACCTGTTCCGCGGTGGCAGCGACAAGGCTCGCCTGGCCTCCGATGCGCACCAGATCAACCAGGCGATGGACATCCGCAACAATGCCCTGCGCCAACTCAACGAGAACATTCACCTGGCCTGGAACGCCATGGTCAATGCCAAGAAACAAACCCCGACCGCCCGCGAATACGCGGATACCAGCCGACGTGTGCGCGTGGCGTATCAGGACCAGTTCGGCCTCGGCCAACGCACCCTGCTCGACCTGCTGGACAGTGAAAACGAGCTCTACAACGCCAACCGCCGCTACACCGAAGTGCGCTACACCGAGGAGTTCTCGATGTACCGCGTGCTGGCGAACATGGGTCAGTTGCTGAGCAAACAACGGGTGGTGTTGCCCGCCGATGCGATCGCCTCCACGGAAGTAAAAAACGAAGCCCGTTTGCCTGAACTGAAGTAGGCCTGTGGAGAGATCAATGTGACCAGCATGGAACCCGGCAACATCGGTGTCGATCCGCGCCTGAGCTTCGATGACCCGCTTCTGGACGGTCTGTTGATCCTCTGCAAACTCCACGGCGCGACGGTCAGTCGCGCCAGCCTGAGTGCCGGGCTGCCCCTGAACAAGCAACGTCTGAGCCTGGACCTGCTGCCTCGCGCAGCGGCCCGGGCCAGTTTGCAGGCGCGATTGCTGCGCCGTGAACTGGCGGACATTTCCGCCCTCAACCTGCCTGTGATGCTGATCCTCAACAACGGCCGTACGGCCGTTCTGCGACGCTTCGGCGATGACGGGCAGTTGCTGATTTTGCCGAGCGAAGCCGACGGCGGTGAACAATGGGTCAGCACGGACGAACTGGCCGAGAATTACAGCGGCCAGGCCTTGTTCGCGCGGCCACGGCATGAACTCGAAGACTTGCGCTCGCCGCTGGTGCCGCGGGTTGAAGCGTGGTTTCGCGACACTTTGAAGCTGTCGAAGTGGCTGTACAGTGATGCGATTCTGGCAAGTTTTCTGATCAACCTGCTGGGGATGATGGTGCCGTTGTTCGTGATGCAGACCTACGACCGGGTGGTGCCGAACCAGGCCACGTCGACATTGTGGGTGCTGTCCATCGGCTTGCTGATCGGCACCGGTTTCGAACTGGTATTGCGGGTGGTGCGTGCGCACCTGCTGGACACCGCCGGGAAGAAAACCGACGTGATCCTTTCGGCCACGTTGTTCGAACGCATTACCGGCATGGCGATGAAAGCGCGGCCGGCGACCATTGGTGGTTTCGCCCAAAGCATCCATGACTTCCAGGGCCTGCGGGAATTCCTCACCGCGGTGACGCTGACAAGCCTGATCGACCTGCCCTTTGCCGTGCTGATGCTGGTGGTGATCGGCCTGCTCGGCGGCTGGCTGGTGGTGATTCCGTTGCTGGCGTTTCCGATCACGATCATCTTCGCGATGGTGATCCAGGTGCGCCTGCGCGACACCGTACAGAAAAGCCTGACCCTGGGCGCCGAACGCCAGGCGCTGCTGATCGAAACCCTCGGCGGTCTGGAAACTCTCAAGGCCTGCAGTGCCGAAAGCGAACGCCAGCACAAATGGGAAAGCACCCACGGCGCCCTCACCCGCCTCGACAGCCATGCGCGCAACCTCTCGGCGCTGGCCACCAACGGCACGCTGTTCATCCAGCAATTCTCCGGCATGGCGACCATCGTCGCTGGGGTCTACAGCATCATCGCCGGCAACCTCAGCGTCGGCGCGCTGGTGGCGACCTACATGCTCGGCAGTCGGGTGCTCGCGCCGCTGGGGCAGATTGCCGGTTTGATCACGCGCTATCAGCAAGCGCAACTGACCATGAAAAGTACCGATGCGCTGATGTCCTTGCCGCAGGAACGCGACGCCAAACAACGGCCGCTGGAACGCACGCAACTGCAAGGCGCGATAGACGTCAGCAGTGTAACGTTCCACTACAACGGCCAGAACGCTCCGGCGTTGGCCAACATCAGTTTCAGCGTGAAACCCGGCGAGCGGATCGGCATCATCGGTCGCAGCGGCTCGGGCAAAAGTACGTTGGCGCGGCTGGTGATGGGTTTCTACGCACCGGAAGAAGGCCAGCTGCTGCTCGATGGCCTGGACCTGCGGCAACTGGACGTCGCCGACCTGCGCCAGCAAATCGGTTACGTCGCCCATGACCTGCCGCTGTTAGCCGGCAGCCTGCGCGACAACCTGACCCTCGGCGCACGCTACATCAGCGATTCACGGATGCTCGAAGTCGCCGAACTGACCGGCGTCACCGAGCTGGCGCGTCAGCATCCGCAAGGCTTCGACCGGCCAGTGGGTGAGCGCGGACAACTGCTGTCCGGCGGGCAACGTCAGGCGGTGTTGCTGGCCCGCGCGTTGTTGCTGGATCCGCCGATCATGTTGCTCGACGAACCCACCAGCGCCATGGACAACAGCAGCGAAGACGTTCTGCGGCAAAAACTCCACCGCTGGGTCCAGGGCAAAACCCTGCTGCTGGTGACCCACCGCACCTCGATGCTCAGCCTGGTGGATCGGCTGGTGGTGCTGGACAACGGGCGGATCGTCGCCGACGGTCCGAAGGAAGTGGTCATCGATGCACTGCGCAAGGGCCGTGTCGGCTCTGCGGCTGTCTAGGAGCTAGCCATGGCCCGTTCATCATCCGACGCGTCGCGCTCTAATTCGAAGCCACGCGGCTACTTCGGCAGTTTCAGCAAAAGCGCCGAAAGCGAATTCATGCCCGAAACCGCCGGCGCCTCGTTGCAGGATTCACCACGCTGGTCGCGGATTACCGTGTGGCTGGCGGCTGCGCTGATTATCACCGCGGTGGTCTGGGCCAAGTTTGCGGTGCTTCAGGAAGTGACCATGGGCGAAGGCAAGGCGATTCCGTCGAGCAAAGTTCAAGTGATCCAGAACCTGGAGGGCGGCATCGTCACTGAGATCTTCGTGCGCGAAGGGCAAATGGTGAACAAGGGCGACACCTTGCTGCGCCTCGATGACACTCGATTCCTGTCGAACAAGGGCGAAAGCGAGGCGGATCGTTATGCGCTGATCGCGCAGGTCGAACGGCTGTCGGCCGAAGCGGAAGGCCGGCCATTCAAGCTGTCCCCCGAAGTGATCGCCAAGGCGCCGCAAGTGGCCGAAGACGAGCGCTCGCTGTACGAGCAACGGCAACGTCGACTGGCCAGCGAACAGCGCACCTTGAGTGAGCAACTTCGGCAGAAAACCCAGGAGCTGGCGGAGTTCCGCTCCAAGCAGGGGCAGTTCAGTTCAAGCCTGGCGTTGCTGCAACAAGAGATGAACATGTCCGCGCCACTGGTGGGCACGGGGGCGGTTTCGCCGGTGGAAATTTTGCGACTAAAACGCAGCGCGGTGGAAATTCGCGGTTCATTGAACGCCACGACTCTGGCGATTCCCCGGGCGGAATCGGCGATCAATGAGATCAGAAGCAAGATTGACGAGTCGGAACAATCCTTCCGCTCCGACGCGGCGAAAGAGCTAAATGAAAAACGCACCGACCTGTCGAAAATCACGGCATCGAGCATTGCGATCGATGACCGCGTAACCCGCACCACGGTGGTGTCGCCGGTTCACGGGATTATCAAAGTGCTGAAGGTCAACACCATCGGCGGCGTGGTCCAGCCGGGCAGCGACATGGTGGAAATCGTGCCCATTGAAGGCAACTTGCTGATCGAGGCCAAGGTCCGGCCGCAGGACGTGGCGTTTCTGCACCCGGGGCAGAAAGCCATGGTCAAGTTCAGTGCTTACGACTACACGATTTATGGCGGGTTGAGTGCGAAGCTGGAGTTGATTGGCGCGGACACGATTACGGATGACAAGGGCAACAGCTTCTATTTGATTCAGGTGAGGACGGATAAAAACCACCTGGGTGGCGACATCAAACCATTGCTGATCATTCCGGGGATGGTGGCGACGGTGGATATCATTACCGGGGAAAAAAGCGTGTTGGATTACTTGCTCAAACCGGTGCTCAAAGCCCGGACCGAGGCGATGCGCGAACGTTAGTCTCTGGCCGGGATTTTCTGTGATTGTTCTACCGCTATCGCGAGCAGGCTCGCTCCCACAGTGGATTGCATTTCTTCTGGAGGAACTCGGTCAACTGTGGGAGCGAGCCTGCTCGCGATGAGGCCCGCACAGGCAATGATCATTTCGGCCGATGATTGCGCCGAAAGGTCTCCTCCCCCATCGCCGCAATCTGCCCCTCGATCAACGCTTCGAACGGCCGTAGCAACGGCTCGAAAGTGGTCGGTGCTTCGAGGGTCTGCAACGCCTGAACAATCGCCTCCACCGTCGACAACGCGCCCGGCCCCGGTGCTTTGCGCAATCGATACCTCGACACCCCGCCCTGCGCCAACGTCACCCTCGGCAGCGCCGCCAGCAGCGGGTTGAGGTGCAGCATCTTGCGCGCCTTGCGCCAGGTGCCGTCCGGGACCACCAGCAACAATGGTTGATCAGTAGCCGTGTAAGCCTGCAACGGCTGCGCATCATCGGCAGGAAACAGCAGCCGCGCCTGATAACCCGGCTGATTCAACAATGCCGGCAAATCCTCGAACACTTCGCCCACTATCAACTCGGCATTCTTCAACCCCAACGCCGCCAACCGCGCGGTGTTCAGCGCGTGGTTCACTTCGCTGGGATGCTGCAACAACAGCACTCGGGTGCGGCTGTCGAGGCTCGGGATCAGTGGGCACAAACAGTGAGTTTGCGGGCGCAGGCAGCGCGGACATTGGATTCTGGACATTTTTTCAAGCCTGATTCAGTTGTGCTTTGAGCAGGTCGCGAAAGGTCTGGATCAACGGCTCGCGGCTGCGGCCACGACGCACGATCATCGAAAACGGCGCCTGATAACCGAAAGTCGCCGGCAGCAGCACTCGCAGATCGCCCTTGTCAGCCCACGCCTGGGCGTAATGCTCCGGCAGGTAACCGATGTAGGCACCGGACAGCACCAGAATCAGCTGCGCCTCCATACTTTCCACCGTCGCCGCACTGTGCTTGAAACCGTGGCGTGCCAGTTCCGCCTGGCTCCAGTAGCCGCGGCCAACCATGCGTTGCTGGGTGATGACTTGCTCGGGAATGCGCCGCTCAGTGAACAGCGGATGACGACTGCTGCAATACAACCAGTGTTGCTCGCGGTACAGCGGCATGTAGACCAGACCGCTCATGCGCGTGGAGAACGCGCCGATGGCCAGGTCGAGGCGGTTGTCCTGCACGCCGAGTTGCAGTTCGTAGGGGCTCATCACCGACAAATGCAAATGCACGGCCGGGTGTTCCTGGCTGTAAGCGCCAATGGCTTCGGCGAAGGGTAAGGCCTTGTCGCTGACAGTCGAGTCGATGACGCCGAGGTTCAAGGTGCCGCGCAGTTCGCCCTTGAGCGCCGCGGCGTATTGTTCGAAGCCTTCGAGTTCACCGAGCAAACGCAGGGTTTCCTGGTGAAACAGCTCGCCCTTGCTGGTCAGGCTGAAACCACCGCGGCCGCGATGGCAGAGGACCAGGCCGAGGGCGGCTTCGAGCTGGCTCATGTAAGTGCTGATGGCCGAGGTCGAGAGATTGAGCTCTTGCTGGGCGTTGGCAAACCCCTGATGGCGAACCACGCTGACGAAGATGCGCAACAGTTTCAGGTCGGGTAATGCGTTGGCCATGGGGCTCTCCAGCAAAAACACAGTCAGACATAGAACCCGTAGCAGCTGACGAGCACCGCGAGGCTGCGTTCGGCTGCGAAGCAGTCGTGAAATCAGGCGATGCGGTGTTTCAGAAAATCCTCGCGCTCAGGTTTTACGACTGCTTCGCAGCCGAACGCAGCCTCGCGGTGCTCGGCAGCTGCTACAGGAACACTGCGAGTCTATCGCCGCCGCGACCATTAGTTTAGAAAAATCTGAACTAAGTATTTGTCCGTAGCGATTCTTCCCGGCCACTACATTTCGCAGAATCACCCCACAGCGGTGCCTGCGTCTCCCCGACCTGCGCAACCGACATAAATAAAACAACGACGATGAGGCCTTACCCGTGGACAAGATTCTTCACCAACCACTGGGCGGCAATGAAATGCCGCGCTTCGGCGGCATCGCCACCATGATGCGACTTCCCCATGTGCCAACCGCTGCCGGTCTGGATGCTGCCTTCGTTGGCGTCCCGCTGGACATCGGCACTTCCCTGCGCCCCGGCACCCGTTTCGGACCTCGCGAAATCCGCGCTGAATCGGTAATGATCCGCCCGTACAACATGGCTACCGGCGCTGCGCCGTTCGACTCGCTGTCGGTTGCCGACATCGGTGACGTGGCGATCAACACGTTCAACCTGCTGGACGCGGTACGGATCATCGAAGAGTCCTACCACAAGATCCTCGAACACAATGTGATCCCCCTGACCCTCGGCGGTGACCACACCATCACCCTGCCAATCCTGCGTGCGATTCATAAGAAGCACGGCAAGGTCGGCCTGGTGCACATCGACGCTCACGCGGATGTGAACGATCACATGTTCGGCGAGAAAATCGCCCACGGCACCACCTTCCGTCGCGCTGTTGAAGAAGGCCTTCTGGATCCGGACCGCGTGGTGCAAATCGGTCTGCGCGCTCAGGGCTACACCGCTGACGACTTCAACTGGAGCCGCAATCAGGGCTTCCGTGTGGTTCAGGCCGAAGAGTGCTGGCACAAATCCCTGGCCCCGCTGATGGCCGAAGTTCGCGAGAAAGTCGGCGGCGGTCCGGTGTACCTGAGTTTCGACATCGACGGCATCGATCCAGCGTGGGCGCCAGGCACCGGCACCCCGGAAATCGGTGGTCTGACGACCATTCAGGCGATTGAAATCGTTCGCGGTTGCCAAGGCCTCGACCTGGTCGGCTGCGATCTGGTAGAAGTCTCGCCCGCTTACGACACCACCGGCAACACCTCGCTGCTGGCCGCCAACCTGCTGTACGAAATGCTCTGCGTACTGCCTGGCGTAGTCCACCGCTGAGGATTGGTCGTGAACGAACGTGATCAGGTACTCCAGGCCGCTGCCGATCTGGTAGCCGCCTTTGCCCGTAACGATCGCGAAGCCTACTTCGGTGCGTTCAGCACCGACGCCAGCTTCGTGTTCTACACCCTCGAGCAGCCCCTGCTGTCGCGCGATGCCTATCAGGCGTTGTGGGACACCTGGCGCTCGGAGGATGGCTTCGAGGTGCTTTCGTGCACCTCGAGCAACGCCTTCGTCAGCCTGCAGGGTGACGTGGCGATTTTCATCCATGACGTGGCCACCGAGCTGCGCATGCAAGGGGAGCAACACTTCAGCCAGGAGCGCGAGACGATTGTGTTTCGCCGACAACAACAAGGCCTATGGCTGGCCTGCCACGAACATTTGTCCGCGATGCCGGAAGGGCTGCCAACCCCTTAGCCAAACAGGTGACGCTCACACACGATGAGCGCGCCTTTATGATCGGAGCTGATCATGAATAACAACAACAAAGACCAAAGCCTTACGCACATTGAAACCTACGGGGTCGAACAGATCCCGGACAGCGAACGCACCGCAGGCCCGACGGACTTGTTCCGGATGATCTTTGGGGGTTCCAACACTTTTGCAACCGCCGTACTCGGCAGTTTCCCGGTCCTGTTCGGCCTGTCTTTTCAGGCGGGCGTCTGGGCGATTGTGCTGGGTGTATTGCTGGGTTCGCTGATCCTTGCGCCAATGGGCCTGTTCGGCCCGATTAATGGCACTAACAACGCCGTGTCTTCCGGTGCGCACTTCGGCGTGCACGGGCGGATCGTCGGTTCGTTTCTGTCGTTGTTGACCGCCATCGCCTTCTTCTCGCTCTCGGTGTGGAGTTCGGGTGATGCGCTGATCGGTGGCGCCAAACGCCTGATCGGTCTTCCGGAAACCGACCTGACCCTGGGCCTGGCCTACGGTCTGTTCGCGATCCTGGTGCTGACCGTGTGCATCTACGGTTTCCGCTTCCTGCTGTGGGTCAACAAGATCGCGGTATGGAGCGCCAGCCTGCTGTTCCTGCTGGGCATCTTCGCCTTCATCGGTCCGTTCGATGTGAACTACGCCGGCACCGTCAGCATGGGCCAACCGGGTTTCTGGGCGGCCTTCATCGGCGCTGCGCTGGTCGCGATGAGCAACCCGATTTCCTTCGGCGCGTTCCTCGGTGACTGGTCGCGTTACATCCCGCGTGACACCTCCAAGCGCCGGATCATGGCGGCGGTGGTGATCTCGCAAATCGCAACCTTTATCCCGTTCCTGTTCGGCCTCGCCACTGCCACCATCGTAGCGATCAAGGCACCGGACTACATCGCCGCCAACAACTACGTCGGCGGCCTGCTGGCCGTCTCGCCGAGCTGGTTCTTTCTGCCGGTGTGCCTGATTGCGGTGATCGGCGGCATGTCCACCGGCACCACCTCGCTCTATGGCACCGGGCTGGACATGTCCAGCGTGTTCCCTCGAGTGCTGTCGCGGGTCAAGGCCACGCTGCTGATTGGCGTGATGTCGATTGCCTTCATCTTCATCGGACGCTTTGCGGCGAACCTGGTGCAGAGCGTGTCGACCTTCGCCGTGCTGATCATCACCTGCACCACCCCGTGGATGGTGATCATGATCATCGGTCTGCTGGTGCGTCGCGGCTTCTACTGCCCGGATGACCTGCAAGTGTTCACCCGCGGCGAGAAAGGTGGTCGTTACTGGTTCACGCATGGCTGGAACTGGCGTGGGCTGGGTGCCTGGATCCCGAGTGCTGCGGTGGGCTTGTGCTTTGTGAACCTGCCGGGGCAGTTCGTGGGTCCGCTCGGTGAACTGGCCGGCGGCATCGACATCAGCTTGCCGGTCACCCTTGGCCTGGCGTCGCTGGTGTACCTGGCGCTGCTGAGCCTGTTCCCGGAATCGGCCGCGGTGTTCGGTCCAAACGATTCACGCAGCAAGGGTGCCAGCGCCACGATAAAGCCTGAATTACGTCAGCCCGCCTGACACTGATCTACCTGTGGGAGCGAGACCGGCTTGCCGGCGATGACGGCAGCACATCCAACGATGATGTGACTGCAAGACCGCTTTCGCCGGCAAGC
This sequence comes from Pseudomonas sp. GL_093, assembly GCF_057837605.1. NCBI lineage: Bacteria > Pseudomonadati > Pseudomonadota > Gammaproteobacteria > Pseudomonadales > Pseudomonadaceae > Pseudomonas > Pseudomonas sp. GL_093. The sequence goes on along the minus strand of NZ_CM174448.1, from coordinate 1,751,334 downwards.
CGGTCTCGCTCCCACAGAGAGCAATTCCACAGAAACGCCTTTGTTTCACCATAAAAAAGACAATCGGAGACACGCCATCATGGCATTGGATTTATTCGTCGTACTCATCTACGCCGCCGCGATGCTGATACTCGGCTACTACGGCATGCGCAAGGCCAAGACCAACGAAGACTTTTTGGTCGCCGGTCGTAACCTCGGCCCGAGCCTGTACATGGGCACCATGGCCGCAACCGTTCTGGGCGGCGCCTCTACCGTCGGCACCGTGCGCCTGGGCTACGTCCATGGCATCTCCGGTTTCTGGCTCTGCGCGGCCCTCGGTTGCGGGATCGTGGCGCTGAACCTGTTCCTCGCCAAACCGCTGCTGAAACTGAAAATCTACACCGTTACCCAGGTGCTGGAAAAACGCTACAACCCGATGGCCCGCTCCGCGAGCGCGGTGATCATGCTGGCGTATGCGCTGATGATCGGCGTGGTCTCGATCCTGGCCATTGGCACCGTGCTGCAAGTGCTGTTCGACCTGCCGTTCTGGCTGTCGGTATTGGTCGGGGGTGGCGTGGTGGTGATTTATTCGGCGATCGGCGGTATGTGGTCCCTGACCCTGACCGACATCGTCCAGTTCGTCATCAAGACCGTGGGCCTGATGTTCATCCTGTTGCCAATCTGCCTGTACCGCGTCGGTGGTTGGGATGAGTTGGTGTTGAAACTGCCGGCAACCGCCTTCAGCTTCACCACGATTGGCTGGGACACCATCATCACCTACTTCATGATCTACTTCTTCGGGATCCTGATCGGCCAAGACATCTGGCAGCGTGTGTTCACCGTCAAGAGCGCCAAAGTGGCTCAGGTCGCCGGTACATTCGCAGGCTTCTACTGCATCCTTTACGGACTGGCCTGCGCCCTGATCGGCATGGCCGCTCATGTGCTGATCCCGGACCTGGACAACGTCAACAACGCCTTCGCCGCCATCGTCAAACTGTCCCTGCCGGACGGTATCCGTGGCCTGGTGATTGCGGCTGCCCTGGCGGCCATGATGTCCACCGCCAGCGCCGGCCTGCTCGCCGCCGCCACCACCCTGACCGAAGACCTGCTGCCGAAACTGCGCGGCGGCAAACAGTCGACGCTGGGCATCAACCGCCTGTTCACCCTGTTGACCGGCATCGTGGTACTCGGCATCGCTCTGGTCGTGAATGACGTGATCAGCGCCCTGACCCTGGCGTACAACCTGCTGGTGGGCGGCATGCTGATCCCGCTGATCGGTGCGATTTTCTGGAAACGCGCAAACACCGCCGGCGCTATCGCCAGCATGGGCATGGGCTTCGCCACCGCGTTGGTGTTCATGTTCAAAGACGGTCTGGATGCCAACACCCCGATCTACTACAGCCTCGGTGTGGGTCTGGTGAGTTTCGTGGTGGTCAGCTTGCTGTCCCCTCGCCCTGCAGCGGTGGCCAGCGCCGCCTAAGCTGAACATAACGACTTGATGCTTTCTTCGACGGGTGTGGCGTCGGTTGCCACACCCGTTTTTTTTCGTCTGGAGAAAAACCTTTGATGAAGATTGTTTCTCGCGATCAGTGGTTCGAAGTGAAACAGCTCAGTGACGGCATTCGCCTGATTCACGAGCCGTACATCCGCCCCTTCTATCGCTGCAACCTCTGGCACATTCAGGGTCGCGACAAGGACTTGCTGCTCGACAGCGGTTCCGGGCTGGTCAGCCTGCGCGAGCAACTGCCGTGGATCACCGAACGGCCGCTTGTAGCCGTGGCCAGTCATTGCCATTTCGACCACATCGCCGGGCATCACGAATTCCCTGAACGGCTGGTGCATCCGGCTGAAGCGGACATCCTCGCCGCGCCGGACGGTGAAAACACCTTGAGCACGGCGTTTGTCGGCGACGAGATGTTCGAGGCGCATCCCGACTGCCCGTTGTGCTACGCCGAATACCGGGTCAAAGCTGCACCAGCCACCGGCCTGATCGAAGAAGGCGACGTGCTGGACCTGGGCAACCGCACGCTGCAAGTGCTGCATACGCCGGGGCATTCACCGGGCGGCATCAGCCTGTACGAAGCCGCGACCGAGACCCTGTTCAGCGGCGACATCATCTACGACGGGCCGCTGATCGAAGACGCCTACCACTCCAACCTCAACGACTACGCCCGCAGCCTGCAGCGTTTGCGCGAGTTGCCGATCCGCACGGTGCATGGCGGGCATTTCGGGAGTTTTTCCGGAGAGCATTTGCGCACGATGATTGACGAGTGGCAGCGCTTGCACGCCTGAAGCCTGCTGGAGAGTCAGGATGACTTCGACGACAACGCGAGCCTGGCGCAATTGGGATTGGATAAAGAAGCAGCCGGTTTTTGATGGAGATCGGAAGACACTAAGCCCGCCCACTCTCTTGAATTCGCCTGGGCCCCTGTAGCAGCTGCCGAGCACCGCGAGGCTGCGTTCGGCGGAGAAGCCGTCGTGAAGTCAGACGATGCGGTGTGTCAGGAAAATCCTGCACGCAGGGTTTACGCCTGCTCCGTCCGAACGCGGCCCGAGCCGAACGCAGCCTCGCGGTGCTCGGCAGCTGCTACAACAACGGCTGCGTTACGTTTACCGGCGACGCTGCTGGCGTCGGCGTTGTTCGTCGTCAGTGCGAATAGGCACAGGTTGCAGAGGCGGTTCGATCAAACCGAGCGCAACACCCAGGTCGTGCAGCCAGTTTTGGATTTTCTCTTTCATGGTGCCCCCTTCAGGGTAGTGCCGAGTGGCCAAAATTCTGTAGCCACTTCGCACTGATAATAGTCCGAAGTCCTACGCAATGCTCGCCCAAAGTCGCAATGATCTGTTACTGAATTGATCAAAATACCTGACCGATAGTTCAAGCCATCGCCCGAGCCTGACTCGGCGCCGACGGATAGATCAATTGTTGCTGCTCAAGCCAGGCGTTCAAGTTTGCCCCGACCATGCCTTTACGCCACATCAGCCACGTGGTGGCACTGGCAAATGGCTCGGCCAACGGATGCACCGCCACGCTTTCGCGGCCCGGCAGGCTGGCGAGCATCGACTCCGACATCAGCGCCACGCCTGAGCCGGCGATCACGCAAGCGAGCATCCCCGGATAAGACTCGATTTCCATCGCCCGGCCCATGGCCGCGTGGTAATGGGAGAACCAGGCTTCCAGGCGCATCCGGTAGGAACAACCCTGCCGAAACGTGAACACCGAGCGCCCTTCCACATCCAGCGCGCTGAGGATCGGCGGGTGATCAGCCTCACTGATCAGCACCAGCCGTTCGTCGCACAACGGCACGCCGTCGAGCCCGGCCAGCTCCAGCGGACCGTCCACCAGCGCCGCATCGAGGCGACCGGTGAGCAAACCTTCAAGCAATTCGCCGCTTGGCCCGGACTGCACTTGCAGGTTCACCGCCGGATAAGTGCGGTGATAACGCGCCAACAACCCCGGCAGATGAATCGCCGCCGTGCTGTACATGGTGCCGAGTACGAAGTCCCCGGCCGGTTGCCCGCCCTGCACCGCCGCTTGAGCTTCGTCGCGCAGATTGAACAACTTGGCGGTGTAGTCCAGCAGGACTTTTCCCGCAGGCGACAACTGCAAACGCTGACGTTCACGCACGAACAGTTCTACACCGAGTTGCTCTTCCAGCTGTTTAAGCCGGGTCGACAGGTTCGATGGCACCCGGTGCAGGCGTTCGGCAGCGCGGGTGATGGAACCCTCCTCCGCTACTGCCTGGAAAATCCGCAATTGGCTGAATTCCACACCTTTCTCCAAATCAGAACAAGTTACTCACTATTATTCATTTTAAAAGAAAGTCAATCAGTCCTAGCCTGACGGTCATTGATCCTCTGCTGGAATTCAGACCATGTCCCCTCTGATTCGCTTACTCGCCAGTTTCATCGCCCTGATGATGGCCATGGGCATCGGGCGTTTCGCCCTCACGCCTCAGTTGCCACACCTGCTCAGCGAAGGTCAGATCGACCTGACCGCCGCCGGTCTGATTGCTGCGGCCAACTACCTCGGCTACTTCGTCGGTGCGGTGGACGCGATGTTCTCTCGCCGCCCCGAGCAAGTCCGCCGGCGTTTGCTGGGCGGTTTATGGCTTTGTGTATTGCTGACGTTGGCCTCGTTCTGGGCCAACGGGTTTTGGTCCCATCTGGTGCTGCGGTTCGGCACCGGCGTGGCCAGCGCCTGGGTGCTGGTGATGATCACTGCGTTGAGCCAGCCGTTGGCCGCGGCGGCCGGTCGCCCACGGCTTGGCGCCCTGGTATTTGCCGGACCGGGTTTGGGGATTTTTCTGACGGGCTTGCTGGCCTTGGGATCGAACCTGCTGGGGCAGACTTCTGCAGTCTTGTGGCTGGTGTATGCCGGTGTCGGGCTGGCGATGCTGCTGGGGATTCTGCCGTTCCTGCCGCAACCGGCCACGAGCGTGGCTGCCGCTCCCAGCGTCGCTGACTCGGGTAATCGTGGCATCGGCCGTTTAGGCGTGGTCTATGGTCTATACGGTTTGGGCTACATCATTCCGGCCACTTTCCTCTCGCAAATGGCCAACGCGCAGTTCCATGGCCAATGGCAGGCCGATCTGTTCTGGCCTTGCTTCGGTCTTGCTTCGGCCATCGGGGTGGTGCTGGTGAGTCTGCGTCGACAACACCCGCAGGGCACTCGTTATTGGCTAATGGCGACGTTGTGGCTGCAAGCCGCCGGGGTCTTCGCCTGCTTGTTGGGCAGCGGCCCAGGCCTGGCCTTGGGCGTGATCCTCTGCGGCACGCCGTTCCTGGCCTGCATGCAATTGGTGATGCAACGTTCCCGGGAGCTGGCGCCCCACGCCACCCAGCGCAACGCCGGGCTGCTGACGGCGTGCTTCGCCGTGGGCCAGCTCAGCGGGCCGTTGCTGGCCGCATTGAGCAGCCACTTCAGCGGTGGTTTGCAGCCCGCGCTGGTGTTCGCCGGCGGTGGTTTGATTGTCGCCGGCGGTCTGTTATTGCGCCCGGTCAGCTCTGCCCAAGGGCTTTGCGCAAGCGACGGCGCACCCACTGCTCAGCGCTGACAAACGTGATACCCAACAACACCAGCACCGCGCCGACAACGAAGTTAAAGCTCAGCTCTTCGCCCAGCAGCACCACGCCGAACGTGACGCCGAACAGCGGCGTCATGAACGAAAACACCGCCAGGTTCGCCGCCAGATAACGGCGCAACAGCCAGAACCAGGTCAGGTAACTGAAGAACGACACCACCAATCCCTGGAACAACACACTGGCCACCGCCACGGTGGTCAGGCTGACGTGGGTGACCTGGCCGCTGAGGATCGCGATCAGCAACAGGCCAACGAAACCGACAATCAATTGATAGAACAGCGTCAGCGTCACCGGCGCTTCCGACAGGCGCGAAGCGCGCACCACCACCGTGGTTGCCCCCCATGACGCGCCAGCCAGCACGCCCAGCGCATCGCCCATCAACATGCGGTGATCGAGGTTGTCCCACGACACCCCGCCGGCAAAGGCGATGGCGATCCCGACGAAGGCGAGGAAAATCCCCAGCCACTGGACCGGCCTTAAACGCTCGCTCGGCAACAGCCAATGAACGCCCAATGCGGTGAAGATTGGCGCGGTGTAAAGGAACACCGACATGTGCGCGGCCGTGGTCAGTTGCAAGCCTTCGGAAATGAAGAAGAACTCCAGGCCAAAAAGCGCGCCAGCCAGTAGTCCACCGCGCCAGGTGTTGCCCACTTGATCCCAGCCGCCTTTCCAGCAGATCAACAGTCCTACGAGCAACGCGGAAATACCCGAGCGCCCGGCGGCTTGCATGACCGGCGCGATGTCTGGCGCCGCCCACTTGATCATCACCTGCTGAACACCCCAGATCAGGCACAACCCAATCATCACTTGCAGGGCAAACCCATCGGCACTGCGCCGGGTGGCGCTCACCGGAACACCTCGACAACACAAAACATGGCAGTCACTCGACAGTAAAAAGCAAAGCCCCGACACAGGGCCGGGACTTTTTCATCACAGTCCAACCCTATGCAATCGCGTCACATGAGGGCGGGTGCGAGGTCAGCTCAGTTCAATGCGATCGGCGTGAATAACGATCTGGCCGTTCTTGTACAACGCACCGATGGCTTTCTTGAAGTTACCCTTGCTGACGCCAAACATACTGCTGATCACCGTCGGGTCGCTCTTGTCGCTGACCGGAAGGCTGCCATTGTTGTCGCGCAACTTGGCGAGAATCTTCGAGTTCAGGCTGGTGGCGGCTTCTTCGCCGACCGGTTGCAGGCTCAAGCTGATCTTGCCGTCGGCACGGACTTCTTTGATAAAGCCCTTCTCTTCTTTACCGGCGCGCATGAACTTGAAGATTTCGTTCTTGTGAATCAGGCCCCAGTGCTTGTTGTTGATGATCGCCTTGAAGCCCATATCGGTGGCTTCGGCAACCAGCAAATCAACTTCCTGGCCAGGGGTGTAGTTGGCCGGAGTCTTGTCGAGGTAGCGGTCCAGACGCGCCGTCGCGGTGATGCGGCGGGTGTGCTTGTCGAGGTAGACGTGCACCACGACATACTCGCCGGCGGTCATCTGACGCTTTTCTTCGGAGTACGGCAGCAACAGATCCTTCGGCAAACCCCAATCCAGGAAAACACCGATGCTGTTGACTTCAACGACTTTTAAACTGGCGAATTCACCGACTTGAACTTTCGGCTTTTCGGTAGTTGCGATGAGTTTGTCATCGCTGTCCAGATAAATAAAAACGTTGAGCCAGTCTTCATCTTCGCTGGGAATATCTTTGGGAATATAACGATTAGGCAGGAGGATTTCGCCATCCGCGCCACCGTCCAGATATAAACCGAAGTTAGTGTGTTTAACCACTTGCAAACTGTTGTAGCGCCCGACTAAAGCCATTTCCAATACCCTCATTGCGTGGGCGGCATTCTACCCGGTTTTGCGGGCCGCGTTCGCTGGCCAGCCCGGTGGCGCAAGAAAATCCTCTGAAGGGCTTAATTTTCCTGGGTTTTACCGCACGCGCCTGGCCGCTCGTCAGGCCGTTCTGGCGATTCTCTCACCTGTCCACCAGGCGAAAAACTGTAATTTTTCATGATCGTTCTTAGTTAAAACAGCAGCTTAGAGGCCTATTCAGAATAATAACTTGTGATTAATTCTTCATCTGCCCTGTGTATTTCGGGGGGATATTTACCAAGCAATTGTCAAGTATTTCCTGTACGATGCCTGGCCAAGTTAATTTTCTATAGGTTAATGGCCGCCATGCGTGTAAAAGCATCCAACAGCAAAGCAAAGCCAGCTCCAGCCGTTGAAACCAGCGAATCGATCAACAACCAGATTGCTGCGTTCCTCAAGTCCGGCGGAGAGATCCAGCAAATTGCCAAAGGCGTCAGCGGCCAGACGTTCGGCCCGTCCAAGCAGATCACCCTGGGCAAGAAGTAACTCTTCCCCAAGATCCGCCGCGTCACCTGGTCCCTAAGCGCTTTGAGCTTCGAAGCGCTTGGACTGGAACCCTCCTCGCCCCCCCCCGCAAACAAACCAATATTTCAAAAATCGACGAACGGCCCTCGATGCCGAGCATTCGCCGGTATGCTTGCACACGTCTAGATCAAGCGTTTCAGTAGGTTTTTAGTGCCTGCACCTCGCTGTCATGGAGTGACGCATGCTCAAACCCTCCTATTTATTGCTCGGCACCCTGCTGTCGTGTTCGGTCGCCAATGCGCAAATCTTTCAGCGTGAACTGGGCGACTTCGACCTCAAACTCGGCACCACCCCCAGCCGCAGCATGGCCCAGGGGCTGGTCAAACCTTCCAGCACCGGCTCGTTCCACGGTGGGCTCGACCTGAGTCACGACAGCGGTTTTTACGTGGGCCAATGGGCACCGAGCATGGGTTTAACGCCTGGGGCCAACCTTGAAGTCGACTCCTACATGGGCTTTAAACAGCCTTTCGATAATACCCTCGGGTACGAAGTCGGCATGATCCGTTACAGCTACCCGAAAGTGGACACCCTCGACAGCCAGGAGCTTTTCGGTGGTCTGACCTTTCTGGGCAGCCGTTTCGGCGCAGCCTTCAGCAACGACCCGGACAAACAGAACAGCACCGTGTTCGCCGACCTCGGCGGCAATCAGCCGTTCGGCATCGGGATCAGCATGAAATACACCACCCACCAGCTCAACACGCCGGTGTCCGTCGACGGTGGATACGTAGGCAATTTCACCGACTGGTCAGTGCAACTTTCCCGCCCGTTCATGGGCGTCGACCTGGACCTGATCTACAGTGACTCCAGCTTGAGTGGCAGCAGCTGCTCCGCCTATTCCGGGCACAACAGCCAATGCGATGGGCTGGTCACCCTCAAGGCCGAACGCGCCTTTTATTGATCGGCTGAACTGCGAGGCTCATCCTGCGTTCACATAGAAAAGCCCATTAAAAAAGCCAGGCCTTCGCAAAGGATTCGCCCATGTCGCGCTGGTTGAAGTGTCTCGCCGTCGTTATCACCCTCAGTCTCGCCCTCGGTGCGTGCAGCCGCGTGGGCCTGGCCTACCGCAACCTCGACGTGATCATTCCGTGGACGCTCAGCGACTACCTGGACATGAACGGCGAGCAGAAAGGCTGGCTCAATGAGCGCCTCAAGGAACACCTGAGCTGGCACTGCACCACGCAACTGCCGGGCTACCTCGACTGGCTGGATCGCTTGCAGGTCATGGTCGAGACCAACCAGGTCACCGACGCTGCGTTGCAAACCCGCGTCCAGGAAGCCAAGCAGGCCATCGCCCAGACCGCACGGGAAATTACCCCGTCAGCCATTGAGCTGTTGCAAGGGCTGAATGACCAGCAAGTTGCGGAAATGAACGAGGCCTTCGCCAAGGACCAGCGCAAACGCCAGGCGCAATACGTCAAACCGTCTCTCGATCAACAGATCAAGGCGCGCAGCCAGCGTATGGAAAAACGCCTGAATGACTGGCTCGGCCCGCTCAGCGCAACCCAGCAGCTACGCGTTGTCGCGTGGTCCAACGCCTTGGGGGACCAGAATACGCAATGGATCGCCAATCGCGTCCATTGGCAGAAGCAGTTCAGTGCGGCGGTTGCGCAGCGCCAGAGTCCAGAATTCCCACAGCGCATCGAGACGCTTCTGGTCAATCGCGAGAGTTTGTGGACGCCCGCCTATCGCCAGGCCTACGCCAGCACCGAAGCCCAGGCACGGGCGTTATTTGTGGACTTGATGGCCGAAAGCACGCCGGAACAGCGCCAGCGATTGCTGAAGAAGATCGAGGGAGTGAGGAAGGATTTCAGTGATTTGAAGTGCCTGAAGGCAGCAAAACAGAGCTAAGCACAACACAAATCCAATGTGGGAGCGAGCCTGCTCGCGATTGCGGTGTATCAGTAAACAATGATGTTACTGGTGTACCGCAATCGCGAGCAGGCTCACTCCCACAATGGGTTATGGGGTGATCGTCAGGCAATCTGTGCCCTCGATGCGATCTCATCAAACCTCACCTCATCCAGCGCATCTTCCTGCTCATCCAACACCTGCCGCGGATGGTCATTCCCCGGAATACTGCTGTCGATCAAGCTCAATAAACTCGAGCCCCGAGGCGTCAAAATGTAGTTCGAACCGTTGCCACCTTGATCCTCAGGCCGAGGCTCAATGTAACCGCGCGCCAACAGTAACTTTTCATACTCTCCGGCCACCGCTTTCAGATGATCCTGGTTCTCAATCTCCTCGCCGTTCGCCGCTTTTTCAGCCGCGTACTGCTCGGCGTAGGGCCGTGGCGTGAAACTGTGGCCGGCGCTGTTCTGCACCTCATGCAACAAGCGTTCAATCAAATCCCAGTTATAAGTCGTCATCCTGATTCAACCTCCAGTGCCCGCGAGTGAGATGGCCTTCATAAGTTGTGACCGGCGCGCTTCGTAGCCGTTCAGCCGAGGTTTTGAACAGCACCGACCGGCGGTATGTCGAATTGGACGTAGGCCAAACGACTAGGCTGTGTAAGTCACCTCCCAGCACCCCGCAGGAGAATCCCAATGAACATTCAGAATCATCCCGTCGTCTCCCGAGAAGAATGGCTCGCCGCCCGTAAGCAACACCTGGCCCACGAAAAAGCCTTCACCAAAGAACGAGACAAACTCAGCGCCGAACGCCGCGCCCTGCCCTGGGTGAAAATCGACAAGGATTACCACTTTCAGGGCCCGAACGGCGAACTGAAACTGGCCGACCTGTTCGGCAGCCGTAGCCAGTTAGTCATCTACCACTTCATGTTTGGCAAAGGCTGGGACGAAGGCTGTTCCGGCTGCTCGTTCCTGTCCGATCACATTGACGGCGCCAACCAGCACCTGGCCCATCATGACGTCGCCGTGGTGGCGGTTTCCCACGCACCGCTCGCCGAATTTCAGGCCTTCAAACGACGCATGGGCTGGAAATTCGATTGGGTGTCGTCAGAAGGCTGCGATTTCAATTACGACTTCGGCGTCTCGGCCCGAGCAGATGACGTCACCGCCGGTAAAGCCACCTACAACTACGAAAAATCCGACGGCGCGGAAGAAGAACTCCCCGGCCTTAGCGTGTTTTATCGCAACGATGCTGGAGAGATTCTTCACACTTATTCCACCTATGCCCGCGGTCTGGACATGTTGGTCGGGGCCTATAACTACCTCGACCTGACGCCGAAGGGGCGTAATGAAGAGGAAATCATGGAGTGGGTAAGGCTTCATGATCGGTATGAAGACAAAGCCTCATCCAACTGCTGTCATGGGGGATAACCGCCACAGAGAGCTCTCCCAAGTTGATACGGGTTGGTCACAGTATCCATGGACACCACCAATCCCCTGTGGGAGCGGGCTTGCCCGCGATGACTGACTGACATTCAATATTGATGTCGACGGATGCACTGCTATCGCACAAGCTCGCTCCCACAAGATTCCGTGCTGTTCCAAGCAATTGCCCTACAACAACCTCGGAATCAGGCGCCTTGCACCGTTAGAACGATGAAGCTTATAGTCCGCCCGTCGCCCCAATGGCGATTCAGGTTTGGCGACCTGATACAGAGAATGCGAAGGCTATCAGCTTAATTGCAGGCGCCGACGCACCCGCAAAGCCGCTATTTATGGCGGCTGTGCGCGGGAGATCTTCGGGTCTGCCGGTTTCTCTGTACCGGTTCGCCAACCTGCGTACAGCTGCCACCCTCTCGTTTGGCGACGACTGAGTGACGGCATTAGCCAATCAAACAGAGATCTTCAAATGAATCGATACATGCCCCTAACCGGAATCGACTTGATCCCGGCATCACTGCTCATCGACACACAAGCGCCACTCGATGTCCTGCAAGCAATGGCGGATTACCGCATCCGCACCGTCACCCAAGTTCTGGAAAATATCGCCTTTCGCGCAGAAATCGGTTGCGACACAGTCGTGCTATCCGACTTCTCAAAATTGCTCGCCATCCCGTTGCGTGACGGTTGTGATTTGATGGATGTGATTGGCAGACGGTTGCGGGCGCAGGTTACGGAGTGAATGAAAACGGGCGACCTGTTGGGTCGCCCGTTTCATATTGTGAGCAATAGACAAATCCCTTTCACACAGAAGGTACGCTCGTCACGGGAATACGCTGCTGAGGTTGGGTCACATCGTAAACATGCTGCTCACAACGCTCACCCACAAACTGGAACTCAACCAGATACACCTTGCTTCGTTTTGGAGCAAAAAAGGAGCAAAAAAAGAAAAAAAGGGGACACCCATTAGCCTTGACTTGAGACCGGCTAATGGCTGTCCCCTTTTGGGGACAAGGGGACAGTTTTATTTAATTGCCGCTGAACCACACCGGTGGCGAGGGAGTTTGCTCCTGCTCGACTGCGCAGCAGCCACAAAACCGGTTATTGCGATTACCGGATCCGCCGCATCTGTGGGATGTCTAGCGCGAAGGAATATCCCTGATGTCGGACACGATATATTTCGGCAAGGTACGGATATAGAAAGGCTCCACGTCCGAATTATCCTTGTGAGTCAGCGCCGCCACCATCGTCTTCATATTGCGAAGCTGGCCAAGTGCACCGCCAGGCTGCAGCCCCTCGCGAGCATGGGAGAAATGCAAGACTTCGGCGCCGGCCTTTTTGACCTTGACCTGATAACTGAAATCGACACTGGCAAGGATCGTATTGTCGTCGACGATGACCGACACCAATCCGCCATTGGCGTTGCCGATCCGGCGCTTGTAGACGGTGTTCACATCCAGCAGGTAGTCGGCACTTTCCTTGCTCGCTGCATAGCGATTAGCGCTCGACAATTGATTGATCAGCTCAACGCTGAGCTGCTCGCGCAACGTGTCTTGCGGCAGAAACCGCTCATTCTTGCCGATCAGTTCAACGTCGAAGGTATCGATCCAGTAGGTAGCGGTCGCCGGGATCTGAACCGGCGAGGGGGAGATGTAGTAATCCGGCTTCGAGGCGCAGCCCGACAAAAATAAGATTGCCAACAGTAAAGCCAACACACGCATGTCAATTCGTCCTTGTGGAAGGTTATGTTAATTTAAGAGCGATATTTTACGAGATTGGGGGGGATGCTCAAGTTATTTAAGGAAAAAAAAAGGGGGGGGGTTACTGCTTTGGCTCAAATAAATTCGCCCCTTCCCTCTCCCTCTGCTTCTTTTATGTAGCTCGATTTCCTTTCAGCAGCAACCCAAGTTGGTTTTTTGCACCAACTAGCAAACGATATTTAGTGTAAGTTACGCCATGATATCTGCGGACACATTTTCTGTACGAGCAAACTCTATAAAAACAGCACAAACAAGTTCAACATCACGCGTGACTGCCCTAGCAGGATACTTTTCTCCTAAAATGCTGACGAGTTCGTTTTTGAAAAAAAGGGGACAGATTTGAATGGCACTTACTTAGCAGCTAACCACTTGAGCTAAAAGCAAAAAATGAAGAAGGGGCTGGTCTTGGTCTACGGTGATAGTTGCGAACACACACCGACGAACCAAGGACACAACCCCAATGAATCGTAGACGTCAAATTCTCCAGCATCAACAGCAACGTTTTCATCGACACGCTTCGAACTGTGATGCCTATGCTTTTTTCAATCTTCTCACTGCTCCCGAACTGTTACAGCGCGTCGAATCTGCACTGCCAGAATATCGGGAGCGTCTGTTTCCCCCGACTGAAACGCTGTCTATGTTTCTGGCTCAAGCAATGAGTGCCGACCGTTCCTGCCAGAACGCCGTCAACGACTTGTCCATCAAACGGTCTTGTGGCGGCATGAAGCCCAATAGCATTCGCACGGGCGCCTACTGTAAAGCCAGAAAGCGCCTGCCTGTGGAAATGGTTTCCACGTTGGTTAGGCACACCGGTGCTTCGATAAGTGATAAAGCACCCTCGTCGTGGCGCTGGATGGGACGGCCTGTACGCCTTGTGGACGGTACGACGGTCAGCATGCCCGACACCGCGGCCAATCAGGGTGCCTATCCGCAGTCTCGCGGTCAGAAAGTCGGTCTTGGTTTTCCGCTGTGTCGAGTGGTTGGCATCGTCTGCCTCTCCAGCGGCGCCGTTTTAGACGCCGCCCTTGGGCGTTTTCGAGGCAAGGGCGGCGATGAACAGACGCTGCTCAGATCAATGCTCGACACGTTGAAAACAGGCGACATTTTGTTGGGCGACGCTTACTACGCTACCTATTTCCTGCTGTGCGAATTGCAACGAAGAGGTGTCGATGGCGTGTTCGAACAATATGGCGCTCGACGGCGCAGCGCGGACTTTCGCTTGGGTCAAAGTCTCGGTTCGGAAGATCATCTGATCGAGTTGAAAAAGCCCGAAAGAAGGCCGCCTTGGATGAGTCAGTCGCATTACGAACAGGCGCCTGAAAGGCTGACAGTTCGAGAGCTGAAGGCTGGCGGAAAGACGTTGGTGACCACGTTGCATTGCCCGAAGCAGACACCCAAAACAGCCCTCAAATCGCTGTACAAGGGGCGATGGCATGTCGAATTGGATTTGCGCAATCTCAAAGCTACGCTGGGACTTGGAAAGTTAAGCTGCAAAACCCCAGGCATGGCAGTCAAGGAGTTATGGGGCTATCTGTTGGCACACAATCTGATCCGAATGCTCATGGCGCAATCGGCTCTATTGGCTGACTGCTTACCTCGCGAACTGAGCTTCAAACACAGCCTTCAGCTATGGCTGGCGCTGCGGCAATATGGCAACCCTGAAGAAGAGGATGGCCTGTCAAATTTATTGACGCTGATCGCTCAAAGGCGCGTTGGAAACCGACCTGGTCGTATCGAGCCGCGAGCCATAAAACGAAGACCTCAAGCCTACCCCTTGCTGACCAAATCACGTCGGTCAGCAAGGGCAGATGTCAGGAAAAATGGGCACGCTAAACATGTTAAGTAAGTGCCATTCAAATCCGTCCCCTTTTTCCCAAGGAAAACGTGGTCTGTCCCCGTTTATCACCGCTTATTGATTATTGCGCAGCAACGAGAAGGAATAAAATTTACAGTATATTTTTTCATTCTCATCATCGCTTAATTCATAGCGAATACGATCAAGACCATTGTCAATCCGTGTAACTTTCAGATCCATGAACTGAGTTAATCCACCACCAAAGTCAAAAATTTTTAGCTCACAAACATCAAAAAAAACAACAGATATTTTTTTCGCGCCCTGCGCCTCAGACTCAGCTAACGTTACAAAAAGGTCATACTTTACAATGCCTTCCTCGGAATCAAGATGTATCAAATCCACACAATTATGTGCGAATAACAACTCATTTAACCCTTCGACATCACTCATTGATTAACCCTCGTATGCTTGCCATTACTGCCGAGGCCAGGCCCGTACTCGTAGGTATGGGTGTGTGGATCGACAAAAAACGGGACAGATTTATTTATTTGCCTCTCTAATCTGCTTCCACTAGCCTTTTCGTTTTCTCTTAACTTCTTCAACTTTTGAAAAAATCCAAACACCTGCCCCCCCCCAAACACCGTAAACAAGAGCAAACCTCAATGAAACCAAAAAATCATCTCCATTAAAGGTCCAGATACCATGCTTGAAATAATTAATCGTCGCCCCTATAACTGCCCCACACAACCCCACGACATAAAACAGCATCACAGCATATACAACCAACACAAAAAACAAATAAAACCCAACTTTTTTCGGCTTCATTTCTTATCACCTAATGACTTCACTTCATCCCCTACAACCTCTGACATGCCCGCCCCTGCCATATTTCCAAAAACACTAGCAGCGGTATCACCCACTAGCGGTTTTAGCTGTTCAGATATAATCGGCCCGCCTTTAAATCCTATAGTTGTCCCCACAGCAGTACCCAGTAGTGAATAAGTAGGATCTTCACCTTTTATCACACTTCCTGCATATGAGCCGCTCAATCCAACACCTTGTGTCACCACGAACCCTTTACCCTGCGTTAACCCACCTACAACCGCAGCAATGAAAGCATCGGTATAGCTGAAAGGTTCCCCTGTTGTTAGCTGGTAGCTAGCGTTCGCCCCACCCGAAATAGCCGCGCTCAAGCCCATTGCAACAGCCCCGACCGAAAGCTCAGATACGCTCAAGGGGCCTGCAATCATAATGGTCCATGCTTGAATAAGTCCTTTGGCGGCTTCTGGTCCTTCAAAGCCTTCGCCCTCTCTTATGGCCTTAAATCCTGCTTCCATCTCTTCCGCTGACGCACCGTGAAGAACCGCATACTCACCATACGATGTGGCGGCTTGGCTAGTGGCCACCAACCCGGGAGGTAAGGTGAACATGTCATTGTTTTCGGCGGAATTTTTCCCGGCTTGTGCGGCAGCAATAGCGGCGGCGCTGCTCCCTCCTATGAGCCCCCCGGAAATACCGCTGGCCAACGTCACGACTGCGGAAACGGTCTGCTTTTGACTTTCACTCAGCGCCTTCACGTCCGTGGTGCCGTACAACGCCTGCATAATGGCTTCGGTACTGCCCGCAGCAAGAGCGGCACCCGCTGCGCCAGCAGCGGCATTGCTTCCCTGCACACTCGCGGTTAACGCGCCCAATACAGCATGGGCCATAATTCGGGCTTCCTCGTTGCCCTTGGTCATTTGTTTGATGGTTTCAGCCAGATAAGGCGCGGAAGCTCCGACCAATGCCTGCCCGATATTGCCGCCCGCTAATCCTTGAATGGCGGCTGTCACGGCCTGAGCCGCCTGCTGCAAACTGCCGCCCGTCCCGTAGGTGGTCATCGTTTTTTTGTACGCATCGGTAGCCTGCAACACAGCTATGTATTTTTGACGATCCTCATACGAGTCATTGGGGTTGGCACCTGGCATGTTTCTCTGTTCGTCCGTCAGTTCTACCTGAGCCGCTTTGCTTGCCTCAATCATCCCTTGAGTCCGGACGATGTCCATCGTCTGATTTCCAATCTCACCGATCAGTTGGGCCTGTTGCAGGCGTTGCTGCTCTTTCTCCTTGTTGAAGATTGGGCTCAGTGCGTTATTGGCATTTTCAACATCCCGACTGAGTGTCGAAACATCTTGCTGCTGACTATTCTTGTCGCGAATGACCAACGCGCCCTCGGAAATCGCCGAATGGGTAGTGCTGCTATCGTGGCCGCTGTTGTTCGCACCCACGAGCAGCATACTGCCCATGTTGCCTATGAACTGCTCACCCATACTACCGTTGCTACTGGCACTGACACTTTGATGCTGGCTGCTGAAGTCCGCCTTGTTACCGATATCGGTCCATCCCAGAGTCCCAGTGCTCAACGTATTTTTGTCTGCGGCGGATGTACTGGCGATCACGCTGCCATTGAGCTGGGTGTGTTCGCCGACGTTAATTTGATAGCCCCCCTTCCCGGCGAATAAGCCACTCTGTTCCTGAACGCTGTCAAAGTTTGATTTTATTTTGTCCTGGCTAACGCTTAAGGAACCGCTTGCGGTCATGGAGCCGAACGTAAAGCTGGCCCCACCGCTGACATTGGTTTGCTTGGAGTCATAACGGTCCGTGTCCTGCAAACTGGTCACTGTCAGATTACGCCCCACATCGGCGACCACCTGCTGGGCATTGGCCTGCGCCCCGATCAGATTTGTATCTCGTCCGCTGCCGATCTTGAGGTTATTACCCGCATCAAGCGTGGTTTCAGTCCAGGTCGTACCGTTACCAGTTTCCTTGCCAGCCCCTTTATTACCGCTGGCAAAAATGCTCAAACCCGCACCGCTTGAACCCACACCCAGGCTGATACCAACCGCACCTCCGCCACTCTTGTTTGAGCCATCGACTTTTTGCGTATTAGAGTCAGCAAGTAAATTGATGTCTCGGTTGGCTGCAATCACCATGTCATTACCGGCCTGCAATTTGCTGCCTTGGATGGTGATATCACCATCCTCAAAACCGGCTTTACCACTACCCGTTGCAACGACTCGAAGATTGTTGCCTGCCGTCACCCCACTGCCTTGACTGACACTTTGTTCCTGAGTCTGCGTTGAACTGGACTTTTGACTGCCCAAAGACAGGCTGACACCCACAAAACTGCCCGCCTCCGCCCCAGAGTTAAGCGCTTGTGCCGCCTGATAGGCCTGATATCCCGTGAGCCCTGCTTTCACACCCTGAAGCGCCGCCAAGCGTGTGTCATCTTCATGCCTTGCCGCTTGTGCAGTTTGGTAAGCCGTGTTGACGGCTTCGCCCACAACGCCCGACAGCGCCAGTGTCAAGCCACTTTTCTTGCTCTCTTGAGTTTGTTGGGTGGAACTCTGATTCTGCGCGGCAAGAATGCTCACGTTCTGCGCTGCCAAATTGATGTCACCACCTGCAACGACGTCTGATGCCTGTATCGTCAGGTTTTTACCTGCGGTGATATTTACATCACCCAGTACACTCCCCACCGTACTGCCTTTCTGAGTCTCGCTTTGTGTGGATTGTGTGAAAGTATTCTTGGAGGAGCCTAGGGTGACACCGATACCGCCAGAGCTCATCAAGCCAGATTTTATTTTCGATTGGCTGTGATCGGCGCTGAAGGTTTCCGTGTCACTTTCAATACGTACGTCGTTGCGAGCCTGCAAAGTGGTTTGATTGGTTGATACCACATTGCTGGCAGAGATGAGCAAGTCATGTCCAGCCTGAATCAAAGTAGTGTCACCGCTGAGCGTCGAACCTGTCAGCCACGTGCTGCTCGACGAATCACTGCTCGCCTTACTAGTGCTGGACAACCCGAAACCACCGGATTTCGATTTCGCCGAAGCGCTGAACTCACTGTTCTGGGCCGCAGTAAGATTGACGTCATTACCCGCCATGACCCTCAATTCGCCGTCGTCGCTGTTGACCTTCGATCCTTCGATATGGACATCATTCAATGCCACCAATGTCGCTTTGCCTTTGGACTGTATGGCCGAAGAAACCGCTTCTTCACCTCCGCTCTCGGTCATCGTCGAGCTCTTTTTGCCCATAGAACCTTTCTTGGTCTTAGAGTAATAGGAGTAATCGGTATTTGCGGCCGTTGCCAGGTTCAAATCATCACCGGCAAACAAATAGGCCTCATCCCCGGCACTCACCCGACTGGCAATCAGATCCAGATCCTTGCCCGCACTGAGGGCAATACTGCCCCCCGCATTGACCGTCGTAGACACCTGACTGACATGATCCTCCTGACTGGTAACCTTCTTACTCTTGCTATACGAGTGCTGTTCATCCGCCGCCGAAGCCAGGGTCAAGTCGCCGACGGCGCTCATGCTCACATCGCGTTTAGCGTCGATCTGGCTGGCAATGACGGTGAGGTCTCGACCGGCATTGACTTTCAGGTCCTGCCCGACATCAATGTCTGAGCCATATTGGGTGATGGTCTGATCCCGATGCAGCCCCCACTCCCCACCGACGATCTGTTCGGCTGAAGTGAGGTTGACGTCACGACCGGCAGTGATCGTGGTATCGGCACCGCTTTTCAGCACGCCGCCAACGTTATTGATATCGCGTCCGGCGTTGAGGGTGAGCGCGTTTCCGGCTTCGATGCGGGCGGCGTTGTCGACGAAGTCGGTGCGCTCGTTGCGATAGCCGCTGCCGCTTTCGTGGGTGGTGACGGTGCGTTCGTTGATCACGTCGCCCCGGGTGGCGGTCAGCGTGACGTCACGGCCGGCGATGATGCCACCGGCCTTGTTGACGATATTGTTGCCGGCCTGCAGGTCGAGGCGGTTGCCGGCTTCTACCAGGCCGCTGTTGACCAGATCGTTGGTGGCGGTGGCCGACAGGTTGTTGGAGGCGCGCAAGGTGCCGGCGTTGTTCAGGTCCTTGCCCGCGATCAGGGTCACGTCGCTGCCCTGGATCAGGGCGCCGTTGGCGGCCAGGCGATTGTTGGCGTTGGCCAGGTACAGCACCGGCACCAGCACTTGTTCGCCGTTCACTTCGGCGTTTTCCATCCAGACAATGTCGTGGGTCAGGGCCGCGACTTGCTCGGAGGTCAGGCTGACGCCCAGCGACAGGTTGAGCTCCGTTTTGCTGGCGATGGCGTTGTTCATCAAATATTTGAACAAGCCTTCGTCGCTGGTCTGCCCATCGATGAAGCGCTGACCGGTACGAGCCACTACCGCCTGCTGGATCAGGCGTTGTTCATAAAGGCCATCGCCCAGGCGCTTGGCACTTTGATCGGGGTCGTAACCCAGGTTCGACAACAGGTAATCCGAGCTCATGAACTGCTTGAGGTTGGTGAGTACCGGATTGGTTTCGATCAGGTATTTCTGGGGGTTGGACTGGCCGCTGCTGGCCGGCAACCCTTGGACACGATTGACGGTAAAGGCTGTGGAACGACCAGGCAGCGTCGAGCCGGTTGAATTGGCAGCCGGTGCGCTGACGTCGATCGCGCTGGCGCCGACGCCCACGTTCAACGCCTGATGATCCGCCGGGTTCAGGTCAACGCTGCTGGCGGAGGCCTGCGTGTTGCTGCCCAGTAGAATGTTACGTGGCTGGACGCTGGGCAGCGATTGTTGACGCTGGGTCGGGGTGACGCTGGCGCCGCCCATGGTCCAGCTTTGCGGAGCGCTGGTCACTGGCGTGCTGCTGTCTTGGCCGCTCAGGCGGAACAAGCCGTTTTGCCCGGTGGGCAGAGCGAAGCCGGGCAAGGTCAGTGGATTCACCTGCTGTTGGGCCAGGTTAGGCGGCAATTGTTGATTGACGGTGATGCGGGTGGAGAATTGGCTGCCCGAAGCTCCGGTGCCCGTACGGGGACCACTGCCCACGTAGGTGTAGCCAGCGCGTACGACGCTGTTGTCGATGTTGTTCTGGGCGTTGATGTTGACCGCGCCCGCGGCCTGGATCACGGCGGCGTAACTTTGGTCGCTTGACGAGATTTTTGTGGTCGTGCCGAACTGAGGCAGCTCCGCTTCGGTCATGCCGATAAAGTTGGCCATTCCGGCCTCAAGACCGCCCAAATCGTTGGAGGTGTAGCCCGGGCTTTGGTACCAGTACTTGTCGGTGAAGTCACTGGCCGCGTTGTACCATCCGCCTGCGTTGCGGGTTCGTTCGGAGCGAAATACTCGGGTGGTCTCGGTTTCGCCAGTCTCGATGCCGCTGTTGGCCAGGTTGACCAGCGAAGCCGTCAGATTGCCGCCGGTGGCGATGGTGCTGCTCTGGTTCAGCAGGTCACTCGCCTTTCGAAGAGGCCATTCGTGGCATGAGTTGAAGATGTATGTGGCAGTGAGGGATAAATAAATTTCCTACACCCACCTCGGAACTAGGCGCCTCGCACCGCTGGAACTATGAAGCTTATAGTCCGCCCGTCGTCCACATGGCGACCGGGTTTGGCGACCTGACTAACGAGTGCGAGAGCTATCTGCTTATTTGCAGGCGCCTCCGCATCCGCAAAACTGTTTTTTATGGCAGTTGTGCGCGGGAGACCTTCGGGTCTGCCGGTTACTCGTTTCCGGTTCGCCAACCTGCGTACAGCTGCCACCCCATTTCGTTTGGCGACGATCTGCTGGCAGTCTCAGCAAACTAAACGAGGTTTCACCTATGGATAGATACATGCCCCTCACCGGAATCGACTTGATCCCGGCTTCTCTGCTTATTGATACCCAAGCGCCACTCGACGTCCTGCAAGCGATGGCGGATTACTGCATTCGCACGGTCACTCAGGTGCTGGAGAACATCGCCTTTCGCGCAGAAATCGGCTGCGACACAGTCGTGCTGTCCGACTTCTCAAAATTGCTCGCCATACCGTTGCGCGATGGTTGTGATTTGATGGATGTGATTGGCAGACGGTTGCGGGCTCAGACTGCGGAGTGAATGAAAATGGGCGACCTGTAGGTCGCCCGTTTCACATTGCGCATTCAACTAAAGCTACGTCAATAGGCGCAGGCGTTGGGATAGATTTGTGGTATTCCCTCAGAATCTGTCCCCTTTCCTACGCTAAATCCCAAAAAATCCAAACCAACTCCGCGCCTTTTTTTCTAGCTGCGGTGTATGTGTGCTCGGGCCGTTTGGGCGCAGCAAGTCGCCTGGATAATGTGGATGCCCCAAACATTGGCTGTCATCTAATCCAAAAGCTTCAACTGCTGCTACAGCTTCGATGCACCAACGTCCAAAGTAGCTGCCCTTTTCCAGCGGATGCTTTTCAGGATCGCCGTACTGGTACCACCATGGCTGTTGCTTGCCGCCCCGGTTAAGTTCCGTGTACCAACAATTGACAAACTCTTTCAGCAGTATCGCCTGTTGTTCCTTGGGGGCATCGATGGTCTTGAGCAATCGGGCATAAGGTTTGTCATGCAGGAGGACATCTCCAATGACGCGTGATGGCTGGCGGCTGGCGACTATTCGATCCAGCAAGATGTCGTTGCCTTCTCCACCAACGAGGGCCAGCAGTCGGTTCCACTGATCGTCAGGAATGTGCAAGACAAGCGCCAGCCCAACAAGCCATAAACACCAGATATAGTGGTTGAGGTCGGATAGATCGAAGACCCAGTCGCGACAGGTTTTCAGATTATGTTCGGCACACACTCCGTCTGCCAGGTCATTCGACAATTCCCAGGTATCGAGAAGTTGGGGGAACAACTGACCAATCTCAGAAACAGAATCGCCTTGGGAATAGCGCCGGAGAATAAGACGCAAAATATCCCTTGAAAGATCAAATGAGAATTGAGGGTCGTACACCGGATTCTGTGATGGCTCAGATAGAAGTTTTTCTGCTTTTTCTATCCAGGCAAAATCTTTAGCCACTCGCTCACGCCAGTAGTTTATGTTCGCCATCGAGTCTCGGATCATGGCTGTGCTCCTGAAAGATTTGTTTTTGAAGCTAATATTTTGGACGTATCAATGGGCTTTGGTTTGCCTAAAGAATCGAGCACCTGGATCTCGGTTGCCCCATCCACCCCCGTCCGCACAACCCATGTCTCAGTACGGCCTGTCTTGACGGCGGTAGCGATATCACGAGCTGAATCAACACCCACTGCCTTTTCCAACCGCCCGGCCCCCAGCGTCCAGCTTTCACTCGCCTGCTTACCATCGTTCGTGTTTATCAGGCTCGTGTTGCCACCTTTTTTGGGGTCCCCGACAAACTTGTATTCGATAACCACATAATCTACATCCGGACGATTGACTCGAAACAAGTCGTCAATGCCCGTCTCGCCCGCCCCCTGCATTCTCGCCAGTTTTTCTCCTTCAGGCACTATTTGCCGCACCGTCGCTTCACCGAACACCTCACCGATGACTCGTTTCTGATCATTGCTGAGGTATTTCAGATCGATCAGCGCGTTGCCTTTACTATCAACAATGCCTCCACTTTTTATGAAGGCCTGCTCCGCCAGGCGGTCTATCACCTCATCCAGTTTTTTACCGATAGCCTCGGCGGCCTTTTCCGAAAGCTTGCCCCCAACTTTCGCTGCGCTCCCCGCGCCAGAGACGGCGAGGAGCGTTCGAATGGCCAACAACGTGGTTTGAGCGGTATGTACATCCTGCCCGTAGATGGTGTTCAGCTTGTTGGTAAGGTCGTCATTGAGGCTAACGGCGGTTCCTTCTCCAATCGCGTGACCACTCTCTACAAATCCGTCCACCACGCTTTGGGGCAGCGCCTTGGCGCCCTCCCACAACCCATTCAGTACAACATCGGGGTGCTCGGTGGCCAGCTTTGCGAGATCTACAGCACCATTTTTTATCTCAACGCCAGAATCCTTCAGTTCTTTGAGCAAACCTGCGCTCAGGTCACGGTTTACGCCGCTTTGAACGAACTGCTGATAGAACTTCGGATCAGCTGTATCCGCAAACATTTCTGGCCGGAACAGCTGTTGCCCTTTTGCGGTGAACAGCGCTTGTTGTCCGCCGAGGTCATTGGTGAATGTCTGCCCGGAATTGCTCAAGAAGGTTTGCGCTGCACTATCGTCGCCATCAGTCAGGATGGATCGCCACAGGAAGTCGACATCCTTGAGCGCTTGCTGGCTCAAGCGTTTCATGGCTTCGTCTTCACTGATGCCATTTTTCTCGGCAAACTCTTTGGCATGCCCCTTGATCCAATCTTGCTCGTCGGCATGAAGCTGACGGTTGTACAGCGTCCCATTCTGCGCGACCCAAGACCCGAGTTGCAGCTTGCCGGAATCCGCATCAGGGTCTTGAACAGCAGTCGCCAGCACTCCTATCAGTTGCGAGTTCATGGCCAACAGTCGATCCCTATCCGCTTTCGGCATCCCGGCATACACCGAGGCCAAACTGTCGACCAGGGCTTCGTTAACCCCTGCCGCCAAAGCACCCGTTTTGAAATCACCGCCAGCAGCGAGCGACGCCAAGCCCCCCATCACTGCGTGCAAGCCGATTTTGGCGAGGCCACTTTCTGGCAGTTGGTAGTAGTTCCCGAGATCGCCCACCAGGTTGAAGCCATAGGCAGCAAACGCATTCACCAGACTGCTTTGCAAGGCATCGCCAAGGCTGCCGTCGCGACCCAGTGCTTTGTTGAGCAGCGCAGAGGTGCTGTTTTGCAGAGCCTGGTTCGCAGTGAACTGGGCGATACCTTCCAGGCTGCTCAACCCGCCGGAATTGGAAACTACAACCTTGCCTGTGTTAGCCAAAGCCCCGTTGGTGGAGTCAGTCAACGCGGTGCCTGATTCTGTGGTGGTGCTGGTCCAATCGTTGAACAGACCGGTGGTAAGACCCGCCACGGCCCCGGCAACGATGTAGTTCTTCATGCTGTCGGCGCTGAAGGTTTCTTTAATAGCCGCGCCAAGATTGCCTTTATTGTTGATGGTACTGACCGTGGCTGTACTGGCTGCGGAGGTGAGCATGGCGGTGAGGGCAGCGTTCGCCCAACCAGCGACGACAGCTTCCGTCGCTGCGGTCGTTGCGGTCGCTGCGGTCGCTGCAGCACCGGCTGCGAATGCGCTGCTCGCCCCTGCGTTTGCGGCAGAAGCCACGAAACCGGAGGCTGCACCGGCCGTGAAGTAGGTGACGATGATGATAATAATGATCATCGCCGGACCACCCAGCCCGGAATGGCTTTCATCCCAGCTGTCGTGCAGCTCTTTAACCCGGCGCCAATCCACGTCGCCCCGAGCTTCAGCGTCCTTGAGCCAGGCCATGCTCGGGTCAGCTTGCACCATGGCATCGATCGCCTGGCTCACGCTTTGTTGGTTGATGTCTTTGATATCGATGTGTAACCCATCAACCGCTTTGATGAGCGTCTGGCCTTTAGCAATCAGCTGGCTTTGCCGCAGCGTTTCATCAACCTGGCCTTTGTTCTCCATAGTGGTCCACGCCCAGCTATTGCTGCTCTTGTCGTGGCTCTCTTGGTGCGAGTCCTTCACCGCTTCGAAGGTGATGCTGCCACCACTGTCCAGCGTGATGTCCTTGCCACTCTCCAGCTTCGCCACCTGATAGCGCTGATCACCCTCGCTGACCAGCGTCAGGTTGCCACCGGTCTTGATCTCGCTGCCCACATGAGTGATCTGCGTGACTTCATCACGCTGGGTTTTCTCGGCACCCCAACCACCCTTCTCCTTCATGTCATACAGCGTGTAATCCTTGTTCTGCGCCGCTAGCAGGTTCAGGTCATTACCCGCGTACACATACGCCTCATTCCCCGCGCTGATCTTGCTCGCGATCAGTGTGGTATCGCGTCCTGAGCTGGTCACCACATTGCCGCCAGCACTGAACTCAGCCGCTTTCTGAACGGTGTGGTTGTCCTCTTCGTGAACGCGTTTTTTGCCGTCCTTGCTGTGGGTTTCGACGTTGTGTTCGTCGCCGGCCGAGGCCAGGGTGAGGTCGCGCCCGGCGTCGGCGGTGAGGTTGCCTGAGGCCTTGGCGGTGCTGGCGATGACGTTGAGGTCGCGCCCGGCGTTGAGGCTCAGGTTGCCGCCGGCGGTGACGCTGGACGCCAGGTTTTCCACGGTGGTGGTGATGGTGGAACGATGGCCGCCGTCTTCCAGGTCGTGGATTTCGCTTTCGTTGCGCGTGGCCAGCAGGTTGAGGTCGCGGGTGGCGCTCAGGCTGGCGTTGCCGCCGCTGCTGATGGCCGCTGAGTTGGTCAGGTCGCGGGCGGATTTGATGGTCAGCGTGTCGCGGGCGCTGATGCTGGCGCCGTCGTCGACCAGGGTGCGCATGCCGGAGCCTTCGCCCACGGCGATGGCGGTGCGGTCGTTGACGATGTCGCCCCGGAGGGTGGCGAGGCTGACCTGGTTGCCGCGAATTTCGCCGGCCAGGGCGTTGCGGATGCTGTCCGTGGCCATGAGGCTCAGGCGTTCGTTGGCTTCGACCAGACCGCCCTGATAGAGGCTGCCTTTGACGTCAGCGGACAGGTCGTGGGTGCCGCGCAGGGTGCCGACGTTGACCAGGTCGTTGCCGGCGATCAGGGTCAGGTCGCGGCCCTGAATCAGACTGCCGCCGCGCACGTTGCGCGATTCGGCTTGCGCCAGATACAGCACCGGCACCAGCACTTTCTGGCCATCGACGATGCGCTCTTCCATCCACACGATGTCATGGGTCAGGGCCGCGACCTGCTCGGACGTCAGCCTCACGCCCACGGCCAGGTTCAACGCGGTTTTGCTGGTGAGGGCGTTATCCATCAGATAACGGAATTGCTCGTTATCGTCGTTCAGGCCGTTGGCGAGAAAGCGTTGGCCGGTCTGGGCCAGCACCGCATCGCTGATCAAACGGGATTCATAACGACCGTCACCGAGACGGCGCGCGGCGTCATCGGCGCTGAAGTTGAGCTTGCCCAGCAGGTAATCCGAACTCATGAACGGCGCGGACTGCGTCAGCTCCGGGTTGGTTTCGATCAGGTAACGGCTTTGCGGATTGCGACTCTGCACGAACATCCCGTACGGCCCTTTGGGCAGTCGGAAGGTCGAAGACGCCGTCGGGTCCACGGCGGCAAACGGCACGCCACGGAAGTCCACCGGGACGAAGCTGACTTGCTTCACACCTTCGGCATCCACGCGTTCGATGCGCGTGACGTCCTTGGGCACTTGGGCGCTGGCATCGGTGCTGCGTTTGCCCAGGTTGATGTTGATACCGCCAACCGAGGCGGTCTGCTCGCTGCTCAGCGAACCGGTCAGTTGACCGTAGGTGTTGTCGTAAAGCGTGCCGTTCTGGATGTTGTTGGTGACGTTCAGTCTGACGTTGCCACCGGCTTGCAGCACGGCGGCGTAAACGGTGTTGCCGTTTTCATTCCAGGTGGTGACGTCGCTCTGCACGGCGAATCGATCGTCGCTTGAACGGTCGCTGAGTTCCTTGAAACGCACTTCATCGAAATTGCCTGCCGCGGTCGCCGCGTTGAATGCCGGAACGTCGACGTACTCCATCTTGTCCCAGAGGCTGTTGTCGATACGGCCGGGGGTACCGATGATCAATACGCGGCGGCCCGAGCGCGACGCGGCACCCTGGTTGAGCAGGCTGTCGGCAGTCAGGTCGAGGTTGCCGTTGGCCGCCATCAGGCTGTAACGGTTTTCGACCTGATTGGCCTGGACGGTGAAGTTTTTGCCAGCTACCAACCGTGAAGCACGAGAGTCCTTGAGTACGGTGTCGTTGAACTGGGTGATGATGGTGATTTTGCCGCGTTTCCAGCCGTCGCCACCCCCACAGTGCTGGCCGCACTCCCAATCCAGGCTGCCGGAAGATTGCCCGGACGTCAGTTCGAATTCGGATTTGGCGTTCACCAGCGACGCGACATTAATGTCGATGTCGCCTTCGCTTTCGATAGTGGCCGACAGGTTGCTGAACGAGGCCGCACGGCCGCCATTCAAGGCACTGAAGGTCAGGTTGCCGCGGCTGTAGATATCGCCGTAATAGTTGCTCAGGCTGTTGCCGTGCAACGCCATCGCACCACCGCTGAACAACAGGGTATCGGCGCCATTACTGATGCCGTTGGCCGCGTTGAAGGTGACCTTGCCTTGGGCGCCAAGGGTGCCTTTGTTATCGATCCTGGCCGCCGTCACTGTCAGGTTCTGATTGGCGATCAGGCGGCCGAGGTTGTCGAGGGTGCCGCGCAAGGTCAGTTCGGTGTCGCCGCCACTGACCAGACGCCCGTCACGCTGGATCAGGTCGTTGGCGCCAATGGTCAGCTTTTGCTTGGCCGAGATTCGGCCACTGTTGAGCAGATTGCCACCCAGCGCCAGCGACAGGTTGCCGTCGCTGAGCAGTTCACCGGCGTTGTTCAGGTTGGCGACATTCAGGCTCAGCGCCGATGCGCTGGCGATACGGTCACCAACATTGAGGGTCAGGTCTTGCGCGCTGGTGTAGGTCAGGCCGCCGTTGAGCTGCCATGTGCCCACCCCATTGACGGCGCCAATGTCCCAACTGCCGTTGCCCAGACCGGTGAGGCTACCCTGGCTGCCGGTCAGGTTATTCAGGTCGAGGTCGAACAGACCTTGTGCCGCGTGACGTACGTTGCCACTGAGGTTATTGAGCTGAATGCCGCTGAGAGCCAGGTTCTGGCTGCCGATCTCGATGATGCCGTTCTGGTTGTTCAGGTTGCCGGTCAGTTTGATCTGACTGGACGCGCCCCCGAGCGCTCGGACCTGGCCGCCGGCGCTGTTATTCAACTGGCCGCTGATGAGGTTCAGGCCGGTGGCTGACTCGATCAAACCGCCCTGGTTGAGAATCTGGCTGACGGCTTCGAGCCCCAGTCGCGTGCCGCTGATTTCACCGCCAGCGTTGTCCAGGCTTGAGCCATCGAAGATGACCTGGTCTTTGGCGAACAACTTGCCAGCGCGGTTGGTCAGGCGAGTGACCGTCAACTCCAGGTCCCCCAACAGACTGGATATCAGCCCGGCCTTGCCGTTGACGGTGCTGTTGTCGAGGTCGCCGGCGGTGATCTCCAGACTGTCGGCCTGAAGGGTCCCACCCTGGTTTTGCAGGCTGCCCTGGCCCAGCGCCAGTTCCCCGTGGCTGCCATTGGCGAGGATCACACCTTGCTGGTTTTGCAGGCTCGTGCCGACGATTTTCAGGCCATCGCTGCCCGCGATAATCCGGCCTTCGTTGCGGTTGTCGACGGCCGTGCTGCTGACGTCCAGGCGCTTGCCGCGCAAGGTACCGCCACGGTTGTCCAGTTGGGTGAGCTGTTTGAGCAGCAGGCGCTGATCGCCGGCGTCGACCACGCCGGTGGCGTTGCTGAAAACACCGGCGACTTTCAGTTCGAGGGTGCCATCACTGCTGACGATGCCGCCTTTGTCGTTGTTGCTCAGTTGCTTCGCGGTGACGTCGACGGTTTTACCGAGCAGGACACCGGCACTGTTGTCGACCGTGTCGCTCTCGATATGCAGACCGGCTTCGCTTTGAATCCGGCCCTTGAGGTTGAGCAACTGTGACTGACCGGGGGCCGTCTGTTTGAGGATCAACCGCGCGCCGTCAACGCCCGCCGCCAACAAGCCGTTATCGCTGTTGTCGAGGCTGGCGGCTTGCAGGTCCAGGTGATCACCCATGATCCGCCCGCCACGGTTATCGATGCGCCCGCCTTCGGCTACCAGCAACAATTGCTGACCGGCCACGACACCTTGGCGGTTGTCCAGGCTCGCGGCCTGAATGTCCACGTCCCCCTGGGTGGCCTGTAAACGACCCAGGGCATTGTTCAGGTGTTGAGTGACGGTCAGCGTGAGCTTGCCGGACTGGGCGCTCAAGGTGCCGTTGGTGTTCTGCGTGAGACGGTCGAGTGTCACGTCGAGGGTGCCGCCCAGCAGCTTGCCCTCGGTGTTATCCAGGTCACGGCCAACGAGTTTGAGGCCCGTGCTGCCCTGAATCAGGCCTTGAGTGTTGTCCAGGTCTTCGGTACCCAGAACGCTGTCGTCGGAGGAGATCGTGCCTTGCGTGTTGTCGAGTTTGCCGCGACTGGTCAGCTCGAGGGTTTTGCCCGTCAGGCTGGCGTTGCGGTTGTTGATGCTCTGGGCATTGACGATCAGTCGGGTCGAGGCCTGCACCTTGCCGTCGTGGTTATTGAAGTCTTCGTCGAGGGTCAGGTTCAGCGCACCGCCCTCGGCGCTGATCACACCTTTTTGGCTGTTATCCAGGCGAGTGGCGTTGACGGTCACTTCATCGGCGACCAGCGTGCCGCCCTGGTTGAGCAGTTCGCCGCTGGTCAACGACAAGGCTGTCTGCGCTTGAATTTTGCCTTTGCCGTTGTCCAGGCGCTCGCTGGCGGTGACTTTGGCGTTGGTCTGATTAGCCGCGATCAAACCGTTGGTGTTGTCGAGTTGACGGGTGTCGAGGTCCAGACGTCCGGCAATCATTTTGCCGTCGCCGTTCTTCAACTCCCGGGCTTTGAGCGTCAGGCTGCCGCCGGCGATTTCGATACGACCCTGGCGGTTGTCCAGGCTGTCGAGGGTCAGGGTCGCGGCCTGGCCATCGGCGAAGCGGATCAGACCGTTGAGGTTGACAATGGCCGGGGCGCTGAACGCCAGACTGGCTTCGCCGAAGATCCGCGCATTGAGCCCCTGATTGAGCAATCGAGCGGCGTTGAGTGTGACGTTGCGTCCCTGAATGATGCCGTTCTGATTATCGAGCGAACCACCGGTCTGCGCGTTCAAGGAGCGACTGGCCAACACGCTGCCGCTGTTGCTCAAGGCCTGACTGTTGAGGGCAAGATCACCGCTGGCGTTGCGGCTATTGTCGGCATTGACCCCGGCTTCGATGACACCGAGGTTGGTCAGTTTGCCGCCGCTACTCAGACGCACTGTGTCCCGGGCGGCGAGGCTTTGATGGTTGACCAGGTCTTCGGCGGTCTGCACGGCCAATTGCGTTCCGGCGTACACCGGTCCTTGGGCATCGAGGCTTCTGGCTTTGATGTCGACGACATTGCTGGCGGTGGCTTTGGCCATGCTCAGGTGGCCGTTGACGTCGATCTGAATATCCCCGGCGCTGGCCGCCAGTTCCGCCGCCAGCTTCACGCCGACGCCCTGCTCGGTGCCCACCAGTTTGATCGCCCCGGCATACATGCCGCCCAGGGCCGAGGAGTCGATAGCCAATTGCGGCTTGGCGCTGCCGTCATCGGCGCGGGCAGTGGCGTTGAGATTGTCGGCGTTGACGTCGTTGCGACCGGCAACGAGGGTCAGGTTTTTCGCGTGGATTTCCGCGTTGATTTTCGCGCTGCGGGTGATGATTTCGAAGCTGTCGACACGGCTGGCATCAAGGCCCGTCCCCTCGATAGAGACACTGCCCTGATCGACCTGAAAACGATCCAGACGACCGCCGCCATCGAGCACTGGCTTGCCGGTGGTCAGGGTCACGCGCGGCGTGTTGATGAAACCGCACCCGTTGCAACTGATGCCATACGGGTTGGCGACGATCACACGCGCCGACTGCCCCGCCACTTCGGTGTAACCGCGCAATTGGCTGGGGCTGCCGCCGATGACCTCGTTGAGTATCGCCTGCGCCGCACCGCTTTTTTTCAGATGCGGGTTGCCAATGATGATCCCGCCCAATTGCGTCGCCGTTGTCTGGGCCGAACCGTTGTTGAGGATCAACCCCTGGGCGCTGACGTTGTAATCGTGGAACTGGTTATGCGATAGACCACTGCCATTAGGGGTGGCAATGTTGATGACCTGCACGCCATTGCCGGCGTGATCCAGCGTGGTGCCCGGCGTGCTGACGACGATGCCTTCGGCCTGGGCCCATATCGGTTGCCAGAACATGACGTTGGCCAACAGGAACGCCAACCCGCGCTTGGGCATGCCCCAGAAGTGTTCACGGTTTTTTACGGCAGCAACGGGTTGGCCGGCCAAAAAGGCCAGTTGGCGAACGTCCATGATCGGATCTCGTTTAAAGCAGAATTTAGAGGAAGAAATCCACGCGGAAATAGATCGGCGCTTCACGCTCGGTCAGGGTGTCCGGGCGTTCCAGGGAATGGGCAAACGTCACGCTGGCGGCCACATGCTGGCCGCGAGCGAACAGCTCTACCGAGTTGCTGGACATGCGTCCGTGCTGGTCACCGTTGTAGCGATCGCCACGAATCACGCCCTGGTCGTAACCGAGGCTGGTGCCGTACTCGGCGAACACCGGGCGCAGCCATTCCAGCGTCACCGGACGGGTCCAGCGCAGGTCGTTGCGCCAGTAACCGCCGCTGTCGCCGGACAAGGATTGATCCTTGTAACCGCGAATCGACGACTGCCCGCCGAGGCTGGTGCGCTGCGGACTGAACAACACGTCTTCGCTGCGCTGACCGGTCATCAGGCTGGTGAAACTGAACGACTCACCCCACAACTTGAACGGCTGCAGGTAGCTCGCGGTCGCGGTGTATTTGCGGTAGCGAGCGTTCGGTTCGCCGGGACCTGGATCGCCATTACCCTGAGCATCGAATGCGCCGATGCCTTCCTGCATACCCAAATCGAGGTTGACGAACGCACTGCCGATACGTCGACCGTGGTTGATGCCGTACTGCATTTCGCTGATGCGGTTGCTGCTCAGTTTGAGCTTGCTGTCTTCGATGAAGTTGTTGCTGCGCAGGTAGGAGATACCTGCATTGAGAGAGGTCTTGCTCATGGCATCGCGATGGATCACTCGCTCGGCACGCAACTGATGGTTTTGGCTGTCGCCGGTCTGCTTGAAGTTGAAGAGGTTGGCGGCGATCTGCGAGCGGTACTCGCTTTGGCTGTAGGTGTAGCTGAAGTTCCACCAGCCCCACGGCACGTTGTAATAGAGCATCGCGTTGTTGGACGTGTGCTGGTGATCGGTCATCGCATCGTGACCACCACGCAGCATCAATTGATCGGCCAGGCCCAGCGGGCTGTCCCAATCAAACGTCGTGCCCCACTGCTGCTCGCCGGTGCTGCGCTGACCATCGTTGCTGCGGGACAACCCGGCACGCCAGGGCTTTTGCGGGGTGTTCTTGACCAAAACTTCGCTGCCACCGACGTTCTTGCCCGGCGTCAACTCCATCTGGGCCTGATTCGACGGCAAGCGGTTGAGCTGATCGACCAGTTGCTCGATTTCCCGCAGGTTGACCAACTCGCCAGTCTTGCCGGGAAAAGCCATGCCCAGTTCACGGTCCGACAGCTTGCTGTCCTCCGCCCCCTTCAAACCTTCAAGCCGTCCCTCGACCACCAGCACCTTCAAATGCCCGCCGGACAAATCCTGCTGCGGCAAATAGGCACGGCTGGTAACCAGACCTTTTTCGATGTAGTGGTCGGTGATGACTTTTAGCAGTTCGTTGAGCTGAGTGACGCCCAGGCATTGGCCGATGTAAGGCTTGAGCAGGCGATTTTTATCGCTGTCCGAGAGACTGTCGGCGCCTTTGAGCTCGATGTCTTTGATGGGGAAGCAGCGGGTATCGGCGGGGGCAGCGGGTTGAGTTGGCTTGGCTTCCTTGCCGGGCAACTCCTTGAGTTCTTCGAGACGCCGACGCTGCTCTTCGAGCAAGCGATCCTGACGTTCGCGGATGAGGTCGGTGTCACCGGGGGTGGGGGCGGCGTGAGCAAGATTTAGCGGAGAAAGGCACAGCAAAGCCAGGCACAACCTCGCCACGAGGGCGGGTGGGTACATGTTCGATCCCTCGAATGGAGGCTGATAGCAAAATAGTGGCGCGATATTAGAGGGCCACTATTCTGGCGTCAATGAATGGTTGGATCCAGAGAGCGTAATTGACGAGCGGAAACACCTAAACCGGACGGTTCCGGCGCAACAGCGGGAAATGTCTTGAAGTGATGTCGAAAGCGTCGGGAACAGGTAGGACGGCAAACGGGCGACCTGTGGGTCGCCCGTTTCCTATAGTTCATACTGATAAATCTGAGAGTCAGCCCGCCAGAGCGTGCCACGGTGTCGTCACACGGTTCAATGGCAGTTTTTTTTAATCGAAACCAGGACTTGCAATAATAAACTTCAGGCTTCATCAGTAGACTTTCCCGTTAGAACTCCGGGGGCAGAAGGCTAAAACCTGGCAGATTTATTTACTTACAAAACTAGCCAAGCAACAAGTAAAAAACCAACACCCCTCCACCACTTATTTAACTACCCCTCAAGACAAAACAAACAATTACTTCCCCATACACTGCTTTCGCCAGACTCAACCAAACAAAACCTCTCTGAGGATACGTTGCTTCTCTATTGCTACATCGTCATGAAAACACTTTTCTGACGCAACAACTTTAACAACCTCAGCCCCTTCAAAAACCTCTAGACCCTGAGCCCTCAACAACAATAAAGTAGTTATTTTATTCTTTCCGACCCGTTCCCAAAACAAATCACTCAGCCACATAGTGCTTCCAATGGCCTCTACGTACCCTTGCCGAAGTTCGATACGTCCGGGATTCCCTGACGTATCAATTTCCATTTGAGTCAAAGGCGCAGGCAATCCATTTGTTTTTTGAGGAAGCTGTGAAAAAGAGCGTCCAGCACACTCGTATTCCAGAGGGTCTTTCGCATTTTGCCAAAAGTCATATTCGACATCAGAAATCCACGCTTGAATAAGACCGTTGACACTTAGAATAGGCGCGGCCAGTTCTTCCCAGGCAACCTTATTGGCACTGCCTGCTTCCTGTATGGTCAGAAAGCTGTGGGCCAAAGCGGGCAGGATGCCGAATCTAAGTTCAAGCCCGTTCGATACCACGCCGCTAGGCCAAGACTTTTTTTTCGATATGTTTTTTTCAAGTGCCTTAACACCAACGTCAACTCCACGCATCGAAAAAACCGCAGGCAAGCCAAGTTTATTTAAAGCACCGACAAAGGCAGCTAACACCTGCACACCGCTTATCGAATCGGCAGCAAAAACAAACTTCAACTTCTCAGGTCTTTTATCTTTCACTTAAACTCCTTGACAATCACTGTCACGTTATACTCTCGACCAAACTCGATAAGCGACTTCGCAGCCGCCGCCCCCCCCGGCTGAACACGCAGATCAAGCGCCATACTGGCTGGAACACCGTTCACTTTTGCGCCGTTCGTTCCTAGATCAATAATGTGATCCTGCATACGGTTCAGCCATGTTTTACCTGTGGTATCTACCGATTTCAGACTAACAAGCGTGTTACCGTTTTGGAAATCAACCAGTGGAAAATATCCATTTCTTTCAGCGCCAACGTTGTACCAGCCGCTTTCAGGTGAATAGTCATTTTTAGCAAGGTACGATTCGATGGTGGTACCCCGCTCAGTCGGTTTCAGGTTCCAGACGTCTGCGAGGTTTTTTGTTGGACCTGATGGGCTATCCGCTGCCGGGGGAACAACCTTGGTCGGATCCTTACCGGTGCGCACAACCCGAACAGCAGCCAATCCAGCCGCAAGCGTCATAGCGCCCGCCATAACAGCTGCAGCACGCTCGGGGCTCATCCCCCACTTTTCAACAAGGATATCCGCAACCGCACTTGCCGAGTGCTCAGTGGTAGCACCTGCCAGCAGATTCTGGAAGCCATCGTTTTCCGCAATCAGCAGGTTGTAAGCCTCACGGGCTTCGGGTGATGCAGAGGCGATCAGGTCTCGGAAATGTTCAGTATCCTCTTGCGCCTTGGCGACAAGATTCGCGATGCGCCCGCAGTTTGCTGGATCCTGACCACACTGGACCAGCGCATCCATCTCCTGATGCTGGCTCAACTCGCGATACGAGGTGTATGCCTTGGTGACGCATTGGGCATCATTTCCGCAACCCACCAACTCGTTTGCTGCCCGATCAAGATCTGAATGATTCAGGTAGTTGTACTGAGTGGCATTGGCGGCGATGTTCGCGGCAATAGTGGGATCGCTGTCTGAAAGTACCGCTGTGAGTACGCCAAGCAGCTGCGACATCGCTAACAAGTTGGCTTTAGCCTGGTCAGCCCCCGGCACGTTCGGATCGTAGCCTTCGGGCAGCACCAAGTCCGCCAGGTACTGCACCAGTGCTTCGTTAGCTCCCCCTGCCAATGCTCCCGTCTTGAAGTCGCCGCCCATGGCCATCGACTTCAAGCCACCGACCAGTGCGTGGGCCGCGATCTTGGTCGGGCTGCCGTCGATCAGATTCAGGTTGCCGACTTTATTGGCCGCAATAGCACCGCCAATATTAACGACGGCACCCAGCAGGTTGTCGACGAAGTTATCGCCCAGGCTACCGCCCTGAAGGACGGTTTGGGCCACGGTATCAGCACCGCTCTTGATAACGACTTGGCCAAGACTGTCCAGGTCGAACCCAATTTTGCTTGGGTCATAACCCAGGCTACTGCTGCCAATTCCGCCCAACACTCCGGAGAGCACGTAACCTTTGAGGCTTTCGCTGCTGAAGGTGTCTTTTAAGACTGAACCCAAGTTACCTTTGTTACTGATGGCGCTGTTGGCTGCCGTGGTTTCCATCGCGATCAATACCGCGTTGGCAAAGCCTGCTGTAAAGGTACCGGCCGTAGCACCCATCAACGCGGCACCTGCCCCACCCGTGACCGCTGCCAGCAAGATTGCCAGCGCCAGTTGTGCGGCGACACCAAGTCCCGAACTTGAGTATTTGAAGCTCTTGTGGATTTCTTCCACCCGACGCCAGTCGACATCGCCTCGCTGTTCGGCCTCTTTCAACCAGGCCAGTTTGGGATCAGCCGCCACCATGGAGTCGATAGTCTGGCTGACGCTCTTCTGATCGATTTGCTTGATATCGATTTTGAGACCGTTTACCGCCTTGATCACCAACGCGCCGTTGGCCACCAACTCACTTTGACGCAAGGTTTCATCAGTGTTGCCTTTGCCCTTCATCGAGTTCCAGGCAGCATTGCTGTTGCTCTTGGTGTGGCTCTCGTCATGCAGGTCCTTGACTGCTTCAAACGTGATGGACCCACCACTGTCCAGCGTGATGTTCTTACCACTCTCCAGCTTCGCCACCTGATAGCGCTGATCCCCACCGCTGACCAGTGTCAAGTTGCCGCCTGTGGTGATTTCACTGCCGATGTTTTTCACATCGGTAACTTCGTCGCGTTTGGTTTTTTTCGAGCCGAAGGAGCCCTTCTTCTTCATGTCATACAGCGAGTAATCTCTGTCTTGCGCCGCAAGAATATCGAGGTTGTCACCCGCCACCAGGTACGCCTCGTCGCCTGCAGTAATGCGGCTGGAGATGACGGAGAGATCCTCACCGGCATTCAACTTCACATTGCCGCCCGCCGTGATACCCGACATGACCTGGCTGACGTGGTCTTCCTGGACCGTGAGTTTTTTGCTCTTGGACAGGGAGTGCTCTTCATCCGCCGCCGAGCTGATGGTCAGGTTGTCGGTTGCCGTCATGGCGATGTTGCGCTTGGCATCGATCTGGCTGGCGATGACGTTGATATCACGCTTGGCATCGGCCGACAGGTCACGTCCGGCGCTGATGCTGGCGCCCAGTTGAGTGATATCGCTGCTGTTGTGTTTACTGTCCTTGAACACGCTGTTGGTGACCTGCGTCGAGGACACATTGAGGTCTCGTCCTGCATTCAGGCTCATGTCCCGACCGCTTTGCATGACACCGCCGACAATGTTGATGTCTTGCCCCGCCTTCACGGTGAGGTCGTTGGCGGCCTCGATGCGCGCGGCATTGTCGGCGTAGTCGTGATGCTGGGTGCCAAAGCGGGTACTGCTGTCCGACGACGTGACGGTCCGCTCGTTGAGCACATCACCTCTGGTCGCCGTCACGGACACGTCACGACCAGCAAGGATGCCGCCCGACTTGTTGATAACGTCATTACCCGCCAGCACATCCAGACGGTTACCCGCCTGAATCAGCCCGCTGTTGACCAAGTCTTTGCCCGCCGTCGCCGACAGGTTATTGGTAGCGCGAAGCGTACCGACATTATCGAGATTCTGACCAGCAATCAGCGTCACGTCGTTGCCTGCAATCAGCGCACCGGTAGGGCCGAGGCGGCCTTCGGCCTGTGCCAGATAGAGCACCGGCACCAGCACTTTTTCGCCATTCACTTCGTGCTCTTCGAGCCAGACGATGTCGTGGGTCAGCGCCGCGACTTGTTGCGAGGTAAGGCTGACACCCATCGACAGATTGAGGGCGTCCTTGCTGGCGATGGCGTTGTTCATCAGGTACTTGAACAGGCCTTCGTCGGTGGTCTGGCCGTCGATGTAGCGCTGGCCAGTGCGAGCGACGACCGCTTGCTGGATCAGGCGCTGTTCGTAGAGGCCGTCGCCCAGGCGTTTGGCGCTGGTGTCCGGGTCGTAGCCGAGATTGGCCAGCAGATAATCCGAACTCATGAACTGCTTGAGGTTGGTGAGTACCGGATTGGTTTCGATCAGGTATTTGTGGCCGTTGGCCGGCGCTTTCACGTCCGGCAGGCCGGTGACGCGCGTCAGGGGACGAATGCCGATCGCGGACTGGATAGCTTTCGTATGCGCGTTGGCATCAGAGCCATCCAGTTTGACGGTCACGTCGAGTGTGCTGGCGACGTCCGTTGCCACGGTCGGTGTGCGCCTGGCAGGGAGTACGGCGCGGTCACTGCTGGAGACGGCCGTCGGGGTGTTGACCTGCAAGCTGCGCGGGCCACCGCTGTTAGCGGCGACCACGTGTCCCTGGGTGATGACGTTTTCACCGCCCACCGTCCAACCCGGCGGATGCAGTGTGCCTGAAACCGGAGCCAGATCACTGGAGTCCTGAGTACTCAGACGAAACAGGCCGTTCT
This sequence comes from Pseudomonas sp. GL_093, assembly GCF_057837605.1. Classification (NCBI taxonomy): domain Bacteria; kingdom Pseudomonadati; phylum Pseudomonadota; class Gammaproteobacteria; order Pseudomonadales; family Pseudomonadaceae; genus Pseudomonas; species Pseudomonas sp. GL_093. The sequence goes on along the minus strand of NZ_CM174448.1, from coordinate 1,713,413 downwards.
GCCCGGTGGGAAGACTAAAGCCCGGCAATGTCAGCGGGTTGACTTGTTGCTGGGCGAGATCGGGTGGTAGTTGGCTGTTGAGCCTGATGACCGTGGTACCGGTACCGCTTGCCTTGGTGTCCGCGACTTTATTGGTGCCGCCGGTGGAACCGTAGTCCTGGTGGATGACACTGTTCTGCAGATCCTGGGTAGCCGTGATCGAGACATTGCCGCCTGCCTGGATGACGGCATTGCGACTGGTGCTTGTACTTGCAGCACCGGTGCTGTCTTGGGCGACTTCGATATCGCTGAGCAGTGTGTACTGAGCCAGCTGGCTCGGCAGTCCAAGCAGATTATTCGGGTCGTACTGGGATGGCGTTGAGGTTTCGAAGCCATAGCTCAACCCGGACAGTGCGATGCCATATCCCCGGAGTGCACTGACGACTGAACCTGTTTCACTGTCTTTGAGGTGAACCACTTGATACGTGTCAGCGTCGTGTCCCCCCTCCCTGATACGACCCGATGTAGGTATGGCTTTTCGGATACCGCCTGCCTGATCGATGTAATACACATAGGGGAAATCAGGGTTGTTTCGCTGGTTGTAGGGCATCACGACATTGGAGAAAAATCGTCCGGTATCACCATCGCTCATCCCCTCGATCTTGTAAGTACGCGTGCGCTCAATAGTCCCACTCTTCGAGCCAATGTTTTGAAGACTGTCGGCGTTGATAGTGATATTGCCACCAGCGGCGACAGTGCTTTTACTATTGAGGAAAGTACCGCCCTGGAATACGAAATCTTTGCCTGCTGTGAGCATCGCCGACGCGCTGGTGTCGCTGTCAGTACTCTCATAGACCTCACGAGCAGCCAGCGTGAAGTTGTAATAATCCCCCACGCAGTCACTACATACATTGGCGATAAACCCCGATACCAGCTCACGCCCACCAGATACGACCGCTCCCTCGGTACGATTCTGGAACACATCAGCGTTAATCGTGAATGCCCCACCGCTCTCCATTGAGCCGGAAATGTTGCTCACACCAGCGGCCCGCACAGCACCGCCATAACCACCGATTACCACGTTGCCCAGTCCGTACAGATCGCCGTTCTGGTTAGTGAGGTTGCCAACGCTCAGCGTCATGTCGGCACCGCTGAAAATCAGCCCGCGATCATTGAGCAGCGACGGGGTTTTCAGCTCGAGGTTCTGTGCCGAACCCAGCGTTCCGTAGTTGGCGATGCTGCCAGCTTCGACGGTCAGGTCGGCATTGGAAGTCAGCCGCCCGGCGTTGGTCAGCTGTCCGCCGATCTTGACCTTGGAATCACCACCACCCGCGATGCTTGAGGCTGCGTTCAGGCTCAGTTGTGCCGCGGTCAAGGAAAGACCGCCAATGCTCGACATCCGCCCGTTGCCGCTGTAACTGCCGCCCAACTGCATATCCAACACGCCATCGCTGGCGATCAGGCCATCATTCGTCCAGTTGCCGCCACGAGCTTGCAAGTAGTCAGATGCCAGCAACTTGCCACTGGCGGTCTGACTGAAATTACCGACGTTGACGTTCAAGCGCCCGGCCTGGATGACGCTGGAGTTGGTCCAGGTATCGGCATTCAGATTCAGGGTTCCGGCGGTGGTGATGCCGCCTCCGGCACCAATGACGTTGGCGGTGGAGATATCAAATAGGCCACGACCCACGTGATTGAGTTGGCCACCGGCATTCAGAAAGCTGCCAACGGCCAAGGTCAGGTCGGTGTTGGCGGTCTCGAGTACGCCATTGCGGTTGTCCAGTAGGCCGCCAATCTGGAAGCTGGTCTTGCCGGTATTGCCCAGGGAGCGAAGTCGGCCAGTCTGGTTATCGACGCTAGCCGCTTTGACGGCCAGCGTGGTGTCGCTTTCGACAATACCAGCGCGGTTGTTCAGAGCGCCGCTGAGGCTGAGGTCGATGCGGTTACCGGCAATCTGACCGTTACTGTTGTCCTGACTGGTGCCCGTTACACCGGCCAGCCCTTTGGCATAGAGCACTCCATTACGGTTGTCGAATGCGGCGGTGGTGATGCTCGCGTCAGTGGCTTGCGCCGAGATCCGCCCGCCGTTGTTGTCCAGGCCGGCCAGTGCCGACAGCGTCAGGCCCTGGCCTTGAATGATCCCGCCCTGGCGGTTGTTGTTGAGGTCGTAGCCGTTGCGCAACACGCCGACGGTTCGTGCTTCAAGGGCGCCTTTGATGCTCGACAGCACGCCGCCACGGTTGTCGATATTGGCGGCGTCGATCTTCACGACACCGTTTTGGGCAATGACTTTGCCGCTCTGGTTATCGAGGTTGCCGCTGACGTCGAGGGTCAGGCCGTTCTGACTCTGGATCGCACCTTTACCGTTGGCCAGGCTGGCGGCTTTCAAGTTCAGGCCGGCGTTCTGGCTGTAGATCAAACCGTTGGCGTCGTTGCGGACCGCGCCGCTGGCGGTGATCTGCAAGGCGTCCTTGGCGGCGATGGTGCCGTTGTTGCTGTTGTCCAGTGAACCGGTCAGGAGAGTCAGCGTACTTTGGCTGGCGAGTTGGCCGTTCTGGTTGGCGAGGTCGGTAACGCGCTTGATCAGCACCGGTCCGGCGCCGGCCAGTTTGCCGCTGGTATTGGTCAATGCACCGAGCAGATCCAGCGTCACTGCGCCATTGCCGGCGATGCTCCCGGCCGTGTTGTCCAGGCCGGTGGCCGTGGCATTGATCGCCGCTTGCGCGTTGATCGTGCCGCCCGCGTTGGTCAATGCGCCGGCGGTGATGTCCAGTGCGGCGCCGCTGTCGATCAGACCGCCCTGGTTGTTGTTGAGGGACTCGCCCAGGGTAAGGGTCTGTCCTGCCGCGCTGCTGAGGATGCCTTTGTTACTGTTATCCAAACTCTTTGATTTGACGCTCAGGCTGCCCTGGCTGACCAATGCCCCGGCATCGCTATTGAGCAAGGCGCCCTTGAGGTCCACGGCAACATCACCGTTGCGACTCGAGAGTGTGCCGCTGTCGTGGTTATCGAGGCTGTCGCCGTTGACGGTCAGGCCCTGCCAACCAGAGATCAATCCCTTCTGGTTGACCAGGCTGGTGCCGTTGATCGTCAGTAGCTGACTGCTGATCAGCTTGCCGGCGCTGTTATCCACGGCGCGGGCGATCACATCGAAACCGAGGTTGCTGGAGATTTCGCCGCTCTTGTTGTTGAGATCGCGCAAGTGCTTGAGGGTCAGTGGCCCCTTGGCCGTGAGCAGGCCGTTGCGATTGTCCAGGTCGCCGTTGGCCAGCTCCACGGTGACAGCTTTGTCGCCGAGCAGGCGGCCACCGTCCTGGGTCAGGGACGTCAGGGTCAGGTCGATATCGCCCTTGGCCGAGACTTCGCCATCGTTGCTGGAGTCCAGGCTAGTGGCAGTCAGGGTCAGATTGCCCTGGCTGTTGATCAACCCACTATCACGGTTGTTCAGCGCCATGGCGTTGAGAATGACGGCGCTGGCGCCAAGCACCGTGCCGCTCTGGTTATTGAATTCGGCGCTACCGATTTTGAGTAGCTGAGCCGCGTTGATCAGGCCTTTGGCATCGTTGCGCAACACACCGTCGACGGTCAGCTCGAGGTCGCCGCGACTGGTCAGGCTACCGCCGCTGTTGTTCAGGCTGGCGGCGCGCGCGTCGAGGGACGCAGCGCCGATCAGGCCTTTGACGTTGTCCAGTGCGTTGGCGATGCGCAGGGTCAGGCCCTGATTACTCAGCAATTTGCCGTTGCTGTTGTCCAGGCTTTGCGCCGTTAGCGTGAAGGCTTCGGCGCTGGAGATTTCACCGCCCTGGTTGTTGACGCCCTTGAGTTGTTTGAGCAGCAAGGCACCGGGAGCATTGATCAGCCCGTTCTGGTTATTCAGTTGGCCGTTGTTCAGGTCCAGGCTGAGGCTGCTGTTGCTGAACAGCTTGCCACCCTGCTGATCCAGCCCGGTGACCGAAGCGGTCAAGGCGCCCTCGCTGCCGATGCGGCCGTCGTCCTGGTTGGCTACCTGACCCGCAATGAGATTCAAGGTGCTGGCGCTGTTGAGTCTGCCCCCCTGGCTGTTATCGAACGCGCCGGTGGTGACCGTCACCGCGCCTTTGCCGCTGATGCTGCCTTGTTGGCGGTTATCGAGGCTGGCACTGGTGAGTGTGAGCGCACCATCGGTGACCAGTGCACCGCCCTGGTTGCTGACGCTGCCGTCGCTGGTAAGCGTCAGACCAGCGGCGCTGGAAAGACTGCCCTCGGTATTGGTCAGTTGCGTGGTTTTGACGGTCAACGCACCTTCGCTGCTGACCTGGCCCAGGCTGTTGTCGAACGCGCCGGTCAGGTTCAAGTGCATGTTTTGCACGCTTAGCAAATTGCCGCCGCTGTTATCCAGCAAACGCCCTTGCAGGTTCAGCGCGGTGGTTGCGCTGAGCAGACCTTTGTTGCGGTTGAGCAACTGGTCCACGGTGAGGGTCAGCGCCTGACCGGTGAAAATCTGGCCGCCATCGCTGTTGTCGAGTTTTTTGCCGGTGATCGACAAGTCGGCGTTGGTGCTGAGCTCACCACCGCGGTTATCAAGGTCATCGACCGTCAGGGTCATGGCTTTGGTGGAACCAAGCAGACCTTTTTCGCTGTTGTCGAGGGTGTCGGCGGTCAGCTTGAGCACACCGGTGGTGATCAATTTGCCTTTTTGGTTATTCAGGGTTCTGACCTGAATGGTGGCGTCGGCCTTGCCGGCAATATCGCCACCAAGGTTATCCAGGGTGTCGGCAGTAAGCAGCAGTTCACCATCAGCGATGACCGCACCTTGCTGGTTATCCAGTGTGTTGTCGGTGGTGAGTTCCAGCCGGTCGTGGCTGCTGATCAAGCCTTCGCTGTTGTTGAGGCTGTCACTGTGGCTATCGAGGGAAGCGGCGGAGATCACGCCTTTGAGGTTGTTCAAGGCTTGTGCGATGCGCAGGGTCAGACCCTGATTACTTAGTAATTTGCCGTTGCTGTTGTCCAGGTTCTGAGCGGCCAGTGTGAAGGCTTGGGCGCTGGAGATTTCACCGCTCTGGTTGTTGACGTCCTTGAGGTTTTTCAACATCAGCAACGGCGCGTTGATCAGACCACCCTGGTTGTTCAGTTGACCGTTGTTCAGGTCCAGACTCAGGCTGGTTTGGCTGAACAGTTCACCGCCCTGTTGGTCAAGCCCGGTGACCGAGGCGGTTAATGCTTGCTGGCTGGCAATGCGTCCGGTGGCGTTATTAACCTGCTTGGCAGTGAACTCCAGGGTAGTGCCGCTAATGAGACGCCCGCCCTGACTGTTATCAACGTTGCCAGTGACGACGCGGGTGGTGTCTTTGCCGGATATCAGGCCTTTCTGGCTGTTATCCAGGCTGGCGCTGTCGAGGGTCAAGGTGCTGTCGGTGCTGATCGAACCACCCTGATTGAGTAAGGCGCCACGACTGGTCACGGACAACTCACCGGCACTGCCCAGGCTGCCGGCGCTGTTGTCGAGGCTGGCCGCGTTGACCGTCAATGTTCCTTCGCTGCTGATCAGCCCCTGGAGATTGAGCAACGCATCATCGAGGGTAATCACCAATGCGTTGAGACTGGCGAGGCTGCCACCGCTATTGTCCAGCGTGGTGCCGGTGAGGGTCGTAGCCCCCTTGGCGACGATCAGACCTTTGTTCTGATTGATCAGGTGGGCAACGGTCAGTTCCAGATCGCTCCCGGCCAGAATTTTGCCGCCGTCGCTGTTGTCCAGGCGCTGGCCTGTGATGTTCAACAGCAGGTTGCCGGAGAGCTCGCCTGCACGGTTGTCGATGTCGCCGACTTTCAGCGTCAGCGCTTTAGTGGTGCCGACCAGGCCGCCGTTGCGATTATCGAGGGTCGTGCCGGTCAGGCTCAGATTGCCTTGGGCAACCAATGCCCCGCCTTGTTGTTGCAGCAGCCCAATGGTGGCAGTGAGGTCACTTTGGCTGGAGATCCGCCCCGCCGCGTTTTGCACTTCATCGGCGTTGAGGGTGACCGCGCCGATGGCACTGAGCAAACCGTCACTGTTGTCCAGGCGAGTACCGTCATAGGTGATACCGGTCTTGCCGCTGATCAAGCCTTTGTCACGGTTATCCAGTTGGCCGATTTGCAATTTCAGCTGTTTGTCGGCCTGGATCACCCCACCGCGGTTATCGGCAGAGTTGCTGTTTATGGTCAGCGTGTCTTTGCCGCTGACTTTGCCACCGCGGTTGTCGAGGCTGCCGCTGCGTACATCGATTGCGCCCTTGGCGCTGATCTCGCCCTCGTTCTGGTTATCCAGCAAACCGCTGATGCGCGCGGTGAGGCTGCCGTCGCTGACCACCACACCTGCGTCGCGGTTGTCGATGCTGGCGGCTTTGAGTTCAACCTGCTTGCCTGAACCGAGCAAACCGTCCCGGTTATCCAGCGCGCCGCTGAGGTCAATGTTCAAGCCAAGGTCGCCCAGGACCTGGCCACTTTGGTTGTTCAGCGTAATTGCGTTGAGCCGGGTGATGCGGGTGCTGGAGATTTCACCATTACTGTTGTTCATCTGACCGAAAGTGCCCGTCAGATTGCCGACACTGTTGATGACCCCGTTTGCGTTAAACGCCTGGTTGGCCGTGATGTTCAGCGCCCCCGTGCTCAACACTCGACCGTTGTTCCGGTTATCTAGCGTGCCGGCGGTAATGTTTGCGGTTTGTGCGGCGCTCAACGTGCCGCCCTGGTTGCTCAGGGTCTGGGCGGTATTGACCGACAGGTTGCGACTGGCAACCACGCTTTTTCCATTGTTGTTGAAATTTTGCGCCGTCAGGCTCACATCGCCGTTGGCGTTGCGGCTGCTGTCGGCGTTAACCCCGGCTTCGATGACACCATTGTTGGTCAACTGACCGCCGGCACTCAGGGCGATGCTGTCGCGGGCGGCGAGGGTTTGCTGGTTGGTCAGGTTGCCCTGGGTTTGAACGTTAAGCGCGGATCCGGCGTAAACCGGACCGCGGGCGTCGAGGCTCGCGGCTTTGACGATGACGGCGCCGGTGGCCGAGGTGTCGACCAGGCTCAAGTGCCCGTTGGCATCGAGCTGAATGTCGCCGCCGCTGGCAATCAGTTTGCCGTCGAGTTTCACCCCGACCCCGGCTTCGGTGCCCACCAGTTTGATCGCCCCGGCGTACATGCCGCCCAAGGCCGAGGAGTCGATAGCCAGCCCCGGTTTGCCGCTGCCGTCATCGGCGCGGGCGGTGGCGTTGAGACTGTCGGCGTTGACGTCGTTGCGCCCGGCGACGATGGTCAGGTTGTTCGCCTGAATCTCGGCGTTGATTTTCGCGCTGCGGGTGATGATTTCGAAGCGGTCGACGTTCGTGGCATTCAGTCCGGCGCCTTCGATGGCGATGCTGCCCTGATCGACCTGGAAGCGATCCAGACGACCGCCGCCGTCGAGCACGGGTTTGCCGGTGGTCAAGGTCACGCGCGGGGTGTTGATGAAGCCGCAACCGTTGCAACTGATGCCGTAGGGGTTGGCGACGATCACCCGCGCCGACTGCCCCGCTACTTCGGTGTAACCGCGCAACTGGCTAGGGCTGCCGCCGACCACTTCGTTGAGGATGGTTTGCGCCGCGATCCGGTTGGTCAGGTTGGGGTTGCCGACAATGATCCCGCCCAATTGCGTCGCGCCGGTCTGGTTGGCGACGTTGTTGAGGATCACGCCTTGGGTGCCGACGTTGTAATCGTGAAACTGGTTATGCGACAGACCGGTGCCGTTGGGCGTGGCGATTTGAATGATCGGCACCCCGTTGCCCGCCTGACCGAGACTAGTGCCCGGCGTAGCCACCACAATCCCGTCGGCCTGCGCCCACATCGGCTGCCAGAACATGACGTTGGCCAACAGGAACGCCAACCCGCGCTTGGGCATGCCCCAGAAGTGCTCACGGTTTTTGACCGCAGCAGAAGGCTGGCCAGCGAGGAAGGCGTAGTGGCGAACGTCCATGTCAAAAGGTCTCGTTTCGATCGGCAAGAATGGAATGAGCAATAAACAGACACAGCCGTCCCGACACGGCAAACGCTGAGGGCGTTTGCAGAGCGAATACGTCAAAAGGGGATAAATACGCGCTTGGGTCAGAAGGTCCAAAGCGTGGCGTAAACGACCATTGCATCAGCGTGCGAATGGTCTGTTCGGTCCCTCGAAACGGCGAAGTGATATCAATGTGATGGCGCGATGTTAAGTTGCCATCATTCTGGCGTCAATAAGCCGTTCAGGGTGTTTTTGGCGGACGCTCTAGCGCGAGGGTTTGGGTCCACTGCCTGAACTTTCCGGGTGGAGAAACCCTCCACTCAATAACGCCGTGACATTGATCAATGAGGCCCCGCTCATGAAAACCATCCTGCTCAAACTCACCCTCGCCGCCACCCTCGCCTGCGCCCTCCCCGTCTGGGCCTGCACGCCCGAAGAAGCCACCATTAAGCGCGAACAACTGGCCAAGGAAGTCGCCAAGCTCACCGAACAAAACCCAGCCAAGGCCAAGGAGATCAACGCCGAGTTGCAGAAGATGGATTTGGGAACGGCCAGCAAGGATCTGCCGGACAAGTGCCAGTTGATTGATCAGCGATTGAAGGAGCTGGGGGCAGCGGAGAAGAAAACCGAGAGTTAATCAAACTCAGGAATTTCAGGCATAAAAAAACCGGACACTGGTCCGGTTTTTTATGGGTCGCTAGAACTGCTTATTCAGCAGCCGGCGCTTCCGGCTTGCGGCGCTTCAACGGCGCCATGCCGTCCTTGCTGACCAGCGACAGGGCGTCGGTCTTCGGGCGGTTGGCGATTTTGCGTTTGGTCGGGGCCTTGGCGCCGGTTTTCTTCTTGTCGCCTTTGGCGTCGACTTTTTTCTTCTTCACGCCAACGGCTTTGCCCGAGGCCTTGACCTTTTTCGGTCCGCCGTAGGTACCTTTGACTTCCTTGATGGTGCGGCGCTCGAAGCTCTGCTTGAGGTAGCGCTCGACGCTCGACATCAGGTTCCAGTCGCCGTGGCAGATCAGCGAGATGGCCAGGCCATCGTTGCCGGCGCGACCGGTGCGACCGATACGGTGAACGTATTCGTCGCCGCTGCGCGGCATGTCGAAGTTGATTACCAGGTCCAGGCCTTCCACGTCGAGGCCGCGAGCGGCAACGTCGGTGGCGACGAGGATTTTCACGCCGCCCTGCTTCAGACGGTCGATGGCCAGCTTGCGATCCTTCTGGTCTTTGTCACCGTGCAGGACGAACGCTTTGTATTCCTGCGCCACCAGGCGGCCGTAGATACGGTCGGCCATGGCCCGGGTGTTGGTGAACACGATGGCCTTCTGGTAGGTCTCGTTGGCCAGCAGCCAGTTCACGATCTGTTCTTTGTGCTGGTTGTGGTCAGCGGTGATGATCTGCTGACGGGTGGTCGCATTCAGGTCGCTGACGTTGTTCAGCTGCAGGTGCTCAGGGTTGTTCAGCACCTTGGCGACCATCTCGCGCAGGCCCGAACCACCGGTGGTGGCGGAGAACAGCATGGTCTGCTGGCGGTTGGTGCACTCTTCCACCAGACGCTGGACGTCTTCGGCAAAGCCCATGTCGAGCATGCGGTCGGCTTCGTCGAGGACCAGTACTTCGACTTCCTTGAGGTCGAGGTTGCCGGCGTTCAGTTGCTCGATCATCCGGCCCGGCGTACCGATCAGGATGTCCGGCACCTTGCGCAGCATGGCAGCCTGGACCTTGAAGTCTTCACCGCCGGTGATCAGGCCGGACTTGATGAAGGTGAACTGAGCGAAACGCTCAACTTCCTTGATGGTCTGCTGGGCCAGCTCGCGGGTCGGCAGCAGGATCAGGGTCTTGATGCTGACGCGGACTTTAGCCGGGCCGATCAGACGGTTGAGGATCGGCAAAACGAATGCAGCGGTTTTGCCGCTACCGGTTTGCGCTGTCACCCGCAGGTCACGCCCTTGGAGCGCCAGCGGAATAGCCGCTGCTTGCACTGGCGTTGGCTCGACAAATTTAAGCTCGGCCACGGCTTTGAGCAGGCGTTCGTGCAGGGCGAATTGGGAAAACACGGGTGCTACCTCGAAGAAATACAAAAAAACAGCTGCATAGGGTAACGGTTTCGAGCGCTCAGGCCGAGTTTCTTTATACAAACGGCGCTAAACAGTGGTTTTTTTGTTGCGTCTTTTGTCCTCAAACGTCATCCAAAGCGTCTTAAATGCTCTAATCGCCCCGTCGCGTCCTACAGAAGAACCGTTTTCGCCCATGGATATCAAACAGCTCTGGCTCAACGTCCAAGACCTTTGGGGTGCCCTTGATCAGCACCCTCTCCTGCATTCCAGCCTGGCATTGGTGCTATTGCTGGTGGTTGCGCTGGTCCTCGGACGAGTGGCGCGCTACCTCATTCTGCATGCGACCAAAATGCTCGGTCGCCAGCCGGCGTTGCATTGGGTCAACGACTTGCGGCACAACAAAGTGTTTCATCGCCTGGCACAGATGACCCCGTCGCTGGTGATCCAGTTCGGCCTGTATCTGGTGCCGGAGCTGGGCAAGACCAGTCTGATCTTCCTCGGTAACGTTGCGCTGGCATTTACCATTCTGTTTTTGCTGTTGGCGGTCAGTGCCCTGCTCAGCGCCCTGCTCGACATCTACGCGCGCACCGAACATGCCCGTACCCGCTCGATCAAAGGCTACATACAACTGGCGAAAATGGTCTTGTATGTATTTGGCGCGATCATCATTGTCGCCACGCTGATCGACCGTTCGCCGCTGTTGCTGCTGTCAGGGCTGGGCGCCATGTCGGCGGTGATTCTGTTGGTCTACAAGGACACCCTGCTGTCGTTCGTCGCCAGCGTGCAGCTGACCAGCAATGACATGCTGCGGGTCGGCGACTGGATCGAGATGCCGCAAGTCGGCGCCGATGGTGATGTGGTCGATATCACGCTGCACACGGTCAAGGTGCAGAATTTCGATAAAACGATTGTGTCGATTCCAACCTGGCGCCTGATGTCCGAGTCGTTCAAGAACTGGCGCGGCATGCAGCAGTCCGGTGGACGACGGATCAAGCGCAGCCTGTTCATCGACGCCAGTGGCGTGCGATTCATCCGCGATGACGAAGAGCAGAAACTGTCCCAGGTGCATCTGCTGACCGACTACATCAGTCGCAAGCAGGCTGAACTCAAGGCCTGGAATGAAGCCCAGGGTAATGTGGCGGCGATGTCGGCCAACCGTCGGCGGATGACCAATATCGGGACCTTCCGCGCCTATGCACTGGCGTATTTGAAGAGTCACCCGGAAATCCAGCCGAACATGACCTGTATGGTTCGCCAGATGCAAACCACCGCGCAGGGCATTCCGCTGGAGATCTACTGCTTCACCCGCACCACCGTGTGGGCGGATTACGAGCGGATTCAGGGGGATATTTTTGATTACCTGCTGGCAGTGTTGCCGGAGTTTGGCTTGAGCCTGTATCAGCAGCCCAGTGGCGGGGACTTAAGAGCCGGGCTGCTCCCGGCGATACTGGGCGCAAGCCACATCCCTGAGCCAGAAAAACACATCATGTAACCACCTCGGCTCACCCGGCATGCTGTTGGATGATCACCGTCTGCGCCGGCATCGGGGCCGGGAAACCGGCTTCACCGAGGGAATCTTTGATGGTGCGGTTGGTGTCGAAATAAACCTGCCAATAGTGCTCGTTGTGGCAGTAAGGACGCACCGCCAACACCGGACCGACCAGATTGAACTCTAAAATCTCCACCTCCACTGCCGGCTCGGCAAGCACATTGGGGATCGTGGCAATGTGTTGTTTCAGCAAGGCCGCCGCCGCTTTCCAGTCGGCCGCGCCCGATAGCTGTGCTTTCAGTTCGACACGGCGGAACGGGTTGTGGGTGAAGTTCTGGATGTTGTCGCTGAAAATCTTGTTATTACCGACCAGCGTCAGCACGTTATCCGGGGTGTTGATCGCGGTAGCGAACAGACCGATCTCGGTGACCGTACCCGTCACCCCACCCGCGCAGATGAAGTCGCCGACCTTGAATGGGCGCAGGACAATAATAAACGCGCCCGCCGCCAGATTGGCCAGCAACCCCGACCAGGCCAGACCGATCGCAAGACCGACCGCAGCGAGCAGCGCGGCGAAGGTGGTCGTCTGCATGCCCAGGTAGCCGAGGATACCGATCACCAGAATGATGTTCAGCGTCACGGTAATGGCTGAGCCAACATAGCGCAGTACGGTCGGGTCGACCTTCTGTTTGCCCAGAGCCCGCTGCACCATGCCGACAGCAAAACCTATCAGCCAGCGTCCGACGATCCAGAAGGCGATGGCGGAGAGGATCTTCACCGCGAAAGCGGCACCATACTGTTGCACCAGCGCGATTAACGCGTTGAACTTCGCGGTGGTAACGTTAACGATAGTCTCGTCCATGGCTGGGGCCCAGAGGTGAAGAATTGGTTCCGAAACCCTAGCACAGCCTGTATGCCCCGCCAGTCAATGGGCTGATGGGGTCGACAAGACCATCGTTTCGATTCCGACCTGGCGCCTGATGTCCGAGTCGTTCAAGAACTGGCGTGGTGTTGGGCGCAAGCCATATTCCCGAGAATGAAAAACACGTCATGTAACACCTCGCTCCCGCAGGGGTTTAAGGGCTATTTTCCAAAGAGCCGGCGCACCTGAACGGGATCGGCGTTACCGCTTTGGTCAAGCGCAATGAAGTATTTGAGCTGCCATTGCTGCGTTTTCACAGCTTGTTTGGCGACGGGCCTGGACCACGGCGGATAGACACGAAACGCCCGCTTGCCACCTTCACCATCAATCGACATGACCCCTTTGGCGGCCAGTATCTTCTGGTCAAACACAAACTGCCCGCGATGGGGTTCATCAGCAACGCTCACCACCACAAAGGCGACGTCATCGCCGCTATCGAGCGGGGCAATCTCGCTGGTCGGCGTTGGCCGCTTCCACAGCGTGACGAACTGACCCATCTTGGTCGGCGTGGTTTTCGCCACTCGGAAGACAACCACCTGGCCATCGAGGCCGAAGCGGCAGGCGCCGTATTCGGCACTCTCCTCCTCGCGCCGAGCTTCATCCGTTAACGTCATACCTGCGTGCTTGTAGATCTGCTCGATGGCGGCGATCAGGTCCGTCATGGCCGCTCCCGCAACGGCAGCACTTCTCGCCTGACACCCAACCGGCTGATCCACACTGCCATCAAAATCACCGACCCACCCAAGAACAACCGCCCCAGCGCTTCATGCTGATTCCAGATCAGCAAGTTGATCAGCAACCCCACCGGCACATGCAGGTTGTTCATCACCGCCAGCGTCCCGCCGTTCACCAGGCACGCGCCCTTGTTCCACCAGTACAACCCGAGCGCAGTCGAGACCAGGCCGAGGAACACCAGCACGCCCCATTGCAGCGGTGCTTCGGGCAGAAAGTTCTGTTTGCCAAACAACAGAAACGCCGGCAACGCCACCGCCAATGCCCCCAGGTAGAAGTAGCCAAAGCGCCGGTAATGCGGCAAATCGCTCGGATGGCGGGCCACCAGATGCTTATAGAGCACCTGCCCGGCGGCGTAGGTGAAGTTGGCCAGTTGCAGCAGCAGGAAGCCCATGAAGAAGTCGGGGTTGATCCGGTCGTAGCGAATCACCGCCGCGCCCATCACCGCCACCAGTGCCGCGATCAATGCCCACGGATTGAAGCGCCGACTCAGCGCGTCTTCGATCAAGGTCACGTGCAGCGGCGTGAGGATGGTGAACAGCAACACCTCCGGCACCGTCAAAACTCGAAAGCTCAGGTACAGGCAGACGTAGGTCACACCGAACTGCAACGCGCCGATCAGCAGCATGCCGCGCATGAACGCCGGTTCAACCGAACGCCAGCGGGTCAACGGAATGAACACCAGCCCCGCCAGTACCACTCGCACCAGCACCGCGAAGTAACTGTCGACATGACCGGCCAGGTATTCGCCGATCAAGCTGAAGGAAAACGCCTGAATCAGCGTGACAAAAAGTAGATAGCCCATGTTCGCCTCATTTCGAATGGCGGCGACGATAGCGGTTTTTGCCTGTTATCGCGAACAGTCAGGCAACACAAAACCCCCTGTGGGAGCGAGCTTGCTCGCGATGGCTGAGTGTCAGTCGACAACAATGTCACCTGATCCACCGCTATCGCGAGCAAGCTCGCTCCCACAAGGTCTGTGTCAAATTCAGGATAAGTTTTACATCCATCAAATCGCAGGCAAAAAAAAGCCCGATCTCGCTAAAGCGTTCAATCGGGCTACAGCACTCAGGAGCAACAAGTGCAAAGGGAGGTTCGATGCGCGTAAAGCCTTGAAGAGGTTGCGCCAGGTCACTTGAACATCAAGGAATTATCTGGCGATTAAAGCCTCAGGCGACGAGGGAAAGCTTGGCGTTGGCCTGGCTCAGGCCTTTCTCCTGGAAGTCACCGCCCAGGTTCATGCCTTCGGCGTGAATGAACGTCACGTCGTGAATCCCGATGAAGCCCATGACCTGGCGCAGGTACGGTTCCTGGTGATCCGCGGTGCTGCCGGCGTAGATCCCGCCGCGGGCGGTCAGCACGTAGGCACGCTTGCCGCTGAGCAAGCCTTGCGGGCCGGTGTCGGTGTACTTGAAAGTCACGCCGGCACGCAGCACATGGTCGAGCCAGGCTTTAAGGGTGCTCGGGATGGCGAAGTTGTACATCGGTGCGGCCATGACCAGTACGTCGGCGGCCAGCAGTTCGTCGGTCAACTGGTTGGAGCGTTCCAGAGAAACCTGTTCGATGTCGTTGCGCTGCTCGGCAGGTTTCATCCAGCCGCCCAGCAGGTTGATATCCAGATGCGGCACCGGGTTGACGGCCAGGTCACGAACGGTGATTTGGTCGTTCGGGTGCGCGGTTTGCCACTGGTTGATGAAGGTCTGGGTCAGTTGACGCGAAACCGAGTCTTGCTGACGAGCGCTGCTTTCGATGATCAGAACGCGGGACATGGGATGTAGCCTCCATCTGAGAATGTTGTAAGTCGATGGAGTGAAGGTTAAACAGAGTTAAATCGATGAAAAAGCGCAAATAACTGCTATAAACCATCAATAAATTCGTTTATAAGCGGAGCATGACTTGTGGGAGTGAGCCTGCTCGCGAAAGCGGAGTGTCAATCAACATAAACGTTGAGTGGTAAATCGCTTTCGCGAGCAGGCTCGCTCCCACAGTAGCTTGATGCTATTTCGGGGTGCAGGTCAGCTTGATACGCATCTTGATGATGCTCCGGTTGAACTTGGCGGTGGCATTTTTGTGTTTACCAGCGGCCACTTCGATATTGCGGGTGCGTGGCGCTTCCGGGCCATTGTTGAAAACGACCTTACAGGCCGCATCGGTGGTGCCGTAGTTGTTCACCTGAATGGAGGCGATGTCGCTATCCGTGTCATACGCGTTGTAGTCGATGCTCATGCCGTTCAGCTGTTTTTCAACGTCGATCGGATAGGCAAACGCCGTCAGCGGCAGCATCGCCAGCAGTACACAACAGAATTTCTTCATTCAGCAGTCTCCATAAAGGACTGCCAGCTTAGGACAAGAGGAGCTATTCATGAAAGCGCCCCGCGTGACCCTTGATCAATGGCGAACGTTACAGGCCGTGGTCGACCACGGCGGTTTCGCCCAGGCCGCCGAAGCGCTGCACCGCTCGCAATCATCGGTGAGCTACACCGTGGCGCGCATGCAGGACCAACTCGGCGTGCCGCTGTTGCGCATCGACGGCCGCAAAGCGGTGCTGACCGAAGCCGGCGGCGTGCTGCTGCGTCGCTCGCGGCAACTGGTGAAACAGGCCAGTCAGCTGGAGGATCTGGCCCATCACATGGAACAAGGCTGGGAGGCGGAAGTCCGGTTGGTGGTCGACGCCGCGTATCCGAGCGCCCGTCTCGTCCGCGCCTTGACTGCGTTCATGCCGCAGAGCCGTGGCTGCCGGGTGCGTCTGCGTGAGGAGGTTCTATCCGGCGTAGAGGAAGTCTTGCTCGAAGGCGTGGCCGACCTAGCCATCACCGGCCTGAGCATTCCCGGTTACCTGGGTGCGGAATTGAGCGACGTCGAATTTGTGGCTGTCGCTCACCCCGAACACCCATTGCATCGTCTGAACCGCGAACTGAACTTCCAGGATCTGGAATCCCAGATGCAAGTGGTCATCCGCGACTCCGGTCGCCAGCAGCCACGGGACGTCGGCTGGCTCGGCGCGGAACAGCGCTGGACCGTCGGCAGCCTGGCCACCGCGGCAACTTTTGTCAGCAGCGGCCTGGGTTTCGCCTGGTTGCCTCGGCACATGATCGAACGGGAACTCAAGGAAGGTCTGCTCAAGCTGCTACCGTTGGACCAGGGTGGCAGCCGCAACCCGAGCTTCTACCTGTACTCGAACAAGGACAAACCCTTGGGTCCGGCCACGCAGATTCTCATCGAACTGCTGCGCACTTTTGACACTGCGCCGCTGGATGCACCTTTCGCCGCCCCTGAACAAGCCTGACACGGAGTGTACGCATGGCCTATTTCGAACACGAAGGTTGCAACCTGCACTATGAGGAATATGGCCACGGCACGCCGTTGCTGCTGGTCCACGGGCTCGGGTCCAGCACCCTGGACTGGGAAAAGCAGATCCCGGCACTGTCGGCCCGCTACCGGGTGATCGTCCCGGATGTACGCGGCCACGGTCGCTCCGACAAACCCCGCGAGCGCTACAGCATCGCCGGGTTCAGCGCTGACCTGATCGCCCTGATTGAACACCTGAAACTCGGCCCCACTCATTACGTGGGCCTGTCCATGGGCGGCATGATCGGTTTTCAACTGGCCGTGGATCAGCCGCAATTGCTCAAAAGCCTGTGCATCGTCAACAGCGCGCCCGAGGTCAAACTGCGCAGCCGCGACGATTACTGGCAGTGGTTCAAGCGCTGGAGCCTGATGCGCGTCCTCAGTCTGGGCGCCATCGGCACGGCCTTGGGCGGCAAGCTATTTCCCAAACCCGAACAGGGTGACCTGCGACAAAAAATGGCCGAGCGCTGGGCAAAAAACGACAAACATGCTTATCTCGCCAGCTTCGATGCGATCGTTGGCTGGGGGGTTCAGGAACGACTTTCAAGGGTCTCCTGTCCAACCCTCATCGTCAGCGCCGACCGTGACTACACACCGGTCTCGCTGAAAGAGACCTATGTAAAACTGCTGCCCGATGCGCGGCTGGTGGTGATCGCCGATTCGCGCCACGCTACCCCGCTGGATCAACCCGAAATGTTCAACCAAACGCTGCTCGAGTTTCTCACCGCAGTCGACACCACCTCACTCAGGATCACTGACCCATGCTGAAAAAAATCGCCCTCGTCGCTGGCTCCGTTCTGTTTGCCGCCAACCTGATGGCCGCAACGCCCGCCAAAGCGCCGCACGTGCTGCTGGAAACCACTAACGGCCAGATCGAGATCGAACTGGACCCGGTCAAAGCGCCGATCAGTACCAAGAACTTCCTTGATTACGTCAACAGCGGCTTCTACAACAACACGATTTTTCACCGTGTGATTCCAGGGTTCATGGTCCAGGGCGGCGGTTTCACTCAACAAATGCAGCAGAAAGAAACCAAGGCACCGATCAAGAACGAGTCCAAAAACGGTCTGCATAACGTCCGTGGCACGCTGTCCATGGCCCGCACCTCTAATCCTGATTCGGCCACTAGCCAGTTCTTCGTCAACGTCAAGGACAACGACTTCCTCGACAGCGGTGACGGCTATGCGGTCTTCGGTAAAGTCGTGAAAGGCATGGACGTGGTGGACGTCATCGTCAACTCGCAAACCACCACCCGTGGCGGCATGAAAGATGTGCCAGCCGACCCTGTGTTCATCAAGTCGGCCAAAGTCATCGACTAAGCTACACAGGAAGTCTTGAGCGGCTGCCGGAGTGCGCCGCTCACACTGTTCAAAGGAGAGCCCGTGCGCGGGCGGAGAACTGATGCTTTATCGCCGTTTCGAGAAACTGATCGACATTTTCCGCGATGCCCCGACGGCCGCTCCGCCGGATCGGGTTCTGCCTTTTTATACCTATTACTTGAAGCAGGTCTGGCCGAGTTTTGCCGTTCTGCTGTTCGTCGGTCTGATCGGTGCGCTGATCGAAGTGGCGCTGTTCAGTTACCTGAGTCGCATCATCGACCTGACCCAAGGCACGCCTAACGTCGATTTCTTCAAGGAGCACGGCATCGAGCTGGCCTGGATGGCGGTGGTAGCCCTGGTTTTTCGGCCGATCTTTGTTGGCCTGCATGACCTGCTGGTGCACCAGACCCTGAGCCCCAGCATGACCAGCCTGATCCGCTGGCAGAACCACAGTTATGTGCTCAAACAGAGCCTGAATTTCTTCCAGAACGACTTCGCCGGGCGCATCGCCCAACGCATCATGCAAACCGGCAACTCGCTGCGCGATTCAGCCGTGCAAGCGGTGGACGCGCTGTGGCACGTGCTGATCTACGCGATCAGTTCACTGGTGCTGTTCGCCGAAGCCGACTGGCACCTGATGATCCCGCTGCTGACCTGGATCGTCGCTTTCATCAGTGCCCTTTACTACTTCGTGCCACGGGTGAAGGAACGCTCGGTGGTGTCCTCCGATGCGCGCTCCAAACTCATGGGGCGGATTGTCGATGGCTATACCAACATCACCACCCTGAAGCTGTTCGCCCACACCAACTTCGAGCAGCAATACGCTCGCGAAGCGATCAAGGAACAAACCGAAAAAGCCCAACTGGCCGGCCGGGTGGTCACCAGCATGGACGTGGTCATCACCAGCATGAACGGCTTGCTGATCGTCGGCACCACCGGCCTGGCCCTGTGGCTGTGGACGCAGTCGTTGATCACCGTAGGCGCGATTGCCCTGGCCACCGGCCTGGTGATCCGCATCGTCAACATGTCCGGCTGGATCATGTGGGTGGTCACCGGCATTTTCGAAAACATCGGCATGGTTCAGGACGGTTTGCAGACCATTTCTCAACCGGTCAGCGTCACCGATCGCGAGCAGGCCAAACCGTTGCTGGTCACCCGTGGTGAAGTGCGTTTCGAGCACGTGGATTTCCACTACGGCAAGAAGAGCGGGATCATCGGCGACCTCAACCTGACCATCAAGCCCGGCGAGAAAATCGGCCTGATCGGCCCGTCCGGTGCCGGCAAGTCAACCCTGGTCAACCTGCTGCTGCGCCTCTATGACGTGGAGGGCGGACGCATCCTCATCGACGGCCAGAACATCGCCGAAGTCGGCCAGGAAAGCCTGCGCGAGCGCATCGGCATGATCACCCAGGACACGTCCTTGCTGCATCGCTCGATCCGCGACAATTTGCTGTACGGCAAACCCGACGCCACCGACGCCGAACTCTGGGAAGCGGTGCACAAGGCCCGCGCCGACGAGTTCATCCCGTTGTTGTCGGACTCCGAAGGTCGCACCGGTTTCGATGCCCATGTCGGTGAACGCGGGGTGAAACTCTCCGGCGGCCAGCGTCAGCGCATTGCGATTGCTCGCGTGCTGCTCAAGGACGCGCCGATCCTGATCATGGACGAGGCCACCTCAGCGCTGGACTCGGAAGTCGAAGCGGCGATCCAGGAGAGCCTGGAAACCCTGATGCAGGGCAAAACCGTGATTGCCATCGCTCACCGGCTCTCGACCATCGCCCGCATGGACCGGCTGGTGGTGTTGGAAAAAGGCAAGATCGCCGAAACCGGCAGCCACGCCGAACTGCTGGCCCATGGCGGGTTGTATGCGCGGTTGTGGCAGCACCAGACGGGTGGATTTGTCGGCATTGATTGAATTGAATGAACAATACTGAACCTGTGGGAGCGAGCTTGCTCGCGATGACGGTTTAGCATTCAACATTTGTGTCGACTGACACACCGCTATCGCGAGCAAGCTCGCTCCCACATGGATCTGCGACACCCTGATAAACGCGCTAAAGCCCAGGGCGAGGATTAGTCTTGCCGGTAAGGCAAGGCCGTCCTCGCTTCCTCGGCATACGCCAGCACGCCAACGCGCTCTTGCTGCAGGAAGTCTTTGACGGCGGCTTTCAGGCCGGGATGGCGCAAGTAGTGCCATGAATGAGTGATCACCGGTTCAAACCCGCGAATCAACTTGTGCTCGCCCTGGGCACCGGCATCGAAACGCTGGAAGCCGTTGGCAATCGCGTAGTCCATGCCCTGGTAGAAACAGGTCTCGAAGTGCAGACGATCAAACTCCGCCAGACAGCCCCAGTAACGACCGTAAAAACTGTCGCCCCCCACCAGACTGAAGGCCATGGCCACCGGCCGTGAGCCTTGCTTGGCCAACACCACGCGGATCGACTCTGGCATGCGCTCGGCCAGCAAACTGAAAAACTCCCGCGTCAGATAGGGCGCTTGCCGACGCACTGCGTAGGTGTTGGCGTAGCAGGCATAGACAAAATCCCACTGCACCTGATCGAGTTGCCTGCCTTCAAGCCATTCGAAATCAATGCCCTGCCCCGCCACTTGTTCGCGTTCTTTGCGCATCTGCTTGCGCTTGCGCGAACTGAGGACGTCGAGGAAGTCCTGAAAGTCCCGATAGCCACGATTCTGCCAGTGATACTGACAGCCGATACGCTGCAACCAGCCTGGCTGCTCGGCCAGGGCTGCGTCAGTGAACGGGTCGGTGAAGTTGATGTGGGCACTGGAGAGTTGTTCGATTTCAAGGTAGCCCGGCAGGCTTTTCAACAGTTCGAAACCGTCCTCGAGCGTAGCCGCCAGCAAACGCGGGCCACTGACCGGACTGAACGGCACAGCCGTCAGCAGCTTGGGGTAGTAATCGATACCGGCACGCTCACAGGCATCGGCCCAGGCGTGATCGAACACGTACTCGCCGTAGGAATGCCATTTGCGATAACTGGGCAACGCGGCAATCAGGCGATCGCCTTCGATGTGCAACAAATGCTCGGGTTGCCAGCCGGAATGCGGGCCGACGCTGCCGCTGTCTTCCAGCGTGCTGAGAAAGGCGTGGCGCAGAAAGGGCTGATTCTCGGGCACCAGGGCGTCCCACGTCTGCGACGCGATTTCGGACAGACTTTCCAGACGTTGCAGCGGCATCAGTTCTTCCCTACTTCTTTGCGTGAAAGCCCGGCGAGTATCGCCCATCGCCAAAAAATCCACACGAGCAATTCGACGACAGCGCTCTATCTCAATAGTTCTCGACGACTTTGTATCGTCATCGAGACGCCATCACATTGCCACTGCTCTGTCATAAACCATCGCGATACTGGCGCCTGTTTTTAGAGCGCCGGATTCTATACCCGGCCACTGTTTTCCGTCCGTCAACGGTCGGTTGTGTCCTGGATGGCTCAGTCATCCCATTACATCTTCGGAGATTGATATGCGTCTTGCTTCCACGAAAACTGCGGCGGCCCTGTGTGGCGGGCTGTTGCTGGCCATGAGTGTTCCGGCCAGTGCCGCAGTCGACGCCAAACTGCTCGACATGCTCAAGGCTAACGGCTCGATTTCGCCTGCGCAGTACACCGAACTGCAATCCGAGCTGGCCAGGGATCAAAAAGACCAGCAAATCGCCCGCCAGGCTCAACAAGAGACCAACGAGCAGATCGCAGCGACCGCGAAGAAAACCAATGAACTGAGTACCTTCGACCAGAAACTGGCGTGGGCTGCCAAGACCCAATTCAAGGGTGACGTGCGTTTCCGTGAGGAAACGGTCCACAACGATGGCGTACCAAACAACAAAGACCAGGATCGTCAGCGTATTCGTGCCCGTCTGGGCGCCTACAGCGAAATCAACCCACAAGTCGACACCGGTATTCGCATCGCCACCGGCAGCAACGACGACGCCCGCTCCACCAACCAGGACCTGAACAACTACTTCGACAAGAAGTCGATCTGGCTGGACCAGGGCTACGTCGACTACCACCCTGACGCGATCAAGAACCTGCACCTCATTGGCGGCAAGATGTCTCAGCCATGGGTAAGCATGGGCGACATCATCTGGGATAGCGACATCAACCCGGAAGGTCTGGCGGCGACTTACAAATACCCGCTGGGCGGCAGCACCGAGCTGTTCGGTAGCGCCGGCCACTACACCCTCAAGGACAACGTCGATGGCGAGGGCGTGCAGTTCAAACACGACCTGCGCCTGTACGCTGGCCAGTTGGGTGCGCGCTTCGCCATCACCGACAGCATGAAAATGACCTTGGGCGGCAGTATCTACTCGTACGACAACGACAAGAACAGCGCCTGCCCTACCACCGGCACCGTCACCGCGCCATGCGCCCTGGCCGTCAATGGCAACAGCCCGAACGAAACCTTCAAACTGTACGAAGGCTTTGGTCAGCTCGACTTCAGCAACCTGCCAGTACCGCTCTCGTTGTACGGTCAGTACGTCAACAACAAAGACGCGAGCAACGATCAGGACACTGGTTGGTTGGCCGGTGTGAAGTCCAAGATCTACGGCTTCGCAGTGGACTACAACTACCGCGATGTACAACGTAACGCGGTGGTCGGCGCCTTCACCGACTCCGACTTTGCCAACGGTTACACCGGTTCGCGCGGCAGCAAGTTGAAAGTGAGCTACGAGTTGGACAAGAACTTCAACCTCGGCGCGACGTACTTCATGGCTACATCTGACCAAACCAACGCTAGCCTCAACAAGAAAGACTCCGACATCAACACCCTGCAACTGGATGCCGAAGCGAAGTTCTGATTCCCCGCTACACGACTCGGGCAAGGAAGCTCGAGCCGCTTTTACAAACTCGCGTTGTGGTATCGGTCCCCATCATCCGTCCGATACTGCAGCGCGAGTTTTTTTGTGCAAAAAAAATCGTCCGACCGCAGGCGAGAGCCGCGATCGGACGATTCTTTAAAGCGAACTCAGCGCTTGCGCAGAATCACGCTACCAATCGAGTAACCGGCGCCGAACGAGCTGAGCACTGCCAGCGAACCGGCGGCCAGATCGTCCTGGTTCTTGTGAAACGCAATCACGGAACCGGCGGAGCTGGTGTTGGCGTAGGTGTCGAGAATCACCGGGGCTTCTTCTTCGGTGGCTTCGCGGCCCAGCAGCTTCTTGACGATCAGGTGGTTCATGCTGAGGTTGGCCTGATGCAGCCAGAAGCGTTTCACATCGCTGATGTTGAGCGTGTTCTCTTCCAGGTGCGTAGCGATCAGCTCGGCGACCATCGGGCAGACATCGCGGAACACCTTGCGGCCTTCCTGCACGAACAGTTTGTCCTTGGTACCGATGCCCTCTTCCGCCGCGCGGTTGAGGAAGCCAAAGTTGTTGCGGATGTTGTTGGAGAACTTGGTCAGCAGCTTGGTGCTGACGATGTCGAACTGGTACTTGGACGTCGCCAGATCAGCACGTTCGATGATCACCGCAGTCGCGGCGTCGCCGAAGATGAAGTGGCTGTCACGGTCGCGGAAGTTCAGGTGACCGGTGCAGACTTCCGGGTTGACCATCAGGATCGCCCGGGCCTGGCCCAATTGCACGCTGTTGGTCGCCGCCTGAATGCCGAAGGTCGCCGAGGAGCAGGCGACGTTCATGTCGTAACCGAAACCCTGGATGCCCAAGGCTTCCTGGACTTCGATGGCGATGGCCGGATAGGCCCGTTGCAGGTTGGAGCAGGCGACGATCACGCCGTCGATGTCCGCGGCGGTTTTGCCGGCACGCTGCAAGGCTTGCTCGGCGGCGCCGATGGCCATTTGGCAAAGCACCGACCACTCGTCATTCGAGCGTTCCGGCAGGCGTGGCGCCATGCGTTGCGGGTCGAGAATGCCTTCTTTGTCCATGACAAAACGGCTTTTGATGCCAGAGGCCTTTTCGATAAACGCCGCGCTGGACTCAATCAACGCTTCGATTTCACCGCGCGCGATGGCGTCGGCATTGTCGGCGTTGAATTGCGCGACGTAAGCGTTGAAAGACTGCACCAGCTCTTCGTTGGAGATGCTGTTGGCCGGGGTGTACAGGCCGGTGCCGCTGATGACGACGTTATGCATGGTCGTTTCTCTAATCTGTTCAGGCAGAAAGTGTTGGCACCGACGTACCAACACACAAAGGATCTGCTCCCGTCAGGGGGAGCAAACCTGGCATCGCTTTATTCCGATCCGCCCAGACCTGTGAAGGCTCAAAACCGCGGGGCCGGCGTTTATAGGCGCGAAGTTTGCCATAAACATTGGGTTTTGGCGCCTATTGGCTGGATGACTCCCACCCACAGGTATTGCACAAGCCTCGGGCCTACGGTTCGACTTGGGTCCATTGCTTGTTCAGGCGCTTGTCGGAGATCGGCACCTTGGTCCCCAATTGTTGGGCGAACAGGGAAACCCGGTATTCCTCCAGCCACCAGCGATAGAGTTCCAGCTGCGGATCACGTTTGCCTTCCTGGGCATGTTTGTTGGCGCGGGTTTGATATTGCGTCCACAGGCTAGACAACTCGCCACTCCAGACCCGATCCCTCTGCACCTGCGCGCCGATTTTCTCGAAGCGCTGCTCGACCGCTTTCAGATAACGCGGCAACTCCTTGAGCCACTGCATCGGGGTTTCCCGGACAAACCCCGGATACACCAGATGACTGAGCTGCTGCTTGATGTCGTTCAGGGCCACGGCTTGCGCCAGGTCGATCTTGCCCTTGAAGCGTTTTTGCAGGCCGTGCCAGAGCTTGAGGATTTCCAGCGTCAGCTTGGCCAGGCGCTCGGCGTGCTCGGTCCAGCCACCGCGCTTGCGTTCGGCCAGTGAGGCCAACCCGGCGCCATCGCGAGGCAACGGGTCTTCGCCGTCGAGAATGCAGCTGTCGAGGCTGGCCAGCAGGATGTCTTCGACCAGACTGTCGATGCGCCCCATGTCGCGGTACATCAGGCCCAATTCGGTCAGTCCCGGCAACTTGCTGCGCAGGAACTTCGCCGGTTCGGCCAGTTGCTGCATCAGCAAACGCTGCAAGGCCCGACGATGCTGGAACTCGGCTTCGGCCGGCGTCGAGAAACGTCCTTCCTTGACCGTGCCACTCTCTTCCACCAGCGCCGGATACACCGTCATCGATAGCCCGGCGATCTTCTGCTGGGTTTTCTCGGCAACGGCGGCAAACACTTTGGGCTCCACCGGTTGCTGGTTTTTCGCGGTTTGCGGCACAGCCAACGCGGCCTGACTGGCTTCGGCAAAGCGTGCGGTCAGTTCCGCCAGATCACGTCCTTCTCCAAGGAACTTGCCCTGGCCGTCGACGATTTCCAGGTTCATCCGTAAATGACTGTCGACCTGCTGCGACGCTTCGGCCCAGGCTTCATCGCTGACCCGCGCACCGGTCATGCGCAGCAGTTCACGGCCCAAGGCCTGCGGCAACGAGCCCTCGGCGAAGGTCATGCGCTGCAACGCCGCTTTGACGAAGTCCGGCACCGGTACGAAATTCTTGCGCAGGGCTTTGGGCAGGTTGCGCACCAGCGCGATGCACTTGGCCTCGATGACGCCCGGCACCAGCCACTCCAGGCGTTCCGGCGGCAGCATCGGCAACAGCGGCGCCGGCACGCGCAGGGTCACGCCGTCACGCGGATGGTTCGGTTCGAAGTGGTAACTGAGCGCCAATTCCAGATCGCCGATGTGCAAGGTGTCCGGGTAATGCAAAGCGGTGACTTCACTCGCCTCCCGGGCCAGCACGTCTTCTTCGCGCATGATCAGCAGTTGCGGGTCTTTCTGACTGTTGACCCGATACCAGCTGTCGAAGGTCGCAGTCTGGTGGATCTCCGCCGGCAGTCGCGCATCGTAGAAGGCGAACAGGGTTTCTTCGTCGGCCAGGATATCGCGACGGCGAGCCTTGGCTTCCAGTTCGTCGAGCTGTTCCAGCAGTTGCGCATTGGCCGTCAGGCACTTGGCTTTGGATTGAATCTCGCCGCGTACCAGACCTTCACGAATGAAGAACTCACGAGACACCACTGGGTCGATCGGCCCGTAATGCACCGGCCGGCGACCGACCACGATCAGCCCGAACAAAGTGATCTGCTCGAACGCCACAACTTGACCGCGCTTCTTCTCCCAATGGGGTTCGAAGTGGTTTTTCTTGATCAGGTGCCCGGCCAAGGGTTCGATCCAGTCGGCGTCGATCTTGGCGACCATGCGCGCGTAGAGCTTGGTGGTTTCCACCAATTCAGCGGCCATCAGCCATTGCGGGCGCTTCTTGCCGAGACCCGATGACGGGTGAATCCAGAAGCGCCGCTGACGGGCGCCGAGGTAATCGCCTTCATCGGTTTTCTGGCCGATCTGGCTGAGCAGCCCCGAGAGCACGGCTTTGTGCAGTTTCGGGTAATCCGCCGGCTCTTTATTGAGGCTCAACTGCATGTCGCGGCAGATCAGGCTCAGTTGGCGGTGAGAGTCGCGCCATTCGCGCAGACGCAGGTAATTCAGGAAATTCTTGCGGCACCAATTGCGCAGCGGACTGGCGGTCAACGCCTGGCGCTGTTCTTCGAAACCACGCCACAGATTGACCAACCCGGCGAAGTCCGAGTCCACGTCTTTCCATTGAGCGTGCGCCTGATCGGCCGCTTGCTGACGTTCCGGCGGACGCTCGCGCGGGTCCTGGATCGACATGGCGCTGGCGACGATCAGCACTTCCTGCAGGCTGCCGAGTTTTGCTGCTTCCAGCAACATGCGGCCCATCCGTGGGTCCACCGGCAGCCGCGCCAATTGGCGACCGAGCGGGGTCAGCTGGCTGTTGCGGTCGACCGCCGAGAGTTCTTGCAGCAGGTTGAAACCGTCGCTGATGGCCTTGCCATCCGGCGGCTCGATAAACGGGAAATCGGTGATCTCGCCGAGGCGCAGATGCAGCATCTGCAAAATCACCGCGGCGAGGTTGGTCCGCAGGATTTCCGGGTCAGTAAATTCCGGGCGACCGATGAAATCTTCTTCGCCATAGAGGCGGATGCAAATGCCCGGCTCAACCCGTCCGCAACGACCTTTACGCTGGTTGGCGCTGGCCTGGGAAATGGCTTCGATGGGCAGGCGCTGGACCTTGGCGCGGTAGCTGTAGCGGCTGATGCGCGCGGTACCGCTGTCGATCACGTAACGAATGCCCGGCACCGTCAGCGAGGTTTCCGCGACGTTGGTCGCCAGGACCACGCGACGGCCTGGGTGCGACTGGAAAATCCGCTGCTGTTCGGCCGGCGACAGTCGTGCGTAGAGCGGCAGAATTTCGGTGTGCTTGAGCTGAGCCTTGCGCAGCATGTCCGCCGCGTCGCGAATCTCGCGCTCGCCGGGCAGGAACACCAGCACATCGCCGGGGCTCTTGCGTTCGCTGCGTTCGAACGCGGCGATTTCGTCGAGGGTGGCGAGGATCGCCTGATCCACGGTCAAGTCATCCTCGACGCGGTTGCCCTCTTCGTCTTGCTCCAGGGTCAGCGGGCGATACCAGGTTTCCACGGGGAAGGTGCGGCCGGAGACTTCGACAATTGGCGCGTCATCGAAATGCTTGGAGAAACGCTCCAGGTCGATGGTCGCCGAGGTGATGATGACTTTCAGGTCCGGACGACGTGGCAGCAGGGTTTTCAGGTAACCGAGCAGGAAGTCGATGTTCAGACTGCGTTCGTGGGCTTCGTCGACGATGATCGTGTCGTAGCGTTCGAGGTAGCGGTCGTTCTGGGTTTCCGCCAGCAGGATGCCGTCGGTCATCAGCTTGATCAGGGTGTTGGAATCGCTCTGGTCCTCGAACCGCACCTGATAGCCGACCAGCGCGCCCAACGGCGTCGCCAGTTCTTCAGCGACCCGGCTCGCCACGCTGCGGGCGGCGATTCGACGCGGCTGGGTGTGGCCGATCAGGCCATGCTGACCGCGACCGATTTCCAGGCAGATCTTCGGCAACTGGGTGGTTTTACCCGAACCGGTTTCACCGGCAATGATCAGCACCTGATGTTTGAGCAGCGCTGCTTTGATTTCGTCGCGCTTGGCGGCGATCGGCAGGCTGTCGTCGTAACGAATCACCGGCAGGCTGGCCCGCCGCGCCAACACCTGATCACAGGACGCCTGCGTGCGCGTCACCCACTGGGCCAGTTTGGCCTCGTCAGGTTTTTTGCGCAGCTCAAGCAACTGCCGCCGCAGCCGGTGGCGGTCGGCGAGCATGGCGTGATCGAGGTTTTTCAGCAGTTTGTCGATGGAAGGCGATTCGTCAGTCATCAGGTACGCAATAAGTCGTCTAGTGGCGCAGGGGGCGGATTGTCGCAGATTTTACGACCGCTGCGCGGCCGATCGCGAGCAGGCTCGCTCCCACATTGGATCTATAGCGACCACAAAAACGGGGGCACCACGATCAAATGTGGGAGCGAGCCTGCTCGCGATCGATTGCGCAGCAATCGCAGAGAACTACTCGTTGTCGAGGCCTTTGCGCCGATACGGAAACACATCAATCACCTTCCCGGCCCGAATCGCCTCTTGCAGGCTTTTCCAGTAATCAGCGTTGTACAACTCACCATGCAACTGATCAAACAACTTCCTTTGCCCCGAATCAGCAAACAAAAACGGCGGAAACTCTTCAGGAAACACATCCAGCGGTCCGATCGAATACCAGGGCTCCGACGCCATCTCATCTTCCGGCGTGCGCGGTTGCGGGATGTGGCGGAAGTTGGCTTCAGTCAGGAAGCAGATCTCGTCATAGTCATAAAACACCACCCGCCCGTGACGCGTGACGCCAAAATTCTTCAGCAGCATGTCGCCGGGAAAGATGTTCGCCGCCGCCAGTTGCTTGATCGCCAGGCCGTAATCTTCCAGCGCCTCGCGGACCTGAGCGTCGTTGGCGTTCTCCAGATACAGGTTCAACGGCGTCATCCGCCGTTCGGTCCAGCAGTGGCGGATCAGCACGGTGTCGTCCTCTACCGACACGGTGGACGCTGCCACTTCGAGCAATTCTTGCAGACAGGCCGGTTCGAACTTGCTCAACGGGAAACGGAAGTCGGCGAATTCCTGGGTGTCGGCCAGGCGCCCGACCCGGTCGACGCTTTTCACCAAACGGTACTTCTCGATCACCGTGGCGCGGTCGACGTTCTTTGACGGCGAGAAGCGGTCCTTGATGATTTTGAATACGGTGTTGAAACCCGGCAGGGTAAACACGCTCATCACCATGCCACGCACGCCCGGGGCCATGATGAACTGGTCGTCGGTGTTGGCCAGGTGATTGATCAGCGCCCGGTAGAACTCGGATTTTCCGTGTTTGTAAAAGCCGATCGAGGTGTACAGCTCGGCGATGTGCTTGCCCGGCAAAATACGTTTGAGGAAACCGATGAACTCCGCCGGCACCGGCACGTCGACCATGAAATACGAACGGGTGAACGAGAAGATGATCGACACGTCCGCTTCATCGGTGATCAGCGCATCGATCTGAATCCCGCGACCTTCGCGGTGCAGCAGCGGAATCACCAGCGGCCACTGTTCGTCCTGGGTGTAGATGCGCCCGACCAGGTACGCGCCTTTGTTGCGGTAAAGCACCGAGGAAAACAGTTCGACGCTCAGCTCCGGGTCCTTGCAGACCCAGTCCGGCAGGTTCTCGCGCAATTGTCCTTCGAGACGACTCAGGTCGCCCGCCAGGTTGGCGTAATCCTCGCTGAAGCGGTAGTCGGCAAAAATGCTCGCGAGCATGCCGGACAGCTGGCCCTGAGGTTTGTAGGTGCGGGTTTGCGCGGCGCGGGCCCGGCGCAGGCTCGGCCGGGTGGTGTGGATGAACATGCAGCCGTCGCTGATCAGGTCGTGGCTGAACAGCCCGCAGAAAATCGAGTTGTACCAGGTTTCGGACAATTCATCGTCGAAGCGCAGGTCGATCAGCGTGATGTAAGCGCTTTTGACCAGCGGCCAGCAACTGACGTCCAGCGTGTCAGCGTCAAACGCGATGCGCAGTCGTGCCACCGTTTCGCTGACTTTTTCTTCGTAGAGATTGATCCGCGCGGCCGACGCCGATTGCGTCTCCTGCCACTTGGCTTGCTCGAAGCGAGCCCGGGCGCCGTCGGTGATCTGGCGGAAATGCTCGCGATAATCGTCAAAGCCATCGAGGATCATTCGGGCGATGTCGGCGGCTGGCCATTGCTGCGGCATAGGTAAAACCTCGGCGGCTGATGCTTATCGTGGGGCCTGAGCTTAGTGGCCCTTTGTTACGCAACGCAACCATTGCCTTGTGTCCTGACTGGCGCGACACTTGCGCGCCAATCAAGGAAGGAAAGCGCTGTGAACCCCGTCGATACTCTGCGTTTGTTGTCGCTTGCCGCCATTTGGGGCGCGAGCTTTCTGTTCATGCGCATCATCGCCCCGGTGATTGGCACAATCCCCACTGCTTTTTTCCGCGTGTCGATTGCCGCGGTCGGCCTGTTGGTGATCCTCGGGCTGATGCGCATCAGCTGGGATTTCAAAGGCAAACTCAAAACCGTGATGCTGCTCGGGGTGATCAACTCCGGGATTCCGGCGACCCTGTACTCGGTAGCCGCCCAAGTGCTGCCGGCCGGTTACTCGGCGATTTTCAACGCCACCACGCCACTGATGGGCGTGCTGATCGGCGGTCTGTTCTTCCATGAAAAACTCACCGCCGCCAAACTTGGCGGCGTGTTCCTCGGGCTGTTGGGCGTGGGCATCCTGACCCGAGCCGGTCCGGTGGCGTTCGACATGGAACTGCTGATGGGCGCCCTCGCCTGCCTGCTCGCCACGACCTGCTACGGTTTCGCCGGGTTCCTCGCGCGACGCTGGCTTGATCAGGCCGGCGGTCTCGACAGTCGTCTATCAGCGGTGGGCAGCATGCTGGGCGCGACGTTGTTTCTGTTGCCGCTGTTCGGTTACAGCGTGATCAGCCAGCCACCGGAAAGCTGGGGTGGCTGGAGTGTCTGGTTGTCGCTGCTGGGGTTGGGGCTGGTATGTACGGCGCTTGCGTACATTATTTACTTCCGCCTGCTCAGCTCGGTCGGGCCGGTGAAGTCGATGACCACGACCTTCCTGATCCCGCCGTTCGGGGTGTTGTGGGGCGCGTTGTTGCTGGATGAGCCGTTGTCGATGGCGCACATCTATGGCGGGGTGTTGATTGCGGCGGCGTTGTGGTTGGTGTTGAAGTCGGCGGTGGTGAAGTCGAAAGAGGTGGTTGCCAGGTAGTTTTGTGGTGCGGGCCGAGCATGCGCTGGCCAAGTAAAAAAGGCCTGGAGCTCATGCCCCAGGCCTTGTTTTGTTTCAGGCGTTTTTACGGAATACGAACACCAGACCGATGATGATCAGCAACATGCCGAGCATGCTTAGCGCCGCCAGCCGGTTGCCGAAAATCAGGTAGTCCATGACCGCCGTCACCGCCGGCACCAGGTAAAACAGACTGGTGACATTGACCAGGTTGCCCCGGGCGATCAAGCGATACAGCAGCAAGGTCGCCAGCACCGACACCACCAATCCCATCCATAACACCGGTACGATAAAACCGGTGCTGTGTTCGAAATGAAAGGGTTGGAACGGCACGAAGACTCCGCAGAGCAACAGCCCGGCCAGGTACTGCACTGGCAGCGTGCCGAGTGGATTGTCGGTGATGCGCTTCTGCATGATCGAGCCGAACGTCATGCTCGCCAGTGCCAGCAATCCGAAGAGCATACCGGCCAATGACATACCGGCCAGACCAATGCCCTGATAGACCACCATGATCAACCCGGCCAAACCCAGCGTCAGACCGAACATTCTGCTGGCTGATCGCTGACGCTCCATGATCACCACCGTGAGAATCGGCTGCACGCCCATGATCGTTGCCATGACGCCCGGAGTGACTTTCAGGTCCAGGGCCAGCAGATAGAAAATCTGATAAGCCCCCAGCAACACCACACCCGTGGCCATCGCATACACCATCGGCTTGCCGCCCTTGGGCAGCTTCAGCTTGAGCAACGGCACCAGCAGCACCAATCCGCAGATTGCGATAGCGAAGCGAAACAGCAGAAAGGCGAAGGGTGACGCGTGGGCCAGGCCCCATTTGGAGAAGATCGCCCCGCTGCTCCACAGCAGAACGAACAGGCTCGTGGACGCCGCCGCGAGCGCGGATTGTTTCGAAAGGACAAACATGAATACCACCTGTAGTCAGGCTAAAAGCCAACTCAGCCGAAGCTGAAATTCAGTAGTTTTTTTCAAGCGGGCGCTTTTTCAGACGGGCGTGGGAACAGCAGAAAAAAGCTGATCAGCCCGAAAAGCCAACGCCTGGCGGTGATACGACTGCGCACACCGGCGTGCTACTGACAGGTGGAGGGTAATGACTGATCTGCGCAGGCTGCTGATTCCCGCACGGCACGACGCCAGCGTTGACCGCTGAATCGACTACCGCGTTGATGAGGGAGGCTGGCATGGGCTGATCTTTTTTGATGGATTGGACGGTGGGTAGAAAACCACCGAGCGCCGACTATAACCAGCGACTGACATGGATTGCAATGACTTGGACAAAGGGCCACTAAAGACAGCAAAAGAAGCGCTGCTTACTCTGGATGAAATGAAATCGCCCGCTTTGGGAGACATGGAATGCAAGAGATCGAATGCCAAGGGAACGGACGTATCTTCGGTATCAGTTGTATAGGTCAAGGGCTCGACAACTGGCCAATTTCTCTATAGCTCAACCGACCAACGAGCTAGAGCCAAATAGCACCCGAAACAATGTATTAGCGAGCGTGCGATTCGAAGCGATCAATGCAGATGCTTTGACTGCTTTCAGCCTCTGGGATGAACCACACTTTTCATGGGACGAGGTCATTACCTGGAAGGCGAAAGAGCCCATTGCACTGGATCTGGCTATCTGGTTTGGCCTCGAATTATGTGGGCTGTGCTTTGCCAATCCCAACAACAGCCGACTTCGAGTCAGGATTGTCCGGTTGGAAGGCAAACCAGGCAGGCCTCGTCTCCTCAAAAACCGTATAGCCCCACTGGCGTTGATCGCCGTCGAACATTACGCACGAATAATCGGCAGTACGCTGATAGAAATTCAGGAACCGGCAGAAGGTGCGGTCCCTATTTATCAAAAACTCGGTTTCGAGTTCGACAATGAAGACCGTCTTGTGATGGCCATAGGGAGCGACTAGTATCGTGAGAACTGTTCAATTTAAGATCAACGCTGGAGGCAATATGCGAGCTCGCGTTAAAAAGTCTTCCGCCCAAGGTGAATCGCCCAAGGCAGAAACAAAACCCATGCCGACAAAGCTTTCCGACAATCAGCTTCGCTTTCTCAAAGTAGCCTTGACGGGTACCCACATCGACGAACCAGACCTGCTCGCGGGACGTCCCTAGCTTTCTCCAACTCAAAAAAAACCGCTCTTAAAGAGCGGTTTTTTTCTTATGTGAACCGGCCTCAACCAAACAACCAATACCCCAACAATGTCAGCACCACCACCGCCAACACCGGTCGCAGCACACGGTAGGCCTTGGGATTACGACGCTTCCACCGCTTGACCACACCGCTGAACTTGTCACTGGAGTTCTTGCTCCAGGCATAGACCTGATTGATCCCGCCAACCCGTTCATCATCAAGATTCTGCGGTGCAGTGGCGCGACCCAAAAAGCCACTGATCCAGCGGTTGATGCGGGTCATCAGGCGGTTGCTCAGCGGTCGTTCGATGTCGCAGAACAGGATGACCCGAGTCTTGTCGGTTTCATTTTTGACCCAATGCACGTAGGTTTCGTCGAACATCACGTCTTCGCCATCACGCCAGGCGTAGACCTGACCGTCGACGAAGATCCGGCAATCGTCGGAGTTCGGCGTCGACAACCCCAGGTGATAACGCAGGGAACCGGCGAACGGATCGCGATGCGGGTTGAGGTGGCTGCCGCCTGGCAGCAACGCGAACATGGCGCCTTTGACGTTGGGAATGCTGCTGACCAAGGCCACGGTTTTCGGGCACAAGGCTTCAGCTGAGGGAAGCGGTTTGTCGTACCACTTGAGGTAGAAACGCTTCCAGCCTTTCTTGAAGAACGAACCGAAACCGGCATCGTTGTTCTTTTCAGCGGCGCGAATGTAGCCCTCGTCGAACAGGTGCATCGCTTCGTCGCGGATGACTTCCCAGTTGTCCTTGAGCACGTCCAGCTCCGGGAACTTGCTGCGGTCCAGATAGGGTTTGGACGGCACACCGGAGAACAGGTACATCAAGGCGTTATAGGGCGCGAACAAAGCTGAATGGTTGACGAACTGACGCAGGACCGGCAATCGTGCCTTGCCGCGCAAATGCACATAGAGAGTGCTGCCGAGGAACAGCAGCAACAGCGACGCTTTCGCGGCAAGGGAAAAGGTCATCAACAACTCCTTGATAGTAGACAACTCTGCACAACGCCATTTACCCAACGTGGCAGCAGGCCATGATAAACACTACCGGCCTCGGGAAACACCCGTGTATCCCAACATTCAGTGTTAAGGATTACGCAATAAAGCACTTCTTAACATAAGGTTCCTGAACGGGGGCTGACCTGAATCACCCCCCTCCCACTGGATCAAAAAATCGCAACGTCTATTGTTGATTCTCCTGGTCGGTAAACAGATCACTGAACAGCATGCTCGACAGGTAGCGTTCACCGGAGTCCGGCAGGATCACCACAATGGTCTTGCCCTGCATTTCCGGGGCTTCCGCCAGGCGGACGGCCACCGCCATGGCGGCGCCGCAGGAAATGCCGCTCAAAATCCCTTCTTCCTGCATCAGGCGCAAGGCCATGGCCTTGGATTCTTCATCGCTGACCAACTCAACCCGATCGACCATCGACAGATCAAGATTTTTTGGCACAAAACCGGCACCAATACCCTGGATCTTGTGAGGGCTCGGCTTGATTTCTTCACCAGCCATTGCCTGGGTGATGACTGGCGACACTACTGGCTCCACCGCCACCGAAATAATCGGTTTGCCCTGAGTATTCTTGATATACCGCGAAACCCCGGTAATGGTTCCACCCGTTCCGACGCCTGCCACCAGTACGTCGACTGCACCGTCGGTGTCGTTCCAGATTTCCGGACCGGTCGTTTTTTCGTGGATGGCGGGGTTGGCCGGGTTCTCAAACTGCGACGGCATGAAGTAGGCAGCCGGGTCGCTGGCGACGATTTCAGCAGCCTTCTCGATTGCTCCTTTCATGCCCTTGGCCGGTTCGGTCAGTACCAGTTCGGCCCCCAGTGCCTTGAGCACTTTGCGTCGCTCGATACTCATGGACGCCGGCATGGTCAACATCAGCTTGTAACCGCGGGCCGCAGCAACGAATGCCAGGCCGATACCGGTATTACCCGAGGTCGGTTCGACGATGGTCATGCCAGGCTTGAGTTTGCCGGTGCTTTCGGCGTCCCAGATCATGCTTGCACCGATCCGGCACTTGACCGAGTAACCGGGGTTACGCCCTTCGATCTTGGCCAGGATGGTCACGCCGCGCGGGGCGATACGGTTGATCTGCACCAGCGGTGTATTGCCGATGGAATGGGCGTTGTCAGCGTAGATACGGCTCATGGCTGGGTCCTTATACAGCGTTAAATAAGCTCTCCAAGGTATGCCTGTTGCCCTTGGTCGTCCAGTCAGTCGAACGTCCCGCAACCGCAGCAGTCAATGGCTTTACATCGCCAGAGATTTGCCATCATGAAACGCAGATACAGTTGGCCCCTGTGGACCCTCGCCGGCTTCGTTGTGCTGCTGATTGCCCTGCACATCGCCCTGCCCTACATGGTGCGCGACTACCTGAATGAAAAGCTGGCGAACATGGGCGACTACCGTGGCCAGATCACCGATGTGGACCTGGCCCTGTGGCGCGGTGCGTACAAAATCAACGGGTTGAAAATCGTCAAGGTCGAGGGCAAGGTCCCGGTGCCTTTCGTCAACGCGCCGCTGATTGACCTTTCCGTCAGCTGGCACTCGCTCTGGTACGACCACGCCGTCGTGGCCGAGGTGCAGTTCTTCAAACCCGAGGTGAACTTCGTCGACGGCGGCGCCAACAAGCAAAACTCCCAGACCGGTCAGGGCACCGACTGGCGTGCGCAGTTGAGCAAACTGGTCCCCATCACCTTGAACGAAGTGCAGATCAACGATGGCAAGATCAGTTTCCGCAACTTCAACTCCAAGCCCCCCGTGAACATGAACGCCACTCAGGTCAACGCCAGCATTTACAACCTGACCAACGTGGTCGACACCAAAGGCAAACGCGACGCTCGCTTCGAAGGCAAGGCACTGCTGCTCGGGCACGCCCCACTGGAAACCACCGCCACCTTCGACCCTTTTAGCAACTTTGAAGATTTCGAGTTCCGCCTGCGGGCCAAAGATATCGAACTCAAACGCATGAACGACTTCGCCTCGGCCTATGGCAAGTTCGACTTCAATGCCGGTCACGGTGATGTGGTCATTGAAGCCGAGGCTAAAAAAGCTCAATTGACGGGTTACATCAAACCGCTGCTGAAGGACGTCGACGTGTTCAATTGGCAGCAGGATGTCGAGAACAAGGACAAAGGGATTTTCCGTTCTATTTGGGAGGCCCTCGTCGGGGGCTCCGAAACGGTGCTGAAAAATCAGGGCAAGAACCAGTTTGCCACTCGCGTCCAACTCAGGGGCAGCGTGCATCAGCGAGATATCAGCGCATTCGAGGCTTTTTTGCAGATTTTACGCAACGGCTTCATCCAGGCCTTCAATGCCCAATACGAACGACCCAAGCCGGACGCCGGTTAAGGCTTGCGTGTGACGGTATAGCGACCGGTTTCTTCGGCCGCCCGCGCCGGGCTCGATTGCAGTTGCAAGAAGTCCCAACCCAGACAGGCCAGTGCCAGCGATCGCGGTACGGCTTCACGACCACTGCTGTAACGCGTAATGCTGCGGGCACTGACCCCCAACGCTTCGGCCGCCTGATTGAGCGGCAGCCCGGTACGAGCGCGCCAGTCGATGAAGATCCGGGTGTTTTCGTCCGATGCGTTTTGCGCGAGCGCATCCAGATACAGAGTGTCGGCGCCGATCTGGATGTCCAGTTCGGGCCACTCAACGCTCCAGCCTTCATCACCCAGGGTTGCACCGTCGAAAGCGCCAGCCTGCAGCAATGGCTGCAACCCTGGATAGGCGCGCAGGTCCCGACTCAAATCGAGGTTCAGTTGCTGACCGTCGATAAAGGTCAGCGCCAAGCGGTGATCCGGCAATGCCTGCACGGACGACAGCCGTGGTCGTTTCATGGGTAACATCGTTTCCAATCCTCCAGCAATTGCACCTGATGGGCCCTGACCCACTCCAGCGCTTCCTTGATAATCAGCGGCGGCGCCTTGCCCACCATCACTTCGACGGTTTCCAGGCTGAGCATGACGTCCAGCCCGCCACCGGTCAGGTGGACATGGGGCGGCGGATGATCCTTCTCGCGCAACTGAATGCGGTACGTATCGCGAAACCGATATTTAGTAGACATGCCCAGCAAGCTATCGCCAAAATGGCGATAGCTCAATACTGGCTAGCAGCCGAGACTGAGTCAAGATGTGACGCCCCATTCAGAGACTGAATAAGCCGTCTGCGTTCACAGTCGACCGGGCACCGCGTTATAGTCGGGTACTACAATTATTGCGCCCCGCCCTGCCTCGTTCAGGTCGGCGTTACCGTTCGAGGATTAGCAGATGAAGTTCGAAGGCACCCAGGCTTACGTCGCCACCGATGACCTGAAGCTGGCGGTCAACGCCGCCATCACCCTGGAGCGTCCGCTGCTGGTCAAGGGCGAGCCGGGCACCGGTAAAACCATGCTCGCCGAGCAACTGGCCGAGTCCTTCGGCGCCAAATTGATCACCTGGCACATCAAGTCCACCACCAAGGCGCATCAAGGCCTGTACGAGTACGACGCGGTCAGCCGTCTGCGTGACTCGCAACTGGGCACGGAAAAGGTTCACGACGTTCGCAATTACCTGAAAAAGGGCAAGCTCTGGGAAGCCTTCGAGTCCGAAGAGCGGGTGATCCTGCTGATCGACGAAATCGACAAGGCTGACATCGAGTTCCCGAACGACTTGCTGCAAGAACTCGACAAGATGGAGTTCTACGTTTACGAGATCGACGAGACCATCAAGGCCAAGAAACGCCCGATCATCATCATTACCTCCAACAACGAGAAAGAGCTGCCGGACGCCTTCCTGCGCCGCTGCTTCTTCCACTACATCGCGTTCCCGGATCGCATCACGATGCAGAGAATCGTCGACGTGCACTACCCGAACATCAAGAAGGACCTGGTCAGCGAAGCGCTGGACGTGTTCTTCGACGTGCGCAAAGTGCCGGGCCTGAAGAAGAAGCCATCGACCTCCGAACTGGTGGACTGGCTGAAGCTGCTGATGGCCGACAACATCGGCGAAGCGGTACTGCGCGAGCGCGATCCGACCAAGGCCATTCCGCCGCTGGCCGGCGCTTTGGTGAAGAACGAACAGGACGTGCAGTTGCTTGAACGTCTGGCGTTCATGAGCCGTCGCGGCACTCGCTGATCCCTCTGTTTAACAAGATAGAGGGCGATAGCCATGCTGCTTAACCTGTTCAATGAAATGCGCGCAGCCAAAGTACCGGTCTCGGTACGGGAGCTGCTGGACCTGATCAACGCGCTGAAGCAGCGCGTGACCTTCGCCGACATGGACGAGTTTTATTACCTGTCCCGGGCGATTCTGGTGAAGGACGAAAAGCATTTCGACAAGTTCGACCGGGCGTTCGGTGCCTATTTCAACGGTCTGGAAAAACTCGACGACCACCTTCAGGCTTTGATCCCGGAAGACTGGTTGCGCAAGGAGTTCGAGCGTTCGCTGACCGACGAAGAGCGGGCGGCGATCCAGTCCCTCGGCGGCCTGGACAAGCTGATCGAAGAGTTCAAGAAACGCCTCGAAGAACAGAAAGAACGTCATGCCGGCGGTAACAAGTGGATCGGCACGGGCGGCACCAGCCCGTTTGGCTCCGGCGGCTTCAACCCGGAAGGCATTCGTGTCGGCGATGCAGGCAAGCGTCAGGGTAAAGCGGTCAAGGTCTGGGATCAGCGCGAGTACAAGAACCTCGACGATTCGGTGGAGCTGGGCACGCGCAACATCAAGGTCGCCCTGCGGCGGCTGCGCAAATTCGCACGCCAGGGTGCGGCAGAAGAACTGGACATCGATGGCACCATCGACCACACCGCACGCGATGCCGGACTGCTGAACATCCAGATGCGACCCGAGCGGCGCAACACCGTCAAGCTGTTGCTGCTGTTCGACATTGGCGGTTCGATGGACGCCCACGTGAAGATCTGCGAGGAGTTGTTCTCGGCCTGCAAGACCGAGTTCAAGCATTTGGAGTACTTCTACTTCCACAATTTCATTTATGAATCGGTGTGGAAAAACAACATGCGCCGCAGCTCCGAGCGCACGTCGACCCAGGACCTGCTGCACAAATACGGCGCCGACTACAAAGTGATCTTCATCGGCGACGCCGCCATGGCGCCGTACGAAATCACCCAGGCCGGCGGCAGCGTCGAGCACTGGAACGAAGAAGCGGGTTATGTGTGGATGCAGCGGTTCATGGAGAAGTACAAGAAGGTCATCTGGATCAACCCGTATCCGAAAGATACCTGGGGCTATACGTCGTCGACCAACATCGTGCGGGACTTGATTAACGACCAGATGTACCCGTTGACGTTGCGGGGGTTGGAAGAAGGGATGCGGTTTCTTTCCAAGTAATCTTCGTCGTCTGGTCTGACGCTATCGCGAGCAAGCTCGCTCCCACAGTTGACCGAGTTTACCTGTGGGAGCGAGCCTGCTCGCGAAGCTTTTAGCGTTCTAAAAACCGGCGTAGATATTCGACTTGTTCCCGGTGCGCGACATCATGCACCACCGGTTTCAACCGTACCTGCGTCCCCGGCAGGCACTGCGCCAGTCGCGCCAGGGCCAGCGGCGTCAACGCCCCCAATCGCGGATAGCCGCCAATGGTCTGCCGATCATTGAGCAGCACAATTGGCTGCCCGTCCGGCGGCACCTGAACCGCACCCAGCGGGATGCCTTCGGAAATCATCGGCTTACCCTGATACTGCAACGCCGTTCCCAGCAAGCGGATGCCCATCCGGTCGGCACGGCTGTCGAGGGTCCAGACGCTGTTGAACGCATCAAACAAACTCTGTCCACTGAACTCGCCGATCTGAGCACCGAGCACCAGGTCCAGTGGCGCGTTGAGTTTGAAATCCGGCACCTGTTCGGGCGCCAACGCCCGCAGCAGTAGCAGCGAGCTGCCCGAGTAGCTCAACTGCGCATCTTTGGCCAACGCCCGGCCCATGCCATCCAGCCCGCCGAGTTCCTCACGGACCACGGTTGCGCTGCTGCCCAACACCTTTGGCGCATCAAATCCGCCCGGGGCTGCCAAATATGCCCGGGCGCCAAGCAGCGGCTGAGTGAATTGCAATTGCTGACCTTTGTTCAGCCTGAAACTGCGCCACGGCGCCAACGCCTCGCCATCCACCTGCGCCCCCAGATCCGCCCCGGCCAACGCCAGCACGCAATCCTCTTCGGCAACGACAGTAAACCCGCCGAGGGTGATTTCAATCACCGGTGCATCCAGGCCATTGCCCAGCAACCAATTGGCCCACGACATCGACCGCCAATCCGCCGCCCCGCCCTGGGTCACGCCCAGATGCCGCACGCCGAAACGGCCAGCGTCCTGCAACAGGCACAACGGTGTACTCGCTTCTATTGATAGACGGCTCATGCCTGCGCCTCCAATGGCGTGTCATCACCGCCCAGATTGATGAATTCGGCATGGCTGACGGCTTCGAAGCGCACCGTGTCGCCTGGTTGCATCAGGCTGTAGCCGTCGCGGTCGCGGTCGAACAATTTGGCCGGGGTGCGGCCGATCAGATTCCAGCCACCGGGGGACACCACCGGGTAAGCGGCGGTTTGGCGTTCGGCGATGCCGACGCTTCCCGCAGCCACTTTTTTACGCGGAGTGTTCAGACGCGGCGCGGCCAGCGCTTCTTCCACCAGCCCCATGAAGGCGAAACCCGGCGCAAAACCCAAGGCGAATACCTGATATTCGCGCTCGCTGTGGCGACGGATCACTTCATCCACGGCCAATCCGCTGCGCTGGGACAACAGGCTCAACTCCGGGCCAACGCTCAAGTCATACCAGACCGGCAACACATGACATTTACCACGGGTGCAGGCGTTGGGCGACAGATCGATCAAGGCCTCAGCGATCAGTTCCCGAGCCTGGGCCGGACTCAACGCGGTCAGATCGTAATGCACCATCAACGTCGTATAGGACGGCACCAGATCGATCAGATGCCCGGCGAACGCAGCACGCAGACTTTCACTGGCGGCGAGCATCCACGGCATGTTCGCTTCGGCTATCTCATCGAACAGGCGCACCATCAGGCAATCCAGCGCCACCACTTCTACCCGCAGGTTCATGACGCGCTCTGCTGATCAAGTGCTTCGCGAATACGCCGCACGGCGGCTACCGAACTGGCATTGTCGCCGTGTACGCAGAGGGTGTTGGCTTGCAAGTGCAAGGCACTGCCATCGCTGGCCGTAAGGTTGCCGCCGCGGGCAATGGTCAGCGCCTGTTCGATGATTGTTTCAGGATCGTGATGCACCGCGCCCGGCAGTTGCCGCGAGACCAGCATTCCTGCGCTGTCGTAAGCGCGATCGGCGAAGGCTTCGAACCACAGGGTCACACCGTATTCATCGCCCAACTGCTGGGCGGCGCTGTTGTCGCGAGTGGCCATCAACATCAGCGGTAACTCACGATCATAGGACGCCACGGCCTGAAGCACGGCGCGCAATTGCGCCGGGTTGGCCATCATGTCGTTGTACATCGCACCGTGCGGCTTGACGTAACTCACCCGCCCGCCCTGAGCCCGGCAAATGCCGTCGAGAGCACCGATCTGGTAATGCACAATGTCCTGAAGTTCCTGGGCGGTGTAGGCCATGGAACGGCGGCCGAAGCCGACCAGATCCTGATACGCCGGATGTGCGCCGATCTGCACCCCGTTGCTCAGGGCCAGGCTGACCGTCTTGCGCATGATGCTCGGGTCGCCGGCGTGGAAGCCGCAGGCGATGTTGGCGCAATCGATGAAGGGCATGACCTCGGCGTCCAGACCCATGGTCCAGTTGCCGAAACTCTCGCCGATGTCGCAGTTCAATAGCAGGCGGCTCACGGTGAACACTCCTTTCAGCTTTATTCTTTTTAACTGCGGGACACTTTTTGTAACGGCAGGCCCGCAGATTATCAGTTACTCGGCTTCGAGTTGCTTGCCACGGGTTTCCGGCAGGCTCAGGGCCGCAAGGATCACCACCCCGTAGGACACCGCCGCAAAAGCACCGATTCCCACACTCAATGGCACCTTCTGGCTCATCAAGCCGATCAACAGCGGGAACAACGCCGCCAACGCCCGACCGATGTTGTAGCAAAAGCCCTGACCCGAACCGCGAATCCGCGTTGGAAACAGCTCGGTCAAAAACGCGCCCATGCCACTGAAAATCCCCGAAGCGAAGAAGCCCAAAGGAAAGCCCAGCCAGAGCATCACGCCATTGCTCACCGGCAATTGGGTGTAGAGCAGAACAATGGTGAACGAGCCGACCGCGAACAGAATGAAGTTCTTTTTACGCCCGAGGATGTCAGTCAAATACGCGCTGATGACATAGCCGACGTAGGAACCGACGATCACCATCGCCAGATAACCGCCCGTACCGAGTACGCTCAAACCGCGTTCGTTCTTCAGAAAGGTCGGCAACCAGGAGGTGATCGCGTAGTAACCGCCCAGGGCACCGGTGGTCAGCACCGAGGCGCGAATCGTGGTGAAAAGGATGCCGGGAGCGAAGATCTCGTAGAACTTTGCCGGGTTGCTGGGTTCTTGCTTAGCCTTGGCTTCGCGATAGATTTCCGGGTCCTTGACCAGTCGGCGGACGAAGATCACGAAAATCGCCGGCACGATGCCAAGGATGAACAGTGCGCGCCAGGCGTCTTCCGGTGGCAGCACCGAGAACAGCAGCGCATACAAAATCGCCGTTAGTCCCCAACCCAATGCCCAGCCGGATTGCACCATGCCCACCGCCTTGCCGCGGTCCTTGGCGCGAATCACTTCACCCATCAGCACCGCGCCGGCGGTCCATTCGCCGCCGAATCCGAAGCCCATCAGCGTGCGGCTGATCAGCAGTTGCTCGTAGTTCTGGGCGAAACCGCAGAGGAAGGTGAAGAAAGCGAACCACAGCACAGTCAGTTGCAGAGTGCGTACGCGACCGATGCGGTCGGACAGAATCCCCGCCACCCAACCGCCGATGGCCGAGGCGATCAGGGTGCTGGTGTGAATCAGCCCGGCCTCGCCGGTGGTGATGCCCCACATCGCAATCAGGGTTGGCACCACGAAGCTGAGCATCTGGGTGTCCATGCCGTCCAGGCCATAGCCGATCTTGCAGCTCCAGAACGTGCGGCGTTCCTGCTTGTTGATGTTGCGGTACCAGTCGAAAGGTCCCGGGCGAACCGTGGCTTTTGGGATGTTGAGCGTGTCGGGCGCACTCATGGCAAATCTCCGCGCTAATTTTTATTGGTATTGTTCTGAGCCCCGACGACGCCTATCGTGGGAACCGGATGGCCTGATTTTTGGGCTCCTTGCCCTGCTGCGTCCAACTAATAAAAACCCGCTCTAGACATAAGAAAAACTTGTCCCTATGAACCTGAAGTTTCTCGAGACCTTTGTCTGGGTCGCCCGACTCAAGAGTTTTCGCCTGACGGCAGACAAGCTCTTCACCACCCAGGCGTCGATATCCAGCCGCATTGCCGTGCTCGAAGGCGAGCTCGGGGTGAAGCTGTTCCTGCGCGATTCACGTGGTGTGAGCCTGACGCCCGAAGGCTTGAAAGTGCTCGAGTACGCCGAGCAAATGATGGACACCATGCAATCCCTCAAGCAGTCGATCGAAACCCGTTCGAGCAAGGTCGGACGGGTTCGCATCGGCGTAATGGACACGGTCATCCATACCTGGCTGAGTCCGTTGGTGGCGCAAATGATGGATCACTATCCGCTGGTGGAAATCGAGTTGGTGGCCGATACCGCGCTCAACCTCTGCGATCAGCTGCAAAAAGGCTTTCTCGATCTGATCCTGCAAACCGACCTGTTGCGTCAGGAAAGTGTGCGCAGCCTTGAGCTGGCCAGTCACCCGATGGGCTGGATTGTGGCGACAAACTCGATCTATAACCGCGAGTATTCAGGCATTGCCGACCTGGC
This sequence comes from Pseudomonas sp. GL_093, assembly GCF_057837605.1. Classification (NCBI taxonomy): domain Bacteria; kingdom Pseudomonadati; phylum Pseudomonadota; class Gammaproteobacteria; order Pseudomonadales; family Pseudomonadaceae; genus Pseudomonas; species Pseudomonas sp. GL_093. Next base: position 1,669,347 of record NZ_CM174448.1, on the reverse strand, counting down.
GCGGGAACGGATCATTACCTATTCGAAAAACTCCCATCCGCATCAGGAGATTCTCGCCCTGATGCAGGCCAACGGCATCATGACGCCACGGTTGAACTGCGTGAACTCGGTATCGGCGATCACCCGGTTGTTGCGGGACGGTTTTGGTATTGGCGCGCTGCCGCCGGTGCTGGTAGCCGAGGAACTGGCGCGGGGGGAATTGACCTTGCTGGCCATCGATCAACGGCCACCGAATTTGCAGGTGGTGGTGTCGTGGCGGATTGGCGTGGAGTGGGTCGAGGAGATTGTTTCGTTGTGTCAGCAGGTGCTGGACGGGTATGCGAAGAAGGTGGGTGAGAACTACATCGTCCTCGCACGCTGATGATCGTTCCCACGCTCTGCGTGGGAATGCAGCCCGGGACGCTCCGCGTCCCATTCAAAGCCGAACGCAGAGCGTCCGTTGAGGCATTCCCACGCAGAGCGTGGGAACGATCAAACTTACAGCCCGCGCACATCCCGATCTTCGATCGGCCGGCTCTGGCGCAGGCGTTTGCCGCCCAGCACTACCCAGTCGATCAGACGGAACAGGCATTCAATGCCGAACGACAACAGCAACGCCCCGCTCATGCCCCAGATCATCGCTTCCGGCGTCAGCAGGATCTGGTAGCTGTAGCCGTTCCAGGTTTCCTTGCGAATATCCGGATCGGCGGCCAATGCCACTTGCAGGAAGCGGATGTACCACGGGCCCTGCATGGCCTGGAACTGTTTATCGAGGGCCAGTTGACGGGTCAGCAAGGTGCTCAGGCTGTCGGCATCGCTGCGAAAAATCGGGTCTTCGCTGGCGCGGTAATGGGCCACCAATGCCTGCATGTCACCCTTGAAGAACTGATTCGCCGTGCCCTGAAAACCGCTCAGACCGGTCTGCGCTTCAATCAGATGCGCTTCGACCCGCTTGGCATAATCGCTGATGAACCCTGGCACCTGGACACCGATCAACAGGCCCGCCGCGAACAACACCAGCCGTAGATAACTGAGCAACATGAAGGGAAATCCTTATTCGGTCTTGCCCTGGCTGACGCATTCACCGCGTCGCCAAAGGCTCCATTGGCCCGGTTCGTAGCGGGTCCAGGTTTCGTTTTCGGTCAAGGGTTCGGTGGCGATCACCGTGACCACGTCGTTGGGCGTGGTTTCGGCCTGGAAGTCGACGATTACATCGACGTCCTTCAAGCGCGCCGGGCCGAATGGCGCGCGGCGGGTGATCTGCGCCAGTTTGGTCGAGCAATAGCAGAACAACCAATCACCATCGCTGAGCAGGCAGTTGAACACGCCTTTGCTGCGGTATTCGGCGCAGGCGGCCACCAGATCTGGCAGCAGTTCTTCGACCTCTACCGGTTCCGGGAATGCGGCGCGCACGCGGTTGAGCAAATCGCAGAACGCCGCTTCGCTGTCGGTATCGCCAACGGGGCGGTAAAAACTCTTGATCGGTTGAAACTCCGCGAGCTGGCCGTTGTGGGCAAAACACCAGTTACGGCCCCACAGCTCACGCACAAACGGATGGGTATTGGACAGGCAGACCTTGCCGACATTGGCCTGGCGGATGTGCCCGATCACCACTTCGCTCTTGATCGGATAGCGTTGCACCAGGTTCGCGACTTCGGACTCACAGCTCGCCGCCGGGTCCTGAAACAGGCGCAGGCCACGGCCCTCGTAAAAGGCGATGCCCCAGCCGTCACGGTGCGGACCGGTGCGGCCGCCGCGCTGCATCAGCCCGGTGAAGCTGAACACGATATCGGTCGGGACATTGGCGCTCATGCCCAATAACTCACACATGCTCGGATTCTCGCTGAAAGGCAGGGGCAAGGTTACAGACGCGGTTCGACCCGCAATCGCTGAGGGTTGCTCGGCACCGGTGGACGACCGTAACGATCATCGCCCGCACCGCCGAAAGGATGATCCTCTTCAGGGTCATCGGCCCGGGCCGCAGCCTTGGCAGCGGCAGCCTGTTCCTTGCGAGCGTTGGACGCACGTTCGATAGGGAAACGGATCGCCACGAATACCAGGTAAATGCCGAAAGCGATCATGCCGTACATGAACAGGTCGGAAATCGCGCGCCAGGCGTTGTTGCCGACCTTGAACAGCAAATCGAGGGCCGTGATGGCGATGGCCGGAGCGACCTTTTCCTTCACCGGGTCGATGATGGTGGGGCTGAACAGCAACACGGCCACCAACAGCCGTAATGGCTCACGCAGCCAGCGCCACATCCAGCGGGTGATACGCATCCACACCAACAGGCAGCCCAAAGCGGCGAAGGCGTAGAGGCCCCAAGCGATCAGATAGTCGTTCTCGGTCATGGTGTCCATGGCAAGGCAGGCAAAGAGGCGCTTATAGTAACGACTTTTCGCACGTCAGGCTTGCCCGCCGTCTGCGAACCCTATTTCGTAAAACGCTCGAGAGTCCTTCATGCCCCTATCCGTCAACGTTTCCGACGCTCCCATTGCCCGCAAGGCCGAAGGCGACGACCCGTATGCCTGGCTGCAGGAGCGCGACACCGACGCGGTGCTCGACTACCTGAAAGCGGAAAACCGCTACCAAGAGGCACAAACCGCCGATCAGGCCGGGTTGCGTGAAACCCTGTTCGAAGAGATCAAGGGCCGGATTCTCGAAACCGACCTGTCCTTGCCCTCCCCTTGGGGTCCGTACCTGTATTACACGCGCACCACGGCCGGTGATGAATATGCCCGTCACTACCGCTGCCCGCGCCCGGCCGATGACAGCCTGCAGCTCGACGAAAGCCAGGAACAGTTGCTGCTGGACCCGAACGAACTGGCCAAAGGTGGCTTCTTTTCCCTGGGCGCCTTCAGTATCAGCCCGGACCACCAGCGTCTGGCCTACAGCATCGATGCCACGGGCGATGAAATTTTCACGCTGTTCGTGAAGGAATTGTCCAACGGCCGTGTCAGTGAACTGGAATTCCAGGATTGCGACGGCAGCATGACCTGGGCCAATGACAGCCTGACGCTGTTCTTCGGCGAACTGGACGACACCCATCGCCCGCACAAACTGTTCCGCTATCGGCTGGACGGTACGGCGGCCGAAGAAGTGTTCCACGAGCCGGACGGTCGATTCTTCATGCATTGCTACCGCTCCAGTTCCGAGCAGCAATTGCTGCTGTCCCTGGGCAGCAAGACCACCAGCGAAGTCTGGGTGCTCGATGCGTTCCAGCCGCAGCAGGCGTTTACCTGCATCGCACCGAGGGTTGAAGACCATGAGTACGACGTCGACCACGGCGCGCTCGACGGTCAATGGACCTGGTTCATTCGCACCAACCGCGACGGCATCAACTTTGCCCTCTACCACGCCGTAGACACCGGCGTGGCGCCGACCGAGGCCGACTGGCAGAACCTGATCCCGCACAGCGACACGGTGATGATCGAAGGCATGAGCCTGAACGCCGGGGCCATGACCCTGAGCTTGCGTGAAGGTGGCTTGCCGATCATCGAAGTTCATCCGCAAGACCTGCCGAGCTACCGCGTGCAATTGCCGGATGCGGCCTACAGCCTGCACGTACAGAACAGTCTGGAATTCGTCAGCGACAAGATCCGTCTGCGCTACGAAGCCTTGAACCGTCCGGCGCAAATCCGTCAGCTAGAGCTGGGCAACGGTGAGCAGAAAGTCCTCAAGGAAACCCCGGTGCTCGGTCCGTTCGACGCCGATGCCTACGTCAGTCAACGCCTGTGGGCGACCGCACCGGACGGTACGAAAGTGCCGATCAGCCTCGTCGTCAAACGCGAAGCCCTCGGTAAGCCGACGCCGCTTTATCTGTACGGCTACGGTGCTTACGGTGAAAGCCTCGACCCGTGGTTCTCCCACGCTCGTTTGAGTCTGCTGGACCGTGGCGTGGCGTTCGCCATCGCTCACGTGCGTGGCGGCGGTGAACTGGGCGAGGCCTGGTATCGCGCCGGCAAGCAGGAACACAAACACAACACCTTCAGCGACTTCATTGCCTGCGCCGAGCACCTGATCGCCAATGGCTTCACCACACCTCAGCAACTGGCGATCAGCGGCGGCAGCGCCGGTGGTCTGCTGATCGGCGCGGTGCTCAATCAGCGGCCGGAGTTGTTTGCTGCTGCGATTGCCGAAGTGCCGTTCGTCGACGTGCTGAACACCATGCTCGACCCGGATCTGCCGTTGACCGTCACCGAATACGACGAGTGGGGCAATCCTGAAGAACCGGACGTCTATGATCGGATCAAGGCCTACGCCCCGTACGAAAACGTCACCGCACAAGCTTATCCGGCGACCCTGGTGATCGCCGGCTACAACGACAGTCGCGTGCAGTACTGGGAAGCGGCCAAGTGGGTGGCGAAATTACGCGCGACCAAAACCGACACCAATCCCCTGCTGCTCAAGACCGAATTGGGTGCCGGGCATGGCGGGATGAGCGGTCGTTATCAGGGATTGCGTGACGTAGCACTCGAATACGCATTTGTTTTCAAGGTTTTGGGCATCGCCTGAGGAACTTGGCCCGGCGTGTCGGTCTTAAGACCGAACACCGGGCTGACGCTGCTCCCTGTAGCAGCTGGCGAAGCCTGCGTTCGGCTGCGAAGCAGTCGTTAATCCGGCTTACTCGGTTTATCTGACTAACCGCGTTGGCCGATTTTACGACTGCTTCGCAGCCGAACGCAGCCTTCGGCAGCTGCTACAGGGAGTCGCGAAATTCTCGCCAGACCGGAACAGCAACAGACACAAGAAAAAGACCGTGACGACATGTCAGAACCGACCTTACTGAACAACGAAATTCGCGACTGGCTGATGGACTGTGGCCTGTTCGATCAACTGCTGCCGGCGGACTTCGCCACGGCCTCGGGTTACTTCAGCATCAGCACCATTGCTCAGGGCGAAGAGATTTTCCATGAGGGTGATGCCGGCAGCTTCATGTGCATCATCCACACCGGCCAGGTGGCGGTGCAGAAAACCAACAGCGACGGGCACCTGGTGACCATGGCAACGTTACGCAGCGGTCGGGCGTTCGGCGAAATGGCCGTACTCGACGGCGAACGCCGCTCGGCCAGTTGCGTGGCCGCGAGCAATTGCCAGTTGCTCAATCTGGGCAAGGATTCGCTGGAAAAGATGCTCAACGATGCGCCGAAAATCGCCGCCAAAATCATCCGCGCCCTCGCCGTCTCCCTCTCCAAACGCTTGCGCATGGCCGATGGGCAACTGCTCTCGCAGCAGGTTTAACCGCCGGGTGACTTGATCTTCGTGCTGCTTGGCTCAAGGCCCGGCAACGGTTGATCCTTGGTCGGAGGACTGGGCATCTCGATCGGCACCAGCGGCGGGCCGCCACTGCCGGGGCCGACCTTGGGCACGCTGGTCGGGGTGATTTGCGGGTACGGTGTCGGTGTCGCGGTGCCGGGCGAACCGGGCAGCGGCGCAGGGCTGGTTGGAATGGTTTGCAACTGCTGGGCCTGCACTGCAGTTATCGAGAGCGCGGCCAAGGCAATGACCGTTAGAATGGTGCGCTTCATCAATGGCTCCGTTGGCCTTGTTGTCTTTTTGCAGGCTACTCCCAACGGCGCGTGTTTGCCTTCTCCCTCTTATGCCAATTTCTCCTCAAGTGAGTCCCATGAAACGTTTCGTTCTGCTCGACACCACTCCAATTCCTGAAAATGGCGGTGCCTTGTGCCTGTTCGAATACGGTGAGGATTTTGTCATCAAGATCCAGGGCGGCGACGGCGGGCAACTGATGAACACCCGCATGCATGGCTCGGAAGACGCTCTGGCGGAGATCCCGTGCCGTAAAGTGGCCGGCCGGCCGAATTCGCGCGTGCTGATCGGCGGCCTGGGTATGGGCTTCACCCTCGCGTCGGCCCTCAAGCATCTGGGCAAGACCGCTGAAGTGGTGGTCGCCGAACTGGTGCCGGGCGTGGTGGAGTGGAACCGTGGACCACTGGGCGAGAAAGCCGGGAACCCGCTGCTGGACCCGCGCACCGTGATCCGCATGGAAGACGTGGCCAAAGTCCTGCAAGCCGAGCCGCAAGGTTTCGACGCAATCATGCTCGACGTCGACAACGGCCCCGAAGGCCTGACCCAGAAGGCCAACAGCTGGCTCTACTCCGCTGGTGGCCTGAGCGCCTGCGCCAAGGCCCTGCGGCCTAAAGGCGTGCTGGCCGTCTGGTCCGCGAGCGCTGACCGACAGTTTTCCGACAAACTGAAGAAGGCCGGCTTCAAGGCCGAGGAAGTCCAGGTCTTCGCCCATGGCAACAAAGGTACCCGCCACACCATCTGGATTGCCGAGAAGCTCAAGGGCTGAGCTAAACTTGGCTCATAACCGTCATTAGTCTTTTACAAAGGTGAACCCATGAGTTCGTCAACGCCTCCCACCAACACGTCGAAACTGGACCGCATCCTTGCAGACAACCAGCGCGACAAGGAAATGGGTTACCGCGACAAGGCCTTGAAAATGTACCCGCACGTGTGCGGCCGTTGCGCCCGTGAGTTTTCCGGCAAGCGCCTGAGCGAACTGACCGTGCACCACCGCGACCACAATCACGACAACAACCCTCAGGACGGCTCGAACTGGGAATTGTTGTGCCTGTATTGCCACGACAACGAACACTCGCGGTACACCGATCAACAGTATTTCGGTGAAGGCTCGCTGAGCTCGCCGAAAATCGCCAAGGCGACGCATAACCCGTTTGCCGCGTTGGCTGGCCTGATGAAGAAAGACGACTGAAGATCTTCAGTGCCTTGACTGGCCTCATCGCGAGCAAGCTCGCTCCCACAGGGGATCTTCTGTGAACACAGTATTTGTGAACACCAGAGATCAAATGTGGGAGCGAGCTTGCTCGCGAAGGCGGCTGACCAGACACCACCAATCTACAAACTGACCACCCTCCCCCAATCCCCGTATAATCGCCGTTTTTTCCCCGAAGGCACCCGCTCGTGGCAGACAAACGGTACAGCTGCATTGGTTTGTATAACCCCAAATCACCGGAGAACGTCGGTTCGGTGATGCGCGCCGCTGGCTGTTATGGCGTGGCGTCCGTGTTCTATACCGGCAAGCGTTATGAACGCGCCGCCGACTTCGTCACCGACACCAAGCGTGTCCACTACGACATTCCGCTGATCGGCATCGACGACCTGAAAAAAATCCTGCCGCTGGGCTGCGTGCCGGTCGCTGTGGAACTGGTGGACGGCGCCCGTTCGCTGCCGGAATACACACACCCGGACCGCGCGCTGTACATCTTCGGCCCGGAAGACGGCTCGCTGGATAAAGAGATTCGCGACTGGTGCGAAGACGTGGTCTACATCCCGACTACCGGTTGCATGAACCTGGCGGCCACCGTCAACGTCGTGCTCTATGACCGCATGTCCAAGGGACTCAACACCCGCTCCGGGGCGAAGTTTCGCTGATTCAGCGTACATCCGATGGAACAAGCCGCCCGCCTCGGCAGTCAGCTTAATTATCTATTCTTGATTATCTATTCTTGAAGCGTCATTCCAGCCAGGAGACAGATCATGAGCGAACTCAAACGCGTAGAACGCATTGAATCCACCCCGTTCCAGACTCACACGGAGCAGAACGTGCAGGGCTGGGAACGCATCGGCTCTCTGGCCGGCGGAGTGGTGATGGTCGGCAAGGGCCTGCGTCGCGGTGGTGTGTTCGGGTTGATTCAAGTGGCGATCGGCGGTGTGGCCCTGGCGCGTGGTATTACCGGGCACAGTTCGGCGAAAAGCCTGCTGGAGAAAAGCCGTCAGGACATGAACAACGTGCGGGCGAAGATTCAGCGGGCGGGTGAAGAGTTGAACCGGTTGAAGGCGAATGCGGAAGCGGCGACCAATACCGCTACCGTGACCGGTAATGATTCGTTGAAATCTCCGAAAACCGGGGTTTGATCCGAGATTTTCATTGAGGCTTAGGGCCCCTTCGCGAGCAGGTCGAATCGTCGCACCGTCGCTCCCACATTGGAATGCGGTCACCTGTGGGAGCGAGCTTGCTCGCGATGGCGGGGGAGTGTCATAAATTTTGTGTTCGGGCATAACATGTTGCAGAGGTGCATGTATGCCGACCAAGAAAAAACCGGCCAGTGGGGCCGCGCGAGACCTTCCAGCCATTCCAAAAGAGCTGATTGATCAGTTCGTAAACGGCCCGATGAGTGCCGAAGCCATTCAGGATGCCTCGATGGCGTTCAAGAAGGCGCTCATCGAGCGAGCCCTTGGTGCCGAGTTGGGGCACCACCTTGGTTATCCTCAGGGCGCGGAGCGCCCCGAGGAGTCGAGTAACCAACGTAACGGCCGAAGCGGCAAGACCGTGCTGACCGATGACGGCCCGTTGCGCCTGGATATTCCCAGAGACCGCGATGGCAGCTTTGCTCCGATCCTGATCCCCAAACACGAGCGCCGGTTTACAGGCTTCGACGACAAGATCATTGCTATGTATGCCCGCGGCATGAGTGTTCGCGAGATTCGTGCATTTCTCTCGGAGCAATACGGAACAGACGTCTCCCATGACTTCATCAGCTCCGTCACCGATGCTGTTCTGGAAGAAGTCAGTACCTGGCAGCAACGACCACTTGAACCCATGTACCCAGTCATTTTCTTCGATGCTCTGCGGGTCAAAATCCGTGACGAAGGGGTGGTTCGCAACAAGGCAATCTACTTGGCCCTGGGCGTGTTGCCGGACGGCACACGAGATATTTTGGGGATCTGGATTGAGACCACTGAGGGTGCCAAGTTCTGGATGAAGGTCTTCAATGACCTCAAGACCCGAGGCGTCGAAGACGTTTTGATCGCGGTAACTGACGGACTTAAAGGCATGCCAGAAGCCTTAAGTGCGGTGTTTCCTCAGACGACGTTGCAAACCTGTATCGTCCACTTGATCCGTAACAGCCTTGATTACGCGGCTTGGGACAAGCGCCGCGAACTGGCCAAGGCCCTGAAACCGATCTATCAAGCACTCAACGCTGAAGTTGCCGAGCAGGCTCTAGAGGCCTTCGAGTCTGGACCTTGGGGTAAGCAATATCCAACGGTGGCTGCGGCCTGGAGACGTGCCTGGGATCGAGTCATCCCGTTTTTTGTCTTCCCGCCAGCCATACGAAAAGTGATCTACACCACTAATGCTATCGAGAGCATCAATGCTCAGTTGCGCAAGATCATCAAGACAAGGGGGCACTTTCCAACCGACGATGCAGCGACGAAGTTGATCTGGCTGGCATTGCAAAATATCACCGCCAATTGGGGCAGCCCCGCCCATGACTGGAAGAACGCCATGAATCAGTTTGCGGTCTTGTACGGAGATCGATTCATCAGGCCGACCTGGTGAAATGAAGGCCTGCCTGACGGCAGGCCATTACCGGCCCGCACACAAAAAATCTGACACTCTCGATGGCGGTGTTACTGAAGCAACTCGGTATCAAGGACTTTGGAAGACTCGCCAATCACACTCTCGGCCAGCTGAACAAACTCCTTGGTATCCACGCTCTCCAGATGCATCGCCCCGCGCAACACATCATCCAGCGAACGCTTGTTGCGGGTCTTCAGGCGAATCTCGCGATCCAGTTCCTGCAATAACACGACCGCTTTTGACACCTGCGCCGGGCTGACCTGCTCAGCGCGCAAGGTCGTGACGTTCTGGCTGTCCTTGGCCAACTTCTTTTGCAAACTCTCATACCGCTCATCACTCATGCCGCCGGCGCGACGCACCAGTTCGATGGCGTAATACTCGGCAAACCCTTCGCTGATCCAGTCACTGCGCTGCTGATCGTTGATCCGTCCGAACACCTGCGCCAATTCCCGCACCAGCGCACTGGTACCGCTTTCGCTGACCAGCGGCAGACGGGTGTTCAGATAGATCGATTCGTGCGCGCCCAGGCTGCCGCGCCACATCGGGTCGTTGGCGCCGACAATCAACAGTTTGGCGGGATGACGGGGATACACCGCCTGCACTTGCGGCCAGACAAAGGTCAACAGTGTCAGCACATCCATGCGGCGCATGCCTTGGCCCTGAGGCGAGGCGACGGTGACTTCGGTTTCCCCAAGCCGCGTGCGACGGCTGCCGAGGTGGCCGGCGAGCATCCAGCCGGTGGGCCGGTCGAACAATCGAGAGACGTTATCGATCCGGAATTTGTTCTTGCCGATTCGCGGCCAGGCAGTTTCAACGCTTTTCCAGCCGGTAGGCAATTCGAATTCAAGGCGTGAAACCAGCTCGATGCCGTCCTGCTGATCGAGTTTGGCTGCCGGCACCAGATCGTCGCCGCGCATCAGCGCCCAGGTCGGGGTCATGCGCGTATCGAAGCTGCCGCTCTTGCGTCCGTGGCTGATGCGTACGCGGTAGGTCAGGCTGGCCTTGTCGGCGGCCGGACGCCAGACACCACGGGCCTGCTTGCCCGGCGTGAGCTGCCATTGGCCGTCGGCCTTGAAATCGCTGTAGTGGCTGCCATCGCCCAGATCGAAATCCAGACTGCGCACCGCAGAACCCTGAGCCAGAGTCAGCCGCACTTCGGCCTGATCGCTTTGCGGCAACAGGCGCACGTGGTAATCCAGATCAACCTTCTTCGCCGCCCACACGGGCGAACTCAGGGCCAAAAGCCCAAAGGCCAACGCCAGCCGCAATCCCACAGCCATACACACTCCTTCGTGAAACGTTAATACGCTTGGCGTTTAACCCGCCCGAAAAATCAGATGGTCTTCCCAATCGTCTTCGGCCACGCTGCCTTCGGCAAGCATGCGCCCGGACTGGGAAATACGTTCGTGGTGCACTGCATCGCGATCACCGCACACCAGATGGTGCCAAAGTGGCAGGTCCTTGCCTTCGCTGACCAGTCGATAGCCGCAGGTCGGCGGCAGCCATTTGAACTCGTCAGCCTTGCCCGGTGTGAGCTGGATGCAGTCGGGGACGAAATCGCGGCGGTTCGGGTAATCGGTGCACTGACAGGTTTTCAGGTCCAGCAGTTTGCAGGCGATGCGCGTGTAATAGACGCTGTTGTCGTCTTCATCTTCGAGCTTTTGCAGGCAGCACAGGCCACAGCCGTCGCACAGCGATTCCCATTCCTCTTGATCGAGTTGATCGAGGGTTTTGCGTATCCAGAACGGTTCGACTTTGGCGGCCATGGCTCAAGCATCAACATCAGGTGGTGAAAAGGCCGCCAGTCTAGTGCCAAGGCCCTTGTGGGCCAAGCGTTGGCGACTGCCGGTAGAACGAGCTTGTCAGTTATCGCGCCGCCCAGTAGGGTTTTGCGTCGCCCCACACCTTCAAACTAGCAAGGAATCTCCTGATGAGTGCTAATCCACGCGTTGCCGACTATGCCATCCACCCTCAGTTCACCGACCGCTGGTCGCCCCGTGCCTTCACCGGCGAAGCGATCTCCGAAGAAACCCTGCTGAGCTTCTTCGAAGCTGCACGCTGGGCGCCATCGGCCTACAACTCGCAGCCTTGGCGGTTTCTGTATGCGCGTCGCGACACGCCAAACTGGGAGCGCTATCTGGGGCTGCTGAACGAATTCAACCGCAGCTGGGCGCAACACGCCTCGGCACTGGTGATCGTGATCTCGAAAACCACCTTCGCGGTACCTGGCGCCACTGAAGAAACCCCGGCCTTGTGGCACACCTTCGACACCGGTTCCGCTTGGGGCCATCTGGCGCTGCAAGCAAGCATCAGCGGCTGGCACACCCACGGCATGGCTGGTTTCGACCAGGACCTGACCCGCAAGGAGCTGAACATTCCTGAGGGTTATGCGCTGCACGCGGCGGTGGCGGTGGGCAAACTGGGCGACAAGGCGACGCTGGCGGACTACCTGCAAGCGCGTGAAGAGCCGAGCCCACGTCGTCCGCTGAGCGAGTTGGCTGCTGAAGGCGACTTCACCCTCTAAGCCACACCGAAAAACCAATGTGGGAGCGAGCCTGCTCGCGAAGGGGCCGTCACATTCAACATCACTGTTGACTGATAGACCGCTTTCGCGAGCAGGCTCGCTCCCACAGGTTTTGCACAATATTCAAGTAAGTGGTTGGCTCAGTAGCCGCGATTGAAATCCACTTCCCCGCGCAACGCCTCACCCGCCTGATACGCCCGCAGGTTTTCGACAAACAGTTTCACCATCATCGATGGCGAGGTCGGTGCCGAGCTGTGGCCGGTCAGCAGCAAGCCCCAAGCGGTCCAGAACGGATGACGTTGCGGCAGCGGCTCCTGACGGCAGACGTCGATCACGGCACCGGCCAGATGCCCTTCTTTCAAGGCCTCCACCAGGTCCGCGTCGACCACTGCCACGCCGCGCCCGACGTTGATGAACAACCCGGTCGGCTTGAATTGCTTGAACAGCGCCGCGTCGTACAGGTCGTGGGTGTTCGGCGTATTGGGCAGCAGATTGATCACGTAATCCACTTCACCGACCAGACGCGGCAGATCAGCCAGCGCCCCGACTTCGGTAAACGGCGCCTGCTCGCGGGCTTCGCTGGCGATGCCGTACAACTCGACACCAAACGGCACAAGGAACTGCGCCACGGTCTGGCCGATGTCACCGGTGCCGACGATCAACACTTTACGGCCGGCCAGGCTTTGGCCCTGGCGACTGTCCCACTTGCGCTCGACCTGGCTGACCAGCCGCGGCAGCACTTCGCGCTCGTGGCCGAGCATGTAGGTCAGCACGTATTCGGCCATGACCTGCCCGAAAATCCCCACCGCCCGAGTCAGGCGATAGTGACGTGGCAAGCCATCGGCCAGCAGCGGCGTAATGCCCGCCCAGGTCGATTGCAGCCATTGTGGCTCGTGGCCCTGACGCAGCAAGGTCGCCAGCAGGTCCGGCTGACCGAGCCAGATCGGACAATCAGCGGCCTGGCTGGCCAGTTCGGCGGAGTCGCCGCTGGTCAGCACTTCCAGGTCGGGCGCTGCTTGACGCAACAGCTGGGCGTACACCGGGTGGTCGTGTTCAGCAATCAGAACGCGCATGGTTCAAACCTTTCAAAAACAGTGCAGACGGCCGCCGACGGAGTATCACTCCATCGCCCTGGCTATCGCCAAAATCATTCCAGTGTTTCATAAAGGCTCTGAACAGAGCCTGTCTGCCGGTCACATCGGATCGTTGCGGCGCAGCAATTCTTCCGGCAAGTGTTCGATGTACTCGTCTTCGGCCGGCGGCATTTGCAAGTGGTAACCCTGCTTCTCAAGGTTTTCCAGCACCACGGTGATGTCCTCGCGCGACAGTTTGCGCTCGGGGGTCAGCACCAGGTCAAAGGCGTGATGCGGTTTGCCGAAGGCGGCCATCAGACTTTCCGGGACGCGCTCCAGTGCATCGCTTTTGAGCACATAGAGGTACATCTCGTTTTTCTTCAAGCTTCGATAGATGGAGCAAATACGTTTCAAGGCTGTTCTCCGGCGGTGGCCAGGCTGTCGAGCAGCGCCTGGCCCATCAATTCGCGGCGCCAGCCACGCAGCGAATCAGGCAATTGGTAAGGACCGTTGGGATAGCCGCTCTTGAGCAGCGCTTCCAGGGTTTTCTTGCGCAGCATCAGCTCTGGTGCAATGTTCAGGCGTTCGGCTTCGGCCTGGCCGATCGCACGCAGCTGTTTGACCAGCGTGGCGGCGTCCACCGGCAAAGGCTCCGGCACTGCAGGCGGCCATTGATCAGGCGACACACTGCCAGAGCGTTTGATCAGATCAAGCAGAAATTCGCCGTCCTGACGCACGGTACGCGGGTGCATGTCTTCGATTTTCGCCAGCGCGCCGAGGTTGTCCGGCTGAGTCCGCGCCAGCGGCCACAGCGAATGCTCACGGACGATGCGGTTGCGCGGCAGATCACGGGCGCGGGCCTCGCGCTCGCGCCAGGCACACACTTCACGCAACACGGCGAGTTGGGCGCGGGAGAGTTTCCAGGCCAGCTTGGCTTCGCGATAGACCTCATACGGATCAACTTCGCGACGCAGGTTGGCCACCAGCTCGGCGCCGTCTTCCAGGACCCAGGCGTACTTGTCGTCAGACAGCTTCGGACGAAGCTGTACGAAAACTTCCGCCAAGTGCAAAGCATCTTCGGCGGCGTAGCTGATTTGGGTGTCGGAAAGCGGACGTTGCAGCCAGTCGGAACGGGTCTCGCCCTTCGGCAGGTCGATGCCCAGCACTTCCTGCACCAGCCGCGAATAGCCCATGGAAAAACCGAGGTTCAGGTAAGCGGCGGCCAACTGAGTGTCGAACAACGGTGCCGGCAGGCTGCCGGTCAGGCGCAGCAGGACTTCGAGGTCTTCGCTGCACGCATGGACGACTTTGATCACGGCCGGGTTTTCCAGCAACGCGGCCAGTGGCTGCCAGTTATCGATGCTCAGCGGGTCAATCAGGTAAGCGCGTACGCCATCGCCGATCTGCAGCAGGCCTGCAATCGGATAAAAGGTGTCGACCCGCATGAATTCGGTGTCGAGGGCAACGAATGGCAGCTGCTGCCACTCGGCGCAAAACTGACCGAGGCTATCGTTGTCGCGAATCCAGTGAATATCGATGGCCACACGGCTCTCCCTTGAAGAATGGCGCGCAGTATATATCGCCCCCGGCGATTTCCGCGCATTCACTGAACAAGAGCTTTAGCGAAAACGCCTGCGAAACAGCAAGAAATGTCTGACAAGCGGAGACTAGCCGGCCTTACGCAGTACGTAGACGCGCATCCGCGCACAGCCGGGCAGGAAGTCCTGATGACTGAGCAAGCGCAAACCTGCGCGCTTGAACTCGGCTTCCACGTCGGCCTTGCTGGCCAACGGTCGGGCCGGAGCGCCCTGTGCATCCGTGCGCCGACCTTTGAAATGAGCATCGACCCGTACGGCCACAATCACCGTATCGCGACTGACCCGATGGAACTCCTTGAGCATGGCCAAGCGATGCTCGGGGCAGGTGAGGTGTTGAAACAGTTGCATGCAAAAAATGCAGTCAACCGCATTCGCCGACAAGCCGATGGTAAACGCCGAACTCTGAAAGGTTTTGACCCGCTCCAGCAAACTCTGCGGATGGTGGGTACGGGCATGATCGAGTATGTCCTGCGACGGGTCGGCCGCGAGGATCACCCGGTTTGCATGCTCGGCCAGTACTGGCCAGAAGCGCCCGACACCGCAAGCCAAATCAAGAACCAGACCCGGCTCGCCGGCAGCCTTGAGCGCGTTGCGCACCAATTGCTCGTCACGCCAGAACGTCAACCGCCCGGCCAGGCCACGCGGTCGCGGCTGAAGACAGACGCGGGCGTGCTCCTGATCGTAGCGCCGGGCGATTTCAAGCTCGATGGCAGATGGGGGTTGAGCGGACATGTGCAATGGCTCTCGGGGGAAACTCTGCCGGCCGCACGTTAGCGACCGGGGCATGAAAAAAGGTTGAGGTACTCACTCTGTGGCCAACACGCCGTCGTTCACCGCACCACGACATCCAGCAAACATATCCAGATTCTGCTTGTACACCTTGCTCTGGACCTCCAGCAGACCGAGCATTGAATGGAACAGGTTGTCCTGGCTCAAGGGCTTGTTGCGACTCAGTTGCAGGCAATTGGCGTCCACCGAGAACGACTTTTGATAGCTGTCGGAAAACCAGGCCAACATCGCGACATGCTTTTGTTGTTCCGGTGCCAGCATGTAAGGCGTGCCATGCAGGAACAAGTTGTACTCGCCCAAGGATTCGCCGTGGTCCGACAAATAGAGCATCGCGGTGTCGACTTTGTCCTGATTTTTGCGCAACAAATCGATCAGGGTGGACAGCACGTGGTCGGTATACACCAGGGTGTTGTCGTAGCCATTGACGATACTTTCGCGACTGCAATTGTTCAGGGCGTTACTTTCACAAACCGGGGTGAAGCGCTCGTATTCTTTCGGGTAGCGCTTGAAGTATTCCGGACCGTGACTGCCCATCTGGTGCAACACCAGTACCGTGTCTTTATCCAGGGTATCGATGAAGTGCTGCAAACCCTGCAGCAGGATTTCATCGCGGCATTCGCTATTGGCACACAGCACCGGGTCTTTCAGGTTACTGACGTCGTCGAGGGTGACCCGATCGCAAGTGCCTTTGCAGCCCGATTGGTTATCGCGCCAGATCACGTCGAGACCCGCGCGTTTGAGCACGTCCAGCAGGCCTTCCTGATTCTTTGCCTTGCTGGCGTTGTAATCCTTGCGCCCCATGTCGGAGAACATGCACGGCACCGACACCGCTGTTTCCGTCCCGCAGGAATGCACGTCGGTGAACGCGATCAGGCCGGCCTCTTTACTCAGTTTTGGTGTGGTGTCACGGTCATACCCCAGGACGCCGAAGTTCTCGGCCCGGGCACTTTCGCCCACCACCAGCACGGTCAGGGATTTGCGCTCATGGGTTTGCCAGGCGGGATTTCGCTGGGCATCTTCACCCAGTTTGACAAAGGGCTGATGTGCAGACGCGACCTGCTCACGCAGAAAGCCGAAAGAAGCACCGATGTAGTTGCTTGGCACGACCATCAGGCGCAATTCATGATGATTGCGAAACAACGAAGACAGACCCTGATAGTTAACCAGTGCAACGCCACCAATCACGGCAACCGACGCAACACTGACCAGTGCTTTACTTAACAGTTCACGGTGCCAGCGGCGGTAATTAACCGGGGTCCGCCACAATAACAACGATGGCAAGACACCCAACAGAAGGATATAAACAAGCAACTTTAACGACAGCAAGTCACGCACTTCCGTCGCATTGGTTTGCGCAAAGTTACGCAACATGCCGGTGTCAATCAAAACACCATATTGGCTCATGAAGTACGCCACGCCCGCACTGACCATGAAGATCAGCGTCAGGACCGGTTTCATCACGAGCCGGAAAGCCAGCAGCGTCAGCACAATGTTGAAAGCAGCCAGGATCATCGCCCCGAATGCCACACGCATGACGATGCCTTGACCGTCAGAGGTCGTGATTTCAAACAGGTGTTGCCAGAGAACTAAATTGAATCCTGCCAATAGAAAGGCGCTGGCAATCAGTGTCACCCACTCGGGGCGCACGGCTTTAATCTTCAACATGATGATCGGCTGTTCCTGAATAAAAGTGCCTTCGCCAAATGTGAAAATTTCATTGGCCGCAACGTCACTAATTTTAGGCTTCCAACCATCAATTTTTTGTGAAAAAGAAGCCAACGATTAGTTGGCTCATGGCACGAGGCAAAAACGCTCAATTTATTTGAGAATGGTTCAGGTTCTGTTCAGGCTTGATTCAAATACCAACGCCAGTCCTGCTCGCCGACTTCGCCCATGAACTGTCGATACTCGGCACGTTTTACCGCCAGGTACACGCCGAGGAACTCACCGCCGAACGCTTCCCGAGCCCAGCTTGAACCTTCCAGTGCCCGCAACGTGGTCAGCCAGTCAGTCGGCAACAGTTCCGTGGCCTGGGCGTAGCCATTGCCCTCCACCGGCGCGCCAGGATCGAGTTGTTCGCGAATACCGCGATGGATCCCGGCCAGAATCGCCGCAGCCGCCAGATACGGGTTGGCGTCGGCGCCACAGATGCGGTGTTCGATATGCCGGGAAAATGCCGGCCCGCCGGGCACGCGCAAACTCACGGTGCGATTGTCCACGCCCCAGGTGGGTGCCAGCGGCGCATAGCTGTTGGTCTGGAAGCGACGGTAAGAGTTGGCGTTCGGACAGAACAGCAGCAACGAATCGAGCAACGTACTGAGCATCCCGCCGACCGCCTGTTTGAGCAGCGGCGTACCGTCCGGGGCTTCGCTGGCGAACAGGTTGTTGCCGTCCTTGTCCGCCAGGCTGACGTGCATGTGCATGCCCGTGCCCGCCAGGTCATCGAACGGTTTGGCCATGAAGCACGCCGTCATCCCGTGCTTGTGGGCCACGCCTTTGACCAGTCGTTTGTAGCGCACCGCCTCGTCCATCGCCTGCAAGGCATCGGTGCGGTGTTCGAGGGTGATTTCCACTTGCCCCGGCGCGTATTCGGAAATCGCCGTGCGCGCCGGAATGCCCTGGAGTTTGCAGGCGCTGTAGAGATCGGCCAGAAACGGTTCGATCTGCTCCAGTTCACGCAAGCCGTAGACCTGAGTCCCTCGCGGCCGCCCGCCATCGACATCCCGCGCCGGTTGCGGCCGACCGTTGCTGTCGCGCTGCTGATCCAGCAGGTAGAACTCCAGCTCCGCCGCCATCACCGGGTAATAACCGTCGGCCTGCAAGCCCTCGATGACTTTCGCCAGCAGATGCCGTGGATCGGCAATCGTCGCGGGCATGCCCTCCTTCGGGTGCATGCTGACCTGCACCGCCGCCGTAGGAATCAGCCGCCAGGGCATGCGCGTCAAACTGCCGCTGATCGGGTACGCCCGGCAGTCGATATCGCCAACGTCCCAGACCAGGCCGGAGTTTTCCACGTCATCACCGTTGATGGTCAGGCCAAGAATGGTGCTCGGCAATGGCCGCCCGCTTTCGTACACCGCCAGCAGTTCATCGCGGTGCAGCAACTTGCCCCGAGGTACACCGTTGTTGTCGAGGATGAACAACTCGAACATCTCGATATCCGGGTTCTGTTCCAGAAAGGTCAGGGCTTCTTGCTTGGAGGCGAAAGATGTCGTGGCAACACTCATGGGAATTCTCTTATTTCCGCGTCAGGCAAACGCACAGGCGTCGCCGCTTTGATCCCGGCGCATGGCGCGGGACCTGTAAGAACAATCAACGAGGAATGCAGGAATCCGGTGGGCGCGCGTGACGGCAGTGCCACAGCGCCCAAAAGGCTAATTCGGAGGGAAGTGCGACGGGACAACCGTCCATAGAAAAAACCGCAGAGAACAGATGACCCGCAGCGTCACACGGGAGGTTAAGTCGTTAAATCAGGATTTGAAGAACTTTGGTTGCAGGCTGGCTAAACAATTGAGCAGCACCACGGTACTTGTAGCAGCTGCCGAAGGCTGCGTTCGGCTGCGAAGCAGACGTTAAAACAGCCAATGCGGTATGGCAGGTTAATCCGATGGCAGAATTTGCGCCTGCTTCGCAGCCGAACGCAGCCTTCGGCAGCTGCTACAGGGAGTACGGGGTATTATTTAATTTCTAAATACTGCTTCGGACTTTCTGATTTGCGGCCCGCAGGCCTCGCGCGCCTAATCGGCTCCTTGTCATTCAAGGTCCGATAGATGGAAAACGTTCGCGCAACCTCTCGCCCCGCCCTCTGGCTAATGTTCAGCATCATTCTTGTCGCCCTGAACCTGCGGCCTTCCATGGCCGCCGTTGGTCCTTTGCTGTCGGCGATTCGCGGCGACATAACACTGAGTTTCAGCCTGGCCTCGCTGTTGACCATGCTGCCAGTGATGGCGATGGGGTTGGCGATGTTCTTTGGGCTGAGCGTCAGCCAACGAATCGGCGAACAACGCACCGTGGTGCTCTCACTGCTGATCATCGGCGTGGCCACGGTGTCACGGTTGTTCCTCGATTCAGCGGCCGAACTGATCCTCAGCGCCGTGCTGGCGGGTATCGGTATCGCGCTGATCCAGGCGTTGATGCCGGCGCTGATCAAATCCCGCTTCAGCGACAACGTTTCTGTGTGCATGGGGCTCTACGTCACATCGATCATGGGCGGCGCAGCGATTGCGGCGTCGTTTGCACCGCTGGTGATGATCCGTACCGGCAGCTGGCGCGTAGGCCTGGCGATCTGGGCGGCGCTGGCGCTGGTAGCGTTGCTGTTTTGGTGCGTGCAACGTGAAAGGCTGCCGGCGCAGCCTGCTCAGGCGCAGCGCAATGGCTCCTTCTTTGGCAATTCCCGCGCCTGGTTACTCGCCATCTTCTTCGGCCTGGGCACGGCGTCCTACACCTGCGTGCTGGCCTGGCTGGCGCCGTACTATGTGGAAAAGGGTTGGAGCGAACAAAATGCCGGGTTGCTGCTGGGTTTCTTGACCGCCATGGAAGTGTTGTCCGGCCTGCTGACACCAGCCATCGCCAACCGCAGCCGTGACCGGCGCGTGGTGCTGGTGGTGTTGCTGGCGCTGATCATGGCCGGTTTCTGCGGGCTTGTTCTCAGCCCGCAACACTTGAGCCTGTTGTGGCCCTGCCTGTTGGGGCTCGGCATCGGCGGGCTGTTCCCGATGAGTCTGATCGTGTCCCTGGATCATCTGGACAATCCCCAGCGTGCCGGTGGCCTGACAGCGTTCGTGCAAGGCATCGGCTACCTGATCGCCGGTCTCTCGCCGCTGATTGCCGGGTTGATCCGCGATCAGCTCGGCAGCTTCGAATGGGCCTGGTGGTCACTGACCGGCGTTATGGCACTGATGATCCTGATGGTCTTACGCTTCGATCCGCGGCATTACGCCCAACACATTCGCTGACCCTGGAACCCACCTCATGAAACACACCGGTTTCGCCGCCGCTCACGTCGGCATGCTGCTCTGGGCACTGTTGATCGCTGCATCGTTTTCTGCGGCAGCACAGGTCAGTCAGGCCATCGACCCGATCCTGCTGACCGGTTTGCGCCTGCTGTTCTGCGCCCTGGTATTTTTGCCGCTGCTGCTGTTCAAGGGCGATACCGCCATGACCGCCCGCGGACTGTTCGGCCATGCCGCGCTCGGCTTGCTGCTGGCGGTGTATTTCGGCTCGCTGTTCGAAGCACTGCGCTACACCTCGGCCGTCAATACCGGAACGATGTTCACCTTGGTGCCACTGCTGACATTGCTATTCGAAGCCGTATTGATGCCCGACAGCAACCTGAAACAGCAGGTGCTGCCGATGCTGATTGCCGCTGCCGGGGCCGTGTTGCTGGTTTTGAAAGGCGCAGGCCCTGGTGAGCTGCCATCGCCGTATGCGGTGGCGGTGTATGGCGTCGGTTGCCTGGCGATGGCGCTCTACTCGCCCCTGAGTCAACGGCTCAAGGCCAGCAGCCTCAAGGGGCGCGGCCCGGTGGGGATGACTTTCTGGAACATGCTGTTCGGCGCGCTGTTTCTGCTGGCATTCTGTGGGTTCAGCGGCGGCTGGCGATCGGCGTCATTGCTGACCGTGAGCGATTTCTGGTGGCTGATTTACCTGGCGGTGTTCGCCACGCTGGCGACCTTCTGGCTGCTGCATCGGGCCATCGGCGTCATCGCCCCTTCCTCGGTCATTTCCTACATTTACCTGAGCACGCTGTTTCTCACATTGTTTCACTGGTTCTGGTTACGTCAGTCGCCACTGCCGCTGGAAATCATCGGCGCGCTGCTGGTGGGAGTCGGCATGTGGGCACTGCTGATGTCCAGCCGCCGCGGGGTGCCTGCAGCCGTTCAGGGCTGAAGGCCTCTGGAACTGCCCCACAACTTTCCATGAAAACTCCTACAAGGCATTCTCCTGGCACCATCGTTCCGTTAGGATCACTTGCACAAGTTTGCGCACAGTCAGCGCAAGGAGCACAGCGAGACGGAACGGATGTTGAACAGTAACTTGCTTAGAAAGCTCGATATGCAGGACCTCATGGTGTTTATTGCCGTGTATGAGCAAAGCAGCGTCAGCGGTGTATCCGAGGCGCTCTGCGTCAGCCAGTCCACCGTGAGTTACTGCCTGAAAAAGCTGCGCACCAGCTTCGAAGACGAACTGTTCATCAATACCCGTGCGGGTATGCGCCCCACCTACAAAGCCAGCACCATGTACGCCCACGTGCTGAAGATCCTCGAAAGCATCAATCTGTGTCACGCCGGTGCGCCAGCATTCGACCCCACCCTGCAACCAGTCACCTTCAATATCTGCGCACCGGAATACTTCGAGCAGTTGATCCTGCCGCGCCTGTTGAAAAGCTTCGATTTCGCCGACCTGCCAGTGATGGTCAACATGCACAAGTTTGAAACCGACATCCCGGCCGAAGAGCTACGCGACGGCAGCCTCGACCTGGTGATTTGCTTCGGCCCGAACTTTCATCGCAATCACGGTGATTTCAAATCCCGGATGCTGCTGGAGGACGACCTTGTCTGTGTCTTCGATAAACGCGCCACACCGCCGGAGCCGCGTTTAAGCCTGCAAGCCTTTGTTGAGCGCCGGCACGTGTTCCCGACACCCTGGACTTCCACCACCAACATGGTCGACGGCTGGCTGGCGCAGCAGGCGCAAAAACGGCAGATCGTCGCGCGTTCCAACAGCTACAGCGCGGCACTGAAGATGATCACCGGCACCGACTTCATCCTGACCCTGCCTCGGCGTATCCAGCAATTGCTGGCCAACGACGCGATCTTCAATCATTGCGAAGCGCCCAACGGCTTGCCGGGTTTCAGCCTCGACATGCAGTGGAGCCAGAATGTCGATCAGGACAGCGCCAACACCTGGCTGCGCGAGCAAGTGGTCAAGGCCTGCACCGAGCAGGAAATGGCCTGAAACTCAGTGGCTGATGGCAATCTTGGTGTAGGACTCTCGATCGATGTCGAGGATTTCCACGGCCAGCTGGACTTCAATGTCCGTCGGCCAATCACACAGCTCCTGCACCACGGCCAGCAAACTTTCGGACAACTGCTTCTTGATCTGCGGTGAGCGACCGCTCAACAGCGCCAGTTTCACATGCACAAAGGCTCGCTCACCCGACACCGTGCCGACCTTGAACGTCTCAACCTTAACCGCTCGGCTCTTGATGTCGTATTCGGCAGCAAACTGACCGGAAGCCACCAACGCATTATTGAGCCGAATCAACGCCACGTCGGCATTGAGCTCCGGCAGGTTGGCGGTGTATTCCATGTGCAGGTGAGGCATGACTGAGCTCCTGAAAGTGGGCAGAAAGGTCGTACATATAACACAGCATCGCCCTACTCACTCGGGCGGTAAAAGCGCGCGTTCACTCATGAACGCCTCCAGCCTCGACCTCAACCAGCGCTCGGCGGGGTCCGTATCGACATGACTGAGCCAGACCATCGACAGATCCAGAGTCGGCGCCTTGAACGGGAACGGTTCTTTGAACAGCTGGCCGGACGCGGCCATCGCTTCGGCGGCGTAATCCGGCAGACTGGCGATCAGATCGGTCCCGGCTAGCAAGGCCGGTAGCGAGCTGTATTGCGGCACGGAAAGGACGACTTGGCGCGTACGACCAATCTCCGCCAGCCACTCATCGGCGTAACCACTGACATTGGCAGTGTGGGAAACCAGCACGTGCGGTCGCGCGCAATATTCATCGAGCGTCAACGGTGTATCCGATGCGTCGGCGCGCAAAATGCTGGGCAGGATGTGCCGCAATAACTTGCGCTTGGCGTTGGCCGGCAGCCCGCGAGTCTGGCTGATACCCACCGTGATGTCGCCCGACGCCAGCAAATCCGGAATCCGCCAGTAATCGACATGCTGCACCACGAACACCACCTTGGGTGCTTCCTGGCGCAAGGCACGCAGCAACGGCGGCAGCAGGCCAAACTCGACATCGTCCGACAGCCCGATACGAAAGGTCATGGTACTGCTGGCGGGGTCGAAATCATGGGTCAGGCTCAACGCCACCGACAACGAATCCAGCGCTGGCGACAGGTGCAGAATAATCTCCTCGGCCCGCGCCGTCGGCTCCATACGATGCCCGACACGAATGAACAGCGGGTCGTTGAACATCGTGCGCAAGCGATTGAGTGCCGAACTGATGGTCGGCTGACCGAGAAACAACTTTTCCGCCACCCGGGTGACGTTACGTTCGAGCATCAGCGTTTCAAACACCACCATCAGGTTGATGTCGGCCTTGCGTAGTTCGTTACGATTCATCCACTGACCCCGTTCCCAAATCTGATGACAGTTTAGGTAGGTGTCGCAATCGGCGTCTATGCGACTCAAGCAGTTTGCGCTTAATTCGGACTCAGGCAGCGGCACTCACAACCGTAAGTCCACCCGTTGAAACGAAGCTGCTCTGACCGAGCAGCTTCAACGCCTGAAGCCTAGATTTCCTTGACCGGGGTCTGATCGTGGGTCCCTTGAATCAAACTGATGGCATGCACACAATCAGACTTGTTGACGTAAGCCTCCCCGCTGGCAATCGTTTCATGATTTCCCGCCCTCAAACGCCACCGCCATTGACCTTTGCCGGTCTGTGCGATGCCACGGGTTTGCCTGTAAATCTCAAAATACATTGCTCGCTCCTTGCGATTGCTGATGACGGCAGATCAGTGACCTGCGAAACCAGAGTAGATGAGGTTTTTTTGAGGCAGGGTCTTTCAATGTCAGGGGATGTTTCGCAGATATAGACTTGAATTGCGGGACGAACAATGGATTCGGGGGGCGGTAAATTGGGTGACTGCGCTGAGTAACTTTTCCCTTGAAGATGCATATTTTTCTTACGCTGCGATGCTGTCTGTTCCGACGCAAAAACTCTGATTCGAGCCTTTGGTGATCGCCCAGTCATCCATGCCATACAGACTGTTCACTGATTTTTCTGCTGAGTTGAATCGTCAGCTGACAGGACCAAAGGCTGTTCTTCCATCAGCACGGCATCTTCCTCAAGTTCTGTTTGAGGTTGAGCCGCTACCGTGGTGGTGACTGGGGCACGATGGGGCAGGAAACCCCGCACAGCCCTTTCAATCAGTGAAAGGATTCCATAGGTGATGAAGCCAAAGATCAGTCCGACAACCACAATGCTCAAAGGGTGCATCTGCTCTGCGTCGGGACTTTCCAACATGTAGTTGAAAGCCTGAACAGCAACGGTCAGGCAAGCCGCAAATGCTGCCACCAGCTTCACAAACACCCAAATCCGTCGCCATCTGTTCATGCACTCCCCCGTCATCCGGTGATTTGCCCTGTATTGCATGATAGCTAATGACCAGGGTTACACCGAAAGCCAGGGACATTGCGCAACTGTTTGATCGAAATCACTCGTTGATACAGCGTATGTTGGCGGAGGTAGCGGCAACACGGCTGCAGGGGTGCGAGGCGCTATTAGATGTCTACGCCAAACAGGCTTTCGAGGCTCATGATGAAAACCACTGACAAGTCGGGTGGCACTTCGACTACTGCGCCAATCGAGAAGGCGTCAACCGGCAATGTCTGGCGCACCATGCCTGGCGGCATCTGGGCATTGGGCTTCGTCTCGATGCTGATGGACATCTCCTCAGAGATGATCCATGCATTGTTGCCGCTCTATATGGTCACCGTACTGGGTACCTCCGTTCTGGCGGTGGGTCTCATCGAAGGCATAGCCGAGGCTACGGCCTCGATCACCAAGGTATTCTCCGGGGCACTCAGTGATCGATTGGGCAAGCGCAAACTACTCGCGGCGCTGGGCTATGGACTGGGGGCACTGTCCAAACCGATCTTTCCTTTGGCGGGCTCGCTGGACTGGCTGATCGGGGCGCGTTTTATCGACCGCATTGGCAAAGGTATTCGCGGCGCCCCGCGCGATGCGTTGGTCGCCGACATCACGCCGCCCGAGATACGGGGGGCAGCTTTCGGCCTGCGGCAAACTCTGGATACCGTGGGTGCATTCCTGGGACCGTTGCTGGCGATCGGACTGATGTGGCTAACCGCGAACCACTTTCAGACTGTGTTCTGGGTGGCCGTCATCCCGGCCTTCCTTGCCGTCGCGGTGCTGCTGGTGTTCGTTCATGAGCCCAAACAAGTGGAAGGGACGCGCCAGGTGCGTGCGCCTTTGAGCCGGCGGGAATTAGCCCGACTGGGCGCTGGCTACTGGTGGGTGGTGGGTGTCGCTGCGGTGTTCTCCCTGGCGCGTTTCAGCGAAGCCTTTCTGATTCTGCGCGGTCAGGCCGTCGGGCTGGCGCCGATGTGGGCGCCGGCGGTGCTTGTCCTGATGGGGGTGGCGTACTCACTGTCAGCCTATCCCGCCGGGGCCTTGTCTGATCGTGTCAGCCGCGTGGCGGTGCTCGGCGCAGGTCTGATATTGCTGATTGCTGCCGACCTGACTCTGGCGTTCGCACCGGGCATCGATGGCCTGGTCGTCGGCGTCGTTCTATGGGGGCTGCACATGGGGTTTACCCAAGGGATATTCGCCGCCCTGATCGCCGATTGCGCACCGACTGAACTGCGCGGGACGGCATTTGGCATGTTCAATCTGTTGACCGGGTTGACCTTGCTGCTGGCCAGCGTCATCGCTGGGGCGTTGTGGGACACGATAGGCTTCCAGGGCACTTTCTTGATGGGTGGGGGCTTTGCTGTTCTGACTTTGCTGGGACTGTGGGTGATCCAGGCGAGAGTTCAGGTTCGATAGCAAAGAGCGATACCTGAACGAAATGCCAGAAACGAAAAAGCCCCTGAAATCTTTAACAATTTCAGGGGCTTAGTCTTATTCAATAATGGCGGAGAGATAGGGATTCGAACCCTAGGTACCGGTGAAGGTACAACGGATTTCGAATCCGTCCCATTCGGCCACTCTGGCATCTCTCCAACGGCGCGCATCATAACAACACTTTTGCCGGAAGCGAACCCCCTAAGCGAAATTTTTCCGTGCTATCAGATGCTTGCGTCGATTAAAGCGGTACGCCCAGACGATTGGCGACTTCTTCGTAGGCTTCGATGACGTCACCGAGGCCCTGACGAAAGCGGTCCTTGTCCATTTTCTTGCCGGTGGCTTTGTCCCACAGACGGCAGCCGTCCGGGCTGAATTCGTCGCCCAGGACGATGGAGCCGTCGGAGAACACGCCGAATTCCAGTTTGAAGTCGACCAGCAGCAGGCCGGCATCGTCGAACAGTTTGCTCAGGACTTCGTTGACCTTGAGCGACAGTTCTTTCATGCGAACCAATTGCTCGGCGGTGCCCCAACCGAAGGCCACGACGTGGGATTCGTTGATGAACGGGTCGCCCTTGGCGTCGTCCTTCAGGAACAGTTCGAAGGTGTAAGGGTTGAGCTTCATGCCCTCTTCGACGCCCAGGCGCTTGACCAGGCTGCCGGCGGCGTAGTTACGCACGACGCACTCGACCGGGATCATGTCGAGTTTTTTCACCAGGCATTCATTGTCGCCCAGCAGTTTGTCGAATTGAGTCGGCACGCCGGCTGCTTCGAGTTTCTGCATGATGAAGGCGTTGAACTTGTTGTTCACCATGCCTTTGCGGTCGAGCTGCTCGATGCGCTTGCCGTCGAACGCCGAAGTGTCGTTGCGAAACAGCAGGATCAAGCGGTCAGCGTCGTCGGTCTTGAAAACCGATTTGGCTTTGCCGCGGTAGAGTTCTTCACGTTTTTCCATGATGGGCTCCGCTTGCTAAGTAGGTG
The DNA here is from genome assembly GCF_057837605.1 of Pseudomonas sp. GL_093. NCBI lineage: Bacteria > Pseudomonadati > Pseudomonadota > Gammaproteobacteria > Pseudomonadales > Pseudomonadaceae > Pseudomonas > Pseudomonas sp. GL_093. The sequence continues at coordinate 1,642,283 of NZ_CM174448.1, read as the reverse complement.
GGCTAGGCGATGTGTCGCCAGTCGAGCCCTGAATCTTGATCGGCCAGTTGCAGCCAGTCCGGGTCGCACCCGAGGGTGTCGACAAAACATTGCCGGGCCAGCTGCGGCAGGTTGTTCTTGCTGCTCAGATGGGCCAGGACCAGGTGTTGCAGGCCTTGCCAGCCCAACTCGGACACCAGGAATGCCGCCTGATGGTTGTTCAAATGCCCCAGTTCACCGCCTACCCGCTGCTTGAGAAAGTACGGGTAGTGACCGCGAGCCAGCATGTCACGGCAATGGTTAGCCTCGATCATCAACGCATCGAGGTCCCGATAGCCGTCCAGCACCTTGTTGCAATACGAGCCCAGGTCGGTCAACAGGCCAAAACGCCGCTCACCGTCACTGAAGACATATTGCGTCGGCTCCTGTGCATCATGGGCCACGGCAATGACGCCGATGCTCAGTGCGCCGATCTGCAGTTGCTCGCCGCCGGCCAGAAGGCCAGCCGGTTCAATTGGTTTGCGCATCCCGCGCAGGGTACCGCGACTGAGGTAGACAGGCAGATTGTAGCGCCGAGACAGTAAACCCACGCCATGCACGTGGTCGGCATGTTCGTGGGTCACGAGTATCGCGCTCAGCTGCGCAGGGTTCACACCCAGGCGCAGCAGGCGTTTTTCGGTTTCCCGCAGGGAGAAACCACAATCCACCAGCACATACGTGTCAGCGCTGGCTATCAGCGTGCCGTTCCCTTGGCTACCGCTGCCGAGAACGGCAAAACGCATGTGATCAGCCCAGGTTGTCCTGAATCACGCTCAATACCTTGCGCGCCACATCTGCCGGCGCCACGGTGTTGATGTTTTTCTCGACGGTGACCTGGACGTTTTCGCCGACCTTGCTCAGGCGAACCTGATAACGCTCGGCACGGGCTTCAACTTCTTCCTTGCTCGGCGCGCTGCCGAACAGGCCGCTGAAGAAACCAGGTTTCTCGTCTTTCTTCTCGGCTTTTTCAGACAGGTTGATGTAGTACAAACCGAGGCTGCGGTTGATGTCTTCAACGCGCCATTCGCCCTGTTCCAGCGCACGACCGACGCTCGACCAGGCACGATCCAGGTCGGTGCCGACGTTCAGGACAGGGTTACCGCTGCCGTCTTCGCTCAGGCTGACACGACTTGGCGTATCGGAGTCACGCGAAGCCAGCATGGAGACCGAACCGCCCTTCTCCGAGGTGCGGCTCATGCTCGCGAGCATGTCGTCGACCAGTGCCGCGTCCAGGCCAGTGTTGACCGAACGGTTGGTGAAGGCCACGTCGGAGGTGCTGCCGGCAGGACGCTCGGCGCTGACCACGTAGATTTCACTGGTGTTGCGCTGCACGCCTGGCTCGATGCGGACCCGCACGCGGGTTTCGCTGTCGGCGCCGACACCGGCTGCGCTCAGGCGCTTGGCCATCGCGGCGGACAGTTCGTCGGAATGCTGCCAGGTGGTGGTGAATTCGCCGGTTTGCGGACGCTGTTCGTCCAGACGGAAACCGTTGTCCTGGAAGAACTGCACGGCCACTGGCCAGGCTTCGGCCGGCGGGTTCTGAGCGACGATCCAACGCGAATCACCGGTCTTTTGCAGGGAGTAGGCGCTGGCGTCAGCCGCTGCCGACAACGGCTGCGGACGAGGAACGATGTACTCGCCCTTGACGGTGTCATCGGCCACGTTGCGCGGGATCGGCAACAGCGGATCCAGACGTTTGGCGGTGCTGACATCCGGCGGCATTTGCATGGGTGCAGTCTGTTGCGCTTCCAGGTAATCGCTACCGCGGTCACGGAAATAACCTTCCGGGCCCCAGACCCATCCGCAGCCACTGGTGCTGGAGATGATCAAGGCAAGTGCGGAAAGTCCGGCCAATCGCTTCATGCGTAGTACTTCCTCAATTAAACCAGGACGCTGCACTGGCGCAGGGCCGTGCGAAGCGTTTCATGACAAGGTGCGCTCAGCCAGGTCAGCGGCAGGCGAATGCCTTCGTGCATCAGGCCCATTTCGACCAAAGCCCACTTCACCGGAATCGGGTTGGCTTCGATGAACAGATCCTTGTGCAGCGGCATCAATTTTTCGTTGATTGCCCGTGCAGTCTCGGCGTCGCCCTTGAGCGCGGCCTCGCACAGGTCAGCCATTTCGCGCGGGGCGACGTTGGCGGTGACGGAGATGTTGCCCTTGCCGCCCATCAGGATCAGCTCGACAGCGGTCGGATCATCGCCGGACAGCACGATGAAGTCCTTGCTCACGCCATCAAGGATTGCCTTGGCACGCTTCATGTCGCCGGTGGCTTCCTTGATACCGATGATGTTCGGCACAGTGGACAGGCGAATCACGGTCTCGGCCTGCATGTCGCAGGAGGTGCGGCCAGGAACGTTGTAGAGGATCTGTGGAATGTCGACCGCTTCAGCAATGTGCTTGAAGTGCAGGTACAAACCTTCCTGGGTCGGCTTGTTGTAGTACGGAACGACCAGCAGACAGGCGTCGGCGCCGGCCTCTTTGGCGTTGCGAGTCAGTTCTACGGCTTCGCGGGTCGAGTTGGCGCCGGTACCGGCGATGACCGGAATACGGCCATTGACCTGCTTGACCACGGCCTTGATGACGGCGATGTGTTCGTCTACATCGAGGGTTGCCGACTCGCCGGTAGTACCGACCGCGACAATGGCATGGGTGCCGTTTTCAAGGTGGAAGTCCACGAGTTTGCTGAGGCTGTCCCAGTCAAGACGCCCTTGTGCATCCATGGGTGTGACCAGTGCCACCATACTGCCCGCAATCATGAAACCGCTCCTGCCGGAAAAAGAGAGCGGTAATGGTACTGGCGCCAAGATGCTTGTACAAGCGAAGTACTGCGCTGCTGCCATTCCCCTTGGCGCTGCTTTTCGCTACCCTTCAGACTTTGATCGGTACTGATAAGCTCGTACGCCGGGTTCCAGCCTCCATTTTCGGCATCACAAGCCCCGATCCAGCGTTGCCACCCCTCGCTCTTGCCACTCTGGAGCACGTTGCAACCTTGCGGCTCGGGTTTTTTGAATTCGCATCCGCAGGCTCGCTCCCGGTAAAAAAAGCCCGTAAAAGTATCGACCGCTCATCGCTTTAGGAATGCTGCATGTCCACCCCCACAGTTCGCGAACAATTCCTTGTCATCAGTGCCCTCGGCGCCAACCCCATGGAGCTGACTAACGTCCTGTGCCGCGCCAGCCATGAAAACCGCTGCGCCGTGGTCACCTCTCGCCTGACGCGTCATGGCGAGTGCAGTGCGTTGATCCTCGAGATCTCCGGCAGCTGGGACGCCCTGGCGCGCCTCGAAGGCAGCCTGCCGAGTCTCGCCAAGAAGCACGCCTTTACGGTGAATGTGGTACGCAGCGCCGCGCTGGAGAATCGTCCTCAAGCCCTGCCATACGTCGCTTATGTCAGCTCGGCTTACCGCTCGGACATCATTAACGAGCTGTGTCAGTTCTTCATGGACCACAACGTCGAACTCGAGAACCTGACCTGCGACACCTATCAGGCTCCGCAAACCGGCGGCACCATGCTCAATGCCACGTTTACCGTGACCTTGCCGGCCGGCGTGCAGATCAGCTGGCTGCGCGATCAGTTCCTGGATTTCGCAGACGCGCTGAACCTGGATGCCCTGATCGAACCGTGGCGCCCACAAAACCCAATGTAAGGAAACTTTCATGGCCGTTGCCATCGACCAACCGGTTGCCGACTTCGAAGCACCCGCCACCAGCGGGCAGACCGTCAACCTCGCGAGCCTCAAAGGCAAGCAGGTGGTGATTTACTTCTATCCGAAGGACAGCACGCCAGGCTGCACCACTCAGGGTCAGGGCTTTCGTGATCAGCTTGATGCGTTTAAAGCCGCCAACACAGAAGTCTTCGGCGTGTCCCGCGACAGCCTTAAATCACACGAAAACTTCAAGGCCAAGCAGGCGTTCACCTTCGAGCTGATCAGCGACAAGGAAGAAGCACTCTGCCAGCAGTTCGACGTGATCAAACTGAAAAAGCTCTATGGCAAAGAATATATGGGCGTTGATCGCAGCACGTTCCTGATCGACAAGGACGGCGTGCTGCGTCAGGAATGGCGCGGAGTGAAGGTGCCGGGCCATGTGGATGCTGTTCTGGCTGCCGCTCAGGCGTTAAACAAAGCCTGAACATTTGGTGTCCTCTCGGACGCTATCGCGAGCAAGTTCGCTCCCACATTGGTTTTGTGTTCACACAGATCAAATGTGGGACCGAGCTTGCTCGGGATGAGGCCATCAGCCCCACCCTCCATTCTGGCTAGCTGTTAAAGCAGCGGCGCGACTTCTGGCTCCTTGCGCGGCCATGCATCCAGTACGGCCTTGAACAGGGTTGCTAGCGGAATCGCAAAGAACACCCCCCAAAAGCCCCACAGCCCGCCAAACAACAACACCGCGCAGATGATCGCCACCGGATGCAGATTGACCGCTTCCGAAAACAACAGCGGCACCAGCACGTTGCCATCCAGCGTCTGGATGATCCCGTAGACCGCCATCAAATAGATGAACTGATCGCTCCAGCCCCACTGGAACAGCGCAATCAGCATGACCGGCACGGTCACCACCACTGCGCCGACGTAAGGCACCACCACCGACACGCCCACCAGTAATGCCAGCAGTGCCGCGTAGTTGAGGCCCAGAACAACGAAACCGATGTAGGTCACGCCACCGCAAATGAAAATCTCGATGACCTTGCCGCGAATGTAGTTGGCGATCTGCCGGTTCATCTCGTGAGCGACGCGGGTGATCAGCGCCCGCTCACGGGGCAAGTAACCCCGCACCCACTGACCGATCATCTCCCGGTCCTTGAGAAAGAAAAACACCAGGATCGGCACCAGCACCAGGTAGATCATGATGTTCACCAGCAGCGGCAGACTCGACAGCGAGAACGTCAGCGCCCACTGACCGAACTTGCCAATCTCGCCCCGCGCCACTTCGATGGCTTGCAGCACCTGCTCGTCGGACACCAGATGCGGGTAGCGCTCGGGCAACAGCAATAACAGCGACTGCCATTTGGCGAGCATGCCGGGTAACTCGTTGAACAGCGTAATCAACTGATGCCAGAGCAACGGCACCACAACCACGATGAACACCAGCAATAGCCCCATGAACAACGCAAAGACCAGCCCCACTGCCACCCCGCCCGGCATGCGCAGGCGCTCTAGAGTGACGACCAACCCTTGCATCAGATACGCCAGCACCATCCCGGCCAGCACGGGCGCAAGCATGCCGCCCAGCGTCAGCACGGCGGTAAACGCCAGAAACAGCAGGACCGCCAGCACCACGGCCTCTTCATCGGAGAAGTAGCGCTGAATCCAGTCGCGTAACACTTTGAACATCAATAATCCTTAGAAACGAACGCAGCAGAATTCAGGCTTTTTTCAACCAGTAGCGGTAAACACCCGCTTCATCTTCTTCACGAAGCAGCGTATGACCCGCCAATCGGGCAAAGGTGCGGAAGTCGCGCTGTGAGCCCGCATCGGTGGCGATTACCTTCAGCACTGCGCCGCTGGCCAGTCGATTGAGCTCCAGCTTGGCCTTTAGTAACGGCAAGGGGCAATTCAGGCCGCTGGCGTCGAGCTCGGCGTCATGGGCTACAGCGTCGGTCATTGCATCACTCCGGGTCAGGTGGTCGAGTGGCTAGAATATCTGGTCCGAAGCGTAGTGTCCGGCTACAGTAAGGTCTTTGTCGACTAAGGCTTTGTGCATGACTTTTTTGCGCCCTACCCTGCTGACGCTCGCTTGCCTGCTCGCCTCACCGGGCTTCGCCGACGACCTGCCGTCACTCGGCGACGCCAGTTCTGCCATCGTCTCGCCGCAACAGGAATACCAGTTGGGTCGCGCGTGGCTCGCGCTGTTGCGCAGCCAGGTTTCACAGCTCAACGATCCACAGCTCAAGGACTACGTCGAATCCAGCGTCTACCGGCTGGTAGAGACCAGCCAGGTCAATGACCGGCGCCTGGAATTCATCCTGATCAACAGCCCGCAACTCAACGCCTTCGCGGCACCGGGCGGCATTGTCGGGGTTAACGGCGGCTTGTTCCTCAATGCCCAGACCGAAGGCGAATACGCCTCGGTACTCGCTCACGAATTGGCTCACTTGTCGCAGCGCCACTTTGCCCGTGGCGTCGAAGCCCAACAGCGCATGCAGGTGCCGATGATGGCCGCGCTGCTGGCCGGGATCGTGATTGCCGCAGCTGGCGCCGGCGACGCCGGGATCGCTGCCATTGCAGGCACGCAGGCGGCAGCCATTCAGGAACAGCGGCGTTTCTCTCGCCAGAACGAACAGGAAGCTGACCGCATCGGCATCCTCAATCTGGAAAAGGCCGGTTACGACCCGCGCTCAATGCCGACCATGTTCGAGCGATTGGCGCGCCAGTACCGCTTCGACGCCAAGCCACCGGAATTTCTGCTGACTCACCCGGTGACCGAGTCGCGGATCGCTGACACCCGCAACCGCGCCGAACAGGCAAAACCCGGCGGCATCGAAGACACGATGCGTTATCAGTTGATTCGTGCACGGGTCCAGTTGATCTATGAAGAAACCCCGGGCCTGGGCGCCAAACGCTTTCGCGCCCAGCTTGATGAAAACCCGAAAAACGATGTCGCTCGCTATGGCCTGGCCATCGCCCAGATCAAGGGCGGCCAGCTGAATGAAGCACGGGAAAACCTCAAGTTGCTGCTGGCCAAGTCGCCGAACGAGATCATCTACAACCTGGCGCAGGTCGATCTGGACATCACCAACAATCGCCTGCCGGACGCTCAGTCCCGGGTTGACCGGATGTTGACGCAGTATCCCGGCAACTATCCGCTGAATTCGGTGCGTGTTGACCTGCTGCTCAAGCAGAACCGTGCGCCTGAAGCGGAAAAAGCACTGGAGAATCTGCTCAAGAGCCGTCCGGACGATCCGGACGTCTGGTACATGGTGGCCGAGACTCGCGGCCTGTCAGGCAACATCATCGGCCTGCATCAGGCCCGCGCCGAGTATTTCGCCCTGGTCGGGGATTACCGTCAGGCCATTCAGCAACTGGACTTCGCCAAGCGCAAGGCAGGCACCAACTTCCCGCTGTCATCGCGAATCGACGCACGGCAACGTGAGCTGATGGAGCAAGAGCGCATGATCAAGGACATGATGGGCTGACGCTTGTCAGAAAAAATTTCAGACATAAAAAAACCGCCTCTTTCGAGGCGGTTTTTTATTCAGCCAACAACCGGATTATTCAGCCAGTTTGAAGGTGATGAAGCTGGCGCGACCTTGACGCAGAACCCGCATCGACACCGAGCGGTTCTTCGGCAGCGCCTTGGCGATATCCGTGAACTCCTTGGTGGAACCGATTGCCTGATTGTTCAGGTGAGTGATCACATCGCCTGGCTGCAGGCCAATCAGAGAAGCAGGACCGTCCTGGACTTCCTTGATGACGACGCCGCCCTTGAGGTCGTAGGTTTTCTTCTGTTCATCCGTCAGCTCGACCACGGAAACACCCAGCCGGTTGCTGCTGCGTTCGGTGCTGGATTTCGGCAGCGAATCCAGCTCTTTGCCTTCTTCCGGGATAGCGCCGACTGTCAGCTCGACATTCTTGCGCTTACCTTCACGAATCACTTCCAGATCAGCTTTCGAGCCGGCCTTCAGCGCGCCCACCAGATGCGGCAGATCGGCGGACATGACGATCGGTTGGCCGTTCATGCTCAGGATTACGTCCCCTACTTGCAGGCCACCCTTGGCAGCCGGGCCGTCATCCTGGATCTGAGCCACCAGCGCGCCGGCTGGCTTCTCCAGACCGAACGACTCGGCCAGGTCCTTGTTCACTTCCTGAATCACCACACCCAACCAGCCACGGCTGACTTTGCCGCCGCTTTTGAGCTGATTGGAAACGTCCATGGCTACGTCGATAGGGATCGCGAACGACACGCCCATGAAGCCGCCGGAACGGGTGTAGATCTGCGAGTTGATGCCCACCACTTCACCGGCCAGGTTGAACAGCGGACCACCCGAGTTACCCGGATTGATCGGCACGTCGGTCTGGATGAACGGCACATAGTTTTCGTTCGGCAGGCTGCGACCGATGGCGCTGACGATACCTTGGGTCACGGTATGGTCAAAACCGAATGGCGAGCCAATTGCCACAACCCATTGGCCGGCCTTCAGGTCCTGGGATTTGCCGAGCTTGAGGACCGGCAGATCCTTGCCTTCGATTTTCAGCAGAGCCACGTCGGAACGCGGATCGGTGCCAACCAGTTTGGCTTTCAATTCGCTGCGGTCAGCGAGGCGGACGAGGATTTCGTCTGCATCGGCAATCACATGGTTGTTGGTCAGGATGTAGCCATCAGACGAGATGATGAAACCCGACCCCAGGGATTGGGCTTCACGTTGACGATCACCGCGGGGCGTACGCGGCTGTGGCGGCATACCGCGCTCGAAGAACTCGCGCAACATGGGCGGCAAGCCTTCAAGGTCGGGCATCTGCTCGCTCACTTTGCGATCCGGCAGTTTCTGCGTGGTACTGATGTTTACCACCGCGGGCGAGGCCTGCTCGACCAACTGTGTGAAGTCAGGCAACTCGGCCGCTTGAACAGCGACCGCCTGACCAAGCACCAGCACGGTGGCAAAAATAGAGAGATAAGACTTCAAGCGTGGTATCGACATACGGCTCCCGTTACGACGAGCATGGTTAAGCGATATGGAGCAAGGAACACCGGGAACGATACGCCGGTATTTTTGTTCCGGGAACAACAAACAAGGCCAGAGCCGAGGGGCTCTGACCTATAGAAAAAATCGGGGATATTTGCAAGTTGAAATGCTCACCAAACATTTCGATTTCAGCTCACTACTTGGTTGCAGTGGCGTCGCTGCGCATGGATAGCGCAATCCGTTCGGCGGTGCCAATCGGAATCTCACCGACCACGGTCACCATCATCTCGCCTTGCGGGGTAGTCAAGCGTCGGGAAACTGCAACGGTCGGCCCCAGCTGGGTGCGAGTGTCAGTAATTGTTGCGCCATTCAACGGTTCAAGGAAAACCGAGAAACGGGCCAGACCATCGTCATACATCAGACTGTTGACTTGGGTTTTGGTCTCTGGATCCTTGCGGGAGGTACTGCTGGTCAGCTCGAAACCAGGTGGTAACCAGTCCGAACGCCATACTTGCGCCGCCTTGATTGCAGAAGCCTTGTCGCTGTCGAGGGCAACCGTTTTGCAATCGGCACCAGGCTGCAAGTCGCTGTCGGACGGACCATCGGTGGTGAGTTGTGTGAACTGGAATCGCTCCAGCAACTGCCCTTTTTCATTCAGTAGCAATGATTTGAGAGGCAGGCCGGTTTCTTTATCCAGATGCAACTCAAAACCGTAGCGGTGTTGATCGCGAGGTGTCAGTGAAACGATTACTGCCGCACGCCCGGCCACACGCGACTTGCCAATGACGGCAAGGTCGTACCAATTCTTTATCTTTTGTGGATCGAGTGCACGAGCAGAGGAGCTGGGGGAATCTCCAAGCCCAGCTATCAGAATGCCGCTGACGCATTGAGTACGCCCATCAATGCGCACGACTTCCTGTGCCGAGCCGTCGAGCTGGAGTAAACGCTCGCGGACCTTGCCATCCTGGACGCGGTGCCAGATGTTGTGGGTAGAAAAACTACCGTTACGCTCGTAGACGAATGTACCGTGAAAGCTTTGCTGTTGCTCGGCTTGGCCCAGACGGGTCAACCAGTCCTGAGCTTCATCAGCATGGGCTGGAACAACAAACCAGCCACCGAGCAGAAGCGTAAGTAGAGGGATGGCGCGCATGATCCTCCTTAACGGTTTTCCAGACTTGCTGCACGAGCGTAAGGCAGAGCGCTCTCAGTACCTTTCAGTGCAGCTTGTTGAGCATGTTGGCGCAAGTAGCCTGGCAGACGCTGATCGTGCCAGCCTGGCTGACCTTGCAATACGCCGTTGGCCATAGGGCCAGTGGCTTCCGAACTCTCATTGTAGCCTGCTAATACAGCTGGACCCTTGACCTGAGGAACGGCCAGACCCGGTTGACTGGATTGCTGAGCCAGTTCGACCCCAGCGATCTCGTCCTGGTTATACAGACGAACACCTGCCAGTACGGCGAGGGTTACCGAAGCAGCGACCGCCAGACGACCCAGGCTGCGCCATGGACCACGGGAGGCTTTTGCAGGTACAGCTTCGTCAGCCAGCGCAGCAGAGACTGCCGCAGCGATATCCAGACGTGGAAGCAGCAAATCCTTGTGCATAACTGCCCGAGCGATTTGATAACGAGCCCAGGTATCACGGGTTTCAACATCGTCAAAGGCATTCAATACCCGACGCAATTCCAATTCGTCCGCTTCGTTATCCATCACTGCGGACAGCGATTCCTGCAGGGCTTCACGACTCATGGCGTTCCTCTCTTGGCTGTCGCCGCTGTCTCAGTTTTCCTGCAACAACGGCTGCAGGGCTTTATCGATGGCTTCCCGAGCGCGGAAAATCCGGGAGCGCACGGTACCCACCGGACACTGCATGACGGCCGCAATGTCCTCGTAACTCAGACCATCGAATTCACGTAAAGTTAAAGCCGTACGCAAATCTTCTGGCAGTTGCTGAATGGTTCGATGGACGGTGCCTTCGATCTCATCCCGCAGCAATGCACGTTCTGGCGACTCGAGATCCTTGAGGCCATGATCGCCATCGTAGAACTCTGCATCCTCGGAACTGACATCGCTATCCGGCGGCCGACGGCCGCGTGAAACCAGATAGTTTTTCGCCGTGTTGATGGCGATGCGGTAAAGCCACGTATAAAACGCGCTGTCCCCGCGAAAATTTCCAAGTGCACGGTACGCCTTGATAAAGGCTTCCTGCGCCACATCCTGGGCTTCATGGGTGTCGTGCACGAAACGCACGATCAACCCGAGAATTTTGTGCTGGTATTTCAGCACTAGCAGATCGAAAGCTCGCTTGTCGCCGCGCTGAACGCGTTCGACCAGCTGCTGATCCTCTTCCTGGGTTAGCATGAACACTCCTCGATAAGCTCGGAGGAGGCTTGCATAACTAAACAACCAGACTTGCAAACATAGACTCGGGCTTTTCGCAAAAGTTCTCCCCCTCCAAGCAAGTTTCCTGCGGGCTCTGATTTGGCACGCACGAAAAGCGCAGCGCGGGTCAACCCGGCTGCGCGAATAATCTTGTCATCGGATTCGCCGGCAAGGATCAAATCACCGATCCCGCGTTGAAGCCGACACTGTCCCTTGAATCAGGCACGGTCTATTGATCTTGGGCCTTTGGCAAAAGTTCCAAATATTTATAGCTGCGCAAGACCGACATTGTGCAACCGTGAATAGAAAAAGACTGTTAAATCGTTGATACAGTCGTCTTGTCGCCGAACCGGCCGAAAAACCATCCGACGAAGCGTCAGGTATTTTCCGTCACAGTAGTTTCACAATGCCATGTGTGCTCGCTATTGTGCCGCTCCCCCCCTCTATATACTAGTGGGCTGTGTGGCTGTCTTGACTCGCCGATCCAGGTGTCTTGCGCCAACCCCGACCCGGGTCGCTTTGAGCGGAATCCTGAAATGAGCCAACAGTTTCAACATGATGTTCTGGTCATTGGCAGCGGCGCTGCCGGTTTGAGCCTTGCGCTGACCTTGCCCGGTCATTTGCGCATCGCCGTACTGAGCAAAGGCGACCTCGCCAATGGCTCGACGTTCTGGGCCCAGGGTGGCGTCGCTGCCGTCCTGGATGACACCGACACCGTTGAATCACATGTCGATGACACCCTCAATGCTGGCGGCGGCCTGTGCCACGAAGACGCCGTGCGCTTTACCGTCGAGCACAGTAAAGAGGCGATTCAATGGCTGATCGACCAAGGTGTGCCCTTCACACGCGATGAACAGTCCGGCACCGAAGATGGCGGATTCGAGTTCCACCTGACCCGCGAAGGCGGTCATAGCCATCGGCGCATCATCCATGCCGCCGATGCCACGGGCGCAGCGATTTTCAGAACCTTGCTCGACAAGGCCAGGCAACGACCGAACATCGAACTGCTGGAGCAGCGAGTCGCGGTCGACCTGATCACCGAAAAGCGCCTGGGCCTTGAAGGTGATCGCTGCCTCGGCGCCTACGTCCTCAATCGCGGGACCGGTGAAGTCGACACCTACGCCGCTCGCTTTGTGATCCTCGCATCGGGCGGCGCAGCAAAGGTCTATCTCTATACCAGCAACCCCGACGGCGCCTGCGGTGATGGCATTGCCATGGCCTGGCGTTCGGGCTGCCGAGTGGCGAATCTGGAATTCAACCAGTTCCACCCCACTTGCCTGTATCACCCGCAAGCCAAGAGTTTCCTGATCACCGAAGCCCTGCGCGGCGAAGGTGCACACCTGAAGCTGCCCAACGGCGAACGCTTCATGCACCGCTTCGACCCTCGCGCCGAGCTGGCGCCGCGCGACATCGTCGCCCGGGCCATCGACCATGAGATGAAGCGCCTGGGCGTCGATTGCGTCTATCTGGACATCAGCCACAAGCCGGAAGCGTTCATCAAGACTCACTTCCCGACGGTGTACGAACGCTGCCTCGAGTTCTCGATCGACATCACCAAGCAACCGATTCCGGTGGTTCCGGCGGCGCACTACACGTGCGGCGGCGTGATGGTCGATCAGCAGGGTCGTACCGACGTGCCGGGGCTATATGCCATTGGCGAAACCAGCTTCACCGGCCTGCACGGCGCCAACCGCATGGCCAGCAACTCGTTACTGGAGTGTTTCGTTTACGCGCGTTCGGCGGCGGCGGACATTCTTGAGCAGCTGCCGCAGGTTTCGATTCCGATCGCCCTGCCCGTCTGGGATGCGAGCCAGGTCACCGACTCCGACGAGGACGTGATCATTGCGCACAACTGGGACGAACTGCGCCGTTTCATGTGGGACTACGTCGGCATTGTGCGCACCAACAAGCGCTTGCAACGGGCACAGCACCGCGTGCGTCTGTTGCTGGATGAAATCGACGAGTTCTATAGCAACTACAAGGTCAGTCGGGATTTGATCGAGCTGCGCAACCTGGCCCAAGTGGCTGAGTTGATGATCCAGTCAGCCATGGAACGCAAGGAGAGTCGCGGTCTGCATTACACCCTCGACTATCCGAACATGCTGCCGGTCGCTCTGGACACTATTCTGGTGCCGCCCACCTACGTCGACTGAACGTGAGCCGAACCCGCAGGCGCCGGTGCAGATCCGCCGCCTGCGAGTCACGGGGAACGCAGATTGATCTGACCCGCCGCTCGTCTCGCAGTCGAAAACGCAGCACAACAAGCAAAGGTAGCGCCAGGCTGTCCGGTCGTAGCTGCACCGATTGCCAACCCTCCTCCTGATTCCACAACTGCCAGCCATCGGCATTGCGACGCAAGCCGCGAAATGCCCTTGGGTGTGTCAGCAGAATCTGTCGCGGTAACGCCCAAGCGCCGTGAGCCAGACAGCAAAAAGCGCCGAGCAGGCAGGCCCAGACCGGAATAGAGAGAAGGCACAGCGAACCCAGCGCGAACAGCTGGGCCAGAAGATACGCCGCCAGCAATTGCCGTGAGGCATGCCAGCGGCATTCGAACGCATTACTTGGGCTGGACACGATCCAGGATCATGCGAACCATGCGCTGAAGCTCCGGATCTTCCGATTCGGCGCGTTCCATGAACCAGCCGAACATGTCCTGATCTTCGCATTCGAGCAGCCTGCGGTAGCAATCGCGGTCGACATCATTGAGGTGTGGATAGACCTCTTTCACGAACGGTACCAGCAACACGTCAAGCTCAAGCATGCCGCGGCGGCTGTGCCAGTAGAGGCGATTCAGTTCAACATCTTCGACCATGGAGCGCTCCTCAAATAGGCGGCAAGTATACAGCCCCAGGCAGAGTCGAACACTCGGCTTTGGTCGGCCACCAACGATCCTTTGTGAACTACCCATTTCGAGAGCGCACCCTTATGATGTCCCCCAGACTCTTTACCCTGCGATGACCCATGGCCGATTCTGCTTTTTTCTGCACCCTGTCTCACGAAGGCGTTCTCGCAGTACGCGGCGCGGATGCCGGCAAATTCCTGCAAGGCCAATTGACCTGCAACCTCAATTACCTGAGTGACACCCAGGCCAGCCTCGGCGCCCGCTGCACGCAGAAGGGCCGGATGCAGTCGAGTTTCCGCATCCTGCTGGAAGGCGACGGCGTTCTGATGGCCATGGCTACCGAACTGCTGGAACCGCAACTGGCGGACCTGAAAAAGTACGCGGTGTTTTCCAAATCCAAACTGACCGACGAAAGCGCCGCCTGGGTCCGCTTCGGCGTGGGCCATGGCGATGCGGCACTGATCAGCCTCGGTCTTGATCTTCCGGCCGACACCGACAGCGTCGCGCGCAATGACGGTTTGATCGCCATTCGCGTCTCGCCGGACCGCGCCGAACTCTGGGTCGCCGCCGAGCAGGCCGACCTCATCAAGGGCAAGCTGTCCGCCGTATTGGCCGAAGTCGATCTGAATCAATGGCTGTTGGGCCAGATCCGCGCAGGGATCGGTCAGGTCATGCCGAGCACGCGCGAGTTGTTCATCCCGCAGATGCTCAATCTGCAAGCCGTGGGTGGCGTGAGCTTCAAAAAAGGTTGCTACACCGGCCAGGAAATCGTCGCGCGCATGCAGTACCTGGGCAAACTCAAGCGCCGCTTGTATCGCCTGAAACTGGATGCCAACGAATTGCCTGAACCTGGCACACAATTGTTTTCCCCTACCCACGGCAGCTCTATCGGCGAAGTGGTGCTGGCCGCCAACGCCGGGCAAAACATTGAACTCCTGGCCGTGCTGCAAGCTGAAGCAGCGGAAGGGGGTGATATCCATCTGGGCGCGCTCGAAGGGCCAGCCCTGCACCTGCTCGACCTGCCTTACGAACTGGATCGCGATCGCGAAATCCAGCGTTAACAGCAGCATTGGTCGCAATACCTAGAGAAACGAAATGAGTGAGCTGGCGGAAAAGGTCCAACAGGATTTGGTTGAGGCCATCGATAACGATGACCTGGTTCTGCCAACGTTACCGGAAGTGGCCCTGCAGATTCGCAAGGCCGCTGAAGACCCGGAAATCAGTGTCAGCACCCTGAGCAAAGTGATCGGCCGCGATACCGCGCTGTCGGCGCGTCTGATCAAAGTGGTCAATAGCCCGCTGTTGCGCGCGACCCAGGAAGTCACTGACCTGCACACGGCAATCACTCGATTGGGCATCAACTACAGCAGCAACCTGGCCATCGGTCTGGTCATGGAACAGATTTTCCATGCCCGCTCCGAGGTGGTGGAACAGAAAATGCGCGATGTCTGGCGCAAAAGCCTGGAAATCGCCGGGATCAGCTATGCACTGTGCCGCAGGTACACGCAACTCAAGCCCGATCAGGCAGCCCTTGGCGGACTGGTGCACCAGATCGGTGTGCTGCCGATCCTGACCTACGCCGAAGATCACTATGAACTGCTGGCTGACCCGGTCAGCCTCAACCATGTGATCGATCACATTCATCCACTGCTCGGCGACAAACTGCTCAGGGTCTGGGAGTTTCCGGAGATGCTGGTACAGGTGCCGGGGCTTTATCTGGACTTCAATCGACAGTCCGAGCGGGTCGACTATGTCGATCTGGTGCAGGTGGCCAGCCTGTATTGCCACAAAGACACTGACCACCCCCTCGCGCGCATCGACGCATTCAGCGTGCCGGCGTTCAAAAAGCTGGGGATTGATCCGGAGAACGAGGCGATGTGCCACGATCTGGAAGAGTCGCGGTCGATGTTCTATTAGTCGAGAGACCGTGTCGCACCCATCGCGAGCAAGCTCGCTCCCACAGGGAATCTTCGCTGTTACATAGATCCAGTGTGGGAGCGAGCTTGCTCGCGATGGGGCCATAACAAACACCATCACTCCCCAGCGATAAAACTCACCCGCACCTTCAACCCCGCGTGCTCTCCATCGTGCAGGCTGATTTGAGCCAGGTGTGCGCGGCAGATCTCGCCAACAATCGCCAGTCCCAACCCCGAACCGGCCACCTGCTGGTTGCGCCGGTAAAAGCGTTCGAACACCCGATCGCGCTCTTCAAGAGGAATGCCTGGGCCGTCGTCCTCGACTTCCAACACGGCCGGTGCCGTGACCCGAAGAATCACGTTGCCACCCGACGGCGTGTGCGCCAGCGCGTTATCCACCAGATTGCTCAACAGTTCGTTCAACAGCGTTGGCTCGCCGCGCAACCACACCGGTTCGTCCGCTTCCAGCGCCAGCGCCACACCGCGTGCGTGGGCCAGCGGCGCCATGGCCATGCCGAGTTCGCGCGCCAGTTGACTGAGGTCAAGTAACTGCGCGCCGCCCTCGGCGATGGCCCGGGCACCATTTTCGACCCGTGCCAGCGAGAGCAATTGATTGGCAAGGTGGGTCAAACGGTCCGTGCCTTGGGCGGCGGTTTCCAACGTATTGCGCCAGGTTTCCGGTTCGGTCGAGCGCAAGCCCAATTCCAGCCGTGCCTTCAGCGCCGCCAAGGGAGTACGCAGCTCATGGGCGGCATCGGCGATGAACTGCGCCTGACGCTCGAACTGCCCGCGCAAGCGCTCGGTGAAGTGATTGAGCGCGCGCACCAGCGGCCATAATTCGTGCTGCACTTCCACCAACGGCAACGGCCGCAGATCGTCCGACTGACGCTCTTCCACCGCGGTGCGCAAGCGCTCCAGTGGACGCAACGCGGCGCTGACCGCAAACCACACCAGCAACAACGCACCGATCGCCAGCATGCCCAGACGCAGCAACGTGTCCGCTGCCAGGCTGCGGGCCATGCTGACCCGCGCCTCATCGGTTTCCGCCACGCGGATTTCCGCCATGCCGTTCATGTTCGGATCACTCACGGGTTTGAGCAGGCTCACCACGCGTACGTTCTGGCCCTGGTATTTGGCGTTATAGAAACGCGCCAACGCTGGATAGTCATCAGTGCGCGGCGTTCCCGGCGGCGGTGGCGGCAGGTTTTCGTAGCCCGAGATCAGTTTCTGATTGATGTCGTTGACCAGGTAAAAAATCCGCCCCGCGCTGTCGTACGCAAAAGTATCGAGGGCCACGTACGGCACATCAGCGCTCAGCGAGCCGTCGCGCTGGGAGACACCGGCGGCGATAGTCCGCGCAGAGGCCAGCAAGGTCCGGTCATAGGCGGTGTCGGCAGCTTCGCGACCGTTCCAGTAAGCGCTCAAACCACTCGCCAGCATCAACACCACCAGCAACAGCGCCAGATTCCACAGCAACCGCCAGCGCAGGCTGCTGGGCTTATGCATCGCGGCTTTCCAGCAAGTAGCCGAGACCGCGGAAGGTCACGATGACCACCGGTTGGCCGTCTAGCTTTTTGCGCAGGCGATGGACATAGATTTCGATGGCGTCGGGGCTGGCCTCTTCGTCCAGACCGAATACTTGCGAGGCCAGTTGTTCCTTGCTCATCACCCGACCGGGACGGGCGATCAGGGCTTCGAGCACTGCCTGCTCGCGGGAGGTCAGGGTCAGCAATTCTTCACCGAGAGTGAAGCGCCGAGTGTCCAGGTCATAGGCCAGTACGCCGCAGCGCTGCAGGCGTTCACCGCCGAGCACACTGCGGCGCAGCAAGGCTTTGACCCGGGCTTCGAGTTCGGTCAGTTCGAAAGGTTTGGCCAGGTAATCGTCAGCGCCGAGGTTCAGGCCGTGGACCCGATCCTTGACGTCGCTGCGGGCGGTCAACATCAACACCGGCAGGTTCTTGCCCCGCGCCCGCAGGCGCGCCAGCACTTCGAAGCCATCCATGCGCGGCAGCCCGACGTCGAGGATCGCCATGGCGTATTCCTCGCTGCTCAACGCCAGGTCGGCCGCCACGCCGTCGTGCAGCACATCCACGGTCAACCCGGTGCTCTTGAGCGCCTGGGCGACACTTTCAGCGAGCTGCAGATGGTCTTCGACGAGCAGAACACGCATGGATCTTTACCTCATTCAGGGATGGTCGACGCCATTCTTTGGCGCGGAGTTTACAGCCGCAACCGCCGCTGTGAAGCCCGAGAACCGTGAAAGTCTTCTGAAAGGTTAGCGAAAGGTTGGCCCGTTAGAGTCCAGCCACGGACAGTTTCGACTGCTCGTCGC
Source organism: Pseudomonas sp. GL_093 (assembly GCF_057837605.1). Lineage (NCBI taxonomy): Bacteria > Pseudomonadati > Pseudomonadota > Gammaproteobacteria > Pseudomonadales > Pseudomonadaceae > Pseudomonas > Pseudomonas sp. GL_093. Next base: position 1,624,168 of record NZ_CM174448.1, on the reverse strand, counting down.
TACCGCACATAGCGTACGAAAAACGCCTCGAAGCGTTTTCGCCAATAAGAACAATAAACGGAGTACTTCAAGATGCTGTCCATTCAGCTTCAGGCTCGCCCGCCTGCTCGCTTTTCCCGCCTCAGCCACACCGCCCTTGCCAGTGCCGCCGCCCTCGCCGGCTTTTCACCGTTGAGTCAGGCTGCCTTCTTCGAAGACAGTACGGCAACCCTCGAAACCCGCAACATGTATTTCAACCGCGACTTTCGCGACGGTACCAGCGCCCAGCAATCCAAGCGGGACGAATGGGCTCAGGGGTTCATGCTCAACCTGCAATCGGGTTACACCGATGGCACCGTGGGGTTCGGTGTCGATGCGCTGGGCATGCTGGGGGTAAAACTCGATTCCAGTCCGGACCGCACCGGCACCGGCCTGTTGCCGACCCATGACGACGGTCGCGCGGCGGATGAATATTCCAAGCTTGGCCTGACCGGCAAAGTGAAAATCTCCGCCACGGAGCTGAAAATCGGCAGCCTGATTCCGGAACTGCCGATCCTCAAGCCCAACGACGGGCGCATCCTGCCGCAGACCTTCGAAGGCGGCCTGCTGACCTCCAAAGAGATCAAGAACCTGACCTTCACCGGCGGGCGTCTGGAGAAAGCCAAGGACCGCGACAGCACCGACTTCGAGGAGATCGCCCTCAACAACAAGAACAGCCGCTTTGCTGGTACCGCAGCCGGCAAGCATTTCGACTTTGGCGGCCTGGACTACAAGTTCACCGACAAAATCACCGGCAGCTACCACTTCGCGCAACTTGATGAAGTCTACAACCAGCACTTCCTCGGTGTTGTCGCATCGCAACCGTTCGGCCCCGGCACTTTCGGCACTGATCTGCGCCTGGCCATCAGTGATGACCAGGGCGCGGCCCGTGGCGGCAATATCGACAACAAATCCCTCAACGGCTTGGTGAGCTACGCCTTGAGCGGGCATAAATTCAGCGCCGGCTATCAGCACATGTCCGGCGACAGCGCGTTCCCTTATGTCGATGGCAGTGACCCGTACCTGGTCAACTTCGTTCAGATCAATGACTTTGCCGGCGCCGAAGAACGTTCCTGGCAGGCACGTTACGACTTTGACTTCGCCAGGCTCGGGGTTCCCGGCCTGAGTTTCATGAGCCGTTACCTGAGCGGTGACAACATCAAGCTCAAGAACGGTGACGAAGGCAAAGAGTGGGAACGCAACACCGAAATCAAATACGTCGTACAAAGCGGCGCGCTCAAGGATGTCGCCGTGCGCCTGCGTAATGCCACTTACCGCTCCAACTACTCCGCTCGCGATGCCGATGAAGTGCGTCTGCTGGTGAGCTATAGCGTTGCCCTTTGGTAATTCAGTACACCTATAACAACAACTCCCAAGGAGACTTGAATGAACCTTTCAATGCGTAAAGTTGCTCTCACCGCCAGTGCCCTGCTGTTCGCCGGCCAATTGCTCGCTGAACCCAAACGCCCGGAATGCATCGCCCCGGCCTCGCCCGGCGGCGGTTTCGACCTGACCTGCAAACTGGCGCAAAGCGCGCTGGTGAATCAGAAACTGCTGACCAAACCGATGCGCGTGACCTACATGCCCGGCGGTGTTGGCGCGGTGGCGTACAACGCGGTGGTCGCTCAGCGTCCAGCCGACGCTGGCACGCTGGTAGCGTGGTCCAGCGGTTCGCTGTTGAACCTGGCCCAAGGCAAGTTCGGCCGCTTCGATGAAAGCGCCGTGCGCTGGCTGGCGGCGGTTGGAACAAGCTACGGCGCCATCGCGGTGAAAAGCGATTCGCCTTACAAGAACCTGGACGATCTGGTTCAGGCGTTGAAGAAAGATCCGAGCAAAGTGGTGATCGGCTCCGGCGGCACCGTTGGCAGCCAGGACTGGATGCAGACCGCCCTGATCGCCAAGGCTGCCGGGATCAACCCGCGCGACCTGCGTTACGTCGCCCTCGAAGGCGGCGGTGAAATCGCCACCGCCCTGCTCGGCGGCCACATCCAGGTCGGCAGCACCGACATCTCCGACTCCATGCCGCACATCCAGAGCGGTGACATGCGCCTGCTGGCGGTGTTCTCCGAGAAGCGTCTGGACGAGCCGGAAATGAAAGACATCCCGACCGCCAAGGAGCAAGGCTACGACATCGTCTGGCCAGTGGTTCGCGGCTTCTACCTCGGGCCAAAGGTCAGCGACGAAGACTACGCCTGGTGGAAAGACGCTTTCGACAAGCTGCTGGCTTCCGAAGAGTTTGCCAAGTTGCGCGATCAGCGTGAACTGTTCCCGTTCGCCATGACCGGCCCGGAGCTGGACACCTACGTGAAGAAGCAGGTCGCGGACTACAAAGTGCTGGCCAAAGAGTTCGGCCTGATTCAGTGATCGCCTCTGTCTAGCGGCTGCGGCCCCCGTTCTGCGGGGTCGTGGCACAGGAGTTTCCCATGCTCTTACAACGCATTTTCGCTTCGGCGCTGTTGCTGGTCTGTGTTGGCCTGGCGCTGATGGCGTGGCCGTATCAAGCGGCTTTTTCCTACGAACCGGTGGGGCCGCGCGCCTTTCCATTGTTGATGCTCGGCCTGATGGGGCTGGCGTTGCTGTACATGGTGTTTCGGCCGACGCCGATCGTGCACAGCGACGACGACCCGAAACTGGACCGCGAAACCCTGATCAAAATCGGCATCTGCGTGCTGCTGTTGCTGGTGTTCGCCGGAGCCTTCGAACCCCTTGGTTTCATCGTCGCCAGCATTCTGATTGGAATCCCTATGGCACGCCTGTATGGCGGCCGCTGGCTACCCAGCGCGGTGATCATCAGCCTGATGGCCATCGGTCTTTATCTGCTGTTCGACAAGGTGATGGACGTGCCACTGCCGCTGGGCGTGCTCGACGTTCTGGAGAACTGATATGGATACTCTTGGCTATTTGGGTCAGGGCTTCGGCGTCGCGCTGACCCCGTACAACCTCGTGACCGCGCTGTGCGGCACCCTGATCGGCACCGTCGTCGGGCTGTTGCCGGGGCTAGGCCCGATCAACGGCGTGGCGTTGCTGATTCCGATCGCGTTCGCCCTCGGCCTGCCACCGGAGTCGGCGCTGATCCTGCTGGCGGCGGTGTACCTGGGTTGCGAATACGGCGGCCGGATCAGCTCGATCCTGCTGAACATCCCGGGCGAAGCTTCCACCGTCATGACCACCCTCGACGGTTACCCGATGGCCCGCAAAGGCCTGGCCGGTGTGGCGCTGTCACTGTCGGCGTGGAGCTCGTTCATCGGTGCGTTCATCGCGACGTGCGGCATGGTGCTGTTCGCCCCGCTGTTGGCGAAATGGGCGATTGCCTTCGGACCTGCGGAATACTTCGTGCTGATGGTGTTTGCGATTGTCTGTCTCGGCGGCATGGCCGGCGACCGACCACTAAAGACCTTTATCGCCGCGCTGATCGGTTTGTTTCTATCGACCGTCGGGATCGATGCCAACAGCGGCGTGTACCGTTTCACCGGGGATAACATCCATTTGACGGACGGTATTCAGTTCGTTGTGCTGGTACTGGGCTTGTTCTCCATCAGTGAAATCCTTTTGTTGCTGGAAAAAACTCATCGCGGCCAGGAAGCGGTGAAAGCCACCGGGCGCATGATGTTCAACTTCAAGGAAGCCTCGGCGGTGTTCGTGGTGAACATCCGTTGCGGTTTGCTCGGTTTCATCATGGGCGTGTTGCCGGGTGCCGGCGCGACATTGGCCAGCGCTGTGGCCTACATGACCGAGAAACGTATCGCCGGCGCCAATGGCACTTTCGGACAAGGTGACATGCGTGGCCTCGCGGCTCCGGAAACCGCTATCGGTGGCGCTGCCTGCGGTGCCCTGGTGCCAATGCTGACCCTCGGCGTTCCGGGTTCGGGTACCACGGCAGTGATGATCGGCGCGTTGTCGCTGTACAACATCACCCCGGGCCCGCTGTTGTTCCAACAGCAACCGGACATTGTCTGGGGCCTGATCGCGTCGTTGTTCGTCGCCAACGTGATGCTGGTGATCCTCAACATTCCGATGATCCGCATCTTCACGCGCATCCTTGCCGTGCCGAACTGGGCGCTGGTGCCGGTGATCGCGATCATTACCGGGATCGGCGTCTACGCGGTGCATGCCACCACCTTCGACTTGTTCCTGATGATCGGCATCGGCATCTTCGGCTACATCCTGCGCAAGCTGGACTTCCCGTTGTCGCCGGTTCTGCTGGGTTTCATCCTCGGCGGTTTGATGGAGCAGAACCTGCGTCGCGCCCTGTCGATTTCCAACGGTGCACTGGAAATCCTCTGGTCAAGCCCGATCACCTTCGGTGTCTGGGTACTGACCGCAATCATGCTGCTCATGCCGATCCTGCGAATCTGGCGCAAACGTTCGGTCGCCCGGCGCGTTATCGCCGATGTCTGATCGAACACCCTTCAAAGCCTGGTGGGGAACCCCGCTGGTCGGTCTGCTGGGCGGTTACCTGGCCAGCCAGATCGGCTGGCCACTGCCGTGGATGGTCGGCTCGTTGCTGGCGATCATCCTGGTGCGTTGCCTGACACCCTGGCAATTGGCGGAAATCCCTGGCGGCCGCAAGTGCGGCCAGTGGATTGTCGGCATCGGCATCGGCCTGCACTTCACCCCGGTGGTGATGGAGCAGGTCCTGAGCCACTTCGGTCTGATCTTCTTCGGTGCGTTGGTCACCAGCCTGTCGGCCGTGGTCGGGGTCTGGTTGATGCGGCGTACCGGTGAAGATCGCGCCACCGCGTTCTTTTCCAGCATGCCGGGCGGCTCCGGGGAGATGGTCAACCTCGGCGCGCGTAACGGCGCGGTGCTCAGTCGTGTTGCGGCGGGGCAAAGTCTGCGGGTGTTGGTGGTGGTGCTGTGTGTACCGGCGGCATTCAAGTATTTGTTGGGTGACGGTGCACCGCTGTCCCATGCCACTTCCGTTGACTGGCGCTGGCTGGCACTTCTATTCCCGGCGGGCGCCCTCGCCGCCTGGCTTTGGGAGCGTCTGCGTCAACCCAATCCGTGGCTGTTCGGGCCGTTGCTGGTGAGTGCGGCGGTGAGTATTGGCTGGGATCTGCACATCAGTTTGCCCAACGGCGGCAGCCAGATTGGCCAATGGCTGATTGGCAGCGGGTTGGGGTGCCACTTCAATCGGCAGTTTTTCCGGCGTGCGCCGTCGTTTATGGGGCGGACGTTGATTGGCACGGTGTTGACCATGCTGATCGCCACCGCGGCGGCGCTGGGGTTGAGTGCGTTGACCCATCTGGATTTGCGTTCGCTGACACTGGGCATGATGCCCGGTGGGATTGCGGAGATGAGCCTGACGGCGGAAACCCTGCAATTGTCAGTGCCGCTGGTGACGGCGATGCAGGTGATGCGGCTGTTGTTTGTGTTGTTTCTGGCGGAGCCGTTGTTCAAGTATTGGAATCGGGTGCCTGAATCTGTCTGAAAGACCGAGTCGCCCCTTCGCGAGCAGGCTCGCTCCCACAGGGTTCGCGTGATCCTTGTGGGAGCGAGCCTGCTCGCGAAGGGGGCGACTCGGTCAACGCATCAAACTGGTGGCAACCGCCACTCGATCGGTGTTTCGCCATTCTGCTCAAGGTACTTATTGGTTCGACTGAAGTGCCCACACCCGAGGAAGCCACGATAGGCGGACAACGGTGACGGATGCACCGACGTCAGCACCAGATGCTTGGTGGCATCGATCAGTTTCTGCTTGCTCTGGGCATGCGCGCCCCACAGCAGGAACACCAGATGTGGCTGGTGTTCGCTGACCACTTCGATAATCCGATCGGTAAAGTACTGCCAGCCCTTGCCCGCATGGGCGTTGGCGTTGGCGCGTTCCACGGTCATGGTGGTGTTGATCATGAGCACGCCCTGGTCGGCCCAGCTTTGCAGGCAACCGTGGGTCGGGATGTCGATGTTCAGATCGCGTTTCAACTCTTTGTAGATGTTCACCAGCGACGGCGGTGCCGGTACGCCCGGTTGTACCGAGAAGCACAAGCCATGGGCCTGTCCCGGACCGTGGTACGGGTCCTGGCCGAGGATGACCACTTTGACTTTATCCAGCGGCGTCGAATTGAGCGCGTTGAAAATCATCGGTCCTGGAGGGTAGATTTCCTTGCCGGCCGCGCGCTCCTCTTGCAGGAAGTTGCGCAACTCTGCCATGTAGGGCTGGTCGAATTCGGCACGCAGTGCCTCCTTCCAGCTCGGTTCGAGTTTGATACGGTCGTCAGCAGTCATGGTTACATCCGGCAAAAACAATGGGGCGAACCCTAGGAAAGCCCATCACGCTTGTCAATTGATCTGACGCAGATCCGGCACTTTCCTGTACAGCGATCATACTGAACGCTCAAATTCCCGATCGAGGTCACGATGAATCTGCACTTCGAAGAACTCACTGGCACCGACGGCGCACGCATCGGAGTCGCCAGCCTGGATGCCGAAAAGTCCCTCAATGCCCTGTCCTTGCCGATGATCAACGCCTTGCGCGATCAACTGGACGTCTGGGCCAAAGAACCGCAAATCGTCTGCGTTGTGCTGCGCGGCAACGGCGCCAAGGCCTTTTGCGCCGGCGGTGAAGTCCGCAGCCTGGTGGAAGCCTGTCGCGCCCATCCCGGCGAAGTGCCGCCGCTGGCAGCGCATTTCTTTGCGGCGGAATATCGCCTGGACTTCAATCTGCACACTTACCCTAAACCGCTGATCTGCTGGGGGCATGGCTATGTGCTCGGCGGCGGCATGGGGCTGCTGCAAGGGTCGGGCATCCGGATTGTCACGCCGAGCAGCCGCCTGGCGATGCCGGAGATCAGTATCGGTTTGTACCCGGATGTCGGGGCCAGTTGGTTTCTGTCGCGTCTGCCCGGCAAGCTCGGATTGTTCCTCGGCCTGACCGGCGCCCATATGAACGGTCGCGATGCGATCGATCTCGACCTGGCCGACCGTTTCCTGCTCGATGAACAGCAGGAAGAGCTGATGGAAGGCCTGCTGCAGTTGAACTGGCAGGAACAGACGCCGATGCAGCTCAACAGTCTGCTCAAAGCCCTGCAGCAGGAAGCCATCGCGCAAATGCCCGAAGCCCAATGGCTGCCACGACGCCAGCAGATCGATGAGCTGCTGGATGTCAGTGACGTGCGCTGCGCCTGGAAGGCCATCAGCCAGCTGCGCGACAACACGGATCTGCTGCTCAGCCGTGCCGCGAAAACCATGAGCGAAGGTGCGCCGCTGACCGCTCATCTGGTGTGGGAACAGATCGCCCGAGCCCGGCACATGTCGCTGGCTCAAGTCTTTCAGATGGAATACACCATGAGCCTCAACTGTTGCCGTCATCCTGAGTTCAGCGAAGGCGTGCGCGCACGATTGATCGACAAGGATCAAAAACCGCATTGGCACTGGCCAGACATCAATAACCTGCCGGATGCAGTGGTAGAAGCGCACTTCCACAAGGCCTGGGAAGGCCGGCATCCTCTGGCCGATCTGTAGGAATACTGAAATCCGGGCATAAAAAAGCGGCGCTTCATGCGCCGCTTTTTTTATGAGTGTTTAACGGTGGCCGCCTCGGCCATCGTGATCGCCGCGACCGTTTTGGTCGCCCCTTCCGCCACGGCTGTCGCGTCCGCCATGGCCGCCGCGATAGTCGTTGTTTCCACCGCGGTTACGGCCGTCCCAACCGCCACGGTCATGGCCATCCCAGCCGCGATTCTGATGGGCCCGATAGTCGCCTCGTTGCGACTGGTAATAGCGTGGTGCCGGTTGATAAACCCGCGGCTGATAGTAATACCGCGGCGTTGGCTGGTAATACCGCGCTGGCGGGGCGTAGTACCGGCGTGGTTGCGTGTAATAACCGCCGCCGCCTGAATAGTAAGGTCCGCCGTCATAATAGGATGGCGAGGTATAGACCTCGGAACGGTAGTAGCTGGCTCCTCCATCGGAATAGGGCACGCATGCACCAAGAGACAATCCCAATACAGCAATCAGAAGAATTCGCAGATACATGGCGGCCTCCTGGACCGCGAGTGAGCCACACCAGCGACGCTGGCAGGCGACAGTCAATTATTCGGTGACTGTCGAAAGATCAGACATCGATTTCGGAATCTGGTGCGTTCTTGAAACACATTGAAACAAGTCGCCGATGAAAGGTTTTTCATCTTTTCACCCGCTGATTAATGGTGGCCACCGCGATATCCACCACCGTAATGACGTGGGCCGGGCCCGCCCCAATAGTAGTAGCGATAGCCACCATAAAAGCGCGGTCCGTAGTAGTAATGCGGTCCGTAATAGTAGGAATAGGGTGAATAGCCGGGGTAGTAATAAGGCTCGGAATACACATCGTAACCACCGGCGTAGTAGTAGCAGCCGGACAGCCCCAGACCGAGAACCATACCGAACAACAGTCGACGAAACATGGCGGCCTCCTGAAAGACCCGCAACCGGAACAGGCCGGCTGACACCTGTTTTGACTGGCAATGCTGCGCCGAGTGCCGAGCCGCCTGGACCTTCAGATCAGCGGCCGACCCGATCCATCGCGGTGCACCCATGCACCATCACAAGGCAACGCCGCCACCTCTTCCCAACGCGCCAACTGCGTAATCGCCCACGCTAGAGCGCTCAAGCCGACTTGGCACGGCTCTCGCTTAAGCAAACACGTGCAGGAGTCATCACAGGTTCGCGGCACCACAATTTGCAATGGCTGACTAGGGTTCCGGCTCGCTAAGGCGAGTGGCTGGTCCGAGAGTTGGCGACCTCCAGTTGAGGTTACACGGCGGGACAAAAGCCCGGGAGACAAGCCACCGTTCGCGGTGCCGCGTTGACTCCTGCCCGCCCTTGATCAACTGGAGAACCACCCATGCTCAAGCTTCGTTTACCCGCCCTGCTCGCCGCTGCTTTCGCAGCCTTCGTGAGCGTCTCGTCCCAAGCCGCCCAGAAAGACCACTTCAGCGTCTGCTGGACCATCTACGCCGGCTGGATGCCCTGGGAATACGCCGGCAGCCAAGGCATCGTCGACAAATGGGCGAAGAAGTACGGCATCAAAATCGATGTCGTGCAGCTCAATGACTACGTCGAATCCATCAACCAATACACCGCCGGCCAGTTCGATGGCTGCACCATGACCAACATGGATGCGCTGACCATCCCTGCTGCCGGCGGCGTCGACAGCACCGCGCTGATCGTCAGCGATTTCTCCAACGGCAACGACGGCATCGTGCTCAAGGGCGATGGCAAGAAAGTCACCGACCTCAAAGGCATGGACGTCAATCTGGTGGAACTCTCTGTCTCCCACTACTTGCTGGCCCGGGCGCTGGATTCGGTCGATCTCACCGAGAAAGACCTGAAAGTGGTCAACACCTCCGACGCCGACATCTCGGCGGCCTTCAACACCGATCAGGTCAACGCTGTCACCACCTGGAACCCGATGCTTTCGGATATCAAGGCCAAGCCTGCGGTGACCGAAGTGTTCAACTCCAGCCAGATCCCCGGCGAAATCATGGACATGATGGTGGTCAACTCATCGACCCTCAAAGACAACCCGGCGCTGGGCAAAGCGCTGACCGGTGCCTGGTTCGAAGTGGTCGAGTTGATGAACGCCAAAAACGCCGCCAGCAAAGCCGCCCTCGAACACATGGCCAAAGCCTCGGGCACCGATCTGGCCGGTTTCCAGTCGCAACTGGACACCACCAAATTGTTCGCCACACCCAAAGAAGCCCTGGCGTTCTCCACCAGCAAGCAACTGCCGGAAACCATGCGCAAAGTCGCCGAGTTCTCGTTCCAGCACGGCTTGCTGGGTGAAGGCGCCAAGGACACCAGCGCGGTCGGCATGGCGTTCGCCAACGGCGTGACCAGCGGCGACAAGACCAACCTCAAGCTGCGCTTCGACCCGACCTACGTGCAGATGGCCGCCGACGCCAAGCTGTAATCAGGAGGAGCTGACCATGCGCCTGATCAATCGCCACCCGGATCGTCCGAGTCGCCTGCTGTTGGTGATCCTGCCGTTCGCCCTGGTGCTGTTCGCCTACTTCATGGGCTCGGCCGAGCGGCTGACGGACAACCCCAACGACAAGCTGTTGCCGAGCGCCGTGCAGATGACCGACGCGGTGAAACGCCTGGCGTTCACCGCCGACAGCCGCACCGGTGAATACCTGTTGTGGCAAGACACCGCGTCCAGCCTGCGCCGCCTGGCCATCGGCCTCGGTATCAGCGCGCTGGCCGGGCTGTGCCTGGGCATCGCCGCCGGTACCCTGCCGCTGTTTGGCGCGCCGTTGTCGCCGTTGCTGACGGTGCTGTCGATGGTGCCGCCGCTGGCGATTCTGCCGATTCTGTTCATCGTGTTCGGCTTGGGGGAGTTGTCGAAAGTGATGCTGATCGTGATCGGCATCACTCCGTGCCTGGCCCGTGATCTGGAACAACGCGCCCGGGAAATTCCCGTGGAGTTGCTGATCAAGGCCCAGACCCTCGGCGCTTCGACCTGGACGCTGATGCTGCGCGTGGTGCTGCCGCAACTGTTGCCACGCTTGTTGATCTCGCTGCGGCTGATGCTTGGCTCGGCGTGGTTGTTCCTGATCGCCGCGGAAGCCATCGCATCTACCGACGGACTCGGTTACCGGATTTTCCTGGTGCGCCGCTACCTGGCGATGGACGTGATTCTGCCTTACGTGGTTTGGATCACCCTCCTCGCCTGGTTGATGGATTGGGGCCTCAAGCGCCTGACCCAACGTGCGTTCCCTTGGTATGAGGGGGCCCGCGCATGAGCTTCATCACAGTGAAAAATGTCTGGCAGCAATACGCCGATCAGGTGGTGCTCGAAGGGCTGAACCTGAACGTCAACGAGGGTGAGTTCTGCACCTTGGTCGGTGCGTCGGGTTGCGGCAAGTCGACCTTCCTGCGGCTATTGCTGGGCCAGGAACGCGCCAGTCGCGGCGAGATTCTGTTGGATGGCCAGGCCTTGGCCGGCGAGCCCGATGCCAGCCGTGGCGTGGTGTTCCAGCGCTACTCGGTGTTCCCGCACCTGACGGTGCTGGACAACGTCGCTCTGGGCCTCGAACTGCCGCGCTCGCCGCTGCTCGGGCGCTTGTTCGGCAGCGCTAAAAAAGACGCGCGCGAACAAGCCTCGGTGCTGCTGCACAAAGTCGGCCTCGGCCATTCGCTGGACAAGTACCCGGCGCAGCTCTCCGGCGGCATGCAACAACGACTGGCGATTGCTCAGGCGCTGATCATGAAACCTCGCGTGCTGCTGCTCGACGAACCCTTCGGCGCCCTCGATCCAGGCATCCGCAAGGACATGCACGGTTTGCTGCTGGAGCTGTGGCGCGAGACGCAACTGACGGTGTTCATGGTCACCCACGACCTGTCCGAAGGCTTCAGCCTCGGCACTCGTCTGTTGGTGTTCGACAAGGTCCGCCTCGACCCGCACGCCCCCGGCGCCTATGGCGCACGCATCACTTACGACATCCCTTTGAACAACGACCGCCGCGCCCATCGCGCCGCCGTCGATGCCTTGCCGGCTGAGCTGGCAGGCACGCTTCGTACCGCTTAGAGGATTTTTGAAATGACTGATTCGACCCAACTGTTCCCGCCCTTCGCCGAAGAAATGCTCCCCGGCGGCGGCCATCGCTCCTTCGTGTTGAAACGGGGTCAATTGCTGCGCCTGACCGACCTGCAAGGGGGTGCCAACGTCAGCCTGACGCTACTCAACGCCAATGAAAAAACCGAACGCCTGAACCTGCCCGACAGCCTCAAATGCCAACACACCGCCAAGCTCACCACCGGCCATTGCCTGTATTCGGACATGGGCCGCGTGTTGGCGGCGATCACTGCTGACACCTGCGGCTGGAGCGACAGCCTCGGTGGTGTGCTCTGCGCTGAAGAGGTCGCGGAAAAATACGGCGCGGGGCGCTATCAGGAACTGCGCAACGGCTTCTTCCGCAACGGCACCGACAACCTGTTGGTGGAGCTGGGCAAATGGGGGTTAGGCCTGTCGGATCTGCTGATGACCCTCAACCTGTTCAGTCGCGTGAACGTCGACGAGGCCGGGCGTTTTCACTTCGTCGAAGGCAATTCCAGGGCCGGCGACTACATCGAGTTGTATGCGCCGATGGACACGCTGGTGGTGCTCACTGCGCTGCAACATCCGATGGACCCTTCGCCTGAGTACGCGCCGAAACCGCTGAAGCTCAGCTGGATGAACGCCGACGCCAGCGTCGCCGAACACTGCCGCACCTCGCGCCCGGAAAACCAGCGCGGCTTCATCAACACCGACCGTCTGTTCGCCTGAGGATCGCTGCCATGTCACTCGCAATCGCTACCGCTCAACAGTTGCCCGAAACCGCGATCTACCGCGCCACCATCCCGGCCGGCGAACCGTGGCTGATGGAGGTCAAGTCCGGCCAGACCTTGCGCATCCTCGACCTGGAAGGCAACCAGGCCGTCGACACGTTGTTCTACAGCGTTGCCAATCCAAAGGAACGCTATGACGTGCAGCGCACGTTGCGCCGGCAGAACAGCGTCTACCTGAGCACCGGCAGCGTCCTGTATTCCAACCTCGGCAAACCGATGCTGACCATCGTTGCCGACACCTGCGGCCGTCACGACACCCTCGGCGGTGCTTGCGCACAAGAGAGCAACACCGTGCGTTACGCGCTGGAGAAACGCTACATGCACAGCTGCCGCGACAACTACCTGCGCGCCTGCGTTCATGACGGGCGACTGGGCAAGGGCGACATCGGGCCGAACATCAACTTCTTCATGAACGTGCCAGTCACGGCGGATGGCGGGCTGACGTTTGAAGACGGGATTTCGGCGCCGGGCAAATACGTCGACCTGCGGGCCGAGATGGACGTGATCGTGCTGATCTCCAACTGCCCGCAACTGAACAACCCGTGCAACGCCTACAACCCGACACCTGCGGAGCTGCTGGTATGGAACTGAAATTCGCGCGGTTGCGTCGTTGGTTGTTTCTCATGTGCCAGGCGCGTTCCGGCCAATGCCTAAAACAGCCCAAACACCACTGAAACCTGTGGGAGCGAGCTTGCTCGCGATGGCGGTGTGTCAGTCGACATCAATGGTGAATGTACTGTCGCTATCGCGAGCAGGCTCACTCCCACAGGGGTTCGGTGGTGTTTTGGAGTGAAGTGATTCTGCCGTCGGGGACGACCCTGGCGCTTATCGAAAAACTGCGGGACGGCCCGCATCCCAGGTCGAGGCTGATGCGCTATCGCCTCCGGGGGTTATGCCATGTTCGAAAAAGTCCTGATTGCCAACCGTGGCGCCATTGCCTGCCGCATCCTGCGCACCCTGCGTGAGTTGCAGGTCCAGGGCGTTGCCGTTTACTCCGAAGCCGATGCCGCCAGCCTGCACATCCTGCAAGCCAACGAAGCCCACAGCCTCGGTGAAGGCCCAGCCGCCGGCACCTATCTGGCGGTCGACAAAATCCTCGCCATCGCCAAAGCCACCGGCGCCACGGCGATCCATCCCGGCTACGGCTTTCTCTCGGAAAACGCTGCGTTCGCCGAAGCGTGCGAAGCCGCCGACATCGCCTTCATCGGCCCGACGCCAGAGCAGCTGCGAGTGTTCGGCCTCAAGCACACCGCGCGCGCCTTGGCCAAGCGACACGGCGTGCCAATGCTCGAAGGCACTGAGTTGCTCGACAGCCTCGACGCAGCGCTGATTGCCGGTGAACAAGTCGGTTACCCGGTGATGCTCAAAAGCACCGCCGGCGGTGGCGGCATCGGCATGCGCGTGTGCCGCAGCGCTGCCGAATTGAGCGAGTCCTTTGAGGCCGTCAAACGCCTCGGCCAGAACAACTTCAGCGACGCCGGCGTGTTCATCGAGAAATACATCCAGCGCGCCCGTCATCTGGAAGTCCAGGTGTTCGGCGACGGCCGGGGCGAAGTGATTGCCCTCGGCGTGCGCGACTGCTCGGTGCAACGGCGCAACCAGAAAGTCCTCGAAGAAACCCCGGCGCCGAACCTCCCCGAGGGCATGGCCGAGGAGCTCTGTGCGGCGGCGATCAAACTGGCGAAAGCGGTGAATTACCGCAGCGCCGGCACCGTTGAATTCGTCTTCGACAGCGAGGCTCAGCGTTTCTACTTTCTCGAAGTGAACACCCGTTTGCAGGTGGAGCACGGCGTCACCGAGCAAGTCTGGGGCGTGGATCTGGTGCGCTGGATGGTGGAACTGGCAGCAGGTGATTTGCCGCCGTTGAGCGAGTTGAGCCGAGACTTGAAAGCCTGCGGCCATGCGATTCAGGCACGGCTTTACGCCGAAGATCCGGGCCGGGATTTTCAGCCAAGCCCAGGCTTGCTGACCGCCGTGAACTTCCCTGCCGCCGATGGCAAACACCTGCGTATCGACACCTGGGTCGAGGCCGGTTGCGAGATTCCACCGTACTTCGATCCCATGATTGCCAAGGTCATCAGCTGGGCGTCGACCCGCGAAGAAGCCGCTGCCGATCTGCATCAAGCGTTGGGCGACAGCTTGCTGTACGGGGTGGAAACCAACCGCGATTATTTGCGGCAGATTTTGCTCGATTTGCCCTTCGCCAGCGGCCAGCCGTGGACGCGCTGCCTGGAAGGTTTGGTGTATCAGGCCAACACGTTTGAAGTGCTCAGCGCCGGCACTCAGACCAGCGTTCAGGACTATCCCGGCCGCCTCGGTTACTGGGCCGTGGGCGTGCCGCCGTCGGGGCCGATGGACAGTCGCGCGTTGCGTTTGGGCAATCGTCTGCTGGGCAACGATGAAGGTGCCGCGGCGCTGGAAATCACCATGAGCGGACCGCTGCTGCGCTTCAATTGCGACGCGGTGGTGGCGGTGACCGGGGCAGTGATTCCACTGACCCTTAATGGTGAAGTGGTGCCGATGAACACCGCTTTGCTGGTAACGGCGGGCGCTACTTTGAGCCTTGGAACGATTGCCGGTGCGGGCGCCCGCAGCTATCTGTGCCTGCGCGGTGGTCTGCAAGTTCCGGATTATCTGGGCAGCAAAAGCACCTTCACTCTCGGCCAGTTTGGTGGGCATGGTGGGCGTGCATTGCGGGCTGGCGACGTGTTGCATCTCCCTGCTTTGAACGACCGCCGCGCCGGTCAACAACTGGCTGAAGAACAGCTCACCGAGTTGCCCGTTCTGCGGCAGATCCGGGTGATCTACGGCCCTCATGGCGCACCGGAATACTTCACCGAAAACTACATCGGCACCTTCTTCGCCACCCAGTGGGAAGTACATTTCAACTCCAGCCGAACCGGTGTGCGGTTGATCGGGCCGAAGCCTGAATGGGTGCGTGCGGATGGTGGTGAGGCGGGTCTGCATCCGTCGAATATTCATGACAATCCGTACGCCATTGGGGCGGTGGATTTTACCGGTGACATGCCGGTAATCCTCGGTCCCGACGGCCCTAGCCTCGGCGGATTTGTTTGCCCGGTGACGGTGATCGAGGCGGATCTTTGGCAGCTTGGGCAACTCAAGGCTGGGGATAAAGTTCAGTTCCTCCCAGTCGACCTGAAGACCGCCCGCAACCTCGCCCTGAAATGGAATACCCCCTGTGGGAGCGAGCCTGCTCGCGATGGGGGCAGTACAGCCAACGTTGATGTGACTGACACACCGCTATCGCGAGCAAGCTCGCTCCCACAGGGACTTGTGTCGCCTGTTGTGTTGGATTTGGGTCAGGGGGATACGCGGTTGGTGGCGAGATTGTCGGGGGACACTCACCTGCTGCTGGAAATCGGCGCCCCCGAACTTGATCTGGTCCTGCGCTTCCGCGCCCACGCCTTGATGCAGGCACTGGAAAGCCAAAACCTGCACGGCGTCATCGACCTGACACCTGGCATCCGCTCGCTGCAAGTGCACTACCAACCTGAACAACTGCCGCTGGCCGATCTGCTCGGCATCGTTGCCGGCGAATGGGACGCCGTGTGCGCCGCCAAGGACCTGCAAGTGCCCTCGCGCATCGTCCATCTGCCGCTGTCATGGGACGACCCGGCCTGCCAGTTGGCGATCGAAAAATACATGACCACCGTGCGCAAGGACGCCCCGTGGTGCCCAAGCAATCTGGAGTTCATCCGCCGCATCAACGACCTGCCAAACCTCGACGAAGTGCAGCGCACGGTGTTCGACGCCAGCTACCTGGTGATGGGCCTGGGCGACGTCTACCTCGGTGCGCCCGTCGCCACGCCACTCGATCCGCGTCATCGTTTGGTGACTACCAAATACAACCCGGCCCGCACCTGGACCGCGGAAAACTCGGTGGGCATCGGTGGTGCTTACATGTGCGTGTACGGCATGGAAGGCCCTGGCGGTTATCAGTTCGTCGGCCGCACGTTGCAGATGTGGAATCGCTATCGCGAGGTCGCCGCATTCGATGGCAAACCGTGGTTGCTGCGCTTCTTTGACCAGATCCGGTTCTACCCGGTCAGTGCCGATGAACTACTGCGCATTCGACGGGATTTCCCCCTCGGGCGCTTCGATCTGAACATCGAGCACAGTCAGCTGAATCTGGCGGAATACCAAGCCTTCCTGAGGAAGGAAGCCGAGAGCATTGCCGCGTTTCGCGATCAGCAAAAAGGTGCGTTCAACGCCGAGCGCGAGCGCTGGATCGCCAGCGGCCAGGCGCATTTCGACAGCGAAGAACTTGTCCCGGAATTGACCGAGGACGCACCGCTGGCCAGCGGTCAACAGAGCGTCGACAGCCACATCGCCGGCAACCTTTGGCAGGTTCAGGTTGAAACCGGCAGCCGGGTTGCCGCGGGTGATGTGCTGGTGATTCTGGAGTCGATGAAGATGGAAATCCCATTGCTCGCGCCCATGGCCGGGGTGGTCCGCGAGATTCGCGTGCAACCGGGTTCGGCGGTGCGCGCTGGACAGCGTGTCGTGGTGCTGGAACTTGAGTGAACACATTTTGAAAAGGATTAACGCCATGAACATCAATCTGCAACTCGACGCCCTGCGCAACGCTTATCGCATCGGCAACATCACGCCCCGTGAACTGCTGCTGAGCCTGCGCGATAAAGCCGCGGCGCTGAACCCGGACTATCACCTGTTCATCCACGTGCTCAGTGTTGAAGAACTGGAACCGTACCTCGCCGCACTCGACGGTCGCGATATCGAAAGCCTGCCTCTGTACGGCGTGCCGTTTGCAATCAAGGACAACATCGACCTGGCGGGCATTCCGACGACCGCGGCGTGCCCTGCATTTGCCTATGTGCCGGAGCGTTCGGCGACCATCGTCGAGCAGTTGCTGGCGCTGGGGGCGATTCCGTTGGGCAAGACCAATCTTGATCAATTCGCCACCGGGCTTAACGGCAGTCGCTCGCCGTATGGTGCGTGCCCGAACAGCGTGTTGCCGGAGTATCCATCGGGCGGTTCCAGCGCCGGGTCTTCACTGGCGGTGGCGCTGGGCGTGGCGAGTTTTTCCTTGGGCACGGACACGGCGGGCTCCGGGCGTGTGCCGGCGGCGCTGAATAATCTGGTCGGGTTGAAAGCCACCAAAGGGCTGATCTCCACGGCGGGTGTGGTTCCGGCCTGTCGCACCCTCGATTGCGTGACCACGTTCACCGCAACCGCTCGGGAAGCCAGTCAGTTGCTCGCGCTCACTGCGCACCTTGATCCCCGCGATGAATACAGCCGCCGCAATCCGTTGTGGAATGACGGCTCGGCGTTTGGTGCCCCTCGCCCCTTCCGCTTTGGCGTGCCGCGCGCTCAGGATCTGCAGTTCTTCGGCTGCCCTGAAGGCCCGCTGTTGTTTGGTGATGCCATCGATCAGCTCAAGGCTTTGGGTGGTGAAGCCGTGGAGCTGGATTTGTCGCCGTTCCTTGAAGCGGCGCGTTTGCTCTATGAAGGCCCGTGGGTGGCTGAGCGCTACAGCGTCGCCGGCGAATTGATGGAGCAAAATCCTGAAGCTGTACTGCCAGTGATTCGCGCTGTGCTGGCCAAGGCGCCAGCGGTCAACGGCGTGCAAACCTTCCGCGCCCAGTACCGCCTGCAAGCGCTGAAAGCCCTGTGCGACCAGGCGCTGGACGGCCTCGATTGCGTGCTGACACCCACCCTCGGCCGCCCCGTCACGCGGGCGGAACTGGACGCCGAACCGGTGCTGCGCAATTCGGAACTGGGCTACTACACCAACTTCATGAACCTGCTCGATTACGCCGCCGTCGCCGTGCCCAGCGGTTTCATGGGCAATGGTTTGCCTTGGGGTGTGACGTTGTTCGGACGGGCATTCACTGATCAGTATTTGTTGGGTGTGGCGGATGCGTTGCAGCGCCAGCAAGGTTTGCTCGCGCCTGCGCCGACGGCTACCGCGCGTAATGACCGGGCGCGGCTGGTGGTGTGTGGTGCGCATCTGGATGGGTTGGCGCTGAACTGGCAGCTCAAGCAGCGTGGGGCTCGACGGGTCGAGACGACGTTCAGCTCGCCGGATTATCAACTGTATGCCTTGGCCGGTGGCCCGCCGTTTCGCCCCGGGATGGTTCGCGTGAAGGACGGAGGTGTGGCTATTGCGGTGGAAGTTTGGGAACTGCCGAGCCGTGAGTTGGGTTCGTTTTTGACCGGGATACCGGCACCGCTGGGATTGGGCAAGGTGCAGTTAGCGGATGGGCGTTGGGAGAGTGGGTTTATTTGTGAGGCGTATGGGTTGGAGGGGGCAGCCGATATCAGCCATCTGGGCGGATGGCGTGCGTATCTGGAGACTCGTGTCTGATCTGGAATCCGCCCCTCACCCTAACCCTCTCCCTGAGGGAGAGGGGACTGACCGAGGTATTCTTTCGAGTTACATCGACCTGAGATATTGAGTCGAACGCAAGTTTTGAAAAGCGTGAAGTTCGGCTCCCTTTCCCCCTCTCCCCCGTGGGGAGAGGGCTGGGGTGAGGGGTGGCCCTACCTGACACCATTCCCCCCACAAATGCAGCAGTTATTTCCCCACAGTGCCATTAGAATGCCTGCCATCGGGTCACTGCCAACGGAATCGTCATGCCGCTTCGCTCGCCGCTGTATTCGCAACGTTCGTTGGTCCTCACGCTGATCGCGTTGCTGGGAGCAGGCTTTCTCGCCACATCCTTCCTCAGTTACTACGCCTCGCGAGCGTCGATACGCGACAGCATCGTCAACACCGAACTGCCGCTGACGTCGGACACGGTCTACTCGGAAATCCAGAAAGACCTCGTCAGACCGATCCTGATTTCCTCGATGATGTCCCGCGACACCTTCATGCGTGACTGGGTGGTAAACGGCGAGCAAGACCCCGAAAAAATGACCCGTTACCTCAACGAGGTCATGACCCACTACGGCGCCTACACCGCATTTTTCGTCTCGAACGCCAGCCTCACCTACTACCACGCCAAGGGCGTACTCAAACAGGTCAAAGTCACTGAACCCCGCGATGCGTGGTATTTCCGCGTACGAGACATGGCCGATCCCTACGAGATCAATGTCGACCCGGACCTTGCCAACAAGGACAACCTGACCTTCTTCATCAACTACAAGGTCTACGACTACAACAACCGTTTCATCGGCGCCGCGGGCGTCGGTCTGACAGTCGATGCGGTGATCAAGCTGATCGACAAGTATCAGCAGCGTTACCAGCGCAGCGTGTACTTCGTCGACAACTTCGGACGCCTGGTGCTCACCGGGGCCGAGGGTGGCCCGCAAGGCGCGAAGATCGGGCAGAGTCTCGGCGAACTCGACAGTATGAAAAGCCTCGTCAGCCAACTGCCCAAACCTCACAGCGGTAGCTACGAATATTCCGTCCAAGGTCAGGGACATTTCCTCAACGTACGGTTCATCCCGGAGCTGAACTGGTACCTGTTCGTCGACAAGCGTGAAGACGGCGCCCTCAGTGAAATCCGCCAGTCGCTGTACCTCAACCTGCTGATCTGCCTGATCGTCACGCTGATTGTGCTGGCCCTGCTCAACCGGGTGATCAAGCGCTACCAGGGCAAAATCCAGGCCCAGGCGATCCTCGACAGCCTGACCGAGTTGCCGAACCGCCGCGGTTTCGATCTGTTGGCGGCGCAAGCCATGCACGAAGCCCAGCGCGAGCCCAAACCGCTGACCGCGTTGCTGCTGGATCTGGACCATTTCAAAGTCTTGAACGACACCTACGGTCACCTTGCCGGCGATCAGGTACTGATCGGCTTTGCACGGGATCTGGAGAGTTGCCTGCGGCACTCAGACATCGTCTGCCGTTGGGGCGGGGAGGAATTTATCGTGTTGCTCAAGGACACTGATGGTGAGACCGGTCTGATGGTCGCCGAGAAAATTCGTCAGCATGTCGAGCAACAGCGTTATGCCTACAACGATAAGGCTTTGCAGCTGACCGTGAGCATCGGCCTGACCACCCTGCAGACCGATGACACCTTGCACACGCTGCTCTCGAGAGCGGATCATGCGATGTACCGGGCCAAGCAAGCCGGCCGTAACCGCACCTGCGTGGAAATGCCTCACTCCAGTTATGAATAACCCTACATGAATAAGCCAGATTTCTGCCCGGCCTGCGGCGCCTCCAACGACTGCACTCTGGCCGACCCGCGAACCGCTGATCGGGCCTGCTGGTGCTACGGCGTCAGCATCGACCCGGCGGTACTCGAAGCGCTGCCGCCCGAACTGCGCGACAAATCCTGTTTGTGCCCACGCTGCGCGCAAGTCGAGGCGCAGCTGTAAGCAACCGCACAACCAATCACGTAAGATACGCGCCCTTTTCCTACCGATCCCTCGTCATGCGCATTGACCGTTTCCTCAGCAACCTGCCGCGCTTCAACCGTAAGCAGGTGCGTCTGTTGCTGGTGGAAAAGCGCGTCAGGATCGACGGAAAAGTCGTCAGCGACTCTCACGCCGACGTACTGGAATTCAGCCGTGTGGAAGTCGACGATGAGCTGCTGCAAGTCGGCAAGCCTGCACGCTACTTCATGCTGCACAAACCGTCTGGCTGCGTCAGTGCCACCCGCGATCCGCAACACCCGACCGTGCTCGACCTGATCCATGAGCCGGACAAGGAGGACCTGCACATCGCCGGGCGCCTGGATTTCAACACCACTGGCCTGATGCTGATCACCAATGATGGCAGCTGGTCGCGACGCCTGACCCAGCCGCAAACCAAACTGCCCAAGGTCTACTACGTCGAGACAGAGCAAGAGATTGGCCCGGAATACGCATTGAAATTCACCGAAGGCCTGTACTTCGCCTTCGAAGACCTCACCACCCAACCCGCCGAGCTGGCCGTACTCGGACCAACATCCGCACGACTGAGCATCGTCGAGGGCCGTTATCATCAGGTGAAGCGGATGTTCGGCCATTTCGACAACAAGGTGCTGCACCTGCACCGCGAAAGCATGGGCCCGCTGGTGCTCGACAGTGCCCTGAAACCGGGCGAGTACCGCGCACTACGCACCGAAGAGATTCAATTGATCTAAGCAGGCGACCGCTCAGCAGAAGTTGTCGAACAATTTGCCAAAGATACTTGCGCGATGACGTGACCCCTGCTTGAATCAGGACGTCGGCCGAAATGTGACCGATGAGTCACAACATACTTCTAAGAAACTTTTTGCCGGTAGAGAACCCTCAGGTTCCGCCTTCCCCCGGCAGACTGCCCGCCAATAACAATACCCGTCGACCGGACTGCAATGGATCGACATGGGCCTCTCAAATTCCAGGCGTATGCCTACCTGTCACAAAGCTCGTGCAATCTGATTTGCACGCATACCCGCTTGCCAGGAGTCTTATGACATGAGGCCAGAAATCGCTGTGCTGGATATACAGGGTCAGTATCGGGTTTACACGGAGTTCTATCGCGCAGACGCCGCAGAGAAGACCATTATTTTGGTCAACGGCTCGATGGCCACGACTGCGTCGTTTGCACAAACCGTGAAAAACCTTCACCCGCAGTTCAATGTGGTCTGCTACGACCAGCCCTACGCGGGCAAGTCGAAAGCCCACAACCTGCACGAGAAATTGCTGACCAAGGAAATCGAAGGGCAGATCCTCCTGGAGCTGATCGACCACTTCGCCGCCGAACACGTGCTGTCGTTTTCCTGGGGTGGCGCCGCGACCCTGGTCGCCCTGGCCCACCAGCCACGACGCATCGAAAAAGCCGTGATCAGCTCGTTCTCTCCGGAGATCAACGCGCACATGCTCGACTACCTCGAGCGCGGCATTGATTACCTCGGCAGCCGGGACGGTGACCGGGTCGGCAACCTGGTGAACAGCACCATCGGCAAACACTTGCCGACACTGTTCAAGCGCTTCAATTATCGGCACGTCAGTTCCCTGGCCGAGCATGAATACGGGCAGATGCACTTCCACATCAGCGATCTGCTGCGCAGTGATCGCCAGTGCTTTTTCAAAGCCGCGGAGAAAATCAACGTGCCGGTGCTGTTCATGAACGGCGAATGGGACGAGTACACCGCTGCCGACGGCGCTCAACTGTTCGCCAACCACGTGCAACACGCTACGTTCACCACCCTGCAGGCCACCGGCCACTTTCTCGACATGGAACACAAAGCTGCCTGCCGAGATAGCCGCAATGCATTGCTGGGCTTTTTGAAACCTTCGCAACACGAAAATCGACCGCGTTATCACTACGTCCAGGACCAACATGCATTGGCCATCTGAAACAGTGTCATCGCGAGCAAGCTTCGCCCTACAGTGTTGAATGCATTCCTGTAGGAGCAAGGCTTGCCCGCGATAGACCGTCATGCGGTCTCTGCTTTGTTTCAGTTGCGCTAAAGCCGTCCCACGCAAAGAAAAACTTCATTTCCACGCCCACATCTGGTACAAAGTCAGCCGCTCTGAGCGGGTGTCGTATAATGGCATTACTCCAGCTTCCCAAGCTGATAACGAGGGTTCGATTCCCTTCACCCGCTCCAATCGAATTTTGGTCTCACGTCAGGAGGTTTTGACGGGAGACGCAGGAACACAAAAAACCGGTCCGTTGTGGCCGGTTTTTTTGTGCCCGGAATTTGGGGTGCCGGGGAACCTGCCGGGAGCATCAGACCGCATACTTCCCGTCCCCATGCCTGAATGATATGCAGTGCTATACTTTTTTATGGCTTGAATGAAGCGCCCAACGTGCCCACGGGTACTGATACCGACTGTAAATCTCGACTGGCAGCTGCAAGACAAAGGAGGTCTACGGCAAGCACGAGATGGGAGGTGTGGCATGAATAGACACTATTACATCAGCAACAATCTCGACGATCTTGAAGCCGTTGAAAATGAGCTGGAAGCCAGCGGTATCAATTCCGAACAAATTCATGTGTTCAGTGAACACGTTGCCGATGTTGAACAACATCACCTTCACGAAGTTAACTCGTTAATGGAACAGGATGTTGTCCACTCTGGCGAAATTGGTGCAGTGATCGGTGTGCCACTCGCGGCGCTGGTTCTTGGCGGCGCCTATTGGCTGGGCTGGACCGAATCCGCCGCAGGCTGGATGCCCTTTATCTTTCTTGCCATTGTTGTATGTGGCTTCTGCATCTGGGAAGGCGGTTTTTTTGGTATCCAAGTGCCTAACACTCACTTCCGCAGTTTTAAACAGGTGGTAGCAGAGGGAAAACACATTTTCTTCGTCGATGTCGAGCCGAATCAGGAGTCGGTATTGGACGGGGTTATCGAACATCATCCAATGCTGGAGATCGCCGGCACGGGAGCGGCCGCCCCCCACTGGACAGTCGCATGGCAGCACAAATGGCATCAGTTCAAGCGAGTGATATCGGGTTAGCGCCTGGAGACTGAGGCCATCCAGACGCTGCTTATTGGCCGAAGGAAATGACGCGGCTGAGGAAAACATAGTCCGCCTCGGTGGCCATCAGTCCGACGAGTACCAGCAAACACAACGGTGGCACCAATATGGCGTAGACCATGGCCAACCGCTCCCAGGCCATGTGCATGAAGATGGAGACAATTAGACCTGCCTTCAACAACATGAAAGTAATAATCAGGGCCCAACGAAGGTAACCATGGAAGTGAAAGTAGTCGACCAGATACGACATCGTGCTGAGGACGAATAACAGCCCCCAAATTTTAAGGTACAAGCTGATTGGATGTTGCTGACCTTGAGCATGTGCCATCACCCGTGCTCCTCTACCATAAATAGAAGAAAGCAAAAATAAACACCCACACCAAATCCACGAAGTGCCAGTACAGCCCGGCTATCTCGACGTTCTGATAGTTTCCGGAGCGCTCATAATCTCCCCGAAATACTTTCATCGCCACAATGCTGAGGTAGATGGCGCCGATTGACACATGCAGTCCGTGGAACCCGGTAATCATGAAAAAGCTGGCGCCAAACTGCGCCGCCCCCATAGGGTTCCCCCAGGGACGCACCCCTTCTGCAATGAGCTTGCTCCATTCAAATGCCTGCATGCCGACGAAGGTCACACCCAAGGCAGCGGTGGCCAGCATCAGGGCAGTGGTTTTCGCGCGATCACGGCGATAGGCGAAATTGACGGCCATGGCCATGGTGCCGCTGCTACTGATCAGCACAAAGGTCATGATGGCGATCAGAATAAGCGGGATTTCTCTACCGCCAATCGTCAATGCGAACACTTCACTGGGGTTCGGCCAGGCGGTGGTGATGGTCATGCGTACCGACATGTAGCCGGTTAAAAAACAGGTGAATATAAAAGTATCGCTGAGCAGGAATATCCACATCATCGCCTTGCCCCAAGGGACCTGCTTGAAGGCCTCCTTATCCGAGGACCAGTCGCTGGCGATGCCCTGCCATCCCTCTGGCGGCGGCAAGCTGGGTGGATTGGATGAACTGGACTCGCCTGGGGCAAGTGGGTGCGTTGCCATGGCTTTTCACCTCAGGCCGCAAAATCTGGCGATCGCTTCATAGGTTTGCGGCGTGCTGGTCAGCAAAGCGAATAGCACGAACCAAAGACCCAGTAAGTAATGCCAATAGATGGCACACAGCTCTACGCTGGCGCTGAGTTGCGGCAACGGCACGCGCTGCAGGAATTTAGCAACGATTATGCCCCAGGCTATCAGCCCGCCCAGCAGGTGGAGCGCATGCAGGCCGGTCAACAGGTAGAAGAAGCTGTTGGCCGGATTGCTGGCGAGAAAGTAGCCCCAGGCGACAAACTGCTGCCAGACCCAGAGCTGTCCCGCCAGAAAAGCAATGGCAAATACACCCCCCAACGCGAAACCAATCACAGTTGCACCCAGTCGCGCCTTTCGGGCGGCCATACGCGACCACTGCAGTGCGACGCAACTGAGTACCAGAAAAGCCGAATTCAGCCATAACTGCGAGAGATCGGCTAACGGCGCCAAAGGCTCTGTCAGGGGTAACCAGTCGGTCATTTGTGAACGGGCGATAAAGGCGAGCAAGAAGAGAAAGAACAACGAACTCACCACGGCCAGAAACAAGCGCAGGCCTGTTCTTGCGATTTGGTTTCGATCGGCACCCTCGCCGGCCTGAATACCCTCCGGGTCGCGATTCCAGCTGCCGCCGGGGTCAGCTCCGTCGGCGTTTCTCAATAGCAACCTGCTCATGTTTTAACGTCCGCTATCTTGGTTCCGGCACTCAGTTGCCGCATCTGCTCCAACTCCTCGGCGGAGACTGTTTGCGGAACGAAATCCTGTTCTATCCCCGGCACACTGTAGTCATAGGCCCAGCGATGCACGACCGGCAGCTTCGCGCCCCAGTTACCGTGTATCGGCGGGGTGTTCGGCGTTTGCCATTCCAGACTGGCCGCGCCCCAGGGATTACTGCCTGCGGGCTTGCCCTTGAAGACACTCCAGGCCAGGTTGAACAGGAACAGCAGCTGGGAAACGCCAACGGTCAATGCGACCACCGTAATGAAGGCATTCAATTCTTGCGCCGACTGCGGGATGAACGCGTAGTTTTCATAGGCGTAGTAACGGCGTGGCATGCCCTGGAAACCGAGGTAGTGCATGGGGAAGAAGATGGCGTAGGTGCCCAGAAAGGTAATCCAGAAATGCAGCTTGCCCAGGGTGTCGTTCAACATGCGCCCGGTGACTTTCGGGAACCAATGATAAATACCGCCGAACACCACCAGCACCGGCGCGACACCCATGACCATATGAAAATGGGCTACGACGAAATAGGTGTCCGAGAGCGGAATATCCACGATCACATTGCCCAGAAACAAGCCGGTCAGACCGCCGACCAGGAAAGTGACGATAAAGGCCAGGGCAAACAGCATCGGCACGGTCAGATGAATGTCGCCGCGCCACAGGGTCAGCACCCAGTTGTAGACTTTCAGTGCGGTCGGCACCGCGATGATCAAGGTGGTGACGGCGAAGAAAAAGCCAAAGTACGGGTTCATTCCACTGACATACATATGGTGCGCCCAGACCACAAAGCTGAGTACACCAATCGCAATAATGGCCCACACCATCATTCGGTAGCCGAAGATATTTTTACGCGCATGCGTGCTGATCAAGTCGGAGACCAGACCAAACGCCGGGAGAGCAACGATGTAGACCTCCGGGTGGCCGAAGAACCAGAACAAGTGCTGGAATAAGATCGGGCTGCCACCCTGGTGATCGAGCTGCTGCCCCAGCGAGACCATCGCCGGCATAAAGAAACTGGTACCCAACAGCTTGTCAAACAGCATCATGACCGCACTGACGAACAACGCCGGGAAGGCCAGCAAGGCCATAATCGAGGCCATGAAGATTCCCCATACGGAGAGCGGCATGCGAAACAATGTCATGCCGTGCGTGCGCGCCTGCAACACCGTGGTGACGTAGTTCAACCCGCCCATGGTGGCGGCGACAATAAAAATCGCCAGCGAGACGAGCATCAGGACGATGCCCCACTGGACCCCCGGTGTCCCCTGAGAAATGGACTGTGGCGGATAGAGCGTCCAGCCCGCACCGGTGGGGCCGCCCGGTACAAAGAAACTGGAGAGCAACACCACTACCGCTAGCAGGTAGAACCAGTAACTCAGCATGTTGACGTAGGGGAAGACCATGTCGCGGGCGCCCACCATCAGCGGGATCAGATAATTACCGAAGCCCCCCAGAAACAAGGCCGTCAGCAAGTAAATGACCATGATCATGCCGTGCATGGTCATCGCCTGATAGTAAGTACTGGCGTCCATGAACGCCAAAGTGCCGGGGAAGCCAATCTGTATGCGCATCAAGCCGGACAGCACCACGGCGATAACGCCCACGAACAAAGCCGTCAAGGAATACTGAATGGCGATGACCTTGTGGTCCTGACTCCAGACATATTTGGTCAGGAAGCTTTTGGGTTCGTGCAGTGCTTCTGTTTCGGCTTGCTCCGCATAGGCCATCACGTCATCCTCCTGTCGAAGTTTCGGTGCATTCCTGGCTGCTTTACGGCTACTTCCCTGGCTGTGCCTTGCTTGCATCAGCGTCGGCATTTGCTTTGGATTTGATAAAAGCGATCAGTGCGTTCAGGTCCTTGTCGCTCGGAGTAAAGGCCGGCATGACGGCTGCGTAGCCTTTGACGATTTTGGCTCCGGGATTAAGAACCGACTCTTTTATATAGCCCTCATCGGCCTTTATCGTCGAACCGTCGGCAAGGGTTACGGTCTCGCCATACAGGCCCTGCCAGCTGGGGCCGACGCCCTTGCTGCCATCGACACTGTGGCAGGCCAGACAGCCGAGCGACTGAGCCAGCTGCTGCCCCTGCGTCGCCAAGTCATCACTTGGGCCCGACGCTTCGCTGGCAGAAGGTTCATTGTCTTGCTGCGCGGCACCCAGTGATTTGATCAGGGCGACGAGTGCGCCCAGTTCATCGTCATTGAGAGTATAGGTCACCATGACCGGCGGGTAGCCCTGTACCAATCGGGCCTTCGGATCGAGGATCGACTCTTTCAGGTAGGCCTCATCGACCAGCACACTGGTGCCATCGGCAAGCTGTTCAGTGCGACCGTACAACCCCTTCCATCCCGGGCCGAGACTGGCGCTGCCATCCTGGCTATGGCAGGCACTGCAGCCGAGGTTTTCGGCCAGCAGGCGGCCTTTTTTCAGCACGCTGTCCCGACTGGGCTTGGCGGCTGTCGTTAATGTCTGCGCAAAAGTCGGTTGGCTGTTCAGCCATTGATCGAAGGCGTCCTGTTCCTCCACGATCATATGGCCGCGCATGTTGTAATGGCCTACGCCACAATATTCAGCGCAAAGGACTTCATACTTCCCGGTTTTAGTCGGTGTAAACCAAAAGTACGACACCATCCCTGGCACCATGTCCATCTTGCTGCGCATTTGTGGTACATAGAAATCGTGCAGCACATCTTTAGAGCGCAGTAAAACTTTTACCGGCTTATCGAGCGGAAGGCGAACTTCATTGTTTATTACAAGTACATCGTCTTGCCCAACAGGATCCTTGGGGTCAAGGCCAAAGGGATTGGTGGAATCAACAAACTTAATATCCGACTTGCCCAGTTTCCCGTCATGGCCGGGAAAACGAAAGGCCCACTGCCACTGCTGGGCGACCACTTCAAGTTCATAAGCATTATTCGGCACCCGGACAAAGTCACTGTAAACAACCAGACCTGGCGCCAACATCGCGGCAATACCTACCGAGGTCACGATAATCAACCAGGTTTCCAACTTTTTATTTTCTGGCTGGTAGGCCGCCCTGGCACCTTCCTTGTGACGGAAACGCATCACGGCCACCGCCATGAATACGGTGATGGCGATGAAAAATATTCCGCTGATGATCAGGGTGATGAACAGGGTGGTGTCTATCGACCCCCAGTTGGACGCTGGCGGTGCTGCATGCCAAGGCGCTAATAGATGGAACAGCACTGATGCAATAACGATTAGTACAAGAATAATTGCCATTGCCATTTTGCTTTCATCCTATTCCTGTTACTCATCGGTATGCCTAAGCATCGCCACAGAACAACATCGTCAAATCAATACTAATCTGACGCCAAAACAGGCTAGACAAATACCCTCTATCTTCGTGGCAAAGTCCGCAGGAAGTATAGTTCATGGCCGGAACAAGCGCCTTTCCTGAAAGGCCTTGCCACCTGGATATTCCAACTTCAACATCAACTTTGTTACTTGAAACCTATTCGCTATATATAACTGTAACAATTAAGCAACACATCCCGCCTGAACCACACGTCGAGCAAGCGAGGCCCGGTTGCCAGCTATAATTAAAGTCTGTTTACGCGGTCAGACAAGTGACGGCCAAGAGCGATAGCGTCCAGCCGTCCACAACGGAGATTTCGTCATGAGTGCCTTGACGATCGAAGGCTGGTGCAAAGTCAACGGACAACAAAAGTCGACCCCGATGGGTGAAATCCATTTTTACGTCGATGGCCCCCTCCATAAGGGGCTGGAGGACGCTGAAGAACGCCTGCAGAAGACCCATGAGCGTGAAGCCATGGTCGATGTCGACATGGACACACTGGAGTTGAAATTGCCAGAGGGATACGACCCTTTGTCCGACTGCCAGATGCGCGTCTATATACACAACGAGCGTGGTCAGTTCCATCTGGTCGGGCATCGAGCGAGTGATGGAAGCTTGGTCTATAGCAACGCGGTGTTGATAGATCAGTTGATTGATTAGCTACGACAGGATGCTCGGCCATCAGAACGCGAAAGGGACAGACGAAAAGAGCGGGATCTGTCCCTTTTTCATTAATGCATCAACGCGTCGCAACGATAAACAACCGTGGGAACGGCAGCAGCACTGAACCATCGGCCAACGTCGGATAAGCCAGCTCGATCGCCGCCTGATACTGCTTGAGATACTGCGCCCGCTCCGCCTCATCCAGCGGATCAAGAAACGGTCGCAATCCGCTGCCCTTGAACCACTCGACCACACCAGACGCGCCACCCGCAAGCGGGTGATGGTAGGTGGTGCGCCAGATATCGACACGGGAACAGTGGGCTCTCAGCATCGAGTAATAACCACTGGCATCTGCCATCTCCGTCCGCTGCCCGGCGGCGCCCGACAGTTTGCCAACCCATGGGCCATCGGCTGCAACTTCGCGCATCAAGCGATGCGAAGGTTCGTTGAGATTGTCCGGCATCTGGATCGCCAGGCTACCACCGGGCGCCAGTTTGCTCACCAGTGCAGGCAGCAACTTCGCGTGATCGGGTACCCACTGCAACACCGCGTTGGCGAAAATCACATCAAACGGGCCGTTTTCGTTCCAGGTATCAATATCAGCCATATCGAATTGCACCTGCGGCAAGCGCTTGCGGGCGGCGTCGATCATATCGGTCGAACTGTCCAAGCCACGCACCGTGGCATTGGCGAAGCGCTCAACCAGCAACTCGGTCGAATTACCGGGGCCGCAACCGATATCGATTGCCGAGCGCGCGTCCACAGCAGGGATCGCGGCCAGCAGGTCACGGGCGGGACGTGTACGTTCATCTTCAAAGGCGACGTATTGTTTGGCGGACCAACTCATTGCGTTCTCCTGTCGGTGCGTTGTCATGGGCAGGGCAGATAACGGTTCGCTACGATACGCCAACCGATGTGCTCTGCCCTATCCGACCTATGGCGCAGGATGTCAGTTGACCCAACCCCCTCGTTGCCAATACCAGCCATTATTACGCTGCTCCCAGTGGGGATGCACATAACGATAGCCCGGTCGTTCCGGCACCCAGTGGCCATGAACAGCGACATAACGCCCACCTTCCCAACGCCAGTATCCTCGGGACCAGACGTACCCCGGACGCGCCACAGGCTCTACTTCGATTACGCGTTCCGGTGGTGGCTGCGGTGCAATGACTTCAACGTACTCATGCTGCACCGGACGCCGCTCATGAACGACCCGCTCCTGCACACAGCCGGACGCTGCGAACATCACCGCCAATAACGCCATATAACGTAACCACATGCTGCCTCCTCAGGCTTGACCGCCGCATTGAGTGAATCAGCAAAAATCCCCCCTTTTCCAGCCACGCTCCTGCCTGGCTAATTGATCTTGTAGCAGGTCGTATCTGTCTATTACCTGAACTTGTATGACTTGGCACCGACATAACAACGAGAGTTTGAATGCGCGTTCTTTATCGCCAAATCTTCTGAAATCATAACTAAATCGACCGTTCGTCGAACTGACAGGAAAGCAATTTTGACAGCCTTGAAATGGCACCTATAGTCCTATCGCGGCCCGTCGGAAGGAACCCGAACCCGTTAGTTTGCACGCAAGGAGCAAGGCCAGCTCATGCCCGTGACAGGTGGGTTCCGCCCGTAGTGTGTTCGCAACGGCCGTAAGGCAAGCAAGCGTTGTTGTGCCTGGAAGATGCCAGGCATTCACTATGAACAAGGAGCTTTACTATGTCTCGAGTCACGGATGTTCTTGTTTCAATCGACACTGAAACCATTCTGAAAAACTACCCGAACATCAGCAAAAACCCTGCCTCGCCGACGTTAATCGACGTCAATCATGTGTACATGGTGACCAATCAGAACAACGTGGTCAGCGGCCAGGCCGGTGGCGAACTCAACTTGAAAGCCCAGGTAGGCGACTTGATTCGCTGGCGTGAAACCAGTCTGTCGCAGAGCTTCGAGACTGCAGTGATTTTCTACAAGTTCATTGGCAATGTCGGCAACGAGTTGATCTCCACACCCACGCCTCGCAAGGCTACAGCGTGCGTTGCCGTTCCCAACACCAGCAACCCGTCGGTTCCAAGCTGCCAGAAAGTCGATAACCATTACTGGTCTTCGGAAACACTTTCGTGCGGCAGCGTGACCTACCACTTCCATTTCCTGATCGTTGATCGCGACTGCAAGATCGTAGGTTGCTGCTCGTGGGATCCGTTCATTACCATCCGTAACTGACGATGACCAGGCCCCTTGGCAACGAGGGGCCTACCGAGTTCGTTGCCGCTTCGGCCGGGACGGGATGTCTTGCTTGAACTGATGCGGCTGCCGTCTTGAATCAACATCATGAAAGGAATCCATGATGACTTCCGAACCGATTGCCTCCCCCTCGACGAGTATCGCGCCAGCCAATAATGTGCTGCTGATCGTCGATGCCGAATCGCTGCTTTTACGTTATCCGCAACCCAGTCTTGAGCCGCAAAACCCGACCGGGATTGAGGAAGGTTTCATCTTTGCCATCAGCGGCAACAAAACAACACAAAGTACTACAAATGACAGCTTTATGACGTTTATCGCCAGTAACGGCGAGAACTTCCATATCCGTGGCAGGACCGTCAGCTTGCTCGCTGAACACAGCGTGGTGTTCTACGAGATGTCTGTCGGTGATGCCGGGGTACTTTCACCACCTGAACTGGTGATCCACACAAACCTGACAGTCCCCGCACCCAATCCCGAAAACCCGACCCAACCGGGCAGCCACACGGCCGATGATCATTACTGGCACTGCACGCAATTGGCGGCTGGTGTGGCGGCGTGCGAACTGAAATTCATGCTGATCAATAAAAGCTGCGAGGCATTGGGGTACTTCAGTTGGTCGGTGGACGTGAAGTTGGCGGAGTGAATTGACTCCTAAAAAACCGGCCTCAAGGGCTAATGCCAATCAGTTAAGCCAAAACGCGATCCGTAGCAGCTGGCGAAGCCTGCTGCTACGGATTGTGTCGCTCCTTAACTGATTGGCATTAGCCTCAAGGGCGGTTTTTTTATTGAATTGAATGAGAGGGCATATCTGTTCGCGCGTTGTTGATCAAATGCCCACAAAAAACCGGCCGCAATGGCCGGTTTTTTTTCGCGCCGAGCAAGCTCGGCTAGTCGTAATATCCAACAGTCTTCTTCAAGTGATCCGAGTATTCGTAGATATCGTCTATCGAGTTGATTGCGTGCCGGGTTTCATTTTTCTCTTCATCAAAAATCCCGATGTACTTCTGTGAACGATTGAAGTGCAGACGACAGATAGGTTTGCGGTTGTTGTCGTCGAGCAGAATGCCGAAGTAGCTTTGGGTGTCGCGTTGAACAATTCGTTTGGCATCGACAACAGACCGAACCACGGCGCGGACAATGTGATAACCCTCCAGTTCTTCCAAGGTGGTCAGAACCTTGTCCTCAGACTCGTCCCGCAAATCCGGCTGCTCGGTACCACTGGAAGAAACCGACAAAGAGGCCAACGCTGGTTGAATAGCACCGCTCATGGCCGACTTAAGCCTGTCGTTGATTTGGTCGTTGAGAAACTGCACCACGGCCTTTCTCGTTAGCTCATGGAACTGCTCACGGACCTTCTGAGTAATCACCCCGTCGTATACACGCGATGCGAACACCTTCACAAAGTCGTCATCAGGCTTGCTGACCTGCGAAGCAATGACCTTTTTGATTTGGCTGACGTACTTCAGCTCACCTGCGGCGCTGATGATCGAATCCACATCGAAGGCTGACTTGGTGAGCTTGACCAATTCGGGAACGGAATACTCGTCGATATCCAGAAGGTCGAGTTCAAGAAACGGCTTCTC
The DNA here is from genome assembly GCF_057837605.1 of Pseudomonas sp. GL_093. Lineage (NCBI taxonomy): Bacteria > Pseudomonadati > Pseudomonadota > Gammaproteobacteria > Pseudomonadales > Pseudomonadaceae > Pseudomonas > Pseudomonas sp. GL_093. The sequence goes on along the minus strand of NZ_CM174448.1, from coordinate 1,590,850 downwards.
ATCCATCTTGTTTGGCGCGTCCAGGTCGGTGAAAAACTTGTAGACCTGACCGTTGGTAAGGATAGAAATTCGGGCGCTGGTGACGTGAAAATAACGAAACAACTGGGAGGCATGATTGATGTGCAGCGGCTCGCCTATTTTTTTGCACTCGATGAGGATTTGAACCTCTCCCCCCTTCATGATTGCGTAATCAATTTTTTCTCCCTTTTTCGTTCCAATATCACAAACGAATTCGGGAGTTACTTCCGTCGGATCGAAGACATCGTAGCCCAGCACCGTGCTGATAAACGGCATGACAAACGCGTTCTTGGTCGCTTCTTCCGTCTTAATGGCAGCGCCTTGCAAACGAACTTTGGCGGCTAAGCTTGCTAACTTTTCGAAGAATTCCATGAGTGGCCTCTTATCTGGTTCGATCCGTGTGTTTGCATGCTGGCAAATTGATTGCCTTTGATACTAGACACAAACCGGCACAAAGAAAGAATCCAACCAAGAATTGGGAACAACAGAGATTTCCTCCATCCATATCTGAGTCAATTCGACCTATAAGATCGCCAGGTCGCAGCCTTCCGTCAGCTACTCCGACCTACCGAGGTACGAGTTACCGGCTTTTCATTGAACCCAGAATTTAATCAGAATTTTCATCATGCCCGTGCTGTCTGAAAATCAGGCGCATCCCTATAAGGAACACGGCAATGAAATTCGCAAAAGTCGCTCAGAAACTTGCCCTGTGGGCCGGCAGCCCCAAAACGTTCATGGGGGCGATCATTCTGATTTTTCTGTGGGGGCTGAGTGGGCCGATTTTTCACTTCAACGACACCTGGCAACTGATCATCAATACGTCGACCACCATCATCACGTTCCTGATGGTGTTCCTGATCCAGAACACCCAGAACCGCGACACGGACATTTTGCATTTGAAGGTCGATGAGTTGCTGCGGGTGACGAAGGAGGCGCAGAACGCGATGCTGGGGCTCGAGGCGCTGGACCTCAAGCAGTTGGAAGCGCTGAGAAAGCAGTATCGGCAACTTGGCGAGGGCGAAACGATTTCCCTGGACGGCACCGTCGTCCAGGAAAAAGGTAAGCAGGATTTGAATGAATGCTGATCGGGACGTCGCGGGTGGCCCGAGGTCACCCGCGTACTTCGTGGGTTAGCGACTGGCTTGCAGCGCCTTGGCCATTTGCAGATGGCTCTGCAATTTTGGCAGGGTTTCTTCGGCGAAGGCTTTGATTTCAGGCACGTCGGTGGTCTGCGCTACCTGTTGAAGCTGTTCGATGGCTTCCTGGGTGGTTTTCACCTGACTGGCCGCGTAGGCCTGGTCGAAGCTCGCGCCGTCCTGCACTTGCGGCATCAAGGCTTTGGCTTTATCGACTACCTCTTCGCGCGGAGCCACCGGCAAATCCAGTTGCTTGGCGATTTTCGCCAGATGCTGGTTGGCGGTGGTGCGGTCGTTGATGACGACGATGGTGTAGTCCTTGACCTCTTTGGATTCGGTTTTCTGGTGCGCCAGGCGGCTGGCTTCGATGTCGGCCATGCCTTTGGCCGATGCATCGTTGATGAATTCGGCGGGGGACTGGGCAAAGGCACTGCTGGCGCACAGACCCAGCAACGTGGCAAAACTGGCATTGCGTAATCGGGTGGCCATCCGGCTCATGGTCGCGCCCTCCTCGTAAAAAATTCAAACGGGAGCTTACGCTCCCGCCTCTCAATCAAAACTACCTTCACCGCTACTTCGATTTCTGACCACCTTTACGGCCCATATCGGGTTTCGCAGGGTCTTTATCGACAGTCGTGGTGGTAGTTTTCCCACCTTTGCGACCGGCTTCAGACGCCTTCGTTCGATCGTTGGCGAAGTTTCCCGAGTTCGAGTTTCTTGAATTAGGCATGATTCTCTACCTCTTGGTGATGATCGCGGCGAGCAGGAGCCCGCATAGAATCAGAATTTCGATCACCGCAAAGGTTTAGAAAAGTTGAAATCGCCGCGACGAACGGTGGCAGATTTTTCAGGCCCCGAGGCGCTGATGATTTTGGCGCTTGGCGGCGTACATGGCCTCATCGGCATGCCGGAACAACTGCTTTTCTTCGGTTCCGTGGTCGGGGTATCGCGCAACGCCGATGCTCGTCTGGATGATCAGGCTGTGACCGTCCAGACGCAGGGGTTGAGCCAGGACCTGTCGGATTTTTCCCGCCACGCTGTCGGCGTCTTCCGAGGCGTGGATGCTGTGCAACAACACCACAAACTCATCGCCGCCGATGCGCGCCACCGTGTCGGTTTCGCGCACACAGCCCTTGAGCCGGTTGGCGACAGCTTGCAGCAGCATGTCGCCGACCGCATGGCCGTGGGTGTCGTTGACTTCCTTGAAACGGTCGAGGTCGACATACAGCAATGCCATATGCCCGGAATCCGCCCGCGCCAGCGTCAGTGAGTCTTTAAGCCGTTCACGCAGCAACTCTCGGTTGGGCAGTTGAGTCAGTTGGTCGTACTGGGCCATGCGCTGCAGCCTGGCATGCAATTGCTTGCGCTCAATCGCTGTGGCGACCTGGGCGCAAACGTATTGCAGCAGCTCCTTGTCCTGTTCGGTGTAGCGCTCACCACCGGGCACGCTTTTGACGATCAACGCACCGATGGTGCCGTTTTGTGAACTCAACGGCACGCCCAGCCAGCAAGGCGAATGCTGTCCCGCGACCAGCGCCTCAAACCCTTCCGGCAAATTGTCCTGATCCGGTGTCAGCAGAATCGGCTGGCCGCTGCGAATCACCTCGGCGCAGAGGCGCCCGGTGATCGTTCCGGGCTGCTCGGGTTGCGGCTCCAGATCGTCCACGTGATAAGGGAAATTCAGCTGCGCACAGTGTTCGTCATACAGCGCCACGGAGAAATTCAGCGCCGGCAGCCATTCTCCGATAATCAAATGGATGCGTTTGAACAGCGCCAGTAAATCTTCCGCCGCGTGGGCCGCTTCGGAGATCGCATACAACGCCGCTTGCCGGGATTCGGCCTGCTTGCGCTCAGTGATGTCGCGCGCCACGGCGATGCGCAGTTGGTCGACCTCCGACCAGCGCGCCGACCAGAGGATGTGCGCCACGCGGCCATCTTTGCGCAGGTAGCGGTTTTCGAAATTGAGCTTGGGGTCGCCGCCCATGATCTCCCGCGCGGCATCGAGGGTGCGCTGACGATCAGCGGGGTGCACCAGGTCGATCATCGGCTGGCCGATCAGCTCTTCGGGGGTATAACCGAAGATACGCTCGCAGGCCGCGCTGACAAATACGAAGCGACCTTGTTTGTCGACCGCACAGACGGCGTCCAGCAAGAGATCGATGAAACTCGCCAACGGCGCGGAATTTCTGGTTGCCATAGTGCGGTGAGCGTGTCCGGACAATGCAGCAATAAAGAACCCTCCCTGCCCCATCAATACAACTGACGCCTCCTTGCGATCAGCCTCACGCCTTGTTCGTCACCAGCCCCGGCAATGCATGCGCCAGGGCGTTGATGGCAAACCCGATAAACATCACCCCACACAACCGGGTGATCAACAGCTCATGGCGCTGGTACAAGCTGCGCACCTGCCGCGCCCCGACAATGCCAATGAGGATAGCGTAGGCCATGAGGCCGCCAACGAAGCTCAGGACAATCAGCCACGGCAGCATCGACCAGTGCAGCAATTCGGCACGGCTGGACAGCAGCGCCGTAAAAGTCGCTACCGCCACCGGGTAAGCCTTCGGATTGGTCAGGCCAAATAGAATGCCGTGCCAGAACGGCTGCCGCGCCGGGCCCTGTGGCGCTTCGACACTGCTGCGACGGGCACGAACCGCGCGCAGACCGAGCCAGAACAGATACAGCCCGCTGAGCACGCCCAGCACATCGAACGCAGTACTGCCGATTTCCCGCGCACCGACAATCGCGATCAGCGCGGTGCTGCACCAGACCACATCCCCCAGCAAATGCCCGCAGAGAAACCCCGCCCCGGCCCGCCGACCACGCGCCGCACCGATGCCGAACACCGCCAACACACCCGGCCCCGGCGTGATGCCGTAAATAAAGCCCGAGGCGAGAACAGCCATTAGCAGCGATGGGGTCATTGGAAGTCCTATTGAACCGGGGTGAATGCACGCAAGTCTATCTCAGGTTCCCGGAACCCGACTTACAGATCGTCGAAGAACTTCAACCGCGCAAAGGGCTGCTGTCGACCGATTAACCGCTAAGTGCTTCTGGTACGACGTATTGCTTACCGTCATAACGGAGAGTGACTTGGGTTGCCTTCAATTTTTGGATTCGCCATCGCACAGTTCGCCCCAACAACTCCAGATCGACATTCCCACCGTCATTACCTGCATCTACGAAGTCCGGGGTAACCGTCGACGTGGCAACAATCGTCAGGTCGTCATAAGCCGGCCAAACCTTGCATAGCGTGAATGAACGCTGACCGAATGGCGCCTCATCTTCGCAACCCGCTTGAGCCGAAGTCGTCACTCAACGGCGGTGACGCACATTCGGCGAACACCTGGGGCGTCATTATCAGGCTGCACGCAGCCAAACTCCCCATCAACCCAGACTTCAATGTCATGCCCTGCTCCTTGTTTACTTCAAAAAACCAGACGATTTCAGCCGCGCACTATCCTCGGCTCGGTAGGTCTGTTCAATCATTTGTTACCGCAGACGAACGGGGGTGGCCTCCCCCCCCGCATGACGCGGTAGTATGTTGTATTACAAACCACTACATCGAGACCGTCATGTCCGTCATGTCTTTGCGCTTGCCAGACGAACTAGCCGATACGCTCGCCAACCTTGCCAAGGCCACGGGTCGCAGTAAGTCATTTCTCGCAGTGGATGCTCTGCGTGAATATCTCGCGAGGGAAGCCTGGCAAATTGAAGAAATTCAGAAAGCGCTGAAAGAAGCCGATGCCGGTGACTTCGCAACGCCGGAAGAAGTGAATGCAATCGCCGACAAGTGGACAGCCAATGCGCGTTGAGTGGCTGCGTACTGCATTAAAGAATCTCGATGACGAAGCCGCGTACATCGCGATGGAAAACCCAAAGGCGGCGGCAGATTTCGTTCAAGCAATTCTCGCCAGCGTTGATCACCTTGCTCGATTTCCCTCGACAGGCCGAGAAGGTCGCTTGCCCGGGACTCGTGAATGGGTTTTGCCCGACCGGCCGTATCTGATTCCCTATCGAGTTCGCCAAGGTCGCTTGCAAGTGCTTAGGATCTTCCATACTCGGCGACTTCCCCCCACCAATTGGTAGATTTCAGCGTGCGCCACCCTGAAGATCAATCCCGCCTGATCCCCTCCCCAATCCGCCCATTCAACCAGTTCAACGCCTGATCCCCGCCCCGCCGCTTGTGCCAAACCAACACAAACGTAAACGACGGAATGTGAAACGGCGGCGGGACCACGATCAACGACTGCTCATCGATATTGAGCAACCCTCGGGAAGCGACGGTGAGGATCAGGTCGGTGCCACTGATGAATTCCGGAGCGACGCTCCAGTGCGGCAGGCTGATCGCCACGCGACGGCGCTCACGCAGGGCTGTCAGGGCTCGTTCTATTTCCGGGGTGCCGCTGCCGCGCATTTCCAGCAGGACGTGGGGTCGGGCGAGGTAGGTTGGCAGGTCAAGTACGCCATCGGCGGGCAGGCTGTTGCGGTCGACCAGACAGGCGTAGTGCTCTTCAAACAGCGGCGTGCTGCGCAACTCGTTCGGCAACTCTGGAAAGACGCCTGCCGCCACGTCGATGTCGCCGTTGAGCACCCCCTCGAGCATGCCTTCGCGGCTGGCATGGCTGATTTGCAGATCGATGCCCGGAGCTTCCCGGCGCAAGGTCCGGATCAACCCCGGCAGAACGATTGCAGCGCCATAGTCGGACATCGCCAGTCGGAACGTGCGCTTGGCGGTGGCCGGATCGAAGGTATTCGGCGCCAGCAGCGATTGCACCTGAGCCAGGGTTTCGGTCAAAGGCGCCATCAACTCCAGGGCTCGCGGGGTTGGCACGAGGTTGGCGCCCGCCCGGACCAGCAAAGGATCGCCGAGCAGATCACGCAACCGCGCCAAGGCATGACTGACGGCCGGCTGACTCAGGTGCAGGCGCTCGGCGGCACGGGTCACGTGTTGCTCGCTGAGCAAGGCGTCGAGGATCACCAGCAAATTGAGGTCGACGCGCCGAAGATCATTCATCTGATGCATGTTCTGAATAGCTATTTGGAATTTAAATCTGCGCGACGAATACTCTAGAGTCCAGCAAAACCTGTTGGAGATTCATCATGAGTACGTTGCATTGGGCCGGGCTGTTGCTGCTGGCCGTGATAGCCGGAGCGGTGGTGCCTTTTCAAAGCGCGATCAACGCCAACCTCGGGCGTGGTTTGGGCCATCCGTTGTGGGCGACCCTCGCGTCGTTGTTGGTGAGTATTGTGGTGTTGTTGCCGGTTATGTTGGCGCTGCGTTTGCCGTTGCCATCGCTGGCGTTCATCAGCAAGGCGCCGCTGTGGATGTGGACCGGTGGCGCGTTTGGGGTGTGCTTTATTTCGTTGGCGCTGATGCTGCTGCCCAAGCTTGGGGCTTCGGGGTTTATTGCTTTGGCGCTGGCGGGACAGGTGGTTGCTTCGCTGGTGCTGGATCACTTTGGGTGGTTTGGGTTGGTGGAGCGGCAGATGACGTTGCCGCGGGTGTTTGGGGCGATTTTGTTGATGGCTGGAGTGGTATTGATTCAGTTCGGTGGCACATTGGAAAAAGCGATAACAGCAACGTCTTGATCGTTCCCACGCTCTGCGTGGGAATGTAGCCCGTGACGCTCCGCGTCACTGGACGCGGAGCGTCCCTTGAGGCATTCCCACGCAGAGCGTGGGAACGATCATCATCTTGTGATCGCAGCCTTCGCCAGCGCCTGCAGTGATGCGTGGTCGATGCAGGAACCGGCGTAGCCTGCGAAACTTTTAAAACTTGTCGAGCGTACGCAGCTTCTGCGGCAATCCCCACATCAGCAGCGCAACAGCGATCAGCGCAGCCACGCCGATGACATACAGTGCCGGCGTGGTGCTGCCCGTCAGGTCTTTGATCCGCCCCACCATCACCGGGCTGACAATGCCGCCGAACTGGCCGAGGGTGTTGATCACTGCGATCCCGCCCGCGGCCCCTGCGCCAGCACCGGCCAGCAGTTTGGGCGGCAGGGTCCAGAAGCTCGGGATGGACGCGATGATCCCGGCACCGAGCAAGCCCAGCGCGACAATCAGGAAGGTCGTGTGGTTAGCGAAAATCCCTGCACAGAAGAACCCCACCGCGCCCACCGCGACCAGACCTGCGACAAACTTGCGCCGTTCACCGGTCGAGTCGGACAACCGCCCGATCACCACCATGCTGATCGCACCGCAGATGTAAGGGATGGCGGTCAGCAAACCGATCATCACCGGGCTCTCGGTGCCCGCGCTGCGGATCAGTTGCGGGGCCCAGAAGTTCAAGCCGTAGGACGCCACCTGAATCAGGAAGTAGATCAGCCCAAGGGTCAGGAAACCCGGAATCCGCAGTGCGGCGAGCAACGAGCCGCCGCTCTTGTGCGGTTCATGGTGAGCGATACGGCTGGCCAGCAGCGTCTTCTCTGACGACGTCAGCCAATGGGCGTCTTCGATGCGGTCCTTGAGCAACGTCAGCACCAGCAAGCCGAGGCCAATGCAAGGCACGCCGCCCAGCAGAAATAGCCAGTGCCAGCCGCGCATATCCATAAAGCCGTCGAGGTGTTGCAACACCAGCCCGGAGAACGGTGCGCCGACCAGACCGGCAAACGCCGACGACAGAAACAGCATCGAAGTGATGCGCCCGCGATAGTGCTGCGGGAACCACAGCGTCAGGTAATACAGGACTCCCGGCGCAAAACCGGCCTCCATCGCGCCAATCACAAAGCGCAGCGCGTAGAACTGCCATTCGCTATTGACGAAGACCATGGCCGCAGTGGCGAGGCCCCAGGACATCATGATCCGGGCGATCCAGCGCCGGGCGCCGACCTTGTACAGCATCATGTTGCTCGGCACTTCGAAGATCACGTAACCGACCACGAACAACCCGGCACCGAGGCCATAAGCGGTGTCGCTCAGGCTCAGGTCGGTCTGCAACTGGAACTTGGCGAAGCTGATGTTGATGCGGTCGAAAAACGCGAACAGGTAGCAGACCATGATCAACGGCATCAGGCGCCAGGCGACTTTGCTGACCAGGGCTTTTTCTTCGTCGTGGCTAACGGACGGGCTCGCGCCCGCCTCCAGTACATTAAGGCTCATGATGGTTCTCCAGGCGGACTGCCCGTGGGTGTCCGATTGTTTTTGTTGTCTGGTTGAGAGGCTCTGTTTACAAGCTTTTAGTTGGGTCAGGACGGCGTCGGATGCAGATCGCAATTGCGTCCGGCCTTGGCCAGCTGACCGGGCACTTCGTGGCCCAGCAGCGCGGGTAACCCTCGCGACAATTGCAGCAACAGCGGCAGATCGATGCCGGTATGAATGCCGATCTCATCGCACAGGTTGACCAAATCTTCGGTGCAAATATTGCCCGAGGCACCCGGCGCGAAGGGGCAACCGCCGAGCCCGCCCAGTGCCGCGTCGAAGCGTCGGGCACCGGCCTCGTAGGCGGCCAGCACGTTGCACAGACCGAGGCCGCGAGTGTTGTGGAAATGCAGGGTCAAATCAGCTGGCGAAACCCGCTGCAAGACCCGCCGCACCAGACGATCAACCTGCCGCGGATTGGCCATGCCGGTGGTGTCAGCCAGGGTAATGCCCTGGATCCCGAGCTCCTGATAAGCCTCGACGATTTGCAGCACGCGATCCTCATCGATCTTGCCTTCAAACGGGCAGCCGAAGGTGGTGGCGATGCTGGCGTTGAGTCGCACCGTCGTCCCGCGAACGTATTGCACGATCTCGCCGAACGCGGCCAATGAGGCTTCGCAACGCATGCGCATGTTGGCCAGGTTGTGGGTCTGGCTGGCAGACATCACCAGATTCAGCTCGTCAGCCCTCGTCGCCAGCGCCCGTTGCGCGCCTTTCAGGTTGGGGATCAACGCGACATAAATCACCCCCGGTTGCCGGGTGATGCCCTTGAACACCAGCTCACCATCGCGCAGCGCCGGTATCGCCTTGGGCGAAACGAACGAGCCGGCTTCGATGCGGCTGAAACCAGCCAGCGATAGCTGATCAATCAAGGCAATCTTGTCGACGGTTTCGACCCAGGTTGGCTCGATCTGCAAGCCGTCGCGGGGGGAGACTTCCTGAACAATCAGGGTCTCGGAAAAATCAGTGATCATTGCACCACCCCTGCAGCTTTCAGCCGTTCGATGTCCGAACCGGTAAGGCCCAGTCCCGCGAGGATGCCGTCGGTGTGCTGGCCCAGCGTTGGTCCGGACCAGTTAACGCCACCGGGCGTCTCGGACATTTTCGGCACAATGCCAGGCATCTTCACCGTGGCGCCGCCGGGCAGGTCGGCGTTGAGCAGCATGTCCCGCGCCTGATAGTGCGGATCGGCGACGATGTCGGCGACTGAATAGATGCGCCCGGCAGGGACTTCGGCCGCTTCCAGTGCCGACAACACGTCGTCGATCGGCAGGCTGCTGGTCCAGTGAGTGATCGCCGCATCGAGCACGTTGCTCTTGGCGGCACGCCCGTCGTTATGGGCAAACTCCGGCGCATCGGCCAGATCACGGCGACCGATGACGTCCATCAAGCGCTTGTAGATCGGGTCGCTGTTACCGGCGATCACCACGTAGGCGCCATCGGCCGTCAGGTAAGTATTGGACGGCGCAATGCCCGGCAAGGCCCCGCCGCTGCGCTCACGAACATGGCCGAGCATGTCGTATTCCGGCACCAGGCTTTCCATGACGTTGAACACACTTTCAGCCAGCGACACATCAACCACTTGTCCACCGCCCTGCCCGGTCTTGACCCGCAGCAGCGACATCAAGGCACCGATCACCGCGTGCAGCGAAGCCAGGGAATCGCCGAGGCTGACGCCCACCCGGGCCGGGGGTGAACCGGGGGTGCCGGTGGTGTAGCGGATCCCGCCCATGGCCTCGCCGATCGCACCGAACCCTGGGCGGTCGCGGTATGGGCCGGTCTGGCCATAACCGGATATACGCACCAGCGTCAGGTTAGGGTTGAGGGCGTGCAACACGTCCCAGCCCAGACCGAGTTTCTCCAGGGCGCCGGGACGCAGGTTTTCGATCAGCACGTCGGCGCTGGTCGCCAGTTGCTTGACCAGTTCAATGCCTTCGGGGGATTTCAGATTCAGCGCCAGGGACTTCTTGTTTCGCGATTGCAGGTACCACCACAGCGACGTGCCTTCGTGCAGCTTGCGCCATTTGCGCAGCGGGTCGCCCTGACCCATGGCTTCGATCTTGATCACGTCGGCGCCGAACTCGGCGAGCATACGCGCGGCGAACGGCGCGGCGATCAGCGTGCCGATCTCGATCACTTTGATTGCACTTAAGGGGGCAGTCATCGCGGGGTACCTCATGTTGTTCTTGGAATATGAGCCAAGGCTAGAGGACCACGGGGGTTGGAATCCAACCTTCAGTTGGCAACGAGCGTTCGCGAAACGCGAACGCCCGGCAAGATTTATCGCGACCTCAGGTCAGCCTTCGCGAGCAGGCTCGCTCCCACAAGGGACTTATGAACGCCACAGATCAACTGTGGGAGCGAGCCTGCTCGCGAAGAGGCCGGCCATCCAATAGAGAACTGTCAGACCTGGCCGCGCAACTGCTCGAACAACATCCGGCTCACCGGCGACAGCGCCGCTTCATCGCGCACCACCAGAACCAACGCGCGATCCGACCAGTCATCCGTCAACGGCACCGCGTGCAAGCCCAACGCCCGGCCAAACAGTTCATAGGCCTTTTGCGGCAGGATGCCGATGCCCATGTTGGCCTGGACCATCCGGCACATGGCATCGAAACCCGGTACATGAATCCGTAGACGCAACACTTTACCGGCCTGGCGCGCGGCCGCGTGGGTGCGCATATTGATCGAACTGGCGGAATGCAGACCGACGTAATCGCTGTCCAGCGTATCGGCGAAGGCCAGGCTGGAACGACTCGCCAGCGGATGATCGGGCAGCATCAACACCATCAGTTTGTCCTGTCGATAAAGCACGCTGTGCAGCCCCTTGACGTCGCTGTCACTGGAGCAGATCCCAAGGTCGGCCACGCCATCCAGCACACCCTGAATCACCCCGCTGCTGGGGCGTTCTTCGAGGTCGGTCTTGACCTGAGGATGACGCTCGGAAAAGTCCCGCAGGTCTTCGGGCAGAAACTGAATGATCGCCGACAGGTTGGCGAGCATCCGCACATAGCCGCGAATACCGTGGCTGTGCTCGCCCAGTTCGAGTCCCATTTTCTCGACGTTGAACAGCATTTGCCGGGCATGGTGCAACAAGGTTTCACCGGCCGGCGTCAGGGTCATGCCCTTGGCCTGGCGTACGAACAAACTGATGCCCAGCGCTTCTTCCAACTCCATCAGCCGCTTGCTGGCCGCCGACACGGCGATGGCTTCACGCGCGGCGGCACGGGTCAGCGTGCCCTCCTCATGAACGGCGACAAACAGTTGGAGAGTGATCAGGTCGAGGCGGCGGATCAGGCTTTTTTGCAGCATGGAGGGCTCGATGACTTCTGTTCGACTGAGTCGGCAGGATAGCCCGGTTTCTACACGACTCGGCAAAGCAAATTGCCCACAACATCACGAGGCATCGCCCTACACATAAATCTCTTGTAACACTCAGCCGTACCGGAAACAGCCGATTCAAAGCCTCCGCTGCGCTCTGTAAAGTCTGGAAACACACACGAACTGCAACAACCCCATGGATCGTTTCACTCAAGGAAAGTCATTTTCATATGGACCAGACAGCACAGGCAGCAAACCGCTACACCAACTACCGCAAAGTCATCGCGTTGGCCGATCACGATTGGGAGAGCGCTGAAGCCGGGAAAATTTCGGGGCTTAACGTCGAAATCAAAAGTGCCAACCGGATGCTCGATCAGCACGGGCGCGCGTTTCATCATTTCTGCACGACGTCGTACCTGGGCCTGGATCACCATCCCGACATTCTCGACGGTGCCATGAATACCCTGTGGGAAACCGGCACCCTGCGCGTCGCCAACTCAAAGAACCGCTGCAAGCTGGCCATTCTGGAACAGTACGAAACCGAACTGTCCGAGTTATTCGGCGCCAGTTGCCTGAGCACCTTGTCGTGCAGTGCCGCGAGTGCCGGAATCCTGCCGTTGCTGGCCAGCGGCGTGTTCACGGAAAACCGCCCTCCCGTAATGGTCTTCGACCGGTTGGCGCACTACTCGATGAATCACCTCAAAGCCGCCTGCGCCGATGAAACCACGGTCGTGACCTGTCCTCATAACGACATGGATTTTCTCGAGAAGCAGTGCCAGCAACACCGCACCGTCGCGTATGTCGCCGACGGTGCCTACAGCATGGGCGGGGTCGCAGACCTGGACAGTCTTTTGTATCTCAAGGACCGCTATGGGTTGTTTCTCTATCTGGACGATTCCCACGCGCTGTCCGCCGTCGGAACATTCGGCGCTGGCCTCGTGCGCCCCAGGTTGCACACCCTGGGGGATGACTGCCTGATCGTCGCCTCGCTGGCCAAGTCGTTTGGCGCCAGCGGTGGTCTGGTGATGCTGGGCAATGAACGGCAGAAGAGGCTCATTGCCCGTTACGGCGGCCCCAACAATTGGTCGCAAAGCCTGAACAGTGCCGCCATTGGCGCGGGCAGAGCGTCCATCCAGCTTCATCGCACGCCAGAATTTGCCGCGTTACAGGAAAAACTTCAGGGTAATATCCAGCTCTTCGACAGCCTCATCCGCACCGATCAACACAACAGCAACATGGCCATTCGATTGGTCAACTGCGGCGAAGCAGCGCTGGCCAACAGCATCGCCATGGAACTGGCCAATCACGGTTTCTTCACCTCGGCCGTGTTTTTCCCGGTGGTCGCACAAGGCAAGGCGGCCATCAGAATCACCCTGCGCGCCGACATGGAACCGACGCTGATCCGACACTTTTGTGAACTCATTACCGAGCTTTTACGCACTCAAGGCCGGGACATCGGCTGTTGAACTGAAATCAGGGAAGATTCAATGAAGAGCAGCACCACCCTCCTCGTCACCTGCTGCACGGTTTTCCTCGCCCAGTTGGGCATGAGCATTTACCTGCCGGCGCTGCCGGACATGGCCCGGGATCTGTCCGCCGACGCCTCGCAGGTTTCCTGGGGGCTGGCGGTGTATCTGATCGGCATGGCGTTGCCGATGTTGTTCTGGGGCAGCCTGGGCCAGCGCATCGGCCGCAAACCGGTGCTGCTCGCCGCGCTGGGCATCTACGGGTTGGGCAATCTGGCCCTGCCCCTGAGCCAGACGCTTGAATCGTTCCTGGCGTTTCGACTGGTTCAGGGCATTGGCGCCAGCGGCATTTCGGTCATGGCCCGGGTGCTGATCCGCGACAGTTTCCGCGGTGATCTTCTGGCCAAGGCGTTGTCCTGGATTTCGATTTCCTTTGTGGTGGCGCTGGGGATCGGCCAATACCTGGGGTCGATCATCCAGATAGCGCTGGGCTGGCCAGCGATTTTCTATCTGTTGGGGGGTGTGAGTCTGATGATGGGGTTGGTCGTGGCCCGGGTTACGTTCCCGGTGCTGGTCGAGGAGAATGCCCCGTCATCCGCCTGGCCGAGTTACTGGCGCATTTTGCGTCATCGAGCCTTTCTGTTGCCGGCCCTCACCGGCGGCCTTGGGTACGGGGTGATTGTGGCGTTCAACACCGCAGCGCCGCTGATTCTGCAAGGACCGTTCAACTGGTCGGCCGTGGAATACGGGTTGTTGGGCTGGCCGATCAGCGCGGCCTATTTTCTGGGGGCTTTGGCGGTCAATGGCTTTGTACTTCGCACCGGTCAACGCGGGTTGATGACGGCGGGCGTAGGGCTGGTGCTGACCGGCAGCGCGGTGATGTTGCTGGGGAGTACTTCAGTGGCGCTGCTGTTCTGGTTGCCCTATTGCGTTGCGGTGTTCGGCCAGTCTTTGACTTATCCGGTCAGCCTGTCCCTGGCCAATGACGGTTCGCCGGTCGGCGGTGCGTATGCGATGGCGTTGAGCGGTTTCATTCATCAACTGATGGCTGCCGTTATTGGCGGGATCGCCAGTTTGATCGCGAGCCCGCAAGCATGGCCGCTTTCTCTGTTGTGTACCTTGCTGGCGTTGGGCGCGATGCTTTGCGTCATGCTCGCGCCCGGTCGCAAAACGGCCTAGAAGGCGCTGCGGAAAATCTCCTCGATCTGGCGCTGATCCGCCACGCGAGGATTGGTCAGGCCACACGCGTCTTTCAAGGCATTGGTGGCGAGGATCGGGATGTCGTTGAGCTTGGCGCCGAGCTCACGCAAACCGGCGGGAATTTCCACGTCTTTGGACAGGCTGCGGATCGCCACGATGGCCGCCTGGGCGCCCGCTTCCGGGGTGAAACCGTGAACATCGGCGCCCATCGCAAGGGCGACATCGGTGAGGCGATCGGCGCAAACCAGCGCGTTAAAGCTTTGTACGTGAGGCAGCAGGACCGCGTTGCACACACCATGAGGCAAGTCGTAGAACCCGCCCAACTGGTGAGCCATGGCGTGGACATAACCCAGCGATGCGTTATTGAACGCCATGCCGGCGAGGAACTGCGCGTACGCCATGTTTTCCCGCGCGGCCATGTCACTGCCGTCGCGGACGACCAGGCGAAGGTTGTTGCTGATCAACGTGATCGCCTTCAGTGCGCAGGCATCGGTGATCGGATTGGCCGCCGTGGAAACGTAGGCTTCGATCGCGTGGGTCAGTGCGTCCATACCCGTGGCAGCCGTCAGGCCCTTGGGCATGGCGACCATCAGCGCCGGGTCGTTGACCGACAGCAGCGGCGTGACGTTGCGATCGACAATGGCCATTTTCACGTGACGGGATTCGTCGGTGATGATGCAGAAACGGGTCATCTCGCTGGCGGTGCCGGCGGTGGTGTTGATGGCGATCAGTGGCAGTTGCGGTTGGGTGGATTGATCGACGCCTTCGTAATCGCGAATCTGCCCGCCGTTGGTTGCGCATAACGCGATGCCTTTGGCGCAGTCATGGGGCGAACCGCCGCCCAGGGACACCACAAAGTCACAGCGGGTCTCCTTCAGCAGACCCAGACCGCTCTCGACGTTGGCGATGCTCGGGTTAGGCTTGGCGCCGTCGAAAATCACCGAATCGATGTCCTTCATTGCCAGCTTCTCGGCAATCATCTTCGCGACACCCGCCTTGGCCAGCCCGGCGTCGGTGACGATCAGCGCCTTGCGAAAACCGTACTTGCTAATGGCGTCCATGGCTTCGTCGAGGCAACCGATGCCCATGATGTTCACGGAGGGGATGAAAAACGTGCTGCTCATGAGCGAGTCTCCTGGCTGAGGCCGAATCGGCAGCGCCGATCCAGCGGGTACCCACAGGATCGACCTATCGGTCATTAAGTAACTTGATCTGGCTCAAGTCTTGGTCGTGATAAAGTCGCCGCCCACCAGACCTTTTGCTTTGAGACTTTGACCGCAATGACCGATTTCCAGGATGTTGATGCCCAACTTGAAGACTGGAACGCCTTGCGCGTCACCGCCTCGTTCAGCGGCCTGCTGGTGGGCAACGGCGCCAGCCGCGCCGTGTGGGACGACTTCGGCTACGACTCGCTGTTCGAAAACGCCCGTACCGTCGAAGAAAAACCCTTGAGCCAGTCCGAGCTGAGCGTGTTCGACGCCCTGCAGACGCGCAGCTTCGAGCAGGTGCTCAGCGCACTGAAAACCACCAGCCGGGTCAACAAGGCCCTGGCCGTGAGTTCTGCCGCACCGCGCAATCGTTACTACGCAATCAAGGAAGCGCTGATCAACACCGTGCACGCGGTGCACATCCCGTGGCGGCTGGTGGTGCCTTCAACACTGGCGACGATCAATCAGGAACTGGGCCGCTACCGGACGGTGTTCACCACCAACTACGACTTGCTCAACTACTGGGCGACTCAGCACCAGCCTGATGCGATCAGCGACCTGTTTCAGGGGGCAGAATCAAGCTTTGATCTAAGCGCCACGGCGACCGATAAAACCCGGCTGCTTTACCTGCATGGCGGGTTGCATCTGGTGCGGAATCAGGACGGCACGGCGCGCAAACTGATATCGACCGAGGGCACGTTGCTCGGCAGTTTCGCGATCAACAACACGATCAAGACCCTCGACGACGTGCCGCTGTTCGTCAATGAAGGTCCGGCGCAGGACAAACTCAAAACCATTCGCAGCTCGGACTATCTGTCGTTCTGCTACGACCAGTTACTTTGCCATGGCGACGGGTTGTGCCTGTTCGGTCATGCCCTGGGTGAGCAGGACAGCCACATCATCCACGCCTTGCGCCAGGCGAAACCGCAGGTGGTGGCGATCTCGATTTATCCGCGCAGCAAGGCGTTCATTCAGCACCAGAAGCGGCATTACGCGAAGGTGTTTGAAGGGACCGGGAGTGAGTTGCGGTTTTTTGATTCGAAGACGCATGCTCTCGGCAGCCCGAAGCTGACGGTGCCGGTCGAGGTTTAGCGGCGACGCGGCTGACGCCATCGCGAGCAGGCTCGCTCCCACAGGGGGAATGCATTCCAATGTGGGAGCGAGCCTGCTCGCGATGAGGCCATAACATTCAACAGAGATGTTGATCGTCAGACCGCCACCCGGAGCAAGCTCGCTCCCACAGGGGATGTGTATTGGACTTGAATGGTGGATTTAGAGCACCGGCAAGGTCTTGTCCTTGATCACCGTGGTCGGCCCGTTGACCTTTACGCTGGCGATGCCTTTCTCCAGCGCGGCAGCTGAGGTGTAAGCCTCGCTGCTACCGATGATCTCGTGGTTACCAGCCTTGAGGTTGAAGTAAGGATGGCCATCCTTGGTGGTTTTCTTCTCGTAGCGTTCATCCTTCGGGCTGTTGCTCTGAACCGACACGATGCCTTTCTCAGCGGCAGCGCGGGTGGTGTACAGCTCGCTGGTCAGAATGGTTTCCGCGTTGGCGGCCTTCAGTACAAATTTGAACTGACCATTGCTGCTTTTGCTCACTTCATACCATCCAGACATGCTCTTTCTCCTTGGCAATTGAGAGGTTTCGCGCTTCAGAGTAAAGACCAACCTGCCCTACTTCACCACCGCGCGCACCACTGATAATTCCGGTGTCTGCACCCGTCGCTGACTCAGGTACCGCGTACAGCTGACCCGTAAAAACGAAGCGAAATTCACCACCTCGCCGCGGTAGTCCATCACCTCTTCATACAGCTTGGCGATCAACTGGTTGGTGGTCATGCCGTCAACCTCGGCAATTTCGCTGAGGATGTCCCAGAACTGATTCTCCAGCCGCAGGGTGGTGACCACCCCGCAGATGCGCAGCGAGCGGGAGCGCGATTCGTAGAGAATCGGATCGGCTTTGACGTAGAGCTCGCACATGGAAAGGTCCCTCGTTACAGCGTGATTTTGGTGCCCAGCAACCCGAGAAAACCGGCGAGCCAGCTCGGGTGCGCCGGCCAGGCTGGCGCAGTGGCCAGATTGCCTTGTACGTGACCTTCCGTCACCGGGATATCGATGAACGTACCGCCCGCCAGGCGCACTTCCGGGGCACAGGCCGGGTAGGCGCTGCACTCGCGACCTTCGAGAATTCCCGCGGCCGCCAACAATTGTGCGCCGTGACACACGGCGGCGATCGGTTTGCCGGCCTTGTCGAACGCTCGCACCAGTTCCAGGACTTTTTCGTTCAGGCGCAGGTACTCCGGCGCACGACCGCCCGGCACCAGCAGGGCGTCATAGTCCTCGGACTTGACCTTGGCGAAGTCGAAGTTCAGGGCAAACAGGTGACCGGGTTTTTCGCTGTAGGTCTGGTCGCCTTCGAAGTCATGGATCGCCGTGCGTACAGTCTGACCGGCGGTTTTGTCCGGGCAAACGGCGTGCACCGTGTGGCCAACCATCAGCAGCGCCTGAAACGGCACCATCACTTCGTAGTCTTCAACGTAATCGCCGACCAGCATCAGAATTTTTTTAGCCGCCATGGGGAGGACTCCTCTGGGAAATACGTGGGCCTGCAGGAGTATTCAAAGTAGTCCTTATCTGCGGGGTCGGGTAATAACCAGCTACTACGGCGTTATCGTTCATCGTCGGATCGCCGCCCGGAGCAAGCTCGCTCCCACATTGGAATGCGTTCCCCTGTGGGAGCGAGCCTGCTCGCGAAGGCGTCCTCAAACTGTACGGATAACTCTACGCCTAGCTGTAACAGAGCGATTCCTGCGGTTTATGGCTAGATGAAGGTCTTCCCGCCACCCACGATTCTGGTTGCCATCATGTCCTCGCGCGAAAACACCGGCATGGCCCTCGGCCTGCTCGGCGTTGTGATCTTCAGCCTCACCCTGCCCTTCACACGGATCGTCGTGCAGGAACTCCATCCGCTGCTCAACGGCCTGGGCCGTGCGCTGTTCGCGGCAGTTCCGGCGGCGATGTTGTTGCTGTGGCGCCGGGAAAAGTGGCCGACCTGGAAACAGGTCAAAGGCCTGACCCTGGTGATTGCCGGGGTGATCCTCGGCTTCCCGGTGTTGTCCGCCTGGGCGATGCAAACCTTGCCGGCGTCTCACGGAGCACTGGTCAACGGCTTACAGCCGTTGTGCGTGGCGCTGTACGCCGCGTGGTTGTCCCACGAACGACCGTCGAAAGCCTTCTGGGCCTGCGCCGCGCTGGGCAGCGCGCTGGTGCTGGGTTATGCGCTGATCAGCGGGGCCGGCAGCATTCAGGCCGGTGATTTGCTGATGCTCGGGGCGATTGCCGTGGGCGGTTTGGGGTACGCCGAGGGCGGCCGATTGGCCAAGGAGATGGGCGGTTGGCAGGTGATCTGCTGGGCGTTGGTGTTGTCGACTCCGTTGCTGATCGGGCCAGTGGTGTACCTGGCGCTGCAACATCAGGGCGAAATTTCGGCCAAGACCTGGTGGGCCTTCGGTTACGTCTCGCTGTTCTCGCAGTTCATTGGTTTCTTCGCCTGGTACGCCGGGCTGGCGATGGGCGGTATTGCCCGGGTCAGTCAGATCCAGCTGTTGCAGATCTTCTTCACCATCGCTTTTTCGGCGCTGTTCTTCGGCGAACACATCGAGCCGATCACCTGGCTGTTTGCCGCCGGGGTGATCGTGACCGTGATGTTGGGACGCAAGACGGCCATCAAGCCCCATGTGGGAGCGAGCCTGCTCGCGAAGGGGCCCTGACATTCAACATCTCTATTGACTGCCAGTCCGCCATCGCGAGCAAGCTCGCTCCCACAGGATCACAGGTAACCGTCGGAACGCAGCAGGGTTTCCAGGCAATGTTCGCTGATGTGGTAGAAATCCTTCAGCTCCTGAATCTTCACCAACAGCTGGGCCGGATCAATCGGCTCGGCACGTTTGACCGCCAGGATCATCTTGTTCTTGTTGGTGTGGTCCAGTGAAATGAACTCGAACACCTTGGTCTCGTAACCGCAGGCTTCCAGGAACAACGCACGCAAACTGTCGGTGACCATTTCCGCTTGCTGGCCCAAATGCAGACCGTATTGCAGCATCGGCTTGAGCAGCGCCGGGCTCTGGATCTGCAGACGGATCTGCTTGTGGCAGCACGGCGAGCACATGATGATCGAGGCGCCGGAACGAATACCGGTGTGAATCGCATAGTCGGTGGCGATGTCGCAGGCATGCAGCGCGATCATCACGTCCAGCTCACTCGGCGCCACACTGCGCACATCACCGCACTTGAACACCAGCCCCGGATGTTCGAGCTTTGCGGCTGCGGCGTTGCACAGATCCACCATCTCTTCGCGCAACTCGACGCCGGTCACAACACCTTCGGCTTTCAAGGTGTTGCGCAGATAGTCGTGGATCGCGAACGTCAGGTAACCCTTGCCCGAGCCGAAATCCGCCACCTGAACAGGCTTGTCTAGCGCCAGCGGTGAGGTGGTCAGCGCATGGCTGAAGACCTCGATGAACTTGTTGATCTGCTTCCACTTGCGTGACATCGCCGGGATCAGCTCGTGTTGCTTGTTGGTCACGCCGAGGTCGGCGAGGAACGGCCGGCTCAGGTCGAGGAAGCGGTTCTTCTCGCGATTGTGCTCGGCGGATGGCACTTCACGCAATTGCTGAGGTTTGCTCTTGAACAGCGAAGACTTGCCCTTTTTGCTGTATTCCAGCTGAGCTTCATCCGTCAACGACAGCAAATGCGCATTTTTGAACGATGCCGGCAAGAGTGCGGCGATGGTCGCTACGCCCTCGGCAATCGGCAAATTCTTGGTGATGTCGCGCGTCTTGTAGCGGTAAACGAAGGACAGGCAGGGCTGATCCTTGACCGTCAGCTGCTTGATGATCAACCGCTGCAAGTCCACTTCAGTGCCGACGTACTTGGCCAGCACCAGTTTGATGAAGGCGTTCTGGTCAAGGCTGGACTGCAGCAAGTCGATGAACTGGGCATGGTGATCCGGCGCGAGGCTGGCGGGAGTGGCGGTGACAGACATGGGACAAACGGCCTCGGGCGGTGCGAATCGGGGAATGGCGGGTATTTTAGGGGGGATAGGGAGTGAGGGCACGGGTAATTTCCCGAACGGTGCGATCCGTAGCAGCTGGCGAAGCCTGCGTTCGGCGGCGCAGCCGTCGTAAAACCGGTATGCATGGTTTGCCTGAATAACCGCAGCGCCTGAATTCACGACTGCTACGCAGCCGAACGCAGGCTTCGCCAGCTGCTACAAGGGATGTGTCGCTGCTGAGATCAGCCTAGAACCACCAACCGATTCGGCAACTCATTCCTCACATGCGTCACCGGCACATGCACCTTGAGCAACTCGCCACACGCCTCCACACACGTCACAAACCCCTGCAACGTCTGCCCCTGCTTCACCTGCTGAGTGAACGCCGCAACAATTCCATCCCAGTTCTTGTTGTCCAACCGTTTCGAAATCCCTTCATCCACCAGAATTTCCACATAGCGTTCAGCCTCGCAGACGAAAATCAGCATCCCGGTGCTGCCCACCGTGTGGTGCAGGTTCTGTTCCAGAAACTGCCGGCGCGCCAGGTTCGAGGCGCGCCAGTGACGCACCGAACGCGGGATCAGGTGCGTGGTGATTTTCGGAATCCGGAACACCACGCACAGCACGATGAACGTGATCCATTGCACCAGCAGCAAGCTGTGCAGGGTCAGCCAGCCGGTCAGGTAATGCACGACACCCGGCACCACCAGCGCCAGCAGGCTGGCCCAGAGTAGCGGGATGTACGCGTAGTCGTCGGCACGGGCCGCGAGCACGGTCACCAGTTCGGCGTCGGTGTCGCGCTCGACCCGGGCAATCGCCTCGGCGACTTTGCGTTGTTCGTGTTCGGTCAGTAATGCCATGTTTAAGAATGCCCACTCGCTATTGTTGTGTGATCACCAGCCGCCCGAGGAACCGCCTCCCCCGAAACTGCCCCCGCCGCCGCTGAAGCCCCCGCCTCCACCGCCGCCACCAAAACCTCCACCGCCGAACCCGCCGCTCGAACCGCCTCGGCCACCGCCGCCGCTGGGCAGGATCCCGAGCATCTGGCAGACGAAAATCGTCAGGATGAACAGCATCACCAGAAACACGAAGATCCCCGGATGCCGTGAGACGAAGTCGCTTTCCTGATTGCCGCCGGAGTCATACACCGTGGACGGTTCATCCAGCGGATTGCCGCCCAGTACCACGAGCATCGCCGCGACCCCGTCGCTGATGCCCTTGCTGAAGTTGCCGGTCTTGAACGCCGGGGTGATCACCTGATTGATGATCACCGAGCTCTGCGCATCGGTCAGCCGATCTTCCAGGCCATAACCGACTTCAATCCGCAGCTTGCGATCGTCACGCGCAACGATCAGCAGTGCGCCAGTGTTCTTGTCCTTCTGGCCAATGCCCCAATAGCGCCCCAGTTGATAACCGAAGTCCGCAATGTTGGTGCCCTGCAAATCCGGCAAGGTGACCACCACCAGCTGCTCGCCGGTGGCTTTTTCATGGGCCTGAAGCTGTTGCGTCAGTTGCTCACGCACCGCAGGTTCGATCATCTGGGCGTTATCGACCACCCGCCCGGTCAGTTCCGGAAACTTCAACGCAGCCTGGGCCGTCAGGGCAAATACCCAGAACAACAGCACCAGGCCAACTTTCAACACACGCATTGGCAACCTCATCCTTGGTGATGCTTCAAGCCCCTTGCGGCGCTTACTGGAACTTCACTTGAGGCGCTTTTTCCGCATCGGGGCTGGTGGCCTCGAAGGTTTCGCGGATCGGCAAATCGCTGTACATCACGCTGTGCCACAGGCGACCGGGGAAGGTACGGATTTCCGTGTTGTATTTCTGCACGGCGAGGATGAAGTCACGACGCGCCACGGCAATGCGGTTCTCGGTGCCTTCAAGTTGCGATTGCAACGCCAGGAAGTTCTGGTTGGCCTTGAGGTCCGGGTAACGCTCGGACACCACCATCAAACGGCTCAAGGCGCCGGTCAACTGATCCTGGGCCTGCTGAAACTGTTTGAGTTTTTCCGGGTTATCCAGGGTCCTGGCATCGACCTGGATCGAAGTAGCCTTGGCCCGGGCTTCAATCACGGCGGTCAGGGTTTCTTCTTCGTGCTTGGCATAGCCCTTGACGGTTTCCACCAGGTTGGGAATCAGGTCGGCGCGGCGCTGGTACTGGTTCTGCACCTGGCCCCAGGCGGCCTTGGCCTGTTCGTCGAGGGTCGGGATCGTGTTGATGCCGCAGCCGGCCAGCAGCGTGGTCAGCAACATCAAGGCTGCAACCTGCAGGCTCGACCGATAGTGGTGTCGTACATTCATCTGGTTGACGCTCCCTTGCACATTCCGTTGAAAAACAACCTACGAACTTTGAACCCGGCTCTTGGGGCATAATCTGCGGCCACCACTGGATTGCATCGAGCCAATGGGCTAAAAGATGCCCCAGCGCGAAAACACGCAGAAGTGTGCTGCATTTACCTGAACAACAATAGTCGCTCCCTAAATTTTGGCTGACCGGCGCGTATTCACTGCCGTTTAGGCTTTTGAGAAAACTATTCATGAAGAAGCTGTGTTTGCTGGGCCTGTTCGTCAGCCTGGCCAGTCATAACGTATTGGCCGCCACGACGCCCGCACCTCTGGAAAACAAGGACGCGTTCATCAGCAACCTGATGAAGCAGATGACCCTCGATGAAAAGATCGGCCAGTTGCGCCTGATCAGCATCGGCCCGGAAATGCCTCGGGAGCTGATCCGCAAGGAAATCGCCGCCGGCAACATCGGTGGCACGTTCAACTCGATCACCCGCCCGGAAAACCGTCCTATGCAGGACGCGGCCATGCGCAGCCGGCTGAAGATCCCGATGTTCTTCGCCTATGACGTGATCCACGGCCATCGCACCATTTTCCCGATTCCGATAGCCCTGGCCTCAAGCTGGGACATGGACGCCATCGGCCTGTCCGGGCGCATCGCCGCCAAGGAAGCTGCGGCGGACAGCCTCGACATCACCTTCGCACCGATGGTCGACATCTCCCGCGATCCGCGTTGGGGCCGGACTTCCGAAGGCTTCGGTGAAGACACGTATCTGGTGTCGCGCATCGCCGGCGTGATGGTCAAAGCCTTCCAGGGCACGGGCGCGAACGCGGCCGACAGCATCATGGCCAGCGTCAAGCACTTTGCCCTGTACGGCGCGGTCGAGGGCGGTCGCGACTACAACGTCGTCGACATGAGCCCGGTCAAGATGTTCCAGGACTACCTGCCACCGTACCGTGCGGCTATCGACGCCGGTGCTGGTGGGGTGATGGTCGCGCTGAACTCGATCAACGGCGTGCCGGCCACCGCCAACACCTGGCTGATGAACGACCTGTTGCGCAAGCAATGGGGCTTCAAGGGCCTGGCCGTCAGCGACCACGGGGCGATTTTCGAGCTGATCAAACACGGCGTCGCCCGTGACGGTCGCGAAGCCGCGAAGCTGGCGATCAAGGCCGGCATCGACATGAGCATGAACGACACCCTCTACGGCAAAGAGCTGCCGGGGCTGTTGAAGGCGGGTGAGATCCAGCAAAGCGACATCGACAACGCCGTGCGTGAAGTGCTCGCCGCCAAGTACGACATGGGCCTGTTCAAGGACCCGTACCTGCGCATCGGCAAGGCTGAGGATGACCCGGTCGACACTTATGCCGAAAACCGCCTGCACCGCACCGAGGCCCGTGATGTCGCGCGTCGCAGCATGGTGTTGCTGAAGAACCAGGGCGAAACCCTGCCGTTGAAGAAAACCGCGAAAATCGCCCTGGTCGGCCCGCTGGCCAAGGCGCCGATCGACATGATGGGCAGTTGGGCCGCTGCGGGTAAACCCGCGCAATCGGTGACCCTGTTCGACGGCATGACCACTGCACTGGGCGCGCAATCGACGCTGATCTACGCTCGTGGCGCCAACATCACCAGTGACAAGAAGGTCCTGGATTACCTGAACTTCCTCAATTTCGACGCACCGGAAGTGGTGGACGATCCGCGTTCGGCCCAAGTGCTGATCGACGAAGCCGTGAAAGCCGCCAAGGATGCCGATGTGGTGGTGGCAGCGGTGGGCGAGTCCCGTGGCATGTCCCACGAGTCGTCGAGCCGCACCGACCTGAACATCCCGGCCAACCAGCGCGATTTGATCAAGGCCCTGAAGGCCACCGGCAAACCGCTGGTGCTGGTGTTGATGAACGGCCGTCCGCTGTCGATTCTCGAAGAGAAGGAACAGGCTGACGCGATTCTGGAAACCTGGTTCAGCGGCACCGAAGGCGGCAACGCCATCGCCGACGTGCTGTTCGGCGACTACAACCCGTCGGGCAAATTGCCGATCACCTTCCCGCGTTCGGTAGGCCAGATTCCGACCTACTACAACCACCTGAGCATTGGCCGGCCGTTCACGCCGGGCAAACCGGGCAACTACACCTCACAGTATTTCGATGACACCACAGGTCCGCTGTTTCCGTTCGGCTTCGGTCTGAGCTACACCGATTTCAGCCTGAGCGACATGGCGCTGTCGTCGACCACGCTGAACAAAACCGGCAAGCTCGACGCCAGCGTCACGGTGAAAAACACCGGCAAGCGTGACGGCGAAACCGTGGTGCAGTTGTACATCCAGGACGTGACCGGCTCGATGATCCGCCCGATCAAGGAACTGAAGAACTTCCAGAAAATCACGCTGAAGGCCGGCGAACAGAAAGTCGTGCGCTTCACCATCACCGAGGATGACCTGAAGTTCTTCAATACCCAGCTCAAGTTCGCTGCCGAGCCGGGCAAGTTCAATGTGGAGATCGGCCTGGATTCCCAGGACGTGACGCAGCAGAGCTTTGAACTGCTGTAATCCCTGCGCGGACTGATCGTTCCCACGCTCCGCGTGGGAATGCAGCCCGTGACGCTCCGCGTCACTGGACGCGGAGCGTCCCTAGAGGCGTTCCCACGCAGAGCGTGGGAACGATCTGGACGACGACTATCCCCGTCGATCCAGCAGATTCACCACCAGCCGATCCACCCATCCCCAAATCCTTTGCTTCACCCGCCGCCACAGCGGCCGGCGTTGCCATGCCTCCAGGCTGACTTCCTGGCTCTGCGCAAAGTCCCTCTCGAAACTCGCCGCCACCGCACGCGTCAGCCCAGGGTCCAGCGCCTCAAGGTTGGCTTCCAGGTTGAAGCGCAAATTCCAGTGATCGAAATTGCACGAGCCGATGCTCACCCAGTCGTCGATCAGGACCATTTTCAAGTGCAGGAAACACGGCTGGTATTCGAAGATCGTCACCCCGGCCTTGAGCAATCGCGGGTAGTAGCGATGCCCCGCATAACGCACCGACGGGTGATCGGTGCGCGGCCCGGTCAGCAGCAGGCGCACATCGACACCGCGGGCGGCAGCCCGGCGCAGTGAGCGGCGGACTTTCCAGGTCGGCAGGAAATACGGCGTGGCCAGCCAGATCCGTCGCTGGCCGCTGTTCAACGCGCGAACCAACGATTGCAGGATGTCCCGGTGCTGACGGGCGTCAGCATAGGCGACCCGGCCCATGCCCTCGCCCATGGACGGCACGCGTGGCAGGCGTGGCAAGCCAAAATGCGAAGCGGGTTTCCAGGCACGCCGATGGCGGTTGGCGATCCATTGGCGGTCGAACAGCAATTGCCAGTCGATAACCAAGGGACCGGTGATTTCCACCATCACTTCGTGCCATTCGCTGGTGTCTTCGCCCGGCGTCCAGAATTCATCGGTCACCCCGGTGCCGCCCACCACGGCCATGCTCTGATCGACCAGCAACAGCTTGCGGTGATCGCGGTAGAAGTTGCCCACCCAACGCCGCCAGCTCAGGCGATTGTAGAAACGCAGCTCCACGCCCGCGGCCATCAAACGCTGACGCAAGTTCAGGGTGAACGCGAGGCTGCCGTAATCATCGAACAGGCAGCGCACGCGCACGCCACGTTCGGCAGCCTGGACCAACGCCTGAACCATCGCCTCGGCACAGGCACCCGCCTCCACCAGGTACAGCTCCAGTTCGACCTGCTCTTCGGCGCGGGCAATCGCCACCAACATCCGTGGAAAAAACTGCGGACCGTCGATCAACAGTTCAAAACGGTTGCCTTCGCGCCAGGGAAAAATCGCGCCGGCCATGTCAGCGCGCCGTGAAAATCAGTACCGCACTCACCGGCACTGACAAGCTGATGGCCGACAAACCGGCGACCTTGCGCAAACTTTCCAGGCCGGGGGCCAGGTCGAAATCCGCGGCATTGATCACCAACGGCTCGAGGGTCACCACCTGGAAGCGCCGGTCATCGAGACGGGTTGCCAGCAGTTCGGCGTTGTATTCGTGTTGTTTGCCATGGAGGTTGACGGTCAGCGGCAGGCGCAATTCAAGTTGCGCGCCGGGCGCCAGATCGTTGATCGGCCGCAGATCGATCTGCGCGGTGATCAGCGCTTCGGGGAAGGTCTGGATTTCAAACAGGTCCTTGCGCATGCGTTCATCGCGCAACGGAATGCCGCTGTTGACCGAGTCCAGCTCGACTTCCACCTCGGCCAGGCCTTTGGGATCGACCTTGCCGTGCAGCACCAGAAAGCGTTGCACTTCGGAAATGTTGGTGTTTTTGGTGCTGATGAACGACAGCCGCGAGGACTCGCCATCCAGATACCAATCGGCGTGGGCCGACAGCGTGGCACCGGCCAGCAGCAGGAAGGCGAGGGTTTTGCAGAGGAAGCGGTTGAACATAGAGACTCGTGGGGCAGATAAACCTGCAGGAACCTTAACCGCCCGTGAGCGCATTGCAAACCGCGAAGATCAAAAGATCGCAGCCTGCGGCAGCTCCTACATGGGATTGCATTGCGGCCATGCAATCGCGCGCCCACGAATGGAACCCGATCCTGTAGGAGCTGCCGCAGGCTGCGATCTTTTAAGAGTCAGGCCAACGCGTGCTGCACATCGCCGATGGTGGCGGCCAGGCTGTTCAGGTGCAGACTCAACACCCGTTCCACCGGCGCCTGATCCATCGGCCAGTGCAGCGCCATGCTGCCGACCAGTCGGCCGTCGGCATGGAGCGGCAAGGCCACCGCCCGTATCAGAAACGGCAGGCGCACCGGGTATTCCCAGTAACCTTCGGTGCGCTGGCCGAAGCCCTGATGCAACGCCTGCTCGCTGGCGCTGAAGAGGCTCTCATCGGTCAGCCGCTCACGACCGGCCAGTCGTTCCACTTCTTGGGTATCCAGTTCGCCCAGGCATGCCCGGCCCATGGCCGAATGAAACAGGCTGGCGTGCTGGCCGACGATCTGGCAGTTGTTCGGGTAACGCTTGCGCAGCACCGTGGGGATCGCGCTTTCCATGACTTCCACCCGCTCGCCATCGAAGCTCGACAGGTCCGCCACCAGCCCGGTGCGCTCGCACAATTCCAGCAACAGCGGCGCGGCGCTTTCCACCAGTCGCCGTTTGAAACGCTGCTGACTGTCGCCAAACAGGCGCTTGGCGCACAGCCGGTAACGCCGGTCGCTCAAACCGCGATAAATCCAGCCTTGCTCCTGCAAGGTCAGCAACATCCGCGACACCGTGGCCTTGGGCAGGGTCGTCAGGTAGTGCAACTCCTCCAGACCCAACGCCTGATGCTCGCCCAGTAGTTCGACGATGGCCAGGGCCCGTTCAACGGAACGCACGCTGCCGGTTTCTGCCTTGCTGTCCATGGTTTCGATCTCCCTTAGCCCGGATGGATGATCGCTTTTTGCAGCAAAATGCGGGCCCGCTCGGTGAACTCAGGCGTCGTGCAGACAACCCGGCGGCCGGCGCTTGACCCATTGCGTCAGTTGCTCATGGGCGTAAGCCAGTTGCAGCACCGCCCGATCGGCCTGGGCCGGGCCGATGATTTGCAGGCCCATGGGTAACCCGGCCGGGCTGAATCCCACCGGCACACTCATGCTTGGCAAACCGGCCAGAGTCGGCCCGATCACCACCTCCATCCAGCGGTGATAGGTGTCCATGGACTGCCCGCCGACGACGCGCGGCCAAGGGGTTTGTGCATCAAAAGGGAACACTTGCGCGGTGGGCAACAGCAGAAAATCGTAACGTTCGAACAACTCGCTCAAGGCCCGATACCAATCACTGCGACTGACTGACGCCTGGTAAACATCCGCCGCCGTCAGGCGCAGGCCACCCTCGATCTCCCATTGAGCTTCGGGTTTGAGTTTTTCGCGTTTCTGCGGATCGGCATACAGCGCGCCGAGGCTGCCCTGCACCAGCCAGTGTCGGTGCACCAGCCAGGTCTGCCACAGGCGCGCCATGGAAAAGTCCGGTTGGCAGGCCTGGACCCGGCAACCCAGTGCTTCGAAGTCCGCGAGTGCCGATTCGCACAGGCTCAACACGCCGTCGTCCATCGGCAGATAGCCGTTGTAGTCCCCCAGCCAACCCAGCCTCACATCACGAAAATCCGCCACCAGCGTTTCACCAAAAATATCCGGACTCTGCATGAGCGACAGCGGCACGCGCGGGTCATAGCCGGCCTGGGTGCCGAGCAAGCGGGCGACATCGGTCACGCTGCGGCCCATCGGTCCTTCGGTGGCCAGTTGCTGGACGAACACCTCCGGCGCAGGCCCGTGAGGCACGCGGCCTTGTGACGGACGAAAGCCAAATACGTTGTTGAACGCCGCCGGGTTACGCAGCGAGCCCATCATATCGCTGCCGTCGGCCACCGGCAGCATGCGCAACGCCAGCGCCACCGCCGCCCCGCCGCTGCTGCCGCCGGCGACCAACGTCGGGTTGTAGGCGTTGGTGGTGGTGCCGAACACGCTGTTGTAGGTCTGCGAGCCGAGGCCGAATTCCGGGACGTTGGTCTTGCCGATGATGATCGCCCCGCAGTCGCGAACCCGCGCCACGCTGATGGCGTCGTGTTGCGGGATCTGCTCGGCGAACAGCGGCGAGCCCATGGTCGTGCGCAAACCGGCAGTCGCCGCCAGATCCTTGATGGCTTGCGGCATGCCGTGCATCCAGCCGCGGGACTGGCCCTGATCCAACTGCCGGTCGCAGGCGTCGGCCTCTGCCAGCAACGCCTCGGCCGGGCGCAGCGAGACCAGCGCGTTGACCTGCGGATTGAAGCGTTCGATCTGCGCCAGGTAGGCCTGCATCACTTCTCGGCAGGATACCCGGCGGGCATGAATCGCCCGGGACAACGCATCGGCGTCCATTTCAACAATCGGATTGATGCTCAAGGCTTCACCTCAAGATTAAGTGCTTCGGATTTTTTAGCGCGTGGCGCTTCGTGCATGCAGTAAGTGCCCATCAGCGTCAGCACGCAAGCGAACAGGACATAGAAGGCCGGCGCCACGGGGGTCGCCAGCGCCTTGCTGAGCCAGGTGACGATTAGCGGCGCGAAACCGCCGAAGACCATGACCGCAACGTTGTACGCCACCGACACCCCGGTGGAGCGCACTTCGATCGGGAACTGCTCGGCCAGTGCGGTCGGCGCCGGGCCGAAAAAGCCGCCGATGGCGCTGCACAGCAACAGTTGCATCACCAGCAAACGTTCCACCGATGGTGCCGCCGCGACCCACACGTACAGCGGATACACCATCACGAAAAACGCCAACGTGAACGCCATCAAAACCGGGCGCCGCCCGAGTCGGTCCGACAGCGCGCCGGACAGTGGAATGATCACGGTCATCACGGCAACGGCGAGCATCTGCACCAACAGCACCTGATCCAGCGGCAGGCCGAGGTTTTTATGGGCGAAGGTCGGCATGTTCACCAGCACCACGTAAAACGACACTGTTGCGCCGCACGCCAGGCCCATCGACACCAGAATGCTGCGCCGATGTTCGCGGATCACTTGCAGCAGGCTCGGGCTCGCGCCTTTGGCCTGTTTGCGTGCCTCAAGAAACTCTTCCGGCTCCTCCATGTGCTTGCGAATCCACAGCCCGACCGGGCCGATCAACAAACCGATCATGAACGGAATCCGCCAGCCCCAGCTATCCAGCGCCTCGGGGGAAAGCAGATGAGTGAACAACGCCACCATCCCCGCCCCGGAAAACACCGCCAGGCATTGCCCGACCAATTGCCAGGAACCGTACAAACCCTTTTTGTGCGCGGGGGCACTTTCCACCAGAAACGCCGTGGCGCTGGCGTATTCGCCGCCCGTGGCGAAGCCCTGGAGCATCCGCGCGACCACGATCAACAACGGCGCGCCCATGCCGATGGCGGCGTAGTTGGGCGCGAACGCGATCAGCGCGATGGACACCGTCATCAGGCGGATGATCATCTGCATCGCGGCCTTGCGGCCTTTGCGGTCGGAGTACATGCCCAACAGAATGCCACCCACCGGGCGCATGAAAAACCCGACGCCAAAGGTCGCCAGCGCCATCAACAGCGACGCGTATTCGTCCTCGGACGGGAAGAATTGCCGGGCGATGATGCTCGCCAGAAAGCCGTAAACGATGAAGTCATACCATTCCAGGGCGTTGCCGATAACGGCGGCGACCACCTGCCGGGTGCGCGAAACGCCTGTGCTCGAAGTCTGCATGGGGAACTCTCCAGAAACCTGTTGGGCGATAACGGGCGCGGCGATGCGCGCCCGATCCAGCGGCAGTAGAAAGTGAGCTCGTCAGGCGGGCTTCAGCCAGCTCTCGGTCAGCGCGCCCCAATACGCCGCGCCGGTCAGCAGGATGTCGTCGTTGAAGTCGTAAGCGGGGTTGTGGACCATCGGCCGCGAAACGCCATTGCCGATGAACAGGTAGGCGCCGGGGCAGCGTTGCAGCATCCAGGCGAAGTCTTCGCTGCCCATGAGTTTGGGCGTGTTGCCGTCCACCGCGTCGGCACCGAGCAGCTCGATGCCGACCTGCCGGGCGAACTCGGTTTCAGCGGCGTGGTTGACCAGCACCGGGTAGGCCGGGCGATGTTCGATCTGCGAACTGCAACCGAAACTGCGGGCCTGGGATTCGATGATCGCGCGCACCCGGTCGAGGGTTTTCTCGCGGACTTCGGCGTTCAGTGCACGCAGGCTCAGGCGCAAGATGGCTTGTTGCGGAATGACGTTGGCGGCCTCACCGGCCTGCAAGGCACCGACGGTCACCACAGCGGCCTGCTGCGCGTCGATGTTGCGCGCAACCACGGTTTGCAGGGCCATGACCACACTGGCCGCCGCCACCAGCGGGTCCACCGCCAGATGCGGCATCGAGCCGTGTCCGCCCACGCCTTCGATGACCACCGTGAGCAAATCCTGGGACGCCATCATCGGCCCTTCACGGAAGCCCAGATGCCCGGCCGGCAAGCCCGGCATGTTGTGCATGCCGAACAGCGCGTCGCAGGGAAACCGTTCCAGCAGGCCATCGGCGAGCATCGCTTCGGCGCCGCCCTGACCTTCTTCGGCGGGCTGGAAAATCAGGGTCAGGGTGCCGTCGAACTGACGAGTCGCGGCGAGGTAGCGCGCGGCGCCCAACAACATTGTGGTGTGGCCGTCATGACCACAGGCGTGCATGCAGCCCTGATGCCGACTGCTGTAAGCCGCGCCGGTATTCTCGAGGATCGGCAAGGCGTCCATGTCCGCCCGCAGCCCGAGTTTGCGTGAACTGTTGCCGTTGCGCAGGACGCCGACGACGCCGGTCTTGCCGATCCCGGTATGAACTTCATAACCCCACGCTTCGAGGGATTTGGCCACTAGCGCCGAGGTGCGGTTTTCCTCGAAGCCAAGTTCCGGGTGGGCGTGGATGTCCTGGCGCGTCGCGTGCAGGTCGCTGGCCACGTCGTTGAGCCAGGCAAGAATGTGCTGATGTCGGGTCATGACGATTGTCCTCGGGCCGGGTGTATTCCCGTTCTTTTTGTTCGCAGTGATTTCGCGACACATCAAGGCAGGTCGCGCTCACCGCCAGATAACCGCGAGTTCGGCGCGAGGACAATCGAATGTGGTTCCACCACGTGGAACCTGAGGAGCGCAGCAACCCGTGTAGCAGCTGGCGAAGCCTGCGTTCGACGGCGAAGCCGTCGTAAAACCTGACACTGCGGTGTTTCAGGTAAACCGAGGTGGCAGGATTGGCGACTGCTGCGCAGCCGAACGCAGGCTTCGCCAGCTGCTACAAGAACTGTGGTGTTCAGGGATTCAGGCGGCAGCCTTGGCGTTCGCTGATCCATTGCGCGCTGTTGCTGCGGCCCATGCCGCTGACGGTGACGCGCTTGCTGGCAGTGTCATCGGTAAAGCCACGGGTCGGCAGCCACTGCTTCACATAGCTGTGGCAGTACTCGACCGGGTTGTTCATCACGTAACGGCACGAACAATATTCCTTGGCGGTGTAGGCGCTGATGATGTCCGGGAATGCCCACAGCGCCACGCGCTCCTGCCAGATCCAGCCAAGCAAGGCGATCAGCAGGATCAACAACAGCGTGCTGAACGGTCGGCGACGAACAAAGATGCGACGGCTCATGGCTGCACCTTCGCGGCAAATGCCTTGAGCGCGAGTTTGAGCAAATCGTTGTGCCGGTAGCTGCCGTCGCGGTCATCGCCGTAGCGCACGATCACCAGGTTTTCGCTGGGAATCACGTACATCGCCTGACCCCAATGGCCCAGCGCGGCGAAGGTGTCGTCGGGTGCATCGGGCCAGGGTTTTGCCGCGCCATCCGCTGCTCGATTGAGCCACCAATGGCCGCCGGGTACGGCGTCGTCTTGATGGGCTTGATAATGGGCGAACGGTTCGCGATTGAAGGCGACCCAGTCCTTGGGCAGCAGTTGCCGCTCGCCCCAACGGCCGTCGCGGGCCATCAACAGACCGACTCGGGCCAAATCCCTGGCGGTGAGGTAGGCATAGGATGAAGCGACGAAGGTTCCCGTGGCATCGCTTTCCCAGACTGCGTGGCGAATCCCCAAGGGCTCGAACAGAGCCGTCCATGGATAGTCCGGATAGCGGGTCGGGCCGACGATATTTTTCAGCGCGGCGGACAACAGATTGCTGTCGCCACTGGAGTAACGGAATGCCTCACCGGGTTTGGCGTATTCAGCGTGATCGGCGGTGAACGCGGCCATTTCCGGGTGACCGCGGGTGTAGAGCATCGCGACCACCGAGGATTTCAACGGCGCGTATTCATAGTCTTCCTGCCAGTCCAGCCCCGAGGCCCAATGCAGCAGGTCGGCCATGGTCATCGTCGGGTGTTTTTCCAGCGGTGGATAAAATTTCTGCACCGGGTCCGGGAGCTTGAACAGACCTTCGCCATAGGCCACGCCGAGGACCGTGGCCATCAGGCTTTTGCTGATGGACCAGGTCAGGTGCGGGGTGTCGGCCGTGGTCGGGCCGGCGTAGCGTTCGTAGATCAACTGGCCGTCGCGGATCACCAGCAAGGCGTCAGTGCGGATGCCTTTTCGGGTGGCCTCATCACGGGGTGGGAAGGCGTAAGTCTCCAGGGCTTGAAGCGCCGGCCCGGTGACGGTCGGGGCGGTCGGCCATTGCTCGGCAGGCCAGTATTCGGCGTGGGCGGTGAGGCTGAGCAGGAGCATAAAAACCAGGGACAAGCCTTTGGACATGGTGGGGGCTCGGAGGGATGGACCTGCTGAGCCTAGTCGCGGTTGATGACAGTTTTGAAATTTGTATCGCCCGTCAGGCCGCCTTCGCGAGCAAGCCCGCTCCCACAGGGTCTGTACAACGCAGATCCAATGTGGGAGCGAGCTTGCTCGCGATGAGGCCCGTCAGATCGCCGCCAACGCCTTGGCCAACCGCGTCCCCCGCGCACCCGCCGCCAAATCCAACACGCCCTGATCGCGTTGCCACATCGCCGCCCAATGCTGCGGGCCATCGGCCAGTGCCTGAGCCACCTCGGCCTTCAACCCATCGAACTGCGCAAACAAGCCACCGAGCAACACATGCCCGGACGGATTATTCGGCGCCTGCCGGCTGACTTCCGCACACCCGGCCAGCAGCGCCAGCAACCGCAGTTGCAAGGCTTGCGGCCAGTCACTGTCCTGGGCAATGCCGTACAGCCAGGCAGTCATGGCGCTCAGAACGTAGATGTCTTCAAGGGTGCGGAACGGTTTGATGTAAGCATCCCAGCCATCCCCCGCCAACAGTTCGCACTGAGCGTTATCGAGAAACAGCCGGCCATGGCTGATGTCTGGCATCAACGGGATCGCCGGTAACTTTTCCAGACGCACGCCGGGTTCATCGGGATAGACCACCGCCAGACTCAGGCGCGGTTTTTCGTCGGGAGCTTCACTGCGGGCCGCGATCAGCAACCAATCGGCGGCATCGCCTGCGGTGACAAAATCCTTGCGCCCGCTCAGACGCAAATCGTGCAGACGGGTCTGCATGTCCGTCACCCGCAGGCTGCGCTGTTCGGTCGCGCACAAGGCGCCGAGGCTCAGCGGCGCGCTCGGCCAAAGCATGCGCAACGCGGCCTGATAGCCCACCAGAAACGCCAGGCCCGGCGTCGACATCAAACGCCCGCCGGCCACCGCCAATTCGAACGGTGTGACGTTGCCCAACTGGTGCAACAAGGTCGCGAACCCCTCGCCCAGGTCCGGGTTGGCGGGCAGACGATCGCGGCGGCGCAGCAGGTTTTGCCAGGGCATAAGAGGCTCCTCGTGGGCTGTCATATAAGCATCACCAAAGCTTCATGGCGATGACACCGGGGCTACATAGCCTGACTTTGCACAACACGGCTGCATAAAGAAAGTCGATCGGCTGCAACCCACGACGGGTGAACGGCCCGTACGGAGATTCGCAATGACTCAGATCGCCCGCATCAGCGACACCGGCAATGAACGCCGCCTGCAAGCCGAACGCCTGGTGGGCGCCGAGGCCTTGCAGGAAGCCCAGGCCCTGCGCTTCAACGTGTTCAGCGGCGAATTCAACGCCAAGCTGAAAGGCGCGGAGCTGGGTCTGGACATGGATGACTATGATGTTCACTGCGCCCACATCGGCGTGCGTGACTTGAACTCCGGGCGTCTGGTGGCGACCACCCGTTTGCTCGACCACACGGCCGCCAGCAGCCTGGGCAAGTTCTACAGCGAAGAAGAATTCAGCCTGCATGGCCTGGTCCATCTGAAAGGCCCGATCCTGGAAATCGGCCGCACTTGCGTCGACCCGGCCTACCGCAATGGCGGCACCATCGCCGTACTCTGGGGCGAGCTGGCCGAAGTGCTGAACCAGGGCGGCTACAGCTATTTGATGGGTTGCGCGAGCATCCCGATGCAGGACGGCGGCATTCAGGCCCACGCGATCATGCAGCGCCTGCGCGAACGCTACCTGTGCACTGAACACCTGCGGGCCGAACCGAAAAAGCCGCTGCCGAGCCTCGACATCCCGTCCAACGTCATCGCCGAAATGCCACCGTTGCTTAAGGCTTACATGCGTCTTGGCGCGAAGATCTGCGGCGAGCCGTGCTGGGATGAAGACTTCCAGGTCGCCGACGTATTCATCCTGCTAAAGCGCGACGAACTCTGCCCGCGTTATGCCAAGCACTTCAAGGCGGCCGTGTGATGAGTCGGTTACGGGTGTACGCGCGGATTGCGCGAGTGTTGGTGGTGGTGGCGCTGGGTTTGAGTATGGCCAGTCTGTTCGGGTTGTTCGAACGTCTGGGGATTGCTCATTCGATGGTCCGTCGCCAGCGCTGGTCGCGATTTTTCATGGCGCGCCTGAGCAATGCCCTGCC
Organism: Pseudomonas sp. GL_093; assembly: GCF_057837605.1. NCBI lineage: Bacteria > Pseudomonadati > Pseudomonadota > Gammaproteobacteria > Pseudomonadales > Pseudomonadaceae > Pseudomonas > Pseudomonas sp. GL_093. Next base: position 1,554,708 of record NZ_CM174448.1, on the reverse strand, counting down.
CTTTCGCGTGACCCTGCACGGTGAATTGCCGAAGGCGCCGATGCTCTGGGTCAGCAACCATGTGTCCTGGACCGACATTCCGCTGCTGGGCATGCTCACGCCGCTGTCGTTCCTGTCCAAGGCCGAAGTGCGCACCTGGCCGGTGGCGGGCTGGCTGGCGGCCAAGGCCGGCAGTTTGTTCATTCGTCGCGGGTCGGGCGACAGCCAGTTGATTCGCAAACAGATGACCCGTCATCTGGAGCAGGAACATCCGCTGCTGATGTTCCCGGAAGGCACCACCACCGATGGCCGTTCGTTGCGCACTTTCCACGGTCGATTGCTGTCTGCGGCGATCGACTCCGAAGTGAAGTTGCAACCGGTGGCGATTCGTTATCTGCGCGACGGAAAGCTCGATTCACTGGCGCCGTTCATTGGCGATGATGATTTGCTCTCGCACTTGATGCGCTTGTTTGCCCATGATCGGGGTGAGGTGGAGATTCATTTGCTCAAGCCGATCGCGTGTGAAGGTCGCGAGCGTGCGGCACTGGCGTTCGAGGCGCAGCAGGCGGTGCAGAAGGCGTTGTTTGGGGCGATCCCGGAAACACAGCAAGTCCCAATGCGCCCGGCGATTGCGGCCTGACACCTGTCTACTGAAGGAACAAAAATCCCCTGTGGGAGCGAGCTTGCTCGCGATGGCGGCTTCACATTCAACAAAGATGTTGAATGACACACCGCAATCGCGAGCAAGCTCGCTCCCACATTTGTTTTATGTCGTTGAGTAGTTCTGCGCGAAATCCTGAAGCTGCGGATAGAACAATCTGAAATCCTCGCTCAACGGTTCATACAACACCCGCAATTCCTGCATCGCTGCGGCCAGCTCCTCCGGTCGCGTCAGCCTCCGTGAAATCCCTCGCAGCACCTGCTCAAGCACCGCAAACTCCCGATAAGAACCCAACCAGTCATTGGCCACCATGTGCGGCGCGATCTGCGCCAGACGTTCCGGCAATTGCGCCTCGGCGGACAGCACCCGGTACACGCCCGAAGTGAATTGCTCCAGTGGCTGATCGGCGTACAGCGTCCAGTCCCGGGCCAGGCAATGGTCGAAAAACACGTCGAGCACGATCCCGGCGTAACGCCGGCGGGTCATGGAAAACCGTGACAACGAAACGTCCACCAACGGATGGCGGTCGGTAAAGACATCGATGCTGCGATGCAGCTGGATGGCCGCTTCGATCTCCGGATCGAACTGCCCTTGCAGCCGCCCTTTGACGAAATCGCCATACAGACTGCCGAGCAATTGACCGGGGCGCTGGCCACCGAGGTGCAGATGTGCGAGATAGTTCATGCGCGCAGCTTAGCACTGCGCCTTTGTATCGTTACACTCAACATATCGTTATAACTCGATATACCGAATTACTAGGTCGTCAGACCAAAATCATATTGGTATATCGCGAAGTACCGATTTAAAATTCGCCTCATCGCGATATAGCGTTTTACTCATCACGAGCCCAAACCATGACCATCGACCTCGACGAAATAATAAAAGCCCTGGCACACCCAGTACGCCGAGACATCCTCATCTGGCTGAAAGATCCCAAAGCCCAGTTCCCGGAACAGATCCACAACCACGAGTACGGCATTTGCGCCGGACAGATCGATCAACGCTGCGGCCTGTCGCAGTCGACCGTGTCCGCCCATTTGGCGAACTTGCAACGTGCGGGACTGATCAGTAGCCAGAAAGCCGGTCAATGGCACTTCTTCAAACGCAACGAGGACGTGATTCAGGCGTTCCTCGATGCCATCGTCAAGGAGCTCAGCGCTCCGGCAAGGAATTAACAATGCCCCTCTCGCTACTCATTCTGGCCTTGAGCGCCTTCGCCATCGGCACCACCGAATTCGTCATCATGGGCTTGCTACCCGATGTGGCGGCCGACCTCGGTGTGTCGATCCCCGGCGCCGGCTGGCTGGTGACCGGTTACGCCCTGGGCGTGGCCATCGGTGCGCCGTTCATGGCACTGGCCACCTCTCGATTGCCGCGCAAGGCCGCGCTGGTAGCGTTGATGGGCATCTTCATCATTGGCAACCTGCTCTGTGCAATGGCGACCGACTACAACGTGCTGATGTTCGCCCGTGTCGTGACCGCCCTCTGCCACGGTGCGTTCTTCGGCATTGGTTCGGTGGTGGCAGCGGGTCTGGTGCCGGCTAACAAGCGCGCTTCGGCGGTGGCCCTGATGTTCACCGGGCTGACCCTGGCCAACGTGCTCGGCGTTCCGCTGGGCACCGCGCTCGGTCAGGAAGCCGGCTGGCGTTCGACCTTCTGGGCGGTGACCGTGATTGGTGTGATCGCATTGATCGGCCTGATCCGTTTCCTGCCGGCCAAGCGTGATGAAGAGAAACTCGACATGCGCGCCGAACTGCGTGCCCTCAAAGGCGCCGGGATCTGGCTGTCCCTGAGCATGACCGCGTTGTTCGCAGCTTCCGTATTCACCCTGTTCACCTACGTCGCTCCGCTGCTCGGCGATGTCACCGGCGTCTCGCCCAAAGGCGTGACCTGGACCTTGATGCTCATCGGCCTGGGCCTGACGGTCGGCAACATCATCGGCGGCAAGCTGGCTGACAAAGGCATGGCCGCGACGCTAATTGGCGTCTTCATCTCGATGGCCGTGATCTCGACCGTGCTGACCTGGACCAGCGTTGCGCTGATCCCGACCGAAATCACCCTGTTCCTCTGGGCCACCGCGTGCTTTGCCGCCGTGCCCGCCCTGCAAGTGAACGTCGTGACCTACGGCAAAGCCGCACCGAACCTGGTGTCGACCCTGAACATCGGCGCTTTCAATATCGGCAACGCACTGGGTGCCTGGGTCGGTGGCAGCGTCATCGCCCACGGTTTCGGCCTGACCAGTGTTCCTCTCGCGGCAGCCGCACTGGCGGTACTCGCCCTGCTGGTGACCCTGATTACCTTCCGTCAGAGCGGCAATCCCGAACTGGCCCCTGCTACCAACTGATCTCTACAAGAGAGCTATTTCATGACGACTATTTTCGATCCGATCAAACTGGGCGACCTTGAGTTGGCCAACCGCATTATCATGGCGCCGCTGACCCGTTGCCGCGCCGACGAAGGCCGCGTGCCAAACGCGCTGATGGCCGAGTACTACGTACAACGCGCCTCGGCCGGCCTGATCCTCAGCGAGGCCACGTCGGTCACGCCGATGGGCGTCGGCTACCCGGACACCCCGGGTATCTGGTCCAACGATCAAGTGCGTGGCTGGGCCAATGTGACCAAGGCAATTCACGGCGCGGGCGGCAAGATTTTCCTGCAACTGTGGCACGTCGGCCGTATTTCCCACGGGTCGTACCTGGGCGGTGAAGCGCCGGTCGCACCGAGCGCCATTCAGCCAAAAGGTCATGTCAGCCTGGTTCGCCCACTGGCCGACTTCCCAACCCCACGCGCCCTGGAAACCGCTGAAATCGCCGACATCGTCGACGCCTACCGCGTCGGTGCCGAGAACGCCAAGGCGGCTGGTTTTGACGGTGTGGAAATCCACGGCGCCAACGGTTACCTGCTCGACCAGTTCCTGCAAAGCAGCACCAACCAGCGCACCGACAACTACGGCGGTTCCGTGGAAAATCGTGCGCGCCTGTTGCTGGAAGTGACCGATGCCGCGATCGAAATCTGGGGCGCTGGCCGCGTTGGTATGCACCTGTCGCCCCGTGCCGATCTCCATGACATGGGCGACGACAACCTGTCCGAGACCTTCACTTACGTCGCTCGCGAACTGGGCAAACGTGGCATCGCCTTCATCTGCTCCCGCGAGAAAGAAGATGGCGACAGCCTGGGTCCACAATTGAAAGAAGCATTCGGCGGCCCATACATCGTCAACGAACGCTTCACCAAAGACAGCGCCAACGCCTGGCTCGCCAGCGGCAGGGCTGATGCGGTGGCCTTCGGCGTGCCATTCATTGCCAACCCTGACTTGCCGGCACGGTTGAAGGCCGATGCGCCGCTGAACGAGGCGCGTCCTGAACTGTTCTACGCCAAGGGCCCGGTCGGCTACATCGACTACCCGGTGTTGTAAGCGTCCCCCCTTGAAACACAAAAGCCCCGACTCGAAAGAGCCGGGGCTTTTGCGTATGGAAGATCAAAGGATCGCTGCTTTCGGCAGCTACAGGGTGTACGCCTTTCGAATAATGTAGGCGCTATCGAAGGCTGCGATCTTGTCAGCGCTTGCGCTGTCCCCAGGCCACCGCAAGACCGCTGAGGCAAATCACCGCAATCCCGATCACGCCGAAGCTGTCCGGGGTATGGTCAAAGATCAAATACCCGTACATCCCGGCAAACAGGATCTGTCCGTAACTGAAGGGGGCCAGCATCGCCGGTGCCGCATGGCGGAAGGCCTGGGTCAGCAACATGTGGCCGAGCATGCCGCAAGTGCCCAGGCCAATCATGAACAGGCCGTGCAGCAACGTCGGCGTACTCCAGAAGAACGGCAACAGCGCACTCATGATCAGGCTGTTGAGAATGCCGGTCAGAAAGTTGCTGGTGGTCGGGCTGTCGATACCGCTGAGCAGGCGGGTGAGCAATTGATAGAAGCCAAAACACAAGGCCGAGCACAGTGGCAACAAGATCGCCGGGGTGAACAGAGCGCCGCCGGGCCGCACGACGATCAACACGCCGACAAATCCACCCAGTACCGCCAGCCACTGATTGCGTGTTACCCGCTCATGCAGCAACGGTACAGACAATGCGGTTACTAATAACGGTGCAAGAAAGGTGACGGCCGTGGCCTCAGCCAAGGGGATGTAACGCAGACCGGTGGTGAAAAACAAGCTGGTGCCGATCAAACACAGGGCGCGTAATAACTGCAGTCCGGGACGCTTGGTGCGCACCACCGCCAAAAAACCACTGCGCGGCACGAAAATCACCAGCATCAACAAGGTGTGCACCACGTAGCGCGCCCAAACCACCATCACGATCGGGTAGAAGCCGGACAGGTACTTGGACAACGTGTCGTGGCTGGCGAACAACAATACCGCCAGACAGATCAGCGCTATGCCCTTGATCGGCTGCTCGACGCCCTTGTAGCCCGGGTCGTTCACACTCATTCACACACTCGACACAAAATCCCTACAAAATACGTAGCTCGCTACCTATCAACCTGGCGAACGTACGTATATAAAAGCACCCCATTACAGAAAGGCGAGCGACGCAGGGATATTCCCCGCTTCAAGTCTTGACACAAACTGATCCAATTACACACTTTGTTTCATTTGCGCAGGCTGGGGCTGAAGCGCAGCATGTCCAACCCTGTATCGACCCAACGCTCGGCGTCGATGTGCAGTTCAAAGCTGTCGGGCGCCAACAGCCACTGATACAGGATGCCATCGATATAAGCATGAATGCTGATGGCCGCGCGGGCCGTATCGAGGTTTTCCGGTAACTGCCCCCGATTGACCGCATTGCTCAGCGCCAGGGCGATTCGCACATTGCAATCAAGGCTGACCTCTCGGCGCTGCTGGCGCAGGTCGCACATTTCATCGGTGAATTCGCACTTATGAAACAGAATCTCATTGATGCGTCGGGTTTTCGGGTCCAGGGCAACTTGATGAAACAAATGAATCAGCAGCTTGCGCATACAGCCGAGGGGATCGAGTTCATCTTCACTTTCACTGGCCTTGGCCATTTCATCCAGCGGCTCTTGCAGGGTATCAAGCATGGCCTGCACCAAATCCGCCTTGTTGCTGAAATGCCAGTAGATAGCGCCGCGCGTGACCCCGGCCAGGGTAGCGATATCCGCCAGTGTCGTGCGCGCCACGCCCCTTTCGTAAAAGGCTTTTTCTGCCGCTTCCAGTATCTGGCTGCGGGTTTCTTGAGCTTCCTCTTTGGTGCGACGGACCATGGCAGTACAACCTCAATCAGGATGCTTCAGCGATGCCTGAACATCCGCTGAATAAAAGTGGGGCGAGCGCTCTTGGGCGTCTTCCCCGGCCTACAATTCGAACCCTTGAACGGCTTTTGTAATGGTGTGGATACGCGGCCAAGGTATTTACAAACAACCATGAACGTAAGTATATTACTTAGCAAGCTACTTATCCACTCAGCGCACATTTTTTACCTTTCCACATTTCTAGTGCGCAAATTGCGCGCCTGACCCGAGGATTTTCATGCAATTCAAGCCAGCTGTTACCGCTCTGGTCACCGCCCTCGCCTTGGCATCGCTGCTCAGCGGATGCAAAAAGGAAGAGGCGGCACCTGCCGCACCACCCCCTCAGGTCGGCGTCGTTACTCTGCAACCTCAAGCCTTCACCCTGACCTCCGAACTTCCGGGCCGTACCAGCGCGTACCGCATCGCCGAAGTTCGCCCTCAGGTCAACGGCATCATTCTCAAGCGCCTGTTCAAGGAAGGCGGCGACGTCAAGGCCGGCCAGCAGCTGTATCAGATAGATCCGGCCGTTTATGAAGCCACCCTGAAAAGCGCCGAAGCCAACCTGCAACAGACCAAATCGATCTCCGACCGCTACAAGCAGTTGGTCAACGAACAGGCCGTGAGCCGTCAGGAATACGACACAGCCCTGGCCAACCGGTTGCAATCGGAAGCCGCCCTGCAAAGCGCCCAGATCAATGTGCGTTACACCAAGGTTTACGCACCACTCTCCGGCCGCATCGGCCGCTCGACCGTGACTGAAGGCGCGCTGGTCACCAGCGGCCAGGTCGACGCGATGGCGGTGATTCAGCAACTGGACCCAATCTACGTCGACGTGACCCAGTCTTCGGTTGAGCTGCTGGAACTGCGCCGCGAACTGGAAAGCGGCCGTCTGCAAAAGTCCGGCGACAACGCGGCCAAGGTCAAGCTGACCCTCGAAGACGGCAGCGAGTACAAACAGGAAGGCAAGCTCGAGTTCTCGGAAGTCTCGGTGGACCAGACCACCGGTTCCGTGACCTTGCGTGCGGTATTCCCCAACCCTGACCACACCCTGCTGCCAGGCATGTTTGTACACGCCCAATTGCAGGCCGGTGTGAACAGTGCAGCGATCCTCGCCCCGCAACAAGGCGTGACCCGTGATCTCAAAGGCACCCCGACCGCGCTGGTCGTCGGTCCGGACAACAAGGTCGAACTGCGTCAGCTCAAGGCCAGCCGTACTGTCGGTAGCCAGTGGCTGATCGAAGACGGTCTGAAGGCCGGCGATCGACTGATCACCGAAGGGCTGCAATTCGTTAAACCTGGCGTCGAAGTAAAGGCCAGTGAAGCGACTAACGTTGGCGCAAAGAACCCGGCCCCCGCAAAAGTAGCTGACAAGGCTTCCAGCGGCAAAGGGGAGTAAACCATGTCCAGATTTTTTATCGACCGTCCGATTTTTGCCTGGGTAATTGCCCTGGTCATCATGCTGGTCGGGGCACTATCGATCCTCAAACTCCCGATCAACCAGTACCCGAGCATTGCGCCTCCGGCCATTGCGATCCAGGTGACCTACCCGGGCGCATCCGCACAAACCGTGCAGGACACCGTGGTGCAGGTCATTGAGCAGCAGCTCAACGGTATCGATAACCTGCGTTATGTCTCGTCGGAAAGTAACTCCGACGGCAGCATGACCATTACCGCGACCTTCGAGCAGGGCACCAACTCCGATACCGCGCAGGTTCAGGTCCAGAACAAACTGAACCTGGCCACCCCGCTGCTGCCGCAAGAAGTGCAGCAACAGGGTATCCGCGTGACCAAGGCAGTGAAGAACTTCCTGTTGGTGATCGGCGTGGTATCGCGCGACGGCAGCATGACCAAGGACGACCTGTCCAACTACATCGTGTCGAACATGCAGGACCCGATCTCCCGGACCGCCGGTGTCGGTGACTTCCAGGTCTTCGGCTCCCAGTATGCGATGCGTGTCTGGCTCGACCCGGCCAAGCTGAACAACTTCAACCTGACGCCAGTGGACGTCAAAGCAGCCATCGCGGCGCAGAACATCCAGGTGTCTTCCGGCCAGTTGGGCGGCTTGCCTGCTGCACCCGGCCAGCAGTTGAACGCCACCATCATCGGCAAGACCCGTCTGCAGACCGCCGAGCAGTTCAACAAGATCCTGCTCAAGGTCAACAAGGACGGTTCGCAAGTGCGCCTGTCCGATGTCGCCGATGTCGGTCTGGGTGGTGAAAACTACAGCATCAACGCGCAGTTCAACGGCGCACCGGCTTCCGGTCTGGCGGTGAAACTGGCCAACGGTGCCAACGCCCTCGACACCGCGAAAGCCCTGCGCAAGACCATCGAAACCCTCAAGCCATTCTTCCCGCAAGGGATGGAAGTGGTGTTCCCGTACGACACCACGCCGGTGGTGACCGAGTCGATCAAGGGTGTGGTTGAAACCCTGGTCGAAGCGATCGTGCTGGTGTTCCTGGTGATGTTCCTGTTCCTGCAAAACTTCCGCGCCACCGTCATCACCACGATGACCGTGCCCGTGGTACTGCTGGGGACCTTCGGGATCCTCGCGGCATTCGGTTTCAGCATCAACACCCTGACCATGTTCGGTATGGTGCTGGCCATCGGCTTGCTGGTGGACGACGCCATCGTCGTGGTGGAAAACGTCGAACGGGTCATGAGCGAAGAAGGCCTGTCACCCAAGGAGGCTACCAAGAAATCCATGGGGCAGATCCAGGGTGCACTGGTCGGTATTGCCCTGGTGCTGTCGGCGGTACTGCTGCCGATGGCGTTCTTCAGCGGTTCCACCGGTGTGATCTACAAGCAGTTCTCGATCACCATCGTCTCGGCCATGGCCCTGTCGGTACTGGTCGCGCTGATCTTCACCCCGGCGCTCTGCGCGACCATGCTCAAGGCGATTCCGAAAGGCGAGCACGGCACGCCGAAACGCGGCTTCTTCGGCTGGTTCAACCGCAATTTCGACCGTGGCGTCAAAAGCTACGAACGTGGCGTGGGCAACATGCTCGCGAACAAGGCCCCGTACTTGCTGGCCTACCTCGTCATCCTGGTCGGCATGATCTGGCTGTTCACCCGCATTCCAACGGCGTTCCTGCCCGAAGAAGATCAGGGTGTACTGTTTGCTCAGGTGCAGACTCCGGCCGGCTCCAGCGCCCAGCGTACGCAAGTGGTGATCGATGAGATGCGCTCCTACCTGCTGGATAAGGAATCGAGCGCCGTGGCCTCGGTCTTTACCGTCAACGGCTTCAACTTCGCCGGTCGCGGCCAAAGCTCGGGCCTGGCGTTCATCATGCTCAAGCCGTGGGATCAGCGGGATGCGGAAAACAGCGTGTTCAAACTCGCTGCCCGCGCCCAGCAGCACTTCTTCACCTTCCGCGATGCAATGGTGTTTGCCTTCGCCCCGCCGGCGGTACTGGAACTGGGTAACGCCACCGGTTTCGACGTCTTCCTGCAAGACCGTGCCGGTATCGGTCACGACAAGCTGATGGAAGCGCGAAACCAGTTCCTCGGCATGGCCGCGCAGAGCAAGGTGCTCTACCAGGTGCGTCCGAACGGCCTGAACGACGAGCCGCAGTACCAGCTGGAAATTGATGACGAAAAGGCTAGTGCTCTGGGCATCACCCTCACCGACATCAACAGCACCCTGTCGATCGCCTTGGGCAGTAGCTACGTCAACGACTTCATCGACCGTGGTCGAGTGAAGAAAGTGTACGTGCAAGGCCAACCGGGTGCGCGTATGAGCCCGGAAGACATCAAGAAGTGGTATGTACGCAACGCCAAGGGAACCATGGTGCCTTTCTCGGCCTTCGCCAAGGGTGAGTGGATCTACGGTGCACCGAAGCTCTCGCGTTACAACGGCGTAGAAGCGATGGAAATCCTCGGTGCCCCGGCTCCGGGCTACTCCACCGGTGAAGCCATGGCGGAAGTCGAAGCCCTGGCCAAGAAACTACCGGCCGGTGTCGGTATTTCCTGGACCGGCCTGTCGTACGAAGAACGGCTGTCCGGCTCTCAGGCTCCCGCGCTGTACGCGTTGTCGCTGCTGATGGTGTTCCTGTGCCTGGCAGCGCTGTACGAAAGCTGGTCGATTCCGATCGCGGTGATGTTGGTGGTGCCTTTGGGGATCATCGGTGCATTGTTGGCAACCAGTCTGCGGGGACTCTCCAACGACGTTTACTTCCAGGTGGGCCTGTTGACGACCATTGGTCTGGCGGCGAAAAACGCCATTTTGATTGTCGAATTTGCCAAGGAACTGCATGAACAAGGGCGTAGCCTGCGCGATGCCGCAGTCGAAGCCTGCCGGATGCGTTTACGACCGATCATCATGACGTCGCTCGCTTTCGTCCTCGGTGTGGTACCACTGGCTATTTCCACGGGTGCAGGTTCGGGTAGCCAGCATGCGATCGGTACCGGGGTGATTGGCGGTATGCTCACGGCCACGATCCTGGCGATCTTCTGGGTCCCACTGTTTTTCGTCACCGTGTCGGCCATGGGGCAGCGCAAAATCGCTGACCAGGACGACGCTCTAGAACCTTCTAAAGAGGCTGGCTTATGAGCAAGTCGCTACTTTCCCTGGCTGTTGCCGCCTTCGTGCTCGGTGGTTGCTCGCTGATTCCCGATTATCAGCAGCCTGAAGCTCCGGTGGCGGGCCAGTACCCGCAAGGTCCGGCGTATTCGTCGGCCCAGGCGCCTGCCCAGGCTGCCGCCGAACAGGGCTGGAAGCAGTTTTTCCATGACCCGGCGCTGCAACAACTGATCCAGGTCGCCCTGGAAAACAACCGTGACCTGCGTGTCGCGGCGTTGAACATCGACGCCTTTGCGGCTCAATACCGCATCCAGCGTGCCGATCTGTTCCCTGCCGTGTCGGCCAACGGCACCGGCAGCCGCCAGCGGGTCCCGGCTCGGGCCTCGCAGACAGGCCAAGCGGACATCACCAGTTCCTACTCGGCCACGGTCGGCATCAGCGCCTATGAACTCGACCTGTTCGGTCGGGTTCGCAGCCTGAGCGAAGAAGCGCTGCAGAAGTACTTCGCCACTGAAGAAGCACGACGCACCACCCAGATCAGCCTGGTGGCCAGTGTGGCCAACGCCTACCTGACCTGGCAGGCCGACAAGGAACTGCTGAAACTGACCCAGGACACCCTGGCTGCGTTCGAGGAGAGCTACAAGCTCACCGCCCGCAGCAACGAAGTGGGTGTCGCCTCGGCGCTGGACCTGGCCCAGTCGCGTACCTCGGTGGAAAACGCCCGCGCGCAAATGGCCAAGTACACCCGTCAAGTCGCCCAGGATGAAAACAGCCTGGTGTTGCTGCTCGGCACTGGCGTCCCGGCCAATCTGCAAGCGGCCAAGCCATTGGCTGACGACCTGCTGAGCGAAGTGCCGGCCGGTCTGCCATCGGACTTGCTGCAACGTCGTCCGGACATCCTCCAGGCCGAATACAACCTGAAAGCCGCCAACGCCAACATCGGCGCGGCGCGGGCGGCGTTCTTCCCGAGCATCAGCCTGACGGCCAACGCCGGAACCCTGAGCCCGGACCTGTCCGGTCTGTTCAAGGGCGGTTCGGGCACCTGGCTGTTCCAGCCGCAGATCAACCTGCCGATCTTCAACGCCGGCAGCCTGCGCGCCAGCCTGGATTATTCAAAAATCCAGAAAGACATCGGCGTGGCGAACTACGAGAAGTCCATTCAAACGGCCTTCCAGGAAGTCGCCGACGGCCTGGCCGCCCGCCAGACCTACACCGATCAGTTGCAGGCCCAGCATGATTTCGTCACCGCGAACCAGGACTACTACCGTCTGGCCGAGCGTCGTTATCGCATTGGTGTCGACAGCAACCTGACCTTCCTCGATGCCCAGCGTCAGCTGTTCAGTGCTGAACAGGTACTGATCACCGACCGTCTGGCGCAACTGGTCAGTGCCGTCAATCTGTACAAGGCACTGGGCGGTGGCTGGAACGAGCAGACGGCGAAGAACGAGCCGTTGAAAGAAGAAGCGCCGAAGATGAAGTTGTTCTGATAGCGCTGTAAAACAAGAAGCCCACCGATTGGTGGGCTTTTTGTTAACCACAGGAAAGTTGTGTTGGCCTCACTGGCCTCTTCGCGAGCAGGCTCGCTCCCACAGGGGGCTACCTGTGTGTATGTCATTTGAGCCAGACACAGATCTCTTGTGGGAGCGAGCCTGCTCGCGAAGAGGCCAGCACTCACGCCACAGAACCTCAGTCCAATTCTGGTTCGATAATCGCCCACAACCCGCTTTAGCCGATTGAACCATCCGGTACATTCCCCGCACCATTCGTCGTACAAGACCAATAACAACAGGTTCGACACCATGCCCCCGCGCCCTGCCCTGTCCGGCTGATCCCGTTCGTTTTTATCCCGAATTCAAATTTTGGTCTGCAACCCCCCAAGTTGCGGCAGCGCCCCGTTTCACGCCTAAAAACTAGAGAGACCCGAGCACATGACACCTTCCAGCACGCAATACTTGTTCCCCAGCCTCATCGCCGTTGCACTGGCCAGTACGGCTCTGCCCGCCATGGCCGAGGAGTCAGGCTTTGTCGAAGGTGCCAAGGTCAACCTGAACCTGCGCAACTTCTACATCAATCGCAACTTCACCAACCCGACCAAAGCTCAGGGCAAGGCAGAAGAATGGACACAAAGCTTCATCCTCGACGCCAAGTCCGGGTTCACTCAGGGCACCGTGGGGTTCGGCATGGATGTGCTGGGGCTGTACTCGGTGAAGCTCGACGGCGGTAAAGGCACGGGCGGTACGCAATTGCTGCCGCTGGATCACGACGGTCGCCCAGCGGACAACTTCGGGCGCACCAACGTGGCGTTCAAGGCCAAGTTGTCACAGACCGAAGTGAAGGTGGGCGAATGGATGCCGGTGTTGCCGATCCTGCGTTCGGACGACGGTCGTTCCCTGCCGCAAACGTTCCGTGGTGGTCAGATCACCTCGAAGGAAATCAACGGCCTGACGCTCTACGGCGGCCAGTTCCGCGCCAACAGCCCGCGCGACGACAGCAGCATGAACGACATGTCGATGACCGGAAAACCGGCGTTCACCTCCGACCGTTTCAACTTCCAGGGCGGTGAATACGCCTTCAACGAGAAACGCACCCAGATCGGTATGTGGAACGCCGAACTCAAGGACATTTACAGCCAGCAGTACGTGAATCTGATCCACAGCCAGCCCATCGGCGACTGGACCCTGGGCGCCAACCTCGGTTTCTTCTACGGCAAGGATGACGGCAGTGCCCGGGCCGGCGAGTTGGACAACAAGACGTGGTCGGGCCTGTTCTCGGCCAAATACGGCGGCAACACCTTCTACGTCGGCCTGCAAAAACTCACCGGCGACAACGCCTGGATGCGGGTCAACGGCACCAGCGGCGGCACCCTGGCCAACGACAGTTACAACGCCAGTTATGACAATGCGAAAGAAAAATCCTGGCAGGTACGGCATGACTACAACTTCGTCGCCCTCGGCATTCCCGGCCTGACCCTGATGAACCGCTACATCAGCGGCGACAACGTCCACACCGGCACCATCACCGACGGCAAGGAATGGGGCCGCGAAAGCGAACTGGGCTACACCGTGCAGAGCGGCGCGCTAAAAGACCTCAACCTCAAATGGCGCAACTCGACCATTCGCCGCGACTTCAGCAACAACGAGTTCGATGAGAACCGGTTGATCGTCAGCTATCCGATCAGTTTGTTGTAAGGCTCAGGGACGTCTTCGCGGGCAAGTCGGATCGCCGCACCGCTCGCTCCTACAAGGGATCTTTGGTGAACGCAAATTCTGTGTTCACACCGGATAACTGTGGGAGTGAGCCTGCTCGCGATGGCGTCAGCTCAGACACCTAAAAACGCCAGGATCACTCCCGCGATTCAACCCCCAACTCATCCCACACCGACTCCGCGAGATGGAACGTCGCATTCGCTGCCGGAATGCCGCAGTAGATCGCGCTCTGCATGATCACTTCCTTGATCTCGCCGCGGGTCACGCCGTTGTTGGCGGCGGCGCGCAGGTGCAGTTTGAGTTCTTCGTTGCGGTTCATGCCGATCAGCATGGCCATGGTGATCAAGCTGCGGGTATGGCGCGGCAGCCCCGGACGGGTCCAGATGTCGCCCCAGGCGTGACGGGTGATCATTTCCTGAAATTCCGAATTGAACTCGGTCAGCGCGTTCAGGCTGCGGTCGACGTGAGCGTCACCGAGTACCGCGCGGCGGACTTTCAGGCCTTCGTCGTAACGTTGTTTCTCGTCCACAAAAAAACCCTCAATGACCTGACAAAAACGCCAACACGCGCTCGCTGAATGCAGCACCGGCCTGAACGTTGGACAGGTGCGCGGCATAGAACTCGGCGTACTCGGCGCCCTGCACATGTTCCTGAATGAAGTGCCCGCCGGACGGCGGCGTGACCGCGTCTTCGGTGCCGGCGATGACCAGCAGCGGCACCTTGATCGAGGACAGCTGATCGCGGAAATCGGCATCGCGCACGGCGGCACAGTTCGCGGCATACCCTTCAGGCGAGGTGGCCGCGAGCATGTCAGTAATCTTCTTCGCGGCAGCAGGATTGGCTTCAGCAAAATCCGCGGTGAACCAGCGCGCAATCGACGCATCACGCAAAGCGACCATGGCGGCCGGACCGTCACGCAGCACGGTTTCAATGCGCGGGTTCCATACCGACGGATCACCGATTTTCGCTGCGGTGTTGCACACCACCAGTTTGTTCAGGCGATGACCGGCGTTGATCCCCAGCCACTGGCCGATCAAGCCGCCCATGGACAGGCCGCAGAAATGTGCGCGTTCGATGTGCAACGCATCCAGCAACGCCAGCACGTCATGGCCCAGTTGCTCGATGCTGTACGGCCCCGGCGTGACCAGCGATTGGCCATGACCCCGGGTGTCGAAACGCAGCACGCGGAAATGCTCGGTGAACGCCGCAATCTGTGCGTCCCACATGTTCAGGTCGGTGCCCAGCGAGTTGGACAACACCAGCACCGGCGCATCCGCCGGTCCATCGAGTTGCGGCCCTTGTATTTGGTAGTGCAGTTCGCCCTCGGCGAGTTGTACGAAAGCCACAGCAATCTCCTTCAGGCAGTCAACGCAGAATGTTCAGCCACCGCTCGTTCGACCCAGGTATGGGCCTGACCGAGGTAATGGGCGGGGTTCAGCAGATGATCGAGTTCAGCATCCGACAGTTCGGCGGTCACTTGCGGCTCGTCGCCGAGTACCGCTCGCAGATGACGTTGTTCAGCCACGGCACGCTTGCAGCATTGCTCCAGCAAATGGTGCGCAGTGTCGCGGCCGACCCGTTGGGCGAGGACGATGCTCACCGCTTCGGCGAGCACCAGCCCTTGAGTCAGATCGAGGTTACGGGCCATGCGCTCGGCGTCCACTTCCAGTCCCTCCGCCACCAGCCGCGCCTGCTTCAGGCTGCCGGACACCAGGCAGCAAATCTCTGGCAGTGTTTCCCATTCGGCATGCCACAGGCCCAGGCTGCGCTCGTGTTCTTGGGGCATGGCGCTGAACAGGGTCGAGAGCAAACCGGGTACGCGAGTCGCAGCACCGATCAACACCGCCGCGCCCACCGGGTTGCGTTTGTGCGGCATGGTCGAAGAACCGCCCTTGCCCGGCGCAGATGGCTCGAACACTTCAGCGGCTTCGGTCTGCATCAACAGACTGATGTCACGCCCCAGTTTACCGAGGCTGCCGGCGATCAATCCCAGTACCGAGCCGAACTCCACCAAGCGATCTCGCTGGGTGTGCCAAGGTTGATCCGGTAGTGTCAGTTTCAATTCTTCAGCCAGCGCCTGGGCAATCGGCATCGCTTGCTGGCCGAGGGCCGCGAGGGTTCCGGAGGCACCGCCAAATTGCAGCACCAGCAGCCGCGGTTTGAGTTCCCGCAGACGCTGACGACTGCGAGTGACAGCGCCCAGCCAACCGGCGATTTTCATACCGAGGGTGACGGGTGTCGCGTGCTGCAACCAGGTGCGCCCGGCCAGTGGTGTGGCGACGTAACGCTGGGCTTGGCTCGAGAGGGTTTCGCCCAATTGCGCCAGATCGCTTTCGATCAGCTCCAGCGCGCCACGCAGTTGCAGCACCAGACCGGTGTCCATCACGTCCTGGCTGGTCGCGCCCAGATGCACGTAGCGCTCGGCTTCGGCATGCTTGGCCGCGATCTGCTTGCCCAACGCCTTGACCAACGGAATTGCTGAATTGCCCGCCGTGGCAATCGCCTCGCCGAGGGCGACAAAGTCGTAATGCCCGGCCTGACAGGCCGCTTCAATCGGCGCGACAGCCGTCTGCGGAATCAGCCCGACTCGCGCCTCGGCACGGGCCAGTGCCGCTTCGAAATCAAGCATCGCTTGAACCCGACCCTGATCGCAGAACACCTCACGCATGTCGCGGGCAGTGAAATAGGCATCGAACAATTGATTGCCCGGTCGCTCGTTCATAAACAGTCCCTGGAGGCGTGGGCCGGTCAGGCCCACGGGTAAAGATCAAAGGTCGTTTTCCAAATACTTCGCCTGTTTCGGCAAGCGCAGGCTGAACAGGAACGCCACCGCCATCATCACCGTCACGTACCAGTAGAAGGAGTTTTCCATGCCCCCGGCTTTGAGGCTCAGGGCCACGTATTCCGCCGAACCGCCGAAGATTGCATTCGCCACCGCATACGCCAGGCCGACGCCCAAGGCACGCACCTCCGGCGGGAACATTTCGGCTTTTACCAGGCCGCTGATGGAGGTGTAAAAACTGACGATCGCCAGCGCCACGGTAATCAGCACGAAGGCCAGGAACGGACTGCTGACGCTTTTCAGACTCAGCAGGATCGGTACGGTGAACAACGTCCCCAGAGCGCCGAACCACAGCATCGAGTTACGTCGGCCGATCTTGTCCGCGAGCATGCCGAACAGCGGCTGCATGCACATATAAAGGAACAGCGCGCCGGTCATGATGTAGCTGGCGGTCTTGGCCTGCATGCCGGCGGTGTTCACCAGGTATTTCTGCATGTACGTGGTGAAGGTGTAGAAAATCAGCGAGCCACCGGCGGTGTAACCGAGCACGGTAATGAACGCCGCCTTGTGGTCGCGGAACAGCGCACTGATGCTGCCGGCGTCCTTGTTTTCACGCATTTCCTTGCTGCTGGTTTCCTTGAGCGAGCGACGCAGGAACAGCGAAATCAACGCCGCCAACGCACCGACGACAAACGGGATCCGCCAGCCATAGGCGCGCAAATCATCCTCAGTGAGGAACTGTTGCAGGATGACCACCAGCGACACCGCCAGCAGTTGCCCACCGATCAGCGTCACGTACTGGAAGGAGGCGAAGAAACCGCGCTGGCCTTTGAGGGCCACTTCACTCATGTAGGTCGCAGTGGTGCCGTACTCACCGCCCACCGACAGGCCCTGCAACAAGCGGGCGAACAGCAGCATGATCGGCGCCCAGACGCCGATGCTGTTGTAGGTCGGCAGGCAAGCGATGAGCAACGAACCGAAGCACATCATCAGAATCGAGATCAGCATCGAATTCTTGCGCCCGTGCTTGTCCGCCAGCCGGCCGAAGATCCAGCCGCCGATGGGCCGCATCAGGAACCCGGCGGCGAACACGCCCGCCGTATTCACCAGCTGCACAGTCGGGTTATCGGACGGGAAAAAGGCAGGGGCGAAATAGATCGCGCAGAAGGCGTAGACGTAGAAGTCGAACCATTCGACGAGGTTGCCGGACGAGGCGCCGACTATCGCGAAGATCCTTTTGCTGCGCTCTTCACCGGTGTAGTGCGCTGTAGTAGCGGTGTTAGTTGTCATTGTTTTTTACTCAATGGGGACTGTGAGAGTCTAGACACACTTTGCAACAGCCCCGTTCCACAGATGCATCAGCAACACATACCCCCCCTGTAGGAGTGAGCCTGCTCGCGATAGCGGTGTGTCATTCAGCATTGATGCCACTGATACACCGCTATCGCGAGCAAGCTCGCTCCCACAGGGATTGCGGTGTTCTCAATAGTCGAAGAACACTGTCTCGGCATCCGTTCCCTGCAGGATCACATTCCACTGGTACACACCGGACGCATCTTTCTTCGCCAGCAAGGTGCTGCGACGTTCAGCCGGCACACATTCCAGCAGCGGATCCGCCACGTTGGCCGGTTCGCCATCAAAGTAAATCCGCGTCAGCAAGTGCTTCACCAACCCGCGAGCAAACACCAGCACCACCAGATGCGGCGCCTGAGTCGTGCCTTTCAAGCCTTCCACCGTGCCCGGCTTGATCGTGGTGAAACGGAAACGCCCTTCCGCATCCATCGGCACCCGGCCAAACCCTTCGAAGTTCGGGTCCAGGGGTTTGTCCTGATCGTCTTCGGGGTGGTCATACTTGCCGGCGGCGTTGGCTTGCCAGACCTCCAGCATCGCGTCGTTGACGACGTCGCCGTTGCCATCGATGACTTGCCCGGTGATCGCCACGCGCTCGCCCAGGGTTTGTTCGATGGTCAGGTCTTCGCGGTTCAGCCAGGTCAGGCCGATGTGGTAATACGGCCCGACGGTGTGGGACGTGGTCGCGTTCAGCGTCATCTTATTTCTCCATCGGCGTGGCTTCGCGGCCGCGCAAGACGATGTCCCAGCGATAACCGAGGGCATAGGAAGGGATGGTTTTTTCCAGGTCGAAACTGGCGATCAAACGCTCTTTGGCGCTGGTATCGGGTACGCAGTTGTAGATCGGGTCGTAGGCCAGCAACGGATCGCCCGGAAAATACATCTGCGTGACCAGGCGCGTCAGAATACTCGGCCCGAACAGTGAGAAATGGATGTGCGCCGGGCGCCACGCGTTGTGGTGGTTGCCCCACGGATAGGCGCCGGGCTTGATGGTCTGGAACTGGTACCAGCCATTGGCGTCGGTCACGGTGCGGCCGGTGCCGGTGAAATTCGGGTCCAGCGGCGCATCGTGCAGGTCGCGGTCATGGTTGTAGCGGCCGGCGGCATTGGCCTGCCAGATCTCCACCAGAATCCCTGGCACCGGCAAGCCATCCTCATCCAGCACGCGGCCGTGAATGATGATGCGCTCACCCAATGGCTCACCCTTGTGCTGGGCGGTCAGGTCGTTGTCCTTCTCCTGCACACGCTCGGTGCCGATGGTCGGACCGGTAATTTCCGACAGCGAATGGGGCAAAAACACCAACGGCTTGGACGGCGAGCGACGGTTGGTGGATTGATAGGCCGGGTGCAGGTATTCCGGCTGGGTGCCCTCTTGCGGGCGGCGGTAACCAGGCTTGTCAGTCATGAAGCATTCCTCAGTTCTTATTCATCAACGCTGCGCGTCAGACCCGTTCGATCGCCAAGGCCAGACCCTGGCCCACGCCGACGCACATGGTCGCCAGACCTTTCTTGCCGCCAGTCTTTTCCAGCTGATGCAGCGCGGTCAGTACCAGACGCGCGCCACTCATGCCCAACGGATGGCCCAAGGCAATGGCGCCACCGTTCGGGTTGACCTGGGCTGCGTCGTCCGCCAGCCCCAGTTCCCGCAGCACCGCCAAGCCTTGGCTGGCGAACGCTTCGTTGAGTTCGATCACATCGAAGTCGCTGACGGCCAGACCGAGGCGCTCGGTCAGTTTGCGCACCGCAGGCACCGGGCCGATGCCCATGACCCGTGGTGCAACACCGGCACTGGACATGCCAAGTACTTTGGCGCGAGCCGTCAGGCCGTGCTTTTTCACCGCTTCGGCCGAGGCCAGAATCAATGCCGCCGCACCGTCGTTCACCCCGGAAGCATTGCCGGCGGTGACGGTTTTGTCGGGACCGTTGACCGGTTTGAGTTTGGCCAGGGTTTCCAGCGTGGTGTCGGCGCGAGGATGCTCATCCTGACTGACGACACTTTCACCCTTCTTGTGGGCAATGCGTACTTCAACGATTTCTTCGGCGAAAAATCCTGCGGCTTGCGCGGCGGCTGTCCGCTGCTGGCTGCGCAGTGCGAAAGCGTCCTGATCCTCGCGGGAAATTTCGTAATCGTCAGCCACGTTATCGCCGGTCTGCGGCATCGCATCCACGCCGTATTGGGCTTTCATCAACGGGTTGATGAAGCGCCAGCCGATGGTGGTGTCTTCCAGCTTCATGTTGCGCGAGAACGCCGCGTCAGCCTTGCCCATCACGAACGGCGCGCGGGACATCGACTCGACGCCGCCGGCAATCGCCAGCTCCATTTCGCCGCTGGCGATGGCCCGGAAGGCAGTGCCAATGGCATCCATACCCGAGGCGCAGAGGCGATTGAGGGTCACGCCCGGAATGGTTTCCGGCAGGCCCGCCAGCAACAACGCCATGCGCGCCACGTTGCGGTTGTCTTCGCCGGCCTGGTTGGCGCAACCGAGGAACACCTCGTCCACCGCATTCCAGTCCACCGACGGGTTGCGCTCCATCAGCGCCTTGATTGGCACGGCGGCCAGGTCGTCGGCGCGTACCGCCGACAGGCCACCGCCGAAACGGCCGATGGGGGTACGAATCGCGTCGCAGATATAAACATCACGCATCAGGCTTCTCCGGGTGCTTGGCCGTGGGCCGCGGCAGTGCGGGCTTCCAGATCCCTGAGTGCCGTCAGTTCGACATCCGTTGGCTCGGCTGTGTTTTCAACATTTTCTGCAAAACGAATAGCCCAACCGGTAGCCGCGGTCACTTGCTCGCGGGTCACGCCTGGGTGCAACGCGGTGACCACGAATTCATGGGTGCCGGCTTCCGGTTCCATGATGCACAGGTCAGTGATGATGCCGACCGGACCGGCGCCCGGCAGGCCGAGACGCTTGCGCGAATCACCGCCCTCGCCATGGCCGACCGAGGTAATGAAGTCGAGTTTGTCGACAAAGGAACGCGCCGACTGCTTGAGGATGATCAGCACGCTTTTGGCCGAGCCAGCGATCTCCGGCGCACCGCCGGCACCCGGCAGGCGGACTTTCGGCGCGTGGTAATCGCCAACGACCGTGGTGTTGATATTGCCGAAGCGGTCGACTTGCGCGGCACCGAGGAAACCGACGTCGATGCGCCCACCCTGCAACCAATAGCGAAAAATCTCACCGGTCGGCACAACGGTGTCAGCGGTTTCCGCCAGCTCACCGTCACCGATCGACAGCGGCAGTACGCTCGGCTTGGCACCGATCGGACCCGATTCGTAGATCAGGACTACATCCGGCGAGGAAGTCAGACGCGCCAGGTTGGCGGCTTTCGACGGCAGGCCGATGCCGACGAAACACACCGAACCGTTTTTCAGACGGCGGGCAGCGGCGACGGTCATCATTTCATTGGTGGTGTAAGTCATTACTTGGCCTCCGAAGCAGCGGCCAGTTTGGCCTGGAACTCGCTGAAGTCAGCGCAGCCGTGGATGTACTCGTTGATCCACGCGGTGAAGGTTTCACGGTCGCGGGCAATCGGATCCCAAGCCTGGTAGAAACGGTTATCACGCTCGTTGTAGCCGTGAGCGTAGGACGGATGCGCGCCGCCGGGAACGTGGCAGACCGCGCTCAACGCCCAGGTCGGCAGAACGCAGGAGTTCATCGGTGCATTGAGGTCGTCGACGATTTCCTCGACGGTAACGATGCAGCGCTTGGCGGCCAGTGCCGCCTCTTTCTGTACGCCGAGAATGCCCCACAGCAACACGTTGCCTTTGCGGTCGGCTTTCTGTGCGTGAATCACGGTGATGTCCGGTCGCACCGAAGGCACGGCCGCCAACACTTCACCGGTGAATGGGCAAGTGACCGTTTTGATCAGCGGGTTGACCTTCGGCAGGTCGGAACCGGCGTAGGCACGCAGCACCGCGAACGGTAGGCCGGAAGCGCCAGCGACGTAGGCATTGGCCAGGTCGGCGTGGCTGTGTTCTTCGATTTCCAGCGCGTGGGGCCACTGCTTCTCGACGGCGTCACGCAGGCGATGCAGCGAACCGACGCCCGGGTTGCCGCCCCAGGAGAAAATCAGCTTGCGAGCACAACCGGCGCCGATCAACTGGTCGTAGATCAGGTCAGGCGTCATCCGCACCAGGGTCAGGTCTTTCTTGCCCTGGCGAATGATTTCGTGACCCGCCGCCGTAGGAATCAGGTGAGTGAAGCCTTCGAGCGCGACGGTATCGCCGTCGTTAACGAATTGCTTCACCGCGTCGTGCAGCGAAAGGATTTCAGCCATGGGGCAGGCTCCCGTTTTGTTATGAACCGACAGTGGAAGAAAAAGGCGCGATGCGCAGCGCCGGAATGACTGAAGAGTAAGCCCCTGAAAAACGCCAAACAATCCGATAATCGACTGAGTGTTCGTTTATCGAACACATTGTTGTCTCACTACCTATCCGTTTTCTGATCGTTTCCACGCGCAGCAAAGGAATGCAACCCGGGACGCTGCGCGTCCATTGAACAATCAAAAGCATCGCGAGCAGGCTCACTCCCACAGTTGACCGCGTTCCCCTGTGGGAGCGAGCCTGCTCGCGATGAGGGCCGCAAGCTCAACGAAAAATCAGAAGCCTGTCCTTAAGTCGCATCCGCATGGCTGACCATGCCTTTGATCACCACCGCCGTGGTCGCCAATGCCGCCGGAATCACCAGCGCTGTCAGCACCTGCTCGAAGTTCCAGCCCAGGCCCAACAGCGTTGCGCCCATCCACGCACCGAGAATCGCGCCAAAGCGGCCAATCCCGAGCATCCACGACACCCCGGTCGCCCGCCCCTGCGTCGGATAAAACCGCGCCGCCAATGAAGGCATCGCCGATTGCGCGCCGTTGACGCACATCCCGGCCACGAGCACCAACGTCGCCAATAGCGTGATGTTGCCCAGGCTCTGCCCTACCGCGTAGGCAAACACCCCGGCGAATAGATAGAAAATGCCGATAACCTTGTGCGGATTGAACCGGTCCATCGCCCAGCCCACGCCCACCGCGCTCAATACCCCACCAAACTGGAACAACGCACCAATGAACGCCGCCTGCTCCATGCTCGCGCCACTGTCACGCATCAGCGTCGGCAGCCAACTGGTCAGCAGATAAACGATCACCAACCCCATGAAGTAGGTCAGCCACAGCAACAAGGTGCCGGTGCTGTAGGTGCCGGAGAAAATCACCGCGAACACGTTGCGGGCCTTCACGGTTTTCTGTTCTGGCACGCTGAAGCTGGAAGCCTGAGCGACGACGATTGGATCGATGGGCGCCAGGGTCTTGCGCACTTTGTCAGTGCCGCGATTGCGGACGACGAGGTAGCGCGCCGATTCCGGCAGCCAGAACAGCAATACGACGGCGAGGATCAGCGGCAAAATCCCGCCGATCATCAGCAGACTGTGCCAGCCAAACGCCGGGATCAGTTTGGCGGAAATGAAACCGCCGCCCGCCATGCCGAGATTGAAGCCGCAGAACATGCTGGTCACCAGCAGGGATTTCTTGCGCTCCGGGGTGTATTCGGACAGCAGCGTCGTGGCGTTCGGCATGCCGGCGCCAAGGCCCAGGCCAGTGAGGAAACGCAGCACCAGCAACTGATCGACGTTGGTGCTGTAAGCCGAAGCCAGGCTGAACGCGCCGAACAACAGCACCGCGCCTACCAGTACGACTTTTCGCCCGAAGCGGTCAGCCAATGGGCCAGAACCCAGTGCGCCAAAGACCATGCCGATCAACGCCGCGCTCATCACCGGGCCGAGACTGGCGCGGTCGATGCCCCAATCCTGAGACAGGGCGGGCGCAATGAAACCCATGGCCGCCGTGTCGAGGCCATCGAGGAAAACAATCAGGAAACACAGGATCACCACTCGCCATTGGTAGCGCGAAATGGGTTGAGCATTGATGAAGGACTGCACGTCGAGGCAGTTTCCTACAGCAGACTGAGGCTGGTTCATTATTTTTATTCCACGCAAAGAACGCAGTCGAACAGGTGCCAGCCGAGGCTGACGCTGTCACAAGAAAGAGGTGTCGGGATCAGGCGATGCGGTTCCGGCAGGGAAACCGTTGGGAACAGCGACAGTCGGGAAACGTACGCATGGGAGGTGCCTCTTCTCATTATTATTGGGGTCGTCGCCCGGCAATGGAGCGAGAACAGCAGCGCCGGATGACGCTGCCGCGACATTAATGATCCAAGGGAAAGAGCGTCAATTCGATAAACGCGACTCTGTGCGTTTATCGAACAGCTTAGGCGAAGAGTTGCGCGCTGAGGTCGCGACTCGCGCTCAGGAGGCCAGGCAGGAAACGTTGTTCCAGCTCGTTGCGGCTGACTCGACCGGCGTGGGTACTGACGTTTAGCGCCGCGACCACTTGGCCGGAAGCGTCGTACACCGGAACGGCAATCGAGCGCAGCCCCTGCTCCAGTTCCTGATCGACGATGCACCAGCCTTGCTGCCGCACCTCTTGCAGGCATTCGAGCAACGCCTCGGGGGTGTGCAAGGTTCGACTGGTCTTGGCTTGCAACTCTGCATGGTCGAGGTACTCGCGCAGTGACGTATCGTCCAGCGCCGCGAGAAGAATCCGACCCATCGAGGTGCAATAGGCGGGCAGACGTCCACCCACTGACAGGTCGACGGAAATCAGTCGCTGGGTGGTGGCCGAACGAGCGATGTACAAGATGTCATCGCCTTCCAGAGTGGCCATGTTGCAGGCTTCATGCAGTTGCTCACTCATGCGGTCCAGGTAGGGCTGGGCGGAAACCGCCAACGGCGTCGAGGACACATAGGCATGGCCAAGCGTCAGCACTTTGGGCAGCAGCGAATACGTGCGGCCGTCGGTGGTGGCGTAGCCGAGTTTGATCAGCGTGTGCAGGCAACGTCGCACAGCGGCGCGGGGAATTTCCGTGCGGTGACTGATCTGGGCGATGGTGAGGTGACGTTTGCGTTCCTGGAACGCTTGCACCACGGCCAGGCCACGGGCCAGTGAGGTCATGAAATCCGGGTCGCCGGTCAGTGCCTGAATCCGCTTGGCGGGCGAGGCAACGATCGGCGGAGCCACTGAAGCGAAGGAATTGCGCATTTGATCGTTCATATAAGGTCCTTTTCCACGCGGATCAACGGCTATTACAAGCGGCAGCCGGTCCCTCACACAACCCCGGGCAGCCAAGACTGTGCGATTATCGAACCATCGGCCGATAATCGCAATCGACTCCCACCAGGACCAGCCGATTTTTGAGCGGGCTTGTACCTGTTTTTACACTGGATCTGACGCAGACTAGAAGTGGTCGATGTAATTGTCCTAACTTGTTCGACTTAATGGCGTCAGAAAGACATCACTGTAACGTCGTGCCGCCGAACGACCTAGTTAGCCGTATAAAGTTGCGAGTAACAAAACAATCACACATCAAGACCCACTTTTAACTCTTTGGCGATAGTGTTCTTCGAATCGACCGCTATAATGAAATTCAGTGGTGACCGGTTTTTAATTGCCGATTCCGCCATCCGGTAGCGCGATGTTCCATCGCCGTTACCCGCAGCTAGCGCCTGACACTCATTTCATATGCTTCGCCAAGGCGTTCGCTGAAACAGGAAACTGATGCTGCGTCAGCTGTTTATCTCTGGTGTCGTGGCCGCCTGCAACATGGAAGTAATTGATCGCAATGCCGTAAAAAATGATGCCTTTGCGGGCCTTGTCCATTCGGTGAGCGTGGTTAAATACATTTGATGCAGCGCGTTTCACCAGAATTCAACTCAACTCAATCAGGTAGCACTGTGACGAAAGACGAACTGCGCGCGGAACTTGAGCGCCAGGAACAACGTTACAAGGAAGTTTACGGCGGGGAAGTCACCACCTACGCCGCTCAGCCCGAACCGGAACGCAAACCCTGGCGTAAACGCGCCACCGTTCAGGATCAGGCTTTCACTCAAGAATTGCAGAAAATGGAAAAGGAACTCAAAGCCGAAGAGCCATAAGCCCTCGGCCTGAATCCTTTCAAGGGTCTGCGTCTGCATCCGTTAAAAACGGGATGTATCGATGATGCCTTTCGCGCCCGCTACAAGCGGGCAGCGGCCACCTCACCCATCGGATGAGGCAAATGGCTCATGTCTGGCCCTCTTTTCAGATATTTCACACAAGCGTTCAAACCTCTTGCTCCGACGAGAAGACGCCTTGTGGCTGCGGCCTTTTCAAAGAAATTCAATGACTTGCAAAACCCAGTAAAAACCTGGGGTTTTGGCTGCTGCCACAAATTAATTCGTTGAAGAATGTTACCGATGAGCAGCAAGTGCATTGATTAGCAGTCTTTTCTGGCATAATCGCGCCCCCTTACGACCGGGTCAGAAAACCTTCATGATCGATTTATTCAGCGGACTAGATGCTTGGGTGCTTGTGAGCCTCTTGCTCGCCCTGGCCTTTGTCCTCGCCTTCGAGTTCATCAACGGCTTTCATGACACCGCTAACGCGGTGGCCACTGTTATCTACACCAAAGCCATGCCGCCTCATCTGGCAGTGTTCTTTTCCGGTGTGTTCAACTTTCTCGGCGTGCTGCTGGGCGGTGTCGGCGTGGCGTATGCCATCGTCCACCTGCTGCCGGTAGAACTGCTGATCAATGTGAACACCGGTCACGGGCTGGCCATGGTGTTCTCGTTGCTCGCCGCCGCCATCACCTGGAACCTGGGCACCTGGTACTTCGGTATCCCGGCTTCCAGCTCCCATACGCTGATCGGGTCGATCCTCGGTGTCGGCCTTGCCAACGCCTTGATCAACGATATTCCGTTGGCTGATGGCGTGAACTGGCAGAAAGCGATCGATATCGGTGCGTCCCTGGTGTTCTCGCCAATGGCCGGTTTCATCGTTGCCGCTCTGGTGCTGATCGGACTGAAATGGTGGCGCCCACTGTCGAAGATGCACAAGACGCCGGACCAGCGCCGCAAGCTCGATGACAAGAAGCACCCACCATTCTGGAACCGTCTGGTATTGGTGATCTCGGCCATGGCCGTGAGCTTCGTGCATGGTTCCAACGATGGCCAGAAAGGTATCGGCCTGATCATGCTGGTGCTGATCGGTATCGTGCCGGCGCAGTTCGTACTCGACCTGGGCAGCACAACCTACCAGATCGAACGGACTCGCGACGCAACCCTGCACCTGAGCCAGTTCTACAAGCGCAATGCCGATACGCTGGGTGAGTTCCTGGCCCTGGGCAAAAGCGTGGAAGGCGACCTGCCGGAGAAATTCCGTTGCAATCCGCAACAGACCGAACCGACCATCACCGCGCTGCTCGGCACCCTTAAAGGTGTAGCGGACTACCACTCGCTGCCGTCGGAAAGCCGCATCGAAGTGCGTCGCTACCTGCTCTGCCTGGACGACACGGCGAAGAAAGTCAGCAAGCTTCCTGGTCTCGCTGCCCGTGAAAAGGCTGACCTGGACAAGCTGCGCAAAGACCTGACCACCACCACCGAATACGCCCCGTTCTGGGTGATTCTGGCGGTCGCCCTGGCCCTCGGCCTGGGTACCATGGTGGGCTGGAAGCGCGTGGTTCTGACCATCGGCGAGAAGATCGGCAAGCAGGGCATGACCTACGCTCAAGGCATGTCTGCGCAGATCACCACCGCGTGCATGATCGGCCTGGCCAACATCTTCAGCCTGCCGGTTTCCACCACCCACGTCCTGTCGTCGGGCGTGGCCGGCACCATGGTCGCCAATAAAAGCGGCCTGCAAGGTGGCACCGTCAGAACCATCCTGCTGGCCTGGGTCCTGACCCTGCCAGCCACAGTGGCCCTGTCGGCCGGTCTGTTCTGGCTGGCGTCGAAGGCATTGGGCAGCTGATACATCGCTGCAACGAAAAAGGCGCGCCTCGTAAGAGCCGCGCCTTTTTCATGCCTGCTGGAAAGTAGATCGTTCCCACGCTCTGCGTGGGAATGCCTCAAGGGACGCTCCGCGTTCCAGCTTTCGAAAGGGACGCGGAGCGTCCCGGGCTGCATTCCCACGCAGAGCGTGGGAACGATCAGGCATAGGTCGGCGTATTCCGATAGATTTTCAGACACAAAAAAAAGGGCAACCGAAGTTGCCCAAAATGCCTTGCGTGCTCATTGCTTCCAGAAAGACCTACGGTTTGCGCTTATGCGAATCCTTCCAGATAAAAAATCCAAACCCTGCAAAAAACAGAACCATGAGGCCGACTGTCAGCACTCCGGCGATCACCACGTTGTCTAAAAACATGACTGGCCTCCTGCACTTGCCTTGTTGCGATGGGGCTAAGTTAACCAATCAGGCAGGAGAAGAAATTGACCGGGATCAATGTCGCCCGAGACTGGGCGTAAAGGAGGGGGAATAACTGACCTGCATCAACCGATGCAGGGTGTTTCAACGCTTTTTCGGTTTATTCTTCGGCTTTTTCTTCGCTTTACCCAACGGCATGGCGTGCTCGAACGCCTGGCGCACTTCGTTCAGGCGCTTTTCATTAAGGTCATGAACCCGCTTGGCGCGTTCGGCGTTGAGGTCGATCAGCTTGTCGTCTTGGCTCATGGTGCTCAGTGCATCGCCTGGAATGAAATTCAGTTGCCGCATCTGCAGGCAAGGATGTGCCAATAATGCGGTCTGATGGCGGCGCTGACCAGTCGTGACCTCAAATCTGGATATCGACCCACAAACCCTGACGTGGCTGATCTTCCATCAATGGCGCCACCGGCACGGTATTGTCAGCATTGAGCTCGTCACCGGGAATCGCCAGGTGCACTTCAGGATCTTCATCGGCTTCGCGGCGGCGCCTTTGCTGTTCCTGCTTGCGACGCTGTTCCTCGCGCAGCTGAAACCCCGCCTCTTCCGGATCGCGCTGTTGCAGGTCGATGGTGCTTTCGTTGGAGCTTTCCTGCACCGGCACCACGGGGGGAATATCCGGCCGCTGGCGAATCGGATCCTGCTGTGAGGTGATTGGCACGGCACTCAAGGGGAGCATCGGTAGAAGCATAATTATTAGTCTCCTGTCAGCAGGCTGTCGGCTGAGGGGATGGCGACTTGAGCCATCGGTCGCAAACTGTGACCCGTTTGGCACGAATAGGTGCCCCGACCTGCAAGCGCTGCATCGTTGGACTAACGTAAGACTTCGGGTTTTTATGAGAGTCCTTTGGCCCTGAAGCCCTCATTCCGTTAAGATAGCCCGCTTTTTCAAGGTGGGAGTCAGGCAGCATGGCGCAGCAGTATCAACCGGGGCAACGCTGGATCAGTGACAGCGAAGCCGAGCTGGGTTTAGGCACCGTTCTGGCACAGGACGGCCGCTTGTTGACCGTGCTCTACCCGGCCACTGGCGAGACTCGCCAGTACGCGCTACGGAATGCGCCCCTCACCCGCGTGCGGTTTTCGCCGGGTGACTCGATCACTCACTTCGAAGGCTGGAAACTGACCGTACAAGAAGTCGACGACGTCGACGGCCTGCTGGTTTACCACGGCCTCAACGGGCATAACGAAGTGGTTACCCTGCCGGAAACCCAACTGTCGAACTTCATTCAGTTCCGTCTGGCCAGCGATCGTTTGTTCGCCGGGCAGATCGACCCGCTGGCCTGGTTCTCCCTGCGCTACAACACCCTGGAACACACCAGTCGCCAGTTGCAGTCTGCGCTTTGGGGCCTCGGTGGCGTGCGTGCGCAACCGATCGCGCACCAGCTGCACATCGCCCGTGAAGTCGCTGACCGCATTGCGCCGCGGGTTTTGCTGGCAGACGAAGTGGGCCTGGGCAAAACCATCGAAGCCGGTCTGGTGATCCATCGCCAACTGCTCTCGGGCCGCGCCAACCGCGTGCTGATCCTGGTTCCGGAGAACCTTCAGCACCAGTGGCTGGTCGAGATGCGCCGCCGCTTCAACCTGCAAGTCGCGCTGTTCGACGAAGAACGCTTCATCGAAAGCGATGCCGCCAACCCGTTCGAAGACACCCAGCTCGCGCTGGTTGCACTCGAGTGGCTGGTGGAAGACGAGAAGGCCCAGGACGCACTGTTCGCCGCCGGTTGGGACCTGATGGTCGTCGACGAAGCGCACCACCTGGTGTGGCACGAAGACAAGGCCAGCCCGGAGTATTCGCTGGTTGAGCAACTGGCCGAAGTCATTCCCGGCGTCCTGCTGCTGACCGCGACCCCGGAACAACTGGGTCAGGACAGCCACTTTGCGCGTCTGCGCCTGCTCGATCCGAACCGTTTCCATGACCTGCACGCCTTCCGCGCCGAGAGCGAAAACTATCGCCCGGTGGCCGAAGCCGTTCAGGAGTTGCTGGACAAGGGGCGCCTGTCGCCTGAAGCGCACAAGACCATCCACGGTTTCCTCGGCAACGAAGGCGAAGCCTTGCTGACTGCGGTCAACGATGGCGACACCGAAGCCAGCGCCCGTCTGGTCCGCGAACTGCTGGACCGCCACGGTACCGGCCGCGTGCTGTTTCGCAACACCCGCGCCGCCGTGCAGGGTTTCCCGGAGCGCAAGCTGCATCCGTACCCGCTGCCATGCCCCGACGAATACCTCGAACTGCCGTTGGGCGATCACGCCGAGCTGTACCCGGAAGTCAGCTTCCAGGCCCAGCCGGACGCCAACGAAGAAGAACGCTGGTGGAAATTCGACCCACGCGTCGAGTGGCTGATCGACACGCTGAAGATGCTCAAGCGCACCAAAGTGCTGGTGATCTGCGCCCACGCCGAAACCGCCATGGACCTGGAAGACGCACTGCGCGTGCGTTCCGGCATCCCGGCCACGGTCTTCCACGAAGGCATGAACATCCTCGAGCGTGACCGCGCCGCAGCCTACTTCGCCGACGAAGAATTTGGCGCGCAAGTGCTGATCTGCTCGGAAATCGGCAGTGAAGGTCGTAACTTCCAGTTCTCGCACCACTTGGTGCTGTTCGATCTGCCATCGCACCCGGACCTGCTCGAGCAGCGTATCGGCCGTCTGGACCGGATCGGCCAGAAGCACATCATCGAACTGCACGTGCCGTACCTGGAAACCAGCCCGCAACAGCGCCTGTTCCAGTGGTACCACGAAGCGCTGAACGCGTTCCTCAACACTTGCCCGACCGGCAATGCCTTGCAGCATCAGTTCGGCCCGCGCCTGCTGCCGCTGCTGGAAAACGCCGATGACGGCGAGTGGCAAGCGCTGATCGACGAAGCCCGCGCCGAGCGTGAACGCCTGGAAGCCGAGTTGCACTCTGGCCGCGACCGCTTGCTGGAGCTCAACTCCGGCGGTGCTGGCGAAGGTGATGCACTGGTCGAAGACATCCTCGAGCAAGACGATCAGTTCGCCCTGCCGATCTACATGGAAACCCTGTTCGACGCCTTCGGCATCGACAGCGAAGACCATTCGGAAAACGCGCTGATCCTCAAGCCGAGCGAAAAAATGCTCGACGCCAGCTTCCCACTGGGCGACGACGAAGGCGTGACCATCACGTACGACCGCAACCAGGCGCTGTCTCGCGAAGACATGCAGTTCATTACCTGGGAGCACCCGATGGTTCAGGGCGGCATGGACCTGGTCCTGTCCGGCTCCATGGGCAACACCGCCGTGGCGCTGATCAAGAACAAGGCGCTGAAACCTGGCACCGTGTTGCTGGAACTGCTTTACGTCAGCGAAGTGGTTGCTCCGCGCTCGCTGCAATTGGGTCGTTACCTGCCGCCGGCCGCCCTGCGCTGCCTGCTCGATGCCAACGGTAATGACCTGTCGGCCCGGGTGTCGTTCGAAACCCTTAACGATCAGCTGGAAAGCGTGCCGCGTGCCAGCGCCAACAAGTTCATCCAGGCCCAGCGCGATCAGCTGACGCCACGGATCAACGCCGGCGAAGAGAAAATCTTCCCGCGTCACGCCGAGCGCGTGGCTGAGGCGCAGCGTCGTCTGGCCGCCGACACCGACGAAGAACTGGCGCGCCTGACCGCGTTGCAAGCGGTCAACCCGACCGTGCGTGACAGCGAACTGGTTGCCCTGCGCAAGCAACGCGAGCAAGGCCTGGCCATGCTCGACAAGGCTGCGCTGCGACTGGAAGCGATTCGGGTGTTGGTGGCGGGTTAACGCCCCTGCTCTGCCCCGCTAAAACAAAAAGGCCCGCAGCGATGCGGGCCTTTTTTTGCCTGGTTGATTGTTGCTGTGCTGCTGATGACCTCTTCGCGAGCAGGCTCGCTCCCACAGGGGAATGCATTCCAAATGTGGGAGCGAGCCTGCTCGCGAAAGCGGTTAAGCAGTCACCGCAGAACCCACAGGCTCAACCACAGCCACCAACCCTTCCTTCATCCGCTTCGCATCGCGCACAAAACACCGCGACGCCAAAAACAGAAACACCATGGTGAAAAACAGCGCCACCGGAATCAAATACATCGCGTCATGCAAACCGACTGCCTTGAACGCCTCGGTCATCTGTTCAGCACCGGCCGAGAGCATCGCCGTATGCGCAAAGTGGTCGGACAATGCGCCCACCACCACCGGCCCCAAACCACCACCCAGCAAATACAACCCGGCGAAGAACAGCGCCATGGCCGTAGCCCGCAAGCGCGGCTCGACCACGTCCTGAATGGCGGTGTAAACGCAGGTGTAGAAGTTGTAGGCAAACAACCAGCCCACACTGAACACCGCCACAAATACCCCGATCTCGATCCGCCCGGAATGCAGCGCCCAAGCCGTGCACACCGTCGAGATGATCAAGCTGAACGCGGCAAACAGCAGTCGCCCATTGGCCACCCGCTGGTGAATCTTGTCCGCCACCCAACCGCCCAGCGTCAGGCCGAACAACCCGGTCACGCCGACGATCACCCCGGTCGCCACCGCCGCTTCCTGCAACGGCATCAGGAAATAGCGTTGCAGCATCGGTACCAGAAACGAGTTGCAGGCATACGTGGCGAAGTTGAAGCACAGCCCCGCCATCACCAGCCACAGGAAAGTCGGCACCGCCAGCACCCGACGGATCGGCCGGTCTACGCGCTCCTGCGAGACTTGCACACTCTCTGCGGCGCCGCGTTTCGGTTCCTTGATGAAGAACATGAAAATCGCGAGGATCAGCCCCGGCACTGCCGCGATAAAGAACGGCGCGCGCCAGCTGTCGAAGGCCTTGACCATGGCGCCGATGGTGAAGAACGCCAGCAGCAGCCCCAACGGCAGCCCCAGCATGAAAATGCCCATCGCCCGTGCCCGGCGGTGGGCCGGGAACAGGTCGCCGATCAGCGAGTTGGCGGCCGGTGCGTAACTGGCTTCACCGATGCCGATGCCCATGCGCACGATCAGGAAAGCCCAGAAACTCCCCACCAGTCCGTTGATTGCTGTCAGCCCGCTCCACGCCGCCAGGCCCCAGCCCATCAATTTACTGCGCGAACCGGTATCGGCCATCCGCCCCAGAGGCAGGCCGGCAATGGCATAAACGAGGGTGAATGCGGTACCGATGATCCCCAGCTGAAAGTCGCTGAGGTGCCATTCCATGCGGATCGGTTCGATGATGATGGCTGGAATGGTGCGGTCGAAGAAGTTGAACAGATTGGCCAGGAACAGCAGGAACAGAATGCGCCAGGCATTCGCCGCTTGGGTCGAGTTCTGCATGGGTCCGTCTCTTTTATTGTTATTGGGGCTTCACTGCCAGCGCATCCGAGCCCGGAGCCTGCAATCTAGTCAGGCCCGCCAGAGCTGTCTGTCATTATTTGTAAAGCTGATATCCGCCCATGGAAGATGTCGCAGCTGATACAACAGTTATTTCCAAATGCTCTAATGCTCATTCCAAAATGGTTAGGGCCAATTTGCCACTATCGTTTGCACTCTAAACATGCCTTCTATACTCCAAAGCATTCGCCAGCGTTCATGGCGTCAGCCAGGATGACAATGGGGCATGCTATGGAGTGGCTTGGCTTGCATTTCATTACCGAGCTGACGGCGAACGGCCAGGTAATACTCAACTGCACACATGACCCTTTTCTGGTACTGCTGGCGTATTTGGTCGCCTGTGTCGGCAGCTTTGCCACATTGGACATGGCCGAACGGGTCGGTCACGTGGAAAAACCCGCCTCGCAGCGGCTCTGGCGCTGGGTCGGCGCCAGTTGCCTGGCGGGCGGGATCTGGGCCATGCACTTCATTGGCATGCTGGCGTTTCAGGCGCCGATCGACATTCAATATGAATTACCCATCACTCTTCTTTCTCTGTTGATCGCCCTGCTCGCCTCGTGGCTGGCCATGCATACTCTCAGTCATCCCCGCCTGAGTTTTTGGCAATATCTCCAGGCTTCGATCTGCATCGGCCTGGGCATCGCCACCATGCATTACGTGGGCATGAGCGCCATGCGTTCGAGTGCGGTGGCGTATTACCAACCCACGCTATTCGCCCTCTCCGTTGTGATCGCCATCGGTGCCAGCCTTGCAGCCCTGCTGATATCAAGTCATCTGCGCGACGGCACCGGCCTGTTCCATCAACTGCTCAAATACAGCGCCAGTCTGGTGCTCGGGGCAGGCATCATCTGCATGCACTTCACCGGCATGGCTGCCTTCAATCTGGTGCTGCCCGCCGACAGCCTCCAGCCGCTGCCCGGCGTAAACAATCATCTGCAACTGGGTCTAACGGTGGCGGTCATGACGCTGCTGATCATCGGCAGCAGCATCAGCGCCGCGCTGGCGGACAAGAAGCTGCAAAACAAAGAGCGCGACCTGCAGCGGGTCAACGCCCTGCTCAGTCAACTGGACCAGGCGAGGATGTCGTTACAACAGGTGGCGCACTACGACCCCCTGACCAACCTGATCAACCGCCGTGGCTTCAACCAGATCTTCGCCGAGAAGCTCATGGAGAAAACCAACGAAGGCGGCATGCTGGCGGTGCTGTTCCTGGACATCGACCATTTCAAGCGGATCAACGACAGCCTCGGCCATGATGCCGGCGACGAATTGCTCAAAGTCCTGGCCAGCCACATAAAATGCTCGGTGCGCAGCCACGAAGATGTGGTTGCGCGCTTCGGAGGCGACGAGTTTTGCATCCTCATCAGCCTGCATGATCGTGATGAAGCGCGGCACATGGCCCAGCGCATCATGGCGAAAATGAAGGAGCCCATCGAGCTGTCCGGGCGGCGCATGGTCATGACCACCAGTATCGGCATCAGCGTGTTTCCGGAAGATGGCAAGACCTGTGAAGAGTTGCTGAAAAACGCTGACCTGGCGCTGTATCAGTCCAAGGACAGCGGGCGCAATGGCCTGAATTTTTTCAGCGAAAACCTGAAAACCCGCGCGACGCTGGAACTGCAACTGGAAGAAGAGCTGCGCCACGCCCTGCGTGAAAACACCGGGCTGATGCTCTATTACCAACCGATCTATGACCTGAAAACCGCTCAGGTCAGCAAACTTGAAGCGCTGGTCCGCTGGCAACATCCGGTTCACGGACTGCTGGCACCGGACCGGTTCATTGCCATCGCCGAGGCCAACGGCCTGATTGCCGAACTGGACAACTGGGTCCTGCGCAAAGCCTGTGAGGATCTGGGCGAGTTGTCGCGTCAGGGTTGCGAAGAACTCCACATCGCCGTGAACTGCTCGCCCCTGAACCTGGCGCGCGAAGAATTGGCCGATGAAATCGAACACGCGCTACGGGTCGCCGGAGTGGCGCCGCAGCGGCTGGAACTGGAAGTGACGGAAAATGCGCTGATGGGCAACATCGCCGATACGCTGGTGTTGCTGCGCCAGATTCGTGCCCTCGGTGTGTCGCTGTCGATTGATGACTTCGGCACCGGTTACTCATCACTGGCCTATCTCAAACGACTGCCACTCAACACGCTGAAGATCGACCGCTCGTTCATCCAGGACATTCCCAAGGCCACCCAGGACATGGAAATCGTTCAAGCGATCATCGTCATGGCCCACACGCTGCATTTGCAGGTGGTGACCGAAGGCGTCGAAACCGTTGAGCAATACGAGTTTCTGGAGCGTAACGGCTGCGACTTCGTGCAGGGCTACCTGCTCAGTCGTCCAATCCCGCTGGCGCAGTTGCGTCCGGTGCTGAGCGAAATCAACCAGCGCAAACACCTGCACACTGTCAGCCCTTTGAGTCTGGCTCGCGGTACAACTGCACTAGCGTCGACGGATCTTTTTCCAGGAATCCCTGGCTCCCATGCAGTCGCATCAATTGTGCGGCCAGTCCACTGATCGGCGTGGCCGAGCCTTGCTCGCGGGAAAACTTCACCGCGGTGTCGAGGTCCTTGAGCAGCGTGCGCACATGCCATTTCACTGGTTCGAAACGGCTTTCGGCCATTTGCGGAGCAAGGATCTGCAAGGGCTTTGAATCGGCAAACCCGCCTGCCAGAGCCTCGGCGATCAGACTGGCCTGCACCCCGGAACGTTCGGCCAACGCCACCACTTCGGCGATCACCAGCGCATTGCAGGCGACGATCATCTGATTACAAGCCTTGGTCACCTGCCCCGCTCCGACAGCGCCCATGTGGGTCACGCGCTGGCCGAGGCTCAACAGCACAGGCCTGACGCGCTCAAGGTCCGCCGTTTCACCGCCCACCATGATCGCCAGGCTGCCGGCCTCGGCGCCGACCACTCCGCCGGACACTGGTGTATCCAGCCAGCTCATGCCGGTTTGGCTGACCAGCGCTGTCGCCATTTCCCGCGTCGCGGTAGGTTCCAGGCTGGAAAAATCCACCAGCAATTGACCGCTTTTCGCACCTTGCGCAATCCCTGCCGCGCCAAACACCACCTCACGCACCACCGACGTGTCCGCCAGACACAACATCACCACGTCGGCGTGCCGGCACAGCTCAGCTGGCGTGGCGACTTGTCGTGCGCCGGCCTCGACCAGCGGCGCGCACTTGGCTGGATTGCGGTTCCACACCGT
Organism: Pseudomonas sp. GL_093; assembly: GCF_057837605.1. Classification (NCBI taxonomy): domain Bacteria; kingdom Pseudomonadati; phylum Pseudomonadota; class Gammaproteobacteria; order Pseudomonadales; family Pseudomonadaceae; genus Pseudomonas; species Pseudomonas sp. GL_093. The sequence continues at coordinate 1,518,137 of NZ_CM174448.1, read as the reverse complement.
CAGCGGATAACCCGCTGCCAGCAAGCGCCGGCACATTGGCAAGCCCATCAGGCCGACCCCGGCAAACCCGAGCGAAGGTAACGATGCCATCATCTGGCCTCCTTTTGATTAAAGATTGGCGAATATTGGCCGATTCATCATGACTTAGGAAAGGATTCCCCCGAGTAATGCTCAGGCCAAGGCCCTGACGCTTGGGCCAAATACGCGCTAAAAAAAGACGCGAGATCCCATCCGTGATGGTTCGACGACATCGTGTCGCTCAACCAACCAGCCCAGGTACATGGCGCACAATGACTTCTAAAAACAATCCGGCCCCTGCGATATCCGATCTGACGTTGAGCCCCGCGGCAAACAGCCCCGCACCGTCGAAGCCATTGACGCCATCGCGCCCGTTGGCAACTCAGCAATACCTGTACTTCACCGAAACCAATACCGACCGCATCCTCGATAATCTCGACGGTCTGCGCGACATGGTGTTCCCGCGCCCACCGCACCTGGAAGGCGACAGTGAACATCACAGCGATCAGGAATTCCCGTCGGTGTGCCTGATCGGCCTGGGCCGCTGCGGTTCGAACATCGCGCTGGACGTCGCCGAGCTGGTGTACAACGCCCGCAAGTTCTACCTCAACGAATTCAATAACGAAGACCGCCTGTCACCGGACAAACGCTTCGCCGAAAAGGGCTACAGCCCGGCACAGTGGATTCGCAACAACCTGCGTCTGGGTCCGAACAAGGCGACCAAACCGGTATTCCTGGTAGAACCGCTGGTTATGCTCGGCGACCTGGACAAAGACATCGCCGGTCGCATCCGTTTCTCGCGCAAAGGCGAAAAAAGCGGTTTCCTGCGCGACTACAGCAAAATGAAAATCATGGACTTGTCGGAAGTCCACGCCGGTGGCGCCGGTAACGCGCCGATCCTCGGTCAGTACCTGGCCAAGATTATCCTGAACAAGGACACCCAGCGTTTCTCCAGCCCTGACTGGAAGATGATTCACTCGTACCTGATCGACAGCTGCGGGATCAAGGCCAACCAGTCGCGCCTGTATTTCTCGATCTTCAGTGCCGGTGGCGGTACCGGTTCGGGCATGGCCTCGGAATTCGGCCTGGCCCAGCAGCACTCGTACATGAACAAGACGTTCGACACCAAGCCGATGGACGAGCACGACGGCAAGAGCGGTCACTCCTTCGTCTTCGAGCCGATCTTCACCAGCGGCATTTGCGTGTTGCCGAACATTTCCGATCACCGCAGCGAAATGTCCGAGGCGCTGCATATCAACGCCGGTCGCCTGCTGTGCAAATACCTGTCGGAAGAGTGGGACTTCTCCTACAACTTCGCCAACGAAGACAGCAGCGAAGCCAGTGTCATGGGCCGTATTCGCCCATGGAACGCCATGATGCTGATCTCCAACGACATCATGCGTTATGCCGAAGAAAGCGATGACGGCAACATTCAGAACATCGACGTCAACGCGATGGAAAAGCACGCTAACCAGTACATCTCACAGCAGATCTTCAACATTCTGACGGCTCAGGCGGTGACCACCGACTACGATCAGAACTATTTCCGTCGCGCCGGCATCGACATTGGCGAAACCATTCGCCTGGACGCCAACGACCTGTTCATGAGTCTGGCCGGCCCGGTGGCGATTGCCTACGCCGAGTCCGTGGTGCCGGAAACCCCGCCGCCGAGCAGCGACAAGTTCAAGGTGTTCGAGAAAGAACCGCAGCGCCTGAACATCGACGACCTGTTCTTCCGCTCCATCGACTTGCCGCACTTCAACAAAGTGACCCAGGCAATCGAAGGCATCAGCCTGTTGCCGATCGAATCCAAGCGCTATCGCGCCTCGCTGGAGCAGTACAAGAATTCGGGGTATGACGCGGCCGCGTTGCACGACCTGCACTTCTTCAAGAACTGCTCGTCGGTGGTGTCGATTGTTTCGCTGCCAAAAGACTACAAGCTGTCCTACATGGACTTGAACCGGTTGAAGACCCACCTCAACAGCCTGTTCCCGAACACCACGCTCAAGCGTTATGCGCTGGTCATCGGCGCCTCGGCCAACCTGTCGCTGACCACCCTGATCGCCAAGAGCCCGTGCCTGTCGGACGACTTCCTGACCCTGATCGTGGCCTTCATCAAGCGTTGCTTCGCGAAAAACCCGTACCGCTTTGACGAGACCCTGGATAACTCGATCCTGGATTTCATCATTAATGAAGAGTTCGACGAGGACCGGATCGACGAACTGCTGAATGAATTCGAGAACCCGGCGAAGATCCTCGACACCAACTGGTACGCGATCAAACCGATGTACGAGAAGAAGTACCGCGAGCTGATCAACGACAAAGACAAGTTCGTCTCGATCAATGACATTCGTCTGTCCCGGGATTGCGTGAAGAAGGCGATCAAGTACTTGCGCGAGATTTATCGTCACCGGATTGGCAAGACCAAGGTTATTTCGCTGAATAACCATACCGGTAAAACCGCTTAATCAGCGGCGCCCCAATCGCGAGCAGGCTCGCTCCCACAGGGATCGCATTCTTTCTGAAGAAACGCGGTCAACTGTGGGAGCGAGCCTGCTCGCGATGGCGGTCTCACATTCACGACAAATCCCAACATCCAGAAACAATTAAGCAGCCCTCAAGCTGCTCGATAAACTGTTCCCGTTACGTTTACGTCACCGTGATGCTGGCCCGCCTGTGGCCTTTCTCTACGGCAACATGCCATCACGCTACTCGGCTACACACTTTTGCTCGACAAAGTAGCGCACCAATAGAGTGCGCACCTTCAGCTCGTCGCCCTTTCCTGGATCAGAATCCACGGCGAAACGACCACTGCCCACAGCTCCGGATCACGTTCGAAAAGATCCAGCGCCCGCGTTTCAGACAGCTTGGCGACCTTGTCGGCGGCCAGCCAGGCAGCCACTTTCTCGCCTTCATCGGTCGCGACTGCCTCCGCTGCAGCAATCAAATCCAGACCGGGGTCGACCCACAATAGGGCACCCTTGGCGAAGAACGGCTCCAGCTCCTTCCAGGTAATAGATGCGGTTTCACCAAGCAGCTTGGCATAGAGGGTGCTAGGTTCTTGAGTCATGGGTCCTGTCCGGAAAAGAAATCGACGTCATCATAACGTTGGTGGTCTGGCAGAAAAACCCGGATGCAATTGAGTTACCGATTGAAAACAGCAGGAAAGCCAAGGATTGCTGATATTTCAGCTATAACCCCCGCCGCCATTCTGTCTTTTTCTTTCAAAAAAGCGACACCCTCTGATTTTGCCCCCTGGCGCCAGCTTCCCAGGCTAACAATTGGCGCTCTACACTGTACCGGTACAGTTGCCGGGGGCATTTTCCGGAGGATATCGAAGATATCTGACCCGGTTCTGCTGCTACGGCGCCAGGACTATAAAAACTACAACAGTAAGAGTGGAGCACTATGACTAAGGCTACTAAGCAGATTTCCAAACTGTTTGCCGCTATGGTTCTGGCCGGGGTTGCCAGCCATTCGTTCGCAGCTGACACCATCAAGATCGGCATCGCCGGCCCTAAAACCGGCCCTGTAGCCCAATACGGCGACATGCAGTTCAGTGGCGCCAAAATGGCCATCGAACAGATCAACGCCAAAGGCGGCGTAGACGGCAAGAAACTCGAAGCCGTTGAATACGATGACGCCTGTGATCCAAAACAAGCGGTAGCGGTCGCGAACAAAGTCGTCAACGACGGCGTCAAGTTCGTGGTCGGTCACCTGTGCTCCAGCTCCACTCAACCGGCTTCGGACATTTACGAAGACGAAGGCGTGATCATGATCACCCCGGCTGCCACCAGCCCGGACATCACTTCCCGTGGTTACAAAATGGTGTTCCGCACCATCGGTCTGGACAGCGCCCAGGGCCCTGCCGCCGGTAACTACATTGCCGACTTCGTAAAACCGAAAATCGTTGCTGTTCTGCACGACAAACAGCAATACGGTGAAGGCATCGCCACCGCCGTGAAGAAAACCCTGGAAGGCAAAAACGTCAAGGTTGCCGTGTTCGAAGGCATCAACGCCGGCGACAAAGACTTCTCTTCGATGATCTCCAAGCTCAAGCAAGCCAACGTCGACTTCGTCTACTACGGCGGCTACCACCCGGAGCTGGGTCTGATCCTGCGTCAAGCCCAGGAAAAAGGCCTGAAAGCCAAGTTCATGGGTCCGGAAGGCGTGGGTAACGACTCCATTTCGCAGATCGCCAAAGACGCTTCCGAAGGTCTGCTGGTAACCCTGCCGAAATCCTTCGACCAGGATCCGGCCAACATCGCCCTGGCTGATGCGTTCAAAGCCAAGAAAGAAGACCCGAGCGGTCCGTTCGTGTTCCCGGCCTACTCGGCTGTGACCGTGATTGCCGACGGTATCAAGGCTGCCAAGTCCGAAGACGCTGCCAAAGTGGCTGAAGCCATCCACGCAGGCACCTTCAAGACTCCGACTGGCGACCTGAGCTTCGACGCCAAGGGCGACCTGAAAGACTTCAAATTTGTGGTTTACGAGTGGCACTTCGGCAAACCTAAAACTGAAGCCAAGCCTCAGTAAGGCGTTGCCTGACTGACTGCCAATAAAGCCCACGGCGTGCCGTGGGCTTTGTTTTACGAACGTATTGGGCCGCGCTGGCGTGATCCGCCAGTCTCCCCACCTGAAAATCTCAAAACCGTCATCAGCGGTTCGCTGGCAAACCTCGCGTTCGAAGTGGATGCAGATCCACGGGGCTCGAGCGGGAAAATGACTCCACCAGTGAAATGCGTATCAGGTTTTTAGGAGCGCTGTAATGCCTGACATCTATCACTTTTTCCAACAGCTGGTTAATGGTCTGACCATTGGCAGCACGTATGCCCTGATCGCCATCGGCTATACGATGGTTTACGGCATCATTGGAATGATCAACTTCGCCCACGGCGAGGTGTACATGATTGGTTCCTACGTGGCGTTCATCGCCATTGCGGGCCTGTCCATGATGGGACTCGACAGTGTTCCGCTGTTGATGACCGCCGCTTTTCTCGCGACCATCGTCGTGACCAGTGCCTACGGTTACAGCATCGAACGGATCGCCTACCGCCCTCTGCGCGGCAGCAACCGTCTGATCCCGCTGATTTCCGCCATCGGCATGTCGATCTTCCTGCAGAACACGGTTCTGCTGGCGCAAGACTCCAAGGACAAATCCATCCCCAACCTGATCCCCGGCAACTTCTCCATCGGGCCAGGTGGCGCACAAGAAGTGCTGATTTCCTACATGCAAATCGTGGTGTTCGTGGTGACCTTTGTCGCCATGCTCGGCCTGACGTTGTTCATCTCCCGCTCTCGCCTGGGTCGCGCCTGCCGCGCCTGTGCCGAAGACATCAAGATGGCCAACCTCTTGGGTATCAACACCAACAACATCATCGCCCTGACCTTCGTCATCGGTGCCGCACTGGCAGCCATCGCGGCTGTGTTGCTGAGCATGCAATACGGCGTGATCAACCCGAACGCCGGCTTCCTGGTCGGTCTCAAGGCCTTCACCGCCGCGGTACTGGGCGGTATCGGCAGCATCCCCGGGGCCATGCTCGGCGGGATCGTGCTTGGGGTGGCGGAAGCCTTTGGTGCCGATATCTTCGGCGACCAGTACAAGGACGTCGTGGCGTTCGGCTTATTGGTTCTGGTGTTGTTGTTCCGGCCAACCGGCCTGTTGGGCCGTCCGGAGGTTGAAAAAGTATGACTAGGAATCTTAAACAGGCGTTGTTCAGCGCCTTGCTGGTGTGGGCCGTTGCCTACCCGGTACTCGGTCTGAAACTGACCATTGTCGGCATCAACCTCGAAGTCCATGGCACCAGCAACACAACGCTGATCACCATCGCCGTGTGCTCGGTGCTGATGTTCCTGCGGGTGTTGTTCGATCAGCAGATCAGCTCGGCCTGGAAATCCTCGCCAAACATGCCGGTGATGCCGGCCAAGGCCAGTACGTTCCTGACCCTGCCGACCACTCAGCGCTGGATCATCATCGCGTTGATCATCGGTGCGCTGGTCTGGCCGTTCTTCGGCTCCCGCGGTGCGGTGGATATCGCCACGCTGGTGCTGATCTACGTGATGCTCGGCCTGGGCCTGAACATCGTGGTCGGTCTGGCCGGTCTGCTCGACCTCGGTTACGTCGGCTTCTATGCCGTCGGCGCCTACAGCTATGCGCTGCTGTCGCACTACTACGGTCTGAGCTTCTGGATCTGCCTGCCGATCGCCGGGATGATGGCGGCCACCTTCGGCTTCCTGCTCGGCTTCCCGGTCCTGCGTCTGCGCGGTGACTATCTGGCGATCGTGACGCTGGGCTTCGGTGAAATCATCCGTCTGTTCCTGCGTAACCTGACCGGCCTCACGGGGGGTCCGAACGGCATCAGCAACATCGAGAAACCGACGTTCTTCGGCCTGACCTTCGAACGTAAAGCCGCTGAAGGCCTGCAGACCTTCCACGAGTACTTCGGCCTGGAATACAACTCGATCAACAAGGTGATCTTCCTTTACCTGGTTGCGCTGTTGCTGGCGCTGTTCGCCCTGTTCGTCATCAACCGCTTGCTGCGCATGCCGCTGGGCCGTGCCTGGGAAGCGTTGCGTGAAGACGAAATCGCCTGCCGTGCGTTGGGTCTCAATCCTACCGTCATCAAGCTCTCCGCCTTTACCCTCGGTGCATGTTTCGCCGGTTTCGCCGGCAGCTTCTTCGCCGCGCGTCAGGGCCTGGTGACGCCGGAGTCGTTCACCTTCATCGAGTCGGCGACCATCCTCGCCATCGTGGTGCTGGGTGGCATGGGCTCGCAACTGGGCGTCGTACTCGCCGCCACGGTGATGATCCTGTTGCCGGAAATGATGCGTGAGTTCAGTGAATACCGCATGTTGATGTTCGGCGCCTTGATGGTGCTGATGATGATCTGGCGTCCTCAAGGACTGCTGCCCATGCAACGTCCTCACATGGAGCTGCGCAAATGAGCCGCGAGATCCTTAAAGTCGAAAATCTGAGCATGCGCTTCGGCGGCTTGCTGGCGGTCAACGGCGTAGCCCTGAGCGTGAAGGAAAAACAGGTCGTGGCACTGATCGGCCCCAACGGCGCCGGCAAGACCACCGTGTTCAACTGCCTGACCGGTTTCTACCAGCCGAGTGGCGGCAGCATCCTGCTGGACGGCGAGCCAATCCAAGGCCTGCCCGGCCACAAGATTGCCCTCAAAGGCGTGGTGCGCACCTTCCAGAACGTGCGGTTGTTCAAGGACATGACGGCGGTCGAGAACCTCTTGATCGCCCAGCACCGTCACCTGAACACTAACTTCCTGGCCGGTCTGTTCAAGACCCCGGCGTTCCGCAAGAGCGAGCGCGAGGCCATGGAGTTCGCCGAGTTCTGGCTGGACAAGGTCAACCTCAAGGCGTTCGCCAACCGTCCGGCCGGCACCCTGGCCTACGGTCAGCAACGTCGCCTGGAAATCGCTCGCTGCATGATGACCCGTCCACGGATCCTCATGCTCGACGAACCGGCCGCCGGCCTGAACCCGAAGGAAACCGAAGATCTTAAAGCGCTGATCAGCATGCTGCGTGAAGAGCACAACGTCACCGTGCTGCTGATCGAACACGACATGAAACTGGTCATGAGCATTTCCGACCACATCGTCGTGATAAACCAGGGCACGCCTCTGGCCGACGGCACGCCGGAACAGATCCGCGACAATCCTGAAGTGATCAAAGCCTACCTGGGGGAAGCGTAAATGCTGCAATTCGAAAACGTTTCCACCTTCTACGGCAAGATCCAGGCCCTGCACAGCGTCAACGTGGAAATCCGTCAAGGCGAAATCGTCACCCTGATCGGTGCCAACGGCGCGGGCAAATCCACCTTGCTGATGACGCTTTGCGGTTCGCCGCAAGCCCACAGCGGCAGCATCAAGTACATGGGTGAAGAGCTCGTGGGGCAGACCTCGGCGCAGATCATGCGCAAGAGCATCGCCGTGGTTCCGGAAGGTCGTCGGGTGTTTGCCCGTCTGACCGTGGAAGAAAACCTCGCCATGGGCGGATTCTTCACCGACAAGGGCGATTATCAGGAACAGATGGACAAGGTTCTCGGACTTTTCCCACGCCTGAAAGAACGCTTCGCCCAACGCGGCGGCACCATGTCCGGCGGCGAACAGCAAATGCTCGCCATCGGCCGTGCGCTGATGAGCAAACCCAAGCTGTTGCTGCTCGACGAACCTTCGTTGGGCCTGGCACCGATCATCATCCAGCAGATCTTCGACATCATCGAACAGCTGCGCAAGGACGGTGTAACGGTGTTCCTGGTGGAGCAGAACGCCAACCAGGCGCTGAAAATTGCCGACCGTGCGTACGTTCTGGAGAACGGCCGGGTGGTGATGACAGGCACTGGGGAAGCGCTGCTGACTGATCCGAAAGTACGTGAAGCGTACTTGGGTGGTTGAGTCTTTGCAGTAAACAAAAAACGGCCTTCGGGCCGTTTTTTTGTGCTTGAGATCAATCCACTAACGATGAAAATCCCCTGTGGGTGGTGAGCCGCTATCGTTGGAGCCGATCCAGTGCCTCGCCGCTACGCTTGAACCAGCCAATCAAGTAATCCGCCAACACCTGCGTGCGCTTCGGCAAACCGCCCTGATACGGGTGAACCAGGTACATCGGCATGCGACGGGTCTGATAGTCACGCAAGAGCCAGCGCAAACGTCCGTCAGCCAATTCCGCTTGCAGCAAGTACGACGGCAACCGCGCAATGCCGGCGCCGGCCAGTGCCGCTTTCTTCAGCAGGCTGTAATGGTTGCTGGCGAACGGCCCCGAAACCCGTACCCGCAACAATTCGTGTTGCTGGTGATAGAGCCACTCTTCGCGACCGCTGTAATGACTGTTGAGCAGACAGCGGTGCTCAGCGAGTGCTTGAGGCGTCAACGGTTCGCCGTACTGCTCAAGGTAAGCCGGGCTGGCGCAGGTCATTTCGTGCCAGGCTAAAAGCGGTCGGGCCACCAGGCGCTCGTCATTGCCCACTTCGGAGCGAACCGCGAGATCAAACCCGTCACGGGACAAATCACGGTAGTTGTTGCTCAGGTCCAGCTCGATCTGCACCTCTGGATATTTGCCAGAGAACTCCAGCAGCAAGCCATCGAAGAAGGTTTCCCCCAGCGATACCGGAACCGTCATACGCACCGGGCCGGCCATGTCGTCCTTCAGCCGCGCCAATGCCTGACGCGCCCTCTCGACCTGGACTACGAGCGCCTGGGCTTGCGGCAACAGCGCCGCACCCGCGGCGGTCAAACTCAAGCGCCGGGTGGTGCGTTGCAACAGGACCACGGAAAACCGTGTTTCCAGCAGGCTGATGCGCTTGGACAATTGGCCCTTGCTACAGCCCAATTGTTGCGCCGCCAAGGTGAAACTCCCCGCCTCGATCAACACCGCAAACGCCGCCAGATCATCCATTTCGCTCATGGATTGTTTCCATTTGAAAACCAAAGGTTGCCTATTAGCGCGCTTATCAATGGAAAAAACCACTCTAGACTTCAACCTCGTTTAACCACTTCGAGGAACAGCACGATGAAAATTCTTTTGATAGGCGCAGGCGGCACCATCGGTTCGGCGGTCGACAAGGAACTGTCCGAGCGTCACGAGATCATCCGCATCGGCCGCAACAGCGGTGATTTCCATGTGGATATCAGCGACAGCGCTTCAATCCGCAAGCTGTTCGAACAAACCGGCAAGTTCGATGCACTGGTCTGCGCCGCCGGCAACGTGACCTTCGCACCCCTCGATGAAATGACCGAAGAAAGCTTCGCGCTGGGCCTGAAAGACAAGTTGATGGGTCAGGTCAATCTGCTGCTGATCGGCCGCGAGTTCGCCAATGACGGCGCCTCGTTCACCTTCACCACCGGCGTGCTCAGCCACGACCCGATTCGCAGCGGCGCCTCGGCAGCGCTGGTCAATGGCGCCCTCGACAGCTTCGTCCGCGCCGCCGCCATCGAACTGCCTCGCGGCCTGCGCGTCAATTCGGTGAGCCCGAACGTACTGGTCGAAGCCATGGGCAGCTACGCGCCGTACTTCCGCGGCTACAAACCGGTTCCGGCAGCGGATGTGGCATTGGCCTACGCCAAAAGTGTGGAAGGCCTGCAAACAGGTCAGACCTTTCACGTGGGCTAAACCCTTGTGATGAACGGTCAGGCTGAGTAACGTGGCGGCACTTGTCTGGAGACTCAAAGATGCGTGTTGCCCGTTCCTTAGTCCTTGTTGCCCTGCTTCCGTTGTTCGCCGCTTGCCAGTTGCTCGATGGCCCGCGTGAAAGTGCCTCCCACGTGGGCGAGACCCGCATGCAGGGCCAGTTGATGGCGGCCGACGGCAAGCTGTTGTTCCAGCCGTGCAATGAGCAGCGCAGTTACGTGGTCAACGACACCGGCGGCACCAGCGTCCTGCAAGAGGCCGCAACCCTGGCCGATGCCCAGGGCAAGCTGTTTGCCGACGTGCGTGGCCGAGTCAACGCCAGCGGTGCCGACAGCCGCCTCGATCTTGCGCAGCTCTACCGCGTCGAGCGCTCGGGCACCGCGTGCAACGATCCGAATTTCAAATTGCTGATTCTGCGCGCCGCCGGTCATGGGCCTGAGTGGAACGTGAAAGTCAGCGGCAAAGGCATGGTCATCGAGCGCGCCGGTCAGCCGCCATTGGCCGTGCCCTACGTTGAAGAGCAACTGGGCGATGGCCGCTTCAACCTCAGCACCGAAGCCAATAACCAACGCATTGAACTGTGGGTTGCGCCGCAACGTTGCGTCGACAGCAGCACCGGCAGCGTCCAGCACATGAGTGCCGAATTGCGCATCGACGGCCAGGTTCAGCGTGGCTGCGGGTATTTCGGCGGATCGCGTAACGACTGATCGTTTTAGCCTCACGGGAATCATTCGTTGAGGCTTATAATCGCGGGCTTCAAACGCCTTGGCGCAGTTGTGCGCCCCGCGAACCGGATCCTGTCATGTTACGAATCACCGAACTCAAGCTGCCGATCGACCATCCCGAAGAAGACCTGCGCCCTGCCATCGTGCAGCGCCTGGGCATCACCAGTGATGACCTGCTCGACTTCACCTTGTTCAAGCGCAGCTACGATGCGCGCAAAAAGTCCTCCGAACTGTGCTTCATCTACACCATCGACCTCAACGTTCGCGATGAGGCGGCGGTGCTGCACACGTTCGCCGATGACCGTAACGTCAACGTGGCGCCGGATGTCAGCTACAAAGCGGTCGGCCAGGCGCCAGCTGATCTTGAGCAACGTCCTGTCGTCGTGGGCTTCGGTCCGTGCGGGATTTTCGCCGGGCTGCTGCTGGCGCAAATGGGCTTCAAGCCGATCATCCTCGAGCGTGGCACCGAAGTGCGTCAGCGCACCAAGGACACTTGGGGCCTGTGGCGTAAAAGCGTGCTTAACCCGGAATCCAACGTGCAGTTCGGTGAAGGTGGCGCGGGGACATTCTCCGACGGCAAGCTCTACAGCCAGATCAAGGACCCGAAATTCATCGGTCGCAAAGTCCTGCACGAGTTCGTAAAAGCAGGCGCGCCGGAAGAAATTCTCTACGTCAGCAAACCGCACATCGGTACGTTCCGTCTGACCGGCGTTGTGGAAAACATGCGTGAGCAGATTCGCGCATTGGGTGGCGAAGTGCGCTTTCAGCAGCGCGTTACCGACGTGTTGATCGAAGACGGCCAACTGGTCGGCGTCGAGCTCAATGGCGGCGAGCAGATCCATTCCAAACACGTGATTCTGGCCCTCGGCCACAGCGCCCGCGACACCTTCCGCATGCTCCACGGCCGTGGCGTGTTCATGGAAGCCAAGCCGTTTTCGGTGGGTTTCCGCATCGAACACCCGCAATCGCTGATCGACCGCGCGCGTCTGGGCAAGTACGCCGGCCACCCGAAACTCGGGGCCGCCGACTACAAACTGGTGCACCACGCCAGCAACGGACGTTCGGTCTACAGCTTCTGTATGTGCCCGGGCGGCACCGTGGTAGCGGCGACGTCCGAGCCGGGTCGCGTGGTCACCAACGGCATGAGCCAGTACTCGCGTAACGAGCGCAACGCCAACTCCGGGATCGTCGTCGGGATCACCCCGGAAGTCGATTATCCGGGCGGTCCGCTGGCGGGTATCGAGTTGCAGGAACGCCTGGAATCCCACGCTTTTGTGCTAGGCGGCAGCAACTACGAAGCGCCGGCGCAACTGGTCGGCGACTTCATTGCCGGCAAGCCGTCCACCGAGTTGGGCAGCGTAGAACCCTCTTACAAACCGGGGGTTGCCTTGGGTGATTTGGCGCTGGCCTTGCCGGCGTTCGCCATCGAAGCCATTCGCGAAGCGTTGCCCGCGTTCGAGAAGCAGATTCGCGGTTACTCGCTGCACGACGCGGTGTTGACCGGGATCGAGACGCGTACGTCGTCGCCGCTGCGGATCACCCGTGACGAGTCGATGCAGAGCCTGAACGTGAAAGGCTTGTTCCCGGCAGGTGAAGGCGCGGGTTATGCGGGCGGGATTCTGTCGGCGGGTGTCGATGGGATTCGGATTGCAGAAGCCGTGGCCCGCAACATCCTCGGCCTCAAGGCCTGACCTGCATTACCTGGAATAAATGCAAAACCCTGTGGGAGCGAGCCTGCTCGCGAAAGCGGATTAACATTCAACAGATGTGTTGACTGAGCTATCCATTTCGCGAGCAGGCTCGCTCCCACATTGGTTCAGCGTTGTGTCAGATGTTGGCGCGCAGCACGGTCGCGGGCAACGGTTCCCCCCGCTCGACACTCCCCGCCACGGCATCCATCAAACCGCTCAACTCATACCCCTGGGCCTTGAGCCAAGCCTGATCGTAATAGGTGGTCGCATAGCGCTCGCCGCCATCACACAGAATCGCCACGATTGACCCCGACTCCCCCGCCGCCGCCATCTGCTGGGCCGCCATCAAGGCGCCGATCAGGTTGGTCCCACTCGACCCGCCAACCCGTCGTCCCAAACGCTGCGCCAGGTAATGCATGGCCGCCAGAGACAACGCGTCCGGAACCTTGACCATCGCATCGATCACTTTGGGCAGGAACGACGCTTCTACCCGAGGCCGGCCAATGCCTTCAATCCGCGAACCGCAATCCAGGCGCAGACTGGCGTCGCCGGTCTGGTAGTAATCGAAGAACACCGAGCGCTCGGCATCGGCGCAGAGCACGCGGGTGCAATGTTGGCGATAACGTACGTAACGCCCCAGCGTCGCGGTGGTGCCGCCGGTGCCGGGGCTGGAGATCAGCCAGCTCGGCTCGGGGTGCAGTTCGAAGCGCATTTGCTGGAAGATCGACTCGGCGATGTTGTTGTTCGCCCGCCAATCGGTAGCGCGCTCGGCATAGGTGAACTGGTCGATGAAATGTCCATCATGTTCACGGGCCAGGCGTTCGGATTCGGCGTAGATCTGCGTCGGATCGTCGACCAAATGACTCTTGCCGCCGTAGAAAGCGATCTGCGCGATCTTCTCCTTGGAGGTGGTCGCCGGCATCACCGCAATGAACGGCAAGCCCAGCAAACTGGCGAAGTACGCCTCGGAAATCGCCGTCGAACCGCTTGACGCTTCAATCACCGGCGCCCCGGGCTTGAGCCAGCCGTTACACAGCGCATACAGAAACAGCGAGCGCGCCAAACGGTGTTTCAGGCTGCCGGTGGGATGACTGGACTCATCCTTGAAATACAACTCGATGCCCGGAAAACCCGGCAGCGGCAAGGGAATCAGGTGGGTGTCGGCGCTGCGCTGGAAGTCGGCCTCGATGATCCGGATGGCTTCGCGGGCCCACTGTCGGTTGTCGCTCATGGTGGTTTTCTCGTTGAGTCGGCCTTGTTGCAAGGCTCAGCTAACAAGCTTAGGAAAAAACCTACATCACGCACAGGTACAGCTGAGGTTCAATACGCCCGACAACTGCTAGGCTCAGGTCCCTGCTGGTCGTTCACGTTGTAACGGCATATAACAAAAAAGAATATAACTTTTGTTTTAACAACTAACGGTACGGGTTAGGGTGTGCCACCTTTTGAATTCATCGATGGAGAGCGACCTTGCCTCTGCGTAGCACTTTCACGCGTTTCTTCCAGTTGGAAGCTGCCAGCGGTCTGTTACTGATCGCCGCTGCGGCCCTGGCTTTGATCATCAACAATTCCCCGCTGTCGTGGCTTTACAGCAGTTTTCTGGACACTCCGGTAGTGGCGCAGGTCGGCGCGTTGCAAATCGCCAAACCGGCGCTGCTGTGGATCAACGACGGCCTGATGGCCCTGTTCTTCCTGCTGATCGGGCTGGAAGTGAAGCGCGAAGTTCTTGACGGTCAACTGTCGAAACCGTCGCAAATCGTCCTGCCCGGTGCGGCGGCGATTGGCGGCATGGTGGTTCCGGCGTTGGTCTACTGGTTTCTGAACCGCGAAGACCCGGCAGCCCTGGGTGGCTGGGCCATCCCAATGGCCACCGACATTGCCTTCGCCCTCGGCGTACTGGCCCTGCTGGGTAAGCGGGTGCCGGTGTCGCTGAAGCTTTTCCTGATGACGTTGGCGATTATTGACGACCTCGGCGCAATCATCGTCATTGCGATCTTCTACTCGGGTACGCTCTCGACCCTTTCGCTGTCTCTGGCCGCGACGTGCATCGTGGCCCTGATCGCGATGAACCGGCTCGGGGTGGTCAAGCTCGGGCCGTACATGATCATCGGCCTGATCCTTTGGGTTTGCGTGCTCAAGAGCGGCGTCCACGCGACACTGGCCGGTGTGACCCTGGCCTTCTGCATTCCACTGCGCACGAAAAACGCCGAACCTTCGCCGCTGCTGACCCTCGAACACGCCCTGCATCCGTGGGTGGCCTACGGCATCCTGCCGCTGTTCGCCTTCGCCAACGCCGGCCTGTCCCTGAGTGGCGTAACGGTCGAAAGCTTCACCCACCACGTGCCGATGGGCATCGCGGTTGGCCTGCTGCTGGGCAAAACCCTCGGCGTCTTCGGCCTGACCTGGCTGGCCGTGAAAATCGGCATCGCCGCCCTGCCTCAAGGCGCCAACTGGGGCCAGGTGTTGGGCGTGGCAATCCTCTGCGGCATCGGTTTCACCATGAGCCTGTTTGTCGGCTCCCTGGCGTTTGAGCCGGGTGTCAGTGAGTACGCCGGGATGGATCGGATGGGGATTTTGACCGGGTCGATACTGGCGGCATTGATTGGTTATGCGGTGACGGCGGCGGCGAGTCGCAAGAGCAGCGCGCTGCAATCCTGATAAACAGAGACAACTCCTAGAGTCATTGAAGACTCGTCCTACAGCCACGATCAGCCTCGTTCGTTAACGTCGCACAGCCCCTTTGTTGGGGGCTGTCGACGGACGAACGCAAGGAAGATCAGTGGCTGGCAACAAGGACATTCCCCGGGTTCAGAACCCACCGTCAGGCGACGGGCATCACGTCACTCACCGCTTCATGACGGCCACCGAACTGGCCGCGCGGGATGCCAGACAAAACGCTTACGACGCCATGCTCGCGAGGCAAGACGCCTTCGAACGGAGTCGTGAGGTCGTCGCGAGAAAGCACGAAGCCGTTCGCGCGGGCTGCGTCTTTGCCAAGTCCTGCAAACTGCCGGACGCCATCATCGATTACTCGAATCCTTCGGGGATGGTGCCTACCGACAGTCTCAAGGACTACGGAGAAGTCGCCTGGCTCGGCGCTCGCGAGGTAGACGATGCCGGGCTGCTGAATCTTGAAACGATCAGTGGCAGCACCGTTTCGCTTGGCATTGGCCGTCTGGCACTTCACGCCCCGGCGCTTGCCGCTCCGGCCGCTGCACTTGGCACTGCTGGATCCGCCGTATTGGCCGGCGTGGTCGCGCTGTTCTGGACGCCGAGCCTGGGCGACAGCGCGCTCTATACCGAAGATCAATTGCGCGCCCTGAAACAGGCCAGAACCCGTGTTCGTCTACAGGTCGAGCAACAGGCTGACGGTAGTCTCAAGGGGTATGGCTTCTACACCGGCAAGAACCGCGATTGGGAAATGGTCGATGTCGTGCAGTTCAGCTTGCGCGGCAGTCAGCAAGTGGCGGATCTCGGGGATGGTGTTGAGCTGATCTGGACACCGGCTGTGGATGGTTCAGACATCCTAGGCACCCCAGCGCTGGAGGCTGCGCCGCAAGCGCCGCACATCTGGGTTTATCCGCCGACGAAAGCGGCGGATAGCATCATCGTGAATCCGGTTTACCCGCCTGAGTACAAGGATTTCATTCTTGTGTTTCCGGTGGGTTCCGGGGTGATGCCGGTTTACATCGTGCTGAGCATGTCTCAGCAGAACTACCATCCAAAACCTTCGTTTCTCCCTGCATTTCCAGACGCGAAATGGGCTACTCCCAAAACACCCATCAAAGGTGGAGGAGGATTACGTCCACGATGGAAAGATAGAAGCGGAACGATTTATGAATGGGACTTTCAGCATGGAGCAGTTGAAAAGTATAACAAGCGAGGAAAACACCTTGGCGAATACGATCATGAAACTGGCACCCAGAACAAACCTGCAGATCCAACAAGGAAAGTAGAGCCATGAAACATCAAATTATGGGAGTTCCGAAAGGAGAAGACTTTCCTTCATTCGAGAAACAGATTCCCATTGCCACCAGCGCACTCAGACTCATCATGGGATGGGAGAATGACGAAGACCCGCTACATGATTACCGATTAACCGACGAACAAATCCTCGGTATAGAAAAAGCGTGCGCAATGGAGCTGCCTAAACATCTTGACTTGTTTCTGACTTCACACGACTAACAAAACATCGAAAAAAGTTTTCATAGGACGTCTGTCAGCATCCGAGTCATCTTGAACAATCCCCAAAAACACAAAACCCCGACCAGTCACCTGATCGGGGTTTTCTTTTACCCGTTCCCCCGCTTAGTGCGAAACGCGGCTAGTCCCATCTACAGTAGCAATCCGCACCCGCTCGCCAACACGGAACACTTCATTCTCCTGAACCTGCTGCACGTAGGCGCGCATGCTGCCGTCGTCTTCGCGCACGGTGATTTCCACGCCCTGGGTGCGGGTCAGGCCTTCTTCGGCTGCAGAACCTGCCAAGCCACCGGCGACTGCGCCGATAACTGCAGCAACGATGCTGCCACGACCGCCACCGATGGCGCTACCGCCGACACCGCCCACGACGGCGCCAGCTGCGCCGCCGATCGGGGTTTTGGTGCCTTCGATTTTGACCGGGCGCAGGGATTCGATGGTGCCCATGCGAACGGTCTGCACGCGACGCGCTTCGTCACGGGAGTAGGAGTCACCGGTCAGGCTCGATTGGCAGCCGGTGAGCAACATCGCCATCGTGGAAAAGGAAGCAACCAGCAGAACAGACTTACGCATAGCATCAACTCCAAAGGACAAGTATTCATTAAACTCCGCAGCTTGACGCCTGTCACGGCCTCGCCCGGATAAAATTGGTTTGATTCAGGCCCGGTACAGGCCCCTCCACGAACTCAACACACAGTAGCGGCAAATTCCGGAATCTGCGCCGCTGCCCCAAGGATTGTCATGGATTACTTCATCATTGTCGCCACTACCGTTGCCGGATTGTATTTCCACTGGTGGCTATACGTGCGGATCAAACGCTGGATGGACCGCGATCTGGCGTTGGCACTGGCGGGTAAAGACGAGCAGAAAAAGGCGTTCATGCTCCAGCAACTGGCGAACGCTCAAGCGCAGAAGATCAAGCGCCGAGACCTGCCGCAGTGGCTTGAAGCCGCTGCGGCAGGCTATCCCGATCGGTAGACGGCTTAAGGTGCCAGACGTTCAAGAATCCAGTCGGCGCCCTGCAAACGGTAGTTGAGGCGATCGTGCAGGCGGCTCGAACGGCCCTGCCAGAACTCGATGCGCTCCGGTAACAAACGATAACCGCCCCAATGCTCAGGGCAATGAGGTTGCGTGTCGCTGAAACGTTGCTCGGTGTTCTTGAGCAGCGCTTCCAGTTCGGCACGATCGGTGATCACCTGGCTCTGGGGCGAAGCCCAGGCACCGAGGCGACTGCCCAGTGGACGGACCTGGAAGTAGGCGTCGGACTCTTCAGGCGTAACCTTCACCACCCGCCCTTCGATGCGCACCTGGCGCTCCAGGGCCGGCCAGAAGAAGGTCATGGCCGCGAACGGGTTCGCGGCCAGATGCTGGCCCTTGGCACTGTCGTAGTTGGTGAAGAAGGTAAAGCCCTGCTCGTCCAGCCCCTTGAGCAGCAGAATGCGGCAATGCGGCCGACCGTCCTGATCGACGGTGGCCAGGGTCATGGCGTTGGCTTCCACCGGCGCCTGCTCGGTTTTCACCGCGTCGGCGAACCACTGATGGAACAGCGCGAACGGCTCGGCCGGGGCTTGCGCCTCGGTCAGGCCATCACGGGTGTAGTCGCGACGCATATCAGCCAGGCCCTGGGTCATGGCGCATTCCTTTTGGTTAACGAATTACTTCTTTGTGGCGTCGGCGTCGGCAGCAGCGGCGGTGACTTTTTTCGTGTCGGCAGCGGCTTTGGACGGAGCAGTCTTTTTCGCCGGGGTCGCGGTTTTAGCCGGTGCCTTCTTGGCGGCGGCTTTCTTGGCCGGGGCCTTTTTCGCAGCAGGCACATCGGCTTTCTTCGCGGCTGGTGCCGGGGTGACCGGCTTGACCACTGGCTTGACGTCCTGGGCAGCGACCAACTTCACTGGCGCCGGGGCCGGCATGTTGTACTTGCTCAGCAACGCGACCATGGTGTTTTGCGGGGTCACCAGCAGTTCAACACGACGGTTCAAGGCACGGCCTTCATTGCTGTCGTTGGCAGCACGCGGGGCTTCGCCACCCATACCGCGCAGCATCAGACGATCACGCTGCAGACCGCTGAGGCGGAAAATCGCTGCCACGGCCTGGGCACGCTCCTGGCTCAGTTTTACGTTGGCCGGTGCGGCGCCCGACGTATCACTGTGGCCGAGAATCAGCACGGAAGTTTTCGGATCAACTTCAAGAATTTTCGCGACGCGAGTGAACGGGCCGAGGGTCACCGGCAGCAGCATGGCCGGACGGTCAGGGTTGAACGAGCCTTCTACCGGCGCGGTCACCACCAATACGTTTTCACGGCGCTCGAGTTGCAGGTTGCTGCCCTTGATCGCTTCGCGCAAGCGCGGTTCGTAGTCGTCGAGCCAGGCCTGGGTAACTTTAGGATCGGGCATCGGCACGGCTTTAGCGGTGCTTTGCTCTTTGCCGCCGAACGGCCACCACCAATTGCCACCTGCATCGGCCTTGGCCTTGGCCACCTCGACCGGCTTGGCTTCAGGCTTGGCTTCAGCTTTCACCTCAGGCTTCTTGTCGAGAACTTCATCGGAACCGAATGGCCAGTACCAAGGGTTGGAGCTTTCAGCCTTGGCCACCGGAGCGGTCGCGGCAGGCTTCAAAGGTGCCGGAGCTGGGGTCGGAGCCGGACCTTTAGCGGCAACTTTGTCGGAGGAACCGAACGGCCACCAGCTGCTGCCATCCGAGTCATTTTGTGGAGTTTGTGCGCAACCGGTAATAGCGAAGCACAGGGCCAAAGCGAGAGTTTTATTGGAAGACATTGGATATCCACAAAATAAGTAATGAACAATCAGGCCGGGTTGACCCGGATAAACAGACGCTTGGAAACCATAAAGGCCTTGGGGTTCCGGCCCTGGAACCCCTGAGCGCGTTTTACAGACAAGTGGCCAGTGCGCGCACCAGCTTTTGCGCGCGCGGATCCATCAAGACGTACGGCCCTAGGGTATTTGTCACAAAGCCGAAGGCCACATCGTGTTCCGGGTCGGCAAAACCGGTGGAACCGCCGGCACCCGGATGACCGAACGCACGAGGGCCGAGGCCGTAGGTGGCGTTGGGGACGTCCGGTTGATCGAGCATGCAACCCAGGCCGAAACGGGTCCGGGTCAGTAAAGTCTTGTCCTCGCCGAGGCTGTGCTCGCGCGTCAGTTCTTCGAGCATTTCGCTTTCCAGCAAGCTGCCATCGAGCAGACCGGCATAGAACCCGGCCAGGCTGCGGGCATTGCCGTGGCCATTGGCGGCCGGCTGCTGCATGCGCCGCCACTCGGGTTTGTTGGTGCTGGTCATGATCGACGGCGGGTTAGTGAACGCCCTCGTGGTCATGGCCGTCGGCTCGCGCATGGTCACTTGCAGCAAGCGCTGGGCGGCGGCATCGCCGACATTGCCCTTGCCACGGGCGATGTGCGCCACGCGATGGAACTCCTGGTCCGCCAGGCCGACGTGGAAATCCAGGCCCAAAGGCTTCGCGACCCGCGCCACGATGGACTCACCCGGCCCACGACCGTCGGCACGACGCAGCAACTCACCGACCAGCCAGCCGTAGGTGATTGCCGCATAACCGTGACCAACGCCCGGCGTCCACCACGGTTCTTCGGCGGCCAGGGCGTCAACCATGGTTTGCCAGTCGTAAAGGGCTTCCGGGGCCAAAAGCTCACGCAGCGCCGGCAGACCGGCCTGATGGCAGAGCAATTGACGCAAGGTCACCGACTCTTTGCCAGCGGCGGCGAACTCGGGCCAGTAGCGGGCAACCGGAGCATCCAGTTGCAGTTTGCCTTCGGCCACCAGTTGCAGGGCGGTCACGGCGGTAAAGGTCTTGGTGCAGGAAAACAGGTTGGCGATGGTGTCGCTGTGCCAGGCTTCGGTGCCGTCCTTGTCAGCGGTGCCGGCCCAAAGGTCGACCACGGTTTCACCGCCGATCTGGATGCACAACGCTGCGCCACGTTCCTGAGGATCGTCGAACAGCGCCGCGAAAGCCTCACGCACCGCTTCGAACTTCAGCTCGTAAAAACCCTGAATCTGCACCCGCAACTCCTCTGGATAAACGTTCTACAAAGTGGCCGCATTGTTCCAGCCATTGAAGGTTTTGGGAACAGGGCCGGGCCGGGCGGTCGCCATCCCGCCCGAATGAAACACTCAGTAAATCTTACGTACTTGTCAGCACTCAGTGGCCATTGCCGGAATGCCCACCCGCATGAACAGCGCCCTGCCCCGGGCCTTTGCCGGCGTCGCCTTTTCGGCCGCCCTCGGCGGCATGGCTGGCTTTTTCAGCTTCGGCGCTGGCCTTCTCGGCCTCTATACCGAGCTGATCGACGGTCTGCAAATTGCTCTTGCGCACGCTGTCGACGAAGCCCTGGAACGGCAGATCGGTAATGCCCACCAGCCCGAAGTGACCGTTCTCGCCATCCAGCAGACGACCGGTAACCGGTTGGTCAAGGTATTGGAACCAGTGCACGCCGACGATCGACGGTTCGCTCATCGCCTGTTTGAGGAAATTGGCGTAAGCGGCCCCACGGTCTTCTTCCTTCGCCAATTGCGTCACGCCGCCCCAGAACGGGCCGCGATCCGCGGAGCCAAAGTTGAACTCGGTGATCAGCACCGGTTTGTCCAGGCTGCGCAATTTGGCGAAGTCATACCCGTCCTGCGGTTGCAGGGTGTACATGTTGAAGCTCAACACGTCGCAATATTGGGCGCAGGACTCAACCGCTTCCGGAGTGCTGATGGCAAACCGGCCACCCAGCAACAGCTGATTCGGCGCGTGCCACTTGAGCGAGTCGGAGAGGGTCTTGAAGTACGTGTCGGCGAAGACCTTCTGGAAGTATTTGAAGTCGGCTTCAATTTCCGGGTGTTCGGCGCTTGGCAGCGGCGGCACGAAGCCCGGGTCTTCCATCAATTCCCAGGCCGGCAAATCAATGCCCCAGGCTTTGGAAAGGCCCGCCTGATTGCGGTACTTATCCCGCAATTGCTTGAGGAATGCGCGCTTGGCCGGCACGTCGGTGGTCATTTTCAAGGTGCCGTAGGCCAAGGCGTAACGGGCTTTCGGGTCGTCGCCGGGACCGGCCCAGGCCAGTTCGTTATCGGCGAAGTAACCAATCAGCCATGGATCATCGCGATGGTCGCGGGCGGCGATGGCCACGGCACGTTCGGTGGCCATGGCGAAACGCGGGTCAAACGGGTCGGGCATACCGCCCCACCAGTCGGTGCCGGTGCTGATGCTGGCGTAATCGCCGACGATCGACAGCGGCAAGGTGTATGGCACGCGGTCAGCGTTGGCCAGCGCCGGGGCGCTCCAGTTGCCGAGGGTGTTGAAGCCCCAGGCTTGCAGGCGATCAAGGGTGTGGCTGGCCCAGCGCTGTTCATCAACCACCGCTTTGCAGGGTTCGGCAGGTGTTTGCTCAGCTGCTTTCGCGGCGGTCGCTTCAACGGCGCCGGTCTTGGCGGCTTCGGCGACACCGGATTCAGCCGTCGAAGGAACGACAGGTTGCTCAGCAGCCTTCTCCACCGTTGCCGTTGCCGCAACCGCGTCAGCCTTGGCGGCTTCGGCGACACCGGCCTTGGTGTCGCTGCCTGGTGCGCAAGGTTCGCCATACAAGCGCTGCAAGTTGGCGCCATAGAAGTCGTACCAGCGACCGGCGTTATATCCACGGCCCTGATCGACTCCGTTGCCACCACGGTTGTCGCCTTCGCCATAGTGGCTGGCCAGCGGTTCGTCGGGTTTTGGCAGGGACTCGAACATCCACTCACGGCCGGCGACGTAGGTCTGGTCGACGTCCGGGGTGACGGTGTTGACTCCGAGCGAATAGAACGGATGGCCTTCCGGCGTCACCAGGTACCAGCGACCGTCGCGTTTTTCGGTGCGGAAAAAGCCGCTGGCCTTGAATGCCGGGCCTTTGTTCCAGCCACCGAACTTGTCCAGGGACGACTTCTCGCGCTCGGCCAGCCAGGTTTTCAGTTGCTGCTGTTCCTTGGCGGCGGCGCTTTTCAGTTGCTCGTCGCTGCTGACTTTCTCTGGCCATTTGGCCCGGGTCGACTGGCCGTACGCGTCTACAAGGCCGCCAAAAGCCGCTTGGGTAACCGCATCGTCGTCCTGCACGCCAAAGCGTTCCAGCAGAATGCTCTGGGCGACTTTCGGCTGATCCATCGACAAGGTCACCGACACCACTTGGCTGCGCTCCAGCTCACCGGCGCTGCTGGCCAGCAATACGCGCTGCCCCTCAAAAGTGATCGGCATCGGCGGGCCGGCTTTCAGGCCAAGGCTCAATGGCGTAAAGGGCTGCAGCGGCACCAATAGCGTTTGCGCAGGGCCGGCCGGCAAGTCGACGCGGCTGACCAACGTCTTGCCGTCGTTGCTCTGGATTTTCACGTACAGGGTCACAGCCCAGTTCATTGCGCTTTGAATCCGCAAACTCATGAAGCCCGACTGCGACCAGTCCCAAGCACCGGTCTGCGGGGTCAGGCGCAAGGTCGGTTGTGCCACCGGGTTGAACGTCACCCGACGCAGCACTTCGCCTTCGGCCGTTTGCTCGGCGTTGGATTGCGGCAGGCTGGCGTCCTGAGTCGCCACCTGGACCACATCGGCGGGGCGCACAAAGTTGAACAGCGTCTGTTGGCCGGCAGGAGCCGCCAGCAAAGGGGCTGCGAACATCAGAGCGAATACAGCGGGCAACGAACGGCGAATCATGAGAACGAAATTCTCCCTAACGACCAACAATGGTCAGTGGAAAAGCGATGGTAGAGAGATAGACAACGCAGTGGGCAAAATTGCCCACCGGTGTATCAGGAAATTTCACGACGGAAGGGTGGCAACGCATTGAGGATCGCTTTGCCATAACGCTGGGTCACCAGACGTCGATCGAGCAAGGTGATGGTGCCGCGGTCTTCTTCGGTGCGCAGCAAGCGACCGCAGGCCTGGACCAGTTTCAGCGAAGCATCCGGCACGGAGATTTCCATGAACGGATTGCCACCCCGCGCCTCGATCCACTCGGCCAGGGCCGCTTCGACCGGATCATCGGGCACCGAGAATGGAATCTTCGCGATCACCACGTGCTCGCAGTACGCACCAGGCAAGTCGACCCCTTCGGCGAAACTCGCCAGGCCGAACAACACACTGGAATCGCCACCATCGACGCGCGCTTTGTGCTTGTTCAAGGTTTCCTGTTTCGACAGGTTGCCTTGAATGAACACTTGCTTGCGCCAGTCGCGGTCGAGGCCGTCGAACACGTCCTGCATCTGTTTGCGCGAGGAGAACAGCACCAGGGTGCCGCGCGAACCTTCCACCAAGGCCGGCAAGTCGCGGATGATCGCCGCGGTGTGGGCCGGCGCATCACGCGGATCGGCCTTCAGGTCCGGCACTCGCAGCACGCCAGCGTCGGCATGATGGAAGGGGCTTGGGACCACCGCGGTCACGGCTTTTTTCGGCAGGCCGGCGCGCATGCGGAAGCGGTCGAAGGTGCCGAGCGCGGTCAGGGTCGCCGAGGTCACCAGAGCGCCGTATGCGACGTTCCACAAATTGCGACGGAGCATTTCCGCCGCGAGGATCGGGCTGGCGTTGACCTCGATGTCGAACAGCGAACCGCTTTCGGCCAGGGTCAGCCAGCGGGCCATGGGCGGGTTGTCTTCCGGGTCTTCGGCGGTGAACGCGACCCACAATTCCCAGTTGCCCGAAGAACGCGACAACAGGCTGCCGAACAGCGGATACCACTCTTCGGCCTGGTTACTGGCGATGCCGATGTTGACCTCGCCGTCCATGCCTTCCTTGAGCAGTTCGGTGAGCCGGGTGAACAGGTCAGTCAGACGGGCAAAGCCCTTCTTCAGCTCGACGCCCATTTCGCGCATGTGCTCGGGAATTACCCCGCCGACAAAGCGATGACGCGGCCGCTCGCGACCTTCAACATCTTCGCCGGGTTTGAAGTCGGCGACCTGTTCGCAGGCGCTGAACATGAATTGCTGCTGGGTTTTGATTTCCCGCGCCAGCTCCGGCACTTGTTCGATCAACTTGCCCAGGTCGCCCGGCAGCGGATGCTGGGCCAGCAATTTGGTGAGGTTCTTGGCGGTGGTTTCCAGCCAGTCGGCGGTGGAACGCAGACGCGTGTAATGGGCGAAATGGCCGATAGCCTTGTCCGGCAGGTGGTGTCCTTCGTCGAACACGTAGATGGTGTCGCGCGGGTCCGGCAGCACGGCACCGCCGCCCAGCGCCAGGTCGGCCAGGACCATGTCGTGGTTGGTGACGATCACGTCGACCTTGCCCATGCCTTCGCGTGCCTTGTAGAAGGCGCACTGGCCGAAGTTTGGGCAATGACGGTTGGTGCATTGGCTGTGATCGGTGGTCAGGCGGGCCCAGTCGGCATCTTCCAGTGCGGTCGACCAACTGTCACGGTCGCCGTCCCACTTATTGCCGGCGAGTTTCTCGATCATGCTGGTGAACAGCTTCTGACTGGCCTCGTCGACCTCGATCTTGAAACCTTCTTCTTCAAACAGCTGCGCCGTGGCGGTTTGCGCGTGACCTTCCTGGAGCAACATGTCGAGCTTGGACAGGCACATGTAGCGCCCGCGCCCCTTGGCCAGGGCGAAGCTGAAATTCAGCCCGCTGTTGCGCATAAGGTCGGGCAAATCCTTGTAGACGATCTGCTCTTGCAGGGCCACCGTGGCCGTGGCAATTACCAGGCGTTTGCCAGCAGCCTTGGCCGTGGGGATGGCGGCCAGGCTGTAGGCCACGGTTTTGCCGGTACCGGTGCCGGCTTCCACCGCGACAATCGCGGGGTCGCCACTGCGCCGGCCTTCGTCGTCGGTGTCGATGTCACCGAGGACCTTGGCAATTTCGGCGATCATCAGGCGTTGGCCGTAGCGCGGCTTGAGGCTCTTGGCTTCGAGAAAACGCGAGTAGGCGCCCTGGATCGTGGTTTTGAGTTCGGTGCTGATCATGGATTGTCGGGCGCAAAAAACGCTGGATAAATTTTCAGTGGTTCGGTTCGGCCGCTATCATACCCCGCTAATTAATCCCGCGCAGAACGGAGTACCCCAATGACACCTTTTGGCATCGTTTACACCCTGCATGTCCTGTCCGCCCTGGTGTGGGTTGGCGGCATGTTTTTCGCGTGGATGGTCTTGCGGCCCGCGGCGATGAAGGCTCTGGAGGGCCCTGCCCGGTTGAAGTTGTGGGTGGAAGTGTTTCAAGGTTTTTTCCGCTGGGTCTGGGTCGCGGTGGTGCTGTTGCCGGTCAGCGGTGTGGGCATGATTCATTTGCAGTACAGCGGTTTTGAAGCGGCGCCGCGGTATGTGCAGGTGATGATGGGGTTGTACGTGGTGATGACGGCGCTGTTTATCCGGATTCAGGCGTTGTTGTTACCGGAGTTGCGCACGGCGGTGGCGGCGCAGGACTGGCCGACCGGGGCTGCGACGCTTGGGAAAATTCGCAAGCTGGTGGGGATTAATCTGATTGTCGGGTTGGTGCTGGTGGCGATTGCTGCGGCTCGGCCGATGTTTTGAGAGCAAGATCAACATCCCCCCTCACCCTAACCCTCTCCCCGAGGGGCGAGGGAACTGACCGAGGGGTTCTTTGGAAATATTGCGACCTGAAAGATCGAGTCGAACTCAGGTTTCGAAATCCAACGCAGGTCGGCTCCCTTTCCCCCTCTCCCCTATGGGGCGGTCCGACGTTTCGGGAGGGTTGGGGTGAGGGGTGGTTCTTACAGACGCTGAACAGTAACCGTCCCCGCCGCACCCGCAGGCCCCGGCTGGCCGTCAGCGCCAGGGCGGCCGCTCTTGCCGCCATCCGCCTTGTAGACGAAGCAGCCCTTGGCCTTGCCACCCGCGCCCGGTTTACCGCCAGGCCCGGCCACACCACCGTCACCGCCGGCCACCTGAACCTTGATCAGTTCCGCCGGGTAATCGCGCGGCACTTCCAGACGAACCAGTGCACCCGGCGCGCCCGGCTGACCGTCGCTACCATCACTGCCATCGGCACCACGGCCGGCCTGGCCCCAGGTACAACCCGGTGCCTGACCGTTGGCCCCATCGAGACCGACGAAACCCGGTGCGCCCGCGCCGCCGCGAGCGTCCACCAACAATTGTGGCGCACTCAGTGCCTTGATCTGCAAGTTCAGGTTACGCCCGGAGCGGGCGGCCTTGAGATACGTCCCCGGCGCGCCGCGAGCCGTGATCTGGCTGCCTTCCGACAACTGCGCACGACTGACCTTCAGCTCAAGTGGCTGTTCGCCGGGTACGATGGCGATCCGTGCTTCACGACCCAGACGCAATTCACCGACGGACACCTCGGTCACATTCGAGGGAATCAACAGCGTGCCGTAGTCGGCCACTTCCAGGCGTTCCAGCTGCAAGGTGCTGGCGGTGTTGGGTAAACGCATCAGCGAGTTGGTTTCGACGCTCACCACCTGGGCGCAGGCCAACGGGCTGATGAGTGCAGCGAGCAGACAGAGTTTACGCATGGGAAGCCTTAGACGCGGTCGGAGCCGGGATGGTTTGCAGGTGATAAACGCCGAAAAAGAGGATCTTCAGGCGATCAAGCCAAGGGTGAGCGCGACCTCTGAGGCTGCGGAAACAGAACACCGCCTCAAGAAGATGAAGGCATGCCAGCAGGCCGCCGGCCAGATCGACCAGCAGATGCAGAGGATTGACGAACGGCGTGAGCTGGTTGACCAGCACCACCAGCCAGAACATCAGGGTCAACAACTTCCCCAGCCCCCAAAACACGTTCATACGCTCCTCCGTTAAGAATTATTCTTTGCGCGCACAGTACCGGCTTCCACGCGGGATAAGCCAGAGGGCAACGGAAAATTCTTCATGAAGGCCGCCGAATGGCCGCCGGACCGACTTCAATTGTGGTCCGACGGCTCTATTCCGGGGCTCAGCGATTGATGTGCAACTCCACCCGACGGTTTTTCGCCCGTCCTTCTTCCGTTTCGTTATCGGCCACCGGCTGACTTTGGCCCTTGCCCTCGCTGGTGAGCTTGTTCGGCGCCACGCCCTGACTCAACAGGTAGGCCGCCACGCTACTGGCGCGACGTTCCGAGAGTGCCTGGTTATAGGTGTCCGAGCCGACGCTGTCGGTATGTCCGATCACCTTGATGCTCACCACATCGGCGCTTTGCAGTTTGGGCAACAGCGAATCCAGCTTGCTCTGCGCGGCTGGGGTCAGGTCGGATTGGTTGAAGGCAAACAGTACGTCGCCCGCGTCGCTCAGGGTGATGACCTCCGATTGCACAGGTTCAGGTTTCACGCTGGCCGGGTACTGCGGCAATGGGCAGCCATGATGTTCGACGGGGGTATTGGCCGGCGTATCTGGGCAGCGATCGCGTCGATCGAAGACACCATCGTCGTCTTCGTCGCCATCCTGGGCGTAACAGATCAAGCCACCGGTCAAGATACCGAGCGCCGCCCCACCGGCCGCCCAACCGCCACTTTCGAGAGCGCCCAGACCGCCACCGACCAGGCCGCCGATAACGCTGCAGATTGGCCAGGTTCGTTGATTGAGGGGGGCGGTGCCATCGCTGTGAGTAGCGCAACCGGTCAACAGGCTGCCCAGCAGCACAACCGGCAAGACGGTCCGTGTGAAAACACTCATGGTGAAAGCTCCTGTGTTACCGGCCAATGCCGGTCACACAGGAGTAAAGACCCGCATCCGCGACTGCACAAGCCGCGGAGTACGAGGGGTTTAGCGGTTGATTTTGATTTCCGTGCGACGGTTCATCGCGCGGCCGTCAGCGGTTTTGTTATCGGCAACCGGCTGGCTTTCACCGGCACCGGTAACAGACACGAATTCGCTGCGGGGTACGCCTTGGGAAATCAGGTATTCAACCACCGAGTGCGCACGACGATCCGACAGTTTCTGGTTATAGGTATCGCTGCCAACACTGTCGGTGTGACCGGTTACAGTCAGTTGGGCGTTAGACGCTTCCCCTTTCAAGCGAGTGGCGATTTTATCGAGTACCAATTTGTCGGCAGGGGTCAGTGTGGCCTTGTCGAACTGGAAGTGAACATCGCGAATGACGATGACTTCTTCTTTAACCACAGCCTTTTCTTCGACCACTGGCGCAGGCACCGGTGGAGGGCAACCATCGGCATCGACACGCACGCCTCTAGGTGTTCCCGGGCACTTGTCGCGGCTATCCGGCACGCCATCGCCGTCTTCGTCGCCATCACCGTGAACCCAGCAATAGGCCGCAGCCGTGCCGCCGACGAGCAGCGCGCCATACCCCGCCCATGCCGAGCTCTCGGTCGCGCCGAGACCTGCACCCACGACACCACCGACCGCCGCACAGGTCGGCCAGTCGGTTTTCTGCAAACCTGCGCAACCAGTCAACACACTGGTTAGCAGAACCAAGGGTAATGCTGTCCGAACTATGCTCATCTAGTTTTCTCCTGAGGGATCGGCTTAGAACCGATTCAGGTAGTAAAGACCCGAGTTTTAATCTCCGCCAGCAATAGGCCATTGCAGTTTTATCCCGTGTTCACGGCACATCGGCGCTTTTGCGACAAACCAGCTCTAGGCCCGGCCCTTTGAGCAGGCTAGTCTTGGCAGCTCTGATTGAGGATCTTCGATGATTGCAGGTATTTCTTCGCGCACGCCCCAGCAGGCGTTGGCCGCTTTGCTTGATCGTTACGCCCCCGCGCGCCTGTTGCTGATTGGCGCCAGCGAATTCCCTGCGCTTGAGGCCTTCAAGCTGGCGCACCCGGACACTTCTGTGGCCCATGCGGCACCTGGACCGTTGCCTGCTGAACTGGCGGCGCGCCGGTTTGACCTGGCGCTGGTGGTCGATTGCCTCGAACATTTGCCTAAACGCGATGGCCTGAACCTGCTTGGCGGGATCCGTAACCTCAACGCCAGTCGCATTGCGGTGCTGGCGGACTTGCCGGCCAGCGGCTGGCAGGAAACCGATTTTTTCTCCCTGGCCCTGCAAGCCAGCGAACGCTTCCAGCGCGACGATCAAGTGCTGACCCTGTTCACCTATGATCTGCTTGACTACAAACAAGTCCCCGACTGGCTCAACTCACGGTTCTGGGCCAATCCGGAAAACTTCGGGAAATATTGGTGGTAACGCAATGAGTACATCCATTTGCCCCTGTGGCAGCGGCACCCTGCTGGATGCCTGCTGCGGCCATTACCATGCCGGTCATCCGGCGCCGTGTGCCGAAGCCTTGATGCGTTCGCGCTACAGCGCCTACGTACTGGGGCTGATCGATTATCTGGTGGCGACCACCCTGCCCGCACAACAGGCAGGCCTGGATCGGCAGTCCATCAGCGACTGGAGCGCCCAAAGCACCTGGCTGGGCCTTGAAGTCGAAAGCTCCGAGGTCTTCGGCGGTCAGCCGGAACATGCCTTCGTGACCTTTACCGCGCGCTGGCACGACGGCAGCGGTGAACACAGCCACCGCGAACGCTCGTCGTTCGTGCAGAACGCCGGTCACTGGTACTTCATCGACCCCACCGTACAACTCAAGGCCGGGCGCAATGATGCGTGCCCTTGCGCCAGCGGGCAGAAGTTCAAGAAGTGTTGTGCGGGTTATTTCAGCAGTTGAGGTAACCCCGAGAGGCTAGACTGGGCATGAAAGGGAGTCAGTCCATGCTCAGTCAGCGGCGCGTCTTTCAAACCCTCACCCTGCTCCTGTTTCTGGGGCTCGGCGGCTGTGCGTCCTGGTTCGGCGACGATGAACCGGAACCGCAAGTGCATCTGGTCAAGGTCGAAGTGGTCCAGGCCAAACTGATGCAGCAGCGATTCCTCCTGCACTTTCGCGTCGACAACCCCAACGACAGCGATCTGACGGTAAGGGGGATCGAGTACCGCATTCACTTGGGCGACATGCTGCTGACCGAAGGTGAGCACGAACACTGGTTCACCGTCGGTCCCAAACACAGTGCCTACTTCAAAGTGCCGATCCGCACCAACCTGTGGCCCAAGGTGCGGGATCTGGTGAAACTGCTGAAAAAACCCGACCAGCCCATTCCCTATCGTCTGGAAGGTGAACTGGAAACCGGTTTATTCATCGCGCACTACGTGCACCTGGCGCGCAATGGCGTGATAATCCCCGCCGATTTAATTCCGGAGCAAAACCGATGACCCAGCAACCCCATGTCCATGTCCATGGCCCTGACTGCAACCACGATCATGACCATCATGACCATCACGACCACCATGATCACGACCATGGCCATGTCCACGGCCCGAACTGCGGCCACGCCCACCAGGAACCGGTGCGCAACGCCTTGAAAGACGTCGGCCGCAACGACCCTTGCCCCTGCGGCAACGGCAAGAAATTCAAGAAGTGCCACGGCGCTTGATGCTTCGGGTGGAGATCTTCTTCGCCTGTTGAATCGCTATCGCGAGCAAGCTCGCTCCCACATTGGACCGGTGAGTCACTGTGGGAGCGAGCCTGCTCGCGAAGACGGACGGTTAGTCACCCTCAATTCAGGATCTGCACGGTGCTCACGACCGTCGCATATTCACCATGCAAATTCCCCAACGACATCGCATGCACTTCCTCAGCTGAATGGGCTTTACCAAAGTAGTCAGCCTTGTCGAACGTAAAGCACGCATCCTCCGCCACCCACGTTTCAAACTCCAGATTCCCGGCCGTTCGCGCCGTGGACTCCACTGAGTTGTTGGTCGCTACGCCGACAATGACCAACTGATCGATCCCCGCCTCTCGCAAACTTTTCTCAAGCCCCGTCGCACAAAACGCATCCGGCACCTGCTTTTGAATAAGCTGCTCACCGGTCTGTGGCTGAAACCGTTCTTGAAATTCCACCCCCGATTGCTGCGGCCAGAACACTGAGTCAGGTGAACGGGACAGGTGCTGTACATGAATGACCGGTCGCCCGGTTCGACGCCAATGCCCTAGCAAATCGAGGATTCGCTGCTCGGCCTGAAGATTATTTCGGCGACCGAGTTTGGGATGCAGGATGCCTTTTTGTTGATCGATGATGATCAGCGCCGCGTTTGTTTTGAGCTCCATGCCGGTTTTTCTCATGCGGGGTCATTGAATTTCCCGCACTTCAGCATCACCTCCTCCTACAGGCAAGCTTTCGAACGCAAACAGGACGACCTGATGCCGGCGTTTGCTGTCCGCAAGTAACGACATCTTTTGATTTGGAGTACTCCATGATCGACCTGTATTACTGGACCACCCCCAACGGCCACAAAATCTCGATATTCCTGGAAGAAGCCGGCCTGCCCTACAACGTTCACCCGATCAACATCAGCCAGAACGACCAGTTCAAACCCGAATTCCTGAAAATTTCCCCGAACAACAAAATTCCGGCCATCGTCGATCCCGAACCGGCCGATGGCGGTGAGCCGTTGGCACTGTTCGAGTCCGGGGCGATTCTGTTGTACCTGGCAGAGAAAACCGGCAAGTTCCTGCCCAAAGACTTGCGTGGTCGCCAGCAAGCGCTGCAATGGTTGTTCTGGCAGATGGGTGGCCTGGGGCCGATGGCCGGGCAGAACCATCACTTCAGCCAGTTCGCCCCTGAGAAAATCCCCTACGCGATTAAACGCTACATCGACGAGACCGCCCGCCTCTACGGGGTCCTCGACAAGCAGCTGGCCGATAAAGACTTCGTCGCCGGCAGCGAATACAGCATTGCCGACATGGCGATCTACCCGTGGATCGTTTCCCACAAATGGCAGAGCCAGAACCTGGAAGACTTCCCCAACGTGCTGCGCTGGTTTAACCACATCCAGAGCCGTCCGGCGACGGTGAAGGCGTATGCCCTGGTGGCCAAGGTCAATCCGCCTAAATCCTGATGGAAGATCAAAAGATCGCAGCCTCGTTTCACTCGACAGCTCCTACACGGTTTTGCATTCCCTGTAGGAGCTGTCGAGTGAAACGAGGCTGCGATCTTTTGCGTTCCACAGACAAATCCTGAAATAACCTGATACCCCGCTTGCGCGGGCACCTCCTGCTCACTAACGTAGCGCCTTTATTGCGCCTCTACCCCCGCAGGAGCTTTGCCATGGCCTCGCCAGCCCTTACACATTTTCTTCCCCGGTTCGGCGTTGCCGCTGCAGTGGCCGGTGTTTTGAGCCTGACCGGTTGTCAGACCTGGAACACCCAGGACACCCTCCCACCGACCACCGGCGTGCAGCCGCTCAAGGGCCTGGCGCAGAACGTTTCGGTACGTCGCAATGCCATGGGCATGCCGTTGATCGAAAGCAACACCTTCCACGACGCGCTGTTCACCCTGGGTTACGTCCACGCCACCGACCGCATCACGCAAATGGTCACCCTGCGCCTGTTGGCTCAGGGCCGTTTGTCGGAGATGTCCGGTTCAGATCTGCTCGACGCTGACCGCTACATGCGCGCCGTCAACCTGAAGAAAAGCGCAGGCGAGCTGTACAAGGCGTCTTCGCCGCGCCTCAAACGCTTCTTCGAAGTCTATGCCCGCGGCGTCAACGCCTACCTGTTCCGCTATCGCGACAAGCTGCCGGCGGACCTCGCGGCCACCGGCTACAAGCCTGAATACTGGAAGCCGGAAGACTCGGCGCTGATTTTCTGCCTGCTGAACTTCAGTCAGTCGGCCAACCTGCCGGAAGAGATTGCCTCGCTGATGCTGGCCCAGACCGTCAGCACCGACAAACTCCCGTGGCTGACGCCGTCCGCCCCCGATGAAAAGCTGCCGCTGGCCGAAGCTGAAAAACTACAGGGCATCAAGCTCAACGGGCAAATCCCGGGGCTGGCCGAGATCAGTAAAGCCACGAGCCAACTGTCTGATCTGAATCTGCTGGGCGCCACCTCGTCGAACAACTGGGCGATCGGCCCGCAACGCAGCCGCAGCGGCAAAAGCCTGCTGGCCAGCGACAGCCATGGCCCCCTGGGCGTGCCGTCGTTGTTCAGTTACGTGCAGATCCGCGCGCCGAAGTACCAGGCCTCTGGCGTAACCATTGCCGGTTTGCCGATGGTGCTCGGCGGTTTCAACGGCAAAGTGGCGTGGAGCATGACCACCGTCATGGGCGATAACCAGGACCTGTTCCTGGAAAAAATCAAACGCCAGGGCAATGGTCTTTCCTACGAGGTGGGTGGCAAATGGCAGCCGGCAATCGTGCGAAACGAAACCTACTTCGTCAAAGGCCAGCGGTCTATTCGCGAAGTGGTGTACGAAACCCGCCATGGCCCGCTGCTCAACAGTGCCCAAGGCACGACGCTGGCCAACGGTTTTGGCCTGGCCTTGCAGACGCCGAACTTCACCGATGACAAGACCCTGGACGCGTTTTTCGACCTGTCCCGCGCCCAGACCGTCGAGAAAGCCTCGGACGCCAGCCGCGAAATCCGCGCCATCGCGCTGAACCTGGTATTTGCCGACGCCAGCAACATTGGTTGGCAAGTCACCGGTCGCTACCCGAACCGTCGCGAAGGCGAAGGCTTGCTGCCGTCGCCGGGCTGGGAAGGTCGTTACGATTGGGACGGTTACGCCGACCCGATGCTCCATCCCTATGACCAGGATCCGGCCCAAGGCTGGCTCGGCACTGCCAACCAGCGCGTCATTCCCCATGGCTACGGCATGCAGTTGTCCAATTCATGGTCGGCGCCGGAGCGTGGCGAACGCCTGGCCGAACTGGCGGGCGTGGGCAAACACGACACACGCAGCCTGATCGCCATGCAATACGACCAGACCACCACTTTCGCTGCCAAGCTGAAGAAGATGTTTGAAGCGCCGGGCATGGCCCAACCGCTCAAGCAGGCCATTGAAGCATTGCCTGTGGCGGATCGTGGCAAGGCTCGCGAGGCGTATACCCGCCTGATGGCCTTCGACGGAAAGCTCAGCCCGACCTCCGCTGATGCAGCGATTTACGAGCTGTTCCTCCAGCAAAGCACTCTACAGATTTTCATCGATGAGCTGGGCCCGGAAAGCAGCCCGGCGTGGAAAGCCTTTATCGCCAACGGTAAGTTGTCCTACGCGGCCCAGGCTGATCACCTGCTGGGTCGTGAGGACAGTCCGTTCTGGGATGACGCTCGCACGCCGCAGAAAGAAGATAAACCGGCGATCCTCGCCCGCAGCCTGGCGGCAGCGATCAGCGCGGGGGACAGTCAATTGGGCGGCGATCACAAAGCCTGGCAGTGGGGCAAACTGCACCGCTACGAATGGAAAAACGCCAGTGGCCAGACGGTGCGCGGTCCGCTTGCAGCCGGCGGCGACCACACCACGCTGAATACTGCCGCATTCGCCTGGGGTCAGGATTTCAACACTACGCTGGCGCCGGCCATGCGCTTTATCGTCGACTTCGGCCAGGCCGAACCGCTGATGGGGCAGAACGGTACGGGGCAATCCGGTAATCCGGCGAGTCCGAACTACCTCGACAGTATTGATCCTTGGCTGAAGGGGCAATACATGAGTCTGCCGATGCAGCCGCAGAACTTTGACAAGGTGTATGGGAAAACGCGGTTGACTCTTACACCTGGCAAGTAAGGCAAGATCAAAAGATCGCAGCCTCGTTTCACTCGACAGCTCCTACAGGGGATACGCATTTCAATGTAGGAGCTGTCGAGTGAAACGAGGCTGCGATCTTTTGCTTCTGATCTCTGAAAAAATAAATAGAACTTCTCGTCTCGCGCAAACCTCATAGCTAACAAGTCCCTCTATTTTGGTAACAACATGGATCTTGTTATCGCGCGCCCTGAAGGTTTGTACTGCCCGGTCGGGGATTTCTACATCGACCCGTGGCGACCGGTCGAACGTTCAATCATCACCCACGCTCACGGCGACCATGCCCGCACCGGCAACCGGCATTATCTGGCGGCAGCTCCCGGTGAAGGGATTTTGCGTGCGCGATTGGGCCAGGACATCAACCTGCAAACCCTGCCCTACGGTCACCCCCTGACCCACCATGGCGTCACCTTGAGTTTTCACCCCGCCGGCCATGTCCTCGGCTCGGCACAGGTGCGTCTGGAATACGGCGGCGAAGTCTGGGTCGCCTCGGGCGACTACAAGATAGAGCCCGACGGTACCTGCGCACCGTTCGAACCCGTGCGCTGCGATACCTTCATCACTGAATCGACCTTCGGCCTGCCGATTTATCGCTGGCAGCCCCAGGCGCACGTCTTTGCCGAGATCAATCAGTGGTGGCAAGCCAACGCCGCCGCCAACAAAACCAGCGTTTTATTCTGCTATGCGTTCGGCAAGGCGCAGCGAATTCTCCACGGTATCAATGCCAGCATCGGCCCCATTCTGGTGCATGGCGCCGTTGAACCGCTCAATCAGGTTTATCGCGAAGGTGGTATTTATTTACCGCCAACGATCTATGCCGGCGAGGTAAAAAAGAGCGACCCCATGATGCGCAAGGCGTTGGTCCTGGCCCCGCCTTCGGCTGGCGGCAGCACCTGGATGCGTCGCTTCGGTGACTACAGCGATGGTTTCGCCAGCGGCTGGATGCGTTTGCGTGGCACGCGGCGACGACGTGGCGTGGATCGTGGTTTCGTACTGTCTGACCACGCCGACTGGCCCGGCCTGCTCTGGGCCATCGAACAGACCGGTGCTGAGCGCGTGATAGTCACCCACGGTTCGGTCGGGGTACTGGTGCGCCATCTGCGTGAACAGGGTCTCGATGCCATGAGTTTCAGCACCGAGTACGGCGACGACGAGGAAGAAAACGCAGCCGTCGAACCCGAGAGCGCCGAGGTGCTGGTATGAAGGCGTTCGCCGAGTTGTACGCCGAACTCGATGCCACGACGTCGAGCAACGCCAAACTGGCGGCGATGCAACACTACTTCGCCGAGGCCGCGCCGGAAGATGCCGCATGGGCGGTTTACTTTTTGTCCGGCGGGCGGCCTCGGCAACTGGTGCCGGTGCGCATCCTGCGAGAGTTGGCGGTGGAGATCTCCGGCCTCGCGCCGTGGCTGTTCGAAGAGAGTTATCAGGCGGTCGGCGATCTGGCGGAAACCATTTCGCTGGTGCTGCCCGAAACGCTTCACAGCTCCAACGATGGATTGGCCGTCTGGATTGAAGACAAACTGCTGCCGCTGCGCGGTGAAACCCCGCAAGTCCTCGCCGAGCGACTGCCTGCCCTGTGGTCGCAACTGGACCGCCAGAGCCTGATGCTGTGCATCAAACTGATCACCGGCAGCTTCCGCGTCGGGGTCTCCAAGTTGCTGGTCACCCGCGCCTTGGCGGCCATGGCCGGGCTCGACAGCAAACGCGTCGCCCAGCGACTGGTGGGTTACACCGACCTGTCCAACCGCCCGAGCGCGCCCGGTTATTTGAAGTTGATCGCCACCGAATCGTCTGACGAACACGCC
The DNA here is from genome assembly GCF_057837605.1 of Pseudomonas sp. GL_093. NCBI lineage: Bacteria > Pseudomonadati > Pseudomonadota > Gammaproteobacteria > Pseudomonadales > Pseudomonadaceae > Pseudomonas > Pseudomonas sp. GL_093. The sequence goes on along the minus strand of NZ_CM174448.1, from coordinate 1,481,107 downwards.
CAACGGGGCGGTCAGCCCTATCCGTTTTTCCTCGCTCACGCGCTATCACAACCCGTTGAACAATTCGAAGCCCTGCTCGGCCCGGCCAGCGATTGGCAAGTGGAATGGAAGTGGGACGGCATCCGCGCGCAGGTGGTCAAACGCGACGGGCGACTGTGGATCTGGTCGCGAGGTGAAGAGCTGGTCACCGAGCGCTTCCCCGAACTCGACAGTCTGGTTCACTGCTTGCCCGAGGGTACGGTGATCGACGGTGAAATCGTCGCCTGGAAAACCGGACAACCCACCACCGAGGACGTCTTCAACCCTCACTCCCCGGTTTCGCCCGCGGTAAAGCCTTTCGCGCTGCTGCAACAGCGGATCGGCCGTAAAACCCTGGACAAAAAAATCCTCGAAGAAGTGCCGGTGGTGATCCTCGCCTACGACTTGCTGGAATGGCAGGGTGAAGACTGGCGCAACCAGCCTCAGGCCAGGCGTCGCACTCAACTGGAGCACGTCGTCAGCCGCTGTAACAACCCGGTGTTACTCGCCTCACCGGTGCTCACCGGCGAAGACTGGTTCGACCTCGCCCGACAACGGCAAGCCTCCCGCAAGCTCGGTGTCGAAGGCATGATGCTCAAGGCCCGGGATGCGTTGTATGGCGTCGGGCGGACCAAGGACATGGGCGTCTGGTGGAAATGGAAAGTCGACCCGTTCAGCGTCGACGCGGTACTGATTTATGCGCAACGCGGCCATGGTCGCCGCGCCAGTCTCTTCAGCGATTACACCTTCGCCGTGTGGGACGGGCCGCCTGACGCGAGCGATCGCGCACTGGTGCCGTTCGCCAAGGCCTATTCAGGGCTGACAGACGAAGAAATGCGCCAAGTCGACAGCATCGTGCGCAAGACCACCGTAGAGACATTCGGGCCGGTGAGCAGTGTGACGCCGAGTCTGGTGTTTGAACTGGGATTTGAGGGCATCGCCCTGTCCAGGCGACACAAGAGCGGGATTGCGGTGCGGTTTCCGAGGATGTTGCGCTGGCGGCAGGACAAGTCGGTCGAAGAAGCTGACAATCTCACAACTCTGCAGGACTTACTGGGCTAACCAAGTTCCCTGTGGGAGCGAGCCTGCTCGCGATAGCGGTGTATCAGGAAACACTTTACTGCCTGACACTCCGCTATCGCGAGCAGGCTCACTCCCACATGGATCTGCGCCATTCTGGATCAAGTTGGTGCAGCTATTTTCCGACGCCCGTTTTCGTGCACAAATCCCTCCTTGCCATTTCTTGAATCACCTTTTAAAACACTTGTTCGGGACTCTGGTTCGGAAATTGCTACTTTCATAGGGTCTTACGCTTTCCAGTAACAATAATTCTGCGCCACAAGCGCTCATATTGGTTTTTAGGGATTGAATAATGAAAAAAGCATTGCTGACCCTTTCTGCACTGGCGTTGTGCATGGCAGCCGGTTCCGCGCTGGCCAAGGAATACAAGGAATTGCGTTTTGGCGTTGATCCTTCCTACGCTCCGTTTGAGTCAAAAGCGGCTGACGGTAGCCTGGTAGGCTTCGACATCGATCTGGGTAACGCGATCTGCGCCGAACTGAAGGTCAAGTGCAAGTGGGTCGAAAGCGATTTCGACGGCATGATTCCGGGCCTGAAGGCCAATAAATTCGATGGTGTGATCTCTTCGATGACCGTCACCCCGGCCCGCGAAAAAGTCATCGACTTCTCCAGCGAGCTGTTCTCCGGCCCAACCGCATACGTGTCCAAGAAAGGTTCTGGCGTCACCGCAGACGTCGCTTCGCTCAAGGGCAAAACCGTCGGCTACGAACAAGGCACCATCCAGGAAGCCTATGCCAAAGCCGTTCTGGACAAGGCGGGCGTGAAAACCCAGGCCTACGCCAACCAGGATCAGGTGTATTCCGACCTGACTTCCGGTCGTCTCGACGCCGGCATCCAGGACATGCTGCAGGCCGAACTGGGCTTTTTGAAGTCGCCACAAGGTGCCAATTACGAAGTCAGCAAGCCGGTCGACAACGAATTGCTGCCAGCCAAAACGGCTGTCGGTATCTCGAAAGGTAACAAAGACCTCAAGGCACTTTTGGATAAAGGTATCAAAGCGTTACACGACGATGGCACCTACGCCACCATTCAGAAGAAACACTTTGGCGATCTGAATCTGTACAGCGGCAAATAATGCCCGGCGCCCATCTCGCGATGGGCGCTTTTTTTATCCGATCAGGTTGCTGATTTATGTTCGAAAACCTACTACAAAACCTGGGGCTCTCAGCCTTCAGCCTTCAGGGCTTCGGTCCGTTGCTGATGGAAGGCACCTGGATGACCATCAAATTGTCGGTGTTGTCGCTGTTGGTGGCCGTATTGCTCGGGCTGCTGGGCGCCAGTGCCAAGCTGTCAAAAGTCAAACTGGTACGGGTTCCGGCCCAGCTCTACACCACGCTGATTCGCGGTGTGCCCGACCTGGTGCTGATGCTGTTGATCTTCTACAGCCTGCAAACCTGGTTGACGTCGTTTACCGACCTCATGGAATGGGAATACATCGAGATCAACCCGTTCAGCGCCGGGGTCATCACCCTGGGCTTCATATATGGTGCGTATTTCACCGAAACCTTCCGTGGCGCGATTCTCGCGGTCCCACGGGGTCAGGTCGAAGCGGCGACCGCGTATGGCCTCAAGCGCGGCCAGCGTTTCTGGATCGTGGTGTTCCCGCAGATGATGCGTTTTGCCCTGCCGGGTATCGGTAACAACTGGATGGTGATGCTCAAGGCCACCGCACTGGTCTCGATCATCGGCCTCGCCGACTTGGTCAAGGCGGCGCAGGATGCCGGCAAAAGCACTTATCAGCTGTTCTACTTCCTGGTGCTTGCAGCGCTGATTTACCTGCTGATCACCAGCGCCTCCAACTTCGTCCTGCGCTGGCTCGAACGCCGCTACGCCGCCGGCTCCCGGGAGGCCGTACGATGATCGAACTCTTGCAGGAATACTGGAAAGCTTTCCTTTATACCGACGGCTACAACATCACCGGCCTGGCCATGACCATGTGGCTGCTCAGCGCGTCGATCTTCATCGGTTTCCTGGTGTCGATTCCGCTGTCCATCGCTCGGGTCTCGCCGCACTTCTACATCCGCTGGCCGGTGCAGTTCTACACCTATCTGTTTCGCGGGACGCCGTTGTATATCCAGCTGCTGATTTGCTACACCGGCATCTACAGCCTGGCCGCCATCCGCGCACAACCGGTACTGGATGCGTTCTTCCGCGATGCGATGAACTGCACGATCCTGGCCTTCGCCCTGAACACCTGCGCCTACACCACGGAGATTTTCGCCGGGGCGATTCGCAGCATGGCGCATGGTGAAGTCGAAGCGGCCAAGGCTTACGGTCTGACAGGCTGGAAGCTGTATGCCTACGTGATCATGCCTTCGGCCCTGCGTCGTTCGTTGCCTTATTACAGCAACGAAGTGATTTTGATGCTGCACTCGACCACCGTGGCCTTCACCGCGACCATCCCGGACATATTAAAAGTCGCGCGGGACGCCAACTCGGCGACCTTCCTGACCTTCCAGTCGTTCGGCATCGCTGCGCTGATCTACCTGACCGTTACCTTTGCGCTGGTCGGCCTGTTCCGCCTCGCCGAACGCCGATGGCTGGCCTTCCTTGGGCCGACCCACTAGGACCCGCTTTAGGGATAAAGAGACATGCGCCACCAGATTCATGACCTGCTGGCCCCGCTGCCGGGGACCGCTCGACAGATTCACAGCTTTCACTTCGGCCCATCATCGGCCAAAGGCAAGATTTACATCCAGTCGTCCCTTCACGCCGACGAAATGCCGGGCATGCTGGTTGCCTGGCACCTCAAGCAGCGTCTGGCGGAACTCGAAGCCGCTGGCCGTCTGCGCAGCGAAATCGTGCTGGTGCCGGTGGCCAACCCGGTCGGCCTCGAACAAGTGCTGATGGATGTGCCGCTGGGCCGTTACGACCTCGAAAGCGGGCAGAACTTCAACCGTTGGTTCGTTGATTTGAGCGAAGCCGTCGGCAACGAGATCGAAGGCCTGCTTGGCGACGATCCGCAGCACAACCTCGAACTGATTCGCAGCAGCCTGCGCAATGCCCTCGCCCAACAGACGGCCAGCACCCAACTGCAATCCCAGCGCCTGGCGCTGCAACGGCTGGCCTGCGATGCCGACATGGTGCTGGACCTGCATTGTGATTTCGAAGCGGTCGCCCACCTTTACACCACGCCCGAGGCCTGGCCGCAGGTCGAGCCGTTGGCGCGGTACATCGGCGCCGAAGCCAGCCTGCTGGCCACCGATTCCGGCGGTCAGTCGTTCGATGAATGCTTCACCCTGCTCTGGTGGCAGTTGAAGGAGCGCTTCGGCGAACACTTCGACATTCCGCTGGGCAGTTTCTCGGTCACCGTCGAATTGCGCGGTCAGGGTGACGTCAATCATCCATTGGCCAGCCTCGATTGCCAGGCGTTGATCAATTACCTGATTCACTTCGGCGCCATTGCCGGCGAACCCGCGTCGCTGCCCGAGTTGCCCTACCCGGCCACACCGCTGGCCGGCGTTGAGCCGGTGGCGACACCGGTCGGCGGGCTGCTGGTGTTCACCGCGCTGCCAGGGGAATACCTCGAAGCCGGGCAACTGATCGCTGAAATCATCGACCCGATATTTGACCGCGTCACCCCCGTTCATTGCACCGTCGCCGGGTTGATGTACGCCCGTTCGCTACGGCGCATGGCCACTGCCGGCATGGTGATCGCCCACATTGCGGGCACCGAAGCCTATCGCAGCGGCTACCTACTTTCGCCTTGAGGATGCATGCCCCATGTACAAACTGACCATTGAAGGCCTGCATAAAAGCTATGGCGAACATGAAGTACTCAAAGGCGTTTCGCTCAAGGCCAACACCGGCGACGTCATTAGCCTGATCGGCGCCAGCGGCTCGGGCAAAAGTACCTTCCTGCGCTGCATCAACTTTCTCGAACAGCCCAACGACGGCGCCATGAGCCTGGACGGCCAGAACATCCGCATGATCAAGGATCGCCACGGCATGCACGTGGCCGATGCCGATGAACTGCAAAAGATCCGCACGCGCCTGGCCATGGTGTTCCAGCACTTCAACCTGTGGAGCCACATGACGGTGCTGGAAAACATCACCATGGCCCCGCGCCGGGTGTTGGGGTGCAGCAAGGAGGAAGCCGAAGACCGTGCCCGGCGCTATCTCGACAAGGTGGGCCTGGCGGCGCGGGTTGCCGATCAGTACCCGGCATTTCTGTCTGGCGGTCAGCAGCAACGGGTGGCGATTGCCCGCGCGTTGGCGATGGAACCGGAAGTCATGTTGTTCGACGAACCGACCTCGGCGCTCGACCCGGAACTGGTGGGCGAAGTACTGCGCGTGATCCAGGGTCTGGCCGAGGAAGGCCGAACCATGATCATGGTGACCCACGAAATGAGCTTCGCCCGTAAGGTCTCGAGTCAGGTGTTGTTCCTGCACCAGGGGTTGGTGGAGGAAGAAGGTGCGCCGGACGATGTGTTGGGTAATCCGAAGAGTGAGCGGTTGAAGCAGTTCCTGAGTGGCAACCTGAAATAGCCTCACTTCCCACCTCTACAACGAAATATGGCCAGTCAGCTGAAGTCTTTGAAGACATCAGCTGACTGGCCATTCGTTTTTCGCAGGCGGCGATCAAACAACGGGCGCTGGAGGCGGCTCGTCCGGCAAGGTGGGCTCACCAGGCTCGGTAGGTTGTTCGTTGGGGGTATCGGGATCAGGCTGACCGGGGATGCCCCCCGCCGTGCTGATAGGTGGATGTGCCAACAAGGACCAGGCCAAAACGCCAACCTGATTGGGCTCAAGCCTTGCCAGTTCGGCACTTATTCGCGGATCGATCTTCATAGGGCACTCCTAAGCGATGGCCCCGTCCGCGTTGCGCGAACCGGGCAGTACACCCAATAGAGTGTCCACCCGCTCAAGAATTCCCACGACTTGCCTGACGAACGGATCAGGTGCGTGGCAGGGTAACGCCGCGCTGGCCCTGATACTTGCCGCCACGGTCCTTGTAGGACACTTCGCACTCTTCGTCGGATTCAAGGAACAGCATCTGTGCCACGCCTTCGTTCGCGTAGATTTTCGCCGGCAGATTGGTGGTGTTGGAGAACTCCAGGGTCACATGACCCTCCCACTCAGGCTCAAGCGGCGTGACGTTGACGATGATACCGCAGCGCGCATAGGTGCTTTTACCCAGGCAAATGGTCAATACATTACGCGGAATGCGGAAATATTCGACGGTGCTGGCCAGGGCGAAGGAGTTCGGCGGAATGATGCACACGTCGCTGTGGATGTCGACGAAGCTGCCGGCATCGAAGTTTTTCGGGTCGACGATAGCCGAATTGATGTTGGTGAACACCTTGAAATGATTTGTGCAACGCACATCGTAGCCGTAGCTTGACACCCCGTAGGAGATCACACGGCTATCGTCGCTGCCGCGCACCTGGCGCTCTACGAAGGGCTCGATCATGCCGTGCTCTTGCGCCATGCGGCGAATCCACTTGTCCGATTTGATGCTCATGGCGGGTGTCCTGAATAGCGAGGTGGAAAAAATCTGTCCGGCATCTTACCGGGCGCGCGCTTCGGGTTCAAAGTCCGGGTCACAAATCTTGCCGATCCCCCGTAATTTCCGGGCCTTGCGGGAAAACCGGCGGACCGTCAGTCATGAAAACAGGAAAACCTTCGCAGGAAGCATTGGCACGTTCCGGAAAAAGGGTTAAGGTGGCGCCACTGTGCTGCTTGTGTCACTGAGAATCTCTACACGATATGTTGAATTTCGATCCAACCATCTACAAGAATTTTTCCTGCTCTTTGCACTCAGTCTCGGCCAGGGTTCTTCCTGCGTCGCAGTTATCTTTGTTCAAGGAGTTACACCATGTCTAATCGCCAAACTGGTACCGTTAAGTGGTTCAACGATGAAAAAGGCTTCGGCTTCATCACTCCACAATCCGGTGACGACCTGTTCGTTCACTTCAAAGCTATCCAATCCGACGGCTTCAAAAGCCTGAAAGAAGGCCAACAGGTTTCTTTCATCGCTACCCGCGGTCAGAAAGGCATGCAAGCTGAAGAAGTTCAAGTTATCTAACTTGTACTTGCTTTAGTAAAAAGCCCCGCCCTCAAAAGCGGGGCTTTTTTGTGCCTGTCTGTTTTGCAGGCAAAAAAAATCGCAGCCCATGGCTGCGATTTTTTGCGTCTTACCAGGCCACGCCAAACCCAGCGGTGTACCGGGTCTTGTCCAAATCAGCATCGTCGGTGCCGCTAATGATGTCGCGCTCAGCCTTCAGGTTAAGCGACGCCCACTCGGTCACCTTGTAGCGCAAGCCCATCTCGGCATCGAGCGCGTAATCCGCAACGCCCGACAACGGCTTGCCCACTTCGCCATTGGTGAAGAACTCCACCTTCTTGCCGATCAGGTAGCGGTTGTAGTCCCACTTCATCGCCACGGAATAGAAGTTTTCTTTGCTGCCGTCAGCGAACTCATAGTCCGTGCGGTTGACCAGCGAGCCCAGGGAAAATGCGCCCAGCTCGTTATCCCAGAACTGGTAACCCGGACCGGTACCGACGGTGCGCTGACGAGAGAGCTCTTCGACCTTGTCGCGCTTATAGACTGCGCGCCCTTGCCAGAACCATTTTTCGGTCAGGAAGCGGTCGAGCGAGTATTCGCCCCGCAAGTTGTCGGTAGTGACCACGCCATCCTGAAATTCGCGGTTGTACTCGCCTTCTGCGGTGTGCCGCCATCTGCCATGACGCGCAGTGGTCTTGAAGTCGATATCGTAATCGTCGGTGTCTTTCTCGGCCCGCTGATAATCCAGCGCCGCGTCGATATTACCCTTCCACACCAAATCCTCGACGACAGGCTTGGGCTTGAGAATCTGCTGAATGCTTGCCAGCTCCACAGTCTTGGGCGTCTCGCCATTGGCCAGGGTGACCTTGCCATCTTCTGCCGCATGCAGCGCCTTGGCCTTTTCACCGGTGTAGGCATCCTGCTTGACCAGCAACTCCTGATCGCTTTCCAGGGTTTTGACCTGCTTCCAGTCGATCGGGACGGCACCGGCGTATTCGGTCTGGATCAACAGCTTGCCGCCATCGAAAACGGTGATCTTGCCGCTCAGCTTGTCACCGTTCTTCAACCAGACGGTATCGGCGAGCAAGGGCGTGGAGGCGCTGACGACAGCGAGGCACAGCAGGGTTCTGGACAACATAAGCAAATACAGGCTCAAGTTTGCGAAAAAAAGTCGGCATTATCCATACGAATAAGGCCCTAACAAGGACTGACCCGACTATTTCTATTGAGTTCATTTCTCAATAGGCGATCCAGGATTTACTCTACAGACGGTAAGGCGAACTTTTTCAGGAACTGCCGACGTGACCGACTCAACCACTGAAACCGATAGTCCGGCGCAAATCCGACGCACGGCGCTGTACCTGACACTGGCGCAAGTCCCGGAGGGCAAAGTCGTGAGTTACGGTCAACTCGCCGAGCTGGCGGGACTCGGTCGCGCCGCCCGCTTCGTCGGACGGACACTGAGCCAACTGCCGGGTGACAGCAAATTACCCTGGCACCGGGTGCTCGGCGCCGGCGGGCGTATCAGCCTGCCTGCAGGCAGCCCTTCGGGGGATGAACAACGCGCGCGTTTGCGCATGGAAGGCATCAGTATCCTGAACAATCGTGTTGATATTCAGCGCCATGGCTGGCGCCCGGTAGAGCACAGCGGTTAGAGTGCGCGCTTTGTTTCCGTATTTCTTGAGGCAGACTCCAGCCCATGCCCCGTAAAACCTGGCGCGCCGCGCTCGCCGCCTATGCCAGCCCCTCGACGCTTGTACTGTTGCTGCTTGGTTTCGCCGCCGGCCTGCCCTACATGCTGGTGTTTTCGACACTTTCGGTCTGGCTGCGCGAAGCCGGCGTGGCTCGCGAAACCATCGGCTATGCAAGCCTGATCGGCCTGGCCTACGCCTTTAAATGGGTCTGGTCACCGCTGCTCGACCAATGGCGCCTGCCTTTTCTCGGCAAGCTCGGTCGCCGACGTTCCTGGCTGGTGCTTTCCCAGGCACTGGTCATTCTCGGCCTGATCGGGATGGGTTTCTGCGACCCGCAAAAGCATTTGTCCTGGCTGATCGCCATTGCGGTGGTCGTTGCTTTCGCCTCGGCGACGCAAGACATCGCGGTCGACGCCTATCGCCTGGAAATCGCTGAAGACAGCCGTCAGGCCGCGCTCGCCGCCAGTTACATGTCCGGTTATCGGATCGCCGCGCTGCTGGCCACCGCCGGCGCCCTGTTCTTTGCTGAAGGCTTCGGTTCAACCGGTTTCAACTACAAGCATTCGGCATGGGCCGGCACCTACATCCTGTTCGGCGCCTTGATGGTTCCGGCACTGCTGACCTCCTTTTTCATGCGCGAACCGCCGGTGCCGCTGCGCACGCAGCTTCAGGCCGGGCGCTACAGCTTTGTGCATCAACTGGCCTCAGTGTTTGTGCTGATCGTGCTGCTGGTTTCCGTGCCGGCCATGTTCACCCAGCTGTACAACACCGATTTCGCCAGCGTGCTTTTCCAAGGCGTGAGCGTGCTCGACCTGCTGCTCGAAGACCGCGCGTTCCTGCGGGCGATCCTCTACACCACGCTCACCGCTCTGTGCTTGTCGGCCATTGGCCGCCGCGGCCTGGCGCCGGTGCTGACGCCGATCAACGACTTCATTCTGCGTTACCGCTGGCAAGCGTTCCTGCTGCTTGGGCTGATCGCCACCTATCGGATGTCCGATACGGTCATGGGCGTGATGGCCAACGTGTTCTACATCGACCAAGGCTTCACCAAGGATCAGATTGCCAGCGTCAGCAAGATCTTTGGCCTGATCATGACCCTGGTCGGCGCCGGCATGGGCGGCCTGCTGATCGTGCGCTTCGGCATCTTGCCGATTCTACTCATCGGCGGCATTGCATCAGCCGGCACCAACCTGCTGTTCCTGATGCTCGCCGACATGGGCGCCAACCTGAACATGCTGATCCTCACCATTTCCCTGGATAACTTCAGTTCGGGCCTGGCGACCTCGGCGTTTGTCGCCTACCTGTCGAGCCTGACCAACTTGAAGTTCTCCGCGACCCAGTACGCCCTGCTCAGCTCGATCATGCTCTTGCTGCCACGCCTGATCGGTGGCTACTCGGGGGTCATGGTGGAGAAATTCGGTTACCACAACTTCTTCCTCATCACCGCCCTGCTCGGCGTACCGACCCTGCTGTTGATCGCGCTGCACTGGTTCCAGGAGAGCCGCCGCGAAGGTCCGACGCCAACGCCGACACCAGAACCGGTTCCGACCCAGGTCGCGGAAGAATCGTAGGCTCTTTAGCAGGGCGCAGCGCAGAGGGCGCGGGGATTCCCGCCCTCCCGCCACACCCCGCCGACCGCACGCCTGTACGCCAGCAGATCTCGCCCGTACAATGCTCCGTCATTTCTCGTCATCAGCAACCGACAACGGCCAACCATGCGCACCAGTCAATTTTTGCTCGCCACACAGAAAGAAACGCCTTCCGACGCGGTCGTGATCAGCCATCAGCTGATGCTGCGCGCCGGCATGATCCGCAAACTCGCCTCGGGCCTGTACACCTGGCTGCCGATGGGCTTGCGAGTGATGCGCAAGGTCGAAGCCGTCGTTCGTGAAGAAATGAACGCCGCAGGCTCTCTTGAAGTGTTGATGCCGAGCACCCAACCGGCTGAGCTGTGGCAGGAATCCGGTCGTTGGGAAGAATACGGTCCTGAATTGCTGCGCTTCAAGGATCGCCACGGTCGCGATTTCTGCGCCGGCCCGACCCACGAAGAAGTCATCACTGACCTGATGCGCAACGAGTTGAGCAGCTACAAACAGCTGCCGATCAACCTGTATCAGATCCAGACCAAATTCCGTGACGAAATCCGTCCACGCTTCGGCTTGATGCGCGGTCGCGAATTCATCATGAAGGACGCCTACTCCTTCCACGCTGACCAGGCATCGCTGCAGGTCACCTATGACCGCATGCACCAGGCTTATTGCAACGTGTTCACCCGTCTGGGCCTGAAATTCCGCCCGGTTGAAGCCGACAACGGCTCGATCGGTGGTGCCGGCTCCCACGAGTTCCACGTGCTGGCCGAATCCGGCGAAGACGATATCGCCTTCAGCAACGGTTCCGACTACGCGGCGAACATCGAGAAAGCCGAAGCCGTGCCACGCGAGACCTCCCGCGCCGCACCTGCCGAAGAGCTGCGTCTGGTCGACACGCCGAACGCCAAGACCATTGCGCAACTGGTCGAAGGCTTCAACCTGCCGATTGAAAAGACCATCAAGACCCTCGTGGTTCACGCTGAAGAGAAAGGCAAGCTGATTGCCCTGATCATCCGTGGCGACCACGAACTGAACGAAATCAAGGCCGGCAACCAGCCTGGCGTTGCCAGCCCGCTGGTCATGGCCTCCGAAGCCGAACTGCGCGACGCCATTGGCGCCGGCGCCGGTTCCCTGGGCCCGTTGAACCTGCCGCTGCCAATCATCATCGACCGTTCCGTCGAGCTGATGAGCGACTTCGGCATCGGTGCCAACATCGATGACAAACACTATTTCGGCGTGAACTGGGAGCGTGATCTGCCGGTTCCGACCGTTGCCGACCTGCGTAACGTGGTCGCCGGCGACCCGAGCCCGGATGGCAAGGGCACCCTGGAAATCAAGCGCGGCATCGAAGTCGGGCACATCTTCCAGCTGGGCAACAAGTACAGCAAAGCGATGAAGTGCGAAGTGCTGGGCGAGAATGGCAAGCCAGTCACTCTGGAAATGGGTTGCTACGGCATCGGCGTTTCCCGCGTGGTGGCTGCGGCCATCGAGCAGAACAATGACGCCAACGGGATCATCTGGAGTGACACGCTGGCCCCGTTCCAGATCGCTCTGGTACCGCTGCGCTACGAAACCGAACAGGTTCGCGAAGCCACCGACAAGCTGTATGCAGAATTGACTGCCGCCGGCTTCGAAGTACTGCTGGACGACCGCGACAAGAAAACCAGCCCGGGCATCAAGTTCGCGGACATGGAGCTGATCGGCATTCCTCACCGGATCGTGGTCAGTGACCGCGGCCTCGCCGATGGCAATCTTGAATACAAGAGCCGCACCGAGCCCGAAGCGCAAGCGCTGCCGGTCGCAGACGTGCTGTCCTTCCTTCAGTCCCGTATCCGCCGCTGACACCAGATAGAGAAGTCATGTTCAAGCGAAACACCTTAGGCCTCGGTGGTGCCGCCCTGTGCGGCACCCTGCTGGTCAGCGGCTGTGCCAATCACATGTCACAACGCAGCGAGCACGAGGAACGTGTCGAGCGTAAATTGCTCGATCACAGCCTGCAGATTGATGTCGGCGAGCCAAAGGTGCTTGAGCTGCCGCAACGTCGGGTGAAGATCCACGAGCAGAAGACGTTCGAAGTCACCGAATTCGAAGTCACACGCCACTACGACCGCTACACGCCTTACCAACCCTGGCGGGAGGTTTACGAGATTCCGCTGGGTGCGGTGGCCGTAGTGGCCGGCGTCGGTGCGAACGTGGTCAACGTGTTCGCTCTTGGTAATCTGCCGGACAGCGTGACCAAGGATTGGCTGAGCTATGGTTTCGCCGGGCTCAACCCGTTCATGAACACGCAATCTCATGGTCGCGCGCAGCAGAACCTGGCGGGAATCGACGAGGTTCAGCTCGACAAGCGTACCGAGTACTCGAGCCTGCCATGGAGCGAGCGCCCGGTTGAGGTCAAGGCCGGCAAGGAAACGTTCGAGCTAAGCACCGACAAAAACGGTGTATTGCGCGTGAACCTGCTGGACAGCCCGTTCGCCGAACATGACATCAATCATTTGAGCCGGCTGCTGATCAGTGTCCAGGACGCTCAGGACAATGTGCACACCGATTCGTCCCTGGCGGTCAGTAGCTCCTTGCGTGGCAAGCTGCTCGAAGCTCACGGACTGATTTACGACGACCTCGAAGACGACGAAGTGAGCCAGTGGGTACACCGGGTCAAACGTTTGTCGGAACTGGGTCTGGAAGAAGAAGCCACTGAGCTGGAACAAAGCCTGATCGAACTGACGCGCAACGATCCCGAGTTGCAGACCGAATTCCTCAAGTCGTTGACCAAGAATGCCGGGCGACTGGTCGCGGATCCGGGACCGAATTAAAAGCTAAAAGCATCGTCGGAACGCCGCCCGGAGCCGGCTCGCTCCCACATTAGACCGCGTTCGTCTGAACAACTCGGTCAACTGTGGGAGCGAGCCTGCTCGCGATGAGGCCCTGACATTCACCGCAAACCTACCGTTCAAACAACTCCATCTGCTCAAACCCGCCCCGCAAATCCTCCAGCCTCACTCCAATCCCCAACAACCGCACCGGTTTCCCGCCGCGATTGAACGCCTGGGTCAGCAACAACTGATAGCTCCCCAAATCCCGCCCTGCCCCGGCCTGCTCCAGAGTGGTCTGGGTGAAGTCATGGAATTTCACTTTGACGAACGGCTTGCCCGGTCGATAGCTGCTGTCGATACGCGCCATCCGGCCGGCCAGGGTTTCCAGTAACTCGGGTAATTTATCGAGGCAGCTCACCAGGTCCGGCAGATCCACGTCGTAGGTGTTTTCGACACTGATCGACTGCCGACGACTGTCGTTGTGCACCAACCGGTCATCGATCCCACGGGCCAGGCTCCAGAGTCGCTCGCCGAAGCTGCCGAATTCGCGCACAAGCGCCAACTTGTCCCATTCGCGCAGATGCGAACAATCGACGATGCCAAGCCTGCCTAATTTGTCCGCGGTCACTTTGCCAACGCCGTGCAACTTGCTCACCGGCAAACCGCTGACAAAATCCTCGACCTGATCCGGCGTAATGACGAACAAGCCGTTGGGCTTCTTCCAGTCGCTGGCGATCTTGGCCAGAAACTTGTTTGGTGCAACGCCCGCCGAAACGGTGATGTGCAGTTGATTAGAGACGCGACGGCGAATGTCTTGGGCGATCCGCGTGGCGCTGCCGCCGAAATGCGCACTGTCGGACACGTCGAGGTAGGCCTCATCCAGGGAAAGCGGCTCGATCAAGTCGGTGTAATCGCGAAAGATCGTGTGAATTTCCTTGGAGGCTTCTCTATAGGCCTCCATGCGCGGCTTGACGATGGTCAGGTCCGGGCACAGCTTCAAGGCATGTCCGGAAGACATGGCCGAGCGCACCCCATAAGCCCGCGCTTCATAATTGCAGGTAGCGATCACGCCACGTCGATCCGCCGAACCACCCACCGCCAGGGGTTTACCGGCCAGGCGCGGGTCGTCACGCATCTCGATGGCGGCGTAGAAGCAGTCACAATCGACGTGGATGATTTTTCGCTGCGTCATATAAAGGCAGTGTTCATGGTGAAGAAATGGCGTATTGGCGAGTCAGATCGGCAGTATCTCACTGACACCTGTATATAGCACCAGTACTCCGAATGTTCTTTTCCACCCGTAGGAAAAGTGCCAGATGAATTTATTTTTTCAATCGAAAAGCCTCACTCGATAGAGCTGAAAGCCTTGCCACACCGACCTTACAGCCAATCACCCAGCCCTCTTTTCAAGCTAAGCGATTGAACGGGAAGAGGTTTTCTCTGGATTGAAGGTTGACAGCCCGCCGATCCTCTGTAGAATGCCGACACACAGACGCGGGATGGAGCAGTCTGGTAGCTCGTCGGGCTCATAACCCGAAGGTCGTCGGTTCAAATCCGGCTCCCGCAACCAAACATCGAAAAAGGCTACTCGAAAGAGTGGCCTTTTTTGTGCGCGTCTCTTTTGTAAACACGAGATAGAAAGAGCGGGTAACGACTGACACGCAGGATTGAAAAATCGTTCTGATTCAGAAACTTAAGTCTCCCCCACTACCGCTCGCCGCTCATTTACGCTTATTTGACCCTATTCAGGATTAACGGTAGACACTCCGGCGTTCACCTGTAGAATGCCCCCACACAGACGCGGGATGGAGCAGTCTGGTAGCTCGTCGGGCTCATAACCCGAAGGTCGTCGGTTCAAATCCGGCTCCCGCAACCAAACATCAAGAAAGGCTACTCGAAAGAGTGGCCTTTTTTGTGCGCGTCTCTTTTGTAAATATGAGCATGGAAACGAGCGGGTAACGGCTGACGGCGCAGAAACGAGAAATCGTTCCGATTCCGAAACTTAAGTCTCCCTCACGACCGTTCGCCGCTCATTCAGGCTTATATGACCCTATTCAGGATTAACGGTTGACACTCCGGCGTTCGCCTGTAGAATGCCGCCACACAGACGCGGGATGGAGCAGTCTGGTAGCTCGTCGGGCTCATAACCCGAAGGTCGTCGGTTCAAATCCGGCTCCCGCAACCAAACATCAAAAAAGGCTACTCGAAAGAGTGGCCTTTTTTGTATCTGTTGAAAAAGTCCTTTCGCAACAATGATCTGCCACCGTGTAGCGAGCCGTTCGGGTTCACCCATGCTCTGAACCCAGACTATGCTGAACCACAGACAGAACCCTCTACGACTGATGACGCACCCATCGCCGATACCCGGTGAGAGGCGTTAATATTTGTGATTATTTTTTTCTACAGGGATTGGTAACTTGGCTCGATACCCCCATCCTGTCGCGCACAATCCAAGAGGTGATTGATGCGCGCCAACTCGTCTGATCCACAAGACACCGTCACAGCGACACAACCGATCAAGTCCGGGCGTCTGCGCTTGCTTGATCGAATCAGCAAATACCGTCAGCCCATCGGCCTGGCAGTCACTTTGCTGTTGTTCGCTATCGCGCTGATTGCCTGTCGCCACCTGCTGAGCGAACTCGATCTGTACGCTCTGCACGACTCGATTCTCGACGTTCCGAAACCGGCATTGCTGGGCGCGTTGGGCGCGACCGTGGTCGGCTTCATTATCCTGCTGGGCTACGAATGGTCGGCCAGCCGCTACGCAGGCGTGACACTGGCGCCGCGAACCCTGGCACTGGGTGGGTTCACCGCATTCGCCATCGGCAATGCCATTGGCCTTTCGATGCTCTCGGGGGGCTCGGTTCGTTACCGTTTATATGCACGTCATGGTCTGGGCGCTTCTGAAGTCGCGCACATGACGCTGTTCGCCAGCCTCTCGCTCGGCTGCGCCCTGCCCCCTCTGGCCGCCCTCGCGACCCTCAGCAACCTGCCTGGCGCCTCTGCCGCCCTGGGTTTGTCCGAGGTATTGCTAGGGGCAATCGCCGCGGCCGTTTTGCTGCTCTTCAGCGTACTGGCCATCGGGATTTACCGCCGCCGTCTGCCAGAACAGCCTTATCCTGACAACCTGCTGGTCAAGGTCGGGCGCCGCACCTTGCGCCTGCCGGGCCGTCGCCTGACGTTCCTGCAACTGATCATCACGGCCCTGGACGTCGCCGCAGCAGCAACCGTGCTCTATCTGTTACTGCCTGAAGCACCGCCCTTCGGCGCGTTCCTGCTGGTGTACCTGCTGGCCCTGGCCGCCGGTGTGCTCAGCCATGTTCCCGGCGGGGTCGGGGTGTTCGAAGCGATTCTGCTGGCTGCCTTCTCCGACACACTCGGCGCCGCGCCACTCGCTGCCGCCCTGCTGCTCTATCGCCTGATCTACGTGGTGCTGCCGTTGCTGGTGGCCTGCGTATTCCTGCTGATCAACGAAGGTCAGCGCCTGTTTCAATCGCGTCAGTCCTTAAGGGTGGCGTCCGGCCTGGCCGCGCCGATTCTGGCGGTGCTGGTGTTTCTGTCCGGCGTGGTGCTGCTGTTCTCCGGTGCCACCCCGGAAATCGACACACGCCTGGAACACATCGGCTTTCTGATCCCGCATCGACTGGTCGACGCCTCGCACTTCGGTGCCAGCCTGATCGGTGTGCTTTGCTTGCTGCTGGCTCAAGGGCTGCGCCGCCGACTGTCGGCCGCCTGGATGCTGACCACCATCTTGTTGCTGGTCGCGGCCCTGCTCTCTCTGCTCAAGGGCTTCGACTGGGAAGAAGCCTGCTTGCTGACGCTGACCGCGAGCTTGCTGGGGGTTTTCCGCAGCTCGTTCTATCGCCCGAGCCGTCTGACCGAGGTGCCGTTCTCACCGCTGTATCTGGTGGCCAGCCTGTGCGTACTCGGTGCGTCGATCTGGCTGTTGCTGTTCGCCTATCAGGACGTCCCGTACAGCCATCAGCTCTGGTGGCAGTTCACCCTCGACGCCGATGCCCCGCGTGGCTTGCGCTCGCTGCTTGGCGCCGCCGTCCTGCTGGTGGTGGTGTCCCTGACCTGGCTGCTGCGCACCGCGCGCCCGGTGATCCATCTGCCAACGCCCGATGAACTGGACCGCGCGGTAAAGATCCTGATGGCCTCCGCCCAACCGGATGGCGGCCTCGCCCTGACCGGTGACAAGGCGCTGCTGTTTCACCCTAACGACCAGGCGTTCCTGATGTACGCACGCCGTGGTCGCAGCCTGGTGGCCTTGTATGACCCGATCGGCCCGACCCAGCAACGGGCGGAAATGATCTGGCAGTTCCGCGACCTTTGCGACATCCACCATGCCCGTCCTGTGTTCTATCAAGTGCGCGCCGAGAACCTGCCGTACTACATGGACATCGGCCTGACCGCGATCAAGCTCGGCGAAGAAGCCCGGGTCGATTTGCTTCGCTTTGATCTCGAGGCCAAAGGCAAAGAGATGAAAGACCTGCGCTACACCTGGAACCGTGGCACTCGCGATGGCCTGTCGCTGGAGATCTTTGATCCAGGACAAGCACCAATGGAAGAACTCAAGGTAATTTCCGATGCTTGGCTAACCGGCAAAAATGTGCGCGAGAAAGGTTTCTCCCTCGGCCGCTTCAGCGATGACTACCTCAAGCATTTCCGCGTCGCGGTGATTCGTTTCGAAGGGCGCCCGGTGGCATTCGCCAACCTGCTCGAGACTTATGGCCATGAACTGGCCAGCCTCGACCTGATGCGCGCGCACCCGGATGCCCCCAAGCTGACCATGGAGTTCATGATGGTCGGCCTGATTCAACATTATAAAAATCATGGATACGCGCGCTTCAGCCTGGGCATGGTGCCGTTGTCGGGGTTGCAACCCCGTCGTGGCGCACCACTGACCCAGCGTCTGGGCTCGATGGTTTTCCGCCGTGGTGAGCAGCTCTACAACTTCCAAGGCTTGCGCCGCTTCAAAGACAAATTCCAGCCTGACTGGGAACCCCGTTATATGGCCGTGCCCGCCGGACTCGATCCGCTGGTTGCCCTGGCCGACACTGCCGCCCTGATTGCGGGCGGCTTGACCGGATTGGTGAAACGCTGATGATTCAACGCTCCTTGCGGTACGTACTGGCCACACTGGTAGTGCTGGCCCTGATTCTCGGTGGCGGCTACTGGTACCTGAAACGCCCGGCACCGGAACCGACCCTCGAACAGCTGACGCCGGCCGATGGCGCCGCGATGACCCGCGTCATCCCCGGCAACACGCCACGCGCCCAGGTGCTGGTGGCGGTCAATGAAGAGCAGAAGCTCAGCAACAAACAGCTGATGACCCTGAGCCGCAGCGGCTCGGCGCAGATTGTTCAGGTGATCTTGCCCAAAGACTGCCTGCTGCAAAGTCGCGCCCTGCAATCAGCCCTGAGAGAACTCAAAGGCCCGGCGACCCTCGTCAGCGGCATCGGTCCTGGCGCCGTGCTGGCGTGGCGCTGGTTGTCCGAGCAGAAGAGCGACAAGGCTCAAGCTGTCTCGGTGGACCTGGCCCTGGAAAAACCCGGCTGTACTCACCTGCTACCGAAAAGCGCCGCTCACGGCCACTGGCTGGTGGCCTGGAACGACAACCCGGACGACACCAGCGCCGGTTTCGTACGCGACCAACCCAACGCCGAAACCAGCATCAGCGACTACGACATCAACCTGCCGCAAGTGCTGAACAACGAGCTGCGCAAGATCCTCGTTGGCGGCGATAAAGCCGCTGGCGGCCTGCAGATCCCGGTAGTCGAAGTGCCCGCCGGCCAAGCCAAGGACACCGTGACCCTGTTCCTGTCCGGTGACGGCGGTTGGCGCGACCTTGACCGTGACGTCGCGGGCGAGATGGCCAAGATCGGCTACCCGGTCGTCGGCATCGACACCCTGCGCTACTACTGGCAACACAAGAGCCCGGAGCAAAGCGCCCTGGACCTCGCCGAACTGATGCAGCACTACCGGCAGAAATGGGGCACCAAGCGCTTCATCCTGACCGGTTACTCGTTCGGCGCCGACGTCCTGCCCGCCATCTACAACCGCCTGGAGCCATCGGAACAGCAACGGGTCGACGCGATCATCCTGCTGGCCTTCGCCCGCACCGGCAGCTTCGAAATCGAAGTCGAAGGCTGGCTCGGCAACGCCGGCAAAGAAGCCGCCACCGGCCCGGAAATGGCCAAGCTGCCACCGGAGAAAGTGGTGTGCATCTACGGTGAAGAAGAAGTCGACGAGAGTGGCTGCACCGACAAGACTGCGGTGGGCGAAGCGATGAAATTGCCGGGTGGCCACCATTTCGACGAGAACTATCCGAAACTGGCGCAGCGGTTGGTGGATATCATCGAGAAGCGTCAAGCGAAGGAGACGGCGGCTCAAGAGTGATCTGAGTCCAGCCCACGAAAAAGCCCCCGCAGCCGTAAGGTTGCGGGGGCTTTTTTGGTTAGAGACGACGCTCTGCCGCGCCGTAGACCTCTTCGTCACGTCGAGCACCAACGGCAACGATCAATACCTGAATCGCCTTGCCATCGACTCGATAAACAATCCGCGTGTCGCCTGTCCGGATCCGTCTACAGCCTGCAAGACTGGCTCTTAGGGGCTTGCCGCTCTTGTCCGGTTCACCATTGATAATCCGCTCTTCGATGACATCAAGAATGCGGTTCGCCGCTACAGCTCCCAGCAGATCCAGATCCTTCTGAACCTCCGGATGATAGATAACGCCCCAAACCATCCACAGCTCCTTTAGTCTTTCCTGGCGTACCGCGCCCGCATATCGTCGTGGCTGACTGCCTTGTTCTGATCAAAACCGATCAGTCGCTCCCGAGCAGCTGCTTCAACCCTCAGATCCTCAAGTTCATCGAGCATTTCCTGATACGCATCGACATTGATAATGACCGCTGCTGGCTGATTGTCCTTGAAAATGACCAGCCGCTCGGTGGCTCGGCTGGAAATCTCTTTGAGCCTTGCGCTGAACCCCCTGACCATTGCAGTCACCGATATCGCTTGGTCAGCACGCTCCAGTAATGCCGTCATACTCACCTCTCTACACAATCATGCAAATTTGAACACACAGTTCTACGCAGAGTATTACGTCGAATTCGACATACAGCAAGCGGCAAAAAACGCGAATTGATCAACGTGCTTGTTTCACGCCTACAAAAATGAACCGGACAATTTGTAAATCCTCTCACCATGTTTAACTTCGTTTACTTAAGGTGTCGCAATATCGGATGACGCCCGCAGACCTTGTAGGCAAACTCCGAATCGTTCTTTTTGGGCACTTTGATGCCTTGTTGCGCTTTTCTTCGACGGGATACTCTCCGGACGTCGCTGACCATTCAGCGATCGGGTGTGGTAACCCGGCGAAACCAGCGCAACAGCGCCTTCATTCCGAACACAGGCATTTTTTATGTCTGCGATCTCATGTTATGGCGGCTGTGCGTGGGACGCCCTCGGGCGTGCCGGTTTCCTTGGTTCCCGGTTTACCACCCTGCGTACAGCTGCCTCCCTTTCGTGTGGTAACGGAAATGGCAGCTCCTCGAACCCAGGAATAAAACCATGACCAAAACAAATCCATCAGAACCTGACGAACTGAAAACCATCGGCCTCACCCCCTTAATCTACTGCTCAAACCGACCCCTGTTCCGTGTCAGTCGAGACGTCCCCCTCGGTGATGCGTTAGCCATGGCTTCTGATTTTCTGTTCCTTGCCAAAGAACTGACTAAAGATGCTGCCTACGCCCGCGACACCGACCGACACGCCTGGGCCGCGCATTACCTGACGGCAATGAGTAAGGCAGTGATTGATGATGCGGTGAAGGTACTGACGCCGCCACCTGCTCGGACAAAAGCCGAATCTAAAAAATAGCTGCCTAAGCGCAACTAATGGCGCCGAGACGGAATACGTGCAAACACCGCACATCCCCTGTGGGAGCGAGCTTGCTCGCGATAGCGGACATATAGCCACCATCAATGTCGACTGACAGATCGCCATCGCGAGCAAGCTCGCTCCCACAAGGGATCTTCATTGCCTTCAGGGAAATGCGCCGCCCACAAAAAAGCCCCCGCTACCGCAATGGCAGCGGGGGTTTTTTGATGTTGCTTACATCTCTACCTGCGTCCCCAACTCAATCACCCGATTCAACGGCAGATTGAAGAAGCGCAAATTGCCGTTGGCGTTCTGCAACATGAAGGCGAACAGCGCCTCACGCCAGCGGGCCATGCCTTCGAGTTTGGAAGCGATGACCGTCTCGCGGCTGAGGAAGTAGGTGGTGCGCATCGGGCTGAAATCCAGGTCATCGAGATGACACAGCTTCAGTGCTTGCGGCACGTCCGGCTCGTCGACGAAGCCAAAGTGCAGGATCACCCGGAAGAAACCTTCGCCGTAGGAATCGACCTCGAAACGCCGTGATGCCGGTACCCGCGGGATGTCTTCGTACACCACTGTCAGCAGCACCACTTGCTCGTGCAGCACCTGGTTATGCAGCAGGTTGTGCAACAGCGCGTGGGGCACGGCGTCCGGGCGCGCGGTCAGAAACACGGCAGTGCCCTGAACACGATGCGGCGGTTGCACGGCGATGCTGCTGATGAAGATCGGCAGCGGCAAGCCGCCCTCGTCGAGACGATCAACCAGCAATTGCTTGCCGCGTTTCCAGGTAGTCATCAGCACAAACAGCACGATACCGGCGATCACCGGGAACGCCCCGCCCTGAATGATTTTCGGCACGTTGGCAGCGAAGTACAGACCGTCTACCAACAGGAAACCGACCAACAACGGAACCGCGAGGACCGGAGGCCATTTCCATAGCAGCAAAATCACCGCCGCCACCAGAATGGTGGTCATCAGCATGGTGCCAGTCACCGCCACACCATAGGCCGAGGCCAGCGCGCCGGAGGACTCAAAGCCCAGCACCAACAGGATGACGCCGACCATCAGCGCCCAGTTCACCGCGCCAATGTAGATCTGGCCTTGTTCGGCGCTGGAAGTGTGCCGAATGTGCATGCGCGGAATGTAGCCGAGCTGGATCGCTTGGCGGGTGAGTGAGAACGCACCGGAAATCACCGCCTGGGAGGCAATCACCGTGGCCAGGGTCGACAACCCCACCAACGGAATCAGCGCCCAGCTCGGTGCCAGCAAGTAGAACGGGTTGCGAGCGGCTTCCGGATCACCGAGCAGCAGCGCACCCTGGCCGAAGTAGTTCAGCACCAGCGCCGGCAGCACAAGGATGAACCATGCGCGAGCGATCGGCTTGCGGCCGAAGTGACCCATGTCGGCGTACAGCGCTTCTGCACCGGTCAGTGCCAGCACCACCGCGCCGAGGATCGCCACGCCCATGCCCGGATGCTGGGTGAAGAAGCGCACGCCCCACACCGGGTTCAACGCTTTCAACACTTCCGGGTGCTGCATGATGCCGTAGACACCCAGAGCCCCCAACACCAGAAACCAAGTGACCATGATCGGCCCGAACAGAATGCCGATGCGCGCGGTACCGTGACTCTGAATCAGGAACAGCGCCACCAGCACGATCAACGACAGCGGCACCACCCAATGGTCGATGCCCTCGAATGCCAGCCCTAGGCCTTCAATTGCCGAGAGTACGGAAATCGCCGGCGTGATCATGCTGTCGCCGTAAAACAGCGCCGCACCAATCAGCCCGCAAACCACCAGCAAGGACCTCAACTTGGGATACCCCGCCGCCGCTCGCCGGGCCAATGCGGTCAAAGCCATGATCCCGCCTTCGCCCTGGTTGTCGGCGCGCAGTACGAACATCATGTACTTGATCGACACGACCCAGATCAGCGACCAGAAGATCAGCGCCAGAATCCCCAGCACGCCGTCATGATTGACGGGCACGCCATAGCCACCGGAAAACACTTCTTTGAGGGTGTACAGCGGGCTCGTGCCGATATCGCCATAAACCACCCCGACCGCCGCGACCAGCATGCCGATCGGCTTTGCCGCCGAATGCTCGGCACCCGCCGCCTGACTACTTGCCTGACCCATCCACCACTCCTACTACCCAGACCGGACTTCTTGGAAGAAGCACTATGCTTTGCCGTGCAGCATGCACCGTTTCACTTACTGTTACAGACGTTTTGTTGACTGTAAAAAATCGGTAAAGCGTAAAGGCGCGAAGCATAGCGCAGCACTCGTCGTATTTCCCTGCATAAAGCTGGTCAAGTGCGCCTCTCATCGCTAGAATTGCGCACTTTTTGATCAGAGGCGCAGAAAACGTCCTGTCTCGCGAATCACTGCTGCTTTTTGACGGCGCCTGTTGTCGCCATGCTGCGTTGCCGCTTCTCGCCATAGCAAGCTATGACTCGGCGCGGCGCCTTGCCTGGCAACAACAGTCACTCGTCAAAAAACAGCGTATTCACGAGATAGGACGTAAGCGCCCGTTTGTCGCCTTGCCGACTTCGGCTGGAGGCGTCACAAATACCGAGGTTAGACATGTCCACCACTCCTGCGCCGGCCAATCCAAAGGTTGGCTTCGTATCCCTGGGTTGCCCTAGCGACTCTTAATCTATACTTCTTCAAGGCTAGTGGATTGGGAGCCGCTCTCCGAAATCTGGGGGTCCTGAGACGCATATGCGCATATCAAGCTCAGAGCTCATTGTCTCTGTCCTCCACCTAAAAAATCGACTCTCGCCCGTTTTTTGTTATGCATTCACCATTTCTTCAGAAATGCCAAATTTGGCACGTACCTCCTCCTCAGCCTCGACCTCTCTTCAACCGATCATCGCCAAACGTATAGCTACCTGCGTTACGTGTAGACAATAGATACACGCCGTGGGATGATCTGTTTCGGGGAAGATCCCCATACTCAAAAACTCAAAACTCAAAACTCAAAACTCAAAACACTCAAAAACAGCCAGAGGTAATCAGCATGAGTCTTCCAACCAGCCGAGCGACAATCCAATGAACCTAAGGAGGTAAGCCACCAAATCACCAAGAACGACCACTGGAGAAAGACCAATGACCAGCTCTCTATTGCCTGCGATGTCCGCTGCAACGGAAAAAACCAAATCTGTCCCACTCAACATGCGGGTCGATTTTAAGAAACGAGACTTGATCGATGTGGCCGCAGCCATTTCGGGGAGTGATCGAACCAGCTTCATCCTGGATGCTGCTTGTAAAAAAGCAGAGGAAGTCATTCTGGATCAACGCTTGTTCGTCCTTGCTGACGATGACTTTGACGCTTTCGAGCAAGCCTTACAGAATAATCCCGTAAGGAGTAATACATGCGTCCAGAAGCTGCTGAACAGACCCTCTCGCTGGAGCTGAGTGCCCCGGTAAAGCTGAATGAAACCCACAACCTGGACCCCTTCGATTGTGGTGAGGAGTCGATCAACGAGTACTTGAAGAAAAAGGCAATCAAAGCTCAAGCTTCTAAGACCGCCACTGTGCTTGTCACTTGCATCAAAGGCACGAATACCGTCGTTGGCTATTACACATTGTCGAACGGGACGATAATGCGGGCAGACGTCGTACCCAAGAAAGCGCAGCGCAACTCGCCCCAACAGCACCCGATCACGGTCCTGGGTCGCATGGGGGTGTGTAAGACGCTCCAGGGTACTGGACTGTCGCTAGATCTGATCCAGGATGCCGTTCTTCGTGCGCTTGCCGCTTCTGAAGAAGTTGCATCAACTGCACTCGTAGTCCATCCGCTTAACGATCGGTTGGTGGGGCTTTACGAGAAGGCCGGATTTCTTCGCTGTCCGCAAATTTCCCCGATCACGATGATGCTTCCTTTCACCTGATTGGTACCGCACAACGACTGGCCGCACTCAACTGCGGCCGGTGAAATGCTCTTCCACATCCTCATTTTCATCTCCTGTGGCATTGATACAACGGGCGAGCCCGTAGTGCAGAGTGTTTGGCTAGGTTGTGAAAACGACTGATATCACGGAGAAGTCCGGCTGACATGGCTTGCAGTTGCTTGAAGCGCTTTACCGTTGAGCCGAACATCTCAACAGTTGTGACCATTCAAAATCTGAAAACCGCCAAAAACCCCCGCTTTCGCGTTTTTCACTCAATGAAATCAGGGGGCCAGCGTCGCCCCTTCCGTGACCGCCCCGCTTGCCGCGGTGCAATCTCGCTGCATTTCCTTTCAAAATTTTACATTCCTGGAAATAGCCGATCGCCCGCAGAGCCCCACGGCCCGCCTGGGCTGCAGGTTCGTTTGCACTACATCTGGAATTGCACAAAAAACGGACGCAAAGCCCGTCGGCGGGAGGGGGATAAGTGCTTTTTCACGAGTTTTTTTCTTCACTCATCTGTTTTCGCCACGCCGCGACCTGATCGGCACTGACCAGAACCTCATCGGCCCGCTATAGCTTGACGGCGCCCCGCAGATATACTGTTTATACATACAGCAATCAGCAGGAGCCAACGATGATCGACGAACATTCTGAAAGGTCGGTAGGCCAAGCCACCGCGATCGCGCTGTGGCACGCATTGCTGCGTGATGAGGCCGCTTTGCTAGAGCACCCGGGATCTCATCACAAAGCCCTGCTGACACAGGCCTACGCCTTGCACCGGGATCAGGTGATCGACCGTGACGATCTCAGCGATCTCCTGGAGCAAGCCGATGGCGCTCTGGCCTATGCGGTCGAAGCCCTTTTTGATCGTCAGCTCGGCGAATAGGCGGCTAGCGTATGCATATGCTAATTACCCCAATGAGATACCGAGGCGTTGCACTGACGCCCCAGGAACGGCGACGCTATCCAGCGATAAAGGGCAATGTGATGGTGAACTCAGAGAACAATGCCGAGCTGGGCCGGAGTGCCAATGTGGCCAGGATAGACGTAGGTATGCCTCTTGATCCGGATCCACTACCAAGGCTGCTGGACGCAACGCTGGCGGGGATGGCTGTGACTGGCTTTGTCTTGAGCGGGATCGAATACATCGACGGTTGCGCCTATGCGCAATCCTGGTGGTGCCGCCTGGCTTGAGCTTAAAACGGAAACAGGGGCCAATGGCCCCTGCTAGTACTGATTACAGCTGCTGAAGGATCCGGATCAATCGCATTGACCAATAAGCAGTCTGCAACAGTCGAATCAGCTCTTCAGGAAGGTATCGGCTAATGAACGTTTTCATCGGCTAATTCTCCAAAAGGGTTAGCGGGATCTGCTACATCTGAAACAACGCCGCAGATGTTTCCCACTCAACGCAGTAACTAAACCCTCAACGACGCCGCAACTTATCGTCTAACTTTGCGGCGTAATTAACGTGCTAATTAGCGAATTCGCTAATAGGACACTGTTGACGGCTTCGTCACTTGGCCATACCCTTTGAATTGCGAGTTACAAAGTAGCAAGGCTGTAAGTGGTTGAAGCGAGATTACCACAGGACTTCCCTTAGGAAACAACCTGAAAATATCTGCCCCGAGGCCCGCCACTGCGCGGGCCTCGTCGTTTCTACACCCCTGCGCCACTACAGATAATGGCACATACCTCGACAAATGGCGGGTTTGCGTTGGGTGGTTACTCAAATTTGATTAGCAGGCGTTAAGAATTGCGCAGTGGCAATGTATCAATGTGCCATCAAAAATTTCCGACGAACGGTATGAGCACTTAGGCACATGTGCCTACGGCAACTTAGGCACATGTGCCTACTACACGGGAAAGTTAGTTTTTACCATAAAAACGCTATTGAAAAGCCAGCTCTAAAAACATCCGTTAAAAAGCAGGATAACTATTTTGCTAATTAGGAAAACTATTACTGCCAAATAAACGACCGGCAAATTTCACTGAGGTTTCCCCCCTACCATCGCCGTGCAAAATCTGATAGCTCGACTCAGAGCGTGATCGATTTCGTTGCCACTGATAACGCCAAAGCTTGGGCAGCTTTCGCCGTGAATGCTGCCGCATCACTAGGGCTCGGGGTTGGACCAGGCGAATGGGTATGAGCAGTAAGCTGGATATTCATCTGCTGCAGTAGATCGAGCGTGTCGCAAACTATCTTGAACAGGTTCACGCCTTCGGACCCTACCCAGTTCTTCGGAGCCTGCAGCCGCTGACTGATCCCGGCAACGCTCTTGCGTAGCCCCTTGATCTGCTCCTGCATGTCGCCACCCACGGCGGCGTTGTGCTTTTTGCCCACAACCAGGTTGAAGTCCCGCCCGGTTGCTTGGTGCAGATCGTCCAAAGCCGCAACCGTCGCGGTGCCGGCGGAATTGAGCTTGAGCGCGCCCAACGCCTCGATCTTCTTGACGCCACCGACCGTCTCCGTCGAATGGTGCTCAACTTGCTGGACGTGGCTCTGGTACCGTTCCTGGTTGTCGTGTGCCTCAACCTCGCGCTCGATCGCCTGATCCCGAATCTTCCCGTCAGTCTGCCGGGTCCAGTTGCCATCGGCGTCTACGCGCTGTTGCACGGCGTCACTGTGCTGCCAGACCTGGTCACCCTTGGGCACCTTCGGCAGGCTCAGGCCGTGCGGCAAGATTGTCTGGATATACGGGCTGCTCGGCAGGCCATAGGCGAAGCACACGACTACGCGGGTGCCCTCCTCGGGGAATCCATAGACGCCCATTTCTTCGCCGCCAGTGGGGACCGGAAGCGGAACACCGGACAGCACCGGCATATCCGGATCCGCTTCGCCACTGGGCAACAGCACTTCAATGTCGACCGCATAACGCGGGCGGAAGTCGTCACAGATCCCGGCGCCGGCAGGCGCATCGGCGATGCCCACCACCCGCGCAAACCGTGGCAGGTGATAGCCACCAGTGAGTTCTGGAAACTGCCGCTCGACACTGCGCTTTATTGCGTCGTCCATTTGATCCCCATCTGAGTGCCGGCAAGCATCACGCTCGTGATTCGTTCGCCTTGGTTGATAGTTGCACCTGGTCGTAGCCCCGGCAGCGCTGAAATCGTCGCGCTTTGGTTGCCCTGGTAACCGTCGAACAGCTCGACCGGTAGCTGCAGCGGCGCCCGGGCGCCAAAGAAGCTGTCGGCCCAACTGCCCACAAACACCTCGCCGTCACCCTGCTGCTGCCAGATAAAGTCCGGGACACCGAACACCCGCGCCATGCTGTCCATGGCCTGGTACCCGGCGGCCAGACTGTAGAAAAACGGGGCCTTGACCTTGGTATAGGCCTGATCCGGAACGCGAAAGCGCAGACCGGTCTTGTCGCTGATCTCGCCCAGGACGGCGCGCAGATCCACATGGCGCAGATTCAACGGCAGCGGGTTGGCCAGCACAGCGGCCAGCTCGCGACAGAGCACGACCTGCTGCACGCTGTTGGCCCCGGTGCTGCGTTCCACAAACCCAATGAAATGGCGTTGCAAGGCACTTTCGTTGTACCCGATGTCGAGCGTCACCAGCCCTTTGACCGGCGCGCTGGACTGGATCGTGAACATCGCTCGCCCTGGGCTTTTCACGTCCAGGCGAACTTCGTCCTTCACCAGCTGGTGCACCACGCCGCCGATGGTCAGCACCTTGTGCAACTTCAGACTCATGGGGTGCCGCCTATGTAGTTGTCGACTTTCTTCAGCACGGCTTCGAAGCCAGTCAGTTCTGGACCGTTTCCAGACCCGCTCGCGCCAGCACTGGCGCCGGCCACACCATCGCCCGGGGCAGACTGCGCATTGACGCCGCTGGCGGCGCGTCGGCTCTCGACCTTCTCAGGGTTCGACAGCTTCTCCGACAAGGTGAACTGGATGATCCATTGCGACAGCGTGTCGTCTTCCCGGGCGCTGACGCCGTCGGAAAACTGCACCTGGCGAATGCCGAAGGCCTCGGCGGTGTCGTTGACGATTCGGTAGGTTCGTAGCTGGCCACCGCCACCGGTGCCCTCGGCCAGACGCATCAGCGTGCGCAATTGAGCGCTGTCCTTGTAGCGGATCATCATCGCCACGGTCAGCGTCTTCGGCTTGAAGCCTTTGTGCGACTTGTCGGTGTTGCTGGTCTGCCCCGACATGTCGTCGCTGTCGATTTTCAGGTTGGCGGTGACCTTGAGGCGATGGCCGATGATCTGCTCACCATCGAGCAACAGCGTCATAGGCCCACCAGTTCGCGCACGAAACTCAGCCCTTGGAGCGAGCCGACCAGCATCACCCCGGCCGACTGCACCCATTCATGACCTGGTGCGTCGTCGCCCTCGAGCAACTGCTTGCGCAACTCATTGGTGTCGCCTGGGCCAATCAACCGCGCCTGCATGGTCGGCTCGTCGGTACCGCCGGAAAGCAGCGCCTTGAGTGCCGACAACTTGTCGTCCTGGTCGACTGACTGCTGGGCTTTACGTTGGGCAAGATCGGCCAAGTCGCTCAGCGGCGAACTGTCAGCCGCGTAACTTTCCATCATGGCCAACTGGCCATTGAACGATTGAGTGGCCGTTTTGACCACGGTACAACTCTGCAGCGGCAGATCGGACCAGGTCGGCTGCATGCCGCTGGTTGGGATTTGCCACTTTTCCGCCTCAAGCTGCACCAGGTTGCGTGCTCGGCGCTCGGCGCGCTGCAGGTCCGCGATCGGCAGCAAGGCGTTGAACTTCGACAACACGCTGGCTAACAGGCTGAAATTGGTACCCAGGAACAGCAGCACCAGGGCGTATTGCTCGCCAGCCGGCCGAGCCGCGTCGGTACTGTCGTCGAGCTTTTCGGCCAGGCGCTGCAGCACGCTGGGGGCCGATAGGAAACGCTGGTAACCGGTGCCCTGACCAACGCCACTTTGAAACGGGGTGACGACGATGCATTTCGGGGATTCGCTGAACTGCGCATTGAGCGCGGCGCGCCCATTCGCAACAACGTCCTTGACGATGCCGCCGATAGCGCTCGGATCCGTGGTGGCCAAGCCATCGAGGCTGCTCAACCGTTGGGCGGTACTCAGCAAGTTTTCCCCGGCCAATGCCTTGGCATCGGTCATCTGATCCATCCACGCCGTTGCCTGCTCGGGCCAGCGCATCGTCACCGGTGCCCAATTCATGGGTGCGGATCCTCCCAGGTGATCGCTGACAAGGCGCTCAGGTCTTTGTCCGCCAGTGCTTGGTCAAGTCGCTGTTTCAGCGCATCCGACTTCTGCAGCAACTTCATTTTGAAGGACATGAAATCGTTGCTCACCTGACGCAACTGGGCAGCGGTGTGCATCCGAAACGCCTTAATTCCGCTCGGATCGCGGCAGGAGTAAGCCATTTCCAGTCCCTGAATCACCGACCCCATCAGATTGACCTGATCGTCCATCTGGCTGCTGTAGCCATAGACGGCGCCGAGTGCATCGGAAGTGAAGCCGCCAAGAATGGTCGCCTCACAGGAGGTGTTCACATCCACGTATTTCCGGCCGTGCATCTGCACCAGGACGGCCGGGATATCGTCGACCCATTGGCCGTTTTTCCAGACCTGATACGGTTCCGGCACCTGCAGCGTATAGCCGGCAGGCAACGGGCCGACCCGTTCTACCTTCTTCGGCTCGCCGGTCGCGGTGTTGTAGATCGTCAGGCCCAGCAGGGAGTCGATCAGTTGCCATTTAGTCCCGGTCCAGTAGGCGGTTTTATTGGCCGGCGCTGCAGGTGGTGGTTCAGTCACACAGCCCGACGGGATCAACCAGTTCTGATCGTCCAGCGGATCCTGGTCGGCTTCGACCTCGCACAGGTAGATGCCCAGTGGATCGGTTTGGTAGACAATTTTTGCAGTCACGGAATGGCCTCAATACTTGATACAGAAGAGCTGGGCGACGTTGCGCGGACGGGTTTCGTTGGCGCTATTACCCGAGTCCATACCGGTTACGGTCCCGGCAGTCGCTGCAACGTTAGCGTTCGGCGCGTAGGCGTTGTTACCCGCTGAACCATTGAGCGAGGTCCGGAAGGCGTGGGTGTGGTTTTCCAGGGCATGCGCCTGATTGCCGCCGAAGGAACGGCCAGAGTCCACGCCCCGGGTGTCATCCCAGCCCCGGACAAACTCGCCGCGCAGATCCGGCAATCTGAAGGTGCTGACACCATCACCCGCGCCGTACACCCCGCCGATCGCCGAGAACAGCGCGGCATAGGTGGTGCGCGACACCAGCGCGCCGTTGGCTTTTAGCCACCCCGCTGGGGCGGTCGACTGCGCGAATGAGGCCGTCATGCCGGTGAACACAGCCAGGACTTCGCCCTTGGCCACCTGAACGCACTTGGTGGTCGCCAGGATTGTGCTGCTGTTGGTCGACGGATCGTCGCTCTTCGCGTTCGGCAGGTTGCCCAGGCCGACATCGTCTTTGGTGGTTGCCCGGGCGCGCAGCTGCGCATAGTCGCCAATCCGATTGGCGAACTGGGTGACCAACGCACCGGTGATGGGCTCGACCGGACGGCGGTCGGTAATGGTGGCGGCGTCGACCAGGTCGGCGATCTTCACGCAGTAATGCTGTACGCCGGCGCTGTCGGTGTAGTCTGGAACGTCGGCACCAAACACAACCTTCCAGCTGGTCACCACGTCGTTCAATTCACGCTGCAGGCACACGTCCAGCCAGGCCGACGTCGGCAGCGCCGGCGGAACGACTGGCAACGCGGCGGACCGCACCAGGCGAATGCCTTCCACGTAGGCCGTCCCGGGTTTGAGCTGGTAGGCCGAACCGACCTTCTCCAGCTGCAGCGCGCTGCTGAAGAAACACGCCCGCCCGAACACGTCGCGGGTAAACACGCGCTCGCGCTCATCGATGCCGGCCAGGCGCACAGTGAAGTCGTGTTGCCAGGTGCTGGCATCAATGGTGATGCCGGTCAGCGCCTGGGCACCGTCGAAGGCCAACAAGAAGTTGCGGGTGAGGTTGTTGCCGATCTGCAACGGCGGAATGTTGCGGCGTTTGATCTGCAACGGCACGTAGGCCACGGCGAGCAACACACCTTCGGCCGTCTCCAGGCCGATCCAGTTGAAATCCCAGTCACCGACGTCAGAGCCAATCTGGGAGCTGTACACGACCTGGTTGGGGTTCACGTAGCCGGCATTGTCGTCCGGGATGTCATAGACGTGAACGATCTGTCCCGCTGCAGGTTTCGGTGCGGCACGATCCACCGGCCCGCTAGGGTCAAGCCCGGGCACGTTGGCAAAAATGAAGCGCGCCACATCAAGGCCCTGCTGGGCGACGTGCTTTTGGGCGATCAGGGTTTCACCCGCAAGGGTAATGCTGGCTCCCATCGGGGGCTCCTACAGGCTGGCAACCAGCGTTTGCTGGTCGTCGTTGAAGTCGACCACGGCGACACGCAAGGCCACCGGGGTAAGGGTTACGAAGTCATACCGGCGGCAGGTGCGGCCGTACTGCTGAATCAGCACACGCAGCAGCTCGGGGTTCTGCGACAGCTGGGAGTCGGAGAAACGCAGCAGCACCACGTCCCAATCCCGATCGGGCATGCGTTCCTCGATCTCGACGTAACCTACGCCGAGGCGCTGCAGGATGCGTTTCATGCCGGCCGTGCTGCCGGCGTCCACCGCGTTGATGAAGGCGTATTTCACGCGCAGGCGGTAAAGCGCCTCGGGTTCGCCCTTGAAACGGGTGATGTCGCGCTGCCAGGCCAGCAGATCGAGCACAATCAAGTGGCAGGTCTCGGCGTCCATCTGCAGCAGCGGCCAGCGCATCCAACCTTCCACCGTTTCCCACCAGGACTGCGCCGCCGCCTTGAGCTTCGTCGGCTCCGCGCCGTCGAGCCAGAAGGGCAATTCGAGCTTAATCATGGAGTGTCACCTGCAGCGTCTGGATCCGGGGAATGCTCAGCTCGGAGAGGATGTCGGTGTTGGTAAAGTGCAGCGATTCAAGGCCGGCGAACTGCTGGTGCAGCTCTTCGCCCAGACGGCTGAACGAAAAGCGCGACTGCGGGAAGGTCAGCGTCGGCTGATAGTCCTTGGCGCTGCTTTCACGGAATGCCGCCCGTATGAACAGTTCGATGTCCGCCTTGAGCGCAGTGCGCTGCACCTCGGTCAGCGTCGATCGCGGCCAGATGTCCACGGCAATGTTGGCCAGGGTTTCGGGCATGACCATCACCAACAGGTCATCACCGTGGCCATGGTTACCTTCGTCGCGGATCTTAGAGTTGATCTGCACCAGGTACTCGGCGGCGGGCACGCCGGCTTCGAACAGGACAAAGGCGTTTGCACTGCCCGGGCCACGCGGCGCGTCGTGCTCGAAGTACACCCCGTCAGGCTGCACGCCGGGAAACGCGGCGATCAAGGCACGATAGACTGCGTCGGTGTGCCATTGGTTGACCGCCGAAAACTGGTTGCGCACGCGCAGGCGCAGGTCGTCATCCAGCTCTTGGTCCGCACCTGGTGACGACAGCCAGTCGTCGGTATTGGTGACGGAAGCAATGCCCGGGACCGGGACCGGCAAAACACCGTAGTAACCCGGGGCCAGGTTAAAACCACTGCCCTCCTCGACCGCCTCCACGGGGATCTGCAGCTGCAGCAGACCATCGGTGAAGTTGCCGACCGCTGTAGTCACCAGCTGATAGACGTGGCCGTTGATCGAGCTGGATTGCACCAAGGTGCCGATCGGCACCTGCAGCGCGCCACCCGACGCCGCACGGGTAAACAAGATGGTGCCCTTGGACTTCACCGCACTTTTGCGAGTGACGTTGACCGCCCATGCGAGCATTTCCAGCCAGGTGCCGGTCGCCGTCTTCACGAAGAAGTTCGGCAGCACGGTGTCGCTGACGAAGGTCAGCAACCACAGCACCGGTTTGGTCACCAGCGCGGTGACCACCCGCCAGAACGGCGAATAGCTGCTGGTGTTGGCCAGCTTGCTGCCCTGGGCGGTTACTTCGGCCTCCCACGCCTGGCGCAACGCTGCCTCGGTGGTGGGAATGCCGGCGTCGGCCAGCGCCTGTTTGAAATCAACGTCGCTCAAAGGGTTACCTCGATATCGCCGAATTTGAGAGTTTTGGCCGTGACCAGGTACTGGCCAGGCTCCAGCTGGGTGATCCGGGCGGTACCGGGTACCAGACGCACGTCGTCTTCCACCAGCAGCTCCAGTTGCTGGATGCAATCGCGTTGCTTCAGGCGGTTGCGCTCGGCCACCAGGGTCACCAGCAGCCCGCTTTCACGAATCATGTGAGCGATGTCCTGGGCAATGCAGGCCCGGTCCTCGACCGGTACCGGCTGACGACTCGCGTCCAGGGCAAAGTCATTGCCGATGATCAACAGATCCACGTAATCACTCATCCCGGTACCGCCATACCGATCATGTTTTCCAGCTCCAGCTGGTTCATCGGTTTGCTGTTGGTCAGGTTCAGGTTTTCAACGTGAACACCTTGGTTTTGCGTCTGGCTGTTGTTGTTCTGGATGGTGCGCAGGAAGCCGCCTTGCGGCACGGCCGTAGGCCCAGAGGGGGAAATGCTGCCGGTGCTGGAGCGCAGCTGTTCCTGCGTTTGCGGGTCCACCGGTACCGACACGCCAGGCACTTGCGGCACCTTGGGCAGGCTGCCGAACGACGCCTCGATGTTCACGCCGGGAATCTTGTTCAGCAGCTCGATCAAGCTGCTGATGGCGTCGGTGAAGATCGACACGATGCCGTCCCACGCAGCGCTGGCCATACCCGACCAGCCGCCCATGGAACCGAACCAATCCGACAGTGCCTGCAGTTGCTCGGACACCCACTTGAACGCGGCGGTGTTCATCAGCGCCGAGGTCCATTGGTCCCAGTAAACGACTGCAGCGACGACCGCCGCGACCAGGGCGACGATGCCGATGATGATCAGCAACACCGGGTTAGCGGCCAGCGCCGCGTTGACCAGCCAAATTGCCCCCTGCCAGAGCAGCATTGCGCCCCGGACAATGCCCATCCAGGTGTACATGCCGACCAGGCCGACCACAAAGGCGCTGATCAATACGGTGTGCACCAGGAACATCGCGATGCTGCGAAAACCCGTCCAGGTCAGCACCTTCCAAATCGTGACCAAAGCCAACCACACCAGCTTGCTCAACCCGACAACAGCGGTCAGCGTGGCCATCGCGCCGGCAAGGCCGAGAATGACCAGAACCACGATGCCGATGGCCCGGGTGATGTTGGGGAACAGTTGCGTCCAGCGCGTCAGCGTCGACGCAATACCCACCAGGCGATCCATCAGCGGCGTCAGCAGCGGGATCAACGATTGGCCGAAAGCGATGCGCAACGCCTGCACGGCGGCACCGAACTGCTGCCACGGGTCCACCATGGCCTTGGCCATCTGCTCGGCGCTTTCCAGCCCGCGCACCTTGCCCAATTGATCCAGTCCGTTTTTCAGTCGGTCGGTGTCCTTGGCCAGCGCGCCAATGACCTGGGCGCCTTCACCACCGAACGCATCCAGCAACTTCGCACTGGCCGAGGCGCTGTTCAGGTCGCCCAGCTTGCCCTGGAGCGCGTCCAGAACTTGCAGGATCGGCAACATCTTGCCCTGCCCGTCCGTCAGCTTGACGCCCAGTTTTTCGGCACCGGCGCCGGCGTTCTCGAAAAACGCCTTGTACCGGCCACCGGCGTCACCGCCTTCCATGGTGCTGCTGAGGCTACCGATCACCGCGAACTGCTCGGACAAGTCGACGCCAAAGCTGGTGGCGATCGCCCCGACTTCCTTGAAGGCATCCTTCAACTGGGCACCGTCGGTGCGGAACAGCTTCACCGCAAGCGCTGTCTGGCCACCAAGCTTTTCGGCCCACTCAGTTCGGCCCATGGCGTCCGCCTGGCCCTTGAACAGGTTGTACATGGTGCCAACATAGGCACTCATGGTTTCCGCGTCACTCTTGGTGGCCTTGGCCAAGATGTTGCTGGTGTTGGTGATCGAGGTAAGCTGACTGGCGCTCAGCCCTTTGATCGCGCCTTCGACGGTCGCCGCCGACGCGACAAAATCCTGAGCACTGGCGGCATAGTCGACGGAAAACTCCAACGCCTTCTGATTGAGCGAGGACAGCGCGTCCTCGGCAATGCCCAGCGATCGGACCTCACCCAGCGCCCGGTTCATCTCGAGTGCCGGCTCCAGCGATTCAGTGATGGCCACGCCAGCACCCACCATTCCGGCAAGGCCTGCGCCTACCTTGATGATGTTCTGCTGGCCCTGATTGGCCAGGTCCGAGAAGCTGGTTTTCACCTTGCCCAACGGGGCGCTGACCTTGTCGGTCAGACTGAGAATGAAAGCCAGGCGGGCAGCGCGATCAGCCATGGGTGTCCTATCCGTTCAGCGCGTAGGCGATGCCGTTGGCAACAGCGATCTCCATCCGGCGCCAGTGTTCGTCTTCCAGCCACTTGGCGGTGCCCATGTTTTCGATTGAGGGCTCCGCACCAGGTAACCAGCGATTGGCCAGGGCAAGCAGCTGCCCTAAGCCGTCTTCCTTCAGGCTTTCAGCGTGCCCGAGGACTTTTTTACGATGATGTCAACGTTCGGGGCGTACTCCTCGAGGAGCGCGCCGGCGATGGTCATGGTCTGCACCGGGTTGGCCAGCAGCAGCTTGAGAGCGGCTTTTTGTTCCTGCTGGACGGTGCCCATCAACAGGTTGCTGGCCGGCGCGACCTTGTTGTTCTGCGTGGTCGAGTTGAAGTACTTCGTCACGTCCGCAGGAGTCAGGTGGAACAGGAATTCCGAGTCGCCGATTTCCAGGGTGATGTCGCGGTTTACGTCAGTCATTGGGGTGCATCCGTTTGAGGGTTGGAAGTTGCTGCCGGCGTTCGTTGAATCACCAGGCGTATGTGGTCTTGCAAGCCGAGAATCATTTGCTTGCTCAGGGCGAGCTGATCTCGGAGGGTGAAATAATCCGGTCGAGCGTCTGCTGCGAGTTCGGCGGTGCTTGCATCAGCCACGCCGCCGGCGCCGGTGGTGGCGGGCACGACGGGTACGGCACAGGTGGCGCGGACTGGCAGCCGCTGACGGCCATCGTCAACAGCGAGGCGCAGAGCAAGGTTTTTGTCCTGTTCATCGTTCAATTCCCGGGTGCGTTGTTGGTCAATCAGGTCGCGGGCCGCGAGCATTTCGCCGCTGATGCGGGCTGCCTCGCGCAGACCGTCCCGCTCGCTCACGGCACTGTCGCGCTCACGAATCGCGTCGTCTCGCTGGTCCATGACCCAATCGAACGCGGTCCAGAGCACCAGGCCGACGAACAAGGTTCGAAGTAACAGCTGCAGTGGGCTGATGTTCATTTGGCGCACAGCCCCGCTTCGGCGCGGCGCCGGTTATGCAGTCCAGGCACGAACACCTTTTTGCCCTGGACGTTGGTCACGTACGACCAGACCGGGGTTCTGCCGTCAGGCGCCCAGGCCAAGGCCTTGCA
Organism: Pseudomonas sp. GL_093; assembly: GCF_057837605.1. Taxonomy (NCBI): domain Bacteria; kingdom Pseudomonadati; phylum Pseudomonadota; class Gammaproteobacteria; order Pseudomonadales; family Pseudomonadaceae; genus Pseudomonas; species Pseudomonas sp. GL_093. The sequence goes on along the minus strand of NZ_CM174448.1, from coordinate 1,443,700 downwards.
GCCCTCAGTGGTGCGACCGGCGTTGATCAGGCCGACGGCACGACTGGCGCAGGTGTTGGCGGTGCCGACGTTGTGCGCGTGGCTGCTCAGCGCGTCGAACGTGTTCTGGCCGATCGCCTCATTACTCAAGCAGTCAGCCAGCTGCAGCTGGCCCTTGCGAACCACCAGGCTTTCCACCTCGGCGCAGCGCGCGTCGGACCAGTAGTCGCCCACAATCACTGCCGCAGGGCTGGTGTGACGGGTGATGCCCTTGCACACAGTCGGCAGGCCGCCAGCGAGCTTGTCGGCATAGACGACGTTCTGACCGGTGCCTTCCCAGGTGCCCAGGAAGGCCATCAGCGTGCCACTGGCCAGCGCGATCGCACCGGCGGCGATCTTGTTACGCAGGCTCATGGGAACAACATCTTGAACAAGGATGGCGCGACCATCTGCGCGATGGTACCCAGCACGGTCAGGATCGTCAGGGCCTTGGCCACTTTGCTGCCGATGTCGGCGACGGTGGCCGTCAGTTTGCGCTGGCCATCATTGAGGTCAGCCAACTGGCCGGCCATGTGCTCGAACTGGCCTTCGAGTTTGGTCACCCGCGTCGGCACGCCTTCATTGCGGTCTTCGATGTCGCTGACTCGGTGCTCGAGCACGGCCATTTTTCGGTCGAGCTTTCGCACCAGGGCAGCGTCGACTACCGGATCTAAAGGGTTTGGAACTGAATTCATCGGCGGTCGCTCCGCTCGAAAGTCGTTTGGCAAGGCACGCAACGGGTGATTCCGCCCAGCGCCTGGCGCGCAGCTGGAATCTCGTTGTCGCAGTCCTCGCAATGGGTGCGGCTTGGCCCGGTCGGCCGCTTGCACGCCAGCTGGGCCTTGATGGCCTGCTCGCGCTGCCGGAGCTCAAGCGCTTGGGCACGGTCGAACGGGCAAACCATCAGGTCAGACCCTCGATCTCAGCCGCGTCCAGGTACGGCACGCCGTTGATCTTCACGAAGTCCGGACTGGTGACGTCGTACGGGATCTTGTGCTTGTTCTTCTCCGCGCCTTTCGGGTCGATGCTCAACAGGCTGGACAGGCGCAACTTGCAGCCGAACGCCTCGATGCGCAGTTCCTCTTCGCCGGCCTTGGCGAAGAACACGATGTCGAACGGCTCCAGTGCCCGAAAGCTGCCGGCTGTCTTGGCGGCTTCGATCAGCAGGTTGAAGTTGGTGGTGTCCAGCTCGATTTCGCCGGCGGCGGCCACATCCCCATCGACATGCCCGTTTGGCACACCCTTGGTCTGTGCCACGGCAGTGTTGTCAGTGATGTCCAGGGTGCAGCTTTCGACGTGTACCTGCAGATCGCCCAGGTTCACGTCAAAGTTCTTACCGCCAATCTTTGCCGCCATGGGGTTACTCCGTATCGTCGGTGGAAAGATCCAGCGCGATGTTCGCGGTCAGGTCTTTCGGGCAGTTGAGGGGGCGCAGCTTGATGTACGCCTCGACGCTGGTTTTGCTGGTCCAGGACAGAACGATGTCGCCGTCCTTGGGCTGCTCGATCTCGCCCGGGAACACCTGGCCAGCGAAGGTGGTCGACTTCGCCATGGCGCGCAGCGGTGCCATCAGGGCGTTGACGTTCACGGCCATGCTGTTGGGGGAGTTGTTCAGGCGGCGATCGGCGACGCGACGGATCAGCAACGGACGGATCTGGCGAGCGGCTTTGTCGGTGACACGCAGGTATTCGATCACCAGAAAATCGCTTCCTGGTGCATCGAGCATGTTGCCGTCGCCCCAGTACACGCCCGGGTAATCCGGATAGGTCTGGCTGACGGAGAAACGCGCCTTGTCGAGCTCGGCACGCAGCGCGGACTGCAGGGGCACGCCTTCTTTGTCAGTGGGCACGGGGCCCAAGCCCAGCAAAGAACCAGAGGCCACGCGCATCGGGCTGTCGGCGATGCTGGTAGCGGCATTGGCCAGGCGACCGGCCAGCACGCCCAAATCGTTGCCGTGCAACTGCGGCACGACCAGGACACGCGGCGCGGACAGGTTCAGCGTGATCGCCTTTTGCGCGGTCAGGTATTCCGCCCAGGTCTTCGTCGGATCGATGCCGGCAGTGGAAGCCATCACAAACACGCGGCGACCGAAGGTATTGCTCAGCTCAACGGCCGCGTCGTGCATTTCCGACAGCGCCTGGCCATCTTCAACCGGCGCCGTGATCACAACACCTTCAACCGAATAGCCCTGCTGCTGGGCCTTCTCCAGTGCGTCTTGCCACCCGCCATCAACGGCGACGGGAGCAGCCAAACAGGCCCAGCGGTCGCCACCATTTAAGCGTGCGGCAGTGATCTGAGTTTTCAGATCACTGACAGGGATGCCGAGCTGCACATCCAGATCGCTGTCAGTGTTCAAGGGAATCAGCGAGCCGACGTTTTTGGCGCCGACACCGATGAAAAGGAAATAGCGTTCAACCGCTGTCACAGCGCCCTGGCTGAGATTGAGGTTGTTAACGCTGACTTTGCCGAGTGCCATGCAGTGCCTCGCTAGCGGGGAGAATTAAGGATTTGTTGCAGCACCTGGTTAACCAGCAGGCTGGTATCCCGATCGGTGCTCACGCCGAGGAACTGGCGTTTTGGCAGGGTGATGTCCCAGCTTTGCGCACCAGTGGATTCGGTTTTTTGGTCGTCCAGGATGCGGATCAGCAGACCCGCCTTGGCGTAGTTCACATGCTCTTGAATCCACGCCACGGACGGGCGCGTGAGGCTCTTCTTACCTTCCTGGCGGACCTTGAAACCGAGACGGCGCAGGCGCTTGGCCTGCTTTTCCGTCGCGGCCAGGCCGGGAGGTGTTTTGTTCCATTGGCGCATCTGCGCGGCGGTACGACGTTCCGAAACGCCGTTGTGCTGCTGCGATGCCACCCAGCGGGTCAGCGCACTGCGCCAACCCAGCTCGGCTTCATCGGCATTCACGCGGGTGACCATCAGCAATTTGCCGAGGCCCGCCTCCATCTTCTTTTTGCCCTTGCCGTCGCCCTTGCGCGGGGCGAACGGAGTGCCGTCGACGTTCTGCTGGCTGCGGATCCGCTGGCGGCTCATGCTGCGCACGCGCTTGGTGACGTTGTTCAACAGACGCCGACGCAACTGCGGGGGCAGGCTCAACAGCGCCAGTTGTTCCTGGACGCCCAGGTAACCGCGCACATCGAGTTCGAAGGTGCTACGCGCCATCGCCGATCACCTCGCCGCGCTCTGCCACCCACAAATCGAACGGGACAAAAGACCAGGTCGTTCCGTAAGCGATGATCTCGCCGTCCGGATCCTCGGCCAGGTACTGGGGCTCGGTGAATTCCAGCTTGATGTCGACGTCGGCCAGATCGTCATCGAGCATGGTGATGTCGAATTGCGCCGGCTGCAGGTCGTCGCGGTCGTCGTCATTGGTTTCCAGCCAACTGCCGACAAGCGCCATCAGACGGCCCGGGTGATCGGCGAAGCGCTCCAGCGCGATGGTTGCCGTGTACTTCATGTCACCCATGTGCATGCCCTGCTCGCCCGGCTTCCAGATCAGTTCCAGGTTGACCTGGTCGGTCCAGCTGTCGAGCTGCTCGGGCGCCACCAGTTGGCGTTCGATCAGGTACGCGGTCAGCGCTTTGAGCTTGGTCATAGCAGTGCCGCCGTGATGCGCCCACGACCCTGCAGCGACCGGACGGCCTGCTGGCTGAACTGCAAGAAGGATTCGCCACGCTCGGGCAGCTCCTTACCGGTGTTTTCCGCACTCTCACGGCGGGTTACCGTGGCGAATTGAGTCAGCAAACTGGCCTTGGCACGGCAGTACACCGCACGTTTGTACGTCGCGGCTTGAAAGGTGCGCTCCGGCAGGACGGTGGTGTCTGCAGACTCAACGCTTGACACTCCAACGCCCTGCCAGCGCGCTTTTAACTCGGCCAGATCGCGGTTGACCTCGGTCATGGCCGTGGCCAAATCAGTGACCAGCATGTCTACCAGGTACTCCGCCGGCAGGCGGTAACCCTTCTGAAACTCAGCCACGGAGAGGTTCGGCCAAAAGCCGTCGTTCTCGATCGCCTGTTCCACAAAGGTGGTGGGTTTCCCGGAAAAGCTCATTGCAGGCCACTCAAATAGGGCGGGGAGCCTGTTTTCAGTGGGACGGTCCATAAATGGGCGGCTCACTTCCACAGGTCCCCGCTGGGGGGGTAGTCGGTTATTCGGAGGCCGACGTGGCCTGTTGTTTTGCCAGTGCCTTGCGGCACTTTTCGATACGGGTGTTATTACCAGCCGCCGAGTGCAACTCGGTTGAACGCTCCAGATGCTTGATCGCGGTTTCCCACTGCTGAGCATCCTGGGCACGCATGCCGATCAACTTGTGGTACTTGCTCGGGATCTGTTCTGTCAGGTCCCATTCGCCGTCCACGCGAGGCAGCAGGTCGGACAGGTACGGTTCCGGACTGCGAGTAGCGTTGTATTCGGCGTAAGCCCATTCGATGACGGCATCCGCGACAAAGGTCTGGATGTCGCGGCGCTTGAAGCGCTCCGGCATCTGCTGACCCTGCTCGATCAGGAAGTCCGCCAGTTCCAAGGCGTCATCGAACTGGGCGGTGTCGAACAGCCAGACCATCACCTGCACCACGACGCGGTTTGGAAAGTTCAGCCCCGATTCGCAGTAGCGCTGGACGTAGTCCTGGTACTTGGGCAGCAGCTCCTCCCGCTTGAGCGCCTGTTTGCTGGCCAGGTTCTTGAGCTCGCTCAGGCGCGCCAAATCCATATCCAGCGCCGCTTCCTGCAGCAACAGGTGCTTGCGGGCATTGGCTGGGCTGCTCAAGGCATCGGCTGGGGTGTACGCCATGGCAGCACTCGAGATGCCTGCAGCTACAGCGACTACACCCAAGGCCAGCGTGCGGCGCTTGTGCGCCAGTGCCAGGCTCACGCCACGAGCTCCACGTTTTCGGTCAGTGCGATCTTTTCCAACTGCTCGATCACATAGCCTTCATTGCGGCTGTTGTAGTCCTCGACGCGGGAGCGTTTCGGGTTGTCGACCGTCTGCTTACGCCAGCTGGTGTCCTGGAAGTAGATCGACAGGTTGTCCCAGCTGGTGACCAGCACGGCGTTGACCGGGAAGTTCGGCACACTGAACGCAGGCAGACCACCGTAGGTCGCGATGACCTGGGCGTTTTCGATGCGTTCTTTTTCGGTCGGAACATCGCCCTGTTTGGTGTACAGCTTGGCCTTGTCAGCGGCGAGCAAGTCGGTGCCGATGATGGCGACCAGGTCACCGTCTTCGCGCAGGATCTCGTCGACCATTTGCTTGGTGTCGTGCACCAGGGCATCAAGGTTGGCGTAGTCGCCACCGGCACCCAACTTGACCTTGCCAGCAGTGGCGCCCTCTTTGAGCACCTGCTGCGGGGCCTGCTCACGCAGCTGTTGCAACCAGCCCTTGTTTACGTCCTGCAGCTTCGGGTTCGCCGCCAGGTCGGTCTGAGTGGCTGCGCTGGTGCCGTTGAAGCCAATGACAATCCGGTCCTGGGCAATGCGCTTCTGCACAGCGGCGGAGTAACGGTCCTGGAAGTCGGGGAATTTCGCCCAGGCATCGATCTTGGCGTACGGCAAGCCCACATCGGACTGGGTATCAACCAGCTCGTAGGTGGTGTGCTCCAGTGCCGACGCGTCCTTGGCATCGCGGTCAGTGGTCTTAGTGTTGACGCGGCCAGTGACCGGACCATTGACACCGATGAACACCTTCTCGCCTTTGATCTCGCTCACCGGAATAACGTTGATACGCTCCAGGAAGTCAGCTTTGGCGGTGATCGCGTCGTTCAGCTCCTGAGCGATAGAAGGCTCCACGCTGAACATGCGGCTGGCACGCTCAACGCCATAGGACTCAGCCATTGCCAGCTGCAGTGCGGAAAATTGCTTGGCGCCATTGGCGCTCAGTGGCTGGGCCATGTCAGAGCACCTTTTTCTTGGTGGTAGTTACAGGGCCAGGGTTGCGCGGCAACTGGCGACCTGTGGTGGTGTTCTGCAGCGCGGTGAATTGCTTCTGTAGAGCGGCCATGCTGGCTAGCAGGGTTTTGTTCGTGGCACTGCCATTGCGGCTGAACTCGCGCTCTTCTTCGGCGGTGGTCACAATGCCGTCGACAGCTGCTTGCACGTCATCGATCGGCGCGGCGTCGGGCTCGGGGGCCTCTTCCGCGACGGGCTCAATCACAGCCTGAATGCCGGCAGCGACAATCAGCAATTGAGCCAGCAGGGCTTTCAAGGCCGTTGCTGTAGCTTCATCCATTGGGGGTTTGCTCTCGGTTGGGGTGGTGGGTACGGCGGGCTCGGTGTCCGCGGCGAAGCGCTTGAATAGGCCGGTGAGCAAGCCAATCAGCTTGCCCACTTCGCCCTGGGGTTCCTCTTCAAAGGAGCCCAGCTCAACTGACGCGGCGTAAAAGGCGTCTTTGTGGGTTTTCTTCGAAAAGTAGAGTTCCTGGGTGCCCAGGCTGGCGGGTTCATCGGTCACTCCCAGGCCGGTCAGATAGGCTTTGCCACTGCCGGCGAAGTTCGGGGTGATCTCGATGCTGGAGAACAGCTTCTGGCCCTGGTCATTCAGGTACAGCAGCCGATCGTTGGGCTTGAGCTGGGCCTCCAGAGCAATTTGCCCCTCTTCCAGATCGTCGCCTTCCTCCACCAGCCGCACGGCATAGACGGTGCCGTGGGACCCCGACCAGCGTTCGTGGTCACACCAAATCACCGCCGTGTACTTGGACGGCTTGTAGGTTTCAGCGATGTCGCGCAGTTCCTGGGGAAGGATCTCGCGACCATCGGCGGTGGTGCCGCTGGTCGCGACACGTTTCCAGAACGAAACAAGGGAACGGGGCATGGGCGATAACTGCGCTCAATCGGTGATTTGAGCCGCCAAGATATGGAGCCGAACGCCCTCTAACAAACGGTTCAATTGCGCGTTTCTCCTAGATTTGCGATCTAGGTGAAACGCGGAATTTAACCCCGCGTTTTCGCTGTTTTCGCCGCATAGACTGCGGCCTATGTACTACTCGACCGAAGTTAAAGAAGCCGCCAAACGTCTGTTTCTGCGCCGCTGTAAGGCCAAGGAAATTCAGGCGCAACTCAACCTGCCCAACATCCGGATCGTCTATTACTGGATCCGCCAAGGCGGCTGGGAAGACATGCTGTCGGACGAAGAACCGCTGACCGCTGTCGGCCGGCGTATCACCCTGCTCCTGGACAAAGTCGGCAGCCTGTCGAAGGACGATCTGAACGAGCTGGACCGGCTGACCGCCGTGCGCGAACGGCTACTGAAGCAAGCGGCCAAACCGGCACCGGCCGCAGCAACTTTTGGCGACGACCAGGGCGAGCCCTTGGAGCCGCGTCAACGCTCACGTGGCGATCGCCAAAGCCGGGGCGACGGTGGCGGCAAGAAACGGGAGAAGAAGGCCAAGAACGACATCAGCGGCCTGACCGAAGTCGACTTCCTGGATAAGTTCATCAGCAAGATGTACCGCTACCAGCAGGAGCTGTTCGCGGCCAAGCAGAACCCGCTGACATGCCGGATCCGGAATATCCTCAAAAGCCGCCAGGTGGGTCTGACTTACTACTTCGCCGGCGAAGCATTCATGGACGCCGTATTGAGCGGCGACAACCAGGTGTTCCTTTCCGCCAGCCGATCGCAGTCGGAGATCTTCCGCAGCTACATCATCCAGTTCGCCCAGCAGTGGTTCGGCATTGAGCTGACCGGCAACCCCATCACCCTGAGCAACGGCGCGGAACTGCGCTTCCTCAGCACCAACAGCAGCACCGCCCAGGGCTACCACGGGCACGTCTACGTCGACGAATATTTCTGGATCCGCGACTTCGACAAACTCAGCACCGTGGCCAGCGCCATGGGTACCCACAAGAAGTGGCGCAAAACCTACTTTTCGACGCCCAGCGCCGTGTCGCACCAGGCTTATCCGTTCTGGTCTGGCGAGGAGTTTCGCAACAGCAAGCGCGGAAAAAAGGCCGGCGGCACCTGGCCGATCGAAGCGGCATATACACAGGGCGCTCTATGTCCGGATGGCCAATGGCGCAAGACCATCACTATCCAAGATGCGATCGACGGCGGCTGCGATCTGTTCGACCTCGAGCAGCTGCAACTGGAGTACGACGAGGACAAGTTCCAGCAGCTGTTCTATTGCAAGTTCATCGACAGCACGCAGAGCGCGTTCGGCCTGAAAGACCTGGAGCGCTGCTATTCCGACCTGTCGTTGTGGGAAGACTACAAGCCCGATGACGATCGACCATTCGGCAACAGCCCGGTCTGGCTGGGCTACGACCCGAGCCGCACCCGCGACGATGCCACCTGTGTGGTCATTGCCCCGCCGCTGGAGCCCGGGGCGAAGTTCCGGATCCTCGAGAAGCACAGCTGGCGCGGACATTCGTTCACCTACCAGGCCGCCCAGGTCAAGAAGCTCACCGAGCGTTTCAACGTCCAGCACATCGGCATCGATGTCACCGGCGTGGGTTACGGCGTGTTCGACCTGGTGCGCGACTTCTACGCGAAAGCCACGCCGATCCACTACAGCCTGGAAGCCAAAAACGCCCTGGTGCTCAAAGCGCAGGACACGATCCAAGGTAGCCGCATCGAGTGGGATGCCGGCTGGACCGATATTGCCCAGGCGTTCCTGACCATCAAGCGCGGTACCACCAACAGTGGCCAGGTCACCTACAGCGCTTCGCGCACCGATGCCACCGGCCACGCGGATATCGCCTGGGCGGTCATGCACGCCCTGGCCAACGAACCTTTGAACACCAACAAGCGGCGACGCAGCCGCTACGTCACGAGTGGAAACAATGCCCAATCCTCGACACAAAAAACGCCAGGTCAACCAACAGGTGCGACAGCCACAGCCCATGCGGGCATTCACCTTCGGGGAACCCGAACAGGTGTTGTCGGGAAACATCGGCGAGTACATGGGGGTGTTTCCCAGCGACGACGGCGAGATTTACAAGCCACCGGTGTCACGCATCGGCCTGGCCAAGCTGCTGCGCGCCAACGCACACCACGGCGCCATTCCGAAGTTCAAGCGCAACCTGTTGCTGCGTGAGTTCATCCCTTCAGCCGGCTGCAGTGCTCGGACAATGGGCTGCGCGGGCCTGGATTACATGGTGTTCGGCGATGCGTTCTTCTACCGCGACACTAACGCCTTCGGCCAGGTGCTGGAACTGCAGCACCTGCCGGCCATCAACATGCGGGTGAAAGTGGACGGCGGATTCCGGATGCTGCTGCCGGACAACAAATTCATGGACTTCGACCAGGACGAGATCGAGCACGTCATGGACTACGACGTCGAGCAGACCATTTACGGCATCCCGGATTACCTCGGCGGTCTGCAGGCGCTGTTGCTCAATGAAGCCGCAACCCTGTTCCGCCGGCGCTACTACAGCAACGGCGCTCACGCGGGTTACATCTTCTACACCAACGACCCGGACCTGACCGAAGAGGACGAAGAAAACCTGCGCGCCCAGATCAGTGCCAGTAAGGGTGTGGGCAACTTCCGCTCGATGTTCGTCAACATTCCCAACGGCAAGGAGAACGCCATTCAGATCATCCCTGTGGGGGATTTTCAGGCCAAGGACGAGCTGGAGAAGGTCAAGAACATCACCCGCAACGACGTGATTGCAGCTTGGCGAATGAACCCGGCGCTGGCCGGCATCATTCCGGAAAACAACGCCGGCTTTGGCGATATCGAAAAGATCGATCGGGTCTACACCAGCAACGAGATTCGGCCGATATGCCAGCTATTCAACCAGGTCAACGACACGCTACGACCTGACAGGAAAATTAGCTGGACAACCCCCGACGAAGAAGAAAAAACCACTGCATAAATAGACAGTATTTAGTGATTATCACCAACGGTGACGGCATAATGATGGCTCTGCAACCCTGGGGAGGGAACCATGCGAATTTACTGCACTGCCTGCGACCACAAAGGGCGAATCAGTTCACGGGAGGAGATTACCCGGGGCTACGTGAAGCTTTACTGCCAGTGCTTGGACGCGCAGTGCGGACACACATGGGTATCCGAACTGACTTTCAAGCACTCATTGCGGCCTCCGGGACAACGCCTCGACACGCTCCTACTGGAGAGAATCAGAAGCTTGCCGGCGGAGCAGCAGCAAGAACTGTTCCTGCAGGTTGGCTCCTCGCAACGAGGCTGACCACAGGACCAGGTTCGCAACCTTCCCGACGCATCCAAGCCTCTCCGTTCACGTGCCCCCAGCGCGCATCTATCAACATCGATCTTGAATCATGCATCGGAATGCCTGCACCGCAGGCATATAAGCCGCCAACAAAATCTCAGCTGGTACTCACAATCTCGGCGCGGCGGAACCCGCGCAGCGGCCGGTTGTCCGACAAATTCGCACCCAAAAATCTGAGCAGCGCCGTCCGATCGTGCCCGCGACCGCTGCCAGTGAAATTTGCAGCTCACCTCGGCGCGCCCAATTGCCGCTTTGTGCCCGCTGGGTCCCCGGCACGGAGTGCAGGGTATCCAGCATGGGTGCAGGGCACTGCCCTGCCGCAGGGCGGGCGCGTAGCCCGCGATCCTCATAAAAAGATGAGCGCAGCGAACTGAGCCCTTGGGCGAAGGCATCATCTTGTACCCAACACACTGACCTTGTGGACACCTCGAAAGTCTCTTTTTTATACCCTTTGGGGATGCTGAGTGGGGTTTAAAATTCCATTTAATTCAAAGGGATCCTGGATGCCCTTCCCAAACGCCGGCGACACCGGGAAATGACGCTGGAAAATGGGCGCGCACGCGACCGTTTGCCTGCATGACGATGCATGGCGGCAGAGTTAGTGCGGAGGTGGGGAGTTTTTTCGACCACCAGGCGTAGCCTGGCCTCGCAGGGGATGCGATTACTTCGAGGGGGTGTCTTTCTTGACCTGCACATTGCGCAGTAGGCGCGCCATGGATTCGTCCAGCCCGCCAGGGCTCTTGTCGGGCTCCAGGGAAGGCTTTGCGCCCCCAGGTGAACCACGAGCTGGGGTAAGTGTTTCTGACTGGCTGTGAGCCTGAGCCGCCTTGCGCGCCTCGCTCTTTTCCCAATTGCTACGGGACTGCTGTCGACGGAACTCCTCCAAAGAAGCCTTTTCTTGGCGCGCAGCACGAAGTCCGCTTACCTCGCGAAGTTCTTTTTCTCTGCGCTTGATTGCGGCCTTCTTAGCCCGAAACCAGAGGTAGCGTAGACCAAGGTCTGCAAAGAACTTTTCAGTGAAGCGCACCAAGACGCGGGTCCGCACGAGGTTAAGTCCTGCCTCATCCTTCTCATCCAACCGCACTTTTTCAATGCGTCGGTAAACGTACCCTGCCAAATCCAAGCTGTGCATAAGGCGATTGAGAGACGCGGGGGACATATCGCTATCTTCGGCGACACTGCATTGGGTGTTGAGGAAGTACTGCCCTCGCTCGATGTCCAGCCATCCCAGCACGCCAGTGGCCAAATCCAGGCGCAGCAGCATTTGCTCGGATGCCTTGGCCAGTGCGTCGAATTTCTCGGAACGGGTGCGGCGACCACCATGGATGGAGTCCAGATCGCGCAGGTACTTCCCGCGCAGGTCGCCGATCTGGCTCAGTCGAGAGAACGCCATGCGCAGCAGCGGGTTTTTCAGCTGCTGGCCAGTCAGGCGCCGCGGAGCCGAATACCGAGGTGCTCGAACTGGGGCACGCAAGGCGGCGTGGGGATCTTTTTTGTCGCGATGCACAGCAGTAGGTCGGCCCTTGGTTGGGCTGCCCTTGCGGCTGCTTGCCGATCGCGAGTGGATGTCCTTGTCCAGGGAAGTCACAGAGGCTAGTTCACCCGGGACAAGTGAGGCTTTTCGGGTTGCTCGAGCAGAACAGTCTCGGCGCGCGAGCGCAGTTCACTGCAGCGGGCTTCGACCGAACGTAGCCGATCGACAAACTCGGGCAACTTGTCCAGGTCCTCGAGGTCGATGCGACCGTCAGCCAGAATCTCGCTACCCAGGGCGACCGTATTGCCCAGCCGCGCCACCAGTTGGCCGAACGCCCCCAGCGGGTTGCCATCGCCATCCAGCTCGCGTGCACCAGTCAACCCGTGACGGTGAGCCAGCTCATTGATGCAGCGATCCTTAAAGTCGCCTTCCAGCGCTTCAACCCACGACTCCTCGACCCAGCTCGGCAGGTCTACTTCGCCACTGAGCCAGCGACCTACGCGGCGCAGCCAAGCGCCGGATGCTTTCAAGAACGACGCGGTGTCGTTGCTCAAGGCAAGCGCTTCGAAGTCGGGCACGTCTTTACTGAAAGCCTTCGTGGGAATCTGACGATGCAGACTGAAGCTCAATGCTTGGGCGAAGTCGTCCTGGCTGAAGCCCGTACGGGCAATCATCTCGACGGCATGAGCCACCAGCACCTGGTCGCGGGAAATGGACGGCTGTCCTGGATTGGACGTGGTCATGTTGACGGATGCTCATTAGCCTTTGTCAACGCCACGCCCGACTCTTGGTCAGGCTGCTCTTCGCAACCAGATTGGGTGGTTTTTTGAGATGGGAATGGCCGTGTTTCTTCACCTGTGCAAGAACCATCGTCAGCAACCGTAACGATGATGGATCTGCCGGTACGAATGGCCTTTGCGATGGATGAAGGTTTTGCGCCAAGAGCGCGAGCAACGCGGGCTTGCCCCATCCTTAACACCAAGTCACCTAGGGAAATTTCTTCCATGCCATACACCTCAAACTGATGAATGGAAGAATATTAACCGCAGGCATATTTTTAATCAATGCCGCTGGCTAACCATTATCATTAGCCTGCGGCTTATACTTTGAAAATGACTAAGAAAAAACCCATAGACCCTGCTCTTTTTGCGGAATGCCAACGGGCAAACGAGCTCTATCTTTCGAAGAAGAACGCTCTCAAACTCAATCAAAGAAAGATTGCTGACGCGGCGGGCATAACGCCGGTATCGGTGAACCATTACCTGAAGGGCATAAATGCACTAAATGCCCGATTCGCCTCGGTGTTGGCCAGATTGCTAAACGAGCCAATCGAGAGTTTTAGCCCTAGGCTCGCTGCTGAGATTGCAGGGATGGCAGCCACTAGCACCCACTCCAACATAGCCCCCATGCTGCAGCCGCATCGAGAAGCAAGGGAATATCCGCTCATTACATGGGTCGCCGCCGGTGAGCGCATCGAGTCTTCGAGTTGCTACCCTTCTGGAATCGCGGACGAATGGCTGTCTTCTACTGAAAACGCGGGGCCGCGCGGATACTGGTTGAAAGTGAAGGGGAAATCGATGACGTCAGAGACGCCGCCAAGCTTTCCCGAGGGCACTCCGATCCTAATTCGCCCCGAAGGTTTTGACTTAATCAGTGGCAAGTTCTACATAGCTCGCCACACCATCAGTGGCGAAACCACCTTCAAGCAGTACACCTTGGACGCAGGGGTCGGCTACTTGGTGCCACTCAACCCAGAGTACAAGGCGGTTATCCTAGACGGGACGTGGGAGATCATTGGTCGAGCAATCGACGCCAAGATCACCGGGATGTAGCCAACCGGGCTAAACATCCTTCGCTCTTTACTTTCTTACCTTCCGCGAAACCGTCTGAGCGGTTATTCCAGGAGGGGCACTGTGCACCACGATATGCCCCTGACCGATCTTGAAGTTCTTTATCACCGCAATGCATACGTTCCACGCCTCGCGCGCTACGGTATCGCCGGACTCGATCACATTGCCCTGGTCGTCAATGATAGCGAGCCGTGCGGGGCGACCATCAGTTGTGCTGAACTCATAACCGTTAGAAACATTTGCACTAATGCGGCCGTGCTCGAGCGTACCTGTCTTGGGAATGCCAATCATGGACGTGCCCCTTCTTCTGTGGTGGCTGAATACATGTTCGCGATTAATGCGATGGTGCTGGCGTGCAGATCGCGGCGGCTTTGAGCCTGGTTAATTGCACCCCAATTTTCATCAGCGATTGCCCTATCAATGTCAGCATTCGCACACCTATATCCGGCGATACTCTTTTTGAACAGAAGTTTGGCATCTGACTTCAAGATGGTGATGGTCAAGTGCTCGTCTGGCGGGATGCGATCAGCATTTGCCAGTTCTTCCAAGAAACGGGCTACCCGCTCACCTGTGTCGTGGTGCTTGGCCAATGTAATGCTGTTTACACTGTCGCCCAGTTCAACTCGCACCAATACATTGTGATTGCACTGCTCAACGACGACGGTAGCTATGGCCCACACAGACCCAGCTATGGCATCACGCAGCTCGTGTTTAAAGATCCCGTTCTGAGTTACCTGGTTGGCTAACTGCGGTCGGGAGCTAGGGGAAAGGCAAAGGGTACGCATGCTGTTAATCTCCAAAGCGATCACGTCCGTGCGTAGCACCGACGTGAACCAGTGAAGATAAATTAGCCTCAGGCTAATATAATGTCAAATGTGCGCGGCATATTTTTTCAATTTTATTACCCGCCGATTAATCAGAAGGCATGATGATTGGTCCACGTCAGTTGAGCGGCGCCATCCTCAAGGCGCCTCAGGCGCACGTTCTCCTCCGAGTCCAGCTGTTCAAGGAGACAGTCCCAATCGACCTCTAACTCTCCAGGGTGCCGCATGATGACAGTCCGTCTCCGACACTGCGCTGCTGGACTGTTCACTTGTCGATAAACTCTGTTAGCTAGCTGCTCATAAGGCGTATGGGAATCCTGCAGAACACAGGCGCTTTGCAACATAAATGCTCCTTGCTTTTACTGTATATCCAACCAGTATATGGTGGCAGCTTGCCTGACCACAAGATCATCCCCAGTCTTCGCTTGCCACCCACTCGCCAGTACGGCGATCGATTTGAATCAACCGGTGCTGCCCAGTGCGGGAGAGAAGTTGCACATCGATTGCACGGCCCTTGCGGTCTTCGACATTCATGCCCCTCATGTAAATTACGATCCGTTCAAACGTGTCCATGATCAATTGCCGGACCTTCTCGCGCGCGCTGTAGTCGCCGGCAAATACTTGTGTTGCCAGCTCCTCCCATCGATCGGCTTGCGCCGGCCGGACGCCGCTAGACATCGAAGCCACTTCAAACTCCAGCTGCTGGACCTTTTGCTGGGCCGCACCCAGTTGTTCCTCTAATTCCCTGGCCTTGCGGATGAAGGCGATTGGCGAGGCACCACTCTCGGCCGCCAGCAGTGCATCCGTTATTTTCCCGAGCTGTGTAGTGATTTTTTCCACAGCTGCACGAGCAACAACCAATTGCTGACGGACACCTTTGCCATCGTCACCCACCTGCAGGAGGCGCTGCAGGTTAAGTTGGTCAGAACAGAAATTCAGCAAGGCACGTTCGATAGGTACGACGCTGCAGCTGCCGCTCGCTTGGCAACCACCGTTATTGCTGTATGACGTGCAGTGCAAACGTCGATGCCCATCAGCGAGGCTTCCATCCGCCCGCCGGCGGCTCATGAGATTCTGTGCCACCAGAGCAGTGCCGCAGTAACCACAATACGTGACACCGATACCGGTAATGATCCCAGGGATCTCACCAGCCCCACGGCGCCGATGTCGCTGGCCAGCCAAGTGTTGCAGCTCTCCCCACTCCGCGTCGGAGAGTATCCGTGGGTAATACTCCTCGAGCATGTAATCTTCGCCGTCCACCGACAGCCGCTTGGCCCCCCGCAGCGCGGGCAATTTGATCAGTCGGTAAACTTGCTGGCCAGAAATCCCCCAACTGGAAAGCTCGTGTCCCTCCTGGTGCATAACGATAGCGGCCCGTCCGGCACCGAGGCCTTGCTGATATAGCTCTAAGGCTCGACGCACAGCGCTTACGCGTTCAGGGATCAGTTCCCAGCCCTGTTCGTTCCAGCGCAACCATTGAGGGTCTTTTCCATTACGGATCAGTCCACGAAATGAGCCGGCTATCCACCCTTCGCACTGCCGGCGGATTGCGGCTTTAACGCGCTTGCTCTTTGTGTCGGACTCTTCATGCGCCCGTATCATCACCAGGAGCGAATAGACCAAGTCCATAGGTTGGGCCTTCAAACCCGCTCGGTTGTACTCGCGGCCATCGCTGGCAGTGACGACTGTAATACCGGCGTTGATGATTTGGGCCAACTGGGCTTGGGCCTGTATGGGCTCCGCTCGGCTTAGGCGGTCCAAGCCTTCAACGATCAGCACTGATCCGCTAGCGATTCGGCCGTCTTCAATCGCTCGAAGGAAAA
The DNA here is from genome assembly GCF_057837605.1 of Pseudomonas sp. GL_093. Classification (NCBI taxonomy): domain Bacteria; kingdom Pseudomonadati; phylum Pseudomonadota; class Gammaproteobacteria; order Pseudomonadales; family Pseudomonadaceae; genus Pseudomonas; species Pseudomonas sp. GL_093. The sequence goes on along the minus strand of NZ_CM174448.1, from coordinate 1,427,520 downwards.
CCCCCAATGCCCCCTGAGTGACATGACGCTGGTGGAATGCAGATAGCCCCTCATCCTTCAGTGTGAGCGTTGCATCCAATTCCATCCCTTTCTTCGCCGCCCAAGATGCAGCGTAGGCAAGCTGGCGGTCCGCACTACTGCCAGCAGCCTGACGAGGGTCTGAAAAACGAAGATAACTAAATACTTTCCCGATAACAGAGTTCATGCTTTGTCAGGTTTCGGCTTCGTTTTTTGCTTCGGCTGGAAAATCCCTTTCATTTTCTCCATAGATGTATGAGCAGCACCCATAGACTCCATCATATAGTTAAAATCGTTGGCAACACTTCCTTTATAAGTTGGCCAATTTACATCTTCCTTTAAGACCGTCGCCATTTGTTTACGAGCCCCCTCATCTTTTCCTTCAAACTCTCTCAACGCATAATACCCCAAGAGATATCGATCATACACCGATCTGACTCTAAGGCAGGATAATGAGACCTCCACGTAATATCGATATTGTTTAAAAAACCAAGCCGCAAGAAACTCAACAACAATAAATGTCATCGAACAAGCTGCCATTCCGACATACATTACATGAGGATCTGGCTTTGTGAGATTAGCAAATACCTGCCAGATTACGATGGCAAGGACATAGAAAACGAGTCCGCCCGCCATAAATGCGACCCCCTTATCTAGAAGCTTTCTAGCCGTAATCTCAGAACTGGTGGCATAGGCGGACAAAGACTTGAGTATATTAGAGATATAAGCCTCGAACGGCGTATCGCCGGACACTGCACCATAACTGAACTCTTCCCGATTTTCGTCTTTATCTTTTTTTCCGCCACCATCTTCAACGGCAGTAAACTCCACCCCCCATGTTGCTCGCATAATAAACTGAAGTAATTTAGACAACGAAGAGGACAACTTAACCCTTCCCTCTGGAGTGTTTACCTTTTCAAAAGTTGCACTCCCCAAGATTGTTACCTTAGCTGTAAAAACGATAGTGGCGACTCCGACGCCGAACAGCAATGCAGATAAGGCCAACTTGTTATCGAATGCAGCCTCGACCAGTTCCGGACGATTAAATGCCAATAACCCATAAATAAAGGCCAGAACGGCACAATAGGCTATAGTCGCTCCAACTACAGCGGTAAATTCCCTGGACTTGTTAAGATCTCTTCGCACGACATACAAATTTTCTGACTCTGCATTTCGACCTATCTCAGTATCATTTGACATTCCTTCCTCCCCACTATAATGAGTGCTTCAATTAATCGGGACAATTTTTGCACATTTTTTGTTCAACGATTTAGAATCGCGCACCTCGAAATTTGATCAGGGCGAACCACGCAGGCAATAAAGATATGAGCGACCATTAAGCTTCAGCCTTCTCTTTTTTTGCGGCAACGTCTTTCACTTTTTCAAGCATACCGGTGAGCGAATCGAACAGCTGAACCATATGGTTAAAATCACTAGCTTTTGAATTTAATGGGTCGGGCCATTTGATCTCTTCCGCCATAACTTTTAAAACTTGGGCTTTAGATTCCGCAAAGGTAGCGGGATCTTGGCTCGAAAACTCCTTAACTGTCAAATATGACAATAAGTATCGATCAAATACGGATTTCACTCGCATAAACTGAATGGAAGAATCAATAAAACTTCTATACTGTTTTAGGAACCAAGCCGCCAAAAACTCCACCACAAGAAAAGTAAAAGAACAAGAAACAACCCCAAATATAAGTTGTTTATCTACACCCCATACATGAGCCACAACCTGCCAAACAAATATCGACGCAACGTAAAAATATATTCCTCGCCGCAAATACATCGTACCAGTATCCAAAAGTTTTGAGGCTTTCTTATCTGACAACTCAATATGACTTTCAAGCGACTTTATTAGACCATGTATATAGGACTCGATAGCGCTCAATTCCTTCGCTTCCCTAACGGGAGCCTCAGGATGCTCGCCACTTTCAGGACTAGGAACCTCCTCTTTCTTCCCGACCTGAAGCTCTTGAATTCTATTTCTCAACTCGATAATCTGCATATCGAGCCGCTTGGTATTTGCACCTTCATAGTCGATATCTATAAAACTTTTAGACCCTCGAGTCTTATTAACAATTGTTTCATAAATAATTGAGAAAGCCAAAATGCCGGCTAGTCCAAAGCCTGCGAGTACAATAGCAGTATCGTAATCAACAAACTTTATACCGCTATTAATCCAAATATCTCTTTTCAATACATAAGTTGCAAAAACACCCATCATCAAAAAAATCAGGCTGGCGATCGCATATTTCTGCCTACGCCTTATTTTTCTCACAGCATGATCGTCTGTCTCCCAAGAATAGACTATGTTGCCTGGCCCCTTGGTAAATCCTCCTTGAGGAGTCACATCCTCCTGAAAACCCTTGTAACGATGCTGATCACTGCCGTAATACATTGAAAGGCACTCCCTACCTAGATAACCAAAAGTCGCGATTGATTATTAATTGCAACTATTTTTTTGCACATTTTTTGTACAGCGTCTAGAATCGCGCGCCACGAAATTTGACCAGGGCTAACCCTGCAGGCTGTGAGTATATGAGCAATAATCCACGTGTAGGGTTTATATCGTTAGGGTGCCCCAAAGCACTGGTCGACTCCGAGCGCATCCTTACCCAGCTGCGCATGGAAGGCTATGACGTTGTGTCCACTTACGAGGACGCCGACGTCGTGGTGGTCAACACCTGCGGTTTCATCGACTCGGCCAAGGCTGAATCGCTGGAAGTGATTGGCGAAGCCATCAAGGAAAACGGCAAGGTCATCGTGACCGGCTGCATGGGCGTCGAAGAAGGCAACATTCGTAAAGTGCACCCAAGCGTGCTGGCCGTGACCGGTCCGCAACAATACGAGCAAGTGGTTAACGCCGTGCACGACGCTGTGCCGCCGCGTCAGGATCACAACCCGCTGATCGACCTGGTGCCGCCGCAAGGCATCAAGCTGACCCCGCGCCACTACGCCTACCTGAAGATTTCCGAAGGCTGCAACCACAGCTGCAGCTTCTGCATCATCCCGTCGATGCGCGGCAAACTGGTCAGCCGCCCGGTCGGTGACGTGCTCGACGAAGCTCAGCGCCTGGTCAAGGCCGGCGTCAAAGAGCTGTTGGTGATCTCGCAAGACACCAGCGCCTACGGCGTCGACGTGAAATACCGCACCGGTTTCTGGAATGGCGCGCCGGTGAAAACCCGCATGACCGAACTCTGCGAAGCCCTGAGCACCCTCGGCGTCTGGGTTCGCCTGCACTACGTTTACCCGTACCCGCACGTCGACGAGCTGATTCCGCTGATGGCCGCCGGGAAAATCCTGCCGTACCTGGACATCCCGTTCCAGCACGCCAGCCCGAAAATCCTGAAAGCGATGAAACGCCCGGCCTTCGAAGACAAGACCCTGGCCCGCATCAAGAACTGGCGCGAAATCTGCCCGGACCTGATCATCCGTTCGACCTTCATCGTCGGCTTCCCCGGCGAAACCGAAGAAGACTTCCAGTACCTGCTGAACTGGCTGACCGAAGCGCAACTCGACCGCGTCGGCTGCTTCCAGTATTCGCCGGTCGAAGGCGCACCGGCCAACCTGCTGGACGCGGCCATCGTGCCGGACGACGTCAAGCAAGACCGCTGGGACCGTTTCATGGCGCACCAGCAAGCGATCAGCTCGGCACGCCTGCAAATGCGCGTCGGCCGTGAAATCGAAGTGCTGGTCGATGAAGTCGACGAGCAAGGCGCGGTTGGCCGCTGCTTCTTCGATGCCCCGGAAATCGACGGCAACGTGTTCATCGACAACGGCAGCAACCTGAAACCAGGCGATAAAGTCTGGTGCAAAGTGACCGACGCCGACGAATACGACCTGTGGGCTGAACAGATCTAAACGCAAAAAATACGAAAAGCCCTGCTCTCTTGACGAGATGCGGGGCTTTTTTACGTCTATCGTTTTGTGGGAGAAAGGATTCGCACCATTGACAGCAACGGCTATTAAAAAGAAGGAGCAGCCGGCCATGCGCCAACATTCGGTCATCCACACGCCGAAACAGAGCGACTACGAAGAACTCACTCAAGTCTGGGAAGCCTCCGTGCGCGCCACTCATGACTTTCTGCCGGAGAGCTACATCGAACTGCTGAAGAACCTGGTGCTGACGCGCTACCTCGATGCAGTGATGCTGATCTGCACCAAAGACCCGCGCCAGCGCATCACCGGGTTCGCCGGGGTCGCGGCGGGCAAGATCGAAATGCTCTTCATCGACCCCGCTCACCGCGGCCAGGGCCTGGGCAAGCAGTTGCTGCGCTATGCGATGGAACACCTGAATGCCGATGAACTGGACGTCAACGAACAGAACCCGCAAGCCCTGGGCTTCTACTTCAAACAGGGCTTCGAGGTGATCGGTCGTTCGGAAGTCGATGGCATGGGCCAGCCTTATCCGCTGCTGCACATGCGTTTGCGCCAAAACCAGCAACACTCACAACACGGCTGACACCACACAGAACAACTGTAGGAGTGAGCCTGCTCGCGATAGCGGTGTGCCATTCAACAGATAAATTAACTGAACTACCGCTATCGCGAGCAGGCTCACTCCCACAAAAAGCTGTACGGCGCAAATGGAGCCGGGATTAACCGACGCCAGGCAGGTACAATGCCCACCCCTTTTTTGTTACGGCCCTGTCATGACTGACCCGATTCGTCTCTCCAAACGCCTCATCGAACTCGTCGGCTGTTCCCGTCGGGAGGCTGAGCTGTTCATCGAGGGCGGCTGGGTCACCGTGGACGGTGAAGTCATCGACGAGCCGCAGTTCAAGGTCGAGAACCAGAAAGTCGAGCTTGATCCAGAAGCCAAGGCCACTGCGCCGGAACCGGTGACCATCCTGCTGAACGTGCCCGTGGGCATGGATGCGGAAACGGCCATGGCAACGATCAGCGCCGAGACCTTGAGCGAAGAACACCGTTTCAGCAAACGTCCGCTCAAGGGCCACTTCCTGCGCCTGACCGCCAGCACTGACCTGCAGGCCAACGCCAGCGGTCTTCTGGTGTTCACCCAGGACTGGAAGATCCTGCGCAAACTCACTGCCGACTCCGCCAAGATCGAGCAAGAGTATGTGGTCGAAGTTGAAGGTGACATGGTGGCTCACGGCCTCAACCGCCTGAACCACGGCCTGACCTACAAGGGCAAGGAACTGCCGCCGGTCAAAGCCAGCTGGCAGAACGAAAACCGCCTGCGTTTTGCGATGAAGAACCCACAACCGGGCGTCATCGCCCTGTTCTGCCAGGCCGTAGGCCTGAAGGTCGTCGCCATCCGCCGCATCCGCATTGGCGGCGTGTCCATCGGCAAAGTGCCGCTAGGCCAATGGCGTTACCTGTCCGGCAAAGAGAAGTTCTAAGACTTCTCACGCCGCCACACATTTTGGCGCCGCTGTTTATGCGACGCCCACTGCTGAATATCAGGATTGCACACCATGATTCATAACGACGTACTGCGCAGCGTGCGCTACATGCTCGACATCAGCGACAAGAAAGTCATCGAGATCATCAAGCTCGGCGGCATGGACGTGACCCTGGAAGACCTGGTGACGTACCTCGACAAGAAAGAGGAAGACGAGGAAGGCTTCGTACGCTGCCCGGATGAAGTCATGGCGCATTTCCTCGACGGCCTGGTGACCTTCAAGCGCGGCAAGGATGAAAGCCGTCCGCCGCAACCGATCGAAGTGCCGGTGACCAACAACATCATCCTGAAGAAACTGCGCGTAGCTTTCGAACTGAAAGAAGACGACATGCACGCCATCCTCAAGGCCTCCGAGTTCCCGGTGTCCAAGCCTGAGCTGAGCGCGCTGTTCCGCAAGTTCGGCCACACCAACTACCGTCCGTGCGGCGACCAGTTGCTGCGCAACTTCCTCAAGGGCCTGACCCTGCGCGTTCGCCCGCAGTAAGTGCCCGCCGGCCTTGAGCTGCAAACCTGCGGCTCAAGGCCAGGCTGTATAGACCCTCATTCCTCGCAAAAATAGTGGCTCCGCTTCCGGCGGCTGACGACTAGGGTGTATTGACCCTCAGCTCTCAGGATTCGCCATGCACCCGTATTTCTCCCTGCAAGGCCGCACCGCTCTGGTGACCGGCGGCACCCGTGGTATCGGCAAAATGATCGCCAAGGCTTTTGTCGAGGCCGGCGCCACCGTGTACGTCTGCGCCCGGGATGCCGAAGCCTGTCAGCAAACGGCTGATGAATTGAGCGCCTTCGGTCGTTGCCACGGAGTGGCGGCCAACCTGGCCACCGAAGAAGGCGTACTTCAACTGGCTACGCGACTGGGCGAGCAGATCACTCATCTGGATATTCTGGTGAACAACGCCGGCACCACGTGGGGCGCGCCGCTGGAGAGCTACCCGGTCAAGGGTTGGGAAAAGGTCATGCAACTGAACGTGACCTCGGTGTTCAACTGCATTCAGCAGTTTTTGCCATTGCTGCGTAAGGCCGGTTCGGCAGCGAATCCGGCGCGAATTATCAATATCGGTTCAGTGGCGGGCATTTCGTCCTTCGGCGAACAGGCGTATGCCTACGGGCCGAGTAAGGCTGCCCTGCATCAACTGTCGCGGATTCTGGCGCGGGAGCTGGTGAGCCAGCACATCAACGTCAACGTCATCGCGCCGGGGCGTTTTCCGAGCAAGATGACGCAGCACATCGGCAATGATGAGCAGGCGCTGGCCGATGACACGGCGTTGATTCCGATGAAACGCTGGGGTCGGGAGGAAGAAATGGCGGCGCTGGCGATCAGTCTGGCGAGTACGGCCGGGGCTTACATGACGGGGAATATCATCCCTCTGGATGGCGGGTTCAGCCTCTAAGATCGGCGGCGCGGCCATCGCGAGCAGGCTCACTCCCACAGTAGATCTATGGTGCTCAGGAGATCTACTGTGGGAGTGAGCCTGCTCGCGATGGCGGACTGACAGGCACCACCGATTCAACAGTTGATCGGGTTATCATGCCCGCCCAAATTCCCGCCTCGACCCCAGACCATGACCTACAGCGTTTCCCCCATCGGCTTTGTGCGCTCCTGTTTCAAGGAGAAGTTCGCCATCCCGCGCCAGCCACAACTGGCCCCGGCCGCTCGCGGCGTACTGGAATTGGTGGCGCCGTTCGATCAGGGCGATGCGGTGCAAGGTCTGGAACAGGTCAGCCACGTGTGGCTGCTGTTCCTGTTTCACCAGGCCCTGGAAGAAAAGCCACGGTTGAAAGTCCGCCCTCCTCGTCTCGGCGGTAACAAATCCATGGGTGTGTTCGCCACGCGCGCGACGCATCGGCCCAATGGCATCGGCCAATCCGTGGTGAAGCTGGACAAGGTTGAAGCCAATCGCCTGTGGATATCCGGCATCGATCTGCTGGATGGCACGCCGATTCTCGACATCAAACCCTACGTGCCTTACGCCGACATCATTGATACGGCCTCCAACAGCATCGCCAGCGCTGCACCGCAGCTGATTCCCGTGCAGTGGACGGACTCAGCACTGCAACAGGCTCACGGCCATGCTCAGCGCCTTGAAGAACCGCTGGTGGAGTTGATCGAGCAATGCCTGGCACAAGACCCACGTCCGGCGTACCAGATTCCTACACCAGAACGGGAATACGGCGCGCAGTTCTGGGACCTGGACGTACGCTGGCATTATCCCGAAGCCGGGGTTATCCGCGTTCTCGAGGTTATCCCGGTTCCCAACGTGTAGGGATTGCATTGGACATAAAAAAGCCCCCATTGCCTGCATAGGCAATGGGGGCTTTTCAGTGATGCGATGTTCTTACTTCTCGACGAACGCTCGCTCGATCAGATAATCACCCGGCTCGCGCATCCGCGGCGACACTTTCAGGCCGAAGCTGTTCAACACTTCGCTGGTCTCGTCGAGCATGCTCGGGCTGCCGCACAGCATGGCGCGGTCGTCCTGCGGGTTGATCGGTGGCAGACCGATGTCGCTGAACAGCTTGCCGCTGCGCATCAGGTCGGTCAGGCGACCTTCGTTCTCGAACGGCTCACGGGTCACGGTCGGGTAGTAGATCAACTTGTCGCGCAGGGCCTCGCCGAAGAACTCGTTCTGCGGCAAGTGCTCGGTGATGAACTCGCGGTAAGCGACTTCGTTGACGTAACGTACACCGTGGCACAGGATCACTTTTTCGAAACGCTCGTAGGTTTCCGGGTCCTGGATGACGCTCATGAACGGCGCCAGACCGGTACCGGTGCTGAGCAGGTACAAATGTTTGCCAGGCTTCAAGTCATCCAGCACCAGCGTGCCGGTAGGCTTTTTGCTGATGATGATCTCGTCGCCTTCCTTCAGATGCTGCAGCTGGGAAGTCAGCGGGCCATCAGGCACCTTGATGCTGAAGAACTCGAGATGCTCTTCCCAGTTCGGGCTGGCAATCGAGTAAGCGCGCATGAGCGGCCGGCCGTTGGGCTGTTGCAGGCCGATCATCACGAACTGACCGTTCTCGAAGCGCAGGCCCGGGTCGCGGGTGCACTTGAAGCTGAACAGAGTGTCGTTCCAGTGGTGAACACTGAGGACACGCTCGTGGTTCATGTTGCTCATGTACGTGGGACTCCTGGAGATTTGGTCTGCGCGTGCTCTGCGCCTGCTCTGCGAAAAATGAGCTGCTGTGCGCAATTGCATCGCATTCTAATGGCAGCGACAATATCTGTTAACTGGATTATTAAGATAAGGGTTATCGGTTATATCGATATGCGATTTACTCTCCGTCAACTTCAAGTATTCGTCGCCGTCGCCCAGCAGGAAAGCGTATCCCGTGCTGCGGGTCTGCTCAACCTCTCGCAATCGGCGGCGAGCACCTCGATCACCGAGCTAGAGCGTCAGTCCAGCTGTCAGCTGTTCGACCGCGCCGGCAAACGGCTGAGCCTCAACGCCCTCGGCAAACAGCTGCTGCCGCAAGCGGTGGCGCTGCTCGACCAGTCCAAGGAAATCGAAGACTTGCTCAATGGCAAGTCGGGATTCGGCTCTCTGGCAGTCGGCGCGACCCTGACCATCGGCAATTACCTGGCCACCTTGCTGATCGGCAGCTTCATGCAGCGCCATCCGGAAAGCCAGGTGAAGCTGCACGTGCAGAACACTGCCAACATTGTGCAGCAGGTCGCCCACTATGAAATTGATCTGGGTCTAATCGAAGGTGACTGCAGCCATCCAGACATCGAAGTGCAGAGCTGGGTCGAGGATGAACTGGTGGTGTTCTGCGCGCCCCAGCATCCACTGGCCAAGCGCGGCACGGCGACCATGGAAGAGCTGACCCACGAGGCCTGGATTCTGCGGGAACAGGGCTCTGGCACGCGACTGACCTTTGACCAGGCCATGCGTCACCATCGCAGCTCGCTGAATATCCGACTGGAACTGGAACACACCGAAGCGATCAAGCGTGCGGTGGAGTCCGGGTTGGGGATTGGCTGCATTTCGCGTCTGGCGCTACGCGACGCGTTCCGCCGTGGCAGCCTGGTGCCGGTGGAAACGCCAGATCTGGACCTGGCGCGGCAGTTCTATTTCATCTGGCACAAACAGAAATATCAGACGTCGGCGATGCGTGAATTCCTCGACCTGTGCCGCGCTTTTACCGCTGGGGTTCAGCGCAGCGACGAGATCGTTCTGCCCACCATCGCTTAAAGCAGGATGACTGCCCAGACCAGCGCAATCATGCTCAAGGCTACGAACTGAGCGGCGCTGCCCATGTCCTTGGCGTTCTTGGACAGCGGGTGCAACTCAAGGGAAATGCGGTCGATGGCTGCTTCCACTGCCGAATTGAGCAATTCGACAATCAACGCCAACAGGCAAACAGCAATCAGCAACGCCTGCTCGACACGACTGACGTTCAGGAAGAACGACAGCGGAATCAATATGACGTTGAGCAACACCAGTTGCCGAAAGGCCGCTTCGCCGGTGAAGGCTGCGCGCAGACCGTCCAGCGAGTAACCGGAGGCGTTGAGGATGCGTTTTAGGCCGGTTTGGCCTTTGAAAGGTGACATAAAGTGGGCAACTGACCAAAAAATGAAGTGGGAAGGCTAGATTAAGCACAGTCAAAAAAGCGTGAACGCGCCGCGCCTGATTAGCTCGAAATTGACTCAAGTTGTTGCAGAAGCAAGGCTGCCTGGGTCCGGGTCCGCACATTCAGCTTGCGAAAAATCGCGGTCACATGGGCCTTGATCGTCGCTTCGGAAACGCTCAGTTCGTAGGCAATCTGCTTGTTCAACAAGCCTTCACAGACCATGGTCAGGACACGAAACTGCTGCGGCGTCAGACTCGCAAGGCCTTCGCTGGCGGCCTTGGCTTCGGCGGAAACGCTGACGGCCTCGAACGCCTGGGGCGGCCAGAACACATCACCATCGAGCACCGCGCGTACGGCTTTCTGGATGACGCTCAGATCACTGGACTTGGGGATGAAGCCGCTGGCGCCGAATTCACGAGACTTGACCATGATCGAGGCTTCTTCCTGGGCCGACACCATGACCACCGGAATCTGCGGATACTGACCGCGCAACAGCACCAGCCCTGAAAAACCGTAGGCCCCCGGCATGTTCAGGTCCAGCAGCACCAGATCCCAGTCGGACTTCTCGTCCAGACGGGTTTCCAGCTCGGCAATGCTTGCCACTTCCACCAGACGGACTTCCGGGCCCAGGCCCAGGGTCAACGCTTGATGCAGGGCGCTACGAAAAAGAGGATGGTCATCGGCAATCAGGATTTCGTATGTGGCCATTTTTCAAATGATCCTGTTTTTCAAACAACTCGAGGTACAGCCACGGAGCTGTACCAACAGGGCACGTTCAACGCCAATCACGTGGCTATCCACGTAAAGAATACGGCGTATCAAACTTGGCCGCGCCCTAATCGGCGCCAAGCATGCCCAGCGAAGCCGGGGTGGTCAAGGTGCTTGGCCAGTACAGTTCTTTGCAGTATGGGCGACAATCAGCGCGTGACAGGGGCGCCGATTTACACAAAAGGCATCAGCTCGGCGTGTGCCGGTGTTGAAACATCCATTTCAAGCTGATGTTTGGCATCAAGGTAATGTTGGCTGAACACGTCGAAATAAGCGTCCAGTGCCGACGCAGCCTCAGTATCACCCGCCAGATCGAGACACAACGCCGCCACTTCGGCGGTGCATAAATGCTCGCTGCGGGTCGACCGGCGCAACCGGTACCGCGACAACTTCTCGGGCAACAGGCTCAGGATCGGAAGCCGATCGAAGTAGGGGCTTTTGCGGAAAATCTTCCGGGCTTCTGTCCAGGTGGCATCCAGCAGAATGAACAGCGGACGCTTCGAACTATCGGCATCGACGCTGTTTGTGACACGCTCGGGTTCGACGTACTCCCCCGGAAACACCAGATAAGGCTGCCATTGCGGGTCGGCCAGCAGCGCCAGCAGTTGCTCATCAACTTCCGTACGCGACCAGATGAACGCATGGTTGTCGCGCACCACATCGGCGATCAGCCAACCGGTGTTGCTCGGTTTGAACACTTCCTTGTTGGTCATGATCAGGCACACGCCAGAACGGGCCTCGACTTGCGGGCGCCAGGCGCACAGGCAGTGACTCTCGATCACGCGGCAGGCTCGGCAACGCGGTGCCCTCCAGCCTCGGGCCTGAATCGGCTTGATGCCCTCCTCCTCTCGCTCATCGCGCAAGCGGGCTACTGCGTTTGCAGCAAAGTGTGGGGTTGCAGGGTTCATCGCAGGCAACGCCGGCAGGGGAAGAAAATCGACACGAAAAACACTCGGCAGGGCAGAAAGTGGCGGCAGTTTATCAGAGCAGCCGGCGCAAGCCTGTACCGTCCAGGCCTCGTCCCCTATAATTCGCCGCCACTGAACGCACAGTCATGTGACGGGTCGAACCACCAGTCACTGAACCAGGAGAGTTTCATGCTGCGCCTTATCGTTCCCACCGCTGCCATTTTGCTGGCGTCGTCCTTCAGCGCTCAGGCTGCTTCCTTGAGTGAGCAGAATCTCAACAGAGAGCTGCGAAACGTCGCCACACAAAGCAGTGTTGGTACTCCACGGGCGATCAACGAAGACATTCTTGATCAGGGCTACACCGTCGAAGGCAACACGCTGATCAACCATCTGAGCGTACAAAGCAGCCACGCCAACAAGATGCGTGCCGACCCGAAAGCCGTGTATTTCCAGCTTGGCGCCTCTGTATGCAACAACCCATCGTTCCGCAAACTGATGGCCAAGGGTGCGGTCATGCGTTACGACTTCACTGAGGTGAAGACCAACCGCGCAGTCGGCTCCGCCAGCTATCAGGAATCGGACTGCCCGAAAGCGGCTCCGACCAAGAAGAAGTAATCATTGGGAATTGGCGCGCCGCTGTTCATCCTCGGCGCGCAGTTCTGCCAACAACGCCTGCAAATAACGGGAACGTCGGTCGCCCCCCTCCAGACGCCGGCAGCACTCTTCTTCGAGACTCAAATGATTGGTCTCGGCCGATGACTTCAGTAATCGATACAATTGCGTATCGATCTCCAGAATGACTCTGGCCATCGCTTCCCGCCTCCCTGCACCTCGCCCTTGCTTGAGCGATAAAATCCTTGAACCGCTTGTAACGTGCGTCCTGCCTTTGACGCAAAGTTGTCGTGTCGTGCCTGTAATTTAGTAAATCAGACTGTTGGACACTCGCCTTGCGTTCAGACGAGCGGTGAAAGCACCTTGCAAATCGCCAATAAGCGGTTGCCAGGAAAGACTTTGCAGCGCAATGATCAAGTCAGCGAAAAACGCTATGAGGGTCTAGATTCATAGTGTTCACGTTTACTTTTCAGGGCAGGAAAGGGGCTGCCCATTGCGCGTCTTGTTGTGCGAATGTTTCCTTCATCCAAGGGAAAAACAGAGCCTGTATGGAAGGAGAAGTTGATGCCTTACCAACCGAACGACCTCCTGAGCCGTCATTTTGAAGAAAGCGGCCACGACCTCATCAGCAAGGTCGAAGAGCAACTCAACCTGGTTTCACCCAACAGCCCGAACATCCCGATCTACCGCGACATGATCCTGACCGTGCTGCGCATGGCCCAGGAAGATCACAACCGCTGGAATGCCAAGATCACCCTGCAAGCCCTACGCGAACTGGAACACGCTTTCCGTGTTCTGGAGCAATTCAGGGGTCGACGCAAAGTCACCGTTTTCGGCTCGGCCCGAACACCGATAGAACATCCGCTGTACGGTCTGGCCCGAGAGCTCGGTGCAGCGCTGGCGCGCTCAGATCTGATGGTCATCACCGGTGCCGGTGGCGGCATCATGGCGGCGGCCCACGAAGGTGCTGGCCTGGCACACAGCCTGGGATTCAACATCACCCTGCCCTTCGAACAGCATGCCAATCCCACCGTGAATGGCACTACCAACCTGCTGCCCTTCCACTTCTTCTTTACCCGCAAGCTGTTCTTCGTCAAGGAAGCCGATGCGCTGGTCCTGTGCCCTGGCGGTTTCGGTACCCTGGATGAAGCGCTGGAAGTGCTGACACTGATCCAGACTGGCAAAAGCCCGCTAGTGCCCGTGATATTGCTGGACGCTCCCGGCGGCAAGTTCTGGCAAGGCGCATTGGACTTCATTCACCATCAACTGGAGGAAAATCGCTACATTCTGCCGACCGATATGAAACTCGTCAGTCTGGTCTACAGCGCGGAAGAGGCTGTGGAGCAGATCAACCAGTTCTACAGCAACTTCCACTCCAGCCGCTGGCTCAAGCATCAATTCGTGATCCGCATGAATCACAAGCTCAGCGACCAGGCGCTCGAACACATGCAAGAGGCATTTGCCGACCTGTGCCTGAGCGATCATTTCCATCAACATGCTTACAGCGGAGAGGAGCACGACGAACCGCAGTTCAGCCACCTGGCGCGACTCGCTTTCACCTTCAACGCCCGTGATCATGGACGCCTGCGGGAACTGGTGGACTACATCAACCTGCCGGAAAACTGGGCGCAATCCCAACCCCAGGCGCAACAGCGCTCGCGGGAACCGTCCAAGGTTACGTAAACAAAAAAAACGGCCCGCTATCGAAATAGCGAGCCGTTTCAGTTAATCGTCCATCCCTCGGCCGCTGAACAAGCGGCTGATCATTTCCATGGAATATCCCCGATAACTCAGGAACCTGCCTTGTTTGGCACGTTCCCGGGCGTCTATCGGTAAATGCCCGGAAAACTTTCGCCGCCAGGTGTCTTCCAGTTGTTCCTGCCAGTTGATACCGCTCTCGCGTAAAGCAAGTTCGATGTCAGTACGTTGCAGGCCGCGCTGGCTCAACTCTTCGCGAATACGCAAAGGGCCATAACCGGAACGGGAACGGTAGGAAACAAAGCTTTCGAGGTAGCGCGATTCAGACAGCAGGCCTTCTTCCGTCAAGCGGTCGAGTGCCGTGTCGATCATTTCAGGGAGGGCGCCGCGTTGACGCAGTTTACGTGTCAACTCGACTCGACCGTGCTCGCGTCGCGCGAGCAGGTCCATTGCGGTTCGCCGCACCGCGACGAGTGTATCGAGTACGGCGGTCATCGGATCAATCAGATATCAGCGTCAGCCAGGTCATCAGCAGTCTCTTTGACTGGCGATGCTTTAACGTCTGGCGCCGGGGTCAGCAACTTGTCACGCAGTTGCTTCTCGAGCTTGGCGGCGATTTCCGGATTGTCTGCCAGGAACTTGGCCGAGTTAGCCTTGCCCTGACCGATTTTGGTGCCTTCATAGGCATACCAGGCACCGGACTTCTCAACGAAACCGTGCAGAACACCCAGGTCGATCATCTCACCGTTGAGGTAGATGCCCTTGCCGTAAAGAATCTGGAACTCGGCCTGACGGAACGGCGAAGCTACCTTGTTCTTCACAACCTTGACGCGGGTTTCGCTACCGACAACCTCGTCACCCTCTTTCACCGCACCGGTACGGCGGATGTCCAGACGAACCGAAGCGTAGAACTTCAGCGCGTTACCACCGGTGGTGGTTTCCGGGCTGCCGAACATCACACCGATTTTCATACGGATCTGGTTGATGAAGATAACCAGGCAGTTGGCGTTCTTGATGTTACCGGTGATTTTACGCAGCGCCTGGGACATCAGACGGGCTTGCAGGCCCACGTGCATGTCACCCATTTCGCCTTCGATTTCAGCCTTTGGAACCAGAGCCGCCACGGAGTCGACAATGATCACGTCAACCGCGTTGGAACGCACCAGCATGTCGGTGATTTCCAGGGCTTGCTCGCCGGTGTCCGGCTGCGAAACCAGCAGGTCGTCGACGTTGACGCCCAGTTTGCCGGCGTATTCAGGGTCGAGGGCGTGTTCAGCATCGACGAATGCGCAGGTCGCGCCGGCTTTTTGAGCCTGGGCGATGACCGACAGTGTCAGCGTGGTTTTACCGGAGGATTCAGGACCGTAGATTTCAACGATACGACCTTTTGGCAGACCGCCAATGCCGAGCGCGATGTCCAGACCCAGAGAGCCAGTGGAGATAGCCGGGATCGCCTGACGGTCCTGATCGCCCATACGCATTACGGCACCCTTGCCGAATTGACGTTCGATCTGACCCAGGGCCGCAGCCAAGGCTTTCTTCTTGTTGTCGTCCATTAAAGTCCTCACGTAATCAATAAGGCCTGACGGCCAACACCTGTATAAGTAGCCAGTATTATTCCACAGCGTTTCAGGATCGCCTACCCCTGATTTGAGATTTCTCCAGTGGCATGGCGCAGCAGCCCCTCTAGCGCGGCCTTCACCGTTTGTCGGCGGACCTCGTCACGGTTGCCGGGAAAGTACTGCACCTCGCTGAACACCTGTTCACCAACGCCCCAGGCCAGCCACACAGTGCCCACCGGCTTGCTCGGCGAACCGCCATCCGGTCCTGCTACACCACTGACCGCCACGGCAAATTGCGCCCGGCTTTTCTCCTGCGCGCCTCGGACCATGGCCTCGACCACCTCGCGACTGACCGCCCCCACCGTTGCAAACAACTCGACCGGGACATTCAATTGCTCGGTTTTCTGGCGATTGGAATAGGTGACATAACCCGCCTCGAACCATGCAGAACTCCCCGGAATCCGGGTGATCGCCTCGCTGATCCCGCCGCCGGTGCAGGATTCGGCAGCGGTGACGTGGGCATTGAGAACCTGCATGCGCCTGCCAAGTTCAGCGGCCAGTTGGGTGATTTCTTTCACGGTCATCTCCTGAGCAAGCGGAATGAGAACTACCGTACACGAGCCAATAACGCTTGCAAGGCGCAGGTTCGATCAAAATGTTAGCGAGCGAGGGCTCTGATATAAGCCTGACAGGCCTGCAAGGCAATCAGTCCGCGGTCCCCGGCGTCGGTGATGGCGATAATTCGCTGAGCATGCGCCGGCTCAAGTCGGGCGCGCGCGACTCCATGATCCACGCTGCCGGCTCCGGAGGCGATTGGCACTGCACAGACAGAGGCTGCGTCATGGGCATCGAGGAGGACTGACAAGCGCACATCAGCAGTGGTAAGACGATCGCGCAGGCGACCTTGATCACGTTGGGCATCGCTAAGCGCTCGATAATGGGTTTGTTCACTGGCCGACAGTCGCTGTTCCAGCGCCAGGCGCTTGTCCTGCTCGGCCTGTTGCTGCGCTGCGGCTGCCAGGCTCAGCTGATTCAACGCCTCGGCGTGCACTCTCGCCTGTTCCGCCAGTTGCCCACCATAACGCCAATCCTGAAAGCGCCAGGCCAGCGCCGCCGAGCCACCGGCCAACACAGCCAGAAACACAACAACGCCAATGACGCGGTAAGACATCGGCATCAAACCAAAGGCTGGCATAACACCGCCCTCGCCCGCGCCCAGAGTTGCAAGCGATCCTGCAAACCGTTCAGTCCGCCGTTGATGCGGCGAGTGATGCTGTTGAACTGGTCGCGGTCGGCCAGTTCGTTCAGGCCGTTCTGGTCCCAAAACCACGCAGCAGATTCGGCGGCCCATTGCGGTTGTTCCAGCAGCTCCGGCAGCGCCAGCAGACGTTCATCGCCAAACAGGCCGAGGCTGCATTCCCGGTAATTATTCCGACCTGTGATCTGGATCAGCCCGCGACCGCGGTACTTCTGGCCGTCACCATCAACCTCCGGGGTATTGCCCAAACGCGAGGCCAAGGTGCCGGTGTCGTATTTGCTCAGGTATTGGTTGTTACCCAGTTCGCGCACGTACTGCAACTGCCCCGATTCATGGCCGACTTGCGCGAGGAAAGCGGCGATGCGTTTGGCGGTGTTGATGTTGCGGTGGGTCATGGCGCAATTAAGGGCGGAAATGAAAACGCCCGCTTGGGAGCGGGCGTTGGGCATAACGATCTGTAGTTGTTGCTGCGTAACGGTCATATAGCCCCCAGGCCCTGACGAGTGTCTGGTTCGTGTCAAAGATATCCATTCAGCCAAAGTGGCGTGGTGGGTCGATGTTCAGTGAAAGGAAAAAACGACCCTTGCGGCCAATCCCGAAGTGCACGGCGATAGGCCTGCAACTCGGCGTATTGCTCGGTGGTCAGCGTCGTGCCACCGCCATCCTCCAGCTCGTCCCTGTCGCGGGCAACCATGCTGTCAGTGGCCGATAACTGAGTATCACGCCAAAGGCGCTCGGCCTTCGCTGCTTCCTCCGGCACAAGAGGCGGTGTATCCACAAGAACGGGATAGCCATTATCGGCCCGTACAGAAATCATTTTCGGGGTTACAGCCAACTGTTGGAGTAACGAAATCCAATAAGCCTGGGGGATTTCTATGACATCGGAAGGGATATCCGACGCATTGATTCCAGGAATCATAAACACCACAGGTACTTGCGCTAAACAAAACATTGAACGCGTTCATTCAATAGCCCTTTGCAAAATAATTCACGCTCCATCCCGCCTGCACCTGACCGGAAAAACTCCGAACCTTCAGGCGGCAGCCCTGTTTGGTCCCTGTGCCCCCGACCAAGATGACCATCGCCCCGTCGCCGCCCACATGGGTGGCCACGAGCGAAGAAAAAGCCGTCGGGAACGAAATCGGGAAAGTGATATAGACATCGCCATTGGCATCCGTGGTGCCGACGCCCCATTGTTCAATGTTGCCACTGGGATGCTTCTGGTAACCGACGTTGCCGTAGACGCCGGAGAAGGACGATGCGTACTTGTCGCTGACCGAGCCCCCATACAAGCGCCACTCGTTACTCAGCTTGATGAAGTGCGCGGAGTCACCGACGCCGAGCTTGACCGGCCCGAACGTGCTGTTACAGGTCTCGATGATTTCGGCGCCAGCGGGGTTGATGGTCAGCACGCCGTTTCCGGCGTTGATGACATGGATTGTGCTGGCATGGGCAAGTCCATTGATGGACGGCAACGTCGCCGTGATCGGCGTGGCGCTGGCAAAACTCGCCACCCCGCCCACGTTGGCTGCGGTCAGCGCAGCGCTCGCGGGAAAGACGTTGAAACCTGAAAACTGTAGACCGCTGCGGGTCACAAATTCAGTGGTGGCGACCGACTGATCGCTGTCGAACTGTGGCGCGGTCACAAACAGCTTGTTACTGCGCAACGCCGTCAACAGTTGATCGTTACTCACCTCTGACGGTTTGATACCGGCAGCCTCGATGACTTTCAACAACTCCAGAGTGACACCGTTGCCCCAGCTGGCAGGGATCAAAGAACCCGGAGTCCCTGTGATCGGGTTTTCATCGACAAACTTGCCGTCCACCAGACCAGTGCTGGGGACGCTATTGGGATAATCCACGGTATATCCTTCCGTTGGTATTTTGCAGGCAGCAGCGTGCAGGCAACATAAGACTGCACTTCCAGTTATTAATAAGTTTCAGGGTTTATACGGCTACGTCGCTGATAGGTGAAGCCGGCCAGTCAATGATCAGTGGGAAGTCCGGTTGCTGTTCAATGTTCATCAACTTGAGCGTATAGCGTTTCCACTCTTTCAGAGTGGCCAGTTGAACATTGGTGGCCTCACCCAGTTCATAGGCGTATTGCAGCGGTGCGACGCGAATAACCATCTCACGCAGACGATTGTCTCGCTCGGCCTCGGCTTGAGCGGTTTTGTCTGTTCGTTCGGCAGCCAAGTCCAGCGCCCAGTTATCATTCAGCCAAACATAATATTCGCCGGGGCGAGGCTTGACGGTCAGATAGTCAGGCAACGGGCCCAACTCGTACCAGAATTGAAGGCCATCTGTGTCTTTGCGATACACCGGGCGGTTGCGCAAATCGATCAGTTGCGAAGCGGCACCGTTACGCCAAACCCATACATAACCGGTTTTGGCGGGTGGCAGAATTTCTGGCAACTCGATCGCATTGCCCGGTAATACAACGCCCATACCAGGAATGACCGGCAACTCGACGGGACCCGTCAACTCTTGAGAACTTTCATTTAAATAGTAATAAGCCATATGCCCCTCAAATCAGTTTCAATCGACCTGGATAAGCAATGTTCCTGGGGCGAGTCATCCCCCAGTAAGCACTGCCCAGATTCTCGGTCATGGTGGCTGATACGTAGTAACAGAGACCGGTAAAGGTTGTTGGATCAGCCCCTACTGTCGCGATGTTGGCAATACCCTGAACCGCTGGAGCGGCACCGTTATCACCCGTGATGTTGGTACCCATCTGCCAGGTGCCGGCTGCGCGCGCAGTATCGACACCGCGTTGTTCATCGAGAACGCGGATAAACTCACCTCGAACTTCCGGGGCCCGGAACGTCTTGATCCCATCGCCACTGCTCCAACCTCCGGCGCGGTCAACTTCTGCGCGCAACATTCCGGACTGAACGGCGTGATCCCAAAGCCAGGGCCATTCGGAGCGAAAAAACTCTCTGCCGTTCAACGCGCCATAACCCCCTGGACTGAATGCGGTTGTCGTCTCAAGAACAATCCTTCCCAATGGCGTTGCATCGAAGCGCCCGACGGGCCACCAATTGCTCGCTCCATCGCTTCGCAAGTGCCACCAATCACCCGCCCCCATCAAAACCAGAAACGGGTATCCGTTTGGCGACAAGTGTGTATGGAACTTGATTCGATCATTACCTGAGGCCTGTACTACCAAGCGATTGACACTGTTGTCAGTCCGTCGAACAACGACATCCCGAACACCTGACAACGAACTTGCTGCCGGCAGGGTAATAGTCGTCTCCGTCGCACTGGCGTTAATCAGTACCAGCCCCAACTCTTCTGGCATCAACGCCCTTGATGTCGATACTTCAGTCACCCGCGAAGACATGGGACTGGCCAAATTCAGGAGCGTCTTCAAGGCCATCAACAATTGATCGTTAACACCCTCGGCTGGCGTCATTCCGGCCGCTGTAATAACGGCCAGAAGCTCTTCGGTCACACTGTTTCCCCATACTGCCGGGATCAACGATCCCGGCGTCCCGGCGACGGGGTTTTCATCGACGAACCGGCCATTGACCAGTCCGACGCTGGGGACGCTTTTTGGATAATCCATACGTCTTTCGTTCCTCTGAAATAACAAATGGTCCGTGTCGATGCGGTTATCGGTGCAATCGCGCCCACGGTTTTTTCAAGAAAAAAAAAGCCCACGAATACGTGGGCCTGAACAGGGGAGTTGAAGGGTTCTCGCCTAGTCAGCCAGACCGCTGACGAATTCACGAATAGCCACCAACGCTTCATCGCCAGCGCTGCGGGCCAGATCGATCTTGCCCTTGGCCGCGTGAGCACGGATTTGCATTTTGGCCGTGAGGCGCAAGGTGCGCAGGGTCAGCAGATTGTCGCTCAGCTGTGCGGCTTTGCTCAGGATCTGCTCGGCGGCTTGTTTAGCTGTTCGGCCTTTAACGACCCATGCGGAGACGGCCATCGGCACGTCCTTTTTTGGGTAGCCCGCGTCCTTGTAATCTTGGGCGGCAACGGCGGCCTGGGCATATTCCATTGCCTTGAGTGGATCACCGGCCAGAGCAGTGCGTGCTTTGTCTGCAGCAGCATCGACTTTGGCGCACAGGCGTTCGGTTTCCTGTTGTCCCAGCTCTGCGACTTTCAAAGAATCCAACACCCACGTTTCACCATCCCAATCATGGGCTGGAGAAGGTTGGGCAGGACGAAGTCCGTCCTCAAATTGATGAAGCTCTTGAATAACGTTCATCGAATCAACTCCCAGGAAAAACTGATATTGACCGCCGCACTGAAGTTGACTGCGATGCCCGACGCATACTCAGCCACGGGATGATTCTTGATGCCCATGCTGAACAGCAATTCATCGCTCACGGCACTGGTCGAACCGAGCATGTGTTCGGCCTGATACGACTGCCATAACGAGCGTAACTGCGAATGATCAAAACTGGCGGTCAAGGTCGTTACCGTTACATCGTTGACATAGTTATTGGTAAAGATCGTGCACGGTGTCGGAGACGTCCAACCAGCGTCGTGGTTGGAACTGGTGGTGAGCGCCGGCGAGAGAAAACAGTAGTTCCCCCCAACCCAGCCTGCTGATGCGAACGAGACTCCGGAAATGTCCGTCGGCGATGGCGAGGGGTTCCCGACGATCAGCCGCGCCGAACGCGCATGGGGATCAAGTGGCAAGTAAACGACGCCTGTCCCGTTGACCGTCTGGGACCATGAGAGCCGTGATCTGTTGTAGATCCCAAACACCGACGGCACGGTTCCCGGGGCGCCGGTAATGATCCAGGCGACGCACATATCCAATGGGGTCGACTGAAAGCCACCACCCGCTAAAGCATCCGGTGTGCCTTTCAAGGAAGCAGGCGCGACGTCATTAAGACTCCCGCGCTGGGCATAGAACTTCAAAACACCGGCCACCACCTGTGCCCTCAGGAAATACCAGGTGCTGGGCGATAGATCCGTACTCCAGGCCTGGGTCGTGAACGTACGAGTCCTGCCCAGTTGCCCCGCCACCACTTCCTGGCCGATGCTGATCAACACCCCCGCCGGAACCGACACCTTCCCTCCCATGGTCGCCAGAGCACTCGGAGTCACCAGCAAACGCCCATCAGCCGTGGCCACCGTCGGCGGCGGCAACGACCCAATCGGCAAAGCAGAATCCAGATTCCAGCCTTTCGCCGAAACACTCTGAATGGCTTGCAGCAATTGATCGAACTTCGTCTCATCCGGGGTCAAATCCCCAGCCTTGATGACGTTCACGATTTCCTGCGTCACGCTGTTCCCCCAAGCCGCAGGAATCAACGACCCCGGCGTCCCGGTCAACGGGTTCTCATCCACAAACTTCCCATTCACCAACCCGGCGCTGGGCACACTCTTCGGATAATCCATCCCTCTACTCCCTAGTCATAATTGATGTGCACCGTGGTATGCGCCGGTGTGCTGCGGTGGATCAGGCATTCCAGCGCGGAGCCCGGATTCACGCCGAAGCGCTCTCCCCAGTAACTCGCACCAAAACGCCGGCCCAGCAGCAGGCGGCCACCGGTGTTGAGCGTCCACATGAAATGCGCCTGCCATGTTCCGAAGTGCGCCTGGCCAAACCGGGCCCGTCCCATTCGCGGGACTTCAAGTTCGGTGATGGTGGCGTTCGGGTAACCCTGACTCTTGGCGATCTCGACGTAGTAGCTGATGGCTTGGCTGCCAACAGCGAGCAGTCGCCGGCGTACGGCGAGGCGGCGGTCGTCGAACAGAGGGGTGGCGCCCAGGCACGGATCCGGCAGGTTCATCACCCGTTCCCAATCCGGCACCAGCTCGCTGACGCCAGCCGGGTCCATTTCGTTGAGCAGGTCAGCGGCACGGGCGTCGAGGCGGGACAATTCCTGGGCGATGCCTTCAAGGACTTCTTCGAGTTCCGGGACCTGCTCGGGGTCCCACGCGGGACCGCTGGGTAGCAGGCTGCGCAGTTGGGCCTGGTATTGCGCGGCGGTTCTGATCACTGCCATACGCAACCTCCGAAGGTCAGCAACTGGTTGCTCGCAGCATCGACGTCGGCGGTAGGTGATTTGAGATCGTGATCACTTTCGCCGGTCGCGCTGCTGATGGCTTCACGGATGTGGCTCACCAGCAGGGTGTCGCCCAGGCCTCCTTCGCGGTTATGCAGATCGCGCAGTTGCGCCTCAACGGCGGCGCGTACGGCCGTGGTGTCGGGCTTCAGGCTCAGTCGGTAAGTCACCGGCACTTGTACCGGTGGCAGCACACGCAATTCGGCGGTGACTGGCCGCAGAGGCTCGATGTAGGCCTGGACTTCAGCCAATTGCTCGGGATTGGGGACGGGTTGCGCATCGTCGTCACGCATGATGTACAGACTGACAATGCCGGGGCCGGGATAGCTGCCACGACACCAGGCACGGGTCACTCCCGGGCATTCGAGTGCCCAGGTTTCGTAGTCTTGGGCCGAACCGCCGTGAGGAATGATCCGGTAAGAGCGAATCACCCGGGACCGCAGGGACTCCAGACTTTCCCGAGCGATACCGCCGGTCAACCCCGGCGCCAGCACCGTGAAGCTGTTGCCGATAATGCCCAGAATCGGCTGCACCGGAATCAGCATCATGCCGGCGTCGGCATTCCCGAGGCTGCCGGCGTCGAGGGCGGCGATGGTGGTGGTGTTCGAGCCATTGCTGGTGGTGCGGGCGGAGGTGACTTTATAAATGCGACCGTCGCTCGATTGCAGCAGCGTATCGACGTCCAGCACAGCGCCAGCGCTGGCGGTGAAGCTGACGCTGCCACTGGCCGATTGTGCGGCTTTGCGCGGCTGGTTCAGACGCAGTGCGGCGATCCGTTCCAGGGTCGACTCATCGGCTTTGTCCGGGAGAATCTGCTCGGCGATCCAGTTCAGATAGCCATACAGGCCATAGGCGGCGCCACCGAGGGTGCGGGCCAGCACTTGCGCATCGGACTGGCGCAGCGAATCGCTGGCCAGGTCGCTTTGGGTGCGCGTGATCAGCACCGGCAGCGAAGGGGTTTCAAACGGCATAGATCACCTGCCAACTGTTATCAGGGTTGATGTCCAGGCGCTCGCCGTCGGCCAGGGTCAGGACCGTGCGCAGGTTCAGGCGCTGGGCGTCGAGGCGTTCGCTGATGATGTCGATGGCGCTGCAATGGCCGTCGTCGATCAGCCATTGCAAGGCTTCGCGGGCATAGAACTCGGCGTCCATCTGGGTCTGCCGGGTCAGCTTGACCCGGCGCAACAGCCACAGGCGTGAGCCGATACGGTCGTCCGCGACCGTAGGAAAAGTGTCGCCCCACCAGCCGAAACGTTCTTCGTCATCGAGGGCATCGTCATCGGCGGCGCGGCGCCAGGTGAACAGGCTGATCAGCACCGAACGGGTCAGTGCGGCGTGGAGGTTCTGGCTGATAAACATCACTGGCCTCCCGCCGGCACGCCGGTCTGGCCGTTGCCCGCCTGCACGCCGACGTGCACGTGTTTGATCTGGCTGATGCCAGCGGCAATCTGATCGCCTTGCGAGACGATCTTGCCGGTCTGGGTCAGGGTCGGTGTGTCGATGTTTACGGCGGTGCTGGCGCGGATGTTCAGGGTCGCGGTCTGGATGTCGATAATCCGCCCGCGCTTGAAGTGAATCCTGTCGCCTTCGTCGGTGTAGATCGCCACTTCGCCCTGGGCCAGTGCCTTGAGGCGATAGCGGCGGTCGGCGACCACCAGGACGATGGCGTGGGAGCGGTCACCGCCCAGGAATGTGGCGATCCCTTCGGCTCCGGCCAATGGATTGCTGGTGAAACCGTAGGGTTCGAAGTGCTCCATGTCGTCATTCACTTCGCCAGCGGTGAGGCGCATTTGCAGCGATTGCAGCTTGGTAGCCGAGTTGGCGAGCACGACAGTGCCGCGCGCCAGGAGGCGTGTCAGTAGGCTCATGTGGATTACCTTGTAGGAGCGAGGCTTGGCGGGGTGTCAGGTTTTGGGGGGCACCGGATTCGCATCGAAGGTGTAAGGCGGCGCCACTTGCAGCGTGGTGACCGAGCCCTGTTCGGACAGCGAGTAAGTCACCTTGGAGATCAGCATGTCGTGGTCGAAACCCAACACCTTGTCGATCACGCGCACCAAGGTGTTGTGCTTCCACAAATCACCATTGGACTGTCGCCAGCCTTGTACCCGATAGGTCGTGGTGCCTGCCTTGCCGACGCGAATAGCGCTTTCCCAATCGGCACGTTGCTGCGCCAGTTCCGGGGTCAATTGCGCGCTTTCGCTGATCACAGTGATCCGCTTGCGTCCGATAATCGGGTCGGTAGAAACCCCGGACACTTCGCTCACGGCCGCACCGCTCTTTTCGTCGCCGCCCTTGTGCTGACCGATCACCCGGTACTCGGAAAACACCTGACTGAAGTCCATCGGCGCATTGGCCGACAGAATGTTCTTGCCCAGCTCAAGCACATCACTGGCTCGCCCACCGCTGCCCGGCCGGGCCAGTACCACCCGGCCTTCGGCGTCATCGGTGGAAAACACCCGAAACAGCGTGAGCAAACGGTCGATCGACTGAAAGACCGTTTCCCCCGGCACGATGGTGTGGCTGCCGAGTCGCGCGGTGTCGGGGATTTCACTGACCACTTTCCCGGCATAGGGCGCGGCCAGCGCCTGAACGATGCTGAGCAACGACTGCTGATGCCATTGGTTGGGCGTGTTGATCGCCGCACAGTCCACCAGGTCCTGAGTCTTCGAACTGCCTTCGATGCTCAGGCTGATCTGCCGCCCGTCATAGCTGATCGGCGCTTTGAACACATACCCGCTGAGCACCAGATCGCAGCCGATTCGCACTTGGCACGGCGCACCCGGGCGGATCGGCCGGTCGACCGTCTGCCCCGGCCATTGCCAGGTAATGTCGAGCTTGAAGGTGCGGAACTGACGCTCGAGGTCCGCCGTGATTTCAACGCTTTTCCAGCCGCCATACTCCAGACCGTCAACGGTCAGCAACACGCTGTTGTCGAGTTCATTCATGGTCTATTCCCCCAGGACTTTTACGTCGTCCAGCGGGAGAAATCCCGGATGAATAATGCCGTTGCGCTGCAGTACTTCAGCGATTCGCGTAGCGTCTCCACTTTGCTGATAGATCACTACCAGCCCCGGAAGGCTTTGCTTGAAAGACTTGCTCACCAGTCGAACACCCGACGACGCGACCGCTTTCAAATGCGCCCGGAGCGCCTGGCGCAGATTGCTCATCGCCAGATAGTGCGCGGGATCAGCCTTGGCCTCGGGCAGCTTGAACACTTCCTCAAGTGCCGCACGCAACGCCTCCAAATCGTCGACCACCGGAACGTCCTGGTGCGTGGTCGGTCGCACAGCCTGATGCCCGACCGGCAGGTTGGTGATCCGCTTGACGGCCTGCGAAGCCACCGGCATCGACGCGACCCACTGGGCTACTTGCACAATCAAGGTGTCCTGCACCAGATTGGTCAACGCCTGGGCCGCAGCGGTGGTGTCCTTGCCGGTGGTCAGCTTCGGCGCGTCGGCCTTCTTGATGGCTTCGACCTGTTGGGAGACGTTGGCAATCACGCCACGATAACCTTCACGGGCGAAGTCCTTCAGTTCGTTGATGTCGCCGATCAATCCCTTGAATTCCGCCGCCACATCCTTGGGCAGTTCCTTGACGGCTTTGACCAGATCGCTGATCTGCTGGTACTCATCGATCAACGGCTGGAGGTGCTGCTGAATCACCTCGTAAGCCTCCTTGATGCTGTTGCGCAGGTTGGCAATGCCGATCCGCGCAGCCTTGATCAAGGTCATCGCGTCTTCGAAGCGTTTCACCGCGGAACCCAGCAGGCTGTCCGCCGACACCAGCAATAGCTTCTGCGTGCTGACCGCCGCCGTCGGAAACGGCACCGGTTGATCGGGGTAAAACTTCAGGGTGAAGGTCACCAGCCCACCGTCCTGGCGGGTGTGGGTCATGTCGCATTCGCCGACCTTGACCTGCAGACGCCCCAGCCACGGGTGAACCAGCTCACCACTGCCCTGCTCCAGCGCCTTGAGCAGTTTGTCGCGCTGCTCCAGGCAATCGGGGCCGACGATAAATGCGGTCAAATCGTGAATCTTCGCCTGCAGGCCAAGGCCCTCGAAATACGGCAGGTCCCGCTGCGGATACTCGTGCAACTGGCCCTTTTGGCCGACCGGGTTTTTCGCCTGATCGACCCAGAACTGGACGCCGCGAAACGACGCCGGCATCAAACGATCACGCCAGCTCATTGGAACCTCCAAGGGACAGTGTGCGGTAGCCGATGCGCGAATTGATCGCCAGCGCCGGTTGATTGGTTTGCGGCTGATCGGTGCGCATGCCGGCCGGCGCATTTTCGAAGCGCACGGTCAGGCCGCCTTCGAGTTGTGTGCGGCTGTTGGCGGCGGTTTGCTGAATCAGGGCGCTGGAGTTTTGTGTCAGGGAGCCAGGCTGCATCGAGGGTTTGTGCGGCAGATTGCCGGGCAGCACTGACAGGCTTTGTGGTTGCTCGGTATCGGCGCCAAAAAACGCCGGCGCAAACATACCTTTGCCTTCGGCATTGGTTTTTTCTTGAGCCTCGGTCAGGCCTTCGACCTTGCCGGTCACGCTGGTGACAAGGCTGCCGAAACCACCAGCAAAGAATTCCTTGATCGGCGCTACGACGCCTTGCAGCTTGTCCCACCATTGGCTGAACCATTCGGTAATCGGCTCCCAACGCTTTTTGATCTCCTCCAGCGGAAACCAGTCAAACAGGCTACGCAGCGTGTCGTACATCACCAGCGCCGGGACCTTGATGCTGTCCCAGATCCCGGAAAACAATTCGGTGACCGCGCCCCAGCCGGCGATGATCATCTCCCGCGGCGACCAGTCGAACAGGCCGTGCAGAAAGTCCATGACCGGCACCGACAGTGCTCTGAGCAAGTCCCAGATCGCCGAAAACAGCCCCGTCAACGGTGTCCAGTTGCTGATGATCAAACCCAGTGGCGACCAGGAGAACAGCGTCTGGAAAAAACCGATTACCGGCGTGGCCGCCGCTTTGATGACGTCCCAGATCGCCGCGAACACGGTGGTGATCGACCCCCAATGGCTGATGATTTGCCCAAGCGGCGTGAACGCAAACATCGTCTTGAAGAACTCGACCATGGGCATCACGACCGGAGAAATCTTTTGCCAGAGCCCGGCGAAAAACGTCGATATGGGCTTCCAGTTGGCCACAATCAAACCGGCTGCCAGGGCGATGCCCGTGGCAATCAGCACAATGGGGTTGGTCTTGAGCACCATGTTCATCAGATCGAACACTTGGGTCGCGCCGGTCACAGCCGTTTGCATCGCCGAAAACGCAATGGCACCGGCCGCCAGTCCTTCGACCAACTTGGGGTTGTCATTGAGCAGATTGCCAAAGCCAATGAGCAGCGGCTGAATTCCTGCCGTGACGGTCGCGACGGCAGGTTGTAACGCGGTGTTTGCGGCAACCGACACCTGCTCCATCGACCGACTGAACACATTCATGGTTTGCGCGACGCTGGTCGGCACGCTCGGTACATCGACACCTTTGGCGGCCTCACTGACCTCGGTCAATTGGCCCTTGAACGCAGCGGACGCCTTGATCCCGTCCACGAAGGGCGTGATCACGCTGCCACCCTTGAACAGACCGCTGATGTCCAGCTTGCCCAGCCCCGTCTGTTCAAGATGTGTTTTGAAGCCTTCGACCTTCGCTCGAAGGCCGGCGAGCTTGAGGGTCAGTTTATCGATCCCCGTCAACCGGACCGGTTTTTCATTTTCCTTTTCCATGTCTGCCATCACTGCACCTGCTGCATCGCATTGATCCGTTGCGCGTGCTCCAGCGATTCGCGGAGCACATCCAGTGGCCTGGCCATCATCTGTTCGGGGTCAACCTTCCAGAACCAGGCCAGGTCATAGGCGACTGAAATCAGGTCGGTGATGGCTCCGACGCCGCACTCATGAAAAAACTCGCGACAGCCCAGCTCAGCGCGTTGAGGTCAGCCAGATCCAACTGATTGACCGACGACGGCGGGATGCCGGCGCACACCGCGATGTATTTGGCCGCGACGTCCATGTCGAGGCTGACTTCTTCGCTCTTGTCGATCTTGTACGGCAGCGCCTTGATCGCTCGAACTTCCTGCACCGTCGGGCGGCGCAGGTTGAGTTCGGTCAAGGGCTCGCCGTGCGCTTCGATCGCAACTTGAAGCTTCACGGCGCCAGTCATTGCCAGGTCCCCTTGATGCCTTCGAACTTCAGTTCGATGGTGGCGTCATCGCCCTTGGAGACAGGTTCTTCAACCAGGTAGGCGCCGGCCAGTACGTAGACTTTGCCGTTGCTGAATTCGCAGGTGACGGTCATGTCGGTGCCTGCGATCAGTTGCTTGAGCGGGAAGTCCGCGGTGTGCAGCGCCGTCACTTTGAACGACGGGGCGATGTCAGTTTCCTTGTAGAAACCCGGTACGACGGTTTCCCGTTTCACAGCCAACAAGGGCGCTTCGCAGCCGCCGTTGATGGTCAGTTGAGCGCCGTCCACTTTGACGTAGCAGGTGCCCGCAATCAGTTGACCCATGGTGTTTCTCCCTTCAAATAAAAAGCCCACGCGAGGTGGGCTGAAATCACACGTTCAAACGCGGTTTTTAAGCGGCGTCGTCGTACTGCAGACGGAATTGGTTGAGCAGCGCGAACACGCGCAGGCCGTTGATGTAATCCGGCGGGAACAGCACGTTGACCCGGCTCGGGTCCTGTACGTCGCGCTCGACGATCAAGTGCTCGGCAAACAGCTCGGCGTTTTCGACGTGACCTTCCAGTTCGAGCTTGGCGTACTGGGCGATCAGCTCACCGCGAATAGTGCTAGGGGTCACGATCGGCTGGCCGGCGCCGAAACGGGTGCCGTCAGAGGCCAGTTTGTGGCGACCGTATTTGCTGGTGATCACGCTTTGCAGACGACGCACGATAAAGGCCGACTGGTGCATGGTTTCGCTGTCCAGGTAGGAATTGTCTGCCTGGCCGTAGGCGTTCTTCTGATAGGTGGTGATCGAACGCTGAATGCGCACGTAGCCGCCTTCGTAGTACGCGGTGGCGATCCCGTAATTGAGCAGCGACTGACGCTCGGTCAGGGTGAAACGCTCACTGGCGGGTGCAGGGTCGAGACCTGGCAGGCTGCCGCTTTGGGTCGGACGGCTGGCGTCGGCGGAGATGAACACCGAGGTGCGCGCAGCCAGTGCAGCGGCTTGCACCCAGAACGGTTGTGGTACGCCCGGTTCCAGCGCCTGGAGGGTCATGTGCTGGTCGTTACGCGCCTGACCGGCAGCGACCAAAGTACCAATGGTGCCGCGCTTGGCGCTGTAGACATGACCGAACAATTGCTTGGCCCAGGACCAACGACCGGTGCTGTCATCCATGACGGCTTGCCAGGTGTTGAGGGTCGACAGGTCCGAGAATGGCATGCAGATGAACTCGAACGGTTCATCGCCCAGCGCCGCCACGGCAGCGACTTGATCCGGCACACCGGCACCGCCGGTCATGGCGGTGATGGCTGCGGTCAGGCCGGCTGGGGTTTCTTCGCCGTTGCTCTTGCCCAGGCGATTGAATTGCAGGCTGATGTCGTTACCGCTGTCGCCAGTCCATTTGGCGCTCAGGGTCACGATGCCTTCTACGGCTGCAGCGCTGACCGGCAGATCTGCCGAGGCGTTGACTTTCAGCGCCAGCGCGGTAGCCGCCTGAGCGGCCGTGGCGCCGTTGACGACGGCCGCTTGAACACGAACGCCACCGACATACAGGTTGAGCACACCGCTCTGGGTCGCTGCACCAGTCAAGGTCAACACGCCTTTGGCGATGCTGCCTTCGGTGTTGTGCAGCGGCAGGCACCAGATCTCGCTGATCGGGTCGGTCTTGCGCCAGGTTTCGTACATCGAAGCCAGCATCGAGCCTTGGCCGCCAATGCTTTTGGCCAGCGCCACGCTGGACACCAGCACCAGTTTGCCAACCTCGGCCGGCGCAATGTTGTCGTTGACCTGAGCGACGATCAAACGACGCATGGCCGACGACGCGCTATTGGCGGCCGAGTTGTCCATTTCTGCGTAGAACAGCGGAACACGAATGTCCGCGGGGATGTTGCTGAATCCGATCGCCATTATTTGGCTCCCTGTGGTTTTGCCGCTTTCACGGCTTTGGTAGTGATATCGCCATCGGCCAGACGTCGACGCCACCAGGCGTTGTCCGGCACTTCACGGCCCTCAAGGGGCAACAGATCGCCCGCTTCCGGATCGGGCACGGCGCGGCCTGGGGCCGGCAGCACGGTGATGCGTTTGCTCATGGGGTTACGTCTCCAGAGAAAGTCAGTTCCAGGCGTCCGTCGGGGCCTGGGCGTTTCAGATTGGGGTCCGCCGGATCGATCGCATCGACCCGCACGGTGACCCCGGTAAAGGACGACAAACCGTCCAGTTCACGTTCGTGCCAGCTCTCCGCAGGCTGACCAGGCAGATTGCGGCCGAGCTGGAACTCGGCAAAAAAGCGCAGGCGATACAGCACGCGGTTGCTGTTGATGGAAACCCGTTCGCCGCCGTCGTAGGCGATGGCGTCGTAATCACCGCCGGGCTTGAAACCCACCAGCGCCCGCCACAGTTCGGCCCGCAGGTCGTGCAACAGATCCAGCGCTTTTGTAGCGTCGGTGGTGTCAAGCACCAGGGTCACTTCGAAGCGGTCGCGAATGATCTGCCACGTAGCGTTTTGCGCCGCGTTTGCGCCCGCCAGATCGGCAATCGGCACTACGTAGGCGCAAGGTGTTGAAAGCGGGGTACTGGCTTGCAGCGTTTCGAGGTCGATGCCGGCAGCCACGCGACCGGCGAGGGCTGGGCAGTGATCACGCAGTTGGGTGATCAGTGGGGTGATCTTCATGGTGTTTTCACCGGGCAATAAAAAACCCGCTGGTTGGCGGGTTTGAGTGAAAGGTACTGGCCTTGGGAAACCCGCGTCCTTGCGGGTCGGATGCTGGTCGGCACCGCTGCTCGCCATTCCATTGGGCTTGGTGTTCAGTGATCCTGGCGGGTATCTCGCGGCGGCACTTCGCAAACGCCAATCCGCTTGGCCGCCCAACGTTCATAAAGGCCAATGGCAACGTCTGCCCCGGCCATCGCCGTAAGGCAACCGAACGCGCAAGCCGTCCAGATCGACACGCCGGCGGCATACAGCAGCATGATGGCCGAGACCCCGCAGACCATGCAGGCCCCGGATCGCAAGGCCAGGCGCCGCAGCAATGACCAGCCGCGGGCGCCCTCCTTGTCGGCGCGCCACATTTCGCCGGACACCCCGCCCACCAGGGCGAGGACGATGACGAGCCAGATCGGCATGTCCAGCAACGCTTGTTGCTCGTTTGTCATGTCACGCCTCCTGGGGGGTGATTGATGAGTGATGTGTGTGTCTTTCAAACGGTGTCTCTTGAGGTGCCTGACGGTAGGTAGGCATTCCAAAAAGCCCGGCATTGGCCGGGCTTTTCAGTAATGCGGTCCTTCGCGTTGACTTTTCGGCGCTACTGGCGCGGTACGAGTCCATTCAGATTGTTTTTCCGACCGCGGTCCCTGCCCGCCGGATAACTGCTTGTGGTGCTTTACGCTGCACACCCGGGTCAGTTGCCAACCCTCTGAACCGTTGAGGCCGGTTCATCGCTGCCTTTGTGGTGGAACTAAAGAGCTTCGTTTCGAGCTGCTTTGTTGAGCGGCTTGAGACAAAGAATATGCATTGATGCATATGCAGTCAATGCATAAATGCATTTATTTATGCGCCGTAAATGCACTGACGCATGAAAGTCCCGCAAGCAAAGGCGCTGACGGCTTTTCGACAGGCGAAAAAAAACCCGCTCAATGGCGGGTTTTATCTGACAGCGTTGAGGTTAACGGGCGTACATGCCCCACCAGAAGACGTGACCGAGGATGACGATCTGCTCTTCCTGGATTTCCTGGAAGGTGTAGTCCTCGTCCGGATGTTCATCGCGATTGAAGCTGCGCAGGCGTATTCCGGTAGGCAAGCGATAAAGCTGTTTCACCCGCAGCTGGCCGTTATGGTTGATGGCATAAAGGTCGCCATCCACGATATCGCCGATCCCGCACTTGCCGGCATTAACGCCGACGGTGGCGCCGTCGCGCAGTACCGGCAACATACTGTTGCCGCGCACCGTCACGCATTTGGCCTGGTCGAACTGAACGCCGTTGTGGCGCAGACTCCGCTTGCCGAAGCGCAGGCTAGAGCGCTCGCTCTCTTCAATGACGAACCTTCCTGATCCTGCAGCCAATTCAACCTCGCGAAGAAAGGGGACCGACACCTCGTCATCATCGACGGGCGTATCGTCGTCCCACAGACTTATGTCCTTGAGTTCCGAATGCAATTGATCGCGCCCGGTGCTGGCTGCCGGCGCGACATCCGCGCGGCCCCGCAACTGGTCGGTGCTCACGGCGAAGTACTCGGCGATCTTCGAGATGTGTTTATCCGAGGGATCGACGATCTTCCCGCTGAGGATCCGCGAGAGAGTGGATTGAGGCACGCCGGTGCGACGGTGAAGCTCCGTGGGGGAGATCCCGTGCTGATCGAGCAGCGCTCTTAAGACGGTAGAAACATTGCGTTTTTGCATAAAGCGCATAGTGCTTGTTCTTTTCACGGAAGACAAATGCCAAATTGCATAAATGGCGCATATGCCGTGCATAGACAGAAGAAACGTATCGCAGGGCTTTCATGCCTGCGTCGGGTGGACCGCCCATGTTAACCTTGCGCCCATCGCGGAAAAGCCGGGCCGATGCCCCTCCTTTGCCCTACACCTTTCAACGAATTTGCCTGATTATCCGATGAATAAAGCCCTCTCCGATCTGTCCTCCCACACGCCAATGATGCAGCAGTACTGGCGCCTGAAAAACCAGCACCCAGACCAGCTGATGTTCTACCGCATGGGCGACTTCTACGAGATCTTCTACGAAGACGCGAAGAAGGCCGCCAAATTGCTGGACATCACCCTGACCGCCCGTGGGCAGTCGGCGGGTCAGGCGATTCCGATGTGTGGGATTCCTTACCACGCCGCGGAAGGTTACCTGGCGAAACTGGTCAAGCTCGGCGAGTCGGTGGTGATCTGTGAGCAGGTCGGCGACCCGGCGACCAGCAAGGGGCCGGTGGATCGTCAGGTAGTGCGAATCATCACGCCCGGCACGGTCAGCGATGAAGCGCTGCTGGATGAGCGTCGGGACAACCTGATCGCGGCGGTGCTGGGTGACGAGCGTCTGTTCGGCCTGGCGGTGCTGGATATCACCAGCGGCAACTTCACCGTACTGGAGATCAAAGGCTGGGAAAACCTGCTGGCGGAACTGGAGCGGGTCAATCCGGTGGAGCTGATGATCCCGGACGACTGGCCGAAAGATCTGCCGGCGGAGAAACGTCGTGGGGTTCGTCGCCGTGCGCCGTGGGATTTCGAACGTGATTCGGCCCTGAAAAGTCTTTGCCAACAATTCTCGACCCAAGACCTGAAAGGTTTCGGCTGCGAGAACCTGACCCTGGCCATCGGCGCCGCCGGTTGCCTGCTCAGCTACGCCAAAGAAACCCAGCGCACCGCCCTGCCCCATTTGCGCAGCCTGCGCCATGAACGCCTGGACGACACTGTGGTGCTGGACGGCGCGAGCCGTCGCAACCTGGAACTGGACACCAACCTGGCTGGCGGTCGCGACAACACGTTGCAATCGGTGGTCGACCGCTGCCAGACCGCCATGGGCAGCCGTCTGCTGACCCGCTGGCTGAACCGTCCGCTGCGGGATCTGACCGTACTGCTGGCGCGCCAGACCTCGATCACCTGCCTGCTCGACGGTTACCGCTTCGAGAAACTGCAACCGCAGCTCAAGGAAATCGGCGACATCGAGCGGATCCTGGCGCGGATCGGCCTGCGTAATGCCCGCCCTCGTGACCTGGCTCGCCTGCGTGATGCGCTCGGTGCATTGCCTGAGTTGCAAGTGGCGATGACTGAGCTGGAAGCTCCGCACATCATTCAACTGGCGAAGACCACCAGCACCTACCCGGAACTGGCGGCACTGCTGGAAAAAGCCATCATCGACAACCCTCCGGCCGTCATCCGTGACGGCGGCGTGTTGAAAACCGGTTACGACGCCGAACTGGACGATCTGCAATCGCTCAGCGAAAACGCCGGGCAGTTCCTGATCGACCTCGAAGCACGCGAGAAGGCCCGTACCGGTCTGTCGCACCTGAAAGTCGGTTACAACCGCATTCATGGCTACTTCATCGAGTTGCCGAGCAAGCAGGCCGAATCGGCGCCGGCAGACTATATCCGTCGCCAGACGTTGAAAGGCGCCGAGCGCTTCATTACGCCTGAACTGAAGGCGTTCGAGGACAAGGCCCTGTCGGCGAAGAGCCGCGCCCTGGCGCGCGAGAAGATGCTCTATGAAGCACTGCTCGAAGATTTGATCTCTCAGTTGCCACCACTGCAAGACACCGCCGCGGCACTGGCCGAGCTGGACGTGCTGAGCAACCTTGCCGAACGTGCGCTGAACCTCGATCTGAACTGTCCGCGCTTCGTCGACGAGCCATGCATGCGCATCACTCAGGGTCGTCACCCGGTGGTCGAGCAAGTACTGACCACGCCGTTCGTGGCCAACGACCTGAGCCTCGACGACAACACCCGCATGCTGGTGATCACCGGTCCGAACATGGGCGGTAAATCCACCTACATGCGCCAGACCGCTCTGATCGTGCTGCTGGCACACATCGGTAGCTTCGTTCCGGCGGCCAGTTGCGAGTTGTCTCTGGTGGACCGGATCTTTACCCGGATCGGTTCCAGCGATGACCTGGCCGGCGGGCGCTCGACCTTCATGGTCGAAATGAGCGAAACCGCGAACATTCTGCACAACGCCACCGAGCGCAGCCTGGTGCTGATGGACGAAGTCGGTCGCGGCACCAGCACCTTTGACGGTCTGTCCCTGGCGTGGGCTGCGGCCGAACGCCTGGCGCATCTGCGGGCTTATACGCTGTTCGCCACCCACTACTTCGAGCTGACCGTATTGCCGGAAGCCCAGCCGTTGGTGGCCAACGTGCACCTCAATGCCACTGAGCACAACGAACGCATCGTGTTCCTGCACCACGTGCTACCTGGGCCTGCCAGCCAGAGCTACGGCCTTGCGGTTGCACAATTGGCCGGCGTGCCGAGCGAAGTGATCGTGCGCGCTCGCGAACACCTGGGTCGGCTGGAAGCGACCGCCCTGCCTCATGAAGTTCCCAAGACTGCCAAAGGCAAACCGGCCGCGCCGCAGCAGAGCGACATGTTCGCCAGCCTGCCGCATCCGGTGCTGGATGATCTGGCCAAACTTGATCTTGACGACATGACACCGCGTCGCGCGCTCGAAATGCTCTATACACTAAAGACACGGATCTAACGCACTTGCCTGCAAGCTGTTAGAATCTCGCGCGGTTTGGGATGCTGCTGGCTTATAGCCTGACCAGCAGACTATCGCTCCCAAACCTGGCGACCCCAACGTGAAGGGGCTCCGCTGCCGCCGCCTGAGGAGAAAATTAGAAATGACCTTCGTCGTCACCGACAACTGCATCAAGTGCAAGTACACCGACTGCGTAGAAGTCTGTCCGGTGGACTGCTTTTACGAAGGCCCGAATTTCCTGGTGATTCACCCGGATGAGTGCATCGACTGCGCACTGTGCGAACCAGAATGCCCTGCCGTGGCCATCTTCTCCGAAGATGAAGTCCCGGAAGACATGCAGCAATTTATTCAGCTGAACGTTGAGCTGGCGGAAATCTGGCCCAACATCACCGAGAAGAAAGAATCGTTGCCCGATGCCGAAGAGTGGGATGGCGTCAAAGGCAAGATCAAAGATCTCGAACGCTGATTACCCCCGCGTTCTCGAAAAGGCCCCTTGTGGGCCTTTTTGCTTTTCTGCAGGCAAAAAAAGGGGCGGTTTGACCCGCCCACATTTTTTCCCTATTCCCTGTGTTCCTTTTCATCGTCCTGATGAATCGCTTCCTGCGATGTCCTTCCCCCTCATCCTTGAAGGGTGTGTCTGTCCGTCGACACAGTTCAGATACTAGAGAATTCCCTACCAAGAGCAATCGCCCCCGTTAGCTGAAACTGGCTGTCACAAGCTATTAATCTTAAAAAATAAGTATATAAATCAATTAGTTAATCTTATCTCACGTAGGAATATGTACGACTGCTACCCATTGAATTAGCGAACACTTACGAAAGAGTAAGCAAACACTTACAGCGAGAGACTACAAACCAGATGTGATGACAGAGGGAACTCCCAACCTGTCTCCCAGGCAATAAAAAACCCCGAACCAGTCGGGGCTTTTCAATGCCAACCAGCAAATTGCTTATTGAAACAGCGACTCGCTCGACAGGCCATTCTTCTCGAGAATCTCCCGAAGACGCTTCAGGCCTTCAACCTGAATCTGTCTGACCCGCTCCCGGGTCAGGCCAATCTCCAGGCCTACATCTTCAAGTGTGCTGCTCTCGTGACCGCGCAGGCCGAAGCGGCGTATCACCACTTCGCGTTGCTTGTCGGTCAGCTCCGAGAGCCATTGATCAATGCTCTGGGACAGGTCGTCATCCTGCAACAGTTCACATGGATCGGTTGGACGGTCATCGGTAAGGGTGTCCAGCAGGGTTTTATCCGAATCCGGACCCAGCGAGACGTCGACCGAAGAAACCCGCTCGTTCAGGCCGAGCATGCGCTTGACCTCTCCCACTGGCTTTTCCAGCAGGTTGGCAATTTCTTCGGGCGAGGGTTCGTGATCGAGTTTTTGCGTCAGCTCCCGTGCAGCCCGCAGGTACACGTTGAGCTCTTTGACCACATGAATCGGCAACCGGATGGTCCGGGTCTGATTCATGATCGCGCGCTCGATGGTCTGACGAATCCACCAGGTCGCGTAGGTCGAAAAGCGGAAGCCACGCTCAGGGTCGAACTTCTCTACCGCCCGGATAAGACCGAGGTTGCCCTCTTCGATCAGGTCAAGCAGCGACAGACCACGATTGACGTAACGCCGGGCGATTTTCACCACCAGCCGCAGGTTACTTTCAATCATGCGTTTGCGCCCGGCCGGATCTCCACTTTGCGACAAGCGCGCAAAATGAACTTCTTCTTCGGGGGACAGCAGAGGGGAAAAGCCAATCTCATTGAGGTACAGCTGCGTGGCATCGAGTGCACGCGTGTAGTCAATGTACTTGTGTTGCTTTAACGAAGCGGAGTGTTTGGATTTGGCACGAACGGAAGGTGGAGCTGCCCCTTCATCATTCGACATCGAATCCGTCCCGATGCCGCTCTCCATCAGGAGAACCTCATCGTCGATGTCAAACTCCGGCACTTCTTTACTGAGAGCCATTGTTATAGTCCTTTGGTGAGTTCGACCTCAGGCTCAAGCGGCGCCTTTATCCTTGGCAACGCTGGAGCCTGTTCCCTCTACGTGACGGAACAGGCTGGAAAGCGATCAACGACGCGGCAGGAATTGCAGCGGATCTACAGGTTTACCTTGTCGGCGAATCTCAAAATGCAGCTTCACCCGGTCTGTACCCGTTGACCCCATTTCGGCAATTGTCTGTCCGACCTTGACCTGCTGCCCCTCCCGAACCAACAGCCTGCGGTTATGTCCGTAGGCACTGACGTAGGTATCGCTGTGTTTGATGATGACTAATTCGCCGTAGCCCCTTAAGCCACTCCCGGCGTATACCACCGTCCCATCAGACGCAGCTAAAACAGGCTGTCCCAAATCCCCGGCGATATCAATTCCTTTATTCAAACTGCCGTTTGAAGAGAATTTTCCAATGAGAATGCCATTAGATGGCCACCCCCAGCCGGTCGGGGCCGGACCGGCAGGAGGCATCGGAGCAGGGGTCGGCTTGCTGGCGACGGACGGTGCAACCACTGCTGTGCTGGTGGTTGCGCCATTCGCCTGGCGCCGGATAACCGTGGTTTTGAGCGACGAAGAAGGCGTTGAATCAATGGAGCTGGCCACCGGCGTCGGCGTTGAACCGGTGCGACCGTCAAAGCGAATCGTCTGACCCGGATGGATCGTATAAGGCGTAGGAATGTTGTTGCGTGCCGCGAGGGCTTTGTAGTCCCAGCCGTAGCGAAAGGCGATGGAGAACAAGGTGTCTTTAGGTCGGACGACGTATTGACCCGTGGTCACTGCCGGACGCTGGGCGACGGCGTTGTTGCGATCGACGACGCGTACTTCGCTCGATTTGTTGCTGGAGCAACCGACTAGCAAGGTGCTCAAGACAAGGCCAGTCACCAGGCGCTGAAAGCTCGTTTTACCCATTCGCTGCGCAATGACTGTGAGACTCACCCGCCGCTCCCTTTGTGGTGGCTGAAAATGTGGATTGCCGTGTTCCGGCATGAAATGTCGCAAGTATAACGGGCCGTGCAGGCTTTACCTTTAATGAAGCGAAATGGCTTCGCGCACACGTTTGCTGCCTGACGATGAATCCCGTTTAACTGATCGATGCCGCTGTAAGACAGGAGCAATCGAAGAGAATTCAGCGCGCTAAAACAAATGCTCAGGCGAGCGGCCCATTGAGTAACGGGACGAAGCGAACAGCCCCCAGAACACGCCTGGAAAAGCCCTGCTCTTCCCGGATGATCAGCATCAATTGTTGAACCTCACCCGATCCGACCGGGATCACCAGCCGCCCTCCCGGTGCCAATTGATCAAGCAGCGCCTGAGGTACATCGGTCGCCACCGCGGTCACGATAATGCCGTTGTACGGCGCCAGCGCCGGCCAGCCTTCCCAGCCATCGCCCCAGCGGAACACCACGTTGCGCAGGTTCAGCTCCACCAGGCGTTCCTTGGCCCGATCCTGTAGAACCTTGATGCGCTCGACGGAAAATACCCGCTCGACCAGTTGCGACAGCACCGCCGTCTGATAGCCCGAGCCGGTGCCGATTTCCATCACCTTGTCGAGCGGACCGGCCTCCAGCAGCAACTCGCTCATGCGAGCCACCATATAAGGCTGCGAGATGGTCTGGTTATTGCCGATCGGCAGCGCCGTGTCTTCGTAGGCACGGTGAGCCAGCGCCTCGTCGACGAACAGGTGACGCGGTGTACGGCGAATGACTTCCAGCACCTTGGCGTTGCAAATCCCCTCTTCATACAGGCGCTGAATAAGGCGCTCACGGGTCCGTTGTGAGGTCATCCCGATGCCACGACGCAGAATATCGTCTTGTTCACGAGCCATTAGTTCAGCCCCTCCAGCCAGCCATCGAGACTTCTGAAGGCATCATTAAAGGTGCGATCCAGTTGCAGTGGGGTGATTGAAACATAGCCCTGCATCACCGCATGAAAATCGGTGCCCGGGCCGCCGTCCTCGGCATCCCCCGCCGCCGCAATCCAGTAACCGGATTTACCGCGCGGATCGACCACTTTCATCGGCGCTGCAGCACGTGCGCGATGTCCGAGGCGGGTCAGCTGAATACCGCGGATGTGATCCAGCGGCAAATTGGGAATGTTCACGTTCAGTACCGTACGCGGTGGCAGTTCAAGGTCCGCGTGAGCCTCTACCAGTTTGCGCGCAAAGTACGCGGCTGTGGGAAGGTTCTCCACTTGCCGTGAGGCCAACGAAAAGGCAAACGAAGGACGCGCCAGGAAACGTCCCTCAAGGGCCGCCGCCACGGTGCCGGAATACAACACGTCATCACCCAGGTTGGCGCCCAGGTTGATGCCCGAAACCACCATGTCCGGCTCGCGCTCCAGCAAGCCATTGAGGCCCAGGTGCACGCAATCGGTCGGTGTGCCATTGAGGCTGATAAAGCCGTTGGCCAGCGTTTGCGGGTGTAACGGACGGTCGAGCGTCAGCGAGCTGCTGGCGCCGCTTTTGTCTTGGTCCGGGGCGATAACCACGCATTCGGTGTAATCCGCCAGCGCAGCATAAAGCGCGGCGAGACCGGGTGCGGTTACCCCATCGTCGTTAGAAATCAGAATACGCATGGGCTGTCCGTCTGCCCCACCGGCACCAGATCAACAAGCTCGCGCACCAATACGGTGGCGAAGCATCCGGCCGGGAGGACGAATTCCAGTTGCAGAATGTCAGGCTCGGGATAATGCCACGTCAACCCACCAATGGGCAGTCGCAGGATGCGACGTTCGTGGCTCATTCCGGCGTTAATCAACCAATCACGCAAGTCTGCTTCGCGAGTGGCGATTGCCTGCTCCAGTTCATGGACAGCGCCCGTCGTCGGCGAGTCACCTTCGCCCCACTGCGGACCGGTCGGGTGCAGATCGAGAATTGCCAGACGCGGGTCGCTGCACTCGGCTTCACCGGCCGGAAAGAAGCTGCGGCTATCGGTGAAGGCCAGCAGATCGCCAACCTGGGCACGCTGCCAGCTGCCATCGGCGACACGCGCCGCCAACACCTGATTAAACAGAAAACTGCGCGCCGTAGAGAGCAGACGCGAACGCACGTTGCGCTGCTCCGGTAAGGCTTTGCGAGCAGCCCACGCACGGGCATCGACCACGTTACCGCCGTCAAACCCAAAACGCTGGGCGCCGAAATAATTGGGAATACCTTGCTTGGCAATCAGTTGCAGACGCTCCTCGATCGCCGCTTTGTCGCCTGCGAATTGCGTCAGTCGCAACGTGAAGCCATTGGCCGAGTGGGCACCGCGTTGTAGCTTGCGTTTGTGCCGGCCGGTCTTGAGGATTTTCAGCGTATCGTTTTCCGCCGCCGACAGATCGGGATCAGCCTTGCCTGGCAGCTGCACGCTGAACCACTGGCGAGTCAGCGCCTGACGATCCTTGAGGCCCGCGTAACTGACGGTGCGCAATGGAACGCCCGCTGCCTTGGCGATCCGCCGTGCCGCTTCTTCGGTATTCAGACCGCGCTTTTCCACCCAGATCCACAAGTGTTCGCCATCGCCACTGAGGGGGATATTGAGGACTTCATCGACCTGAAAATCTTCCGCCGTGGCTTTCAGTACTGCGGTGCCGAGGGCTTCGCCATAGGCCCGCGGGCCGAGCAATTGCAGTTCGTTCATGCGCGCAGCAACAAGGCAACGGAGTGCACGGCAATGCCTTCTTCGCGACCGACAAAGCCGAGCTTTTCGGTGGTGGTAGCTTTCACGTTCACTTGATCCAACTCAACTTGAAGATCCGCGGCAATCAGCGCGCGCATCGATTCGATATGCGGGGCCATTTTCGGCGCCTGGGCGACGATGGTGTTATCGACGTTGCCGACTTTCCAGCCCTTGGCGTGGATCAGTGCGACGACGTGACGCAACAGCACACGGCTGTCGGCGCCCTTGAATGTCGGGTCGGTGTCCGGGAAATGCTTGCCGATATCACCCAGCGCAGCGGCGCCGAGCAAGGCATCGCTCAAGGCGTGCAGCAGGACGTCACCGTCGGAATGAGCGAGCAGCCCGAAGCCGTGTGCAATGCGCACGCCGCCCAGAGTAATGAAATCGCCTTCAGCGAAACGGTGCACATCATAGCCGTGGCCAATACGCATAAAAAAACGCCCCGATTTTTGTCAGGGCGTGATTCTACCTGCTTTGTCGAACATTAGGCGCTTAGAGCGCGCCCATGATGTTGCAAGTGGTCGTCGATGAAACTGGCGATGAAGAAATAGCTGTGGTCGTAGCCGGGTTGCAGGCGCAACGTC
This sequence comes from Pseudomonas sp. GL_093, assembly GCF_057837605.1. Classification (NCBI taxonomy): domain Bacteria; kingdom Pseudomonadati; phylum Pseudomonadota; class Gammaproteobacteria; order Pseudomonadales; family Pseudomonadaceae; genus Pseudomonas; species Pseudomonas sp. GL_093. The sequence goes on along the minus strand of NZ_CM174448.1, from coordinate 1,385,082 downwards.
AGCGGATGACCGGCCAGTTTGGCGGCCTGTTGCAAGGCTTCAGGCTTGAGCTGGGTGGCGAGGAAATCGTCGCGATCACCTTGGTCGACCAGCAGCGGCAACTTCTCGTTCGCTTCGGCAATCAGGACGCAGGCATCCCACTCGCGCCATTTCGATCGATCTTCCCCCAGGTAGCGGGAAAAGGCCTTCTGACCCCAAGGGCAGTCCATCGGATTGTTGATCGGCGAGAACGCCGAGACCGACTGATAACGCCCCGGATTACGCAACGCGCAGACCAAAGCACCGTGGCCACCCATGGAGTGACCGCTGATGCCGCGCTTGTCCGACGCCGGGAAATGGGCTTCGACCAATGCGGGCAATTCCTGCACGACATAGTCATGCATCCGATAGTGCCGGGACCAGGGTTCCTGCGTGGCATTCAGATAAAATCCGGCGCCGAGACCGAAGTCCCAGGCGCCATCCGGATCACCCGGCACATCGGGACCGCGAGGGCTGGTGTCCGGTGCAACGATGATCAGGCCAAGCTCGGCGGCCATGCGCATGGCGCCGGCCTTTTGCATGAAGTTTTCGTCGGTGCAGGTCAGGCCGGATAACCAATACAGCACCGGCAGTTTGCCGCCCTGCTCCGCTTGCGGCGGCAGGTACACGGCAAACACCATGTCGCAGCCGAGCACATCGGAGCGGTGCCGATAGCGTTTGTGCCAGCCGCCGAAGCTTTTCTGGCAGGAGATATTTTCCAGGCTCATGACCGACCTCAGAAATGGATGACGGAACGGATGCTCTTGCCTTCATGCATCAGGTCGAACGCCTTGTTGATATCTTCCAGGCCCATCGTGTGGGTGATGAACGTATCCAGCGGGATTTCGCCGGTTTCAGCCATCTCGACATAGCTTGGCAACTCGGTACGGCCACGCACGCCACCGAACGCCGAACCGCGCCAGACGCGACCGGTCACCAACTGGAATGGACGCGTGGAGATTTCCTGGCCAGCACCGGCGACGCCGATGATTACCGACTCGCCCCAACCCTTGTGGCAGCATTCAAGTGCAGCACGCATCAATTGGACGTTGCCGATGCACTCGAAGGAAAAGTCGACGCCGCCATCGGTCATGTCGACGATGACTTCCTGGATCGGACGATCAAAATCTTTCGGGTTCACACAATCGGTTGCACCCAACTGCTTGGCGATCTCGAATTTGGCCGGGTTGATGTCGATGGCGATGATCCGCGCAGCCTTGGCTTTGACGGCGCCGATCACCGCCGACAGACCGATGCCGCCGAGGCCGAAAATGGCGACGGTATCACCAGGTTTTACCTTGGCGGTATTGAGGACTGCACCGATGCCGGTGGTGACACCGCAGCCCAGCAGGCAGACTTTTTCCAGTGGCGCTTCTTTTGGAATTTTGGCGACGGAGATTTCCGGCAGCACGGTGTATTCGGAGAACGTCGACGTCCCCATGTAGTGGAAAATTGGCTGGCCTTTGTAGGAAAAGCGCGAAGTGCCATCCGGCATCAGGCCTTTACCCTGAGTCGCGCGAATCGCCTGACACAGGTTGGTTTTGCCCGACAGACAGAATTTGCACTGGCGGCATTCCGGGGTGTACAGCGGGATCACATGATCGCCGACAGCGACGGAGGTCACGCCCTCACCGATCGCCTCAACCACCGCGCCACCTTCGTGACCGAGGATCGACGGGAAGATGCCTTCCGGGTCCGCACCCGACAGCGTGTAGGCATCGGTATGACAAACACCGGAGGCAACCACACGCAGCAGGACTTCACCGGCCTTGGGCATGGCGACATCGACTTCAACGATCTCGAGGGGTTTCTTGGCCTCGAAGGCAACGGCAGCGCGCGACTTGATCATGTGGATTCTCCAGTGAATAAAAACGAGACAGGGAGTGTAATACACCTCCTGACGGTGAATAATCCGGACAAAAGCAAAACATTATTGCCATACAGGGATAATCCTTGATGTCCGAAAACCGCTGGGAAGGTATCGACGAGTTCGTCGCCGTGGCCGAGTGCAGCCAGTTCACGGCTGCCGCGGAACGCCTCGGGGTTTCGTCCTCCCACATCAGTCGACAAATAGTACGCCTCGAAGAGCGCCTTCAGACGCGTCTGCTTTATCGCAGCACTCGCCGGGTCACTCTGACCGAAGCCGGGCAAACCTTTCTTCAGCATTGCCAGCGCCTGCAGGATGGCCGTGAAGAAGCCTTGCGTGCGGTTGGCGACCTGACCAGCGAACCCAAAGGCATGCTGCGCATGACCTGCGCCGTGGCTTACGGTGAACGATTCATCGTGCCGCTGGTGACCCGTTTCATGGCGCTCTATCCGCAACTGCGCATCGACATCGAACTGAGCAATCGTCAACTCGACCTCGTGCACGAAGGGCTGGACCTGGCGATCCGTCTCGGCCGCCTGCAGGACTCACGACTGGTGGCGACACGTCTGGCACCACGACGCATGTACCTGTGCGCATCGCCGTCCTACCTGGAACGGTATGGTCGCCCACATAGCTTGTCGGAACTCAGCCGCCACAACTGCCTCATTGGTAGCTCGGACATCTGGCAACTGGAACAGAACGGGCGGGAATTTTCCCAGCGAGTGCAGGGAAACTGGCGCTGCAACAGTGGGCAAGCGGTGCTGGATGCCGCGTTACAGGGCGTGGGTTTGTGTCAGCTGCCGGACTATTACGTGCTGGAGCATCTGAAGAGCGGTGCGTTGATTTCACTGCTGGATGCGCACCAACCGCCGAATACCGCGGTGTGGGCGTTGTATCCACAGCAGCGACATCTGTCGCCGAAGGTACGCAAGTTGGTGGATTATTTGAAGGAAGGGCTGGCTGAGCGGCCGGAGTATCGAACTTAGCTCGGCTTGCAGCTTTCAGTGACAGTTTTGCTGACTGATAGACCGCCATCGCGAGCAGGCTCGCTCCCACAGGGAAATGCATTCCATTGTGGGAGCGAGCCTGCTCGCGATAGCGGTTGAATATTCAACGAGTAATTCAGCGGCGGTTAGCCCAACGCTGGCGCAACCACTCAAGGTCTTCAGGGCGGGTGACCTTGAGGTTGTCGGATCGACCTTCGATCAGGCGCGGCGCCAGGCCTGCCCACTCCATGGCCGAAGCTTCATCAGTGATGACCGCATCGGCCACCAGACTGTCGGCCAACGCCCGATGCAATGCACCAAGGCGAAACATCTGCGGCGTATAGGCTTGCCAGATCACACGGCGATCCACGGTTTCGACCACACGACCATGCTTGTCGACCCGCTTGAGAGTATCGCGTGCCGGAACTGCCAGCAGCCCACCAACCGGATCATCTGCGAGCTCACCCAGCAACTTGTCCAGATCATCTCGGCTCAGATTCGGCCGCGCAGCATCGTGAACCAGCACCCAATCCTCATCGTCAGCGCCTTGCGCATGCAAATGCAGCAACGCATTGAGTACCGACCCGGAACGCTCGGAGCCGCCCTCAACCCGCTGAATTCGCGGATCGCAAGCACACGCCAGGGTCGGCCAATAAGGATCATCAACAGCAAGACTGACCACCAACCCTTTCAGGGAAGGGTGATCAAGGAAACAGCCAAGGCTGTGTTCGAGAATTGTGCGCCCGCCCAGTTGCAAGTATTGCTTGGGACGGTCCGCGGCCATACGGGCACCGACGCCCGCGGCAGGAATTACAGCCCAGAAGGCCGGTAACGAGGGGTTCATTGAGCCAACTGGTAAAGGGTTTCACCGTCCTTGACCATGCCCAACTCATGGCGAGCCCGTTCTTCAACGGTCTCCATGCCCTTTTTCAATTCACTGACTTCAGCGTCCATCACCCGATTGCGCTCAAGCAGCCCCTCGTTCTCAGCGTGTTGATCTGCGATCTGCTGAGTCAGTTCGGCCACTTGCGCCAGACTGCCATTACCCACCCACAGGCGGTATTGCAGGCCAGCCAGCAGCAGGAGCAAGACGAGGAACAACCAATTGGGACTGCGCATCGAATATCAGGTATCCAGTGAAAAAAGACAGCCATGCCAAAACTTTGAAGCTTCTGATAGCACGAAGCCTGGAAGACCCAGGCTTGTGCTTATAAGGCATCAGATTAGTGGCAAATCCATCGCTGTAGCGATTTTTCCGACACAATCCGGTGTCTTTTTACCAATTAACGATTAACCGCGGAATTCGCTGCGACCGTTGTACTTGGCTTTGCCATTCAACTGCTCTTCGATGCGCAGCAGTTGGTTGTACTTGGAAACACGGTCGGAACGGCACAGGGAGCCGGTCTTGATCTGGCCAGCCGCGGTGCCCACAGCCAGGTCGGCAATGGTCGAATCTTCGGTTTCGCCGGAGCGGTGCGAGATCACGGCAGTGTAACCAGCGGCCTTGGCCATCTGGATGGCTTCCAGGGTTTCAGTCAGGGTGCCGATCTGGTTGAACTTGATCAGGATCGAGTTGGCGATCTTTTTATCGATGCCTTCTTTCAGGATCTTGGTGTTGGTTACGAACAGGTCGTCGCCTACCAGTTGGATTTTCTCGCCGATCTTGTCGGTGAGGATTTTCCAGCCAGCCCAGTCGGACTCGTCCAGACCGTCTTCGATCGAGATGATCGGGTAACGCTCGGTCAGGCCTTTCAGGTAGTCAGCGAAACCTTCAGCGGTGAACACCTGGCCTTCGCCGGACAGGTTGTATTTACCGTCTTCGTAGAATTCGCTGGCCGCGCAGTCCAGCGCCAGGGTCACGTCGGTGCCCAGCTTGTAACCGGCGTTGGCCACGGCTTCGGAGATCACTTTCAAAGCGTCTTCGTTGGAGGCCAGGTTCGGTGCGAAACCACCTTCGTCGCCAACAGCAGTGCTCAGGCCACGGGCCTTCAGAACGGCTTTGAGGTGATGGAAAATCTCGGTGCCCATGCGCAGACCTTCCGAGAAAGACTTGGCGCCTACTGGCTGAACCATGAATTCCTGGATGTCGACGTTGTTATCGGCGTGCTCGCCACCGTTGATGATGTTCATCATCGGAACCGGCATCGAGTAAACACCCGGAGTGCCGTTCAGGTTGGCAATGTGAGCGTACAGCGGCAGGTCCTGGTCCTGTGCGGCGGCCTTGGCGGCTGCCAGGGAAACGGCGAGGATCGCGTTGGCGCCCAGGGAGCCTTTGTTTTCAGTACCGTCGAGCTTGATCATCGCGTGATCCAGCGCTTTCTGGTCGCTTGGGTCTGCACCTTTCAACAGGTCGCGGATCGGACCGTTGATGTTGGCGACGGCTTTCAGCACGCCCTTGCCCAGGTAACGGCTCTTGTCGCCATCACGCAGCTCGAGCGCTTCACGCGAGCCAGTGGAAGCACCGGACGGCGCGCAAGCACTGCCGATGATGCCGTTATCGAGAAGCACGTCCGCTTCCACGGTGGGGTTGCCACGGGAGTCGAGAACTTCACGACCTTTGATGTCGACGATTTTTGCCATTGTTGTAAACACTCCAAAGTTGACGAAAACGACGCAGCTGAAGGAAATCTTGTATCGCCGGCAAGTAATGTGCAGCGGGCAGACTTGCGGACGATAAGGCCCAGACCCGAGGGCCTGAGCATTAATTCGTGCGGTACTTTACCGGAGAAATGAGGATTACGCGGTTTCTACCGTCGGAAAACTCTTCACCAGTTCGTCCAAAGCTTTGAGCTGGGCCAGGAATGGCTCCAGTTTGTCCAGACGCAAGGCACAAGGGCCGTCGCATTTGGCGTTGTCCGGGTCCGGGTGCGCTTCGAGGAACAGGCCAGCCAACGACTGGCTCATACCGGCTTTGGCCAGGTCCAGGACCTGAGCACGGCGACCACCAGCGGAATCGGAGCGACCGCCGGGCATTTGCAGCGCGTGGGTCACGTCGAAGAACACCGGGTATTCGAACTGCTTCATGATGCCGAAGCCGAGCATGTCGACGACCAGGTTGTTGTAGCCGAAGCTCGATCCGCGTTCGCAGAGAATCAACTGATCGTTACCCGCTTCCACGCATTTGCTCAGGATGTGCTTCATTTCCTGAGGCGCGAGGAACTGGGCTTTCTTGATGTTGATCACCGCGCCGGTCTTGGCCATCGCGACCACCAGGTCGGTCTGGCGCGACAAGAAGGCCGGCAACTGGATGATGTCGCAGACTTCAGCGACGACCGCGGCCTGATCAGGCTCGTGGACGTCGGTGATGATCGGCACGCCAAACGCCTGCTTGATGTCCTGGAAAATCCGCATGCCCTCTTCCAGGCCGGGGCCACGGTAAGAGGTCACGGAGGAACGGTTGGCCTTGTCGAAGCTGGCCTTGAACACGTAAGGGATACCGAGTTTCTCGGTGACCTTTACGTATTCTTCGCAGACCTGCATCGCCATGTCGCGGCTTTCCAGCACGTTCATGCCACCGAAAAGCACCATTGGCTTGTCGTTGGCAATCTCGATATCGCCTACGCGGATGATCTTCTGGGCCATCGGATTTACGCCTTCTTCTGGTGTTGAACCAAAGCTGCTTTAACGAAACCGCTGAACAACGGGTGACCGTCGCGTGGTGTCGAGGTGAACTCCGGGTGGAACTGGCAAGCGACGAACCATGGATGATCCGGGGCTTCAACCACTTCTACCAGGGCGCCATCACCGGAACGACCGGTGATTTTCAGACCGGCTTCCATGATTTGCGGCAGCAGGTTGTTGTTCACTTCGTAGCGGTGACGGTGACGCTCGACGATCACGTCCTTGGCGTAGCAATCGTGCACCAGGGAACCCGATTCCAGCAGGCAATCCTGAGCGCCGAGACGCATGGTGCCGCCCAGATCGGACGTTTCGGTACGGGTTTCGACGGCGCCGGTGGCATCTTCCCACTCGGTGATCAGACCCACGACCGGATGACCGCTCGCACGATCGAACTCGGTGGAGTTGGCGTCTTTCCAGCCCAGCACGTTACGAGCGAACTCGATCACGGCCACTTGCATACCCAGGCAGATGCCCAGGTAAGGAACCTTGTTTTCGCGAGCGTATTGAACGGCGGTGATCTTGCCTTCCACGCCTCGCAGACCGAAGCCGCCAGGTACCAGAATCGCGTCGACACCTTCCAGCAGCGCAGTGCCCTGGTTTTCGATGTCTTCGGAGTCGATGTAGCGCAGGTTGACCTTGGTACGGTTGCTGATGCCGGCGTGACTCATCGCTTCGATCAGCGACTTGTAGGCGTCCAGCAGTTCCATGTACTTGCCGACCATGGCGATGGTGACTTCATGCTCAGGGTTGAGCTTGGCGTCGACCACGGCTTCCCACTCGGACAGATCGGCGCCGCCACATTGCAGGCCGAAACGCTCGACAACGAAATCATCCAGGCCCTGGGCGTGCAGAATGCCCGGGATCTTGTAGATGGTGTCGGCGTCTTCCAGCGCAATCACCGCACGTTCTTCAACGTTGGTGAACTGAGCGATCTTGCGACGCGAGGAGATGTCGATCGGGTGATCGGAGCGGCAAACCAGCACGTCAGGCTGCAGGCCGATGGAACGCAGTTCCTTGACCGAGTGCTGAGTAGGCTTGGTTTTGGTTTCGCCGGCAGTGGCGATGTACGGCACCAGTGTCAGGTGCATCAGCATCGCGCGCTTGGCGCCGACTTCGAAACGCAATTGACGGATGGCTTCGAGGAAAGGCTGGGATTCGATATCACCCACGGTGCCACCGATCTCGACCATGGCCACGTCGGCATCGCCGGCGCCCTTGATGATCCGGCGCTTGATTTCGTCGGTGATGTGCGGGATCACCTGAATGGTTGCGCCCAGGTAATCACCACGGCGCTCTTTGCGCAGGACGTGTTCGTAGACACGGCCGGTGGTGAAGTTGTTGTTCTGGGTCATGGTCGTGCGGATGAACCGCTCGTAGTGGCCCAGGTCCAGGTCGGTCTCGGCGCCATCGTGGGTGACGAACACTTCACCGTGCTGGAACGGGCTCATGGTGCCCGGGTCAACGTTGATGTACGGGTCCAGCTTCAGCATGGTGACCTTAAGTCCCCGCGCCTCCAGGATGGCCGCCAATGAAGCCGATGCGATGCCTTTCCCCAATGAAGAAACAACACCGCCCGTGACGAATATGTAGCGCGTCATGAAAAACCCTAGAAGTCTGCGTTAAAGCGGTCCGAGCCGCCGGGGAAAGCGAAGGAAGGCCGAAGCCCCCGATCACCTGCATTAATCACAGCGCACCTTTCAAAAAAACCGCCGCGTTGGGACAGACCGGAAGATGAAACACCGGTACGTTGCTCGCTACACATTTTTTGGAATCGCCCAGCAAAGACTGCTTGGTAATCGGCAACTCCTGCAATTCAGGCGAATCCACAGAAGTTGTATCAAGAAGGGAGCGTAGTCTACCGGAAAGCCCCTTTCAGCTCAAACCTAGATCTTCGTGCGGCGGCTGCCAATGCAAATTCCAACGGTCCTTTGCACTGCCGTCCAAGCCCCGCAGGTTGGCCACCGCCAGCAATTGCTCGCCTTGGTAGAGCAGCGGCAATCTGCCACGGGCAAAAACCGGCACGCCGCTTTCGTTAAGCAATCGCTTCAGATCGCGATGGCCGCGACCGGGCAAATTCATCACCTCACCTCCCTCACGATAGCGGATATGCAGCAGGCCATCGGGGATTGGGCCGGTGAGTGTGAGCACGCCGTTGTCCGGCAACACCAGCGATAGCGAGGGGTCGGGCCAGTTTCCGGCGGCGGGCGACGGGCACAACCAACGGCCGGACAACCACCAGATACGCCCACCCGCCCGATGCAGTTCGCCATCCGCCAGCCGCCAGATCGGGCAGGCATCGCCGGTGGCATCACGTAAATTCTCCCAACCCGACCAATGGTCACTGTCCGGCAGTCGCGTCAACGGTTCGAGCCAATGACTTAACGCATTACGTTGACGAGCAGAAGACAGTTTTTCCAATGCCCCCAGTTCCAGGGACGGCAATCCCAGCCAATCAAAATCATTGGCAGTGCTGGCGCCAGCCAGGTCGATTTGCGCAAGCTCATCGAGCAATCCCTGTGCCTCACTCAGATGCGCAGCGCTGCGAGCCATGGTCGTTACCGCTTGCCGCCAGCGCTCGGTCAATACCGGGAATACCTGATGGCGCAGGTAATTTCGCGAGAATTGCCGATCCTGGTTCGATGGGTCTTCGATCCAGCTCAGCCGATGCTCAGCCGCATAGGCTTCAAGTTCAGCCCGAGCGACATCGAGCAATGGCCGAAGCAACTGCCCTTTACCGAGCGGGCGCTGGCGTGGCATCCCCGACAACCCCCTCACCCCTGCCCCACGCAACAGCCGAAACAACAACGTTTCCGCCTGATCGTCACGGTGCTGGGCGGTCATCAACACTTCATTGGCCTGAGTCGCCTCGATGAACGCGGCATATCGCGCATCCCGGGCTGCACGCTCAAGGCTGGCGCCGGGTTGAACCTGCACACGAACAACCTGCAGCGGCACACCCAGCGCATCACAGATCGACTGACAATGATCCGGCCACGCATCAGCCACAGCCTGAAGGCCGTGATGAACATGGATGGCGCTTAGCGCCGGCAGGGATTCGGTTTTTGCGAGGTGTGCGAGAAGGTGCAGCAGAACGGTGGAGTCGAGACCACCGGAGAAGGCGATGCGCCAGGTTGTAGTGTTGCGCCACGGAGCCAGATTCAGCAGGAGTCTGGCAGGAAGATCATTCTTGGATGAGCTCATAGTGTTCACTTCGCCCAAATCAAATGTGGGAGCGAGCTTGCTCGCGATAGCGGTGTAACAGCCAACCTATTTGTTGAATGTTAAGCCGCCATCGCGAGCAAGCTCGCTCCCACATGGGTATAGCAACGTCAGATCAGAGACCGTAGCTCATCAGACGCTCGTAACGGCGAGCCAACAGCGCTTCGTTATCGAACTTCTTCAACATCGCCAGCTGCGAGCTCAGCTCGGCACGGATCGATGCAGCCGCAGCGGCCGGATTACGGTGTGCGCCGCCCAAAGGCTCGCCGATCACTTTATCCACAATACCCAGGCCTTTCAGGCGCTCGGCAGTGATGCCCATGGCTTCGGCAGCGTCCGGCGCTTTCTCGGCGGTCTTCCACAGAATCGAAGCGCAACCTTCCGGCGAAATCACTGCGTAAGTCGAGTACTGCAGCATGTTCAGTTGATCGCAAACGCCGATCGCCAGAGCACCACCGGAACCACCTTCACCGATCACGGTGGCGATGATTGGGGTTTTCAGGCGTGCCATGACACGCAGGTTCCAGGCAATCGCTTCGCTCTGGTTGCGCTCTTCAGCGTCGATACCTGGGTAAGCACCCGGGGTGTCGATGAAGGTCAGGATCGGCATTTTGAAACGTTCGGCCATTTCCATCAGGCGGCAGGCCTTGCGGTAGCCTTCCGGACGCGGCATGCCGAAGTTGCGGCGAACTTTCTCGCGCACTTCGCGGCCTTTCTGGTGACCGATGATCATCACCGGCTGGTCGTCCAAGCGGGCAATGCCGCCGACGATCGCAGCGTCGTCGGAGAAGTGACGGTCGCCATGCAGCTCGTCGAACTCGGTGAAGATGTGTTCGATGTAGTCCAGGGTATATGGACGTTTCGGGTGACGCGCCAGACGCGCGATCTGCCAGCTGGTCAGCTTGCCGAAGATGTCTTCGGTCAGCGTGCTGCTTTTGTCCTGCAGGCGGGAGATCTCATCGCCGATATTCAGCGAATTGTCATTACCGACCAAGCGCAACTCTTCGATCTTGGCTTGCAGGTCGGCGATCGGCTGTTCGAAATCTAGAAAATTCGGGTTCATAGGCGTCCGTCTTGGGTCGACCTCCAAGAGAGCTTGGGCCGGCCGGTTGTCTATTCGCGCCCTACCTTAAGGGAGAGGCGCGTTCAGGTCGAGATTAAAAATTCAGGTCGAGATCAGGCCCTAGCTATAGGGCCGGACCGTCAACGGTATTGGAGGAAGACGTTGTCTCGCCCGAACTGGTCACGCAGGGCTTGAATCAAGGCATCCGCCGGGTCGATCCGCCAGGTCTCGCCGAACTGCAACAAGGCTTTCGCATCGGGACTGGTGTACTCCATGGTGATCGGGCACGCGCCACGGTGACGCTTGAACAACTCACCGAGCCAGCGTAGCTGATCGCCTTTCAAATCCTGGGTTTGCAGCTTCAAGCGCAGGCTTTCAGCCAGATTGGTGCGCGCATCTTCCATGCTCATCACCCGCTTGACCCGTAGCCGCAAGCCACCGGAGAAATCGTCGTTGCTGACTTCGCCTTCGACCACCACCATCGCGTCGGTCTGCAACAGCGACTGCGCCGAATGGAATGCTTCGGCGAACAGCGAGGCCTCGATCCGTCCAGAGCGGTCGTCGAGGGTAATGAAACCCATCTTGTCGCCCTTTTTGTTCTTCATGACTCGCAGGGCAATGATCATGCCCGCGACGGTCTGGGTATCACGGGCCGGTTTCAGGTCGATGATGCGCTGACGGGCGAAACGGCGGATCTCTCCTTCGTATTCGTCGATCGGGTGACCGGTCAGGTACAGGCCCAGGGTGTCTTTCTCCCCTTTCAGGCGTTCCTTGAGGGTCAGTTCCTTGGCCTTGCGGTGATTAGCGTAGACATCGGCATCTTCTTCGACGAACAGACCGCCAAACAGGTCGACATGACCGCTGTCGTGGGTACGCGCGGTTTGTTCGGCCGCCTTGATCGCCCCTTCCATCGCGTTCAGCAAGACCGCCCGGTTGCGGTCGATATTGGCCTGATAGGCTTTCTGCTCGTCATGGAAGTAAGGCCCCAGACGATCCAGCGCACCGCTGCGGATCAAACCGTCCAGGGTGCGCTTGTTGATACGCTTGAGATCGACACGGGCGCAGAAGTCGAACAGATCCTTGAACGGACCTTCCTGACGCGCCTCGGTGATGGCTTCCACCGGACCTTCGCCCACACCTTTGATCGCGCCGAGGCCGTAAATAATTCGGCCCTCGTCATTCACCGTGAACTTGAACTCCGAAGTATTCACATCCGGCGCGTCGAGACGCAGCTTCATGGTGCGAATTTCTTCGATCAAGGTCACGACCTTGTCGGTGTTGTGCATATCCGCCGACAGTACCGCGGCCATGAAGGGCGCCGGGTAGTGCGTTTTCAGCCAGGCGGTCTGGTAGGACACCAGGCCGTAAGCAGCGGAGTGGGATTTGTTGAAACCGTAACCGGCGAACTTTTCTACCAGGTCGAAAATGTTACCAGCCAGGTCGGCGTCGATATTGTTGGTCGTGCAACCTTCAATGAAACCGCCGCGCTGCTTGGCCATTTCTTCGGGTTTTTTCTTACCCATGGCTCGACGCAGCATGTCCGCGCCGCCAAGGGTGTAACCGGCCATGACCTGGGCAATCTGCATCACCTGTTCCTGATACAGGATGATGCCGTAAGTCGGTGCCAGAACCGGTTTGAGGCCTTCGTACTGGTAGTCCGAGTGCGGGTACGCGAGTTCGGCGCGACCGTGCTTACGGTTGATAAAGTCGTCCACCATGCCCGATTGCAATGGACCCGGACGGAACAGGGCCACCAGTGCGATCAAGTCTTCCAGGCAGTCGGGCTTGAGCTTTTTGATCAGCTCTTTCATGCCGCGCGACTCAAGCTGGAACACCGCAGTCGTTTCAGCTTTTTGCAGCAACTGGTAAGTCGGCTTGTCATCCAGCGGGATGAACGCGATATCCAGCGGCGGCTCATCAACCTTGGCGCGATCACGGTTGATGGTTTTGAGCGCCCAGTCGATGACCGTCAGGGTCCGCAGACCGAGGAAGTCGAACTTCACCAGGCCAGCAGCTTCAACGTCGTCCTTGTCGAACTGGGTGACCAGACCATCACCGGCCTCATCGCAATAAATCGGCGAGAAGTCAGTCAGTTTGGTCGGGGCAATAACCACACCACCGGCGTGCTTGCCGACGTTACGCACAACGCCTTCAAGCTTGCGGGCCATTTCCCAGATTTCGGCAGCTTCTTCATCGACCTTGATGAAGTCACGGAGGATTTCTTCCTGTTCGTAGGCCTTTTCCAGGGTCATGCCGACTTCGAACGGGATCATCTTCGACAGACGATCCGCCAAACCGTAGGACTTGCCCTGCACCCGCGCCACGTCGCGGACCACAGCCTTGGCCGCCATGGAACCGAACGTAATGATCTGGCTTACCGCGTTGCGGCCGTATTTCTCGGCCACGTAGTCGATTACACGGTCGCGACCGTCCATGCAGAAGTCGACGTCGAAGTCGGGCATGGATACCCGTTCCGGGTTAAGGAAACGTTCGAACAGCAGGTCATATTCCAGCGGGTCAAGGTCGGTGATCTTCTGCACGTAGGCCACCAGCGACCCGGCACCCGACCCACGGCCTGGGCCTACTGGCACACCGTTGCTCTTGGCCCACTGGATAAAGTCCATAACGATCAGGAAGTAACCGGGAAAACCCATCTGGATGATGATATCCAGCTCGAAATTCAGCCGGTCGACGTAGACCTGACGCTTGGTTTCGTAGTCTTCGGTGGTGTCCTTGGGCAGCAGAACGCTGAGGCGATCTTCCAGGCCATCGAAGGAAACCTTGCGGAAATACTCGTCGATGGTCATGCCATCGGGGATCGGGAAGTTGGGCAGGAAGTGAGTGCCCAGCTTCACGTCGATGTTGCAGCGCTTGGCAATCTCGACGGTGTTTTCCAGCGCTTCGGGAATGTCGCTGAACAGCTCGGCCATTTCCTCGGCACTTTTGAGGTATTGCTGATCGCTGTAATTCTTCGAACGCCGCGGATCGTCGAGGGCGCGGCCCTCACCGATGCAAACGCGGGTTTCGTGAGCGGCAAAGTCTTCCTGCTTGATGAAGCGCACGTCGTTGGTCGCGACCAGCGGCGCGCCGATTTTTTCAGCCAGGGCCACGGCGCCGTGCAGCTGTTCTTCGTCGTTGGGGCGGTTGGTGCGCTGGATCTCCAGATAGAAACGATCCGGGAACACGGCCATCCATTCGCGTGCCAGGTTTTCCGCTTCGGCCGGGTTGCCACTGAGCATGGCCAGGCCGATCTCGCCTTCTTTCGCCGCCGACAGCATGATCAAGCCTTCGCTGGCTTCGGCCACCCACTCACGCTCGATGATGACCGAGCCATTGCGCTGGCCGTCGATGAAGCCGCGGGAGATCAGTTCGGTGAGGTTGCGATAACCCACGGCGTTCATCGCCAGCAGGCTGATCCGGCTCAGAGCGTTATCCGGATCCTTGTTCGACAGCCACAGGTCGGCGCCACAGATCGGCTTGATCCCGGCGCCCATGGCGGCTTTATAGAATTTGACCAGGGAACACATGTTGTTCTGATCGGTGACCGCCACGGCAGGCATGTTCATGCCGACCAGGGTCTTGACCAGCGGTTTGATCCGCACCAGACCGTCGACCAGGGAATACTCAGTGTGCAGGCGTAGATGAACGAATGAAGCCGGCATAGTGATCCTGTCTAGAAACTAGAAACGTGAAGACAACAAGGCCCGGATTGTACCGGGCCTTGGCAAAAACATCAGCCTGCCGACTAGTTCTCGATCAGGTTTTCCCGTGCCTCGTACGCCAGGCGTACCGGGGCGAACGAGCGGCGGTGAATCGGCGTTGGCCCCAAGCGGGCCAGCGCCTCCAGGTGAACGGGCGTCGGGTAGCCTTTGTGGCCACCGATGCCGTACCCCGGGTAAATCAATTCGAACGCTGCCATCTCACGGTCGCGGCTGACCTTGGCCAGAATCGACGCGGCTGCGATGGCCGGTACCTTGCCGTCGCCCTGCACCACTGCTTCGGCACGCATCGACAGCTTCGGGCAACGATTGCCATCGATCATCGCCAGTTTCGGCGTGATGTGCAGACCTTCGACGGCGCGCTGCATGGCCAGCATGGTGGCGTGGAGAATGTTCAGCTCGTCGATTTCTTCGACTTCGGCCCGAGCGATGCACCAGCTCAGGGCCTTTTCGCAGATCTCGTCGTAGAGCTTTTCGCGGCGTGCTTCGGTGAGCTTCTTCGAGTCGTTCAGGCCCAGGATCGGACGGTTCGGATCGAGGATCACCGCGGCTGTCACCACTGCACCACAAAGCGGGCCGCGACCGACTTCGTCAACGCCGGCGACCAGATCTTCAACTTCGGCGACCAGGGTGAAGTCCAGGCCCATCTGAATGCTTGCTTTGCTCATTGTGTTTTGCCGATCAGGTTCAGTACCGCGTCCGCCGCCTGATTGGAGGCGTCCAGACGTAAGGTACGGTGAATTTCATCGAAGCCGCGGGTCTGTTCTTCACCGCCTTCGATCAGTGGCGACAGCGTCTGGGCCAAGGCTTCAACCGTCGCATCGTCCTGCAGCAACTCGGGCACCAACAGGCGCTGGGCCAGCAGGTTCGGCAAGGAGATGTAGGGACTTTTCACCATGCGCTTGAGAATCCAGAACGTCAGCGGTGCCAAGCGGTACGCGACCACCATCGGCCGTTTGTACAACAACGCTTCAAGCGTCGCGGTTCCGGACGCGATCAGCACAGCGTCACAGGCTGCGAGGGCCAGATGGGATTTACCGTTGAGCAATGTCAGCGGCAGATCTCGGCCCGCCAGCAGCTCTTCAAGCTGCTTGCGGCGCTCGGGGCCGGCGCAAGGCATGACGAACCGCACACCAGGGCGCAGGGCTCGCAGACGCTGGGCCGTATCGAGGAACAACGCACCTAGCCGGCCAACTTCGCCACCACGACTGCCCGGCATCAGAGCAACCAGCGGCCCGTCGGGCAAGCCGAGTTCAGCCCGCGCGGCGGCACGATCGGCCTCCAGCGGGATGGCGTCAGCCAGGGAATGCCCGACAAACCGCACCGGCACGCCCTTCTCTTCATAGAATTTTGCTTCGAACGGGAACAGCGTCAGCATCAGATCGCAGCCTTCGCGAATCTTCAGCACCCGTTTCTGCCGCCACGCCCAAACCGACGGGCTAACGTAATGCACGGTCTTGATCCCGGCCTGACGCAGCTTGAGTTCGATATTGAGGTTGAAGTCCGGGGCATCGATACCGATGAACACGTCCGGCTTCTCGGCGATCAGGTCGGCAACCAGCTTCTTGCGGCGTGCCAGCAACTCGCGCAAGCGACCCAGCACTTCCACCAGGCCCATGACCGAAAGACGTTCCATCGGGAAATACGAAGTCAGGCCTTCAGCCTGCATCAGCGGGCCACCGACACCGATGAACTCCACCGCCGGGTGCTGAGCCTTGAGTGCGCGCATGAGACCCGCGCCAAGAATGTCGCCGGAAGCCTCACCCGCTACCAGCGCAATACGCAGATTAGCCATGATTAACGAGTGATGCCGCGGGTCGAAGACTGGATGGAATCACGGAACACCGCGACTTCCGGGAACTGATCCGAAGGCTCGGCCAGTTCGGCGAGCGCCTGTTCGACCGTCAGGCCCTGGCGATAAACCACCTTGTAGGCACGACGCAACGCGTGGATCGCATCTTCGCTGAAACCGCGACGACGCATGCCTTCAAAGTTCATGCTGCGGGCTTCGGCCGGGTTGCCGAACACCGTAACGTACGCCGGGACGTCCTTGCCGATGGCGGTGCCCATACCGGAAAAGCTGTGGGCGCCGATATGGCAATACTGGTGAACCAGGGTAAAACCGGACAGGATCGCCCAGTCTTCAACGTGCACATGGCCCGCCAACGCGGTGTTGTTGACCAGGATGCAGTGGTTGCCGATGACGCTGTCGTGGCCGATGTGGGCATAGGCCATGATCAGATTGTGATCGCCCAGGGTTGTTTCAGAACGGTCCTGAACGGTCCCACGGTGAATCGTCACGCCTTCACGGATGACGTTGTGGTCACCGATGACCAAACGGGTTTCTTCACCCTTGTATTTCAGATCGGGCGTGTCCTCGCCTACCGAAGAAAACTGGTAGATGCGGTTGTGCTTTCCGATTCGGGTCGGGCCTTTGAGAATCACATGCGGCCCGATCACTGTCCCCTCGCCGATTTCCACACCTGCACCGATGATCGACCAAGGGCCGACCTCGACGCCGTCGGCCAGGATAGCCGTCGGATCGATGATTGCGCGAGGGTCAATCAAACTCATAGTTTGCGTTCCGCGCAGATGATTTCAGCAGAGCAGACTGGCTTGCCATCGACCGAAGCCTGGCACTCGAACTTCCAGATCTGACGCTTGCAGCTGATGAAGCGGGCTTCGAGGATCAACTGATCGCCTGGGGTGACGGGCTGGCGAAAACGCAGCTTGTCGGAGCCGACGAAGTAGTAGAGCGTGCCGTCGGCAGGCTTCACGTCGAGCATTTTGAAGCCAAGGATGCCGGCAGCCTGAGCCATCGCTTCGATGATCAACACACCCGGCATGATTGGATGCGCAGGGAAGTGACCATTGAAGAAGGGTTCGTTGATGCTGACATTCTTGTAAGCGCGAATGCGCTTGCCTTCCACATCCAGATCCACGACCCGGTCCACCAGCAGGAACGGGTAACGGTGAGGCAGGTATTCGCGAATCTCGTTGATGTCCATCATTTCGGGGGGAAGCCTATGTAAAGATTGGGAGGCGCGACTGACGCGCACCCCTCTAGCAAATCAAGGAGGCAGTCTAGCGGCTGTGCACACTTGATATTGAAATGGTATCAGCCATCTGATGAAGCATTACCGTCAGGGGTCACTTCCCCTACACGCTTTTCCAGCTGTCGCAGACGCCGCGCGATGTCATCGAGCTGACGAATGCGTGCCGCGCTTTTGCGCCATTCGGCTGCCGGTTGCATGGCTGTACCGGAAGAATAGGAACCCTTTTCGGTAATCGAGTGGGTCACCATGGTCATCCCGGTGATGAAAACGTTGTCGCAAATTTCGATATGCCCCACCAGCCCTACGCCACCGGCGAGCATGCAATGCTTGCCGATCTTGGTGCTGCCGGAGATCCCCACGCACGCGGCCATGGCGGTGTGATCACCGACCTGGACGTTGTGGGCGATCTGAATCTGGTTGTCGAGTTTCACCCCGTTACCCAGAACGGTATCGGCCAGCGCACCGCGATCGATAGCGGTATTCACGCCAATCTCCACGTCGTCACCGACCAGCACACCACCGATCTGGGCGATTTTCTGCCAGACACCTTTCTCGTTGGCAAAACCGAAACCTTCGCCACCGAGTACGGCACCCGATTGAATCACCACCCGCTTACCGATGCGAACATCGTGGTACAGCGTGACTCGCGGGGCCAGCCAGCCGCCCTCGCCAATCTCGCAGCGGGCACCGATGAAGCAGTGCGCGCCAACGGTCACACCCGCAGCAATACGCGCGCAGCTTTCGATTACCGCAAAGGCGCCAATGCTCGCCGCCGGATCGACCACTGCGTCCGCTGCCACCACTGCTGTCGGATGAATACCGACAGCAGCCTTTGGCTTGGGATCGAACAGATGGGAAATCCGCGCGTAGGCCAGATACGGATCAGGCACCACCAGCGCATTACCTGCAAAACCTTCAGCGTCAGCGGCCTTCAGCAACAGGGCTGCGGCCCGGCTGTCAGCCAGGTATTTACGGTATTGGGGGTTTGCGAGAAAGCTCAACTGAGCTGGGCCAGCCTCTTGCAAAGTGGCTAGCCCAGTGATTTCTTTCTCCGGGTCGCCACGCAGTGTGGCGCCGAGGAACTCGGCCAATTGGCCGAGCTTTATAGTCGCTGTCATGGTTACTTCAGCTGATTCATGCGCTCGATAACCTGGCGAGTGATGTCGTACTGAGGTTTGACATCAATCACTGCGCCACGCTCGAAGACCAGGTCAAAAGCACCTTTCTTGATGACTTCTTCCACAGCACTGTCCAGTTTCGGCTTGAGCTGTTTCAGCATTTCACGGTCAGCAACGGCTTTGGCTTCGTTCAATTCCTTGGACTGGAACTGGAAGTCACGGGCCTTTTGCTTGAACTCGAGTTCCAGGCGTTCACGCTCGCCTTGCTGCATCTTGTCGCCGCCAGCCATCAGACGGTCCTGAATGCCCTTGGCACTGCTTTCCAGAGTCTTGAGCTTGCTCAGCTGTGGGCCGAACTTCTTCTCGGCATCAACGGCGTACTTCTTGGCCGCATCGGATTCCAACAGAGCCATCTGATAGTTCAGAACGGCGATTTTCATGTCGGCAAAAGCCGGACCTGCTACCAGTACGGTCGCCAGGAGAACCAATTGAGTCAACTTACGCACGATGCACTCCTACAAAATCCATTGTCGTTATCTTGGGTCAGACGCTTAGAACGTCTGGCCGAGGGAGAATTGGAACACTTGAGTATCAGCGTCATTCGGTTTCTTGACCGGCATGGCCAACGCGAAGCTCAGAGGACCCAGTGCGGTAACCCAGGTCACGCCTACACCGACGGAGCTGGCCAAGTTGCTCAGGCTGATGTCGTTACATTCTGTTTGAGCGGTTGAACCGACATTTGCGTTCGTCGTTTTATCGCACTTGGAGTCGAATACGTTACCCACATCCCAGAATACCGAAGTACGCAGGGAACGTTGATCCTTGACGAATGGCAGCGGGAACAACACCTCGACACCACCCTGGATCAAAACGTTACCACCGAACGGCAGCGGATCCTGGTCCGGGTCGGCCAGCGTGCCGGTATTACCCGTCACAGCCGCACCGCGACTTGGTGTACTGCGAGGACCGAGGGTGCTGTCCTTGAAGCCACGAACCGAGTTGAAACCACCAGCATAGTAGTTTTCATAGAACGGCAAGCCATCGGTAGAACCATAACCATCGCCATAGCCCAGTTCGGTGTGCAGGCGCATGGTGTAGTTTTCAGACAATGGCTGGAACAACTGGCCACGGTAATCAAGCTTGAAGAACGACAGGTCGCTGCCAGGCGTGGTGGTTTCCAGTGTCAGACTTTGGGAATGCCCACGGGTCGCCAATACGCCTTTGTTCAGTGTGGATTCGGACCAGCCGGCCGAAGCCTTGAAGTTCAGGTAGCTATCGCCTTCCCTGTTAACGAAATCGAAAATCTCGTCAACGGTGTATTGACCGGTCTTGATCTTGTCTTGTTGCGCAGTCAGGCCGAAGGTCAGACGCGAAGTCTCGCTGATCGGGTAACCGACGCTCACGCCTGCACCCAGGCTGTCTACGGCATAGCTGGCTACGTCGACGTCGAGGTCTTTGTAGTCAGTGGTGCGATAGAACGCGTTGTAACCCAGGCTCACGCCATCAGCAGTCCAGTACGGGTCGACATAACCGAAGTTATAGCGACTCTGGTATTGACTGCGGGTCAAACCGATGCTGACTTTGTTACCCGTACCCAGGAAGTTGTTCTGGGTGATCGAACCACCGAGGATCAGACCGGCGCTCTGGGCGAAACCGACGCTGGCGGTAATCGAACCGGAAGCCTGTTCTTCAACGCTGTAGTTCACGTCTACCTGGTCGTCGACGCCCGGCACGGCCGGTGTTTCGACGTTGACTTCCTTGAAGAAGCCCAGACGTTCAAGACGAGTCTTGGACTGGTCGATCAGGTAAGTCGAAGCCCAGCCGCCTTCCATCTGACGCATTTCACGGCGCAGCACTTCGTCTTCGGACTTGGTGTTGCCACGGAAGTTGATGCGGTTCACGTAAGCACGTTTACCCGGATCGACGGCGAACGTGATGTCGACGGTGTGGTCTTCATCGTGAGGCTGAGGCACGCCATTGACGTTGGCGAAGGTGTAACCCTCGTTACCCAGACGACGGGTGATCAGTTCGGACGTGGTGGTCATCAGCTTGCGCGAGAACACCTGGCCTTTCTGGACCAGCAGCAGGGACTTGACCTGGTCTTCAGGGACTTTCAGGTCGCCGCTCAGCTTGACGTCACGGACGGTGTACTTCTCGCCTTCATTGACGTTGACGGTGATATAGACGTGCTTCTTGTCCGGGGTGATGGACACCTGGGTCGAAGCGATATCCATGTTGATATAGCCACGGTCCAGGTAGTAGGAGCGCAGACGCTCCAGGTCACCGGACAGTTTTTCACGAGCGTACTTGTCATCGTTCTTGAAGAACGACAACCAGTTGGTGGTCTTGAGTTCAAACAGGTCGATCAGGTCTTCTTCAGGGAAGACGGTGTTACCCACCACGTTGATGTGCTGGATAGCAGCAACGGTGCCTTCGTTGATATTGACCTTCAATCCAACGCGGTTACGCGGCTGCGGCACCACTTCAGTGTCGACGGTAGCCGAGTAGCGACCCTGAGCGACGTATTGACGCTGCAACTCGTTACGCACGCCTTCGAGGGTGGCGCGCTGGAAGATCTCGCCTTCGGCCAGACCGGATTGTTTGAGGCCTTTCATCAGGTCTTCAGTGGAGATCGCCTTGTTACCCTCGATCTCGATACTGGCGACCGACGGACGCTCGACTACCGTGATGACCAGGACGTTGCCATCGCGGCCCAGCTGGATATCTTGAAAGAAACCGGTTTTGAACAACGCACGAGTGGATTCCACCAGGCGACGATCATCCGCCTGTTCACCGACGTTCAACGGCAAAGCACCAAAGACGCTACCCGCGGAGACCCGCTGGAGGCCATTGACGCGAATATCAGAGATAGTGAAGGACTCGGCGTGAACTTCGGCGATCATCAATACGGTGAGAACCGCAGTTAGCAGCAGACGTTTCATGAAGTCCTTTCTTATTCCAACTGGCAATAAACAAACTGCCGCAAAATGCGGCAGATTCGCAATTCAGCGAAGCGTTACAGTCGACCCAGATCATTGACAAGAGCAAGCAACATCACCCCGATCACCAAACTGATACCGATCTGTATCCCCCAACCCTGCACCCGATCCGACAAGGGGCGACCACGCGCCCACTCGATCAGATAAAACAACAAATGCCCCCCATCCAGTACAGGAATGGGCAACAAATTCAGAACCCCCAAGCTAATACTCAGATAAGCAAGGAAATTCAGGAAATCAGCGACACCCGACTGGGCAGAAGCGCCCGCCACTTTAGCAATGGTTATCGGTCCACTCAAGTTTTTTACCGAGAGCTCACCGAACAACATTTTCTTGAGCGAATCGAGGGTCAGTACGCTCATGGTCCAGGTGCGTCGAGCACCCTCCCCAATCGCTGCCACAGGACCATAACTCACTTCGCGAATCATCTCTGGCGGCCAATCGACTGCCTTCACCCCAGCCCCCAGATAACCACTGGGTGCCTTCTTCTCGCCGCGAGCGGCCAGCGTCACAGGGACGTCGATTTGAGCACCATCACGCTCGACGCGCAGCATGATTTTGGTATCAGGGTGCATACGGACCGTGTCCACCACCTGCTGCCAGTCATCAAGCGACTTGCCGTCCAGAGCCAACAGTCGGTCACCGGTCTTCAGGCCAGCAGCCTGTGCCGGGCCTTTCGGGTCAAGTTCGGCCAGGACCGGTGGCAGCGCCGGACGCCAAGGGCGTAGACCCAGCGAACGAATCGGATCTGGCTCATCGGCACCCTTGAGCCATTTATCCAGCATCAGCTCACGGGGCGAATCCACCGTGGAACCCTGATCACGGACCAGCAACTGCAGGGAACCGCTCTCCCCAAGACGACGGACCAACTGCAGGTTCACCGCGGCCCAGCCGGAAGTTGGCTCGCCATCGATGGCAATGATTTCCTGGCCCGCGCTCAAACCAGCCTTGGCGGCGATACTGCCGGATTCGACCGCACCAATGACCGGGCGCACTTGCTCGCTGCCGAGTATGGCGAGCACCCAGAAAAAAATCATCGCCAGTAAAAAGTTGGCAATCGGGCCCGCCGATACGATAGCGATACGCTGACGGACGGATTTGCGATTGAAAGATTGATCAAGCTGATCGGCCGGCACTTCGCCTTCGCGCTCGTCGAGCATTTTCACGTAACCGCCCAGCGGGATCGCGGCGACGACGAACTCAGTGCCTTTCTTGTCGTGCCAGCGCAGCAACGGCATACCGAAGCCCACGGAGAAACGCAGCACTTTGACCCCACAGCGACGCGCGACCCAAAAATGGCCGAATTCGTGGAAGGTGACCAGCACACCCAAAGCCACCAGGGTGCCGACAATCATATAGAGCGCGCTCATCTACTTTCTCCGCAATCCTGTCCAGTGCCGCATGGGTCAACGTATTGCAGCACTTACCGCCCGTGACGACTCAACCATTGTTCGGCCAGTACTCGCGCTTTTGCGTCAGCCGTGAACACTGCCTCGAGATCGTCAACCGCAACCACGGGCTCGAGATTCAATACTTCTTCGATGATACTCGCGATTTCCGGGTAGCGAACCCGCCCGTCGAGAAAGGCCGCGACCGCCACTTCATTCGCCGCATTCAGCATGGCCGGCGCGCTATTGCCGGATTCAGCCGCCTGACGCGCAAGGCGCAGGCACGGGAATCGCTCTTCATCAGGCGCCTGGAAGTCCAGCCGCGCAATTGCAAACAGGTCCAGCGGCGCAACACCCGAATCGATTCGCTCCGGCCAGGCCAGCGCGTTGGCGATCGGCGTGCGCATGTCAGGGTTACCTAACTGGGCCAATACCGAACCATCAATGTAATCGACCAGGGAATGAATCACGCTTTGAGGATGAATCACCACTTCGACCTGGGACGGCTTGGCATCAAACAGCCAGCAGGCTTCGATCAGCTCCAGCCCCTTGTTCATCATGCTGGCCGAATCCACCGAAATCTTGCGCCCCATGGACCAGTTCGGGTGGGCACACGCTTGTTCAGGGGAAACATGCACCAGTTCAGCCATAGGTGTCTGTCGGAACGGACCGCCAGAGGCCGTGAGTAAAATCCGACGCACCCCGACGGCACTCAGCCCACGAGCGAAATCCTGTGGCATGCACTGGAAAATCGCGTTGTGCTCGCTGTCGATCGGCAGCAATACCGAACCACTCTTGCGCACCGCCTGCATGAACAGCGCACCGGACATCACCAGTGCTTCTTTGTTGGCCAGGAGGATTTTCTTGCCGGCTTCGACCGCCGCCAGAGTCGGTCGCAGGCCGGCAGCGCCAACGATGGCCGCCATGACCGCATCGACCTCAGGATCGGAAGCAACCTGACACAGGCCCTCCTCACCTACCAGCACGCGGGTCGGCAGGCCTGCGGCGCGCAAGTCGTCCTGCAAGCCTCGGGCAGCACCCGCCTCAGGCACCACGGCGAACCGCGGCGTATGGCGAACGCACAGCGCCAACAGCTCGCTCAGACGGGTGTAACCGCTCAAGGCGAAAACCTGATAACGCTCGGGGTGGCGAGCGATGACGTCAAGCGTGCTCAGTCCAATCGAACCGGTCGCCCCCAGGACGGTAATCTGCTGCGGGCGGCTCACGGTGCCGCCATCCACAGCAGCACGGCAAACACCGGAATCGCTGCAGTCAGGCTGTCGATACGGTCCAGCACGCCGCCGTGACCCGGCAGCAGATTACTGCTGTCCTTGATCCCGGACTGACGCTTGAACATGCTTTCGGTGAGATCACCTACCACCGAGATAAACACGATGATGGCTGCACCAATCAAACCTTTGAACAGCTGCGCCACCGTCCAGTCTCGAACCAGACTGACAATGACAGTAATGACCAGACTCACGGCGAGGCCACCGTAGACGCCCTCCCAGCTTTTGCCGGGACTGACCTGTGGCGCCAGTTTGCGCTTGCCGAAGGCTCGGCCTGAAAAGTAAGCACCGATATCAGCGCCCCAGACCAGCACCATCACCGCCATGATCAGCCAGTTGCCTAAAGACTCCTGCTTGATCTGAATCAGACCTTGCCAGGCGGGTAGCAGGATCAGCAGACCGATCACCAACTTGCAGGCAGCGCTGGACCAAAGATCGCTGGTGCGTGGATAAGTCAGCACCAGATAGGTTGCGACGCCCCACCAAAGCACCGAAGCGCCCAACACCCAGGGTGCGAGCCCAGGCACGATATGCATGACAAACAGCATCAACGCGACCACAGCTGCATAGGCAATGCGGATCGGCTGCTCAGTGAAGCCCGCCAGGCGAGCCCACTCCCATGCACCGAGGGTCACGACCAGCCCGATGAACAGCGCAAAACCAGTGCCTTCGAGCAGGAAAAACCCGCACAGGGCAATCGGCAGCAGGATCAGCGCG
The DNA here is from genome assembly GCF_057837605.1 of Pseudomonas sp. GL_093. NCBI lineage: Bacteria > Pseudomonadati > Pseudomonadota > Gammaproteobacteria > Pseudomonadales > Pseudomonadaceae > Pseudomonas > Pseudomonas sp. GL_093. Next base: position 1,360,022 of record NZ_CM174448.1, on the reverse strand, counting down.
GTGATGATTCGTTGTTTAAGCATTAAAACCGGGCTCCAGCCTCGACCTGCTCGCTCGTTTTACCGAAGCGGCGCTGCCGAGAAGCAAAATCGGCCAGCGCGGTACGCATGGCATCGTGTTTGAAGTCCGGCCAGAACAGGTCGGAGAAGTACAACTCGGCGTAAGCCAGTTGCCACAGCAGGAAGTTACTGATGCGGTGCTCGCCACCGGTACGGATGCACAAGTCCGGCAACGGCAAATCACCGGTAGCCAGGCAGGTTTGCAACAGTTCCGGGGTAATGTCTTCCGGACGCAGGTGCCCGGCCTGAACTTCCCGAGCCAGACGCTGTGCGGCCTGCGCAATATCCCACTGTCCGCCATAGTTGGCAGCGATCTGCAGAACGAAGCGATTGGCGCCCGCCGTCATTGCCTCAGCTTCACGCATGGCAGCCTGAAGCTCTGGATGAAAGCGCGTACGGTCGCCAATGATGCGCAAACTGATGTTGTTTTCGTTCAGGCGCTTGGCCTCGCGACGCAATGCCTTGAAGAACAGATCCATCAAGGCGCTGACTTCGTCGGCCGGGCGCTGCCAGTTCTCACTGGAGAAGGCAAACAGGGTCAATACTTCGACCCCGGCCTCAGCGCACACCTCGATCACCGCACGAACCGCATCCACGCCCGCTTTATGACCGGCGACACCCGGCATAAAGCGCTTTTTCGCCCAGCGATTATTACCATCCATGATGATCGCGACATGGCGCGGCACCGCGGACGGCGCAGTCTGCTTGGTCTTTTCCATGAAAACGCGACCCTTATACGGCCATCAGGTCTTTTTCTTTCTGCGCCAGATTCGCGTCGATTTCAGCCACGTACTTTTTGGTCAGATCATCGATCTCACCAGTGGCGCGGCGCTCTTCGTCTTCGCTGATTTCTTTTTCCTTGACCAGATCCTTGAGCTGGCTGTTCGCATCACGACGGATGTTGCGCACCGCAACACGGGCATCTTCAGCGACATCGCGAGCCTGCTTGGTGAAGCCCTTGCGGGTTTCTTCGGTCAGGGCCGGCATGGAGATCAGCAGCAATTCACCCAGGTTGGTCGGGTTGAGGTTCAGACCCGCGCTACCGATGGCTTTGTCGACGGCACCCAGCATGTTGCGCTCAAAGGCAACCACTTGCAGGGTACGGGCGTCTTTGACGGTGATGTTCGCTACCTGCTTGATCGGAGTGTCGGAACCGTAATACGGCACCATCACGCCTTCCAGAATGCTTGGGTGCGCCTGGCCCGTACGAATACGGCCGAAGTTGTGCATCAGCGACTCGACGGATTTCTGCATACGCTCTTTAGCGTCTTTCTTGATTTCGTTGATCATTGTTGGCCTTCCTCGATCAGGGTCCCTTCAGCGCCGCCATGTACGATGTTCAGCAGGGCGCCGGGCTTGTTCATGTTAAATACGCGCAACGGCATCTTGTGGTCGCGGCACAGGCAAATGGCGGTCAGATCCATCACACCCAGCTTGCGATCCAGCACTTCATCGTAAGTCAGATGATCGAACTTCTCGGCATGCGGGTCTTTGAATGGGTCAGCGGTGTAGACGCCATCGACCTTGGTCGCCTTGAGCACGACATCGGCATCGATCTCGATTGCACGCAAGCACGCTGCCGAATCCGTGGTGAAGAACGGATTGCCGGTACCGGCCGCGAAAATCACGACTTCCTTGGCGTTCAAGTGGCGCATGGCTTTGCGGCGATCATAGTGATCGGTTACGCCAACCATGGAAATGGCCGACATCACGATGGCCGAGATATTGGCACGTTCCAGCGCATCGCGCATGGCCAGGGCGTTCATCACAGTGGCCAGCATGCCCATGTGGTCGCCGGTGACCCGATCCATGCCGGCCGCGCTCAGCGCTGCACCGCGGAACAGGTTGCCGCCGCCGATCACCAGACCGACCTGAACACCGATGCCGACCAGTTGGCCGACTTCCAGCGCCATGCGATCCAGAACTTTCGGATCGATCCCGAACTCTTCCGAGCCCATCAGGGCCTCGCCGCTAAGCTTGAGTAGAATGCGTTTATAGCGAGCCTGATAACCACTGCCCTGCTGAGCCATTGCGAATCTCTCCTGCGGCGTATTTTAAAAATTCTTTGCGAGCTGTTTACAGCTGGCGTTCACTCTAACTTGGCGCTGCTTCAGCGCCATCGGAACATGGCTTTGTAAGCCAGTTCCAAAAGGAAACCAATTAAAAATTGGTGCCCCATCTGAAAAGAGGCTGCGCGCGTGAGCGGGCAGCCTCTTCAGGGCGACAGTTAAAAAACTGTCTTATTGCTTGGCGGCAGCCAGCTGGGCAGCAACTTCTTCAGCGAAGTTGTCGACCGGCTTCTCGATGCCATCGCCTACTTTGAAGTAGGTGAAGGAAACGATTTCAGCACCGGCTTTCTTGGCCAGTTCGCCAACCTTGATTTCAGGGTTCTTGACGAACGCCTGCTCAACCAGGCTCGCTTCAGCCAGGAACTTGCTGATACGGCCTTTGACCATATTTTCAACAATGTTTTCTGGCTTGCCGGCGATCTTGTCAGCGTTGAGGGTCAGGAACACGCCCTTCTCACGCTCGACCGCTTCAGCGGAAACTTCCGATGGCAGCAGGAATTCAGGGTTGGTCGCCGCTACGTGCATGGCGATGTCCTTGGCCAGCTCAACGCTGCCGCCTTTAAGGGCAACCACAACACCGATCTTGTTGCCGTGCAGGTAACCACCAACAACGTCACCTTCAACGCGAGCCAGGCGACGGATGTTGACGTTTTCGCCAACCTTGCCGACCAGAACCAGGCGATCGGCTTCTTGAGCTGCGATCAGAGGAGCGACGTCAGTCAGTTTGTCAGCGAACGCTTTTTCAACGCTGGAAGCGACAAATGCCTTGAAGTCATCCTGCAAAGCCAGGAAGTCGGTCTGCGAGTTCACTTCCAGCAGAACGGCGGATTTACCGTCTTCCTTCAGAGCGATTGCGCCTTCAGCAGCCACGTTGCCTGCTTTCTTGGCAGCCTTGATGGCGCCCGAAGCACGCATGTCATCAATGGCTTTTTCGATGTCGCCGCCAGCCTTGGTCAAGGCCTTTTTGCAGTCCATCATGCCTTCGCCAGTACGCTCGCGCAGTTCTTTGACCAACGCTGCAGTAATCTCTGCCATTTCAAAATTCCTCTTGGATAGGTTTTCAACCATTCCACCCGATCGAACGGGCGATCAATTCTTCCCGAACCACCCTTGCTGGCTGCTGCAGGTTACAGAGGCTGTAACTGCGCCGCCGACAAACGGTTTTCGAGGTGGCAAAAAGGGGGCCAAGCCCCCTTTTTGCTTACTGAGTCAACGCCTAGGCGTCAATTACTCAGCTGCTGCTACCGGAGCTTCTTCAACGAACTGCTCGGTGCCGCCAGCAACGTGGTTGCGACCGCGGATAACTGCGTCAGCCATCGAACCCATGTACAGCTGGATAGCGCGGATTGCGTCATCGTTGCCTGGGATGATGTAGTCAACGCCTTCCGGGCTGCTGTTGGTATCGACTACGCCGATAACCGGGATGCCCAGCTTGTTGGCTTCGGTGATCGCGATGCGCTCGTGATCAACGTCGATAACGAACAGAGCGTCTGGCAGACCGCCCATGTCCTTGATACCACCCAGGGAACGATCGAGCTTCTCAAGATCGCGAGTGCGCATCAGCGCTTCTTTCTTGGTCAGCTTGGCGAAAGTACCGTCTTCGGCTTGCACTTCAAGGTCACGCAGACGCTTGATGGAAGCACGGATGGTTTTGAAGTTGGTCAGCATGCCGCCCAACCAGCGGTGATCGACGTACGGCGAACCGCAACGTGCTGCTTCTTCAGCAACGATCTTGCCAGCGGAACGCTTGGTGCCGACGAACAGGATCTTGTTTTTGCCCTGGGCCAGACGCTCTACGAAAGTCAGAGCTTCGTTGAACATTGGCAGGGTTTTTTCAAGGTTGATAATGTGAATCTTGTTACGCGCGCCGAAAATGTACTTACCCATTTTCGGGTTCCAGTAACGGGTCTGGTGACCGAAGTGCACACCGGCCTTCAGCATATCGCGCATGTTGACTTGGGACATGATAGTTCCTTAATAAGTCGGGTTTGGCCTCCACGTATCCCAATGACCAACCAGCAGCATCAGCTGAAGGCACCCAGGTCATCGTGTCGACACGTGTGTGGATTTAGGCTTCTCAGGGGATCCCCGGAAAGCGGCGCATTTTATATCACAAGGCTGAAAAAAACGGAACCCGGATTGTTAAATCCTGGTGCGCGCCTTGGTTCCGTCCCTTGGAATCCTCCAAGAATGCGCCATTCTATAAGGAGAAGCGATGCACAGAGGCTCAGATTTGCGCTGCTCGTCTGTTAGAATCGCGTTTTTCAGGGCCGCGAAGATCGACCGCGCAACGCCCATTCCGTTTTAGAAGGCGCCATCGAGCGCAGAGAGAGCCTGTATGACCGTCACCCTCAAAACCCCAGAGGACATCGCAAAAATGCGCATCGCCGGCAAACTGGCCGCCGATGTGCTGGAAATGATTGCCGAACATGTCAAGCCGGGCATTACCACAGAAGAACTGGACCGCATCTGCCACGACTACATCGTCAACGAGCAGAAAGCCATCCCTGCCCCGCTCAACTACAAGGGTTTCCCGAAGTCGATCTGCACCTCGATCAACCACGTGGTCTGCCACGGCATTCCGAACGAGAAGGCCTTGAAGGATGGCGATACGCTGAACATCGACGTCACCGTCATCAAGGACGGCTACCACGGCGACACCAGCCGCATGTTCCACGTCGGCACCGTGCCGGTCTGGGCCGAGCGCCTGTCGCAAGTGACCCAGGAATGCATGTACAAGGCCATCGAAATTGTCAAACCCGGCTGCCGCCTGGGCGACATCGGTGAAATCATCCAGAAACACGCAGAGAAAAACGGTTTCTCGGTGGTTCGCGAATTCTGCGGTCACGGCATCGGCAAAGTGTTCCACGAAGAGCCGCAGATCCTGCACTACGGCCGCGCCGGCACCGGCATGGAACTGAAGGCCGGCATGACCTTCACCATCGAGCCGATGATCAACCAGGGCAAGGCCGATACCAAGGTGTTGGGCGATGGCTGGACCGCGATTACCAAGGACCGCAAGCTGTCGGCACAGTGGGAACACACCCTGCTGGTAACCGAAACCGGTTACGAGATCTTCACCCTGCGCGCCGACGACACCATCCCGCGCGTTTCGGCCTGATCCGGGCGCGCAGCTCCTCAGCCTCATAGACAGGAAAGCCAATCGATGCCGCAGGTGGATCCCGAACTCTTCGACCGTGGCCAGTTCCAGGCTGAACTGGCCCTGAAGGCAAGCCCGATCGCGGCCTTCAAGAAGGCGATTCGCCAGGCCCGCGAGGTGCTCGACGAGCGCTTTCGCAGCGGCCGCGACATTCGCCGGTTGATCGAGGATCGCGCCTGGTTCGTCGATAACATCCTGCAAAAGGCCTGGGAGCAGTTCAACTGGAGCGAAGACGCCGACATCGCGCTGGTCGCGGTCGGCGGCTACGGTCGCGGTGAGTTGCACCCTTATTCCGACATCGATTTGCTGATCCTGCTGGACAGCGCCGATCACGAAGTTTTCCGAGATTCCATCGAGCGTTTTCTGACGCTGTTGTGGGATATCGGCCTCGAAGTGGGCCAGAGCGTTCGCTCAGTGGACGAATGCGTCCAGGAGGCCCGCGCCGACCTGACGGTCGTCACCAACCTGATGGAAAGCCGCACCATCTGCGGCCCCGAGCGCTTGCGCCAGCGCATGCTGGACGTCACCAGCACCGCGCACATGTGGCCGAGCAAGGACTTCTTCCTGGCCAAACGCGCCGAGCAGAAGGCCCGTCACCACAAATACAACGACACCGAATACAACCTGGAACCCAACGTCAAAGGCTCGCCCGGCGGCCTACGGGATATTCAGACGATTCTGTGGGTGGCCCGTCGCGAGTACGGCACCCTGAACCTGCGGGCCCTGGCCGGCGAAGGCTTCCTGGTCGAGAGCGAAAACGCCCTGCTGGCCTCCTCCCAGGAATTCCTGTGGAAGGTTCGTTACGCCCTGCACATGCTCGCCGGCCGCTCCGAAGACCGCTTGCTGTTTGATCACCAGCGCACCATTGCCGGGCTGCTGGGCTTCAAAGGCGATGATGCCAAGCAAGCCATCGAAAACTTCATGCAGCAGTATTACCGCGTGGTCATGAGCATTGCCCAGCTCAGCGACCTGATCATCCAGCACTTCGAGGAAGTCATCCTCGCGCCGGAAGACCAAGCGCCGCCGCAGCCGATCAACTCGCGATTCCAGCTGCACGACGGTTACATCGAGGCGCGCAACGACAACGTGTTCCGCCGCACACCGTTCGCCATGCTGGAAATCTTCGTACTGATGGCCCAGCAGCCGGAAATCAAAGGCGTGCGCGCCGATACCATTCGTCTGCTGCGAGAACACCGTCACCTGATCGACGACGACTTCCGCAACGACATCCGCAATACCAGCCTGTTTATCGAACTGTTCAAGTGCAAGATCGGCATCCATCGCAATCTGCGACGGATGAACCGCTACGGCATTCTCGGGCGCTACTTGCCGGAGTTCGGCTTCATCGTCGGGCAGATGCAGCACGACCTGTTTCACATCTATACGGTCGACGCTCACACCCTGAACCTGATCAAACATCTGCGTAAGTTGCAGTACACCCAGGTGTCGGAAAAATTCCCGCTGGCCAGCAAGCTCATGGGCAAATTGCCCAAACCCGAGCTGATCTACCTGGCCGGCCTGTACCACGACATCGGCAAGGGCCGGCATGGCGATCACTCGGAAATCGGCGCCGTGGATGCCGAAGCCTTTTGCCAGCGCCACCAGTTGCCGGTGTGGGACAATCGTCTGATCGTCTGGCTGGTGCAGAACCATTTGGTGATGTCGACCACCGCCCAGCGCAAGGACTTGTCCGACCCGCAAGTCATCCACGATTTCGCGCAGATCGTTGGCGACGAAACTCACCTCGACTATCTGTACGTGCTGACCGTCGCCGACATCAACGCCACCAATCCGACGCTGTGGAATTCCTGGCGTGCCAGTCTGTTGCGCCAGCTCTATACAGAGACCAAGCGTGCCTTACGCCGCGGCCTGGAAAACCCGGTCGATCGCGAAGAACAGATCCGCCAGACCCAGAGCGCAGCACTGGACATTCTGGTACGCGGCGGCACCGATCCGGACGACGTCGAGCAGCTGTGGGCGCAATTGGGCGATGACTACTTCCTGCGCCACACCGCCGGCGACGTGGCCTGGCACAGTGACGCGATCCTCCAGCAGCCGGCCGACGGCGGGCCACTGGTGCTGATCAAGGAAACCACCCAGCGCGAGTTCGAAGGCGGCACGCAGATCTTTATCTATGCGCCGGATCAACACGACTTCTTCGCCGTGACCGTGGCTGCAATGGACCAGCTCAACCTGAACATTCACGACGCCCGGGTCATCACCTCCAGCAGCCAGTTCACCCTCGACACCTACATCGTGCTCGACACCGACGGCGATTCGATCGGCGATAACCCGGCGCGGGTCAAACAGATTCGCGAAGGCCTGACCGAGGCCCTGCGCAACCCGGACGACTACCCGACCATCATTCAGCGTCGGGTACCGCGCCAGCTCAAGCATTTCGCGTTTGCGCCACAGGTGACGATCCACAACGACGCCCAGCGTCCGGTGACCGTGCTGGAACTCAGCGCCCCGGACCGCCCAGGCCTGCTGGCACGCATCGGCACGATCTTCCTCGAGTTCGATCTGTCGCTGCAGAACGCCAAGATCGCGACCCTCGGCGAGCGCGTGGAAGACGTGTTCTTCATCACCGATGCGAACAACCAGCCGTTGTCCGACCCATTGCTGTGCAGCCGCTTGCAGGATGCAATCGTCGAACAACTGACCGTCAGTAACGAACCCGATATCAAACTGTCGCGCATCAGCATCTGATTGCGCGTCAGGATTCAGCCGCTTTGAACGAGACCCCGTACCGATGAACAACGCTCTGAACCAGTTGCAGCCCTACCCGTTCGAGAAGCTCCGCGCCCTGCTCGGCAGCGTCACGCCAAACCCGGACAAGCGTGCCATTGCGCTGTCCATTGGCGAGCCGAAACACCGTTCGCCAAGCTTTGTCGCCGAAGCCCTGGCAAGCAATCTGGATAAGATGGCCGTGTACCCGACCACCCTCGGAATTCCGGCCCTGCGTGAAGCCATCGCCGCGTGGTGCGAACGTCGTTTCAGCGTTCCGAACGGCTGGCTCGACCCGGCGCGCAATGTGCTGCCGGTCAACGGCACCCGTGAAGCCTTGTTCGCGTTCACCCAGACCGTGGTCAACCGAGGCGACGATGCACTGGTGGTCAGCCCGAACCCGTTCTATCAAATCTACGAAGGCGCGGCGTTCCTCGCCGGTGCCAAGCCGCATTACCTGCCGTGCCTGGACGAAAACGGCTTCAACCCGGATTTCGACGCCGTTTCCCCAGACATCTGGAAACGCTGCCAGATCCTTTTCCTGTGCTCACCAGGCAACCCGACGGGCGCCTTGATCCCGGTCGAAACCCTGAAGAAGCTGATCACCCTGGCCGACGAATACGACTTCGTGATCGCCGCGGACGAGTGCTACAGCGAACTGTACTTCGACGAACAAACCCCACCGGCCGGCCTGCTCAGCGCCTGCGTGGAACTGGGCCGCAAGGACTTCAAGCGTTGCGTGGTGTTCCATAGCCTGTCCAAGCGTTCCAACCTGCCGGGCCTGCGCTCGGGTTTCGTGGCCGGTGACGCCGACATCCTCAAGGGCTTCCTGCTGTATCGCACCTACCACGGCTGCGCGATGCCGGTTCAAACCCAGCTGGCCAGTGTTGCCGCGTGGAATGACGAAGTGCACGTACGCGCCAACCGTGCGCTGTATCGCGAGAAATACGATGCAGTGCTGGAAATTCTTGGCCCAGTGATGGATGTGCAACGTCCGGACGGCGGTTTCTATTTGTGGCCGAATGTTGAAGGCGACGACGAGGCGTTCTGCCGTGATCTGTTCGTTGAAGAACATGTGACGGTCGTTCCCGGGTCTTATCTGTCTCGCGAAGTGAACGGCTCAAATCCCGGCGCAGGCCGAGTGCGCATGGCGCTGGTTGCACCACTGGCGGAATGTGTCGAAGCCGCTGAGCGGATTCGCAATTTCATAACTAATCGCAAGTAACAACCTGAGCCTGTACTGCGCAACGCAGTACAGGCCTCACTCACAATAAAGCAACAAGCACTTAAACATTAAAACCTCCCCCACCCACTTATCACTGATTCAATCCTAATCAAATGCGCCAACATTCGAACCCATTCGAAAGTTAAATTTGATAAGGGCATACCAATGCATCCTCTAGCACCCTGCCAAGTTATTGGAATCTTTGATCCACGCGCCTCTTACGAGGCTGCTCTACGAGAAAACCCTGACAACCTCCAGAATTCTTCAACCGGTGGACGCCAGAAACGTGGAGTCGCCACGCACTCAAAATTCTGGGCCAGCCACAGAACTCTGAAAATTGCATTTATAAACCCGCCCTCCCCCGCACACCGCAACGCAGTTATCAACGCCATAAAACAATGGCAACACTCAATCAACCTGACACTTGAATTTGTGGACGATGCCACGGGAGATATCCGGATCACGATGGAGGCGCCTGCCAATTACTCGGCCATTGGCACTGATGCGACACTGCGCCAGCCTCATCAGAACACCATGAATGTTGGCACCGACCTGATGCACCCACAATTCGAGGCAACGGTCATGCACGAGTTCGGACATGCACTCGGAATGGAGCATGAACACCAACACCCGCACGCCGATATCCCATGGGACAAACCCAAGGTCTATGACTTCTACCTGCACAACTTCAACTGGTCGAAAGAGCAAGTCGATCATAACTTCTTTAGAACACTGGACGCGATCAACACACGAACAACTCCTTATGACAAACTTTCAATCATGCATTATAAGATTCCGAACGAGTTCACCACCGGCGACTGGTCGGTAGAGAACAACAGCACTATCAGCCAAAAAGATCGGCGACTGATGCGAAAGGTTTATCCCCGCAATAAAGAAGACAGGGCTACTTCATCCCCCCCGGATTAGCCTTGTTGAGATCAAGTTTGCCACTTTTATAACCGGTAACACTTAAGACGAAATTAAGGTTCACCAAACTGCAGAGCCCCCATTACTCTCATGCAGCACATTAGCGTGTGTATTCACACAACCTCACTTCAAGGAAGAAGTAGCCAATGAACAGTATCGAAGACTGCACCCTTATCCAATGGCCCGACGATCAACAATCCTACGAAGCCGCCATCAACGAGAACCCTGAGAATGCCGGCACCGGCGGCGGCACTCGTCGCAAGCGCTCTCTGATCAATTACTCAAAACTGTGGGCAAACGGACGCACACTCAAAATCGCGTTTATCGACGGCCCCGACAATGAACACAAACAGAAAATCATCAATGCGGCCAGCCAGTGGCTGCCCTATATCAATCTGCGCTTCGACTTCGTTGATGGGCTCGAGGGTGACATCAGAATCGCAACTAAAAACAACGTCAACAGCTCAATGTTGGGCACCGATGCGCTGTTGATTCATCCGGACTGGCCTACCATGGATCTGGGTGTCAAACCTGAACATGAAGATTTCGACGTGATCGTGACTCATGAGTTTGGACATGCCTTAGGCGCCATGCATGAACACCAACACCCTGAGGCCAATATTCCCTGGGACAAACCGAAGGTGTATGCGTTCTACCAGAATCGAGAAATGAATCCGCTGACCAAAGAGCAAGTCGACAGAAACCTCATTGCTTCCTTCGATACGATCGAAGCGATTTACACGCCATACGACAGAAAATCCATCATGCACCACCCGGTGGCTAACACGCTGACACTGGGCGATTGGGAAATCCCTATTAACCGAAAGATCAGTAAAAAAGATAAAAAACTGATGAAGTTGCTTTACCCCAAACGTTAGCAGGCGGTTTGCATCAAGCGCGTTTTCCAAGACAATCGACAGCATTGAAGTGCCATATTAGCCGCTTAGACTGCAGGCAGGCCGTTACACCTATGTCGCATGCAATCGCTGATCGCCACGACAAACGGACAAACCCGACCACGACCGACGCGAAACCGTCCGGTCATGGCATAATCCGTCACCTTTTATTTCCAGCACCTGCAAAGGGGGCAATTCCTTGACCGTTTCAAGTAAAACGTTGCACCTTTTCGGCATCAAAGCCTGCGACACCATGAAAAAGGCGCGCACCTGGCTCGATGAACACGCTGTCGGCTATGACTTTCATGATTACAAAGCGGTCGGAATCGACCGTGAACACCTGACCCAATGGTGCGACGAGCACGGCTGGCAAGTGGTGTTGAACCGTGCAGGCACGACCTTTCGCAAGCTCGACGACGAACGCAAAGCCGATCTCGACCAGCCGAAAGCCATCGAACTGATGCTCGCACAACCCTCGATGATCAAGCGCCCGGTGCTTGATCTCGGTGACCGAACCCTGATTGGCTTCAAGCCAGATATCTACGCGGCAGCGCTCAAGTAAGGCAGCCCGTTCCATTTTTTAGAGGTATCAACATGTCCACTACCCTGTTCAGCCTGGCCTTTGGTGTCGGCACTCAAAACCGTCAAGGTGCATGGCTGGAAGTGTTTTACGCGCAGCCACTGCTCAACCCGTCGGCCGAACTGGTCGCTGCCATCGCACCTGTTCTGGGCTACACCGAAGGCAATCAGGCCATCGCGTTCACTACCGCTCAGGCGTCGCAACTGGCTGAAGCCCTGAAAAGCGTCGACGCTGCCCAGGCTGCCTTGCTCACCCGTCTGGCCGAGAGCCACAAGCCGCTGGTCGCAACCCTTCTGGCCGAAGACGCTCAGCTGACTTCCACGCCTGAGGCTTACCTCAAGCTGCACCTGCTGTCCCATCGTCTGGTCAAGCCGCACGGCCTGAACCTGGCCGGTGTGTTCCCGCTGCTGCCGAACGTGGCATGGACTAGCCAGGGCGCAATCGACCTGGCCGAACTGGCCGAACATCAACTGGAAGCCCGTCTGCGCGGCGAGCTGCTGGAAGTGTTCTCGGTGGACAAGTTCCCGAAAATGACTGACTACGTGGTTCCGGCCGGCGTGCGTATCGCTGACGCGGCACGTATTCGTCTGGGCGCTTACGTCGGCGAAGGCACCACCGTGATGCACGAAGGTTTCGTCAACTTCAACGCCGGCACCGAAGGCCCGGGCATGATCGAAGGCCGCGTTTCCGCTGGCGTATTCGTCGGCAAGGGTTCGGACCTGGGCGGCGGTTGCTCGACCATGGGCACCCTGTCGGGCGGCGGCAACATCGTGATCAAGGTCGGCGAAGGCTGCCTGATCGGCGCCAACGCCGGTATCGGCATTCCGTTGGGCGATCGCAACACCGTTGAATCGGGCCTGTACGTGACCGCTGGTACCAAAGTGGCGCTGCTGGACGAAAACAACGCACTGGTCAAAGTCGTGAAGGCCCGTGAACTGGCCGGTCAACCTGACCTGCTGTTCCGCCGCAATTCGGAGACCGGTGCAGTGGAATGCAAAACCCACAAATCGGCCATCGAACTGAACGAAGCGCTGCACGCTCACAACTAAGTGCCGCAGGCACCTGTGGGAGCGAGCTTGCTCGCGATGGCATCCGAGAGACCGCCATCGCGAGCAAGCTCGCTCCCACAAGGTTTGGCGTACACCCGCCCATGTTCACCAGGGCCGAACAACATGATGATTCACTCTCCCTGGCGCGCCGATTTTCCGGCCATCGCCGCATTGCAACGGCAAGACCAGACGTATCTGGACAACGCCGCCACCACGCAAAAACCTCAAGCCCTGCTGGATGCCTTGGCGCACTACTACGCCAACGGTGCGGCCAACGTGCATCGGGCGCAACACCTGCCCGGCGCCCACGCCACTCAGGCGTTCGAGGCCAGCCGCAGCAAAGTCGCCCACTGGCTCAATGCTGGCGATTGCGGGCAGATCATCTTTACCCACGGTGCAACGTCTGCGCTGAACCTCCTGGCTTATGGCCTGGAACATCTTTTCAATCCGGGCGATGAAGTTGTCATCAGCGCCCTGGAGCATCACGCCAATCTGTTGCCATGGCAGCAGCTGGCCCACCGTCGCGACCTGAAACTGGTGATCCTGCCACTGGACGCTGACGGTTTGATCGACCTTGATGCTGCCGCGCAGTTGATCGGTCCGCGCACCCGCTTGCTGGCGGTCAGTCAGCTGTCCAACGTACTCGGTGCCTGGCAACCGCTGCCCGCACTCTTGACGATGGCCAAGGCGCATAACGCGCTGACCGTGGTCGATGGCGCCCAAGGCGTGGTTCATGGCCGGCACGACGTGCAGGCGCTGGGTTGCGACTTCTATGTGTTTTCCAGCCACAAGCTCTACGGCCCCGACGGTCTGGGCGTGCTGTTCGGTCGCAACGAAGCGCTTGAGCAACTGCGCCACTGGCAATTCGGCGGTGAAATGGTGCTGGATGCGGATTACCACAGCGCACGGTTCCGCCCGGCGCCACTGGGTTTTGAGGCGGGTACGCCGCCGATTGCCGGGGTGATTGGTTTGGGGGCGACGCTGGACTATCTGGCGGGGCTCGATCAGGACGCCGTGTCCGCCCATGAAGCAGCGCTGCATGACTATTTGCTCAAAGGCCTTGAAGCACGCAACGGCATTCGGTTGTTGGGCAAACCGCAACTGGCGCTGGCCAGTTTTGTCGTCGAGGGTGTGCATAACTCTGATTTGGCGCATTTGCTGACCGAACAGGGGATCGCGGTGCGCGCCGGTCATCACTGCGCAATGCCGTTGCTCAAGCATTTTGAGCTGGCTGGGGCCATCCGGGTGTCGTTGGCGCTGTACAACGATTCCGAAGACCTGGAGCGGTTCTTTGAAGCGCTGGATCAGGCGCTGGAGTTGTTGCGATGAGTTTGCCCTCCGATGCCGTCACCGCGCTGGATACTTTTCAGAAGGCTGCCGGTTGGGAACAACGGGCGCGGCTGTTGATGCAATGGGGCGACCGACTGCCCGCTTTGAGCGATGTGGATAAAGTCGATGCCAACCGCGTGCATGGCTGTGAAAGTCAGGTGTGGTTGGTGGGTGAATTGCAGGATGGTCACTGGCAGTTTGCCGCGAGCAGCGATGCGCGGTTGATTCGCGGGCTGGTGGCGTTGCTGCTGGCGCGGGTTAACGGGTTGTCGGCGGTTGAGTTGCAGCAGGTGGATTTGCCGGATTGGTTTGATCAGTTGGGGCTTAGCCGGCAGCTGTCGCCGTCGCGCAGTAATGGCCTTAATGCCGTGTTACAGCGGATGAATGAGTTGGCTGGTTAATCGCCATCGCGAGCAGGCTCGCTCCCACAGGGGAATGCATTCCAATGTGGGAGCGACGGTGCGACGATTCGACCTGCTCGCGAAGGGGCCATCCGCAGCCCTCTAAACCTCAGGTTTAACCCGATCCGATGGGCGACGCACACCCGCCACAATCTTATCCACAGCCTTGGTCGCCGCGACCATGCCAAACGTCGCCGTCACCATCATCACCGCACCAAATCCTCCGGCGCAGTCGAGCTTCACACCATCACCGACAAAACTCTTCTGCAAGCAAATGCTGCCATCCGGTTTCGGGTAGCGCAGTTGTTCGGTGGAAAACACGCACGGCACGCTGTAATGGCGGGTCACGGTACGTGAGAAGTTGTAATCCCGGCGCAAGGTCGAGCGCACTTTCGAAGCCAACGGATCATTGAAGGTCCGGTTCAAATCGCACACCTGAATCAACGTCGGATCAATCTGCCCACCCGCACCGCCGGTGGTGATGATCTGAATCTTGCGGCGCTTGCACCAGGCAATCAGCGCCGCCTTGGCATTCACGCTGTCGATGCAATCAATGACGCAGTCGATGTTCGGCGTGATGTATTCGGCCATGGTCTCGCGGGTGACAAAATCCGCCACCGCGTGCACCGTACAGTCCGGGTTGATCCCGCGTAGGCGCTCGGCCATCACGTCAACCTTGGGTTTGCCGACGGTGCTGTCCAGCGCGTGCAACTGACGGTTGGCGTTGCTGACGCAGACGTCATCCAGGTCGAACAGCGAAATCTCGCCCACGCCACAACGGGCGACGGCTTCCGCCGCCCAGGAACCGACGCCACCGACGCCGACGATCGCCACGTGGGCCGCGCGCAGGCGCTCCAGGCCGTCGATGCCATACAAACGGGCGATGCCTGCAAACCGCGGATCTTCTGTACTCATGACCATTACCCCAAAAACCGGCGCGCATTATAGGGCCACAGTGCGAGAACTTTTAACCTTCCGGCGACAAGTGAAAGAACTTATGTGAAACCAGAGTGCCCAATGTCGGGCGTTTCCCTGTTCGCTGTACGGTCAGAGAACCTCCAGTGTAGGATGCGCGCCCCTGCCCCCTGGCAGCCAGCCGCAAACCGTTCCTTCGTTCCACAGCCTTTGGAACCCGAAAAAGCTATGTCATCGCGTAAATTTGGACTCAACCTGGTCGTGGTGCTCGCCATCGCAGCCTTGTTTACCGGCTTCTGGGCGCTGATCAATCGCCCGGTCACCGCCCCCAACTGGCCTGAACAGATCTCCGGCTTTTCGTACTCGCCGTTCCAGCAAGGGCAGTACCCACAAAAAGAGCAATACCCGACCGACGATGAAATGCGTCGCGATCTGGAGATCATGAGCAAGCTGACGGACAACATCCGTACTTACTCGGTCGATGGCAGCCTGGGGGATATTCCCAAGCTCGCCGAAGAATTCGGTTTGCGCGTGACGCTGGGTATCTGGATCAGCCCGGATCTTGCGCGCAACGAGCGTGAAATCCTGCGCGCCATTGACCTGGCCAATACCTCCCGCAGCGTGGTTCGCGTCGTAGTCGGTAACGAGGCGATCTTCCGTAAGGAAATTACCGCCGCCGAACTGAGCGTGATCCTTGATCGCGTCCGCGCGGCAGTGAAAGTACCGGTGACGACCTCCGAGCAATGGCACGTCTGGGAAGAAAACCCGAGCCTGGCCAAGCACGTCGACCTGATCGCCGCCCACGTCCTGCCGTACTGGGAACATGTTCCGATGGAGCAGTCCGGGCAGTTCGTACTCGACCGCGCCCGGGACCTGAAAAAGATGTTCCCGAAAAAACCGCTGCTGCTGTCGGAAGTCGGCTGGCCGAGCAACGGCCGTATGCGCGGTGGCGCCGATGCGTCGCCGGCAGACCAGGCGATTTATCTGCGGACCTTGGTCAACAAGCTCAATCGCCAGGGCTTCAACTACTTCGTGATCGAAGCGTTTGACCAGCCGTGGAAGGCCACTGACGAAGGCTCGGTGGGCGCGTACTGGGGCGTGTTCAACGCCGCGCGCCAGCAGAAATTCAACTTCGAAGGCCCGGTGGTCGCGATCCCGCAATGGCGCGTGCTGGCGATCGGCTCGGCCGTGTTGGCCCTGCTGTCCCTGACCCTGCTGATGATCGACGGCTCGGCCTTGCGTCAACGTGGCCGCACCTTCCTGACCTTCATCGCGTTCCTCTGTGGTTCGGTGCTGGTGTGGATTGGTTACGACTACAGTCAGCAATACAGCACCTGGTTCAGCCTGACGGTGGGCTTCTTGCTTGCCCTCGGCGCACTCGGGGTGTTTATCGTGCTGCTGACCGAGGCGCATGAACTGGCCGAAGCGGTCTGGACTCACAAGCGTCGGCGTGAATTCCTGCCGGTGGTCGGCGATTCGGACTACCGACCGAAAGTCTCGATTCACGTACCTTGCTACAACGAGCCGCCGGAGATGGTCAAACAGACCCTCAACGCCTTGGCCAACCTCGACTATCCGGACTTCGAAGTCCTGATCATCGACAACAACACCAAGGACCCGGCGGTCTGGGAACCGGTGCGCGATTATTGCGAAACCCTCGGCCCGCGCTTCAAGTTCTTCCACGTTGCACCGTTGGCCGGCTTCAAGGGTGGCGCGCTGAATTACCTGATTCCGCACACCGCCAAGGATGCCGAAGTGATTGCGGTGATCGACTCGGATTACTGCGTCGACCCGAACTGGCTCAAGCACATGGTGCCGCACTTCGCCGATCCGAAAATCGCCGTGGTGCAGTCGCCGCAGGATTACCGCGACCAGAACGAAAGCACCTTCAAGAAGCTCTGCTACGCGGAATACAAAGGTTTCTTCCACATCGGCATGGTTACCCGTAACGACCGTGACGCGATCATCCAGCACGGCACCATGACCATGACCCGGCGCTCGGTGCTCGAGGAACTGGGCTGGGCTGACTGGTGCATCTGTGAAGACGCCGAGTTGGGTCTGCGCGTGTTCGAGAAAGGCTTGTCAGCGGCGTATTACCACACCAGCTACGGCAAAGGCCTGATGCCCGATACCTTTATCGACTTCAAGAAACAGCGTTTCCGCTGGGCTTATGGAGCGATTCAGATCATCAAGCGTCACACCGCCAGTTTGCTGCGCGGCAAGGACACCGAGCTGACCCGTGGCCAGCGTTACCACTTCCTCGCGGGCTGGTTGCCGTGGGTCGCGGATGGCATGAACATCTTCTTCACCGTGGGCGCCCTGTTGTGGTCGGCGGCGATGATCATCGTGCCGCAGCGGGTCGATCCGCCGTTGTTGATTTTCGCGATCCCGCCATTGGCGCTGTTCGTGTTCAAGGTTGGCAAGATCATCTTCCTGTACCGCCGTGCGGTCGGGGTCAACCTGAAGGATGCGTTCTGCGCGGCATTGGCAGGGTTGGCGTTGTCGCACACCATCGCCAAAGCGGTGCTGTACGGTTTCTTCACCAGCAGCATTCCGTTCTTCCGCACCCCGAAAAACGCCGACAACCACGGCTTCTGGGTGGCGATTTCGGAAGCTCGCGAAGAAATGTTCATCATGCTGCTGTTGTGGAGCGCGGCGCTGGGGATTTTCCTGGTGAACGGCCTGCCGAGTAACGACATGCGCTTCTGGGTGACGATGTTGCTCGTGCAATCATTGCCATACCTGGCGGCGCTGATCATGGCGTTCTTGTCTTCGCTGCCGAAACCGGCGGTCGAGGGCGAGACGGCTCCGGCGGTCTAAATCGTTCCAGATGCACTAAACGGCGGCCAATGGCCGCCGTTTTGCTTTAAGATAACCGCCATTTTGCAGGCCTTGCGCCCAATGGCCTGACCCAATACCTGTGGGAGCGAGCCTGCTCGCGATGCAGGCGATGAGGTTTGTCATACGGACCGTGTCATCGTTCATCGCGAGCAGGCTCGCTCCCACATTTACAGTTTCCGGAGTTTTCCCATGACGGCCCACGCCGACCTTTCGCCGACCCTTCAACTCGCCATCGACCTGATCCGCCGTCCGTCCGTGACGCCGGTCGACGCCGATTGCCAGAAGCAGATGATGCAGCGCCTGGGCGATGCCGGTTTTGCGCTTGAGCCAATGCGCATCGAAGATGTGGATAACTTCTGGGCGACCCACGGTAAACACGACGGTCCGGTGCTGTGCTTTGCCGGTCACACCGACGTGGTGCCGACCGGCCCGGTGACTGCCTGGCAGATCGACCCGTTCAACGCAGTAATCGACGAACACGGCATGCTCTGCGGCCGTGGCGCGGCGGACATGAAAGGCAGCCTCGCTTCCATGACCGTGGCGGCTGAGCGTTTCGTCACCGACTACCCGGATCACAAGGGCAAGGTTGCTTTCCTGATCACCAGCGACGAAGAAGGCCCGGCGCACCACGGCACCAAAGCCGTGATCGAACGCCTTGCCGCCCGTAAGGAGCGTCTGGACTGGTGCATCGTCGGCGAACCGTCGAGCACCACCCTGGTGGGTGACGTGGTCAAGAACGGCCGTCGCGGTTCCCTCGGTGCCAAGCTGACCGTGCGCGGCGTGCAAGGTCACGTGGCTTATCCGCACCTGGCGAAGAACCCGATCCACCTCGCCGCCCCGGCGCTGGCCGAACTGGCCGCCGAGCATTGGGACCACGGCAACGATTTCTTCCCGCCGACCAGTTTCCAGATCTCCAACGTGAACTCCGGCACTGGCGCGACCAACGTGATCCCGGGTGACCTGGTGGCGGTGTTCAACTTCCGCTTCTCCACCGAATCCACCGTTGAAGGCCTGCAAAAGCGCGTCGCCGATATTCTCGACAAACATGGCCTGGACTGGCACATCGACTGGGCGCTGTCCGGTCTGCCGTTCCTCACCGAGCCGGGTGCGTTGCTGGATGCTGTCGCGTCGAGCATCAAGGACATCACCGGTCGTGAAACCAAGGCGTCCACCAGCGGCGGCACCTCCGACGGGCGCTTTATCGCGACCATGGGTACGCAGGTGGTTGAACTGGGCCCGGTCAACGCGACGATCCACCAGGTCAACGAGCGTGTGCTGGCTGCCGACCTCGACGTGCTGACCGAAATTTACTACCAGACCCTGATCAAGTTGCTCGCCTGATGCTCGCTTGCCCGATCTGCAGTGAACCGCTGAACGCGGTGGACAACGGCGTGGCCTGCCCCGCCGGGCATCGTTTCGACCGTGCGCGCCAGGGTTACCTGAACCTGTTGCCGGTGCAGCACAAGAACAGCCGCGACCCTGGGGATAACCTGGCGATGGTCGAAGCCCGGCGCGACTTTTTGAACGCCGGCCATTACGCGCCGGTGGCCAAGCGTCTGGCCGAACTGGCCGCTCAGTACGCGCCCCAGCGCTGGCTGGACATCGGTTGTGGCGAGGGTTACTACACCGCGCAAATCGCCGAGGCCTTGCCGAACGCCGACGGTTACGCGTTGGACATCTCCCGGGAAGCGGTCAAACGCGCCTGCAAACGCAACCCGCAGCTGACCTGGTTGATCGCCAGCATGGCGCGGGTGCCGTTGGCCTCGGGCAGCTGCCAGTTTCTCGCCAGCGTCTTCAGCCCGCTGGATTGGGAGGAAGCCAAACGCCTGCTCAGCCCAGGTGGCGGTTTGATGAAAGTCGGCCCCACCAGCGGCCATCTGATGGAATTGCGCGAACGTCTGTACAACGAAGTGCGTGAATACACCGATGACAAGCATCTGGCCCTGGTGCCGGAAGGCATGGCGCTGCAGCACAGCGAAACCCTGGAGTTCAAACTGACGCTGGAAAAGGGTCAGGACCGTGCGAACCTGTTGGCCATGACGCCCCACGGCTGGCGCGCCAGTGCTGAACGCCGGGCGGCGGTCATCGAACAGGTCGAGCCGTTCGAGGTCACCGTTTCGATGCGCTACGATTACTTCGTACTTCAATAATTTTTAATTTTTTGGTCTTCGGCATTTGCCGTAGGCCGGCTAAATCCGCGAATGGATTTTTCAAGACCGCAGTGAGGACATCCATGCGCCAACCCGATATCGAGATTTACCTGAAAGACGCCGACGTCGACTACAAGGCCGTCGCGGCCTGGCTTGGCGCGGCTTTGGGCCCATGCACCGACTGGGTCCAGAAAGGCCAGACCTACAAGTGCAAGGCCGGCAACGTGTCGGTCACCTGGCTGCCGAAAGCCGTGGGCAAATGGAACAGCCTGTTCCTGGACAGCGACCAGACCCCGTGGGAAGACGACATCGCCTGCGCCCGCGCAGCCTTTGCCGCTCTGTCCGTTGAAGTGCGTTGCGCACCGGGGACGTGGGTCGAGGAAGAAGGTGAAGAGACAGCTGATCGCTGGATGCGCATTAGCGCCGATGGTGAAGAAGAGATCACCTGGAAAACTGTTTAAAACCAGTACACAAAACCTGTGGGAGCGAGCTTGCTCGCGATGGGGCCCTGTCAGCCAACATCAATGTTGAATGTCAGTCAGTCATCGCGAGCAAGCTCGCTCCCACAATGGTTTGTGGTGATCTGAAGATCGGGTTTACAAGCCTACAACGTCTTCAGCCTGCAAACCTTTCTCGCCAGTCACCACGCCGTATTCCACCTGCTGACCTTCAGCCAGCGAGCGATGCCCTTCGCCGCGAATCGCGCGGTAGTGCACGAACACGTCCACCCCGTCCTCGCGCTGAATAAAGCCGTAGCCCTTGGCGTCGTTAAACCACTTCACATTGCCGGTTTCGCGCGTAGCCATGTCAGTACCCCCTTGTTTTTATTTTGAACGGCCGAGTATATGACAGCCGCCAAAACTCTCAACTCACTTTACTTAGCCGCTTTTTTGCCGATTTTCGGCGAATACGGCACACTATCGGCCGCCCGAGCATTTGCTCGGTTTTATTCACTCACGCAGATGCCGTATGACCCGCTCCCCGTTCCGCCGTCTTGTGTTTGGCACCCTGCGCCGACTGCTCTACCTCTGGGTTCGCTCGGAGACGATCAATCAGTCGTCGTTCACCCTCAACCTCGACCGCAGCCGTCCGGTGTTCTACGTCCTGCAAAACCCTTCGCTGACCGACCTGGCCGTGGTCGATACCGAGTGCAGCAAGGCAGGTTTGCCCCGGCCGGTGTTGCCGGTATCGGTAGGTACATTGGTGGAGCCCGCCGCGTTCTTTTACCTGACGCCGGAGCCCGATTGGCTCGGCCGTCAGGATAAGCGTGGCGCGCCACCGACCTTGACTCGTCTGGTCAGCGCCCTGAGCCAAAATGCTGCCGAAGACGCGCAGATCATTCCGGTCAGCGTGTTCTGGGGTCAGTCACCAGACAGCGAATCGAGCCCGTGGAAGTTGCTCTTCGCCGACAGCTGGGCAGTCACCGGGCGTCTGCGTCGATTGCTGAGCATCATTGTGCTGGGGCGTAAAACCCGCGTGCAGTTTTCGGCACCCATTCACCTGCGCGAGCTGATCGACCACAACAAGGGCCACGAGCGCACCGTGCGCATGGCCCAGCGGATTCTGCGGGTGCACTTCCGCAACCTGAAAGCGGCGGTGATCGGTCCGGACATTTCCCACCGTCGCAATCTGGTCAAAGGCCTGCTGAATCAGCCACTGGTCAAGCAAGCGATCCTCGATGAAGCCGAGCGCGAGAACATCTCCCCGGAGAAAGCCAAGGCCCAGGCCCTGCGCTATGGCAACGAGATCGCCTCCGACTACACCTACACCGCGATCCGCTTCATGGAAGTGGTGCTGAGCTGGTTCTGGAACAAAATCTACGACGGCATCAAGGTCAACAACATCGAAGGCGTGCAAAAGGTCGCCCCGGGTTACGAAGTCATCTACGTACCCTGCCACCGCAGCCACATCGACTACCTGCTGCTGTCCTATTTGCTGTTTCGCAACGGCCTGACCCCGCCGCACATCGCCGCCGGGATCAACCTCAACATGCCGGGAATCGGCGGCCTGCTGCGTCGCGGCGGCGCGTTCTTCATGCGCCGCACCTTCAAGGGCAACCCGCTGTACACCTCGGTGTTCAACGAATACCTGCACACGTTGTTTACCAAAGGCTTCCCGGTGGAGTACTTCGTCGAGGGTGGCCGTTCGCGTACCGGGCGCATGCTGCAGCCGAAAACCGGGATGCTCGCGATTACCTTGCGCAGCTTCCTGCGCTCGTCGCGGATGCCGATCGTCTTCATCCCGGTCTACATCGGTTACGAGCGCGTGCTGGAAGGCCGGACCTACCTTGGCGAACTGCGTGGCGCGACCAAGAAGAAAGAATCGATCTTCGACATCTTCAAAGTCATCGGCGCGCTCAAGCAGCGCTTCGGCCAAGTGGCGGTGAACTTCGGCGAGCCGATCAAACTGGCGGAATTCCTCGACAACGAACAGCCGGACTGGCGTAAACAGGAACTCGGCCCGCAGTTCAAACCGGCCTGGCTCAACGAAACCACCAACCGCCTCGGCGAGAAAGTCGCGCAGCATCTGAACGAAGCGGCAGCGATCAACCCGGTCAACCTGGTGGCCCTGGCGTTGCTGTCCACCAGCCGTCTCGCGCTGGATGATCGCGCCATGGCGCGGGTGCTCGATCTGTACCTGGCGCTGCTGCGCAAGGTCCCGTATTCGCCGCACACCACCCTGCCGGAAGGTGACGGCCGCGCGTTGATCGAGCATGTGAAGGACATGGATCTGCTGTCCGAGCAGAGCGATGCCCTGGGCAAGATTCTGTACCTGGACGAGCAGAACGCCGTCCTGATGACCTACTACCGCAACAACGTTTTGCACATCTTCGCCTTGCCGGCGTTGCTGGCGAGCTTCTTCCAGAGCGCCTCGCGCATGAGCCGCGAACAGATCCTGCGCTACACCCGCGCGCTCTATCCGTACTTGCAATCGGAGTTGTTCATTCGCTGGTCGCTGGACGAGCTGGATGCGGTGATCGATCAATGGCTCGAAGCCTTCGTCGAGCAAGGTCTGCTGCGTTTTGAGAATGATGTCTACCTGCGTCCGGCACCGAGCTCGCGGCATTTCGTGCTGCTGACCCTGCTGTCGAAAAGCATCGCCCAGACCCTGCAACGTTTCTACATGACGGTCTCGCTGCTGCTCAACAGCGGTCAGAACAGCATCAGCGCCGAAGAGCTGGAAGACTTGTGCACGGTCATGGCCCAGCGCCTGTCGATCCTCCATGGCCTGAACGCCCCGGAGTTCTTCGACAAGAGCCTGTTCCGCCACTTCATCCAGACCATGCTGGATCTGGACGTGCTCAAGCGCGACGAGGCCGGCAAGCTGAGCTATCACGAACTGCTCGGCGAACTGGCCGAAGGCGCGGCCAAGCGAGTGTTGCCGGCAGAGATTCGCTTGTCGATCCGTCAGGTCGCGTTGCATCGCAGTGAAGATGCGGCGGATCAGGTCGCGGCTCCGACTCTATCCGACTAAATTCCTACGGGCGCCAGGCCTCTTCTGGCGCCTTCGATACGGAGATCTCCGATGAAAAAACTCCCTTTATTGGCCATGACCACCCTGCTGGGCGCCTGTCAGTCGATGCAACCTGCCGCCAAAACCAGCCTCGATGGCGAAGTCTTCTACTTGCAACGCATCGCCTTGCCGCCCAGCGCAACCTTGAGCGTCAGCTTGCAGGACGTTTCCCTTGCCGATGCGCCTGCCGTGATCCTTGGCGAACAGAAAGGCCCGGTCAAAGGCCAAGTGCCGCTGCCGTTTCATCTGAGTTACGATCCAGCGCAGGTCAAACCAGGCCATCGTTATTCGGTCAGCGCACGGATCGAAGTCAACGGCGGGCTGATGTTCATCACCACCGAACATCACGCCGTACAGCTTGATGGCAGCGATCCGCAGCCACTGAAAATCCGCGTCGACGCCGCTCGCTAACTCTCATTTTTTGAACAAAGGAAGCCGCCATGCTCCGCCCTACCCTTCGCTTCGCCGGCCTGTGCGCAGGCTTGATGATCTCCGCCAGTGCCCTGGCGCTGTCGCTCAACGACTTGTCGCAAAACGACGCCACCGGCGGCCTAAAGGATGCCCTGACTCAAGGTGCGCAACTGGCCGTGAAACAACTCGGCACGCCGGGTGGCTTCAGCAACAACCCGGATGTGAAAATCGAATTGCCGGGCAAACTGGGCAAAGTCGCCAGCAAGATGAAGCAGTTCGGCATGGGCGACCAGGTTGATCAGCTGGAAACCAGCATGAACAAAGCGGCTGAAACCGCCGTGACGCAAGCCCAGCCGATCCTGGTGGACGCGGTGAAGAAGATGAGCGTGGAGGATGCCAAGGGCATTCTCAGCGGCGGCAAGGACTCCGCCACTCAGTACCTGAGCAAAACCAGCCGCGAACAAATCCGCGTCAAGTTCCTGCCAATCGTCAAGCAAGCCACCGATCAGGTGGGCCTGGCCAAGCAGTACAACTCGTTCGCCGGACAAGCCGCGACGATGGGTGTGGTGGATGCGAAGAGCGCCAACATCGAAAGCTACGTGACCGAGCAGGCGTTGAACGGTCTGTTCGAGATGATTGGTAAACAGGAAGAAGCCATTCGCCAGAATCCTGCAGCCGCAGCGACCAGTTTGGCGAAGAAAGTCTTCGGTACGCTCTAAGCCTTAACACCGACCTTGTGGGAGCGAGCTTGCTCGCGATGAGGCCGTGTCAGTCGACATTAACTGTGGCTGATACACCGCCATCGTCGGAACGCCGCCCGGACCAAGCTCGCTCCCACATAGGGTCAAGCAGTCGATGCAGCCCGCAAAAAGAAGACCCACTCGCGCCCCATCTTCCGCTTCTCAAACACCTCCAATTCGACCAGCCCATTCAACGTGGCCGACGCGGTGTTGTAAGAACAGTCCAGATTCTCCTTCACATTGACCGCCGTAAACTCCTTGGCCATCCCGCTCTTGGCCACTTGGAATACGGCTCGCTGCTTCTCGGTCAAACGGTCAAAAAAACCGGACTCCAACAACCAGCGATCAAAGCTTTCGGCATACGCCAGACTTTTCCGATATGCCTCGGTAAAACCGCTGACAGCCCGCAGGATCACCGAGCATTGGAAGTCGATGAAATAAGTCAGGTCGAGGTCATCAGCCTCAGTGTTCAGATAAGACCGTCCGTATTTCACCGGCGCACTGCGCAGCAAAATGCTGATCGCAATGTAGCGAAAGGCAGAGAAGTCATTCTTGAACATGAACCAATAAAACAGCGCCCGCGCCACCCGGCCGTTGCCGTCGCGGAAAGGATGCTCATAGCCCAGTGCAAAATGCAGTGCGATGCCTTTGATCAGTGGATGAAGGTAATCCACTTGATCGGGGTCGTTGTGGGGCTGGTTGATCCACGTCGACAACACCCGCAATCGTGACACCAGCCCTGCTGCGGGCGGCGGTGTATGCGCGGTGTTGCCCTCGCCGTCCTGCACCACTACATCATCGTTGGCCCTGAACGCCCCCGGCGAATATTGCGTGTCATCAATGCCCTCGACACCCACCCGGTGCATGGCTGAAATCAGTTCGACACTCAGGGCGTCATAACGCTTTTCCCAGGCGAAATTCATCATCTTGAAGTTGCCGATCACCATTCGCTCATCCGGCGTGCGCGGCAGGCGATTGCGCTTGAGCATGTCCTTGGCCACGCGCGTGGTGGTCGCCGCGCCTTCGAGCTGGCTGCTGCTGATGGCTTCGTCTTCGATCAAATCGTTGAGCAGATAGCTGAAGTGCGCATGCTCACCAATCTGACTGGTCATGTACTCCAGCGCGGCCGTTGTGGCTTGTCGATCGACGGCGGAAATAGCTTTCTGCGCCAACGGCGTGAGCATGAATTTGCCCCATTGAAGCGGCTCGTCCAGTGGCAAAAGACTTGAGTACTGCGCAGTCCGGGCTTTCTTCACCAGCGCCCAGCACAGATTCGAATCCAGCCCCGGCGCCCAGCGGTAGCGCAACTCATCGAAAGGCAGATAGCGCCCCTGATCGTCCAGCGGCTTGAGCAAGGCAAGGTAGACCGAGAGGCGTTCCTTGTGGGGTGACTTCCCCAACAGGTCGAATACCGGGTCGGTCCGTCCTCTCAAAATCGGCGGCTTTTTCATTATTACTGTCTCAAAAACTCGTAAAACTGAGTCTTGAGTACAGCATTCCGATCCCTCTGACTCAATATCAGAGGGATCTGAAATACACGTAGGACGTTAGGCTGGGTCCTTTTTGATCCTGAACCACGCCGCATACAGCGCCGGCAGAAACAGCAATGTCAGCGCCGTTGCCACAATCAACCCGCCCATGATCGCCACCGCCATCGGACCGAAAAACACACTGCGCGACAGCGGAATCATCGCCAGCACCGCCGCGAGCGCAGTCAACACAATCGGCCGAAAGCGCCGCACCGTGGCTTCAATAATCGCCTGCCACGGCTTGAGCCCGGCGGCGATGTCCTGCTCGATCTGGTCCACCAGAATCACCGAGTTACGCATGATCATCCCGGACAACGCGATCGTCCCGAGCATGGCGACGAAACCGAATGGCTGACGGAACACCATCAGGAACAAGGTCACACCGATCAAACCCAAAGGCGCCGTCAGAAACACCATTACCGTGCGTGAGAAACTGCGCAGTTGCAGCATCAGTAATGTCAGCACCACCACGATGAAAAGCGGCACACCGGCCTTCACCGAATTCTGCCCGCGAGCCGAGTCTTCCACAGTGCCGCCGACTTCCAGCAAGTAGCCGTCGGGCAGTTCGGCGCGAATCGGATCGAGGGTCGGCATGATCTGCTTCACCAGCGTCGCCGGTTGTTCCTTGCCATAGATGTCGGCGCGGACCGTCACGTTCGGCAAGCGGTTACGGTGCCAGATGACGCCTTCTTCGAAGCCGTATTCCAGGGTCGCAATTTGCGACAACGCTACGCTGCGACCGTTGTCAGTCGGCACCGCCAGGCTTGGCAGCAATGACAGTTCGGTGCGTTCGTGCAACGTGCCGCGCAACAGAATCTCGATCAACTCGTTGTCTTCACGGTACTGGCTGACGCTGGAACCGGTCAGTGAACTTTGCAGGAACTTCGACAGGTTCGCGGTGCTCACGCCAAGCGCCCGGGCGCGGTCCTGATCGACGTTTAGATAAACGACTTTGCTCGGCTCTTCCCAATCCAGATGGACGTTGACCACATGCGGGTTCTCGCGAACCTTGGCGGCCACTTTACGGGCCAGCGCGCGGACTTCTTCGATGTGCTCACCGGTGACCCGGAACTGCATCGGATAGCCAACCGGCGGCCCGTTCTCCAGACGTGTCACCCGCGCGCGCAGGGCCGGGAATTGTTCCTTGAGGGCTTCGATCAGCCAGGTGCGCAGGATTTCGCGCTCCTCGATGGTTTTGGCCAGGACTACAAACTGCGCGAAGCTTGCTGCGGGAAGTTGTTGATCCAGCGGCAGGTAAAAACGTGGCGAACCGGTGCCCACATAAGCGACATAGTTGTCGATACCGGCGTGATCCTTGAGCAGTGCTTCGAGGCGTTTGACCTCATCGCGGGTGTTGCTCAACGAGGCGCCTTCCGCCAGTTTCAGATCGACCATCAACTCCAGACGACCCGATGCCGGGAAGAACTGTTGCGGCACAAAGCGAAACAGGATGACAGAACCGATAAACAACACGACCGTCAGGACAATGACCGTCTTGCGCCGCCGTACGCACCACTCCACCAGGCGTCTGACGCGCTGATAGAACGGCGTGCCGTAAGGGTCGGGCTGGCCGTCGCCGGTGCCATGTTTGGCTGCATGAATCTTCGCCAGATCCGGCAGGAGTTTTTCCCCCAGATAAGGCACAAACACAACGGCGGCAACCCACGAGGCCAGCAACGCGATGGTCACCACCTGGAAGATCGAACGGGTGTATTCGCCGGTTCCCGATTGCGCAGTGGCAATCGGCAGGAAGCCGGCGGCGGTGATCAGCGTACCGGTGAGCATCGGGAATGCGGTGCTGGTCCAGGCGTAACTGGCCGCCTTGATCCGGTCGAAGCCCTGCTCCATTTTGATCGCCATCATTTCCACGGCGATGATTGCGTCGTCCACCAACAAACCCAGCGCCAGCACCAACGCCCCGAGGGAAATCTTGTGCAGGCCGATTCCCAGGTAATACATGCAGGCGAACGTCATCGCCAATACCAAAGGAATCGCCAGCGCGACCACCATGCCGGTGCGCACACCGAGGGAGAAGAAGCTCACCAGCAGGACGATTGCCAGCGCTTCTACCAGCACCTGAACAAATTCACCGACACTGCTTTTCACGGCAGCGGGCTGGTCGGAGACCTTGCGCAGCTGCATACCGGCAGGGAGATTTTTCTGGATCCGGTCGAACTCGATTTCCAACGCCTTGCCCAGCACCAGAATGTCGCCACCGTCCTTCATGGCCACGGCCAGACCGATGGCGTTTTCCGCCATGAAGCGCATGCTCGGCGCCGGCGGATCGTTGAAACCCCGACGCACATCCGCCACATCGGCGATGCGGAACGTACGATCACCGACGCGGATCGGGAAGCTCTTGATCTCTTCGACCGTCTGAAAATTCCCCGTGACGCGTAGCTGCAAGCGCTCGCTGGAAGTCTCGAAGAACCCGGCGGTGGACACCGCGTTCTGCTCTTCAAGGGCCTGCTGCACCGCCGACAAAGGTAGACCGAGGGTGGCGAGCTTGACGTTGGAGAGTTCGATCCAGATCTTCTCGTCCTGTAACCCGAGCAGATCGACCTTGCCCACATCCTTGACCCGTTGCAGCTGAATCTGCACGCGGTCGGCGTAGTCCTTGAGCACCGCGTAATCAAAACCTTCGCCGGTCAGCGCGTAGATATTGCCAAACGTTGTGCCGAACTCATCATTGAAGAATGGCCCCTGGATGCCCGGTGGCAGGGTCTGACGAATGTCGCCGATCTTCTTGCGAACCTGATACCAGAGGTCCGGGATTTCCACCGAGTGCATGGAATCACGGGCGACGAACGTCACTTGTGATTCGCCCGGACGGGAGAACGAAACAATGCGTTCGTACTCGCCGGTTTCCATCAGTTTCTTTTCAATGCGCTCGGTGACCTGGCGCGATACCTCCTGCGCCGTGGCCCCCGGCCAGTTGGTCCGAATCACCATGGCCTTGAAGGTGAACGGCGGGTCTTCACTTTGGCCGAGTTTGGTGTAGGACAGTGCGCCGACAACTGCCAGCAAGAGCATCAGGAACAGTACGATCTGGCGATTACGCAACGCCCATTCGGAAAGATTGAAACCCATCGGGGATTACTCCTTGTCCGCCAGATTGACCACGCGGTTGGAGCGATCCACCGGACGCACCTGTTGTCCTTCAAGCAGCACATGGACGCCAGCGGCCACCACCCAGTCGCTGGCATTCAGGCCTTCGAGCACCGGTACGGTTTTCTCGCCGAAGGCACCGACACGTACCGGGGTTTTCTTCAGGGTGTTGTTGGCGTTGACGACCCAGACGTAGGTCGCACCGTTTTCCGCGGTCAACGCGGAAAGCGGCACCGACAGCGGCACCACATCGGAGGTTTGAACGAATACCCGGGCACTCTGGCCGAGTTCAGCGGGCACCTTGCCGGCGGTGAAGGCGATGCGGGCGGCAAAGGTGCGCGATTTTGGATCGGCAGCGGGCGACAGCTCACGGATGCGCCCGGCGAAACGTTGGTCGGGTTGGGTCCAGAGTTCGACTGATACTGGCTGACCGACCTTGAAGCGGCCAAAGCTCTGCTCCGGCAAGCTGATCAACACTTCGCGCTCGCCATCGGTGGCGAGGGTAAATACGGTTTGCCCCGCCGCCACCACTTGCCCGACTTCAACCGCGCGTTTAGCCACTACCCCATCCTGAGGCGCACGCAGCACGGCGTAACTGGCCTGATTGGTCGAAACGTTGAATTCGGCTTTGATTTGCTTGAGGCGCGCTTCACCGGATCGGTAAAGGTTTTCGGAATTGTCGTACTGCGAACGGCTGACCATCTGACGGTCCATCAGGGTCTTGTAGCGATCACGTTCGGCGCGCACCAGGCTCAGGTTGGCCTCGGCAGCGGCGACCTGGGCGCGGGTGGCTTCCAGTTGCAGGCGCACGTCCTGAGGATCGAGCTCCGCCAGAGGTTGGTCGGCCTTGACCCGCTGCCCCTCTTCGACCAGTCGTCGACTGACTTTACCGCCAATGCGAAACGCCAGGTCCGGCTCAAACCGCGCACGGACTTCACCGGGAAAACTTTCCATCGCCTGGGCCGATGGCTCTGGCTGCACGACCATGGCCGGGCGAACGGTGACTTGAGGCGCCTCTTCGTGACCACACGCAGACAATAAAAACGCCAGACTGACTGGCAACGCGAAGGGCAAGGCATAGCGGAACATGGTGAAGGACCTTTCGCTAATGGTGCTTGGAATAATTATACTGAGCAGTATGTTATTAATAGCAAACTAACCAGTCCAGTAATAAAAGCGCATATGCCTAACAATCTTTCAGTACCCAACGGCCCGGGCCGTCCCAAGGATCTGGCCAAGCGCCAGGCGATCCTCGATGCGGCGAAAACTCTGTTTCTGAGCAAGGGTTATGCGAATACCAGCATGGACGCCGTCGCGGCCGAGGCCGGCGTGTCGAAGTTGACGGTCTACAGCCATTTCAACGACAAGGAGACGCTGTTCTCCGCCGCCGTGATGGCCAAGTGCGAAGAGCAATTGCCGACGCTGTTTTTCGAATTGCCGGACGGCACTGCCGTAGAAACGGTGCTGTTGAACATCGCGCGTGGCTTTCATCAGCTGATCAACAGCGACGAATCGGTCAACCTGCATCGGCTGATGATGACGCTGGGCAGCCAGGATCCGAAACTCTCGCTGATCTTCTTCGAGGCCGGGCCTGAGCGCATGCTGCATGGCATGGAGCGGTTGCTGATCAAGGTTGATCAGAGCGGCGCGTTGAGCATCGACAAACCGCGCAATGCAGCCGAGCACTTCTTCTGTCTGCTCAAGGGGGCGGGGAATTTCAGGTTGCTTTATGGCTGTGGCGAGCCGCTGACCGGGGATGCGGCCGAGAGCCATGTTCAGGAAGTGGTGGCGTTGTTTATGCGGGCCTATCGGCCAGAGACAGCCTGATAGGTTTCGGTTGTCTGATCTGGCCCCTTCGCGAGCAGGCTCGCTCCCACACTGGATCTATGCAACACCGTAGATCTCCAGTGGGAGCGAGCCTGCTCGCGAAGGGAGCGACTCGGTCTTAAGGCTTGAGCGCTTTCTTCGGATAAATATCATACCGGCTGGATTTACCATCCAGCGCATGACTCGGCTTCGGCCCTTCGATGCATGGCGCCTTGCGCGGGCGTTTGACCACCACTCGATGGCTGGCCAACGCCAACGCGGCTTCGAGCAATGCAGGCGCATCGGGGTCATCGCCTACCAGCGGCCGGAACAGGCGCATTTCCTTCTTCACCAAGGCCGTTTTCTCACGATGGGGAAACATCGGGTCGAGGTAGATCACCTGCGGCGGCTCGCCTTCCCAATTGCGCATCACCTCGATCGAATTGCCCTTGAGCAAGCGCATCCGCGCCACGATTGGCGCCACCTCAAAGTCTTCCGCGCCGCGTGCCAGACCATCTTCAAGCAACGCGCCAATCAGCGGCTGACGCTCGATCAGGCTCATCTCGCAGCCCAGGCTCGCCAGCACGAACGCATCTTTGCCCAGCCCCGCCGTGGCATCCAGCACACGCGGACGCACGCCTTGGGCAACTCCGACAGCCTTGGCGATCATCTGACCGCTACCGCCGCCATACAAGCGGCGATGGGCCGCACCGCCCTCGACAAAGTCCACCCGCACCGGCCCCGGCGCGTCCGGGCCCAGTTGCTGCAGCTGCAACCCCTGGTCGCCGACCTGCAAGGCAAACTCACCGTCATCCACCTGCATCGGCAAACCCAGGCGCTCGGCCCATTGTTCGGCCTGTGGCTGAAAAGTCGCGGCCAAGGCCTCGACATGGATGCGGCAGGCCGCAGGTTGCTCAATCATGAGAAAACACGCTCAAAAAATTAATGATCGGCAAAAACGGCCGATAACAAAACTATCGAGCATTTTGCCAGAGCTGAGCGTCGACCGAGAGAAATGTCAGACATTCAACGCACATCGATAGGCTACATCTCGCCCCACGGCGATTTTGGTCTACGAAACTCCCAAGCACTGAGCGGCGTCAGTCACCTGTGGCAGGATTTCTTTGCCCAGGCCCTGGCCGATCAGTCGGGCGATGTCGTACCGGCTTCTCTCAACTTTCCACCGGTCGATCTCGACAGCCCGGTCGAACCCACCGTTGGCAGCGAACTGCTGGCGCACATCATTTCCCAGCGCGAATGCGATGTGAAAGAAACCGAGGTCCGCCCGCCCGAGCCATTGTTCCTGCCGATTGCCGAGTTCGAAATGGACCTGGCCGACAAACCTTTCCCACCGTTCCCGGCACAAGAAATCGTCGCTCAACAGAAGCAACAGGACTTCGAAAGCCGCTGGGTCCGCCCGATCGTGCTCACTGCCGGTCAACCGCTGCCAGAGCCTGGCGCGGCACCGCAACCGCGTCCACTGCACCTGCCGATCGCGGAGTTCGAACTCGATCTGCTGGACAAGCCATTCCCGCCGTTCTCGCCCGAAGAGCGGGTGGAGCAACAGAAACAACTCGATTTCGATAACGGCTGGGCTCGCCCGATCGTCCTGCAAAACCTGCGCATCGCCGCCTGACTTTCAATAACAAGCCCTCAGCGACACACCCACCACCGAAACCGCATCGTCAGCCTTTGAACAATTGATTGGCCTGGGCGTACGGCATGGATCGCGATGTGAAGCCGAACGTGCCCGACGTCTTGATCTCTTCGGCAGCGCGGAAAAACTCGCCATACGCTGCCAAGGCCAGCGCCGAACCGACGCTGATGCGTTTGACGCCCATTTCGCTCAACTGCTCGACCGTCAATTTCAGTCCGCCAGACATCAACACATTCACCGGTTTCGGTGCCACGGCACGGACCACCGCCAACACATCTTCAGCACTACGCAGACCCGGCGCGTACAACACGTCGGCACCTGCCTCGGCAAACGCCTGCAAACGGCGAATGGTATCGGCGAGATCAGGATTGCCGTGCAGAAAGTTCTCCGCGCGAGCGGTCAACATAAAGGGAAACGGCAAGCTGCGAGCCGCTGCCACGGCAGCCTCAATGCGCGCGACAGCATGCTCGAAGCAGTAGATCGGCGCTCCTTCACGGCCCGTGGCATCTTCGATCGAGCCGCCGACAGCGCCGGCCTCTGCCGCACGCAAAATACTCTGTGCGCATTCCGCTGGATCGTCAGCGAAGCCGTTTTCCAGATCGACGGCGACGGGCAGTTCAGTTGCCGCAACAATCGCCCGAACGTTTGCCAGTGTGTCGTCCAGCGTCAGCGCGCCATCGGGGCGGGCGTTGGAAAAGGCGTAACCGGCACTGGTGGTCGCCAGCGCTTCGAAACCAAGGCTGGCGAGCATTTTCGCCGAGCCGGCGTCCCAAGGGTTGGGAATGACAAAAGCCCCCGCGCGTTCGTGCAGTGCTTTGAACGCTTGGGCTCGAAGGGTTTGCGCATCCATTGGCAGGCTCCTGAAAAGGGCAGGGAATCCGCTTCAGAGCAGGCCAAGTTGCTCGGCAGCGGGCTCTCTGTATAGCTCAGGCAGCGGCGGCAGGCCAGGCAAACGCAGCATCAGTTTTGCGTGAAAACGTTGCGCCAGTTTGGCGGCCAGCAAATTGTCGGCGGTGTGCAGGAAGATATAGGGCGTACGGCCCTCTTCGATCCACACGGCGATTTTCTCGACCCACGGCACCAAAAACGGGTCGTTGGCCTCAAGTTGCGGATGGCCGATGAAGCGTACCTGCGGACATCGCGTGAAGGCTGCCGGGCGCGGCGGCACCCTGGGCTTTTTCGATTGGGCGTGAAGTACCGAGGGATCGGTCGATGTGCAGCTGAACAGCGCGCGAGGATCGAGGCAGATACGCTCTACACCGCGATCCAGTAGCAGACGATTGAGCATTCTTTCGGCATCGCCCTTGGCGAAGAATTCGTCATGCCGCACTTCAACCGCCAAAGGCCGGTCCACAGCATCAATAAAACCGGCAAGCTCAGACAGTCGCTGCGGCGTAAAGCTTTTGGACAGTTGCAGCCACAGCGGTGAAACCCGTTCACCCAGGGGGCTGAGCAATTGCAGGAAGGTTTCGGCAGCGGTCAATTGTTCGCGCAGGTCGCCGCTGTGGCTGATGTCACCGGGGAACTTGGCCGTGAAGCGAAAGTGTTCGGGCATGGTCTCGGCCCAACGCTGCACGGTGGTCGCAGCAGGGCTCGCGTAGAAGGTCGTATTGCCTTCCACGGCGTTGAACACTTGGGAATAGAGACTCAGAAATTCGGCGGGTTTGGCATCCAGCGGATAAAGATAATCGCGCCAGGCGTTTTCACTCCAGGATGGACAGCCCAGGTAGTAAGGCAACTGCATCAGATGTACAGGTCGAGGCCCAGCACATCCGAATCCCAATCGACAAAACCGGCGGTGCTCAGGTAGCTGGCCAGGGCCTTCGCGACACTGCTGCTCATGGCACGGTGATAAAGCATGTCTTGTTGACGGGCGGGGAGATTGCTCAAGCGTTGCGCAGAGGCTTTGGCGGCGCGGGCAGCCATTTGCTCTTCGGATGGAATTTCCAGCTCGCCGTCGATATCGACGTAGTCGTCATCCGCCACAGGGCCTTTGCGAGGCTTGCGTTTGATGGGGTAGGACTGAGAGGGAACGCCGTCTATACGCATGAGTACATGTCCGGGATCAATGATGGCAGTTTAGTGGCGCATGGCGCGCTTCGCAAACCGCCGAGTGATAACTAGAACACAGAAAATGGAAAAGGTTTAAAAGCTGGGGATATAAAACGACGATTGGCTACATTCGTTAGATCGCCTTCGCGAGCAGGCTCGCTCCTACAGGTTTTGCGCTAACCCTGTGGGAGCGAGCTTGCTCGCGATAGGACCGACTCGGTCTTGGAATTTAACGCGCTTTAGGGGTCGCAACCTTATCGCGCAGGTACACCGGCTGAGCCTCATCAGCCACGATCGCCTCGCCACGCGCCCAGGCAAAACGCGCCAGGGTCAGCAGGTCCTCAGCGTGAGGCAGCATGCCCGCATCCTGTCCGGTCAGGCTGACGGCGATACGCTCGGCATACCCCCAGCCAGTGCCGGCGCCAAACCACTCACCGCTGGCGTCAGCCGGCAGCGCGGCCACTTCCGGCGGAAGCACTGCTTCTTTGCCGACCAGCCGCATCTCCCCCGCCGTTTCGCGGTAGCAACCCCAATACACCTCATCCATCCGTGCATCGATGGCGGCCGCCACCTGGCTCACGCCGTGTTCGCGATAGGCCCGCTGTGCCAGCACGGCCAGGTTCGATACCGGCAACACCGGGCGATCCAGCGCAAACGCCAGCCCCTGCACCACGCCGATGGCGATCCGCACGCCGGTGAAGGCACCCGGACCACGGCCGAACGCGATGGCATCGACCGCTTGCAGGGTGGTCCCGGCATCCGCCAGCAGTTGCTGGATCATCGGCAGCAGCTTTTGTGCATGCAGGCGCGGGATCACCTCGTAATGGCTCGTGACTTTACCGTCATGCAGCAAGGCAACGGAGCAAGCTTCAGTCGCGGTGTCCAGGGCCAGCAAGGTGCTCATCGATGTTTCCGTAAGAGAGGTCAGAAAAAGTGCGCCAGTATAAACAACTACGGCCCGCAAGCGGGCCGTAGAAGATGAAGCGATTCAGACTTTTCAGCTCAGCGCTTCAAGCACCTTGCCGGTGATCGCTTCAACCGAGCCAACACCTTCGACGTGGCTGTACTTCGGTTTGCCTTGAGCGGCGGACAGCTCCTGGTAAAACTTCACCAGAGGCTCGGTCTGGGCGTGGTAGACCGACAGGCGATGACGCACGGTTTCTTCAGTGTCGTCTTTGCGCTGCACCAGCTCGTCGCCGGTGATGTCGTCTTTACCGGCAATTTTTGGCGGGTTGTAGACGATGTGGTACACGCGGCCGCTGGCCTCGTGAACACGACGGCCAGCGATACGCTGAACGATGTCTTCGTCTTTAACGTCGATTTCCAACACATGGTCCAGCTCGACGCCGGCTTTCACCAGGGCTTCAGCCTGAGGAATGGTGCGCGGGAAACCGTCGAACAGGAAACCGTTGGCGCAATCGGCCTGGCTGATGCGTTCCTTGACCAGATTAATGATCAGGTCATCGGAAACCAGACCACCGCTGTCCATGACGCTCTTGGCGATCAGGCCCAGCTCGGTGCCGGCCTTGACCGCGGCACGCAGCATGTCGCCGGTGGAGATTTGCGGAATGCCGAATTTTTCGGTGATGAACTTAGCCTGAGTACCTTTACCGGCCCCGGGAGCTCCCAGCAGAATGACGCGCATCGATGTGCTCCTCAATTTTTTATATAGATAACGTCAGATTCGCCTCGTGGGGCCAATCTCAAAATAAGGGTCGTGACCGCCCAAACGGTCAAAGGCTGATCAAGATACACAGCAGATCCTACGCACACAAGCCGCCGAAAGTCGGAGAAACCCACGCCTGATGTGGCCTTTCGTCGGGGTAACCCTAGTCGCAACCCCATCATTAACTGTCGCCTGGCAGCACTTTTCAAGCCCTCGCCCACAGGCACCCGACGCTCGCGCCGAGTGCCTTGCCCCACGACGAAAACCTTAGCCGGTATTACGCAAACCGGCGGCAATCCCCGCCACAGACACCAGCAGCGCCTGTTCTACCGGGCTGCCCTGTGCCACTTCCTGTTGCCGCGAACGCGCCAACAACTCAGCCTGCAATAGATGAAGAGGGTCGAGGTAAGTGTTGCGCAAGCGGATGAATTCAAGCGTGGCTGGGCTATGTGCCAGTAGCTGCGACTGACCGGTCAACCCAAGGACCACCGAGCAAGCCTGCGACAATAGGTCGCGTAAATGCGCCCCCAAAGGGAGCAGATCCGGCTCGACCAGACGCTCATCGTAGGACCGGGCGATATCGGCATCGGCCTTGGCCAACACCATTTCCAGCATATCGATGCGCGTGCGGAAGAACGGCCACTGCTCACGCATCTGCCCCAGCAACTCGCCTTCGCCGCGCTCCAGCGCCTTGCTCAGCGCCGCTTCCCAGCCGAGCCAGGCCGGCAACATCAGCCGCGTCTGGGTCCAGCCGAAGATCCACGGGATCGCCCGCAGGCTTTCAATCCCGCCGGCGCGGCGCTTGGCCGGGCGACTGCCCAGCGGCAAGCGTCCCAGTTCCTGCTCCGGCGTGGACTGGCGGAAATACTCAACGAACTGCGGATTTTCCCGCACCACGGCGCGATAAGCGCTGACACCGTCGGCGGCCAATTCGTCCATCAGATTGCGCCAGGCGGGCTCCGGTGGCGGCGGCGGCAGCAAGGTCGCTTCCAGCACCGCCGCCAGGTACAGATTGAGGTTTTGCTCGGCGATGTCCGGCAGGCCAAATTTGAAACGAATCATTTCCCCCTGCTCGGTGGTACGGAAACGCCCCGCCACCGAACCCGGCGGCTGCGACAGAATCGCTGCGTGCGCCGGACCGCCGCCGCGCCCCACGGTGCCACCGCGACCGTGGAACAACAGCAGTTCCACTTGCTGCTCGCGGCAGATGTCGACCAAGCGCTCCTGCGCCCGATACTGCGCCCAGGCCGCTGCCGTCGTGCCGGCGTCCTTGGCCGAGTCGGAGTAGCCGATCATCACTTCCTGCGGCCCTTGCAGGCGCGAGCGATAACCGGGCAGCAGCAACAGTT
Source organism: Pseudomonas sp. GL_093 (assembly GCF_057837605.1). Lineage (NCBI taxonomy): Bacteria > Pseudomonadati > Pseudomonadota > Gammaproteobacteria > Pseudomonadales > Pseudomonadaceae > Pseudomonas > Pseudomonas sp. GL_093. Next base: position 1,321,863 of record NZ_CM174448.1, on the reverse strand, counting down.
TTTCAATCACCGGGCCGGCGTTGTCGAGGTCGGCAAGGGTTTCGAACAGCGGCACCACGCGCATCGGCCGCAACACGCCGGACTCTTTGAGCAGCAGTTGCACGGCCAACACGTCGGAGGCGGCGCCGGCCATGGAGATCACATAAGAACCGAGCGATGCGCCCGGTGCGGCAGCGATTTCCCGGCAGGTCGCCAACACTTCAGCAGTGTCGGCCGATGGCTTGAAGTACGCTGGCAGTAACGGCCGACGGTTGTTCAGCTCGCGCATCAGGAAAGTGATGCGCTCGTCCTCGCTCCAGTCCTCGTAGCGTCCCAGGCCCAGGTAATCGGTGATCTCGGTCATGGCCGCGGTATGTCGCGTCGAGTCCTGACGCACATCGAGCCGCACCAGGAACAGCCCGAACGTCACCGCCCGGCGCAGGCAATCGAGCAACGGCCCATCAGCGATCACGCCCATGCCGCACTCATGCAGCGAGTGGTAGCACAGCTCCAGCGGATCGAGCAGCTCGCGGTTGTTTTGCAACACATCGGCGGTTGCCGGCGTGGTCTTCGTCAAGGAGGCGTGAGCCCAGTTACGCGTCGCACGCAGGCGTTCACGCAGCTGTTTAAGCACCGCACGGTAAGGTTCGGCGCTGTCCCCGGCCTTGGCCCTCAAGTCGTCGCTGGCCTGCTGCATCGACAACTCGGCCGCCAGGCGATCGACATCGCGCAGGTACAAGTCCGCGGCCATCCAGCGCGCCAGCAGCAAGACTTCACGGGTCACGGCAGCGGTCACGTTGGGGTTACCATCGCGGTCACCGCCCATCCACGAGGCAAAGCGAATCGGTGCGGCCTCCAGCGGGAGGTGCAGGCCAGTGGCGTCATGCAGGGCTTTATCAGCCTTGCGCAAATAATTGGGGATCGCCTGCCACAGCGAATGCTCGATCACCGCGAAGCCCCATTTGGCTTCATCCACCGGCGTCGGGCGGGTGCGGCGGATTTCTTCGGTGTGCCAGGCTTCGGCGATCAGGCGCTGCAACTTCGTGTGGATCTGCTCGCGTTCGGCAGTGGTCAGGTCGCGATGGTCCTGGGCGGCCAATTGAGCGGCAATTGCGTCGTACTTCTGGATCAGCGTGCGGCGCGCCACCTCGGTCGGGTGCGCGGTGAGGACCAGTTCGATCTCCAGCCGCCCCAGTTGCCGGGCCAGGGATTCGGCGCCATGACCTTCAGCACTCAGGCGGGCGAGCAGTTCCGGCAGTACCCGCGCTTCGAACGGCGCAGGCTGTGACTCTTCGCGACGGTGAATCAGCTGATATTGCTCGGCGATATTGGCCAGGTTGAGAAACTGGTTGAACGCCCGCGCCACCGGCAGCAGCTCTTCTTCGCTCAATTGGTTGAGGCTGGCGCTCAGTTCAGCGTCCATTGAACCGCGACGGTCGGCCTTGGCGCCTTTGCGGATCTGCTCGATCTTGTCGAGAAAACCGTCCCCGTACTGTTCACGAATGGTGTTGCCCAGCAGCTCACCCAACAGGTGAACGTCCTCGCGCAAGCGTGCATCAATATCGGTCATCAGCAGTTCTCCAGCGAAAATCCGGGTGACTTGGTGTCCATGCTCTTGGGTTAGAGAGTGCCGCTGTAAAGCGGTTCTTACAAGCGGACGACGATGGGAATGCTGTTCGCCCGAGAAGTTTTTGGGATTGGGGATTGTGGGATTGGTGGGGTACATATCCGTTTCTGCGGTAGCGGCTGCTGGCGGTTTCGCTCTTACAGCGACTCCCTTTTGCAGACGCCCAAAAGGAAGCAAAACGCTTTGCCCCTCCATTCGGTGCCTCGCCTAGGCTCGGCATGCCCTCACTCCGGCATTGCTCCGGGGGCCCGCCGCCACCGGCCATCCATGGCCGGGGGCGGCTACCGCGGCATCCTTGCCGCGGTGCCCCCTGCGCAACGCCTGCGTTCGGCCTCTGGGAAAGGGGCAACAGATCAAAATCAAAAGCCAAAGCAACGGCAACGGCAACGGCAACGGCAACGGCAACGGCAACGGCAACAGCAACAGCAACAGCAACAGCAACGGCAACAGCAACAGCAACAGCAACAGCAACAGCAACAGCAACAGCAACAGCAACAGCAACAGCAACAGCAACAGCAACAGCAACAGCAACAGCAACAGCAACAGCAACAGCAACGGCAAGATCAACAGCTTCGCGAGCAGGCTCGCTCCCACAATGGATCGGCGTACAGCTTTCGCTCCTCACCACTCAACAGGCCGAGCGTTAGCTCGCCTGCAGCTTTTGATCTTGATGCACCGCCCCATCGAGAGGCCGAGTGGAGGTTCTGCGCAGTGGGCAACCCGGCATGGATGCCGGGTTAGCCGCCCCCGGCCATGGATGGCCGATGGCGGCGGGCCCACGGAGCAGGACCGGAGCGAGGGCATGCCGAGCCTAGGCGAGGCACCGAACGAAAGGGGCAAGAGCGCTTGGTTACTTGGCGCTTTTCCAAGTGACTCGCTGTAAAAGCGAAACCGATAGCCGCCATCACCGCAAAAACGGATATACACCCAATCCCCCCAATACCCCTCCGCGCCATAAGACGACGAAGGGACTTTAAACCTTGGGCGTTAAAGCTAGTCTGAAGAGTAAGCCTTACAACGGCTGCCGCCGGCGATTGCCGGACACTGACACTGCCTGCCACGAGCAGGTGCGCATTGAGGTCACTATGAAAATCCGCGAGCTTGCCCATCACTGGGAAGAAAACGCCAAGGGTCGCCTGACCGACACCGGATACTCGATTCATCTGGATGTAGAGGCCGCCGCACGGCTGGCGGCCATTATCGAGATGTACCCCAAACGGCAGCCCGAAGAACTGCTCGGCGAGCTGATCGGCGCCGCCCTGGAAGAGCTCGAAAAAAGCTTCCCGTACGTGAAGGGCTCGACCGTAGTGGCCACCGACGAAGAAGGTGATCCGCTGTACGAAGACGTCGGTCCGACTCCGCGTTTTCTCGCCTTGTCCCGTCGTCATTTGCACGATTTGTCGGCCGTTGACGACAAACAGAAACACTGATTACTGCACTTCTCTCCCCCTCCAAAAATGCATATTCCTGGCCCCCTGCAGGGCCGGGAATACGGCTGCTTGTGGTAAGAATTCCCAGTTTAGAGCCTTGTCCGTTCGGTCAAAGTTTTTTCAGGCGATAAGCCATATTCTCTGAACTTTCGAAAAACGCCTCGGGTCACACCCATTAACCACGCCTGGGACGGCCGTTTTAAAACACCCCCGGAAATTGAAGGTTGCGGCTCCTTGCCCAGGATGGATTTTTAAGTTTTTCAGGAGTTTTTCCAATGGAGTTGAAGACCATGAAGACCCGAACTGCCAAATCCTCGTTCCCCCCTCTGCGTAGCCTGAAACTGGCTGCACTGGCCATCGGCAGCAGCCTCGTTCTGGCCGGTTGTGCCGGTAACCCGCCAAGCGAGCAATTCGCTGTGACGGAATCGGCGGTCAACAGCGCCGTCAGTGCTGGCGGTACCGAGTTTGCGGCGGTGGAAATGAAATCCGCCCAGGACAAGCTCAAACAAGCCGAAATCGCCCTGCACGACAAAAAGTATGACGAAGCCAAAGTCCTGGCCGAACAGGCCGAGTGGGACGCTCGCGTGGCTGAACGCAAAGCCCAGGCGATCAAAGCTGAACAGGCTGTGAAGGACTCTCAGAAAGGTGTTCAAGAACTGCGTCAGGAAAGTCAGCGCACCGTGCAATAAGCGGCGCGACACGACGCACTTCTTACTCGACTAAAAGGACGAAACCACCATGCGTACACAATTGATGATCCCTGCCCTGCTGGCCGCAAGCGTTGCACTGGCCGCCTGCTCCACGCCGCCGAACGCGAACCTGGAACAGGCCCGTAGCAACTACACCGGCCTGCAAACCAACCCGCAAGCCAGCAAAGTCGCGGCGCTGGAAACCAAAGAAGCCAGCGATTACCTGGACAAGGCCGACAAGGCTTATCAGGACAAAGAAGACCAGGCCAAGGTCGATCAACTGGCTTACCTGACCAATCAACGTGTTGAAGTGGCGAAGCAGACCATCGCCCTGCGCAACGCCGAAGCCAATCTGAAAAATGCTTCCGCGCAGCGTGCCCAGGCTCGTCTGGATGCCCGCGACGCACAGATCAAGCAGCTGCAGGACAGCCTGAACGCCAAGCAGACCGATCGCGGAACCTTGGTGACGTTCGGTGATGTGTTGTTTGCCACTGACAGGGCTGATCTGAAGTCCAGCGGTCTGGTAAACATCAACAAACTGGCGCAATTCCTCTCGGAAAACCCTGATCGTAAAGTGATCGTCGAGGGCTACACCGACAGCACGGGCACCGCGAACCACAACCAGTCGCTGTCCGAACGCCGTGCGACTTCCGTGCAGGTGGCACTGATCAAGATGGGTGTCGATCCAGCGCGCATCGTGGCCCAGGGTTACGGCAAGGAATACCCGGTGGCCGAGAACAACAGCGTCTCGGGCCGTGCGATGAACCGTCGGGTGGAAGTGACCATTTCCAACGACAACCAGCCAGTGATCCCGCGTTCGGCAGTCAGCTCTAACTGAGTTGAACCTGCTTTAACGCAAAAGCCCCGCCTGATCTGATCAGGCGGGGCTTTTGTTTTTAAGATCGGGCGCGCTACGGTTGCAGCTTCTGCGGGGTTTCCTCACCCATGCAGCGCACGGCTTTTTTCTTGTTGTTGACCAACACGCCGCTCAGGCCTTTCTGTTCGGTGTCGAACATCACCAGCACGCCATCGATGCACTGCGCGACTTGCGCGGCCGGCTCCAGGGAGACTTTGTAGTCTTCGCCCGGCACAGTCTTGAGCATGGTGAAGTCGCTGAGCAGCAGCGCATCTTCGGGTTTGGCGAAGTGCAGGTAGCCGTAGAACCACAAGGCCCCGACGGTGCCGAGGATGGTGCAGATACCGGTGATGATCAGCGGGATGGCGTTACGTTCTTCACTCATTGCGGACTCTCTGGTGGTTCATCTTCAGAATTTTTCGGCGCCGGGTAATTCGGGACTTCGCCCAGGCGGCGCAGGCCGTTGAAATGCTGCGGGTCATCGAGAAAACGCAGCATGACTTTGCGCCAGACCGGGTCGGCGAACGTCTGCACATGACCGCCACGGGTCAGTTGCAGCACCCGCGGCGGCGGCGCAGCTTGATACAGACGGATGCCGTTGGAAAGGGGCACGATCGGATCGTCGATGCTGTGGTAGATCAGTTTCGGCACGCCATTGAGCTGCGCCATGGAATGGATCGCGCTGTCGCCGTCCGGCACCAGCCAGGACAGCGGCACCTGAAACAGCCAGGTCATCCAGGATTGGCTCAGGGCAAATTGACCGATACTGCGGTAACTGGCGGGCACGCCGTCGAGGACGAAGGCCTTGAGTTGTTTCTGGCGTTCGGGGTGCTGAACCAGGTAATGCACGGCCATCGAACCGCCGAGGCTTTGCCCCAGGAGGATCAGCGGCTTGCCCTTGACCTCCGGCGCCTGGTCGAGCCATTTGAACGCGGCGTCGATGTCCTGATAAATCTCTGGCAGCGTCGGTTCACCCTCGGACAGACCGTAGCCGCGATAGTCCAGCAGCAGCACTTGATACCCTTCTTTCGGTAACCACCAGCTCCCCCCAAGATGCATGGGCAGGTTGCCGCCGTTGCCGTGCAAATGCAGCACCGTGCCTTTGACCTCGACACCTTTTTTGGCCGGCAACCACCAGCCGTGCAGCTTGAGGCCGTCGGCGGTGGTCAGGGTGACGTCGCGGTATTCAAGATGCGCTTTTTCAGGGGTGAATAACTGGCCTGGCTCGGGGTAGAACAGCAGCGAGCTGCAACCGCTCAAGGTCAGCAGCAGGCAAAAAATCCCGAGGAATCTCATCCGTTGAAACCTCGCAAAAATGGAGTTAGAACACAGTACCTGTGGGAGCCGAGCTTGCTCGCGATGACTGCGTGTCAGACAACAGAAGTGTTGAATGTTAGACCGCTATCGCGAGCAAGCTCGCTCCCACATTTGGACGGCGTACACGTTAGAGGATATTGGAGTAATCCGCTTCGATCCGGTCCAGGCTCAGGTGATTGAGGAAGTTGGAGAAGCACATCCACGCCGACAGCGCGTTCAGGTCACGGAACTGATCCGGCAAATACTTCGGCGGCACCACCAGCCCTTCATCGACCAACTGGCGCAAGGTCCGCATGTCTTCCAGCGTGGTCTTGCCGCAAAACAGCAGCGGTATCTGCTCAAGCTTGCCTTTACGCACGGCCAACTGAATGTAGTTGTAAACCATGATAAAGCCCTTGAGGTAGGACAAGTCTTTGGTAAATGGCAGACCTGTCGGCACCGAGCCACGGAAAACCCGACTGGCGTTGCCGTAGCTTTCCGCCATTTCAAAACCTTGCTCACGGAAGAACTCGAAGATCTGCAGGAAGTCCGCGCCCTCTTCCACCATGTGAATGGCGCGGGTGCGGTTGGTCAGTTTGCGCAGGCGACTCGGGTACGAGGCGAAGGTGATGATTTCCATCAGGATCGCCAGACCTTCCTGAGTCACCGTCGACGACGGCGGACCTTTGGAGAGGAAGGTGCAGATCGGCTGGTTCAGGCCATTGAGCGTGGTCCCCACATGCACCAACCCTTCGTGGACTTCCAGAGCGCGCACGTCACGGTCGTTGAACATCGCGTCGGCGCGAATCTTGATGTAGTCGGCGCCAGCCGCCGCATCGGCGACGATCCCGTCGGACTCGAATACGCGAATGGTTTCCTCGGCCTCGCCAAATACCTTGTTCAAGCGGGTTTGCAGCAGGTGGACGGCTTCCTTGGCGGTGAGGATTTTCGGTTCGTCCTTCAGGTCGCCACGGCCATCAATATTGTTCAGGTAATCCGAGAGCATCAGGCCCAGGTCGGAAAGGGTCGGATCGCCGGCGTGGAACGCGTCGGAAGCGGCACCGTAAAGCTCCTGTGAAATCAGCCCGAAATCCTCAGTGCCGCGCGCTTCGAGCATGCGCACCACCATCCGGTATTCCTTGCACATGCGGCGCATGATCTGGCCGACCGGGTTGAACTGACCGAGCTGACGGGTGATGTCGCGTTCGATGTTCTGGAATTCCAGCTTCACCTTGCTGGAGTCGAACGCCAGCGGCCTGTTCAGGTAGTAATCGCGGTCCACCGCCGGCATTTCCTTGCCCTTGGCCTTGAGGAAACCCTTGCGGATGTTGTCGTCCCACTTCACCGCATCGAGGACGCGAATCGGCGTCTGCGCCAGCACAATGCGATCGGACAACATGCGTATCGTCTGCTGGTAATCGTCCACCCGAAACTCCTGTAGAAAAACCGTTTACGTGCTGGGTTTATTTGGCTTTGGCCAGGCGCTGATAGCGCACGGCCTCGACGAACACATCGGAATTGGCCGGATCGTCGAGGTAGGCGAAAACCTGGTCCAGATTGTTGTTGATCAACACGCCGTCACCGTCGTCGGTCTGGAAGCCTTCGCCGCTGAGGACTTTTTGCCTCAGGGCCTGGTTGATCTGCTCGAGGTCGAGGTTATAGACCACCAGCTCATGCTTATCGGTGAGTTCAAAACCCAAAAGAGTGAAATGCCCACCGAACTGCGCCGGCACTTTGGCCGACAGGTACCAGCGACTGCCATGGCGGGTCACCGTGAACGGATAGGCCTCGCGCTCCTTGGGTTTAGCCTTGAAGTAGCTGACGGCCTGATAGTGATTGTCGCCGAGGCGTGTCAGCTCCAGATTCAGCGGCTCGCCCCAGGCGTTGGTGCTGGTCCATTTGCCGAGCAACCCTTTAGGCGCGGGCTCGCTCGAGGGCAGCGGCTCCTTGAAGGTCACCAGACAGCCACTGAGCAGCAGGAACGACAAGGCGATCACAACGACACGCCAGGCTTTCATTCAACACTCCCTTTGAATACACGCGGACCTCATGTGAACACCGCCCCCCTGTGGGAGCGAGCCTGCTCGCGATGGCGGAGTGTCAGCCAACATCAATGTTGAATGTTAAACCGCTATCGCGAGCAGGCTCACTCCCACAGGAGGTGTGGCGCCCACTGGGGTTACACCGACGCCAACACCAAATGCATGTAGCGGGTCAGGATGCCGAGCATTTCGGCTTCGGCGACAGGCTCGGCGTCGTTGAGCAGGCCCTGATATTCCATCCGTCCGATAATCGCCGTCAACACTTTGGCATCCTGTTGTGGCTCGCGGGAACCCAATACCTCGAAAAAATGGCAGGTGCCTTGCAAAAGAATTTGCTGATGCGAGCGCACCAACTCCGCCAGACGCGGGTTCAACAGCGCCTCCTGACGGAACGCCTGCTCGGCCATCAAGTGTTCGCGACGGTTGTGCAATTGGCGCTGCACGTAATCGGCGGTCAGCCGCGCGATATCGTCAGCCAGCTGGGAACGCGACTCGGGGCTGCCATCGCCATAAGCCACCATTTCGCGCAGCAGACCTTCGTTGCTGGCCCACAACTTGGCCATGAACGCCGCGCTGCGTTCCACGTATTGGGCAAAGGTATCGGTGAGCAGGTCATCGATATCCTTGAAATAGTAAGTGGTGGCCGACAACGGCACACCGGCCTCGGCGGCCACCGCGCGGTGACGCACGGCCCGCACGCCATCGCGCACGACAATGCGCATCGCCGCATCGAGAATGTCCTGTCGACGCTGTTCACTGCCCTGTCGGCTGGCCTTGCGACCCTGGTACTGAACACTTTCAGCGACCGCAGTGGCGACGTCCGCTGCACCCTCTTGAGCAATTGCACGGTTCACGACAGGTATTCCTCTCTACTTCAAAAGTAACCAATTGATACGTTTGTACCAGACAGGCAATAAAAAGCCGCCTGTTTTAGGCGGCTTTTTTATTGAAACACTTACGCTTGTGGCCGCATGTGCGGGAACAGGATCACGTCGCGGATCGACGGGGAGTTGGTCAGCAGCATCACCAGGCGGTCGATGCCGATACCTTCACCGGCGGTTGGCGGCATGCCGTACTCCAGCGCGCGAACGAAGTCGGCGTCGTAGTGCATGGCTTCGTCGTCGCCGGCGTCCTTGTCGGCCACCTGCGCCATGAAGCGCTCGGCCTGGTCTTCCGCGTCGTTCAACTCGGAATAGGCGTTGGCGATTTCGCGGCCACCGATGAACAGTTCAAAACGGTCGGTGACGTTCGGGTTGTCGTCGTTACGACGGGCCAGCGGCGACACTTCGAACGGGTATTGAGTGATGAAGTGCGGCTGCTCCAGCTTGTGCTCGACCAGTTCTTCGAAAATCATCACCTGCAATTTGCCCAGACCTTCGAAGCCCAGCACCTTGGCGCCGGCCTTCTTGGCGATGGCGCGGGCCTTATCGATGTCGGTCAGGTCGTCAGCGGTCAGCTCAGGGTTGTACTTGAGGATCGAGTCGAACACCGACAGACGCACGAACGGTTCACCGAAGTGGAACACTTTGTCGCCGTAAGGCACGTCGGTGCTGCCCAGAACCAGCTGTGCCAGCTCGCGGAACAGTTCTTCGGTCAGGTCCATGTTGTCTTCGTAGTCGGCGTAAGCCTGGTAGAACTCCAACATGGTGAATTCAGGGTTGTGACGAGTCGAAACGCCTTCGTTACGGAAGTTGCGGTTGATCTCGAACACCTTTTCAAAACCACCGACCACCAGACGCTTGAGGTACAGCTCCGGCGCGATGCGCAGGTACATGTCCATGTCCAGGGCGTTGTGGTGTGTTTCGAACGGTTTGGCCGCTGCACCGCCAGGAATGGTTTGCAGCATCGGTGTTTCGACTTCCAGGAAGTCTCGCTTCATCAGGAAGCTGCGGATGTGCGCGATGACTTGCGAACGAACGCGGAAAGTCTGGCGCACATCGTCGTTGACGATCAGGTCAACGTAACGCTGACGATAACGGGATTCGGTGTCGGTCAGGCCGTGGTGCTTGTCCGGCAGCGGGCGCAGGGATTTGGTCAGCAGACGCACGCTGGTCATTTCGACGTACAGGTCGCCCTTGCCGGAACGCGCCAGGGTGCCTTCGGCGGCAATGATGTCGCCCAGGTCCCAGGTTTTCACCGCGGCCAGGGTTTCTTCGGACAGGGTTTTACGGTTGACGTAAACCTGAATGCGCCCGGACATGTCCTGGATCACCATGAACGAGCCACGGTTGAGCATGAGACGACCGGCAACCTTGACCGGGATTGCAGCTTCTGCCAGCTCTTCCTTGGTCTTGTCCGCGTACTGTTTCTGCAAGTCTTCGCAGTAGTTGTCGCGGCGGAAGTCGTTCGGGAAGGCATTGCCCTTGGCGCGCTCGGCAGCCAGCTTTTCCTTGCGCAGGGCGATCAGGGAGTTTTCTTCCTGTTGCAGGGCTTGCGGGTCGAGTTCTAGGTCGCTCATGTCTTTAAAAATTCCATCACAGGTTCGTTGCCCCCACCGATGGCAGGGGACTTAAGGTCATGACTGGCGGTTTACAGGCCTTGCTTCAGGCTGGCCACCAGGTATTCGTCGATATCGCCGTCGAGCACCTTGTCGCAGTCGCTGCGTTCGATGTTAGTGCGCAAATCCTTGATTCGCGACGCATCGAGTACATACGAGCGGATCTGGTGACCCCAGCCGATGTCCGACTTGGTGTCTTCCAGGGCCTGGGAGGCGGCGTTGCGTTTCTGCACTTCCTGCTCGTACAAGCGCGCCCGCAACATTTTCATCGCGGTGTCTTTGTTCGCGTGCTGGGAGCGTTCGTTCTGGCAGCTGACCACGGTGTTGCTCGGTACGTGCGTAATACGCACGGCCGAGTCGGTGGTGTTTACGTGCTGACCACCGGCACCGGAGGAGCGGTAGGTGTCGATGCGCAGGTCCGACGGGTTGATGTCGATTTCGATGTTGTCATCGATTTCCGGCGACACGAACACGGCCGAGAACGAGGTGTGGCGACGGTTACCGGAGTCGTACGGACTCTTGCGCACCAGACGGTGTACGCCGATCTCGGTACGCAACCAACCAAAGGCGTATTCGCCCTTGATGTGCACGGTCGCGCCCTTGATCCCGGCAACTTCACCGGCCGACAGCTCCATGATGGTCGCATCGAAACCGCGTTTGTCGGCCCAGCGCAGGTACATGCGCAGCAGGATGTTGGCCCAGTCCTGAGCCTCGGTACCGCCGGAGCCGGCCTGGATGTCCAGGTAGGCGTTATTGGCGTCCATTTCACCGCTGAACATGCGACGGAATTCGAGTTTTTCCAGGGACTCGCGCAGACGCTCAACTTCGGCAGCGACGTCATCGACGGCGGCCTGGTCTTCTTCTTCGGCGGACATCAGCAGCAGGTCTTTGGCGTCGGCCAGGCCTGTGTGCATTTCGTCGAGGGTTTCGACGATCTGAGCCAGCAGGGACCGCTCGCGGCCCAGCTCCTGAGCGTACGTCGGGTTGTTCCAGACAGACGGATCTTCAAGCTCGCGATTGACTTCAGTCAGACGCTCATGCTTTTGATCGTAGTCAAAGATACCCCCGAATAGTTTCGGAGCGCTCGGACAGGTCCTTGATACTGTTAAGGATCGGGTTGATTTCCATGGCGGGCAGCACTCGTTGGCGAACTTTTGAAAGCCGGCGAGTATAACGTAATCAGGCTGTCACGGCAGCCCGCCTGGCGGCTTTAGCGGTGAATGAACCTGATGGTTCACTCAATCCCCACCTGATTACGCCCATTGTTCTTGGCCAGATACAGGCCCTTGTCCGCCGCCGAGATCAATTGGCGGCAATCGCCGCCCGGTTGCGGGGTCATGGTCGACAGGCCGATGCTGATGGTCAGGCTCGAACCTTCGACCGGAAAAACATGCGGAATCTTTAGCGAAGCTACGGTCTGGCGAAGTTTTTCCGCGACCAGTCGCGCGCCGCCCGGCGAAGTATTGGGCAGCACCAGGGCGAATTCTTCGCCACCGTAACGGGCTGGCAGGTCCGAAGGACGGGCGCTGGCATCACGAATCGCCGTGGCCACTTTGCGCAGGGCTTCATCGCCTTCAAGGTGGCCGAAGCTGTCGTTGTAGGATTTGAAGTAGTCGACATCGATCATCAGCAGCGACAGTTGACTCTGGTCACGCAGCGAACGGCGCCACTCAAGCTCCAGGTATTCGTCGAAATGCCGGCGGTTCGACAGCCCGGTCAGGCCGTCTGAGTTCATCAAGCGTTGCAGCACCAGGTTGGTGTCGAGCAACTGCTGCTGACTGACCCGCAGCGCGCGGTAAGCCGCGTCACGCTGCAGCAACGTCATGTAGGAGCGCGAGTGATAGCGGATGCGCGCCACCAGTTCGATGTTGTCCGGCAACTTCACCAAGTAGTCATTGGCCCCGGCCGCAAACGCCGCGCTCTTGATCAGCGGGTCTTCCTTGGTCGACAGGACAATGATCGGGATGTCCTTGGTCGCCGGATGGTTGCGGTACTCGCGCACCAGGCTCAAGCCGTCAAGACCGGGCATCACCAGATCCTGGAGGATCACCGTCGGTTTGATGCGGATCGCCTGGGCGATGGCCTGGTGCGGGTCGGCGCAGAAGTGGAAGTCGATGTTATCTTCGTTCGACAACCCGCGGCGAACCGCCTCGCCGATCATTGCCTGATCGTCCACCAACAACACCATGGCGGCGTTTTCGTCGGTTTTGAAGTCGTCGAGCTGTAATTCATTCATGGGCAGTCACCTGAGTACTACTTGGGCCAGATTGCTGTGAAATGTCTTCATTTGGGGAAAATCTCCAGCAATCGTGGCGCTATCTTTTCCAGTGGGCGAATCTCCACAGCGGCGTCGATGGCCGCTGCCGCCTTCGGCATTCCGTACACCGCGCTGCTGTGCTGATCCTGAGCGATGGTCAGGTAGCCCTGTTGGCGCATGAGTTTAAGCCCCTGTGCGCCATCGCGTCCCATGCCGGTGAGCAAAACACCCACGGCATCGCCGTTCCAGTAATTGGCCACGCTCTCGAAGAACACGTCGATCGAGGGCCGGTAGATCTCGTTGACCGGTTCGGCGGTGTAGGCCAGCGTGCCGTTTTTCAACAAGCGAATATGGTGATTGGTGCCCGCCAGCAGCACCGCGCCGGCCTGCGGAGGCTCGCCTTCCTGGGCCAGACGCACGTTCAGGCCGCTGGCGCTGCTGAGCCATTCGGCCATGCCGGCAGCGAACACCTGGTCAACATGCTGCACCAGCACGATGGCGGCTGAAAAATCTCGCGGCAACCCCTTGAGCAATACTTCCAGCGCGGCCGGCCCACCGGCGGATGAACCAATGGCGATCAGGCGCTGGCGCGAAGCCGAACTGCGCAGCGGACTCGGGGCGGCTCGCTCCCGATTGCCCCGGTCACCGATCAGCCAACCGATGTTCATGATCTTGCGCAGTAACGGGGCCGCTGCCTCTTGGGCATTGCCGGCACCAATGGCCGGCGTATCGACCACATCCAGCGCTCCGTGGCCCATGGCCTCAAACACCCGATGCACGTTCTGCTCGCGGTCGACCGTAACGATGACAATCGCGCACGGCGTCTCGGCCATGATCCGCCGGGTCGCCTCCACGCCATCCATCACGGGCATGATCAGGTCCATCAGGATCAGATCCGGCGTATTTTCAGCGCAACGCTGCACCGCCTCGGCCCCATTACTGGCGACCCAGACCACCTCGTGCGCCGGATCGAATGCCAAGGTGCGGCGCAGGGCCTCCACCGCCATGGGCATGTCGTTGACGATCGCTATTCTCATGCACGTGCTCCTCCAATGAGCTCAACCACCGCGTCAAGCAGGGCGTCGTCATGAAAACTGGCTTTGGCTAGATAATAGTCGGCTCCAGCGTCCAGTCCACGGCGACGGTCCTCTTCACGATCCTTGTAAGACACCACCATCACCGGAAGGGATTGCAGGCGATTGTCCCGGCGCAATAAAGACACCAGTTCGATGCCATCCATGCGCGGCATATCAATATCGGTGATCAGCAGATCGAAATCCTCCGAACGCAAGGCGTTCCAGCCATCCATCCCGTCCACCGCCACCGCCACGTCGTAGCCGCGATTGAGTAACAACTTGCGTTGCAGCTCACGTACGGTCAGCGAATCGTCGACCACCAGAATCCGTTTTCGAGCAGCTTCAACCGCTTGGCTGCCTTGACGGGCAATGCGCTCAAGACGCCCGGTATTGAGCAGTTTGTCCACCGAACGCAGCATGTCTTCGACGTCGACGATCAGCACCACCGAACCATCGTCGAGCAAGGCCCCGGCGGAAATGTCCTGCACCTTGCCCAGACGCTCGTCCAGCGGCAAAACGACCAACGTCCGCTCGCCGATAAAACGCTCGACCGCCACGCCGTAAATCGCTTCACGCTCGCGAATCACCACGACCTTGAGGGTTTGCTGACTGTTCTGGCTCGTCGGACGCTGCAACAGCTGACTGGCCGCGACCAGCCCGACATGCCGGCCTTCGTGCCAGAAATGCTGACGGCCTTCGACCTGGACAATGTCCGCAGGCTCCAGATCGCACATCCGTTCGATGTGGGCCAGCGGGAAGGCATACGCCTCGTCACCGACTTCCACCACCAGACTGCGCACCACCGACAGGGTCAGTGGCACTTCGAGATGGAAACGACTGCCCTCGCCCGCCACCTGCTCGAGCACGACCGCGCCGCGCACCTGGCGGACCATGTGCTGGACCGCATCCAGTCCGACGCCGCGCCCGGAGACTTCAGTGACCGTGTCGCGCAGGCTGAAACCCGGTAGAAACAAAAAGGTCAGCAGCTCTTCTTCAGTCAACTGCGCGGCGGTTTCGGCCGGGGACAATTGGCGTTCGATGATGCTGCGGCGGACCTTTTCCAGATCGACGCCATTGCCGTCATCGCTCAGCTCCAGCACCAACAGGCCGGCCTGATGAGAGGCGCGCAAACGGATCAGGCCTTCAGCGGGTTTGCCCGCCAATAGCCGTTGCTCCGGGGATTCGATGCCGTGATCCACGGCATTGCGCAGCAGGTGAGTCAGCGGCGCTTCAAGTTTCTCCAACACGTCGCGGTCGACCTGGGTTTTCTCGCCCTCGATCTCCAGTCGTACCTGTTTGCCGAGGTCGCGACCGAGGTCGCGGACCATGCGCACCTGCCCGCTCAACACATCGGCAAACGGCCGCATGCGGCAGGCCAGCGCGGTGTCGTACAACACTTGCGCCCGCTGACTGGCCTGCCAGGCGAACTCATCCAGTTCGGCGTTCTTTTCCACCAGCAATTGCTGAGACTCAGCCAGTAGCCGACGAGCATCATCGAGGGCTTCCTGTGCTTCCAGGCTCAAGGCATGTTCCTTGAGGTGGACGTTGAGGTTTTCCAGTGCCCGCAGGCCTTTGTTCTGCATACGCTTGAGGCGTTGCATGGTGGCCAGGTGCGGTTTGAGCCGCAGGGTTTCCACCAGGGATTTGCTCGACAGATCTAGCAGGCTGTTCAGGCGTTCGGCCGTGACCCGCAACACCCGCTCGCCGTTTTCGGTGGTGCGTTTAGTCTTGGGCGCTGGCTCGGCGGGCGCTGCCGGGGGGGCTTCGGTGGCGGCCGGCATGGGCGGCTCAACTGTGGGCGTCGGCGGTTCCAGCTGAAGTTCTGCCATCGGTGGCGCGATGGGGGTAGCCGCCATGTGATCAAGCAGCCGTCCCATCAAGACGACGTAAGCTTCGATATCCGCAGGCGCCGGAGCGTTGCCCGGCGTCGCAATTCGCATCAGCAGATCAGTGCCTTGCAACAGTGCATCAATGTATTCGGGCCGCAGGTACAGGCGCCCTTCCTGGGCGCTGACCAGGTAATCTTCCATCACATGGGCGACGCTGACCCCGGCATCGACCCCGACAATCCGCGCCGCGCCCTTGAGCGAGTGGGCCGCGCGCATGCACGACTCGAGGTAATCGGCCTGGGTCGGATCGCGCTCGAGCGCCAGCAGGCCGGCGCTTAGCACCAAGGTCTGGGCCTCGGCTTCCAGACTGAACAGTTCCAGCAAAGAGGCGTCGCGCATTTGCTCGGGGGTCATGTAAGGCTCCGGGTCACGGCGGACAGCAGCTGTTCTTCATCCAGCCAACGCAGGCTGCGACCTTTGAATTGCAACACACCACGGGTGTATTTGGCGCTGGCCTGCGTGCCGGAGCGGGACGCCGCCTCAAGGATGCGTTCGTCGATGGCGTGAATCCCGTCCACTTCATCCACCGGTACCACCACCGGCCCGCCGTGGGCGGCGATGATCAGCATGCGCGGCATGACCCGCGCGCCGGACGCCACGCTGCTGGCACCGTCGAGCCCGAGCAATTCCACCAGCGACAGGCACGCCACCAACGCGCCGCGCACATTCGCCACGCCGAGCAAGGCCCGGGAGCGTTGGTGCGGCAGGGAATGAATCGCTTGCAGCGGCGCGACTTCAACCAGACTGCGAGTGGCCAGGGCCAGCCACTCTTCGCCGAGACGGAACATCAGCAGCGAACGTGTCTTCACATCGCTCTCGACCGCCGTAGAGACTTGCCCGCGGTCTTCCTGCTGTAACGCATAGCGGTCGAGCAAGCGCGTCGCCGCGGCCGAATACACCGCGCAATTGCGGCAGTGAATGTGATCGCTCAGCAGCGGGCAGGACTTGTCGCCGTGGATACCGATACGGTTCCAGCAATCGTCGATGGCCTGGGCATCTTCATGGGTGAGGCTAAAGGTGTCGGCGGCGTTCATCGGTTACGCTCACTGTCAGTGGCGCGCTCACTGCGGGCGGCGCGGTCCTGCAATCGTCTGGCGCCTGCCGTGTCACCCAAGGATTGCAGCAACGCCGCCAGGTGCATCAACGCGTCGGGATGTTGCGGGTCGAGGTACAGCGCCTTGCGATAAAAACCCTGAGCTTCAAGGACTCTGCCGGCGACATCGCTGAGCAAGCCCAGCCAGTAAAAGACTTGGGCCACTGGCTCGTGACTGCGCAAATAGCTATCGCACGCGGCGCGGGCCTCGGCACTTTTGCCTTCGTTGGCCAGCGCGGCGATGTTCGCCAGCAGTGTGGCGGTGTCCGGGTTGGCGACTTTCGTCACGACAGGCAGCGGCGCCACCGTTGCAAAGGGCCGGCTGCGAACGGGCGGCGGCGCCACGCTGCGCACCGGTTGGCGCACGGGCAGAGGCGTTGGCACGAACGTCGGGGAGGGTTCTGGCTCTGGTGCGCTCTGACGACTGAACGCAAAGGACTGCGGGATGCCGATCGAACGCATGCCGAAACGGCCGAGCAAACTGCCCTCGGCCGGGCCGATAAACAGCACGCCATCCACATGGGTCAGACGCTTGAGCACTTCGAACACTTGCTGCTGGGTCGGCTGATCGAAATAGATCAGCAGGTTGCGGCAAAACACAAAGTCATAAGGCGGCTCGTTGGCCAGCAACGTCGGATCCAGCAGATTGCCGACCTGCAAACGCACTTGTTCGAGTACTCGCCCGCTGAGGCGAAAGCCCTCCTCGCCTTCAGCGGTGAAATGCCGGTCGCGAAAGGCGATGTCCTGACCACGGAACGAATTCTTGCCGTACAGCGCGCGCCGGGCTTTTTCCACCGACAACGGGCTGACGTCCATGCCTTCGACCTTGAACTGGTGAGGCTGTAGCCCGGCATCGAGCAATGCCATGGCGATGGAATACGGTTCTTCACCGGTGGAACACGGCAGGCTGAGAATCCGCAGCGCGCGCATGTTGTTGATGTCGCTCAGGCGTTTGGCGGCCAGTTTCGCCAACGTGGCGAAGGATTCCGGGTAACGGAAAAACCAGGTCTCGGGGACAATCACCGCTTCGATCAGCGCCTGCTGCTCGTCCTGCGAACCCTGCAAGGTGTGCCAGTACTCATCGGTTGTCAGCGCTTTGGACGCCGAGCTGCGCTGACGCACCGCACGCTCGATGATCGCCGGGCCTACCGACGTCACGTCGAGACCGATGCGCTCTTTGAGGAAATCGAAAAACCGCTGATCGCTGCTCATGGCAGCTCCTCAAGCATCGCCAGGTTCAGAGGCTGCGACGGAAACAGCAGCGCGCGAACCTGATCGTCGAGTAAGTCGGCGACCCGCACCCATTGCATCAATCCCTGGGCATCTTCACGCACCGGCCCGAGGTACGGCGCCTGGCGATTATCGAGGCCATAGGGCTGAAAATCCGCCGGGTTGCAGCGCAAGGTGCCGGTGGCCTGTTCCAGAATCAGCCCGAGCAATTGCGCCTCAGCGGTTTCATCCGGACGGTAATTGACCAGCACCAAGCGCGTGCTGGTGCGGGCCTGGGCCGGTTGGCCGAAGGTCAGCGCACTGAGGTCGATCACCGGCACCACCGCGCCGCGGTAGGCGAACACTCCGGCGACCCATTCCGGCGCGCGAGGAATCGGTTTCAACGGCAGACGCGGCAGCACTTCCGCCACCTCGATGGCCTGCAAGGCATAGCGCTCGCTGCCGATGCGGAACACCAGAAACAATGATTGCAGCGCCGGCTTCACGGCGGTGCGTTTGGCCGTGGGTTCGCTCATCAGACTTTAAATCGCGAAACGCCACTGCGCAGCCCTACGGCCACCTGGCTCAGTTCGTCGATGGCGAAACTGGCCTGGCGCAGGGACTCGACGGTCTGGCTGCTGGCATCGCCCAACTGCACCAGCGCGTGGTTGATCTGCTCCGCGCCCGTGGCCTGGGCCTGCATGCCTTCGTTGACCATCAACACCCGCGGCGCCAACGCCTGAACCTGATGGATGATCTGCGACAGCTGCTCGCCGATTTGCTGCACTTCGGACATACCACGACGCACTTCTTCAGAGAACTTGTCCATGCCCATGACCCCGGCCGACACTGCCGACTGGATCTCGCGCACCATCTGCTCGATGTCGTACGTGGCGACGGCGGTCTGGTCCGCCAGACGCCGCACTTCGGTGGCGACCACGGCAAACCCGCGGCCGTATTCACCGGCCTTTTCGGCCTCAATCGCCGCGTTGAGCGACAGCAGATTGGTCTGGTCGGCGACCTTGACGATAGTCACCACCACCTGGTTGATGTTGCCGGCCTTCTCATTGAGGATCGCCAGTTTGGCGTTGACCAGATCGGCCGCGCCCATCACCGAGTGCATGGTCTCCTCCATCCGCGCCAGCCCTTGCTGCCCGGAACCGGCGAGCACCGAGGCCTGATCGGCGGCGGTGGAGACTTCGGTCATCGTGCGCACCAGATCACGGGAAGTGGCGGCGATTTCACGGGACGTTGCGCCAATTTCGGTGGTGGTGGCGGCGGTTTCGGTGGCGGTGGCTTGCTGTTGCTTGGAGGTGGCGGCGATCTCGGTCACCGAGGTGGTGACCTGCACCGAGGAACGCTGGGCCTGGGACACCAGGGACGTCAGCTCGGTCATCATGTCGTTGAAGCCGGTTTCCACGGCACCGAATTCGTCCTTGCGCGCAAGGTTCAGGCGACCGCTGAGATCGCCGGTACGCATTATTTCGAGGATCTGCACAATGCGGTTCATCGGCGCCATGATCGCGCGCATCAGCAGCAGACCACAGAGGCCGGCGGCCAGGACCGCGACCAGCAGGGAAATGCCCATGATGATTTTCGCGGTGACCACGGCGGCGTCGATGTTCGCGATGTCCTTGTCGGCCACCGTTTTATTTTCGCGGATGATGTCATTAAGCTTCATTCGACCCGCGGTCCAGGCCGGGGTCAGTTGCTCGTTGAACATCTTGATGGCTTCGGCTCCCTGATTGCGCTTATGCAAATCGAGCACGGCAGCCAGGGTCTTGTTGTAATTGTCATAGAGCTTTTCAAAGTCGGCGTACTCGACCTTGTCTTCATCCGTGGTGATGGTGCCGCGATAGTTACTCATCTGCTCGTGTAGACGCGCCTCAAAGGATTTGAAGTCTGCGGCATCTTCAGTGCTGATGCCCTGCCCTTCCCTAAAACCAAGCATTTCCTGGGTCTGGATGAAACTGTCGACCCAGGCACCACGAATCATGGCGCTGTAATACACCCCGGGAAGCGCGTCTTCACGGACGCTCGCTTCGCTGGCTTCGATCTTCAACAGCCGCGAATACGAGACGACGACCATCAGCAACATGATGGCGATAATCACCGCAAAGCTCGCCAAGATGCGTTGGCGCAACGTCCAGTTCTTCACAGTCAGTCCTCGGGTGCGGTTCAAATGCTGCGGAGTATAGCTGAGGGTGTTTCATTTATAAGACGAGGTATGCCAGTTCTCGCTTCGCATGGAAAACGGCGGGATGAGCTCTGGGGGGACTTTCTGCCAGATCGGGTGAGGGATGCCAGTGGTGGATCGGAAGAAACGTGCCGTGGATTGTCATTGGGGGATGTGATGTGACTGAAGACGCCATCGAGGGCAAGCAAGGCTTGCCCTCGATGGCGATTTTAAATTTTACATAGAAGCCTGACGCACCTGCTTCTCCAACTCAGCCTTCAACCCCGGCTCAAGCTTGAGCTGCCGCGCCAGTTCATCGAGGTAGGACTTCTCCATGAAGCTCTCCTCATCCACCAGCATCACGCTGGCGATGTACATCTCGGCGGCCATTTCCGGCGTGCTGGCAGCGCGGGCGACGTCGGCCGGGGCCAGCGGTTTGTTGAGTTCGGCGTGCAGCCAGTGCTGCAATTCCTGGTCGTTATCGAGCTTGGTGAATTCACCTTCAATCAGCGCACGTTCACGTTCATCGACATGCCCATCAGCTTTAGCGGCGGCCACTAGCGCTTTGAGAATCGCCTGACTGTGCTGTTCAACTTGCGCCGCCGGTAAGCGGTCGATGGTTTGCGGTTCAGTCTTCGGCGCGGTGCCCTGCTGGGCCTGCCAGTTGCCATACGCCTTGTAGGCAATCACGCCCAACGCAGCCAGGCCGCCATAAGTCAGGACCTTGCCGCCGACACTGCGCCCTTTCTTGCTGCCCAGCAGCAAACCCATGGCACCCGCTGCCAACGCCCCGCCGCCTGCGCCCGAAAGCAAACTGCCGAGGCCGCCCGAACCACCGCTGCCGCCGAGCAATCCGCCCAGGCCACCGCCAGAGGCCTTGTTTTGTGAGCCGCCGGCCTTGTTCTGCAACATGTCCTGACCGGACTTGAGTAGCTGATCGAGCAATCCACGCGTGTTCATTTGCCGCCTCCAAAAAGGGGTTAACCGGATCAATAAGGTCACCAGCCTAGATCGAAAGTGCCCGGCATTCGGGGGCGAGAGTGCTTCGAGATGTTGCGCAGCGCCGTTCAGCCGAGCACGGCCCTTCAGAAAAATGGATATACACTCAAGCAAATCTATAAAAACCGCCCACCGGGTACTTTCTCCATGATGACCTTGCGTCAGATCCGTCACTTCATCGCCGTGGCCGAGACCGGCTCAATCTCCGCCGCCGCGCAAACCGCGTTCATTTCTCAGTCCACCCTGACCCTGGCGATCCAGCAACTGGAGCAGGAAATCGGCGTCGGCCTGTTCAACCGTCACGCCAAAGGCATGACACTGACCCACCAGGGCCACCAATTCCTGCGCCAGGCGCACCTGATTCTGGCAACGGTGGACAACGCCAAACGCAGCCTGCAACAGAGCACCGATCAGGTCGCCGGGCAGTTGATCATCGGCGTGACCAGCCTGGTGGCCGGTTATTACCTCGCCGATCTACTCACCCGTTTCCAGCGCGCCTACCCCAATGTCGAGATCCGGGTGATGGAGGACGAGCGCCCTTACATCGAGCATTTGCTGGTCAGCGGTGAGATCGATGTCGGGGTGTTGATCCTCTCCAACCTAGAAGACCGTCACGCCTTGCAGACCGAAGTGCTGACCCACTCGCCCCATCGGTTATGGCTGCCGGCCCAGCATCCGCTGCTGGAACACGACAGCATCAACCTCGCCGATGTAGCCCGCGAACCGTTGATTCAGCTGAACGTCGATGAAATGGACCGCAATGCGCAACGCATGTGGGCGGCGGCTTCGTTGCAACCGCGCATCACCTTAAGAACGGCCTCGACCGAAGCGGTGCGAAGCCTGGTGGCCGCGGGGTTGGGCGTGTCGATCCAGCCCGACATGACCTATCGCCCGTGGTCACTGGAGGGCGACATCATCGAAGCGCGGCCGATAGCGGACTTGAGCCAGACCCTCGACGTCGGCCTGGCCTGGCGTCGCGGCACCGCGCGCCCAGCGCTGGTGGACCCGTTCCTGACCGTCGCCCGCGAGCAACCCCACGGCGGACGCAAGCCATCTATTTAATCGAACGCCACCTTCAGTATTTAGTATTTGTCGACCTCGGGTGCGGCGCCTAGTCTTGGTACATCTATAAGACGGCCGCGCCCCAGTCACAGGGAGCAGCATGGCCACACAAGAAAAGAGAACCCGAAAAATGGCTGGCGCGCAGACCCCGTTGTTCACCGCATTGTTGATCGATGGCGAATTGGTCGCGGGCCAGGGGTTTGTCGAAACGATCCTCAACCCGGCCACCGGGGAAGTGCTGACCCACATCGCCGAAGCCAGTACCGAGCAAGTCGAAGCCGCGATCCTCGCCGCCCACCGCGCCTTTGTCGGTTGGTCGCGGACCACGCCGCAACAACGCTCGAACAAGCTGTTGGACATCGCCAACGCCATCGAAAAACAAGCTGACCTCCTCGCCCGCCTCGAATCCCTGAACTGCGGCAAGCCGTTGCACCTGGCGCGTCAGGATGACTTGAGCGCCACGGTCGATGTGTTCCGCTTCTTTGCTGGCGCCGTGCGTTGTCAGACAGGTCAGCTCAGTGGCGAATACCTGCCGGGTTACACCAGCATGGTCCGCCGCGATCCGATTGGCGTGGTCGCCTCGATTGCACCGTGGAACTACCCGATCATGATGGCCGCATGGAAAATCGCCCCGGCCCTGGCCGCCGGCAACACGCTGGTGTTCAAGCCGTCCGAACACACGCCGCTGTCGATTCTGGCCCTGGCGCCAGCGCTGGCCGAAATCCTGCCGCGCGGTGTGATCAACATCATTTGCGGTGGCGGTGAAGGCGTCGGCAGCCACTTGGTCAGTCATCCTAAAGTGCGCATGGTGTCGTTGACCGGCGATATCGTCACCGGACAAAAAATCCTCCAGGCCGCAGCAAAAACCCTCAAACGCACTCACCTCGAACTCGGCGGCAAAGCCCCGGTGATCGTTTGCAACGATGCCGACATTCAAGCCGTGGTCGAAGGCGTGCGTACTTACGGCTATTACAACGCCGGCCAGGATTGCACCGCGGCCTGTCGAATTTATGCACAGGCCGGGATTCATGACCGATTGGTGGCCGAACTCGGTGCGGCGGTCAGCAGTTTGCGCTTCGCCGGCAAACGTGACGCCGACAACGAGATCGGCCCGCTGATCAGCACCCGCCAACGCGACCGCGTGGCCAGTTTCGTCGAGCGCGCCCTCGGCCAGCCGCACATCGAGCGGGTAACCGGCGCGGCGGTGCATTCCGGCGCCGGCTTCTATTACCAGCCGACGTTGCTGGCCGGTTGCAAGCAGACCGATGAGATCGTCCAGCGCGAAGTGTTCGGGCCGGTGGTCACCGTGACCCGTTTCGATCAGCTCGAACAAGCCGTGGACTGGGCCAACGACTCGGAATACGGCCTCGCCTCCTCGGTCTGGACCCAGAACCTGGACAAGGCGATGCAGGTCGCGGCGCGCTTGCAGTACGGCTGCACCTGGATCAACAGCCATTTCATGCTGGTCAGCGAAATGCCCCACGGCGGCCTGAAACGTTCGGGCTACGGCAAGGACTTATCCAGCGATTCGCTTCAGGACTACAGCGTGGTGCGGCACATCATGGCCCGCCACGGACAGCATCTCTGACTACGCTTATAACAAGCCGCTAACGGCATGCTTCACCACGTTCAAAACTGCCCCGACCATAATTAAAGAAGAGGGAAACCCCATGTTCGTGCACAAGACCGCACTGCTCAGTGCTATCACCACCGCGCTGCTGGCCAGTGCCAGTATCCAGGCCGCCGAACCGCTGAAAGCCGTCGGTGCCGGCGAAGGTCAGCTGGATATTGTGGCCTGGCCTGGCTACATCGAACGTGGCGAAAGCGACAAGGCCTACGACTGGGTCACCGGCTTCGAAAAGGAAACCGGCTGCAAGGTCAACGTCAAGACAGCCGCCACTTCCGATGAGATGGTCAGCCTGATGTCCAAGGGTGGTTACGACCTGGTGACTGCATCCGGCGATGCCTCCCTGCGGTTGATCGCCGGCAAGCGTGTGCAGCCGATCAACACGGCGTTGATCCCGAACTGGAAGAACATTGACCCTCGCCTCAAGGATGGCCCGTGGTACGTCGTCAATAAGCAAACCTACGGCACCCCGTACCAATGGGGCCCGAACGTGTTGATGTACAACACCAATATCTTCAAAACAGCGCCGGACAGCTGGAGTGTGGTGTTCGAAGAGCAAACCCTGCCGGACGGCAAGTCCAACAAGGGTCGGGTCCAGGCCTACGACGGCCCGATCTACATCGCCGATGCGGCGCTTTATCTCAAATCGAAACAGCCGGAACTGGGCATCAAAGACCCGTACCAGCTCAACGAAGCCCAATACAAAGCGGCGCTGGAGCTGCTTCGCAAGCAACAGCCCTTGATCCACCGCTACTGGCATGACGCAACGGTCCAGATGAGTGACGTCAAAAACGAAGGCGTCGCGGCGTCCAGCACGTGGGGTTACATGGTCAACGGCCTGGTGGCGGACAAGCAGCCGGTTGCCTCGGTCATTCCAAAAGAAGGTGCAACGGGTTGGGCCGACACCACCATGCTCCACGCCGAAGCCAAGCACCCGAACTGCGCCTACAAGTGGATGGACTGGTCGCTGCAACCGAAAGTCCAGGGTGACCTGGCGGCATGGTTCGGTTCGTTGCCTTCGGTTCCGGCCGGGTGCAAGGAGAGCGAGTTGCTCGGCGCCGAAGGTTGCAAAACCAACGGTTACGACCAATTCGACAACCTGGCCTTCTGGAAAACCCCGCAGGCTGAAGGCGGCAAGTTTGTGCCGTACAGCCGCTGGACCCAGGACTACATCGCGATCATGGGTGGTCGTTAAGCCCTCTTCGCGAGCAGGCTCGCTCCCACATTCGACCGCATTCCCCTGTGGGAGCGACGGTGCGGCGATCCGACCTGCTCGCGATGCTTTTTAAGATTTAGATTTTTGGAGCACCGCACCATGACGCTTGCAGTCCAGTTCACCAACGTTTCCCGTCAGTTCGGCGAAGTGAAGGCCGTTGACCGGGTTTCCATCGATATCCAGGACGGCGAGTTCTTTTCCATGCTGGGCCCTTCCGGCTCGGGCAAAACCACCTGTCTGCGCCTGATCGCCGGTTTCGAACAACCGAGTGCGGGCTCTATCCGTATTCATGGCGAAGAAGCCGCTGGCCTGCCGCCATATCAGCGTGACGTGAACACCGTGTTCCAGGATTACGCGCTGTTCCCGCACATGAACGTACTCGACAACGTCGCCTACGGTTTGAAGGTCAAAGGCGTCGGCAAGTCCGAACGCCAGAAACGCGCCGAAGAAGCCCTCGACATGGTCGCCCTTGGCGGTTACGGCGAGCGTAAACCGGTGCAACTCTCCGGCGGTCAACGCCAGCGTGTGGCCCTGGCCCGCGCCCTGGTCAATCGTCCGCGCGTGCTGCTGCTCGATGAACCGTTGGGCGCGCTCGACTTGAAGCTGCGCGAGCAAATGCAGGGTGAGCTGAAGAAGCTGCAACGCCAGCTCGGCATCACCTTCATCTTCGTCACCCACGACCAGACCGAAGCGCTGTCGATGTCGGATCGCGTGGCGGTGTTCAACAAGGGGCGCATCGAACAGGTCGACACTCCGCGCAACCTCTACATGAAACCGGCTACAACCTTTGTCGCGGAATTCGTCGGCACTTCCAACGTGATTCGCGGCGATCTGGCGAAACAATTGAGCGGCAATCCACAGCCGTTTTCGATTCGCCCGGAACACGTGCGTTTCGCCGAAGGGCCGCTGGCCAGCCATGAAATCGAAGTCAGTGGTTTGCTCCACGACATTCAGTACCAGGGCAGTGCCACGCGCTATGAACTGAAACTGGAAAACGGCCAGACCCTGAACATCAGCCAGGCCAACGTCCAGTGGCTGGACGTCAGCGCGCAACATCAGACCGGACAACGCATCAGCGCACGCTGGGCACGAGAAGCGATGATCCCGCTGCACGACAACGCTGTCGGTGGGGTGTGAGATGAACAGCGTGGCTCTCCCTCAAACCCCGGCCGGCGGCTCGCCATTGCGCAGATTTTCCAACCTGCTGTATCGCCGGCCGAACTTTTACCTGTCACTGCTGCTGGTGCCGCCGCTGCTGTGGTTTGGCGCGATCTACCTCGGTTCGCTGCTGGTTCTGCTGTGGCAAGGCTTCTACACCTTCGATGACTTCACCATGGCGGTCACGCCCGACCTGACCCTGGCGAACTTCGCTGCCCTGTTCCAGCCGTCGAACTTCGACATCATCCTGCGCACCTTGAGCATGGCCATCGTCGTGTCGATCGCCAGCGCCATCGTCGCGTTCCCGATCGCCTACTACATGGCGCGCTACACCACCGGCAAAACCAAGGCGTTTTTCTACATCGCGGTGATGATGCCGATGTGGGCCAGTTACATCGTCAAGGCGTATGCCTGGACCTTGCTGCTGGCCAAGGGCGGCGTGGCGCAGTGGTTCGTTCAACACCTGGGGCTTGAGCCGGTTTTGCAGTTCATTCTGGGCATTCCGGGCGTCGGCGGCAGCACCTTGTCGACCTCGCACCTGGGGCGCTTCATGGTGTTCGTCTACATCTGGCTGCCGTTCATGATCCTGCCGATCCAGGCCTCGCTGGAACGTCTGCCGCCGTCCTTGCTGCAAGCTTCGGCCGACCTCGGTGCCAAGCCACGCCAGACCTTCATGCAAGTGACTTTGCCGCTGTCGATTCCAGGCATCGCGGCCGGTTCGATCTTCACCTTTTCACTGACTCTGGGCGACTTCATCGTGCCGCAACTGGTTGGCCCGCCAGGCTACTTCGTCGGCAGCATGGTGTACGCCCAGCAAGGCGCGATCGGCAACATGCCGATGGCCGCGGCCTTCACGTTGGTTCCGATTGTGTTGATCGCCATTTACCTGACTATCGTGAAACGACTGGGGGCCTTCGATGCGCTCTGATGCGAAAAAACAAACACCAGAAACGCACGGCGAGAAAGCCTCGCTCGGCCTGCGCATCGCCGCCTGGGGCGGGTTGGTGTTTTTGCACTTTCCGATCCTGATCATCTTCCTGTACGCCTTCAACACCGAAGACGCAGCGTTCAGTTTTCCGCCCAAGGGCTTCACCTTGAAGTGGATCGGCGTGGCGTTCTCGCGGCCGGACGTGCTGGAAGCAATCAAGCTGTCGCTGCAGATTGCCTCGGTCGCAACGTTGATTGCACTGGTCCTCGGCACCCTTGCATCGGCGGCGTTGTACCGCCGGGATTTCTTCGGCAAGCAAGGCATCTCGCTGATGCTGATCCTGCCGATTGCCTTGCCGGGGATCATCACCGGGATCGCGTTGCTGGCGACCTTCAAGACGCTGGGGATCGAGCCGGGAATGTTTACCATCATCGTCGGCCACGCGACCTTCTGTGTGGTGATCGTCTACAACAACGTCATCGCCCGCTTGCGTCGCACTTCGCACAGTTTGATCGAGGCTTCAATGGACCTCGGCGCCGACGGCTGGCAGACCTTTCGCTACATCGTCCTGCCGAACCTCGGTTCGGCGTTGCTGGCCGGCGGCATGCTGGCGTTCGCGCTGTCGTTCGACGAGATCATCGTCACGACCTTCACCGCCGGCCATGAACGCACCCTGCCGCTGTGGCTGCTCAACCAGCTCAGCCGCCCACGGGACGTGCCGGTAACCAACGTCGTCGCGATGCTGGTGATGATGGTGACCATGCTGCCGATCCTCGGCGCCTATTACCTGACCCGTGGCGGCGAAAGCGTTGCGGGCAGTGGCGGGAAATAACTGACACCGCATTTACCACTGTGGAAATCGGCTTTTTGTGGGAGCGAGCTTGCTCGCGATGGCGTCTTTGAAGACGCCAAAAGCATCGCGAGCAAGCTCGCTCCCACAGGGTTTAAACAACTTCAAAGAGGACAAAGCCATGCAAACCAAACTCTTGATCAATGGCCAACTGATCGACGGCGAAGGCCCCGCCCAACCGGTGTTCAACCCGGCCCTCGGTCGTGTGTTGGTGGAAATCAACGAAGCCAGCGAAGCCCAGGTCGATGCCGCCGTGCGTGCCGCCGACAGCGCCTTTGAAGGCTGGTCGCAAACCACGCCGAAAGAGCGTTCGCTGCTACTGCTCAAGCTCGCCGACGTCATCGAAGCCCACGGCGAAGAGCTGGCCAAACTGGAGTCGGACAACTGCGGTAAACCTTACAGCGCTGCACTGAACGACGAGATCCCGGCGATTGCCGACGTGTTCCGTTTTTTCGCCGGCGCCAGCCGTTGCATGAGCGGTTCGGCGGGCGGTGATTACCTGCACGGCCACACCTCGATGATCCGCCGCGACCCGGTCGGCGTGATCGCCTCCATCGCACCGTGGAACTACCCGCTGATGATGGTCGCCTGGAAAATCGCTCCAGCCCTCGCGGCGGGTAATACCGTAGTGCTCAAGCCGTCGGAACAAACCCCGCTGACCGCGCTGCGTCTGGCGGAACTGGCGTCGGACATTTTCCCGGCCGGTGTGCTTAACCTGGTGTTCGGTCGTGGGCCTACGGTCGGTAGCCCGCTGGTCACACACCCGAAAGTGCGCATGGTCTCGTTGACCGGCTCGATTGCTACCGGTTCGAACATCATTTCCAGCACCGCCGACAGCGTCAAACGCATGCACATGGAACTGGGCGGCAAGGCCCCGGTGATCATCTTCGACGACGCCGACATCGATGCAGCCGTGGAAGGCATTCGCACCTTCGGTTTCTACAACGCCGGCCAGGACTGCACCGCCGCCTGCCGCATCTACGCGCAGGAAGGCATCTACGACAAATTCGTCGAGAAGCTCGGCGAAGCGGTCAGCAGCATCAAGTACGGTTTGCAGGACGATCCGTCGACCGAGCTCGGCCCGTTGATCACCGCGCAACATCGCGACCGTGTGGCCGGGTTTGTCGAGCGTGCTGTGGCGCAGCCGCATATCCGATTGATCACCGGCGGCAAGGCTGTTGAAGGCAATGGCTTCTTCTTCGAACCGACGGTGTTGGCCGACGCGCAACAGGACGACGAAATCGTCCGTCGTGAAGTGTTCGGGCCGGTAGTGTCGGTGACCAAATTCGCCGATGAAGCACAGGTGCTGGGTTGGGCCAACGATTCGAACTACGGCCTGGCGTCGTCGGTCTGGACCTCGGACGTCGGTCGTGCGCATCGCTTGTCCGCACGCTTGCAGTACGGCTGCACCTGGGTGAATACGCACTTCATGCTGGTCAGCGAAATGCCCCACGGCGGTCAGAAACTGTCCGGTTATGGCAAGGACATGTCCATGTACGGGCTGGAGGACTACACCGTCGTTCGGCATGTGATGTTCAAGCATTAAAAAAGCTTCGCGAGCAGGTCGGATCGCCGCACCGTCACTCCCACAGGGGAATACATTTCAAATGTGGGAGCGAGCCTGCTCGCGAAGGTGTCACCCCGATCTCAAGGATGATCTCGGCAACACGCACCACAGGTTCCACCCCAAAGAAGCCAAAACAATAACCACCGATCCGGGCAGCGCCGTCATGGCCCTGTCACGGTTTCGGACATCCGAAATCTGCCGATTTTCCGGAGCTAACACCATGGATACAACACCCGAACTCGCTGTACCCGTCGCGGACAGCGACGCCGAGCAGCTACGCAAACTGGGCTACACCTCGAACTTCAATCGCAGCATGAGCCTGTGGGAAAACTTCGCCCTGGGCTTCACTTATCTCTCTCCGGTCGTAGGGGTTTATACCCTGTTCGGCCTGTGCCTCGCCGCCGGTGGGCCACCGATGTTCTGGGCCTATTTGCTGGTCGGTTGCGGCCAGTTGCTGGTGTGCCTGATCTTCGGTGAAGTGGTCTCGCAGTTCCCGATTTCCGGCGGCGTGTACCCGTGGGCTCGCCGCTTGGTGGGCAAGCGCTGGGCGTGGATGGTCGGCTGGATCTACTCCATCGCCCTGTGCGTCACCATCGCCGCCGTTGCGGTGGGCGCCGGTCCGTACCTGGCCGCCATGATGGGCTTTGAACCGAGCAACAACACCAACATCGTCATCGCACTGTTCCTGACCTTGTTCGCTACCCTGGTCAACCTCAGCGGCACCAAAGTGCTGGCACGGATCGCCATGTTCGGCTTCCTCTGCGAACTGGTCGGTGCGGTGATCGTCGGCGTTTACCTGCTGATCTTCGAACGTCATCAATCGATCAGTGTGTTGTTCAATACCTTCGATATCAGCGTTGATGGCTCCTACCTCCCGGCGTTCCTCACCGCCTCGCTGGCGGGGATGTTCCTGTACTACGGCTTCGAGGCCTGCGGCGATGTGGCCGAAGAAACCCCGAACCCGAGCAAGCAGATCCCGGTGGCCATGCGCATGACCATCTACATCGGCGGCATCGCAGCGATGTTCGCCTGCCTGGCGCTGATCCTCGCCGTGCCAGACATGCAAGCGGTGATCAACGGCACCGACAAGGACCCGGTCACCACCATCCTCAACAACGCCTTCGGCCCGGTCGGTTCGAAAGTGGTGATGGGCGTAGTGATGATTTCCTTCATCTCCTGCGTCATCAGTCTGCAAGCCGCGGCGAGTCGTCTGCTGTATTCCTACGCTCGGGATGAAATGGTCATCGGCAGCTCACTGCTGAAGAAGATTTCCCCTACGACTCAGGTTCCGGTTGCTGCACTGTTCGTGTCCGGCGTCCTGCCGGCACTGATCATTGTGCTGGGCTTCTTCCTGCAGGATGCCGTGGCAACCATCGTCAGCTTCGCGGCCATCGGCATCTACCTGGCGTTCCAGATGATCGTGCTCGCCGCTTTGTATGCGCGCATGAAAGGCTGGAAACCAAGCGGCAAATTCACCCTCGGCGCCTGGGGCTGGGCAGTGAACATCGGCGCGCTGGTGTACGGCGTCGGCGCGATCATCAACATGGCCTGGCCGCGCACGCCGGATGCGGCGTGGTACATCAACTATGCGATGGTGTTGAGTACTGCGATCGTGATTGGGTTGGGGCTGGTTTATATGTGGCTTGCCAGGCCGTATGACCATGGGACTGCGCCTGCAGGGGATGCTTGGAAGGTTAGTCGATAAGGGTAATTACCCTGCCCGCAGTGATGCGGGCAGGGTTCATGGTGTTAGTACAAACACTCGTTTCGAACGCGCCAAGATCACCCCGCCTTATCAGTGGCAACCCGCGATAACGGCCTTCAAAGTAACGCTTCTCGACATCCTCCCCTTCCCGTCCTTCAAAGTCGTAAACAGAAAAAAGGCAGGTTGCACCGTTAGCGTCTCTTTCGGTGATCCAGAACTGATCGCGTCGAAGCGCTTTGGCGTTCATTAGATGAGTGTCGTGAGTGGTAAAGATCAGTTGAGTATCCAGCCCACTGTCCAGGTGCTTCTCAATCAAGTCCGCGACTATTGAGGGATGAAGGCTGCTGTCCAACTCATCGACAGAAAGTATCCCGCTACCATCGGCGTGATTGATCATGAACCAGGGCAGCCAGAACCCAATCAGGTTTTTCGTACCGTCGGACTCCTCGGAAAAATCAAACTCCGCACTGCCTAAAAGACTCGTATGCGTCAGGGTTACTTTGTCTTTTTGGGCTGCTGCGAAGAACTCTTTCAGTGTGAGTTTTTTGGTGCGTTGAACAGACTCTGCGTCTTCAGTGTTGAGCCGGATCGCTGACACCGGGATATCCACTTCCTTTAGAAAGTCTCGTAAATCATGTGTGTAATCCGATGCCATCCGAAGAAATCTGATGGACGCTGCTGACAGCCCCATCATGTTGTTCTGCTCAATAACGAGTAGACCGGTTTGAAACCAGCTAAACGGCCCCCGCAACTGAGTCAACTCTTCGCTACTGTTCGCAACCGCCTGCGAAATAAACAACATCTTGGGGCTCGTCAGACGCTGCCAAGCGTTGTGCACGTCTTTACCACCCTCAAGGCTTGAGCCAAAAACATATTGCTCCCCCTCATCAACAAAACGACGCGAATACAACAGCGTTTCCTTACCTTTGGGATAGGAAACCAATTGTTCCTCGATAATCCGCTGCGCCGTCATGCGCAGAACAAACCGATATCGGACCCCCCGTTGGATGAAGTTGTACTCAAAAGAGCTGGGTTCATTTTGAAGTTGCGGGTCAAAACGAAATGGCGAGACCGGTAGCGGTTCATCATTTGATGTAGGTATCGAAGCAAGCAAACTCCCCATGATCCCCATTGCCCGGATAAGCGAAGATTTACCGGATGCGTTCGGTCCGTAAATCGCCGCCACCTTCAATAAATCAGGCAGTTTTTCCCCATTTACGATGGGTGTGAACACGTTGCGCTTTTTGCTCAAGCGCGGCGTCGCAGCCATGGACAGGGTTTGTTTGTCACGGAAGGAGCGATAATTGGAAACTGAAAATTCGATCAACATGTAGCAAACCTGCAGTTCGTTCCTGAATGCGGGAAAAACTATAGGAAAAACCACGACTGTGACGCTGCTTGACTGCACCTCATGCAAAAACAGGCAATTCCTACAGATCGAACCTTCCAGAAAAGACACTGATTCCTACAACACGCGGCGCCAGAGTAGACTTGGCACCGCGAGCGCCTTGCAGATAGGCTTCAACCCGTTGCTGCAACATCAGCAACCCGGGGTCGAAGCCGGAATATCATCAACATGGCGCATCCGCGTCCCCATATGAACTGGGGCATTTTTGCCTTTCAGCTTCGCTTTATGGTGGGCCGTGTGGCGCGGGCCTCTCGGCTTCCGTGTTGATCGAGAATGTTCCGACTTCGAACGCCACATGGTCCGCCACCCAAATCTGTCGAAGGATTAGTGGCGGCTCCTTTTTCAACATGGAGTCGAAAAAATGCTTACGCACACACCAAATCCGTCTGAAATCCATCCGCATTTCACCCCTACCGTCTTCACCCGCCACAACCGTTTCCTCCACGCCTTCATGCAAGACAACCAAGCCTGGTTCTGCGTCCAGGACCTCGGTCGCTTGATGGGCCACCCAATGGATCAACGCCTCACCCTGAAACTCGATCCCGATCAGCGTCGATACGTCTGGTTGCTCAAGAACGGCAAAACGGTTGAATCACTGATGGTCAGCGAATCAGGGATGTATGCCCTTTTGGTGCACCATTTCGTGCCGGAAAACCGAAACCTGCGCCAGTGGCTGAGCAATGAAGTCATACCTACGCTGCGTGAGTCGAAAGCAACATCTGTGGATAACATTCCAAGCCTGAGTTCATTGCAGTGGGCAGGCATCTCGGTGCCGCTGCTGCACTGGCGGCATCAGGCCTGGATCAAGTGGCGGGATATGCCTGATCTGATGCAGGCACAGCGGCCGTTCACGATCGTAGGCACTTGCAGTTGAAGGTAGAGTGAAAAAATGAAAAAGGGGCAGACTTCACAGTCCGCCCCTTTGGTTTGAATACACCTGTTCAATCTCCCGTAAGAGCAATCCGCAGCCATGAGCAAACCGCGCATCACCCGCCAAAGCGTCACTGAAGTGATTCCAAGTGATAGCGCCTTTTCAGAAAAGTATCTGCAACAAACCATCGAGCTAAAAAACATCGCGGCTCGCCGCCAAGCAATCCAAGAAGGCATCATCGACGCCGATGCTGGCAAGCTGACCTGCCTGGCCACCGTAAAAGCCAAATGGCTTTCACGGTAACCATCCTCGGTCAAAACCG
This sequence comes from Pseudomonas sp. GL_093, assembly GCF_057837605.1. NCBI lineage: Bacteria > Pseudomonadati > Pseudomonadota > Gammaproteobacteria > Pseudomonadales > Pseudomonadaceae > Pseudomonas > Pseudomonas sp. GL_093. The sequence goes on along the minus strand of NZ_CM174448.1, from coordinate 1,288,034 downwards.
CGAAACACTCCTCATCGCATCCACCAGATACCGCATCGCAATCTGGTCGCTTTCCGACAGCTCCCGATAGCGCTCCAACAACTTCATCTCGTCCGAACTGACCCGACGCCTTCGGCGCACAGTGGTCAAGCAAGGAAGGATTCCCAGCAACTGGGTGATGCCTTGTACTTTCGTCATGGACGATGTCCTTCTATAAGCCCGAGAAAACTTCAAAAACCGCATCGCCCTCTCCTTTTTGTCAGTCGCCGGCCTGAAGGGCAGAAACCGGTCATGACCACAGAATAGAAACTATCCGGGCGCTGAAAAGCGGTTTTTAGAGTAATTAGTCAAAAAAAGCAGAAATGCCCTATAAATCAGAAAGTACTGTCGGAAAACTTAACCGACATTTCTTGTTTCATTGCCACGAAGCCAAAGTGCTACCCATCATTTTTTCTACACAACCGAACGGTTTAAGCTATTTGTTATCTGTTTAATGTCCGTTGCGTTTGGCCGAAGGCATGTCCGAACCTTTATTTTTGATCCAGCACGTGCCAGGAACGGCGCGGGATTGTTCACGACAGGTTGAACTTATGCACCGCAGGAATTTGCTCAAAGCATCCATGGCCATCGCTGCCTATACCGGATTATCAGCCACCGGCCTGCTGGCTTCGCGGGCCTGGGCCGGTACCGGCGCGGCGGATGGCGAGGCTCAGGCATTCGACTTCGAGGCGCTGAAGATTCAGGCCAAGCAGCTCGCCGGCAATCGCTATCAGGACACCAAGCAGGTGTTGCCGCCGACCTTGGCGAACATGACGCCGCTAGATTTCAACGCGATCCGCTACGACGGCAACCATTCGCTGTGGAATGACCTCAACGGTCAGCTGGATGTGCAGTTCTTCCACGTGGGCATGGGTTTCAAGCAACCGGTGCGCATGTACAGCGTCGACCCCAAGACGCGTCAGGCGCGGGAGGTGCATTTCCGCCCGTCCCTGTTCAACTATGAAAAAACCACGGTCGACACTAAACAGCTTACGGGCGACCTGGGGTTTTCCGGGTTCAAGCTGTTCAAGGCCCCGGAGCTGGACCGGCACGACATGTTGTCCTTCCTTGGCGCCAGCTATTTCCGTGCGGTCGATGCCTCGGGCCAGTACGGTCTGTCGGCACGCGGCCTGGCGATCGATACCTATGCCAAGAAGCGTGAAGAATTCCCGGACTTCACCAAGTTCTGGTTCGAGACCCCGGACAAGGACAGCACCCGCTTCGTGGTCTACGCCCTGCTGGATTCACCGAGCGCCACCGGCGCTTACCGTTTCGACATCGACTGTCAGGCCAGCCAGGTCGTCATGGGCATCGATGCCCACATCAATGCGCGCACCGCCATCGAACAACTGGGCATCGCGCCGATGACCAGCATGTTCAGCTGCGGCACCCATGAACGGCGCATGTGCGACACGATTCACCCGCAAATCCACGACTCGGATCGCCTGGCCATGTGGCGTGGCAACGGCGAGTGGATCTGCCGCCCGCTGAACAACCCGGCCACCCTGCAATTCAATGCCTTTGCCGACACCGATCCGAAAGGTTTCGGCCTGGTGCAGACCGATCACGAGTTCGACAGCTATCAAGACACCGTCGACTGGTACAGCAAGCGTCCGAGCCTGTGGGTAGAACCTACGACCGCGTGGGGCGAAGGCTCTATCGATCTGTTGGAAATTCCTACAACCGGCGAAACCCTGGATAACATCGTCGCGTTCTGGACCCCGAAGAAACCGGTCGCGGCCGGCGACTCACTGAACTACGGCTACAAGCTGTACTGGAGCGCACTGCCACCGGTCGGCACGCCGTTGGCGCGGGTCAACGCTACTCGTTCGGGCATGGGCGGCTTCATCGAAGGCTGGGCGCCGGGCGAACACTACCCAGAGGTTTGGGCTCGACGGTTTGCCGTGGACTTCACGGGTGGCGGTCTGGACCGCTTGCCTGAAGGCGCGGGGATCGAGCCGGTGGTCACGTGCTCGAATGGGCAAGTGAAGGATTTCAACGTGCTGGTGCTGGACGACATCAAGGGTTACCGCATTACCTTTGACTGGTACCCGACCAATGACAGCGTGGCGCCGGTGGAGCTGCGGTTGTTCATTCGCACCAATGACCGGACGTTGAGTGAAACCTGGTTGTACCAGTACTTCCCGCCTGCACCGGATAAGCGCAAATACACCTGACAGTAAGACAGCGTCTGGGCGGGCCTCATCGCGAGCAAGCTCGCTCCCACATTGGATCTCCATGAGACACAGGTTTTGTGTGCACCTCAGATCACCTGTGGGAGCGAGCTTGCTCGCGATGACGGCAGCACAAGCGCTGAATATCCATCAGACAAACAAAAGCCCCGGTCAACTCGACCGGGGCTTTTTGGTTTTACAGCATCACTCAGTCACGCAAATCCGACTCATGAATCGGCTGTTCACGATGGGTGGCCCGCTGATACTGCGCCGGCCAGATGGCCTTGCGTCCCCCCAGGTCATCATCGGCATGCAGCGGCCAGTACGGATCACGCAGCAGCTCACGGGCGAGAAAGATGATGTCGGCCTGGCAGGTGCGCAGAATGTGCTCGGCCTGCGCCGGCTCGGTGATCATTCCTACCGTGCCGGTGGCAATGCCTGACTCTTTGCGCACACGTTCAGCGAAGCGGGTCTGATACCCGGGACCTGTAGGAATCTCGGCGTTGGCCGCCGTACCGCCCGACGAGACGTCAATCAGGTCCACGCCCAACGCGTGGAGGCGTCGTGCCAGCTCGACGGTTTCATCGGGGTTCCAGCCGTCTTCCACCCAATCGGTGGCCGACACCCGCACGAACAGCGGTAGCTCTTCAGGCCACACCGCACGCACCGCTTCAGTGACTTGCAGCACCAGCCGGATGCGATTCTCGAACGAACCACCATATTGATCGCGCCGCTGATTGCTCAGGGGCGAAAGAAACTGATGCAACAGATAACCGTGGGCGGCGTGTATTTCCACCACTTTGAAACCGGCGGTCAGTGCTCGCTGGGCCGAAGCGACAAAGGCCTGAATGACCTCAGCGATCTCGCTTTCATCAAGCGGCTTGGGATGTGTGTGCTGCGGGTCGAAAGCAATCGACGAGGGGCCCACCGGGATCCAGCCACCGTCTTCGGGTTTGACGCTGCCATGTTTGCCGATCCACGGCCGATGGGTGCTGGCCTTGCGCCCGGCGTGAGCCAACTGAATGCCGGCCACAGCGCCTTGAGCCGCAATGAAGCGCGTGATGCGTTGCAACGGTTCGATCTGTTCATCGTTCCACAGGCCGAGGTCCTCGGCGGTGATGCGCCCGTCGGCCGTGACCGCCGTGGCTTCGGTAAACACCAGGCCGGCTCCGCCGACAGCGCGGCTGCCGAGGTGGACCAGGTGCCAGTCATTGGCCAGTCCATCAACGCTGGAGTACTGGCACATCGGCGACACCGCAATGCGGTTGAGCAGGGTCAATTGGCGAAGGGTATAGGGTTCAAGCAGCAGACTCATGGGGCACCTCTCGAATCAGTGGGCAGGCTCCAGGGTTCTGTTTGAAAAGTCGACGAGTGACAGGAAAAAGGTGCAGCACCCGCCCCCGCGGGCAAAAAATTCGACAAGACGTCACAAGGATAATCAAGCAGTGCTTAGAGACTAGTCGACATCGCGGGATGAGGGAGGGTTCAGATGGATTGGGTGCCAGAAGATCGCTTCAACGCGGTTCGATGTGGGCAATCATCAACTGCACCGTCTCGTTGCCACGAAACTCGTTGAGGTCGAGTTTATAGGCCAATTCCACCCACTTGATGGTCGGATTCGGCCAGATGTCGCGGTCGATTCCGAAGGCAATGCCATCCAGCTTCACCGAGCCACATTCAGTCTTCAGTACCACTTTGAGGTGCCGCTCGCCGACCACCCGCTGCTCGACCAGCTGGAACACACCGTGGAACAGCGGCTCCGGGAAGTGCTGCCCCCAAGGACCGGCATGGCGCAGGGCGCGGGCCAGTTCCAGGTGGAACTCCTCGACCGCCAGCGTGCCGTCCGACAGCAATCGCCCGGTCAGGTCCTCTTCGCGCATTTGCCTACGCACTTCCGCATCAAAGGCTTCGGCGAACAACGGAAAATTCGCTTCCGGTAGCGTCAGGCCGGCGGCCATCGCATGGCCGCCGTATTTACTGATCAGGTTCGGATGCTGCGCCGCCACCACGCTCAACGCGTCGCGAATATGAAACCCCTGAACCGAACGCCCCGAGCCCTTGAGCAAGCCATCGCCGGCATCGGCAAAGGCAATAGTCGGACGGAAATAGCGTTCTTTCATACGCGATGCGAGGATTCCGATGACACCCTGGTGCCACTCGGGATCGAACAGGCACAAGCCGAACGGCATCGACTCGACCGGCAAATCCTTCAGTTGAGCCAGCGCTTCACGCTGCATGCCCTGCTCGATGGATTTGCGGTCCTGGTTCATGCCGTCGAGTTGAGCGGCCATTTCACGCGCCAGCCCAGCATCTTCGGTGAGCAGGCATTCGATGCCCAGGCTCATGTCATCCAGACGCCCCGCCGCGTTCAGACGCGGGCCAACAATGAAACCCAGGTCGGTAGACGTGATGCGTGTGTGGTCACGTTTGGCGACTTCGAGGATCGCCTTGATCCCCGGCCGAGCACGCCCGGCGCGAATCCGCTCCAGACCTTGGTGCACCAGAATCCGGTTGTTGGCATCCAGCGGTACCACGTCGGCGACGCTGCCCAGCGCCACCAAGTCCAGCAACTCGCCGATGTTCGGCTGCGGCTTGCTCTCGTACCAGCCGAGGCTGCGCAAACGCGCACGCAGGGCCATCAGCACATAGAAAATCACCCCGACGCCGGCCAGCGCCTTGCTCGGAAACTCGCAACCTGGCTGGTTGGGATTGACGATGGCATCGGCCAATGGCAACTCGTCACCGGGCAAGTGGTGGTCGGTGACCAGCACCTGGAGCCCGGCCTTTTTCGCCGCCGCCACGCCTTCAACGCTGGAGATACCGTTGTCCACAGTGATCAGCAACTGTGGTGTACGGGTCAGCGCCACTTCGACGATTTCCGGCGTCAGGCCGTAGCCGTACTCGAATCGGTTCGGCACCAAATAGTCGACGTGCGCCGCGCCCAGCAGGCGCAAGCCCAACATGCCCACCGTACTGGCCGTCGCGCCATCAGCGTCGAAGTCACCGACGATCAGAATCCGCTGACGCTGCTCCAGCGCCGTCACCAGCAAATCCACCGCGGCATCGATACCTTTGAGTTGCTGGTACGGAATCAACCGCGCCAGGCTCTTGTCCAGTTCAACCTCGGACAGCACGCCCCGCGCCGCGTACAGACGGGTCAACAGCGGCGGCAGATCACCGAGGAATGGCAGGGTGTCGGGCAACAGGCGAGGTTCGATGCGCATGGGGTGACAGGTGCTTCTCTTGAATACGTAGGATAAAAACGGGTAACGCGGACCAGCAGCGAATAATCAGCCGCGTTCGCCGCTCAGCCACTGCAGCTGGACTTCATGCTGACCACGGTCGTCGGTGACGAAAATCGTCCCTTCGCTGATCATCACGTCCCACTTGATAACGCGGGGCATGTCCTTGGCCAGGGTTTCCAGCACTTCCTGCGGAACAGCAGCGATGTGCACGTTTTTCAGGTTCTTGATCGCCGGGATCACTTTGGTCTCCCAGACGCGCAGGCTGCCGTAAGCCAGCAAGCTGGTGCGCTCGGTGCGACGCGAGCACCAGGTCAGGCGATCGGCGTCTGGCTGGCCGACTTCGATCCAGTGCAGGACACGGTCGTCCAAACTCTTTTCCCACAGGGCTGGTTCGTCCACGTCTGACAGACCGCGACCAAACGACAACTGCTCGTTGTACCAGAAGGCGTAGGCCAGCAGCCGCACGGTCATGCGCTCTTCGGTTTCCGAAGGGTGGCGGGCGATGGTCTGCTTCACGCTCTCGTACACGCTGCGATCGAGGTCGGTAAGGTTCAGTTCAAACTTGTAGGTCGTGGACGGCTGGGCCATGAACGGGCTTCTTGATACGGGGAAAGGCGGCAAGTCTAACCGATGCGGTAGGCAATCCACGAATTGAAGGCGATCAACCTTGGTCGTCTGACGTTCGGCTATGTTAAAACCCTGTATTCGCTCAACCTTTGTCCTACAGGATCCAGCATGCCGCTCACCGGAAAACCGCTCTCAGGTCTGAAAGTCATTGAATTGGGGACGCTGATCGCCGGGCCGTTTGCCTCGCGCATTTGCGGCGAATTCGGGGCCGAAGTGATCAAAATCGAGTCCCCCGATGGCGGCGATCCGTTGCGCAAATGGCGAAAACTGTATGAAGGCACCTCGCTGTGGTGGTTCGTCCAGGCGCGTAACAAGAAATCCCTGACCCTGAACCTCAAACACCCCGAGGGCCTGGCGATCCTGAAAAAACTGCTCAGCGAAGCGGACATCCTGATCGAGAACTTTCGCCCTGGCGTGTTGGAAAAACTCGGTCTGGGCTGGGAAGTCTTGCACGCACTGAACCCGAAACTGGTGATGGTGCGTCTCTCGGGTTTCGGTCAGACCGGACCGATGAAGGATCAGCCAGGCTTTGGCGCCGTCGGTGAATCCATGGGCGGCTTGCGCTACATCACGGGTTTCGAAGACCGGCCACCGGTGCGCACCGGAATTTCCATCGGCGACTCGATTGCCGCGCTCTGGGGCGTGATCGGCGCATTGATGGCCCTGCGTCATCGCGAGGTCAACGGTGGCCTCGGCCAAGTGGTGGATGTGGCGCTGTATGAAGCGATCTTCGCCATGATGGAAAGCATGGTCCCCGAGTTCGACGTGTTCGGCTTCATCCGCGAACGCGCCGGCAACATCATGCCGGGCATCACGCCCTCCTCGATCCACACCAGTGCCGACGGCAAACATGTGCAGATCGGCGCCAATGGCGATGCGATCTTCAAACGCTTCATGCTGATCATTGGTCGCGAGGACTTGGCCAATGACCCTGTGTTGGCGAGCAACGACGGACGCGATAGCCGTCGCGACGAAATTTATGGGGTGATTGATCGCTGGGTCAACTCGCTGCCGCTGGACACCATCATCGAGCAGTTGAATCAGGCCGACGTACCGGCCAGCCGGATCTTCAGTGCGGAAGATATGTTCAGTGATCCACAGTACCTGGCCCGGGAAATGTTCCTGAAGGCCAAGTTGCCGGACGGCAAAGATTTCAAGATGCCAGGAATCGTGCCGAAACTATCAGAGACACCCGGCACTTCGGAATGGGTCGGGCCGCAGTTGGGCGAACACAATGCGCAGGTACTCAACGATCTTGGTTACGACAAGGAACAGATCGCAAAGCTGCGTGAAGACGGGGCCATCTAAGCTGAGGTGCCTGCTTGCGCGGCCCATCAACCGCTGCCTGACGCGCGGCGGACGAGCAGTGTGCGCGTTCGCGTTTTTCCTGTTGCTCGCCGGCCAGGCTCAGCCAACGTTGGCGCAACCGAAGGAAACCCTGGTCTGGCTGTTGCGCGACCTTCCACCGCTGATGATTTTCGAAGGATCGAAAAAGGGCCAGGGCGTCATCGATCAACTACTGCAGCTGCTGATCGCCCGCATGCCGCAATACGAACACACTCTGATGCGAGTCAATCGCGCTCGCGGTTTGCAAATGCTCCACGAGCCATCCCTCACGTGCGATGCGGCGCTGAATTGGAGCAAGGAGCGCGATGACTGGATCGCGTTTTCCATCCCGGTCTTTCGGGCCATGAGTAATGGCCTGGCCGTGCGCCGCGTTGATCGGGAGGTGCTGGCGCCCTTTATCAAGGACGGCGAAGTGGACCTGGCGGCCCTGCTGGCCAGTGGCCGCGAGAAACTGGGCATTATTGCCGAGCGCAACTACGGCGAGTATCTCGACGCGCTGCTCAAACAAGCGCCAGCCAACTCACTGACCCTCCACTACGGCAACGACGCTTTGGGCAGCCTGTTGCAAATGCAACGCTTGGGGCGCTTGCGGATGCTGTTGGGGTACCGCTCGGAGATCCGCTACCAGGCCCAGCAGCAAGGGATCGCGGAAGATGAATTGCAGTTCTACCCGATTAGCGGCACGGGCAAATACCTGTCCGGTTACATCGGCTGTACCGACACCCCCCAGGGCCGGCAGGCGATCATCGAGATCAACCAACTGCTGCGCACCCTGCCCCACGATCATTTGAGCGAGGCATACGCCGCCTGGCTGGACCCCGAAAGTCGCAGCGACTACCTGGAGGCCAGCCGGGCATTTTTCATGCAGCAGGCCGAGCAATGACAAATCGCAGGCAAAAAGAAACCCCGAGAAGTGGGGAGACGACTCGGGGTTAAACGTGGCCTACATAAAGACCAGTAACAGCAAGCTACAAGCACCGGAGCACAATGCTTGATCCTGCTGTTACAAGGTCTGACTGACCTAAGCGCAGGAAGGTTCCCACAAAAAACAATTCAATTTCGGTTGGCCAGGATTTTGTCCTGAGCCGCATTACGCAACGCCGCGATGACGCAGGGCTCCAGCCTGCCTTCGGCGATCAGCACGTCGCGATGCAATCCGTCGACCACATCCGTCAGCAGACGTTTGCTGGTCAACTGGGCCTGATTGAACGCCCGCTCGACCACGATAGCGCCGGTCGCATTTTTCAGTGACACCAGGCATTCGCCATGGGTCCCCGACGGGGTCAACGTTACCTGATACGGGCTCAGAGCTTCACCGAGCAATAGACTGATACTTTCCATCTCGATCACCACTCAATAGTCCGAAAACAAAGTGCCTGGGGCGTACCTACAGTAAATGACCACTGGCTCGAGAAGAAAGTTCTGGATACCGACTGCTGGTGAACCTGCGCCGCGGGTCAATAGAGCATGCACGGCCAAGATGACAGATAAAAAACAGCCGCGTCATGCCTGCTGCTTGCGCTTACCAATATCGGTCCATCCACCCAGCAGGCCCCGCAACTGTCCGTCGGCACCGTAAAAAGGCACCGTCCACTGATAGACATGCCTGACGCCGTTCTTGAACCTCAATTGACGCTCACTGAAGCGCGTCTTGCGCGTACCGAGCTGGGCCATGAACTCTGCATGCAGCAGTTCGGCAGTCTCTTTGGGCAAGACGTCCAGTTCAATCAGCTGTCGTCCCTGAACCTGGTCGAAACGCGTCGACAAGCCCTCCTCATAACTTTTGTTGCACATGATCAAACGCCCTTCCAGATCACGAACAAACATCGGATCGGGCATGGCGTCCATCAACGCATGCTGGAAGGCAAGCTGATCACTCAGACTTTTCTCGGCATCCAGGCGTTGCTGGATCAATACCGTGAGCCGTCGGTTCCAGAGCAGGGACAACAGGCCGAACAGACTGACGATAAACATTCCCCAGCAGCCCCACTCGGCGAGTCGGTGCCAGGCGCCGGGCACCTTGACGGGGGCAATCCCGTTGAGCCATTTCAGGCGAATGGCGCGCAATTCGGCAGGATCAAGCGCCTCAAGCGCCTTGTTGAGGATGCTCGACAGCTGAGGTTGACCTTTGCGTAAGGCCAAGTGGTCCGCCTCCCATTTGCCCTCCACCGTATACCCGACCTTGAGCTGTCCGGACGGATAGAGTTGTGCTCCGGTTTCGTTTTCGATGGTGGCATAGGCCTCACCGCTCTCGACCAGCGCCCGGGCCTCCGCGTAGGTTTTAACCGAGCGCAGTTCGATGTCCGGATGGTCGCGGCGAATCGTGGCCTCCAGCGCATGCCGGGTTGGCAACACCAGAACCCGTCCCGACAGCTGCTCCAGGGATTTCACCTCTGACGCCCCGGCCCGCCCGACGAACACCCAGCCAGCGCCACCGAACGCATGACTGAAATCCAGAAACGTCTTGCGTTCGTCATTCATCGCCAGCGTCGTGCTCATGTCCGCGGCGCCACTTTCCAGTCGCCCGAGCAACTGATCGGTGGAAAACGATTCTTCGTGAACAAACTGCAATCCCGTCATTGCGCTGATGCGGTTGAGCAGATCATTGTTCAAGCCGCCCCAGTGGCCGCGCTCATCCTTGAACAGGTACAGCGGATATTGCACCGATGCGACGATGACTTTTGAATGCTCGGCAATCCATTTCAACTCCTGAGCATCCAGCTCGATCTTTAGGCCAGCAACCGATCCTTTGGAGTCGATCGCCGCCAATTGCGACGCGCTCCCCCATTGAGCAAAGCCCAGGGTGCCGACTAAAAAAAACATCCAGCACGCGGCTGGTTTTAACCCTCTGAAAAACAGCATTGCCACTTCCTTGGTGATCGTCTCGCCCGCCCTTCATAGGCGGCTCTTCATTTACGAAACCCGACAAGTGTGGCACGCAGAAATGAGAAAGCCCGTCAGGAGACGGGCTTCAAAATGTGACAGATTTAATTGGTTACAGAGGCTTGCCGCGGTTGCCATGCTTGCTGACAAAGGCCTGCACGGCTTTCAGGTCATTTGGCAGCACGGTGCAGCGCTCATCTCGCTCAAACAAATCAGAAAGATGTGCAGGTAGTTCGAGCGCTTTTCCTACGCCTGCTTTTTCCACTGCGTCCGGGAATTTGACCGGATGCGCCGTACCAAGGATCACCATCGGGATATCCAGGCTGCGACGGCACTCGCGCGCCGCCTTCACGCCGATGGCGGTGTGCGGATCCAGCAGTTCGCCGGTTTGCTCATAAACTTCAGCAATGGTTTCGCAAGTTTGTGCGTCATCCACGGCCAGCGAATCGAACAGCTTGCGGGCTTCGGTCCAGCGTTCCTGTTCGACGCTGAAACCGCCACCTTGCTTGAAGGTGTCCATCAGCCCGGCGATCGCTGCGCCGTTGCGACCGTGCAGGTCGAACAGCAGGCGTTCGAAGTTCGACGACACCATGATGTCCATCGACGGCGACAGCGTGGCGTGCAGGGTGTCCTTGACGTACTGATTGCCGCTCATGAAGCGGTGCAGGATGTCGTTGCGGTTGGTAGCGACGATCAACTGGTTGATCGGCAGGCCCATGTTGCGCGCCAGGTAACCGGCGAAAATGTCGCCAAAGTTGCCGGTCGGCACCGAGAACGACACCGAACGTGCCGGGCCGCCCAACTGCAGGGCTGCATGGAAGTAGTAAACGATCTGGGCCATGATCCGCGCCCAGTTGATCGAGTTCACGGCCACCAGACGCGTGCCTTTGAGGAAGCTCTGGTCGGCGAAGCTGGCCTTGACCATTTCCTGGCAGTCATCGAAGTTGCCTTCGATGGCGATGTTATGGATGTTCTCGCCGAAAATGGTGGTCATCTGGCGACGCTGCACTTCGGACACGCGGTTGTGCGGGTGCAGGATGAAGATATCGACGTTATCGCAGTGCTTGCAGCCTTCGATGGCGGCCGAACCGGTGTCGCCGGAGGTGGCGCCGACAATCACTACGCGCTCACCACGTTTTTCCAGCACGTAGTCGAGCAGACGACCCAGCAGCTGCAAAGCGAAGTCTTTGAACGCGAGGGTCGGGCCGTGGAACAGCTCCAGCACCCATTCGTTGCCGTTCAGCTGACGCAGTGGCGCCACGGCGTTGTGGGAAAACACGCCATACGTTTCTTCAAGAATCTTTTTGAAATCGGCATCAGGAATGCTGCCGGTGACGAACGGGCGCATCACCCGGAAGGCCAGCTCGTGATATGGCAGGCCGGCCCAGGAAGCGATTTCTTCCTGGGTGAAACGTGGCAGGTTTTCCGGGACGTACAGACCACCGTCCGTGGCCAGACCGGCCAGCAGGACGTCTTCGAAATTCAGGGCCGGTGCCTGGCCGCGGGTACTGATATAACGCATGACTGGCTCCAATAGACAGTGTTCGCAAACCCGGGCCCGCAGGCGGGCCCGGTGAACGATAACGGCTTAGTTCAGGTGCTCGACGCGGATCCGTACGACCGGACCGACCACGCCCGCCAAAGCTTCCAGGGCGGCGATCGCGTCGTTCATGTGCTGTTCCAGCACGCGGTGAGTCAGCAGGATCATCGGCACCAGGCCGTCGTGTTCTTCGACTTCCTTCTGCATGATCGATTCGATGTTGATGCCGCGCTCCGACAGGATACTCGCCACCTGCGCCAACACGCCCGGATGGTCCTTGGCCTGGATGCGCAGGTAATAGGAGCTTTCGCAGGCCTCGATCGGCAGGATCGGGTGCGCCGACAGCGAATCCGGCTGGAAGGCCAGGTGCGGTACGCGGTTTTCCGGGTCGGACGTCATGGCGCGAACCACGTCCACCAGGTCGGCGATCACCGACGAAGCGGTCGGCTCCATGCCAGCGCCAGCGCCGTAGAACAGGGTCGAACCGGCGGCATCACCGTTGACCATCACCGCGTTCATCACGCCGTTGACGTTGGCGATCAGGCGATCGGCCGGAATCAGCGTCGGGTGCACGCGCAGCTCGATGCCGGCCGCGGTGCTGCGCGCCACGCCCAGGTGCTTGATGCGATAGCCCAGCGCTTCGGCGTAGTTCACGTCAGCGGTGGTCAGCTTGGTGATGCCTTCGGTGTAGGCCTTGTCGAACTGCAGCGGAATGCCGAACGCAATCGACGCGAGGATCGTCAGCTTGTGGGCCGCGTCGATGCCTTCAACGTCGAAGGTCGGATCTGCTTCGGCGTAACCCAGGGCTTGCGCCTCGGCGAGTACGTCTTCGAAGGTGCGGCCCTTCTCACGCATTTCGGTGAGGATAAAGTTGCCGGTGCCGTTGATGATGCCGGCGACCCAATTGATGCGGTTGGCCGACAGGCCTTCACGGATCGCCTTGATCACTGGAATGCCACCGGCCACGGCGGCTTCGAACGCCACAATCACGCCCTTCTCGCGGGCCTTGGCGAAAATTTCATTACCGTGAACGGCGATCAACGCCTTGTTCGCGGTCACAACATGTTTTCCGTTCTCGATCGCTTTGAGTACCAGCTCGCGGGCAACGGTGTAGCCGCCCACCAGCTCTATGACGATGTCGATCTCAGGGTTCGTGGCCACTTCGAACACATCGTTGGTAATCGCAATACCGGTCGTCTGGAACTGAGGCTTTGGCGTGCGCATGGCAATTTGTGCCACTTCGATTCCACGCCCGGCACGACGAGCAATTTCCTCGGCGTTACGCTGAAGTACGTTGAAGGTACCGCCACCGACGGTCCCTAACCCACAGATGCCTACTTTGACCGGTTTCACTGTGAACTCCCCATAAAACGGCCGACTCAAGGCCGGCCGTGAAAACAACCGCATACTCGCGGTTCTCTATTAATGGCCCGGCGAATGCTGCCGCCGAACCATGATCGTCAATGGCTGACCGTGACGATGCGAATTTACTTCGCGCCCAACGCCAGTTTGGCGACTTGTGGCGCAGGCTGGTAGCCCGGAATGACCTGGCCGTCGGCCAAAACGATGGCCGGTGTACCGTTCACGCCGATCGACTGACCGAGGGCGAACTGCTTGGAAACCGGGTTATCGCACTTGGCGGCCTTGATTTCCTTGCCGTCGACCATCTTGTCCATGGCCGCTTTCTTGTCTTTCGAGCACCAGACCGCTTGCAGCTGTTCGTCACCCGGCGAGCCAAGGCCCTGGCGCGGGAACGCGACATAACGCACTTCGATGCCGCGCTTGTTCAGCTCAGGCACTTCGGCGTGCAGCTTGTGGCAGTACGGGCAGGTGGTGTCGGTGAACACGGTGATGTGCGATTTGGTTTCGCCGATCGCCGGGTAGACCACGGTTTCAGCCACCGGAATTTCGTTGACCAGTTTGGAAACGCCCAGGCGTTCGGTCTTTTCAGTCAGGTTGACCGGCTTGCCGTCCTTGAGCTGGAACATGTAACCCTGAACGATGTACTGGCCATCGGCGCTGGCATAGAGCACGCGACTGCCCTTGAGTTTGACTTCGTACAGACCTGGCAGCGGGCTGGCGGTGATGGTTTCTACCGGCACCTCGAGCTGGAGGTTTTCCAGGCTTTTACGAATGGCTTTGTCGGCCGCGTCATCGGCGACGGCAAAGGTGCTGACCAACGCAATGGCTGCGGCGGCGAAAATCTGGGTCAGACGCATGAGAACTCCTGAAGGCGGACAAATGGGACGATCAGAACGCCCGTGCCGAAACACCGGGTCATAAACGCCCATCGTGCAAACCGGCAAAGCCTACCACATAAGGCCCGTGTGGCCGAATGCGGGTGACAAGACACCTAACTCCCGGTGTACGACGCTTTATGTAGCAGCTGGCGAAGCCTGCGTTCGGCTGCGTAGCAGTCGTAAACCCTGAATCTTCGGTTTAACTGAAGCACCGCAGTGTCTGATTCACGACTGCTGCGCAGCCGAACGCAGGCTTCGCCAGCTGCTACAAAGCCCTGCGTTATCCGCGCGGGTGGTGTTTGGCGTGCAGGTCCTGCAAGCGGGCGCGGGCGACGTGGGTGTAGATCTGCGTGGTCGACAGATCGCTGTGGCCAAGCAGCATTTGCACCACCCGCAAGTCCGCGCCATGGTTGAGCAAGTGCGTGGCGAAGGCATGGCGCAAGGTGTGCGGCGACAGCGACTTGCCGATCCCGGCAACCTTGGCCTGGTGCTTGATGCGATGCCAGAAGGTCTGCCGAGTCATCTGCTCGCCGCGCTGGCTGGGGAACATGACATCGCTGGGACGCCCGCCAAGCAGCTCCTGGCGGCCATCGCGCAGGTAACGCTCGACCCAGACAATCGCCTCCTCGCCCATCGGCACCAGCCGCTCCTTGCTGCCCTTGCCCATCACTCGCAGCACGCCTTGGCGCAGATTGACCTGCTCCAGCGTCAGGCTGATCAGCTCCGTCACACGCAAGCCGCAGGCATAAAGCACTTCGAGCATGGCGCGGTCGCGCTGACCGATGGCTTCGCTCAGGTCAGGCGCTTTTAACAAGGCCTCCACATCCGCTTCCGACAAGGACTTAGGCAATGGCCTACCCAGCTGCGGCATGTCGACACGCAAGGTCGGATCGACGGCAATCAGCTTTTCCCGCAGCAAATAGCGATAGAAGCCACGCACGCCAGAGAGAAATCGCGCCGTCGAGCGGGGTTTGTAGTTTTGCTCCAGACGCCAGGCCAAGTGATCGAGGATCAATTCGCGACCGGCATTGATCAACTCCAGCCCTTTTTCCTGCAGCCAGCCGTTGAACAGGGCCAGGTCGCTGCGATAGGCATCGCGGGTGTTATCGGAAAGACCTTTCTCCAGCCACAGAGCGTCGAGGAATTGGTCTATCAGGGGATGATCGATGGCGGGCATAAAGGCTCAGGCAAGACCGACAGTACGGCCAGGGAAGATAAATCGCAGGCAACAAAAAAGCAGCCCGTAGGCTGCTTTTTTCTGCATCGGAAGCTGGACTTAAGCCAGTTTTTCCTTGATGCGAGCTGCTTTACCGGACAGGTCACGCAGGTAGTACAGCTTGGCTTTACGTACGTCACCGCGACGTTTAACGGCCATGCTGTCGATTTGCGGGCTGTAGGTCTGGAAAGTACGCTCTACGCCAACACCGTTGGAGATTTTACGAACGGTGAAAGCACTGTTTACGCCGCGGTTACGCTTGGCGATAACAACACCTTCGAACGCTTGCAGACGCGAACGGTCGCCTTCCTTCACTTTCACCTGAACGACAATAGTGTCGCCCGGGGCAAAGGTAGGGATCTCTTTGGTCATCTGCTCTGCTTCGAGTGCAAGGATGATTTTGTTAGTCATGCTGTGCTCCTAAGGTAAATCGTCGGATCTACCATCGATACGTTGTTAACTATCGTCCCGCTCGCGGATGTATTCCTCGAGCAGCTTCTTCTCTTCTCCAGAAAGCGAGCGGCTTTCCAGAAGATCGGCGCGTCGTTCAAAGGTCCTACCAAGGGACTGCTGTAAACGCCAACGCCGGATATGCGCGTGATTGCCACTTAGCAACACGTCGGGAACACGCTGATCCGCATACACCTCCGGTCGGGTGTAGTGCGGGCAATCCAGCAAACCATCCGTAAAGGAATCTTCCTCGGCGGAGTCCGCATGCCCTAAAGCTCCAGGCAGCAGTCGTGTAACCGCATCGATCAGGACCATCGCCGGCAGCTCGCCGCCAGACAGTACATAGTCGCCAATCGACCACTCTTCATCGACATGAGCCTCTATAAAACGCTCGTCAATGCCTTCATAGCGGCCGGCAATCAGGATCAATGCATCCAGATTCGCCAACTCGCGTACCGCCGACTGAGTCAGTTGACGGCCTTGGGGGGACAGGTAAATTACCTTCGCCGCCTCCCCGGCTGCTGCCTTGGCCTGAACCAACGCATCTTCCAGGGGCTTGATCTTCATCACCATGCCCGGACCACCGCCAAATGGGCGATCGTCCACAGTGTGATGTCGATCCGTCGTGTAGTCTCGCGGATTCCAACAGGTGAGCTGCAAGAGCCCCTGTTTCACCGCACGACTGGTGATGCCGTACTCGCTGATGGCGGAGAACATCTCGGGAAACAAACTGATCACTTCTACGCGCAAGTTAGCCACGCTTAGAAGTCCGCATCCCATTCCACCTTCATCTCGCCTGCGGCAAGGTCGACGGCCAACACGCATTGCTCCGTATAGGGCAACAGGCGTTCGCGATCATCCAGGCTGCCAGCGCAAGGCTTGACCACCATTACATCATTGGCGCCGGTTTCCAGAAGATGATCGATTTTCCCGAGCAATTGCCCGAGTTGATCAATGACCTTCAGACCTTCCAGCTGGTACCAGTAGTACTCGCCGTCGGTCAATTCAGGGAACAGGTTGCGCGGCACGCAGATCTCATAACCGGCCAGAAGACGCGCTTCTTCACGATCATCAAGACCCTTGAGCTTTGCGACCAGGAACTTGTCGTTCCCACGTCCGCTGACCAGCTCAACCTGTTTCACACTACCTTCGCGCTTGAGCGTCCAGGTTTTGTACTGCAACAGGTTTTCAGTCGGATCAGTAAAGGAATACACCTTCACTTCGCCGCGAACGCCATGAACCGAATAAATTTTGCCGATAACGATCAAATCATCAGCAACAGCTGGCGTCGCGTTCATATTGCTCAGGCCGCAGCCTTAGCCGCGTCCTTCAACAACTGAGCAACACGCTCAGAAGGTTGTGCACCAACGCTCAGCCAGTAGGCTACGCGCTCTTGGTTCACGGACAGACGGACTTCTTGACCACGAGCAACAGGGTTGAAGAAACCAACCTGTTCCTTGTGCGAACCGTCGCGCGGGTTGCGGCTGTCGGTTACGGTCAAGTGGTAAAACGGGCGCTTTTTGGAGCCGCCAAGGGCAAGACGGATTGTTAGCATGTGAACATCGTTCCTGTAGTCGGTGCTGCAAATCTAAAGGCACAGCGGGCATAGGTGCCCGAAAGGCCGCATATTCTAAGGAATATCCGGACTTTTGCAAATGTCTTTTTCCGGCTGCCTATCGGCCGCCATCAAGATTTGCTATAGAGCCGTCGTTGAAAACGGCCAGTCAGCTCCCGCCAAGTGCGGGTTTGCTGGAGATCCCACGTCCATGTGGGGCTGCGTCGACATCGCTGCCGACGCGGATTCTTTACATTCTCGGCATGCCGCCGCCGGGCAACATACCGCCCATGCCGCGCATCATTTTGGCCATTCCGCCTTTTGCGGAGAACTTCTTCATCATCTTCTGCATCTGCTTGTGCTGCTTGATCAAGCGACCGATATCCTGCACCTGAGTGCCGGAACCCATGGCGATCCGGCGTTTGCGCGAACCGCTGATCATCTCAGGGTCGCGGCGCTCGGCCGGGGTCATGGAATTGATGATGGCTTCCATCTGCTTGAATTGTTTCTCTGCCGCGCCCTGGGCGTTGCCCATCTGCGCCAGGTTCATACCGGGCATGTTTGGCAGTTTGTCCATGAGGCCGCCGAGGCCGCCCATGTTTTTCATCTGTTGCAACTGATCGCGGAAGTCTTCGAGGTCGAAGCCCTTGCCCTTCTTCAGCTTCTTGGCCAGTTTGTCGGCCTTGTCCTTGTCGAGGGTCTGCTCGGCCTGCTCGATCAGGCTGAGTACGTCGCCCATACCGAGGATGCGCGAAGCAATACGCTCTGGGTGGAACGGCTCGAGCGCGTCGCTCTTCTCGCCCATACCGATGAACTTGATCGGCTTGCCGGTGATGGCGCGCACCGACAGCGCGGCACCGCCACGGGCATCGCCGTCGACCTTGGTCAAGATCACACCGGTCAGCGGCAGCGCATCGCCGAAGGCCTTGGCCGTGTTGGCGGCGTCCTGACCGGTCATGGCGTCGACCACGAACAGGGTTTCGACCGGGTTGATCGCGGCATGCAGCGCCTTGATCTCGCCCATCATCTCTTCATCGATGTGCAGGCGACCGGCGGTATCGACGATGACCACGTCGATGAATTTCAGTTTTGCTTCTTTAATAGCCGCTTGCGCGATGTCGACCGGCTTCTGGCTCAGGTCGGACGGGAAGAAGGTAACGCCGACTTCACCCGCGAGCATTTCCAGCTGCTTGATCGCTGCCGGACGGTAAACGTCCGCAGACACGACCATGACCGACTTCTTCTTGCGCTCCTTAAGGAAGCGCGCGAGTTTGCCGGCGGTGGTGGTTTTACCCGCGCCCTGCAAACCGGCCATCAGCACGACGGCCGGAGGAACGGCGCTCAGGTTCAAGTCTTCGTTGGCCGCGCCCATCAGGCTTTCGAGTTCGGCCTGGACGATCTTCACGAAGGCCTGGCCCGGCGTCAGGCTGCGCGACACCTCGGTGCCGACGGCGCGTTCCTTGACCGAATTGACGAAGTCCTTGACGACCGGCAAGGCGACGTCAGCTTCGAGCAACGCCATGCGCACTTCGCGCAGGGTGTCTTTGATGTTGTCTTCGGTCAGCTTGGCCTTGCCGGTGACATGGCGCAGCGTCTGCGAGAGACGGTCGGTTAAGTTTTCAAACATTGCGCGATCCTTTCAGGCCCTGTGTAGACCGGGATAATGGCGGCCCAGACCGGAATAAACATGTGCTCGGCGAGCCTGCGGCGTGGGCAGGTCGCGGATTATAGCGAAGACTGCGTCTGGCGGACACCTCGTCGTCAGCTTGCATGGTCTTTCGTGCTGCGGGGGTTCTATGCCAAACTCAGCGCCTTTCGGGCTTGCCTAACAGGATTTATGCTCCCCTTGTCACCCAGTTTGCTAGCTACCCTCGCCGCCGCCTGCTTATATGCCGCTGCGACCCTCTATCAGGGCACTCGTCTGGCCACCGCTGCCAAGGCGAACAAACGCCTGCTGGTCACGCTCGGCGTGCTCGCCGTGCTGGCTCATAGCGCCAGTCTGTTCACCCACCTGCTGACACCGATTGGCCTGGGCCTGGATTTTTTCAGCGCCGCCAGCCTGATTGCCGCCGCGGTGATTGCCCTGACGCTGTTGGCCTGCTCGCGAATCCCGGTGGAAAACCTGCTTATATTGCTGTTCCCGCTCGGCGCCGCCACCGTGCTACTCGCACAGTTCGCCCCCGCCGGCACCGTGCAGATCATCGACGAAGAACCGGGCATCCTCGCCCACATCCTGTTGTCGATCCTCGCCTACGGCATGTTCACCATCGCGGTCTTCCAGGCATTGTTGCTGCTGGTTCAAGACCATCAGCTCAAGCACAAGCACCCGTCGGGCCTGATCAAGAACTTCCCACCGCTGCAAACCATGGAAAGCCTGCTGTTCGGTTTTCTCTGGGCCGGCTGGACCCTGCTGTCGCTGTCGCTGATCTCCGGCTGGCTGTTCGTCGACAACCTTTTCGCCCAGCACCTGGTGCACAAAACCTTGCTGGCATGCCTCGCCTGGATCGTCTTCAGCGTGCTGCTATGGGGCCGTAATCGCCTCGGCTGGCGCGGACACAAGGCCATTCGCTGGACCCTCGCCGGTTTCTGCCTGCTGATGCTGGCGTATTTCGGCAGTAAGCTGGTTCGTGAATACATCCTGCATATCTGACGGGCGGCATTAATGGACGACTTGCCCATAGGGCCGATGCTCGCGGTAGTGGCCCTGCTGATTTTATGGTCGGGGCTGTTTACCGCCATCGAAGCTGCGCAACAGTACTTGCTTGCCCAGCGGACCGCTTCGCGCTCGAGCGACAAGCCGGTGGCAAAGCTGAGCTTTTCGCTCAATAGCCTGATCCTCTGCAACACCCTGTGCCGCGCACTGGTCGTGGTCATCAGCACCTTGCTGGCGATTTTCACCTGGGCGGAAAACGGTCCATGGGTGGCCTGCCTGGGGGCCGGCGCCGTGCTTCTGGTGTTCGCCGACTACCTGCCGCGCACCCTCGCCGTCCGTTATCCGGACGCCGTTCTGGCCCTGGGCAACACCTTGCTTGGCGCGCCACTGAAAATCATCTATCCCGCCGCCTGGTTGCTCAATGGCATAAGCCAGCTGCTGATGCGACCGTTCGCCCGCAAAGTCAAAGTGGTGCAGCAGAGCGAAGACGAGGCCCCGAACGAACGGCACGACGATCACGAACACGCCGTCTGCCGCCCACACCCGCTGTCAGGCATCCATGCGCTGGACAACATCACGGTCAACGACATTCTGGTGCCACGCAGTGACATCGACGGGGTCAACCTGGACGACTCCCTCGAGGAAATCATCGAGCAGCTTCGCGCCAATAAACGCACGCGCTTGCCGGTTTTCCACAGCGACATCAATCAGGTCGAGGCGGTGCTCAATACCCGGCAGATCCGCCATCTGCTGTCCGACGCCACTCTGACCCGAGAGGCACTGCTGGCAGCCTGTCACGACCCCTACTTCGTGCCGGAAAGCACCCCATTGCAACTGCAGCTGTTGAACTTCCACAAACAACAGCGACGCCTGGGCATGGTGGTCGACGAATACGGCGAAGTGCTCGGTGTCGTGACCCTGGAAGACATTCTCGAAGAAATCGTCGGTGAGTTCGAAAGCCAGCACAGCCTGAAAAACCCGCACATCCATCCACAGGCCGATGGCCGCCTGGTGATCGAAGGGGCGGCGTCAATTCGCGAATTGAACAAGAGCCTGGGCTGGCACCTGCCCAGCGACGGTCCGAAAACCCTCAACGGGTTGGTGACCGAGGCGCTGGAGACGATTCCGGACAGTGCGGTATGCCTGAAGATCGGGCGTTATCGGCTGGAGATTCTGGAGACTGAAGACAATCGCGTCACTCGGGTTTTAATCTGGCATACCAGTTCGACGCCTGCGATTGTTTCTATCCGTTAGACAGTTAAAAGATCGCAGCCTCGCTTCGCTCGACAGCTCCTACAAGGGAACGCATTCCAAATTGCAGGAGCTGTCGAGCGAAGCGAGGCTGCGATCTTTTTCAATATCTATGCCCTTGTTTGATCGTTAGCCGCCTTCCTATAATCGATCCGCTTACCCAAGCCCCGCCATACCCCCGTGCTACCCGCACCCCGCATCAAACCCACATCCCTGGGTGTTCGACCATAATAATTCGCTCCACTGGGGCACATGACTGTCAGGGATAACCGCATGACGACCAGCACGACTTATAACGACACCGCGCCTGCGCAACCGACGAACTCCGCCACCCGCGTGGCGACCGCGAGTTTCATCGGCACCGCCATCGAGTTCTACGACTTCTACGTCTATGCCACTGCCGCTGCGCTGGTGATCGGTCCGGTGTTCTTTCCGCAGACCTCCGGCACGGCCCAGATGCTGTCGGCGTTCCTCACCTTCGGCATCGCCTTCCTGGCTCGACCGCTGGGATCGGCGCTTTTCGGCCACTTCGGTGACCGCATCGGGCGCAAATCGACACTGGTTGCCTCGCTGCTGCTGATGGGCGTGTGCACCACACTGATCGGCGTGCTCCCGGGCTACGACAGCATTGGGGCCTGGGCGCCGATCCTGCTCTGCGTGCTGCGCTTCGGCCAAGGCCTGGGACTCGGCGGCGAATGGGGCGGTGCGGCGTTGCTGGCGACGGAGAATGCGCCGAAGGGCAAACGCGCCTGGTACGGCATGTTCCCGCAGCTCGGTCCTTCGATCGGCTTCCTCGCGGCCAATGGCCTGTTTCTGACACTGGCAATGACCCTGAACGACGAACAATTCCGCTCGTGGGGCTGGCGGATTCCGTTCCTGCTCAGTGCCGCGCTGGTGATGGTCGGTCTGTACGTGCGCCTCAAGCTTCACGAAACGCCGGTGTTCGCCAACGCAATGGCTCGCCAGGAGCGAGTGAAGATCCCGCTGGTCGAGCTGCTCAGCCAATATTGGGCGCCGATGCTGCTGGGTGCCGGATCGATGGTGGTGTGCTACGCGCTGTTCTATATCTCGACGGTGTTTTCGCTGAGTTATGGCGTATCGACGCTCGGCTACACACGCGAAACCTTCCTCGCGCTGCTGTGCTTCGCCGTGCTGTTCATGGCCGCCGCTACGCCACTGTCGGCCTGGGCCAGTGATCGTTACGGGCGCAAACCGGTGCTGATCATCGGCGGTGTGCTGGCGATTCTGTCCGGTTTCCTGATGGAGCCGCTGCTGACCCAAGGCTCGACCTGGGGCGTGGCGCTGTTCCTGTGCATCGAGCTGTTTCTGATGGGCGTGACGTTTGCGCCGATGGGCGCGCTGCTGCCGGAGCTGTTTCCAACTCACGTGCGTTATACCGGTGCGTCGGCGGCCTACAACCTGGGCGGCATTGTCGGAGCCTCGGCGGCGCCGTTCTTCGCACAGAAGCTGGTGGCGATGGGTGGCTTGAGTTATGTCGGCGGGTATGTGTCGGGGGCGGCGGTGCTGAGTTTGATTGCCGTGCTGTGCCTGAAGGAAACGCGGCATAACGATTTGAATCAGGTTGCCTGAATCAGAAGCATCGCCAGCAGGCTGGCTCCCACATGGAAACTGGGTGTACACAAAATCTGTGACCAACCAAAAACCCTGTGGGAGCTAGCCTGCTAGCGATAGCCGCGACTCGGTTTACAGCTCTACAACAACAGCCTGGGAAGCGCGGGTAGCCTTGGCGCGAGCCGCTTCAATCGACTCATCACGCGCCAACGCCACACCCATCCGACGTTGACCATTGACCTCAGGCTTGCCGAACAGACGCAATGCCGTATCCGGCTCGCTCAACGCAGCACCGAGATTGGCGAAAGCCGTCTGGGTCGACTGCCCTTCCACCAGAATCACCGCCGAAGCCGATGGGCCGAACTGACGGATCAGTGGAATCGGCAGGCCCAGAATCGCCCGTGCGTGCAGCGCAAACTGCGACAGGTCCTGGGAAATCAACGTCACCAGACCGGTGTCATGTGGACGCGGCGAGACTTCGCTGAACCAGACTTGATCACCTTTGATGAACAGCTCAACACCAAACAGACCACGGCCACCCAAGGCTTCAGTGACGGCTTTGGCAACGCGCTCGGATTCGGCCAGGGCAATCGGGCTCATGGCTTGTGGCTGCCAGGATTCCTGATAGTCGCCCTTCTCCTGACGGTGACCGACTGGCGCGCAGAACGTAGTGCCGCCAACGTGACGCACGGTCAACAGGGTGATTTCGTAATCGAAGTCGATAAAGCCTTCGATGATCACGCGGCCTTTACCGGCACGGCCGCCTTCTTGGGCGTAATCCCAGGCTTTCTGCACGTCATCGACGCTCCGCAGCAAGCTCTGGCCTTTGCCCGAGGAGCTCATCACCGGTTTAACCACACATGGGAAGCCGAGGTCTTCGACAGCCTTGCTGTAATCCTCGAAGGTGTCGGCGAAGTGGTACGGCGAGGTCGGCAGGTCCAGCTCTTCAGCGGCCAGGCGACGGATGCCTTCGCGGTTCATGGTCAACTGCGCGGCGCGAGCGGTCGGGATCACGGTGAAGCCTTCGGCTTCCAGTTCCACGAGGGTCGCGGTGGCAATGGCTTCGATTTCCGGCACGATGAAATGCGGCTTCTCGGCTTCGATCACCGCACGCAGGGCGGCGCCATCGAGCATGTTGATCACATGGCTGCGATGGGCAACCTGCATGGCCGGCGCATTGGCGTAGCGATCCACGGCAATCACTTCAACGCCCAGGCGTTGCAGCTCGATCACCACTTCCTTGCCCAACTCGCCACAGCCACACAGCAATACGCGGGTCGCGGTTGGCGACAATGGAGTTCCGATACGGGTCATCTCAGGTCCTCAAGAAGCGGATCATCGAGGGTCGCAGCGCCTGGCGCGCTTCCCATGGGGAGAAAGCGCGGCATTTTACATGAACCTGCGGGTTTGGCTTCAGCTGACGACGGCCTGCTTGCGCAAGCGCCAGGCCATGATCAGCCACACGGCGGTCACGCCCGCGAACTTCGAGCCCATGGCAGTGAGAATCACGCCCGGGGTGAACGCATCGATCATGCCGAAGAAAATGAAGGTATCGAGAGGAATGCTCAGGGCCGAACTTATCCACAGGCGGTCGTGCAAGGGACGCTTGGTGATGCTGAACACCAGCCAATCGATGCATTCGGACACCGCGAACGCAGTGGCGCTGGCCAGCGCGATGGACGGATCGGACGTCACGTAGGACAACACCAGCGCTGCCAGCATCGCCGCGATCGCGCCATGGCCGAAACGGGTTTGCACCATGTCGCGCAAAACGAACACCAAACCACCCCAGGCTGACCAGAGGATGTCCAGGTGCGGAGCGGTGGAAAAGGCGTAGTTGATCAGCACGACGCTGCTGATGTAAGCGATCAGGAAGAACATGGGGCGGCGGGATACCTGTCAATTTGGCGCACAGGGTACGTTAGAGATGTGCCAGGGCCAAGAGAAGCGGCGGGCGCGATGGCCTCTTCGCGAGCAAGCTCGCTCCCACATTGGTTCCGTGTCGATCACAAATGATGTGGGCAACATCAATCATATGTGGGAGCGAGCTTGCTCGCGATAAAGTGCGCAGCACTTTCAAGGCACAACTCAAATGCCTGGCTTCTGCTCGATCATCCAGAGAATGCCACTCGACTTGGCCCGCTCATGACACAACCCCAACACCTTGCGGCGCTCTTCGTTGTCCATCCGGCTCCAGCGCGTGATCTCCTCCACCGTGCGCTGACACCCAGTGCAAATATCGTCCTCGTCCAACGCGCAAATGTTCACGCAGGGCGATAGTACCGGCCGTTCAGTGGCACTCATTCTTCCTGCTCAACCAGATCGCGGGCATAACGTTGCGAGTTATGCACATAGTGAGCAGCGCTGGCCTCCAGCATTTTTTTCTGCGGCTCGGTCAGCTCGCGCACCACTTTGCCGGGGGAGCCCATGACCAGCGAACCGTCTGGAATCTCCTTGCCCTCACCGATCAGTGAGTTGGCGCCGATGATGCAGTTCTTGCCGATTTTCGCGCCGTTGAGGATCACCGCATTAATCCCGATCAAGCTGTAATCGCCCACCGTGCAGCCATGAAGCATGGCGTTATGGCCGATGGTCACGCCGGTGCCGATGGTCAGCGGGTAACCCATGTCGGTGTGCATCACCGTGCCGTCCTGGACGTTGCTGTTCTTGCCGATCAGGATCAGTTCGTTGTCGCCACGCAACACAGCGTTGAACCAGACGTTGGCGCCCTCCTCCAGTTTGACCTTGCCCACCAGCACGGCATTGGGTGCGACCCAGCTCTGCGGATGGGTTTCGACGCGGGCGTCGCCCAGGCGATATTTCATCTTATTGTCCTCAAGGCCAGGCTGGCTCACTTGCAAAAAGCGGGGTTCGCGCCATACGGGCGATGGCTTCAGGTGTTGATAAACGTCTTGGGTGGCTGGTGCAGGCTGATTTTGGCGTCATAGAGCAGGTTGATCAACTCGACGATCATAATCGCCGTCAGGCCCCAGATTTTGTACTCGCCATAACGATAGCTCGGCACGTACCAACTTCGGCCCTGGTAATCGATGCGATGGGTGTGTTCGCGCGGATCCTTGCGGAAGAACTCCAGCGGTACGCTGAAGACTGCGGCGATCTCGGCATCGTTGGCCCGGTACTCGACAAAGTCCGGAATCACGCCGACATAGGGTGTGACCTTGATGCCGTGCAGGGAGATCAACGGGCTCAGCGGGCCGATCACTTCGACCAGCCCGGGCGGCAGGCCGATTTCTTCTTCGGCTTCGCGCAGGGCGGTGAAAATCAGGTCAGGGTCTTCGGGGTCGCGCCGCCCGCCGGGAAAGGCGACTTCGCCGCCATGGGTCGAGAGCCCGCTGGCGCGCAGGGTCAGAACCAGTTCCGGTTCGTCACTGCGAGTGATGGGCACCAGTACCGCGGCTTCAGGGAAACGTTTGTCGGTTTCCAGTGTTCGAGGGGTGTGGTTGCTTACTCGATGCAGTAGCTCGTCCAGCATGAGACTTCTCGATTTGTTCGCTACCTCGCATCATGCACCAATCGAACCGACCGCCCAAGCCCATAACCACTGCATGTCGCTAAACGACAACTTGCCGACAGACACCGTCGCACGCCAAGATAGGCGCAGCATTCAGGAACCCAAGCATGAAATTTTGCAGTCAGTGCGGCAACCCGGTGACCCAGCGCATTCCAGAGGGCGATTCGCGCTTGCGTTTTGTCTGTGACAGCTGTCAGGCGATTCACTACCAGAACCCCAATATCGTCGCCGGTTGCGTGGCAACCTGGGGTTCCAAGGTTTTGCTGTGCCGACGCGCCATCGAGCCTCGGCTCGGTTATTGGACCCTGCCCGCCGGTTTCATGGAAAACGGTGAAACCATCGAGCAGGCGGCCATTCGCGAGACGGCCGAAGAAGCCTGCGCGCGGGTGCGCAACCTGAGCATCTATACGTTGATCGATGTGCCGCACATCAGCCAGGTGCATGTGTTCTTCCGCGCCGAGCTGGTGGACCTGGACTTTTGCGCCGGTCCCGAGAGCCTTGAAGTGGCGCTTTTCGAAGAAGCCGACATCCCTTGGTCCGACCTGGCTTTCCGCACGGTGGGCCGTACCTTAGAATGCTTCTTCGCTGACCGGCGGACCGAGGTCTACCCCGTGCGGTCCGAGTCGATCCCGCCGCTTGCCCAGCCTGCCATCACTTAAAGCTTCTAAACTCACCTATAACTATTAAATAGTCGCGACACCTTTTAGGGATATCGTTTCATGCGCTGGTTGCTTGCCCTGTTTTGCTTGTCGTTCGTCGCTGTCTCCCAGGCTTCCGTTGCGGAAACGCTGGACGGCAAAGTCATCGAAAAAGTTCTGGTGCTCAAGTCCGCCCACCAATTGCAATTGATCAATGACGGCAAGCCGCTCAAGACCTATCGCATCTCCTTGGGCAAACGCCCCAAGGGGCCGAAGCTGATGGAAGGCGACAAACGCACGCCTGAAGGTTTCTATTGGCTGGATTGGCGCAAGGTCAGCGATAAATTCAATCTGGCGATGCACATCTCCTACCCGAACATCAGTGACTCCGTGCGCTCCCGTCGTGAAGGCGTCGAACCCGGTGGC
The DNA here is from genome assembly GCF_057837605.1 of Pseudomonas sp. GL_093. Lineage (NCBI taxonomy): Bacteria > Pseudomonadati > Pseudomonadota > Gammaproteobacteria > Pseudomonadales > Pseudomonadaceae > Pseudomonas > Pseudomonas sp. GL_093. The sequence continues at coordinate 1,260,667 of NZ_CM174448.1, read as the reverse complement.
ATGATCATGATCCACGGCACCCCGGACACTGAAGAAAACCCCGAAGACCTGTTCCACACGCTGGACTGGACCGACGGCTGCATTGCCATGCGCAACATGGACATGCGCGAGGTTTGGGGTTTGGTGCCGGACGGCACGATGATCGAAATCCGCCCGTAACCCCCCGCAATGATCGTTCCCACGCTCTGCGTGGGAATGCAGCCCGGGACGCTCCGCGCCCCATGCGATCAATTGGCTACCGCTGGTCGCTCCTCGAAAAATAAATTCAAAAGATCGCAGCCTTTGGCAGCGCCTACCGGGTAGATACCACTCCCATCGGTAAGAGCTGCTGCAAGCTGCGATCTTTGCGTTCAAAAACCCAACCTCTAATACCACTTCAAACCAACAACCCTCTTACCCATCAATCAGGGCAGGCTTTCCCGCGCCAATAGCAAAGTGGTCTCATTGACATGGTATTTAAGTGGTATTAGGTTTCACCTCATCACCGGGCGACAACACTCCAATATCCGCATCGGACCAAACCTACATGAATGACCTTCAGGCCCTACGCCCTGACGACACCCAGCCCACGCCGTTGTACCTGCAACTGGCGCGCAATCTGGAAGCGGCGATCCATGCCGGCCAGTGGAAAGCCGAACAGGCCATGCCATCGGAGCGCAACCTCAGCGAAATGCTGGGCATCTCCCGGGTCACTGCACGCAAAGCGCTGGAAGTTCTGTTCGAGCAAGGCCTGATCCGCCGCAACCAGGGTTCCGGCACCTTCATCACCCCACGCCTGGAACAACCGCTGTCGCGCCTCTCGGGTTTCAGCGAAATGCTGCGCCTGAAAGGCTTCGTCCCCGGCTCGCAATGGCTGGAGCGTGAAATCACTCCGCCGACCCACGAAGAACTGATCCGCCTGGGCCTCTCGCCGAACGACAAGGTCGCGCGGCTCAAACGCCTGCGTAAAGCCGACGATACGGTAATGGCGATCGAGATGAGCACCCTGCCCGCCTCGATCATTCCCAAGCCACAAGCCGTGGGCGACTCCCTGTACGAATACCTCGACGGCATCGGCAAGCCGATCGTCCGCGCCCTGCAGCACATTCAAGCGATCAACGCCTCAGACGAATTCGCCGCCCTGGTGGGCATCGCCCCCGGCACCGCCATGCTGCTGATGACCCGGGTCGGCTACCTGGAAGACAACACGCCGATCGAAGTCACCGACACCTACTGTCGCAACGACTACTACGACTTTGTCGCAGAGCTTCGTCGATAACCCGCTTCACCGCCAAAGAACCGAGAACCGATCATGTCCGAAGACAACATCCTCACCGCCCGCGGCTGGGTTCGCGGCCGGCTGATTCACGAACACGGCAAGGTCGTGTCGATCGAAGGCCAACCGTGCGACCCGGCCGACAACGACCTGCCTTACCTGCTGCCAGGTTTCATCGACCTGCACGTTCATGGCGGCGGCGGCAAAGACATCATGGAAGGCGCGCCAGCCTTCGAGACCATCACCAAAACCCACGTGCGTTTCGGCACCACGTCGCTGCTGGCGACCACCATGACCGCGCCGAACGAAGAGATTTCGCGAGTACTCAAGGACGTCGGCGAGTTCTGCGAGCAGCGCCCGAAAGGCAGCGCCCGAGTCCTCGGCGTGCACCTGGAAGGCCCATACATCAACCCCGGAAAACTCGGTGCCCAACCGAATTTCGCCCACACCGCATTGATGGCCGAAGTCGAAGAATACCTGGCACTGGCGCCGATCCGGGTGATCACCATCGCCCCGGAAATCGCCGGCCACGACGCCTTGATTCGCGCCCTCAGCGCTCGTGGCGTGCGCATGCAAATCGGCCATACCCTCGGCAGTTATGAGGAAGGCGTGGCCGCGCTTGAAGCCGGCGCCAGCAGCTTCACTCACCTCTACAACGCCATGAGCCCGCTGCATCACCGCGAGCCAGGCATCGTCGGCGCAGCACTGGCTCACGCCAAATACGCCGAACTGATTCCGGATTTGCTGCACGTGCACCCCGGCGCCATCCGTGTGGCCCTGCGTTCAATCCCGTGCCTGTATTGCGTCACCGACTCCACCGCCGCCGCTGGCATGCCCGACGGTGAATACAAGCTCGGCAGCCACACGGTGACCAAATGCCTGGGCGGCGTGCGCTTGCCCGACGGCACGCTGGCCGGCAGCACGCTGACCATGGATCAGGCCCTGCGCAATCTGGTGAAGATCGGTTTGCCAATCGCCGAAGCCTCGCAACGTCTTTCGCAATTCCCCGCCGACTACCTCGGCCTCAACGAACGCGGGCGCCTGCAACCCGGCAGCTGGGCCGACTGCGTGCGGCTCGATCGCTCACTCACACTGACCGCCGTCATGGTCGAAGGAGAAGACATTGACTTCAAAAATGCTTGAAGAGGCGCTGTCCTCGTTCGAGGCCGTGCAAGCCCAATTGCAGCAACTCGACCCGCAGATGATCGAGATCGCCGGGCGCCTGCGCCGTCAGCCGCCGCAAGTGGCGATGACCGTCGCTCGCGGCAGCTCCGATCATGCCGCCAGTTACTTCGCCTACCTGACCATGCAGCAGTTGGGCTTCCCGGTGGCGTCGTTGCCGATGTCGGTGGTGACCATGTTGCAAGCGCCGTTGAAGGTCAGCGGCCAAGTGGCGTTCGCCTTCTCGCAGTCCGGGCAAAGTCCCGATCTGGTGAACAGCATGCGTCTGCTGCGCAAACGTGGCGCCCTGAGCATCTCGATGGTCAACGCCGAGAGTTCGCCGCTGGAGGCCGCGTGTGAGTTCAGCCTGCCGCTGTGTGCCGGCACCGAAAGCAGCGTCGCGGCGACCAAGAGTTTTATCGCTACCCTCAGCGCCAGCGCCCGTCTGATCGCCCACTGGAAAGAGGATGCGCAATTGCTGGAGGCCGGCCTCGCGCTGCCGGAAGGTTTGCGCGAGGCGGCGAAACAGGATTGGAGCCTGGCCATCGATGCCTTGCGCGATTGCCAGCGCCTGATGGTGATCGGCCGTGGCGCCGGTTTCGCCATCGCCCAGGAAGCTGCGTTGAAATTCAAGGAAACCTCGGCGATCCAGGCCGAAGCCTTCAGCAGCGCCGAGGTCCGTCACGGCCCGATGGCGTTGATCGATGAAAATTATCCACTGCTGATCTTCGCCCCGCGCGGTGCCGAGCAGGCCGGTTTGCTGAGCCTCGCCGCCGACATGCGCCTGCGCGGTGCCCGCGTATTACTGGCCGCACCGGATGACATCGCCGAACGCGACCTCACCCTGACCCGCGCCGAGCACCCGGCCCTCGACCCGATTCTGGCAATCCAGAGTTTCTACGTCATGGCCGCCGGTTTGGCTGTCGCCCGAGGCATGGACCCGGACCAGCCGCGGCACTTGAGCAAAGTGACCCGCACGCACTGAACCGATTGGTATCCATCCCTATTTGCTGGCGGACGAATAACCCCGTAGGAGCTGACGAGTGAAACGAGGCTGCGATCTCTTGACGTTGTTTCTAAAGAGCAAGATCAAAAGATCGCAGCCTCGTTTCACTCGTCAGCTCCTACAAGGGACACGTTAATCCGTACAGGGCGAGTTGATCCGAACCGTAGTTTTTACTGATGAGACCGAGCCATGCACAACAATAATAAAGAGCTGACCCTCAGCGCCCCGCTCAGCGGCCCGGTGCTCACGCTCGCCAAAGTCCCGGACCCGGTGTTCGCCAGCGGCGCCATGGGCGACGGGATCGCCATCGACCCGCTGAACGACACCCTCCACGCCCCGTGCGCCGGCATCGTGGTGCACGTCGCGCGCACCGGCCACGCCGTCACCTTGCGTGCCGACAATGGCGCCGAATTGCTGCTGCACCTGGGCCTCGACACGGTCGAGTTGCAGGGTGAAGGCTTCTCGATGCTGGTCAAGGAAGGCGCGCGGGTCAGCAATGGCCAACCGCTGTTGCGCTATGACCTGGACAAGGTCGCGCAGCAGTGCAAAAGCCTGGTCAGCCTGATGATCCTGACCAACAGCCAGGACTTTCAGGCGCGGCCGATCACGCTGAAGTCGGTAAAAGTTGGCGAGCCATTGCTGCACATCATTCGTCGGCACGCACCTGGAGCGCAGGCTGAAGCGGAGCTGTCCGGGGAAGAAATTGTCGGCCACATTCGCATCGCCCATCGTGGCGGGCTGCATGCCCGTCCGGCAGCGCTGATTCGTCAGACAGCGCAAGGTTTCAAGAGCAAATCGCAGCTGCATTTCGCTGGCAAATCGGCGACCTGCGACAGCTTGATCGGGCTGATGGGTTTGGCCGTTGGCGAACAGGACGAGGTTCAGGTCAGCTGCCAGGGCCCGGACGCCGAAGCCGCGTTGCAAGCGTTGCTGATCGCGTTATCCACAGCGCTGGCCGAAGACAGCCACGCCGCCGCGCCGACACCGCTTGCCCGACGCACCCGGGCTACCGAAGTGGGCGTGCTGCACGGTGTTTGTGCAGCGCCCGGTTTGGTTGGCGGGCCGTTGTTCCGCTTGAACGCAATCAGCCTGCCGGTGGACGCCGGCAACCATGATCCCGAGCAACAGCTGCACGCTCTCGATACCGCGCTGACCGTTGTGCGCAGCGAAATCGATCACACGCTGGCCCAAGCCAGAAAACATAAAAACACCGACGAAGAAGCGATCTTCGCCGCGCACCTCGCCCTGCTCGAAGACCCGGCGCTGCTGAATGCAGCGAACACTTCCATCGACCAAGGCATGGCCGCAACCCACGCCTGGAGCCAATCGATCGACGTGCAGTGCGAGGTGCTCCAGCAACTCGGCAGCCCGTTGTTGGCCGAACGCGCCAACGATTTGCGCGACCTCAAACAACGCGTGCTGCGCGCCCTGCTCGGCGAAACCTGGCACTACGACGTGCCTGCCGGCGCCATCGTCGCCGCACATGAACTGACACCTTCCGACCTGCTGCAACTCAGTCAGCAAGGTGTTGCCGGGTTGTGCATGGCCGAGGGCGGCGCGACCTCCCACGTGGCGATTCTCGCGCGTGGCAAAGGCTTGCCGTGCATGGTTGCACTGGGTTCTACGTTGCTGGATCAGCAGCAAGGCCAAGCGGTTGTGCTGGATGCCGATGGCGGTCGCTTAGAACTGATGCCAAATGCCGAACGTTTGGCCGAAGTGCATCAGGCCCAACTTGATCATCAACAGCGCCGCGCCGAGCAACAGGCTCAAGCTCACACCCCGGCGATGACGCTCGACGGTTTGCAGATTGAAGTCGCCGCCAATGTGGCTTCCAGCGCCGAAGCGGCCGAGGCGTTGGCCAATGGTGCAGACGGCGTCGGCTTGCTGCGTACCGAGTTTCTCTTCGTCGACCGCAACACCGCGCCGGACGAAGAGGAACAGCGCGCCGCCTATCAAGCCGTGCTCGACGCCATGGGCGACAAGTCGGTGATCATCCGCACCATCGACGTCGGCGGCGACAAACAACTCGACTACCTGCCGCTGCCGGTTGAGGCCAATCCCGTGCTTGGCCTGCGCGGTATTCGCCTGGCTCAGGTCCGCCCGGAATTGCTCGATCAGCAACTGCGCGCCTTGCTGCATGTCAGCCCACTGGCGCGCTGCCGGATCCTGTTGCCGATGGTCACCGAAGTCGATGAGTTGCTGCACATCCGCCAGCGTCTCGACGCGTTGTGCACTGAACTCGGTGTACTTGAGCGCCCGGAGCTGGGCGTGATGATCGAAGTCCCCGCCGCCGCCCTGCTGGCCGAGCAGCTGGCCGAACACGCGGACTTCCTGTCCATCGGCACCAATGACTTGTCGCAATACACCCTGGCCATGGACCGCGACCACGCTGGCCTCGCCTCGCGGGTCGACGCCATGCACCCGGCACTGCTGCGGCTGATCGCCCAGACCTGCGCCGGTGCTGCGGTGCATAACCGTTGGGTCGGTGTCTGCGGCGCGCTCGCCTCCGATCCGCTGGCCACGCCGGTTTTGATTGGCCTGGGCGTCAGCGAGTTGTCGGTCAGCCCGGTGCAGATCGGTGAAATCAAGGACCGCGTCCGCCACCTCAACGCCACCGAATGCCGACGCCTCAGCCAGGACCTGCTCAAGTTGAGCAGCGCCAGCGCAGTGCGTCACGCCTGTCACCAACAATGGCCTCTGAGCTGAAAACAACAAAAAATCCAGGGAGATCCGCCATGTACCACTACTTCATCGAAGGCCTGCAACGCCTTGGCCGCGCGCTGATGCTGCCGATCGCGATCCTGCCGATCGCCGGCCTGTTGCTGCGCCTGGGCGACACCGACCTGCTGAACATCGCAATCATCCACGACGCCGGCCAAGTCATCTTCGCCAACCTGGCGATGATCTTCGCCATCGGCATCGCGGTCGGTTTCGCCAAGGACAACAACGGCACCGCAGGCCTCGCCGGGGTGATTGGCTACCTGGTGATGATCTCCACCCTCAAGGTGCTCGACGCGAGCATCAACATGGGCATGCTCGCCGGGATCGTCAGCGGCCTGATGGCCGGCGCGCTGTACAACCGTTTCAAGGACATCAAACTGCCGGAGTACCTCGCGTTCTTTGGCGGCCGGCGCTTCGTGCCGATTGTCACCGGGTTCGCCGCCGTCGGCCTGGGCGTCATTTTTGGCTTGATCTGGCCGCCCATCCAACACGGCATCAACAGTTTTGGCACGTTGATGATGGAGAGCGGCAGCTTTGGCGCGTTCGTCTTTGGCGTATTCAACCGCCTGCTGATCGTCACCGGGCTGCACCACATCCTCAACAACATGGCGTGGTTCGTCTTCGGCAACTTCACTGATCCGACCACCGGAGCCATCGTCACCGGCGACCTGTCGCGCTACTTCGCGGGTGACCCGAAGGGCGGCCAGTTCATGACCGGCATGTTCCCGATGATGATCTTCGGCCTCCCCGCCGCGTGCCTGGCGATGTACCGCAATGCGCTGCCGGAACGCCGCAAGGTCATGGGCGGGATCTTCCTGTCGATGGCGCTGACTTCATTTTTGACAGGTGTAACTGAGCCGATCGAATTCGCCTTCATGTTCCTCGCGCCGCTGCTTTATCTAGTGCATGCGTTGCTGACTGGGCTGTCGATGGCAATCACCAACTTGCTGAATATCCATCTCGGCTTTACGTTTTCCGGTGGTTTGATCGACATGATTCTCGGCTGGGGAAAATCCACCAACGGCTGGTTGATGGTCCCGGTCGGCCTGGCGTATGCGGTGATCTACTACGTGGTGTTTGATTTCTGCATTCGTCGGTTCAACTTGAAGACGCCGGGGCGTGAAGATGTTCTGAATGGCGACAAAGCAGTCATCGCCGAGAATGAACGGGCCGGGGCTTATATCAAGGCGCTGGGTGGTGCGCAGAATTTGATCACCGTGGGTGCGTGCACCACTCGGTTGCGGCTGGACATGGTGGATCGCAACAAGGCAAACGATGCGGAGTTGAAAGCACTGGGTGCGATGGCGGTTGTGCGTCCGGGCAAGGGTGGGAGTTTGCAGGTAGTGGTCGGGCCGATGGCCGACAGCATTGCCGATGAGATTCGCTTGGCGATGCCTGCGTTGGGGCGCGCACTTGTTTCTTCCCCTCCTGCAGTTATCGATGCGCCGAAACCTGCGGCGGTGGCGAATTCAGAAGCACAGCAATGGCTGAATGCTTTGGGTGGCGGCGAGAATGTGTTGCAAATGGATTGCATCGCCATGACCCGGATCCGGCTGCAACTGGCGGATGGCAAGGCGTTGTCGGAATGTGAATTGAAGGCGCTGGGTTGCCAGGGTGTGAGTCAGCTGGACGGTGGGGTTTGGCATCTGTTGGTTGGCGACAAGGCATCGAGTTTGAATGATGCGCTGGATGCGTTGGTGAATCGCAGTGAGGTGAGTGCCAAGGTTTAGATTGTGGGTGCCACTCCTCATGATGGCGAGCGGATAGGACGCATGGAGAGTGTCAGATTTTTTGTGTGCGGGCCGGTAATGGCCTGCCGTCAGGCAGGCCTTCATTTCACCAGGTCGGCCTGATGAATCGATCTCCGTACAAGACCGCAAACTGATTCATGGCGTTCTTCCAGTCATGGGCGGGGCTGCCCCAATTGGCGGTGATATTTTGCAATGCCAGCCAGATCAACTTCGTCGCTGCATCGTCGGTTGGAAAGTGCCCCCTTGTCTTGATGATCTTGCGCAACTGAGCATTGATGCTCTCGATAGCATTAGTGGTGTAGATCACTTTTCGTATGGCTGGCGGGAAGACAAAAAACGGGATGACTCGATCCCAGGCACGTCTCCAGGCCGCAGCCACCGTTGGATATTGCTTACCCCAAGGTCCAGACTCGAAGGCCTCTAGAGCCTGCTCGGCAACTTCAGCGTTGAGTGCTTGATAGATCGGTTTCAGGGCCTTGGCCAGTTCGCGGCGCTTGTCCCAAGCCGCGTAATCAAGGCTGTTACGGATCAAGTGGACGATACAGGTTTGCAACGTCGTCTGAGGAAACACCGCACTTAAGGCTTCTGGCATGCCTTTAAGTCCGTCAGTTACCGCGATCAAAACGTCTTCGACGCCTCGGGTCTTGAGGTCATTGAAGACCTTCATCCAGAACTTGGCACCCTCAGTGGTCTCAATCCAGATCCCCAAAATATCTCGTGTGCCGTCCGGCAACACGCCCAGGGCCAAGTAGATTGCCTTGTTGCGAACCACCCCTTCGTCACGGATTTTGACCCGCAGAGCATCGAAGAAAATGACTGGGTACATGGGTTCAAGTGGTCGTTGCTGCCAGGTACTGACTTCTTCCAGAACAGCATCGGTGACGGAGCTGATGAAGTCATGGGAGACGTCTGTTCCGTATTGCTCCGAGAGAAATGCACGAATCTCGCGAACACTCATGCCGCGGGCATACATAGCAATGATCTTGTCGTCGAAGCCTGTAAACCGGCGCTCGTGTTTGGGGATCAGGATCGGAGCAAAGCTGCCATCGCGGTCTCTGGGAATATCCAGGCGCAACGGGCCGTCATCGGTCAGCACGGTCTTGCCGCTTCGGCCGTTACGTTGGTTACTCGACTCCTCGGGGCGCTCCGCGCCCTGAGGATAACCAAGGTGGTGCCCCAACTCGGCACCAAGGGCTCGCTCGATGAGCGCCTTCTTGAACGCCATCGAGGCATCCTGAATGGCTTCGGCACTCATCGGGCCGTTTACGAACTGATCAATCAGCTCTTTTGGAATGGCTGGAAGGTCTCGCGCGGCCCCACTGGCCGGTTTTTTCTTGGTCGGCATACATGCACCTCTGCAACATGTTATGCCCGAACACAAAATTTATGACACTCCCGACGCATGGAAGATTCTTTCTTGCCAACATTTCCGATGGTTAAACACCGCTCGCTAGCGCTTGTTTAAAACGCCTCAAGGTTACTTCCTGCAAGCTACAACACCTTGCGTCTTTGCCTACGGCTACGCCAGAATCTGCCGGCTTGTGCGCCTAGGGGGCGGTCGGTAACTTGGTTCCTGTCACTGCCCATCAGTGATCGGGTTTAGTCGCTCGGCTAGTCATCTACGGTTGCACAAGTGTCATCCAGTCAGGTTCGCCTGCACTTGATGGTGGCTGTGCGCATGGCGCCCTCGGGCGCACCGGGTTTGGTGGCTTGACCGGTCGACTAACTTGCGCACAGCCGCCTCCCTTTCGTTTAGTCGCGAGATGGTCACGGCCCTACTATAGGAAAGTCACCATGTTCAAGGTCACACCCAACCCGCCGGACACCGATCCGGTCTCCCCCTACGAAAGCCCCGATTCAAACAAACTCAACGAAGCCGCCGAGCGTGCCCTCGACCATCACTTCCCGCCAGCCGACCCCAAGCCACCAAAACGCAACGGCCAGCTCTTCAGCGTCTGCTCGGGCATCCACCCTGAAACCCTTCTCGCCAATGCCTCGGAAGATTTGCTGTCCATCAGCGCCATCGCCGCCAACCTCGCCGACGATGTGGACGGTTCCCGCCGCTCCGTAGCCTTGGCGCTCAGCCGCATGGCTGACGGCGTGCATTTGTTGGTGGAGCGAATGCTGGATCATCTGGATGAACCCGAGATGGCGGCGATTTTCGCCAAGCTTCAAAATCGAGTCAGCTGATTCGTCAGGCATAAAAAATGGGCACCCAACCTCGTTGGCGTGCCCATTTTTTATTCCGCTCCCGCGCTACGCGGGAAGTCGGTGCATAAGCCGATGCCCATGCCGTATTGGCGGCGGATACCGGACTGGGTGGCGCTTTGGGCTTCGATGACCCAAGCCGAGAGGGAATAAACCAAAACGCGATCCGTAGCAGCTGGCGAAGCCTGCGTTCGGTTCGGGCCGCGTTCGGACGAAGCAGTCGTAAAACCTGAGTTTGCGGTCTTCCTGAAAGACCGCATCGTCTGATTTCACGACTGCTTCGCAGCCGAACGCAGGCTTCGCCAGCTGCTACGGACTGTGTCGTTCCTTAACTGATCGGCATTAGCGCATGCCCGTCTCGCTCCTCACCACTCATCAGGCCGAGCGAGCTTTTATCCCCGTTCGGTTGCGCAGTAGCCGTAAAGCGGGACTTGACGATGAAAATTCACGATTTGTGTATTCACAATTTTTTCACCAAGGCCAACCACCGTCTAAGCTTCAGACAAGTCCTCTCAATCTGCGTGAATGGATCAGTCGACTATGGGCGCTTTATGGCAAACCGATTCGAGAAAAAATGTGGTTCCGACTGAACGTGTGGATGAAGCGCCTTTACCTGAAAAACCCCCTCGCAGTCGTATAAAGCACGGTTGGGGGGCGTTCTGGTTGTTGTTGCTGATAATTCTGATTGTCCTCGGGCTGGCCGCGGCCAAGGAAATGCGCACGTCGAAGTTTCAATCCCGGGAACTCAGCCAATTCGCCGCCACCCTGAGCTACGAGCTGAAACCCGGTCCCAGCGATGCCATTCGCTATCCGGGCGCGGGCCCTTTCGATCTGCGTCTGGGCTACAGCTCCCTGGGTGAATTCCTGCCGCGTCTGATCAAGCGCGACTACGTTGTGGCGTCACAGACCCGGTTTTCCCAAAAGTTGATGGACTACACCGAAAAGGGCTTTTTCGTGCCCTACGCGGAGAAAATCCAGGCTGGATTGTCGATCACCGATTGCCGTGCGGCACCGCTTTACCAGTACAAATACCCACAACAACTGTATTCAAGCTTTGCGGCGATCCCCCCCGTGGTGGTCAACAGTTTGCTGTTCATCGAAAACCGCTTTCTGCTCGACCCCCATCAGCCCCGGGCCAACCCTGCCGTGGATTGGCCACGGTTCGGCATGGCGGCGTGGTCCCAGGTCGCCAAGTTGATGCACCTGCCAGGCCAGTCGGCGGGCGGCAGTACCCTGGCCACGCAACTTGAGAAGTACCGGCATTCGCCCGATGGCCTGACCGTGTCGGGTGCGGAAAAAATCCGTCAGATGATTTCTGCCAGTGTGCGCGCTTATCAGGCCGGACCGGAGACCCTCGAAGCCCGGCAGAACGTGATCCGCGATTACCTCAACAGCGTGCCCCTGTCGGCAGTACCGGGCCACGGTGAAGTGCATGGCATGGCCGAAGGTTTGCGCGTCTGGTACGGCGCCGATTTCAACCAGGCCAACGAGCGGCTGGCCAGCAAGGAGACAGATCCGAAAAGCATGTCGGAAAAAGGTCTGGCTCTGCGTGAGATGCTGTCTTTGATGATTGCCCAGCGCCGCCCTTCCCACTACCTGACCAAGGGCCACGATGAACTGGCCGAACTCACCGACAGCCACATTCGCCTGCTGGCACTGAATGACGTGATCGATGCGCCACTCGCGGCAGCGGCATTGACCAGCAAAGTGACCTATCGCGACTGGCAGACACAGCCAACCATTCAGCCGATCGAAACCAACAAGGGCATCAGCGTGGCACGCAGTCGTCTGGGCGGGTTGCTCAACCGTCCGCTGTACGACCTCGATCGCCTTGATCTTTCCGCCACCAGCACCCTGCAAGGCGAGTTGCAAACCAAGGCTACCGAGTACCTGAAGCATCTGGCCGACCCTGTGTTTGCTGCGCAGATCGGCTTGATGGGCGAACGCCTGCTGACCCCCACCAGTACCACCCAAGTGCGCTACAGCTTCACGCTGTTCGAACTGACCCCGGACGGCTCGCGGGTGCGGGTGCAGACCGACAGCACCGACCAGCCGTTCGATATCAATGAAGGCAGCAAGCTGGAACTGGGCTCCACCGCCAAGATGCGTGTGCTGACCACCTATTTGCAGATCATCGCCGAGCTGCACGATAAGTACGCAACGATGACCGTCCCGGAACTGAAGAAGGTCGACGTCCCTGATCAGGACCGCCTGAGTCGCTGGGCCGTCGATTACCTGATCCAGAACAAAGACCGCAACTTGCCAGGCATGCTCGGCGCTGCGCTGGATCGCAAATACTCGGCCAGCCCCGGTGAAGCTTTTTTCACCGGTGGCGGGCTGCACACATTCGTTAACTTTCGCAAAGAAGACAACGGCCGCATTCCTACCCTGCGTGATGCCCTGCGTGAGTCGATCAACCTGCCGTTCATTCGGCTGATGCGTGACCTGGTGCGCTACACCACGTACTCCGGCGCCAATAGCAGCGCCGAATTGCTCAAGGACGACCGCGACCCTCGGCGTCAGGAATACCTGGCCTCGTTCGCCGACCGCGAAGGCACGTCGTTCCTGCTGAAGTTCTGGAAGAGATACAAGAACAAGGACACCCAGGCGCGGCTCGAGACCTTCCTCGACAGCATGCGCCCGACACCGATTCGCATGGCCGCGGTGCATCGTTATCTGTTGCCACAGGCCAGTCAGGAAAGCTTCAACATGTTCGTGCGCTCGCACCTGTCAGGCGCCAAGCTCACCGAAAAACTGACCGACGAACGCCTCCAGCGGCTCTACGAAAGCTACGGCCCTGGCGCCTACGACCTACCGGACCAGGGCTTCATCGCCAAGGTTCACCCGCTGGATCTATGGTTGATCGGCTACTTGTTGAAAAACCCCGACGCCAAGTTCAGCCAGATCGTCAAAGCCAGCCAGTTCGAACGCCAGGAAGTCTACAGCTGGCTGTTCAAAAGCCGTCACAAGGGTGCCCGCGACAGCCGCATTCGCACCATGCTGGAGATTGAGGCGTTCCTCGACATTCACCAACGCTGGCAGAAAGTCGGCTATCCATTCGACCATCTGGTGCCGTCGCTGGCCACGGCCATCGGCAGTTCCGGCGACCGTCCGGCCGCCTTGGCGGAGCTGATCGGTACCATCCTCAACGACGGCGTGCGCATGCCGACTCTGCGCATCGACAGCCTGCACTTCGCGGCGAACACGCCATATGAAACCAAACTGATCAATGATCCGGATGTCGGTAAACGGGTGATGCCTTCCGAGGTGGCCACGGCCATGCGTGAAGCGTTGTCGCAGGTGGTGGATGCCGGTACGGCCAAGCGTGTGTCCGGCAGTTTCGTGACGCCCGATGGCAAACCGTTGGCCATGGGCGGCAAGACCGGTACGGGCGATAACCGCATCGAAGCCTTCGGTTCGGGTGGGCGAATTCTGAGTTCGAAATCCATCAACCGCACCGCGACCTTCGTGTTCTACATCGGCGATCGTCACTTCGGCACGATGACTGCGTTCGTGCCCGGGCAATCGGCCGAAGCGTTCAAGTTCACCTCGGCCTTGCCAGTGCAAGTGCTCAAGGGGATGGCGCCGATTCTGACGCCGTACCTGCAACCGGGCAGCCACACGATGTGCCTGCCGGTTGCGATATCGCGACTGTGAACTTTTGCGCAGCAGGTGGTATTTAATTATTTTTCAGATTTGAATACTGACCTGTTTACCGGCTGAAAGCGCCGGTTAAGCACAGATCTTTAGACTGTTGTTTTTAGCCCCGACAGATAGGCTGATCATTCTTAAAACGATCAAGGATGATTGCCATGTCTGACGCTCCCACGCCTGCCGCAAACACCGATAAAGGCCGGTACTACGACTTCATCAGGAACGCCACCAGCGACAATTTCAAAACCGCCACCCTCAACCGAGGCCTGGCCCTGGCGGCCACTCCATTGAAGATGCAGCCGTGGTACACCACCGTGTCCGCCTCCCATCATGACAAGCTCAAGGCCGCTAACCTCAAGGCCTGGGGCTCGCAGAACCGGGTGGATCATCTGTTCAAACAACTGGACGTGTATCCGTTTGCCAAGCCCCTGCTCCAAGCGAAACTCAAGGAACGCTACGGCATCGAGGATGACGTCAGCACGACTTACCTGCGCTTGTACCTGCCCAAGAATTTGCCTTGGCATGCGCATGATGTGACGGGCGGTGTCACGACCCGGACCGTGTCCCTGCTGGATGCGGCGCTGCATAACTTCGCCAAGACCGAAACGGTCGATGCCGACTCGCAGTTCATCAGCAAACCCGACGATCTCGGCCACTTCGATGTCATCGCGATCAAGCACAAAATGACCATCGGCCAGTTTCAGGCCCTGTGCCGGGAACTGGACCTCGGCGCGCTTTACAAGAAACACCTCGACAGCTATTTGCTGTCCGGCGAACCGGTAGCCGATGCCTTCACGCAACTTAAGGTGACCGAAAGCCAGAAAGACGCACTCGCCGTCGCCGCGCAACTGGCATGGATCACCGGCGATATCCAGTACGATACCTGCCAGCTGATGCTGGAATTTGCCAAGGATGAACCTCAGCTGCTGCTCAATGGCAGGCTCATGCGCTGCTGCGACCTGTCGATGATGGGAACCCGCCTGACCGGCATTGTCCTGCTGATTCCTGCCGTGCCCGGCAGTGGCGGCATTCGGCGGCTCATTGCCTACATCCCCCATGACCCCGATCACCCGCTTAAGGAGTACGACTCAGCCGACACGTTCATGACTGAACTGGCGCGTCAGTTACGCGAAAACAAAGTCGGCGCATCATCGAAGCAGAGCTATCGACAATTTTTCAGCCAATTCGTCGATCAACAGCAGCGCGGGCATTTTTTCGCCGACCTCGATCGACGGCTCGTGACTGTCAGGTGGCATGACAAAGAGGATCCGACGGATCAGCGTCCGACGTGGCGAGAGGATGCTGTGGCTCGCCCCCGCCTGGAGTTCGAGCACCTGCCACTCTCCGGCAATTATTGGGCATACGCCTACCGTCAAAAGCTCAACAAGATCCTCAACGATGCACGGGAGATCGCCGTGTCCACCGCCGACACGGACAGCAACGCGCGCTGGGCCTGGTGGGACAACTTCAAGAAAATCGTTTCGGACATTTTCAATGTCGCGCTGTTGATCGCCACGCCGTTCGTGCCGGGGTTGGGCGAACTGATGATGGCGTACACCGTTTACCAGCTGACCAATGACGTCATCGAAGGGGTCGTCGATCTGGCTGAAGGTCTCGGTTCTGAAGCGGCCGAACATGTGATCAGCGTGGTGACGGATGTCATTCAACTGGCGGCATTTGGAGCCGGCGCTGAAATAGGTAACGCTTTGAAGTTGAAACTGTCGCCGCTGGTCGAAGGCATGAAACCGGTCAATCTGCCTGATGGCAAAAAAACGTTATGGCAACCCGATCTCGCACCTTACGAGCAGAAGAATGTCACCCTCTCGGCGGACTCAAAACCCGACGAATACGGCCTGCATCGCCACGCCAATCAGAACATTCTGCCGCTGGATGACAAGCTCTACGTCGTCGAGAAAGCCTCGAAGACGCCGACCTCCAGGACGCACCGTATCAAGCACCCTACTCGCCCTAATGCCTACACGCCCACGCTGGAACACAACGGCCATGGCGCCTGGGTGCACGAGGCGGAAAACCCGGTCGATTGGGAAAGCGAAACCTTGATGCGCCGCCTCGGCCACCGCGTAGATCGCTTCTCGCCCACGGAGCTTGAGCAGATCCGCGTCAGCAGCGGCACGCAAACCAATGCGCTACGCCGCATGCATATCGATAGCGCGCCGCCTCCACCGATTTTGGCTGACACGATCAAGCGCTTCATTGCGTATGACGAGGCCAAGGCCCTCGACGGACGCTCAGGCGAAACCTCAAAGCGCCTGTACCAAGCAGGAGAGACGTCGGACAAGGCGCAAATCCTGCTGCTGAGGCAATCCTTCCCGAACATCCCTCTCACCGTCGCAGAAACAGTGCTGGCTGACACAAAAGCCGCCGAGCGCACGATAATGGCCGAAGAAAGTCGCCTGCCGCTCCGCATTAAAACCCTGGCCCGTGAAATGAACTTCGAAGCCGGAACCGCCAGAGCCTACTATGGTTTTTATCGCAATGAGCAGGTTGTACCGGACACCGAAAGGCTGGCGCTCAACACATTGAAATTCCACACCGACAGCTTCGCCGATTTACGCATCGAAGTTTGGGACGGCACTCATGACGGCACACTGCGCTGCAGCGCGGGTCCGGAGGATGCTTCGACGGTTCGACGGCTGATCCGGGATGAACACGGTCAATACGAAGTGCTCGACGGGGACAATAAAAAACTGCACAACACAGGCGACTTCTATGAGTCGATCCTGCGCGCCTTGCCGGAGGACAAACGCGCGGCGTTGGGCTATCAACGGGGTCAGGGTCGCCTGCTCAAAATCTGGATCATGGAAAAGTCCGCAGCACCTGCTGAACGTCGGACAGCAATGGCAGAACCCCCCATTCGCCCCGTGGCCGACATTAAAACCGTCAACCTGGTGCGTGGGCCGGTGCTCTTCAGAAGCCCGGCCACGCCTCAAGAGAGAATCAAGAATCTGTATCCCGGTTTTAGCGAACAGGAGGCGCACACCTTTTTTGAGTCCTTGCGTGCCAAAGGTGATCCCGACCTTGCCCTTGACCGGATCAAGGACGAACTCACCGAACTGAGGGATATGTTGGCGCAATGGGAAAGAAAAGTGCTGGGTTACGTGTCGTCCGACTCGGAACCTGGAATTGATTATTACAACTTCAGGTTTCATGGAGGAAGGCACATTCGAGAACGACTCCTTGAATGCTTCGAACGCAAGAGTGAGGCATTCGGCGAACGCAATACCCACCCGGAAAACGGCTATACGCTGGACCTGTCCTCAGACTTAATGGGGCCGAATCTTGATCGCTGGTGGAGAGATCTGGGTAAACAACCCAATATCAAAAAGTATCTCGACCAGATTACCGTTCTTAATCTCGACAAAGCGCGCTTTTCCGCCGACGCCAGCGGCCTGTTGAACGACTTACGCACCGTGCGTCATTTGAGCGCTCGTTTCAGTGATCTGAAAGAACTGCCTGCCGGTGTCGGCAAGATGCATTTACTTGAAACCTTGCGCCTGACCAACAACGACATCAGGTTGACGCCTGAGTCCGCCAGACTATTGGGCGACCTCACGCGCTTGGAAACACTGAGACTGGACAACAATCCGTTACTACACCGCGTGGATGTCGGACGCATGCGCCGATTGAAAATCCTGAGTTTGAGAACCACCGGCCTAGACACCTGGCCGGAACGTCTGTTCATGGACGGGATCATTGCAAAACATCGCCCGCGAGGCTTTTATCTCGACCTGCGCGGCAGCCCAATCAAAACTGTGCCAAACGTTGTTCGCGGCTCAGATCACGCGCTCATCGTGGCACGCACGCGACTGGACACTTGGAATCTTGACGATGTCGATCGAGTCCGTTTTAAAGATTATCGCCAGTCAGTAGGCTTGTCCCCGGAACAAACCTACGAACGCGTTGCAACCGACGAGATAGCCCATTGGACGTCGTTACCGGACGACGCAGGAATGTATCGTTCCTCAACGGGGGTCGGGACGTATAGGGATGAATCCTGGAACGATGTGGCGTCTGAGCCCGATTCCGCCGATTTTTTCAAAGTTATCCGCAAACAGCGACAGAGCCGGGATTACCTCAACCCTCAGACGCGCACACGACTCACCAAGCGAGTCTGGGAGATGGTCGATGCCGCTGCACTGGACTCCGACCTGCGCGAGGAATTGTTCAAACAGGCCAGCCATCCTGAAACCTGCGCCGATGCAGGTTCACAATTGTTTAACAACATGGGGATGAAAGTCCTGGTGTCGAAGGCGCGTACAGAGTCTACATCTGCCGCGGAGCTGGAAAACAGACTTGTCAAACTGGCCAGGAGTACTGCTCGTCTGGATCAAGTGGGCGAAATAGCCAGAGCCGAAATCCGCGCTCAGCTCGAGAAAAGCCGTAATGACGCGGATTATCACGCGCCGGATGAAGTTGAGGTGCACCTGGCATTCGAGACAGGGCTGGCCAAACGGCTGGAATTACCCTGGCAGTCTGAAAACATGCTGTTTGACCGAACGGCGCGTGTAGACCAGAAACTGATCGAGACAGCCTATGAGACGATTATCGAACGGGAGAAAGGCGACGGGTTGGTCAACGGGATGATCGATCCATTCGAGAATCCGTTTTGGCAAAAACATTTACGAAACACCCATCCCGCGGAATTCGACGCGAATGATCACCTTTTCAAAGAGAAACAGGAGCTCGTTGACGACTTGCACCTGGCCCAGCAAGACTGGGTAAATACAACAGATCCGAGAGATTTGACTTCGCGCCAAAGAACCCTGGAAAGATTGGCACGGCAGCTTGGTGTTCCGCAGGCCGAAGCATTTACCGAAGTCAAAGACGAGATCGCGCGGTTGTATGAGCGACTGATGTCAGACCTGGGATATGAGCGAAATGAGTTGGCCAGAAAACTGACTCGGGAAGCGATGGCAAGAGCCGGGATTTATTAGAGGTAACGCGTTTTGAGGATAGTCGAATAGCCCCATGCCAGTCCCGAGTCTGATCCACTCAGGGCTGGTTTCTTTGGCATGTTTTACAGCCCACGTCCGAGTCCTGGATAACCATGATACTGCGTCACTATTCGCCCGCACTGCTTCATTCCCATGCAAATCGGTCACGGGCGTCAGTAAGCTTCTGCTCCATCTCACTCTCCCGGCGCCCTGGCGTTGAACAACAACAGTACGTTGCCGCTGTAATCCCCCGGGCGGAAGCCCCCCGCCGGTTTTACCGGATCGATTTCCAGCAATACCCGCTTGCCTGCTGCCGCATCAGCCGCCGACACCACCAGCCGTGGGGCAAGGTCCGGGCTCAACTCCACACCGTTGAAAATGACCCGCAACGCAATGTCGTCAACCGCCCTGCCGTTCGACAGGTAGGGAGCGGCCTCCAGGCGCGCTTCGATGGCGCTGGTGTCATGCCGTACATCAAAGTTCCTGCGCACACTGCTCAGGGTCGTTGTCGAGGGGTTCCAGATCAACCGCTGCGGCCGGTGTATCCAGTCCGGTTCGGCCGGGATCACGTAGAACGAGCGTGCCGGGACGCTCACGAACACCTCGAAGGTGTGCTCTTCCCGGGCAGCCCATGTCAAAGAGCCCATCAGTGCGGTCATTGCCGTCAGCGCGACGGCGGCGTATTGCTTGATCATGTTCGATACCCGTTGTGTCAATGGAAAGCCGGCCTATCGGCTGGCAATCTTCAGGACTTTTTTACTGTCGCCTTCGATCAGGGTGAAACGGTATTCGCGCCCCTTTTCCTTGTCGAAGCCAAATGCCTTGCCGGCCATGACGTGGTGTTTGGTGGTCGCTCCGCATTCGGTTTCATTGCTGATTGCGCAACTTTTGAACTCGTCGACGATGACCACGGTGTTGCCGTTATTGCGCAACTCATAACGTTGATCGGTTTCACTGATGGCGCTCTCGAAACGGGCGTTTTTGGGACGAACGAAGAAGACTGTGCCAAACCCGGTCATCACGTTGACCCCCGCAGACAGGTTTTTTTTGTAGTCTTCGCGCTCGTCGCTTGAGACGGCGAATTCATCTTCCTTCTCCGGTACCACTGGCACAAAACGCACGCGGAAATAGCGTTCCTGGTCTCGCTCGCCCATGTACAACAAGCGTGTACCCTGCATGCCCTGGGCCGGTACGATCAGCCGCGCCGGGCTGGCCATCAAGCCGTTGCGCGAGGCACCGTCCACGGCAGCCTCGACCGGAATTTCCTTGGGCGCGCCATCGGCGTCGTAGACGATTTCCAGCACGTTGACCTTGACGAACGCGGTGGCATCACCGCTGTTGAATACCCGTTTGAGGTAGGTACTTTTATCCGCATCCAGATAGTCATACACGGTGCCGACATTGATCTGCGGCCCGGCGTTGGCCGTCCCGCAAAACACACTGAGCACCCACAGCAAAAACACACGGTTCATTGTCTTTGATCTCATCAGAAAAAAGTGGCCAGGCTCGAACGGTCAAACATCCGAGTCCCAGATAATGGTGATGTTGCCGCTGAACGTGTCGCTCATGCCGGGCCGCAGCAGAAAATCGATGGAGTCCTTGGGCATCTCGAAACGTAGCGAGCCGGCCTTGCGATTCACATAGATCCCGGGTTGAAAGACTGATGACCAGGTGTTGTAGGCAAGCGGATAAAGCTTGACCTGCTCCGGCCCGCCCGGCCCGGTGATTCCGTCGGGTAAGGTAAGGTAGGTTTCCACTTCGGTGGTATTGCCTTGGGGGCTGTACAGCTTGCAGCGGGGGCCGCCGGTCGAGTCGCATAGCATCGTGACTTTGAAACGCGACGACGCCGACAGATAAAACAGCTGGTCGCGGTAGATCTTGTTCGGTTTGCGACCGCTTTCAATCCAGCGTTGCCACCCGCCCTCGGGTTCCAGCGAAACTTTGTTGCCGCCCGCTGGCAGGTCAACCTTCAGGGTGTGTTGCACATCCAGATCGAAACTTAGGGTCAGGGTCGGGTCATCAGGCAGCATGATGTCGCCCATGTCGAAATCCATCTCTGGTCCGATAGTGTAAGTCCAACTGCCAAAATAATTACCGGAAGACATCTGCAGCGGGTTTGGCGTACGCAACTCATAGCCAATCTGCATCCGGTCATAGGTCACGGACTGAACTGGGTAATTGGCCCTCGCGGCACACACGCTGGATCCGGTGGTTAACCAAAAGAAGGTTCTACTGGCCGGTAACGTGTACATACCTCCTGTGTACTGACAAGGTTGAGGAGGTTGCCACGTCCAGTCGCCCCAAAGGCGTGTGTGCCAACCCTGAACAGTTGTGGGCTCGCCTGTACCGACCAGATTTTCCGCCGTATCAGGCAGGATATAGCGGCCACCGATCGAGACTATCCGGACTTCCAAATCAGCTCTTTCGAGTGTTTCTGAATGCTTGACACTCAGTCTTTGCCATTCACCGGGTACCCGAAACATCGGCCCCCTTCGTTGATCGGCATTCCCTGCCTCAAAGGGCGCAACAGATCGGAATCCGATGGGTATAAGCAAAGAAAACAGCTCTCTGTTTTTGCAAAACGCAGGTTGCATTTCGCAATGTCCACTTACAGTGGTTTCGTTAATAAACTTGTTTTGCAGTGGTTTTGACGGATCGGGTCGAAACACCGCACGAATGTCCATCGTTGCACTCACCGCTGATTCGGCCATCAGGCTTAATATCAAAAACCAAAAACTGCGGCTTCCACCTGTTTTCCCCCTTATCATCTTTTCAACCCGCCTTCTGTTTAATAAACGACGCATCAGCCAGGGTATCCGGCGTGCAGCGCAGATCACCAATCATCAACACATCGTTTTCACTGCGATGACGACTGGCATCAAGACGAAACTGGCACAGCAGCTGATTGCCCTGGCGCACTTCAAGCGTCGGCGAGCCGGCGTTCATTTCCATCGAGAAGAACCCATCGACTTCCGTCACTCCGCGGCTGGCGTGGTTGATCACGTGATGGCCCTTGAGCGGTCGCCCCTGGGCATCGACCAGCCGGCCTAGCACGGTCAGAGTTTTCATCACGCGGACCTTGCGGTACTCCACCCCGCCCTTGTTCAGGTGATAGCGGGTACGCGCCGGCTCGATGGTCGCCGCCGGCACATGGTTGCCCTCGAAATCGAAACTCACCGAACTGTTCTGGTACGCGGTGATCGGGATGAAGTTGCGCCCGGGTTTCAACGCCGCACCGCCGCCGCTGTAGTCGTCGGCGCGCAGGGTGATGTCATCGATGTCTGATTCCACGTCGACAATCATTCCCGCGCCACGCATTTCGTAATGGCTGGTCATGAGCATTTGCTCGCCGCCGACGACCAGGGTGCTGTCCAGGTTAAGACCGCCGGTGAAGTTGCCGTTGTACGACGAACGCTGGACGAAACCGTCGCCATTGACTGCGTCGGTACGAAAGTTGGCAAGGCTCGACACCCCCACACCGTAGGTGTCAGCGAGTGCAGTCATCGAGACGTTTTGCAGCACGTGATCGTTGAAATCCTGGCGCCAGCCGAGGGAAGCATTGTTGTCGCGGCTGCCGTCACGGGCCGTGCGCGAACCGATGCTGCCGGTGATCTGCTGGCCGGGCGCGCCCAAGGCAAGGTTAAGGCTCAGGTCGATCCCGCGGTTGCGAGCGTCGCCACTGCTGAAACTGCCGGGGCGATCAAATAACGACAGACGCCAACTCGCATCGCTGCCGAACAACGTAGCGCGCTGGGTCCAACCCAGATCCATACCGATGCCATCGACGTTGCCCTCACTGTGGGACACCCGTCCGCTGATCGAACTTTTACTGCTGACCCGATGGTTGATCGCCAGGGATGAATTGCTGGTTTCGCCAGTGAACACGTTGCGTTGGCGCACCCGTGTACCGTCCGGCAGGGTTTCATACAGGTCCGTGGTGTCCAGCCAACTGCGGTTGTGGCTGATGACCAGGCTACCGGAGCCATAGTTGTAAAGACTTTGCAGATCGAGACCGGTGCCATGATCCTGGGTCTGATACACGTTGGCGTACAGGCTGATGTGATTGGCCAGGGTCCAGTCGATGGAACTGCCATATTGCAGTTTTTCGCGAATCTGCCGCGCCGATAGCCCGAGAATGACTCGTGGGTGCATCAGGTAATTGATCGAGGCCCCAGCCGTCGGACTGCCGCTGGACTGCTGGTCCCAGTTACTGAGCAGTTTGCTTTCTTCACCGGCAAACAGGTTGTAGCGCCAGCGCTCGTCGAGGTTTCGCCAGTTGCTGGGCTTGTACACCAACTCCTGGGTGGTTGAGGTGATTTGACCGTCTTCGATCAGGCGCACTTCCACTTCGTAAATCCCGCCCGGTAGCGGCCGGGTGTCGAGGGTCTGCAAACCGGCGGGTACCGACTGGGTGTTGATCAACAGACCATCGCGATAGATCTCCACCGAGCCTTGGCGATTGGCCGTGACGTAGATCGGATAAACGCTGGGCATCGGGCTATTGATCGCCAGGCTGTCGGAGCTGCCGACCATGACGCCGACAGCGGTATCGGGGCTGGTGCCAAACGTTCGAGGTTGGCGGGTCAGCCCTTCGGAATTGGGGGTGAAATAGCCCAGGCGCAGGAAGCTGCCTTGCAGTTCGCGCTGGGTGTAAAGCTCATGGATCGCGTGATAAAGCTTGTCATCGGGACCGCCGAGGCGGGCCAGTTGCATGTTGAACGTCTGGCTCCAGTTGCCCAGGCTCGCGCTGGCTTCAAGGCCATAGCGCCCGCCCAGATCCTGATCCTGGCCGCCATTGAGGTTGAGCTGGTTGCGCACCATCAGGCCACTACTGCCGCCATCCGGCTGCTCGTAATAACGCTTGGCCTCCAGATCGCGCTCGACGTTTTCGGTGAGGATCGAAACCAACGAACTTTCCAGGTTGTAGTGCACGGCCAGCACCTGATCCGGGCATGATCCCGTGCAATTGCCCAGCGGCACACCCGGCTTGAGATAACTTGCCCATTTTTCCCGTTCAGCGGGGCCGAAACGGTTTTCGCTGGTGTCGGTAAATTCGAGCAGGGTGACGCGATCATCGCGAGACAACACCACCATGGCCTCTCCCAGAGGCTGTTGATCGAGTTCTACCCGGACAGCCAGAGGCACATCAAAAAAATGCTCCTCAAAATCCGCCGGCAAACCTTTGGCCTGCGCCAGGAGACTTCGCGGTGTCGTACCGGCGGAAGAAACGGGAGCCGCCGCTGCACTGGCGCAAAACAACAACGCAAGCGCAGCCGCGATGGGGGTCATCGGGAACATGAACTCTTACTCTGATTACGATCGAGTTGAAGTCCGACGGGACAAACAATGCTGTTTGCCCTGTCGGTTTGCGCGACTTTGAAAGTTAGCGCGAGCCGCCCACGGGAGGGACAGCGTCGAAGGTCATTGCCACGACACCGGTGTAGTCGCCCGGCTCGAAGGTTGTACCTACCGCACTGATTTTCAGCGGTGCGCGGAAGTTCACGTCAGACTCGGCTTCACCTACAACCATTTGCGGGGTCAAGTTGAGTTCCCTGTTATTGAGTTCCACTTTCAAAACAATGGAATTGGCACCAGAGATCAGTTTTGGCGCGGCGTCCAGGCTGGCGTGAACCGAACCGCTGTTGTTACGCACTTCGAAGAACCCGTTCACTTCTCCCATTTTGCCGGTGGTAGGCTGGTAGCTCATATCCTGATCCTTGTTGACGAGGTCAGGATTGGTAGGTACCACGTAGAAACCGTTAGTCGGCACGTGGGCGACAATGCTGATGGAGTGAGCAGCTTCACCTGCGGCAAATGCGCCGGAGGAACCCAGCGCCAAAAAAGCCAATGGGGCAGCGATTGCGATTTTCTTGAACATTGTTAAGTACCTGTTTTCTTTATGGAATCGATTCATTGAAAGTTAAAAAATGCTTACCCGTAACAGGTCGCTTTATTTGAACCTCCAACGCCGAAACATCTTCGACTTCTTGTTCCGGAAAGTAAGCAGGCAACTTCCCATGAGCGCGTAGTTAAACAACCTCATAACCAGAAGGAAAAATAAACAAAAAACTCAAACACCAAACAGTGACTGTAAGTTACAGCCTACATACAGTTTTACTAAAAAAACCATACAGCGGCTTCGCCTAGACAACAGTGGTCTTGCAGGATTTTTAGAACATAAGCTCAACTATTATTAGAGCAATAGCTTTAACTATTAAACAATTCCTGTATCGGCGACAAAATCAGCTTATGTACGGTGATATTTCCTGGTGAATTTCATCATTGACCGCGCCAACCGCCCGTCGGCACCGAACAGCCCCTTGCAAAAAACGTCTTGCTCTGCGATTAAGATATATCTTAAGTTGTATCTAAATACGACGAGAGAGAAGGAAAATGAGAGACCATCATTCCCCCCACCGCGAACACAGCGACGGCCGCGACGGCTTCGAGAAACGCCCTGGCCCCGGTCGCGAACGCGGTGGACGCGGACCACGGGTGTTCGCCCCCGGCGACCTGAAACTGCTGCTGCTGGCGCTGATCGCCGAGCAGCCTTGCCACGGCTATGACCTGATCCGCCAGATCGAAAGCATGTTCGACGGCGCGTACAGCCCCAGCCCCGGTGTGATTTACCCGACCCTGACCTTCCTTGAAGAAAGCGAGATGATCCTGGGCGACGCCGAGGGCGGCAAAAAACGCTACACCATCACCGATGCCGGACGTCTGTCGTTAAGCGATCAGGCGATCGCACTGGACGGCGTGCGGATGCGCATCGAGGTCAGCAAGCGCTCATTGCGCGGCCATGACCGCCCCGCCGAGATTCACGAAGCGGTGCACAACTTGCGTCATGCCTTGCAGATGCATCACGGCCGCTGGAGCCCGGAAGAAATCCTGCGGGTACGCGACCTGCTCAACAACACCGCCAAAGCCATCGTCGATGGCCCTGTCGTTCAACCCGTTCAGGAGCAAGCCGAATGACTGAAGTGATCGTGCAAACCATTCACCGTGTCAGCCATGAGATCAAACGCCGTCGCCTGGAAGTGTTGCGGGTGGTCGACCTGACGCCGCGCATGCGCCGCATCACGCTGGGCGGACCGGAACTGGCCGGCTTCGTCAGCCTCGGCACGGACGACCACGTCAAACTGTTGTTCCCACAAAACGCAGCGGAACAAGCCGCCCTGGAAACCCTGGTGCTCGGTGCCGGCAAAGACAACGGGCCGATGCCGGCGATGCGCGACTACACGCCGCGCCGCTACGACCTCGACACGCTGGAACTGGACATCGACTTCGTGCTGCACGGCGATGGCCCTGCCGCGACCTGGGCCGAACAGGCCAAACCCGGCCAGTTTCTGCACATCGGCGGGCCACGGGGCTCGATGGTCGTGCCGGACATCTTCGACAGTTACCTGCTGATCGGTGACGAAACCGCCCTGCCCGCAATCGCTCGGCGGCTGGAAGGCCTGGCGGCCAATCGCCGGGCATTGGTGATTGTGGAAGTGGAGAACGGCGCCGAACAGCAACGACTGGAAAGCGCCGCACAGGTCAACGTGATCTGGGTATTGCGCGAGGGTGGCAAGGACAACCTGCTGAAGACGGTGAAGCAGCTGCAAGTGCCCAGCGGCAATCTATACGCCTGGGTGGCGACCGAGAGCAAAGTATCGCGGCAGATACGCCGGGTGTTGCTGGATGAGCACGCGCTTAGCGAGCAGTCCGTCAAAGCCGTCGGCTACTGGCGGCTGGATGACAGCGACGAGGAGTAACAGCCTCGACGAAAATCCCCTGTGGGAGCGAGCTTGCTCGCGATAGCGGCGGGTCAGTCAACATCAATGTTGAATGTGATGACGCTATCGCGAGCAAGCTCGCTCCCACATTGGATCGGTGGTGTTCGCTAGTTCGGCTTTCGCCACCGATCCAATGCCACGATCACCAACGCAATCCCCACAAACCCCACCAACAACCCGCCAGCATTCACGAACACCTGTGGATAACCCAGCTTCTCGACATCAATAAACGGATAGGGATAAACCGCCAGCAGACGCCCGCGCCACAACGAATACGCGAAGTACACCACTGGATAGATCACCCACGCAGCGATATGCCGCAGTCTTAACGTGCCTTTCGGCACACAGCACCACCAATAAGCCAGAAACAGCAGTGGCATGACGTCATGCATCAGCTCATCGGCCAGCCATTGCCAGCCTTGCGGATGCCATAAATGGCGCAACAACACGTTGTACCCCAGGCCGACCACGGCGATGCTCACGGCAATGCCGCTACTCACCCACGGCTGCAAAAACCAGCGGCGCGCCGCCGACTCGCGGGACGTCAGCTCACACGTCAGCACAGTCGCCACCAGCGTATTGCTCAACACGGTGAAATAGCTGAAGAAGCTGACCAGCCCACCGAGCAGGCTGGCCGCCAGTGTCCAGCGTGAGTAGAGAATCAGGTACAGCTGAATGCTCAGTCCCGCCCAGCCAAGCACCGCAGCCACGGCGACAACACGACGCCTCGCGGCAGAACCTGGCGTCGGAGGATTGACCATGCTCAGACCGGTCGCTTGGTGCGCATCAACTTCACGTACAAGCGTTCGACCTTCTCCCGTGCCCACGGGGTTTTACGCAGGAATGTCAGGCTCGACTTGATGCTCGGGTCACTCTTGAAGCAGCGGATATCGATGCGCTCGGCCAGCCCCGACCATTCGTAGTGTTCAACCAGCGCGTTGAGGATTTGCTCCAGCGTCACGCCGTGCAGCGGGTTGTTGTTCTGTTCGGTCATGCCGGGCCTTCGAGCGGTGAAAGAATGGGAAGCCGCGCACCTTAGCCGAGGGCTTCGTTGGGGGGAAGCGATCTGTGTGCGGTCAGTTAAATGTAGGTGAAACGCAAAAGATCGCAGCCTCGTTTCACTCGACAGCTCCTACATTGGAATGCGTTCACCTGTAGCAGCTGTCGAGTGAAACGAGGCTGCGATCTTTTCCCACTGACTGTTACCAAATCCGAAACGCTCCATGTCAGCAAAAGCGCTTTCTCTATTTGTAACAGGTCATTATCCTTGCGCCCGTCAAGCTGAAACGGTTCCGCTGCCCGCGACATACTGCCGCTTCAGTTCACTTCCCAGAAAAAGACCCAGAATTACTTCCCCTATGCCTTATCTTCAAACTCCGCGAGACAGCGCTGTCTGCACCGCTATTGCTGGTCGAAAAGCCCTGAACCTGATCGGCGGATTCACCGCGCTGGGCCTCGCCACTTGCACCCAGGCGGCTCCGGTCTTCGATAGCGAGTCGCCGTGGATGCTCGGCGACTGGAACGGCACGCGCACCGAACTTTCGGAAAAAGGCTACGACTTCAAAGTCGATTACACCGGCGAAATGGGCAGCAATCTGCACGGCGGTTACGACCATGACCGCACCGCTCGCTACAGCGACCAGTTCGGCCTCGGCACCCACATGGACTTGCAGAAGATTCTGGGCTGGGACGATGCCGAGTTTCAGCTGACCATCACCGAGCGCAACGGCAACAACATCAGCAACGACCGCATCAACGATCCGCGCGTGGGCGGGTTCACCTCGGCTCAGGAAGTCTGGGGCCGCGGGCAAACCTGGCGCCTGACGCAGATGTGGTATCAGCAGAAATTCTTCGATCAAAAGCTCGACATCAAAGTCGGCCGTTTCGGCGAAGGCGAAGACTTCAACAGCTTCCCCTGCGACTTCCAGAACCTGGCGTTCTGCGGCTCGCAGGTCGGCAACTGGGTCGGTGGCATCTGGTACAACTGGCCGGTCAGCCAATGGGCGATGCGGGTCAAATATCACCTGACGCCGGAGCTGTACGCGCAGGTCGGCGCCTACGAGCAAAACCCGTCGAACCTTGATCGCGACAATGGCTTCAAGCTCAGCGGCAGCGGCACCCAGGGCGCGATCCTGCCGGTGGAACTGGTCTGGTCGCCGAAGCTCAACGGCCTGCCGGGGGAATACCGCGCCGGTTATTACTACAGCAGTGCCAACGCCACCGACGCTTACAAGGACAGCAACGGTCAGCCGGCAGCCTTGAGTGGCGAGGCTTACCGCAGCGCGTCGAGCAAACACGGCGTGTGGCTGGGTGTGCAGCAGCAGATCACCCGCCGCGCCAGCGACAACTCCCGCGGCCTGAGCGTGTTCGCCAACGGCACGATGCACGACAAGAAGACCAACGCCATCGACAACTATGTCCAGGCGGGCGTCGTCTACAAAGGCTTGTTCGATGCACGCGCCAAGGACGACATCGGTTTCGCCCTGGCCCGCGTCCACGTCAACCCGGCCTATCGCAAGAACGCCGAGGCGACCAACCAGGCCCGCGCGGTCTTCGACTACGACAACCCGTCCTTCCTGCCACCGCAGGACACCGAATACAGCGCCGAACTCTATTACGGCGTGCACGTCACGAACTGGCTGACCGTACGCCCGAACCTGCAATACATCCGCCACCCCGGTGGCGTGGACAAGGTCGATGACGCGCTGATTGGCGGGATCAAGATCCAGTCATCGTTCTAAGACTCACAAAAAACCTGTGGGAGCGAGCTTGCTCGCGATAGCGGTATGTCAGTCGACATCAATGCTGAATGTTAAGCCGCCATCGCGAGCAGGCTCGCTCCCACAAGGACCGCATCAACTAAACAGTTTTTCTATGAACCCTGCCCGCACCGGATCGTCATCTACAGTGAACTTGCGCGGGACAACTTAAAACGTCACGGAGAACCACACTATGAGCACTGATGGTGCTTTGAGTCGAAGCCGTCTGCTGCCGAGCCTGCTCGGTATCCTGCTTCTGCTAATGGGCCTGGCCATGCTGGCCGGGGGGATCAAGCTGAGCATGCTCGGCGGCTCGCTGTATTACCTGCTGGCCGGTATCGGCCTGGCGCTGACCGGCGTGCTGTTGATTGCCGCTCGCCGCTCTGCGCTGGGCCTGTACGCTGCGGTGCTGTTCGCCAGCACCGTCTGGGCCCTGTGGGAAGTCGGCCTCGATTGGTGGCAACTGGTGCCGCGTCTGGCGATGTTGTTTGCCATCGGCATCGTCATGTTGCTGCCGTGGGTCCGCCGCCCGCTGCATCGCGGTGAGTTCAATCCGGTCGGCACGGGTGCGCTCAGCGCTGCCGTGGCGATTGCCGGTGTTGCCGCGCTCGCCAGTCAGTTCACCAACCCCGGTGAAATCAAAGGCCAACTGGACCGCGACAGCGTGCCGGGCATGACCAACACCGCCCCGGCCATGCCCGACGGTGACTGGAACTCCTACGGCCGCAGCGCCCATGGCGATCGTTACTCGCCACTGGCGCAGATCACGCCGCAGAACGCGAACAAGCTCGTTCCGGCCTGGACCTTCCGCACCGGCGACCTGCCAGGGCCGAACGACCCGGGCGAAACCACCGCCGAAAACACCCCGCTGAAAGTCAACGGCATGCTCTACGTCTGCACGCCACACAGCCAGGTGATCGCGCTGGACCCGGACACCGGCAAGGAAATCTGGCGTTTCGATCCGAAGCTCTCCACGCAAAACGCGGCGAACTTCAAGGGTTGGGCGCACATGACCTGCCGTGGCGTGTCGTATCACGATGACGCCGCTTACGCTTCCGAGCAAAGCCCGACCGGCACTGCCAGCCCTGCGCCGGTCAGCAGCGTCTGCCCACGCCGGATCTTCCTGCCGACTGCCGACACCCGTCTGATCGCCCTCGACGCCGACACCGGCAAGATGTGCGAAGACTTCGGCGACAAGGGCCAGGTTGATCTGCGCGCCAACATCGGCAGCTTCACGGCCGGCGGCTACTACTCCACCTCACCTCCAGCGGTCACTAAAGACCTGGTGGTGATTGGCGGCCACGTCACCGACAACGTCTCCACCGACGAGCCTAGCGGCGTGATCCGCGCGTTCGACGTGCACACCGGCAAACTGGTGTGGAACTGGGACAGCGGCAACCCGGACGACACCACGCCGATTGCCGAAGGCAAGGTCTACACCCGCAACTCGCCGAACATGTGGTCCATGTTCGCCGTCGACGAAAAACTCGGCATGCTCTACCTGCCGATGGGCAACCAGACCCCGGACCAGTTCGGTGGCGCGCGTACCCCTGAGTCGGAACTGCACTCTGCCGGCCTGACCGCCCTCGACATCGCCACCGGCAAGGTGCGCTGGCACTTCCAGTTCACCCACCACGACCTGTGGGACATGGACGTCGGCGGCCAGCCAACCCTGATGGACCTGAAAACCGCTGACGGCGTGAAGCCAGCGGTACTCGCGTCCACCAAGCAAGGCAGCATCTACGTGCTGGACCGCAGCACCGGCAAGGCCATCGTGCCGATCAACGAAGTGCCGGTGCCACAAGGCGCTGTCGCCGGTGATCACACCTCGCCGACCCAACCGAAATCCGACCTCAACCTGATGCCGCCGCCGCTGAAAGAGCGCGACATGTGGGGCGTCACACCGTTCGACCAACTGATCTGCCGGATCGACTTCAAATCCCTGCGCTACGACGGCCCGTTCACGCCGCCATCGCTGCAAGGTTCGATCGTGTATCCAGGCAACTTCGGCGTGTTCGACTGGGGCGGTATCTCGGTTGACCCGGTGCGTCAGATCGCTTTCATGAACCCGGACTACATGGCGTTCAAATCGAAACTGATCCCGGCCGCCGAAATCGCTGCCCAAGGCCCGCGTAAAAGCGAAACCGAAGGCGTGCAGCCAAACAAAGGCGCGCCCTACGGCGTCGTCCTCGAACCCCTGCTCTCGCCAATGGGCCTACCATGCCAGGCACCGGCCTGGGGTTACGTGACAGCGGTCGACCTGACCACCAGCAAAATCATCTGGAAACACAAGAACGGCACCGTGCGTGACAGCTCACCGGTTCCGATCCCACTGAGCATGGGCGTGCCTAGCCTGGGCGGCACGTTCACCACCGCCGGTGGCGTCGCCTTCCTGAGTGGCACCCTCGACCAGTACCTGCGCGCCTACGACGTGAAAAACGGCAAGCAGCTGTGGGAAGGCCGCCTGCCAGCCGGCGCGCAAACCACGCCGATGACCTACACCGGCAAGGACGGCAAGCAATACGTGCTTGTTGTTGCAGGCGGTCACGGGTCGCTGGGCACCAAGCAGGGTGACTATGTGATTGCGTACAAACTGTCCGAATAAGTTATAGCGGCGGTTAAAGGAAAGGCGACTCCTGCGAAGGGGTCGCCTTTTTTGTGGCCGCTGTCCCGTCGCACCGCACATCCCCTGTGGGAGCGGGTAAGCCTTTCGCCCCTCACCACTCAACAGGTCGAGCGTTAGCTCGCCTGCAGCTTGTGATCTTGATCCACCCGCCCCCTCGGGAGGCTGAGTGGAGGTGTGCATCCGGGGAGTGGCGCGCAGCGCCGTTCGACGCAGTCGAACACGCTGCATGTAGGTCGTCGCGAAGCAGACCGGAGGGCAGTGTCCCCGGATGGATACCGGAACGAAGGAACGCCGAGCCTAAGCGAGGGGCCGGACGCTCGGGGCGAGACCTTTGCTTCCTTTGGGGCGTTTGCCAAAGGGAGTCGCCGTAAGGGCGAAACCCTAAGCCGCCGTTACCGCAGCAACGGATATACACCCGGTCAACCACCAACATGGTCGGCCCAAAGGCCGCCAAGTCAAACGCACCTGTCAAAACCCTGAACACACACCCAGAAATATCCCGCCCCATTGAAACCACCCCCCACCCGCCCCATCTAACACCCATACCCAATTGCGCAGGTGCCCCATGAGCGACCAGCAAGAATTCCCCGAAGACCCGAGCGAATACGCCGACCCAGAGAACGCCGAACACCACTCCACCGGCAAAGGCCTCGCCCTGCCAGGCCAGAACCTGCCGGACAAGGTCTACATCATCCCGATCCACAACCGCCCGTTCTTCCCGGCCCAAGTACTGCCGGTCATCGTCAACGAAGAACCATGGGCCGAAACCCTCGACCTGGTGAGCAAATCCGATCACCACTCCCTGGCCCTGTTCTACATGGACACGCCCCAGGAAGATCCGCGCCATTTCGACACCTCCGCCCTGCCGCTCTACGGCACCCTGGTCAAGGTGCACCACGCCAGTCGCGAAAACGGCAAACTGCAATTCGTCGCCCAAGGCCTGACTCGCGTGCGCATCCGCACCTGGCTCAAACACCATCGCCCGCCATATCTTGTCGAAGTCGAATACCCGCACCAGCCCACCGAGCCGACCGACGAGGTCAAGGCCTACGGCATGGCGCTGATCAACGCGATCAAGGAACTGCTGCCGCTCAACCCGCTGTACAGCGAAGAGCTGAAGAACTACCTCAACCGCTTCAGTCCCAACGATCCGTCGCCGCTGACCGATTTCGCCGCGGCACTGACCTCGGCCACCGGCAGTGAACTGCAGGAAGTGCTCGACTGCGTACCCATGCTCAAACGCATGGAAAAAGTCCTGCCGATGCTGCGCAAGGAAGTCGAAGTCGCACGCCTGCAAAAAGAGATTTCCGCCGAAGTTAACCGCAAAATTGGCGAACATCAGCGCGAGTTCTTCCTCAAGGAACAGCTCAAGGTCATCCAGCAAGAGCTGGGCCTGACCAAGGACGACCGCAGCGCCGACATCGAACAGTTCGAGCAACGACTGGAAGGCAAGGTTCTGCCCGCTCAGGCGCAAAAACGCGTCGAAGAGGAAATGAACAAACTGTCGATCCTCGAGACCGGTTCGCCGGAGTACGCGGTCACCCGCAACTACCTCGACTGGGCGACCTCGGTGCCGTGGGGCGTGTACGGCGAGGACAAACTTGACCTCAAGCACGCACGCAAGGTGTTGGACAAACACCATGCCGGCCTCGACGACATCAAGGACCGCATCCTCGAGTTCCTCGCGGTCGGTGCTTACAAAGGCGAGATCAGCGGCTCCATCGTGCTACTGGTCGGCCCGCCGGGCGTGGGTAAAACCAGTGTCGGCAAATCCATCGCCGAATCCCTCGGTCGGCCGTTCTACCGCTTCAGCCTCGGCGGCATGCGCGACGAAGCCGAGATCAAGGGCCATCGCCGCACCTACATCGGCGCGCAGCCGGGCAAACTCGTCCATGCGTTGAAAGATGTCGAAGTGATGAACCCGGTGATCATGCTCGACGAGATCGACAAGATGGGCCAGAGCTACCAGGGCGACCCGGCCTCGGCGCTGCTGGAAACCCTCGACCCGGAACAGAACGTCGAATTCCTCGACCACTACCTGGACTTGCGCCTGGACCTGTCGAAAGTGCTGTTCATCTGCACCGCCAACACCCTGGACTCGATCCCCGGCCCGTTGCTGGACCGGATGGAAGTGATTCGCCTGTCGGGTTACATCACCGAAGAAAAAATCGCCATCGCCAAGCGTCACCTGTGGCCCAAGCAACTGGAAAAGGCCGGCGTGTCCAAAGGCAGCCTGAGTATCAGCGACAGCGCCCTCAAAGCGTTGATCGACGGATACGCCCGTGAGGCCGGCGTGCGGCAGTTGGAAAAACAACTGGGAAAACTGGTGCGCAAAGCCGTTGTGAAACTGATCGACGAGCCGAAAGCGGTGATAAAGCTCGGCCCGAAAGACCTCGAAGCCTCACTCGGTCATCCAGTCTTCCGCAACGAGCAAGTGCTGTCCGGTACTGGTGTCATCACCGGGCTGGCCTGGACCAGCATGGGCGGCGCGACTTTGCCGATCGAAGCCACGCGCATTCACACCTTGAACCGTGGCTTCAAACTCACCGGGCAATTGGGCGATGTAATGAAGGAGTCGGCGGAAATCGCCTACAGCTACGTCAGTTCCAACCTGAAGTCGTTCGGCGGTGATCCGAAGTTCTTCGACGAGGCTTTCGTCCACCTGCACGTCCCGGAAGGCGCCACCCCGAAAGACGGCCCGAGTGCCGGCGTGACCATGGCCAGCGCCCTGCTCTCACTCGCCCGAAACCAGGCGCCGAAAAAAGGCATCGCCATGACCGGCGAACTGACGCTGACCGGGCATGTACTGCCGATTGGCGGGGTGCGCGAGAAGGTGATCGCGGCGCGGCGGCAGAAGATCTTCGAGTTGATCCTGCCGGAGCCTAATCGCGGTAGCTTTGAAGAACTGCCGGATTATCTGAAGGAAGGGATTACCGTGCACTTTGCCAAGCGCTTTGCGGATGTGGCGAAGATATTGTTCTGATATTCATGTAGTGCCCGCACCATCGCTTTCGCGAGCAGGCTCGCTCCCACAGGGTTATCGCAATCCATTGTGGGAGCGAGCCTGCTCGCGAAGGCGTCGGCACTGACGGCGCAAATCCCCAGCGCCGTCACACTTTGTCTCATCTTCAGTTATGCTCGCCGTTCGTCGTGAATGCCGGAGCCACTGACCTTATGTCCCCCACTCGCCTGTTTGTCCCCCTCGCCCTCTCCTTGCTGGCCGCGTGCGCCACGCAACCGAAACAGAACGTGACCGTGGAAAAACAAAGCGAATGCCCGGTAAAACTGCACAGCGGGCAAAACCTGATCCTGACCCTGCCGAGCAACCCGACCACGGGTTATCGCTGGGCGATCCAGGATTCGGCCGGTGGCGTATTGCGCGCACTCAGCCCCGAGGTTTACAGCAACCCGGAAGACGCGGGGATCGTCGGCAGCGCCGGCCTCTCAACCTGGCGCTTCCAGTCCTTCACCGCTGGCACGGGCCGTTTGCGCCTGACCTACTCACAGCCATGGGCACCGGAAGTACCGGCCGTGGAAACCTTCGACTGCGCGATCTCGGTTAACTGATCGTGGGCTGGCTGATTCTGGCGCTGATGGGCGCGGTGACGTTCCTCTACGGCGTCAGCGTGCATGCGGCGTTGCTTTGCCTGCTGGTCAAGCCATTGCCGGTTTTGGCCTTGCTCGGCTGGCTGCATGACGCACCGCCCAGCGAATACCGTCGCTGGATCAGCCTTGGACTGATTTTCTCCCTGCTCGGTGATGTGTTGCTGGCATGGCCCGGGGATTTGTTTGTGTTCGGTCTCGGGGCGTTTTTGATCGCTCACTTGGCCTATCTGAAAGCCTACTTGAGTGATTGCCGGCGACTGGCACTGTTACCGCTGATCATCGCTTTGGGCGTCGGCGCGGTGTTGTTGGGGATCTTGATTTCCAATGGGCTGGGTCCACTGCTCATCCCGGTGATCGTCTACGGTCTGGCCATCAGCGCCATGCTTTGGCGGGCGCTGGCTCGACTCGGCACTGACGTGCCCAAACGCTCGGCGCTGCTGGCGGCCGCAGGTGCGGTGGCGTTTGTGTTTTCGGACAGCGTGATTGGCATCAATCGATTCGTCGCGCCGTTTCATGCCGCACCTTACGTCATCATCCTCAGCTACTGGCTGGGGCAATGGGGGATTGCGGCGTCGGCGTTCGGCCCGAAACCGCGCTGACCCCATCGCGAGCAAGCTCGCTCCCACAGGTTTATCACGGTCCCTGTGGGAGCGAGCTTGCTCGCGATAGCGGCATCACTGAAGACACGGACCTCAGAGCCTGTCCGGCGCTTTATCAGACAACCCGCGCATCCCCCCGTCAATTTGGCTAAAATGCCGGCCTTTTCCACCAACGCCGCTGGAACCGCCGTGAGCAAAGAACCCGATCGCCTTTTCGCCCAGCCTTTGGCCCAGGTGCCTGACTTCGCCTTTAACGAGGACGTGGTGCGGGTATTCCCGGACATGATCAAGCGCTCAGTGCCGGGTTATCCGACCATCGTTGAAAACCTCGGCGTGCTCGCTGCGCAGTTCGCCCAGCCCAACAGCGTGCTCTACGACCTGGGTTCGTCGCTCGGTGCCGTGACCCAGGCCTTGCGCCGTCACGTACGCACCGACGGCTGCCGCGTCATCGCTGTGGATAACTCGGCGGCGATGGTTGAACGCTGCCGTGAATACCTCAACGGTCAGGACTCGATGTTCCAGGAGCTACTGCCGGTCGAAGTGATCGAAGGCGACATCCTGGCCCTGGAATTCCAGCCGGCCTCGGTGGTGGCGCTGAACTTCACCCTGCAATTCATCGCCCCGGAACAGCGCACGGCGTTGCTCTCGCGTATCCGCCAATCGCTGTTGCCCGGTGGCGCGCTGATTCTGTCGGAGAAGCTGCGCTTCAATGATCCGGACGAACACGCGCTGCTCACTGACCTCCACGTCGCGTTCAAACGCGCCAACGGCTACAGCGAACTCGAGATCGCCCAAAAGCGCAGCGCCATCGAAAACGTCATGAAGCCCGACAGCCTCGAAGAACACCGTGAGCGCCTGTTGGCCGCCGGGTTCTCGAAAGTCGTGCCGTGGTTCCAGTGTCTTAACTTTGCCTCGTTGATTGCCTTGCCATGATTGATCTGTCCCCCCTCGCCCGCCGCTTGGCTGGCACACCGCTGGCCGACTGGGCCAACACGCTGCAAGCGCAACTCGACAAAAAAATGGAAAAAGGTCATGGCGATCTGGAGCGCTGGCAGAGTGCGCTGGACGCTTTGCCAAAGATTCAGCCGAGCGAAGTTGATTTGCTCAACGGTCTGACGCTGGACACCGATTGCGATGACGAAACCCGTGCGCAAATGCGCACCGCGCTGATGGGTTTGTCGCCATGGCGTAAAGGGCCATTCGATCTGTTTGGTGTGCACGTCGATACTGAATGGCGTTCGGACTGGAAATGGTCGCGGGTCGCACCGCATCTGGATCTGACGGGCAAACGCATCCTCGATGTCGGTTGCGGCAATGGCTATTACATGTGGCGCATGCTCGGCGCGGGTGCCGACAGCGTGATCGGTGTCGATCCGAACTGGCTGTTCTTCTGCCAGTTCCAGGCAGTGCAGCGTTACTTGTCCGAGCCCAATGCCTGGCACCTACCGTTCCCTTTCGAAGACCTGCCGCCGAACATGGAAGGCTTCGACACCGTGTTTTCCATGGGCGTGTTCTATCACCGTCGCTCGCCGATCGAGCATTTGCTGGCGCTGAAGGATTGCTTGGTCAAGGGTGGCGAATTGGTGCTGGAGACCCTGGTGATCGAGGGCGATCAGCAGCAGGTGTTGGTACCGGAAGACCGTTATGCGCAGATGCGTAACGTGTGGTTCCTGCCGTCGGTGCCGGCGCTGGAACTGTGGCTGCGCCGGGCAGGGTTCACGGATGTTCGCTGTGTGGACGTGAGCGTGACGACGGTCGAGGAACAGCGCGGGACGGAGTGGATGAAGTATCAGTCGCTGAGCGATTTCCTTGATCCGGAAGATCACAACAAGACAGTGGAAGGTTTGCCAGCGCCGATGCGTGCCGTGATCGTCGCTCGCAAGTAAAACCCGATTTTCCAGACACCAGAAAAACCTGTGGGAGCGAGCTTGCTCGCGATGAGGGCCTGTCAGACAACGATATTGTGAATGACAGTCCGCTATCGCGAGCAAGCTCGCTCCCACAGGGGTCGGTGTTTAGTCGGTGGGTTTGGCTCTTCGGGCCTTGAAGAACTCGCTCAGCACCGCCCCGCATTCCTCAGCCAATACCCCGCCTTCATACAACACCCGGTGATTCAAAAATCCCTGGGTAAAAAACTGCCCCTGACTCTGCACAATCCCGGCCTTCGGCTCCAGCGCCCCATACACCACCCGCGCAATCCGTGAATGCACGATCAGCCCGGCGCACATGCTGCACGGCTCAAGCGTCACGTACAGCGTGCTGCCGGGCAGACGATAGTTGCTGGCTGCCAACGCGGCCGCGCGGATCGCGACCATCTCGGCGTGAGCACTCGGGTCGTTGCCGCTGATCGGGCAGTTGAAACCCCGACCGATGATTTCACCGTCCTGCACCAGCACCGCGCCCACCGGCACTTCACCCAGGGCCGCGCCTTGGGCGGCCAGGGTCAGGGCTTCGCGCATGAAATCACGATCACGGCTGCGGTCGATGATGGCTGTCGGGCGTATCTGACGCATCACGCCACCTCGATGGCGGCCATCAGGCCGGTTTCCATGTGGTCGATCACATGGCAGTGAAACATCCAGATCCCCGGGTTATCCGCCACCAGCGCCACTTGCGCGCGCTCGTTCTTGCCCAACAAGTAAGTGTCGGTGAAGTACGGGATGACCTTGTGCCGGTTCGAGGCAATGACCTTGAAGCTCATGCCGTGCAGGTGAATCGGGTGTTGATACTGAGTCATGTTTTTCAATTCGAAAATGTAGCTTTTGCCCTTCTCGAGCTTGGCAATCGGGCGGTCGGCGCAAGTCTTGTCGGTAATGTCCCAGGCCTTGCCGTTGATCTGCCACAGGCTCGGCGGCTTGCCATTGTCGACGTTCACCGACACTGAGCCTACCCATTCGAAATTGAAGTTGAGTTTCTCGGCATTGGCCAGGTCCGGCTCGGCCACCGGGTTGGCGGGCAGTGCGGGTGGCCACTCGGTCGGGGCATCGGTGTTCGCCACCGAGCGGAACGTGCCCAGTCGTACCGGGCCGTTGCGCAGGGACAGCTCTTCACCCGCTGGCGGTGCCTTGATCGCCAGGCAAATGCGCATGCCGGGACCGAGCCAGTATTCCTTGCCCAACGGGCGCGGTTCGATGGGGTTGCCGTCCAGCGCATAGATCTGCGCTTCGACGCCGGGAATGTTGAGTCGGTAGGTCAGGGTGTTATCGAGGTTGAGCAGGCGCACCCGGGTGATCTGCCCGGCGGGCAACTCGATCACCGCTTGCGAGACACCGTTGATGGTCGACAGACGCCCCGCCGTGCCACCACGGGCCGCTTCGCGAGGAATGCTGAACGCGACAAAAGCGCCCTCTTCATCAACGTGCCAGCTCTTGAGGCTCAAGGTCTTCTCGTACTTGAAACCGGTAGGCTCGCGCTCTTCGATGATCAACGGGCCGACCAGCCCGCGGCCGAGTTCTTCGCTGCTGTTCACATGCGGGTGATACCAGTAGCTGCCGGCGTCGGGCACGCGGAATTTGTAGTCGAAGTATTCGCCCGGCAGCACTGGAAGCTGCGAGACGTAGGGTACGCCGTCCATTTCCAGCGGCAGGCGGATGCCGTGCCAGTGAATGGTGGTGGCGACCGGCAGGTGGTTGATGAAACGCACCCGCAGCCATTCGCCCTGACGCACGCGCAACTCGGTGCCCGGCGCCGACGGGCCGAACGCCCAGGCTTCGGTCTTGTGCCCGGCCACCAGTTCAACGTCCAGCGGTGCGGCGATCAGCTCATAGTCGTGGCCCGCGTCGGCGTCGGCCATTTTGCCCAACCAGTACCGCGACGCGCCCCCCGCTCCGACACCAACGACAACAAGACCGGCCAGGCCACCGAGGATTTGGCGACGGGTAAAGGACATGAACTCAACTACCTCACGTATCAGCGACAGGCGCGTGGGCCTGTAAAAGGCGAATACGATACACCTGCGGTTGAGAAACAGTAAGGGTGGGGTGGCGGATGGCCGCAGAGGCCACCCCTCACTGTAGAGACCGGTACATCCTTTACACATTTGACCGGGTACATCGTTTACACATTTAACAGGCTTGATACGCGTTTGGCACCGCGTTCAAGCCTGCCTAAAGGGAAAGAGCAAAGGTACAACTCCCACACGCCATCAGCCACCTCCTTCAGCGCGACGTGCTCGTCGATCAGCGCCTCGCCCAGAAAGATCAGGCCCCCTTGCCACTTGATCTCACCATTCTTGCGCACCCGCCGTACTTCGACGTCGGCCCCGTATTCGATCGCCGGCAAATAGCCTAGATAAGGTCTGAGTGACGGGCGATAGATATCCGCTGGCGTCTTCATCTCCAGCGCCGTATGAGGCCGTGCGTGATTGAAATCCTGTACGAAGTCCTCAAAGGCAAGCTGCTGACGCAGCAGGTTTTCCGCCGGCGGCCTGAGAACGGCAGCCTTTAGCGTGCGGTGCATGCGTTCATGCCGACCGTTCTGATCCGGGCGTCCCGGCTTGATTGTTTCGGGGTGGACACCATGCCTGATGAACCAGACGGACAGCTTGGAGAGGCGGGCCAAGCCTGTCGATGCAAACGGAGCGCCGTTATCGGTGCGGATCACATCAGGCATGCCGAACTCCCGGAACGCCCACTCGAAGCCCTGACGCGTAGGTTCACCGTGGGTGCTGGGAAGCGCCCGGCACGCCAGAAGATAGCGACTGGCATGGTCGGTGATGGTCAGCGGATAGCACCAGCGGCCGTCCTGGGTTTTGAATTGTCCTTTGTAATCGGCGCACCAGGTTTGATTGGGCTCGTCGGCCTGACGCAGATGCACCGGCCCATGCGGACGGGGTGGGTGCAGCCGTCGAGGAATCACCAGACCGGCCTTTTTCAGCCACTCTCCAGCGGTGCTGGCGGCCGGCCAAGCGATCTGCGGCTGCGCATTGCGCAGACGCTGGATCAGTTGCTTCGGCCCGCGATCCGGGTGCTCGCTTTTCTTCGCAAGCAACGTGGCAATGATTTCATCGGGGGTTTGGTGCGGACAGCTCAGCGGTTTTCGCGAGCGCTCTTTCAAGCCATCTACGCCGCAGCTTGCATACCGATCAAGCCACTTATCGACCGTCGGACGGCTAATGCCATATCGCCGACTCAGTTGGCTCTTGCTGTAACTGCCGCTAAGCCAGTCATGGATTAATTTCACTCGCTGATCCATCGGGGACTCTCGATTCCAGGGCATGGTCAGTACCTCCTGACCATGATTGATACCTGTAAACCATGTCCCCGGTCTCAAACGTAAAGGATGTCCCCGGTTTTTACCCACCCTAACCCTCTCCCCAGAGGGTAGAGGGGACTGACCGAGTTGTTCTTGGAGCTACATCGACCTGAAAAATCGAGTCGAACTCAGGTTTGAAAAGCTTGAAGATCTGCTCCCTTTCCCCCTCTCCCCTGTGGGGAGAGGGCTGGGGTGAGGGGTGGCTCTTGAAGCTGATCAATCAGCGTCCAGGTAACGCCAACCCCATCAACAAATGCACGACACCTCCGTCCAGCATCATGACTCCCGGCACACCGGCCATATTCAAAGCTTGCCGATCCATCCGCCCCACATCCCGCAACGCCACCCGAACCCGGGTCAGCGCCACCGGCTGCTGCGACTTGAGGTTATCCATTCCGCCCAGTGCGGCGACGATATCCGGGGCCAGACCAGAAACAGGCTGAGCAACCACTTTCGGCTCATCCACCACCAGATCCGGGGTTAACGCTTTCCAGAACGCCCGCTGCATTTTCTCGAACATGCTCAGTTCTCCAGTACCAGTGAAGTATCGACTGTCGCCTCGTGATACAGCCGCAACGCCTCGCGCACTTGCTCGGCGCTTTCCAGGCCCAGCACTTGCTGGGCGATGGCCTGGCAGTCCAGCAGATCCACTTCGCGAACCGCCGCTTTGATCGCCGGAATCAATGGCACGCTCACCGACAGTTCATCCACCCCAAGTCCCAACAGCAACGGCACCGCCAGCGTCTCGGACGCCATGGCGCCACACACACCGACCCATTTGCCATGGGCGTGGGCGGCCTTCACGGTGCTGGCAATCAAACGCAGCACCGACGGATGAAAACTGTCGGCCTGACTGGCCAGACGCGGATGATCGCGGTCCATGGCCAGGGTGTATTGGGTCAGGTCGTTGGTGCCGATCGAGAAGAAATCCACTTCCGGCGCAAACAGATCGGCCATCAGTGCCGCTGCCGGTACTTCGATCATGATCCCCAGTTTCGGCAATTCAGTGAGACCCAATGCCAGCGCCTCTTCCTCAAGCAGCTGCCGGGCCCGTCGCAACTCCGACAGTTGCGTGACCATGGGCAACATGATGTGCAGGCGGGCCAGCCCGGCGCTGCTCAGGATCGCTTTGAA
This sequence comes from Pseudomonas sp. GL_093, assembly GCF_057837605.1. NCBI lineage: Bacteria > Pseudomonadati > Pseudomonadota > Gammaproteobacteria > Pseudomonadales > Pseudomonadaceae > Pseudomonas > Pseudomonas sp. GL_093. The sequence goes on along the minus strand of NZ_CM174448.1, from coordinate 1,218,201 downwards.
CTGATCGCGCAGCAGCTGCGGGCGCTCCAGGCACAAACGAATCCCGCGCATGCCGAGGAACGGGTTGGTTTCGCTGTCCATCGGCACGTAGGCCAACGGTTTGTCGCCGCCGACATCCAGAGTCCGCACCACCAGATTGCGCGCCGGCCCCAGGGCGCGGGCGATGGCGCTGTAGGTGGATGCCTGTTCGTCATGGCTCGGCGCATGGTTGCGGTCCAGATAAAGAAACTCCGAACGCAACAGACCGACGCCTTCTCCGCCCAGCGTCATGGCCTGCTCGGCTTCGGTCAGAGAAGCAACGTTGGCCGTCACTTCAAAGTGGTGACCATCGCGGGTACAAGCCGCCAGCGCAGCGTGTGCCAGCTCATGTTGATGGCGCTTCTGCTGGCGCTGACGATTGGCCTGCAGCTGCTCGATGGCCGCCAGATCCGGGTCCAGATGCAGCTCGCCCTTGTCGGCGTCGAGCAACACTTGGGTGCCGTTGGCCAGCGCCAGCACCTGAACGGGCAACCCGCAGATCGCCGGCAAACCGGACGCCCGCGCGAGGATGGCGACGTGGCTGGTAGCGCCGCCACCGACCGTGGCGAAACCCAATACCTTGCGGGTATCGAGCCCGGCGGTCTGTGACGGCGTCAGTTGTTCGGCGATCAGGATCGCCCCTTCTGGCAGCTCCATCGCCTGATCCTGTACGCCGAGGATCAGCTTGAGCACCCGTTGGCCGACATCGGCCAGGTCCGCCGCCCGCTCCGCCAGCAAGGCATTGCCCAGGCTTTTGAACAGGGTTGCCGTCGACTCGGTGGCTGCGCGCCAGGCGAACCCGGCACTTTTGCCTTCGATGATCAGCGACTCGGTCTGATCCAGCAGACTCGGGTCTTCAAGCAGTTCCTGGTGCGCCTTGAAAATCTCTGCCTGGGCGTCACCGGTGGCGTTGTCGCGCAGTTGCTGCAAGGCCAGCGCCGCTGCGGCCAAAGCCCGAGACAGATGCTCTCGCTCACGCTGCGGACCGACGCCGAACTCGCTCACTTCAAGCGTTTGCTCGGCGATCTGCACAACCTGACCAAACGCCGAACCCGCCGAGGCACAGACTCCGCGCAAAACGTTCAGCGATGACGCTTCAACCGTCTCGACTTCTGCCATCACGGCGACCGTCTCGCCACACCCGTCGGTCAGCAATTCGGCCAGCGTCTTGATCGCCGCTTCAGCATCCGGGCCGGCCGCGCTGACTTGCACAACGTCACCATGAGCCGTCTGCAACGCCATGATTGCCACCAGGGATTTCGCGTTCGCACTCGCCTGCTGTTTATGCAGGTAAATGCTCGCCGAAAAACCTTTCGCTGCTTGAGCGAACACCGCGGCCGGACGGGCGTGCAAGCCGTTCGGGTTGGCAAGTGTCACCGGTTTGGAAAACAGTGCTTCGCCCTCTTCCGGCACCGGCTCATCAGTTGTTGGCTCGATGGGATTCAAGCTCAGCAACGGCTGGCCACTGTCTACCAAACCCGTTTCCGGCGTCAGCCAAGTGAACGGCTCACCGCTGACCACCAGCATCAAGGTCAGCAGGCTGCGAGCATTCAAGGCAATGTAATCGGCATCGAACTCGATCAGCGACTGCCCAACGTCAACCCGCTGGCCCTCCTCCACCAACCGCGTGAACCCCTTTCCTGCCAGGTTCACCGTGTCGAGGCCGATGTGCATCAACACCTGCACGCCATTGTCGTCGGTGATGCTGACCGCATGCCCACTGGCCTGCACATTGCTGACAACCCCTGCCAGCGGTGCGCACAAGGTTTGCGAAGTCGGATCGATGCACAGACCGTCGCCGATCACGCGACTGGAAAACACCTGATCGGGCACCTGGTCCAGCGGCATCAGCACGCCGGACAAAGGTGCCAGCAGTTGCAATTGTTGGGGTGTGGCCATGACGTCACCTGCTGTTTTGTTCTTTGAAGTGCCGATGGAGCGCGAGGCTCCGACAGCATCGCTTATTTCCACCAATACTCGACCTGCAATCCGACGTTCGAACCGTGTCGCGCTGTGCCGAAAGAGCCGGTGTCGGACAACGCAGAACCTGCCGCCAGTTCATTGGCCGCCCGTTTGGCCGCCTCGTTCCAGCTCGCATAGGTGTAATACAGACGCACCTCGGGGCGAGCCCAGAATTCCGGTCCTTTGGGCGACCAGGTCGGAGCGAAGGTGAACTTGCTCAGCTTGCGCGTGCCGCCCGTGGCTTCGACCTGATCGTGACCCAGTTCGGTCACCAGTTTGAACTGCTCGGTGAGCGCATAAGTCGGGCGAACGCCCAGGGAAATCCAGTTCTGGTCAGCGCCGTCCGGGCGAATGTCTTTCTGATAGACCGCCTCGATCTGCCCGCCAAATCGCGGCGTCACTTGCCAGTCGAAGAACTCCACTACCCGGTAGCTTTTGCTGCTGTCGTCCAGCTTCACGTTACCGGTATAGCCCAACCCGGTGCCGGGCCCTTCGCCGTACTGGAACGCGAGTTTGTTCTTGCCGCCCAGAAAACCTTTCTGCACATGCTGGGTGGTGATCGCCCAGCCACGGTGAGCGTCGCGACTGTCGGGTTTGTCGATGTAGCTAAGGCCAAACTCCAGTTCACCGCCGGGGTTGGTGTTGAAACCAGCGACGTTGAAGTCGTGACGGTTGATGTAGTCCTTCTGGTACAGGTTGTCCTTGCGCGAGAAGGCGTAACTGTATTTCAGATCGCCGATCAGCACGTCCTCGATACCGCCGCCGGTGGCGCTCTGGTTCCAATAGTAGAAGTCGGAAATGTGGATATCGTTCCGTTTGTAGTAGCGCCGGCCGGCCCACAGCGAACCGCCGTTGAGGCTGGGCATGTTCGACCACTGCGCGTACGCCTGCGGCAGGCGCACCGAGCCGTTGTCACCGTTGAAGGTCAGGTCCTTGTCGTACTGGTTGTACAACGACGCCATGCCATCGACGCTCAGCACCGAGCCGTCATCCAGGGTGTAAAGATCCTGGCGCAGTTCCAGCTCAGCGTACTGCTCGCATTCGTTGCCCAAGCGGTATTTGGTCTGCGCACCCGGCAGTTGGAAACACTGCTGTTTACCGCTGTTGACCGAGGTGCCGACGCCGCTGCGCAAGTAACCGGCGAACTCCAGCGCTTGTGCCGAAAGTGGCAACGCCAGGCATACGCTCGCAGCTGCAAGGCTGCGAATTATTGTTGTTTTCAAGAACCACCCCATTATTTTTATTGTGTGCAGCGGCAAAATCGACGCGCAAAACTCTCCCGCGCAGCGTTCTGCGTGTTGTTTTAAAACAGTGTTTTTTAGTGGTTGGTCAGGTGCAGAACGAACGACTCAAAGGGCCGTAAAAACACCTGCCGATTGCGCGGCGGACAATCCGGGTAGTTGCTGATCACCAACCGCTGCGTCATCGCCTCGTCGATCACTTCATTCGGCAATACGACTTCACAGGTAGTGCCGTAGAAGTTGTTCAGCACCAGCAAGCGCTCGCCATTGCCCTCCCGCACGTACGCCCAGATTTGCGTGTGCTCGGGCAACAATTGCCGGTAAACACCGTCGGATATCAACGCTTCACTGCGGCGCAGAGCGATCAGTTGGCGGTAGTGATGAAGCACCGAATCCGGGTCATCGAGTTGGGCGGCGACGTTGATCTGCGTGGCGTTGGCCGGCACACCGATCCACGGCTCGACAGCGCTGAAACCGGCATTAGGCTCGGCATTCCAGTGCATCGGCGTACGGCCGTTGTCCCGGGACTTCTGCATGATCGCCGCCATGTTGTCGGCGTCGCTCGCACCCGCCTCGCGCTTGAGCCGGAAGATGTTCAGCGTCTCGACATCGCGGTACTGATCGATGTGATCGAAGCCCGGATTGGTCATGCCCAGTTCCTCGCCCTGGTACACGAACGGCGTGCCCTGGAGGAAATGCAGCGCCGTGCCGAGCATCTTCGCCGAGATCTCTCGATATTCGCCGTCATGCCCAAAACGCGAGACCACCCGTGGCTGGTCGTGGTTACACCAGAACAGCGCGTTCCAGCCACCGCCGGCCTGCATGCCGGTCTGCCAGTCGGAGAGAATGCGCTTGAGTTGCAGGAAGTCGAAATCGGCACGAATCCACTTCTGCAGGTTCGGGTAATCGACCTTCAGGTGATGGAAGTTGAAGGTCATCGACAGCTCTTTCGACTCTGGCCGCGAGTAACGAATGCAGTGTTCCAGGCTGGTGGAAGACATTTCGCCGACGTTGATCAGGTCATGGCCTTCGAAGACTTCGCGGTGCATTTGCCGCAAGTATTCGTGGACGTTCGGGCCATCGGTGTAGAAGCGTCGACCGTCGGTGTTGTCCTCGGGGAAGTCCGCCGGTTTGGAGATCAGGTTGATCACGTCCAGACGGAACCCGCCTACGCCCTTGTCGCGCCAGAAACGCATCATCTTGAAGACTTCGGCGCGCACCTTGGGGTTGTCCCAATTCAGGTCGGCCTGAGTGTGATCGAACAGGTGCAGGTAATACTGACCGGTCTGGGCTTCGTACTCCCAGGCCGAGCCACCGAACTTGGATTCCCAGTTGTTCGGCTGGTCGCGCCAGATGTAGAAATCCCGGTACGGGTTGTCGAGGCTGCTGCGGGCCTGCTGGAACCAGGTGTGCTCGATGGAGGTGTGGTTGACCACGATATCGAGCATCAATTTGATCCCACGCTTGCCGGCCTCGGCGATCAGCAACTCACAATCGGCCATGGTCCCGTAACTCGGGTCGATGGCGTAGTAATCACTGATGTCATAGCCGTTGTCGCGCTGGGGCGAACGCAGGAACGGCGTGATCCACAGGCAATCGACACCCAGCCAGTGCAGGTAATCGAGCTTGGCCACAACGCCCAGCAAATCACCCGTGGGGTTGCCGGCGTGGCTGTGAAAACTCTTCGGGTAGATCTGGTAGATCACCGAACGTTGCCAGTCTTGCATGGCGGGGTTCCTTCAGTAAGTTTTGTACTGGCCTTGCGGGCCTCATCGCGAGCAAGCTCGCTCCCACATTGGAATGCGATCAACTGTGGGAGCGAGCTTGCTCGCGATAGCGATCTATCAAGCGACCCGATACCCAGGCCGAACAATCTTCATGCTCAACCCGCAGGTCAGAACAAACGGCACGACCATGGCAATGACCATCCCGATCACGAACATCGGAATGAACTGCGGAATGATCGAGATAAAACCGGGCAAGCCACCGACGCCGATTGCCGAGGCCTGGACCTTGTTCAGCGACAGGAAAATGCAGCCCAGGGCCGAACCGATCAGGGCTGCGTAGAACGGAAATTTGTAGCGCAGGTTGACCCCGAACATGGCCGGTTCGGTGATGCCGAAGTAAGCCGAAATCGCCGAGGTCGAGGCCATGCTTTTATCCCGCACGTTACGGGTCATGTAGAACACCGCCAGTGCCGCACTGCCCTGGGCCAGGTTGGACATGACGATCATCGGCCAGATGAAGGTGCCGCCCTGGGTGGAGATCAGCTGCAAGTCGACCGCGAGGAACATGTGGTGCATGCCGGTAATCACCAGCGGCGCGTAGAGCAAACCGAAAATCGCCCCGCCGACCATTGGCGCCAGGTCAAACAGCATGACCACGCCTTCGGTGATAAGAATCCCCAGATGCCGGGTCACCGGGCCGATCACTGCCAGCGCCAGTACGCCGGTGACGACAATGGTGGTGATCGGTACGACCAGCAATTGAATCGCGTTCGGCACCCGCGCCCGCAGCCATTTTTCGATGACGCTCATCACGTAGGCCGCCAGCAGGATCGGCAAGATCTGCCCCTGATAGCCGACCTTCTCGATCTGGAACAAGCCAAGAATGTCGAAGTACGGCAGACTCTGCCCGTCCAGCCCGGCCACCGCTTTGCCGTAGTTCCAGGCATTGAGCAGATCGGGGTGCACCAGCATCAGGCCAAGCACGATGCCGAGGATTTCGCTGCCGCCAAACCGTTTGGCCGCCGACCAGCCCACCAGCGCCGGCAGGAACACAAACGAGGTGTTGGCCATGAGGTTGATCAGGCTCCAGAGCCCGTCAAGCTTCGGATAGGCGTCCAGCAGGGTCTTGCCCTCGATGAACATGCCCTTGGCGCCAATCAGGTTGTTAATGCCCATCAGCAGGCCGGCAATGATCAACGCCGGGAGGATTGGCATGAAAACGTCGGAAAACACCCGCACCAGACGCTGCATGGCGTTGATCTTGTCGGCGCTTTTTTGTTTGACGTCGGCGATGGTTGAAGCCGCGAGACCGGTTTGACGGCGCAGTTCGGCGTAGACCTTTTCAACCTCGCCAGGGCCGATAACCACCTGGAACAGGCCGCCGGTGAAGAACGAGCCTTTGACCAGATCGATCTGGTTCAACGTGGCGCTGTCGACCAGGCTCGGGTCCTTGAGGGCCAGGCGCAGGCGGGTGACGCAGTGCGCGGCCTGCTCGAGGTTGTCGCTGCCACCGAGGCTTTGCAGCAGCTCGCTGGCGATATTCGGATAGTCGTGGCTCATGCTTGTTCTTCCGCTGTAGTTTTTTGTTATTGGCAGCACGCCGAAGCGAAAAGTACTCGTCTGTACGAGTTAAAGCAACAACTCGTACAGACGAGTTTGAATTTGTTTATCCTGAACCCGACCGGCGGCGACATTTCCCACCTCAAAAGTCAAAGAAACCTAACGCCGCATGGACAAACCCCTACCCTGCCCTTAAGGTTCGAAACCTTGAGCACAGCGCGGCATAGAGCCATCCCCATGAGTAAATACAACCAGATCTACAGCGATCTGCTTGCCAGCATCACGACCGAACGTCTGGAACGCGGCGCCCGGTTGCCTTCCGAAACCGAACTGATGGACAGCTACCAGGCCAGTCGCGGCACCGTGCGCAAGGCCATCGAGCAACTGCAGGAGCGCGGTTTCGCCCAGAAAGTCCACGGCAAAGGCACGTTTGTCCTGTCGACCAACCCGATCGAATTTCAGCTGGGCGGCATCGTCAGCTTCCAGGAGACCTACCCGAGCCTGGGCAACAATGTCAGCACCGACGTGGTCGAGTTCAGCCAGATCCCCCTCGAAGGTTCTCTGCTCGAACACATCCAGGCTGAAGAAGGCAGCCTGATCACGCGGATCAAGCGAGTGCGGCGGATCGACGGCAAACGCGTGATCCTCGACATCAACCATTTCGTCAGCGACGTGATTCCCGGCCTGTCCCGAGACATCGCCGAGCACTCGATCTACGCCTTCATCGAGCAGACCTTGCAACTGCAAATCGCCTACGCCCAGCGCACCATCGAAGCGGTGCCGCGGAGCAAGGATGACCAGCAACACCTGGACCTCGACGGCCAGAGCCATGTGATCGTGGTCAGCAACCAGACGTTTTTGCAGGACGGACGGCAGTTCGAATACACCGAGTCGCGGCACACCTTGGACAAGTTTTACTTTTCTGACGTTGCACGGCGCTGAGCCTGACTCAGACCTTCGTCATGCCCTACTTCTTCTATCAGCAACAGGCCACCACCAGACACCCAGTAGCTTACAGATGGAACCGATGCCCCTTGAGATAGTGAGCGCCCCCTCAGCAACCTCTCAAGGCGAGCATCATGGACGACACTCAAGACATAACCCTGCCCGACGCTACCGATGCGCAGGCCCTCCAGGCCCTGATCCCTGATCTGGTAACCGATTGCCCCGACATGTACGCCATGGCGTATCAGGTCGCCAAAGACATTCTCATCCAGCACAACATCACGGATATCGAACCCGACAAGGTCTACTGGCATCGGTTTAATGCCGCTCAAAGCAGCTCGAAGACCTTTACCGGCTGGCAGCATGTATTCGAAAAACCCAGGGAGTCGATGACCTTCCCGCAACTGGTCATGCAGCGTTTCAGTGTCCACGACCAGGACAACGGGGACCTGCTGGACGTTGACAGCGGTTTCTACCGTGCCGACGGCAATGCCGGAAACTACGATGAAACCAACGAAATTCGCCTGCATGCCCGGGATGTGTTGAAAACCTTCTGGGATACCAATTTCGCTGACCGTTGCAAAACGGCCATCGCGACGTTCTGGGAAAAGCACAGCGACAACTTCCGTGCGCTGGCCAAGTGCACGTTCATCGCCAAAGCCATTGAAGACTACGAGAAGGGATACCTGACCCGCGAACACTTCACCCTGGTGCTCAGGGCGGCCACCGCAAATGTGAGCAGGCCACTCACCCGGCAAATGCTGCTGGACGAGGCGCCAGCAGGCAGCGGTTTATCAATCCGCAAGTTTTGTATTGATCAGTACGTGTCGACGGACATTTTCAGTATCACCGACGACCGTGACCTGAACATTCTCTACGTTCCGGGTGAGCCCAGAGGTTTTCACTGCTTCACCAGCGTCGAGCAATTGCACGAATGGCTGGCCAATGAAGTCAAGGATGCCGAAGGCCGTGAGCGCATGCTCATGCACTTCAAGCAGCAAGAGCGCGACATTATTCAGGACAAACCCACTTCACTGGGGCACAAGCTCACCAACTTCACCGGTATTGGCCTGATCATTCATGCGTTTGAGGAGACGGAAACCGAAAATATCGGCCTCACCCATGCCTATGACGTATTGCCCGGTGAATATGCAGTCGCGGACCATCATTTGCTCCACTACCGTGGCGAGAAAATTGCCGGTGATGCGTTCACCCATCTGAACCGGTCCACTCATGAGCGCATGCTCAGCGACGCCAATTACCTGCTGCACTCCAACGGCGAGATCAGGAAAAAGCTGTGGATAGGCTATCTCAATGCCTTCAACCACACCTTCGGGCCCATGGCCGCCCTTGCATGGCCGGCAGCGTTTGTCGTCATCGGCGCTGGCATCGCCAATGTCGGGCTTCACATCGACCAGGCCATCAACGGCCACACCCCGGCGGAACGCAAGGCCGCAGTGACTGGCGCCATCCTTGGCAGCGTGGATGTGCTGTTCAACCTGCCTTTCCTGAGGGGGGCGGCAGAACTTGCAGAGGCCTCCGATTTCGCAGAAATCACGGAGACAGAAGAGACCCTTGCGACCGGGCCGGAACCGAAGTCAGAAGCTGAACTGCCCCCACCACCCACTCCGTCTTTCGAGACCGTCATGGCCACGCCTGCCGACGCCGACATTCTCGCCCCTTTTGAAACCAATGAGGTCCTCGACGGCGACTTCCCGGTCAGTGACGAAGGCAAATTCCAGGGCATTTACCAACCCCGGACTGGAGGTAACTACATCGCAGTCGGTGACAGTTTCTACCTGGTGCGCTACAGCAACGAACTGAAAACCTGGGTAATCATTGACCCGGTCAATCCTTACTCCTTTTACCGCAACATACCGGTACGCCTGAATGAAATGGGTGAATGGGTGCCCCTCACGCGTCCCGGCCTGGTGGGCGGGGGCAAGTTTGCCGATCTGTTTGCCGATCTGTTTGCCAGGGCCGAGCCGCCACTCCCGGACTTCGATGCCCCGGCGACGGCATACGATGTTCCGCAGGACATCAAGCCAGCCCTCAAACAGGCGGCCAAGGGTATGGCCCCTAAGGGGGATTTGAAGGACGGCTTTGTCAATCCAAACAATCCGGACATTGAGCTGGGAGCCTTCAAGAGACTGCGCCGAACACTGCACGACGACGCCGTGACCTTCTATTCGCAACCGCCGCTGCGACCCAGACCGACCATTCCATCGTTCATTGCGAATGCGAAGCTCCAGGACATCATCAAGACCCTTTTCAAGCGGTCACAGAGCCTGGTCATCGGTGAAAGCCACGACAGCGTGGGCAGTAAACAGTTTCTGGTCGAGAACATGAGCGTGCTGCGCAAACAAAAGGTCAAAACCCTGTACATGGAGCATCTGCTGACCGATTTCCATCAGACTGACCTGGATGTGTTCAACCGCACTGGAGTGATGTCCGAGGATCTGGAAAGCTACCTCAAGGACCTTGATGCAGGTTTTTCGACTGACCCCAGCGAACAATTCACCTTTGAGCAGGTGGTCAGGACGGCGCAAAAAAACCATATCCGCGTTCAGGCCATCGACTGCCTGGCCAGTTACCGCAGCGCTGGCATTGAGAGGGCAAACATCAATTTTCGGCAAAAAATGATGAATTTCTTTGCCCGCCAAGTCATCGACGCCGACCAAACGGCCAGAGGCGCGCATCGCTGGGTGGCGTTGGTCGGGAACAGCCACGCCAATACCTATGCCGAAGTGGCGGGTGTCAGCGAACTTGAAGGCAGCATCGGGCTGCGTATTGAAAGCGTGGGCCCGGATGAGCTCGGCGGTATCAAGGTCGACCCGGGGGTGGCCGACGAGCCACGCCCGGGACAAGCGGCCGGTTTTGCCAAAAATGACTTGTTGCTGCAAATCCCGACGCCGAAAAGCGTGATCCTGGCGCAAAGGCTGGAGGATGGGCTACCCATGCCGGGCACGTACACCCTCAGCACCAGTACCGGTGAACCCTTTCTGGTTCACCGCAGCAGAACCCTCACCAACAGAGTCATCACCAGTAACGGCATCCTCACCCGTGGCAAACTCGTTCGAACGCCCATCAAGCATGATGCAGATGGGTACTACGTCGAACGGGATTCCTGGCAGATCAATGGTCGACGCTTTCAAAACCCCGACGCCTTGAGTTCAGCGCTGCACAGAATGGGCATGACCCCCGTCCGACTACCAGGCGTCTAAAACGCAAAAAGGCCGTGTGAACAGTGTTCACACGGCCTTTTCAGTTACATGCGATCAATCAATCAATCAATCAATCGTGTAGCCCCTGCGCTGATCGAACTCCTGATACTTCTGCGAGATGGCAGGATCATTAAAGGATCCTTCGACAGTGTCCACCGAGACAAGACCGTTAAGACCTTTAACAGATTGAATGGCAGCTTCCCACTTTCCCGGATCCAGAGGTAGCTCGATGAAGTCCTTCAGGTAATCATCAAGGATGCCCTTATCGGGAGTCTCGATCTCGTCACTAAGCGCCGACAAGTAGGCGGACTTGTCTGTCCTGCTCCAGTTAATCGAAAATCCAGCTCGATGACACAACACCGAGTGCACCACGAGCATCGTCCTTCCATTACCGTCCAGGAATGGGTGCCCATAGGCAAAGAACCCCATCACCACGCCCGATGATTTTCTGAGAAAAGCCTTGTCCTGGCCCAGACGGAGACCTTCTTCTACAGCCCTTTTGGCTTCAGTGGGAGGGCAAAAGTAAGTATCTGCCTTGGAAATAGCCAAATCAGGAGAAGTGCTCAGTCTATCCTTGCCCGCCCAAGGATAAAGATCTCCGAACAGGAGTTTGTGAACATGCAGAAAATTACCGTAGGTGATTACTCTCTGCTTGGCCAGGTAAGCCATGGCGTCCGACAGGTTCGCGCTGAACAAGTCGTGCTCAAGGTGTTTGACGATGTTGAGGTCTTTTTCACCCACAACATTCCTGAGATATCCCTTCGCTTCGAAATCCTTGAACGGGTCAAACACGCTGTCTTTCTCTCAAGTAGTTGGCGAGTAGATGAACCGCTTCTGTGCCGGTGACCTTTTTCTCTTTTTTCAACGCAATGACCAACTGCTCAATTGAGTCGGTACGAACATCATCCCCGGCCAATCTCGAGACATTTTCTGCCCATTCATCGGCATATGTTTTGACGTAGGAAACCTTGCTGAGCTCGGCGAGATCCAGCACGTACCGTTTGAGGCCAACAGTCGGGATGATCAAGTTCCCGGTTGTAGGGTGACGCCTCACCGTATTTTTCGCTTTCCGGGAGGGCGCCCGTTCATTGATGTAAACCACCGACCTTCCGCCCAACGACAACTTGCGGCGGATCCGGCGATTGCCCTGCACGCATATTTTCGCTTCCTTGCGGGCGCCCGAACGGCGCTGTCCTGAAGGCGTCGTTTGCACTGAAACGCTCATGCCGAACCGCCGAAATGCTTCGACCGCCAGTGTTTCAAGATCCTCGACAGGCGTAACGAGACCGGTGTCAGGGTTTCTGAACGCTTTGGCATAAACACCAATGCCCATCCGTACAATTACGCCCTTTTTCTGCAACTTATCGAGAGCGACGGAAACTTGAGAGTGACCGCCCAGCGACGCAACGTCCGCGCGCAGGATCACATTACCCGACGTGCGCTGGATGGCCATCCGCATGCGTTCTTCAAGCTTCATGTTCAAACCTCCCGACAGCGAGCGAATACTTTACCACCTGTCGAAGCAAAACTTCTGCAGGCCATATTGCTCGCTTCGTACGCAACAGAAGCACACGTTACAAAAGCAGTGAAGCATAAAAAAGCCCCTGACCGAGACCGGTACAGGGGCTTTCGCAACGATGACGCTAGCGCGGGATCACTCCCACTCAATCGTCGCTGGCGGCTTGCTCGACACGTCGTAGGTGACGCGGGAGATGCCTTCGATTTCGTTGATGATCCGGCCGGAAACAGTTTCCAGCAGTTCGTATGGCAGGTGAGCCCAACGCGCGGTCATGAAGTCGATGGTTTCAACGGCACGCAGGGCAACGACCCAGGCGTAACGACGGCCATCGCCGACAACGCCAACCGATTTCACCGGCTGGAACACCACGAATGCCTGGCTGACTTTGTGGTACCAGTCGGCCTTGCGCAGTTCTTCGATGAAGATGTGGTCGGCGCGACGCAGCAGGTCCGCGTATTCCTTCTTCACTTCACCGAGGATCCGCACGCCCAGGCCCGGGCCCGGGAACGGGTGACGGTAGACCATGTCGTACGGCAGGCCGAGTTCGAGGCCCAGACGACGGACTTCGTCCTTGAACAGCTCGCGCAGGGGTTCAACCAGCTTGAGGTTCATTTCTTCCGGCAGGCCACCCACGTTGTGGTGCGACTTGATCACGTGAGCCTTGCCGCTTTTGGCGCCAGCCGACTCGATCACGTCCGGGTAGATGGTGCCTTGGGCGAGGTACTTGATGTTGTCCAGTTTGTTGGACTGGGCATCGAAGACGTCAATGAAGGTACGGCCGATGATCTTGCGCTTCTTTTCCGGGTCGCTTTCGCCAGCCAGATTGTCGAGGAACTGATCTTCAGCGTTGGCGCGGATCACCTTGACGCCCATGTTCTCGGCGAACATGGCCATCACTTGCTCACCTTCGTGCAGACGCAGCAGGCCGTTGTCGACGAAGACGCAGGTCAGCTGGTCGCCGATGGCTTTGTGCAGCAGCGCAGCAACCACCGAGGAGTCCACACCGCCGGACAGGCCGAGCAGTACGTTGTCGGTGCCGACCTGGGCGCGAATGTTGGCAATGGCGTCTTCAGCAATCTTCGAAGGCGTCCACAGGGCTTCGCAGCCGCAGATGTCGAGGATAAAGCGCGAGAGGATGCGACCGCCCTGCTTGGTGTGGGTCACTTCCGGGTGGAACTGCACGCCGTAGTAGCCACGAGCATCGTCGAACATGCCGGCGATCGGGCAGCTTGGGGTGCTGGCCAGGATGTGGAATTCCTGCGGCATCTTGGTGACCTTGTCACCGTGACTCATCCAGACGTCGAGGCCGAACAGGCCGTCGGCGTCGATGTGGTCTTCAATGCCGTCGAGCAGACGGCTTTTGCCGACCACGTCAACACGGGCGTAACCGAACTCACGCAGCTCGGAACCTTCGACCTTGCCACCCAGCTGTTCAGCCATGGTCTGCATGCCGTAGCAGATACCGAAGACCGGTACGCCCAGGTCCCAGACGGCTTGCGGTGCGCGCGGGCTGTCGGCGACGTGTACGGACTCGGGGCCGCCGGCGAGGATGATCCCTTTCGGCGCGAATTCGCGAATCGCTTCGTCGTCCATGTCGAACGGATGCAGTTCGCAGTACACACCGATTTCACGCACGCGGCGGGCAATCAGCTGGGTGTACTGGGAACCGAAGTCGAGGATCAGGATGCGGTGAGCGTGAATGTCGAGGGCCATGTGGTCAGTCTCGTCTATGCAATTCGGTGAAGAAAATCAGAAACAACTCGGGGCTGAAAACAGCCCCGGTTACTTAACTTTTTGCTGGAAGGCTCAACCTACGCGGTAGTTTGGCGCTTCTTTGGTGATCTGCACGTCGTGAACGTGGGATTCGGCCATGCCGGCACCGGTGATCCGCACGAACTCAGGCTTGGTGCGCATTTCTTCGATGTCGGCGCTGCCGGTGTAACCCATCGAGGAACGCAGGCCGCCCATCAGTTGATGGATGATGGCGCTCAGGGTGCCCTTGTAAGGAACACGCCCTTCGATACCTTCCGGAACCAGTTTCTCGGCGCCTGCCGAGGAGTCCTGGAAGTAGCGGTCGGAGGAGCCTTGAGCCTGGGACATGGCGCCCAGCGAACCCATGCCGCGGTAAGCCTTGTACGAACGACCCTGGAACAGTTCGATCTCGCCCGGTGCTTCTTCAGTACCGGCGAACATCGAGCCCATCATCACGCAGGAAGCACCGGCAACGATGGCCTTGGACAGGTCACCGGAGAAACGGATGCCGCCGTCGGCGATCAACGGAACGCCAGTGCCTTCTAGGGCAGCGGCGACGTTGGCGATGGCGCTGATTTGCGGGACGCCGACACCGGCGACGATACGGGTGGTGCAGATCGAGCCTGGGCCGATACCGACCTTGACTGCATCGGCGCCTGCTTCGGCCAAAGCCTTGGCGGCAGCGCCGGTGGCGATGTTGCCGCCGATGACCTGCACTTCAGGGAAATTCTGTTTGACCCAGCGAACGCGGTCGATCACGCCTTTGGAGTGACCGTGAGCGGTGTCGACCACCACCACGTCAACGCCGGCATTGACCAGGGCAGCTACGCGATCACCGGTGTCTTTACCGGTACCGACTGCAGCACCAACGCGCAGACGACCTTGGTCGTCCTTGCTGGCCAGCGGGTAAGCCTTGGCTTTTTCGATGTCGTTGACGGTCATCATGCCTTTGAGGGCGAATTTTTCGTCGACGATCAGCACGCGTTCAATGCGGTGTTTGTGCAACAGCTCGCGGACGTCGTTCTTGTCGGCGCCTTCCTTGACCGTGACCAG
Source organism: Pseudomonas sp. GL_093 (assembly GCF_057837605.1). Lineage (NCBI taxonomy): Bacteria > Pseudomonadati > Pseudomonadota > Gammaproteobacteria > Pseudomonadales > Pseudomonadaceae > Pseudomonas > Pseudomonas sp. GL_093. The sequence goes on along the minus strand of NZ_CM174448.1, from coordinate 1,203,200 downwards.
ACGCTCTTTAGGCGTCATCACTTGACGGACGGTGGCGTCCAGACGGTTTTCGAAACGTACGTCACGGGAAGTGACGATGCCGACCAGGTCGCCATCGTGCAGGACCGGAACGCCGGAGATGTTGTGCATGCGGGTCAGTTCGAACAGTTCACGAACCGTGGCGTCAGCCTCGATGGTGATCGGGTCCTTGACCACGCCGGCCTCATAACGCTTGACCTTGCGCACTTCGGCAGCTTGCTGCTCGATGGTCATGTTCTTGTGGATAATGCCGATGCCACCTTCCTGAGCCATGGCAATTGCCAGACGGGCTTCAGTAACGGTGTCCATGGCGGCAGAAACCAGAGGAATATTCAGCTCGATGCCACGGGTTAGGCGGGTCTTGAGACTGACTTCGTTAGGAAGCACCTCGGAATAACCAGGCACTAGGAGAATGTCGTCGAATGTCAGAGCTTCTTGGCTGATACGCAGCATCGCGGGGGCTCCCGAGCGGGAAAATGGAAGCGCGCCATTATAGTCAGACACCCCCTCGGGTTCAATGTAAAACTCTGTCTATTATTAGCATTACTGATATACGGAGATTCTCGTCTCCTACAGCTCGACTTTCACCCAACTGACAGGCTGATCGAGCCAATCGGCAAATTCGTCGATAAAGCTCTGCTTGAACCCGGCCTCTGCCCAGTTGTTGAAGATAAAACCCAGGTTGGAAAAGCCGCATTCCTGCAGGAAAAGAAAGCCGTTGATGTCATCTTCATGCCCGCACTCCGGACACGTGAAGTTATCGGTGCGCCCCGGCATCCAGTCTTCCAGGCTTTCGAACAGCGCTTCGCCGACTTCCTTGCGGCACTCGGCGCAGCCCGCCTCTTCAAGGAATCCCTTGGCCGGCGTATAGATGCAGCGTTTGGTGATGATCTCCAGGCCATTGATCGGTTCACCGAACGGCAGCGCTTCAGGATGCAGCACGACAGCGCGGGCGCCGTCGCCGATGGCATGAGCCATGCGGTTGCCAGTGCGGCCACAAGTGGTCAGTTCTTCTTTAATGATGTTCTTGCGCACCAGCCAACGCACGACCGCCCGGGCCCGGGGTTCGTGCACCGGCAGTGTGGAGATTTTCGGGACAATAATGCTTTGCGAATTCATGGGCACAAGCCTGCAAATACTGAATATTCACCCTTGTAGGAGTGAGCCTGCTCGCGATAGCGGTGTATCAGTCGACAACATTATTGAATGTTAAACCGCTATCGCGAGCAGGCTCACTCCCACAGGATTTTCGGGCGGCAGCTTAATCCCTGACACTCTCAGGTCAAGCACTCAAATAACGTCCGATCAAGGCGATTCCGCTGGCCAGCACCAACCAGGTCACCAGCCGCACAAACGCCTCGCGGGACAATCTCATGGTCAACCGCCGGCCGATCCACAGCCCCAATGCCATGGCCGGCAATAAACACAGCGCCAATACCAACAAGGGTAGCTCGGCGTACACGCCCGCGACAGCAAACAGGCTCAAGCGCACCACGGTGCTGCAACTGATCAGTGCACTCTGAGTCGCCCGGGCTGCCTCTTTGGGCAGGCGACTGTTCAAATAGATCGCATATAAAAAGCCGCCACTGCCAAACAATGCCCCGAACATCCCGCCCACCGTACCCATCGGCACGGCCCAAGCGGCGGACAATTGTGTCGGACGGGTTTTGACCCACAGGCTATAAATCGCATAAGCGCTGATAAACAGCCCCATCATCAGCAACAACACATCGGATTTCAGGTTCAACAGAAAAATCACTCCCAGCGTGCAGCCGACCGCCATGCACGGCAGCAGACGCAGCAACTCGGGCTTCGCCACATCCCGCCGCGAAGGCAGCAGATTGCCGAACGCCGCGACGAAATCCAGCAGTACCAACAGCGGCACGATCTTCGACAGCGGCATGAACAGGATCAGAATCGGCCCCGCTACCAATGCGGTGCCGAAGCCGGCGATGCCGAACACGATGTAGGCCAGGGCGATGCCCAGCCCGATGATCAGCCAATCCGTTGTACCGAAGGGCCATTGGTGCAACATCTCAAATGCATTCATTCCATGTCTTCCTTGAATCCGGGCCCCGACTTTACCCCTGTAGGAGTGAGCCTGCTCGCGATAGCGGTGTATCAGTCGACAACAGTATTGAATGCTAAACCGCTATCGCGAGCAGGCTCACTCCTACAGGGGATTTTCGTTGGTGCATGGAGATTCAGCGCCGAATGCCTTTAAACTGCGCCCCATGATTAAAGATCCCTTTGCAAGACTCGGCCTGGACCGTGAAGTCCTGACTGTCAGCCAGCTCAACGGCCGCGCGCGGGTGTTGCTTGAAGACGTGTTCAGCAACATCTGGGTCGAAGGCGAAATCTCCAACCTCGCTCGCCCGGCGTCCGGTCACGTGTATTTCACCCTCAAGGACAGCGGTGCCCAGGTGCGTTGCGCACTGTTCCGGCAGAACGCGGCGCGGGTTCGTCAGGCATTGAAGGATGGCCTGGCGGTGAAGGTGCGCGGCAAGGTTTCGCTGTTCGAGGGCCGTGGCGACTATCAGCTGATCCTCGATACCGTGGAGCCGGCCGGTGACGGTGCGCTGCGTCTGGCCTTCGATGCGCTGAAGGAAAAACTCAGCGCCGAAGGTCTGTTCAGCGCCGAACGCAAAGTGCCGCTGCCCGCGCATCCGCAACGCATCGGCATCATCAGCTCGCCCACCGGCGCGGTGATTCGCGACATCATCAGCGTATTCCGCCGCCGTGCGCCGCAGATCCAACTCACGTTGATCCCCACTGCCGTGCAGGGCCGCGAAGCCACTGCGCAGATTGTCCGCGCATTGAAACTGGCGGACGCCCGCGGTTTCGATGCGTTGATCCTGGCCCGTGGCGGCGGTTCGCTGGAAGACCTCTGGTGCTTCAACGAAGAAGCCGTGGCCCGCGCCGTGGATGCCTGCGTGACGCCGATTGTCAGCGCCGTCGGCCATGAAACCGACGTGTCGATCAGCGACTTCGTGGCCGACGTCCGCGCCCCGACGCCTTCCGCTGCCGCCGAACTGCTCGCGCCGGATTCCAGTGACCTGGTCCGCCGGGTCGAAAGCCTGCATCGACGGCTGGTGATGCGTATCCGCGACCGCTTGATGCGTGAACGACTGCGCCTGGAAGGCATGTCTCGCCGCTTGCGCCATCCCGGCGAACGTCTGCGCCAGCAAGCGCAGCGCCTGGACGATCTGGACATGCGCATGCGCCGCGCGTTCGAACGCAGCCTCAATACCCGTCGCGAACGGTTGATCCGCCTCGAAACCCGCCTCGCCGGGCAACATCCCGGTCGGCAACTGGCGATGCTCCGTCAGCGCCTAGACAGTCTTGCCGAACGCCTGCCCCGTGCCATGCGCGAAGGGCTAAAATCACGTCGCCTGCAACTGCAAAGCCAGATGCAGACGCTGCATGTGGTCAGCCCTTTGGCGACCCTCGGCCGTGGCTACAGCATTTTGCTGGACGAACGCGGCAACGCGATCCGCAACGCCGCGCAAACCCACAATGGTCAGCGCCTGAAAGCCAGACTTGGCGAAGGCGAACTGCAAGTGCGGGTCGAAGACAATCACCTGACGCCTGTCACCCTTTCTTTACTGGATTGATCCATGCCGCGTTTTTTAGCTCCGCTGCTGTTGCTGTGCCTGACCTTCAACGCCCACGCCGACAGCTACATCACCCGCCTGTTGAACAAACCGGTGCCGGGCGGCGTGGCCGTGGTGGATCTGGGTGCCTCTGCGCAGGCGCCGAAGGCCAGTTATCAAGGCAAACCCGTATTGGTGGTCAAGGAACAGAACAACTGGCTGGCGATTGTCGGCGTGCCGCTGACGGTTAAACCGGGCACGCAGCAGGTCAGCAGTGACGGTCGCACTCTGAATTTCAACGTGGGTAACAAGAAATACCCGGAACAGCACATCACCCTGAAGAACACGCAGCAGGTCAATCCGAACCCGGAGAATCTCAAGCGCATCGAGGGTGAGTTGGCCGAACAGATCCAGGCTTACCGCAGCTTCAGCCCGAACACCCCGAGCAACCTGTTGCTGGACAAACCGGTCAACGGCCCGCTGTCGAGCAAGTTCGGCGTGCGCCGCTTCTTCAATGGTGAAGAGCGGAATCCTCACGCCGGCCTGGACTTCGCCGTGCCTGCCGGTACGCCGATCAAGACCCCGGCGGCCGGCAAGGTGATCCTGATCGGCAACTACTTTTTCAACGGCAACACGGTGTTTGTCGATCACGGACAGGGCTTTATCAGCATGTTCTGCCACATGTCGAAAATCGACGTGCAGGTTGGCCAGCAATTGGCCCGTGGTGGAGTGGTCGGGAAAGTGGGTGCCACCGGGCGCGCGACCGGGCCGCATATGCACTGGAACGTCAGCCTGAATGATGCGCGGGTGGATCCGGCCATCTTTATCGGTGCATTTCAGCCTTAGATAGTGGTTGAGGCTGCCGGCCTCATCGTCGGAACGCCGCCCGGAGCAGGCTCACTCCCACATTGGATTTGTGTTCGCCATAGATCAACTGTAGGAGTGAGCCTGCTCGCGATGGCGGCATAACAGACGCCATCTATTCAGCTTCCAAGTCCTCAATCCCATGAATTTCCCTATGCGCCAGACACTCTTTGATCCAGGCCTGAGTTTCCTCCGAAAAGCCCGCCAACTCTTCAGCGCTGATCAACTCATGAGTACACAGCCCCAGCAAGTGAGCAGGTGCCTCATTGCGTGAGTGACTGAACACGCCAAACGCCCAATACAGCTCCTGTTGACCCGCCTTCAGCCTTTCTTCACTGGCTTCTATCCGCTCATAAGGTGCAATGCTTTTATCCAGCACCGTGCGCTCGACCTCTTCCATGATCCGGACGCATAGCCGCTCATGGGCCAACGGACGCAGTGCGCTATAAAACTTCCAATCCGACTCGTTCATTGCCGACTCCTGCCTGCCAGTAGTCCTTGGTAAGGCTTTAAGAATAGCCGCGCTGACACGCCCCATCACCGAAAGCCTTCAATTGCGCATCGCTCAAACCTCGCGCAAACATAAAAACAATCACCACCCTTCACCGCAATAAAATCTCGATAACCACGACTTTTCGAGGATTCCTCTCAATTTTTTTCGACCGCTTGCCATCCTTCACCCTCGCGGTTAGGGTTGAAGGCATGAAAACCTCTCACACCCTCATTCAGCTTCGCCAGCACCGCAGCCTGTGTCTTGTCAGTGCACGACTGCCAGGCTGAATCGCGGTGCCTCGTCCTACGCTTTATCCCCAGAACATTTGATCCACCGGCAGGCCGCCTTTTTTCGGCCCACACAATAAGGATTCCCCGATGAGCATGCTCAAAGACCCGTCTTCGAAATACCGCGCGTTCCCGACCATCGACATCCCGGACCGCACCTGGCCGTCGAAGACCATTACCGCCGCGCCGATCTGGTGCAGCTCCGACCTTCGTGATGGTAACCAGTCGTTGATCGAGCCAATGGACGCGGTCAAGAAGCTGCGTTTCTGGAAAACCCTGGTGTCGGTCGGTGTTAAAGAAATCGAAGCGTCGTTCCCGGCGGCTTCGCAAACCGACTTCGACTTCGTGCGTACCTTGATCGAAGGCAACCACATCCCGGACGACACCACCATTCAGGTGCTGACCCAGGGCCGTGAAGATTTGATCGAGCGCACCTTCGAGTCCCTGCGCGGGGCGAAGAAAGCCATCGTTCACCTGTACAACGCCACCTCCCCGTCCTTCCGTCGCATTGTCTTTAACCAGGACAAGGAAGGGGTCAAGGCCATCGCCGTGAACGCGGCCAAGCTGTTCGTCAAATATGCCGCCCAGCAGCCAAACACCGAGTGGACCTTCGAATACTCGCCAGAAACCTTCAGCGCCACTGAGCTCGAGTTCGCCAAAGAAGTCTGCGACGCGGTGATCGAAGTCTGGAACCCGACGCCTGAGCACAAGGTGATTCTCAACCTGCCAGCCACAGTGGAATGCGCGACCCCGAACATCTATGCCGACCAGATCGAATGGTTCGGCCGTCACATCAACCGTCGTGACAGCGTGATCATCAGCCTGCACACCCACAACGACCGTGGCACTGGCGTTGCGGCCACCGAACTGGGCCTGATGGCCGGTGCGGACCGTGTCGAAGGCTGCCTGTTCGGCAACGGCGAACGTACCGGTAACGTCGACCTCGTGACCGTGGCGCTGAACCTCTACACCCAGGGCATTCACCCTGAACTGGACTTCTCCGACATCGACGGCGTGCGCAAAGTCGTCGAAGAATGCAACCAGATCCAGGTGCACCCACGTCACCCGTACGTCGGCGACCTGGTTCACACCGCGTTCTCCGGCTCCCACCAGGACGCCATCCGCAAGGGCTTCGCCCAGCAGAAATCGGACGCCCTGTGGGAAGTACCGTACTTGCCGATCGACCCGGCCGACATCGGCCGCAGCTACGAGGCGGTGATCCGCGTCAACAGCCAGTCGGGCAAGGGCGGTATCGCTTACCTGCTGGAACAGGAATACGGCATCAGCTTGCCGCGCCGCATGCAGATCGAATTCAGCCAGGTTGTGCAGCGTGAAACCGACCGTCTGGGCCTCGAGATGACGGCTCAGCAGATCCACGCGCTGCTGCACAGCGAGTACTTGCAGGCCAACACTCCGTACGCGCTGGTCAGCCATCGCCTGCAGGAAGAAAACGGTCACAGCGCTGTCGAAGTGGAAGTCTCGGGCAAAGGTCAGGGTGAAACCAACCTGCACTGGCGTGGCAAGGGCAACGGTGCCCTGGAAGCGCTGGTGGCCGGTCTGCCGATTCCGGTTGAGATCATGGACTACAACGAACACGCCATCGGTTCGGGCACCAATGCCAAGGCTGCGGCCTACATCGAGCTGCGTGTGAATGGCGAACGTGCGGTGCACGGCGTCGGTATCGATGAAAACATCACCACCGCCAGCTTCAAGGCTTTGTTCAGCGCGCTTAACCGCTCGCTGAGCCAGCCGGAAGCGAAAGCGGCGTAAGCCTTCGCTGAAACGCAAAAGGCCCCGAGGTGCGAACCTCGGGGCCTTTTTGTTTGCCCTGATCGTTCCCACGCTCTGCGTGGGAATGCCTCAAGGGCTGCATTACCACGCAGAGCGTGGGAACGATCGGTTACGTGAACTCGAACGTATCGGCATCCAGGTTCGCTGGAAAGCGTGTTCGATAAGCCTGAAGATCCGCAGCGTTCAGAACGACCTGAAACACGCCATCGGCTTCGCCTGCACTGAGCAAGGTCTCGCCTTGAAAATCCAGCACTTGGCTATCACCGGTGTAGGCAAACCCTTTGCCGTCAGTACCAATGCGATTCACCGCCGCCACATAGCAGAGGTTTTCAATCGCCCGCGCTGGCAGCAAGCGGTTCCAGTGCTGACGCCGTGCACCCGGCCAGTTGGCGGTGTACAGCAGCAAATCGGTGTCCTGAGCATCGCGGCTCCAGACCGGGAAGCGCAGGTCGTAGCAAATCAGCGGACGCACTCGCCAGCCCTTGAGTTCGAACTGCACCTGACGCTCGCCGGGGGTGAAGTGGTTGTGTTCGCCGGCCATGCGGAACAGATGGCGCTTGTCGTAGTACCACACCTCCCCGTCCGGCCGCGCCCACAACAGGCGATTGCGATGGCTGCCGTCAGCTGCCTGGACGATCACGCTGCCGGTGATCACCGCATCCAGTTTCGCTGCCTGGACCCGCAGCCATTTGCTGGTCGGACCATTTTCCGACTCGGCGAGGGTCTCGGACTCCATCGAAAAACCGGTGGTGAACATTTCCGGAAGAATGATCAGATCCGCCCCGCGAGCCTGTTCCAGCAACGGCTCGAAATGCTCCAGATTAGCCTGACGATCATGCCAGGCCAGGGTGGTCTGGATCAGCGCGATGTTCAGATTGGGTAGCGCACTCAGATCACGCATAGTTTTGCCGCTGCTTCACGCAGGGTCTCCTCGCGTTTGGCGAAGCACAAGCGCACCAGGCGTTGGCCTTCGGGCGGAGTCTGGTAGAACACCGAGATCGGGATGCTCGCCACGCCATGTTCGCGGGTCATCCACAACGCCATCTCGACGTCATTGAGGTCCGGACGGATCTGCGAGTAATCGACCAATTGGAAATACGTGCCGGCCACTCGGGTGAAACTGAAGCGCGACGGCGCCAGCAGATCGCAGAACAGATCGCGCTTGGCCTGATAGAAAGCCGGCAGTTCTTCGACGTGTTCCGGGTGCTCGGCCATGAAGTCGGCCAAGGCGTATTGCAGCGGCGTTACACCGCAGAAACTGACGTATTGGTGAACCTTGCGCAGCTCGGCGGTGAGGGCCGGCGGTGCGACGACGTAGCCGGTTTTCCAGCCAGTGACGTGATAGGTCTTGCCGAAGGAGCTGACCACGAATGCACGCTGATACAGCTCTTGGTGATTCAGCACGCTGACGTGAGGCACACCATCGAACACCAGGTGTTCGTAGACCTCATCGCTGATGACATAGATGTCGCGGTCGCGGATCAACGCCGCCAGCTGATCCAGTTCGGCACGATTGATCAGCGCGCCGCTTGGGTTGTGCGGGGTGTTGAGGATGATCATCCGCGTGCGTGGGGTAATGGCTTCACCCAGCTTCTGGAAGTCGATGGCAAAGTCATTCAGGCCCAACTGCACATGAACGCAGCGACCACCGGCCAGCTCAACCGAAGGTTCATAACTGTCGTAGGCCGGATCGAAGACGATCACTTCGTCGCCGCTGTGGATAACCGCCTGAATGGCGCAAAAGATCGCCTGGGTTGCACCGGGCGTGACTGTCACTTCATGGTCGGCATCCACATTGACGCCGTAGCTGCGGGCGATCTTCGCCGCAATCTGCTGACGCAATGCCAGAAGGCCGGTCATCGGCGAATACTGGTTGTGGCCACTGGCGATATGCCGACCGACCGCATCGCACAGGGCCTGCGGCGCATCGAAATCGGGAAAACCCTGGGACAGGTTCAGCGCCCCGGTTTGCGCCGCGAGCTGAGACATCTGAGTGAAGATAGTGATGCCGACATTCGGCAGCTTACTGGTGATCATCGGTGATTCCCTGCTCTACACCCGGCTCTACGGCGGCACGGGAGAGCCCGAGAATAGCCCAAACGACAGGCATGAAAAAGGGCGCCATTGGCGCCCTCTTTACTTCACCGACTTGGACGCAGAGCGTCCGAGGCTGCATTCCCACGCGGAGCGTGGGAACGATCACTGAATCAGCGCTTGTCGCGGCGCTTCTTGTCGGCCTTTTTGTGGTGCGACATCATGCGACGCTTCTTGTTGACCTGGCGATCGGTCAGCGAGTTCTTGTTGCCTTCGTACGGGTTCTCGCCGCCCTTGAACTCGATGCGGATCGGCGTACCGACCAGCTTCAAGACACGACGGTAAGTGTTTTCCAGGTAACGAACGTAAGACTTCGGCACCTTCTCGATCTGGTTACCGTGAATCACGATGATCGGCGGGTTGGCACCACCCAAGTGGGCGTAACGCAGCTTGATCCGGCGGTTGTTGACCATCGGTGGCGCGTGCTCACCGACCGCATCTTCCAGAATCGTGGTCAGGCGGTTGGTTGGCCAGCGGGTGACCGCAGACTTGAACGAGTTCTGTACGGAGGCGTAGAGGTTGCCCACGCCCGTGCCGTGCAGGGCCGAGATGAAGTGAATGTCGGCGTAGTCAACGAAGAACAGTCGACGTTGCAGCTCGACCTTCACGAAGTCGCGCTCGCTCGGCGTCATGCCGTCCCACTTGTTGATCGCGATCACCAGCGCACGACCCGACTCAATGGCGAAGCCCAGCAGGTTGAGGTCGTGGTCGACCACGCCTTCGCGGGCGTCCATCACAAAGATCACCACGTTGGCATCTTTGATCGCTTGCAGGGTTTTGACCACGGAGAACTTTTCAACTTCTTCGTGGATCTTGCCGCGCTTGCGCACACCGGCGGTGTCGATCAGCGTGTACTTCTCGTCGTTACGCTCGAACGGGATGTAGATACTGTCGCGGGTGGTGCCGGGCTCGTCATAGACGATTACCCGGTCTTCACCGAGCATGCGATTGACCAGGGTCGACTTGCCGACGTTCGGGCGGCCGATGATCGCGATCTTGATCCCGTCTTTTTCGCTAGGGCCAGGAATGCGCTTGGCTTCCTCGCCTTCGGCAACGGTCTCTTCCTCGCCTTCTTCCAGCTCGTCATCGTCTTTCGGGAAGTCGCTCAGGGCGATTTCCAGCATCTGGGTGATGCCACGACCATGAGCACCGGCGATCGGGATCGCGTGGCCCATGCCCAACGGGGCGAATTCAGCGCGGGCCATTTCAGGATCGATGTTGTCGACCTTGTTGGCAACCACGTAAGAACGCTTGTTACGTTTGCGCAAATGCTCGGCGATCATCTGGTCGGCGGCGGTGAAACCGGCCTTGGCATCTACCAGGAACAGAACGACATCCGCTTCTTCAATGGCCAGCAGCGACTGCTCGGCCATTTTTTCGTCCATACCGTGCTCGTCACCGGAGATACCGCCGGTGTCGACCAGAATGTAGGAACGCCCTTGCCACTTGGCCTCACCGTATTGGCGATCACGGGTCAGACCGGACAAGTCACCGACGATGGCGTCGCGAGTCCTGGTCAGGCGGTTGAACAAGGTGGACTTGCCGACGTTCGGTCGGCCCACCAGGGCGATTACGGGAACCATGCGGCTCTCCACTTCGTTATTTCAGAAAATACAAAAGCCGCTGCTAGGCAGCGGCTGGTGCTCGGGGCAGCGCTTGAGGGCGCTGCGAACCCCTTGTTACGGGGCTGCCTGGGGTTTAACCCCAAGCATAGTCAAACCTTTACTTAATGGTCAGGGCTTCCAGTTTGCCGCTGTTGCCATACACATAAATCGTGTCGCCCACCACCAGCGGACGGGCACGCAGGCCGTCGCTGTCGATGCGCTCGCGGCCGACGAAACGACCGTCCACCTGGCTCAGCAGATGCAGGTAACCTTCCATATCACCGACTGCAACATAGCTGGAGAACACTTCCGGAGCCGACAGTTGACGACGGGCCAGCGAATCGTTGCTCCACAAAGCTGTGGTGGAACGCTCGTCGACGCCTTCAACGGTGCCCGAAGACAGGCTCACGTAGACGTTGCCAAAACCCTGGGCGACACCGGCATAGCTGGAAGCATCACGCTGCCAGAGCTGACGACCGCTTTCAAGATCCAGTGCCGCAACGCGACCCTGATAGCTGGCGACATACAGCGTACCGCCGGACAGCAGCAGGCCGCCGTCGATATCGACAACGCGCTCCAGTTCCGAACGACCTTGTGGAATCGCTACACGTTGTTCCCACACCGGCACGCCGTTGGAAATATCGAGAGCGACCACTTTACCAGTCGACAGGCCAGCCACCGCGAGGCGGTTGGTGACGATCGGCGCACTGGTGCCGCGCAGGGTCAATACCGCCGGAGTACTGTCATACAACCAGCGCTGGGTACCGGTAGCGGCATCCAGACCGATCAGACGGTCATCCTGAGTCTGAACTACAACGACATCACCGTTGTTGGCCGGCGGTGCGAGGACTTCACTGGACACGCGAGCGCGCCATTTCTCTTCACCGTTGATGGCGTCCAGGGCAACGATTTCACCCTTGATCGTACCGATCAGGAGCAGACCGTAACTGACGCCGACAGCGCCGGAAACAGACAGATCGAGATCTTTCTTCCATTTGACGTCGCCATTGCTGCGATCCATCGCCATCACCACACCGGTGACGTCGGCGGCATAGATGGTATCGCCATCGATCGCCGGAACCAGCATGTTGTACGATTCGCCCTGACCGTTACCGATCGAACGACTCCACTGCTTTTGCAGAACCACTTCTTCTTTGAAGTCGGTCAACTCGGCTGGTGGCAGTTCTTTTTTGCTGTTGCTGCTGCAACCCGCGGCCAATATGGCCAGAGCCAGCAATGCTGCATGTTTCCAACGAATCACGTCACGCATCCCCTTTGGCCAGGTCGTCCAGCTTGATTTGTAGGCCACCCACTGCCGCTTCATCCGACAGCGCCGCCTTGGCTTTTTGATACGCCGCGTTCGCTTCGTCGGTACGACCCAACTGCACCAGCAGGTCGCCTTTGAGTTCTTCGCGAGTGGCCAGGAATGCTTTATCGGCATCACCTTCGAGCAGTTTCAGGGCTTCATCGGCCTTGTTCTGCGCGGCCAGCACCTGCGCCAGACGCTGACGAGCAATTTCGCCAAGCGCCGGGTTGGCCGGTTTGGCAACAATGGCTTTCAGCTCGCTGGCTGCGTCATCCAGCTTGCCGCTGTCGACCGCGACTTTTGCCACGAACAGGCTGCCGTACTGCGCGTAAGCGCTACCGCCGAACTCACTGTTGAGCTTACTGGCCAGGTCCGCAACACGGGCGGCATCAGGCTTGCCGTCTGGCGTCAGCGTGGTTTCCAGCAGTTGCTGATAGAGCATCGAGGCGCCTTGCGACTGATTGCTCTGATACTTGTGAAAGGCCTGCCAGCCGAACACGATGACCAGCGCCAACAGGCCGCCAGTGACCAGGGGCTTGCCGTTGCGTGTCCACCAGTCCTTCAAATCCGACAGCTGTTCGTCTTCGGTACTCGACACCCCAATACTCCTTAATCGCTAAATCGGCTGTTTGACAGCTTCAACCCTGCACGACGCAGGTGGCCAGGTGTGCAGCAAGCGCATCCCAGGCAATGCTTTGTTGTTCGCCCTGGCCACGCAGGGGTTTGAAACCTACCACTTGCTGGGCCATTTCGTCGTCACCGAGGATCAGCGCGTACAACGCACCGCTCTTGTCGGCTTTCTTGAACTGGCTTTTGAAGCTGCCGGCGCCGGCATTCACTTGCAGGCGCAGGTTGGGCAATTGATCACGAACACGTTCACTCAGGGCCAGGCCGGCCAGCTCGGCGGCTTCACCGAAGGCGCAGAGGTAGACGTCGACCTGACGGGAAATCTCTTCCGGGATCTGCTCCAGGGTTTCAAGCAGCAGCACCAGGCGCTCGATGCCCATGGCGAAACCAACGCCCGGGGTCGGCTTGCCGCCCATCTGCTCCACCAGACCATCGTAACGACCACCGGCACACACGGTGCCTTGGGCGCCCAACTGGTCGGTGACCCATTCGAAAACGGTCTTGCTGTAGTAATCCAGCCCGCGAACCAGCTTCGGGTTGATCACGTAAGGAATGCCGGCGGTGTCCAGGCGAGCCTTGAGGCCCTCGAAGTGCACGCGGGACTCTTCGTCGAGGTAGTCGGCCATTTTCGGCGCGTCGACCAGCACGGCTTGAGTCTCAGCGTTCTTGGTATCCAGGACCCGCAAAGGGTTGGTCTTCAGGCGGCGCTGGCTGTCTTCGTCCAGCTTGTCCAGGCGGGCCGACAGGAACTCGACCAGCGCTTCGCGATAACGACCGCGGGACTCGGCGGTGCCCAGGCTGTTGAGTTCGAGCTTGACCGCATCACGGATGCCCAGCTCGCCCCACAGGCGCCAGGTCAGCACGATCAGCTCGGCATCGATGTCCGGACCGTCAAGGTTGAAGACTTCGCAACCGATCTGGTGGAACTGGCGATAACGGCCTTTCTGCGGACGCTCGTGGCGGAACATCGGGCCGATGTACCAAAGTTTCTGCACCTGGCCACCGCCGGTGATGCCGTGCTCAAGCACCGCACGCACACAGGCCGCCGTGCCTTCAGGGCGCAGGGTCAGGGAGTCGCCGTTGCGGTCATCGAAGGTGTACATCTCTTTTTCGACGATGTCGGTCACTTCACCGATGGAGCGCTTGAACAGCTCGGTGAACTCGACGATCGGCATGCGGATCTGCTTGTAACCGTAGTTATCCAGCAAACGCGAGACGGTGCCTTCGAAATGACGCCACAGGGGAGTCTGCTCGGGCAGGATGTCGTTCATGCCACGTATGGCTTGCAGAGACTTGCTCACTATAAATCCTTAAATTCGTTCGACTTAGCCGCGCGCAATGACTGCTGCGTCAGCTGCGACCTTTTCGGCCGCTTTCTGACGGATCAAGCGTTCAAGCTCATCCACCAGATTGTCATTCGTCAGTTTCTGCGACGGCTTGCCGTCGATGTAAATCAGGTTTGGTGTGCCGCCGGTCAAGCCGATATGGGCTTCCTTGGCTTCGCCCGGTCCGTTGACCACGCAACCGATGACCGCGACATCCAGCGGCACCAGCAGGTCTTCGAGGCGCCCTTCCAGCTCGTTCATGGTTTTGACCACATCGAAGTTCTGCCGCGAGCAACTCGGGCAGGCGATGAAGTTGATGCCACGGGAACGCAGATGCAGGGATTTGAGAATGTCGTAGCCGACTTTCACTTCCTCGACCGGGTCGGCCGCCAACGAGATGCGAATAGTATCGCCAATCCCTTCGGCGAGCAGCATACCGAGGCCCACGGCGGATTTCACCGTGCCTGAACGCAAACCACCGGCTTCGGTGATGCCCAGGTGCAACGGCTGAACGATTTCCTTGGCCAGCAAGCGGTAAGCGGCGACGGCCATGAACACGTCAGAAGCTTTAACACTGACCTTGAAGTCCTGGAAGTTCAGACGCTCAAGGTGCTCGACGTGACGCAGGGCAGATTCAACCAGCGCAGCCGGAGTCGGCTCGCCGTATTTCTTTTGCAGGTCTTTTTCCAGGGAACCGGCGTTCACGCCGATACGGATCGGAATCCCGCGATCACGGGCGGCATCGACTACCGCACGCACGCGGTCTTCGCGACCGATGTTGCCCGGATTGATGCGCAGGCAGTCAACGCCCAGTTCGGCTACGCGCAGAGCGATCTTGTAGTCGAAGTGAATGTCGGCGACCAAAGGTACTTTGACCAGCTTCTTGATCTTGCCGAAGGCTTCAGCGGCATCCATATCGGGTACGGAAATTCGCACGATATCGACGCCAGCCGCTTCCAGACGATTGATCTGGGCCACGGTGGCGGCGACGTCATTGGTGTCGCTGTTGGTCATGCTCTGCACAGCGATAGGCGCATCGCCGCCAACAGGCACGTTACCGACCCAGATCTTGCGGGATTCGCGACGTTTGATTGGAGATTCGCCGTGCATGACTTATTGACCCAACTTCAGGCGAGCAGTCTCGCCACTGGTGAACGGAGCGACATCAACCACCTGCCCGTTGTAGCTGACCTGCGCGCCACGGGCGAAGCCCAGACGCACGGAAAACGGTGGTTTGCCGCTCACGGAAACGTTTTCGCCTTTACGCTTGAGACCACTCAACAGCACCTTGCCGGTGCCATCGGTCACTTGCGTCCAGCAATCGGAAGTGAATTGCAATTGAACCTGGCCCTGGCCCTGACCGGCAGCCGCGGCTGGAGCGGGAATGGTCGGAGTAACCGAAGCGCTCGCAGGCGGGGTCGATACAACGGGAGCAGTCGGGGCTGGCGCGGCCGGAGTTGCGACAACCGGAGCGGCGCTATGCGTCGGTGCAACAGGCGTTGGTGCTGGCGCAGCAGGCACGGTCGCTTCAGCTTCGGCCGGTGCTTCAGTGGAGTTCTCGGCCTGCGGCAACGCAAGAGCGGTTGTGCCTTCAGCCTGACCTTCCGCGACGGCCTGGTCTTCCGGCTCGTCCAGCGGATGGATCTGGGTGGTGCCGTCAGCGCCTTCGACTTCAACGTGTTCCGGGCTCAGGCTCGTCAGGTCTTTGGTGCGCAATGAGGTTTGATCCTGCCACCAGACAAAACCACCACCAATCACTGCGATCAGCAACAGCAGGCTGACAATTCGCAAAATGGTGTGGGAAACCCGAACTGGCTCTTCGATACGCCCCAGGCTATGAACGTTGCTGCCCTGGGAGTCGGTGCCGGTGGATTGGTCGAACTGTTGGACCAGTACGGTTTGATCCATGCCGAGCAGTTTCGCGTAGGCGCGAATATAACCGCGAGCAAAGGTATGCCCAGGCAGCTTGTCGAAAGCGCCGGCTTCCAGATTGCTCAGGGAGTTGACGGTGAGGTTGAGCTTGAGGGCCACTTCGGCCAGCGACCAGCCATTGCTTTCGCGAGCCTGGCGCAAAGTCTCACCGGGATTAACGCGATTCGCTGCTACAACTTCGGGATGCGCCGCTTTCATCATTGCTCCGACAGGTATTGCTGATATTCCGGCGTACCGGGATAGAGTCGTTTTAGTTGCAGGCCAAAACTGGCGGCCTTGTCGCGATCATCAAACACTTTTGCCAGCCGAACGCCGAGCAATAGACTACGTGCATTTTGCTCGGTGAGCAGGCTAAAACGATCGTAGTAGTCACGCGCGGGCACATAATGCCTGTCTTCGAAGGACAACTCAGCCATTTCCAGCAATGCACGTGGCTGTTGGCGATTCAAACGCAGGGCTTTTTCAAGCTGCTGCTGGGCCAGATCACGCTGCCCCAGCTTCGAAGCGGTCATTCCGAGGTTCTCGAACACCCGCGAACGCTCAGGATACAAGGTATCGGCGGCGGCCTGTTCAAAGCGCTCGTACGCCTCTTTGTAGCGTTTCTCTTCGAAAAGAAAACTGCCGTAGTTGTTGAGGATTCGCGCATCGTTGGGGCGGGAAGACAGCGCCTTGCGAAAATGCTGATCCGCCAGCTCCGGCTCCATCTCGGCCTGGAATACCAGGCCCAGCGCAGCGTTGGCATCCGGATCCGAGTCATCCAGATCCAGCGCTTTCTTCAACGGTACTTTCGCCCGTTCGGTCATGCCCTGCTGCAAGTACCCCAAGCCCAGTTGCACATAGGCAACGCGCGCTTCATCGCGGCCCTTGCTGGTCTTCATCGGGTTGAAATCGCCCGACAGGACACAGCCAGCACACAGGCTGGCCAACAGCAAAAGCAGCGCTAAGCGCAGGGACATAGAGATCCTCTCTTAATTATTGTTCGCAGCGTTCTGTGCGATATCGTTTTCGGCGCTTAACTCACGCACGGCGATATAACGCTCGCTGCGACGGGTGCGATCCAGCACCTGCCCTACCAATTGGCCACACGCGGCATCGATGTCTTCACCGCGGGTGGTGCGTACGGTGACATTGAAGCCGGCATGGTGAAGCTGATCCTGGAAACGACGAATCGCGTTGTTGCTCGGGCGCTCGTAACCGGAATGCGGGAACGGGTTGAACGGAATCAGGTTGATCTTGCACGGGATGTTCTTGAGCAACTCGATCATTTCGACCGCGTGCTCGACCTTGTCGTTGATGTCCTTGAGCAAGGTGTACTCAATGGTCAGCACGCGCTTCTCGCCCAGGGACGACATGTAGCGCTGGCACGACTCGAGCAGCATCTTAAGCGGATACTTCTTGTTGATCGGCACCAATTGGTTACGCAATGCGTCGTTCGGTGCGTGCAGGGACAACGCCAGGGAGACGTCGATGTGCTTGGACAGCTCATCGATCATCGGCACCACACCCGATGTAGACAGGGTTACGCGGCGCTTGGAGATCCCGTAGCCCAAGTCATCCATCATCAGATGCATGGCGGCCACGACGTTGTCGAAGTTCAGCAGCGGCTCACCCATGCCCATCATCACCACGTTGGTGATGGCACGGTCGGCGGTCGCCGGGATGCTGCCGAACGATTTATTGGCAATCCACACCTGGCCGATGACTTCGGCGGCAGTGAGGTTGCTGTTGAATCCTTGCTTGCCGGTGGAGCAGAAACTGCAATCCAGGGCACAGCCTGCCTGGGACGAAACGCACAAAGTGCCGCGTTTGCCCTGGGGAATGTACACGGTCTCGACGCAGCTGCCGGACGCCACGCGCACCACCCACTTACGGGTGCCGTCGGTGGAGATGTCCTCGCTGACAACTTCAGGACCACGAACCTCGGCAATAACCTTGAGCTTGTCGCGCAAGGCCTTGCTGACGTTCGTCATGGCGTCGAAATCATCGACGCCAAGGTGGTGAATCCATTTCATTACCTGACCGGCACGGAAACGCTTCTCCCCGATTGAGTCGAAGAATTTTTCCATTTCCAGCTGAGTCAGACCCAGCAGGTTGGTTTTTACAGTCGATGTAGTCATGGATTCACCTTCACTCTTAAGCCAATGCTTAGCGAGTGGTTACTTCAGTAGCTGCGAAGAAGTACGAGATTTCGCGAGCAGCAGCGGCTTCGGAGTCCGAACCGTGTACAGCGTTGGCGTCGATCGAATCAGCGAAGTCAGCGCGGATGGTACCGGCAGCAGCTTCTTTAGGGTTGGTAGCGCCCATCAGCTCACGGTTCAGAGCGATAGCGTTTTCGCCTTCCAGAACCTGAACGACAACCGGACCGGAGATCATGAAAGCAACCAGGTCGCCGAAGAAACCACGAGCGCTGTGCTCAGCGTAGAAGCCTTCAGCTTCAGCTTTGGACAGTTGCTTCAGTTTCGAAGCTACAACGCGCAGGCCAGCTTTTTCGAAACGAGTGGTGATCTCGCCGATAACGTTTTTTGCAACAGCGTCAGGCTTGATGATGGAGAAAGTACGTTGAACAGCCATGGTGTAACTCCAGAAACGGTAATTTGCGAAAAATTAAACCCGCGAATTATACGCGGGTTCTTTGGTATTGCCTAACTGCGTACGGCGCAGACTCAGTCTGCTTCTTCGATCCAGGCGGCCTGAATGGCTTCAAGCACCTTCTCGCCACCGCGGGTCGGATCATCACTGAACTCCGGCAATGCCAGCACCCATTTGTGCAGATCGACGAAGTTCACGTAGCGCGGATCCACATCCGGCTTGGATTCAGCCAGCTGGATCGCGATTTCCAGCACATCAACCCATTTCAGACTCATTTCAGTTCCTTGAATCAGTGCGCCGCTTCGGCCGCATGGTTGAGCGAGTATTTCGGAATTTCGACAGTCAGGTCTTCATTTCCGACGATCGCCTGACAGCCTAGACGCGATTGCGCCTCCAGACCCCAGGCACGATCAAGAAAGTCTTCTTCCAGCTCATCCGCTTCTTCCAGCGAGTCGAAACCTTCGCGGATGATGCAGTGGCAGGTGGTGCAGGCGCAGACGCCGCCACAGGCGCTTTCCATCTCGATATGGTGTTCGTGGGCCAGTTCGAGAATGGATGTGCCAGGCTCAGCCTCCACAACCATACCTTCCGGGCAGAACTTCTCGTGTGGCAGAAAAATGACCTGCGGCATCGTTATTCCTCAATCTCATTCAGGTTGCGCCCCGCCAGCGCGGCTTTCACCGTCGAGTCCAGGCGGCGGGCAGCAAAGGCGTCGGTCACTTGCGACAGACGTTTGGTCTGCTGCTCGATGGCGTAACCATCAGTACCTTTCATCAGCTCGGTCAGTTCCTGCATCTGCAATTCGATGACCATGCGCTCTTCGGCGTCGAGCAAGCGCTCGCCATCGACATCGAGGGCGCCCTGCACCGCTTCGATCAGGCGCTGGGCATCGACCTGCTGTTCACGCAACACGCGAGCGACCTTGTCGTCGTTGGCGTGCTGGAACGAGTCTTTGAGCATCTTGGCAATTTCACCATCCGTCAGACCGTAGGACGGTTTGACCTGGATGCTGGCCTCAATACCTGAGCCCAGCTCGCGGGCAGAAACGCTGAGCAGACCGTCGGCATCGACCTGGAAGGTCACGCGAATCTTCGCCGCACCGGCCACCATCGCCGGAATGCCGCGCAATTCGAAGCGTGCCAGGGAACGGCAGTCGCTGATCAGCTCGCGCTCACCCTGCAATACGTGGATCGCCATGGCCGACTGGCCATCTTTATAAGTCGTGAAGTCCTGAGCGCGGGCGACAGGGATGGTGGTGTTGCGTGGAATCACCTTCTCCATCAGGCCGCCCATGGTTTCCAGCCCCAGGGACAACGGAATCACGTCAAGCAACAGCAGTTCATCGCCATCGCGCTTGTTGCCAGCCAGCGTATCGGCCTGGATCGCGGCACCGATGGCCACCACTTGATCCGGATCGATTTCGGTCAGCGGCTCGCGGCCGAAGGCTTCAGCAACGGCTTCGCGGACGCGAGGCACACGGGTCGAACCGCCGACCATGACCACGGCATGCACTTCGTCCAACTCGATGCCGGAATCACGCACAGCGCGGCGACAGGCTTTCAGGCTGCGGGCAACCATTGGCTCGATCAGCGCATTGAAGGCTTCACGGGTCAGCTCGGCTTTCCAGTCGCCATAAGCGACTTCAACGGACGAGGTATTGGTCAGGGCTTCTTTGGCCGCACAAGCGGTTTGCAGCAGATGGCGTTGCGCACCCGGATCGAGGTCGGCGGACAGACCGGCGCTCTCGATGATCCAGCCAGCAATTGCGTGATCAAAGTCATCGCCGCCCAGCGCGCTGTCGCCGCCAGTAGCCAAAACCTCAAACACACCGCCGGTCAGGCGCAGAATCGAAATATCAAAGGTGCCGCCACCCAAGTCATAAATAGCGACCAGGCCTTCAGCGTGCTGATCCAGACCGTAAGCTACAGCGGCGGCGGTCGGCTCATTGAGCAGACGCAGCACGTTCAGACCGGCCAATTTGGCCGCATCCTTGGTGGCTTGACGCTGAGCATCGTCGAAATAGGCCGGAACGGTGATCACCGCACCTACCAGTTCGCCACCCAATGTCGCTTCGGCGCGCTGACGCAGCACTTTCAGGATATCGGCGGAGACTTCGACCGGGCTTTTCGGGCCCTGAATCGTGTCGATGAACGGCATGTGCGACTCGCCGCCGACAAAGCGGTACGGCAGTTGATCGCCCAATTGCTTGACGTCGGACAGACCACGACCCATCAAGCGCTTGACCGACAGCACGGTGTTCAAAGGGTCGGTAGCGGCGGCCAGCTTGGCCGACTCGCCGACCTCAACACGATCGGCGTGGTAGCGCACGGCAGACGGCAGAATGACCTGCCCGTCAGCGTCAGCCAGAGGTTCGGAAAGACCACTGCGCAACGCAGCGACCAGCGAATTGGTAGTGCCCAAGTCGATCCCCACAGCCAGACGACGCTGGTGCGGTTGAGGACTTTGGCCGGGTTCGGCGATCTGCAGTAGGGCCATCGTTATCAGGACTTATCTGTATATCAGGCGTGCGACCGGAGCGGCACTGGGTTAATCGTCGAGGCGCTCTTCTAACTGGCGCACTTCGTAGGTGAGCTTGTCGAGGAACTGCATGCGCCGCATCAGGCGTTCGGCCTGTTCACGTTGCGCTGCATCATCCCAACAGGCTGCGAAGCTTTCGTTCAGTTCATCCTGCGCAGTCTTCAGGCGACGCTTGAACACTGCAACACCCGCCAGGTCGGCGCTGTCTTGCAGGTCTTCGAGCTCTTCACGCAACTCCATCTGCTGCAGAAGAAACTCCGGATCATGCACCGTGACCTCCAGCGGCAGCTCGCGACCGCCCATGGCGAGCAGGTAACGCGCGCGCTTTGGGGGACTTTTGAGCGTCTGGTAGGCCTCGTTGAGGCTCGCGGATTGCTCTAGCGCCAGCCGCTGCTCGCGCTCGGAAGCGTCTGCAAAACGGTCCGGATGAACGCCGCGCGCCAACTCACGATAGCGCGTGGCCAACTGATCGAGATCCAGACGGAAGCTCGGTTTCAGCTCAAATAAAGCGAAATGACAAGGAGTACCCACGCGCAGCCTCAGATGTTGAAGCTTTCGCCGCAGCCACATTCACCGCGCACGTTGGGGTTGTTGAACTTGAAGCCTTCGTTCAACCCTTCCTTGACGAAATCGAGTTCGGTGCCGTCCAGGTAGGCCAGGCTTTTCGGGTCGATGATCACTTTCTCGCCGTGACTTTCGAACACCTGATCCTCTGCAACCACCTCGTCGACAAACTCCAGCACGTAGGCAAGGCCGGAACAGCCCGTGGTGCGAACACCCAGACGAATCCCTTCACCTTTGCCGCGCCCGTTGAGGGAGCGTCGCACGTGTTGAGCAGCCGCTTCTGTCATGCTGATAGCCATCGGTGACTCCTTACTCGTCGCCAAAACTTGAAAGTCAGATCAAGCCTTTCTTCTGCTTGTAGTCGCGAACGGCCGCTTTGATAGCGTCTTCAGCAAGTACGGAGCAGTGAATTTTTACTGGCGGCAGAGCCAGTTCTTCAGCCAGCTGAGTGTTTTTGATGGTCTCTGCTTCATCCAGAGTCTTGCCTTTCATCCACTCGGTCGCCAGGGAGCTGGAGGCGATAGCCGAACCGCAACCGTAGGTCTTGAACTTGGCGTCTTCGATGATGCCTTGCTCGTTAACCTTGATCTGCAGACGCATCACGTCGCCGCACGCTGGGGCGCCG
The DNA here is from genome assembly GCF_057837605.1 of Pseudomonas sp. GL_093. Lineage (NCBI taxonomy): Bacteria > Pseudomonadati > Pseudomonadota > Gammaproteobacteria > Pseudomonadales > Pseudomonadaceae > Pseudomonas > Pseudomonas sp. GL_093. Next base: position 1,180,950 of record NZ_CM174448.1, on the reverse strand, counting down.
ACCATGCCGGTGCCGACATCAGGGTCTTCCGCGTCCATCTTGCCGACGTTGCGCGGGTTCTCGTAGTGGTCGATGACCTTTTCGCTGTAAGCCATGATTCTTAATCCTCACTCATCAGAGAGTCGCTCTTAAGCCCTGAAAACCTGCGTCTTACAGGGCCGCTTTGCGGCGACTTGAAATCAGTGTGCCGCCCACTCGATTTTCGAAATGTCGACACCGTCTTTGTACATGTCCCACAGCGGCGACAAAGTGCGCAGCTTGGTAACGGCCTCGCAGACTTTCTGCGCGGCGTAGTCGATTTCTTCTTCGGTGGTGAAACGGCCGAAGGTGAAGCGAATCGAGCTGTGTGCCAGTTCGTCGTTGCGGCCCAGGGCGCGCAGTACGTACGAAGGCTCAAGGGAAGCCGAGGTGCAGGCCGAACCGGACGAAACAGCCAGATCCTTGAGCGCCATGATCAGCGACTCGCCTTCAACGTAGTTGAAGCTCAGGTTCAGGTTGTGCGGAACGCGAGCGGTCATGCTGCCGTTGATGTACAGCTCTTCCAGGCCTTCGACCTGCTTGAAGAAACGGTCGCTCAAGGCCTTGATGCGGATGTTCTCGGCAACCATGTCTTCCTTGGCTACGCGGAAGGCTTCGCCCATGCCGACGATCTGGTGGGTCGCCAGGGTGCCGGAACGCATACCGCGCTCGTGACCGCCGCCGTGCATGGTCGCTTCGATGCGAACACGCGGCTTGCGGCTCACGTACAGTGCGCCGATGCCTTTAGGGCCGTAGGTTTTGTGGGCAGAGAACGACATCATGTCGACTTTCAGCTTCGACAGGTCGATATCGACCTTGCCGGTGGACTGAGCAGCGTCAACGTGGAACAGGATGCCCTTGGAGCGGGTCAGTTCGCCGATGGCTTCGATGTCGTTGATGGTGCCGATTTCGTTGTTCACGTGCATGACCGAAACCAGGATGGTGTCGTCGCGCAGGGCAGCTTCGATCATCTCTGGAGTGACCAGACCATCAGTGCGAGGCTCGATGTAGGTAACTTCGAAGCCTTCACGCTCCAGTTGGCGCATGGTGTCGAGGACAGCCTTGTGCTCAATCTTGGTGGTGATCAGGTGTTTGCCTTTGGTGGCATAGAAATGCGCCGCACCCTTGATTGCCAGGTTGTCGGACTCGGTGGCACCGGAGGTCCAGACGATTTCACGCGGGTCGGCGTTGACCAGGTCAGCGACCTGACGACGAGCGTTTTCGACGGACTCTTCAGCTTTCCAGCCGAACACGTGGGAACGGGACGCCGGGTTACCGAAGTTTCCGTCAACCAGCAGGCACTCACTCATCTTTTGCGCTACACGCGGATCAACCGGGGTGGTCGCAGAGTAATCAAGGTAAATCGGCAATTTCATGGACTATCTCCTAAATCAGGCTGGCTGGCGTGCCGCTAGCTCTTTGGCTGTCATTCGACGGCGGACGCTTCAATCTTGTCCAGGCGCGGCGCTTTGCTGTTGCAACGGCGCTGATCCTGACGCTGGGCTACTTCTTGTACCTCACGGCGAGTGACAAGGTCAGCCAAGCTGATACCGCTGAGAAATTCGTGAATCTGCAGGCTCAGATCGCACCACAAGTGGTGGGTCAGACAGGTGTCGCCTTGATGGCAATCGCCTTGGCCCTGGCATTTGGTGGCATCGACCGATTCGTTCACCGCATCGATCACCTGAGCAACCTGGATACCCTGCATGTCGCGCGACAGCTGATAGCCGCCGCCTGGACCACGGACGCTGGACACCAGATTGCTGCGGCGCAATTTGGCGAAGAGCTGTTCGAGGTAGGACAGGGAGATGCCTTGGCGCTCGGAGATATCGGCCAGGGACACCGGCCCGTGCTGCGCGTGCAACGCCAGGTCAAGCATGGCAGTCACGGCGTATCGGCCTTTTGTAGTCAGTCGCATGGACAATTACCACGGAGTTCGGAATGGGGCGAGTATGCAATTCCCGAGTATTTAAGTCAACTATAAGACCTAGTGCTTTAGTCAGGATTACCCGCAAAAGAGCGGGCGCATCATAGCAAAGGCTGGCCGCGAACAGCCAGCAATTGCTTGCGAAGGGGCCAACCCGGAATTAGCTGGCCTGGCTCTGATCCTTGTCCTTCACACAGGCGAAGTCTTCTTCGCGCAGCTCAGGCAGATCTTTCGCACAGTAATTACTGCCCAGATCCTTCAGCGCACCGCACATACCTTCCAGACGCCCATCAACTGCCTGCAGATGATCGAGCAACTGGTTGATGGCCCGCGCCACCGGGTCCGGCATGTCTTCGCCAACACCGTAGGCGTCAAAACCGATCTTCTCGGCCATGGCCTTGCGCTTGGCGTCCTGCTCTTCATCGGGCTTGACGATGATCCGACCAGGAATGCCGACCACCGTCGCACCCGCCGGAACCGCCTTGGTGACCACGGCATTGGAACCGACCTTGGCTCCGGCGCCGACCGTAAACGGACCCAGCACCTTGGCCCCCGCCCCGACCACCACGCCATCTTCAAGAGTCGGATGACGCTTGCCCTTGTTCCAGCTGGTGCCACCCAGGGTCACGCCCTGATAAAGGGTGACGTCATTGCCGATCTCAGCGGTCTCACCGATAACGATGCCCATGCCATGGTCAATAAAGAAGCGACGACCGACCTTGGCACCCGGATGGATCTCAATCCCGGTCAACCAGCGACCGAAGTTCGACACCAGTCGCGCCAGCCACTTCCAGCCCATGCCCCACAGGGCTGACGACAGGCGATGGATCCAAATGGCGTGCATGCCCGGGTAGCACGTCAGAACTTCAAAGGCGTTGCGCGCAGCCGGATCACGATGGAAAACACTCTGGATATCTTCACGCAAACGCTCGAACATTTTTAATCCTTCCGCTTAAGAAGCTCGCCACGGGCCGCTTTCTGGGTTTCCGTGAGGATGCCACGCAATATATTCATTTCCGCCCGGCTGACCGAGCTGCGTCCGTACAACCGGCGCAGGCGCGCCATCAAGTGCCGTGGTTTTTCCGGATCGAGAAACTCAATGGCCACCAGGGTTTGCTCCAGGTGCTCATAGAATCGCTCCAGCTCATCCATGGTCGCCAGCTCACCACTTTTGGTGGACGCCACTTCATCCTTCTCGACCTTGCTCGGCTGACCTTGGGCCGCGAGCCAGGACATACGCACTTCATAGCTCAACACCTGCACCGCTGCCCCAAGGTTCAGCGAACTGAACTCAGGGTCTGATGGGATGTGCACGTGATAATGACATCGCTGCAGCTCCTCATTGGTCAGGCCGGAATCTTCACGACCAAAGACCAAGGCGATCTCAGCACCCTGCGTTGCTTCCTCGACCACTTTCACACCGCATTCGCGGGGATCGAGCAACGGCCAGGGAATGCGACGATCACGGGCGCTGGTGCCAAGCACCAGATTGCAGCCGACCAAGGCATCTTCCAAGGTGGCGACGACTTGCGCGTTTTCAAGGATGTCACCGGCACCGGAAGCACGAGCATCGGCTTCGTGATGCGGAAACAACCGCGGTTCGACCAGCACCAGCCGCGACAGGCCCATGTTCTTCATGGCACGCGCAGCCCCGCCGATATTCCCGGGATGGCTGGTATTGACCAGGACGACACGAATGTTTTGCAGCAAGGGAGGCGCTCTCGAACACTTTAATGGGAGCAGAATCTTACAGCTCAACCTACCGTTAAGCTATGAAAGCGAACACCAACCTTCACCTGTAGAAAAGTTCTGATAGAATGCCCGGCTTTCTTTAACAACCTTAGGTGACACATCCATGCAGCCCATGCTGAATATCGCGCTGCGCGCCGCCCGCAGCGCCAGTGAATTGATCTTCCGCTCCATCGAGCGCCTGGATACCATCAAGGTCGACGAAAAAGACGCCAAGGATTACGTATCCGAGGTGGATCGCGCCGCCGAACAGAAAATCATCGACGCGCTGCGCAAGGCCTACCCTACCCACGGCATTCTCGGTGAAGAAACCGGCATGCACCCGGGTAGCGGCGAAGGCGAAGACTACCTGTGGATCATCGACCCACTGGACGGCACCACCAACTTCCTGCGCGGCATTCCTCACTTCGCCGTCAGCATTGCCTGCAAATACCGCGGTCGCCTGGAACACGCTGTTGTTCTGGACCCGGTTCGCCAGGAAGAATTCACCGCCAGCCGTGGTCGCGGCGCCCAACTGAACGGTCGTCGTCTGCGCGTCAGCGGCCGCACCAGCCTGGACGGCGCCCTGCTGGGTACCGGCTTCCCGTTCCGCGATGACCAGATGGACAACCTCGACAACTACCTGGGCATGTTCCGCGCCCTGGTTGGCCAGACTGCCGGCATCCGCCGCGCTGGCTCGGCGAGCCTGGACCTGGCTTACGTAGCGGCCGGCCGTTTCGACGCATTCTGGGAGTCGGGCCTGTCCGAGTGGGACATGGCTGCAGGCGCACTGCTGATTCAGGAAGCAGGCGGTTTGGTGAGCGACTTCACCGGCGGTCACGACTTCCTTGAGAAAGGCCACGTCGTTGCCGGTAACACCAAGTGCTTCAAAGCAGTTCTGACGGCCATCCAGCCGCACCTGCCGGCCTCGCTGAAACGCTAAGCTTCCAGCGACAGAAAAAGCACCCTTCGGGGTGCTTTTTTTATGCCCGACATCCGCCTTGCACAACACCACAAATCCAATGTGGGAGTGAGCCTGCTCGCGATAGCGGTGGATCAATCACCACTGATATTGAATGCAAGACTGCTATCGCGAGCAGGCTCACTCCTACAGGAATCTGTGGTGACGCATAAATCGCGGGCACAAAAAAAGCACCCCGAAGGGTGCTTCTTTTTGAATCTCAAACCTGAGTATTTAGCGATTCTCTTCGTTCTGCCCCAGGATCAGCTTGCCTTCCTTGTCGACCGGAATCTGGTTGCCCGGATCGCGATCCATCCGTACTTTGCCTTCCTTGCCGTCCAACGAATAACGGACGTCGTAACCTACGACCTTGTCACTGATGTCATTCACGGTGTTACACCGCGTCTGAGTCGTGGTGTAGGTGTCGCGCTCCTGCATGCCTTCCTGAACCTTGTTGCCCGCGTAACCACCGCCAACTGCACCTGCTACGGTGGCAATCTTCTTGCCGGTGCCACCACCGATCTGATTACCGAGCAAACCACCCGCCAACGCACCGACCACGGTACCGGCGATCTGATGTTGATCTTTCACCGGCGCCTGCCGGGTTACTGCAACGTCCTTGCATACTTCACGTGGCGTCTTGATTTGTGTCTTGACCGGTTCAACGGCTAGAACTTGCGCATACTCAGGGCCGCTTTTTTTGACCAGGCTGTAGGTGGCAACAGCACCCCCGGCCGTCACACCAACAGCACCCAATACTGCACCAACCAGCATCGACTTGTTCACATGAACCTCCTGACCATCACATGCGGGACATGCCCGCGCTTCTCCCAGCCTTGGAGCATAAAAAAAGGCGCGAGTTCAACACTCGCGCCTTTTCGGTCGACAGCTGGAAAACGATAGCCGTTATGGGCGGTCGTCGACTTCCTTATCGGTAGCCACTGTAGGAATCAGATCCTCGGTGCTCAGGTTCAGCCAGATCAGCACGACGTTGGCGATGTAGATCGACGAGTAAGTACCCGCCAACACACCGATAAACAGCGCGATGGAGAAGCCGAACAGGTTGTCGCCACCAAAGAACAACAGGGCCGCGATCGCCAGCAAAGTGGAGATCGACGTCGCCATGGTCCGCAGCAGGGTCTGGGTAGTCGAGATGTTGATGTTCTCGATCAAGGACGCCTTGCGCAGCACACGAAAGTTCTCACGAACCCGGTCAAATACCACAATGGTGTCGTTGAGCGAGTAACCAATGATCGCCAGTACCGCCGCCAACACCGTCAGGTCGAAGGTGATCTGGAAGAACGACAGAATACCGATGGTCACGATCACGTCGTGGATCAGCGAAACGATCGCACCGACCGCAAACTTCCACTGAAAGCGGAAAGCCAGGTAGATCAGAATGCCGCCCAGCGCCATCAGCATGCCGAGGCCGCCCTGGTCGCGCAGCTCTTCACCGACCTGAGGGCCGACGAATTCGACGCGCTTGACCACCGCAGGGTTGTCGCCACCGACCTTCTGCAAGGCCTCGGCCACCTGGTGACCCAGCTGCGGGTCTTCACCTGGCATACGCACCAGCAAATCGGTGGTCGCACCGAAGCTCTGTACGATCGCCTCGTGATAACCCGCTGTAACCAGCTGCTCACGCACCTTGGTGACGTCGGCCGGACGCTCGTAGGTCAGCTCGATGAGCGTACCGCCGGTGAAGTCCAGCCCCCAGTTCATGCCCTTGTGCCAGCAGCTGAACAGCGCCAGAGCAGTAAGGAACAATGTGACGCCGAACGCAAAGTTGCGAACGCCCATGAAGTTGATTGTACGTAACATGGCAGCCCCTTAAATCCACAACTTCTTGAAGTCACGACCGCCGAAGATCAGGTTGACCATCGCGCGGGTCACCATGATGGCCGTGAACATCGAGGTAAAGATCCCGAGGGACATGGTCACTGCGAAGCCTTTGACCGGGCCGGTGCCCATCGCAAAGAGAATCCCGCCGACCAACAAGGTTGTCAGGTTGGCGTCGAGAATCGCGGTGAATGCCCGGCCGAAGCCTTCGTTGATTGCCCGTTGTACGGTCATGCCCGCCGCGATCTCTTCACGAATCCGCGAGAAAATCAGAACGTTGGCGTCGACCGCCATACCCATGGTCAATACGATACCGGCGATACCCGGCAGGGTCAGCGTTGCACCCAGCAGCGACATCAAGGCCAGCAGCAGCACCATGTTCACCGCCAGCGCGACGGTGGCGATGATGCCGAAGAAGCGGTAGATGGCCATGATGAACAGCGAGACAAACAGCATGCCCCACAGCGATGCATCGATACCCTTGACGATGTTGTCGGCACCCAGGCTCGGGCCAATGGTGCGCTCTTCAGCGAAGTACATCGGTGCAGCCAGACCACCGGCACGCAGCAGCAGCGCCAGTTCGGACGACTCGCCCTGACCGTTCAGGCCAGTGATGCGGAACTGAGCACCCAGCGGCGACTGGATGGTCGCCAGGCTGATGATCTTTTTCTCTTCCTTGAACGTCTGGACCGGCACGTCTTTCTCGACGCCGTTAACCACTTGCTTGACGTAAGTGGTGACCGGACGTTGCTCGATGAAGATCACCGCCATGCTGCGACCGACGTTGCTGCGAGTCGCACGACTCATCAGCTCGCCACCGTGGCCATCCAGACGGATGTTCACTTCTGGCGTGCCATGCTCGCCGAAGCCAGCCTTGGCGTCAGTCACCTGGTCGCCAGTGATGATCAGGCCACGCTCGATCTGTGCTGGCGGACGCTTGCCTTCACGGAACTCGAAGGTTTCGGAAGTGGCTTTCGAAGCACCCGGCTCAGCGGCCAGACGGAACTCAAGGTTGGCCGTCTTGCCGAGGATACGCTTGGCTTCGGCGGTGTCCTGCACGCCTGGCAGCTCAACCACGATGCGGTTGGCGCCCTGACGCTGAACGATTGGCTCGGCAACACCCAGCTCGTTGACGCGGTTACGTACCGTGGTCAAGTTCTGCTTGATGGAGTATTCGCGGATTTCCGCCAGCTTGGCCGGGGTCATCGCCAGACGCAGCACCGGTTGGCCATTCAGGTCGGCCGGAACAATGTCGAAATCGTTGAAGCTCTTGCGGATCAGCGTACGGGCTTGTTCGCGGGCTGCTTCATCAGTGAAGCCCAGCTGAATGGCACCGTTGAGTTGCGGCAGGCTGCGATAGCGCAGTTTCTCTTTACGCAACAGGCTCTTGACGTCGCCTTCGTAGACTTTCAGGCGCGCATCGAGCGCTTTGTCCATGTCCACTTCCAGCAGGAAGTGCACACCACCGGACAAGTCCAGACCCAGCTTCATCGGGTGCGCGGCCAGGCTGCGCAGCCATTGCGGGGTGGTTTGTGCCAGGTTCAGTGCAACGACGTAGTCATCACCCAATGCCTTGCGCACGACGTCCTTGGCAGGTAGCTGATCTTCAGCCTTGGTCAGACGAATCAAACCGCCCTTGCCGTTTGCTGCCAGGGTGGCAGCCTTGACGTTGATCCCGGATTCCTTGAGCGCTGCGCTCACACGATCCAGATCAGCCTGATTGACCAACAGTGCGGTACTTGCACCGCTGACCTGAATGGCCGGGTCATCAGGATATAGATTGGGAGCGGAATAAATCAGACCGACCGCCAGCACCGCCAGGATCAGAATGTATTTCCACAGAGGGTATTTGTTCAGCATCACGCCGCCCGCTTATGACGCGGGGCGCCTTGCGCGCCCCGTCGATTGAGTAGAAGTTGGAACTTAGATCGCTTTCAGCGTGCCTTTTGGCAGCGTGGCGGCGATGGCGCCTTTCTGGAACTTCATTTCGATGGTGTCGGAAACTTCCAGAACAACGAAATCGTCTGCCACTTTAGTGATCTTGCCGGCGATACCACCGGTGGTCACAACTTCGTCGCCTTTCTGCAGGCTGCCCAGCAGGTTCTTCTGCTCTTTGGCGCGCTTGGCCTGTGGACGCCAGATCATCAGGTAGAAGATGACCAGGAAACCGACCAGGAAAATCCACTCAAAGCCGCCGCCCATTGGGCCTGCAGCAGGTGCAGCAGCGTCAGCCATGGCGTTAGAGATAAAAAAGCTCATTTAGCACTCCAGTTGCAAATGTTGAATCTTGGGGTCAGAAAACTCAGTCCAAAGGCGGAACAGGTAACCCGCGTTTGGCGTAGAAGGCATCGACAAAGGCGGCCAATGTACCCTGTTGAATAGCCTCGCGCAAACCAGCCATAAGCACCTGGTAATGGCGCAAATTGTGGATGGTATTCAACATGCTACCCAGCATTTCGCCACACTTGTCCAGATGGTGCAGATAAGCACGGGAGAAGTTCTGGCAGGTGTAGCAATCGCAGGTCGGATCCAGCGGCGAATCATCATGGCGATGGAACGCGTTACGGATCTTCAGCACGCCTGTATCAATGAACAGATGCCCATTGCGGGCATTACGGGTTGGCATCACGCAATCGAACATGTCCACACCGCGGCGCACACCCTCAACCAGATCTTCCGGTTTGCCAACGCCCATAAGGTAACGAGGTTTGTCAGCCGGCATCTGACCCGGCAGGTAGTCGAGCACCTTGATCATCTCGTGTTTCGGCTCGCCCACCGACAGACCGCCAATAGCCAGACCGTCGAAGCCGATATTGTCGAGACCTTCCAGGGAGCGCATGCGCAGATCCTGGTGCATACCGCCCTGAACAATGCCGAACAACGCCGCCGTGTTGTCGCCATGAGCTTCTTTCGAACGCTTGGCCCAACGCAACGACAGCTCCATCGATACCCGCGCGACGTCTTCGTCAGCCGGGTACGGGGTGCATTCGTCGAAAATCATCACGATGTCCGAGCCCAGATCGCGCTGGACCTGCATCGACTCTTCCGGGCCCATGAACACTTTGGCGCCGTCAACAGGAGAGGCGAAGGTCACGCCCTCCTCCTTGATCTTGCGCATCGCGCCCAGGCTGAACACCTGGAAACCGCCTGAGTCTGTAAGAATCGGGCCTTTCCACTGCATGAAATCGTGCAGATCGCCGTGCTTCTTGATCACTTCGGTGCCAGGACGCAGCCACAAGTGGAAGGTGTTACCCAGAATGATTTCCGCGCCCGTGGCGGTGATATCCCGCGGCAACATGCCCTTGACCGTGCCGTACGTGCCCACCGGCATGAACGCCGGGGTCTCGACGGTACCGCGCGGGAAGGTCAAACGACCGCGACGAGCCTTGCCGTCGGTGGCAAGAAGCTCAAAAGACATGCGACTGGTGCGACTCATTCTGTTTCCTCAGGGCCACGTGGTGCGGGATTACGGGTGATAAACATCGCATCACCGTAGCTGAAAAAGCGGTAACCATGCTCGACGGCGGCTTTATAAGCGGCCATGGCTTCGGGATAACCGGCGAACGCCGAAACCAGCATCAACAGCGTGGATTCGGGCAAATGGAAGTTGGTGACCAGGGCATCGACCACATGAAACGGCCGGCCCGGGTAGATAAAGATGTCGGTGTCGCCGCTGAACGGCTTGAGCACGCCATCGCGCGCGGCACTTTCCAGGGAACGCACGCTGGTGGTCCCCACCGCCACCACGCGACCACCGCGAGCGCGGCAGGCTTCGACGGCATCGACCACGTCCTGACCGACTTCCAGCCACTCGCTGTGCATGTGGTGGTCTTCAATCTTCTCGACGCGCACCGGCTGGAACGTGCCCGCGCCGACGTGCAAGGTCACGAATGCGGTCTCGACGCCCTTGGCGGCAATCGCCTCCATCAGCGGCTGATCGAAATGCAGCCCCGCCGTCGGCGCCGCCACCGCGCCCAAACGCTCGGCGTAGACCGTCTGATAACGCTCGCGGTCCGAGCCTTCATCCGGGCGGTCTATATAAGGAGGCAACGGCATGTGCCCGACGCGATCGAGCAGCGGCAACACCTCTTCGGCGAACCCCAGCTCAAACAACGCATCGTGACGCGCCAGCATCTCGGCCTCGCCACCGCCGTCGATCAGGATCTTCGAACCCGGCTTCGGCGACTTGCTGGAGCGCACATGGGCCAGCACGCGATGACTGTCGAGCACCCGCTCCACCAGGATTTCCAGCTTGCCGCCGGAAGCCTTCTGGCCAAACAGTCGCGCCGGAATCACCCGGGTATTGTTGAACACCATCAAATCGCCCGGGCGCAAATGCTCGAGCAAATCAGTGAATTGACGGTGTGCCAGGGCGCCGCTGACCCCATCAAGGGTCAACAGGCGACTGTTGCGACGCTCGGCCAAAGGATGGCGAGCGATCAGCGAATCAGGGAGTTCGAAAGTAAAGTCAGCAACGCGCATGATGGGGTTCGTCTAGCAGGGGCCGGAAGTCTAGCCGAAATAGTGAAAATTCTCTATGTACCTGATTGACCGACGGTAATCTCATCTCTATACTTCGCCGCCATTGAGCCCTGATGGCGGAATTGGTAGACGCGGCGGATTCAAAATCCGTTTTCGCAAGAAGTGGGAGTTCGAGTCTCCCTCGGGGCACCAAAATTAAGAAAGGTCTTGCTTTGCAAGGCCTTTTTTTTCGTCTGTAGAAAAGCCACTCCGCTGCTGATGGCTGCGATCTTTTGATCTTGCTCTTCCACGCCGCCCGCAGCGGTGGAACATTTCACAAGGATTCCCCCATGGAATTGCTGCTGGAAACCGTCGCTCTGTTCTGCCTCAAGCTCGCTTATGAGACTGAAGATTCAAGCCCGATTCTGCGGGATGATCTTATGATGAGTGATTATGAGCGTGAGGTTTTTGGGTTGCTGGTGCGGCGGGGGGATGTCGAGGTGATCCACAGTAAAGTGGATGAATGCCTGAAGTTGGCCCTGAACGCTATCGGCGGTGTGGACACAGTCTTAGGCCGCGAATTGAATAGGTTGGCGGAAGACTTCAGCACTGCACGGACGATAGAGCAACTCGATGCGCCGCTTATCGCGCTCAAGGATTATCTGAAACACATTCTGTGATTGATGAAGTGGAGTGGAGTGGAGTGGCAGTCGTGGGCTTAGCATGACTGGAAAGCTATCCAGTAAGGATTCAATTGGGTGGCCGACTACTCGATGCGATCTGGGATGGTTGGGATGGTTGGGATGGTTGGGATGGTTGGGATGGTTGGGATGGTTGGGATGGCACACCCGACATGGACTTACGCCAAAGCCAACTAAATCCCGAACAATTGCCGAGGGAACCCGGTTTCATCCGGGAACCCCATCGCCTTGAAGGTGCAGCCCGGCATAGCAGGCTTGCTGTCGATCAAATCCGCGACGTCGCTGATCCAGGTCGAGGCTGGTGCGATTTTCTGCAGCAGAAACCATATGACCGCGACTGCCCCGTACAACCGCTTGAGCGCGTGCTGATCTAGCCCCAGCGTCTGAAAATACGGTTCTACGGGTACCGCCAACGCGTTAGGCGAGGCCTGATTCCAGATACGCGAATGGTGCGCACAGCGGTTGCGCAAATGGCTGGTTTGTTGCATCCATCGGCTGAGCATCCTGGTGTTATTCAAGCCGAGGCGCGCGAGTATGAGATTCTGATACTTACTACTAAGCAGTTCGAAGAACTCAGAAAGATCACCGAAATCCCATGCTTCTACCGCAACCCAAACGGGAATGGACTTACCGGCTCGAAAGTGCCACTGAATGCAGTCCTCTTTGCTCCGCGCAATGTGCGACTGCTGCTTCTGGCTCCACTCCACCCACTTGTTCCGCCTATTGCCGCTACGGTCCGTGTACGGTTGAGTCCATTTTTGCAGGATGAATTTCGCATTGGTGTAAGCCATTGGGTCGTGATACCCAACCTCGTGAGCCATTACGGTCTTGAGGTGAACCTCCAAACGCTCGACTGCATCCAGCATAAGCATTCGCAATCGTTTATCGAACTTGTAAAGGTCTACGGCCGAGTTGAAGCAGGTGGCTGCCTGGAAAGTGTCCAGACGCAGAGGCTTGCCCGTGACCGGGCAAACGTCTTGCTGCTGGCCGTTCATTTTGAACTCTCGAGCCGGGTACCAATAACCGCTGAGGCGGTAATAGCCTAACTGCGCAAGCTTGCGCTCTGCACGTGAGGGGTCATGGACCTCCATGCCCCTGCTGGCCAAAATCGCGACCAAATCAGAGTATGTACGGAACGGCTTCGGAGGGGCTGGGGTAGACAACTTCCATGTTCCAGAAACAAGAAGGCCCGAACGTAATGCCGGACTGAGCCAGCACCAGAGGATCGGGCGCGATTGGGGTCAATGCTGCCGTAGCCTAATGACCATGTCAAATCTGTACGTCGCATAAAACGCGGCAAACACTACGGTTTATGCGGATTTTCGACAGACGAGGCAGCGCGCTTATGCGCAGCCTAAAACAGTGCGCTTCGGATTGTTGTCGGGCCATTCCGAGATTGCGGTAGGGATATTCTCTTCCATACCCGATGCTAGTTTTTCCAGAGAAAGCACTGAGCAAAGAGCTTATGAACGTTGCAGTAATGAGGCCTGCACGATACCCTCCAACCGTCGCTGCCAATTCAGCGACCGGGTGTGGAAACCCGTGTAATTCAAGGCGCAACAGCGCCCCCATCACGTCTGCCGGCGCTTTTTTTATGCCTGCGGCGTGAGTTATGGCGGCTGTGCGTGGGACGTCTTCGGGCGTGCCGGTTTCCTTGATTCCCGGTTTTCCACCCTGCGCACAGCTGTCACCCATTCGTGTGGAAACGAATGTGGCAGCTCCCCATATCAAGGAGTCTGATAATGCGCAGCATCAATCCGTACGAAATTTGGCTTTTCCCTCTACGCAATTCCCAATCGCGTAACACCTTCCCCGACCGCCTCTCCCTCATCGGAGGTGGCAAATGACCGATCAACCAGAACTCAAAACCATCGGCCTCACACCCGCCATCTACTGCGCGAATCACGCCCTGTTCCACATAACTCGCGGCGTTCCTCTTGGTGATGCGTTATCAATGGCTTCTGACTTTCTGTTCCTCGCCAAGAAGCTGACCGAAGATGCCGCCTACGCCACAGACACCGACCGCCACGCTTGGGCCGCGCATTATTTGACTGCGATGAGTAAGGCGGTGGTGGATGATGCGGTGAAGGTGCTGAATCGGGATCGGGACAATGAGATGGCGTCTAAGCGGGCGGGGGCGAAGGCTGAGGGGTAGTGGGCGAAGCGCCGGGTTAGCTTTTGGTTTCAAGAGTTAGGCGTGATGTTGTGGGAGCGGGTTTGGTTGCGGTGGTCGGGGGCATTCAGCAGGGAATGTGGATGCCTTGCGTTTTTCGCGAGCGAGCTCCTACAAGTGGTTGAGGTCACTTCAGGGTTTTGCGTTGGTTGGGCTGGCGCTATCGCGAGCAGGCTCGCTCCCACAGGGGTTGTGTGTGGTGGCTGGCATTCAGGATTGGCCCCGAGGTTTTTCGGGGCTTTTTATTTTTCGGCTGTTACAGCGGGATAGATCAACGCATCTGCTCCCTGAATTGCCCACGGATCTGACACTCCCGCTCGTTGGGGAACACCACGCCGTCGCGCATGAATTTGGGAGTCGATGACTTGCATGACTTCACGCCGTCGGCTTATCCGGCTCTTCCTGCCCCGCCGCCCGCACTGCAACCTCAATCGCCCGAACACTGATCGCCGCAAATATCGCTGTCATCAGCACCCCGTTGAACCCCAGAAAAATCGCCAGAACCCGCGAGACGCCAAGTTTCGGCACGAGTTCTCCATAGCCAATGGTCAAACCGGTCACGAAGCCGAAATAGATACCGTCAAAAGGATCCCAACCCTCCAGGTGGCTGATGATGAGGCCGATCAGCACGATCAGAAAAAGCAGTAAGGAAAAGATCGGCCAGACAACGCGAAAGTAGAACCCGACTGCTTTGTAGAATTCTCGACGGACGTGCGACGCATGACTGGGGTTCATGACATGAGCTTCCTGAGGTTTGTCTGAGCGGCGGGCGTATTAACACTCCATCAGCTTGGCACAAGCGCTGGAAACTGGCCCCGACCATTCAGGGACGACGCCTCGGGCCGCACTCTTCTAGACTCAATAGAAGGTCGTAGAAAGAACCGAACACGTCGCTTTGGTGCAGATGAATCAAAAGCAGCGTGGCAAGCTGCCTTAATGCCCTTATAGAGGTGCGGCGAAGACCGCGCCGGGCACAACAAGATGCCCGCACAGGGTGCCCTGGCCAACGGCCTGAAATTGCCACGATACCGTGACGTGGTGTGAGTGCCGCAGCCGACACTTTCGGACGACCGACAACCCTCTGGTTTGTCCGTGACCGTGAGGAATGCTGAATGCCTGATGAGATGCTGCAATTGCCTATGGTCAACAGCGTGCTGGAGCGCCACAAGGGCTCTGCGGGTGCACTGTTGCCCATTCTTCATGAGATTCAGGAGGGCATCGGTTATATCCCCGATGCCGCCATCCCCGAGATTGCCCACGCGCTGAACCTGAGTCAGGCCGAGGTTCGCGGGGTGATCAGCTTCTACCATGACTTCCGCACCGCGCCTCCAGCCCGGCATATCCTGCGTCTGTGCCGGGCCGAGTCCTGCAAGAGCCGCGGTGCCGAGCAGCTCGCCGCGCAGTTGCGCGAACGCCTGCAACTGGACGACCACGGCAGCAGCGCCGACGGCAACATCAGCCTGCGCCCGGTGTATTGCCTCGGCGCCTGTGCCTGCTCGCCCGCCCTTGAGCTGGATGGTCAGGTGCATGCGCGGCTCAGCGCCGAGCGTCTGGATGCTTTGCTTGATGCTTGCCGGGAGGATGCATGATGCCGACTTTCTATCTGTCCGGTGATTCGCTGGCCCGTGCCGTGGGTGCCGAAGAGGTTGCGGTGGCCCTTATCGTCCACGCCCGGGGACGCGTTGTGCCCCTGGAGTTGCAACGCACCAGCTCGCGCGGCCTGTACTGGCTGGAACCGCTGCTGGAAGTGGACAGCCCGCAAGGCCGTATCGGCTTCGGCCCGTTAACGGCTGCTGATGTGCCGTCTGTGCTCGAAGCGCTCCAAAGCGAGCCGTCTTCTCATCCTCTGGCCTTGGGCCTGGTGGAAGAGTTGCCCTATCTGAAGACGCAACAACGCCTGCTGTTTGCCCGTGCCGGTATCACCCGGCCGCTGTACCTCGACGATTACCGGGATCATGGCGGTTTCGAGGGTTTGAAAAGAGCCGTCACCATCGGTGGCGAACAGACCGCGACGGAAGTGTTCGATTCGGGCCTGCGTGGCCGTGGCGGCGCAGCCTTCCCGGCCGGGATCAAATGGCGCACGGTGCGCGCCACCCAGGCAACGCAGAAATACATTGTGTGCAATGCCGACGAAGGCGACTCCGGCACCTTCGCCGACCGTATGTTGATGGAAGGCGACCCCTTCCTGCTGATCGAAGGCATGGCCATTGCCGGCATCACCGTCGGCGCCAGCTACGGCTACATCTATGTGCGCTCGGAATACCCGGCTGCCGTGGCGACACTGCGCGCGGCGCTTGACATCGCCCGGACCGCCGGTTACCTCGGCGCCAATGTCGGCGGCAGCGGTCAGGCCTTCGATATGGAAGTACGCGTCGGGGCCGGCGCTTACATCTGCGGTGAGGAAACCGCGCTGCTGGACTCTCTCGAAGGCAAACGCGGGATCGTCCGCGCCAAGCCGCCGATCCCCGCGCTGCAGGGCCTTTTCGGCTTGCCGACCCTGGTGCACAACGTGCTGACCCTGGCCTCGGTGCCACTGATTCTGGCCAAGGGTGCGCAGTTCTATCGCGACTACGGCATGGGCCGTTCCCTGGGCACCATGCCTTTCCAATTGGCGGGCAATATTCGTCACGGCGGCCTGGTGGAACGGGCCTTTGGCCTGACCTTGCGGGAACTGGTGGAAGACTACGGCGGCGGTACCGCCAGTGGCCGACCGCTGAAAGCCGCCCAGGTGGGCGGCCCGCTCGGCACGTGGGTGCCGCCGTCGCAATTCGACACGCCGCTGGATTACGAAGCGTTTGCTGCCATGGGCGCGATGCTCGGTCACGGTGGTGTGGTGGTGGCTGATGACACGCTGGACATGGCCCAAATGGCGCGTTTCGCCATGCAGTTTTGCGCCGAGGAATCCTGCGGCAAATGCACGCCGTGCCGCATCGGCTCGACCCGGGGCGTGGAGGTGATCGACCGACTGCTCGCTGCACCTGACCAGAACGGTCGCGATGAGCAGGTGATCATCCTCAAAGACCTGTGCGACACGATGCAATACGGTTCGCTGTGCGCGTTGGGCGGCATGGCCCCATTTCCGGTGGCCAGCGCCCTCAAGTACTTCCCCGCCGACTTCGGTCTGCAATCTTCGGAGGCCGACCAATGATCACCCTCTTCGACCCGAACACCGATATCGACCTCGGCACCCCGGCCCGCGACAGCGACGTGCAGGTGACCCTGAACATCGACGGCCGCAGCATCAGCGTGCCCGAAGGGACCTCGGTGATGCGCGCCGCCGCGCTGTTGGGCACCACCATTCCGAAACTGTGCGCCACCGACAGCCTGGAAGCCTTTGGCTCCTGCCGCATGTGCCTGGTTGAAATCGACGGCATGCGCGGCTACCCGGCGTCTTGCACCACGCCGGTCACCGAAGGCATGAGCGTGCACACCCAGACGCCGAAGCTCGCGACCCTGCGCCGCAATGTCATGGAGCTGTACATCTCCGATCACCCGCTGGACTGCCTGACCTGCTCGGCCAACGGCAACTGCGAACTGCAAACCGTCGCCGGTCAGGTCGGCCTGCGGGAAGTGCGTTACGGCTATGAAGGCGACAACCATCTGGCCGATGTGAAGGACACCTCCAACCCCTACTTCGACTACGACCCGAGCAAGTGCATCGTCTGCAACCGCTGCGTACGCGCCTGCGAAGAAACCCAAGGCACGTTTGCCCTGACCATCACCGGGCGCGGTTTCGAGTCCCGGGTTGCGGCCGCCGGTGGCGATAACTTCCTTGAGTCGGAATGCGTGTCCTGCGGCGCCTGTGTGCAAGCCTGCCCGACCGCGACCCTGATGGAAAAAAGCGTGGTCGAACTGGGTCAGCCCGAACGCAGCGTGATCACCACGTGTGCCTATTGCGGCGTGGGCTGCTCGTTCCGCGCCGAGATGAAAGGCGACAAGCTGGTGCGCATGGTTCCGGACAAGAACGGCCAGGCCAACCACGGTCACTCCTGCGTCAAAGGACGCTTTGCCTGGGGCTACGCCACCCACCCGGACCGCATCACCAAACCGATGATCCGCAAACACATCAACGACCCTTGGCAGGAAGTCAGTTGGGATGAAGCGGTGACCTACGCCGCCAGCGAATTCCGCCGACTGCAGCAAAAATACGGCCGCGATTCCATTGGTGGCATCACCTCCAGTCGTTGCACCAACGAAGAAACCTACCTGGTGCAAAAACTGGTGCGCGCCGCGTTCGGCAACAACAACGTCGACACCTGTGCGCGGGTCTGCCATTCGCCAACCGGTTATGGCCTGAAACAAACCTTGGGCGAGTCCGCCGGTACCCAGAGCTTCGATTCGGTGATGCAGGCCGACGTAATCCTGGTGATGGGCGCCAACCCCAGCGACGCCCACCCGGTGTTCGCCTCCCAGCTCAAACGCCGCCTGCGTGAAGGCGCGCGACTGATCGTCATCGATCCACGACGCATTGATCTGGTGGACTCGGTGCATGCTCGCGCCGAACTGCACTTGGCCCTGCGCCCGGGCACCAACGTCGCCATGCTCAACGCCCTGGCCCACGTCATCGTCACCGAAGGCCTGCTCAATCAGGCCTTCATCGACGCCCGTTGCGAGGGAACGGATTTCGCCCACTGGAGCGAGTTTGTCAGCCGCGCGGAAAACTCGCCGGAAGTCCTCGGCGCCATCTGCGGCGTAGAACCTGCCGACATCCGCGCCGCCGCCCGCCTGTATGCCACCGGCGGCAACGCCGCGATCTATTACGGTCTGGGCGTCACCGAACATAGCCAGGGCAGTACTGCTGTGATGGGCATCGCCAACCTGGCGATGGCCACTGGCAACATCGGCCGCGAAGGCGTGGGCGTGAACCCGCTGCGTGGGCAGAACAACGTTCAGGGCTCCTGCGACATGGGTTCCTTTCCCCACGAGTTGCCCGGCTACCGACACATCTCCAACGAGGTGGTACGGACGCAGTTCGAACAGGCCTGGAATGTCACCCTGCAACCCGATCCGGGCCTGCGCATTCCCAACATGTTCGAAGCCGCCCTCAGCGGCAGCTTCAAGGGCCTGTATTGCCAGGGCGAGGACATCGCCCAGAGCGACCCGAATACCCAACACGTCACAGCAGCCCTGTCCGCCATGGAATGCATCGTGGTGCAGGACATTTTCCTCAACGAAACCGCCAAGTTCGCCCACGTGTTCCTGCCGGGCTGCTCGTTCCTTGAAAAAGACGGCACCTTCACCAACGCCGAGCGACGCATCTCCCGGGTGCGCAAGGTCATGGACCCTCTGGGCGGCAAGGCTGACTGGGAAGGCACGGTGGCCCTGGCCAACGCGCTGGGCTATCCAATGAACTACAAACATCCGTCAGAAATCATGGATGAAATCGCCAGCCTGACGCCGACCTTCACCAACGTCAGCTACACCGAACTGGATCGCCACGGCAGCCTGCAATGGCCATGCAACGCCGCGGCACCGGACGGCACGCCGACCATGCACATCGAGGAGTTCGTGCGCGGCAAGGGGCGTTTCATGCTCACCGGCTACGTGCCCACCGAGGAAAAGGTCAACAATCGCTATCCGCTGCTGCTGACCACCGGGCGCATCCTCAGCCAGTACAACGTCGGCGCACAGACCCGGCGTACCGAAAACGTTGCCTGGCACGACGAAGACCGCCTGGAAATCCATCCGACCGACGCCGAGAGCCGTGGCATCAACGAAGGTGACTGGGTCGGCATCGGCAGCCGCGCCGGCCAGACCGTACTGCGTGCGCGGGTCACCGAACGGGTCGCCCCTGGCGTGGTGTACACCACTTTCCACTTCCCTGAATCGGGAGCCAACGTGATCACCACCGACAACTCCGACTGGGCCACCAACTGTCCGGAGTACAAGGTCACGGCCGTGGAAGTCAGCCGCGTCTACCACCCTTCCGAGTGGCAAAAACGCTATCAGGAGTTCAGCGACAACCAGCACCGACTGCTCGACGAACGCCGCCAGGCACGGGGCACTAAAGCCGAGGTGCGCCGATGAGCACTGAAAACCTGATCAAAATGGCCAACCAGATCGCCCAGTACTTCGCCAGCCAACCGGACCAGCAACAGGCCGTGCTCGGTGTGCGTAATCACCTGCAGATGTACTGGACGCCCGGCATGCGCAAGGAATTGCTGGCCTGGCAGACGGAGCATCAGGGGGCAGACTTGCACCCACTGGCGCAGGCAGCGGTCAGTGGGGCGGGCTGGGAGGCTTAGACCAGCAGAACTGTGGAAAAACCTGTGGGAGCGAGCCTGCTCGCGAAAGCGGTGTATCAGTCACTACAAAGTCGTCTGACAGTCCGCATTCGAGAGCAGGCTCGCTCCCACAGGGGTTATGCGTAGTGACTTGTATTCGGATGCACCGGCAACACCACCAACGCCTCCAACCCACCCGTCGGCCGATTGCGCAGTGTCAGCTCGCCGCCGTGTTCCAGCACAATCGCCCGCGCCGCCGATAACCCCAAACCAACGCCCCCCGTGCTTTTGTTTCGTGAGCCTTCC
Source organism: Pseudomonas sp. GL_093 (assembly GCF_057837605.1). Classification (NCBI taxonomy): domain Bacteria; kingdom Pseudomonadati; phylum Pseudomonadota; class Gammaproteobacteria; order Pseudomonadales; family Pseudomonadaceae; genus Pseudomonas; species Pseudomonas sp. GL_093. Next base: position 1,160,612 of record NZ_CM174448.1, on the reverse strand, counting down.
AGTCTGAAGAACGGTGCAAAAACCTGTTCAAGGCTGGCATCGGGAATACCCGGTCCACGATCCAGTATCTTGATCCGCACCTCCCCGGCTCCGGGGATCAGTTCAATCCCCGGCTCACTCCCGTACTTGATCGCGTTATCCAGCAGATTGGTCATCACCCGCTTAAGCCCCAACGGTCGCCCGAAATACACCCACCGCAGCGGTCCATTGAAAGCAATCTCGACACCCTGATCCCGGTAATCATCCAACAACGTTTGCAGCAGTTCCGCCAGATCAAACTGGGTCGCCGGCTCAAGCCGCGCATCATCGCGGAAGAACTCCAACGCCGAGTTGATCATCGCCTGCATTTCATCCACATCACGAAACAACCGTTGCTGTTGCTCGCTGTCTTCGATGAATTCGCCCCGCAAGCGCATCCGCGTCAGGGGCGCGCGCAGGTCGTGGGAGATGGCGGCGAGCATTTGCGTGCGGTCGCGAATGAAGTGTTGCAACTGGGCCTGCATGGCATTGAACGCGAGAATCGCCTGGCGGATTTCCTGTGGGCCCAGCGGTTCGATGGGCGGTGCGCGGAAGTCCACGCCGAAACGTCGGGCACCTTCGGCAAAATGCTGCAAAGGTGTGGCGAGGCGCCGGGTGGCGATCAGCACGACCAGGGCGGTGGAGATCAGCACCAGCAGGATCACGATCAGGTAGCGTGGCGTTTCGTCGAGGCCCCAACTGCGCGAGGGCGCGGAGAACATCAGCCATGTCGAATCCGATAGCTCGATCAGCAGCGCGTAATGCGCGTCCGCCGTGTGCTCCGTCCAGTCGGCCGGCTCATAGGCTTCGATGCGCCGGTCAGGGGCTCTGAGCATCGGCTGCAGGATGGTCGAGCCGATGTCGGACTTCGGATCTTCCACGGTCGGCAGATTGAGATCGTGCCGGTCCGGGTGCCAACTGACAGTGAAGCCGTTCTCGCCGGCAGCTTGCGCCAATGAGTTGCGCAGTGGCGCCGGTGCAGCCTCGATGACGCGGCTGATGGCGGCGGCTTTTTCCAGCAGGCCGGTTTCGGTCAGCGGCGGGCGCGCCCACACGCCGGCCAGTTGGATAAACAGCCCGTTGAGTGCCAGTGAAATGAGCATGGCCAGGATGATCGTCAACGCGATCCAGCGCGCCACCGTATCCCGACGAATCCGCTTCAGCCAGCTCATCGCCGCGTCACGCTGGGCGTGAACAGGTAACCGCCATTGCGCACGGTGCGAATCATCGCCGGCCGTTTGGTGTCGGACTCGAGTTTGCGCCGCAGTCGGCTGACCTGAACGTCGATGCTGCGATCGAACGCCTCGTGACAATGTCCGCGCGCCAGGTCCAGCAATTGCTCGCGGGTGAGGATGCGCTGCGGGTGTTCGACGAAGACCAGCAGCAGGTCAAACTCACCGGCCGACAATGGAATCATCACGTTGTCCGGCGAACGCAGTTCTCGACGGGTGACGTCGAGGTGCCAGTCGGCAAAGTCGATCAGCGGCCGTGGCCGTTCCTGCGATACCGGACGGCGCTCGTCCACTCGACGCAACACGGCGCGCACCCTGGCCAGCAGTTCACGAGCGTCGAAGGGTTTGGTCAGGTAATCGTCGGCGCCCAGTTCCAGGCCGACGACCCGGTCGCTGAGTTCACCCATGGCGGTGAGCATAATCACCGGAATGGAGTGTCGAATCCGCAGTTGCTGGCACAGGATCAGTCCGCTGTCCCCGGGCAACATCACGTCAAGAATGATCAGGTCTGGCGGCTGGCGCTCGATGGCCGCCCACAGCGACGGGCCGTCGGTGGCGACCTCGACGCTGTAGCCGTGCTGCACGAAGAATTTTTTCAGTAGATCGAGGACCTCAAGGTCGTCGTCCACAATTAAAAGGCTGTTCACCGAAGGTCACTTAAGGGGCGAATGGAACCGCCATCTAAAACCATTCACGGCAGCGCGTCATATATTTCAATCCTGCAATAAAGCGTCAGCGCCGCAATAAACCAGACATCTTTGCGCAAGGCTTGGGGCTCAGCATCTCGGCGAATTCCTCCCGAGACTTGCGTCCATGTTGCCTTTCAAATGTGCTCCCTGGCTGACCCGCAACACCTCGATTGCCGTGCTGACCGCAGGGCTGGCGGGTTGCAGCAGTCAGCCGCCGTCCACCACCGATGTGAGTTGCGCCGACATCGCCTATTCAGTGTACGACCCGGCGGAACCGTTCAATCGCGGGGTCTTCGCGTTTAACCGGGTGGTCGATGACTACGCCTTGGCACCGGTCGCTCGCGGCTATCGCTACTCGCCGGACTTTTTCCAGACCGGTGTGCATAACTTTGTGGCGAACTTCGGCGAGCCCAAGGTATTCATCAATGACCTGCTGCAAGGCAACCCGATGCGCTCGGCCAATACCCTGGGGCGTTTCGTGCTGAACACCACGGTGGGTGTGGTGGGCTTGATCGATGTCTCCGGCATGGCCGGCATCCCGCGTCACGACGCGGACTTCGGCCAGACGTTCGGCGTGTGGGGCATCGGCAATGGTCCGATCGTCGAACTGCCGTTGTTCGGCACTTCCAACAGCCGCGACGCCGCCGGGCGCGTGCTTGGTTTTGTGATCGATCCGTTTGGCAGCAACAGCGATACCGTGGACACGCTGTCCACTATCAGCACGGTCGGCGGCTTCGTCGATGGCCGCGCAGAAGCCTTACCGCTGACCGACAGCCTGCAAAAACTGCCGGACTACTACAGCGCGTTACGCAACGTGGTCGCCGAGCATCGTGCCGCCTACGTGGCGGATGGCAAACAAGGCTCGCCGACGAACACCAAAACACAATGCACAGGAGCACCGGCCGATGGTTTCTGAAGGCAATAGCCTGATTCTGCAGCAACGGGTCATCCAGCAGGACCCGGCCACTCTGCACTGTCGGGAAATTACCCTGCGCCTGTCAGCGGACTGTCGCCATCTGGTGCTCAGCCGCTACACCGAACACTATGGCCCGGCGCTGGTGCGGTGGATCGAGCGTAGCCACACGGTGTCGGTGGCAGAGCTGTTTCGCTGGCTCGTGGCCAATGGCGAGACGGACGTAATGAAGGCGGACAGCGAGCTGTTGCCTTGACTGTCAGATTCGAGCCACTTGCATTTCATTGACCTCAGCTGCGTTATCATCCCGCGCTTCTCTGTTCCAAAAACCCGGATGTCCATGTCTTTGCCGCTGCCTGACGATCATCAATCCCTGCCCCCTGTCCTGGTCGGGCCGCTGTTGCGGCGTCTGGAGCCCACACGGCTGGTGATGTGGCTGGTGGGGTCGCGGGCGTTGACGATGACGTTGCGTCTGCAAGATCGCGACGCCATCCACCTCGACGCGAGTCAGTGCACGGTCATTGCGGTGGGCACCCAGGCCTTTGTTCATTTGATCGATGTGTCGCTGGACGCCGCCCTGCCCTGCGACACGTTAATCGAATACGACCTGCTGATTGACGACGCTGGCACAGGCATCGCCGATTGGGCCCCGCACTTGCTGTACGGCGACGCCCGTTGCCCAAATTTCGTCCTGCGTAAACGGGCCGATCACCTGTTGCACGGTTCCTGCCGCAAACCTCACCATCCGGCCCCGGACGGTTTGCTGTGCGTCGATCGTTTGCTGGAGGCCGAGCCGGACGCACACAAACGTCCGGCGCTGTTGATGATGAGCGGCGATCAGGTTTATGCCGACGATGTCGCGGGGCCGATGCTGCGAGCCATCCATGCCTTGATCAAACGGCTTGGGCTGTTCGAAGAGCACCTCGAAGGCGCGGTGGTCAGCGACAGCGCCAAACTCTACGAGCACCCCGCCAGCTACTACCATCGTGCGGATTTGTTACCGGCGCTGGAGAGCAACGAAACCCTGCGCGAGCGATTTTTCGGCGGGGCGCGTAAGCCGATTTTCACCAGCAGCAGTGCCGACAACCATCTGGTGACGTTCGCCGAAGTCATGGCCATGTACCTGCTGGTCTGGTCGCCAATACCCTGGACATTGATCGCCCCGCAACCACCGGCACTGACACCTGCAAGACGCGAGCGTTATGCGCTTGAGCAGACGCGCATCGATGGCTTCAAGGCCGGGCTGGGAGGTGTCGCCCGAGCGCTCGCGCACCTGCCGTGCCTGATGATTTTTGATGATCACGATATTACCGATGACTGGAATCTTTCCGCGCAATGGGAGGAAACGGCCTACGGCCATCCGTTCTCCAGGCGCATCATCGGCAACGCACTGATTGCTTACATGCTGTGCCAGGGCTGGGGCAACAACCCGGACGCGTTCGGCGCTGTGCTGAAGAAGGCCGGCGGATTGAGCGCGACCGGGCATGACCGCTACCTCGACAGTGACATTCAGGACGGGTTGATTGACGAGCTGCTGAGATTTCAGAACTGGCATTACGTGCTGCCCACTAGCCCGGCCATCGTCGTGTTAGACACCCGCACTCGGCGCTGGCGCAGCGAGATGAACCTCAAACAGCCATCGGGTCTGCTGGACTGGGAAGCCCTCAGCGAACTGCAACAGGAACTGCTCGATCACCCTTCGGCCATCATCGTTTCGCCGGCTCCGATCTTCGGCGTCAAACTGATCGAAACCGTGCAGCGCGTTTTCAGTTGGTGCGGTTATCCCCTGCTGGTGGACGCCGAAAACTGGATGGCCCATCGCGGCGCGGCCCAGGTGATCCTGAACATTTTCCGACACTCGCGCACGCCCGGTAACTACGTGGTGCTGTCGGGCGATGTGCATTATTCCTTCGTCTACGAAGTACTGATCCGACACCGCAAGGCTGGCCCGCGCATCTGGCAGATCACCAGCAGCGGCATCAAAAACGAATTCCCTCCCGCACTGCTCGAGTGGTTCGACCGCCTCAACCGCTGGCTCTACTCGCCCCGCTCGCCACTGAATTGGCTGACCAAACGCCGACGCATGCGCATTGTTCCGCATGTCCCGGAACATGCTGAAGCGGGTGAACGGCTGTGGAATTCGGCGGGGATCGGGCAGGTGTTCTTTAATGAAAAAGGACAGCCGCAAGAGATCTATCAGCACAACTCGGACGGTTCGCCGAAGACGCGGATGGTTGCGCCTGAGAATGACGACTGAAGGCTGATCGTTCCCACGCTCTGCGTGGGAATGCCTCAAGGGACGCTCCGCGTTCCAGCTCTCGAAAGGGACGCAGAGCGTCCCGGGCTGCATTCCCACGCAGAGCGTGGGAACGATCGGAGGGGAGTAGCCACTTCATTATTTGATCGGTGTCGCTCATGAACTTCACCCGAACCCTGATCATCGGCAACTCCGGTTCCGGCAAAAGCTGGCTGGCCGGACGACTGGCCAAGCACCTGCAAGTGCCGTGGGTCGATCTCGATTCGATTCACTGGTTGTCCGACGAACACAGCATCGCCCGCCCCCGTGCCGAGGCGTTGGGCATGGCACGGGTGGTGGCCAGTGAAGAGCGCTGGGTGATCGAAGGCGTTTACGGCTGGATCATCAGCGAACTCTTGCCCCGGGCGACAGCACTGATCTGGCTGTGTGTTGAAGATGAGGAATGTGTTGCCAATGTTCGTCAGCGAGAGGCGCAGCGGGACAAGAGTGACGAGTTGTTGATTGCATTGCTCGACTGGGCCGGCAGCTATCGTACGCGCGAAGAGTCCAGTGGATTTGCCGCGCATCAGCGTCTGTTCGAAGGGTTTGGCGGTTCGAAACTGCAACTGATGGAGCGGGCGCAAATGACCGACTTCATCAACTCTCTACCCCACACCTGGCGCATTTGAGAGCACTATGTCGCTCCTCCCTTTCACGGCTGCGGACCTGAACCATGAGAGCTCCGAACCACCTCAATGCCCTGCGGGCCTTCGAATCAGCGGCCCGGCACTTGAGTTACGTGCGTGCCGCCGAAGAGTTGAACGTCAGCCCGGCCGCCATCGGCCAATTGGTCCGTGGCCTGGAGGACACCCACAACGTCGTGCTGTTTCATCGTTCACGCAGCGGCCCGGCGCGGCTGGAGCTGACGGATGAGGCGCGGGCCGTGTTGTCTGACTTACAGACCGGGTTCGACTTTCTCGCCTCGGCGGTGGAAAAACTCAAGGCTGGCGGTGCGCCCACGTCCATCAGCGTGACAGTGCCGCCAGCCTTTGCCGACAAGTGGTTGCTGGCACGGGTTGAAGGGTTTCAGGCGCTGTACCCGCAGTACGAATTGCGCCTGGACACCAACGGCAAACTGGTGGATTTCACCACCGAGCGGGTCGATCTGGGCATTCGTTTTGGCAATGGTCAATGGCCGGGCCTGCTGACCACTTTCCTGTTGGGTGATGAGTTTTTTCCAGTGTGCAGCCCTTCCCTGCTGACCGGTGAGCACCCGCTGACCGGCATTGAACAACTCCAACATCACTCGCTGTTGCACGATGTTTCGATGCGCGGCACGTCTGCGTTTCCGACTTGGAACGTGTGGTTGAAACAGTCAGGACACGGATCGGTAGAGGCCGGACGCGGTTTGCAGATCAATGATTCGGCGGCCGTGTTGCAGACGGCGATCTCGGGCAATGGTGTGGCATTGGGCAGAAGCAGTCTGGTTGCAGCTGATCTGGCGGCCGGGCGACTGATCCGACCGTTCGGTGAGGCTCAGCCCTGCGAACTGGCGTATTACATCGTTCAGCGCGAAGGCATCGAGCCTACGCCCGCCGCCGAAGCCTTCAAAGCCTGGTTACTGGCCCAGGCCAACGAAAAATGACCCGTCGGGCGCGAGCCCTTCGGGTCTTTTTTTACTTAAGGTATTCAGCGCGTCGCGTTACCGATCACCTCGACAATCCGTTCGGCGATGTAATCCACATGGGTTTCCAGCGCAAAGTGGCCGGTGTCGAGTAACTCCACCACCGCGTTCGGATTGTCCCGCGAATAAGCCTCTGCACCCGGCGGAATGAAGAATGGATCGTGCTTACCCCAAATGACCAATGTCGGCAGCTTCGTATCCCGGAAGAACTGCTGGAACGCCGGGTAAAGCTTCAAGTTGTTGGCGTAGTCCAGGAACAGGTCCAGCTGGATCTCTTTGTTGCCCGGACGCTGCATCAGCAAGTCATCTAGCAGATACGATTCCGGCGCCACTGAATCCGGGTTGGCCACGCCGTGCAGGTACTGCCAGCGAGTGCCTTCCAGGTTCAGCACATTGTCGTGAATCACCTGGCGATTGGCCGCGATCGGCTCGGCCCAGTAAGTCTTGATCGGCGCCCATGCATCCCCGAGCCCTTCCAGATACGCATTGCCGTTTTGCGAAACCAGCGCAGTCACGCGCTCCGGATGAGCCAGGGCCAGACGCAAGCCAGCGGGTGCGCCGTAGTCGAAAATGTACATCGCATAGCGCTTGAGATTCAGCGCATCGACGAAATCGCCGAGGGTCTTGGCCAGTGCATCAAAGGTGTACACATAGCCGCGCGATTCAGGCACTTCGGTAAAACCAAATCCCGGCATATCGGGCGCGATGACGCGGTAATGCTTAGCCAGCAGCGGAATCAGGTGACGGTATTGATGTGACGACGATGGGTAGCCGTGGAGCAGCAACATGACTGGTGCATTGATATCGCCGGCTTCGCGGTAGAACACCCGCACGCCGTCGGCTTCGATGTATTGAGTGGTGACGCTATTCGACGTTTTCATGATTCGAGCCTCTGAGTATTGAACATTCAATTCGATGGTTTAATCCCGCCGGCTTGCCTCGAAACACCCACAATTCATCGTCAAAACAACTCTAGAGTTGTTTCAAAGTACGCTTGTCAGTTCGAGACAGCCGGTGGTTGAACGTGGATCAGAAGTGCGAGATGCCGCCGTCGACGATGATTTCCGAACCGGTCATGAAGGAAGAATCGTCACTGGCGAGGAACACCACGGTGCTGGCAATTTCACTGGCTTCGCCGAAACGGCCCAGCGGAACTTGTGCTTCGATACTTGCCGCGACGGCGGTGAGGTCCGCATCTGACAGGCCCAGTTTGCTGTGGAACGGCGTGCTGATCGGGCCCGGGCTGATGGCGTTGACACGAATACCTCGTGGAGCCAATTCGGCGCCCAATGTCAGGGCCAGTGAGCGAACGGCAGCCTTGCTGGCGGAAAGGATGGACAAGCCCGGCGCACCGACGCGATTCAGGAATGAAGTCGTCAGAATCACGCTGCTGCCTTTTGTCAGCAGAGGTGATGCTTTCTGAACGGTGAAGAAAATGCCTTTGAAGTTGAGGGAAAACTGCTCGTCGATCTGCTCATCAGTGACCGCTTCCAGCGGCGCGGCAGTGCCGGCACCGGCGTTGGCAAACAACACATCGATATGATCGTAGCGGGTGCGAATCGCGGCGATGACCTTGTCCAGATCCGCCGTCTTGCGCAGGTCTGCCGAAATCACCATCGCATCCGGGCCCAGCACCTGAGTGGCCGCTTCAAGCCGTTCCGGATTGATCCCGGTGACGATCACATGAGCACCCTGATCGCGAAATTGCTTGGCTGTTTCCAGGCCGATACCGGAAGTCCCGCCGGTGATTAGAGCTACTTTGTTATGCAGTTTCATGGTCGTTCTCCAAGGGATCGTCGATTGAGTGAAGCTGCCGAGGCTGATGCCTGGGCCGTGCATTCACTATCGCGATTGGCCGATGGGGTCACAACGCACAAGATCTGTGGGGGTGGGATAGAAAAACTTGGGTGCCGGGGGATGTCGAGTAAATCGGATTCGATCGTTCCCACGCTCCGCGTTCAATGGTGTATCAGGCCGCGCTCACTGCCCGGTAAACCCCTCTCACAATCATCTCTACTTCCCGCTCATCAATCGTCAGCGGCGGCAGCAAGCGAATGGTTTTGCCCCGTGTCACGTTGATCAGCAAGCCGTGATCCCTCGCGGCGATGAGGGTCAGGTCGCGAATCGGCTGTTTGAGGTCGATGCCAATCATTAAACCCTGGCCGCGGATCTCCAGGATATTCGGATCGTCCGCCAATTCGATGCGCAATCTGGCCAGCAAGCGCTCGCCCTGAAGCTTGGCGTTTTCCAGTAGCCCTTGTTCTTCGATGATCTCCAGTACGGTGCAACCGACCCGGCAAGCCAGTGGATTGCCGCCGAAGGTGCTGCCGTGACTGCCGGGGGTGAAGAGGTCGGCGGCTTTTCCCCGGGCCAGGCAGGCGCCGATGGGAATGCCGTTGCCCAGGCCTTTGGCCAAGGTCATGACGTCCGGAACGATGCCTTCGTGCTGAAAGGCAAACCACTGGCCGGTGCGGCCGATACCGGTCTGGATTTCGTCGAGCATCAGCAACCACGAACGCCGAGTGCAGAGTTCGCGAATGGCTTTCAGGTAACCGGGCGGGGCCATTTGGACACCGCTTTCACCCTGAATCGGTTCCATCAGGATCGCCACGATGCGCGGGCCGTGGGCTTGCTGCACCTTGTCCAGCGCCTTGAGGTCACCGAATGGCACTTTGACGAAATCCCCCGGCAACTCGTTGAAACCCAAGCGTACGGCCGGGCCATCACTGGCGGACAAGGTGCCCAGGGTGCGGCCGTGAAAGGCGTTTTCCATGACCACCACCAACGGTTGTTCGATGCCTTTTTGCCAGCCATACAACCGAGCGAGTTTCAGCGCCGTCTCGTTGGCTTCGGCACCGGAGTTGTTGAAGAACGCTCGCTCCATGCCTGCCAATTGCGTCAGTTTCTGCGCCAGTCGCTGTTGCCAGTCGATGCTGTAGAGGTTGGAAGTGTGCAACAGCAACCCGGCCTGTTCACTGATGGCCGAGACTATTTTCGGATGGGAGTGACCGACGTTGGTCACTGCCACGCCCGCCACCGCGTCCAGGTATTCACGACCGGCCTGATCCCACAGGCGTGTGCCCAGTCCTTTGCTGAAACTCAAGGCCAAGGGTTGGTAAGTGGTCATCAGGCAGGCGGCGGTCATGACATCAAGCTCCATCAATGGTCGGTGTTTTTGCAGTATGGTTAGCCACCTGAGCTAGATAAACGCTGCAACACTTCAATCATTTTAAAGCTGAGCTTGATAATGGATTTGTTCCAGGCAATGACCGTTTACGTCAAAGTGGTGGAAACCGGCAGCATGACCGCTGCCGCGTTGCAGTGCGAAATGTCCACCACTATGGTCGGCAATCACCTACGGGCGTTGGAGCAACGCCTGGGTGTGCGCCTGCTCAACCGTACGACGCGACGCCAGCGGTTAACGGAATTCGGCACTGCTTATTACCAGCGTTGCCTCGAAGTGCTGGGGCTGGTGGCCGATTCCGAACGGTTGGCCGAGCAGGCCCTCGATGAACCGAGCGGCACCTTGCGCATCACCGCACCGCTGACGTTCGGCACCGAAAAACTGGCACCCGCCCTGAGTGATTTCGCCCTACTGTGTCCACGCGTCAAATTGGATGTGGTCCTCACCAATCGCCGTCCGGACCTGCTCGAAAACGGTTTCGACGTAGCGTTTCGCCTGGGCAATACCGAGGAGGCCCACCTGATCGCCCGTCCACTCCTCGACTACAGCCTGACCATGTGTGCATCACCGGAGTACCTGGCGCGCAAAGGCACACCGCAGAAACCTGATGATCTGCAACACCACGACTGTCTATCCTTTGCCTATCCGGCCGGGGATGACTGGCAGTCGGTGGAAAAACACTGGCGCCTGACCGGTCCCGAGGGCGAAGTGGCGGTAGCAGTCAATGGACCGATGTTGATCAACAGTTCGGCAGGACTGCATCAAGCGGCGCGAACCGGTATGGGCATCGTGGTGTTGCCTGATGCGTTGATGGAGCAGGATCTCAAGGACGGAAAACTGGTGGCATTGATGCAGAATTACCTGCCACCGAGCCGGCCGATGAACCTGATGTATGCCCAGGATCGCTACCGTTTGCCAAAACTGCGTAGTTTCGTCGACTTTGCCTTGCAGAGATGGGGCAAGCACTAGCCGGCTCAATACGCCATCGACTAATCTCCTCGACAGGCGGGTCACTTAGACATCAGGGCGGCAAGGAGTGCGGAGATGGGTGAGGCGTCGAATATCGAGCCGTTGAAGTTCAATCTGCAGGATTTGAACGAAGACATGCTGCACACCATTCTGGAGCTGGTCAGCGACGGCATCTGGGACTGGAACGCCAATACCGGGTTCGTCTATCGCAACCCCGGGTGGTACGAGATGCTCGGCTACCCGCCTCATTCCCTGGATAACAACGTGTTGACCTGGGAAAACGTGATCCATCCCGACGATTACCAGCAGGTCATGACGCTGTTCGATGACTACCTGAATCAGCGCGCCCCCGGCTATCAGGCCGAGTATCGCTGCCGCATGCAGGATGGCAGCTACACCTGGATCGAAGACCGTGGCTACGTACTGGCACGCAATGCCGACGGCTCGGTGGCGCGGATGGTCGGCGCGCACCGCAGCATCGAAGACAAGAAACGCCTGTACGAAGCGCTTGAACGGCGCAACCAATCCCTTGAAGCGATCGTTGAAGAACGCACCCGAGAGTTGTCTCGCGTCAATCAGCAACTGCAAATCCAACTCGAAGAAAACCGCAAACTGGCGGAAACCGACACACTGACCTCAATCGCCAATCGCTATCTTCTGGAAAAAGCCCTGCCCCAGGAATGCGAACGCGCCCAGCGCTTTCGACAACCGCTGTCGCTGATCGCTATGGACATCGACGACTTCAAGAACATCAACGATCACTATGGCCACGCGCTGGGCGATGCGGCATTGGTGCAGGTAATCGATAGCGTGAAGCACTGCGTACGCGAGGGCGATCTGCTCGCGCGTTGGGGTGGCGACGAGTTCATCCTGATCCTTCCCAATACACCTCTCGCCGATGCCCGGGCCCTCGCCGAAGGTATCCGCCATGGTCTCGCAATCCTGCTGCCAGTGGGGGACTTCCAAGTGACCATGAGTTTTGGCGTGGTTCAGCGCTTTGACGAAGAACAACAGACCGGGTTGCTGGCCAGGGCCGATCAGGCGCTGTATCGGTCGAAGATCGCGGGCAAGAATGTGATTTCGGGGTAAGGGTTATGCCCTTCACTTCTCACATCCCCGCCTTCACCAACACCGGCTTCTCCTGATACCGATCCGGATACAGCTGCTTCAACTGCGCGACCTTCGGCAGATCGTTGATCACGATGTAGGGATAGGTCGGGTGCTCGGTCAGAAAGTCCTGATGCTCCTCCTCGGCCGGGTAGAAACCGTTGTAGGTCTCCAGCTTGGTGACAATGGGTTTGTTGAACGAACGGGCAGCGTCCAGCTGGGCGATGTAGGCCTGGGCGATACGCTGCTGCTCGCTGTTTTCCGGGAAAAGCACCGAGCGATACTGAGTGCCGCTGTCAGGTCCCTGACGGTTGAGTTCGGTAGGGTTATGAGCCACCGAGAAGTAGATTTGCAGCAAGCTGCCGTAGCTGACCTGACGGGGGTCGAAGGTGACTTCGACGGACTCCGCATGACCGGTATCGCCACCGCTGACCCGCTCGTACTGAGCAGTGTTGGCTGCACCGCCGGCGTAACCGGAGACCGCTTTTTTCACCCCTTTGACATGTTGGAACACGCCTTGTACGCCCCAGAAGCAACCGCCGGCAAACACTGCGGTTTCGTTGTGGGCCTGGGTGGTTTCGTCGAGGGTGGGGGGAGGAATGATGACCGCGTCTTCCGACGCACCGAAAGAGAACGCCAGGCATTGGCCGATGACGCCGGCAGCGGCCAAGCCCAACAGGGTGCGGCGCCAGGTGAATAGGGTTTTCATGAGGCTGATTCCTGAATAAATAGAATGACGATCAACCGAACGTAAACGCATACGCTGACACTCCGGGATCGAGAAACTCGATGCTGAAGGTCCGATCCGTCACGCCATCGGTTTGGCGCACTAATTGGTACAAGCGTTGTTCAGTCACGCTGCCGTTGCCGTCGGGCGCCACGTCGGTACCGTGGGCATCGCCGGGTGCTTTTCCGTCAATCAACACTTTGAAACGCACCGGTTTACCGTCAGTGCCAGGCCCCAACACCAGATGCAGATCGCGGGCATGGAAGCGGTAGACGATGCGACTGGCCGGCGCGCTTGAAGTCGCCCGCTCCGAGCCGACATTCCATTGACCGTCCAGGCTCCAGTCGTTGAGTGCCAATTGCGATGGAGCGCTATAGGCCGACACCTTGTTCGGCACCAGGCTGGTTTCAGGCACGAAATGCTCGGCACGCTGGTAGCCGACATAAGTTTCCGGCGATTGCACTTCGTTCATGTCCGGGGCCAGTTGAACACCTTCGGCACTGGCATTGATCAGGCCGTCCGCGACCTTCGCGGCACCCGCTTCGCGCAGCAGTTGCTGGATCACCCGCTCCGATTCGGCGTACTCGCCCTCGCCAAAGTGGTGATAACGGATGCGACCCTGAGCGTCGGCAAAATAGTGGGCTGGCCAGTATTGGTTGTTGAAAGCTCGCCAGACCTTGAAGTCATTATCGATGGCCACCGGGTAGTTGATGCCCAGGTCCTTCATGGCTTTGGTGACATTGCCTACGTCTCGTTCGAAAGCAAACTCGGGCGCATGCACGCCAATCACCACCAATCCCTGATCGCGGTACTTCTCGGCCCAAGCCTTCACATACGGCAGCGTGCGCAGGCAGTTGATGCAGGAGTAAGTCCAGAAATCCACCAGCACGACTTTGCCTTTCAAGGCCTGCGCAGTAAGGGGTGGCGAGTTGAGCCATTGCACCGCGCCATCCAGCGGTGGAAGGTTGCCTTCAATTGGCAGTGCGCCCGGCGTTTTGTCAGCCGCTTTCATTGCACTTCCCGAGGCCGGAACCTGCGCCATCATCGCCCCGCTAACGTTCGGTGATTGGCCGGCCAGCCGTCCCACCAACGCCTGCTCGATACCGCCGGTGGACGCCGTCGAAACCCGCGCCAGAATCCCGGTGTCGAGCCCCAGGGCGATCGCCGCGACACCGGCCAGCATCGCGGCGCCCAAACCTCGACGCAGCCACTCGCCAGCGCCGATGGAACGCTTCATCGCCGCGAAGACTTTACCGCCCAGCAGCAGCGCCACGGCGAGCGAGGTTGCGGCACCCGCGGCGTAGGCCAGCAACAACAAAGTGGTTGCGATGCTTGCCCCTTGCAGCGCTGCCCCTGTCAGCAACAGACCCAGAATCGGCCCGGCGCACGGAGCCCAGAGCAGGCCCGTGGCCACACCGATCAGGAATGAAGCGCCGGGACGCGGCCGGGCATCGGCGCCCGCAGCTTCCGACAGCCGGCTGCCGGCCGCCACCAGTGGGCGGGTCAGACGCTCGGCCAATTGAGGCAGCAACAGCGTCAGCCCGAACAGTGCAACGAACAGCAATGCGAGCCAGCGACCGTACTGATTGACTTGCACCACCCAACCGCCGCCCACCGCTGCCAGCGAGGCGACGAGCGCGAAGGTCAGCGCCATGCCCGCCAATAGCGGCAACCCGCTCTTCATAAACGGCTGTCCGGTGCGAGCAAAGACAAAGGGCAGCACCGGCAGGATGCACGGGCTGACAATCGTCAGCACACCACCGAGATAAGCGAGGACCAGAAGCCACATAACGTCGACCTGCAAAAATGAGTGAATGGGAGTACCCGCGGATCAAGCCGTCTTCGGCACAAAAGTCATCGCCAGGCCGTTCATGCAGTAACGCAGACCGGTGGGTTTGGGCCCATCGTCGAAGACGTGGCCCAGATGACCGCCACAACGCCGACAGTGGACTTCTTCGCGCAGCACTCCGAAGGAGCGGTCCTGACGAGTGGCCACAGCCTTGTCCAGCGGTGCCCAGAAGCTCGGCCACCCGGTGCGGCTGTCGAACTTGGTCGCGGAAGAAAACAGCGGCAGGTCGCAACCGGCACAGGCAAACGTACCGTCACGGTGCTCGTTGTTCAGCGGGCTGCTGTAGGCCCGTTCGGTGCCCTCTTCGCGCAGGATTTCGTACTGCTCGGCGCTGAGCATCGCGTGCCATTCGCTGTCGCTGTGAGTCACCTCGAACACCTCCGCCGCGCTGGCATCACTGACCAGTGCAGAACTGGCGGCAAATTTTGGCAATACACCGATGACCAGGGCTACAGCGCCTAGCCCGCCGCTTGCTACGAGAAACTGTCGCCGTGAAAACATGGTCGTCTCCGAAAATTCCAGGTACCTGTCATGGAACACAGCCTAGGCTTGGGTTGATCGCCAAATCCTCACGAGAAGTTAAACAATTCGTGATAACTCAGGCCCCGGAAAACCCGCACAATGCGCTCATTGCGCCGAAGGATTGAGCTTGATGGAACAGACCAAACGCGTCCTCGTGGTCGAGGACGACCTGCATATCGCCGACCTTATCTGCCTGCATCTACGTGATGAGCAGTTCGAGGTGGTGCACTGCGCCGATGGCGATGAAGGCATGCGCCTGCTGCAGCAAGGAAGCTGGGACGCACTGATCCTCGACCTGATGCTGCCCGGCGTCGACGGCCTGGAAATCTGCCGCCGCGCCCGCGCCATGGCCCGCTACACACCGATCATCATTACCAGTGCGCGCTCCAGCGAAGTGCACCGGATTCTCGGACTCGAACTCGGCGCCGACGATTACCTGGCCAAACCCTTTTCGATGCTCGAACTGGTGGCCCGGGTCAAAGCGCTGTTGCGACGGGTCGACGCCATGGCCCGCAACCTGAAGATGGACGCCGGCAGCCTGATCACGGACGGCCTCTCCATCGACCCGATCACGCGCGATGTGTCCCTTGACGGTCGCCGCCTCGACCTCACGCCACGGGAGTTCGACCTGTTGTATTTCTTCGCCCGTCAGCCCGGCAAAGTGTTCTCGCGCATGGACCTGCTCAACGCCGTCTGGGGCTACAGCCATGAAGGCTACGAGCACACCGTCAACACTCACATCAACCGCTTGCGGGCAAAGATCGAAGCCGATCCGGCTCAACCGGTGCGCATCCTCACGGTGTGGGGACGAGGCTACAAATTCGCGCCCAGGGAGGAGCAGCCGTGAGACTGACCCTGACTCAGCGCCTGTCCCTGGTGTTCGCCGTGTTGCTGCTGGTGTGCTGCGGCACGTCGGCCTGGATGCAGGTGCAATCCAACAAAATGCATGAGCTGGAAGTGGTGCAAGGGTTATCGCGGGATCTGGCCCAGCACATCGCCCATGACACCGTGCTGATGGACACCAAAGGCCTGATGCCCGACGCCGTGCGCGACCTGTTCAGCCAACTGATGCTGGTCAATCCCAGTGTCGAGGTCTATCTGCTCGACCCCGAGGGCCGGATTGTCGGCAGTGCTGCGCCCGAGGGTCGGATACGCCGGGAGCGGGTCGATCTGGCGCCGATCCAGCGCCTGCTCAAGGGCGATGCCCTGCCGGTTCTCGGCGACGATCCGCGCAGCGTCGATGGCCGCAAAGTGTTCAGCGCCGCGCCCTTGCAGGTCAATGGCAAACCGGTGGGTTATCTCTATGTGGTGCTGCTGAGCGAAGAGCACGACCGCTTCGCCGAACGCGGCGCCACCAGCGCCGCCCTGAACACCGCGCTGTTGTCCATCGGGTTGGTGGCGTTGCTGTGCCTGATTGCCGGTCTCACCGCATTCGCCCTCATCACCCGACCTTTGCGCCGGTTGACCGAAACCGTCAGCCAGTTCGACATTGATGGTGCTCCGGTAACGCCGCCGGCATCCGTCCCGGCGGAAAAAGCCGCCAGCCACGATGAAATTGCCATACTCGACGCCACCTTCCGGCAGATGCAGGCACGCCTCGGTGAGCAATGGCGTTCATTGACCCGCCAGGATCAGGAACGCCGCGAACTGGTGGCCAACATCTCCCATGACCTGCGCACGCCTCTCGCCTCGCTGCACGGTTACCTGGAAACCTTGTCGTTGAAGGACGCCACGCTGTCACCCGCCGACCGCCGCCGTTACCTGGGCATCGCGCTGGATCAAAGCCGCAAGGTCGGTGGACTGGCGCAATCGCTGCTGGAACTGGTGCGCCTGGAACATGGTTTCGTGCAACCGGTGCTGGAGCGTTTCTCGCTGACCGATCTGGTGCAGGACATTTTCCAGAAGTTCGAACTGACAGCCGAGGCGCGCCAGGTCGAACTCAAGGCCACCTTCGCACCCAATGTTTCGGCGGCCTGCGCCGACCTTGGATTGATCGAGCGGGTACTCACCAACCTGTTCGACAACGCCCTGCGCCACACCCCGCAAGGGGGAGAAATCGAGCTCAGCCTGCGCCCTCAAGGAGCTTTTATCGAAGTGACCGTCAGCGACACCGGCCCCGGCATTGCTGCCGAATTGCGCGAAGGTCTGTTCCTGCGCCCGTTCAACATTGGCGGCGCACGACGTGATGGCGGACTGGGATTGCGGATCGTGCACCGGATCCTGCAATTGCATGGCCGCGAGATCCAGCTGATTGACGTTCCCGGACGCGGCGCGACCTTCCGCTTTTCGTTGGCGGTGGATCAGCAAACGGCCGAGCAATTGGCGGTGCGGTCGATGAATCTGAATTCGCTGGGGAAATAGTCGACTGCCTGGGCCACAGCAACGGCTAATATCCTGACACCATTTTCGGCAAGGACGCTGCGCGATGCTCAACCCCCTGCAAAACACCCCATTGTGGGTTTACGCGATATTTCTGCTGCTGTGCTACTTCGGCGTCAAAGCCCTGTCCCCGACACGTGAAAGCAAAACTTCATTGCTCGTCACAGCGCCGATATTGCTGGGCTGGTCACTCTATTCGCTGAACCTGACGCTGAATCCGCAGCTATCGGTCAGTTGCTGGTTGACCGCCGTCATCCTGGGCAGCCTCGCGGCGCTGCTGATTTTCCCACGCAAGGGCATTGAGCTGGATGATCCACAAACCGGCCTGATCGTGCCGGGCACAGCAAAAACCCTGGTGCTCTACCTGCTGTTTTTTGCGGTGAACTATTACTTCGGCTACCAGGATGACGTTCACCCGGAAATGGCCGCCACCTTGGAGATGTTGCTGCTCAAGGCATCGGCGTCCGGTTTTGTCTGTGGACTGATCAGCGGTCGGGCGTTGAAGCTTTATCGGCTACTGCTGACACTTCAGGCAAAACGCCCCCCGATAGCCGCCGGTTAAAAGCCGCTGTACCAAAAATGATGACCAGCCGCCTGTTCATCCGTGACAACGCCGCCTCGGTCCAATAGATTAGGCGGCCTGAAAAGGCCCAGAGCTTTCTCGCCTCAACCCAAGTTAAAAGAAGTAGTGAAATTTCAATGTCCGATTCCAATACCGCTGAATCCGTAGTCACCTTGTCGTCCAAAGCGGAATACGAAAACTCCATCAATCTTTCACAGCACGTGCCCCAGGCCAAGACCATCAGCGAGATGGTCCTGGACGCTTTCCAGTCCACCCGGGAAAGCGACCAGATCCGCGAGCTGCGCGCCGCGATTCGCCACGCTCACGACAGCTTCGACGACGATAAAGCCTACCAATTGATGGGCGAACTCAAGCAGCTCAAGGACGCCGAGGCTGCCGACATTGCTGCCCTGGAAGACTTGAGCAGCAAATTTCCGATCAGCCGGATTCTCTCCAGTTTCAAGGACGACCCCGCATTTCAGGAATTGGTCTATGGCCTCGCACTGAAAGTGCTGAACCAGACCCACCAGGCCATCAGCAACCCGAGCAGTGGCAAAAGCAAGGCTGCTCGCGCCAAGAAAGATGTCGAAGTGTTCACCATCAGCAAAGACGGTATCAGCGTGACGTTGCCGCTGCGCACCCCGCGTTCGCGTCTGAGCGTTGACCGTGAAGCGCTGGAGTTCCTGGGCTTTACCTTCGTCGGCGAAGGCGAAGAAGCGGAGCTGGAAAGCGAAACCTTCCTGGACAATGCCGGGGCCGAACAAGCGGTTAACCGCAAGAACATCATCACCGCGCTTCAGCAGCAAACCGCGTTCGATGGCTACAGCATCGCCGCGCAATAATACGATCCATCAGCAGCGCTTCGGGCGCCACTGACCCAAGAGCCCCGCCCTAGAGCGGGGCTTTTTATTGCCCGCGATTTTATAAAACCCACCATTTCCCTTCCTGTCGTCGTCGCCCACACCGAGACAGTTGCAAAGTGCCACCTCATTCGGCAATCAATGCCCAAAAGCACTCATGCCACGGTGGTTCGGCGCCAGAAAAACACTCTTCCTTAACCCTTCAGCACCACGGGTCCGCCTGCAGGGAGCGTCAACTCACTTTCCAGCCCAAGACTTCAGTGGTGCGATTGCTGAGGTCATCATGAACACAACTCCCCTTTACCGTCAGTTGGCCAACCACTACCTCGACGCGATCCGCAGCGGCACCTTGAAAACCGGTGAACGATTCCCCTCCATTCGGTTGATGATGGAAAAACACGCCGTCAGCCTGTCGACCGCGGTGCAGGTTTGCCGGGAACTCGAGGACTGTGGAGTCCTGGAAGCCCGGCCGCGCTCCGGCAACTACATTCGCCAGCCCGATACGTTGCGCAAACCCGTCCCGATCGCGCCTCCCCCGCCGCTGGACACCGGCGTCTACGTCGGCATTCACGAGCAGGTGTCATCGGTCCTCAAGGCCAGTCAGCGCGCGACGATCAAGGTCAATTTCGCCAGTGCCTTCTGCGCGTCGGAACTCTATCCGTTGAAGATCCTGCAAGATCATATGATCAAGGCGCTGCGTCACGATCCGCACTTGCTCGGCGCGGCGGGTTCCACCTGCGGCAACAGCACATTGCGCAGTATTCTTGCGCGACGGGCGCTGACCGCAAAGTCCAACCTGCCAGCGGAAAAGATTGTGATCACCAACGGTGCGACCGAAGCGATCAACCTGGCCTTGCGCGCGGTCACCCAGCCAGGCGACACCGTGGCCGTGGAGTCGCCGACCTTTTACGGTTTGCTGCAAATTCTTGAAAGCCTGAACCTGCGGGTGCTGGAGGTTCCGGCGACCTCGCATGCCGGAATCAATCTGTTCGCCCTCGAACAATTGCTAAAAGGCCCCGAACGAGTTCAGGCGCTGATTGTCATTCCCAACCTGCAAAATCCGCTGGGCAGCATCATGCCCGACGCCAACAAGGCGCGGCTGGTGCAGCTGTGCGCCGAGCACGCCACGGTGCTGATCGAAGACGACACCTATGGCGATCTGGTGGATACCGAGCAGCCGCTGTCCACGCTCAAGCACTGGGACCGCACCGACAACGTGATCTATTGCGCATCCCTGAACAAAACCCTGGCACCGGGCATACGCCTGGGCTGGATCAGCGCGGGGAAATGGCACGACCGCGTGGAAATGCTCAAACACACTCAGTCCCGGGGATGTGAGGCGTTGTCGCAACTGGCGGTCAGTGCGTTCATGAAGACACCGTCCTACGAACGTTACCTACGCCGCTTGAGGAAAATCCTGACTCACCAACGCCAGCAAATGAGCGCGGCGATCATTCGCTACTTTCCCGCCGGCACCTGCGTGACCTCCCCTCGGGGCGGTACGTTGTTATGGGTGGAACTGCCGCGCCAGCATTCGTCCATGGCGTTTTTCCATGAGGCGTTGAAGGCCGGTATCCAGATTTCGCCTGGGGATATCTTTTCCAACGCCCAGCGTTTCAATCACTTTGTGCGCATTGGTTGCGGCGCGCCGTATTCACCCCGCATAGATGAAGCGCTGGCGACCCTCGGCCAACTCCTCAAGAACCAGCGCTAAACACACCCGTGTAGCAGCTGCCGAGCCTGCGAGGCTGCGTTCGGCTGCGGAGCAGTCGTAAAACCATCCATCGCGGTGTTTCAGGTAGACCGAAGTGGCAGGATTGACGACTGCTTCGCAGCCGAACGCAGCCTCGCAGGCTCGGCAGCTGCTACAAGGGTTCAGTGTTGGGTTCAGATCGGGTTTTGGTGCAGACAAATGATGTGCGGATCGTCATTCCAATGGGGAAAACGCTCGGCAATCAGCGGGTCATGGCCGGGAATGACATGGTCTTCGCCGTCGGCCAGGCTATCGATGAGACTGAACGCCTCAAGCGTCTGCGCCAGATCATCCAGAATCGGAAATGGACTGCGCTGACGGATGTTGGCCCACAAGTGCGCGGCATCCGAGGCCAGAACAATCCACCCGCGCTCGGTGTTCACCCGCACGACTTGGCTACCCGGTGTATGCCCGCCCACCGGGTGCAACGTTACACCGGGAATCACCTCGACCGTGCCGGTGTGCAAACGCATCCGGCCCTCGAACAGCGGTGGAAGCGCCGACATCACGTCGTCGACCTCGTAGGTTTTGTTCACCGTGTGATGGGCCATTTTCGGCCCGGTGCAGAAGCGCAGTTCCGCTTCTTGCAGATGCACCGT
Organism: Pseudomonas sp. GL_093; assembly: GCF_057837605.1. Taxonomy (NCBI): domain Bacteria; kingdom Pseudomonadati; phylum Pseudomonadota; class Gammaproteobacteria; order Pseudomonadales; family Pseudomonadaceae; genus Pseudomonas; species Pseudomonas sp. GL_093. The sequence continues at coordinate 1,139,329 of NZ_CM174448.1, read as the reverse complement.
GGCCTTCGGAAAAAGCCCCAGGTTGCCGGCGTGATCCCAGTGCAAATGGGTGAGGATCAGGTTGTCGACCTGTGCCGGATCAATATCCAGTTGGCGTAGGGATTCTTCCGGCAGGCGATACATCTGACGGTTGCGCCGGTCTGCCGTGGCCGGTTGGAAACAGGTGTCGACCACGATCACCTGCTGCTCGTTACGAATGACCCAGAAGTAGTAATCCAACGGCATCGACGCATTGGGATCGCCGCAGCAGGCGTCGTAGAGAAAGTTCTCCCGGGCGGTGCGCTGGGCATTGGCGCCGACACGGATCGCGAACACTTCGTACACAGGAACGGACATATTCACCTCCTGGTTCAGGCCGCTGCGGTGGCTTTGAGGGTCGGACGGAAGTCGAAATCGATCTCGTCGCTGATGCCCAGATCCTGGGCCAGACGATGCAGACCACTGTAGTCCCGCATGATCGTGGCGTTCTTGTTGCTCTCCCGGGTGTCGGCGATGATCAGCGCGGCATCCTCGACCCCGAGCTGCGTAAGAATTGCCTCCCACATCGAGTAGTCCTGGGCGACAAAAGCACTCAGCGCCACCGACAACGTACGAGCGAAAAACGCCCGTTGGGTCGGCTGCATGTTCGCGTACATGACCTTCGCCACTTCGGCGAGAATTTTGCTGTGGGCATATTCGTCGCGGTTATGCAGTTCGGCCACGCGGCGGTTTTGCGGTTGAATGCTTTGATCGTCGGCCAGCAAATCCAGATAGGCGTTGACGCTGATCTCGGCCACCACCGCAAAGGTGATCGCCGCCAGGTCGCGCTGCCACTGCTCCGGCAGTTCTTCGCGCAGGGCGATCAGCCGCAGGTAGGTGACCGACGGTGGTAGATCCAGATCCTGATCGAGCGCTCGCTCCAGCTTGGTCCGTTCGATCGCCCGCAGGTGCATGAGCGTGTGGTAGTGCTCGTCGATCAACGTCTGTTGCATGGCCTCGCGAAAATGCCAGTCATCCTTGCCCAGGTATTGATTGGCGATGACGCTCAGTGCCGGGTTCACCACATGCTCTTCGGCGGTCACCGTGCGCAGGTTGTAGCCGATCCAGCCCCAGGTCACCACGGTGCTTTTGAGTTCATCGCTCAGGGCCTGGAATTTCGGATGATGGAAAAACGGCACCATGCACTCCGGGTAATCCGGACGTGCCGGATCGAACGCTTCGCTGGCCTCGGCCCTGTCCGGTGCACACACCGTGGCTCTTTTGGTCCAGGCCTGATTGAGCCGCACGACCAGTTGATGATCGACCTTGGCGATCTCGATTGCTGTTTGCATGACGCGATACCTGTAGGACGCGTACCCGATGACGGGTACGCCAATAGAATTAAGGGCGACGGATGATTCAGGCCAGCCAGTAGCGGGTCAGGTTTCGCGCCGGGTCAGTGTATCGGCTGCGGGCATGGATCATTCGCCAGTTGTCCCAAATCAGCAGGCATCCGTCGGGAATCAGCACCGGTGTGTTGTGCTCAACGAAATACGCTTCGCCCAGGACTGCAAACCTGGCCAGTGGCGACGAGCTATTGGCGACTTGCGAGTGCAGCAGCGCTTCCTTGGAAGGATTCACATCGCCGTAGTGAAACTGGTTGTAGCTGAAGCGGAAAATATCCCCGTCTTCTGTAGGCGTCAGGATGTATTCCTTGACCCGGCGTTGTGCGGCTTCACCTGGTTTGGCGGTGGCGACGAACTCCACAGGCGTGTCGTCGATCCATTCACGCAGCTCGGGATCCGTGCGTTCAAGGAACGCCAGCAATTCATAACCGTCCACCAGCCCTGTATGCCCGCCACCGCACGTGGCCTGTTGATGACAATGCAACGCCAGGTAGCGCGGCGGCGGTCCGTAAACCGGCGCTTCGGTGTGCGGGCCGATGCCGTTCATGCTCTGAGAATACGGCAAGTCTTCGTACCCCGGCTTGCGGGTGATGGCGAACGCGGTTTGCCCGTTGAATTGCGGAATGACCGGGCCGAATTCCTGCAGCGTGCCAAGCACGTCGTCGGCGAACTCGTCCGGCGTCAACACCGTCCAGCCTCGCGCCGACAATTCTTCATGGCGGTGGCCCAGTGAAACGTAAGGTTTAGACGCGACAATCCCTTGATCTGACATGGTGAGATTCCTGGCTGTTTATCAGGCGTTGACGGTTGAGGTGTAGGCGGCAATGAATTCGCGGCAGGCGTTGCCCGGTCGATAGCGATGTTCATCAATGCGCTGCACGGGTGTGATTTCGGCAGCGGTCCCGGTGAGAAAACACTCGTCGAAGTCGCCAAGCTCCGTAGGAACAATGGTTCGCTCGACCACTTGGTAATCCAGCGCCCTGGCCAGTTCGATGACGGTCTGACGGGTAATACCGTTGAGGAAACAATCCGGCACCGGCGTGTGCAACGTCCGACCTTTGACGAAGAACACGTTGGCGCTGGTGGCTTCGGCAACGTTGCCGCGCCAGTCGAGCATCAAGGCGTCGTGGTAACCGTTGTTTTCAGCATCGTGCTTGCTCAGCGTGGCGATCTGATAATGCCCGGATGCCTTGGCTTCAAACGGGCTGCAGCTCGGTGGCGGACGACGCCACTCAGCGGTTTTCAAACGAATGCCGGCCATGTGCCCGGCCGGGTCGAAATAGCTCGGCCATTGCCAGCAGGCGATCGCCACATGGACGCTGTTGAAGCGAGCCGAGGTGGAAATCATTTCACTGCCGCGCCAGGCCACTGGCCGCAGATAACCGTCGACCACGTTGTTGCGTTGCAGCAGCTCATGGCTGGCCGCTTCCAGTTCGGCAAGCTCATAGGGAATGACGAAATCCATCAACTGAGCCGAGCGATACAAACGCTCGCTGTGTTCGCGCAGTTTGAAGATCTTGCCGTTGTAGACACGCTCTCCCTCATACACCGTGCTCGCGTAGTGCAGACCATGGGTCAGCACATGCAGCCGCGCCTGGGACCACTCGACGAACTCGCCGTCGAGCCAGATGAAACCTTCTCGCTGATCAAACGGAATACCGCTCATATCCATATCTCCTGATGAATCGTCCTACGCCGTTTCGAGCAGAACCGGTATCAATTCGGGCGCCGGAGCAACCACAAGATCAGGCTCGGGCTGAAAGAAGAACAAGCGCTCACCGAACGCCGGCCGCAACTCATCGAACCAGGTCGCTTGCGGATCGAATCGCGCATAGAACGTGCGCAACACCCATTGCGGATCGCGAGCCTGGAGGAACTGCAGCACGAAGACTTTTTCCCCGGCCACGGTTTCGATGCCGTTGATCAACACCTTGCCGTAGAAGGTGCTCATGGACGGACCACGAACCGTGCGCGCCAATCCGGACACCGTGCGATACGCCGCCTGAAAGATCTCGAATGCCCGGGCCAGCGGCATCGCGAAATAATGGCTGGGGCCGGTATCGCGCTCGACAAACATGTAATAAGGCACCGCGCCGAGCCGCACGCCTTCGGTCCAGAGCGCCGCCCAATCAGCGGGGTTCTCGTTGATGTGCCGAATCACCGGCGCCTGCATGCGCAACGTGGCGCCGCTGGAGCGAATGCGTTCGATGGCCTGGCGGGCAATGTCCTGACGGATCTCCACCGGGTGGTTGTAGTGCCCCATGATCGAGAGGTTTTTCCCCGCCGCGACGATCCGCTTAAACAGCTCCAGCAGTTCGGGCGCATCCTTGTCGCTGACAAACCGTTGCGGCCAATACGCCACGGATTTGGTGCCGATACGGATGCTTTTCAGGTGAGGCAAGTCCAGCAACGGCTCGATGTACCCCGCCAGCGAACGGGTATTCATGATCATTGGATCGCCACCGGTGATCAGCACATCGGTGACTTCGGTGTGCACCCGCAGGTAACTCACCAACTCCTGGGATTCGCGCGCATTGAACTTGAGTTCTTCTTCGCCGATGAACTGCGCCCAGCGGAAACAGAACGTGCAGTAGGCGTGACAGGTCTGGCCGGCACCGGGGAAAAACAGCACGGTTTCGCGGTACTTGTGCTGAATACCCGGCAGGACTTTTCCGTCGAGAGTCGCGCCGTTATGCGTCAGTTGCCCGGCCGGATGCGGGTTCATCCGCAACCAGATCGCCTCGATCCGCCGCTTGATGGCGACACTGTCATCCCGTTCGATCAGTTGCTTGAGCGACGCGTACTCGTCCGGCAGCAGCATGTCCTTGTGGGGAAAGGTCATGCGGAAAATCGGATCGTCCGGGATGTTGTTCCAGTCGATCAACGTGCCCAGTACATATTCATTGGTGCGAAACGGCATGACCCGGGCCACGACGGTCATGGCTTCCTGCAACGCTGGCGTCAGTTTCTGCCAGTACGGCGTGTCTCGAATGGTGCGTGAGTTATAGGGCTTGTAGCGTTCCTGCTCCGACATTCCCTGCATGGCAGCGCTCCTGGTGATTGGCTGGCAGTTCTTACTGGATGGCCGGCGCTGCGCGCTCTATGTCCATCCATGCCCGAACACTGTCGCGATCCCACTGGCGGCGGACATACGCGGCGAGTCGGGAGGGAACCTGATCACCATTGGCGACCAGTCGGTTGAGCATGATTGCCAGGTCGGTGTCGGCAATGCTCCAGTCACCGAACAGATGCTCGGCGCCCCCCTCCAGCAATCGATCGGCGACAAAGAACAACCGGTCGACGGCGGCCAGGGCATCGTCGGACAGCGGGGTATCTTTTTTGCCGAAATAAATAAGATCCGCCGGGCGTTCTTTGCGAATGACCAGCAAATCGCTGCGCAACCAGGCCTGGAGTTGACGGGCGCGAGCGCGCTGCTTGATGTCCAGCGGCAATAGTCTGTTATGCCCCGGCGCTACTTCTTCCAGGTATTCGGCAATGGCCGAAGATTCCGACAATGCGAAACCCTGGTGAATGAGCGTGGGGATCTTGCAGGTGAGAGACAGATCACGATAACTCGCTTGATAGTTATCCCGCGCCTTTAAATCCAGCGTGACCAGTTCAAACGAAAGTTGCTTTTCCTTGAGCGCCACAAAAGCCGACATTGCAAAAGCACTGACAAAATCTGCGCCGACATAGAGTTTAAGCTTTGTACTTTCCATAGAACGCTCCCTTGCATTAACCACATTAATCCGTTGCCTTGGAAGTGATCGTAGTTAGTTGATCAAGCGCTGAACAGATACAGAAATTATCTGTTTCTATCGATACAGAAAGTTCAAAAACGCAGATCGCCGGGAGGATTTTGCAGGGGTCACAGAAAAGAAAAAGGGAGTCAGCGAACGCTGACTCCCTGGTGTGCAACGAAGGGAACATGACGGTTGGACAGTGATCAGGCCTGGCGATCGCCCAGATTGGAGAGCGACGCCATTTGCGGCATGTTGCTCATGTTCAGCATCACCAGCGGCTCGTCGTCGCTGGTGTTGACGAAGCCGTGCCGGGTCCATGCCGGCACCAACAAAACATCGCCCATGCTGACGCTCACTTCATCGGCATCGCCCAAGGTCAACGCGCCGCGGCCGGACTGAATGATGAACAGGTGCCACCACGAATGAGCATGCCCGTTCAACACCGCGCCCGGTTTCAACCATTGCATGGACACCGCCATCCCTGGCGTCAACTTGCAACCTTCGATGCTGTTGTCGTGGGCCAGCGCAACAATATCGACTTCGCTGGCCTCGAGGCTCTGACGCATGCCTGTCAGTTCACCCCTCCGCCAAACCTGTGCACTGACCGGCGGCTGGTGCAAACTCTGGCGAAAGTCCTTATATGAAAAAAACGCACCTTGAACGTTATTCATCGCGAGTTCCAACTTATGTTGTCGACTTTAATGACCGAACCTTAGGCCAACCATTCAGCGCTGTAAAGCCGAACAACTAACACTTATAACGCTGACGGTTTCAGCGCTGCAATCATGTCGACTTCTATCGCAGCATTTTTCGGTAACTGATAAACACCCACGGTCGTTCGGGTATGTTTACCGGCGTCCCCCAATACATGACTGAATACATCCGACGCGCCATTGGCCACTTCGCTGAGATCAACAAAGTCTGCCGTGGATTTCACATAGACCGTTATCCGTATCAGCGACTTTATTTTATCCAGCGAACCAATGGCATCAACGATCAGCGCCAGCCCGCGCATCGCACTGATGCTGGCTGCCGTTTGAGCATCCGCCATGTTCAATTCCAGGCCGACTCTGCCGGGGTACTGGATTTTGCCGTTCATGCGCGGCACCAGACCGCTGATGTACAGCTCATCATGATGCCGAACCAGCGGGGCATAATGCCCGCCGGCGGTGTTCTCGCCGTAGATGTCATAGCCGAGCTCTTTTGCCAGGTCGATGAAACGCTCATCACAGCTCTTTTGCTCAATCATTTACCAAACCCTCTGAATCAATAATGCAAAAAAACGCAGGTCCCACCGCTCAGCCACAGGCCCTCGTCGCCGGGGCCAGACAGGTGACCTCGACGCGTGACTCGATCGCTTCTGCCAGCCGCAACAGGTTGTCGCTGAGTTGTCCGTAGTCCTTGCTGAACAACACGATGTGGCCGATGAATGAGGTGTTGTCTTTCACCAATGCCGTGACCGAATCACCGACGCGCTTGGCATACAGCGCTTCCACCAGTTCGATGTTCAGTTTTCGGGCCAGCGATTCGATGTCTGGCGTGGCGCGCAAAAGACCGTCAGCCGGCGCTCTGAGCAGACGGATGCCGCAGTAACCCCGGGCGACGGGATCATGGTGTTCGGTCTTGCCTTCCACCGCCCATCTGACCCAGCTTTCCCACGGATCGAAATCCACGAACGCCAGACGGGCCAGGTCCCAGATGTGCATGCCGCCGGGGCGCATGTTGGTTTCCACTGCCGAGGTCAGGCCGTCGGCGCGCAGGAAAACTTCGTTGTGGTAGGCGCCGTTATCCACCGAGACCAACGCCGACATGTGCCGACCCGCTGCCGACAATCGAGCCTGCACATCGGCCGTCAACGGCGCGGGCACCACCTGCTGGATTTCCGCGCGATAGGCGCCTTCAGTGGTGGTTTTCTCGGTGACCCAGGTGCTGCCGGCCACGTAATCCCAGCTGTATTCCCGGGCGTTCTGGATCAGCTCTTCGAGGACGATGCCACCTTCGCGATACGGCTTGAGTGCGTGCCAGGCCTCGTCGCATTCAGACGGATGATGGATGACCCGACAACCTCTGCTCGCCCCTTCACAAGCCGGTTTGATGAATGCTTTGCCGCCCAGTTCGATGACCCTCTGGCGCAGTTCGGGCAGGCTCTCGATGCGTACGGAAAACACCGGGCGGTAATGCTCCGGTGAAGTGCTGGCAGCCGCTTCCAGTTTGCGAAAGATCTGCTTGTCCAGCCCCGCCCGCGCCTCGCCCGGGGTGATGCCGGGCAGGCCGAAATGCGAAGCCAGCGCGGCACCGAGCAACACGCCACGGTCGGAGAAAGGCAAAACCCCGATCAGCTTCCATCGATCGGCGTTCAGACAGCCCACCACCAGTTCCAGGGAGGCCGCTACCGCTTCGGGCGCCAGTGAAGTGCTGCAGACGTGATCGGCCACTTGCTCGTCATCGGGCTGAATCTGATCGACCAGCAAGATGAGCCGGGCGTCATAGAGCGTCTTGCAGAGCTCGCGCAGTTTCTGGATGTCGTGAACCCGATTGCCGTTGTACCCGACCACGACTACGCATGATGTCGTATTCATGAAGCCTCCGACCTGTGAAGTGAATAGCGCAACCGCGATGACTCAGTCGTGCAACGACGCATTGGATTTACGGTTGAGGTAGTACCAGGCCAAGATCCCGCCCGCGCCAATGGCGGCCAGCACCAGTGCGTTGTACGGCGGCGGCACGACCCGCATGATCAGCACCGTCAGCCCGGCGCCAACGCCGAGGGACACTTCCTTGACGAACATGTTGTTTTGTTTGACGGAGAAGTAATCGAGGTAGCTGAACGCACATTCGGCGAGGGACAGCAGCGCCACCCAGATCAACGCGCCAGCGAGGGTTTCGACGTGAAAAGCGGCCGGAGACGAGAGCACCGCAAAACCACCGACGATGATCCCGATCACGGCGACCACCTTGAAGCGCCCGGTGCGTTCGATCAGTTTCATCATCGGCACCTGAGCGAACACCACCACCGCGCTGTTGAGGATCAGCATCAGGCCATACCAGGCCGGTAATTCACCGGTTTCGAGCAGGATGGCTTGCGGCAGGATCGAGAACACGCCAAACAGTTTGATCCCCATGATGATGCCGGCGATCACCCACGGCAGTTTGTTACGCCAGCCGCTGCCGTCCTGGGTCACCGGGTGGGCAACGACCGGTTGAGTGGTGAACGTTGCGCCCATGGCGATGGGCAAACAGAGCAGCACGAATGCGGCGGCGCCGAGGAAAAACATCGTTGGGGTCAACAAGGGCGAGAGCAGAATCAGCCCCGCCAGCAGGCTGCCCATGTTCATGGCGACGCGGTTGTAGGCCGCGCCCTCTTTGGTCTGCGCTGCTTCGCTCTTGATCAGGTAACCGGCAATCGCAATGCCGTAGGCAAACAACGCGGCGGCGAACATCACCATGCCCTGGTTGCTGGTGACCGCGAGCAAGACCAATCCGAGGGCGGCGCACAGCAACGTGACGCTCAGCGAACGCCGGCCCAACACCAACAAGGTCAACGGCAACAGCAACAGCAAGGCCCGATAGCCGAGGGCAAGGATGCTGTTGGTGGCAGTGTCGAGCCAGACGTTGGCCTTGCCCAGCACGGCAAACAGCGACACGGCCGTGATGATTCGGATTGTGAACAGCCGAATGTTAATCACTGGTTTGGCTATGGCGACCGTTGTTTCTACACTCATGTAACACCTCTGGAACCGAGCGATTGCCAAGGCCACAGGCGCCGACAATCAGGAAAGTCTGTAAGGTATGGTAGAGAGAGACGCTTATTTTCATCAGAGCAAGTTCGTATAGAATCCAACGAACTTTACTGCCGGAGAGACCAGTAAAATGCAGGTTCAGCGCGCAGTGATCGCCGCCATCGAGTTCCAGCAGGGTGTACCGCTGGTTCAGCAGATCGTCGATCAGTTATCGGAGGCAATCAGCCACGGAGGCTTGCCTCACGGCTCCCGGTTGCCGCCGATTCGCGAACTCTCCGAGATGATGAACGTAGGCAAATCCACCGTGGTGGATGCTCTGGACCGCTTGCGGGCCAAGGGTTTGGTGGTTTCACGCCAGGGCTCGGGGCATTACGTGCACCGTTCCAGCACCACGATCAAGACCGATGCCGGCCCGGACCTGCAACCTCAAGACACGCTCAGCGTGGTTCGCCGAGCGGTGCTGCTGGACAATGGCGCGCTGCGCCCTGGGGCCGGTTTCCTGCCGTCCTCGTGGCTGCCGGCTGACGAGTTGCTGAAAGCCGTGCGCGGCACACTGCGCGCAACTTCCCTGCGCATGGGCGAATACGGCGTCGCCAGCGGTTACCTGCCGCTGCGCGAGGCGTTGCGGGTCAAGCTGTCGACCTTGGGCATCGAAGTGCCGGTGGACCAGATCATCACCACGGCCAACACCGTGCAGGCCATCGACATGCTGATGCGCCTGCTGGTCAAACCTGGCGACACGGTGCTGCTCGACGATCCGTGTTACTTCACCATGCACACCAATCTGGCCTTGCATGGTGCCAAGGTCATCACCATCCCCCGCGGGAGTGACGGCATGGACCTTGAGGTCTTCGAGCAACTGCTGATTGCCCATCGTCCCGTGCTTTACATGACCAACAGCACCCTGCACAACCCGACCGGGCATTCGTTCTCCCCGGCGCAGGTTTATCGCTTGCTGGAGTTGAGCCACCGCTATGGTTTCCACATCGTCGAAGACGATTTGTACTGCGACTTGCAGCAACGAAGCACGCCACGTCTGGCGGCGGGTGGGCTGGACAACGTCAGTTACGTGTCCGGTTTCTCCAAGACTCTGACGGCTAACAGCCGCGTCAGCTACGCGGTGCTTTCACCGCAACTGGCCGCACGGCTGGTTGCGCTCAAAATGGCCGCCGGTGGCATGACTTCGGAACTGGCGGAGCAGATTATCTGCACGATGCTCAGTGATGGCAGCTATGCCAAACATACCCGGCGCACCGTGGATCGGCTTTATGAGTCGAGCAGTCGGGTGACGAGTTGGCTGGAGGAGGCAGGTTGCTCAGTGTCTTCGCTGCCGGGGGAAGGGTTGTTTATCTGGACGCGATTGCCCGAAGGGCTGGATGCCGAAACGCTGGCAAGGAAAGGCCTGGAAATCGACCTTGTACTGGCCCCCGGCACCCTGCTCAGCAAAGCGCCGAGCGCTAGCCACTTCCTGCGTTTCAACGTGGCGCACAGCGATAACAGCCAGGTGCGGGAGCGGTTTTTCCGGTTGCTCGATAGCTGAGTTTTCCTGATAGACCGCGGTGCGGCCTTCGCGAGCAAGCTCGCTCCCACAGGGGTTCAGCCTCGTACTCAAAATTGGCAGCAACGCCGATCCAATGTGGGAGCGAGCCTGCTCGCGATAGGGGCGACGTGGTCTACCAAAAGAAACCCAATAAAAAGCCCCGCGCTTCTCTCGAAGGCGGGGCTTTTCAATGCAGCCTCTGAATCTTAAGGCGCGTAAGTCAGCAACAGCTCACTCGGCACTTTAAAGTCCAGCGACATCATCACGCTCAACGCGGTAATGGTGAAGATCGAGAACACGAACAGCTTGCGTGCCCAGACCGTGTCATCCACTGCCTTGTAACCGGTCCAGGCCATGTACAACCAGTACATGCCCATGGCCGCGGCGACGGCGAGGTAGCTCATGCCGGCGTAGCCGCTGAAGGTCAGCATCAAGGTCGCCACGAGGAACGCCAGGATGTAGAGCAGGATGTGCTTCTTCGCCACTTCAATCCCGCGCTTCACCGGCAGCACCGGAATCGATGCGGCCAGGTAATCGTTGAAGCGGAAGATCGCGATGGCGTAGGAATGCGGCATCTGCCACAGGCTGAACATCACCAGCAACGTCAGTGCGGCCATGTCGAAGCTGTTCGTCACAGCGACGTAGCCAATCACCGGCGGCATGGCGCCCGACAGACTGCCCACCAGCGTGCCGTGAACCGACTTGCGCTTGAGGTACAGGCTGTAGAAGCCGACGTAGATGACAAAGCCGATCACCGCGAACAACGCGGCCAACGGGTTGGCCACTTTGTACAACAGTGCAACGCCGAAAACACCCAGGACGGTCGCAAACGCCAGGGCCAGTTTCAGGGAGATCAAGCCCTGGACCAGCGCCCGGTTCTTGGTGCGTTCCATCTTCAGGTCGATGTCGCGGTCGATGCAGTTGTTGAACACGCAACCGGAAGCCACCACCAGCGACGTGCCGATCATGGCGGCCAGGAAAATGGCCAGATCGACATGCCCTTTCGAGGCCAGGAAAAATCCGCCCGCCACAGAAAGCACGTTACCGAAAATGATCCCCGGTTTGGTGATTTGGATAAAGTGCTTAAAGGACATCCGGACTTTCCTCAGTGCGCCATCATGTTGGTGTGGATGCTGTACATGATCCACAGCGACAGGCCTACCAACAGGACGATGACCAGTGCAGCGAAGACAAACGCAATCACGTTGTTACGCTGGGCAGCGGAGCGGTCCAGGTGGAGGAAGTACACCAGGTGCACGAGCACCTGGATGACTGCGAAGGCCAGTACGATCCACAGGGTCAGGGCTTTCGGCAGCGATGGGTACATCACCAGGCCGAAAGGAATGACCGTCAGGATTACCGACAGAATGAAACCGATAGCGTAAGACTTGACGCTGCCGTGGCTGGCGTCGTGGCTATCGTGGGAATGAGCGTTAGCCATTTACATAGTCCCCATCAGATAAACAACGGTGAATACGCAGATCCACACCACGTCCAGGAAGTGCCAGAACAGGCTCAGGCAGCTCAGACGAGTCTTGTTGGTCGCCGTCAGGCCGTTTTTCTGCACCTGGTACATCATGATCGCCATCCAGATCAGACCGCTGGTCACGTGCAGACCGTGGGTGCCGACCAGGGTGAAGAACCCGGACAGGAAGCCGCTGCGGCTAGGACCGAAGCCTTCGGAGATCAGCATGTGGAACTCGTTGATCTCCATGCCGATGAAGCCGGCACCGAACAGGAAGGTCATGCCCAGCCAGCCCAGTACCTGGTTCTTCTTGCCCTTGAACAACGCCAGCATGGCGAAGCCGTAGGTGATCGAACTGAACAGCAGCAGAGCGGTTTCGCCCAGTACGTACGGCAGCTCGAAGATGTCGTGGCCCGACGGGCCACCCGCTACGTTGTTAACCAGTACCGCGTACGCCGCGAAGATCGACGCAAACAGAATGCAGTCGGTCATCAGGTAGAGCCAGAAACCGAATACGGTCATCTCGCCCGAGTCGTGGTGATGGTCGTCGTGCCCATGGTCCGTGCCATGGGCGTGTCCAGCAGTGGTCACTAAGTTCGACATGGTTTAAGCCTGTTCCAACGAGGTTTCAACACGGGTGGCGGTGGCTGGAACTTTCCCGGCCGCTACCAGACGCTTGTGCTGCTCGGCTTCGATGCGCTCGATCACGTCGACCGGCACCATATAGCCCTGATCATCGCGGGCAGCGTGGATCACGAAGTAGCCCACGGTGCCAACCAGGCCAACGATGGCCAACCACCAGATGTGCCAGATCATCGCGAAACCGAACACGGTCAACAGAGCACCCATGACCACACCGGTCGCGGTGTTGTTTGGCATGTGGATCGGTTCGTAACGGGCCGGAGCCTTGTACGCGGTACCGTTTTCCTTGGCTTCGGTGAACGGATCGATGGTGTCTGCTTTTGGCAGCACGGCAAAGTTGTAGAACGGTGGTGGCGACGAGGTCGACCATTCCAGCGTGTGTGCATTCCACGGGTCACCGTGTTCGCACATGTTTTCCGGCTTGTTGCGATCACGCACGCTGACGTACAGCTGAATCAGCTGGCAGGCGATACCGACCGCGATCATCACCGCACCGAACATGGCGACGTACAGGTACGGCACCCACTCAGGGTTGGTGGTGGCGTTCAGACGACGGGTCATGCCCATGAAGCCCAGTGCATAGAGCGGCATGAACGCGACGAAGAAGCCCGAGATCCAGAACCAGAACGCTGCCTTGCCCCAACCTTCGTGCAGCTTGAAGCCGAACGCTTTAGGGAAGTAGAAGCCGAAGCCGGCGATGTAGCCGAATACCGCGCCGCCGATGATCACGTTGTGGAAGTGAGCGATCACGAACAGGCTGTTGTGCAGGACGAAGTCCGCACCCGGGATGGCCAGCAGTACGCCGGTCATGCCGCCGATGGCGAAGGTCACCATGAAGCCCAGGGTCCACAGAACCTGGCTGGTGAAACGCAGACGCCCTTGGTAAATGGTGAACAGCCAGTTGAATAGCTTCACTCCCGTCGGGATCGAAATCAGCATCGTCGCCAGACCGAAGAAGGCGTTGACGCTGGCACCCGAACCCATGGTGAAGAAGTGGTGCAGCCAGACCATGAAGCCCAGGATCGAAATCGCGCCCGATGCGTAGACCATCGAGTGGTGGCCGAACAGACGCTTGCCAGTGAAGGTCGAGATGACTTCGGAGAAGATCCCGAACGCCGGCAGAATCAGGATGTAAACCTCGGGGTGACCCCAGGCCCAGAACAGGTTGACGTACATCATCGGATTGCCACCAAGTTCATTGGTGAAAATGTGGAAATCCATGTAACGGTCAAGCGTCAGCAGTGCCAGGGTAGCGGTCAGGATCGGGAACGAGGCCACGATCAGGACGTTGGCCCAGGTGCAGGTCCAGGTGAAGATCGGCATGTCCATCAGTTTCATGCCCGGGGTACGCATTTTCAGCACGGTGGCCAGGAAGTTAACCCCCGTCAGCGTCGTGCCCAACCCGGATAGCTGTAGCGCCCAGATGTAGTAATCCATCCCCACGCCCGGGCTGTATTGCAGACCCGACAGCGGCGGATAGGCAACCCAACCGGTCTTGGCGAATTCGCCGACGCCCAGGGACAGGTTGATCAGCACCACGCCGGACACCAGCAGCCAGAAGCTCAAGGAGTTCAGGAACGGGAAGGCAACGTCACGCGCGCCGATCTGCAGCGGCACTGCAAGGTTCATCAGGCCGGTGAAGAATGGCATCGCCATGAAGATGATCATGATCACACCGTGAGCGGTGAAGATCTGGTCATAGTGTTCAGGCGGCAGATAGCCAGGCGAACCCTCGGTGGCCATGGCCAACTGGGTACGCATCATGATGGCGTCGGCAAAACCGCGCAGCAGCATGACCATGGCAACGACGATGTACATCACGCCGATTTTCTTGTGGTCGACCGAGGTCAGCCACTCGGACCACAAGTAGGTCCACTTCTTGAAATAGGTGATTGCAGCGAACAGCGCCAGACCACCGAGCGCGATCATGGCGATGGTTATCATCACGATCGGTTCGTGGAACGGGACCGCTTCCCAACTTAATTTACCAAACATCGTTTACTCCTCTGCCCCGGCAGCTGAATGCGAACTCATGTCCATCCCTTCCATGGCGGCCATTTCGTGCTCTTTCTTCTCGTGGTGCATCGGCTTGCCCGGATTCATACCTTCGTACTTGTCGACGATGATCTGGAACAGGTTCGGCGTGACCGAGGAGTAGAGCTCGACTGGGTTGTTCTGGCTTGGCTTGGAAAGGGCTTCGTATTCAGCTTTTTCAAGCTGTTTAGGTGCCTTTTTGACTTCGCTGACCCAGGCGTCGAAATCTTCCTGAGAGGTGGCGATAGCTTTGAACTTCATACCGGTGAAACCAGCGCCGCTGTAGTTGGCGGAGATACCGTCCATTTCAGCGTTCTGGTTGGCGATCAGGTGCAGTTTGGTCTCCATGCCGGCCATCGCGTAGATCTGGCCGCCCAGGGCCGGGATGAAGAACGAGTTCATCACGGAGTCGGAAGTGATCTTGAAGTTGATCGGCGTGTGCGCCGGGAACACGATCTTGTTGACGGTGGCGATGCCTTGTTCCGGATAGATGAACATCCACTTCCAGTCCAGCGCGACCACTTCAATGGTGATTGGCTTGACGTCGGATTCCAGCGGCTTGTAAGGATCCAGCGCGTGGGTCGACTTGTAGGTGACGTAACCCAGGGCAATGATGATCAGCACTGGAACAGCCCACACCGCGATTTCGATCTTGGTGGAGTGCGACCATTTCGGCGTGTAGACGGCGTCGGTGTTGGACGCGCGGTATTTCCAGGCGAACAGGAAGGTCATGATGATGACCGGAACCACGACCAACAGCATCAGCAGCGTTGCGGTGATGATCAGGTTTCGCTCGTCCAGGCCAACCTGGCCCTTGGGATCGAGCAAGGTCATGTTGCAGCCTGACAGCAACAACGTGCCGATCAGCGGCAATAAGCCTAGTAGTCTGGGGTACCTGTTTTTACTCATCTCACGACCTCTAAAGCAGCTTGCGCAATGCAGTTGGGTTTTGATCGCCAACACTTCACCCTGCCAAGGGTTGGCATTTTTCTTGGATTGAATAAGTGGCTGCCCGTCGCGCGTCAGACGCTGTTCGACAAATCCTGGGCCAGCGTTGAGTTCTTATTCGAATTCGTGGTCAAAGGCCTTGTTACAGACCAATTCCATTTGGTGCGGATAGTTGGAAGGCACCGACACCTGGGAGTCGCATGAAGCCAACCGGCCTCTCGACGCCCTATTCCTGCTCAGGGATGAGCAGTGCCGGGAATTCAGTGCGGGCGATTGTAGATATGTAACGTTTTATAAACCATGTCTCATCCCGAAATAATTTTTATCCATTCCAGCAACAATCATTCACGGTATTTGCAAAAGTGCGCCATGGTATCGAAATAAATTCTCAACAAAAACACCAAAAATTGTAGGTCTACCTCAGGCAGTTCAGACAGTATCGAAGGCGCTGCACCCTCCTTCGACCCTGCCAAAGCCCCCATGTGACAAGGGCTTCGGCAATTCGCCAAGGCCTGTTAAAACTGCCTGTTCCGGATTTTTTGGGTTGAAGTTGCCAGACACTAAAACAGGCCAATTTTGTTGCGTAGTCATGTACCAATTCGGCGCCCTGAAATGCCTTGCGACACTCCCGCTGTGACAACATGTCGCACACGTGCCACACCCATACTTGTCGCGCATCAAGGTCATTTAACCTGTGCCCTGAAATGCAAAACGCCCCGGCCCCCTCAACGAGGGCCCGGGCGTTTTTTTGTGTGCAGCGATGCGGCGGATGACTTCAGCGCAGGGCTTTGCGGTTACGCGAAGTGAGCAGCGGCACCAGCACCACGATCAGCACAAAGGCTAGCAGCGCCCATTGTGCAAGCGACAAACCGAGGATCGGCGGGTATGGCGTGGAGCAGAAGCCGTCGACCTGGAAGCCCAGCGGGAAGATCTTCGCCAGTGGCAAACCGTCGACAATCGGTTGCAGCACGTCGATGCCGCAGCTGACCGCCGGATAGAACTGGGTATAGACGTGATGCCCGGCCACCCCGACGCCTGCAAGTGCGCAGATCACCACCAGGGTTTCAAATACTGTGATGCTGCGGCGGGTGCGCATGGCCGCGCCGATGAACGCGAAGAGCGCGATCAGCAGCAACGCATAACGCTGCAGGATGCACAGCGGGCATGGCGCCTCGCCCAGAACAATTTGCATGTACAGCGCACCACCGATCAGCCCCAGGCAGATGATGCCCAGCAACACCAGATAGCGCCGTTCACGGCCCAACCGCATCGTTTCCTCGCTCATTGCGTTTCCCTTCTAAATATCGATTGCCCAGAAGTCTACACGCTGACCCTGACCTTTGAGAGTCCGGCGCGCACAGCGGGGTATCGGGGAATAGACGACGAGCCGGTTAAGAAGGGATTAAATTCGGGCTATTTCCAGAGATTTGCATGATCCCACGACCGCATCGCCAGCAGGCTGGCTCCCACAGTTGAATGCATTCCAAAGTGGGAACCAGCCTGCTGGCGATGCGTTTGCTCAGTCGCCGTAGATATCAGACTTGAAGTACTTCTCTGAAATCTTCTGGTATTCGCCACTGATGCGAATGCCGTCGATGGCCGTGTTCAGCTCGTAGACCAACTCAGTGTTGCCCTTGCGCACCGCAATCCCGGCGGCCTCGCCCACGTATTTCGGATCCTTGAGCTCCGGCCCGACAAAGGCATAACCCTTGCCACGCGGCATCGTCAGGAAGTCATTCAGCGGGATGGTGTCGGCAAAGATCGCATCGAGGCGACCGGCAGCCAGATCCATGTAGATTTCTTCGTTGTTGCCGTAACGCTTGACGTTGATACCCTTCGGCTCGAAAACCTCAGTGGCGTAACGGTCAGTGGTGGTTGCGCGCTGCACGCCAACCGTCTTGCCCTTGAGGCTGGCGTACTGGTCATCCACGACCGCGCCGTCCTTCATCACCAGACGCGACGAGGTGAAGTAGTACTTGTGGGTGAAATCCACGGACTTCTTGCGGTCTTCGTTGATGGTCATGGACGACAGCGCCATGTCGATTTTCTTCACTTTAAGGGAAGGAATCAGACCGTCGAACTCACCTTCGACCCAGACACACTTGACCTTCATCTGCGCGCACAGGGCATTGCCGATGTCGTAGTCGAACCCGACAATCTCACCTTTATCGGTTTTGGACGCGAACGGTGGATAAGCCGCTTCGATGCCGATGCGCAGGGTTTTATCGGCGGCGAACAGGCTGCTGCACGCCAACAGGCTCAGGGCCAGACCGGTGATGAGGGGGAATTTCTTCATGTTCGTTCTCTCGCGGGTTGTTGTTGGTTTGGCAAGACAGAAGAAAGAGCAGAAACGGGGAAACGCTTTTTTGTACTTATAATTCCATACTGGACTTTTATGTATAGGCCGTCAATCAGGGCAGGTGGGGTTTCGGCGGCCGATGGTCGGGAGGGAATCAGAGGGGGAAGTGGGTGTTGCAGATGGCCTCTTCGCGAGCAGGCTCGCTCCCACATTTGATCTCCATGTACACAAATGCTGTGTACGACATAGATTCCCTGTGGGAGCGAGCTTGCTCGCGAAGGCGGACTGACAGCGGACAAAAAAACAACTGACTATCTACTGCTTCCAGCGATCCGCCGCCGCATGATCGCTGTCGCGCCCTTCAACCCAACGCGCCCCGTCAGGGGTATTTTCTTTCTTCCAGAACGGTGCGCGGGTTTTCAGGTAGTCCATGACAAAGGCGCAGGCGTCGAACGCCGCCTGGCGGTGGGCGCTGGCGGCGCCGACGAAGACGATCGGCTCCCCCGGCTCCAGGGCGCCGATGCGATGCAGCACTTCAAGCTTTAGCAGCGGCCAGCGCTGCTCGGCCTCTGTGGCGATCTTGGCGAGGGCTTTTTCGGTCATGCCCGGGTAGTGCTCAAGGAACATCCCGGCGACGTCGAGTCCGTCATTGAAGTCGCGAACATAGCCGACAAAACTCACCACAGCACCGACGCCCACATTGGCGGCATGCATGGCGTTGACTTCAGCACCCGGATCGAACGCCGTGGATTGCACGCGAATCGCCATGGCTCAGCCTCCGGTCACGGTCGGAAAAAAGGCCACTTCATCGCCATCGCTCACCGGCTCATCGAGCTGACACAGATCTTCGTTGCGAGCGCACATCAGGTTTTGCTCGCTCAACACTTCGGCACCGTCTCGCTGGGCCAACAGTGCACGCACATCGTCGACGGTGGTGAAGCTGCCTTCAACCTTCACCGAATCAACGCCGAGCGCTTCACGGTAACGGGCAAAAAACTTCACGGTGACGTTCATGGTTGATCCGCCTGGAAATGGCCGCTCTTGCCGCCGAGTTTCTCCAGCAGGCGCACGCTTTCAATAGTCATGCCGCGATCCACGGCTTTGCACATGTCGTAGATAGTCAGCGCCGCGACGCTGGCGGCGGTCAGGGCTTCCATCTCCACGCCGGTTTGTCCGGACAACTTGCAGCGCGCGACGATGCGCACGGTGTCGTCGCCTTCGGCACTGAGTTCGACCTTGACGCCGGTGAGCAGCAGCGGATGGCACAGAGGGATCAGATCGCTGGTTTTCTTCGCCGCTTGAATGCCAGCGATACGCGCCACGGCGAACACATCACCCTTGGGGTGACCGCCGCTGACGATCATCTGCAGGGTTTCGGGCAGCATGCGCACCAGCGCTTGGGCCGTTGCCTCACGGAACGTCACGGCTTTTTCAGTGACGTCGACCATATTGGCGCGACCTTGGGAATCGAGATGAGTCAGCACAGGGATACTCCTGATCAGGAGCCCCGATTGTAAACCTGTGGGTCAAAATTCCGCACGTTTGATTGCAAGATTGCCACGCTCCCACATTTGATTTATGTCGGGCATAAAAAACCGGACGGCTTTGGGCCGCCCGGTTTTGATGAGGTTTACAAATGCGATTCGGCGTATTCGGCCAGAATCGAACGTGGCACCCCTTGCAGGGTGATGTGCACACCGTTGGGGAAATCCTTGAAGCGCTCTGTCAGGTATGTCAGCCCGGAACTGGTCGCGGACAGGTAAGGGGTGTCGATCTGCGCCAGGTTGCCCAGGCACACCACTTTGGAACCGGCGCCGGCACGGGTGATGATGGTTTTCATCTGGTGCGGCGTGAGGTTCTGGCATTCATCGATCAGGATCAGACTCTGCTGGAAGCTGCGGCCTCGAATGTAGTTGAGGGATTTGAACTGCAACGGCACTTTGCTGAGGATGTAATCGACGCTGCCATGGGTGTTTTCGTCATCCATGTGCAAGGCTTCGAGGTTGTCGGTGATGGCGCCTAGCCAAGGCTCCATTTTTTCCGCTTCAGTGCCGGGCAGGAAACCGATCTCCTGGTCCAGGCCCTGCACGCTACGGGTCGCGATGATCCGGCGATAGCGTTTGCTGACCATGGTCTGCTCGATCGCCGCCGCCAGTGCGAGGATGGTTTTACCGGAACCTGCAGCCCCGGTCAGGTTGACCAGGTGGATATCCGGATCGAGCAAGGCGTACAGCGCCAGGCTTTGATAGATGTCACGCGGTTTCAGGCCCCAGGCTTCCTGGTGCAACAGGGGTTCCTGATGCAGGTCGAGAATCAGCAGTTTGTCTTCCTCGATCTCCTTGATCCAGCCGACAAAGCCCTGTTCGTCGATGATGAACTCGTTGACGTGCACCGCCGGCAGGTTGTCGATCAACTGTACCTGGTGCCAGGTGCGGCCATGGTCCTGACGGGTGTCGACATTCCTCACACGGTCCCAGAAGGAACCGGTCATGTTGTGATAACCGTTGGGCAGCAGCGACACGTCGTCAACCAGTTGGTCGGTGCTGTAGTCCTCGGCCGCGATCCCGCAAGCCCGGGCCTTGAGGCGCATGTTGATGTCTTTGGTCACCAGCACTACGGGCAGCTTTGGTTCGCGCGCGTGCAGGTCGATCAACTGGTTGATGATGATGTTGTCGTTCAGGTGCTCGGGCAGAATGATGTTCGGTTCGGCACGTTTGCTCATCAGAATTGACAGCAAACCCTTGGGCCCACTTTTGCCACGCTGGATCGGCACACCGAGTTCGACATCTTCGGGGCTGGCATCGCCCAAGGTCTTGTCGATCAGGCGAATCGCCTGACGGCATTCCGCAGCCACGCTGTGATGCCCGCTCTTGAGCTTGTCGAGCTCCTCAAGCACGGTCATCGGGATGGCGACGTGGTGTTCTTCGAAGTTAAGCAGGGCGTTTGGATCGTGAATCAATACGTTGGTATCGAGTACATAAAGGATTGGCTGGTTGGAGGAAGAACTACGTCCGTGATCATCCATACTCGGTCACCTTTGTGGGAGCCAGTCGACGCAATACCGTTACAGTGCTGCGCCTCGAAGTGGCCACCGAATTCACCTGCGGGGACTCAAGTGAACTGCATCCATAGCTGGGTCTTGGAAGACGCCACCTGTGTTGCAGGTTTCGGCGGTCTGTCTTCGTAATACTCCAAAACCTGTGACAGAAAAAAGTACTTTGACGTTTTTTTGAAGTTTATTTTTCAGAGTGACCAATAGCACTAGGCGGATTGCCATCACCCCGTTAAAGTCGGAAGTCCGCCTGCACCGAACTCTCGCCCAAAATCATCCCTCCCCCAATGTTTACGGCCTTTCGCCGTTTTCAGCGAAATGCGTCCTGACAGTCTTCCCAGCCGATTCCGCTTTGCGCCGTTTGCGTGATGAGCCAGGGCATCGCCGTTTTCAGCGCATCCTGCTTCACGTTGAAGTTGATCACCCCGTGGCGCCACAACAACATCAGGCTCAACACCCGTTGCGCGCTCTGATTGGCTTTTAGCTTGCCCGCACCGTCCTGGGCATCGATATCCCACAGCGCCACCTGCAAGCCCTGGGATTTGAAAAATCCCTCAGCGTCAGACCGACGCTGACCATCGGGCGGCCGAAACAATGGCACGTAGTTCTCGGGCAGTTTGCTTTTGACCAGTTCGGCGCTGCGTCGTACCGAGTCCTGCCAGTCCTGCCAGTGGCTGTGGGAGCGAAATTCCCAGCCTTGCACGCCAATGCACTGCTTCGAGTACGTCGCTTGCAGGCTGGCTACCGAACGATCGACCAGACGGGCCTGAATGTCCTTGCCGAGGACGAAGAACGTGCCGGTCATGTTCGACTTGCGCAGGTATTCCGTGGCCCAGGCGGTGTTATCCGGCGCGGTATTGGCGGCACTGTCGAAGGTCAGCAAAAACAGCCGGTCATGCATCTGATCACCGTTGCGCTCATAGTCGCCAAAACGATCGACTTCGCTGCTGGTTTGCGGAAACAGCGCTGCCTTGCGTAATTGCTCGTCCAGGTACTGGGCGTGGAACAGTCGGCTCGGTTCGGCCCACTTTATGTAGTAGCTCTCATCGCTGACCTGAAACTTGGCGGCTTGCTGGCGCAGGGTGTCCATGTCCTCGACCAGGAAACAGAAGGAGGCATCCTGATCGCAGCTCTGCTGGGCGTAGTTGTAGTTGGTCAGCAGTCGCTGCCACATGCGCTGGCGCAGGTTGTTGATCGATTCCAGATTGACCGTGCGCAACCCCAGGCGCTGGGCCAGGCTCACTTCATCCAGGGATTCGCTGGCCAACAGGACGCGAGAAAACATGAGGATCTCGGCCCGTGATGCCACATCAAACAGGGTCGGGCTGTTGAGCTGTTCAGGCCAGGTGCTGCGATCAAGCGTCGCCACATCGCCCGGCGCCGCCATGGCGCCAAAGCTCAACAGCCAGGCCGAGAATAGAAAAACGATACGCAATGGGATGTCTCCATAACAAAACCCGCGCGGCACTATATCGCGGGAAGATCAAAAGATCGCAGCCTCGCTTCGCTCGACAGCTCCTACAGATGTACGCGCACTGTAGGAGCTGTCGAGCGAAGCGAGGCTGCGATCTTGTTCCATGACACCACCGATCACCTATGACGCTCATAGCTGGAGTCAACAAGGACAACCCCCTAGAATCGCCCCCACGATTAAAGGAGACGACTTCATGCTGATGGTGATTTCCCCCGCCAAGACCCTCGATTACGAAACACCGCCGGCGACCCAGCGCTTCACCCAGCCACAATACCTCGACCATTCCCAGGAGCTGATCCTGCAATTGCGCGAGCTGGCCCCTGCACAAATCAGCGAGTTGATGCACGTCTCCGACAAGATCGGCGGGCTCAACGCCGCGCGTTTCGGCAGCTGGACGCCCGCGTTCACTCCGGAAAACGCCAAACAGGCACTGCTCGCCTTCAAGGGCGACGTCTACACCGGGTTGAATGCTCAAACTTTCAGCGAGGCCGATTTCGATTACGCCCAGCAGCACTTGCGCATGTTGTCCGGCCTGTACGGCCTGCTGCGCCCACTGGACCTGATGCAGCCGTATCGACTGGAGATGGGCACCAAACTGGCGAATGCCCGCGGCAAGGACTTGTATGCCTTCTGGGGCACACGGATCAGCGAATGGCTGAACGAAGCCCTGGCCGACCAAGGCGATGACGTGTTGCTGAACCTGGCCTCCAACGAGTACTTCTCGGCGGTCAAACGCACCGCCCTGAACGCGCGCATCATCAATACCGAATTCAAGGATCTGAAGAACGGCCAGTACAAGATCATCAGCTTCTACGCGAAAAAGGCCCGCGGCATGATGACTCGCTTCGTCATTGAAGAGCGCATCAACGACCCGCAAGCCCTCAAGCAGTTCGACGAACAAGGTTATCGCTACAGCGCCGAGCAGTCTAAACCGGACAATCTGGTGTTCCTGCGCGATCACGCACCCGAGTAAACACCCGGTTGGCGCACGCCTCATTAACGGTCGTGCGCCACGTCCAATCGTCCAACAATTCCCCGCTCCATTCGTCACTTTACTGACGTCAAAAATCAATCACCCGAATTTCTAACTTTAGTTTCACTCGACTTTGCTGATTTTTTTCAGTAGTGGCACTGAATTTTTTTATCGGTAGTGGCAAATAACTATCTAATCCGACAATAACCCTATGTATCAAGGGCGAAACAGGTGTTGCTATCAATATGAAAGCAGTGCCATCTTTTTCAATATTTCAAGAAATTTCAGAAATCGCGATGGGCGGACTGGAACTATGTCCAGATGCGTCGCTCATACCACCGGTAACCATTCTCTCTGAGCTTGTACGAGATAACTTACGCAGAGAAGAGATTCACGTAGCAAAGTTGTCACATTAACTTCTGCCTACTGATCCCTGATTTGGGCAACACATGAAGGACAGGAGATTAAGCATCATAAATATCCCCTACAAGGCCAAGGCAGCGCCCCTATAAACGTGCTCACCTGAGCACCCAACCGCTTGATTTACGGGCTTCTGGCCTGGCATTGAGCGCGCAAGACCTTTGCACGAATGTCTTCTGATTAGAAGATCTGCTGCATAACAGGGCACGCCATAACAATAAAAGCCTAGTTGCGCACATCTTGAGTGCACTTATTTAGACACTCGGAACTTATATGCCTGCACGCGGCATTGTGACGCCTTTAAGGCGCACTTCCGAGTGCACTACAACCGCTGAACACCATTAACTCCGGCCATGTAATGGCTTGATAAACACAGAGGTAATTGCGATGCGCATCAGCATATTTGGTTTGGGTTACGTCGGCGCAGTATGTGCCGGTTGCCTGTCTGCACGGGGCCATGACGTCGTTGGCGTCGATGTTGCCAAAGACAAAATCGATATGATCAACGCCGGTAAATCGCCGATCGTTGAACCGGGTCTGGGCGAGCTTCTGCAGAAGGGTATCGAGACGGGCAAATTGCGCGGCACGACCAACTTCGCCGAGGCAATTCGCGACACCGACCTGTCGATGATCTGCGTCGGCACGCCGAGCAAGAAGAACGGCGACCTGGAACTGAACTACATCGAAGCCGTGTGCCGCGAGATCGGTTTTGTCCTGCGTGACAAGACCACCCGTCACACCATCGTGGTTCGCAGCACCGTACTGCCAGGTACTGTGGCAAACGTAGTGATCCCGATCCTCGAAGACTGCTCCGGCAAGAAAGCAGGCACAGACTTCGGCGTTGCAGTGAACCCTGAGTTCCTGCGTGAAAGCACCGCGATCGCCGACTACGACCTGCCGCCAATGACCGTTATCGGCGAGTTCGACAAGGCTTCGGGCGACGTTCTGCAATCGCTGTACGAAGAACTCGACGCTCCGATCATCCGCAAGGACATCGCAGTGGCCGAGATGATCAAGTACACCTGCAACGTGTGGCACGCCACCAAGGTGACCTTCGCCAACGAGATCGGCAACATCGCCAAGGCCGTCGGCGTCGATGGTCGCGAAGTGATGGAAGTGGTCTGCCAGGACAAGACGCTGAACCTGTCCCAGTACTACATGCGCCCTGGTTTCGCGTTCGGCGGTTCCTGCCTGCCGAAGGACGTTCGCGCCCTGACCTACCGCGCCGGTTCCCTGGACGTGGAAGCACCGCTGCTCAACTCGCTGATGCGCAGTAACGAGTCCCAGGTGCAGAACGCCTTCGACATCGTCACCAGCCATGGCAAACGCAAAGTCGCCCTGCTGGGTCTGAGCTTCAAGGCCGGTACTGACGACCTGCGCGAAAGCCCGCTGGTTGATCTGGCGGAAATGCTGATCGGCAAGGGCTACGACCTGAGCATCTACGACACCAACGTCGAATACGCCCGTGTCCACGGCGCGAACAAGGATTACATCGAGTCGAAGATCCCTCACGTCTCGTCCTTGCTCAACGCCGATTTCGACGAAGTGATCAACAACTCCGACGTGATCATCCTCGGCAACCGTGACGAGAAATTCCGCGCCCTGGCGCAAGAAGCTCCACACGGCAAGCAAGTGATCGACCTGGTCGGTTTCATGTCCCAAGCCACCAATGTGAGTGGCCGGACTGAAGG
The DNA here is from genome assembly GCF_057837605.1 of Pseudomonas sp. GL_093. NCBI lineage: Bacteria > Pseudomonadati > Pseudomonadota > Gammaproteobacteria > Pseudomonadales > Pseudomonadaceae > Pseudomonas > Pseudomonas sp. GL_093. The sequence continues at coordinate 1,113,944 of NZ_CM174448.1, read as the reverse complement.
CATCTGCTGGTAACAAGCGGCATCGGGAGGGTTTGCGGGGCTCACAAAGCCCGCAACCCTCCCGGCTTTTTCGCCTGCCTTAACCCCATCGGGCCACCCCACAGGCTCGCCCGAGATAGAGACGGATGCAGATTATGCACAGGCTAAAGCACGGCCTACTACAGGCCGCCGGTTGGCTGTTTTACTTAAGTATTTTGATGGGCATCGCCATGGCGTTGCCTGCGTCCACGTTCGACTCCGAGTCGAAGGACTTCATCTTCCTGATCGGTATCGTCGGTATCTGGCGCTACTCGATGGGTGCCACGCACTTTTTGCGCGGCATGCTGTTTCTGTACGTGGTCTACCCGCACCTGCGGCGCAAAGTGCGCAAGCTGGGTAAAGCGGCAGACCCGTCCCATGTGTTTCTGATGGTCACCAGTTTTCGTATCGACGCGCTAACCACCGCCCAGGTCTACGCCTCGGTGATTCGCGAAGCGATCGACTGCGGCCTGCCGACCACCATGGTCTGCTCCATCGTGGAAATGTCCGATGAGAAGCTGGTGAAAAGCCTTTGGGCCAAAATGAATCCACCGGCTCGCGTCAAGCTCGACTTCGTGCGCATTCCCGGCACCGGCAAGCGCGACGGCCTGGCCTATGGTTTCCGCGCCATCTCCCGCCACCTGCCGGACGACCGCGCAGTGGTTGCAGTGATCGATGGCGACACCGTGCTCGCTGAAGGCGTCGTGCTCAAGACCGTGCCGTGGTTCCAGATGTTCGGCAATGTCGGCGGCCTGACCACCAACGAGTTCTGCGAAGTGCGCGGCGGCTACATCATGAGCGAGTGGCACAAACTGCGCTTCGCCCAACGCCACATCAACATGTGCTCGATGGCCCTGTCCAAGCGCGTGCTGACCATGACCGGGCGGATGTCGGTATTCCGCGCCACTGTGGTGACCAACCCGGACTTCATCGCCGACGTGGAAAGCGACTCGCTGCAACACTGGCGCCTGGGTCGCTTCAAGTTCCTCACCGGTGATGACAAGTCGAGCTGGTTCAGCTTGATGCGCCTGGGCTACGACACGTTTTATGTGCCGGACGCCGCCATTCACACCGTGGAGCACCCGCCGGAAAAAAGCTTCATCAAGGCCAGTCGCAAACTGATGTTCCGCTGGTACGGCAACAACCTGCGGCAGAACTCCCGCGCCTTGGGCCTGGGGATGAAACGTCTCGGCCTGTTCACTTCGGTGGTGCTGTTCGACCAGCGTGTGTCGATGTGGACGTCGCTGCTGGGCCTGACCGTCGCGCTCATCGCCAGCTTCAAGTACGGCATCGCGTTCATCCTGGTTTACCTGCTGTGGATCGGCATTACCCGCCTGATCCTGACCGTGCTGCTGTCTTTGTCCGGTCACACGATCGGCCCGGCCTACCCGGCGATTCTCTATTACAACCAGATCGTCGGCGCGCTGGTGAAGATCTACGTGTTCTTCCGCCTCGACAGACAGTCCTGGACTCGCCAGCCCACTTCCCTGACCCGTGATCTCGCCAGCTTTCAAGGTTGGTTCAACACTTGGTCGTCTCGGACCATGACCTTCTCCGCCGGCAGCATTTTTGTTGCTGTGCTGCTGATGATGGTCTGACCGAACTCGCCTGAATTAACTAGGAAATCGTCCATATGAATACCGCCGTCAACGCCAACGTAGTGCATGAATCAGAAGCCCAGCGCCAGCACGCCCGGGTAAAAATCCCGGCCAAGCTGCGCTTCTACGGTCCTGACCGGACCCCGGTAGAAGCTCGGGTCATCGACCTCTCCGCTGGCGGCCTGGCTTTCAACGCCGGTCAGCTGCCATTGAAGATCGGCGATGTGTACAAGGCTCGCCTGCAGTTCGTTATCGATAACCTCGGCCTGGCCATGGACGTCGAGTTACTGGTGCGCTCCCACGACCGCGAAACCGGTCGTACCGGTTGCCAGTTCCAGAACCTCGAATCCCAGGACATTTCCACCCTGCGCCACCTGATCACTTCTCACCTGGCCGGCGACATCGTCACCATGGGTGAAGTGCTGGCCACCCTGCAACGCGACAACTTCACCAAGGCGCGCAAGAACAAGGATGGCGGCCACGGCATGACCCCGTTCGGTCGCCTGCGTGCAGTGACCTTCAGCTTCGCGATTTTCCTCGTCGGTCTGACGGCATTCGGTTTCATCTTCAAGTCGGTGTACGGCATGTACTTCGTCAGCCACGCCCAGGCAGGACTGGTCAGCGTGGCGGGCATGAACATCACCATGCCGCGCGACGGCACGGTGCAGAGCCTGATCAAACCCGACGGCGTTGCGGCCAAAGGCGCCCCGCTGGCGACGTTCAGCACCAGCATGCTCGACGTACTCAAGGGCCATCTGGACGACAACCAACTGCAACCGGCCAAGGTTGAAGAACTGTTCGGCAAGCAAATGACCGGCACCCTGACGTCGCCGTGCGATTGCACCGTAGCGCAGCAAATGGTCGCCAACGGCCAGTACGCCAGCAAGGGCGACGTGATCTTCCAACTGGTGCCGCGTAACAGCGAAGCCAACATTGAAGCGCGCTTCTCCTATCGCCAGTTTGGCGACGTGCTGCCAGGCAGCTCGGTCAGCTTCCAGATCGCCGGCGAAGACAAAACCCGTTCCGGCACGATCACCAGCAGCACCAGCCTGAAAAGCGCCGACCTGTCGTCCGACATCCGCGTGCTGATCAAGCCTGACGAGCCGCTGGACAGCAAATTCGCCGGTCGCCCGGTTGAAGTCAACGCCACCCGTGGTCCGAACCTGAACTGGCTGATCGACAAAGCCATGGCCGCCGGTCGTTAAAAACAAGAGGACATGCCCGTGACTAGCCCACTCAGAATCCTGCCAGTCCCGCTGACTCTGGCCATGGCAATTGCCCTGGCCGGATGCGCCGGCCTGCCCGACCAGCGTCTGGCCAACGAAGCCCTCAAGCGCGGTGATTCCACGCTGGCGGCGCAGAATTACCAGCAACTGGCAGACCTGGGCTACAGCGAAGCACAGGTTGGCCTCGCCGATATCCAGGTCAACAGCCGTGATCCGGCGCAGATCAAGAAAGCCGAGGCGACTTATCGCGCTGCGGCCAGCGTCTCTCCGCGGGCTCAGGCTCGCCTGGGTCGTCTGCTGGTGGCCAAACCCGGCTCCACCGAAGCCGAACAGCACGAAGCCGAAGGCCTGTTGAAAAAAGCCTCGGCCAATGGTGAAGGCAACACCCTGATCCCGCTGGCGATGCTGTACCTGCAATACCCGCACAGTTTCCCGAACGTCAACGCGCAACAGCAGATCAGCCAATGGCGCGCCGAAGGCAAGCCGGAAGCGGGCCTGGCCCAAGTGCTGCTCTATCGCACCCAGGGCACTTACGACCAGCATCTGGACGAAGTGGAAACAATCTGCAAAGCCGCGTTGAACACCACCGACATCTGCTACGTCGAACTGGCCACGGTCTATCAGAAAAAAGCCCAGCCAGAGAAACAGGCCGAGCTGATCAAGCAAATGCAAGCCGCTCAGGCTCGCGGCGCGGTTTCCGCCCAGCGGGTGGACAGCGTGGCTCGTGTACTGGGCGATGCATCCCTGGGCACGACCGATGAGAAAACCGCTCAGTCGCTGCTGGAAGGCATCGCACCCGGCTACCCCGCTTCCTGGGTCAGCCTGGCGCAACTGCTCTACGACTTCCCGGAACTGGGTGACGTCGACAAGATGATGAAGTACCTGGACAACGGCCGTGCTGCCGACCAGCCGCGCGCCGAACTGTTGCTGGGCAAGCTCTACTACGAAGGCAAAATGGTCCCGGCCGACGCGAAGGTCGCCGAAGAACACTTCAAGAAAGCCGTCGACAGAGAAGTGGCCGCCGATTACTACCTCGGCCAGATCTACCGTCGCGGTTACCTGGGCAAGGTCTATTCGCAAAAAGCGCTGGACCACCTGCTCAAGGCTGCGCGTAACGGCCAGAACAGCGCCGACTTCGCCATTGCCCAACTGTTCTCCCAAGGCAAGGGCACCCGGCCCGACCCGCTTAACGCTTATGTCTTCAGCCAATTGGCCAAGGCCCAGAACACCCCGCAAGCCACCGAACTTGCGCAAACACTCGAAGCCCAACTGCCGCCTGCCCAGCTCGCCGAGGCCCAACGCCTGTTGAAACAAGAACAGGCCGTTCGTGGTGCCTTGAGCCAGAACACGCTGGAACTGCATGCCCTGGAAGAAGAAGACGGCGAGGAATCCCTATGAAGTTGAATCCATTCGTTAAGGCCGGTATTGGCCTGTCATTCGCCCTGCTGTGGTCGTGCCCGACCCTGGCGGCCCTGACTGAAAGCAAGAACTACGGCCTTGACGTCAAAGTCACCGCCCAGTCCGAAGACGACGCCGACCTCGGCACTGCCAAGGGCGGTGACGTCAATGGCGTCGGCCTCGACTTGCGTCCGTGGATCTATGGCGAGAGCGGCGCGTGGAGCGCCTACGCCATGGGCCAGGCGGTGACGTCCACCGACATCATCGAAACCGACACCCTGCAACAGGCCGACGACGCCAACCAGACCACCAACAGCGGTGATCGCACGTCCAAGAAAAACTACCTGGCGATGCGTGAATTCTGGGTCGGCTACAGCGGCCTCACGCCTTACCCCGGCGAGATGCTCAAACTCGGTCGCCAGCGCCTGCGCAATGACGACGGCCAATGGCGCGACACCAACATCGAAGCCTTGAACTGGACCTTCGACACCACCCTGTTGCGCGCCAACGCCGGTGTTGCCGAACGCTTCAGCGAGTACCGCACCGACCTCACCGAACTTGCGCCAAAGGACAAGGATCGCCTGCACGCTTACGCCGACGCGGCGTACCAGTGGACGCCGGGCAACTGGGTCGGCATTCGCGGTCATCACACCCACGATGACGGCAAGCTCGACTACCCGCAACCGGGTGTGGCCGGCGACTCGCTGGACAAGAAAGAGAATGGCGATATCAGCTGGATCGGCCTCACCGCCGACAGCGATGCCTACAACTGGCGCAACACCAACACCGTCAATTACTGGGGCAGCGTGACCGGCATGAGCGGCGACCGTGACAAGGTCAACCCGCTCAACGCCGACGGCACCGCTCCGGCACAAGCCAAAACCAATGGCAATGTTGATGGCTGGGCCACCGATTTGGGTGTGCGTCTGCGCCTCGATCCGCAATGGCAAGTCGGTGCAGCCTATGCCCGTGCCAGCGCTGATTACGAACAGAACGGCCTGGAAAGTAACCGCTCGAACTACACCGGTACTCAATCGCGGGTTCACCGTTTCGGCGAAGCCTTCCGTGGCGAAATGAACAACATGCAGTCCGCTACCTTGTTCGGTTCGTGGATGCTCAACGACGAATACGACGCCAGTGTGATTTACCACAAGTTCTGGCGCGTCGACGGCAACAAGCCGGTCGGCAGCAACGGTATCAACGCCGTCGAGAACAACACCGATGACGCGACCGGCGCGATTCTTTCCAGCACGTCCCTGCCGCTGGAAGATGGCAACAAAGACCTCGGCCAGGAAATGGACGTGGTCGTCACCAAGTACTTCAAGCAAGGCCTGCTGCCCGCAGCCTTGAGCCAATCGATCGATGAGCCTTCGGCCCTGGTGCGGTTGCGTGGCGGTGTGTTCAAGCCCGGCGATGCGTATGGCAAAGGCGTCGACTCGTACATGCACCGCGCGTTTATCGACGTGATCTGGCGCTTCTGATGCGAACCGCTAAGGGAGTTCCTGACATGAACAGTCCGAAGAGAGGCTCGATAACCTTGCTGGCCGGCGCGATGTTGCTGGCCAGCACGGCAGTCTTCGCCACTGTGGAGCCGGCCTCACCCGTTCAAAAAGGCCAGCCGGCGACCATTGCCAAGGGATTGCAACAAGCCAAGACCTACACCGTCAGCAGCGCACCGACCGCGCCGCTGGAGCTGGCCAAGCCGAAACTGCCGGACACCTCCGGCTATACCGCCGAAGCCATCGCCGCGAAAGTCGTGCGCACCAAGCCCGGCAAAATCAGCGTGCGCCGGATGATGCAGGAAAACGCCCTGAAGGACTTCATCGGCGGCGATAACAAGATGGCCGAATGGGTCGTGCGTCAGCACGGTATCCCGCAGGCGATTTTCATCGACGACGGCTACATGAACCTCAAGGATCTGGCCAATAAAGTACCTAAGCAGTACTTCAGCGAAACCTCGCCAGGTGTGTTCCTGGCGAAGTTGCCGATCGTGGTGGGTGAGAAAGGCATCCTGGAAATCGACAAGCAGACCCAGGAACTGCGCCTGTCCCAAGAGGGCGGTTCGTTCCTGGTCAACGACGGCCAGCTGTTTGTGCGCGATACCAAAATCACTGGCTGGAGCGAGAAGGCAAACGGCCCGGCGGCCTTCAAGTCGCCGAAGGAATTCCGTCCGTTCCTGCTGTCCTGGGGCGGCACCCAGACCTACATCGCCAACAGCAAGATCGCCAGTTTCGGCTACGCCAACAGTAAGTCCTACGGCGTGAGTATTTCCCAATACACGCCGAACATGGCCAAGGTGCTCAAGCGCCCTGAACCGAGCGGCTGGATCGTCGGCTCCGAGTTCTCGGACATGTGGTACGGCTTCTACTGCTACGAAACCCGCGACTTCGTGGTCAAGGGCAACACCTACAAAGACAACATCGTCTACGGCATTGACCCGCATGACCGTTCCCACGGTCTGATCATTGCCGACAACACGGTGTTTGGTACCAAGAAGAAGCACGGGATCATTATTTCCCGTGAAGTGAACGACAGCTTCATCTTCAACAACCGCAGCTACGACAACAAGTTGTCGGGCCTGGTGATCGACCGTAACAGCGTCAACAACCTGATCGCCTACAACGAGATCTACAAGAACCACACTGACGGCATCACCCTCTACGAGAGTGCCGACAACCTGATCTACGGCAACAAGGTGATCAGCAACCGACGCCACGGCATCCGGATTCGTAACAGCGTGAACATCCGCCTCTACGAAAACTTGTCCATGGCCAACGGCCTGACCGGTGTCTACGGGCACATCAAGGACCTGAGCGACACCGACCGGGACATCAAGCTCGACCCGTTCGATGCCGAGGTATCCCTGATCGTGGTCGGCGGCGAACTGGCCGGCAACGGCAGCGGCCCGCTGTCCATCGACTCGCCGTTGAGCGTCGAGTTGTATCGCGTGTCGATGCTCGCGCCGACCAAATCCAGCGGCATCAGCTTCTCGGGGATTCTCGGCGAGCGCCAGGACGAAATTCTCGACCTGCTGGTGCGCCAGCAGAAAGCCGTGTTGATCGACCCTGTCGAACGCCAGACCAAAGTACGGGACTGAGGATAATTTTATGCACTCACACTTGATCAAATTACTCAGCCTGTCGGCCCTGACCGTCGGCATTTTCGCAGCCAGCGCCGGCGCTCGTGCCGATGAAGCCAAAGCACCTGCCTTCAGCGCCGAGCCGTGCTGCAACCTGTGCCCGGAAGCCCACGACGCGAAGAACTACACCACGCGCTATCAGCAGAACTTCACCACGCTGGTGCAGGCTCAGGGCGATTGGCTGTTCCGTACGCAAGAAGACTTGCGCACCGAGTTCGACACCACACCCGGCGGCTACAAACGCATGAAAGAACTGCACGATGCGTTCAAGAGCAAAGGCATTGAACTGGTCATCGTTTACCAGCCGACCCGTGGTCTGGTGAACCGCAACAAGCTCAACCCGGAAGACAAGGCCAAGTACGATTTCGACAAGGCCCTGAAGAACTACAAGACCATGCTCGGGCGTTTCGCCGCCATGGGCTACACCGTGCCGGACCTGTCGCCGCTGACCAATGAGTCGCTGCCTGACACCCTGCCGGCCCACGATTTCTACTTCCAGGGCGACCAACACTGGACGCCGTATGGCGCCCAGCGCACGGCGAAAATCGTCGGTGAGCAAATCAAGAAAATGCCGGCCTTCGCCGACGTGCCGAAGCGCGAATTCGAGAGCCATAAGTCGGGTCGCATGGGCAAGACTGGAACGTTACACAACATGGCTGGTCAACTCTGTGGCACCAGCTACGCGATCCAGTACATGGATCAGTTCACCACCGAGCCGAAAGGCGAAGCAGCTGATGGCGATCTGTTCAGTGATTCCGGCAATCCGGAGATCACCCTGGTCGGCACCAGCCACAGTGGCAAGAACTACAACTTCGCCGGTTTCCTCGAAGAGGCCATCGGCGCCGACATCCTCAACGTGGCGTTCCCCGGCGGTGGCCTGGAAGGTTCGATGCTGCAGTACCTGGGCAGCGAAGAGTTCCAGACCAAGCCGCCGAAGATTCTGATCTGGGAATTCTCGCCGCTCTATCGCCTCGACCAGGAAACCATCTACCGCCAGATGATGGCGCTGCTGGACAACGGTTGCGAAGGAAAGGATGCACAGATGACCGGCAGCACCACGTTGAAACCGGGCAAGAACGAATTGATGGTCAACAGCAAGAACCTGAACCTGCAAAACAGCAGTCACCAGGTTGATATCCGCTTCGCCGATCCGTCGGTGAAAACTCTGCAAGCCACCCTCTGGTACATGAACGGTCGCCACGAGGACATCAAGATCGAAAAGCCGGAAACCTCCGACACTGACGGGCGTTTCGCCTTTGAGTTGCGCACGGACGAAGACTGGGCCTCGCAGAATCTGCTGGCCGTCGAAATCCAGGGCCCTGAAGCAGGTGCCGCGGGACAGAAAGTCGAAGCGAAAATCTGCAAACGCAACGTGTTCCCTGGCACTGGGCAGCGTACCGCTCAGACCGGGCAATGAGGCAACTATGCAAACCCGAACTTTGAAAAGATTGATCGCACCGTCCCTGTTGAGCCTGGCCATGTTTGCCGGTGCGACTCAGGCCGCCGCGCCACTGCGCCCGCCACAGGGGTACTTCGCGCCGATTGAAAAAGTCAAAACCGGCGACAAGAGCGAAGGTTGTGATGCGATGCCGACGCCATACACCGGCTCGCTGCAATTTCGCAGCAAATACGAAGGTTCCGACAAGGCCCGTTCGACCCTGAACGAGGTATCGGAAAAAGCCTTTCGCGACAGCACCGCCGACATCACCAAACTGGAACGCGGCACCAGCAAGCGCGTGATGCAATTCATGCGTGACGGTCGTCCGGAACAACTCGAGTGCACGCTGAACTGGTTGACCGCCTGGGCCAAGGCCGATGCGTTAATGTCCAAGGACTTCAACCACACCGGCAAGTCGATGCGCAAATGGGCCTTGGGCAGCATGGCTTCTTCGTACATTCGCCTGAAGTTTTCCGACTCCCATCCGTTGGCGAATCATCCGCAAGAATCGCAGTTGATTGAAGCCTGGTTCAACAAAATGGCCGATCAGGTAGTCAGCGACTGGGACAACCTGCCACTGGAACAAACCAACAACCATTCGTACTGGGCCGCCTGGTCGGTGATGGCAACGTCCATCGCCACCAACCGCCGCGACCTGTTCGACTGGTCGGTGAAAGAGTTCAAGGTCGGCGCCAATCAAATCGACGCGCAGGGTTTCCTGCCCAACGAACTCAAGCGTCAGCAACGCGCCCTCGCCTACCACAACTACGCCCTGCCGCCGCTCGCGATGATCGCCAGTTTCGCTCAGGTCAACGGTGTGGACTTGCGCCAGGAAAACAACGGCGCATTGAAACGCCTGGGTGATCGAGTGCTCGCGGGTGTCAAAGACCCGGAAGAATTCGAGAACAAGAACGGTAAGGAACAGGACATGACCGACCTGAAAGTCGATTCGAAATTCGCCTGGCTCGAACCGTACTGCTCGCTCTACACCTGCTCGCCGGATGTGCTTGAGAAAAAGCACGAGATGCAGCCGTTCAAGACCTTCCGCCTCGGGGGTGACCTGACCAAGGTCTACGACCCGGCGAATGAGAAGGGCAAAAAAGGTTCCTAGAGCCAAACGCAAGCCTCTGTAGGAGTGAGCCTGCTCGCGATTGCGGTCTGACATTCAACATTGATGTCGACTGAAATGCCCTCATCGCGAGCAGGCTCACTCCTACAAGGGTCAGTGCAAGATTTGAGTTGAGTGATATTCCCCCGGTTTTTTCGTGGGGGGTTTGGGGGGGCCGTTGGCCCTTGACTGTTGGTTAAACATGGAGAGACCGGGATGGTATTTTCATCCAACGTGTTCCTGTTTTTGTTCTTGCCGATCTTTCTCGGCATGTACTACTTAAGCGGAATACGCTATCGCAACCTGCTGCTGCTGATCGCCAGCTACGTGTTCTATGCCTGGTGGCGTGTGGACTTCCTTGCGCTGTTCGCAGCCGTCACGCTGTGGAACTACTGGATCGGCCTCAAAGTCGGTGCCGCAGGCGTTCGGACCAAACCGGCACAACGCTGGTTGCTCCTGGGCGTGGCCGTCGACCTGTGCATTCTCGGCTACTTCAAGTACGCCAACTTCGGCGTCGACAGCATCAACGCGATGATGACCTCCGTCGGTCTGTCGCCGTTCATCCTGACCCACGTGCTGTTGCCGATCGGGATCTCGTTCTACATCTTCGAGTCCATCAGCTACATCATCGACGTCTACCGTGGTGACACGCCGGCGACCCGCAACCTGATCGACTTTGCCGCTTTCGTGGCGATCTTCCCGCACCTGATCGCCGGTCCGGTGTTGCGCTTTCGCGACCTGGCCGACCAGTTCAACAATCGCACCCACACCCTCGACAAGTTCTCCGAAGGTGCGACGCGATTCATGCAGGGCTTCATCAAGAAGGTCTTCATCGCCGACACCCTGGCGGTCGTGGCCGACCATTGCTTCGCCTTGCAGAACCCGACCACGGGCGATGCCTGGCTCGGCGCGCTGGCCTATACCGCGCAGCTGTATTTCGACTTCTCCGGTTACAGCGACATGGCAATCGGTCTGGGCTTGATGATGGGTTTCCGCTTCATGGAAAACTTCAAACAGCCGTACATCAGCCAGTCGATCACCGAGTTCTGGCGTCGCTGGCACATCAGCCTGTCCACCTGGTTGCGTGACTACCTGTACATCACGCTGGGCGGTAACCGTAAAGGTACGCTGATGACCTATCGCAACCTGTTCCTGACCATGCTGCTCGGTGGTCTGTGGCACGGCGCGAACATCACGTACATCGTCTGGGGCGCCTGGCACGGCATGTGGCTGGCGATCGAAAAAGCCCTCGGCCTGAACACCTCGCCGCGCAGCATCAACCCGATCCGCTGGGCGCTGACCTTCCTGCTCGTCGTCATGGGCTGGGTGATCTTCCGCTCGGAAAACCTGCACGTCGCCGGTCGTATGTACGGCGCGATGTTCAGCTTCGGCGAATGGTCATTGTCGGAACTCAACGCAGCCAGCCTCACCGGCCTGCAAGTAGCGACCCTGGTGGTGGCTTACATGACCCTGGCGTTCTTCGGCATTCGTGACTTCTACAGCAACCTGCCGCCTGAGAAGACCAAGCCTGTTGTGAACGTCGAGGCCGATGGCCCGGCTGCCGCGACCCCTGGAATGATCAAAGCCGTACCGGGCGACAACCCGGGCAGCATCCACCAGCCTGGCTACACCGTCGGCGTTGAAGCGACTGTGCAACCGGCCTACTGGACTGCGGACTGGTCTCGTTACGTGATGCGCACGCTGGTACTGGTGCTGTTCATCGCCTCGATTTTCAAACTCTCGGCGCAAAGCTTCTCGCCGTTCCTTTACTTCCAGTTCTGAGGGATCTGACTATGACCCGCTCATTACGCATCCTCTACATCGCCCTGTTCATGGTGACGCTGTTGGTCCTTGGCGTGTGGTCCACGCGCAGTTTCCTCGGCTTCAGTACCTCTGCCGAAACGACGGTGCTCAACGGCCGCTGGACCAAAGCCGTGGAAACGCATTACGACGACGAGTTTCCGATCAAGCGCCTGGGCACCAACCTTTGGGCTGCGCTGGATTTCAAACTGTTCAACGAAGGTCGTCCGGGCGTCGTGCTCGGCCGCGATCAGTGGTTGTACAGCGATGAGGAATTCAACCCGATCGTCAACGAAGAGCTGAACCTGCAAGGCAACTACGCGCTGGTTGAAGGCGTGCGCCAGGAACTGAAAGCCAAAGGCGTGAAACTGGTCATGGCAATCGTGCCGGCCAAGACTCGCCTGTACCCGGAACACCTGGGTGAAGTGAAGCCTTCGAGTATCCACGCCAACCTCTATGACGACTTCCACGCTCATGTGGCGGCCAACAAAGTCCTCGCGCCCGATCTGTTCGGCCCGATGCTGAAAGCCAAGTTGGACGGTCAGCAAGTGTTCCTGCGCACCGACACCCACTGGACCCCGGAAGGCGCACAAATCGCCGCCGAGACCCTGGCGAAATCCATTTCCGACAAGTACCCGCTGAGCGGCGAGCCGCAACACTTCGTCACTGAACCTGCGGAGAAGGTGACTCACAAGGGCGACCTGCGGTTGTTCCTGCCGCTGGACCCGCTGTTCGAAAACCTGATGCCCAAGACTGAGCCGTTGCAGAAGCGCAACACCGTTGCGGCGCAGGACCAGCCTGCCGCTGATGACGCCCTGTTCGCCAACACTGAAGTGCCGGTGGCCCTGATCGGCACCAGCTACAGCGCCAACCCCAACTGGAACTTCGTCGGTGCGCTGAAACAAGCGCTGAACAGCGACGTGGTCAATTACGCCGAAGACGGCCACGGCCCGATTCTGCCGATGCTCAGCTACCTGAAAAGCGATGCTTTCAAGAACAGCCCGCCACAGGTGCTGATCTGGGAGTTTCCTGAACGTTATCTGCCTGTGAACAACGAAATCGGTGACGCCGACCCGCAGTGGGTCGCAGAGCTCAAAGAAGCCGGCGTTCGCCAACAAAACGTAGCCGCAAACACTAAATCCGAGACGCCCGACCGGGCGCAAAACTGAAAGAGAGGTACACCATGACTTTCACTACTACTCCTCGCCGTCTCGCCAAGACCTTCGCTCTCGTTGCTGGCATGAGCGTGTTGTCGATGTCCGCCTTCGCTGGCGACGCCGCACTCTACGGCCCGACTGCACCGAAAGGTTCGAGCTTCGTACGTGTCTACAACGCCGGTAACGCTGAAGTCAGCGCCACCGTCGGCACCACCAACCTGGCCGAAGTCGCGCCGCTGTCCAGCACTGACTTCAGCTTCATGCCGGGCGGCGACTACAGCGCCAAGGTCGGTAGCCAGTCCCTGCCGGTGAAACTGGCCGGTGACCACTATTACACCCTGGTCAACAACGCCAGCGGCGCACCGCAACTGATCGAAGAACCGCCGTTCAAGAACAAGCAGAAATCCCTGGTTCGCGTGCAGAACCTCAGCGACAAGGCCCTGACCCTGAAAACCGCTGACGGCAAGACCGAAGTGGTTCCGACCGTGGCGGCCAAAGGCCGTGGCGAGCGTGAAATCAACCCGGTCAAAGTCAGCCTGGCACTGTACGACGGCGCCACCAAGGTCGGCGACGTGAAGCCGGTTGCCCTGGAACGAGGCGAAGCCGCAGTGCTGTACGTCACTGGCAGCGGCAGCAGCCTGTCGCCAGTCTGGGTAAAACGCCCGGTTTCGACGCGCTAATCATTTTGTCGGGTAGCCCACGGGCTACCCGGACACGGAATAAGAACAAGAGTGAAACGACAGAACGCAGTAGCTCTGACCCATTCGATTTTAAGGAGTAACAACATGATTCCGGTGATCTTGTCAGGTGGTAGTGGCTCACGTCTTTGGCCGCTTTCGCGTAAGCAATTCCCTAAGCAATTTCTCGCCCTGACCGGCGAACATACGCTGTTCCAGCAAACCCTGGAACGCCTGGTGTTCGAAGGCATGGACACCCCGATCGTGGTCTGCAACAAGGACCACCGCTTCATCGTCAACGAACAACTGAGTGCCCGTAACCTGGACACCCAGCGCATCCTGATGGAACCGTTTGGCCGCAACACCGCTCCGGCCGTTGCGTTGACCGCGATGATGCTGGTCAACGAAGGTCGCGACGAGTTGATGCTGGTGCTGCCGGCCGACCACGTCCTGGACGACCAGAAAGCCCTGCAACGCGCACTGGCCCTGGCCACGGTCGCAGCAGAAAACGGCGAAATGGTGCTGTTCGGCGTACCGGCCACCAAACCGGAAACCGGCTATGGCTACATCAAGTCGACCAATGATTCGCTGCTGCCGGAAGGCGTCAGCCGCGTCTCGCACTTCGTCGAAAAACCAGACGTGAAGCGCGCCACCGAGTTCGTCGAGTCCGGCGGTTATTTCTGGAACAGCGGCATGTTCCTGTTCCGCGCCAGCCGTTTCCTCGAAGAACTGAAGAAACACGATCCGGACATCTACGACACCTGCCTGCTGACCCTGGAACGCAGCGTACAAGATGCCGACACCGTCGACTTCGACGCCGCCACCTTCGCTTGCTGCCCGGACAATTCCATTGACTACTCGGTGATGGAAAAAACCCAGCGCGCCTGCGTTGTACCGCTGACCGCGGGCTGGAGCGATGTCGGCTGCTGGTCGTCGTTGTGGGAAGTGAATGAAAAAGACGCCAACGGCAACGTCACCAAAGGCGATGTGATCATTCAGGACAGCAAAAACTGCATGATTCACGGCAACGGCAAACTGGTGTCGGTGATCGGCCTGGAAAACATCGTGGTCGTCGAAACCAAGGACGCCATGATGATCGCCCACAAGGACAAGGTCCAAGGCGTGAAACAGATGGTCAACACCCTCAACGAACTGGGCCGCAGCGAAACCCAGAACCACTGCGAAGTCTATCGTCCGTGGGGCTCCTACGACTCGGTAGACATGGGCGGCCGCTTCCAGGTCAAGCGCATCTCGGTCAAACCGGGTGCGTGCCTATCGTTGCAGATGCACCACCACCGCGCCGAACACTGGATCGTGGTCAGCGGCACTGCTGAAGTGACCTGCGACGAAAACGTGTTCCTGCTGACTGAGAACCAGTCGACCTACATCCCGATCGCCTCGGTCCACCGCTTGCGCAATCCGGGCAAGATCCCGCTGGAAATCATCGAAGTGCAATCGGGTAGCTACCTGGGCGAAGACGATATCGAGCGGTTTGAAGATATCTACGGTCGCTCCAACCCGATCGAACGCGGCGTGTCGGTGAAAACCATCGCGCAGTAATTGATCTGTAACACAAGAAGCCCCTGTCCGACCCGCTGCGTTTTCCCTATCCGCAGCGGGTTGGGTGGGGGCTTTTTTTGTCTGGATTTTGTGTTGCCTCGGCTGGCCCCTTCGCGAGCAGGCTCGCTCCCACAGGGGTTTGGTGCACGCCGCAGATCCACTGTGGGAGCGAGCCTGCTCGCGAAAGGGCCATCACATCCACCACACCCATCAAGCCCATCGCCAACCGCACCCACGCTTAGGTAGGATGACCTTCTCCCCTCCCGAGGTTTGCGTCATGTTCATCGGCGTCCTGCTGGTCATCACCTGGTTGATTTTGTTGCTGCGCTACCCGGCCAAGGCATTGCCGGTTTCTCTGGCAGCCGCCGTTGGTTTGGGTCTGGTGGCAACCTGGGTGATCTGGCTGGATAACCGCGAGGTCAAGCAACTGGCGCGCCTGGAATTGCGCATCACCTACGCGCCCGAACACTGCCCGGCGGACCGGCCGTTGCAACTGAAAATGAACAACGGCAACGACGTGCCGCTGACCGAACTACGCTGGCGCATCGCAGCCTATGCACCGGGCGACACAGTCAACCTGGCCGACAATCAATACGCCGCACCGCGCTATCGCGGCCCCGGCGAACTGCAGGCCGGTGCGAACTGGGAAGACTGCTTGCCCCTGCCGCCGCTGCGCCCTGGCTATCGCCCGCAAACACTGGAGTTTCGCGCCGAGCGTTTGCAAGGTAGTTTCTCCGACTAATCCCCTTCTTCTTTTTGCACAAGGACCGCGCCATGCCCGTTGCGTTAATTACCGGTTGCTCCAGCGGCATTGGCCGCGCCCTCGCCGATGTGTTCAAAAATGCCGGATACGACGTCTGGGCCAGCGCCCGCAAGGCTGAAGACGTTGCGGCGCTGGCCGCTGCCGGTTTCACCGCCGTGCAACTGGACGTCAACGACGGCGCCGCACTCGAACACTTGAGCGAGCGCATCAACCAGCAACATGGCGGCCTCGACGTGCTGATCAACAATGCCGGTTATGGCGCCATGGGGCCGTTGCTCGACGGCGGAGTGCCGGCCATGCAGCGGCAATTCGAAACCAATGTGTTCGCCATTGTCGGCGTCACCCGCGCCCTGTTCCCGGTACTGCGTCGCGCCAAGGGTCTGGTGGTGAACATCGGCAGCGTGTCCGGGGTTTTGGTCACGCCATTCGCCGGCGCCTACTGCGCCTCGAAAGCGGCGGTGCATGCCTTGACCGATGCGTTGCGCATGGAACTGTCGCCGTTTGGCGTACGGGTCATGGAAGTCCAGCCGGGCGCCATCGCTTCCAGTTTTGCCAAGAATGCCGGTCATGAGGCGGAGCAGTTGATTACCGAACAATCGCCGTGGTTTCCACTGCGTGAAGGCATTCGCGCACGGGCCAAGGCCTCCCAGGACAACCCGACCCCGGCGAGTGAATTTGCCGCCGGGTTGCTCAAGGCCGTGCAGCAGAGCAAACCACCGCGCCTGATTCGTCTGGGCAATGGCAGTCGGGCGTTGCCGTTGCTGGCAGGGTTGTTGCCTAAAGGGCTGCTGGAAGCGGGGTTGATGAAGCGGTTCGGACTGAAGGGGCAACTCTAAGACCGAGTCGACTTCATCGCGAGCAGGCTCGCTCCCACAGGGTTCTGCTGCGTGGCATAAATTGCATTCACACCAAAGATCCCTGTGGGAGCGAGCCTGCTCGCGATGGCGTCAGAACTAACGCAGAAAATTTCAGGAAACACTTCCATGACTGACTACACCGAATACTTTGACGAAGTGATCCAGGCCCACGTTGCCATCGAGCAATGGTTGGCCGAGGAACAGGACGAGCCGGCGCTTGAACGGTTGCTGACGCGTTTTTCTCCGCAGTTTTCCATGGTCTCGCCGTTGGGCCGGGTGCTGGATTTCGATGCGTTGAGCGAATTGTTTTTGATGGCCGGCGGGAAGAAGCTCGGGTTCAGAATCGAGCTCAGCGAGTTGCGCGGCATCGCTCTGCACGACGGTGGTGCAACGGTGAGTTATCGCGAGCAGCAGACCGATGCGACGGGGCTGCACTCGGATCGGCGCTCGACGGTGGTGTTTGAGAAGCAGGCGGATGGCAAAGTGGTTTGGCGGCATTTGCATGAGACGTTTTGCAAGGAATGAACCTTTGCCTTATGTCTGATAGACCGAGTCGCTTCATTCGCGAGCAAGCCCGCTCCCACAGGGGTTAGCGTCGTTCACAAAATCTGCATTCGAACTCGGGCCAATGTGGGAGCGGGCTTGCTCGCGAAGGCCGTGACTCGGTCCAATGGCTAGTTAACCACAACGGTGCAAGTAATCCCCGCCGCCAACAGCACCCCTTCCGGCACTTCATCAATGTGAATCCGCACCGGCACCCGCTGCGCCAGACGCACCCAGTTAAAGGTCGGGTTCACATCGGCAATCAGCTCGCGACTCTCCGGGTTATCACGGTCGTAGATGCCGCGAGAAATGCTTTCCACATGCCCCTTCAACACTTCCCCACTCATCAGCTGCATGTCGGCTTTATCGCCGACCCGCACATGGGGCAATTTGGTTTCTTCGAAGAAGCCGTAGACCCAGAACGAGTTCATGTCGACCACGGCCATTTTCGCTTCGCCGATGCGCGCGTAATCGCCGCGATGCACATTGAGGTTGGTCACGTAACCGTCCACCGCTGCGCGGACCTCTGTGCGCTTGAGGTTCAGTTCGGCGGCTTCGAGCTGCGCCTGAGCGTGCTGATAATCGGCCAGGGCCGAGTCGGCGATGTTGCTGGCGTCGTCGCGGTTTTCCCTGGAAATAACCAGGTTGTCCATGTCGGCGCGGCGATGGGCGTTGACCTTACGCATCTCCCACGTCGACTTGCGTGAGGCCACCAGCGCCTGCGCCTGTTTGACCGCGATGCGATAGTGCTCGGGGTCGATCTGCATCAGCAGGTCACCCTTCTTCACCAATTGGTTGTCGCGCACCGGCACGTCCACCACTTCACCAGTGACATCGGCAGCGACGTTGATGATATCGGCGCGCACCCGGCCGTCGCGGGTCCATGGCGTGTCCATGTAATGCACCCATAGGGTCCGGCCGATCCATATCGCGAGGGCCAGCACCAGGAGGGTGGCGAGCAGGCTGAAAAGCTTTTTCATCAGGGCCTTCTTCAGTGATAGAGAGTCAACGGTAGACAGTCAGCGCCAGGGCGCCGAACAGACAGGTAAACAGACTCAGGCGCAGCAGCGCCGGGTGCCAGAAGAAACGGTACAAGTCGAACCCGGACAAGAACCGATCAAGTGCCCAGGCCAGCGCCGCCGCAATGAAAAACATCAGGGTCATGGTCGGCATGTACACGCCGTGGAAGGCGATTTCACGAGGCATGTTCAAGTCCTTGGGGCGTAAGCCGCGAGTGGTGATTGCGGGTCCAGCAACGAAGTGCGGATGAAGTGCAAATAGCTCTTCACCCGACGCAAGGCCGAGGTGTCGAAATGCGGCGCGAAAGGTTCGTCGGTGGCTTGCACGCGGCTGATCGCGTGATCGACAGCGATCAGGCCGCGCTCCAGATTGCTCTGGCTCGGTTGCAGAAACAGCCGCACCAGCGAGCGGCCCATCACCCGGATCGCCTGACGCCACGGTTGGGATTCGGCATAGGCCGGATGCACCGGCAGGATCGCCTGTTCCTTGCGCAACTCGATGATCGCGTGGCCGACTTCCAGCACCACGAACATCCAGCGCAGCAAGTCCCGTTGCACTTGCGGCTGCCCCGCGGCGAGACCGTAGGCCTGATGCAACAAGTCCCGCGTGCTGCTTTCGAAACTCGACGCCAACCCCTTGAGTTTGCCGCTGATGGCGTACACCACCTGACCACGCAAATCCTGCTCCAGCCGACGCCACAACCAGCGGCTGTTGGGCGGCAGAATGATCGCCCCGGCCGCCGCGCACACCAGCATGCCGAGCACCATGGCGATGTAGTCGTTGATGAAGGCGTATGGGTTGTAAACGGTGAGGTTGTCCGGCACCGAACCGGTGCTGAAGAAGATCAGCAAGCCGAGCCCTACGCCCGCATATTGAGGCCGTGAAGTCAGGAACGAACCGAGCACGATCACCGGTGCGAGCATCACGCAGAGCAACGGAAAACCGTCGATCCAGGGGAAGATGAAAAACATCTCGACGAAGCCGATCAGGGCCCCGAGGAACGTCCCGCAAGCCATCTGAAACGCCATGCGTTTGGGATTCGGTGTCGCCGCTGAAAGGCCCACGGTCGCGGCGGCAATCAGGGTCATCGTCGCCCCGCTTGGCCACGCGGTGGCGACCCAATAGCTGCCCAGAACCACCAGAATGAACGCCGCGCGAATCCCCGAGGCGGCCGACGCCATCCAGTTGGTTTGCGGGGTGAACGGCTCATCCCATTGCTCGCGCGCATGGCTGTGATCGGCCAGCGACGCGTGGGTCTGTGCATAACTGTGCAGGTCATCGACAAAGCGATAGAGCAATTCGTACGCGGTATGAAAATCCAGCTGCTCGGCGTCGCTCGGATTGCTCTCCTGAAAAATCGCCCGCAAGCTGCGAACGCGTGCCGGCAAATCTTCTTTATAGGCGGTCAACGCGATCACCAGACGCCCCGCATCGGCGTTGGTCAAGGCACGACCGCTGAAGCCGTCGAGCAGTTCGGCGAGGTCCTGCAAACCCGGTTTGATCGCCGCAACCACGTGATCGGTGCCGCTGCCGCGCAAGCGTTCGAGCAACTGGTGCAAGGCGTTGAAACGGGTGGTAATGCCCATGAACTCGCTGTTCAAGCGGCTGAGCCGACCGTTGCGTCGACGCATGTGCGGGTCTTCAAACACAGTGACGCTGCGCAGCCCTTCCAGCCCCACGGCCTCAGCAATGAAGCGCACGTTGCTCGCCTCGAAAGCCTCCCGTTTGCTGCGACCACGCAAGCCATCGGTGACGAATAGCGCAAACACGCCGAAGCGCTGATACAAGGCGTTGCGCATGGCGGCGCTGGCGGATTGCGGCAGGATCGCGGCGCTGACCAGCGTGGAGCAAATGATCCCCAGGGAGATTTCCAGCACCCGCCAGACTGCCGCCATGAACGCGCCGTCCGGGTGCGCCAGTGCGGGCAAACCGACCATCGCGGCGGTGTACCCGGCGAGCACGAAACCGTAAGCGCGGAAGTTGCGATAGCGCGCCGCGCCGGCCGAACAGATGCCCACCCAGATCGCCAGCGAACCGAGGAACAGCTCGGTGTTCTGCGCAAACAAGGCAATCAACGCGACCATCACCGCCGATCCGGCCAATGTTCCAAGAAAGCGATAGAAACTCTTGGCCAACACGTGGCCGCTTTGCGGTTGCATGACGATAAACACGGTGATCATCGCCGTGCGCGGCTGCGGCAACTCGAGGCGCATGGCCAGCCACAGGGTCAGAAACGCCGCGAACAAGACCTTGAAAATGTAGACCCAGGTCACGCCATCGCTGCGCGCCCAGTCGAAGAACCCCCGGCGCCATTCAAGGGAATACAGCCAGCGCAAAGGTGCGGGCAAGGGAGTCATGAAATCCTGCTCAATGAAATTAAGGCCGGGCGCGGCACCTGTGGGAGCGAGCCTGCTCGCGAATGCGATGTGTCAGTCACTGCTGATTTCGCCTGACACACCGCTATCGCGAGCAGGCTCGCTCCCACAGGTTTTGTGTTCAATTTGAGAGGCTTTTAAGCAGTGCCGGGGTTTTCGGTGCCGCGGTCTGGCTGTCTTTCGGCACGTCGTTGCCCGCACCGAGCCCGCCGCCGAGTGCCGTCACCAGTTCAGCGTGCGCACTGAGGCGCGCCGCCTGCACCTGCTGCTGAACCTGCTGCTGTTTGAACAACAAGGTCTGGGCGTTGAGCACGTTGAGGTAGTCGGTGAGGCCGCGCTGGTAGGCGATCATCGCGATGTCGTAAGTCTTCTGGGCGGTGGCTACCGACTCGGCGGCGAAGGCCTGCTGCTTGTCCATGGACTCGCGGCGGATCAACTGGTCGGAGATGTTTTTCAGTGCGTTGACCAGCGTCTGGTTGTACTTGGCCACGGCGATGTCGTAACCGGCCGAGGCTTCGCCCAGCTCCGAACGTAAACGGCCGCCGTCGAAGATCGGCAACGAGATGGCCGGGCCGACGCTGTAGTTGAGCTTCTTGCCGGTCAAAAACTCCAGTGCTCCACCGCCGGTGGCCATGTAGCCGAGGCTGCCGACCAGGTCGACGTTGGGGTAGAAACCGGCATGAGCGACATCAATACCCCGTGCCTGGGCCGCCACTTGCCAGCGACTGGCGACCACGTCCGGGCGTTGACCGAGCAACTGCGCGGGCAACGACGACGGCAGTTTCAGCGCCGCGCCCAACGACAACGTTGGCCGCTGCAACTGCGCGCCCTCCCCCGGACCTTTGCCCGCAAGGGCTGCGAGTTGATTGCGACTCAGGGCGATTTCTTCGTCCAGCGCATCGATCTGGCGGTGGGTTTCCGGCAGCGGCGTTTCAGCCTGACTGACTTCGAAATGGGTGCCGATGCCACCGTTCAGGCGCTTCTGCGCGAGGTCGAGAATTTGCTGTTGCTGTTTCAGGGTCGCTGCGACGATGTCCCGTTGCGCGTAATGCAACGACAGCTCGATGTAGGCGCGCACGATATTGTTCTGCAATTCGAGCTGGGCCAGACGCGCTTCCGCGGCACTCATGTGCGCCATGTCGACGGCGCGCTCGGTGGCGTTGCTTTCGCGGCCCCAAAGGTCGAGGGCGTAGCTGAAGCCCAGCGCGGCGTTGTTGTCCCACGTCGTCGTGTTGGCCAACTCGCCCGGCCCGTAGAACTGATCGGTGGGCCAGTTGTGGCGTTTGAGGGTGGATTCGCCATTGATCTGCAAAGACTCGGCGGACTCGGCGATCCCGGCCATGGATTTGGCCTGACGCACTCGCGCCGCCGCCATGGCCATGGTCGGGCTGCCTTGCAGGGCGAGGTCGATCCAGCGGTTCAATTGCGGGTCGCCATAGGCCTGCCACCATTGCGCGGTCGGCCAGTGTGCGTCCTGTGCAGCGTTCTGGATGGCTTCGTCGGTGGCCAGTGAATTGGCCTCGAGTGCCTTGCCCTGAGGGGCAATACCTCCGGTACCGATGCAGCCGCTGATTGCCAGGGTTAAAGCCAAAACACTGAGCGTCTGAAGCGCTCTGTTGATGCGACGCGGCACTGCTGCGATTTCCTGAGGTGGGGAGTTGTTCCTGAGGTGGGCAATTCTAGGGGTCGGCTTTGTTGGCGATAAGCTGGGAATCCTGTGAATCTTTGTTACCGTTAGCGCGATAATCCCTTGGTCGGGGTCTCAGCCCCCGTAACTTCGTGTCACAATTTGCCATCGCCTCCGAGAGCACCCCATGGACACTTTGCAAAACATGCGCGCCTTCAGTTACGTGGCCGAGGCCGGCAGCTTCACTGCCGCCGCCGTGCAACTCGACACCACGACGGCCAACGTTTCGCGCGCGGTCTCCAACCTGGAAGCCCACCTGCAAACCCGCCTGCTCAACCGCACCACCCGACGCATCGCCCTGACCGAGGCCGGCAAGCGCTATCTATTGCGCTGCGAGCAGATCCTGGCCTACGTCGAAGAAGCCGAAGCCGAAGCCAGCGACGCCCACGCCCGCCCGGCCGGGCAGCTCAAGGTGCACACCATGACCGGCATCGGTCAGCACTTCGTGATCGACGCCATCGCCCGCTATCGCAAAACCCACCCCGACGTCACCTTCGACCTGACCATGGCCAACCGCGTGCCGGACCTGCTCGACGAGGGCTACGACGTGTCCATCGTGCTGGCCAGCGAGCTGCCGGACTCGGGCTTCGTCTCCCAGCGTTTGGGCATCACCTACAGCATCGTTTGCGCCTCGCCCGCGTATGTGAAAGCCAACGGCTGCGCGCAGAAGCCCAGCGATTTGCTGAACCACGCGTGCCTGCGTTTGGTGAGCCCGGTGATTCCGCTGGAGAAATGGACCTTCGACGGCCCGGAAGGCCAGGAAATGGTGACGATTAATAGCTCGCCGTTTCTGGTGAACTCCGCCGATGCGATGAAGACGGCGATCACCAGCGGCATGGGGGTTGGGGTTTTACCGGTGTATGCAGCGATTGAAGGGTTGCGCAACGGGACGCTGGTGCGGGTGATGCCGAATTACCGGTCGCAGGAGTTGAATCTGTATGCGATCTACCCGTCGCGGCAGTATCTGGATGCGAAGATCAAGACGTGGGTCGAGTATTTGCGCGGGTCGTTGCCGGAGATATTGGCGGCGCATCAGGCGGAATTGGTGGCGTATGAATTGAGCGGGAGCATGGGTGGGGTTCGGGTGGCGAACTGATTTCCAGCCCAACTGATTGATCGTTCCCCCGCTCTGCGTGGGAACGATCAACGGCGTACACTCGGCAATCCGGGTGCTCGCATAAAAGCTCGGAAGAATGTTAGCGTGCTTGGCATTCACCTGCGCCGAGAGCCCTCCTCCCATGAAAAAGACCGTCCTCGCCTTCAGCCGCGTCACTCCCGAAATGGTCGAACGCCTGCAGCAAGACTTCGACGTCATCGTCCCGAACCCGAAAAACGGCGACATCAACGCCCAATTCAACGAAGCCCTGCCCCACGCCCACGGCCTGATCGGCGTCGGTCGCAAACTCGGTCGCGCACAACTGGAAAACGCCGCCAAACTGGAAGTCGTCTCCAGCGTCTCGGTCGGCTACGACAACTACGACGTCGCCTATTTCAACGAACGCGGGATCATGCTCACCAACACCCCCGACGTCCTCACCGAAAGCACCGCCGACCTGGCCTTCGCCTTGCTGATGAGCAGCGCCCGCCGCGTCGCCGAACTGGACGCCTGGACCAAGGCTGGCCAATGGCAAGCCACCGTTGGTGCGCCGTTGTTCGGCTGCGATGTACACGGCAAAACGTTGGGCATTGTCGGCATGGGCAACATCGGTGCGGCCATCGCCCGACGTGGCCGACTGGGCTTCAACATGCCGATTATCTACAGCGGCAACAGCCGCAAGACCGAGCTGGAGCAAGAACTCGGCGCGCAGTTCCGCAGTCTTGATCAACTGCTGGCCGAAGCCGATTTCGTTTGCCTGGTGGTGCCGCTCAGCGAAAAAACCAAACACCTGATCAGCCATCGCGAACTGGCATTGATGAAGCCGAGCGCGATTCTGGTGAACATTGCGCGCGGTCCGGTGGTGGACGAACCTGCCCTGATCGAAGCCCTGCAAAACAACAGGATTCGCGGCGCCGGGCTGGACGTTTATGAGAAAGAACCGCTGGCCGAGTCTCCCCTGTTCCAACTGAAAAACGCGGTGACGTTGCCGCACATCGGCTCAGCAACTCATGAAACCCGCGAAGCCATGGCCAACCGTGCCTTGGCTAACTTGCGCAGCGCTTTGCTGGGAGAGCGACCGCAAGATCTGGTGAACCCACAAATTTGGAAGCACTAACTAAAAAGGGCAGACGCTTTAAACGTCTGCCCGCTCCATACACAACTTGAAATTCAGTCTGCCGACGAAAACAAGTTCGACAAGTTAGACTCTTCACTACTGACCCGACCCACGGATTATTAGTTATGGAGAGTGCCTACCTTGAACAACATTACAACTGACAAGATCATCAGATACAGCAAAGTAATACTGATGATTTACATAAGCTTCTTTGGCCTGCTAGTGATGTACAGCAACTTCACCGACTACGCATCAAACTATGAATATGTCGGTCACGTCCTTAGCATGGACACCACCCGAGAAAACCTGAACCTGAGCTACAGGGCAATTACCTCGCCCATGCTCCACCACCGAATCTACTGGATCATTATTACCCTTGAAGTCATTTATACCGCTTTCTGCTTGCTAGGCGCCTATCATCTTTACCGAAACATAAACGCCTCTTCCAAAAACTTTCATGAAGCGAAGAAGTTTGCAATTATTGGATTATTGATCGCCATGTTTGTTTATTACATCTGCCTGCAAGTGGTCGGTGTCGAATGGTTCAACATGGATGAGTCACAAACCTGGAACGCGAAAGACTGGGCTCGGCATATCGTCGATTTCATATTGCCTTTGCTGATATTTATAGCCATCAGAACTGAGCGCTGAGTGGCTTCAACGCTCAACCATCATGCCTCTCAGGCCAGCTTGCCGTTCCCCTGCACCATCGGCGCCTTGGGCTTACGAAACACCAGCACATTGCCCAGCATCACCAGTACCAAACCCACCAAGGCGGGCGCGGTCCATTGATAGCCTTCGGCAAACGCCGACACATTCAGCGCCACGATGGGGAACAGTACGGTGCAATAGGCTGCGCGCTCTGGCCCCATCCGCCCGACCAACGTCAAGTAGGCTGTGAAACCGATCACCGAACCCGGAATCACCAGGTACAGCAGCGAGCCGATGTAGCGCGCGTTCCATTCCATGTCGAACGGAATGCCTTTGACCAGGCACCACACTGACAACATGGCCGCACCATAGGCCATGCCCCAGGCGTTGGTGGTCAGCGGTTTGAGCCCGGCTTTCTGTTGCAGGCTCGACAGCATGTTGCCTGCCGAGAAACACAGCGTCCCGAGCAATGCCAGGCCCAACCCGAGCAAGGTTTGCGGGCTCGCGGTGTGGCCCGCCAGCTCAGGCCAGAACAACAGGCCAAGCCCGAACAAGCCCAGCGCACCGCCCATCAGCACATTGCGAGCAACTTTCTGGCCGAAGAACACGCGTGCATTGAGCGCGTTCCACAACGTGGCGGTGGAAAACACCACCGCAACCAGACCACTGGGGATCCACTGACTGGCGGTCAGGAAGCACATGAAGTTGATGCAAAACAGGCACAGCCCCTGCGCCAGGCAAATCAGATGCCCGCGACGGTTCATCACTTGCAGGCGGCGACTCAGCAGCAGCATGACAAACAGCACCAGCGCCGCGAGACCAAAGCGATAAACGATCGACACCGGAATCGCCACCACGCCCAGTTGCCATTTCAAGGCAATCCAGGTGGTGCCCCAGATCAGCACGGTCAGCAAATACAACGACAGGTTCATGGCAAAGCTCCTCAATAGGGGCTCAGTGTCCTGCGCCAAGCCTCGTCGCACTTGCATAAACTTGCGCTTTTGTCGGGCCACAGGCTGGCAGCCGAACGGCTACGGAGTAGGATGCAAGGCGTTGGAGAGAAGCCATCATGCCCGCACTGGAATCACTGCAAGTTTTTCAAGCCCTCAACCGCTCGCCCAATGCTCGCCTCGAGCACAGCGCCGAGCTCGGTGACGGCATGGCTGCAGCCTTGTGGAGCAATCATCACGACGCCCAGGATTACGAAGCGCCGAGTCATCACACCCTGTCCTGCTACATCGCCGGTGGCACCGGGACCTTTCGTCGCGACCAACCCGGCACCAAGGGCGGCCCCGACAAGTTGTGCATCCTGCCGGCCGAGCATCAATCAGGCTGGGTGATCAACGGCGACATTCGTCTGGCCCATGTGTATTTCAGTCCCGAACAATTCGCCCTCGGCTGCGTCACGCTGCTGGACCGCGAACCTCGCGAGCTGCAGTTGCGCGAAGCCACTTTTCTGGACGACCCGGCACAAGCCCGGCGCTTTCGGCAAATGCTCACACTCAACTGGGACGAACCCGGCGAACGCGTGCTCACCAGCAGCCTGGCCCATGAAATGCTCAGCCACGTGTTGCTCGGCCAGGTCGGGATGCGTGAGGGGTTGCGGCTCAAGGGTGGATTGGCTGCGCATCAGCGGCGGCAGTTGGTGGAGTTCATCGACAACCAATTGGCCGAGGCGATCAGCCTGGGGCAGTTGGCGGCGCTGTGTGCGCTATCCGAATACCACTTTGCGCGGATGTTTCGCGAGAGCTTTGGGTTGCCGCCGCATCAGTATGTGCTGTCGCGACGACTGAGCCGGGCGCGGGAGTTGTTGCGTGCGACGTCGCAGCCGTTGGGGGAAATTGCATTGGCGTGCGGGTTTGCCAGTGCGAGTCATTTCACCAATCGATTCAGGCAAGCTTTAGGCGGAACGCCCGGCGAGTATCGCCAGGCGTTTTTGCGGTAATCCTGAAGTCTTCAGTGTCTGGCACGCCGCCATCGCGAGCAGGCTCACTCCCACATTTGGAATGCATTCCCCTGTGGGAGTGAGCCGGCTCCGGGCGGCGTTCCGACGATGAACGATGACTCGGTTTCCAATCAGAACTCCAGCGTGCTTGAAAGCGACACCTGCCGCGAATCCCCCATCGACACAAAGAACCGGCTCGCCGCCGAGGTGTAGTAGGTGCGGTCAAACAGGTTCTTCACGTTGAGCTGGAACTTGACCTTCTGCCCTTCGACTTTGGTGTCGTAGGTAGCGAACGCATCGGCCACGGTGTAGCTCGGCAGGTCGAAATCGTTCACCGCGTTACCCGCTCGCTCACCGACATAACGCGCGCCCGCGCCGACCCGCAGCTGATCGCCACCGACGATAGTGCCGAAGTCATAAACCGCCGACAGCGAGCCGCTATTCTTGGCGACGTTTTGCAGTTTTTTGCCTTTGTAGGTCGGGTCTTCGGTGACTTCGGCATCGGTGTAGGCATAGCTGCCGATCATGCTCCAGCGATCAGTCAACTGACCGCTCAGGTCCACTTCCAGACCACGGGAACGCACTTCACCTGCGGCGCTGTAGATCGTCACCGGACCTTCGGAGTTGGCCACCAGCACGTTGCGTTTCTTGATGTCGAACAGCGCGACGTTACCGGTGACACGGCCCGGCATGTCGAGCTTGGCGCCGATTTCCCAGGACTTGGCTTCTTCCGGCGCGATGCTGCCGTCCAGCACGGTGCTGCTGCCGCTCAACGGCGCGATGGTCGAGTTGGGTTTGAACGACTCGGTGTAGCTGCCGTAGAACGACAGTTCATCGGTGTAGCGATACACCAGGCCGGCGCGAGGCACCCATTTCTGGTCGTTGCTGTCGGTGTTGGCCTTGAACGGTACGCCTTTGCCGGCGTACTGGTCGTATTCCTGGAAGCGCCCGCCAGCGACGAAAATCCATTGATCGGTCAGGTGGATCGAGTCCTGGAGGAAGATCGAGTCGCTGCGCAGTTCATCGGTCTGCGCGCTGTCCGTCGGGCTGACGGTGGTGCCGGCGACTTCGCGGCCGTACACCGGGTTGATGTAACTGAAGGTGCTCAGGCTTTTCTGGCGGATCAGGTCTTCGCGGTAGATCTTGCGGTATTCGTCATCGACGCCGAACACCAGGTCATGTTTCATCCCCGCGAGCTGGACATTGCCTTCAAGGCTGGCGGTGGTGAAGCGGTCGGTGCTGATAGCGTTTTGAGTGCCGTCCATGCTGCGGGTCAACGTGCCCTTTTTGGTGTCGATGGCGGTGATGCGCACCTGACTGGCGTCGTAGGTTTCGCGGTTCCAGCTGTAGCCGAAGTGGGCTTTCCAATTGTCGTTGAGCTCGTGATCGGCCTCGAAGTGATAGAGGTCCGAGCGGCCTTCCATGTTGTTGAAGGGCTCGTCGAGGCGACGCTCGCGGGAGATGTCAAGCGGATGGTTGTCACGCGGATCGATGATCGTGCCACGGTCGAACGGGGTCAGAAACTCGCGGTGTTCGTAGGAGAACAGCAGCTTGGTGCTTTCGCCGAACCAGGCCAGTGACGGTGCTACCAATGTCTCGCGGTGAGTGCCGAAATTGCGCCAGTAGTCTTCGTCTTCGTGGTCCAGCACCATGCGATAGGCCAACCCGGATTCGCCGAGCGCACCGGTGCTGTCGAGACCGCCACCGCTGCCGTTTTTACCGTCGCCATAGGTCGAGCCACGCAGGGTCAACGCGTTGTACTGCTCAAGCTCGGGCTTTTTGCTGACCATGTTGACCACGCCGCCCGGGTCTTGAATGCCGTAAAGAAGCGAGGCCGGGCCCTTGAGCACTTCGACCCGGTCCACGGTCGCATTCATGCCACGGCCCTGCACGATCGGCATGCCGTCGCGCATGATCGAGCCGTTACGGTTGTCGCCGAAACCGCGGGTCATCACCGAGTCCTGAGTGCTCGCGAGCGTGTTGCCCTGGGTGATGCCGCTGACGTTGGCCAGCGCGTCGTCCAGATTGCGCGGCGCTTGATCGCGAATGACTTGAGCCGGAACCACGTTGACGGTCTGGGGGATTTCCTGAAGCAAGGCCGATGAGCGCATCACCGAACTGGTGGGTGGCGGCTGATAGCTCATGGATTGATCGGCCACCGAGGTGATGGTGGTCGCGCCCAGGTTCAAGGCGCCATCGGTAGGCAACGGCTCCAGCACCAACGTGTGGCCGTCGGTACGGCGGAAGGTAAAACCCGAACCGCTGAGCAAACGCTGCATTGCTTGCTCGGCACTCATCTGTCCGCTGAGCGCTGGAGCGTTGATGCCGTAAGGCGCCTCATCGGTGTAGACCACGCTGATGCCGGTGATCCGACTGAAGTCGCTCAAGGCCTGAGGCAGTGGTTTGGCGGCCATTGCGAAGCTGAACGGCGCACTCTGTCGGACACTGCCGGCCTCAGCCGCCACCGCCACACTCAACGGCAGCAATGCCAACGCCGAAAAGCTCAGGGCACACGTACCCAACCATTGTTTGACCGAACCCGATTTCGCCCTGGACTTCATTGCTCATGACCTGTGTAGAACCGCTACGGAATGCGAATGACTCGCAGTTTCAGTCACTACACGGATGGCGTCGGTATTTACCTCACCAGAAAGTTGAAAATATTTTTATTCGGGTCATGCGGTGTTTGATCTGACGCGTTCGCGAGCAGGCTCGCTCCCACAGGGGAATGCATTTCAAATGTGGGAGCGAGCCTGCTCGCGAAGAGGACATCTGCCTCAACGCAAAATAATCAGATGCCCCAAAACCTTGTGCTGCTCAAACCCCAACACCCCTTGCAACGAACTCAACACCGCCTGCGGGTCCTTGCTCGGAAAGCTGCCACTGACCCGCCGCGCCGCCAGTTCATCGTTGAGCAGCACAATCCGTCCCGGGTAATAACGCCCAAGGTCTTGCACCACGTCGGCGAGTGTCGCCTTGTAGTAATTGAGCCATCCCTGACGCCACGCCAATTGCGCTTCGCTGTCGACGCTGTGGAGTTTTTCCGCCAAGCCATCGCCATAAGCCACTTGCTGGCCAGCCGTCAGGATTTGCTGCGCGGCGTTTTTGTCCGCCGTCACACCAACCCGCCCGGACAACACGGTGACCTGCGCGCCGTGCGGTTGCAGACGCACTTCGAACTGAGTCCCCAGCACCCGCGCCTGGCCCTTCTCAGCGTCCACCACAAACGGATCGCCGGTGTGGGTCACGCTGAAAAATCCAGCGCCGCGCCGCAGCTGAACGTGCCGCTCGCCACGACTGAAATCCACGGCGATTGCACTGTCGGCGTCCAAGGTGACTTGTGACTGATCCGCCAACGTGACGGTGCGAATTTCCCCCGGTGCAGACACATAGTCCGCGCCCAGATCATCGACCCAGCGCGACGGTTGCCAGCCGGCACCGAAGCCGATCATCAGCACCATGCACGCGGCCATCGCCAACGCACCGGACCAACGCCGAACGCTGGTACGGCGCGAGCGATTCATGGCGTTGAGGTAACCCTGCAAGGCAAACGCGTCTTCATCGGCCAACGTTCGGGCCGGTGTTTCGGTCAACTCCCACACCACTTGCGCCTGGGCGTAAGCCTCGGCATGGGCCGGGTCGGCCTGTAGCCAATGGCTGAAGGTGGCCTGATCGCCGCTGCTGGGCTGATCATGCAACAGACTCAGCCAGGCGAAGGCCGCCTGTTCCTGAGCAGGCGTCGGGGTGACGCGTTCGGTGTTGTTCACGGTGCTTTCCCTGGCGTGCGCGGTTCGGGTTCCCGCAGGCTGGCCTTGCAAGCCTCGAGGGCGCGCATCATATGTTTTTCCACGGCGCTTTGGGACAAACCCATGGCCTTGGCGATTTCGGCGTATTTGCGCCCGTGAATACGGTTGAGCAAAAAGATCTGCCGCGTGCGCTCAGGCAGCGCGCGCAACGCCGCCTCGACGTGACGCAAGTCATTGCCCGCCTCCAACGCCGCTTGCGGTTCGCTGCCGTGACTGTCGGGTTGATCCGGCATCCACCCCTCGTTAACCCGCACCCGGGTGCCTTCGCTGCGCAAATGGTCGATGGCGATGTTGCCGGCGCAGCGCAACAGGTAAGTGCTGAGCTCTTCAACCTGCACCAGTGGCCGACGCCAGAAACGCAGGAACAAGTCCTGCACCAGATCCGCGGCCGTCGCCCGACACCCGACACGACGGCTCACCAGCGCTTCCATTTGCGAACGCTGGGAAAGGAACACCTGCAGGAAATGCGCACGCGCACCGCGATGTTCGTCGTCATGGGATTCCGGGGGGCTGGTGATCATCAGGTCAGCCCTGCGCAAACGCGGCAACGGGACTGGCGAGCACGCTCAACCCGGCCAACGCCAAGGCCAGGCGCGGGCGATATGGCATCAACCACACCAGCACCAGAGCGCTAAGCATCAACACCGCAAACCACTCCACCAATCCAAGCCCCCACCCCGTCGACGACACCGCGGCCCACAACGATAACGCCAGCAACAGCCAGCCACTGAGTTTCATCCCCTGGCGGCGACGGGCCGAGGGCTTGCGTCCCAACAATTCGGCGTGATGCCGATCCATCGATAAACACAGCGCGGTGAAACCGCCGTAGCACAGCAACAAGGCCAGGAACATTCAGTGCGCCTCTTGCTCAAGCATTATCGATTTCGCCCGCGGTCGGGTGACGATTCTGGCCTGCCCCGCGCGCTGCATTTTCCACGCAGCCCACGCGAAAAACAGCCCACTGCCCAGGCATGTCAGATCGAAACCGGCCATGGCCCAATCGCCCTGCATCAGGGTGACGCCCAAGTGATCAGGCGTGGTCAGCGCGTTCAGCAGCGGCACCGCACAGAACAGCAACGCCGCCAGCGCCAACTGCTCGACCCAGGCTGCGCGACCACGGCGGACCCTGGCGTGCAACACACTCAAGCCCCAGACGATGAAGAAGCTGTTCACTTCCCAATCCGCCCGCCCGGCCATCCCGACCGGCAACAATCGATTGGCCCAGAAGAACGCCGCCACTGCGACCATCAACCCCGACATGCTGGCGATGTTCAGGACTTCCACCAGTCGCAATTCAAACGGCATCACACCGCTCTTCGCATGTTTTAGCTGACGCTTGCCGAGCCAGATCACCAGCCCGGTACCGATCATCGCAGTGCCCGCCAAACCACAAATGAAGTACAGCCAGCGCAACACCGGTCCGGCAAAATGGCCCATGTGCAAGCCATAGAAACTGCCGGCAATCGCCATGGGCAGCGCTTGCTTCGGCGTTGCGCTGAGTAGCTCCCCGGTCACGCCGTTGAATGTCACCGCGCTGCCAAAGTCGTGGACCACTCGGTCGGCGCCGTCACGCGCAAGAATGACCGAGGCATTCGCATCGCCCGGATTGTTCACCGTCAGCCGCCCCGCACGCCCGCCCGACCATTGCTCGCTGGCCCGTTCCAGCAGCGGTGCCAACGGTGCCAACTGGCCCGGCTCACCGGCAAGTTCGGGGACACTGGAAGCAGGAAACACCTCATCGTAAAACGTATCGAAGTCACTGCCATAAGAGGCGACGATGCTCGCCGGCATCACCATCGACATGAAAATCACCAAGCTGCTGTAAGTGATCATCAAATGAAACGGCAACACCAGAACGCCCACCGCGTTGTGCCCGTCGAGCCAGGAGCGCTGGCCCTTGCGCGGGCGGAAGGTGAAGAAGTCCTTGAAGATTTTCTTGTGGGTGATGATCCCGCTGATCAGCGCGACGAACATCACCATCGCTGCGATCGTCGACAGCCAGCGCCCCCACGGATAGGGCATCTGCAGCTGAAAGTGGAAGCGGTAAAAGAATTCGCCACCGCGTGTGTCCCGGCCCTGCACTTCTGCGCCAGTTTGCGGATCGAGGAGTTTTTCGGTGAATTGACCGCGCGTGCCGGGCTTGGCCGGTGCTTGCTGCCACCTCACCGACAGCCCGGGTTCGCGAGCATCCGGCAAATCGATGAGCCATCGCGAGGCGCCGGCAGCGTGCTGCTCAAGGTAGAGCTGGGCCAGGGTCAGACTGGCTTCGGAGGACACCGCACGGGCGGGAATTTCCGGCTGCATCCAGTGGCTGATCTCATCCTTGAAATAGGCGAGCGTGCCGGTCAGGAAAATCGCGAACAGCAGCCAGCCGAAGATCAACCCGGCCCAGGTGTGCAGCCAGGCCATGGCCTGTCGAAAGCCCTCTTTCATGCGTGGCCCATCCAGTAGGCCAGCCCCGCCACCGCCGCCAAAATCACGCTCGGCACGATCAATCCAAACCAGGCTTGCCACGCACTGCGACAGGCAAAGCACCAGAGTACGGCGACCAGATAGACCAGAAACGAGGTCATCATCCCGGTGACCACCGCTTCGCCGCGAGCCATGGGCAGCCACATCGTCAGGCTGACACTGGCCAATGCCGCGACGAGGTACCCCCCAAGCACGGCGGCCAGCACTCGGGAAGTGACGGCCAGTCGGTAGGAAACGGGGAGCGCGGTGATTTTGCCTTTCATGTTTCGACCTTGAAACGGGTGAGGCCTCGTGAACGTCACGGGACCAACAAGGTCGCAATATTAATGATAAATATTCTCATGTGCAAAAGAGATCCGACGGGATCGTTGTTACGGCAGTCCAAATGATCGTTCAGTCAGCACAAACAAGAACGGGCCTGCATAAGCAGGCCCGTTTTCAGTAGTGGAAAGGTAAAAATCAAATCAGGCTTCAACCGTTTTGCGCGGCCTGTTCGTTCTCGAGAAACTCGTCTTCCAGCAGCGCATCGGCTGCGACTCTCTCGAACGGCACCACAGCGGCACGTGGTTTGCCCCGCAGTTTGCCGAACAGGTGCTCAAGCGCATGTTCGAGTTTTTCGGCCGCCCCGTCGATCGCCAGTTCCAGGGAGTCGGCTTTATGGGTTACAGAAATCGGTTGATGGCCTTTTGGCCGCGCTTCTAACTGACAGCGCATGTCATGGGGACCGGGCTTGTCGCCGTTCTCGTCCCGCAGATGAACCTCGACGCGTGTCAGGTCCTCTTCATAACGTTCGAGCGTGCTCTCAATGGTAGTACGTACCCACTCCTCCAGTCGGATGCTGCTTTGAATATGGTTATCGCTGTTGACTTGGATTTGCATAGTTCATCCCTTATTTCAGCTAGCTCGCGAGAGGCCCTTCGGCTGGCCCTTGGGCGTCATCACCGTGACCTCTTACTTACACAATCGGTCTGCTCGCAGAACAATTCAACCCCTAAAAAAAGATAAATTTTCATACGCAAAAAAGCCGGACAAGGAGCAAAAGCGCTGTTAAGGTCGGGAGTTGGGTCGCCTGACTCTTTTGTCACAATTGCTCACATCTGCCGCTCAGCCAGCGGATGCAGGCTTCGAAATATCCCCGCCTCCTCCACCAGCCAGTCATGCACCGCGCGCACGCCCGGATGGCTCAGCGCACCTGGCGCATAGAGCAGCACGTAACGCTTGTGATTCGGCACCGCCAGGCCAAACGGCACGATCAACGTCCCTCGCTCCAGCTCATCATTGAGCAACGTTCGCCGCGCAATCGCCACGCCCATTCCGGCAATCGCCGCTTCGATGGTCAGGTGATTGCGATTGAAGGTGTGCCCGCGCCGCACGTCCGCACCTTCGAAGCCGATGGCGTTGAGGTAGAACTCCCATTCCGCGTACTCGTAACTGCCGCGCCAGGCGGTGATGTCGTGCAGCAACGGGAAATGCATCAGGTCCGCCGGACCATGTAGCGGCGGCCGGCCGCGCAGCAGGCTTGGGGAACAGACCGGGAATATCTGTTCGTCGAGCAAGGTTGTGGATAACAAACCGGGATAGCTGCCGTCATTCAGGTCGATGGCCAGGTCGAAGTCGCCTTCGTGCAATGGCACGCTGCTGTCCTCGGCCACCAGCCGTAATTGAATGTCCGGAAAGCGCTGCTGCAAACGCGGCAACCTTGGGGTCAACCACTTGCTCAGGAACGATGGAATCGAGCGCACCCGCAAAATCCCGCTGATCATTCCGGCGTCCAGTCGTCGCAACTCCGCATCGATGCTGCCGTATGCCTCGTTGACCGTAATGGCCAGTCGCTGGCCTTCGGCGCTCAATTCCACGCCGCGAGCGCGACGATGAAACAGGCGAAACCCCAACCGCTCTTCCAGCTGTCGGATTTGCTGACTGACCGCACCCGGCGTGATGTGCAGTTCTTCGGCGCATCGGGTGAACGACAAGTGCCGCGCGGCACAGGAAAACACGTGCAGCCAGACGTAAGTCTGGGCGTGCAATTGGCGACTCATTGTTTAGTCCTGCTAAAGGCTGTCTTAGGAAGTTTCGTTGGTCACGTAGGACCGAGGTAGGCAGTATCGCCGACATTGCGCTTGTCCTACAAAAATGGCAGCGATTTCTCTTCCATTGCTTGTATAGGCTTTAGCATGGCTATCAGTGTTTTCGATCTCTTCAAAGTCGGCATCGGTCCGTCCAGTTCCCATACCGTCGGCCCGATGCGCGCCGCTGCGACTTTCGCCCAAGCCCTGATTGACCAACAATTGCTGGCCGACGTACGGCGTGTAGAAATCCGACTTTATGGCTCGCTGTCGGCGACCGGCGTCGGTCACGCCACCGATCGCGCCTGTGTCATGGGCCTGATGGGCGAATGGCCGGACAGCATCGATCCGACCAGCATCGACAACCGAATCCAGACCCTGCGCGAAACCGGTGAACTGTCCCTTGCCGGCAAATCGACCATCGCCTTCAACTGGCAACGCGATCTCCTGCTGCTCGACGAGAGCCTGCCCTACCACCCCAACGCCATGTCCCTGACAGCCTTTGGCGAAACCGGTGAATTGTCGGAGCAAACGTACTACTCGATCGGCGGTGGTTTCATCATCGAAGCGGCCGAAGCCGAGTCCGGCATCGCGCCCACCAGCGATGTGGTGCTGCCGTACGATTTTTCCAGCGCCGCCGAACTACTCAAGCTCTGCAACCTGCACGGTCTGCGCGTTTCCGAGTTAATGATGGCCAACGAATTGGCCTGGCGCAGCGAAGCCGAAATCCGCAATGGCCTGCTGCACATCTGGTCGGTGATGCGCGAATGCGTCGAGCAGGGGCTGCGTCACGAAGGCATCCTGCCCGGCGGTCTGAATGTTCCGCGTCGTGCTGCGAAACTGCACCGCAGCCTGTTGGAAATTGGCAAACCGAATGTCATCACCTCCACGCTATCAGCCATGGAGTGGGTGAACCTGTTTGCCCTCGCCGTGAACGAAGAAAACGCAGCGGGCGGGCGCATGGTCACTGCGCCGACCAACGGCGCGGCGGGGATCATTCCGGCGGTGCTGCACTACTACATGAAATTCAACCCGGACGCGTCGGACGATGACGTGGTGGCGTTCTTTTTGGGCGCTGCGGCTGTAGGCATTCTCTGCAAGAAAAACGCGTCTATCTCCGGTGCCGAAGTCGGCTGTCAGGGCGAAGTCGGCTCCGCCTGCGCCATGGCCGCTGCCGGTCTGGCGGACATACTCGGCGCCACGCCCGAGCAACTGGAAAACGCCGCCGAAATCGGTTTGGAACACAACCTCGGCCTGACCTGCGACCCGGTCGGCGGTCTGGTGCAGGTGCCGTGCATCGAGCGCAATGCCATCGCCGCCGTGAAGGCGATCAACGCCACGCAAATGGCCCTGCGCGGCGACGGCAAACACTTCATTTCCCTGGACCGGGTGATCCGCACCATGCGCGATACCGGCGCCGACATGCACGACAAATACAAAGAGACTTCACGGGGCGGCCTGGCTGTTAGCTGGGTGGAATGCTGAGGAGCATTCCCTGACCGCCCGTAATACGTGAGCCCGAGCAAGAACAATAACGAGGCCAAACGATGACCGATGTACGTACACCTGCTGCCGATAATCCTGCTGTAGACCTGACACGCGATAGCGAAATAACCCACAAGGGCTGGAGTAAACACGACACCACCTGGATGCTCGGCCTCTATGGCACTGCCATCGGTGCCGGCACGCTGTTCCTGCCGATCAACGCCGGCGTAGGCGGTTTCTGGCCGCTGCTGATCCTGGCAGTGCTAGCCTTCCCGATGACCTTCTTCGCCCACCGCGGCCTGACCCGCTTCGTGCTGTCCGGGCGCTCCGGGGACATCACCGAAGTGGTGGAAGAACACTTCGGCATCGGCGCCGGCAAGCTGATCACGCTGCTGTATTTCTTTGCGATCTTCCCGATTCTGCTGGTGTACAGCGTCGCGCTGACCAACACCTTGAGCAGCTTCATGGAGCATCAATTGCACATCGCCCCGCCACCGCGGGCGATTCTGTCGTTGGTGCTGATCCTCGGTCTGATGGCGATCGTCCGTTGCGGCCAGGGCGTCATCGTCAAATGCATGAGCGTGCTGGTTTACCCGTTTGTCGCGGCGTTGCTGCTGCTCGGTTTGAGCCTGATCCCGAACTGGAACGGCGCATTCTTCGCTACCGCCAGCGAAGGCATGGCCATGCCGCTGTTCTTTAAAACGCTGTGGCTGGCGATCCCGGTGATGGTGTTTTCGTTCAACCATTCGCCGATCATTTCCGCCTTCTCCGTCGACCAGAAACAGCGTTATGGCGAGCAGGCCGAACGCAAGAGCAGCGGCATCCTCGCCATTGCCCACGCAATGATGGTGGTGACGGTGATGTTCTTCTGCTTCAGCTGCGTGCTGGCCCTGTCCCCGGCTGATTTGGCGGCGGCGAAGGCGCAGAACATCTCGATCCTGTCGTACCTGGCCAACCACTTCCAGACGCCGGTCATCGCTTACGCCGCACCGCTGATTGCGCTGGTGGCGATCACCAAGTCGTTCCTCGGCCATTACATCGGCGCCAGCGAAGGCTTTCAGGGCCTGATCGTGAAAAGCCTGCGCGGCCGTGGCCGGGTGATGTCTGCCAGTTGGCTGAACCGCGTCACCGCGCTGTTCATGATCCTCAGCTGCTGGGCCGTGGCGACGTTCAACCCGAGCATCCTCGGCATGATCGAAACCCTCGGCGGGCCGATCATCGCGTGCCTGCTGTTCCTGATGCCGATGTACGCCATCCGCCGCGTGCCGGCCTTGCGCCAGTACTCGGGTCAGGCCTCGAACGTGTTCGTGGTGCTGATCGGATTGATTGCACTGTCTGCGATCATCTACTCATTCATGCCCTGAAACGGGCAGGCAAAAAGAAGGCGGGCTGTAGCAGCTGGCGAAGCCTGCGTTCGGCTGCGCAGCAGTCGTCAAACCTGAGGACTCGGTCCTACTGAGGCACCGCATCGCCTGATTTCACGACTGCTGCGCAGCCGAACGCAGGCTTCGCCAGCTGCTACACGGATCGCGGCGCCCGCCTCTTTTTGCCGAGATCATTGTTCGACAGTTTTCCCGGCATGGCCCTTGCTACGTCCTATCTGAGGCAAAAGGACGTTTGAAAACCTCAGCGAGCGACGTGCCGGTGGTCTGGTGTTGCGAACTAATCCCGATCACGGTAGGTCAACAACTGCACGTTCAATCAGGCGGTAACGCATCATGGACAACCCTTTTCAGCTCATTACCGATGCTTTTGCAGCGGATTATCAGATCAACCTGAGCATTCAGGGCCTGGATGGCAGCATCATGCTGACCCTGTCCAACAGCGGTCACGTGGTCGCCAAACGGATGATCAGCGCCGAACAACGCAATGACCCCCAGCGCCTCAAACGCCTGGTGCAAAGCATTCAATTCGGCATCGCCATCGAACAGGGCCACAGCGCCGTGGCCATCCTCGAAGCCATGACCGACGGCGACAATCACAACCTGCCGCCGCCACGCGTCAAGGGCCACAGCCGGCCAGCCATGAGGCTTTAAAGCTCGCCCTTCTCCACTTCGGGATGCTCACCGGAACCCGCACCGATCTTGCGTTGCGGGTGTTCGATCTTCACCGAAGGGAATTGCGACGAGGCGTAACGCACCACCAGAATCGAGAACGCCAGCAGCAGAATCCCGCCGCACAGGTAGATGATGCCGATGTCCGGCGGGTTGTGGTGCGAGACGTTGGAGATCAGCAGTCGCGTCAGCGCAGTGATCGCCACATAGATCAGGAAACGCACCGGCATGTGGTTGGTCTTGAAGTAAATCCCGACCATCGCCCCCAGTTCCAGATAGATGAACAGCAGCAAGATGTCATCGATCTTGATGTGCCCCGCCTCGATCATCTGCAAAAACTCCATCACCGCCGCCCACGCGGTGACGGCACCGATGGCGAACAGCGCCAGGTAGTGGAAGGTCTCGACGAACAGGTTGCCCAGGGACTCGGCCAGTTGGTGCACGTTCTGCCGCAGGTTCTCGGCCCAGTTGATTTTCACGATGATTCTTCCTTAGCTCGGTTCGAGCGGATGATGCGGGTTTGACGTGACGGTTGTTCTGCATGCAGAAAAAAGGCCAGAGGCGCCTGCCACATGATGGCGAGGTGCTCTAAAACGCGCTCCGTGGCGTTTGGTCGCACCTGCATCTCACAAACCCTGATTTCGGTCTACATTAAAAAGCCACTACCCAAAGCGCAGGGATTCGCTTATCCTTTTCGCTGTATATAAATACAGTAGTCGAATAAGACAACTTAATGTGAAGGCATGTGAGGTGGTGAATGGCCGTCGAAGTGGTATACCGCAGCAGCCGAGATCTGGAGCGCTTGTTCATGGATAAAGCCGAAGCTGACCGTCATGACAAAATGCTCGAACTGGCCGAATTGCTGGCTGAAGTGTTGCAAAAAGCCGTTCCGTCCCTGACCGAGCAGCAAGTGGAAGAAGCCGGGATCTACATGGCGAAGAACCGCGATGTGTTCGCCAAGGCGTTCAAGAGCCAGCCGGACGCGTTGTCCGAATTGCTCAATGCGCCGGCTGAAGTCGTTGAAAAGGCTGCCCCCGTTGAGGCGCCTGCACCTGTTGAAGTCGCTGAGCCGACCAAGCCAGCTAAAGCGCCCAAGGCTGCCAAGTAAGCAACACCCGAATTGAATAGGCCCTGAGTCAAATGACTCAGGGCCTTTTTCATGCCTGCGAAAAACTTAAGCGTCGGGTTGCTCCAGCGCCTCGACCAGCGCCTTGAAGAAACGCGCCGCCTCGCCGCCCGTCACCACGCGATGATCGAAAGTCAGGGACAGCGGCAGGACTGGATGCACCACCACTGCGCCATCGACCGCCACCGGCTCGTCGCGGATCGCGCCAGCGGCGAGGATCGCCACTTGCGGCGGCACCACCACCGGGTTGGCGTAGCGACCGAACAAGGTACCGAAATTCGACAACGTCAGGGTCGCCCCCATCATTTCCTTGGGCGGAATCGATCGCGCCTGCACGTCGGCCCTTAATCGCATGACGCCTTCCTTCAACTCAGCCGGAGTGCGGTGACCGACATCGCGCAGCACTGGCACGAACAAGCCGTCCGGGGTGTCCACGGCGATGCCCAGATCGAGCCGTTCGTGTTGTTTGAGCGACAGGCTCTTGCCGTCGAAGGCACTATTGAGTACCGGCTCCACGGCGCACGCGGCCGCCATCGCCTTGGCCAGGCGTATCAGCGGTTCGCGCGCCTGACCCCAGCGATGCAGGTCGGCGTCACCGAAAATCGTCACGGGCACGACTTCGGCATGGGACCGGGCCATGTTCAGCGCCATGCTGCGCCGCACACCGCGCAACCGTTCGCCGCCGAAGCGATCCAGTTCAGTTTGAGCCGCGTTTTCCACATCCGTGCGGGTGATCAGCCCCTCGTGACCAGAGCCCGTCAACCCGCTCAACTCCACGCCGAGTTGCCGAGCCAGTTGCCGCACGGCCGGCGTGGCGCGAGTCGCCAGGTGTTCTCGGGTCGAGGGGGCAGCGCCGATGAAAAACGAGTCATCCTGACTGCTGCCGCCTCCTTCGAGTCGCCCGACCACGGTGCCCGCGTCCGCTTCGCCTTCGTAACCGAGCAGCGGTTCACCGACGTGAATAATGTCGCCCTCGCCGCCGTGGAGTTTCGCCACCACGCCGTCGTAGGGGGCGGGGATATCCACCAGCGCCTTGGCGGTTTCTACCGACACCAGCAGTTGATCGGCCTTGACGGTATCGCCGACCGCGACGTGCCAGCGGACGATTTCCGCCTCCTGCAAACCCTCGCCCAGATCCGGCAGTTTGAAATACTTCATCGCAGCCTCCTTGGGTTCAGGCGAAGTGCAGAACGTTGTCGCAGGCCTGAAGAATGTCCTCGACGTTGGGCATATAGAGCGATTCCAGTCGATACAGCGGCGGTGGAATGTCCGGCGCAGTGACTCGCTGAATCGGTGCCTGCAATTCCAGCAACACCCGCTCATAGAGGCTCGCGGCGATTTCCGCGCCGACGCCACAGGAGCGCGGCGCTTCATGAACGATCACGCAACGACCGGTCTTGCGCACCGAGGCTTCCATCGTGTCGAGGTCCAGCGGCTTGATACTCGCGACATCGATCACTTCCGCCGAGACACCCCGTTCGGCCAAAGCGGTGGCAGCTTGCAGGGTTTCCATCACGCTGGCGCCCCAGCTGATCAGCGTGATGTCGCTGCCTTCGCGCAGGGTGAAACAGCTGTCCAGCGGCAGGCGTTTACCGTCATCCACGAGCGTTTGCGGGTTCATGCGATAGAGCCGGGTCGGCTCGAGAAACACCACCGGGTCCGGGTCATCAATGGCCGCCAGCAACAAGCCATAGGCCCGTGCCGGCGATGACGGAATCACCACCCGCAGACCTGGAATGTGCGCGAACAATGCTTCAGTGCTTTCGCTGTGATGTTCCGGCGCGCGAATCCCTGCGCCCATCGGCGTACGCATCACCATCGGGCAGGTGATCCGCCCGCGCGTGCGGTTGCGCATGCGGCTGGCGTGGGACACCAGGTGTTCCATGGCGGCGTAGATGAAACCCATGAACTGGATTTCCACCACCGGTTTCAGGCCCTGAGCGGCCATGCCGACCACCAGTCCGCCGAGCATGGTTTCGGCCAGCGGCGAGTCGATGACTCGCTTGAAGCCAAAGCTGTCGCGCAGCCCTTGGGTGGCGCGAAACACGCCGCCGTTCACCCCAACGTCTTCACCGAGGACGATGACGTTCTCGTCTTCGCTCATGGCCCGATGCAGCGCGAGATTCACCGCCTCCAGCAACGTGACTTTGCCGTTACTCATGGCTCGAATCTCCCGCGCGGCGCGCCGCCCGTTCGAGCAACTCTTCACGCTGCCCGGCGAGGGACGCCGGCCATTGGGCGTAGACGTGATCCATGACCGATTCGGGCGCCTGAATACCCGCCGCTTCGAAGTTATCCACAGCACGCTGCACCAAGCCCTGGCATTCGCTGATCAGCGCCTGTTCGCGGCCTTCGTCCCACACGCCCTGGCCGACCATGAAACGTTGCAGGCGTTTGACCGGCTCTTCCAGCCAGGCCTGCTTGACCTCGTCCGCCGGCCGGTAGCGTGTGGCATCGTCGGCGGTGGTGTGGTCGCCGAGGCGATAGCTCAGGCATTCCAGCAACACAGGGCCTTTACCGTGACGCGCCCGTTCGAGGGCCACTTGTACTCGGTCGTAAACCGCGAGCATGTCATTGCCGTCGACCTGCTCACCGTGGAACCCGGCACCGATCGCTTTCTGTGCCAGCGTCGGGGCGCCGCACTGAATTCGCCGCGGCACCGAGATCGCCCATTGGTTGTTATTGACCACGAACACCACCGGCAACTGCCAGGCACCGGCGACGTTGAGGGCTTCGAGGAAATCGCCCTTGCTGGTGGCGCCGTCGCCGCAGGTGGTGACGGCAACCCGATGTTCGCCGCGGATTTTGAATGCACTGGCAACGCCGCAGGCATGCAAGGCCTGGGTGGCAATCGGCACACAGATCGGAAAGTCCTGGGCCGCCGCCGGTTCGGCAAAGTCGCTGCCGCGCTCGTCGCCGCCCCAGTACAGGAGAATTTCTTCCATGCGCACCCCACGCATCAACTGCACGGCGGTGTCACGGTAATACGGAATCAGCACGTCTTCGGCGTGCATCACGCTGCCGACGGCGACGCCAATGGCTTCCTGGCCCAACGTCGGCGCATAAGTGCCGATGCGCCCGGTGCGTTGCAGGGCGACGGCTTTCTGATCGA
The DNA here is from genome assembly GCF_057837605.1 of Pseudomonas sp. GL_093. Lineage (NCBI taxonomy): Bacteria > Pseudomonadati > Pseudomonadota > Gammaproteobacteria > Pseudomonadales > Pseudomonadaceae > Pseudomonas > Pseudomonas sp. GL_093. Next base: position 1,070,650 of record NZ_CM174448.1, on the reverse strand, counting down.
AAAGGCGGGTCAGGACCATCTGCCGATAAAGGCGCGTCAGCAAATTGAAATCGTCGGCCCAGGCAGGAAGATCGCCGAGCAATTGGCCGTCAGGGGATAAAAATCGGGTGTAAGGCAGCTCAACCTTGTGAGGCATCACAGGGGCTCCTGGCACGCCGCGTCAGCGTGCGTCAGTCAAGCCTGACGCTTGTGGCGCCAGGCCTTGGGAGCAAGTCTGCCGGATAGGCCCTCACTCCTTCATCGGTACAGCACTTTCTCCGCCAATTCGTCAGCCACTCGGGCCGGCGAGCGTTTTTCCGCCTGGGCATGGGCGAAGACTTCGGTCAGCCGGGAGCTGATTTTCGACAGGTGCGCGGTGATGGTCGATAGCTCTTCGCCGCGGTGTTTGAGCGAAACGTAGATCAGCCCGCCGGAATTGATCACGTAATCCGGCGCATACAGAATGCCCCGCCGTTCCAGTTGATCAGCGACTTCCAGATGGGTCAGTTGGTTGTTCGCCGAACCTGCCACCGCTGCGCAGCGCAATTGCGTCACGCTGTGGCTGTTGAGCACGCCACCGAGGCCGCAGGGCGCGAGAATGTCGCATGGGGTGCTGAGCAGCGCTTCGTTGGCGATCGGGTGAGCGCCGAGTTGCTCCATCGCCAATTGCACTTTGCCGTGATCGATGTCACTGACAAGCAGCTCGGCACCGGCGGCGTGCAGCTGTTCGGCGAGGGCATAGCCAACGTTGCCGAGCCCTTGAATCGCCACTCGCAGGCCTTCGAGGTTATCGCTGCCCAGCCGGGCCATGGCGGTGGCACGAATACCGGTGAACACGCCCATCGCCGCGTGCGGTGCAGGGTCGCCCGCCGAGGTGGTGCTGGTGACGTGCTGGGTCTGTTGGGCGATGCAATCCATGTCCGCCACGGAGGTGCCACTGTCGATGGCGGTGATGTAGCGGCCGTCGAGCTGATTGATGCAACGCCCGAAGGCTTCGAATAGCGCGGCGCGGTTTTCCACATGAACCGGGCGAACAATCACCGCAACGCCGCCGCCCTGAGCCAGGCCGGCCAACGCGGCCTTGTAACTCATGCCTTGGGCAAGGCGCACCGCATCCTCGACGGCTGATTCGTCGCTGGGATAGGCAAGGTAACGACACCCGCCCAGGGCAGGCCCCAGACGGCTGTTATGAATGGCAATGACCGCCTTCAACCCGGTGACCGAGTCGACGCTCAGATGCAGCGATTCAAGGCGAGTGCTTTGCATGAGAGCGAACATCGTAGGGCTCCCGAATTGCTTCTTGTAGTCGCCAGTATAGGCTTGCGCCCGAAAATTGCAGAAGCGCACCGGAATAAGCGCCGCCGCCATGCAGACTTTCGGACATAACCTGCAACCACCTATGTTCGGCACTGGACGAATGGCGGAGACGGGGCTAAAACGAGGCATTACCCGGAGATTTTGATGACCCCCCGCCAACGTTTTTTCGACTGTCTGCAACGTTCACCGCCCGCGCTGTTCGAGGCGGCGCTGTGGATTGCCGCCGAACACGACAGTGAGGTCAATCCCGAGGCGGTGCTGCAAGATTTCAAGGGCCTGCAACAACGGGTCAGTTACGGCTTGCCGATGTTGCCGGTCAGCGAGTTGGCCCAGCCGTTGTTACGGCGTATGAATGACCTGGGATTCGCTCAGGACGACTCCACGCCATTGCGTCCGCAAGTCGCGCTGGTCAATAAAGTGCTGGAACGCAGACGCGGGCAGCCGCTGAGTCTGGGATTGATTGCCCTGGAACTGGCCAAAGGTCTGGAAATCCCCATGGTTGGCGTCAACTTCCCCGGGCATTTCCTGCTGCGGGTACCGGGCGCCGATCACCTGCTCGACCCTTGTGGCGGGCGTCGGTTGTACCCCAACGATTGCCGGGAACTGCTGCAACGCCAGTACGGCCCAAACATGAAGCTTGGCGCCGAACATTTGCTCACCGCCGAGCCGGTGCAAATGCTGCAGCGGCTGTCGCGCAACCTGCGTCAGTTACACCTTTCCCACGATGACTACATCGGCGCCCTGATCGACGCCGAACGGGTGCTGGAACTGGGCAACGCCAGTGCCTCCGACTACTTGGCCCGGGCCAGCCTCTATCAACGACTGGATTGCCCGAACGCCGAGCGCTTTGACCTGGAGCATGCACTGCTGCTCAGTGACGACCCGATCCAGCGGATTCGCCTGACTGAGCGATTAGGGCACCTGCCGCCAAACTCAATCGTCCATTAAAAGCAAAAGATCTGATGTTTTTAAGGGGTGTCTGGCTGATTCGCCGGATGCGCCTTGATGAACGCCGGATGCGTCGCCGCCAACGCCGCCACTCGACGAATCCGCGGATACGCCTCAAGTGAAATGCTGAAGCGCTCGGCCGCGTACAGCTGCGGAATCAGGTAAACATCCGCCAGCCCAGGCGTCGGGCCAAAGCAATAACCCTCATCGCCGATCAACTGCTCCACCGTCGCCAATCCTTGGCTGATCCAGTGCCCGATCCACTCCACCACTTGCGGTTCATCGTGCCCCAACTGCCGAAGTTTATTGAGCACGCTGACGTTGTGCAGCGGATGCACGTCGCAACCAATCACCGCCGCCACACCACGCTCATGGGCGCGAGCGGCGAGGTCTTTGGAGAGCAGCGGCACCTGTGGATAACGCTCTTCCAGGTATTCGATGATCGCCGGCGACTGGATCAACAGCTCACCTTCGTCAGTGCGCAAGGCCGGTACTCGGCCTTGCGGATTGATGCTCAGATACGGCGGCTGTCGATGTTCGCCACCTGGCGGTGCGATCAGATTGATCGGCAGCGCCTGGTAATCCAGGCCCTTGAGCGCCAACGCAATGCGCACCCGATAGGACGAAGTCGAACGGTAGTAGGTATAGAGTTCCATGACCCGATCCTCTTAGCGCGCCGGCAACACTTTGCCACGGCATTCGCCGAAGCCGATGGAGGCAAAACCGTCACGGCTGCAACGTGCGCGCAGGATGATTTCGTCGCCGTCCTCAAGAAATTTCCGTACCTCACCCGACGCCAGTTCGATCGGCTTTTTACCGCCCTCGGTGATTTCCAGCAGGCTGCCGAACTGACCGTTCTCAGGCCCCGACAAGGTGCCCGAACCGAACAGGTCACCGGCCTGCAATTGGCAGCCGTTGACGCTGTGGTGCGCGACCATTTGCGCCACGGTCCAGTACATATGTTGGGTGTTGCTGAGGGTCAGGCGATGGGCCGGCAGTTTTTGCTCGCGCAGGCCTTCGGTGAGCAGCAGCACTTCCAGTTCGATGTCGAAACCGCCAGCGGCTTGATCGCGCTTGTCGAACAGGTACGGTAGCGGCTGCGGATCGCCTTCTGGACGTGCCGGCTGAGCACGACGGAACGGTTCCAGCGCTTCGGCAGTCACCACCCATGGCGAGATGCTGGTGATGAAACTCTTCGACAGGAATGGCCCCAGTGGCTGGTATTCCCAAGCCTGAATGTCGCGCGCCGACCAGTCGTTGAGCAGGCAGAAACCGGCGATGTGATCGGCGGCGTCACCGATGGCGATCGAGTCGCCCATCTCGTTGCCCTGACCGATCCAGATGCCCAGCTCCAGTTCGTAATCCAGACGTGCACATGGACCAAACGTCGGCTCGGTCTGACCGGCCGGCAGGGTCTGGCCTTTCGGACGGCGGACATCGGTGCCCGACGGGCGAATGGTCGAAGCGCGGCCGTGATAACCGATCGGCACGTACTTGTAGTTCGGCAGCAACGGGTTGTCCGGACGGAACAGTTTGCCGACGTTCTGCGCGTGCTCGATGCCGACGTAGAAGTCAGTGTAATCGTTGATTTTCGCTGGCAGGTGCATCTCGCAATTCGCCGCCAGTGGCAGCAATTTTGCACCTTGGGCTTCGATCTTGCCGTGCAGCGTGCTGCCTTCTTTGAACAGTTCCAGCAGGCGTTCGCGCAGGGCAACGCGAGCATCACGACCCAGTTCGAAGAACGCGTTCAACTGGCCGCCACGGGTGGCTTCAACTGCAGTTTTTGCGACGCCATCGAACAAGCCAGCGTCCAGTGCAGCTTCCAGATCAAAGATATGTTCGCCAATGGCCACGCCACTGCGCGGTGCCGAACCCTTCACGCTGAACACGCCCAGCGGCAGGTTTTGCAGAGGAAAATCAGCATGGCCGTTGGCGGAGGCAACCCAGCTACGAGTGATGGAAGTCTGAGTCATGGGTTATCTCCGGGTCGGGTCGAAAGTGGCGGGCAGCGTGGCCCAGCAGGCATCGTAGTTGTTTTGCAGTTGCGGGCAATCCAGCGCGAAACGGCTCGGGCGCAGCACCTGGCTGGTCTCGAACATGAAGGCCATGGTGTTGTCGATTTTCGCTGGCGCGAGTTCGGCGTTGATCGCCTTGGTGCAGGTTTCGCCATCCGGCCCGTGGGCGCTCATGCAACTGTGCAAGGACGCACCGCCGGGCACGAAACCTTCGGCCTTGGCGTCGTACTCGCCCTTGATCAGGCCCATGAATTCGTTCATCAGGTTGCGGTGGAACCACGGTGGCCTGAAGGTTTTCTCGGCGACCATCCAGCGTGGCGGGAAGATCACGAAGTCCAGATTGGCCAGACCGTGGACGCTGGTCGGCGACGTCAGGACGGTAAAGATCGACGGATCCGGATGATCGAAACTGACCGTGCCGATGGTGTTGAAACGACGCAGGTCATATTTGTACGGCACGTTGTTGCCATGCCAGGCGACCACATTCAACGGCGAATGATCGAGCTCACAGCCCCACAACTGGCCGAGGAATTTCTGCACCAGAGTGGTCGGTTGTTTGAGGTTTTCGTAATGAGCGACCGGGGTCAGGAAGTCCCGCGCGTTGGCCAGGCCGTTGCTGCCGATTGGCCCCAAGTCCGGCAGGCGCAGCGGCGCGCCGTGGTTTTCGGCAATGTAGCCGCGAGCTTGTGGGTCGAGCAGTTCGACGCGGAATTTCAGACCGCGTGGCAGCACGGCGATTTCCAGTGGCTCCAGTTCAAGCACGCCGAGTTCGGTGGCGATGCGCAGGCGTCCCAGCTCAGGCACCAGCAGCAGTTCTCCATCGGCGTTGAAAAACACGCGCTCCATGGAGCGGTTTGCGCGGTAGCTATAGATGCTGATCCCGGCCGGTTTTTCCGCGCCCGAGTTGGCGGCCATGCTCACCAGCCCGTCGATGAAATCGGTTGGCTCGGTCGGGATGTCCAACGGATTCCAGCGCAGGCGGTTGGGTGTCACTTCACCCAACGGGCCGCCGGCCAGTTGCCGATCCAGTTTGACGAACGCAGGGTGATTGGCCGACGGTTGAATGCGGTACATCCAGGTGCGCCGCGCTTCACTGCGAGCCATGGTGAACGCAGTGCCGGAGAACAATTCGGTGTAGAGACCGTACGGGGCTTTTTGCGGGGAGTTCTGGCCGACAGGCAGTGCGCCGGGCAACGCTTCACTGCTGAATTCGTTGCCGAAGCCGGACTGATAAGCCAGCTCGGGCGCCGTTGAATCGAGGTTCATGGAGCCTCCTGAACAGGGAGTAGGCATGGCCCGTTGCTCCATTGAAGAGGTCTCGGCACGCCTGGGTTATTTTTATCGTAATTCGATTACGCTTAACGTAATTTGATTGGTATTGACCGTCAAGCTATAAAGACGCCCATTCGTCCCGGGATCAGACCGCCTCCATGGAAACGCCGCGCAGCAACGATAAACAGAAAGTCCGCTCGGCCGAGGTCGGCACCGACATCCTCAAGGCCTTGGCCGAGTTATCGCCATCGACTTCACTGTCGCGCCTGGCTGAACACGTGCAAATGCCGGCGAGCAAGGTTCACCGCTATTTACAGGCGCTGATTGCCAGCGGTTTTGCTGAACAGAATGCTGCTACCAACCACTACGGTCTGGGCCGCGAAGCCTTGCGCGTTGGTCTCGCCGCACTCAACAGTATGGACGTGCTGAAAGTCGGCGCCCTGCCCCTGGCCGAGTTGCGTGACGATCTGAATGAAACCTGCTTTATAGCGGTGTGGGGCAATCAGGGTGCGACCGTGGTGCATATCGAACCGGCGGTGCGCGCGGTGACGGTGGTGACGCAATTGGGTTCGGTGTTGCCGTTGCTCAGCTCTTCAACAGGGCTGGTGTTCGGCGCCTATCTGCCGAAGCGTGAAACCGTCGATTTGCGCGAACAGGAACTGCAAAGCAGCGCTTCACATGCGCTGGCGGACGATCAAGCCTATGCGGCGTTGTGCGAACAGATCCGCGAACGCGGTCTGCACCATGTGCATGGTTTGCTGATGCCGGGGGTCGATGCTTTGTCAGCGCCGGTGTTCAATGCTGTCGGGCATGTTGCGGCGGTGATGACCATTGTCGGCCCGGCGTCATTGTTTCACGCCGACGAAAACGGCCCGGCGGCGCGGCGGTTGTTGGCTGCGACGCGGGCCGTGAGCTGGCGGATGGGGTATCAGCCCGAGTAACGGCTTCCCCCCGCTAAGTCAGCCTATGATTCGGGTTTCACTGTCCGAGATCACGTACTTGGACGTCATCGCAGTGACATAGTCGACGCCCACCTGAACGCCGGTCGCGGTCGACACGATTTGCGAGATGTCCGTGATCCGCGACAACAGGCCCACCGCCGAAGTCGACGTGCCGGCCCCCGCGACGATGCCCACATACAAGAGGATGGCGCTTCTCCAGGCCGAGGTGAGATGGGCTTTGCCGGCATCTTCATCGCCCAGGCTGTAAGCAATCACACCTTGAACGATCGAACGCGTGATACGCAGGACGCTGGCCACCAGAGCAACTGGAGGGACAAACAGCGAGATGACATCCACCACCAGCTCTGCACCGACCATCACATTACGCCAGAAAATTTCCCCATGCGTGCTCGTCTGATAGTCGACGTCGTAGATAAGCCGCGACACCATACTGCTGTATTCGAACTTGAAGTGGGTCACAGCGTAACTGTCTTGCAACCTTGGCGTCGGCAAGGCACTTGGAGCGTCGCGGCAGTTGTCGACATAACGTTTCACCACACCTCTGTCTTCCAACCTGACAAGTCCGACAACATGGTTGCCCAGTACGCCCCCCTTAAAGCCCTGAGTCAACGACTCAATGGGACGAAATGCCAGGCCATCCGGTGCTTTCGGAATGTAGATCAGGTATTCCAATCTGCCTGCCACATTACGCCCGAACGTATAGGCGCCCTCCAGCCGTCGCCCCTCGAGCGCCAGTGTATAAACGCCTTCGCCCGGCGCGACGCCCGTCAGGAACGGCACCGGATAGTGAGGACGATCATGATCCAGCCCCTCGATCAGCCCCTTGAGCCAATTGAAGTGTTCACCGGAAAGAGCGCCCTGCATTTTTTGCGTCAATGCCGCCCTGAGCATTTCGTTCTGCACGGTTTTGCAGTAAAGCTTCGCCTTGAGATCGTAAGAAGGTGTTGTCAGGAAATCCTGCCGCAGATATTGCTCATATTTCTCGCCCGGCAATAAATTGATCAACGCAGTGACAGCGGCCGTATCCAAGCGCCCCAGAGGCGAGTTGTCCAGGGAGCGGAACGACACATATTCATCAGTACTCCAGATCTGCCACTGAATGAACACATTGGTGAGTGTCATCCAGTCGTGTCCACGCAACTTGACGTGCACCTGATCCGGGTCGATTTCCGGATGCGGGCCGGATCGCCGCAGATAATCGTTCAACGCCTTCATGACCACTTTTCGTGAGAAGACGGCAAACGTTTCGATATGCTGTGATACTTGGTAGATGGCTTTGAAATCCGTGTTTAACCTGGTGAAAAGCTCGCGATCCTGCACAGCGGCCTTTCTGTACCAGCCGGGTGTGACTACCTGTTCTTCAGCAATTTCCCAGTCGATGATTTTATGGATGGCGCCCATGAACGGCCCGCCTTCCAACCCGCTCGCCCATTGCACCAAAGCAATGCCGTCCCACCACCTCCGTTCGAACACCGGCGCCGGCTCGACAAAGGAGAGATAGCTACTCACAAACCCCGCACGATCGGTGCTGAAAGTCTGCCCAATCAGGAAGTCACGATCGCGCTGCTCGAAACCCCATTTGATGAACTGTCGCTTCAACGCCGTCAGATCGGGAAACTCATACCATTGCTGCCCCGTCGGTGCACCGGGAGCGTAGAGTACATGCATCGAATGATCAGGCATTGCGCCTCTTGCACGATAAACGATCATGTCTTTAAACGGCCGGAGAAAGCTGCGAAAAGCAACGCCGCATGCCTCCATTCCCGGATCGCCAAACAGATAACGCTGCGAGATGTCCTGTGCTTTCGGGCTGATATGATTTTGAAGTAACGCTGCGAAGTTACTGAGCGCAGTTTGCTGCCCCAATACTTCCTGCATGGCTTCTCTAACGTGCGGATCGTTGAGGCGATGACTTCGTTCATTGGCGTATTTCAAACGAAGATCAAATTGCCGGATGGCGTATTCGATGTTGGAAACTGACAGTCGTGGATTGTTGTGGAAGGCTTCGATCTGAATCGAGTATTTCCCTGCCGCATCATGCACACCGTACATGAACAGCTGCGTCAGGGTTTTACGCTGGACATGCTCGATGTTCCTTGTGCCCATACGCACCCAGTGTTTCACAACTACCCAAACAGTATCGGGATCAACGCGATTGGCATCGCCCTGGGAGATATGTTCTGCGACGACACCCCGCACATACTCCTGAAATGAGGAGAGCCCCCCCATCGCCTCATGCAATGCCACCTGGCTTTTGAGCAACGCCTGTTCCAGAGAGGCAAATACTTCCTGATTGGTTGTGGAAGTGTCCTTCAGCCATTGCGGCCGGGCGTTTTTTGAAATCAATACGAGCAGGTTGGCGGTTCGGCCCTTGGCATCGTCGATCACTTCATTCAGGCCATGAGCCGACTCAATTGAACGTACAACGCTCTGCAGGTCCGCGCCCGGCTCCAGTAATCGGCGAAGACCGAAAGCAACGTCACGCCGTTGTTTATCCAGCAGATTGTCTATGACGTTCTGGAAAATTTCGCCATGGGTTTTCAAATACCGGATATCAGGCGCACTTCTGACGTGTTCGGCGTCCTCCAGTGAAACACCTTTGAGCAACTGCGCCCGGCTGTTAGCGTCGCTCAGGCGCTGCTCCAGCGAGCGGTGCATCAATGCCGACGTCCGGTACGTTTCCAGCCCTTTTGCGGGGGTGTAAAGGATGACCCAATCATCGCTGGCAGGTACAAGTTCGTCGCTGATCTGACCACTCAGATGCATGGCAAAACAACAGGCCAGCGTTGCGAATCGTCCACTTTCGAGTTGCAATGAAAGACTGTAAGCCGGGGTCTGGGGGATGCCCCAAAGTAAAGTTTCAAAACTGAGATCTACCTCCGTCATCACCTCTTGCACTTGTATCATTGCTTTCAACTCTTGCCAGAAAAGCGCCGCATACAAGTTGCGCAGGTCACTGCTGCGAGAGCCCAGTTCACGACCCTTGGCATCCTTGCCCACAGACGCGGCCCAGCGTCGGTCCAGGTCTTGCGTGTATTTTTGCGCCAGCGTACCCAACACATCGCCAATCAGCGAACCCAGAGCAACCACATCCAGACCGTCGATCCGGTCCCGCTCATCCAAAGAGTTGGGCCAGTCATAGACGCCGTACTGACTCGCGTCATAAACAGGGGCACGCCCACGACTCAAACATTCCATGAACACGTCCATGAACAGACCGGTCGGCTCCTGATTCGCAATGCCTGAACGTCGGGGATTGATATAAGTCTTGCTGATGTAGACCTCCGGCAACAACTGTTGAAGTTCCTTTAACAAAACCTCTTGCAGGATTTCTTTAAACGACGCGGTTTTCTTCAGCGCTGCTTCCAGCACGGTAAAACATTCAACCACCTCCCCTAGATTTTTCTGTACCAACTCTGTTTCCTGGACACTCATATACACATTCCATTAATGCACTTTAAAAATCAGACAATGAAAAACTGCCTAAACCAGTGCAATTAACTTAACGCAATCAAAACCAATAAAAACACCCACAACCCTTTGCAAAACATTAAACACCCAGGACATCAAAACAGATTCACAACATTATTAAAAATCAATTAACCGCACAAACCCAGCATTCTCGCCCGTGCTACTGCATGAGTCCTGCGTTCAACCCCTAATTTCCCATGAATTCGCCGGACATGTGTTTTAACGGTATGCAATGAGATGAACAACTTATCGGCTATTTGTCGGTTCGAATTTCCTGACGCAATCAACTCGAGCACTTCCAACTCCCTCAGGCTAAGTGGACTCTCATTAATACCTTTGTCAGAAAATGGCTCGTCATTAACTATGTGCAGTTCTGACAAGAGACCGGGACAACGCCGATTCAACTGCGCCAACAACTGCTGCAAGTTACAACGGCTCGCCTTCTCTTCGCCCTTGTCGAAAAACTGCCGGGCACTCTCCTGGTCCCCCATCATGAAGGCCGCCTCGGCCATCGCCAGCAGAAGCTCGGCTTCCAGGCTGACCATCCCGTTCGCTTGCGTGTGTTCAAACAGGGTTGTGAGCCGAGCCAAGGGATCCTCCACCCGTTGCAGTTTGGCCTCAGCCAGAATCAACAAATACTCAATCCGCGGAATCAACTCCAGTGTCGCCGGCGGTGCCTGCCGAGCATTCGACCCGCGATAGTGGCGCAACACGCGGGTCAGGGCCTCGTGTGCCAGTTCCGGACGGCCTTGTTGCAACCAGAGCTGGCTGCTGACTTGCAGCAGAACGCCGCGGTAGACCGTGTCTGGAATGTGCCGTTGTTGCATCAGCCGCTCGGCATCGCGCAACCGGACGAACGCCTGGGCGTAATCGCCCTGGTTCGCAGCCAATTGGGCCTGACCCAGAAACCCATACAACACGCGCTTGTCGTGGTTGCGCAAGCAATCGTCCAGGCCCGCCTGAAAGAACTCGGCAGCGCGCTCGTCTGCGCCCATACACAAGGCCAACCGCCCTCGCCGCAACGCAATCCGCCCCAACAAAGGTGCAGGTCGGTCCGAACGCTGGCGGAGCAATTCATCGATGTCGCAAAGCAGACTTTCGGCACGAGCCGGGGCGCCGCGCTGCTCCAGCCATTGCGCATGATCGAGCTCCATCAGGCCCTCGAACACCAGCGAACCTTGCGCCCGCGCCAGGCACAGCGCATCGCGGTTGTGGGCTTGCGCCACGTCGAGTTCGCCCCTTAGCAATGCCTGTTGCGTCAAACCGGACAAACACATCAGGCGCGCCGTCCAGCATTCGGGATCGAGCGCGCTCAACGCGTCAAGAAAGTGCGCGCGCGAAGCCTCCATTCGCCCCTGTAAATGCAGCAACCAACCCTGCAGGGCCTGCCAACGTGCAATCAGTTGACGCTGAAGCACCGTCGACGGTTGAGGCGTGAAATGCGCCAAATGAGCGATACAGGCAGTCGCCTGTTCGAAACGTCCGGCGAATAGCAGCGCAGCTGTAATCAATCCGACCAATTGCGGGCTGCCCAGCGTCAGTTCCTCGCCTTGCTGCTCATGCAAACGCAACAACAGCACCACCGTTTGCTCCTCGAACAAATGCTCGAAACTGAAGTGCTGCAACAGGCTGACCGCCACTTCGTATTCCTCGGCGAGCAATGCCTGTTCGAAGCCCGATTTCCAGTCCTGTTCGGTACAGAACCATTGGCAGGCACGCCGATGCCAGGAGCGTCCCGCCGGCCATTGCTCATCGCGCAACAACTGTGTGAACGGTGTGAATATCTGCAGCCAATCGGTGGAGTCCCCCCAAGGTTCGATAAAACAGCCCAGCGCTTGCAAGGTCCGCAAGTACTGAGCGCCCTCTCCGGCCCCGAACAGGTGATCGCACAGCCGGGCATTGAAGCGGGGCAGGTGCGCCAGCACGCGCCAGGCCTCGCTCAACTCAGGCGTCAGCGAGCTGAACAACTCATGCTCCAGGTAATCGAGCAAGGTGTCTGCCCGTCCCAGGGGTTTGTCCTGACGCGACCAGTCGCACTTGTGCAGCAATGCAATCCGCACACCGGCACACCAGCCGCCGGTGCGCTGGATGATCCGACTGGCCACCTTGCTGGCCTGCTCCGGTACCCAGGGCTGCAATATCTGCTCGACTTCACCTGGCGTGAAAGCCAGCGAAGTGCTTTCGCACTCGTACAACTCATCGTCGAGCAGCAACCTTGGCCAGTTGCAGGGCGGCCGGCGGCGAGCACCCAGCCACCAGGTCAACATCGGACTGCTGACCGCCAGCATGCGATCCAGCAGCAAGTCCAACTCGGGGTTCGGGACGCGGCAATAGTCATCGAGAAACAGCCAGGTTGGCGTCTGCAATCGTGACAGATACCCCAGCAACTCAGATTCACCTGACGTAGCCAGCCCCAGCGTCTCTGCCAGACGATGACGAAAATCCATCGCGCTCAACACCGCGCCAGACAATGGCAACCAATGCACCCGACACTGGGTTGGTGCCTGCAACAGGCATTCGGCGAGCAGCGCTGTCTTGCCACTGCCGGCCGGCGCGCAAAGTAATTTCACCCGGGCCGTGGAGGCCAGTAACGGCTCGCTCAAGCGAGCCCGTGACTGGTGGTGAGTGGACAGACGGGGCAGGAATCCAGAACGGTCCAGACACGGGATCATGGCGGTCATTGCGGCGTGCCTTTTTATAATTGTCCGGCAACCCTAGCCCTCTCTAACCCGCTTGTTGAGAAGTATTCAGCACGCTGATTGGCAGCCATAAAAAAGGCGACCACCCGGTCGCCTTTTGCACTGCCAATGTATCAAAACCCTTACCGAACGCCCTCGGCGCGCAAGGCCGATGGCGTGTAGTCGGCAGCCTTGGCTTCGAAGCCGAATTCGAAACTGTGCTTCTCTTCGTTCTTCATTCCCAGGGCAATGTATCGGCCGGCAATGATGTCGTAGAGCGCTTCGAGGGTGTAGGCCGGAGTCTGGTGATCGTAGTAGTACTGAGCGTGTCCCTCGGCCACTCGCCACAGCTGACCGCGACCGTCGTAATGGTCTGCCAGCGCTACTTGCCAACTGTCTTCGTCGAGGTACATGTGGCGTTTGGCGTAGATGTGTCGCTCGCTCGGCTTGACCGTACCGATAATTTCCCAGACCCGGTGCAACTCATAACGGGTCAGGTCCTGGTTGATGTGCCCGGCTTTCACAATGTCATCGTACTTGAGGCTCGGCGAGTCGAGTTTGTAGCTGTTGTAAGGGATGTACATTTCCTTCTTGCCGACCAGTTTCCAGTCGTAGCGATCCGGTGCACCGGAGAACATGTCGAAGTTGTCGGACGTGCGCAGGCCGTCAGCGGCAGTACCCGGCCCGTCATAAGCCACTTGGGGTGCGCGACGCACACGGCGCTGGCCGGCGTTGTAAATCCACGCCAGACGCGGCTCTTTCACCTGATCGAGGGTTTCGTGCACCAGCAGCACGTTACCCGCCAGACGCGCAGGTGCCGTCACCGATTGCTTGAAGAAGGTCAGCACGTTGGCGGCTTTTTCCGGGTCCAGTTCCTTCATCAATTGCGGTACGGCGATCTCTTCCTCAAAGCGGATCGGCGTGTAGCTGCCGTTCGTTTGCGGAGTCACCTGAGTGATGATGCGTCGCAGGTTGCCGCCGTGATAGCGGGTGATGTGGTTCCACAGCACCTCGACGCCGGTCTTCGGAATCGGGAAGGCGTAGTAACGGTTGCCGGTGAAGTTGGCCAGGCCGTTACCGTCGTTGATGCTGTTCACGTTCAGTGCGCTGCGTTTGGCCGACTCGTAAATCTCCGGGGGCAAGGCCACGGTGCGGTGGGTCGGGTAGACCGGAATCTTGTAGGTTTCCGGGTAGCGCTTGAACATCGCCACCTGACCTTCCGACAACTTGTCTTTGTACTTGTCGACCGTCGCGGCGGTGATGGTGAACAACGGTTTCTCACTGGCGAACGGGTCAGCCAGGAAGCCTTTGCTGTCCACCGCGCCGGCGTTTTTCGGGATGCCGCCGGTCCAGGCCGGGATCGAGCCATCAGCGTTGCCGGCCTTCTCGGCGCCCAGCGGCGTGAGGCTGGTGCCAAGCTTGTTGGCTTCTTCCGGCGAGACCGCCGCCATCACGTTGGCAGCCAGCAGACTCAAGGCCAGGGCGCCGCATTGCAGAATCATCTTGCGCATCAAATTCATCCTTCTCAGCCAGATCAGAAGTTCACGCCGAAGCTCAGCGCCAGGAAGTCGCGGTCTTCCAGGGTGTTGTAGTCACCACCGAAGAAATCGGTGTAACTGAGGCTCGCGGTATAGGTGTTGCGGTAGTCGGCATCGACGCCGACGCTGACGGCCTTGGCGCCTTCGTTGAACAGCCCGTTGGGGCCGTAGCCGGCGACGTCGTGGGACCAGGACAGGTTTGGTTTCAGGTTGATCCCGCCGATGACGTTGGCGTAATCGAGGATCGCCCGGGCGCGGTAGCCCCAGGAGGTCGAGGTGACGAAGCCGTCGGTATTGCCGCCAAAACCGTACTGGCCATAGACCGAGTCACGGCCGTAACGCAGTTTGGTTCGCGACTCCAGGCCACCGACATGCACCACCGCCGCTTCGCCCACCAGGGTCAGCCGCTGGGCACCCAACACTTGGTCAAAGAAGTGCGTCAGGGTGCTCTGGACCTGAGTCACTTCCTTGCGGCGATAGCCTTTGTTGTCGGCACCTGGCGTGGTCGCGATAGGCGATGCGGCGCCGCCTGCGATCGGGTTGAGCAAGGCCAGGGTCAGGTCGTTGGTGTTGACTTGCACCGGGGCGTTGGGGCGATAGCTGATCTCGCCGGTCCACGCCGTGCCGGTAGGCAAGGTGGTGGAAAAGCTCGCGCCGTAGAGACGAATGTCTTCCGGGTACTCAAGGTAATACTGGCCACGACCGAGCATCACACTCTGAGCCAGTGCAGACCCGGTACCGGGCGCGATTCTGTTGGCGGCACCGACGATGGCCGGGATCCGTGCCAGCGTTGTCAGGCCGGCAGTGGTGGTGCCGACCGTCGGAGTACGGCTGTGATAGTTCATGAAGTACAGACCGTACTCGGTGTCGTCGCCGAGCCAGCGCAGCGCCGTCCCCCACTGCCCGGAATCGCGGGCATCGCGGTCACCACCGCGCGGGACGATCACCCCTTCCTTGCTGACCTCGAAACCTTGGCCAAACGCTGCAGCGATCGGTTGCAACGGTGCAATCGCCGGGCTGGCAACCGTGTAATTCTTGTTGCAGCCGTCAGCCACCACGTCGTTGCCGAAGAAGGTGCCGCAGTTGTCGACGACGGTCTGGTCCCACTCCAGTTGATAGAAACCTTCCACCGAGAGTTGGTCGGTCAGGCTTTGGGAGGCGAACAGCATGTTCACCGGAATCAGGCCTTCCTTGATTTCGGCGCCAGGACGGCGGAACGCTGAAACGTCGATCGGGTTGATGCTGTTGATCGAGTTGCCGATGAAGGTACTTTCACCCCAACTCACCACCTGCTTGCCGGCGCGCACAGTGCCCGGCAGCTCGGCGATGGAATAGTTGTGATAGACGAAGGCGTCGAGCAACTGCGCCCCGGAGGACTTGGCGCCTTCCTTACGACCGCTGTCACTGATCGGTTTGAACTCACGATCCTCGTCCTTGAGTTCGAAGTCATACCAGTACTTGCCACGCACGAACACACCCGTGTCGCCGTACTTCAATTCGAGGTCATGAATACCCTTGAAGATCTTGGAGAAGGTTTCGCCCTTCTTGAAGTTCAGCCGCCCGTCATCCCCGGTCGAAGACTGGCCGGTCCCGCCATTGACGATGCCCACCAGAGATTTGTCGGCATCGCGCATGCCCCAGCTCGCGCCGACGGACAGCGAAGAATCAAAAGTCCCCTCGATTTCCCCGATGTTGAATGAAACAGCCTGCGCCTGGGCGCAGCAACCCAAGGCAACCGCAGCGGCGAGCGCTTGCGGCGTGAAGATGGCGCGCATTGTTGTTTTTGTCATGCGTCTTCCCCGGTGAGTGACAGAAGGCCCCACCCTACTGCCGCACGTTGGGAGCGATAAGCGCACCAAGGAGGTATTCGCGATGTACCTCCAAAGGATGAATCCCCGCATGGGACGGCGTTTTGCGCAGGTTATGGATGGGCTGGATGGGGGGTTATCAGCGCAGCGCATGTCGTGTGGGCGGGGCTTGTTGCCACTGTTACTCATGCTGCAACAGTTCATGTCATGAATCGCTATTTTTCCTTTTGGCTCAAGCGCTTATTCTTGCCGGGCTTTCACGGCAAACGGCCGGAAAGCACGAAGCAATGGCGAGTGCCCCGTCCACGTCATTGGCGACAGATTTCAGATGAATTGAAGATTTTCGACTCATCGCCCCGTGTTCACTGACGTTGATTTATAGCTCCTGATCAATCGTCTTACTTTGGCCGCTGCGTTTGCAGCGGCCTTTTTTATGGGCGAGTTTTGTCCCATTGCTGAATCCCCCTCGTTAGAGCAAGTGCTGCTCGACAACTAAAGAATGCTCTTACATAAAATAAAGACCAATCTCCCCACACACAAAACAGCACAAAACTGCGCACACTCCAAATAGAAACCACCTACAACCTTCTCGGACCCAGACTCACCCGCCCTGACGTAAGCTTGCTCAGCACCACCGATTAATTACGGTCATGGAAGATCCAAAAATGTCAGGAAAACACGGTCCCCCGCACGAATTACCGGCAACTAGTATTGTTGGACAAAGCACTACCATTGAATTACCAACAACTTATGTTGGAAAACAACCGAAACCTGGAAAGCACCCAAATGGCGGTGGGTTCAGCGTTCCACCGACACGGCCAGGAGGAATAGGCCCTGGAATTACATATAAGGAACATTTAAGAGGTCAAACTCTGAGGAACGTCTTTGCTACGGAGAAGTCAGCACAAAACGATTACGCGGCGAAATCCCAGGACTTGCCAAGAGCAACGGAGGTCGAATTCCAAAATTTTAAAACCCACTACCCCGCTGCAACAGCTACACAGACACAGGTACACCAACACGAACTAAACATCAGTAATATTTTAATTCAGCAGAAAACAGCTGAACTGCATGTACAAACAGGGCTCGCCAACGCGTTCTACGGGCACAGCCCTCTCAATGCGACAGCAAAAGACTATATCACCAAGGTAGAAACGCTGGAGAAAACTGTACAGCCTTATGGAACAGCTTATACAACATGGGCTAACGCCTACAAAGCTGCTTACTCTGCAAAACTACTGACAGAGCAAATTCAGCTTTTAAATAACAAACAAGTCCATGTGCAGAACCTTCTTGCCGCTGCGCATGCGCAAGAACAAAGGCAGCAAGCAGCGGATCAGGAAGCGCGACGTATAGCTGCTGAACAGGAGCGACTGGCGAATGAGCAAGAAACAAAACGCGTAGCTGCTGAAGAGGCGCGCATACAGGCGGAAGCTAACGCTTATGTTGAGGCTCAAGCTAAATCTAAAGCTCAGCTTCAGGCGGCTCTGGTTCAGCATGAGGCTCAAGAAAGGGCACGAATTGCAGCATTGAATACAGCTCTGGCTGAGGCTGAAGCCAAGGCAGAAGCAGCCGCACAGCATTTCGCAGCCGAGCAGGCTCGTCTCCAAGCTGACATGGAACAGCGAATCGAGCAGATACAAAAGCAACTGCAAACAGAAAGACAGAGTCTGGAGACTCGCAGGAAAGTCATTGATACAGCTACCGCCGTGGCTCAACGCCAAGCTCAACTGGCGAATCTGAAAATACAGCAGCAAAAGGAAAAGCAGGCGCAAGAGCGCGAGCGGCAACAGGCTCGTCTGGCGGCAGAGGCCGAGACCCAACGACAACTCGAGCAAGCACGCCTTCTGACGCAATGGCGCGAGGAAACAGAGGCTCGGTGGCAAAGCCCCTCGTTTGCCAATGTCGGTTCACTGGCGGCATTCGGCCCAACGTTTACCGGCACACTCGGAACTGTCGGCGTTAGTCCAGCGACGTCCTTGGCGCTCAGGACCGCGTTACGAGCAGCGGTATCCGCGGCTGTCGCAGCACTCGCGTCAGTAGCAGCGCCGGTCCTGGTCGGGTTCGCCGCTCTATTGGCTCCCTCCAGGCTGGGTAACGGTGATCTTTTCTCTGTCAGTGTTCCGCTGTCAGAACTCGCTCCTGATTCAACTGCCGACCTGTATGAACTGGCAGCCGCCGGAGGGGAAATCGACCTGCCAGTGAGACTCGGCTCGAGGACGATAGGCAACGGGGTAGAGATCGTTGTTGTTACCACTGACGGAGTGACAGTACCCGCGAGTGTGCCGGTAAGGTTCGCTCACTTTGACGCGCGCAAGAATGTTTACGTATCCGGCAGCACCGTCTCCAACGGCCCCGTCATCACCTGGACGCCGTTGGTAGAACCGCAGAATCCTTCAACGGAATTTCCGCTGATCGACACTGACCTGCCGATATATGAAGGCGCCACCGTCACCCCCGACGCGGGACGAATCGATCCGTTTCCAGAGCTGGATCGATACGGATTTGGTGGCTTTATCACCGTCTTTCCGATCGAGTCCGGGATCCCTCCGACGTTCACGATGTTCAGGGATCGGCGGCAGGATCCTGGTATTGCCAGTGGCGCCGGACAGTCGGTTTCAGGAGATTGGGTGAGTGCTGCCTCAACGCTGGAAGGGGCGCCGATCCCCAAGCAGATTGCGGATAATTTTCGAGGTCGGGAGTTTTCGAGTTTTAAAGCATTTCGCAGAGTATTTTGGAAGGCCGTGGCCAATGACCAATTTCTGATTGATCAGTTTACCCAACTCAACAAAATTGACGTGAGAGATGGTCTATCACCAAGTGCCCTCCCCTCGGAGCAAGTCGGTGGACGGAAGAAGTTTGAGATCCATCACATCAAGCCTATCAGTGAAGGCGGTGCGGTTTACGACATAGATAATCTTCGTATACTGACACCAAAGCAGCACATTGAAACTCATTCCAGAAAAGGAGAAATGTGAAATGAAACTAAAAAATAAACTCGAAGAATACACAGAATCCGAGTATCTGAATGTTATAAATCGCTTATTCCAAGGGAAATTCTCATCAGAGAAAGAACACGATGCATTTGTTGACAACATCGTAAGCACTTCAGAACACCCAAACGGCACAGGCGTTTTGTATTATCCAGAAGAAGGTGTTGAAGACGGCCCAGAAGGGGTATTAAAAGCCATTAAAACCTGGCGAGCAGCCAACGGCAAACCAGGTTTCAAACCCGAAGCACAGTAATTCAAACAAAGAAGCAAGCATTCGTGCTTGTTTCTTATACTGCCCATTCACAGCCAGCACTTAAGTGAACTCGAACGACACTGCCTACCACCTACACACTTCTCGGAAATCGACTACATCGTTCTGTAATAACACGAACCGCTTCAACGATTAAGGTTAATGACAAATCAGCCATTCATTTGTAATAGCGCACTGACTCTAACCTAATTCAATTGCGAGCAATCTTTTCATGAAACCTATTGATTACAAAAAGTACCGCCCCACTCAAAGTTCCAACACCCGCGTACGCTTTCTGATTTTCCACTACACAGCCGGCAACTTCTCCAGTTCGGTCAACGCACTGACCGGCCCGAATGTCAGCGCCCACTATCTGGTTCCCGACATCACCGATTCGAGCTACTTGAAAGCAGGTTATACCGGGCAGGAAGTGTTCAATCTCGTCGACGAATCCAAACGTGCATGGCACGCGGGCGTCAGTACCTGGGGCAACCGAAGCAATCTGAACGACACGTCCATCGGCGTTGAAATCGTCAACCTTGCAACGTTTAGCCAAGGTATTTTCAACTTTCCGCCGTATCAGCCAGAACAAATTGCCGCCATTGAAGAGCTGGCGTTGAACATCCTTGAACGCTATCCGGATATCAGCCCCACCCTCGTTCTAGGGCACTCGGATATTGCGGTCGGCCGCAAGAGTGACCCAGGGCCGAAATTCCCCTGGCACGCCCTTTACTTGAAAGGCGTGGGTGCCTGGTTCGACGATGCCACCCGAGATATCTATCTGCAGCAATACAACGAGACCGGCATTCCAGCCCGAAGCGACTTGTTCAAACTGTTCAAGACTTACGGGTATGACGTTTCCGGCGCGTCAACCGAACAAGGCTTCACACAACTGGTTCGGGCCTTTCAGCTGCATTTTCGCCCGGAAACTTACGACGGGATCATGGATGCGCAAACGGCCGCGAATCTGGCAGCATTGGTTCACAAGTACTTTCCTTGAAGACCGCTGTAAACCAGATGTCGGGACCGAATATTAAGAACCAGCAAGGTCAAAAAAACGGTGACCTTGCTGGTTTCCATCAAATCGAATACTTCTGCAAATTCGCCATCATTTCCTTCAGCGCTTCAAGGTTGTCCTGCGGGTGCGCCGCGCCTTCGAAATCGCAGATCTGTTGCCAATGTGCCGCCACATCTTCGGGGGAGAAACCAACCCGAGGATCAAACCCCGCGCCGAGGCTTCGTTCCCAGCGCACCTTGCCCATCCAGCCGCCACCGACTTCAAACAGCCCGGAGGTTTCCTGGCAGTTCTCGCTGGCGAGGTACACCACCAGCGGGCTGACCAGTTCCGGTTTGAGTTGTTCGAAGACTTGCGGCGGGATCAGGCCTTCGGTCATGCGAGTGCCGCCGGTGGGGGCGATGGCGTTGACCAGGATGTTGTTCTTGCGGCCTTCGATGGCCAGGGTGCGGGTCAGGCCGTAAAGGCCGAGTTTGGCCATGCCGTAGTTGGACTGGCCGAAGTTGCCGTAAATGCCCGACGTCGAAGCGGTGAAGATGATGCGGCCGTAGTTTTGCTCGCGCAGGTGCGGCCACGCAGCGCGGGTGACTTTGTAGGCGCCTTCGACGTGGACGCGGTAAACCAGGTCCCAGTCGCCGTCTTCCATTTTGTGGAAGGTTTTGTCCCGCAGGATCCCGGCGTTGTTGACCACTACATCGACACGACCGAAGGTGTCCAAGGCGTTCTGAACGATTTTGTCGCCGTCGGTGACGGAGTCATGGTTGGCCTCGGCGGTGCCACCGGCCTCACGAATTTCGGCCACTACTCGGTCGGCCGCCGAAGCGTTTGCGCCTTCGCCCTGAGCCGAGCCGCCGAGATCGTTGACCAGCACTTTGGCGCCCTGTTTGGCGAACAGCAGCGCGTGGGCCCGGCCCAGGCCGCCGCCTGCCCCCGTGATAATCACGACTTTATCTTCGAAGCGCACAGACTCATTCATTGGGGGACTCCAGCAGGCCAGGGGACAATAAGTTCGAGTGTCAGGCACGGCAATGCGAGTCACAATGAACAGGGGTGAGGCTGAATGGTGCGCGATAAGGCAGAGGGATAATCAGGAGCAGGCGGCCTTGCGCGGCGGTGAAACCAGCTGATCGCGAAACTCCAGATAGTGCTTGAGCACCTGCCCCGGCGCCTCGGTTTGAGGGTAGTGGCCAATTCCGGGCAACAAGACCGTGTCCGGGTTCGGGATCAGTTCCCGATAGCGCTGGACCATGTGCGCGCCGGAGATCGGATCGACCTCACCATCGATCACCCGCAACGGCACTTCACCCCGCTGCATCGCGCTGACCCAACGCTCGCGCTGGGCACGTCGCTCAGGGATGTAGGCGATCAATTTGTGCATGATCCGTGGCCCTTGATTGCTCTCGATCAAGCTCCAGAAATCATCCATCTCGCTCTCGGTGGGGCGACTTTGCGGACCGAAGATCTGCCGGAAACTCTTCACCAGACCGTCACGGGAAAAGGCTCGCCCGATCATCCAGCCCAAGGGGCTGAGCAGGAGTTTTTGCATCAGTATCGGGCGATGGGTTTCGGGAAACAGGCCGCCATTAAGGAACACACAACTGGCGATATGGATGCGCGCTTCGTAATGCCGGGCCAACAGTTCCTGGGCCACGCTGTCACCATAATCGTGGGCCAACAGGTGCACCGGCTGCTCGACCTTCACGTGCGCCAGCAAAGCCTGTTGCAGATCGGCCTGCTCCAGCAGGCTGTATTCGTGGTCCACCGGTTTGGCGGAATCACCGAAGCCGAGCATGTCGCAGGCAATTACCCGATAGCGCTGGGTCAGCGGCTGCCACAGGAAATGCCAGTCCCAACTGGCGGTCGGGAAGCCATGAATGAGCAACAGTGGTTCACCCTGCCCCGCCGTCCAGTAACGGATGGTCTGGCCACGGAAGATGAACGTCTGGCCGCGTTTGCGCCAGACACACAGGGGGATCTCGGCGAGTGCCATTAGAGTTTATAACCCGCGTCTTGTTTATCGAGTTTGCGCAGCAGCGCTGGCCAGGCCAATGCGCCGCCCATCCCTTGAGCACTTTTGGTGACGCCGGCGATCATCGCCTTGGCGCCTGCCAGAATCAGCGGTTCGATGGCGATCAACTCGGCGCCACCGTTCTGCGCCAGCACCTGGATATCGCAGGCGCGCTGGAAGGTAAACATCATCAGGAACGTGTCGGCGATGGTCGCGCCGCAGGTCAGCAGACCGTGGTTGTGCAGCATCAGGAAATTGTTTTCGCCGAGGTCGGCTTGCAGTCGCGCCTTCTCTTCATGGTTAAGCGCAACACCTTCGTAGGCGTGATAAGCCAGGCTGGACAAGACAAATAATGATTGTTGGCTGATCGGCAAAATGCCTTGTTTCTGCGCCGACACGGCGACACCGGCAGCGGTGTGGGTGTGCAGCACGCAGACGACATCGTGACGAACCTCGTGCACCGCGCTGTGGATGGTGTAACCCGCCGGATTGATCTCGTAAGGGCTGTCCATCAGCTTGTTGCCGGCCTGATCGACCTTGACCAGGCTCGACGCGGTAATCTCGTGGAACATCAGCCCGAACGGGTTGATCAGAAAGTCTTCGGTACCGGGGACCTTGGCCGAGATGTGGGTAAAAATCAGGTCATCCCAGCCATGCAGGGCGACCAGACGATAGCAGGCGGCAAGATCGACGCGGGTCTGCCACTCGGCGGCACTGACCTGGTCTTTGACACTGTGTGGCGATTGGACGGGGGCTACGCTCACGGCAAGGAACCTCTAATTTTTATTCTTGGGGTTTCTATTGTTCACCGACGTTACAACAGTCTAGTCACGCCCCGTGGATCGTGTAGTTGCATTGGCAGCCAGCTTGATGGCCTAGCGAGTCAGTACGCCAACGAACCTGGATCCATGTCAAAGTACTGCCGCCAACAATGGTGCGGCGAACAGATTCAGCAGCCCCGTCAGAACCATGACTAACCCCGCCACCGAGCCCTCTTCACCCCCCACTTCATGCGCCCGACTGACCCCGGCACCGTGCGCGCCGACGCCAAACAAGGCCCCTCGAGCCAAGGCGCTGCGCAGGGGTAACCACTTGAGCAGAATGCCGCCGAGCATCGCCCCGAACACCCCGGTGAACATCACAAACACCGCCGTCAGTTCCGGTACGCCGCCCAGGTCCTGGGCCAGCGGCATGGCAAAAGGCGTGGTGATTGAACGTGGCACCAGCGACATCGTCACCGAACTGTCCAGTGCCAGCGCCTTGGCCAACCCGAACGAACTGCCGATGGACGCCGCGCTGCCCGCCAGCATCCCCAGCAACAACGCCGACCAATGCCGCATCAGCATCTGCCGCTGCTGCCAGATCGGTACCGCGAAAGCGACGGTAACCGGCCCCAGCACCAGCATCAGCCAATGGGTGTTGCTCGAGTATTCGGCATACGCGGTGTGCAGCGGCACCGCGAGCGCCAGCAGCAAGGCTGGAACCAGAATCAGCGGCGACAGCACATAGCGCCCGGTGCGCCGATAGATCCAGCGACTGAACAGATAGGCCAGCAGCGTGAAGGCCAGCCAGAACATCGGCATCAGCTCAAGCTTCACGAGACCTCCTCAACCGCACCACCAGTTCCACGGTAAAGGCGGTCACCAGCATCACCATCAACGTGCTGACGCCGATCACCAGCAAAATTCGCCAACCGTCGCTACGCAGCAGACCGCCGTAATCGAGCAGGCTCATCAGCGCCGGAATGAAGAACAACAGCATCTCGGCCATCAACAGGCCTGCGCCCATTTGCAGCGCTGCCGGTTTGACCACACCCAAAGCGAACGCCAACAGCAACAGCACCATGCCGATGACACCACCGGGAATCGGCCAGGCAAACCACACGGCCATCTGACAGCCGAGTAGATAGATGGCCAGCAGCACGGCCAATTCGGTCGCCAGTCGGGCCAATCTTTTTAAGGTTGATGCGCTCATGTCTTCGGTCCTCACAGGTGCTCATATTAAGGAGCGGGCTGCCATACCCGAAGCGAATTGTTAGACTCGAAGCCATTCCAAAATGGAATCAGGCAGATGGAATTCAAACAGCTACGCAGCTTCGTCGAGGTCATGCATCAGGGTGGTTTTACTCAGGCCGCCAAGACCTTGCACATCAGTCAATCGGCGGTGAGCAAGCAGGTCGCTCAGCTGGAACAGAGCCTCGGCACTGCGCTGCTCGAACGGCAGGGTTCGCAGCTGCGCCTGACCGCCGCCGGCAGCGTGGTCCTGCAACGGGCCGAAGGCATGTTGCGGCTGCGCAACGAACTGCTCAGTGAGCTGGATGACTTGAGCCAGTTGGCCCGCGGGGAGTTGCGTCTGGGTTTGCCGCTACTGGGCAGTGACGCGCTGTTCGCCGGACTGTTCGCCGAATACCGACGACGCTACCCGAACATCAGCATTCAATTGCTTGAGGGCGGTAGCCTGAACATCGAACAGGCCGTTTTGAGTGGGGAGCTGGAACTGGGTGGCAGCCTGTTGACGAAGGACCCGCAGTTCGCCTTCCAGCCTTTCTGCGATGAACCGCTGGACGCCCTGCTGCCGGCCGATCATCCGCTGGCGTCGAAGACGGTGATTGGGCTGGAGGAATTGGCCGACACGCCATTCCTGCTGTATCAGCGCAGCTTCGTGCTCAATGACCGCTTGCTGCAAGCCTGCCAGCAACTGGGGTTTACGCCGAAGGAAGGTGGTCGCAGCGGCCAGGCGGATTTTCTCGCGGCGCTGGTGGCGGCCGGTCAAGGTGTGGTGCTGTTGCCGCGCGTGGTGGCACGCGGGCTGGTGCGGCCAGGCGTGGTGCGCCTGACCTTGAACGCACCGGGTTATCTGCGCTGGGATATCGCCTTCATCTGGCGTCAGGGCGCGTACCTGTCAAAAGCCGCGCAAGCCTGGCTCGCCTTGCTGCGCGAGCGGCCGGTCAGCCCCGCAGAGCGCTGACCAACTCCGCCAGCCAAGGCTCGGCGTCGGTTTCCGGCGTCACGCTTTCACTGGCATCCAGGCGCAGCATGGGCAGGACTTCGCGTAGGCCCAGTTCGCCGAACAATTCACGCATTTGCTCGCCACCGCCGCAGAACGTATCGCCGTAACTCGCATCGCCCAGACCAATCACGGCACCCGGCAAGCCACGCCAGGCAGCTGGTAACTGGTCACGGATTGCGAAATACAACGGTTGCAGGTTGTCCGGCAACTCGCCCATGCCGGTGGTCGAGGTCACCACCAGGAAGGCTTCGGGACCAAAAGCCTGAACATCGGCGAGGGTTGCACGCGGGTTGTGCCAGGTTTCGAAACCCGCAGCTTTTAAAATATTTGCGGCGTGGCGGGCGACTTCTTCAGCCGTGCCGTACACCGAGCCGGAAAGGATGGCGACTTTCATCAATCTGATCCTGAAGCTGAGTAAAAAGACGGGGGATATTAACAGCCGTGGCAAAAAAGCTGCGATTGACTCTCAATTAACGCGGGTGACCAGTAGAAAGTTCTCAGTGTTCTTTTAGAATGCATCCCACAATCAAATTGGAAAGGACTCTCCGATGATTAACGCCCAACTGCTGCAAATGGTGATCAACGCTTCCAACGACGGCATCGTGATTGCCGAAAAGGAAGGCGAGCAGGACAACATCCTGATTTACGTCAACCCGGCATTCGAACGCCTGACGGGTTACACCAGCGAAGAAATCCTCTACCAGGATTGCCGTTTTCTTCAGTCAGGGGACCGCGACCAGGAAGCTCTCCCGTTGATTCGCGAGGCGTTGAGCAGTGGCGGTTCCTGCCGGGAAATCCTCAGGAACTATCGCAAGGACGGCACGCCGTTCTGGAACGAGCTGTCCCTCTCGACGGTGAAGAACCCTGATGACGGACAGACTTATTTCATCGGTGTGCAGAAAGACGTCACCCTTCAGGTCAAGGCGCAGCAGCGAGTCGCGCAGTTGGAGGCGCAATTGGCTGAGGTCCAGGCCGAGCTTGCCGCACTAAAAGCGACGAACGGCGAAAACAAAACGAAGGATTGATTGTCATTAACTACAATCACCAGTGACTTTGTAACTTTTTCTGTCGAGCAGATTATGCAACGCGACGCACTCCTGACCCAGGATGAGCTGGATTTTATCCAGACAATGCAACACAACCCGCAACTCAATGTGCGGGATGCGACGTCGAGCCTGCTCGTCAACGGTGGTTCACAGATTCGTGACCTGCTCACGCGCCTTGCCGCTCATGAGCAAGTCACCATCCAGGCCAACTTCGAAAATCAGCAAATGACCTTCCCGCTTCACTTGGTGGAAGACGAATTTCACGCAATGCATTTACGCCTCGGCGTCCCCAGCATCTATGAAGACGGACCGATGGTCCGGCCATGGCGCCTGGTACTCGAAGAACCGGTAGCGCTGGAGAATGCCAATGGCCAGCCCGGTACGATGTGGGTGCACGAAGTGTCGTTCAAAGGGGTCTTGCTGGAAGTTCGCAACAAGACCAAACCGCCCAAACATTTCGCCTTGTGGTTCAGCCCGTCTGGCTACGAGCGCATCGCGTTGCGCGGCACCTTCGAGAAAGAAACCGAGAGCGGCTTTTTTGCCTATCAGTTGAATCAGGGTGACAAGGACGAAACCGAGCGTCTGCGCCAGTACATCCTTCAGCAGCATCGGCTGACGCATCCGGCCATGCATCTCTGATTCAAGTGTCCAGGTTGCCTGTCAGGAACTGTTTCAAACGCTGACGCATGACCAATCCTTCGTTACCCAGGCATCCAATCGACGATCCAGCCAGGCTTTCCTGCACCAGATCGGACGCATCCCCCGCCAGCATCAACTGACAATCCAGGCTCAAGGCCAGGCGCTTCAACCGCCGTGGCAACTCGGGCGCAGGCGCGTGATTGGAAAACAGCACCAGCGCCTGAGGCTTGATCCGCTCGCAGACCAGGGCCAATTCGTCGAATGGCTGACCGATAGCCAACACTTGAATAGCCGAATCGACACTGCTCAGAAACAGCGCGGTTACCAGCACTTCGAGTTCTCGACACTGATCATTCAGGCCGCAGACAATCACCCGTCGCGGCTGCAAGACACGCACCAGCAACAGGCGTTGCAACACTCGAGAACGTAGAAAACCATCCAGGAAAAACCACTCGCTGGCCTGACCGAACGCTTCATGGCGCTGCAGTAACTGCTTCCAGAGTGGAAGCAAAATGTCCTGAAATACGACAGTTAGCGGATAACTGAAAAAGATCTGTCCATAGACCTGCTCCAGTTGAACCTCGTCAAAAACATTCACCGCCGCCTGAACCTGTTGCTGCCACTGCGTGTAGTCAGCGTGTACGAGTTCATTCGGGATGATGTGCGACAGGGTCTGAAGCGGTGCAATCCTGGCCAGTATCTTGCCGACTTTACTGACAGCAACGCCGCGTTCGATCCAGCCAAGAATGCTGTGGACCCGATCGATATCAGTCATGGAATACAGTCGATGCCCACTTTCGGTGCGCGTGGGCTGTATCAGTCCATAACGTCGTTCCCATGCGCGTAGCGTGACCGGGTTGACCCCCGTCAGACGCGCCACTTCGCGTATCGGAAACAGTTCTTCCTGCTCGAGTGGAAGACCGGATTGCAACCCAGGGAAAACGTCAGTCAGCACAGGCATTTTATAGGTCTACATCCATGTATAAATTGGATCCCATTCTACCTCTCCTGCCCCCCCACCATTCAAGATGCTGATGGCGACAAATATCACTGACGTTCCAGGCAGAATCAGGAATAATCCTTGCTTGTTCCAAGACGCAGCCCACCACCCCGGCGCTGCGCCTGGCGAAACTCCCACCCGGAGCGACGCGATTGTCATACGGAGATACACAATGTCTACCTCACCCGTAACGTTGATGGTTGCGCGCCGCGTCGCCGATGGGCGTTATCAAGACCTGATCGCCTGGTTGCGCGAAGGCGAACAACTGGCCACCGATTTTCCCGGCTATCTCGGTTCTGGCGTGCTCGCTCCGCCGCCCGACGATGACGAATTCCAGATTATTTTCCGCTTCGCCGACGAGCAGACGCTGCACGCCTGGGAGCATTCCGCCTCGCGCACCGCCTGGCTGGCTCGCGGCAGTGACTTGTTTGCCCATCCAACGGAACATCGTGTGAGCGGCATCGAAGGCTGGTTCGGCGCGGCCGGCCAGCGCCCACCACGCTGGAAACAGGCCGTGGCGATCTGGTTGGCATTCTTTCCGGTTTCCCTGCTGTTCAACTTTGTCCTCGGGCCGTTGCTGAGCGACATGGGTCTGCTGAGCCGGGTGTTCATCAGCACCTTGTGCCTGACCCCACTGATGGTCTACCTCTTCATTCCGCTGTCGACCCGCCTGCTGGCCAACTGGCTGAACACCACGCCGCAACGACCGCTGCCTGCCGAGCCTTCAACGCAGAATCGCTAAGCCTGCTACCACAATAGGTGTACGCCTCTCGTCGCTGGTATAGTTTTGCTCTTACCGCGACGCGAGCCGTTCATGACCTCTTTCGTAGCCCCGATTCTCATTACCGGTGCCGGCCAACGTGTCGGCCTGCACTGTGCGCAGCGTTTGCTCGAGGATGGCCAGCCGGTGATCTTCAGCTACCGCAGTGAACGCCCCGGCGTGCAAACCCTGCGCGACCTGGGAGCGACCGCGGTGTTTGCCGACTTCTCCACTGAAGCCGGAATCTTCGCGTTCATCAGCGAACTGAAAAACCACACCGACAGCCTGCGGGCGATTGTCCATAACGCCTCCGAATGGCTGGCCGAAACCCCGGACACCGACGCCACCGCCTTCACCCGCATGTTCAACGTCCACATGCTGGCGCCCTACCTGATCAACCTGCATTGTGTCGACTTGCTGCAGCACTCAAGTCCCGCCGACATCGTGCACATCAGCGACGACGTGACTCGCAGGGGCAGCAGCAAGCACATTGGCTACTGCGCCAGCAAAGCCGGGCTCGACAGCCTCACCCTGTCCTTCGCCGCGAAATACGCGCCGACAATCAAGGTCAACGGTATCGCGCCAGCCCTGCTAATGTTCAACCCCGACGACGACGCGGCGTACCGCGCCAAGGCACTGGCCAAGTCCGCGCTGGGTATCGAGCCCGGCTGCGAAGTGATCTACCAGAGCCTGCGTTATTTGCTCGACAACCCTTATGTCACCGGCACGACCCTGACCGTCAACGGCGGACGGCACATCAAATAAGCGGCCCCCGCGAGGATGTTCCATGACGTTATCCCTGCCCCAGAACGCCCTGTCCCAGAGCTACCGCGAGATCCTCATCGGCCTCGGTGAAAACCCGGACCGTGAAGGGTTGCAAGACACCCCGGCTCGCGCGGCAAAAGCCATGCAGTACCTCTGCCATGGTTATGAGCAAAGTGTCGAAGAGATCGTCAACGGCGCGCTGTTCGCTTCCGACAACGATGAAATGATCATCGTCGACAACATCGAGCTGTACTCGCTCTGTGAACATCACATGCTGCCCTTCATCGGCAAGGCGCATGTGGCTTATATTCCGACAGGCAAGGTGCTGGGTCTGTCGAAGATTGCACGACTGGTGGACATGTTCGCCCGTCGCCTGCAAATCCAGGAAAACCTCACCCGGCAAATCGCCGACGCGGTGCAGCAAGTGACCGGTGCGGCAGGCGTCGCGGTGGTCATCGAAGCCAAGCACATGTGCATGATGATGCGCGGCGTCGAGAAACAGAATTCGACCATGAACACCTCGGTGATGCTCGGCGCCTTCCGCGAGTCGAGCAACACCCGCCAGGAGTTCCTGCAATTGATTGGACGGAGCAAGTAGCAATGCCACAACTTCAACCAGGAACGGCACGCATCCGGGTCAAGGACCTTTGCCTGCGGACCTTCATCGGGATCAACGAGGATGAAATCCTCAACAAGCAGGATGTGCGGATCAACCTGACCATCCTGTATGCCGCTCAGGAAGCGGTGCGTGACAACGACATCGATCACGCGCTGAATTACCGCACCATCACCAAGGCGATCATCGCCCACGTGGAGGGCAATCGCTTCGCCCTGCTCGAGCGCCTGACTCAGGAAATCCTCGACCTGGTCATGGTCAACGAGTCGGTGTTGTACGCCGAGGTCGAAGTCGACAAGCCCCACGCCCTGCGATTCGCCGAGTCGGTGTCTATTACCTTGGCCGCGAGCCGCTGACCGTCTGGCACATTGCTCGTCAGACTTTTATCATCCGCGCACGATTTGATTGCACAGAGCCCGCCATGACCGATCAACAACGCCTGGAACTCGAAGCCGCCGCCTTTCGCCGGCTGGTCGCCCACCTGGACAGCCGCAAGGATGTGCAGAACATCGACCTGATGAACCTTTCCGGTTTCTGCCGTAATTGCTTGTCCAAGTGGTACAAGGCCGCTGCCGATGAACGCCAGATCGAGGTCAGCCTCGATGACGCCCGCGAAGTGGTTTACGGCATGCCGTACGCCGAATGGAAAGCCCAATACCAGCAAGAAGCCAACGCCGAACAACAAGCGGCGTTCGCCAAAGGAAAACCCAATGAGTGATTTGAACACCCTGCGCGCCAGCCTCAAGAGCGGCGAGCACGTTTTTGCCGACACCCTGGCCTTCATCGCCGCCGGCTACGACTATCAGCCTCAGGCTTTCAACAACGGCGGCGTGGAAAATGCAGCCGGGCAGAACGAAGGTTCGTGCAAGACCCTTGGCCTTGCGCTGCTGGAAGGCTTGAGCGATGAAGAAGCGCTGTTGGCGTTCGGCGAGCATTATCGTTCGGTGGTGGCCACGCCTGAAGGCAGCGATCACGGCAATATCCGCGCGTTGATTGCTCATGGATTAGCCGGTGTGAAGTTCACTCAACAGCCGCTGACTCGCCGCTGATTCAACACCTTCCAAACACATCCCGACTTTTAAGATTGACCCGGCAACTTTATTTCGTTTGCCGGGCACCGCTGCTCACGGCTTAGATAAAAAGAAGCATCCCTTCTTCTGAGTCAGGTATCCATGAGCAGCGAAACCATCAGCCAGTCGATCAACATCGTTCATCCCGTCACACTAAGCCACGGCAAAAATGCCGAGGTCTGGGACACCGATGGCAAACGCTACATCGACTTCGTCGGTGGCATCGGTGTACTGAACCTCGGCCATTGCCATCCACGCATCGTCGAGGCCATTCGCGAACAAGCCACCCGGCTGACCCACTACGCGTTCAACGCCGCCCCGCATGTGCCCTACATCGAACTGATGGATCGTCTCACCGCGTTTATTCCGGTGGACTACCCGGTCAGCGGCATGCTCACCAACAGCGGCGCGGAAGCGGCGGAAAACGCCCTGAAGATCGTCCGTGGCGCCACCGGTCGCACGGCCGTCATCGCCTTTGACGGCGCCTTCCATGGCCGCACCCTCGCCACGCTCAACCTCAACGGCAAAGTCGCGCCCTACAAACAGAAAGTCGGCGTGCTACCGGGTCCGGTTTTTCACCTGCCCTTCCCGAGCAAGGACAACGGCGTGACCTGCGCCGAGGCATTGAAGGCCATGGACCGACTGTTCAGCGTCGAAATCGATGTCGAAGACGTGGCGTGTTTCATCGTCGAACCGGTGCAAGGTGAAGCGGGCTTCCTGGCGATGGACGTGGAGTTCGCCCAGGCGCTAC
This sequence comes from Pseudomonas sp. GL_093, assembly GCF_057837605.1. NCBI lineage: Bacteria > Pseudomonadati > Pseudomonadota > Gammaproteobacteria > Pseudomonadales > Pseudomonadaceae > Pseudomonas > Pseudomonas sp. GL_093. The sequence goes on along the minus strand of NZ_CM174448.1, from coordinate 1,038,740 downwards.
GTCGTTTCTGTGATGAAAAAAACATCTTGCTGATCGCTGATGAAATCCAGTCCGGCTTCGGTCGCACCGGCCAGCGTTTTGCGTTTTCGCGACTGGGTATTGAACCCGATCTGATCCTGCTCGCTAAAAGCATCGCCGGTGGCGTACCGCTGGGCGCGGTGGTCGGGCGCAAGTCGCTGCTCGACACCTTGCCCAAAGGCGGACTGGGCGGCACCTATTCAGGCAACCCGATTGCCTGCGCCGCGGCACTGGCAACCCTGGACGAGATGACCGATGCGAACCTGCACGCCTGGGGCTCGCAACAGGAAGAGGCCATCGTCAGCCGCTACGAAGCCTGGCGCGCCAACAAGCTTTCTCCGTTTCTGGGCCGCTTGACCGGCGTTGGCGCGATGCGCGGTATCGAGCTGACCAATGCCGACGGCACACCGGCCTCGGCGCAATTGACGCAGCTGCTGGCCCTGGCCCGCGACGCGGGCTTGCTGCTGATGCCCAGCGGCAAGTCGCGAAACATCATTCGGCTGCTGGCACCGCTGACTACCGAGGCCGCGGTGCTGGAGGAAGGGCTGGATATCCTTGAGACCTGCCTGGCGAACCTTTCCTGAAAAGCAAACTACGATCAGGGACTGACATAGCGAATTATGTTCGCTTGTAGTCCCCGATTTTGCGTCGCAATACTGGCCAAATACCCCTTTTACCAAGCGAGATCACTACCACCTACAAGCCTGAGGCATTCATGTATCACGACAATATAATTTATAAAAAAAAGTCCAATGATCCTCAATTCCTGCTTGGCGTAGCCGTGGTGCTGTTTCTCGGTTCCTACCTGATGAACCTGGGTAACAGCGCCCTCAGTCATTTCCTGCATCCGTTGTTGGGCAATGCCCCGGACAGCCTGACCGCTCGCAATATCGCCTTCGGCCTGGCGATTGCCGCACTGGGCACGCTGAACTTTCACGTCCTCGGACGCTTGAAGTTCAAGGTACAGACCACCGTGGTATGGATCGAACTGCTGATCCTGTTCCTGGCGTTCTTCGACACCTTCGACCTCTCCTACAGCTTCATCCTCGACAAGATCGGTTTCCTGATCATCCAGGGCGCGGCGACCACGCTGTACATCTCCGCCGTGGCGATCGTGATTGCCTTCGTGCTGGCGTTGATCGGTGCCGTAGCCAAGCTGTCGAACAACGGCCTGGCCAACGCCATCGCCTCGTTCTACACCTCGTTCTTTCGCGGTGTTCCGCTGCTGATCCAGATCTACCTGATTTACCTCGGACTGCCGCAACTGGGTTATGTGGTGGACGCAGTGCCGGCCGGCATCCTCGCGTTGTCGCTGTGCTACGGCGCCTACATGACCGAGATTTTTCGTGCGGGCATCCAGAGCATTCCGGTGGGTCAGTGGGAAGCCTCACGAGCCCTGGGCATCAGCCCGCTCAAGACCCTGAGCCGGGTGATCATGCCGCAAGCCTTGCGGGTGATCATCCCGCCCACCGGCAACCAGTTCATTGCCATGCTCAAGGACAGCTCGCTGGTGTCGGTGATCGGCGTCTGGGAACTGATGTACCTGGCCAAGACCCAGGGCCGCGCGGACTTCCGCCACCTGGAAATGCTGATCACCGCCGCGATGATTTACTGGGCCCTGTCGTTCATCCTCGAACGGGTGCAGGCGCGAATCGAAAAACGGGTCAACCGATCCATTGCCAGGGGTTGATGCGTGATGACTCGAACCAATACCGCTGAACAACTCAACCTTGCGCCTGCAGCGCAACCCCGCCAGTCAATGATTTCCATCACCGGCCTGAACAAGTGGTACGGCGATTTTCACGCGTTGCGCGATGTCGACCTGAACGTCGCCACGGGCGAAATCCTGGTGGTGTGCGGGCCATCAGGCTCGGGTAAATCGACGATGATTCGTTGCATCAACCATCTGGAGAATTTCCAGAAAGGTCATATTCAGGTCAACGGCATCACCCTCACCAGCGAGGCCGAAAGTGTCAGCGCGGTACGCCGGGAAATCGGCATGGTGTTCCAGAGCTTCAACCTGTTCCCACACTTAAGCGTGATGGACAACCTGACCCTGGCCCCGCAACTGGTGCAAGGCGTGACATCTGCCGAAGCGAAAAAGCGCGCTCAGGTCTACCTGGAGCGGGTGCGAATTGCCGAACACGCCGACAAGTACCCTTCGCAACTGTCCGGTGGCCAGCAGCAACGCGTGGCGATTGCCCGGGCGCTGTGCATGAACCCCAAAGTGATGCTGTTCGACGAACCCACCTCGGCCCTCGATCCGGAAATGGTCCACGAAGTGCTGGACGTGATGGGTGAGTTGGCCACCGACGGCATGACCATGATTTGCGTAACCCACGAAATGGGTTTTGCCAGCAAGGTCGCCGACCGCGTGCTGTTCATGGACCAGGGCCAGGTCATTGAACAAGCCACCCCTTCCGAGTTTTTCAACAACCCGCAAACCGAACGCGCACAGAAATTCCTGTCACAGATCATTGGTCACTGAGCACCGCTTTGCCCCTTCATAACAATAACGATAAGTGGAGATGGACATGGTCAGCAAAAAACACGTAATCGCAGCCGCAATGTCGCTGGTGTTCGTCGGCACCGCCAACGCCGGAGCTGTACTGGACAAAATCCAGAGCAGTAAAACAATGACCGTCGCCACGTCCGCGACCTGGCCACCCCAAGGGTTTATCAATGACAAGAATGAAATCGACGGGTTTGATATCGACGTTTCCAAAGAGATCGCCAAGCGTCTCGGCGTCGAGGTCAAGTTCATTACCCCCGACTGGGACGTGATCACCGCCGGCAAGTGGAACGGGCGCTGGGACATGTCCGTGGGCTCGATGACCGCCACTAAAAGTCGCGCGCGAATTCTCGACTTCCCCGCGACCTATTACTACGTGCCCTACGTGTTTGCGGTTCACAACAAATCCACACTCACCGACCACAAAGCGCTCAATGGCAAAACGATCGGTGTCGAAGGCGGCACCACTTCCGAGGATTACCTGAACCAGGCACTGGCCATCGAAGCGACTGACATGCCGCCCGTCGCCTACGACGTACAGACCAAGAAGATGAAGACCTATGCCGGTTCCCTCGGGCCGTTGGATGACTTGCGTCTGGGTGACGGCGTTCGTCTCGACGGCATCCTCACTCAGCGCAGCACGCTGGAAGCGGCCATCAAGAAAAACTACCCGCTGCGTGCCGTCGATAACGACGTGGTGTTCTACGAACCCCTGGCCATTGCCACCGACAAGGGTGACGCGGAATTGAAGGCCAAGCTCGGTGAAATCATCGGCGCGATGCACAAGGACGGCACGCTGACCAAGCTGTCGACCAAGTGGTACGGCGTGGATTATTCGACCGTCAAATAACCACATCGCCCACCTGTGGGAGCGAGCCTGCTCGCGATGAGGCCATAACATTCAATATCAATGTTGAATGTGAGACCGCCATCGTCGGAACGCCGCCCGAAGCAGGCTCACTCCCACAAAAGCCAGGCGTTCGCTTCATTGACCGGCAACTAGTCAAGGATTCAGCATGTCCTTCCCCACCACGTGGTATTCCCAAACCTCGCTACCCCGAGCGGCCAGGCCCGAACTGAGCACTGACGAAACTTGCGACGTCTGCATCATCGGCGCCGGGATCGCGGGCCTTACCGCTGCCCTGGAGCTGACCCGGCGCGGCAAACGCGTGATCATCCTCGAAGACCGGCAAGTTGCCTGGGGCGCGTCCGGTCGAAATGGCGGCGTGGTCTCGCCGGGCTGGGCTCAGGGTTCGGGAGCGATCCGCAAGAAGCTGGGACTGGAACAGGCCAAGGCGCTGTTTCAAATGTCGGTCGAGGGTGTGGAGATTGTCCGCCGCAACATCGCCGAACTGGCACTGACTGGCTGCGATCCATCCGCTGGCACGATTCAGGTCAAGCGTTACGACGACAGTGCTGGTGTGAAAAACCACATCGACACGATGCGCCGGGACTTCGGCTATGAACTCAACTACCTCGACACCCTTCAGGTCCGCGAGCGGGCCCACACCCTGCGTTATTTCCAAGGCATCGAAGATCCCAACGCCCTGCACTTTCATCCACTGAATTATTGCCTGGGACTGGCCCTCGCCATCGAAGCAGCGGGAGGCCGGATTTTCGAACAATCAAAAATGCTGGCCTGGCGAAGCGACGGCGCCGACAAAATCGTCCAGACCGCCAACGGCACCGTGTGCTGCCAGGACCTGGTGTTCTGCGCCGGCGGTTACGGCGGCCCGGAGTTGCAAAAACTCAGCCGCGCCTACCTGCCCATTGCTACTTATGTGGTGCTGACCGAACACCTGGGCGACTCGATCAAAAACGTACTCGACTCCAGCGCCGCGTTCTCCGACGACCGCCGCGCCTCGGACTATTATCGCGTGGTCGAAGGCGATCGCCTGCTCTGGGGCGGACGCATCACCACCCGCAACGAACAGAACGAAAAAGCCCTCGCCACCATGCTCAAGGCCGACATGGTCTCGGTCTATCCACAACTGGCCCCGGTCAAAATAGAATTGGCCTGGTCCGGCCTGATGGGTTACTCCACCAACAAGATGCCCAACCTGGGATTGCTGGAACCGGGCGTCTGGGCCTGCACCTCGTTTGGTGGCCATGGCTTGAATACCGGCTCGATTGGCGGCAGGGTCATCGCCGAAGCGGTGTGCGGGGAAAGTACGCGTTATCAGCTATTCAAACCGTACCTGCTGGACTGGAACGGCGGGCCATTCGGACGGATTGCCGCCAATGCCATCTATCAATCGTTGAAGGTCATGGACTTTGTCCAGGAGCGGATTCGTGGTTGACCACAACCCCCTGTGGGAGCGAGCTTGCTCGCGATAGCCATTTATCATTCAACATTGATGTCGACTGATACACCGCTATCGCGAGCAAGCTCGCTCCCACAGGTTTTTTGATCGGCTACTGAATCGTGGGTACAAAAAAACCGGCCGAGGCCGGTTTTTTGCTTTCTACAGAATCAGAATCAAGCGTTCTGCAGATCGTCGAGGTAGCGCTCGGCGTCCAGTGCCGCCATGCAGCCGGCGCCGGCCGAGGTGATGGCCTGACGGTAAACGTGGTCAGCCACGTCACCAGCAGCAAAGATACCCTCGAGGCTGGTGGCAGTGGCGTTGCCGTCACGACCGCCCTGCACAACCAGGTAGCCGTCTTTCAACGTCAGCTGACCTTCGAACAGCGAAGTGTTCGGGGTGTGGCCGATGGCGATGAACACGCCGTCGACTGTCAGCTCGTCGAAGCTGCCGTCGTTGTTCTTCAGGCGGGCACCGGTTACGCCCATGTTGTCGCCCAGGACTTCGTCCAGAGTCGAGTTCAGCTTCAAGACGATTTTGCCTTCGGCAACCCGGGCATTCAGCTTGTCGATCAGGATCTTCTCGGCGCGGAAGGTTTCGCGACGGTGGATCAGGGTCACCTTGCTGGCGATGTTGGCCAGGTACAGTGCCTCTTCAACGGCGGTGTTACCGCCACCGACCACGGCCACTGGCTTGTTGCGGTAGAAGAAACCATCGCAGGTCGCGCAAGCCGAAACGCCTTTGCCCATGAACGCTTCTTCCGACGGCAGACCCAGGTAACGAGCGCTGGCGCCGGTCGCGATGATCAGGGCGTCGCAGGTGTAAGTCGCGCTGTCGCCGGTCAGGGTGTACGGCTTGGCAGCGAAGTCCACGGCATTGATGTGATCGAAGACGATTTCGGTTTCAAAGCGCTCGGCGTGCTCTTTCATGCGGTCCATCAGCGCCGGGCCGGTCAGGCCGTGGACGTCGCCAGGCCAGTTGTCGACTTCGGTCGTAGTGGTCAGTTGACCGCCGGCTTGCATGCCGGTGATCAGCAGTGGCTTGAGGTTGGCACGGGCGGCATAGACCGCGGCGCTGTAACCGGCAGGGCCGGAACCGAGAATAATCACTCGCGAATGACGGACTTCAGACATGACCTGCTCCTGTTGACCGGCCCGAAATATCTGGCACGGAACGCCGGGTTGCCGGCGGGAATAAAAAAGGACCGTTGAAAGCACTTGGGGAAGGCTTGAGCTCGACAGTCCTGTAAAAAAGATTGGGTGCAGCGTATCGAGGGGGCGAAGATTAAGGAAATACGGTTTAACAATCCAGCTCATAGGCGGTCTCTATCCCATCACGATGGAGACATAGGCGCCTTTGTTACAGTTAATGTCGATGCTGCTACCGCGCTTTCGCCCGTCAGGCAAAGCCGGTAAGGTCGGCGCGTTTCCCCTTTGCTCGGAGCACGTTATGCCCGCCCCCGTTCTGTCCGGCCCGCAATACCTGCGCGAAGGCCTCAAGCTGGTCCTGAGCCCAAGCCTGCGTTTGTTTGTGCTGTTGCCGCTGGTGATCAACCTGGTGCTGTTCGTCGGATTGATCTACCTGGCCAGCCATCAATTCAGCCTGTGGGTCGATACGTTGATGCCGTCCCTGCCCGACTGGCTGAGTTTTCTCAGTTACATCCTGTGGCCGATTTTTGTCGTGCTTGTCGTTTTGATGGTGTTCTTCACCTTCACCATGCTCGCCAACGTCATCGCTGCGCCATTCAACGGTTTCCTCGCGGAAAAAGTCGAAGTCGTGGTGCGCGGCACCGACGACTTCCCGTCCTTCAGTTGGGGCGAGCTGATCGAAATGATCCCCCGCACCCTGGCCCGGGAGATGCGCAAACTCGGCTACTTCCTGCCGCGCGCCATCGGGTTGTTCATTCTCTCGTTCATCCCGGTGGTGAACATCATCGCGGCGCCACTGTGGCTGCTGTTCGGGGTGTGGATGATGGCGATCCAGTACATCGACTACCCGGCGGACAACCACAAACTGGGCTGGAACGAGATGCTCGCCTGGCTGCGCGAGAAGCGCTGGCAGAGCATGAGTTTCGGCGGAAGTGTTTATCTGGTGCTGCTGATTCCGGTGGTCAACATCCTGATGATGCCGGCCGCCGTGGCGGGTGCGACCTTGTTCTGGGTGCGTGAACGCGGCGCAGAAAACCTGGTGGCCCAGCGCTGACCCGGTCACAAATCCATCATCCCACCGTCACACTGACGACATGGCCTCAGCCGACACTGAGGTCATGACGACAGCTCTGCATATCACCCTGATCACCGAAACCTTCCCTCCCGAAATCAACGGAGTGGCCAATACCCTTGGCCGCTTGTGTGACGGCCTGCGCGCGCGCGGGCATCAGGTGGAATTGGTGCGACCGCGTCAGGGTTGCGATCAGCAGTTGGGCAGCGACGATGCGTTGTTGCTGTGTCGAGGCTGGCCGCTGCCGGGTTATCCCGGTTTGCAATGGGGTCAGTCGTCGATGCACAAGCTGCTGCGGCGCTGGAAGCGTCATCGGCCGGACGTGCTGTACATCGCCACGGAAGGACCGCTGGGATTGTCCGCGTTGCGCGCGGCGCGGCGCTTGGGGATTTCGGTGGTCAGCGGCTTTCACACCAATTTCCAACAGTACTCCAGCCAGTATGGGCTTGGACTGCTGACGCGATTGCTGACCCATTACCTGCGCTGGTTTCACAATCGTTCGACCTTGACCCTGGTGCCGAGCGTGAGCCAAAGAATGGAACTGGAGCGCCGGCATTTCGAGCGCTTGGCGTTGCTGTCGCGCGGGGTCGACAGCCAGTTGTTTCACCCGACCAAGCGGCTGACGTCGCTACGCGAACAGTGGGGTTTGGCCGACAGTGACATTGCCGTCATCCATGTAGGTCGCCTGGCACCGGAGAAAAATCTCGGCTTGCTCAAGCGCAGTTTCGACAGGCTGCGTATGACTTATCCACAGAAAAACCTGAAGTTGATCGTGATCGGCGACGGCCCGCAACGAGTGGTCCTGGAGAAAGAACTGCCCGAGGCGATTTTCTGTGGCTCACAACGCGGCGAAGCCTTGGCCAGTCACTATGCCTCGGGGGATGTGTTTCTGTTTCCAAGCCTGACCGAGACTTTCGGCAACGTGGTGCTTGAGGCACTGGCTTCGGGTTTGGGTGTGGTGGCTTACGATCAAGCGGCGGCGGCTCAGCACATCCGCCATGGCTACAACGGCGTACTGGCGATGCCGGGGGATGAAGAGGCGTTCTGCGATGCAGCGAGTTGGCTGTTGGAGGAGCGCGAAACCTTGCGCTGCGTGCGGCTTAATGCGCGTCAGCATGCGAGTCGCCAGGGCTGGGCAGCGATTATCGAGCAGTTTGAAGGGCAGTTGCGGGGGGCTTGTTTCAGAGAGCAGTTGGTTCCGAATGCACCGACCGTACCCTGAAACTTTGGTGCTCTTTCGACCGCCTTCGCGAGCAGGCTCGCTCCCACAGGTGACCGAGTTCTCTCAGAGAAATGCGTTCGAATGTGGGAGCGAGCCTGCTCGCGATAGCGTCCTTCCAGTCGCTGCTTAAACCAGAGTCATCAACGCCTCACGGCTGAACGGCAGGATGTCTTCTTCACGGCCGTCACGCACTTTCTGCGCCCAGTCCGGGTCCACCAGCAATGCACGACCTACTGCCACCAGATCGAACTCATCATTGTTCAAACGCTCCAGCAGTTTTTCCAGACTGGCCGGCTGCGCGATCTTGTCGGTGTTGACCATGAACTGCAGGAACTCGCCGTCCAGGCCGACGCTGCCCACGGTGATGGTCGGCTTGCCAGTGAGTTTGCGGGTCCAGCCGGCCAGGTTCAGCTCGGAACCGTCGAACTCCGGCTCCCAGAAACGGCGCGTCGAGCAGTGGAAAATATCCACGCCGGCGTCGGACAATGGCTTGAGAAATTCACCCAGTGCCTCCGGTGTTTGCACCAGACGCGCGGTGTAATCCTGCTGCTTCCATTGAGAGAAACGGAAAATAATCGGGAAGCCTTCGCCGACCGCTGCACGCACCGCCTGGATCAGTTCAATGGCGAAACGCGAACGGTTAGCCAGGCTGCCGCCATATTCGTCGGTGCGCTGGTTGCTGCCTTCCCAGAAGAACTGGTCCACGAGGTAGCCGTGGGCACCGTGAATCTCCACGCCGTCCATGCCGATGCTCTGGGCATCTTTGGCGGCCTGGGCAAACGAAGCGATCACGTCCTGGATATCTTGCTTGCTCATGCCGTGAACCACGACCTGACCGTCCTTCAATTTCTCCGACGGACCATAACCCGGCACGCTGGCATCCGGTTCGGTGCCGATGCGTCGCACGCTGCCGACATGCCACAGCTGCGGAACGATCTTGCCGCCTTCAGCGTGAACCGCGTCGACCACTTTCTTCCAGCCGGCCAGCGCGGCTTCACCGTAGAAATGCGGCACGTTCGGGTATCCGTTGGAAGCCTTGTGACCGACGGTGGTGCCTTCGGTGATGATCAGACCCACACCCGCAGCGGCGCGACGACGGTAGTACTCGATCACTTTGGAATTGGGAACGCCACCCGGCGAAAACGAACGGGTCATCGGCGCCATGACGACGCGGGTCGGCAATTCGAGGGTGCCGAGGTGGAACGGTTTGAACAGGGCTTTGACGGGCATGGGACGCTCCACGAAAACGGTATCGACGGGATATAGGTTTTATGACGGCGATAATATGCGGAGCGGCAAGCGATGCACAGCACTATTGATTGCGGTGATTAAGGTTCAAAAGGCAGGCATAAAAAATCGCAGCTCAGTGGCTGCGATTTTTTTGGTTCAGCTCAGGGCTTTTTCGATCGCATGAACGACAGTCGGATCATCCGGCGCCGTACGCGGCGAGAACCGCGCCAGCACGCGACCGTCCTTGCCCAGCAGGAATTTTTCGAAGTTCCAGGTAATGTCACCGGGAAATTCAGCACCCTCGCCCGCCAGCAGACGGTACAACTGATGACGATCGTGACCGTTGACTTCCAACTTGCTGGACAACGGAAAGGTCACGCCATAATTGAGGCTGCAGAAATCCTGGATCTCTTGCTCGGAGCCCGGCTCCTGACCGGCAAACTGGTTGCACGGCAGGCCCAGCACGCTGAAGCCTTTGTCCTTGTATTGCTGGTAGAGGTTTTCCAGCGCCGCGTACTGTGGGGTCAAGCCGCATTTGGAGGCAACGTTGACCACCAGCACGACACGCCCCTTGAAAGGCGCCAGCGGTAGCTCCTGACCATCCAGGCCTGTCAATTTAAGGTCGTGAAAAGCACTCATGACGAACTCCAAATTCCCGTGTTCTTCTCGAAACAGCCACTTGGCGGTGTCACCAGGGACAGCCGCGGACTAAAAAGGCGCCCCTCGGGCGCCTCTCCAGTTCTCGAAAGCTTAGCGCAGAAAATCAGTGGTGATGGCCACCTTCGCCATGGACGTGACCATGAGCGATTTCTTCCTGGCTGGCGTCACGGATGTCGATGATCTTGACCTGGAAATTCAGGCGCTGACCAGCCAACGGGTGGTTGCCGTCGACGGTGACATCGTCGCCGTCCAGATCGCGAATGGTGACGATCTGCATCTGGCCGTCCGGAGCGGATGCGTGGAACTGCATGCCCACTTCCAGCTCGTCGACGCCTTCGAACATGCTGCGGCTCAACGTGCTGACCAGTTCGGCAGCGTACTCGCCGTAGGCATCTTCAGGTTCTACGGCGACAGTCAGTTCGTCACCGACCGCTTTGCCTTCCAGAGCCTTTTCCAGGCCCGGAATGATGTTACCTGCGCCTTGCAGGTAGACCAGCGGCGCGCCGCCGGCGGAACTGTCGATGACCTCACCAGCGTCGTTGGTCAGGGTATAGTCGATGGAGACAGCCTTATTGGCGGCGATCAGCATGGGGCGAGACCTTTTGCATAAGAATGAAGAATGGCCAAGTTTAGCGAAGCAATCGTCCGAAAGCGAACACAACCCGGACAGACGGGTGGCGGCGAAAGGCTCGACCGTCACAGGCATCCATCAGGATGAGGACGGGCACTGGGTGGCCGAGCTTTCATGCGGTCACACCCAGCACCTGCGCCACCAGCCACCCTGGCAATCGCGGGCCTGGGTCCTGGACCCCGCGCAACGTATTGAAAAAATAGGCCAGCCCTTTGATTGCGGTTGGTGCGCACAAGGCTCGGTTAGCGATAACCTTGGCGACTGAATTTCGGTAAACGGCCAGACATAGGTCGTCACCATTGCCATGCACCTCCAGAGAATTCGCATGCAAACTTTTTTTATCGCGCCCACCGATTTTGGTGTGGGTCTGACCTCCATCAGCCTCGGGCTGGTGCGTACCCTTGAGCGGGCCGGCCTCAAGGTCGGCTTTTTCAAACCGATTGCCCAGCCGCATCCGGGTGACACCGGGCCTGAACGGTCCACCGAACTGGTGGCGCGCACTCACGGTTTGAAACCGCCTCAACCGCTTGGTCTGGCGCACGTCGAGCGCATGCTCGGCGACGGTCAACTGGACGAGTTGCTCGAAGAAATCATCACCCTTTATCAGCAGGCGGCAGTCGGCAAAGATGTTCTGATCGTAGAAGGCATGGTCCCGACCCGCAGCGCCAGTTACGCCGCGCGGGTCAATTTGCACTTGGCGAAAAGCCTCGACGCCGAAGTGATCCTGGTCTCGGCGCCGGAAAACGAAGTGCTGACCGAACTGTCCGGCCGAGTGGAATTGCAGGCGCAATTGTTCGGCGGTCCGAAAGACCCGAAAGTCCTCGGCGTGATCCTCAACAAGGTCAAAACCGATGAAAGCATGGAGGCTTTCGCTTCGCGTTTGAAGGAACACTCACCGTTGCTGCGCAGTGGTGATTTCCGTCTGCTGGGTTGCATCCCGTTCCAACCGGAATTGAACGCCCCGCGCACCCGCGACGTCGCCGACCTGATGGGCGCACAGATTCTCAATGCCGGTGATTACGAAACCCGGCGCATGACCAACATCATCATCTGCGCCCGCACCGTGCGTAACACCGTGGAGCTGCTCAAGCCCGGCGTGTTGGTGGTGACGCCCGGTGATCGCGACGACATCATCCTCGCCGTCAGCCTCGCCGCCATGAATGGCGTGCCGCTGGCCGGCCTGTTGCTGACCAGCGACACCCTGCCCGACCCGCGCATCATGGACCTCTGTCGTGGCGCCTTGCAGGCGGGCCTGCCAGTGTTGTCGGTGAGCACCGGTTCCTACGACACCGCCAACCAGTTGAACGGTTTGAACAAGGAAATCCCGATCGACGACCGCGAGCGCGCGGAGATCATCACCGATTTCGTTGCCAGCCACCTCGACGCCAAGTGGCTGCACCAACGCTGCGGCACGCCACGGGAAATGCGCCTGTCGCCCGCCGTGTTCCGATATCAATTGATCCAGCGCGCCCAAGCCGCCAACAAACGCATTGTCCTGCCCGAAGGCAGCGAGCCACTGACGGTGCAAGCCGCGGCGATCTGTCAGGCGCGCGGCATTGCCCGTTGCGTGCTGCTGGCGAAACCGGCGGACGTCGAAGCCGTGGCTCGCGCCCAAGGCATCGAGCTGCCGCCGGGGCTGGAGATTCTCGACCCGGACCTGATTCGCGAGCGCTACGTCGAGCCGATGGTCGCCCTGCGCAAAACCAAAAGCCTCAACGCGCCGATGGCCGAGCAGCAACTGGAAGACACCGTGGTGATCGGCACCATGATGCTGGCGCTGGATGAAGTGGACGGCCTGGTGTCCGGCGTCATTCACTCCACCGCTAACACCATCCGCCCGGCCCTGCAGCTGATTAAAACGGCGCCGGGCTGCACGCTGGTGTCGTCGGTGTTCTTCATGCTCTTCCCCGAGGAAGTGCTGGTCTACGGCGACTGTGTAATGAACCCGCACCCGAGCGCCAGCGAACTGGCCGAGATCGCCCTGCAAAGCGCCGACTCGGCAGCCGCCTTCGGCATCACTCCGCGCGTGGCGATGATCAGCTACTCCAGCGGTGAATCGGCCAGCGGTGAAGAAGTCGAGAAGGTCCGCGAAGCGACGTTGCTCGCCCATGAACAACAGAACTCGCTGCTGATCGACGGCCCATTGCAGTACGACGCCGCTGCCAACGAAACCGTTGCCCGGCAACTGGCGCCGAACAGCCAGGTCGCCGGTCGCGCCACAGTGTTCGTGTTCCCCGACCTGAACACCGGCAACACCACCCACAAAGCGGTGCAGCGCAGCGCCGATTGCGTCAGCCTCGGGCCGATGCTGCAAGGCCTGCGCAAACCGGTGAACGACCTGCCGCGCGGCGCGCAAGTCGACGACATCGTCTACACCATCGCGTTGACCGCGATTCAAGCTGCCAACCGACCTTTGGATCTTTAAATGCTGGATTCCCTACCTGCACCGCTGCGAGGCGTGATTGCCTCGCTGCTGTTGGCGCTGAACACCATTGCCTGTTGCACACCGTTGTTCATCGTGGCGATCTTCAAACTGCTGCTGCCCTTCTCCGCCGCCCAGCGTTTTACCGATTGGCTGATGAGCCACATCCACGAAGCCTGGATCAGCAACAACAAAGCGTGGATGGACTTGCTCGGCCACACACGCTGGACGCTCAGCGGCCTGGAAGGCCTGGACTATCAGCACTCGTATTTGATCACCAGCAACCACCAGAGCTGGGTCGACATCATGGTGTTGCAGTACGTGCTGAACCGGAAGATTCGCCCGCTGAAGTTCTTCCTCAAACAGGAACTGATCTGGGTGCCGGTGATTGGTCTGGCGTGGTGGGCGCTCGGCTTTCCGTTCATGAAGCGCTACTCCAAGGCCTACCTGGAGAAGCATCCGGAGAAGAAAGGCAAAGACCTGGAAACCACCCGCAAGACCTGCGACAAGTTCCGCCATAACCCGGTGGGGATTTTCAACTTCGTCGAAGGCACGCGTTTCACCGAAGGCAAACATGCCCAACAGAAATCGCCGTTCAAGCATCTGCTCAAACCGAAGGCTGGCGGCATTGCGTTTGTGCTGGATGCCATGGGTGAGCAACTGGAAGCCATCGTCAACGTGACCATTCACTACCCGGCCGGGCGTCCCGGTTACTGGGATTTGCTCTGTGGGAACGTGAAGGATGTGGTGGTGCACTTTCAGGAGCTGAAGATTCCGCCGCAGTTCATCGGCAAGAACTACGACCAGGACGGCGAGTATCGATTGCAGTTTCAGGGTTGGATCAACCAGTTGTGGCAGGACAAGGATGCGCTGCTGGGGCAGATGCATCGGGAGTATCCAGCCAAGTAATCAGGAGCCTGTACTGGCCCCTTCGCGAGCAGGCTCGCTCCCACAAGTTCAGTGTTCGCCGAAGATCCATTGTGGGAGCGAGCCTGCTCGCGAAGGCGGTTCCAAAGACACAAAAAAACCCGCCGATGATCACTCATCGGCGGGTTTTTTATTAACGGCTAACGCTTAGATCGCGCCACGCTTGCGCAGCAGATCCAGCACTTGCTTGACGCTTTCTTCCAGCGACAGCGACTGGGTGTCGACCACAAGGTCGGCGTCCAGCGGCACGTCGTACGGGAAGGAATCGCCCGGGATGTTATCCCCGGCTGCCGCGTACAAGCCTTGTGGGTCACGCTCGGCACAGACTGTCGGAGAAGCCTGGACGTAGACCGTCAGCAGACGCTCCTTGCCGATCAGTTCCCTGGCCTGCTCACGACCTTCGGCACTCGGCGCAACAAACGCGGCCAGTGTCAGCAAACCGGCTTCGTTGAACTGACGCGCAACGTGCGCTGCACGACGCCAGTTCTCGGTACGCCCGGCGCGATCCTGTGGCAGACCTTTGTTCAGGTCGTGACGCAGGTTCTGGCCATCGAGTACAAACACCGCGCGGCCCATGTCGAACAGCTTGCGTTCAACGGCGTAAGCCAGGGTGCTTTTGCCGGCGCCCGACAAGCCGCTGAACAACACGGTGGCCGGTTGCTGGCCGAAGCGCTGAGCGCGTTCTTCGGTAGCAACGTGAGCCAGTTTGCCGTGATGCGTGCTGGTGCCATGGCTCAACGGCTGAGCGATGATCATGCCGGCCGCAACGGTGCCATTGGTCAAGCGATCGATGACGATGAACGAACCGGTGGTGCGGTTGCTCGCGTAACCGTCCAGCGCGATGGCCGCGTCGAGGCTGATCTTGACCCGACCGATTTCGTTCAAGTGCAACGAACTGGCCGGACCTTCTTCCAGGGTGTTCACGTCAACACGGTTGACGATGCTGGTGATCGAACCCGGCACGTAGGTCGTGGCGCGCTTGATGTCGTATTTCTTGCCCGGCAGCATCGGTTCTTCGGCCATCCACACCAGCATGGCGTCGAACGCGTCGGTCACTTGCGGCAGATTGTCGGCATGCACCAGCAAGTCGCCGCGGGAGATGTCGATCTCGTCTTCCATGGTCAGTGTCACCGCTTGACCAGGACCGGCGTGCTCCAGCTCACCTTCGAAGGTGACGATGGATTTCACGCGGCTGCTCTTGCCTGACGGCAGCACAACGACTTCGTCGCCCTTGTGCACGACGCCGCTGGCCAGCGTACCGGCGAAACCACGGAAGTTCAGGTTCGGACGGTTGACGTACTGCACCGGGAAACGCAGGTCGGTGTAGTTGCGGTCGTTGGCGATTTCGACGGTTTCAAGAATTTCCATCAGCGACTGGCCGGTGTACCACGGCGAGCGCTCGGACTTGTTCACCACGTTGTCGCCTTTCAGCGCCGACATCGGTACGAAGGCCATGGTGGTCGGCTTGAACGCGATGCCTTCGGCGAATTTCAGGTAATCGGCCTTGATCGACTCGAAGACTGTTTCGTCGAAACCGTTGAGGTCCATCTTGTTGATGGCGACAACGATGTGCTTGATGCCCAGCAACGAGGCAATGAAGCTGTGGCGACGGGTCTGCGTCTGCACGCCGTAACGGGCGTCGACCAGGATGATCGCCAGGTCACAGGTGGATGCACCGGTGGCCATGTTGCGGGTGTACTGCTCATGGCCAGGTGTGTCGGCGATGATGAATTTGCGCTTGGCGGTAGAGAAGTAGCGGTAAGCGACATCGATGGTGATGCCCTGCTCACGCTCGGCCTGCAGGCCGTCGACCAGCAATGCCAGGTCGATGTCATCGCCGGTGGTGCCGACTTTTTTCGAGTCGCGGGTAATGGCTTCCAGGTGATCTTCGTAGATCATTTTGGAGTCGTGCAGCAGGCGCCCGATCAGGGTGCTCTTGCCGTCGTCGACGTTGCCACAGGTAAGAAAGCGCAGCATTTCCTTGCGTTCGTGCTGGCCCAGATAGGCGAGGATGTCCTCGCTGATCAAATCAGATGCGTGCGACATGACAACCCCTTAGAAATAACCCTGACGTTTCTTTTCTTCCATCGAGCCTGCGCCATCGTGATCGATGACCCGGCCCTGGCGTTCGGAAGTTCGCGTCAGGAGCATTTCCTGAATGATGTCGGTCAGGCTGGTGGCCTCGGACTCGACCGCACCGGTCAACGGGTAGTCACCCAGTGTGCGGAAACGGACCTTCTTCTTGACGATGCGCGCCTTGTCTTCATCGCTCAGGTGATTGAGCAGGCGTTCGTCGTCGATCATGATCCAGGTGCCATTCATCTCGATGACGTCGCGCTCGGCGGCGAAATACAGCGGCACAATCGGGATGCCTTCGAGGTAGATGTACTGCCAGATGTCCAGTTCGGTCCAGTTCGACAATGGGAAAACACGGATCGATTCGCCCTTGTTGACCTTGCCGTTGTAGACGTTCCACAACTCGGGACGCTGGTTTTTCGGGTCCCAGCGGTGCTTGGTATCGCGGAAGGAATACACGCGCTCTTTGGCACGGGATTTCTCTTCGTCACGACGGGCACCACCGAAAGCAGCATCGAAACCGTACTTGTCGAGGGCCTGCTTGAGGCCTTCGGTTTTCATGATATCGGTGTGTTTGGCGCTGCCGTGGGTCAGCGGGTTGATACCCTGCGCAACACCCTCGGGGTTCACGTGCACCAGCAGGTCCAGGCCGAGTTCTTCGACCATGCGGTCGCGGAACGCGTACATTTCCTTGAACTTCCACTGGGTGTCGACGTGCATCACCGGGAACGGCAGTTTGCCCGGGAAGAATGCCTTGCGCGCAAGGTGTAGCATCACGGCGGAGTCTTTACCGACGGAGTACAGCATCACCGGGTTATCGAACTCGGCGGCGACCTCGCGGATGATGTGGATGCTTTCGGCCTCCAGCTGTTTCAGATGCGTCAGTTTGTCGACCATGGCTACTCACGAAAACGATCTTATGGACGGCCAGCGGGCCGTGTTCGAGCGAGGAATCCTAGCACAGCGACCTCTTCTAATCAGGACGTGAGCTAGATCGAAAGGGTATATGAATATACCTGCCTGTTCGGGTGTACTGGGTCCTGTGGGAGCGAGCCTGCTCGCGATAGCAGTGTGTCAGTCACATCAATGTCGAATGTGATGCAGCCATCGCGAGCAGGCTCGCTCCCACAGTGGATAGGGGGTGATTCAGATGGGATTCGGGCAATCGATGAAGATGTGCTCAAGGGCAAAACGCCGCGCCAGATAATCCCCGAGTGCCTGCACGCCATAGCGCTCAGTGGCGTGATGGCCGGCGGCGATGAAGCTGATGTCGTTTTCCCGGGCGCTGTGGAAGGTCTGCTCGGACGCCTCACCGCTGAGGTACAAGTCGACGCCAGCCAGCACGGCCTGATCGATGTAACCCTGCCCGCCACCGGTGCACCAGCCAACGCGCCGGATCATCTCGCTGCCTTCGATCAGCAACGGCTCGCGACCCATGACTTCTTGTACGCGACGGGCAAAATCGCGGGCCGTCACCGGCTCGTTCAATGAACCAACCAGGCCGACAACTTTAAGGTTGTCCGGGTCCAATGGGCCTTCCACGGTGATATCGAGCTGACGTGCCAGCTGCACGTTATTGCCGACTTCCGGGTGCAAATCCAGCGGCAGATGGTAGGACAACAGGCTGATATCGTGCTTGAGCAGGGTTTTCAACCGACGCTGCTTCATGCCGGTGATGCACGGATTCTCGCCTTTCCAGAAATAACCGTGATGCACCAGCACCAGGTCGGCACTGGCATCCACCGCAGCGTCGAGCAACGCCTGGCTGGCGGTGACGCCACTGACGATGCGCATGACCTGCGGCCGGCCTTCGACCTGCAACCCGTTGGGGCAGTAATCGGCAATCTTTGCACTGTTAAGGTAACGGTCGGCTTCTTCAACCAGGGTGCTCAAGGCAACGGCCATAAAAGACTCCTAAATATCCCGTTCAGAGGCACGCTTCGCCTCGTATAATGCGCGACATTATGGGCGGTCTCATACCGCCTGCAACCTCCCAGGACGTGCTTAATGCTCAAAGCGCTGCGTTTTTCCGGCTGGCCGCTGTTGGCCGGCGTGCTTATCGCTCTGTTAATCATCCAGCGTTACCCGCAGTGGGTCGGGCTCCCGAGCCTTGACGTCAACATGCAGCAAGCCCCGCAAACCACCACCATGCAACAAGGCCCTGTGTCCTATGCTGACGCGGTGACCACGGCTGCGCCGTCGGTGGTCAACCTGTACACCACCAAAGTCATCAACAAACCGAACCATCCGCTGTTCGAAGATCCGCAGTTTCGCCGCTTCTTCGGCGACAACTCGCCCAAGCAGAAGCGCATGGAGTCGAGCCTCGGTTCAGGCGTGATCATGAGCCCGGAAGGTTACCTGCTGACCAACAACCACGTGACCACCGGCGCCGACCAGATCGTGGTGGCGCTCAAGGACGGTCGTGAAACCCTGGCCCGAGTGATCGGCAGCGACCCGGAAACCGACCTCGCGGTCCTGAAGATCGACTTGAAGAATCTTCCATCGATCACTGTCGGGCGTTCCGACAACATCCGCATCGGCGACGTAGCTCTGGCCATCGGCAACCCGTTCGGTGTCGGCCAGACCGTGACCATGGGCATCATCAGCGCCACCGGGCGCAATCAGCTGGGCTTGAACAACTACGAAGACTTCATTCAGACCGACGCGGCGATCAACCCCGGCAACTCCGGCGGTGCGCTGGTGGATGCAAACGGCAACCTGACCGGCATCAACACGGCGATTTTCTCCAAGTCCGGCGGTTCGCAGGGCATCGGTTTCGCAATCCCTGTGAAACTGGCCATGGAAGTGATGAAGTCGATTATCGAACACGGCCAGGTGATTCGCGGCTGGCTCGGCATTGAAGTGCAGCCGTTGAGCCAGGAACTGGCGGAATCGTTTGGTCTGTCGGGGCGCCCCGGCATTGTGGTCGCGGGGATTTTCCGTGACGGTCCGGCGCAGAAGGCCGGCCTGCAACTGGGTGACGTGATTCTCAGCATCGACGGCGAGCCGGCCGGCGATGGTCGTCGTTCGATGAACCAGGTCGCGCGGATCAAGCCCACCGACCACGTCACGATCCAGGTGATGCGCAACGGCAAAGAGCTCAAGCTCACCGCCGAGATCGGTTTGCGTCCGCCGCCTGCGCCGGTTAAAGAGAAAGAAGAAGAGTAAGCAGCCAACACAAACCAATGTGGGAGCGAGCCTGCTCGCGATAGCGGTTTAACAGTCAACGATGATGTTGAATGTTATGGCCTCATCGCGAGCAGGCTCGCTCCCACAGGATCGGGGGATGCTTTAGAGAGTGCCCAAGCCGTCGATCAACGCCTGATTCTGCTCCGGCGTGCCAATCGAGATCCGCAGGAACTGGGCGATCCGCTCCTGTTTGAAATGCCGAACGATCACGCCTTGCTCGCGCAACTTCGCCGCCAGCCCCGCCGCATCGTGTTTCGGATGACGGGCGAAAATGAAGTTCGCCGCCGACGGCAACACTTCAAAGCCCTTCGCTTCCAATTGCGTTACGACCCATTCACGATTCTCGATGACCAACCGGCAGGTCTTGTCGAAGTACTCACGATCTTCGAACGCTGCGGCTGCACCGACATTCGCCAGACGATCCAGCGGATAGGAGTTGAAGCTGTTCTTGATCCGCTCCAGCGCCTCGATCAAATCCGGATGCCCCACCGCCAAACCAACCCGCAGGCCGGCCAGCGAACGGGACTTGGACAGGGTCTGGGTCACCAGCAGGTTCGGATAACGGTCCACCAGGCTGATCGCCGTCTCACCGCCAAAATCGATGTAAGCCTCATCCACCACGACCACCGAATCCGGGCTGGCCTTGAGGATTTGCTCAACCGCATCCAGCGCCAACAGGCAGCCCGTCGGTGCGTTCGGGTTAGGGAAGATGATCCCGCCGTTCGGCTTGGCGTAGTCCGCCGGGTTGATCTGGAACTGCTCGTCCAGCGGCACCGCGTCGAAGGTGATGCCGTACAAGCCGCAGTAAACCGGATAGAAGCTGTAGCTGATGTCCGGGAACAGGACCGGATTATCATGTTGCAGCAAACCGTGAAAGATGTGCGCCAGGACTTCATCGGAACCGTTGCCGAGAAACACCTGATTGCTCTGCACGCCGTAGTACTTGGCGACTGCTTGCTTGAGCACATCACTGTTCGGATCCGGGTACAGACGCAAATTGTCGTTCAGTTCGGTCTGCATCGCCGCCAAAGCTTTTGGCGAGGGACCGTACGGGTTTTCGTTGGTGTTGAGCTTCACCAGTTTCGCCAGTTTCGGCTGCTCGCCCGGCACGTAAGGCACCAGGCTCTTGACGAAGGGACTCCAGAATTTACTCATGTTCAGTTGCCCTTCTTGTCGTCAACGATGCGGTATTCGGCGCTACGGGCGTGAGCGGTCAGCGACTCCCCACGGGCCAGCACGGAAGCGGTTTTGCCCAGTTCGGAAGCACCCTGCTCGGAGCAGAAGATGATCGACGAACGTTTCTGGAAGTCGTAAACACCCAATGGCGAAGAGAAGCGCGCGGTGCCGGACGTCGGCAACACGTGGTTTGGACCAGCGCAATAGTCGCCTAGGGCTTCGGACGTGTGACGGCCCATGAAGATCGCGCCAGCATGGCGAATCTTCGGCAGCCAGGCCTGCGGATCAGCAACGGACAACTCAAGGTGTTCCGGCGCGATGCGGTTGGCCACTTCGATGGCTTGGTCCATGTCGCGGACCTTGATCAGCGCGCCACGGCCATTGATCGACGTTTCGATGATCTCGGCGCGTTCCATGGTCGGCAGCAGTTTGGCGATGCTGGCGGCGACCTTGTCGAGGAACTCGGCGTCCGGGCTGACCAGAATCGCCTGGGCGTCTTCGTCGTGCTCGGCTTGGGAGAACAGGTCCATGGCGATCCAGTCCGGATCAGTCTGGCCGTCGCAGACCACGAGGATTTCGGATGGGCCGGCGATCATGTCGATGCCGACCTGGCCGAACACGTGGCGCTTGGCGGTGGCGACGTAGATGTTGCCCGGACCGACCACCTTGTCGACCTTCGGTACGCTTTCGGTGCCGTAAGCCAGCGCGGCGACCGCTTGAGCGCCGCCGATGGTGAACACGCGGTCGACGCCGGCGATGCACGCTGCGGCCAGCACCAGCTCGTTGATTTCGCCACGAGGTGTCGGCACCACCATGACCACTTCGGTCACACCGGCCACCTTGGCCGGAATCGCGTTCATCAGCACCGAAGACGGGTACGACGCCTTGCCGCCCGGTACGTACAGACCGGCGCGATCCAGCGGCGTGACCTTCTGGCCCAGCACGGTGCCGTCGGCTTCGGTGTAGCTCCAGGAATCCTGCTTCTGTTTCTCGTGGTAGCTGCGTACTCGGGACGCGGCTTTTTCCAGCGCTTCACGCTGAGGCACGGTGATTCGGGTCAGGGCCAGTTCCAGGCGTTCACGAGGCAGGATCAGGTCCGCCATGGACGCGACCTGCAGGCCGTCGAACTTCTGAGTGAATTCCACCAGCGCCGCATCGCCACGCTCGCGCACGGCCTTGATGATGTCCAGCACCCGCTGATTGACCGAGTCGTCAGACACACTTTCCCAGCTCAGCAGATGATCCAGATGATGTGCGAAATCCGGGTCAGCAGCGTTGAGTCGGCGAATTGCAGTCGGTGCGGTCATAGCGAGAGCCTCATAGGAATGGCGAAAACTCAGGTACCCGAAGCTACCATCGATCCGCTTGGGCACCTGAGAATTCTGGCTATGAGGCGGATAGACGGGCGCGACTTAACGTCGCGCAGGTGAATCAGCCGCGGTGTCGAGACTCCACTGCCTTGCGCAGGGTGTCGATCAACGCCTGGATACGGGCGTGCTGCATTTTCATTGAAGCTTTGTTCACGATCAGCCGGGAGCTGATGTCGGCAATGAAATCCTGGGGTTCCAGGCCATTGGCACGCAGGGTGTTGCCGGTGTCGACCACGTCGATGATCTTGTCTGCCAGACCGATCAGCGGCGCCAGTTCCATCGAGCCATAGAGCTTGATGATGTCGACCTGACGGCCCTGTTCGGCGTAGTAGCGCTTGGCAACGTTGACGAACTTGGTCGCCACACGCAGGCGGCCCTTGGGCTCGACATCGCCGACACGGCCGGCGGTCATCAGCTTGCAGAGGGCAATTCGCAGGTCCAATGGCTCGTACAAGCCCTGGCCGCCGTATTCCATCAGCACATCTTTACCGGCGACGCCCAGGTCAGCGGCACCATGTTCGACGTAAGTCGGCACATCGGTGGCACGCACGATCAGCAGGCGCACATCGGCCTGAGTCGTGGGGATGATCAGCTTGCGGCTCTTGTCCGGATTCTCGGTCGGCACGATGCCCGCTTCAGCCAGAAGCGGCAAGGTGTCGTCAAGGATGCGGCCCTTGGACAGTGCGATGGTCAACATGGGAAACGTCAGTCCTTATCAAGGTACTCATGCCCGGTCGCAAATGGCGCCGGACACACATCGAGCCGGAAACCGGCTCGACTTCAACAAATCAACGGGCGCGTCCCTGCGCCCATGCAGCAGAAACTAGCCCGGTACGCGGCGGATCTTGGCGCCGAGCATCTGCAGTTTCTCTTCGATGCACTCGTAACCACGGTCGATGTGGTAGATGCGGTCGATCAGGGTGTCACCTTCAGCGATCAGCGCCGAGATCACCAGGCTGGCCGAAGCACGCAGGTCGGTGGCCATGACTGGCGCGCCCTTGAGCTTTTCGGTACCGGTGACGATGGCAGTGTTGCCTTCGACCTGGATCTTGGCGCCCATGCGGTGCAGTTCGTAAACGTGCATGAAGCGGTTTTCGAAGATCGTCTCGATCACGGCACCGGTGCCTTCGGCAATGGCGTTGAGCGAGATGAACTGCGCTTGCATGTCGGTCGGGAACGCCGGGTACGGAGCGGTGCGCACGTTGACGGCTTTTGGCCGCTTGCCGTGCATGTTCAGCTCGATCCAGTCTTCACCGCAGGTGATTTCGGCACCCGATTCCTTGAGTTTCTCAAGAACGGCTTCGAGGATGGTCGGATCGGTGTCCTTGACCTTCACACGACCGCCGGTCACAGCCGCTGCGACCAGGTAGGTGCCGGTCTCGATACGGTCAGGCATCACTTTGTAAGTGGTCGGGTGCAGACGCTCGACGCCATCGATGGTGATGGTGTCAGTGCCGGCGCCGGTGATCTTGGCGCCCATGGCGATCAGGAAGTTCGCCAGGTCGATGACTTCAGGTTCGCGAGCGGCGTTTGCCAGAACGCTGCGACCCTTGGCCAGAGCGGCCGCCATCATGATGTTTTCGGTACCGGTCACACTGACGGTGTCGAAGAAGAAGTGCGCGCCGCGCAGGCCACCTTCAGGCGCCTTGGCCTTGATGTAGCCGCCTTCGACGTCGATGACCGCGCCCATGGCTTCGAGACCACGGATGTGCAGGTCAACCGGACGCGAACCGATGGCGCAACCGCCAGGCAGTGCGACTTCGGCTTCACCGAAACGGGCAACCATCGGGCCCAGCACCAGGATCGACGCACGCATGGTTTTAACCAGTTCGTACGGAGCGATCAGGGTCTTGATGGTGCGCGGGTCGATTTCGACGCTGAGTTTCTCGTCGATCACCGGCTCGATGCCCATACGACCGAACAGCTCGATCATGGTGGTGATGTCGTGCAGGTGCGGCAGGTTGGCCACGGTCACCGGGCCATCGCACAGCAAGGTTGCAGCCAGGATCGGCAGGGCAGAGTTCTTTGCCCCGGAGATGCGGATTTCGCCATCAAGACGAACGCCACCGGTAATTATCAATTTATCCATAAGAATCTCGACGCCCTTGGGCTCAGGTGCGCTCGGCCCAGGCCGCGCTGCTGAAAAATTTCATAGTGACCGCATGGATGCTGCCATCGGTGATCCATGGGTTCAAATGGGCATAGATCTGCTGCTGACGCTTCACCGGGCTCAACGCCGCCAGTTCATCGCTAATCACGTTCAGCTGAAAGTTGCAGCCTTCGCCCTCGACTTCTACTAGGGTTCCTGGCAGCTTTCCTTCAAGGAAGCTCTTCACTTCTACGGCCTGCATGCTCAACCTCAATCGGCGCCCTGTGCGCGCGGGTCGGACATCATACAAAAAAGCCCCGCGCCTGCGAACCCCGCGAAGCAGGACTCTGACGGGGGGCTTCTTAATAGATGCGGTTAGGGATGCGCCAACAGCTCGGTCAATTCGCTGACCTGAGCGATTTCGCGCATGTCTTCTGGCATCCCACGGATGCTCAACGCCTTGCCGGCCGACTCTGCATCACGCATGAAGCACAGCAGCAGCGACAAGCCGACACTGCTGGACTTCAACACTGCCGAGCAATCGACCACCAGTGCAGCGGCCTTGCTGGATTTGATCAGCGCCTGCCCCTGCTTACGCAAACCGGGGCCAGTGCGGTAATCCAGCATGCCGCTAAGCGTCAGCTCGCCGGATTCGCTCATGCGAATGGCCGACACACTCATTGAGCTTTTGTCTCGGTTGTTTGCTTCTGACTGGCTTCCTTGGCTTTGGCGACTTCCCCGGCCCAACCATTGATGGTCTTGTCCAGGTCGTTGCCATTGCGCTGCATCGCATCAGCGAACTGATCACGGAACAGCTTGCCGATGTTAATGCCGTTGATGATCACGTTGCGCAGTTTCCACTCGCCATTGATCTTTTCGAGTGTGTAAGACACAGGATAGATCGCGCCGTTGGCGCCTTTGACCGTCATGGCAACGCTTGTACGATCTCCCGACTCATCCTTGGCAGGGTCGACGACGATCCCCTGATTGTTGTATTCGAGCAAAGCGTTGCCATAGAACTGGAACAGACCCTTTTTGAAGTTTTCTTCAAAGGTCTTCATTTGCGCAGGCGTGGCTTTGCGCGAGTATTTGACCGTCATGATGCTCTTGGAAATGCCCTCGGCATCCACAACAGGTCCGACGATCGTGTCCAGCGCGGTATAAAAGTCTTTCGGATCCTGCTTGTACTTCTCTTTATTGGTCGCCAGATCGGCAAGTAACCGATTGGTGGTGTCCTGTACCAGTTCGTGCGCGGAAGGCGCCGCCACGGCGTTAGCCATCAACGGCAGGGCCGCGAGCAATACCAACAGGCCACGTCGCAAGGTAGAGATCATTTAAAAGCTCCTCATTTAGCGTCTTTACTAACGGTATTGAGCAGAAACTTACCGATCAGGTCTTCGAGTACCAGCGACGACTGCGTGTCGTGGATGGTTCCACCATCCTTGAGCAAGCCTTCTTCGCCGCCCACGCTGAGACCGATGTACTTCTCGCCCAACAGTCCAGCGGTCAGGATAGATGCAGTGGAGTCAGTCGGCAGGTTATCTACGCGCTTTTCCAGCTGCATGGTTACTCGACCGGTGAAACTGTCGCGATCCAGATCGATCGCCGTAACCTTGCCGATGGTCACACCGGCCATGGTCACTTTAGCTCTGACAGTCAAACCGGCGATATTGTCGAAATACGCATAAAGTTTATAAGTGTCGGTGGTTGCGCTCGGGGACAGGCCACTTACCCGCAACGCCAGCAACAGCAAAGCCAGGATGCCAGCCAGCAAGAAAAGGCCGACACCGATTTCCAGGGTGCGGTTTTGCATCAGAAATCTCCAAACATCAAGGCGGTCAGAATAAAGTCCAGGCCGAGTACAGCCAAAGAGGCATACACCACGGTCTTGGTAGTGGCACGACTGATCCCCTCGGAAGTGGGCTCGCAGTCATAGCCTTGGAATACGGCAATCCAGGTCACGACAAAGGCGAAAACGATGCTTTTGATGATGCCGTTGAGCACATCGTCTGCAAAGGTCACGCTGTTCTGCATGTTGGACCAGTAGGAACCTTCATAGACACCCAGCCAGTCGACGGCCACCCACGAACCACCCCAGATGCCCACCACGCTGAAGATCATTGCCAGCACGGGAAGGGAAATGAAGCCGGCCCACAGGCGCGGGGCAATGATGTACTTGAGCGGGTCGACGCCAATCATTTCCAGACTGGACAACTGCTCGGTGGACTTCATGTTGCCGATTTCGGCAGTCAATGCCGAACCGGCGCGCCCGGCGAACAACAATGCCGTGACCACGGGGCCCAGTTCGCGCAACAGCGTCAGCGCAACCATCTGGCCGACCGCCTGCTCCGAACCATAGCTGGATAGAATATTGAAGCCTTGCAGCGCCAGCACCATGCCGATGAATACCCCGGAGACCACGATGATCACCAGGGACATTACGCCCACCGAATGCAGTTGCTTGATCAGCAAGCCAAAACCGCCGCCAATGCCGCCACGGCCAAGCAAGGCATGAAACAGGAATATCGCCGAACGGCCGAACACCCCCAGCACGTCAATGCCAGAGTGGCCGAACCGGCGAACCCGTTCTATTAGTGAAATCTTGCGCATCAACGCTGCCCCAGAAGATCTGCGCGGTAATCCGTCGCTGGAAAGTGATAGGCGACCGGACCGTCAGGCTCGCCTGTCATGAATTGACGGATGCGTGGCTCCTGCGAGTTCATCAGCTCCTCGGGAGTGCCCTGCCCCAACACCTGGCCTTCGCCGACGACATAGATGTAATCGGCAATGCTCGCGGTCTCGGCCAGGTCGTGGGAGACCACGATACTGGTGATGCCCAGCGCATCGTTGAGCAGCCGGATCAGACGCACCAGCACACCCATGGCGATGGGGTCCTGGCCGACAAAAGGCTCGTCATACATGAGGATCTGCGGATCGAGGGCGATCGCCCGGGCCAGCGCGACGCGACGTTTCATGCCGCCGGACAACTCGTCAGGCATCAGGTCGATGGCGCCACGCAAGCCCACGGCCTGCAATTTGAGCAGGACAATGTCCCGGATCATTTCTTCCGGCAGTTCGGTATGAACGCGTAGCGGAAAGGCGACGTTCTCGAACACATCGAGATCGGTGAACAGTGCGCCACTCTGAAACAGCACGCCCATGTGCTTTCGCGCATCGAACAGATCACTGCGCGACAGTTTCGGCAGGTTCTGTCCATTGACCCAGACTTCGCCTTTGGTGGGCCGCAACTGTGCGCCCATCAACCGCAACAGCGTAGTCTTGCCACACCCGGAAGGCCCCATGATGCCGGTGACCTTGCCGCGCGGGATGCGTATATCGACGTTATTGAAAATGCTGCGCGTTCCGCGCTTGAAGGACAGTCCCTTCAGCTCGACCGCGTAGGCTTTATCGGCACTCATCTAAACTCCTTGCGATGCAGCCTCTCACTCGGACGCCTGACTTTCTGGCGAAAGCACATACCTCCCGGGCAGGCCGAACTGGCGGCGAACTATATCACCGCAATGGCCAAGCGCCCAAGGCCCAAGCCAGGCCATGTTCAGCAACATGACGGGGTAAAAGCTTATATTTAAGGGTATTCGGTAACCGGCAATGACAAAGCGCGACGAACTTGCGTGAGGGTTTTGATCATTACCGCTATAATCGCCGCCTTTTCATCAGGCTATACGATTTCTGACATGAGCCAATCCAGCGACCTGATTCAATCAGCACAACGCACCATCCGCCTCGAACTGGAAGCCGTACAAGGCTTGTTGCCCCGTATCGACGCAGATTTCGTACGCGCTTGCGAGATGATTCTGGCCAGCAAAGGCCGCGTAGTCGTGGTCGGCATGGGCAAATCCGGGCACATCGGCAACAAGATCGCCGCCACCCTGGCCAGCACCGGCACCACGGCCTTTTTCGTGCACCCGGCCGAAGCCAGCCACGGCGATATGGGCATGATCACCCGCGACGACATCATCCTGGCACTGTCAAACTCCGGCTCCACCAATGAAATCGTCACCCTGCTGCCGCTGATCAAGCGCCTGGGTATTCAATTGATCAGCATGACCGGCAACCCTGACTCACCGCTGGCGAAGGCTGCCGAAGTCAACCTCAACGTGCACGTCGAGCACGAAGCCTGCCCGCTAAACCTGGCACCGACCTCGTCGACCACTGCCGCGCTGGTCATGGGCGACGCCCTGGCCGTTGCGCTGCTGGAAGCCCGCGGTTTTACCGCTGAAGATTTCGCCTTTTCCCACCCCGGCGGCGCGCTTGGCCGACGCCTGCTGCTGAAAGTGGAAACCGTCATGCACGCCGGCGCAGAGCTGCCCCAGGTGCAACGTGGCACGCTACTCAAGGACGCCTTGATGGAAATGACCCGCAAGGGCCTGGGCATGACCGCGATTGTGGAGGCCGACGGCAAACTGGCCGGGATCTTCACCGACGGAGACTTGCGCCGCACCCTTGACCGGACCATCGACATCCACCATACGACCATCGACGAGGTCATGACTGTTCATGGCAAGACCGCCCGAGCCGATATGCTGGCAGCCGAAGCCCTGAAAATCATGGAAGACCATCGAATCAACGCGCTGGTAGTGGTGGACAAGGAGGACCGTCCGATCGGCGCCTTCAACCTGTCCGATCTGCTGCGCGCAGGAGTAATGTGATGAGCACCGACCTGCTGCAACGCGGCAAGAACATCAAACTGGCGGTTTTCGACGTCGATGGCGTACTGACCGACGGATGCCTGTACTTCCTCGAAGACGGCAGCGAATTCAAGACGTTCAACACCCTCGACGGCCAAGGCATCAAGATGTTGATGGCAGCCGGTGTGCAGACCGCTATCATCAGCGGCCGCAAGACCCCGGTGGTCGAGCGACGAGCGAAGAACCTCGGTATTCCACACGTGTACCAGGGGCGCGAAGACAAACTGGTGGTGCTCGACGAACTTCTTGCCCAACTCAACCTAAGCTATGAGCAAGTTGCCTATCTCGGCGACGACCTGCCGGACCTGCCGGTGATTCGCCGCGTCGGCCTGGGCATGGCGGTGGCAAACGCTGCCAGTTTCGTCCGTGAACACGCCCACGGCATCACCCAGGCCCGCGGTGGCGAGGGTGCCGCTCGAGAATTCTGCGAATTGATCCTGCGCGCGCAGGGCCGCCTTGATGCGGCAAACGCCGCGTACCTGTGAGCCAACTATGCTGAGCAAAAAGATTCGCAAATTCCTGGTGTTCGGTTGCATCGCAGCGATATTCGCGGCGGTCGGCTACTGGAACATCAGCCCGGAACGCTTCCTCGACCAGCCGGTGGCAAAGATCGATGAAACCGCGATCGACTATTACGCGATCAACGCCCACAGCGTGCAATACCTGCCGGACGGCAAACTGCAATACGAAATGACGTCCGACAAGGTTGAACACCTGAAAGCCACCGAAGTGACGCTGTTGACCAATCCCGACCTGAACATGTTCCGCGGCACCGAGTTTCCGTGGCATATCCAGAGCGAGCACGGCGAAGTGAATCCCGACGGCACCCAGGTCGAACTGA
Organism: Pseudomonas sp. GL_093; assembly: GCF_057837605.1. Classification (NCBI taxonomy): domain Bacteria; kingdom Pseudomonadati; phylum Pseudomonadota; class Gammaproteobacteria; order Pseudomonadales; family Pseudomonadaceae; genus Pseudomonas; species Pseudomonas sp. GL_093. The sequence goes on along the minus strand of NZ_CM174448.1, from coordinate 1,009,145 downwards.
TTGACTCGGTGCGCATCACGCGCTTCGACGAGAAAAACCGCAAGACCCTGATTACCAGCACCCGCATGACAGTGTTCCCGCAGCAGCAATATGCGCAAACCGAGCAACCCGTTAGAATCGACGGCGCTGGTGGTGTGTCGACTGGCAAGGGAATGAAAGCGTATTTGAAAGAAAGCAGGATACACCTGCTATCTAACGTAAGAGGACAGTATGAGGCTCGTTAAAACCCTCCCTATTTTGCTCGGTCTGAGCGCAGCACTGGGAAGCGTGAGCGCCTGGGCTCTGCCGACCGATCAAGCGCAGCCTATCCGCATCCAGGCCGACGACGCCCAGCTGGACGACAAGAATGGCATTGCCACCTATAAAGGTGACGTGATCATCACTCAGGGCTCGATGATCGTTAAAGGCAATACTGTGACCATCACCCGCACCCCGACCGGCGACATCGACGTGGTGACTTCGGTGGGCAACCTCGCCTATTTCGAGCAACTGCAAACCCAGGGCGACACCAAGCCTGTTCAGGGCTGGGGAGTGACTATTCAGTACCACGCCTCGCAAAACCGCGTTGTGCTGATCGACAAGGCGAAAGTCATCGACAAGGACAACAACGTCACCCAAGGCGAGAAAATCGTCTACGACACGGTCAAAAAGCTTGCGAGCGCCGGTCGTGCGACGGGCAACAAGGTCACCGAGTCGCGTCCGCGCATCGACATGGTGATCCAGCCGAAGAAGAAAACCGACGAGCAAAAGGCCCAGTAATGGCAACTCTGAAAGCTCAGCATCTGGCCAAGAGCTACAAGAGCCGCCAGGTCGTGCGTGACGTCAGCCTGTCGATCGACAGCGGTCAGATCGTCGGCCTGCTGGGTCCCAACGGCGCCGGCAAGACCACCTGCTTTTACATGATTGTCGGTCTGGTACAGGCCGATCAGGGCCGCGTACTGATTGACGACATGGATGTCAGCCACCAGCCTATGCACGGTCGTGCGAAGGCCGGCATCGGCTATCTTCCGCAAGAAGCATCGATCTTCCGCAAACTCTCGGTAGCCGACAACATCATGGCGATCCTCGAGACCCGCAAGGAACTCGACAAGGCCGGTCGTCGCAAAGAGCTGGAAAGCCTGCTGCAGGAATTCCATATCAGCCATATCCGCGACAACCTCGGGATGAGCCTGTCCGGTGGTGAACGCCGCCGTGTGGAAATAGCCCGGGCACTGGCCACCAACCCGAAATTCATCCTGCTCGACGAACCGTTCGCCGGCGTGGACCCGATTTCGGTGGGCGACATCAAACAGATCATCTATCACCTCAAGGCCAAGGGCATTGGTGTGCTGATCACTGACCACAACGTCCGTGAAACCCTGGATATCTGCGAAACCGCCTACATCGTCAACGATGGCCAGCTGATCGCCGAAGGTGACTCTGCCACCATCCTGGCCAACGACCTGGTCAAGGAAGTGTATCTGGGCCATGAGTTCCGCCTGTAAGCACTGAGGTGTCTGGCTGGTTGCCCGGGCGCTTGTCTCGATAAAAAATCAACATTTTTTTATTGTTACAGCGCTCTAGGCAAACGCTGCAGTTTCGGGCATATAATTTGCTTATGTTTGGCGCTCCGGCGCCCTGTAGTGGATGGCGCATGTGCGCCGGCGAATAAGGTGTTAAGCCCCTGCCATGAAACCATCGCTAGTCTTGAGAATGGGCCAGCAGCTGACGATGACACCGCAGCTGCAACAGGCCATCCGCCTGCTCCAATTGTCGACCCTGGACCTGCAACAGGAAATCCAGGAGGCCCTGGAGTCCAATCCGATGCTCGAACGCCAGGAAGAAGGCGACGACTTCGATAACGCCGACCCCTTGGCCGACAAAGCCGAACAGCAACCCAACGTCGACATTCAGGAACCCTCCTACCAGGAAACCGCCCCGACGGTTGATAACCTCGAGGAAGGCGACTGGAACGAACGCATCCCCAACGAACTGCCCGTCGATACTGCGTGGGAAGACGTCTACCAGACCAGCGCCAGCAGCCTGCCCAGCAACGATGATGACGAGTGGGACTTCACCACCCGTACATCGGCCGGCGAAAGCCTGCAAAGCCACCTGCTGTGGCAACTGAATCTGGCACCGATGTCCGACACTGATCGCCTGATCGCCGTGACCCTGATCGACTGCATCAACAATCAGGGCTACCTGGACGAAACCCTCGAGGAGATTCTCGAAGCCTTCGACCCGGAACTGGACATCGAACTGGACGAAATCGAAGCCGTCCTGCACCGCATCCAGCAATTCGAACCCGCTGGCATCGGTGCCCGCAACCTGGGCGAATGCCTGCTGCTGCAATTGCGTCAGTTGCCCGCCAAGACGCCTTGGCTGGTCGAGGCCAAACGCCTGGTCAGCGATTACATCGACCTGCTCGGCAGCCGCGATTACAGCCAGCTGATGCGTCGCATGAAGCTCAAGGAAGACGAACTGCGCCAAGTGATTGAACTGGTGCAGAGCCTCAACCCGCGCCCAGGCTCGCAGATCGAGTCCAGCGAAGCCGAATACGTCGTTCCCGACGTGATCGTACGCAAGGACAACGAGCGCTGGCTGGTCGAGCTGAACCAGGAATCCGTGCCACGACTGCGGGTCAACGCTCAATACGCCGGTTTCGTGCGCCGCGCCGACACCAGCGCCGACAACACCTTCATGCGCAATCAGTTGCAAGAGGCCCGCTGGTTCATCAAGAGCCTGCAAAGCCGCAACGAAACCCTGATGAAAGTAGCCACTCAGATCGTCGAGCATCAGCGCGGTTTTCTTGAATACGGCGACGAAGCCATGAAACCGCTGGTCCTGCATGACATCGCCGAAGCGGTGGGCATGCACGAGTCGACGATTTCACGGGTGACCACGCAGAAATTCATGCATACCCCTCGGGGCATATATGAACTGAAATACTTTTTCTCCAGCCACGTCAGCACCTCCGAGGGCGGTGAATGCTCGTCGACGGCGATCCGCGCGATCATCAAAAAACTGGTTGCCGCGGAAAATCAGAAAAAGCCGTTGAGTGACAGCAAGATCGCTGGTTTACTGGAGGCACAAGGCATTCAGGTGGCTCGCCGCACCGTCGCCAAGTACCGCGAATCCCTCGGGATCGCGCCTTCGAGCGAACGTAAGCGGTTGATGTAGAGCCACGCCACAGCGTTCCAGTGGCAGGCATTTCTGCCTGCCGCTTTATGCACTGGCAACGAAGGAGAAGCTGTATGCAAGTCAACATCAGTGGACACCAACTGGAAGTGACCGAACCTCTTCGCACCTACATCGGCGAAAAACTCGAACGATTAGAGAGGCATTTCGACAAAATCACCAACGTGCAAGTCACGATGACGGTCGAAAAGCTCAAGCAGAAAATCGAAGCCACGCTGCATATTCCCGGCAATGAAGTGGTCGCAAACGCGGAGCATACCGATATGTACGCGGCGATCGACGCACTGACCGACAAGCTGGATAAACAACTCAAAAAGCATAAGGAAAAGACCCAAAGCCTCCTCCAGGGCGCGACCGGTCGTTAACACTCCCAACCCATGATCCGACTTGAAAGCATCCTGACCCCCGGCCGTTCCCTCGTGAACGTGCCGGGCGGCAGTAAAAAGAAAGCCCTTGAGCAAATTGCCAACCTTATCCACAAAGAAGTGCCGGATCTGGAGATGCAAGATGTCTTCGAGGCTCTGATTGCCCGTGAAAAACTCGGCTCAACCGGTTTTGGCAACGGCATCGCCATTCCCCACTGCCGCCTGAAGGGCTGCACCTCGCCCATCAGCGCCCTGATGCACCTTGATGCACCCATTGATTTCGACGCCATCGACGGTGCCCCGGTTGACCTGCTGTTCATTCTGCTGGTCCCGGAAGCCGCTACCGATGCGCACCTGGAGTTACTGCGCCAGATCGCCAGCATGCTCGACCGCAAGGAAGTGCGCGAAAAACTGCGCAGCGCCCCGAGCAATGAAGCCTTGTATCAGGTTGTCCTGGACGAGCAAAACGGTCATTAATCATGCGCTTGATCATCGTCAGTGGCCGCTCCGGCTCAGGTAAAAGTACCGCACTCGATGTTCTCGAGGACAACGGCTACTACTGCATCGACAACCTGCCCGCCGGCCTGCTGCCGGAACTGGCCGAACGCGCGTTGATTCACACCGAACTGGCACAACCGCTGGTTGCCGTATCCATCGATGCGCGCAACTTGCCGAGTCACCTGTCGCGGTTTCCCGAACTACTGGAAGAAGTGCGCAGCCGGCATATCCAGTGTGATGTGCTTTATCTGGACGCCGACGAAGAAACCTTGCTTAAACGTTTCTCGGAAACCCGCCGTCGTCACCCGCTAAGCAATGCCAATCGCTCGCTGGCCGAAGCCATCGACGATGAGACCGCCCTGCTCGGGCCGATTGCCGACCTCGCCGATCTCAAAGTAAACACCACCAACCTGAACCTGTATCAGCTGCGAGACACCATCAAGCTGCGCCTGCTGAACCAGCCGGAACCCGGTACGGCGTTCCTGGTGGAGTCTTTCGGCTTCAAGCGTGGCATGCCGGTGGACGCTGATCTGGTGTTCGACGTGCGCTGCCTGCCGAACCCTTACTGGAAGCCAGAGTTGCGCGATCAGTCCGGGCTCGACCAACCGGTTGCCGAGTACCTGGCGGCACAGCCGGACGTCGAAGAGATGTTCCAGGACATATCCACCTACTTGTTCAAGTGGCTACCACGCTTTGCCGCCAGCAACCGCGCTTATGTCACCATTGCCATTGGTTGCACCGGCGGCCATCACCGCTCCGTCTACCTGACCGAACGTCTGGGCCAGGCCCTGCAAAAATCCCTGAAGAACGTCCAGGTTCGCCACCGCGACCTCAGCTAAAGGATTCACACCGCGATGCCTGCTCTGGAAATTGAAATCATCAACAAGCTGGGCCTGCATGCCCGCGCTTCTGCAAAATTCGTTGGCGTCGCCGGTGAGTTCAAGGATTGCACGATCAGAGTAGGACGCACGCCGGAATCCACGGTCGACGGAAAAAGCATCATGGCAATGATGATGCTCGCTGCGGGCAAGGGCACCAAAATCCACCTGAGCACCGAAGGTGAACAGGCTGATGAGGCGCTGCAGGCATTGGTGAATTTGATCAATGACTACTTCGGCGAAGGCGAATAACAACTCGCCCCTGTAGCAGCTGCCGAAGGCTGCGTTCGGCTGCGTAGCAGTCGTAAAATTGGGCTCTGCGGTATGTCAGGCAGACCGTGTGAGCAGGGTTCACGACTGCTACGCAGCCGAACGCAGCCGAACGCAGGCTTCGCCAGCTGCTACAAAGATCGTGTTCAGCCGTTAAGCCAACGCTGTATCCATCACCATCATCAAGCAAAACCCGATCAGCAACCCAAGACTTGCAAGCTTGTCGTGACCATTGCGGCGCGACTCGGGAATGACTTCATGGGTGACCACCAGCAACATTGCCCCGGCCGCCAGCGCCAACCCCAAGGGCAACAACAATTCGGCCAGGCTCACTAGCCAGGCGCACAACAACGCGAAGACCGGCTCGACCAGACCTGACGCAGCACCCATCAGGAACGCCTTGACCCGCGACATCCCTGCCCCGGCCAATACCAGCGCGATCACCAGACCTTCCGGCACATCCTGCAAGGCAATGCCCATGGCCAGGCTATCGGCGTCGGGCATGCCACCCCCCGCCGACACACCGACCGCCATGCCTTCGGGGATGTTGTGGGCAATGATCGCAAACACAAACAACCAGATCCGCGGCGGGATGACCGCTCGCTCCAGCGTGCCTACGAGCATTTCCGGCGACGCACCTGACACCTTGCGATCAACCAGGAACAATCCGAACGCACCCAGCATGATGCCGAAACTGATCAGTCCGCTGGCCGCCCAAGGCGTCAGCCCCAGGTATTCAGCGGCAGAGATCCCCGGAACGATCAACGAAAACGCTGTCGCCGCGAGCATCACCCCAGCCCCGAAGCCGAGCAGCGTATCGCTGACCGCCTGAGGCATCCGTCGAATCACCAGCACGGGCACCGCACCCAACGCTGTGCCCAGAGCGCAGATCGCCCCGCCTTGCAGCGCGCGCAGCAGTTTCGGCTCGAGGTCCAGCCACGCCAAGCCTTGGGCAACCAATAACGTCATGCCTGCCAGCAGTAACAGCGATCCGAATGCGTAACGAAACACTCGTCCACTTCCGATCGCCAGTGTTTCAGTGCCCATAGCCAGCCTTGGATTGTTTTTGCAGAAGTCTTAAACCAGTGCAGCCTGATAGCGCGTAGCGACTTCAGGCCAATTGATCACGTTGTAAAACGCGTTGATGTATTCCGGGCGACGGTTCTGGTATTGCAGGTAATACGCGTGCTCCCAGACATCCAGGCCGAGGATTGGCGTATTGCCGTTCATCAATGGACTGTCCTGATTGCCGCTGCTTTCAACGACCAGCGTCTTTTGCGGCGTCACACTGAGCCACGCCCAGCCGCTGCCGAAACGAGTCAGCGCGGCTTTGGTGAAGGCTTCCTTGAAACTGCTCAGGCCGCCCAGTTGCTCATCGATCGCCTCAGCCAAGGAGCCGTCAGGATTGCCGCCGCCGTTGGGGGCCATCACTTCCCAGAACAGCGAATGGTTGGCATGCCCGCCGCCCTGATTGATCACCGCCGCGCGCAGCTTCTCCGGCAGTTGCTGGACAGCTGACACCAGTTTCTCCACCGGCCACTCGGCAAACTCGGTGCCTTCCACCGCAGCGTTGAGGTTGTTGATATAGGTCTGGTGGTGCTTGGTGTAGTGGATTTCCATGGTCTGCGCATCGATGTGCGGTTCCAGGGCGTCGTAGGCGTAGGGCAAGGCAGGCAAGGTAAAAGCCATTTCAATGAACTCCATGATGTAGGGGCGCAGGCGAGGCGGCATCGATGTGCAGCAGACGATGGGTGCGCGGATATTCGCCGTGTTCGCTGATGAAATTCAGCAGCTCGACGTAGGTCTTGCTGCTCTGGCGCAACGCTGCTTCACGCAGGGCCGGCGCCAGTCGTGGGTCCTGCATGGTCTGCAACAATCGCTGATGGATGGCGCACAGGTACTCGGCGCTCTCCTCAGGCTGGTTCAGACGCAAATGCAGATCCGCCAGGTTGTGGTGGGAAATCACGCAGGCCGCCACCGCTTCGTCGGCATCCGCCCAGCGCTCGAACAACACCTGGGCCAGGGCCAATGCCTGCAAGTAAGCCTCGCGGGCATCGACGTATTCGCCCAGCATGAAACAACGATTTGCCCGTTCGATCGTGCGTTTCCAGTGTTCCATGGTGAGCCTCCAAAGCGGTTGAGGTGGTTACACGCCGCCTGCGGTGAGTTTTTCCGGGTCCAGCAAAACCTCAAGCTGGCTGCGGGTCAGGTCGGTGTGTTCGAGAGCGACATCGATCACCGGACGGCCCTGTTGATAGGCCTTCTTGGCGATCTCCGCGGCTTTTTGGTAACCAATGATCGGGTTGAGTGCGGTGACAAGGATCGGGTTACGCGACAGCACTTCCTTAAGCCTGGCTTCGTTGACCTTGAAGCTGGCGATGGCCTTTTCACCCAGCAGAAGGCTGGAGTTGGCCAGCAACTCGATGCTGCTCAGCAGGTTCTGGGCGATGATCGGCAGCATCACATTCAGCTCAAAATTGCCCGACTGACCGGCGATAGTGATAACCGTGTCATTGCCGATGACCTGAGCGGCGACCATGGCGGTCGCTTCCGGGATCACCGGGTTGACCTTGCCAGGCATGATCGAAGAACCCGGCTGCAAGGCTTCGAGTTCGATTTCACCAAGACCGGCCAGCGGGCCGGAGTTCATCCAGCGCAGGTCGTTGGCGATTTTCATCAGCGAAACGGCCGTGGCCTTGAGCTGGCCGGAAACACTGACCGCCGTGTCCTGAGAGCCGATCAGCGCAAACAGATCCTCGCCCGGTTTGAATTGCACTTGGGTCAGCTTGCTCATCTGCTCACTGAAACGCGCCGCGAATTGCGGATGGGCGTTGATTCCGGTGCCCACTGCCGTGCCGCCCTGAGCCAGGGATTGCAGACTCGGCAGCAGATCCTGCAGATGACCGATGTTGGCCTTGAGCTGCTGCGCCCAACCGTTGAGCACCTGGCTCATGCGCACCGGCATGGCGTCCATCAAGTGAGTGCGACCGGTTTTGACGTGGTGATGAACCTCTTCGGCCTTGCGTTCGATCACCTGAACCAGACGCACCAGCGCCGGCAACAATTGCTCGTGCAACGCCAACGCCACACTGACGTGGATGGTGGTCGGGATGATGTCGTTGCTGCTTTGGCCGCAATTGACGTGATCGTTGGGGTTCACCGGCTCGCCGAGCAGGCGGCTGGCCAAGGTGGCGATCACTTCGTTGGCGTTCATGTTCGAACTGGTGCCGGAACCGGTCTGGAAGATATCCACCGGAAAATGCTGCATGAAGTCGCTTTGGAGCAGACCCACCGCCGCATCGACAATGGCTGTGCCCTGGGATTCGCTGATTTGTTCGAGCTCGATGTTGGCTCGGGCAGCGGCGGCCTTGGCCAGGATCAGCGCGCGAATGAACTGCACGGGCATCGGTTTGCCGCTGATGGGGAAGTTATCCACTGCTCGTTGAGTCTGTGCGCCGTAGAGGGCGTCCACTGGGACTTGAAGCTCACCCATGCTGTCGCGCTCAATACGAGTCTTGTTCATCAGAAAATCCTTGCACCAGTTCTATGAGAGGAATCGAGGGCTGCAACTCGCAGGTCGCCAGTTGCCAGGTGTAGCTTTGCCAGCGCTTGAGGCGGCATTTGCACAGAGAGAGGCGTTCGAGTTCGCGCAATGGGCGCCAGGCCTGGTCCAGGCAGTAGGTGCGCCAGTGCCAGGGCAGCGCGACATCGGCGGCGGTGTCGAGCAACAGACGGAAAGAAGTTTCGGCGATGGTCCAGGGAGAGGTTGCCGTGCAACAGGCGAGATACCGACCTTCGGCCAGGTAATGTTCGATCAGGCGAGGCTCATCGGGGGCCATCGCGCAACGGATCTGGCGACTCATCCAGCGCCAGCTTTCGAGGTAAGGCTGCTCGTGCAAGGCAGAACTCATGATCCGGGCTCATTCGGTAATGAGATTTATTATTAGATGATAATGAGAACCAAAACAACCCCAGCGGAGTGTGCAAGAACTATTGTGGGAGCGAGCCTGCTCGCGAAGGCGGATTTACATCCAACATTTATTTCGACTGACACGACGTCTTCGCGAGCAGGCTCGCTCCCACAGGGGACCGCGTTAGACTCGAAAAAAAGGCGCGCCACCCAGTGGGTGGCGCGCCTTTTTTTGTACAGCTGCCGGGGTTTAGCTACCCGCGACCGTCATCCGCTCGATCAGCACCGAACCTGTACGAATGTTGCTGCGCAGTTCCAGGTCATTACCGACCGCAACGATCTGTTTGAACATGTCACGCATGTTGCCGGCGATGGTCACTTCCTGGACCGCAAACTGGATTTCGCCATTCTCGACCCAGTAACCCGCCGCGCCACGGGAGTAATCGCCGGTGACCATGTTCAGGCCCTGACCCATCAATTCAGTCACCAGCAGGCCACGACCCATGCGGCGCAGCAAGGCCGCCTGGTCTTCGTCGCCATGGGTGACGAACAGGTTGTGCACGCCACCAGCGTTGGCAGTGCTCGGCATCCCGAGTTTACGGCCCGAGTACGTGCCGAGAATGTACGAGACCAACTCGCCTTTTTCGACGAACGGTTTGGCGTAAGTGGCCAGACCATCGCCATCGAACGCCGAACTGCCCATGGCGCGCATCAGGTGCGGACGCTCATCAATGGTCAGCCATTCCGGGAACAGTTTCTGCCCCAGGGTGCCTTCAAGGAACGAGGATTTGCGATACAGGCTGCCGCCGGAAATCGCCGAAAGGAAACTGCCGAACAAACCACCGGCCAGTTCCGCGGAAAACAGCACCGGCACTTCGCAGGTCGGCACCGGACGCGCGCCCAAACGACTCGCCGCCCGTTGCGCGGCACGCTGGCCGATGCTCTCCGGAGAGGCCAGCAAATTGCCCTGACGGTTCACGTCGTACCAGTAATCGCGCTGCATCTGGCCGTCGGCCTCGGCGATCATCACGCAGCTCAGGCTGTGCCGGGTCGACGCGTAACCACCGATAAAACCGTGGCTGTTGCCGTAAACACGGCAGCCCTGATGGGTGCTGAGGGTGGTGCCGTCGGCGTTCTTGATCCGGCTGTCGGTGGCAAACGCCGCCGCTTCACAGGCCAGGGCCTGCTCGATGGCTTGCTCCGGAGTGATGTCCCATTGGTGGAACAGGTCGAAATCCTGCAGATCCTTGGCCATCAGCGCCGCATCCGCCAGACCCGAGGCTTCGTCTTCAGAGGTGTGTTTGGCGATGGCCAGCGCCGCAGCGACGGTTTCGCGAATGGCTTCAGGACCGCTGGCGGACGTGCTGGCCGAGCCTTTGCGCTGGCCAACGTACAAGGTGATGCCGAAGCCCTGATCGCGGTTGAATTCGACGGTTTCGACTTCACGCTGACGCACCGAGGTGGACAGGCCCTGCTCCAGGGACACCGCCACTTCACAGGCACTGGCACCCTGGCGCTTGGCTTCAGCGATGATCTGCTCGACTTGTTCTTGCAGTGCCGGCAACGCTTGTGGGCCGACGCTTTCAACTGCACTCATGCTGTTCTCCACTCAAATTCTGCTTTCGGCTGGGGCCTTCGAGCGACCGGGCCGGACAAGCGGCCCCCGACTGGTTATCATGGCGGCGTTTCTTTGCGGACGGCCACCATGGTTGATTCTTACGACGACTCCCTCGATACGGGAGAAAAAAGCAAATCCCAGGTTAAACGCGAGCTTCATGCTCTGGTTGACCTTGGCGAGCGCCTTACAACACTCAAGCCTGACTTGCTGGCAAAACTGCCGTTGACCGACGCTATGCGCCGGGCCCTGGCCGATGCGCCCAAGCACACCGCGAATATCGCGCGTAAACGGCACCTTATGTTCATCGGCAAACTGATGCGCGATCAGGACACTGACGCCATTCTGACTCTGCTCGATCAACTCGATGCCTCCACTCGGCAGTACAACGAACGTTTCCATGGCCTGGAACGCTGGCGCGATCGCTTGATCGCGGGCGACGATGCGGTCCTGGAGAAGTTCGTGGTCGACTACCCGGAGGCTGATCGTCAGCAATTGCGCTCCCTGATCCGTCAGGCCCAGCACGAACTGGCGACCAACAAGCCACCGGCATCGAGCCGTAAAATCTTCAAGTACATCCGTGAGCTGGACGAGACTCAACGCGGTCTGCGTTAAGTCCCGAATCGGGTGAGTTGCCTCGCAACTCACCCGAAGCTCCATCCTTTACGATCCTGTGCCACCCACAGTGATCGCATCGATTTTCAGCGTTGGCTGGCCGACACCCACCGGCACCGACTGCCCATCCTTGCCACACGTCCCCACGCCGCTGTCCAGCGCCAGATCGTTACCGACCATCGACACCTTGCTCATGGCCTCCGGCCCGTTGCCGATCAACGTCGCGCCTTTGACCGGGGCCGTGATTTTGCCGTCTTCGATCAGGTACGCCTCGCTGGTGGAGAACACGAATTTGCCGCTGGTGATGTCCACCTGACCACCGCCGAGGTTGGCGCAGTAAATACCGCGCTTCACCGAGGCGATGATTTCTGCCGGGTCGCTTTCGCCCGCCAGCATGTAGGTGTTGGTCATGCGCGGCATCGGCAGGTGCGCATAGGATTCGCGACGACCGTTACCGGTACGGGCCACGCCCATCAGACGGGCGTTGAGTTTGTCCTGCATGTAGCCTTTGAGTACGCCGTTTTCGATCAGCGTCGTGCACTCGGTCGGGGTGCCTTCATCATCGACGCTCAGGGAACCGCGACGACCGGCCAGCGTGCCGTCATCGACGATGGTGCAAAGCTTGGACGCAACCATCTGGCCCATGCGCCCGCTGTAGGCCGAACTGCCCTTGCGGTTGAAGTCGCCTTCCAGACCGTGGCCGACCGCTTCGTGCAGCAACACACCGGACCAGCCCGAACCCAGCACCACCGGCAACGTACCGGCCGGAGCAGGAATGGCTTCCAGATTCACCAACGCCTGACGCAGCGCTTCACGGGCGTAGCTCATGGCACGGTCATCGCTGAGGAAATAACGGTAATCGGTACGACCGCCACCGCCATGACCGCCACGCTCACGGCGACCGTTCTGCTCGACGATCACGCTGACGTTAAAGCGCACCAACGGCCGTACATCGGCTGCCAGGCCGCCGTCGGTGGAAGCGACGAGGATTCGCTCCCAGACGCCAGCCATGCTCACGGTGACTTGCTGGATACGCGGGTCGAGGGCGCGAGTCGCAACGTCGATACGCTTGAGCAGTTCGACCTTCTCGGCACGGGTCATCACTTCCAACGGATTGTCCGGCCCGTACAACTGGGCGACATCCTGAGTCGTGAACGCTTGCACCGTGCCGTTCTGACCGGCGCGGGAGATCGAACGTGCGGCACGGGCCGCGGCGCCGAGGGCTTCGAGGGTAATGGCATTGCTGTAGGCAAAACCGGTTTTCTCACCCGATTGCGCGCGCACGCCGACACCTTGGTCGAGGTTGAAGCTGCCTTCCTTGACGATCCCGTCTTCCAGCGCCCAGGACTCGGAAATCTGCCCCTGGAAATACAGGTCGGCGGCATCGATGCCCGGGCCGGCCAGATCGCCGAGCACACCTTGCAGGCTCTCGATCGTTACGCCGCCGGGCGCCAGGAGGTGTTCACTGACTGAGGACAACAACTCGCTCATATGCTTTACGCCTTAAATTCATCGTTCTGAGGCAGGTCGCCGGGCGCCCTGCGAGAAAAAGCGCCGGTGACTGGACACCGGCATCCGCGCCCTGATGGACGCCTGTTCGCTGCTATCGCGTTCGGCCAGCAGCACGGCCTCGCCTTGATCCTGTTGCGCCAGCACACGTCCCCACGGGTCGACAATCGCGGCATGGCCATAGGTTTCCCGTGGCCCCGGATGCGTCCCACCCTGGGCAGCCGCGAGCACATAACATTGAGTTTCGATGGCCCGCGCGCGAATCAATACCTCCCAATGCGCCGCGCCGGTCACCGCGGTAAAGGCCGACGGCGCGGTAATCAACTCCGCACCGGCAGCGCGTAATTCGCTGTACAGCTCCGGGAAGCGCAGGTCGTAACACACTGTCAGCCCGACTCGACCGACGGGCGTGTCCGCCACGACAACCCCACTGCCATAAGCATAGTCATCGGATTCGCGATAACGCCCGCGATTGTCCGCCACATCGACGTCGAAGAGGTGCAACTTGTCATACCGTGCAACGGTTTCGCCGCGGTCATCCACCAGCAGCGAGCAGGCATGCACTTTGGCCGTCGGTTGATCCACCGGCGGCAACGGCAACGTGCCGGCCACTATCCATAACTTGAGGTCGCGGGCGGTCTGTTTCAACCATGGCAGGATCGGGCCTTCGCCCAACGCCTCGGCGCGACCGATGTCGGCAATGTCGCGACGGCCCATGGCGGCGAAGTTTTCCGGCAGTACGGCAAGCTGCGCACCACTGGTCGCCGCTTGCTCGAGCAGCAGACGGGCCTGGGCCAGATTGGCCAGCACATCGCTCTGGCTGACCATTTGAATCACCGCTACAGACATGGCCTTTCCTTTTTGAAATCTGTACACCGACCTGTAGCAGCTGCCGAAGGCTGCGTCCGGCTGCGCAGCAGTCGTAAATCCGGGATACACGGTTTACATGAAAGACCGCGGTGTCTGATTTTACGACTGCTGCGCAGCCGGACGCAGGCTTCGCCAGCTGCTACAGGGGACCTGCGCCGCTATGTTTGGTCATGCTACTCCATCGGCCCCGGGCGTGGCTTTTCAAAAAGAAAGTCAAAAAGGCTTGTCGAAGGTGATTTTCGGCTCTTTCCACGGCCCCTTGACGGTGTATTGGACGCTGGCGAAACGCGCCACACGGTCACCGATGAGCTTATCGATCAGGAACAGCGCGCCGCCGATAGCCGGTGCACCGACGATCAGCGCGGCAATCGGCAGGTTGTTGGTCACAGGCAACGTCACCAGCAACTTGGCATCGACCTTATCGCCCACCAGGTCCAGCGTCCCGTTGAGTTCGATATTGCTCGACGGACCGGTCAGCCGGATCGGCTCACGCGTCACATATACGCCGTTGGTCCCGACCAGCAGGCCTTTGACCCGGTCGTAACTCAAGCCTTTGCCGAACAGGTCGGAGAAGTCCAGACGCAGCCGACGGCCGATGGAGTTGAAGTTCAGCAAGCCAAACACGCGCAACGCCTGGGCGCTGCCCTCAACTTCAACAAACTGGCCTTTATTCAGCGAAGCATCAAGGGTTCCAGAGAAGCGCTTGGTGGCCAGCCAGGCCGGCGAACCGGGCCAGCGACCATCGACATCCATATGAAAATCTTCACTGGTGACACTCGGTGCAAAGCCCCAGCCCTTCAGTACATCGGCGAGATTCTTGCCGCTGATCCGGCCCTTGTACCAACTGCTGCTGGAACCGGGCACACCGTCCCAACCGCCGCTGCCCTGCAGGAGAATGCCCTTGAGGCCCAGATCCAGCGTGGTAAACGCAATGCCCTTGGCGGTCGGACGGACTTTCAGATACCAGGCCCCGACGAGGTCTTGGCCCTGAAACAGCTGATTGATGGTGATATCCAGTGCCGGGATCTTCGTCGGATCCACCGAGGCCAGCGGATCGGGCGAGTTTTCGTCGGCCAGGACCTTCGGGTCTGGCGCCGGTAAACGCACGTATTGCAGATTGATCGCAATCGGCGCGGCTTTCGCATCGGGGATGCTGGCACTGCCCTTCACTTGCTGACTGTCGAGTTGCAAAGCCCACGCGGCAGGTTTGCGGTTCAACTGTACGGAAGCCTGATCGAGCGTAGTGCCGACACCGCTGAGCGTTCCAATCTTGAAATCCGCACTGCTGAGCAACTGTTTGGCGTTGCCGCCCGGATCCTGGCCGGCGTACTTGTCTACCAGGTCCTTCCAGGGGCCGACGTCCAGTTCCGATAGCACGCCGCGCACCCGCAGGCCTTTGGCGCCGGGTAGCACGGCATTACCGCCACCCAGGAACAACTCGCCACGACCGTCGGCAAAATTGCCGGGCGGTGCCGCAAACGTGAAGTTAGCCAGCTCACCGTAATTGACCCAGTAGCGCCGCTCCGCCCCCTGCAGGGTCATGCGGAACGTGGTGTCACGGCCGACGTCGGCCGCCATGCCGAACGGCGCCGGTAAATCGATTGCTACGCCCTTGAGGTTGGAGCTGACCGCCAATTGACTGTCGGCCCCATCAAGGTTCAATTGCAGCTGATAAGGGATCACACCGGACACTGGCAACGGCTGAGTCACACTCAGCCAGTCAGTCAGTTTCTTGACCTCGACCTGGCCCGAGGCGGCGACGCGAGTCTTGAGGTTGCCGGGGCCGCCATCGGCGAAAATCTGTGCGGTGACGGGTTTATCAAAAGCGCGCGCGGTGATGTTTTGCCCGCTCAAACCCTTGGTGCTGTCGAAACGGAAATCGCCCTTGAGCTGAGTCAGCTCCAGGGTTGGTTCGGCCAGTTTCAGACGGGCCTTGGCGGTCTTGAAGTCGACGAGGATCTTCGGCTGCTCGCCTTTGACCAGCGGAATATCCAGTTTCAGTTTGCCTTGCAGATCGCCTTCGCCTTCCCAACCGGCAAAGGTCGCTGCGGTGCCGATCGGCGCTTCCTGAAGAATCTTCAGGCCATCGCCCAACCCGCCAGCGAATCCTCCGTCGAGGAACAAATGGACGCTTTGCCCCGCTGGCACATGAGGAATATTGACGTAAACGTCGCTGACCTGGGTATCGAGCAACTGCCCCTTGCTGGCCAATATCCGCACACCGCTGTCTTCAACAAACACGTCACCCGTGACCTTGCTGACATGTGGCCAGCCTGGCTGGAAGGCCAGTTCGGCATCGTGAACCTTGAAGAACAGACTGATGCTGCGGGCAGTCTCGGCGGCCCCGTGGTTCAGCGAACCCTGGTACTGGAAGAAGCCTTCGTCCACCGCACCTTTGAGAATCGCCGTACGCAGCCATTCGTCCAGTCCCGGGCTGAGCATGGCCGGCAAGTACTTGGCGGTGTAGCGCCCGTCGCCGTCCACCAGACCGACCCGCAGGTCCATGTAGTCTTCCTGGGTGTGGTCGAAATGCAGGCGGATCAGGAAGTCGCCGGCAATCTTGCCCTCCTCGCCCAGCACCTTCAGGTACGGCGCGATCAAGGTGAAAGCGTCTTTATCGAGTTTCCAGGTCAGTCGGGCATTGGCCTGAATGTACTGCCATGGCTTGGCGAAGAT
This sequence comes from Pseudomonas sp. GL_093, assembly GCF_057837605.1. Lineage (NCBI taxonomy): Bacteria > Pseudomonadati > Pseudomonadota > Gammaproteobacteria > Pseudomonadales > Pseudomonadaceae > Pseudomonas > Pseudomonas sp. GL_093. The sequence goes on along the minus strand of NZ_CM174448.1, from coordinate 992,759 downwards.
CGGGTCCAGGTGCAGGGAAAAATCCTTGCTGTCCATGCGCAGCTCGCCACCACCCAGATCACCGCTGATGCTGCCACTGACATTTCGCGCCGCCGGAGCGCCGTGATAGGCATCGAAGCCGACCCGATCCAGGTTGGCGGCAAAGCTGAACTTGCTGTCGTCGGTGGCATTGGGCCGTAAGTCGATCAGCACGTTGCGCAGGCCGCCGGTCACTTTGAGGCGCTCGACGGCCGTAGCAACGCCTTCGGGCAGCGGCCCCAAGGCATTCAGTATCGGGGTGATCGGAGTGAGGTCGAAGCGGTCGGCTTGCAGATGCCAAAGCTCTTCAGTCTTGTCGGTCGCCTCGTTTTGCTTGAGTTGCAGATGCGATTCCCAGCGGGTCTCGCCAAGGTTCATGGCCAAGGAGTCCAGGGTCACCAGAACGCCTTCGGAACTACGCTGGAAATAGCCGTTCAACGCCAGATTGTTGATCTGGATCGGCTTGCGCTCGGCGTAGGCACCCTTGAGTTGCGGCGCATTCAAGCGTATCGCGGCGCTTTGCAGGGCGCCTTTGTCCCAGTTCACCCAGAGCTCGCCACCCGCCTTGATCTCGGAGAAATTCCATTGTTGGGTCAGGCGCTCAGGCAACCATTTTGACCAGTCGCTTTGCGGCAGGCTCAAATAAGCTTCGGCCTCGCCGTCCTTCCACTCGCTGGCACGCAGACGGGTGCGCAGACTCATGGCCACCGGCTGACCGTCGGGCAGGGTCAGACGAACGTCGAGTCGCTGACGCGACACTCCGGTTTTCAGATTCAGACCGACGTAAGTCAACGTCAGAGGCTGCTCTTGCAGTGGCTGCAAAGTGACCTGGCTATCGAGTACCGACAGTTGCTGAACCATCTGCATACGATTGAGCAATTGCTCAGGATCCAGCGGCTGATCCTGCTGCACCGGCAAACCTTCCAGCGCCCAAGTCCCGTCTTCGCCTTCCTTGAGGCTGATCTTCAGCCCGCTGAGTTCCAGGTGAGCGATGCGCACTTCGCGAGCCATCAGACTGGCCCAAAGATCCGGCACCGCGCGCACCTGATCCAGACGCAGGGCATTGGTGCCCTCGCCGACCATCACGTCGTGAGCCAGCATGATCGGCGCAAAGCCGCTCCAGTTACCTTCCAGTTCGCCGATATTCAGCGGCATACCCAAGGCAGCGCTGGCTTTGGCTTCGACTTCGGCACGGTACTCGGCCACCAGCGGGGCCAGCTCTCGGCCGAGGCTGACGTATAACGCCAACAACACCATCACCAACGCACACAGCCCCAGACCCCAGCGGGTCAGTGCGGCCAAAATGCGTGTCAGACGTTCCATGTCAGTTGGCTCCCATGGCAAAAACACTGCAAAAAGCTGAGGCCAGCCGTTCTAACAGGGTTGAAATACAGCGATTCAGAGCAGCACCACGTCGTATTGTTCCTGGGAATACATGGTTTCCACCTGAAACCGGATGGTGCGTCCGATAAAACCTTCGAGCTCGGCGACATTGCCCGATTCTTCATCGAGCAAACGGTCGACCACTTTCTGGTTTGCCAATACACGATAGCCTTCCGCCTGATAGGCGCGAGCCTCTCGGAGGATTTCGCGGAAAATCTCGTAGCAAACGGTTTCAGGCGTCTTGAGCTTGCCGCGGCCCTGACAGCTGCTGCACGGTTCGCACAGCACTTGTTCGAGACTTTCGCGGGTGCGCTTGCGAGTCATCTGCACCAGGCCCAACTCGGTGATGCCGATGATGTTGGTCTTGGCGTGATCGCGTTCCAGTTGTTTCTCGAGCGTGCGCAGCACCTGACGTTGGTGCTCTTCATCTTCCATGTCGATGAAGTCGATGATGATGATCCCGCCCAGGTTGCGCAGGCGCAGCTGACGAGCGATGGCGGTCGCGGCTTCGAGGTTGGTCTTGAAGATGGTTTCTTCGAGGTTGCGATGACCGACGAACGCCCCGGTGTTGACGTCGATGGTGCTCATGGCTTCCGCCGGATCGACCACCAGGTAACCGCCGGATTTCAGCGGGACTTTGCGCTCCAGCGCTTTCTGGATTTCGTCTTCAACGCCGTACAGGTCGAAGATCGGCCGTTCGCCAGGGTAATGCTCAAGACGATCGGCAATTTCCGGCATCAGCTCGGCAACGAACTGCGTGGTTTTCTGGAAGGTTTCCCGGGAGTCGATGCGGATCTTCTCGATCTTCGGGCTCACCAGGTCACGCAAGGTGCGCAGCGCCAGGCCTAGGTCTTCGTAGATCACACTCGGCGCGCTGATGGTTTTGATCTGCTCGTTGATCTGATCCCAGAGGCGACGCAGGTAGCGAATGTCCATGAGGATTTCATCGGCACCGGCACCTTCGGCAGCGGTACGCAAGATGAAGCCACCGGCCTCTTGAATGCCTTCTTTGGCCACGCAATCGGTGACCACTTGCTTGAGACGTTCACGCTCGGCTTCGTCTTCGATCTTCAACGAAATGCCAACGTGCGCGGTGCGCGGCATGTACACCAGATAACGCGATGGAATCGACAACTGAGTCGTCAGGCGTGCGCCTTTTGAGCCGATCGGGTCCTTGGTGACTTGCACCACCAGGCTCTGACCCTCGTGAACCAGGGCGCTGATGCTCTCGACCGCCGGACCTTCGCGCAGGGAGATTTCCGAGGCATGAATGAACGCGGCGCGGTCCAGACCAATGTCGACGAATGCCGCCTGCATGCCGGGCAATACCCGCACGACCTTGCCTTTATAGATATTGCCGACGATCCCGCGCTTTTGCGTGCGCTCGACGTGGACCTCTTGCAGAACACCGTTTTCAACCACCGCCACGCGCGATTCCATCGGCGTGATGTTGATCAGGATCTCTTCACTCATGGCAGGGTCTCGTTCAGGCATGTTCACGATAATGGCCGCATCTTGTCAGTACGACGCTCAACGCGCGTTAAGGGTTTGCCAACAGGGTATGCCGAAATGGCCAAGCAGCTCAGCGGTTTCGCACAGCGGTAACCCGACCACCGCCGAGTAACTGCCATTTATCCCGGCGACAAACACCGCGCCGAGCCCTTGAATGCCGTAGCCGCCGGCCTTGTCCTGCGGCTCGCCGCTGGCCCAGTAGGCCACCGCCTCATCGCGATTGATGTTGCGAAAACGCACCAGACTGCGCACCACCCGAGACTCGCAACGCTCGCCCTCTCGCACCGCAATCGCCGTCAGGACTTCATGTTCACACCCGGACAACATCATAAGCATGGCGCACGCCTCGGCTTCATCAACCGGCTTGCCGAGAATTTTTCCGTCCAGCACCACGGCGGTGTCGGCGCCCAGCACGCAAAAATCTGCGTCAGACACGACAGTCCCACGCCCGGCCTCGGCTTTGCCGCGCGCCAGGCGCTCGACATAGGCCGACGGGGATTCATTTTCTAAAGGGGTTTCATCGATGTCCGCGCTGATGGCGGAGAACGGCACGCCGATCTGCGTGAGCAGTTCACGCCGACGCGGCGAGCCTGAGGCGAGGTACAGCTGTTTCATCAAGACATCTCCCTTGTTTAGTGCCCCGTCTCACAAATACTGTTCCTTTTTGGCGGCGTCTGTTGTTGCCATACTGCGTTGCCGCTCCTCGCCATAGCCAGCTATGACTTGTCGCGGCGCCTTGCCTGGCAACAACAGCCACTCGCCAAAAAAGAAACATATTTGCGAGACAGGGCACCGGTGCGGGCAAATGCCTGACCGAATTAATTGATTTTGTAGCGTCGACGCAAACCGCGCAAACCGTAGCTGATCCATGGCCAGAGCAATGCACTGACCAGTGCCGGCAAGACCAGCGCCAGCGTCGGCTGACGATTGCCGGTCAGGGCGCTGAGCCATAGTTGAACAAGCTGCGCGAGGCCGAAGATCACCAGGATCACCAGGCTCTGTTGCCACATCGGGAACATGCGCAGGCGTTGTTGCAGCGCCAGCACCAGGTACGTGATCAACGTCAGGATCAACGCGTTCTGGCCCAGCAGCGTGCCATAAAGCACGTCTTCGGCCAGGCCCAGGCACCACGCGGTGACCATCCCGACTTTCTGCGGCATGGCCAACGCCCAGAATGCCAGCAGCAAGGCCAGCCACAGCGGACGGAGGATTTCCATGAATTGCGGCAGCGGCGAAACGCTGAGCAGCATGCCGATGGCGAATGTCAGCCAGACAATCCAGCCGTTTCGGGAGGCAGTAGCACCCACCATTATTCTCGTCCCCCAGTGGTAGCCGGCGCAGAGACAGGCGGTTTGGCAGCAGGCTTCACGGCAGCGGGCGGCTTGCTGGCGGCAGGTTTCGCAGCAGCAGGATGAGTTGCCGCAGGTTTGGGCGGGGTTGTGGCAGCAGGGGCAGCCGTCGGCGCTACCGGCGTCACGGGCGCAGCAACAGCAGCCGGGACGATGGCAGGTTTCGGCACGGTCGCTGGAATGATCGGTCCACCACCGTGCTGGTCCAAGGCTTCTTGAGCCTGGGCAGCTTCGTTGGCGCGCTCTTCGGCTGTACGACCGTCGGTGAACACCAGCAGCAGGTACCGGCTACGGTTCAAGGCGGCGGTCGGCACGGCGCGCACAATAGCGAACGGCTGACCGGAATCGTGAATCACTTCCCTGACCGTCGCCACCGGGTAACCCGCCGGGAACCGCTGCCCCAGACCGGAGCTGACCAGCAGATCGCCTTCTTTAATGTCGGCGGTATCAGCCACGTGACGCAGCTCCAGGCGTTCCGGGTTGCCGGTGCCGCTGGCAATCGCCCGCAGACCGTTGCGGTTCACCTGCACCGGAATACTGTGAGTGGTGTCGGTCAGCAACAGCACACGAGAGGTGTACGGCATCAACTCGACCACCTGGCCCATCAGGCCGCGGGCATCGAGCACCGGCTGACCGAGGACCACACCGTCGCGCTCACCTTTATTGATGATGATGCGGTGGGTAAAGGGGTTAGGGTCCATGCCGATCAGCTCGGCCACTTCGACCTTCTCGTTGACCAGCGCGGAGGAGTTGAGCAACTCGCGCAGCCGAACGTTCTGCTCGGTGAGGGCGGCAAGCTTTTGCATGCGGCCCTGCAACAGCAGGTTTTCGGTTTTGAGTTTTTCGTTTTCGGCGACGAGCTCGGTACGGCTGCCAAATTGGCTGGCCACACCCTGCCATAGCCGCTGCGGCAGGTCGGTGATCCAGTAAGACTGCATCAGTACCAGCGACATTTGGCTACGCACTGGCTTGAGCAGTGTGAAGCGGGCATCGACCACCATCAGCGCGACCGATAGCACGACCAGCACCAACAAGCGCACGCCCAGTGAAGGCCCTTTGGTGAAAAGCGGTTTAATAAGCCGCTCCTCCCAGGCAAATGTTCTCTTTATTCATACGGCATCAAACCGGCCTGGATGCAGACTGACAGAAGATAAACGCCAACAGGCAGCACTGCAAAGTGCTGCCTGCGCGCTCAACAGCATAGATGCGTCGGGCGAGATCACTCGCTCGACAGCAGGTCCATGGTGTGTTTATCCATCATTTCCAATGCACGGCCACCGCCGCGAGCAACGCAGGTCAGCGGGTCTTCGGCAACGATTACCGGCAGACCGGTTTCCTGGGCCAGCAACTTGTCGAGGTCACGCAGCAAGGCGCCACCACCGGTCAGCACCAGACCACGCTCGGCGATATCGGAAGCCAGTTCCGGAGGCGATTGCTCCAGTGCACTCTTCACAGCCTGAACGATGGTGGCCAGGGACTCTTGCAGAGCTTCCAGCACTTCATTGGAGTTCAGGGTGAATGCGCGTGGAACGCCTTCGGCCAGGTTACGGCCGCGAACGTCGACTTCGCGAACTTCGCCGCCCGGGTAGGCAGTACCGATTTCCTGCTTGATGCGCTCGGCAGTGGATTCACCGATCAGGCTGCCGTAGTTGCGACGCACGTAAGTGATGATCGCTTCGTCGAAGCGGTCGCCGCCAACCCGTACGGACTCGGCGTAAACCACACCGTTCAGGGAGATCAGCGCGATTTCAGTGGTACCACCACCGATATCGACAACCATCGAGCCGCGAGCTTCTTCAACCGGCAGGCCGGCACCGATCGCAGCAGCCATTGGCTCTTCGATCAGGAACACTTCACGGGCACCGGCACCGAGGGCCGATTCACGGATGGCACGACGCTCAACCTGGGTGGATTTGCACGGAACGCAGATCAACACACGAGGGCTAGGCTGCAGGAAGCTGTTTTCGTGAACCTTGTTGATAAAGTATTGCAGCATCTTTTCGCAAACGCTGAAGTCGGCGATCACACCGTCCTTCATCGGACGAATGGCAGCAATGTTGCCCGGCGTACGGCCGAGCATGCGCTTGGCCTCGGTGCCGACAGCAACGACACTTTTCTGGTTACCGTGTGTCCGAATAGCCACAACCGAGGGCTCATTCAGGACGATACCGCGCTCGCGCACGTAAATAAGGGTGTTGGCAGTGCCCAGGTCAATGGAAAGATCGCTGGAAAACATGCCACGCAGTTTCTTGAACATGGGAAAGGGACCCTAGGCAACGCGTGGGTAAAAAAGTGCGGCAAACTCTAACAACGACAGGGATTTTGGGCAAGGCGCCAATATGTTAAATTGGCCGCTTTTCTGTGCACCAACCCCCACAATCGCGGCCTTATGACCGTAGAAATGCGGTAGTGTTCCGACAATCTAACACACGGATAGCATCCGTTCTGTTTTCCTTCCACTGGAGAATCCCATGACGCTTGAACGCTCCGACGTGGAAAAAATCGCTCATCTGGCCTGTTTGGGCCTTAATGATGCCGATCTTCCACACATCACTTCGGCCCTGAACAGCATTCTGGGGCTGGTCGACGAAATGCAGGCGGTCAATACCGACGGTATCGAACCGCTCGCCCACCCACTGGAAGCCAGCCAGCGCCTGCGTGCAGACGTCGTGACCGAGACCAATCATCGCGAGGCCTATCAGTCCATCGCACCAGCGGTCGAAAACGGCCTGTACCTGGTTCCGAAAGTCATCGACTAAAGGGAAAGAGCCTGCAATGCATCAATTGACTCTGGCCGAGATCGCCCGCGGTCTCGCCGATAAAAAGTTTTCTTCCGAAGAGCTGACCAAAACCCTGCTGGCGCGTATCGCCCAGCTCGACCCTCAGCTCAACAGTTTCATCAGCCTCACCGAAGACCTGGCGCTCCAGCAGGCGAAAGCCGCTGACGCACGCCGCGCCAATGGTGAGAGCGGCGCCCTGCTCGGTGCGCCGATCGCCCACAAAGACCTGTTCTGCACTCAAGGCATTCGCACCAGCTGCGGCTCGAAGATGCTCGACAACTTTAAAGCACCGTACGACGCCACCGTGGTCGCCAAGCTGGCCGCCGCGGGTGCCGTGACCCTGGGCAAGACCAACATGGACGAATTCGCCATGGGTTCGGCCAACGAGTCGAGCTACTACGGCGCAGTGAAAAACCCGTGGAACCTGGAACACGTGCCCGGCGGTTCGTCCGGTGGTTCGGCTGCTGCGGTTGCCGCTCGTCTGTTGCCAGCGGCGACGGGCACCGACACTGGCGGTTCGATCCGTCAGCCCGCCGCGCTGACCAACCTGACCGGCCTGAAACCGACGTACGGTCGCGTTTCGCGCTGGGGCATGATCGCTTACGCGTCCAGTCTCGATCAGGGCGGCCCATTGGCCCGCACCGCCGAAGACTGCGCCATCCTGTTGCAAGGCATGGCCGGTTTCGATCCGCAAGACTCCACCAGCATCGACGAACCCGTGCCTGACTACAGCGCCAGCCTCAACGGTTCGCTGCAAGGCCTGCGCATCGGCGTGCCGAAGGAATACTTCAGCGCCGGTCTGGACCCGCGCATCGCCGACCTGGTCATGGCCAGTGTTGAAGCGCTGAAAAAGCTCGGTGCCGTGGTCAAGGAAATCAGCCTGCCGAACATGCAGCACGCGATCCCTGCGTACTACGTGATCGCCCCGGCGGAAGCGTCTTCCAACCTGTCGCGTTTCGACGGTGTACGTTTCGGCTATCGCTGCGAAGACCCGAAAAACCTGGAAGACCTGTACAAGCGTTCCCGTGGTGAAGGCTTCGGTCCGGAAGTGCAGCGCCGGATCATGGTCGGTGCCTACGCGCTGTCGGCCGGTTACTACGACGCCTACTACCTGAAGGCGCAGAAAATTCGTCGCCTGATCAAGAACGACTTCATGGCAGCCTTCAATGAGGTCGACATCATCCTCGGCCCAACCACGCCGAACCCGGCCTGGAAGCTCGGCGCCAAGAGCAGCGACCCGGTTGCTGCGTACCTGGAAGACGTCTACACCATCACCGCCAACCTCGCTGGTCTGCCGGGCTTGTCCATGCCAGCCGGTTTTGTCGATGGCCTGCCGGTCGGCGTGCAGTTGCTCGCCCCGTATTTCCAGGAAGGTCGCCTGTTGAACGTTGCCCACCAGTATCAGCTCAACACTGACTGGCACACCCGCACCCCAACCGGCTTCTGAGGAGAAACACATGCAATGGGAAGTCGTGATCGGGCTGGAGATTCACACCCAGCTCACCACCCGGTCGAAAATCTTTTCCGGTAGCTCCACCACTTTCGGTTCCGAGCCGAACACCCAGGCCAGCCTGGTTGATCTCGGTATGCCTGGCGTATTGCCGGTGCTGAACCAGGAAGCAGTGCGCATGGCGGTGATGTTCGGTCTGGCGATTGATGCCGAGATCGGCCAGCACAACGTGTTCGCCCGTAAAAACTATTTCTACCCGGACCTGCCGAAGGGCTACCAGATCAGCCAGATGGAATTGCCGATCGTCGGCAAGGGTCACCTGGACATCGCCATGGAAGACGGCACGATCAAACGTGTCGGCGTGACTCGTGCGCATCTGGAAGAAGACGCCGGCAAAAGCCTGCACGAAGAATTCACCGGTGCCACCGGCATCGACCTGAACCGTGCCGGTACGCCGCTGCTTGAAATCGTTTCCGAGCCGGACATGCGCAGTGCCAAGGAAGCCGTGGCCTACGTCAAGACGGTCCATGCGTTGGTGCGCTACCTCGGCATCTGCGACGGCAACATGGCCGAAGGCTCGCTGCGTTGCGACTGCAACGTGTCGATCCGTCCAAAGGGCCAGGTTGAATTCGGCACGCGCTGCGAGATCAAGAACGTCAACTCGTTCCGTTTCATCGAGAAGGCGATCAACAGCGAAGTGCAACGTCAGATCGAGCTGATCGAAGATGGCGGCAAGGTGATCCAGCAGACCCGTCTGTACGATCCGAACAAGGACGAAACCCGTCCGATGCGCAGCAAAGAGGAAGCCAACGACTACCGTTACTTCCCCGATCCGGACCTGCTGCCAGTGGTCATCGAAGACTCGTTCCTCGACGACGTGCGCGCCACCCTGCCGGAACTGCCACCGCAGAAACGCGAGCGCTTCCAGGCGCAGTTCGGTCTGTCGGTCTACGACGCCAGCGTCCTGGCTACCAGCCGCGAGCAAGCCGATTACTTCGAGAAAGTCGTGAGCATCGGCGGCGACGCCAAACTGGCAGCGAACTGGGTGATGGTTGAATTGGGCAGCCTGTTGAACAAACAGGGCCTGGACATCGATCAGTCGCCGGTCTCGGCCGAGCAACTGGGCGGCATGCTGCTGCGCATTACCGACAACACCATCTCGGGCAAAATCGCCAAAGTGGTGTTTGAGGCCATGGCCAACGGCGAAGGCAGCGCGGACGAGATCATCGACAAGCGCGGCTTGAAGCAAGTGACCGACACCGGTGCGATCTCGGCAGTGTTGGACGAAATGCTCGCGGCCAATGCCGAACAAGTTGAACAGTACCGCGCGGCAGACGAAGCCAAACGCGGCAAGATGTTCGGCTTCTTCGTCGGCCAGGCCATGAAAGCCTCCAAAGGCAAGGCCAACCCGCAACAGGTCAACGAACTGCTGAAAAGCAAGCTCGAAGGCTGATGAGAATGGAGCCAGCACTCAAAACTGGCTCTGATCCCTGTGGGAGCGAGCTTGCTCGCGATAGCGTCCGGACAGTCAACTCAATGTTGAATGCCAAGCCGCTATCGCGAGCAAGCTCGCTCCCACATTTGTATGTGGAAACCTTCGAATGAAACGCTTCCTCAGTGCCTGTGCCCTGCTCTCTCTGCTGGCCGGTTGCGCCAGCACCGACACCATCGATCCTCATGGCTACGACAAGACCGGCGTGGCCTCGTATTACGGCGCCAAACACCAAGGCAAACGCACCGCCAGTGGCGAGCGTTTCAACAAGAATTCCCTGACCGCCGCCCATCGCCAGTTGCCCTTTGGCACGCGGGTGAAGGTCACCAATCTGAACAACGACAAGTCCTGTGTGGTTCGCATCAACGATCGCGGGCCGCACACCCGTGGGCGTCTGATCGATGTTTCACATGAAGCGGCCGAACAACTGGGGATGCTCAGAAGCGGCACCGCACGGGTTCGCGTGCAAGCCCTCGACGACTGATAGACGGAGCGCTGACCATTTTCGGACTTGCCGATATACCCCTGATCAGCGTGATTGAATTGCTCAGCGGCTTGCTGTTGCTGATCGCCGGCGCCGAGCTGATGGTGCGCGCGGCCGTGCGTCTCGCCGCACGCCTGCATGTACGACCGCTGATTATCGGCCTGACCATCGTCGCCCTCGGCAGCAGCGCACCGCAGATGGCGGTCAGCCTGCAAGCCACCCTGGCGCAGAACGCCGACATCGCCGTCGGCAGCGTGATCGGCAGTAGCATCTTCAACATCCTCGTCACCCTCGGGCTCTCGGCGCTGATCATCCCGCTGCGGGTTTCACGGCAACTGGTGCGCCTGGATATTCCGCTGATGATCGGCGCCAGCCTGCTGGTGTTCGTATTGGCGTGGAACGAAGAACTGACCCGCGTCGATGGCGTGCTGCTGCTGGCGGCACTGGTGCTGTATCTGGGCCTGCTGCTGCGCCAGTCACGACACTCGGTCCGTCCACAATCGACCACCCACGAAGTCCCGCAAGCGCCATGGATCAGCAGTCTGCTGATGATCGTCGTGGGTTTGGCGATGCTGGTCTACGCCGGGCACTTGCTGTTGGGCGCGGCGGTTTCGGTCGCGACCGATCTGGGATTATCGGAGCGGATCATCGGCCTGACCATCGTCGCCGTCAGCACCTCTCTGCCGGAACTGGCGACCTCGTTGATCGCCGCCTTGCGCGGTCAGCGTGACATCGCCGTGGGCAACGTGATCGGCAGCAATCTGTTCAATCTTTTGGGCGTGCTGGGCTTCACTGCGTTGATTGCGCCATCGCCGCTGTCGGTGTCGCCAAACGCCCTGGATTTTGACTTGCCGGTGATGCTCGGTGTCGCGGTGTTGTGCCTGCCGGTGTTCTATTCCGGTTACCGGGTGACCCGCGCCGAAGGTCTGATGTTTTTGGGTTTGTATCTGGCTTACGGTCTGCACGTGGTGTCGTTCACCACCGGCATGCCGCTGGCCGGCAAGCTTGAACACCTGATGCTGTTTTTTGTCCTGCCGGCGCTGATGGCGTTTTTGCTGTTCACGTCGCTGCGCGCCTGGCGTCGCCAACACCACAGTAAGGAATTGCCATGACCGATGATAAAAAGCCTGGGGTTGAAGTCCGCCGCCAAGTAATGGGCGACGCCTTCGTCGACCGCGCGCTGGGTAATGCCACCGAGTTCACGCAACCGCTGCAGGATTTCGTCAACGAGCACGCCTGGGGCGGCGTCTGGAACCGCGAAGGCTTGCCATTGAAAACCCGCAGCCTGATCACCCTCGCCGCGCTGACCGCGTTGAAGTGCCCGCAGGAATTGAAAGGTCACGTGCGCGGTGCGCTGAACAATGGCTGCACCGTGGAAGAGATTCGTGAAGCGCTGCTGCATTGCGCGGTGTATGCCGGTGTCCCGGCGGCCATCGATGCGTTTCGGGCGGCGCAGGAAGTGATCGATACCTATCAGAAGCCTGAGTAAATCCCGGCATTTTCTGGCGTCAGTGACATTGCTATCGCGAGCAGGCTCGCTCCCACAGTTGAAATGCATTCCCATGTGGGAGCGAGCCTGCTCGCGATAAGGCCCTGAAGAACACCGTAAATCCCGGGGCTAAATCCACCCGCCCCACTGCAACAGGAAGATACCGATGTTGGTGGTGACCGCCGCCATCAACGTGGTGATCACGATGATCGCTGCCGCCAGTTCATGATTGCCATTGGCCTGACGGGCCATGACAAAACTGGCCGCGGCGGTCGGGCTGCCGAAGTACAGGAACAGAATCCCCAACTCCGCACCACGAAACCCCCAGAGCCACGCCCCCAGTGTCGCCAGAATCGGCAGGCTGATCATCTTCACCAGGCTTGAACTCATCGCCATGTTGCCGCTCTTGCGCAGAGCCGCCAGTGACAGCGTGCCGCCAATGCAGATCAGCGCCAACGGCAAGGTGGTTTGCGCCAGGTATTGGCCGGACGTCTCCAGCCATCCCGGCAAGCCGATCTTGAAGTAGGCAAACGGCGCCGCCACAAACACGCTGATGATCAGCGGATTGACCATCACGCTTTTGCAGATGCTCCAGGGGTCGGACTTGATCACCGGGCTGTACACCGCCAGCACAATGGTCGAGAGCGTGTTGTAAAACAGGATGACCAACGCAGCGAGAATCGCACCGAGGGAAATCCCGTAGTCGCCGTACATGCTTGCCGCCAGCGCCAGCCCGATCACCCCGTTATTGCCGCGAAAGGCGCCCTGGGTGTAGATCCCCCGGTCTTCCCGCGGGCACTTCCAGATCGCCCAGCCCCAAGCGATGGCAAAACACACCAGCGTCGCCAGCGAGAAATAGATCAGCAGCGCCGGTTGCAGCGCGGCGTGCAGGTCGGCATGCAGGATGCCCAGAAACAGCAACGCCGGCATGGTGACGTTGAACACCAGGGCCGACGCGGTGTGGATGAAATTGTCGTTGATCCAGTCGATGCGCTTGAGCAGCACCCCCAGAAACAGCATGGCAAACACCGGCGCGGTGATGTTCAGGGTTTCGAGGAAGATAGCCAGCATGCCGGGGGTAACCTTGGGTGAGCGTCGTTAGGGGGCTAATGATAAGCCACTGGGGACATTGCCGTCTGGTAGACCGCTATCGCCGGCAAGCCGGTCTCGCTCCCACATTTGTTCAGCGTCGAACACAAAATCTGTGTACGAAGAAGATCCACTGTGGGAGCGAGCCTGCTCGCGATGAACGATAACGCGGTATCAGGTGATGGGCGCTGGGTTAAACAGGGTGATGTCGTTATGCAGCTTGTGCTTCTCAGCCCACGTCTGCTTCTTGCCGCTGGCCACGTCCAGGTAGTAGTGAAACAACTCCCAGCCAAGGTCTTCAATCGAGGCCCGCCCGGTCGCAATCCGCCCGGCATCGATGTCGATCAAATCCGGCCAACGCTGCGCCAGCTCGGTCCGGGTCGACACCTTCACCACCGGTGCCATCGCCAAACCATACGGCGTGCCACGCCCGGTAGTGAACACATGCAGGTTCATCCCCGCCGCCAATTGCAACGTCCCGCAGACAAAGTCACTGGCCGGGGTCGCACAGAAAATCAGGCCTTTGCGCTTGAACCGCTCGCCAGGGCCAAGCACCCCGTTGATCGCGCTGCTGCCGGATTTGACGATCGAGCCCAACGACTTCTCGACAATGTTCGACAACCCGCCCTTCTTGTTCCCCGGCGTGGTGTTGGCGCTGCGATCCGCTTCGCCCTTGGCCAGGTAACGGTCGTACCAGTCCATTTCCCGCACCAGCTCCTGAGCCACTTCCTCAGTTTCGGCGCGAGACGTCAGCAGGTAAATCGCGTCGCGCACTTCGGTGACTTCGGAAAACATCACCGTCGCACCCGCGCGCAATAACAGGTCCGAGGCATAACCCAGCGCCGGGTTGGCGGTGATGCCGGAAAACGCATCGCTGCCGCCGCACTGCATACCGAGAATCAGCTCGGACGCCGGCACGGTTTCCCGGCGACGTTGATCGAGCTTCTTCAAACGGATTTCGGCCAACGCCATGATCTGCTCGATCATCTCGGTGAAACCGTGACTGGAATCCTGCAAGCGGTACAACCACGGCTCGCTCAAATCCACCGAGCTGTCGTTCTCGTGCATCACCTGCCCGGCCTGCAATTTCTCGCAGCCCAGGCTGATCACCAGCGCCTCGCCACCCAGGTTCGGGTTACGCGCCAGGTTGCGCACGGTACGGATCGGGATGTACGCGTCAGTCGCGGTAATCGCCACGCCACAGCCGTAGCTGTGAGTCAGCGCGACCACGTCATCAACGTGCGGATACTTGGGCAGCAACTCGTCCTTGATGCGCTTGACCGCATGGTCCAGCACGCCGGTGACGCACTGAACAGTCGTGGTGATCCCGAGAATGTTGCGCGTACCGACGGTGCCGTCGGCGTTGCGATAACCCTCGAACGTGAAGCCTTCCAGCGGTGCCTGCGCGGCCGGCACTTCGGTGGACAGCGGCAAGCTGTCCAGCGGTGGCGCGGTGGGCATGCGCAGTTGATCTTCCTTGACCCAGCTGCCGCGCGGAATCGGCTGCAACGCGTAGCCAATGGTCTGGCCGTAACGAATCACCTGGCCACCCACGGGAATGTCTTCCAGGGTGACCTTGTGGCTCTGTGGCACGAAATCCACGGTGACCAGGCCGTCCGGAAATTCGGTGCCCGCCGGTACGCCTTGGTCATTGACCACGATCACTACGTTGTCCCGCTCGTGCAGGCGGATGTAGCGCGGCGAGTCGGAATGTTCAATCAACTGCATGACGCCGCTCCTCAGGAATGCGCTTGAGACAATTTGTTATTGGTTTCAGGACCGCTGACGGGCGGCTCCTTGAGTACCACACGTTTGATCGGACCGACGATTACCAGGTAGCTGAACACCGCGACCAGAGCGTTGCAACCGACAAACACCAGCGCCCATTTGAACGAACCGGTGGAGCTGATGATGTAGCCGATGACAATCGGGGTGGTGATCGAAGCGATGTTGCCGAACATGTTGAACAGGCCGCCACTCAAACCGGCGATCTGTTTCGGCGAAGTGTCGGACACCACCGCCCAGCCCAACGCGCCCACGCCTTTGCCGAAGAATGCCAAGGCCATGAAGCCAACGACCATCCATTCGATGTCCACGTAGTTACAGGCCACGATACTGCTGGAAACCAGCAAACCGGCAATGATCGGCGCCTTGCGGGCGAAGGTCAGGGAATGGCCTTTGCGCAGCAGGTAGTCGGAAATTACGCCGCCGAGCACACCACCAATGAAGCCGCAGATCGCCGGCAACGACGCAATGAAACCCGCCTTGAGGATGGTCATGCCGCGTTCTTGCACCAGGTACACCGGGAACCAGGTCAGGAAGAAGTAGGTGATGCCGTTGATGCAGTATTGGCCCAGATACACACCGAGCATCATGCGGTTGGTCAGCAACTGGCGGATGTAGTCCCACTTCGGTCCGTCGACCTTTTTGCCTTTGCCTTTGTCCTGGTCCATGTCGACCATGCCGCCGTTGTCGGCGATGTGTTTGAACTCGGCGTCATTGATCATCGGGTGCTGACGCGGGCTGTGGATAACCTTCAGCCAGATCCCCGAGAAGATGATGCCGATCACGCCCATGACGATAAACACGTGCTGCCAGCCGAAGCTGTAAACGATCCAGCCCATCAGCGGCGCAAACAACACCGTGGCGAAGTATTGCGCCGAGTTGAAAATCGCAGACGCCGTACCGCGTTCAGCGGTCGGGAACCAGGCCGCCACAATGCGTGCGTTGCCGGGGAAGGATGGCGCTTCGGCCAGGCCCACCAGGAAGCGCAGCATGAACAGCGCAACCACCGCCGTGGACATGCCGAACTCACCGACATAGCCCTGCAACACGGTGAACAGCGACCAGGTGAAAATGCTCAGTGCGTACACTTTTTTCGAGCCGAAACGGTCCAGCAACCAGCCACCGGGAATTTGCCCGGCCACGTAGGCCCAACCGAATGCAGAGAAGATATAACCGAGGGTGACCGCGTCGATGCCGAGGTCTTTTTGCAGGCTGGAACCCGCGATGGCAATGGTAGCCCGGTCGGCGTAGTTGATCGTCGTCACCAGAAAAAGCATGAGCAAAATCAAATAGCGGACGTGGGTCGGCTTGGTCGCTTGCATGTAGATGTACTCCCACTGATTATTTTTATGCGCGGGTGAAACTGTTGCGGTATCCGGGGATACCGCGATGTATCAGGAGCCGATGTAGCTAGTCTTCACCACGGTGTAAAACTCTTGCGCGTAGCGACCTTGCTCGCGGGACCCATAGGATGAACCTTTACGCCCACCGAATGGAACGTGGTAATCCACGCCCGCCGTCGGCAGGTTGACCATCACCATCCCGGCCTGGGAGTGGCGTTTGAAGTGGTTGGCGTACTTCAACGACGTGGTGGCGATGCCCGCCGACAGACCGAATTCGGTGTCATTGGCCATGGCCAGCGCAGCCTCGTAATCCGCGACGCGAACCACGTTGGCCACCGGGCCGAAGATCTCTTCGCGGCTGATACGCATCGCGGCTTCGCTGTCGGCAAACAGGGTTGGCGCAAGGTAGTAGCCTTCGGTATCGCAGGTCACCAAACCACCGCCGCTGACCAGACGTGCACCTTCGGACTGGCCGATGTCGATGTACTTCATGTCCTGTTCAAGCTGCGCTTGCGAGACGACCGGACCGATGTCAGTGCCGGCTTTCAGTGCGTGACCGACCTTGATCGACTTCATGCGCTCAGCCACGGCTTCGACGAACTTGTCGTGGATGCCGGCGGTGACGATGAAACGGCTAGACGCCGTGCAACGTTGGCCGGTGGAGTAGAACGCGCTCTGTACCGACAGCTCGACCGCTTGCTTGAGGTCGGCGTCGTCGAGAATGATCTGCGGGTTCTTGCCACCCATTTCCAACTGAACCTTGGCCTGGCGCGACACACAGTTGACTGCGATCTGACGACCGACACCCACGGAACCGGTGAAGCTGATGCCGTCGACTTTCGGGCTCTGCACCAGCGCATCACCCACCACACGACCGCTGCCCATCACCAGGTTGAACACGCCGGCCGGGAAGCCTGCGCGGGAGATGATTTCGGCCAGCGCCCAGGCGCAACCCGGTACCAGATCGGCCGGTTTCAACACGACGCAGTTGCCGTAGGCCAGGGCCGGGGCGATTTTCCACGCAGGGATCGCGATCGGGAAGTTCCATGGTGTGATCAGACCGACCACGCCGAGCGCTTCGCGAGTCACTTCGACGTTCACACCCGGACGTACCGACGGCAGATAGTCGCCGGACAGACGCAGGCATTCACCGGCGAAGAACTTGAAGATGTTACCGGCGCGAGTCACTTCGCCGATGGCTTCGGGCAGGGTCTTGCCCTCTTCCCGAGCCAGCAAGGTGCCGAGCTCTTCGCGGCGAGCGAGGATTTCAGTGCCGACTTTATCCAGGGAATCGTGACGCGCCTGAATGCCCGAAGTGGACCAGGCAGGGAACGCGGCGCGAGCGGCGTCGATGGCGGCGTGAACCTGAGCCAGATCAGCCTTGGCGTACTCGCCAATGGTGTCGGTCAATTCGGACGGGTTGATGTTGGTGGAGTAATCGCTACCCGCCACCCATTCACCGTCGATGTAGTTATCAAAACGCTTTGCATTTGCCACGAGATGTTCTCCTCACGCAAAAGGCCGCTGATCACTCAGCGGCCTTGTTAATCGGGTGTGTTACTGAGCACCTTGCTTGTCGATCAGCGCTGCGAGCATTTCATACTCTTCGCCCGTCAGATCGGTCAGCGGCGCACGCACAGGACCTGCGTCATAGCCGACAATTTTTGCCCCGGCCTTGACGATGCTCACCGCGTAGCCCGCTTTGCGGTTACGGATGTCCAGGTATGGCAGGAAGAAGTCGTCGATGATCTTGCCGACGGTGGCGTGATCTTCGCGGGCAATGGCGTGGTAGAAATCCATCGCGGTTTTCGGGATGAAGTTGAACACCGCCGAGGAGTAAACCGGTACGCCCAGGGCCTTGTAGGCGGCGGCGTAGACTTCGGCGGTCGGCAAACCGCCCAGGTAGCTGAAGCGATCACCGAGGCGGCGACGGATCGACACCATCAACTCGATGTCGCCCAGGCCATCCTTGTAGCCGATCAGGTTCGGGCAGCGCTCGGCCAGACGTTCCAGCAGCGGCGCGGTCAGGCGGCAGACGTTGCGGTTGTAAACCACCACGCCGATTTTCACCGATTTGCACACGGCTTCAACGTGGGCGGCAACGCCGTCCTGGCTGGCTTCGGTCAGGTAGTGCGGCAGCAGCAACAGACCTTTGGCGCCCAGACGCTCGGCTTCCTGTGCGTATTCGATGGCTTGACGAGTCGAACCGCCAACGCCGGCCAGAATCGGCACGCTGGTTTCGCAGGTGTCGACGGCAGTCTTGATGATTTCCGAATATTCGCTGGCCGCCAGAGAGAAGAACTCACCGGTGCCGCCCGCGGCGAACAATGCCGAGGCGCCGTATGGGGCCAGCCATTCGAGACGTTTGATATAGCCCGCGCGATGGAAGTCGCCCTGAGCATTGAAATCGGTAACCGGGAAAGACAGCAGACCGGAAGAGAGGATGGACTTCAGTTCTTGTGGATTCATTATTCGAACACCCTGGATAGCGACGTATGTGTGTGAGGAAACCGTTCAGCCTTCGCCGAAGTTGTAGGTCATCGTACAACTTAAATAATAACCGTCAACTGCATTTCATCGCCAACCGCAGAATTTGAGTCGGAAAGGTATTTTCTTGACGTAGGAAATTTCTCATCTATGATCCAGACAACTGTATATACATACAGTTATTTTTTGATCGTACCGACGACATATCAAGGAGATAGAAATGTCAGGTCTACACGCACAACCGAAGGAAAAACCGAAACAGGTCATCGCCGAACTGGATGATCTTTTTACCGAGCATGGCATCCCTCTGATAGGGAATAACCAACACGTGGTCTTGCAGATTGCTGATCATCACAACTCTGCGTCTGCCCTTTCCGCGTCGCTACCCACAGCCTCTGGTAAAGCCCTGAAAGGCAAGCCACAGCTGAGGTTTGAGGGTGGCGAACACACCGCCATCGGCGACAGCACCCTGCTGCGTTTCGTCAAAGATGCACCGGCTATCCCCGCTTCACAGGTGGAGCTGCACTTGCCCAATGGGCTGGCGCTGACCTATGGCCAGGTCATTGCGCTGGGGGGTGATTTCTATGGAATTCCCGATCAACCGATCAGCGAAGGCGCGACAGGCGCCGACCGAATCCAGCGGTTTACCAATGCCTTCAACTCGCTGGCCGTGCTGCCTGCTGCTAACGCTGAGGCCAAGCTGATCCTCGGCGTGATGCAAAAGGAAATTGCCGCGATCAAGCAGGCGATCAAGGACGGTAAACAACCTCACGAGGCGTATGACGCCCTCGGTGATACGTTGTCGGAAGAGTGGAACAAGATCACCGGCGGCGGCAGTGTCGTCTCGGCGCTGTTTCCATTTGGCCGCTACCTGAAACTGGCCGCCAACAATGCCGATCACTTCGCCGAATGGGCGCTGCTGGCCTATATCGCCGGGCACACCGCGGCTGTGCAACAAGCGGTGCTGGCCCACGCCAGCGGCGATGAGAAGCAGTTGGAGCTGGCCTATGCGATGAACGCTTTTGCCGATCACTACCTGACCGACCTGTTTTCCGCCGGCCACCTGCGCGTGCCGCGCAAACAATTGGCAGCGGTGGTGACACCGAGCGATCTGGGCTCGCTGATCACCCGCTTCATGCACGATGAAGACAGCAAGTTCGGGCTCAATGTGCGTAACGGCGACGGCGCTCAATGGCACGCCTATGGCGACAAGCGCTATTTCGACGCTATCGATAGCGCCAATCGCGCCCAGGTCAATCAAGCGGTCCAAGTGTCTGCGGATGAAATATTCGCCGCGTACCTCAGCGGCATCGCTCCGTCGCCCGGCAGTTTTGCAGCGTTGAAAAAGCTGCCGGATCTGCAAGCGGTACTGAGCCCGACGGGCAATTTTTCGCCACTGTTCAAGGTCGAGGGCACCAAGGTGCTGCGGCGCAAGGACGTCAACAACCTGAACGACACCGCCACCGTGGATGACTGGTGGGGCTGGAGCACTTATTTGCTGCTCAAGGATTACCAACCCACTGGCAACGTTGCCTGATAAGGAGATCGATGATGACTATCAAATTGAAACTGGAACTGGCTTCGGGCCAATCGCTGAAGGGGGCGCCGTTGGAGTTGTTGGCCAAGGGAGTGCCGATTGCCCGGGCGGTGGTTGATGAGCATGGGCATGTGGCATTCGATGCCAAGGCTGGGGCTTCTGAGTGGGCCGTGAGGGTGGATCGTTCGATTCTCAGGACCGGCTGATTCCCCGCACCTGATCGTTCCCGCGCTCTGCGTGGGAATGCAGCCCGGGACGCTCTGCGTCCCAAAGCGTGACGCGGAGCGTCACAAGAGGCATTCCCACGCAGAGCGTGGGAACGATCTACATCACAATGGCAGGTGCGGATTGACACTGACCGTTCATCGAAACTGGTATTTCTTACAGTTTCGAACGCTCTGCCTCCGAGGCTTAATCGGGCAGTCAATCACTGCATAGGCGAATACCCCATGAGCACAATCCACCGGTTTAACTTTCCTGCCAAAACCAGACATGCAGCTCTAGAGCTGCCATCAGATTTTGACCTGAATGTGAGCGTGGACAATATCGTCGAGTTTGAAACACTGCCCGGTCAGTACTGGAAAATCACCCTGAAGATATTCAAGGTGTTGCTGAACAACACCGTTGAGTATGTCGATTACAAAACGGTCAAGGTAGAAGATCCTTACCCCTAGCCGCGCTGCGCCTCTGCCTCTTCATGCGCATGGCGCAGCCGCTCCCGGCTATTCGTCAGATGCAACCGCATCGCCGCTCGGGCCGCATCCGAATCCTGACGCGCAATCGCATCGTAAATCTCTTCGTGCTCACGGCTCAGGCGATTCATGTAGTGCTGCTGGTCGTCATGGGCCAGGCGCGCGGAGTTGAGGCGCGTACGCGGAATGATGCTGGTGCCCAGGTGGGTCATGATGTCGGTGAAGTAGCGGTTGCCCGTCGCCAGGGCGATTTGCAGGTGGAACTGGAAGTCGGACGCCACCGCATCGCTGGCATGGGAAACACTTTCATTCAACGCATCCAGCGCAGCTCGCATCAATGCCAGCTGCTCGGGGCTGCGGCGTTGAGCGGCGAGGCCGGCGGACTCCACTTCGAGGCTGATGCGCAATTCCAGAATCGCCAGCACGTCACGCAGCGTGACCACGGTCGCCGGGTCGATACGGAAACCGCTCGGGCTCGGGGTGTCGAGCACGAAGGTGCCGATGCCGTGGCGGGTTTCAACCTGGCCTGCCGCCTGCAAACGGGAAATCGCTTCGCGCACCACGGTGCGGCTGACGCCATGGGCATCCATGATCGCCGACTCGGTGGGCAACTTGTCGCCACGTTTGAGGTGACCGTCGCGGATCTGCTCGGACAGCACCGTCACCAGTTCCTGAGCGAGGCTGCGGCGCTTGCGAGGGAGGCGTGGTGCGTCGATCGGGTTTTCCATGGTGAACGTCTTTCTCGAAAGTTGCGGCTGAAACCGCATCATAGCTCAACGCGGTTGTACGATCACCGTCGGGGTGAACACCATTCCCCTTGTGGGAGCGAGCCTGCTCGCGAAAGCGGAGTGTCAGACACCTCAAGGCTGAATGTCAGACCGCTTTCGCGAGCAGGCTCGCTCCCACAGGAGGGGTTTTGGTGTTTATGCGGTCACGGTCTGGTCCACCAGATGCCCATTCTCGATACGAACATGCCGTGGATGGAAGCGCTTCAGGCTGCTGCGATGCCCGACGCTGACAATGCTCAAGCCCGGAATCTCATCGATCAAGGCCTGATACAGCGACGCTTCGTCCTCCTCATCCATCGCTGAGGTCGCTTCGTCCATGTACAGCCATTGCGGTGCATACAGCAGCGCACGGGCAAAGGCCAGTCGCTGTTGCTCACCCGGCGACAGCATGCGTTGCCAGTGATTCGCTTCATCAAGACGCGACACCAGATGCGGTAAACGACAGGCCTCCAGCACATGAACGTAGCGCTCGTGCGGATAGGTATCGCCAGACTGTGGATAACTCAGCGCCTCACACAACGTGCCAATCGGCAGATAAGGTTTTTGCGGCAGGAACAAATAACGCGCCGCTGGCAGACGAATGCTGCCATGGCCAGCCGGCCACAGATGCCCCATCGCCCGCAGCAAGGTCGACTTGCCGCTGCCGGATCGACCGCTGAGCATGACGCGCTCGCCCTCTTCCACGGTCATGTCGGCGTTGGTCAGCAGGTGACGACCATCAGCGAGGTCGAGGCCAAGATTGTGCACTTTCAGCGCCGAGCCGTGATTCTGCACATCAATCGCCGGCGCCCGCTCTTCGTTGTCGCTCATGGCCTGGCGGAAACTCAGCAGACGATCACAGGTGGCGCGCCACGCGGCGAGGTCCTGGTACGCGCTGATGAACCAGCTGAAGTTCTCCTGGACATTGCCGAAGGCGGAGTTGATTTGCATCAGCTCACCGAGCTCGATCTTGCCGGCGAAGTAGCGCGGCGCGGCGACCATGAACGGGAAGATGATTGCGATCTGGCCATACCCGGAAGTGAAAAACGTCAGGCGCTTGGACACGCGCATGATGTCCCAGAAGTTGTGCCAGACCAGCCCGAAGCGGCTGCTCAGACGACGGTTCTCGTTGGGTTCGCCGTTGTACAGCGCGATGCTTTCGGCATTCTCGCGAACCCGGACCATGGAAAAACGCAGGTCGGCTTCGAAGCGTTGTTGATTGTTGTTGAGACCGATCAAGCGACGACCGATCAAATGCGTCAGCCAGCTGCCGACCGCGGCGTAAACCAGCGCGCACCAGAACATGTAGCCGGGAATGGTGAAACCGAACACTTCAATGCTGCCCGACACGCCCCACAAGATGATTGAAAACGACACCAGGCTGACCACGTTGCGGATCAGGCCCAAGCCCAGGCCCAGGGTATTGGACGTGAAGCTGTTAAGGTCTTCGGAAATCCGCTGGTCCGGGTTATCGGTGTAACCGCCCTGCTCCAGCTGATAGTAATTCTTGTTGCCCAGCCAGCGGGCGAAGTGCTTCTCGGTGAGCCAGGCCCGCCAGCGAATCGTCAGCATCTGCGTCAGGTAGAGCCGATACACCGCGCCAAGAATCGCCACCGCCGCAATGCCGCAGAAATACAGGATCAACTGCCAGAAGGCCGCTTCGTCCTTTTTCTGCAGGGCATTGTAGAAGTCCTTGTACCAACTGTTGATCCACACCGAAATCGCCACGCTGAACAGCGACAGCGCGATCACGGCAATCAACAACGTCCAGGCCTTGCCCTTCTCTTCGCTGCGCCAGTAAGGCGTGGTCATCGCCCAGACTTTGCGAAAAAACTGCCCGCGCACAGCATCATTGACCGCGGAATATTCAGCGTTCTGATTCATGGAAAAGGCTCGATAAAGAAAAGAACACACTCGAACCGATCATAGATGATCGGTTCGGTTTGTCGCGAGGAGCGGCCCGCATTCGTTCAGCGCAGGTTCAGCGACGAACCGGACGCTTCTGCAATTTGCGCTGCAACGTACGACGGTGCATGCCCAGGGCGCGAGCCGTGGCGGAGATGTTGCCTTCGTGTTCGGTCAGCACGCGCTGGATGTGTTCCCACTGCAGGCGATCCACCGACATCGGGTTTTCCGGCACCAGTGTGTCGAGGTCCGCATGCTCGGAAAGCAGCGCGGCCAGCACGTCATCGGCATCCGCCGGTTTGCACAGGTAATTGCACGCGCCGCGCTTGATCGCCTCGACGGCGGTGGCGATGCTCGAGTAACCGGTGAGGATTACCACGCGCATTTCCGGGTCCAGCTCAAGCAGCTTGGGCAACAGCACCAGGCCGGAATCGCCGTCCATTTTCAGGTCCAGCGCGGCGTAGTCCGGCAGGTCGGCCTGAGCGATGGTCAGGCCTTCTTCGGCGGAACCGGCGGTGCTGACGCGAAAGCCGCGGCGGGCCATGGCACGGGCCATCACCCGGGTAAACGTTGCGTCGTCGTCGACCAGCAGCAAATGCGGCAGTTCTTCGCCTTCGCCTTCGACTTGGATCTCGTCACTCATGTTCGTCTCCTCGGGCGACACGGGGCAGGCGCAGCTCGGTGAGCGTGCCGCCTTCCTCATGACTGTAGAGTTTCACTGAGCCGCCGGCGCGTGTCACGCTGGCCTTGCTCAAAAACAGGCCCAGGCCGAAACCTTTGCCCTTGGTGGTAAAAAACGGCTTGCCGATCTGCTCGGCGATGGCCAGCGGCACACCGGCGCCGTGGTCGCGAATGCTGATGGTCAAATCCTCGGCATTCCAGTCCAGCGTCACTTGCAGCCCTTCGGGGCAAGCGTCGGCGGCGTTGTTGAGCAAATTCAGCAGCGCCTGGGTCAGGTCCGGCGGAGGCGCCATGCGCGGCACGGTGCCTTGGCCCAAGCGCTGGAAGCGATAACTGGCTTCCGGGCGCATCAGGTGCCAGCGATTCAGGGCTTCGTCGAGCCAATCGGTGACGTCCTGCATCTCCACCGCCAATCGACGATTGGCCTCGGCGGCGCGCACCAGTTGCTGCAAGGTTTCTTTGCAGAGTTTGACCTGATCCTGCAGCACGCTCAGGTCGTCCTGCAACATCGGGTCGTGATGGTCCTGACGCATTTCCTTGAGCAACACGCTCATGGTCGCCAGCGGCGTGCCCAGTTCATGGGCAGCACCGGCGGCCTGAGTGGCGACGGCCAGCAGTTGCTGATCGCGCAGGCCCTCTTCGCGACGGATGGCACGCAGTTCTTCCTGACGGCGCAGCTCTTCGGCCATGCGTGCGGCGAAGAAGGTGATGACCGCCGCGGCCAGGGCGAAACTCAGCCACATCCCGTACACCTGCAGGTTTTCCCGAGCGATCGGGAAGGTTTGCAGCGGATAGAAGCGCGCCAACAGCAAGGTGTACATCGTCAACGCGATACCGGACAGAATCACCGAATAACGCCACGGCAATGTCACCGCGGCGATGGTCAGCGGCACCAGGTAATAAGAGACGAAGGGGTTGGTCGACCCGCCGGAGAAATACAGCAAGGCACTGTGGATAAACAGGTCACAGGCCAGTTGCACGGCGTATTCGAGTTCGGTAACCGGCCATGTGGTGCGCAGGCGAATCGCCGTGAACGCACACAGCAACATCGAGCAACCAAGGGTTGCGGCCAGTTGGAACCAAGGCAGCGGCAGCAAGTCGAGCCAGTAGGCCAGACCCACGGAACCGGCCTGAGCGGCCAACACCAATGTGCGGATGAACGTCAGCCGCCAGAGATTCTGGCGAGTAGCGGAAGTGATTTGAACGGGGGCGAGCATGAGCTCTCCTGATGAGCGCTCCAGGCGGATCGCACGGAGTATAACCAAGCCACGCCGTCAGAGGCGCAAGTGCGGCAAACGACCACATGGCAAAAAAACCGGCTGCGACTATAAGGCCGCCTTCGCGAGCGGGCTCGCTCCCACAGGTGAACGCGTTCCAATGTGGGAGCGAGCCTGCTCGCGATTGGCCGCGCAGCGGTCACCGTCTATCCATCTGTATAGAAGTTGTAACTGTGCGAACCGGATCATAAAAGCTAGAGTCTGATGGTTTCACGCAGGCTCGGACCTTAACCCCTGCGCACCGTCCAAGGAGTTTTCATGCACAGTTTCAGCCGCAGCGCCGCCCTTCTTGCCCTTAGCGTTGGCACCGTCGCCAGCCTCCCGGCCCTGGCCGCCGACGAACTTCATTACAACCAGATCGCCCTGCGCGCCGAAGTCAGTCAGGAAGTGGCCCGCGACCTGATGATCGTGACCCTCTACACCGAAGAACAAAACACCGACCCGGCCAAACTCGCCGCCGACGTCAGTACCACCATGAACAAAGCGCTGGCCCAGGCCAAACAGGTCAAGGAAGTCACCCTGCGCCAGGGCAGTCGCAACAGCTACCCGATCTACGACACCAAGGGCCAGAAAATCACCGGCTGGCGCGAACGCGCCGAACTGCGCCTGGAAAGCTCCGACTTCGCCGCGCTGTCGAAACTGACCGGCGAACTGCTCACCGACCTGAAAATGGGCGGCATGGACTTCGCCATCGCCACCCCAACCCGCAAGGCCAGCGAAGATGCGCTGCTTAAAGAAGCCGTGACAGCCTTCAAGGCCCGCGCTCAACTGGCGACCGATGCACTGGGCGGCAAGGGTTATAGAATTGTTAACCTGAACTTGAACAGCAACGGTTATCCACAACCGTACATGCGCGCGCCGATGATGATGAAAGCGGCGAGCATGGACTCGGCACCGGTGACGCCTGAGGTTGAGGCGGGTACGAGCCAGGTGAGCATGACGGCGGATGGTTCAATTGAAGTGTTGATGCCTTGATTCGATAACCCGTACACAAAAACGGCGATCACCAAAGTGATCGCCGTTTTTTATTGCCTGCGAAAAGCCAAGTTGAACCAGTCAGATATTTGGTGAGTGATCTGTCGCCATCGCGAGCAGGCTCGCTCCCACAGTTGAACTGTGTACATCAGTAAAAAGCTGGTCGACTATCAGGCCAACAAGCTCGAAAAGCAGCCTGAATATGCCGAGATAGAGGGGTCTCCCTCACAAATGGGTATTTCCGCGACTCCCGCCAACACCGCTACTCTCAGGAAAACACCACCGCCCAAACCCTCGGGGACTCCATGGAAAGAACCACCGTCAAACCACTTCTGCTCGCCCTAGCCCTAGCAACAACCGCCCCATTGGCCCAAGCCGCCACCACCCTGGTCTACTGCTCCGAAGCCAGCCCCGCCGGTTTCGATCCCAGCCAATACACCAGCGGCACCGACTTCGACGCCTCGGCCGAAACTATCTTCAACCGTCTCACCCAATTCAAACGCGGCGGCACCGAAGTCGAACCCGGTCTGGCAACAAAATGGGAGGTATCCACGGACGGCCTCAGCTACACCTTCCACCTGCGCGACGGCGTGAAATTCCACACCACCGACTACTTCACCCCGACCCGCGACTTCAACGCCGATGACGTGCTGTTCACCTTCCAACGCCTGCTTGATCCGGAAAATGCGTTCCGCAAGGCCTACCCCGCCGAGTCGCCGTACTTCACCGACATGGACCTGAACAAAACGATCAAGAGCGTCGACAAAATCGACGACCACACCGTGCGTTTCAGCCTGAACAACATCGACGCCGCCTTCATCCAAAACCTGGCCATGAGCTTCGCTTCGGTGCAATCCGCCGAGTACGGCGCCCAGTTACTAAAAGAAGGCAAAGCCGCGGACATCAATCAGAAACCCGTCGGCACCGGCCCGTTCGTGTTCAAGCGCTATCAAAAGGACTCGCAGATCCGTTACGCCGCCAACAAGGCCTACTGGAAACCCGAGGACGTGAAACTCGATAACCTGATCTTCTCGATCACCCCGGACGCCGCCGTTCGCTTGCAGAAACTCAAGGCCGGCGAATGCCAGGTCAGCGGTTACCCACGCCCGGCAGACATCGAAGTCATGGAGAAAGACCCGAATCTCACCGTACTCAAACAAGCCGGGTTCAACCTTGGTTTCCTGGCCTACAACGTGACTCATCCACCACTGGATCAGCTCAAGGTTCGCCAGGCGCTGGACATGGCCATCGACAAACCCGCGATCATCAAAGCCGTTTACCAAAGGGCCGGCCAACTGGCGCAGAACGCCCTGCCTCCCGCTCAATGGTCTTATGACCCAAGCATCAAGGACGCGCCTCACGACCCGACGAAAGCGAAGGCGCTACTGAAAGAAGCAGGGGTTGCACCCGGTACCACTATTAATTTGTGGGCCATGACCGTGCAGCGCGCATCCAACCCCAACGCCCGGATGTCGGCACAGATGATCCAGCAGGATTGGGAGAAAATCGGGATCAAGGCCAACATCGTCAGCTATGAATGGGGCGAGTACATCAAGCGCGCCAAGAACGGCGAACACGATGCAATGATTTACGGCTGGACTGGCGACAACGGCGACCCGGATAACTGGCTCGGCGTGCTCTACAGCTGCGCCGCGGTGAAAGGTAGCAACTACGCCAAGTGGTGCGACCCGGCGTACGACAAATTGATTCAGCAGGCCAAAGTGTCCACTGACAAACAGCAACGGGTCAATTTGTACCAACAGGCACAACAAATCCTTAAGCAACAAGTCCCTATCACACCGATTGCCAACTCGACGGTGTTCCAGCCGCTGCGCAAGGAAGTCACCGACTTCAAGATCAGCCCGTTCGGCCTCACACCCTTCTATGGTGTGGGTATAAATAAGTAACACCGCGCTCTAACCGGGTGCGCCAGGCGCCCCGGACGCACTCTGTCGGTGCGCGATTTGCACTGAAAAAAACCTGCGCAAACGGTCAAATGTGCGTGAATTTATACAAATGCGACATTAAGGTACGTTCGTGCCACTGTTTAACGCCTGTGGTCGCTCCGGATCTTGCAATGGGTATGGCCCCTGCATAAGTATCCGCAGGCACGACTCACGAGGTCGTCCTCTAATTCCAAAAATGACAACAAATCATGAGGCCACCATGCTTAAACACGCGGTCATTCCGTTTTTAGTCGGCGCAGGCTTGTTAGCTAGCGCACCTTTCGCCCAAGCGGCGACTAACCTGGTGTTTTGCTCCGAAGGGAGCCCGGCCGGTTTTGATCCTGGTCAGTACACCACCGGAACCGACTTCGACGCCTCTGCAGAAACCATGTTCAACCGTCTGACTCAGTTCGAGCGCGGCGGCACCGCCGTTATTCCTGGTTTGGCGACCAAATGGGACATCTCCGATGATGGCCTGACTTACACCTTCCACCTGCGTGAAGGCGTCAAGTTCCACACCACCCCGTACTTCAAGCCGACTCGTGAGTTCAACGCCGACGACGTGCTGTTCACCTTTAATCGCATGATTAACAAGGATGATCCGTTCCGTAAGGCGTACCCGACCGAATTCCCGTACTTCACCGACATGGGGATGGACACCAACATCACCAAGATCGATAAAGTCGACGACAAAACTGTCAAGTTCACCCTGAAAGAAGTCGACGCCGCGTTCATCCAGAACATGGCCATGAGTTTCGCTTCCGTCCAGTCCGCCGAGTACGCCGCCCAGCTGCTGAAAGAAGGCAAAGCCGCCGACATCAACCAGAAGCCGGTCGGCACTGGTCCGTTCGTGTTCAAGAGCTACCAGAAAGACTCCAACATCCGCTACACCGGGAACAAGGACTACTGGAAGCCTGACGACGTCAAGATCGACAACCTGATCTTCGCCATCACCACCGACCCGTCGGTGCGTATCCAGAAGCTGAAGAAGAACGAGTGCCAGATCACTCTGTTCCCTCGTCCGGCCGACCTGAAGGCTCTTCAGGAAGACAAGACTCTGAAAGTGCCTAACCAGGCTGGTTTCAACCTGGGTTACATCGCCTACAACGTGATGGACAAGATCAAGGGCAGCGATCAGCCGAACCCGATGGCCCAACTGAAAGTGCGTCAAGCGCTGGACATGGCCGTCAACAAGCAGCAGATCATCGATTCCGTTTACCAGGGTGCTGGTCAGCTGGCCGTCAACGCCATGCCGCCAACCCAGTGGTCTTACGACACCACCATCAAGGATGCGCCGTACAACCCTGAGAAAGCCAAAGAGCTGCTCAAGGAAGCCGGCGTCAAGGAAGGCACCGAGATCAACCTGTGGGCGATGCCGGTGCAGCGTCCGTACAACCCGAACGCCAAGCTGATGGCTGAAATGCTGCAGTCCGACTGGGCCAAGATCGGTATCAAGGCCAAGATCGTGACCTACGAGTGGGGCGAGTACATCAAGCGCTCCAAAGGCGGCGAAAACGGCGCGATGCTGATTGGCTGGAGCGGCGACAACGGTGACCCGGACAACTGGCTGAACGTGCTGTTCGGCTGCGACTCCCTGCAAGGCAACAACTTCTCCAAGTGGTGCGACAAGAAGTTCGACGGCATCGTGAAAGAAGCCAAGCGCACGACCGATCAGTCCAAGCGCACCGAACTGTACAAGCAGGCGCAACACGTCCTCAAAGATGCCGTTCCAATGACACCTATCGCTCACTCGACGGTGTTCCAACCCATGCGCGACAACGTGCAGGACTTCAAGATCAGCCCGTTTGGCTTGAACTCCTTCTACGGCGTCAGCGTCAGCAAATAAGGTTTTGCAGCGGCGACGTTTTTAACGTCGCCGTTGCTTTATCTGCCGAGAAAGTAGGAAACCACCTACATCCAATTCCGCTGAGCATTACAGCAGCGGCGTCGGATGCGTTGCCATTTCCTACGAGTCTTTAGGACTCTACGCATTTACTGCCAGACCCACGGCTTCTACCGTCGGGATCTGACCAGTTCGTGCGTGGGCTCTCGGTTATTGCTGCCTGTCATGGCTTGAGATCAATGATGCCTCCACGTCCCCGGACGGGACGGCGATTCATTGAAAACACTTAGAGAAAGAGAAAAGGGAGCGTCATGCGCCATACCTTGGTTTTATCCGCATTGCTGGGCACCGGTCTGCTGGCCGCCACGTCCATCAGCCAGGCCGCCAATAACAGCCTGGTGTTCTGCTCCGAAGGCAGCCCGGCTGGCTTCGACACCGCGCAGTACACCACTGCGACCGACAATGACGCCGCCGAGCCGTTGTACAACCGACTGGCAGAGTTCGAAAAAGGCGCCACCAACGTCGTACCAGGCCTGGCCACTCGCTGGGATATTTCCGAGGACGGCCTCAAGTACACTTTTCACCTGCGCGAAGGGGTGAAATTTCACACAACCAAATACTTCACGCCGACCCGTGATTTCAACGCCGATGACGTGCTGTTCACGTTCAATCGCATGCTCGATCCGCAGCAACCTTTCCGTAAGGCTTATCCGACCGAGTTCCCGTACTTCAATGGGATGAGCCTGAACAAGAACATCGCCAAGGTCGAGAAGACCGGGCCGCTGACCGTGGTCATGACGCTCAACAGCGTGGACGCCGCGTTCATCCAGAACATCGCCATGAGCTTCGCCGCCATCCTGTCCGCCGAATACGCCGACAAACTGCTGGCCGAAGGCAAGCCGAGCGACATCAACCAGAAGCCGATCGGCACCGGGCCGTTCGTGTTCAAGAGCTACCAGAAAGATTCCAACATCCGTTACACCGGCAACAAGCAGTACTGGGACCCGAGCCGGGTCAAACTTGAGAACCTGATTTTCGCCATCAACACCGATGCCTCGGTGCGAGTACAGAAGCTCAAGGCCAACGAGTGCCAGATCACCCTGCACCCGCGCCCTGCCGACGTGACCGCGCTGAAGAACGACCCGACACTCAAGCTCATCGAGAAGCCCGGTTTCAACCTCGGTTACATCGCCTACAACGTGCGCCACAAGCCTTTCGACCAGCTCGAAGTGCGCCAGGCGCTGGACATGGCGGTGAACAAGCAAGGCATTCTCAACGCCGTCTATCAAGGTGCCGGTCAACTGGCCGTCAACGCCATGCCGCCGACCCAATGGTCCTACGACGAGACCATTAAAGACGCCGCCTACAACCCGGAAAAAGCCAAGGAATTGCTCAAGGCTGCCGGCGTGAAGGAAGGCACCGAAATTACTTTGTGGGCGATGCCCGTTCAGCGCCCTTACAACCCCAACGCCAAATTGATGGCCGAGATGCTCCAGGCTGACTGGGCAAAAATCGGCCTCAAAGTGAAGATCGTCAGCTACGAATGGGGCGAGTACATCAAGCGCACCAAGAACGGCGAGCACGACGTCAGCCTGATCGGCTGGACCGGTGACAACGGGGACCCGGACAACTGGCTCGGCACGCTTTACAGCTGCGACGCCATTGGCGGCAACAACTACTCCATGTGGTGCGATCCGGCTTACGACAAGCTGATCAAGCAGGCCAAGGTCGTTACCGACCGCGACCAGCGCACCGTGCTTTACAAACAGGCGCAGCAGTACCTCAAACAGCAGGTGCCGATTACGCCAGTCGCCCACTCGACGGTTAACCAGCCGTTGAGCGCCAAAATCGAAGGATTCAAGGTGAGTCCTTTCGGTCGTAACGTGTTCTCGGGCGTCAGCATAGAAAAATAACCGATTAGCCAAAAACGCTGGGGGCGGATTCCGCCCTCACGCAAGCGTATTGCCGTAATTCGTCAATCCGGCCTACAGCAAACGTTTGCGATGCCTTGTATGAGTTCGAAACCAAATAGCCGGATCACCAAAAAAGACCGGCATTAAAAAAAGAAAGAAAGGAGCTTCACCCCATGAAACTGAGTAGCACCGCGTTATTGGCCCTGGCCATCAGCAGCGTAACCGCCTCGGCGTACGCAGAAACCCAAAGCCAGGCGTACACCCCGGTTACCGTGAAAGAGAAAAGTGCTCAGAGTGAAGCCACTGGCTTTGTCGAAGGCCAGTCGATCACCGGAAGCACGCGTAACTGGTATGCCAACGAGCAACTGAAACGTGGCGCCCATTTCAAGTACAACAAAAACGGTGTATCGACCGAAACGGATCGTCGTATCAACTGGGTCCAGGGCACCATCATCAAGTACAACTCGGGCTTCACCGAAGGTACTGTCGGCTTCAGCACTGAAGTCGCGGCTTACAACGCCATCGCCCTGGACCGTGACCGCAAAGACCTTGCGTCTGCTAACGGTGGCGCACCACTGAATGGTGTTGGCGGCCTTGGCAACAACCGTACCCTGACCAAAGACGGCGGCGACGCCCAAGGCCAGTGGAGCAAACTGGGCCTGGCCAACGTCAAGGCGCGTGTCTCCAACACCACCCTGACCGCCGGTCGTCAAAACTTCAGCAGCCCGCAGGTCGATGTAATCGGCAACCGTGCACTGCCTTCGAGCTTCCAGGGTGTCAGCCTGCACAGTGAAGAATTGGAGAACCTGTCGTTCGACCTCGGCACCTTCGATCGCAACTCACCGCGGACCGAAGAAAGCCAGCGTAAATTCCGCTCCGAATACGCCGACACTGTCATTGAAGCCGATCACGTGAACACCGCTGGTATCACTTATCAGCCGTTCGCGAGTCTGACCACCAGCCTGTGGGGCACCCAGGCCGAAGACCTGTGGAACCAGTACTATTTCGGCGCCAGCCATGTATTGGGTGACAGCTCGGTACTAAGCCTGACCACCGGCCTGAACTACTACAAAACCGTCGACGAAGGCAAAAAGCTGCTGGGCGAAATCGACAACGACACCTACTCCCTGTCGCTCGGCCTGACCCACCAGGCCCACAGCCTGACCTTCTCCTACCAGGAAGTGAACGGTAACGAGTACTTCGACTACCTGCACGAAACCAACGGCATCTACCTGGCCAACTCCCTGCTGTCGGACTTCAACGGCCCGAACGAGAAATCCTTCCAGATCGCCTACGGCTTGAACATGGCCGAATACGGCGTGCCAGGCCTGAAGTTCAACATCTATCAGGCTCGCGGCTGGGGCATCGATGGTACTCACTACAAAGGTGGCGCCTACGACAGCGTGACCACGATGGACGGTGAACACCACTATGAATACGGCATCGGTACTTCGTACGCCGTGCAGAGCGGCCCACTCAAGGCCACCACTGTGCGCGCGACCTACACCGCTCACCGCGCCAGCGAGAACCAGGCTGATGGCAGCATCAACGAGTTCCGTCTCGTGACCACCATCCCGTTCAACATTCTGTAAAAACGCACGCCTGCGGCTGACTCATGACGAGTCGGCCGTTTGGTTTTCTTCAGTTCAACCGATTGCAGAGGGTTCTTTGATGAAAATGCTTCCCCTACGTGCGGCCATCGCGGCCGCGTTGCTGAGTGTCGCTGTTGGCGTCTCGGCCAAACCCCTGGTGGTCTGCACCGAAGCCAGTCCGGAAGGCTTCGATATGGTCCAGTACACGACTGCAGTCACAGCCGATGCGGTGGCCGAAACCATCTTCAATCGTCTGGCGGACTTCAAGCCCGGCACCACTGAAGTGATTCCGGCGCTGGCCGATTCCTGGGACATCAGTGAGGACGGTCTGACCTACACGTTCCACCTGCGCAAAGGCGTCAAGTTCCACACCACCGAATACTTCAAACCGACCCGCGACATGAACGCCGACGACGTGGTCTGGAGCTTCCAGCGTCAGCTGGACCCGAATCACCCGTGGCACAAACTGTCGAGCGTGGGCTTCCCGTACTTTGAAAGCATGGGCTTCAAGGAACTGCTCAAAAGTGTCGAGAAGATCGACGACAACACGGTCACCTTCACCCTGACCCGCCGCGAAGCGCCGTTCCTGGCCGACATCGCCATGGCCTTCTCCTCGATCTACTCCGCCGAGTATGCCGACCAGCTGCTCAAGGCCAACAAGACCGGCGACCTGAACAACAAGCCTGTCGGCACCGGCCCGTTCGTTTTCCAGCGTTACAACAAGGACGCTCAAGTCCGCTTCAAGGCCAACGCGGATTACTTCCGTGGCAAGCCACCGGCTGATTCGCTGATCCTGGCCATCGCCACCGACAACAACGTGCGCCTGCAAAAACTGAAAGCCAACGAATGCCAGATTGCGCTGTATCCGAAACCGGATGACATCCCGAGCATCAAGAAAGACGCCAAACTGAGTGTCGATGAACTGAACGCGATGACGGTCTCGTACATCGCCATGAACACCTCGCACAAGTACATGAGCGATGTGCGCGTACGTAAAGCCATCGATATCGCCTTCGACAAGGCCGCCTACGTCAACGCGCTGTTCGGCAAAGGCAATGCGACCGTGGCGGTCAATCCGTACCCGGACACCCTGCTGGGCTACAACCACGACCTGAAGAATCCACCACGTGATCTGGACAAGGCTCGCGCCTTGCTCAAGGAAGCCGGCGTGCCGGATGGCACTACGTTTACCCTGTTCACCCGTAACGGCGGCGGTCCAACCAACCCGAACCCGATGCTCGGCGCACAGATGATGCAGGCCGACCTGGCCCAGGTCGGGATCAAGGTCGATATTCGCGTCATGGAGTGGGGCGAAATGCTCAAGCGCGCGAAAAACGGCGAGCACGACATGGTGTCTGCCGGATGGGCGGGCGATAACGGCGACCCGGATAACTTCCTGACGCCTATGCTCAGTTGCGAGGCCGCCAAAAACGGCGAAAACTATGCACGTTGGTGCAATGAGAAGTTCCAGACGCTGATCGATGAAGCCAGGGCTAAAGTTAACCCGGCGGAACGTGCAGCGCTCTATGAGCAAGCCCAAGAAGTCTTTAACCAGGACCAACCTTGGATCAGCATGGCGCACACCCGTATGTTCACCGCAATGCGCAACAACGTAGAGGGCTATCACATTAGCCCGCTCACCACTAATAACTTCGCCACCACCCAGGTGAAGTAGATAAGAAAACTCCCGGCGTCCCTGACCCCAGGGACGCCAGGCACGCCTAACCGGCTGATGAGGTACACCACAAGATGTTTAGTTTTATTGCCCGCCGATTGGGGTTATTGATCCCCACGTTCTTCGGCATCACCTTGCTGACTTTCGCGTTGATTCGCATGATTCCAGGCGACCCCGTGGAAGTAATGATGGGCGAACGTCGAGTCGACCCCGAAATGCACGCTCAGGCAATGGAACGCCTAGGTCTGAACAAACCCCTGTATGCCCAATACCTGGATTACGTTGGCAAACTGGCCCACGGCGATCTCGGCGAATCCCTGCGTACCCGTGAAAGTGTCTGGAGCGAATTCACTTCTCTATTCCCCGCGACCCTGGAACTGTCCATGGCCGCCCTGTTGTTCGCCGGCATCCTGGGCCTTCTGGCCGGGGTGATCGCGGCACTCAAGCGAGGATCCCTGTTCGACCATGGGGTGATGGGCGTCTCCCTGGCGGGATACTCGATGCCGATCTTCTGGTGGGGCCTGATCCTGATCATGTTCTTCTCGGTGTCCCTGGGCTGGACCCCGGTGTCCGGGCGGATCGACCTGCTCTATGACATCGAGCCGCGGACCGGTTTCATGCTCATCGACACGCTGCTGGCCGATGACGTCGGTGCGTTCTTCGATGCGCTGCACCACCTGATCCTGCCGGCCATTGTGCTCGGTACCATTCCGCTGGCAGTGATCGCGCGGATGACCCGTTCTTCGATGCTCGAAGTGCTGCGTGAAGACTACATCCGTACCGCCCGCGCCAAAGGCCTGTCGCCGTCGCGCGTGGTGTTCGTTCACGGCCTGCGTAACGCGCTGATTCCGGTACTGACCGTGGTTGGCCTGCAAGTCGGCACATTGCTGGCCGGTGCGGTCCTGACCGAAACCATCTTCTCCTGGCCCGGCATCGGCAAATGGCTGATCGAAGCCATTGGCGCACGGGATTATCCCGTGGTGCAAAACGGCATCCTGTTAATCGCCTGCCTGGTGATTCTGGTCAACTTCGTGGTGGACATCCTCTACGGCTTTGCCAACCCACGCATTCGTCACCAGCGCTGAGATCATTATGACCATGACCACTTCAATTCCAGCGGTAGCAGTCGATCAAAGTCTGCTGTATCCGTCTCCATACAAAGAATTCTGGCAAGCGTTCTCCAAGAACAAAGGCGCCGTCGCCGGCCTGCTGTTCATGCTGCTGGTGATTTTCTGCGCCCTGTTCGCCCCTTGGGTCGCGCCGCATAACCCGAGCGAGCAGTACCGCGACTTCCTGCTGACCCCGCCGTCCTGGCTGGAAGGTGGGCAAATCCAGTTCCTGCTCGGCACCGATGAACTGGGTCGCGACCTGCTGTCGCGGCTGATCCACGGTTCGCGCCTGTCCCTGCTGATCGGTTTGTCGTCGGTGGTGATGTCGCTGATTCCGGGCATCCTTTTGGGTCTGTTCGCCGGGTTCTTCCCGCGCTTGCTCGGCCCGACCATCATGCGTCTGATGGACATCATGCTGGCCCTGCCGTCCCTGCTGCTGGCTGTGGCGATTGTCGCCATCCTCGGCCCTGGCCTGATCAACACCATTATTGCCATCGCCGTGGTTTCGTTGCCGTCCTATGTTCGCCTGACCCGCGCCGCGGTGATGGGCGAACTGAACCGCGACTACGTGACCGCCGCGCGCCTGGCCGGTGCCAATCTGCCACGCCTGATGTTCGTCACCGTGCTGCCTAACTGCATGGCGCCGCTGATCGTTCAGGCGACCTTGAGTTTCTCCTCGGCGATCCTCGATGCCGCGGCACTGGGCTTCCTCGGCCTTGGCGTTCAACCGCCAACCCCTGAGTGGGGCACCATGCTGGCTTCGGCTCGCGACTACATCGAACGCGCCTGGTGGGTCGTCAGTCTGCCTGGTTTGACCATTTTGCTCAGCGTGCTGGCAATCAACTTGATGGGCGACGGCCTGCGCGATGCGCTGGACCCGAAACTCAAGAACGCCGCCTGAGGAGATTCAAATGTCACTGTTAGAAATCAAGAATCTCAACGTTCGCTTCGGCGACAAGAACGCCGTTCCGGTGGTCGACGGT
The DNA here is from genome assembly GCF_057837605.1 of Pseudomonas sp. GL_093. Lineage (NCBI taxonomy): Bacteria > Pseudomonadati > Pseudomonadota > Gammaproteobacteria > Pseudomonadales > Pseudomonadaceae > Pseudomonas > Pseudomonas sp. GL_093. The sequence goes on along the minus strand of NZ_CM174448.1, from coordinate 955,203 downwards.
CTCGACATTACCGTGGACAAGGGCGAAGTGCTGGCCATCGTTGGCGAATCGGGTTCCGGCAAGTCCGTGACCATGATGGCGCTGATGGGCCTGATCGAGCATCCGGGGATCGTCACTGCCGACGCCCTGATGTTCGACGGCAAAGACATGCTCAAGCTCAGCAACCGTCAGCGTCGCAAAATCGTCGGCAAAGACCTGGCCATGGTCTTCCAGGACCCGATGACCGCGCTGAACCCGAGCTACACCGTCGGTTTCCAGATCGAAGAAGTGCTGCGCCTGCACCTGAAAATGTCCGGCAAGCAAGCGCGCAAGCGTGCCATCGAACTGCTGGAAAAAGTTGAAATCCCGGGCGCCGCCAGCCGTATGGATGCTTACCCGCATCAACTCTCCGGTGGTATGAGCCAGCGTGTTGCGATCGCCATGGCGATTGCCGGCGAACCGAAACTGCTGATCGCCGACGAACCAACCACAGCACTGGACGTAACGATTCAGGCGCAGATCATGGACCTGCTGTTGGCCCTGCAGAAAGAGCAGAACATGGGCCTGGTGCTGATCACTCACGACCTCGCGGTCGTGGCCGAAACCGCTCAGCGCGTGTGCGTGATGTACGCCGGCCAGGCGGTCGAAGTGGGTCAGGTGCCTCAGCTGTTCGATATTCCGGCGCACCCGTACAGCGAAGCGCTGCTCAAGGCGATTCCGGAACACAGCCTGGGCGCCACCCGCCTGGCGACGCTGCCGGGCATCGTTCCCGGTCGTTATGACCGCCCGCAGGGTTGCCTGCTGTCGCCGCGTTGCCCGTACGTGCAGGATACCTGCCGTCAGCAACGTCCAACCCTCGACCCGAAAAGCAACAGCCTCGCCCGCTGCTTCTACCCGCTGAATCAGGAGGTGGCGTAATGGCCGTCGTACTTACCGCCCGCGACCTGACCCGTCACTACGAAGTGTCCCGTGGCCTGTTCAAGGGCCATGCGACCGTTCGCGCGCTTAACGGTGTGTCGTTCGAACTGGAAGCCGGCAAGACCCTCGCTGTCGTCGGCGAATCGGGCTGCGGCAAATCCACCCTGGCCCGTGCCCTGACGCTGATCGAGGAGCCATCCTCCGGCTCCTTGAAAATCGCCGGGCAGGAAGTCACCGGTGCGAACAAGGCTGAACGCAAGCAACTGCGCAAAGACGTGCAGATGGTGTTCCAGAGCCCTTACGCGTCGTTGAACCCACGGCAAAAAGTCGGTGACCAGCTCGGCGAGCCGCTGCTGATCAACACCAACCTTTCCGCCGCCGAACGTCGCGAGAAAGTGCAGGCGATGATGAAGCAGGTGGGCTTGCGTCCTGAGCACTACCAGCGTTATCCGCACATGTTCTCTGGTGGTCAGCGTCAGCGGATCGCCCTGGCCCGCGCGATGATGTTGCAGCCTAAAGTGCTGGTCGCGGATGAACCGACCTCGGCGCTGGACGTGTCCATTCAGGCGCAGGTGCTGAACCTGTTCATGGACTTGCAGCAAGAGTTCAACACCGCTTACGTGTTCATCTCCCACAACCTGGCGGTGGTGCAACACGTCGCCGATGACGTGATGGTGATGTACCTCGGTCGCCCGGTGGAAATGGGCCCGAAAAACGACATCTACGAGCGCCCTCTGCACCCGTACACCCAGGCGCTGCTGTCGGCCACCCCGACCATTCACCCGGACCCGAACAAGCCGAAAATCAAGATCGTCGGCGAATTGCCCAACCCGCTGAACCCGCCGTCGGGTTGCGCTTTCCACAAGCGCTGCCCGTACGCGACCGAGCGCTGCAGCACCGAAGAGCCGGCCCTGCGCTTGCTCGACAGTCGCCAGGTGGCTTGCCATTACGCTGAGCAGTTTCTCGACGGCGCCGCGTAACAAAATGTGGGAGCGAGCCTGCTCGCGAAAGCAGTCTTTCAGTCGACATTGGTGGTGACTGATAAAACGCCTTCGCGAGCAGGCTCGCTCCCACAGGGATATCTGAGCTGTTCAATAACCTCTTCTGCCCCGGCTGCGCATCAGTCGAGCAGGAGGGGTTTTCTTTTGCCTGTCATTTAAGCCCCTTCATCTTCGTCAGTGTCCGGTTCATCAGTAGTCGAGTCGTCATCGTCAGCGCTGCCGCCCTGCCCCTGATCACCGGGCTCGGATTCCGATTTGGCGATCATCATGCCACTGTGCGCCACCGGCCCACTCGAAGCCTGCTCTCCGTGATCCTCGCACTCGGCCCACGCCGCCGACATACCAACGGACAGCATCACCAAAACCTTAAGCAACAGCACAATGCGTTGAAAAATGCTCATAGCCGATTCCATCCTTTCTTGAGTGGTGCATGGGGTGCTTGTCTGGCGCTGTGTGAAATCTAGTTCCGATTCACCCGATTCTCCAGATAGGACGCTAACGAATGGACAGAATGCCGCCGAGAGGGAGATTGGTTTTGCATAATGTCTATAACCAGATCAGCTAAGTTAAGCAGGCTCGCCGTGCGCCGAGGAGAGAACCCGTTGCCGCTCCGACAAACGCGTTGCTTGATAAAACAGCGGTATGGACAACACCGCCAGCGCCGCGCTTGCGAGCCAGACACTGTGGCCACCGAAATGACCGTAAAGCTGCCCGCCAAGCACAGGCGAAAGCAGCGCGCTCGCACTCCAGCACATGAAGAACAGGCCGAAGTACTGGCCGCTTTTTCCGGCCTGCGCGTGCTGCATGACGAGTACATTCAGCGGCGGCATGAACAAGGCTTCCCCCAGGGTCCAGACCACAGTCGAAAGGCAGGCGTAAAACACCCCGGAACCGAGCGGCAACATGCCGAGTCCGACCGCCAGCAACACACATCCCGCCACCAGTTGCCGGCGCACGCCCCAGCGTTCACCCCAGTGCGAAAGCGGTATTTGCAATACCACAATCAGCATCGCATTGAGCCCGAACTGCCAACCGATGGCTTCAGTGCTCAACCGGTAGTAATCCCGCAGGTAATTGCCGAGCATGCTGTAGATCGAGTCGAACGCCATGCCGAGCAGGATCACTGCTGCCAGCAACCAGAGGAACGGTCGATCTCGATAGGGGACGCCTGTGCCTGTGCCGACATCGGGCGTTTCGTCAGGAATCAGCACTGGTCGGTGCCATGTCGTGCGGACAAACCAAAGCAATGCCAGCAGGGTCATGGCCGCGCTGACAAAAAACACCCAGCGAAAATCGGTCTGCGCCAGCACCCCGCCCGCCAAGCCAGCGGCAGCCATTCCGAGGTTTCTGGCGACACGGCTCAAGGTCTGCGCGCGAGGACGCTGCGCCACCTCGCAGTACTCCATGATCAGCCGCTGATGCAGCGTACGAATCGCCCCATCGAGTGTCCCGCTGAGCAAAAGCAAACCTGCCAGCAGCGGCACCTGCGTGGTCAGCCCGAGCAAGACCAGCGTCCACACCGAGGCAAAAAACAGCGCAGCCGTCAGCCGCGCCGTGGGCACATGATCGCTCAGCCATCCACCCAGCATCGAGCCGATCAACAGTCCGGCGCCATAAGCGGACAGCAGCCAGCCGACTGTTTCAATGGCCAGCCCCAGTTCCTGACGCAGGTACAGCGCCATGAACAGCTTGACCATGCTGCTCAAGCGATTGATGAAAAGCAGCGCCGCCAGCACCCAGGCCATGGTGCAGAAATAGCCGTCCAGCCGCAGCAGGTGAGTCAACCGAATTGTCATTCCATTGATCCCTTGTGCTCCTGCTCGTGGAAAGTCGCTGCTTGCGAAATGTCCTCTGAACACTAGACGTCGACGAGTTCATTGTCGCGAGGAAAAGCCCCGATAATGGAAAACCAGAGTCAAGCTACGAAATCACGGGAAAATACCTACAGAAAAACCTCACACGCAGATCGCTTGGTACTGATCAAAGATCAGGGGCACCACACAACCCGGAGGAGCAAAGCTTGCTCGCGATGACAATTTCGAAACCGCCATCGCCGGCAAGCCGTGCTCCTACATACTCAAGATCAATGCACGCAGCCTGTCAGAAATCTGGGTCGTTGCGAACCATGATAATTCCTTGCAGGATTGAAGCCTCGCGCGAGGCAACGTCTGGCACAGATTCGCCATGAACGCTTGAAAGGATTTAGAGAACAGTTCAAGGAAGACATCCGGCTGATCCACAGCCGTGGAGTAAAGCACAAGCCCTAACTACGCAAGCTGAGAGTGAGCACTCAGACAAAGGCTACCGCCATGGATCTATCGCAGACACTGCTGCAACTCGAACAACGCCTCCAGTCGCAAGATGTTCGGTGCGATGCCGAAGAAATCGCCCTTCTGATCGCCGACGACTTCATCGAGTTTGGCGCCAGCGGCAGCACTTGGACCAAAGCCGACCTAGTCGAGCATTTGCCCGATCAGCCCTTTACCAAACGCACGATCAGCGAATTCGCAGTCAAACAGCTGTCAGAACACACCGTGCTTGTGACCTACCACTGTCACACCGCCACCAGCAGCCAGCGCGCCCCTGCCAACAGCTTGCGTTGTTCGATTTGGCGTAAGCAAGATGAGCAATGGCAGATGGTTTTCCATCAAGGGACATTTATCCTGCAGCAGTGAGCACAAAACCTGTGGGAGCGGGCTTGCTCGCGAAGGGGCCATCAGCCTCATCACTTCTGTTGGCGGGTCTATTGCTTTCGCGAGCAAGCCCGCTCCCACAGGGATTTCGCTTAACTGGCTGAAATCGGGCCAATAAAAAACCCCGCAGCTTTCGCGGCGGGGTTTTCGATACAGCATTCAGCGCTTAATGATGCTCACGGGTCGCCCTGAATTTCACGTCCGGCCAGCGCTCTTCCATCAGTGCCAGATTGACCCGCGTCGGGGCCAGGTAGGTCAGGTGACCGCCGCCGTCAATCGCGAGGTTTTCCACAGCCTTGACGCTGAACTCTTCGAGCTTCTTCTTATCGCTGCAATCGATCCAGCGCGCGGAATAAACGGTGATCGGCTCATAGGAGCACTCGACCTTGTATTCCTCTTTCAAACGGCTGGCGACCACATCGAACTGCAGCACACCGACGGCGCCGAGAATGATGTCGTTGCTGCGCGTCGGGAAGAACACTTGGGTTGCGCCCTCTTCCGCCAGTTGCTGCAGACCCTGACGCAGTTGCTTGGATTTCAACGGATCGCGCAGGCGCACGCGACGGAACAGTTCCGGGGCGAAGTGCGGAATGCCGGTGAAGCCCAGGACTTCGCCTTCGGTGAAGGTGTCGCCGATCTGGATGGTGCCGTGGTTGTGCAAACCAATGATGTCGCCGGCAAACGCTTCTTCCAGTTGCTCACGCTCGGAGGAGAAGAAGGTCAGCGCATCGCCGATCCGCACGTCTTTGCCGGTGCGCACGTGGCGCATCTTCATGCCTTTTTCGTATTTGCCGGAGCAGATACGCATGAAGGCGATACGGTCGCGGTGTTTCGGGTCCATGTTCGCCTGGATCTTGAACACGAAGCCGGCGAATTTGTCTTCAACTGGCTCAACAGTGCGCTCGTTGGCGACACGGGCCAGCGGTTTCGGCGCCCAGTTGACCACGGCGTCGAGCACGTGATCGACACCGAAGTTGCCCAATGCAGTCCCGAAGAACACCGGGGTCAGTTGGCCGTCGAGGAATTCCTGTTGATTGAATTCGTGACAGGCGCCCTGCACCAGTTCCAGCTGATCGACGAAGCGATCGTACTCGTCGCCCAAGTGCGCGCGGGCTTCATCGGAGTCGAGTTTCTCGATGATTTTCACATCGGTGCGCTCGTGGCCGTGGCCAGCGGTGTACACGATGATGTAGTCGTCGGCGAGGTGATAAACGCCCTTGAAATCGCGGTAGCAACCGATCGGCCAGGTGATCGGCGCTGCCTTGATCTTCAGGACCGCTTCGATTTCGTCGAGCAGTTCGATCGGGTCGCGGATGTCACGGTCGAGTTTGTTGATGAAGCTGACAATCGGCGTGTCACGCAGACGGCAGACGTCCATCAGCGCGATGGTCCGTGGCTCTACACCCTTACCGCCGTCGAGAACCATCAAGGCCGAGTCAACCGCCGTCAGGGTGCGGTAGGTATCTTCGGAGAAGTCTTCGTGGCCCGGGGTGTCGAGCAGGTTGATCATGTGGTCGCGATACGGGAACTGCATGACCGACGTGGTAATGGAAATACCCCGTTGTTTTTCCATTTCCATCCAGTCGGAGGTGGCATGGCGGTCAGACTTGCGAGATTTCACCGTGCCAGCAATCGCAATCGCCTTGCCCATCAGCAAGAGCTTCTCGGTGATGGTGGTTTTACCGGCATCGGGGTGGGAAATAATGGCGAAAGTGCGGCGTTTCGCGACTTCGGCGGCCTGTTTGGTCATGGGAAATCGCCTGGCAGGTGATTCAAAAAAGGGCGGCGAGTATAGCGCAAACCGAGCCTTACGGACCACCGTTCGCCCGTAGCAGCTGCCGAGCCTGCGAGGCTGCGTTCGGCGGCGAAGCCGTCGTAAAACCTGACGCTGCGGTGTATCAGGCAGACCGCGTGAGTGAACTCTACGACGGCTCCGCCGCCGAACGCAGCCTCGCAGGCTCGACAGCTGCTACGGGCGGCAAGATGAGATGCGTGGTAGCTAAATGCTGTTAATTATGGAACCTTTTAAAAGGTGCAGACGTCCACTCCCCTGTTACGGCACTCGTTCCAGGGGCTGAAAAATCAGCAAGTTGGCCTGACGAGGCTGCGCTTATGGCTCGATCTCATGCGGTTTCATCAGCATGAAGAGCTGCTTCTCGCGAACGTTGATAATCCCGGCAGCCAGGAATGGCATTGCCACTCGGGACTGCGTTCGCCGACAAAGAAAAGGAGTCTGCCTGTGGCTATTCGCTATGGCAAAGGGCTGATAGGAGGTGCGGTTGTCGTCGCCCTTCTGGCCCTGCTGGTCCACTGGATTGGCATCAACACGATCGAACATTACCGCGACGATTTGTTGTTTTACCTGCAAGCCCATTTGATTCTCGTCCTCGCTTCCATGCTGGCCGCCCTCGTTGTGGGCATACCCGCCGGTATCTTTCTCAGCCGCCCGACCATGGTGGGCCGCGCTGAACGTTTCATGCAGATCTTCAACATCGGCAACACCGTGCCGCCTCTTGCCGTACTGGCCATCGCCCTGGGTATCCTCGGCATCGGCAGCGGCCCCGCGATTTTCGCCCTGTTCCTCGCCTCGCTGTTGCCGATCGTGCGCAACACCTATGAAGGCTTGAAAAACGTCCAGGCTTCGCTCAAGGAAGCGGCCGTCGGCATCGGCATGACACCGACTCAGGTGCTGTGGCGGGTCGAACTGCCGAACGCCGTGCCGATCATCATCGGTGGCGTGCGCGTGGCGCTGGCGATCAACGTCGGTACCGCACCGCTGGCGTTCCTGATTGGCGCCAACAGTCTGGGCAGCCTGATTTTCCCTGGCATCGCCCTGAACAATCAGCCGCAGCTGCTGCTCGGCGCGGCCTGCACCGCCCTGCTGGCCTTGCTGCTCGACGGCCTGGTGACACTCGCCAGCCGCCTCTGGCTCGAACGCGGCCTCCGCCCGTCTTAAGCCTCGGCAAAGGAATATTTATGAAGACATTAAGCTTTTTAACAGGCTGCGTCCTGCTGTTCGCAGGATTTGCCCAAGCCGCTGAAAAACCGGTGATCCGCATCGGCGCCCGGGTGTTCACCGAACAAACCCTGCTGGCGGAAATCACTTCCCAATACCTGAACACCAAGGGTTACGACACCCAGGTGACCGGCGGTCTGGGCAGCACCCTGGCCCGAAGCGCCCACGAAAGTGGTCAGCTGGATTTGATGTGGGAATACACCGGCGTGTCGCTGGTGGCTTACAACCACATCACCGACAAGCTCGACAGCGCTCAGTCCTACGCCAAGGTGAAAGAACTCGACGCGAAAAAAGGCCTGATCTGGCTCACCCCATCGAAGTTCAGCAACACCTACGCCCTGGCCCTGCCGGAAAACACCGCGAAGGCGTATCCGCAGATCAACACCATCAGCGAGCTGAACACGGTGCTGCAGGCTGAGGCGAAGACCAATCACCTCGTCGCCCTGGACACCGAGTTCGCCAACCGTTCCGATGGACTGGACGGCATGGTCGACCTCTACGGCATGAACCTGACCCGTAAAAACATCCGCCAGATGGATGCCGGGCTGGTCTACACCGCCCTGCGCAATGGTCAGGTGTTTGCCGGTCTGGTCTACACCACCGACGGTCGTTTGAACGCCTTCAAGCTGAAACTGCTGGAAGACGACAAGCACTACTTCCCGGACTACACCGCTGCGCCGGTGGTGCGTCAGGTTTACCTCGACGCCCATCCGAAACTCGCCGAAGAACTCAGGCCGCTGGCCGAACTGTTCGACGACTCAACCATGCGCCAGCTCAATGCGCGGGTCGATGTCGATCACGAAAGCCCTTCATCCGTTGCCGCCGATTTCCTGCGCCAGCACCCCATCAAATAAGGAGGAAAAGACATGGAATTTCTGAACGCCTTTTCCCATCTCGACTGGCCATTGGTCCTGCAACTGACCGGGCAGCACATCACCCTCGTCGGTATTGCCGTGACCCTGGCGATTCTGGTCGGCGTGCCGCTGGGCATCCTGATGACACGCTTCCAGACACTCGCCGGCCCGTTGCAGGCCAGCGCCACGGTGCTGCTGACGGTTCCGTCGATTGCCCTGTTCGGCCTGCTGCTGCCGTTCTACTCGAAATTCGGCCAGGGCCTGGGCCCGATGCCGGCGATCACCGCGGTGTTTTTGTACTCGCTGCTGCCGATCATGCGTAACACCTACCTTGCCCTGACCGGCGTCGACCCCGGCATTCGCGAAGCCGCCCGCGGCATCGGCATGACCTTCGGCCAGCGCCTGCGCATGGTCGAACTGCCGATCGCGGTGCCAGTGATCCTCGCCGGTGTGCGCACCGCCGTGGTCATGAACATTGGTGTCATGACCATCGCCGCCACCATCGGCGCCGGTGGCCTCGGTGTACTCATTCTCGCTTCCATCAGCCGCAGCGACATGTCGATGCTGATCGTCGGCGCCGTGCTGGTCAGTCTCCTGGCCATCTTCGCCGACCTGCTTCTGCAATGGCTGCAACGCACGCTGACTCCAAAAGGACTCCTGAAATGATCGAACTTCAAAACCTCAGCAAGACCTTCCAAAGCAACGGCAAAGATGTGAAAGCCGTGGACTCGGTAAGCCTGACCGTCAATGAAGGCGAGATCTGTGTGTTCCTCGGGCCATCGGGCTGCGGCAAAAGCACCACGCTGAAAATGATCAATCGCCTGATCAAGCCGACTTCCGGCAAGATCCTGATCAACGGCGAAGACACCACCGACCTCGACGCCGTGACCCTGCGCCGCAACATCGGTTATGTGATCCAGCAGATCGGTCTGTTCCCGAACATGACCATCGAGGAAAACATCACCATCGTTCCGCGCCTGCTGGGCTGGGACAAACAGAAATGCCACGACCGCGCTCGCGAGTTGATGAGCATGATCAAGCTTGAGCCCAAGCAGTATCTGACTCGCTACCCGCGTGAATTGTCCGGTGGACAACAGCAACGGATCGGCGTGATTCGTGCGCTGGCGGCGGATGCGCCGTTGTTGCTGATGGACGAACCGTTTGGCGCGGTCGACCCGATCAACCGCGAGATGATTCAGAACGAGTTCTTCGAAATGCAGCGCGCGCTGAACAAGACCGTGATCATGGTCAGCCACGACATCGATGAAGCCATCAAGCTGGGCGACAAGATCGCAATCTTCCGCGCCGGCAAACTGCTGCAGATCGATCACCCGGACACCCTGCTGGCGCACCCTGCGGATGACTTTGTCAGCAACTTCGTCGGCCAGGACAGCACCCTCAAGCGACTGTTGCTGGTGAAAGCCGAGGATGCGGCGGACAACGCGCCGTCGGTGAGCCCGGAAACGCCAGTGGCTGAAGCCCTGGAGTTGATGGACGAACTGGACCGTCGCTACGTGGTGGTCACTTGCGCCGACAATAAAGCACTGGGCTACGTACGACGTCGCGACCTGCACCGTCAGACCGGCACCTGCGCGCAATACCTGCGCGAGTTCAACGCCACCGCGGTGTACGACGAGCATTTGCGCATCCTGCTGTCGCGCATGTACGAATTCAACCGCTCGTGGTTGCCGGTGATGGATGCGGAGCGGGTGTTCCTGGGGGAAGTGACACAGGAATCGATTGCCGAGTATTTGAGCTCCGGCAAGTCCCGTGGCGGCAAGACCAGCATTGTTTCGCCAGCAGAGACTGCTGTCGCCTGATCCGGCGCCATCGCGAGCAGGCTCGCTCCCACATTTGATCTGTGCATCAACACAAATCCCCTGTGGGAGCGAGCCTGCTCGCGATTGGGGCACCACAAATCCTCCAGGAACACCTCAAATATCCCTCCTACGGGAACATCACACTGTCATGCAGGTCGGTTACATCAGTAGTTGTCCAGGACCGCACGACGGATGTGTGTAAAAACGCGACATTTTTTGTTGATCTCAAGCCCCTCACGCCCTAAAGTTCGCGCCGAACGTCCATGCTGGAAACGATCCATCCGGCTCAAGTACTGACGACGAGACAGCAAGGCCAAGGGAAAGCACCGCTTCCCATGGCCTTTTTGCTTTCGGCGACATGCCTTGGGAAGTAGGCGAACCAAAGTGGGGATACGGAGGACGTTCATTTGCACCCATTGTTAATTTCAGTTTGCCAGTAGGAGTTCCCAGCATGTCGATCAACGTCGAAGACTATTTCGCGCGCGATACCTTCAACAAAATGAAGGCCTTCGCCGACAAACAAGAAACCCCGTTCGTGGTGATCGACACCGCGATGATCAGCCAGGCCTATGACGACCTGCGCGCCGGTTTCGAATTCGCCAAGGTCTACTACGCGGTCAAGGCCAACCCGGCCGTCGAAATCATCGACCTGCTCAAAGAGAAAGGCTCGAACTTCGACATCGCTTCGATCTACGAGCTCGACAAAGTGATGAACCAGGGCGTCGGCCCGGATCGCATCAGCTACGGCAACACCATCAAGAAATCCAAAGACATTCGCTACTTCTACGAGAAGGGCGTGCGTCTGTATGCCACCGACTCCGAAGCCGACCTGCGCAACATCGCCAAGGCTGCACCGGGTTCGAAAGTCTACGTGCGCATCCTCACCGAAGGCTCGACCACCGCTGACTGGCCTCTGTCGCGCAAATTCGGCTGCCAGACCGACATGGCCATGGACCTGCTGATCCTCGCTCGCGACCTGGGCCTGGTGCCGTACGGCATCTCGTTCCACGTCGGCTCGCAACAGCGCGACATCAGCGTCTGGGACGCGGCGATCGCCAAGGTCAAAGTGATCTTCGAACGCCTGAAAGAAGAAGACGGCATTCACCTGAAGCTGATCAACATGGGCGGCGGCTTCCCGGCCAACTACATCACCCGCACCAACAGCCTGGAAACCTACGCTGAAGAAATCATCCGCTTCCTCAAGGAAGACTTCGGCGACGAGCTGCCGGAAATCATCCTGGAACCGGGCCGTTCGCTGATCGCCAACGCCGGCATCCTGGTCAGCGAAGTGGTGCTGGTCGCCCGTAAATCCCGTACCGCGGTAGAGCGATGGGTGTACACGGATGTGGGCAAGTTCTCCGGCCTGATCGAAACCATGGACGAAGCCATCAAGTTCCCGATCTGGACCGAGAAGAAAGGCGAGATGGAAGAAGTGGTCATCGCCGGCCCAACCTGCGACAGCGCCGACATCATGTACGAAAACTACAAGTACGGCCTGCCGCTGAACCTGGCGATTGGTGATCGCTTGTACTGGTTGTCGACCGGTGCGTATACCACCAGCTACAGCGCCGTTGAGTTCAATGGCTTCCCGCCGCTGAAGTCGTTTTACGTGTAAGCGCTACGCGTAGAAATGAAAAAGCCCATGACGTGTCATGGGCTTTTTTGTATCTGAGTCAGCTCCCGAGCACGCTGTTGATACTCGCTGGCCAGCCCATGAATCCTTGGATCGGTCGACGTCGATAACGTCTGAGTCGCCACCCGCAGGAAATTCAGGTTCCCCCCGGCCAGTGCTTTGTGCAACCAACCCAGCGCCTCGTCGATATTGCCTTCATCCGCCAGCACAGCGGCATAACTGAACTGCCCTCGAAAATCCCCGCCGAGTGCCGAGCGTCGATACCAGTCATGCGCAGCTTGCGGATCTGCCGGACACACTCGCCCGTCTTCCAGATAACGCCCCAGCAGGTTCATCGACTTCGCATGACCCAGCTCAGCCGCCTGGCGATACAGGTTAAGTGCTTGCAACTGATCCTCGATCACGCCGCGCCCGGTGGCCAGCAGATTTGCGTAGTTGTACATCGCCCAATCCAGACCACTTTCAGCTGCAACGCGATAATGCTTGGCGGCAACTGACGCATCGGCAATACAACCCCAGCCATGCTCATGACAACGACCGAGCATGTTGCGCGCCATCAAGTGCCCACCCTGAGTGGCTATCGCGAACCAGCGCAAGGCCAGCGGCTGATCCTGCTCGATGCCCTGCCCATCCAGCAGAATCTGCCCGAGCAACGCTTGAGCATCCAGCACGCCTTCACGGGCGGCGATCAGAATCGCCTGTGCCGCGCGCGCCGGGCTTTCGTCGAGCATGGCTTTGAGCTGATCACCGTCGAGGATTTCCTCACGGCGCAGTTGATAACTCATACCTCGACCCAGCGACGCAACAGGTTGTGATAGGTGCCGGTGAGGCGAATCAGCGAAGGGTGATCGGGCATGTCCTGGGTCAGCTGCTGGATCGCCCCGTCCATCTCGAACAGCAAAGTGCGCTGGCTGTCTTCGCGGACCAGGCTTTGGGTCCAGAAGAACGAGGCGTAGCGAGTGCCGCGCGTCACGGCGTTGACTTTGTGCAGGCTGGTGCCGGGGTACAGAACCATGTCACCGGCCGGCAACTTCACCCGTTGGGTGCCGAAGGTGTCCTGGATTTCCAGTTCGCCGCCGTCGTAGTCGTCCGGTTCGCTGAAGAACAGAGTGGCCGACAAATCGGTGCGCACCCGCTCGATGCTGCCCTTGGGCTGGCGCACGGCGTTGTCGATGTGAAAGTCGAAACTGCCACCAGCCGTGTAACAGTTCAGCAACGGAGGGAAAACCTTGTGCGGCAACGCGGCTGACATGAACAGCGGATTTTTCCACAGCCGTTCCAGCATCGCCGCGCCGACTTCCTTGGCCAGCGGATGACCTTCCGGCAGCTGCAGATTGTGCTTGGCTTTGGCCGACTGGTAGCCGGCAGTGATTTTGCCGTCGGCCCAATCTGCCTGCTCCAGAGCCTCGCGGATGCGCTGCACTTCTTCTTTCGCGAACACGCCGGGAATGTGCAGCAGCATGGGATGACACCTGAGGACAAAGAGGCGGCAATGGTATTGATTCTTATTGCCTGTGTACAACCCCTGTGACGAACGAGACAGCAAAAACCGTAAGGGCAAATTGTAAAGAATGTAAATTTGTCGCGAATAGTAACGTTTCGCAATTGATACAAATACCTGTTTACCCTATATTCCGCGACCTCAAATCCTTGGGGAGGGGAATTCTCATGTCACGCCAACAACCACAATTACCGGCCAGTTCACCGCGTTTGCTCGCATCTGCAATTGGCGTGGCGCTCACTGCCAGCTCTGCGGGCCATATGGCTTTCGCGGCTGAACAGACCGAGGAAAAAGCACCGAGCAACGTGATTTCGCTGGGCGCTACCGCTATCAACGGCGAAGCTCAGGACGAGACCTCCTACAAAACCGATACCTCGGCCAACAAGAAGTACACCGCGCCACTGCGCGAGACGCCGAAAAGCGTCACCGTGATTCCGCAACAAGTGATTCGCGATACGGGCGCTACCAGTCTGGTCGACGCGTTGCGCACCACACCGGGTATCACGTTTGGTGCCGGTGAAGGCGGCAACCCGGCTGGCGATCGTCCGATCATTCGCGGCTTCAACGCAGAAAGCGACGTGTTCATCGACGGCATGCGCGACCCGGCCTCCCAGAGCCGCGAGATCTTCAACGTAGAATCGGTCGAAGTCAGCAAGGGCCCGGGATCAGCCTTCACCGGCGCCGGCTCCACCGGTGGCAGCCTGAACCTGGTGAGCAAGACCGCCAAGCTGGGCAATGCCTACAACGGCGGTTTCACCTGGGGCTCGGACCAGACCAAGCGCACTACTCTCGACCTGAACCAGCAGATGACCGACACCTCGGCCTTCCGTCTGAACCTGATGAAGCACGAAGCCAACGTCGCCGGCCGTGATGCCGTGGACGTCAGCCGTTGGGGCGTGGCACCTTCCTTCGCGTTTGGCCTGGGTACCGACACCCGCCTGACCGTCGGCTACTACCACGTCGAAACCGACGACATGCCCGACTACGGCCTCCCGTTGACCTTGAGCCCCAACCGCAGCAAGTACAACGTCGATAAACCTGTGCATGTCGATCGCGACAACTTCTACGGCCTCACCGGTCGCGACTATCGCCAGACCAGCAACGACAGCGGCACCATCAAGATCGAACACGATCTGAATGATGACCTGACCGTGTCGAACAGCTTCCGCATGTCGCGTTCCACACTCGATTACATCGTCACCAACCCGGACGACAGCAAGGGCAACGCGGCGCTTGGCAGCGTGTATCGCGGCGCGAAAAGCCGTAACTCGACGTCCAGCGGCTGGATCAACCAGACCGACCTGAGCGCCAAATTCAACACCGGCGCCATCGAGCACAGCCTGGTCACCGGCCTTGAGTTTTCCTATCAAGACACCCACAACCGCCCGTACATCCTGACCTCGACCGCCAGCGGCACCCGGTGCAACCGCGCCCTGTTCAACTCCGGCGACTGCACCAGCCTGCAGAACCCGACGCCTGGGGATAACTGGAACGGCTCGATCACCGACAGCGCCGCGTTCACCGACACCGACACCAAAACCGCTGCGGCCTACGTGTTCGATACGCTGAAGTTCAACGAGCAATGGTCCCTGAACCTGGGCCTGCGTTACGACAACTACCAGGTCAAATCCAGCGGCCACGCCAACGCCAGCAGCACCGCGCCAGCGAACGACTTCTCCCGTGAGAACACCAGCGATCTGGTCAACTACCAGATCGGCGTGGTCTACAACGTGTTGCCTAACGGCAGCATCTACGCGGCTTACTCCACCTCCAGCAACCCGTCCGGTGAAACCAGCGGCAACGGTGGCCTGGACCTGGCGGCGAATAACACCGATCTGGACCCGGAAAAGAACCGCAACTACGAGATCGGTACCAAGTGGGACTTCTTCGGTGACGACCTGTCGCTGACCGCCGCACTGTTCCGCACCGAGAAAACCAACGCACGGATCAACGATCCGGACGGTGGCACCACTCAAGTGCTGGACGGCGAACAGCAGGTCAATGGCCTGGAACTGAGCTACGCCGGCAAACTGACCCGTAACTGGAGGGTCTTCGGCGGCTACACCTACATGGAAAGCGAAGTGGTCAAAACCACCCTCGCCGCCGATGAAGGCAACCACATGCCAAGTACTCCACGGAACAACTTCACGTTCTGGTCGACCTACGACCTGGTGCCGGACAAGTTGACCGTCGGCGCCGGCGCCACCTTCGTCGACTCGCAGTTCGGCAACGTCGCCAACTCGGTGGAGATCCCGTCCTACTGGCGCTACGACGCCATGGCCAGCTACGCCCTGACCAAGAACGTCGACCTGCAACTCAACGTGCAGAACCTGACCGACAAGCGTTACTTCGACCAGGTGTTCCAGACGCACTACGCCCACGTGGCGGCGGGTCGTACCGCCCTGCTGAGCGCCAACTTCCACTTCTGATAGAAGCGTGAAGACCAGGGCCCCGTTCATCCACGTGAACGGGGCTTTTGTGCGTAATAAAGAATGTTTCTCGACAACCCACGGCATAATGCGCGCCGTGATCATTATTTTCGAACGAACAAGGCGAGCAACGTGTTGAAGAAAACCCTGTTCCAGTTGCACTGGTTTTTCGGCATCAGCGCCGGACTGGTCCTGGCCCTGATGGGCATCACCGGGGCGACGGTGTCGTTTCAGGATGAAATCCTGCGCGCGCTGAACCCTTCTGTGTTGCAGGTCGAGAAGCAGGTCGCCGGCGTCCTGCCGCCCGCTGAACTGGTGGAAAAAATCGAAGGCGCCTCGGGCAAGAAAGTCTCGATGCTCTGGGTCGAGACCGACAGTGGTAACGCCGCGCGCGTGATCTTTACTCCGCCACCGGGCGAGCGCCGTGGGCAGATGCGCTACTTCGACCCGTACACCGCCGAGTTCATGGGCGACGCCACCGGCCAGGATTTCTTCGGCCTGATGCTGCAACTGCACCGCTTCCTCGCCATGGGCGATAGCGGTCGGCAGATCACCGGTGCCTGTACGCTGATTCTGGTGTTCTTCTGCCTGTCCGGTCTTTACCTGCGCTGGCCGCGTCAGTGGAAAAGCTGGCGCGCCTGGCTGACCCTCGACTGGAAGAAAAAGGGCCGCAGCTTCAACTGGGATTTGCACTCGGTGGCCGGCACCTGGTGCCTGGTGTTTTACCTCCTGGCAGCGCTCACCGGGTTGTCCTGGTCCTATGAGTGGTACAACAAGGGCCTGACCCGATTGCTTTCCGACTCACCACAGAACGAGCGCGTTCGCGGCGGTCGCGGCCCTGCGCCAAGCGGCCCGGCGCCCACCGCCGACTACGCCGCGATGTGGAGCAGCATCTACAGCGCCGCCGGCCCGGCACTGAGTGCCTACAACATCCGCATGCCGCCAGTGGCCGGACAACCGGCCACCGTGTTCTACCTGTTGAACACCTCACCTCACGACCGCGCGTTGAACCAGATCTCGCTGGACCCGGCGACCGGCATCGTCAAGCGCCATGATCGCTACAGCGACAAGAGCCTCAAGGCGCAACTGCTGACCAGCATTTACGCGCTGCACGTCGGCAGCTACTTCGGAATCATCGGGCGGATCATCCTGACGATCAGCGCACTGACGATGCCGCTGTTTTTCGTCACCGGTTGGTTGTTGTACCTCGATCGTCGACGCAAGAAAAAGCAGATCAAGGATGCCCGCAAAGACCTCGCACAACCGGACAATGACGCACCGGCGTGGCTGATCGGCTTCGCCAGCCAGAGCGGCTTTGCCGAGCAATTGGCGTGGCAGACTGCCGGGCAATTACAGGCTGCGGGCCTGCCGGTGAAGGTTCAGCCGCTGGCGGACGTCAGCGAGCAAGACTTGCGTGATTCCAGCAATGCGTTGTTCGTGGTCAGCACCTTCGGCGACGGTGAAGCGCCGGACAGCGCCCGGGGGTTTGAGCGCAAAGTGCTGGGCCGGACGTTGAGCCTGGAAAGCCTGAACTACGCAGTGCTGGGCCTCGGTGATCGCCAGTATCAGCACTTCTGCGGCTTCGCTCGACGCTTGCACACGTGGCTGGGCGAGCACGGCGGCAAGACCCTGTTCGCCCCGGTGGAGGTCGACAGCGGCGACCCTTACGCCTTGCGTCACTGGCAGCAGCAACTGGGTCTGCTGACCGGACAGGCGCCCGTGGACACCTGGCAAGCGCCAAGCTACGACAACTGGAACCTGACCCGCCGTGAGTTGCTCAACCCTGACAGCAGCGGTTCGGGCGTTTACCTGCTCGGCCTCACCGCCCCCAGCACCAGCAGTTGGCTGGCCGGTGACCTGGTGGAAGTGTTGCCGCGCAATTGTCCGTGGGCGATCGAACATTTCCTCGATGGCCTGGGCATTGACGGTCGCGCCACGGTTGCGCTCGGTGGCCTGTCACAACCGCTGGAGCAAGCCCTCGCCAGTCGACAACTGCCGGAAAACAGAACTCACCTGGTCGGCCTGCATGCCCAGGCGCTGGTGGATGCGCTGGTGCCCTTGGCCATGCGCGAATACTCCATCGCCTCGATCGCCGCCGATGGCATCCTCGAACTGATCGTGCGCCAGGAACTGCATCCCGACGGCAGCCTGGGCGTCGGCTCCGGCTGGCTGACCGAACACGCCCCGGTGGGCGGCACCATCAGCCTGCGCGTACGACGCAACAGCGGTTTCCACCTGCCGGTCGAACCGGCACCGATGATCCTGCTGGGCAACGGCACCGGCCTGGCCGGGCTGCGCAGCTTGCTCAAGGCGCGGATCGCCGATGGGCAGCAGCGTCATTGGCTGTTATTCGGCGAACGCAATCGCGAGCATGACTATCTGTGTCGCGATGAGCTGGAAGAATGGTTGATTTCGGGGGATCTGGAGCGGCTGGACCTGGCGTTCTCGCGGGATCAGGCCGAGAAGATCTACGTACAGGATCGACTGCGCGAGTCGGCGGACGAGCTGAAAAAATGGCTGGCCGAGGGTGCGGTCATTTACATCTGCGGCAGCTTGCAAGGGATGGCTTCAGGCGTGGATCACGTGCTCAACGAAATACTCGGAATTGCAGAGGTCGACCGCCTGATCGAGCAAGGCCGGTATCGGCGTGACGTCTACTAAAAGAGCCCCTCACCCTAGCCCTCCCGAAACGTCGGACCGCCCGTAGGGAGAGGGGACTGACCGTGAGTTTCTTTAGAAATACTGCGACCTGAAATACCGAGTCGAACTCAGGCATTGAAAACAGTGAAGATCGGCTCCCTTTCACCCTCTCCCCCATGGGGAGAGGGCTGGGGTGAGGGGTGGCTCTACAGGCAAACGACAAAACCTCAGCTACAGTAAAACCTCCATCCCCCTTCACACGGACGTGAAGCATGCCCACCCGCCCCTCCTCCAACCAACGCCAATTCGCCCGCTATCTGCGCACCAATCAAACTGACTGCGAGCTCCTGCTCTGGCAAAAACTTCGTTCTCGGCAAATCGCCAATCTGAAATTCCGTCGGCAGTTTCCATGCCCGCCGTACATCCTGGATTTTTATTGCGTGGAGCTGAAGTTGGCCATCGAACTGGATGGTGGTCAGCATTACGAGACAGCGGCAAAAATACATGACCGGCGTCGAACGCTTTACCTTCAGCAGCAAGGTATTGAGGTTGTGCGGTTTAGCAATCTGGAGGTAATTGAGCGGATGAGTGAAGTGCTTGAGCAGATCCTGAGGATTGCTGTGAATCGAACATTGCCCCCTCACCCTAGCCCTCTCCCAGAGGGAGAGGGGACTGACCGTGAGTTTCTTTAGAAATTCTGCGACCTGAAACATCGAGTCGAACTCAGGCCTTGAAAACGGTGAAGATCGGCTCCCTTTCCCCCTCTCCCCGTGGGGAGAGGGCTGGGGTGGGTAAAAACCGGGGACATCCTTTACGTTTGAGACCGGGGACATGGTTTACAGGTATCAATCATGGTCAGGAGGTACTGACCATGCCCTGGAATCGAGAGTCCCCGATGGATCAGCGAGTGAAATTAATCCATGACTGGCTTAGCGGCAGTTACAGCAAGAGCCAACTGAGTCGGCGATATGGCATTAGCCGTCCGACGGTCGATAAGTGGCTTGATCGGTATGCAAGCTGCGGCGTAGATGGCTTGAAAGAGCGCTCGCGAAAACCGCTGAGCTGTCCGCACCAAACCCCCGATGAAATCATTGCCACGTTGCTTGCGAAGAAAAGCGAGCACCCGGATCGCGGGCCGAAGCAACTGATCCAGCGTCTGCGCAATGCGCAGCCGCAGATCGCTTGGCCGGCCGCCAGCACCGCTGGAGAGTGGCTGAAAAAGGCCGGTCTGGTGATTCCTCGACGGCTGCACCCACCCCGTCCGCATGGGCCGGTGCATCTGCGTCAGGCCGACGAGCCCAATCAAACCTGGTGCGCCGATTACAAAGGACAATTCAAAACCCAGGACGGCCGCTGGTGCTATCCGCTGACCATCACCGACCATGCCAGTCGCTATCTTCTGGCGTGCCGGGCGCTTCCCAGCACCCACGGTGAACCTACGCGTCAGGGCTTCGAGTGGGCGTTCCGGGAGTTCGGCATGCCTGATGTGATCCGCACCGATAACGGCGCTCCGTTTGCATCGACAGGCTTGGCCCGCCTCTCCAAGCTGTCCGTCTGGTTCATCAGGCATGGTGTCCACCCCGAAACAATCAAGCCGGGACGCCCGGATCAGAACGGTCGGCATGAACGCATGCACCGCACGCTAAAGGCTGCCGTTCTCAGGCCGCCGGCGGAAAACCTGCTGCGTCAGCAGCTTGCCTTTGAGGACTTCGTACAGGATTTCAATCACGCACGGCCTCATACGGCGCTGGAGATGAAGACGCCAGCGGATATCTATCGCCCGTCACTCAGACCTTATCTAGGCTATTTGCCGGCGATCGAATACGGGGCCGACGTCGAAGTACGGCGGGTGCGCAAGAATGGTGAGATCAAGTGGCAAGGGGGCCTGATCTTTCTGGGCGAGGCGCTGATCGACGAGCACGTCGCGCTGAAGGAGGTGGCTGATGGCGTGTGGGAGTTGTACCTTTGCTCTTTCCCTTTAGGCAGGCTTGAACGCGGTGCCAAACGCGTATCAAGCCTGTTAAATGTGTAAACGATGTACCCGGTCAAATGTGTAAAGGATGTACCGGTCTCTACAGTGAGGGGTGGATCTATCAGACTGGCTGCAGCTTCTGCTCAAACACCCCCACCCCATCCAAATCCCGCAACACCACACTCATCTCCCCCGTCTGCCCATCAATGTTCACCTCACCAAAAAACTGAAACCCGGCAAACGGTGAAGTGTTCTGTGCCGGCGGTGCTTTCTCGAACACCACCTCGGGACCAAAGGTCTTATCCAGCGAATCAGGCCCGAAGCTCCCCGCATTCAAAGGCCCGGCGACAAACTCCCAGAACGGTTCGAAATCCTGAAACGCCGCACGGTCCGGGTGGTAATGGTGCGCTGCGCAGTAATGCACATCCGCCGTCAGCCAGACAAAGTTGCGCACTTGCTGCGCCCGCAGAAAACCCAACAATTCGGCGATTTCCAGTTCACGCCCCTGGGCCGGTCCCGGATCACCGTTGGCCACCGCTTCCCAGCGCGCCACACCGGGACTGACTTCACCATCCGGTACGCCGAGGCCGATCGGCATATCAGCAGCGATGACTTTCCACTGGGCATTGGAAGCCTTCAACTCACGTTTGAGCCAGTCCAGCTGTTCACGTCCAAGGAACGGTTTAGCGCCACCCAGGTTGTCGTCATTAGCTCCGCGATAACTGCGCATATCGAGCACGAACACATCGAGCAATGGACCGTAACCGAGCTTGCGATAAATCCGCCCGCCGCCATCGGCGCTCTGCAACCGCATCGGTGCGTATTCGAGCCAGGCCTGACGCGCGCGACCGACCAGGCTGTGGATATCTTTGCTCTTGTAGCGATCATCCAACTGCTTGCCCGGCGACCAGTTGTTGACCACTTCATGATCGTCCCACTGCCAGATCTGCGGGACCTCGGCGTTGAAGCGGCGGATGTTTTCGTCCATCAGGTTGTAGCGGTAATTGCCGCGATAGTCGTCGAGGGTTTCGGCGACTTTGCTCTTGGCTTCAGTGGTGATGTTTCGCCACACGCGGCCGCTCTCTGTGGTGAGCTGCGCAGGTATGGGACCGTCTGCATAGATGGTGTCGCCGCTGTGGATAAAGAAGTCTGGCAGGCGCAAACGCATGGCTTCGTAGATGCGCATGCCGCCGATGTCCGGGTTGATGCCGAAGCCCTGGCCAGCGGTGTCGCCGCTCCAGACGAAACGGATGTCGCGACGGGTTTGCGGCACGCTGCGCAGGTGGCCGAACCAGGGCTCGCTGGCGACGCCGCTCTGGGCGTCTTCGAAGTGCACGCGGTAGAAAATCGCCTGGTCGGCGGGCAGGCCAGTGAGTTCGACGCGGGCAGTGAAATCGGTATTGGAATCGGCCAATGGCGAGACAAAACGACGAGGGTTGCTGAACAGGCTGCGGGTGTCCCACTCCACCACCATTCGCGCCGGACGATCACAACGACTCCAGATCATCGCCCGGTCGCCCAGCACGTCGCCGGACTGCACGCCATCGGTGAGTTGCGGACGATCCTTGACCGAGGCAATGACCGCCGGCGCCAGGCCTGGCAACAACAGCCCGGCGCCGACGGCTTGTATGACACGACGGCGACCGAGGTCGAATTCGCTCATGGTGTTCTCCCTGAAAAGGAAAACTTAAGCACATGCCCATGAAACCGGTGTGACACCGCCCTACCCTGTGGGAGTGAGCCGGCTCCGGGCGGCGTTCCGACGATAGCGGTGTAACAGTCAACTTATCTATTGAATGTTAAGCAGCCATCGTCGGAACGCCGCCCGGAGCCGGCTCACTCCTACAGCAGTGCGGTGGGGTGTCAGGCGTTGGCGGGTTCCAGTGCCAGCTCGACCGCTTCCGGCCGCTTGAGCACCGCATACGCCACCGCCGTCAGTAGACTCCCAGCCACAATCGCCAGCAGATACAACAGCGCATGGTTGATCGCATTCGGGATCGCCAGCACGAACAACCCGCCGTGCGGCGCCATCAGTTTGCAGCCGAAATACATCGACAACGCACCGGTCAGCGCACCACCGGCAATGCTCGCTGGGATCACCCGCAGCGGGTCTTTCGCGGCAAACGGAATCGCGCCTTCGGAAATAAAGCACAGCCCCAATACCAACGCCGCTTTACCGGCCTCGCGTTCGGTCTGAGCAAACTTGCGCCGCGCGATAAACGTAGCGATGCCCAAGCCAATCGGCGGCACCATGCCGGCCGCCATGGTCGCGGCCATCGGTGCATAACTTTGCGACGCCAGCAGCCCCACCGAGAACGCATACGCGGCTTTGTTGATCGGCCCGCCAAGGTCGACGCACATCATCCCGCCCAGCAACACACCGAGCAGAATCGCGTTGGTGGTGCCCATGCTGTCGAGGAAATGCGTGAGGGCTTCGAGCATCCCGGCCACCGGTTTGCCGACCACGTAGATCATCACCAGACCGGTGAACAAACTCGCCAGCAACGGGATGATCAGGATCGGTTTCAGCGCCTCAAGACTTTGTGGCAAGCGCGCATAACGGTTGATCGCCTGCGCCGCGTAACCGGCGATGAAGCCGGCAACGATCCCGCCGATAAAACCGGCGCCCAGAGTACTTGCCAGCAGACCACCAATCATCCCCGGCGCCAGGCCCGGACGGTCGGCGATCGAGTAGGCGATGTAACCCGCCAGCAGCGGCACCATCAGCTTGAACGCGGTCTCGCCGCCGATCTGCATCAGCGCCGCCGCCAACGTGCCCGGTTCCTTGAACGCAGTGATGCCGAACACGAACGACAAGGCGATCATCAGACCGCCAGCCACCACCATCGGCAGCATGAACGACACGCCCGTCAGCAGGTGTTTGTAGACACCGGTTTTCTCTTGCTTGGCCGGGCCTTTGGCGCCGGTCGAAGCGGTTTCCTGCGTGCCTTCGGCCAACGCTTTATTCAGCGTCGCTTCGGCTTGTTTGAGGGCGATTCCGGTGCCGCAACGGTAAATCTTCTTGCCGGCGAAACGCTCGGTGGCGACTTCGATATCGCAGGCCAGCAGCACTACATCCGCATCGGCAATGGCTGCGGCACTCAGCGGATTGCGCGCACCGACCGAGCCCTGGGTTTCCACTTGCAGGTCGTAACCCAGACGCTTGGCCGCTTGCTGCAAGGCTTCGGCGGCCATGAAAGTGTGAGCGACGCCGGTCGGGCACGCGGTAATCGCGACCAGGCGCGGGGCATTTTTCACGAGGGCGGCAGGCTCGGCCACGGCTTCGGGGGCGACGTAAACCTGAGCCTCTTCAGCACCGCGACGCAGCACCGCTTCAACATCTTGCAGGGCTTGCGCCGGAGTGCTTTGGAACACCCGCTTGCCGACGAATCGCGACATATCCACCGGCGCGCTGGTCACCAGCAACACCCATTCAGCCGCCTCGATCGTGGCCGCCGACAATTGGCGTTCAGGGTGCGCGGCATCGTTGACTTCGACACTGGTGCTCCAGCCCTGACGCTGGGCCGCCGCATCAAGCAAACGGGCGCACAGCACACTGGTGACCATGCCGTTCGGGCAGGCCGTAACAATGGCTAACTTCATGACAAACCCTCTTATTGTTCTGTCAGGGTGCGCATGCGCACACCCTGTTCGAGCCGCGCCAACTGCGTGGCGTCGCCAATACCGAAACCGATCTGGGTGACCGCCATCGCGGCAATCGCCGTGGCGGTGCGCAAGGTCTGTTCAGGCGTGTCGGCGCTGAGCAGACCGTGGAGCATGCCGGCCAGCAACGAATCGCCTGCGCCCACGGTGCTGACGACACTGACCTTGGGCGGCGTGGCATGCATCGCCGAGCCGACACTGAACCAGTTCACGCCATCGGCGCCGTCGGAGATCACCACGTGCTCGATGCCTTGAGCGTGCAAGCGGCTCGCGGCTTGCGCTTGCGCAGCCACCGAAACCACCTCGCAGCCCAGCGCGTCGGCCAGCTCTTCGGTATTGGGCTTGATCAGCCACGGACCAGCCTTGAGCGCCGCCCGCAAGGCTTCACCGCTGGTGTCCAGCGCCACGTTCAAACCGAGATTTTTCAAACGCACAATCAACGCCTGCAGCCACTGCGGACTGATGCCTTGAGGCAGGCTGCCGGCAACGACGACCGCGTCATGATCGGGTGCAATCTGATCAAGTCGATCAAGCAATGCCTGCTGCGCGGCTTCACTCACCAAGGGTCCTGGACCGTTGATGTCGGTGATGCGTCCATCGCTTTCCGCCAGCTTGATGTTGCTGCGCGTCTCGCCCGGGACACGGATGAACGCGTCGACAAACCCGCGTTTGGCGAACAGGGTTTCGAACGCTTGAAGGTTGTCCTCCCCGAGGAAACCGCTGACCGTGAGCTGATGCCCGAGGTCCGCCAGCACTTGTGCCACGTTCACGCCTTTACCGGCGGCATGCGTATGCATCTCGTCGCTACGGTTGACTTGGCCCGGGGCAAGTAACGGCAATTGGACCGTGAGGTCCAGCGCCGGGTTGAGGGTCAGTGTCAGGATCTTGGCCATTACAGGGCCTCCACTAATGCGCGTACTTCATTTGCGCTGCCCACGGCCAAGGCCTGTTGGGCAAGAATTTTGGTCTGCGCCAGGCTGAGTTCGCGAACCCGCGCCTTGACCTCGGCAATGCTGCGACCCGACACACTGAGCTCATCCACACCCAGACCGACCAGCACCGGCACTGCCAGCGGATCGGCCGCCAACTCGCCGCACACGCCGACCCACTTGCCGTTGGCATGCGCCGCACGCACGGTGATGTCGATCAGTTGCAGCACCGCCGGGTGCAAGCCGTCGGCCTGGGCCGACAAGGTTGGATGACCACGGTCGATGGCCAAGGTGTATTGGGTCAGGTCATTGGTGCCGACGCTGAAGAAGTCGACCTCTTTGGCCAGCACCGGCGCCAACAATGCAGCCGACGGCACTTCAATCATGATCCCCAATTGCAGGTCGGCAACCGGAATTTCCAGACGCAGACGTTCGGTCATGTCCCGCGCCTGGCGCCATTCGTCGACGCTGCCGACCATGGGAAACATGATCCGCAGCGGACGGTTGTCCGCCGCACGCAGCAAGGCACGCAATTGCGCTTCCATGATGTGCGGACGTTGCAGGGTCAGGCGAATACCGCGCACGCCGAGAAACGGGTTTTCCTCTTTGGCGATCGGCCAATACGGCAGCGGTTTGTCACCGCCAACGTCGAGGGTGCGCACCACCAGCGGCCGACCGGCCAGACCATCGAGGACGCGACGGTATTCGACTTCCTGAGTCGCCTCGTCCGGCGCTTGCGAGTGGGCCATGAAAATCAGTTCGGTGCGCAACAGGCCAATGCCTTCGGCGCCCTGCTCCACCGCGCTGGTCACGCCAGCGCTTTCGCCGATGTTGGCGAACACTTCGACCGCATGGCCGTCAGTGGTCAGTGCCGGTTGATGGCGTTGTTCGGCGGCTGCTTTCAGACGTTGCTCGCGGGTGTCGCGCTCTTCGGTGGCGCGTTGCAAGGTCGCCGCGTCGGCGTCCACGTGCAGGCGGCCGCGCTGACCATCAATCAGCAACGGCGTGCCCGGCGCCAGCAGCAACACGGCCGGACCGGCGCCGACCAGCGCCGGAATACCGAGGGCTCGGGCGACGATCGCACTGTGCGCGGTGGCGCCGCCTCGGGCGGTGAGGATGCCGGCAACGCGCGCCGGATCAAGGCGGGCGACGTCGGACGGACCGACTTCATCCATCACTAGAATGTACGGTTGCTCCGGCTCGCTCGGGGTTTCGACGCCACTCAGTTGCGCCAGCACTCGACGGCCGATATCACGCAAGTCGGCGGCGCGTTCGGCGAGCAAGGCGTCCTGCAGCGATTCCTGTTGTTTGGCCGCCGCTTCAATCACCGCCATCCACGCCGCTTCGGCGCTTTCGCCCTGCTTGAGACGGGTGTCGACTTCATCGGTCAATTCCGGGTCGTCGAGCATTTCCTGGTGGGTGATGAAAATTTCGCGGATGGCCTTGGACTTGCTGCGTTCGATCAAGCCTTCGATGTCACGACGCACGTCCGCCAACGCCTGTTGGAGACGCTCGCGTTCGATGGCGGCAGACTCACCGCGCAGCGGGTATTCAATGGTTTGCAGCACTTGTATGTGCGCCGGGCCGATGGCGATGCCCGGTGCGGCGGCGATGGCCTGAACCAGACTGCCGGACGCTGGCGCGAGGATTACCTCGGCCACATCGGCGATCACTTCGCGTTGTTGACTCACAGCCGGCAGCGGCTCGACTTCTTCACCGAGGCCTTCTTCGATGGCGGCCAGCAAAGCTGGCAAGGCATCGGCGGCGATGCTCGGTTCGGCGACAAATTCCAGCACCTGACCGCGACGGGCGCCGAGGCTGAGCAGTTTGCTCAAGCTCTTCACCGACACCGCGCTGTCCTGGCCATCGACGATGCGTACGCGGATTTCACCTTCAAAACTTTTCGCCAGTTGCGCGAGGATCTTCGCCGGACGCGCGTGCAAGCCGTGGGCGTTGGCCAGGGCGATGCGAGCGCTGGGCCAATCGGCCGGAAGCTCACCGCCCAGGACTTCGAGGACTTTACGGCTGCTGGTGGCGCGACCCAATTCGTGGCCGCGACCTTCGATCAGCAACGCACAAAGGCGTTCGAGCAGGGCCTGATGGGCTTCACCGAGGCTGGCCAGGCAGAACAGACCGCTGAGCGGTTGGCCGAGGTAGCGCATGGGTTTGTCCGGCGTGACGAAGGCCAGGCCCGGACGCTTGACCGTTTGTTCGCTGTGCAACCACCAAAGGCCATCGCCCAGTGGCAGCGCATCAACTTGTTGCAACACGGCCGAGAAACCGTTGCTCACGCAGTCGGCCTGACGCAGCAAGCGTGCACCGCGCCAGACCAGCTCTTCAAAGTCATCGGCGGACACACCGAGGCCGATCATCTGCGCATCCAGCGCCAGTTCTTGCGGCGCGCCTTGCAGCAGTTTCAGCAGGGCTTCGGCGGAACTGGCGCGACGCAGCGCCTGGCCCAGGTCGGTTTCGCCGAGGGCACGGGTCAGCAGTTGCAACAAACGCAGGTGTTCGTCGGATTTGGCCGCAATACCAATCGCCAGGTAGACGATCTGACCGTCGCCCCAATCCACGCCTTCAGGAAACTGCATCAGCCGCACGCCGGTGGAAAACACCAGATCGCGGGTTTCCGGCGTACCGTGGGGGATGGCAATACCTTGACCGAGAAAGGTCGAGCCCTGGGCTTCGCGCGCCTGCAAACCGGCGAGATAACCCTCGGCGACCAAGCCATCGGTGACCAGATGCTGGGCCAGCAGGTGCAGCGCTGCGGACTTATCCACAGCCGATTGGCCCATGGATATCTGCTCTATGGTGAGCTCGAGCATGCTTTCTCCTTTTTGGCGTCTTGTGACGCCAGGTATTGTTTTGAATGATTCAGCTTAGGCTCTTAGACACACCTTTTCAGGGGCAGTTTTGGCGGTTTCGCGGCAGAACCGGAAAAGGAGCCCATAACGTAGAAAATACGCTTGCTGAAACGTTTAATCTAGAATGATTGGCACGTTACTCGATAATGTCTCATCCTTGAAGTCCAATTGTCGGATGCGTCGCGACGATGGTCGTCTGCCTTAATCGGGTAGGATTGGCGAAAATGTCGAGGCAAGCTCGAAAAAACAAGGAAAACCCGGGTTGAAACTCAGTGATATCGCCCAGTTGGCCGGTGTGTCCGTTACCACCGCCAGCTACGTCATCAATGGCAAGGCAGAACAACAACGTATCAGCAGTGCCACCGTCGAGCGCGTGCGCGCGGTCGTCGAACAACATGGCTTTACGCCCAATCCCCAGGCTGCCGGGCTGCGCAGTCGGCATACCCGCACCTTGGGTTTCATTCTGCCGGACCTGGAAAACCCCAGTTACGCGCGAATCGCCAAACTGCTGGAACAAGGCGCCCGGGCTCGCGGCTATCAGCTGCTGATCGCCAGTTCCGACGATGCGCCGGACAGCGAACGGCAATTGCTGAAGCTGTTCCGGGCCCGGCGTTGCGATGCGTTGATCGTTGCCAGTTGCCTGCCGGCCGGCGATGACAGCTATCGCCAATTGCAGGCCAAGGGCATTCCGATCATCGCGATCGACCGGGTCATGGAGCCTGAGCATTTCTGTTCGGTGATCAGCGATGACCGCGAGGCCAGCCTGCAACTGACCCGCAGTCTACTGGACCCGCTGCCCAAACAGATCGCACTGATCGGCGCACGCCCCGAACTGAGCATCAGCCAGGAGCGGGCGGGCGGTTTCAAAGAAGCGTTGGACGGGTTCAAAGGCGAGGTGCTGATCGAACACGGCGAATCGTTCAGCCGTGAGTGCGGCAAACAGTTGATGGAAGAACTGCTACAGCGTCTGGGCCATTTGCCGGATGCGCTGGTGACAACTTCCTACGTGCTGCTTCAGGGCGTATTCGATGCCTTGCACGACTTCCCGCTCAAAACCCGCCCGCTGCGACTCGGCACATTCGGCGACACGCAGCTGCTGGATTTCCTGCCGCTGCCGGTCAACGCCATGGCCCAGCAGCATCAGCTCATCGCCGACAAAGCGCTGGAACTGGCCCTGGCCGCCATCGAGCAATCGGATTACCGACCCGGCGTGCAGGCCATCGCGCGGACCTTCAAGCAGCGTATTCGCCAGGACTGAACCGTGGAGCTGATCGACAGCCACACTCATCTGGATTTTCCGGACTTCGACGAGGATCGCACGGCGTTGTTGGCCGAGAGCCGCGCCCTCGGGGTGCGGCGGATGGTGGTACTGGGGGTTTATCAGGGCAATTGGCAGCGGGTCTGGGATCTGGTGCAAAGCGATCCTGACCTGCATGCGGCGTTCGGTCTGCATCCGGTCTATCTGGATGATCATCGTCCCGAAGACCTGACGGAACTCGGTGACTGGCTGACTCGGTTAGCCGGCCATCGACAGCTGTGCGCGGTGGGCGAGATCGGTCTGGATTACTTTATCGAAACCCTGGACCGTGAACGTCAACAGGTACTGTTCGATGCGCAACTGCAACTGGCGGCGGACTTCAATCTTCCCGCGCTGATTCATGTGCGACGCAGCCACGCGGCGGTGATTGCCACGCTTAAACGGTTTCGCTTGAAACGCGCGGGGATCATTCATGCCTTTGCCGGCAGCAAAGAAGAAGCCCGCGAATACATCAAGCTCGGTTTCAAATTGGGCCTGGGCGGTGCCGCGACCTGGCCTCAGGCCCTGCGCATGCACCGTGTACTGGCCGAGTTGCCGCTTGAATCGGTGGTACTGGAAACCGATTCGCCGGACATGGCTCCCGCCATGTTCCCCGGCCAACGCAACAGCCCGGCGCATCTGCCGGTGATCTGCTCGGCACTGGCCGGGATCATGGCGATCAGCCCCGAGCAATTGGCCGCCGCCAGCACGGCCAACGCTTGTGAGCTGTTCAACTGGTAATCAGTCGGCGTGTGCCTTGGCGGCTTCCAGCGTCAGTGTCATGTGTTGCCGGTGCCGGGCAAACCGCATGACGGCGAAATAGACGAAAATCGCCAACAGCGAAAAATTCAGCTGCTCCACGACGCTGAACATCCCGATCCACTCCAACACCAACGCCACCAGCAACGCGGTGCACACCATGATCAACGTGCTCGCCCGCAGCAATGCCAGGGAGTCGAGCGACTTGAAGCGCTTGATCTGTTTCGGATCGTTCAGTTGTAAAGCTTTCTGGCAGTGGGAACACGTGAACGCTTCATTGATGGCAATTGCATTGAGTTGCCAGGGTTTGAGCAGGAGCGTGCTCCCGCAATGAGCGCAATGACCCTGGATTCCAATCGTTACCGCAGACATAACCGAGCCTCCTCAGGGCGGGTCCAAGTGATTGATCTTCCTTCATTAAAGACCAAAAACCAGACGACGGAGGAAAAATTGCCCGCCCGTTCAAACTGTAGGAGCCGGGGTGTTTTTCAGACCCGGAACGCGCTGATCAGTTGCTTGAGCTCCACCACCTGAGCCGACAACGCACGGCTGGCATCCTCGGTCTGGTGTGCACCTTCGGCGGTACGCTCACCGGCGCGGTTGATTTCGACAATATTCTGGTCGATGTCATGGGCCACGGCGGTCTGCTGCTCTACCGCGGCGGCGATCTGCTGGTTCTGATCGACGATCATGCCGACGGCACCGAGTATGTTTTCCAGCGCTTGCTGAACCTTTTCCGACTGCCCCACCGTGCCGTTGGCCATCTGATGACTGGTCCCCATCGCCTTCACCGCAGCGCCGACACCGCTGTGCAGCTTGGCGATCATCTGCTCGATTTCCTCGGTCGATTGCTGGGTGCGCTTGGCCAGGGTCCGGACCTCGTCCGCCACCACCGCAAAACCACGGCCCTGCTCGCCGGCCCGAGCGGCTTCGATGGCCGCGTTGAGCGCCAGGAGGTTGGTCTGTTCGGCGATGCTCTTGATCACCTCCAGCACGCGGCTGATGGACTGGCTGTCGCTGGCCAGTTGATTGATCACCAGCACCGACTGATCGATCTCACTGGCCAGTGCAGCGATGCTGCCCTGCTGGGATTCCACCAGCCCGCGACCGCTGATGGTCTCGTCGTTGACGCTATGGGCGCTGCTGACCGCCGCGGCGGCACTGCGCGCCACCTCAAGTGAGGTGGCCGACATCTGGTTCATGGCCGTGGCGACCTGCTCGATCTGCGTGCGCTGCCCCGCCACCGCCTGGTTGCTCTGGGCGGAAACGTTCTCCACCTGCCCGGCCTGGCGCTCGACCTCACTGACGGTCTGGCCGACCCGCTCGATCAGGTCATGGATTTTCTTCACGGTGCCGTTGAACACCTCGCCCAACTCGCCCAGTTCATCGCGGCTGTTGGCGCTGAAGGTCACCGTCATGTCGCCGGCCGCGACCTTGTCCATCACCGCGCCAAGACGCTTGAGGGTGGTGCGGGTCGAGGCGTAGAAGCCGCCGTAAAGGTAAAAAATCAACACAAACACCACCGACAGCGCCACGGCCTGCAAGACCATGTGGGTGCGGTTCTGCTCCAGTCGCTGTTGCAGCTGGGTGCCGAGAAACTTCAGGGTGGCTTCATTGAGTTGGTAGGTCTGGTCCATCAGGCCCGTGACCTGATCGTAAAAGCCCTGCCACGGCGCATCGAGCGTGTCGGCCATCACCACCTGCTCTTCGAACAGTTCACTGGCCTTTTTCAACGACGCCTTGCTGCTATCGGCCTGAGCGGCCAGGGTTTCCCGTGCCGCTTTGCTGGAGCCCATCGCGTCCTGCAACTTCAGGGCATATTCGGCGTGCAGTTTTTCGATCTGCGCCAGCAACTCATCAAAACGGGTACTCGATGCCGAGTTGAGAAAGCCCTGCCCCAGCGAAAAAGAGCCCATCGCCCGACCTTCACCCAGAAGCTGGGTCACGGGTGGGGTGACATTGGTAATGAGTTCGCTCAGCTGGCGCATGTCGCTCTGGGTGTCGCGGCTCAGGCCGGCCTGACTGGCGATGATCTGGCTGAAAATTTGCGCGTTGCCGAGCAACTTGCCAATCATCGCGCTTTTGCTTTGCAGGGAGTTTTCCGCTTGCTGAGCCTTGAATGCGGCGATCATTTCATCGCGTTTGCCATCGAAAACCATGATTTGCTCGGGGTCAGCGGTCATCGCCGTCAGCCCTTGCAAACGGGTCAGCACATTTTGCCCCAGGGTACTGATCTGCGACTCGACATTGCCGGCCTTGCCTGACTGACCGAGAGTGACGTTGATCTGCACCAGGTTGTTCAGGGTTTCCAGATCGCGCCGTAACATCAGGCTGCTGCCCAGCAGGTCGAGGCTTTGCAGTTCGACCCGGGTGCCCTGGAACTCTCGATAAGAATCACGCACCAGATAGAAGTTGGTCACCAGCATCGGCACAAGGAACAGCACGCTGATCAGGCTGAACTTCATGCCAAAGCTCAGGCGGTTCATCAGCGCGACGGCGGGATAGAGCAAGCTCTTCACTGGAAGTCTCCCTTTGATTTCTTATTTTTATTGGCAGGCGCGGGTCGACAGCAGATAGCCACTATTCGGCGCTGTCTCTGTATAGCTCAAATCGGCGGGAGGTTTTGTAACTTAAGGTTAACGGCGGGGGGACGCTGACTTGTAGCAGCTGCCGAAGGCTGCGTTCGGCTGCGCAGCAGTCGTAAATCCTGATCACGCGGTGAGTCAGCCAAACCGCGGTGTCTGAGTTGGCGACTGCTGCGCAGCCGGACGCAGGCTGCGCCAGCTGCTACAGGGTTCAGTGTGCTTACGGAAGGACGGTCCACAACGCAAAACCGGCGTACCAGAGCACCGCCGCGCGCAGCAGCAGTTCCCAGATCCGGTCGAGGCTGTTGATGCCGTCAGGCCCGACCACCGGTGCCGGGATTTCACCGGCCACCAGCCCGACCTTCTCGATCAATTGGGCGGCGCTGATGTTCCAGTTCAGCAGTTCGTGCAGCATCACCCGGCTGACCGCGACAAAGTTGCCGACCAACGCAAAACTCGCCGCCAACAAACGCACCGGCACCCAGTCGAACGCGTGACGCAGTTTGGCCGCGCGCTCGACCACGGCCGGGTTCTGCCCGTGTTCTTCGGCCAGGGCCAGCAGTCGATAGCTCAGGGCCGCGACCGGGCCCAGCAGGAAGTACCAGAAAATCACCGCGAAAAAGCTCTGATAAGCCTCCCACAGCAAATGCCCTTCGACCCGTTCCAGCAGTTGTTCGCCGCTATCGGCGCAGATACCCACATCGCGGTCCGCTACATGAGCGGCCGCTTGCAGGTCTTCCCGGCGCCAGGCATCGCGAAACGGCCCGAGACCGGCCAGCAGATCACCGCGACCGAGACTGTAAATCACCACCAGCAGGTGCACCGGCAACGCCAGCAGACCGTAAGCCACCGGGTCCAGTACCAGCAGCAGCAAACCCAGCAGTGCCACTGGCAACAACACCAGTATCAGCAAAATCAGCCACGGACTTTTCGCCAGACGTGGATTGACCTCAAGCTTGTTCAGCTCGCGAACCCATCCACCATCGCGCTGAACCCGATGACGCAGGGCCGAGAACTTCTCGATCCAGACCGCCAACAGCAACACCAGAAAACTCATTGTTGTTCCTCTTGTGCCAGGGCAGCGCGATAGCGTGCCCAGTCGAACGCCGGCCCCGGATCGGTTTTACGCCCGGGTGCGATGTCGCTATGCCCACAGATGCGTTGTGCGGTGATACCCGTGAACGTGCTTTGCAGCTGCCGGGTCAGGGTCGTCAACGCTTGATACTGGGCGTCGGTGAACGGCAGATCATCCGTGCCTTCAAGTTCGATGCCCACGGAAAAATCGTTACAGGTTTCCCGCCCTTCGAAACTCGAGACGCCGGCATGCCAGGCACGTTCAAGACAAGAGACAAACTGAGTGACAGTGCCGTCACGTTCGATCAGAAAATGCGCAGACACACGCAGGTCGGCGATCCCTTCAAAGTAGGGGTGCTCCGTGACATCCAGACGATTCTGGAAAAATTCCTGCACCTTGCCGGTAGCGAACTGCGCTGGCGGCAGGCTGATGTTGTGGATCACCAGCAGGGAAATTTCGCCCGAGGGGCGCGCATTGAAGTTGGGCGAGGGGCAAATATCTACGCCCTGACACCAACCGCTCGCGGGGTCCAACTGCATACAGGTTCCTTCAACGACGACTGTGTTGGCGCCCAGTATGCCGTGATAGACCCTCGGGGCGCGATCACTTGCCGCGATTGAGGCGCCGCAGGTTGCCGATCACCGACTCCAGCGCCCGGTCGAACAGCAAGGTGTCGTCCAGCGCGCGCACCGCGCCACGACGAAATTCCAGCGCCAGACCGGTGCGGCTGCGCTCCAGCACTTTCATCCCGGTGCGATTGACGAAAATGTACTTGCCGGTGGCTTCAATGATCGCCGCCAGCTTGCAGCGAAGGGTGTTTTCCTCGTCTTCCTGAAACTCGACCCAGCACCCCAACCGCAGCTGATCAACCTGAAGCAGACCGGCATCGTCCTCCGGCAAGCGCACTGACGCCGTATCGACCGGCCCTTCGTCGGCGGTTCGCAGGACGATTCCCTGCAGCACTTCGACCATTACCGGTGTATCGACAGACTGCTCAAGCTTTTGCCCTGGACGTTCGAACAGCTGAACGTGCAAGGCTTCCAGATCACTGAAAAATTCGCTGGTGGCAAACGGATCAAAGGCCGAACTGCTCAGCCCGTCGCGCAACGACTTGAGCAAGCCGGGCACCAGCGCCAACAAGCGCAAGCTCGCATCGGATTCATCATGACGTTGCACGCTCCAGATCAATTGCTCCATGGACCGCACATCAGCGTGCCACTCGGCCGACTGATCGCCGTGCTTGAGACAGGTCAGCAGCAGTACCTGGCTCCACGCTTCCTGGACAAACACCACCACCCGTTGCGGCAACACTTTGCCCAACAAGGCCTGATTCAGCACCTGTTCGACGCGCTGGCGGGCCAGTTCAGTCCTGGCGCGGCCTTCTTCGGCGTCACGGGTACGTTGCTCCAGCAGCTCACTGCGACGGCGCTCGTCGCTGGTGAAGGCGAGAAAATCCGCGAGCAATTCGGAAAAGACCGCCGGATCATCGACAAAATCGTTCAGCAACCGTTGCACCACTTGCTCGATGCGCAGATACAGGCTGTCGCGCTCATGGTCATCGCACTCGCCCCAGCCCATGGCAGCGGTGGCGATTTCATTGAGCAGGCGCCGGGCCGGGTGACTGCTGCGGCTGAAGAAGCTCTTGTCGAGCACCGCCACTTTCAGCATCGGGATCTGCAAGCGGCCGATCAACGCCTTGAGCGAGTCCGGCAGGTTGCGGTCATCGAGGATGCATTCGAAGAGCATGGCGATCAGGTTGATCACGTCTTCGTCAGCCACTCCAACCACGCGGGACTTGCCACTTTTGACGCTGACCCGGGTCAGCAGTTGTTCGAGCTGGTTTCGCAGATCGAAGTCGTCCTGGGCTGCCGGCGCCGGCACGTATTGCTGCAAGTGCGAGAGCAGGCGCATTAGGTCATGGGTGGAAATCGGCTGTGTCTGGGCACTGGCTTCAAGGGTTGGCGCGACACTGCCACGCACGTGAAACAGCAACTCCTGCAACGCCGCGAAGGCTTCCTGCACGCTGTCGTCGGTCGGCGGGCCACCGACGCGAGTGTTGGCCTGTGCGGGTTCAGTACCAACGCCGGCAGTCGCACGATCCGTAACCTGACGCGCAGGCGCGGGCTTAAGGTCGGGCAGAACACCGGTGGCGGCCAGCAACTGATTGGCTTCGGCGTAGAGCTGATTGGCATCCCTGAGCACATAGCGTTCGAACAGTTTGAGGATGATCAGCTTGACCTTGATCTCCACCCCCAGGTTGCGCCCGGCCTGCATAAAGTACTCGCAGAGCATCGCCGGCCCCATG
Source organism: Pseudomonas sp. GL_093 (assembly GCF_057837605.1). NCBI lineage: Bacteria > Pseudomonadati > Pseudomonadota > Gammaproteobacteria > Pseudomonadales > Pseudomonadaceae > Pseudomonas > Pseudomonas sp. GL_093. The sequence goes on along the minus strand of NZ_CM174448.1, from coordinate 919,270 downwards.
GGATTGTGCTGATCAAGCAGTTCCCTGCCCAGCAGTGCGCTGAGTCGGGCAGTCAGTTGGTCCAGGGTGAAGCCGTCGCGGTTCAGCACTTTGCTGACCATCGCCTCCACTGCCACGCTGCGCTCCACGTCGTCATCGGGCAGCGCCACCGAGGCGTCGAAGGTCAACGCCTGGGGCAAGGCAGACTGAATGATGTCGCACTGGGTAAGGCTGACAAAAGCCTCGAAGAATTGTTCAAGAAAGCCGCGTTCGATGTTTTTGCGCTTGAGGCGCAAGTCGCGCATGGCTTCGAAGAAGAGGTTCTGTTCGACGTCATTGCGGGCCCGGTCGGCCATTTCGAACAGCGTGTCGTCGGCGTTATCGAACAGTTCCTGCAAACCATGCCTGAGCTGTTGAGCGGCCTTGTCACGAACCTGAAGCAGAATCACAGGCAGGCGGGCGAGCGGCGAGGGAGTCGCCTGGTCGGTAGCGACCTTGTGCAAAGGCACTACATTCCCGTCGTTGTGCATTCAGGCCTCCTGAAACGGTGAGTCTTCGAAGTCGTCAATCCAAATCCACGTCAAAGCCATGACGTCAAAAGCAAGGCGGATTATCTTGCAAAAGATGTCCCCTCTACCAGCAGACTCTGCGTTTCCCATTGAAATAGACGCTTATGGCAGACGCTGACTGAGTGCCGATTGCTCAGGTGAATCGACCAAATGCAGGTTTCAGAGCGATGGGAACGCCTCTGATGTCTTGGGTTGCCCAGTGCCATGGCCCTATAATCGGGCCACTTTGTTTGTGGAGCCCGTTATGCCGAATCTACGTCTCGCCGATTTGACCGCCGAAATCGAAGCCAACGTGCGCCGTGCGTTGCTCGAAGACATCGGCAGCGGCGACATCACCGCACAGCTGATCCCGGCCGAACGCCTGGCCAAAGCCACGATCATCACCCGCGACGCTGCCGTCATCTGCGGCACAGCCTGGGTTGATGCAGTGTTTCGGCAGCTGGATCCACGTGTTGCGGTGCACTGGGAGGTGCGCGATGGCGAGCGGGTGAAACCCAATCAGGTGCTGTTCCACCTCGAAGGCCCGGCGCGCTCGCTACTGACGGGCGAACGCAGTGCACTGAACTTCCTGCAGTTGCTGTCTGGCGTGGCCACGCGCGCGCAGCACCTGGCGGATTACGTTGCCGAGACTCAGGTGAAGTTGCTCGACACCCGTAAAACCTTGCCGGGGCTGCGTCTGGCGCAGAAGTACGCCGTGACCTGCGGCGGTTGCCACAACCACCGCATAGGCCTGTACGACGCCTTCCTGATCAAGGAAAACCATATAGCCGCCTGCGGTGGCATCCCGGAGGCGATCAAAGCCGCGCACAAGATCGCCCCGGGCAAACCGGTGGAGATCGAAGTGGAAAGCCTGGACGAGCTGAAGGAAGCCCTGGCGGCCGGTGCCGACATCATCATGCTCGATGAGTTGAGTCTGGATGACATGCGCGAAGCCGTGCGCCTGAACGGCGGCAAGGCGAAACTGGAGGCCAGCGGCGGTATCAACGAAAGCACGCTGCTACCGATTGCCGAAACCGGGGTGGATTACATCTCGATTGGTGCGATGACCAAGGATGTGAAGGCTGTCGATCTGTCGATGCGCCTGAGCCTTTGATTGAAAAATGTGGGAGCGAGCTTGCTCGCGATGAGGCCTTTTCAGCCAACATCAATGTTGAATGTTAGTCCGCTATCGCGAGCAAGCTCACTCCCACAGGTCAGACCACCAGATTGTTCATCTCGCAGTACTCTTCCCACTCGACGCCCAACACCTCGGCAGCCTCCTTGTGCAGAACAAGGCGCGCAGCCTCGAACTCTTCAGGGGTTGAGGTGTACTTGAGCGTCAGTTCCCACGGCTGCAAGCCCTGAGACTCTGCCTCATCCTCGAATGCCCACTGGATCTGGTCTTTCTGATCGTCGGCGGGCAAGTCCTTGATCTCTTCGGCTAGCTGAGGCGATTCCAGCAAGTACTTCTTCAGCGCTTCTGCGTGTCTGGCTTCTTGGGTCAATTCTTTAACGGTCATGGCGTTCTCTTTGATCTGGGGAATGGAAGATGGATCTGGATCATCAAGGATCTCTCTGACGCAAAAAAACCGTTTGAAGCCCGGTTTGTCTGGCCTTCAGAACCATTCGGGATCATATGAAAACAACGTGTCGCTCGTGCCCGAGACAGGAATCGAACCTGCGACCTTCGCGTTACGAGTGCGCTGCTCTACCAACTGAGCTACACGGGCAGTGGGCTAAACCTAGCACTGACTTTGGGGTCAGGCAACTTCATGGCTCGTCTCATTTTTTTGCAGGCAAAAAAATGCCCCGCAGCGTTCACTGCGGGGCATTTTTTATAACGTTGAAGCGGTCAGGCGTAGGGAGTGATTAAACGCCCGAAGCCTTGGCTGCTGCTACGTCTTTGATGGACAGCTTGATACGGCCGCGGTTGTCCACGTCCAGTACCAGTACTTCCACTTCCTGGCCTTCTTTCAGGATGTCGGTCACTTTCTCTACGCGAGCGTCGCTCAGCATCGAGATGTGAACCAGACCGTCCTTGCCAGGCAGGATGTTGACGAATGCGCCGAAGTCGACGATGCGCTCAACCTTACCGACGTAGATCTTGCCGATTTCAGCTTCTGCGGTGATGCCCAGAACGCGCTGACGTGCAGCTTCAGCAGCTTCTTTGGTCTCGCCGAAGATCTTGATCGAGCCGTCGTCTTCGATGTCGATCGAAGCCTTGGTCTCTTCACAGATCGCACGAATGGTCGCGCCGCCTTTACCGATGACATCACGGATTTTGTCGGTGTCGATTTTCATCGCGATCATGGTCGGAGCGTTTTCCGACAGTTCGGTACGCGACTGGCCAATGATCTGGTTCATCTGACCGAGGATGTTCAGGCGCGCTTCCAGGGCTTGGCCCAGAGCGATTTCCATGATTTCTTCGGTGATGCCTTTGATCTTGATGTCCATCTGCAGCGCGGTCACACCTTTGGCGGTACCGGCTACTTTGAAGTCCATGTCGCCCAGGTGGTCTTCGTCACCCAGGATGTCGGTCAGGATGGCGAATTTCTCGCCTTCTTTAACCAGACCCATGGCGATACCGGCAACCGGTGCCTTCATCGGAACGCCGGCATCCATCAGGGCCAGGGAAGCGCCGCAAACGGAAGCCATTGAGCTCGAACCGTTGGATTCGGTGATTTCCGACACCACACGGATGGTGTACGGGAACACGTCGGCAGCAGGCAACATTGCTGCAATCGAACGACGGGCCAAACGGCCGTGACCGATTTCACGACGACCAGCGCCACCCATGCGACCACACTCACCTACCGAGAACGGAGGGAAGTTGTAGTGCAGCATGAACGGGTCTTTTTTCTCGCCTTCCAGGGTGTCCAGCAGTTGTGCGTCACGGGCGGTGCCCAGTGTTGCAACAACCAGAGCCTGGGTTTCGCCACGGGTGAACAGAGCCGAACCGTGGGTCTTAGGCAGAACACCGACTTCGATGTTCAACGGACGTACGGTCTTGGTGTCGCGACCGTCGATACGTGGCTTGCCGTTTACGATGTTTTCGCGAACGGTGCGGTATTCGATTTCGCCGAAAGCCGCTTTGACTTCGCTGGAAGAAGGCTGGCCTTCTTCACCGGACAGCTTGGCAACGACCTGATCTTTCAGCTCACCCAGGCGAGCGTAACGGTCGGCCTTGATGGTGATGGTGTAAGCCTGGGAGATCGCGTCGCCGAACTCGGCACGGATGGCGCCCAGCAGAGCGGTGGCTTCTGGCTGTGGAGTCCAGGTCCAGGTTGGCTTGGCCGCTTCGGCAGCCAGTTCTTTAACGGCGTTGATCACAACCTGGAACTCGTCGTGAGCAAACAGTACCGCGCCCAGCATCTGGTCTTCGGTCAGCTCTTTGGCTTCCGATTCAACCATCAACACGGCTTCCGACGTACCGGCAACGACCATGTCCAGGCTCGAAGCTTTCTGTTGTTCGTAAGTCGGGTTCAGCAGGTAGCCGGTGCTTTCGTGGAACGCAACGCGTGCACAGCCGATAGGGCCATCGAAAGGAATGCCGGAGATAGCCAGGGCAGCCGAGGTACCGATCATCGCAGCGATGTCCGGATCGGTTTTCTTGCTGGTGGAAACGACGGTGCAGACAACCTGCACTTCGTTCATGAAGCCTTCTGGGAACAGCGGACGGATCGGACGGTCGATCAGTCGGGAAGTCAGGGTTTCTTTCTCGGAAGGACGGCCTTCACGCTTGAAGAAACCGCCAGGGATCTTACCGGCAGCGTAAGTCTTTTCCTGGTAGTGAACGGACAGAGGGAAGAAGCCCTTGCCTGGATCGGCTTGCTTGGCGCCGACCACAGTCACCAATACGCTGACGTCGTCGTCAACGGTGACCAATACTGCGCCGGAGGCCTGACGGGCGATACGGCCAGTCTCGAGGGTAACGGTCGACTGACCGAACTGGAATTTTTTGATTACCGGGTTCACGGTGTCCTACCTTCTTTTGTGGCTCTTGGGGAACTTGTCTTCTTGCGAAATTCTTGGGCAACGCCGGGAATCGGCCCGACTGTCATTGTCCAGGTAAAGCAGGTATCCAGATAAAACTTGAGGCTGGGAGCCTGCCATGCGCCAGCGGGAAACCCACTGGCGTACGACAGACAACCAACCTCTAGCGCAATCGCTTATTAGCGACGCAGACCCAGGCGACCGATCAGAGTCTGATAGCGACCCAGATCCTTGCCTTTCAGGTAGTCCAGCAGCTTACGACGCTGGTTTACCATGCGGATCAGACCACGACGGGAGTGGTGATCTTTACCGTTGGCCTTGAAGTGACCTTGCAGCTTGTTGATGTTGTGGGTCAGCAGTGCAACTTGCACTTCTGGCGAACCAGTGTCACCAACAGCTTGCTGGTAGTCAGCTACGATTTGAGCTTTTTCTTGAACGTCGAGAGCCATGAGGCAATCCTTTTATCAGGAAACTGTTTCAAAGAAACAGCTTCAACAGGCCAGGGACAAATCCCTGTATCTAAAAATGAGTAGTGACCGTGCCTGTTAACAGCCACCCTCGTTCGGTCATTCTGACCGAATCAGTCGACGTGGCGCGATGCGCCCGTCTTCGCTCACTTCACCGATACCGATGAAGCGACCATTGTGATCCTGTACCCGTACCATGCCGAACTTCGGTGCATCCGGGGCTCGTACCGGTTGGCCGTTAAGCCAGTAGAACGAGCTGTGCTCCGAGAACTGCAACAGTGGCCAATCCAGCAGGCCGCTGTCCGATGGCATCAGGAAGCGGTCGACCGCTTCGTTGCCGCCTTCGGCATGTACCGCTTCCAACTCTTCCAGCGTGACCGTCTGCGCCAGCGTGAAAGGCCCGGCCTGGGTACGTCGCAGTTCAGCAACGTAAGCGCCACAACCGAGTTGCTCACCGATATCCTCCACCAGGGTGCGGATATAGGTACCTTTGGTGCAATCCACTGCAAGCCGCGCAGTATCACCTTCAAAGGCCAGTAATTCCAAGCGCGTAATAGTAACAGAACGCGGTTCGCGCTCCACTACTTCACCTGCCCTGGCCAGCTTGTACAACGGCTGGCCATCACGTTTGAGCGCCGAGTACATGGGCGGTATCTGACTGATTTGCCCACGAAATTTCGGCAGCACCGCTTCGACATCGGCGCGACCAACGGTCACCGGGCGCTCAAGCAAAACATCACCCTCGGCATCGGCCGTGGTGGTGGTCTTGCCCAGTTGCGCCAGGGTTTCGTAACCCTTGTCGGAATCGAGCAGGTATTGCGAAAACTTGGTGGCCTCACCGAAGCACAACGGCAACACGCCGGTGGCCAGCGGATCGAGACTGCCGGTGTGCCCGGCCTTCTCGGCGTTCAGCAACCAGCGAACCTTCTGCAACGCCGCATTGGAGGTGAACCCCAGTGGCTTGTCGAGCAGGATGATACCGCTGACGTTACGACGGATACGTTTGACCTGAGCCACCGATTACTCCTTGGTGTCTTCGGCTTCTGCCGCAACCGGATGCTGATTGTCTTCAGCTACCGCACGTTCGATCAATGCCGACAGATGAGCACCACGCACGACGCTTTCGTCATAGTGGAAGTGCAGCTGCGGAACGCTGCGCAACTTCATTTCGCGAGCCAACTGCATACGCAGGAAGCCGGCGGCTGAGTTGAGCACCTTGATGCTCTGCGCGATGTCTTCGGCGTTGTCCTGACCCATCACTGTGATGAAGATCTTGGCGTGACCGACGTCACGGCTGACTTCAACAGCGGTAATGGTGACCAGGCCGACGCGCGGGTCTTTGACTTCACGACGGATCAGCTGTGCCAGCTCACGCTGCATCTGATCGCCGATACGTTGGGTACGGCTGTATTCTTTTGCCATGTCTTGTTACCTGTTACTGCCACACGGTGAAACCCGTGGGGTCTGAAAGCGGCAAACGCCCGGCCTGACAAAAGCCAGACCGGGCGTTGCGTTTAGAGTCCTGACGCCGTGCCGCGCACTTGCATGCGGCGGCTCGCCGTGGCCCTTGAAGTGCGCGAGTTAGAGGCTGCGAGCAACCTGGACCTTCTCGTAGACTTCGATCTTGTCGCCAGCTTTGACGTCGTTGTAGCTCTTGACGCCGATACCGCATTCCATGCCGGCACGTACTTCGGAAGCGTCATCCTTGAAGCGGCGCAGGGATTCCAGCTCGCCTTCGAAGATAACGATGTCTTCACGCAGTACACGGATTGGACGGTTACGGTGAACAACACCTTCGATAACCATGCAACCGGCGATCGCGCCAAACTTCGGCGAACGGAACACGTCACGCACTTCAGCGGTACCCAGGATGTTCTCGCGAACATCGCTGCCCAGCATACCGGTGAGGGCTTTCTTGACGTCTTCGATGATGTCGTAGATCACGTTGTAGTAACGCATATCCAGACCTTCCTGCTCGACGATCTTGCGAGCGCCAGCATCGGCACGCACGTTGAAGCCGAACAGTACAGCGTTGGAGGCCAGCGCCAGGTTAGCGTCGGACTCGGTGATACCACCGACGCCGCCACCGACAACACGCACTTGCACTTCGTCGTTACCCAGGCCGTTCAAGGCACCATTCAACGCTTCCAGCGAACCACGGACGTCAGATTTGAGGACGATGTTGAGCGTCTTCTTCTCTGCCTGCCCCATGTTCTCGAAGATGTTTTCAAGCTTGCCAGCGTGAGCGCGGGCCAGCTTGACTTCGCGGAACTTGCCTTGACGGAACAGAGCCACTTCACGGGCTTTCTTCTCGTCCGACAGCACACTCATCTCATCGCCAGCGTCCGGGGTACCGTCCAGGCCGAGGATCTCGACAGGGATGGAAGGACCAGCTTCCTTGATTGGCTTGCCGTTCTCGTCGAGCATGGCGCGAACGCGGCCATAGTTCGAACCGACCAGTACCATGTCGCCTTGGCGCAGGGTACCGTCTTGAACCAGAACGGTAGCAACCGGGCCACGACCTTTGTCGAGACGCGATTCAACCACGACGCCACGGCCAGGAGCCGAAGGAGTTGCTTTCAGTTCCAGAACTTCAGCTTGCAGCAGAACAGCTTCGAGCAACTCGTCCACGCCAGTACCGACTTTCGCCGAAACCGATACGAACGGGGTGTCGCCGCCCCACTCTTCCGAAGTCACGCCGTGAACCGACAGTTCGCTACGGATGCGATCGAGATCAGCGCCCGGCTTGTCGATTTTGTTCACTGCAACCACCAGTGGAACACCGGCAGCTTTGGCGTGCTGAACCGCTTCAATGGTCTGCGGCATTACGCCGTCGTCCGCTGCAACGACCAGGATCACGATGTCAGTCGCCTTGGCACCACGAGCACGCATTGCGGTAAACGCAGCGTGACCCGGGGTATCGAGGAAAGTGACCATGCCGCGATCAGTTTCAACGTGGTATGCACCGATGTGCTGGGTGATACCGCCGGCTTCGCCAGCAGCTACCTTGGCACGACGGATGTAGTCGAGCAGCGAGGTTTTACCGTGGTCAACGTGGCCCATTACGGTCACAACCGGTGCACGGGAGAACGTCTCACCTTCAAACTTCAGGGACTCGGCCAGGGAATCTTCCAGGGCGGTGTCGCTGACCAGGGTCACTTTGTGGCCCAGTTCTTCGGCTACCAGCTGAGCAGTTTCCTGATCAAGCACCTGGTTGATGGTCGCTGGGGTACCCAGTTTGAACATGAACTTGATGATTTCAGCAGCCTTGACCGACATCTGGTTGGCGAGATCGCCAACAGTGATGGTCTCGCCAATCTGCACATCACGCACGACAGGGCCGGTTGGGCTCTGGAAACCGTGAGCGTTGCGTTTCTTCAGCTTGGCCTTGCCGCGACCACCACGACGGAAGCCATCGCTTTCTTCGTCGGTAGTACGTGGGGCAACGCGTGGAGCAGGCGCTTTCTCTTTGACCGAAGCACGATGCGGAGCGTTTTTGCGCTCGCCATCGCTACTGCCACGACGACTGTTATCATCGGCACGTGGTTTGTCCGGACGGCGCTGTTCGTTCTGCTTGTTGCGAACATCGGCAGACGGTGCTGGTGCAGCAGCCACAACCGGCGCGCTTTCACGTACTGGCTCGGCAACTGCAGCAGGTGCTGCAACGGCGTCGTTAGTAGCGGATTGCGCAGCAGCAGGCTGACGACGCGCGTCTTCTTCGGCGCGACGCTTGGCTTCTTCTTCAGCCTTCTGACGTGCAGCATTTTCTACTGCGCGACGTTCGTCCAGTTCGCGTTTGCGCTCGGCTTCAATTTCTTCCGGGCTGCGCTGTACGAAAACTTTCTTTTTGCGTACTTCAACACTGATGCTTTTGCTGCCAGCAACACGCAGGGTGCTGGTGGTTTTACGCTGCAGTGTGATCTTGCGTGGTTCTTCCACTTTCGCCTTGTGGCTGCTTTTCAAGTGAGTCAGCAAAGATTGCTTCTCACTGTCAGTCACATGTTCTTCGGCGGCGGTGTGCGGCAGACCTGCCTCACGCATCTGCTGCAACAGGCGCTCTACCGGTGTTTTGACCTCATCGGCCAGTTGTTTCACCGTGACTTGCGTCATGCACTTCTCTCCTCAGGCCGCGCCTAATTACTCGAACCAGTGGGCTCGGGCGGCCATGATCAACTTGCCGGCACGATCATCGTCAATGCCGTCGATGTCGAGCAGGTCGTCAATAGACTGCTCGGCCAGGTCTTCGCGGGTAATTACGCCGCGCACCGCCAGTTCCATCGCCAAATCCTTGTCCATACCCTCAAGCGAGAGCAGGTCTTCGGCCGGATGGGCGTCTGCCAGCTTTTCCTCAGTAGCGATGGCTTTGGTCAACAAACGATCCTTGGCGCGAGCGCGAAGCTCGTTGACGGTTTCTTCGTCAAAGCCGTCGATGTTGAGCATTTCTTCCAACGGTACGTAGGCAATCTCTTCCAGGCTGGTAAAGCCTTCATCTACCAGCACCTGTGCCAGGTCTTCGTCGACTTCCAGCTCGTCGATGAAGTTGCGCAGGATGTCGCCGGTTTCTGCTTGCTGCTTAGCCTGGATGTCCGATTCGGTCATCACGTTCAGGGTCCAGCCAGTCAACTGGCTAGCCAGACGCACGTTCTGACCACCCCGACCAATGGCCTGAGCCAGATTGTCTGCGCCAACGGCGATGTCCATTGCATGGGCATCTTCGTCAACGATAATTGCCGCCACTTCAGCCGGCGACATTGCATTGATCACAAACTGAGCCGGGTTGTCGTCCCACAGGACGATGTCCACACGCTCACCGCCCAACTCACCCGACACTGCCTGGACGCGCGAACCGCGCATACCGATGCAAGCGCCTTGCGGGTCGATGCGTTTGTCCTTGGAGCGGACCGCGATCTTGGCGCGCGAACCCGGGTCACGGGATGCTGCCATTACTTCGATCAGGCCTTCAGCGATTTCCGGCACTTCGATGCGGAACAACTCGATCAGCATTTCCGGCGCAGTACGCGACAGGATCAGCTGCGGGCCGCGGTTCTCGGTGCGGATTTCCTTGAGCAGCGCACGCAGACGCACGCCAACCCGGAAGGTTTCGCGAGAAATGATGTCTTCGCGAGCCAGCAACGCTTCAGCGTTGTTGCCCAGGTCGACGATCACGTTGTCGCGAGTCACTTTCTTCACGGTGCCGGAGATGATTTCCCCCAGGCGCTCGCGATAGGCATCAACGACTTGAGCGCGCTCGGCTTCGCGAACTTTCTGCACGATGACTTGCTTGGCAGTCTGTGCAGCGATGCGGCCGAACTCAATGGACTCGATCTTTTCTTCGACTACATCACCAACCTGAGCACCAGGATGCGTTTCTGCAACCTTGCTCGGCCAGGTTTCGATGGCCGGATCGTCCAGGTCTGCTTCTTCGACGACAGTCCAGCGACGGAATGTCTCGTAAGCACCGGTGTGGCGATTGATTTCCACACGCAGATCGACTTCGTCCTCGAAACGCTTTTTGGTAGCAGTGGCCAGAGCCAGCTCCAGCGCTTCAAAAATTACGTTTGCCGGTACGCCCTTTTCATTGGATACCGACTCAACAACCAGCAGTACTTCTTTGCTCATCGTACGCCTCGCCTTTCGCAAGCCATTGGATCCGCGGGATCCGCGTCTCAGTCAAAACTGGGAATAATGTTGGCCTTGTCGATCATATCGATCGGCAACAGGAACTCATGGTCTTCTACCTGCACCACGACGTCCTGCTCTTCTACACCGCGCAGAAGGCCCTGAAAGTTGCGTCGGCCTTCAAAAGGCGAGCGCAGCTTGATCTTCACTTGTTCACCGGCAAATTTTGCAAACTGCTCAATAGTGAACAGCGGGCGTTCCATGCCAGGCGAGGAAACTTCAAGGGTGTATTCAACGGCGATTGGATCTTCAACATCCAGCACACCGCTGATCTGACGGCTGACAATGGCACAATCGTCCACCAGCACGCCGCCCTCTTTATCGATATAAACGCGCAACATTGAGTGGCGACCTTGAGCCGAAAACTCAATACCCCAGCATTCATAGCCTAGGGCCACGACCACCGGGGCCAGCAAGGCCTGCAACTCTTCTAGCTTGCTCGACACCTGAACCCCCTCGTGCATGTATGTGCATGCTGTGCAAAATAAAAAAATGGGCGAAACGCCCATCCTTGAAACGCCGTCGAACAGCGGCGTTGAAAGTGTCCAGCTAACAAAAAGCCCCTTAAAAGGGGCTCCTTAAACTGGTTGCGGGGGCCGGATTTGAACCGACGACCTTCGGGTTATGAGCCCGACGAGCTACCAGACTGCTCCACCCCGCGACAAAGCTGGGGCGGAAGTATACGACCGATCCCTGACAGGGTCAATGTAACCTTCCACCTACAAGAAAGCCCGCAACAGCGGGCTCTCCTGATAATTGGTACCGAGAAGGGGACTCGAACCCCTACACCCTATGGGCACAACCACCTCAAGGTTGCGTGTCTACCAATTCCACCACCTCGGCAATACTACGTTTGAAACCCTTCTTACTTTTGCTCTTGAGCTGGAGGCACGTCAGTCGCTGGAGTAGCCGACTTTTGCTCTTGAAGCACCGGTACATCATCAGAAGCCGGTTGTTGCTTTGGAACTTCCAACACTGCTGGATTTGGCAAACCTACTTGAGTCAGCTGGTGAGCCTTCTCTTTAGCAAAGTAACCTAACCCTAAGCTGGTTATGAAGAAACCGGCGGCAAGTATAGCAGTAAACTTACTAAGAAAGGTAGAGGAACCTTGGCTTCCGAACACAGTATTTGAAGCACCTGCTCCGAAAGACGCGCCAGCATCCGCACCTTTACCCTGCTGCAGCAATACCAGAGCAACTACGCCCAATGCACCCAGCAGATGAAAAACGACTACGACTGTTTCCAGCATTTTTTCAGTTTCCCGCGGCGCGACAAATCGCACCGAACTCATCTGCATTCAGGGAAGCCCCACCAATGAGCCCCCCATCGATATCCGGCATGCCGAACAGTTCGACCGCATTGGCCGCCTTCACGCTGCCGCCGTATAGAAGCCGCACACCTTGTGCGACCTCAGAATTCTCTGCCGCCAACTGAGCGCGAATGGCTGCATGCACATCCTGCGCCTGTTGCGGCGAAGCAGTCAGCCCGGTACCAATGGCCCAGACCGGCTCGTAAGCGATTACTGCCTTTGCAAAGGCACCAACACCCAGCTCCTCTATGATACTGCCTAGCTGACGCCCGACAACCTCAAGAGTTTTTCCAGCTTCGCGCTCTTCAAGGGTTTCCCCTACGCACAATACTGGAATCAAGCCACATGCCTGTGCCGCTGCGAACTTGCGAATCAGCATTCCGTCCTGCTCGCCCATTATCTGGCGGCGCTCGGAGTGCCCGACAAGCACAAAAGAACAGCCTGCATCCACCAACTGACTCGGCGCAACTTCACCGGTCAACGCACCTTGCATGGATTCCACCGCAGAGTTCTGCGCGCCGACCGAAATCGACTTTTCCTTCAAGCCATCAATCACTTGATTGATATGCAAGCAAGACGGGAATACCGCTACATCAACATCGCTCGGCAAGGCCAGATGACGAAGGCCATTGATCAGCTCAGCGACGCTGGCGCGGGTACCGTGCATCTTCCAGTTACCAGCTACCATAGGGCGACGCATGCTGTACCTCGTCGGTCAAAGTGGGCGCAGATGTTACCCAACACAATCATGGCTGGCAAGCCGAAATCAGGCAGAAACTTCAGTAACCAGTTTTGCCAGCTCTTCGGCGTAGCCGCGAACCTGTGTTTCGTCCTCGCCTTCGACCATGACCCGCACCAGCGGCTCCGTCCCGGACTTGCGCAACAGCACGCGCCCACGACCAGCCATGGCCTGGGTAACGCGCTCGCTGGCCTCTTTGACCGCAGGATGATCGAGGGGGCTCGCACCACCACCGAAACGCACATTAATCAGCACCTGAGGGCACTTGCGCAACGCCTGACGCGATTGTGCCAACCCCTCGGAGCGGGTCTTCAGTGCCATCAATACCTGCAACGCGGCAATGATCGCGTCACCGGTGGTGGTGTGGTCGAAGCAGACGATGTGCCCCGAATTTTCACCACCCACCTGCCAATCGCGCTCCAGCAACTCGGAGATTACGTAACGATCGCCAACATTCGCCCGTACAAAGGGAATTGCCAGATCCGCCAGGGCCAATTCCAACCCCAGGTTACTCATCAGCGTACCGACCACACCGCCCTGCAATTTGCCGCGCTCATGCAGGTCGCGAGCAATGATGAACAGCAACTCATCACCGTCGACAACAGTACCGGTATGATCAACCATCTGTACGCGGTCACCATCACCGTCAAAGGCGATACCCAAATCAGCATGCTCGGCCAATACAGCGGCTTGCAGCGGCTCCATATGGGTCGAACCGCAATTTTCATTGATGTTCAGCCCGTTAGGATGAGCAGAAAGCACAACGACATCCGCTCCCAGCTCACGGAATACACTAGGCGCCACCTTGTAGGTCGCACCGTGAGCGCAGTCGATCACGATCTTCAGGCCCGCGAAGCTGGTGCCGGTCGGGACGCTGCTTTTGCAGAATTCGATATAGCGGCCTGAAGCATCGTTGATGCGCGATACCTTGCCGATCTTGCTCGACTCAACCACAGTCATCGGGGTGTCGAGCAATTCTTCGATCATATGCTCGACTTCATCAGGAAGCTTGGTGCCCTTCCCGGAGAAAAACTTGATGCCATTGTCATCGTGAGGGTTGTGCGAGGCACTGATCACGATGCCCGCTTCAGCCTGGAAGGTACGAGTCAGGTAGGCGATGGCCGGTGTCGGCATCGGGCCCAGGAGCATGACATCGGCACCTGCCGACGTAAGTCCGGCCTCGAGCGCCGATTCGAACATATAGCCAGAGATCCGAGTGTCCTTGCCCACCAACACCTTGCAGGCGCCCATTTTTCGGAACGCCATACCGGCAGCCCAGCCGAGCTTGAGCATGAAGTCAGGAGTAATCGGATATTCGCCGACCCGACCACGAATGCCGTCGGTGCCAAAGTATTTCTTAGTCATAAGTACTCCATCATTCTTATTCGGCTGATTCCACTGCAGCGATCATCCGCACCACATCGACGGTTTCGGCCACATCATGGACGCGCAATATACGCGCGCCCTTGACCGAAGCCAGCGCTGCAAGCGCCAGACCACCATACAGACGCTCACCAACCGGACGATTCAATGCCTGACCTATCATGCTCTTTCGCGAAACCCCGACCAACAGGGGCCGCCCCAAGGTATGCAGGGCCTCCATATGCTTGAACAAGCTTAGATTGTGCTGCAAGGTTTTTGCGAAGCCAAAGCCCGGATCAAGGATGATCCGGTCCGCTGTAATTCCTACCGACGCACACTGAGCCATGCGCTCGGCGAGAAACTCGCCCACCTCTTTCGTGACGTCCTGATACTGCGGATTGTCCTGCATGTCGCCCGGCTCACCGAGCATATGCATCAGACAGACTGGCAGGCCAGTGGCCGCGGCCGCATCCAGAGCGCCATCGCGCCGCAGCGAGCGCACGTCATTGATCAACCCCGCGCCAAGTCGTGCGGCTTCGCGCATGACAGCTGGCGTGGAAGTGTCGACCGAGATAATTACATCAAGCTCGCGGTGTATTCGCTCGACGACCGGAGCTACGCGCTCAAGCTCTTCCAGCGGTGAAACCACCCTGGCACCCGGCCGGGTCGATTCGCCACCGACATCGATCAACGTCGCGCCGGCCGCCACCATAGCCTCAGCGTGGCGCAAGGCCGCATCGAGCTGGCTATATTGGCCGCCATCAGAGAAGGAATCGGGAGTGACATTGAGAATACCCATGACGTGCGTCAGGGCTAAATCAAGAACCCGATTGCCGCAAGGCAACCGGGTCGAGGACTGAACAGAAGTCATTTCAAACCTTAAACGTCAGCAGCCGGACCGCCGATCGGTGTTTCCGGACGCGGATCCTGTGCCACCGGAGGAGTTCCGGAGGTACCTGTGCCGCCTGACCAGTCGCGAGGTTCACGAGGCGTACGACCTGCCATGATGTCGTCGATCTGATCAGCGTCGATCGTTTCGTACTTCATCAAGGCATCAGCCATGGCGTCGAGCTTGTCACGGTTATCGGTGAGGATCTGCTTGGCCGTGCCGTAGCACTGATCAATGATGCTGCGCACTTCGGAGTCGATCAACTTGGCTGTCTCACCGGAGAAGCTTGCACCCTGACCGCCACCGCCGCGACCGAGGAACACTTCGCCCTCTTCTTCTGCGTACATCAACGGGCCGAGTTTTTCCGACAAGCCCCACTTGGTTACCATGTTCCGTGCAATCTGGCTGGCACGCATGATGTCGTTTGACGCACCGGTGGTGACGCCGTCGAAGCCCAAGGTCATTTCTTCAGCAATACGGCCGCCGTACAACGAGCAGATCTGGCTGATCAACGCACGCTTGGACAGGCTGTAGCGATCTTCTTCCGGCAGGAACATGGTCACACCCAGCGCACGACCGCGCGGAATGATCGACACCTTGTAGACCGGGTCATGCTCAGGCACGACGCGCCCAACAATAGCGTGCCCTGCTTCGTGGTAAGCGGTGTTCTGCTTCTCTTTCTCGGACATGACCATGGACTTGCGCTCGGCGCCCATCATGATCTTGTCTTTGGCCAATTCGAACTCTTTCATTTCGACGATGCGCTTGCCGGCACGGGCCGCGAACAACGACGCTTCGTTCACCAGGTTAGCCAGGTCGGCACCAGAGAAACCTGGGGTACCACGAGCGATCACGGCCGGAGCGACGTCGTCACCCATTGGCACTTTTCGCATGTGAACCTTGAGAATCTGCTCGCGACCACGGATATCTGGCAGACCGACAACAACCTGACGATCGAAACGGCCTGGACGCAGCAACGCAGGGTCCAGTACGTCCGGACGGTTGGTTGCAGCGATGACGATGATGCCGTCATTCATTTCGAAGCCGTCCATCTCTACCAGCAACTGGTTGAGAGTCTGCTCGCGTTCGTCATGACCGCCACCCATACCGGCACCACGGTGGCGACCGACGGCGTCGATTTCATCGATGAAGATGATGCATGGCGCGTGTTTCTTGGCCTGCTCAAACATGTCACGAACACGACTGGCACCAACACCGACGAACATTTCGACGAAATCGGAACCGGAAATGGTGAAGAACGGTACTTTTGCTTCGCCGGCAATCGCTTTGGCGAGCAATGTTTTACCGGTACCTGGAGGTCCCACCATCAGCACGCCACGTGGAATGCGGCCGCCCAGACGCTGAAACTTGCCCGGATCACGCAGGAACTCGACCAGTTCACCGACTTCTTCCTTGGCTTCGTCACAACCGGCAACGTCACCCAAGGTGGTTTTCACCTGATCCTCGGAGAGCAGGCGCGCCTTGCTCTTTCCGAAGCTCATTGGCCCGCCCTTGCCACCGGCGCCGCCCTGCATCTGCCGCATGAAGAACATGAACACGGCGATGATCACGAGGATCGGGAAGCTTGCGACCAGGAGCTGAGTCCAGATGCTTTGCTGCTCAGGCTGTTTGCCTTCGACTACGACATGGTTGTCCACGAGGTCGCCGATCAGACCGTTGTCCTGGATTGCCGGACGAATGGTCTTGAAGCTGTCGCCATCGTTGCGTTTGCCGGTAATCACGTAGCCGTCAACCGCTACGCGCTCGACCTTTCCATCCTTGACCTGCTGGATGAAGTCGGAATAGTTGAGGGTCTGCGGCTCGTTAGGGCTGGAGAAGTTGTTCATCACTGTCACCAGGACAGCCGCGATGATCAACCACAGGATCAGATTCTTTGCCATATCGTTCAATTAACTACCCTCTGAAGCAAGCTCCGCTAATGGCGCGCGCTTCGCATGATATTCACCGGCCTAACTTACTACATTACCTACGGCTCTGGCAGGCGCCGTCTGTAACCCTTTGTGAAACACTTTCTACACAATATTCGCTAATGCTCACGGGGCGAAATACGAAAATCCTATCGACCCGCAAAAAAACCTCGATTTACTCACTACGGCCGCGATAGCCCCAAGCCAGCATATATTGCTCGCGGGAACTGCCACGGGAAGAGTCCGGCTTGATCATCTGGACCTTGTCGAATTTCTGACGAGCGTCCTTCACGTAAGCATCAAACCCTTCGCCCTGAAACACCTTGATCACGAAATTACCACCCGGCTTGAGTATCCGAGCCGCCAGATCAAGAGCCAGCTCACATAGAAACATGGCTTTTGGCATGTCCACCTCAGGCGTACCACTCATATTGGGGGCCATATCGGAAATCACAAGGTCCACCTGCGAATTACCCACGGCTTCAAGGATCTGAGCGAGCACTTCGTCCTGGGTGAAGTCACCCTGGATGAAAGTCACGTCCGGAATGCTGTCCATTTCCAGGATGTCCGAGGCGATCAGACGCCCCTGACCACCGATCAGCCGACTAGTGACCTGCGACCAGCCGCCGGGCGCCGCTCCCAGGTCGACAACACTCATACCTGGACGGATCAGTTTGTATTTCTCCTGGACCTCCAGAAGCTTGTAACTCGCACGCGAGCGGTAACCATCCTTCTGCGCCTGCTTCACATAGGGATCATTGACATGTCTTTGCAGCCACTTAAGGCTTGTCTTGGAACGGGCCACGGGCCACCTCGAAAATAAAACGGGTCGTGATTAACTGGGCGGTCCCGGACTCGCTCGGGTAAACTGGCCGCCGCTTTTTACAAGATCAGACGCAGGGGTCAGATTATGCCGCTCACTCAAGAGCAGAAGAAACAGTACAAATCCATTGGCCACCATCTGAAACCAGTTTTGACTGTGGCTGACAACGGTTTGACTGAAGGTGTGTTAGCCGAACTTGAACGCGCTTTGGCGGATCACGAGCTGATTAAAATCAAGCTCAACATCCTCGATCGCGAGTCGCGCTTGGCGAACATTGCAGAACTGTGCAAGGTCGGCAAAGCGGACCTGGTTCAGGTCATCGGCAAGATGGCACTGATTTACCGCAAGAACTTCAGCGTCAACAAGCAGCTGTCGAACGTCCATCGCTTCAAGTGATGGCAAGGGTCAAGGGTGTGCTTCGCGCACCCTGCCACTCCATCCAGGCACCGGCTGCAACACCAGCACCAGCCCGGAAAAGCCCAGAACAAGATAGCTGAACACCTGCCAACGCACGGCATCCGGCCAGCCGATACGCACCGCGGCATACATCGCACACGCATACATCGCCATCATCAGCAGTTGCCCGCGAATATCGCGCCATAGACTGGCAAGGCCCTCGGCCTGAACCAGCACCAAAGCCTGAAAAATCACACACGCTGCGGCGAACCCCACCATCAGCGCATCAAGCATGCCTGCAATTTCGTCGATCAGCAGCGGTGCCAGGCCAATCTTGCCCAGCACCGGCAGCAGACCGATGTGCAACAGCCACAGACCACCAACCCACAACATCTGAGTCAGTTGCCAAAGCATGGCGCCCGCACGTAGCGGGCGCCTGCGCTCAGATGTGGCGAACTTCGACAATCTCGTACTCGATAACGCCGCCAGGCGTTTTCACGGCAACCACATCACCCTCTTCCTTGGCAATCAAGGCGCGGGCCAATGGCGAACCGACCGAAATCTTGCCGAGTTTGAAGTCAGCCTCATCCTCACCAACAATGTGGTAAGTGACGCTTTCATCCGTCTCGACGTTGGCGATTTCAACGGTGGTGCCGAAGATCACTTTGCCGGTGTGAGGAATGGTCGTGACATCAATGATCACCGCGTTTTGCATGCGGCCTTCGATGTCGCGGATCCGCGCCTCGACCATACCTTGCTGCTCGCGAGCAGCGTGGTATTCGGCGTTTTCTTTCAAGTCACCCAACTCGCGGGCCGTACCGATGTCCTGGCTGAGCTTCGGACGGACGACCTTGGTCAGGTGAGCGTGTTCTTCTTCCAGGGCTTTTGCGCCCTTGACGGTCATTGGGTATTTGATCATGCCTTCAATCCTGCGTGTAGATCCTGCAAGCGGCGCACGGTCTTCTCGGGACCGAACTTCAGCGCTTCGCAGATAGCTTCGCCAGCAGCAATGGTAGTGGTGCAGTAAATCTTGTGCTGCAAGGCATTACGACGAATGGAGTACGAATCAGCGATCGACTGACGACCTTCGGTGGTGTTGATGATCAGGGTGACTTCGTCATTCTTGATCATGTCGACCACGTGCGGACGACCCTCGGTCACCTTGTTCACACGACGCACTTTCAGGCCTGCGGCTTCGATCAGCTTGGCAGTACCGGCAGTGGCGACCACTTCGAAGCCCAAGTTGATCAGATCACGGGCCACGCCTGCAACCAGTGGCTTGTCGTCATCGCGTACGCTGATGAATGCGGTACCGCCGGTCGGCAGCACTTCGCTGGCGCCCATTTGGGCTTTGGCAAACGCTTCACCGAAGGTGTCGCCCACGCCCATCACTTCACCTGTGGACTTCATCTCTGGGCCCAGGATCGGGTCCACGCCAGGGAATTTGGCGAATGGGAACACCGCCTCTTTCACACTGTAGAAGTTCGGAATGATTTCTTTGGTGAAACCGATTTCCTTCAGGGTTTTACCGGCCATCACGCGAGCCGCGATCATCGCCAGGGAAACACCGATGCACTTGGACACGAACGGTACGGTACGGGAAGCGCGCGGGTTGACTTCGATGACGTAGATGTCTTCGCCTTGCAGCGCCAACTGAACGTTCATCAGGCCGACAACGCCCAGTTCCAGGGCCATTTTCTTGACCTGTTCGCGCATCTCGTCCTGGATGTGTGCAGGCAGCGAGTACGGCGGCAGGGAGCACGCGGAGTCACCGGAGTGAACGCCAGCCTGCTCGATGTGCTGCATGATCGCGCCGATCACCACGTCGGTGCCGTCGCAGACCGCATCCACATCCATTTCGATGGCGCAGTTGAGGAAGTGATCGAGCAGCACCGGGCTGTCGTTGGACACTTTCACCGCATCACGCAGGTAGCGCTTGAGCTCTTCTTCTTCGTAAACGATTTCCATCGCGCGGCCGCCCAGTACGTAGGACGGACGAACCACCAGCGGATAACCGATCTTGCTGGCCGCACGAATCGCTTCGTCTTCGCTGCGCACGGTGGCGTTTGGCGGCTGACGCAGGTTCAGGCGCTCGACCATTTGCTGGAAGCGCTCACGATCTTCGGCACGGTCAATAGCGTCAGGGCTGGTACCGATGATCGGCACGCCGGCTTCTTCCAGGGCACGAGCCAGCTTCAGCGGGGTTTGGCCGCCGTACTGGACGATCACGCCTTTCGGCTTCTCGACGCGGACGATTTCCAGCACGTCTTCCAAGGTCACTGGTTCGAAGTACAGGCGATCGGAGGTGTCGTAGTCGGTGGAAACGGTTTCCGGGTTGCAGTTGACCATGATGGTCTCGTAACCGTCTTCGCGCAGGGCCAGTGCCGCGTGTACGCAGCAGTAGTCGAACTCGATACCCTGACCGATACGGTTAGGACCACCGCCGAGGATCATGATCTTGTCGCGTCCCGATGGCGCGGCTTCGCACTCTTCCTCGTAAGTCGAGTACATGTAGGCAGTGTCGGTGGCGAACTCGGCCGCGCAGGTGTCAACGCGCTTGTAGACCGGGAAAATCTCAAGCTTGTGACGGTGGCGACGCAGAGCCTTCTCGGTCACGCCCAGCAGCTTGGCCAGACGCATGTCGGAGAAGCCTTTGCGCTTGAGGCGGAACATCACGTCGCGGTCGATGCTGGCCAGACCCAGGGTCTTGACCTTCTCTTCTTCCTTGATCAGATCTTCGATCTGGACCAGGAACCACGGGTCGATCATGTTCATGCCGAAGATGTCTTCGACCGACAGACCGGCGCGGAACGCGTCAGCCACGTACCAGATACGCTCGGCACCCGGCACGGTCAGTTCGCGCTTGAGGATGCTCATGCTTTCCGGATTGCTCAGGTCGAGCTTCTCGTCCAGGCCGCAAACGCCCACTTCCAGACCGCGCAGGGCTTTCTGCAGGGATTCCTGGAAAGTCCGGCCGATGGCCATGACTTCACCCACCGACTTCATTTGAGTGGTCAGGCGCGCGTCGGCTTTCGGGAATTTCTCGAAGGCGAAGCGTGGCAGCTTGGTCACGACGTAGTCGATGGACGGCTCGAAGGATGCAGGAGTCGCGCCGCCGGTGATTTCGTTCTGCAGCTCGTCCAGGGTGTAGCCGATCGCCAACTTGGCGGCGATACGCGCAATCGGGAAACCAGTGGCTTTCGAGGCCAGCGCCGAAGAGCGGGATACACGCGGGTTCATCTCGATCACGACCATACGGCCAGTGTCCGGGCAGATGCCAAACTGAACGTTGGAGCCGCCGGTTTCCACACCGATCTCACGCAGTACCGCCAATGAGGCGTTACGCATGATCTGGTATTCCTTGTCCGTCAGGGTTTGTGCCGGAGCAACGGTGATCGAGTCACCGGTGTGCACGCCCATCGGGTCAAAGTTTTCGATCGAGCAGACGATGATGCAGTTGTCCTTCTTATCGCGGACAACCTCCATCTCATATTCTTTCCAGCCGATCAGGGATTCGTCGATCAGCAGCTCTTTGGTCGGCGACAGGTCGAGGCCGCGGGCGCAGATTTCTTCGAACTCTTCACGGTTGTAAGCGATACCGCCACCGGTGCCGCCCATGGTGAAGGACGGACGGATGATGCACGGGAAGCCAAGCTTCTCGAGGACCACGTTGGCCTCTTCCATGCTGTGGGCGATACCCGAACGCGGGCAGTCCAGGCCGATGGATTTCATCGCCTTGTCGAAACGCGAACGGTCTTCAGCCTTGTCGATGGTGTCAGCATTGGCGCCGATCATCTCTACGCCGAACTTCTCCAGAACGCCTTCGCGCTCCAGATCCAGTGCGCAGTTCAGAGCGGTCTGGCCACCCATGGTTGGCAGCAGCGCGTCCGGACGCTCTTTCTCGATGATCTTGGCAACGGTCTGCCACTTGATCGGCTCGATGTAGGTGGCGTCGGCCATGTCCGGGTCGGTCATGATGGTCGCTGGGTTGGAGTTCACCAGGATGACGCGGTAACCCTCCTCGCGCAGGGCTTTACAGGCCTGGGCGCCGGAGTAGTCGAATTCGCAGGCCTGGCCGATCACGATCGGGCCAGCGCCGAGAATCAGGATGCTTTTAATGTCTGTACGTTTTGGCATGGGTTTGTCACTCAAATCCGCAGGTCAGTCGGCAAGCCGTCTTGTTCAATCTTTGAAGCCTTGAGGGGGTCGCCGGTTGCGGGACCGCCCTCAAGCTATGCAACATCAAGGCGAGCGATCAGCGTCGCTTGGCCATTTCATTGATGAAGCGATCAAACAGTGGTGCTACGTCGTTCGGGCCAGGGCTGGCTTCCGGGTGACCCTGGAAGCTGAAGGCGCTCTTGTCGGTACGCTCGATACCTTGCAGGGTGCCGTCGAACAGCGATTTGTGGATCGCGCGGACGTTGGCTGGCAGGGTCGTTTCGTCTACCGCGAAACCGTGGTTCTGGCTGGTGATCATCACCACACCGGTATCCAGATCCTGGACCGGGTGGTTGGCACCGTGGTGGCCGTGACCCATTTTCAAGGTCTTGGCACCGGAGGCCAGGGCCAGCAGTTGGTGACCAAGGCAGATACCGAAGACCGGAATTTCGGTTTCCAGCACGTCTTTGATCGCCTGGATCGCGTAGTCGCAAGGCTCCGGATCGCCAGGGCCGTTGGACAGGAACACACCGTCTGGCTTCAATGCCAGCGCTTCAGCAGCGGGTGTCTGTGCCGGCACCACGGTCACGCGGCAACCGCGCTCGACCAACATGCGCAGGATGTTCAGCTTGACGCCGTAGTCGTAGGCAACCACGTGGTACGGCAGCTCGGAAGCTTCGATGGTCGCGTGGCTGTCGGTTTTCAAATCCCAGACAGTCGAGCGCCACTCGTACTTCTCTTTGGTGCTGACGACTTTCGCCAGGTCCATGCCTTTGAGGCCAGGAAAACCCTGAGCGGCGGCGATGGCGGCTTCTTCGGAAATGTTGTCACCGGCCATGATGCAGCCGTTCTGCGCGCCTTTTTCACGCAGGATGCGCGTCAGGCGGCGAGTGTCGATACCTGCGATTGCCACAACGTTATTGGCTTTCAGGTAGTCGGACAGAGACATCGTGTTACGCCAGTTGCTCGCAACCAGTGGCAGGTCACGGATAACCAGGCCCGCGGACCAGACGCGGTCGGACTCGGCGTCTTCCGGCGTGGTGCCGGTGTTGCCGATGTGCGGGTAAGTCAGGGTAACGATCTGTTGGGCGTAGGAAGGATCGGTAAGGATTTCCTGATAGCCGGTCATGGCGGTGTTGAACACCACCTCTCCAACGGTCTGACCGTCGGCTCCAATGGCTTCGCCGCGAAAAATGCTGCCATCAGCAAGGGCGAGTATGGCTGGCTTAGTCAAGAAGACCTCCCGTAAATAAAGCCTGAAAGGGCGATCGCAGGTTGTAAAAAAGCGGAGTGACGTATGGACACGTCACCCCGCTTCTTCACCGAATAATTCTGCGCGCTTTTAGTGGACACACTAAAGCTGTAGCTTACAGAAAAAGGCATTTTTGGTCTACCGCCAATGAGCCTTAAAGGCCGGGGAATGCGACAGGACGTCGCTTGGCGTAATAAAACCGGGCCCAAACACTGTGTTGGAACCCGATTTCAGGGGCATCTTAACGCAGATCGAGCACGTCTTGCATGTCGTAAAGACCCGGCTCACGACCGTCCAGCCACAACGCAGCACGTACCGCGCCCTTGGCGAAGGTCATGCGACTGGACGCTTTATGCGTGATCTCCAGTCGCTCACCCTCACAGGCGAACAGCACCGTATGATCGCCGACCACATCACCACCGCGAACAGTCGCGAAGCCGATCGTTTCACGTTCTCGCACACCGGTGTGACCTTCACGACCATAGACCGCGACCTTTTGCAGATCACGATCCAACGCATTGGCGATGACTTCGCCCATGCGCAGGGCCGTACCCGAAGGCGCATCGATCTTGTGCCGATGATGAGCCTCGATGATCTCGATATCCGCATCATCACCCAGCACACGAGCAGCCATGTCGAGCAGCTTCAGCGACAGGTTTACACCGACACTGAAATTGGCTGCGAACACGATCGGAATATCCTTGCCGGCCTCGGCCAGCAACTGCTTCTGCGCGGCGTCCAGCCCCGTCGTGCCGATCACCATGGCCTTGCCCGCCTTACGGCAGAACGCCAGGTTTTTCAGCATGACTTCCGGGAGCGTGAAGTCGATCAGCACGTCGAACTCATCAGCCACCGCGTCCAGATTGCCGGACAGCGGAACGCCGATACGCCCCAGCGAGGCCAGTTCACCAGCATCCACGCCAATCAGCGTACTGCCGGGGCGTACGATGGCTGCCGTCAACCCGGTCAGCGGCGCACGTTGCTGAACCGCCTCGACCAGGATCTTGCCCATGCGCCCGGCAGCGCCCATCACAGCTATACGTCGCATGCCGACTCCTTACAAATCGCCGAAGAAGCGCTTCACGCCTTCGAACCAACCAGTGGTTTTAGGCGAATGACTGTTGTCATCTGCCAGCGAGCTACGGAACTCTTCCAGCAGTTCGCGCTGACGACGCCCCAGATTGACAGGGGTTTCAACCGCCACACGGCACATCAAATCACCAGCACCGCCGCCGCGCACTGGCGCAACGCCCTTGCCGCGAACACGGAACTGCTTGCCGGTCTGAGTCCCTTCAGGGATTTTCAGTTTGACTCGACCATCAAGGGTCGGAATCTCCAACTCGCCACCCAGCGCAGCATCAACAAAGCTGATTGGCACTTCGCAGAACAGGTGCTTGCCGTCGCGCTGGAAGATCGCGTGCTCACGCACGTTGATCACCACGTACAGGTCGCCCGTCGGACCACCCTGAGCACCCGCCTCGCCTTCGCCGGACAGACGAATGCGGTCACCGGTATCGACACCGGCCGGCACTTTCACCGAGAGGGTTTTGTACTCTTCGACACGGCCCTGGCCGTCGCAGGAGTTGCACGGATCAGAAATGATCTTGCCTTGGCCATGGCAGCGCGGGCAGGTTTGCTGCACCGAGAAGAAGCCTTGCTGCATGCGAACCTGGCCGATACCGCCGCACGTCGGGCAGGTCACCGGCGAGGAGCCTTTCTTGGCACCCGAACCGTCGCACGGCTTGCAGTTGACCAATGTCGGAACGCGGATATTCACGGTTGTACCGCGCACCGCTTCTTCCAGATTCAGTTCCAGGGTGTAACGCAGGTCGCTGCCGCGCTGAGCGCCGCCACGAGAACCGCCGCGACCGCCGCCGAAGAAGTCACTGAAGACATCACCAAAGATGTCGGAGAAGTTCTGACCGCCAAACCCGGCACCGCCGCCGCCCATGCTCGGGTCGACACCGGCATGACCGTACTGGTCGTAGGCCGCGCGCTTGCTGGAATCGGACAGTACTTCGTAGGCCTCGTTGGCCTCCTTGAACATATCTTCCGACGCTTTGTCATCGGGATTACGGTCCGGGTGGTGCTTCATCGCCAGGCGACGGTAGGCCTTCTTCAGGTCTGCTTCGCTTGAGCCACGCTCAACACCCAATACTTCGTAATAGTCACGCTTTGCCATAAGTCTTTGCACTCTTAAGGACGTTCGGCAAACCTCTCCTGAGCCTTGCCAAACTCGTTGAGCCCCAATACAGGCCCGGACCCAACTCACGTCAATTCAACGATCCTGGTCTTTGATTCGATGCGGTACTTTCGGCTCGAAAAGCAGGAGCATTCCCGGCCATACCATCAGCACCCGAGCGTTGTCGCATGCTGTAAAAATTCGCTAACTCCAGACACGCCAACGCGGGAGCAAGCCCCCGCGCGGCGACATCCTACCAGTCACTGCCTAAAGGCAGTCAACCGGCCGACCAACAACTTACTTGTGGTCTTTGACTTCTTCGAACTCAGCGTCGACGACGTCGTCAGCCTTCTCAGCCGATTCGCCTTGCGGTGCAGCACCTTCAGCAGGTTGAGCCTGCTCGGCGTACATCTTCTGCGCTACTGGAGCGGAGACTTTCGACAGCTCTTCAACCTTGGCTTCGATTGCAGCCTTGTCGTCGCCTTTGACAGCGGCTTCCAGCGCAACAACAGCAGCTTCGATTGCAGTCTTCTCTTCAGCAGTCACTTTATCGCCAGCGTCTGCGACCATTTTGCGAGTCGAGTGAACCAGTGCATCGCCCTGGTTGCGAGCGGTTGCCAGCTCTTCGAACTGGCGATCTGCGTCGACGTTGGCTTCAGCATCGCGAATCATCTGCTGAATTTCTTCCTCGGACAGACCGGAGTTGGCCTTGATCACGATCGACTGAGTCTTGCCGGTAGCCTTGTCTTTGGCGCCTACGTGCAGAATGCCGTTGGCGTCGATGTCGAAGGTCACTTCAATTTGTGGCACGCCACGTGGTGCTGGTGGAATCTCGGCCAGGTCGAACTTGCCCAAAGACTTGTTCTGAGCGGCTTGCTTACGCTCACCTTGCAACACGTGAATGGTCACAGCGCCCTGATTGTCGTCGGCAGTCGAGAACACTTGCGATTTCTTGGTAGGAATCGTGGTGTTTTTCTCGATCAGCGCGGTCATCACGCCGCCCATGGTTTCGATACCCAGAGTCAGCGGGCTAACATCCAGCAGCAGAACGTCTTTCACGTCACCGGCCAATACTGCGCCCTGGATAGCAGCACCCATGGCAACCGCTTCGTCCGGGTTCACGTCTTTACGTGCTTCTTTACCGAAGAACTCGGTCACCAGCTTCTGAACCAGTGGCATACGGGTCTGACCGCCGACCAGGATCACGTCGTTGATGGCGCCGATGTCGATGCCCGAGTCTTTCAGAGCGATGCGGCAAGGTTCGATGGTGCGCTGAACCAGGTCTTCTACCAGCGCTTCGAGCTTGGCGCGGGAGATTTTCACGTTCAAGTGCTTAGGACCGGTGGCGTCTGCAGTGATGTACGGCAGGTTCACGTCGGTCGAATTGCTCGAAGACAGTTCGATCTTGGCTTTTTCAGCGGCTTCTTTCAGGCGCTGCATGGCCAGCGGGTCACCTTTAAGGTTCATGCCGCTTTCTTTCTTGAATTCGTCGACGAGGTAGTCGATCAGACGAATGTCAAAGTCTTCACCGCCCAGGAACGTGTCACCGTTGGTGGCCAGTACTTCGAACTGGTGCTCGCCATCGACTTCAGCGATTTCGATCACGGAAACGTCGAAAGTACCGCCGCCCAAGTCGTAAACGATCACGGTGTGATCGCCCTTCGCCTTGTCCATACCGTAAGCCAGAGCAGCTGCGGTTGGTTCGTTGATGATACGTTTTACGTCCAGGCCCGCGATGCGGCCGGCGTCTTTGGTGGCTTGACGCTGGCTGTCGTTGAAGTAGGCCGGAACGGTGATCACCGCTTCGGTCACTGGCTCGCCGAGGTAGTCTTCGGCGGTCTTCTTCATTTTCTTCAGAATTTCAGCCGAGATTTGTGGCGGCGACATTTTCTGGCCGTTCACTTCAACCCATGCATCGCCGTTGTCAGCCTTGGCGATTTTGTACGGGACCATCTTGATGTC
Organism: Pseudomonas sp. GL_093; assembly: GCF_057837605.1. NCBI lineage: Bacteria > Pseudomonadati > Pseudomonadota > Gammaproteobacteria > Pseudomonadales > Pseudomonadaceae > Pseudomonas > Pseudomonas sp. GL_093. The sequence continues at coordinate 891,604 of NZ_CM174448.1, read as the reverse complement.
TTTCTGTACGACTTCTTCGTCGAACTTACGACCGATCAGACGCTTCACCGCATACAGGGTGTTGTGCGGATTGGTCACAGCCTGACGCTTGGCCGATTGGCCAACGAGGATTTCACCATCGTTGGCGTAAGCGATGATCGACGGCGTGGTACGCGTGCCTTCAGCGTTTTCAATAACTTTGGCTACGCCGTTTTCAAGCACGGAGACGCAGGAGTTGGTAGTCCCCAGGTCGATACCGATAATTTTGCCCATGTTCACTCTCCCGAAACTTTGGATTTGGTTGCCGCAGCAGTGGTGGCTAACTGCGGTAGCACTTAAACGCTTGACTTCTAAATGGGGGCCTTGCGGCTAATTTCAAGCCTGCTCGTCAATCGAAGGCGAAACCGGCGCCGGCGCCTTGCTGACCACGACCATGGCCGGGCGCAGCAGGCGACCGTTGAGCTGATAGCCCTTCTGGAACACCTTGAGCACGCTGTTCGGCTCGACGTCAGCGCTTTCCTGCATGGCCATTGCCTGATGCTGAACGGCGTTGAACGGTTCGCCGTGCGGATCGATCGCTTCCAGCTGATAACGCTTCAGGGTGTCCTGGAACATTTTCAGGGTCAGCTCGATGCCTTCGCGCATTGGACGAATGCTTTCGTCGTCCGGGCTGGACAACTCCAGACCACGCTCCAGGCTGTCGATGATCGGCAACAAGTCACCGGCGAATTTCTCCAGTGCGAACTTGTGAGCCTTTTCTACATCCTGCTCGGCGCGACGGCGGACGTTCTGCAGATCAGCCGCAACACGCAAAGCCTGATCATGAGCGCCAGCCAATTGCTCTTCGAGCACTTGAACACGCGCCGCCAGTTCATCACCCGAATCCGGGGCAGCCTGATCGGCGTCTAGATTTTGCGTATCCACTGTCTGTTCGTCAGCCATAGATTTCTCCTTTCAATATCGTCCGCGAGCTCAACTCGCGCTTCTGCCCAGCTATATGGGGCCGCAAAATTCAGCTTCAAGGGGCGCTTATTTATTAACCCTACAAAAAACAGCTGCATTGTCATTCCCGGGCGCAGTAAGGATTTCGTCGGATCAAGCAAATAGAGCTAAGTGAGGGCATTGTCAGCCAGAAACAAAACACTGTATAAATAACCAGACCTAAAGCCTGGGAGCGGCCTTTATGCTGGTGCACCTGTCCGTACATAACTACGCCATCGTTGAACATCTCGATCTCGAACTCGATCGCGGGATGAGCGTGATCACTGGGGAAACCGGCGCCGGCAAGTCGATCATGCTCGACGCCCTCGGCCTGACCCTGGGCGATCGCGCCGACAGCGGCGTGGTCCGTCCCGGCGCCGACAAGGCCGATATCCTGGCAACCTTCGACCTGGTCGATATCCCGGAAGCCAGTGCCTGGCTGGCCGAGCGTGACCTGGAGAGCGACGGCCCGTGCATCCTGCGCCGGGTGATCACCGCCGAAGGGCGTTCGCGTGGCTACATCAACGGCACGCCCTGCCCCCTCGGCGACCTCAAAGCCCTGGGTGAACTGCTGATCGATATCCACAGCCAGCATGAACATCAATCCCTGCTCAAGACCGACACGCACCGCCGTCTGCTCGACGAGTACGCCGGTGCAACGGACCTTGCCCGTCAGGTACACCTGGCCGCCCAACGTTGGCGCCAGACCCGCCAGGAGCTGGAACGCCTTTCCAACTCCGGCGACGAGCAGCGCGCTCGCCATCAATTGCTCAGCTATCAACTCGAAGAGCTGGAAAACCTCGGCCTCGGCGAAAACGAGCTTGAGCAGCTGGAACAGGAACACAAGAACCTGACCAACGCCGAAACCCTGCTGGGCATTTGCCGGCAGGTGGTCGAGCAATGCAGCGAAAGTGATTCCGGGAATGTGCTGAATGCCCTCACCGCCAGCCTCAATCGCCTTTCGAGCGTCAACAACTCGATTGGGGCCCTGGGTGAAGCCAGCAGCCTGCTGACCAGCGCACAGATCCAGGTCGAAGAAGCCGTGGGAGAACTGAACCGCTTCCTTGATAACTTCGATGCCGATCCAGCGCGTCTTCAGTACCTGGAGGAACGCCTTGATGCGATCTATACCATGGCGCGCAAACACCGCATCCAGCCGACTGAAGTGGCCGAGATGCAGCAGCGCTTGCTGGATGAAATCGAAACCCTGAATGCCAACGACGAATCCATTGAGCGACTGAGCGATGAACTGGCCTCCTATGCCCGTCATTATCAGGAGAAGGCTCGTGAGCTGAGCGACTTGCGCCATCAGGCGTCGAGCAGCCTGGCCAGCGCCGTGGAGCAGGAAATTCAGCGACTGGGCATGCCGGGTGGGCGCTTCACTATCGAGCTTCGCCCCAACAGTAGCGATGAACTGCTACCCAATGGCCTTGAGCAGGTAGAGCTGCTGGTGAGTGCTAACCCGGGCCAACCTTTGAAAGCGCTGGCAAAAGTGGCATCCGGCGGCGAATTGTCACGGATCAGCCTGGCGATTCAAGTGATCACCGCGCAGACCTCCCGCGTACCGACTCTGGTGTTCGACGAAGTGGACGTGGGCATCGGCGGCCCGACCGCCGAGATTGTAGGTCAGTTGCTGCGTCGACTTGGGGAGCGCGGGCAGGTATTGACGGTAACTCACTTGCCGCAAGTAGCTGCGCAGGGACATCAACATCTATTCGTACACAAAGTGCGCGGCGAAGATGCCACTCACACAGCCGTCTCCAAGCTGAGCAAGAACGATCGTGTCGAAGAAGTGGCGCGGATGCTGGGAGGCATCGACCTTACAAAGGAATCTCTGGCTCACGCCAGGAAAATGGTTGTCACCGCGAAAATTTAAGACCGGCAGAAAGCACGAAGGCGACCCTGGGGTCGCCTTCGCTCGTTTCGCGAACCTTAAGTTCGCGCGACATGCTTACTTTTTCTTGCGTACGTACAGTACAAGGTTGTGATCAACCATCTCGAAGCCATACTTGTCGACGATTGCCTTCTGCAGTCGCTCGATTTCTTCGTCGAAGAATTCGATCACTTCACTGGTCTCGACGTTGACCATATGGTCGTGATGCTTGCCGTCGTCCAGCTCGAAGACCGCATGGCCCCCGTCGAAGTTGTGCCGCACCACAAGGCCAGCTGCCTCGAACTGGGTCAGGACACGGTAAACCGTGGCCAGACCGACGTCCTCACCAGCCTCCATCAGCGCCTTGTAGACGTCCTCGGCACTCATGTGGCGTTGCTCGGCGGAATCGAGCATTTGCAGAATTTTGACCCGTGGAAGGGTCACTTTGAGGCCGGCTTTGCGTAGTTCGCTATTTTCAACCATGGTCAGCTTTCTCGCGATGCTGCTTCGCAGCTTCTCTTAATGCGGGTATGATCGGCGTTTACGTTGTCCCAGCCAAGATAGTGGAAGTCGCCCACCGATGCAAAACACCAAGCTCTTGCTAACCAGTTTCACCTTTGTGGGACTGCTCGCACTCGCCGGTTGTTCATTCCCCGGGGTTTACAAAATCGACATCCAGCAGGGCAATGTCGTCACGCAGGACATGATAGACCAGTTACGCCCGGGAATGACCCGCAAGCAAGTACGGTTTATCATGGGCAACCCTCTGTTGACCGACACGTTCCATGCCGATCGCTGGGATTATCTGTACAGCCTGCAACCGGGTGGCGGTGAACGCCAACAGGAACGCATTAGCGTTATCTTCAACCCAAATGACCAGCTTGTCAGCCTCTCTGGTGATTTCATGCCAGGCGTGAGCCGCGACGAAGCCATTCTCGGCAAGGACAGCGGCACAACAGTTGCTGCGCCAACAGAAAACGCCGAGAAGCCGAAACCAGAAAAACCGGTCAAGCCAGGTTCGTTGCTGGACCAGATCCAGAAGGACGTCGACGGTGTAGAAACCGTTCCAGTCCCGACTCCAGAACCTCTGGAAACCTCGCCGCAATAATTTGCGACGCAATAAAAAACCCGGCATGTCCGGGTTTTTTATTGTCCAGCATTTGAGCGAGTCACTGATTCCGGGTTTTGGCCTCAGCAGCCTTGGCTGCGCGCAACCGACGAACCTCTTTCGGATCAGCCAGCAATGGCCGGTATATCTCGATGCGATCTCCAGCCTGGACAGGATGCTTGTCCGGATCAGCGATCACTTTGCCGAAGATTCCTACCGGGCAACTGGCCAGATCCAGCTCGGAAAACGCCTCGCCGACACCTGACATCAGCAAAGCCGCCCGCACAGTTGTTCCTGCCGGTACCGACACCGACAGGAGCACCTGACGATCAATGGCGGCATACACCACTTCAACGTCGATCACGGCCTCAACCATGCATCTGTTTGGCGCGCTGGCAGAAGGCATCCACCAGCGTATTGGCCGCCTGATTGAACAACGGCCCCAAGGTCGCGCGGACAATCGGCCCGGCGTAATCGAACGACAGGTCCAGGCTGATCTTGCAGGCTTTCTCGCCCAACGGTTTGAACACCCAGACGCCATGCAGTTGATTGAACGGGCCTTCCTCGAGGTTCATCTCGATCGAATGCCCAGGCACCAGCGTGTTGCGCGTTACGAAATGCTGACTGAGACCGCCCTTGGCCACACCGACGCTAGCGCGCATATGCTCAGGAGAACTCTCCAGGACTTCGGCCGATGAGCACCACGGCAGAAATTCCGGGTAACGTGCCACGTCGTTGACCAGGTCATACAGCGCTTGTGCCGGATACGGCAGCAGGGCCGAACGTTGAATATGTGTCGTCATGTCAGCGTCACTTCCACAGCTGGGCGGCAAACACTACGAGAATGCCGATGGGCGCCACATAGCGCATCAAGAACAGGGACAGGGCGAACAACGCAGGGTTGCGGATCGACAACTCGTCGCGTACCGCTTCACGCCCCATCACCCAGCCTGCAAACACCACGAAACACAAACCACCGAGTGGCAACATGATCCGCGAGGTGAAGAAATCGATCACACCAAAGAAGTCCAGGCCACCGGCCGCACCCCATTGATAGAGGTGGAACATCCCGCCTTCGTTCACGAAAAACTTGGCTTCCTTCCAGATATTGAAGGAAAACACCGTGCCCAGACCGACAAACCAGCAGATAAATGCCAGCCAAAAGGTCACCCAGGCGCGGCTGACTTTCGTGCGTTCAACCAGGTAAGCCACCATCGGCTCAAGCAAGGAAATCGCCGAGCTCCAGGCTGCAATCGCTACGAGCACGAAGAACACTACGCCCATCAACTGGCCGAACGCTACGTTACCAAACGCAAAGGGCAGGCTGACGAACATCAAGCCAGGACCTTCGCTTGGGTTCAGGCCGCCAGCGAACACAATCGGAAACAACGCCAGACCGGCCACCAGGGAAACGAAGGTATCGAGCAGTGCCACGCCGACGATGGTGCCGGAAATCGATGAATTCTTCGGCATATAGGCGCCGTAGATCATGATCGAGCCGACGCCCACGCTCAGGGAAAAAAACGCGTGCCCCATGGCGGGCAGCAAGCCGTCGAGTACTTTTTCCGGGTGGAAGTCGAACATGAAATGCACGCCTTCCATGAAGTGGCCGGTGGTCATGCTGTAGCCCAGCAACACCAGAATCATCACAAATAGAAGCGGCATCATGATCCGCAGACTGCGCTCCAGGCCGGCGACCACGCCTTTGGCGATGACGACAGCAGATAGCAGCATGAAAATCGTGTGCCAAAGTGTCAGGCGCCACGGATCAGCGATCACATTGCCGAAGTAAGCGCCAACCTGGTCGGGCGTTGCACCCTGGAAGTCGCCACGGCCCATGTCGATGATGTAATCCAGCGACCAGCCGCCGACCACACTATAGAAAGACAAGATCAGCAACGCCGTGATCATCCCGGCAAATGCGCCCCAGGACCATTTACCCGAATGCCCGGCTTCCAGCGCCAATACCTTCAAGGCGTTGGCCGGACTCTGACGGGCGCGGCGGCCGATCAGGGTTTCGGCGAGCATGACCGGCACACCGATCAGCGCGATACAGGCCAGGAACATCAGCACGAAGGCGCCGCCGCCGTAGACGCCGACCATGTACGGGAATTTCCAGATACTACCCAGGCCCACGGCCGAACCGGTCGCGGCGAGTATGAAGACCCATCGGCTAGCCCAACTGCCGTGGACAGAAACCTTGTCTGTCGACATCGTTATCACGCCCAAGCGTTCAAAAAAGAGGCCGCATTGTCCGGGATTCAATCAACCTGCTCAAGCACGTAGCGATACCGTAGCCGACTCGCGTGCAACTCCCTATAATGCCGCCCCTATGGCTAAACAGAAGAAACACCCAACAGGGACCATCGCGCAAAACAAAAAGGCGCGACACGATTACTTCATCGAGCACAAGTTCGAGGCTGGTCTGGTCCTGGCCGGCTGGGAAGTAAAAAGTCTGCGGGCAAGCAAGCTGCAACTGGTTGACAGTTACGTACTGCTCAAGGATGGCGAAGCCTGGCTGCTCGGCAGCCACATTACGCCGCTGATGACCGCCAGCACCCACGTCATCGCTGATCCGACCCGCACCCGAAAATTGCTGCTCAACCGGCGCGAGCTGGAAAAGCTGGCCACGGCTGTGCAGCAAAAAGGTTACGCCTGCGTGTGCCTGTCCTGGTACTGGAGCAAGCACATGGTCAAGTGCGAGATCGCTCTGGGCAAGGGCAAGAAGGAATACGACAAGCGTGATACCGAACGCGAACGCGACGCCGGTCGCGAGTTGCAGCGTGCGGTGCGCAACAAGGGCAAGGAAGATTAATCTTTCTGCCTGAGTGTTTGGCGCCAGCGAAAAGATCGCAGCCTGCGGCAGCTCCTACATTGATCGCGTATCCATGTAGGAGCTGCCGCAGGCTGCGATCTTTTGCTTTAAATAATCACATTCCCTTGCGCCGCTCCGCCCGAGCCATGCGCTGTACTTCCTGACGCACTTCTTCCAGCACTTCCTGCACATACAAAATATGTCGGCTGGAGACTTCCCGCGCCTGCTCGGCCCTTCCTTCAATAATCGCCAGGTACAACTCCCGGTGCTGAGTGATCAGCATGTCGCGGGTTTCCGTACGCTGCTTGTACATACCGCCGATGTTGGTCACCACGTTACGCTTGAGCAAATCGAACAACCCGCGAATGGTGTGCAGCAACACCGCGTTGTGACTGGCCTCAGCAATCGCCAGGTGGAATTTCGCATCCGCCGCGCCCTCTTCCGCACGGCTCACTTCGTCGTGACGCGTATAGCAGTCTTGCAATTCATTGAAGGCCGCGGTCAATCGCTCGCGATCAACGTCCGTAGCACGCATGGCTGCGTAATAGGCGCAGGAGGCTTCCAGGGTGTGACGAAATTCCAGCAGATCGCGCTGCGCTTCAGGGTTGCTTTCCAGCAAATGCAGCAACGGATCGCTGAAGGTTGACCCCAGCGACTCCACCACATAATTGCCACCTCCCTGGCGACTGACCAGCAAGCCCTTGGCCGCCAGTTTCTGAATCGCTTCTCGCAACGAAGGGCGTGACACACCGAACTGCTCGGCCAACGCACGTTCGGCCGGCAAGCGCTCGCCCGCCTTCAGCGTGCCCTCGAGAATCATCCCCTCGAGCTGCTCGACAATATCGTCAGACAAACGGCGCTGACGAATTTGATCAAACCCCATAACTCATTTCTCCACGATCCCGACGGCTCGCCGGGGTCTCTATTCTGGCCTATCAGGGCTGTGTCAGCACCTGCCAGACGGCATTTGATCGAGCGGACCAGATGACTTCTGCACCACGTATTCGACAAAAGTTTTAGGGCGGCAAATTGACACGCCGCCTACAAGGCTTTTACCCTAGCCAACAGCGATTGTAAATTGGTATTACCAATTAACCAAGAACGCTGACCAGTGCCTGACCAACAACAATTAGGGGCCACCCCATATGCAAACCTGGCAACAGCTCTATTCTCCGCTCGGCAGTCTCGGCGTGTCCGCGCTCGCGGCCGTTATCCCCATCGTGTTTTTCTTCCTGGCATTGGCCGTGTTCCGACTCAAAGGACATGTGGCCGGCAGCATCACGCTGGCCTTGTCCATTGCCGTGGCGATCTTCGCCTTCCAGATGCCGGTCGACATGGCCTTCGCCGCCGCCGGCTATGGTTTCGCCTACGGCCTGTGGCCGATTGCCTGGATCATCGTGGCGGCGGTATTCCTCTACAAACTGACGGTCAAGAGTGGTCAGTTCGAAGTGATCCGCAGCTCGGTGCTGTCGATCACCGACGACCAGCGCCTGCAAGTGCTGCTGATCGGCTTCTGCTTCGGCGCCTTCCTGGAAGGTGCCGCCGGTTTCGGTGCGCCGGTCGCGATTACCGCCGCACTGTTGGTAGGACTGGGCTTCAACCCGTTGTACGCCGCAGGCCTGTGCCTGATCGCCAACACCGCGCCGGTGGCGTTCGGTGCCCTGGGGATTCCGATCATCGTTGCCGGACAAGTTACCGGTATCGACGCGTTCAAGATCGGCGCCATGACCGGCCGCCAACTGCCGCTGCTGTCGCTGTTCGTGCCGTTCTGGCTGGTGTTCATGATGGATGGCCTGCGCGGCGTTCGCGAAACCTGGCCGGCAGCACTGGTGGCCGGTTTGAGCTTTGCCATCACTCAGTACTTCACGTCGAACTTCATCGGCCCGGAACTGCCGGACATCACCTCGGCCCTGGTCAGCCTGATTTCCCTGACGCTGTTCCTGAAAGTCTGGCAGCCAAAGCGCGCCGCAGGCCAACACATCGCTGGTGCCGTCTCGGCGTCCGTGGTGACGGCCAGCGTCGGAGGTTTCGGCCAGAAGCGCACAACCGTGGCTTCGCCCTACAGCCTGCTGGAAATTCTCAAAGCCTGGTCACCGTTCCTGATCCTTACAGTGCTGGTGACCATCTGGACCCTGAAACCCTTCAAGGCAATGTTTGCCGCTGGCGGATCGATGTACAGCTGGGTGTTCAACTTCGCCATCCCGCACCTGGACCAAATGGTGATCAAGGTCGCACCGATCGTGGCCGCCCCGACCGCCATTCCCGCGGTGTTCAAACTTGACCCGATTTCCGCGACGGGCACGGCGATTTTCTTCTCCGCACTGATCTCGATGCTGGTCCTGAAAATCAATGTCAAAACTGGTCTGACCACTTTGAGAGAGACCTTCTACGAGCTGCGCTGGCCGATTCTGTCCATCGGCATGGTGCTCGCCTTTGCCTTCGTCACTAACTACTCGGGCATGTCCTCGACCATGGCGCTGGTTCTGGCAGGCACCGGCGCAGCATTCCCGTTCTTCTCGCCATTCCTCGGCTGGCTGGGCGTGTTCCTGACCGGTTCCGATACCTCGTCCAACGCGCTGTTCAGCTCATTGCAAGCGACCACTGCGCACCAGATCGGCGTCAACGATGTGTTGCTGGTTGCGGCGAACACCAGCGGTGGCGTGACCGGCAAGATGATCTCGCCACAATCGATCGCCGTGGCCTGCGCCGCGACCGGCCTGGTAGGCAAGGAATCGGATCTGTTCCGCTTCACCCTCAAGCACAGCCTATTCTTCGCAACGATCGTCGGCCTGATTACCTACATCCAGGCCTATTGGCTCACCGGCATGCTGGTGCACTAAGTACTACACGATAAAAAGCAAAAACCGACGCCGGACCACGATTCCGGCGTCAGCTATTCACAACCCGGTCTGTAAGGCTGCTGAAAGCTTGCCTATCTATATTCAGCAGCCTCAACAGACGGATAACCGGGACCACCCGGAGACACGCCTGATGAGCGAGCTTTTTTACAACGCAGTGCCGAATGCGACCCGCGTCGCCCCGCCACTGCCCGTGCCTCGGCAATACCCCAGCGAAAAACCGTCAAGGGTCTACCTGTTCGGAACTTGCGTGGTGGATTTGTTCTACCCTGAAGCCGGGATGGACGCGATTCACTTGCTGGAACGCGAGGGCATTCGTGTCGAGTATCCGCAGGGGCAAAGCTGCTGCGGGCAACCGGCCTACACCTCGGGTTACACCGAGCAGGCGAGGACCGTGGCACGCTCGCAACTGGCGCTGTTTGCCGGGGACTATCCGGTGGTGGTGCCATCGGGATCGTGTGCCGGGATGTTGCGCGAGCACTACGCCGACTTGTTCAAGGACGAGCCGGACACGCTGAAACAGGTTCAGGCGCTGGCTGCCCGGACTTATGAACTGGCCGAGTTTCTGTTGTTTGTCTGCAAGGTGCAGCTCAAGGACAGTGGCGAGCCAGTCAAAGTAGCGTTGCACACGTCGTGCTCGGCACGCCGTGAAATGAACACCCACTTGCATGGCCGCGAGTTGTTGGCGCAGCTCCGTAACGTGGAGCGAGTCGACCACAGCCATGAAAGTGAATGCTGTGGCTTCGGTGGAACTTTCAGCGTCCGTATGCCAGACATTTCCGGTGCGATGGTGGCTGACAAGACCCGGTCGTTGAAGGAATCCGGCGCGCACAAGGTACTGAGTGCCGACTGCGGTTGTCTGATGAACATCAACGGCTCGCTGGAAAAACAGAAGGAAGCATTGCGCGGCCAACACCTGGCCAGCTTCCTCTGGCAGCGAACCGGAGGTGTTCTATGAACGCTTCCGCGATTATTCCTACGGTTGCCGTGGAAGAAGATTTTCGCATCCGGGCTCACAAGGCGTTGGATGACAAGCAACTGCGAAACAACTTTCGCACTGCGATGGATTCACTGATGACAAAACGGGCAGCGTCCTTCAGCGATGCCCACGAAAGAGAACATTTGCGAGTGCTGGGCAATGCTGTCCGCGCCCGTGCTTTATCCAAGTTGCCCGACCTGCTCGAGCAGCTTGAACAGAACCTGACCCGCAACGGTGTGACAGTGCACTGGGCGGAAACGGTGGACGAGGCCAATGGCATCGTCTTATCGATCATCCGCGCTCACGAGGGGCGGCAAGTGATCAAGGGCAAATCGATGGTCAGCGAAGAGATGGAAATGAATCATTTCCTCGCTGAACAGGGCATTGAATGCCTGGAATCGGACATGGGCGAGTACATCGTCCAGCTCGACCACGAGAAGCCTTCACACATTATTATGCCGGCGATCCACAAGAATGCCGGTCAGGTCGCGTCCTTGTTCCACGACAAACTTGGCGTGGAATACACCAAGGACGTTGACCAACTCATTCAGATCGGTCGCAAGGTCTTGCGGCAGAAATTCTTCGAAGCGGACATCGGCGTCTCCGGCGTCAACTTCGCCGTGGCCGAAACCGGCACCTTGCTGCTGGTGGAAAACGAAGGCAACGGGCGCATGACCACCACGGTGCCACCGGTGCACATCGCCGTCACCGGCATCGAAAAAGTCGTGGAAAACCTGCGCGATGTGGTGCCACTGCTGTCACTGCTGACTCGCTCAGCCCTCGGCCAGCCGATCACCACCTACGTCAACATGATCTCCGGCCCGCGCAAGGAACATGAACTCGACGGCCCTCAGGAAGTGCACCTGGTATTGCTCGACAACGGTCGCAGCCAGGCCTTCGCCGACAGCGAATTACGCCAGACCCTGAACTGCATCCGCTGCGGCGCCTGTATGAATCATTGCCCGGTCTACACCCGAATTGGCGGCCACGCCTATGGGGAGGTTTACCCTGGGCCTATCGGAAAAATCATCACCCCGCACATGGTTGGCCTGGCGAAAGTCCCGGACCACCCGAGTGCCTCGTCGCTGTGTGGCGCCTGCGGTGAAGTCTGTCCGGTAAAAATTCCGATTCCGGCACTGCTGCGGCGCCTACGGGAAGAGAACGTCAAAGCCCCGGACAGCCCCCATCAAGTGATGCGCGGCCAGGGCAGCAAGTACTCGCGTAAAGAACGGTTTATCTGGAATGCCTGGGCGAAGCTCAACAGTTCACCCACGCTTTATCGACTGTTCGGCTTCTTCGCCACTCGCTTGCGCGCACTGGCACCCAGCAACGTCGGCCCCTGGACGCAAAACCACAGCGCACCGAAACCCGCTGCCCGCTCACTGCATGACATGGCCCGCGAGCATCTGGCCAAACAGGGAGATCGCTGATGAGCGCCAAGCAAAATATCCTCGCCAAACTGCGCAAAAGTCTGACGGGCACCACGCCGGTGCCTGACGAATTTGACGTCGAACTGGTGACAGCGCCCTACACCTACACCGCCGAGCAACGCATCCCACAGCTGCGCAAACTGATGGAAGCGGTGCACACCGAAATCCACCTGACGTCCGGCGAAGGTTGGCCTTCGTTGCTTGCTCAGTTGTTGCGGGACCGTCAGTTGCCGAGTCTGTTGATCGCACCGACTACACCTCACGGCCAACGTGTCACTCAGCACTGGGCGAAATATCCTGATCTGCCAACGCTCAAGTCCTACGACCGTCCAGTTGAAGAATGGAAGACCGAATTGTTCAACGACACGCCGGCCAGCCTGACCGGCACCCTCGGTGCAATCGCTGCCACAGGTAGTCTGATTCTCTGGCCGACGCGGGAAGAACCGCGACTGATGAGTCTGGTGCCGCCGGTGCACTTCGCCCTGCTCAAGGCCAGTGAAATCCGCGACAACTTCTATCAAGTGCAGCAGGAATTCGAGTGGGCCCAAGGCATGCCGACCAATGCCCTGCTGGTGTCCGGCCCGTCAAAAACCGCCGATATCGAGCAGGTCCTGGCCTACGGCGCTCACGGTCCGAAAGACCTCGTGGTCTTGATCCTGGAGGACCAATGAATCTACCCGCGGCTTTCCTGCGAGATGCGCAGCAACTGATTCCCCAAGAGCGACGTTTCGACGATCCGCTGTCGACCTTGGCCTTCGGCACTGACGCCAGTTTCTACCGGTTGATTCCGAAACTGGTGATTCGTGTCGAGTCCGAAGATGAAGTCGTCGAGCTGCTCAAACTGGCGCAACGTGATCAGGTCCCGGTGACCTTCCGCGCCGCTGGCACCAGCCTGTCCGGGCAGGCCATCAGCGATTCGGTGTTGATCGTCCTGGGGGATAACTGGAACGGTCGCGAGATTCGCGGGCAAGGAACGCAAATCCGTCTGCAACCGGGCGTGATCGGCGCACAGGCCAACGCATGGTTGGCACCGTTCGGGCGCAAGATCGGCCCGGACCCGGCGTCGATCAACGCCTGCAAAATCGGCGGCATCGTCGCCAACAATGCCAGCGGCATGTGCTGCGGCACGGCGCAAAACACTTATCACACGTTGGCGGGCATTCGTCTGGTGCTGGCCGACGGCAGCCGTCTCGATACCGAAGATGCGGCGAGTGTTGCGGCGTTTCGTGAAAGCCACGCTTCGCTGCTTGAACGCCTGGCAACGTTGGGCCGCGAAACCCGCGCCAATGCCGAATTGGCGGCGAGAATTCGCCACAAATACCGTCTGAAAAATACCACCGGGCTGTCACTCAATGCGCTGGTGGATTTCGACGAGCCTGTGGATATCTTGAGCCACTTGCTGGTGGGCTCCGAAGGCACCCTCGGTTTCATCAGCGCGGTGACTTACGACACGGTGATCGATCATCCGAACAAAGCCTCGGCGCTGATCGTGTTTCCGGACGTGGAGACCTGCTGCAACGCCGTCACCGTGCTGAAAAGCCAACCGGTGTCGGCCGTCGAACTGCTGGACCGGCGCAGTCTGCGTTCGGTGCAGGACAAACCCGGCATGCCCGCTTTCGTACAACAGCTGTCGAACAATGCCTGCGCGCTGCTGATCGAATCCCGCGCCGCGTCGTCCACATTGCTGCAGGAACAACTGGCGCACATCATGGCGTCGTTGACCTCGTTCCCGGTGGAAAAACAGGTCGACTTCACTGAAGACCCGGTGGAAAACGCCCGGCTCTGGGCAATCCGCAAGGACACCTTCCCCGCCGTCGGCGCCGTGCGCAAAACCGGCACCACGGTGATCATCGAAGACGTGACCTTCCCGGTTGAACAACTGGCCATCGGCGTAAACCGCCTGATCGAGCTGTTCGACAAACATCACTACGACGAAGCGATCCTTTTCGGACACGCGCTGGAAGGCAATCTGCACTTCGTCTTCACTCAAGGCTTCAACAACCCGGAAGAAGTCGCACGCTATCAGGCGTTCATGGACGACGTGGCACAACTGGTAGCGGTGGAATTCGGCGGCTCGCTGAAAGCCGAACACGGCACCGGGCGCAACATGGCACCCTTCGTCGAACTGGAATGGGGCAGCGATGCCTACCAGTTGATGTGGCAGCTTAAACGTCTGCTCGACCCCAACGGCATTCTCAACCCGGACGTGGTGCTCAGCGAGGATCCGCAGATCCACCTCAAGCATCTGAAGCCGTTGCCGGCCGCCGATGAGATTGTGGATAAGTGTATCGAGTGCGGCTTCTGCGAACCGGTCTGCCCGTCGAAAGGCCTGACCCTGAGTCCACGCCAGCGCATCGTGATCTGGCGTGACATTCAGGCGAAGAAACGTGCTGGTGTGGACACCACCGAACTCGAAGCCGCGTACGAATACCAAGGCATCGACACCTGTGCCGCCACCGGCCTCTGCGCGCAACGTTGCCCTGTAGGAATCAACACCGGCGAGCTGGTGAAAAAGCTCCGCAGCCGGAAGGCAACTCATACTAAAACCGCCAATTGGCTGGAAGGCAATTTCGCCACCGCACTGCAAGGTGCACGCTTCACCCTGCACGTGGCCAACGGTGCACGGATGCTGCTGGGGGCGCCACGATTGGCAAAGCTTTCGGCAACATTGACGCGCCTATCCAAAGGTCAGGTCCCGCAGTGGACCAACGCCATGCCGCAACCGGAAAAAGCCATTCGCTTCAGCCCGGCCGTGTCGGACCAACGCCCTCGAGTGGTGTACCTCGCGGCCTGCGTGTCGCGGGCAATGGGCCCGGCGGCGGGTGATAAAGAGCAAATGTCGCTGTACGACAAAACCCGTGGGCTGCTGGAAAAGGCCGGTTATCAAGTGGTCTTCCCGGACAACCTGGACAACCTCTGCTGCGGGCAACCGTTCGCCTCCAAGGGCTATGCAGAACAGGCCGAACACAAACGCCAGGAACTGATCGGCGCCTTGCTGCACGCCAGTCGCGGCGGGCTCGACCCGATCTATTGCGACACCAGTCCATGTACGTTGCGGCTGGTTCAGGATTTGGGCGATGTTCGACTGGACCTTTACGACCCGGTGCGTTTCATTCGTACGCACTTGATGGACCGCCTCGAATTCACACCACAGGAGGCGCCGATTGCAGTGCACGTCACTTGCAGTACCCAGCACCTTGGCGAGAGTCAGGCTCTGATCGATCTGGCGCGCAAATGCAGCAAAAACGTGGTCATTCCCGAGGGCATTCATTGCTGTGGGTTTGCTGGCGACAAGGGTTTCACCACGCCGGAACTGAACGCACACTCGTTAAGGACGCTCAAGGACGCGGTGCAGCAGTGCAGCGAAGGGATTTCCACCAGTCGCACGTGTGAGATCGGGCTGACGCAACACGGCGGAATCGACTATCACGGGCTAGTCTATTTGGTGGACAGGGTAACGCAGGCAAGGGTTACGCAAGAAAGATAGAACACCGACGCGCTGCCATAGTCCACTCATTAAGCCCGGACATTGCCGGGCTTTACCCAAAATCGGCAGCCCGTCCTGATGGCCAGCGATGCCTGGACCCTCAGTTCAAGGAGATACTCATGAAACGTTCTGTACTGTTAGGTCTGTTCGTTACTGTCTCGCTGATGGCGTCCACCTCGTTTGCCGCCGAAGACCTCTGTGCGGTCAACTTGAAAACCATCGAAAATGCCAAGGCACAGACTCCTCCGGAGATGACTGATCAGGTAATGGACAGCGTCAAGCAAGCCAAAGCCGATCAGGCAAAAGGCACCAAGGAAGGGACTGATGACTGCATCGCCGAGACCGAACAAACTATCCAGCAAATCAAGAACGCGAACAAAGGTGCGAAGTAATCCAGCACAAGGCCAACCTTCGAGTTGGGTTTGTGGCCCCCGGTGCCACCCAATATGAAGCAAACCAAAACCCGCCAATTGCGGGTTTTGTTGCATCTGGAATGGTCATGTGGAAGAGACCACCAGCGAAAAGAAGCGATTGCGCCCGCTTTTAATGCCATTGCTTCTATCAAACAATTTTTTCATAGCCTGTCTGCTAAAACCGAATTCCTGCGCCGCGCCGTAGTCTTTTAAGTAGGCCCCATCAATCGTGGCTTATTTTCGACCTCGGCCGAGCCGCCTGCTGATACGGCAGCTCCGAGACCATCAGCTCAAGGAGATATCCATGAAACGTACCACACTCGCTGGTCTTTTCATTTCTGCTGCAATGTTGGCCTCTCCCGTATTTGCTGCGGACAACGACCTTTGTACGAGCAAACTGCAGGAGCTCGAAGCCAAAGTGAATGCGCTACCAGCGACCTCCACCAACGCACCGGAGATCAAAAGATTGCTGGCCAGCGCCAAAACCTCAAAAGCCGCCGGGGACGACAAAAAATGCGCCACTGAGGCCATCCAGGCATTGGCGCTGACAAACTGAGCAACGAACCCAACCCATAATCACTCGCGGCCAACCTTCCGGTTGGCCTTCTGACGTGTGTTGGCGTACACTGCGCAGGCTTGTTGCTCACTTTGATTCACAGAGCAACAGGCTCGGGGCCGTTTAGGATTCGACGCCGGTTGCGAAACTTTAGGTGCATGCCGAGTTGGTAACAGAACTCGTAAATCCACTGTTGCAACTACTTATAGTTGCCAATGACGAAACCTACGGCCAGGAATTCGCTCTCGCTGCGTAAGCAGCCTTAGCTCCTGAGCTTCTGGTACCTTCGGGTCCAGCAATCACTAGGGGATGTCTGTAAACCCGAAGTGATTGTCATATAGAACAGAATCGCCGTGCAGTACGTTGTGGACGAAGCGGCTAAAACTTACACAACTCGCCCAAAGCACCCTGCCCGTCGGGTCGCTGAGGGTTAACTTAATAGACACGGCTACGCATGTAGTACCGACAGCGGAGTACTGGCGGACGGGGGTTCAAATCCCCCCGGCTCCACCACTTCATCATCTAAAGACGTCCACGGACGTCTTTTTTTGTGCCTGAAACCCAGTAAAATCAAGGGTTTAAGCACCATTGGGCTCCGTAGAGGTTTTCTGAGTTCCAGCCGTTTGGGTATTCCAAATGGTATTCCAAGCCATCCGGTGCTATTTTTTGGAATACCAAAACGGTGTCAGAGGTAAGCTCTCATGCCTGCTCCAGCCCTCCGCCTCTCCGACCGCCAGCTCAAGGCAGTCAAGGCAAAAGACAAGGATTACGTCCTCAGCGATGGTGACGGCCTCCAGCTCCGAGTCAGGAGCAACGGCTCGATGCTGTGGAACTTCAACTACCGCGAGCCGGTAACCAAAAATCGTATCAATATGGGGCTGGGCACATACCCAGAGCTCTCACTAGCGAACGCCAGGAAAAAAGTGGTGGAAGCACGCGAGCTGCTGGCACAAGGCATTGATCCCAAGGTGCAACGCAATGCACAGGACGAAGCCAAACGAGCGGAGACGGAACACACGTTCGAGAACGTGGCCACCGCCTGGTTCGAGCTGAAGAAGGACTCCGTCACGCCAGCGTACGCCGAGGACATTTGGCGATCGCTCACTCTGCATGTATTTCCAGACTTGAAAACAACGCCGCTCTCGAAAATTACCGCACCGATGGTCATCGAACTGCTTCGCCCAATCGAGGCCAAAGGCAGCCTCGAGACAGTGAAGCGACTGAGCCAACGGCTCAACGAGATCATGACCTACGGGGTAAACTCCGGGCTGATTTTCTCTAACCCCCTCAGTGGTATTCGGGCGGTATTCAAGAAGCCCAAGAAAGAGAACATGGCCGCGCTACGACCAGACGAGCTTTCCGAACTCATGATCGAAATCGCGAACGCCAGCATCAAGCGGATCACCCGCTGCCTGATCGAATGGCAACTGCACACCATGACCCGTCCTGCCGAAGCGGCTACCACCCGATGGGCAGACATCGACTTCGACAAACGCATCTGGACCATCCCGCCGGAGCGCATGAAAAAGCGTCGTCCGCACACCATCCCTCTGACCGAACAGGCACTCGCGTTACTGGAGGCGCTCAAGCCCCACAGTGGCCACAGGGAATACGTGTTCCCGGCAGATAGAAACCCGCGCACCCACGCCAATAGCCAGACCGCCAACATGGCGTTGAAGCGCATGGGCTTCCAGGACCGCTTGGTGAGCCACGGCATGCGCTCCATGGCCAGCACCATCCTGAACGAGCACGGCTGGGATCCGGAGCTCATCGAAGTCGCGCTGGCGCACGTGGACAAGGATGAAGTCCGTAGTGCCTACAACCGGGCGGACTACATCGAACGCCGGCGTCCGATGATGGCCTGGTGGAGTGAGCATATCCAGAAGGCGGCCACCGGCAGCCTGTCGGCATCTGCGATCAATCAAACCAGGGACCACAACGTCGTGCCGATACGGTGATCGCCCACCGGACGCCGCCGGTAACCGAGAATGACTCCCCCAGATGGAGGATGGAGTGATGGTTGATTTGGCGACAGCGGCGACACCGGCGACAACCCGCGTAATACCTGGTCTGCGGCATGGCGACAGAAGTGGCGACTGTCGCCGTTGCAAGCCTCGCTCCTGGGCTTTTTCGGCCAAGCCCATGCGAGCGGGAAGGCTCCGCATTCCCGCCCGCATGGACTCACATTAAAAACCGACGAACAACCAGCCGGCCATGGAAAACCACTGACCTCCAAGGTCTTCCAGCGCTACCGATTGGCGCAACAGTGGCCCCCAAAATGCTGTTGACCGCGAGCAGAACGAGCGCTAAACCAGAACCGTACCAGCGCTGTCCTCGACAGCACCCAGGTAGCCAGAACCTTTGAGGCTACGCCATACCGTGGTGGTTCACCCCCAAGTGCGATTAGCGTCCGGCGGCTCGCACGGTCACAGCGATGTGATGGATGCCATTTCTTCCAGAATGCCCACTGCGGCAGCTCATACTCTCCCTGGCTGCTCTGCAGCAACTTATCCGCTTGGCCATTTCTTGCGCCAACCTGTTGCCCGTCTCTTTGCCCCCTAAAGAGACGGGCGCTCCTACCACTGCTGCAGCCCTGCTCGCATGGGGCTGTGCGGCTTTCCCCCTCGTGACAATCGGCGTGACAAACACCGAAAAGTCACCAGCAACAGCGATGCCGATGACGGTGCCGCAGCCCAGGAAATGGACTGCACCTGACTGACAGTCAGGCATGCCCCGGTCATCACCTCGCTGCCTTCACCCGACTCAGGATCTCGCGGCACCGGTCTCGTCAGCCAGTGCAGCCTCCACCCGCCCACCGCTATCGGTGTTCAGGAGGCCAGATCATGAGATGCCCAAGCTCCCGGCCGTAAGGAGCCGTCAGTCCCGCGTTAGTGGACAAACCTCGCAGGTCGCAGGGGCCTTGATCCCTGATACCACTCAACAACCGTGGCGGGATGAGTGAGGACGAAGTCGATAATCTCAGGAGAATAGCGATGCAACTGTGCGAAGCGTTCGAGCCACCACAACCATTGCTGGACTACCAGCAGGCGCCACTGCCCTACCCGGTCGAAGCACTCGGGGAACTGTTGGGCCCTGTGGTCGAACGACTGGCCGAGGTGATCGGCATACCCTGCGCCATGGCTGCGCAATCGGTACTGGCTACCACGGCCTTGGTGAGCCAAGGCCATGCCAATGTCCAACTCGACGGCCGAACCTATCCGCTGTCCCTCTACCTACTGACGGTGGCGTCCTCAGGGGATCGCAAAAGCGCGGTGGATCACCTGGCACTGAAGGCGGCGCGCGACTGGGAACGACAGCAGTGGACCCTGTATGCAGAAAAGCTCAAAGCCTATCGCGCCGCTATCAGCCTCATGGCCAAACCCAAAACCTCAACGGATCGCGCTGAGTCGAAAGGCGGTGAGCTGTCCGAGCCGGTACCGCCGAGATTGATCATTGCCGAGCCGACCATTGAGGCCCTGGTCAAAAGCCTGTGCCAAGGCTTGCCCAGCATGGGCTTGTTCAATGATGAAGGTGGCCAGTTCTTGGGCAGCAGCACCATGAGCAAAGAGAACCTACTCAAGGCGATCACCACCTTGTCGACACTGTGGGATGGCAGCCCCATCGACCGGGCGCGCTCCATGGCCGGAGAAAGCCTGCGCGCCTATGACCGCCGCCTCAGCCTACACCTGATGCTACAGCCTTATCTGGCCAACCAGCTTTTCAAAGACCCGGTGATCAATGGCCAAGGCATCCTCGGCCGTTGCCTGATCAGTTGGCCCGAGCGCCTGGCCGGCCGGCGACTCTACAAGGCAATCGACCTGACCCGAGACGCCAAAGTCCAGCGCTACCAACAGCGGATCACCGCCCTGCTGCAAAAGCCCTGGTCGCTTCACCAGGATGGCTCACTCAATCCCGCCACCCTGGAGCTGACTCCCCGCGCCCGTCGTGCCTGGATTGATATTCACGACACCATCGAGTGCCAGTCTGGCGAGTTTGGCGAGCTGGCCGGCGTCCAGCCTGCCGCGGGCAAAGCGGCGGCGAATGTGCTGCGCATCGCGGGTGTGCTGGCCATGGTTGAAGAGGTCAGTCAGTTGGACGAAGCACACATCCAGCGCGCCTCCACGCTGATGGATTACTACCTGGCCGAGATCCAGCGCCTGACCGAACAGGCCCCAGTCAATAGCCGATGCGAAGAGGCGGATCGACTGCTGCGCTGGTTGGTGCAGAAAAGCTGGACCCGCTTCACCATTCGCGACGTCAATCGCAACGGCCCTCGCTTTGCCCGCAAGAGCGCTGACCATACCGCCTCTTTATTGGTCGTGCTGATCACCCATCGCTGGCTGAGCAGCCGCGATGGAAAAACTTTCGAGGTCCGCCATGTTTCGCCTCAATGACGCGGTGCGCCGCTACCAGGCGCAACATCAACCACAGCCAGAATTGCGGCGTGTCGCCACCGCTGTCGCCACCCTGTCGCCACGCGCCAGGCCAGCAACGACGCGGGTTGTCGCCACTGTCGCCGCTGTCGCCACACCACCCCTAGACCCTGTCCACCTCGCCCTGCTGATCGAGCAACTGCGCGAGGAAGGGGCACTGCTGCAATACCAGGAGAACGCCCTCCTGATCCGCCCGACACGCTGGCAGCAGCTGGACAGACTCAGCCCCCACTGGAAAACCCTGCTGCGCTTTCTGCAAACAAACGAAAACGGTGAAGACGATGGCCTTGGTCGGTCGACGTGAGGGTCGCAACTTTGGTTACGGCCGCCAGCTGAGCTACGCCGGCCCACAAGCGCTCAAAGACTTGTTTGCCGGCGGCCACTTCGCGACGGTCAAAGCGCATTGCGATCGCTGGCAAGCGTTTGTGCGTTGGTGTCGGTCAGAGGACGGCCCCGGTTACAACGATGCGCGCCAGATCGATCGACAGACGCTGCACGACTACGCCGCGTATCTGCGCCAGCAGATCCAGCAAGGTGAACTCTGCATCGCGACCGCGCAGAACCGCCTGAGCAGCGTCAACCGTACCCTCGCGGCGCTGCGCGGTGATCAGGACGTGAGGATCGCCAGTCCGAGCCAGGCGTTGGGACAGCAGCGCTCGAGCGTACGCACCCGCGCGCCCGATGGCCAAGACCATCAACAGGTGCGGCGAGTACTCGAGGCACTTGGCGAACAGCACCACGAGCGGGTGGCCGCGATTGTCCTTTTGGCCCGAACAACCGGTATGCGCCTGCGCGAAGCAATCCTGGCTGACCTGCCACGCTTGCAGCGCGAAGCCGAACACTTAGGCCGCATCAACATCCAGGACGGCACCAAAGGTGGCCGCTCAGGGGCATCAGCGCCGCGATGGGTCGTGGCCAATGAAGAGGTGAAGGCGGCGCTACAGTTGGCTTGTAATGCATCGCCGCCCCGTAGCCGCAACTTGCTGGCCCGCGACGAAAGCTACGCCGCGTTCCTGCAACAGACCGTACTCCCCGCCCGCGACACGCTGCATGAACACGGGCTGAAGGGTTTCCATGAACTGCGAGCGGCCTACGCCTGCGAACGTTACGAGCAGCTCACTGGCCACGCCGCACCGGTCAATGGTGGTCACTGCTATCGCATTGACCGAGACCTTGATCAACAGGCGCGCCAACAAATCAGTCATGAGCTCGGGCATAACCGGATCGATGTGGTTTCGGCCTATATTGGAGGACGTGCGTGAGCAAACCGTTCGATATGGCGCTGTTCCTGAGCGGCGTACTGAGCGGCTCGAAGGCCACTCAGCAACGCCACCTACGCCAAGCCCGAGCCCGAGCCATGCAAGCGGCCATTCAACAGCGATGGCAACGCGATAATCCCTGGACCTGGCAGCTCAAGCATGTGCGCTGGTTTCTCACTCAGCATCTGCAAGACCATTCCGACGCCACCCGGTATTACTATCGGCTCACCGCCCTATTGGTCTGGAAGCGATTAGGGAATGACCGAGAAATGCTGATCTAACGCTCGAATCATGGATAGGCAACCCTCCAGGCTCACTTGCCCGCCGTCATCCATTCAGCGTGGATATTCTCTTGCGGATAAACCTGCTCGAAAAACACCGCCGCGATGGCAAAAAAAAACGACCCGAACCGGTTAGTCGTGACAGGCCAAAAACGGCCAAAAGCAGTCACTTACAGTTGACATAATTGAGGCGATTCAGTCATCGGTAGAGTTTGAAAACGTTAAGCAGCGAGCTTGGATAGTGTCTAGGAAATCCGGGGCGATTCAGATGAAGCTCACCGCCAATCAGTAGCAGCATTGGGTTGTTTTGCGACGCGCATTGAGGTGACCTTTAGCTTGCCATTCGTCGGGGAGCGGAAGATACGAAGCCGGCGTTAGTTTCGGAAATTTCACGGGTGTGAAATGATGGCTTAATGCCTTCGATTCAGGCCGCCGAACCATAAAAAGGGATTTTATGTCTTATACGTATAGCGCCCAGCTGGCGCTGCTGTCCGCGAATGGATATCAATGTCCGCCAGCAGGAACATCTCCGATTCAACGAGATGCATGGCGGTGGGTGGCAAATCCCGTTAGTACGCAGTGTTTCGCTCCGGTGGCCGTTCGAAACCCTCCTCGCTTTCTTCGGGCCTCTGACCCAGTCGAGAAGTGCTCCTGCTGGGGGCTATCTATGCATATGTCGTATGCCCAAAGTGTTAGTGCTTTCCAAAGCGTTCAAAAAAGCTTTCGCATGGCACGTAAGGTGTTTGGTGGACATGTAGCGAATTTGTTAATTACACCCAATGACGGAGCCTGTACCACGGCGGATCGTTATGGCCATTTTGACTTTCACCCGTACGCGACGGGTAACGTTTATAATAACGTGTCAACGGTGCGAGCAATCCCATGAGCTTTCTCCGTATTGAAGGTCAAAAAATAGATGCTCGAACTCTCTCCAAGCATCAGTGGAATGCTGATCTGATTGAATTCGAGGGTCCATTATTAAGTCTTTATAAAAGCGAATCTGGCAATGATTTGTTGTACGCTTGGCTCGATTGCAATGCGACTCGTAATCGCTGGTGCATTATACCAGTGGGCCGAAAATCTCTTCGAGATTATTTGGAGCAACAGATAACACTAAGAGAGATATATATAGAGTCTGAGTGGGTAGTTGTATTTCATACAGGTGGGTCCGCAAAGCGCAGTGCTTTTCTTCGTACAAGCTGGGACAAGCTACCAGAAGCGTATTTGCCTGAGTTTGACTCGTACCTAACTCCTGAGATAGCAACTCCGGCGGCGGAAAAGTTGGCTGAGGAGATTACAGAGTCTTATTTCCTTGGTTTGGATGGCGAGCTGTACATAGATGATTTTTCACTAGTCCCTAAGATATATCAGCAGCTCTATTCATTTCACTATGGGCTGGAGCATCTTGATCGCCCCGCAGTACATGGTGCATTGAGTAAACTTGCAGGCAGTTGGACGGGGGGATTCAGTGCGGTCCATCTTTTCACGGGGTTGAATTCAGTAACGCCATCTATTCACAGGGCAAAAGTATCAGAGATTCAGTTTGCCTCTCCAGGGCACATCAAGCTCAACTTATTGTCTAACCTTGCTCGTAGAATTGAAACGTCCGCTCATCAGATTTTTGATGAGACTTCTTTCGTAGCGTTAGAACAGTATTATTCGACTGTTTATAGATATTTCAAAGAAAACAAAATATCCGGCTTTGATGACGAAAGGTTAATATCGGCCACTCTTGCCCCTGAAATCCTGACCCGCTTAAAAGAGTTTGTAGACTTCTTCTTTAATTTGATGAAGTGGGATGATTATCGAAATAGTTTTGATTATCTGAATGTCGACGCTCTACATCAATTGCGCGTTCTTCTTGCTTATTATCGCAGACTTAGAAAGCTAAGACCCTATTTGGTGGGCGGCAATCTATTTTTAGGTAAGTCCCGAATTGTCGGAGCTTCCGACTCGGATGCCATAGAATAAACGAAAATTCGAAAGGTAAGCTGCCGTGTTAGGCTCGAGGCGTCTGCATGGCAGTTTAGACCATTACTTAGCGCTGGCTTCAGTGGTGTTTTTTACCCTTATTCCACACGCAAGCTTAGCGATTATCTGAATTTTCTCTTTTTCCCGTGAGCGCTTTACCGTGGCGTCGAATTCACCGGGACGCCCAAGCTTTCTCTCCTTTAACTACCATGCATTTTAACCCGTGGTCAGAATAGATTGAGTAAGCGCCAATGACTGTTTCTGGCCGTTCACTGCCGGTCATGGTTGCTAAGGATGCTGGTCAAGCCCGATGAAAATGGCGGGTGGGGTCGATTGCAAATGGGTGGTCAAGTCAGTGCAATTACCCAGGTGTCAGCGGATATGGAAAAGTTGGTTCCCAACCAGCGACGAGATAATCTAGGCTTCCCGCACCATCACTCAAGGACGATAGCCATGTCAGATAATTCAGAGGCCCACATCGCCACAGCGGACGCACTAACATTGCTCCTGCACAACCAGCACGCCATAGGTGCTGCTATAGACGAGATCACCAAGTGGCTCTCTGAGAATGGAGTCGGGAGTGTTGCCGCTAACGCAGCGGGGGCGATGGAAACGCTGGACACAAATGCCCAAGCGATCACAGATGCGATCATGCGGCTACGGCAGTCATAGGCGTCATCTAACGCCCTTCTTCTTGAATAAGCGAATCCCGATTTAATGCGGAAGATGGGATTTCTGCGAAGAGTAGGAAATTGCATCCCACTTGGTCACCCATTTGCGTTGCCACTGACCAGTCAATTGCATCCATGCTGACTAATGCTTGCGTTCGACTTGACAAACAGGCGCCGTAGTGACGACCGACTGAGAACGGCCAGGGAGATCACAATGAATCGCTATCGAAGGAGCTTAGAATATTTTTAATTTGGCTTAATCGTTACGGCCTACCTGCCGAGCTATCGTATATACAAATAGCATCAATGAAAGCGCGGGAAGCGTAGATTTATCATTGTAGAGCTTTTTAAGTTTTACCATTGCCGGTGTTTCCACAGAGGCTTTTTGCTCAGCATCGAAAGGGATATAATTAAGGCTAGTCTTCAGCCGCTTATCGCTATAGGTATGCTTTTTAATTACCATCACCAGGTGGTCATGCATAGTATCGGAAGTCAGTCGTGAGAGAGTGATCGGTAATATATGAGTGCCCAAATAAATTGAGTCTAAAACCACCTTCTCTTTTGCTACATTCTTGTGTTTCAGAGCTGCTTTTTGAATAAAGTCATGATACGTTTCAAAAAAATCAGCATATTCTTCAGAAGAAATTGTACGTTGCTTTTTCGCAACATTATCCGAAAGACTATCGATATTATTCTTGCCATGAAATAGCTGATGCGCAGATGCAATATGCCTTTCTTGTATTCTGTAGTAATTAAACCCTGGTTTGAATCGATAGGATTTGGCAAAATTAACTAACACTTGTCGCAACAGAAAGTCCCTGGAACTCTCGCAGCCAGCATACTCGGCCAAACCTTCACTGCAAAATTCACTGACTGCTTTATAGAAAAACGGCGTACTGACATAGCTCCTGATTTTTGATCGCAGGTAAGACTTGATCTTGTCTCTCCCGTCAATCGTCAGATAGTTGAATTGATCGCGAACTGCATATACTGCCCGGTCACCCCGTTTGTAATAGGTGCCTTCTGAGTTTTCTTGACAGTTTATACTACGGCTATCTATAGCTTCAAAATCAGCAATGCGGTCTTCCCTATCGATCACCTGAACGTAGAAGCTATCACCATTTGAGAAAACAGGAGTTGAAAAAGTATTGCCAGAGTCCGTCGGGGAGGCAAAACCAAAAAGTCGGAATGCTTTGCTCATCAAATCAATCCTTCTTCAAGGTAGTAGTCTCGAACCTTGGATATAATTACAGTCGTAAGATGGCTAGGATCTGCTCGATACCCTCCGTACGAAATTGGTTCAATGTCGTTATCGTAGATATAACTAGAAAAATATTGATCCTCGAACATCGACTCTGGAGCAACGATTGCTTTAATTGATCCGTTGGATATGTCAGTCTCAGAGCTAGACTGTATCTCAATCGTATAGCTTCGGTCGTCTACTTTCGATGCTCCTTTCCGATTAATCAGATCAAGGAGTGCCTGAAGTTCAAACCCCATAGGCGGCAGCGATGTTGAGGTGATCACTGGATTGCCATCGTAATAGTTTTTATTGCCGCTATAAAACAACCCAATGTATTTTTGAATAAACAGATAATTACTGTCAAAAATATAATCATCCCGATTAGAATTTTTATGCACTAAATCCGAATAGAGACCCGCATTGAAGGCGCCTGTATCGAATGGATAGATTCGTTTTATATCCGAAATTAGTTGCGAATCCAGAATCAGGCATGAGGGAAACAAGGCTGGGATATTAACAGGAAGGTCGCCGTTATTTACCCTGTAGGATGGACGCCCATAAAAAAAGTACAGTAAATTTTCGCTATATACATTGCATAAGGTAGGCTTGAGTTTATTTGTGGTTATGATAGATCTCAATGCATGGCAGTCACACACATGCACAAGCGGCATCACAGGAGCAGGGGACTCACATTCGACTATTGGCTTTAAGTAGTATCGTTCAGCTACATCGCTCGCAATAGTGTTCAAATCCATATCCTGCTATTTGTATTTATCTGATAATGCTCATTCAATCTACAATATCCGATCTCATACCAAACCATTAGTAGAGGTACGTTCGTTACGACCTCACTCGCGTTGAGGCTGATGATATCTTTGAGCCACTGTCCAGGCAAGGGAGTTGAGATTTCATTCCCCCCTCAGAAGCATGAATCGCCCCGCCTTCGTAATCGATCCAAACAACGACTCATGGCCGTTTACCGCCTCATGCGATGGCCCGCTTCACGCCCTGAGGAAGTCAGTCAACCTAAATCGAGGTTCTTGAGGAGCGGTGAACCACGCTTCCTCAAGGCATTCAAATAGGTGGTTTCATTGTAGGGCGTCCTGGTCTGCCAGCACCGGTACAGAATCCGAATCCACTTAAACGCGAGTGCGCGTACGGCAGCCTGGTAGGTACTCCCTTTGGCGCGTTGCTGCCGGTAGTAGGCTCCAGCCCAAAAAGGATTTGTTGATGGTCTGACCCGCCCATTCCACGAAGGTCTGACGAAGAAACGTTGGACATTGCCAGCGCCAATGCACCCAGCTCTTCTTGCCACTCCGTTCCGTCACCGGGGCAATGCCGGAGTACTTTTGCAGCTCGTCCGCGCCATGGAAACGCTCACGTTGCTCTCCGAAGGCTGCGAGTATCACTGCTCCACAGGAAGCCAAGACACCACTGGCTGAGTTGAGACTGGTGTTTGAGTTGCTACTGAACCCTCTCGACCCTGAGGATGTTGCCATCCTCAACTGCATTGAAGGGCTTTCTGATTGCAAAGAACCTGAAAAGCGGCTCCCTGAGTTTTCGAAACGCGTGGCATACCTACTGAAGCACGATTGGGAGCGCGCAAAGCGGGAGGTCAAACCTTGGTGGTGGCGTCTATTCAAAAAGCCACATCGGGAGAGCCTGGGGTGAGAGAGTGTGAATCGGCCCTAATATCGTAGATCCCATTTGAGGGACTGCTATTGGCCGATCTCTGCCGGTTATGACCGGCTGCATTGGGTCGGTTGCCGTCCTTCGCGACAGGCAAAAAACGGCCAACAACGGACGGTCGACGTCCCTACGGGAATCGTCGACAACTTCTGCATTGCGCTGAGGGCTAAGGGCTAAGGGCTAAGGGCTAAGAGCTAAGAGCGTGCAATCAAACTGCAATCGCGGAATCCCGCCACACCTCTTATCACAAGCCTGAAGGCGGCGGATGATAATTGGGATGCCCCTCGGTGCGCTCACCACGTGCAGAAGCCCAGAAGTATTTCGCGTGATGCTTGTAGACGTCGGTGGCTTCCGATAGGTCGAAGGCCAGACCTTGAACCAAACTCAACAGTAGGCGCATGATTTCGAGATTGTCTTGATAGAACGTCTCAATCTCGTCATCGGTCGCCCAAACAGGCGGCTCACCTTCCTTGTCTTGTTGCTCCGGGGTATCCGATCCCGCTACTGCCACCGGTGCATTTGGCAATTGCCGGTGTGCCAGATGCTGGTGACGTAACATCTTTAGCTTCTCCAGAACCTCGAAGGCTGTGCCATTCACGCTGTACTTGTCGATCAATTTTAGTACTTGGTCCCGTTTTGGCGTGAGTGATTCCCTCATGGTGTCGGGTGTGAACCTAGAGCGAAGGCCTGTGCGCCCAGCCCGGAACTGAACCAGGGCTTCAAAGAATTTCCTGTCTCGCAGACGATCCGCGATCAGGCTCATCCTCACAGCCTGTTTGTTGGTATCCCATACGCGCGTCAGCGCCAGTAATAACTCACGACGCAGCGACAACCGAATGATCTGAAAGGCATGTGCCGCATAGGAAGTGCCGATACGGGCATGAAGGCCGGTGTCATATGCCGCGGGTCGCCACGTCTCATGGAACATAACCGCCAGTTCGATCTCCTGTCGGGCCGTGTCGACGATGTTCTTCAATCGTTCGATCTCTTGTTGGGTATCGTCCATCTGCGTCGTCTACGAGCTAAATTATTCTGATCATAACGCGCAGATGCGACGGAGTCCGGTCAATTTCTGCCTTTCGGCAACGGCAGTTATGGGTCGACTTCTGCCTGTCGCCACCGGCTGCTATGGGCAGTTCACTGCCAATCATGGTTACGAAGCGTGCTGGTCAAATCGAATGCAAACGGGTGGTCAAGTGGAGTGCAGTATTCCAATTGGTATTCCAACTAAAAATAAAATCCGATACTAATATTATAAATCAATAACTTACTGAACAGATTCAACTTACCCCGGCTCCACCAAATACGAAGCAAAACAAAACCCGCCAAGTGCGGGTTTTGTTGCATCTGGGGTTTGGTCATTTCTGTAGGCAGCATCACCATCCCCGGCAAAAGCAGGCCTGCCCGCGATAAGGCTCGCAAGACCACCACAAAAAACCCTGCGGCCAAGCCATCATCGTCGCGACCTCCCACGGAGACGCCTATGCGCCAAGCCCTCCTTATCATCGACGTCCAGCCCAGCTTCGCCCCACCTCAATAGCTCCTATGCTGCGGGTGCACCTGCAACTGCTTGAGCAACCAACGCACTCAGGAAGATCAACATGAACGTATGGATCGCAGCCGTCCTGGCCGCCATGGTTTCTGTGCCTGTACACGCCGCGATTGAGATCGCCCCTCATGTCGAGCAGGTCACCTTCAAAAAGGGTTCAGACACCATCAGGTTCGCCCGATCCATCAAAGGCCCGCTCACCGCGCAGTACCGTCTAAACGCGAAGGCTGGCGAAATGATGACCGTGGACTTCAAGTCTTCCAGCGCCTCTGCCTACTTCAACATCACCGCGAAAGGTGCGGACTACGCGTTGTTTAACGGATCAATCATGGGCAATCACTTTCTGGGACCATTGCCCGCCGATGGCGAATATACGGTTCAGGTATACCTGATGCGCAACGCCGCTCGGCGCAATGAAGTGGCCAACTACAGCCTTTCATTGAGCCTCTCGGGTGATGCGACGGATAGCAACCAGCCGTTCGACCAGACACTTGAATTGCAGGGCATTGGCTTTCATGTGACGAGCGTGTCGGTCGCTGGAAATCGTGCTCTACGCATTGCTCCCCAAGGTCTGGAAATCGATAACTCAGAGATCGTACGCCCCCTCACCGGCACCATCGTTCGAGCAGAGGTCGCCGACCTTGATCGCAATGGCTCTCCAGAGATTTACGTCTTCATCAGGTCTCCGGGGCGCGGGATGCCGGGCGAGCTCATTGCTTACGCTGCCAACCGCAAGAAGTCACTGAGCGAAATTTATCTACCACCTGTCAGCGAGAACCCGAAAACAGCGGTCGGCTACCAGGGCGAGGATGAGTTTGCCGTGGTGGAAAATGCGTTGGTGCAGCGGTTCCCGGTTTATGACAGCACGGATGCCGATGCGGGCAGGACGGGGAAAATGCGGCAGGTTCAGTACACGTTGATGCCTGGTGAGGCCGGGTGGGTTTTGAGGGCTTTGGGGGTGGCTGAGTATTGAAGGATGCTCGTTGGCGAAGTGGCTCAATAACTCAACAGAAGGTTTCACTTAATGTGACTTACTGGTGAGTAAATCAAAAAGCCAATAGACTTTTCGAGAGTGTCAGATTTTTTGTGTGCGGGCCGGTAATGGCCTGCCGTCAGGCAGGCCTTCATTTCACCAGGTCGGCCTGATGAATCGATCTCCGTACAAGACCGCAAACTGATTCATGGCGTTCTTCCAGTCATGGGCGGGGCTGCCCCAATTGGCGGTGATATTTTGCAATGCCAGCCAGATCAACTTCGTCGCTGCATCGTCGGTTGGAAAGTGCCCCCTTGTCTTGATGATCTTGCGCAACTGAGCATTGATGCTCTCGATAGCATTAGTGGTGTAGATCACTTTTCGTATGGCTGGCGGGAAGACAAAAAACGGGATGACTCGATCCCAGGCACGTCTCCAGGCCGCAGCCACCGTTGGATATTGCTTACCCCAAGGTCCAGACTCGAAGGCCTCTAGAGCCTGCTCGGCAACTTCAGCGTTGAGTGCTTGATAGATCGGTTTCAGGGCCTTGGCCAGTTCGCGGCGCTTGTCCCAAGCCGCGTAATCAAGGCTGTTACGGATCAAGTGGACGATACAGGTTTGCAACGTCGTCTGAGGAAACACCGCACTTAAGGCTTCTGGCATGCCTTTAAGTCCGTCAGTTACCGCGATCAAAACGTCTTCGACGCCTCGGGTCTTGAGGTCATTGAAGACCTTCATCCAGAACTTGGCACCCTCAGTGGTCTCAATCCAGATCCCCAAAATATCTCGTGTGCCGTCCGGCAACACGCCCAGGGCCAAGTAGATTGCCTTGTTGCGAACCACCCCTTCGTCACGGATTTTGACCCGCAGAGCATCGAAGAAAATGACTGGGTACATGGGTTCAAGTGGTCGTTGCTGCCAGGTACTGACTTCTTCCAGAACAGCATCGGTGACGGAGCTGATGAAGTCATGGGAGACGTCTGTTCCGTATTGCTCCGAGAGAAATGCACGAATCTCGCGAACACTCATGCCGCGGGCATACATAGCAATGATCTTGTCGTCGAAGCCTGTAAACCGGCGCTCGTGTTTGGGGATCAGGATCGGAGCAAAGCTGCCATCGCGGTCTCTGGGAATATCCAGGCGCAACGGGCCGTCATCGGTCAGCACGGTCTTGCCGCTTCGGCCGTTACGTTGGTTACTCGACTCCTCGGGGCGTTCCGCGCCCTGAGGATAACCAAGGTGGTGCCCCAACTCGGCACCAAGGGCTCGCTCGATGAGCGCCTTCTTGAACGCCATCGAGGCATCCTGAATGGCTTCGGCACTCATCGGGCCGTTTACGAACTGATCAATCAGCTCTTTTGGAATGGCTGGAAGGTCTCGCGCGGCCCCACTGGCCGGTTTTTTCTTGGTCGGCATACATGCACCTCTGCAACATGTTATGCCCGAACACAAAATTTATGACACTCCCGACTTTTCCCATGTACCGTCACCCTCTCACTTTCAATGCCCCCGAATGACACCACCTTCTGCGCGCTACGGCTCGACCGTCCCGCCACCAAGCTCTCGCACATAGGCTGCCAACTTCAATTCGCTCTTGCCAAGGGAAAGGTCCCGAGCATTGCGCGCAATACTCAGTGACCGGTCGAGGTATTGCTCAGCGGCCGAATGATTTCCCTTGAGGATTTCGTGCAACGCAAGACAACGGGGTCGCAAGACGGGACAACACCAGTCAACTTCATCGCTCAACAAGTCATCTCGCATCTCACCCGCCTCCCTTCGAAGCATTGCTCGAGAGAAACCCAACTCAACTTGCAGGATTGCAATTAACAATGCCATTGAGTCCGGGCTTTGAGATGGCGTCTCCAGCAATGCATGTAAGGTTTCGCCTTCTTGCACAGCGCCATGCCAATCGCCCCGACTCTGCAGAGCGTTCAAGCGATACCAAACAGCCAACAACGGCGCAGGCATGGGCTCAGATGAGAGTTGAGCAATGTCGCCAGCGGGTAATTCTTCACTGGGAACCCCGGCAACAGAAAGTGACAGCAATCGAGCGTTCGCAAGCAGCGGAGTTCGCTCATCCTTAAGAAAGCACCATGCGATCAGTCCGGCACCATCACTGATGCCCCCTAGATAAGTGGGAATCAGATTGGAGATGCCCATGGCAATGTTGCTGGCACCGAAGGCCAGCGCAAACATTCGTATGGACTCCTGCGACAGCAGACCTGCTGCAATGCAAAGAACTCCAACGAACAGGTTCAATACGGGCCCCATGGCAGTAAACATAATGGTCTGCCTACGCATCGATCGATAAGGGTCGGACGCGGCCATCACATAACCACCCACATTCAATCGCTTTAGCCGAGGCGACCAACGCATACGCCACCCACGTCGAAGCGGTAGTAATTCTACGGCCGCAATACGCATTGCGAGCACAGTCATGTGGCTCCACTTTGCCCCTAGATAATGGCCGCCTTCATGGACGCAGATGCTCAAAATGGTCAACACAGATGCCATGAGCAACGCCAAAAAGGGTGCAAGATCCGAGTCGATGCCAATGGCCCAGCGAGCACCCCACACATGGAGATCAACATCTGCACCGCCGAGAGCAGTCGAAGTACGCCTATTACCAATTTGTTGCCAATCATTGAACCCGTACTGTATTGACTGAGGTAGGCCTGAAACTTTAGGTGATGTCGATCTTCGGCTTCAACCGCCGCACTTCGTAGGAATCAGCTCGCAAAAATGCAGGCCACGTCCTACAGCGTTCATACCTCAGCCAACTATTTCGATGCACCAATTGCCATCAATACTCCCACCAGCAAATACCCCATCGCCATCCAGACATCGGATGAAGACCCGAAGCCCTTCTACACTCATCTCTCACACGTCTAAAACACTCACCAAACGAGCCCACATGACCACCCTCAACGACCGCTTGAAGCAAGGCAAGGATGCTCGCAAGAACTGCTCCCGCAGTTCGCAGGCGTCCATGGGGAAAATAAATCGCGACCCGCTGCCGCTGATCAAAACGTCCAGTGAAGGCCGCATCAAGTCGCTGGTCGAGTTGCGCTACGGCCGCATGCTGGTCTCGCCGTTTACCTTCTATCGCGGCAACGCGCTGCTGCAAGCCCACGACTTGGCCGCAACGTCCAACATGGGTCTGGTATCGCCCATCTGCGGTGACAGTCACCTGATGAACTTCGGCGGTTTTGCAACGCCGGAACGCAATCTGCTGTTCAGCGTCAACGACTTCGACGAAGCCCATCCCGGCCCTTGGGAGTGGGACTTGAAACGGCTGGTGGCAAGTTTCGTGGTGGCAGCGCGCGACCTGCGTCATGGCGACACGGTCGAAGAAACGGTCTGCCGCCAGGTGGTCGGCGCCTATCAACAGACCATGCTCGAATGCGCCGAACAAAGCGCCATGGAAACCTGGTACGAGTCCATCAGTTACCGCGATCTGCGGCAGCAGGCGAGCAAAGCGACACTGGAGCATGTAGAGCGCGCCATCGAAAAAGCCGAACGGCGTACCCATGCTGAACTGCTGCCGAAAATCAGTGACCGTGACGCACAGGGCCGACTGATCATTCGCGATGATCTGCCGGAAATTTTCCATTTACACGAAAACACCACGCTGCTGGATGCCGACGACGACTGGCTGCGCCTGTCGGACTGGCGTGCGCTTTACGACGCGTTCATGCGCGACTATCCCGGCACGCTGCAAGCCGACCGTCGCGAGCTGTTGTCGCGTTTTCATGCCCACGACATGGCGTTCAAAGTGGTCGGCGTGGGCAGCGTCGGGACTCGTTGCCTGGTAGCTCTGCTGACCGATGATCAGGAGTTCCCGCTGTTCCTGCAGTTCAAGGAGGCACGTCGTTCGGTGCTTGCCGATTATGTGAAGACTAAATCGCGAGTTCGGCACAACGGTCAGCGCGTGGTCGATGGTCAACGGTTGATGCAATCGGCCAGTGACCTGTTCCTCGGCTGGACCACCGGCCCCAGCGGTCGACACTTCTATGTGCGCCAGTTGCGCGACATGAAAGTCTCGGCTGAACTCGAGACGTTCGATGCAGACACCTTCGCCGCCTACGGACGCATTTGTGGCCGCGCGTTAGCCCGCGCCCATGCCAAATCGTCGGGGAACGCCGCACACATCAGCGGCTACATCGGCAAAAGCGATGCGCTGGCCGACGCGCTATTCAAGTATGCGCAAAGCTACACCGCGCAGAATGAGCGCGACTTCGAACAGTTCCAGCAGGCCTGCCGCAAGGGCCGTTTGCGGGCGCGCTCGGAAGCGGACTTTGCGGCGGATCATTTGCCTTAGGCGTGTTTCACGGGTGCGAAGTAGCGGGCACTCATCGACATGAATTTTTCTTCACCCCACGACCTCTCACCA
The DNA here is from genome assembly GCF_057837605.1 of Pseudomonas sp. GL_093. Classification (NCBI taxonomy): domain Bacteria; kingdom Pseudomonadati; phylum Pseudomonadota; class Gammaproteobacteria; order Pseudomonadales; family Pseudomonadaceae; genus Pseudomonas; species Pseudomonas sp. GL_093. Next base: position 856,663 of record NZ_CM174448.1, on the reverse strand, counting down.
AACGGTACATTGAACTCGCTCATTCAAGAAACTATGGTTTGCCCGCCCTCCCGCGGGCTTTTTTTTGCCTGCTGTTTTGTTGTATTTCCCCGCTGGCCACGCAATGCTTGCGCGACGATCCCCGTGAACCGGAGCGCCCTATGCCGCTGTTATCCCTACCCTGCAAGCGCTTGACGCTGGCGGTGCTCGACCCTGAACAGGCGGCGCTGGAAAGCGACTTCTACCGGCGCAACCTGAGGCATCTCGCCCGGTGGTCGCCGATTCGCCCCGTCGATTACCACAGCCCTGAACGCATCCGCCCGCGCCTTGAGGTGCAAGCCAGCGCTTTCCAGGCCGGTCTGGCAGTGCATTTCGCGTTGCTGGATCCGGACAACGGCCAGATGATCGGCGCCTGCAACTTCAGCGGCATCACTCGCGGAGCGTTTCAGGCCTGCTATCTCGGTTACCACATCGACGAATCTCATCAGGGCCAGGGCTTGATGCAGGAAGCCCTGGAAGCGGGAATCGGCTACATGTTCGATGAGCAGAAGCTGCACCGGATCATGGCCAATTACATCCCGGGCAATGAACGCAGTGCGCGGCTGCTGGAGCGCCTGGGATTTGAACGTGAAGGCTACGCCAAGGCCTACCTGAGTATCGCCGGGCGCTGGCAGGACCATGTGTTGACCGCGTTGATCAACCCAGCACCGAATACCGCGTTCCGCTAAGCGCTCATCGTGTTATTGCACAACCACCTGTTGCGCAACGTAGGGCAACAGGCAGCCTTTGGCCATCCACTGACAATCCCGGTCCCAACGATAACCGGTTTCCAGGTTGCCTCGTTCGTCATAGTAGTTCAGCCGCAATTGGCTGGGATTCAAATCAAGTTTGGCAAAACCGGCGTGTGCGGTGGCAAACGAGGTGTCCTGCGCTCCGGCGCCAACGGCGTAGAGTTTCTGGCCCCCGGCCCCGGAAACCACCCAGGCTGGCTCGGCAGCGCGTAGCAGCAGTTGCTGATTGTGGTCGTGTCCGGCCAGGAACACGTCGACCTTGTTGCGTTCCAGCGCGGGCAACAACAGGTTGACCAGTTCACCGTCCTCACCATGCTGGCCATGATTGCGGACCGGGTGATGGGCCGCCGCAATGCGCCATACAGGCGCCGGCCCCGGCTGCTGGAAGGCTTGGTCAAGCAAGTCGATCTGACGCTGAAAGGATTCCCGTGGGGCCGAGGTGTCGAGGAACACCATTCGCACCAACGGGCGCCCATCGACGCTGCCGAAATCCTTGACGTAGAAATTGCTCGGCATCTGCCAGCGACCCGAGCCCTTGCGCTGCTGGCCATATTCGAGTTCGAACTTCTGCGACACGGGGTAATCGTGATTGCCCAGCACAGCGAAGAACGGCACATGACTCAGCCACTGGCCCCAATAGACGCGCTCGAATTTCATTTGCCAGCCAAGGTCGTGGGTACTGGTCAGCGGTTTGCCATAGAAGTTGTCGCCCAACAACACGACCATGTCCAGCCGCCCGTCTCTGGCCGCGACTCGCTCCATGGCCTGTCCCACTCGCCACTGTTGCAGATCACCACTGCCCTGATCGCCCAAGGCAATCATCGACACGGCGGAAGGATCCAGACCACTCAACGGAACAAACGGCGCCGGCGGTATAAACATCCAGTACCCGACCATCGCTGCGCCAATCAGTAGGATGACTGCGACGATGCTTAACCTGTGAACAGTTTTTCCGGGCACAAAACGGTTTGCAGCCGGCGATGGAATTGGGGGGCGTTTCAATCAAGGGCTCACTTGGCATGGCCAGCCAGGCATTAAGGGAAAGCAAGGGTTGCTATTAATAGATCACACCAGTTGTTCACACTTTGTTAAGAATTCGCCCCGTATACCTTTTTTTAGCCCGTTGTTTCTCAGTAGGAGCGAGCCTGCTGGCGAAGGCAATTTCCCGAACACCGCCCCACAAGACGGACAACAAAAAACCCGCCACCCTCTTCAGGGTTGGCGGGTTTTGTCGTTCAAGTCTTTTGAATCAGCTAGCCGTCTGCGGCTGTGCAACGCTTTCAGGTCGCTCATGCGCTTGCAGCACCGGTTGCTCCAGCCGCGCTCGCCCATAGAACGCCAGCGCTGTCAGCAAACACGCCAGCCATACGAAAATCCCGGCCCAGAAGGTGTGGGACATGTAGTGCCAGCCTTGCACAACTCGCGTCGTGCCGTAGACGAAACCGAGCAGCAGCGAGCCGTACATCACCGCTTTGGAATAGCGCCAGCGGTAACGACGCGCCACGAAGTACAACGCCAGCATGGTGAAACCGCCCGAGGCATGGCCGCCCGGCCAGCAGCGACCGGGCCCAGCGACTTTCAGCAGATCAAAATTCTGGTACCACTCCTTGTGCTCGATCTTCCCTGCGTACTGGGTCGTTTCGACCGGGCAGTACACGCTGGTGTGGCCCTTGAGGTAGTGGATCACACCGGTGCTGATGGAGAACGCGAACACCACGTAGAGGAAGTCCCGACGGTGCTTGCTGGCGAACCGAAGCACCGGCGCGACTTTGATTTTTTCCAGAAATGCGATGATTTTCGAATGCTTTTCAGCCTTCAGACGAGGCCACAGAAACGACAGCAAGGCGCCGACGATCGCGATCTCTCCGGTCCAGTTCGGGATGATCCGCGCCCATTTATGGGTGATCTTTTCGAACAGATGGACATGATCCAGCGGAAACGTCTGCGTGACCGGGTCATAAAAAAGATCATTGAACGCGATGTCGATTTTGGTCAGGTCGAACAGCAGGAAAACCACGACCGCACAGGCCAGCGGAATGCCAAAGTTCACCCAGTAAAAGCGGTAGCGGGAAGAAGTCAACATCGTGTGTCCTGATCCAGAAAGTGAATTCATTCGGCGGTCACCGAGTGCCAATCCGAGGCTTCGATGACACCGAGCATCCGAGGTGCCTGAGGTGTTTCGGCCGAGATAAACAAAGAAGCGCCGTAGCCGAGGGTAGCGGTCGGCAATTTGAGGTCTTTCTCAAGTTGTGACATGCATTCGCTGTGGGTCACCAGAATCAGGTTTCGCCCGGCCACCTTGTGCGCCAAAGCGTCACGCAGCATGGTGCCCTTGCAATTGATCAACCATTCTTCACCGACCCCGACCTTGTTGAACATGTAGCCAGCAGTCTGCGCTGTACGAAGGATGGGGCTGTTGTAGATGTCGGCCTTGTTCAACCCCAGTTGTTCGAACTGCGCACCGACCTCCACCGCGACGCTGCGAGAGCGTTCGGTAATGCCATCGTTACCGATCAGACAGGGGGCGCTGGAGTGATCGCAGCGTTCAACGTGACGCACCAGCACGATCACGTTGCCCTTGGCCCAATCGGCCTTCAACGCCCGGGCGCCGGCCACATTGCCGTGGGCCAGGTCCGGTACAGCGGCAGGATGCAACAGCCAGACCGTCAGTGCAATCACCAACAGCGCCGAGGTGAGCACGACAGCCGCATTGCGATAGCGGGCAAAACGGCTCAGATCAATCGAGCGTTTTATCCCGAACAGCCTCAGTCTCAATTCCACATCAAACCGCCTCGCCGGCACGCATCACTGTCATTCGATGCCGCGAGGGTAAAGAGGCTGGCGTCGGCAGCCGGTGAAACTCATGTGAAAAAAAGCTTAAGACCGTACGAAAGTCTTGTTACACATCGGTCCTACAAAAACCATTCAGCTCTCGCAATTGCTGCCGATACAGTCCTGCTACACACCTTGCTGGCTACCAAAAACAACAATCTTCCAGCCAACCGACGATCTAGAAGCACAACGTTCCTGGAGGACTTTTGATGAATAGCTGGTTCGGCAATATCAGCGTGAACATGAAGCTGGGCTTGGGGTTCGGCCTGGTCCTGGCCCTGACCTGCGTCCTCGCCCTGACCGGCTGGACGAGCCTGGGCGGATTGATTGACCGCAGCAACTGGATGAGCGACATCACCCAGCTCAATGCCGGCCTGACCAAGCTGCGAGTGGTTCGCCTGCAATACATGCTGACCAACGGCGACGAAACCGCCGCACAGAACGTCCAGACCACGCTCGAGGCGTTCTCCGCACAGCAACAAGCGCTGCTGGTGAAATTCAAGAGCCCGGAAAACCTCAAGCTGCTCAAAGAGCAAGGCGCCGTCATCGACGCCTACAAGACGTCCCTGAACAAAATGCGCAGCGCGTACCGCACCGGTAACAGCGCGCGCGACACCATGGGCGCCAATGCCGACACCGCGAACACGCTGATCAACGCCATCAACACCCGCGTGCAGCAAATGCCTCTGAGCGACCAACGCTTCGAACAATTCCAGGCCATCACGGCAGCCAAGGAAGCGTTCTTGCTGGCCCGCTACGAAGTGCGCGGCTACACCGCGACCACCAACGCCGAGACCGAGCAAAAGGCCGTCGGCCAACTGGACCTGGCCATCGCCAGCCTGAAACCCCTCAACGTGCATTTCGCCGACACTCAGCAAGACGCCCTGCGTCAGCTGGAAACCGCACTGACCAACTACCGCAGCGCCTTGCAGGCTTATAAAGCAGCGAACAGCGATGCGGTGCAGGCGCGCAAGGAAATGACCGACCAGGGCGCCGCCATCGTGACCCTGAGCGATCAGCTGTATCAGATTCAGCTCGACCGTCGTGATGCCGAAAGCGCCCAGGCTCGCACGCTGCAGCTGATCAGCACCTTGCTGGCGTTGCTGGTGGGCATCATTGCTGCCGTGATCATCACCCGTCAGATTACCGGCCCGCTGCGCGACACCTTGGCCGTGGTTGAGCGCATCGCCAGCGGCGACCTGTCCCAGGACGTCAAAGTGACTCGCCGCGACGAACTCGGCGTATTGCAACAAGGCATCGCTCGCATGGGCGTGACCTTGCGCGATTTGATCAGCGGCATCCGCGACGGCGTCGCCCAGATCGCCAGCGCTGCCGAAGAACTGTCCGCCGTGACCGAGCAAACCAGCGCCGGGGTTAACAGCCAGAAGATCGAAACCGATCAAGTGGCCACCGCCATGCACGAGATGACGGCCACCGTGCAGGAAGTCGCGCGCAACGCCGAAGAAGCCTCCCAGGCGGCCGCTGCTGCTGACGGCGAAGCCCGCGAAGGCGACAAGGTTGTCAACGAAGCCATCGCCCAAATCGAACGCTTGGCCACTGAAGTGGCGCGCTCCACCGAAGCCATGAGCGTGCTGCAACAGGAAAGCGACAAGATCGGCAGCGTCATGGACGTGATCAAGGCCGTGGCCGAACAGACCAACCTGCTGGCGCTCAACGCCGCTATCGAAGCCGCCCGTGCCGGTGAAGCCGGTCGAGGCTTTGCCGTGGTTGCCGACGAAGTCCGTGGCCTGGCTCAGCGCACGCAGAAATCCACCGAAGAAATCGAAGGCCTGGTGGCCGGTCTGCAGAACGGCACTCAACAAGTGTCGGCGGTAATGAACAACAGCCGCGCCCTGACCGACAGCAGCGTCGCGCTGACTCGCAAGGCCGGTGTGTCACTGGAAAACATCACCCGCACAGTGTCCAACATCCAGTCGATGAACCAGCAGATCGCCGCCGCTGCCGAGCAGCAAAGCGCCGTGGCTGAAGAGATCAGCCGCAGCATCATCAATGTGCGCGACGTGTCCGAACAGACCGCCGCCGCCAGCGACGAAACGGCTGCATCCAGTGTTGAACTGGCGCGGCTGGGCAATCAGTTGCAGATGATGGTCAGCCACTTTCGGGTGTAATCACACCTGATCGTTCCCACGCTCCCGCGTGGGAACGATCATCAAGCGCTCAGGCCTGCCACGGATTGATCACCTCAACGCCAGGAAACTCAAAGTCCCGGACATTACGGGTCGCAATAGGAGCTCCGTGACTTCGGCAGATTGCGGCAATCTGCGCATCAGCCATCGACGCCGTCCGACCATTAGCTTCACAGCCAGCGACCAGCGTCGCGTACTCCACGGCGGCGTGAGCATCAAAAGGCAAAATCCTTCCGGCAAAGTCCTCTTCGAACATCGCCATCGCATGCGCTTCAAGTTTCTGTTTGCGCTTACCAAACGGGAGTCGGGCAATGCCATGGAGAATCTCTGCCACAGTGACAGCACTGATTGCCAACTCCATCGCGGGTTGTGCATCAACCCAGGCAAGTACTTGAGTGTCAGGTTCGACCCGCATGAACTCTGAAAGAACGTTCGTATCGAGCACTATCATTCGGAGAAATCCACCGCTGTCGCTTTCTCGTGACGCGAAGGAAGATCGAGCTCAACCCCACCGCTGGCGCTGAACCTGTTGCGGATACGGCTTCCTAGCCCTCCTGCGCGATCAATGGTAGCCAGGGCTCTGCCGAGTATCAGACGAGCCTCTTCTTCCATCGAATGCCCATTGTGGGCCGCTGCGATGCGCAGCTGTTCCTTAATCTGATCGTCCAGGTTTCGAATCGTAATGCTGGCCATGACGCCTCCTGCAATCAATGAAATCATTGATTGAGGCTAACACACCTTGTTCCATCAAAACCCGCAGAACCGCCGAACGGCCTTACACACAAATCGCATTGGTAAACACCAACCGATTCCCGAACGGGTCGGTCACGGTCATGTCCTGACTGCCCCACGGCATGGCCTGGATTTGTGGGTGTGCGAACTTATATTCCTTGGCCAGCAACTGCTGCTGGAACACTTCCAACTCATCAGTCTCAATCCGCAATGCCGAGCCCGGCGTGCTGTCTCCGTGGTGCTCTGACAAGTGCAGCACGCATTCGCCGCGAGAGACTTGCAGGTACAACGGAAAGTTGGGCTCGAAACGATGCTGCCAGTCGATCTTGAATCCCAGGAAGTCGACGTAGAACTCCACGGCCTTGATTTCATCGAAAATCCGCAGGATCGGGGTGGTTTTGCCGAAGCTCATGGAGTTGCTCCCAGACTGATAAGGCCCAGAGTGTAGCTGGGCGAGATGTCAGCGCTTCGGCTTGGCGATGGCTTTCTTTAGTCTCAATGTGCCATCACTGTGACGCAGCACTCGGAATGTTTACTGGAATCCGTCACGCAAGTCCCCTTGCCGCGCCAGAAACCGCCCTTCCCTTCTACCGTTTGCCTGGCCTTCGCTGTAACTCAAGACACCGTTGACCCAAACCCCATCGATACCTTCCGCCGCTCGTTGCGGATCATTGAAATCCGCTACATCGCGAATCGTCACAGGATTGAACAACACCAGATCCGCCCAATGCCCTTCACGGATTTCGCCACGTTCCTTCAAGCCAAATCGCGCCGCCGACAACCCGGTCATCTTGTGCACGGCGGTGTGCAGCGGAAACAGCCCTACGTCACGACTGAAATGTCCGAGCACGCGTGGGAATGCCCCCCACAAGCGTGGATGCGGGAACGGGTCTTCCGGCAATCCGTCAGAGCCCACCATCGACAGCGGATGGGCGAGGATTCTTCTTACATCGGCTTCGTCCATTCCGTAGTACACCGCGCCGGCCGGTTGCAGGCGTCGAGCGGCATCAAGTAGCGGCACGCCCCACTCGGCGGCGATGTCCATCAGGTCACGGCCACCCACTTCAGGGTGCGGCGTGGACCAGGTGATGGTGATGCGATGAGCGTCGGTGACTTGCTTGAGGTCCAGCGTCGATGAACTCGCCGCGTAGGGATAACAGTCGCAGCCCACCGGGTGGGTTTTCGCCGCGTGTTCGAGGGACGCTAGCAGTTGCGGACTGCGTCCCCAGTTACCGGCGCCGGCGCATTTGAGGTGGGAAATGATCACGGGGGATTTCGCATGACGGCCGATCTGGAATGCCTCGTCCATGGCCTCCAGCACCGGCTCGAATTCGCTGCGCAAATGGGTGGTGTAGACCGCGCCGAAGGCGGTCAGCTCTTCGGTCAGTTGCATGACTTCATCGGTGGAAGCCGAGAACGCGTTGGCATAGGCAAGTCCCGTGGATAAGCCCAAGGCACCGGCCTCAAGGCTCTCGCGCAATTGCTCGCGCATCGCGCTGATTTCGTCCGGCGTGGCGGTGCGAAACAGATCGTCGAGGTGATTGCTGCGCAGCGCCGTATGGCCGACCAGTGCGGCCACGTTCAGCGTGGTGTTCGCCGCTTCGACAGCTGCACGGTAGTCGCTGAACCTCGGGTAAACGAACGCTGCTGCGGTGCCGAGCAGGTTCATCGGGTCGGGAGGATCGCCGCGCAAACTCACCGGCGAAGCGCTGATCCCGCAGTTGCCGACAATCACCGTGGTCACGCCCTGGCTGAGCTTGGGCAGCATCTGCGGCTGGCGGATCACCACGGTGTCGTCGTGGGTGTGCACGTCGATGAAACCCGGCGCCAACACGCGGCCGGCGGCGTCAATTTCTTCGGTGGCGCTGGCATCGTGCAAGTCGCCGATGCGCTCGATGCGGCCGTTCAGAATCGCCACGTCGGCGGGATAACCAGGCGCGTTGCTGCCGTCGATAATCAGGGCGTTGCGGATCAGCGTGTCGTACATCATGTCAGTCTCCCAGCGGCAAGTGATCGTCGCCGCCGCGGTAATCGTCGAGGGCGAGTTTGATCCGCCGCAGACGCTCTTGATTGTCTTCAGGATTGGCCAGCGCCAGCTCGGTGGCAAGCACGTCGATGGCCAGCAACATGCCGTAGCGCGCCGCCGTGGGTTTGTAGATAAAGGAGGTTTCGACGCCTTGCAGCGGCAGCAGCACATCAGCCAATTGCGCCAGCGGCGACTCGGCCCGGGTGATGGCGAGAATTCGTGCACCGTAGCTGCGCGCCAGCTCGACGGCCTCGAGCAGTTCGGGGGTGATGCCGGTCAGCGAGCAGGCAATGACGGCGCGTTCGGCATCGAGGCTGGCGGCGGTAACGCGCATCATCACCGGGTCGTGGCACACCGCAATCGGGTAGCCGAATCGCACCAGCCGCACTTGCAGTTCATCACTGCACAAGGTCGAGCATCCGCCCATGCCGAAGGCGTGAATCATCCGCGCCTTGCCCAGCAATTTCACCGCGTCGGCGAAACGCGACTCATCGAAGGCCGACAGATGCTGGCGCAAGGTCGACTCGATATCACCAACGATCTGCCCATAAAACGCCGACTGCTCGGGTGTGCCCGCCGGGTCGAGGAAACGACTGCCGACGCCGCTGGCTTGGGCCAGTTGCAGGCGCAGATCGCGCAAGTCGCGGCAGCCGACCGTACGAGCAAAACGCGAGAGCGTGGCGGTGCTGACTTCCGCCCTCAGAGCCAGTTCATCGAGGCTGGCGGCGGAGGCAAATCCTACGTCGTCGAGCATCAGCCGAGCGATGCGTCCTTCACCCGCGCTGAAGGAGTCCTGACGGGCGCGGATCTGGTAGAGGATGTCCATGGCGGGCGGCTCCGGCTAAAGCAGGTAAGAAAGGCCAACGGTCAGACCGAAGGCGACCACCGAGATAATGGTCTCGAGCACCGTCCAGGTCTTGAAAGTCTGGGCGACGGTCATGTTGAAGTATTCCTTGATCAACCAGAAGCCGCCGTCATTGACGTGAGAAAAGATAACCGACCCCGCGCCCGTCGCCAGCACCAACAGCTCTGGATGGGGATAACCCAGACCAATGGCCACCGGCGCGACGATGCCCGACGCGGTGGTCATGGCCACCGTGGCAGAACCGGTGGCGATGCGCATCAACGCAGCGAACAGCCAGCCCATCAACAGCGGCGATAGGTGGAATACCTGGGCAAGGCTGACGATTTGGTCGGTGACGCCAGCGTCCACCAGAATCCGGTTCAAGCCACCGCCCGCGCCCACCAGCAAGGTGATGCTGGCGGTTGGTGCCAGGCATTCGTTGGTGAATTTGAGGATCGATTCACGGTTGAAGCCTTGGGCCAGACCGAGGGTCCAGAAACTCAGTAAAGTCGCCAGCAGCAAGGCGATTACCGAGTTGCCGATGAACAACAGGAACTGGTTGAAACCGCTGCCCGGCGTGGAAATCAGATTGGCCCAGCCACCGACCAGCATCAGCACCACTGGCAACAGAATGGTCGCCATGGTGATGCCGAAACCCGGCAGGCTGTCGCGCGGTTCACGCTCGAGGAACTGACGCTCCAGCGGGTTATCTTCCGGCAGTTGAATGCGCGGCACGATGAACTTGGCGTACAGGGGGCCGGCGATGATCGCGGTCGGAATCCCGATCAGGATCGCGTAGAGCAAGGTCTGCCCCACCGAGGCCTGATAGGCCTGCACTGCCAGCATCGCCGCCGGGTGTGGCGGCACTAGGGCATGGACCACCGAGAGCCCGGCGACCATTGGCAAACCGACCATCAGAATCGAAACGCCCACGCGCCGCGCCACGGTGAAAGCAATCGGCACCAGCAGTACAAAACCGACTTCGAAAAACAGCGGCAGTCCTACAAGAAAAGCGATGCAAACCATCGCCCAGTGGGCATTTTTCTCACCGAAGCGGTCGATCAACGTTCGCGCCATCTGCTCGGCGCCGCCAGACTCGGCCATCATCTTGCCAAGCATCGTGCCCAGTGCGACCACCAGCGCGATATGGCCCAGCGTCTTGCCGACACCCGCCTCGTACGCCCCCACCACGCCCGACGGCGGCATCCCGGCCAGCAGCGCCAGGCCGATGGACACCAAGGTAATGACAATGAACGGATTGAGCCGGTAACGGGCGATCAGAACGATCAGCGCGATGATGGCGATGGCGGCGTAAACCAGCAGCCAATAGCCGAAGGACGGTGTCATGCGGTACTCCTCGAAAGGGTCACGTCGAATGGGTTGTGAAACTCATAAAACATTTAGAGGCGTGATTTTCAAACGAGGTGAAAGTAATTTTCGTGGAGGGATAAGGGTTGTCGCGCAGAGGTATGCGGGGGCGTGAGTTATGAAAGTCGGATAGGGGAATTTTCATCGCCCTCACGCTGATCGTTCCCACGCTCCGCGTCACTAGTGTCCGGTAAAACCTTTTCAAAGCTGAAGGCTGCCTTGGGCAGCCTTCAGCTTTGTTCGCTTTTGCCTTCGGTGTTCCAGGTGTTCGATGCTTAATGGGCGTTCGAACAAGCTGTGGGTTAGCCGAATGGCAAAGTCTGAAATAGACCCGGAGCAACCTGAACGGCGCTGGTAAAGATGCAGCAAAAGATAGGTAATCAAGGCGCTGTAGATCTGCAAACGAACGGCATTTTCAGAGAAGCCGAAATACCGTTTGAGCTTGAGGTTTTGCTTGATCCACTTGAAAAACAGCTCGATTTGCCAACGTTGTTTGTACAGATCGGCGATCTCCTCCGCTGAGCGAGAGAAGTCGTTGGTGACCAGAATCAATGGCGTTTCGTGGTCCTCTCGGCGGACCTGAACCCGACGCACAGCCTGATTTTGGTAGTGATTCGGACGTCGAGCGTTCAGGTATTTCTTACCGAACAAGACCGATTCATCCGCCTCAATGAATTCCGGTGCACCCTGTTCCCTCAAGTTTTCTACCGGCTTTAGATTGGCGTTTTTCTTCAGTCGTGTGACGAAGAAAGAACCCATCTGATCAATCTGGTGCCACCAGTTGTAGTCGCAGTAACCCTTGTCGAAAACGTACGTCATACCCGCTTCAAGCGGCATGGTCAGGGCATCGCTCAGATCGTTGACGTTGGCGGCGGTGATGTTTACGTAAGTCGGGGCTGTTTGCTGTGGATCGATGGCCACATGCACCTTCAAGCCTTGGGTTATGCGGGTTTTCGTCGCGGTGGTCCATTCGTCAAAACCGGGTCCGCGCAGGCTGATCGAGGTCGAATCGATCAGGGTGATCATGGCTTCGAGCGACTTGCGCTGCTTGCGGCCAATGCCCTGAAGCAGGTGCTCGCAGGCCAGCCGAAACGGCTCTGAGCTGCGCTTGTTCAACGCATCACAAAGGGTTGAACGCACCATGTTTTTGGCGTTGAGGTGGTGACGATGGGGTTGCAGCGACTGTGAAGCTGTCGCCAACGTGCGCAAGCTTTTGGCTTGTGTCAGCTGGCCAAAAATCAACGTGACGAGCAGATCCCAGGACGTGAATTGTTTGGCGTAACGATCAGCGCCACAGCGTTTGACGGCGGCTTTGAAGAGCTGATGAGGAAGGGCCTGGAGCATTTGCGCAAATCGAGTGCTGCTGAACATGGGCGAAAATCGAGTCTGAAAACCTGATTATTGCTTACGAAGCAGGCACAGCAAGGGGGAGCAAGCTCCCCCTTGGGTTTTTACCGGACACTAGTGACGCTCCGCGTGGGAACGATCGGTTGTCAGTCTCAGTCGTGATTCACGCGGGCGCGTTTGAGCAGTTTCTTGCAGCGTTCGGACAAGTGCAGCACGCGCAGCTGTTTGCCGGCCTTGGTGTAGCGCTCGCGTAAGGTCTTGAGCGCGGCGATGGCCGAGTAGTCGACGAAGCTCAAGTGGCGACAGTCGATCGTCACCACGGATGGGTCATTGGCAGGATCGAATTGGTTGAGAAAAGGCGCAGTCGAGGCGAAGAACAGTGTGCCATGCAGAAGGTAAAGCTTGCTGCCATCGGCTTCGAGGTGACTGTCGGCATAAAGCTCGCGGGCCTGTTGCCAGGCAAAGTTGAGCGCCGCAATGATGATCCCGCAGAGCACGGCGGTGGCCAGATCGGTGAACACGGTAATGACCGTTACCGCGATGATCACCAACACGTCGTTCAGCGGCACCTTGTTCACCACCCGCAACGAAGCCCAGGCAAACGTCTGCTGCGACACCACGAACATCACCCCGACCAATGCGGCAAGCGGGATGCGCTCGATCAGCGGCGAGAGGAAGAGGATGAACAGTAAAATCATCACCCCGGCCACCACACCGGACAGCCGACCGCGACCGCCGGAACTGAGGTTGATCACGGTCTGGCCGATCATGGCGCAGCCGCCCATGCCGCCAAACACACCGGAGACCATGTTGGCAGCGCCCAGCGCCACACACTCACGATCCGGGTAGCCGCGGCGTTCAGTGATTTCATCGGTGAGGTTCAGGGTCAGCAAGGTTTCCAGCAGGCCAACCAACGCCATCAATATCGCGTAGGGCGCCATGATGCGCAGGGTTTCCAGGGTCCAGGGGATGTCTGGCAGCGCAAACGTCGGCAAGCCGCCGGCGATGTGCGCCATGTCACCCAAGGTGCGGGTCGGCAAGCCGAGCAGATAAACCGCCAGCCCAACACCCAGAATCGCCACCAGCGCCGGCGGCACGGCGCGCGTCAGGCGCGGCAGCACGTAGACGATGGCCATCGTCACGGCAACCAACCCTGCCATCAGGTACAGCGGCGTGCCTCTGAGCCAGACGTCACCGCTCTTGAAGTGCTCCAGCTGCGCCAGGGCAATGATGATCGCCAGGCCGTTGACGAAGCCGAGCATCACCGGGTGCGGCACCATGCGCACCAGCTTGCCAAGCTTCAGCAACCCAAACGCCAGCATGATCAGCCCACCCAGCAACACGGTGGCCAGCAAATACTGCACGCCGTGCTGCACCACCAGCGCGACGATCACCACGGCCATCGACCCGGCAGCGCCGGACACCATGCCCGGCCGCCCACCGAAAAGCGCGGTCAGGGTGCAAATGATGAAAGCGCCGTAAAGCCCCATCAATGGATTGAGGTGCGCAACCAGCGCGAAGGCGATGCATTCGGGTAGAAGAGCGAAAGACGTGGTGAGTCCGGCCAGGACATCGGCGCGCAGACGTTTGGGTTTCATGGCTGACCTAAAATACAGGCGGGAAAAGAGGGAGCGGATGTTACGGAATTGAGGGCGGCACGGCCAGTTGTTGGGTCGCCAGAAACGTAATCGCGAGCAAGCTCGCTCCCACATTTGATCTCCACTCGACACAGATTTTGTGTACGACGAAGATCCACTGTGGGAGCGAGCCGGCTCCGGGCGGCGTTCCGACGATGAACGATGACGCGGTCTAGAGCGAACTCAAACCATCTCGTCACGAATCCATTCAATCACCGATGTCCGCTTCGGTACCCAGCCCAGCAATTCACGCGCATGTTTACCGCGAACCCGGCTGTTGGAGCCCAGGCCATAGTTGGCCATTTCATAGCCCCACTCGGCTTCGGCGTCCTTCAGCGGCCAGTCTTGTGGCTCACCCAGATTCAGCGCTTGGGCAATCGCGGTGGTCATGTCGATGAACGACGCTTCACCGCTTTCGACGAAGTAGAAGGTGCCCGGTACGTTGTTGGTCAGCGCCAGCAGGTACAGGGAAACCACGTCTTCGATGTGCACGTTGGACCAGATGTTCTGGCCGGTACCGACATGCCGGACCACCCCACTTTTACGCGCCTGTTTCAGTAAGCGCGGCAACTGCACGCTGTCACGATTGACGCCCAGGCTATGGCCATAGATCAAGGTGTTGCAGATGACTGCCGAGTTCACCCCGTCCTTCGCTGCGGCAAGGATCAGGTTGTCGATGGCCACACGAGCAGCCTTGTCGACGGTAGGTGCCGGCAGGTTGTCTTCGTAATAGATAACGTCGCTGGATTTGCCGCCCGACGCATCGCCGACGATGCTCGAACCGCTGGTGTGCAGGAACACTTTGTTGGAACCGCGAAGTGCATCGAGCAACGCTTCTACCGCGCCGCGATGGTCGCTGCTGGCGGCGTTGATCACGGCGTCGACAGCGCGGGCCTGTTCGGCCAGCAATACGCTGTCGTCAAGCGTGCCGAGCACCGGGGTGATACCCAGAGCACTCAGTTCATTGGCTTGTTCGGTACTGCGCACCAGGCCGGTGACCTTGTGACCGGCGCGGACCAGACCGGTGGCGATGGAGCCGCCGATGAAACCCGCGGCGCCGGTAATGAATACGTTCATGGAGAAACTCCCTGCGTTAATAAGTGATGCATCCAGTATCGAGGACCGATGCTTGTGGAAACAGACAGCGTTGCCCAATTCACTCTTGCGCAGGGGTCACGAATCAGCCCTTGAAATCCGCGTTCGCGTAAGCCGCCAATTTGCCCTGGATGAAGTCCAGGAAGCATTGAATCCGTAGGGCAAGTTGCGAGTTGCGGTAGTACACGGCATTGATCGGCTGACGATAACCGCTGTTGAAATCCGCCAGCAGCACCTGCAAACGTCCGGCGCGGATGTCATCAATCGTCATGAAGTGCGACAAGCAGGCAATGCCTTGGCCTTCCAGCGCCAAGTGCCTGATTGTCTCGCCGCTGGAGGCGCTGATCGACGCCTGAATCGGCCAGCGATCACCGTGAACGTAACGCAGCGGCCATTGGTTGAGGCCTTCGTTCTGGGTGAAGCCCAGCAGCGTGTGCCCGGACAAATCCGCCACTTCAGCCGGTACACCGCGTTTTTCAAGATAGGCCGGGCTGGCGACGATGTGCAGCGGACTGCAACCCAGAGATCGAGCGTGCAAGGTCGAGTCGGCGAGCGTGCCGATACGGATGGCGATGTCGGTGCTTTGCTCGAGCAAATCGATGATCAGGTCGTTACTGTTGAGTTCCAGCTGGATGTCCGGATAGAGCCGGCGGAACTCGTCGATGTACGGCACGATGGCGTGCAGCATGAACGGCGATGCGGCATTGATCCGCAGACGCCCGGACGGCGTTTGCTGGCGTGAGGTCAGGCGTTCTTCAAGCTCGTCCATCTGATCGAGAATCAGCTTGGCGTGCTCGAAGAAGTACTTGCCCTCTTCGGTCAGGTCCATGCGCCGCGTGGTGCGATTGATCAGCGTGGTATCGAGTTTCGCCTCCAGCCGCGACAGTGTGCGGCTGACCGCTGAAGGCGTTTGCCCGACCTGTTCGGCCGCAGCGGAAATCGATCCGCACTCAATCACGCAGACGAAAATCTGCAACTCATCGGATCTGGCTTTCACGGGTGCCCCTCATTCAAAACTGGCTTGATAGTAGCTGGATGCGGGGCAAAAGGAACCTTACGCCGGCAGGCCGAACACCTCGGTCAAATGCTGCTCATAGCGCGCCACATCGGCTTCGACATTCGGGCGCTTCATCACATCGACGGCCAGGAACGTCGGCAAACCGGTCATGCCGAGGAACTCGTTGGCCTTGTGGAACGGGAAGTACACCGCATCCACGCCCTTGGCTTCGAAGAAGTCGGTCGGGTCATCGAAGGCTTGCTGCGGCGCGTTCCAGGTCAGGGACAACATGTATTGCTTGCCCTGCAACAGACCACCGCTGCCGTACTTTTGCGACGAGTCGGACCGGGTGCGACCGTCGCTGGCGTAGAGGCTGCCATGGCCTTCGGTGAAGACTTCGTCGATGTACTTCTTGACGGTCCAGGGCGCACCCATCCACCAGCCGGGCATCTGATAAATGATCACGTCGGCCCAGAGAAATTTGGCGACTTCTTCGGCGACGTCGTAACCCTCATCGATGAAGGTGGCTTTCACGTCGACACCGCCGCGATCCAGCACGCTCAGCGCGGCTTCATGCAGGGTGGCGTTGTAACGGCCATCGGAGTGGGCAAATTTTTTGCCGCCATTGAGCAACAGGACTTTTTTCATGGGAAGTCTCGGAAGGTTGGAATTCGATGGCGGCAGAGTAGCGATCTGCCTCGCGCGGAATAAGCGCTGAATTCACAAAATTCATTTGACCAATACGCACGAATCGACAGGCGATTGTTGCCATAAACTTGCGCCGATTCTGAACTTGAGGAAATTTCTGATGAGTGAAATGCAAGGCTTCATCCTGCACGCCAAGACCCGCCCGGAAAAATCTGACGCCTTTGAAGCATTTTTCAGCGCTTATGTTGAAGCGAGCCGCGCCGAGCCGGGTTGCATCGAGTACCACATGCTGCGCGACAAACAGGACCCGACGCTGTTTATCTTCTACGAGATCTGGCAGTCCCAGGCTCACCTCGACGTGCACTCGAACCTGCCACACATGAAGCAGTTCCTCGAGCAGCGCGATGAGTACCTGGAACGGGATTTCGATATCCGCGCCATCGACATGCTCAGCCCGTCGTCCGCTACCCGCTGATCAGCAAGTGGCCGCCGAGCACGCCCAGGCCGATGAAAAACACACGTTTGAACAGCACGGCGCTGATCCGCTGGCGCAGCCATTGCCCCAGCAACATGCCGAGCACCGCCGGGATCAGCGCCAGCAACGACGCACTTAACTCACCACCGCCGAGTGCGCCGCGCCATAACAGGCCGGCGGCCAAGGCCAGGGTCGAGACGGTGAACGACAGACCCAGCGCCTGCACCAGTTCATCCTTGCTCAAGCCCAAGGCTTGCAGATAAGGCACGGCGGGAATCACGAAGACGCCGGTGGCCGAGGTGATGACGCCCGTCAATACGCCGCACAGCGGACCGAGCCAACGCTCGGTGTGACCGCCGACACGCAAGGTCGGCAGAAACAATCCGCTCAACGCATAGAGCAACAGCGCCGCGCCCAATCCCCGCACGACCCAATGACCACCGGCCATGCCGATCCACAACGTGCCGGCCCCGGTGCCGATGAAGATCGCCAGCAGCATCGGCCACAACCGTTTGATCAACCCTCGCAGATGCCCACCGAATGCCAGTTGCCAGACATTGGTGAGCGTTGCGGGGATGATCAGCAGCGCGGCAGCCTGCGTTGGTGCCATAGCCAGACCGAGCAAACCCATCGCGATGGTCGGTAGACCGAGGCCGATCACGCCCTTGATCATGCCGGCCAGCAGAAAGGTCGCGATGACCATCAATGAAAGGGCCAGACCGAGGTTTTGATAGAACGTGGCGAGAGTATTCATGGCGCTATCGTGAGCCCGGATTGGCTGCTTGAAAATCTGCCATATACTGAGGCAGCCTCTTGCTTGGCAAGAGGCTGAAGGCTTCGTCGTTTTGACTGACGCCTTCGCGAGCAGGCTCGCTCCCACAGTTGACCGCGTCGTCCGGACTGACTCGGTCTACTGTGGGAGCGAGCCTGCTCGCGATAGCGTCCTTCCAGACAACACAAATCAAGAGGTTGCCGATGCACTTCGACCTGACCGACCTGCGCCTCTACCTGAACATCCTCGACAGCGGCAACATAACCGCCGGCGCCGCTCGCAGTCATCTGTCCCTGGCGGCGGCGAGTGCGCGCATCCGCGCCATGGAGGCTTCGTTGGGAATCGAGTTTTTGCAACGCGGTCGCCGCGGTGTCAGCCCGACCCCGGCCGGCAAGGCCCTGGCACAACACGCCCGCGTCCTGCTGCAACAGGCTGAACGCATGCAGCAGGACCTGGCCGAGTACGCCAACGGAGTCAAAGGTCAGGTGCGGTTGTTGTGCAACACCACGGCAATCACCGAGTACCTGCCGGAGTTGCTCGCGGACTTTCTTCGCGACCACCCCAACCTCGACATTGATCTGCAAGAACTGCCCAGTGCACGCATCACCCACGCCTTGCGTCAGGGGGCGGCAGACCTCGGTATCGTGTCCGACGCCGTGGACACCGATGATTTGCAAACTCGTCCGTTTCGCGATGACCCGCTGGTGCTGATCCTGCCCCCGGACCATCCCCTGGCCGAACAACCGTCACTGACCTTTGCCGACACCTTGGGTCATGACTACGTGGCCCTGGGCGCTGGCAGTGCATTGGCCATCCATCTGGAGGAACAAGCCCTGCACATTGGGCAGCGGATGCCGATCCGCATCCGCGCCGATGGCTTCGATGGGGTCATTCGCATGGTTGCTCGCGGTGCCGGGCTGGCCATCGTGCCACGGGAGGCCATTGAGCGCTGGCCGCCAGAGCAAGCGGTCATGACCCGACCTCTTCGCGAAGACTGGGCCAACCGCACACTGAAAATCTGTGCCCGCGACTTCGACAGCCTTCCCGGTTACGCCCGGGCCTTGCTGGAGGCGCTGACGCCGGGAACGCCTTGACTCTACCGTTAGGGGCAGACTCTAAGCTGCGAGCTTCATTTCAGGAGTACACGCGATGAGCAAACGAATGCTCGTGATTCTGGGGCACCCCTCCACCGACAGCTTCTGTGGGGCATTGAGCGAAACGTACGTCCAGGCCGCCAAGGATGCCGGGCATGACGTGCGGCTGCTGCGGCTGGATGCGCTGGACTTCGATCCGGTCTTGCACGAGGGTTATCACACGATCCAGCCACTGGAGCCGGACTTGCTGCAAGCCCAGGCCGATATCACCTGGGCCGAACACCTGACGTTCGTTTATCCGATCTGGTGGGGCGGGATACCGGCCCTGATGAAGGGCTTTCTCGACCGCATTTTCCTGCCTGGCTTTGCCTTCAAATACCGTGAGGGCAAGGCCTTCCCCGACAAACTGCTCAAAGGCCGGACCGCGCATCTGCTGGTGACCATGGACACGCCGCCCTGGTACTACAAATGGGTCTATCGCATGCCCGGCCTGCACCAGATGCGCAAGACGACCCTGGAGTTCTGCGGCATCAAGCCGTTGAAGACGTTGACCTTCGGACCGATCCTGGGCTCCAAGTCGACCCAGCGCGATGCCTGGCTGGAACAGGCCCGGGTCACCGCCGGCAGCTGACCCCTCCCTCGCTGTTCGCTGACGGCGCGCCCTCGCCGTCAGCCCCTCCCCAAGTCCCCTTCAAGCGGTCGTTCGTCGCGTGCGCGTGTCATTTACACGCAGCTGCAACCTTTGAATGTTATTCACTATATTATTCGCTCCGATCAGGCATGAGGCCTGGTCGTGCTACGCCCTGTTTGTTCATCTAGACGGATCTTTATGTATATCGGCAAAGCCGCCCAGCTGTCGGGCACCACAGTCAAAAGCATTCGCCACTACGAAGAAATCGGCCTGTTGCCCGAGCCCAAGCGCGAAGGCAAATACCGCATCTACAGCCAACAAAGTGTCGAGGTGTTGACGTTCATCAAATGCGCCCAGCAACTGGGCTTCAAGCTCAAGGAGCTGCAGGTGATGTTGAATAACTACCACGGCGACGAATTCCCGTGGGACATGGCGCAAAAAGCGATTGCCGAAAAAAAGGCCGAACTGGTCTCCCAGATCGGCGCTCTACAACAATTGCACAACGGCCTCGAAGCGTTCGAAAACAACCTCAACGATGCCCGAGAGGAATGTCAGTTCGAGCGTATCGCCCGCTATGGCGAAAAAAACCCGAACAATACGCTGAACTGAATACCCTGCTGCGCTGGATGACCCGGCTCGCAGGCCACCTGGGCGCCTATGGTCCCGGTCGTCCGGTCAGCTCAAGGCAGGATCCCCCACGGCTCGGTCCTGTTCAGGCACCGGAACAATTTCCGCAAAGAACCACGGCGACACCAGCGTCACCAGCAGAATGGTCATGACACCGCTGGAGAACAGCGCCATCGCCACCAGCGCGCCCAGATCGACGATCGGCTTGAAGTCGGAAAACAGCAGCGCCATGAAGCCCACGGAGAAAATCACCACGTTGACCACGGTCGAACGGCCGACGCTGTGCATCGCCTGCAAAATAGCCGCATCGACATGAATCCCTTGCTGCACCAGCAGTTTGATCCGTGACAGCAGGTGCACTGCGTAATCGACCACGCCGACGACCAGGAACGTCACTAGCGTCGTGCCGATGTTCAGCTCGATGCCGAACAGGAACATGAAACCATAGACCGTCACCGACGTGGTCAACAGGGTCAGCATGCCGAGAATTCCCAGTCGTACCGACTTGAGCCAATACATCATCATCAACGTGACCACCAGCAACGCCAGGGAAAAACTCAAGACCTGACCCTGAGTGATCTCCTGTAGCACGCCAGTCCAAATCAGCGGTGTACCGGCGTGCGTCACGTCGAGGTTGGCTGGTTTGTTCACCAGCAACCAGGCATCGAGCCGATCCAGCATGTCCTGATAGTCGCTGGCCACCGACGACGTCATGGTGTACAGCGTCAGCGCCTTGGAATAGTCGGCATTGAGCACGTTGTTGAGGTCCGAGCCGCCGCCGTTTTCGAACAGCATCACGTGTTGCTCGATCAGCGAATTGCCCGGCACCTCGAACCGCTCGACCTGGCCCTCGTCATTGACCGACGTGACCTGCTCCAGCGCCTGAGGCACGCGCAGGTAGTCGGGGTTCATGTCGTTGAGCACCAGGTTCATGCGCTTGACGTACGTGGCCAGGGAATAGCCGTAGCTGACATGCGGTTGCTGCTTGATGAAGTGGTCGAGCTTGTCGATGAATTGCACCACTTGCGTGGTCAGCACGCCGCGAGGCTCTTTGCTGTCGATGGCGATCCAGCCTGGCGCCGTGCCCGCGACCTTGGCGTGGTTGATGAACTGGTCCGAAACGCGAACATGGCTCTCGGGCTTGAAGTAGGCGATGCCCGAGTCTTCGATATCGACGCGAAAGGTAAACACCGTCATCAAGACCAGCAGCGGCAGTGTCACGATCAAGACCGGTTTGCGCCACTGGATCAACCGCGCGCAGAACGCCACCAGGTAACGCGAAATGATCGACTCCTTGTGCACGGCGGCAAGAGTTTTCGGGGTCTGGTCCTTGCCCCAGATCGAGATCCAGGCAGGAATCAGCAGCAGCGAAATGATCAACGCCGCCGTCAGGCCAATGGACATGAACACGCCGAAATTGCGGATGCTGACAATATTGTTGGTGGTGGAAATCATGAAGGTGGCAATGGTTGTCACCGTCGTCAACACCACCGGCACCACCATCAGCCGCTGCGTCTCGCGATTGGCTTCGCGATTACTTTTACCGGCGTTTTTCTGCTCGTAATACTCGGCCATCACATGGATCGCATCCGAGCAGCAAATGGTGAACAGAAACACCGGCAGGACGCTGGTCAGCAAGTCGAACGGCACCCGCAACAGGGCCATCAGGCCCAGCGTCCAGATGGTGCAAAACAGAATATTGAACAGCGGCAACAGCACGCCCAGCGGTTTGCGGAAGAAGAAAATCAACAGCAGGGTGATCAGCAAAAAGACAATCGGAAACAGCACCGCCAGGTCATGGTCGATGATCTCCTGCTGGGCCGCGATGAAGATCGGCATGCCGGCAATGAAAATCTCGTCCTTGAACTCGGGGTGCGCGGCCTGATAGTCCGCAACGATGCCGCGCACAATCTGGTAAGCGCGCAATTGCGCCTGGGCATCGTCTTGCTTGGTGCCCAGTTCGGCCACCAGCATCGCGACTTTCTTGTCCTTGGAAACCACCCCGTCGACCATCAGCTCGTTGCCCATGATCTGCGACTCGACCAGCGCCGGGTCCATGTCGTAGGCGTTGAGGGTCTTGTGGATCAGCAACTCGCCATCGTCGGTCAGCACGATGTTTTCCAGGTCGCCCATGGACGCCATTTCGCGGATCGGGTTGATCCGCTCGGCGAGAAAGGTCAGGAACAGTTGATCATGGGTCTCCCAGTTCTGGCTCTGGGCGTAATCACGCAGGGCCTTGGCCTGGGCGTAATCGTTCTGGGAAAAACCGTTCTCCAGAATGTCCCGCGCCAATAACTGCGCATGGCTGTCGTCCGGATGCCTGGCGACGATTTGCGTCAACTGCTCCTTGTCGGCGTCGTTGGCAAGGATCATTTTGCGCACCGATTGCGACATCGAAAACAGTGCGTTGAGGGTCGGCTTGTTGAACACCGTCTGCGGGTTGTTCAGCGCCACCATTACCGAGTCGAACGTGCCGGTGAACTCACTTTGCAGATCGATGATGGTCTTGCGCGCTGGATGGGTTTCCTTGAGCAAGTAAGGGTTGGTGTCGGAGATCAGCGCGCCCAGCGTATAGGTGAAATACGCCGTGACCGCCACCAGCAGGAAAACGATCGCCCGCGCATAGCGCTCGACGAAGTTCAGGTATCTTTCCATGATCATGCGTTCCAGGGTCGTCAGGGTCGGCGCTTAGCGAGCAGACAGGGCAAAGTCCGGCACGTCGCCGGTTTTCAGCCCGCGCTTGATGGCGGTCTGGGTGAACAAACGGTCTTCCAGTTGCACGTTGTATTGCAGGTGGTTGAAGCGCATTTCCGAGCGCGTGCCGTCGATGAAGTGCTCGGTTTCGCTCAGCACGATGCTGTCGATCGAGTCGATGGTGTCGACCTTCTGCGTGCGCATTTGCTTGACCAGCACGCCTTTGACGTCGAAGAAGTCCTGGCGCATGACCAGGAAATTCTGCTTGTCGATCCACACTTTCAGTTTGTTGTAGCCGGTCTTGGCCAGCACGTCGGGCGACGCCGGTTCACGCTCGATCACGTAGCAGTCGCGGCCCTTGACCTGCTCTTCACCCGCCAGCGTCTGGGTGTAATCCTTGACCCGGACCTTGTCCAGATCGGCGTAGGAGTACTCGCTGCCCATGAATGAGCCACGCTTGTCGGTGGTGGAGATCCGTCGTGTCTGGCGGCTGACCGGCAAGTACATCCACTGGCTGTCTTCCAGACCCAGGGTTTCGTGGGGGTTTTCGATATGAAAGGCAACGTCGCGCACGTCCGTGGGGGCGGAAAAATACATGCTGAATTTGTCGCTGTCCGGGTAATCCTTTTGCAGGTAGGTGAACTCGCGAACCCGAGTATTGCCCTTCTTGTCGTGGAGGATCAGCGACACCTGGGACATGAAGCTTTTACCGTCGTTTCGATCCCGCACCTGACGGATGATTTCATCGGCATTCTTGCCGTCGGCGGCGGTGGCGCAAGCGCCGCTCAGGATCAATGCGGCAGCGGTCAGACTTTTGAACAGAGGCAACATGGGAACTTCCCTTTTCGTCAGATAAGTACGGTCGAGCCAATGCACCAGGGGCACGCAGGCGTCATGGGGTTAAAACAGGTAACCGGCGGACAGTCGCACTTGATCGCGGTTGTCGTACTCGCCGAAGGGTTTGTCGGGCTTGCCGAAGAACACATCCACTTCCAGCCCGAGCTTGATCCAGTCCACCGGTTTGTAGGTGAAGATGCCTTGCAACAGCGCATCGTCGTTAAACGGTGGCGAGGCGGCGACCACCAGCCGGCTCTTGAGTCGGTCCTGCCAATGGGTGCCTTCGGCCGACAGGGTGAACAGGTGTTCGCGCTTGTCTTGCAGCATGCCGTCCTGCCAGTCGAGCAGTTGCTGCTCTTGCCATTGCAGGGAGATCAACCAGTCGCGTAGCAGGTAATCGACGCCTAGCAACGACTTGACCATCGAGGTGCTGTCGGCGCCGTACGCACGGGTCGGATTGG
Organism: Pseudomonas sp. GL_093; assembly: GCF_057837605.1. Classification (NCBI taxonomy): domain Bacteria; kingdom Pseudomonadati; phylum Pseudomonadota; class Gammaproteobacteria; order Pseudomonadales; family Pseudomonadaceae; genus Pseudomonas; species Pseudomonas sp. GL_093. Next base: position 832,629 of record NZ_CM174448.1, on the reverse strand, counting down.
TCACCCGCCAGTTGTCGAACCAGGCAATTTCGCTGCGCACCACGATGCTGTGACCGGCATCGATCGCCAGCCCCGCGCCACCCATGGTGTAACGGGGAAACTGGCGTTCCAGTCGCGTGCGACCGTCATCGGCCAGGCCTTCGACGGCGTATACCGGGTCTTTCTGGCGGGCGTTCAGTGCGACGAAACTGGTGTCCACCGAGCCGATCCGGCCGTTGGCGCTCAGGCCATACGAGAAGCCCTTGTCACCGTCGTAGCCGGGCTTGGAGTCGAGCAGAAAGTACTGCGGATCCGGCACGGCAAACAGCGGCGCGTCGAACTCGCTGCCCGCCACCGGCGGCTGGTTTTTCACAAAATCGGTGACCCACAGCGCCTCCAGCTCCCACTCGCCAACCAGTTGCGCAAATCGCACCATGGGCACCGCGATCCGGCTGTCTTCCAGTAGCGGAGTCAGGCCATCGCGATAGTCCACCGGGTTGACCTGATCGAGCACCCGCAACTCATCGGCACGGCCCCAGACCACTTGCTGCCAGCCGACAGTCACTTCGCCGTCGCCCACCGACTGGCCCCAGTACAAATGCCGCCAGTCGGCGTCGAAGCGGTATTTGTCCCGCGCCCGTTCGCTGTACGGATTGTTGCCGTCGTAACGGGCGTCGTAACGCACCCGGCCCTTGGCCTTGTAGTAACCGCCGTCCCAGTTGTCTTCCAGGTTGGCCTTGAAATACACGGCCTTCTGGGTGACCTGGTCATCACCGTGCAAGCGCAACGCGGTGGCCACGCCGACTTCGGCGTCGGCGTAATCCGGTTTGAAGTCCTCGGCCGTCAATTCAGCCAACGCCGGTTGCGCGGCCATGCATGCCAACACCGCCCACGCGGTGCGGCTAAAAGAAGATCCCGGCATGGCTACATTCCCAACCCGACACCGCCGTCGATCACCAGACTCTGGGCCGTCACCCCGCCCGCTTCGGGGCTGGCCAGGTAACGCACCATCGCCGCGACCTCGTCGCTTTGAATAAAGCGACGCATCGGCAGTTTCTTCTTGGCGTTGCGCAGGATCTGTTCCTGGGTCAGCCCGGCAATGGCCGCTTGCGCCGCCAGTTCACCTTGCAGCATCGGCGTATCGATCCACGCGGGCAGAATCGCATTCACCGTGATCTGCCGAGGCGCGAGGTCCATCGCCAGGGCTTTGGTCATGCCGACGATGCCGTGCTTGGAAGCGCAGTACGCGGTGTTGCGGACCTTGCCGGCGCGGCCGAGGATCGACGACATGTTGATGATCCGCCCGCGATCCGGCATCAATGGCAGGCACAACGAAGTGACGTAGAACGTACCGTTGAGGTTGACCGAAATCACCTTGTGCCAGTTGTGCAAATCTTCCGGTTCGTTCTCGTTGCAGATGCCGGCGCTGTTGACCAGCACATCGACGTACTCCACCTGTTTGCCCAGCATCTTGAAGAACGCTTCCATGCCCGGCAGGTCGGCAATGTTCGCGGCATGGGTTTCGACCCGTGCCTTGATCTGCCCGTGTTGCTCGTCGACCCAGCGTTGCAATTCCGGCAAATCCAGGTCCAGCAGGATCAAGCGGTGACTGGCGTCGGCGGCAAAACTCTCCGCCACCGCGCGGCCGATGCCCTTGGCGGCACCGGTAATCAGAATGGTCCGGCTCATGGCATTTTCAACCCGCCGTTGACCGGCAAGACCTCACCCGTCAGGTACAAACCGCGATCGGCGATGTACAGCACCGCCTCGGCAATTTCATGGGGTTCGGCGTAACGCTTGATCAATAATCGTGACTGGATTTCCTGTTCCTGACTGCCGATCAGCGCCGTACTCATTTCCGTGTTAACGATGCCGGGAGCCACCGCATTCACCCGGATGTTGCGCGGCGCCAGCTCCACCGCCAGCGCGCGGGTCAGCGCTTCGACGCCGCCCTTGGCCGCGGCATAGTTGCTTTGACCCTTGCCGGGCTTCTGCGCGGCCACCGAACTGATGTTGACGATGCAACCACTGCGCTGGCGCATCATGCCCGGCACCACCTGCTGACAACAGAGCAAAGTGCCGATCAGGTTGGTCTGGATCACGTCGATGATGTCGCGGCCCGGCATCGTCGCCAGCAACCCGTCACGGGTGATGCCGGCGTTGTTGACCAGTAGATCGACGCACTGGAAGTGCTGGTCGATCCGCTCGAAAAAACCCTTGATGCTGTCGCCGCGGCTGACATCGCATTGCAGCGCCAGGCACTCAAGGCCCAACGCCTGGACCTCGTCACGCAATGACGCGGCGGCCACTTCGTCGCGCACATAACTGAATGCAATCTGATAGCCCGCGCCGGCCAGGGCCAGGACAATCGCCCGGCCGATGCCACGACTGCCACCGGTCACCACTGCTACTTTATTCGGCATGACCGTTCCTTAGAGTGAGTTGTCAGTCTTGAACTGCGCGAGGCTGAAGCCGTGGGTCGCGGCCAGGGCACGAATCTGCTGCACTTGTTCGCGGCTGATATCGCCGTAGGAGTAGTGCTGTTTCATCCCGGACAAGCCCATCAACACCGACTCCGCCATGCAAGCGTACAGCTGACCTTGCTTGAGGTAGGCGCGCACGTTGCGGATCAGGCCATCGCCCAGCGGGGTCTGGACAATCCCGCCGTGCATGTACAACACGTCGGCCCGTTGGCTGAAGAGGTTCTGATCGACGTTCAGCGGCACCGCGATGTCGCAGATCACGCTGTTTTCGGCGAAGTGTCCGGCGCCGAGAAACGGTTGTGGAGCGTTCGCTGCACAGAGGACGATGCGTGCCTGTTTCACCACATCAAGGTCATTGCTGACGGTGATGAACGCATTCGCACCCAGGCGCTCTTCGACCAGACGCTGCACCCGCAGACCGAGGTCGGCGCCGGCACCGTGGGCCTGCAACAAAGCGTCGATGCCGTCGAGCTTCTGCAAACGGCTGGCGAGGCGGTCGTGTTCGGCGACGCCCTTGAGAATCGCGCGGGCGGCCTCGGCGTAAATCAGTTGGGCGGTCTTCTCCAGACGCCGCAAGGAACCGTCGCGACCGCTACCGATGAGGATCAAGTGTTCGACGCTGGTGGACAGCAACGAGGCGTACGTCGAGGCAATGTTGCCGGCAGCACCGACCACCGCCGCCGTCTGCTGGCTCAGTTCCAGGCCTTGCTGTTTGCAGCCTTGCTCGATCGCTTCGAGGCCCATGCCAATGGTCAGCGCGTTGCCGGAGGTCAGCGCCATGTCGGGGATTTTCAGCGCCTGACAATTGTTGGTGACGATCGAGGTGTACATGCCCAGGCCGGCCACGCTGTAGCCATCGGCACGGGCATCACGGATGCGATTACCGACTTCGTCGCGGATGGTGTCCAAGTCGCCACTGGCGATGTACGCGGCCATGGCATCGGAGTCCATGCACAACGGGTACAGGGTGAACTCCACGGCGGTGCCGAGTTTGGAGCGAATCAGCACCGGTCCGATCGGCGCGGCACGCCGCTCCGGAGCCATGCGCTTGATGAACTCGCGCTTCTGTTCGGCGCTTAGGGTGGACAGCGACGGGTCGACGTCACTGAGCATGTCCGAATCGATCAGGTGATTGACGAACGCCACACGTGCCACCACGCGAACGTTCTCGTCAGGCTTTGGGAGGTTTTCAAGCGCCTTGAAGCTCACCTCGCGTGCCGGCACCTCGCGGATGCTGTCGGCACACACCCCGGCCGCCAGCGGAAAGGCATCACGGCGACGCAGCATGTCGCAGACCTTTTGCAACGAGCCAATCAAACCGTCGATTTCCTCAAAGGTGATGCACACCGGCGGCTCCAGGCGGATCACGTTGGCGTTGCTCCCCGACGGCGCGACTCGCAGCGATTCGAATTGCAGCAGGTAGCCGGCGATGATGTAACCCAGCGCATCGTTGTACTGCGCCGATGCCTGGACCAGTGAACTGGTGCCGGTCAGGTCGTGCAGTTCGAACCCCAGCAACAACCCGCGGCCACGCACATCGGCAATCACGTCCGGGTACGCGGCTTTGAGTTCGAGCAACGACGACTTGAGGTATTCGCCTTTCCTGCTCACGTCCTTGAGCATCGCGCTGTCGTTCTCGAACAAGCGGCGCAACGCCGACAGGGCGATATGGCACGAGGCATCGTCTTCGGCGAAGGTCGAGCTGTGGATGTAGCTGAAATCGGTTTCGTAGTGGCTGGCGCGGATGACGGTCGCAGCAATTTTCATCAGGCCACCGCCCAACGCTTTGGACAGGCAGTAGTAATCGCCCTGCAAGTTGAAATGGCTGGCGCCAAGCAACGTGCCGGTGCGGCCGAAACCCGATTGCACTTCGTCGATGATCAGTGGGCATTGCTGCTCGTTGCACAAGCGACGCAGGCCCAGGTAGAACTCGCTGGCGAACTCGTTGATGCCACCCTCGCCCTGGATCGGCTCCAGCAACACCGCGGTGATCGCGCTGAAAGCTTCACGGCGCACCCGCAATGTCTCACCGCTCCATTCCAGGCCCAGCCAATGCCGCGTATGTCGGGCCGGCAAGTCCTGGAGTTGCTGGGGTTGCTGCGGATCGATGAACTCGACGTTGAGACCAAAACGAGCGAACGGCTGACGGTACTGTTTGCCGTAAGTCAGCTGGACGGTGTTCACCAACTTGCCGTGGAAGCTGCCGCGCAGGGCGACGAATACCGGCTCGACATGCAACTGCGCAAGGTTGTGTTGACGCACCGCTTCCACCACCTGGCGCACGGTCACGTATGACAGATTATCCGGTAGCAACCCGGCGGGCAGGTCGAGGTCGTCGACGTCCAGTTCAACATAAGCCTTGTCGCTGGCAGTCAATTTGGCCAGGGCAAAATCCCGTTCGTCGAACTGCTTTTGCAAGGTTTTCTGGCGACGGTATTCGGCGTGCTTGACGGCGATTTCCACCGACTCGGCGCCACTGTTGGAGAAGGTCGAAATGTAGCGCTCGGTGTTGTTCAACTCACGGTTGAACGCCTCGCTGAGTTCGCGCCCCAGCATACCGGCCGCACCCCGCACGGACATCTGCGCATTGAACGGCACATCGGCGCGCAACAGGCCGCAGAGTTGATCAACGAACTGCGGGTCATTGTGGCCAAACAACGCGGCGCCGTAACCGCCGAGAAAGTCGGTGACGGTCACCTCGCTGCCCTGTTTGTCGCGGTAAAACAGCTTGCTGCCCAGCGCCCGGTGGAACTGGCACTCCAGGCCCAGGGCCTGCATCAGTTCAACGAATTTGGGCCGTACGTAATCGCGGTAATCCATGACAGTCATATCCCTTGATTAGAAAAATAGAAGCGATTCAATGCGTTCAAAACGGCTAGTCGGCCGCCTGATAATCGAGCTGGTAACAGGCGCTGAAACCGTTGTCGTCGCGATTGATGATCAGGCAGTCGCGCAGCACCGCGTCCCGTCCCACGCCGAGCACAAACGGCAGGTGCGGATCCACCGGTTGCTGCAATCCGATGATCGGCGGCACGCGTTGGGCATGCAGTGCATGGCGGGCCAGGATCAGGTCGACCAGGCTCGGTGCGCCGCTGAGAATGCCGGTCACCGGCACGGCACTGGTGATGTGCGCGGCACCGGTGCGGGCCAGCGTGCGGGCCAGGTCGGCGTCCTTGTGCGGATCACCGCTGGCGCTGCTGACCAACAGATCGACCTGTTTGTCCGGCAGGTTCAACGAGCCCAGGTGCGGATGGGCGAAGAGCGCCGACAGGCAGGTCTGCGGCCCGTCCGGCAGGTCGTCGGCCCGGCGCAGAATCAACGCCGCCGCCCCCTCACCGGCTATTCCGCCCGTGCCTTGGCGATCGAATGCACGCAAGGTTTGCGAACCGTCGGTGCTGATCACGCCGGCCTCGGCCAGTGCGGCCAGTGACAACGGATCAAGTTCACTGCCGGCGCCGACCACAATCGCTGCATCGATACGACCGCTTTGCAACGCCGCGCACGCCTCGCGCAATGCCGCCAGGTTGCCGGCCACGCCTTGCATGTAGGCGTTGCACTCGCACTCCAGCTTCAGCGCCAGGCTGACAATCCCAAGCAAGCCGTTGCTCAGGCTTTTGAGTACCAGGAACGGGTCGAGCGCACGCTCCTGCAACACCTGTCGAGCGAGACGCCGCATGTCGGCACCGGTCTCATCGCGGCACTCGTGAAGCAATTCGCCATAGGCCGCCAACGACGGATGGGTGTAACCGCCCTGACAGCAATAGAGACCGTAGCGCAGACCGTCGTCGCCCGGTTCAAGCCCGGCCTCGGCCAAGGCCTGGCGCACCGCGCTGACACCCCAGATCACGGCCGGCGGGCAGTAACGCTGGAGGTTCTGGGCCACGTCCTGACGACTGCGTTGATGGTCTTCATCGCCGACATGTCCGAAGGCCGTCACGCGTTCACTGTGAAACAGTTTCGACTGCAGCACGGCGATGCCGCTGCGGGCTTCACTGGCCGCCGAGCAGAAGCGTTGCACGCCCCAGCCATTGGGCAATACGCAACCGCTGCCGGCGATGGCAACACGCACAGTAGCGCCAGTCATTGTCCGTACTCCCGATATTTACCAAGGGCCAACGAGGTGTTGAGGCCGCCGAAACCGAAGGAGTTGCTCAAGGCAAAATCCACTCGGCGGCTGACCGCTTGCCCGGGGCAATAGTCCAGGTCGCACTGTTCATCGACGTCATGCAGGTTCACCGTAGGTGTGACCAGATCGTTCAGGCACGCCAGCGCCGTGACCATGCATTCGGGCGCCCCGGCGGCAGCAATCAAGTGCCCGAACTGTGATTTGTTGGCGCTGACGGCCAAGGACCGGTAGTGCTTGTGTTCGGCGAACACACTTTTGATTGCCAGGGTTTCCGCGACGTCATTGAGCGGCGTCGACGTGCCATGGGCATTGATCAGATCGATCTGTCGCGCACGCAGGCCGGCGTCGTCCAGCGCAGCTTGCATCGCCAGCGCCGCGCCCCGGCCTTCGGGTTGCGGGGCCGTGACTTTGTAGGCGTCCAGGCTGCTGCCGAAGCCAAGCACTTCGGCATACGGCGTCGCCCCTCGCGCCAGCGCATGTTCAAGGCTTTCCAGCACCACGAAACCGCCGCCCTCGCCGGCAATCAAGCCACTGCGATCACGGTCGAACGGCCGGCACAGATCAACGCCCCAGCGCTGTTCGCTCGATGCCGCGCCGAGCAGGTACAGCGCGGCCATGGTGTCGAGGTTCAGCACCGAATCGGCGCCACCGGCGATCGCCACGCTCACTTCACCGCGACGAATCATCTGAAAGGCATTGCCGATGGCCTGGGAGGCTCCGGCGCACGCGCTGCTGATGTTGATCACGGGCCCTTCACAGCCCAAGCCGTCGGCAATCACCCGCGCCAGTCGATCATTGCCCTGGCGCAGCGAGCCCTCGGCATTGACCTGTCCGGCACGGGGCATCAAGTGTTGCCAGCCCGGGGCGCGGCCATCCGGTGCCTGGGTCAGCAGCATGTCCGCCAACATGTGCTGGGGGGCACCCGAGGCGCAGAGCACGGCGGCTTCACGCAGCTGCTCAGGCGCGAGTCCACTGTCGGTCACCGCCTGGGTGGCGGCCACCCAGCCGAAGCGGCTGCGTTTTTCCAGCGCCACGGTCCAGGCCGGATGGTCCCGCAAGGCCTCGGGCAACAGGCTCATGTCCACAGCCGCGGCGTAGCGCACCGGGAATGTGCCGTCCTCTACCCCGTCGGGCTGCCATGGACGCACACAATGTTCGGCGCCGAGCATTTTTTCCCAGAGGGTCTGCCATTCGAAACCGAACCCGGTCACGGCGCCCATGCCGGTGATCACAATCCGTGTCGCACTCATGTGTGCTTCTCCATGGTTTCACTGGCCAGGAGCAAGGCGCCCCAATGACCGGCGCGGCTATGGCTGACAAACAGCGTGTAGCCCGGTGTCGCCGAGGCGTCGAGGTTGTGGTGCAAGGCCAGCGCAATCTCGGTCAGCAAGGCGCTGGCACCAAGTTCGCCGGTCATGGAATGGATGCTGCGAACGCCCCGTGGATGCTCGGCGAACAGGCTCTTCAGTTGCGGATCTTCTGGATTGGCGACGATCTGCTCGACGTCACCAAGGCACAATTTTTCCAGGCTAAGTGCCTGGTCGATTACCCGCCGCGCAACCGCTGCACCACGTTGTGGATCAGCGCTATAGCCCCGGGCGAACCCGGCAATGCGCAGGGCGTGCGCAGTGTTGCGTGGCGGTGCCGAGTTGATCAGCAGAGCGGCGGCGCCCTCGCCATAAATCACCTCGCCTGCCTGATGGGGTTCACGCAGATACAGGGCTGGCGTCAGGTTCGGACTGCTGCTGACCACCAGCGCGGCGTCGGCGCGTTGCTCGACAATCTGCTGGCAGGCTTCGATCAGGGCATCGAGCCCGGCGTTGTCCTGGGAACAGAACCCGCCCATCGGTCCATGGCATTGCAACGCTTCTGCCACGTAGGCCATCACGCTGCTGTTGAGCAGCGTCAAGGCATGCAGCGGCGGTGTGTTGGCCAACAGTTGCGCCAGCGGTTTTTCCGGCTGTTCACCGATCGCTTGCACCGCATCCCAGCAAGGGCTTGGTGCGTCGACTTCAGGAATGGCCGCCGTCAGGGCAATCCGCGCTGGTGGCCGTTGCAGGGCCACCAGCGCGGGCGCCAGGCGTGCCACGCAATGCAACAGTCGCAAGCCTTGTGGTTCGACGCTGCGCTGGATCTTACGGTCGAACAGATCGCTGACCAGGCGCGGTGTCGCCAGCGCAAAAGCCTGACGCGTCGCGTCGAATGCCAATGGTTGCGCAGTGGGGGGCGTCCCGAGCAGGTCGGCACATTCGCTGCCGGCGGCGTTCAACACCGCCGCCGAATGGATGTAAACGGCAATGCTCATGTCATGCCCTCCCCAGAACCAGCGAGCTGTTGACGCCGCCGAAACCGAACGAGTTGGACATCACCACGTTGATCGACTGGCGTATCGGCTCGCTGAGAAATGTCAGAGAAGGGTATTCGGCGCGGTCATGATCGTAATTCAGGGTCGGCAACAGCACACCGTCGCGCAGGCTGATCAGCGACAGCACCGTTTCAATTGCACCACTGCTCGCCAAAGAATGACCGATGGCCGATTTGTTAGCGGTGAACGTCACGTGTTCCTGGCACTCGCCGAACACCCGCTGCAAAGCCAAGGCCTCACAGCTGTCATTGGCCTGGGTGGAGGTTCCGTGAGTATTGACGTGTTGCACGGCACTGCTGAGCAGCCCGGCGTCCTCGATTGCAGCTTCCATGCATTCCTCGTATTTGCTGCCATCCCGGCTGCTGGAGGTCATTTTTTGGGCCTCGCACAGATTCGCGTAACCCAGCACTCGCCCCACTGGCGTGGCCTTGCGACGCTGCGCATGTTCGGCGGATTCGAGAATGACCATGGCCGCGCCCTCGCTGATCACGAAGCCGCTGCGGTCCGGCATGAACGGGCGGCTCTGCTCAGTGGCTGGCAGGTCGGCCTGGCACAGCGCGCCGAGGCTGTTGAACATGTAATAGGGCAATTCGTTGGCCATCAGCTCGACGGCACCGCAAATGGCCAGGTCAATTTCGCCGCGCTCGATCGCCCGGTAGGCGCTGCCAATCGCCATGGTGCCGGCGGCGCAGGCATCGGAATGGGTCGAGATGTGATCGCGGATACCGAGCCGCTCGGCCAGGTGCAGGGTCTGTTGATCGACCCGGCGCCCGAAAACCGCGCTCGACGCCGCAGGGTTATCCAGCAGTTGATCCAGATCGACACGACCTGCCTCATCCATGCAGCGACTGGCCCGGTGCAAATCGTGACTGTCCGCGCAGTATTTGTTGGCCCCCAGGAACAGACCGCTGCGGGCATGAGCAAAATCTGCGGGGGTCAGGCCGGCATGCTGCGTGGCTTGCCGGGCGACAAATTCGGCCAGCACGCTTTGCCGCGGATGCAGCGCAGCATTGCCGGCGAAACCAGCGGCGATCTGCTGCCACTGGTCGTCGTCGATAAACCCGGCAGCGCTGTTGTTGAAACCCAATGCCTTGAACCGTGGATGTTCGCGAACACAGGACTGCTTCTGGCAGATCCGCTCGAACAACGTGGCGGCGTCCAACGCCATCGGCGCCACCAGACCGAATCCGGTCACATAGACTTCTCGTGTCCGCATGAGAACTCCTACACCGTCTCTTTGAGCTGAGTGGCCACAAACTGCTCCACCAGTCGGCGCGAAACCTCGTCACCGTCGGCAGGCGCCAGCCGCGCACTGCAAGCGCCACAGACCACTTGCTGACGTTCGTTCAGCACGGCTTGATGGGCACCGCAATCGGGGCAGTTTTGCGGCAGATAGTTGAAGAGGTTGCGGCACTGTTGTGCCCAGTTGCGCACGGTGGTGGCGGCAAATACCTGCGCCGGCTGCATACCGGACTTGAGTTGATCCGGGGAGTAGGCGCTCAGGCTCTGTTCAAGCAAGGTCTTGCCGTTTTCGGTGATGCGACCGCTGGCCAGGAACTCGCTCGCGTCGCCGCAGACGGCGACGGCATGATCCAGCACGCTGGTTTTGGGCAAGGTGCAGCCATACTGACGGCCCAGTTGAAAGCTCAGGTCGACGATGTCCAGCGAATCAGCGCTGAGGTCTTCGACGATACTGCTGTTCTCATCGATATCATCGGCGCTCATCACCAACAGTTGCGCGAGGGTCTCGCGGGTGCTGGCAATGACGTGTTCCAACTCCAATGGATTGTTCATCTCTATCTCCCTATATGCGGTGATTGCTTCATAAATTCCGTATGCGGAAAGTAACTATTCCCACAGCAACTTCTCACGCGGCAGGAATCTAAACTCTGCCCTTAAGGGGAGAGTCAACGAACTCTTTAAAGTTTTTTAACAACTTCCAGACCGTCATCCGAATGGGCCTGCGCACCGTGCTCGATTGGTGCAAAGCCTCGCGCCAGTCGACATATTTACTTAACAAAGGCTGCGTATGGTGGGGGCACGCACTGTATCGCCGGTTAAATAGGGAGGCGCTAAAAGTACTAACTTCTGGCTTACAGCACGGACGTACAAATAATAAAAACCGGACAAGTAAATTAGTTATAACTTCATAACCATTGTTCTATATGTGCACAGCCGTTAAATGGTTGGCACGCCGATCCGGGCAAACCGGCACAGCGCTTCTGGGTAACTGAGTGTCGAGCACAGACAACTGACCGGTGGACGGGCGCTATAGGGTGCGACTTCAGTTCTCTAGTCCACAGCCCCGGAGTCCACATGACCGCACCTATTACCGTTCTTCGCGATACTCACCCACTGCCGGTGCTCGACGCCTGCAAATGGGAAAAACTCGAAGGCGACCCGCACACCGTCAACCTCAACGCCTACACCAGCGAAGACGGCAGCAAAATCATGGGCACTTGGATCTGCACGCCGGGCAAGTGGTATGTGGAATACGTGAAGTGGGAATACTGCGATTTCCGCGAGGGGTACTGCATCATCACCCCAGAGGGAAAGGAGCCGATCCATCTGCGCGCCGGTGATATTTTCGTCATCGAGCCGGGCATGAAAGGCACGTGGGAAGTGGTTGAAACCGTGCGCAAGTATTTCGTGTTTGCCTGATGCAAAAAAACCGGGAGATCACCCGACGTGATTTCCCGGTAAATAAATATCAGCACATACAGTAACTGTGGGAGCGAGCCTGCTCGCGAAAGCGGTGGATCAGTCAACGCCGATGTTGACTGTGCCGGCCCCTTCGCGAGCAGGCTCGCTCCCACAGGTTTTATTGCGGTTTGCGATAGCTGTTGATGATCGCCGAGAAGTCCTTGCCACCTTCCCCACGCTGGCTCATCGCCTGATACAACTGCTGAGCCACCGCGCCGAGCACCACCGGTTGGTGCGCCTGACGTGCCGCCTCAGTAGCCAGCCCCAGATCCTTGAGCATCAGTTCGGCACCGAAACCGCCGGTGTAGCCGCGCGAGGCCGGCGCCGTTTCGACGATGCCTGGCCACGGGTTGTACATCTCGGAACTCCAGCAACGGCCGGTGGAACTGTTGATGATTCCCGCCAACACTGTTGTGTCGATGCCGAGCGCATCGCCCAGCGCCATGGCTTCGCTGACACCGACCATGGAGATCGCCAGCAGCAGGTTGTTGCAGATCTTGGCAATTTGCCCGGTGCCGACTTCGCCGCAATGGACGATGTTGCGGCCCATCTGCGCCAATACCGGTTGCAGGGTGGCGAACAGTTCAGGCGTGGCGCCGACCATAAAGGTCAGCGTCCCGGCCGCAGCACCACCAGTACCACCGGAGACCGGCGCATCCGCCATGGCCACGCCTTGCTTGGCCGCCGCCGCGGCAACATCACGCGCCGTCTGCGGATCGATGGTGCTGCAATCGACTGCCGGCACGCCCTTGGCGATACCTGCCAGCACGCCGTCTTCACCCAGCCACACGCTGCGCACATGCACAGCGGCGGGCAGCATGGTGATCACCAGCTCTGCGCCTTGAGCCGCTTCACGCGCCGAAGCGCTGATGCTGCCGCCCAGTTGCTCCAGCTCTGCCAGAACGGTTTTGTTCAGGTCGACCAGGTTCAGTGCATGGCCAGCCTTGATCAGGTTGCGCGCCATCGGCGCGCCCATGTTGCCGAGACCGATAAAAGCGATTTTCATGTCCGGCTCCTTAACGCAAGTTAATGGTGGTGTTCACACCGTCGTTGACGCTGTTGTCATCGAACCAGCGACTGGTGACAGTCTTGGTCTGAGTGTAGAACTGCACCACTTGCTTGCCATACGGACCGAGGTCGCCGAGCTTGGACCCGCGCGAACCGGTGAAGCTGAAGAACGGAACCGGCACCGGAATCGGGATGTTGATGCCGACCTGACCAACGTCGATTTCAGTCTGGAATTTACGCGCCGCCGCACCGCTTTGGGTGAACAGGCCAGTGCCGTTGCCGAACGGGTTGGCGTTGACCAGTGCGATGGCCTCATCGAGCGTATCGACTTCAAGGACCACCAGCACCGGACCGAAGATTTCCTGGGTGTAGATCTGCATCTCGGGGGTTACGCCGGAGAACAGGGTCGGGCCGACAAAGTTGCCCTTCTCGAAGCCTGGAACCGTGATATCGCGACCATCCAGTTCCAGCTTGGCGCCTTCCTTGATGCCGCTCTCGATCAGATCCAGAATCCGCGCCTTGGCCTTTTTGGAAATCACCGGACCCACATCAGTGCCCGGCTCGCTGCCGGCATTCACTTTGAGTTTCTGCGCCAGCGCCTTCAGGTCAGGCAGCCATTGTTTGGCCGCGCCCACCAGCACCACGACGGATGTGGCCATGCAGCGTTGCCCGGCCGCACCGAAACCGGCACCGACCAGCGCATTGAGAGCTTGTTCGCGGTTGGCATCCGCCAGCACAACGGCGTGGTTCTTCGCGCCCATCATCGATTGCACGCGCTTGCCGTGTTTACCGGCCAGGTCATAGACGTGAGTGCCGACGGCGGTCGAACCGACGAAGGAAACAGCCTTGATGTCCTTGTGGGTGCAGAGCGCATCCACCACGTCTTTACCGCCATGAACGACGTTGAGCACGCCCGCTGGAACGCCGGCCTCGATCGCCAGTTCCACCAGCATCATGGTCGACATCGGGTCCTGTTCGGACGGCTTGAGCACGAAGGTGTTGCCGCAGGCGATGGCCATCGGGAACATCCACAGCGGAATCATCGCCGGGAAGTTGAACGGGGTAATGCCGGCGCAAACGCCGATTGGTTGACGCAGGGTGTAGGTATCGACGCCGCCAGCAACGTTTTCGGCGAACTCGCCCATTTGCAGGCTGCCGATGGAGCAGGCGTGTTCGACCACTTCCAGGCCGCGGAAGATATCGCCTTCAGCGTCAGCGATGGTTTTGCCTTGCTCGTTGCTGAGCACCACGGCAATGCGCTTGGAGTGTTCGCGAATCAACGCCTGGAGCTTGAGCATGATGCGCATCCGCGCGCCGATCGGCGTCAGCTTCCAGGTCTGGAAGGCGCGATGGGCGGCGCTGATCGCAGCGTCCACTTCCTGAGCGGTCGCGAACGGCACTTTCGCCAGCACTTGCTGGGTCGCCGGGTTGACGATGTCGTGCCACTCGGTGGTCTGGGACTCGACCCACTCGCCGTCGATCAACAGCTTTACCGTTTGGACAGTGGTTTCGTTTGGCGTGAGCGATGCGTTCATGTTGGGTCTCCGGGACGTTGTTCTTATTTAGAGAGCTATCTGTGGAGCCAAGGCGAGAAAGTCGCCTTGAGATGAGACGTGTGTCGCGAATTGGTTGTCGGACTGTTTTTGGAGTATAGATGTGCAAACTTCTAATAAGAACGCACATAAAAGCCGGTCCATCATGCAAAAAAACATCACGTCTCTAGGCTCGTTGAACTGGGATGACCTCAAGTTTTTCCTTGAAGTCGCCCGCACCCGCAAGGCCAGCACCGCAGCCAAGCGCCTGGCGGTCGACTACACCACCGTGTCGCGGCGCATCAGCTCGCTGGAAGCGGCGTTGGGCACTTTGCTGTTCGAGAAATCCCGGACCAGCGGTTTTGTCCTGACCGCCGAAGGCCAGCGGCTGCTCGGTTACGCCGAGTCGATTGAAAGCACGCTGCACATGGCCTGCGAACAGGTGTCAGGTTCTGGCGTGGCCTTGTCGGGGCATGTGCGCATGGGCTGCACCGAAGGCTTCGGCAGCTTTTTCATCACCCCGCAGCTGAGCCATTTCGTCGACGCCTACCCGGCAATCTCCGTGGACATCCTGCCGCTGCCGCACTTCATCAGCCTGTCCAAGCGCGAGGCGGACATCGTCATCGCGTTGGAGCGCCCGGAGCATGGTCCGTACGTCTGCTGCAAACTCTGCGACTACAAATTACAGCTCTACGCGACGCAGGATTATCTCGACAAGCACCCACCGATCCGCCGCCCGGCTGACTTGGGTAAACATTCATTCATTAGTTACGTCGACGATCTGGCGTTCAGTTCGGAGCTGCTGTACCTGGCGAATGTGTTGCCCGGTGCCAGTGCCAACCTGCGCAGCACCAGCGTGATCGCGCAATTCGTGGCCGCGCAGCAAGGGCGGTCGCTGGCGATTCTGCCGTGCTTCCTGGCGGCCCAGGATCCGCGGTTACTGCCGGTGTTGCCGGAGGAGATCAACATCACTCGACAGTTCTGGATGTACTGCCGCGAGGACCTGCGCAAACTCAAGCGGATCACTCTGCTGTGGGATTACATCCGCGCGGTCACCGAGAAGAATCAGGGGCTGTTGATGGGTGAAAGTCGGGAGATGCTGTTCGCCGATTAGTCGGCGCCCAACTCCAGCATCAACCCGCTCAAGCGCTTGACCTTGCGCCGCACCGCCTCTTCGAATACGCCGGGACGCGGCTCGATCAGGGTGAACCAGTTTTTCGCCCGGGTAATTCCGGTATAGATCAATTCCTTGGTGAGTACTGGGTTCAGGGCATCCGGCAGAATCAACGCCGTATGGGCAAATTCCGAGCCCTGGGATTTGTGCACCGTCATGGCGTACACGGTTTCGACATCATTGAGCCGGCTCGGCAGAACAAAACGTACGCCGCCCTGACCATCATTACGCGGGAACGCCACACGCAGCACCTGCTTCCCAACCTCTGGCCCCTCGCGCTCCGGCAGCTTGAGGGCAATGCCGATGTCGCCGTTCATCAATCCCAGACCATAGTCGTTGCGGGTCATCAGCACTGGCCGACCTTCGTACCACTGCTGGTCGCTGTCGATCAGCCGAGCCTTGAGCAGCGCGGCGGTCACGCGTTGATTCAAACCTTCAACGCCCCACGGCCCTTTGCGTACGGCGCACAACAGCTGGAAAGCGTCGAAGGCTTGCAACACCTGCCGGGCCCAATCGGTCCAGCAGGGATCATCAAGCGTGCTGTCGAGCGGTGGTCGCAGGCTGCGCAAGAGACTCAGGTAATGGCGATAACCCTGCGGTCCATCGCCATGCCCCTCAAGCAGCAAGCGTTCGAGCGCCCGGTCCTGCTCCCCCTTGAGGGACAGGGAAAACACGTCGTCATGGCTTCGAGCCGCCAACAACTTGCGGGCTTCCTCGGGTTGCTGCTGGTTGACCCAACGAGCCAGTTGGCCGATGCCGCTGCCCTCGCCGAACCGGCGTGAATGACGCAGCATCACAACTTGCTGGGCCAGCGGATGAGTGCCCTGGGTGTCTTCCTGCAAACCGCTGGCATCCAAATTTTCACCACTGACCGCTTGCAGCCACAGGCGAGTCTGTGGGCTGTACCAACCGGCCTCGGCGTCGCGGCACAGGTCACCCAGAACGGCGCCGGCCTCCACCGATGCCAGTTGGTCCTTGTCACCGAGCAGCACCAGACGGGCATGGGCCGGCAACGCATCGAGCAGGTTGGCCATCATTTCCAGATCGATCATCGAGGCTTCGTCCACCACCAAGACATCCAGCGGCAAGCGATTACCGGCGTGGTGACGGAAGTGTCGAGTACCGGGACGACTGCCGAGCAGACGGTGCACGGTGGTGACGTCTGACGGGATCTTCACTCGTACGGTTTCATCGACTTCCAGGGTTCTGACCTGCTGACTGATGGACTCCGTCAGTCGGGCTGCAGCCTTGCCGGTGGGTGCTGCGAGACGGATGCGCAACGGTTTGCCGGCCTCCACCGCTGGCGCCTGGAGTAACGCCAGCAAACGCACGACCGTCGTCGTCTTGCCGGTCCCCGGGCCACCGGTAACGATGCTGAATGCGCTGCGGGTGGCGAGGGCACAGGCGAGTTTCTGCCAGTCAATCACTTCACCGGGCTTGGCTGGGCCGAACAAGCTAGTGAGGCGTTGGGACAAATCATCCGGCGTGGTTTCGTGTTCCACCAGGCGTTGGCGCAGCGAGGTGTCGATACGCCGTTCGTAAGCCCAGTAGCGACGCAAGTACAGGCGTTTGCCCGATAACACCAATGGCCGATGCTGCGCCGCCTCGCGACCGTCGACCGCCAAAGCGACCAGACTGCTGGAGGCCAGGACCTTGCACCAATGGGCACCGTCCAGCGCCTCAAGCAGTTGCGACGGCAGCAACATCGCACCACTTTGCACATCACCTTCCGGTGGCAGCGACAGGGCGAAGTCTGGTTCCTTGAGCGTCTCGAACACATCCAGGCACACATGACCGTGGCCCAGTTGATGGCTGGCCAACGCGGCGGCCAGCAGCACCAGTGGATCATCGCCGGGAGCGAGCTCATGAAGAAAAGCGACGAAGGCTTTGTCCAGCGCTCGCAGCCAGCCGCGCTCAACCCAGCGTGTCAGCAATAGCAGCAAGTCATCGGCGCGACTCAACGGCGCCAGATCCGCCAGGCTTTCGGCTGTCAACGAAGTGGGCAGCAAATCAGCGAAGGTGCGACTCATAGCAAAACTCCCTGTTCCCAGGCGGGTTCGGCCTTGGGTTCTGGCTTGCCCTGGAACAGCCGGTCCAGACGTTCGATCAGCTCTCTTGGAGGACGGGCGAAATACACGCCCTGACTGGACGCACGCGTACCGCGCAGGAACAGATACAGCGCACCACCGACATGGCGGTCGTAATCGTAATCGGCAAGTCGCGCCTTGAGTTGGCGATGCAAGGCCAACAGATACAGCACGTATTGCAGGTCGTAACGGTTGTCGAGAATCGACTGCTCCATGGCCTGCTCGGTATAGGCCGCGTCATCGACGCCCAGCCAGTTGGATTTGTAGTCGGCGACGTAGTAGCGGCCGTCGTGCTCGAACGTCAGGTCGATGAAGCCTTTGAACATGCCATTGAGCAACACCGGCTCGGCAGCCACCCGGGCCACGCCGTTGTGGGTGTATTGACGCACCAGTTCATCGAGCTTGAGCACATCGACCTTATGACTGGCGAACCAGAACTCCATCTCGACCCGGTATTGGGTGAGCCGCTCGAATACCACGGGGGCCTGCCCGCCGCCGATATGCAGCGGGGACGTAAGCAGATGCTGCAGCCAGTCGCTCAGGGCGGTGATCCAGCCCTCCCAGCCACGGCGGTTGCAGCGACGGGCAATGGCATCTTCCACCGTTTGCGGCGTGGCGACAAAACCCTCATCACCCGCCCATTCGAGCAAACCATGGAGAAAGGTGCCGGGGTTCGGCCCACGAGGGAATCGATGGATATCAGCACCGCCGGCCACCACTTCTCGTGGTGCCTGGGGATCGAGGCGTTCGTCGTCGAAGAGCTTTTGCGCTTGTGGGCTCTCCGGCGCTTCATCAGTGCCCACGCTCATGCTGTCGCCAATGCGCAGGGCACTGTAGGAAGCAATCCACCAGTTTTCGCTGGCCTTGCGTTTGGGTATCAGCGGAGCAAGCAACGTCGCATCGTTGTGTGGCGGATGGTAGTGCTCGACGGTCGCTTCAGGCATTTCACCGTAGTTCAGCGCAGGACAGTCCTGCTGCAGGTCTTCCAGCCAACGCTTCAAACCTGCCGACTCGGCCAATGGCGCTCCGCCGCCCAGCAGATAACCCAATGCCGACAGGTGCAGCACCGAGCTGTTGTTATTGCCGCGTTTGAGATCAGTCACTCCGAGCCAGCAGGCGTGTTGCGCCCGGGTCAGGGCCACGTAAAGCAAGCGCAAATCTTCGGCAAGACGCTCATCATCCGCCTGAACAATCAACTCGGCCGTCGGCTTCAAGGTCACTTGGGCCTTGCCCGTGGCGTCGTGGTAATGCAATGGCAGACGGCTGCCATCCACCGGTTTCGCCGAGCAAATGAACGGCAGGAACACCAAGGGATACTCAAGCCCCTTGGACTTGTGAATGGTCACGACTTTGACCAGTTGTTCGTCACTCTCCAGACGCAGGATCTGCTCTTCGCCGGCCTGACCGGACAACGCCAGATGCTCGGACAAATGACGGATCAGCGCTTGTTCACCATCGAGTTCGGCGGCCGCTTGTTGCAGCAATTCGGACAAGTGCAGCAAATTGGTCAGCACCCGCTCGCCGTCACTGCGCGTGATCAATGTCTGAGGCAGCTGGAAGTCATGCAGCAATCGCCGCAGCATGGGCAACACGCCCTGCTTGCGCCAGAGCTCGCGATAATGGCGGAACTGCATGACCCGCGCTTCCCAGGCCAGTTCGTCCTGATTCAGCCGCTCCAGTTCAGCCAGTGACAGGTTCAGCGTGATGCAGGCCAACGCGGCTCGCAGCGGGCGCTCGACATCCGGCTCGGCACAAGCCTTGAGCCAGGTCAGTAGATCGTGGGCTTCCTGGGCGGCGAACACCGAGTCCTTGTCCGACAGATAGACGCTGCGCACGCCACGCGCGGAGAGTTCGCCGCGCACAGCCTGGGCCTCTTTACCGTCGCGGACCAGGATCGCGATATCCGCTGGCAGCAGCCCTCTGAAGTCCTTGCCGTCCTGGATGAAACCCGCGCGACCTTGTTGCCCGCCGTTGAGCAAAGCGGTGATTTCACTGGCGCAGGCAGCGGCGAGTTGTTGTCGGTACACCGCGCCGGACAGCGGCTGATCGGCAGACAGGTGCCAAATGTTCAGGGCTGGCACGACCTGGCCGTCAATGTGCAGAATTTCTTTGCGCCCTTGGGATTCGACGGGCAGGAACGGTACCGGGTTCTCACCGCTCTTTTCACGAAACAGGAACGCGCCTCGCCCGGTCTCGCGAGACTCGGCACGCTCGAATACATGGTTCACGGCATTGACCATGCCATGGCTGGAACGGAAATTCGTACCCAGGGTGTGCAATCGGCCAGCGGTGGCCTGGCGGGCGCGCAAGTAGGTGTAGATGTCGGCACCGCGGAATGCGTAGATCGCTTGCTTGGGGTCGCCGATCAGGAACAGACCGCATTCGGGATTGTTGTCTTCGATGCGATAGATGCTCTCGAAGATCCGGTACTGCACTGGGTCGGTGTCCTGGAACTCGTCGATCAGCGCCACCGGGAACTGCTCGCGAATCAGGGTCGCTAGCCGCTCACCGCCATCGGACTGCAACGCTGCATCGAGGCGCAGCAACATGTCATCGAAGCCCATCTCCGCACGGCGACGCTTTTCTTCCTCGAACCGTGTACCGACCCACTGGGCGGCGTGTTGCAGCACGGCGGCATCAGGTGTCGGCAATCCATCGAGACTGGCCTTGAGGCCGGGCATGGCGTCCAGCCCGGGATGACTGGGTGCTTCGCCCTTCCAGGCTTCAGCCATACCCTCGGGAGTCAGGCGCGTGAATCCGGTGCCAATATCCAGTTGCTCAAGGGATTCGTCTTCAGCCCAGGCCCTGATCTTTTCGAACCAGGGCTCGAAATAGCGCGCCTGCATCTTGCGCCCGTCGACACTCTTGCTCGCAACACCCTGGTGACAGATGGCAAGCAATTCGTCCGCCCACTGGCGCCAGGGCATCTTGAGTTCGAGCAAGGCTGCCCGTCGCTCTTGCAGACACTCCGTGATCAGCTCGGCAGGCTCTTTACCTTCAACACTGTCTCGCTCACTGGCGAACAAACCACGTACTCGCGGCAGTAAAGCCGCTGGACCGCCCCAATTTCCGCGCACCCAGTTCAGCGCATCGCCTTGCATCGGGTAGCAAAACAGGCGCCAGTAATCGCGCAGGACTTCGCCCAGCAAATCGCTGTGATCGGTTTCCAGGGTTTGTGTAAACAGGCTGCCACTGTCGAACGCGTGTTCGCGCAACATACGCTGACACCAACTGTGGATAGTTGAAACTGCCGCCTCGTCCATCCACTGCGCGGCGATGTCCAGGCGGTTCGCGCACCCGGACCACTGCTCGGGAAGGTACTCCTCACGAAGCTCCGCGATTAGGCTATCGGGCGCCGGTGTTTCATCGCGAAAAAACCGCGCAGCTTCAGCAAGACGCGTGCGGATGCGTTCGCGCAATTCTTTGGTCGCGGCATCGGTGAACGTCACAACGAGGATTTGCGGCGGCAACAGCTCACGTCCGAAGCCACTCGACTCTGCGCCGTGGCCAAGGACCAGGCGCAGATACAGCGCGGAAATGGTGAAGGTCTTGCCGGTCCCGGCGCTCGCTTCGATCAGTTGGCTGCCGCGCAGGGGAAATGCCAAGGCCAGAGGTTTCGTGCTCATCAGCGCGCCTCCTCGCTGTTCAATGAACGCCAAGGCGCTTCAAGCAACGGCCGGTACAACGCGTTGCACCAATCCGGGAACGTTTCGTCTGCGACAAGCGTGTCGAAGTCGGCGAACTGCCGTGCGAGTGCCGGGCTTTCGCGACGCTCGCCGTCGGTGGTCAGGCCATCGCCTTCATACGCCTTGCGGGCGGCGGCCTGGGCTTTGACCGGATCAGTTTGACCAAGCCATGCGAAGCCGGTCTTCACTGCAATCGGCAGCGGTTGACGCATGCCGGTTTGCCAAGCCATTAACAAGTCACCCAGTATCCGCAACGCTGCACCCTCCTCCATCGGACCGAGTAGCAGACTGTCGTCACTGGCCACCAACGCGGTGGTCATCGCCATACCACTGGCGCAGGCAACCAGATGATTGACCCATGGTCGTGTCAGCCGATGCCATTTGCGCGACTTGATTGAGCCGATGCTGTTGGGGATTGTAGTGACTGATAGCAAACCACCGTCCGCACGTTGATGCAGGCCGCTGAGCCAACCTTCCAGGCGCAGCCCCTGCAACTCCAGATTCACTGGCAGAGCGTTGGTGAGCGGCGTTGGCCATAACGCCAAAAGCTGTTGGTAACGCTGCAACAGATCCGGCAACGGTTCGATCAACTCTCGCTGAAGGCATTCGCCGAATCCGGCCATAGGCAGAAGCCCACTGTTTTGCAGGCGTTTTGCCTGCGCTTCCAGTACCTGATCAGTGCTATCCAGATGCCCCAGCGCCGCTTCGAGCAAGCTGTCGCTGAGGCTGTAACGTTGCAACGCGTCGAGTACAAATGGCTCTTCATCAGCCAAGGGCACTTCAGCCGATTCGAAGTACACCTTCAGTCGCTGACTGAAGAAATGCCGCACAGGATTACGCAGGAAGTCCTGCAGTTGACCGAGACTCAGCGGCTCCTCCTGAACGTAGGGATCAAGTACCTCAACATCAGTCGACGGCTCACTGGTTTGATGCAGCACCTGCCATTCATTCGCGTAGCTGAACAACTCATCACCTTCATGGAAGTAGCGGGAGCTGAACGGTTGCAGTGGATGTTCCTGAGTGATGGCCTCAAGCAGATCTTCGTCGACATCATGCAGTCGCCAACCGCTGGCCAGATGATCTCGCAATTGGCCAATCAATACCGACGCCGGACGTTCACTGTTATCGCGAATGCTGCGACCGACCCAGCTGATATAGAGTTGGTCACGTGCCGACAACAGGGCTTCCAACAGCAGATAGCGGTCATCTTCACGTCGGGAGCGATCGCCAGGGCGGTAATCACTGCCCATGAGGTCGAAGTCCAGTGGCGGCTGTGCCCGCGGGTAGTCCCCGTCATTCATGCCCAGCAGGCAGACCAGTTTGAACGGGATCGCTCGCATGGGCATCAAGGTGCAGAAGTTAACCGCACCGGCCAGAAAACGCTGGGACAGGCGGCCTTGGTCAAGGCCGGCGAGCCAGGCTTCACGGACCACGGTCAACGGCAGTTCATCATGCAAGCCTACTGACTCGCACGTCTCAAGCCAGGTTTCACGCAGCTCTTCGAGTTGGGCCAACACGTAGTCGTCATGCTCGTTACTGGCCAGGAAAAACAACTGAACCAGTGCGTGCAATCGAAAGCCCCATTGTTTGGGAGCTGCGGGTTGAGAGAGTTCCTGGTGGGCAATTTCCAATGCATCCAGCAGCGCGACCAAAGGACCAATGAGCGCGGCATCCAGACCACCGATCTCGTCGTAGGGTTCGATACCCTCGCAAGCACTGGCACTGCCCACGGCATAACCGAGCAGCATCCGTCGCAGGCCGAAACGCCAACTGTTTTGTTCCAGCTCCTGCGGCAAGCCGAGACCCGCGCGCTGCTCGGCATTCATGCCCCAGCGGATGCCTGCTCCTTCGATCCAGCGGTGCAGAGTCGGCAGATCACGATCCTCTACACCGAAGCGAGCACGTAGTGCAGGAACATCCAGCAGATCGAGGATCTCGCTCACGGGGAAACGGCTGTCGGGCAGCTTGAGCAAATGTTCGATAGCAATCAGTAACGGGTCACGACCACGCTGGCCTTGATCGGCGAGCGTGAAGGGAATGAAACGCGGATCGTGGCGTTCAAGCTGCGCAAATACCGCACGAATATGCGGTGCGTAGCTGTCGATGTCCGGGACCATCACGATCACATCGCGAGGCCTTAATTCCGGATCAGCACTGAAGCGTGCGAGCAACTGGTCGTGGAGGATCTCCACTTCACGCTGGGCACTATGGGCAATGTGAAAACGGATCGACTCGTCCTTTGCCGGATCGACAGCTGGCCAGCGCTCGCGAGTCTCGTTCAAGGGACGCAATTCAAGAATGTCGTCCTGCAATTGATTGAGCATATTCTGTGGCTGGCTATCGCTGAACAGGTCGATACGGCCATCGCGGAATGCCGAGCGGTAGCTGTTGGGATCGTCGTAGCTGTCGAGCAGATTGATATAGTCCCGCCCCTGCTTGCCCCACGCCGCCAGCAGTGGATGGGCATGCTGGTGAAGGGTTTGCGGGTCGAGCACAACCGGCATTCCGCTCTTGCGAGCCTGACGTTTGTACTGATGCCGCAACAGGTCTTTATCGGCGACGATGTCCGCCCAATGGTGACGACACGGGTTGTGTACGCAGAGCAGAACCTGGCTGAAGCGGGCCAGCCCCGCCAGTGCTTCCAGGGCTTGAGCGGGCAGAGAAGAAATCCCGAAAACGATTACCCGTGAAGGCAATCCGCTGGGAGCTACGTCGAGGCTGTTGATGCGTTCGATAAACCGTTGATGGACGCCGGCTCGGCTTTGCGCCATGCCTTGTTCACCCACATCCAGCAACAGCGCACGCCACAACTCTGCCTGCCAGCAGTTAGCCGGGGTCAGAGGTTTGGTTTCACCTCTGCCATTTCGTAATTGATGGCGACCTTCTGCCCAGTCTTCAAGCCAGTCGGCCCTGTACACCTGATATTGGTCGAACAGATCCGCCAGTCGTTCCGCCAATTGATAGCGTTTACGTAAGTCTGTGTCATTCGTAAGGAAGCGCTGCAGGGGTTCGAAGTGCGGTTGGTTGATCAACTGCGGAAGCAGACGCATCAGACGCCAGGTCAAGGGAGCTTTATCGAGCAGGGATTTGACCGGGATTTCGTCACGTCCAAGCACCATGCGATAGAGCTGCCACATGAAGCTACCCGGTAACTGCACATCGATGGCTGCTGCGATTCCGCAGCCGCCCATGTCATCGTCTTCAGGGTCTTCTGCCAGTGCCAGCTTCAGCCATTGGGCGATGCCGTTGCTCTGTACCAGGGCAATTTCATTTTCCAAGGGAGCCAGCGGGTAACGCCGCATCCAGCTGACCACCAGGCTGCGCAACTCGTCCAGGCGGTTGCCGTGAACCACCATAAAACCAGCACTGAGGGACGTCGCGTCCGGCATAAAGGCTTCCTTGGGAAAATACAAAAGCTAGGGCCGAACCTTAGCATTGTCGGGAGACTGTGACAGCCGGGAGCCGTCCGGTATTGCTGTGAGAACTTTCCTGCGGACAAAACAAAACCCCTACCTGCATACGCAGATAGGGGTTTCGGAATTTAATCTTGACGATGACCTACTCTCACATGGGGAAACCCCACACTACCATCGGCGATGCATCGTTTCACTGCTGAGTTCGGGATGGGATCAGGTGGTTCCAATGCTCTATGGTCGTCAAGAAATTCGGGTACTGAGTCGTGACCTGTTGGTCTCGCTTCAGCAAATTGGGTATGTGACAGCAGGTGTTTTGTGAGTATCTCGAACTTTCGGTTCGTTTCGTCTTCACACACCGCAATCTGGTGCCTTTTCAGGTCAGCAAATTGCTTGGGTGTTATATGGTCAAGCCTCACGGGCAATTAGTATTGGTTAGCTCAACGCCTCACAGCGCTTACACACCCAACCTATCAACGTCGTAGTCTTCGACGGCCCTTCAGGGGACTCAAGGTCCCAGTGAGATCTCATCTTGAGGCTAGTTTCCCGCTTAGATGCTTTCAGCGGTTATCTATTCCGAACATAGCTACCCGGCAATGCCACTGGCGTGACAACCGGAACACCAGAGGTTCGTCCACTCCGGTCCTCTCGTACTAGGAGCAGCCCCTCTCAAATCTCAAACGTCCACGGCAGATAGGGACCGAACTGTCTCACGACGTTCTAAACCCAGCTCGCGTACCACTTTAAATGGCGAACAGCCATACCCTTGGGACCGGCTTCAGCCCCAGGATGTGATGAGCCGACATCGAGGTGCCAAACACCGCCGTCGATATGAACTCTTGGGCGGTATCAGCCTGTTATCCCCGGAGTACCTTTTATCCGTTGAGCGATGGCCCTTCCATACAGAACCACCGGATCACTAAGACCTACTTTCGTACCTGCTCGACGTGTCTGTCTCGCAGTCAAGCGCGCTTTTGCCTTTATACTCTACGACCGATTTCCGACCGGTCTGAGCGCACCTTCGTACTCCTCCGTTACTCTTTAGGAGGAGACCGCCCCAGTCAAACTACCCACCATACACTGTCCTCGATCCGGATAACGGACCTGAGTTAGAACCTCAAAGTTGCCAGGGTGGTATTTCAAGGTTGGCTCCACGCGAACTGGCGTCCACGCTTCAAAGCCTCCCACCTATCCTACACAAGCAAATTCAAAGTCCAGTGCAAAGCTATAGTAAAGGTTCACGGGGTCTTTCCGTCTAGCCGCGGATACACTGCATCTTCACAGCGATTTCAATTTCACTGAGTCTCGGGTGGAGACAGCGCCGCCATCGTTACGCCATTCGTGCAGGTCGGAACTTACCCGACAAGGAATTTCGCTACCTTAGGACCGTTATAGTTACGGCCGCCGTTTACCGGGGCTTCGATCAAGAGCTTCGCGTTAGCTAACCCCATCAATTAACCTTCCGGCACCGGGCAGGCGTCACACCCTATACGTCCACTTTCGTGTTTGCAGAGTGCTGTGTTTTTAATAAACAGTCGCAGCGGCCTGGTATCTTCGACCGGCATGGGCTTACGCAGTAAATGCTTCACCCTCACCGGCGCACCTTCTCCCGAAGTTACGGTGCCATTTTGCCTAGTTCCTTCACCCGAGTTCTCTCAAGCGCCTTGGTATTCTCTACCCAACCACCTGTGTCGGTTTGGGGTACGGTTCCTGGTTACCTGAAGCTTAGAAGCTTTTCTTGGAAGCATGGCATCAACCACTTCGTCACCCAAAGGGTAACTCGTCATCAGCTCTCGGCCTTAGAATCCCGGATTTACCTAAGATTCCAGCCTACCACCTTAAACTTGGACAACCAACGCCAAGCTGGCCTAGCCTTCTCCGTCCCTCCATCGCAATAACCAGAAGTACAGGAATATTAACCTGTTTTCCATCGACTACGCTTTTCAGCCTCGCCTTAGGGACCGACTAACCCTGCGTCGATTAACGTTGCGCAGGAAACCTTGGTCTTTCGGCGTGGGTGTTTTTCACACCCATTGTCGTTACTCATGTCAGCATTCGCACTTCTGATACCTCCAGCAAGCTTCTCAACTCACCTTCACAGGCTTACAGAACGCTCCTCTACCGCATCACCTAAGTGATACCCGTAGCTTCGGTGTATGGTTTGAGCCCCGTTACATCTTCCGCGCAGGCCGACTCGACTAGTGAGCTATTACGCTTTCTTTAAAGGGTGGCTGCTTCTAAGCCAACCTCCTAGCTGTCTAAGCCTTCCCACATCGTTTCCCACTTAACCATAACTTTGGGACCTTAGCTGACGGTCTGGGTTGTTTCCCTTTTCACGACGGACGTTAGCACCCGCCGTGTGTCTCCCATGCTCGGCACTTGTAGGTATTCGGAGTTTGCATCGGTTTGGTAAGTCGGGATGACCCCCTAGCCGAAACAGTGCTCTACCCCCTACAGTGATACATGAGGCGCTACCTAAATAGCTTTCGAGGAGAACCAGCTATCTCCGAGCTTGATTAGCCTTTCACTCCGATCCACAGGTCATCCGCTAACTTTTCAACGGTAGTCGGTTCGGTCCTCCAGTTAGTGTTACCCAACCTTCAACCTGCCCATGGATAGATCGCCCGGTTTCGGGTCTATTCCCAGCGACTAGACGCCCTATTAAGACTCGCTTTCGCTACGCCTCCCCTATTCGGTTAAGCTCGCCACTGAAAATAAGTCGCTGACCCATTATACAAAAGGTACGCAGTCACCCAACAAAGTGGGCTCCCACTGCTTGTACGCATACGGTTTCAGGATCTATTTCACTCCCCTCTCCGGGGTTCTTTTCGCCTTTCCCTCACGGTACTAGTTCACTATCGGTCAGTCAGTAGTATTTAGCCTTGGAGGATGGTCCCCCCATATTCAGACAAAGTTTCTCGTGCTCCGTCCTACTCGATTTCATGACTAAGAGATTTTCGCGTACAGGGCTATCACCCACTATGGCCGCACTTTCCAGAGCGTTCCGCTAATCTCAAAGCCACTTAAGGGCTAGTCCCCGTTCGCTCGCCACTACTAAGGGAATCTCGGTTGATTTCTTTTCCTCAGGGTACTTAGATGTTTCAGTTCCCCTGGTTCGCCTCTTAAGCCTATGTATTCAGCTTAAGATAACCATCTTATGATGGCTGGGTTCCCCCATTCAGACATCTCCGGATCAAAGTCTGTTTGCCGACTCCCCGAAGCTTTTCGCAGGCTACCACGTCTTTCATCGCCTCTGACTGCCAAGGCATCCACCGTATGCGCTTCTTCACTTGACCATATAACCCCAAGCAATCTGGTTATACTGTGAAGACGACATTCGCCGAAAATTCGATAATACTCAATTAAGAGCAACTCACAAATTTTACCTTAGCCTGATCCGTTACCAGTGAAAGTAACGTTCAGTCTATCTTTCTATCACATACCCAAATTTTTAAAGAACGATCTAGCCAAAGACTAGAAATCAACATTCACCATCATCACGATGGAATGCTCATTTCTAAGCTTTCAACAAACAGAAGCAGTAGTGGTGGAGCCAAACGGGATCGAACCGTTGACCTCCTGCGTGCAAGGCAGGCGCTCTCCCAGCTGAGCTATGGCCCCGTATTTCTACAGGTTCCCACACAAAATTGGTGGGTCTGGGCAGATTCGAACTGCCGACCTCACCCTTATCAGGGGTGCGCTCTAACCAACTGAGCTACAGACCCAATTTCGAGCTTTAAGGCCGACCTCACCCTGCTCTTTACCACAGAGCATGGGGTGCGTTCCAACCAACTAAGCTACAACCTGTTAGGGCTGCTTCTTATCGTCTTCTTCAATGAATCAAGCAATTCGTGTGGGAGCTTATGGAGCAGCTGATGTCGTCGATTAAGGAGGTGATCCAGCCGCAGGTTCCCCTACGGCTACCTTGTTACGACTTCACCCCAGTCATGAATCACACCGTGGTAACCGTCCTCCCGAAGGTTAGACTAGCTACTTCTGGTGCAACCCACTCCCATGGTGTGACGGGCGGTGTGTACAAGGCCCGGGAACGTATTCACCGCGACATTCTGATTCGCGATTACTAGCGATTCCGACTTCACGCAGTCGAGTTGCAGACTGCGATCCGGACTACGATCGGTTTTCTGGGATTAGCTCCACCTCGCGGCTTGGCAACCCTCTGTACCGACCATTGTAGCACGTGTGTAGCCCAGGCCGTAAGGGCCATGATGACTTGACGTCATCCCCACCTTCCTCCGGTTTGTCACCGGCAGTCTCCTTAGAGTGCCCACCATTACGTGCTGGTAACTAAGGACAAGGGTTGCGCTCGTTACGGGACTTAACCCAACATCTCACGACACGAGCTGACGACAGCCATGCAGCACCTGTCTCAATGTTCCCGAAGGCACTCCGCTATCTCTAGCAGATTCATTGGATGTCAAGGCCTGGTAAGGTTCTTCGCGTTGCTTCGAATTAAACCACATGCTCCACCGCTTGTGCGGGCCCCCGTCAATTCATTTGAGTTTTAACCTTGCGGCCGTACTCCCCAGGCGGTCAACTTAATGCGTTAGCTGCGCCACTAAGAGCTCAAGGCTCCCAACGGCTAGTTGACATCGTTTACGGCGTGGACTACCAGGGTATCTAATCCTGTTTGCTCCCCACGCTTTCGCACCTCAGTGTCAGTATCAGTCCAGGTGGTCGCCTTCGCCACTGGTGTTCCTTCCTATATCTACGCATTTCACCGCTACACAGGAAATTCCACCACCCTCTACCATACTCTAGCTTGTCAGTTTTGAATGCAGTTCCCAGGTTGAGCCCGGGGATTTCACATCCAACTTAACAAACCACCTACGCGCGCTTTACGCCCAGTAATTCCGATTAACGCTTGCACCCTCTGTATTACCGCGGCTGCTGGCACAGAGTTAGCCGGTGCTTATTCTGTCGGTAACGTCAAGACACCAACGTATTAGGTTAATGCCCTTCCTCCCAACTTAAAGTGCTTTACAATCCGAAGACCTTCTTCACACACGCGGCATGGCTGGATCAGGCTTTCGCCCATTGTCCAATATTCCCCACTGCTGCCTCCCGTAGGAGTCTGGACCGTGTCTCAGTTCCAGTGTGACTGATCATCCTCTCAGACCAGTTACGGATCGTCGCCTTGGTGAGCCATTACCTCACCAACTAGCTAATCCGACCTAGGCTCATCTGATAGCGCAAGGCCCGAAGGTCCCCTGCTTTCTCCCGTAGGACGTATGCGGTATTAGCGTCCGTTTCCGAGCGTTATCCCCCACTACCAGGCAGATTCCTAGGCATTACTCACCCGTCCGCCGCTCGCCACCAGGTACAAGTACCCGTGCTGCCGCTCGACTTGCATGTGTTAGGCCTGCCGCCAGCGTTCAATCTGAGCCATGATCAAACTCTTCAGTTCAAACATCTTTGGGTTTTTAAGAAACCCTAAACTTGGCTCAGCAATCGTTGGTTACATCTTTGATTTCTCGCGGAGTAACTTGTGATGCTGATAATCTTGTTGACTATCAGTCTGACTCCACAAGCACCCACACGAATTGCTTGATTCAGTTGTTAAAGAGCGGTTGGTTAAGATCTTTCGTCTCAACCGAGGCGCGCATTCTACAGCAGCCTCTGTTGCTGTCAAGCGGTTATTTTCCGAAGTTTTCAAAATTTCCTTTGCAACTTCAACCACTTGCGCTTTCGATCTCTCGTTAGCGGGAGGCGAATTCTACAGCGTTAGTAGCTGCTGTCAACACCTCTTTTACACCGCTTTCGACCGAGAAGATCGAACCGTCAATCAAGCTAAACCACCCTGCCTGACCGACTCCTTCTGGGCTTCGATAAGCTGAAGCAACTCGCTGTCGAAAACTGCATAACTCATTGTTTACCAAGGAGTTTTCCGTTTCGACTGCGCCGGAAGTGGGGCGAATTATAGACTTCCAGAATCTGCCGTCAACACCTATCTTCATAATTCTGTCATATAGATAAAAACAGCCCCTAAACGCAAAGGCCGGCCCCAAGGGGCCGGCCTTCTTCCCTTCTACTTACAAGCTAGGGAATGCGAACTGCGAAGCTTCATGGCTCGCCCGCTGTGGCCAGCGCTGGGTAATGGCCTTGCGACGGGTGTAGAAACGCACGCCATCCGGACCATACGCATGCAAGTCGCCGAACAGCGAGCGCTTCCAGCCGCCAAAGCTGTGATAAGCCACCGGTACCGGCAGCGGTACGTTGACGCCGACCATACCGACTTCGATCTCGTCGCAGAACAAACGCGCCGCTTCCCCATCACGGGTAAAGATGCAGGTACCGTTGCCATACTCGTGATCGTTGATCAGCTGCATCGCCTCTTCCAGGCTGTTAACCCGGACAACGCACAGCACCGGTCCGAAGATCTCTTCTTTATAGATACGCATCTCCGGCGTGACGTTGTCGAACAGGCAGCCACCCAGGAAGAAACCTTCCTCATGACCGGCCACGCTCAGACCACGACCATCCACCACCAAGGTCGCACCAGAAGAAACACCGTCTTCTATATAGCCACTGACTTTATCGCGAGCCTGACCGGAAACCAGCGGCCCCATGTCCAGACCGCATGAAGTACCGGCACCGATTTTCAGCGCCTTGATCTGCGGTACCAGTTTGGCCACCAGCGCATCCGCCACCTGGTCACCGACGCACACAGCCACCGAGATCGCCATGCAACGTTCACCGCAAGAACCATAAGCCGCGCCCATCAATGCGCTGACCGCGTTATCCAGATCCGCATCCGGCATCAGCACCGCATGGTTCTTCGCGCCACCCAGTGCCTGAACGCGTTTGCCGCGCTTGGTGCCTTCGGCGTAGATGTACTCGGCAATCGGCGTCGAACCAACAAAGCTCAACGCTTTGACTTCTGGCGCTTCGATCAGCGCATCCACCGCAGCCTTGTCGCCGTGCACCACACTCAGCACACCTTTAGGCAGACCGGCTTCCACCAGCAATTGAGCGATCAACAGCGTGGAGCTTGGATCACGTTCAGAGGGTTTGAGGATAAAGCAGTTGCCGCAGACGATCGCCAGCGGATACATCCACAGCGGCACCATGGCCGGGAAGTTGAACGGCGTAATACCGGCCACCACGCCCAACGGCTGGAAGTCCGACCAGGCATCAATGTTCGGGCCGACGTTACGGCTGTATTCACCCTTGAGGATTTCCGGTGCAGCACAAGCGAACTCAACGTTCTCGATACCGCGCTTCAGTTCACCAGCAGCATCTTCCAGCGTCTTGCCGTGTTCTTCGCTGATCAGTTGAGCGATACGCGCTTCGTTCTGCTCCAGCAATTGCTTGAAGCGGAACATCACCTGCGCACGCTTGGCCGGCGGAGTGTTACGCCAAGCCGGGAACGCAGCCTTGGCCGAGTCGATGGCTTTTTGAATGGTTTCGCGGCCGGCCAACGGCAGCTTGTGGATCGCCTGGCCGGTAGACGGGTTGAACACATCGGCCGTGCGACCTTCTTCGGTCACCAGTTCGCCATTGATCAAATGCGGGATAAGGCTCATGCAGCACTCCTGAAAAGTTGTCCACGGGCGCCCTTCAAAGGGCGCCTTTCTTTCTATTAGAGGGAATAGAGGGAAGAATCAGTCGATCTTGTTCAGCACTTCGCCGACCGCGTCGAACAGACGATCAAGGTCTTGCGGCTTGCTGTTGAAGGTTGGGCCGAACTGCAGGGTGTCGCCGCCGAAGCGCACGTAGAACCCGGCTTTCCACAACGCCATGCCCGCTTCGAACGGACGCACAATGGCGTCGCCGTCACGCGGCGCGATCTGGATTGCACCGGCCAGGCCGTAGTTACGAATATCGATAATGTTTTTCGAACCCTTCAGACCGTGCAGCGCATTTTCGAAATGCGGCGCGACTTCGGCCACGCTCTGCACCAGGTTTTCCTTTTGCAGCAGGTCGAGTGCTGCCAGGCCAGCAGCGCAAGCCACCGGGTGCGCGGAATAGGTGTAGCCGTGCGGGAATTCCACCGCGTACTCCGGCGTCGCCTGGTTCATGAAGGTCTGGTAGATCTCGGAGCTGGCAATCACCGCGCCCATCGGAATCGCGCCGTTAGTGACTTGCTTGGCGATGCACATCAGGTCCGGGGTGACGCCAAAGGTATCGGCACCGAACATTTTGCCGGTACGGCCGAAACCGGTGATCACTTCGTCGAACACCAGCAGGATGTTGTGCTGATCGCAGATTTCGCGCAGACGCTTGAGGTAGCCCTGCGGCGGAACAAGCACGCCAGCGGATCCGGCCAGTGGCTCTACGAATACGGCGGCGATGTTCGACGCATCGTGCAGCTCGATCAACTTCAGCAGCTCGTCGGCCAAAGCAATACCACCCAACTCCGGCATGCCACGGGAGTAGGCATTGCTCGCCAGCAGCGTGTGCGGCAGATGATCGACGTCCATCATCGCCTGACCGAACATTTTGCGGTTGCCGTTCACGCCACCGAGGCTGGTACCGGCGATGTTCACGCCGTGATAACCACGGGCACGACCGATCATCTTGGTCTTGGTGGCCTGGCCTTTCAGGCGCCAGTAAGCACGCACCATCTTCACCGCCGTGTCAGCGCACTCGGAGCCCGAGTCAGTGAAGAACACATGATTCAGATTGCCCGGGGTCAGGTCGGTGATTTTCTCAGCCAACTGGAACGACAGCGGATGGCCGTACTGGAAGCCTGGCGAGTAATCGAGGGTGCCCAATTGCTTGGCGACCGCTTCCTGAATTTCCTTGCGGGTATGCCCGGCGCCACAGGTCCACAAACCAGAGAGCGAATCGTAAACCTTGCGGCCCTTGTCATCGATCAGCCAACTGCCTTCTGCCGCCACGATCAGTCGCGGATCGCGCTGGAAATTGCGGTTGGCGGTGTAGGGCATCCAGTGAGCATCGAGCTTGAGCTGGCTGGCCAGGGAAGTCGGGTTGTTTTCAGGCAAGTTCATGGGCAAAACCTCGCAGGGCAATAAGCGGCATAGAGATCAAAAGCGTTCTTGCAGCTAAATTGCCACGGGGATAAAGTCGGTGAAATCCAACTCTTCTAACGTTCAGTCAGGTCATCACTAAACTATGAGCAGCCGTCGCCCCGATCCGCTGGCGCAAGTCAGTGACTTTGATATCCGCCTGCTTCGGATTTTTCGCAGTGTGGTGGAGTGCGGCGGCTTCTCGGCAGCGGAGTCGGTGCTGGGGATCGGTCGCTCGGCCATCAGCCAGCAAATGAGTGATCTGGAGCAGCGTCTCGGTCTGCGCTTATGCCAACGCGGTCGCGCCGGATTTTCCCTGACCGAGGAAGGCCGCGAGGTTTACCAATCGGCCTTACAGCTATTAAGTGCGCTGGAAAGTTTCCGCACCGAGGTCAACGGCCTGCACCAACACTTGCGCGGCGAATTGACCATCGGCCTGACCGACAACCTGGTCACCCTGCCCCACATGCGCATCACCCACGCCTTGGCGCAATTGAAGGAACGCGGTCCGGACGTGCAGATTCAGATCCGCATGATCGCGCCCAATGAAGTCGAACAAGGCGTGCTCGACGGTCGATTGCATGTCGGCGTGGTGCCGCAGGCCAGCGCGCTGTCGGGGCTGGAATATCAGCCGCTCTATAGCGAACGCTCGCTGCTGTATTGCGCGGTAGGTCATCCGTTGTTTTATGTCGACGATAAACAACTGGATGACGAGCGCCTCAATAGCCAGGACGCCATCGCGCCGACCTTCCGTTTGCCTGCGGAAATCCAGGCCCATTACCAAGCGCTCAATTGCACCGCCAGTGCCTCGGACCGTGAAGGCATGGCGTTCCTGATCCTGACCGGACGCTTCATCGGCTACCTGCCGGACCACTACGCCAGCCTCTGGGTGCAGCAAGGCCGATTACGTGCGCTGAAACCAAAGGTGCGTTTTTATGACCTGAGCCTTGCATCGGTCACACGCAAGGGCCGTCGCCCGCATTTGGTGCTGGAGAGTTTTCTGGAGAGCCTGGCGGCGACACGCTAGGTTTTATCGCGTCAGGACTTGTCTGATGCCGGTGGGTGCGCTATCAACGCACTGGTTGCACCCACTCACTTGCTCGGAAGTGCCTATGACCTTTGAAGTCCCCGCTCACGGCGGCAAACCTGCCAGCCGCATTCGTCAGAAGAACGAAGAGACCATCATCAAAGCCGCCGAAGACGAGTTCGCTCGTCACGGGTTCAAAGGCACCAGCATGAACACCATCGCCCTGAATGCCGGGTTGCCCAAGGCGAACCTGCATTACTACTTCACCAACAAACTCGGTTTGTACGTGGCGGTGCTGAGCAACATCCTCCAGTTGTGGGACAGCACCTTCAACACCCTGACCTTTGATGATGATCCGGCCGAAGCGCTGACGCGTTACATCCGCGCCAAGATGGAATTCTCCCGCCGTCAGCCGCAAGCCTCGCGGATCTTCGCGATGGAAGTGATCAGCGGCGGCGAATGCCTGACCGAATACTTCAACCAGGATTATCGCGCCTGGTTCCAGGGCCGGGCGGGCGTGTTCCAAGCGTGGATCGACGCCGGCAAAATGGACCCGGTCGACCCGGTGAACCTGATCTTCCTGTTGTGGGGCAGCACTCAGCATTACGCGGATTTCGCCACACAGATCTGCCGTGTCAGCGGGCGTACCAAGCTCACCAAGCAGGACATGGAAGACGCCGGCAACAACCTGATCCGCATCATTCTCAAGGGCTGCGGCCTGACGCCAACGATCTAAGACACTTATGCCTTTTACCCTCAGCGGTTTTTGCGAGTACCGCGAAGAGATTCGCAAAAGCCGCTTCATCACTTTCGCCGCGCCAATCAGCAGCCCTGTTGAAGCCCAGGCGTTCATCGAACAGCACAGCGATCTGAATGCCTCGCACAATTGCTGGGCCTGGAAACTTGGCGACCAATACCGCAGCACTGACGATGGCGAGCCCGGCGGCACCGCTGGCCGGCCGATTCTGGCGGCAATCGACGCGCAGGATTGCGATCAAGTCGCGGTGCTGGTAATTCGTTGGTATGGCGGCATTCAACTCGGCACCGGTGGCCTCGCCCGGGCGTATGGCGGCGGCGCCAACAAGTGCCTGCAAGCGGCGGCGAAGGTTGAGTTGATCAGTCGGGTGCCGGTGAGTTGCGCCTGTGCTTTTGCAGAGTTGCCGCTGGTGAAGCTTCGGGTGGCGGAACTGGGTGGATTGGTTGTGGAAGAAACGTTCACGGCCAACGGCGTAGACCTGCAACTGGCGATCGGCGAAAGCCAGATCGATACCCTGCAAACGCAGCTGGCGGGCTTGAGTCGCGGACGCATTTTGTTGCAGCACTAATCGCACCAACAACGTTCACCGCCCTTTCGTCGAACCAGTGCATTTGCCCACATCTACTGTGCACCCGGCTGTGGATAACCTGAGCACACCCGGCTGTAACCCTTCTGTCATGCGGCTTTGCGGGCTTTGCTCACTTTTCGTCCAATCTGCCACCAAAAAAACTAAATCCACGCAAAAACAATCAGTTAGCGCGGTTTATCACCTTTAGAAGAAAGCCACTCAGTGCTTATGCCCGAGCTTCGGGCTTGCGCACAAATACTGTGGAGCAATCTGTGGATAACCCGTTCATGGCTGTCGCCGCCCCATGTCCGGTATGGCTTGCCGCCAGTTGCTCGTTTTTTGACCAAACACCCTGAGCAAAACCGGAGCCTGATCAACGGCGCTGCCCTCAAGTGGTGCCTGGTTCGGGATCGACATAGGGCAAGGCGCCGTCCTCAAAGCCTTTATCTGTAACGCATTTGATTTTTTCTGACTCAATGGCCAGGAAATTGCTGTGTCCACCGGCATCACTTCAATCGACCCGAGCCTGTCATGCCTAACCCCGTGCCGATCCCCGATCCAACACCTCGTCTGCAACTGCGCAGAATCAGCAAGCGCTACCCCGGTTGCCTGGCCAACGATGCTATCGACTTGAGCATAGCCCCTGGCGAAATCCATGCCCTGCTTGGCGAAAACGGCGCGGGTAAAAGTACGCTGATGAAGATCATCTACGGCGTCACCCACGCGGACTCGGGTGAGATGAACTGGCAAGGGCAACGCGTGACTCTGCGCAACCCGGCTCAGGCTCGTAGCCTCGGGATCGGCATGGTGTTCCAGCATTTCTCGCTGTTCGAGACGCTGAGCGTGGCGCAGAACATTGCCTTGGCGATGGGCGCGGCGGCTGGTACACCGAAACAGCTTGAGCCAAAGATTCGTGAAGTCTCCCGGCGCTACGGCATGGCGCTGGAGCCGGAGCGACTTGTCCACAGCCTGTCGATCGGCGAACGCCAGCGGGTGGAAATCATTCGATGCCTGATGCAGGACATCCGCCTGCTGATTCTCGATGAGCCGACCTCGGTGCTGACTCCACAGGAGGCCGACGAATTGTTCGTCACCTTGCGCCGACTGGCGGCCGAGGGATGCAGCATTCTGTTTATCAGCCACAAACTCGGTGAAGTTCGCGCGTTGTGTCACAGCGCCACGGTGTTGCGCGGCGGTCGGGTGGCCGGGCATTGCGTGCCGCTCGAGTGTTCGGATCGGCAACTGGCGCAGTTGATGGTGGGTGAAGCGGCCGAGTTGATTACCGATTATCCGAAGGTGATCGGCAGTGATGTCTTCTTGAGTGTGAGCGGATTGTCCTGGCACAACCCGGACCCGTTCGGATGCTCGCTGAATGACATTGAGCTTGAAGTGCGCAGCGGTGAAATCGTCGGCATCGCCGGTGTCGCGGGCAATGGTCAGGATGAGTTGCTGGCCCTGCTCAGCGGCGAAGAACCGCTCAGCCGCAACGACGGCGCAACGATCAGTTTCGCCGGGCAACCGGTGGCTCATTTGCGGCCGGATGCACGGCGCAAACTGGGCCTGGCCTTCGTCCCCGCTGAACGTCTGGGTCATGGCGCGGTGCCGGACTTGAGCCTGGCGGACAACGCTCTGCTCACCGCCTTTCAACAAGGGCTGGTCAGCAACGGACTGATCCAGCGCGACAAGGTCGAAGCGCTGGCCGAAGAAATCATCCGTCGCTTCGGGGTGAAGACGCCCGACACCCAGACACCGGCCCGCAGCCTGTCCGGCGGCAACTTGCAGAAATTCATCCTCGGCCGGGAAATCCTGCAGCAACCGAAACTGCTGGTGGCCGCGCACCCGACCTGGGGCGTGGACGTCGGCGCTGCCGCGACCATTCACCGCGCACTGATTGCCTTGCGCGACGCCGGCGCGGCGATCCTGGTGATCTCCGAAGACCTCGACGAACTGTTCCAGATCAGCGACCGCCTCGGCGCCTTGTGCGGTGGTCGATTGTCACCGCTCAAGCCCACGGTCGACACCCGCCTGATCGATGTCGGCGGCTGGATGGCCGGCCAGTTCGACGCCCCTCAATCACTCGCACCCGCAACGGTTTAACGGAGTTTCACATGCTGCTTTCTCTCGAACTTCGTGGCCAGCAATCGCGCCTGATGCTGTGGTGCTCGCCATTGCTGGCGGCTGTCCTGACGTTGGGCTGTGGCTCGCTGCTGTTTATCGCGCTGGGGCATGACCCGTTACTGACCTTGCACACCTTGCTCATCGCGCCGATTAGCGACCTGTATGGCATCTCCGAACTGCTGGTCAAAGCGCTGCCGATTTTGCTCTGCGCGTTGGGGCTGGCGGTGGCGTACCAAGCGCGAATCTGGAACATCGGCGCCGAAGGTCAGTTGCTGCTTGGCGCGCTGGCCGGCAGTGCGCTGGCGGTGAACATCATCGGCATGGAGAGTCGCTGGGCACTGGTGTTGATCCTGCTTGTCGGCACCCTGGCCGGTGCCGCGTGGGCCGGGCTGACGGCGTGGTTGCGTACGCGATTCAACGCCAACGAAATCCTCACCAGCATCATGCTCAATTACATCGCCCTGAACCTGTTGCTGTTCTGCGTACATGGGCCGTTGAAGGATCCGGCGGGGTTCAACTTTCCCGAATCAGCGATGTTCGGTGATGCCAGCCGTTTGCCGCTGCTGATGGAGGACGGGCGGGTCCACATGGGCGTGTATTTCGCCTTGCTCGCGTTGGTGGCGGTGTGGGTGTTGCTGCAGAAAAGCTTTATCGGATTCCAGATCAAAGTGCTCGGGCTGGACCAGCGCGCAGCGGGGTTCGTCGGCTTTCGCGAGAAGCGGCTGATCTGGCTGGCGCTGTTGATCAGCGGAGGATTGGCGGGGCTGGCCGGCGTGTGTGAAGTCACCGGGCCGATCGGCCAACTGGTGCCGCAAGTCTCGCCGGGTTACGGCTATGCCGCGATCACCGTGGCGTTTCTCGGACGGTTGAATCCCATTGGCATCCTGTTTTCCAGCCTGCTGATGGCACTGCTGTACATCGGTGGAGAGAGCGCGCAGATGAGCATGAATCTGCCCCAGGCAATCACCCAATTGTTCCAGGGGATGATGCTGTTTTTCCTGCTGGCCAGTGACGTGCTGATTCTCTACCGACCGCGTTTGAACCTGCGCTGGTCCCGTCGCGCACAAGCCACCGCCGTACAAGCAGGAGCGCTGTGATGGATATCGATCTGCTGAGCAATATTTTCTACGCCATGGTCCGCTGCGGTACGCCGTTGCTGTTGGTGGCTTTAGGTGAATTGGTCTGCGAGAAGAGCGGCGTTCTGAACCTCGGCCAGGAAGGCATGATGCTGTTTGGTGCGGTGATCGGTTTTATCGTCGCGTTGAGCAGCGGCAACTTGTGGCTCGGCGTGTTGCTGGCGATGCTCGCCGGGATGCTGT
Source organism: Pseudomonas sp. GL_093 (assembly GCF_057837605.1). Classification (NCBI taxonomy): domain Bacteria; kingdom Pseudomonadati; phylum Pseudomonadota; class Gammaproteobacteria; order Pseudomonadales; family Pseudomonadaceae; genus Pseudomonas; species Pseudomonas sp. GL_093. The sequence continues at coordinate 793,294 of NZ_CM174448.1, read as the reverse complement.
TGTCGTCCCTGTTTGCGCTGGTGGCGCTGGTGTTCAACGCCAATCAGGTGGCCACCGGGTTGGCGCTGACGATCTTCGGTGTGGGCCTGTCGACCTTTGTCGGCGCGGCGTGGGTTGGTAAACCGCTGGCGGGTTTTGAGCCGGTGGCGATTCCTTATTTGAGTGAAATCCCGCTGATCGGGCGGATGCTGTTTGCGCAGGATCTGTTGGTGTACCTGTCGTTCGCGTTGTTTGCGCTGGTGGCCTGGGTGATTGTTAAAAGTCGCGTCGGGCTGATCATTCAGGCGGTAGGGGAAAATCCGGATGCGGCCAGTGCCATGGGCTTACCGGTGTTGGGCGTGCGCACGTTGGCGGTGCTGTTTGGTGGGGCGATGGCCGGGTTGGCTGGGGCTTATTTGTCGCTGGCTTATACGCCGATGTGGGCGGAGAACATGAGCGCCGGCCGCGGCTGGATTGCCCTGGCACTGGTGGTGTTTGCCAGTTGGCGGGTGTGGCGGTTGCTGCTGGGGGCGTATCTGTTCGGGCTCGCCAGCATTCTGCATTTGGTGGCGCAGGGGTTGGGGCTGGCGATTCCGTCGAGTCTGTTGGCGATGCTGCCGTATGTCGCGACCATTGTGGTGTTGGTGCTGTTGTCGCGGGATGCGCTGCGTACGCGGTTGTTTGCGCCGGTGTCGTTGGGGCAGCCGTGGCAGGCCGGGCATTAGAGGCTGGCCGGGCGGGCCCCATCGCGAGCAAGCTCGCTCCCACAGGGTTCTGCGGCGACCAATAATCCTGCGGGCAACTCGGTCACTGTGGGAGCGAGCTTGCTCGCGATGGCGTCCGTACAGGCAACACCTGAGCTACGCCCCACGCCAATTCAAAGAACAGGAAAATCACCAATAGCGAACTCCCGCCGTGGGCCAAGGCATAAGCCTGCCAGGCTGCAAACAAAAACCGCCCCACCGCGTCATACCGCCCAAACACCTGCTGCGGATCACGAATCCGCAGCACCGCCCACACGCAGACAATCGACCCCAACAGATTGGCCATCAGCATGTGCATCGGCTCAAACGGCGGCAGCTCGCCAGACAAGTTGAACGCCTGACTCACACTCAACAAAACGCCATGCAACGCCGCAAAACTCCACGGCGTGACAAACGCCACCATGACGATCAAGTCATACCAGGCGCTACCCTTCACCAACCGGCGATATTGCGTTGAAGTCCACATCCGTCTTGCTCCGTAAACTCAGGGAGCAACAAGGCTAAAGCCTGGAGTATGCTCCAGGGTCAAGCCCTCTCGAGACGTCATGATGCGCATTGGTGAATTAGCCCAGGCCAGCGCCGTCAGCCGCGACACGCTGCGCTTCTACGAGCATCGCGGGTTGATTGCGGCACAACGCAGCGCCAACGGTTACCGCGACTATCCGGCGGACATGGTGCAACTGGTGCAGTACATCAAGACCGCTCAGCGATTGGGCTTTACCCTCGGCGAGATCGGCAACAGCGTCGCCGCGATATGGCAGTCGCCCGATCCGGACAGCGCCGTCACGCAATTGCTGCAAGACAAACTCAAACTGATCGAAACCCGAATGGAAGAACTCGGCGCGCTGCGTCAGGAGTTGCAGCAACGGCTCGGCCAGCGTTGTCCATTAAATCCGTGACCTCATTTTTCAAGGAAGCCACTTATGTCTACGGCAAAAACCGCACTCATCATCGGCGCCTCCCGGGGCCTGGGCCTCGGTCTGGTGAAAACCCTGCTGGCCGACGGTTGGCAGGTTACCGCCACCGTGCGCAACCCGCAGAACGCCGAAGCCTTGCAGGCCTTGGGCAAGGTGCGGATCGAAAAACTCGATATGGACGATCAGCAGGCGGTCATCGCCCTGAGCCAGCAGCTCAAGGGCGAAGTGTTTGATCTGCTGTTCGTGAATGCCGGGGTCAAAGGCCCGGAAGTTCAGACGCCGGGCGGCGCGACGCTGGCCGAGGTCGGCCAACTGTTCTTCACCAATGCGGTGGCGCCGATCAATCTGGCTCAACGCTTCGTCGGGCAGATCCGTCCGGACAGCGGTGTGCTGGCGTTCATGAGTTCGGTGCTGGGCAGCGTGACCATGCCGGATGCACCCGAACTGGCGCTGTACAAGGCCAGCAAAGCGGCGCTGAACTCGATGACCAGCAGCTTCGTCACTCAGTTGGGTGAGCAGAAACTCACCGTGCTGTCGCTGCATCCGGGTTGGGTGAAAACCGACATGGGCGGTGAAGGCGCTGACATTGATGTGGACACCAGTACGCGTGGGTTGGTCGATCAGGTGAATGCGCATACCGGCAAGGGCGGGCATCATTTTGTGAATTACAGGGGTGAAACCATTCCTTGGTAACACCTCCCACAGGGATTTGTGTTGTCCTGTCGGGCGAGGCTTGTCTGCCGAGCTTTTTTGATTGAAACTCCGCACCTCGTCCCCGCGACGACCCTGGATCAGCAGACAGGGTAATCACTGAGCTGGCTAACCTGAACCCCACTTTCAGAGGAGCCGGCCAACATGCCTGCGACCCGTACCTGGTTAAAAAATCCCCTCGCGATCTTCACTGCCAATGGCCTCGATGCCCGTGGCGGCCTGGTGCTGCAAGACGGTTTGATCGTCGAAGTGCTCGCCGCTGGCCAGCAACCATCCGCACCCTGTGGACACGTGTTCGATGCCCGCGAGCATGTGATCCTGCCGGGACTGATCAACACCCATCACCACTTCTATCAAACCCTGACCCGCGCTTGGGCACCGGTGGTCAATCAGCCGTTGTTCCCGTGGCTGAAAACTCTCTACCCGGTCTGGGCCCGCCTCACCCCTGAAAAACTCGCCCTCGCCAGCAAAGTCGCGTTGGCCGAATTGCTGCTGTCTGGCTGCACCACCGCGGCCGATCACCATTACCTGTTTCCGCAAGGCCTGGAAAATGCGATCGACGTGCAGGTCGAAAGCGTCCGCGAACTGGGCATGCGCGCCATGCTGACGCGCGGTTCCATGAGCCTCGGCGAAAAGGACGGCGGCCTGCCGCCGCAGCAGACCGTGCAGGAAGGCGAAGTCATCCTCGCCGACAGCCAACGTTTGATCGCCGAGTACCACGAACGTGGCGACGGCGCGCAAATCCAGATCGCCCTCGCGCCGTGCTCGCCGTTCTCGGTGACCCCGGAAATCATGTCGGCCAGCGCCGAACTGGCGAACAAACTCGACGTGCGCCTGCACACCCATCTGGCGGAAACCCTCGACGAAGAAGACTTCTGTCTGCAACGCTTCGGCTTGCGCACTGTGGATTACCTGGACAGCGTCGGCTGGCTCGGCCCGCGCACCTGGCTGGCTCATGGCATCCACTTCAACCCGGATGAAATCGCTCGCCTCGGCGCCGCCGGTACCGGTATTTGCCATTGCCCGAGTTCGAACATGCGCCTGGCTTCCGGCATCTGCCCGACACTGGACCTGACCGCTGCGGGCGCGTTGCTGGGCTTGGGCGTGGACGGTTCGGCGTCCAACGATGCGTCGAACATGATGCTGGAAACCCGTCAGGCGCTGTACATTCAGCGGCTGCGTTATGGCGCCGAAAAGATCACGCCGGAACTGGTTTTGGGGTGGGCGACCAAGGGTTCGGCGAGTTTGCTCGGGCGTACCGATATCGGCGAACTGGCGGTGGGCAAGCAGGCGGATCTGGCACTGTTCAAGCTCGATGAGCTGCGGTTCTCCGGCAGTCATGATCCGGTGTCGGCGTTGCTGCTGTGCGGCGCTGATCGGGCGGATCGAGTGATGGTCGGCGGCAAATGGCGGGTGATTGATGGACAGGTTGAAGGGCTGGATTTGAAGGGGTTGATTGCCGATCACAGCCAGGCGGCTCGGCAGCTAATCGCCGGCACCTGATCCACCACCAATCAAAAACTGTGGGAGCGAGCCTGCTCGCGATGAGGGAGTGTCACTCGACATCAGTGGTGTCTGACACACCGTCATCGCGAGCAGGCTCGCTCCCACATTGGTTTTGTGGAGGGTTCAAAGGCCCAGCAGCGACAACATAATGAACGTCGCAAACAGCACAAAGTGGGTCATGCCTTCGATGGCATTGCTTTCGCCATCGTTGAGGTTGATCGCGCTGACGATCAGGGTGAGGAAGACCATCACGGTCTGCACCGGGGTCATCGCCATCTGAAACGGCTGGCCGGTGTAGAGCGCCATCGCTTCCATCACCGGTACCGTCAGGATCACCGTCGACAGCGACGCGCCCATGGCGATGTTGACCACCGACTGCATGCGGTTGGCCAGAGCCGCCCGCAACGCGGTCAGAATCTCCGGCGCCGCCGAGATTGCCGCCACCAGGATCGCCGTGATCACCGGCGGTGCGCCCGTCCCTTCCAGGCCCAGATCGAGGGTCTTGGACATCACTTCGGCCAATGCGCCGATCACCACCACGCCAAACACCAACGTCCCGATACTCAGCGCCAGATTGATGGGTTCAGGTTCTTCCTCCGGGACTTTCTTGCGACGTTTTTCCGGGTAGCTGTAGCTGAAGAAATAACTGTGCGGCCCGACCTGCATGCGCAGGAACAGGGCGTAGAGCACGATCATCGCGCCGATGGTGAACGCCGAATAGAGTTTCCAGCTGGCCTCGGGAATGAACTCCGGCACCACCATGGACACGCCCATGGCGGTGAGGATCATCACGCTGTAGCTACGGGCCGAGTCGTCGTTATAGGACTGTTCGCCGTGCTTGAGCCCGCCCATCAACGCAGCGAGGCCGAGGATGCCGTTGATGTCGAGCATCACCGCCGAATAAATCGTGTCGCGTACCAGGGTTGGCGAGGCTTCGTTGCTCATCATGATCGCCAGGATCACCACTTCCACCAGCACGGCGGCCAGGGTCAGGATCATCGTGCCGTAAGGGTCACCGACTTTTTCTGCGAGCAGCTCAGCGTGATGGGCGACGCGCATGGAGGCAACGACGATGAACGCGATCAACACCAGGCCTGCGGTGAGCGCGATGGGCTGACCGCTGTGCAGCATCCAGTGTTCCAGCGGATAGGCGACGACGGCGGCGAGCAGGGCCAGCAGCAGAAACTTTTCTTGCTTGAGTAGTGTGAGCATTGCGGGCCTTTTTGCCGTGTGAAGCGAAACCAGGGTGATGAGCTACTGACTGTGGGGCGGCGCTAACGTTTCGTTACACCTTAGCGCACCAGTGGATGGCAGCCGTGTCAGGCCATGCACTTTTATTGGCCTTGCGGGCCTCTTCGCGAGCAAGCCCGCTCCCACATTGGATCGCATTCCCCTGTGGGAGCGAGCCTGCTCGCGAAGGCCGTTACGCGGTTTCGGCATTTGTTGTCCTGTTGGTCAGCAACTTGCATTGGCCTTGCCAACCTCACAACAACATGGAGTTCGAATTCATGCACAAACGTCCGTTGAAGAAGCTGCTTTGCGCCGTTGCGGCGGCCATCGGTCTGAGCGCCAGCCTGACCGCCAGTGCCGCCGACCCGCTGAAAGTCGGCTTCGTCTACATTGGTCCGATTGGCGACCACGGCTGGACGTATCAGCATGAACAAGGGCGCAAGGCACTGGCGGAAAAATTCGGCGACCAGATCACCACCAATTATGTGGAGAACGTTGCTGAAGGCGCCGACGCCGAGCGGGTGATCCGCAACATGGCCAAGGACAAGTACGACCTGATCTTCACCACGTCCTTCGGCTACATGAACCCGACCCTGAAAGTCGCCAAACAATTTCCCAAGGTGACCTTCGAACACGCCACCGGCTACAAGCAGGACAAGAACCTCGGCACCTACCTGGCGCGCACCTATGAAGGTCGCTACGTCGGCGGTTTTCTCGCGGCGAAGATGACCAGGACCAAGAAGATCGGTTATGTCGCGTCCTTCCCGATCCCGGAAGTGATCCGCGACATCAACGCCATTCAACTGGCCCTGAACAAGTACAACCCCGGCACCGAGATCAAAGTGGTGTGGGTCAACTCCTGGTTCGATCCGGGCAAAGAAGCCGATGCCGCCAACGCCCTGATCGATCAGGGCGTGGACGTGGTGTTCCAGCACACCGACAGCCCGGCGCCGATCCAGGCCGCTGAACGTCGCGGCGTGTATGCCGTGGGCTACGCTTCGGACATGGCGCACTTCGGGCCGAAAGCGGTGCTGACGTCCATCGTCAACGACTGGGGCCCGCACTACATTCAGGCGACCCAAAGCGTGCTCGACCACACGTGGAAGTCGCTGGATTACTGGGGTGGTTTGAAGGAAGGCACGGTTGAGTTGCCGATCAGCGATCTGGTGCCAGCGCCGGTGAAAGCCGAGGCAGAGCAGATCATTGCCGACATCAAGAGCGGTGCTTTCCACCCGTTCACCGGGCCGATCAAGGATCAGGCGGGCGTCGAGAAGATTGCGGCGGGCGCGACGGCGAGCAATGCGGAACTGGCATTGATGAACTACTACGTTGAAGGCATGAAGGCCGACATTCCGAAGTAACTCCCCAACCCAACACAAAACCCTGTAGGAGTGAGCCTGCTCGCGATAGCGGACTATCAGTCAACGCGGATGTTGAATGTGACGGCCTCATCGCGAGCAGGCTCACTCCTACAATGAATTTTCAGCGTTCTTGAGAATTGCGCATGAACCAGCTCCCGATCATCGACATCGCCCCGCTCTACAGCGATGACCAAAACGCTTGGCCAGCCGTCGCCGCCGAGATCGACCATGCCTGCCGAGAGTGGGGCTTCTTCTACATCAAAGGTCACCCGATCAGCGCAGCGCGCATTCACGCCGTACTCGACCACGCCCAACGTTTCTTCGCCCTGCCCGCCGCCGAAAAACTCAAGATCGACATCACCCAGACCCGCCACCACCGCGGTTATGGCGCCATCGCCACCGAACAACTCGACCCCAGCAAACCCAGCGACCTGAAAGAAACCTTCGACATGGGCCTCCACCTGCCGGCCGATCACCCTGAAGTGTTGGCAGAAAAACCGCTGCGCGGACCCAACCGTCATCCGTCGATGCCCGGCTGGGAATCGCTGATGGAACAGCACTACGTCGACATGCAGGCCTTGGCCCTAACCCTGTTACGGGCCATAACCGTGGCGCTGGGCATCGAGCGCGACTTTTTCGACACCCGTTTCGTTGAGCCGGTCAGCGTGCTGCGGATGATTCATTACCCACCGCGCCACACCGCCAGTTCCGAAGAGCAACAAGGCGCCGGCGCCCACACCGATTACGGCTGCATCACCCTGCTGTATCAGGATGCCGCTGGCGGCCTGCAAGTGCGAAACGTTAAAGGCGAGTGGATCGATGCACCGCCGATCGACGGCACGTTCGTGGTCAACCTCGGCGACATGATGGCGCGCTGGAGCAACGACCGTTACCTGTCGACGCCGCACCGGGTGATCAGCCCGCTGGGCGTGGACCGTTACTCGATGCCATTCTTCGGCGAGCCGCACCCTGACACGGTCATCGAATGCCTGCCCGGCTGTCAGGATGAACAGCACCCGGCAAAGTATCCGGCCACCACCTGCGCCGAATTCCTGCTCTCGCGCTTCGCCGATACCTACGCCTATCGACGGGAACAGGAAGCGCTGTGATGAACCGGCTGGTCAGGTTTTGCTAATTGTTTCTACGGGCATCTGTAGAATGCTCGCCATCTGCACCTGATGAGAAAAGACTATGTACGACTGGCTGAACGCCCTGCCCAAGGCAGAACTTCACCTGCACCTTGAGGGTTCGCTGGAGCCTGAGCTGCTGTTCGCCCTGGCCGAACGCAACAAGATCGCCCTGCCGTGGAGCGATGTCGAAACCCTGCGCAAGGCCTACGCCTTCAACAACCTGCAAGAATTTCTCGACCTGTATTACCAGGGCGCCGACGTGTTGCGCACCTCTCAGGATTTCTACGACCTGACTTGGGCCTACCTGTTGCGTTGCAAGGCGCAGAACGTGATTCACACCGAACCGTTTTTCGACCCGCAGACCCACACCGACCGTGGCGTGCCGTTCGAAGTGGTACTCAACGGCATCGCCGCCGCGTTGAAGGATGGCGAGCAGCAACTGGGCATCACCAGCGGTTTGATCCTGAGCTTCCTGCGCCACTTGAGCGAAGAAGAAGCCGAGAAAACCCTCGACCAGGCGCTGCCGTTCCGTGATGCGTTTGTGGCTGTCGGTCTGGACAGTTCGGAAATGGGTCACCCGCCAAGCAAATTCCAGCGCGTGTTTGATCGTGCCCGTCACGAAGGCTTCCTGACCGTCGCCCACGCCGGTGAAGAAGGCCCGCCCGAGTACATCTGGGAAGCCCTCGACTTGCTGAAAGTCCAGCGCATCGACCATGGCGTGCGTGCCATCGAAGACGAACGTTTGATGCAGCGGATCATCGACGAACAAATCCCGTTGACCGTGTGCCCGTTGTCGAACACCAAGCTCTGCGTGTTCGATCACATGTCTCAGCACAACATTCTCGACATGCTCGAGCGTGGCGTGAAAGTGACCGTGAACTCGGATGACCCGGCGTACTTCGGCGGTTATGTCACCGAGAACTTCGACGCGTTGTACACCCATTTGGGCATGACCCAGGACCAGGCCAAGCGATTGGCGCAAAACAGCCTGGATGCACGGCTAGTGAAACCGTAAGGTTCACCGCATAACCAATGTGGGAGCGAGCCTGCTCGCGATGAGGCCATCACATTCAACATCGATGTTGAATGTCAGTCCGCTATCGCGAGCAAGCTCGCTCCCACAGGGTTTGCGTTTAGCCAACGGCTACCGGTTCAGTCAACTCCTCCAGCGTCTTGCCCCGGGTCTCCATCCCGAACACCCACACCACCCCCGCCGCAATCGCAAAACACATCGCCCCCAACGCAAACACCCCGCCCTGCCCGGTCATCGGGAACACCAGCCCGGTCACCATTGGCCCGAGCAACGAACCCACGCGGCCAATCGCCGACGCAAAACCCGAGCCCGTGGCCCGCGCCGATGTCGGGTACAACTCCGGCGTGTAGGTGTAAAGCACCGCCCACATGCCGAACAGGAAAAACTGCATCAGCAGCCCCGACGCAATCAACAGGTTGACGTTGCCGCCAAACACCGCGCTCTGACCATAAAGAAACGCCATCACCCCGCCGCCGAGCAACGTCACCACGCACACCGGTTTACGCCCCCAACGCTCCACCAGCCAGGCGGCCATCAGGAAACCGGGAATCCCGCCAAGGGAAATCAACACCGTGTAATACACCGACTGGGTCACGGCAAAACCCGACTGCTGCAGCAAGGCACTGAGCCAGGACGTCAGGCCATAGAACCCCAGCAAGGCAAAGAACCAGACGCTCCAGATCATCATCGTGCGCTGGCGGTACAGCGGCGACCAGATCTGCCGCAACGCGGAAAAGAAATGGCCCGGCGTACTCGCCACTCTCGGCAGGCGGATCGGCTCAGGCAGATCCGAACGTCCCAGAGATGTCCGGACCCGATCTTCGATGCGCAGCAAGACCTTGTCTGCCACGTCATGATGCCCGGCCTGTTCCAGCCAGCGCGGTGATTCGGGAATGAAAAAGCGAATCGCCAGGACAAACACCGCCGGCACCGCCAACACCAGGAAGATGTCCCGCCAGCCAATCACCGGCAGCAGAAAGTACGACAGTACCCCGGCGGCGACGAAGCCCAGCGGCCAGAAACCGTCCATCAACGCAATGTAGCGCCCGCGCCGTTTGGCAGGAATCAGCTCCGAGAGCATCGATTGAGCGATGGGAAACTCCATGCCCATGCCGATCCCCAACAGGATTCGGAACAACGTCAGCGTTTCGACGTTCTGCGCCGTAGAGCACAGGTAGCTGGCGATCCCCCACAACACGATGCTCCACTGGAACACCGGTTTGCGCCCGAAGCGGTCGGCCAGCATGCCGGACAGCGACGCCCCCACAACCATGCCGAAAAAGCTCGAACTGGCCAGCAGTCCGGCCTGCGCCGTGCTCAGGCCAAACTCGGTTTTGATCGAGCCGAGCAGGAAAGTCATCATCGCCAGGTCCATGGAGTCGAAGAAAAACGCCAGGGCAATGATGATGAAAATGATTCGGTGATAACCGCTGATGGGCAGCCGTTCCAGTCGTTCTGCCGCGCTGAAGCCTCGAGTTTCCATGCCACATTCCCCCAATCCGAAAGTCCCCGGACGAGTGTGCGCGATAGCTGCTGGGGGTTACTGCTGGATGCGACCTGTTCGCAGCTCTGAACGACGCCCGAAGCTTCGAACGTCGATCTCGATGCGTCTACAACGCCATTTCCAGCTCGGTTTCTTTGGCGAATCGATGGATTTCACGCTGCCCCGCAGCGGTGATCTGCAAGGATCGAGAATCGTTGGGCAGGCTCAACCAACCTGACTGCATGAACAATTGCAGCAACGCCGCACCCAGTGATCCGCCCATGTGCGGGCGTCTTTCGCTCCAGTCCGGACAAGCGCAGGCGACTCGGCTGTTGCGATGAGCCAGCGCCTGGATGAACACACCCCGCGTCGCCAATTGCGTGGCGCCCTTGTGGGTGATCATGACCCGCTGATCGAACTGTTCGATCCAGCCCGCATCCAGCAGACGCTGGTAAAGATCGGCGGCAAGAGTGCCGCCCAAATGGTCGTCGCAAAGCCTGGCGCGCAAGAGTGACGAAGGCGCCGTCTGAGGTTTGGCGAGGGGGGGCGTGCGCTTGAAAACGTCCGGGACTTCCCGAGGCGTGCTGGCCAGGGTGGCGCTGGCCAGTGCCTCTATCGCCGCACCCACTTCAGGCGCGGCAAGACGGAAGAACCGCTTGCGGCCGCGGAACTCGACTTTCAACAGACCTCCGGCGGACAAACGCCCCAGATGCGCACTGGCCGAAGACGGTGACAGGCCGGCCAACAAGGCCAGCTCTTCGGTTTGCCGCGCCGAGCCGTCCATCAAGGCCCACATCATTGCGCTGCGCTTTGGGTCAGCCAGCAACGTGGCGATCTGGCTGATGCAAGGTGCATGTTCCATGTATTCACTCCCTGTTGAATCGTTTCGTCTACTGCTCAGAGACATCTTGACCAGTAATGTGTCGTCGGCCAAGGCGTGGAAACCGCCATAACCCGGGCAAAGCCGGTCAATCGCACAGGCCATTGCTTCGCAGGTTTCGCAAAGCCGCGGCGATTGACCATGGGCCTGGCTGACTCGGACGTGGACTCGCCATGGCGAGATCGACGGTGCGTACATGAGGCGAGCGCTAGTATATGCGGGTTAACCGCCGGTTCCTGCCCTTGGGAAACCATTGGTGGTGATAGTTCCTGAGTGAAATTTCGCTATTTGCCTGCGACTAATGATCGGCACCCGATAACGTCGGAAATTGGCTACTCAACCGGGCGCATCGGCTGGCGAGCATTTCCCGCAAAAGGTTCACCGGCTTACTCAATTGTGCGCGATGGGCGCACAGCAAATTCAGCGGTGCGCGCTCACAGAGCAGTTCCGGCATGAGCACTTTCAATCGACCGGCCAGCACATCGGCCGCGACATCGAGCCAGGATTTGTAGGCGACCCCGGCACCTGCCACGGCCCACAGCCGCACGACATCGGCATCATCGCTGAAACGATCGCCGCTGACGGTCAGGCTGACCTCGCGTTTGCCGTCGTGAAAACTCCAATGGTCGTGGACCCGGCTGCCGAGCATGAACAGCAGGCAGTTGTGCTGAGCCAGTTGCTCCAGTTGCCGTGGCTCGCCATGCCGGGCCAGGTAACTCGGGGCGGCACAGAGCACGCGGCGATTCTGCGGAGCAATGGGCAGCGCCACCAGGCTTGAGTCTTCCGGCTCGCCGTACCGCAGGGCGATGTCCACCGGTTGGCGGAACAGGTCGGCGATGCGGTCGCCCAACAGCAAACGCACCGTAAGCTTCGGATGCTCTCGCTGAAACTCGTCCAGCCAGGGCAGCAGCAGGTTGCGGCCAAAGTCCGAAGGCGCCGACAGCTGCAAAATACCGCTGACCTGGTCCTGACCGCTGGCCAATAAACGACGGCCCTCATCGAGATTGCTCAAGGCGGCCCGAGCGTATTCGAGAAATCCCTCGCCTTCAGCGGTCAGCCGCAGGCTACGGGTAGAACGGGCGAGCAACCGGGCGCCGAGCTGCTGTTCGATGCGCTTCAACGCCGCGCTGGCCACCGCGGCCGACATGTCCATCCCCCGCGCCGCCGCTGACAGACTGCCCAGGTCCGCCGCCCGGACAAACAACTGCAAGTCATCGAAACGCAGCATTGTTCAGCCTCGATTATCAAAAAAATATTGAAAGAGACTGCTCTTTTAGCGGGTTTTATCTTGAAGAGAAATAGCCAATCATCCGTCCCATCGAATTCATCCCGTTCCCGGAGCCGAACATGTCCCAGCCTTTTACCGCTATCGCCACCCTCATCGCCAAAGCCGGCCAGCAGGACGCCCTTGAACAACATCTGCGAGCGCTGCTGGAACCGACCCGCGCCGAGGCCGGTTGCGGTCAATACGACTTGCACCAGGACCTCGCCAATCCTCATGCCTTCTACATGATCGAAAAATGGAGCAGCGACGAAGCCCTGCAAGCCCATGACGCCAGCGCGCATGTCCAGAACTTCCGCGCCAAGGCTGGCGACTTTCTCGAACATTTCGACCTCAAGCGCCTGCGCGCCATCGTCTGATTTCTTCCTTCTTTATTACTTTTCAGGAACTCCAATGAAAGCCATTGCCTACTACGCCTCGTTGCCAATCAGCGACTCAAACGCTCTGCAAGACATCGAACTGCCAGAACCGGTTGCCGGCCCGCGCGACCTGTTGGTGGAAGTCAAAGCCATTTCGGTCAACCCGGTGGACACCAAGGTCCGCCAGAACGTCCAGCCTGAAGCGGGTGCGCCGAAAGTGCTGGGCTGGGACGTGGCCGGTGTGGTCAAGGCCGTCGGCAGTGAAGTGACGTTGTTCAAGGCCGGCGACAAAGTGTTCTACGCCGGCTCCATCGCCCGCGCTGGCGGTAACAGCGAACTGCACGTGGTAGACGAGCGGATCGTCGGCCATATGCCGAAAACCCTCGGCTTCGCCGAAGCCGCCGCACTGCCGCTGACCGCAATCACCGCGTGGGAATTGCTCTTCGAGCGCCTGCAAGTGCGTGAAGGCAAAACCGATGAAGGCCAGAGCCTTTTGATCGTTGGTGCCGCTGGCGGTGTGGGGTCGATCCTCACGCAACTGGCCAGCCAGCTCACCGGGCTGAAAGTGATCGGCACGGCTTCCCGCCCGCAAACCCAGCGCTGGGTTCGTGAGCTGGGTGCCGACCTGGTGATCGATCACAGCCAGCCGTTGAGCGAAGAACTCAAACGCGCGGGTGTCGATCAGGTGACCCACGTCGCCAGCCTGACCCAGACCGATCACCACCTGGATCAGTTGGTCGAGGCTTTGGCGCCGCAAGGCAAACTGGCCCTGATCGATGATCCGAAGGCGCTGGACGTGACCAAACTCAAGCGCAAGAGCCTGTCGCTGCACTGGGAGTTCATGTACACCCGCTCGCTGTTCGAAACCGCGGACATGATCGAGCAGCACAAATTGCTTAACCGCGTGGCTGAGCTGATCGACGCCGGGACGCTGAAGACCACGGTCGGCGAGCATTTCGGGACCATTAACGCGGCGAACCTGCGTCGCGCCCATGAGCTGCTGGAAAGCGGCAAGTCCAAGGGCAAGATTGTGCTCGAAGGGTTCTGAAACAAACTGACACAGTTGTCGCCCAGATGGGCGACACCGTCAGTCCGAGAGTTGACCCTTGTCACAATTGCGATCGTATTGAGGTCTACAATCGAGACTCTGCGGCACAGTCTTTTACGTAACATCTTTTACGAGAGGAGAGATCAGCAATGAAGATCCTGATAAAAGAATTGGCAAAATCCCAGTGGCAAGTCCGTCTGGACCAACATGCCGTGACGTTCCGCAGTGAAGCCGAAGCCCGCGCCTTCACCCGTACCCTTGAAGCGCGACTACAAGCACCTCATCAAATTATTGACCGCCAGCAGCGTGCCGCTGGCTGAGTCCGTCCTCAGACCTGGGCTTGCGCCAGCGCCCGGGCATTTTGCAAACGCCGGGTGAGCATCGCCACGCTCACCACCAGAATTCCGCACAGGCTGATGACCATGGCCATCGGCATGGCGCTGCCGTCGTGTAAAACACCCACCAGTGCTGCTGCCCCGGCGGCGACGCTGAATTGCAGGCAACCGAGCATCGCCGACGCACTGCCGGCGCGAGCGCCCTGCCCGTTCATGGCGCAGGCCGAGGCGTTGGGGAGGATGCAACCGAGGCTGGCGATGCAGACAAACAGCGGAATCAGCAACGGCCATAGCTGCGCGGTGTGCAGCGAACTGACGGCCAGCAGCGCCAGACCCGCGCCGACGTAGATCCACACGGTGCGCGCCAGCAAGAACGCCGGGCCTCGCTTGGCCAGCAATCGTGCATTGAGCTGCGCCACCAGGATGAAACCCGCCGCGTTGGTACCAAACAGCCAACCGAAATGCTCGGGCGGCACGCCATACAGCTTGATGAAGACGAACGGTGAACCGGCGATGTAGGCAAACATCCCGGCGATGGCGATGCCACCGGTCAAGGCGTGGCCGAGATAGACCGGATCCGACAACAGTCGACCGTACTGACGCAACGCCCCCGACAATGGTTGACGCGGCACATGGGCCGGCAGACTTTCCGGCAGCCCCAGCGCCACGGCCAAACCCGCCAGTGCACTGAAACCGGTCAACACGAGAAAGATCGACTGCCAGCCCGTGGTGTTGACCAACAGCCCGCCCAGCATCGGCGCAAGAATCGGCGCCAGGCCCATCACCAGCATCAGCTGCGAAAAGACCTTCGCCGACCCCACCGCATCGCATTTATCGCTGACAATCGCTCGTGCGATCACCATCCCCGCGCACCCGCCCAACGCCTGAACGAAACGTGCGCCGATCAGCCATTCGAGGTTCGGCGCATAGGCGCAGGCCAGGGAGGCTGCGGTGAACAAGCCGACGCCGGTCAGCAAGGGAATGCGGCGCCCGAAGCGATCCGCCACCGGACCGTAAGCCAGTTGACCGATGGACAAGCCAAGGAAGTACGCCGCCAGGGTCAGCTGAACGTGTTTTTCATCGGTGGCGAAGGCGAGCGCCATCGCCGGGAAGGCCGGCAGATAGAAATCGATCGCCAGCGGACCGAA
Organism: Pseudomonas sp. GL_093; assembly: GCF_057837605.1. Classification (NCBI taxonomy): domain Bacteria; kingdom Pseudomonadati; phylum Pseudomonadota; class Gammaproteobacteria; order Pseudomonadales; family Pseudomonadaceae; genus Pseudomonas; species Pseudomonas sp. GL_093. The sequence continues at coordinate 778,128 of NZ_CM174448.1, read as the reverse complement.
GGCGCTCAAGGCGCCAAGAATCAAAATGGTACGGAAATTCATCAGGCATCCAGTTGGACAGGGTCGGCAGCCCCACAGTCTAGCCGCGCATGGACGCCTTGAACATTCCGTTAGGTCGCTAACTATTAAAAAGCTTCAGGCGACTTCCGCCTCGTAGCCTTCTTCGGTGATCACGGCGATCACCTGATCCGCCGACAAAGCACTCTCGACACCGACTTCTTTCGCGGCCAGATCGATACGCACGCTGGCCGCAGGATCCTTGGCTTGCAGCGCCTGGGTGATGGCTTTGACGCAGTGACCGCAGGACATGCCTTGAACGTTGAACACTTGCATGGGATGACTCCTTGAGTAAGGTTGCGTGCAGTCTTGAGCTTGCCACCGTGGCAAGGTCAAGTTCTGAAGTGAACTGCCGGGCTGGCAATCAGCGTCGCGCTCGGCCAAGCTGCGTCCATCAATGACTCGACATCAGGAGATTCAGCCATGCGCTGGCCAGCTCTCAGCCTGTTTGGCTTTCTCAGCCTATTTGCCGCGACACCTTCGGTTCAAGCCGCCGGGGAGGACTATGGCGTACTGATCATTTCCCGCGAGCGCCTGGAAGTCGCGACCTCCTGCGAGATCGGCGTGTACATTCACGATCAGCTGTCGGCGCGGTTGTTCCAGGAACAAAGCACCTCGTTCAACCTGCCGCCGGGCAATGTCTCCTTGCGCCTGAAGCTGCTGCCGGGCCAGGCGCCGGGTTGCAACCCGGGCATGCTCGCACCGGGTTCGCAGAACATCACGCTCAAGGCCGGTGACGTGTTGAAGTTCCGGATTGCGATGACGCAGGAAGGGATGTACCTGAAACCCACTGCCCTCGAATACTGACGCAAATCCCTGTGGGAGCGAGCTTGCTCGCGATAGCTGTATGTCAGCGGCATTGATGTCGACTGACACGCCGCTATCGCGAGCAAGCTCGCTCCCACATTTTTTGGTCTGGGTTAATTGTTGATTGGCGCTTGACCTTGCCAGCATGGCAAGGTTGATCCTGTAGGTATCTTCTACAGGGAGCGTGACCGATGTCCGAATCCACCACTTTCGATTTGCCGATTGCCGGCATGACCTGCGCCAGTTGCGCCGGACGTGTCGAGCGTGCCTTGAGCAAAGTCATCGGCGCCTCTGCCGTCAGCGTCAACCTGGCCACCGAACAGGCCCGGGTTCAAGCGCCCAGCGACAGCCTGCCGGCCTTGATGGACGCCGTGCAGCAGGCGGGTTACAGCGTGCCGCAGCAAAGTCTGGAATTGAGCATCGATGGCATGACCTGCGCCTCTTGCGTCGGCCGGGTCGAACGAGCGCTGGCCAAGGTGCCGGGGGTCAAGAGCGTCAGCGTTAACCTGGCCAACGAACGCGCCCACCTTGAGCTGCTCGGCCAGATCGATCCGCAAACCTTGATCGCTGCCGTGACCAAGGCGGGCTATAGCGCCAGTGTCTGGGAAGTCGAACACCCGCAAACCGATCATCAACAACAACGCCTGCACCGCGAGCGTTGGGCCTTGATCATGGCGATTGTCCTCGCCTCGCCGTTGGTGCTGCCGATGTTGCTGCAACCGTTCGGCGTGCACTGGATGCTCCCGGCCTGGGTGCAATTCGCGTTGGCCACGCCGGTGCAATTCATCTTCGGTGCGCGCTTTTACGTCGCTGCCTGGAAAGCCGTGCGCGCCGGTGCGGGCAACATGGATTTGCTGGTCGCGTTGGGCACCAGCGCCGGTTATGGCTTGAGTCTCTATGAATGGGCCACCGCCGCCGGGCGCATGCCGCACCTGTATTTCGAAGCCTCGGCGGTGGTGATCGCGCTGGTGCTGCTGGGCAAATACCTCGAAAGCCGCGCCAAGCGCCAGACCGCCAGTGCCATTCGCGCCCTCGAAGCCTTGCGCCCGGAACGGGCGATTCAGGTGATCGACGGCCGCGAACAGGATGTCGCCATCAGCGCCTTGCGTCTGAATGATCTGGTCATGGTCAAGCCCGGCGAACGCTTCCCGGTGGACGGTGAAGTGGTCGAAGGCCAGAGCCACGCCGACGAAGCGCTGATCAGCGGCGAAAGCCTGCCGGTGCCCAAACAACCCGGCGACAAGGTCACCGGCGGCGCGATCAATGGCGAAGGCCGGTTGCTCGTTCGCACCCTGGCCTTGGGCGCGGAAACCGTGCTCGCCCGCATCATCCGCCTGGTTGAAGACGCTCAAGCCGCAAAGGCACCGATCCAGAAACTGGTGGATAAAGTCAGCCAGGTGTTCGTGCCAACGGTCCTGCTGATTGCGTTGGCAACCTTGATCGGTTGGTGGTTGTACGGCGCCTCCATGGAAACGGCGCTGATCAATGCCGTGGCGGTACTGGTGATCGCTTGCCCGTGCGCCCTGGGGTTGGCCACGCCAACGGCAATCATGGCAGGGACCGGCGTGGCGGCGCGCCACGGGATTCTGATCAAGGACGCCGAAGCGCTGGAGCGTGCCCATGAAGTCAGTGCGGTGGTGTTCGACAAGACTGGCACGCTGACTTCGGGTGCCCCACGCATCGCTCATTTGAGCGCAATCAACCATGACGAAGCGGCCCTGCTGCAAATGGCCGGTGCCCTGCAACGCGGCAGCGAACATCCGCTGGCCAAGGCGGTGCTGGACGCTTGCGCCGAACGCGGCTTGACCGTGGCCGATGTCAGCGACAGTCAATCGCTGACCGGCCGTGGCATCGCGGGCACTCTCGACGGTTGTCGATTGGCGTTGGGCAATCGTCGTCTCCTGGAAGAGAGCGGCTTGAGCGCAGGTGAATGGGCGGACTCCGCCACCGCGTGGGAAACCGAAGGCCGGACCCTGTCCTGGCTGATCGAGCAAAGCCCCGAGACACGAGTATTGGGCCTCTTCGCCTTCGGCGACACCCTCAAACCCGGCGCGCTGCAAGCCGTGCAACAACTCAACGCACGCCGCATCAGCAGCCACCTGCTGACCGGCGATAATCGCGGCAGTGCCAAAGTGGTTGCCGAGGCGCTGGGCATCAAGGATGTCCACGCCGAAGTACTGCCGGCGGACAAAGCCGCCACCGTCGCCGAACTGAAAAAAACCGGCGTCGTGGCCATGGTCGGCGACGGCATCAACGACGCACCCGCCTTGGCCGCCGCCGACATCGGCATCGCCATGGGCGGTGGCACCGACGTTGCGATGCACGCGGCCGGGATCACCCTGATGCGCGGTGACCCACGGCTGGTGCCGGCGGCGCTGGAGATCAGTCGCAAGACCTACGCGAAGATTCGTCAGAACCTGTTCTGGGCCTTCGTCTACAACCTGATCGGCATTCCGCTGGCAGCGTTCGGCTTCCTCAACCCGGTGCTGGCCGGTGCGGCCATGGCGTTGTCGAGCGTCAGCGTGGTGAGCAATGCGTTACTGTTGAAAACCTGGAAACCCAAGGATCTGGAGGACAACCGATGAACATCGGCCAAGCGGCCCGCCAAAGCGGCCTGAGCGCGAAGATGATTCGTTATTACGAATCCATCGGCTTGCTCAAGGCCGCCCATCGTACCGACAGCGGTTACCGGGTTTACGGCGACGACGACCTGCACACCCTGGCGTTCATCAAGCGTTCCCGGGACCTGGGGTTCTCACTGGAAGAGGTCGGCAAACTGCTGACCCTCTGGCAGGACCGCCAGCGAGCCAGCGCCGATGTGAAGGCCCTGGCCCGTCAGCACATCGACGAACTGAACCAGAAAATCCGCGAACTCGGCCAACTGCGCGACACCCTGCAGGACCTGGTCGAACACTGCCACGGCGATCACCGGCCCGACTGCCCGATCCTCAAGAACCTGGAGTCGGGCTGTTGCGCACAACCCGCTCGCCCCTGATTGCCAGCCCCTTCACCACCAACAAGGTGGTGAGGGGAATGCCGTGGAACAACAGCACCACGGCCCCCGGCGTCCACCACGAATAGAACGGCGCGGCGATCAGCATGCCGACGCCGAACCCGGTCATTTGCAACAGCGTCAGGAAGCTGAAAATCGGCAGGCGCAGGCTGTCCGGTTCACGCTGCAGGCGCGACATCAGGCCGACTTCCGAGAAACCGTCGCCGAGGCCTGCCGGCAGCGAAAACAACAGCAGCCCGTAAAGGGTCTGTTGCTGAAACATCAGGATGAAGCCGCAGGACATCAGCAACACACCAAAGAAAAATCGTCGTTCCAGGTTCACGTTGTCCGAGCCTTTCAGCCGGCTGGCGATGCGCGCACCGATGAGTTTGCCGCTGGCCCAGACGGCCAGCATCAGACCCAGCGTGGTGCTGGCGGACTCGGGCGTCAGCAGTCTGGAAATAATCGGAAAACCCACGTTGTGCGCGGCACTGCCAAGGGTGTCAGCCATGGCCACGGCGAGCATCGCCGCCACCACCGGTGTGCTGCGCAGTCCCTGGAGCAGAGCCGCCCATTCACCACGTTCGTGGTTGGGTTTGTCACTGGGCGCAGGTTTTGAGAAGCGCAGCGGCAAGATGAACAATGCGGCCAGCAGATAAGTGACCACGTTCAATGCAAACACTGTTTCAAAGCCGAATGCTGCCACCAATAGCCCTGACACCAGACTTCCACCGACCATGGCTGCCGACGACGCCGAGGTGATCCAGGCGTTGGTCTTGAGCAAATGCTCAGCCTCGATCAAGTGCGGCAACTGACTGTTAAGGCCGATGGCGAACATCGAGTTGCCGAATCCCAGACCGAAAGCGATCACCGGTAACAGCAGCATCTGCTGGGTGACCGGCAGCACCAGCAGCAAGCCCAGCAGTCCGGCGCGCAACAGGTCGAAGGCAATCAGCGGCAGGCGCCCGGCCCAACGGCGATAAAACGTCGTGCCGATGAGGCTGGCGAAGATCCCACCGGCCACGCGGCTGGCGAGGAAGATGCCGACGCTCATGGCGTTGTTGCTGAGCAGGTAGACGTAGGTGGCCAGGGCGACCATGTTGAGGAAGGCGCCGAAGTCCGAGACCAGACGGGCGGTGATGATCAGTTGGGCGTTGCGGGTGGATAGGGTGTTCACATTCAATCCTTGAGTGTGGTTTTGGGCCGATGGCAGTAGACGCGATTTTGTGTGGATCTGAAAGCCACCCCTCACCCTAACCCTCTCCCCAAAGGGGCGAGGGGACTGATTGGGGATATCTCAAGAAAATCTGCGACCTGAGAGCTCGTGTCGAACTCAGGATTTGAAAGCAATGGATATCTGCTCCCTTTCCCCTCTCCCCCATGGGGGAGAGGGCTGGGGTGAGGGGGTAGATCTACCTGACACCACACGACAGCCCCTATTGCCCATAAAAAAACCCGGCCAACAGCCGGGTTTTTCGTTAACCGATCACTGCATCCAGGGCGGAGGCGGTTCTTCGGCTTTGCTCGGTGGCTCGTCGTCAGCAGCGCGGATCGCTTGCTTGCGCTCTTCATCAAGGCGTGCCGCCTCGATCTCGCGCATGATCCCGCCAACGTCGGCCAACTCTTCCGGCTCATCGAACTCGCCGGTCAAGACGCTGGCCGGGTGCAAGGTGCCGGCTTCGAACAGGGCCCACATTTCCTTGGCGTACTTGGTCTTTTTCAACTCCGGCGCAAACCGCCCGAAGTAGGACGCCATGTTGCCAACATCACGCTCCAGCATGCTGAACGCGTGGTTGTTGCCCGCCGCGTCGACCGCTTGCGGCAGGTCGATGATCACCGGGCCGGTCGGGGTCAGCAGTACGTTGAACTCCGACAGGTCACCGTGCACCAAACCGGTACACAACATCAGCACGATCTGCGAAATCAGGAACGCGTGATACTCGCGCGCCTGATCCGGCTCCAGCACCACGTCGTTCAGACGCGGCGCGGCATCACCGTACTCATCGGCCACCAGCTCCATCAACAGCACGCCTTCAAGGAAGTCGTAAGGCTGAGGAACCCGCACGCCAGCACCGGCCAGACGGAACAATGCCGCCACTTCGGCGTTCTGCCAGGCGTCTTCGGTTTCTTTCTTGCCGAACTTGGAGCCCTTGGCCATCGCACGAGCCTGACGGCTGTTGCGCACCTTGCGGCCTTCCTGATACTCGGCCGCCTGACGGAAACTGCGTTTATTCGCCTCCTTGTAGACCTTCGCGCAACGTAACTCGTTGCCGCAGCGCACCACATAAACAGCTGCTTCTTTACCACTCATGAGTGGGCGCAGCACCTCGTCGACCAGACCGTCCTCGATCAGGGGTTCAATGCGTTTTGGAGTCTTCATCAGCTTTTATTGGGGGTCCTTTATTACCAAACACGCGAAAGTCATTCGTTATACGGCAATCCACTCATTCGGGGGAGGGGTTGCCGACCTATGAACGTCCTGTGACCGTCAAGAAGCACACAATGTGCCGGTTTAATCAGTCAGCAACCGCCGGTCGTCATCGGCCGCCACAGATCATAGCTGACCCTGCGTCACTTGTTGCTGAAGGGTTAAGCGGGTATTTGCGACAGAAGCTGACATCTCGATTCATACCCTTCGTAGGATTTTTCTTAATAGGCCTCAATTTCCGCCTCGGCCAGCCGAAGTCATCAGAGACAAAGTGATTTGTCCGACAATCGTTTCGACTACAACAACGATGGCGCACTCACGGAACCGGGTCGATCAAAAACGTTTACGGCTGCCAATAATCCGCGAGTCATCTGCACTGCGTGGGCCTACAAGAAAAATCTGGAGCGCGGATGAACATCAAACAGAAGTTGACCTGGGCGTTTGCAATCATCGCCTGCTTACCGGTGGTGCTGGTCGCGACCCTGGTTGTGCTGAACTTGCGCAGTGATGCCAAGGACAGTTTCGTTGACGGCAGTGGCCGCGAAATTCGTCAGGTCAGCAACGCCATGCAACTGTTCTTTGACGGCATCAGCCAGAACGTGGATTACCTGGCGACCCAACCGCTGATCAAGAATTCCGACGACAGCCTCAAGACGTACATGAGCGCCAACGCCGAAAGCATTCCTCAAGGCGAGATGGACAAGAAGGTCTTCGGCCTCCTTCAGGACCTGGGTAACAGTCACCCGTCCTACGCCTATGCCATTCTCGGCACCGCGGCGGGCGGTTATGTGTCCTGGCCGGACGATGCCAAGCTGAGCAATTACGACCCGCGCCAGCGCCCCTGGTACAAGGCTGCCCAGGCCAAACCGGGCAAGCCGTTCCGCACCGAGGCCTATTACTGGGCCCAGGACGACGCGACGTACGTCAGTACCGTGCGCACCATCGACAACAAATTGGGCACCAATGGCGGTGTGGTCAGCATCGACGTGACGCTCAAGCAGCTCACTGAAATCGTCAAGCAGATCAAGCTCGGTGAAACCGGCTACCTGATGCTGCTGGAAAACACCGGCACCGTGCTGGTCGATCCGAAGCAACCGGAACACAACTTCAAAGCCTTGAGCAGCCTCGGCGAGGGCTACGCGCAACTGGCCAAGGCCGGCAAAGGGCTGGTGGAAGTCGAGCTGAACGGCGAACGCTACATGGCCAACGTCTGGCCGTCGGAGCAACTGGGCTGGACCTTCATCGGCCTGATCAAGCAGACCGACGTGATGAGTTCGGCCACTCAGCTGACCTGGCTGATCGCGATCATCGCCGCCGTGCTGGCCGTGTTCTTCGCCATCGTCGGCGCCAGTTTCGCCAGCCTCATCGTGCGACCGATCCGCAGCGTGGCCAGCGGTCTGGAAGGCATCGCCCAAGGTGAAGGCGACCTGACCAAGAACCTGCAAATCCGTGGCAGCGACGAAACCGCGCAACTGGCCAACTGGTTCAACCAGTTCTTGGCGGCGATCCGCAACCTGATCCAGAGCATTGGCGGCGCCGCGACCAAGATCCTCGCCACCTCCAAGAGTTCGACCCAGGTCTCCAGCGACATGGCCGAAGCCGCCGGGCGTCAGCGTGAAGCGGTCGACATGGTCTCCACGGCGTTCCACGAAATGGTCGCCACCGCCAACGAAGTCGCGCGTTCTTGCAGCCAGGCGGCGGAATCGGCCGACAGCGGCCAGCGTCAGGCGCGTGAAGGTCAGCAACAGATTGATGCAGCCGTGACCAGCGTTGATCGCTTAAGCCAGGAAATCGAACAGTCGGCCCAGTCGATGCAGCAGCTTGAGCGCGACAGCAACGACATTCAGTCAATCCTCGGGACCATTCGCTCGATTGCCGAACAGACCAACCTTCTGGCGCTGAACGCCGCTATCGAAGCGGCACGGGCTGGTGAACAGGGTCGTGGGTTTGCGGTGGTGGCCGATGAAGTTCGGGCGCTGGCCAAGCGCACGGCGGATTCCACGGCGGAAATCGACGGTTTGCTGGGCAACCTCGCCAAACGCACCAGTCAGGTGACTCAGCAAATGCATGCGAGCCTGGAAGTGTCTCAGCAGTCGGTGAGCCGCATCGGTGAAGCACGCAGCAGCTTCGGGCTGATTCGGGAGTCGGTGGATGTGATCCGCGACATGAACACCCAGATCGCTACCGCGGCGGAAGAACAGCATCAGGTGGCTGAAGACATCAATCGGCACATCAGCCAGATTCATGGTGATGCGCAGTTGGTGGCGGAACTGGCGAACTCGGCGCGGCTGGATTCGCAGAGCCTGGCGGGGTTGTCGAATGAGCTGGATGGGTTGGTTCGGCGCTTTAGAACCTGATCCTGAAAGGCTCGCTCCCACAAGGACACTGCAAAACCCTGTGGGAGCGAGCCTGCTCGCGATTGGGCCGTCACTGCTTGAACAATTCTCCTGGGGTAAACCCGAACAGGCTTTTGAACGCCGCAATAAACGCCGAAGTCGAGTCATACCCGCAAGACAGCGCGGCATTGGTCACGCTGTCCCCCTCCTCCAGCAAACTCAACGACGACAGCAACCGCATCCGCTGTCGCCACCCTCGAAAGCTCAACCCGGTTTCACGCTGAAAGAGCCGCATCAAGGTTTTCTCCGAGGTGCCCAACCGCTCGGCCCACGCCTGCAAGGTCACATTGCGCTCAGGGCTTTCAATCAGCTCATTGCACAACCCCAGCAACCGTTCATGGCGCGGTAACGGCAGCGAGAAGCCGACCTCCGGCAGATGCGCCAACTGATCCAGCAGCACACTCACCAGCCGCGCGGCCTGACTGTCGCCCTGCGGATATTCAACCGGCAGCAAACAAAAACTCTTGATCAACTCCCGGGCCAACGGCGTCACTTCCAGCACCCGGCAACGCCCGTCCGCCCATGCACAATCCTCGCGGCGCACATAGAGGCTGCGCATCTCGGCGCGCATTGAAGTCACCACCTGATGTTCGAGATCGGCCGGAATCCAGATGCCCCACTGCGGCGGCGCATAGAAACTGCCTTCGGCGGTGTGCACGCCGAGAACGCCGCTGATCGCGTAGGAAAACTGCACCCAATCGTGTCGATGCGGCGGCGTCCATGAGCCGGCGTTGAGACTTTCCGCACGGGCATACAGCGGACGTGGCAGCGCCGTCAGCGTCGGAATCGTCCGCTCGAGGGAAAGTTGTCCGTTAGTCGGCATTGATTGGCCTTATGTCGCAAGACGGCTGATGGAGCCGACGTTAGGCTAAGTCACCAATTCTTACAAATGTATTCGGTGCCTGTTATGCATGCCTTCAAACACCTCAAACGCGTGGTCACCGACTGGTTCTTGTGCGGCATGTTGATTGCCACGCTGCTGGCGTATTTCTTCCCGACCTTTGGTGCCACCGGCGGTGGAATGCACGCCGAATACGTGATCAACATCGGCGTGTTCCTGGTGTTCTTCCTGCACGGGGTCAACCTGTCCAGCGAGCAGATCACTCGCGGTCTGAAAAACTGGAAGCTGCACGTGATGGTCCAGGGGTTCACCTTCGCGGTGTTTCCGCTGATCTGGCTGCTGAGCGACACGCTGTTGGGTTCGCACATTCCGTCGCTGCTGATGCTGGGTTTCCTGTACCTCTGCGCCCTGCCCTCGACCATCTCCTCGTCCGTGGCCCTGACCGGCAGCGCGGGCGGCAACGTACCGGCGGCGATTCTCAACGCGAGCCTGTCCAGCGTGCTGGGGATTTTCCTGACGCCGTTGCTGGTGAGTTTCGTGGTCGGCAGCGGCGCTGGCGGCATCGATCTGGGCGCAACCCTGCTCGACCTCTGCGCCATGTTGCTGTTGCCGCTGGTGCTCGGCCAATTGGTTCGGCCGTTCCTCGGCAAGTTCTTCGCCCGCCACAAGCGCTACACCAACATCGCCGACAAGTTGGTGATTCTGTTGCTGGTCTACGCGGCGTTCTGCAATTCGATGGTCTCGGGGATGTGGCAAAAACAGGGCAACAGCGTAATCCTCACGGCACTGATCGGCAGTGCGATCCTGCTGGCGATCATCCTGTGGATGACCACCCGCACCGCTCGCGCATTGAAATTCAGCCCGGCCGATGAAATCGCCGCGGTATTCTGCGCCAGCAAAAAATCACTGGCCGCCGGTGCGCCAATGGCGGCGCTGATCTTCGGCGCCAACCCGGGCCTTGGGCTGATCCTGTTGCCGATCATGATCTACCACCCGTTGCAGCTGATCGTCTGCTCGGTCATGGCCGAGAGTTACGCCAACCGCAACCGGCAGCTGGCCCAACAAAGCACCCCAGCCCTCAGCGCTCAATAATCACTGTCACCCCCTGGCCACCGGCGGCGCAGATCGAGATCAACCCTCGACCCTGCCCCGCCGCATCCAGCAACTTCGCCAGGCTCGCGACGATGCGTGCGCCGGTCGCGGCAAACGGATGCCCCGCCGCCAGTGAACTGCCTTTGACATTGAGGCGGCTGCGGTCGATGGAGCCCAGTGGCGCATCGAGACCGAGGCGGGTTTTGCAATATTCCGGATCCTCCCAGGCCTTCAGCGTGCAGAGCACCTGCGCGGCGAAGGCTTCGTGGATTTCGTAGTAATCGAAGTCCTGCAAGGTCAGGCCGTTGCGCGCCAGCAAACGCGGCACTGCATACACCGGCGCCATCAACAATCCTTCCGCACCGTTGACGAAATCCACCGCCGCCACCTCGCCATCGCGCAAATAGGCAAGGACCGGCAAGCCGCGCTCCTTGGCCCATTCTTCACTGCCCAGCAGCACCAGCGATGCGCCATCGGTGAGCGGCGTCGAGTTGCCCGCCGTCAGGGTACCCTTGGCGCTTTTCTCGAACACCGGTTTGAGTGAGGCGAGTTTTTCCAGGGTCAGGTCCGGGCGCAGGTTGTTGTCGCGGGTCAGGCCGAGGAACGGCGTCATCAAATCGTTGTGCCAGCCTTCGGTGTAGGACGCGGCCATTTTCTGGTGACTTTCAAACGCCAGTAGGTCCTGTTCGTCGCGCGGAATGTTCCAGGCCTGGGCCATCAACTCGCAGTGCTCACCCATCGACAGGCCAGTGCGTGGTTCGTTGATGGTTGGCAGATCCGGGATCAGGTGACGGGGGCGCAGTTGCAGGAAGGTTTTCAGTTTATCGGCGGTGGTTTTGGCGCGGTTGGCTTGCAGGAGGATTTTGCGCAGGCCTTCGTTGACGCCGATCGGCACGTCGGAGGTGGTGTCGACGCCGCCAGCGATGCCGCATTCGATCTGGCCCCGCGCGATTTTATTCGCCACCAGCAACGTCGCTTCCAGACCGGTGCCGCACGCTTGCTGAATGTCGTAGGCCGGGGTGGTTGGCGACAGCCGCGAGCCGAGCACACATTCGCGGATCAGGCTCATATCCCGGGAGTGCTTGGCCACCGCCCCCGCCGCCACTTCGCCCAGGCGCAAACCGTGCAGGTTGTAGCGTTCGATCAGGCCTTCGAGCGCGGCGGTGAGCATCGCCTGATTACTGGCGGTGGTGTACGGCCCGTTGGAACGGGCGAAGGGAATACGGTTACCACCAATAATCGCAACGCGGCGCAATTGAGTCATGAAAAGCTCCTGATGAAATATCCAATTTGAAAACCACCCCCCTTGTAGGCGCTGAGCTTGCTCGCGATGGCGGTGTATCAGCTACATTGATGTCGACTGACACACTGCCATCGCGAGCAAGCTCAGCTCCTACACTAGCGTAGGCCTTATCTCGTGGATCGAACGACTGATTGCTATTCATGGTCCACACTTTGAACCCCAGCTGCTGGAGCGCGTTCCATGTCTGACCGCTATATCGACTTCGCCAATTCGTCCATCGGCCATCGTTTGGTCGGGGCCCTGGGTCTGCCGTCGCCGGTTCGGCTGGAGCGCTGGCAAGCAGGCCGGCTGCGGCCTGTCGAGGGGGCGCTGTTGTTAGGCGGTGGCCCGTTGACGGAGAAAATCGGCACCTTTGCCAACCGCCTGACCGACGCGATTTACAGCTACGGCACCGAGCCTTCGCTGGCCACTGCGTGGATTCCCGGCCACGGCCCCAAACTCAAAGCCGTGGTGTTCGACGCCAGTGACCTGGTGCAGGCCGATCAACTCAAACAGCTGCGCGAGTTCTTCCAGCCGTTGATTAAAAACCTCGACCACAGCGCGCACCTGGTGATTCTGGGGCGCGCGCCGGAGACCTTGAGCGATCCGTTCGCCGCCAGTGCCCAGCGAGCGCTGGAAGGCTTCAGCCGCTCGTTGGCCAAGGAGCTGCGCAGCGGTGGCACCTTGCAGCTGATTTATGTCGGCGAAGGGGCGGAGGATCAACTGGAAGGCCCGCTGAGGTTTTTCCTCTCGCCCAAAAGTGCATTCGTTTCCGGGCAAGTGATTCGCTTGAATGCCTGCGACACACAAGTGACGGACTGGACTCGCCCATTGTCTGGCCGTAAGGCTCTGGTCACCGGTGCTGCACGCGGCATCGGCGCCTCCATCGCCGAAACCCTGGCCCGTGACGGGGCCGACGTGATCCTGCTCGACGTAGCACCGGCCAAGACTGATCTCGAAGCCCTCGCCGCACGCCTCGGCGGGCGCAGCATCACCCTGGATATTTGCGCCGAAGATGCCGCCGCGCAGTTGATCGAGCAACTGCCCGACGGCATCGACATCGTGGTCCACAACGCGGGCATCACTCGGGATAAAACCCTGGCCAATATGACCCCGGAATTCTGGGACGCGGTGCTGGCGGTCAACCTCAATGCCCCGCAAGTGCTGACCAAGGCACTGCTCGACAGCGGCACCCTGCACGACAACGGCCGGGTGATCCTGCTGGCGTCCATCAGCGGCATCGCCGGCAATCGCGGGCAAACCAATTACGCAGCGAGCAAGGCCGGGCTGATCGGTCTGGCCCAAGCCTGGGCGCCGCTGCTGAATGAGCGCGGTATCAGCATCAATGCGGTAGCACCCGGCTTCATCGAAACCCAGATGACCGCGCATCTTCCGTTCGGCGTGCGTGAGGGCGGGCGGCGCATGAGTTCGCTGGGCCAGGGTGGTCTGCCGCAAGATGTCGCCGAAGCGGTGGCGTGGCTGGCTCAACCGGGCACCGGCGCGTTCACCGGGCAAGCGCTGCGAGTGTGCGGACAAAGTGTTTTGGGGGCTTAGGCATGATCATCGATTGGCACATACTCAACCGCGAACCCAGCCTGTCGGGACTGTACGTGCGGGCCGCGACGCGACGCAAAATCACCGGCACCACCCTGCCCGATTCGGGTCTGCGCTGCTGGATCAATGTCGATCCGAAGCGCCTGGCGGACTATCGCAAAGTCTGCGGTTTTGCCGAGAACGGTTTGTTGCCGCCAACCTATCCACACATCCTCGCGTTCGCCTTGCAGATGCAATTGCTGACGGCCAAGGAGTTTCCATTTCCGCTGCTGGGGTTGATTCACCTGAGTAACCGCATTCGCATCTTTCGCCCAATGGGCAGCGTAAATCGCGTTCGGGTCAGCGTTCAGGTGCAAAACCTTCAACCCCATGAAAAGGGCGCGACGTTCGACCTGGTGACCACGCTCGACGATCAGTTGGGGGCGTTGTGGGAAGCTGAAAGCCAGATGTTGTGCCGCGGGGTCAAACTCGCAGGCGAGCCCGTCCAGGACGTGTTGGCATCGACACTGGAGATGTCGGAAGTGGCTCGCTGGAAAGCGCCGTCGGACATTGGGCGCCAGTACGCCAAAGTGTCCGGCGACTACAACCCGATTCACCTGAGTGCCATCAGCGCCAAACTCTTCGGTTTCCCTACGGCCATCGCCCATGGGTTGTGGAACAAGGCTCGCACCCTGGCGGCGCTTGCCGATCATCTGCCGGCTGCGAATGTCGAGATTGCGGTGCAATTTCGCAAACCGGTGCGGCTGCCCAGTGAGGTGACATTACTGGCCAGCGCGGCGGGGTCGAGTGGGGATTTGCTGTTGGTGGGTGCGGGGGATATTGAGCATATGGCCGGGCATTGGCGGCCGGTTGCCTGACCCGATCGTTCCTGTCCTCTGCGTTCGGCTCTTGGGACGCAGAGCGTCCCTGGGAGCGTGGGAACGATCAATCAGCTAGCGCCGTCCTCACGGACTCACTAAATCCATGCGAGGCTGCGGAAACAAATTATTCAACGTCTCCAACAGCCGCACGTGATAAATCGGCTTGCGAAACAGGTCGAGCACCTGCAACCGCAACATGTCACTGACATCCTCCATGTCCGCATGCCCAGACGTCACAATCACCGGCAAATGCTGACGGGACGTATGCTCGCGCAACCGCTTGATCAACGACATGCCACTCTCCTCCGGCATTCGCAGATCAGTGATCACCAACGCAATATCAGGGTGGCGCGTCAGATGATTCAGCGCGAGCTTGACCGAGGTGGCGGTAAAACAATTGAAGCCCTCGCCCTCCAGCAATTCCGCCAATTCCAGCAACGCGTCCTCCTCATCATCGACCAGAAGAAGCTGTTGGCGTGGAAGTGAGGGAGCGTTCATGGGCAACACCTGCAATGGACTAAGCGCTGACGTTAGAAGCCCTTTGGGACATTAGCAAGTTACGGTGTACCGCCCAATGCAGTAGTGATTTTTCCAAAGATATTCGTGATCGTAGTGCCCATTCCCGCGCTGAGTCCGGCAATCACCACCGCAACCATGGCCGCAACAATCGCGTACTCAATACCTGAGGCACCCTCGGTATCTTTGGCCAGTCCCTTGTAAAAAGCGATTTCGGATTTGATCTTCTGAGCAATCTTTGTAAAGGACATGGCAGCTCTCCTGAAAGACGGCGGGTGTTGCACAGTCGCAACATGATTCCCCTTTGCCAGCATCAGCATTGTCGGCATTCCCCGTACCCACAACTGTAAGAACGAATTATCACTAAAGTATTAGTCGCTTCGTTGACGCCAAAAAAGTCACTTTTTCGCCCTAGCTACTTACTTTCGTTCGTTATTTTCAGTCCCGTAATGGCTTTTTGCTCTAGCTGAGCTACCGTCAAATAGCGAAATAGTTCCATGTTCATAGCTGCCTGATTGCGAAGTTGTCTCGTTGGATGCGACGAGGTCTCAAGCAGCAGGAAAGGGAGAGCCGTCATGAACAGTCGTATCACTCTGGGCCTGGCCGGTTTGTTTCTGGTGGGCGCCATTATTGCCGGTTACTGGGGCCTCACACTGAGCCGCCAACCCGCTCCCGAGCCTGTTGTGCAACCCGGGATCGTCACACCTGCGCCCATCGCCCAGACGCCGCCCCCCGCGGACGACCCCACCCGTCAACCGGTGGTGGTGCTGCTGCATGATGTGCCACCGTTCGTGCCGATCAGCGCAACCGACGTGACCCTGGAAAAACTCCATACCGTCCCGGCCGGCAGCCTGAGCAGCCTCGATCAAGCGATTGGCCGAACACCCTGGCGCGCCCTCAGCGCCGGCACCTGGCTCAATGATGAAAGCTTTGAAGCCGGCGGCAGACTGGCGCGGATGATTCGTCCCGATGAACGCGCCCTCGCCGTCGCTGTGGATGAAGTGATCAATGCCGGTGGGCAGCTGACACCGGGGGACTATGTCGATGTGCTGCTGTTTCTACGCATGGACAACAACAACCTTCAGCCTTCGGCGCAACTGGTGGTGCCAGCCCTGCGGGTGCTCGGGGTGGGCGAACAGATGGGGCTGACCAACGACGGTCAACCCGCAAGCCCGGTACGCAGCATCGAAGAAAAACTCAGGCAGGAACAATTGCGCACCAGCGCCCGCAGCGTCTTGCTTGCCGTCCCCGAACAACTATTGAGTCGCCTGATGTTGGCGGCCCAGGCCGGCGTGTTGCGCCTGGCCGTACGCAGCGCCGATGAAAAGCGTCTGGCTCGTTACTGGGCTGGCGAAAGCGATTCATCGGCCAACCTTGCCAGTGCCAACCGCGAGTTGATCCAGTTCAGCCAACTGGCCATGACGCCCCCACCCAAACCAGTCGTCACCCACGGCGGCACAGCACCGCGCAAGATGAGCGTGGAAGTCATCCGCGGCAACGAAATAACCCAACAAACCCCCTGAATCGAGCAAGGACGCATCTAAATGCGCAGTCGTTCCATGCCCCTGTTTCAAGGCCTGCTCTGGGTCTCTTTACTGAGCGGTGTGCCGCTTGGCGTAACGTTCGCAGCCGCCGGCAATTGCGCCGCGCTGGGTCCGTTGCCTGCGGTGCTGGAAGTCAGTGAAGGGCTGCAACAGGAGGTGCAATCACCGGTGGCGATCACTCGGGTGGCAGTGGGTGATCCGAAAATTGCCGACGTGCGAGTCAACGGTAACCAAGCGTTTTTGCTAACCGGGATAGCCCCCGGCGCTACCAGCCTGATGGTCTGGACCGCCTGCGCCAGCGCTCCGCGCCAGAGCATGGTGTTCGTTCAGGGCAAGGCCACCGCGGCGATGACCACCGCGACACAGTTACCCTCTGATGACCCACTGCTACCGTCGCAAGTACAGACCGACATTCGTTTCGTCGAAGTCAGCCGGACCAAACTGAAAGAGGCCGGCACGTCGATTTTCGGCAAGGGCTCGAACAACTTCCTCTTCGGCGCACCCGGTACGGTGCCCAATACGGCCGTGACGCCGGGCGTGGTGCCGCTGCACAACATTGATCCGCGGATCGCGGTGCCCAGCATTCCGCTGCTCAACGACAGTTTCAACATTGTCTGGGGCGGTGGCAGCAGCAAAGTCCTCGGTATCGTCAACGCCCTGGAAGGCAGCGGCTTCGCCTACACCCTGGCACGGCCGAGCCTGGTGGCCCTCAGCGGGCAGAGCGCGAGCTTCCTGGCCGGGGGTGAAATTCCGATCCCGGTGCCCAGCGCCAACAGCAACAGCTACTCCATCGAATACAAGGAATTCGGTATCCGCCTGACGCTCACACCGACCGTGGTCAGCCACGACCGCATCACCCTCAAAGTGGCGCCGGAAGTCAGCGAGCTCGACTTCAGCAATGGCGTGACCATCGGCGGCACCACCGTCCCGGCGTTCACCATTCGCCGCACCGATACCAGCATCTCGCTGGCCGATGGCGAGAGTTTCGTCATCAGCGGTTTGATCAGTACGCATAACATTTCGCAAGTCAGCAAGTTTCCAGGCCTGGGCGATATCCCGATTCTCGGTGCTTTTTTTCGCAACTCATCGGTCAACCGCGAAGAGCGTGAGCTGCTGATGATCGTCACGCCACACCTGGTCCAACCGTTGGCTGCCAACGCACAGCTGCCGTCGTTGCCGGGTGAAAAGCTGCGCAACTATGACCCGAACTGGTATCGCCTGTACTTCCTCGAAAACGGCAACTTCGATAAACGCAGCGGATTATCGCAATGAGCCAGAGCCAGAACCTGAGCCAGACCTTTCTCGCGATCACCCGTAACAGCACCGACCTTGAGTGGCTGCAAGGCGCCCTCGCCCCGTTGGGCCAAGTGGTCAGCGCCGGCGGTGGCAGCCTCGACGAATTGCTCGCGCTGGTGGACGTGACCTTCGCCAGCCTGGTGTTCATTGGCCTGGACCGCGAACACGTGGTGGCCCAAAGCGCACTGATCGAAGGCGCCCTGGAAGCCAAACCGATGCTGGCGATCGTCGCGCTGGGCGATGGCATGGACAACCAACTCGTGCTCAATGCCATGCGCGCCGGCGCACGGGATTTCGTGGCCTATGGTTCGCGCTCCAGTGAAGTCGCGGGGTTGGTGCGACGGCTGAGCAAACGTCTGCCGCCCGTAGCCTCGAACACCCAACTGGGTAGCCTGACGGTGCTTTACGGTGTGCAGATCAACGCCGACGGCGCGCTGCTCGCCACGCACATGGCGCAAGTGGTGCAGAAGAGCGGACAGCAAACACTGTTGCTGGACCTGGGCCTGCCGCGCGGTGACAGCCTGGCCTTGCTCGGGCTGGAGAGTTCGTTCCACTTCGGCGATGCACTCCGACACTTGCGGCGCCTCGACGCGACGCTGATCGACAGCGCGTTCACCAACTGCGTCGCCGGGTTGCGGATCCTCGCCTACGCCAACCACGATGAGCCGCTGGAACACACCAGCACCGCCGAGTTGTACATGCTGCTCAGCGCCCTGCGCCAACACTTCCAGCACATCGTGGTGAACCTGACGGGTCAGCCGGACAGCGAAGCGCTACGCACCTTCGTCACCCATTGCGACAAGTTGCTGTGGTACACCGATCAGAATGTACTCGACTGCCGTCGCAACCTGGCGGTACTCAACCTGTGGCGTGAAAAAGGCATGAAGCTCGATCACGCCAGACTGCTGGTGGATCGCTACCTGCGCAACGTCGCACCGGACTCCGACACCCTGAGCAAAAGCTTCGGCATGGAGATCATCGCGACCCTCGTCTACAGCCCGGAAGTTCGGCTTAACGCCAAGAACCAAGGTGTGACGCTGTTTGAACTGGCCCCCCGCGAAGGCTTGACTCAAAGCCTGCGCGCCCTCGGCGATCTGTTGGCCAAGCGCTCCGAGGGCGTGGCCAAACCCAAGTCTGGCTGGTTCAACCGGTTGAGGGGTGCGCAATGAGCGGTGAAAAACTCTTCGGTGCCCCTGTGCGCACCACCACAGGCAACACTGACCACGAAGGTCTGAAACTGGTGCTGCACCGCTACATCATCGACGCCATCGAGGAGTCCGGCAAAAACCTGCTGGAGGGTTCGCGGCAGGTGCTCTCGCAGTTCGTCATCGACAAGGTTGCCGAGTACATCGCCCGGCTGCACCTGGCGATTTCCCGCTATGAAATGGAGCGTCTGGCCGAAGAAATCGTCGACGAACTCACTGGTTTCGGCCCCTTGGAAGTGCTGCTGCGGGACCCGGCGGTGACGGAGATTCTGGTCAACGGCCCGCACCGGGTGTTCATTGAACGCGACGGCGTACTGCATCAAAGCGACCTGCGTTTCATCGATGCACATCACGTCGAACGGGTCATGCAACGGATCCTCGCGCCCCTCGGTCGACGGCTCGATGAGTCGTCGCCAATGGTCGACGCACGACTGCCCGACGGCAGCCGGGTCAACGCGATCATTCCACCGATTGCGCTCGATGGTCCCTGCCTGTCGATACGTAAATTTCGCAAGGACATGCTCAAAAGCTCGGACCTGATGGCGATGCAAACCATCGATCAGGCGATCTTCGACTTTCTTCAGGAGGCCGTGGGCAAGCGCTGCAACATCCTGATCAGCGGCGGCACCGGCACCGGCAAGACCACGCTGTTGAACATTCTCAGCCAGTTGATCAACCCTCACGAGCGACTCGTCACCATTGAAGACGTCGCCGAACTGCACCTGGGGCACCCTCACGTGGTGCGCCTGGAAACCCGACCGCCGAATGCCGAAGGCCACGGCGAAGTGAAGTCCAGTGACCTGATTCGCAACGCCCTGCGGATGCGCCCGGACCGAATCATCCTCGGCGAGATTCGTGGTGTCGAAGTGGTAGACGTTCTCACCGCAATGAACACCGGCCACGACGGTTCGATGAGCACCGTGCACGCCAACAACGCCCAGGATGCGCTGTTGCGCCTAGAGACATTGGTGGGCCTGACGGGCCGCACCATCGCCGAACGTACCTTGCGGCAAATGATCTGCGCCGCACTGGATGTAGTGATCCAGCTGACGCGCATGCCCGACGGCCGCCGCTGCGTCAGCGAAGTGGTGGAGGTGATCGGCTTGCGTGATGACGTGTATGTCACCAACACGTTGTTCCGGCTCGACCGGCGCAGCGGTTTCGGATTCATGCGCGAGGCGGTCAACCCCGCCGGCGACAAACTGCGCCGTGAGTTGGCGCTCTCTCCCTCTGCGTACTGAAGGCCACGGCATGCTAAAACCGGTGCTGCTCATCCTCGCTTGCCTGGTCTTGCTCGGACTGTCGATCCGCCTGTTTTATCGCGGATTGCGCCAGACCGGCACCGAGCGGGTACTGGGACGCCTGACCCAGGGGCAACCGCAGCCGGTACTGACGAAAACCTCCTGGGCGGGTCTGGATCGGGCTTTTCTGCGGGCCGGCCTTGGGCGTCCCTCCAAGCGCCTGGGGGTATGGCTGCTGCTCTGGGCCTTTGGCATCTTGCTCGGATTTGCTACCGGTGGCTGGGGCGGCTTGCTGGTTCTGTTACTGCTACCGCCGCTGATGCTGCGTCTGTATGTCAATTGGCGTTATCAGCGCCGACTCCAGCGCATGATCGAACAACTGCCACCCATGCTCGATCACACCGTGCGCAGTCTGAAGTCCGGGCGCACCCTGGCCGATGCGGTGCTGGGCGCCATCGACGCCGCTGAAGACCCGCTGAAAAACGCCATGGGGCGGATTCAGCGCAACGTGCAGCTGGGGGTCAGCCTGCCGGATGCCGCGGCTGACCTCGCCGAGCTGTATGAGAAAGACGAACTTCGCCTGTTTGCGCTCGGCTTGAAGGTCAATCACCGCTATGGCGGCAATGCCAGCGAATTGCTGGAAAACCTGATCAAGATGATCCGGGAGCGCGAGCAGGCTTCGCGCCAGCTCAGGGCCATGACCGGTGAAACCCGGGTGACCGCGTGGGTCCTGGGCTGTTTGCCGATTTGTCTGGCCGGCTATTTCCTCGCGACCAACCCTCATTACTTGCTCGCCATGTGGCACGACCATTCGGGGCAGATCATGCTCGCGTCCGCGTTCGGCTTGCAGGTGGTCGGCAGCCTGGCGCTCTGGCACATGTTGCGCAGCGTATGAAAGTGCCTTTGCTGATCTGCGCATTGCTGTTTCTGGGGGCAACGTTGTTGCTGCTCAGCGGTTTGCTGGAACACCGTCGGCGGGTTCGCCAGGTGGCGCAACGACTCGACGGCAAACTGGCGAGCGACAACCGGGTAAACCAGTGGCTACAGCTGCTGGGCAGCAGCCGGATCGGTCAGCGCTCGGTTAACCTGGATAACGAAACCCAGGCATTGCTTAACCGTCTCGGCTGGCGCAGCGCCCGGCGACGTTCACTGTTCGCGGCGTTCCAGGTAGGCGCCCCGGTGCTGGCGCTGGCCCTGACCTTGTTGATCCAGGGCGTGTTCTTCCCTCACACAGACAACCACTGGATGGCCCCGATGTTCGCCACCGGCATCGGCTATCTGTTGCCCAAACGGTTGCTGGCTGCTGCCGCGCTGCGTCGGCAAAAACAACTGGCGACCGAGATTTCCACCTTCATCCCGCTGCTGCGCATCCTGTTCGAATCGGGCATGGCGGTGGAGCAGTCGCTGCGCGTGTTGAGCAATGAAGGCAAACAATTATTGCCGGCCCTGACCCATGAATTGCGTCTGGTATTGGCCCGGGTCGATTCCGGCCTGGAACTGGGCGAAGAACTGAACAAAGCCACCCGATTGCTGGCCGTCGACGAGTTCACCGACACCTGCGTCATCCTTGAGCAGTTGATCCATCAGGGGGGCGGTGCGATGAAATCCCTGTTGTCCCTCAAGCAATTGCTCGATGACCGGCGCCTGACGCGCCTGCAGGAATACATCTCCAAGATGTCCGCCAAAATGTCCGTCGTGATGATGCTGTTTCTCTTCCCGGCGTTATTGATCGTACTGGCCGGCCCGGGCTTCACCGCCCTGTCCCATGCCTTTGGTTCTTAGAGGGATCGTTATGAAAGCAATAATTGCCGGTTTGACTCTGCTGCTATTAGGCGGTTGTGCGAGCAACGGTGCGACGCCCTGGAGCGCCCTGACCAATACGGCCAGTTGCGCCAAGCTGACCTCCGAGGAGCAGCTGTCGCTGAACCTCGCGGATGACATGGCCAATGACGGCAAACTGCACGCCAGCCTCGCCAACCTGCAAAGCCTGCCCGACAACCTGGCCGACGTGCGCCTGCGCAAGGCCAAGGTCTATCGACTGCTGGGCCGCAGCGAAGCCGAGCCGTTGTACCGCAGCCTGCTCGGCAGTTGCCTGGCCGCCGAAGCCGAACACGGCCTCGGCCAACTTGCCGCCGCCAAGGGCGACAACGGCCTGGCACAAGCCCACTTGCAACGGGCCGCACGGCTGGCGCCGACCGACGAGAAAATCCGCAACGACCTCGGTGTGGTGTACCTCAACCAATTACGCGTCGAGGATGCGAGCTTTGAATTTCTGACGGCCATGGAACTCAAGCAAAGCGATCAACTGGCAGCGTTGAATCTGGTAACGCTGCTGATCTATCAGGACGACTGGAGCCGCGCGGCCGAACTCGTCAGCCGTCTCGGCCTGAGTCCGGCCCAAGTCACCGAAGCCCAGGCCCGCGCGCAAAGACTCAAGACACCGAACAAGTCCGGCCCGACCGCCGTAAACCAGGTCGCCGTCGTCACACCGACGCTTCAATAGGGAGAGGCTTTTGATGAAACCGACCATCCTCTGCTGCATCGGCCTGCTGGCCCTGCCCCTCACCACTCACGCCATCGACCCCGGCCCCGCTTCGGCCCAACAACAGGAAACCGAAGGCTGGCTGCAACTGCAAAGAAGCAACAAAGCGGCGTCCCAGAAGCCGCAAACCTCAACCGCGACCGAGCGCGAGCTGAGCATGCAGCGTTGGTTGAAAAGCTATCAGCATGAGATCCCGGAGTACTTTGATCAGTATGAGAGCGGGCAGGTGGACAGTGGGACGGGGGGGTAGTCTTGATCCGGGAACTGGACGCTTGGGGATAGCGTTTTTGGGCTGACTGCACACCAACAAAACCTAATGCGCAGTCACCCCCTGACGCAATCCAGAATGACTGGGTAACAAAGCCAGCGCTAACTGCGTCCGATTATGCATATGCGTCAATCGCAATACCTGCGACACATAAAGCTTCACCGTGTTCTCGGTAATTCCCAACTCACAGGCAATCTGATAATTCGTCTGCCCCTTTCCCACCAACCGCGCCACCTCCAACTGCCTTGGCGACAGCTGACTGAAAATTGCCGGAATCTCAACCCGATCCACAGCACTGACATCGTCATCAGTGGAAACCGATAACCGCGGCCCACGCCGAACCTTATCCAGATCCTGATACAGATCATCGATCGACTCGGCAAGATACTGCAGCTTCTGATCCAGATGCCCTAGCTGCAGACTCTTCTGCCGTTCCTGCAAAACCACTGCCTGACGCGCAATCCCTTCGAGCAACTCACCCAGATTAATCGGCTTCTGGTAGTAATCGGCAAACCCGGCCCGCAAGGCCTTGATCACATCCTGCTTGTCCGCACGCCCAGTGAGCATGATCGCTTCAAACACACGGTGCTTGCCGGATAGCCGTTGCAGCTCCTGAACCAGTTGAATCCCGTCCAGACCGGGCATGTGCAAATCGCAAAGCACCAGGCCGATCGCTTCGTCTTCATTGAAACGCTCGACGGCCTGTTCGCCAGTCTCGCAAGAAACGCAACGGTAACCGCGGCCGTCAAGAAACTCACAAAGCTCTGCGGCAATAAAAGGTTGATCGTCGACCACAAGGATTTTTACTGCCGAAGAAAGCTTGTTCACGTGCGACTCCCTGCAAGGTCAACGTTGACCGTTCCTCTGAGTTGAAAGTAGACGTACTTTCCGACTCTGTACATAGAGCAGGCGACTAGTGAAACCAGGCGAGTGTGAGCAACAGGCCCACCAATACGAAGGGTGCAAAGGGCTGTTTCTTTGACATTCCAGGCCCCAGATATTGAAGACGATTTCTAAGCCCTTGGCCCATATGAAGCCAGACTCTTGGCGCCAGCAGCAGCCACAGCACACTGGCCAATCCGGCACCGATGAACACGCCAAGCAAGTGCATGCCGTCCGTCGCCAGGCCCAGGCCAGTCATCAGTTTCACATCGCCTGCGCCCAAGCGTCCCAGCGCATAACCGGGCAAGGTAAAGGCCAGCGCCAGCAAAAAAGCCCAGCCGCCCTGCACCGCCTCGGCCCCCAGCCAGGTAGTGCCCGTCCACAGGAGATACGCCAGCGCCAACACCCCCGCGCCAAGGGTCAGGCCATTGGCGATGTGCCGTTCTCGAGCATCCTGTGCTGCGCATAGCGTCAGCCAGATCAGTAATACAAAGCTCTGCATCCGGTAAAAAACGTCCGTTTTGGCTGAATGATTCTATGCTGATATCACGTTGTGAATATCAGGGTAGACGCAGTCATGAAAATAGGCCTCCCCCGTAAGCAAAAAGGCGCTGTAGCGATTGAATTCGCTTTAGTGTTTCTCATCTTTTTCGCAGTGTTTTATGGAATCGTCACTTACAGCTTGCCGCTGTTGCTGATGCAATCGTTCACCCAGTCGACCGCCGAAGCGGTGCGCCGAAGCGTGGCGCTGGATCCGAGCACCCCCGGGTACGACACCGCGGTAAAAACCGTGGCCACGACAGAACTGAGCCGACAGCTGGCCTGGATTCCTGCCGCACTGAATTTCAATGTCGCCACCGACGCCAGCGCCACCTACGTGGGCGGCGTGTTGAAGGTCACCATCAGCTACCCCACCAGCAAACTGCGGCAGGTCATCCCGTTTCTGACCTTGCCGGGAATTGGCCAAGTGCCGAATCTGCCGGCAAACCTCACCGCCAGTTCGAGCCTGCAATTTTGAGTTCCGCAGACAAACTCTTCGGGCGCCTGCTCAACCGCCATCCGCCTCAGCCAGTGGACACGCCAGACACCCTGAGCGTGCAAAGTGTCGGTTTGCAGATGCACCTGGATGCCGAAGGTCGAGTGATTCACCTGACCGGCCCGCTGCGGCATGTGCTGGCCCAGCAGACGCCCGCGGCACAAGCACCGCACCTGCTCGATTTCCTCATGCCCCACAGCGGCCTCGCCGTTGAAGGCTCGCCCGTCGACTGGCAGGGCCAGAGTCTGGACCTGGACTTTTACAGCCTCAACGGACAACCCCTGCACTTGCGTGGCTGGGTCCAGCCATTGGCCGATGCCTGGCTGTTGCAGTTGCTGGACATCGGCGACTTGTTGCTCGATCGCCGGCAATCACGCAGCCGCGAGCAATGCCAATTACTCGCAGCGCAGATCGGTGAACAGTTGCGCCGGTGCAACCTGACGCGCCTGCCCGAGGTGTTGGTGGAACAGCTGCAAGGCCTGGCCCAGCGTTTCCACATGCCATGCATTGCGGTGGCGTTACTCGATGAACAGGAAGAAGGCTGGCAGATACACCAGCATTACACGGCCTTCGATGCGCCCCAGCTGTGGCAAAACGCTCAGCGCCTGGGCACCGGGCTCGACAGCCTGAACGGCTCTGCGCCGCAATGCCTGACGCCCGCTGAACATCCCCGTTTGCAAGGCATCTTCGGTAATGCCGAAGGGTTCGCGGTGCCCTATCACGATGCTCAGGGTGTGGTCGTCTGGTTACTGTGTGGCCTTTATCCGGTGCAGCAACAGGCGCCCGACCTGAATGATCGCGACTGGTTACAACTGACCGCCGCGCTGGCAGCTCCGTTGCTTGAGCGCTTGCGCGAGCACCGGCACCAGCTGCAACTGGAACGGCTGGAGTCGCTGCAAGCCTTGCTCGGCACCGGATGGTGGGAGGTGTTCAGCGACAGTCGCGAGGTGCAATTGGCGCCGTCGCTGGCCAGTCACCTGAACCTTGCGATCGATCGTTTGCCGCTGCACGACTGGCTTGATCGGGTGCACCCCGCCGACCGTGAAGAGCTGAGCAGTCGTCTGCAAACCTTGCAAGACGACGGCACCCCGCTGTTGCTGTGTGTGCGTTTGGCACAAACGCCGAACTGGTATCGCCTGCAGGGCCAGGTCCTGGGCATCGGTAAAAGCCGGCGGTTGGTGGGCTTCATGCTCGACATCAGCGACATCAAAAACCAGGAGCAAAACGCCGCGGCGGCCCATGCCCGACTGGACAATCTGATCGCCAGCTCGCCGGCGGTGATCTACGTGCAACGCTATGTCGAAGGTGCGCTGCAACCGACGTTTTTCAGTGACAGCCTACTGCCGCTGCTCGGCTGGACACTGGCTGATTGCGCGACGGGGACCTTGGTTGAAAGGGTCCACCCGGAGGACCGCGATCGGTACTTCGAACGTACCCGACATTTGCTGCGTGAAGGTTCGGTGCGCGCCCGCTATCGGCTGCGCGACAGTCGCGGCGAATACCACTGGCTACTCGATGAAGCCAAGCTACTGCGCGACGACCTTGGCTTGCCGGTGGAAGCCGTCGGCCTGTGGCTGGACGTCACCGAAGCTACCCTGGCCGCCGAACAGGTGAAGCAGAGTGAAGAACGCTACCGGATCCTGGTGGAGGACTCTCCGGCGATGATCTGCCGCTACCGCCCGGACCTGACCCTGACCTTCGGCAACCGCCCGCTGGCGACTTACCTGGAGTGCCAGCCCGAGCAACTGCCCGGGGTGAATCTGGGCAGCTGGATGTCGCAGGAACAGCGCGAAGCGTTTCTTCAGCGGCTCAGCCGACTCAGCCCGGAATTCCCGGTCAGCACCGCGGAAATCAACCTGCAACTGCCGGGACGGGAACATGCCTGGTGGGTGTGGTCGGATCGCGGGGTGTTCGATGAACACGGCCATTTACTGGAGATTCAGGCCGTGGGTCGCGACAATACCGAGGTCCGCCGCGCCCAACAACAGCTCACCCAAAGTGCAAAAATGGCCACCCTCGGTGAAATGGCCACAGGGCTGGCCCATGAAATCAATCAGCCGTTGAATGTGATGCGCATGGCCATCGTCAACGTACTCAAGCGTTTGAGCAACGGCGATGCGCAGATCGACTACCTGACCGACAAGCTCAACCGCATCGATGCACAGGTCCAGCGCGCCGCGCGGGTGGTGGATCACATGCGGGTGTTTGGCCGCCGCTCGGAGATCGAGCAGCATCCGTTTAATCCGGCGCAAGCCATCGAAGGCACGCTGTCGCTGCTGGCCGAAGGGATGCGCGGCAAAGGGGTCGATCTGCGAGTCAACGAGACCGGGTTTGAAGTGCAAGTGCGCGGTTACGTCGATCAGCTCGAACAGGTGTTGATCAATCTGATGGTCAACGCGCGGGATGCATTGCTCGGCAAACGCGAGGCCGACCGCGAGTTCAAACCGTGGATCTCGGTGTACGCCGAACGTGATGAGTATTCGGTGCGACTGTGGGTCGAGGACAACGGCGGCGGTATCGATCCGCGGTTGCTGGAGCGGATTTTCGAGCCGTTCTTCACCACCAAACCCGTGGGTGTCGGCACCGGGCTCGGGTTGTCGGTGAGTTACGGCATCGTTGAGAACATGGGCGGAAAACTGAGCGTCAGAAACTCGGTCGAGGGCGCACGGTTTTGTATCGAACTGCCGATTGCCGCCGACGATCAGATCACCAGCGTCGCTCGTCCTGAGTGACAACTGAGGTTGGCGCCGACATCGACCTTGTTCAGATCGATCCCCAGGCTGAGCAGCAGTGTGTTGATCAAGGTGTCGAGTAACGGGCTGAGCACGCTGTTGATCGCGTTGACCAGCAATGTTGTGACAGTGCTGAGAATCGCTCCCAGACCACCGACCAGACTGCCCGTCGGGCCGTACATGTTGACCTTGATATTGGTCAGCGTGTCGGTAAGGCTGCTGACGATATTGCTGGTGGAATAGGAATAGTAGAACGGTGGCTGGTTGATCTCCGGCAGGCTGGTGGCCGGCGGTGCGGAATAGACGTGCGGCATGTTGGCGCTCTGCGCCACGGTGGTGTCGGCCATGATATCGATGCCACCGCCGACGCCTGGAATTCGCGGGTCGCAGGAGATGGGCAGGAACAGAATCCTCAGACAGGTTTTCACCCCGATATCGATCACCTTCAACGGCTGCACCACTACCGCCGGTGGCGTGGTGTTGCTACCGAAAGCGGTGGCTGGATCGATCTTGCCGATCTTCAGATTTACCAGCGAAGTGCTGGTGTTGGTGGTCAGGGTTTTGTTGGTGGTACTGACGCAACTGTAGGCAGTGACATAGCTGTTGGCGCTGGCAACGTCGAGCGCCACGTCGATACGTATCGGTGGCGGCAGCACGATGATGTCGGGAGTCTGACAGGGCACGAGCAAGGCACAGGTCAGTGAGTTGAGCACTCCCACCAGGTTGAGATTGAGCAAGGCGTTGAGTGTGTTGGTCAGCGGGCCTGCCAGATCAGCCGCCGCATTGATTAGCGCCACGATGGAATCGAGCACCGGCAAGTCGATCGACAGCAATGTACGCACCTGAGCGGTTTTCACATAGATCCGGTTGGGCCCCAACGGCGCGAGCGCGGCGCTTTTCGGATTGCCGATGGCCGAGAGCTGTGGCGGCTCCAGTATCTGTACCCGAGCGGTGATTTGCGCCAGCCCCGCGAGGTTGATCGGCAAGGTTGCCACCAGGCCGTTTTTCTTGTTGGCCAGTTGCACGACCGCTTCAATCAGGTCGAACACTTTCAGGTTGGTCCCCAGCGCCGTCACGGTGCTGCCAGCCTCGACGTGCAGCACGTTGCCGAGTACGACGGTGGTTGCGCCTGCCGCGACCTTCAGCGCTTGAAGACTCGCAATGGTGGCGGTCGCGCCGAGTGTGCCGCCGGGGTCCAGTACATTGACGGCGGTCTGAATCAGCTGGCTGACGGCAATCGTATTGCCCAATACCTGGTTATACCCGGCAGCGCTGAGGTTAAGGTCGACCTTCAATCGATCGAGGTAACCGAGCAGGCTGATGTTGGTGTTCACCAATCCGTTCCAGCCCGCCGCGTTGATGTTCAGGTTACCCCCGAGCAAACCACCGAACAGCGCGTTGAGCGTGGCCGACTTGCTGGTGTCGACGCTCAACGTCGTGCTGCGCAGGGTCAGCGAAGCCTGCGGTGGCGGTAATGCGGCGACAGCGCTGGCCGTCAGGTTGATGGTTGCCGCGCGTGGAGCGCCACCGAACAGGGCGCCGATACCGCCGGCGAGGCTCTGCTGGACCGAATGGCTGGCGATCACCCGAATGGCTTCGCTCTTGCTCGGGTCGGCGCCAAATACTCGAAGGTTATTGGCATCCAGGGTCAAGGCGCCGCAAGCGACCAGCAGATTGTGATTGGGGTCAGGAAGGGTGAAGCCGTTACGGTTTGCGCTGGCGGTGGCATAGACGGTGGCGGTGTTGCCAGCGGAGCAATCACCCCCTCGGGTGGAAGCTTCAAGTGCGGCCATGTCCGCTACGCGCTGCAGGTCACGTTTTTTCAGGTACAAACGACCGCTGTCGACCACGACCAGCAAGAACATCAGGGCCATGCCCAATGTCAGCGCCGCCATCAAACCGATCGCCCCCCGTTGCCGGGACGGGCTGCGAAACTGCAAACGGGGAGACATCGCGCACTCCTTTGCCGGTGCACAGCTGAGGGCTACCTCCATGGGTGAACAGCAGTGTAGACAAGACTTGGCGGGACTGCTGGCAACATGCCAGCGCCAACAACAAAAAACCCTGTAGGAGCACGGCTTGCCGGCGATGGCGTCCTTGAAATCGCCATCGCCGGCAAGCCGTGCTCCTACAGGGTTTTGTGGTGTTTATTTGGGTGGGTAGTTGGCGAGAATTCGCCCCACCGTTTCGCGTATCGCCGTGCTGCGATCCGACGGGTTCGGTGTGCGGCTGAGGATCTGCTCGTCACTGCCGCGCCACACCAGTTTTCCGTCCTTGCCGTCGAGCAGGTCGATCTGGATGATTGCCACTTTGTAGCTGACGTTACGGGTTTCGTTGTACATCGGCCCACCCCAGTAGCCATTCCATGGATTACCCCAAGCGCCGCCGTAGTTGGTGGTTACTTGTTGCTGGCGTTGTTCGACAATCAGATAGGTCTGCACGCTCAAATCGCCCTTTTGGCCACCCGCAGCCGGACGCAGGCCTCGCTGATCCAGCTGATCGGTCACCGATTGGCGGATGCGTTGCTCAGTCAGGTCACTCTTGATCCGTGGGTCATCGGGGCGATATTGCAGGGCGGGTTCTTTCCAGCTCCAGCTGCGATAGGCGGCGAAGTCGCGGCTGGCATCGAAGTCATGATTGACCTGGCTGCCGGCGCAGGCAGTGAGCAGCACGGCCACAGCCAGTAAAGCGAGACGGCGGAACATGATATTTCTCCGGTTGAAGACATGAACCTGCGCAATGCTTCTTAACGACAGAAGCTAACTAGGAGGATACGCCGACATCGCCTTTTCTACAGCCTCCCGTATGGCATCGGCACGCTCGCTCTGGCTGCCGCGATTGCTGGTTTCGGCGCTGGCACTCCACACCGGTTGACCGCTCTGGGCGTCAAACAAATCAACCCGCACCACCACGACCTGTTCCTGATAAGTCCGAACGATCGGCACGGTGTTGTACATGCCATAACCGCTGCCGTAGCGGTTGTAACCGCCATAACCGCCGCCGTAGTAACCATAGTCGTCCCGAACCTGACGCAGGCGGGTTTCCAGGTGCAGGTCGGCGCTGACAAACAGGTCGGCCGGGCGATTATCGTGCAGCGGGCGCAAGCCACGTTGATCAAGGGCATTGCTGACGGCTTCGGCGACCTGCGCCGAATCCGCCCAGGCGCTGCCCGGCGGCAGCTGCCCGTTGAGCCAGGCCCAGCTGCGATAGCGCCCGTAGTCGCGCGGCGGGGCCGGATAGGCGCTGTGGTCAAAGGTGTTGGCCGCCTGAGGCGGCGCGGGTGGCAAGGGGTTGGATGACGCCACATAAGGGTTGCTGCCCTGACAGGCCGCCAACCCGAGACAGATCACCAATAACCCCGAACGACTGTTCATTTCACGCTCCGATCAGACCGGCCGACAGATCCAGTGCAAGTAGCGCCCAAGCCCGGCAAAGCTTGGGTGACGACGGTGGGCCAGTTCCATTTCCAGCAAGTCCACCAGTTCGGCGCGGGCCTGGAATTCCACTGGCATGTAATCGTGAAAAACCCGCACCCCGCTCTGGGTTTCGACCTGCCACATGCCCTCAAGTTGCGCCGCCAGTTCCCGTGGATCAAGGGGCTGCTGCGGGGTCAGGCTCTGTTTCTCGCCGGCCATGTCGTTCTTGCGCATCTTGCGAAAATGGCCTTTGAGCAGGTTGCGATAGATCAACGCATCGCGGTTGTAGAAGGCCAGGGACAACCAGCCATCTGGTTTGGTCAATTGATGCAGCACCGGCAGAATCGCGTGAGGTTCGGCCAGCCATTCCAGCACCGCGTGGCACAGCACCAGGTCGTAGGGTTCGGTGAGTTGGCCGAGCAGATCCTGCCACGGCGCCTGAATGAACGTCGCTGTTTGCCCGGCGTCGGCAAAGCGTTGGCGGGCGCCTTCGAGCATCGGCTCGGCGGGCTCGGCCAGCGTGACGTCATGGCCGCGCTGGGCCAGCCACAACGACATGTGGCCCAGACCCGCGCCGATGTCCAGTACGCGCAACGGTCGGTCCGGCAGGGTTTCGGCCAGGTCGGCCTGAAGCACCGCCAGACGGATCGCGCCTTTGGCACCGCCGTAGATTTTTTCGGCGAAGCGAGTCGCCAGTTGATCGAAATGACGGTCGCTCATCAGCTGAACCTCCGTTCGCTGTCCGCGAGTTTGCTGCGCACCACTTCATTCATGTCCAACCCCAACTCGCTGCACAGCAGCAGTAGATAGAGCACGATGTCACCGATTTCCTGCCCGGCATGGGCCAGTGTGTCCGCCGGCAACTGGCGCGACTGGTCTTCGGTCAGCCACTGGAAAATCTCCACCAGCTCGGACATTTCCACGCTCGCGGCCATGGCCAGGTTTTTCGGGCTGTGAAATTGCCGCCAGTCATTGCGGTCACGGATGGCGTGCAGGCGTTCGGTCAGTTCAACAAGGTTCATCGGGCTCTCCTGAAGGCGTATAGCTTCGGGGGGATAAGGAATGAAGGCAAGCGGCAAGCGCTGCAAAACCACTATGCTTGGAGGGAACTCGGCACCCTGCTCGATAGCCCAAGGCTCAAGTCCGGCAACCACGCCACCACTTTCATCAAGGACGCTCACGACATGCAGGTAGAAAGTTTTTTCGAATGGCTCGGCCAGGTACTCGGTTCGGTTATCCGTTTCATCGTTGACGGCCTCAGTGGCTTGTTCAATCTGCTGAGCCACGCCGGCAGCAACTTTGTCGAAGGGCTGTCCCGTGCGCTGGGCATGGACGCATCGATCATCAGCATCGTTGCGCTGATTTTAGGGTTGATGCTGTTGTGGTCGGCGATTCGGGCGTTCATGAATGCGTCGATCATCATGGGGATTATCTGGTTGCTGCTGGGGTTGTGGTTGTTGAGCTGGATAATCCATTGATCGGCTTGAGATCCAGCCCTCACCCTAACCCTCTCCCGGAGGGAGAGGGGACTGACTGAGTTGTTCTCTCGTGCTACATCGACCTGAAACTCCGCGTCGAACTCAGGTTTTGAAAAGCATGAAGATCGGCTCCCTTTCCCCCTCTCCCTCGTGGGGAGAGGGCTGGGGTGAGGGGTCGATTTCTGATTCACAGCAAATCCCGAATCAACCGCTACAATGCCCGCTCCCCCAAGGAGCCTGCATGTCCAACCTGATCACCGATTGGCGCGACCGCCCTACCCATCGTCGAGTCTGGGCGCTCGCCGCGCCGATGATTCTCTCGAACATTTCCGTCCCTCTGGTGGCGCTGGTCGACAGTACCGTCATCGGCCACTTGCCCCATGCCCATCAGTTGGGCGCCGTCGCGGTCGGGGCCAGCCTGTATACCTTTCTCGCCTGGGCCATGGGTTTTCTGCGCATGGGCACCACCGGGTTCGCCGCACAGGCCGCCGGGCGTGGGGACGGCGCGGCATTGCGGCAGATCTTGCTGCAGGGTCTGTTGCTGGCCATGGGACTGGCCATTGTCCTGGGAGCACTGGGTGTGCCGTTGAGCGGGGTCGCGCTGCACTTCATGCAGCCGTCGGCGGAGCTGGATCAGCTGACCCGCGAGTTTTTCCACACGCGCCTGTTCGGTCTGCCGGCGGCGCTGGCCAGTTATGCGCTGGTCGGCTGGTTCCTCGGCACTCAGAACGCCCGGGCGCCGTTGGCCATTCTGCTAAGCACCAACCTGGTGAATATCGCGCTGAACCTGTGGTTCGTCCTCGGGCTGGAATGGGGTGTGGTCGGTGCGGCCCGAGCGTCGGTGATCGCCGAATGGACCGGCGCGCTGATCGGCCTGCTGATGACCCGCAACGCCCTGCGCGCCTATCCCGGCCACATCGCCTGGGCAGCGCTGGCGCTGTGGCAGAGTTGGCGACCGTTATTGGCGGTCAACCGCGACATTTTCATCCGCAGCCTGGCGCTGCAATCGGTGTTTTTCCTGATCACCGTGCAAGGCGCGCGACTGGGTGATGCCACCGTCGCCGCCAACGCGCTGCTGCTCAATGGTTTGCTGCTGACCGCCCATGCGCTGGACGGCCTGGCCCACGCCGTGGAAGCCCTTTGCGGGCATGCCATCGGCGCTCGCGATCGAGAGGCCCTGCGCCGCTCATTGGTGGTGGCCTGCGGTTGGTCGTTGCTGGCGAGCCTGGGTTTTGCCGTGCTGTTCCTGTTCGCCGGGCATCTGTTTATCGAGATGCAGACCAACATTCAGAGCGTGCGCGACACGGCGTTCATCTACCTGCCCTACCTCGCCGCGCTGCCGCTGATCGCGGTCTGGAGCTACCTGCTCGACGGGTTGTTTATCGGCGCCACCCGTGCCCGGGAAATGCGCAACGGCATGCTGCTGACGGTGGTTTTGTTGCTGCCGTTCGCCTGGGCGCTGCAAGGTTTTGGCAACCATGGACTGTGGATAACCTTTCTATTGTTCATGTTGCTGCGCAGCCTGACCCTCGGCGCGTTTGCCTGGTACCTGCACAAAAACGACGGCTGGTTCGCAGGCAAAGCTCACTGAGTCGGCGTGGCTTTGACGAAGGCCGTGACCACATCCAGCACCGGAGCCAAACCGCGCAGGGGCCGGGACAGCGTCGCCACCAGCGTGGCGTGGCCGGTGCGCGAGAAATACAGGTCCTGCACCGGCACGCCCGCCTCGCGCAGTTTGCGCGCCAGACCACCGGTGTTGCGGGCCGGGTTGACCAGCTCATCGTCGCTCGCCGCGATCAACAAGGCCGGTGGCGCGCCGCGACTGACATGATTGATCGGCTGCGACCGGGGTGGTGAATCCGGCCAGAAAAACACCGGCCGCACCTGCGGATTCTTGATTGGCAGAAAATCATAAGGCCCGGCCAGACCGATCCAGCCGCTGAGGTTGTGCGGCGACAGGCCCACCGCCCCCAGTAACCCGGGATCCAGCGCCAGCATCGCGACGTTGTAGGCCCCGGAACTGTGGCCCATCAGGTACAACCGCTGCGGATTCCCGGAATATTGACGAATGTGTTCATGGGTCCAGGCCACGGCCCGGGCGCCATCTTCAAGGAACAGCGGATAACGTACCTGCGGATACAACCGATAGTCCGCCAGCACCGCAATAATTCCCCGGGACGCCAGGGCCTCGCCGACAAAAGCGTAATCGCTGCGTGAACCGCTGTTCCAGCTACCGCCGTAGAAAAACACCACCACCGGGGCGTTTTTCATGGGAGGGCGCGGCACATACACATCGAGCTTTTGCCGCGGATCAGCGCCATAGGCAATGCCCTCGGTCTTGTCGCAGGTTGCGTCGGGGGTCAGCGCATTGAGCAACTTCAGCGGCGAGCACGCCGTCATCACAGCCAGCATTACGCCGCCGATTATCAGGCTGAACAACCGCCGTGTGGTGCTCGCCATCGATGTTGAACCTCGTGTTCAGGGCTGATCGTTCTGCCACCGGTTGCGCAGGCTATCGAGACGCTCCTGCTGGGTGAGTCCCGGCAATGCGTGCCCAGTCAAAGCGCCGGGGTACTGCAAGCGTAGCCATAACCAGTCATCGAGTACCGGGCGCTCGGTAAAATCCAGCGCCAGCCCTTCCTGCACGTGGGACCACAGCGTGTTGTAGTCAGTCCCGGTGGACCGACTCCAGTGCCAGGCATGTTGCTCCAGCAGGCAGGTTTGCAGTTTTTCCTGCTGACGAGGACTGAGGTTTTCTTCAACCGCCAAAGGGCTGACGGCAAGCCCCGGATTGACCAACTGCTGCCAGCCCTGACTGCCGATCGCATGGTCGGCCCACGTCCCGCCGAACCAGCGCAAATGGCTGATAGGACCCAGCCAGCGACTCAGCTCCTGCGCATCGCAGGCATCGAACAAGTAACTGGCCGTTTGCGGGTTGTAGTAACTCAACAAGGCTCGGTGATGCAGGCCGAACGTGACCGTGAGCATACGGCGCAAATGCGCCAGCAACTGCGACGACGGCGCTTCACTGGCGATCAGCAAGCCACGCCAGAGGGGCACTTCGCTGTGGCACAATCCGGCCAGCGCTGGGCATGTCCAAAGGTCGATCAGGGCCGGGCCGTGTTCACGCAACGCATGCCACTCAGTGCCTTCGAACAACCAGAACCACCGGGCATGCGCAAATTGCTGTTGCAGCATCGCCCCCGCCTGTGGCGCACCCGGCACATCCAGCAATAGCCATTGCGGGGTCGCGACGATCATGCCGAACCGCTCTGGCCAAACCGCTTCGCCGCCCGGCAGGTGCAGAGGGCCTGCGTGCAATGGTTGAAACTGCCGCCACCGGGCAGCAGACATAACAACATCAATGGCTCGCTCGATCGCAGAAGCTCCAGCAAGCCCTCGACATCATCTGTCGCGGATGTGCGCGGCGGGCCGACCTCCTCAGCCTCTTCAACGGACGAAGGGACGTGAAGAAACCCGGTAATCAGCGGCTGATCCGGATCCCCCTCGATAAAGCTCACCACCACCTCGGCCCCCTCACTCAACTGCGTGACTGCCGCGTCGCCCAGTTCAGCGGCCACCGGCAGCCAACTGTGGCTGGGCACCGCGCCCTCGCCCTGATAGAGCCAGTCAAATTGCACGGCAACCGGTCTGGACGGATCGGGGCATGACTCATCAATGTTGACCACCCAGGCCCGCTGCAGGCTGTGCATCCTGGGTTTCACTGCGCAATGAGGCGCTACAAAAGGCATCTGCCAGTGAATAGCGCGGATCTGGTTGCTGTAGGACGCCGTTAAATCCTGGCTGCCCTGATGCTCGACGTGGGTCAGCAGCCAGAGATGATTCCAGTCAGCGATCGGATGACCGGACAGCGGCATCAACTGACCGCTGCGCAGCGCCGTCAGGTCCGTCCGACCTTCGGCAATCTGCGCGGTTCGTTGCCCCTCTCGGGCTGCATCAGCGCAGCCCTGAACCTTGAACTGACGCACCGCCGACTGCTCGCTCTCGACCTGGAAGGCCGCGCTCTCACCGAAACGAAAGTGCCCCTGACCATCACCGAAAACCACGCAATGCCCGAGAGCGCAGTGTTCGAAATGGTAGTGAAGCCGTTCCTGAGCACATAGACGCTGGATAAATTGCAGATCCGATTCCTGGTACTGCGTACAGAAATCACGGTGCGGGTATTCGCGACCCAACTCAAAGCGCCGATTCTTGCCGACAATACCGTGCTCCTTGAGCACCTGACTGAGGATTTGCGGCACCGAGCGCGCGCTGAAAATTCGCTGACTAAAGCGCATGGAAAGGCACGCCAGCTTCGGCCCCAGACGGACGCGGCAGAGCCTGACAGCCAAGTCATGGTCGCGCTGGACGAGTTCATGCAATTGTCCGTGAAAGCCGTTTCCCGCAGGCCCGACATGCAAAAAGGCCGAACGGTACAGCAGGCTTGCAAGGTCGAGTGTCGGGTCATCGATCAGCAGATCCACCTCGAACGCAAAAGGCTCGCTGATGGCTTCTATACCGGTAAACGCCAAGACCTCAAAGGGGTCGGGCAGACCCTCTACATCCAGACGAAATGACGGCTCGTTGACTGGATCGAACATCGGCGATTCTCTACAGGAGGGGCGGTCGGGGATTCTCTCCGAGAGAGTTGGCCGAGTAGAGTGCCGAAGTACAACTTAGGAAATGACCTACGCGAAAAGAAGACCACATCACTTGGATGACCAAGAATGTAAGTCATTTCGCTTGAAATCAGAGAGGCATCCCACCAAGCCATCTGAAATTTCCGCAGCGTGCGGAACATTTTCAGACAACCTGATGAGAGCGGTGCCTTACCTCAAGAAGACAGGTAAGAGGAACGGGTCAGACCCAGACGCAGCGCGTCGAGGAACTGGGTACGCTCGGCGGCGGTGATGCGGGCACTGGCGCATTTGTCGCGGTAGTGGGTCATCAACTCTTCCGGCGACAAGTGCACGTAACGCAGCATGTCTTCGATGGTGTCGTGGGTTTCGATACCCGCGTGGTACACACTGCCGTCAGCGTTCTGGTAGATGTTCACCGAGTCGGTGTCACCGAACAGGTTGTGCATGTCGCCGAGAATTTCCTGGTAGGCGCCGACCAGGAAGATACCCAGCAGGTAGTCTTCACCGTCGTTCAAACCGTGAACCGGCAGGCTGGTTTCGATGCTCTGCTCGTCGACGTATTGCTTGATCTTGCCGTCGGAATCGCAGGTCAGATCTTGCAGCACGGCACGGCGCAGCGGCTCTTCGTCGAGACGGTGCAGCGGCAGGATCGGCAACACCTGGCCGATGGCCCAAGTGTCCGGCAGGCTCTGGAATACCGAGAAGTTGCAGATGTACTTGTCGGCCAGCTTGTCGTTGAGTTCGTCGAGCACCTGACGGTGCGAACGCTGACGAGCCTTCAACGAGTTGTGCAGGCGACGGCACACGGCGAAGTAGCATTGCTCGGCCAGGGCTTTCTCGGCCAGGGTCAACTTGCCATCGGCGTACTGGGTCGCGATGTCGCTCATGTAGTGAGTGGCGCGCCAGTAGGTTTCGGTGACCATCTCGATGTCGGTCGGGCCCAGCAGGTCAACCAGCCACTGCACGGTTTCCGGCAGTTCTTCCTTGTTGTCGATCTGCGGCACGTCGTCGTTGTGTTTCTCGACGTCGGTCACTTGCACCACCAGCATGGCGTGGTGAGCGGTCAGGGAGCGGCCGCTTTCGGAGAAGATGTTCGGGTGCGGCAGGTTCTGCGCGTCGCAGAATTCCTTGAGCATCCCGACCACAACACCGGCGTAATCGTCCATGTCGTAGTTGATCGAGCTGGCGTTACGCGAGTGCGTACCGTCGTAGTCCACGCCCAAACCGCCGCCGACGTCGATGTGGTCCACCGGCAGGCCGAGGTTGCGCAGTTCGCCGTAGTAACGAATCGCTTCCTTGAAGCCGTGCTGGTAGTCCGCCAGGTTGGCGATCTGCGAGCCCATGTGGAAGTGCAACAGGCGAATGCCCTGATCCAGGCCAGCCGCGCGGAAACGCTCGACCACCGACAGCAGTTGCGCCGCCGACAGACCGAACTTGGATTTCTCGCCACCGGTGTCGGCCCACTTGGACGACGCCAGGGACGACAGGCGCACGCGCAGGCCAACCTGAGGTTTGACCTTGAGCGAGGCGGCTTCTTCGATCACCAACCCGACTTCGGATTCTTTCTCGATCACGATGAACACGTTGTGGCCGAGCTTCTGGCCCATCAGCGCCAGACGAATGAACTCGCGATCCTTGTAGCCGTTGCAAACGATGGTGCCGCCCTTCGGCGCCAGGGCCAGCACGGCCAGCAGCTCAGGTTTGGAGCCGGCTTCAAGACCAATGGACACGTCTTGGGTGGCAATGATGTTCTCGATCACCGCTTCTTGCTGGTTAACCTTGATCGGGTACAGCGCGGTGTACTTGCTCTGGTATTCCAGACGCTCGATGTTGGCGTCGAAGGCACCGGTCAGCTGACGCACACGGTCTTGCAGAATGTCAGGGAAACGCACCAGCAACGGCAAGGACAGGCCGCTTTTGCGCAGCTGGTCGACTTGCTCGAACAGGTCGATAGGCGAACTGGTCGGACCGTTCGGACGAACTTCGACGCGACCGGCGTCATTGATCGCGAAGTACCCGGCCCCCCAATGGCGAATCCCGTAAACACTGCGGCTGTCCGCAACTGTCCATTGGCTGCCATCGTCTTTGCGTGTGCGTCGTACGGACATTGAAGTCCCCTATAAAGAAGTCATAGAGCGTCGCCTGGGTTCAGGCCGGCGCAGTCTAAAGAATGAAAATGACGGTTCGTCAACGAGGGGATAGACCTCGCTGACCGCAGTGAGTTTAGAAACCGGTCAGAACAGGCTCTGTGAAAACCATGTAGACGACGCCAGACCTGAATCGGATCAGGGCTGGTTCAAGCCGAGGGTGGTTTTCACAGAGACTGCTAGCCGCCGGACTTCTTCGCTTTGAAACCGTGTTTGATCAGCTCGGCCAAGAGTAGCTCGACATGATCGCCCTGGATTTCAATGATTCCGTCTTTCAACGCACCACCGGTCCCGCAACGTTTCTTCAACGTGGTCGCCAGGTCCTTGAGCGCGTCTTCGGCCAACGGCACGCCGGTGATGGTGGTCACCGTCTTGCCGCCACGGCCCTTGCTTTCGCGACGCACGCGAGCGATGCCGTCGCCGGCCGGGATAACGGTCTGTTTGCAGATGCAGGCATCCACCGGTTGACTGCAATCCGGGCAATGACGACCTGCGTCGGTGGAAAATACCAGGCCACCAAGGGCGGCGAAGGATGCGGCTTTTTTGGCCACCGGCAATCCTCTTGGGAGGACAAAGACTGGTCGCAGCACTTGGGCAAGGCTATCGACCGCGAAGCCCCACTCAGGCAGGGGCAGCGCTACTGAGCCAGACGCACTTATAAAAAGGAGTGCCGGTTCAGCTTGAAAAGGTCGCGCAGTGTAACGGCAAAAAGCCGACTTGCTAAGAGCCAATCGGCGCCAATTTATGCCTCTTTTGCGACGTCAGACCCACGGGCGCGAAGATAGCGCTTCAATGCGGCCAGAGAGTCCGGGCAATAAGGCTTTTGCTGGATTTCCAGCAGGACCTGATCGACGGGGATAAAGCGCGCTTCAAGGACTTCTTCGGGTTGCAGGATCAACGGGCCGTCCCACACCGCCGAAAACGCCGAACACCAGAGCCGATTGCCGGTGTCTTCGAAGAAAAAGTGATCATGGGCGGTCAGTTCCACACCGCTCACGCCCAGCTCTTCTTCCAGCTCGCGGGCAGCCGATTCGGCGTAGGTTTCGGTCGCTAGCACCATGCCCCCCGCCGCCACGTCCCAGAAACCTGGATAAATGGCTTTGCTCAGCGTGCGTCGATGCACGCAGAGTTCACCGGCGGAATTGAACAGCATGATGTAAGTGCCGCGCCCGATCAGCCCGCGTTCACGCAGGTCGGAGCGGACCAGGGCACCGAGCAGGTTGTCCTGCTCGTCAACCCAGGCGATCTGTTCGGCATCCGAGGCCGCGCGGTGCGCGACCTCTCTGGCGCTATCGACCATGACTTAGCCCTGATTGAGCAATTGACGCAAATCGATCACTGCGGCGTTGGCCCGGGAGATGTAGTTGGCCATGACCAGCGAGTGGTTGGCCAGCACCCCGAAGCCGCTGCCATTAAGGATCATAGGACTCCAGACCGGTTCCTGCGAGGCTTCCAGTTCACGAATGATCTGACGCACGCTGACCGTGGCGTTCTTCTTGGCCAGCACATCGGCGAAGTCGACTTCGATGGCGCGCAGCAGATGGGACAAGGCCCAGGCCTGACCGCGAGCTTCGTAGAACACGTTGTCGATCTGCATCCACGGGGTTTCGACGATTTCTTCGTCAACCTGCGGTACCTGACCCGGTGCGACGACTTCGGTTTTCAGCGCGGTGTTGAGTTTGACCCGGCCAACGCTGGCCGACAGCCGTTGCGACAGCGAACCCAAACGGGTGCCGACGTCGCCCAGCCAGTTGTTCAGGTTGTCGGCGCGGGCATAGAACAGCGCGCTTTTCTGACTCGGGTCGGACAGGCGCGCCTGATAACGGCTCAGGGAGTTGATGCCTTCCTGGTATTCGGACTCACTGGAGGGCAGCACCCAGCTCTTGTTGTCGAAGTTGAAGCGCGGCTCGGCCTTGGCCAGGTCAGCGTCTTCGGTGGACTGCGACTGGGAACGAGCGAAGTCTTTACGCAGTGCACGACTCAGGTCGCGGACCTGGACCAGCACGCCATATTCCCAGCTCGGCGTGTTATCCATCCACAGGCCCGGCGGGAAACGGTCGTTGGAGATATAGCCACCCGGTTTGGTCAGCAAAGTACCGGCGACTGTCTTCAGGGTTTCGACCGTGGTGTAGCCGATGACCATTTGCTTGCCTTCTTTCTCGGCGGCCATCTGGGCGTTCTGCTGAACCGGGAACAGCGCAGGTTCCTGGCTCCAGTACCAGCCCAGCGCAATAGCCACCAACAAGTAAATGGCAATCAGAGTGGCCAACGCCCGGCTGAACAACAGGCCACCCAAGTAACTACGGGTGGCCGATTTCGGTTCAGCGGCACGTTCAGGCGCGCTGCCCGCGCGGTTCTTCCAGTCCAGCATGGCGATATCCTTTCAATCACTTGAGTTCATCGGTTCGACCACAACCCTATCTCATCGTGCCTCGTTTGCCGCGCATTAAATCCTGCGCAAACACTACCCGCACAATGACCATGATCGACGGCCACTATAAATGAAGCACAGCTTGGATCCTATGCGACCAGTCGGTCAGAAACTGAATCAGGTCGCTTTGCAGTTAATTGACGTACGACACTCATGCGATGGAAAAGAGGTGCTAGCATAGAGCCACCAGTCGATCTCAGCATGCACCCTAACTAGTAGTCAGGATATGACCGAGCCAGAAGACCCCAGCCGTGAGCGCCTCAAGCACCACTTTGCCCAGCGGGTAATTCATCAGGCACGTCAAATTCTTGAGATATGGCAGCGCCTGCAACGCAGCGAGTGGTCCACCACCGACTTATCGGAACTGAGCGAGGCCAACCTGCGCCTGCTGCGTTTCGCCGAGCGCTTCGAACAACCTGAACACACCCAACTGGCGCGCCACATCGGTCAGTCGCTGGAGGCTGTCGACGCCAATCGCGGACGCTTGAGCAGCGGACTGATCACTGACCTCAATCGTTTGATGCAGCGCCTGTCACGCACCGGTTTGCGCCATGGCGATCAGTTGGACCAGACCTTTCTGCCGCCGCTGCGCAAGCCGATTTACGTGATGCTGCAGGATTACGACCGCGCCGAGCGTCTGGCCAAGCAGCTGGAATTTTTTGGGCTCAGCGCTCAAGCCCTCGACAGCGTTGCGGCGTTCCGCTCTTCGATGGTCGAGCGCTTGCCTGCGGCAATCGTCATGGACGTCGATTTCAGTGGCACCGGCATCGGCCTGAAACTGGCTGCCGAAGCCCAGGAAGGCCTCGATCATCAATTGCCGCTGTTGTTCTTCAGTCTGCACGAAACCGACACCCCGACCCGTCTCGCCGCCGTGCGTGCCGGTGGCCAGGAATTCCTGACCGGCACCCTCGAAGCCTCGAGCCTGCTGGAGAAAATCGAAGTCCTGACCTGCGTCGCCCAGTACGAACCTTATAAAGTGCTGATCATCGACGACTCCCGCGCCCAGGCCTTGCACACCGAGCGCCTGCTCAACAGCGCCGGGATCGTCACGCGGACCTTGATCGAGCCGATCCAGGCCATGGCTGAGTTGGCGGATTTCCAGCCAGACCTGATCATCCTCGACATGTACATGCCGGCCTGCACCGGTACTGAACTGGCCAAAGTGATCCGCCATAACGACCGCTATGTCAGCGTACCGATCATTTACTTGTCGGCCGAAGACGATCTGGACAAGCAGCTCGACGCCATGAGCGAGGGCGGCGACGACTTCCTGACCAAACCGATCAAGCCCCGGCACCTGATCACCACCGTGCGCAACCGCGCGGCGCGGGCGCGCAATCTCAAGGCGCGGATGGTGCGCGACAGCCTGACCGGCTTGTACAACCACACGCACATTCTGCAATTGCTCGAAGACTGCAGCTTCCGC
The DNA here is from genome assembly GCF_057837605.1 of Pseudomonas sp. GL_093. Lineage (NCBI taxonomy): Bacteria > Pseudomonadati > Pseudomonadota > Gammaproteobacteria > Pseudomonadales > Pseudomonadaceae > Pseudomonas > Pseudomonas sp. GL_093. The sequence goes on along the minus strand of NZ_CM174448.1, from coordinate 735,019 downwards.
GCCCGTCGCGAGAACAAGCCGCTGAGCTTTGCGATGCTCGACATCGACCACTTCAAACGGGTCAACGACAGCCACGGCCACCCTATGGGCGATCGAGTAATCAAGAGCCTGGCGCTGTTCCTCAAGCAACGCTTGCGCAAGACCGATTTCATCGGCCGTTACGGCGGTGAAGAGTTCGCGATTGTCATGCCGGACACCGATCTCGAATCGGCCCACAAAGTGCTCGACGAAATCCGTCGACGCTTTGCCGAGATTCACTACCCGGCTCAACCGCAGGACCTCTGGTGCACGTTCAGCGCCGGGGTGGTGGAACTGTGTGAAAACACCGACAGCCTGATGATGGCCAGCCAGGCAGACGAAGCGCTGTACCGCGCGAAGGACGCCGGACGCAACCGCGTGCAGGCCGCGCGGACGTCAAAGCAAAGTGCCACTTTTTCATCGGAATCGACCCATTCGGTCATAACCCTGTAACACAAACGCAATAAATTCAGTCGCTTACCATTCTGCCGCTGGTAGACCCGCGATGCGCTTGAAGCTGCTGACCAATCTCAATACCCTCCTTTTAGTCGCCGTGTGCGTTGCTCTTGGCGCCACGCTTTGGTGGTCGCAAAAGGCCCTCGAGCGCCCCTATCTGTTGATGGAGCGTTACTTGGGCTTGTCCCAGCAATTTCAAAATGAAGTCGCGCGCAACATCGACGACTACCTCGCCAGCGGCGATGCCCTGCGCCTGAGCAGCGCCAGCCAGGCCATCGACGGGGTGCAGAAGGAACTCGGCGAGTTGCCGCCGGCCTTGGCCGACACCTTGCGCCCGAGCCTGTCGAACCTCGAAGAGTTCAGCAAAACCGACCTGCTAGCGGCCGGCAAACTGGCCGGTGATCCGCAAGCGCTGCTGCTTCAGGCCGAACGCGAACTCGGTGCCTGCCTCGATCAGCTCAGCCAATACGCCAGCGCTAACGCGGCGTATCTGACGCCCTTGCTCGCCGCCTCCCAGCACTTGGGCAAGTTGTCTCTGGCCCGGGACAAACTGGTCAGCAGCGGCCGCAGCGAATTGGCCGCCGATGTCGAGCGTGAAGTCGCCAACATTCGCACTCAGGCTGAGATGCTGGGCACCTTGCCGCTGCTCGGTGTAGCTAGCAGCAGCGAATCCGGCACCGATGATTTCGCCGCGATGATGGGCTTGGAGAACACCGAAAAAGCTGTTGCCGAAGATGCGGGCGTCGGCCTCAAGCGCGAACTCAACAGCCTGCTGACGCGCTACCCCGCCGAACTCTCCCGTACTCGTGACCAGATCCAGAAACGCACCGACCTCAGCGCTGCCACTCACCTGAAAATCGCCGCCGTGCAGCAGGCCATCGCCGGACTGGAGCCGGTGGTTCGCGCCCAGCACGGACAGATCCAGGGCGAAGTGCGGCTGATGCAAGGGGTGATGATTGGCCTGATTCTGCTGATTGCTTTGCTGATCGACACCTTGCAACGGAAACTGGCCCGGACGCTGACCAACCTCGCCCCGGCCCTTTCGACCTGGGCCGAGGGCGACTTCAGCCGGGACATTGAACTGGGCGCGACCAATCGTGAACTGCACGACATTCAAGCTTCGCTCAATCGGTTGCGCGCCTATCTGGTCGACCTGGTCGGGACCATCCGCCTCAACGCCGAGCAGGTCGCCGGTAGCAGCCGAACCCTGGCCGAGTTGAGCAATGACCTGCACAGCGGCGCCGAACATCAGGCCGGCGACACAGCGCTGATCCGTGATTCTCTCGGCGAACTGGAAGCGACCATTCAACAGGTTGCCGGCGATGCCAGCCAGGCGGCCGACGCCAGCCGCCATGCCGGGCTGGCGGTGGAGCACGGCCAGAAAGTCATCGGTTTGAGTCTCACCGGGCTGCACGCGCTGGTCGGTGAAGTGCAAGGCAACGCGCAGATGATCGAACACCTGGCCGAAGAGTCGGCAACCATTGGCGGCGTGCTGACGGTCATCCGCTCGATTGCCGACCAGACCAATCTGCTGGCCCTGAACGCCGCCATCGAAGCGGCCCGTGCCGGGGAAATGGGTCGAGGATTTGCGGTGGTGGCCGAAGAAGTTCGCTCACTGGCACAACGCACCGCTGGCGCCACGGCAGAAATCCAGACCCTGATCGCCGGCTTGCAAACCGCGGCGCGGCAATCGGTGGAAGGCATGCGCGCCCAGGTCGAACACGCCGAAGCCACTGCCAATCAGGCCCAGGCCGCCGACGGTGCGCTGGATAAAATCGTCGGCGCGATCCAGACCATTTCCGACACCGCCGTGCGCATCGCCGATGTCACCGCCCAGCAGAGCGGTGCCGTCAGCGAGATCCGCGATCACAGTGAGCGGATTCACCAATTGGGTGGGGATAACTTGCTGCGTATTGGTAAGGGGCGCGTGCAGGGTGAGAATTTGTTGGTGTTGGGTGGGCGATTGCATACAGCCGTTCAGGCCTTCCGCGTCTGATAGATTGCCATCGCGAGCAGGCTCGCTCCCACAGGGTTTTGTGTCGCTCACAGATCCAATGTGGGAGCGAGCCTGCTCGCGATGGCGCCAGAACAGTCACCGCAAAACTCCCCGCCCTGCACACCCGACCGCTGTCCGCTATCATGCCTTCACTTTCGATACGCGAGATTGTCATGCGCCGTTTGCTCTGCCTGCTGTTTTTAGTGCTCGCCCTGCCGGCCACCGCCGCCGGTTTGCTGGACAGTCGGCCCAGTTCGACGTTGGGCTCGATCAACAACAGCGCCGACTTTCTGCCGGTACGCGAAGCCTTTCAGTTGAGCCTGGTCGAAAGCACACCGCAATCGATCAAGCTGCGTTTCGTCGCCACCGAAGGCTACTACCTCTACCGGCACCGCTTTCAGTTTCGCGCCGACCCGGCCGATGTTGCCTTGGGCGCCGCGCAACTGCCCAAGGGCGAACAGAAACACGATGAGTATTTTGGCGATGTCGAGGTCTACCACGGGGTTCTCGATGTAGAGCTGCCGCGCACCGATCAACGCGCCTTCACCCTGGTGGTTACGTATCAGGGTTGCGCCGACAAAGGCTTGTGCTATCCACCCGAGACCGAGCGCCTGAGTATTGATGGCAGCACAGGCGCGCCCCCGGCCTGGAGCTGGCGCGAACTGGCGCTGTTCTTCCTCGCAGGCTTGGGCCTGACGTTCACACCCTGCGTGCTGCCGATGCTGCCGATCCTGTCCGGCGTGGTGTTGCGTGGTCAGGTGGGTGGTTTGCGCGGCTTCAATCTGTCCCTCGCTTATGTGCTGCCAATGGCCGCCTGCTTCGCCCTGCTCGGGGCGTTGATGGGGATGTTCGGCGCACAGCTCAATCTTCAGGCGCGGCTGCAATCGGCGTGGGTGCTGGTGCCGTTCGCGACGTTTTTTGCGCTGTTTGCCCTGGCGATGTTTGGCGTCTTCGAACTCAAGCTGCCTCACGCCATCAGCAGTCGGCTGGATCGGATCGCCGGTCGCACCGAGGGTGGTTCGTTGTGGGGTGCCGCGGTGCTGGGCGTGGTTTCCAGCCTGCTGGTGTCGCCCTGCGTCTCGGCACCGCTGGCCGGCGCGCTGCTGTACATCAGCGCCAGCGGCGATGCATTGGGCGGTGGTCTGAAATTGTTCATGCTCGGCCTTGGCATGGGCGCCCCGCTGTTGCTGGTCGCCACCGGTGGCGCCGCCTGGCTGCCGAAAAGCGGACCCTGGCTGATCTATGTGAAAAACGCGATTGGCGTTTTGTTGCTGGGGCTGGCGATCGGTTTGCTCAGTCGAGTACTGCCGGGCCAGATCACGTTGTTGTTGATCGGCTTGCTGGCCGGTGGCGTCGGGTTGTTCATGGGTGCGCTGGAGTTCGTCTACAAACCGCCGAGAAAACGCCTGGGCCAATTGCTTGGGATGTTCCTGCTGTTTTATGCGCTGGCGTGTTGGTATGGCGCGTTCAGCGGCCAGACCGACCCGCTCAATCCGATTGGCCAGCCGCGCACGGTTGCCGGCAACGAGCAACCGCAAAACATCAGCGCCTGGCAAACCGTCAGCACTCCGGCAGACCTGGACCGCGTCCTCGCCGACGCCAAATCATCGGGCACCCCGCTGCTGCTCGACTGGTACGCCGACTGGTGCATCAGCTGCAAAGTCATCGAACATAAAGTGCTCAACGACGCCACGGTCGTCGAACGCCTCAAAGGCTATCGACTGATCCGCTTCGACATCACCGCCAGCAACGCCGAGCAACGCGCCTTGCTTGATCGCTACAAACTGTTCGGCCCGCCAGCGCTAATGTTTTTCGGCAAGGACGGCGTCGAACACGCCGATGTGCGAGTGATCGGCGAGATCAACGCCACCGACTTCGCCGAACGTGTTGCGAAAGCAAATGACCGGATTTAATAACCCGGTCACATATTTCGCGCAAACATCGGCCATCGTGCTGGCTATTGCATAGAACTGGACAGTCACAAAGGCTTTGCGGCATAGTCGCCGGGTTCTGACAATTGCGCACAGATAACAAGGAACAGCAGATGGCGACGCTACTGGTTCTGCACGGACCCAACCTGAACATGCTCGGCACCCGTGAACCGGGCACCTATGGCGCTACGACACTGGCGCAGATCAACCAGGACCTGGAACGCCGTGCCCGTGAAGCCGGCCACCATTTGTTGCACCTGCAAAGCAACGCCGAGTACGAATTGATCGACCGCATCCACGCTGCCCGCAGCGAAGGTGTGGACTTCATTCTGATCAACCCAGCAGCTTTTACGCACACAAGTGTCGCATTACGTGACGCGCTGCTGGCGGTGAGCATCCCATTCATCGAAGTGCATTTGTCTAACGTGCACAAACGCGAACCTTTCCGCCATCACTCTTACTTCTCCGACGTAGCGGTGGGAGTGATCTGCGGCCTTGGCGCCAGCGGTTATCGACTGGCCCTGGAGGCTGCGCTAGAACAGCTTGAAAGACAGGCAACGGCTTGAACAACAAGCGTTAAGCCCCTGACCGACCCTTGGGAGTTGATGATTCATGGATATCCGTAAAGTTAAGAAACTGATCGAACTGCTGGAAGAGTCCGGCATCGACGAGCTCGAGATCAAGGAAGGCGAAGAGTCCGTACGCATCAGCCGTCACAGCAAGACCCCGGCTCAGCAGTATTACGCACCGGCTCCAATGCATGCTCCGGCGCCTGCGCCTGTGGCTGCTGCCCCGGTTGCTGCCGCCGCACCTGCTGCTCCGGCCGCGCCAGTTCTGAACGGTAACGTTGCCCGTTCGCCTATGGTCGGTACCTTCTATCGCAAATCTTCGCCAGCCTCGCCGTCCTTCGTTGAAGTCGGCCAGACCGTGAAGAAAGGCGACACCCTGTGCATCGTCGAAGCCATGAAGATGATGAACCACATCGAAGCTGAATCCAGCGGTGTGATCGAATCTATCCTCGTCGAAGACGGCCAGCCGGTTGAGTACGACCAACCGCTGTTCACCATCGTTTGAACCGCGGAGAGACTTTGATGACTGCGAAGTTGGAAAAAGTTCTGATCGCCAACCGCGGTGAGATCGCCCTGCGGATCCTGCGTGCCTGCAAAGAGATGGGCATCAAGACTGTCGCCGTTTACTCCAAGGCCGACAAAGAGCTGATGCACCTGGGTCTGGCAGACGAATCCGTCTGCATCGGCCCGGCCTCGGCCGCGCATTCTTACCTGCACATCCCGGCAATCATCGCCGCGGCTGAAGTGACTGGCGCTACTGCCATTCACCCAGGCTACGGTTTCCTTGCGGAAAACGCTGATTTCGCTGAACAGGTCGAGAACTCCGGCTTCGCGTTCATTGGCCCGAAAGCCGACACCATTCGCCTGATGGGCGACAAGGTATCGGCCAAGCACGCCATGATCGCTGCGGGCGTTCCAACCGTTCCGGGTTCCGACGGCCCGCTGCCTGAAGACGAAGAAACCGCTCTGCGCATCGGTCGCGAAGTCGGTTACCCGGTGATCATCAAAGCCGCTGGCGGCGGTGGTGGTCGCGGCATGCGCGTTGTGCATAAAGAAGAAGACCTGATCTCCTTCGCCAAACTGACCCGCACCGAAGCAGGCGCGGCGTTCGGCAACCCGATGGTCTATCTGGAAAAATTCCTGACCAACCCACGCCACGTGGAAGTTCAGGTACTTTCCGACGGCCAGGGCCACGCCATCCATCTGGGCGACCGCGATTGCTCGCTGCAACGTCGTCACCAGAAGGTTCTCGAAGAAGCGCCGGCACCGGGCATCGACGAGAAGGCACGGGCTGAAGTCCTCGCACGCTGCGTCAAGGCTTGCATCGACATCAACTACCGTGGCGCGGGCACTTTCGAGTTCCTGTACGAGAACGGCGCGTTCTATTTCATCGAAATGAACACCCGCGTTCAGGTTGAGCACCCGGTTTCGGAAATGGTCACCGGCATCGACATCGTCAAGGAGATGCTCAGCATCGCCGCTGGCAACAAGCTGTCGTACACCCAGGAAGACGTGGTCATCCGCGGTCACGCGCTGGAATGCCGGATCAACGCCGAAGACCCGAAAACCTTCATGCCGAGCCCAGGCACGGTCAAGCATTTCCACGCACCAGGCGGCAACGGCGTTCGCGTCGATTCGCACCTGTACAGTGGCTATGCCGTTCCGCCGAACTACGATTCGTTGATCGGCAAGCTGATCACCTACGGCGCAACCCGCGACGAAGCGTTGGCGCGCATGCGCAATGCGCTGGACGAAATCGTTGTCGACGGGATCAAGACCAACATCCCGCTGCACCGCGACCTGGTCCGCGATGAAGGCTTCTGCAAAGGTGGAATCAACATCCACTACCTGGAACACAAGCTGGCTAGCGAAAAGCATTAAGCTGTGATCCATACCAACAAAGCCGCTTTCGAGCGGCTTTGTTGTTTCTGGACATTTCATTAAGCAACACACTCACCCCCTGTGGGAGCGAGCTTGCTCGCGATGGCGGCATGACAGACAACATTAATTCTGAATGTGATGGCCTCATCGCGAGCAAGCTCGCTCCCACAGGGTTCGGTGTCGTTCAGGAACTGCGCGGTGAATGCAGTTCAAGCGGCTCCCACAAAAGCCCCGCGCTCGCGTAAACTTGCGCGCTTCTCGCAGCCCGCTAGGCTGCAATCAATATTTTTCAAAGGTGCCCGCCATGCCTTGGCTGCAAGTCCGTCTCGCCATCAGCCCAGAACAAGCCGAAACCTACGAAGACGCTTTCCTTGAAGTGGGCGCCGTATCGGTGACGTTCATGGACGCCGAAGATCAGCCGATCTTCGAACCGGAACTCAACACCACGCCGCTGTGGTCGCACACGCACCTGCTGGCCCTGTTCGAAGGTGGCACCGAAGCCGCCACCGTGCTGGCCCACCTTGAGTTGCTGACTGGCAGCCCGTTGCCTGAACATCACAGCGAAGTCATCGAAGACCAGGACTGGGAACGCAGCTGGATGGACGGTTTCCAGCCGATGCGTTTCGGCCAGCGCCTGTGGATCGTTCCGAGCTGGCACGCTGCGCCTGAACCCGACGCGGTAAACCTGCTGCTCGATCCAGGCCTGGCGTTCGGCACCGGCACCCACCCGACCACCGCACTGTGCCTGGAATGGCTCGACGGCCAGGATCTGAAAGACTGCAATGTGCTCGACTTCGGCTGCGGCTCGGGGATTCTCGCGATCGCCGCCCTGCTGCTCGGCGCGAAAGAAGCCGTCGGCACCGACATCGACGTGCAGGCACTGGAAGCCTCCCGCGACAACGCCGGGCGCAACAACATTGCCGAAGAGCTCTTCCCCCTGTACCTGCCGCAAGATCTGCCGCAGGTTCAGGCCGACGTGCTGGTGGCCAACATTCTTGCCGGCCCGCTGGTTTCCCTGGCACCGCAATTGTCCAGCCTGGTCAAATCCGGTGGTCGTCTGGCGCTGTCGGGCATCCTCGCCGAGCAAGGTGAAGACGTCGCCAAAGCCTACGCTCAGGACTTCGATCTGGACCCGATCGCCAATCGCGATGGCTGGGTGCGCATTACTGGCCGTCGGCGCTAGAATGAACGCCTGCATAATCCGGATTACCGCATGACCGACAGCTTCGTCACTCAGTGCCCGCATTGCCAAACCAGCTTCCGCGTCAGCCATGCTCAATTGAGCGTGGCCCGCGGAGTGGTTCGTTGCGGCTCGTGCTTGCAGGTGTTCAACGCCGCCAAGCAGCTACTTGAGCAACGGTCAGGCAAGGACGCGATCACGCCTGCAGCCCCGGTCATCGTCGAACCGCCGGAGCCGCGAGCCATCAGCCAAAAGCAATGGACCGCGGCCGAGCTGGATCTGGACAGTCTGGACCTGGACGAAGAGCTCGCCCGCCTCGAACAACGGGAGATCCAGCCGACCACGGAATTCGGCAGACAGCGCGAAGACAACCTGAGCGCCAGCCGGGATACCGTCGAGCACGAAGAAGCGCCATGGCCCGACAGCCTGTTCAGCGAATCTGCTGCCGATCGTGCGCAGACCACTGAAGCCGACTTCCCAGAGCTGGAACTCGACCCGAGCAAATACTCGCGCACCGAACCTTCGCTGTCCCTGGAACCGGTGGAGCTGGAAGACGAGTCTCTGCCACCACAGCTGCGCCTGCACGACCCGCTCGACGCACCGATGCATCACGAACGCCTGTCGGCGACTGATGATATCGACGACGATCTGCCCTCGATCGAACCAGTGCGCAAAAAGCGTGAGCCGGCTGTCCGCGCCGACGCCCTGCAAGACCTGACCGATGACCCGCTGCAACTGGACTGGCAAAAGCGCCGTTCACCCTGGGGTCGTCGATTTTTCTGGCTGCTGCTGATCCTGCTCGGCGTCGCCGCGCTCGCTGGTCAGTACATCGCCTACCATTTCGATGAACTGGCGCGTCAGGACCAGTACCGTCCGTGGTTCCAGCAACTGTGCCCGCAAATCGGCTGCACCGTGCCATCCAAAGTCGACATCGCCAAAATCAAAAGCAGCAACCTGGTGGTCCGCAGTCACCCGGACTTCAACGGTGCACTGGTGGTCGACGCGATCATCTACAATCGCGCGCCCTTCTCCCAGCCTTTCCCGCTGCTGGAGTTGCGTTTTGCCGACCTCAACGGCCACCTGATCGCCAGCCGTCGCTTCAAGCCCGGCGAGTACCTCAACGGCGATCTCGAAGGGATGGCGGAAATGCCTCCGCAAACGCCGATCCACATCGCACTGGATATCCTCGATCCAGGCTCCAAAGCGGTGAACTACAGCCTGAGCTTCCATTCGCCCGAGTGAAACGGTTCAGTGTTACGGCTTTGACGGCATATTTCTGACTTTGACCGCTCACACCAAACCGCTGGCGATAACAGAATAACTGTTCAGATTTTGTTCAATTCAGCCTTTATCCAGTCATCGAGAGCGGGTATCATGCCAACCCTTTTTCGAACTCTCATGATCCGACCCCACAACAGGGAAGTCCTATGTCGGCGGTACGCATCGGTCCTTACACATTGCACAACGGCTTGATTCTCGCCCCGATGGCGGGGGTCACAGACCAACCCTTTCGTCAGCTGTGCAAACGACTGGGCGCAGGACTTGTAGTCTCGGAAATGGTCACCAGCGACATGAGCTTGTGGAACACCCGCAAATCGCGGATGCGCATGATCCACGAAGGTGATCCCGAGCCCCGCTCGGTACAGATCGCCGGTGGTGATGCACAGATGCTGGCGGATGCGGCCCGGGCCAACGTTGAACTGGGCGCACAGATTATTGATATCAACATGGGCTGTCCGGCGAAAAAGGTCTGCAACAAGGCCGCCGGGTCCGCGCTGTTGAAGGATGAAGCACTGGTGACCGAGATCCTGCAGGCCGTAGTGGCTGCGGTTGATGTGCCGGTGACCCTGAAGATCCGCACCGGCTGGGACCGGGACAACAAGAACGGCCTGACCGTGGCGAAGATCGCCGAGCAGGCAGGCATTACGGCGTTGGCAGTCCATGGCCGCACCCGTGCCGATCTGTACACCGGCGAAGCCGAGTACGACACCATTGCCGCGATCAAGCAGGCCGTGTCGATTCCGGTCTTTGCCAATGGCGATATCGATTCGCCAGAGAAGGCCCGGTACGTGCTCGATGCGACCGGTGCCGATGGCCTGCTGGTAGGCCGGGCCGCCCAGGGGCGGCCATGGATTTTTCGTGAGATCGATCATTTTCTGCGTACCGGCGAGAAACTCCCGGCACTGGAACTGATCGAGGTGGAACGCATTCTGCTAGAGCATCTGGCTGCGCTGCACGTCTTCTATGGAGACGTCATGGGCGTACGCATTGCTCGAAAGCATGTGGGCTGGTATCTCGCAACCTTGCCGGGCGCCAGGGAGTTTCGCGCCCACTTCAATCGTTTGGAAGATACGGAAGCACAATGCGCCAACGTTCAGGGCTTCTTCGCCGAACGTTACAAGAGCCTGACAGGGGACGGAGAAGGGGTGGCCGCATGACGATGATGACCGAGACTTTAGTGAGTGGAACAACACCCGTGAGCGACAACGTGAATTTGAAACAGCACCTCAATACGCCGAGCGAAGAAGGTCAGACCCTTCGCGGGAGTGTCGAGAAGGCGCTGCACAATTATTTCGCCCACCTTGAGGGCGCTGCCGTCACGGATGTGTACAACCTGGTGCTCTCCGAAGTCGAGGCGCCCCTGCTCGAGTGCGTGATGAACTACGTCAAGGGCAACCAGACCAAGGCCAGCGAGCTGCTCGGACTGAACCGAGGCACGCTGCGCAAGAAACTCAAGCAGTACGATTTGCTGTAAGCATTCAATCAAACCAGAAAGGCGCCCGCGTAAAAACGGTCGCCTTTTTTGCTGACTCCTTTGCTTTTGATGGAAATTGAAATGACCGACCAGACTACCCGCCTGCCGATCCGCCGCGCCTTGATCAGCGTTTCCGACAAGACCGGGATCCTCGAATTCGCCAAAGAGCTTGAAGCCCTGGGCGTCGAGATCCTCTCCACCGGCGGAACGTTCAAGCTGCTGCGCGACAACGGTGTTGCCGCAGTGGAAGTCGCGGATTACACCGGTTTCGCAGAAATGATGGACGGCCGGGTAAAAACCCTGCACCCGAAAATCCACGGTGGGATCCTCGGTCGTCGCGGTATCGACGACGCCATCATGAACGAGCACGGCATCAAGCCGATCGACCTGGTAGCGGTCAACCTGTACCCGTTCGAAGCCACCATCAACAAGCCAGGCTGCGACCTGCCGACCGCGATCGAGAACATCGATATCGGCGGCCCGACCATGGTCCGTTCGGCTGCAAAAAACCACAAAGACGTGGCCATCGTGGTGAATGCCAGCGACTACGCCAGCGTCCTCGAAAGCCTCAAGGCTGGCGGCCTGACCTACGCTCAGCGTTTCGACCTGATGCTCAAGGCCTTCGAACACACCGCCGCCTATGACGGCATGATCGCCAACTACATGGGCACCGTGAACCAGGCGGCTGACACCCTCAGCACCGAAGGTCGCAGCGAGTTCCCGCGCACTTTCAACAGCCAGTTCGTCAAGGCTCAGGAAATGCGCTACGGCGAGAACCCGCACCAGAGCGCGGCGTTCTACGTTGAAACCAAACCTGCCGAAGTCGGTATCGCCACGGCGACCCAACTGCAAGGCAAAGAGCTGTCGTACAACAACGTGGCCGACACCGACGCCGCGCTGGAATGCGTGAAGAGCTTCGTCAAACCGGCTTGCGTGATCGTCAAGCACGCCAACCCGTGCGGCGTGGCCGTCAGCCCGGACGCCGAAGGCGGTATCCGCCAGGCTTACGAGCTGGCCTACGCCACCGACACCGAGTCGGCGTTCGGCGGCATCATCGCCTTCAACCGCGAACTGGATGCTGAAACCGCCAAGGCCATCGTCGAGCGTCAGTTCGTCGAAGTGATCATCGCCCCGTCCGTCAGCGAAGAAGCTCGCGCCATCGTGGCTGCCAAAGCCAACGTGCGCCTGCTGGCCTGCGGCGAGTGGTCGGCTGATCGCGCCGCTGCCTGGGACTACAAACGCGTCAACGGTGGCCTGCTGGTACAGAGCCGCGACATCGGCATGATCGGTGCCGACGACCTGAAAGTCGTGACCAAACGCGCTCCGACCGAACAGGAAACCCACGACCTGATCTTCGCCTGGAAAGTCGCCAAGTACGTTAAGTCCAACGCCATCGTCTACGCCAAGAACCGTCAGACCATCGGTGTCGGCGCTGGCCAGATGAGCCGCGTGAACTCCGCGCGCATTGCTGCGATCAAGGCTGAACACGCTGGTCTGCAGGTTCAAGGTGCGGTCATGGCATCGGATGCATTCTTCCCGTTCCGTGACGGTATCGACAACGCGGCCAAGGTGGGTATCACTGCGGTGATCCAGCCTGGCGGCTCGATGCGCGATAACGAAGTGATTGCAGCGGCTGATGAAGCTGGCATCGCCATGGTCTTTACTGGCATGCGTCACTTCCGTCACTAAGTACGACGATCAACTGTGGGAGTGAGCCTGCTCGCGATAGCGTCCTTTCAGACACATAGATTCTGAATGTAACGCCGCCATCGCGAGCAGGCTCACTCCTACAGAAAAGCATCTCTGCGGTGCTCCACAGAATTAGCGTCATCCGAGGTTTTTGAAATGAATGTTTTGATCATTGGCAGCGGTGGCCGTGAACACGCCCTGGCCTGGAAAGTGGCTCAGGATCCGCGCGTGCAGAAAGTTTTCGTGGCTCCGGGCAACGCCGGCACCGCCATTGAAGCCAAGTGCGAGAACGTCGCTATCGACGTGCTGGCACTCGAACAGCTTGCTGACTTCGCCGAGAAAAACGTTTCCCTGACCATCGTCGGCCCGGAAGTGCCGCTGGTCGCAGGTGTCGTCGATCTGTTCCGCTCCCGTGGCCTGGATTGCTTCGGTCCGACCGCAGGCGCTGCTCAGCTGGAAGGTTCGAAAGCCTTCACCAAGGATTTCCTGGCGCGCCACAAGATCCCGACCGCCGACTACCAGAACTTCACCGAGATCGAGCCTGCCCTGGCTTATCTGCGTGAAAAAGGCGCACCGATCGTGATCAAGGCCGATGGCCTGGCCGCCGGTAAAGGCGTGATCGTTGCCATGACGTTGACCGAAGCCGAAGACGCCGTACGCGACATGCTGGCGGGTAACGCTTTCGGCGACGCCGGTTCGCGCGTGGTAATCGAGGAGTTCCTGGATGGCGAAGAAGCCAGCTTCATTGTCATGGTCGACGGCAAGAACGTATTGCCGATGGCCACCAGCCAGGACCACAAACGCGTCGGTGACGGCGACACCGGTCCGAACACTGGCGGCATGGGTGCTTACTCTCCGGCACCGGTGGTGACCAGCGAAGTGCACAAGCGCGTCATGGACCTGGTGATCTGGCCGACCGTGCGCGGCATGGCCGAGGAAGGCAATGTTTACACAGGCTTCCTGTACGCCGGTCTGATGATCGACAAGGCTGGTAACCCAAAAGTCATCGAGTTCAACTGCCGTTTCGGCGACCCTGAGACCCAACCAGTGATGCTGCGTTTGCAGTCGAGCCTGGTGTTGCTGGTCGAAGCGGCACTGGCGCAAGCCCTGGACAAGGTCGAAGCACAATGGGATCCGCGTCCGAGCGTCGGCATCGTGCTCGCCGCTGGCGGCTATCCTGGTGACTACGCTAAAGGCGTTGCCATCAACGGCCTCGATGCAGCTGCAGCACTGGAAGGCAAAGTCTTCCACGCCGGTACTGCACTCAAGGACGGTCAAGTGGTGACGGCCGGTGGTCGGGTACTCTGCGCCACGGCAATGGGTGCCAGCGTCGATGCCGCTCAGCAGCAGGCTTACAAGCTGGCGGCCAAAATTGACTGGGAAGGCTGTTTCTATCGCAAGGACATCGGCTATCGTGCCATTGCCCGCGAGCGTGGCGAAAATCAGGAATAAGAGCGCCATTCGGCCAGGCAAGGGCTTCGGGCCCTTGCCTGACTATTCCGGCGCCGCGCATAGTTATATTCTGGCATCAACCTACGAAGGGATTTCGCCGTGCGCTGGCTCAGGATTGCCATAGGTTTCACCGTCACTCTGCTGACCTTGCTCTGCATGCTCCCGGCCCAGGCCGCGCAAGGCAGTGGCTGGGCGGTATTGCTCGACGAACAGGGCGACTTGCAGCTCAGCGACATCCGTTCCGCTCGCTACACCAATCAATTCAGCCCCATTGAACTCGACCGCCTCACCGCCGCCGAGCCCGATGGCGCGTTATGGCTGCGCTTCAGACTCGCTCCCGGCAAGCATGAACAGTTGCTGCGGGTGTTCGCGCCCGACCTGTCGCACCTCAATCTGTATGTGCTGGACGGCGACACGCTGATCGAGCAACTGAACACCGGCACCGGCCAGCCCCAGGCTGAACGGCCACTGCCCAGCAGCGACTTCATGTTGCCACTGCCGCAAAACGAAAAACCTCTCGATGTTTACCTGCGACTGGTCTCCGACCATCAGTTGAGGCCTTACATCACCCTGCAGTCAGCGGTCATGACCGCGGCCAATCAGAATCAGACGCTGATCTACGGACTGTTGTTCGGTTGCCTCGGGATGTTGATCCTGTACAGCCTCGTCCGCTACGCCTACACCCGCTCACGCAGCAGTTTCTGGCTGGCCGGATGTGAAGCATTGTTGATGCTCAGCCTGTTGCTGTTGCTGAATCTGGCAGGGCCCTGGCTGCCGAACTGGCACGCGGTGCAGACACCCGGCGCCTACTTCGCCTTGCTGCTGACGGCGCCGTGCGGCCTGATGTTCGCCTATCGCTTCTTCGCCCCACTCGGCCCGCACCCACTGAACAAGCTGCTGCTGGGGGACATGCTGTTCATCGTGGTCTGCAGCTTGCTGCTGTTATTCGTCAACACGCTGCCGCTGAACATCATGACCTATGCCCTGGTCGCGCTGGCAGGCCTGAGCATGTTGTTCGTCAGCGCCTATCACTGGCAAAAAGGTTATCGCCCGGCGCGCCTGTTCGTCGCGGCGATGGTGGTGTTCAACATTGGCACTCTGATCATGTTGCCGGCACTGCTGGGATTGACCCTGGTCGCACCGCAAGGCTTGATCATGACGCTGCTGGGGTTAATCTGCATCAGCGGCGTGCTGATGAGCATTGCCTTGAGCGAACGTCAGCGCAGCATCACCGAAGACCGTTTCAGCGTCAGCCGCGACCTGGCCGCCAGCAATGCAGAGATCAACGCCAAAGCCGAATTCCTGGCAAAAATCAGCCACGAAATCCGCACCCCGATGAATGGCGTGCTGGGCATGACCGAGCTGCTGCTGGGCACGCCGCTCTCGGTCAAGCAGCGCGACTATGTACAGACCATCCACAGTGCCGGCAACGAACTGCTGACACTGATCAACGAGATTCTCGACATCTCCAAGCTCGAATCCGGGCAGATCGAACTGGACGATGTGCAGTTCGACCTCAACGCACTGATCGAAGACTGCCTGAGCATCTTCCGCGCCAAGGCCGAACAGCAGAACGTCGAGCTGATCAGCTTTATCCAGCCGCAAGTGCCGCGCGTCATCAGCGGTGACCCGACTCGCCTGCGCCAGACCCTGCTGAGCCTGCTGGAAAACGCCCTGAAGAAAACCGACGAAGGCGAAATCCTGATCGTCGTCGCGCTCGATGAGCGCAGTGTCAAACCGCGCTTGCGCATTGCCGTGCAGGACAGCGGTGAGCCGATGGACGTCGAAGAGCGCGACGCATTGATGCACGCCGAACTGCACAGCAAGCACTTCCTCTCGGCCACCCGTTTGGGAGGCAACTTGGGGCTGGTGATCGCTCGTCAGCTGATTCGCTTGATGCAAGGGGAGTTCGGGATCAAGAGCGGCACCAGCCAGGGCAGCACCTTGTGGCTGACCCTGCCGCTGGACCCTGACCGCCTCGAACACCCGACGTCTGACCTTGATGGCCCCCTGCAGGGTGCACGGGTATTGGTGGTGGACGATAACGACACGTGTCGCAAAGTGCTGGTGCAACAGTGCACCGCCTGGGGCCTGAATGTCAGTGCCGTAGCGTCCGGCAAGGAAGCGCTGGCGCTGCTGCGGACCAAGGCTCACTTACGCGATTACTTCGACGTGGTCCTGCTGGACCAGAACATGCCCGGCATGACCGGCATGCAACTGGCGGCCAAGATCAAGGAAGACCCGAGCCTGAACCACGACATCCTGCTGATCATGCTCACCGGCATCAGCAATGCGCCCAGCAAGATCATCGCGCGCAACTCCGGGATCAAACGCATCCTCGCCAAACCGGTGGCCGGTTACACCCTCAAGACAACATTGGCCGATGAGCTGAACCAGCGAAACAAGGGCCTTTCCATCTCGCAGCACCTGCCCACCGGCCCGACCTTACCGGTGAAGGTGCCAAGCGATTTCCGCATCCTGGTGGCCGAAGACAACAGCATCTCGACCAAAGTGATTCGCGGCATGCTAGGCAAGCTCAACCTGCAACCGGACACCGCCAGCAATGGCGAAGAAGCCTTGCAGGCGATGAAAGCCCAGCGTTATGACCTGGTCCTGATGGACTGCGAAATGCCGATCCTCGACGGCTTCTCCGCGACTCAGCAATTGCGTGCCTGGGAAGTCGGTAATCAGCGGACTCGCACGCCGGTGGTGGCGTTGACCGCGCACATCCTTGCTGAGCACAAGGAACGCGCACGCCAGGCCGGTATGGACGGGCACATGGCCAAACCGGTCGAGCTGTCGCAGTTGCGTGATTTGATCGAGCATTGGGTGGCTCAGCGTGATCAGCAAAATCGGACCGCCTCGACCTTCTGAGCAGCCCAGTATTGCGATTCGATCAGATGCCCGAAGAGCCGTCGCTCAGGCTCAACATCGCAACATTTGCGTCAAGCTTTTCCCTGACCTTCAAGGCGATAGAAATACGCGCACGACCGTAGAGGGTTTCGGACAGATAGACCCGGGCGTAACGCATGCTGACAGCGCCTTGCACATCTTCGGCCTGATACAGCTGCACCAAAGGATTGGGGCTTATCTCCAGATGGGTTTTGAATTCCAGGTACACACTTGTGAACGAGGTCGGAGTTCGCGCCAGAATCACAAGCAAGCGCACAACCTTGGGCGGCGCAGGTACCTCAGTCGATTCATCTACGGACGTTTTTTGTACGTGACTGCGCAGCAAGCTCATTGCAGGTTCAGTGCCCGACACACTCGCCACCCGTGCCAATGTTGCGGCAGTAGCTAGCCCTTCGTCTGGAGCACCTTTGGACATCGCAGCGGCAACCCATTCGATCGCAGACTCGACGCTGTTCTCGGTGATGAGCCTTTCCTCTCGTGCCTTTGTTTGCCGCAGCCAGAAGTCATCTAAAACTTCCACATAGGCGTTGTACCAATCAGCCTTTGGATCTTTTTCAACCTTTTTATTGGCAACCAATTGCGCCAGAAGCACCGAATTGACCAAATCATCATGAGCTGCCTGCCCATCAGATTCAGGAACAATCACGACAGCCCCACCAACGACCGACACTGAATAATCGCAACTCATATCAGTTCCTCGTTCATAAAGAAGGGCAGCCGATACTCGACTGCCCTTCCAGATCAATTAGATGTCATAGTCAGCAATTTTGCCGGTGTGTGCGATAAGTTTGTTTGCAATAACTTCACGAGCAGCTGTGGCAACCAGATCATTCTTCTCAAACAATGTTTCACCGCGATACAGTTTCACACTACGAGTATCCACATCCACAAACAGCACTTTGGTCGACGTGTTCCTGCGTAGAAACCGCACCGCACCGAGGGCCATAAAGGCTACGCCATTATGTTCAGTGCACGCACCGGCCGTTACTCCGCCTACGCCATGTGCCAACAGGTTTCGCTCATAAACTGTCAGTGCCGTATCGCGCTTTTGCAGGGCTGAAATCGCATCCCCCGCCACTTTCAGCATCAGTGCAGTCGTCGGACCAGGCAGCGCAAGACCAGCAACCACCGAGCCAAGAATCTCCAACACCAGTTTGTCCATGCGGACACTGGTTCCGCTGATATGCAAGTCGTTGTAGTACTTGCTGACAGGTGTCCAGCCCGATTTGGTCATGACCTCCCGAAACAGCTCATACCACTCTTTGCCCTGATATTCCTGCGGAAATTTTTTGTTCGCTACAAGGCTCGCATAGAGAAAGGTATTCTGCGCATCCGACCGATTCTCACCATTGAGGCCACTGCTGAAAGACAACACACCTTCGCCCACGATAGAGGCTTTCGACGGCTCTTCAACCTTGTCACCCGCCGTCAACAGACTACGAGGGCGAATAGTCATCGCATCATCCAGCTCATATTCCTGCAGACTTCTAACGCAGGCGGCAATATATTCTTCACTAACTACTTGGCTATTCACAATAAACTCCTTATTTATATTCAAGCAAGCTCCTCATGAACTTGCCAGAGAACAATAACCAAACAAGCGAACACTAACAAACCAAAACATGTAACAGCATGTCCCGCCACACCACAACAACCAACACTACTTACTTAGTTGAGAGCGCGCCAATAAAGACAACTAACAAAAGGTTTTTGAAACCCGATACCCACACGCAATTGATCGACTGATAGACTTCGCCTCACCCCTCTCTTGATGCGAGCCGAAACCATGCTCCATGTGTTGTTCAGCGTTTACCTGAAGATGCTGGTGCTCTACAGCCCGTTCTTCGTGTTGTCCTGCTTCATCAGTCTGACCCGCGGTTACTCGCGCAAGGAACAACGTCGCCTGGCCTGGAAAGTGGCGACTGCCACCCTGGTCTCCAGCGTCTTGCTGTACCTGTTCGGGAGGGTGATTTTCAGTGTCTTTGGCATCACCGTGGACGCCTTCCGCATCGGTGCCGGCAGTGTGTTGTTTATCTCGGCGCTGGGCATGGCTCAGGGTAAGTCGGCGGTGCAGACCGACAACGTGCAGCAGGACGTGACCATCGTCCCGCTGACCATTCCCCTGACGGTCGGCCCCGGCACCATCGGCGCCCTGCTGGTGATGGGCGTGAGTCAGCCTCATTGGGACGACAAACTCACGGCCATTCTCAGTATTGCCCTGGCCAGTTTTACGGTCGGCGTAGTGCTTTATCTGTCCAACCGCATCGAGCGCATTCTCGGTGACCAGGGCTTGCAGATCGTCAGCCGGTTGATGGGGTTGTTCGTCTGCGCATTGGCGGCGCAGATCATCTTTACCGGGGTGAAGGGCTACCTGGTTCCGTGACGCCCACCTTCGTCATGAAAAAAGCCGAAAGCCACTCACACATCGAACAGGTTCAATGTGTCAGTGGCTGTCAGAACTCAATCTTCTATTTTTTCAACTATTGCGGAGGGCAAAATGTCTTTGAGTAACACACTGCTCGTGCTGCCTTTCCTGGCCAGGGCACTCACCAGTGTTGACACTGCGAAGGACTGATAGCCGCTCATCGTCAGAAAGACGTTCCGTTGCAAAATGACATCGCTCGAGAATACGTCGCGAAAGATCAAGCTGTGTCCGCTGTCCGCATCCACAATCACCAAGTGTTCATCGACCCGGCTCGCCCACAACTGATCCGCAACCACGATATCCCAGATGAGTTTTCCCGGAACCGAAGGCGAGTGGTCGAGCGAATGACGGCAATCGACAATGACCGATTCAAGTTTCAACCACACGGCTCTGGTAAGCCGACAGGTCGTTGAACCTTGACCCAGTTTGAGCACCAGGATGCTGACATCATCGGCAATCAACGGGAGCAGGTCCGTACGCGTTTTCGACCCCTCGACCACCAGTACTTCAGCGTTTCGCTGGACATAGTCGAGCGGCCCGACCCT
Organism: Pseudomonas sp. GL_093; assembly: GCF_057837605.1. Lineage (NCBI taxonomy): Bacteria > Pseudomonadati > Pseudomonadota > Gammaproteobacteria > Pseudomonadales > Pseudomonadaceae > Pseudomonas > Pseudomonas sp. GL_093. The sequence goes on along the minus strand of NZ_CM174448.1, from coordinate 715,209 downwards.
GTTGTTTTGCGGGTAGGTGTGTAAAAAACCATCCCCGCGGTCATGCAGCATCACATTGGTTTGATGCTGGGTGCCGACGAGCGTGAATTGCGCAGCAACAGCGGTCTTCGGAATGCGGATCAACCGTCCGGTCCGGACCACGTACCATTGTGGGTAGTCAGGGTCTTTGATGGACAGAAAATCGGCGCATCGATGTTCGTTCGCCAGCGCCGCCAGGCCCTCACTCAACTCACCTTCCAGTGCCGCGACCCAATGGCTGTCAACGCCCGTAATCCGAACCGGTTCGTTGTACTGTAAATCCACCTCCACACCTTCAAGCGTCGTTGCCCTCAGGCCAGAGCCTTCCACTGTTACGTCGCTAAAGGTCCAGCTCGCCCATTCCTGCGTCGGGGCTGGCAATGCCTCAGCCAGTAACAGTTTCGTTCCCTGGGCAAATGCCGTGCTCAAGTGGTCTGGATCGATAAAACCCTGACGGACAATCTTGCCGGTTGAAAGATCAAACAGACAGGTGGCCTGATTGTCTGGAGTAGTACTCAGCAACCGTACTTCTTTGCCGAGCCCCATTTCAGCGAGCAGCAGCCGACCACCCAAGTACCAGGCGCACAAACCGGCTTTGAAACCGGTCAAGCCCAGGATGGCAAAACTCGGCACCGGGTATTGCAACGCAACCGTTTCCAACGCCGACCACCATTGGGTTTTTCCCTTGAACCAGTGCTCGGTCAGCCCGCCGAGTCTCAGATTCCCGTCCGGCGTAATGTCAAAGAACAGACCAGCGTCGGTCAGGACGAGATAGTCCCGCTCAACGGCGACAACATTTTTCAGCCCAGGGGGGGAGATGTTGCTGGACGACCATTGTGCGCGACCCTCCACCATCGACCTTTGCTGACACATGAGGCTTTGGTGAAGTTTGTCGTAGGTAACGAACACTTCGCCCTCGACACCGGCGGGAACAATGAGCACAAGATCATTCAAGGCCTTGATCGAGTCTGCCCATCCCCGCGCATGGTGACGCCTGGCAGGTGCACGAATAATCAACCCATCACTGCTGCGCACCCAGACCAGATCCCGCGACTCGGCATCGATCTGCCAACAAATCGAAACCAGTGCACCGGGACGCCAGTTCACTGTATTGGCGGACTCTGCCAGCAACACATAGTCGCCCAGCACCTGCTTCCAGTCCTTCAGCGTGTCAGCCTTCAAAACGATCTGCAACGCAGGATCCTGACCGCGGGTGATCGAGCTGAGCAACACGGCCCGGTTATGGATCACATAGGTCAGCTCATCGCGCTGGCCGGCCTTTCCAGTGATCTGCTGCACGATCTGAATGCCGCCATGGGTCACGGCCTCGAAGCGGACAATCGTCAGGTCATCTCCAATAAGCAAACGATAGCGCTGAACCAGCGTGCCGGTGATCGCATCGACCTGCCAGACATAGAAAATCTTGGGGTGATAGAAGTAAGCCGAGCCCTCCACCACCGCGCCCAATATCACCTCATCCGACATCAGGACATCCGGGTCGCGGATGTACAGAAAACGATCCTGCTCCGAGTCGTAATACGCGGTTACCGTCCTGGGTTCGTCCGGCTTTTCGAACGGCACCACGAAGTTGCGAACGGGGGTGTAAGACATGGCCAGGCGATGCTCATGGGCCAGTGTCTTGAAGTGATCCAGCAACGCTTGTTCCCCGAGGGCCGGATCGGCCTCTTCTTCGACCACTTCAAGCTTGCGGGCAGCAAGATCTACACGCACGATTTTGTTATCCGCCAGCTTAAGCAATACATGGTGAACGCCACCGCCACTGAACGTCACATACTGCGTCCCCAAAACCAGGTGTCCCTCCACTTCTATCCGGATGTCTTTCTCGGCCAGCCATGGAGTCAGCAGCACCCATTGCATAGCAATGTGACCGGGTGCGGCGAGTTCAAGGCTCACCCCAGGATTGAGCAACACGGAACATTGAGCACCTGCGCCTTCTACCCGATAGGACACCAGCCCGTGCCACATCTTCGGCAACGCAGGTACCGCGAGTGAACGCTCGACGTTATCGAGACGAACGTTGAATACCGTTGGCTGGTAGGCCGGGATCAGCCGGTTGACCACGTACTCACCGGGAAACGAGTAGAACGAAAACAGAAACTGCCATTGCCCCTGTTCGTTCTTTTTCTCCAGTCGACGTGCCGTGTCGTAACCGCCGGCATGACGAAACGTGACAAACGGCAGCAACTTGTATCTGTAGCCATACCAGGTCTTGGGTCTGCAGGGCAGAACGATGATCTGTCCTGCCTGTGGTGAGAAACGCGCCGAGTCCGGCAACCCAAGACCCTGACGAATATCGATGGCGCGGTTGAAATCCACATCGTAATCCGGGACCCCGAAATGGTTCCGAAGCGGGAACAGTTTCGGGCTGTCAAAATGGACGGTGGATGCGTGCAAATCCAAATCGGCAAACACCAGCAAGGGATTCGCCATCCAGGCATTCGACGCCTTGTCCAGGTGATAGCCGCCTTGTACATACGCCTTTTCAAGCCCATCAAAAAACTGCGCGACCTCCTTGGCTTCCTCCGCAATCGTCGCAAAACCTTCGGCCAGCGCAGTAACGCCCACTGCCAACCCGCCAAGAATCACCCCGGCGCCCCCCAGCACCGCGGCCACCGTACCCGCGCCAGCCAGGGCTGCCCCCAGACCCGCTGCGCCCAACACCGTACTCGCGGAGTCGAAGGCCAACTGCGTCCCGAACTGCGCCTTTTCAATCTCATTGGTGGCATGGCTCAACTGGTAAATATCAAACCCGACATTCACCATCCCCAATACCGTACCGACCCCTTCGTTGGCGATATGCCCCAACGCCCTGCGCACTAACGGCGCGCTGGTCCTGGCGATCAGCTTTTCATCGTCCAGTGCCTGGCGGACCAGTTTGATCACACCAATAACGTCCACTACGTTGCCATGGGCCAGCTGGGCATAGTTCACGTAGGCATGCAGGCGAATGGCGGTGGTCAGGGCCTTGTCACCACCGCTGGCCGCGCCCTCGTGATGTCGCAGCGCATTCATCAGGGCCTGTATGGTGAAACCGGCATTGAGCGTATGGACGCTGCCGGCGTCCGTCGGATCAAGCGGATTGACCGGCGCACGCGGGCGAGCGGCCAATGAATGGAAGGTTTCGGAGAGGAAGTTTTTAATTCTCAGGAACCGGTGATCGCTGGTGGTGACACGCTCAATGGTCTGCCCGGCATCGGTGTTGACCAGACTGATTGTGTATTCCCCTGTTGGGGTTATCTCCAGTGTCTCGAATAACGCAACAGAGTCCGACGCCAGCCCGTGTTGCTCCTGCAACTGCCGTGTCGCCTGCGCGATCTGCCCACCCCACCAGTGCGCGTCCAGTTCCAGCAATGAACTGCCCAGCGCCGCATTGTTGACCAACGACTGCCCCCGGGCACTGGCCAGCCGTTGCCTTACCTGCGGCGCGTGCTCAGGCAACGCTCCCGACTCCGACAGGCTTGAGACCTGAGCACCGGACGCAAGCACCATGGCGTTCAGCCCTGCGCCATTGAGTTCGATCAAGTCAAAAGTCGGACGTGCCACATCCCCAAAGGCGGCGTAATGCCTGGCCATCTCCTTGCGGATGAAAAAGTGCGTCAGCGCCTCGCTGAACGCCCCGGCAGTCGCAAACTCGAAGATCCCGAAATTCGGATCGTAGAGCAGGTAAGCGCCGTGCGACCCCTCAAGCGTTTTCGCAACCAGCATCGAGTGGTTGTCCGAGTTGAGCATCAGGGTGGTCGTGGCCGTTTTTTCTTCCAGCATCGCTACGATCTGAGTCAGATCGGAGCGCATCAATGGCTTGCCTGGTTCATTGACCGGGATGTCGCGCAGCTCCTCGATCATGTTCACAAACCCCCTTGAGTCGCCGGCTTCAGGCTCGAGAACCGCCAGGTAAAAGCGTTCCCGCAAGGTGTTTGCCGCGTTGCTGCCTTTATGGAGCGCAGCAGCCATGGCCAGTGCCAGTGGGTAACAGCGTCCGGCAACCCGATCGCCCGATCCTTCGAGCAACAAGTCCTGGGGCACCGATTTGAGACTGCCGTGATCAAAGATCTCCAGCACTTCACCGATTCGTTCAAAAATCCGGTCGCGGTACTCGAGTTTCGCCACGTGCTGAATTCTGGCGACCAAACGCCCCCATTCCACCAGCGTCAGCGGGCGTTCGAGTGCCTGTTTCTTGAGCTCAACACTCGTTTCGGACAAGGCCACAGGCGGGTCGGAAGCACGCGTCAACCCGGCAAGGAAAGCCGGATGACGTTGCTTGAACAACTCCCGTTCAATGGCCCCGTAACGGTGGATGACTCCCAACTCCGACATCGTATTGGCAAGGTTTTCAAGCGTTGCACTGGCGGCATTAAAATGCTTGTTATCCAGCGCACTGACCCCCAACAGCCCACCGAGCAACAGTCGTTGCAGCGGGTTTAGTTTCACGGTGAGCAGTGGGTCTTTGGCAACCCGGCTCAGCAGTTCATCCACCGACAGGTTTTGTGTCGCCGCGTCCGGGAGGGATGCCGGGGGGCTGATGGTGGCGTACGGAGCAATGATCGCTTGCCGGTCATCGAAGCTCAGGGACAACGGCTTTTCAAACGTCACGCTGCCGTTGTGGCGCTGACTCATCGCCTGGCGAAATGGCTCACCGAGATCATCGGCCAGTTGCTGCAACAGATCGGTGATCAACACATGACGACCTTCGATCACCGGCCAGCCTTCATCGAAATCAATACGCTGGTACTTGAGCAGCTGTGTGACATCGCCGGCATAGCGGGTTTTGAACTGCCCGGCCTCCCAACGCTGCTTTTCTCTATTCAGCCATTGAACCGTGTCGCTCTCGTTCTCCTTCCAGGAATGATCCAGTTCCTCCTCGGTCGTCAGGTTGACGGTTGCGATGGGTGGTATGGCGACTTCTGCCCTCGAAGCTTCAGCGCCCCGTGGGGTGAAATGCTTTTTTTCGTAATCCGCCAGCCCATCGCGCATCGCAGCAGGCCCGGTCAGATAAATGGTCACTTCACTCTGAGGACGGATACCGTCGCTATAGTAAGTAGCGGCCGCTTCCATCAAAAAACTGACCGCTATTTCTTCCTCACTCGACAGTTCATGCAAGGGCCCGAACTTTTTCTCGACCACCTCCTTGGCAACCTGAATGACTGCCTGAGCGTCGACAAGCGCAATCTTTCGTTCAATGGCTAACCAGGCGGTAGCATCAACCACCTCATAGTTAAGCCTGAAACGGTCAAGAACGGCCTTAAGCATCGCTGACCCGGGATGAGCCATCATGAACGCGTTACTCGTCGTGCTTTGTACGGCGACGGCACGCAGTCCATCCGGTCGCACCTGCCGCTCTGCCGGGCGCCGGAAAACACTGCTGATATCAGGGCTGCTCTTGGCAAAACTCTCCAGCACCTCACGGTGCTCCTGGGGAATTTGCTCGAAATAGTTTGTGTACTTGCTGCGTATAACCTGCCGCCCCGGCATCCACTCAGGACGGTGGTCAAGTATCAGCTGCAAAACACCCAGGCGTGCATCCGAGCCAAACCGGCTGATATCCACCCCGCCCAGCTTTTCTAACAGCGGCGGCAGGTAATCGACGTCTGCATAACTGCCACCGTCGGCGAACAGTGCCTCGGCGCGAACAATATCGGAGGCGGCGGCAAAGTTGCCACGCAAGCTGATTTCTCGCGCGTAGATGTCCTGCAAGTACAAGGGTGTCGCCTCGGTGGCGAGATCGCGAAGAACAATAGCGCCCTCGCTCAACGACAGCAGACTCTGGTGGTTATTTTCCCTGAGTACTTTCAACCGTCCTTCATCTTGGCTATAGGCTCGAACCAACAGATCGATCCTGGCGTCGTCGGCGCTCTCTCCGCGCGCTACCGCTTTATTAATGTGCGCAAACATCTGCTGCTTGAGAGCAATGACCCGCTCTTCATATTTATCGCCTAGTTCAATAGCGGTACTACTGGCCTGCCCGCCATCAAGCATGGCGTCAGCCTTGGCCGCCTCGACAATAATCCGATTGGTTTCGTAGGCCAGCAATGCATCGCTGTCGTACCAGAGTTTGAGGGTGTAACCCTGCCCAGACAATGTCTGCTTCCAGATATTGATGTAGTCGCGCTGGATATTTCCTATACCGCCGCCGAGCCAGACGAAGTGCAGATTGTCCGGAACGTCGGTCTTTGGAGTTTGCAATTGCTGCACACCGCTCGACAAACGAGCCTCGAAACCTTCGAGCCGTTCGTAGATGTCTGTCACGTCGGGGGCCGCGCTCTTGGGAGGAATCGACTCAGTCGTTCGTCGTGGTCGACCCTCAGGCCCGGCAAAAGAGGCCAAAGCCTGCTTCAACAGGCCCAGCGGCTCCAGCATCCTGGGCGAATCGAGCAAGTCGATGCAGCCTGAGTAATACCTGAAGACGGCATCATACTCGTCGGTACCTTTGTGCGAAATTAACGCCTGCTCAAGATCTTTAAGATTAAAAAGTTTTGCGAACTTTACATATTCACCGACATACGGAATATCCAAATGACTATTAGACAAGGCACTCTCCAGCTTCAATACATGCAATTAAGTTCTGTAAGCCGGCCACGCAAATACCGCTCGACGATAACGTCAACCCTTTCGTATTTTTGAGCGAGACCAGATCAACACGTGAAGCAACTACTTCACACGAGACAAAACTAAATCGCAAAAGCACGCATTTCAAACCCGAAGAAATTCAATTAATTTCAATACAATCAAATTTGAAAATAATAAAACCTTATATTACTGACTTAAACAATCGCACTTAGACAAACAAAATCGTCGAGACCATCAACAAACAGGCGGCGTTGTGACTCATGCGCAACGCCGACGTTTTCGACTGCAAAAAAAGCACTGCATAAAGGAAGAAAGCAGCGACAGAACACAGTATTAATTCGTCGTGGCGAGAGTCATAAATCCCACAACGACTGGTGAAATAAATGACGCATCAACGCCAAAGTGAAAGTGCCAAACCAGCAGACGGGAATGTATTAAGTGAAAACGGCCCTCGCGGGGCCGCTGTGGTTCAGGAGGCAGGCTTGATACCGTACCAACGCGGCGTATACACCCACTCACCACCCTCGGCACGAGGAAATGCACTGGTGGTGGACGAGCCGATCAGCACCATGGTGCGCATGTCGACCTGGTCGGGAGTCAGTTCGCCGAGCGTGGTGACCCGCAACGTCTGGCCAGGGCGGCCAATGTCACGGCCCAGCACCACCACCGTTTCCGGTGTGCGATGCCGGCCGACAATTGCCAGGGCCTGGCCCAGTTGCCATGGCCGCGCGCGGGAGATCGGGTTGTAGAACGCCAGCGCCAGGTCAGCTTCGGCGGCAAGGTCCAGACGCTTCTCGATGATCGCCCAGGGCTTGAGGTTGTCCGACAGCGACATCACGCAGAAGTCATGCCCCAACGGCGCACCGGCCTGCGCAGCGGTCGCCAGCGAAGCGGAAACACCCGGCAGGATTTCCAGATCGACGCTGTGCCAGCTCGGCTCACTCGACTCATGCAACGCTTCAAGCACTGCCGCCGCCATGGCGAACACGCCGGGATCACCGGACGACACCACAATCACCGAACGGCCTTGCGCCGCCAGCTCGAAGGCGTGACGGGCACGCTGCATCTCTTCGCGGTTGTCGGTGCAATGCAGCACTTGGTCTTCGCGGAACGGCCCGGCCATGCGCACGTAGGTTTCGTAGCCGAGCACGTCGGTGGCCCTGGCCAGTTCAGCCTTGACCGCTGGCACCATCAGTTCGGCGGCGCCAGGGCCCAGACCGATTACCGCCAGACGACCGCGTGCACGGCCGATTTGCGCAGGGTTCAGCGGCTGAGTGGCCACCGCGATGGCAATGCCGGTATCCACTGACACGATGGTAGCGTTCGGCACGGTGTGGCGGGACAACTCGCTAACGCCGCCGCTGACCGACGCAAACCGCAGCGGCACGCCCAGCTCTAGTGCCGCTTCGCGCAGCGCCGAATTGGTCATGTGCAGGTCGCTGGCCAACAGGCACGCCACCGATTGCACGGCGATTTTCGCTTGATGTAGGGTCGCGCGAATAGCGCCTGACAGATCCGCGACCTCACCGCTCACCGCCACCAACACATTGCGCGGGTAGATCATCAATTCATTGGCTGCAGGCGCACGTTCGGCATGACCGACATGGATCGACAGCTGCGCTTGAGGATCTTCCGGCAACTGCGCGTGCGCCAGCCACGGCGCAGCCCCTTCGACGCGTACGCTTTGGCCGGCGAGCAAATCCGAGACGAAGCGCTTGCCCAGTTCCAGATCGCCGAGGGCGTAACCGCTGGGTGGATTGAGCAGGCAGGTGCCGAAGCGCAATTCACCACTGGTGGTGATCGCCGCAGCAACCTCGAGACCGGCAGCAATCTCTCGCGCCATGACGTTCACGCCACCGAGGCCGCCGAGCAGCGGCACCACGGCGCTGCCGTCTTCAGCCACGGCCAGCACTGGCGGCTCGGCGCCTTTTTCCAGCAGAAGCGGGGCCAGCGTTCGGATCACGATGCCCGCAGCGCACAAGGCGATGATCGGCGTGTCCTGCTGATAGAACTCACGCAAGGTGGCGCCGAACTCGTGATAAACGCGGTCCGCGCCCTCCACCCGTTCGGCCAGGCCATGGATCAATGCGCCAGGGTACAGCTGCGCAATCTTGCGCGCGGTCGCGAGGCTGCCATTGCCCAGAATGACAATCGCCGGAACTGGACGGGCCATCAGCCTTGCCACCTTTCACCGGGCACAATGATCAGCGAGAAGTAGGGCGAGGACATCGGTTCGACCTGATCCAGCGGAACGATTTTCTGGTTGGCCATGGTCGCGCGTTCAACGTACAGCGCACGTTCCGCCAGCCCGAGTTCTTCGAGTACCTGACGGACCTTGGGGAAGTTGCGCCCAAGCTTCATGATCACGGCAGCATCGGCATCGGCCAGACGACGTTTGAGATCGTCGGCGGGCAACACACCCGACAGCACTGACAAACTCTGATTGCGATACACCAGCGGCGCGCCGAGCACCGAAGCGCCGCCGAGCATTGAGCAAACGCCCGGCACGACTTCGGCCTCATAACGTTCCGCCAGTCGATCGTGCAGGTACATGTAGGAGCCGTAGAAGAACGGATCGCCTTCGCAGATCACCGCCACGTCACGGCCAGCGTCCAAGTGCGCGGCGAGTGCTTCGCCGGCCGCATCGTAGAAATCGCTGATCACTTGTTCGTACGACAGCGGCGCGGGCAACGCTTCTGTGGTCACCGGATAAACCAGCGGCAGCAGCGTTTGCGCGTCCTGCAAATGCGCCTCAATGATGCCGAACGCGTTGCCTTTTTTGCCCTTGGCGACGAAGTACGCCACCACCGGCGACTCACGCAGCAGGCGCAGGGCTTTAACGGTAATCAGCTCCGGATCACCAGGGCCGACGCCCAAGCCGATCAAACGTCCAGGTTGCTGCATCATTCGATCTCCGTAGCGAGGGCATTGACGGCGGCGGCGGCCATGGCGCTACCGCCCAGCCGGCCCTGCATGATGACGAAAGGCACGCCACGGCTGTCTGCCGCGAGCGCTGCTTTGGATTCGGCGGCGCCGACGAAGCCCACCGGGAAGCCGAGGATCAGTGCCGGTTTCGGCGCGCCGGCGTCGAGCATTTCCAGCAGATAAAACAGCGCGGTCGGCGCGTTGCCGATCACCACCACGCTGCCTTCCAGGTGTGGGCGCCACAGTTCCAGCGCGGCGGCGGAGCGGGTGTTACCCAGCTCGCGGGCAAGCTCCGGAACGCTTTCATCGCGCAGGGTGCAGATGACTTCGTTGTTCGCAGGCAAACGCGTGCGGGTCACACCTTCACTGACCATCCGCGCATCACACAGAATCGGTGCACCGGCGGCCAGCGCATCACGCCCGGCCTTGCCCGCGCCTTCGGAAAATTGCAGGCCGTCGATGGCGTCGACCATGCCGCAGGCGTGGATCACACGGACCGCGAGTTTCTCCAGATCGGCCGGAATACGCTCGAGATTGGCCTCGGCACGAATGATCGCGAAGGAGTTGCGATAGATCTCCTGACCGTCGCGGATGTAATCAAGCATCAAGGGGGCTCCGTGAGCGGGCGTCGAGCAAGGCTGCGACCGCTTCAATAGTAAGGTTGTGTGCGTGCAGCGCGCCGAAACGCGGCTGCGCTGCATCGCGAAAATAGAGATCGTAGTGACCGGGAGAAACCGCCAGCAACGTGACCGGCGCGATGTGCGCGGCCGCGCAGGAACGCTGGCAGCCGGACAGATGCACGTTCAGTGTCTGGCCGTGACGTTGCAGCAGCGCCGCCAGTTGTCGCGCATCGCCCTTGGTGTCGGCCAGGCCTTTGCCGCAACCCGTCGAGCCGGTGCAGGCGATCAGATGCGCCAAGGCATCGTCGGCGGAACAACGCAGGCCGAGTTGTTCAAGGTTGTGGATAACTTGCGGCGCATCGTCGACATGGACACCGGGTAACAACAGGCTTTGCCAAGGTGTGAAACGCAGGCTGCCGTCGCCGTGGTCACGCGCCAGTTGTGCAGCACCTCTGAGCATCGCGGGATTGAGACGGCCCAGCGGCGGCACCGCGCCTATATACACATGCTCGGCGTCGCGCTGTGGATGAGCGCCGATGTGCAAGGCACTCGGACTTACCTTGCGCTGCCGACCCTTGATGGGCATCAACGGCACACGCTCGGCCAGACGAGCGAGAAACCCGTCAAGCGAGCATTCAGCGAGCAGATGCCGCATGCGTGTCTGCTCGGGACGCGCCAGGTCAAGAAACAACTCAAGCACCGCGACCACCAGCGCATGGCCCTGCTCCAATGACACCGCGCCCGCAGGCGTATCCACGGGACACCCTGCCAGACCGAATGCAAAAACCAGCTCGCCGTCTCGCTCAGTGGCGGACAACCACAGGTCATGGGGATGTTCGAGCATCGCCAAGCCTTCGCCGCCATCCAGTTGCACGGCAAACTTGGCGCTGAGGTCGTGGAAGCGTTCATGACTTTGCAAGGTGGCGAGGATCTGTTCAGCCAACGGACGCGTGTCGAACAGCATCTGCTGATCAATGCCTGCACTTGGGCTGAGCATCAGATTACGTACATCGTCGCCAGCGGCGATGCTTGGCCCCAGCCCGGCAGCCATCAGGCCATCGATCAAGGCGCCATGTTCACTGCCGATCCCGCGAATTTGCAGATTGGCGCGGTTGGTCGCCTCGATCACGCCGCCGGCGAACCTTTCGGCAGCACTGGCCACCGCGTTGGCCTGAGCCGCACTGATCGAACCACCATTCAACTTGATCCGGCAGATACCGCCGTCCAGTGCCTGGACGATACGCAGCAACCCCGGGCAGGCCGAGGGGCGTAAAGCGGTGGACATCGGGCGTTCGTTCAATGAGTGACCGGCTGACTGGATGCGCGTGAAGGGCGAAGGGCTGCCATTATGCCTGCTTTGCCCGAGGGCATGAAAAGTCTGCCGGTCGGAAACGCTGCCGAAGTATCAATCAAGCAAAAGAATGCTTCGGTCTGCGTGGATTAGAGCTCGTACTCGCTGAACTCAAGCGCAAGGGCTCGAGTGTCTTCTTCCACGCGATGTCGAATGGCGTCCATGTCTCGACGCTTGATCTCCAACCGCCGAATCCGGATATCCAATTGGGACAGACTCTGGTCTATCGTCCAGAACAGATAGGGAGTAGAGATGCCCAACTTGATCAACCTGACATGACTGACCACCATTTCCAGATCTCCGTTGGGTTTATAACTGACCGGTACAATGTTGAATCCGGCTATTTTCCCACTTAAACCCGCCATCTTCGCCAGCAACTTGGCATCACTCTCCAGCTTTCCAAGTACGGCTCCAACCTGAGCTATTTGAGCGCTGGAGAGGTAGGGACGTGCCACGTTCAACCATGCCTGTTTCAAACTGCCCGAAAACTGCGGTTCGATGTACTCGACAGGCTCGGCAAGCGTCCAATCCATTGACCAGAACATACCGGCGTAATGATCGAACCAAGGCCCCGGCTGCGTCTCGCTCTTTGCGACTTTATCCGCGCCACGCTGGGCCAGATAAATGCAATTTTTGACAAAGCTATTGTCGGCGATCGTCTGGCCGGCAATGCCGGTCAGCAGCACATTATTCATCATCAGCGCATCATGCTCGATGACACTTCTAGCTAACACGTTATCCATATAAGTTTCTTTCATCCTTGATAGTGTCGCAGCCAACATCAACTATTGGCCGCCTACTTATTACCTATAAAATCGCGCAACCAAAACACAAACCAAACTACCAAAACCTCCCATTCAACAAACAATTTTTCCTCAACATTAAGTGTCTGCAACTCGGAGTTCTCCTGTCTCGGGCACAGATCCGCGTCAGATGACAGAAGCCGCGCTATCATGCCGCCTTTGAACATGAACATTGGGTTGAGGAACAACATGGCCTCCTGGCTGACAGTAGTGGGAATCGGCGAAGACGGCTTCAAGGGCCTGGGCAAAAACGCCCGGCACACTCTGCTGCGCGCTTCGCGGATCATTGGCGGTCAGCGGCAACTGGATTTGCTGCCGGCGTGCATCCGTGGCGAGCGGCAATTGTGGCCCAGCCCTTTCTCCCTTGATCCGGTTTTGGCGCTGCGCGGCGAACCGGTCTGCGTACTGGCCAGCGGCGATCCGATGTTCTTTGGCGTGGGTGCAAGCCTTGCCCGGAAACTGCCCAACGATGAAATGCTGATACTGCCGGCGCCCTCCTCCTGCTCGCTGGCAGCAGCGCGAATGGGCTGGCCGTTGCAGGATGTGGTCACGCTTTCGGTGGTTGCCCGCCCCATCGCCGCACTCAATGCGCAGTTGTTCAGCGGTGTTCGCTTGCTGGTGTTGAGCAACGACGGTCAGAGCCCGGCCGCGATCGCGACGTTATTGCGTGAGCGCGGTTTCGGGGCGAGTCGCCTCACCGTGCTGGAACATCTGGGCGGTGCAGCCGAACGACGCATCGAGGGTGTCGCCAATGACTGGAACAACCCTGTGATCGCCGATCTGAACCTGATCGCCATCGAGTGCATCGCCGAACCCAATACGCCGCGCCTCTCCCGATTGGCCGGTCTGCCGGACTCAGCCTTCAAGCACGACGGCCAACTGACCAAGCGCGACGTGCGCGCCATCACGCTCGCTCGCCTGGCCCCGGTGCCCGGTGAGTTGATGTGGGACGTCGGTGCCGGCAGCGGTTCGATCGGCATCGAGTGGATGCGCGCCCATCCGAGTTGCCGAACGCTGTCCATCGAAGCCGATGAAAGTCGGCAGTTGTTGATCGAGCACAACCGCGATGCGCTCGGCGTGCCCGGCCTGCAATTGATTCGAGGCAGTGCACCTCAAGCCCTGGACGGACTGGAGCGCCCGGACGCGATTTTCATCGGTGGCGGCGTCACCCGCGAAGGCGTACTCGACACCTGCTGGGCACAACTCAAACCCGGCGGTCGACTGATCGCCAACGCCGTCACGCTACAAAGTGAAATGACCTTGATGGCCTGGCGCGAGCAGCACGGCGGGGAACTGACGCGAATCCATATCGCTCAAGCCCAACCGCTGGGAGACTTCGATACCTGGCGTCAGGCGTTGCCGATTACCTTGCTGGAAGTGACGAAGCCTTTCGATGCGTGACGAAACCGCCGAACAACCCGCACCGTTGCGCAGCGGCCTGACCACCGGCAGCTGCGCCACCGCCACCAGTCTGGCGGCTGCACGTTTGTTGCTGGAAGGTACGCATTCGGACGCAGTGGAAATCGTCCTACCCAAAGGCAAGCAGGTACAGATGCGTCTGGAGTTCTGCCGGTTGCTGGAAGATGGTGCCGAAGCCGGAACCATCAAGGACGCCGGCGACGATCCGGACGTGACCCACGGTGCGCTGCTCTATTCCCAGGTGCGACTGAACACGGCGCCGGGTATTCGCTTCAATGCCGGTCGCGGTGTCGGCACGGTGACCCGGCCGGGGCTGGTGCTGGGCGTCGGCGAACCCGCGATCAACCCGGTGCCGCGCAAGATGATCACCGACCACTTGACCCTGCTGGCCGACGAACTCGGCTACAGCGGCGGCTTCGAAGTCACCGTCAACGTCGAGGACGGTGAAGCGCTGGCCTTGAAAACCATGAACCCGCGCCTGGGGATTCTTGGCGGTTTGTCGATTCTCGGCACCAGCGGCATCGTCCGGCCGTTTTCCTGTGCGGCCTACATTGCGTCGATCCATCAGGGCATCGACGTCGCAAAAACCAACGGCTACCTGCACATCGCCGCGTGCACCGGCAATGCCAGCGAAGACACCATGCGCCGGGTCTACGACCTGCCGGAAATCGCCCTGATCGAAATGGGCGACTTCGTCGGCGCCGTGCTCAAACATCTGCGCAAAGTGCCTGTGGATAAACTCAGCCTCTGCGGTGGTTTCGGCAAAATCAGCAAACTGGCGGCCGGGCATATGGATTTGCACAGCCGACATTCGAGCATCGACCTGCCGCAACTGGCCGAGTGGGCGGCGGCGATTGGCGCCGATGAGGTATTGCAGCAAGGGATTCGCGAGGCCAACACCAGTCAGCAAGCCTTGGCGATGGCCAGTGCGGCGGGCATCGCCCTGGGTGATGCGGTGTGTCAGCACGCGTTGGACTTTGCCCGCAGCGTGGTGCCGGCGCAGGTTCAGGTTGAAGTATTTGCCATCGATCGCCAGGGCGGGATTGTTGGCCATGCGGGAGCTTTTCAATGAAGCGCGTGTTGTTGCTGGGTGGCGTGACGGAAGCCTTGGCCATCGCTCGAACCCTCGGGTCAGAACACATCTATAGCCTGGCCGGCGTCGGGCGTGTGCCGACAGACCTGATCTGTCAGGTTCGCGTTGGCGGTTACGGCGGTGCTGAAGGTCTGGCGCAGTTCATTCGCGATGAAGGGATCGATCTGCTGCTGGACGCCACCCACCCCTACGCCGCACAAATCAGCCAGAACGCCGCCATCGCTGCGCGGTTGAGCGGTATTGCCTGCTGGGCGTTAAGGCGCCCGGCCTGGCAACCACAGGCTGGGGATGACTGGCGAGATGTCAGCGACTGGGCCGAGTTGATCGAAGCGTTGGAACCGTTCCGGCGACCGCTGTTCACCCTTGGTCGTGAACCGTTGCAGCATCTGCACGAAATACCATCAGAACAATTCTGGACCCTGCGTGCCCTGGACGTTTACCCCGGCAACGAACGTTGCGAAGTCATCGGCGCGCGTGGACCGTTTCTGATCGAGGATGAACGTGAACTGTTTGAACGTCGGCAAATTGATGTACTGATCAGCAAGAACAGCGGCAGCACCGCGACCGAGCCGAAGCTGGAAGTGGCACGGGAGCGAGGGGTGCCGGTGATCGTTTTGCAGCGGCCGGTGTTGCCGGGGGTTGATCGGGAGTTTGGGTCGGTGACAGACGTATTGGCAGCCCTGATATCAGAAACCACCACATAACTTGTAGCAGCTGGCGAAGCCTGCGTTCGGCTGCGCAGCAGTCGTAAAATCTTGCACCGCGATTCTGCCGGTAAACCGTAGCGTCAGGATTTACGACTGCTGCGCAGCCGAACGCAGGCTTCGCCAGCTGCTACCAAATTGTGTGAAGGCTGATCTGCACCGCACTGGCAATCCGTAATTCGCGACTATCATGAAGGCTATGGAGCATGGCGCTGCGACACCACACCGCACGCCGCTTTTTTACTTATCGGCCCTGATCAGGCTAAATAGCCGCGCTTGATCGCCCACCCAACCGGATTTTTCCCATGTCCCGACAACGGCTCGCATTTGCCTGGATCGCCTGCTTCGCAGTGCTGTTCAACATGCTCGCCATGCCGATGACGGGAGCGATGGCGCAGACGGCGAAATCACCCGCCGAGCAGTTGTTGTGGGGCAGTTTCTGTTCGTCCAGCGGCACCAAGATGGTGGCGATTTCCCTGGGCGATATCGAACAGAAAACCCCGCAGAGTGATGATCACTCCAACATGCAACATTGCTGGTGCTGTTCAGGTTCCGCGCCGTTGGTGGCGCTGCCCGGGCATGTGCCGCAACTGTACTTCGCGCGTTTCGAGGCCAATAGAAGCCTGCCTCACGCCTCTCTCGATACACCGACACCGCGCCAGCAATGGCCAAGTCTTAATCCTCGCGCTTCCCCTCTGGTGTGATTCCTTCTCGCAATTGACCTGCGTTTTGAATCGTTCTGGAGAACTGCCATGTTGAACAAACTCATCGTCCTGGCTGTGTTGCTGCTGCCTGCCTGTTTTGCCAATGCTCACGAATACAAGGCCGGGGAGCTGGAGATCGCTCATCCGTGGTCGCAGGAGTTGCCGCCAAACGCGCCAACGGTCGCGGCGTATTTCGTGATTCACAACGGTGGCAAAACCGCTGACCGCTTGCTCAGCGTCGACTCGCCGATTGCAGGCGTTGCCCAACTGCACGAGCATGTAATGCAGAACGATCTGATGAAAATGCAGCACGTGCCGAGTGTCGAAATCCCGGCCGGTGGCGAAGTCACTTTTGCGCCAATGGCCTACCACGTGATGCTGCTGGAACTGAAAGACCGCAGTCTGTTGAGCGACGGAAAACGCTTCCCGCTGACGATGCATTTCGAGAAGTCCGGCGACGTGACGGTCGAAGTCTCGGTGCAGAAGAAGCCGCCGGAAGGCATGCAGATACACGCCCACGCCCAGTAAGCGACTGAGCAAAAACGCCCATGCGCCCGCTTAGCGCCAGGTCATCCGCACACCGTCGTCAGCCGTTAAGCCTGACGCGCGGCAGCTGGATCAGCCTGTTCGCCATGTTGATGATCTTTATCGGCCCGCTGATTTCTCAGTCGATGCCGATGGATCAACGCGCCTCGATGTCCATGACGATGTCGATGGACATGAGCATGGACATGTCGGCGATGGATCACGCCGACCACGACGCACAGCCCGCTGCCGAACACTGCCCGCCAAAAGCCTCACATCACGCGCTCTGGGAAAAATGCGGCTATTGCAGCCTGCTGTTCAATTGCCCGGCGCTGACCGGCGGCCAGTCTTTCGTCGCATTCGACACGCCAACAGCCACCACTTTCACCACTCCCTCCCCTCGCTTGGGCCACGCCCGGCAAACCTTCTTCCCCGGTGCCCGCACCCGCGCCCCGCCCATCGACGCGTAAACCCTCACATCCGATCTCACACGGTTTAGAAGACAGCCACAGCAACCTGTGGGAGCGAGCCTGCTCGCGAAGAGGGAGTGTCAGTCAACATCCATGTCGTCTGACACACCGCTTTCGCGAGCAGGCTCGCTCCCACAAGGATTGCGCAGGCTGCCGGCCGTGTCGTTTACGACTGTTCGATGGAAATTGTCATGTCCAGGTTTTCTGCTGACACACGCTTGAGCGCTGCCCAAGCTTCTTTTGCCTTGAACGAATCCAGTATTCGTTTCAGGCACGCCACCGCCTTCCTTTGCGGTGCACTGCTGACACCGATGGTGCTGGCCGATGAACACGCCGGTCACAGTGAAGAACTGAGTCCGACGGTGATCACCGCCATCGCGCCGAGTTCGCCACTGACCATCGTCACCAACCCCAAGGACCCACGCCAACCGGTGCCGGCCAGCGACGGTGCCGATTACCTGAAAACCATTCCCGGCTTCGCCCTAGTGCGCAATGGCGGCACCAACGGCGACCCGGTGCTGCGCGGCATGTTCGGCTCGCGGCTGAACATCCTCACCAACGGCGGCCAATTGCTCGGCGCCTGCCCCGGCCGAATGGACGCACCGACCTCATACATCTCGCCGGAAACCTACGACAAACTGACCGTGATCAAAGGCCCGCAAACCGTGCTCTGGGGACCGGGCGCGTCGGCCGGGACCATCCTCTTCGACCGTGAGCCGGAGAGTTTCGGCGAACTCGGCACGCGGGTGAACGCCAGCGTGCTGGCCGGCTCCAACGGCCGCTTCGACAAAGTGGTGGACGCTGCTGCCGGCGGGCCATTGGGTTACGTGCGAGTGATCGGCAACACCGCGCATGCCGACGACTACCGGGACGGCAACAACGACACCGTGCCGTCGCGCTATGACAAATGGAATGGCGACGTCGCGGTGGGTTGGACCCCGGACGCCGACACCCTGCTGGAACTCACCGCCGGCAAGGGCGATGGCGAAGCGCGTTACGCCGGACGCGGCATGGACGGCTCGCAGTTCAAGCGCGAAAGCCTGGGCCTGCGTTTCGAGAAGTCGAACATCGGCGACGTGCTGGATAAGGTCGAGGCGCAGGTTTACTACAACTACGCCGACCACGTGATGGACAACTACACCCTGCGCACGCCGTCCGGCACCGGAATGATGGCCGGCCCGATGGCCTCCAACGTCGACCGTCGAACCCTCGGCGCACGGATCAAAGCCACCTGGCGCTGGGCCGATGTGCAGTTGATCAGCGGCATCGATGCGCAGACCAGCGAACATCGCCAACGCAGCGCCATGGGCATCGACGTCTACAAGGATTTGCCGCGCAACAAGGACGCCGACTTCCACAACTACGGCGTGTTCAGCGAATTGACCTGGTACGCCGCCGACCGTGGCCGGCTGATTACCGGCGCGCGACTGGATCGCGCCTCGGCCAAGGATTTCCGGCAGAGCACTGGCTCCGGGATGATGGCGCGCCCTAACCCGACCGCCGACGACACCCGCGCCGACACACTGCCAAGCGGCTTCGTCCGTTATGAGCACGACCTGGCTGACAGCCCGACCACGCTGTATGCCGGCCTCGGTCACACCCAGCGTTTCCCGGATTACTGGGAGCTGTTTTCACCCAAGTCCGGCCCCGCCGGATCGGTGAATGCCTTCGATTCGATCAAGCCTGAAAAAACCACCCAGCTCGACTTCGGCCTGCAATACAAGACCGAAGACCTCGAAGCCTGGGCTTCGGGTTACGTCGGGCAGGTGCGCGACTACATCCTGTTCAACTACACGCCAACAATGATGGGCATGACCTCGCAAGCACAGAACATCGACGCGCGGATCATGGGTGGCGAATTGGGTGCGGCCTACAAGCTGACCAGCAATTGGAAAGCCGATGCGACCCTGGCCTACGCCTGGGGCAAGAACAGCAGCGACGGCAACGCACTGCCGCAAATGCCGCCGCTGGATGCCCGTTTCGGCCTGACCTACAGCGAAGACAACTGGAGCGCCGGGGCCTTGTGGCGCGTGGTCGCGGCGCAAAACCGCATCGACCAGAACAAGGGCAACGTCGTCGGCAAGGACTTCGACAAGACCCCGGGTTTTGGCGTGTTCTCGCTCAATGGCGCGTACCGGATCAACAAAAACTGGAAGGTCAGCACCGGCGTCGACAACCTGTTCGGCAAGGCGTACGCCGAGCACTTGAACCTGGCCGGCAACGCTGGTTTTGGCTATCCAGCCAATGACCCGCAAGCCATTAAAGAACCGGGGCGCACGCTCTGGACCAAGGTGGACATGAGTTTTTAAGAGCTTCGCGGGCAAGCCTCGCTCCTACAGGTTCGGTGTTGTCCTTGTAGGAGCGAGGCTTGCCCGCGAATGACTGCGCAGCAGTCACCAGACAACAACAAAAGATCCAAGCCAAGCGGAGCACAACCGATGAAACAGCCCAAACCGAATTTCTACAACATGGCCTGGCGTTGGCATTTCTATGCCGGTCTGTTCGTCGCGCCTTTCATGGTGATGCTGGCCCTGACCGGCATCATTTACCTGTTCAAGCCGCAACTCGATCCGTTGATGTACGGCAGCCTGCTGAACGTCCCGGCCGGGCATCACAGCGTCCCGGCCGATGACTTGCTCAAGCGGGTGAAAGAAGCTTATCCACACGCCACAATCAAGCAGTATCTGCCACCGGTCAACGCCGAACGCAGCGCGCAATTTGTCGTGATCAATGGCGGTAACGAGCTCAACGTTTTCGTCGATCCCTACCACGCTGACATCCTCGGCGAGCAAGACGCCAAAAAGAATCTGCAAGCCGTTGCGCGAGCGATTCATGGCGAATTGATGATCGGCACCGTCGGTGATCGACTGATCGAACTGGCCGCCGGTTGGGGCGTGGTGTTGGTGGTCTCCGGCGTCTTTCTGTGGTGGCCGCGCGGCCAGGCGGCCGGCATCCTGTGGCCGCGTTTGAACAGTCGCGGTCGAGTGCTTTGGCGTGACCTGCACGCGGTGACCGGGTTCTGGGGCGCGTCGTTGCTGCTGGTGATGCTGCTCAGCGGCATGACCTGGACCGGGTTCTGGGGCAAGCAATACGCCGAAGTGTGGAATGTCTTTCCGGCAGCGATGTGGGACAACGTGCCCAAGTCCGATGTCGAGGCCCGCAGCCTCAACACCGCCACCCGCCAGACCGTGCCTTGGGCGATGGAAAACACACCGATGCCAATGTCCGGCGACCACGCCGAACACATGGCCCACGGTAGCGCTCAAGCGGGCCCCGCCGCGCCGACCATCAGCTTGCAGGACGTGCAGAACATCGCTGCGCAACGCAAGGTCGAACCGGGCTACAGCATCACCTTCCCGGCCACGGCGACTGGCGTGTTCACCATCGCGGTGTTCGCCGACGACCCACGCAACGACGCCACACTGCATGTGGATCAATACACCGGCGACGTCCTCGCCGACGTGCGTTTCGAGCAGTACGGCACCGTCGCCCGTGCAACAGAAATCGGCGTGATGCTGCACGAAGGCAAAATGTTCGGCCCGCTCAATCAGATCATCATCCTGCTGATCTGCCTGATGATTCTGCTCAGCGCCGTCAGCGGTGTGGTGATCTGGTGGAAGCGTCGCCCGCAAGGCAAATTCGGTGTTCCGCCGCTGCGCCACGACCTGCCGAAATGGAAAACCGCGATGGTCATCATGTTCGCATTGACGGTGGCGTTTCCGTTGGTGGGCGCTTCGCTGGTGGTGGTCTGGCTGCTCGATCGGGTGCTGCTGTCGCGATTCAATCGGCAAACTGAATCGGCCTCACCTTCATCATGAAACAGGCGAGATGCGCGGTTTAGAGGGATCTGTAGACTTCCCGCGCTTATCTCCCGGTCGGCTACAAAGGCCCCATCGCGAGCAAGCTCGCTCCCACATTGAAATGCGATCAACTGTGGGAGCGAGCTTGCTCGCGATGGGGCCGTCAGCAACACCCCAAAATCTCAGAGTTAACGCATGACCTCGCTGAACCTCACAAACCTCGCCTGGACACCCCTGGGCCACGGCCATTGCCATCATCAGTTCCAACTGCGTGATGCCTCGTTACACGTGGCCGCCGGTGAGTTCGTCGGTCTGATCGGCCCCAACGGCAGCGGTAAAACCAGCTTGCTGCGCTGTGCCTGGCGCTTCAGCAAACCCGAGGCCGGCGAGGTCAAGCTCGACCACCACAACGTCTGGAAGCAATCCTCGCGCTGGTGCGCGCAACGCATCGCCGTGGTCCTGCAGGAGTTCCCCGACGCCTTCGGCCTCACCGTCGATGAAGTCGTCGCCATGGGCCGCACACCGCACAAAGGTCTGTTCGACGGCGATACCCTCGAAGACAGAAATCTTGCGACCCAAGCCCTCGAATCAGTCGGTCTGAAAGGCTTCGAAGATCATGCCTTCGCCACCCTCTCCGGCGGTGAAAAACAGCGCGTGATCCTCGCCCGCGCCCTGGCTCAGCAACCGCAAATGCTGATCCTCGACGAGCCGACCAATCACCTCGATCCACGCTATCAGCTCGAACTGCTGCAACTGGTCAAACGCCTGAAGATCGGCACCCTGGCGAGCATCCATGACCTCAATCTGGCGGCTGCTTTCTGCGATCGGCTGTACGTGATCAATCACGGCCGCATCGTCGCCAGCGGCACACCCAAAGAAGTCCTGACCGCCCCGCTGCTGCGCGACGTGTTCGGCGTCGAAGCGCTGATCGACGAACATCCCTTGCACGGCTACCCACGAATCACCTGGATAACCCAATCATGACTTTGCGTTCCCTGCTTTGCGTCGTCCTGTTGCTGGGCAATGCCCAAGCATTTGCCGAGGCCACTCACTACCCGTTGACCGTGCAGAGCTGCAACCGCGAAGTGACCTTCAAGCAAGCGCCGAAACACGCGGTCAGCCACGACATCAACATGACCCAGATGATGCTCGCCCTGGGCCTCAAACCAAACATGGCCGGGTACAGCGGTGTGACCGGCTGGAAGTCGGTCACGCCGCAGACGCAGACCATCCTCGATGGCTTGCCGGAACTGGCGGCCAAGTACCCGTCGGTGGAAACCCTGCTCAACGCCAACGTCGATTTCTTCTTCGCCGGTTGGGATTACGGCATGCGCGTGGGCGGTGATCTGACACCGCAAACGTTGCAGCCATTGGGCATCAATGTCTACGAGCTGACCGAGTCCTGCGCGTTCGTGATGAAGCGTCCGCCGGCCAGCCTGGAAGACACCTACAACGACCTGCGCAACCTCGGCAAAATCTTCGACGTGCAGGATCGCGCCAACGCCGTGATCGCCCAGATGCAGGCGCAAGTCGCCGAAGTGCGCAAGGATCTGCCGGCGGACAAACCTCGCGTGTTCCTCTATGACAGCGGTGAAGACCGCGCCATGACCTCTGGCCGACTTGGCATGCCGCAAGCGCTGATCGATGCCGCTGGCGGGCGCAATATACTGGATGACGTCGAATCGAGCTGGACAAGGGTTAACTGGGAGAACGTGGTCGAGCGCAATCCGCAGGTGATCGTGATCGTCGACTACGGCGAAGTCACCGCCGAACAGAAAGAACAATTCCTGCTCAACAACAAGGCGCTGCAGTCGGTGGACGCGATCAAGCATCAGCGCTTCATCGTGATTCCGTATGTGCAGGCCACGCCGGGGATCGACAACGTGCTGGCGGTTGAAACCCTGGCCAAGGGTTTCCACGGCGAATGATCAATCGTCGCTACGCCTTGCTGCTGGTTGCCCTCGGCGCGTTGTTGCTGGTGTCGTGCGTGGTGTCGCTGGGCTTTGGCCCCGCGCGGGTGCCGGTGGATGTTGTGTGGCGGATTCTGTTGCACAAGATTTTCGGTTTCGGCGTGCCGGACTGGGCCGCCGGGCAGGAACACATCGTCTGGCTGATTCGCGTGCCGCGCATGTTGCTTGGCGCGTTGGTGGGCGCCGGGCTCGCGCTGATCGGTGCGGTGCTGCAAGCGGTGACGCGCAATCCGCTGGCCGATCCGCACCTGCTTGGGGTCACCTCCGGCGCGACCCTCGGTGCCGTGATCGTGGTGCTGCATGTCGGTGAAATCGTCGGATTGCTGACCTTGCCGATCGCGGCGTTTATCGGCGCGTTGCTGAGCATGCTGATCGTGCTGATGATCGCCAACCGCAACGGGCGGCTGGACAGTGATCGGCTGCTGTTGTGCGGCGTGGCGGTGTCCTTCGTGATGATGGCGATCGCCAATCTGCTGCTGTTTCTCGGCGATCACCGCGCGAGTTCGGCGGTGATGTTCTGGATGCTTGGCGGGCTCGGGTTGGCGCGTTGGGAGTTGCTGGCAGTGCCGGCGGCCAGCGTGTTGCTCGGGTTGGTGTTGTTGCTGGGCATGGCGCGGCCGTTGAATGCATTGATGACGGGCGAGCAGACGGCCGTGACCCTCGGGCTCAATGCTCGTACCGTGCGGTTGCGGGTGTTTTTGATTGCGTCGCTGATGACTGGGGTGCTGGTGTCGATCAGCGGCTCCATCGGATTTGTCGGGCTGATGGTGCCGCACATTGCTCGTCGATTGGTCGGAGCGGAGCATCGGCGATTGCTGCCGGTGTGCGTGTTGTTGGGCAGCCTCTTTCTCGTCTGGGTCGATGTCGCCGCCCGCACCCTGATCGCCCCGGAAGACCTGCCCATCGGCGTCGCCACCGCCGCCATCGGTGGCTTGTTCTTCATCGGCCTGATGCGCCGCCGCTGATTCACCTCTTTTTCAAACTGTGGGAGCGAGCCTGCTCGCGAAGACGTCGGCACATCCAACATCATCGTGACTGACAAATCGCTTTCGCGAGCAGGCTCGCTCCCACAAGGGCATCGTCCCCCAAACCAATGCGCCCCAATGTGGCGCACCTCTTCGCACCAACGCGCCAGGCGCGATCCTTCATGGTGCGCCACCCAACCGGCGCAACCGCTCTATTACGACATTTCCCTGCCTTTTGCCGACCAGGCACAGCCCTTGCTAAAGACCCTTCAGTAGTCCGCATCTGCCACCAAGAAAATTCATAAGTTCATGGAGATCGCACAATGAAGCGTCGCAGCTTGATCAAGGCTTTCACACTTACGGCAAGCATTGCCGCGATGGGCATGACCTGGAGCCTCCAGGCCGCCGAGACCATCAAGGTCGGTATTCTGCATTCGTTGTCCGGCACCATGGCGATCTCCGAAACGTCGCTCAAAGACATGGCGCTGATGACCATCGATGAGATCAACGCCAAGGGCGGCGTGAACGGCAAGATGCTGGAACCGGTGGTGGTCGATCCGGCGTCAAACTGGCCGCTGTTCGCTGAAAAGGGCCGTCAACTGCTGACTCAGGACAAAGTGGCGGTGGTGTTTGGTTGCTGGACGTCGGTGTCGCGCAAGTCGGTGTTGCCGGTGTTCGAGGAGCTCAACGGCCTGCTGTTCTACCCGGTGCAGTACGAAGGCGAAGAGATGTCGCCGAACGTGTTCTACACCGGCGCCGCGCCGAACCAGCAAGCGATCCCGGCGGTTGAATACCTGATGAGCGAAGAAGGCGGCAGCGCCAAGCGTTACTTCCTGCTGGGCACCGACTACGTTTACCCGCGCACCACCAACAAGATTCTGCGTTCGTTCCTGCACTCCAAAGGTGTGGCGGACAAGGACATCGAAGAGGTCTACACCCCGTTCGGTCACAGCGACTATCAAACCATCGTGGCCAACATCAAAAAATTCTCGGCCGGTGGCAAGACAGCGGTCATCTCCACGGTCAACGGCGACTCCAACGTGCCGTTCTATAAAGAGCTGGCCAACCAGGGTTTGAAAGCCACCGACGTTCCGGTCGTGGCGTTCTCGGTCGGCGAAGAAGAACTGCGCGGTATCGACACCAAACCGCTGGTGGGCAACCTCGCGGCCTGGAACTACTTCGAATCGGTCGAGAACCCGGCGAACAAGAAGTTCGTTGCCGACTGGAAAGCCTACGCCAAGAAACACAACCTGCCAGGCGCCGACAAAGCGGTGACCAACGACCCGATGGAAGCCACGTACGTGGGCATCCACATGTGGGCGCAAGCGGCTGAGAAAGCCAAGTCCACTGACGTCGACAAAGTCCGCGAAGCCCTCGCTGGCCAGACCTTTGCCGCGCCGTCGGGTTACACCCTGACCATGGACAAGACCAACCACCACCTGCACAAGCCAGTGATGATCGGCGAGATTCAGGCGGACGGTCAGTTCAACGTGGTGTGGCAGACCGAAGGGCCGATCCGTGCCGAGCCGTGGAGCCCGTTCATCTCGGGTAACGACAAGAAGCCGGATTATGCGGTGAAGAGCAACTGAGCCACTGGATGTCGGCCTCGGGCACCAACCCCGAGGCCAACACAAATCCCTGTGGGAGCGAGCCTGCTCGCGATGAGGCCACGACAGTCGACATTGATGGTGAATGTCAGACCGCTATCGCGAGCAGGCTCACTCCTACAATTAGTCCGCGCAAGGCCATGCATATGCCCACTGCCTTTTACCGCTTCATCCTTGCTCTCGCGCTGTTATTACCGATGGCCGCCCAGGCCAGCGACGCCGAAGACTTCGTCGCAGCCAATCCCGTGCAACAAGCAAAACTCCTGGAAACCTGGGCCGCGCAGCCCGATCCGGCCCGTATCGAGCTGATCAACGCCCTGCAACAAGGCGAGCTGACCGTCGACGGCCAACCGAAAACCCTGCGCCTGAACAACCGTCTGCGCGGTCTGATCGACACCGCACTGGCCAGTCACCAATTGCTCGCCAGCGACGCCAAAACCCGCCTGGTCGCCGCGCAGCAATTGCAGAAAAGCGCCAAACCGGCGCAGCTGAAATTCCTCGACCAGCAACTGGCTGGCGAAAAAGATGAAAGTGTCCATGCCGCTTTAAGCCTGGCCCTGGCCAACCTGCAACTGGTGGACACCGACCCGGCCGTACGCCTCGCAGCGGTGCGTCTGCTCGGTGAAACCGGTGATCCGCTGGCTCGCACTCGCCTCGAAAGCCTGCTGCAACCTGGTGTCGAAGCCGACGCCGGTGTACGCACCGCTGCTGAAACCAGCCTCGCGCAGGTCAAACGCAAACTGCTGATCGGCGAGATCCTCGGCCAAGCCTTCAGCGGCATGTCGCTAGGTTCGATCCTGCTGCTTGCCGCACTCGGTCTGGCGATCACTTTCGGCCTGCTCGGCGTGATCAACATGGCTCACGGCGAGATGCTGATGCTCGGCGCGTACTCGACGTACGTAGTGCAGCTGATGTTCCAGCGCTTCGCCCCGCAAGCCATCGAGTTCTACCCGTTGATCGCGTTGCCGGTGGCGTTTTTCGTCACCGCCGCCATCGGCATGGCGCTGGAGCGCACGGTGATTCGCCACCTCTACGGCCGCCCGCTGGAAACCCTGCTCGCCACGTGGGGCATCAGCCTGATGCTGATTCAGCTGGTGCGACTGGTGTTCGGTGCGCAGAACGTCGAAGTGGCCAACCCGGCCTGGCTGTCGGGCGGGATTCAAGTGCTGCCCAACCTCGTGCTGCCTTACAACCGCATCGTGATCATCGCGTTCGCGCTGTTTGTGGTGGTGCTGACCTGGCTGCTGCTGAACAAGACGCGCCTCGGTTTGAACGTGCGCGCCGTCACCCAGAACCGCAACATGGCGGCCTGCTGCGGCGTGCCGACCGGGCGCGTGGACATGCTCGCCTTCGGTCTCGGCTCAGGTATTGCCGGTCTCGGCGGCGTAGCTCTCAGCCAGATCGGCAACGTCGGCCCGGACCTCGGTCAGAGCTACATCATCGACTCGTTCCTGGTGGTGGTGCTCGGTGGCGTCGGCCAATTGGCCGGTAGTGTGCTCGCCGCGTTCGGCCTCGGTATTGCCAACAAAATTCTCGAACCGCAGATCGGCGCCGTGCTCGGCAAGATCCTGATCCTCGCGCTGATCATTCTGTTTATCCAGAAACGTCCGCAAGGCCTCTTCGCACTGAAAGGACGGGTGATCGACTGATGAACCAGCCCCTGATGCTCACGGCCACGCAAAAGGCCGGCCCCAAAGTCACGATCGCGGTTGGCATAGTGATCCTCGTTCTGCTGCTGGCATTGCCGTTGCTGTCGTTGTTGTCGCCGGACAGCACGTTTCACGTCTCGGCTTACACGCTGACGTTGATGGGCAAGATTCTTTGCTACGCAATTGTCGCGCTGGCCCTCGATCTGGTCTGGGGATACGCCGGTCTGTTGTCCCTCGGCCACGGCCTGTTCTTCGCCCTCGGCGGTTATGCGATGGGCATGTACCTGATGCGCCAGGCTTCCGGTGATGGTTTGCCGGCATTCATGACGTTCCTGTCGTGGACCGAATTACCGTGGTACTGGACCGGCACCAGCAGTTTCCTCTGGTCGATGTGTCTGGTGGTGTTGGCGCCGGGGTTGCTGGCGCTGGTGTTCGGCTTCTTCGCCTTCCGTTCGCGGATCAAGGGCGTGTATTTCTCGATCATGACCCAGGCCCTGACCTTCGCCGGGATGCTGCTGTTTTTCCGCAACGAAACCGGGTTTGGCGGCAACAACGGCTTCACCAACTTCCGCACCATTCTCGGCTTTGGCATCACTGAACCGGGGACTCGCGCCGTACTGTTTTTCGCCACCGTGGTGTTGCTGGTGGCTAGCCTGTTTATCGGCTGGCGTCTGGCGCAGAGCAAGTTCGGTCGCGTGTTGACCGCCCTGCGGGATGCGGAAAACCGCCTGATGTTCTGCGGTTACGATCCGCGTGGATTCAAGCTGTTTGTCTGGGTGTTGAGCGCGGTGTTGTGCGGCCTGGCCGGCGCGCTGTACGTGCCGCAAGTCGGGATCATCAACCCGAGTGAAATGTCACCGACCAACTCCATTGAAGCCGCGGTCTGGGTGGCGCTGGGTGGTCGCGGCACGCTGATCGGCCCGCTGCTCGGTGCCGGTGTAGTCAACGGAATGAAGAGCTGGTTCACCGTGGCTTTCCCGGAATACTGGCTGTTCTTCCTCGGCGCGCTGTTCATCGTCGTGACCCTGTACCTGCCCAAAGGCGTGATCGGCTTGCTGAAAAAAAGGGGTGAACAATGAGAGTCACTGCGACGGCTGAATTCATGCTCGAACCGGCGTTTTTTCCACCACTGGAACCCAACAGGGACGCCGGCAGCAGCCGTGACGCCATCGGCCTCGGCCAACGCGTCGGCCCCGGCCTGAACACCCGCCACGGCACGATCCTGACGCTGGAAGACATCAGCGTCAGCTTCGATGGTTTCAAGGCGCTGAACGATCTGAATCTGTACATCGGCGTCGGCGAATTGCGCTGCATCATCGGCCCCAACGGTGCGGGCAAGACCACGCTGATGGACGTGATCACCGGCAAGACCCGCCCCAGTCATGGCAAGGCCTGGTTCGGTGAAACTCTCGACCTGACGCAGATGAGCGAAGTGCAGATTGCCCAGGCCGGCATCGGTCGCAAGTTCCAGAAGCCGACCGTGTTCGAAGCCTTGAGCGTTTTTGAAAACCTGGAGCTGGCGCAGAAAACCGACAAATCGGTGTGGGCCAGCCTGCGGGCGCGACTGAGTGGCGAACAGAAAGATCGCATCAGCGAGGTGCTGGAGACCATTCGCCTGACCACGTCGGTCAATCGTCCGGCGGGTTTGCTGTCCCATGGTCAGAAACAGTTTCTGGAAATCGGCATGTTGCTGATGCAGGACCCGCAACTGCTGCTGCTCGACGAGCCGGTGGCGGGCATGACCGACGCCGAAACCGAATTCACCGCCGAACTGTTCAAGAGCCTCGCGGGCAAACATTCGCTGATGGTGGTGGAACACGACATGGGCTTCGTCGGCTCCATCGCCGACCACGTCACCGTGTTGCACCAGGGCAGCGTGTTGGCCGAAGGGTCGCTGGAACAGGTGCAGGACAACGAGCGCGTGATCGAGGTTTATCTCGGTCGGTAGACCTGCGAACACCTTTCCAACTGTAGGAGTGAGCCTGCTCGCGATAACGGTGGGTCAGACAACATATTTGTTGATTGAAAGACCGCTATCGCGAGCAGGCTCACTCCTACAGGGGATTTGAGGAGAATTTGAAAATGCTGCAAGTCGACAAGCTGCACCAGTATTACGGCGGTAGCCACATCCTGCGGGGCCTGACGTTTGAGGTGAAGGTCGGCGAAGTCAGCTGCCTGCTCGGGCGCAACGGCGTGGGCAAGACCACCCTGCTCAAGTGCCTGATGGGTTTGTTGCCGGCCAAAGAAGGCGCGGTGAACTGGGAAGGCAAACCGATTACCACGTTCAAGCCACACCAGCGGGTGCACGCCGGCATTGCTTACGTGCCTCAGGGTCGGGAAATTTTCGGCCGGCTGACCGTGGAAGAAAACCTGCTGATGGGCCTGTCGCGATTTCCCGGCGCTGAAGCCAAGGAAGTCCCGGCGTTCATCTATGAGCTGTTTCCGGTGCTGCTGCTGATGAAGCAACGGCGCGGCGGCGACTTGTCCGGTGGCCAGCAGCAGCAATTGGCGATCGGCCGAGCGTTGGCCAGCCGTCCACGCTTGCTGATTCTCGACGAGCCCACCGAAGGCATCCAGCCATCGGTGATCAAGGAAATCGGCGCGGTGATCAAGAAGCTTGCGGCCCGTGGTGATATGGCGATTTTGCTGGTGGAGCAGTTCTACGATTTCGCCGCCGAACTGGCCGATCAGTACCTGGTGATGTCCCGGGGCGAAATCGTGCAACAGGGTCGCGGAGAAAATATGGAGGCCGAGGGTGTACGCGGTCTGGTTACGATATAAGGCTACGATCTAATCTGTAGCGTCCTAACGAAAATTAGAGATCATGAATTTACCTGTTCCCACTGCCGTGTTTACCCCCAGCTGGCACGCCGAGCTGGAACTCGGCTACGCCCGATTCGGCGACAGTACGCGCCCGGTTCAGCGCCGCCACAAAGGCCCGCTGCGGGTACAGAAGCACCTGTATGCCGAAGGGCCTGAGGTTTGCCAGCACATCATCGTGCACCCGCCGGGCGGGATTGCCGGTGGCGATCGGCTGGACATCTCGGCCAGTGTCGGCCGTGATGCCTGGGCGCAAATCACCAGCCCTGGCGCGGCCAAGTGGTATCGCGCAGCGGGACCCGCTTATCAGCAGCTGGATTTGAAAGTAGCGAGCGGTGCGACACTTGAATGGTTGCCACAAGAGACAATCATTTTCAGTGCCGCCCAGGCGGAGCTCAGCACTTCCATTGATCTGGAAGGCGATGCGCGGTTGTTTTACTGGGATGTGGTGGCGCTAGGTCGCCCGGCCAGCGGCGAGCGTTTCGACCTCGGGCATTTTCAGGCGCAACTGGACATCCGCCGTGACGGCCAGTTGCTCTGGCATGAACGCCAGCGCATTGTCGGAGGCGATGGTTTGCTTGATTCGCCGATTGGACTGGATGGACAACCGGTGTTTGCGACGTTGTTGGTGACCGGCGACATCGATAGCGACTTACTGGAGAAATGCCGTTCACTGCCCCGTGACGTGCGCGGTGATCTGACCCAGTTGCCGGGGCTTTTAGTCGCACGTTGCCTGGCCGGTGAAGCGCTGTTGGCGCGGGGCTGGCTGATTGATTTGTGGCGGTTGCTGAGGCCTGCTTTGTTCGGCCGAGAAGCCTTGCCACCCAGAATCTGGAGTACCTGAAATGCGACTCAACTGTGGGAGCGAGCCTGCTCGCGAAGACGGCGGCACATCCGACATCTATGTGACTGACACACCGCATTCGCGAGCAGGCTCGCTCCCACAGGTAACGCGTTCACAGATCTGAATGACTTTTTAACTGCCGATTATGGATTCCAAACGATGGACCTGACCCCACGCGAAAAAGACAAGCTGTTGATCTTCACCGCCGGCCTCGTGGCCGAGCGACGTTTGGCGCGCGGCGTGAAACTCAACTACCCGGAAGCCATGGCCTACATTTCCGCCGCGCTGCTCGAAGGCGCGCGTGACGGCCGGACCGTGGCCGAGCTGATGCACTTCGGCACGACCCTGCTCAGCCGCGAACAAGTGATGGAAGGCATCCCGGAAATGATCCCGGAGATCCAGGTCGAAGCGACCTTTCCCGACGGCACCAAACTGGTCACCGTTCACCAACCGATCGCCTGAGGCCGCGCCATGACTTACCACATCCGCGATGCAGCGCATGCCGACTTGCCGGCGATCCGCGACATCTACAACGACGCCGTGCTCAACACCACGGCCATCTGGAACGAACAGGCCGTGGACCTGGGTAACCGCCAGGCCTGGTTCAGCGCCCGGCAATCCCAGGGTTACCCGATTCTGGTGATCGTCGACGGCGACAACACGGTACTGGGCTACGCTTCATTCGGTGACTGGCGGCCGTTCGACGGGTTCCGCCACACCGTCGAGCATTCGGTTTACGTGCGCAGCGACCAGCGTGGCAATGGTCTCGGCCCGCAATTGATGATCGCGTTGATCGAGCGCGCCAAAGGCTGCGACAAACACGTGATGGTCGCCGCCATCGAAAGCGGTAACGCCGCGTCTATTCGCCTGCATGAACGAGCCGGTTTCGTGACGACCGGCCAGATGCCTCAGGTGGGCACCAAGTTCGGTCGCTGGCTGGACCTGACTTTTATGCAACTGACCCTCAATCCTGGCGCGGAGCCGCCGACTGCCAACAAGGAGTAATTGCCCATGAACGCCGCCCAACTGCGCCGCGTCAATGTTGAAAGCTTTGCGCACTATCGTCAGGGTTTGATTGATCTGCTGCTCGACGCCGTCGGCTATGGCGCCAGCGTCGGGTTCATGGCCAATCTGGACGCCACCCAGGCCCGAGCCTATTTCGATGATGTCCAGGAGAACCTGAACAAGGGCAATGTGCTGCTGTGGGTGGTGGTCAAGGACGAGCAAGTGCAGGCCAGTGTGCAACTGACCCTGTGTCAAAAGTCCAACGGCCTGAACCGCGCCGAAGTGCAAAAACTGCTGGTGCGCGAACATGCGCGTCGCCGGGGTCTGGGGCAGCAGTTGATGAGTGCGCTGGAAACGGCCGCCCTCCAGCACAAGCGCGGCATGCTCTACCTCGACACCGAGGCCGGCTCTCCCGCCGAAGACTTCTACAAAGCCCTGGGTTACACCCGCGCCGGCGTAATCCCCGACTATGCCTGCGACCCGAGCGGTCGCTACAAACCGACCGCGCTCTACTACAAGATTCTCCAAGGAGCCCATTGATGATTCCCGGTGAATACCAGATCCAGCCCGGTGACATCGAACTCAACGTGGGCCGCCGCACCCTCAGCCTGAAGGTGGCCAACAGCGGCGACCGTCCGATCCAGGTCGGCTCGCACTATCACTTTTTCGAAACCAACGACGCCCTGACCTTCGACCGCGCCGCCAGCCGCGGCATGCGCCTGAACATCCCCGCCGGCACCGCCGTGCGCTTCGAGCCGGGACAGAGCCGCGAGGTCGAGTTGGTAGACCTGGCCGGGCATCGCCGGGTGTTCGGGTTTGCCGGCAGGATCATGGGCGATCTGTAAGTAATGCAGTGCCGGCTCTGGCCCCATCGTCGGATCGCCGCCCGGAGCAAGCTCGCTCCCACAGGGGAATGCGATCAACTGTGGGAGCGAGCTTGCTCGCGATTAGCGAGCTATGCGAGCGGTCTCAAATTCAATTGAATCTCAAGGCGAACGAATGAAGATTTCCCGTCAGGCCTACGCCGACATGTTCGGCCCCACCGTCGGTGACAAGGTCCGTCTGGCCGACACCGAGCTGTGGATCGAGGTCGAAAAAGACTTCACCACCTACGGCGAAGAAGTGAAATTCGGCGGCGGCAAAGTCATCCGCGATGGTCAGGGTCAAAGCCAATTACTGGCCGCAGAAGTGGTCGACACGCTGATCACCAACGCGCTGATCATCGACCACTGGGGCATCGTCAAAGCCGACGTCGGCCTCAAGGACGGGCGCATCGCCGCCATCGGCAAGGCCGGCAACCCCGACATCCAGCCGAACGTGACCATCGCAGTCGGCGCCAGCACCGAAGTCATCGCCGGTGAAGGCATGATCCTCACCGCCGGCGGCATCGACACGCACATCCATTTCATCTGCCCGCAGCAGATCGAAGAGGCATTGATGAGCGGCGTCACCACCATGATCGGTGGCGGCACCGGCCCGGCCACCGGGACCAACGCCACCACCTGCACCTCCGGCCCGTGGCACCTGGCGCGCATGCTCCAGGCCGCCGATGCGTTCCCAATGAACATAGGCTTCACCGGCAAGGGCAACGCTAGCCTGCCGGAACCGCTGATCGAGCAGGTCAAGGCCGGTGCCATCGGCCTAAAGTTGCACGAAGACTGGGGCACCACCCCGGCGAGCATCGACAACTGCCTGAACGTCGCCGACCAGTACGACGTACAAGTGGCGATCCACACCGACACGCTCAACGAATCGGGCTTCGTCGAAACCACCCTCGCCGCCTTCAAGGGCCGCACCATCCACACCTATCACACCGAAGGTGCGGGCGGCGGTCACGCGCCGGACATCATCAAGGCCTGCGGCTTTGCCAACGTGCTGCCGAGCTCGACCAACCCGACCCGGCCGTTCACCCGCAACACCATCGACGAACACCTGGACATGCTGATGGTCTGCCATCACCTGGACCCAAGCATTGCCGAAGACGTGGCCTTCGCCGAAAGCCGCATCCGTCGTGAAACCATCGCCGCCGAAGACATCCTTCACGACCTCGGCGCGTTCTCGATGATCAGCTCCGACAGCCAGGCCATGGGCCGCGTTGGCGAAGTCATCACGCGCACCTGGCAGACCGCCGACAAGATGAAAAAGCAGCGAGGTCCATTGCCCGGTGACGGCGAAGGCAACGACAACTTCCGCGCCAAACGCTACATCGCCAAGTACACCATCAACCCGGCGATCACCCACGGCATCAGTCATGAAGTGGGCTCGATCGAAGTGGGTAAATGGGCCGATCTGGTGCTCTGGCGCCCGGCGTTCTTCGGCGTCAAACCAACGCTGATCCTCAAGGGCGGCGCCATCGCCGCCAGCCTGATGGGCGATGCCAACGCGTCGATCCCGACGCCGCAACCGGTGCATTACCGTCCGATGTTTGCCAGCTACGGTGGCTCGCTGCATGCCACCAGCCTGACCTTTATCAGCCAGGCTGCTTCGGATGCCGGGTTGCCGGAAGCCCTGGGTCTGAAGAAGAAAATCGCCGTGGTCAAAGGCTGCCGCGACGTGCAGAAAACCGACCTGATACACAACGATTACCTGCCAGACATCGACGTCGATCCGCAGACTTATCAGGTCAAGGCCGACGGCGTTTTGCTGTGGTGTGAACCGGCGGATGTGTTGCCGATGGCGCAGCGCTATTTCCTGTTCTGACACCTCAAGCGTACAAAAGCCCCGAGTGCACAATGCGGCACTCGGGGCTGAGACGTTCAGGTATCAGTTGCCCGGGGCAACCGTAAAAGGTATTTCAACCCGATTCAGTTTCGCCCGGTCCATGGCTTCCTGGGTCAGCTGCAACAGCAAGGCTTCACGCTCGGCCTTGATCGTTTCCAGCGCTTGGGCGTAGGCCTCGTCGGTCATGATGTGGCCGGGGGCAAAGGCACTTTCCGGCTCGCCAAGCTCAGCGGCCAGTACGCGGATTCGCTCTTTCAAACCAGCCTTTTCCTCCAGCGACAGCGTTGCGCTGTCGGCCCGTTCATCCAGGGCAACCTTGAACTCGGTGGTGGTAATGGTCTTGCGATCAATCGCCCTGAAGCGCGAGCCATTCAAGCGCTCGACGAAGGACTTCCAGAAAGGTTGCTCGGCAATCGAGTTACGCAGCAGGTCACCCTCCTCCAGCCCCAAAACCCGTTGATAGGCGCCCTCGATCATTTCGCTGGTGACGCCTGCGATCTTGCGAAACTGCATGCCGCGCGCCTGCCATGGCAGGTCCAGCCTCTCTGCCAGGTCCGTCATGAAGGCCAGGTGAACCTCCACCTCATCGATGGTGCCTGTGACATTACGTGCGGCGTCCAAACGTCGGAATTGTTCACCCGCCGCCTCGCGCTCCACGATATGACGCTTGGCGATTCTCTCGACTTCATCCAGGCGCGACTTGCCCTTTGCCAGGCTCACCAGCTCAGCCTCGATCAAACCGTTATTGCCGAGCGCCAATGCTTCGTGGACCAGCACCTCCACACCCATGACGTTGAAAAGCTGTGTGGCGCCATCGACGCAGTTGGATCGCATGTTGGCCTCCCTGAAAAACTGCTCTCGTAATGGAGCGTTCTCAGCCATGGTGTCCATCATTCGCCAGACCTTGGCCGTCAAATCGGCTCGATAGACCTTGCTGGCGGTGAAGTCGGCGGACAGGGTCAGGGCATTGATTTCTTCAAAAAAATCCGTTGAGTTGAATTCATCCTCAACCGCGTTCCAGACCTCTTGCTTGCTGACCCAATCACGTCGGGTCAATCCTTCCTCCCACTGGATGCTGGTGCGCACACCCATGGGAGGGTAAGGACGCTCAGGGTCCATGCCCGCCGAGCGAACATAGTCTTTGAGGCGTTCCAGATTTTCAGCTGACATCCACGCGGGCTCGCGACTGAGCCAGGTACGCCCCAACAGCTCTGCGCCCCACGTGCCCGGCGTAACGCGCGGAATGTCCGTCAACACGTTGTAACGCAGGTCCAGGAAAAAGTGCCTGAACCGTGGTCGGTCAAACAGCCCGGGAGGCCACGTGGTGGCCCCTGTATGAGTCAGCACCAGGGTATGCAAGTCAGGCATGCGACTGATGTTCGGTAACAACCCCAACGGGTTTTCACCCAAACGTAAACTGGCCAGCAGGGTACGGTTTTTGAGCATCTCGCGATCGAGGATGTTAAGCACAATCCGGTTTCGCGTGAGATCCAGGTCTGTCAGGTGCGGCATTTGGGCGATGCTCGATGGCAGCGACGTCAATCTGTTCCGCGCAAGGTCCAGCACCTGCACCTTGCGAAAGGAACGAAGAAAAGGTTGCTCGACATTCGATAGCCCGGTATTGCGTAACCACAGACGCGTGACGTGATCGAAGTTGGCCGCCAGTCGGGGCATACGATCGATGTGCATATGCAATTCAAAATCGCTCAGGTCCAGTGTCTGTCCAAGAACCCTCCCACTCGCATCCACGTGCCTTGGCCCCGTACGCTGCCAACACTGCCTGAGCTTTTTGGCGAGGGTGTTCCTGGCATTCCACTCGGCAATGCCACTGGGGCTCAAACGAAAATCCCGGGTCGGCCCGTTCACCCAGCGTTTCAGGGTTGAAACCATCTGGTTGAATTCGATCTCAAGCGCCTGGACCTCTAGCCCAACCGAGGTATTTCGCTGACGCAAGGTCTCAATAAACGCATCGAGCTCTGTATCTGTGAGGGTTGGATAAAGGCTGCGCACGCGAAGCCGTGCATTCGACTCCCCGGAAACGCTTCGATAGCCGTCCATGCCTCCAGGCAGCTTCATTGTGTGCGGATCGTAAGCCGGTTTACGAATGGGATGCTCGAGCAACGTCGACGCGAACTGATCATGGCTCAGGGGTGAGCGCTGTACATTAAACTTGAGCCGTGCGTCTTCGTGAATGCCATAGCCCAACGCGTTGCGTTGCGCATCCGGCAGGGCGTGCAAGACCGAAGCATAGAACTCATCGCGGCCGTGCAAATGCCGATCATCCGCGTCCCGCGTCTGGTAACGCCCGTCTTCCTCGAGAATCAGCACCTTGCGGATGGGCGCACTTTCCGGCCCCACACTGGCGTGCAGCTTCCCGCCGAAACCCAGTTCGTGAATTTCGATCCGCACCTCATCGGACCACCCGGGCAGGCCAGCCAAGGAGCCCAGTTCGAGCCTGCGCGAGTCGGCACTGGCCAGCTCCTCAAGGTAGAGGCCCTCATAAGCCCGGTTCAATCGCACCCGGTCACGCACTGCCCGGGCCTGTTGACGCAAGCGCAGCGAGAGACGCTGTTTTTCGCTCAGGTGTTGCAGATCGGCCGGCTCGGCATGCTCCAGCAATTCCAGCGCAACGCTGGCCGGCAACTCCGGAACGTCATTGAGCACTCGCTGCACACGAGGGTCGCTGGAAACATCGCGGCCTTTGTAAAGTGCATCGAATACGGTTTTCTTGTGCTTCCCTGCCTGCACAACCAACTGCTTGCGTAGCGCATCAATACGCTCAGGTGTACCCACCGCGACCTCATCGCCGAGCAGGTCGCGAATCTCGGTTTCGTTCAGCGATTCAATGACTCGCTCGGGCAGCTTACCGGCAGCCACTTCGGAACGACTGACCTTGATCGTCATCGGCTCGGATGCCGTTGCATTGCCGTGTTTGACGGAGGTCCCGGAACGATCCGACGCCTCGAAAACTTCCAGGGCCCTATTCTCGGGCCAACGCGGCAGTTCAACCGTGACCTCTGGCACAAAGCCAATCATCGTCTCTGGAATCTGGTTAGCCGCGATGTGCTGCGGGAATCGTTCCGCATCGGCATAGGTATTGAAGCGCAAGAAGGTATCGCACAGCAGCGCGGGCGGGGTTTCATGCTCGACGTGCAACCGGCGCAGCAGGCTTTCGTCTACCCCGCTCACGTGTTGAATCATGCCTAACGTCTGCGCAGAGTATCCGTCGAGCGTGGTGTGCATGCGCTGCATCAACCGTTTCGCT
The DNA here is from genome assembly GCF_057837605.1 of Pseudomonas sp. GL_093. NCBI lineage: Bacteria > Pseudomonadati > Pseudomonadota > Gammaproteobacteria > Pseudomonadales > Pseudomonadaceae > Pseudomonas > Pseudomonas sp. GL_093. Next base: position 677,346 of record NZ_CM174448.1, on the reverse strand, counting down.
TCCCACTCCAGCGGCCGCTCGGTCTCGACCTTCCAGGCACCGGCCTTGTTGTGCTCCACCACCGGCTTGTAGGCCGTGGGACGCTGCGGATGTTCCAACCGATGCTGACCCGTCACCGGGTCCTGGCTCACCTGATAGTGTTTTTCCTCCAGCCGCAGCCACTGCTTGTCACCCAGTTCGATCAGACCGATGTCGTTGGGCACGGCATTGTCCGGCAGCGCCACCGGGTGCGCATAAGGCCCGACGTCGGATTTCCACAATCGGGTCTTGCCATCGGGCATCTCCACCGGTTCAAGGCTGTCGATCAGCGCGCTGGGCTTGACCGTTGCGACGGCCCCCCGGGGCAGCACATGCCCGGCGCCCATCAGCGCCAATTGGGCAAAGTTGATCAGCACCCCGTTGATGTGCGCCCCGGCCTCCTCCCGGTCGCCCTTGCTCCAGTCTTCGATACCCTCCAGAAGTTCCTCGGCGATCTGCGCCACCATCACCCCCAACAGCACTTCGCCCACGCCCGGAATCAACATCCCGACGAAGTTGAACACGTTCCAGCCAATGTCCAGATAGCTGGTCAGGCGTTTCCAGCGCGTGGTGGCATCCTCATCGCCGGTCGGCACCGCGATGACCCGCGCATCGGCGATGGCTTTATTGCGTTTGTCGACGTACAGCCATTGCCACCCGTCCCCGGCAATCAGGTTGGTGATGGGCTCTGCGGTCGGGTTTTCGACTGCGGTTTCCCGCCACCAGGGGCCCATGTCCAACGGCTCGCGTTGTTGCCAGACAACACGCGTCAGCCGCTCTTTGACCCGGGCGAAGAATTTGCCCTTGTCCTTCTGCGCCACGAAGCGACTGAAAAACTCCTGATACTGCGTATCGCGCAGCTGGCCAAGCAGCTCTTTCATGAAGTCGGCGAGCGAGTCGTACTCTTTCAGCGGGTGCAGCGGATCGTCCTGCACGTAGGCAATCACCGGTCCGTCCAGATGACTTTGCTGATAGATATCTTCGCGGCGCAGCATGTCCTCATGCACGCCGGCAGGGCCGTTGGCCAGGAACGACTGCAGCAGTTTGTACTTGTCGTAGTAACTACCCGTCAGCGCCGGCATGCGTTGCGACCAGTCGCTCCAGAACTTCAGACCGTCAGGCGTCAATTCGTCGACCAACGACTTGACCCTGGACGGCTGGCTCACCGCACTGAACAACACGATGCCGTGCAACGCGAAACCCATCAGCGAGAGCCGATGCCGGTGCAGTGGCTGACCATGAAAGGTGATATCGCGTTTGCCATCACGCACCTGTTGAAGTTTGCCGTAGGCAGACTCGCTGATATCTTTTTTCAAATAAGCCATCAACGCGTCCAGATTAAAGGACGCTTTCTGCGCGGCCAGCGCATGTTCTTCCAATAACTGCCGGGCCTTCGGGTCGGACGGCAACAGAATGCTTTTTATATGAGATTGATACTGCCCCCCCAGATCCAGGCGCCGACACAGCGTGGCGATTTTTTGGGTGGTCATTGTTGCTTCAAGTTTCAACTCTCCTTTGAAGTTCCTTGAATACACACCGGAACCGGTCCTGAAATGATCTTCAGCGGTTTCCGGCTCTTCGAAGTTGTGCAAGGCCGCCTCCAGCAGCGTGGATTCGCGCAGATAGCTGGCGCCACGGTCGATCGCCAGGAGAATCTTGTCCGGCACATACAGCTTCACCGTCAGTTGGCTGACGTCGACACGGGTGTTGAAATTCGACCTGATGAGCGTGGACAGCAAGGGTTTGGCGAACGCCTGAATGTCCTGTTGCAGGTTTTTCAGCGGGCCATCGACCTTCGCTTGCAAGCGCCAGCGCTCCTCGACCAGTTGCGAGAGGTAGCGCCGATTGAGGCTGGACGCGTTCATGTACCAATCGGGAAAAATTGTATTTAAATCATTTAAACCGTCCAGTGATAACAGTCGACTCACCGGCGCTTCTGTTATAGCGCTGGGCAGCGCCTGGACAATACGTTCGTGGTGAGGGCCTTTATGTGCAACTGGATTAACCGGAACTTGTTCAACACCTTCCAACCCTTTTAATTCAGACATTATGTAACAACCAAAGTAACGATAGGAGTGATCAGCTTAAGCGCCACCCCCTGAAATAAAAGACTAAAAAACTGCTGGACCGACGGCCATTCAATAGCGTGATCGTTCAACTATTAAAGAGTTGAACATACATATATAACACCCTTTGTTTTGCGTTGGTCTTATGCCCTATCGTCAAACAAGTAGTGGATGCGCATCAGGGCACGACAGAAGTCAGCCCCAGCGAGACCGAAGGCACGACGTTTAGTGTGGTGTTGCCGAGAGTGTCGCGGGTGGTTTTGTAGCCGATGATGTTCAGCAGCACCGCATTGTGGTGAGGGGATTGCCCCCTCGCCACCTATCGAGTGTTTATCCCTATATTTTGGCTACTCGACGATCAACCGAGCCAACCGCTGCTTGAGCATGCGATTCTCGGCGCGCAGTTGCTGCACTTCCTCAAGCAGGTCCAGCGCCAGGGCGACGCCTTCCCATTCCAGCTCCAGATCGTGCCGCAGCTTGGCGGCACGCTTGGCCAGTGCCAGTTCATAATCGTTGAAACGCCAATCCTTGGGCTGGTTGCCCTGAGGTTCGAGGATGCCGTGCTCGACGATCTCGATCACGTAGACGTCCGACAGGTCGGTCGCCTCACAGAATTCTGCCATGTCCAGTTGAACGATCAGGGGGTTGCTCATGATGGGCTACTCCGTCTCTTGGATCAGAAGTTTTCTCTGGGGTTGAAAGCCGCTTTTTTCGCCAGTTCCTGCCACAGCGCCTTGACCTCGTCGTCCGAGGTTTTAGGCATGACTGCCTTGAGTTGTACAAACAGATAACCGCGATGACCGGCCTTGTTCATCAAGCCGTGACCCTTGGCGCGCATGCGCTGGCCGTTCTGGCTGCCGGCCGGAACCTTGAGGTTGATCTTGCCTGTCAGTGTAGGCACTGCCACCTCAGTACCTAATGCCAACTCCCACGGAGCCAGCGGCAAGGTAATGATCAGGTTTTCGCCTTCGACGTCGAACTTGGGGTGCGGCGCAAAGCGAATGATCAGGAACAAGTCGCCATTGGCCCCGCCACCAGTGCCCGGTGCACCCTGACCCTTGAGGCGGATGCGCTCGCCGTCGGCCACGCCGGCCGGGATCTTCACGTTCAGGCTTTTGCTGGTATTGCTGACATGCTGGCCGGCAGCGTTGTACTGCGGTACCTGGAAGGTGACCTTCTTCGATTCGTTCGAAAGGGTTTCTTCCAGAAAAATCCCGAGTTCCATTTCCACGTCTTGCCCTCGACGTCCGGCGCTACGGCCCGACTGTCCATCACCAAAACCAGGGCCACGGTTGCCGAAGATCGAACTGAAGAAGTCCGAAAAATCGCCCGTATCCTGACCACCGCCGAAACCGCCTGCGCCACGCCCCTGCCAACCCGGCGGGCCCTGGAACGGTTGGCCGTGCTGGCCGTATTTGCGCAAGTCGTCGTATTCGGCGCGCTTGTCGGCGCTTTTCAGCGCTTCATAGGCTTCCGAGGCGTCTTTGAATTTGGACTCGGCGTCCTTTTCCTTGCTGACGTCCGGGTGATACTTGCGCGCCAGCTTGCGATAGGCGGCCTTGATCGCCTTATCGTCAGCAGTCGGCTCCACACCGAGAATCTTGTAATAGTCTTTGAAGTCCATCTAAGGATCACCATCCGTTATCGATATCGCGCCACCACCCGCAGCATGCGCTTATTGGCAGCCGCGAGGTTGACCGATCTCAAGATTGTGACCGGGTAGCGCATCAGAAGTTTATCGGCAGCGGAGGACGGTTCTTGCGACCGTCCGGGGGCTGCCAGGGTCGATGCAGACAAGTTTGGGGCATCGGGCCAGCTTATCAAGGCGCTATTCGTGGTGATTTAGCAGATAGTCGGCCTTCGAATCTGCGCCGCACTGACATACACTGCGCGGCCGTTTTTTAACCGGAACTCGAAAGACATGAAAAACGCATCTCCAGCCCGTGCCTGTGGTATCGACTTCGGCACGTCCAACTCCACCGTCGGCTGGCTGCGCCCCGGCATGGAAACGCTGATCGCGCTGGAGGACGACAAGATCACCCTGCCTTCGGTGGTCTTCTTCAACATGGAAGAACGCCGCCCGGTGTACGGCCGCCTCGCGCTGCACGAGTACCTGGAAGGCTATGAAGGCCGGTTGATGCGCTCGCTCAAGAGCCTGCTCGGTTCCAAGCTGATCAAGCACGACACCAGCGTCCTCGGCACGGCGATGCCGTTCAAGGACCTGCTCGGACTGTTTATCGGCCAGCTGAAAAAGCGCGCCGAAACCGCCGCCGGTCGCGAGTTCGATGAAGTGGTGCTCGGCCGTCCGGTGTTCTTCGTCGATGACGATGAATTGGCCGACCAGGAAGCCGAAAACACCCTGGTGGACGTGGCCCGCGCCATCGGTTTCAAGGACGTTTCGTTCCAGTACGAACCGATTGCGGCGGCCTTCGACTATGAGTCGACCATTGAAAAAGAAGAGCTGGTACTGATCGTCGACATCGGCGGTGGTACGTCGGACTTCTCGCTGGTGCGCCTGTCCCCTGAACGCCGCAACCACGACAACCGTCACGACGACATCCTCGCCACCGGCGGCGTGCACATCGGCGGGACCGATTTCGACAAGCAGCTGAGCCTGCAAGGCCTGATGCCGCTGTTCGGCTACGGCAGCCGGATGAAGAGCGGCGCTTACATGCCGACCAGCCACCACATGAACCTGGCGACCTGGCACACCATCAACTCGGTGTATTCGCAGAAGTCGACCCTGGCGCTGGGCAGCATGCGTTACGACATCGAAGACACTGGCGGCATCGATCGCCTGTTCAAGCTGATCGACCAGCGCGCCGGCCACTGGCTGGCGATGGAAGTGGAAGAAACCAAGATCCAGCTGACCCATGCCGACAGCCGCCATGTGCCGCTGGACCGAATCGAACCGGGTTTGAGCGTGGAGTTGAGCCGGGCACTGTTCGAATCGGCCATCGACAACTTGCTGGAGCGCGTGCGCAACAGCGTGACCCAGCTGTTGAACGACGCCAACGTGCGGGTCGATCAGGTGGATACGGTGTTCTTCACCGGCGGCTCGAGCGGAATTCCGGCACTGCGCAACAGCGTCTCGGCGATGTTGCCGAACGCTCGGCATGTGGAAGGGAACATCTTCGGCAGCATCGGCAGTGGCTTGGCGATTGAAGCGATGAAGCGCTACGGCAACATGGACTGATCCGAAACCGAGACGAGGCCATCGCGAGCAAGCTCGCTCCCACATTGGAATGCGTTCCCCTGTGGGAGCGAGCTTGCTCGCGATAGGGCCCTATCAGGCAATACACATCACCTGATCAAACCATCCCCACCTGCTTCAACTCACTCTTCAGGTACGCGTAATAAATCGGCCCCGCCACCACCCCCGGCAGACCGAACGCGGCCTCGAACACCAGCATTGCCAGCAGCAACTCCCACGACTTGGCACTGATCTGCCCGCCAACGATGCGCGCGTTGAGAAAGTATTCGAGCTTGTGGATAAAAATCAGGTACCCCAGCGCCGCCACGGCCACCCAGATCGACAGCGACAGTCCGACGATGGTGATCAGGGTGTTCGACATCAGGTTGCCGATCACCGGCAACAAGCCGAGCAGGAAGGTCAGCACGATCAGGGTTTTGGTCAGCGGCAGCTTGATGCCGAACATCGGCAGGACCACCACCAGGAAAATCCCGGTGAAGAAGGTGTTGAGCAGGGAAATCTTGATTTGGGCGAACACGATGTTGCGAAACGCCTGGACCAGCAGGTGCAAGCGGTCGAACAGCGCGGCGGCCAATGGCCTGCGCTTGGTCACGTCCGGCACGCGTTGCAAGGCAATGATCGCCCCCAGCACCATGCCGATCAGCAGCGTCACAAACATGTGCGCCGCGTCCTTGCCCACCAGCTGCAAGTCGCTGAGGTGCTTGCTCACCCACTCGCCAATCGCCACGCGGAACTCGGCGGCACTGGCGGGCAGATAGGCGTCGATGAACGGCGGCAGTTGCCCGCGCGCCCGATCAACCACACCCATGAATTTGTCGAGAGAAGCGCCGGGGTTTTCCGCTTCATGCAGCAGAAAGCTGAAGGCACCGGCAAAGATCAGCGTCAACACACTGACCACCAGCGTCCCCAACAACGCCACCGCCAGCCAGCGCGCACGCCGACCTTCGATCAGGCGCTGCAATTGCGGGGTGAGCATGTTGACCAGTTCGAACACCAGCAGCCCGGCCAGCAAACTCGGCAGTAATCGCAACGGGATCACCAGCAACAAACCACCAAAGATGATGACCCAACTGATTGACAATAAGACTTGGCGTTCAGAAAACGTTGGCATACAGCCTCAAAACGAACGGCGTAAAAGGATTGGCAGTCTGCCAGCGTTCCGATGCCAGCACTAGGGATTGTGTAGGTCGACCTTGGTCGCAATGGTGGCGGATTTTTGCAATGTCCTTGCCGGCCTCTTCGCGAGCAAGCCCGCTCCCACATTTGCCCTGCGTACACAGATCCATTGTGGGAGCGAGCCTGCTCGCGAAGAGGTCCTCGCCGCCCCCACATATCCCGCTCCAATGTTTATTTTTTCTTCAGGCAATCGCTCATGAAGGTTTTGCGCGCATCGCCCTTGAGCGCCTTAGTGGCGGCATCGGCGTTGCAGGTTTTCATTTTCTCTTGCTGAGGCGTCAGGGGTTTGGCAGCCTCGGCGGCGGGTGCAGCCTTGAGGCAATTGCTCATGAAGGCTTTGCGTTCGTCTCCCTTGAGGGTTTTCGCGGTAGCGTCAGCATTGCAGGTGGTCATCTTGTTCTGTTGCTCGGTGGCGGCAAAGCCCTGGGCGCAGAGCAGCAAACCGATCATCAACAAAGGGACACGCAACATCTTCATGGAGTTTTCTCCTTGTTGCCGCACCGACGAGCACGGCCTCGCTCTGGAGTGTAGACAACACCTGTTACACCTTCCTGCTCTCAAGGTGGCTGCGTCGATACTGTTCCGGCGTGCACTCCGCCTGGCGTTGAAACATCGCGATAAACGCTGAGCCGGTGCTGTAGCCCATGTCGAACGCGATCTCCTGAATGCTGCGATGGCTGTCCAACGCTTCGATCGCCGCCAGAAACCGCAACCGCTGCCGCCACTCGCCAAAGCTCATGCCCAACTCACGCACGAACCGCCGCGCCAGGGTGCGCTCGCTGACATGGATCTGCGCAGCCCACTCCGACAAGGGCCGGTTATCACCGGGCTCGGCCTGCAAGGCTTCGAGTATCCCGAGCAAGCCGGGGCTGCTGGCGTAGGGCAAATAACATTTATGCACCGGCGCCTGTTGCAGCTGATCCACCAACACCTGAGCGAGACGTTTGTCGGCTTCGTACTCCGGAATCTTCACATCCCGGGCAGCGAAGTCTTTGAGGATCGCTTTGAGGATGTCGCTGATGGCCAGGGTGCAGGCCTGTTGCGGCAGGTCGTGGCACATCATCGGCGCCAGGCAGACCGCACGATAGTTGATTGGCTGATGGCTATAGAAGCTGTGCTCGGCCTGCGGCGGCACCCACACCGCGTATTGCGGCGGTGACATGAAGCGGCTGCCACCGATTTCCATGTGTAATACACCGTGGGCCGAATACTCCAGCGTGCCCCATGGGTGACGGTGCGCCGAGGCATAACGATGCGCATCAAAATCGGCATAACGGAAGTACACCGGGGCAGGCAGTTCGCTGAAGTCGAGCAGATCGATGTGTTTACTGTTCATGCTGTCCGTCATCAGGGGCAGGTTGTCTGGATTGAAGTATAGGCTTGTATCCAGACAGGCGATAATCACCCCTCATTAATGTTCTGGTTTTCTCTGATGCAATACGCTTATCCCCTGCTGGCCATTTTCATCTGGGCCGGCAACACCGTGATCACCAAAATGTCGGCCGGGGCGATCTTCCCTGCCGAGATCGGTTTTTACCGCTGGCTGCTTGCCGGACTGCTGTTCACACCCTTCATGCTCAAACCGGTGATCGCCCATTGGCCAGCGATCCGCCCGAACCTGGGCAAGATCTTTGTGCTCGGCGTGCTCGGCATGGCTGTTTACCAAAGCCTGGCGTACTTCGCGGCGAGCCTGACCTCGGCCACCAACATGGGCATCATCCTGTCGCTGATGCCGTTGATGTCACTGGCCATGGCGATCATCAGCCTCGGCCAGCGCCTGACCATCGGCGCACTGGCCGGTGCGGTGCTGTCGTTCGCGGGGGTTTTGGTGGTCGTCTCATCCGGCAGCCTTGGCGCGCTGCTCGAACACGGGGTGAACCTGGGTGACGCAATGATGCTGATCGCCACCCTGGCCTACGCGATCTACAGCACGCTGCTGAAAAAGTGGCAGCTGCGTTTACCGCCGCTGGTGTTGCTGTATTTGCAGGTATGGGTGGCGGTGGCGGTGCTGTTTCCGATGTTCCTCGCGTCACCGAAGATCGGCCCGACGCTGCAGAACATTCCGCTGGTGCTTTACGCCTGCTTGTTGGCCTCGATGGTTGCGCCATTGGCATGGATGCAGGCCGTGGTGCGTCTGGGTCCGAGCCGGACTACGTTGTTTTTTAATTTGCTGCCGTTGATTACTGCGCTGATTGCGGCGGTGGTGCTGCATGAGCAGTTGGCGATGTATCACCTGGTCGGCGGGATGTTGACGTTGGGTGGGGTGATTCTTTCGGAGCGCTGGACCACGGTGTTGGGCCGTAAGGTCACGGTTGCCTGATCTGACGCCTTCGCGAGCAGGCTCGCTCCCACATTTTGGAATGCATTGCCCCGGTGGGAGCGAGCCGGCTCCGGGCGGCGTTCCGACGATGAACGATAACTCGGTCTGGAAGCTAAACCCCGGCGGCTTTCAATCGGGCAGCATGCTCGACAAACAACCGGACCGGCTCCGCGCCCTTGCCCACCAAACCCAGCGACTGATTGACGATGTCGAAGTGATCCATCGGATACTCGTCACCAATCACTGTCCCCAGATGCGAGCTGTAACGCCCGACCATCCCGTCGCAATGCCCGACCTCCCGAACGAAGGTTCTGGCAAACAACCGGCAGCTGCGGTTGGTCCCATCAAACAGGTTTCGCCCGCGATTGGTCTTGCCCGGTTGCAAGGTCCCGGACCAGGAGTAATACCGCACGCCATTGACCTCTTCCGGCCCATGCCCGCCCCAGGTTTCAGGCAAACCCTGTGGATAACGCTGGTTGAACAGCGCCACGCCTTCAGTCGTCAGTGAATGATGGGAGGCATGGATATCCACCGGCAATTTCGGCCCGTGATAACCAGTTTCCAGCAGGCTCATCAGCGCACTGATCCAGCGCAGTAAAACGCTGAGCAAACGCCCCTTGGCGCTGTCTCCCGGATAGTGTTTGTGCAGGTAATCCGCCAGTTCCGAGCCGTGATTGGGGCCTGCCACCGAGGTGACCGAAGCGACCCGGTCCGGGCGTTTGGCCGCGGCATAGCGGGCGGTCAGCGCCCCTTGGCTGTGGCCGATCAGGTTGACTTTCTCGGCCCCGGTTTCCCGCAGGATTTCCTCGATCCGCGCCAGCAGTTGCTCGCCGCGCACTTCGCAGGAGTTGATCGGCGAGACCTGCACCGCAATCACCGTCGCCCCACCCCGGCGCAACGCCGAGATGATCCCGTACCAGTATGGATAGAGCAGCAGACGGATAAACCCGAGCATTCCCGGGACCAGCACCAACGGGTAACGCGTGGCGGAACCTTGCGACATGGGCGAACGTCCTTGTGATCGGTGAGGTGACGCAAGGCTGAAAGCAAGACATCAGCCAAGCATCGGCATCGAAGATGACAACTCGACGACCAGTCTATGACATCGCGCCCTACTTCAGCCCCACCACCCCCGCAACGATCAATCCCACCGACACCAGTTTGACCGCCGTCAGGCTTTCGCCGAGCAGCGCAAACCCGAGAAACACCGTGCCGAGGGAGCCGATGGCGGTCCAGATCGGGTAAGCGATGCTCACCGGCAACTCGCGCATGGCCAGGGTCAGGAAGTAGATCCCGCCCACCGCGGCCACCACGGTGATCATCGACGGCCAGAGCCGGGTGAAGCCCTCGGCGTACTTCATGCCCATGGCAAAGGTGACTTCGAAGCCGGCGGCGATCAGCAAAAACAACCAGGCCATCTAGAACTCCCTGGCCAGCGCCCGCAAACGCTGCTCGGCCTCAGCGGCGGAGATCTGGAAGGTGCGCGCCTCGGATTCTTCGCCTTCGGCGGCCACGACCGTAATGTCGGTGATGCCGATGAACCCCAACGCCGTTCGCAACAACGGATCGGCATGGTTCATCGCCTCAAGTTCTCCACCGGGCCCGAAACCGAACCCGCCGCGACTGGTGACGATCAACGCCTTTTTGCCCTGCACCAGCGGCTCGTATTGGGCCACGCCATTGTCCAGGGTGTGATTGAAGGTCAATCCGAGTCGCACAATCTGATCGATCCAGGCCTTGAGGCCGCTGGGCACGCTGAAGTTGTGCATCGGCGTGGAGATCACCAGCAGATCGTGGCCGAGCAATTCCCCCACCAGCTCATCGCTGAACGCCAGGTCGGCCTGCATCGACAGCGGCCGCGCATCGGGCTCGGGGTAAAACGCGGCAGCCACAAAAGCCTCATTGACCGGCGGAATCAACGCCCGACCGACTTCGCGACGGGTAAGGTGCGACTGAGGATTGGCCGCCTGCCAGGCGGAAAGAAACACCTCTGCCAGGCGTCGGGAGTGAGAACGGTCGCCACGGGGGCTGGCATGTACGGCAAGAACTGTGCTCATCTGAATCTCCTGAAGGACTAAACTCAAACTGCTTGTGGCTTGCAGCTTGAAGCGCGTAGCCGCCCCTCTTCAAATGAGCAAAAATCAGTCTGGATGAATTGATTTCATCCATGGAGCTTTCAATGTTTGCCTCGCTGCCGCTGACCGCCCTGCGCGCCTTTGAATCCGCCTCGCGCCTGCTGAGCTTCAAGGCTGCCGCCGAAGAACTCTCGGTGACGCCGACGGCGGTTTCCCATCAGATTCGTTCACTGGAGACCTGGCTCGGTGTGCCGTTATTCGAGCGACTGCCACGGCAAGTTCGCCTGACGGACTGCGGTGAACGGTTATTCCACAGCTTGCACGGCGCCTTGCTGGAAGTGGCGCAAAGCGTCGATACCTTGCGCCCGCAACGCAGCGGCGCGAGCCTGACGATCTCCACCACCGCGGCTTTCGCTGCGTTGTGGCTAGTGCCCCGGCTGGGCCGGTTCTATGCCCGGCACCCGAACATCAGCCTGCGGCTCGATACCCATTGCGAAGTCATCGATTTGCATCAGGACGCCAGCGTCGATCTGGTCGTGCGCTACAGCCTCGATGATTACCCGAACCTTTATGGCCTGTGTCTGTTCGACGAATCCTTCGGCGTCTATGGCTCGCCCGAGCAAGTCGCCCTGGCCGCCAGCCGAACGCCGACGCTGATCAGCGTGCGCTGGCACAACTCCAAACTGTACGCCCACGGTTGGGAGGCCTGGTGCGCACAGTCCGGCGAGACCTGGCTTGCGGGGCAGCCAGCGGTCCGTGAATACGACGAAGAGCATTACGCCCTGCAAGCGGCGATTGCCGGGCAAGGGCTGGTGCTGGCGAGCAATATTCTGGTGTCCGAGAGCGTGGCCAGTGGTTTGCTGGTGGCTTACAAGGGTGAGGTTCAGGTCGATGGTGCCGGTTACGCGGCACTGTGCGTGCCGGGGCGCGAACGGCATCCGCCAGTGCGAGCGTTTTTTGCATGGCTGCAGGAGGAAGCAGCGTTATCAGGGCTATTGCCAAAATCGCGGCCTTCGGCAGCGCCTATGAGAGAACGCACTCCAAGGTAAGACATCCTGAATGATATGTAGCGCCTGCTGAACCGCCATCGCGAGCAAGCTCGCTCCCACACTGGACCTGTGTTCTCAGACTAATGTGGGAGCGAGCCTGCTCGCGATGGCGTCCTTATAGGTACCGGATTACTTGGTGGGTTTGACGGTGACTGGCGCCTTGCCGGCCTTCATCTGCTCCAGCAACGGCGCGCACTGATTCGGTTCGCCACCGCTCGGCGCCACCAGCGCCAGCAACCCCGCCGCCGGCGCCGCAATCACGCCCAACGCCACCATCCCCGCCCCGCGCAGTATCAGCGGCACAGCCTTCACACCCGCATCAGGCTTGATGAACTTACCCCGCACGTACAGCGGCGAACGCAGCGATATCAACCGCCAGCCCTTGGATTCCGGGCTGATGGTCAGGTCCAGTTGCTCAGTCGCCATGTTGGCCGTGCCATCGATGTAGATAATCGCGTTCTCGGTATCGAAGACGAACAGGCGCGTGGTCGCCAGTCCAGTCTTGATGTCGAAGTCGGCGGCAGCGCAATTGATCTTCACTTCCTTGTCGCCAAAGATCTTGCCCACCACGTAGTTGCCGACGTTGAGCCCTGCCAGCTCCATCAACTCGCGGCTGATAGCGCCATCGTTAATCAGCATCTTCAGATTGCCATTGGCGGTGCCCAGCAGTTTGGCCACCGAGTTGCCACGACCGGTGATGTCGGCATCGCCATTCAGCTCGCCGAAACTGGTTTTCATCGGCTCAAAGGTCGGGAACAACTGCTTGAGTTTGAACTTGCGTGCGGTGAGCTTGGCCCGGCCCTCCAACGGTTCGGTTCGGCCATTGAGGCGAATCTGAGCATCCAGGTTGCCGCCGGCCACGCCGAAGCGCAGGGGTTCAAGGCTGAGCACGCCGTCAGTGAGTATCAGGTGGGTGTAGAGATCGTTGAACGGCAGTTTTTCGCTGTGGACAATGCGCTTGCCGGTGAACTCGACGTCGGCGTCCATATCGCGCCAGCGCTCGGTTTTGAACTCTTCGACCGGCAACACCTTGTCTGCAGGCTGCTTGCTTTCGCCTCCACGGGCCTTTTGTTTGGCGTTGGAATCGGCACCGATCAGCGGGGCCAGGTCGGCAAACAGCAGTTGATTGGAAACCAGCGAGCCGCTCAGCTTCGGGCGCGGCTGACTGGCGACATAGGCCAGGCTGCCATGGATGTCGCTCTGACCGATCTTGCCGTTGAATTCTTCGTAACGGAACACCGCGCCATCCGCTTCATGCAGCTTGGCGATCAAGTGCCCGTCAGTCTCGTACGGCGGTGTGTCCGGCAGGGTTACGCCGGTCAGCGGGTAGAGATTGCCCAGGCTCGTGCCGGCCAGTTTCAGGCGCAAGTCCAGGGCGCCGAGGTTCAGTGGATCGGTGAGGGTGCCGGCCAGGTCGACACTGGTGTCGGCGATTTTCGCTTGTGCCTGAAGCGGGAACGGTCTGGCCGCGTCCTGCAACGCCAGCAGGCCGCCGATCTTGCCTTCGCCCGCGAGTTTCTGGCCGTGGTACTGGCCTTTGACCTTCAGCGCGAACGCATAATCCTGCGGCGCAGCGCCCTTCTCCGACGCGGTTTTCGCCGCTTTATCACCGACGATGTCGCTGAACGGAATCGGTTTGCCCAGCGGGTCGATGATCAAGTCGAGCTGAGTCTTCAGGCTCTGGTCGTCGAGGATGACGTGGCCTTTGTCGAAGCCGATCGCACCGATGTCCACCACCCAGCTTGAAGGCTCGGCGTTCGGGTCTTTCGGATCGAATTTAAAGGTCCAGTTGGCTCGACCATCGGCCAGGCGCTGGAGATCGGCATTCGGTTCGGTCAGGTCAATACGCGGGATCACCACGCGCTGCGCCAATAAGGCCAAGGGCGAGATGCGCAACTCAACGCGTTTGAGGGTGACCATCTGCGGCTTCTTCGACCAGTCCGGATTGCCCAGGCTCAAATCCTCCGCCACCACATGCGGCCACGGCACCCACGCGCGCCAGCCGCCCTCGTCGGGTTCGCGCTGCCAGACCACCGCGAGGTTGCCGTTGATGGCGAACGGGCGGTGCAGCTCTTCGGAAACTTTGGCATTAAGCGGTGGTTTGATCCGGTTCCAATCGAAGAACGCGATGATCAGAACCAATACGGCCAGCAGGACAACAAGGCTGGCGAGGGTCCAGGTAAACATTTTACGAGTGCGCGTCATTGCACAGGGCTCCTGATACGACTGAGCGCCCTGACTGCGACGCACGTTTGAAACGTTAGGCCAGAACCGGCCTGCCATGGAGTCTAGGACTGGGAAATGGCGCGCAGGTTTAACCGAAATTCCGCTTAACGCTCAAATAATCGGTCGGCGACAGGATGCGTTACCGGACCCGCACTTTTGCAAGGCGCGAGTGAGTGGAAAATACCCATCTCAGCGCAAAAACGTCCGGCGGAAACGCCCGATTTAGAGCCGTTTCACGGAACAATCAATTCCGTTGATTATTACCATTGCGTTTATGAACTTTTATATCGACTTATCGAGAGTAGCATTGCCCTCGTACCCACTTTATCGCCCTCCCTCGGAGCACCCAATCATGAAACGCCAATTACTGTTTAGCCTTACCCTCTCAATGCTGGCCAGCACAGCTTTCGCCCTGCCAGCTGCTGACCAGGCGACCCCACAAGTCAAATCCACCCACTCGGTATTCAGCCAAACCGTCGCCGAAGGTGGCAATGATCGCCTGAAAGAAAAAGGCCTGATCACCCAGGATGGCTCGGACCGTACTCCACAAGGTCAAACCTTGGCTGCTGATGGTTCCGACCGCACTCCACAAGGTCAGACCCTGGCTGCTGACGGTTCCGATCGCACTCCACAGGGTCAAACCCTGGCTGCTGATGGTTCTGATCGCACTCCACAAGGCCAAACCCTGGCTGCTGACGGTTCCGATCGTACTCCACAAGGTCAAACTCTGGCTGCTGACGGTTCCGATCGCACTCCACAAGGTCAAACCCTGGCTGCTGACGGTTCCGATCGCACTCCACAAGGTCAAACCCTGGCTGCTGATGGTTCCGATCGCACTCCACAAGGTCAAACTCTGGCTGAAGGTGGTGGTGACCGTGTCATCGAACGCAACAGCGCTTTGAGCTGAGCCCATGGCGGCCCTGAAAAAAAGCCCAATCCTCGGATTGGGCTTTTGACGTTATAGATGCCTCACTTCCCTGCTTGATCCCCCGATAGTCATTCGACGCCGGCAAAGCCGATTTGCTAGAGTGCGCCGCTGTCTTATCCAGAAAACACCCTTGCGATGCTGCCCCGCGCCGAACAGAAACAACAGACCCGCAACGCCCTGATGGACGCTGCCCGCCACTTGATGGAATGCGGCCGAGGATTCGGCAGCCTGAGCCTGCGCGAAGTCGCCAGAACCGCCGGGATCGTGCCCACCGGTTTCTACCGGCATTTCGCCGATATGGATGAACTGGGCCTGGTACTGGTGAGTGAAGTCGGTCAAACCTTCCGCGAAACCATTCGCCTGGTGCGCCACAACGAGTTCGTCATGGGCGGCATCATCGACGCCTCGGTGCGGATCTTTCTCGACGTGGTCACGGCCAATCGCTCGCAGTTCCTGTTTCTCGCACGCGAGCAGTACGGCGGTTCGCTGCCAGTGCGGCTGGCCATCGGCCGTTTGCGCGAAGACATCAGCTCGGACCTGGCGGCCGACTTGTCCTTGATGCCGAAACTGCAACACCTGGACATCGCTGGCCTGAGCGTCATGGCTGATCTGATTGTTAAAAGCGTGTTTGCAACCTTGCCGGACATCATTGATCCGCCGGCACAGGCATTGCCCGAGCATCTGACGCCGCAGGCGAAAATCACTCAGCAATTGCGCTTTATCTTTATCGGCCTGAAGCATTGGCAAGGCCTCGGTAGTACTGAGTAATAACCCCCCCTGTGGGAGCAAGCTTGCTCGCGATGGCGGCCCCACAGTCGACATTGAAGTAACTGACCCACCGCAATCGCGAGCAAGCTCGCTCCCACAAAAAAAACCTCGCCTCTACTTGGTGCAGCCGAAATAGGCGCGCACCAAATTCATCCAAATCGCCGCAGCGTCCTGAAGCACTTGCTGAGCTCCGACAGGCATTTCCTACTCTCAGCTCGATTGGCAAGCCCCTTGCTCTAGCCTAAGCATTGTCCATTGCTGGAAGCCTTCCGATGCTGGTGATTCATCGCAGAATCGACCCTCAACCCGTCTGGGCCGCCGAGTTGCACCTGACCTTCGAAGCCCGGAGCAAAAGCCGTTTGCGCTGTTTCAGTGCCGAGGGTGAAGACGTCGGATTGTTTTTGGAGCGCGGTCAGCCACCCCTGTATGACGGTGAGTGCCTGCAAGCCGAAGACGGGCGCATCGTCCGCGTCTGCGCTCGGGCCGAACACCTGCTGCACGTCACCTGCGCCAATGCTTTCGAACTGACTCGCGCCGCCTATCACCTCGGCAACCGCCATGTCGCCCTGCAAATTGGCGATGGCTGGTTGCGCCTGCTCGACGACTACGTGCTCAAGGCCATGCTCGAACAGCTTGATGCCAAGGTCGAGAACATCGAAGCGCCGTTCCAGCCGGAACACGGCGCCTACGGTGGCGGCCACCACCATTCGCGCCACGGCGATGAAGACTTCAACTACCCGCCGAAACTGCACCAGTTCGGCGTGCGGCTATGAACCCAGCCTGGGCGCTGTTGCGCCTGGCCAGTCCGCAACTGCCGATTGGCGGTTACAGCTATTCCCAAGGTCTGGAAATGGCTGTGGACAACGGCCGGGTGAATGATCCTGACAGCGCCCGTCGCTGGATCAGCGATCAGTTGCTGCTGAACCTGGCGCGTTTCGAAGCGCCGTTGCTGCTCGCCCATTGCGTGGCCGCCTCTGATGAAAACTGGGGTGAATTGCTGCAACGCTGCGAAGAACATCGCGCCAGCCGGGAAACCAGGGAGCTGCATCAGGAGAGCCGGCAGATGGGCTATTCGTTGCAGCAACTGCTCAACGGTTTGCCTGAGCTGGATGCATCGGCCCGCGCCTTTCTTGAACAACGTCCCGAGCCGCATCTGGCCCTCGGCTGGGCACTGGCCGCTCGCGCCTGGAATATCAGCCCGCAGGACGCACTCGCGGCGTGGCTCTGGAGTTGGCTGGAAAACCAACTGGCGGTGTTGATGAAAACCCTGCCATTGGGCCAGCAAGCCGCGCAACGCCTGACCAGCCAGTTGCTGCCGCTGCTGCAAGAGGCTCAGCAGAACGCCACCCGAATCAACCCCGAACACTATGGCAGCGCCGCTTTCGGCCTGTCCCTGGCGTGCATGGCCCATGAGCGCCAGTACAGCCGCCTGTTCCGTTCCTAGGGCCAGTTATTTTGGGCCTGTTATTTTGGAGAAGCACATGAACACACAACCTCTGCGCGTCGGCATCGGCGGCCCGGTCGGTTCCGGCAAAACTGCGCTGACTTTGGCCCTGTGCCTGGCGCTGCGCGACCGCTACAACCTGGCGGTGGTCACCAACGACATCTACACCCGTGAAGACGCCGACTTTCTGGTGCGCAACGAAGCCCTGGCGCCGGAGCGAATCATCGGCGTGGAAACCGGCGGCTGCCCGCACACGGCGATTCGCGAAGACGCCTCGATCAACCTCGAAGCCGTGGACCAACTGAACCGCCGCTTTCCAGGGCTGGACCTGATCCTTGTGGAGTCCGGTGGTGACAACCTGTCCGCCACCTTCAGCCCGGAACTGTCCGACCTGACCATCTACGTGATCGACGTCTCGGCCGGCGACAAGCTGCCGCGCAAGGGTGGGCCGGGGATCTGCAAATCGGATCTGCTGGTGATCAACAAAATCGACCTCGCGCCATTGGTGGGTGCGTCGCTGGAACTGATGGACAGCGACACCAAACGCATGCGCAACGGCAAGCCGTTCGTTTTCAGCAACCAGAAAACCGGACTCGGCCTGGAAGAAATCATCGCCTTCATCGAACGCCAGGGCCTGCTGACAGCGGCGTGAACACGATTAACTTTTATCAACAAGGAAGCTTATCCATGACACTTAAACGCATTCTGGGCGCCATGGCCCTGCTGCTGACCCCGACCATCGCCTTCGCCCACCCGGGGCATGGCGACAACGGTTTGATCGCCGGCATCAGCCACCCGATCGGAGGCCTCGATCACTTGCTGGCAATGGTTGCGGTCGGTTTGTGGGCGGCGCAGCAGAAAGGCGCTGCACGCTGGGCGCTGCCGTGCACATTCGTCGGCATCATGCTGATCGGCGGGTTGCTGGGGTTTGAAGGGCTGAACCTGCCGGCGCTGGAAAGCGGGATTGCGGCGTCGGTGCTGGCGCTGGGTCTGGCGGTGGCGTTGGCCGTGCGTCCGCCGTTGAGCCTCGCCGTTGCGGCAACCGCTTTGTTTGCGTTGTTCCACGGGGTGGCGCACGGGCTGGAGTTGCCGCAGATGTCGAGCCCTTGGGCGTATGCAGCGGGTTTTGTAGCGGCGACGGCTGCCTTGCATGGCTTGGGTTATGCCGTGGTGCGGGTGTTGCCGCAAGCGGCGGCGCCGTTGGTTCGACTGGCGGGTGCGGCCTCGGCGGCGACTGGCGTGTGGTTGTTGGCGAGCTAAGCCGACCATGATCGTTCCCACGCTCTGCGTGGGAATGCAGCCCGGGACGCTCCGCGTCCCTTTCGAAGCGGACGCGGAGCGTCCAACGAGGCATTCCCACGCAGAGCGTGGGAACGATCGACGCGTTCTCTCTGCTAACATGTCGCGCAATCAACCCTGCCGTGACGACGCCAGCCAATGCCGCCTGTTTCCCGCTCCGCCTCCCAGCCTGAATTGACCGCTCTGTTTGCCTCGGTGCAACAGCACTTCCAGGACGTGATCGTGCCGCTCTGGCAAGGCCCCGGCTGGAATGCCGACATGGCGCTGCCCTATGAGGCGCTGGACGCCGGGCATCAACCGCTGCCGCCCCAACGCTACCGCGCCATGGCCTGCGCGCGGCAGCTTTACCTGTTTTCCAGCCTGATCGGCCAGATTCCGGCCGCCGAAGAGCGCGCCGCAGCGCTGTTCCGTTCTCTGCAGCAGCATTTCCACGATGCCGAGCATGGCGGCTGGTTCTACAGCGTCGACCCGCAGGGTGCGCCGCTGGATCAGCGTAAAGACCTCTACACCCACGCCTTCATCCTGTTCGCCTGCGCCCATTACTGGGACAAGGTCCGCGAACCGCTGGTGGAATCGGTGCTCAACGCCGCACTGGAAGTGGTCGCGCAGCGCTTCGCCACGGGCGACGGCCTGTACGAAGCCAGCCTCGGCCGCGACTGGTCCTCGCTCGAGTCCGGGCCGCTGCAAAATCCTCTGATGCACTTGGCCGAAGCCTTCCTCGCCACGCTGTCGGTGCGCAAAGACGTCGCCGTGCAAGACGCGCTCGTCGAGTTATGCACAGCGATGCAGAAGCGTTTTATCGACCCGCAACACGGTGTGTTGATGGAAAAACCACTGGCGGCTGTGGATAACTGGTTTGAACCGGGGCACCAGTTCGAGTGGTATTTCCTGCTGGAATCGTCTTCGTTGCTGCGCGGTTCGACACTCCACGCTTCTCTGGAACGCGCCTTTGCCTTCACCGAACAACTGGGCGTCGATCAACAGACCGGCGCCGTGCGGGCCATGCTCGACCTGGAACCGAACGGCCAAGCTCGGGACGCTACGCAGCGAATCTGGGCTCAGGCTGAATACCTGCGCGCCCTGACCTTGCGGCCAGACAGCGAGGCTGCGGTGCGACACCAATTGCAGGCGTTGCAGCAGCGCTTTCTGCATGCGGGTGGCTGGTATGAGTGCCGTGATGAGAACGGTGATGTGACACGTCGGGACATGCCGTCGACCACGCCTTATCACTTGGCAACCTGCTATCGCGGATTAGCCGATTATCTGCGCTGATTGATAGATCGCTATCGTTGGATCGCCGCCCGGAGCAAGCTCGCTCCCACAGGGGTTGTGTCGTTCGCGAAATGGCGAGTCAACATAAAACCTGTGGGAGCGAGCCTGCTCGCGATGGCCGTTACGCGGTCTTAAGCCTTGGCATTACGCTCAATCGCAAACCCGCTCCACGTCTGGCTCACCGGCATCAGCTCCAAACTGTTGATGTTGATGTGCGCCGGGGCATTGAGCACCCAGAAAATGGTGTCGGCGATGTCTTGCGGCTGGATCGGCTCGGCACCGGCGTAGGTCGCGTTGTAACGCTCCTGGTCACCGGCGAAACGCACCAGTGAGAACTCGCTTTCGCACAGGCCCGGCTCGATATTGCTCACCCGCACGCCCGTACCTTGCAGGTCGCAGCGCAAGTTCAGGGAGAACTGTTTAACGAACGCCTTGCTCGCGCCATACACATGGCTGCCCGGGTACGGGTAGTTGCCGGCGATGGAGCCGAGGTTGACGATGCCGGCGCCGCGACCGTGAGCGATCAGGCGGGGCAACAACAGACGAGTGCTGTACATCAGGCCTTTGATGTTGGTGTCGACCATGGTGTCCCAATCGTCGAGGTCGCACTTGGGCGCCGGGTCAACGCCCAAGGCCAGGCCTGCGTTGTTGATCAGCCCGCGCAGTTTGGCGAAGGACGCCGGAAGGTTGGCAATCGCCTCCTCCATGGCCTTGCGATCACGCACGTCGAGCACCAGGCCATGAACCTCGGTCTGCTTCGACAACTCGGCGCACAGCGCATTGAGGCGCTCTTCACGACGGCCGGTCAGCACCAGTTTCCAGCCGGCTTCGGCAAAACGACGGGCGCAGGCTTCACCAAAACCGGAGGTCGCGCCGGTAATAAACAGGGTGTTGGACATCGTGTTCTCCTTGCTTCGGCTGATCGGCAGCCACTGGAATAGAAAATCAGCAGCCAGCATGCCCGGCCTTGCCCACAGCGGCAACTACCTTACGAGCTGTACAAAAAACGATCAAACGTTGCCACACCTTGCCCGCCGTGGCTCTCAGCCATGTGCGCGCACCTTATCCACAGGCCGGTCCACAGTTTCCGGGGGCAAGTGGAAAAGCTGTAAGCCGCTGTGCACAAGGCTTTGCGGGCAAATTGGAAATTTTTTTGCTTGACCCTGGAACGTCGGCTGTGTAGCCCATGGCATTTTGCACGATTGACCGGTCATACCGACGATGGCGCCAAGCCAGTAACTACGGCCTTCAGCCGAGTCTTTCCAGAGTTTAACCACAGACTTATCCACAGGCAGCTCCACCCTATTTCGGCCCGTTTTCGTCATCAACAAAAAGGTTGACAAAGCCCGCTCACGGTCACGCAAAAACGCCTGATCAAAAAACAACCACAAGTCTGCAAGCCACGGTTTCAAAGGTCTTCAGCCAGCTACTCCCACGTTATTCACAGCCAGCTCCACAGCAAACGGGGACAAGTCAAAACCGTGACAAAACAACTATTTGCAGCGGCTTTATGTCGCGCTTTGAGAGCTTGTGAATATTGTTTTCCACAATTTCCGGAAAGCACACAGAGACACCCTGTGGGAGCGAGCCTGCTCGCGAAAGCGGTGGGTCAGACACTTCAATATTGAGCGTGCTATCGCCTTCGCGAGCAGGCTCGCTCCCACAGGGAATTGATGGTGTTTTGGAGATGTAAAAAAGCCCCGGCGATTGCTCGCCGGGGCTTGGTGTTACAACAGCGAACTCAGTGGCCGCCGAGATAAGCGTTACGCACTTCCTCGTTAACCAGCAGCTCCTTGCCGGTGCCCGTGAGGCGAATCTCGCCGTTGACCATCACGTACGCCCGGTCCGACAGTTTGAGGGCGTGGTTGGCGTTCTGCTCCACCAGGAAGATGGTCATGCCGGTTTTCGCCAGTTCCCGCAGGGTCGCGAAGATCTGTTTCACCACAATCGGCGCCAAGCCCAGGCTCGGCTCGTCAAGCAACAGCAGTTTCGGCCGGCTCATCAACGCACGTGCGATGGCGAGCATTTGCTGCTCGCCGCCAGACATGGTCATCGCCCGCTGGGTGCGCCGCTCTTCGAGTCGCGGGAACAACTCGAACATGCGTTGCATGTCTTCCTTGGCGTACTTGTCACCGATAGGAATGGTGCCCATCAGCAGGTTTTCCTCGACGGTCATGTCAGGGAACACCCGCCGCCCTTCCGGCGATTGAGCGATGCCATTGGAGGCAATGTAGTGGGATGACTTGTGGGTGATATCCACACCCTGATAGATGATCTGCCCGTCCGCCGCCCGCGGCTGACCGAAAATCGACATCAGCAAGGTTGATTTACCGGCGCCGTTGGAGCCGATCAGGCTGACCGTTTCACCTTCATTGATGTGCAGCGAGACATTCTTCAGGGCCTGGATCGGCCCGTAAAACACATCCAGATCCTTCAGTTCGAGGATGGGTTGGCTCATAGCACCACTTCCTCTTCATCAGCGCCCAAGTAGGCCGCAATCACTTTCGGATCGTGTCGGATGTCGTCGGGGCCGCCCTCGGCGATGACGATGCCGTGGTCCAGCACCACGATGTGGTCGGAAATGCTCATTACCATGCCCATGTCGTGTTCGATCAGCACCACGGTCAGATCATGCTCGTCACGCAGCAGCCGGATCATCGCGCTCAGTGCTTCGGTTTCCTGAGGGTTAAGGCCGGCGGCCGGTTCGTCGAGGCAGATGATCTGCGGCCGGGTGCACATGGCCCGGGCGATTTCCAGACGGCGTTGCTGACCATAGGACAGCTCACCGGCCAGACGGTTGGCGCAGTCCACCAGGTCCACCACTTCCAACCAGTAAAAGGCGTGGTCCAGCGCATCGCTTTCGGCCTTGCGGTAGCCCTTCGTATTGAGGATGCCGGCCAGCATATTGCGGTTGACCCACATGTGCTGGGCCACCAGCAGGTTTTCCAGTACCGACATTTCCTTGAACAGGCGAATGTTCTGGAACGTCCGCGCCAGGCCGGCCCGGTTCACCAGGTGGGTGCCGCCGAACATCTTGTAGTGGAGCCGGCTGATGAAGTTTTTCGGCGATACAAAATCAGTCGCCTTGAACGGTTCACCCAGCATTTTGATGACATCGGTCCGCTCGCCACGCACATTGAGTTCGATCTTGCCGCCCGAGGCCTTGTAGAACCCGGTCAGGCAGTTGAACACGGTGGTCTTGCCGGCGCCGTTGGGGCCGATCAGGGCGAAGATCGAGTTGCGTTTGACCTTCAGGCTGACATCGTTCAACGCCTTGATGCCGCCGAAGTGCATCATCAGCTTCTCGACCGAGAGTACGACTTCGCTCATGGCGCTACTCCTTTACGCGGGGTCACACCGGTACGGCTGATCCGAATCAGGCCGCGCGGTCGCCAGATCATCATCAACACCATCAGGACGCCGAACAGCAGCACGCGATACTCCGCGAAACCTCGCAGCAGTTCCGGGGCGACGGTCAGCACGAAGGCCGCAATCACCACGCCGATGGTCGAGCCCATGCCGCCGAGTACCACGATGGCGAGGATCAATGCCGATTCGAAAAAGGTGAACGAGGTCGGGTTGACGAAGCCTTGATAGGTGGCGAAGAACACGCCGGCCAGACCGGCCGTCGATGCACCGATGGTGAACGCCGAGAGTTTGACCAGTACGTGGTTCAGACCCATGGAGCGGCAAGCGATTTCGTCTTCACGCAAGGCTTCCCAGGCGCGACCGACCGGCATGCGGGTCAAGCGATGCTTGATGTGCAATACGGCCAATACCACCAGGAACAACACCGCGTAGATAAAGTAATACTTCACGTCCGGGTTATAGGCGATGCCAAAGAACTCATGGAACGGCACCCCGCCCTCTTTTGCCCTCTTGCCGAACTCGATGCCGAAGAAGGTTGGCAACGGAGCAGCCATGCCATTCGGACCGCCAGTCAGGGACAACCAGTTATTGAGGATCAACCGGATGATTTCACCGAAGCCCAGGGTCACGATCGCCAGGTAGTCACCGTGCAGGCGCAGTACCGGGAAACCGAGGATGCAACCGGCAAGACCGGCGGTGATCGCCGCCAGCGGCAGCACCGTCCAGAAGCCCAGGCCGAGGTATTGGTAACCGAGCGCCAACCCGTAGGCACCGATGGCGTAGAACGCCACGTAACCCAGGTCGAGCAGACCGGCCAGGCCGACCACGATGTTCAGCCCCAGGCCCAGCAGTACGTAGATCAGCCCGAGGATGACCACGCCCAGCAGGTAGGAGTTGGAGAAAAACGGGAACACCACGGCGACGACAATCAACACCGGGATGATCCAGCGCAATCGGGATTTGTAATCAGGCGGCAGTACATGAACCCCGGAGCCGGTGCTTTCAAAGCCTTCGAGAATTCTCAGGCCCTTGGGGGTTTGCAGGAACAGGCTCAAGGCAAAGCGGCCGGCCATGACGATGGCGACAATCCACGCCACGCGTGTCGTCTGCAGGTTGAAGCCGTAGCCGTCGAGGACGATGCCGACAATCGGGCCGAACACAATCAGAGCCACGAGGCCGGCAAGAATCGCGTCAACCAGACTTCTTTTGAGATCAATGGTTTTTTTAGTGGTTGAAGACATCGCTTACACCTTCGACACAAGAGGACGGCCGAGCAGGCCTTGAGGCCGAAAGACCAGAACAAGAACGAGCAGCGAGAAGCTGAAAACGTCTTTGTAGTCCGAGTTCACCAGACCTGAGAACAGTGATTCGGAGATCCCCAGAATAATCCCGCCGAGCATGGCGCCAGGCAGCGAACCGATCCCGCCGAGTACCGCGGCAGTGAACGCTTTGATCCCGATGACGAAGCCTGCGTAGAAGTCGAACGTGCCGTAGTTCATGGTGATCAGCACGCCGGCCAGGGCCGCCATCGCTGCACCGATGATGAACACGTAGGAGATTACGCGGTCGGTGTTGATCCCCAGGATCGAGGCCATCTTGCGGTCTTGCTGGGTGGCGCGGCACATGCGGCCGAGCTTGGTGTACTTGATGACGTAGGTCAGCAGGCCCATCCCGACGAACGCTGCGACCAGAATGAAGATCTTGGTGTAGGTGAGCTGAACGAAGCCGGTCCCGACTTCAACTCGCCATGCACCGGTAAGCAGTGTAGGTACGCCCTGTTGGCGGGCGCCCTGGGCGATCTGTGCATAGTTTTGCAGGATCAGGGAAATACCGATGGCGCTGATCAGCGGTGCCAGTCGTGTGGAGTTGCGCAACGGTTTGTAGGCGACGCGCTCGATGACCCAGCCATACACCGCCGTGACGATGATGGTGAAGACCAGTGTGCCGAGCATCAGCAGAGGGAAGGATTCAATACCGAAGTAAGCCAGCAGAGCCAGACTGATTGCCGCGAGGTAAGCGGAAATCATGTAAACCTCGCCATGGGCGAAGTTGATCATGCCGATGATGCCATAGACCATTGTGTAGCCGATGGCGATCAGGCCATAGACCGACCCGAGGGTCAGGCCGTTGACCAGTTGCTGCAGGAAAATACCATCCATAACGCAATCTCACGCATTTGAGAGACTGCACAGAAGCCGTGTACGACGGACCGGGGTTCAGCCGCCGGCGCAACACGGTTGTGTGCAGCTCTACGAGAAAAGACAGGTACTGCACGGACATGTTGATTGATGGCCCGGCGCACAAGGCGCCGGGCAATCAGCAGTTCATATCACTTCTGTTTTTCCAGTTGGTGGTATTTGCCGTCCTTGTCCCACTGGTAAACCACGTAGTCGGAGATTTTCAGGTCGCCCTTGGCGTCCCAGGTCTTCTCGCCCATCACGGTTTTGACCGGGTGCGATTTCAGCCATTTGGCAGCGTCTTCACCCTTGTTGGACTTGGCGCCATTGAAGGCAGCCGCCAGGGTCTGGACCGAAGCGTAGGCGTACAGGGTGTAGCCTTCAGGCTCGGTGCCTTTTTTGCGGAACTCGTCCACTACGGTTTTGCTGTCTGGCAGCAGACGCGGGTCGGCGCCGAAGGTCATCAGCACGCCGTCGACGTATTGCGGGCCGCCAGCGGTGGTCACCAGTTCGTCGGTCACGATGCCGTCGTCGGACATGAATTTCACGTCTTTCAGGCCTTCGGTACGCAGTTGTTTAACCAGTGGACCGGCTTCCGGGTGCAGACCGCCGAAGTAGACCACGTCGGCACCGGCCGCACGGATCTTGGTCACGACGGCACTGAAGTCTTTCTCGCCGCGGGTCAGGCCTTCATACAGCACTGGCGTTACGCCGCGCTTGACCAGTTGAGCCTTGGTGGCGTCCGCCAGACCTTGGCCGTAGGTGTCCTTGTCGTGCAGCACGGCAACTTTCTTGCCCTTGAGCACGTCGACGATGTAGTCGCCGGCCACGATACCTTGCTGGTCGTCACGCCCGCACATACGGAACATGGCACCCAGGCCGCGTTCGGTAACGGCTGGGTTGGTGGAACCTGGAGTGATTGCAATGATGCCCGCTTCGTCGTAGATCTCCGAAGCCGGGATGGTCGAGGAGGAGCAGAAGTGACCGACTACGCCAGCGACTTTCTGGTTGGTCAGGTCCTTGGCGACCGTCACAGCCTGTTTCGGTTCGCAGGCGTCATCGCCTTTGACCAGTACGATTTTTTCCCCGTTTACGCCGCCCGCTGCGTTGACCGCATCGGCCGCAGCCTGTGCACCCTTCATGTACTGCTCGCCAAATGCCGCGTTGGCGCCGGTCATCGGTCCCGCCACACCGATCTTCACATCAGCCTGTGCAAACGCAGAAACACCCAACGCAGTTGCCACTGCGAGGGCCAAAAAGCCTTTTTTGTAAAACGTCTGGGACATGAGGTGGTGCTCCAAGGTTTTTTTTAGTTGGCACTGCGACTTCCTGAATGCTCAGAGCAAGGGCCGTGCCATCGGTTTTTTATTCTGAAAAAAGTCGCTGCTTTATTGTTATTTCGACTGTTTCGATCCCATTTTCATTGGGTGTGCAACCGTCTAAACCGCGGAAGGTGAAACCATTTATTTTTAAAGGCGCAACCCGAGCGCGCCATCATTGCAACCGCGGCGCCAAACGACGTGCAACCAGCCTGTAACAACATGCGTCACCGAAGTGCACACTGCTGGTGCGCAACTGCTACAACCCGCACCTTTTACAGGCTAGACGCTGCGCGAAAAAGCGCCGCTTTCAGCAACAAATTTCAACAATCAAATAACGATCCGCAGGCACTGGCCTGCGTGATACAGCGAGAATCCGGCCTCGTACAGACAGCTGCGCAATCCCACACCCGCCAATGGCTGCATGGGCGCAAAGGGAATCGGCAGGGCTTGAGGATTTCCGTTACACAGATAATCGGCAAAGGCTTTGCCGACGACAGTGCCAGTAGTGACGCCCCGGCCGTTGTAACCGGTGACTGCCACCAAACCGGGCGCCGGCTCGAACAAACGCATCAAATGATCGGGGGTGAAGGCGATGCAACCGGTCCAGGTACATTCCCATTCCACCGGTTTGAGATAAGGAAAATAGTGCTGCTGAACCCGGTCGGCCCAGGCCTTGAGAAACCAGGTCGGTTTCTGATTGCCATTACCGAGACTGCCGAGCAGCAGACGGCCGTCCTTATCCCGACGAACACTGCTGAGGACCTGGCGGGTGTCCCAGGAACCCTGGCCACCGGGGAGAATTTGCTGTGCAGCCTCTTCGGTCAGCGGGACCGAGGCCACTTGATAGTAATAACCGGGGAAGAAGTTACGCCGCAATTCCGTCCAGTCACCTTCGGTGTAGGCGTTAGAGGCAATCACGACTTGCTCGGCAAGCACCGAACCCTGAGCGGTTTGTACCGACCAGCGCTGGCCCTGACGTTCGAGTCGGGTCACCGGGGAATGATCGAACAACTGACCGCCGAGGCCGATGGCCGCTTTGGCCAGCCCCGTCGTGTAAGCCATTGGATTGATCGTGCCGGCACGTCGATCGAGCAGCGCAGCGGCGATCTTTTTGGTACCCGTCGCTTGCTCGCAGGCTTGACCGGTCAGCAGTTCCACCGGCGCGCCGCGACGCTTCCATTGTTCTTCACGACTGCGCAAGTCCGCTTCGCCACGGGCGTTGTGCGCCATGTGCAACGTGCCTTCGCGGCGAAGCTGGCAATCGATGTTGTACTTATCCACAAGGCTGAACACCAGGGACGGTGCCGCACCGAGCATGCGATTGAGCTGGCTGCCGACCGACTCGCCGAAACCGGCTTCGATCTCGTCCGGTGGAATCCACATCCCGGCATTGACCAGCCCGACATTGCGCCCCGATCCGCCATGACCGGCGCGATGGGCTTCCAGTACACAGACGCTTTTGCCTTTTTCCAGCAGATGCACCGCCGCCGACAGACCGGTGAAACCGGCGCCGATGACGCAAACATCCACCGTCACCTCTCCCTTGAGCGCCGCGTTGTCAGGCCTTTGCGGCGTCAGTTTTTCCCACAGACACTCTTCGCGTAACGGCATTGCCAGACTCCAACAGAAACCTAACCAACACACCATTCATTGTGGGAGCGAGCTTGCTCGCGATTGCTATCTGTCAGTCGACATTGATGTCGGCTGACAGGCCCTCATCGCGAGCAAGCTCGCTCCCACAGGGTTCTTCATGGGTTCAAGAACTGTGTTTAATCGAACGTAATGCCCTGAGCCAACGGCAATTCCAGCGAATAGTTCACGGTATTCGTCTGACGGCGCATGTAGCCGCGCCATGCATCGGAGCCGGACTCACGACCGCCGCCCGTTTCTTTCTCACCGCCAAACGCCCCGCCGATTTCCGCGCCGCTCGGGCCGATGTTGACGTTGGCGATGCCGCAGTCACTGCCCACCGCCGACATGAACTGCTCGGCTTCACGCACGTCAGTGGTGAAGATGCACGAGGACAAGCCTTGTGGCACGGCGTTATTCAGGCGCAGCGCTTCGTCGAAATCCTTGTAACCGACCACGTACAGAATCGGCGCGAAGGTTTCGTGGCAAACCACGTCGCTCTGCTCCGGCATTTCAACGATGGCCGGCGAAACGTAATAAGCGTTAGGGAATTTGTCTTCCAGTTGGCGCTTGCCGCCGAACACCCGGCCGCCTTCGCTCAAGGCCTGCTCAAGCGCATCCTGCATGTTTTCGAAACTGTGCTTGTCGATCAGCGGACCAATCAGATTGCCTTCCAGCGGGTTGCCGATACGCACTTTGGAGTAAGCGGCTTTCAGGCGGGTGACGATTTCTTCCTTCACCGATTCATGGGCAATCAGGCGACGCAACGTGGTGCAACGCTGACCGGCAGTGCCGACGGCGCTGAACAGGATGGCCCGTACGGCCATGTCCAGGTCGGCGCTTGGGCCGAGGATCATTGCGTTGTTGCCGCCCAGTTCCAGAATGCTGCGAGCAAAACGTGCGGCGATTTTCGGTGCCACTTCGCGGCCCATGCGGGTGCTGCCGGTGGCGCTGATCAGCGCGACACGCGGGTCATCGACCAAGGCTTCGCCGGCATCGCGACCGCCGATGATGACTTGGCTCAGGTGCGGCGGTGCATCGCTGAAGTTCTTCAGTACGCGGTCGAACAGCGCCTGACAGGCCAGTGCGGTCAGTGGAGTTTTCTCCGAAGGCTTCCAGATCACCGGGTTACCGCAGACCAACGCCAGCGCGGTGTTCCAGGCCCAGACCGCAACCGGGAAGTTGAACGCACTGATGACGCCGACGACGCCCAGCGGGTGCCAGGTTTCGCGCATGTGGTGGCCAGGACGCTCGGAAGCGATGGTCAAACCGTACAGCTGACGGGACAGGCCGACGGCGAAATCGCAGATGTCGATCATTTCCTGAACTTCACCCAGACCTTCCTGAGTGATCTTGCCGGCTTCCCAGGACACCAGCTCGCCGAGGTCGGCCTTGTATTCGCGCAGGATATCGCCCAGTTGGCGGACCAGTTCGCCACGGCGCGGGGCCGGGACCTTGCGCCACAATTCGAACGCATGATCTGCACGACTGATGTGCTGCTCGACTTCAGCGGCGCCTTCCCAGTTCACGGCGGCGATCTGGCTGCCATCGATCGGCGAATGCACCGGCACTTTGCCGTTCTGGTACAGGGCCGGGTTCACACCAAGACGATCAAGCAATGCGGCAACCATGGGTCACTCCTCTAGCGAAAAACAGAAAACGTGCAGCCGGATTAATTCGGCTGGTGAGGCCTGTAGTTTTAGCGCTCCCGACGTTACCCAACAAACGACCTTTAAGAGAGATATCATTCCGTTTATTCATGCTGCGAATTGCTGGTAAGAAAGAAACAAGAAAAAGGACAACCAATGCTGAATAAACGCTACTTGCCGTCGATCACCGCCCTGCAGTGTTTTGAGGCCGTCACCCGGCATTTGAGCTTCACCCGGGCGGCTGAAGAGCTGAACCTGACCCAGAGCGCTGTCAGCAAACAGGTCGCGCAACTCGAAGAATTGTTGCAGCACCTGCTGTTCCGCCGGGTGCGTCGACGCCTGCAAATGACCCCGGCCGGCGACTTGTATCTGGTGGAGGTCAGAAAAATCCTCACGCAGGTCGAGATGTCGACCCACTACCTGCGCTCCTACGGCGGTGAAACCGAAGTCCTGCGCGTCTCGACGCCTCCGACCTTCGGCGCGCGCTGGCTAGTACCACGCTTGAAAGGCTGGCGTCTGCGCCATCCCTCGATCCATCTGGACCTGTGCAGCGAGCAGGAAGCCGACGATCTGCTGCAAGGTCGCAGCGACCTGGCGTTCTACTTCGGCCAGGGCTCACGCCCCGGCACTGAATGCCTGAAGCTGTTCGGCGAAGAGCTGGTGCCGGTCTGCGCACCGGGCAGTCTGCCGGACACGCCGTTCACCGATCCTACGCAACTCACCGACCTGGTCCTGCTGCAAAACGCCTCCCGGCCCCAGGCTTGGCACGACTGGTTCGACAGTCAGGGCTACCACACCGAACACAGCTACCACGGCCCGCGTTTTGAAACCTTTTACATGTGCATCCGCGCAGCCCAGGTCGGCTGCGGTGTGGCGCTGTTGCCGCGTTTTCTGGTGGAAGAGGAATTGGCCGACGGCAAACTGGTCATACCCTGGCAGCACGCAATGCCCAGCACCGACGCCTATTACCTGGCGTATCCGGAGCATTCGGCGGAAGTGCCCAAGGTGCGGGATTTTGTGAAGTGGATGCTGGAGCAGATTGATAGCCGCGCGGCCTGACCTCCTGCGAAAAAAACACTGGCAATCCTCACCACTGATATGCGCCACTAGCCCCATTCATTGAAACAGCTGCAACGTCGCTGCCACGGGCCGCGGCCAGCCTGGAGAACCCGTTATGAGCGAGAGCGTGTTTGGCGATCGCATCGTGCAGAACCTGCTCGACACCGACTTCTACAAACTGACGATGATGCAGGCGGTGCTGCACAACTACCCGAACGTAGAAGTCGAATGGGAGTTTCGTTGCCGTAACAGTGAAGATTTGCGCCCGTACCTGGCGGAAATCCGCTTCCAGATCGAGCGCCTTGCCGAATTGAGCCTGAGCGCCGACCAGTTGAGCTTCATGGAGCGCATCAGCTTCATGAAACCGGATTTCCTGCGTTTTCTCGGGTTGTTCCGCTTCAATCTGCGCTACGTCCACACCGGTATCGAAAACGGCGAGCTGTTCATCCGCCTGCGCGGGCCATGGCTGCACGTGATCCTG
Organism: Pseudomonas sp. GL_093; assembly: GCF_057837605.1. NCBI lineage: Bacteria > Pseudomonadati > Pseudomonadota > Gammaproteobacteria > Pseudomonadales > Pseudomonadaceae > Pseudomonas > Pseudomonas sp. GL_093. Next base: position 645,805 of record NZ_CM174448.1, on the reverse strand, counting down.
TTCGAAGTGCCGCTGCTGTCCATCGTCAGCGAAGTGCGCAACCGCTATCGCTACCGTGAAGTCGTCCTGGAACAGGCGCGTGAGCAGCTCTACCGCAAGTTCGACTGGCTGACCGCCAACGCCAGCGCGGAGGAATTGTCCGAATTGCAGGTCGCCGATTTCGGCACTCGCCGTCGCTTCTCGTACCGCGTGCAGGAAGAAGTGGTGAACGTGCTCAAGCACGATTTCCCCGGTCGGTTTGTCGGCACCAGCAACGTGCACCTTTCACGTGAGCTGGACATGAAGCCGTTGGGCACCATGGCCCACGAATGGATCATGGCCCACCAACAACTCGGCCCACGGCTGATCGACAGTCAGATTGCCGCCCTCGATTGCTGGGTTCGCGAGTACCGTGGCCTATTGGGGATCGCCCTCACCGACTGCATCACCACGGATGCCTTTCTCAGCGATTTCGACCTGTACTTCGCCAAGCTGTTTGACGGCCTGCGCCATGATTCCGGTGATCCGGTGCTCTGGGCGGAAAAGGCCATCGCCCACTATCACAAGCTCGGCATCGACCCGATGAGCAAGACGCTGGTGTTCTCCGACAGCCTGACGCTGCCCAAGTCGCTGGAGATTTTTCGGGCGCTGCGCGGTCGGATCAATGTCAGCTTTGGCATCGGCACCAACCTGACGTGCGATATTCCGGGTGTTGAACCGATGAGCATCGTGCTTAAAATGGCCGCCTGCAACGGCCAGCCCGTGGCAAAAATTTCCGATGAGCCTGGCAAGACTCACTGCAAAGACCCGAATTTCGTCGCCTATTTGCGACACGTTTTCAAAGTACCTGCCGCCCTTTCCAGCACATCAAGCACATCTAGCAAGGAGTGAATTCATGCAAGCCGAACAGCGTGAGATTGCTGAACAGCTCAAGGTCCAGCCGCCGTTCGCCGACCAGGCCGCCCTCAAGGCTGAAGTCACCCGGCGGATCACCTTCATCCAGGACTGCCTGGTCAATTCCGGGCTCAAGAGCCTGGTGCTCGGCATCAGCGGCGGCGTCGATTCCCTGACCGCCGGACTGCTGGCCCAGCGTGCCATGCGCGAACTGCGCACACGTACAGGCGACAACAGCTACAAATTCATCGCCGTACGCCTGCCATACGAAACCCAGTTCGACGAACACGACGCCCAGGCCTCGGTGGATTTCATCGCCCCGGACGAGCGCCACACCGTGAACATCGGCCCGGCGGTCAAAGCCCTGGCCAGTGAAGTCGCGGCCTTCGAAGGCAAGCACGCGGTCTCGGTGGATTTCGTGCTCGGCAACACCAAGGCGCGGATGCGCATGGTTGCCCAATACACCATCGCCGGCGCGGCCCACGGCCTGGTGATCGGTACCGACCACGCGGCGGAAGCGGTGATGGGTTTCTTCACCAAGTTCGGTGACGGCGCGTGCGACCTGGCGCCACTGAGCGGTCTGGTGAAAAACCAGGTCCGGAATATCGCCCGCAGCTTCGGCGCGCCGGAGTCGCTGGTGGAAAAAACCCCCACGGCCGACCTTGAAGACCTATCGCCTGGCAAACCGGACGAAGCGTCCCACGGCGTGACCTATGCCGAGATCGACGCATTCCTGCACGGGGAACCGGTGCGTGAGGAAGCGTTCAAGATCATTTGTGACACGTATAAAAAGACTCATCACAAGCGAGTGATGCCGTTCGCGCCTTGATTGAGCGAACAGACAGGCACAAAAAAAGCGTCCAGGTGGACGCTTTTTTTATGCGTTCGATTCGATTACTTCAGGACAACAGTGCCTTTCATCATCGAGATGTGGCCCGGGAACGAGCAGAAGAAACCGTACTTCTCGCCAGCATCGAGCTTCGACACGTCGAAGGTCACCGAGTCGGTTTCCTTGGCGCCGATGATTTTGGTGTGGGCGATGATGCGCGCGTCACCTTCCGGCAGGTAGTTCTTCTCGATGCCTGCGGCCAGGCCAGCGGTGGCGATCGGCTGCATGTCAGCGTCTTTGCTCAGCACCCAGTTATGGCCCATGACGTTTTTCGGCAGGCTACCGGAGTGGGTCAGCTCAACGGTGAACGTCTTGCAGCTCTTGTCGATGCTGATTTCCTTGGTATCGAAGGACATCTGGTCAGTCGAGTCGACAGTGACCTTGCACTCGGCAGCCATCAATTGGCTGCTGGCCAGTGTCAGCAGGGATACTGCAACAAGTTTGGCAAACATGGTGAATCTCCAAGGCAGGGTTAACAAAAGTGCGAATGGACAGAAGACTGCCTGAAAACTTCGCAAGTTCCTATGACCTGAATCAAAAATTGTATACAACTTTCGGGCTATGACACCTATCGAAACAATCTACCAACCAGACGTCTGGGGCGGCCCTATCATCAAGCCGTCATCACTCATCGGAGCGTCAGTCATGTCCCTTAACAGCCTGTTGCGCAGTTTGCTCGCCGCCTACGCCTGTGGCGCCAGCGGAACCTGTGAAACACCTGAACGCGAAGTGTAGACCTTGGAACGCCGCGTGCCTGCCTTTACTCTGTGGCCATCCTGACCATGGAGTAAGGCATGTCTTTAGCGTCCGTTTGTGTATTTTGCGGTGCCAGCACTGGCACCAACCCGGCTTATCGTGAAGCGGCTGTCGCCTTGGGGCGAGCATTGGCCGAGCGTAAGCTGACTCTGGTCTATGGCGGCGGTGCCGTCGGGCTGATGGGAATCGTCGCCGATGCTGCACTGGCGGCCGGCGGTGAAGTGATCGGGATCATCCCGCAAAGCCTCAAAGACAAGGAAATCGGTCACAGCGGCCTGACTCGTCTGGAAGTGGTCGACGGCATGCATGCGCGCAAGGCGCGGATGGCCGAGCTCAGTGACGCCTTTATCGCCCTGCCCGGCGGCCTGGGCACACTTGAAGAACTGTTCGAAGTCTGGACCTGGGGCCAGCTCGGCTACCACGGCAAACCGCTGGGGCTGCTGGAAGTGAACGGTTTCTACAGCAAATTGACGTCTTTTCTCGATCATATCGTCGGCGAAGGCTTCGTTCGCGAACCGCACCGTGACATGCTGCAAGTGAGCGAATCGCCGCAAACCTTGCTCGATGCACTGGACGCCTGGCAACCCTCGGTACTGCCAAAATGGGCCGAGCAAAAACCCAGCTAACGGCTGGGCATCGATACAGGGCAGAATACGCGCCGCTCAACCTCACCTTCGACCCCAGAGGATCGCCCATGGCTAAACCCAATTATTCCTTCGCCAAACGTCAGAGAGACTTGGCCAAGGAGCAGAAGAAAGAGGAAAAGCTTCAGCGCAAGAAAGCTACAGCTGAAGAAGAAGCCGCCGCACTGAACCCGGATGCAGAAGGTGAAGTGGCCGCAGAAGATGCTGTTGAAGCACCGAAAGATCAGGCGCCCGACGCCTGAGACCCTCAGGGCCCGATGATCTGATCAGGCCCACCGGATCTGTGTCCAGGGTCAGCAGTCACTTTGCTGACCCTCACAGTCCCCTCTGAAATACCCTTATCTAAAGAACGCACACAGTCCCTTGTAGGAGTGAGCCTGCTCGCGATAGCGGTGGCACATTCAGCATTTATTTTTCTGACACACCGCTATCGCGAGCAGGCTCACTCCTACAGTGGATCTTTGTTAATCGAGTGGCATTACGGTGACGCGGACTTCCGGGTCGTGGTTGCCGCCCCCAAGAATCACCCCACGCAACGGCGAGACATCGGAAAAATCCCGGCCCCAGGCCAGGGTGATATGTTCCAGCGCCGGCTGTACGTTGTTGGTCGGGTCGAAATCCACCCAACCGAGCACCGGGCAAAACACTGAAACCCAGGCATGTGAAGCATCGGCGCCGATCAGTCGCGGCTGGCCCGGTGGTGGCTGGGTCAGCAAGTAGCCACTGATGTACCGCGCCGCCAACCCACGGGAGCGCACACACGCGAGCATCAGGTGAGCGAAGTCCTGACAAACACCGCGCCGGCGCTCCAGCACTTCCACCAACGGCGTCGCCACTTGGGTCGCTTCTGCGTCGAAGGTGAATTCGCTGAAGATCTTCTCCATCAGCGCCTGAACACCCAGCAACAGTGGCCGCCCCGGTGGAAAGCAGCTTTCGGAAAACTCGACGAAGTTGCGCTTCAAATGCACGTAGGGCGATTCGAACCGGTAACGACACGCTTCCAGCAATTCGGGGGAAAGCGGCTGACTGCTGTAGGTCAGCGCGTTGCGGGTTTCTTCCCACGCGGGGGATTGATTGAAATCCAGCGCAGGCCGGGCCAGCACTTCGACGGTGAGCCGGGCATTGACCAGCAATTCATCGTGCGGCCGCTCGAACGCCAACCGGGTCAGCGGATTGCCGAACACGTCCAGCTCATCGCGGCGGGTCGTCGGGGCGGGACTGATTTGCAATTGCTGCTCGGTGCAACGCTGCCAGGCACACGCCCGCGGCCATAGGTGCGCGAGCTGCTGAGCCAGAGAGACCGGGCTGTCGTAGTGATAATGGGTGTCGTGGAGAATCTGGTAATGGGCGCTCATCAGACGGACACCGTGCGCTGGCTGACGTCATCGACGTGGGCGAAATGGCGCAAGGCCAGACGATCCGACACTTGCCCGCTGGCGTCGGCGATCTCTTGCAACAGGTCGGCCAGCCCCTCAATGGCCGCCCGAACGCTGGCTTCGCCGAACAGCGAGTTCTCCAGGCATCCCAGATCGAACTGCGCCAAGCGTTCCACCAACTGCGGTAACCCTGCTTCGCGAGGCACGCCGAAGTCGTCATTCAAGCGTTTCAAGGTACGCGTCACCAGTCTCAACTGAAACAGCACGGCGTGGGGGTTCTGCTCGTCGAGCAGCAACAGGTCGAGCACCGGGATCAGTTGCGCCACCGCCAGATACCGCGAACGGTAAGTGATGCTGCTGTTGCCCAGTTCCAGCAGCCATTCCAGGCCGGCCTGATCGAAAGCGCCGGCACCGCGCAGAAACGCCGCCAGGCTGGCGCTGAGAAACTGCAGTCGTTCGATCCGGCGACCGATCATCAGGAAGCGCCAGCCTTCGTCCCGGGTCATGTCATCGAGGGCGAAACCGGATAATGCCGCCAGGGACATCACCAGACGGTTGAGGAAATCCAGCAATTCGCCGAAATCCGGCTCTTCGGCTTCCAGCTCCATGGCTTCACGCTGCAGCTCCACCAGCGCTTGCCAGTTTTCCCGCGAGAGCTTGCCGCGCACCTGCGAGGCCGCCCACTGCAAACGTTGCAGGTTGGAGCGCAGGCTGAACGACCAGTCGTCGCCGAGCAACGCCGCCATTAAACGCTCCGGCAACTCGCCTTCATCGGGCAACAACATCAACCGCTCACCCAGATCGACCGCCGCCTCCAGGGCTTGCGGGTCATCGCCATCGACATACCGCGCCAGCATGATTCGCAGCAGCCGCGCGCTGTCATCGCAGCGCTCGCAATAACGGCCGAACCAGAACAGGTTTTCCACCACCCGCGACGGCAGATACGGATCGCGTCTTACCAGGTCGTGCACACCGATCGTGCGCTGGGTTTTCCATTGTTCGCCACTCGGCGGGCGATCGCCCAACACCCAGGTGTCTTTGCTCGCGCCACCGCGCTGCATGGACACCACTTCGGCGTCAGCCTCGGCGGCAACCCGTGTAAGGCCGCCGGGCAGAACCCGATAGCCCTCACGGCTGGCCACTGCGTACACGCGCATGCCAATAGCCCGAGGTTGCAGATGACCGTCTTCTGCCTGCCAGATCGGGGCTTGAGAGAGCTGAGCCAATTCTTGCGCGACATAGGCGTAAGGCCGGGCCTGCATGCGCTCGGCCAGTTCCTGACGCTGTTTTTCACTCAAATCGCGCCCAAATACCGGAGTGAAGCTCTGTGACGGGAAAGCCGGTTTGATCAGCAACTCCGGCAATTTTTCCAGGGCCTGAGCCAGCACCGGTGCTTCACCGCACCACCAGGTCGCGATGGAGGGCAGGATCAGTTCTTCGCCGAACAGGAATTGATTGATCTTCGGCAGGAAGCCCAGCAATCCCGGCGACTCCAGCACACCGCTGCCGAGGGCATTGGCCACCAGCACTCGCCCTCGACGTACCGCTTCCAGCAACCCCGGCACGCCAAGGGCCGAGTCGGTGCGCAGCTCCAGCGGATCACAGAAGTCATCGTCGAGCCGTCGCATGATCGCGTGGACCCGGCGCAGTCCGCTCAAGGTTTTCAGGTAGACCGTGGCATCCCGGACGGTCAGGTCGCCGCCCTCTACCAGCGGATAGCCGAGCTGACGCGCCAGATACAGATGTTCGAAATAACTTTCGTTGAAACGTCCCGGTGTGAGCAGCACGATCAGCGGCGCTTCGTCATCGCTCGGCGCCTGACGGGCCAGGGTTTCCTGAAGCGTGCGGAAGAACCCGGCCAAGTGCTGCACTTTCAAATCGCGGTACAGCTCGGGAAAGGCCCGGGACACGATGGTGCGGTTTTCCAGGGCGTAACCGGCACCGGATGGCGCTTGCGTCCGGTCTGCCGTGACCCACCAGCGACCGTCGGGCGTACGTGCCAGATCTACGGCGTACAGATGCAGAAAAGCACCGTCGGGCGGCGTGATGCCCTGACAGGGCCAGAGGAAATTGTTGTGACCGAAAACCAGCTCAGCAGGCAGAAGGCCCTCGGCGATCAAGCGTTGCGGGCCGTACAGATCTGCGAGCACAGCATTGAGCAAGCGTGCCCGCTGGGCAATCCCGGCTGATAGCTGCTGCCATTCATCCGCCGCAATCACATGCGGTAGCAGATCGAGCTCCCACGGCCGATCGGCACCCTTGGGGTCGGCGTAGACGTTGTACGTCACGCCGTTTTCCTGGATCTGCCGGGTCAGCAGCGCCTGACGCTGCACCAATTGCGTTGGTGTGCTGCGTTGCAATTGGTCGAACAACCGACGCCAATGCGGGCGCACGGCGCCGCTGTCGTCGAGCAGTTCATGATAAGTGCCCGCCGTCAGCGGGTAGCGGTCAAGCAGGTCAGGCATGGAAAGCTCGGCAGACAGCAAAGAACGGTCAGACTAACGCAGGCTCATGACGCTCGGATATACGAAAAGTCCGAGCGTCGCGTACGGTTTAGAAGCGTCGTAAATCGAGAGTCATCGGTAGCTCGTCGTTCACTTCCATATTGGGTATAGGAAGTTTCCCCGGCGTATGTCCGATGCGGAAGAAACGCGCCATCCGCCGGCTCTCGGCCTCATTGGCGTTCACCGGCAAGCTGTCGTAGTTGCGCCCGCCCGGGTGGGCGACGTGGTACTGACAGCCACCCAGCGAACGCTGCATCCAGGTGTCGAGCAAGTCGAACACCAACGGCGCGTGGACCGGGATGGTCGGCTGCAGGCAGTTGGCCGGTTGCCAGGCGCGGAAGCGCACACCGGCCACAAATTCGCCGACCCGCCCGGTGGGTTGCAATGGCACCGGGATGCCATTGCAGGTCAGAAGATAACGCTGCGGCGGCAGGCCCGTGAGTTTGACCTGCAAGCGCTCCAGCGACGAATCCACATAACGCACCGTGCCGCCGACTGCGCCCTCTTCGCCCAGTACATGCCAGGGCTCCAGCGCCTGACGCAATTCCAGTTCGATGCCACTGACCGCGTAATCGCCGACCTTGGGGAAACGGAACTCCAGATGCGCCGCGAACCACTCCGCACGCACAGGATAACCGGCGGCATTGAGGTCGACGATGACGTCGGCGAAATCCTGTTCGATGAAGTGCGGCAACAGGAAACGGTCGTGCAATTCGGTGCCCCAGCGCGCCAGTTTCGGCGGCGCATAAGGCTCGCGCCAGAACCGCGCGACCAGCGCCCGCAGCAACAACTGCTGAGCCAGGCTCATGCGCGCATGGGGCGGCATTTCGAAGGCGCGCAATTCGAGCAATCCAAGGCGACCGGTAGCACCGTCCGGTGAATACAGCTTGTCGATGCAAAACTCGGCACGATGAGTGTTACCGGTCACGTCGATCAGCAGGTTGCGCAGCAGCCGATCCACCAGCCACGGTGCGCACTCCTCGCCCGGCTCAGGCATCTGGGCGAAGGCGATTTCCAGTTCATACAACGCATCATTACGCGCTTCATCAACCCGTGGCGCCTGAGACGTCGGGCCGATGAACAATCCGGAAAACAGGTAGGACAAGGACGGGTGGTTATGCCAGTAGCTGATCAGGCTGCGCAGCAGATCGGGGCGGCGTAGAAACGGTGAGTCCGCCGGTGTCGCGCCGCCCAGTACGAAATGGTTACCGCCGCCGGTGCCGGTGTGCCGGCCGTCGATCATGAATTTCTCGGTGGTCAGTCGGGTCTGGCGTGCCTCTTCGTAAAGAAATTCGGTGCGCTCGACCAATTCATCCCACGTGGCAGACGGCTGCACGTTGACCTCGATCACCCCCGGATCGGGCGTGATACGGAAGTTGCTCAGCCGCGGATCGCCCGGCGGCTCATAGCCTTCCAGTAACACCGGGCAATGCAATTCCTCGGCGGTCGCTTCGATGGCGCTGACCAGTTCCAGATAATCCTCGACCCGTTCCAGCGGCGGCATGAACAGGTACAACCGCCCTTCTCGCGCCTCCGCACAGAACGCCGTGCGGGTCAGCCAGTCGGCGGATTCGTCGATCTTCGGCTCACGCTCTTCAGCAACGGCAGCGGCACCTTGGCTCTGAAGTTGTGCAGTATCGGGCAGTGCAGGGAAATCCTGATTCGGGTCCACAGGATGAATGAACGGGTACTCCGCCGCTTTCACCCAAGGCTGCGAGCCGAGCGGTAAGCGATAGCCCAGCGGCGAATCCCCTGGCACCAACCGACAATGCTCATCGCGCAGATACCAGCGACCGCTCTGCCATTGATCGCCCTTGGCGGTGCGCGCCAGCGGCAGGACCTGACCGATAACCTTGTCCAGCCCTTGGCTGAAGACTTTGCGCAGACGTGCACGCTCCAGAGGCTCTTCAAGACGCGAGTCTTCGGCGCTGACGTTCTGCGGCAAAGTGCCTTCGCGCCAGAGGTAATAGAAATTGTCTTCGTAGGCGGGAAATACAAAACGCGTAGGAATTTTCAGGCGTTCGGCGACACTCGCCAGAAAGCGTCCGGCCAGCTCGCCATTGGCACCGTAGTCTTGCTGCTCATCGGCAATCAACGCGCTGTTGTGCCAGATCGGTACATCGTCGCGGCGCCAGTAGCAGTTCAGCGACCAGCGCGGCAATTGCTCGCCGGGGTACCATTTGCCTTGACCGAAATGCACCAGACCTTGGGGCGCGTAGTGCTTGCGCATGCGCTGGAACAGTTCGGCGGACAGACGCCGCTTGTCTGGCCCCAGTGCCGCCGTGTTCCACTCGGCACCGTCCGGGTCATCGATGGAAACAAACGTCGGTTCGCCGCCCATGGTCAGGCGTACGTCACCCTCCAGCAGGTCGGCATCGATCTGCCGACCCAACGCCTGGATCGCCAGCCATTGCTCTTCGGTGTAGGGCTTCGTTACCCGTGGCGCTTCCCAAATCCTCTCCACCGACATTTCGTGGGTGAATTCGCACTCGCACGGTTCAACCAAGCCACTGATCGGTGCCGCAGAGCCCGGATCGGGGCTACAGGCCAACGGAATGTGTCCTTCACCGGCAAACAGCCCTGACGTTGCGTCCAGGCCGATCCAGCCGGCACCGGGCAAATAGACCTCACACCAGGCGTGCAGGTCGGTGAAGTCCACGTCAGTGCCCGACGGGCCGTCGAGGCTTTTGACGTCGGCGGTCAGTTGAATCAGGTAGCCGGAGACGAAACGCGCCGCCAGACCGAGGTTGCGCAACAGCTGCACCAGCAACCACGCAGAGTCGCGGCAGGAACCGGAGGCATGTTCCAAGGTGTGTTCGGGCGTTTGCACGCCCGGTTCCATGCGGATCAGGTAGCCAATGTCTTCGCTCAGGCGCTGATTGAGCGCGACGAGGAAATCGACGCTAGGCAGTGGCGTGCGGTCGATGCCATCCAGATACGCCTTGAACTTCGGCGTCAGGGGCAAGGTTTCCAGGTACGGCGCCAGTTCCTTGCGCTCATCCGCGGCGTAGGCGAAAGGGATCTTTTCCGCGTAGGGCTCAAGGAAGAAGTCGAACGGATTGAAGACCGCCATCTCCGCCAGCAAATCGACTTCGATCCGCAGCTCATCGGTTTTTTCCGGGAACACCAACCGCGCCAGGTAATTGCCCTGGGGGTCTTGCTGCCAGTTGATGAAGTGTTGCTCGGGCGACACTTTCAGCGCGTAGGACAGTATCCGCGTGCGACTGTGGGCAGCCGGGCGCAGGCGAACGATCTGCGGACCGAGCTCGACGGCGCGGTCGTAGCGGTAATGCGTGACGTGGTGCAATGCGACATGAATCGACACGGCGTGCCTCCTGCGAGCCTTAAGCGTATTGGAAAGCGCGCAAGACTTATGCCATCCAGCAGCGCTGGCGCTTTCTCCGGTTGCTTGAGGCAGTACAGCACCAAAATCGGGCGATGCGGGAATTTGGTTTGAGAGGATTGCACGCAAATGTGGCGAGACACCTACGATCGTTCCCACGCTCTGCGTGGGAATGCAGCCCGTGACGCTCCGCGTCACTGGACGCGGAGCGTCCCTAGAGGCATTACCACGCAGAGCGTGGGAACGATCAGTGCCTGGAATGCAAAACGCCAACCCGAAGGTTGGCGTTCTGTTCAGCTCAAACGTGGCTTAGCGCGGTACAACCGGCTTGCGCGCAGGCTTCGGTCCTTTGCCTTTGGCCGCGTCCTTACGATCCTTGGCCGCCTGCTGGTTGCGGGCGAATGCCGCTGCCTTGGCCTGTTCACGCTTGTCCCACGGGTTACCGCCATCGCTGGCGCGCGGTGGCAAGCCGGTGTGCTGGGTCAGGATCTTGGTGGTCTTTTCCCCTGCCACTTTATGGCTGCCGGCCGGTGTCGAGTTCTTGCGACGGGCGCTCTGGTAGCTGTCGGTCGCCGGCTGGTGCAGCGGGATCAACTGGTTCTTGCCCGGCCCGATCAGGTCGGCGCGGCCCATGCGGGTCAGCGCTTCACGCAGCATCGGCCAGCCTTTCGGGTCGTGATAACGCAAGAACGCCTTGTGCAGACGACGCTGCTCTTCGCTCTTGACGATGGTCACGGCGTCGCTCTTGTAAGTCACCTTACGCAGCGGGTTCTTGCCCGAGTGGTACATCGCGGTGGCGGTGGCCATCGGCGACGGATAGAACGCTTGCACCTGGTCGGCACGGAAGCCGTTGCCCTTGAGCCACAAGGCCAGGTTCATCATGTCTTCGTCAGTTGTGCCCGGGTGAGCGGCGATGAAGTACGGAATCAGGTACTGCTCTTTCCCGGCTTCCTTGGAGTACTTCTCGAACATGCGCTTGAACTTGTCATAGCTGCCGATGCCCGGTTTCATCATCTGATTGAGCGGACCTTCCTCGGTGTGTTCCGGGGCGATCTTCAGGTAACCACCAACGTGGTGGGTCACCAGCTCTTTGACGTATTCCGGCGACTCGACCGCGAGGTCGTAGCGCAGGCCGGAAGCGATCAGGATCTTCTTCACACCCGGCAAGGCACGGGCGCTGCGATACAGCTGGATCAGCGACGAGTGATCGGTGTTCAGGTTCGGGCAAATGCCCGGGAACACGCACGAAGGCTTGCGGCACGCGGATTCGATTTCCGGGGTCTTGCAGGCGATGCGGTACATGTTCGCGGTCGGGCCGCCGAGGTCGGAAATGACGCCGGTGAAGCCTGGAACCTTGTCGCGGATCTCTTCGATTTCGCGAATGATCGACTCTTCGGAACGGTTCTGGATGATCCGGCCTTCGTGCTCGGTGATCGAGCAGAAGGTGCAGCCGCCGAAGCAGCCACGCATGATGTTCACCGAGAAGCGGATCATGTCGTAGGCAGGGATCTTTTCCTTGCCGTACGCCGGGTGCGGAATGCGCGCATAGGGCATGCCGAACACGTAGTCCATTTCTTCGGTGGTCATCGGAATCGGAGGCGGGTTGAACCAGACGTCGACTTCGCCGTGCTTCTGCACCAGCGCACGGGCGTTACCCGGGTTGGTTTCCAGGTGAAGCACGCGGTTGGCGTGAGCATAAAGAACCGCGTCACCGCGGACTTTCTCAACCGAAGGCAGACGAATCACGGTCTTGTCGCGAGTCATCTTCGGACTGGCCAGAATCTGCACGACCTTCGCTTCACTCGGGTCTTCAACCGGGCCTTTTTCCTGCTCGATCGCGCAGGCCTGGGTGTCCTGGGTGTTCACGTACGGGTTGATGATCTTGTCGACCTTGCCCGGGCGGTCGATGCGCGTGGAATCGACTTCGTACCAGTCTTTCGGCGTGTCGCGACGGATGAACGCGGTGCCGCGCACATCGGTGATGTCTTCGATCTTGTGACCGTAGGACAGACGCTGGGCGACTTCGACGATCGCACGCTCGGCGTTGCCGTAGAGCAGGATGTCGGCGCAGGCGTCGATCAGGATCGAGTTGCGAACCCGGTCCTGCCAGTAATCGTAGTGGGCGATGCGACGCAGGGACGCTTCAATGCCACCGAGAACGATCGGCACGTTCTTGTAGGCTTCCTTGCAGCGCTGGCTGTAAACCAGGCTCGCGCGGTCCGGACGTTTGCCCGCCATGCCGCCGGGAGTGTAGGCGTCATCGGAGCGGATTTTTTTGTCGGCGGTGTAGCGGTTGATCATCGAGTCCATGTTGCCGGCCGCGACGCCGAAGAACAGGTTCGGCTCGCCGAGCTTCATGAAGTCGTCTTTGGACTGCCAGTCCGGCTGGGCAATGATCCCGACGCGGAAGCCTTGCGACTCCAGCAGCCGGCCGATGATTGCCATGCCGAACGACGGATGGTCAACGTACGCATCACCGGTGACGATGATGATGTCGCATGAATCCCAGCCAAGCTGATCCATCTCCTCCCTGCTCATCGGCAGGAATGGCGCTGGACCGAAGCATTCGGCCCAGTACTTGGGATAGTCAAATAACGGCTTGGCTGTTTGCATGACGATGACCGGTGTTGAGATGAAAAATCGCGGGGGCGGAATATAGCACAAAAAATAACCAATTCCGACAATTGCGGTCGGCTTTTACCATCAGGTCTGCCCCTGACCGATACATCACATTTCGCTGAGCACATGTCACTACATAGATATTCTTCAAGAAAAAATCCCGTGGGTAGTCTGGCGCTTCAACTACCAGGCTGGCTTATCCAGAGCCACGGAGCGCCCTTGAACGATTCGACTTTACTCAACACAGCCCCCGCACCTACCCCGCCGCCCCTATCTGCTCATGCAAGCTTCATCCAGAGCAAGCTGCCTGACTGGCTAGTCGAGGGATCACCTGAACAGCGCAAAACATTTCGCGCCTGCCTGCTCAAAAGCAATGCAGCCCGGCAGGCGTTGGCCCCCGTCTTCGAAGATCTGAAAAACCCCTTGAACTTTGCCCGAACCTTGTTGAGCGAAAAGCTCACAGGACACTTGGGATCGCTGGACGCTGAAAAATCCACACTGCTACGCGAGTGGAAGCACTCCCACCTCTTGGGGCTGATCAAAACACACCATAAAACCACCGAACAAACGCTTGTAGACGCCGCCCTGCAGAACTTCGAATCTTCCGAAGCTCTGAACGGTGGTTTTGAAGCGGGATCGGCCATTTATGTGTCCGGGTACGACGAAAAGAAAAAAAGCGCTGTCAGCCCAGAGCACTTCGCCAGGGTTTGTCGCGAGCTGGACATCGGCATGCAGTACCAGAGACACATCAGCGAAATACTGGAACCTTCTGCGACTGCGGGAACAACCGCCACTCGCTCGGCAAACCAGATAAAAGCCCTGATCAGGAACGACGATCAAAATACCTTTGAGGCGGCGATCCACATCGCCCTGATGAAGAAATCCATCAGCGCAGATCTTTGCGCGCTATTACTCGAATTGAGTCCCGTCGGCAGTCATAAGGACTTGATCTGTTCACACCTGACCCTCGACGGCACAGCCCTGCCAGGCATCCTGCTGTTTCGGGACAAATGGCCTCAGATTAAACACGTCCTTTACATTCCCGATGATCCCGATGACGCGATCAAACGATATGACTCGTATGGCGATCTTCAAACAGCCCTGGCAATCAAACTGGAGGCGCCCTCTTACCGGAAGTTCTTCAATCGCTTCATTCCGTTTGAGCGCCAGGGAACGCCGCTGACTACAGGCACTTTGTGGTCAGGCGCAAACCGCCTTGGTAATCCGTCTTTTGCCAAACCCTTGGTGCGTGTGGATATTGCCGGTGACTTCTATGAAACGGCCTTCAGGCAACGCATTGCCCACCTGAAAGCTGATGCTCGTGTGCTGTCGGTCCCCACGGCAGATGCCAACACCGCCGGCAGCTTGAAAAAACGTCAGGAGCTCGAGGCAGCAGGAGAGTCGCTGTTATTTTTCGCCGCGTCCTTCATACCGATCATCGGTGAAGTGATGTTGGCGGTAACAGCCTTGCAGTTACTCAACTCGGTCTATCACGGCGTTGCCGCCTGGAGTCGTGGCGATACCGACGAAGCACTGAATGATCTGCTGGATGTCGCAGACGCCGCTACCCTGGGCATCCTCACGGCCGGTGCAATCAAAACCACCGGGCTCGCCACCAACTTGGTAAGAATCAGGTTGCGCAACAATAGCGAACGACTCTGGCACCCCGATCTGACGCCCTATCGTCAGGCACTTCAACTACCTGAGAATATCCACCCCAACGCTCAAGGGTTGTATAACCACAACGCAAAAACCTATGTAGCACTGGAAGACCATTTCTATGAAGTAAAGGTCGACATCGCCACCCGGCAGTGGGAGCTGCAACACCCTTCTGACCCAAACGGGTATGCCCCACAGATGTTACAAAACGATGCCGCCGGATGGCGCCATCTGCACGAGAACCCAAGCACTTGGGATGGGTTGAAACTGATCAGGCGCCTTGGCACTGTCGCACGCAATATCCGCCAAGAAGCCGTCGAGCCCATTCTGCTGGTCAGCGGATTAGACAGATTGGCTCTCATTGAACTTCATCTAAGCGCACAACGTCCGCCGGCCCTGCTGACCGATGTATTGAAGCGCTTTGATTTGAGGCAGGAAATAAAAGATTTCAAGATAGAACGTAGCAAAGGAAATAAAACCGGCCCTTATTCACCGTACATCTTGCTGCACCTGCTCACCACACTGGGCGGCTGGCCAACCACTCGACGCCTGACCGTCGTCGATGGGGCTGAAACGCTCTTTTCTTTTGGTGACTCCGCCAACACAACACAGCCCGAACTTAGATTGACCTACGCCCAACTCAGAAATGGAGAGCTAATAGACACCGTAGTCGAGAAGCTGAGAACGGATGAGTTCAATGAACTGTTCAACGGGCTGGCGCCGTCCACTGCCACTAACGCAGAGCGCCTGGCGCAGCGTCTCGAGACCCATCTTGCGGCAACAAAAGACCTGCTGTTCCCACAGATTTATGCGCTGACCGAACAACCGGAAACCGTAATACAGGAACACATTCGCACGAAGAACCCAACGCTTCCAAAAAGCTATCTGCAGCAGTTGACGCTCAGCATCAGTCCACAGGAAGAACAGCAAATCGTGCGGGAAAAACAGTTGCTGCCACTCATGGAAAAGGAAGCAGCCGAGTACTCCAGAGAAATTGAAACAGTACGTATTTATGAGGGTCTTTATCTTGATTCCGCTCGCCCTCCTGACACAGACCAACTCATCCTCACGAGCCTTGAGCAATTGCCCAGCTGGGCCGACTCAGTGCGTATCGAAATGCGCGATGGAACCCTCAACGGCACATTGCTGAGCAGCGTCGGCAGTGTCACAGCCGTTCATCGCAGAGTTCTGGTTCGAGAGGGCGTGCTGTACAGGGCTTACGATGCTGCGGGAAATCCGCTTGATGGACCGGCCGACCTCTACAACTCGATCAAAGCGGTCCTACCCGAAACTGAACGCCTGGCCTCGAGCAGAGATGACGACCGATGGTCTGACCGTGTGAAGAGCGCGCTCAACAACGTCATAGAACGTCTGCACAAACAACCTCTGGCTATTCGGGAAGGTACTGCGTCACGGGCTACCGAGCCCGTAAACCCGGGCTTCCCCCTTGACACCCATTTTGCCCGACAAGAAACACCGACGAACCTGTCGCTACGCGCAGACGGAGTCTATGAACAGCCCCCCCTACAAGGTGGCATGTACAAATACTACGTGCTGGAAAACCGCCAGTACTATCAGGTGCAGTACGCCAAACCGGGTTGGCAAGTCATTGATGCGCGCAGCCCCTATCGAGCGTACAAGCCCTACGTACGACAAAAGGTTGGGGGCGGCTGGGAGATCGATTCCGATATGGGACTACCGGGCGGTACACCGGGCGTTGGCTCGTCAAGACACCTTGATATCCCGGAGGAGACAAGCGGCAGCTATTACAGCACCACCGAATACATCATGCCTGTGCCATTCACTGCCGCCGAACGTGACCACATGTCCAGCATCAGATCCTTTCAACAGGCCCCCAACACTCTCGGTGGCTATGATCGCGCCAACAACGGCCGCTACCCTATCAGGGACCTGCAAGGGCAGCCGTTGCGTATCAAAAAAATTCAGCAACAGGCCAAATCTGCTTATGGCGGCACCCGCTATGGGGCCGCAGCAGTCAAACCTTACATTCAATGGGAAAGCTTCGAAGGTGTTGCCAACCTGTACGAAGAAAAATTGGCGCTACGCAAATTCACCACAGCCGACTGCAAGGCGCCCGAAGAAAGAACTTTGATCGGGCAAGACATGGTGAGCAGCAAAAAGCCGCTGGCTAAAGGGGAGATTCTTGGGGTCTATGGCGGAGGATTGATACCCGGTTATGTCGGTGTTGCCAGAAAGGACCCGTTCCTCATCGACGTACTGCCTGGAAAGCTGTTCACCCACACCAAGCGTCATAACGTTCTGTTGTCGGGAGACAACGTACTGTCCCGAATGAATACCATCTTTGAGTACAAGCAGGGCAAACCGGCACGACAGGCAGCAACGGGTTACAACGTCGAAGCCGTGTCGTTTGACGTGGAGGTTCAAGCCCAAGGCGGGCGTAAGGAAAACTACCTGCTGCATGCGTTCTTTGCCATCGACGACATTCCCGTCGACAACGAACTGCGCTGGAACTATGGCTACACCGAGCCAGCGATCAGAGCCCTGTTCCCCTGAAACAAGGTCATCAACCGTCGGCACACCAGTGTTATTCGTCGTCGAAGTTATAGCTGCCCGGCGCCAGGTTTTCGAAGCGGGTGTACTTACCGATGAACGCCAGTCGCGACGTACCGATCGGGCCGTTCCGCTGCTTGCCGATGATGATCTCGGCGATGCCTTTGTGCTCGGTTTCCGGGTGATACACCTCGTCCCGGTACACGAACATGATCACGTCGGCATCCTGCTCGATCGCTCCGGATTCCCGGAGGTCGGAGTTGATCGGGCGTTTGTTCGGTCGTTGCTCCAGGGAGCGGTTGAGCTGGGACAACGCCACCACCGGGCAGTTGAATTCCTTGGCCAGGGCTTTCAAGGAACGGGAGATCTCGGAAATCTCGTTGGTCCGGTTGTCACCGCTGGAACCTGGAATCTGCATCAATTGCAGGTAGTCGATCATGATCAGGGCGACGTCACCGTGCTCACGCACCAATCGGCGGGTCCGTGCGCGCATTTCCGAGGGGCTGATACCGGCCGTATCGTCAATGAACAGCTTGCGATCGTTGAGCAAGTTGACCGCCGATGTCAGGCGCGGCCAATCGTCGTCTTCCAGGCGACCGGCACGAACCTTGGTCTGATCGATCCGGCCGAGGGACGACAACATACGCATGATCAGCGATTCGCCTGGCATCTCCAGCGAGTAAACCAATACGCATTTGTCGCTGCGCAGCACGGCGTTTTCCACCAGGTTCATCGCAAAGGTGGTTTTACCCATGGATGGACGGCCGGCGACGATGATCAGGTCAGACGGTTGCAGGCCGCTGGTCATACCGTCGAGATCGGTGTAACCGGTGGACAGGCCGGTAATGGCATTGTCGGTGTTGAACAAGGTGTCGATGCGGTCGATGGCCTTGGTCAGCAGGTCGTTCACGCTCACCGGGCCGCCAGTTTTTGGCCGGGCCTCAGCGATCTGGAAGATCTGCCGTTCAGCTTCGTCGAGGATCTCTTCCGCGGAGCGACCTTCCGGATTGAAGGCGCTGTCAGCGATTTCGGTGGCGATGCCGATCAACTGTCGCAACGTTGCCCGTGCACGAACGATCTGCGCATAGGCCTTGATGTTGGCGACGGACGGCGTGTTTTTTGCCAGTTCGCCCAGGTATCCGAGGCCGCCGACTTGCGAAGTCTGGCCTTCCTTGTCCAATTGCTCGGCAAGGGTCACGACGTCGATCGGCGAGTTCTGGTCGGCGAGCTTGGCGATCGCGCGGAAGATCAGGCGGTGGTCATGTCGATAGAAATCGCCGTCCGACACCTGATCAAGCACGCGTTCCCAGGCGTTGTTGTCCAGCATCAAACCACCGAGCACGGCCTGTTCGGCCTCGATGGAATGCGGCGGCACCTTCAGGGCAGCGGTTTGCAGATCGTATTGCTCGGGTGCGGAGATATCGTTCATGGCCACTTGAATTGAGTGTGTGAAAATCAGGAACTGCAGAAAGACAAAGGGCACGACCTGTAAACAGGATCGTGCCCGATGTTACCGGCAAGCACCCGAGGGTGCCAGCCGACAAGTGCTGCTTAAGCTGCTACCACGACAACGCGTACGGTGGCTTCAACTTCGGCGTGCAGGTGCACGGCTACGTCGAATTCGCCTACGTTGCGGATAGTGCCGTTCGGCAGACGAACTTCGCTTTTTGCAACTTCAACGCCAGAGGCGGTCAGTGCATCAGCGATGTCGTGAGTACCGATCGAACCGAACAGCTTGCCTTCGTCGCCAGCGGTGGCAGTGATAGTCACTTCCAGCTCAGCCAGTTGGGCAGCGCGGCTTTCAGCCGAAGTTTTACGATCTGCTGCGGCTTTTTCCAGCTCAGCGCGACGCTCTTCGAACGCAGCCAGGTTGGCAGCGGTCGCAGCGGTAGCTTTGCCGTAAGGCAGCAGGTAGTTACGACCGTAACCAGCCTTAACGTTCACTTTGTCACCCAGGTTGCCCAGGTTGGTGACTTTTTCCAGAAGGATCAGTTGCATGTGAAAATCCTCTTAACTTTTAACCTTCACCGTTCGCGCTATCGACGTCTTTCGGCGTCGAACGACCGCGAAAATCAATCAGGCTGTCGACGATGGCCAAGACCACCAGCAACGGATAGATCAGCTGCATGAACAGCAACAGCGTGACGTACAACCCCACCAGCCAGAATCTGGCCAGTCGCTTTTGCGCCACCAGCCCGTGAATCAGGGCCAGCCCGGCGAACACCAGCGGTACACTGCACAACGGCGTCAACATGGCCATCTGCGGACCGATGTTCGGTCCCAGAAGCATGAACGCCAGCAGTAACATCGCCAGCCCCAGCGGGAATCGGATGGCGCGAAACTCGCGACCAAAACCACCCGGGTTGTACAACAACGCCTGCCAGTAGCGCCCGACAAGCAGGCTCAGCACACTGACGATTTGCAACAAGGCCGCAATCAGGCCGGTCAGGACCGGTGCGATCAGGGACGCAAAATGCGCTTGCTCGTCTACCGACAACTTCTGGTAGACATCACCGAGTAGCGACGGCATGACTTTTATCAAAGCCTGCGCCAGCATCTCGATTTGGGGACCAAAAGCCGTCCCCAGCACCACTGAAAACACCACTCCCATCGCTATGCTGACCAGCAGCACGCGGTTCCAGGATTCGCTTGCGCGTAAAACCAACGCAAGGCTCCAAGACCCCAGCAGCACCAGAAGTGCCCGTGGGTCATCGGAGTAAAGCCACCAGATCAACGCCGGCAGCAGTCCCAGAGCAAGAACGCCCAGGGCGTCCTTCAATCCGCGCCGCAGGAGCACAAGGCAACCAGCGGCAGCACCCAACCAATACAACAACGGCAATGTTGCGCATCCAGCCACTACGAGAGTGGCCTGCATACGGCCGCGCATGATGAACTCAGCTATGGCACGCATGCTTTCAATCCTTTGCTACGTGTCGACTGCCCGGTCTCAGCGGCCGTGGCTGTCGGTGTAGGCCAGCAGGGCCAGGAAGCGGGCGCGCTTGATAGCGGTGGCCAGCTGACGCTGATAACGTGCTTTGGTACCGGTGATGCGGCTTGGAACGATTTTGCCGGTCTCGGATACATAAGCTTTCAGAGTGTTGAGATCTTTGTAATCGATCTCTTTCACGTCTTCAGCGGTGAAGCGGCAGAATTTACGACGACGGAAGAAACGTGCCATGTAATAGGCTCCTCAAAAGGTCCGTGGATTACTCGTCAGCGTTATCGCTGTTGTCGCTGTCATCACTATCAGCGCTTTCAGCGCCTTCGTGCTCAGGACGGTCGCGACGCTCACGGCGCTCACTGCGGTTTTCTTCAGCCTTGAGCATCTCGGATTGGCCGGTAACGGCTTCTTCGCGACGGATGACCAGGTTACGGATCACTGCATCGTTGTAGCGGAAGTTGTCTTCCAGCTCGGCCAGGGCCTTGCCAGTGCACTCAACGTTCAGCATCACGTAGTGAGCCTTGTGAACATTGTTGATTGCGTAGGCCAGTTGACGACGGCCCCAATCTTCCAGACGGTGGATTTTGCCGCCGTCTTCTTCGATCAGCTTGGTGTAACGCTCTACCATGCCGCCGACTTGCTCGCTTTGATCCGGGTGGACCAAAAAGATGATTTCGTAATGACGCATGAATGCTCCTTACGGGTTGTAGCCTGCCGCTCAAAAGCGGTCAGACAAGGAGTGAATGACACTTATGGACTTGCTTGCGATAGACACATGCGTGCCTGCCGTCACAGCAAGGGGCGCAATTGTAGAGAAGGGACAGAAGAGGTGCAAGGCAATTGGTGATTATTTGAACAGTTCGTTCACCCACCAATTTTTGCTTCACCACAAACCACTGTGGGAGCGAGCCTGCTCGCGAAGGGGATACAACATTCAACATTGATGCTGAATGTTACTCCGCTATCGCGAGCAGGCTCGCTCCCACAGGGACTACAACTGGATCAGGGCTTTTTGCCGGTTCCGGCAGCCTTGACGCCGCGCTGGCGCAGGGCCTCGAACAGGCACACGCCGGTCGCCACGGATACGTTGAGACTGCTGACACTGCCGGCCATCGGCAGGCGCACCAGGTAGTCGCAAAGATCGCGAGTCAGGCGACGCATGCCGCTGCCTTCAGCACCCATGATCAGGATGGTCGGGCCGGTCATGTCTTGCTGATACAGACTCTGTTCAGCCTCGCCAGCCGTACCGACAACCCACAAGCCACGCTGCTTGAGCTTTTCCAGGGTACGCGCCAGATTGGTCACCGCAACCAACGGAATCACTTCCGCCGCGCCACAGGCGACTTTACGTACCGTCGGGGTCAACGTCGCTGACTTGTCCTTCGGAACGATCACAGCGAGCGCACCGGCCGCATCAGCCGAACGCAGGCAAGCGCCGAGGTTGTGCGGATCAGTCACGCCGTCGAGCACCAGCAACAGCGGCGCGCCTTCGGTGCGATCGAGCAGTTCGTCGAGCATCGCCTCGCCCCAGACCTGGCTCGGACTCACGTCCGCCACCACGCCCTGGTGCACACCATCAACCCAGGCATCCAGCTCACGGCGTTCGGCGTTGCCGACGGCCACGCGATTTTCGTTCGCCAGCTCGATCAGCGTCTGAACACGCGGATCACTGCGGCCTTCGGCCAGCCAGATCTGCTTGACGCGTTTTGGGTGGTGACGCAGCAACGCTTCTACAGCGTGCACGCCGTAGATCTTTTCCAACTGACTCATGACTTGGCCTTCGGTTTACGCGCCCCGCCGCTTTTGGCGGCTGGAGCAGAACCCGCTTTTGGCGGGCCTTTACGGTGTTTGCTCGGTTTGGCTGGCTTGCCGCCGGGAGCCTTGTCAGGCGCCGACCGTCCGGTCTTTCCCCCAGACGCCGCTTTACCGCCGCTTTTCGCTTCAGACAGCAACGCCTGCTTCATCTCACGGCTTTTGCGCAGTTCGGCATTTTTCGCCGCCGCATCGCTCGGGCGATAGGCCTCGACAGCCTTTTCCTTGGCAGGACGACGACCGGTTTTCGCCGGGGCCGGCTCTGCAGCCGTTTTGGAAGCGGGTGCAGCGGTTTCAGTCCCGCGCTTCTTGCGACCAATCGGCGCGCTGATGGTTTTTTCAGCCATCTCGAAGTCGATCTTGCGCTCGTCGAGGTCGACGCGCATGACGCGCACTTCAACGGTATCGCCAAGACGGAAGCTGCGACCGGTACGCTCACCGGCCAGGCGGTGGTGCACAGGATCGAAGTGGTAGTAATCACCCGGCAGCGCGGTGACGTGCACCAAGCCTTCGACGTAAATATCGGTCAGCTCGACGAACAGACCAAAACCAGTCACGGCAGTGATCACACCCGGGAACGACTCACCCACACGGTCTTTCATGAACTCGCACTTGAGCCAGTTCACGACGTCGCGGGTCGCTTCGTCGGCACGGCGCTCGCTCATCGAGCACTGCTCGCCGAGCTGCTCCAGGATCGCTTCGTCATACGGATAGATGCGCGCCTTCGGAATGGTCATCGCGCCAGCACGGCGAACGTGCGGGGTGTCCATTTTCGAATGGATGACGCTGCGAATCGCCCGGTGCGTGAGCAAGTCCGGGTAGCGGCGGATCGGCGAGGTGAAGTGGGTATAGGCTTCGTAATTCAGGCCGAAGTGGCCCTGGTTATCGGCGCTATACACCGCCTGACTCAACGAACGCAGCATGACGGTCTGGATCAGATGGAAATCCGGACGGTCCTTGATGCTCGCCAGCAATGCCTGGTAGTCCTTCGGCGACGGGCCGTCCTTGCCTTTGTGCAGGGACAGGCCGAGCTCGCCAAGGAAGGCGCGCAGTTTTTCCAGACGCTCCGGTGGCGGGCCATCGTGGACGCGATACAGCGCAGGGATTTCGTGTTTTTTCAGGAATTCCGCGGTGGCCACGTTGGCCGCCAGCATGCATTCCTCGATCAGCTTGTGCGCATCGTTACGCACAGTCGGACGGATCTCGGCAATCTTGCGCTCGGTCCCGAAGATGATCCGGGTTTCCTGCGTTTCGAAATCGATCGCGCCACGCACGTGACGAGCGGCCAGCAGCACTTTGTACAGAGCGTAAAGCTGCTTGAGGTGCGGCAGAACGTCGTTGTACTCGCCACGGAGCTGACGCGCCTCAGTGAGTTTCGGCGTTTCCAGCATCGAGCTGACTTTGTTGTAGGTCAGGCGAGCATGGGAGTGAATCACCGCTTCGTAGAAGCAGTAGTCGGTCATTTCGCCGGATTTGGAGATAGTCATCTCGCAAACCATGGCCAGACGATCGACGTGCGGGTTCAGCGAGCACAGGCCGTTGGACAGCTGCTCAGGCAGCATCGGCACGACGCGCTCGGGGAAATACACCGAGTTGCCGCGAACCTGGGACTCGTTGTCCAGCGCCGAACCGATTTTCACGTAGCTGGAAACGTCGGCAATCGCCACGTACAACTTCCAGCCGCCGGAGAACAGGCGCAGCTTGCCCGGCTTGGCTTCGCAGTAAACCGCATCATCGAAGTCACGCGCATCTTCGCCGTCGATGGTGACGAACGGCAGATGGCGCAGGTCGATGCGCTTCTCTTTGTCTTTCTCTTCGACTTCCGGCTTGAGCTTGGCGGCTTCTTTCAGCACAGCCTCAGGCCAGACGTGAGGAATATCGTAGGTGCGCAGGGCGACATCGATTTCCATGCCCGGCGCCATGTAGTTGCCCACGACTTCGACCACGTCGCCTTGCGGCTGGAAGCGTGGCGTCGGCCAGTGAGTGATCTTCACTTCGACGAACTGACCGATCTGGGCGTTGGCGTTACGGCCCGGCGTGACCAGCACTTCTTGCTGGATCTTCGGATTGTCCGCAACGACGAAACCAATACCGCCCTCTTCGAAGTAACGGCCAACGATGGTCTCGTGGGCACGAGATACCACTTCGACGATCATGCCTTCGCGGCGACCGCGACGGTCGAGGCCGGAAACACGGGCCAAAGCACGGTCGCCATCGAACACCAGACGCATTTGCGCCGGGCTCATGAACAGGTCGTCACTGCCGTCGTCCGGGACCAGGAAGCCGAAGCCGTCACGGTGACCGCTGATGCGGCCCAGGATCAGGTCGAGCTTGTCCACCGGCGCATAGGTGCCGCGACGGGTATAGATGAGTTGAGCGTCGCGCTCCATGGCGCGCAGGCGGCGGCGCAGGGCTTCGATCTGGTCTTCTGTGGTCAGACCAAACTCTTCGACCAGTTGCTCACGGTTAGCAGGCGAACCCCGATCAGCAAGGTGCTGAAGGATCAGTTCGCGGCTAGGAATAGGGTTTTCATATTTTTCCGCTTCACGAGCGGCCTCGGGATCGAGGGACTGCCAATCGGCCATTAGAGAGTTTTCACCTTGTCTATATGCGGGTTAGTTTGGCATAGGCGTAATGAAACGGGAAATTTCAGGCTATGACAGCCCATCTAAAGCCCTTTATCGACAGCGCGAAGCTGAATTAAATGCCATTGGTAAAATATTCCAGGTTTTTTTCGACCTCAGGGGTTTACAGTTAAAAAGACGCTCCGTATAGTGCGCGCCATCGACGACGCAGACGCATTGCCGATAATGCCCAGATGGTGAAATTGGTAGACACGCCAGCTTCAGGTGCTGGTGACCGCAAGGTCGTGGAAGTTCGAGTCTTCTTCTGGGCACCAATTTCGAGCTTGAGATTAGTTCAATTTCAAGGCTCACACAAAAACCCGCGAAAGCGGGTTTTTTGCATTCTAAGCCTCTGATTTATTAAAACTAAATCAGGGGTTTACAGATCAAAAAGCTCTCCGTATAGTGCGCCACATCAACAGCGGCAACGCTGAAGATTATGCCCAGATGGTGAAATTGGTAGACACGCCAGCTTCAGGTGCTGGTGACCGCAAGGTCGTGGAAGTTCGAGTCTTCTTCTGGGCACCAATTCAAATTCAAGGTCACGATCTTGAATTTCACAGAAACCCGCGAAAGCGGGTTTTTGCGTTTCTGGCTTTCTAAAAATCAACACATTCCCTGTAGCAGCTGGCGAAGCCTGCGTTCGGCTGCGAAGCAGTCGTGAATTCAGCGATGCGGTGTTTCAGGAAGACCGTGGACTTAGGTTTTACGACTACTGCGCAGCCGAACGCAGGCTCCGCCAGCTGCTACAAGTGCTACACCAACCGCTTTAACAAAGCCTTGCCAGCCCCGCAAGGCGCACTTGAGAAACAATATCGTTTATCATTGTTGCAAGTTTTTGCAATGCGACAGTGAGGAACCTTGCGAATGATGTTTCGAAATACCCTGCGCCGCGGCCTGACCATCACCCTGCTCGGCCTGGCACTCGCCACTCCCCTCGCCCAAGCCGCCGAACCGGTTTCCCTGACACTCTATAACGGTCAACACAAAGAAGTCGGCGACGCTATCGCCAAAGCCTTCGAAGCCAAGACCGGGATTCACGTCAATGTGCGCAAAGGCAGCAGCAACCAGCTCGCCAGCCAGGTCGTCGAAGAAGGCGATCGCTCCCCTGCCGACGTGATCTACACCGAAGAATCGCCACCACTGAACAAACTCGGCGAACAAGGCCTGCTGGCACAGACCGATGCCGCCACCCTGGCCGTTCTGCCCAAAGACTACGTCGCCGGCAATGGCACCTGGATCGGCATCACCGCACGAGTCCGCGTCGTCGCCTACAACCCCAAGCTGATTGACGAAAAAGATCTGCCCAAGTCGGTCATGGGGTTCTCCGATCCGAAATGGCAAGGCAAGGTCGGCTTCGTGCCTACCAGCGGCGCCTTCCAGGAACAGGCCGTGGCAATCATCAAAGTGCACGGCATGGACGCGGCCGAAGAATGGCTGACCGGTTTGCGTGCTTTCGGCAAGACTTACAGCAACAACATGGTTGCACTGAAGGCGGTGGAAAACGGCGAAGTCGCTACCGTGCTGGTGAACAACTATTACTGGTTTGCCTTGCAGCGTGAAAAAGGTCAGCTCGATTCGAAACTGCATTATTTCACTGGCGGCGACGTCGGCGGGCTGATCACTGTTTCCAGTGCGGCCGTACTGAAATCCAGCAAGCATCCAAAAGAAGCCCAGCAATTTCTCGCCTACATGGCCAGCGAAGAAGGTCAGCGCGTGATCACCCAGACCACCGCCGAATACCCGCTGCACAAAGGCATGGAATCGGATCGCGGGCTCAAGCCGTTCAGCGAACTTGAGGCACCGAAGGTCACGCCAGCCGATCTTGGCAATGCCGAAGAAGCCCTGGACCTGGAACGTGACGTTGGCTTGAACTGATGAGCGCATCGTTATCCGCCCCCGTCGCGCGCGGGGGTTACGTGCCACGGCGCAAGCGGCCATCGATCTGGCTGTTGCTACCGGTTTTGCTGCTGGTGGTGCTCAGCCTGTTGCCACTGGCGGATGTCGGACTCAAGACCTGGCAGGCCGGCTGGGCCGAGGCGCTGCACTTGTTGTGGCGCCCTTATGTGTTTGGCCTGCTGCGCAACACCCTGGCGCTGATGGTCGGTGTGACGCTCGCCTGTGGCGTGATCGGTCTGTCGCTGGCCTGGCTGCTTGAGCGCAGCAACTTGCCGGGGCGGCGCTTGTGGGGCGTGATTCTGTGCCTGCCGTTCGCGGTACCGGCATTTGTCAGCAGCTTTACCTGGGTATCGCTGAGCGCTCATTTCGAAGGCTTGGGCGGGGCGATCCTGGTGATGACCCTGTCCAAGTACCCGCTGATCTTTCTGCCGGTCGCGGCGACCCTGCGCAATCTCGACCCCTCCCTCGAAGAATCCGCCCGCACACTGGGGCAGAATCGCTGGGGCGTGTTTTTCAGAATTACCCTGCCGCTGCTCTGGCCGTCACTGCTCGCCGGCTCACTGCTGATCGCCCTGCACATGCTGGTGGAATTCGGTGCGCTGTCGATCATTGGACTGCAAACCTTTACCACCGCGATCTATCAACAGTTCGAACTGGAATTCAGTAACGCGAATGCGGCGATGCTTTCTGCCGTGTTGCTAGCGCTGTGTCTGATGCTGCTGTGGCTGGAGCTGCGCGTACGCGGCAAGGGCCGACACGTGCGTACCGGTCAGGGCGCGGCTCGGCATGCGGAACAGGTTCGGCTGGGGCCCTGGGCTGCTGCCGGACAACTTTATTGCCTGGCGCTGGCGATCATCGGCAGCGGTATTCCGCTCGGGATGCTGGTGTACTGGCTGGCAGTGGGTTCGTCGGCGGCGTTCCCGGTAGCTGCGATCAGCGAGGCGCTGTTGTCGTCTTTGGCGCTGTCGCTGGGCGGCGCGGCGCTGTGCCTGGTGCTGGCAGTGCCGGTGGGGTTGCTGGTGGTGCGCTACAAAGGCCAATTGGCAATCTGGGCCGAGCGCTTGCCGTATCTGCTGCATGCGCTGCCAGGACTGGTGATCGCGCTGACGCTGGTGTACTTCGCCCTGCACTATGTGCCGGCGCTGTACCAGACTTCGGCATTGTTGCTGATTGCTTATGCGCTGTTGTTTCTGCCGCTGGCGCAGGCACCGATTCGCACGGCGCTGAACAAGGCTGCGCCGCAACTGGAAGAGGCTGCACGCACGCTGGGAGCGTCGTCCTTCAGTGCGTTTTGTCGGGTGACGTTGCCGATTATCTTCCCGGCGCTAGGCGCGGCGTTTGCGCTGGTGTTTCTGGATGCGATGAAGGAACTGACGGCGACGCTGCTGCTGAGCCCGACCGGGCTCAATACGCTGGCGACGGAAGTCTGGGCACATACCGCGAATGTGGAGTTTGCGGCGGCGGCGCCTTATGCGGCGTTGTTGATATTGGTGTCGGGGTTGCCGGTCTATTTGCTTACGACTCGGATGTATCTGAGCCGCTGACATTGCCTTCGCGAGCAGGCTCGCTCCCACATTTTGATTGGAGGTGTTCACAAATTTTGTGTCCACTCACAATCACTGTGGGAGCGAGCTTGCTCGCGATGACGCCAGACCAACCAACACAAATCTTAAGCCCTGAACTGCCCCAGGCTCGCCTTCAACTGCGCCGCCAAGCCATCCAGCACCTTGCCGCTGGCCGTGGTTTCCACCACCGCTTGAGCCGCTTTCTCAGCCTGCGCATGAATGGTTTCAACCCGACCGCGCACCGCTTGCGCGCCTTGCGCCTGATGCGCCGCTGCCTGCGTTGCCAGACCTATCGCCGCATGCACTTGCTCGACCGACGCCTGCACCGATTGCTGCAACCGCGCACTGTCACGCAGCACCAACAAACCTTCGCTGGCCTGACGCCCGGCCTGACCGATCGCGGCCACCGCCTCACGCGCTCCTTGCTGCAAGGCAACGATGTGCGCCTGAATGTCACCGGTAGAGCTTTGCGTCTTGCTCGCCAGCGCCCGCACTTCATCGGCCACCACAGCAAACCCGCGACCGGTCTCGCCCGCACGCGCGGCTTCGATGGCCGCGTTCAGCGCCAGCAAGTTGGTCTGCTCGGCAATCCCGTGAATCACCGTCAGCACCACTTCAATCTGCTCACTCTGCTGCGCCAGCCGCTCGATGACTTTCGCCCCGGTATCGACCTGCCCGGCCAACGCCTCGATCAGGCTGCCGACTTTCGCCGAGGTCCGCGTGTTTTCATCCGTGGCCGAACGAATGTCCACCACTTGCTGCAACGCTGCCTGCATGGCATGACTTTCAGACTGGGCTTCGTCAGCCATTTGCGACAACGCACGCAGGCTCTCGGCCACTTCATCGCGCTGCATGCCCGCCGCTTTATCGGCCCCGGCATTGCGCAAGGTCATCGCGCCGATTTCCACACCAGTGCGTTGAGCCACATCGCCCGCTTCGCGCACGATCGGCTGCAACTTATCCACAAAGCGATTGACTGCCGAGGCCATGTCGCCAATTTCGTCCTGACTGTTGATCTGAACGCGCTTGGTCAGGTCGCCCTCGCCCGCCGCCAGGTCGTCCATGGCAGCGATGAGCAACTTCAAGCGGTTGACCACCCGACGACCCAGCACCACCGCGAGCAACAGCAGCACACCGCAACCCACAAGCGCCAGGCCCATGCCGATGCGCCAGCGCAAAGTGCCCGCCGCTTCCTGAACAGTGCTGGTGGTGTTGGCTTGCATTTCAGAGGCCGTGGATTGCGCCGACTGCAAGCGCGCGCCCATCGCGGCTGCGCTATCAGCTGCGGCGCCCTTGAGGCTGTCGCCCACCAATTGATCACTGCTGGCGATCAGCGCCGAGAAGCGTTTGTCCAGGGCCGCCAGATCGGTTTCCACCGAGGCGGTCGAGACGCCCATCAAGACCTTGCCGATTTCCACGCCGTTAGGATTGATCGAGGCTTCCAGGTAATAGACCGACGGATCGTTCTTCGCCGCATCCAGCACCTTGTCCAGCGCCCGTTCGCCCTGGCCTTTTTCCAGAAGGGCTTTGTTGATCGGGTTTTCCCGGTTGAGGTAGCGCGTCAGATGCTGCCCCGTCGCGTCGTCGTAGACCACGAATAGCACGTTGGGATTACGCTGAGCCCGGCGGGCGAATTCGGACAGGGTTGGAACGTCGCTGTCCCACATGGCGCGGGGTGCGACCGAAGCCAAAAGCTGCGCCATATCATTGGCGGAGTCCTTCAGATCCTTCTCCAGCGTCGCACGCAGTTGTGCCTGCTCGTCCTTCAAACGCGAGGACAAGCCCGCCGTAAGGCGCTGACGAGTACTGGTGGAGAGGCTGTCGAGGCTCGACGTGACTTCACGCCCTGCCTGCTCAAGTTCCCCGGAGAGTTTTTGACTGTCGGCACCCAGGCGCACACCCAGATCGGCTTCCAGTGCGGTCACTGTGCTCCGAGTCAGGGCAACGGCCACCAGCACCTGCACCAACAGTGCGATACCAAGGGTAACGAACACGGGCCGTAATAGACGGCTTTGTAACAATGAGAGAACCGCGGACACTTGATATCCCTCGACCTGAACGCCATTAAATTGATGGCACGCCAGAAGACGCGCGCTTAATGAAGATCACAGCAAAGGTCATGCCGTCCAACAGGCATAAACGACAAAGGCCCCGATTAAGGGGCCTTTGTTTTTTACATCAATGACTTATTAAGCGAACGGGTGACGCAGAACGATGGTTTCGTTGCGGTCCGGGCCCGTCGAAATAATGTCGATCGGCGCACCGATCAGCGTTTCGACGCGCTTGATGTAGGCACGTGCGTTGGCCGGCAGCTCTTCCAGGGTTTTGGCACCCACGGTCGACTCGGTCCAGCCCGGCACTTCTTCGTACACAGGCTGCAGGCCCACGTAGCTGTCAGCGTCAGTCGGGGCAACATCGTTACCTTCGGCATCTTTGTAGCCGACGCAGATGTTGATGGTTTCCAGACCGTCGAGTACGTCCAGCTTGGTCAGGCAGATGCCCGAGATACTGTTCACATCGATAGCGCGACGCAGGATAACGGCGTCGAACCAGCCACAACGACGGGCGCGGCCAGTCGTTGCGCCGAACTCGTGACCTTGTTTGGCCAGGTGCGCACCGACTTCGTCGAACAGTTCAGTCGGGAATGGACCCGAACCTACACGCGTGGTGTAAGCCTTGGTGATGCCCAGGATGTAGTCCAGGAACATCGGGCCAACACCCGAACCGGTAGCAACGCCGCCAGCGGTGGTGTTAGAGCTGGTCACGTACGGGTAGGTACCGTGGTCGATGTCCAGCAGGGAGCCCTGGGCGCCTTCGAACATGATGTCTTTGCCGGCGCGACGCAGGTCGTGCAGCTCGGCCGTCACGTCCAGCATCAGCGGCTTGAGCAGCTCAGCGTATTCCTTGCACTCAGCCAGGGTCTTTTCGAACTCGATAGCCGGCTCTTTGTAATAACCCACCAGCATGAAGTTGTGGTAATCCACCAGTTCACGCAGCTTGTCTTCAAAGCGCGGCATATTGAGCAGGTCGCCAACACGCAGGCCACGACGCGCAACCTTGTCTTCGTAGGCCGGGCCGATGCCGCGACCGGTCGTACCGATCTTCAGCTCGCCACGGGCCTTTTCACGGGCCTGGTCCAGCGCAACGTGGAAGGACAGGATCAGCGGGCAGGACGGGCTGATACGCAGGCGCTCGCGCACTGGTACACCTTTCTCTTCCAGCTTGATGATTTCCCGCAGCAGAGCGTCGGGTGCAACCACCACGCCGTTGCCGATCAGGCACTGCACGCCTTCGCGCAGCACGCCCGACGGGATCAGGTGCAAGACGGTTTTTTCGCCATCGATCACCAGGGTGTGACCAGCGTTGTGGCCACCCTGGTAGCGCACTACGGCGGCAGCATGTTCGGTCAGCAGATCAACGATCTTGCCTTTGCCCTCATCACCCCATTGGGTGCCCAGGACTACGACATTCTTACCCATAACACTTGTCCTCATTCGCGCAAACTTGGTGCCGGCCGCGGCCGACAGGAAAACTCAAGAAGCCAGTGGCGATACTTGCCAAAGCCCGTTCTGCTGAATCAATTGCCGGTCGCAGTCCGCTTCACGGGCGGCGGCCAAAGGTTGCCCAGGCAACGCCTGAACGACACGCTGACCCTCACTGCGCAACTGGCAAACCTGCTGCCAGAGTGCCGCATCCGTACTGTCAGGCATCCAGATACCGCCAGACGGTAACTCGATCTCAGCACGCCCCAGGGTCACCAGGGTTTTCAAATCGGTAGAAAAGCCGGTTGCCGGACGGGCACGACCGAAGTCGGCACCGATGTCGTCGTAACGACCGCCCTGAGCAATGGACTGGCCAACGCCCGGTACGAACACCGCAAACACCACACCGGTGTGGTAGTGGTAGCCGCGCAACTCGCCCAGGTCGAAATACAACGGCAACTCAGGGAAACGCGTGGACAGACGCTCGGCAATCGCCAGCAAATCGTCCAGAGCTGCCAGAACCGGCGCTGGCGCATTCGCCAGACGCTCGCGGGCAGCGCTCAATACTTCACGGCCGCCACACAGATCGACCAGCGCCCGCAACATGCCCGACAGATCGGCAGGCAAGCCTTCGGTCAAGGTAATGACCTCGTCGATGGCTTTACGTTGCAACGCATCGAACAACTGCTGTTCAACTTCACCGGACAAACCGGCGGCGCGAGCCAGGCCGCGGTAGATACCCACATGACCGAGATCCATGTGCACATCCGGCACATCGGCCAGTTGCAGCATAGCCAACATCAGGCTGATGACTTCCACGTCGCTGCTCGGACTGGCATCACCGTACAACTCGGCACCCAGCTGGATCGGGCTGCGCGAGGACGACAAGGCGCGCGGCTGAGCGTGCAGCACGCTACCGGCATAGCACAGACGGCTCGGGCCTTCGCGACGCAAAGTGTGCGCATCGATGCGCGCCACTTGCGGCGTGATGTCAGCACGGAAACCCATCTGCCGGCCCGATTGCGGGTCGATGACCTTGAAGGTACGCAGATCGAGGTCCTGGCCCGCGCCGGTCAGCAGGGATTCCAGGTACTCGATATGGGGAGTCACGACAAACTCGTAACCCCAGCTCTGGAACAGATCCAACACCTGACGACGCGCGACTTCAATGCGCGCCGCTTCTGGTGGCAGTACTTCTTCGATGCCATCTGGCAGCAGCCAGCGGTCTACCGTTGCCATTACGCCATTCCCCTATGATCCGGGCGGCAAGCCTTTGGGCGAGCCTTGAGTGAAGCAGAAAATGATCGGCTCATGCGCAAACCACGCGCATGAACAACGCGGCGAAAAGCCTGAAATCGGCTTCACCAACCACTTTCCTCGAAAAACCTGTCGAGTCATTCAACTCGGACGCCTGCATAAAAAACAGCAATCAAACGTGCAGACGCAAAAAAGCCGGGAATTTCCCGGCTGCCGCATCATACACACGTTTTCCCAAAGGATCACCCCGCCCGAGGTGTTAGCCGTCAGGCGGGGGATGATTCAGGTCAACGTCGTATCAAGGCTTGGCTTTTTCCAGGTAACGGAAGAAGTCGCTGCTTGGGTCCAGGACCATGACGTCGGATTTGTTCGCGAAGCTTTCACGGTAGGCACGCAGGCTACGGTAGAAACCGTAGAACTCCTGATCCTGGCCGTAGGCCTTGGAGTAGATCGCAGCGGCCTGGGCGTCACCATCACCGCGAACCTCTTCGGATTCACGATAGGCTTCAGCCAGCAACACGCGGCGTTGACGATCAGCGTCGGCACGAATGCCTTCTGACAGTTCGTTACCCTTGGCGCGGTGCTCGCGAGCTTCACGCTCACGCTCGGAACTCATGCGCTCGAACACGCTGCGGTTCACTTCTTTCGGCAGATCGATGGCCTTGACCCGAACATCGACAACTTCGATGCCCAGCTCTTTTTCCGCCATCTTGTTCAGCGAAGCCGTGATATCGGTCATCAGCGCATCGCGCTCACCGGAAACCACTTCGTGCAGCGTGCGCTTACCAAACTGGTCACGCAGGCCCGATTCCAGACGACGGGAAAGTCGCTCGTCAGCAATCTGCTTGAGGCCGGAAGTCGCGGTGTAGAAGCGCTCGGCATCTTTCACGCGCCACTTGGCGTAGGCATCAACCATGACGGCTTTCTTTTCCAGCGTCAGGAAGCGTTGTGTCGGTGCATCCAGCGTCATCAGGCGTGCGTCGAATTTGCGCACCTGGTTAACGTAAGGCACTTTCACATGCAGGCCCGGCTGAACATCTGCCTGGACCACACGACCGAACTGCAGCAGCACCGCACGCTCGGTCTGAGCCACGATGTAGAAGCAGTTCCAGGCAGCGATCGCCACGACGACGCCGACAATAAGGGCGATCAGCGATTTATTGCTCATCAGCGACTCTCCCTGGTACGTGCTTGCTGTTGCTGCAGATCGGCTGCACGCACATTCGCTTCATTGCTGGAGGCTGCCGCGCCGGTCACCGGAGTGCTGGTGTTGCGACCGCTTTCGACCATCTTGTCCAGCGGCAAGTACAGCAGATTGCTCTGGCCATTCTTGTTGCCGGTCACGAGAACCTTGCTGGTATTGCTGAAGACTTCCTGCATGGTGTCCAGATACAGACGCTGACGGGTCACTTCAGGTGCCTTGCGATACTCGCTCACCAGCTTGGTGAAGCGATCAGCCTCACCCTTGGCGCGCGAGACGGTTTCGTCACGGTAACCGTTGGCATCTTCGATGATGCGCTGGGCCTGACCACGGGCTTCCGGCACGACACCGTTGGCGTAGGTTTCAGCCTGGTTACGCGAACGCTGCTCGTCTTCACGGGCGCGGATCACGTCATCGAAGGCTTCCTGCACTTCACGCGGTGCGGCTGCGCTCTGTACGTTGACCTGAGTGACGGTGATACCGGTGCGATAGGTATCCATGAAGCGTTGCAGACGCTCCTTGATCTCGCTGGCCATCAATTCACGACCTTCAGTCAGCACCTGGTCCATCGCGGTGGAACCCACCACGTGGCGCAAGGCACTTTCGGTCGCGTGCTGCAGGCTGATTTCCGGCTGATCAACGCTCAGCACGAAGTCCTGCAGATTGCTGATCTTGTACTGCACGGTCAGCGGCACTTCGACGATGTTCTCGTCTTCAGTCAGCATTTGACCTTGCTTGGTATAGGCACGCTCACGCGTGACGTTTTCCAGGTACTTGCGATCGATCGGCGGGAAATAGATGTTCAGGCCCGGGCCAACGGTTTCGTAGTACTTGCCGAAGCGCAGCACCACGGCTTGCTCCTGCTCGTCGACTACATAGACCGCGCTGTACAGCCACACGGCCGCCAACACGACCAGGCCGATGCCGAGCAGACCGCCGAAGCCGCTACTCCTGCCCGAACCGCCACCGTCATCACCGCGTTTCTTACCACCACCGAACAACCCGTTCAGGCTTTCCTGCAGCTTTCGGAAGGCCTCGTCGAGATCCGGTGGTCCCTTGCGGTCGCCGTTATTGCGGCGTTTGCCACCCCAAGGATCCTGATTATTCGAGTTGCCACCCGGCTCATTCCAAGCCATAGCGCTCTCCATCTGATAAAGCAAAGACGCACCCACGGCGCGCCGACCAATGCTACAGAATGCCTGTCACCGCGGCACAACCGCTTTACCAGGCTTTTATTGCAAAGTGTGTTGCTCGATGAATTCCATCGGCTGCAGACCTTCGCGGCTCACCAGTCGATTCAACTCGACCCGCGGCAAGCGAACGGCCAGCAGGCTGATGCCTTCTTCGTCGTGTTCTTCTTTCTGCACCGCACCGAGTTCGAAAAACTGCGCACGCAGTCGAGCAAAACGTTGCGGCAAGCGCAAGGTGCCAACAAACAAATCACCGCCCAGCAACTCGGCAATGGCTTGCTCAAGCAACTCCAGACCACTGCCATCACGCGCCGACAGCCAGACCCGTTGGGGCTTGCCGTTTTCGTCGCGCTGGATTTGTGGCTCAACGCCTTCAAGTAAATCGAGTTTGTTATAGACCTCGAGGATCGGCAAGTCCTGGGCCCCGATCTCGCCCAGCACCACCATCACCTGCTCGATCTGCAACATGCGATCCGGTTCGGCCGCATCGATCACGTGCAACAGCAGGTCCGAGTTGCTCGACTCTTCGAGCGTAGACCGAAACGCCTCGACCAGTTTGTGGGGCAAGTGGCGTATGAAACCCACCGTGTCGGCCAGGACAATCGGCCCCAGATCGTCGAGTTCCAGACGGCGCAAGGTCGGGTCCAGCGTGGCAAACAACTGGTCAGCCGCGTACACGTCGGATTTCGTCACGTTATTGAAGAGCGTGGATTTGCCGGCGTTGGTATACCCCACCAGGGACACGGTAGGAATATCCGCACGTGAACGACCGCGTCGCGACTGTTCGCGCTGACTGCGCACTTTTTCCAGTCGGCCCTTGATCTGTCGCAGGCGAACCCGCAGCAAACGGCGGTCGGTTTCCAGCTGGGTTTCACCCGGGCCACGCATACCGATACCGCCACCCTGACGCTCAAGGTGAGTCCAGCCACGAACCAGCCGGGTGCTCATGTGGTCAAGCTGGGCCAGTTCTACCTGGAGCTTGCCCTCATGGGTACGGGCGCGTTGGGCGAAAATATCGAGAATCAGACCGGTACGGTCGATCACGCGACACTCGAAAACACGTTCGAGGTTACGTTCCTGACTGGGCGTGAGGATGTGATTGAAGATGACCAGATCTGCCTTTTCGGCATGGACCAGATCGCGCAACTCCTCGACCTTGCCGCTGCCAATCAGGAATTTGGCGGTTGGCCGATGACGCGGCACGTTAAAAAACGCAACGGTCTCGGCGCCGGCCGAATTAGCCAATTCCTGAAACTCCTGCGGATCTTCGCGCGCCTCAGGGTCCTGTCCATCCAAGTGAACGAGGATTACTCGCTCACCACCACCGTGGCGCTCAAAGAACAAAGGAGACTCCTATCAGGCGTTACCTGGCTCAGCGTCACCTGCTTCGGATTCGGTTGCGCTAGGCAGACGAATTGGACGAACCGGCACCACTGTAGAGATAGCGTGTTTGTAAACCATCTGGCTGACGGTGTTTTTCAGCAGGATAACGAACTGGTCGAAAGACTCGATCGTGCCTTGCAGCTTGATCCCGTTGACCAGGTAGATGGAAACCCCCACTTTCTCTTTACGTAAAGTATTCAAGTAAGGGTCTTGTAGCGAATGCCCTTTTGACATGTGCCGCACTCCTTTAAGGATTCAATATAAAAAATAGGTAAACAAATGGCTTGTGGCCGTCACACCCCCAAGGATAGACGGCAAATGCAAGGACTCAGCTCAATATGGAGATGGTCCCAAGGTATTTCAAGGCGCGCGGCAGATTGTCGCAATCGAGGCTGTCCAACCAGTGTAAATCAGCCCAACTGCGCAGCCAGGTGAACTGGCGCTTTGCCAATTGGCGCGTGGCAATGATTCCACGCTCCTGCATCTCGGCTTGCGTCAGCTTGCCATCCAGGTAGTCCCAGACTTGTCGGTAGCCTACTGCACGTATAGACGGCAACCCGGCATGCAGGTCACTTCGCTTACGCAGGGCTACGACCTCGTCAATGAATCCCTGTTCCAACATATTCGTGAATCTTTGTTTAATTCGCTCGTGCAATACCTGGCGATTTGCCGGAGCAATGGCCAAGTTCGCGACAGTATAGGGCAATTGTTGCAGTCCCGAGGCGGCTGCTTCAGTACTTTGCGCAGATTGTCGCAACCTTAGTGCAGTCATGCTCTGACCACTGACGCGATAAACTTCCAGCGCTCGACTGAGTCGCTGCGGATCGTTCGGATGTATACGCGCCGCAGATTCCGGATCGATGACTGCCAATTGTTCGTGCAAGGCTTGCCAGCCAAGGCGTGCAGCTTCTTCTTCGATCTGTGCGCGAACGTCCGGATCGGCCGCCGGCATGTCTGCCAGACCTTCAACCAAAGCCTTGTAATAGAGCATTGTGCCGCCCACCAGCAGCGGAATTTTGCCCCGCGCGGTGATCTCGGCCATGGCTTCGAGGGCATCACGACGGAAATCGGCGGCCGAATAGCTCTCTACCGGGTCGAGAATATCGATCAAACGGTGTGGAAATTCAGCCAGAAGTTCTTTTGAAGGCTTGGCGGTGCCGATGTCCATGCCACGGTAGACCAGCGCCGAATCGACGCTGATCAACTCGCAAGGCAAGACTTTGGTGAGTTCGATGGCCAGGTCGGTCTTGCCGGCGGCGGTCGGCCCCATCAGGAAAATCGCAGGAGGGAGCTGGTTCATCAACGACCGCGCAAGAACAGTTTGTCCAGATCGTCCAGGCCCAATTGGGTCCAGGTCGGTCGGCCATGGTTGCATTGACCGCTGCGTTCGGTGTTTTCCATGTCGCGCAGCAGACCGTTCATTTCCGGCAGGGCCAGACGCCGATTCGCACGAATCGCGCCATGGCAGGCCATGGTGCCGAGCAATTCGTTCAAGTGCGCCTGAATCCGGTCACTGGTGCCGTATTCCATCAGATCCGCCAGAACGTCACTGACCAATCGATTGGCTTCAGCTTGCTTG
Source organism: Pseudomonas sp. GL_093 (assembly GCF_057837605.1). Lineage (NCBI taxonomy): Bacteria > Pseudomonadati > Pseudomonadota > Gammaproteobacteria > Pseudomonadales > Pseudomonadaceae > Pseudomonas > Pseudomonas sp. GL_093. The sequence continues at coordinate 607,677 of NZ_CM174448.1, read as the reverse complement.
AGCAAGGCCGGAATCTGCCGGATGGCCAGGGATTCCGGGCCCAGACGCTGCAATTCAAAGCCCAGGCGCTGGAACCACGCGACGTGCTCTTCAGCGCAATCGGCTTCGCGCTGACTAACCGCCAGGGACTCCGGCACCAGCAGCGGCTGACCGCTCAGGCCTTCGCTGGCCATGGCGATTTTCAGGCGTTCGTACATGATCCGCTCGTGAGCGGCGTGCATGTCCACCAGCACCAGCCCTTGGGCGTTTTCCGAAAGAATGTAGATGCCTTTGAGCTGCGCCAGTGCATAACCCAGCGGCGGAATATCATCCTGTCCGGCCGGCAGCGCGACCGCGTTGGCTTCTGGCAACGGCGCAAAAAACTCGCGGTAGGCGGCCTGAGCTTCAGCCACAGGCACACCCGATTGAGGGCGCGGCGAGTACTGATATTGATAACCGGCACCCGCGCCCGAGCCGGCCGGCGTATTGAACGACGGCTGAGCCTGAGGCTGCTCCAGCAAGGCATTGGCCGCCAGACGCATTTCGCCCTGTGGACCAAACTCGCCAGCATCAATGCCGGTCGGTCGAACGATGGCCGTCGCGACAGGCGCGGCCAGATGGTCTTCCGGCCGCACATCGCCCAAGGCGCGGTGCAGGGTGCCATAGAGGAAATCGTGAACCATGCGCCCGTCACGGAAACGCACTTCGTGCTTGGTCGGGTGCACGTTGACGTCCACGCCTGCCGGATCGACTTCGAAAAACAGCACGAATGTCGGGTGCCGACCATTGAACAGCACGTCGCGATAGGCCTGGCGCACCGCGTGGGCCACCAGTTTGTCGCGTACCGCACGGCCGTTCACAAAGAAATACTGCAAGTCTGCCTGGCTGCGGTTGAACGTCGGCAAACCGACCCAACCCCACAAATGCAGGCCATTGCGTTCGATCTCGATCGGCAGCGCCTGCTCGAGGAAACCCGAACCGCAAATCGCCGCCACACGCCGGGCACGGGCCGCGTCGTCATGGGCTTCGTGCAGGCTGAGGATGGTCTTGCCGTTGTGGCGCAGATGGAACGCCACGTCGAAACGCGCCAGGGCCAGACGCTTGATCACTTCTTGCAGGTGATCGAATTCGGTTTTTTCGGTTTTGAGGAATTTGCGTCGCGCCGGGGTGTTGAAGAACAGGTCGCGCACTTCCACCGATGTGCCCACCGGATGGGCCGCCGGCTGCACGCGAGGCGCCATGTCCCGGCCTTCGGTCTCGACCTGCCAGGCCTGATCGGCATCTTTAGTGCGAGAGGTGAGGGTCAGACGCGCCACGGAGCTGATCGACGCGAGGGCTTCACCGCGAAACCCGAGGCTCATGACCTGCTCGAGGTCTTCCAGATTGCGGATTTTGCTGGTGGCGTGACGCGCCAGGGCCAGCGGCAGGTCATCGGCAGAGATCCCGCTGCCATCGTCGCGCACCCGCAGCAGCTTGACGCCACCCTGTTCCACGTCGACATCAATGCGCCTGGCACCGGAGTCGAGGCTGTTTTCCAGCAACTCCTTGATCACCGAGGCCGGGCGCTCAACCACCTCACCGGCGGCAATCTGGTTCGCCAGTCGCGGGCTGAGCAGCTCGATGCGAGCTGTGTTGGTCAGCACCTGGTTCATTCTTTGGCCGCCAGTTCAGTGCCGGGGATGGTCAAGTGCTGACCGATCTTGAGCTCATCACTCGACAGGTTGTTGGCGCTGCGCAGCGTGGCCGGAGACACCTGATAACGCACGGCAATCATCGCCAGCGTCTCGCCGGGGCTCACCCGATGGTCACGAGGACCTTGGGCGATCCCGCCGGAATCACGCAGCCAGGCAATGTAGGTGCCCGGTGGCGGGTTCTGTTGGAAGAACTGGCGCACGCCGCTGCTGATCGAACGCGCCAGCGCTTGCTGGTGGTTCGCTGCGGCAAGCTTGGACGCTTCGTTGGCGTTGGAGATGAACCCGGTTTCCACCAGGATCGATGGAATGTCCGGCGACTTCAGCACCATGAACCCGGCTTGCTCCACGCGCTGTTTGTGCAGCGGCGTAACGCGGCCGATGTTGCTCAGCACCTTCTGACCGACGTTCAGGCTGGAGGTCAGGGAAGCCGTCATCGACAGGTCGAGCAGCACACCCGCCAGCATGCGGTCCTTGTCGTCGAGGCTGACGTTGCCGGCACCGCCGATCAAGTCGGAACGGTTTTCGCTGTCGGCCAGCCAGCGGGCCGTTTCCGAGGTCGCACCGCGATCAGACAGGGCGAACACCGAGGCACCGAAGGCTGCGGCCGAAGGCGCGGCGTCGGCGTGGATCGAAACGAACAGGTCGGCGCCCTTCTTGCGGGCGATTTCAGTACGGCCGCGCAATGGGATGAAGTAGTCGCCGGTGCGGGTCAGTTCGGCGCGGAAGCCTTTCATGCCGTTGACCTGACGCTGCAGTTCGCGGGCGATGGCCAGTACCACGTCTTTTTCACGCTGACCGCGAGAGCCCGAGGCACCCGGGTCTTCGCCGCCGTGGCCAGCATCGATGACCACAATGATGTCGCGCTTGCCGGCCGGGGCTGGCGGCAGCTTCACCGCAGGCTCCACCGGAGTGACCGGCACCGGGGCGACCGTCGCGACGTTGGTCGGCGCCGGAATTGGCGCGGCGTCGGCGGCGTTGTCGAACAAGTCGACCACCAGGCGATTGCCGTACTGGGCGTTTGGCGCCAGGGTAAAACTTTTCGGCGTCACGGCTTTTTTCAGGTCGATGACCACCCGCAGGTCGGTCGGCGTACGTTGAGCCGAGCGCATGGCGGTGATCGGAGTGTTCGAACTGTTGACGTTTAGCGGCGCCCCCAGAGTTGCGCCATTGATGTCGATGACCAGCCGATCCGGGGCGGTCAGGGTAAAGACACTGTGCTGGACAGGACCACTCAGGTCGAACACCAGTCGTGTGTTGTCCGGAGCCCGCCACAGGCGAACGCTGTTGACCTTCGTCTCGGCCACAGCGTCGACGGTCACCGCCAAAAACAACAATCCTACGGCAGCTACCATCGCGCGAAAGCGCATACCTAACCCCATCATTTAATTGGTTTCCAATGCCAAAGCGGCACACCACGACTCGCCACGCGAGCCCTGGGACAAAATTTTCAGCGAACGCCCGCCATCTTGCGGGCTAATGGTAATGGTCAGGTCGGGCTTTGGCAAAAAGCCTGCACCCTTTTCGGGCCACTCGATCAGGCACAACGCGTCATCTTCGAAGTAGTCGCGGATGCCGAGGTACTCCAGCTCTTCAGGATCGACCAGGCGATAGAGGTCGAAATGGAAGGCTCGGATGTCGCCAATCTCGTAGGGTTCAACCAGGGTGAAGGTCGGACTTTTTACCGCGCCCACATGCCCCAAGCCACGGATGATGCCCCGGGACAGCGTGGTTTTCCCCGCGCCCAGATCTCCCTCGAGAAAAATCAGACCGTGCCCTTCGGTGGTTTGTGCGATGCGTGCGCCAAACGCGGTCATCGCCTCTTCATCAGCCAGGTACAGGGTTACTTCAGACACGGTGCTTGCTCCTCCAACAACTGACGAATGGCTGGAATCAGATCACTGGCCGCCAGCCCACGGCCCGATTTACCTTCTTGCGCGCCGGCATTGGCATGCAGCCAGACGGCCAGGCAAGCGGCGTCGAACGCCTCCATGCCTTGCGCCAGCAACGCGCCGACCAGACCGGCCAGCACATCACCCAAACCGGCGGTGGCCATGGCCGGATGGCCCTGATGACACAACGCCAGGCGCCCATCGGGGCTGGCGATCAGGCTGCCTGCGCCTTTCAGCACCACGACAGCTGTATATTTTTTGCTCAATGCGTGAGCCGCCGCAGGACGATCGGCCTGCACTTCGGCAGTGCTCATCCCCAACAAGCGCGCCGCTTCGCCCGGATGCGGAGTGATCACACAATCCTTGGGCAAGCTCACGTGCTCTGTGGCCAGCAGATTCAATGCATCGGCATCCCAGACTTGCGGCAGCGGCGCGTTGGCAGCCGCCGACAAAAGACTGCGCCCCCAGGAAGCCTGACCTAAGCCTGGGCCGACAACCAGCACGGAAACCTTTTGCAGCAGTTCCATCAGTTGGTTGGCCGACGAAGTGCCCAGCACCATGGCTTCGGGGATTCTCGCCAGCGCGGCCGGAACATGTTCACTGCGCGTAGCCACGGACACCATGCCCGCACCGCTGCGCAGGGCACTTTGCGCGCTCAGCAGGATGGCGCCGCCAAAGCCGCGATCACCGCCGATCAGCAATACATGGCCGAATTTGCCTTTATGGGAGGTTGGAGCCCGGCTCGCCAGACGCGGCAAGGAACTGGCCGTCAGGCGACGTGCGCTGATGGCGACTCCGTTAAACGACTCGGCGGAGGCCTGTAGATCGTTGAACACCCACTCGCCGACCACGTCTGCAGCATCGCCGGTGAACAGCCCCAGTTTCAGGCCGATGAACGTCACGGTCAGGTCAGCCCGCACCGCAGCGCCGAGTATTCGGCCGGTATCAGCACACAACCCCGAAGGGATATCCACTGCCGCAACCGGCAGCCCGCTGCCATTGATCGCTGCGATGACGCCCGCGTAGGGTTCTCGCACCTCTCCCGTCAGACCGGTGCCGAGCAAGGCATCCAGCACGATACCGCGCAACTCGGACTGTGCGCTCCAGGCTTGAACCGCGACACCTTCGGACACGGCCTCGGCATGGGCTAATGCCGCATCACCCTGCAAACGCTTGGGATCACCGGCCGCCAGCACCCGCACATGCCAACCCGCACGTCGGGCCAGCACGGCCACCAGATAACCGTCGCCGGCGTTATTACCGTGGCCGGCCACAACACTCAATTCGTTCGCCGTCGGCCAATGACGGACCAGCGCACGCCAGGTCGCCCGCGCCGCGCGCTGCATCAATTCGAAGCCCGGTGTACCGGCCGCGATCAGGCTCGCATCGAGGGCTCGCACTTGCGCGGCGCTATACAGCGCGTCGGGTAAATCATCTTTAGTGTGCGGCATGCGTCTTCGGGCTCCGATGTCTGGCAGAATTATACGCACCTCAGCTCCGGTTTCTCTCGCCTCATGCCCGCAATTACCACAGACCTGCCCGCCCTCGCCCAATCCATCAAGGACTGGGGCCGCGAGCTGGGCTTTCAGCAAGTCGGCATCAGCGGCCTCGACCTGGCCGAGCATGAGCAGCACCTGGAGCGCTGGCTCGCGGCCGGCTACCACGGCGAAATGGACTACATGGGCGCCCACGGCAGCAAACGCTCACACCCGGAGGAGCTGGTGCCCGGCACGCTTCGGGTGGTTTCCCTACGCATGGACTACCTGCCGGGCGACACCGAAATGGCCAAACGACTGGCACAACCGGAAAAAGCCTACGTCTCGCGTTATGCCTTGGGCCGTGATTACCACAAATTGATCCGCAAACGCGTGCAACAACTGGCCGATAAAATTCAGGCCGAGATCGGCCCGTTTGGTTTCCGCGCCTTCGTCGACAGCGCGCCGGTGCTGGAAAAAGCCATCGCGGAACAGGCCGGTCTTGGCTGGATCGGTAAAAACACCCTGGTCTTGAATCGCAAGGCCGGCAGTTACTTCTTTCTCAGCGAACTGTTTGTCGACCTGCCGCTGCCGGTTGACCCGCCACACAGCACCGAACATTGCGGCCGCTGTACCGCATGCCTCGACATTTGCCCGACCAACGCCTTCGTCGGTCCTTATGTACTCGATGCCCGACGCTGCATTTCCTACCTGACCATCGAACTGAAAAGCGCGATCCCGGAAGATTTGCGGCCACTGATCGGCAATCGGGTGTTCGGTTGCGATGACTGTCAGATCGTCTGCCCGTGGAACCGCTTCGCCCGTCCGTCCGGCGAAAGCGACTTCAAGCCACGGCACAACCTGGACAACGCGGAGTTGGCAGAGCTGTTCATGTGGGATGAGGAGAAGTTCCTTAGTAGTACCGAAGGTTCGCCGTTACGCCGAGCGGGTTATGAGCGTTGGTTGCGAAACCTGGCGGTAGGCCTGGGGAACGCGCCGTCGAGCATTCCGGTGCTGGAAGCGTTGAAGGCTCGCCGTGAGTACCCGTCAGAGTTGGTGCGTGAGCATGTGGAGTGGGCGTTGAAACAACACGGACTCCTGTAGCAGCTGCCGAAGGCTGCGTTCGAGGCCGAAGGACTCGCTTTGCAAGATTACGACTGCTTCGCAGCCGGACGCAGCCTTCGGCAGCTGCTACCAGAGGCCGCGTGATGTCAGGCTTCGTCGTTATAAACGAACTTCGGCATTTCCCAATGAAACCGGATCGCCAGTAACCGCAACAGGAAGCCGCCAAACAAGGTGATGAGAATCGCCTGTTCGCCGGGCAGTTGCAGGTAAATGCAGAGCATGTAGCACCACGCTGCTGCGAACGAGACGCTGGCGTAGAGTTCGCGGCGGAAGATCAGGGGGATGTCGTTGCAGAAGATATCGCGCAGGATGCCGCCGAAAACCCCGGTGATCACGCCACTGACCGAAGCCACCAGCATGCCGTGGCCCATTTCCAGCGCAGTCATGCAGCCGATCAGGGTGAACGCCACCAGACCCACGGCGTCGAGCACCAGAAACAGCGAGCGCAGATGCCGCATCCAGCGTGCAGCGAAGACCGTGAACATCGCCGCCACCGAGGTCAGCACCAGGTATTCCGGGTGTTTGACCCACGTCAGCGGATAGTGGCCGAGCAGCACGTCACGCACCGACCCCCCACCCAAAGCCGTGACGCAGGCAATCAGCACCACGCCAAACCAGTCCATCCCGCGACGACCGGCAGACAGGGCACCGGTCATGGCTTCGGCGGTAATGGCGATCAGGTAGAGCATCAGCAACATGGGGGCGGTCCTTGCAGGAAGGCGCGCAGTCTACTCACTTCGCCGAAGCACCAAAAGAGGGCGCCAGAGAATCCAGCCAATCATCACTGGTGACTGTACTGGCCCCATCGCGAGCAAGCTCGCTCCCACAGGGACCGCGCAATCCTGTGGGAGCGAGCTTGCTCGCGATGGGGCCGGAACAGACTCCGCAGGATCAGAACTTGATGAAATGCTTGCGATAGTGCTGCAGCTCGGCGATCGATTCGCGAATGTCGTCCAGGGCCAGGTGAGTGCTGCCCTTTTTGAAACTGTCGCGCACGTCCGGCGCCCAGCGTGCGGCCAACTCTTTAAGGGTCGAGACGTCGAGGTTGCGGTAGTGGAAGAAGCTTTCCAGCGATTTCATGTGGGTATAAAGGAAGCGACGATCCTGGCAGATGCTGTTGCCGCAGATCGGCGACTTGCCCTTCGGCACCCATTGTTCCAGGAAGGCGATGGTCTCGGCTTCGGCTTCGGCCATGCTGATACGGCTGTCGCGAACGCGTTGGGTCAGCCCGGAGCCGCCGTGTTGACGGGTGTTCCACTCGTCCATGCCGGCGAGAATTTCGTCGCTGTGATGGATGGCGATCACCGGACCTTCGGCCAAGGTGTTCAGGTCACTGTCGGTGACGATGGTGGCCATTTCGATGATGACGTCGGTATCAGGGTTCAGACCGGTCATTTCCAGGTCGATCCAGATCAGATTCTGCGGGTTTTGCATGTGTCGGCTCCTAGGCAATGCTGCGCAGTTTAGCCTAGGGCGGCGGCCGGGCGTGCTAAACTCGCGGCCGTTTTACCTAATCGCTGCATTCTTGATACGGAACACCCATGGCCAAACGCCAACTCAATCGTCGTCAAAACTGGCGCATCGAAAAGATTCAGGGCGAACGCGCTGCCCGCGCCGCCAAACGCGAGTCCTCGGCTGTCGAGGCACTTGAGGGTGGCGATCTGGGTCCGGAACAGACGGGCCTGGTGATCGCGCACTTCGGTGTGCAGGTCGAAGTCGAAGCCCTCGATGGCGATTTGGCCGGCCAGGTGTTCCGCTGTCACTTGCGCGCCAACCTGCCGGCGCTGGTGACCGGCGATCAGGTGGTCTGGCGTGCCGGCAACCAGGGCATCGGTGTAATCGTGGCGCAACTGCCGCGTAAAACCGAACTCTGCCGTCCGGACAGCCGTGGTCAGCTCAAACCTGTAGCCGCCAACGTCGACATGATCGTCATCGTCTTCGCGCCACTGCCCGAGCCCCATGCCAACTTGATCGACCGCTATCTGGTCGCTGCTGAGCACGCAGGGATTCGTCCGCTGCTGTTGCTCAACAAATTCGACCTGATCGACGAGCAGAACGCCCCGGCGCTGAATGCCTTGCTGGCGGTTTACCGCACGCTGGGTTACCCGGTGCTGGAAGTCTCGGCGCACCATGGCAATGGCATGGAGCAACTGCAAGAACAGCTGGACGGACGCATCAGCGTATTCGTCGGCCAGTCCGGCGTCGGCAAATCTTCGTTGGTCAACAGCCTGCTGCCGGAAGTCGAAGCCCGTGTCGGCCCGCTGTCCGAGTTGTCCGGCCAGGGCACTCACACCACCACTACCGCGCGGTTGTTCCACTTCCCCGGTGGCGGTGAATTGATCGACTCCCCGGGTATCCGCGAATTCGGCCTGGGCCACGTCAGCCGTGCCGATGTCGAAGCCGGCTTCATCGAGTTCAACGACCTGATCGGCACCTGCCGCTTTCGCGACTGCAAGCACGACCGCGAGCCGGGTTGCGCCCTGCTCAAGGCGCTTGAAGAAGGCCGCGTACAGCAGCAACGGATGAACAGCTATCGCTCGATCATCGCCAGCCTGCCCGAAACCAGCTACTAAACAGACGCGCCCGCTGCCTCGACACTGACGGGGCGGCGCGCCGCTTGTAGCATCCTACAAATATCTTCACCCTTTAAACGTCAGAGACTTCTGTAAGGCTCTTGCACGCCTGTTTGTAGGGGAATTCTCTTTATCCGTGCAGGTCTTGTTGCGACCACTCAAGTGCATACATTCAAGCCCTCTTCGCATTTTGGCGATACCGAGGGATACCCATGCAAACCTATCATTTGTTCATCAGCCATTCGTGGAACTACCCCCACGCCCACGACAACCTCGTGCGGCTGCTCAACGCTAAACCCGGCTTCACGTTCAAAAATTTTTCGGTGCCGCCGGACAACCCGATCATCGGCGCGAAAACCGACAAACAGCTGGAAGAAGCCATCGAAAACAAAATCCGCCCCTGCTCGGCAGTGCTGATCATGGCGGGGATGTATTCGACCTACAGCAAGTGGATCAACAAGGAAATCGAGATCGCCAGGCGAATGGGCAAGGTGATCATTGCGGTGAAGCCGTTTGGTGCGGAGCGGATTTCTACCGTGGTGCGCCGGGCAGCACACGCGGAGTGTGCGTGGAACACCAACAGCATCATCAGTGCCATCCGCACTCACGCGGCGGATTGAACCATGCGCAAGGGATTGTTCATCGGCATTAATAACTACAGCCATGTTTCGCAATTGAGTGGCTGCAACAACGACGCGATGGCCATGGCTTCGGTGTTGAAAACCGATGCCGACGGAGACCCTAACTTCAAGAATATCGTGCTGACCTCGGCCGAAGATTACTTGGGCCGCGAGGTCCTCGAAGGCCATATCCAGGATTTGTTTTCCGGGGACTGTGATGTTGCTCTGCTGTATTTCGCCGGCCACGGTAATTTCGACACCGATACCGACGAAGGCATGCTGCTTCCCCAGGACTACAAGTCAGCCAAGGACGGGATACGGCTCAGTGACATTCTGAACTGGGCCACCAAAGCTACTAAAATCAAAAACAAAGTCATCATTCTCGATTGCTGCCAAGGCGGCGCTGCCGGTGAAATGCGGGCCCTGCGTAGCGAAAGTAGCGTGATTGGCGAGGGAATGACCATTCTCACTGCCTGTAAAAAAGAACAGCCGGCAATGGAAGGTTCAAGTCACGGCATCTTCACCGGGCTGTTGCTGCAGGCACTGCACGGTGGTGCCGCCAATATTCTGGGAAAAATCACCCCCGGCAGCCTCTATTCCTTTGTCGACAACGCGCTCGATGCCTGGGAACAACGACCTGTTTTCAAGACCAATGTGTCTCAGTTCATTTCATTGCGTGAGGTCTCGCCACTGATCCCCAAAGAAATACTGCGCAAGCTCCCCGACTGGTTCGCCGAGGCTGAATCGGTGTTCCCGCTCGACCCAAGCTACGAACCCACCGAAACATCGTTCGATCCAGACCACGGCGATGTTTTCGCCCAACTGCAAAAGTGCAACCGTCACAGCCTGATCGAACCGGTGGACGCCGAACACATGTACTACGCCGCCATCCACTCCACCGGCTGCCGCCTGACCGCCCTCGGTGCCTATTACCGCGAACTCGCGATCAAAGGACATTTCTGATGCCCGTATTCATCAGCTACCGCCATAGCGATCGGCCCCACGCCATCGCCATTAACACCCGTCTTATTCAAGCCAACATCAAGACCTATTTCGACGTGCTGGATCCGGAATCACAAACCACTGACGACATCACCGGGGTCATCACCCGCAACATCACCGCGTGCACGCACTTGCTCGCAGTGATTTCGGAGAACACCGCACAGTCCTGGTGGGTGCCGTTCGAGATCGGCGAAGCGACCATCAGCAATCGCCGCATCTGCTCGTACCAGGTTGGCCCCAGCGCTTTACCGTTGTACCTCGACAAATGGCCGAAACTGAGCGGCGAAACGGACATCAATTTTTTCATTGATGCTTATCGTGAGGAGGTGATAACCAAACGCTCGATAGGACTGGAATCGATCAGTGAGTCGGTTCGCGGCATTTACAAAGGAAATGCAGATCTGTTCCACGACCAACTCAAGAACCGCATCCGACGCGGTTTTTGACAGGTGTAAAAAAGCCGCGATGATCGCGGCTTTTTTTTGTATTTTGTCTCGTGTCTCGCCCTGAACAAGGTTTACACCTTCTGGCTTTTTTTCAGGTAGGTGGCAGTGGTCAGGCATGCACCTCACGATCAAGAACGTCGGCTACCCACTGATTGATACTCTTGTGGGCTAGCTGCGCTTTTACGGCGACAGTTGCGTGGAGTGCCGGCGCTAAACGCAGACTGAGGTGGCCAGAATAGGGCTTCTGCGGCGTGCGCCCGAGCTTGGCGCAAGTCTCCAGATAATCAGTAACAGCCTCTTCAAATGCATTTCGAAGCTCCTGTACTGACTCGCCATGAAACCCGACAATATCTCTGATACCAGCAATATGGCCGACAAACAGGCCATCCTCCTCGCTGTATTCAATTCGGGCGGCATAGCCTTTGTAATTCATTACGCTCATGGGGTGACTCCTGCTTGTTCAAGGAAAGCCCGAGCATCACGAACCTGGTAGGGCTTTGCTTCTTTGTCCGGGTGTGGTCGGTGAAAGGTGGCGACCACACCGTTCAGCTCAAAGCGCACCCGGGACCCATTGCCTTCAATGGTCTTGGCGCCAGCGGCACCGAATAAAGACTCGATACGATGCATCGAGCGTTAGGGTGAAACAGGTGTAAACCTATTTCAGGACTAGACATGTGTGACAAAAAAGCCGCGAATACCGCGGCTTTCCAATCCTCAGCGTGCTGCTTTTTCCAGCCTCCAGCCCAGCGCATCCAAGGCGTCGCAGCCATCCTGTATCAATATGTGCGCAGCATTGGCGAAATGCTCCAGATCATGACCTTCGGCATCCTTCACGCACAGACAAGTGACGCTGTTGAGCAGATTACGCGCGGCTTTGAGTCGGTGGACGGCGGTTTCGAGGAGATCGGAAGCGCGGGCATCGGTGTCGATGTACAGCGTCGGGCCGACGCTGAAGTTGCCTTGGAGCGGGTGAAATTTAGGCATGACTTGAATCTCATCTGATTGGTGAAACTCCCACCCTTTCGTGGCTAAACGAATTGGGGTGGTAGCTGTACGCGGGTTAGCCAACCGGACAGATGAACCCGGCACACCCGAAGGTGTCCCACGCACAGCCACCATAGACATGTAGATGTCAGGCAGCAAAAAGCGCCGCGATTATACGGGCGCTTGTGCATCATCTGTTACGACTGGCTAAAGTCGATCACCGATTCGTCGGCGACGGACAAACTATAGGCGAGCCTTAAGCGAAGAAAAACCCGGGTTATACGTCTCGGAGACTTCCTACACCTTTCTCGGACATGCCCTCATTCCTTGATTTTTACCGCGATCAGGTAGATGTAAATACATTCTTGCAGGCACAAAAAAGCCGACATCGCTGTCGGCTTTTTTGTGGGTCACTGCTTCGGCGGTTCCGCCGGCTTCGGCGCCGGGTTGTCGAAGAGGTTCAAGCGCTCCCGAAGCTCATGCGCCGGCAACGGTTCTTTATCCGCCGGCAACGCATTCGGATCGGCTGGCGTGACGGGCACTTCGCCCGGGCCGCCCTGCCCTTGCGTCGGCGCCGGCTCTGGAGCCGGTTCCGCACCTTGCGAACCTTCGATGGCACGTTGGGCTTTCTTGGTCAGCACAATAATGTCGATACGGCGATTGATCGGATTGAACGGGTGCTCGCGATCGAACAACGCCGACGAGGCATAACCGACGACCCGCGCCACCTGAGTATCCGGATAACTACCCGCGACCAGCGCACGACGTGCAGCGTTGGCACGGTTGGCCGAGAGCTCCCAGTTACCAAAGTCACCGGTGCCCGTGTACGGCTTGGCATCGGTGTGGCCGCTGATGCTGATCTTGTTCGGCACCGCTTTAATGGTGTCGGCCATGGCCAGCAGGATGTCTTCGAAGTACGGCTTCAGACGAGCACTGCCGGAGTCGAACATCGGCCGGTTTTCGGCGTCCACGATCTGGATGCGCAAACCGTCCGGCGTGATTTCGAAACTGATCTGGTCTTTGAATTTCTTCAGCTGCGGGTTCTCTTCAACCTTGGTCTGCAGTTCTTGCAGCAACAACTCGAGGCGTTCCTTCTCGACCTGCTCGGCCATGCCTTCAACCTGCTCGGCGTCGATGGTCACCTTGTCTGGCTGCGGCTGAGATTTCACCTCGGGGTTGAGGGTGTTCTCCGGCGCCAGGGTCGGCGTGCCGCCCAGGTCGATGATGTACGGCGTGCCGCTTTCGGAAAAACCGACCGGGTCCTTGAAGTAACCGGCGATGGCGATCTTCTGTTCTGGTGTTGCGGTGGACAGCAGCCACAGCACCAGGAAGAACGCCATCATCGCCGTCGCGAAGTCCGCGAAGGCGATTTTCCAGGCGCCCCCGTGATGCCCGCCGGCGATGCGCTTGACGCGCTTGATGATTATCGGCTGGTTATTTTCCATGACTTAACGTCCGCGAACCGCTTGTTCCAGCTCAGCGAAGCTAGGACGGTGCGCCGGGTACAGAACCTTGCGGCCGAACTCTACCGCCAGCGATGGCGGCATACCGGAAGCCGAAGCGACCAGCGAGGCCTTGATGGCTTCGTAGACGTTCAGTTCTTCCTTGGCATCGTGGGCCAGGGAATGGGCCAGCGGACCGAAGAAACCGTACGCCGCGAGAATACCGAAGAAGGTACCGACGAGTGCCGCACCGACGTGCAGGCCGATGGATTTCTGATCGCCTTCACCCAGGGAAGCCATGGTCACCACGATACCGAGTACCGCCGCGACGATACCGAAACCAGGCATGGCGTCGGCAATACCGTTCACCGCGTGGGATGGATGCTCGAGGTCTTCCTTGAGGCTGTAAAGCTCCATGTCAAACAGGCCTTCAAGCTCATGGGGAGCCATGTTGCCGGAGGACATGATGCGCAGGTAATCACAGATGAACGCGGTCATGCGTTCGTCCTTGAGCACGGCCGGGTACTTGGCGAAAATCGGGCTCGCGGCGGCATCTTCGATATCGCCTTCGATCGCCATCATGCCTTCGCGGCGGCTCTTGTTGAGGATCTCGTAGATCAGGCCGAGCACTTCCAGATAGAACGTGTGGTTAAAACGCGAACTGAACATGCCCAAGGATTTCTTGAGCACGTGCATGGTCATGTATCCGGGGTTGGCCTGCAGAAATGCACCGAGTGCCGCACCACCAATAATCATCACCTCGAAGGGCTGAATCAGGGCGGCAATTTTGCCGTGGGAGAGCACGTATCCGCCGAGCACGCTCGCGAATACGACGATGATGCCGATTAATTTAGCCATAGGTAGGAGAGCACTTACTGAGTCGGGTTCAAGGTCATATTCGGAAGTTAAAAAATCTCTTCTTCTACTTATCGGCAAAACTGCGCCAGACTATAGCCAGTTCAGGCGAAAAGCCAATTTGGCCCGCTCCGGGCATAGGTAATGCAGACGATGATCGCGTCCAACCATGGCTAACGAAACGAACGTTCCATCTCCAAAACCAACCACTCTCGAAGGCTGGGTCAAGCTTCTCGATGGCGTGCGCCTGCCGGTTCCGCAAGCCAGTCATGACCGTGTCTGCAAGGCCATCGCCAACAGCCGCAGCTCCCTGCGCGATATCGCCGAACTGATACAGGACAGCCCCGCGCTGGCCCTGAGCGTGATTCGCGAAGCCAATCGCCACACCCATGGCAGCATGACCGAGCCTGCGGAAAACCTTGAGGTGGCGATCAATCGCCTCGGTTTGAAGCGCACCGAAGAACTGCTCGCCCGGTTGCCTGCCCAGCCGCAATCGGAGATCCCGATCGCCCTGCGTCAGCTGCAACTGATCAGCCAGCACGCGACCCAACAGGCCAACGGTTTTTTCGCCAGTCGCCTGGCGCGGCTGTGGCAGGACATCCACTGGGGCAGCCTGCTGTTTCTCTCGCCGCTCTGGCCGATGGCGTTGACCCATCCGCAGCTGCTCGAAGAATGGGAGCTGCGGGTCATCCACAAAGGCGAGTCGGCGCGCAAAGTCGAAAAGCAATTGTTCGGCGCTCGCCTGCTGGATATCTGCCTGGCGCTCGTGGACATCTGGCGCCTGCCGATCTGGGTGCAACAGGGTTATCGGCTGCTGCTCAACGAGCAACGTGAGCTGGTGAAAGTCCTGCGCATCGCTCGCGACAGCGATCATCCATTGCGCCAGCAGAACCGCCTCGATGACGATCCGACCCTGCGCCGCTGGCTCAATCAGCCGGCCAACACGGTGCTACTGGCCAACGGTCTGGCGCTGTCGGCACAACAGGCCTGGGACAGCCCGCACAGTGAGCGTTGGCAGTACCTGACCAGCCTTTACCTGCAAATGCCGATGGACGAAGTGCAGCAGCAGTTGCACCAACAGGCCGCCAACAGTGCCCGCCATCATGCGATGCCAGACCTTTGGCACCCGGCCGTGTCACTTATCTGGCCGTGGGGCATGAACCGCGTTCACGCCGGATTGCTGCCGGCCGCGGCACCGACGGCCGAAGACCTGGCGAAATGGCGCAGACAGTGTGCCGAGTTGCTGGTCGAGCCGAGTCGCTTCACCAATGCCATGCACTTGACCACGTCTGCCCGGGACGCTTTGGTTGCGTGCGGCATGCGTCGGGTGATGATCCTTATGGCCGACCGCACCCATGACAATCTGCGAGTGCACCAGACGGCCGGGCTGCCAAAAGAAGTGGCCGGCCTGAACTTCGCCGTCAGCCAGAGCACCGTGCTGCAACGCCTGCTCTCGCAGCAAGCCCAGGTACGCCTGACGCCGGCCAACAACGCGCAATTTTCGGCCCTGTTACCGGCCAGCCTGCGCTCACAGTTCGGCGGCGAACACTTGCTGCTGCGCTCACTGGTCAATAATGGTCGGGTGATCATGATTGTGGTGGCGGATCAGGGCGGCGGGCCGTTCTCGGAAATCACCGTGCAAGCCTTCGGCAAAACCGGACAGTGCATCGAAAAGGCACTGCACAGCTTTAGTCACCGCGGCCAATGACGCTGCTATACAATCCTCCCCTTTGTGTTCTGGAGACCTCACATGTCTGACTTCTCTGGCTTGCCGCTGGTCATAGAGCCGAGCGACTTGCTCGCCCGTCTCGACGCCCGCGAACTGATTCTGGTGGACCTGACCAGCAGCGCCCGCTATGCCGAAGGGCATATCCCTGGTGCGCGTTTTGTCGATCCGAAACGCACGCAACTCGGTCAGGCGCCTGCGCCGGGACTGATGCCGCCGCAAGCGGCACTCGAAGCGTTGTTCGGTGAGCTGGGACACAACAAGGACGCGGTCTACGTGGTCTATGACGACGAAGGCGGCGGTTGGGCCGGACGCTTTATCTGGCTGCTGGATGTCATCGGCCACAGCAAGTACCACTATGTCGACGGCGGCCTGAAGGCCTGGCTGGCAGAAGGTTTGCCCATGTCGATCCAGATCCCGGCTCCGGTCGGCGGCCCGGTTGCGTTGACCTTGCACGACGAACCCACTGCCACTCGCGAGTACCTGCAAAGCCGTCTCGGTGCCGCCGACCTGGCGATCTGGGACGCACGCGGACCTCTGGAGTACTCCGGCGAGAAAGTCCTAGCGGCCAAGGCCGGGCACATTCCCGGCGCGGTCAATTTCGAATGGACCGCGGGCATGGATCAGACGCGCAACCTGCGCATCCGCACCGACATGCCGCAGATCCTGGAGAAACTCGGGATCAGCAAAGACAAAGAAGTGATTACCCACTGCCAGACTCACCATCGTTCTGGCTTCACCTATCTGGTGGCCAAATCCCTCGGTTATCCGAGGGTCAAAGGCTACGCCGGTTCCTGGGGCGAATGGGGCAACCACCCCGATACGCCCGTAGAGATTTAAGGTTTTTAAGGACAGTTAATGAATAAGCGTTTGTTTATCCTCAGCCAATACCTGCTGCCCCATCACCTGCTGTCGCGACTGGCCGGCTGCATTGCCGAATGCCGCGTGCGCTGGTTCAAAAACGCGTTTACCGCCTGGTTCGCCAAGCGTTATCAAGTGGACATGTCGCAGGCGCTGGTCGAAGACCTGACGGCCTACGAGCACTTCAATGCGTTCTTCACTCGCGCCTTGAAGGACGGCGCTCGCCCGCTGGACGAGACGCCTGGCGCGATTCTCAGCCCGGCCGACGGCGCGGTCAGCCAACTGGGCCCGATCGAACACGGTCGCGTGTTCCAGGCCAAGGGCCACAGCTTCAGCGTGCTGGAATTGCTGGGCGGCGACGCTGCCAACGCAGCGCCGTTCATGGGCGGTGATTTCGCGACGATTTATCTGTCGCCGAAGGACTACCACCGCGTGCACATGCCGCTGGCCGGCACCCTGCGCGAGATGGTCTACATCCCGGGCCGGATCTTCTCGGTCAACCAGACCACCGCTGAAAACGTTCCGGAACTGTTCGCCCGCAACGAGCGTGTGGCGTGCATTTTCGACACCGAGCGCGGGCCAATGGCCGTGGTGCTGGTGGGTGCAATGATCGTTGCGTCGATCGAAACCGTTTGGGCCGGGTTGGTCACGCCACCAAAACGCGAGCTGAAAACCTTCCGCTACGACGAAGCTGCCCGTGCGCCGATCCATTTGGAGAAAGGTGCAGAACTGGGTCGATTCAAACTGGGTTCGACCGCTGTCGTGCTGTTCGGGCCTGATCAAGTGAAGTGGGCTGAAGAACTGGCGGCCGGTTCGCCGGTGCAGATGGGCCAGGGCATGGGCCTGGCAAAAGACTGATCCCTGATCCGACCCCGCGAACGTCTTCGCGGGGTCGGACATTTCGGTGGTGCCGTTACTCTATCTGTCCACGGAAGCCGATCGGCCCTTCGTTGGCGTAGGTATTGGTGCCACTGAGGTTTTTCCCTCCATCGCTGGAGGTCACGCTCAACGCCACAACGTTCTGATTATCCCGGCCTCCGATGACCCATTTGCCACCCGGATGCCACGGGGCATCGTTGCCGCCCCACTGATTTTCAACGTTGTACTGGTTCTGGCCCGTGCGCTGAGCCTTGAAGCCAATGGGACCTTCACCCGCATACGTCATGGTGCCGGTGAAACTCTTCCCGCCATCGCCCGATTTGATCTCGATCGCGACAACGTTCTGGTTGTCCCGCGCGCCTAGCGTCCAGTCTCCGCCCGGATGCCAGGGTGCCGAACTACCGCCCCATTGATTTGCTACTACGTATCTAGACATAAACTTCATCTCCTTGAAGTTACAAAGAGACCTGCCCTGCGTAGGCAGCAGGCCGTACGACTGTGCGTATCCAGTCGCACGAGTGTCAGATTAGTAGTACGCCCGGAGGGCACTCGACTGACAGACAAACGGTATAAATCCATAGCTGCTACAGTCAGGTCATTCACTGCCCATTTACCGGTTGGAGTTTTTCCACGGCATGAATGAGACCAGCCCCCACCTCCTGCTACGCGCCCCGATCCCGACGCAGTTGCGCCTGTCGTTCTGTGAGGCCACCCCGCGTGATCTCAAGCGCTGGATCGCCAATCTACCCAAAGCCAACATCGGCGAAACCGCTCGCCAGCTGTATCAAGGCCTGAGCGAACTCAACCAGCTGCTCACGCCCAGCGACAATCGCCTGCAATTGCTCGAACTGCTGCGGCCCGAGGTGTATTTCGTCTGCAAACACCTTGAGCAGCATTTCCTGCATCAGTCGATTGTCCTCGACGAGCGTTCCCGCAAGATCGCCAACCTCTGTCAGGCGCTGCAAAGTCACTTGGCCATTGGTTATAAACAGATCGTCGTGCGCATCACTCCGACGTACAGCAAGGACCGTGCGCCGCTGCTGACCCAGGCGCTGCAACGGGCGATCCATTGCCTGAACGGGCCGCTGATTCGCGCGACCAAACTCTATTGCCCCGTGCCGGAGGGCCTGTGGCTGGAGCTGCATGAGCTATACCGGATCGCCTGTGCGCACCGGCTCCAGCACACGAGCCTGCGCGATGAACTGGCCAGCCAGACGCAAAACCTGAGCATCGAACAGACTTACGTGGTCGCCTTGCTGCTGGGCGCCTCACGCTGCAACCAACTGCGCCAGCACCAGATTGCCCGGGTTGCCGAGGTGCTGGAGCCCTGGAGCCAATGGATCAAGCTGCAACCCGGCAAACCGGCCACCGGGCTGTTTGCCGTCGCGCCAGACCTCGACACCGGACCGCGTTACCGCACCAAGTTCCGGGCCGAGCAGCAAGAGAGCTTATTGGGGATTGATCCGCAGCCGTTGGTCGCGGCGATTGAAGCTCACTTGCAAAAAAACGACAATTCATCACCGCTGCCCGTGCCAGCAGAGTTAAGCCTGGATACGTTGCAACACCTTCATGCCGCCTGGGGCCAGACTGCCGAGCGCAGTTTCCAGCGCACCGTCGGCCAAGGCACGTTGACCCTGTGCATAGGCATGAGCGCGCTGCACTTTTATCTGGGAGGGCAACGCTCATTCAGCGACATCCTGAAAAGCCCCGGCACCCGGCCTGCACAGTTTTCGGTAACGTCAGTGGCCGGCCGGGAAAAGGACCAATGGCACCAGGCCTTCGACGCCGCCCCACAAGGCAATGCAGACGCTCTATTGCCCTACGAAGAGATCGAATACCCGCAGCTTCAGAATGACGACAGCCACGAGGCATCCGACCGCAATCAGCACTTCCCGACCCATATCCTGTCAGTGGTCAATCACAGCCCCGGCGGTTACTGCCTGGCCTGGCCCGTCGCTGTGCCGGCCGAGTTGCAGGCGGGTGAGATGGTCGGTATCGAGGATTCTGCCGGTCAGGGTTGGAGCATCGCGGTGGTGCGCTGGATCCGCCAGGTGCGCGGCGGCGGCACGCAGATGGGCGTCGAGCAGGTTGCGCCCTGCGCCGAGCCTTGCGGCCTGCAACTGGTGCGCACCCGTGATGACCACAGCCAATACCTTCGCGGTCTGTTGCTGCCGCAAATCAGCGCCATCGACGTGCCGGCCACCCTGCTCGCGCCGCGCCTACCCTTTCAGGAGGGCAACAAGGTCATGATCAATACCCACGGCGAGGAACGCCGGGTCGGGCTGGAGCGGCGGGTGGCGAGCACCAACAGTTTCAATCAGTTCGCCTACCGCCCACTGGAGACAGCCAGAAATGACAACGCCGCGGAAAGCGGCGCTGAGGAGGATTTTGATTCGTTGTGGAAGTCGCTTTGAGGGTGAATCTGTAAGACCGCGGCGCGGCCTTCGCGAGCAGGCTCGCTCCCACAATTGATCTATCTCCATCACACGATCAATGTGGGAGCGAGCTTGCTCGCGATGAGGCCAGATCAGGCAGCAAATACCTCAAAGCTGCCCGTCGCGATCCCGGAAGCCCAGCAGATACAGCACACCATCCAGCCCCAAGGTGGAAATCGCCTGCTTCGCCGACTGTTTGACCAGCGGCTTGGCACGGAACGCCACGCCCAACCCGGCAATCGCCAGCATTGGCAAATCGTTGGCGCCGTCGCCGACCGCAATGGTCTGCTCCAGACGCAAACCTTCCTTGTGCGCCAGTTCCTTCAGCAGATCCGCCTTGCGCTGCGCATCAACAATCGGCTCGACCGCCACGCCGGTAACCTTGCCGTCGACCACTTCCAGTTCGTTGGCGAACACATAGTCGATACCCAACTTGGCCTGCAATTGCTTGGCGAAGTAGGTAAAGCCGCCCGACAGGATGGCGGTCTTGTAGCCCAGACGCTTGAGTTCGGCGAACAGGGTTTCGGCACCTTCGGTCAGGCGCAGGGAGGCGCCGATGGAATCCAGCACGCTGACGTCCAGCCCTTTCAACAAGGCCAGGCGTTCCTTGAAGCTGGCGCGGAAGTCCAATTCGCCGGCCATCGCCCGCTCGGTGATCGCAGACACCTGATCGCCCACGCCGGCAGCCTTGGCCAGTTCGTCGATCACTTCGGCTTCGATCAGTGTCGAGTCCATGTCGAACACCGCCAGACGGCGGTTACGACGGAACAGTGAATCTTCCTGGAAGGCGATGTCGACATTCAGCTCTTGCGCGACGCTGAGGAATTCGGCCCGCAGCGCTTGCGGATCAGCCGCTTCACCACGAACGGAAAACTCGATGCAGCCCTTGCCCTGATCGGCCGGGGTGTCCAGCGGCATACGCCCGGACAGACGATCGATGTGGTCGATGTTCAGGCCATATTTGGCGGTGATCGAACTCACGGCCTGCAATTGCCCGGCAGTCACTTTGCGGGTCAGCAGGGTCACGATGTGGCGTTTCTTGCCCTGATTGCCGACCCACTGCTGGTAATCCTCTTCGGACACCGGCGTGAAACGCACCTGCTGATCGAGTTTGTAAGCCGTGAACAGGATGTCCTTGAGCACCGACTTGCCTTGCTCGGTGTCAGGAATTTCAACCAGGATGCCAAACGACAAAGTGTCGTGGATCACCGCCTGACCAATGTCGAGAATGTTCACACCACCCTGGGCCAGAACGCCGGTAATGGCCGCAGTCAGACCCGGACGGTCGACTCCCGTGATGTTTATCAGGACGATTTCGCGCAAGGCGCACCCCCGCAGGTGGAAAAAAACCGCATTCTACCCACATTCAGTGACCATCGGGCACCGTGAGCGCTTTGACGGTCTAGGGCCTGTCGCTATACTGCGCGTCAACTTCACGGACAAAAGAGCCGAGCTCAAGTGAACCGGCCCACGCCAGTAAAAACCGATAACTTCTTTCTGCTGATCTTCCGTGCACTGCGCCACCGCCGTGTACCGATTGCATTGCGCATTGCCAGCCATAACGTGATCCTGGTCGCTCTGGCCCTGGTGATCTATGCCTGTGTGATGGGTTTGCAGTTCAAGCAGGCCATGCACGAGCAGGCAGATGCCCTGGGCGAAAGCCTGACCACGCAGACTGCCACGTCCGCCACGGAGCTGTTGGTGTCCAACGACATCCTCAGCCTCAACGTGCTGCTCAACAACCTGACCAAAAACAAGCTGGTGGCTCACGCTGCCATCTACAGCGTGGATAACCGCATCCTCGCCGAAGCCGGTCAGCGCCCCAAGCATAGCCTGCTGGGCGAAGCCGAAGGCATGTACCAGAGCAAGATCACGTTCCAGGATGTGACCGCCGGGCAACTGCGCATCAGCCTGGACATGGATCAGTTCCAGCAGCCGATGACCATCAGCCTGCAAAGCATGGGCATTTTGAGCGCGATTCTGCTGGCGCTGTCCCTGGCCTTGAGCCTGCGCCTGGGTCGGCACATCTCCACGCCGCTGCTGCAATTGCGGGTGTGGCTGCGCCATATCGACGAATACACCCCGGCCACCGAGCGTCAGGATGAGATCGGCGACCTGGCTCGCCAGCTGCACGCCGACTTCGCGCCAGAGCCCGCCGAGCCGGAACCCGCTCCCGAGCCTGAGTACGACGAAAGCGACTACGAAGACGCGGACGATAACGAGCCAACCTTCGAAGTGCGCAACTTGCGTGACCCGAGTTTCGATGAAACCAAGCCTGTGGCCGGACTCAAACCCGCGCCACGGCGCATTGTCAGCACCGTTGAAGACGATGATGACGACGATGCATTTGCCGACCTGCGTGATGAATCAGCGTCGACCGCGCCGAAACCGGTAGCAAAACCGCAACCATCGAACGTGCCGCAGCACAGCGCGGTGCTGGCCGTGCAACTGGGCGCTCAGGATCAACTGCGTCGTCTGCCCCGTACACGTCTGGAAGAACTGCTCAAACGCTATCGCGACTGCCTCGATCAGGCCGCCTCGCTCTACCAGAGCGAGCTGCACACCCTGAACGATGGCAGCACGCTGATGCTGTTCCACACCGAAGACAGCGGCGACGACTACCTGACCAACGCCATCTGCTGCGGTGAATTGTTGCGAGCCTTGGGCCATCAGTTGCAGATCGAAGTCGCTGACAGTGGCATCACCCTGCAATTGCAACTGGGCCTGACCTTGGGTGACGAGCTGTTCGGCCTGAGCCAGATTGATCTGCTGCTGACCGAAACCGCTCAGGATGCACTGGCCCTGTCGCAACACAGCCGCAACCTGCTGCTGGTGGAGCGCAAAATCGGTGACGACGCGCTGATCCGCCAGCGCGCACGAATCCGACCGATCGCCAGCCCTGAGGGTGCGTGCTGTGTGGAGCGGTTGATGGAACCTTATCCGTCGATGCTCGAGCGGCAACTGGCGCGGATGCATGAGCGTCGGGCGTAAATCTTAGCCCCGCAATAACGAAGCCCGCAGGTGATCACTCGCCTGCGGGCTTTTTGTTGCCTGTTCGGTCCTCATCGCGAGCAAGCTCGCTCCCACAGGGGATTTGTGAACGACGCACATCCAATGTGGGAGCGAGCTTGCTCGCGATGAGGCCTTCAGCAGCACCGAAGATCTCCAACCTGCAGAAACAACAAAGCCCGCACATGGCGGGCTTTGTTCTTGGATCAATCCAGGCTTAGAACCTGAACACTTCCATATCGGTCCGGATCGGCGAAGCCATCGGGATCTTCGGCTGCTTTTCCGCTTCCGCCGCAGGTGCCGCCGGCTTGGCAGCCGGTTTTTTTGGCGCTTCGGCAATCGGTGGCTGATTAGCCAGCGGCTTGAGCGCCGTCGACAGTTGCTCGGCCAGACGCTGCAGCAACACACCCTGAGCCTGAACCTGAGCCGCCGTCCCGCCCGCATGTTGCTCTTGCAGGTGAATGATGCGGTTATCACGAACCTGGCCACGACGGTCGATCAGACGCCATTGCGCATCAAGGATCGCCGGTTGCGCCTCACCCGAGTCCAGGCGAGTAATCGTCAGCAGAACCTGCACATCCGGCGTGAAGCCCACTGTCGCTGGCGCCAGCACCACGCGCTGGCTGTCCAGATGACCGGCGACCTGACGCAGCAGCAGCTGATCGATATCCGACGAAAGGCTACCCGCCCAACGACCATCCACCGAAGCTTGCAGGCTGCCATCCGCCTGTCGCTGCAACAACGTTTCGCGTTGCAGGTAATCGGCGACCGTTACCGGACCCAGCAATACAGCCATGCCCGCGCTTTGCGCAGGCTGAGCCGGACTTCCGCTGTCCAGCTGATACAGCGACACCGGTTGGTGAGTGCTGCAACCCGCCAGGCCAAGAACGCCAGCGAGCATCAAAATAAAAGGAAGGCGCAGAGCAGTCATCGTCCCATCCAGGTGGTTGCCACAAGGCTAACCACAGTGAAAATACTCAATAAATGTGAAGAACGCTCGGCCACGCCGGCGCTTGAAAGGCCATATCATCCGTGAATATGCGTTCCGACTCCAGCGCCAAAGCGTCGATCTACGCGTTAAATCGTAGATCGAGCGCTCTAGGACGCCTAATTGAGGTTTTCGACGAGCAGCGCATCTACCCTCTGAAAGCCACGTGGCAATTTGTTACCACGACGTCCACGCTCACCTTTGTAGTGTTCGAGGTCGTCTGCTTTTAGTGACAAGGTACGTTTTCCGGCCTGCAGCACCAATGTGGCGCCATCCGGCAGAACGGCGATGTCCGTGACATATTCTTCGCGACTGGCGACACGCTCACCGGAGATCCCGATGATCTTGTTGCCTTTGCCTTTACCTAATTGTGGCAGATCGCTGATCTTGAAGATCAGCAGGCGACCTTCGGTGGTCACCGAGGCCAGCCAGTTTTGCTCACGATCAGCCACCGGACGCGGCAGAATCACCTTGGCGTTGTTCGGCAGGCTCAACAGCGCCTTGCCCGCCTTGTTCTTGGCTTGCAGGTCTTCACCTTTTACCACGAAACCGTAACCGGCGTCGGACGCGATCACGTACAGCGAATCGTCTTCCGGCATCAGCACGCATTCAAACGTCGCCCCTGGCGGCGGCGTCAGACGACCGGTCAGCGGTTCGCCCTGGCCACGGGCCGAGGGCAGCGTGTGCGCAGCCACCGAATAGCTGCGACCGGTGGAATCGATAAACACCGCAAACTGGTTGGAGCGTCCGGGCGCCAGGGCCTTGAAACCATCCCCGGCCTTGTAGGAAAGCCCGGTGGCGTCGATTTCGTGCCCTTTGGCGGAACGAACCCAGCCTTTTTCCGACAGGACGACAGTCACTTTCTCGTTCGGCAGCAGATCGTGCTCGGTCAGGGCCTTGGCTTCGGTGCGCTCGACGATTGGCGAACGACGGTCGTCGCCGTAGGTTTCGGCGTCCTTGATCAGTTCGGTGCGGACCAGTTTTTTCAGCTTGGCTTCGCTGCCCAGCAGGGCTTGCAGCTTGGCTTGTTCCTTGAGCAGTTCATCCTGCTCGGCACGCAGCTTCATTTCTTCCAGTCGCGCCAACTGACGCAAACGGGTGTCGAGGATGTAGTCGGCCTGGATTTCGCTCAGGGCGAAACGCTCGATCAACGCGGCTTTCGGGTGCTCCTCGGTGCGGATGATGTGAATCACTTCATCCAGGTTGAGGTAGGCAATCAACAAACCGTCCAACAGGTGCAGACGACGCTCGACCTTGTCGAGGCGGAATTGCAGGCGACGACGCACAGTCTGGACCCGGAATTCCAGCCACTCGACCAACAGCGCACGCAGGTTTTTCAGCTGCGGCTTGCCGTCCAGACCGATGATGTTGATATTGACCCGGTAGCTCGACTCCAGCTCGGTGCTGGCGAACAGGTGCTGCATCAGCGCGTCGTGGTCAAAGTTTTTGCGTGCGCCCGGAATAATCACGATCCGGCACGGGTTTTCGTGGTCGGACTCGTCTCGCAGGTCAGCGATTTGCGGGGCTTTCGACGGCTTGGCCTGCATCATGGCCGCGATCTGTTCCAGCACCTTGGCGCCGGAAACCTGATGTGGCAGCGCGGTAACGATGATGTCGCCGTCTTCGATGTGGTACACGGCGCGCATGCGCACCGAGCCCTTGCCGGTTTCGTAGATTTTCAGCAGGTCGGCACGCGGCGTGATGATTTCCGCTTCGGTCGGGTAATCCGGGCCCTGGATGTGTTCACAGAGCTGTTCGACCGTGGCTTTCGGCTCATCGAGCAAACGCACGCACGCCGTCGCGACTTCGCGCAGGTTGTGCGGCGGCACGTCGGTGGCCATGCCCACGGCGATGCCAGTGGTGCCGTTGAGCAGGATGTTCGGCAAACGTGCCGGCAACACCAGCGGCTCGTCGAGGGTGCCGTCGAAGTTCGGGCCCCAATCCGCAGTGCCCTGGCCCAGCTCGCTGAGCAGCACTTCGGAATAACGCGACAGCCGCGCCTCGGTGTAACGCATGGCGGCGAAGGACTTGGGATCATCCGGCGCACCCCAGTTACCCTGGCCGTCGACCAGCGTGTAGCGGTAACTGAACGGCTGGGCCATCAGGACCATGGCTTCGTAGCAGGCCGAGTCACCGTGCGGGTGGAACTTGCCGAGCACGTCACCGACGGTACGCGCCGATTTCTTGTGCTTGGAATCGGCGTCCAGCCCCAACTCGCTCATCGCATAGATAATGCGCCGCTGTACCGGTTTCAGGCCGTCGCCGATATGCGGCAAGGCACGGTCCATGATCACGTACATGGAGTAGTTGAGGTAGGCATTTTCGGTGAAGTCAGCCAGTGACCGGCGTTCTACACCGTCCAGGCTGAGATCAAGGGAGTCGCTCATGCGGGCCTCATCGGTTCGTTGTCTGGCGCAGCAGCATGGTGCCACCGCGCTGGGTAAATTCAAGTTTGTTCAGCGCGCTCATTCCGAGCAGCACTTGTTTGCCATCCAGGCCTGGCACGACGAGGGCGCGCACATCACGCAACACAATGTCGCCCAGTTGCAGCCGGTCGATGCGGGTTCGGTAACCCTGGGTGCGACCGTTGGCCGTGCTCAGGGTCACCCCAAAGCCTTTTTCCAGTTTTAGCTGTTCGGCCATTTCCGCCGGGATCGACACGTCGGTCGCCCCGGTATCGAGCATGAAATCCACCGGCTGGCCGTTGATCTGGCCGCTGGCGACGAAGTGACCCTGTGTGTTGCTGGCCAGTTTCACTTCGATAAAACCTTCGCCCTGCTCCGTGTTAACCACGACGTTGGGATTCTGCTGACGCGCTTCCCACTGGCCGAAAAACCGCGTCGCCAGAAACAGCGCCGCGCACCACGCCAGCACCATCAACACTCGACCGGCGCGTTTGCCTGGCGGCTGCTGACTCATGGCTTGGCACTCCAGCCACCTTCAGGTGCTGCAAAGCGCCAGACGATCGGACGTTCCTCGCCATCGGCGCGGGCATCGTTGTTGTTGTCGGTACCAATCCACGCGCCCTCGGCGTCAATAATCAACGCTTCGGTCAGGCCGTAAGGACTCGAATAGCGGCGATGCGCCTGCAAGGCTTCATCGGCAAACGACCAGCAGCGCTCGACCTTGGCCGTCACCGAATCACGGCGGCAGATCTGGTAAGCGTTGCGCTCAAGGGTAAACAGCTTGCCGTTGAACAGCGACAGGTCGGCAAAGTCTCGGGACACTGCTTTGGCTCGGGGAAACTGCGCCGGCTGCATTTCTTTCCCGGCTTCGCTCAGCAACACACAGCCACCATCGCAATCCCATACCGTTTGTTTGCGCTTGATCAGCAACAAGCCACGGCTTTGACGCTCGGCGGCGAGCCACAATTGATCACCCGCCGGATTGATCGCCAAGCCTTCAAACAACGCATTGAAGTGCAGCAGCATGCCGCTGGCCCGCGCTTCGCGAATCAGAATCGGCGAAATCTTCAGCCAGGACGATGGCCCAACGGGTGGCACTTGCAGAATCGCGGCGTGGGACTCGCTGACGATGTAGCGATTACCGGCGCTGTCGCAGGTGATGCCTTCAAAATCCAGATCCCCGCCACGGACAAACGACGCCACCCAGGTTCGCGCACGCAAGCCCCAGGGCAATCCGCTGTCTGGCACCGGTGGTACGCCGATGCCCACGGTTTCGGCTTGCCATACCTTGTCGCGGGTATCGAGCCGGTAAATCTGATCGTCGTCGCGATCGGACACCGTCCACATATCCTTGCCGCACTGGGCCAGCCCCGACAGGTTACCGCCGCGCATGCCGTCAACGGGATGCTCGGACAACAGGCGCAGTTCCGGCACCGGTTCGGCAAACACCGAAATCGAGGTCAGAAGTAACGCACACGCCAGGGCAAAGCCAACCCGCATCAGCCAAGAACCTCGGCCAGGTTGCCTTTGGATTCCAGCCAGGATTTGCGGTCACCGGCACGTTTCTTCGCCAGCAGCATGTCCATCATTTCCGAGGTCGCTTCGAAATCGTCCAGCGTCAGCTGCACCAGACGCCGAGTGTTCGGGTCCATGGTGGTTTCGCGCAGCTGCGGCGGGTTCATTTCACCCAGACCTTTGAATCGTGTGACCTGCGGCTTGCCGCGTTTCTTCTCGGCCACCAGACGATCGAGGATGCCATCGCGTTCGGCTTCGTCCAGGGCGTAGTAAATCTCTTTGCCCAGGTCGATACGGTACAGCGGCGGCATCGCGACGTAGACGTGACCGGCATCCACCAACGGACGGAAATGCTGGACGAACAACGCGCACAGCAAGGTGGCGATGTGCAGACCGTCGGAGTCGGCGTCGGCGAGGATGCAGATCTTGCCGTAACGCAGCTGAGCGATGTCCGCCGAGCCCGGATCGACACCGATGGCCACGGCGATGTTGTGCACTTCCTGGCTGGCCAGCACTTCGCTGCCGTCGACTTCCCAGGTGTTCAGAATCTTGCCGCGCAACGGCAGGATCGCTTGAAATTCTTTATCCCGCGCCTGCTTGGCCGAACCACCGGCGGAATCACCTTCCACCAGGAACAGCTCGGAACGCATCGGGTCCTGCCCGGCGCAGTCGGCGAGTTTGCCCGGCAGCGCCGGCCCCGCGGTGATGCGCTTGCGCTCGACCTTCTTGCTGGCCTTCAGACGACGGCCGGCATTGTTGATCGCCAGTTCCGCCAGCAACATGCCGGTTTCCGGGTTGGCGTTGAGCCACAGGCTGAAGGCATCCTTGACCACACCGGAAACGAACGCGGCCGCTTCACGGGACGACAGACGCTCTTTGGTCTGGCCGGAGAATTGCGGCTCTTGCATCTTCATCGACAGAACGAAGGCGATGCGCTCCCAGACGTCTTCCGGCGCCAGTTTCACGCCACGAGGCAGCAGGCTGCGGAATTCGCAGAATTCGCGCATCGCGTCTAGCAAGCCCTGACGCAGACCGTTGACGTGGGTACCGCCCTGCGCCGTGGGGATCAGGTTGACGTAGCTTTCCTGCACGCTGTCGCCACCTTCCGGCAACCACAGCAGCGCCCAATCGACCGCTTCTTTGTTACCGGCCAGGCTGCCGCAGAACGGCTCGTCCGGCAGACGCTCGAATCCATTGACCGCGTCCACCAGATAGGAGCGCAGGCCGTCTTCGTAATGCCATTCGACTTTCTCGCCGGTGGCCTTGTCTTCAAAACTGACCAGCAGCCCCGGGCACAGAACGGCCTTGGCCTTGAGTACGTGCTTGAGGCGGCTGATGGAGAATTTCGGCGAATCGAAGTATTTCGGGTCCGGCGCGAAGAACACGCTGGTACCGGTGTTGCGCTTGCCGACGGTACCAATGATTTCCAGCTCGGTTTTCTTGTAACCGTCGGCGAAGGTCATCTGGTATTCGTTGCCGTCACGCTTTACGCGCACCCGGACTTCGTTCGACAAGGCGTTGACCACGGAAATACCCACCCCGTGCAGACCGCCGGAGAACTGGTAGTTCTTATTGGAAAACTTGCCGCCCGCATGGAGCTTGGTGAGGATCAGCTCGACGCCCGACACGCCTTCTTCGGCGTGGATATCCACCGGCATGCCGCGGCCGTCATCGCTGACTTCCAGGGAGTGATCGGCGTGCAGGATGACCTGCACCGAGGTCGCATGCCCGGCCAAAGCTTCGTCGACGCTGTTGTCGATGACTTCCTGGGCGAGGTGGTTCGGCCGACTGGTGTCGGTGTACATGCCGGGGCGTTTGCGCACCGGGTCGAGGCCCGAGAGGACTTCGATGGCGTCTGCGTTATAAGAGCTAGCGCTGGGAGTGGCCATGGGGTCTCGTCGTCAAATGTTCTGTGAAATAGAGGCGACGACTCACAGTGCAGTGAAATCGATCGCCTGATACAAATCTGCGCCGATGCCGGCAAAACTCAGCATTGCCGGCAATTGCTCGGCAAAACCCTGGAAACTATGGTCGCCGCCGGCCTGGATGCGCAAGGCACAGGCCCGGTAATACTGCTGGGCGAGGCGATAGTCCAGCGTTTCGTCGCCGGTCTGCAACCACACCTGATACCGCTGCGGATCCTGGGGCGCCGGCACTTCCAGCTCGGCCAGGGCCATCACGTGGTCGTGGGTCAATTCCCAGGCCTCATCGGTATACAGGTTTTTCTGCGTCCCCAGATACCCGTCGAACATCCGGTGCGGACTGACGGCAGGGTTGATCAACAGGGCCTTGAGGCCATGGCGCTCGGCCAAGTGAGTCGCATAGTAGCCGCCGAGTGAGCTGCCGACCAGCAGTGGCCGCCCAAGCTCCTCAATCGCCTTGTTTAGCTGACCGATGGCCTCACGCGGATGGTGATGCAAGGCCGGAACGCGCAGTTGATCGCTCAAGCCCAGACGTTCCATTACTTGTACCAACTGCGTGGCCTTTTTAGACGAAGGCGCGCTGTTGAAACCGTGGATATAAAGGATCGAACCAGACATTTGAGCTCCCTGTGCGTCGGGTAAAGAGGCGCAGTTTACAGGGTGTCGGGGGAATCCGCAGGATTCAGGTTGCCTGAGCCGCCGCCATCGCGAGCAAGCTCGCTCCCACAGGGGTATGCATTCCAATGTGGGAGCGAGCTTGCTCGCGATGGCCGCACCTCGGTCTTTGGAAATGCCAAAAAATCAGTAACCGTTGGAGCCGTAATCGACCTGAAAGTCGAACCCGGTAACGCGTTCCACGCCGGTTTCCAGCTGGCCATCAGGCAAAAGCCGCAACCACCGATACCCCGGCGCCTGGTCACTGACCTTGAAATCATCACTGCCCGGTTCGAACTGAATACACGTCGAAGGCGAGGCAATCAGCCGCACGCCATTGCGATCCTGGTCGATCTCTTGATGCACATGCCCCCATAAAACAGCGCGCACCTGCGGAAACCGATCCAGCACGGCAAACAAAGCGTCTGGATTGCGCAATCCAATCGGCTCCATCCACGCACACCCGATCGACACCGGATGATGGTGAAAACACACCAGATGATGGCGCTCCGGCGCCTCACTCAACGAGCGGGCCAGCAACTGTAGCTGCTCATCCTGCAAATACCCCGGCACTGAACCCGGCACAGCCGAATCGAGCAACGTGACGCGCCAGTTGCCGACATCCACCACCGGCTCAAGCAACGCACTCTGCACGGTGGCTTCGGCCATGATCTGCGGCTCATCATGATTACCGGGAATCCAGCGCGCCGGCGCATCGAGCTGCCGCGTCAGGTCGCGAAACTGCTGATAGGACTCCAGCGTCCCGTCCTGAGAAAGATCACCACTGGCAATAATCAGGTCGATCTGCGGCTGCTGAAGCCGCACCAGCTCGATGACTTTTTGCAAGCTGTCCCGGGTATTCATGCCCAACAACGTCCCGTCCGTCTCGGCAAACAGATGACTGTCGGACAGTTGCACCAGCAACGCCGAATCGGCGGTGGTCAATGTGGATACGCTCGGCAAGGCGTTCTCCCAGGGCTGAATCACGGGATGGATGAGTGCCGCAATTATGCTGGGGGATGATCAAAAGGGGAAACTTGTGAACCTGACGCAGTTCACATCTACCGCACGACGGCGTACTCATGCCCGCAGGCCAGGCAATGGCTCAGCCATTCGCCCAGAAACATATTCAGCTGGGCCTTTTCGTCCGGCTGATGCATTGAGGCGTTCGGGTAAGGATAGATGCCGCGAAAGCGTCGCGCATGTTCGGCGCTGACGACTTCGGCCATGCACGCGTCGTGATAGACCTGAACTTCCAGTTGCGGCACCGGCAGCCACGGCAGGCTGTGTTCCTGGCGCACTTGCAGGGTTGTGGTGTACGGACAGACCTGCAGCACTTCGAGGGCCAGCACGCCGAGCATCTGGTCGCCGTGGGTCACGGCAATGCGCCGCGCCTCCGGCTCGTTGCGCATGTCCGGCAACAGTCGCATCAGGCGCGCGTAGTTGGCCTCGCAGGAGGCTTGCAGCCCCACGAGGTCAACCCGATAGCGATCGCGCAGTTTGTTTACGACCATAACCCCCTCACTTCAGCGCGGTTCAAAGCTAGCCATTGCAAGGCAATGATGCTGGCCGCGTTGGCAATTCGTCCGTCGCGTACGGCCTGCAGGGCATCTTCGAACGCCCAGACCGTGACGCGGATATCTTCTGCTTCTTCCTCCAGCCCATGCAGGCCGCCGACGCCGGTGCTGTCGCAGCGCCCCAGGTACAAGTGCACAAATTCATTGCTGCCGCCCGGCGATGGAAAGTATTTGATCATCGGCCAGAGCGCCCCGAACACAAGCCCAGCTTCCTCCTGCGCTTCGCGGTGAGCAACTTCTTCCGGCACTTCATCCTTGTCGATCAGACCGGCGACCAGCTCGATCAGCCAAGGATTGTCAGTCTTGCCCATGGCGCCGACGCGAAACTGCTCGATCAACACCACTTCATCGCGCTGCGGATCGTACGGCAGCACGCACACCGCATCGTGGCGAACGAACACTTCACGATTGATCTCGCGACTCATGCCACCGGCGAACAATTCGTGACGCAAGTGCACACGATCGAGCTTGTAGAAGCCCTCGTAGCACCTTTCGCGCCGAACGATATCAACGGCGGTCGGAATGGCGTTGGCAAAATCAGTCATGACTATCCTCTTTACTGCAAATCCGTTATGAGGCTCCTTTTTGTTACTTGCAACCTCGACTTCGCGCCATCCTAACGCGCCCGCGACCTTTGATGCAGCCCCTTTACAGTCAGCGGGATAGACGGTGAGGGTGAAACCAACTCTAATTAGCTTAGTGGCGAACTGACTGCTTCGTTGAGAGTCGAAGCGGATAACTTTTTGCCTTTCCCTGTTTTATGAAGGACGCCCATGTCGCTTTTTAAAATCGCCTCCGTGGCGGTAATCGCCCTGACCCTGGGCGCCTGCCAGAGTTTGTTCCAGCCCAACTACCGGACGCCGCTGGAAACTACCCGCGATGCATCCGAACAGCTGAAACCGGGTTGCACAACACCTGACTGCCCGCTGGTGAACATCGATACGCTGCGCTTCCCGGCCGAACCGCAATTGGACGGCATCATCGAAAAACGCCTGCTGCAAATGACCCGCACCTCGCCCGACGCCCCGGTGGCGCCGACGCTGGCAGCGTATCGCGAGCAGTTTTTGAGCAGTGCCGGCCCGCGTTACAGCAGTTATCTGCAAGCCAAGGTACGTGAGCAGCATGACGGCTTGGTGATCGTTGAATTCTCCAGCTACCTGGACACCGGCGGCGACCATGGCACGCCGGGCCGCAGCTTCATCAACTATTCGCGCCAGCAACACAAAGTGCTGACACTGTCGGACATGCTGGTGCCGGGACAGGAAGAGGCGTTCTGGAAAGCCGCGCAAGTCGCGCACAACAGCTGGCTGATCAGCACCAAGCTCGATCAGGAACCGGAGTTCGTGAAGCAGTGGCCGTTCCAGAAAACCCAGAACGTGGCGCTGACGTACGGCGGGGTGATCCTCAAGTACGAAGTGAGCACCATCGCGCCTTACGCGCTGGGTCACGTCGAACTGAAGATCCCTTACCCACGCCTGAACGGCATTATCAAGCCCGAGCTGTTTCCTGGCCGTAACTGAAGGCCCGACCCAGCACGAGTTGCAGCAACCCTGCCAGAATCAGTGACGGTAGGGTTGCGCCGATGTCCGGATACAGATTAGCCAGCAAATGATAGGTGCTCACCCCGCCCAACCAGGCGAGTAGCGCCGGCCAGCGCAATGCGGCTGACGCCATGCGAGCACCGCGTTTGCGCAGGATGAAGTGATCCACCAGCACCACGCCGAACAGCGGCGCAAACACCGAACCGATCAACAGCAGGAAGTTCTGGTACTGAGCCAATGGCGCCAGACACGCGATCAGTGTGCAGATCACACCGATGGCCAGCGCCAGATGTTCGACCTTCATGCGCAGCAGAATCCCGCTGGAAACGGCCGCCGAGTGAATGTCGGCGAAAGCATTTTCCGACTCGTCCAA
Organism: Pseudomonas sp. GL_093; assembly: GCF_057837605.1. Taxonomy (NCBI): domain Bacteria; kingdom Pseudomonadati; phylum Pseudomonadota; class Gammaproteobacteria; order Pseudomonadales; family Pseudomonadaceae; genus Pseudomonas; species Pseudomonas sp. GL_093. The sequence continues at coordinate 573,708 of NZ_CM174448.1, read as the reverse complement.
CAGGATCAGCAGCAGCGGAATCCCGAGGCCAGCACCCGCCAATGCCAACAGCAAGGCATTCACTTCACCGCTCGGCGCAAACGCCAGGGTGTAGGCCACGCCCAGGCTCATCAGCCAGAAGTTACCGATAAAGAAACCCACTGCCGTGCCGCCAAACACATTTTTCGCACGCTTGCCGAAACGCGAGTAGTCGGCAATCAGCGGCAACCACGAAAGCGGCATGGCGATGGCAATGTCGAAGCCCACGGCGAACGGCATCGAACCATCACCGGCCTGCGCCCACAACGCCGCCAGATCGGCCTTGGCGAACAGGTTCCAGGTCAGCCAGATGCACGCGGCCAGCAGCAACCAGATGCCCCACTTGCGCAGGATCTGCCGCACGAATGTCAGCGGACCACTGACGGCCAGCAAGGTCGCCAAACCACCAAAGAACACGGTCCACAGCAGCGGATTGGACAACAGACTGCCTTCGCTGAACGCCCGCGCGCCGAGCAGGCTGGCGGCGTCGCGCATGACGATGATTTCGAACGATCCCCAACCGATCAATTGCAGCAGGTTCAGCACGGCCGGCAGGCTCGCGCCTTTTGCACCGAGGCTGAGTTTGAGCGCGGCCATCGACGACAGTCCGGTGTCGCTGCCGATCACGCCGACGGCGGCCAGCAGCAAAACGCCGACCAGGGTGCCGAGGAAGATTGCCAGCAACGAGCCGGACAGGCCCAGACCTGGCGCGAGCAGAGCGCCGGTCTGCAGGACCATCAGGCCGATGCCGAGGGAGAACCACAGGGAAAACAGATCGCGGCCGCCGAAGACACGTTTGTCTTTGGGCACCGCGATATCAGGGGAATAAGTGCTGGGTTGAATGCTCAAGGGTGTTATCTCAGAGGGACATTTGTTGTTCTTTTGATCGCTATCGCCAGCAGGCTGGCTCCCACAGGGGACTTGTGAACACCACAAATCCAGTGTGGGAGCCAGCCTGCTGGCGATGGGGTCCTTTCAGGCCCCACCTTTTCAGGTCAGATCAAACCTTCTTGTACAGCTGACTGCCTTCCTGTTTGAACCGCTCGGCCTGGTCCGCCAATCCCTGGGCGACTTCGGCGTCGACGGTTTCGATGCGCTGGTTGGCCGCGTATTCGCGGACTTCCTGGGTGATCTTCATCGAGCAGAATTTCGGCCCGCACATGGAGCAGAAGTGCGCGACCTTGGCCGAATCCTTCGGCAGGGTCTCATCGTGATACGAACGAGCAGTGTCCGGATCAAGGCCCAGGTTGAACTGGTCTTCCCAACGGAATTCGAAACGCGCCTTGCTCAAGGCATTGTCGCGGATCTGCGCGCCCGGATGCCCTTTTGCCAGATCGGCGGCATGCGCGGCGATCTTGTAGGTGATGATCCCGGTCTTCACGTCATCCTTGTTCGGCAGACCCAAGTGTTCCTTCGGCGTCACGTAGCACAGCATGGCGCAACCGAACCAGCCGATCATCGCCGCACCAATACCCGAGGTGATGTGGTCATAGCCTGGCGCGATGTCCGTGGTTAGCGGACCGAGGGTGTAGAACGGCGCCTCGTCGCAGCACTCAAGCTGCTTGTCCATGTTCTCTTTGATCAACTGCATCGGCACGTGGCCTGGGCCTTCGATCATGCACTGCACGTCGTGCTTCCACGCGATCTTGGTCAGCTCACCGAGGGTTTCCAGCTCACCGAATTGTGCCGCATCGTTGGCGTCGGCAATCGAGCCCGGACGCAGGCCGTCGCCCAGCGAGAAGCTGACGTCGTAGGCCTTCATGATTTCGCAGATGTCTTCGAAATGGGTGTAGAGGAAGTTCTCTTTGTGGTGCGCCAGGCACCACTTGGCCATGATCGAACCGCCACGGGAAACGATACCGGTGACGCGTTTGGCGGTCAGCGGCACGTAGCGCAGCAGCACGCCGGCGTGGATGGTGAAGTAGTCGACGCCCTGCTCGGCCTGTTCGATCAGCGTGTCGCGGAACAGCTCCCAAGTCAGGTCTTCGGCAGCGCCGCCGACTTTTTCCAGGGCCTGATAAATCGGCACAGTGCCGATCGGCACCGGCGAGTTACGGATGATCCACTCGCGGGTTTCGTGAATGTGCTTGCCGGTGGACAAGTCCATGACCGTGTCCGAACCCCAGCGAATGCCCCAGGTCAGTTTCGCCACTTCTTCTTCGATGGACGAACCCAAAGCGCTGTTGCCGATGTTGCCGTTGATCTTCACCAGGAAGTTACGGCCGATGATCATCGGTTCCAGTTCGGTGTGGTTGATGTTGGCCGGAATGATCGCGCGACCGCGGGCGATCTCGTCACGGACGAATTCGGGGGTGATGATTTTCGGCACACTGGCACCGAAGCTGTGACCGGCGTGTTGCTGGTCCAGCAGGCCGGCGGCGCGAGCCACTTCAAGCTTCATGTTTTCGCGGATGGCGACGTATTCCATCTCGGCGGTGATGATGCCTTTGCGGGCGTAGTGCATCTGGCTGACGTTGGCACCGGCCTTGGCGCGGCGCGGGTTGTTCACGTGGGCGAAACGCAGCTTGGTCAGCTCGGCATCGGCGAGGCGTTCCTGGCCGAAATTGGAGCTGAGGCCGGGCAGACGCTCGGTGTCGCCACGGGATTCGATCCACGGCGAACGCACATCGGCCAGGCCTTTGCGCACGTCGATGATGACGTTGGGGTCGGTGTAAGGGCCCGAAGTGTCGTACACAACGACCGGCGCGTTGATCTCGCCGCCGAAATCGGTCGGGGTCACATCAAGGCTGATTTCGCGCATCGGCACGAGGATGTCCGGGCGAGAGCCCTGAACATAGATTTTTTGCGAGCGGGTAAACGGCTGAACCGATTGTTGATCGACTTGGGCCGAATCACTCAGGTTCGTAGTGTTTTTTAGTTTTATCGTCATCACGGGCTCTCCAGACACACATCCAGGCAGTGGATTTTTGTCGGAGCGAACCTGTAAACGAATGGACGCACGGGCGCTGGGAAAACCAGCTGTGCTGTGCTCAGTGCTCGAGGGGTGTTCGATTGTCGAACAACATCCCGGACGAAGCACAAGAGGACTCGCCGGGTGACGAGAAATCTTGTTCCCTACGCAGGCGCTAACCTGATCAGGTTCAACGGGATCCGAAATTATTCGATCTCAGCCTCATAGCAAGGCACCCCGACAAGAACCCGGCCAGTCTAGACACAACTGGCAAAGAACGCCAACACCGCGGTAAACACCATGATGAATGGCGTAATTACAGGATTGTTGCCGCACGTGGGCGCAACTACACTCGCCATGCCATGCTGCGCCTTGACGCTGTATGAGCCGCGCCGTAGCCTTGGCGCTCAAATTATCAGCGTAATTTTTTAGGGATGGCCTCATGCTGCGCAAACTCTCACTGGCCCTTGCCGTGTCTTGTGCGTCCAATGGAATGGCCTGGGCAGCAGAAGCGCCCTTATCGACCAAGAACGATCTGGTCAGCGTCTATCAGGAAGCGGTCGACAACAACGCCGACCTGGCTGCAGCCATCGCTCAATATGGCGCCCAGAAAGAAGTCGTGCCCCAGGCCCGCGCCGGGCTGCTGCCGAACCTCTCTGGCGGCGCCGAACTTGCCAACGTGCGCACGGTGATCGATCAGCCTTCAGCTACCGCCAACCGCAATGCTCATTCCTATCAGGCGACCTTGGCGCAACCGCTGTTCCGTGCTGATCGCTGGTTCCAGTTCCAGGCCGCCAAAGACGTTAACGAACAGGCTGCGTTGCAGCTCTCGGCAACCCAGCAAAACCTGATCCTGCAAACTGCCGTCAGCTACTTCAATGTCTTGCGAACCCAGGACAACCTGGCGTCAACCAAGGCCGAAGAAGCCGCGTTCAAACGCCAGCTCGATCAGTCCAACGAACGCTTCGACGTCGGTCTCTCGGACAAAACTGATGTGCTGCAATCGCAAGCCAGCTACGACACTGCACGCGCCAACCGAATCGTCGCGCAGCGCCAGGTAGATGATGCGTTCGAAGCCCTGATCACCCTGACCAACCGTCAGTACAACTCGATCTGGGGCATTTCCCATACCTTGCCGATCCTGCCACCAGCACCGAACGACGCCAAGGCCTGGGTCGATACGGCAGCCAGACAGAACCTCAACCTGCTCGCGAGCAACTACGCCGTCAGCGCCGCCGAAGAAACCCTCAAGCAGCGCAAGGCCGGCCATGCGCCGACCCTCGACGCCGTGGCAAAGTACGAGAAAGGTGACAACGACGCTTTGGGCTTCAGCAACCCGAATGGCTTCCCCCAACCGTACGGTGGCAACGTCGAGCAAACGACGGTTGGCCTGCAACTGAACATCCCGATCTACAGCGGCGGCCTGATCAATTCCCAGGTGCGCCAATCGTATGCACAACTGGACCAGTCCGAGCAGCAACGTGAATCCCTGCGCCGGCAAGTGGTGGAAAGCACCCGCAACCTGCATCGCGCAGTGAACACTGACGTTGAACAGGTGCAGGCACGCAAGCAGTCGATCATCTCCAACCAGAGCGCCGTGGAAGCGACCGAAATCGGTTATCAGGTGGGCACGCGAAACATCGTCGACGTACTGGATGCGCAGCGTCAGCTGTACACCTCGGTGCGCGACTACAACAACACGCGTTATGACTACATCCTCGATAACCTGCGCTTGAAACAGGCCGCGGGTACGTTGAACCCGGGGGATTTGCAGGACCTGGCGCGTTACCTCAAGGCTGATTACAACCCGGACAAAGACTTCCTGCCGCCGGACCTGGCGAAGGCTGCGGCGGCGCAGTTGAAGGCAAATCCGACGCAATAAAAAGCAAAAGATCGCAGCCTCGTTTCACTCGACAGCTCCTACAGGATGAATACAAATCCCGTGTAGGAGCTGTCGAGTGAAACGAGGCTGCGATCTTTTTATGTCAAGCGACTCGGTCTAACGCTCGATCAACCGCCCCAACCCATCCAGCAACCGCTGCAACGCGCCCTGATTGGTGCGCATCACTTTCAACCCTGCCTCCGCCATCCGCTGCGCATCGCGCGGCAACTCGAACAGCCGCTGCACCGCCAGCGCCAGACCTTCGGCATCCTCCACTTCCTGCAATGCCCCGGCGTTGCGCAGTTGCGTGGCGATTTCGAGGAAATTGAACAGGTGCGGCCCGCTCAATACCGGTTTCGCCAGAGCTGCCGGTTCCAACAGGTTGTGCCCACCGTTCGGCACCAGACTGCCGCCAACAAAAGCGCTATCAGCCAAGGCATACAGAAACAGCAACTCGCCCATGGTGTCGCCCAGCAGCACCGACGTACCGGCGGTGACGGGTTCGCCAGTGGAACGACGGACCGTGGCGAAACCCTGTTGCCGACACAGCTCGAACACCGGGTTGAAACGCTCTGGATGGCGCGGCACCAGAATCAGCAACGCATCGGGATGATTGGCCAGCAACTGACGATGAGCCGCCAGCACCACTTCGTCTTCGCCTTCGTGCGTACTGGCAGCGATCCACACCGGGCGCTCCTGGGTTTGCCATTGCGCACGCAACTCGGCGGCACGCTGAAGCAGTGCCGGGTCGATGGTCAGATCGAACTTGATCGAGCCGGTCACTTCCACGGTTTGCGAACGCGCACCCAAATCGCGGAAGCGCTGCGCCTCGGCCTCGGTCTGCACTGCGAACAGGCTCATCTCGGCGAGCATCGGCTGGGTCAGTTTGCTGAAGCGACCATAGCCCTTGGCCGAACGCTCGGACAGTCGAGCGTTGGCCAGGGCCACGGGAATCCCGCGCCTGGCGCACTGATGGATATGGTTCGGCCAGAGCTCGGTCTCCATGATCACCGCCAGTTTCGGCTGGACCCGATCAAGAAATCGCTTCGCTGCGCAAGGCAAGTCGTAAGGCAAATAGCAGTGCTGGATGCGCGGCTCATTGGCGAACAGTGCGTGAATGCGCTCCGAACCGGTCGGGGTCATGCAGGTCACGGTAATGGGCAACTGTGGATAACGTTGCAGCAAGGCGCGAATCATCGGCGCCGCGGCAATGCTTTCGCCCACCGACACCGCGTGCACCCAGATGCCGCCCGTTTTCATCGTCGGTAACCCGAGGGAGAAACGTTCGCCAATGCGCTTGGCGTACGCCGGCGCCTTGCGCGCCCGCAGCCACAGCCGAATCGCTACCAGTGGCAGCCCCAGGTAAAACAGCGCGGTGTAGAGAGTTCTATTCATGGCGGCGGAGTTTATCGGCTTTTGTCGCCGATCGTCTGCAAGTGCACGGCAAAACGTTCGGCCAACCAACGAGCCGCCGGACCCAGAGGTTCATCGCGGCGCCAGACCAGCTCCACCACCAGCGCCGGCGGGGTCCATTCGCTGTTCAGTTCGACCATCAAATCCTGATACGCCGGGTACTGCACCACGTGGCGCGGCAGCCAGGCCCAACCGAGTCCGCGCACCAGCCATTCAGCCATCACGTAGAAACTGTCGGCCCGCCAGACTTGCGGGCTGGCGGGCTCGCTCCCGGGATAGACACTCGACTGTGTGGACATCAGCAACTGACGATGCTGCGCCAGTTGCTGACAGTCGACCTGAGCCTGTTTCGCCAATGGGTGGCCGACGCCGCACACCGTAACCATTTCGACGCTGCCCAACACCCGCCGCTCGAGCGCTTCGGGAATCTGGTCGTGATAAAACAGCAGCCCCAGATCGGCCCGACGCTCCACCAGTTTACGCGCCACATCGCCTTGGGCGGCGCTGGTCAATTGCACTTCAAGGCTGGGAAATTGTTGAGCCAGAGCTTCGAAGCTTTCGATGATCGGCTGATAGGGCATCGCCTCATCCTGGGCCACACGCAAACGAGCCTCCTGGCCGCGCATCATGGCCAGCGCCCGACCGTTCAGGCGTTCACATTGGCGCAGCACTTCCCGCGCCTCGTCCAACAACGCGTTACCGGCCTCGGTGAGTTTCGGCTGGCGGCCGCTGCTACGGTCGAACAGGCTGACGCCCAAGTCCTCTTCCAGCAGCGCAATCGAACTGCTGACCGCCGACTGCGCCTTGCGCTGATCCCGCGCCACCGCAGAAAACGAACGCTGCTCCGCTACGCTGACAAACAGCCGCAGCTGCTCCAGATTCCATTGCGTGTTCATGGCTCAACCCATCTTCAGAACAGATAGGTAATGACTTTACCGCATCTGGAGAATCTCTAAAATGCCGACCTCAGAAAGCAACACTTCACACGAGGATGCACCTATGACCGCTTACTACTACCTGGCCATTGCCATCTGCGCCGAAGTGATCGCCACCGTTTCGATGAAAGCGGTCAAAGGCTTCAGCACCCCGCTGCCGCTGATTCTGGTTATTGTCGGTTATGGCATCGCCTTCTGGATGCTGACGCTGGTGGTGCGCAGCGTTCCGGTGGGCGTGGCTTACGCGGTGTGGGCCGGCATGGGGATCGTGATGGTCAGCGTTGCGGCGCTGTTTATCTACGGGCAGAAACTGGATGTGCCGGCGATGCTGGGGATGGCGCTCATCGTATTGGGCGTGGTTGTTATCCAGCTGTTCTCGAAAACCGCCGGCCACTAAAGCCGAAACACAATCCAGTGTAGGAGTGAGCCTGCTCGCGATAGCGGTGTGTCAGCTTGCATAGGTATCGGCTGGCATGACGCGATCGCGAGCAGGCTCACTCCTACAGGTTTTGCATCCCTCCAATTGATCACCAGCAAATCCCCTTTTCTTCGAGTCTGTATACTGCGTCCTCGTCTTGAACACTGAGGTCGCTGCATGCCATCCGTTATTTCCACCGACGTTCTGATTGTCGGCGCTGGTGTCGCCGGCCTCTGGCTGAATGCGCGCTTGCGCCGCCAGGGTTTTTCGACTGTGCTGGTGGAAAGCGCCAGCCTCGGTGGCGGGCAAAGCGTGAAATCCCAAGGCATCATCCATGGCGGCGCCAAGTACGCATTGCATGGTGCCTTGACCGGTGCCTCGGAAGCTATCGCCGACATGCCTCGGCGCTGGCGTGAAGCCCTGGCCGGTGACGGTGAACTGGACCTGACCGGCGTGCGCCTGCTGTCCGAAGCTCATTACCTCTGGTCCCCCGGCACGATCGCCGGCAATCTCACCAGTTTCTTCGCCAGCAAGGCCGTGCGCGGTCGTGTCGATCAGGTCAAGGGCGAGCAACTGCCGCCCGCCCTGCAAGACAAGCGCTTCAAGGGCAAGGTCTATCGCCTGGCGGAACTGGTGATCGACGTGCCGAGCCTGATCCAGCGCCTGGCCGATCTGGCGGGTGATGGCCTGCTCGCCGGCCAGAACATCGAACCGCTGCTGGAAGGTGGAAAACTGGTCGGCCTGAAGGTCGACGAGCGCGAAATTCGCGCCCAGCGCATCGTCTTGAGCGCTGGTGCCGGTACGGCAGCGCTGCTCGAAGCACTGGGCCTGAGCCAACCCGCCATGCAACGCCGACCGTTGCACATGATCATCGCCAAAGGTCCGGGTCTCAAACCGCTGTACGCCCACTGCCTGGGCGGCGGCACCAAGCCGCGCATTACCGTGACCACCCATCCGGCCGCCGATGGCCAGTGGGTCTGGTATCTGGGTGGCGATATCGCTGAAGCCGAAGGTGTTGCCCGCGAACCCTCCGAGCAAATCGCCACGGCGCAGAAAGAACTCGGCCAGTTGCTGCCATGGATCGACCTGAGTACGGCGCAATGGGCCACCCTTCGAGTGGATCGCGCCGAGCCACTGCAATCGGGACTGACCCGCCCTGACAATGCATTCCTTGCCGAAGAAGGCCGGCTGCTGGTCGGCTGGCCAACCAAACTGGCGCTGGCGCCGGACTTTGCTGATCGTGTCATCGCCTCCCTGCAGCGCGACGGCATCCAGCCAAGCCAACCGGCGCCGCTGCCCGACCTGCCAAAACCGCCGATGGGCGTCCCTGCCTGGGAGCAACTGCTGCCATGAGCCAACCGACCTTGCACGATCTGCATCGCCCGCTGGGCAGCACCGGCCTGTTGGTTTCGCCACTGGGCCTGGGCACCGTAAAACTCGGCCGCGACCAAGGCGTGAAGTACCCCAACGGTTTCCAGATTCCCGATGATGACGAAGCGCGCATGCTGCTCAAACTCGCGCGCGACCTGGGCATCAACCTGATCGACACCGCCCCGGCCTATGGCCGCAGCGAAGAACGCCTCGGTCCGCTGCTGCGGGGTCAGCGTCAGGATTGGGTGATCGTCAGCAAGGTCGGCGAAGAGTTTGCCGACGGTCAGTCCCATCACGACTTCAGCGCCGCTCATACCCGGCTCTCGGTCGAGCGCAGCCTGCAACGGCTGGAAACGGATTTTATCGACCTGGTGCTGGTGCACTCCGACGGCAACGACCTGGCGATCCTCAACGACAGCGAAGTCTATGCGACCCTCGCGGCGTTGAAGAGCGAAGGCAAGATTCGCGGCTTCGGTTTTTCCGGCAAAACCGTCGAAGGCGGTTTGAAGGCTCTGGAACAAGGTGATTGCGCGATGGTCACCTACAATCTGAACGAGCAGAACGAGAAGCCAGTCATTGACTATGCTGCTGCTCACGGCAAAGCCATTCTGGTCAAAAAAGCCCTCGCCAGTGGCCACGTATGCCTGAGTCCGGGTGTGGACCCTGTTCGCGCCAGCTTCGAGTTGTTGTTTGAACATCCGGGTGTTGCCAGTGCTATTGTCGGGACCATTAATCCGCTGCACCTCGCCCATAACGTCGCGACCGTTGCCCAGGTCCTACGTAGAAACTGATGCCGCCCACGCGGCCTTAAGCAGGAGCCGACATGCCGCGTACGCTCATAAGAAAGAACCCGAGCAACTTCAAGACCCTGCCGTTATTCGTCGAAGCGACTCCCGAAGGCCTGAGTTATCAAAGCGTCGGGATGCCGCTCAATTTCTCCCAGACGCTGCAACGTCGTCGCCCGGTGACGGTCGCCGACACTCAGCGGTTTTCGCTTGAGCTGGCCAACCTCGGGGTCTCGGTGCGCCTGACCCTGCATTGGCAGAACCGCGATTACTGGGTGTTGGTGCGTCAGCGTCGGCAAGACCGTGGCGACGTGGTGCTCAAGCTGATCTCCGGTTACGTGCCCGCCCATGAGCTGAACCTGCCGCTGCACACCGCGATTCAGGAAATTGCCGAAGAGTGCCTGCTGGAAACCCCGGAAGGCTGGCTCGGCGGGCGTTTCAACGACACCTGGCTGCCGGCGCCCTACTCGTCCGCGCTGCATTATCGCGAAGCCCTGCCGTTTCGCCTGACGCCGCTGTCCGGCTCCGCGCGGCCAGTGCGTTGCGCCAAGATGCAGTTGATCGAACGCCCGCGGGCTTACGTACATTTGCCGACGGCTTCACTGCAATTGATCTATGACTTGCGCCTGGACGTGCCCAAGGAGGCCAAATCCCTGAGCCTGTTTCATGTCGATGAACGACTGGAAGGCGATCAACTGGTGGCCCGGCTCGATCGAAAACGTCCCGATTTGTATTTGATGCCGCTGCAGGACGGCCAACCGATGGCCGAGCTCTATACCTTGAAAAAGGATCAGCTGTACCCGGCGAGTACTCGCGGGTTGTACCTGGCGGAGAGTTTTGCCCAGCAGGAAGGCTGGCTGGTGAGGGATGAGCGAATTCGCTGGAAGGATTGGGTGCGACAACAGGGCTTGAGCCCGCCGGGGAAAGATTCAGGTTTGGCGCGGTTGCGCGGGAAGGCGAAGCAATTGCTGAAGAGAATCGTACCGCGTAAAAAAGTCAGCTCTTGATAGATCGTTCCCACGCTCCGCGTGGGAATGCAGCCCGGGACGCTCCGCGTCCCAACAGCGGACGCAGAGCGTCCGGTGAGGCATTCCCACGCAGAGCGTGGGAACGATCATGCTGGGTCAGTTATTGCGGATTTTCTCGACAATCGCGGTAGTCGAGCTGTTTTCCACCAGCCCCAGCACTTTCACCGTTCCGCCGTAAGCAGTCACGATGTCCGCGCCGACAACCTGCTCGATTCCGTAGTCCCCGCCCTTGACCAGCACATCCGGCTTGACCTCGCGCAGCAGGTTTTCCGGGGTGCCTTCAGCGAAGCTGATCACCCAATCCACGGCGCCCAGACCTGCCAGTACGGCCATGCGACGGTCGACGCTATTGATCGGACGACCCGGACCTTTCAGGCGGCTGACCGACGCATCGTCATTGACCGCGACGATCAAGCGATCGCCCTGGGCACGCGCCTGCTCGAGGTAGGTCACGTGACCGGCGTGCAAAATATCGAAGCAGCCGTTGGTGAAGACAATCTTCTCTTTATGCGCACGCGCATCATCGACCGCCAGCAACAGCTGCTCAAGGCCGAGTACACCGCGCTCGGAACCTTCTTCACGCTGAATGGCGCGACGCAGTTCCGGTGCGCTGATCGCCGCCGTACCCAGTTTGCCGACCACGATGCCCGCCGCCAGGTTGGCCAGGGCCACCGCGTGGGGCAGTTCTTCGCCCGCGGCAATCGCGGCCGCCAGGGTGGAAATCACCGTGTCGCCGGCACCGGTCACATCGAACACTTCACGGGCACGGGCTGGCAGGTGCAGCGCCGGATGATCCGGACGCAGCAGGGTCATGCCGTGTTCGCCGCGGGTCACCAGCAACGCGCCGAGGTCGAGGTCGTGCATCAGCTGCGCGCCCTTGCTCACCAGCTCGTGCTCATCGGCGCAACCGCCGACGATGGTTTCGAATTCGCTGAGGTTCGGAGTGATCAGGCTCGCCCCCCGGTAGATCGAGAAATCCTTGCCCTTGGGATCGGCCAGCACCGGAATACCACGGGCACGGGCCGCCTGGATCAGCACCTGATGGTTTTTCAGCGCGCCTTTGCCGTAATCGGACAGCACCAGCACTTTGATGCCTTCGAGCAACTCGTCGACTTGCTCGCCCAACGCCAACGCGTCGGTGGCGAAAGGTTCTTCGAAGTCGATACGCAGCAGTTGCTGGTGACGGCTCATGACCCGCAGCTTGACGATGGTCGGCTGGTGCGCGATGCGCTGGAACAACGCCCGCACGCCAGCGCCCTTGAGGCTATTGGCCAGGCTGTCGGCAGCTTCATCGTCGCCGGTCACGCCGACCAGCGAGGCCGGTGCGCCGAGGGCGGCAATGTTCAACGCAACGTTGGCGGCACCGCCCGGGCGGTCCTCGATTTGCTCGACCTTGACTACCGGTACCGGCGCCTCAGGGGAAATCCGTGAGGTACCACCATGCCAGTAACGGTCGAGCATGACATCGCCGACCACCAAGACAGGGGCTTGATCGAATCGCGGCATGGACAACTTCATGGAGCAACCCACATACAAAATGAACAGGGGCGCGATATTAACACAGGGTTGGCGTGAGCTTGTGTGACGGCTGCAACGGGATGATTCGGCGGGGCTTTCTGCTCATTAATTGATCAGAAAATCCGTCCGCGGTGCGCAGATTTATTCAGGCTTGGTCAAGAAGGGTAAAGGTCTGGGTACACATCACCGGACGCATTGCACGCCAGGTGTGCAAAAGGGGTGAGCCAGGCTCACCCCTTTTGTAGGGTCAGGCGATGTCGCCAACCGGGGCGTCGAGGCCCATCGCATGCAGGCGCGCGTAATAGCCGTTTTGCGCCAGCAGTTGAGCGTGGGTGCCGCGCTCGACGATTTCACCATGGTCCATGACCAGGATCAGGTCGGCTTTCTCGATGGTCGACAACCGGTGAGCAATCACCAGCGTGGTGCGACCTTTCATGACCTGATCCAGTGCCGCCTGAATGTGCCGCTCGGACTCGGTATCGAGCGCCGACGTTGCCTCGTCGAGAATCAGCAACGGTGCGTTCTTCAACAAGGCCCGGGCAATCGCCAGGCGCTGACGCTGGCCACCGGACAGCAACACGCCGTTTTCCCCGACCTGGGTGTCCAGGCCTTGCGGCATCTCCGAGATGAAGTCCATCGCGTAAGCATCCGTGGCGGCCTTTTCAATGTCGGCACGTGGGGCGCCGGCCAGGTCACCGTAAGCGATGTTGTTGGCGATGGTGTCGTTGAACAGGGTCACATGCTGTGTCACCTGCGCCACGTGTCGACGCAGATTGCGCAGGCGATAGTCTTCGATTTCCACGTCATCGAGCATGATTTCGCCAGTTTCGTGGTGATAGAAGCGCGGAATCAGGCTGGCCAGGGTCGACTTGCCGCTACCCGAACGACCGACCAGGGCGATCATTTGCCCCGGTGCCGCCGTGAAGCTGATGTTCTTCAGCACTTCACGCTCGGTCCCTGGATAGGTGAAGCTCAGGTTGCGCACATCCAGATGGCCGCTGACGCGATCGCGCTCGACGGTACCCTGGTCAATCTCCGGCTCGACGTCCAGTTGCTCGAAAATGCTCTCGGCACCGGCAACGCCTTTCTGGATTGTCGAGCTGACTTCCGACAGTTGACGAATCGGCTTGGGCAACAGGCCCGCTGCGGTGATGTAGGCCACCAGGTCACCGGCGGTGGCGTCGCCGCGCAGGAACAGTACCAGGAACATCAGCACGGCCATGGCGGTGTAGATCACCAATTGCAACATGGGCGTGTAGACCGCACCGGTCTTGGTCATGCGCAGTTGCTTGTCGGTGTTGCCCTGGCTGGCTTCGGCGAAACGACGCTCTTCATAGCTCTCGCCGCCGAAGCTGCGCACCACGCGATAACCCTGGATGGTCTCGGAGGCTACGTGAGTCACGTCGCCCATCGCCACCTGGATTTTCTTGCTCTGCTTGCGGAATTTTTTGCTGGTGCTACTCACCATGATCGCGATGATGGGCAGGATCGCCAACATCACCAGGGTCAGTTTCCAGTTCATCCACAACAGGTAAGCAAACAGGAACACCACGGTCAGGCCTTCACGAATGACCACTTTGATGGCGTCCGTGGCCGCACCGGTGACCATGGTCACGTTGAAGGTGATGCGCGAAATCAGGTGCCCGGAGTTATGGGTGTCGAAATAACGGTTGGGCAATACCAGCAATTTGTTGAACAACTCGACACGCAAGTCGTGGACCAGCCCAAGGGAGACTTTGGCCAGGTAGTAGTTACCCAGGAAAGACCCCAGGCCTTGCCAGGCAGCGATCAGGATGATCAGCAGCGGCACGGCCATCAGCAACTGCAAGTCTTGCAGATAGGGAACAGTCGGGAAGAGCACCGCTTCGGGGTTGCTCAGGCCATCGACGAAATATTTGAGAATCCCTGCGAGCATGGGCTGCGTCGAGGCAAAAATCACAAAGCCGACAATACTGATGGCAAACATGCCCCAGTACGGGCGCACATACGACAGCAGGCGCAGGTAAATCTTCAAGCTCGACGGCGCAGGCGAATCAGGGCTGGTCATGAGAACCCGTTGTATGAGAAAAGAGCCCGCGAGTGTAACACAGGCCATTTTAGTCGCTGAGCTGCGGTAACATGGCCGGCTATCCATGCCTCACGGCGCCCAACCCGGAGTATTGATGCAAGCGCTTGATCACACCCGATATCTCGCCCTGCGCGAGGGAGCACAAGTCCTTGAAGCGGATGGTTCGGGGGACAAGGTTCTGCGGTTGACGGACGGTTCAATACTCAAACTGTTTCGCCGCAAACGCCTGCTGACGTCGGCCGCGTGGTACCCGTATGCCAAACGCTTTGCCGACAACTGCGATGCGTTGCGTGAACGGCACATCCCCTGCCCGTCGATTCGCCAGGTTTACCGTATTGCGAGTATCGAGCGCGATGCCGTGCACTACGATCCACTGCCGGGCCAGACCCTGCGTCAGCTGCTGGACATCCAGGGCGATGCCGATCCGTTGCGCGGTCAATTGGGGGTCTTCATGGCCACTTTGCATGAGCGGGGGATTTACTTTCGCTCGGCGCACCTGGGCAACATCGTGCTCACACCCGAGCATCAGTTGGGCCTGATCGACATCGCCGACATGCGGGTGTATCGCCGTCCGTTGCGCAAGACTCTGCGGCTGCGCAACTTCAAGCATATGGTGCGTTACCCGCAAGATCGGCAATGGTTGCTCGACGGTCGCGGCGAAGTCTTCATGCACCATTATGGCCAGACCCAGAGCATCTGCTCCCCGGAGGAGCTGAGCGTCGCCCTGCAAACATGATCCGACTGCCTTCGCCTCCGGGGAGGAGGCGAAGGTCAGGCATTACGCCAGCGCGGGTTGTCGCGCCTTCAGCACGCGAGAGAGGATCATCGCGGCGGGCAGCAGCACCAGCGGCCACAACTCGTCAGGGTTACCAATCAGCAAACTGCCATCGAAATTCAGCATCACCAGCGCACACGCCAGGTACATACCCCACCCGTCGCGCAGACGCCAGGCCTGCCAAAGGGAGGTGGCCATCAGCCCTACGAACAACACCAGCGCGACCCCGCCGCTGTAAAGTCCCAGCGCTACGAAAATGTTGTGCGGATGCTGAATCGGCATCCAGCCATCGAGCACCTGGGTGGTGTGGAAGCCGATGCCGCAGCCCAGTGCCCAGCCGCAGTGGCGCCACTCGCCGACCATGATCTGGAAGATTTCGATACGGTACGAATCGCCTCGATTCCAGAGGGACTGGTACCAGGCTTCGTTGTGCACCACCAGGAACAGCAGACCTAAAATGATCGCGACAATCGCCACCGCAGTACCCACCAGCCGCGGCTTGAGGTAAATGCCGTAAAGCACCCAGATACCAAACAGGAACACAGCCCCCACAAACGCAGTACGCGTCTGCAGGACGAAGGCTACCGCGAACACCGACAAAACGATGGCCAGGCCACCCTCGATATACCTTCGCTCCCTGAGCCAGATTGGCAGCGCCAGCGCCAACGCACAGAACAGCCAAATGCTGGCGTAGATGACGTTCTCCAGGCGCGCCGGAAGCAGCGCCACCCGGCCGCCGACGGCGAACTCACCGGTTGCCCAACCGTAGAGCGCGCTGCCGAAGATGTACAACGTCAGAATCCAGAACTGAGCGCGAATAAACGCCGCACTGCGGAAGAACTGCGGATCGGTAAGGGCGCCCGTCACCATGACGAACATCAGTACATAGAAGACGTGTTTGTAGAATTGCATCTGCCCTGCAATCGTCGCAGGCACCAGAAACCATAGAATGAACGCCAGCCAGCCCCATGCCAGCGGTTCCTTGAGCAAGCCCGCACCGCGCTCCTTGATCAGGAAGACCAGGCCCGGCAATGCCATCAAGCCGTAGAACAGGTTGTTGGTCCACTTCGACGACCAGCCCACCACAAAGCTCAAAAGAAACAGACAGAGCACCGTTCCGAAATACGCCATGGTGTTCTTTCCTGGCTTCATGCCGCTAAATTCCATGCAGTACCCAACCTATTGCCAGACCCAAGATAAGAGCTGCGATCAGCTTCAGCCGATCGAGACGTTTACGCCGTAATTTGTTCTCCCGCTCCTTGGGAACCACCACATGCTCACCGAAACCGGTGTGCAATACCGCGTCGTTTTCCAGAATCAACGCATAGCGATTTTCGCCAGCATACAGACGCGACAGTTCTTTCTCCCCCGAAAATCCGGAGTACGGTGCATGCATCAAGTAATCCACACGACGGCGCAGCCCTGGATTAAAGGAAAAACCTTGCCACTCGGCTTTTTGCGAGCCCAGTACGTAGAAAGGAATGCCATGGCTGACTTTGCGCTCGTTCAGGAACACGTAAGGACTGTGAACCATCAGGTCATGATTGAAGCTGCGCAACCAAACCTGCAGTGCCTGCGGATCTTCCTCCAGCAGGCACTGGGACTCTTCGATGAACCCTTCGCGGTAGAAATCCCAGTCGTCTTCACAGTGGAAAATCCACGATGTCTGCACCTGAGCATAAGCGGCATCGATGGACCGCAACTGACCCAGGCGTGGCTTGTTGATGAAAAACTGGGTATGCGCCCTCCAGTGCTCCGGAATACAGGCCTCTACGGCGCTGTCGCCGGAGTCCTCTGTAATGAACACTTTACGGATCGGAGCCGTGTTGTACCGGTCAAACGTCTCGAGGGTACGCTTCAACAGATCGAAGCGACCGCAACTAGTGATTACTACCGAAATGTCGCTAGTCTCGCTGAACAGCATTTATTTGCACCGCACCATTGGTTGTTTAATCGCCCGGCTTCACAGCCCCAGCGACAAGCGTAATTTTTCTTTCCAGCCCAGCGGGACATGCTCGCGCAGCGGCGCACGCAGGGCGTCGACAATCGCATGCCCTACAGCCCGGAAGGTGTAACGCTGCTCTACCAAAGCCTGTCCGGCCAATGAAATGGTCTCGGTCAGCTGTGGGGACTCGCGCAACACCGCCAGTTTTTCCCTGAGTTCGTCGCGGGTTCGGTAGAGCACGATGTTGTGCATATCGACAAACCCCAGCGCGTGATTCTCTGCTTCCCCTTGATCGTAAGCAAACAGCACACAACCACAGGCCATCGCCTCGAAATTCTTGATCATGTATTCGCCCATGCCGACGTCGGCACTGACGAAGTAACGGATCCGGCTCAACGTCTCGCAGTATTCCTCACCCGACTTGGTACGGGTGATCAGCAGGTTCTCCACTTCGGCCACGGACTCGAGCATGGCCTTGCGTCCGGCATACGCCACGCTGTTGAGACTGCCGACGAAACCCAGCTCGATATCCCGTTCACGCTGGCAGTTTTGCAACAGTGCCTGATCGTAGCCCTTGGGCACGAAATGCGCGTCAAACCCTTCCTCACGCAAGCGCTGGCTGACCATGAAACCCGAGCTGATCACCCGCGCCCAAGGCAGCTTTCGGTAATGCGCACTGAACTTGCCGGTGTACTTGCACGGGATGTAATTCTGGTACGCATCGTGTTCCAGAATAACCAGATTGGGCAGGGTTTGGATGAACCTCACCTGTCTGATTTCTTTTTTGAAGCGCAGGAAAAAAACAATCCGGTCGTAGCGGGTCACATCGACATGCTTGCGAAAGTATCCACGCAAGTCGTCCTGCTCTGCGCTGGTCAGCTCGCGCTTGTCGCAGTCGCAGTGCTCGGCGATACCGTCATACAGTCGATCGAGGATCGCTCGCTGCTCTTTCTGCACCAGAAACAGAACTTTCAATTGGTCTCTCTCTTTCCAGACAGCTCTTGGACCCAGAATAATTCGTGGCGTCGCACCGCTTTACGGAAGAACTCGTTTTCGCCGAAAGCCGGCCAGTGTCGGGCCGCCAGACAACGTTGGATCGCCCGGCGAAGTAGACGCTTGAGGGGAAGTCGGGGCTGAAGGTCGTGCATCATGCCCAACGACATAGCCTTGTGCCACTGTTTTTCGGTCGACAGACACAGCGCCCAGGGCCGCAACGGTTCGTGATTATTGATCTGTGGCGGCAGTGTCACACCGGTCCCGGCATCACCCATTGGCCAGCGATCGTTGTCGTGTAGATGATTGGCGTAATGCAACAAGGTTTCGGGCTGCCAGGCTGTACCGTTCAGTGCCTGCATCACCGCTTGCTGTGAGCATAGATGGTCTGGGTGCGGGTCGAAACGCGGATGTGGCAAAACGATGACCTGAGGCTGGATGCGCTCGATCAACTCACTCAGGTCGGCCAGCAGATTGTTCCAGGACGGTATGCCATCGACGTCACTGCCCAGGGCAAACGGATTGAACCGTCGAAAATATCGGGTATCGCCAAGCTGTGCCTCACGGGACACCACGGCCTCGGTCGGCGTGCTTTGCATGGCGGGCAATTGCAGGCAGAAATACCCCAACTGAATGCAGCGTTCCTGAGGTACGCCGCCCCACAACGGCACGCTGATGCTATCCCAGGCGCGAAGCGAGCCTTTCAACCGGGACGCTTCGACACCATTGAGCCCTATCTGCTGATAGTGCCCGGCCTCGATTTCACCGGCAGTCAAGGTCACGATCCAGCTTTGACTGGCGCTGCTGTACAACCCGAAGGCGGCCAACTCGGCATCGTCGGCGTGGGGCGCGATCACCATCACCCGTTGACGGCTGTAATCCGGATGCTCGAACGCCCTGAGCACCGGCTCACCCAGCAGTCGGCAGAAACGCCCACGCAGGCGTAACTCACCTTGCGACAGCACCTGCGCCTGACCACTGAGGTTGAGGTAACGCAGGCCGTTCACACCACGCTCGAAGGTTTGTCGGTCCGGGTTATCCCCTCCCGACAACTCGACCACGGGATCGATGAAGCGTCCCAGCCAGGTGCTTTTTATCCGCAGCGCCAGGACCAGGGTGGCGTCGTCGACCAGCATGACGCCGTCGTCCAGGCGCAAACGCTCACCGTCGAGGTGAAC
Source organism: Pseudomonas sp. GL_093 (assembly GCF_057837605.1). Lineage (NCBI taxonomy): Bacteria > Pseudomonadati > Pseudomonadota > Gammaproteobacteria > Pseudomonadales > Pseudomonadaceae > Pseudomonas > Pseudomonas sp. GL_093. The sequence goes on along the minus strand of NZ_CM174448.1, from coordinate 554,470 downwards.
CTTGGGCTGCTGGGTGTACGGTGGAAAGCTGTACTGATAATCGTCTTTGGGCGAGTAAAACAAATGGTCGGCAAACCATGCCTCGTGGGCAATCCAGCCCAGAACCGCGAGCACCAACGGCAGCCACCAGGTCACCAGCACACCCATGGCAATCAATAGCACCAGCGCGATGAGCAGACCGATGCGTTTGGTGCGCCGATGGCGCTTGAGTAATTGTTGTTTGCGGCTCATGGGCTGACTCATACGGTGAACACCGGCACAGGATTGCACCAGCGATCCTTGTATTCACGGTCGGCGCGCCCGAAAGAAAAGCGCAACGGTTTGTCCAACGCCCGGGCATGCTCCCAGGCGCTTTGCGTATTGAGAAAGCTCAGCACGCTGCCCGGACTGAATTCGCGGGTTTCGGGATCGACGCCGCCATTGATGTACTCGACGCTGATCCACTGCGGTGTCTCGACACGGTAGACCAGTTGAATCGCTATCGGCGCATCGTTGAGAAAAATCACCGAGCCGATCAGCAAATCACGCAGCAACTCGATGACCTCAGCCATGCGCTCGGCCCCCGTCGCCGGGAAGCCCCAGCGACGCTGGAACAGGTCGCAATAGATCGCCGCCAGTTCACTGCTGGAAAACTCCGCGACCGGCCGGACCACTCCGCCCGCTTCCTCCAGCAATCGCAATTCACGGCGCTGGTTGTAGCGAAACTTCTTCGACAGTTCTTCGGGAGTGCGGGCCATCGCCAGCTGTTCAGCCTGCAACTTGATGCCGGTGAAGCGGCCTTCATTCAGCGCCGACAGGTAGCGTCCACGATGACGCAGCGGCGCTTGTGCATCGGCAGCGGCCGGCAGGATGAACTCGGCATTACCGAGATCGAACAGGCCTTTTTTACCGCTGCGCTTGAGCACGTCCTTGGACAAGGCGAGGTCGCGGCCCCAGGTCGGGATCGCGGCTTTGACTTCACCGTTTTGCTCCCAGGCCAGGTAGCGCACAGGAATGTCGGCCAACTGCGCCAGTCGCTCGACCACCATGGGATGAGTGGCGACGCTGCCGCCATAACGTTGCCAGGCCTCAGCATATGTCGAGGCGTCGACTACCGCCCAGCCACGTTCGCGCCAGCCTTGAAATCGGTTGAGCATCAGCCCCTCGGCGCCAGTTCGGTAACGTGCGGCAAACGCCAGAAAGCATCGCGTACCGCGCGGTCGGAGAAGCGTTCACGCAAGCGATCGAGCATCAGCTCGGCGCACTGGTGACGTTGCTGCTCGTCCATCGCGGCCAGATGTTGCAGCCCTTGAGCCAAGTGTTCGGCATCGCCCAGCGGGAACAGAATACCGACGCCCTCGACCACTTCCTTCGCCCCGCCACACGCCGTGGCAAGCAACGGCACGCCGGCAGCCATGGCCTCCAGCAGCACCATGCCGAACGGTTCGTGATCGGAACTCAGGGCAAACACATCGAAGGCACGGAAATAACGTCGGGCTTCAGGCACCTGACCGAGGAACAGCACGCGGTCGCCGATACCCAATTCACGCGCCAGAGCCTTGAGGTCCTGCTCCAGTCGACCGGCACCGAGAATCACTAATTGACTGCTGGCCGGCAAACCCGGCAACGCCGCAGCAAAACCGTGCAGCAGCGTGGTCTGATCCTTGTCCGGATGCAGCCGTCCGACATTGCCGACAACCCAGGCATCCGGCGCCAGACCTAGGGTTTCCCGGGCCTCGCGAACAGACACCTGGCTGTCCTGCAAGGTCTGCACATCGATACGGTTATAGAGCGTCTGAATCCGCGCCGCCGGCCACTTCGGCAGGCAATGGCGCATATCGTCGCGCACGGCATCGGAAACCCCGAGCAGGCTCAGGCGCTTACGGAAAATATTCGCGAAGAGTTTGCGCGTGCCGCGCTTGTAATCGTCAAACGCGTGATGCACGCCAATCACCGGCAACGACGTGCCGAGCAAGGCGATATAAATAGGTTTGAAACGGTGAGCGATGCAAAAACTGAAATTGCGCGAGGCGGCGATCTTGCGCAGATCGCCGATGGCGCCCAGCTTCAGGCCACGAATGGCCTTGGAGCTGTACTCCATGAACAGCACTTCATCGGAAGCGCAGCCCGCGGCAACTTCGGCATCGGCAGCCCCGGTCAGAAACACCGTGGTCACTCGATAACCGGTCCCCGCGAACAGGCTGGCGTACTGCCGGGCGCAGTCCAGAAACGGCCCGTCATAGCCGTGACAGAACTGCAGCACATGGCGTTCAGCCGAGCGTGTCATATGCGTCCGCGCCCTCTTTGACCACCAGGATGTCTTCCATGATCAGATACTGTAGATCGGAACCGAAGAACATGTTCAGGGCGTCCGTCGGCGAGCAGATCATCGGTTCGCCACGACGGTTGAGCGAGGTGTTCAGCGACACGCCGTTACCGGTCAGCACTTCCAGCGCCTTCATCATGTCGTAGTAGCGCGGGTTGTATTCGCGCTTGAGCACCTGGGCCCGGGACGTACCGTCTTCATGGACGACTTCCGGCACGCGGGTCTTCCACTCTTCCGCCACTTCGAAGGTGAAGGTCATGAACGGCGCCGGGTGATCGATCTTGATCATCTGCGGTGCAACGGTGTCGAGCATCGACGGGCAGAAAGGCCTCCAGCGCTCGCGGAACTTGATCTGGTGGTTGATGCGATCAGCGACGCCAACGGCGCTCGGGCAACCGATGATCGAACGACCGCCCAAGGCACGCGGACCGAACTCCATGCGGCCCTGGAACCAGGCTACCGGGTTGCCATCGACCATGATTTTGGCGATGTTTTCCGGCATGTTCTCAAGCTTGCGCCATACCGGCTTGCTCGGGTGACGGGCACACGCGGCGAGCACGTCTTCGTTGGTGTACGACGGGCCGAGGTAGACGTGTTCCATCTTCTCGACCGGCACACCACGGGCGTGGGACACATAGGCCGCCGCGCCGACCGCGGTGCCGGCATCGCCGGACGCAGGCTGCACGAACAGTTCTTTAACGTCATCGCGGGCGATGATTTTCTGGTTGAGCTTGACGTTCAATGCACAGCCACCGGCATAGGCCAGTTTGCCGGTTTCCTTGAGCACGTCGCCCAGGTAGTAATCGATCATCTGCAGCGAGATTTTTTCGAACAGCGCTTGAATGCTCGCGGCGTAGTGGATGTACGGCTCGTCAGCGATGTCGCCTTCGCGCTTCGGTCCCAGCCACTCGATCAGCTTCGGCGAGAAGTAGTAGCCTTTGCCCTTCTCTTTGTAACGACGCAGGCCAATGACGTTGGCATAGTCGGTGTTGATCACCAACTCGCCGTTTTCGAACGAAGCCAGGCGCGAGAAATCGTACTTGCTGGCGTCGCCGTACGGCGCCATGCCCATGACCTTGAACTCGCCATCGAGCATATCGAAACCGAGGAACTCGGTGATCGCGCCGTACAGGCCGCCGAGGGAGTCTGGATCGAAGAATTCCTTGATCTTGTGGATCTTGCCGTTTTCGCCGTAACCGAAAAAGGTCGTGGCGTACTCACCCTTGCCGTCGATCCCGAGGATCGCGGTTTTCTCTTTGAAACCGGAGCAGTGGTAAGCACTGGAGGCGTGGGCCAGGTGGTGCTCGACCGGCTCGATCTTGATTTTCTTCGGATCGAAGCCCAATTGCTCGAGGCACCAGACAATCTTGTTGCGATAGCGCTTGTAGCGACGGTTGCCCATCAGGATCGCGTCAAGAGCGCGATCCGGGGCGTACCAGTAACGCTTGGCGTACTGCCAGCGAGCCTTGCCGAACAGACTGATCGGTGCGAATGGAATCGCCACCACATCAACGTCGGATGGCTTGATGCCAGCCTGCTCGAGGCAGAACTTCGCCGACTCGTAAGGCATGCGGTTCTTTGCATGTTTATCGCGCACAAAGCGCTCTTCCTCAGCCGCCGCGACCAGCTTGCCGTCGATGTACAACGCTGCGGAAGGATCATGGCTAAGGGCGCCGGACAGGCCAAGAATCGTCAATGCCACAGGGGTCTAGCCTCTTTAGTCTGCATGCAGGCGCAAGGCGCCTCAAAGATTAATGTGCCCTCGCAAAGGGCGAGAGGCAGCTAAAGGGCGGGATTATAGCGTAAACATGACGGGAATGACCCAGCGCTTATTACCCCCGTAAATATGACTTGGGCGAAAGCAGGCGGCATTGCTCATCCGCGGCCTGACCTCCAGTAAATACTGATATTGCCGTCGGTAGCTTGCCGGTAAACCGTATAGGGCAGGAGGACGGTATCGAAAACACCCGACAGGGTGAAATCCACCAATACGAACGGCAAAAGAATACCCGTGGGGTCAGGCGCTGCGTTTAATACGCAAAAGTCGTAGGCCAGACCACTGTAGATACGCGGGATGGACTGACAGTAAGTCTTTTGCTTTCTAAGGCTACGAGCCGAGTCTTCGTCATCCTGCAGTACCGTAACTGCGGTCCCGCAGCCTGATAAAACCAGTGCAAAAGTGCTCAGTAACACCGTCATTTTCATCGTCAAAATCTGCCCTCCGTGAACGTCAGGCAAACTAGCATCGCGGCTATTCAGGGCACAGTTCATGGGCTCTGTAGATCATGTAGGACGATTCATAAAAACCTGTCCCCTTGTGACACTCACGACTTCTTCGCTGGTGTCGGCCTCTTCGCGAGCAAGCCAGCTCCCACACTTGATCTGCTGTGAACACAAAATGTGTGTGCCGCACAGACCCAATGTGGGAGCGGGCTTGCTCGCGAAGGCGATTCAGGCAGCGCTGGAGATATCTTTGGGAAGACGCTGATCAATGACCCGATACAGCGCACTGCTCTCAGGCCAGTTACGCATGAACCTCGCCCGATCCCGCGCATAAGCCGGGGCGAAGCTGCTGAGCGAGGCGTGCTGACACATCGAATCCAGATCAATCAGCGCCCAGCGATCGTGCTGCCAGAACAGGTTATGCCCCTTGAAATCCCCGTGACTGATCCGCTCGCCAATCAGCTCGGCAAACAAATGATCCAGCGCCAGCAATTCGGCTTCCGGCGCCTCACCGCTTTCAACGTAAGGTGCAAACCGCTCGATGATGTCCGGCCCCGGCAAGTACTCGGTCACCAGATAAGCCCGACTGCGCAACCAGAGAAAACGCTTCTCCAGCAACGCCAACGGTTTGGGCGTGGCAATGCCGAGAAACGCCAGGCGATTGCCTTCACGCCAGGAGTGCCAGGCACGGCTCGGGCGCCAGAAGCGTTTGAGCCAGTGGGCAAAACCTTTGATGTTGTAGCGCTTGATCACCAGCGTACGACCCGCCACCTCGACCTTGCCGACGCTCGCCGCGCCGCCGGTCTTGTACAGATGACCCTGATCGAGCAACGCATCGGCCTGCGCCAGCACCGGCAGCATAGCGGCCTCTTCCTCGCGGCGAATCGCCCGCAAGCCGAACGCTCCGCGCTGGACACTGAACAGCGTGCATTCGCGGCCGACCTTGATCAGGAAGTCCTTCAGACGCCAGGTGCGAACCTTGCTGATCTGCTTCTGCAACGCTTCCATCGGCAAGGCATGCTCGCCGTTGCTCAGCAGGTAATACACCAGCAATTCTTCGGTGAAGGGCTCCAGCGACTTGGGCAACTGGGCAAAAAACACCCCTAGATTTTCCAGGACTTTCTGCCGCGAGAGCGGTTGGCCAGGGGTTTCGGAGCAGACGCCGCCGCCATCGATCAAATACAACCGGCCGCGCTGGCGCAAGAGGTTGTCCAGGTGCAGGTCTTCCTGCCAGAGCCCCTTGCGATGCATTTGGCCGATAGCGCCCAACGCCTCGGCCAGCACAGCCCCTTGCATATCCGCCAGCACCGGCAAATGCTCGACCTGTTTCCAGGTTTCACCGAGGCTTTCGGCGCCCTCGATGAACTCGAACAGCAACCAGCCGCCCTCGCCGTCCTTCAGGCCGTCGGCCAACAGTTGCGGCGTGGTCAGGCCCTGGGCGGCGAGCAAATGCACACCGTTGCGTTCCCGCTGAAAATGCCGCGCCGCTTTGCTGCCGACCAGCAACTTGGCCAGCACCGGCCGGCCACGCCAGACGCCGGCACCGACGTAACGCTGACCCGGCAACACCCGCAACAGACTCAGCAACTGCAACTCGGCAGGGCCGGCGGCATCGGCCAGTGGAATGTTCAGCGGCAGTCTCGGGCTGCGGCCAGCGTTTTTCAGCTCGGACAAACGCATCAGCGCGTCTCCTTATGAGTGCGCCGCGCGGTCAGTCGCGCAAGCCAGCTGTCGATCAGCGAACTGTCTTGTGATTGATCCAGATAGGCGGCCAGCAGCTCGCGCAACTGCGCTTCGCTCCACTCAGGCGCTCGACGCAGCAACGGCTCCAGGTCTTTGGCCCGATCACGCAGACCAAACAGCAACGGCCGGGTCTTTTCCAGGTCGATCAGTTGGGCCAGGTAACCGTCGCCGGTGGCCTGGAGAAAAATGTGCTTGGGGTAGAAGCAACCGTGAACCTGACGCGCGTCGTGCAGGCGCCGAGCCAGTTGCCCACAGGCCTTCAGAATGGCCGAATGCTGCGCCGAACTCAGATCAGACCAGCGCTGCAACAGCGAATCCAGGTCATCCCAACCGTCCAGGGCACGGGTCAGCAGAATCGCCCGGACTTCGCCGTCGACTTTGCGCTCACCGAAAAACGCCGCTTTCAACGCCGGAATACCGAACTTTTCATAGCGACTGATATTGCGAAACTCACGGGCAAAGCTCGGCTCACCAAAGGGCGCATGCAAGGTGCGCATCTGGTAGTTGCTCTGACGCTTGAGGTAGTAGCCATGACCTTCCAGATCCAGCCGAAACACACTGCTCCAGCCACCGCGAGCTGTGTTGGGCTCGTCCACAGCGTCGAGCTGCTTGGCCCAGAGTGCGTCAAAGGTGCCGAGGCCGTGACGCTCAAGCAGCGCACGGTCTTCAGCCGCCAGGAAATCAGTCATTCGCGTCCCTCGAAAAATCTCACCACGTGCCGGATGCGTTTTTTGTCGGCGGCATTCAGCCGATCACACTGGCGGTATTGCAGGTAAAAGCGCAGGCGCTGGGTAGCCGACAAGTGATACTTAGCAACCTTGTCCAGACACGCCAGGTCCTTGGTGATCCGGTACTTGAGCCAAAAGCCGCGCCAGAAATCGCCATTGGGGCAGTCGATCAAAAACAGCCGGGGCTCATCGTCGATCAGCAAGTTGCGCCACTTCAAATCGTTATGGGTAAAACGATGGTCGTGCATGGTCCGGGTATAACCCGCCAGCTGCCGGCTGACGTTGTCGACCCAGGCGCGGTCCGTCAGTTTCGGATCATGCCGCTCGGCCAGGGCCGACATATCTTCGGTATGCGGCAGCTCACGGGTGATCATTGCCCCGCGATCGTACGCCGCACCGCGACGTTCCAGGCCCCAGGCCACCACTTCGGCGGTAGGAATGCCCCACTTGGCGAAGCGCTTGAGATTCTGCCATTCGGCTTTCACCCGAGGCTTGCCCAGATAACGGCGCAGACCTTTGCCGGCACCCACGTAGCGTTTGACGTAATAGTTGACGCCATTGCGCTCGACGCGAATGACCTCGGACAACAGGTCGCGCGTCAGGCGTTCGCCCTGAAGCGCAAACACAGCCTCAAGACTGCCGAAATCTTCTGCCAGATCGCTGTACGCAGATTCCAGTTTCCAACCCGCCATCAGAGCGCATCCCCGTATCGCTGTTTACGGTCGTAGAGTTTGTTGGCCTTGCCTTCGAGCCAGGCGAGCAAACCGGCTTCCTCGCCCAGAATCTGGCGCAGGGGCTGCTGGAAATAACCCTTGAGGAAGCGCAATTTGTCGCGACGGGTCAGGCCGATGTCCAGGGCCGAAAAATACAGCGCCGCCAGGTCCTTGTTACGCCAGCGTTGGGTAATCGTCGGACGGGTCTGGGCACGGTGCAGGTCGATCACCGAGAGCCTGAAATCGTCGGCCGTCACCGGTTTGTCGGTGTGCAGCAGAAAGTGGCAGATGTAGCAGTCGCGATGGTTGACCCCGGCGCGGTGCATCATGCCGGTCATGCGCGCGACTTCGGCGATCAGCGCGCGCTTGAGTTTTGGCTCGGGCGGGTGCTTGACCCAGTCGATGCTGAAGTCTTCGAGGCTGACAGTGGGCGCCAGCTCTTCGGTGACGATGAACGAATGCTGGTCCGCCGGGTTGCTGCCCTTCTCGCCGTAAGCCACGGCGGTCATGGTCGGCACGCCGACTTCCTGCAGGCGCTGGATGGCCTTCCATTCCTGGCCGGCACCGAGCACCGGCAACTTGGCCGTGAGCAGGTTCTTGAAGATCTCGCCCCAGCCAATGCCGCGGTGGATTTTCACGAAAAAGCCACTGCCATTGACTTCGGTACGCAGGGTCCGGCGCGCTTCAAGTTCGCGGTATACCTCGCCCTGGAGGCCCTCGACTTCAGCGAACGGGTCGCGTCCGGCCCAGAGGCTCTTGAACGGTTCAGCCAGCATCAACTTCATTAAGCGTGCTCCGCCAGAATCACATCGGCCGCGTGCTGCGGCATGCTGTAGAGGTCGGCCGTCTCGGCGAAGGCCAGACCGTTGCGGCTCCAGGCCGCCCGTGCTTGAGCGTCGTTCAACATTCCGGTCAGGTACTGAGTCAGCTGCGCCTGATCGAAAGGCTCGTCCAGCACCAGACCGGCGTCGGCCTCGGCGATGTAATGGGCGTAACCACACACCGCACTCACCAGCACCGGCAACCCGGCCACCAGGGCTTCGAGCAACACAGTCCCGGTGTTTTCGTTGTACGCCGGGTGAATCAACAGATCGGCGCCGAGTAGAAAACGCGGGATGTCGCTGCGGCCCTTGAGGAATGTCACGTTATCGCCGAGCCCCAGTGTGGCGCTCTGCACCTGGAATAATTTGGGGTCGTCCTGGCCAATTACAAATAGCCGGGTGCGTTTCTTCAGATCGGCGGGCAATGCAGCCAGCGCCTTGAGGCTGCGATCCAGGCCCTTGGTCTTGAACCCGGAACCGATTTGCACCAGCAGCAGATCATCGTCTTTCAGGTTGAATTCGCGACGGAATTCGGCGCGGATCTCGGCGGCATTGGCCGGCGCACGACGGTCCTGAGAGATACCCGGCGGCAGCAAATGGAAGCGCTCAAGCGGCGTGTCGTAATGCTTGATGAACAGCGGCTGCTGGACTTCGGAAATCATCAGCACTTCGGTCTTGGCATCCTTGGCGAACACGGCGCGCTCGTACTCGGCGAAGTGCCGGTAGCGGCCCCAACGACGGTACAGCGAGTTGCGCAGGTTTTGCGCCTTGTCTTCAAAGCAGCCGTCGGCGGCGTAGTAGACGTCCAGACCCGGCATCTTGTTGAAGCCGATCAAACGGTCCACCGGACGCTTGGCCAGATCCGCTTCCATCCATTCGCTGAGCTTCTCGTTGCGTCGATGATTGAAGAACGCCTTGACCGGCGCCACCAACACTTCGAAGCCCGGTGGAATATCGCCTTCCCAGATCAGCGTGTAGACCCGAATCTGATGGCCGCGTTGCTGACATTCCAGGGCAATGCGCATGAAATCGCGCTGCAAGCCCCCGAATGGAAAGTACTTGTACAAGACGAATGCCAATTGCATCAGCGCAGCTCCTCAGCCAGTAACAACGTGCTCAGTCGGGTCGCGACACGCTCGGGATTCAGACGCGTGAAGCACAGGGGCCACTCGCGCTTAAGGTCAAACTGACGGGCATCTTGGGCCGTCGGTTGATACATACATTTCTTTTGCATACACGGCGCACAGGGGAAATCGCTGGCGATGTGAATCTGCGCTTTACCGTAGGCACCGGTCAGGCCCGGGTTGGTTGGGCCAAACAACGACAGCGTCGGCACGTCCAGTGCAGCGGCGAGGTGACCGAGACCGGTGTCCACCGCCACGCAGGCTTGCGCGCCGGCCAGCACTTTGCCGACACCCGCCAGGTTCAGCTTGGGCAGCACTTCGACATGCCTCATGTCTTTGGCGATGCGCTCGGCCCGGGCTTTCTCGATCGGATTACCCCATGGCAGCTTCACCGCGACACCGAGATAGCCGACGCGCTCGGCCAACTCGCGCCAGTAGGCTTCAGGCCAGTGTTTGGTGTCCCACGTGGTGCCGTGCAGGAACACCACGTAAGGATTCTTGCGCGGCAATTCCACCAGCCGTTCGACGTTCAGGCCGTAATCGCCCAAGCCTTTGGGCAGGTCGTAACCCAGGGCCACGGCAAATAGCTGACGCACTCGCTCCACCGCGTGTTGCCCACGGGCCACGGCCAGACGCCGGGAATAGAAGCGTGCGGCAATCGGTTCACGGGCCGAGTTTTTATCCAGTCCGGCCACCGGGGCTTTGGCGTATCGGGTCAGCAACGCACTTTTCAGCAGGCCCTGGGCATCGATCACCAAATCATATTTGTTAGCGCGAACGCTTTGCTTGAAGCGCTTCCACTCGCCACTCTTGATGGTCTGCCAGATGTTTTTGCGCCAGCGACGGATCGCCACCGGAATCACCTTGCCCACGGCCGGGTGCCAGCTCGGGATTTCGGCGAAGCCTTCTTCCACCACCCAATCGAACTGGATGCCGGGGATCGCCCGTGCCGCGTCGGTCAACGCCGGCAACGCATGAATCACGTCACCCAGCGAAGAAGTCTTGATCAGCAGTACCCGCAAACTATTTGACCTCGACCACAGTGCCTTGCAAACGCTGCAAGGCTTCGTTCACCGCTTGCGGCATGAGCTGGCGCAGGCAGTTGTAATGACCGAAGCGGCACGTGCGATCGAAGCAGGGGCTGCATTCGATGCCCAGGCGCACGATCTCGACGTGCTCGGCCAGTGGCGGCGTAAAACCCGGCGACGTCGAGCCGTAGACCGCCACCAACGGGCGATTCAGCGCCGCGGCGACGTGCATCAGACCGGAGTCGTTGGACACCACCGCGTCGGCGCAGGACATCAGGTCGATGGCTTCGGCCAGGGAGGTGCCGCCACTGAGGTTCACCGACTCTTCACGCAGACCGGGAATCAGCCGCGAACGGATGTCTTCGCCGACGGCGTGATCGTTTTTCGAACCGAACAGCCAGACTTGCCAGCCTTCGCGGATCTTCGCTTCAGCAACCTTGGCATAGTGCTCGGACGGCCAGCGCTTGGACTCGCCGAACTCGGCACCGGGGCACAGCACCAACACCGGGCGGTCGAGGGCCAGGCCAAACTTGGCCATTGCCGCTTCGCGAGTGACCGGGTCGATCTGCAGGCTCGGCCGTGGATAAGGTGTCGGCAGCTCGGCACCGGACTCGTAAGCCAGGGCCATGAAGCGTTCGATCATCAGTGGATAACGTTCTTTATCCAGCGTGCGCACGTCATTGAGCAGGCCGTAGCGGAACTCGCCACGCCAGCCGGTACGTTTCGGGATGCCGGCGAAGAACGGCACCAATGCCGACTTCAGGGAATTGGGCAGCAGAATCGCCTGGTCGTACTGGCCGGCCAAGGATTTGCCGATGCGCCGACGCGTTGCCAGCTCCAAAACACCGTGACCGAGCGGAAAGCTCAAGGCCTGGCGCACTTCGGGCATGCGCTCAAGAATCGGCCGGCTCCACTCGGGGGCCAGCACGTCGATTTCGCATTGCGGGTGGCGCTGCTTGAGACACTGAAACAGTGTCTGCGCCATCACCATGTCACCGACCCAACTGGGCCCAACGATCAGAATTTTCATGTGGTTTCCATAAACGAGCCGGGGAGGCATACGCCTCCCCGCCTCGAGAATTCTACAAAACACTGCAGATCTACTGTGGGAGCGAGCTTGCTCGCGATGGCGGCGTGACAGTCAGCATAAATGTTGTATGTGACGGCCTCATCGCGAGCAAGCTCGCTCCCACATTGGGTATTTGATGTCTCAACTATCCGGTTTCAGCTTAGCCCCAGCTCGCGCCAGATCCGCACTACCTGCCGCCGTTCGTCCACGAACTGGTCGCCCGGTATCACCCCGGCGTCCTTCTGCAAGGCCTGCCGGTGAGCGGCTGAACGGTAGGCTTTATAGGCCTCGCGCAACAGACTGGCGTCTTCGGCGGGCATCAGCCCTTCCTCCTCCAGCCCTTCCAGAATGCGGATATTGTCAGTCCAGCGCAGCAATGGCGGGTGCGATTCGGACCACGCCAGGGCCGCGTATTGCACCATAAATTCAATATCGACGATACCTCCGGCGTCTTGCTTGAGATCGAACGGCGCCGTGGCCTCGAAGGCATTTGCCCCGGTGCCCGCCGCGGTGCTCTTGCTGCCAAGGTTATCGCGCATTTTGGCGCGCATCTCGCTGACCTCCTGACGCAAGGTTGCAAGGTCCCGTGGCTTGCCCAATACCGCTGCGCGGACTTTCTCGAACGCCTGGCCGACGTCCGGACTGCCCACCAGCACCCGCGCGCGCACCAGCGCCTGATGCTCCCAGGTCCAGGCTTCATTTTCCTGATACCGGGCAAACGCACCGAGCGAACTCACCAGCAACCCCGACGCACCGGACGGCCGCAGACGCATGTCCACTTCATACAGCTGACCGGAGTTGGTCTGGGCCGTGAGCAAGTGAATGATCCGCTGGCCCAGCCGGGTGAAAAATTGCGCGCCGTCGATAGGTTTCGGCCCGTCGGTTTCCGCCTGCGGGTCGCCATCGTGGATGAACACAAGATCCAGGTCCGAACCATGCCCCAGTTCCAGACCGCCGACTTTCCCATAACCGACAATGATAAAGCCGGGATCGCACAAGGTGCCGTCGGTGCGCTGCGGCGTGCCGTATTTGGCCACGGTCTGGCGCCAGGCCAGGGCCAGCACTTGTTCGAGGATCGCTTCAGCGAGCCAGGTCAGGTAATCGCTGACCTTCATCAACGGCAGGCTGCCGGCGATTTCCGAAGCGGCGACGCGCAAGCGGTGCGCCAGTTTGAAATGCCGCAGGGCTTCCATTTGCTGTTCGAGGTCGTCTTCGGGAATCCGAGTCAAACGCTCGCGTAACTCGGCGGCCAGTTCCGGCGCCAGCGGCGGTTTGAACAGCCGACCTTCGTTGAGCAATTCGTCGAGCAGCAGCGGGAAACGGGTGATCTGTTCGGCAATCCACGGGCTCGCGGCGCACAAGGTCAACAAACGTCGCAGCGCGCCGGGATTCTCGGTCAGCAACACCAGATACGCGGAACGACGGGCCACGGCTTCCACCAGTGGCAAAACCCTTTCCAGCACCAGATCCGGATTGGCGTGCTCCACAGCCTGAGCCAACAGCCGTGGAATAAAGGCATCGAGGCGCTCGCGCCCCAAGCGCTGCATCGCGCGCAATTGCGGACTGCTGCGCAAGCCAGCCAAGGCTTTCAAAGCCTTGGAGGCATCGACGAAGCCGCCCTCTTCCAACTGACGGCAAGCGGCCTCTTCATCCTGAGCCTCTTCCCACAACGGCAGCCATTCGCCGCCGACCACCACTTCGCTTTCGGTACCTTCCTCTTCGTCGGGGTCGGCAATCACCTGACCGAAGTGCCACGCCACGCGACCGCGCCAATACATAAGCTGTTCGTGGAAAGCGCTCCAATCGGCGAAGCCCAACATAAAGGCAATGCGCGCCTGATCCTGCGCACCGTCCGGCAGCATCTGGGTCTGGCGGTCGGCAATCGCCTGGATCGCGTGTTCGGTGTAACGCAGGAATTCGTAGCCTTCGCGCAGTTCGCTGATCACCGCCGGCGGCAAGTAACCCTGACCTTCCAGCGTGCTCAGTACTTTTAATAGAGGACGTTGTTGCAGGCTCAGGTCGCGGCCGCCGTGGATCAGCTGGAACGCCTGGGCGATAAATTCGACTTCACGAATGCCACCGGAGCCGAGTTTGATGTTGTCGGCCATGCCCTTGCGCCGGACTTCCTGCTGAATCAGCTGCTTCATGGTGCGCAGCGCTTCGATCGCCGAGAAGTCGAGGTAACGCCGGTAAACGAACGGCCGCAGCATGTCTTGCAATTGCGCACCGGCCACTTGATCGCCGGCCACCACCCGCGACTTGATCATCGCGTAGCGTTCCCAGTCGCGGCCCTGATCCTGGTAATACTGCTCCAGCGCGTTGAAGCTCAGCACCAATGCGCCGGCCGAACCGTAAGGCCGCAGGCGCATGTCGACGCGGAATACAAAACCGTCGACGGTCATCGGGTCCAGGGCCTTGATCAGGCGCTGGCCGAGACGGATGAAGAACTCCTGGTTATCCAGCGAGCGTTTGACGCCGACGGTTTCGCCGCCTTCGGGATAGGCGAAGATCAGGTCGATGTCCGACGACAGGTTGAGCTCCACCGCGCCGAGCTTGCCCATGCCGAGAATGACCATCTGCTGCGGTTCGCCACTGCGCCGGCCAGTCGGCACGCCGAACTGCTGGCAGTGCCGCGAGTACAACCACTGATAGGCCTGATCGATGCTGGCATCGGCCATGTCCGAGAGGTCGCGGCAGGTCTGGATCAGATCGCACTGACGCGTCAGGTCACGCCAGATGATCCGCACTTGATGACGGGTACGCTGACGACGCAGGGCACGACCGAGCCCATCGTCGGTTTCCGCTGCATTCACTGCGACCGCAATCTGTGCGCACAGCTCGCCGGGCGCAAAACTTCGGTCCAGCTCACCGGACTGCACCAGCTCCAGCAACATCAACGGGTCACGGACACTTTGTTCAATCACGAAGTCGCTGGCAGCGGTGACGCGGGCGAATTGCGCCCAGCGTTCAGGCGTCCAGCCGGCCAGGCCATGGTCGTCGGGAAGCCCCGCGACGGCCGCACGGAACGACTGCTCGGCGCGGGTGACAAACGGCAGGAGGATGCCAGGCAGTTCGGCAAGCGAAGGGAGGCTCATGGTCTATCCTTGATCGGCGTGTAGAGGGCTGCATGTAGTGATTCGCGAGAATGCACTACCTGATCGACTGTCGAACAAAGGTTAGAAATAGCTGAAATTTCTTTATTTTTGGCAGACAGCATCAAGCTTTCACCTTTTCTGGTTGGCAAAAGACCAACCTTAACGATTATTCTCACAACGCAGCTGGAGGCCACAAGCCGCTCATCTGTAGTTTTACTACTCGTATATACATTCGAAAGGCTGAAATGCCCGATGATTTGTAGTAAAACTACACGCCGCCGGAACAACCTCTCGGCAATCCAAGAATTTATATCGTCTGCCCACAAGGCCAGTCGCAAACTCAGGCAACCGATTCTGGAAGCCTTTCCGCCCTGGAGCAAGCCATGCAAGACCTCGATCCCGTCGAAACCCAGGAATGGTTGGACGCCCTGGAATCGGTTCTCGACAAAGAAGGCGAAGACCGCGCTCACTATCTGATGACCCGTATGGGCGAACTCGCAACCCGTAGCGGTTCGCAATTGCCTTACGCCATCACCACGCCATACCGCAACACGATCCCCGTTACCCACGAAGCACGCATGCCTGGCGACCTGTTCATGGAACGCCGCATTCGCTCGTTGGTACGCTGGAACGCGATGGCCATGGTGATGCGTACGAACCTGAAAGATTCTGACCTGGGCGGTCACATCTCCAGCTTCGCCTCCAGCGCAACCCTGTACGACATTGGCTTCAACTATTTCTTCCAGGCCCCGACCGACGAACACGGCGGCGACCTGATCTACTTCCAGGGTCACACCTCGCCAGGCGTTTACGCCCGTGCGTTCATGGAAGGCCGCATCACCGAAGACCAGATGAACAACTTCCGCCAGGAAGTGGACGGTCAGGGCCTGTCGTCCTATCCGCACCCTTGGCTGATGCCTGATTTCTGGCAGTTCCCGACTGTATCCATGGGTCTGGGCCCGATCCAGGCGATCTACCAGGCACGCTTCATGAAGTACCTGGAAGCCCGTGGCTTCATCCCTGAAGGCAAGCAAAAAGTCTGGTGCTTCCTGGGCGACGGCGAGTGTGACGAGCCGGAATCCCTGGGCGCGATCTCGCTGGCTGGCCGCGAGAAGCTCGACAACCTGATCTTCGTTATTAACTGCAACCTGCAGCGCCTTGATGGCCCGGTTCGCGGCAACGGCAAGATCATCCAGGAACTCGAAGGCGTGTTCCGCGGTGCTCAGTGGAACGTGACCAAAGTCATCTGGGGCCGTTTCTGGGACCCACTGCTGGCCAAAGACGTCGACGGTATCCTGCAACGTCGCATGGACGAAGTCATCGACGGCGAGTACCAGAACTACAAAGCCAAAGACGGCGCGTTCGTTCGTGAACACTTCTTCAACTCGCCAGAACTCAAGGCGATGGTTGCTGATCTGTCCGACGACGAGATCTGGAAACTCAACCGTGGCGGCCACGACCCGTACAAGGTCTACGCGGCGTACCACGAAGCGGTCAACCACAAAGAACAACCGACCGTCATCCTGGCCAAGACCATCAAAGGTTATGGCACCGGTGCCGGCGAAGCGAAGAACACCGCGCACAACACCAAGAAGGTTGATGTTGAAAGCCTGAAGCTGTTCCGCGATCGTTTCGACATCCCGGTCAAGGACGAA
This sequence comes from Pseudomonas sp. GL_093, assembly GCF_057837605.1. Classification (NCBI taxonomy): domain Bacteria; kingdom Pseudomonadati; phylum Pseudomonadota; class Gammaproteobacteria; order Pseudomonadales; family Pseudomonadaceae; genus Pseudomonas; species Pseudomonas sp. GL_093. The sequence goes on along the minus strand of NZ_CM174448.1, from coordinate 537,966 downwards.
GAGCTGGAAAACCTGCCGTTCTTCAAGCCAGAGCCAAACAGCGCTGAAGCCCGTTACCTGAGCGAGCGCCGCACTGCACTGGGCGGTTTCGTGCCACAGCGCCGTGCCAAAAGCTTCGACATCCCGACGCCATCGCTGGATACCCTCAAGGCAATCCTGGACGGCTCGGGCGACCGTGAAATCTCTACCACCATGGCCTTCGTGCGGATCCTCGCGCAGCTGGTCAAGGACAAGGAAATCGGTTCGCGCATCGTTCCGATCATCCCGGACGAAGCCCGTACCTTCGGTATGGAAGGCATGTTCCGTCAGTTGGGCATCTACTCGTCCGTCGGCCAGCTCTACGAGCCAGTCGATAAAGACCAGGTGATGTTCTACAAAGAAGACAAGAAGGGCCAGATCCTCGAAGAAGGCATCAACGAAGCGGGCGCCATGAGCTCCTTCATCGCTGCCGGTACTTCGTACTCCAGCCACAACCAGCCGATGCTGCCGTTCTACATCTTCTACTCGATGTTCGGTTTCCAGCGTATTGGCGACCTGGCCTGGGCCGCTGGCGACAGCCGCACCCGTGGCTTCCTGATCGGCGGCACCGCCGGCCGGACCACGCTGAACGGCGAAGGCCTGCAACACGAAGACGGTCACAGCCACATCCTGGCTGCCACCATCCCGAACTGCCGCACCTTTGATCCAACCTACGGCTACGAGCTGGCGGTGATCATTCAGGACGGCATGAAGAAGATGACCGAAGAGCAGCAGGACGTTTTCTACTACATCACCGTGATGAACGAGTCCTATCAGCAGCCAGCCATGCCGGCCGGTGTCGAGGAAGGCATCATCAAGGGCATGTACCTGCTCGAGGAAGACACCCGCGAAGCGGCGCACCACGTTCAGCTGATGGGCTCCGGCACCATCCTGCGTGAAGTTCGCGAAGCGGCGAAAATCCTGCGTGAACAGTTCAACGTCGGCGCTGACGTGTGGAGCGTTACCAGCTTCAACGAACTGCGTCGCGACGGCCTGGCCGTAGAGCGCAGCAACCGTCTGCACCCGGGTCAGAAGCCTAAACTGAGCTATGTCGAAGAGTGCCTGAACGGCCGTCAAGGTCCGGTCATCGCGTCTACCGACTACATGAAGCTGTTCGCTGAGCAAATTCGTCAGTGGGTCCCGTCCAAGGAATTCAAAGTCCTGGGCACCGACGGTTTCGGCCGCAGTGACAGCCGTAAGAAGCTGCGTCACTTCTTCGAAGTCGACCGTCATTTCGTGGTGTTGGCAGCCCTGGAAGCCTTGGCTGACCGTGGTGATATCGAACCTAAAGTGGTGGCTGAAGCTATCGCCAAGTTCGGGATCAACCCGGAAAAACGCAACCCACTGGACTGCTGAGGAGACACTCTGTGAGCGAACTCATTCGCGTACCTGACATCGGCAGCGGTGAAGGTGAAGTAATCGAACTATTTGTGAAAGTCGGCGACCGTGTGGAAGCTGACCAGAGCATCCTGACGCTTGAGTCGGACAAGGCGAGCATGGAAATCCCTGCTCCCAAGGCCGGCATCGTCAAAAGCCTGAAAGTGAAGCTGGGCGATCGCCTGAAAGAAGGCGACGAACTGCTGGAGCTGGAAGTCGAAGGTGCCGCTGTTGCGGCCCCTGCGGCTGCCGCTGCGCCGGCTGCCAAAGCTGAAGCGAAACCGGCTGCTGCTCCTGCCGCCGCCGCTCCAGCTCCAGCTGCTGCGCCTGCTGCTGCAACCACCCTGCAAGTGCACGTGCCGGACATCGGCTCGTCGGGCAAGGCCCAGATCATCGAGATCCAGGTCAAGGTCGGCGACACCGTCGAGGCTGATCAGTCGCTGATCACCCTGGAATCCGACAAGGCCAGCATGGAAATTCCTTCGCCCGCCGCTGGCGTGGTCGAAAGCATCAGCGTCAAGCTCAACGACGAAGTCGGCACTGGCGACCTGATTCTGGCCCTGAAAGTGGCAGGTGCCGCGGCACCGGCTGCGGCCGCGCCAGCTCAGGCAGCGGCACCTGCTGCCGCTGCTCCAGCGCCAGCCGCTGCGGCCCCGGCTGCACCGGTTGCCGACAGCGTTCAGGACATTCATGTCCCGGACATTGGCTCTTCGGGCAAGGCCAAGATCATCGAAGTCCTGGTCAAGGCTGGCGATACCGTTGAAGCCGATCAGTCGCTGATCACCCTGGAATCCGACAAGGCGAGCATGGAAATTCCATCGCCTGCCGCTGGCGTGGTGGAAAGCGTTTCCATCAAGCTGGATGATGAAGTCGGTACCGGCGACCTGATCCTGAAGCTGAAAGTCAAAGGTGCTGCGCCTGCTGCTGTCCCGGCTCCGGCCGCTGCTGCTCCTAGTGCTCCAGCTCCAGCCGCTGCTGCACCTGCCGCAGCCGCACCTGCTGCTGCCCCGGTTGCGGCTCCAGCCAAGCCGGGCGCCAAAGTTCACGCCGGCCCAGCCGTGCGTCAACTGGCTCGCGAGTTCGGCGTCGAGCTGAACGCCGTCGGCGCCAGCGGTCCACACGGTCGCATCCTGAAAGAAGACGTGCAGGTTTACGTCAAAGCCATGATGCAGAAGGCCAAGGAAGCACCGGCCGCTGCTGCTGGCGCAACCGGCGGCGCGGGCATCCCGCCGATTCCGGTCGTAGACTTCAGCCGCTTCGGTGAAACCGAAGAAGTGCCGATGACCCGCCTGATGCAAATCGGCGCGTCGAGCCTGCACCGCAGCTGGCTGAACATTCCGCACGTGACTCAGTTCGATTCGGCTGATATCACCGACCTGGAAGCGTTCCGTATTGCTCAGAAAGCCGTTGCAGAGAAGGCTGGCGTCAAGCTGACCATCCTGCCGCTGCTGCTCAAGTCCTGCGCGCACCTGCTCAAGGAACTGCCGGACTTCAACAGTTCGCTGGCACCAAGCGGCAAAGCGATCATCCGCAAGAAGTACGTGAACATCGGCTTCGCCGTCGACACCCCTGAAGGCCTGCTGGTACCGGTCATCAAGAACGTCGATCAGAAGAGCCTGCTGCAACTGGCAGCCGAAGCCGCTGTGCTGGCCGCCAAAGCCCGCGACAAAAAGCTCACCGCTGACGACATGCAAGGCGCCTGCTTCACCATTTCCAGCCTCGGCCACATTGGCGGCACCGGCTTCACGCCGATCGTCAACGCGCCGGAAGTGGCGATCCTCGGTGTTTCCAAGGCAACCATTCAGCCAGTCTGGGACGGCAAAGCCTTCCAGCCGAAACTGATGCTGCCACTGTCGCTGTCCTACGATCACCGTGTGATCAACGGCGCCGCTGCTGCACGCTTCACCAAGCGTCTGAGCGACCTGCTGGCGGACATCCGCACCATCCTGCTGTAACACCGATCGGCCCTCCTTCACCGGAGGGCCCGTCGCGTTCCACGTTTTCCGAGCGCCACGCTCGTACCTCAACCCCGCCAGTTTGGCGGGGCTTTTTTTGCCTGCAAGAAAGCCATCCCCGTTCAGCACTCCAAGTACCAACTGCCAAAGGCCGCGCTCGCTGTAGCAGCTGTCGAGCTTGCGAGGCTGCGTTCGGCTGCGTAGCAGTCGTCAAACCAGAACTTGCGGTGCATCAGGCAAACCGCGTCAGCCGGACTCACGACTGCTACGCAGCCGGACGCAGCCTCGCAAGCTCGACAGCTGCTACAGATCGCATTAGGGCTGAACTGACTGGCATTGGGCCCTCTTCCGAGTTTTATTCCTACATTCATGGCTTATGCCGCCTACAACTCGAGTCCACTTCCGCCCGATATTTTTCGCAAGCCAATAACTAATCTTAGTTTGGAGAATTTCCAATAGACACTTCGACAACTTAATCTGCTTAGTTAGCATTAACTCGAATGGATTCGAACATGTTCAAACCGACTGTCGGCCCTATTATTGGCCACACAACAACTAACCAGGCACGCATCTTCGTGCGTGGTGAACTTCAAAACAATGCACCCGTATTTGCAGGCATTCGTTATCGCCGGCCCGGTGAAGAGCGCTGGTCCCACGGTGTATTTGCAAAGTTGACGATAGTGCGTGATATGTCCGATGTGATTGCGCTCAACAACCTTGCCGCCGATACCGAGTACGAATACCAGGCAGGCTGGTTCAGCCCCATGAGCCCGGTGCACACCGTGGAAACGGTTCAGGAACTGCCGCTGCAATGGCCGCGGGGTATCTACCGGTTTCGCACACAGTCCAGCAAAACCACGATTCCACGGGCCTATATCGTCGGTTCATGTCGTTACCTGCGCATGACCGCTGGCGTCCCGTCTGCACCGCATCTGGGGGACAGGATTTTCGCCTCGATCACAAATCTGGCGCAGCAGGCCGAACCGCCCATCAGCGCCATGTTGATGACCGGCGATCAAATCTATGTCGATGACCTGAACATCATTGCTCCCGACCGGGAATACGAGGAAATACTCAGTAAGTACCGCGCAGCTTTTTCCCAACCCAATATTGCCAAGTTAATGTCGAGCGTGCCGACTTACATGATCCTCGATGATCATGAAATTGAAGACAACTGGCCCGCTAACGAAAGTAAGGCCGATGCCTACTTATACAAAAATGCCATCGCAGCGTATGAGTTATATCAAGCCAGTCACAGCCCGGCACATAAACTTCTTTCCAACGGGCAAATAGATAGAAAACTGGAAGAGTATTGGTATCAATTCGCCGAAGGCGATATCGAATGGTTTGTCACTGACAGTCGAACCCGACGCAACCTGTCGGCCAATGATCGACGCATCCTCGACGAAGAGCAGGAACAGGCCTTGTGCAAATGGCTGATTCACAGCCCGGCCAGGGTCAAATTCGTGGTCACCAGCGTGATGTTCTACCCCGACCGCAAAGCCCATGGTGATGACGCGTGGAAGGCCTTTCCCGAACAACGTCTGCGGCTGCTGGAGACAATTCGTACGCACCGCAGCAAGAACGTCATCTTCGTTTCCGGCGATGTCCATGGCTCCCTGACCAGTCGCCTGACTCACAGCGAGGATCCAGATTTCGAGGTACACACCATCGTCTCCTCACCCTTGTGCAACAGCAAACTGCTGCCGTACGCCAAGGCCTCCACCTTCATCCTCGATCAACCATTGGCGCGAACAGCCGCTGGCGACTATCAGCATGAACTGACCAGCCAGGTGGTCAGCCAGGACAACTTTGCCCATGTGGTCGTCGATGCTGAACAGGTTCGTGTCAGTTATCACGACCGGGACGGCAACTTTTTGCAGTCGACCAGCATCCCGCTCCGCTGAGCCCTTGAGGGCCAAATGCATTAGTTTCGGCCCGGCGCTGGAGAAATCCTCGCGCCGGCCGACATATTCTTATAGCACTTGGCCTTCATGTCTCTTGTCAGTCAGTGTCGCAATGATGCAACCTTGCCGCAGGTAACAGTAAAGAGGGCGAGAGCCCGGCGCGATCAGCCTATTCGAAGTGAGTTTCCTTCCATATGAAGAGCCAACCCGATGCCGCCAGCCGTATGGTGGCCGAGGTAGTGACGCAGTTGCCTGTGCCCTCGCGGCTCGGCATGCTTCGTTTCGAACGGCTGAATGAAGCGAGCTGGGCGCTGCTGTTTCTTGATCCCAATTGCGAACGACAATTCGGCCTGCCGGCTGTGGAACTCTGTGCTCTGGTCGGCTCGCCCTACGCCAGCCTGATGGAGCCCGAAGCGCGTTATCAGCTGCATGACGCGGTTCAGCAACAACTCACCGAAAGCCCGCATTACCTGATCCGCTACACCCTGCACACCGCCGCCGGCTCCTTGAACCTGCTGGAACTGGGCGAAGCCTACAAACAACACAATCGACACCTGCTGCGCGGCTACCTGCTGGTGGTCGACGGCCTGTTCGAGGGCGAGCAACTGCTGCCGGCCCTGGACCTCGAAACCCAGAACTCTCGCCTGCAAATCGCCCTGGAACTCAATCAGCGTGCGCAGCAGGAACAGCTTCTGCACCTGGACCGGGTGCGCGCCCAGCAAGACTTGATCCTGCTGCTGACCCGCCAGCGCTATAGCAGCAACAACTCCCTGAAAGAAGCCGCCGAGCTGATCACTCGCAGTGCCTGTGACATTTACGAAATCGACTGCGCCAGCCTTTGGAACCTCGAAGGTTCACTGCTCGTGCCGATTTCGGCCTATCACCGCGCCAGCCAGAAATACCTGCTGCCGGAGCCGATTGACGTCAGTCTCTTCCCTGATTATCTGGATGCCTTGCACACCGGCCGCGCCATCGACGCCCACAACGCCATGCGCGACCCGCGCACCCGGGAAATGGCCGAACACCTGCGCCCGCGCGATGTGAATGCGATGCTCGACGCCAGTATTCGCGTCGACGGACAAGTGGTCGGCGTACTCTGCCTGGAGCAGACCGGTACGCCCCGCGCCTGGCAATCGGACGAAATTGCTTTCGCCGGTGAGTTGGCGGATCAGTTTGCCCAAGTCATCAACAACCACAACCGCCGCACCGCCACCAGCGCCCTGCACCTGTTCCAGCGTGCGGTAGAGCAAAGCGCGAACGCCTTTTTGCTGGTTAGTTGCGATGGCGTGGTGGAATACGTCAACCCGAGCTTCACGGCGATCACCCAGTACACCACCGAAGAAGTCCACGGCCAGCGACTGTCGGAACTGCCGGCACTGGAAAACCTCAGCGAACTGTTATTCGACGCGCACTCGGCGCTGGCCAAGAGCAACAGCTGGCAGGGTGAGTTCAAAAGCCGCCGCAAAAACCTCGAACCCTACTGGGGCCAGTTGTCGATTTCCAAAGTCTACGGCGACAACCGCGAGCTGACGCATTACATCGGCATCTACGAAGACATCACCCAGACCAAGCTCGCTCAGCAGCGTATCGAGCGTCTGGCGTATACCGATAACCTGACCAACCTCGGCAACCGCCCGGCCTTCATCCGCAACCTCGATGAACGTTTCGCCCGAGACAGCGATACCCCGATCAGCTTGTTGCTGGTGGACATCGACAATTTCAAGCGGATCAACGACAGCCTCGGCCACCAGACCGGTGACAAACTGCTGATCAGCCTGGCCCGACGCCTGCGCAACAGCCTGAGCCCAAGTGGCAGCCTGGCGCGGTTCGCCAGTAACGAATTCGCCGTGTTGCTGGACGACACCGACCTGCGTGCGGGCCAACAGATCGCCAATCAATTGCTGGCGACCCTCGACAAGCCGATGTTCGTCGACAACCAGCTGATCAGCGTCACCGGTTCCGTGGGCCTGGCCTGCGCGCCGTTGCACGGTCGCGACCCGCAAACCCTTATGCGCAACGCCGGTCTCGCCCTGCACAAGGCCAAGGCCAACGGTAAACATCAGGTCCAGGTGTTCACCGAAGCGCTGAACGCCGAGGCCAGCTACAAACTGTTCGTCGAAAACAACCTGCGTCGCGCCCTGACCCAGAACGAGCTGGACGTGTTCTACCAGCCCAAACTCTGCCTGCGCAGCGGTCGCCTGTTGGGGATGGAAGCGCTGCTGCGCTGGAACCATCCGGAAAAAGGCATGATCCGCCCGGACCAGTTCATCAGCGTCGCCGAAGAAACCGGGCTGATCATTCCGATTGGCAAATGGATCGCCCGCCAGGCCTGCCGCATGAGCAAAGACCTGACCGCCGCGGGCCTGGGCAATCTTCAGGTGGCAATCAACCTGTCGCCCAAGCAGTTCTCCGATCCGGACCTGGTGTCGTCCATCGCTAACATCCTCAAGGAAGAAGCGCTGCCGGCCAACCTGCTGGAACTCGAACTCACCGAAGGCCTGCTGCTGGAAGCCACCGAAGACACCCACTTGCAGCTCGATCAGCTCAAGCGCCTGGGCCTGACCCTGGCCATGGATGACTTCGGCACCGGTTACTCGTCGCTCAGTTACTTGAAAAAATTCCCGATCGACATCATTAAGATTGATCGAAGCTTCATCCACGAAATCCCCGACAACCAGGACGACATGGAAATCACCTCCGCGGTGATCGCCATGGCCCACAACCTGAAACTCAAGGTCGTGGCTGAAGGCATCGAAACCGCCGAGCAGTTGGCGTTCCTGCGCCGTCACCGCTGCGACGTTGGCCAGGGTTACCTGTTCGACCGACCGATCCCGGGCACCGAGCTGATCGAAAAGCTCAAGCGCTATCCGCGTGGCCCGATCGCCTGAATATGGCTGAATGCTCTTTCTGCCTAGACACAAAACCCTGTGGGAGTGAGCCTGCTCGCGATAGCGTTGTATCAGGCAGCATCTACGTCACTGACACACCGCTATCGCGAGCAGGCTCGCTCCCACAGGGATAATTGGGCAAACTGGCGGTCTGACTTTCTACATCCAAACCTGACTGAGAGGACTGATCATGGTCTTGCGCTCGGAAATTCTGGTGAACAAAAACGTGCTCCCGACTAAAGAACAAGCTCTGCCTGGCCGTGAAACCCCAATGACCGTGCCGGAAAAACACTTCGTCCACGACGCCCCGCTGCTGGGCCCGTTCGCGATGGACGTGGATTTCGCGATCTTCGGCCTCGGCTGCTTCTGGGGCGCAGAGCGCAAGTTCTGGCAGCGCGAAGGCGTGGTCAGTACGGCGGTGGGTTACGCCGGCGGCTTTACGCCGAACCCGACGTATGAAGAAGTCTGCTCGGGCCTGACCGGCCACAGCGAAGTGGTACTGGTGGTCTACGAGCCTGCAAAAGTCAGCTACGAAGAGCTGCTGAAGATGTTCTGGGAACTGCACAACCCGACTCAGGGCATGCGCCAGGGCAATGACATCGGCACCCAGTACCGCTCGGTGATCTACGCCACCAACCCGACTCAGTTGGCAGCCGCCAAGCACAGCGAGCAAGTGTTCCAGGCTGAGTTGACCAAGGCTGGGAAAGGCACGATCACCACTGAAATCGACGAAGCCCCGACGGTCTACTTTGCCGAGGCTTATCACCAGCAATACCTGGCGAAAAACCCTGAAGGGTATTGCGGCATTGGCGGTACAGGCGTGACTTGCCCGATATAAACCCCAAAAAGCAAAAGATCGCAGCCTCGTTTCACTCGACAGCTCCTACCGGGTTACGCATTCCCTTGTAGGAGCTGTCGAGTGAAACGAGGCTGCGATCTTTTGATCTTGCTCGTCGATTGACCCTATTCGGCGATCAACCAATCCATCTGCCACCCACCCTGGGTCTGCCCCAACTTCTTGGACAACCACGGCAACAGCTCACGCAATTCTTCTTCCAAGCCCCATGGCGGATTCGCAATCGCCAGCCCCGAGCCATTCAGACTGTTCGGCGTATCCAGCGGATGCACCAGCAGCTCGACCCGCAACAACTTCGGCGCGCCCGTACCCGCCAGGTCCTGATAAAAACGACGCAACATGCGCTGATCCTTCACCGGGTACCAAATCGCCGCCACCGTCTGACGCATCCGGCCAATCGCTTCTTTCAGCGACGCCGCACAGCGCTGCATCTCATCCAGCTGCTCGAACGGCGGATCAATCAACATCACCGCCCGCTTCTCCTGCACCGGCAACATCGCACGCGGCACATGCCAGCCTTCACCCAAGTGAACCTTCACCCGACGATCACCGGCCATGTTGTCCTTGAGCAGCAAGCCGTCTTCGGGGTGCTTCTCGTTGAGCATCACCCGATCCTGCGGCCGCGTCAGCCGCCGCGCCAACTCCGGCGAACCCGGGTAATAGCGCAACTGGCCATCCGGGTTCATGTCGTGCAGCACCTTCATGTAATCAGCGGTCAACGCTGGCAGATCCGGCTGATCCCACAGACGCGCAATACCTTCCAGGTACTCACCGGTACGGCTCGCCTGATCACCCTGCAGGTCATACAGACCAATGCCGGCGTGAGTGTCGAGATAGGCAAACGGCTGCTCCTTGCGCGACATCAAAGCGATGATGCGGGTCAAAGTCAGGTGTTTGAACACATCGGCGTGATTGCCGGCATGGAAGGCGTGACGATAATTCATGATTGCTCCTGCGAAGGGCGGGAAGTTTACCTTGTACGGCGGCGAACGTCAGGACCTCGCAGCCGAGCGGGCAATCCCCCCTCACCCTAACCCTCTCCCCAAGGGGCGAGGGGATTGATTTTGGCGATCTCTCGCCCTCCATCGACCTGAACGATCAAAGTGAACTCAAGCTTGGCCAAGCCAAGGTCACCTTGCAGTCGCAGGTCGCAGAAAATCCCCCAAACACCTCGGTCAGTCCCCTCGCCCCGTGGGGAGAGGGCTAGGGTGAGGGGCATGGATCTCAAGCCTTACACCTACTCCGAAGAGCGCGCCCGCAACCGCCGCCCAAGAACATCCAGCACATCACACCCATCCCGCAACGGAATGGCACAGAGCAAAGCAAAATCACTAAGAATGAAGGACTGACACTCGATCGAACCGCGCATGGACAAGTTCTCCATCACTTGGGTGACGGCGCGAATTCGGTAGTTGGCAGCGTCATACAAAACATCCAGCGGCGCTTGGGTGTCGACGAACAGGGTTGGCATGTCGTCGCAATTGCTGGTGAGCGCCATGAAGCGGCTTTTGGGGTGGGGGATTGGTTTTTCATAGGGCGGATCTGGATGAATACTTTTCATTTTTAAACCTCTGGTAGAAGTGGAGCTACCATCGGCCTTCCTACAGGCTTGGGTGGCAGCTATACGCGGGGTAGGAATATCGAGACCAGAGAACTCGACCACACCGAAGCGTGCCCGCGCACAGCCGCCGCAACTGATCTTACGGACGCACGTTGATGGCCGCAATTCAGGTGTCGACGCCAAAGCGTCCTCTCTAGTCTTGAAGGGTTCCTACACCCTGCCACTGAATTTTCAGTGACCACCAGAGACTATCGATGGAAAACATTTCACACCAGTTCATGGAAACCGCCGCAGCTTGAAGGAAACTTCCGACGACCTTGCCCAGAAATTTCGCAATCTTTTGCCATCATGGATGGTCAAGTCGAATAGCCAATCTGTCAGCTATATGGCGCAACCAAAGCTCGCCTGATTTCCATGCATGCCAGTAGCAGTAGTAACAGCTCAACTCTTTCAGCAAGTAATCCCGTAGTACAAACTCCTCTTTCCGCTGGCTAAGCAAAACGTTGAGCTCATGCTGCACAGCCAATAGATCCTCAGGATCGGAGTCAGCTAAAAAAGCATCGATCACCTGCTCAGCTGTGTCATGTTCGACTGTCCAATCTTGATGAAAATAGGCCCCAAAAAAATCGTGTAACTCAGGAAACTCTCTGCTCATATCTCTGGAAACCCTGTAAGTAAAAAGTATCCCTCAGGTCGCCGTGCGTCCTTTATCAACACCAACAATACCTTCGTCGCTGGCAGAGAATCGTTACTTCCGTTCGGCACGCTGACCCCTACTGGGTACGGAAACTCATGAGTAACTGTCGTCTTTCCTTTCTTCCCATTAAGAAATTTTTGGATTTTTGTTTTATTTGCCTCTAATGCTCTCGCAGAAGCCGACTCAGCAGTAGCCCGATCAGGAAATGTTGATGCCGCAGGAATTGTGGGCTCCGCCTCTAGCCTTTTAACCAACTGCATATCCGTCCTACCTATGTGCTTAGCGATTAGATGCCCACCTTGAGCTTCATGCGTCGCCAACCCGCCACCGGGAACAATTTCGCTATACGGTCCATCGACATTTCTATCACTAGGACACGGGTTACAAGACAACCCCAACGGATCAACCCACCCCGTCGGATTCGGCGTGTACTGGTACTGGTTCAGCCCGCCCGCCAGCTTGATCGGATCCGGTGTCAGATACCGTCCAACCTCCGGATCATAGTACCGATGGCGGTTGTAATGCAGGCCGCTCTCGGCATCGAAGTACTGTCCCTGAAACCGTAACGGTTGCTCAAGCTGCTCTCCCCCTCCGAATGCAAGGCGAGTGACTTTGCCGTAGGCGTTGTACTTCGCCGACCAAACAATCTCGCCACCAAAATCAGTCAGCTCCTGCGGCGTACCCAGGTGGTCGAGCTGGTAGTAAAACGGGCAAGCCTTGCGTGGTCCTTTGCCGTCGAGCATGGCCAGTGGGCGGAAGCTGCCCGGTTCGTAGACGTAGCTGCGGTAGTGCTCGCGGCTGCTTTCGGCGATGAGGTGGTCGCCTTGCCAGAAGAATTCGGTGGTGTTGCCGTCGAGGGTTTTGCTGATGCGGCGGCTGAAGGCGTCGTAGCGGTAATTGGCGCTGCGGCCGTCCGGGGTTGTGACGCCGACCAAGCGGTGTTGGCAGTCGTAGCGGTATTCGGTGACGAGATTTTGCGCGGTGCCGCGGCGTTCGCGGATGAGGTTGCCGAAGGCGTCGTAGTCGTAATGGCGGTCGCCTTGCATGAGCAGGCGGTTGCCTTTGACGGTCGTGGCGCCGGGGCGGTCCTGCATCAGCAGGTTGCCGGCGGGGTCGTGGGCGAAGCTTTCCGGTGGGTCGTCGCGGGTGTGGCGGACGCGGGTCAGGCGGTTGAGCGGGTCGTATTGGTAATTGCGTTGGCCGTGACGGGTGTCGGCGATGCTGTCGAGGTTGCCGTTGGTGCCGTTGGTGCCGTAGGCATAGTCGCGGCGATACAGCGTTTGGTGCTGTTGACTGACAGCATGGGCCTTCAATCGGCCCTGATCGTCGTAGGCATATTCGCTGAGCAACTGCCCCTGCTGGCGTTGCTGCTCGCGGCCGAAGGCGAATTGGTGGGTCGTGAGTCGCGCGCCGTTGAGGTCGATGGCCGTCAGCGCACCGCCCTTGGCGTGGTGGTAATCGAGTTTGCTGTTGTCCGGCAGGCGCAGATGGTTCAGTTGACCGCAGGCGTCATAGCCGTAGCGCAACGTGCCCCAACCCTGATGCTCGGTGATCAGCCGGTCCTGCTGATCGTATTCGAACTCCAGCGGGTGATCGTGGCCGTCGTCGACGCAGACCAGTCGGCCGAGGCTGTCGTAGCGGTATTCAACCTTGATGCCGTCGGGCAGGGTTTTGACCAGTAGACGTCCGGCCGAATCCCGCTCATACGCCGTCACCAGCTGCGAACCGTCCTCACCGAACTCGGTTTTCTCCAGCAGCTGGCCATTGAGGTCGTAGGCGTACGCCGTGCGCTGGCCGTCGAACCCGGTTTCCTGTCGGATCAAGCCATTGGGCGTGTAGTCCAGCTGATATTTTTCGCCGGATTCGTTTTCGATTTCCGTCAGCAACAGCTGGGCGTTGTCGTAGCGGTACTTCAGCTGGGTGCCGTCGGCATTGAGGCGGCGGCTGACCAGGTGCAGGTCGTCGATGTATTCGTAGCGGGTGACGCGGCCCAATTCATCGCGTTCGGCGGTGATCTTGCCGTAGGCGTTGTAGATGAACGCACGGCTGGCGCCTGTGGGAAGCGTCGTCTGGATCAGTCGGCCGATGGCATCCCATTGGTACTTCGTGACGGCACCGTGTTCGTCCTGACGGGTAATCTGCCGCCCCAACGCATCGTAGGAAAACCGCCGCATACCACCATCCGGCAGCGTTTCCTCAACCAACTGCCCCAAGCCATTCCAGACGAAGACATGCCGGCTGGTGTCCGGGTAACGGATCGACAGCAGCTGACCTTTTTCGTCGTAGTGATAATGAGTGACATGACCGTCAGGGTCGGTCGCTTCGGTGATGTCGCCCTGAGCATTGCGCAGATATTTCCACACCGCTTTGCCGCGAGAACGCGCATGCAGGAAACCGTGGCGATACTCGTAGGCCGTCGGTTCGTCTTCCGACGGAATCAGCGCAATCAGCCGTCCGACCTCGTCGTAACGGTATTCGGTGACGGCGCCGAGCGGATCCTGCTCGGCCATCAGCCGACCGTTGTCGTCGTAAGCCTTGAGGTGTTCGCCGCCGTCCAGCTCGACTTTGCGCACCAGCCGCGCCCGGTCGTCATGGACGTAAACTTCTTCGCTGCCATCGATGTTCTGGACGGTGACACCGCCCTCGTCATCCCAGACGTAACGCGCGTCCATCTGTGAAAACGACGCCCAGTGGCGGATGCAGCGGGCCGCCTTGCCGGACCTTTCCCACTCCCAGAAGAAACTCGCCCCACCGGCCAACTGCCGCTGCAGGATGACGTGCTGATCGTCGTAGTCGTAACGCTCGCTTTCGCCGGCGGCATTGGTCGCTTCGATCAGCTGATCGCGTTCGTCGTAGCTGTAACTGACCAGTGTCAGCTCGGTGTGCCAGGCCTCGTCGAGGGTCTGGGCCGGGACAAAAACCTGATAGTCGACGGCGACCAAATGGCTGCGGTCATAGCGCAATCGCAAGGCACGACCAGCGCCATTGTCGAGGCGTTTGATGCGGTCTTGTCGGTCGCGGGTGATGCGCAGGCGGTTGTCGTAACCGTCGCTGATGGTCGCCAACCGACCGTTATGAAAGTGATAGAACCGTGCGTCCTCGCCAGCCTGGGCGAGGATCAGTTCTTCGGGTTCACCGCCCAGATAAATCGCTGCCCGCGAGAGGCTGTTGTGGATCGCCGGGCGTTCACTGTTTGGCAGCGGAAAGGTCGTACGACGGTTTTCGTGGTCGATCCAGATGACGGTCTCGCCATCGATTTCCAGTCGATGGGCGAGGCTGTGACTCCAGCCGAAACCGAGGCCGATATCGATCTCGGCGGCGCTGGTGCGATAGAGCCGGGTGAAGTCGAACGGCAGGATGCCATCCAGCGAACCGTCGGTGAGGGTCAGCAGTTCTTCGCCAGTGACCATCGATACCGGGCATTTGTTGGTGGCGGTTTTATCAACGGAATCGGCGCTATCGCCGTTGGGGTTTTTCGCCTGATCCGGGACGTTGTCGTGGTGTTCGTTTTGCTTGAGCGTGGTATTGCGCTTGGCGTCCCAACGTAGTTGCATCCGACCTTTTTTTAGACCCGCAGCCACACCGCGCGCGGCGACCGATTTGTATTGGTCGACGTACTTCATGAAGGTGTTGAGGATATTGAAAACAGCCTCGACGAAGCGCGTAGCCAGACCGGCGAGCACCTTTCCGTACTTGATTCCACGAAGCTTCAAATAGGCTACGGCGGCGGGCATGCCGACACCCGTGAGAGCCAGCGCCGAAGCAATCAGAATATCGATCAGTACCGCGACAATGGCATGGCTGGCCGCCTCTGCTGTGGTACCCGCAATTTCGCTAGACGGTAACGCCGAAAACCAAAGAGTCGCGGCACGAAACAGCAGGCAAAGCGCCGCTTCATCGCTGGCCAGCAACATGGCTTTTTCCATCGCGGCGGGTGATTGCTCCGCCAGATCGATAAGTTGCTGCGCACTGCTGCCGAGCCGCTCAAGGTGGGCACCAGGATTTTTAAGGATTTCAAAGACTAGGTTCAGGCCATCCCAAACACCCATGACTGCTGCCCAACTTCCCGCCTGCATTCCGCTGCCGGCGGCCGCAAAAGTCGACTGTGACCATTGCGGTTTAAAGCCTTCCCATTCTTTGCGCAGCCACCCTTCCAACTCTTGGGTCAGGCCATCGTAGGAAGAGAAAAGATCATCAACTTGCTGCGGTGTGACTTCGCTTTGGACGTGAATGCGGTAGAACTTGCCCTCGTCTCCCTTGAACGTCCCTTTGCCATTTTCATCAAGCGTGACAGACGTTGTTTTACCGCCGTCGATGGCAATCACATCAACCTGGATATTCCCAACGGGAACGTCATAAACCGATTCGAACTTGCTCTCGATTTCCAGCATCCCACCCTTCGGGCACTGCACGACGGTAGAGAGAAAATCGTCATCGCCACTGCTCACAGTGGTGCTGGCATTGCCGAACCGAATGATCCGTTCCATCCCCATTAGCGAAGGCATATCAGTCGCGTGACTGGCCTTGTCTGCCGCCCGGCTCAACCAATGCTTAAGCTGTTCACGGTAGAGGGAAAGGGTGTTCGGGAAACTGTCGAGCTCCTGCTCGATGAGTACGATCTGATCCATCAGTTCAGCTCCGCCATCAGGTAGTTCGCCAAGGCTGTTTTGGGTGCTTGTGGCAGGTCCGGTGCCTCAAGAAAGATCGCGACCTTGTGGCGCAAAACGCTTTCGGAAAACGCCTCGTAAAGGTCAGGGCGTTCCTCGCTCAACCACTTCAGCAAGTTGCTTATTCGAGTTGTTGCGAACTCGGTACCGAGGTGTTTGAGCAGTGGTTCGGAAACTTCCCACCACGGAAAAACCCGGGAACTGTTCAGCGCTTGACCACCGATTTCGAGTGATTGGCCATTGATCAAACAGCGCCCGATCACGGGCATTAGCTGCGTAGCGTTAACCTCGGCAGACTGAAGGATCGACAGCAAATAGCGCCCATCCCAAAAGCGAAAAAACACTGCGTTGCCGTTGGGCAAAAGGACTTGAGTGAGGCTGCGAAGATGCTCGACCAGCACCTCTTGAGAAGCAGTAGAAACCGCCAACCAACCCCAATCACGAGACTCGGTTGTGGCAACCCACTCCAAAAACTCACCGTCCGCAGCGATGATTCCCACATAAGGCATCACCGGCTCCCACTCGGCGTAAACGGTGTCGGCCCAGATCGAACTGGGTGCTTGAGCAGTGACCGACTGCTGCCAGGCTTTGAACGGTTCAGCGGCACTCGCATTGCTGAAAATGGCGAACAACTGTTCCGAGGGTTTAAGCGGCTGGCGCTCCAGCCAGTCACGAGGTGACATGCGATCAGGCTGCACAGACACCGTCCTTGCAGCGCTCACATTCCTCACAGAACGGCGCGTCGCTTTTCAGGCTCAGAATCTGTGCGGCACTCAGCAGCGCTGCCGGGACGGCGACGAGTTGCAACGGCGTATCCGGCAAGGCTGGCGATGCAGCCATGGCCGGCATCAACGCACCACCAACTTGTATTGGCACGCTGCTGAAGATCCCGCCGGGACCGATGTTGATCCACTGTCCGCCCGCCTGAATGGTCGCGCTGGCCCCGCCGTCGATCACCACTTGCTGACCAGCGCTGACATGGAATTGCTGACTGGCATTCAGCGCCTGGCTGGTCACGCGAATGTGTCGGTCACCGACTACCACCAGGTGATCATCCAGTTTCACTTCGGTCTGGCGCTGGCCATGGGTGATGCGTTGCTCGTCGGCCTTCAACTCATGGCGAGCGGTGCCGGTGACGACAATGCTGCGGGCGTTATCGACCTGCACCTGTTGATCATTCAGCACGTGCTGGGTCCAGTTTCGCTGGGCACGCAGGTAGATTTCCTCGGCGCCTTTGCGATCCTCAATGCGCAATTCGTTGTAACCGCCGCCACCGGGACTGCTCTGGCTGCGGAAAATGCTGCGGGTTTTGTCGGCGGGCAGATCGAGTGGCACTGGGGTTGCGGCGTTAGGCAGGCAACCCATCACCAGCGGTTTGTCGGCATCGGCGTCGACGAATCCCACCAGCACTTCCATGCCGACTCGCGGGATCATCACGCTGCCATAACGGTCGTGGGCCCAACCAGTGGCGACGCGTAGCCAGCAGCTGGAGTGTTCGTCGAGCTGACCGTCACGGTCCCAAGCCAGCTGAACCTTGACCCGACCGAACTCGTCGCAATGGATTTCGCTGTCGATCGGGCCGGTGACCACGGCGGGTTGATAGCCGAGCATGCGCGGCTTGTCTGGCCCCAGTGGTGGGCGAAACGAAACGTCCCACGGCGTCGCGAGAAAGGTATTGCGATAGCCCTGGAAATCATCCGGGCCGTCGCTGGTAACCGACTCTTCCAGCACTTGCGGCTGGCGGCCACGGTGTTCAATTTCGGTGATCAACCACAGGTCATTCCATGCCTGACGCGGATGCTCGGCCAGGTGTAGGAAATGCCCGCTGACCAAAGCCGATTCGTCGCCACGACCTTCGGCCTGACGGAAGTCGGCGTTGTGGCGTTCGAGTGCTCGTTGGGCCAGATGCTTGCCGTGTTCGCGGTCGGTGAATTGGCCAGGAAAGTGGTAATCCTCGAGTACCGGTTGCAGCTCGCTGTCGAGGCGGCTTTCAAGTTGCAGGCGAGGTTTCTGGAAGTCGTAGTCGCGACGGGTTACCGCTGTCGTCCGGGTTTCCAGTCGCACGTTGAAACGTTTGATCGCCGGTGCATCCGCCGCCATTCCGCTGCCCGGCAGGTAGAGCGTCGGCTCGGGCAGACGAGGGAAAACCGTCTGGTCATCACCAAACACCAACAGGTGCCCGTCGAGGCTGTGCTGAAAGTGGTAGTGAATGCCGATCTCGGCGCACAGGCGCTGGATGAACGCCAGATCGCTTTCAGCGTATTGCACGCAGTACTCGCGCGCTGGGTAGTCGCTGCCGAGCCGAAACTCGAAAGCATCGCGCTGGATGCCGTGGTCCTTGAGAATTTGCGCGACGATCGCCGGCACGCTTTTGTGCTGGAAGATCCGCTGATTGATGCGCTGACCGAGGTAAGCCAGACGCGGCACGAGACTGATTTGGTAACCCGTCAGGCGTTGTCCGGAATCGCTTTGGCCGACGCGAAATATCTGACCATGAATGCCGGAACCCTGTGCATCAAAACTCAGAAACGCCTGACGGTGCAGCAGGCTTTCGAGTTCGATGTCGGGCCGCTCGCTGACCAGTTCCAGGTCAAAGCGGTAGGGTTGGCTGATGGCTTCCGTGCCCGTGAACTCAAGCACCTTGAGCTCATTCTGGACACCGTCGATCGTCAACGTGAAACGCGGTTGATTGGCAGGAGCGAACATCCGATGTGTCTCTGCAGAATGAAGGCGGGCGATTCTGCATGAGCGACAAGGGGTGTTGATGGAGGGACAGGGAAATCAGATTTGTCCTGCTTTTTTAGAGATTTTTCCGTCAACAATCAGTGTGATTGGCTACAGACATTCCCTTCAAGACCACCACCAATCCCTGTGGGAGCGAGCTTGCTCGCGATGGCGTCAGGTCAGTCGACATTGATGTTGAATGATCTACCGCTATCGCGAGCAGGCTCACTCCCACAGGGGTATGTACAGGGATTCGAGATTTGCGTAGGCAAAAAAAAACGGCCCGCATCCAGTAGGAAGCGGGCCGTTTTTTTGTAGCCGAAAGGTCAGAGCATCAGCTCATCCCGATCACTTGTTCAGACGGAAATCTGCCTCGGCAGCGGCGAAACGCTGAAGCATGCCTTTAGTAGGCTCGCCCAGCTTGCTGACAATGTAGATCGCCAGGCTGGCGAAGATGAAACCAGGGATGATTTCGTACAGGCCCAGCAGTTCGAAGTGTTTCCAGACGATCACGGTGATCGCGCCGACCAGGATGCCGGCCAGTGCGCCGTTGCGGGTCATGTCTTTCCATATCACGGAGATCAGGACAACCGGACCGAACGCAGCGCCGAAACCGGCCCAGGCGTAGCTGACCAGACCCAATACGCGGTTTTCCGGGTTAGCGGCCAATGCGATAGCAATCAGGGCAACCAGCAAAACCATGGCACGGCCGACCCAGACCAACTCTACCTGGGAGGCGGTTTTACGCAGGAAGGTTTTGTAGAAGTCTTCGGTCAGGGCGCTCGAGCACACCAGCAATTGGCAGCTCAGGGTGCTCATGACAGCAGCCAGAATGGCCGACAGCAGTACACCGGCAACCCACGGGTTGAACAGGATCTTGGCCAGTTCGATGAACACACGTTCGTGGTTTTCGCTCACTGGCATGGCCACGGCAGGGTTTGCCGAGAAGTAGGCAATACCGAAGAAACCGACAGCCACGGTGCCGCCCAGGCACAGGATCATCCAGGTCATGGAGATACGGCGAGCGTTAGCGATCGACTTGACCGAATCCGCCGCCATGAAGCGCGCCAGGATGTGCGGCTGGCCGAAGTAGCCCAGGCCCCAGCCCATCAACGAGATGATGCCGATGAAGGTGGTGTTTTTCAGCATGTCGAAGTTGCTTGGATCTTGTGCTTCGATGGCCAGGAACGTGGTGTCGATGCCGCCAGTGGCCAGCAGCACGATGATCGGCGTCAGCAACAGGGCGAAGATCATCAGCGTGGCTTGTACGGTGTCAGTCCAGCTCACGGCCAGGAAACCGCCGACAAAGGTGTAGGCAATCGTCGCCGCAGCACCGGCCCACAGCGCCGTCTCGTAGGACATGCCGAAGGTGCTTTCAAACAGACGGGCGCCGGCCACGATGCCGGAAGCGCAGTAGATGGTGAAGAACACCAGGATCACGACGGCGGAGATGATCCGCAGCAGGCCGCTTTTGTCTTCAAAACGGCTGGAGAAGTAATCCGGCAGGGTCAGCGCATCGCCGTTGTGCTCGGTCTGCACGCGCAGACGGCCGGCGACGAACAGCCAGTTGAGGTAAGCACCGATGATCAGACCGATGGCGATCCAGCTTTCGGAAAGACCGGACATGTAGATAGCGCCCGGCAGGCCCATCAACAACCAGCCGCTCATGTCGGAGGCGCCGGCGGACAATGCAGTCACGACGCTGCCCAGGCTGCGACCGCCCAGAATGTAATCAGAAAGGTTGTTGGTGGAGCGATAGGCCATGAAGCCGATCAGCACCATTGCTGCGATGTAGATCACGAACGTGATCAGTGTTGGATTGCTTACGCTCATTAAGTGATGCCCTGGCTTTGTTTTTATGTAGCGGCAGAGTGTGAAACCGCCGACAAACGACAACGTTTGTTCAGACGATTTCGGGGCCCGCGCATTTATGACTGATGTTTCCCCAGGAAAGCCATCAGCCGGTGCACCTGTCTTTTTTGACCGGTTGCACCTTGGGCGCGAATGCTATTCAACAAAGCAAATAAGGTGCAACCAGTTTCGCGAGAATAAGTTGCACCTAGTCGGATTTACCTGAAAAAGCCCTGTTTTTGCTCCCTTTTAGCGCAGTCCTGGCGGTTTACTAGAAGTAAAAGCACCAAGCAGGAGCGGTACGTTCGTACCGGAATTTTATTCCTGACGAGCTGCGTATTATTCCGACAAAAAAAGGGTTGCACCCGGTTGCACCTCGACGGTTGCACGGCTAATCTTGCCGCCAGCTGATGCCACGCGGTCGTGGCAAACATGAGGATAAAAATATGGCTACCACCACCCTTGGGGTCAAACTTGACGACCCGACCCGCGAGCGCCTCAAGGCTGCCGCGACCTCGATTGATCGCACGCCGCACTGGCTGATCAAGCAGGCAATTTTCAATTACCTGGAAAAACTCGAGGGTGGTGCAACCCTGACCGAGCTGAGCGGTTTGATCAGCAAAGACGCTGACGACGCCGGCGAGGTCCACGGTGACCACGCGCACCAGTGCTTCCTCGAATTCGCTGAAAGCATCCTGCCGCAATCGGTGCTGCGCGCTTCGATCACCGCCGCTTACCGTCGCCCTGAGCCAGAAGTGGTACCGATGCTGATCGAGCAGGCTCGCCTGCCGGTCGCCATGGCTGAAGCCACCAACAAACTCGCCTCTTCGATTGCCGAAAAACTGCGCAATCAGAAGAGCGCCGGCGGCCGTGCCGGGATTGTTCAGGGCCTGTTGCAGGAATTTTCCCTGTCGTCCCAGGAAGGCGTGGCGCTGATGTGCCTGGCTGAAGCGCTGCTGCGCATCCCGGACAAGGGCACGCGTGACGCACTGATCCGCGACAAAATCAGCACCGGCAACTGGCACCCGCACTTGGGCAACAGCCCATCGCTGTTCGTCAATGCCGCCACGTGGGGCTTGCTGCTGACCGGCAAACTGGTCGCCACCCACAACGAAGCCGGCCTGACGTCGTCCTTGAGCCGCATCATCGGCAAGAGTGGCGAGCCGATGATCCGCAAGGGCGTCGACATGGCCATGCGCCTGATGGGCGAGCAGTTCGTGACCGGCGAAACCATCGCCGAAGCCCTGGCCAACGCCAGCAAGTTCGAAGCCAAAGGCTTCCGCTACTCCTACGACATGCTGGGTGAAGCCGCACTCACCGAGCACGACGCCCAGAAGTACCTGGCCTCGTACGAACAAGCCATCCACTCGATCGGCAAAGCGTCCCACGGTCGTGGGATTTATGAAGGCCCGGGCATCTCCATCAAGCTCTCGGCATTGCACCCGCGTTATAGCCGTGCGCAGTACGAGCGCGTGATGGACGAGTTGTACCCGCGCCTGCTGTCGCTGACCCTGCTGGCCAAGCAATACGACATCGGCCTGAACATCGACGCCGAAGAAGCTGACCGCCTCGAGCTGTCGCTGGATCTGCTGGAGCGCTTGTGCTTCGAGCCGCAACTGACCGGCTGGAACGGCATCGGTTTCGTGATCCAGGCTTATCAAAAGCGTTGCCCGTATGTGATCGACTACGTGATCGACCTGGCTCGCCGCAGCCGTCATCGCCTGATGATCCGTCTGGTAAAAGGCGCTTACTGGGACAGCGAAATCAAGCGCGCCCAAGTCGAAGGCCTGGAAGGCTACCCGGTCTATACCCGCAAGGTGTACACCGACGTTTCCTACATCGCCTGCGCCCGCAAACTGCTGTCGGTGCCGGAAGTCATCTACCCGCAATTCGCCACGCACAACGCCCACACCTTGTCGGCCATCTACCACATCGCCGGTCAGAACTATTACCCCGGCCAGTACGAGTTCCAGTGCCTGCACGGCATGGGCGAACCGCTGTACGAACAGGTTGTAGGCAAAGTTTCCGAAGGCAAGCTGAACCGTCCGTGCCGCGTGTACGCACCGGTCGGCACTCACGAAACGCTGTTGGCGTACCTGGTACGTCGTCTGTTGGAAAACGGTGCGAACACCTCGTTCGTCAATCAGATCGCCGATCAGTCCATCTCGATTCAGGCGCTGGTGGCCGATCCAGTGGCCAGCATCGAGCGGATGGCGACGCTGGAAGGCGGCTTCGGCCTGCCGCACCCGCGTATTCCGCTGCCGCGTGATCTTTATGGTGCCGAGCGCGCCAACTCCAGCGGCATCGACATGGCCAACGAACATCGTCTGGCTTCGCTGTCCTGCGCCTTGCTGGCTACCGCTCATAACCACTGGAAAGCGGCGCCGATGCTCGGTTGCGCGTCCAGCACTGAAACACCTGCGCCAGTCCTGAACCCGTCCGATCTGCGTGACGTGGTTGGCCACGTACAGGAAGCGACCGTCGAAGACGTCGACAACGCGATCCAGTGCGCCCTGAACGCTGCGCCGATCTGGCAGGCCACCCCGCCCGCCGAACGCGCCGCGATTCTGGAACGCGCCGCCGATTTGATGGAAGGCGAAATCCAGCCGCTGATGGGCCTGCTGGCTCGCGAAGCCGGCAAGACCTTCGCCAACGCCATCGCCGAAGTGCGTGAAGCCGTGGACTTCCTGCGTTATTACGCGGTGCAGGCGCGCAACGATTTCACCAACGACGCCCACCGTCCATTGGGCCCAGTGGTCTGCATCAGCCCGTGGAACTTTCCACTGGCAATCTTCAGCGGCCAAGTCGCTGCGGCACTGGCTGCCGGCAACCCGGTTTTGGCCAAACCTGCGGAACAAACTCCGCTGGTAGCCGCTCAAGCCGTGCGTTTGCTGCTCGAAGCCGGGATTCCGGAAGGCGTGCTGCAACTGCTGCCGGGCCGTGGCGAAACCGTTGGTGCGCGTCTGGTCGGTGACGATCGGGTCAAAGGAGTGATGTTCACCGGCTCCACTGAAGTCGCTCGTTTGCTGCAACGCAACGTCGCGGGTCGTCTGGACGCTCAAGGTCGCCCGATTCCGCTGATCGCCGAAACCGGTGGCCAGAACGCGATGATCGTCGACTCCTCCGCATTGACTGAACAAGTCGTGATCGACGTCGTATCGTCGGCTTTCGACAGCGCCGGTCAACGTTGCTCGGCACTGCGAGTGCTGTGCCTGCAGGAAGATTCCGCTGACCGTGTCATCGAAATGCTCAAGGGCGCCATGGCTGAATGCCGTCTCGGCAACCCTGAGCGCCTGTCCGTGGACATCGGCCCGGTGATCGACGCCGAAGCCAAGGCCGGTATCGAGAAGCACATCCAGGCCATGCGCGACAAAGGTCGCAGCGTGTACCAGGTGGCAATCGCCAACACCGAAGAAGTCAAACGCGGCACCTTCGTGATGCCGACGCTGATCGAACTGGAAAGCTTCGACGAGCTGCAACGGGAGATCTTCGGCCCGGTGCTGCACGTGGTTCGCTACAAGCGCAAAGACATCGATCAACTGATCGGTCAGATCAACGCCTCCGGTTACGGCCTGACCTTGGGTGTGCACACTCGCATCGACGAGACCATCGCCAAGGTGATCGACAACGTCAACGCCGGTAACGTCTATGTGAACCGCAACATCGTGGGTGCTGTGGTCGGCGTGCAGCCGTTCGGTGGTGAAGGCCTGTCGGGCACCGGCCCGAAGGCCGGTGGTCCGTTGTACCTGTACCGTCTGTTGTCGACACGTCCTACCGATGCGATCGAACAATCCTTCGCTCGCGGTGATGCCATCGTGGCACCGGACGTTCGTCTGCGTGATGCCATGAGCAAACCGCTGAAGGCCCTGCAAGCCTGGGCTGACAGCAACAAGTTCGCCGACCTGAGCACCCTGTGCGTGCAGTTCGCGGCGCAATCGCAAAGCGGGATCACCCGTGTTCTGGCGGGCCCGACCGGCGAGCGCAACAGCTACGCCATCCTGCCGCGCGAACACGTGCTGTGCCTTGCGGAAGTCGAAGGCGATCTGTTGACACAACTGGCGGCGGTATTGGCTGTAGGCAGTTCGGCGGTATGGCCGGAAGCTGAATTGACCAAGGCGTTGTTCGCACGTCTGCCGAAGGAAATTCAGGCGAAGATCAAGCTGGTTTCCGACTGGAGCAAGGACGAAGTGCTGTTTGATGCGGTTCTGCATCACGGCCATTCCGATCAGCTGCGTGCGGTCTGCCAGCAAGTGGCCAAGCGTGCCGGTGCGATTGTTGGGGTTCATGGCTTGTCGCAAGGCGAGAGCAACATTGCGCTGGAGCGTCTGGTGATCGAGCGGGCGTTGAGCGTTAACACTGCTGCGGCGGGTGGTAATGCGAGCTTGATGACCATCGGTTAACACGCTGTAAGCCAGGCAACCGCAATGGTTGCCTGGCAATCAAATCCCTTGTAGGAGTGAGCCTGCTCGCGATAGCGGTCTGTCAGTCAGTCACATCCATTTTGACTGTGCCATCGCCATCGCGAGCAGGCTCACTCCTACATTTGATTAGTGTTGCCCCCACCTCTCCATCACTCCCATCAATCATCGTATCCAGCCTCTATTCCCCGCCTTAGACTCGGCCCAACCCCAATTTCAGGTAGGCCGCCATGTCCGAGACGTTGCTCAGTTCCCGCAATCTGGCTTTCGAGCTGTACGAAGTCCTCGATGCCGAAGGCCTGACCCAGCGTGAGCGCTTCGCCGAGCACAACCGCGAGACCTTCGACGCCGCCATCGGCACCGCCCGCACCATCGCCGAGAAGTTCTTCGCTCCGCATAACCGCAAGGGCGACGAGAATGAGCCGCGCTATGAGGACGGTCAGGCGATTCTGATTCCGGAAGTGAAACCAGCGGTGGACGCCTTCCTCGAAGCCGGTTTCCTCAACGCTGCGCGCAGTTTCGATGCGGGCGGGATGCAACTTCCTACGTTGTTGTCCCAGGCCTGCTTTGCGCATTTTCAGTCGGCCAACGCGGCGTCGACCTCTTATCCGTTCCTGACCATGGGCGCGGCGAACCTGATCGAAAGTTTCGGCACTGAGGAGCAGAAACAGCGCTTCCTGCAACCGATGATCGACGGACGCTTCTTCGGCACCATGGCGCTGACCGAACCGCATGCCGGCTCGTCGCTGTCGGATATTCGTACCCGCGCAGAGCCTTCGTCTGACGGCACGTATCGGCTCAAGGGCAACAAGATTTTCATCTCCGGCGGCGATCACCCGTTGTCGGAAAACATCGTGCACATGGTGCTGGCCAAGTTGCCGGATGCACCGGCTGGCGTGAAAGGAATTTCGCTGTTCATCGTGCCCAAGTTTCTGGTCAACGATGACGGCAGTCTGGGCAAACGCAACGACGTGCTGCTGGCCGGCTTGTTCCACAAGATGGGCTGGCGCGGCACCACCTCCACCGCGCTGAACTTCGGCGACAACGGCGAGTGTGTCGGCTACCTCGTGGGCAAGCCGCACCATGGCTTGAGCTACATGTTCCAGATGATGAACGAGGCGCGGATCGGCGTCGGCATGGGCGCGGTGATGCTCGGTTACGCCAGTTATCTGTATTCCCTGGAATACGCCCGCGAGCGTCCGCAAGGTCGCGTGCCGGACAGCAAGGACCCGAACACCGCGCCGGTGGCGATCATTCAGCACGCCGACGTCAAACGCATGTTGCTGACCCAGAAAGCCTACGTCGAAGGTTCGTTCGACCTTGGGTTGTACGCGGCGAGACTGTTTGACGACACCACGACGCTTGAGACTGAAGCCGAGCGCAAACAGGCCCACGAACTGCTGGATTTGCTGACGCCGATCGTCAAATCCTGGCCGTCGGAGTTTTGCCTGAAGGCTAACGAACTGGCGATCCAGATACTCGGCGGCCACGGCTACACCCGCGAATACCCGGTGGAGCAGTATTACCGCGACAACCGCCTGAACCCGATTCACGAAGGGACTCACGGCATTCAATCGCTGGATTTGCTGGGCCGCAAACTGGCGCAGAACGGTGGTGCGGGGCTCAAGCAATTGATCCGTCTGATTGCCGATACCGCCGAGCGCGCTCAAGCGTATGAATCGTTGACCGCGCTGCGTGAGCCGTTGGAGAAATTGGTGGCGCGCCTGCAAACCGTGACCATTGGTTTGCTGACGGATTTGGGGCAAGGCAAGGTTAATAGCAGCCTGGCGAACTCGGCGCTGTACCTGAAAGTGTTCGGGCACACGGTGATTGGCTGGCGCTGGCTGGAGCAGGCGATTCGCGCTGAGGAAGGATTGACCAAAGGGAATGCGGCGGATGTGAGCTTCTATAGAGGCAAGCTGCAGGCGGCGCGGTATTTTCTGACGTGGGAAGTGCCGGGTTGCCACCATGAACTGGCGATTCTTGAGGCGCGGGATGATGTGTGCCTGAACATGCAGGATGAGTGGTTCTGATCCTGAATCTTTGGCATAGCTGAAAACCAATCGCGAGCAGGCTCACTCCTACAGTTGAAATGCGATCAACTGTAGGAGTGAGCCTGCTCGCGATGGCGTCAGCGCAGACAACACATCAACTCAGCTTGAAGCTACCCATCTGTCGCGCCAAATCATCCGCCAAGCGCTGTAACGTCTGACAGTCTTCACGGCAAGCTCTGACCTCTCCTGCCGTCGCCCGCGCCAGATCAGAAATCCCCTGCACGTTCCGGTTAATCTCTTCCGTCACCACCGACTGCTCTTCCGTCGCCGCCGCCACCTGATGGTTCATGTCGCTGATGCGCTCGACCTGGCCGGTAATCGCCGTCAACGACGCCCCGGTGCGTTGGCTCGATTCGACACCCGTGCCCGTCGCAGCTTGCCCAGTGTGCATCGACGATACCGCGTTCTCCGCGCCTTGCTTGAGGCTGCCGATCATCTGCTGAATCTCATCAGTCGACGCCTGCGTCCGCCGCGCCAACGTCCGCACCTCATCCGCCACGACCGCAAACCCACGCCCCATGTCCCCGGCCCGCGCCGCTTCGATGGCC
Organism: Pseudomonas sp. GL_093; assembly: GCF_057837605.1. NCBI lineage: Bacteria > Pseudomonadati > Pseudomonadota > Gammaproteobacteria > Pseudomonadales > Pseudomonadaceae > Pseudomonas > Pseudomonas sp. GL_093. Next base: position 510,445 of record NZ_CM174448.1, on the reverse strand, counting down.
GCGTTGAGCGCGAGCAAATTGGTCTGCTCGGAAATCCCGCGAATCACCGCCAGCACCTGATCGATGGACGCCACCTGATGGGCCAACTCGCCCACCGCACTGGCAGCGAGGCCGATTTCATCGGACATGCTTTCAATATGCCGGATCGACCCGCCCACCACTTCCCGCGCCTGCATCGCTTCATCGCGGGCAGTTTGTGAAGCCACCGCAGCGTTACCAGCGTTCTGGGCGATTTCCTGCACGGTCAGGCCCATTTCGTGGACGGCGGTGGCGACCATGTCGGTCATTTCCTGCTGCCGGCCGGAACGTTCGGCGGTGTTGTCCACCACCCGCGCCACCTGGCCGACTGCCGTGCGTAAACGCTCGCTGGTGGTCAGCACTTCGCCAATCATGTCGCGCTGACTTTCAAGGAATCGATTGAAGCCACGCGCCAGGTCGCCCAGTTCATCGGCGCGACTGGAATCTAACCTGTGGGTCAAATCTCCACCACCGCTACCGATGGCTACCAGTGCTGCTGTTACCTGACGGATCGGCCGCACCAATCCACGGGCCAACAACACCACCAGCATCAGGCAAACCAGCGCCACCGCCAGGCCGATACCACTGCTCATCCACATCGCGCGGCGGGCTTCGGCGTAGATCTGCGACTGTGGCACTTCGGCCACCAGGGTCCAGCCCAAGTCCCGCAACGGCAGGCTCAATGCCAGGAAATCTTCGCCTTCGCGCTCGAAGCTGCTGTGGGTGGCAGCTTGTTGGCCCATGACGGCTTGCGCTGCCGGGGCGCCGATCTGTTCAACCAGCGTGCGTTTGCCACTGAACTGCGCTTCGGGGTGAACCTGGATCAAACCGTCGGAACGCACGAGATAGACCTTGCCGCGCTCACCGAAGTTGAAGTTGTGGATCAGCTCCGACAACTCTTTCATGCTCAGGCCGAGCCCGGCAACGCCCACGACTTTGCCGGCCTGCTCGACCTTGAAGTCGATGAACAGGGCCAATTCGCCGGTGGCGGTGTCATTGTCGATATTGAGGGTGCGCGGCTGGTTGCTGTCGAGGAAAGCATAGAACCAGGCGTCCTTTGGATTGGAGCGACTGAGGGTCCGGTCCAGGCCTTTTTCAGTGAAGTAATGGTTGGACGCGGTGCCGACAATAATCGCGGTAAAGGCTTTGTGCTCGGCGCGGATGCCTTCCAGATAGGTGACGAAGGTGTTGGTCTGGGCGCTGTTTTCGCCCCCGACCAGCCACTCGCGCACCATGCTATTGCTGGCGATGTCCTTGGCGGCGGTGAGGGGTTGTACGAGGATTCGCTCGATGTCGTTGCGCATCGCTTCGATGCTCGACGGTAACGCTTGTTCGACCAGATAGCGCTCGGCGAGACGGTTGACCACGAGGGTATAAATGCCAACCACGATCAGAATACTGACCAGCAGGGCGGTGCCCATGCTCAGGATCAACTGCCATTGAATACTGCGTCGCCAGAACTGCATGGAGCACCCCCAAAGAATAAGAGGCTGAAACGCTGCAACAGCCGTGCCGACTGTATACAACGCAAACGACAATTTATTCTTTGGTTGTGCGCAAAGCCGATCAGGCCTGATTGATCGTCTTGGCGATCACCTTCAACCTTGATACTGCATGCGCCTCGGCAGCACATCCGCTGCACATCCACAACTGTCACTTATGACAGGTTACAAATCCGAAAAAACCAATAAAATCGAAGGGACTTGGAAGGGTACAACATCGTCGTCTTCAAGTGCGCCTATTCAGGCATCAGTCTCACAACTATGAATTCGACAATGGAGTTAATGCGATGATCACTAACGTAAAATTCTTGAAAGAAGATGGTCAGCCTCTCAATCTTGCTCTAGCAGATAGCAGGAGCTTGCCATTCAGTGACCTGGGCAAATACATGGCCGTTGATGACCACATAACCCTTTTAGACGGGTCAAAATACCGAGTAGCAAGAAAAGAATTCATCGAAGTTCCAGGAAACAGCCAATTCGGCGATTACGAAGTTCAATTTACCTTCGCATTTCCTGGATAAACAATATGTCTGGAGTCCCTCGCCGGGACTCCATGCACACTTGAGCTGCAAAGAATAGAACTTCTAGGATCGCCTATTCGGGCAAGTGTAGAAAATATTAATTTCTCTCAATAGTCTTGGAGATCACTTCAACCGTGGCGCTGACTTGCTCTTGGTAACGGTCGAGTTCCTGCTTGTGCTGTTTCTGCATTTCGATCTGCTGCGAGCACAGATTCATCGCGGCCAGCACCAGCAAGCGGTCACCGATCAGCGTCGGGTACTTCCGTTTGGTGTCGGCCAGGGCAGCCTTCAGCATTAACGCGGCGTCCAGCAGGGTTTGCTCTTCCCCGGCTGGCGCCTTGATCGAATAGTCCTCCCCCAGGATCGAGACGACTTTTACCCCTGCGGCGCCGTGATTCATGCGCTGACTGGGCCGGCGCTTACGCGCTCAACCAGGGCCTGGATACGTGCGGCGGTGGCACCTTGTTTCTCTTCCTGTTCCATCAGGCTCAGTTGCAGGCTCTCGTTTTCATCCTTGGCCTGAGCCAGTTCTGCGCTCAGGGTTTGGTTGGTGCCGAGCAGGGTCTGGTTCTGTTGCACCAGGTCGCTGACCAGCTGTTCCAATTGGCTTAGGGATGCTTCCAACATTTTGATTTTCCAAGCATTTTCAAAGGGCGCGTACGATAAAGAAAAGTCACCACGGATGCCAGGGTTATTGGGGCGCAAGGCCTTGATTTTCCTGGCGGGCGACCTTCCTCGCGAACTTTAAAGACTGTGATTGGCGGATCTGGTTCCTGCACTTCGTCGCCGGAGCCTTTGTGCGACAAAAACGCGCAGGGCCTCAAGACTTTAGTCGTACGACCGATAAGTCACCCATACGTCAGTCTCAGCGCCGCACGGATGCGCTCATTTCGGTAAACACCATGTCCCTTCGTAATATGAATATCGCGCCACGGGCGTTCCTCGGTTTTGCCCTGATTGGCGGCCTGATGCTGATTCTGGGTGTGTTCGCCTTGAACCAGATGAGCAAGATTCGCGGTGCCGCCGAGGACATCACCTTGAGCAGCGTGCCGAGCATCAAAAGCCTCGACGAGTTCACGCAACTCACCCTGCGCCTGCGCGTGCTGTCCTACCGTTTGCTGGTGAACCGCGAGCCGGACGTCCAGCAAAAGACCATGGAACTGCTGGAAACCCGCAATCAGCAGATTCGTGCCGCTCAGGCGACTTACGAAAAACTGATCACCAACCCGCAGGAACGTTCGGCCTACGACCAGTACGTGCAGTTGCTCGGCCAGTACCGTCAGATCGAAGACCGCATGAAGACTTTGTCGCGCAACAATCAGGTCGATGAACTGCGCACCTTGCTCAATACCGAACTGCTGACCAACTCCGAAGCGGTGAACACCGTGTTGAACCGTTTGCTGGAGATCAACACGCAGCAGACCGTCGACACCAATCAGCAAGCTGCCGACCAGTACTCCTCGGCGTTCAATCTGGTGGTAACGCTGCTGGTGATCGCCACCGGCCTGACGTTGTTGTTCGCCTGGTTGCTGACCAACAGCATCACCAAGCCGATCGCCAATGCCCTGAGCGCCGCCGAAGAAATAGCTGAAGGCAACCTGACTCGCCCGATCACAGTAGACGGTGAGGACGAAGCCGGCCGCTTGCTGCTGGCCATGTCGAAAATGCAGGACAAGCTGCGCGACACTCTGCAACGGATTTCCGGGTCCGCCACGCAACTGGCGTCCGCCGCTGAAGAGCTCAATAGTGTCACCGACGAAAGCGCCCGCGGCCTGACCCAGCAAAACAACGAAATCGAACAGGCCGCCACCGCGGTCAACGAAATGACCAGCGCCGTGGAAGAAGTCGCGCGCAATGCCGTCAGCACGTCCGAAGCCTCGAAAAACGCCACCACCTCCGCCGGTGATGGCCGTGACCTGGTGCAGGAAACCGTCAGCGCCATCGAACGCATGAGCGCCGATGTGCAGAGCACCGCGACCCTGATCGGTGACCTGGCCAACGAGTCCCGTGACATCGGCAAAGTGCTGGACGTGATTCGCGGCCTGGCTGACCAGACCAACTTGCTGGCATTGAACGCAGCCATCGAAGCAGCCCGTGCCGGTGAGGCCGGTCGTGGTTTTGCCGTAGTAGCGGATGAGGTGCGTGCCCTGGCCCATCGCACCCAGCAGTCGACCAGCGAAATCGAACGCATGATCGGCAGCATCCAGAGCGGAACCGAACACGCGGTGGATTCGATGCGCAACAGCACCGAGCGTGCTGAATCGACGTTGAACATCGCTCGTGGTGCTGGCATGTCGCTGGACACTATTAATAGCGCCATCGTCGAAATCAACGAACGCAACCTGGTCATCGCCAGCGCTGCCGAAGAGCAGGCACAGGTTGCCCGTGAAGTGGATCGCAACCTGGTGAACATTCGTGATTTGTCGGTGCAGTCGGCGACCGGGGCGAATCAGACGAGTGCCGCGAGCAATGAGCTGTCGCGGTTGGCGCTGGACCTGAACAACATGGTTGGGCGGTTTAGCCTTTAACCTCACCCATGATCGTTCCCACGCTCTGCGTGGGAATGCCTCACCGGACGCTCTGCGTCCGCTCTAGGGACGCGGAGCGTCCCGGGCTGCATTCCCACGCAGAGCGTGGGAACGATCACCGTCAAAAGCTTTTTGACAGCATCACATTTCAACAGGTTAGAATCGCTGGCACGCAGACTGCATGGTCAGTTTGCGCCCGCCTTTCAGCTTTCTGGAGTACTGCCTTTGAATGCGACGACCATCAACAGCCTGTTCTTGATCGGCGCGTTGCTGGTAGGTGCAAGCATTCTGGTGAGCTCTCTTTCATCGCGCCTCGGTATCCCGATTCTGGTGATCATCCTCGCGGTGGGCATGTCGGCCGGCGTCGATGGCGCCGGCATTATTTTCGATAACTACCCAACGGCTTATCTGGTCGGCAACCTCGCGCTGGCCGTCATCCTGCTCGACGGCGGCTTGCGCACCCGGGTTTCCAGCTTCCGCGTGGCGTTATGGCCGGCGCTGTCGCTGGCGACGGTCGGGGTGTTGATCACCACCGGGTTGACCGGCATGGCCGCCGCGTGGCTGTTCAACCTGAACCTGATTCAGGGCCTGCTGATCGGCGCTATCGTCGGCTCCACCGACGCCGCGGCGGTGTTCTCGCTGCTCGGTGGCAAAGGCCTGAACGAACGGGTGACCGCCAGCCTCGAGATCGAGTCCGGCAGCAACGACCCGATGGCGGTGTTTCTCACCGTAACCCTGATCGACATGCTCGCCAGCGGCCAGACCGGCCTGCACTGGAGCCTGCTCGGGCACTTGATGCGTGAGTTCGGTATCGGTGCTGTCATCGGTCTGGGCGGCGGCTGGTTCATGCTGCAACTGGTCAACCGCATCCACTTGGCCACTGGCCTGTATCCGATTCTGGTCATTGCTGGCGGATTGGTCGTGTTTGCCCTGACCAACGCCTTGCACGGCAGCGGCTTTTTGGCGGTTTACCTGTGCGGCCTGGTCATCGGCAACCGCCCGGTGCGCAGCCGCCACGGCATTTTGCACATGCTCGATGGCATGGCCTGGCTGGCGCAAATCGGCATGTTCCTGGTGCTGGGGCTGCTGGTGACGCCCCACGACTTGTTGCCGATTGCCTTGCCCGCTCTGGGTCTGGCGCTGTGGATGATTCTGTTTGCCCGGCCGTTGTCGGTGATCGTCGGCCTGCTGCCCTTCAAGGCCTTCCATGGGCGCGAGAAGGCGTTCATTTCCTGGGTCGGGTTACGCGGCGCGGTCCCGATCATTCTGGCGGTGTTTCCGCTGATGGCCGGCCTGCCCAACGCCCAGCTCTATTTCAACCTCGCCTTCTTTATCGTGTTGGTGTCGCTGCTGGTGCAGGGTACGAGCCTGCCGTGGGTGGCGAAGCTTTTGAAAGTGACCGTTCCGCCGGAGCCGGCGCCGATCTCCCGCGCCGCCCTGGAAGTGCACGTCACCAGTGAGTGGGAGCTGTTCGTTTATCGCCTCGGTGCCGAGAAATGGTGCATCGGCTCGCCCCTTCGCGAACTGAAAATGCCCGAAGGCACTCGCATCGCAGCCCTGTTTCGTCGCCAGCAACTGCTCCATCCGTCGGGTAGTACGGTGCTCGAAGTCGACGATTTGCTGTGCGTAATCGGCCATGAACACAACCTTCCCGCCCTCGGAAAACTCTTCAGTCAGGCACCGCAACGGGGCCTCGATCTGCGCTTCTTCGGCGACTTCGTGCTCGAAGGAGACGCCCAACTGGCTGCGGTTGCGGCGCTGTACGGGTTGAAAGTGGAAGGCATCGATCCGGACATGTCGCTCGGCCACTTCATTGCCCAGAAAGTGGGTGGTGCGCCAGTCGTCGGTGACCAGGTGGAGTGGAACAACACCATTTGGACCGTCGCGGTCATGGAAGGGAACAAGATCGGTAAAGTGGGCGTCAGATTCCCCGAAGGAAGTCGCCCCGGTCCGGGACTCTTCCTCTAAACTCCACACTTCGTCTCGCTTTCGATCGGTCTCTATGTCAACCCTGCGCACGTTTATCATCACGGCCCTGCTGGGCTTGAGTCTTTCAGTCGGTACATTGCAAGCGGCCGAACCGCCGTCCAGCGAAGCCGTGCAGGCGAACCTGGACAAGATCGCCGACCGCAAACTGCCGGAAGCCGATCAGAAAGCCCTGCAGAGCATCCTGCAAAGCACGCTGACACAGCTCAACAACCAGCGTGATTACGAGCAGAAACTGGCCGATCTCAAGCAGCAATTGGCCAACGCCCCAAAGCAGAACATCGAGAACCAGCGAGAACTGACCAAGCTCAAAGCCTCCAAACTGCCGCCAGTACCGCAGCGCTATGCCAAAGAGCCTATTCAACAACTGGAGCAGATGCTCACCGAGCGCTCCACCCAGCAAAGCGATCTGCAGAAATCCCTGGCTGATGCCAATAGTCTGGTGATCACTGCCCAGACCCGCCCCGAGCGCGCACAGGCCGAAATTTCCACCAGCCAGACACGCATCCAGCAGATCAACAACATCCTCAAGGCCGGCAAGGACGCCGGCAAGACCTTGACCCCTGAGCAACGCGATCTGCTCAACGCCGAACTCGCGGCACTGAACGCCCTGATCCCGTTGCGTCGCCAGGAACTGGCCGGCAACAGCCAGTTGCAGGACTTGGGCAAAAGCCAACATGACTTGCTCTCGGAAAAATCCGATCGTCTGGATCAGGAAATCCAGGAGCTGCAAAACCTGATCAACCAGAAGCGCCTGGCCCAGTCCCAGGAGACGGTGACGCAGCAGTCCATCGAAGCGCAGAAGTCCGGCGGCAGCAGCCTGCTGGCTACCGAAAGCGCGGCCAACCTGAAACTCTCGGACTACCTGCTCAAAAGCACCGACCGTCTCAATGAAGTCACCCAGCAGAACCTGCAGACCAAGCAACAACTGGACAACGTGACCCAGAGCGATTCGGCGCTGGACGAGCAGATCAACGTGCTCAAGGGCAGCCTGCTGCTCTCCAAGATTCTCTACAAACAGAAACAGGCCCTGCCACGGCTCAGGCTCGACCGTGACCTGGCCGACCAGATCGCCGACATTCGTCTGTATCAATTCGAAGTCAGCCAGCAACGGGAACTGCTCAGCAACCCGGCGACCTACGTCGACAACCTGCTGTCGACTCAGCCTCCCGAGCAAGTCACCCCGCAATTGCGCAAGAGCCTGCTGGAACTGGCCACGACCCGCGCCGACCTGCTGGAGCGGCTGAACCGCGAACTCAGCGCGGTGCTCAATGAATCCATCACGTTGCAACTCAATCAGAAGCAACTGCTCAGCACCGCGCAAAGCCTGCGGGCGACCCTCGATGAGCAGATGTTCTGGATTCCCAGCAACAAACCGCTGGACCCGGAGTGGATGCGCGCCGTGCCGGAGCGCCTGGAACGTCAGGTCACCACGCTGCCGTGGGCTTCCAGCCTGAGCGAATTAAGTGACGGCCTGACCCAACGGCCGCTGCTGTTCCTGCCCCTGGCGCTGTTGATCGGTGCCCTGCTATGGCGGCGCAAAAGCCTGTACGCCCGACTGAGCAAGGTTCACCAGGACATCGGCCACTTCAAACGCGACAGCCAGTGGCACACGCCGCAGGCAATCCTGATCAACATTCTGCTGGCGATGCCGGTTTCCCTGGGCCTGGCCTTGTGTGGCCTGGCCTTGCAAATCGACGCCCGCGGACAGAACGCGAACATGGGCGCAGCGCTGCTGCAAATGGCTCAGGCCTGGCTGGTGTTCTACACCGCTTACCGGATCCTCGCGCCGGGCGGCGTGGCCGAACTGCATTTTCGCTGGGAAAAACCTCAGGTCGAATTCCTCCAGGGCTGGGTCCGTCGACTCGGGCTGGTGGTCATGGCCTTGGTCGCGGTGGTGGCGGTCGCCGAACTGCAACCCGCGACTCTGGCCGATGATGTACTCGGCATGCCGGTAGTGCTGACCTGCTACGCGTTGATGGCCTGGCTGCTCAGCCGCCTGCTGATCAGCAGCCCGACTCACCAGAACGCTTCGCTGTTCCGCAAGGCCGTGGGGATCATGTTCACCGTCCTGCCTGTCGCGCTGTTCGTAGCGGTGTGTTTTGGCTACTACTACACCGCGCTTAAGCTCAGTGACCGGTTGATCAACACCCTTTACCTGCTGATGTTCTGGCTGGTGATCGAGGCCACCTTCGTGCGCGGCCTCAGCGTTGCGGCACGCCGTCTGGCCTACCAGCGCGCCTTGGCCAAACGCCAGGCCGCGAAAGAGGCCGGCGATGGCGAAGCGGTGATCGAAGAGCCAACGCTGGATATCGAGAAGGTCAACGAACAGTCCCTGCGCCTGATCCGCCTGGCACTGCTTGGCGGTTTCATCGCGGCGTTGTACTGGGTCTGGTCGGACCTGATCTCTGTGTTCTCGTACCTGGATAACGTCACCCTCTACGAATACACCAGCGGTACCGGCGCCAACATGAGCATGGTGCCGATCAGCATTGGCGACATGCTCGGCGCACTGATCATCATCGGCATCACCTTCGCCCTCGCGCGCAACTTGCCGGGGTTGCTGGAAGTGTTGGTGCTGTCGAAGCTGAACCTGGCTCAGGGCAGTGCTTATGCCACCACCACCTTGCTGTCTTACGTGATCGCTGGCATCGGTTTCGTCTCGACCCTGTCGACTCTCGGCGTGAGTTGGGACAAGTTGCAATGGCTGGTGGCGGCGCTGTCGGTGGGTCTCGGCTTCGGGATGCAGGAAATCTTCGCCAACTTCATCTCCGGGATCATGATCCTGTTCGAACGTCCGGTACGGATCGGCGACACCATCACCATTGGTAACCTGTCCGGCACGGTGAGCAAGATCCGCATCCGTGCCACGACCATCACCGACTTCGACCGCAAGGACATCATCGTCCCGAACAAAACGTTCATTACAGGACAATTGATCAACTGGTCCCTGACCGACACCATCACCCGAGTGACCCTCAAGCTCGGTGTCGATTACGGCTCGGACCTGGACCTGGTCAAGGAATTGCTGCTCAAGGCCGCGCGCGATAACCCGCGAGTGTTGAAAGACCCGGAACCCCACGTGTACTTCCTGAACTTCGGCGAAAGCACCCTCGACCACGAGCTGCGCATGCACGTGCGTGACCTCGGCGACCGTAACCCGGTGCTCGATGAGGTCAACCGCTTCATCAATCGCGAGTTCAAGAAACAGCACATCAACATCTCGTTCCGGCAGATGGAGGTTTACCTCAAGAACATCCAGGGCCAGGAATACAGAATGGTGCCCGTCGATCCGGAAGTGAAAACCATTGCGCCTAAGGTGGATGGTCAAGCGCCTCAAGAGCCGCCAGCCGCCAAACTCGACTAACCGTCCTATCCCTAGCAGAATGCTCGGACATTCTGCTGGAGATGGCCCTTGAAAGCCCTCGACGAACTGACCTTCGATAATCGTTTCGCCCGCCTGGGCGATACGTTTTCCACCCACGTGCTGCCCGAGCCCATCGACAATCCGCGTCTGGTGGTGGCCAGCCCCGCCGCCATGGCATTGCTCGATCTCGACCCTGACGTGGCCGAAACCCCGGAGTTCGCCGAACTGTTCAGCGGCCATAAGCTCTGGGCTGACGCGATCCCGAGGGCGATGGTCTATTCGGGTCATCAGTTCGGTTCCTACAACCCACAACTGGGCGATGGTCGCGGTCTGTTGCTGGGCGAGGTCTACAACGAGGCCGGCGAGCATTGGGACCTGCACCTCAAGGGTGCCGGCCAGACGCCCTTTTCGCGCATGGGTGATGGGCGGGCGGTCCTGCGGTCCTCGATCCGCGAATTTCTTGCCTCCGAAGCGCTGAATGCCCTGAACATCCCGACCACCCGCGCCCTATGCGTAATCGGCTCCGACACGCCGGTGTGGCGCGAGAAGCAGGAACGCGCGGCCATGGTCCTGCGCATGGCGCCGAGCCATGTGCGTTTCGGGCATTTCGAATATTTCTACTACACCAAACGTCCCGAGAAGCAGAAAGAACTCGGCGACCACGTGCTGGCCATGCATTTCCCGGAATGCCTGGAACAGCCGGAGCCGTACCTGGCGATGTTTCGCGAAATTGTCGAGCGCAATGCCGAACTGATCGCCAAATGGCAGGCCTATGGCTTCTGCCACGGCGTGATGAACACCGACAACATGTCGATCCTCGGCATTACCTTCGACTACGGCCCGTTCGCCTTCCTCGACGACTTCGACGCCCACTTCATCTGCAACCACTCCGATGACCAGGGCCGTTACTCCTTCAGCAACCAGGTGCCGATCGGCCAGTGGAACCTCAGCGCCCTGGCCCAGGCCCTGACGCCGTTCATCAGCGTCGAAGCCCTGCGTGAAACCCTCGGCCTGTACTTCCCGCTGTACCAGGCCCATTACCTGGACCTGATGCGCCGCCGCCTCGGTTTCACTCAGGCCGAAGACGATGACCAGAAACTGCTGGAGCACCTGCTGCAACTGATGCAGAACAGTGGCGTCGACTACAGCCTGTTCTTCCGCCGTTTGGGGGAAGAATCACCTGAACTGGCCGTCGCCCGTTTGCGCGATGACTTCGTCGACATCAAAGGCTTCGATGCCTGGGGCGAGCTCTACATCACCCGGGTGACGCGTGAAGGCGAGGTTGATCAGGAACAACGCCGCAAACGCATGCATGCGGTCAATCCGCTGTACATCCTGCGTAACTACCTGGCACAGAAAGCCATCGATGCGGCGGAGAGTGGCGACTATTCAGAAGTTCGTCGTCTGCACGCGGTGCTGAGTAATCCGTTCGAGGAGCAGCCGGGGATGGAGAGCTATGCCGAGCGGCCGCCGGAGTGGGGCAAGCATCTGGAGATCAGTTGTTCGTCTTGAGGTAGAACACTGAATATTTCAAATTGGCATTGATCGGTGCGCGCGGTCATAGGCTTCAATATAGTCGCCTATGATCGACAACCTGTAGGTCGCCTCTCCAATTGCAGAAGGCTCCTGCCTACAGATCTCTGCCTTGATAAACGGGGGCTTTGCCTCCAGATCCATCGCATCGACTGCCAACTTTTGAAGAGCCAACCATGACCGACCCACTCCTCATCCCCTGCCCCCACTGCAACGGCCTCAACCGCATCCCCGCCGAACGCCTCAACGACCATCCAAAATGCGGCCGTTGCAAAGCCGAAGTCCTGCTGAATAAACCCTTCGAACTGAAGCAAAGCGATTACGCCAGCCAGATCAAAGGCGATCTGCCGCTGCTGGTGGACGTTTGGGCGGATTGGTGTGGGCCGTGCAAGTCGTTTGCGCCGGTGTTCGAGCAGGCGGCGGTGCAATTGGCGGGCAAGTGTCGACTGGCCAAGCTGGACAGCGAGGCAAACCAGCAGCTGTCGGCGCAGCTGGGGATCCGTTCGATCCCGAGTCTGATTCTGTTCAAGAACGGTCGGGAAGTGGCACGACAGAGCGGCGCCTTCCCGTTACCGCAGTTGATGAGCTGGTTGCGTAGCCAAGGGATCTGAAGAGCAGTCAGGCATTTTCCAGCAAGTTGTGCAGCTCGACGAATTGCTGCGTCAGCTTATGACGCGGGTCGAGGTGGATCAGCGGTGTGTTGGCCTGGTGGGATTCACGCATGCGCACCGAGCTGCCCAGGTACACCGGTAATACCGGCAGGCCTTCGGCGATCAGTTCGTCGAGGATTTGCTGGGGCAGACTGGCGCGAGCCTGGAACTGGTTAACGACAATACCTTCGACTTCCAGTCCTTCGTTGTGGTCGTCCTTCAATTCTTCGATTTCCGCCAACAGGCCGTACAGCGCCTGACGCGAGAAGCTGTCGCAATCGAAGGGAATCAGTACACGATCAGCGGCAATCAATGCAGATACCGCGTAAAAATTCAGCGCTGGCGGAGTATCGAGGTAGATCCGGTCGTAATCGCCGTCCAGTTCCTCGAGCAATTTGCGCAGCTTGTTGATCTTGTGTTTGGCCTCAAGCTTGGGCTGCAAGTCAGCCAGCTCGGCAGTGGCAGTGATGACGTGGAGGTTGTCGAACGGGGTTTCGTAGATATCGACCTGGTTTTTCTTCGAGAACGGTCCGGAAGACAGGGTCTGTTTGAAAAAGTCGGCAATGCCCATAGGAATGTCATTACCGGTGAGCCCCGTCAGGTACTGAGTGGAGTTGGCCTGGGCATCGAGATCCACCAACAGCGTGCGATAACCCTCGCTGGCACTGACCGCTGCCAGATTACAGGCAATGCTGGATTTGCCTACGCCACCTTTCTGATTGAACACCACGCGCCGCATGTCAAAACCTCCGTGTATCAAAGAATGACCGAGTGTAGTAGTCCACGGCGCCGCTTAGCTACCTCGCCGGCAGCGGGACTACACAGTCAGCGGCAATCTCTCAATAAAAAAACAACCAGTGCCGACAGACATGTCCACCACGACGTGGATAATGGCCATACGACAGTTTTTCGCGGACCAACCAGTACATTTCGCTGAGCAAAATGTAACCAGCATTTGCTACACGTCCGCAGCACCGGGATAATGCGCGTCACTCGGCGCAATGCGCAACGTAAGCTCAGCCGCGGTCTTTGCGACTCGACGCGTCAAAGAAGCCCGCAGGGGCGGGATGAATGTCTGTGATCAATTTCAACATCGCCCAATGGCGCGCGTGGGCCCCTGGGCTCGAAAGCGTGGACGATTGGCAGGCCTGGAGCCGACAACCGGTCGTGCTTGCGAGCAGCGATGCCGCCCCCGACGTCTCGTTTCTGCCGGCCATGCAGCGCCGGCGACTCAGTCGTCTGGCGCGGATGGCGTTCAGTGTCGGCTGGCCCTTGGCTGATGGCCGCCAGGACCTACCGTTGGTCTTTATTTCTCGCCACGGCGAAACCCCGCGCACTTTCGATATCCTCAGCGATCTGGCTGCCGATCAACCGCTGTCGCCGACTCAATTCAGCCTGTCCGTGCACAACGCGATCATCGGCCTGTGGTCGATCATGCGCGGCGAAACCAGCGAAATGACGGCCCTCGCTGCAGCCGGCGACGGCCTTGAACACGGCATGCTAGAGGCCGCGGCTTTACTTTCCGAGGGTGCTCCCGCGGTACTGCTGATCGTCACCGAAGAGCAACCGCCCGAAGCCTACTCGACCTGGATCGACGACGTGCCGTTCCCTTACGCGGTCGGCCTGCTGATCACTCCCGGCAACGACTGGCAGCTGTCCCTGAACAGCGGCTCGGATGAGTTGTCCAAAACCCACTGGCCCCATGCCCTGAACCTATTGAGTACCCTGCTCGGCCAGCAGACAACCTGCCAATATGCCTGGAAAAATCGTGTATGGACCTGGCAACGCAACCTGTAACCGAAAAAAACCGCGACGCCTATTACTGGCGCCTGCTGGCTACCGCCGCAAGCTTCACCCTGTTCGGGTTGGGCGGGCTGTGTCTGCGGCTTGTGGTTTTCCCGCTACTGAACTGCCTGCCCGGCGATGCCCTGACACATCGGCGGCGAGCGCGGCACACCGTCGCCCGTCTGTTCTGGTTTTTTGTGCGATTCATGGCTCGCTCCGGCGTGCTGACTTACGACATCCAGGGCGCCGAAAAACTCGGTCGACCGGGGCAAATGATCATTGCCAATCACCCGTCGCTGATTGATGTGGTGTTCCTGATCGGTCTGGTGCGCCACGCCAACTGCGTGGTCAAGAAAAGTCTCTGGGAGAACCCTTTTACCCGCGGCCCGCTGCGCTGCATCGAATACATCAGCAACGACGGCAGCATGGACATGCTCGATGCCGCTGCCGACGCGCTGAAAAGCGGTCAGACCCTGATCATTTTTCCCGAAGGCACCCGCACTCAGCCCGGTCAGGCGCCAGCCTTCCATCGGGGTGCTGCGGCAATCGCTCTGCGGGGTGCGAAAATCCTCACCCCGGTGATCATCAAGGTCAGCCCGACCACGTTGACCAAGGCCGAGCCCTGGTATCGGATCCCCAAACGCCGTGTGCACTTCAGTTTCCGTGTCGGGGCCGATATAGACCCACAAGCCTTCGCATCGCTGGGCCCTGCTCCTCAGGCCTCGCGCAAGCTCAATGACTATTTGCATCATTACTATATTAAGGAGCTCGCCGAAGATGAGCGATCTACACCGTGAAATCAAAGAACTGATCATCGACGCCCTTGGCCTTGAAGACATCAGCGCACAAGACATCGGCGACGACCAGACGCTGTTCGGCGAAGGCTTGGGCCTGGATTCGGTAGACGCCCTGGAACTCGGCCTGGCCATCCAGAAAAAGTACGGCATCAAAATCGACGCCGACGCCAAAGACACCCGCAATCACTTCAGCAACGTGGCGAGCCTTGCGGCGTTCGTCACTGCAAAACAGGCAGCTTGAGACCGGACCATGCAAACTCGTGACGACATCTTCAACACCCTGCGCGATGCTCTGGTCGAACTCTTCGAGCTGGACCCCGAGCGCGTAAGCCTCGAATCCAACCTGTATCAGGACCTGGAAATCGACAGCATTGACGCGGTCGACCTGATCGATCACATCAAACGCCAGACCGGCAAAAAAATCGCTGCCGAAGAGTTCAAATCGGTGCGTACCGTCAGCGATGTGGTCGAGGCGGTCTACCGCCTGGTTCAGCCGGCCGCATGAGCCGACTGATCGGCCTCGGCCTGCTGCTGGCGGGCCTGCTGTACCCCTTCGCGGTGTATTTCGGCATGGAACATTTCGCGCCGTGGCAGTTTGGTCTGCTGCTGGGCAGCCTGTGGCTGGCCCGGGCACTACTCGGTACGCGCAAGCCCGGCAGTTTGTGGATGGCGATCACTGCGATCACTTTTTGCCTGTTGCTGGCACTGTTCGACAGCCCGCTGTTGCTGCGCTGGTACCCGGTGCTGATCAGTGCGTTCATGCTCGGGCTGTTTGGCCTGAGCTTGATCGTTGGCCCGCCGATCATCGAACGCCTGGCGCGATTGCGTGAACCGCAATTGCCGGCCAAGGCGATTGTTTATACCCGCCAGGTGACGATCGTCTGGTGCGTGTTTTTCTTCTTTAACGGTTTGCTCGCCGCCGCCCTGACCCTCTGGGCGCCGCTGAGTTGGTGGATGTTGTACACCGGCCTGATTTCCTACGGATTGATGGGCCTGCTGTTTGCCATTGAATGGCTGATACGACAACGGGTACGAGGCCACCCATGAATTGGATAAAACTTGAGCACCTGTTGCTCAAGGCGCAACCGGAACGTGCCGTGACGGCCGAACCGACACTGAGTCACGCACAGCTTTGCGAACAGGCTTTAAGCCTCGCCGCGGGCCTGCAAGCCCAGGGGGTGCGGCGCATTGCCGTGCACCTTGAGGACGCCGCCGACCTGGCGATTGCCCTGCTGGGTGCCTGGCGCGCCGGGGTCAGCGTGCTGCTGCCCGCAGACCTGCAAGCCCAGACTCGCCAGCGCTGGTCGACCGAAGTCGATCTGTGGCTGACCGATCAGGCCGATGACGCACACCTGAGCGATTACCGGCATCCGCCGTTGATGGCGGCCGCGCTGGATTTGGATCGCTGTTCGCTGAGCCTGTGCACGTCCGGCTCCAGTGGCGAGCCCAAGCGCATCGACAAAACCCTGCGCCAACTGGCCAATGAAGTCGAAGCGCTGGAACTGCTCTGGGGCGCCGATCTTGGCGCGGCTTGCATCATCGGCAGCGTCGCCACTCAGCATATTTACGGATTGTTGTTTCGAGTGCTGTGGCCGCTGTGCGCCGCGCGCTCGTTTGTGCGCAAGCAGCTGGCATTCCCTGAAGACTTGCAGCGCGCCAGCCGCGAACACCCGGTGTTCGCCTGGGTCGCCAGCCCGGCGCTGCTCAAGCGCATGGGCGACAACCTCGACTGGCCCGCGTTAAGTGCAGTTCGCCGAGTATTTTCCTCCGGCGGCGCCTTGCCGGCCGAGGCCGCGCAAAGCCTTCAGCAACGCCTGCAGCAATGGCCGACAGAAATCCTCGGCAGCTCGGAAACCGGCGGCATCGCCTGGCGTCAGGGCCACGCGCTCTGGCAGCCCTTTGCTGATATCGAGTTGAGCCAGGACAGCGACGGTGCGCTGCTCATTGCCTCGCCATACTTGCCGCCCGGGCACATCGAACACACCGCGGATGCCGCGCGAATCGCTGCCGACGGCCTATTCGAACTGCTCGGACGGCTGGACCGGATCGTCAAACTGGAAGAAAAACGTATCTCTCTACCAATGCTGGAACAGGCCCTAATGGCCCACGACTGGGTCGCCGAAGCGCGTCTTGGCGTGGTTCAGGAAAACCGCGCTTCGTTGGGCGCGCTGCTGGTGCTGACCGAGTCAGGCCTCCATGCCTTGCGCAATCAGGGTCGACGCACTCTCACACAAGAACTGCGTCAGCATCTGAGCCAGCATTGCGAAGCCCTGGCGTTGCCACGACGCTGGCGCCTGCTGCGGCAACTGCCGCTGAACGCTCAGGGCAAACTGCCCCAGGCCACCGTTGAAGCCCTGCTGCTGGCACCGCGCCCAAAGGCGCCGGAAGTGCTGGATCAGGTCGAAGTCGATGGCGAATGGAGCCTGCAACTGGCGGTACCACCCGACCTCGCCTACTTCAGCGGCCACTTCCCTCAGGCGCCGGTATTGCCCGGTGTGGTGCAAGTAGAGTGGGCGCTCACCCTGGGCCAGCAATTGATGGACCTGCCGGCAAAATTCGCCGGCATGGAAGTGCTGAAATTCCAACAGCTGGTGCGCCCTGGCGATGAAGTCCAACTGCACCTGCGCTTCGATCCGACGCGCAGCAAGTTGTATTTCACCTATCGCAACGAGACCGCAACCTGCTCCAGTGGGCGGATCTTGCTGGAGGCTGCTGGCGATGCATAACTTTGGTGAGTGCTGCGCACTCAATCGCGAGCAAGCCCGCTCCCACACTGGATCTGCGCCCTACACGAATCCCCTGTGGGAGCGAGCCTGCTCGCGATGCAGGCGCCTCGGTGTTTCAGGCGAAACCCAACATGCATAACCCCTGCGCAATCATCCCGGTCTACAACCACGAAACCGCCATCACCACGGTGGTCGATGCGGTACTCGCCAGCGGCCTGCCGTGCATTCTGGTGGACGATGCCAGCAGCCCGGCCTGCGCAAAGGTGCTCGATCAACTGGCCCTGCGCGACAAGGTGTTCCTGATCCGACTCGGCGCCAACCAGGGCAAGGGTGGCGCGGTCATGACCGGGTTTCGCGAAGCCTCGCGCCTGGGCTTCAGCCATGCCTTGCAGGTGGACGCCGACGGCCAGCACGATCTGCAAGACGTCCGGACCTTCATCGAACTGTCACGCGCCCATCCCGAGGCGGTGATCTGCGGCTATCCGCGATACGACGCCAGCGTGCCGAAAGGTCGCTTGTACGCCCGTTACCTGACTCACGTCATGGTCTGGATCAACACCCTGTCGTTGCAGATTCGCGATTCCATGTGCGGCTTCCGCGTCTATCCGCTGCCACCGACCCTGGCGCTGATCGATTCGGCGAAGATCGGCAAGCGCATGGACTTCGACTCGGACATTCTCGTGCGACTGGCCTGGCGCAATCTCCCCATGCAATGGCTGCAAACCAACGTCCATTACCCACTGGATGGCGTCTCGCATTTCCGCCTGTTCCACGACAACGTGCTGATTACGAGCATGCACACCCGGTTGTTCTTCGGCATGTTGCTGCGGGCGCCAGTGATTCTCTGGCGACGGTGGCGAGCATGAGCACAGACACGGAACACTGGGCTGACCGCCAGGAGCGCGGCAGCTTCTGGCTGATGAAGTTCACCGCGTTCTGCGCCAAAGTACTCGGGCGCAGGGTGTTGAGCCCGTTGCTGTACGGCATCGTTCTGTACTTTTTCCTGTTCGGTCGCAGTGCCCGTCACAGCGCCTGGCAATACCAGCAGAGGCTCGCCGACTGGAGTGGTCGCAATGAATTGCGCCCGACCCATTGGCGAGTGTTCGGCCAGTTCATGGCCTTCGCCGACTCCATGCTCGACAAGCTCGACGTCTGGAACGGCAAGTTGAGCATCGAGCAGATCGAAATCATCGACCCGGCCTTGCTGCGCAATCAACTGCGCGGCACCCGCGGGCAGATGCTGGTGGGCGCGCACCTGGGCAATCTCGAGGTGTGCCGCGCGCTGGCGGAGATCGGTGAAAAAGTCACGATGAACGTGCTGGTGCACACCAAGCACGCCGAGCAATTCAACCGCTTGCTCGGCGAAGCCGGCGCGACCAATTTGCGACTGATTCAGGTCAGCGAGCTGGACCCGCTGATCATGCTGCAACTCCATGAACGCCTGGAGCGCGGCGAGTGGCTGGCGATTGCCGGCGATCGCGTGCCGCTGCACGGCGGCCGCAGCGTGACGGTGGACTTCCTCGGCCATCAAGCCGCGTTCCCTCAGGGGCCATGGTTGCTGGCCGGTCTGCTGAAATGCCCGATCAACCTGATGCTGTGCCTGAAGAAACCGACGGGCGACTATCGACTGACCCTCGAACCGTTCGCCGAGGCCGTGGTGTGGAAGCGCAGCGACCGCGAGCAGGTCATTCATCAGTGGGCCTCCCGCTATGCCGAACGCTTGGGTCACTATTGCCTTGAAGCGCCCCAACAATGGTTCAACTTTTACCCTTTCTGGAAGACCGATGACGACGCCAACGCTTGAGCCGGTAACCTTCGGCGAACTCCCTTTGCGCATCGAAGACGTGCTGGCCCTGGCCAACCGTCAGGTGCCGACGCAGTTGCAAAGCGACCCTGCGTACCGCGAGCGTATTGCCAAGGGTGCGCGATTCCTGGACTCCTTGCTGGACAAGGAAGGCGTGATCTACGGCGTGACCACCGGTTACGGCGATTCCTGCGTGGTCGCGGTGCCGCTGCATCATGTCGAGGCATTGCCCCGTCATCTGTACACGTTCCACGGCTGCGGCCTGGGCAAACTGCTCGACGCTCAGGCCACTCGCGCGGTGCTGGCGGCACGTTTGCAGTCGCTGTGCCACGGCGTGTCCGGGGTGCGTGTGGAACTGCTGGAACGCCTGCAAGCCTTCCTCGAACACGACATTCTGCCGCTGATCCCGGAAGAGGGCTCGGTGGGCGCCAGCGGTGATCTGACGCCGCTGTCCTATGTCGCCGCAACACTGTCCGGTGAACGCGAAGTGATGTTCCGGGGTGAGCGCTGGCAAGCGGCCGACGTACACCGCGAACTGGGTTGGGAGCCGCTGGTTCTGCGCCCGAAAGAAGCATTGGCGCTGATGAACGGCACCGCCGTCATGACCGGTCTCGCGTGTCTGGCCTACGCCCGCGCCGATTACCTGCTGCAACTGGCGACTCGCATCACCGCGTTGAACGTGGTCGCCCTGCAAGGCAACCCCGAGCACTTCGACGAGCGCCTGTTCGCCACCAAGCCGCATCCGGGGCAAATGCAAGTCGCCGCGTGGCTGCGAAAGGATCTGGCGATCGACGCGCCGACCGCGCCACTGCATCGCCTGCAAGACCGTTATTCCCTGCGTTGCGCGCCCCACGTCCTCGGCGTGCTGGCCGACAGCCTGAACTGGCTGCGCTCGTTCATCGAAATCGAGCTCAACAGCGCCAACGACAACCCGATCATCGACGCCGAAGCCGAGCGCGTGCTACACGGCGGGCACTTCTACGGCGGCCACATTGCGTTCGCCATGGACAGCCTGAAAAACCTGGTGGCCAACGTCGCCGACCTGCTCGATCGTCAACTCGCCTTGCTGGTGGACGAGCGTTACAACCACGGCTTGCCGAGCAACCTGTCCGGCGCCACCGCAGATCGCGCGATGCTCAACCATGGCTTCAAAGCCGTGCAGATCGGCACCAGTGCCTGGACCGCCGAAGCGCTGAAAAACACCATGCCGGCCAGCGTCTTCTCGCGCTCCACCGAGTGCCACAACCAGGACAAAGTGAGCATGGGTACCATCGCCGCCCGCGATGCGATCCGTGTGCTGGAACTGACCGAACAGGTCGCCGCCGCCACCCTGCTGGCCGCCAACCAAGGCGTCTGGCTGCGCAGCAAGGCCGAGGATGCACGCCCATTGCCGCCAGCACTGGCCGCCATGCACGAAGAGTTGGCCAAGGACTTCCCGCCGGTCATCGAAGACCGCGCGCTGGAAGGTGAACTGCGCCTGTGCCTGCAACGCATCGCCGAGCAACACTGGAGGCTGCATGCGTAGCAAGGGAGTGCTTCACACCGATACGGAAATCCTCGTGCCGTTCTTTGATGTCGACACCATGAACGTCGTCTGGCATGGCCATTACATCAAATACCTGGAAGTCGCCCGCTGCGCGCTGCTGGACAAGATCGGCCACAACTACACGGCCATGGTCGAGTCTGGCTACGCGTGGCCAGTGATCGATCTGCAATTGCGTTATGTGCGCGGCGCCGTGTTCGGCCAAAAGCTCAACGTGCGCGCCAATCTGGTGGAATGGGAGAACCGTCTGAAGATCAGCTACCTGATCAGCGATCTGGAAACCGGCGAACGCTTGACCCGCGCCAGCTCCGTGCAGGTCGCCGTCGACATGAGCAGCCGCGAAATGCAGCTGGCCTCACCCAAGGTCTTCACCGACGCTGTTGAAAGGATGCTCGCATGACCCTGCTGAAAACCCTCTGTAGCAGCTGGCGAAGCCTGCGTTCGATTGCGCAGCAATCGCCCTGCATTTCTCCTGATGCACCGCAAGTTCAGGTTTTACGACGGCTTCGCCGCCGAACGCAGCCTCGCGGGCTCGGCAGCTGCTACCTGTTCGTGATGGCGCTGGGATTTACTTCGTTGGCGCAGGCTTTTGATTTGCAACAGCTCAGCGATCAACTGGCCAAGCCTGATGTGATCCACGGCAACTTCATCCAGGAAAAACACCTGCGCGCCCTGCCCCAGCCGCTGACCAGCAGGGGCACTTTCGTCCTCGCTAAAAACCACGGTTTGCTCTGGCTGCTGAAAACCCCGCTGCAACAGGATTACCGCATCAGCGCCAAAGGCATTGCCCGGCGTGATGCCAACGGGTGGCAAATGCTCCCGAGCAAGAGTGCCGGCGCCGAGCAGAACCGTTTGTTCCTCGCCGTACTGCAAGGCGACAGCAGCGGGTTGCAACGAGACTTCGAGCTTTCACTGAGCGGCGACGCACAGAACTGGAAGCTGACGCTGACCCCGCGCTCCATGCTGCTCAAGCAGGTGTTCACTCAGATCAACATTGCCGGCGGCGAACTGGTGCACAGCATCGAGCTGCTCGAAACTCAGGGTGACAGCACCCTCTTGCGCATGCAGGACAGCACCAGCGCCCAACCGTTGAGCGATGCGGAGCAACATGACTTTGCCGAGTGAACGGAGTCTTCCGCGGCTGTTTCTGATCCTGCTGCTGGCGGTGCTCGCGCTCGCCGGTTGGCAATGGCGTGACGGCGCCCCGCTGTCGGCCAACCTGATGGAACTGGTGCCGGGCACGGCGCCAGACGCGCTGGAACTGCGCGCAGAACAACGCATGCAAGAACCGCTGAACCGCGAAATGCTGGTGCTGGTCGGCCACACCGATCGCCAGCAAGCGGTCGCGATGGCGCAGAAACTGGGCGAGCAGTGGCAGGCCAGCGGCTTGTTCGAAAAGGTCCAGTGGAACCTGCAAGCCGACTTGCCGGCGCTGCGCACGCAATTGCTCAATGGCCGACTGGCGATGCTCTCAGCGGCTGACCGGCAGCAACTGATCGAGCACCCCGACGCCTTTATCCAGCAGCGAGTACAAGCGCTGTTCGACCCTTTCACCGGTTTCAGTCTGGTGCCGAGCCAGGATGACTGGGTGGGCCTGACCGGGCGCATCCAGAACAGCCAGCCGCAGCACGGTTCGGTGCAACTGGACATCGGCAGCGGTGCGCTGGTCGCCGATGCCGACGGCAAGAGTTGGGTGCTGCTGCGCTCGCGCACCACGGGCAATGCCTTCGACATGAACTTGCCGCTGCAAGTGGCCGACCTGCTCCAGCACAGCCGTGAAGAAGCCGCCCAGGCAAACGTTCAATTGCTTGCCGCCAGCGGCTTGCTCTATGCGGCCAGTGGGCAAAAGCAAGCCACCCGGGAGATGACCTGGGTCGGTGGTGGCGCCACGGTGGGCATTCTATTGCTGTTGCTGCTGGCCTTCCGGCGCTGGCGGGTGTTGCTGGCCTTCGTCCCGGTGCTGGTCGGCATGCTCTTCGGCGCGGTGGCCTGCGTGGCGCTGTTCGGCCATATGCATGTGATGACGCTGGTGCTCGGTTCGAGCCTGATCGGCGTGGCGGTCGATTACCCGCTGCATTACCTGTCCAAGAGCTGGAGCCTGAAACCCTGGCACAGTTGGCCGGCCCTGCGCCTGACGTTGCCAGGCCTGACGCTGAGCCTGATCACCAGTTGCATCGGTTACCTGGCCCTGGCCTGGACACCGTTCCCGGCGCTGACCCAGATTGCCGTGTTCTCTGCCGCCGGTCTGCTCGGCGCTTATTTGTCCGCCGTGTGCCTGCTGCCGGCACTGCTCAAGGGCACAGACCTGCGTCCAGCGCAGTGGCCGCTGCGGGTGTCCGAGTTTTTGCTGGGGCGCCGTGAAGCGTTGCTCAAACTCGCGAGCACGCCGGTGCTGCTGGCGCTGCTGATTGCCTTTTGTGTGGGCGGCCTGTTGCAGCTCGAGACCAAAAACGACATTCGCCAGTGGGTCGGCGCACCGCAGCAACTGACTGACGAAGCACAAACCATTGCACGCATCACCGGCTATCAACCCACCAGCCAGTTCTTCCTGGTGCGCGCCGCCAATCAGCAGCAACTGCTGGAACGCCAAACCGCGCTGAACGAGCGGCTGGATCAGTTGGTCAACCTGGAAAAACTCCAGGGTTATCTGTCGCTCAATCAACTGGTCAGCCAACCCAGCGAACAGCAGAAAGTGCGCGAGGCGCTGAACAAGTTGCCGCAGTTCTGGCAGCCGCTGCTCGATGTCGGCGTGCCGGCCGAGGCGCTGCAAGCAGAGCTAACGAAGTTGCAGGCACTGCCCACCGAAGACATCGACGCAGCGCTGCTCGGTCCGTTGGCGGAACCCTATCGCACGCTGTGGCTGGGACCGACCGATGACGGCGTAGCGGCGATGGTCAGTCTGCAAGGGTTGAACAACCCCTCTCTGCTGCGAGTCCAGGCATTGGATTTGCCGGGCGTAGAACTGGTGGATCGCCTCGGTGAATTGAACAAGGTGTTCGCCGACACCCAGATCAGTGCCGCAGAGCTGAAACTCGCTTCCTGTGCGCTGATCGTGCTGGTGCTGATCCTGCCGTTCGGCTTCGGCGGCGCGCTGCGGATCGTCGCCCTGCCGCTGCTGGCCGCGCTGTGCAGCCTGGCCAGTCTCGGCTGGCTGGGGCAACCACTGACGCTGTTCAGCCTGTTCGGCCTGCTGCTGGTGACGGCCATCAGCGTCGATTACGCGATCCTCATGCGCGAGCAGGTCGGCGGCGCTGCCGTGAGCCTGCTGGGCACCTTGCTGGCGGCGCTGACCACCTGGCTGTCGTTCGGTTTGCTGGCAGTGTCCAGCACACCGGCGGTGAGCAACTTTGGTCTGTCGGTGAGCCTGGGCCTGGCGTTCAGCTTCATCCTTGCGCCGTGGGCCGGACGCCAGATTCACGCCGCCCCGGTCGCGGAGTCAGCCACATGATGATCGCCGTGTTCTGGGTCATGGCCCTGGCGCTGTTCGCCGTGGCCACCCGTGTCGGTCGTCACTTCGGCGTGATCCCGATTGTCAGCCAGTTGCTGCTGGCCACCTTCGGCCTGCCGCTGCTGATGTACTTCTGGATCGAACCCCAGTGGCAATTGAGCGGCGCCGCGCTGGTCGCGCCGGCCTGGCTGAAAAACCTCTACAGCCTGGGCTTTGCCTTGTTGCTGGGGCACATTCTCAGTGACGTGATCGACCTGCGACTCGACCGTCAGAGCCTGAAAATCGCCCTGCCGAGTTTCTGCATTCCATTTGCCTGCGGCCTCGCGACTGCAGTGTGGCTGTTACCGCCGCAACCCTGGATCAGTTCCCTGGCCGTCGGCCTGCTGTTCGCCATCACCGCGATTCCGGTGTTGTATCTGTACCTGCGGCACATCAAATACCCGCCTGCCGCCACCCGGCGACTGGTGCAGACCGCCATCCTCATCGACCTCACCTGCTGGACCCTGTTCGCCATCGCCCAAGGCAGCCTGCACCTGAGCAGCCTCTTGCTGCCGCTGGCCGGCGCCTGCCTACCGTTGCTGCTGCGTCTGCTCCGCTTGCGCCAACCGTTGCTGCACAGCGGTTGCTTTTTCGTACTGCTGGTCGTGGCGGAACACTTCAAGCTCAATGCGCTGATTTTCGGCATCGGTTACCTGCTGTGGATGGCCGCGCTCAAAGTGCCGCTGGTGCTGCCGTTGCCGGTGATCTGGATGAGCCACTTGCAGACGTATATTGCGATCCCGCTGATCCTCACGTTCGGCATCGTGCAGATCAACGTCCACGCGGCCATGGCCAGCCTCGGCTGGGTGCAACTGGCGGCACTGCTGCTGTTCCCGATTGCCAGCAAACTGCTGGGCAACTGGCTGGGCCTCGGCTGGGCCGGCGCGTCGTTTGAAGGCGCCAGTCGCTGGCGGGAAAGTGTCTTGCTGAACATTCGTGGCTTGAGCGAGATCGTCTTTCTCAACCTGCTGCTGCAACAACAACTCATCAGCCCGGCGCTGTACTTCGCGCTGATGGTGATGGGCCTGATCGCGACACTGCTGCCGGCACTCGCCGGTATGCACCGAACCCCTCTGAACATCGCCGTCCCGGCAAGGAGCCCCCGTGCCAACAGTTGAAATGGAACATCGCCAGGTCGTGGTTATCGGTGCAGGTCCGTCGGGCGCCATCGCCGCCGCGTTGCTCAAGCGCAAAGGTCACGACGTATTGATGATCGAGCGCCAGCATTTCCCAAGGTTTTCCATCGGTGAAAGCCTGCTGTCCCACTGCCTGGATTTCGTCGAAGAAGCCGGCATGCTCGAGGCAGTGAACGCCGCCGGATTCCAGTTGAAAAACGGTGCGGCATTCGCTTGGGGCGAGCAATACAGCGCCTTTGATTTCGGCGAGACGTTCAGCAACGGCAAGCCGACCACCTTCCAGGTCCAGCGTGCCGATTTCGACAAGCTGCTGGCCGATCAGGCCGCGCTGCAAGGCGTTGACGTTCGTTACGGCGAAGCCATCGTCAGCGTCGATTTCAGCCTGCCGAAACCGCAGCTCGACGTGCTTCGAGAAGACGGCAGTCAGTACCGCGTCGAAGCCGATTTCGTGCTGGATGCCAGCGGCTATGGCCGTGTGTTGCCGCGCTTGCTCGACCTTGAAGCACCGTCGGATTTCCCGGTGCGCCAGGCCGTGTTCACCCACGTCGAAGACCACATCGACAGCCCGACCTTCGAGCGGGAAAAAATCCTCATCACCACCCATCCGATCCACCGCGATATCTGGTTCTGGACCATCCCGTTCAGCAACGGCCGTTGCTCGGTGGGCGTGGTCGCGGCAGCCGAACACTTCGAAGGCCGCATGGAGAACCTGGACGAGTGCCTGCGTGGGTTTATCGCTGAAACCCCAAGCCTGGCCAGTGTGTTGAACAACGCCGTGTGGGATACGCCTGCTCGAACCATCGGCGGCTATTCGGCCAACGTCAAAACCCTCCACGGACCAGGCTTTGCCCTGCTCGGCAACGCGGCGGAATTTCTCGACCCGGTGTTCTCCTCCGGCGTGACCATCGCCATGCGCTCGGCGAGCATGGCCGCCGGGGTTCTGCATCGCCAACTGCAAGGCGAAAGTGTCGATTGGCAGACTGAGTTCGCCATCCCGCTCAAGCGCGGCGTCGACACGTTCCGTTGCTACGTCGAAGGCTGGTACGCCGGGACGTTCCAGGACGTGATTTATCACGTGGGCGGCTCGCCCGATATTCGCCGCATGATCAGCTCGATTCTGGCCGGGTATGCCTGGGACGAGCGCAATCCGTTCGTCGCCGAACCCAAACGCCGGCTGCGGATGCTCTCGGAGCTCTGTGCAAAGGACGCCACATGAGCTACTTGAGCGACACTTACGTCGAAGAAACCCGCTTTGGTCTCTGGTTCCTGCGCAGCCACACCTGGCAGCACCATGTTCTGCGAGTGGCAATCAGCGATTTGCGTAGCCTGTTCAGCGAAACACCGCCGAGCAACCCAGTGCTGCTGGATGCCGGTTGTGGTCAGGGCAAGTCGTTCCAATACCTGCGTCAGACCTTTGCCCCCCAGCGCCTGATCGGTCTGGACGCTGACCCTCACAGCCTGAAGCTGGCCGGCGAAGAAGCCGTCCGTCAGGGCATGGCCGTTGAGTTGACCGGCAGCGACTGCGCGAGTATCAACGTCCCGGACGCCAGCGTCGATCTGCTGTTCTGTCACCAGACCTTCCATCATCTGGTGCAGCAGGAACAGGCACTGGCCGAGTTCTACCGCGTGCTCAAGCCCGGTGGCTATCTGCTGTTCGCCGAATCCACCGAGGCTTACATTGATACCTGGGTGATTCGCTGGTTGTTCCGCCACCCGATGCACGTGCAAAAGAGCGCCGCTGGGTATCTGGACATGATTCGCCAGCAGGGTTTCGAACTCGGCCCGCAAAACGTGTCTTATCCATACTTGTGGTGGAGCCGCGCCAAGGATTTCGGCCTGTTTGAACGCTTGGGTCTGCGCCGGCCAAAGCCCTTTGGCCAACGGGAAGAAACCCTGGTCAATGTGGTCGCGCGCAAACCCCTTGAAGGTGCTGTTTGATGTTTAGTGCAACTCAAACCTGTGGGAGCGAGCCTGCTCGCGATAGCGGTGTGTCAGTCAACAATAGTGTTGGATCTGCTGACGCATTCGCGAGCAGGCTCGCTCCCACAGGGGTAGCGGGCATCCTGAGATTTTTGCTCCTCGGCGCGGTCCTGTTGCTGAGCGCCTGCGCCAGCCGGGCGCCGCTGCCCGAGCAAACCCCGAACCTGTCGTTGCCGCTGCAATTGCACATCCAGCGTCTGGTGGCCGACCAACGTCAGGACTGGGTGCTGGTGATCCAGCGTGAAGGCCCTGGCATTCGCTGGTCGATGATGGACTTGCTGGGCATTCCCCAGGCACGCCAGAAACTGGTCGATGGCGAGTGGCAGGCTGATGGTCTGCTGCCGCCTAATCCGGAAGCGCGAGAACTGTTCGCCGCGCTGCTGTTTGCGCTGACCCCCAAAGATGAACTGTCGGGCAACTACCCCGCCGCTTGGCAGCATGGCTCGCAACGGTCCTTGCCAGCGCACTGGGAAGTCCGCTACTCACAACCCATGAGCTTTGAATTGAACCTGCCCAAAGGCCCGAAATATCAAGTCACGCCGCTCAGTGGGGACACACCATGACGGCCTACCTGAATGCCCTCGGGGTGATCTGCGCCCTGGGCCGTGACAAGTCCGAAGTCACCCGCAACCTGTTTGCCGGTGACTGTTCGGGCATGCGCAATGAGGCCGGCTGGGTGGCGGAACGGTCATTGCCCGTGGCCGCGGTCCGCGGCGAACTGGCGCCGATCCCGGCTGAGCTTGCGCCGCAAGACACCCGTAATAATCAATTGCTGCTGGAAGCCGCGCTGCAAATTCGCGAAGACATCGACCAGGCGATCCAGACCTACGGCCGCGACCGCATCGGTATCGTTCTGGGCACCAGCACCTCGGGCATCGACGAAGCCAGTCGCGGCCTGGCCCATTACATCCGCGAGCATCAGTTCCCGGCCGATTACGACTACCAACAGCAGGAACTCGGCGCGCCGGCGAACTTCCTCGCCGACTGGCTGCAACTGAGCGGCCCGGCCTATGTGATTTCCACGGCCTGCACCTCCAGCGCCCGGGCGTTGATGAGTGCTCAGCGACTGCTGGACCTGGGCATTTGCGATGCGGTGCTGTGCGGCGGTGTCGACAGCCTGTGCAAGCTGACCCTCAATGGGTTCTCGGCGCTGGAAGCGGTGTCCGGACAACGCTGCAACCCGTTTTCGGTGAACCGTAACGGCATCAACATTGGCGAAGCGGCGGTGCTGTTTTTGATGAGCAAAAATGTCGGCGACAGCCAGCCGATTGCCCTGCTCGGCAGTGGCGCCAGCTCCGATGCACATCACATTTCCGCACCGGAACCCAGCGGCCGCGGCGCCCTGCAAGCGATGCGCAAAGCCTTGAACCGAGCAGAATTGCAGCCGCAACAGATCGATTACCTGAACCTGCACGGCACCGCCACTCAACACAACGACGCCATGGAAAGCCTGGCGGTGGCGACGTTGTTCCCGGCGGGGGTGCCTTGTTCGTCGACCAAACCCATGACCGGCCACACCCTCGGGGCGGCCGGCGCTCTGGAAGCGGCGTTCTGCTGGTTGAGCCTGAGTGCAGGCAATCGCGAGCACGCCCTGCCGCCTCACGTCTGGGACGGCCAACCGGATCCCCAATTGCCAGCCCTGAATTGGGTGACCCCGGCCAATCGCCTGACGTCCATTGCACCTCGCTATCTGATGAGCAACTCCTTTGCCTTCGGTGGCAACAACGTCAGCCTGATTATCGGAGACGCCCCATGATTGACTGGCCGATCGCCGAACTGCTGCCGCACGCTGGCGACATGATCTTCATCGAGCAGATCCTGTCGTTCGATGACGAGCAGATTTACACCCGCCTCACGGTCAGACCCAATGGCCTGTTCAACCGCCCGGATGGCAGCCTTCCGGCCTGGGTCGGCATCGAACTGATGGCCCAGAGCGTCGCCGCCTACGCCGGTTGCCACGCGCGCCAGCGTGGCGATGCGGTGGAGCTGGGGTTTCTGCTCGGCACCCGCAAATTCGAATGCAACGTCGAGCACTTCCCCGCCGGCACCGAGCTGACCATCCACGGCATCCGCTCACTGGAAGACGACAACGGCATGGGCGTGTTCGAATGCCACATCACCGCCCCCGGCATTCACGCCACCGCTCGTCTGAACGTGTTCCGTCCGCCTCAGGCCGCTCAATACCTTCATGAAACCCAAGGAACCCAGCCATGACTGAATCCGTACTGATCACCGGTTCCAGCCGTGGCATCGGCCGCGCCATCGCTTTGCGTCTGGCTCAGGCCGGGCATGACATCGTGCTGCATTGCCGCAGTGGCCTGGCGGACGCTGAAGCCGTGAAGGCCGAAATCGAAGCCTTGGGGCGCAACGTGCGCATTCTGCAATTCGACGTGTCCGATCGCGCCAACTGCAAAGCCATTCTCGAAGCCGACGTGGAAACCCACGGCGCCTATTACGGCGTGGTGCTGAACGCCGGCCTGACCCGCGACGGTGCTTTTCCGGCCTTGAGCGAGGATGATTGGGACGTGGTGATGCGCACCAACCTCGACGGTTTCTACAACGTGCTGCACCCGGTGATGATGCCGATGATTCGTCGTCGCGCGGCCGGACGGATTGTTTGCATCACCTCGGTTTCCGGGTTGATCGGCAACCGTGGCCAGGTCAACTACAGCGCCTCCAAGGCCGGTTTGATCGGCGCGGCGAAGGCGTTGGCGATCGAGTTGGGCAAGCGCAAAATTACCGTTAACTGTGTCGCACCCGGCTTGATCGACACCGCGATGCTCGATGAAAACGTGCCGGTGGAAGAAATGATGAAAATGATCCCCGCACAACGCATGGGCACCCCGGAAGAGGTGGCCAGCGCGGTGAATTTCCTGATGTCGGCGGAAGCGTCCTACATCACCCGGCAGGTTCTGGCCGTTAACGGAGGCCTGTGCTGATGAAGCGCGTCGTCGTCACCGGCATGGCCGGCATCACCTCACTGGGCAGCGATTGGGACACCATCGTCGGCAACTTCGCGGCCAACCGCAGCGGTATCCGCCGGATGGACGAGTGGGACCGCTTCACCGAACTCAACACACGCCTGGCAGGGCCGATCGACGACTTCAAAGTGCCGAGCCACTGGACCCGCAAGCAACTGCGCAGCATGGGCCGGGTTTCGCGCCTGGCGGTCGGTGCGGCAGAACAGGCATTGGCCGATGCCGGGCTGTTGGGTGACGAATCGATCAAGGACGGGCGCATGGGCGTTTCCTGCGGCTCATCCACCGGCAGCACCGACGAGATCAAGGCGTTCGGCAACATGCTGCTCAATTCGGTGGCCGAGGGCCTGAACGCCAACTCTTATGTGCGCATGATGCCGCACACCACGGCGGCGAATATCAGCATCTTCTTCGGCCTCACCGGCCGGCTGATCCCGACCTCCAGCGCTTGCACCAGCGGCAGCCAGGGCATCGGTTATGCCTACGAGTCGGTCAAGTTTGGTCGCCTGCCACTGATGCTCGCCGGCGGCGCCGAAGAACTGTGCCCGACCGAAGCGATGGTCTTCGATGCGCTCTACGCCACCAGCCTGAAAAACGATGCGCCGCAGACTTCCCCTCGCCCCTACGACAGCGGCCGCGATGGCCTGGTGATCGGTGAAGGCAGCGGCATGCTGGTGCTCGAAGAACTCGAACACGCATTGGCTCGCGGTGCACACATCCACGCCGAACTCGTCGGTTTCGGCAGCAACGCCGACGGCCAGCACGCCACCCGCCCAGAGCAGGTCACCATGCGCCGGGCCATGGAGCTGGCGCTGGAAGACGCCGGGCTGCAACCTTCAGACATCGGCTACGTGAATGGTCACGGCACAGCCACTGAACAGGGCGACATTGCCGAAACACTGGCAACGAGCGCGTTGTTCGGCGAGCACATGCCGATCAGCTCGCAGAAGAGTTTCCTCGGTCACACCCTCGGAGCCTGCGGTGCGCTGGAATCCTGGTTCAGCATCGAAATGATGAACCGCGACCTGTACGTCCACACCCTCAACCTCGACGACGTCGACCCGCACTGCGGCAAGCTCGATTACCTGCGCGGAGAATTCCGCCAGATGAGCAACCAGTACGTGATGAACAATAATTTTGCGTTTGGTGGCGTTAATACTTCGCTGATCTTTCGGCGCTGGTCGTAACAGGGAAGTAGGTGATTGATCCTTCCCACGCAGGAGCGGGGGAAGGATCAGTCAATCCCATCTACACTCGCTGAATCAGACCGCATGCACCCAGCCTGCTCGAATCGATAACGCTGATACGTCGCATGACTCGCCGCTCTCTTTCACCGTCAAGGAGATGACCATGCAAGTGAAAGCCCTGATCGCCGCGTTACTGTTCGGCCTGCTGCCCAGCGCCAGCCAGGCGACCAATCTGATGTACTTGCCTTTTGAGACAGTCCTGTCCAATGCGATCCGCGCCGGGCGGCTCGATGGCAGCGTGAGGTTCTACCTGGCCGGCAACGGACCGACGGAGCACCTTCAAGTGTTGCGCACGAATGTCGTCAGCGACTGGCCCACCAATGCCTCCAACAAGAGCGATTTCGATGCCTGCGAGTGGGCAGTGCAATCGACGTTGATCGAGTTGCAAGCAGAAGCAAAGCGGGTCGGGGCGAATGCGGTGACCAACATCGTGAGTTATTACGATCAGCATGTGCGCAAGGACCTGAACACCTATGAGTGCCGGGCCGGAGTGTTTGTGGCGCGAGTAGCGTTGCGCGGGGATTTGGTACGGATGCAGTGAACGGGACCACCCCCGCGATTTACGCAGGGGTCGCCCAGTCGCTTACTGAGCTTGAATCAATTTGCTTTCAGCGACGCCAGCGCGACCTGTCTTGTCGTCGACGACTTGCAGGTTGTTGCGCGCCTTGATGAAGCCCACTTTCACTTCCTGCCAGACAAAGTAGTTCTTGCCGGCTTCCATTCAACGATTTCCGTAACGTCAGAAACGACAAAGGGCGCCTTTCGGCGCCCCTTCACAAACAGGTCGGCTTGTCATCGCCCTGTACCTGTCTGGCTCTGCGATAGCTGCTTACCCAGGATCCTCAGAGTCTCACCAGCCCCTTTCGGGAACGATCAGTTGTGTAGCTGCTTACTAGGTTGGATCGAGGTTATCCAACACACGGTTTACTGCGAGTTCTCCCAGCATGATCGACTGTTGAATCCCCAGCAGTGTGTTGCTTTGCGATCCCTTCAGATACCTCGCGAAGTCACTCGCCATGACATTCGCTGATGCCAGCGATTCACAGGCGTATTCCAGCAAAGTTTGGTTGTCGATATCGGCGGCGATGAGGAAGATTTTGCTTGGTTGGCGTGGAGCATCCGGATCGGTGTCCGGTAGGTTTGTTGTTGCATTCGTCATGTTTCGGCTACCTACAAAGTGGAGCCACCGATTCGCTACTAATCAAAAGGGTGGCAGCCGTACGCAGGTTAGTAGACCGGGAAACACGAACCGGCGCGCCCGAGAGCGCCCTACGCACAGCTACCATCAAAGTGCAGGCATGAAATTACCTGACTGTCCGGCATGCAAATGCGCATCGTGTAAACACAGGCTACTAAACCCGATCACTGGAAATCAGTGATGCGAACGAAGTTACCGATGCCCCCCAAAGCGCACAAGCCGGCGGATTCTGGAGTAGTTGTAGGCAATGCCGCAAGGCGCTGTGGCCTGTTCAAGGTAGTTCGGAAATGTCCTACACCCTTCAGCGAAGCGTCCGTTATGGCATAGGCAACTGCACCATTTTTGGTGAGATTGCGGACGCTTTCGCGAGCAGGCTCGCTCCCACAGTAGATAGCTGGTAGAGCAGAAATCGTGTTCACACCGCAAAACCCTGTGGGAGCGAGCCTGCTCGCGAATGACTGCGAAGCAGTCACGTCTTCAACGGCTCGACCTTACGCGTCAACAACTCCACAAACGCCTTGGCCATCGGCGACTTCTGATCCTTGCGCTGCACCAGCCACACCGCCGATACAGCCTCAGGATCGAGCAGAGGCCGATAGACCACCCCTTCGATCCGCATCCGCTGATAAGACGCCGGCAGCACGGATACACCCAACCCCGCCGCCACTAACCCGATAATCGTCATCGCCTCGCCCGCCTCCTGGGCAAAGTGCGGACTGAAGCCGGCATCCCGCGCCAGGCTGAGCAATTGTGCGTACAGACCACTGCCATAACTGCGTGGGAAAAATACGAAGGGCTCGAGGGCCAGGGCTGACAGAAATAAGCCGTCCTCACTATCGGTCACTAATGGATGCTTGGAACTGAGCACCGCCACCAGTGGCTCACGCATCAGTTCCACCACGCTGAGCGAGTCCGGCAACCCAAGCGGCCGCATGATCCCGACTTCAATCGACTCATCCACCAACGCATCGGCAACCTGGGTGCTGCTCATCTCCCGCAGGTTCAGGTGCACCGCCGGGAATCGCTGGCGAAATGAAAAAATCGCCTGGGGGATGGTCGAGTTGAACGGCGCTGACGAGGTGAAGCCAATCTTCAGTTCACCCAGCTCACCCAACTGCGCCCGCCGTGCAACATCCGCCGCCTTGTCGACCTGCGCCAACACCAGCCGCGCCTCTTCCAGAAACAGCCGGCCGGCTTCACTGAGTTCGACCCGACGATTGGTGCGCTCGAACAATCGCGCGCCCACCTCCTGCTCCAGCGCCTGAATCTGCTGACTCAGCGGCGGTTGCGAGATGCCCAGCACCTGGGCGGCGCGGCCGAAGTGCAGTTCTTCGGCAACGGCGATGAAGTAGCGCAGGTGACGCAATTCCATGAAAACTCCATTAGGTCGTTAAACCTATCAAACAGGTCGAACAATATATTGGATTGAATCATTAGGCAGCTATATGCTTTTTTCATTGCCTGACCGGCTGCGTCCTCCGAGGTCCGAAGTGAAAACTGCTGTCGCTCCACTTGCCCATGAAGTTCCGCCCGCAGCGGTGGACGATGTTGTCGCCGAATTAAAGGAGATCTACATCGAAAAAGGCACACCGATGTTCATGCGCACGGTACTGGCGCTGTTCTCCGGCGGCTTCGCGACCTTCGCCCTGCTCTATTGCGTGCAGCCGATGATGCCGCTGCTGTCCCATGAGTACTCCATCAACGCCGCCCAGAGCAGCCTGATCCTGTCGGTCGCCACCGGCATGCTCGCCATCGGTCTGCTGATCACCGGCCCGATCTCTGATCGCATCGGGCGCAAACCGGTTATGGTCGCCGCGCTGTTCGCCGCCGCGCTCTGCACAATCGCCAGCTCAATGATGCCTAGCTGGCACGGCGTGCTGGTGATGCGGGCGCTGATCGGGTTGTCGTTGAGCGGTCTGGCAGCAGTCGCCATGACTTACTTGAGCGAAGAGATCCACCCGCAACACATCGGCCTGGCCATGGGTTTGTACATCGGCGGCAACGCGATTGGCGGGATGTGCGGACGCTTGATTACCGGTGTGTTGATCGACTTCGTCAGCTGGCACACGGCGATGCTGGTGATCGGCGGTCTGGCCCTGATTGCAGCGGCGGTGTTCTGGAAAATCCTTCCCGAGTCGCGCAACTTCCGCGCGCGCTCATTGCACCCGCGAAGCTTGATTGACGGCTTCACCATGCACTTTCGCGACGCCGGTCTGCCGCTGCTGTTCCTTGAAGCCTTCGTGCTGATGGGCGCGTTCGTCACCCTCTTCAACTACATCGGCTATCGCCTGCTGGCCGAGCCGTATCACATGGATCAAGCCTTCGTCGGGCTGCTCTCGGTGGTGTATCTGTCGGGTATCTACAGCTCGGCGAAGATCGGTTCGCTGGCTGACAAACTGGGTCGCCGCAAAGTGCTGTGGGCAACCATCGTGCTGATGATCGCCGGTCTTGCCCTGACTATGCTTACGCCACTGCCGGTGGTGATTATTGGCATGCTGATCTTTACCTTCGGCTTCTTCGGCGCCCATTCGGTGGCGAGTAGCTGGATTGGGCGTCGTGCGATCAAGGCCAAGGGGCAAGCGTCTTCGCTTTATCTGTTCAGCTATTACGCCGGGTCGAGCATCGCCGGGACGGCGGGCGGGGTGTTCTGGCACATGGGCGGGTGGAACGGGATCGGGTTGTTCATTGGCGGGTTGCTGGTGATTGCGCTGCTGGTGGCGTTGAAACTGGCGAAGTTGCCGCCGCTCGGCGGTGTAAAGGCTTAAACACAAATATCCAGTCATCCATAAACAACTGTGGGAGCGAGCTTGCTCGCGATGGCGGCATAACAGCCAACTTAGGTGTTGAATGTTATGGCCTCATCGCGAGCAGGCTCGCTCCCACATTTAAAACCGGGTGTTTGTTAACCCGCAACGATCACTCGTGATACTGCGCCGACAGTTCATGCACCGCGCGCAGGAAGGCGCCGGCGTGTTCCGGGTCGACTTCAGGCGTGATGCCATGGCCGAGGTTGAACACGTGGCCGCTGCCCTTGCCGTAACTGGCGAGGATGCGGCCGACTTCGGTGCGAATGGCTTCTGGCTTGGCGTACAGCACGGTTGGGTCCATGTTGCCTTGCAGGGCGACTTTGCTGCCGACGCGATCACGGGCGCTGCCAATGTCGCAGGTCCAGTCCAGGCCGAGCGCATCAGCGCCAGCGTCGGCAATGCTTTCGAGCCACAGGCCGCCGTTCTTGGTGAACAGGATGACCGGCACTTTGCGACCTTCGTGTTCTCGGATCAGGCCGCTGACGATTTTGCGCATGTAAGCCAGGGAGAACTCCTGGTACGCCGCCGCCGAGAGGCTGCCGCCCCAACTATCGAAGATCTGTACCGCTTGCGCCCCGGCCATGATCTGGCCGTTGAGGTAGCTGGTGACCGTCTGCGCGAGCTTATCCAGCAGCAAGTGCAAGGCTTGCGGGTTGTCGTAGAGCATGGTTTTGGTCTTGCGGTAGTCTTTCGACGAGCCGCCTTCGACCATGTAGGTGGCCAGGGTCCATGGGCTGCCGGCGAAGCCGATCAGCGGCACGCGGCCGTTCAGTTCGCGGCGGATGGTGCTGACCGCGTCCATGACGTAGCCGAGGTCTTTGTGCGGATCAGGAATCGGCAGCGCTTCGATGTCAGCCAGGGTGCTGACGACTTTCTTGAAGCGCGGACCTTCACCGGTTTCGAAGTACAGGCCTTGGCCCATGGCATCGGGGATGGTCAGGATGTCGGAGAACAGGATCGCCGCGTCCAGTTGTGGGTAGCGGTCGAGCGGCTGCATCGTGACTTCGCAAGCGAACTCCGGGTTCATGCACAGGCTCATGAAGTCGCCGGCCTTGGCACGGCTGGCGCGGTATTCCGGCAGGTAGCGACCGGCCTGACGCATCATCCAGACAGGCGTGACGTCTACGGGTTGCTTGAGCAGGGCGCGAAGGAAACGGTCGTTCTTCAGGGCAGTCATGTCGGCATCCGGAAAAAAAGTGCGGGCATTTTCTCAGAGCGCGACGCAAAAGGCACGGTTGCAGGTCAGCCTTTTGTCTATCGGGTCAATTTGTCGCGGTGGAACACAGCTTTCGCAACACCACAAAACAACTGTGGGAGCGAGCCTGCTCGCGAAGAGGGCTTCACATTCAACATCTCTGTTGACTGATCCACCGCTTTCGCGAGCAGGCTCGCTCCCACATTTTGACCGTATTGCAGATCAGGATCGCAGTTAGACGCCCAGGTAATCCAGGATCCCTTCGGCGGCATTGCGGCCTTCGAAGATCGCCGTTACCACCAGGTCAGAACCGCGAACCATGTCGCCACCGGCGAAGATTTTCGGGTTGCTGGTCTGGTGCTTGTACTGACCTTGTTCCGGGGCCACAACGCGGCCCTGGCTGTCGGTCTGGATGCTGTGCTGTTCGAACCACGACGCAGGGCTCGGACGGAAACCGAACGCGATGACCACGGCATCAGCCGGGATGATCTCTTCGGAACCCGGAATCGGCTCAGGGCTGCGACGGCCGCGGGCGTCCGGTTCGCCGAGACGGGTCTCGACCACCTTCACGCCTTCGACGCGGTCTTCACCGACGATCGCGATTGGCTGGCGGTTGTAGAGGAATTTCACGCCTTCTTCCTTGGCGTTCTTCACCTCTTTGCGCGAGCCCGGCATGTTCGCTTCGTCACGACGATAAGCACAGGTCACCGACTTGGCGCCCTGGCGAATCGACGTACGGTTGCAGTCCATCGCCGTATCGCCGCCACCCAGTACCACCACCTTCTTGCCTTTCATGTCGACGAAATCTTCCGGCGACTTTTCAAAGCCCAGGTTGCGGTTGACGTTGGCGATCAGGAAGTCCAGCGCGTCATGCACGCCCGGCAAATCTTCACCGGCAAAGCCGCCCTTCATGTAGGTGTAGGTGCCCATGCCCATGAACACGGCATCGTACTCTTCGAGCAGTTGCTCGACGGTCACGTCCTTGCCCACTTCGGTGTTCAGACGGAACTCGATGCCCATGCCGGTGAAGACTTCGCGGCGATTGCTCAGCACGGTCTTTTCCAGCTTGAACTCAGGGATGCCGAAGGTCAGCAGACCACCGATTTCCGGGTTCTTGTCGAACACCACCGGGGTCACGCCGCCGCGTACCAGCACGTCGGCACAGCCTAGACCTGCCGGGCCTGCGCCGATCACCGCAACACGCTTGCCGGTCGGTATGACCTTGGACATGTCCGGGCGCCAGCCCATGGCGAACGCGGTGTCGGTGATGTACTTCTCGACCGAACCGATGGTCACCGCGCCGAAGCCGTCGTTGAGGGTGCAGGCACCCTCGCACAGACGATCCTGCGGGCACACCCGGCCGCACACTTCCGGCAGGGTGTTGGTCTGGTGCGACAGCTCGGCAGCCTGGAGGATGTTGCCCTCGGCTACCAGCTTCAGCCAGTTCGGAATGAAGTTGTGCACCGGGCACTTCCATTCGCAATACGGGTTACCGCAACCCAGGCAGCGGTGGGCCTGATCGGCCGAATGCTGGGGTTTGAAGGGTTCGTAGATCTCCACGAACTCTTTCTTGCGTTGACGCAACAGTTTCTTCTTCGGATCCTTGCGCCCGACATCGATGAACTGGAAGTCGTTATTCAGACGTTCAGCCATTGTTAAAACCTCATCAAACTCTTCAGGCGCATATCACTGCGGGTTGGCACGGGTGCTGGAAAGCAACGATTTCAGGTTGGCAGCCTTGGGCTTGACCAGCCAGAAACGACGCAGATAGTCATCAAGGTTTTCAGCGAGGTTACGACCCCACTCGCTGTCGGTTTCCTCGACGTATTCGTTCAGCACGCGTTGCAGGTGGCTGCGATAGGCTTCCATCGCCTCACCGCTGATCCGCTGGATTTCCACCAGTTCGTGGTTGACCCGGTCAACGAAGGTGTTGTCCTGGTCGAGCACGTAGGCGAAACCGCCGGTCATGCCTGAGCCGAAGTTGTAACCGGTCTTGCCCAATACGCAGACGAAACCACCGGTCATGTACTCGCAGCAGTGATCGCCAGTGCCTTCCACCACGGTGTGAGCACCGGAGTTACGCACCGCGAAACGCTCGCCCGCGGTACCGGCGGCGAACAGCTTGCCGCCAGTGGCGCCGTACAGGCAGGTGTTGCCGATGATGGCACTGTCCTGAGTCTTGTAGACGCTGCCCTTCGGCGGAACGATGACCAGCTTGCCGCCGGTCATGCCTTTGCCGACGTAGTCGTTGGCGTCGCCTTCCAGGTACATGTTCAGGCCGCCAGCGTTCCACACACCGAAGCTCTGACCGGCCGTCCCTTTGAAGCGGAAGGTGATCGGCGCATTCGCCATGCCTTGGTTGCCGTGCTTGCGAGCGATTTCACCGGAGATCCGCGCGCCGATCGAACGGTCGCAGTTGCAGATATCCAGGGCGAAATCGGCGCCGCTCATGTCGTTGATGGCCGAAGTGGCCAGGTCGACCATTTTCTCGGCCAGCAGGCCTTTGTCGAACGGCGGGTTGCGGTCGACCTGGCAGAACTGAGGCTTGTCTGCCGGGATGTGATCGCTGCCCAGCAATGGCGTCAGGTCCAGGTGTTGTTGCTTGGCGGTCTGGCCTTCGAGGATGTCCAGCAGATCGGTACGGCCGATCAGCTCTTCGAGGGAGCGCACGCCCAGCTTGGCCAGCCACTCACGGGTTTCTTCGGCGACGTAGGTGAAGAAATTCACCACCATGTCGACGGTCCCGATGTAGTGATCCTTGCGCAGCTTCTCGTTCTGAGTCGCGACGCCGGTGGCGCAGTTGTTCAGGTGGCAGATACGCAGGTATTTGCAGCCCAGCGCGATCATTGGCGCGGTGCCGAAGCCGAAGCTTTCAGCGCCGAGAATGGCCGCCTTGATCACGTCGAGGCCGGTTTTCAGGCCGCCGTCGGTTTGTACCCGCACTTTGCCGCGCAGGTCGTTGCCGCGCAGGGTCTGGTGAGTTTCGGCCAGGCCGAGTTCCCACGGAGCGCCCGCGTATTTGATCGAGGTCAGCGGCGATGCACCGGTGCCGCCGTCGTAGCCGGAGATGGTGATCAAGTCCGCGTAGGCCTTGGCCACACCGGCGGCGATGGTACCGACGCCTGCTTCTGCTACCAGCTTCACCGAGACCAGGGCCTTCGGGTTGACTTGTTTCAGGTCGAAAATCAGCTGCGACAAGTCTTCGATCGAATAGATGTCGTGGTGCGGTGGAGGCGAGATCAGGGTCACGCCCGGCACTGCGTAACGCAGCTTGGCGATCAGACCGTTGACCTTGCCGCCTGGCAGCTGACCACCTTCGCCGGGCTTGGCGCCCTGAGCGACTTTGATCTGCAGCACTTCAGCGTTGACCAGGTATTCCGGGGTCACACCGAAACGGCCAGTCGCAACCTGTTTGATTTTTGAGCTCTTGATGGTGCCGTAACGCGCCGGGTCTTCGCCGCCTTCGCCGGAGTTGGAACGCGCACCGAGGCGGTTCATGGCTTCGGCCAGGGCTTCGTGGGCTTCCGGCGACAAGGCGCCGAGGGAGATGCCCGCAGAGTCAAAGCGCTTGAGCACCGATTCCAGCGGTTCGATCTCGCTGATGTCCAGCGGCGTGTCCAGGGTCTTGACCTTGAACATGTCACGGATCATCGACACCGGACGGTTGTCCACCAGCGCCGTGTATTCCTTGAACTTGCTGTAGTCGCCCTGCTGCACAGCGGCTTGCAGGGTGTTGACCACGTCCGGGTTGTACGCGTGATATTCGCCGCCGTGGACGAACTTCAGCAAACCGCCCTGCTGGATTGGCTTGCGCGGGCTCCAGGCTTCGGCCGCCAGGGCTTTCTGCTCGGCTTCGATGTCGACGAAACGCGCGCCCTTGATGCGGCTTGGCACGCCACGGAAGCTCAGGTCGCAGACTTCTTCAGACAGGCCGATGGCTTCGAACAACTGCGCACCGCGGTACGACGTGATGGTCGAGATGCCCATCTTCGACAGGATCTTCAGCAGGCCTTTGGTGATGCCTTTGCGGTAGTTCTTGAACACCTCATAGAGGTCGCCCAGCACTTCACCGGTACGGATCAGGTCGCCCAGCACTTCGTAGGCCAGGAACGGATAGACCGCCGAGGCGCCGAAACCGATCAATACCGCAAAGTGATGCGGATCGCGAGCGGTGGCGGTTTCCACGAGGATGTTGGAGTCGCAACGCAGGCCTTTTTCGGTCAAGCGGTGGTGCACCGCGCCGGTGGCCAGGGAAGCGTGGATCGGCAACTTGCCCGGGGCAATGTGACGGTCACTCAGCACGACCTGGGTACGACCGGAGCGCACGGCTTCTTCAGCCTGATCGGCGACGTTGCGGATGGCCGCTTCGAGGCCGACGCTTTCGTCGTAGTTGAGGTCGATGATCGCGCGCTCGAAGCCCGGACGATCGAGGTTCATCAGCGAGCGCCACTTGGCCGGGGAAATGACCGGCGAGCTGAGGATCACGCGCGAGGCGTGTTCCGGTGACTCCTGGAAGATGTTGCGCTCAGCACCGAGGCAGATCTCCAGCGACATGACGATGGCTTCGCGCAGCGGGTCGATCGGCGGGTTGGTCACCTGCGCGAACTGCTGGCGGAAATAGTCGTACGGCGTGCGCACGCGCTGGGACAGCACGGCCATCGGCGTATCGTCGCCCATCGAACCCACGGCTTCGTAGCCTTGCTCGCCGAGCGGACGCAGCACCTGATCACGTTCTTCGAAAGTGACCTGGTACATCTTCATGTACTGCTTGAGCTGGTCGACGTCGTAGAACGCCGAACCGTGGTCGTTGTCTTCCATGGTCGCCTGAATGCGCAGGGCATTCTTGCGCAGCCATTGCTTGTACGGATGACGCGACTTCAAGCGGTTGTCGATCGCATCGGTATCGAGGATCTGGCCAGTTTCGGTGTCCACGGCGAAGATCTGACCCGGGCCAACGCGGCCCTTGGCGATCACGTCTTCAGGCTGGTAGTTCCAGACACCGATTTCCGAGGCCAGGGTGATGAAACCGTTCTTGGTGGTAACCCAACGCGCCGGACGCAGACCGTTACGGTCGAGCAGGCACACCGCGTAACGACCGTCGGTCATTACCACGCCGGCCGGGCCGTCCCACGGTTCCATGTGCATCGAGTTGTATTCGTAGAACGCACGCAGGTCCGGGTCCATGGTTTCGACGTTCTGCCACGCCGGCGGAATGATCATCCGCACACCACGGAACAGGTCGATACCACCGGTGACCATCAGCTCAAGCATGTTGTCCATGCTGGAGGAGTCGGAACCGACACGGTTGACCAGCGGGCCGAGTTCTTCCAGGTCCATCAGATCATTGGTGAACTTGGTGCGACGGGCCACTGCCCAGTTGCGGTTGCCGGTGATGGTGTTGATCTCGCCGTTGTGGGCGAGGAAGCGGAACGGCTGAGCCAGCGGCCATTTCGGCAGGGTGTTGGTCGAGAAGCGCTGGTGGAACACGCAAATCGAGGTTTGCAGGCGCTGGTCGCTGAGGTCTGGATAGAAGGCGGTCAAATCCGCCGGCATCATCAGGCCTTTATAAATGATGGTCTTGTGCGAAAAGCTGCAGACGTAGTGATCGGCGTCGGCGGCGTTGGCCACGGACGAGCGACGACGGGAGGTGAACAGCTTGACGGCCATGTCCTGATCGCTCAGGCCATCACCGGCGATGAACACTTGCTCGATCTGCGGCAGGCGCTCAAGGGCCAGGCGGCCAAGGACGCTGGTGTCGATCGGCACTTTGCGCCAGCCG
The DNA here is from genome assembly GCF_057837605.1 of Pseudomonas sp. GL_093. Lineage (NCBI taxonomy): Bacteria > Pseudomonadati > Pseudomonadota > Gammaproteobacteria > Pseudomonadales > Pseudomonadaceae > Pseudomonas > Pseudomonas sp. GL_093. The sequence continues at coordinate 467,878 of NZ_CM174448.1, read as the reverse complement.
ACGAGGGTCAGGCCAGCAGCGAGAATCTCGCGGTTCATGTTTTCGCGAGCAGCTTCGGCTTTGACCGGGTCCTGGTTGAAGAAGACCATGCCCACCGCATATTGCTTGGGCAGTTCGACGCCGAAGGTTTCCTGGGCGATGGCTCGCAGGAACACATCCGGCTTTTGAATCAGCAGACCGCAACCGTCACCGGTCTTGCCGTCGGCGTTGATCCCACCGCGGTGGGTCATGCAGGTCAGGGCCTCGATGGCCGTTTGCAAAAGGGTATGACTGGGCTCGCCCTGCATATGGGCTATCAGGCCGAAACCGCAGTTATCCTTGAATTCATCTGGTTGGTACAGACCTGCTTTCATAGACACTTTCTCACCAGGCTGCCTCTTGTCGAGGCAAATTTCTTTTCAATTCAACCACTTACCATCCGCGCCGAACGTACGTCAGCTTTGCGGGGGCAAAAGGGAGGTCATTGTACACACCGACACAGAGGCTCACAAATTTGACGACGAAATGTCGCAAATCTATGTCGCATTTGTGAAAGGTTTAAAGCGATATGCTGTGCTAGTCAAAACTTTTTTAATTTTGACCGCAACGACTCAAAGACTACTGTGACGCAGACACCACAAGGCACGCGGCCTGTAGAGGCGGCATGCGCTTGTAGAAATTTTGAGGTGCCGGGAGAGGCGGCCTGGGTAAGGCCGCCGAATCTTCAGCGAGTTGTTGCCAGTTCCTGTTGGACGCTGGCGACAGTGCGAGGCCAAGGTTTACCAGCCTGAACCTTCGCTGGCAAGGCCTTGATGGCGGTAACGGCTGCATCGCGGTTGGCGAAGCTACCGTAAGTGATGACGTAAAGCGGCTTGCCGTTAAGGACTTTCTTGAAATAACGGTACTCGCCGCCCTGCTCCTTGACGAAGGATTGCGCGGCCGTTTCAGAGCTGGTGCCGAGGATCTGCACCACGTAGTTACCCGGCGCTTGCCCTGCGTACCAGGTGCCGCCGGCGGCCTTGGCCACGGTGGCTGGTTTCTCGGCAGGTTTGGCGGCAGCGGTGGCGGCGGCTGGTTTGGCTGGCACTGGAGCTGGCTTCACGGCAGGCGCAACCGGGGCTGGCTTGGCAGTCGCGACCTGAGTCGGAGCAGGCTTGGCGGCTGGCGTCGGTGCAGGACCGGCCGACAGACCTGCTGGAGGCGCGGTAGTGGTCACGGTCGGCGGCGTAGCGCTCGAACCTTCGACCGGCACGCCGTCGTCGCCTTCGGTGATGCCACCGGCGGCTTCGGCCAGCGGACCACGCATGACCGGCTGCGAGTTGCCGACCAGCGGCAATGGCATCGGTTGCGAGTTACCGGCGAATTCGACGGCAGGTGCGCCGCCGCTGTTAGGTTTTGGCGTGCCCTGGCCGAGCGGCAGTTGCGCCTGTTCGTTGGCAGGTGCGCCAGTGGTCGGTGCTTTGCTGCGACCCGGCATCAACCAGGCGGCGGCTACCGCGACCACGACAACGGCGGAAATCGCCAATACGTGTTTCTTCGGCATGTTGAACCCCATACTTGGACGCTTCACCGCTGAGCGGCTGGCAATCATGGCTTCGATCATCGCATCGCGGGCAACCTGGTTGATGGTGCCAGGCCAACCGTCGGAGCTTTCGTGAATATCAGAGATCTGATCTGCGGTGAAAAGTTCGATACCCCGGCCGGCGCCTTCGAGTCGCTGCTCCAGATATTCGCGGGTTTCTTCTTCGGTGTAAGGCTGCAACTCGATGACGTGGAAACGCTCTTCCTCGAGGGTCAGAGCCTCCAATTGAGCAATCAGCGACGACTCACCGAACAGGAACACATGCGGACGACCTTCCGGTGCACCGGCGGCCAGGGCCAGCAAGGCTTCCAGCGCGGACTCGTCGAGTTGCTCGGCGTCATCCACCAGCAAATAGACTTCCTGACCCGTCAGTGCAAGCTGCACCACTTGAGCCAGAATCGCACCGATCTCGGCCTGGGCGACATTCAGCGCCTGAGCCACCTGACGCAGCACGCCGGCCGCATCGCCGGCGCCACGGGCGGAAACCACCACGCTCTGCACCGATTGCTTGTTGGTGCTGGCCACCAGGGCCTGACGCAACAGCGTCTTGCCACTGCCTTGCGGGCCGGTGACGACCAGCAGCAACTGACTGTAGCGTGCCAGGTGATGCAGTTGCCCCAGCACCGGTTTGCGCTGGGCCGGGAAGAATTTGAAGCCAGGCACCCGTGGAGAAAAAGGGTCATGACTCAACTGGTAATGGCCGAGGAAAGCCTCGTCGGCGTGCAAACTAGTCATCGGGATCTTATTAACCTTTAAGCTGAGCCAGAGCGCGGTAATCCGCTCCCAGCGTGGCCTGTAAAACCTCTTTCGGATAATCGTCGGTCACCACCGCTTCGCCCATGTGGCGCAGCAGCACCAGGCGCAAACGACCGTCGATCACTTTCTTGTCAATTGCCATGTGTTCGAGAAAATCGGCTTCAGTCATCTCTTCTGGCGGGATAACCGGCAGGCCGGCCTGCTGGAACAGACGAATGCCGCGATCGCGCTCTTGCTCGCTGATCCAGCCAAGACGCGCGGACATTTCCAAGGCCATTACGGTGCCAGCAGCGACCGCCTCACCATGTAGCCAGACACCATAGCCCATGTGGGTTTCGATGGCGTGGCCAAAGGTGTGACCAAGGTTGAGCGTGGCGCGAACACCGGTCTCCCGTTCGTCGGCACCGACCACCGCAGCCTTGGCCGCGCAAGAGCGCTCGATGGCGTAAGTCAGGGCGACCTGGTCCAGGGCACGCAGGCGATCGACGTTTTCTTCAAGCCAGGTCAGGAACGGCTCGTCGCAGATCAGCCCGTATTTGATGACTTCAGCAAGCCCGGCGGACAGTTCGCGGGCCGGCAGGGTATTGAGGGTAGCGGTATCAATCAGCACCACGTTCGGCTGATAGAAAGCGCCGACCATGTTCTTGCCCAGCGGATGGTTGATCCCGGTCTTGCCGCCCACCGAAGAGTCGACTTGCGACAGCAGCGTGGTCGGGATCTGGATGAAATCGACACCCCGCTGGTAGCAGGCGGCCGCAAAACCGGCCATGTCACCAATCACACCGCCACCGAGGGCGATGACCGTGGTACGGCGGTCGTGCCGCGCTGTCAGCAGACCGTCGAAAATCAGTTGCAGGGTTTCCCAGGTCTTGAACGCTTCGCCGTCGGGCAGCACCACGGAAACCACCGAGAATTGTGCGAGGCTGCGGGTCAGACGCTCGAGATAGAGCGGCGCAACGGTCTCGTTGGAGATGATCGCCACTTGCCGTCCGCGGATATGCGGGGCCAGCAGCTCAGGCTGATCCAACAAACCTTCGCCAATATGAATCGGGTAGCTGCGCTCGCCTAGATCGACCTTGAGTGTCTGCATGTGTCCCCACAGTGAAGATGGAATCAGGCGTCCTGCCTTGAGTTAACGAATGTCCACGGCGTCTGCTGATGTGACGCCGTTCGGTAGCCATCTGCCACAACCTTGAGCGGCCATGACAGGACGCCGAGGATAGCGCATTTCGCGCTGCGCTTTAACGGGGAGGTAGCTGCTGCAAGCGTTCGAGAATATCGAGCACCACCATTCGCGGCGGCCGCTCATCGGTTTCCACCACCAGATCGGCGATTTCCCGATAAAGCGGATCGCGGATCGCCAGCAGATCCCGAAGGGTCTTGGCCGGATCGGCAGTACGCAACAGGGGTCGATTGCGATCGCGGGAAGTGCGGCCGACCTGTTGCTCGACAGACGCATGCAGATAGACCACTCGCCCGCCGGCGTGCAGCGCCCGACGATTAGCCTCGCGCATCACCGCGCCGCCACCGGTCGCCAGCACCACGCCATCGCAGCCGCACAGCTCGGCGATCATCGCCTGCTCGCGGTCACGAAAGCCCGGTTCGCCTTCTTTATCGAAAATCCACGGGATATTGGCGCCCGTGCGCAATTCAATTTCCTTATCGGAATCTTTGAACGGCAGACGCAGCTCTTTGGCCAGCAACCGGCCGATGGTGCTTTTTCCAGCCCCCATCGGTCCAACAAGAATCAAATTTCGCACAGAATCAATGACTCACAGCAATCGCCTGGTTATTCATGATACGCGGAGTGAGAAACACCAGCAGCTCGGATTTTTTCTCCGAAACCACGTCACGCCGGAAAAGGCGGCCAAGATACGGCACATCACCGAGAAATGGCACCTTATCTACAACCTTGCTCTGAGTATTTGAGAAAACTCCACCAATCACGATGGTCTCGCCGTCGTTGACCAGGACCTTGGCATTGACTTCGTTTTTCTTGATCGGCGGTACGTCCTGCACCTTGTTCAGGTAGTCCGGTTCGTCCTTGGTGACCTTGACCTCCATGATGATCCGATTGTCCGGAGTGATCTGCGGCGTCACTTCCAGAGACAGCGAGGCCTCCTTGAACGACACCGAGGTAGCGCCGCTGGAGCTGGCTTCCTGGTAGGGAATCTCCGTGCCCTTGAGGATTTTCGCGGTTTCCTTGTCCGACGTAACCACCTTGGGCTGCGAGACAATTTCGCCGTTGCCGGTCTTCTCCATGGCCGTCAGCTCGAGATCCAGCAGCACATTGTCGGTGATGAAGGCGATACCGAGCCCCGAGGTGTTGGCGGCGGCGCCCATGTCGACGAACGGCGAGTTGGTGCTGGTGCTGCCAGGCGTACCGATGGTCGACGAAGCATTAGCCCCATTATTGCTGACGCCCGAGGTGTTCCAGTTGCCCTTGTTCTGCAACGAACCGCCCCAGCGCACGCCGAGGCTTTTGTCATAGTCGACGTTGGCTTCGACGATGCGCGCCTCGATCATCACCTGACGCACCGGGATATCCAGTTGCGCGACGATACGGCGGAGCTCGTCGAGGCGATCCTGGGTCTGGTAGGCAATGATGTTATTGGTCCGCTCATCCACCGTGATCGAGCCCCGCTCGTCGGCTTTTGCCTCGGCACTGGTCACCGACTGGAACAGCTTGGCGATATCGGCAGCTTTGGCGTAGTTGACCTGCAACAGCTCGCGACGCAGGGGCGCCAGGTCGGCGATTTGCTTTTGCGACTCCAGTTCCTGACGCTCGCGGGCGGAGATTTCATCGGCCGGCGCCACCAGCAAAACGTTACCGATCTTGCGTTTATCCAGGCCCTTGGTTTTCAACACCAGATCCAGCGCCTGATCCCACGGTACGTTCTGCAAACGCAGCGTGATGCCGCCCTGCACCGTGTCGCTGGCCACCAGATTGAGATTGGTGAAATCAGCGATCAGTTGCAGCACCGAACGCACATCGATGTCCTGGAAATTCAGCGAGAGCTTTTCACCGGTGTAGGCGAAGCGTTCGGTGTTGCGTTTCTGCAAGTCATCGACGGTCATCGGCCGGATGCTGACGGTCAGTTTGTTGTCGGTCTGGTAAGTCGAATAATCGAAGGCGCCGCCAGGCTCAATACTGATCGTCGCCCGATCACCCGTGGCGCTGGCGTTGACGAACTGCACCGGCGTGGCGAAATCCTTGACGTCCAGACGTACACGCAACGGTTCAGGCAATTGGGTCTTGGCGAAACTGAGGATGATCTTGCCGTCGCGCTCCTGAATGTCCGGGGCGATGGAAGGATCCGACAGATCGATGACCACATTGCCTTCGCCCTGGGTGCCGCGCTGGAAATCCACACCCCGAATGGCCTTGCCTACCGGCGCATAGGCTTTTACCGGGGCTGGCGCTGCAGTCGCTGCGCGCGGCGTTTTGGGCGCCGGACTGGAGACCGTTTTGTTGGCGCCTTGGCCGACCACCACGAACAGAGCATTGCCTTCGACCCGTGCGTTATACGGCGTCAACTGGGTCAGATTGATGATCAGTCGCGTACGGTCCTTGGCTTGCACCACCGTGGCGCTGCGGGCATTTCCGCCACCCAGGTCACGATTTTTGCTTTTTAGCTGACTGATGACGCCAGGCAGATCCAGCGCAATTCGTGCAGGCGATTCCGTGGTGTAACCGTGGGGCGGCGGTGGCGGCCCATCGAACGACAACTTCAACTCGACGCGGTCCCCCGGCAGCGCGGCGACATCCAGCGCTTTGAGGTTGGCCGCTAGTACCATCGGCGACAGCAACGCTATCCATAGCGAAATACCGAAGGTTGAGAAAATCCTGTTCATTATTCGAGTTCCACTATGAGTGCTCTTTCAAAGGGATGGTCCGCGGCCGCTCCAGCCAGGCGCCTTCGCCGTCGGGAACGATTTCGACCACATCGACCTGCGAGCCACTGATGGCGACGATCCGCCCATCGTTACGCCCCAGGTAATCGCCGACTTTCAACCGATGCACCCCGCCCGCCCCGCGCAGCAGCGCAAAGGAGCCGGTCGCATTGGCGATCGTTCCGACCATTTCAAACTGCTCGATGTTGAAACCTTCGAGGTACTGCTTGACCCGATTCGGGTCGGGTTTGACGTTGCGCGAACCGTGTTTCTGGCCGGCCAGATCGACTCTGATCTGTCGGGAAAACGGGCTTCGCAGGTTGGCGGCGCTGTAGGTGAATGTTGGGTAAGACCGAAATGTCGGCGTTGGTTCAATCTTGCCGGGCGCACGTAAACGCATTTCGTTCATGTACGCGTCCAGGTCGCTGAAGTCATTACCACTGCCGCAACCAGTCAGGCTGGCGACCAATACCATCATCGAAAAGCAACGAATCGGGCTCATTTTTGCAGCCCCTTGTCGTTGTAGCGGTAGGTCTTGGCAAGGATACTCATGCGCAACTTCGGGCCACCTTCCGGGTTGGCCGGCGCAAGATCGAAGTCATGCAGGGTGACAATCCGTGGCAGCCCGGCGACGCCGCTGACGAAGGTGGCAAGGTCGTGATAGGCACCGGTGACGGTGATCTGGATCGGCAGCTCGATGTAGAACTGCTGCGTGTTCTCCGGCAGCAGTTTGATCTCTTCGAACTCCAGGCCACTGCCCAGGCCGGTGCGGGTGATGTCCTCCAGCAGGCCGGGCACTTCGGTGTCACTGGGCAATTGCCGCAGCAACACGCCAAAGGAGTTCTCCATTTCCTTCATCTGCTGCGTATAGAGCTCCAGATTCGCCGCCATATGGGCTTTGTTGGCGAATTGCTCCTTGAGGGTCGACTCTTCCTCGCGCTTGAGTTCGAGATGGCTCTGAAGGTCGCTGATGGAAAAACTGTAGCCCAGCGAAAGCACCAGAATCATAAGCAGGATTCCCGCCAGTGCCTTGATGGCCGGCGGCCAGGAACCCATGTTATTGGTGTCCAGGTCATTGATGTCGATCTTGCGCAGGCCTTCGAACCAGTCAGACAGCCTCATTTGCCGCCCTCCGCAGCGGCGGGCTGAGTCTGACGAACGGTCAGCTGGAAGACGTTGGCCTGATCCAGCTGACCGGCGGTCGTCGCTTTGACTTCCGTGAGGCTGGGCGCATCAAACCAATCGGACGCATCCAGATTGCGCATCAGGTCCGAAACACGATTGTTGGATTCTGCCGCGCCCGTAATGGACAGGGTTTTGCCGGCCATTTTCACCTCGGTGAAGTACACCCCGTCCGGCAAGGTACGCGCTAACTGATCGAAGATCCGCCCGCTGATCGGACGGTTACCTTGCAGGTCCTGGATGATGCGCATGCGCTCGACCAGTTGCTGGCGACGGGCCTTCAAATCGCTGATCTGTTTAATCCGCTCGTCGACCACGGCAATCTGTTTGCCGATGTAATCGTTACGAGCCACTTGCCGATCAATAGCGCCACTGATGACCTGGTTCGCGATCAGCACCGCGCCCACGGCCCCCACCATCACACCGACCAGCGCCAGCAAAAAGCGTTTGCGGCGCGCTTCACGCTGCTCTTCGCGCCAGGGTAAAAGATTGATCCGCGCCATCAGTCGAAACTCCTGAGGGCCAGCCCGCAGGCGATCATCAGTGCCGGCGCATCGCTGGCCAGGGCACCGGCGTTGACCTTGCTGCTCAGGGCCATGTCGGAGAAGGGGTTGGCCACTTGCGTCGGCGTACCCAATCGTTGCTCGATCAACCGGTCCAGCCCCGGGACCGATGCGGTACCGCCGGCCAGCAGGATGTGATCAACCGAGTTGTACTGACCGGAGGCGAAGAAAAACTGCAATGAACGCGACACCTGCTGCACCAGCGCATCGCGAAACGGCTGCAACACCTCACTGACGTAATCGTCCGGCAAACCACCCTGCTTCTTCGCCAGCCCCGCCTGCTCAAGGGTCAGGCCATAACGTCGCTGGATTTCCTCCGTCAGTTGACGACCGCCGAACAATTGCTCGCGGGTGTAGATGATCCGCCCCTGGTGCAGCACGCTCAGGGTGGTCATGGTGGCGCCGATATCAACCACCGCTACCGTCAGACGCTCCTGAGAAGCCGCCAGTTGGCTCGCCAGCAATCCGTAGGAACGCTCCAGCGCATAAGCCTCGACGTCGACCACACGGGCTGTCAGGCCGGCCAGGGCCAGTGCCGCTTCCCGGACCTCGACGTTTTCCTTGCGACAGGCCGCCAGCAGCACATTGACTCGCTCGGGGTTGCGCGCAGAAACGCCCTGGACCTCAAAGTCGATGGCCACTTCGTCTAATGGATAAGGGATGTATTGATCGGCCTCGATCTTCAGCTGGTTTTCCATTTCGTCGTCGGAAAGACCGGCGTCCATCTCGATGGTCTTGGTGATCACCGCCGAACCGGCCACGGCCACGGCGACATTCTTGAGGTTGGTTCTGGCCTTGAGCAGCACGCGCGCGAGTGCCTGCCCTACGCCTTCGAGCTCGGCGATATTTTTCTCGACCACCGCGTTGGTGGGCAAAGGTTCCACCGCATAGGCCTCGACCCGAAAGCGGTCGCCTTGGCGGCTTAGCTCCAGAAGCTTGACCGACGTGGAGCTGATGTCGATCCCCAGAAGCGTATTGGCCTTTTTATTGAAGAGTCCTAGCACTACCAATTCCCTATGACTATCCGTGTCTTACGGACTCTGTAATATCCGTTGCGTTCAAACCACCCGTCTTGACAGCAGTGCAAATGACGCCCTCGACGGAAAAATGCTTATAATGCCCAGCGTTTTTTTCCGGTTTTTACTTCAAGCGCGGGTCGTTCCCTGTTTATCTGAACCCTGATGCCAAATTCATTCTTTGCCCTGGATGTCCAAAAGCCTTGATTCGTCTGCTGAAATTTTTCGGTTGGTCCATCGTCGCCGTTTTCTGCGGACTGCTCCTCGGTCTTAGCGGCGCCTTTCTCTACCTTAGTCCGGGTTTGCCATCCGTGGAGGCGCTGAGAAGCATCCAGTTGCAGATTCCTTTGCGGGTCTACAGCAGCGACAACAAGCTGATCGCAGAATTTGGCGAAATGCGCCGCACACCGATCCGGTTCGCCGACATTCCCCCCAATTTCATTAATGCGTTACTAAGTGCTGAAGACGACAACTTCGCCAACCACTACGGCGTCGACCCCAGCAGCCTGATGCGCGCGGCCAGCCAGTTGGTAAAAAGCGGACACATTCAGTCCGGCGGCAGCACGATCACCATGCAGGTGGCGAAGAACTTCTTCCTGACCAGCGAGCGCAGCTTTTCGCGCAAAACCACCGAAATTCTCCTGGCCCTGCAGATTGAACGGCAGCTGACCAAGGACGAGATCCTCGAACTCTACGTCAACAAGATCTATCTGGGTAACCGCGCCTACGGTATCGAAGCCGCTGCACAGGTTTACTACGGCAAGTCGATTCGTGACGTCAGCCTGGCGCAGATGGCGATGATCGCCGGCCTGCCAAAAGCCCCCTCGCGTTTCAACCCGCTGGCCAACCCGGCCCGCAGCAAAGAACGTCGCGACTGGATCCTTGGGCGCATGTACAAGCTCGGCAAAATCACCGAAGCCGACTACACCACCGCGATCAACGAGCCGCTGAACGCCAGTTATCACGTGCCGACCCCGGAAGTGAATGCGCCGTACATCGCCGAAATGGCCCGTGCCGAAATGGTCGGCCGTTATGGCAGCGACGCTTATACCGAGGGTTTCCGCGTCACCACCACGGTGCCGAGCAACCTGCAGGAAATGGCCAACACCGCAGTCCACGAAGGGTTGATGACCTACGACCAGCGTCATGGTTATCGCGGCCCGGAGTCGCGCCTGCCGGGCAAGACTCGCGAAGCCTGGACAACCGAGCTGACCAAGCAGCGCACCATCAGCAGCCTTGAGCCCGCCATCGTCACCCAGGTCGACAAGACCGGCCTGCAAGTGATGACCCGTACCGGTGACGAACACGTCGGCTGGGACAGCATGAAATGGGCGCGTCCGTTCCTGAACACCAACAGCATGGGCGCCAATCCGAAGCAGCCTTCGGACGTCGCCCAAGTCGGCGACCTGATTCGTGTGCAACGCCAGCCGGACAACTCGCTGAAATTCAGCCAGATCCCGCAGGCTCAGGGCGCGCTGGTTTCCCTCGATCCGCAGAACGGTGCCATTCGCTCCCTGGTCGGCGGCTTCGCCTTTGAACAGAGCAACTACAACCGCGCCATGCAGGCCAAGCGTCAGCCGGGTTCGAGCTTCAAGCCGTTCGTCTACAGTGCCGCGCTGGATAACGGCTACACCGCCTCCAGCCTGGTGAACGACGCACCGATCGTGTTCGTCGACGAGTACCTGGACAAGGTCTGGCGTCCGAAGAACGACACCAACACCTTCCTCGGCCCGATCCGCCTGCGTGAAGGCCTGTACAAGTCGCGTAACCTGGTTTCGATCCGGTTGGTGCAAGCCATCGGCGTTGGCAAGACCATCGATTACATCACGCGCTTTGGCTTCAACAAGCAGGACCTGCCGCCCAACCTGTCGCTGGCGCTGGGCACCGCGACGCTGACGCCAATGGAAATCGCCACCGGCTGGAGCACCTTCGCCAACGGCGGCTACAAGATCAGCCCCTACATCATCGACAAGATCGAAAGCCGCAATGGCGACACGCTGTTCGTCGCCAACCCGCCGAGCGTCCCGAAAGGCAACGTCGCCACCGACGGCATCGCCGCCCCTGTCGCGGCCAACGCCTTCACCGTCAACGCAACTCCGGGCGAAGCCTTGACCGCCCAGCCAGCGCCACAAACGCCGGCCGTGGCCGAGCGCATCGTCGATGGCCGCACCACTTACATCCTCAACAGCATGCTCGAGGACGTGATCAAACTCGGCACCGGCCGCCGCGCCCTGGCCTTGGGCCGCAGCGACATTGCGGGCAAGACCGGTACCACCAACGAGTCCAAGGACGCCTGGTTCTCCGGGTACAACGCCGATTATGTGACCACTGTCTGGACCGGTTTCGACCAGCCTGAAAGCCTGGGTCGCAAGGAGTTCGGCGGTACCGTCGCCCTGCCGATCTGGATGAGTTACATGGGCGCCGCACTCAAAGGCCTGCCGCCTCATACGCAGGCAGAGCCGGAAGGCATCCTCAGCCTGCGAGTCGACCCGGTCAGCGGCCGTGCGGCCACCCCAGGCACGCCAGGCGCCTACTTCGAGCTGTTCAAGGCCGAAGACACGCCACCGTCGGCGAACGAGCTGGGCAACGGCACTGCGCCGGGCAGCCCACTGCCTGCGGACGAAGCGGCACCGATCGATTTGTTCTGATCGCCTGACGCTGCAAAAAGCCCCGCCTTTGAAAGAAGAGCGGGGCTTTTTGTTGCCTGTGGATTTCCAGCACTGGCCAGAAAAGTGGCGCATCTCAAGCCGTCTTCGCGAGCAGGCTCGCTCCCACAGGAGGACGCATTTCAATGCGGGAGCGAGCTTGCTCGCGAAGGGGCCGCTATAGGCACCACAAAAGCCACAGGCAAAAAAAAGCCCCGACTCGCAAGAGCCGGGGCTTTGTTTTGAAGCGCTACAACGACTTAGCCGTTGAACACGTCATCCACGCTTTTCAGCGGGTAGTTCTTCGGATACGGCAGGGTCGCTACGCCGGTCTCGATCGCAGCCTTGGCCACGGCATCGGAGATCACGGTGATCAGACGGGCATCCATTGGTTTCGGAATGATGTACTCACGACCGAATTCCAGTTTGATGCCGCCGTAGGCGTCGCACACTTCCTGAGGAACCGGCAGTTTGGCCAGTTCACGCAGGGCGTTGGCCGCAGCCACTTTCATTTCTTCGTTGATGCGCTTGGCGCGAACGTCCAGGGCACCACGGAAGATGAACGGGAAGCCCAGCACGTTGTTGACCTGGTTCGGGTAGTCCGAACGGCCGGTCGCCATGATCACGTCGTCACGGGTGGCGTGAGCCAGTTCCGGGGCGATCTCTGGATCCGGGTTGGAGCACGCGAACACGATCGGGTTGGCCGCCATGGATTTCAGGCCTTCAGCGCTCAGCAGGTTCGGGCCGGACAGGCCAACGAACACGTCCGCGCCTTTCAGGGCGTCGGCCAGCGTGCGTTTTTCAGTCGCGTGAGCGAAAACAGCCTTGTACTGGTTCAGGTCGTCGCGGCCGGAGTGGATCACGCCGGTACGGTCAACCATGAAGATGTTTTCGATGTTGGCACCCATGCTCACCAGCAATTTCATGCAGGAGATGGCGGCCGCACCGGCGCCCAGGCAGACGATCTTGGCGTCAGCGAGGGTTTTGCCAGCGATTTCCAGGGCGTTGATCATGCCGGCCGCGGTAACGATCGCGGTGCCGTGCTGGTCATCGTGGAATACCGGAATGTCGCACTGCTCGATCAGAGCACGTTCGATCTCAAAGCACTCAGGTGCCTTGATGTCTTCCAGGTTGATGCCACCGAAGGTGATGGAGATACGCTTGACGGTGTCGATGAAGGCTTGTGGGCTTTCGGAGTCGACTTCGATGTCGAAAACGTCGATGCCGGCGAAGCGCTTGAACAACACGCCTTTACCTTCCATGACTGGCTTGGAAGCCAATGGGCCGAGGTTACCCAGGCCAAGAATTGCGGTGCCATCGGAAATGACTGCAACCAGATTGCCCTTGCCGGTGTACTTGTAGGCGAGTTCAGGGTCGCGGGCGATTTCGCGGACTGGTTCGGCTACACCGGGGCTGTAGGCCAGCGACAGGTCGCGGGCGGTAGCGGTGGCTTTGGTGAGCTCGACGCTCAGCTTCCCTGGACGAGGATGGGCATGATATTCGAGAGCGGCAGTTTTCAAATCAGACATATGGGCATTCCGCTTTTTACTGTGGGACAGACGGACCGCCGAGGATACTCGTGTCGCAAAGTCCCTACAAGACTGACCGGTCACCCCTGTCAAGCACCCGGCCCTACGACTTTGGACCAAGAGCCGCGGAACACAAGGGATTGACTGTTCACAATTCACATTAAAAATGTCTACAATTTTTTATCACTGCGCCATCTGAAGCATCGCCGGGTCGGTCAATGGCAGAAGCCAGCGCGCCTGCCCTTCTTTCAGTCCGCCGCGTCGCGAACGGTCCAGCACCCAGCCACGGGCCTCGATCTGCCTGCCCTTCAGCCGCTCGAGATCCGCCACATCGAACTGCCCCAGCAAATTGGGTGCAACGCGCAATACAACCGAATCCTGCAACTCGATCCAAACCCCGCCGCGATTGCGCTGAACCTTGCTCACACGACCGCTGAGCACAGCGAAACCGGAAGTGTTGATCTGCTCCGCTTTCAGCACAGGGGATTGACGCCACAAGCCGAGGCCGGCCTGACGGGCGCTGTGTTCCGCCGCTTGCTGGCAGTCGACCAGATCGACATTCGGCGCGACCGCTACCTGGAAACCGAGTCCTTCAGCGAGCATCTGCGCTTCAAGGTTGGCGCCATCGGCGCTGTAGACATGGGCCAAGGTGCGACCGTAATGGTCTTTGCTTTCTTTGCCGGGCAGTAAACCGACCCGCCCATCGCTGGCGGCCACCAAAGCCTCCAGGCGTTGGCGTGCCGCCACCGCGAACGGCTCGTCGGAGCGGCCTTTCTTGCCCAGCTCCGGCGTATTCAAACCGATCATGCGCACGCTGCGGCCATCGCTCAGGCGCAGCGTGTCACCATCCACCACCCGTTGCACCGCAACGGATGTCAGCCCGCTCGGCGCCGGGCAGAAGGCCTGGGCACCGGAAAGCCAAATCGCAGACACAAAAAAGGCGCCCGCAAGGGACGCCTTTTTCATCAGCAAGGTAAAGCCCATGGGGCTTTGCAACCTTACTCTGCAGCAGCAGGAGCTTTCTTGCCGAAAGCACCGAAGCGGTCTGCGAAGCGCTGTACACGGCCGCCAGTATCCAGAGTCTTCTGCTTACCGGTGTAGAACGGGTGGCACTCGTTGCATACGTCAGTACCCAGTGGCTTGCACAGGTTCGAACGAGTTTCGAACTTGTTGCCGCAGCTGCAAGTTACTTCGATGGTTTCGTACGCTGGATGGATATCGGCTTTCATGGTGTATTCCTCAGGCTAGTGTGCCGCCACTCAACACTATTGTTGAATACCGCACATAATTAGGCCGCGGATTCTACCAGACCTTTGCAATCACGCAAGCTGTCCCTTACACCGACCGTCTGCTAGGCTCCCGGCCCAAAGCGCCGTCCCTGTGGGAGCGAGCCTGCTCGCGAAAGCGGTGTGTCAGACGACATGAATGCTGACTGACACTCCCTCTTCGCGAGCAGGCTCGCTCCCACAGGTCTTGGCCCTGCTGTTTATTTTCCGTTTATCGAGATCCCCCCGCGTGCCCGACGCCATTTTGCGCCTCGCCCTGCCTTCGCCCCTGCGCCGTCTATTCGATTACCGTGCCCCGGCCGGGGTCCTGCGTGCCCAGTTGCAGCCGGGTATGCGCCTGCGGGTGCCGTTCGGCCGACGGGAGATGATCGGGATTCTGGTGGAGGTGACCGATCACAGCGAAGTGCCGGTAGAAAAGCTCAAGCCGGCGCTGGCCCTGCTCGATGCCACACCGCCGCTGCCGCCAGCGCTGTTCAAACTGTGCCTGTGGACCTCCCAGTATTACCAGCACAGCCTCGGCGACACCTTGAGTTGGGCGCTGCCGGTATTGCTGCGCCAGGGTGAACTGGCCGAAGCACGGCAGGAACGCTTCTGGTCCGCCGCGCCCGGCGCCAGCCTTGATGACCCGCGCATCGCTCGCGCCCCGCGTCAACGGGAGGCCCTGGCGACCCTGGCCCAGCATCCCCACGGCGTCGCCCATCAGTTGTTGAGCAAACTGATGCTGAGCAAGGACAGCCTGGATTTGCTGCTGGCCAAGGATCTGGTGCAAGTCGAAATCCGCAAGCACGCCCCCGACGCCCGCCACGAACACTGGCTGGCGCAGCCGGAACTGCCGCTCAACCCGGAGCAACGCGCCGCTTATGAAGCGATTCGCGCCGGATTCGACAGTTATCACGCGTTTCTGCTGGCCGGCGTCACCGGCAGCGGCAAGACCGAAGTCTATTTGCAGCTGATCCGCGAAACCCTTCAGGCCGGCAAGCAGGCACTGGTGCTGATCCCGGAGATCAACCTCGGCCCGCAGACCCTGGCGCGTTTCGAGCAGCGCTTCAATGCACGCATCGCGCTGATCCACTCGGCGGTCAACGACCGCGAACGCCTCGAAGCCTGGCTCGCCGCCCGCGACGGTGACGCCGACATTATTATCGGCACCCGTTCGGCGCTGTTCACGCCGATGAAGAATCCCGGCCTGATCATCATCGATGAAGAACACGACGGTTCCTATAAACAGCAGGAAGGCCTGCGCTACCACGCCCGCGACCTGGCATTGGTGCGCGCACGCCAGGAAAACATCCCGATTGTCCTCGGCTCCGCCACGCCTTCGCTGGAAAGCCTGCACAACGCCTACACCGGTCGTTATGGCCTCCTGCGATTAAACGAGCGCGCCGGCGGCGCCAAGCAACCACGCTTCCTGCGTCTGGACGTGAAAAGCCGTCCACTGGACAGCGGCATTTCCGGGCCGATGCAGCAGGCTATCGGTCAGACGCTGGCCGCCGGCCAACAAGTGTTGGTGTTCCTCAACCGTCGCGGCTTTGCCCCGACTTTGTTGTGCCACGACTGCGGCTGGATGTCCGAGTGCCAGCGCTGCGATGCGCGCATGACCGTACACCAGCGCTCCGGCGAACTGCGCTGCCACCATTGCGGCTACGTCGAACGCGTCCCTCGGCATTGCCCGAAATGCGGCAAAGTCGACTTGCGGCCGGTGGGAGCCGGCACCGAGCGCGCCGAAGAACGGTTGGGGATTCTATTCCCGGACGTCCCGGTACTGCGGGTCGACCGCGACAGCACTTCGCGAAAAGACGCGATGAATCAGCTGTTCGCGACCATCCAGAAGGGCCAACCGTGCATTCTGGTGGGCACGCAAATGCTTGCCAAAGGGCACCACTTCCCACGGGTGACCCTGGTGTCGATTCTGGATGCCGACGGCGGCCTGTTTTCCGGCGACTTCCGCGCCAGCGAGCGCATGGCGCAGCTGATCGTTCAGGTTGCCGGGCGCGCGGGCCGGGCTGAAGAGCCGGGCAAAGTGATCATCCAGACGCATTTGGCCGACCATCCGCTGCTGGTGCAATTGACTGAACAGGGCTATTTCGCCTTTGCCGAACAGGCGTTGAGCGAACGTCGCTCGGCGGGGTTACCACCGTTTGCGCACCTGGCGCTGCTGCGGGCCGAAGCGCACAAACCGGGACAAGCTGAAGGTTTTCTTGATGAGGCGTGCAGCGAGGCCGAGCGTTTGCTGGCCGAACAGAACCTGACCGGGATTGAACTGCTCGGGCCGGTGCCGGCACCGATGGAGCGCCGGGCCGGGCGTTATCGTGCGCAGTTGTTGCTGCAAGCGACGGCTCGGGCGCCGTTGCATCGACTATTAAGCAGCTGGCTGTTGGTGTTGGAGCAGATGCCGAGCGGGCGGGCGGTGCGTTGGTCTTTGGATGTCGACCCCGTGGATTTGTATTGATTTCGAGATCGTCTTCGCGAGCAGGCTCGCTCCCACAGGGGTATGCATTCCAATGTGGGAGCGAGCCGGCTCCGGGCGGCGCTCCGACGAAGGCTGACTATTTGTCACCACATATCCATAACCTGCCCGCTATAGTTGGCAAGCCCGTCTTCGCAACGGATAATGCCCAGTTTTTCCACTAGCGCATCCAGGCGCCGCCGCGCTTGCGGTCGAAAGAGAACACCATGAAAGACACCATTCGCCAGCTGATCCAACAAGCCATCACCCAACTCGTCAACGAAGGTGTGTTGCCTGAAGGCCTGTCGCCGGCGATCCAGGTGGAAAACTCCCGTGACAAGACTCACGGCGATTTCGCCAGCAACATCGCCATGATGCTGGCCAAACCGGCCGGCATGAAGCCGCGTGACCTGGCCGAGAAAATCATCGCCGCGCTGCCGGCTGACGAAAACGTCACCAAGACCGAAATCGCCGGCCCTGGCTTCCTGAACTTCTTCCAGAACACCCAGGCCCTGGCCTCTCGTCTGGACGCCGCCCTGGCCGACGCCCACATCGGCGTGCGCAAGGCCGGCCCGGTGCAGCGCACTGTCGTCGACCTGTCGGCACCGAACCTGGCCAAGGAGATGCACGTCGGCCACTTGCGCTCGACCATCATCGGCGACGGCGTGGCGCGGGTGCTGGAATTCCTCGGCGACGAAGTGATCCGTCAGAACCACGTCGGCGACTGGGGCACCCAGTTCGGCATGCTGATGGCGTATTTGCAGGAAAACCCGATCACCAGCGATGAGCTGTCGGACCTGGAAAACTTCTACCGCGCCGCCAAGCAACGCTTCGACGAATCCGAAGAGTTCGCAGATCGCGCCCGCGGTCTGGTGGTCAAGCTGCAAGCCGGCGACCCGGACTGCCTGGCGCTGTGGACCAAGTTCAAAGACATCTCGCTGTCGCACTGCCAGAAAATCTACGAACTGCTGAACGTCAAACTGACCATGGCCGACGTGATGGGCGAAAGCGCCTACAACGACGACCTGATCAACGTAGTCAACGACCTCAAGGCTGCTGGCCTGCTGGTCGAGAGCAACGGCGCCCAGTGCGTGTTCCTCGACGAATTCAAAAACGCCGACGGCGACCCGCTGCCAGTGATCATCGTCAAGGCTGACGGCGGTTACCTCTACGCCACCACCGACCTGGCGGCCGTGCGTTACCGCAGCGGCAAGCTGAAGGCTGATCGCGCGCTGTACTTCGTCGACCAGCGTCAGGCCCTGCACTTCCAGCAAGTATTCCAGGTCGCGCGCCTGGCCGGCTTCGTGACGCACCCGATGGACATGGAACACATGGGCTTCGGCACCATGAACGGCGCCGACGGCCGTCCGTTCAAGACCCGTGACGGCGGCACCGTGAAGTTGATCGACCTGCTGACCGAAGCCCAGGAACGTGCCTACAACCTGGTGAAGGAAAAGAACCCTACACTTGCCGAAGACGAACTGCGCAACATCGCCAAGGTCGTGGGCATTGGCGCGGTGAAATACGCCGACCTGTCCAAGCATCGCACCAGCGACTACAGCTTCAACTTCGACCTGATGCTGAACTTCGAAGGCAACACTGCGCCGTACCTGCTGTACGCCTACACCCGCGTGGCCGGCGTGTTCCGCAAACTCGGCAAGGACTTCAGCGAAGTCGAAGGCCAGATCGTCCTCGAAGCGGCGCACGAACACGAATTGGCGGCGAAGCTCGCGCAGTTCGGCGAAGTGCTGAACAACGTTTCCGACAAAGGCACGCCGCACATCCTGTGCACCTACCTGTACGATGTCGCCGGCCTGTTCTCCAGCTTCTACGAGAACTGCCCGATCCTCAGCGCCGACACCCCAGCGCAAATGCAGAGCCGTCTGCGCCTCGCTGCGCTGACCGGCCGCACTCTCAAGCAAGGCCTGGAACTGTTGGGTCTGGAAACTCTGGAGCGTATGTAAGTTGGCTGCCAAGAAAAAACCTGCACCCAAGCGTGGCGCCAGCCGTTACCAAGCTCCTGCAAAGCAACCGATCCCGGGCTGGCTGTGGATGGCCATCGGCCTGACGGTCGGCGCGTTTGTTGTGTTCCTGATGAAACTGGAACCGGGCAAGGGCAGCGAGAGCGTCAAGCGCGAGAAGATCGAGCAGCAGAAAGCCAAGATCGTCGAGGCCAACAAGACCCCGCCGAGCCCGACGCAACCGGTGAAGCCGAAGTACGACTTCTACACGTTACTGCCGGAATCGGAAGTCATCGTGCCGCCGGATGCCGTGCCGGAGAAAACCTTGCCGACGCCACAAGTGCCGGCCATTCCGACGACGCCGGTAACACCAGAGCAAGCGGCGAAGATCGATACCGCGCGGGCTCAGGCCGCACTGGCCGGGATTACTCCGCCGCCTGCGCCACCAGTGTCCAAAGCGGCGCCAGTGACCAAGTTCTTCCTGCAGGCCGGTTCGTTCCGCAAGGAGGCTGATGCGGACAAGGTTCGGGCGCAGATCATTTTGCTCGGTCAGGCTGTGGCGGTTGAATCCGGCACCGTGAAGGATGAAACCTGGTATCGGGTATTGGTCGGACCGTTCAGCAACCGCGAACAACTGACTACCGCCCAGAAACAACTGGCCGGCAGCGGGTTCAGCAACCTGTTGTTACAACAACGCCAAAGCCGCTGATCCCGTCAGTATCACCGCGTCATCGTTCATCGCGAGCAGGCTCGCTCCCACAGGATATGCACTAACCCTGTGGGAGCGGGCCTGCTCGCGATGGCGTCCTTAACAGCACCACACATCTCATTCGCCTCGCACCGCTCGTCCCCTCTCCCTCTCCGCAGTTGAAATATGCTCCACCACCCCCATATGAGTTTGCATAAGGCATTTTCGCCCCGCTGCGTGGAGACTCTCCCTTGACCACCATCGTTTCAGTTCGCCGCCACGGCAAAGTCGTCATGGGCGGCGACGGCCAGGTTTCTCTCGGCAATACCGTGATGAAAGGCAACGCGAAGAAAGTTCGCCGCCTGTACCACGGCCAGGTGATCGCCGGTTTTGCCGGGGCCACCGCTGACGCCTTCACCCTCTTCGAGCGCTTTGAAGGCCAGCTTGAGAAACATCAGGGCCACCTGGTTCGCGCCGCTGTCGAACTCGCCAAAGAATGGCGCACTGACCGCTCCCTCAGCCGCCTCGAGGCCATGCTCGCGGTCGCGAACAAAGACGCCTCTCTGATCATCACCGGCAACGGCGACGTGGTCGAACCTGAAGAAGGTCTGATCGCCATGGGTTCCGGCGGCGGTTACGCCCAGGCCGCCGCCAGCGCGCTGCTGAAGAAAACCGATCTGTCGGCCCGGGAAATCGTCGAAACCGCCCTCGGCATCGCCGGCGACATCTGTGTATTCACCAACCACACCTTCACCATTGAGGAGCAGGACCTCGCTGAGTAAGCCTGTTTTGGCCACCACGCCACGGCTCACTTTTACCTGAGGACCGCCAATTACTATGTCCATGACTCCCCGTGAAATCGTCCACGAACTCAATCGCCATATCATCGGCCAGGACGATGCCAAGCGCGCCGTCGCCATCGCGCTGCGTAACCGCTGGCGCCGGATGCAGCTGCCTGAAGAGCTGCGCGTTGAAGTCACGCCAAAAAACATCCTGATGATCGGCCCGACCGGTGTCGGTAAAACCGAGATTGCTCGTCGCCTGGCGAAACTGGCCAACGCACCGTTCATCAAGGTCGAAGCGACCAAGTTCACCGAAGTCGGCTATGTCGGCCGCGACGTTGAATCGATCATTCGTGACCTGGCCGACGCGGCGATCAAGCTGCTGCGCGAACAGGAAATGACCAAGGTTCGCCACCGCGCCGAAGACGCCGCCGAAGAGCGCATCCTCGACGCCCTGCTGCCACCGGCACGCATGGGCTTCAGCAACGACGACGCCGCACCGTCGGCCGATTCCAACACCCGTCAGCTGTTCCGCAAGCGCCTGCGCGAAGGTCAGCTGGATGACAAAGAGATCGAAATCGAAGTCGCCGAAATGGCCGGTGTCGATATCTCCGCGCCGCCGGGCATGGAAGAGATGACCAACCAGTTGCAGAGCCTGTTCGCCAACATGGGCAAGGGCAAACGCAAGAGCCGCAAGATCAAGGTCAAGGAAGCGCTGAAACTGGTGCGTGACGAAGAAGCGGGTCGCCTGGTCAACGAAGAAGAGTTGAAGGCCAAGGCGCTGGAAGCCGTTGAGCAGCACGGCATCGTGTTCATCGACGAAATCGACAAGGTCGCCAAGCGCGGCAACACCGGTGGCGTCGACGTCTCCCGTGAAGGCGTACAGCGTGACCTGCTGCCGCTGATCGAAGGCTGCACCGTCAACACCAAACTGGGCATGGTCAAGACCGACCACATCCTGTTCATCGCGTCCGGTGCGTTCCACCTGAGCAAGCCGAGCGATCTGGTGCCCGAGCTGCAAGGTCGCCTGCCGATTCGTGTCGAACTGAAGGCGCTGACGCCTGAAGATTTCGAACGCATTCTCAGCGAGCCGCACGCGTCGCTCACCGAGCAGTATTGTGCCCTGCTGAAAACCGAAGGCCTGGTGATCGAGTTCCAGCCGGACGGTATCAAGCGCATTGCCGAGATCGCCTGGCAGGTCAACGAGAAGACCGAGAACATCGGTGCCCGTCGCCTGCACACGCTGCTTGAGCGCCTGCTTGAAGAGGTGTCGTTCAGCGCCGGTGATCTGGCCAGCGCCCACGACGACAAGGCGATCCTGATCGACGCCGATTACGTCAACAGCCACTTGGGCGAATTGGCGCAGAACGAAGACCTGTCCCGTTATATCCTGTAGGTCACCTGTTCCCCTGTAGGAGCTGCCGCAGGCTGCGATCTTTTGATTTTGACCCTTATAAAATCAAGATCAAAAGATCGCAGCCTTCGGCAGCTCCTACAGGGTACGTCACCAGACGGACGACCTTTCATGACCCAACTCCCCACCGACATCAAACTGCACAAAGCCTCGAAAACCCTGTCGCTGAAATACGCGTCCGGCGAGGAGCATCACCTGCCCGCCGAGTTCCTGCGCGTGCACTCTCCTTCCGCCGAGGTCCAGGGCCACGGCAAACCTATCCTGCAATTTGGCAAGATCGGCGTAGGCCTGACCAAGGTCGAACCGGCCGGTCAGTACGCACTGAAATTGACCTTCGACGACGGCCACGACAGCGGCCTGTTCACCTGGGAATATCTGTACCAGTTGGGCGTGCGCCAAGAGGATCTCTGGAACGATTATCTTGCCGAGCTTAAAGCCGCCGGAAAGACCCGCGATCCGAACGAATCCATCGTCAAGCTGATGCTCTAAATCAGGCCTTTCGCTCATTAGAAGGCATTTTCTAATTCCATCTGTTTGAATGCTCCGCTTCCTGGCCGACGATTGGCCTGCTTGCGAAAAAAATTAAACTCGGGTAACCAATGGAGCTGGCAAGGTACCTGCAGTGCTCTCTGAACTAAAAAGCAGCGATGCAGAATTAACGGTCACCCGAGCAGTAGTACCTGGCATTGGCTGTGGACTGCACAGCTGGACCCAGGTACTCGTCTCAGGACAATGGAGCGTCGTAGATGAGTAACAAGAATAACGATGACCTGAAAGTACAGGCCTCGGAAAATACCTTGGGGCTGAATCCGGTCGTTGGACTGCGTAGAAAAGATCTGTTGGGCTCTGCCCGTATGGTGCTGACCCAGGCCATCAAACAACCGATTCACAGTGCAAAGCATGTCGCTCATTTCGGTATCGAACTGAAGAACGTGCTGTTCGGCAAATCCGCGCTGCAACCGACAAGCGATGACCGTCGCTTCCACGACCCGGCCTGGAGTCAGAACCCGCTCTACAAACGTTATTTGCAAACTTACCTGGCGTGGCGCAAGGAGCTCCACGACTGGATCGGCGAAAGCAACCTCTCGCCCAAGGACGTCGCGCGCGGGCATTTCGTGATCAACCTCATGACCGAAGCCATGGCCCCGACCAACAGTGCGGCCAACCCGGCGGCGGTCAAACGCTTCTTCGAAACCGGTGGCAAAAGCCTGCTCGACGGCCTTTCCCATCTGGCCAAGGATCTGGTGCACAACGGCGGCATGCCGAGCCAGGTCAACATGGGCGCGTTCGAGGTCGGCAAGAGCCTGGGCGTCACCGAAGGCGCGGTGGTGTTTCGCAATGATGTGCTGGAGCTGATCCAGTATCGGCCAACCACCGAACAGGTGCACGAGCGCCCACTGTTGGTGGTGCCACCGCAGATCAACAAGTTCTATGTTTTCGACCTGAGCCCGGACAAGAGCCTGGCGCGCTTCTGCCTGCGCAACAACATGCAGACGTTCATCGTCAGCTGGCGCAACCCGACCAAGGAGCAGCGCGAGTGGGGTCTGTCGACCTACATCGAAGCGCTCAAGGAAGCGGTCGACGTGGTCACCGCGATCACCGGCAGCAAAGACATCAACATGCTCGGCGCCTGCTCCGGCGGCATCACCTGCACCGCCCTGCTGGGCCACTACGCCGCGATCGGCGAGAACAAGGTCAACGCCCTGACGCTGCTGGTCAGCGTGCTGGACACCACCCTGGACAGCGACGTGGCACTGTTCGTCGACGAGCAGACCCTCGAATCCGCCAAGCGCCACTCCTATCAGGCCGGCGTACTGGAAGGCCGCGACATGGCGAAAGTTTTCGCCTGGATGCGCCCCAACGACCTGATCTGGAACTACTGGGTCAACAACTACCTGCTGGGCAACGAGCCGCCGGTGTTCGACATCCTGTTCTGGAACAACGACACCACACGGTTGCCCGCAGCGTTCCACGGCGACCTGATCGAGATGTTCAAAACCAACCCACTGATCCGTCCTGACGCACTGGAAGTGTGCGGCACACCGATCAATCTGAAGCAGGTCACTGCCGACATCTTCTCCCTGGCCGGCACCAACGACCACATCACCCCGTGGAAGTCCTGCTACAAGTCGGCGCAACTGTTCGGTGGCAAGGTTGAATTCGTGCTGTCCAGCAGCGGGCATATCCAGAGCATTCTGAACCCGCCGGGCAATCCGAAATCGCGCTACATGACCAGTAGCGAGATGCCGGTCAAGGCTGAGGAGTGGCAGGAGAACTCCACCAAGCACACCGATTCCTGGTGGCTGCACTGGCAGGCATGGCAAGCCGAGCGTTCGGGCAAGCTGAAGAAGTCTCCGGGCAGTTTGGGCAACAAGGCTTATCCAGCAGGTGAAGCTGCGCCGGGCACCTATGTGCATGAGCGGTAATTGACCCTGTGGGAGCGAGCTTGCTCGCGATAGCGGTCTAACAATCAACATCAATGTTGAATGTGATGGCCTCATCGCGAGCAAGCTCGCTCCCACAGTAAAGAAGAGATAGCGACCCAACCCCACAGGGCTTGAAGCATGCCGCAACCGTTCATATTTCGTACCGTCGACCTGGATGGCCAGACCCTCCGCACGGCGGTACGCCCCGGCAAGCCTCACTTGACGCCCTTGCTGATTTTCAACGGCATCGGCGCCAACCTGGAGCTGGTGTTTCCGTTCGTCGCGGCGCTGGACCCGGACCTGGAAGTCATCGCCTTCGACGTCCCTGGTGTCGGTGGTTCGTCGACGCCAAGGCGACCGTATCGCTTTCCGGGCCTG
This sequence comes from Pseudomonas sp. GL_093, assembly GCF_057837605.1. Lineage (NCBI taxonomy): Bacteria > Pseudomonadati > Pseudomonadota > Gammaproteobacteria > Pseudomonadales > Pseudomonadaceae > Pseudomonas > Pseudomonas sp. GL_093. The sequence continues at coordinate 443,351 of NZ_CM174448.1, read as the reverse complement.
GCGAAACTCACGGCGCGGATGCTCGACTATCTCGACTATGGGCAAGTCAACGTAATCGGCGTTTCCTGGGGTGGCGCCCTCGCCCAGCAGTTCGCTTACGACTATCCCGAGCGCTGCAAGAAACTCGTTCTGGCGGCCACGGCGGCTGGCACGGTGATGGTGCCGGGCAAGCCGAAAGTCCTGTGGATGATGGCCAGCCCACGACGGTACATCCAGCCGTCTCACGTGATTCGCATTGCGCCGATGATCTATGGCGGTGCGTTCCGTCGCGATCCAACCCTCGCCGCCAGCCATGCCGCCAAGGTCCGCTCGGCAGGCAAACTCGGTTACTACTGGCAGCTGTTCGCCGGCCTCGGCTGGACCAGCATTCACTGGTTGCACAAGATCCACCAGCCAACCCTGGTGCTGGCCGGTGACGACGACCCACTGATTCCGTTGGTCAACATGCGGTTACTGGCCTGGCGGATTCCCAACGCCCAGTTGCACATCATCGATGACGGGCATCTATTTTTGATTACCCGGGCCGAAGCAGTGGCACCGATCATCATGAAGTTTCTCGAGGAAGAACGTCAGCGTGCCGTGATGCATCCGCATCCGGCGCCATTGGGTGGCTAATCGGCCCTGGCTTTTGTTACAAAAAGGGGTCGGGTAGACGCAGCGCCGCGCAACATTCCGCAACAGCGTCTATGGTGTTCTGGTTCGGTGTATCTGTATTTGGCCTGAAGACGAAGGAGTGTTTATTCATGCGCGAAAAACCAGCGAGGGAATTTTTGCCCACTCCCGCCGCGTTCATCAACGCACAGAGTGCGATTACCGGCCTGCGTGGCCGGGATCTGTTTTCCACCCTGCGCAGCGTTGCCGCCCATGGTTTGCGCAACCCGGTGCACACCGCCCGACACGCCTTGAAGCTGGGCGGTCAACTGGGCCGCGTACTGCTGGGTGAAACCCTGCACCCGACCAATCCGCAGGACAATCGCTTTGCCGATCCGGCGTGGAGCCTCAACCCTTTTTATCGCCGCAGTTTGCAGGCCTACCTGAGCTGGCAGAAGCAGGTCAAACACTGGATCGACGACAGCAACATGACCCCGGACGATCGCGCCCGCGCGCACTTTGCGTTCGCCCTGCTCAACGACGCCATGGCTCCATCCAACAGCCTGCTTAATCCGCTGGCGATCAAAGAGATCTTCAACTCTGGCGGCAACAGCCTGGTGCGAGGTATCGGCCACCTGGTCGACGACTTCCTGCACAACGACGGCCTGCCCAGACAAGTCACCAAGCAAGCTTTCGAGGTCGGCAAAACGGTCGCCACCACCACGGGCTCCGTGGTGTTTCGCAATGAGCTGCTGGAGTTGATCCAGTACAAGCCCATGAGCGAAAAGCAGTATTCCAAACCGCTGCTGGTGGTGCCGCCACAGATCAACAAGTACTACATTTTCGACCTGAGCCCGCACAACAGTTTCGTCCAGTTCGCCCTGAAGAACGGCCTGCAAACCTTCATGATCAGTTGGCGTAATCCGGATGTACGTCATCGCGAATGGGGGCTGTCGACGTACGTCGAAGCCGTGGAAGAAGCGATGAATGTGTGCCGGGCGATCACCGGCGCTCGAGAGGTCAACCTGATGGGCGCCTGCGCTGGCGGGCTGACCATTGCCGCGCTGCAAGGCCATTTGCAGGCCAAGCGACAACTTCGGCGGGTGTCCAGCGCGACCTATCTCGTGAGCCTGCTCGACAGTCAGATGGACTCGCCTGCGACCCTCTTCGCCGACGAACAGACGCTTGAGGCGGCCAAGCGTCGCTCCTATCAGAAAGGCGTGCTGGACGGTCGCGACATGGCCAAGATCTTCGCCTGGATGCGCCCCAACGATTTGATCTGGAGCTATTTCGTTAACAACTACCTGTTGGGCAAGGAGCCGCCGGCGTTCGACATCCTTTACTGGAACAACGACAACACACGTTTGCCGGCAGCCCTCCATGGCGACTTGCTGGACTTCTTCAAACACAACCCGCTGAGTCATCCGGGTGGTCTGGAAGTGTGTGGCACGCCAATCGACTTGCAGAAAGTCAACGTCGACAGCTTCAGCGTCGCGGGCATCAATGACCACATCACCCCGTGGGATGCGGTGTATCGCTCGACCCTGCTGCTGGGTGGCGAGCGACGCTTCGTGTTGTCCAACAGCGGTCATATACAGAGCATTCTCAACCCACCCTCAAACCCGAAAGCCAACTTCGTCGAGAGCACGAAGCTGAGCACTGACCCACGGGCCTGGTACTACGACGCCAAGCAAGTCAGCGGCAGTTGGTGGACTCAGTGGCTGGGCTGGATTCAAGAACGTTCAGGCGCGCTAAAAGAAACCCACATGGCGCTTGGCAACCAGAACTATCCACCGATGGAGGCAGCACCCGGTACTTACGTGCGTGTGCGCTGACGTTCAACGAACCATTAAGAAGACTGGATGAAAACCCGCGACCGGATTCTCGAATGTGCTTTGCAGTTGTTCAATCAGAAGGGCGAGCCGAACGTCTCCACCATGGAAGTTGCCAACGAAATGGGCATCAGCCCGGGCAACCTCTACTACCACTTCCACGGCAAGGAACCGTTGATTCTCGGACTGTTCGAGCGCTTCCAGGCCGAACTGGCGCCCCTGCTCGATCCACCGGCCGATGTGGAACTGGCACCGGAAGATTACTGGCTGTTCCTGCACCTGATCGTCGAGCGCCTGGCTCACTACCGGTTTCTGTTCCAGGACCTGTCGAACCTCGCCGGGCGCTTGCCGAAACTGGCCAAGGGCATACGCAACCTGCTCAATGCGTTGAAGCGCACGCTGGCTTCGTTGCTCGCACGATTGAAGGCTCAAGGGCAATTGGTCAGCGATACCCAAGCGTTGGGGCAACTGGTGGAGCAGATCACCATGACGCTGCTGTTCTCGCTGGACTATCAGCGGATTCTTGATCGGGAGGGCGAGGTGAGATTGGTGGTTTACCAGATCATGATGCTGGTGGCGCCGCATCTGCTTCCGCCGATCAAGGTCGCGACCGAGCAGTTGGCGCTTCAATATCTGGAAGAACACGAGTGAATCAGTTGGAACCACCCCTCACTGTAGAGACCGGTACATCCTTTACACATTTGACCGGGTACATCGTTTACACATTTAACAGGCTTGATACGCGTTTGGCACCGCGTTCAAGCCTGCCTAAAGGGAAAGAGCAAAGGTACAACTCCCACACGCCATCAGCCACCTCCTTCAGCGCGACGTGCTCGTCGATCAGCGCCTCGCCCAGAAAGATCAGGCCCCCTTGCCACTTGATCTCACCATTCTTGCGCACCCGCCGTACTTCGACGTCGGCCCCGTATTCGATCGCCGGCAAATAGCCTAGATAAGGTCTGAGTGACGGGCGATAGATATCCGCTGGCGTCTTCATCTCCAGCGCCGTATGAGGCCGTGCGTGATTGAAATCCTGTACGAAGTCCTCAAAGGCAAGCTGCTGACGCAGCAGGTTTTCCGCCGGCGGCCTGAGAACGGCAGCCTTTAGCGTGCGGTGCATGCGTTCATGCCGACCGTTCTGATCCGGGCGTCCCGGCTTGATTGTTTCGGGGTGGACACCATGCCTGATGAACCAGACGGACAGCTTGGAGAGGCGGGCCAAGCCTGTCGATGCAAACGGAGCGCCGTTATCGGTGCGGATCACATCAGGCATGCCGAACTCCCGGAACGCCCACTCGAAGCCCTGACGCGTAGGTTCACCGTGGGTGCTGGGAAGCGCCCGGCACGCCAGAAGATAGCGACTGGCATGGTCGGTGATGGTCAGCGGATAGCACCAGCGGCCGTCCTGGGTTTTGAATTGTCCTTTGTAATCGGCGCACCAGGTTTGATTGGGCTCGTCGGCCTGACGCAGATGCACCGGCCCATGCGGACGGGGTGGGTGCAGCCGTCGAGGAATCACCAGACCGGCCTTTTTCAGCCACTCTCCAGCGGTGCTGGCGGCCGGCCAAGCGATCTGCGGCTGCGCATTGCGCAGACGCTGGATCAGTTGCTTCGGCCCGCGATCCGGGTGCTCGCTTTTCTTCGCAAGCAACGTGGCAATGATTTCATCGGGGGTTTGGTGCGGACAGCTCAGCGGTTTTCGCGAGCGCTCTTTCAAGCCATCTACGCCGCAGCTTGCATACCGATCAAGCCACTTATCGACCGTCGGACGGCTAATGCCATATCGCCGACTCAGTTGGCTCTTGCTGTAACTGCCGCTAAGCCAGTCATGGATTAATTTCACTCGCTGATCCATCGGGGACTCTCGATTCCAGGGCATGGTCAGTACCTCCTGACCATGATTGATACCTGTAAACCATGTCCCCGGTCTCAAACGTAAAGGATGTCCCCGGTTTTTACCCACCCTAACCCTCTCCCCAGGGGGTAGAGGGGACTGATCGAGTAGTTCATCCGAACTCCATCGACCTGAATTACCGAGTCGAACCCAGTCTGGAATTATCCCCAATTGGCTCCCTTTCCCCCTCTCCCCATTGGGGAGAGGGCTGGGGTGAGGGGTGGTTCTTGAAGCACAAACAAAAACGCCCGACCTTTGCAGGCCGGGCGTTTTCTTGAGCCCTGAAAATCAGGACTGACTGGTTGGCGTCGAAGGAGCTGGCGCAACAGTCGGGGTTACAGCAGGGGTCGGTGCAGTAGCGGAGTTCGACGTGCTGACCGGCGCCGGGGTTGCCGGTTTGGCGGCAGCCACTGCTGGTTTTGGTGCAGCCGCTTTCGGAGCTGCCGGCTTTTTCACCGCTGGCTTCTTCGCTGCGGCAGGTTTGGCCGCTGGCTTGGTAGCGGGTTTGGCCGCTGCAGTTTTGGCAGCCGGTTTAGCGGCTGGTTTGGCTGCTGCTTTGGCGGCGACCGGTTTGGCCGCTGGCTTGGCTGCTGCAGGTTTCGCTGCGGCAGTTTTGGCAGCCGGTTTAGCGGCAGCTTTAGCCAGTGGTTTGGCAGCGGACTTCACTGCAGGTTTGGCCGCCGCGGTTTTCGCCGCAACAGGCGCGACCTTGGCACCGGTGAGTTTTTCGATTTGCTTGGTCAGGGTATCGACCTTGCTGTGCAGTGCTTTGACTTCATTGCGGCTCGGTACACCCAGGCGCGAAATGGCGCTGTTCAGACGCTTGTCGAAAGCCCCTTCCAGCTCATCCCACTTGCCCAGTGCGCGATCTTTCACGCCGCTGATGCGCGACTTGGCCGACGAAGCAGAGTCCTTGGCAGCATCGACTTTTTTGCCGACAGCGCTCTTGGTGAGCTTCTCGGCTTTCTCGCCGTCTTTAACCAATGTATCGAAGAGTTTGCTGCCGTCAGTGTCGATCTTCGAGTACACGCCTAAACCAGCCAGCCAGATTTTGCGGGAGTAGTCTTCGACTTTCCCGATCCACGAGCTGCCTTCTTTTTCGGTGTTCTTTTTACCAGCCATCCCGTTCTCCTTAAGATTTACGCGCGACGCGTTCGAGCAATGCCGTCAGCTCATCGAGCTTGGCAGAGAGTGTCTCAACGTCATGTTTAGACGGAATGCCGATACGATTCAAGGTACTTGCGACACGCGAGTCAAAAGCCTTCTCGACCTTGTCGAGTTGAAGTTCGACCTTACCTTTGAAAGTACTCACTTCACTCTTGGCTTCATCGATCTCGGCATTGGCCGCTTCAAGCTTCTCGGCAACTACTTTTTTGCCTTTCTTTTCAACAGTTTGACCAGCCTTGATCAGCTCTTGAAAGTACTCGCTGCCCTCTTGGCCGACCTTGGCGTAGGCACCCAGGCCTGCCAGCCAGATCTTGCGGGCATAAGATTTAACGTCGCTCAGAGCAGTTGTCGAAGCGTCGATTTTTTTCTTCAAAATAACTTTGGCCATGGTGCACCTCACGCGCAGAAGGTTTGAGGAACTGCCCGCGAAAGAGTCGGGCTCAGGCACAAAGTAGGGAGAAAAATTAGAAACGGCACCCTAACAACTGACATAAAACCTTGGGCACACCACAAAACAAATGTAGGAGTGAGCCTGCTCGCGATGACGGAGTGTCAGCCAACATCGATGTTGTCTGTTTAACCGCTATCGCGAGCAGGCTCACTCCTACAAGGGATGTGATTTCAATCGGGAATCAGACCAAGGCCTTGTCCAACGCCTTTTCGATTTCCGATTTGATCGTGCCGCTCATGGCCGACATCAACAGGCCAAGTTCGACATCGACCTTGATCGAATCCTCGCCCACATACACCGCGCCTTTCACACCGGAACGCTTGAGGTTCAGGGTGTCGCCGGACCATTGCGGCTCCAGGCCATATTGATCGGACAGTTTCTGCGCCAACTGGTCGGCCTTCTCGCGGGCCGCTTCCTTACCCAGGCCGTGGGAACGCTCAACACTAATACGGGCCATCAAATGACTCCTGCTTTATGAATACTTTCCTGAAGCATCTTGACCGCTACTGCGGCAAAACGTCCCGGTGGTTCCCTATCTTACCTGCAGCCTTGCCAAGACAAAGCAGGCCACCGGGATTAGAATGTCCCGCATTCTCTTTTGGTGACAGCGATATGACTGATCAGCGCAAAGGCAGCGATGCCGAACCCACCACTCACTTCGGCTTCAAAAACGTTCCGGAAAGCCAGAAAGCGGAAAAAGTCGCTGAAGTTTTCCACTCGGTAGCCGCCAAGTACGACTTGATGAACGACCTCCTGTCGGGCGGCATGCACCGTCTGTGGAAGCGTTTCGCGATCGAACTGTCGGGCGTTCGCACCGGTAACCGCGTGCTGGACATCGCCGGCGGCACGGGCGATCTGACCAAGAAGTTCTCGCACCTCGTTGGTCCGACCGGCCAGGTCGTGTTGGCCGACATCAACGAATCCATGCTCAAGGTCGGTCGTGACCGCCTGTTGGATCTGGGTGTGGCCGGCAACGTCGAATTCGTCCAGGCCGACGCTGAAAAGCTGCCGTTCCCGGACAACCATTTCGACTGCGTGACCATCGCATTCGGCCTGCGCAACGTTACGCATAAAGAAGACGCCCTGCGCTCGATGCTGCGCGTGCTGAAACCGGGCGGCCGTTTGCTGGTGCTGGAGTTCTCCAAGCCAACCAACGCGCTGATGTCCAAAGCCTACGACGCCTACTCGTTCGCCTTCATGCCGCTGATGGGCAAGCTGATCACCAACGACTCGGAAAGCTATCGCTACCTGGCCGAATCGATCCGCATGCACCCGAATCAGGAAACCCTGAAGTCGATGATGGTCGAGGCCGGCTTCGACCGCGTGACCTACCACAACATGACCGCAGGCATCGTCGCCCTGCACCGTGGCATCAAACCCTGATGTTGCTGGCCGGCCTGCTCGCCAGCGTTGAGCTCGGTCTGAACCGGGTGCTGCGTCTCGACAGCACGGCGTTGCCGCGGCTGGCGCATTTGAGCGGTCGGGTGATTGCCGTCGACTGCCGCAGCCCGGCGCTGCAAGTGTTCATCCTGCCCAGCGACGAAGGCCTGATGCTGGCTTCCCACTGGGAAACCGGCGCCGACTGTACCTTGCGCGCACCGGCCTCCAGTCTGCTGAAACTGGCCATGAGCAAGGACAAGACTTCGGTCCTGCATGCTCCTGAAGTCGAACTCGACGGCGACAGCGGCGTGCTGCTGGAACTGGCGGCGATCCTTCAGGACCTTGAGCTGGACTGGGAGTACGAACTCTCGCGCTGGCTGGGACCGGTCGCCACGCAACTGCTTGGCGGTCACCTGCGCAGTCGCGCACGCTGGTATCAGCAAGGGTTCGCCAGCCTCAATCAGAACCTTGGCGAGTACCTGGCCGAAGAATCGCGCACCCTCGTCGGTCAGCGCGAAGCCGAAGCCCGTTTCAGTGAACTGGACCAGATCAAACTCGATCTGGAACGTCTCGAGGCGCGATTCGAGCGCCTTTCCCGATCCCTCGACCCAAGCGATAACGCATGAAGCTGCTTGCCGTCCGCCGTTTGTTGCGCATCCAGCGCGTTGTGATTCGCTACCGCCTCGATGACCTGTTGTTCGCCCTGCCACTGCCATGGTTTCTGCTGGCGCTGCGCTACGCGTTGCCGTGGCGCTGGTTCCCGCGCAAGACGCTGGACCTGAGCCGTGGCGCGCGATTGCGTCTGGCATTGCAGGACCTGGGACCGATTTTCATCAAGTTCGGGCAAATCCTGTCCACCCGCCGCGACTTGCTGCCGGAAGACATCGCCGATGAGCTGATGAAGCTGCAGGACCGCGTGCCGCCGTTCGACTCACAAGTGTCGGTCAATCTGATCGAAGAACAGCTCGGCAAAAAGATCAGCGAAGTCTTCAGCCGCTTCGACGTCGAACCGCTGGCCTCGGCCTCGGTGGCGCAGGTGCATGCCGCGCAGCTGAAAACCGGTGAAGAAGTGGTGGTCAAGGTCATCCGCCCGGGGCTCAAGCCGATCATCGCGCAGGATCTGGCGTGGCTGTTCATCCTCGCCCGCGCCGCCGAAAAACTCTCGGCCGACGCGCGCCTGCTGCACCCGGTGGACGTGGTCCAGGACTACGAAAAAACCATCTACGACGAACTCGACCTGCTGCGCGAAGCGGCCAACGCCAGCCAGTTGCGGCGTAACTTCGACGGCTCGGAGCTGCTCTACGTGCCGCAAGTCTATTGGGACTGGTGCCGGCCGAAAGTGCTGGTGATGGAGCGCATCTACGGCATTCAGGTGACCGACCTGGCGACCCTGGCCGACCAGCGCACCGACATGAAAATGCTCGCCGAACGTGGCGTCGAGATCTTCTTCACCCAAGTTTTCCGCGACAGCTTCTTCCATGCCGACATGCACCCCGGCAACATTTTCGTCAGCACCGTTAACCCATGGAGCCCGCAGTACATTGCGATCGACTGCGGCATCGTCGGCAGCCTGACCCCGGAAGACCAGGACTACCTGGCGCGCAACCTGTTCGCGTTCTTCAAGCGTGATTACCGTCGCGTCGCGCAGTTGCACATCGATTCGGGCTGGGTACCGGCGGAAACCAAACTCAACGAATTCGAGGCGGCGATCCGCACCGTGTGCGAGCCGATCTTCGAAAAACCGTTAAAAGATATTTCCTTCGGTCAGGTGCTGATGCGCCTGTTCCAGACCGCCCGACGCTTCAACATGGAAGTGCAGCCGCAGCTCGTTTTGCTGCAAAAAACCCTGCTGAACATCGAAGGCCTGGGCCGTCAGTTGTACCCGGACCTCGATTTGTGGAACACCGCCCAGCCGTTCCTCGAACGCTGGATGCGTGAGCGCGTCAGCCCCAAAGCCTTGATCGGCAACGTGCAGAGCCAGTTCGAACAGCTGCCGCACCTGGCCAACATGGCCCGCGACCTGCTCGAGCGCATGTCCCAGCCCCACGCCTACGACCCGCCGCCACCGTGGCACCGCCGCAAGGACGATTGGCTGCTGCGACTGCTCGGCTGTGCGCACCTGGCCGGCGGCACCATACTCGCTGCCGGTGGGCCGCTGAACGAACTGGGTCATTGGCCGGCCGGGATCATGGTGGCCGTCGGCTTGTATCTGGTCGTTCGCCGATAGCCAGAGCTCCCGCGCGCTGGCACACTGTTTCAACGCCTGCCCGACTAATGAAGTGTCGGGCCCGCTGTCGGAGTCGAAGATGAAAAACTGGCTGGACGAGATCAAGTGGGACGCTGATGGCCTGGTGCCGGCGATTGCCCAGGATCACAAGACCGGGCGCGTCCTGATGATGGCCTGGATGAACCGTGAAGCGCTGGAACTGACCGCTGCCGAGAACCGCGCCGTTTACTGGTCACGTTCCCGTGGCAAGCTGTGGCGCAAGGGCGAAGAGTCCGGCCACGTGCAAACCCTGCATGAGATGCGCCTGGACTGTGACGCCGACGTGATCATCCTGATGGTCGAGCAGATCGGCGACATCGCTTGCCATACCGGCCGTCAGAGCTGCTTCTACCGCGTCTTCGAGAACGGCGACTGGAAAACCGTCGACCCGGTTCTGAAAGACCCGCACGCTATCTATTCCGCAGGACACAGCCATGAGTGACACTCTGACCCGTCTGGCCGAAGTGCTGGAAGAGCGCAAAGGCGCCGCCGCCGACAGCTCGTATGTCGCCAGCCTGTACCACAAGGGCTTGAACAAGATTCTGGAAAAAGTCGGCGAAGAGTCGGTCGAAACCATCATTGCCGCCAAGGATGCCGCCATCAGCGGTGACTGCAGCGATGTGATCTACGAAACCGCCGATTTGTGGTTCCACAGCATGGTCATGCTCGCCCAACTGGGGCAGCATCCACAGGCTGTACTCGATGAACTGGACCGTCGTTTCGGTCTGTCCGGACACGCCGAGAAAGCCTCGCGTCCGTCCGCCTGAACAACTATTAGAGAGGAGCAGCGACATGGGCATTTTTGACTGGAAACACTGGATCGTCATCCTGGTTGTTGTCGTGCTGGTGTTCGGCACCAAGAAACTGAAAAACCTCGGCACTGACGTCGGTGAATCGATCAAGGGCTTCAAGAAAGCCATGAACGACGACGAAAAGCCGGCCGACCCGGCAGCGACCCCGGTTCCGCCTGTTCAGCCACAGACCACGCAGTCCGTGAACCAGCCGCACACTATCGACGTGCAGGCGCAAAAAGTCGAAGAGCCGATCCGCAAAGACGTGTGAGCACTGACTAATGTTTGGTATCAGCTTCTCTGAACTGCTGCTCGTCGGCCTCGTGGCCCTGCTGGTGCTGGGTCCCGAGCGTTTGCCGGGTGCTGCGCGCACCGCCGGCCTGTGGGTCGGCCGTCTGAAGCGCAGCTTCAACGCGATCAAACAGGAAGTTGAACGTGAAATCGGTGCCGACGAGATTCGTCGGCAACTGCACAACGAGCACATTTTGTCGCTGGAGCAGGAGGCGCGGAAGATTTTCACGCCGACTCAGCAGGAGGCCACGCCGGTTCAGCCGGTTGAGCCTCTGGCAGAGCAAACGATTCATGCTCCAGTCGCCGAGCCAACACCTGTGGTTGCGGCTGTCGAATCCGCGCCCGTTGTTGCAGCGCCCCCGGTTGAACCCGTTACGCCTGCGGCTGCGCCTGTTGCGCCGGCCCCTCATGACCCAACATTGCCGCCGCGAGCCCCATGAGCGATCTTCCCGAAAATGACCAGCACATGCCGCTGGTTTCGCACCTCACCGAGTTGCGTACCCGTCTGCTGCGTTGCGTAGCGGCGATCTTCATCATCTTCGCCGGGTTGTTTGCCTTCACCCAGCAGATCTACACCTTCGTCTCCACGCCGCTGCGCGCGTACCTGCCGGCCGGCGCGACGATGATCGCCACCGACGTGTCGTCGCCGTTCCTGACGCCACTGAAGTTGACCATGATGGTCTCGCTGTTCCTGGCGATCCCGGTGATCCTGCATCAGATCTGGGGCTTCATCGCACCGGGCCTGTACAAGCATGAGAAACGCATTGCGGTGCCGCTGCTGGTGTCCAGCATCCTCCTGTTCTATACCGGCATGGCGTTCGCCTATTACCTGGTGTTCCCATTGATCTTCAAATTCTTCGCCGCCGCCACCCCGGCCGGCGTGGAAATGATGACCGACATCACCAGCTACCTCGATTTCGTCATGACGCTGTTCTTCGCCTTTGGCGTGGCGTTCGAGATCCCGGTGGCCGTGGTGCTGCTGGTGTGGATCGGCGTGGTCGACGTCAAATACCTGAAGAAGATCCGCCCGTACGTGGTCATCGGTTGCTTCGTGGTCGGCATGATTCTGACGCCACCGGACATCTTCTCGCAGACACTGTTGGCCGTACCGATGTGGCTGCTGTTTGAAATTGGCATCCTGTTCGGCAGCCTGGTCAGCAAGCGTGGCGAGCACCCTGACGACCAACCGGCCGACGATCACAACGACCAGCCGCCAGCGACTCAACCGTGAACCTGCTGCTGCTCGAAGAGGCCGATTTCATTGCGGCCGACCGGGCGATCCTGCGCGATCGCCGGTTGACGCACATGCAGGAAGTCCACCGCTCCGTTGTCGGCGACAGCCTGCGGGTCGGGCGCATCGGCGGACTGATGGGCTCGGCCGAACTGCTGCGCCTGGACGCCGATGAAGCCGAACTGCGCGTCACGCTCGACCAGCCACCTCCGGCCAAGCTGCCGCTGACCCTGGTGCTGGCCCTGCCGCGGCCGAAAATGCTCCGTAGGGTGTTTCAGACCGTGGCGGCCATGGGTGTGCCACGAATCATTCTGGTGAACAGCTATCGCGTCGAGAAGAGCTTCTGGCAAACGCCGTTCCTGGAGCCCGAGGCGATTCGCGAGCAACTGATCCTCGGCCTCGAACAGGCCCGAGACAGCGTGCTGCCGGAAATCGTCATCGAGAAACGCTTCAAGCCATTCGTCGAGGACCGTCTGCCGGCGATTACCGACGGCACCCTCGGCCTCGTTGGCCACCCTGGCCATTACCCGCCCTGCCCTCGCGGCCTGGACGAACCGGTGACCCTGGCCATCGGCCCCGAAGGCGGCTGGATCCCCTACGAAATCGACCTGCTGGGCAAGGCCGGCCTGCAACCGGTGCAGCTCGGCGACCGCATCCTGCGGGTCGAAACCGCCGTCACTGCGCTGCTCGCCCGCCTCTTCTAAACACCGCACACCTGTAGCAGCTGGCGAAGCCTGCGTTCGGCTGCGAAGCAGTCGCAAATCGGGCACCGCGGTCGTTCAGGTTAATCGCGTACACCGGATTGACGACTGCTTCGCAGCCGAACGCAGGCTTCGCCAGCTGCTACATGGAATGCGCTCGCCGTCAGGTCTTCCAGCTCCTACAGATTCCGACCGTCCAGCCGATACAGTCCCCATAAAACCAACGAATGGTTCGAGGGAGTTGCAGCATGTACCGATGGCTAGCCGAGAAACTGGGGAACGTCAGCGTCAATCGCAAACTGGGTGTCGGCTTCGGTCTGGTGCTGCTGCTTACCTTGTTGATCACTTTCACCGGCTGGACCGGCCTGAGTGGTGTGATGAGTCGCGGCGATAAGCTGGGGTTTATTGCCAGCCTCAATGACCTGACCAAAGACCTGCGCCTGGCCCGTCTGGATTACGAAATGCGTCGTGGCGAACAAGGCCCCGGTGCGGTCAACGACCTGCTCGGCCAACTCGATACCGGCCTGAAAACCGCGCGTACGTTGATCGAACAACCGGCCGACGTGGCCATGATCGACCAGCAACTGGCCGCCGTCAGTGAGTACAAACAAGCCTTCACCGCCATGACCCAGGCCGGCGCCACCCGCGAAGACGCCCGCGGCAAACTCGGCGCCACCGCCGACAACGCCGTGGCCCGTGTCGCCGAAGTCGAAAAATCCATGCTGCAAGGTGACAGCGTCACCGATTTCAACGCCGTGATCGACCTGAGCAAACTGATCCAGCAAGCACGCTTCCAGGTTCGCGGTTACACCTACAGCGGTAAAACCGAGGCCGAGCAACCGGCGCTGGCCGCCATCGACAACGCGTTGAAAAACCTCGAAAGCCTGCCCTCCAAACTGCCGGAACAGCACATCGCCAACCTGCAACAGGCCACTGACTCGCTCAAGGCCTATCGCGCCGCCGTCAGCCAGTTCCGCGACTCTCAGGTTGCCAGCGCCGCGGCCCTCCAACGCATGGCCGTACAAGGCGACATCCTGCTCGACGTCAGCAAAAAACTCACCGTGTCGCAAACCATCGTCCGAGACACCGACGCCGCGCATGCCAAAAACCTCCTGCTGCTGGCCACCGTCCTGGCGCTGGCCTTCGGCCTGCTTGCCGCGTGGGCGATCACTCGCCAGATCGTGATCCCCCTGAGCCAGACCCTCAAAGTGGCGGAGCGTGTTGCTGCCGGCGACCTGACCCAAAACCTTATCTCTGAGCGTCAGGACGAACTCGGTCAGCTACAGCGCGCCATGCAGAGCATGACCCTGGGCCTGCGCGAGTTGATCGGCGGCATCAGTGACGGCGTCACGCAAATCGCCAGCGCTGCCGAAGAGCTGTCGGCAGTCACTGAGCAGACCAGCGCCGGGGTCAACAGCCAGAAGGTCGAGACCGACCAGGTGGCCACCGCCATGAACGAAATGACCGCCACCGTGCAGGAAGTCGCGCGTAACGCCGAAGAAGCGTCGGAAGCCGCCGTCGCCGCCGACCAGCAGGCCCGCGAAGGTGACAAAGTGGTCGGCGAAGCCATCGCCCAGATCGAGCGCCTGGCCAAGGAAGTCGGCAGCTCCACCGAAGCCATGGGTCATCTCAAACGTGAAAGCGACAAGATCGGCAGCGTGCTTGACGTGATCAAATCCGTGGCCCAGCAAACCAACCTGTTGGCGCTCAACGCGGCGATTGAGGCCGCACGTGCCGGTGAGGCCGGACGTGGTTTTGCGGTGGTCGCCGACGAAGTCCGCAGCCTGGCCCAGCGCACCCAGAAGTCCACCGAAGAAATCGAAGAGCTGATCGTCGGCCTGCAAACCGGCACCCAGCAAGTGGCGACCATCATGGACAACAGCCGCAGCCTGACCGACAGCAGCGTCGAACTGACCCGCCGCGCCGGTGGCTCGCTGGAAAGCATTACCCGCACCGTCTCGGCGATTCAGTCGATGAACCAGCAGATTGCTGCAGCGGCCGAGCAGCAGAGCGCGGTGGCTGAAGAGATCAACCGTAGCGTGCTGAACGTGCGCGACGTGTCCGAGCAGACCTCGGCAGCCAGTGAAGAGACCGCGGCCTCCAGCGTTGAGCTGGCACGGTTGGGGACGCATCTGCAGATGCTGGTGGGGCGGTTCAAGGTTTAAGGCGATTCAATGACCTCGGTTCGCTTGGGACCGGGGTGATGCAATCGCGAGCAAGCTCGCTCCCACATTGGTTTTGTGATCGACACACATCCCCTGTGGGAGCGAGCTTGCTCGCGATGGCGGCCGGGAGGGCGCTGAGGTTAGAGAACCTGCCGCAAGAAGGCCTGTGCCCGTGGATCCTTCGGCGCATCGAAGAATTCGGCCGGTGAGGCGTCTTCCAGCAATTTGCCGTGATCGAAGAACAGCACCCGATCCGCCACTTCCCGGGCGAAGCCCATTTCGTGGGTGACGCAAACCATGGTCATGCCTTCCACCGCCAGGGTTTTCATCACGTCCAGCACTTCGCCGACCATTTCCGGGTCGAGCGCCGAGGTCGGCTCATCGAACAGCATGACCTTTGGCTCCATGGCCAATGCCCGGGCGATGGCCACGCGCTGTTGCTGACCGCCGGACAGGCGCGACGGAAACTCGTTGGCTTTCTGCGCAATACCAACCTTCTCCAGCAACGCCAAGGCCTTGGCCTCGCGCTCCTTCTTGCCGCGCTTGCGCACGACTTTCTGGGCCAGGCAGAGGTTTTCCAGCACAGTCATGTGCGGGAACAGGTTGAAATGCTGGAACACCATGCCGACTTCACGGCGATAGGCATTCACATCGGTTTTCGGGTCGGCGAGTTGCAAACCGTCGATGCTCACCGATCCCGAATCAAACTCTTCCAGGCCGTTGAGGCAGCGCAGGAAAGTCGATTTGCCGGAACCCGACGGGCCGATCACCACCAGCACTTCGCCCTTGGCCACGTGCGTCGAGACGTTATCCACCGCGCGAACCACGTGGCCGCGGGCGTCGAAAACTTTTACCAGATCGCGGACTTCAATCACTTTGCGCGAGCCTCCGCTCAAGCCGGCTGGCGATTTTCGACAGCGGCAGGTTGATCAACAGGTACAGACCGGCGACGCAGAACAGGATTTCGAACGGCGAGAACGAGGTGGTGATGACTTCGCGACCGCTTTTGAGCAGCTCGGTAATGGCGATCACCGACACCAGTGAGGTGTCCTTGACCAGACTGATGAACTGGCCGGCCAGCGGCGGCAGCACCCGCTTGAAGGCTTGCGGCAGCACCACGTGGCGCATCGACTGACCAGCGCTCAGACCCAGTGAGCGCGCGGCTTCGTTCTGGCCACGGGCGATGGATTGCACGCCGGAGCGGATGATTTCCGCCACGTAAGCACCAGTGAACAGCGACAGCGCGGCGATCCCGGCGAACTCCCGGGAGAGGTTCATCACGGTGCCGATGAAGAAGTAGAAAATGAAGATTTGCACCAGCAGCGGCGTACCGCGGACCAGTTCGACGTAGATCGTCGAGAGATCGCGCAGGGTCGGGTTGCTCGACAGTCGGCACAGGCCCGTGGCGAGGCCGATCAGCAGACCGAGCACACCTGAAACCACGGACAACCACAAGGTGGTCCAGAGTCCCCACATCAGCGGTCCGGCGGCCCAATGGCGGGTCACGCCGATCACGTCGCCTTCGGCCACGTCATCACCTTGGGCGACGTGCAGGCTGTTGTCGTCGACGGTCAGGTGCTGCTCGACGCCGGCATCATTGCGCAGGGTGACTTCAGCCTTGTCGCCCTTGCGCACCAGTTCGCTGACGGTGGAGATATCGGCGGCACGCTGGGATTCTTCGGCGTGGTAGGCGAAGTATTGCGGCACACGGTTCCAGCGCCATTCGTAGGACATCAGCGAGGTGGCGTAATACAACGCGCCGGCCAGGCCGATCAGCAGCAGC
The DNA here is from genome assembly GCF_057837605.1 of Pseudomonas sp. GL_093. Taxonomy (NCBI): domain Bacteria; kingdom Pseudomonadati; phylum Pseudomonadota; class Gammaproteobacteria; order Pseudomonadales; family Pseudomonadaceae; genus Pseudomonas; species Pseudomonas sp. GL_093. Next base: position 426,808 of record NZ_CM174448.1, on the reverse strand, counting down.
ACGGTTAACACGTGCCACGGCCATTGGGCTTTTTTCTGTTTCATTACGGGTTCCGGAATTTGTGTTGCCTTGGAGGCCCTCATCGCGAGCAGGCTCACTCCTACATTGGAATGCGTTCCCCTGTAGGAGTGAGCCTGCTCGCGATTGAGGCGACGCGGTCAGTCTGGCCGGCGCTTATTCCATGTCCTTGAGCCAAGCGGTGTCTTTGAACCACTTGTCATGGATGCGATCGTAGGTGCCGTCTTCGTGGATCTGGCGCAGGAAGTTGTTGATGAAGTTGATGCTGTCGTAGTCACCTTTCTTCAGACCGAAGGCCAGCGGTTCGTAGGTGAACGGCTTGTCGAGGAATACCAGTTTGCCGGCACCGACCTTGTTCACGGCCACGACGTTGTAAGGCGCGTCGTAGATGAAGGCGTCGGCCTTGCCGTTGACCACGTCGAGCACGGCTTCCTGCTCGTTGTCGTAGCCGTGGTAATTGGCTTTGGAGATGAGCTTTTTGGCCACCATCTCGCCGGTGGTGCCAAGCTTGGAAGTGATGCGGTAGTCGGCGGTGTTCAGGTCTTTATAGGACTTGATGGTGCCTTCCAGTTCCTTGCGGATCAGCAGGGTCTGGCCCACCACGATGAACGGTTCGCTGAAGTTCAGGCGCAGGTTGCGTTCCTGGGTCAGGGTCATGCCGCTGCCGATCATGTCGAACTTATCGGTGAGCAGGGCCGGGATGATGCCGTCGTAGCCGGTGGAAACCATCTCCAGCTTGACGCCCATCGCCTTGGACATGGCTTTGAGGATGTCGACTTCGAAGCCGATGATCTCGCCGCGCTTATTGGTCATTTCGAACGGCATGTAGGTCGGGTCCATGCCGACTTTCAGCGTGCCGCGCTTGACCGCGTCATCGATGGCACCGGCCTGCGCCGCGCTGACTGCAACCAATGCCGTGACGCCGACCAGCAGCATCGAGAGATACTTCTTCATCATCAATCCCCAAACCATCGCGTTGTGAGGCGCGCAAACTGCGGATTTCCCTTGGAAAACCTGCAGATACGAACAGAAAGTTGTCCGGGCGCACCAATTCGGGGACGGATGCTAACGCACTCGTTCGTTTGCACAAGGGTTTAAGCAGGAATTGTTGTTCGACGCTGATCAGCACAAAAAAAACCCCGCTTTCGCGGGGTTTTTTGTCAGGCCAACTGAGGCTGCACACTCAGTGGCTTGAGCGGCAACAGCGGCGCATGGGGATCGGCTTTCACCGATTTACGCCACGCCTCCAGCCACTCGGGGTGAGCTTCGTTCCAGATCTGCTCATGCAGACGACCCAGTGCTACCGGATCACTGAGCAGTTGCACGCGCTCATTGTTGTTCAGCCCCTCAGGCCCGGCTTTCAGCGCATGACGCACCCGTTCGACCCGCAGCCACTCAATCGGCTCGGCCTGACGGTGACGGGACGTCGCCAGCGAGCACGCCAAGGCGTTCTGCTGTGGATCGACCACTGCCCGGACGAACCCGTCGTTCAGCGCATGCCAACGGTTTTCGTGGGTGTACTGGTCGGTCGCCAGCAACGCCTGTGGCGGATTGTATTCCTCAGGGATCAGGAACAGGCTTTCGTCACGGGACTTGAGGCCCAGGCCAACTCGACTGGAGATCACCGACACCGGAATCGACAGCATCAACGAACCGACGATCGGCACCAGCCACCAGAGGAAGCTCGGGTTCAGCCAGATCACCAACAGGGCCCAGAAGAAGCCCAGCAAGGTTTGCGGACCGTGGCGCTTGACCGCTTCGCTCCATGGCGTGGAGTCGTCGTCACGTTGCGGCGAGTTCCAGGTCGCGGCCCAGCCGAGGAACGCGGCGAGTACGAAACGGGTGTGGAAAATCATCCGCACCGGCGCCAGCAACATGGAGAACAGCATCTCCAGCAGCATCGACAACGTCACCTTGAACTTGCCACCGAACTCTTTCGCGCCCTTGGCCCAGATCAGGATGATGCTCAACAACTTCGGCAGGAACAGCAGCACGACGGTGGTCGAGAACAGCGCGATCGCCTTGTCCGGGTGCCATTGTGGCCACAACGGATACAGCTGACGTGGCTCAAGGAAGTACTGCGGCTCCATCAGCGTGTTGACCGCCAGCAGCGCCGTCGACAGCACGAGGAAGAAGAACCACAACGGCGCCGACAGATAAGACATCACGCCCGTCAGGAACACCGCACGGTGCACCGGGTGCATGCCTTTTACCAGGAACAGCCGGAAGTTCATCAGGTTGCCGTGACACCAGCGACGGTCACGCTTGAGTTCGTCCAGCAGGTTCGGCGGCAATTCTTCGTAGCTGCCCGGCAAGTCGTAGGCAATCCACACGCCCCAGCCGGCACGGCGCATCAGCGCCGCTTCAACGAAGTCGTGGGACAGAATTGCACCGGCGAATGCGCCTTTACCGGGCAACGGCGCCAGGGCGCAGTGCTCGATGAACGGCTTCATGCGGATGATCGCGTTGTGGCCCCAGTAGTGGGATTCGCCCAACTGCCAGAAGTGCAGACCGGCGGTAAACAGCGGACCGTACACGCGGGTGGCGAACTGCTGCATGCGTGCATACAGCGTGTCCATGCCAGACGCGCGCGGCGCGGTCTGGATGATCCCGGCGTCCGGGGTGGCTTCCATCAAGCGCACCAGACTGGTCAGGCAATCGCCGCTCATCACGGAGTCCGCGTCGAGCACGACCATGTACTTGTAATCACCGCCCCAACGACGGCAGAAGTCGTCGAGGTTACCGCTTTTACGTTTAACGCGACGGCGGCGGCGGCGATAGAAGATCTTGCCGAAGCCCTTGGCTTCACGGCAGACGTCCAGCCAGGCTTGTTGCTCGGCGACGCAGATATCGGCGTCGTTACTGTCGCTGAGGACAAAGAAGTCGAAGCGATCCAGGTTACCCGTGGCCGCAACCGACTCGAAGGTCGCGCGCAAACCGGCAAACACCCGTGGCACGTCTTCGTTGCAGATCGGCATCACCAGTGCGGTGCGCGCATCCGTAGGAATCGGCTCGTTACCGGCGCTTTTACCGGAAATGCGGTATTTGTCGTGACCGGTGAGCAACTCGAGGAAGCCCATCAACGCGGTCCAGAAACCAGCCGACACCCAGCAGAACAGAATCCCGAACAAGATCAGGATGCTGGTTTGCAGTGCATATGGCAGCACTTGCGTGGCCGTTTGCGACAGCGGTTGATGCAGCACTTCGTTCAGGTCGACGAACGACCAGCCCTGGTACGGCATGATGCCTTTCATGTACCAGCCGGCGACGATGGTCTGGCCGAGCATCAGCACCAGCAAAATGTAGCGACGGATCGAACCGACGGTGCGCCAGCGAGCAGCCGGCAGCACGCGCTCATCCTTCGGCGGGGCCGGCGGATTGGTGCGACCGGTCAGACGACGCCAGCCACGCACCAGAATGTTGGTGCGCCACGGCTCCGGCACGACTTTGGTCCGACGAATCGGCGGGGTTGCCCGCAGGCAAACCCGGCCGCTGGCGTCGAGCACCAGCATTTCAGCATCGGCCAGTTCTTCGGCGGTGTTCAGCGTCAAACGACGCCCCACCGAAGCTTGAGCAGCCTCGGTCGGCGCGTCGAACGTCGAGGACGAAAGGCGCTCATGCAATTCGCTGAAAGACTGGCAGCCCGCGAGTTCCGCGCGCTGCTCGTCGGTCATCGGCAGATGCGCCAGATACTCGGCAAGAGTCTCTGGCTGTACTTGAGAATTACTCATCGGCAGGCAACTGGTAGCTCCAGGTCTCGGTCAGGACTTCTTCAGTCGGTGCCGATTCCGGTGTGGCTGGGGCCGCTTCGGCAGCAACAGGCTGCTTGGCGTCTTTGTTGTCCTTGTCCTTGGAATCTGCGGCTGGCTTGGCTTCGACCTTCTTGGCTTCAACCTGCTTGGCCTCAGCTTGCTTGGTTTCCTTGGCTTCCTTGGCTTCCTTGTCCAGCTTCTCCTGCTGCCGAGCGGCAATCTTGTCAGCCTTGGCGACGGAAGAATTGGATGCCGGATACGATGTTTTGGCCAGGTCGGCAGTCACTATGTTCTTGACCAGTGCAGCACGCATCTCGGTAGGCTTGCCCGGATCCTTGATTTTCATCCGCAGCGTCAGGCGCCAGCCCTTGGTTTCAGGGTTGTAACGCACGCTGTTCTCGACCAGCTCGGCATTCTCGCCAACGCTGACCTGGCTACGAACGTCCGTATCATCCGGCAATGCCGCAAGGGACGGGCCTTCGAAGTCCACCAGATAAGCAACGCTACCGTCCGGCTGACGGATCAGGTTGGACTGTTTCACGTCACCCGTGGAGCGCAGGGTCTGTTGGACCCAGGCGCTGTCCGGTGCGTGAAGCGCAGCTTCGTCGATGGTCCAGTGCATGCGATAAGCGACGTCCAGCGGTTGGCCAGGCTCAGGCAGTTTTTCCGGACTCCAGAACGCAACGATATTGTCGTTGGTTTCGTCGGCAGTCGGAATCTCTACCAGATCGACGGAGCCCTTGCCCCAATCGCCCCTTGGTTCGATCCAGGCACTTGGGCGCTTGTCGTAGCGGTCGTCGAGGTCTTCGTAGTGGCTGAAGTCGCGGCCACGTTGCAGCAGGCCGAAACCGCGCGGGTTCTCGATCGAGAAGTTGCTCACCGCCAGGTGTTTCGGATTGTTCAGTGGGCGCCAGATCCACTCGCCGTTGCCGGCATGGATCGACAGACCGCTGGAGTCGTGCAGTTCGCGACGATAGTTCAGCACTTTCGACGGCTGATTGGCGCCGAACAGGAACATGCTGGTCAGCGGCGCAACGCCAAGCTTGGTGACCTTGTCACGCAGGAACATCTGGGCCTTGACGTCGACAACGGTGTCGCTGCCCGGACGCAGGGTCAGGCGATAGGCACCGGTAGCGCGTGGCGAATCCAGCAGGGCGAAGATCACCAGGTGCTTGTCACCCGGTTTTGGCTGTTGAATCCAGAACTCGGTGAAACGCGGGAACTCTTCGCCGGACGGCAACGCGGTATCGATGGCCATGCCGCGAGCGGACAAGCCATAGGTGTGACCCTTGCCGACAACGCGGAAGTAACTCGCGCCGAGCATGGTCATGATTTCGTCTTGCTTGTCAGCCTTGTTGATCGGGTACAGCACACGGAAACCGGCATAACCCAGTTGTTCGGTGGCTTTCGGATCGAACTTCACGTCGCCAAAATCGAAACGACTTGGGTCGTATTTGATCTCTTCGACGGTGTTAGCTGTGATTTCGTTGATTTTCACCGGTGTATCGAAATGCATACCCTGGTGATAGAACGACAGCTTGAACGGGGTTTTCTGATCGGCCCACTCGGCTTTTTCGGTCAGGAAACGAATTTTTTGATAGTCCGCGAATTTCATCTCGCGGAACTCGTTCGGCAGGTTACTGCGCGGAGCTTCGTATTTCTGCCCGGCCAGCTCTTTTGCCTTGACCGATACATCATCCAGATTGAATGCCCAAAGCTGACCGGCGCTGAGCAGGCAGAGCAGTGCAGAGCCCGCTACCAGAGCGTTTCGTAACCGTTTGGCAGACAATTTTGCATTACAGGGACTAACAATCACGAGCAACCCTCGCCGAAAACAGATCAAAAAACCAACGGCCAGTTAAAGTGCCTGTGGGGTGTGCGGCATGAAAAAACCGACCCTACAGACCACTCTTGCCAAGTTGGCGAGCATTGTTCCGACTCCTATGGGACTAAATGATTCCCCAAGAGGTCCAGGACAAGTCTCTACCTAAGTCAAAATGGACCAACGAACGCTGATCCCCGTAGCGCGCGATTATCTAGTAGGCCGCGTTACAACGCATCAGGGGTAGCAAAGTATTTATCGCGAAAAACCCCTGTTTTCAGTCGAAAAGCCCTTAAAAACATGTTTCAAGGGCTTTCAGGTCTGTAACAGGAAGGTTACCGGGCCGTCGTTGACCAGGTGCACCTGCATATCCGCGCCGAATCTACCTGATGCCACAGTGCCATGCACCTGTTTCGCTTTGCCTAATAGATAGTCGAAAAGTTCCTCGCCCAGGGCCGGAGGGGCGGCGGTCGAAAAACTCGGACGCAACCCGCTCTTGGTATCGGCGGCCAGGGTGAACTGTGAGACCAGCAGCAACCCACCGCCTACATCCGCCAAGGACAGATTCATCTTGCCCTCGGCGTCACTGAACACACGATAGTTAAGCAGTTTCTGCAGAAGTTTGTCGGCGCTGGCCCGAGTATCCTCGGGCTCGACCGCCACCAGCACCAGCAATCCCTGATCGACGGCGCCAACCACCTCCCCCGCTACCTCGACTCGCGCGCCACGCACGCGTTGCAGCAGGCCCTTCATGCTTCTTCAGGGGCCAGGTCGAGCAGACGATGGGCCATCTGATCGGCGGCGCGAACCAGTGCGTCGGTAATGCCAGGTTCGGAGGCGGCATGGCCGGCGTCACGGATCACCTGCAACTCACTGTTCGGCCAGTTCTGATGCAGTTCCCAGGCGTTATCCAGCGGGCAGATCACGTCGTAGCGGCCATGGACGATCACGCCAGGCAAATGGGCGATCTTGCCCATGTCGCGAATCAGTTGGTTGGGCTCAAGGAACGCATTGTTGGTGAAGTAGTGACATTCGATGCGGGCAATCGACAGTGCGCGCTGTGGCTCGGAGAAACGATCGACCACCATCGGGTTCGGGCGCAGGGTGGCAGTCCGGCCTTCCCAGGTGGACCAGGCCTTGGCCGCGTGCATCTGGGCAATCTGATCGTTGCCGATCAGGCGCTTGTGGAAAGCCGAGAGCAAGTCTTCGCGCTCGTCCAGCGGGATCGGCGCGATGTAGTCCTGCCAGTAATCGGGGAACAGACGACTGGCGCCACACTGGTAGAACCACTCGATTTCCTGCGGACGGCAAAGAAAAATCCCGCGCAGAATCAGACCGTGTACACGCTCCGGGTGGGTTTGCGCGTAGGCCAGTGCCAGGGTCGAACCCCACGAACCGCCGAACAACACCCACTTATCGATGCCAAGGTGTTGGCGAATCCGCTCAAGGTCGGCGACCAGATCCCAGGTGGTGTTGTTTTCCAGGCTGGCGTGAGGCGTGGAACGACCGCAACCGCGCTGGTCGAAGGTCACAATGCGATACAGGTTTGGATCGAAAAACCGACGGCTCTGGGCATCACACCCGGCGCCGGGGCCGCCGTGGATGAATACAACCGGCAAACCTTCCGGCGAACCGCTTTCGTCGACATACAGCGTGTGGGTTTCATCGACGGCCAGATCGTGCCGGGCGTGGGGTTTGATCTGCGGGTACAAAGTCTGCATTGCGCGCTCCGTAAGGGGTCGAGGTCATCCCTGGGGGGACTTCTATTATTCTGCCGTCCGGCATCATAAACCCGAATTACGCCAATGAGCATGCCTTGCAGAGTCAGAGTTTTTCAGCCGGTTTTTTCAGACAAATAGCCAAGCAGCGTTTCATAGAGTGCGTCGACCTCGGCGACCTGCCCCCGAGCCCGCAAACAGCCGTGAACCAACCCCTCCCCGTAATAAAGCGTCGCTGCCACGCCTGCTGCGTTCAGTCGCTCGGCGTAGAGCATGCCGTCATCGCGCAACGGATCGAATTGCGCCACGGCGATCAAGGCCGGCGGCAACCCACTGAAATCCTCGGCGAGCAACGGCATCGCGTAGGCACTTGGCTGTCCAGTGCCGCGCAAGTACAGGGCGTGATAACAATCCAGGTCGCTGCTGCTGAGCAAGGGGGCGTCGACGCATTCACTGCGCGACGGCAATCGGTGATCACCGCCCAGCCCCGGATAAATCAGCACCTGCGCCGCCGGCAATGGCTCCCCCGCATCGCGCAAGGCCAGACACAACGCCGCCGCAAGGTTGCCACCGGCGCTGTCCCCGGCCACCAGCGTTCGTTCAGGATCGAGCCGGAATGGCCCGGTCCGTAGCGCGCTCCAGACACCCAGGCAGTCCTCGAACGCCGCCGGAAACGGATGCTCCGGCGCCAATCGATAATCGACCGCGATCACCAGCACGCCGAGCGTCGACGCCAGTTCAGCGCAGATGAAATCGTGGGAGTCCAGATCCCCCACCACCCACCCACCGCCGTGCAGATACACGATGCACGGGCAACCGCTGGTCGGTGGCGAAACCGGCGGTTGATAAGACCGCACTGGTACGCCGACCAATTCAAAGTCGACCACGTAAAGCCCGGCGGGACGCAGCAGGGTGAACGCCCGGCACATGTCGCTGTAGGCCTGACGCAAACCGCCGAGACTGCTGTCTGTGCTGTTGAAGCTGACGGTTTTCTCGACGAAAGCCGTCATCTGTGCAGAAAGCGGGTAAGTAGCCATGAGCCGGTGCCCGTTCAAGGAGATAGGTAGGGTCAACCCCCTGTGGGAGATTCTATGTTGCCTGACACACCGCCTTCGCGAGCAGGCTCGCTCCCACAGGGTTTTGCGGTTACGGTCAGTTTTTCAAACTGGTCTGAACGGTCGCCACGCCATCCTTGCCATCAAAACTGGTGACACCGGCGAGCCAGCGCTGCAGATCCTCGGGATGATCACGCAGCCATTGCTTGGCAACGTCCTGAGGCGTTTTACGCTCCATGATCGGCACCATCAACTGGCTTTCCTGGGCGGCGGTGAAGGTCAGGTTTTCCAGCAGACGGTTTACGTTCGGGCAGCGCTGGGCGTAGTCCGGGGCGGTCACGGTGGAAACGGTGGCGGCGCCCTCGTTCGGGCCGTAAACGTCTTCGCTGCCGGTCAGGTAGGCGATTTTCATGTTGATGTTCATCGGGTGCGGGGTCCAGCCGACGAACACCACGAACTCCTTGCGATTCACCGCCCGCTGAACGGCGGCAAGCATGCCGGCCTCTCCCGATTCGATCAGCTTGAAATCCTTCAAGCCAAATTGATTGGTCTCGATCATGGTTTTGATGGTGGTGTTGGCGCCGCTGCCCGGCTCGATGCCGTAGATCTTGCCGCCGAGCTGATCCTTGAATTTGGCGATATCGGCGAAGGTTTTCAGACCCGCTTCGGCAACGTACTCAGGTACGGCTAGCGTTGCCTGGGCGTCGGCCAGGCTCGGTTTGTCCATGACCTTCACCTGATTGGCGGCCACAAACGGGGCGATGTTTTTGTCCATCGCCGGTTTCCAGTAGCCGAGGAAGATGTCGAGGCGTTTGTCGCGGATGCCGGCGAAGATGATTTGCTGCACGGCGCTGGTTTGCTTGCTTTCGTAACCGAGGCCGTTGAGCAACACATCGGCCATGCCACTGGTGGCGATCACATCGGTCCAGTTGACCACGCCCATGCGCACGGCCTTGCAGGAAGCGTCGTCACTGGCCAGTACGCTGGTGCTCAGGAGAGCAGTGCCGCAGAGGATTGAGAGACAGCGGGTGAACAGTCTTTTCATCGGGATGATCTCGTGCGGCAGCGGATTATTGTGGGCCCGGTGTCTTCATGCACCGTGCCCAGAACATTACGCAGCCGCGCGAGGCCAAAAGCGAACTGTAGCGACCGTGTTTTGCACGGTGGCGACCGTCAGAGATGCTTTACCTGTGGGAGCGAGCTTGCTCGCGATGAGGCCATAACATTCAACATTGATGTTGCATGTCAGTCCGCCATCGCGAGCAAGCTCGCTCCCACAGGGTTATGCGTCAGGCTTTAACGTTTGTAGTTTTTCTCGCCCCAGGCCAGCAGCCCTTGCAGCAATTCCTTGAGCACCACCTGCGTCGGCGCCGCCAGGTCCGGACGATAACGGAACGGCTCGAACTCTTCCATATACGTGCACTGGCCCAACTCCAGTTGCACGGCATGGATGTTCTCGGCCGGATTGCCATAATGCCGGGTGATGTGGCCGCCCTTGAAGCGACCGTTCAGCACATGGCTGTAATCGCCGTGGCGCGCGCAGATCGCTTCCAGCTGAGTGGCCAACTGTGGATCGCAACTGGCGCCGTTGAAGGTGCCGAGGTTGAAGTCCGGCAGCTTGCCGTCGAACAGGTGCGGGATGATCGAGCGGATCGAGTGCGCATCGAACAGCAATGCGTAGCCGAACTCGGCTTTCAGTCGCGCCAGCTCGTTCTGCAACGTGCTGTGGTACGGCGTCCAGATCTGCTCCAGATAAGTCGCGCGTTCTGCGGCCGATGGCTCATGCCCTTCGCGGAACAACGGAATGCCGTCGAACAGCGTCGCCGGGTACAGGCCGGTGGTGGCGCCGACATACAAAGGCTTGTCGTCAGACGGTCGATTCAGGTCGATGACAAAACGCGAGTACTCGGCGGCCAAGGTGCTGGCACCCAGCTCGGCAGCAAATTCGTAAAGCTGCGGAATGTGCCAGTCAGTGTCCGGCAGGCTTTTCGCGTCGGGGATCAACCCGGCTTCGACCGTCGGGGTCAGGCGCAGGCCGGCGTGGGGCATGCTGATCAGCAGCGGTACGCGACCTTGTTTGAAGTTCAGAACCTTATCCACAACTGTTCTCCTAAATGCTCACTTCAACGCCGTGACGCACGACGCGTTTTTCCAGGTCACCGCCCAGCCAGTAAGACAGATCAGCCGGACGATCGATTTGCCAGGCGACGAAATCTGCACACTTGCCGACTTCCAGCGAACCGTGGGTTTCAGCCATGCCCAGCGCGGTGGCGGCATGAATCGTTGCACCCGCCAAGGCTTCTTCCGGGGTCATGCGGAAACAGGTGCACGCCATGTTCAGCATCAAACGCAACGACAGCGCCGGTGAGGTGCCTGGGTTGAGGTCGCTGGCGATGGCGATTTTCACGCCGTGTTTGCGCAAAGCCTCCATCGGCGGCAACTGGGTTTCCCGCAGGAAGTAGAAGGCGCCGGGCAGCAACACCGCGACGGTGCCAGATTCCGCCATGGCGATGGCGTCGTCTTCGGTCATGAATTCCAGGTGATCGGCCGACAGTGCGTGGTAACGCGCCGCCAGACTCGAACCATGCAACGACGACAACTGTTCGGCGTGCAGCTTCACCGGCAAGCCGAGTTGTTGCGCGGTGATGAACACCCGCTCGACCTGCGCCGGCGAAAACGCCAGGTATTCGCAGAACGCATCCACCGCATCCACCAGCCCTTCGGCGGCCAGGGCCGGGAGCATCTCGGCGCAGATGTGATCGATGTAGTCGTCGGCACGGTCCGCGTATTCCGGCGGCAAGGCGTGAGCGGCCAGGCAGGTGCTGCGCACGCTGACCGGCAGCTCGGCGCCGAGACGGCGGATGACCCGCAGGATCTTGCGTTCGCTGGCCAGGTCCAGGCCGTAGCCGGACTTCATTTCGACCGTGGTCACGCCGTCGCGCATCAGGCTTTTCAGACGCTTGGCGGCGCTGGCGAACAGCTCGTCTTCAGTGGCCGCGCGAGTGGCGCGCACGGTGCTGGCGATGCCACCACCGGCCGCTGCGATTTCTGCATAGCTGACGCCTTGCAGGCGCTGTTCGAATTCACCGCTGCGGTTACCGCCGAACACCGTGTGGGTGTGGCAGTCGATCAGGCCCGGCGTCACCCAGGCCCCTTTAAGATCATTGACTGCCGGGTACTCGCCCGACGGCAGTTCAGCGCGTGGGCCGATCCACTCAATGTGCGCTCCTGACGTCACGATGGCCGCATCCTCGATGATCGAGTAGGCGCCTTGCGCCATGGTTGCGACGTGGCAGTGTTGCCAGAGAGTTTTCATCCGTGGCCTCCGTTAGGTTATCGATGAGAAAAAGAGGGTTCCCGCTCAACCGGTACTGCCTTGCCTGCCGCCGGTTTCACCCACGTCAGGTAGGCCAGCACCAGCAATACAATCCAGACCACGCCGACGATCAGAGCCGCCTGGGTGTCCGGGAAATAGCCCAGCACGCCAAAGATGAACAGCATGAAGGCAATCGCCGCCATCGGCGCATAGGGCCAGAACGGCACCGGGAATTTCAGTTGGGCGACCTGCTCGGCACTCATGGAGCGACGCATGGCCACTTGAGTGAACAGAATCATCAACCAGACCCATACAGTGGCGAAGGTCGCGATGGAGGCGATCAACAGAAACACGTTCTCCGGAATCAGGTAGTTCAGCAGCACGCCCAGCAGCAGCGCGGCACTCATTACCACCACGGTCATCCATGGCACGCCATTGCGCGACAAGCGGGCGAAGCCCTTGGGCGCATGCCCTTGCTGGGCCAGACCGTACATCATGCGGCCAGCGCCGAAGATGTCACTGTTGATCGCCGACACCGCCGCCGAGATCACCACGATATTGAGAATGGTCGCCGCCGAGCTGATCCCCAGGTTGTCGAAGATCTGCACGAATGGGCTGCCTTGGCTGCCGATCTGCTGCCATGGAAAGATCGACATCAGGACGAACATCGTCAGCACGTAGAACAGCAGGATACGCAACGGTACGGCATTGATCGCCCGGGGCAGTACGCGCTGCGGGTCTTTGGCTTCACCGGCGGTCACGCCGATGATCTCAATGCCGCCAAACGCAAACATCACCACCGCAAACGAAGCGATCAGGCCGCCCACGCCATTGGGCATAAAGCCGCCATGGCTCCAGAGATTGCTGATGTCGGTCGCCTGGGCGCCGGGCGCGGTGCTGATACCGAACAGCATGATGCCGAAGCCACCGAGGATCATCGCGACGATGGCTGCGACCTTGAGCAGCGACAGCCAGAACTCCATTTCGCCGAAGACTTTGACGTTGCACAGGTTCAAGCCGCCGACCACCGAAACGATGCCCAGTACCCAGATCCAGCGGGCGACTTCCGGAAACCAGAAGCCCATGTAAATACCGAACGCGGTGACGTCGGCCATGCCAACGATGACCATTTCAAACGCGTAGGTCCAACCGAGGATGAAGCCCGCCATCGGCCCAAGATAAGTGCTGGCGTAGTGGCCGAAAGAACCGGCCACCGGGTTGTGCACCGCCATCTCGCCGAGGGCGCGCATGACCATGAACACCGCCGCGCCACCGATCAGGTAAGCGAGCAGGACCGCGGGGCCGGCCATTTGAATGGCCGAGGCAGAACCGTAAAACAGCCCGGTGCCGATCGCCGACCCCAGCGCCATGAAGCGAATATGTCGGGCGGAGAGCCCGCGTTTCAAACCTTTTTCTGACTGCTGCATTGCTCGTCCCTATTATTTTTATTCGACGCAAAATCGAATCGCGAGCAAGCTCGCTCCCACAGGGGTATGCATTCCAATGTGGGAGCGAGCTTGCTCGCGAAGAGGCCATTACAGGCTAGGCAGCAACTTCGCCGGTACCAGCGCGTTCAGGCAACGGGACGCCAACAGCTCGCTTGCCGCGTTGATGTCCGGCGCAAAGAAACGATCCTTCTCGTAGAAAGGCACTTGCGCACGCAGAATCCCGCGAGCCTCTTCCAGCTTCGAAGAAGTCTTCAGACCATCGCGCAGATCCAGACCCTGGACCGCAGCCAACCATTCCACCGCGAGAACGCCGCGAGTGTTTTCGGCCATTTCCCACAGGCGCTTGCCGGCAGCCGGCGCCATGGAAACGTGGTCTTCCTGGTTCGCCGAAGTCGGCAGGCTGTCCACCGAGTGCGGATGGGACAACGCCTTGTTCTCGCTGGCCAGTGCCGCAGCGGTCACCTGGGCGATCATGAAGCCGGAGTTCACGCCGCCATTGGCCACCAGGAACGGCGGCAGTTGCGACATGTGCTTATCCATCATCAGCGAGATACGACGCTCGCTCAGGGAACCGATTTCCGCGATGGCCAAGGCCATGTTGTCGGCGGCCATGGCCACCGGCTCGGCGTGGAAGTTACCGCCGGAGATCACGTCGCCTTCAGCGGCGAATACCAGCGGGTTGTCCGAAACGGCGTTGGCTTCGATGGCGAGCACTTCGGCGGCCTGACGGAACTGGGTCAGACAGGCGCCCATGACTTGCGGCTGGCAGCGCAGGGAGTACGGGTCCTGGACCTTTTCGCAGTTCTGGTGCGAGTCGGAGACTTCACTGCGCTCGCCCAGCAGATCGCGGTAAGCGGCAGCGGCGTCGATCTGGCCTTTCTGGCCACGAGCGGCGTGAATGCGAGCATCAAACGGCGAGCGTGAGCCCAATACCGCTTCAACGGTCAGTGCGCCCAGCGCCACAGCGCCAGCGAACAGATCCTCACCTTCGAACAGACCACGCAGCGCGTAAGCGGTGGACACCTGAGTACCGTTGAGCAGCGCCAGACCTTCTTTCGCAGCCAGGGTCAGCGGGGTCAGGCCGGCCACTTTCAGCGCTTCGGTCGCTTCCAGCCATTCGCCTTTGTAGCGAGCCTTGCCTTCGCCCAGCAGCACCAGCGACATGTGGGCCAAAGGCGCCAGGTCACCGGATGCACCGACCGAACCTTTCAATGGAATGTGCGGGTAAACCTCGGCGTTGATCAGGGCGATCAGCGCATCGATGACCTTACGACGAATGCCGGAGAAACCACGGCTCAGGCTGTTGACCTTGAGCACCATGACCAAGCGAACCAGCGCGTCGCTGATCGGCTCGCCAACACCGGCGGCGTGGGACAGCACCAGCGAGCGCTGCAGGTTTTCCAGGTCTTCGCTGGCGATACGGGTCGACGCCAGCAGGCCGAAACCGGTGTTGATGCCATATGCGGTGCGGTTCTCGGCGAGGATCTGTTCCACGCAGGCAACGCTGGCTTCAATCTGGGCGGCAGCGCTTTCATCGAGGGTGATTTTGACCGGCTGCTGATAGACATCACGCAGTTGGGCAAGGCTCAGTTGGCCGGGAATCAGGTTTAACGCAGTCATTTCTATGCTCCTTTTGAGAGTTTTATTCTTCATAAATGAAGAGTACTCACCAGACGCTCCGGAGATGTCCGTTGTCCGTCGCGTCTCGCCTTCTGGGGAGCCGCGCCTTGGCACGCTGGTGTGGTGGAAATCAGTTCAGGTTCGGTAACACTTTGTGCAGCAAAATCGGGTCTTTCAAAACGGCGGCGGCACTGGCGATGTCCGGTGCCAGCCAGCGGTCCTGGTCGTAGGCCGGAACTCGCTCGCGCAGCAGACGCCAGGCGGCATCAGTACCCGCGCCGAAGCGTTGCTCTTTCAAGAACTCAAATGCCTGAGACGCCAGCAAGTACTCGATGGCGAGGATCTGCGTGCAGTTTTCCAGGGCACGATGCAGCTTCAGCGCGGCGTTGGTACCCAGGCTCAGGTGATCTTCCTGCAGGCCCGAGGTGACGTAGTTGTCGAGCACCGCCGGTTGCGCCAACTGACGGTTTTCCGCACACAGGGACGCGGCGACGTACTGGACGATCATCATCCCGGAGTTCACCCCCGGATTGGCCACCAGGAATGCCGGCAGACCGCTGACATGCGGGTTGATCAAGCGATCCAGACGACGCTCGGCGATGGAGCCGATTTCCGCCATGGCGATGGCCAGCAAATCCGCGGCCAATGCCACGGATTGACCGTGCGGGTTGGCCTGTGACACCACCCGGAAGTCGTCCGGCGTACCCAGCAGCATCGGGTTGTCGGTGACCGAGTTGAGTTCGGTTTCGATCTGCTTTTTCGCGTGTTCAAGCTGATCGCGAGCGGCGCCGTGGACTTGCGGGATCGAGCGAATGCTCAGCGCATCCTGAGTGCGAATGCCTTTGCTGCTGGCGATCACTTCACTGCCATCGAGCAACGCACGCAGGTTGATGCCGACTTGCTGCATGCCCGGGTGAGGCTTGAGCGCGATGATCTCGGCATCGAACGCGGCAATCTGACCGCGCTGGGCTTCGAAGCTCATGGCACCAATCACATCAGCCCATTGCACCAAACGCGTCGCGTCGGCGATTGCCAGGCAGCTGAGGCCGGACATGCACGGCGTGCCGTTGACCAGGCACAGGCCATCTTTGGCGCCCAGTTGAACCGGTTGCAGACCTTCTTCGGCCAAAGCTTGCTGCGCGGAAACGATCTGCCCGCGATAGCTGACATTGCCGACACCCAGCAGCGCAATGCTGATGTGGGCCATGTGGGTCAGATAACCCACCGAACCCTGGGACGGCACTTGCGGGGTGATGCCGCGATTGAGCAGCGCCAGAAGTCCTTCGACGACCTGGCGGTGAATACCGGATTTGCCATGGCTGTAGTTGCGAATGGCGGCGCAGATGATTGCGCGGGTCTGTTCGTCGGCCAATGGTGCGCCGACGCCACAGGCGTGACTGAGCAGGGTGTTGCGCGACAGTTGGCTGAGTTGCTCGTCTTTGAGCGAGACATTGCACAGCGCGCCGAGGCCGGTGTTGACGCCATAGGCGCGCTCGCCGCTGACGACGATGCGCTGGACGATCGCCTGGGCATTCTCGATCCGCGCCCAGACCTGTGGCGACAGCTCAAGTTGTGCGCCATGGCGGGCTACGGCGACCACATCCTGCCAACGCAACGGGGCGTCGGCGATAACGATTTTTTCAGCCTGGGACATCTTTGACCTCGTGCGTACAACTTGAATATTGATGCAGCTTCACCGGCCTCATCGCGAGCAAGCTCGCTCCCACAGTGGATCTCCAGCGTTCACAAAATCCCTGTGGGAGCGAGCTTGCTCCGGGCGGCGTTCCGACGATGGGGCCGGCACAGACACCGCAAATCTCTTAAACCACCGCAGCCCGTCGCTGAACGAACCGATCGACATACTCATCCGCCGGCGAATGCAGGATCTCTCTTGGCGTACCCACCTGAATCAGGCGGCCATCCTTGAGAATCGCAATCCGGTTGCCGATGCGCACGGCCTCGTCGAGGTCGTGGGTGATGAAGACGATGGTCTTGTGCAGGGTCTTTTGCAGTTCCAGCAACTGGTCCTGCATCTCCGCACGAATCAGCGGGTCGAGGGCGCTGAAGGCTTCGTCCATCAGGATGATGTCGGTGTCTGCCGCCAAGGCACGGGCCAGGCCCACACGCTGACGCATGCCGCCCGAGAGCTGATGCGGGTATTTGTTTTCGTAGCCCTTGAGGCCCACGGTGTTGATCCAGTGCAGCGCGCGCTCGGAGCACATTTGCTTGGTCTCGCCACGCACTTTCAGGCCGTAGGCGACGTTATCCACCACGGTCTTGTGCGGCAGCAGGCCAAAGCTCTGGAACACCATGCTGATCTTGTGCCGGCGAAATTCGCGCAGGGCTTCCATGTCGTATTGCAGGATGTCCACGCCGTCCACCAGGATCGCGCCGCTGGTCGGGTCGATCAGGCGATTGAAGTGGCGCACCAGGGTCGACTTGCCGGAACCCGACAGGCCCATGATCACGAAGATCTCGCCGGTGCCGATGCTCAGGGACAAGTCGTTCACGCCGACCACGCAGCCGGTTTCGGACAGCACCTGATCCTTGGTTTTGCCCTGGCCGATCATGGCCAGCGCATCCTTGGAACGGTTGCCGAAAATCTTGAAGACGTTTTTGACTTCGATCTTGCTGATGGCTTCGTTGTTCATTTGCTCACCTCATGCCGTGCCCGACCATACGCCTGAGTAATACGGTCGATAACCACTGCCAGAATCACGATCGCCAGACCCGCCTCAAGACCACGTCCGACGTTGAGGGTCTGAATCCCCACCAACACGTCTTCGCCCAAGCCACGCGCACCGATCATCGAGGCAATCACTACCATCGACAGGGCCATCATGGTGGTCTGGTTAATCCCGGCCATGATGCTCGGCAGGGCCAGCGGAAGTTGCACGCCAAACAGTTGCTGCCAACGGTTGGCACCGAAGGCGTTGATCGCTTCCATCACTTCGCCGTCGACCTGGCGAATGCCCAGATCAGTCAGGCGGATCAGCGGTGGTGCGGCGTAGATCACAGTGGCGAAAATCGCCGGGACTTTGCCCAGGCCGAACAGCATCAGCACCGGGATCAGGTACACGAAACTCGGCATGGTCTGCATGATGTCCAGCAGCGGCATCAAGATCGAACGCAGGCGATTGCTGCGCGCCGAGAGAATGCCCAGTGGAATGCCGATCAGCACCGAAATGATCGTCGCCACCATCATCAGCGCCAGGGTTTGCATCAGCTTGTCCCAGAGGCCGACCGCACCCACCAGGAATAACAAGCCGACAATCACGGCCGTGGTCACGACCTTGCGGGTCGCGTGCCAGGCAACGCCCGCGACGATGGCGAGCATCAACCACCAGGGTGCCGCACGCAGCAGGCCTTCAAGGTTGACGATGGCCCACAGCAGCGTGTCAGAGATCTGCCGGAACACATCGCCGTAGTTGGTAACCAGCGAATCGACCCAACTGTTGACCCAGTCGGCGATGGAAAAGGTAAAGCTTTCGGGAAACATAAGAGACTCTCAATCAAGGGGTTGCGATCAAGCACCCGACTGCCGCTCAGGGCAGTCGGAGAGGCTCAACCTACAAGGCCGCGTCGATCTTTTTGGCTGCGTCTTCGCTCACCCATGCGTGCCAGACTTCAGGATGTTCCTTGAGGAAGATTTTCGCCAGTTTTGGTGACTCGATCCGCTCTTTGGCCATGCGTCCGAGGTTCTGGTTGAGCAGGTCGATTGGCAGGTTGACCTTCTCCAGCACCGCCACCAGTTCCGGGGCTTGCTCGTGGAAAGTCTTGGACAGGCCGACCTTGATGGTCACTTGCTTGTTCACGCCTGGTTTCTCATCGAGTTTGACCAAGTCCACCTGGCCCATCAGCGGGGTTGGCGACCAGTAGTAGAACAGGATCGGCTCGCCACGCTTGTAGCTCGACAGCACCGCGGCATCCAGCGCCGGACCGGTGCCCGGACGGAAGTTGGTGTAGGTGCTTTCCAGGCCGTAGCTTTTCAGCATTTCACTGTTGTCGAGTTCACAGGTCCAGCCGGCCGGGCAGTTATAGAAACGGCCCTTGGATGGCTCTTCGGCGTCTTTGAACACAGCGGAATACTTGCCCAGGTCAGCAATGTTTTTCAGGTCCGGTGCCTTGGCTTCCAGCTTGCGCTTGGCGTCGCCTTCGATCACGTAACGCGGCACGTACCAACCTTCGACAGCACCCACGACCGGGGCGCCGACACCGACGACCTTGCCGGCCTTCTCGGCCTTGTTCCAGACTTCGCTACGGCCAACCCACTCTTCGGCGAAGATTTGAATATCGTTGCTGCTCAGGGCGTTTTCCATGGTGATGGAGTTGCCCGGCAGGCTGTCGGTCTTGCAGTCGTAGCCTTTCTCCAACACGACTTGCAGCACGTCGGTCAGCAGCATGGCGCTTTCCCAGTTCAGGCCGGCAAATTTCACCGGCTTGCCCGACTCGCACCAACCCGCCGCCTGAGTGGCGCCGGCGCTGGCCAGCAGGCCCATGGAAAGCAATGTGGTCAGCAGGGTCTTGTTCGATTTCATTGTAGTGACGCTCCTAATCATGAGTTGGCTTACGGCAGTCAAGAGGCATCCAGCCCTGTCCACGTCCAATCAGGCCTGCGCCGCAGCGCGACCGGCCCCGCTTGTTATAGGTGCTGCATTGCTGTCCTGCTCGACCGGCAGAATCAGGTGATCGGGTACTGCGCTGTGCCATTTTTTCGCGCACACGTAATACAGGGCTGCGGGAAGCACCAGACCGATGATCCAGGAAATATCCACATCACCCAGGGCCGCCACCAGCGGACCGGTATAGAACTTGGTGGAGATGAACGGCAACTGCACCAGCACACCGAAGACATAAACGCTGATACCGAGGACGTTCCAACGGCCGTAGCGACCATTCGGATCGGCCAGCGCCGGTACGTCATAGCGCTCGCGGGTGATGCAGTAGTAGTCCACCAGGTTGATCGCGCTCCATGGCGTAAAGAACGCCAGCAGGAACAGGATGAAGGACTTGAACGCACCGAGGAACGAGTGCTGACCGAGCAACGCCATCAGGGTCGCAGCACCGACGATGACCAGCACGAAGACCAGACGCTGCAAGCGCGTTACTTTCAGATCACCACGGAAACCGCTGATGACGGTCGCAATGCACATGAAGCTGCCGTAGGAGTTCAGCGTGGAGATGGTGACCTTGCCAAACGCGATGCTGAAATACAGCAACGCAGCGGTGGCACCGGTACCGCCCAAACCAACGATGTAGGCCACTTCATGGCCGGCGAATTGGCCGTTGGCCGAGGCGGCGGCAAACACGCCGAGGATCATCGCCACTTGTGCGCCAATCACCGAACCCGCGCCAGCGGCGAAAAAGGTTTTCACCGAAGACGTCTTGCTCGGCAGGTAGCGTGAATAGTCAGCCACGTAAGGACCGAAGGCGATCTGCCAGGACGCCGCGAGCGACACCGCCAGCAGGAAGCTGCTCCAGCTGAAGTGGCGGATCTGCAGGAGTGCACCCACGTCCGTCTGGCTCATCAGGCGGCTGAACAGGTAAACAAAGGCAATCACACCAATGACGCTAGCGACACGGCCGATCCAATGGATCACCCGATAACCGAGCACCGTCACCAGCACAATGACACTGGCGAAGATCAGGATGCCAACGCTGTCACTGACGCCAAACAACTGGCCCAGCGCCTGGCCGGAAAGCACGGTTCCCGTTGCGGTGAAACCGAGGTACATCAGACAGACCAGCACGATCGGGATGGCCGCGCCATAAACGCCGAACTGTACCCGGCTGGAGATCATCTGCGGCAGGCCAAGCTTGGGCCCTTGCGCCGCATGCAGCGCCATTACGCCACCGCCAAGCAGTTGACCGATCAACAGACCGATCAACGACCAGAACACGTCACCGCCCAGCACCACGGCCAGGGCCCCGGTGACAATCGCGGTGATTTGCAGGTTGGCACCCATCCACAGGGTGAACTGGCTCAACAGACGACCGTGTCTTTCCGCTTCCGGGATGTAGTCGATCGAACGTTTCTCGATCAACGGTTTACTGCCTGCACGATCGCTGTTAACAGCCATGATTCAACCTCTGTGGATTGTTCTGGATATACCGGTTGTTGTGTTGGCTTTTGTGGGAGTGAGCCTGCTCGCGATAGCGGTTTTTCAGTCAACGCAGATGTTGAATGTTCCGCCCTCATCGCGAGCAGGCTCGCTCCCACAGGGTTTTTTATTTACCGGTAATCATCGGCAGGTTCAGACCCTGTTCCTTGGCGCAGTCGATCGCGATCTGATAACCCGCATCGGCGTGACGCATGACACCGGTAGCCGGGTCGTTATGCAGGACGCGAGCAATACGCTCGGCCGCTTCGTCAGTACCGTCGCAGACAATCACCATGCCCGAGTGCTGGGAGAAGCCCATGCCGACGCCGCCGCCGTGGTGCAGGGAAACCCAGGTCGCGCCGCTCGCGGTGTTGAGCAGAGCGTTGAGCAGTGGCCAGTCGGATACGGCATCGGAACCGTCTTGCATGGATTCGGTTTCGCGGTTCGGGCTGGCGACCGAACCGGAGTCCAGGTGGTCGCGACCGATCACGATTGGCGCGGACAATTCACCGCTGCGAACCATTTCGTTGAATGCCAGACCGAGCTTGGCGCGCAGGCCCAGGCCAACCCAGCAGATACGTGCCGGCAGACCCTGGAAGCTGATGCGCTCGCGCGCCATGTCCAGCCAGTTGTGCAGGTGGGCGTCGTCCGGGATCAGTTCTTTTACTTTGGCGTCGGTTTTGTAGATGTCTTCGGCGTTGCCCGACAGTGCAGCCCAACGGAACGGGCCGATACCGCGGCAGAACAGCGGACGGATGTAAGCGGGTACGAAGCCTGGGAAGTCGAATGCGTTCTCGACGCCTTCTTCTTGGGCCATCTGACGGATGTTGTTGCCGTAGTCGAAGGTCGGAATGCCCATCTTCTGGAAGTCCAACATCGCTTTAACGTGCACGGCCATGGATTGCTTGGCGGCTTTGACGACAGCGGCTGGCTCGGTCTTGGCGCGAGCGCGGTACTCTTCCCAGGTCCAGCCGGCTGGCAGGTAACCGTTGAGCGGGTCGTGGGCGCTGGTCTGGTCGGTGACCATGTCCGGGCGCACGCCGCGCTTGACCAGTTCCGGCAGGATTTCAGCCGCGTTGCCCAGCAGGGCGATGGAAATCGCTTTGCCTTCTTTGGTGTATTTGGCGATACGTGCCAGAGCGTCGTCGAGGTCGGTGGCTTGCTCATCGACGTAACGGCTGTTCAAACGGAAGTCGATACTGACTTGTTGGCATTCGATGTTCAGCGAGCAAGCGCCGGCCAGGGTAGCGGCCAGAGGTTGAGCGCCGCCCATGCCGCCGAGGCCTGCGGTCAGGACCCAACGACCTTTCAGGTCATCGTTGTAGTGTTGGCGACCGGCTTCGACGAAAGTTTCGTAGGTGCCTTGAACGATGCCCTGGCTGCCGATGTAGATCCAGCTGCCGGCGGTCATCTGGCCGTACATGGCCAGGCCTTTGGCGTCCAGTTCGTTGAAGTGTTCCCAGCTCGCCCAGTGTGGCACCAGGTTGGAGTTGGCGATCAGTACGCGCGGGGCGTTGCTGTGGGTCTTGAACACGCCGACCGGCTTGCCGGATTGCACCAGCAGGGTCTCGTCGTCATTCAGGTTGGTCAGGCTTTCGACGATCTTGTCGTAGCATTCCCAGTTACGTGCCGCACGACCGATACCACCGTAAACCACCAGTTCTTTAGGGTTCTCGGCGACTTCCGGGTCGAGGTTGTTCATCAACATGCGCAGCGGCGCTTCAGTCAGCCAGCTCTTGGCGGTCAGCGTGTTACCGCGGGCAGCGCGGATTTCAACGTCACGAAACTTGGTCATTTTATTGTCAGTCACGAAAGAGACTCCTCAGCGATCAATCCAAACCTGAATCAGTGGGCGTTGCGAGGAGTCTCGATCGACTCATACGCATACGTCTTTACTTGTACATACAAGCATATGCAATCAAGCGGCCAACTTGCTGAATGAGTGTTCAAGAAAAGTTTTGAAAGGGCTGGAAAGCGCCTGGATCAAGGGTTCCGGGACAGATGAAATTTTTCGGGGGGATTCTGCGAGGAGGGTTACAGCTGTTACTTGAGCGGGGTTTTGCGCCACGCTGGGGCGTTCGGTAACAAGTTGGTGCGCATTCGGGAACGCTGGAAAGCAAAAAGATCGTCCGAACGCGGCCCGAGCCTTCGGCAGCTCCTACAGTTCGATGTCCATCCACAAAATTTGTGGTGTGCACGATCAATGTAGGAGCTGCCGGAGGCTGCGATCTTTTGGGGATTTTGAATCAGCGTGCGATCAGTTCGATCACACAGCACGGGCCGTTACTGGAGACTTCCAGCAGACCAACGTTACCGTCGAGTTGCAGGCAATCATGGCGACCGAGTTGTGAGGCGCTGTTACCAACCTTCACTTCAAGCTCGTCGGTGACACTGAACACGAGCACGGTGCCTGCCGAGCTGAAAAACCGCTGCTCGCCGTCCAGCCACTGCAATCGTGCGCTATAACGCTGCGGTGCATAAATCAGGTTGAAGTCGCGGATCGGCCCACCGAGCAATGCGCAGGAGACCTGGCTCTCGCCGCTGAAAGCAAATGGGTCCAGCGGTAACAATGGCTGCGTGTCCTGGCCATCAACCCGCAAGGTCATGCCCTCGCCTTGCAACACAGTGATCACTCGCTCATAGCCGGCGAATGTCGAGAAACCGCCCGACTCGCCGATATCGGCAATCGACAGACGCCAGCCGAAACCCTCAAGGCCAGCACCTCCATCACGGGTGATTTCTTCAGTGCTGCCGCCGCCGTTTTTCCATGGCATGCGTGGGTAATCAACTGCGCGTAGAACCTTCATCTCACTCATTTATGGCTCTCTATTTATGGAACCGCCCTTCCAGA
Organism: Pseudomonas sp. GL_093; assembly: GCF_057837605.1. NCBI lineage: Bacteria > Pseudomonadati > Pseudomonadota > Gammaproteobacteria > Pseudomonadales > Pseudomonadaceae > Pseudomonas > Pseudomonas sp. GL_093. The sequence goes on along the minus strand of NZ_CM174448.1, from coordinate 403,107 downwards.
CGATGACGGGAACCGGGGTGGATCAAACGGGCGGCAGTCACTGGCTGACGGCCGGACCAGGTGCGGCGACGAATCAGCAGGCACGGCTCGCCCTTTTCAATCTGTAGCAATTTGCACTCGCTGGCTTCGGCCAGAATCGCCTCGACCACATGCTCGCCTTCAGTCAGCGGCGCGACCTGGTTCAGATAGGCGTATGGCGTTTGCAGGGTGAAGTCCTGCTTGAGGTAGTCCGGAGCCACCAGTGCGTTGACGAACCGGTCTTCGATTTGCACCGGGATATCGTTTTCGAAATGCACGATCAGCGAGTGAAAGACTTTCTGGCCTTCGCGCATGTCCAGTGCCAGTGCCCGCTCGGAACCGGCGGCCTCTTCTTCGAGGGTGATGACTTTGCACGTATGGCGATGGCCACGGGAGGCGATTTCGTCGGCGATGTTGTGCACTTCAAACAGCGCGGACTGACTTTTCGGCTCGGCGACGAACGTGCCGACACCCTGCATGCGCACCAGCAGACCGTCGGCGGTCATCTCGCGCAGGGCGCGGTTGATGGTCATGCGGCTGAAACCCAGTTGGTTGACCAGCTCGCTTTCCGACGGAACGCGGTAGTGCGGCGGCCAGTTTCCACTGTCGATTTGCTGGGTGATCATCTGTTTGACGCGGGCGTACAAGGGCGCCGGACTGTCGCCCAGATTGGCGCTCAGATTGGCATTCGGCGGCAATGTGGCAGACGGAGTTGGCACGGTTAATCCTTGTTCATTTGTCAGGGGAATGTGGCTCGTATGGTTAGTTCTGTCAGTCAATTTCGGCGCCAGAAATCCAGATCCTGCGTTGCTGCTCCTCGCCATAGCCAGCTATGACTCGTCGCAGCGCCTTGGCTCTGAATTTCTGGCATCCGAACTTGAACTGACGAACTAACCATACAAGCCACATAGCTTGCCGGAGTTTACCGAGCAGGCAAACGTCTGTATATGTATATACAAATAACACACGATGGGGTGCTGAACCATGTCCGCCTTCTTTGCCGAACGCGCGCTGCTGCCTAGTGGATGGGCCAACAATGTACGTCTTGAGGTCAGCGCCGATGGCGTGTTGACCCATATCCAGGCCGATTCCAACGCAGATGGCGCCGAACGGCTAAGCGGTCCGCTGCTGCCGGGTATGCCGAATTTACACTCCCACGCCTTCCAGCGGGCCATGGCCGGGCTGGCGGAAGTGGCGGGGAATCCGAATGACAGTTTCTGGACCTGGCGCGATTTGATGTATCGCCTCGTCGGAAAAATCAGCCCGGATCAACTCGGCGTCATCGCCCGTCAGCTGTACATCGAAATGCTCAAGGCCGGTTACACCTCGGTCGCGGAATTTCATTACGTACACCACGACACCAACGGCCAGCCTTACGCGGACCCGGCCGAGCTGGCGCTGCGTATCAGCCAGGCCGCCAGCTCCGCCGGTATCGGCCTGACGCTGCTGCCGGTGCTCTACAGTCATTCCGGTTTCGGCGGCCAGGCCCCGAACGAAGGCCAGCGCCGCTTTATCAACAGCACCGAAAACTACCTCAGGCTTCAATCGCGCTTGCAGCCGATCCTGGCGCAGCAACCGGCGCAGTCGCTGGGTTTGTGTTTCCACTCGTTGCGCGCGGTAACACCACAACAAATCAGCGAAGTGCTGGCCGCCAGCGACCAGCAGTGCCCGGTGCACATTCACATCGCTGAACAGCAGAAAGAAGTCGATGACTGCCTGAGCTGGAGCGGCCGCCGTCCGCTGCAATGGTTGTACGAAAACACCGAGGTCGATCAGCGCTGGTGCCTGGTTCACGCGACCCACGCCAACCCGGAAGAAGTCACGCTGATGGCCAAGAGTCGCGCCATCGCCGGCCTGTGCCTGACGACCGAAGCCAACCTCGGCGACGGTATCTTCCCGGCGGTGGAGTTCCTCGCTCAGGGCGGGCGCATGGGCATCGGTTCCGACAGCCATGTGTCTTTGAGCGTGGTGGAAGAATTGCGTTGGCTGGAATACGGCCAGCGTCTGCGCGACCAACGGCGTAATCGTTTGTATGGCGCGGATCAGCCGATGGTTGGTCGCACGCTGTACGACGCGGCTCTGGATGGCGGCGCTCAAGCACTGGGTCAGTCGATTGGTGCGCTGGAAGTTGGCAAACGTGCGGATTGGCTGGTGCTGGATGGCAACGATCCGTACCTGGCGACGGCCAGTGGCGACGGGATTCTCAATCGTTGGTTGTTTGCCGGCGGTGATCGCCAGGTGCGGGATGTGCTGGTCAATGGCCAGTGGGTTGTGCGCGATGGGCATCATGCGGGCGAAGAAGAGAGCAATCGGGCGTTCACCCAAGTCCTGCGCGAATTACTTGGCTAACCCAAAAACCTGTGGGAGCGAGCTTGCTCGCGATGGGGCCGTCAGATTCAACATCAATGTTGACTGAGGGGCCGCTATCGTCGGAACGCCGCCCGGAGCAAGCTCGCTCCCACATTTGTTCTCTACTAACCGTCAGTTCGAGGTCTTGGCCATCTGCGTATCGGTCGCGCGCCAGATCAGTCGCGTGGTGTCGTAACCCTGCTGACGCGCCTTGCTCAGCAGTTCCTCACGCACTACACCATTGACCGTCGGGGTCCGTGACAGCAGCCAGAGATACTTGCGGCTCGGGTCGCCAACAATGGCGGTCTTGTAGTCATCGCTGACGTACAACACCCAGTACTCTCCCTTCGCCGTACCCGGTATCAACCGCGAAAACCAGGTATCGAACTCGACCCACAGCTTGTCGGTTTTGCCCGGCTCCTGTGGCCAGGCCACGCCTTTGGCCTCTTCCCATTGCCAGTCTGCCGTCAGGCAGCGATTGAGCACCAACACCTTGCCGTCAGGCTTGAGCGTGTAATGGGCTTCGGATTGCGCGCAGTTGCGCTGGAAATACATCGGCAGACGAGCCAACTCATACCAGGTCCCTTGGTACTTCTTGAGATTGACGCTGTTGACGGTTTTCGGTGCCAACGGATCTACGCCGGAAGTGGCGCAGCCGGCCAATACCAGGCCGGCTAAAAGGACTATCAGTAACCGTTTCATTGTTTTTCTCCCGTGGGCGCATAGCCCCGGATTACTTCAGGCCTTGGCCGGAAAACATCAGCACTTTGTCACCGGCGTACTGCACGCTGATAAAGCTGTTCTTGTCGCCCCAAGTGCAACTGGACATGCCGAGCGCGCCCGAGCAATCAGCGGGTTTGCCCAGCAAGGTTTCTACCTCGGCCTTGGGCATGCCTGAAGACAGCTTCGAGTAGTTTTCCTGATTGATCTTGCTGCAAGCGGCCAACAACACGCAGAACGAAAGCAGGGCGATAGAACGCAGCGACATGGTGTAGCTCCTGGGGCGAAGGGGAATGGCATGGCTGCCAAGCTGAAGCTTAGAAGAGAAAACCCCTGTCTGGTTCCCTGGCCGGCCGGCTATTTATCAGGCCGCTCGTCTGCCTTGTTTCGAAAAATCAGCATCTTTCTTTCGCTATTGAGTATTTCGTCGGTTTTCACAAAAATCCGCCTAATCTTTGACGCCGGTCAGTCGACATAAAAGCAGCGCAATGCCCACGACTGTGGCAAATTGACGCCCCTTTGTTGACCAGCCTCTCCGCGGTAGCTCATTTAATGACCAGAAACATGAAGTTCAGCCACAAGATCTTGTTGGCTGCCGCCCTCGTGGTGGCCGTTGCATTCGCTTGTTTCATCCTCTTCAACGACTACCGCCAGCGGCAAACCCTGCGCAGCAGTACCGAATCCTCGATGCAGGAACTCGGCAGCCTGACCACCAGCAACATCCAGACCTGGCTGGACAGCCGCATTCAGTTGCTGCAATCGCTGTCCCAGCAGATCGCGGTGGACGGCAGCGCCCAGGCCAACCTCAAGCGCGCCATCGACCTGCCCGCCTACACCAGCAATTTTCAGTTGAGCTACTTCGGTGGCACCGATGGCGTGATGTTCTCGGTTCCGGCCGGCAATCGTGCCGCGGATTACGACCCCCGTGCCCGTGGCTGGTACAAGGCGGCCAACGGTGCGCAACAGACCATCGTCACCGAACCGTACATCGCCGCGTCGTCGGGCAAACTGGTGATCACCGTTGCCACCCCGGTGAAACATCAGAATCAAATGATCGGCGTCGCCGGCGCAGACATCGACCTGTCCAGCGTCAGCGCGATCATCAACTCGCTGAACTTCGGCGGCCACGGCCATGCGTTTATCGTCAGCGCCGACGGCAAGATCCTGATCCACCCGGACAGCAAGCTGGTGCTCAAGAGCCTGACCGACGCCTACCCAAACGGCGCGCCGAAAGTCAGCCCGAGCATGAAAGAAGTCGAGATCGACGGCAAGACTCAATTCATCTCCTTTACCCACGTCAACGGTGTGCCCTCGGCAGACTGGTACGTGGCGCTGGTGCTGGATCAGGACACCGCGTTCTCGATGCTCAGCGAATTCCGCACTTCGGCGATCATCGCCATGGTCATTGCCGTGGTGATCATCATCGCGTTTCTGGGCATGTTGATCAGCTTCCTGATGCAACCGCTGCTGACCATGGGCCGCGCCATGCATGACATCGCCGAAGGCGAAGGTGACCTGACCAAACGCCTGACCATCCACGGCCAGGACGAATTCGGTGCGCTGGGCACCTCGTTCAACCGTTTTGTGGAGCGTATTCACACCTCGATTCGCGAAGTGTCCTCGGCCACCGGCCAGGTCAATGAAGTCGCCTTGCGTGTGGTTGCCGCGTCGAACTCGTCGATGTTCAACTCCGACCAGCAAGCCTCGCGCACCAGCAGCGTCGCCGCCGCCATCAACGAGCTGGGCGCCGCCGCACAGGAAATCGCCCAGAACGCCGCCCTCGCCTCTCAACATTCGAGCGATGCTCGCGCATTGGCCGAAGACGGTCAGCAAGTCGTGGATAAAACCATCGCGGCGATGCAGCAGCTCTCGGCGAAGATCAGCGATTCGTGCGGCAACATCGAAACGCTCAACAGCAACACCGTGAACATCGGGCAGATTCTGGAAGTGATCACCAGCATCTCCCAGCAGACCAACCTGCTGGCACTCAACGCCGCCATCGAAGCGGCCCGTGCCGGTGAAGCCGGTCGTGGTTTTGCCGTGGTAGCGGACGAAGTGCGCAACCTCGCGCACCGTACTCAGGATTCGGCGCAGCAAGTGCAAAAGATGATCGAGGAACTGCAAGTCGGCGCCCGGGAAGCCGTGATCACCATGACCGACAGCCAGCGCCAAAGCGAAAGCAGCGTTGGCATCGCCAACCAGGCGGGCGAACGTCTGGGCAGCGTGACTCAGCGTATCGGTGAGATCGACGGGATGAACCAGTCGGTGGCCACTGCGACGGAAGAGCAAACGGCTGTGGTGGAGTCGATCAACGTCGACATTACCGAGATCAACACGCTGAATCAGGAAGGCGTGGAGAACTTGCAGTCAACGTTGCGTGCGTGTTCGGATCTTGAGCAGCAGGCGGCGCGGTTGAAGCAGTTGGTTGGCAGCTTCCGGATCTAAGGCGCTCTCACTGGCCTCATCGCGAGCAAGCTCGCTCCCACAGGGGATTTGTGCATGACACAAATCAAGTGTGGGAGCGAGCTTGCTCGCGATGACGGCATCAGCCGCGATGAAGATTTAGAACCTTGAACCAGGCCCCGAAAGAAACTCCAGCTCTTCAGCCGTAGACTCCCTTCCCAACACCGCATTGCGATGCGGAAACCGTCCAAACCGCGCAATCACTTTCTGATGCCGTTCGGCATAATCCAGGTTATCGGCAAACACCGCCCGATCAGCCTCAGGCTGCTGCGCCACCAGATCGATAAATCGCGAAACCGCTTCGTTCTGCACCGCCAGATTCTCGCAATGCTCAAACACCAGGTAGATGAACACCCGCTGGATCGGCCGCAACTGCCGATCGAAATCCGCAGCAATGCCTTGCGCCACCAGTGCCTGAGCCCTGAGATCGCCTGAAAAGGATTTGGGAGTGTCGCGATAGATCATTCGCGGGAGTTGGTCGAGTAGCAGCACCAGAGCCAGCCAACCTTCGGGGCGTTGCGCCCACTCGGTCAATCCGCCGGCCAGTGCCTGCTCGACCCAGTCCCCGAAACGCGTGCGCGCTTCGAGGTCCTGGCTGTCGCGCTTGCCGAACCATAACTTGCCCTTGTCAGCCGATACTTCGTTGGGGGATTCGAGCGTTCCGAACCACCATTCGAGCAACGGCTGCCAGGGCGCGGTCATGGTTTATTCCTTGTGGTAAGCCGTGACGCGTTCGACTTCTTCTTTCGAACCGAGGAACACCGCGACACGCTGGTGCAAGCCGTCAGGCTTGATGTCGAGGATGCGCTGATGACCATCGGTGGAAGCGCCGCCGGCCTGTTCAACCAGGAACGACATCGGGTTGGCTTCGTACATCAGGCGCAGCTTGCCCGGCTTGGACGGCTCGCGGCTGTCGCGTGGGTACATGAACAGACCACCACGGGTCAGGATGCGGTGCACGTCCGCGACCATCGCGGCGACCCAGCGCATGTTGTAGTTCTTTTTCAGCGGGCCTTCTTCGCCAGCCAGCAATTCGCCGACGTAGCGTTGTACCGGCGCTTCCCAGTGACGCTGGTTGGACGCGTTGATCGCGAATTCCTGAGTGGACTCCGGAATCTTGATGTCTTCATGGGTCAGGACGAAGCTGCCCATTTCGCGGTCCAGGGTGAAGCCTTTTACGCCGTCGCCCAGGGTCAGGATCAACATGGTCTGTGGACCGTAGATCGCGTAACCGGCAGCCACTTGCTCGGTGCCTGGCTGCAGGAAAGCCTTTTCGTTCAAGGGCTCGTTTTGGCTCAGGTATTCGTTCGGGCAACGCAGCACCGAGAAGATAGTACCGACCGGCGCGTTGATATCGATGTTCGACGAGCCGTCCAGTGGGTCGAAAACCAGCAGGTACGCGCCTTTCGGGTATTTGCCCGGGATCTGGTAGGCGTTGTCCATTTCTTCGGACGCCATGCCGGCCAGGTGACCGCCCCATTCGTTGGCTTCGAGCAGGATCTCGTTGGAGATCACGTCGAGTTTCTTCTGCACTTCACCTTGGACGTTTTCAGTGCCCATGCTGCCCAGAACACCACCGAGGGCGCCTTTGGACACGGCGTGGTTGATCTCTTTGCAAGCACGCGCCACCACTTCGATCAGGAAACGCAGATCGGCAGGGGTGTTATTGCTACGGGTCTGCTCAATCAAATAGCGACTCAGGGTAACGCGGGACATGGAAGGCTCCGGTGGAATGGGGGGGCTAAAAACCCGCGCAGTTTAACGCGAGTCGGGGCGCATTTCCTCCTATCAGACGTGTTACACCCAATAGAGTTCATGCGCCCGGTTGAGCGTAGTTCGAAACCGGCATTTTTACCGACCTGGAAACAGCCATCGTCGGAACGCCGCCCGGACCAAGCTCGCTCCCACAGAGGAATGCGGACCCTGTGGGAGCGAGCTTGCTCGCGATTGGGATGCAAAGCATCCGCCGTCAGGGCTTGACCGGCGGCTTGCGCAACAGACTGAACGCCATCGAGGCCAGAAACAAAACACTGAGCAGCAGCACCGCCCACAACCCGAATTTCTTCCAGTTTGTGTCCGCCGGCGCAGCCGTTGTCACGGTCGACGCCGGCGTGGCCACCGCCCCGCCGTCCACCGTAGCCTTGCCCAATGTCGCCAACTTTGCAGCGTTGTAATCCGGAATCAACGTCGACAGCGGCAGGCTCGCCGCCTTCACCGTGGCACTGCCCAGCCCTAGCGTATAAGGCCCTGCTCCGCGCGCCAGGAACACCAATTGAATGGAGCGCACGGCGAATCGCACAGTCGGTGCCTCGGCCCCCAGACCGCCGCCACGCTCGTCCACCGTCAGCTTCAACTGCTGCACAGTTTGCCCTGACAGCTGCAATTCGTTCTGCACCACGTCCTGGCCACTTTGAGTCAGGCGATAGAGCAAACCGCTGCCCAGCGACTGCCACGGCAGGCTGCTTTCCCGACGACCGGACAAGGTTACTGGCGCCAAACTGTTGGGCTGGCTCAACTCGACCTGCAAGCGCTCGACATTCAGCCCCATGGGTAATTGCCAGGTGTATTCACCGGCCTTCACGCTGCTGCCGGCCAGCGGTTGCGACCAGACAAGCGGTAGCGGCAGGCTGCGGGTCTTGGCGCTTTGCAGTTGCGCCGAGGTCAATGTCGGTGCCGATTGCGGCGTGCTCCATAGCAATCGCAGATACCGGGCCGACTGACCCGGCAGGGTGACTTCATGTTGCTCGACCCGCTCGTCGGCGAACGTCAGGCGTGCCACCTGCCCTTCGCCCCACGACTGCCAATGCTGCAGGTCGTCGCTGGCTTCGATGGTGAAACGCTGAAAGCCGTCGCGTTCGCTGGTCCAGTCGAGGATCAACTGCTGCAACGGTGCTTTGATGCTGCTGGCGTCGAGCAACCAGCCCCGCAGCATTTCTTCGCCCGCCTCCAGCTGACTGGACGGCTGCACTTCGACCAGCGTGCCGTTGGCGCTCGATTGCACCCTCACGCTCGGTGCGTGCTCGGTGGAATCCGCCGAGTTGTAAAGCGGGAACCACTTCACGTCGGTCAGGGTGCGCTTATCGCTGGTCTGCGCCGGCGCACGTGCCAAGGCATACGCCTGAGCCTCACCGGCGGCGTTGAACACGCGCACATCGCTGAGATCGGTTTGCCGCGCATTCAGTTGCACGCTCAACGGCAATTCGAGGCGATACCACGGACCTTCGCCGCTGACCGACAACGGCACCTGCGTGGCGAAGTCCGCCAATTTTTCCTGAGCACTGGCCGACAGCGCCACACCCAGCGCAACAGCGCCCAACCAGACACGGCTCAGCTTCTGACTCAAGACGACACTCCTTCGGTTTGCGGGGCCGGTTTTTCAGCCTCCGGCACAGCCTCGGCGCGCTTGGGCGGCAACGGGGCGAAATAGCCCACCACCAACAGCAACACACCAACGCCGATAAACGAGACGATCCGGGCGAGTCCGCCGCGGTTGCTCAATTCGACAAAGAACAGTTTGGCCACCACCACACCGATCAGCGCCGCACCGATCAGCCAGACTTCGCGGCGATGACGCAGATGGCCGCCGATCATCAGACTCAGGGCCATCAAGGTCCAGACGATAGACAGACCGGCCTGCACCAGCATGGATTCGAGCAACGCCTCCAGCTCGAACGGCACCCCCCCCCAATGATGGGCAGTGCGCATCACCAGCGCCGTGAAGAACACAAACAGCGAGGCTCCAGCGATCAGTTGCGTGGCGTGTTCGGCATAGTCCTTGCGAATCGCCAGTTGCGCCACAGCGCTGCGGGACCACACGTAGACGCCGAACAGCGCAAACAGCAGACCCAACTCCAGCGGGTTGATCAGCGGCACGTAAGGCAACGGCTCGGCGGTGCCGTCGCTGACGACGTTCGCCAGCCAGAACCAGCCGAGCATCAGCAACGCCAGCGGGGCCGCCGCGTACACGCGGTATTCGCGCGAATAAGCCGACACCGGCCATGGCCAGGCACGGGGCGCTGCCATCAGCACCAGATACAGGCTCGGCAGAATCGCCCAACCCAACCAGCGCCAGGCGTTGTACTGCTCGGACAACAGCAACAGGCCGTAACGCAGCTCCAGGGCCAACACACCGATCAATAGCCAGCAGCCGAGCACATGGGCGGTACTGAGGGCGCGCGCCGGCAACATCGGCGCCAGACGCCGCAGAGAGAGGAAATGCACAACGAACACGGCCGCCCATACCAGCCAACCAAAATTGGCCGCCGGGTGATAACGCGAGTGCCACGCATCCAACAACACCAAACCGGTCGCAGGCATCAGCAAGGTGCAAAGCAAACCCAGCGACGACCATTTCAGGCGCAGCGCCAAGACTGTCCACAGCGCCACGCTCAGCGCCGCAACGGCCAGCAACAACGCCGCGTGCAGATTCAACGGTGCGAAGCGCAGCACTTCACTGATCCACGCCAGCGCCCACCATCCAGCGCCCCACACCAGCAGCACTTCGGACAAACGCTGCAAGCTCAGCACATCGAAGGCCGACGCATGGTTGCCGAGCTGCAAGCGCCAGGCGCCAACCATCGCGGCCAGACCCAACACCAGCGGCGTCCAGAAACCGCTATGAGCCAGAGGCTTCAATCCTTCGCTCGCAAGCGGTCCGAGCAACTCAGGCCTGGCCATCAGGAACGCCGCGCCGCCGATGACCTGCAACAGCAGACCGAAGACAAAACTCACGCGCTGCTTCAGGTACAGACTCAGCCAGATGATGAACAAACCGCTGGCCGCCCATACCGCACTCGCCGTTTGCCAAGGCAGGACGAACAGCACCGCCAGATTGATCAACACCAGACCGGCCAGCAGCACCACCGACAAGCCACGCAGCAATCGCACGTCGCTTCGGACCATCTCATCGCGCGCCGCCAGCAACATGCCAGCGATCAGCGCCAGGCCGATCAACGACGCGCTCAGCAAACCGTTCCAACCCGCACTGAACACGGCGCCAGACTCACCGCTCGAACCTTGCAGCCGCAGCAGGAACAACGCACCGCCGAGCAATTGCACGCCGAACGCGGTGAACAGGAACGTGCGCGATTGCAGACGCAAGCCAACAAACAACGTCGCCAACCCCGCCAGCGCCCAACTGATCGCCGTGCCGTGAGTGAAGAAGAACAACGGCGCCAGCAGATAGAGGAAGGTCAGGCCGAGGCAGGCCAACACCGGCAGCCCTTTGCGCTCCCATTCCGACGTCTGCTCGGGCAAGGCTTTGCGCAATTGGTAGAAACTGAACAGCAATGCCACGCCAAGCATCAGCGCGCCCAACGGTGCCCCTTCCAGCAGGCTGCTTTCGCCGATTCGCAGTTCACTGAGGAAGGCCAACGCCGAGCCCAGTTGCAGCAGCAAGGCAAAGGCTCGGGCCAGCGGTCGTTGCTGACGCAGGCCAAGCCAGAAGATGCCGGCGCCTTCGACAGCCCAGGCAGCAGCGGTCCAGCGCGCATCGAGCCCCAACGGAATCGCCAGGCTGGCGAAGATCACCCCCAGCGCCAGACAGGTTTCCGCCAGCAGCAGCGCTCGTCCCCCCATCAGCAGCCGTGCCAGCCCCATGTAAATCATGCCCAACGCCAACGCACTGAAGGCTGCAGCGAATTCCATGTGCTGGACCAACGCGAACTGCAAGCCGAAGCCCACCAACGGAGGACCGAACAGCATCGTGCCGTCGACGTAATCGCCCTTGCGCGCCGACCAGTGCAGCAGCGCTTCACGACTGTCGTCCTCGGGTGCGTCGCTCATTTCCAGCAACTTGCGCCGGGCGAACAGCAGACCGATGACCAGGTACATCAGGAAGAACACAATCAGGAACGGCTCGGTGCTCCACAGCAGTTCCGGGGTATAGGAACGCAGGCCCCAAGCGAAACCGATGCCGAAGGTGCCGACGAAACCGATCAGGTTAAGAAGCCGCCAAGCCTTGAACCAGGCGATGGCGAGGATGCCGGCGTTGAGCAAGGCGAAGTAGCTGAACAGCGCGACATGGTTGCCGGCGCCGGTGGAGGTCAGGATTGGCGCGGCAAAACCGCCCAACGCTGCAGCGGCAGCCAGGCCCAAGGCATCCTGGGTGATGGCGAGGATCGCCGAGAACACCGTCACTGCAACCAGCAGACCTAACGCCGCCGTAGGGTCGAGCAGCGGATGCAGGCGCATCGCAGCAAACACGGTCAGGTACAACACCGCGATCCCGGTGCCTTGCAGCATCAACGCGTAATGGCTGTTGCGTGTTCTAAGCCACCAACCCAGTCCAAGAAGACCCAATGCCGCCGCCGCAACACCGGCGTAACGCAACTCGATCGGTACCACCATGCCTTCGGTGGCATAACGTAGCAGGAAGGCCAGACCGAGAAACAACAGCACCACACCGACCCGCAGCACAGTGTTGCCGCCGAACAGCCAGTTGCGTGCGCCGCTGATGGCGCGGTCGATGAAGTTCGGGCCACGCGGGATGGCAGGTTGTTGTGGCTCGCGGGCGACCGGTTCGGGTTTCCAGGCATCGACGGGCGCTGGACGGCTCGCTTCGGCGGCGGCCGTGGTGATCGGTTCCAGTTCGGGAGGGAGTTCCCAGATCAGCTCCGGGGCTTCGACAGGGATTTCGTCGAGTGTGAATTCAGGAGGTGCAGCAGCTTCGCTGACAACTGGCTCACTGGTTTGCGGCGCCTTGACGCCTGACACCTCCAGCAACACCAAACGTTGCTCGACCGCATTCAGCGCCACCTGCGCGTGTTCAAGCAGCCGGCGCTGCTCGTCAGCTTGTGTACCCAAGCGGCCAATGCGAATGGCCTGGCCAATACCCAACCCGAGCAGCCCGCCCAGCAGCGCATCGCTGAACGACTCGTCGAGTACCCAGCCCAGCACCAGCCCAATCAGCATGAACATCCATTGCATGGTCGATATCCCTAAGTGGCCCCGCGATGGGCAAATCCGGGCAATACAGCATCTGGCTTCAGTCTAGTTTGAAACAACACAAACCTTGTGGGAGCGAGCTTGCTCGCGATGGGGCCCGTACATTCACCATTGAAGTTGAATGTACGTCCGCTATCGCGAGCAAGCTCGCTCCCACATTGGATTGCCTTTGACTGAGCCTAGCCATACTTTGGCCCGGTGTAACCGGCGCTTAGTATATCGATCAGGCCCAACAACCGTCGGGCCTTGCTCGCAATTATTGCTAAAAGTTACTCCAAAGCTTTCCAGATATCCGTGGCGTACTCGCGAATGGTCCGGTCGGACGAGAACCAGCCCATCCGGGAAGTGTTCAACACAGCCGAACGCCACCATTCCTTCGAATCGTGCCAATGGGCTTCAACGCGCATCTGCGCGTCCCAGTAAGAGTCGAAATCGGCGCAGACCAGGAAGCGATCGTAGTCGATCAGCGAATCGATCAGTCCTGTGTAACGGGAAGGATCATCCGGCGAGAACACCCCGCCGCGAATCGCTTGCAGCACGTCATTCAGCCGGTGGGATGCTGCAATATCCGGCGTCGCGTTGAACTCATGGTTCTGCTTGCGCGCTTCAACCTGCTGAGCGCTGAGGCCGAAGATGAACATGTGTTCGGCGCCGATGCGTTCGCACATTTCGACGTTGGCTCCGTCCAGGGTGCCGATGGTCAGCGCGCCGTTGAGGCCGAACTTCATGTTGCTGGTGCCCGAGGCTTCGAAGCCTGCAGTGGAAATCTGCTCCGACAAATCCGCTGCCGGGATGATGCTTTCCGCCAGACTGACGTTGTAGTTGGGCAAGAACACCACTTTCAGCAAACCGCGCACCGTCGGGTCGTTGTTCACCACCCGGGCGATGTCGTTGGTCAGTTTGATGATCAGCTTGGCCTGGTGATAACTGGCCGCCGCCTTGCCGGCGAAGATCTTCACCCGCGGCACCCAATCGATTTCCGGCTCGGCACGAATCGCCTGATACAGCGCAACGGTGTGCAACAGGTTCAGCAACTGACGTTTGTATTCGTGGATCCGCTTGACCTGCACGTCGAACATCGCCGCCGGGTTGACCGCAACGCCAAGTCGCTCGTGAATGATGTACGCCAAGGCTTTCTTGCTGTGCAACCGCTGTTCGGCAAACGCCTTGCGGAACGCGGCTTTCTCGGCGAACGGTTCCAGGCCGAGCAAACGCTCTTCGGCGTTGTCCAGCAGATCCGGGCCGAGCGCGTCGACCATCATCGAGGTCAGCTCCGGGTTGGCCTGGTAGAGCCAGCGGCGGAACGTGATGCCGTTGGTCTTGTTGTTGATCCGGTCCGGGTAGAGTTTGTGCAGCTCGGAGAACACCGTTTTGCGCATCAGCTGCGTGTGCAGGCCGGACACGCCGTTGACGCTGTGGGAGCCAAGGAACGCCAGGTTGCCCATGCGCACGCGGCGGCCGTTGTCTTCCTCGATCAGCGACACCGCACGCAGCACCTCGAAGTCATGGATACCCTTGGCTCGCAGCGAATCGATGTGCTGGGCGTTGATCAAGTAAATGATCTGCATGTGCCGCGGCAGCATCCGCTCCATCAAACCGACCGGCCAGGTTTCCAGCGCTTCCGGCAGCAGCGTGTGGTTGGTGTAGGACAGCGTGTCGACGGTGACTTGCCATGCCGCATCCCACGCGACGTCATAAACGTCGACCAGCTGACGCATCAGCTCGGCCACGGCAATCGAAGGGTGGGTGTCGTTGAGCTGGATCGCGGCATGATCGCCCAGGGTCAGGACCGAGGTGTGCATGTTGCGATGGCGGCGCAGCAAGTCCTGCAAGGACGCGGCGACGAAGAAATACTCCTGACGCAGGCGCAGTTCCTGTCCGGCTTCAGTGCTGTCCGCCGGGTAGAGCACCCGGGAAATACTTTCGGCCCGGGCGACTTCTGCCACGGCGCCCAAGTGGTCGCCGGCATTGAAGCGTTCCAGGTGCAAATCTTCCATGGCCCGGGCGCGCCACAGGCGCAGCGTGTTGACACTCGCCCCGCGCCAGCCGACGACCGGCGTGTCATACGCAATCGCGCGAACGGTTTCCGCCGGCGTCCAGACTTGCTTGGACTTGCCGGTTTCGTCGGTGACGGTTTCGACGCTGCCGCCGAAGCCAATCGGGTAAACGACCTCTGGTCGTTCGAACTCCCAAGGGTTACCGAAATCCAGCCAGTGTTCGGTCTGCTCCTGCTGCCAGCCGTCGACGATGGCCTGGCGGAACAAGCCGTGTTCGTAACGAATGCCGTAACCGTGGCCGGCAATGCCGAGGGTCGACATGCTTTCCATGAAGCACGCGGCCAGACGACCGAGGCCGCCGTTGCCCAGCGCTGCGTCGGGCTCCAGCAGGCGGATGCGCTCAAGGTCGACGCCAAGTTCAGTCAGGGCCTCACGGGCGACGTCCAGCAGGCCAAGGTTGCTCAGGCTGTCGTAGAGCAGACGGCCGATCAGAAATTCGAGGGAGAGGTAATAAACCCGCTTTTGACCTTTGCGGTAAATCTGCCGGGTGTGATCCATCCAGTGCTCGACCATGTGATCGCGCGCCGCCAGGGCAATGGCTTCGAACCAGTCGTGGTCGAAGGCGTGATCCGGGTCTTTGCCCACCGCGTAGGTGAGTTTGGTCAAGACGGCGTCGCGGAATGCGGCCACCTCTGCTTCGCGAACAAGTGGTTCTTGAGTCATCGATAGGACCTCGAGCGAGCTTGGAATTGTCTGAGCCTAGACGGTCTGACAGGCCGTTGGAACTCTGGTTCGGCAGTTTTTCCTGATAGTGCAAGATAGGTCGACATTACAACCTCATGTGCCGGAAAGAATGCAGGGCCCGTGCCGGAATACAGGTGTTACTGGGCGGAATACGAAAAAATCTGGCGAAAGGTTGTTCAAAAATCCACCAGTCCCGGTATGATCGCGCGCCCTGATGCACGCTGGTAACAACCGATGATGAAGTCCAACCTGATCGCCGCCGCGGAGATCGATCGCCTCGATACCTGGGCCAAGTACTCCGCCCCGATGTGTGGTTCGTGCGTTTCCAGCTGCTGCACCCTGCCGGTCGAGGTCAAGATCAAGGATCTGATCCGTATCGGCATCGTCGATGAATTCGAGCGCGGCGAGCCGCCAAAGAACATCGCCAAGCGTTTGCAGAAGGAAGGGATCGTCGAGCGTTACAACCAGAAGTCCGAGATCTTCACCCTTCAGCGCATGAGCAACAACGATTGCCTGTACCTGGATCGTAAGAGCCGTCTGTGCACTATTTATGAAAAGCGCCCGGATACTTGCCGCAACCACCCGAAAATCGGTCCGCGGCCTGGGTATTGCGCGTATAAGCCGAAAGAAGTGGCGCGCGAGAGCAGCGAGAGCCGTCGGACCCTCGAGAAGTTCTAAAGCCGCCCCGATTCCCCGTAGCAGCTGTCGAGCCCCAGCGAGGCTGCGTTCGGCTGCGCAGCAGTCGTGAAATTAAACGCAGCGGTGCATCATATAAATCGTATTTTCCGGCCTGCGACTGCTCCGCAGCCGAACGCAGCCTCGCAAGCTCGACAGCTGCTACAGCCAGACAAACAAAAACGCCCCCGACCTTGCGGTCGGGGGCGTTTTTTTAGCAGCTAACTAAGTCGAAACTCAGTTACCGGCTTTCTTGGCAGCGCGGGTACGCTCGCTTTCGCCCAGGATCTTCTTACGAAGACGGATGGACTTAGGAGTGACTTCGCACAGTTCGTCTTCTTGCACGAACTCAAGAGCTTGTTCCAGGGTGAAACGGATAGGCGGAACCAGAGCGATGGTTTCGTCTTTACCCGAAGCACGCATGTTGTCGAGCTTCTTGCCTTTGGTTGGGTTAACGCCCAGGTCGTTGTCGCGGCTGTTGATGCCGACGATTTGACCTTCGTACACGTCTTCACCGTGACCCAGGAACAGTTTGCCGCGAGCTTGCAGGGTTTCCAGCGAGTAAGTCAGAGCCTTACCGGTAGCAACCGAAACCAGCACGCCGTTCTGACGGCCGGACATGTCGCCGGACTTCATCACGTCGTAACGGTCGAAGATCGAGGTCAGGATGCCTGCACCGGAGGTCAGGGTCAGGAACTCGTTACGGAAACCGATCAAGCCACGAGCCGGGATGTTGTACTCAAGGCGCACACGGCCCTTGCCATCCGGAACCATGTTGGTCAGGTCGCCTTTACGGATACCGATCTGTTCCATGATCGAACCTTGCGATTCTTCTGGCAGGTCGATGGTCACGTTTTCGTACGGTTCGTGCTTGACGCCGTCAACCAGGCGGATGATCACTTCCGGACGACCAACACCCATTTCGAAGCCTTCGCGACGCATGGTTTCGATCAGTACCGAGAGGTGCAGCTCACCACGGCCGGAGACTTTGAACTTGTCGGCGGTGTCGCCTTCTTCAACGCGCAGAGCAACGTTGTAGAGCAGTTCTTTGTCCAGACGCTCTTTGATGTTACGGCTGGTGACGAACTTGCCTTCACGACCGCAGAACGGCGAGTCGTTAACCTGGAAGGTCATGGAAACGGTTGGTTCGTCAACGGTCAGCGGCTTCATCGCTTCGACGTTCAGTGGGTCGCACAGAGTGTCGGAGATGAACAGCTGGTCGAAGCCGCTGATGCAGACGATGTCGCCGGCAGCTGCTTCGTCAACGTCGATACGGTGCAGACCGTGGTGACCCATCAGCTTCAGGATACGACCGTTACGGCGCTTGCCGTCGGCGTCGATAGCCACAACTTGAGTGTTCGGCTTGACGCGACCACGGGCGATACGGCCAACGCCGATAACACCCAGGAAGCTGTTGTAGTCCAGTGCCGAGATTTGCATCTGGAACGGACCGTCACGGTCAACTTTTGGAGCTGGCACGTGGTCAATGATCGCCTGGTACAGCGGGGTCATGTCTTCAGCCATGTCGGTGTGTTCCAGACCGGCAATGCCGTTCAGGGCCGAGGCGTAGACGACTTTGAAGTCCAGCTGTTCTTCGGTAGCACCCAGGTTGTCGAACAGGTCGAAGATCTGGTCCAGAACCCAGTCCGGACGCGCGCCTGGACGGTCAACCTTGTTGATGACCACGATTGGACGCAGGCCGGCTTCGAAAGCCTTCTTGGTCACGAAACGGGTTTGCGGCATAGGGCCGTCTTGAGCGTCAACCAGCAGCAGAACGGAGTCAACCATCGACATTACGCGTTCAACTTCGCCGCCGAAGTCGGCGTGGCCCGGGGTGTCCACGATGTTGATGTGGTGGCCGTTCCAGTTGATGGCGGTGTTTTTCGCCAGAATGGTAATACCGCGTTCTTTCTCCTGGTCGTTGGAGTCCATCACGCGCTCGTCGTTGAGCTCGTTGCGCTCCAGGGTGCCGGATTGACGCAAGAGTTTGTCTACCAGGGTGGTCTTACCATGGTCAACGTGAGCAATGATGGCGATGTTGCGTAGATTTTCGATCACTTGTGTATCTCGATCAGAGGATTCGGTGTGCTGACAAGTCTTGGCAGCGATTAACAGTAGAGTCCGGCAAAGCCGTTACAGCTTGACGGCGGCGTCGGGGGGCCGGTGACGCAGGCCACAGGCAAACAGCCCCGGGCACTTAGCTCGGTCGATAAACGCGCACATTGGCATGCCCCTCACTGAGCAAATGGTGGGCATGCAGGCGACTCATCACGCCTTTGTCGCAATACAGCAGGTACTGGCGAGTAGGGTCCAGTTCCTTGAAACGAGCGTTCAATGCATAAAACGGCATCGTTTGTACCTCAATGCCAACGAGGCCCAGCGGGTCATCTTCAGCGGCATCCGGATGACGGATATCGATGACGATCTGACCAGCCAGCGCTTCGCTGACTTCTTCGATCTGCAAGTCCTGGCCCAATTCGTCGATCACGCGATCGATCGGCACCAGTTTGGCGTTCTCGAGCGCACGCTCAAGTACTGCCATGTCGAACTGTTGTTCTTCGTACTCCACGCGTGGACGCTTGGCGTGGGTCTTGGGGTTCACCGAGATGACCCCGCAGTATTCCGGCATGTGCTTGGCGAAGTCGGCAGTGCCGATTTCGTTGGCCAGGTCGATGATGTCCTGCTTGTGACTGGCGATCAGCGGACGCAAGACCAGCTTGTCGGTCACGCAGTCGATCACGGACAGGTTCGGCAGCGTCTGGCTCGACACCTGGGAAATCGCTTCGCCGGTGACCAGCGCATCGATCTCCAGCCGATCGGCAATACGGGAAGCAGCGCGCAACATCATACGCTTCAAAACTACGCCCATATGACTGTTATCGACTTTCCCGAGAATTTCTCCCAGTACTTCCTCAAACGGCACACTGACAAATAACACGCGTTGGGAGCTGCCGTACTTCTTCCAGATGAAATGCGCGACTTCCATAACGCCCAGTTCATGGGCTCGTCCGCCCAGATTGAAGAAGCAGAAATGGCTCATCAGCCCGCGGCGCATGATCTGGTAAGCAGCAACAGTGGAATCGAAGCCGCCGGACATCAGCACAAGCGTCTGTTCCAGGGCACCCAGCGGATAACCGCCGATGCTGTTGTGCTGGTTGTGGATCACGAACAACCGTTTGTCGCGAATTTCGAGGCGTACTTCGATTTCCGGCTCTTTCAGCGAGATTCCGGCGGCGCCGCACTGACGTCGCAGTTGGCTGCCGACGTATTTCTCGACGTCCATCGAACTGAATTCGTGCTTGCCGGCACGCTTGCAGCGCACCGAAAAAATCTTCCCGGCCAACGCATCACCGAAGTGCTGCTTGCACTTGGCGACGATGTCGTCGAAGTCACCCAACGGGTATTCGTCGACTTGCAGGAAATGCGCGATGCCCGGCATGCAGCTCAGGCGCTCGGTCATCTCCTTCAGGGCTTTGGGCTCGCTGACGCGGGTTTCCAGCTCGAGATTGTCCCACACACCGTTCACCACCACAGCCGGGTCCAGGTCGCGGAGCACGGTACGGATGTTTTTGGCCAACTGGCGGATGAAACGCATCCGTACCGGGCGGCTCTTGATGGTGATCTCGGGAAAGACTTTTACGATTAGTTTCATGAAAACAGCGCGCGCTGGGCCAGCCGAAAAAGGGGGGCGCGGATTATAGCGGAAATTGCTCAAGGTTTAACCAGTTAATGTGCAGAAGGTTTTGCGCGCACCAAAACAGGTCATTTGTTGAATTTGACGCTACATTACGGGGCGCTATTTCCAGCTTTGCTGCGCTTTGCACCTTTATAAGCGTGAAATTGGGGCAAAAAACCCATGGTGGGGCACTGGCATGCAATTTGCTCCCTTGTGAGGCAGGTTGCCTTGGCAGAGTATTCGCGCCGGCATCACCCACATTCTAAGGGCATCCACTACTAAGCCCGAAGCCACCCGGAGGACACTATGTCGAAGTCGGTTCAACTCATCAAAGATCATGACGTCAAGTGGATTGATCTGCGCTTCACTGACACCAAAGGCACTCAGCACCACGTGACCATGCCGGCTCGCGACGCGCTGGATGAAGCTTTCTTCGAAGAAGGCAAAATGTTCGACGGTTCCTCCATCGCTGGCTGGAAAGGCATCGAAGCCTCCGACATGATCCTGATGCCGGACGACAGCACTGCCGTTCTCGACCCGTTCACCGAAGAGCCAACCCTGATCCTGGTTTGCGACGTGATCGAGCCTTCGACCATGCAAGGCTACGACCGTGACCCACGTGCGATCGCCAAGCGTGCCGAGGAATACCTGAAGTCGACCGGTATCGGCGACACCGTATTTGTTGGTCCAGAGCCTGAATTCTTCATCTTCGACGAAGTGAAGTTCAAGTCCGATATCTCCGGCTCGATGTTCAAGATCTACTCCGAACAAGGTTCGTGGATGTCCGACCAGGACGTGGAAGGCGGCAACAAAGGCCACCGTCCAGGCGTCAAAGGCGGCTACTTCCCGGTTCCGCCGTTCGACCACGACCACGAAATCCGTACCTCCATGTGCAACGCCATGGAAGAAATGGGCCTGGTCATCGAAGTTCACCACCACGAAGTGGCAACTGCTGGCCAGAACGAAATCGGCGTGAAGTTCAACACCCTGGTTGCCAAGGCTGACGAAGTTCAAACCCTGAAGTACTGCGTACACAACGTTGCTGATGCATACGGCCGCACCGCGACCTTCATGCCTAAGCCTCTGTACGGCGACAACGGTTCGGGTATGCACGTTCACCTGTCTATCGCCAAAGATGGCAAGAACACCTTCGCTGGCGAAGGCTATGCCGGCCTGTCCGACACCGCTCTGTACTTCATCGGCGGCATCATCAAGCACGGTAAAGCGCTGAACGGCTTCACCAACCCGTCGACCAACTCCTACAAGCGTCTGGTCCCAGGTTTCGAAGCCCCAGTAATGCTGGCCTACTCGGCTCGCAACCGTTCCGCTTCGATCCGTATTCCTTACGTGTCCAGCCCTCGCGCTCGCCGTATCGAAGCTCGCTTCCCGGATCCAGCAGCTAACCCGTACCTGGCCTTCGCTGCCCTGGTAATGGCCGGCCTGGACGGTATCCAGAACAAGATCCACCCTGGCGACGCTGCTGACAAAAACCTGTATGACCTGCCGCCTGAAGAGGCGAAAGAGATCCCACAAGTTTGCGGCAGCCTGAAAGAAGCCCTGGAAGAGCTGGACAAAGGTCGTGCGTTCCTGACCAAAGGCGGCGTTTTCAGCGACGACTTCATCGACGCTTACATCGCTCTGAAAAGCGAAGAAGAAATCAAAGTACGTACCTTCGTACACCCACTGGAATACGAGCTGTACTACAGCTGCTAATCCAGTAGCGCCTGCGCAAGCGGCGTGACAAAAAAGAGGCCTCCTTCGGGAGGCCTTTTTTGTGGGCGCGATTCAACGGCCGACGACGTCCCCTGTGGGAGCGAGCCTGCTCGCGATAGCATTCGTTCATTCAACATTGATGCTGGATGATCCGCCGCCATCGCGAGCAGGCTCGCTCCCACAGGGGTTATGCGGTGTTTGGGAGATTTGGTAAACCATGCCCAAATGTTAACCACTTGGGCTAACCGGCGCCCCTGACCTATGCTGCAACCCAACGCCTTCGCTTCCGGTCAATTTTATGGGTCGTGGTTTTCTACTGATGTTGCTGTTGATCGCCCTGCCCGTCGCAGCGCAGATCTATAAGTACACCGACGCCGACGGCAACACCGCCTACAGCAATCAACCGCCCGATGGCGTGAAGGCTCAGCCAGTCGAGTTGCCACCGCTTAACAGGGTTGAGCCTCAAGCCCCTTCTGCACCACCTGTCGAAGCCACCAGCCGCGAACAGCCGCGCAGCGCTTACGAGGTGCTGGAGTTGACCAACTTACCCACTACCGAAGCGCTGCGTGCCAACAACGGCACCTTCACCGTCAACGTGTTGATCAAACCCCGCCTGCAAGGCCCTCATCTGCTCAGGCTGTTGCTGGACGATCAACCTTACGGCCAGCCGAGCAACGTGCCGATCCTGCAACTGGTGAACGTCGATCGCGGCGAACACAGCCTCGCGGTGCAGGTGATCGATGGAGAGAACATCGTCCAGCAAAGCCCTACCGTGACGTTCACCGTGCAACGGGTGCATAAGCCGTGAGGCTGTGGTTGCTGATCGCATGCTTGATCGCCCTGCCGGTGACGGCCGAGGTGTTCACCTACGTCGACGCCCAGGGTAATCGGGTCTACACCGACCAGCCAGGCTCCGGCAACGCCAAGCGCGTGCCTATGGCGCCGAGTAACCGCATGTCCGCCAACCCTGGCGGCGCAGCACCGGTAATAACTGGAAAGAAGACCGAAACAAAACCACTGTTCCACTACGACCTGCTGAGAGTCCTGGTGCCGGAGCCAGACGCCACGGTGCGCAGCAGTGCTGGCGAGATTATCGTCAGCGTCACCAGCGAACCCGGCCTGCAGCGAGGCCATCGCTACCAACTGTTGCTCGACGGCCAACCCACCGCAGCACCCGGCCTGAGCCCAGTATTTGCCCTGAGCAACATCGATCGTGGCAGCCATAACCTCTCCGTGGAAATCCTCGACGAGCAGGGCCGCACGGTCGAGCGCACAGCCAACCAGCCGTTCCACATGCTGCGCATCTCCCTCGCGCAGAAGCGTCAGGTCAAACCCTGCGCCCCTGCCGACTACGGCCAACGGCCGGAGTGCCCGCTCAAAGACAAACCCGTAGAAGAAAAAAATCCCTTCCTGCGCTTCTTCTAACGCCGTTCAGGTTTGCGCACTATATTGGTGCAATTGGTTGCACCGTACTCACATTCCAACCCATTTTGGTTCGAAAGTACCCGTCAAAGCTGGCAGAACGCCACGCAAACGAGCGTCAAACGCCCGTTTCAGGCCTTAAACGCTTCTTTTCGGAGCCTTGGTTTGGTTTTTGCATTTTCCTCGTATCAGCGCTTTATTCATGCGCGCGCCCTGCTCCAAAAGAGGTCCTGATGACCATTAGCGACGCACTGCATCGATTGCTACTCGACAACCTGACCACCGCCACCATTCTGCTCGACGCCGAACTGCGCCTTGAGTACATGAACCCGGCAGCGGAGATGCTCCTGGCCATCAGCGGTCAGCGTAGCCATGGGCAGTTCATCAGCGAGTTGTTCACCGAATCCGCTGAGGCGCTGAACTCCCTGCGCCAAGCGGTCCAGCAGGCGCACCCGTTCACCAAGCGCGAGGCGATGCTCACCGCCCTCACCGGCCAGGCGCTGACCGTCGACTACGCGGTAACGCCCATCCTGGCCAACGGCGCCACGATGCTGCTGCTGGAAGTCCACCCCCGTGACCGCTTGCTGCGGATCACCAAGG
The DNA here is from genome assembly GCF_057837605.1 of Pseudomonas sp. GL_093. Lineage (NCBI taxonomy): Bacteria > Pseudomonadati > Pseudomonadota > Gammaproteobacteria > Pseudomonadales > Pseudomonadaceae > Pseudomonas > Pseudomonas sp. GL_093. Next base: position 379,785 of record NZ_CM174448.1, on the reverse strand, counting down.
AAGAGGCGCAGCTGTCGAAGCAGGAAACCAGCAAGATGCTGGTGCGCGGCCTCGCTCACGAAATCAAGAATCCTCTCGGCGGGATTCGCGGCGCGGCGCAATTGCTTGCCCGCGAGCTGCCGGAAGAAAGCCTGCGCGACTACACCAACGTGATCATTGAAGAGGCCGATCGCCTGCGCAATCTGGTCGATCGCATGCTCGGTTCCAATAAGCTGCCGTCACTGGCGATGTGCAACGTCCACGAAGTTCTGGAACGCGTTTGTCATCTGGTGGAGGCCGAAAGCCAGGGTTGCATCACTTTGGTGCGCGACTACGACCCGAGCATTCCCGACGTATTGATCGACCGCGAACAAATGATTCAGGCCGTGCTGAACATCGTGCGCAATGCGATGCAGGCCATCAGCAGCCAGAACGAGCTGCGCCTTGGCCGCATCAGCCTGCGCACCCGCGCCATGCGCCAGTTCACCATCGGCCACGTGCGCCATCGCCTGGTGACCAAGATCGAAATCATCGACAACGGCCCGGGCATTCCCGCGGAGTTGCAGGAAACCATCTTCTTTCCCATGGTCAGCGGCCGCCCGGACGGTACCGGGCTGGGCCTGGCCATAACCCAGAACATCATCAGCCAGCACCAGGGCCTGATCGAATGTGACAGCCATCCAGGCCACACCACCTTCTCGATCTTTCTGCCACTGGAACAAGGAGCCACATCGACATGAGCCGTAGTGAAACCGTGTGGATCGTCGATGACGACCGTTCTATCCGTTGGGTCCTGGAAAAAGCCTTGCAGCAAGAAGGCATGACCACGCAAAGCTTCGACAGCGCCGATGGCGTGATGAGCCGCCTGGCGCGCCAGCAGCCGGACGTGATCATCTCCGACATTCGCATGCCGGGTGCCAGCGGTCTGGACCTTCTGGCGCGGATTCGCGAACAACACCCACGGCTGCCGGTCATCATCATGACCGCTCACTCCGATCTGGACAGCGCTGTCGCGTCCTATCAGGGCGGCGCGTTTGAATACCTGCCAAAACCGTTCGACGTCGACGAAGCGGTGTCGCTGGTCAAACGCGCGAACCAGCACGCTCAGGAACAACAAGGCCTGGAAGTCCCGGTCGCCTTGACCCGCACCCCGGAAATCATCGGTGAAGCACCGGCGATGCAGGAAGTGTTTCGCGCCATCGGGCGCTTGAGCCACTCCAACATCACTGTGCTGATCAACGGTGAATCCGGTACCGGTAAAGAGCTGGTGGCGCACGCGCTACACCGTCACAGCCCTCGCGCGGCTTCGCCGTTCATTGCGCTGAACATGGCGGCGATCCCGAAAGACCTGATGGAATCCGAGCTGTTCGGCCATGAAAAAGGCGCGTTCACCGGCGCGGCCAACCTGCGTCGCGGGCGCTTTGAGCAGGCTGACGGCGGCACGCTGTTCCTCGATGAAATCGGCGACATGCCGGCAGACACCCAGACTCGTTTGCTGCGGGTGTTGGCGGACGGCGAGTTCTATCGCGTTGGCGGCCATGTGCCGGTGAAGGTCGATGTGCGAATCATCGCCGCGACTCACCAGAATCTGGAAACCCTGGTGCACGCCGGGAAATTCCGTGAGGACTTGTTCCACCGCCTCAACGTGATCCGCATCCACATTCCACGGCTGTCGGACCGTCGCGAAGACATCCCGACGCTGGCCAAGCATTTCCTCAGCCGCGCCGCGCAAGAACTGGCGGTGGAGCCGAAGCTGCTGAAAAGCGAAACCGAGGAATACCTGAAGAACCTGCCGTGGGGCGGCAACGTCCGTCAGCTGGAGAACACCTGCCGCTGGATCACGGTGATGGCTTCGGGTCGCGAAGTGCATATCAGCGACCTGCCGCCGGAGCTGCTGAACCTTCCGCAGGACTCGGCGCCGGTGACCAACTGGGAGCAAGCGCTGCGCCAGTGGGCTGATCAGGCGTTGGCTCGCGGTCAGTCGAGCCTGCTGGACAGCGCTGTACCGGCGTTCGAACGGATCATGATCGAAACCGCCCTCAAACACACCGCCGGCCGCCGCCGCGATGCTGCGGTTTTGTTGGGTTGGGGGCGTAATACCCTGACGCGCAAAATCAAGGAATTGGGGATGAAGGTTGATGGTGGGGATGATGATGAAGGGGAAGAAGGATAAGCAGCCTTAAGCTCTTCGCTGACCGTTAGATCCAATCGCGAGCAGGCTCGCTCCCACAGTGGATTTTGGGTGCTTCACAATTTTGTGATCACCACTGAACCCTGTGGGAGCGAGCTTGCTCGCGATGTTTTTAGGGCCACCACGCACCGTGGTAATGCACCGTGAACCGCAATCGCGCACGGCAACAGATCCAAAACCCCGTCTGCGTTCGCAATCGAACCCCTATCGAGAAAACACGAAAGCCCCGGAATACGGGCCTTTCGACGTTTCAGCGCGACATTCTGTTTCAACTTGTTAAAACCTGGCACGCCCCCTGCAATAGTCCATTCAGTGATTCAGTTCACTACCCGGTTTCGGGGACCTTGGTACAGGCAGGCCGGGGATTCCCCTCTTTACATCGGGCTCACACCGCACAAGCGACGAGCCCAAGCAGTTTTGGGGCCCTTGATACAGGCAGGTCAGGGGTTCCTTCTTTACACCGGGCTCACGACGCAATGCGCGAGCCCTGCCGTTTTGGGAACCTTGGTACAGGCAGGCCGGGGATTCCCTCTTTTATTGCTCTCGGAGATGGATCTCCAGCCGCCAGCGGTCATCGACCTCACTACCGGCCCACTCGCCCTGCAGTGGCCGGGCAGCCACCACCGTCAGCAACAACCCCCCATCACTCAAACGCACCCGCCAGTTCACGTTCTTGTCGTTGAGCTTGAGCTGACCTTTCTGTGCCTTGCCTTCAGCCTCAAACAGCAACGCGAGGCTACCGTCGACGAACTCACCGTGAGCCTTGGGTTCGTTGTTGAACCACACGACCAACCCGTCGTTCGTCACCTCGACCTGCTGCAATTCACTGGGGTCGGGCGTGGTCAGGCGACCGATCATCAGCCCCACCATCACCCCGACAATCGCCAGCGAAGCCATCACTCGCGGGAATAGTTTCGAACGGTTGTCCACGGGCGGCGTAGAATGCCGCTCATCTTTACCTTCGGAGCCGTGCATGTTTCACGTCATCCTTTTCCAACCAGAAATTCCGCCGAATACCGGCAACGTTATCAGGCTGTGCGCCAACAGTGGCTGCCACCTGCATTTGATCGAACCGCTGGGCTTCGAGATGGACGACAAGCGTCTGCGCCGGGCCGGCCTCGATTACCACGAGTATGCCACCCTGCAACGCCACGCAGACCTCGCCAGCTGTCTGGAAAGCCTCGGTCATCCTCGGCTGTTCGCCTTCACCACCAAGGGCTCGCGGCCGTTCCACGATGCCAGCTTCGCCGAGGGCGATGCGTTCCTGTTCGGCCCGGAAAGCCGTGGTTTGCCGGCCGAAGTACTCGATGCCCTGCCCGGCGAACAGCGCCTGCGCCTGCCGATGCGTGAAGGCTGCCGCAGCCTGAACCTGTCGAACACCGTGGCGGTTGCCGTGTACGAAGGCTGGCGCCAGCTGGGCTTTAAATAACACCGCATAACAAATGTGGGAGCGAGCCTGCTCGCGAAAGCGGTGAGTCAGACGACATTGATGTCATCTGACACTCCCTATTCGCGAGCAGGCTCGCTCCCACATTGAAATTGCTTTGGTGCTTAAAACCGCTTATTGAACGGTTGGGGTTTCGCCAGCCGCCTGCATGCGTTGCAGCTCTTGTGCGTACAGCGCGTCGAAGTTCACCGGGGCCAGCATCAGGGCCGGGAACGAACCACGGGTGACCAGGCTGTCCAGGGTTTCGCGAGCGTACGGGAACAGGATGTTCGGGCAGAACGCGCCGAGGGTGTGGCTCATCGAAGCGTCGTCGAGGTTCTTGATCAGGAAGATCCCGGCCTGTTGCACTTCAGCAATGAACGCCACTTCGCCGTTTTCACCGTTCTTCACGGTAACCGACAGGGTCAGTACGACTTCGTGGAAGTCGCCTTCCAGAGCCTTTTGACGGGTGTTCAGATCCAGACCGACGCTCGGTTCCCACTGCTGGCGGAAAATGGCCGGGCTTTTCGGGGCTTCGAAGGACAAGTCACGTACATAGATGCGCTGCAAGGAGAATTGCGGTGCGGTTTCTTCTTCGCTAGCTGCAGTGTTCTGTTGGTCAGTCATCTCAGATCCTTTCTGATCTTGGGGTCTTATAGGGAAGGCATTCAGGCCTTGAGCATCGCGTCGAGCTTGCCGGCGCGCTCAAGGGCGAACAAATCATCACAACCACCCACGTGGGTGCTGCCGATCCAGATCTGCGGCACGGACGTACGTCCGGCCTTCTGAGCCATGGCGGCACGCACCTGCGGCTTGCCATCGACCTTGATCTCTTCGAAGGCCACGCCTTTGTTCTCGAGCAGGTACTTGGCTCGCGAACAGTAAGGGCAGTAATCGCTGGAATAGACGACGACGTTGCTCATATCACTTCACCAGAGGCAGGTTGTCGCCTTTCCAGCTGGAAATACCGCCGGAGAGCTTGGCGGCGGTGAAGCCGGACTTCATCAGTTCGCGGGCATGCGTGCCGGCGGTCTGGCCCATGGCGTCGACCAGGATGATGGTCTTGGCCTTGTGCTTTTCCAGTTCGCCGACGCGAGCGGTCAGTTTGTCGTGAGGAATGTTCACCGCGCCAACAATGTGACCGGCGGCGAAGTCCTTGGTCGAACGAATGTCGATCACAACGCCCGCGTCCTTGTTGACCAGCCCGGTCAGTTCACCGGTGCTCAGGCTGCGGCCGCCGCCTTGCATCTGATAGGCCAACAGCAAGGCCGCCAGTACGACGAAGATACCCACGAGAATGTAGTGGTTGGTGGCGAATTGAATCAGATGTTCAACCATCGAAGGAGGTTCCAGGGCGTTAAAATGTCGGCCAGTATACACAGCCACTATGGTGGGCCAAACCCCGTCCGGCGGTGACGCCGTCGGAACTTAGCTTTAAACTGCCACTCCCTTTTCCATCGCCCTCTTTTAACTCAGCCACGAGTGGAATCCATGACTACCACGCCTAAACCTTTGGTCCTGATTATTCTCGACGGCTTCGGTCACAGTGAGAGCCCTGAATCCAACGCCGTCTTTGCGGCGAAGAAGCCCGTGCTGGACCGTCTGTGGGCCACCGTGCCGAACGGCCTGATCTCGGGCAGCGGCATGGACGTCGGCCTGCCGGATGGCCAGATGGGCAACTCCGAAGTCGGCCACATGAACCTCGGCGCCGGCCGCGTGGTGTATCAGGACTTCACCCGCGTGACCAAATCGATCCGCGACGGCGAGTTCTTCGAGAACCCGACCATCTGCGCCGCTGTCGATAAAGCCGTCGCTGCCGGCAAAGCCGTGCACTTCATGGGCCTGCTGTCCGATGGCGGCGTTCACAGCCACCAGGATCACCTGGTTGCCATGGCTGAACTGGCTTTCAAGCGCGGCGCCGAAAAAATCTATCTGCACGCCTTCCTTGATGGTCGCGACACGCCGCCGAAAAGCGCTCAATCGTCCATCGAACTGCTGGATGCGGCCTTCCAGGCCCTCGGCAAAGGCCGGATCGCCAGCATTGTCGGCCGTTACTTCGCCATGGACCGCGACAACCGTTGGGACCGCGTGTCCCAGGCTTACAACCTGATTGTCGATGGCAACGGCGAATTCAACGCCGCCACCGCTCAGGAAGGCCTGCAAGCCGCGTACGAACGTGGCGAAAGCGACGAATTCGTCAAAGCCACCTCCATCGGCGAGCCGGTGAAAGTCGAAGATGGCGACGCCGTGGTGTTCATGAACTTCCGCGCCGACCGCGCCCGTGAACTGACTCGCGTATTCGTCGAAGACGATTTCAAGGAATTCGAACGTGCCCGCCAGCCGAAGCTGGCCGGCTTCGTCATGCTGACCCAGTACGCCGCCAGCATTCCCGCCCCATCGGCCTTCGCCGCGGGCAGCCTGGACAACGTGCTGGGCGACTACCTGGCGAAAAACGGCAAGACCCAGCTGCGCATCGCCGAAACCGAGAAGTATGCTCACGTGACCTTCTTCTTCTCCGGCGGCCGTGAAGAACCGTTCCCGGGCGAAGAACGCATCCTGATCCCGTCGCCAAAAGTCGCCACTTATGACTTGCAGCCAGAGATGAGCGCCCCGGAAGTCACCGACCGCATCGTCGATGCCATCGAAAACCAGCGTTACGACGTGATCGTAGTCAACTACGCCAACGGCGACATGGTCGGCCACAGCGGTGTGTTCGACGCGGCCGTCAAAGCCGTTGAATGCCTCGACCTGTGTGTTGGCCGCATCGTCGATGCCCTGGAAAAAGTCGGTGGCGAAGCGCTGATCACTGCCGACCACGGCAATGTCGAGCAGATGTCCGACGCATCCACTGGCCAGGCGCATACCGCCCACACCACCGAACCGGTGCCGTTCATCTATGTCGGCAAGCGTGTCTTCAAGGTTCGCGACGGCGGCGTGCTGGCGGATGTGGCACCGACCATGCTGATGTTGATGGGCCTGGAAAAACCGGCAGAAATGACCGGGACCTCGATTCTGGTGTAACTCAACCTTCCAAACACCACCAAACCCTGTGGGAGCGAGCCTGCTCGCGATAGCAATCTGATAGCCAACATCGATGTTGAATATTAGGACGCCATCGCGAGCAGGCTCGCTCCCACATTGGTTTTGGGTGGTTTGATAGAACAATTTTCTCCGCAACCCGGTCCAGTTATCACACAGCCCCAATTGGGCGTTTTTTTTGCAGCGCTTGGCGGGCATACTAGGCTGTCCCTTTCCCTGGTGTCGCCCGCCTCTATGCTTCGCGTCCTGATAGCCCTTGCTCTGACTTGCCTGCTCCAACCGGCCTTTGCTGACGAGCGCGCGCAAACCCAACAACAGTTGGACGCCACGCGTCAGGACATTGCCGAGCTGAAAAAGCTGCTGGGCAAGCTCCAGGAAGAAAAGTCGGGTGTGCAAAAAGACCTCAAAGGCACCGAAACCGAGATGGGCAAGCTCGAGAAGCAGGTCGATGCCCTGCAAAAAGAGCTGAAGAAAAGCGAATCCGAGCTGCAGCGACTCGATGCCGAGAAAAAAAAACTCCAGAGCGCGCGCATTGAACAGCAGCGACTGATCGCCATTCAGGCCCGCGCGGCCTATCAAAACGGCCGTCAGGAGTACTTGAAGCTGCTGCTCAACCAGCAGAACCCGGAAAAATTCGCCCGCACCCTCACCTATTACGACTACCTGAGCCAGGCCCGCCTGGAGCAGCTGAAAAATTTCAACGAAACCCTGCGCCAACTGGCCAATGTCGAAAAAGACATCGCCATGCAACAGGCGCAATTGCTGGTGCAGAAAAGCAGCCTCGACAGCCAGCGTGACGAACTCGACAAAGTCCGCAAGGAGCGCCAGCAAGTCCTGGCCAAGCTCAGCGACGACGTGAAGGCCCGCGATCAGAAGCTGGCAGCCCGCGAGCAAGATCAGGCAGACCTGTCTAAAGTCCTTAAAACCATTGAAGAAACCTTGGCCCGTCAGGCCCGAGAGGCAGAAGAAGCGCGGCAAAAAGCGCTGATCGCCCAGCAGGAAGCCGAAAAAAAGCGTTTACGTGAGGCTCAGGCTGCAGCAGATGCAGACGCCACTGATGCCCCACGCAAACCCGTTAAATCGACACCCGGCGCATTGGTTTCAAGTTCAGGCGAGACCTTTGGCGGCCCCTTTGCTTCAAGCCGGGGAAAACTTCCGTGGCCCGTTGATGGTCGACTGCTGGCACGCTTTGGCGAAACCCGTGGCGACGACGCCCGCACCAAGTGGGACGGCGTGATGATCAGCGCCTCCGCCGGCAGCCAGGTGCACGCCGTGCATGGCGGTCGCGTGGTGTTTGCCGACTGGTTGCGAGGCGCCGGGCTGCTGGTGATTCTCGACCACGGCAACGGCTTTTTGAGTCTTTATGGTCACAACCAGACGCTGCTCAAGTCTGCGGGTGATGTGGTTAAAGCCGGTGAGTCCATCTCCACTGTGGGTAGTAGTGGCGGGCAGGACACACCAGCGCTGTATTTCGCTATTCGTCAGCAGGGTCACCCGAGTGATCCAGCGCAATGGTGTCGCGCGCAAGGATAAGCACGCGACCTAATTCAGGAGTTCGTTCGACATGCTGCATTTGTCCCGCCTTACCTCGCTGGCCCTGACGATCGCCCTGGTGATCGGCGCGCCTCTGGCGTTTGCCGCTCAACCGGCCCCGGCTGTCGCGCCTGCGGGCACTGCTGCGACCACCAAGGCGCCGTTGCCTCTGGAAGAGTTGCGCACCTTTGCCGAGGTCATGGATCGGATCAAGGCTGCCTATGTCGAACCGGTGGACGACAAGACCCTGCTGGAAAACGCCATCAAGGGCATGCTCAGCAACCTCGACCCGCACTCTGCCTACCTGGGCCCGGAAGACTTCGCTGAATTGCAGGAAAGCACCAGCGGCGAATTCGGCGGCCTGGGCATCGAAGTGGGCGCCGAAGACGGTTTCATCAAGGTGGTTTCGCCGATCGATGACACCCCGGCTTCCAAGGCTGGCATTCAGGCCGGCGACTTCATCGTCAAGATCAACGGCCAGCCGACCCGCGGCCAGAGCATGACCGAAGCCGTGGACAAGATGCGCGGCAAGATCGGCCAGAAAATCACCCTGACCCTGGTGCGCGACGGCGGTACACCGTTCGACGTGACCCTGGCCCGCGCCATCATTCAAGTGAAAAGCGTGAAGAGCCAGCTGCTGGAGTCCGGCTACGGCTACATCCGCATCACCCAGTTCCAGGTCAAGACCGGCGACGAAGTCTCTAAAGCCCTGGCCAAGCTGCGCAAGGACAACGGCAAGAAGCTCAAAGGCATCATCCTCGACCTGCGTAACAACCCGGGCGGCGTGCTGCAAGCGGCGGTGGAAGTGGTCGACCACTTCATCACCAAGGGCCTGATCGTTTACACCAAGGGCCGTATTGCCAACTCCGAACTGCGCTTCTCCGCCACCGGCAAAGACGAAAGCGAAGCCGTGCCAATGGTCGCGCTGATCAACGGCGGCAGCGCCTCGGCGTCGGAAATTGTCGCCGGTGCCTTGCAGGATCAGAAACGCGCGGTGGTCATGGGCACCACCAGTTTCGGTAAAGGCTCGGTACAAACCGTCCTGCCGCTGAACAACGAACGCGCACTGAAGATCACCACGGCGCTGTATTACACGCCGAACGGTCGCTCGATCCAGGCTCAGGGCATTGTTCCGGACATCGAAGTGCGCAAGGCCAAGATCACCAACGAGCAGGACGGCGAGTACTTCAAGGAAGCCGATCTGCAAGGTCACCTGGGCAACGGCAATGGCGGCGCCGACAAACCGACCAGCTCCAGTGGCAAAGCCAAGGCCATGCCGCAGGATGATGACTACCAATTGGCCCAGGCCCTGAGCCTGCTCAAAGGGTTGAGCATCACCTCCGGCCGCTGAGATGCGCCTGCGGTTGCTCCTCGGTCTGCTGTGTTGTCTGGCGGGTGTTGCTCACGCAACGCCCGCTCCTCAAAAGGCCTACATCACTCTGATCATCGATGACCTGGGGCAGAACCTGCCCCGGGATCGCCGCGTGCTGGCCCTGCCCGGCCCGGTCACCACGGCGATCATGCCTGACACACCCCACGCCACCGAATTCGCCCGCGAGGCCCATCGCGCCGGCAAGATTGTCATCCTGCACATGCCCATGGACCCGGCCACCGGCCCGTTTGCCTGGCATCCCGAGCTGCCCATTGAAGAGCTCGAAAAGCGCCTGAACGCGGCGTTCAAGGTCGTGCCCTACACCGCTGGCATCAACAACCACATGGGCAGCCGCATGACCGTTCAGCAACCGGCCATGGCCTGGCTGATGGCGGACTTGCAGCGTCGGCACAAGTTCTTCGTCGACAGCCGCACCAGTGCGCAAACCGTGGCGGCCGCCGAGGCGCAGAAGATCGGTCTGGCGAGCGTTTCGCGGGATGTGTTCCTGGATGACGAGCCCACTGAAGCCGCGATTTTTACTCAGCTACAGACGGCTATCAGCCTGGCGCGCAAGCAGGGTTCTGCGGTGATGATCGGGCATCCGTATCCGCAGACATTAGCGGTGCTTGAACGTGAATTGCCCAAGCTCAAGGCTCAGGGCATTGACTGGATCGACATCAAACAGATGATCAGCGTGCGCGGCAATCGTGCAACGGCAGCGCACGGCAAGGATGGCCAGTACCGCCTCCCGACCGCTCGATAATTCCTCGCAGCCCACTCCATTTCACGATAACTATTTATACCTGCCGGTACACCGCCGCGTGCCACGATAGCGCTCACCCTGAATTTCATCCCCAAGGAATGGACATGAAATACCTCAGCTTCTTTTGCTTCGCCGGCCTGATTGGCCTGCTGGCTATTTCCGCCGTGCAGGCCCGCGATTTGGGCGAAGGCGCCGTCAACGACTCACCGTCAAGGGCACTGCAAAACAGCGAACATTTTTATGAAATCTGGAGCGGCGTGGGACGACTCAGTCTCCAATCGGGCGAGACCTGCAGCGCCGCTCTACTGGATACGCGAAACAGGCAAGGCCGAGCCACCGGCCCTGCTTACCTGCTCACCAGCGGTCATTGCGTGTTGTTTCAGTACGGTTCGGCGCGGACCCATCTGCCTTTGAAAGCCAGCGTCACCTTCCACTACTTTCATGACACGCCACAGCGTAAACGCCAATACGCCATCCGGACTGCCCGATGGAGCAGTCTGGTCGGGACCGATCTTGCAGTACTGGAAGTCGACGCAACATTGGCGTCGCTGATACAGGCCGGGGTCAACCCGCTCAAGCTGGCGTCCCATCAAACCAACGAGAGTCAAGATGCCCTTAACATTGGCGCGCCGAGCGGCTTTACCGAACAAGGGCTTCGATTGAGTGCCTGCGCTGAACAAACCGCCGGAACGTTCATCGATCACCCCGGGGTGTTCCCTTTGGCCATGAAAAACAGCTGCGACCTTCACCCTGGCAGCTCCGGTAGCCCGATGCTGAACCGCCGCACCAATGAAATCACCGGCATCGTCAGTAAAGTCGGGTCTCGCGCAATACCCCAGCGCCACCCGATTGTGAGCACTCGACGCCTTGCAAGGCCGCCCGTTTCAACTACAGCTACTCTGCCAACTTTCTAAACAACTGCTTTATTGATGGTGTCTTCACCAGCGATGGGGCGAACTGTTCGTTGGAGCCGGTCGAGCTGACTGTCACGGAGCCCTGGAAGCTCAAGTCATACGTTGATAGAACGCAAAACGCGGATGAGCAGATCGTATTGCCTACGTGGGACTTCAGGTTCTCCCTCGAGGCGCCCTTCTATCGCTACAAAACGGTCCATAACGCCAGGGACTGCAAAGCTTCCGACAATTACAGCGCCGCCATCAGCACTGAAGATGCTTACATCAATAGTGAAATCGGGCCACAAAGCGGCGCACATGCACTGTGCATTATCGGCGTCGCCTCAGGGGAACTGCAGCTGACAAGGGCGATGTTGAATAACGTGTTTACAAGTGCCGTGTACTTGAGCGCGACGCCGGCCGCTGCGTCTCAGGTTGTATCGAAGTGATGGTTACAGATACTTCGCCATGATGTCGTCCACCACGCCTTCCTTGCGTAGCTGATCCAGCGCGGCTTGCAGCTTGGCCACGACGTCATCCGGCACGTCCTTGTTCAATGCCAGATACAGCTCGGCGCTGTTAAATCGCAGCACGGTCTTGAGCCCGGTCACACCGTCCTGGCGCGCCAGATAGCGCCCGGCCGGATCACCCGTGGCCCACAGATCAATCTGGCCATTGACCAGCTTCTTCGCGTTGTCCTGATCACGCAGCACAACAATCGGCTTCAGCCCCTGCTTCGCCAATGTCTCGGCAATTGCATCGCCCTTGTAGGCGCCGATCTTGTATTTGCGCGCCTGCTCCAGCGACTCAAGGCTGATCTTGCTATCGGCCTTGGCCAGCATGATCCAGTCATCCGGCCCGATCGGGCCAACCCACTTGAACAGGTTCTCGCGGTCCGGCAACCGTGCCATCACAAATACGCCGTAACCGGGTTTCTCCAGGGCGAGCTTGTAGATTCGCTCCCAAGGGAAACGCAGCGTCAGGCTGTAGGTGACTTCGGCGCGTTTAAACATCTCGCGGACGATGTCCACCGCGATGCCATTGATGTTCTCGTCCTGAGCGAAGTTCTTGCCGTTCTTCGCCATGTTGTAGGGGGGGAAATTTTCAGTCAGCAACACCAGGCCGGTGTCGGGATTTTCTGCGGCATGTGCCCCATTGACGAGCAATAGAGAAGCACTGGCGAGGGCAAGAAGAAGGCGTCTAAGCATGTCTGGCTACCGAAATCCATGGCGTACCCAAGAGTGCCCTGAGCCCGCCATGATGTCCACTGGCCTGTATCGGTTTGTTTAGCGCATCACGATGCCGCGATGAGCCATGTAGGCCTTGGCTTCCTGCACGGTGTATTCGCCGAAGTGGAAAATACTCGCTGCCAACACTGCGCTGGCGTGGCCTTCGAGGATGCCGTCGGCCAAGTGCTGCAGATTGCCGACGCCGCCGGAGGCGATCACCGGGATACCCAGCGCATCGCTGATGGCGCGGGTAACGCCCAGGTCGAAGCCGTTTTTCATGCCGTCCTGGTCCATGCTGGTCAGCAGGATTTCGCCGGCGCCCAGGCCTTCCATTTTCTTCGCCCATTCAACGGCGTCGAGACCGGTTGGCTTGCGACCGCCGTGGGTGAAGATTTCCCAGCGCGGGGCTTCGCCCGGGCCGGAGACCTTCTTGGCGTCGATGGCAACGACGATGCACTGCGAACCGAAATGCTGAGCAGCCTCACCAACGAATTCCGGGTTGAACACTGCAGCAGTGTTGATCGAAACCTTGTCCGCGCCGGCATTCAGCAAGTTGCGAATGTCCTGCACGGTTCGCACACCGCCGCCCACAGTCAGCGGGATGAACACCTGGCTGGCCATGCGCTCGACGGTATGCAGCGTGGTGTCGCGGCCGTCGACGCTGGCGGTGATGTCGAGGAAGGTAATTTCGTCGGCACCCTGCTCGTCGTAGCGACGGGCGATTTCCACCGGGTCGCCGGCATCACGGATGTTCTCGAACTTCACACCTTTAACGACCCGGCCGTTATCCACGTCCAGGCAAGGGATGATGCGTTTGGCCAGCGCCATGGTCAGTCCTCAGCCTTTGTACGAATCGCAGAAAGCTTGCGCTTCAGCGACATCGAGAGTGCCTTCGTAGATCGCCCGGCCGGTGATCGCGCCGATGATGCCTGGCGCTTTCGCGTCGAGCAGCGACTTGATGTCACCGAGGTTGTGGATGCCACCGGAAGCGATGACCGGGATCTTCGTCGCGGCGGCCAGCGCAGCGGTGAACGGAACGTTGCAGCCCTGCATCATGCCGTCTTTGGCGATGTCGGTATAAACGATCGCAGACACGCCGTCGGCTTCGAACTGCTTGGCCAGGTCGATCACCTGAATGGTGCTGATTTCAGCCCAGCCGTCAGTGGCGACAAAACCGTCTTTGGCATCCAGACCCACGATCACTTTGCCCGGGAACGCGCGGCAGGCTTCGGCGACGAAGGCCGGATCTTTCACGGCTTTGGTGCCGATGATCACGTAGCTCACGCCGGCCTTCACGTAGTGTTCGATGGTTTCCAGGGAACGGATACCGCCGCCGATCTGGATCGGCAGGTTCGGGTAGCGCTTGGCGATGGCGGTGACCACTTCGCCGTTGACCGGCTGGCCTTCAAAGGCGCCGTTCAGGTCGACCAGATGCAGACGACGGCAACCGCCCTCCACCCACTTGGCAGCCATGCTCACCGGGTCATCGGAGAACACCGTGGAATCTTCCATGCGGCCCTGGCGCAGACGAACACAGGCACCGTCTTTAAGATCGATAGCGGGAATAATCAGCATCTGGCAAACCTTCAAATTCGATTGTTCAGCTTCGCTCGAAAATCAGTTTTTCTCGAGCGCCCACAAGTCGCTTTCGATGCTTTCGAACCTCTCTTTGAGGTGCGTCTGCACATCGAAAATCGCCCTGTTGTAATAGTGCGGCGCAATTTCACGGGTAAACAGCTCAAGGATTTCAGCCGCTTCGAACGAACCCAGGTCCAGTTCGAAGCGATCTTCCATAAAGCGTTTGATCTTGTGATTGGCCTCGTTCTCCTGTTCGGGAGTGAGGGTCAGGATCGGCGGCTTCTTCTTGACGGCCATTTACCAGCGACCATCCCACGCGGCGAAGTTCTGCAGCAATTGCAGGCCATGGGTATGGCTCTTCTCCGGGTGGAACTGCACGGCGAAACGCGAGCCATCGGCCAGCGCGGCGGCGAAATCAACACCGTAGTGACCGCCACCCACCACTTGCCGCGCATTGCCGGCAGCGATGTAGTAGCTGTGCACGAAGTAGAAACGCGCCAGGTCCGGAATGTCGTGCCACAGCGGGTGACTCACCTTCTGCTGCACTTCGTTCCAGCCCATGTGCGGGACTTTCAGGTGTTCGCCGTCTTCGTGCAGGTCTTTGCCGAAAAACTTCACCGCGCCCGGGAACAGGCCGATGCAGTCAACGCCGTCGTTCTCTTCGCTGGTGTCGAGCAAGGCTTGCATGCCGACACAGATGCCGAGGAACGGGCGGTCCTGGCTGACTTCGCGCACCAGCGAGTCGAAGCCCAGGCGACGGATCTCCGCCATGCAGTCGCGAATCGCGCCGACGCCGGGGAAAACCACCCGGTCGGCTTCGCGAATCACATCGGCATCGCTGGTGATCAAGACCTTGCCGGCACCGACGTGCTCGAGGGCCTTGGCCACCGAGTGCAGGTTGCCCATGCCGTAATCGATAACCGCGACCGTCTGCATTACAGAACGCCTTTGGTCGATGGCATCTGACCGGCCATGCGGTCATCCAGCTCTACCGCCATGCGCAGGGCGCGGCCGAAAGCCTTGAACACGGTTTCGATCTGGTGGTGAGTGTTGGTGCCGCGCAGGTTGTCGATGTGCAGGCTGACGAGCGCGTGGTTGACGAAGCCCTGGAAGAATTCCTGGAACAGGTCAACGTCGAAGCCGCCAACGGTGGCACGGGTGTAGGGAACGTGCATCTGCAGGCCCGGGCGGCCGGAGAAGTCGATCACAACGCGCGACAGCGCTTCATCGAGCGGCACGTAGGCGTGGCCGTAGCGACGGATGCCTTTCTTGTCGCCGATGGCTTTGGCGAAGGCCTGACCCAAAGTGATACCGACGTCTTCCACCGTGTGGTGGTCGTCGATATGCAGGTCGCCCTTGCTGACAATATCCAGGTCGATCAGCCCGTGACGGGCGATCTGGTCCAGCATGTGCTCAAGAAAAGGAACACCGATATCAAATCGGGCCTTTCCGGTGCCATCCAGGTTGATCGAGGCTTTGATCTGGGTTTCCAGAGTGTCGCGCTCGACTGACGCCTTACGTTCGGCCATCACCAGCTCCGCAAAATCATTGGGCGAAAAAGGCAACCATTATAGGGGCGCGGGCGCCAAACAGAAACACGGGAGGTGATATGACTGACGGACTGACCCCCATGCTGTCGGGGATAGACATGTCCATACAAGCCATTTGTACACACCACAAAACAAATGTGGGAGCGAGCTTGCTCGCGATAGCGGTCTCACAGTCAACAAAGATGTCGAATGTGATGACCTCATCGCGAGCAAGCTCGCTCCCACAAGGTTCGATGCAATTCAGGACTTGCCAGGCAGGCCAGTTAGCACCTTAGTGGAACAGTACTGCCGTTTTCTGCAGGGTCACCCAAACACCCCACGCCAACGGAATACCCACCACCAGCCACGCAGCCACTGCCAAAGGCTTGGTACCCGCATTCGCTTTCCACTCCAATACGGTGCTGCTGTCAGCCCCCTTGTCGTGGCCCAGCGCCTGTTCGGCAGCCAGTTCAGCGTCGGTCATGAAGTACTTGTCAGCCACCGGACGCACCAATAGGTTGCAAATGAAACCCAGCACCAGCAGGCCTGCGAGGATGTACAGGGTGATGTCGTAAGCCGCGGCGCGTTCAACGCCGATGCTCAGCTGATACTCACGCAGGTAGTTCACCAACACCGGCCCCAACACGCCCGCCGCCGCCCACGCCGTCAGCAGACGACCGTGGATCGCGCCGACCATTTGCGTACCGAACAGGTCCGCGAGATACGCAGGGACAGTCGCAAAACCGCCGCCGTACATCGACAGGATGATGCAGAAGGCCGCTACGAATAGCGCAACGTTGCCCAGGTGACCGAGGTTCGGGATCAACGCGTACAGCGCAAAACCGAGCGCGAAGAACACGAAATAAGTGTTTTTGCGGCCCAGGTAGTCCGAGAACGAGGCCCAGAAGAACCGGCCACCGATGTTGAACAGACTCAGCAAACCGGTGAAACCGGCAGCAATCGCAGCGATCGAGGCCAGTTGCCCAGCGTCCAGTTGACCGAATGGCAGGTCCACACCGATCAATTTGCCGCCGAATACTTCCTGCAACAGCGGCGAAGCCATGCCGAGGATGCCGATACCCGCCGAAACGTTCAGGCACAGCACCAGCCACACCAGACGGAATTGCGGGGTTTTCCACGCCACGTTCACGTGGACGTGACGGTGGGTGATCATCGCGTTGGAAGCTTTCTTCGCCGGAGCGGTCCAGCCTTCAGGCTTCCAGCCGGTTGGCGGAACGCGGTAGGACAGTGCGCCACCGATCATGAACACGAAGTAGATCGCGGCCATCACCAGGAAGCTCTGCCATACGCCGACGCTGGTTGGCGAAGCGAAGTGGCCCATCAAGGCTGCGGCCAGCGGAGCACCGACCATCGCGCCACCGCCGAAACCCATGATCGCCATGCCGGTCGCCATACCGCGCTTGTCCGGGAACCACTTGATCAGGGTCGAGACCGGCGAGATGTAACCCAGGCCCAGGCCGATACCGCCAATGACCCCGGAGCCGATCCACATCAGCCATATCTGGTGGGTATAGACCCCCAGCGCTGAAATCAGCAGACCGCCACACCAGCACAGCGCCGATACAACGCCAGCCTTGCGTGGTCCGGCGTGTTCCAGCCAGCCGCCCCAAATGGCGGCCGAGCAACCGAGGAAGATGAAGAACAGGGTGTAGATCCAGCCGAGCATCGAGATCGGCCAGTCACATTGGGACGAGAAGACCTGCGAGATGAAGCTCATGTCCGGCGCACAGGCCACTGCCTTGGTCACGCCCAGGGCTTTGGACAGTGGCAACCAGAACACCGAAAAGCCGTAGGCCATGCCGATGCAGAGGTGAATGGCCAGGGCGGCCGGTGGTACCAGCCAACGGTTGAATCCGGGCTTGGCGATGATGCGCTCCTTGGACAGGAACGCGGGCTGGTCGGCTTTGAGGCCGTCCGCCGTGATGCTCGTGGTCATTGTGTATCCCCCAATTATTAGAATGGTTCGTCAGCGCTCCTCACCCCCAGCCTTTATGCGCACGCATGACTGTTTTTGAGGTGAAGCTCCATTTTGGTGCGACATCACGTCGCAGAAGGACGGACGAACCGGCAGAGGTTACCATCTGTACGTGACAGAAAAATCAAAGTGATATCACCTTTTGTATGTCATCAGTTCTCATACCACTGAAGGAGCCTTCATGCCGATCATTGTCGAGCCGTTGAACGAAGCCACTTATCAGGATCAGCAAGATCTGCAGAAGATCTACCGCGATGCACCGGACTGGCTGTTTGCCCCGTTTGCCGGAGATTTGCAGCTGATCGAAGCCTGCCTGCTGGACGGCTCGCTGATCGCTGGCCGCTTCAACGATCGGCTTTTGGGCGCGGCACGTCTGCAACGGCACTCGGATGTCTGGCATCTGTCCCAACTATGCGTACGAAAAATCACCCGTCGTCGTGGCGTGGCCGAGCGCCTGGTGAATGAAGCGCAGAAAATGGCGTCGCAAGCGGGTACGACATTGCGCTTGCTGGCGCCTGCCGGACATCTGGAGGCGCAAGCGCTGGCGGCCAAACTGAAAATACCGCTGGATGAGTTGCCGACGTGATCGCTGACCGGTCGTCCGCTGCGGAGCGCTATACTCCCCGGCTAAATTTCGAATTCGACTAACTACAAGGACTCGCCCATGAAAGCGTTCGGCAAAATCCTGGGTCTGGTACTTCTCGGGCTGTTGCTGATCATTGTGGCGCTGGGCTTTGCCCTGACCCACCTCTTTGATCCCAACGACTATAAAGACGAGATTCGCCAGATAGCCCGCGACAAGGCCCACATCGAGCTGACGCTCAATGGCGATATCGGTTGGAGCCTGTTCCCGTGGCTGGGCCTGGAATTGCACGAAGCCAGCGTCGCGACCCTGGCCAAGCCCACCGAGCCGTTCGCTGATTTGCAGATGCTCGGCCTGTCGGTTCGCGTGCTGCCGCTGCTGCGCCGTGAAGTGCAGATGAGCGATGTACGCGTCGAGGGCCTGAACCTGCGCCTGACCCGCGACAAGGACGGCCACGGCAACTGGCAAGACATCGGCAAGGTACCGGCGCCGGCCACACCGGCCACACCGCCCGCAACCACTGGCGAACCAGCGACCGAGACCACCGCCCAAGCGGAAAAACCGGCCCAGCCGATCCGCCTGGACATCGACAGCCTGACCGTCAACAACGCCCGCGTTGAATACAGCGACGAACAAACCGGCAAGCAATTCAGCGCCGAAAGCATCCAGCTGAGTACCGGGCCGGTGCATGACTCCACGAACATCCCGGTCAAACTCACCGCGTTCCTGGGCACCAACCAGCCTGTCTTGCGTGTCCGTACCGAGCTCAATGGCGAGCTGCGTTTCGAGCGCGCACTGCAGCGCTACAAACTCGAAGACATGAAACTCTCTGGCGAAGTGGCTGGCGATCCGCTGCAAGGCAAAACCATGACCTTCGCCGCCCAGGGCCAGTTACTGCTCGATAAAGCCGCGAACGTCGCCGAATGGACTGGCATCAAGATTTCCGCCAACCAACTGCGCGCATTGGGTGAACTGAAGGTCAACGACCTCGACAAAACCCCGCAAATCAGCGGCGGCCTGTCGATCGCCCAGTTCGATCTGGCGAAATTCGTCGACAGCATCGGCCAGAAGCTTCCGGCGATGGCTGACGGCAGCCTGAGCAAAGTCGAGTTAGTCAGCCGTCTGGCTGGCACGCCGACCAGCGTGGTGTTCGACAACATCAATCTGAAAGTCGACGACAGCACTTTCAGTGGCCGCATCGCCGTCGAGGACTTCGCCAAACAATCGCTGCGGGCGAACCTCAAGGCCGACACCTTCAACGTCGACCGTTATCTGCCACCAAAATCTGCCGAAGCCAACAGCGCGACGCAGGTGCGTCAGGCCGAAGTGGCCAGCACCGAAGCCGACGCCATGGCTGGCCCGGGCAACACCCCGCTGCCGCAAGCACCGACCAAAGACGCGTGGAGCAACGAGCGCCTGCTGCCGGTGGAACGCCTGGCCAAACTCGACGTAGACGCCGACCTCACCTTCGGTCAGTTGACCCTCGATAAATTGCCGATCCAGAACGCTGCGCTCAAAGCCACAGGCCAGGGCGGTCTGCTGACACTGGAAAGCCTTCGCGGCGACCTGTACGACGGCAACTTCGACGCCAAAGGTACGCTCGACGTGCGCCAACAAGTGCCAGCGCTGAACATGCAGTCGAGCATCAGCAAAGTACCGGTGGAAAAAATCCTTGAAAGCCAGGGTAAAAATCCACCGGTCAAAGGTCTGGTGACGCTCAACAGCAACCTGACCGGCAGCGGCAACAGCCAGAAAGCGCTGATCGAAACCCTCAACGGCAACGCCAGTTTCGTCATCAACAACGGCGTGCTGCTCAATGCCAACCTCGAGCAACAGCTGTGCAAAGGCATCGCCACCCTGAACCGTAAATCCCTCAGCGGCGAGCCACGGGGCAAGGACACACCGTTCCAGGAGCTCAAGGGCAACCTGACCTTCCGTAACGGCGTGGCCAGCAACCCGGACCTGAAAGTGCGCATTCCAGGCATGACCGTCAACGGCGACGGCGATGTCGATCTGCGGGTGCTGGGCATGGACTACCGCGTGGGCGTTATCGTCGAAGGCGACAAGAGCGACATGCCAGACCCGGCCTGCCAGGTCGGCGAGAAGTTCGTCGGCATCGAATGGCCGCTGCGCTGCCGTGGCCCGCTGGAACTGGGCGCCAAGGCTTGCCGCCTCGATAACGAACGCATGGGCCAGGTCGCGAGCAAACTGGCCGGCGAACGGATCGGTGAAAAAATCGACGAGAAGCTTGGCGACAAGGTCAGCCCTGAACTGAAAAACGCGTTGAAGGGGCTGTTCAAGCGATGAGAGCCGAGCAGTTTTCATCGGCGGTGCTGGACTGGTACGACCGCCACGGCCGCCACGATTTGCCCTGGCAACAAGGCATCACCCCGTATCGGGTGTGGGTCTCGGAAATCATGTTGCAGCAGACCCAGGTCAGCACCGTGCTGAACTACTTCGACCGCTTCATGGCCTCGTTGCCGACGGTCGAGGCCCTGGCCGCTGCGCCGGAAGACGAAGTCCTGCACCTGTGGACCGGTCTCGGGTACTACACCCGCGCACGCAATCTGCAGAAGACCGCGAAGATCGTCGTCGAGCAGTACGGTGGCGAGTTTCCCCGCGATGTGGAGAAGCTGGTTGATCTACCGGGCATCGGCCTGTCCACAGCCGGCGCCATCGCCAGCCTGAGCATGGGCCTGCGGGCGCCGATCCTCGACGGCAACGTCAAACGGGTGCTGGCGCGCTTTACCGCGCAAGAGGGCTATCCGGGCGAGCCAAAGGTCGCCAAACAGCTGTGGGCGAACGCTGAGCGTTTCACGCCGCATGATCGGGTCAACGCCTACACCCAGGCGATGATGGATCTGGGCGCCACGCTTTGCACCCGTAGCAAACCAAGCTGCCTGCTCTGCCCGCTCGAAAAGGGCTGCGAAGCGCACATGCTCGGCCTGGAGACGCGCTACCCGATCCCCAAACCGCGCAAAGCCGTGCCACAGAAGCGCACGCTGATGCCGATGCTCGCCAACGGTGACGGCGCGATTCTGCTTTACCGTCGCCCTTCCACGGGCTTGTGGGGCGGTCTATGGAGCCTGCCGGAACTCGACGACCTCGACGACCTGCAACATCTGGCTTCGCAGCATTCGCTGGAGCTGGGCAGCCAACAGGCGCTGCCGAGCCTGGTACACACCTTCAGTCATTTTCAGTTGTCCATCGAACCCTGGCTGGTTCAGGTCCAGGAGGCAGGCCATCACGTGGCCGAGGCCGACTGGCTCTGGTATAACCTCGCCACCCCGCCGCGCCTGGGCCTTGCCGCCCCGGTCAAAACCTTGCTCGAACGCGCGGCCGCCGTATTGAACGCAGGAGAGTCGTCATGACCCGCACCATCATGTGCCGCAAGTACAAAGAAGAATTGCCCGCCCTGGAGCGCGCTCCATTTCCAGGCGCAAAAGGTCAGGACATTTTTGACCACGTCTCGGCCAAAGCCTGGGCAGACTGGCAAAAGCACCAGACCCTGCTGATCAACGAAAAACGCCTGAACATGATGAACGCCGAAGACCGCAAATATCTTCAGGGCGAGATGGACAAGTTCTTTTCCGGCGAGGAATACGCCAAGGCTGACGGCTACGTTCCGCCGGCTGAATAATCCCGCTTTTTCGAGGGTCGGAACGTAAGCGACGGTAATAATTAAAATTTTTTTGAAAACTTTCTTGACGACCCCCTGAAAAACCAGTTTAATGCGCCCCGTTGCCCAGATAGCTCAGTCGGTAGAGCAGGGGATTGAAAATCCCCGTGTCGGCGGTTCGATTCCGTCTCTGGGCACCAAATACCGAAAACCCTGAATCGCAAGATTCAGGGTTTTTTTATGCCTGCGATTTAGTTGATGACGTTACGCCGTCGTCGCTAGTTCTCAGTCCCCCAGTGGAAGACCAGGTTACGAGCGGCGCCGCTGCCTACTTCCGCCGTATCACGCCGCACTTCACCCTTATGCGTGGCGACAACTGTGTACTTGCCTGCAGGCAGCTGAACGTAAACCAGCGGACCCGCCTCACTCAGCGTCAGCACGGGCTGCCCTTGGGCTTTCTGGATGATTACATCCACGTCGGGAACATATTCGCCCGCAGGCCCGGTGGAGAAGGTCATGTGCAGGTTGTACCCAGTGGTTTGCTGGATGGCCTTTGACTCATCCTCACCAACACCGCCGGACAAATAAGCGATCCCGTTTTGCTCTTGCCTCTGGACTTGCACACCTGAGCTGTCGATGGGCTCCAGGCTGGCGGCCGGTGAAATGGCTGGAAACATCAACACGCCGACTGCGGCGATGGGCAACATGAGTGAATGGACGTACTTCATGATGGCGACTCCCGGGCTCCACAGAACCCTTTCGTTACTCCTTTTAGATTTCTTGCTGAATGCTCAAGTTTTAGATTGATTAGTACTTGGGTTTACTGCGAATAGGACTACACGTTGTATTCCCCAAGCGCGGATTGCCGTCGGCGTGATCCCGCAAAACCAGTCGGACTTTCCTTCCGGTTTACCAGCCACGCCCGGCATCGCGGGCTATCACTCTCTTGCCATCCTCTTCCGCCTGTTTCCTTCAGCTGCGGAAAATGTCATGACCTCCCTCAAACCCGGTAACACTCAAGATCCACAGATCACTTCACTGCTCGGCAATCTTGGCGAATTGATCCGCGAAGCGCGTCAGAAGGTGCTGCGAGCGGTCGATACCGTTCAGGTGCAAACCTGCTGGCAGATCGGACGGCATATTGTGGAGTTCGAGCAGGAAGGCGCTCGGCGGGCGGTTTATGGCAAGCAGTTGCTATCGACGCTGGCGAAAGTACAGACGGAGCAGTTTGGGAAAGGTTTCGACGCTTCCAACCTTCGCTACATGCGCCTGTTCTATCAAGCATTCCCAATTCGTGACGCACTGCGTCACGAATTGAGCTGGACCCACTACCGCAGACTGCTACGAGTCGACAACGACAACGCTCGCCACTGGTACATGAACGAATCAGCTATGCAGAACTGGTCAAGTCGCGCCCTCGAGCGCCAGATCAATACCCTCTATTACGAACGCCTGCTGGCGAGCCGCGACCGGGCTGCCGTCAAACAGGAAGCCGCCACCAACATCCAGCAAATGAACGCCAGCCCTCGGGATTTCATCCGGGACCCGGTGCTACTGGAGTTTCTCGGCCTGCCCAATGCGGGCTTGATCCAGGAAAGCGAACTTGAACAAGCATTGATCAATCAACTCCAGGGCTTCCTGCTCGAATTGGGCAAAGGCTTCGCCTTCATCGCTCGCCAGCAACGCATCAGTACCGAGAGCAAAGACTTCTACATCGATCTGGTGTTCTACAACTACCTGCTCAAGTGCTTCGTCATCTTCGACCTCAAGCGCGGCGTACTGACCCACCAGGATGTCGGCCAGATGGACATGTACGTGCGCATGTACGACGACCTCAAGCGCGGACCGGAGGATGGCCCCACCGTCGGCCTCATTCTCTGCGCGCAAAAAGATGAATCGGTGGTGCGCTATTCAGTGCTGCAAGGCAACGAACAACTGTTCGCCAGTACCTACAGACTGGTACTGCCGAGCGAGGAGGAACTTCGCACAGAACTGGATCGGGAGTGGGCGGTGCTTGAGGAGCGGTTACTCAAGCAGAAGCTCCGATAAGCACGGGTGGATTGTTCATAAACGGCGCGAAGACTATGGTGACTGGCTAACCGCAAAGGTTCAAAGCCGATGAATTTTCAGGACATGCCCTCACTGGCCCCGACGCAACTTGAATTGCCGTTACCCACCGGCACACCGGGTGACTCTTTCAAGGAACCCGCCGCCGACGGTTTCATCCTTGGCGGCTTCACCTGGCGGCATACGAATCAAGACTCGACCCGTCCAGTGGTCATCATCAACGCCGCCACCTCCGTCCGCTGTCGCCATTACTCACGCTTCGCCGATTACCTGTACGCCAACGGCTTCGACGTGATCACTTACGACTACCGAGGCATCGGCGAATCGCGACCCGCGTCGCTGAAAGGGCTTCGGGCTTCATGGTCAGACTGGGGCGCGCTGGACTTTGAGGCGATGCTCAAGCGCGCTCAGCGTGAATTCCCCGGGCAACCCATCGATGTTGTAGGCCACAGCTTTGGAGGCTGTGCAGCGGGCCTGGGAGCCTCCGGGCATATGATTCGACGTCTGGTGACCGTCGGTGCGCAATTCGCTTACTGGCGCGACTACGCGCCCGCCCATCGCTGGCGGATGTTCGGCAAGTGGCATCTGGTGATGCCGTTGATGACATTGCTGTGCGGCTACTTCCCCGGCAAACGCCTCGGCTGGCTAGAGGACACCCCCGCCGGCGTGGTTCGCGACTGGAGCATGCCCACCGCGCACTACGAGAAACGCCCCAGCGGTCGCGTCCTTCACGCAAAATCCGGGCGACTGCCCTTCTCATCCGTCACCGCACAAAACCTGGCCATCAGCATCAGCGACGATCCTTACGGCACGATTCCAGCTA
Organism: Pseudomonas sp. GL_093; assembly: GCF_057837605.1. Lineage (NCBI taxonomy): Bacteria > Pseudomonadati > Pseudomonadota > Gammaproteobacteria > Pseudomonadales > Pseudomonadaceae > Pseudomonas > Pseudomonas sp. GL_093. The sequence continues at coordinate 355,165 of NZ_CM174448.1, read as the reverse complement.
TCGAACGCCTGCTCAGTTACTTCACCGGAGCAACGAACAGCCACCTGCGAATCGCCCCCGATGACATCGGCGAACAAGAAGTCGGACATTTCGCCTTTTTTCGTAGCGCATACCAAGCCACACTATGGCCCATTGCACTGTCCTGGCTGCAGACCGGCGAACTGACCCCCGACACACCTGGGCGGCTAGTACCTCGCAGCTGATTGACTTGCCCACTCAACGAAATACGGAACGACGCCCATGGCCTCCGCCAACAAGCAGCAAAAACGCGCCACTCGCGCCAAAGCCAAGGCCAAGCAGAACCGCACCCAACGGGCTGCCGCGCCGGTCGAGCTGGACCCGAACGATGACCGTATCGACTTCGAATCGGTGGACCTGACCGAGCTGTTCAAGAAAATGATCGACGCTGAAAAAACCAGTCAGCAAGCCATGTGCGCAGCCTTCCTCGAAGACCCGCTGCTGGAGCTGGTGTACGAGCAGGAAGGCGAAGAAGGCGCGACAGACTTCATCCTCGCGGCGTTGATCGAATATCGCCAATGGTCCACCGAAGTCGACGAAGCCGGCGCATTGGCGTGGATCGAATCCCCGGCCTTCCAGGCTGACTACGTGGCGGCGTCCGACGCCATCGCGGCCCAAACACAACCGAAAGCGAACTGAATTTAATGGCCTCCCTGAACAAGCAACAGAAACGCGCCAAACGCGCCAAGATCAAAGCCAAGCAAATCAATATCCACGGCAGAAAACCCGCCGCACTGGACGATGACCTGGGGGAAATCGGCGAGCCGATCCCGGAATACACCCTGGCAATGTTCAGCAAAATGCGTGACGCGGAAGCCACCAGCCGCAACGACATGCTGCTGACCCTGCTATCGAACCTCGCCGGCATCATCAGCGACCATCCAGAACTGCTGGACATGGAAAACGCCGACAACGAGGCCATGGCCGCCACTCACCTGGCCGCCGACATGCTGATCGATTACCGCATGTGGGCCGACGGTATGGACCGCGACACCGCCCAGGCCTGGCTGACAGATCCGCAGTTCATCACCGACTTCGGCACGGCGCTCGACAGCTATCGCGAGTCGCTGGACGCGCAGGAAGAAAAGGCTGAGTAAACACTCGCTTCAGAAACAAAAACGGCCGCTTGTCATCACTGACAGCGGCCGTTTTTGTTTGAGAAGCCAATAACCCAAAACAATTTGACATGACCCCTCGTCAGCGGCCACGTATATCCCATTGACATATCCCTTAAGAAATCTATTCTTTGGACTCACAGCACACACAAAAACGCAGGAGGCCAAAATGGAACAGACCACCCTTTTCATGAGCAATCGAAGCCAGGCTGTCCGCCTCCCCAAAGCTGTTGCGATGCCAAGCGACGTGAAACGAGTCAACGTAGTTGCCATCGGCAGGGCTCGCATCATCACTCCCGCAGATGAAACATGGGACAGCTGGTTTGACGGGGATGGTGTGAGTGCAGATTTCATGACCGATCGTGAACAACCCGCCGATCACGAGCGTGAGTCGTTCTGATGATCAAATACATGCTCGATACCAACATCTGCATCTTCACCATCAAGAACAAACCGCAAATCGTCCGAGAAGCTTTCAACCGTCATAACGGGCAGCTATGCATCAGTGCCGTCACGCTGATGGAGTTGTTCTACGACGCCGAAAAATCGGCCGCACCAGAAAAGAATCTCGCGGTGATCGAGGGTTTTGTGGCACGTCTTGAGGTCTTGCCTTTCGACAATGAAGCGGCCGCGCACACCGGCATGATTCGATCCGAGTTGGCCAAGGCCGGAACGCCTATCGGGCCCTACGACCACATGATTGCCGGCCACGCACGTTCACGCGGCTTCATAGTGATCACCAACAACCTACGAGAATTTGAACGGGTTCCAGGGCTACGCGTAGAAGACTGGGTTCACCCCGATTGAGCCAGTGCAACCGACAGAAACAAAAACGGCCGCTTGTCATCACTGACAGCGGCCGTTTTGCGTTATTCGGTACGAATCAGTTCAGCACCACCGCACCCATCTTCTGCAGCTTGCGACGACGAGCCACAAACAAACCGGCAGCCACCACCAGCAAACTCAGCAGACCGGTCGCGAGGATCTCCACGCGATGCGCTTCCTGGAACAGCATGATCGTCAGGGCCGCAACGATGAATATGATCACCGCGTAGGTCAGGGCCGGGAACAGCCACATGCTGAAAGCGATTTTCTCGCCACGAGCCATGCGCTGCTTGCGCATACGCAATTGCGAGATGGCGATCACCAGGTACACCAGCAGCGCGATAGCGCCGGAGCTGGCCAGCAGGAATTCGAACACGGCGGCCGGGGCCACGTAGTTGGCGAAAACCGCGATGAACGCAGCACCAGTGGACAACATGACGGCCCAGTACGGCGTGCCGCTCTTGTTGGTGCGCTGGGAAACGGCCGGTGCATCACCGCGCTTGCCTAGGGAGAACATCATGCGCGATGCAGTGTAGAGCGCCGAGTTCAGGCAGCTGGTCACAGCAACCAGCACCACGATGTCGACGATCAGCTTGGCATTCGGGATGCCCATGCGCTCAAGCACAGTCTGGTAAGAACCAACGCTGGCCAGGATCGGGTCGTTCCAAGGCACCAGGGCCACAACGATGAAGATCGATACAAGGTAGAACAAGCCAATCCGCCAGATCACCGAGTTGGTGGCCTTGGAGATTTGCTGGCCAGGGTTCTTCGATTCCGCGGCCGCAATGGTCACGATCTCGGTGCCCATGAAGGAAAACATGGTGGTCAGGATCGCGCCCAACACTGCGCCCATGCCGTTTGGCAGGAAGCCTTGGGTGTCGAACAGGTGCGAAACGCCGCTGACTTGGCTGTTCGGCAGGAAGCCGAAGATCGCCAGAATGCCGAGGCCAATGAAACCGATGATCGCCACGACTTTGACCAGGGCGAACCAGAATTCGAATTCACCGTAGTTCTTCACGCTGAACAGGTTCGTCACCGTCAGCAGCAAAGTGATGATCAAAGTGAAGGCCCAGATCGCCACATTCGGGAACCAGGCGTGCAGGATTGTCGCTGCGGCGTTGGCTTCCAGCGGGATGACCAGCACCCAGAACCACCAGTACAACCAGCCGATGGTAAAACCGGCCCAGTGACCGATCGCACGATCGGCATACGTCGAGAAGGAGCCTGTGTCCGGCGAAGCTACGGCCATTTCGCCGAGCATGCGCATCACCAGCACCACCAGCATACCGGCAGCGGCGTAGGCCAACAGCACGGCTGGGCCTGCGGCGGCGATGGCGTGGCCGGAGCCGACGAACAGGCCGGCGCCGATAACCCCGGCGATCGACAGCATGGTCACATGACGCGGTTTGAGCCCCTGTTCGAGGCCATTGGAGCTTGGGGTACTGCTCATTGAAACTACCTTTGTAAGGAAAAGCGATTACGTCCACCCGGTGTGGCGTTCCTTCTCGTAAAAAGAAACCAACGGGGCGTTCCGTATTCTGCACGCAATAATTGCGCCAAAATATTACAGAACGCCCAAGAATGGGGCTCTCCGCCGGACCGGACAGTCATCGCAAGTCATTGAGATTAATGGCAATTCGCCAGAGCGTTACCCTGCGACCCACTTTAAGAACGAAGCGGCGCACCAGAAACACACCCAAAAATATAGCGACGCACAATAAAAGTGCGGTTCAGGAACGTTTGGCCGGTTAGCGCTTCCAACCCCCCGCCAAAGCTGGCAACATCGCGCCCTTTTTTACGGGACCCGCGGCTGTTTTGTATTTAAAAGCAGGTTCAAACGGCTGTTCGGTTGATAGCAGCGCGACAGTCTGCTGTACCGATGCGACAACCTGCCACAGGCCACCCGTTTACCGCCCGTAGCGCTGTTGGCTGCCATTCAGACGCTATGCTAGCTTGGCCGCCTCGCCAGGAAGGCCGCCAACAGCAGGAGCGAAATACTTATGAGGAACGCACATGGCTGAGGCCACGCCCGCGCTTGAAATCCGCAACTTGCACAAACGCTACGGACAGCTTGAGGTGCTCAAAGGCATCTCGCTGACCGCCCGCGACGGCGACGTGATCTCGATCCTGGGTTCTTCCGGTTCCGGCAAGTCCACCTTCCTTCGTTGCATCAACCTGTTGGAAAACCCGCACCAGGGCCAGATCCTGGTGGCCGGCGAAGAACTCAAGCTCAAAGCCGCCAAGAACGGCGAACTGGTTGCTGCCGACGGCAAGCAGATCAATCGCCTGCGCAGCGAGATCGGTTTTGTGTTTCAAAACTTTAATCTCTGGCCGCACATGAGCGTGCTCGACAACATCATCGAAGCCCCGCGCCGCGTACTCGGCCAGAGCAAGGCCGAGGCCATCGAAGTCGCCGAAGCCTTGCTGGCCAAGGTCGGCATCGCTGACAAGCGCCATGCCTACCCGGCGCAACTCTCCGGTGGCCAGCAACAACGCGCGGCCATTGCCCGCACGCTGGCAATGCAGCCCAAGGTGATCCTGTTCGACGAGCCGACCTCCGCCCTTGACCCGGAAATGGTCCAGGAAGTACTTAATGTCATCCGCGCATTGGCCGAAGAAGGCCGCACCATGCTGCTGGTCACCCATGAAATGGGCTTCGCCCGTCAGGTTTCCAGCGAGGTGGTGTTCCTCCACCAGGGCCTGGTAGAAGAGCAAGGATCGCCACAGCAGGTGTTCGAAAACCCGCTTTCGGCGCGCTGCAAACAATTCATGTCCAGCAACCGCTAACGGAGCCACCCGCATGCAGAACTACAAAAAAATCTTCCTGGCTGCTGCCGTCACCCTGGCCTTCAGCGCCGGTGCCGCCGCCGAGACCTTGAAGATGGGCATCGAAGCGGCCTACCCGCCGTTCAACAACAAAGATGCCAGTGGCAATGTCGTCGGCTTCGACAAAGAAATCGGCGACGCCCTGTGCGCCAAGATGAAAGTCGAATGCACCGTGGTCACGTCCGACTGGGACGGCATCATTCCGGCCCTGAACGCCAAGAAATTCGACTTCCTGATCTCCTCGATGTCGATCACCGACGAGCGCAAGCAAGCGGTGGACTTCACCGACCCGTACTACTCCAACAAGCTGCAATTCATCGCGCCGAAAAACGTCGACTTCAAAACCGACAAGGCTTCCCTGCAAGGCAAAGTGATCGGTGCACAACGTGCGACCCTCGCTGGCACCTGGCTGGAAGACAACATGGAAGGCGTTGAAGTCAAACTCTACGACACCCAGGAAAACGCCTACCTCGACCTGACCTCCGGTCGTCTGGACGGCATCCTCGCGGACAAATACGTCAACTACGAGTGGCTGAAAAGCGACGCCGGCCGTTCTTATGAGTTCAATGGCGACCCGGTGGAAGAAAGCGACAAGATCGGTATCGCTGTACGTAAAGGCGATGAGATTCGTACGAAGCTGAACACCGCACTGAAAGAAATCGTCGCTGATGGCACCTACAAAAAGATCAACGACAAGTACTTCCCGTTCAGCATCTATTGATTCTGACCTGCCAGGCCGGCGCCGTTATTTGACGGCGCCAGTCCCTGGCATTGCCTGCCGCGATTTGAAAAGAAATCCATGACTATCGATCTCTACGGATTCGGCCCGGCGCTCGCCGCTGGTGCGCTGATGACTGTGAAACTGGCACTCTCGGCGTTGTGCCTGGGGCTGGTGCTCGGTCTGCTCGGCGCCTTGGCCAAGACTTCCCCGTACAAGCCACTGCAATGGCTTGGCGGCACTTATTCGACCCTGGTTCGCGGCATCCCTGAATTGCTCTGGGTGCTGTTGATCTACTTCGGCACGGTCAACTTGATGCGTGCCCTGGGCGAGTTCTTCGGCAACCCCGACCTCGAACTCAATGCTTTCGCCGCCGGCGTAATTGCGCTGGGGCTGTGCTTCGGCGCCTACGCCACGGAAGTGTTTCGTGGTGCAATTTTGGCTATCCCCAAAGGTCACCGCGAAGCAGGTGTGGCCTTGGGCCTGTCGAAATTCCGCATCTTCACTAAGCTGATCATGCCGCAGATGTGGCGCATCGCCCTGCCCGGGCTGGGCAACCTGTTCATGATCCTGATGAAAGACACCGCGCTGGTATCAGTCATCGGCCTGGAAGAAATCATGCGTCACGCGCAAATCGGCGTGACCATATCCAAGCAACCGTTCACCTTCTATATGGTGGCCGCGTTCATGTACCTGGGCCTGACGGTTCTCGCCATGACCGGCATGTACTTCATGGAAAAACGTGCCGCTCGCGGCTTCGCGAGGAGCACCCAATGAACTGGGAAGTCATCATCAAGTGGCTGCCGAAACTGGCTCAGGGCGCGACACTGACTCTGGAACTGGTGGCCATCGCCGTGATCGCCGGTTTGCTGCTGGCAATTCCGCTGGGCATCGCGCGCTCGTCACGACTCTGGTACGTGCGGGCATTCCCCTACGGCTACATCTTCTTTTTCCGTGGCACTCCGTTGCTGGTTCAGCTGTTCCTGGTCTACTACGGCCTGGCGCAGTTCGACGCGGTCCGTAACAGCTCGATGTGGCCGTACCTGCGCGATCCGTTCTGGTGCGCCACGGCGACCATGACGTTGCACACCGCGGCCTACATCGCCGAGATCCTGCGCGGCGCGATTCAGGCGATTCCACCCGGCGAGATCGAAGCGGCGCGAGCCTTGGGCATGTCCCGGGCCAAAGCGCTGGTCTACATCATCCTGCCCCGAGCCGCGCGCATCGGTCTGCCGGCCTACAGCAACGAAGTCATCCTGATGCTCAAGGCCAGCGCCCTGGCCAGCACCGTGACTCTGCTAGAACTGACCGGCATGGCCCGCACCATCATTGCCCGGACCTACCTGCCGGTGGAGATCTTCTTCGCGGCGGGCATGTTCTATCTGTTGATGGCTTATGTGCTGGTTCGCGGCTTCAAGCTGCTGGAGCGCTGGCTGCGCGTCGATGCCTGCCAAGGGCGTTGATGCCTGCGTGCTGACGGGTGAGGCCTTACTCGCCCGTTTCGCGGCGCTGGATGCTTTTCTGATCGAGCATCAGGCGCTGTGGAAGCCTCGGCCGTTTACTCATCTGCAGCTTCCCTGGGAAGCGTCCTACCCGGAATTGGCGCGCTGGCTACGGGGTCAGTCGCTGGAAGATGCAGAAAACAGTCATAACCAACCTTGTTTGCTGGATGCGCCGGAACCTTTTGCTTCGCTGGCGGCGCTGTCGCTTGAGCTGAGCGCAGTGGGTGAACTGCCGGCGCATGCACTGGAAGCGGCCGGGCATCGATTGAATGTCGATGTGCCGGGGCGCAAGTGGCAGCAGATTGAGGCGTTTGCCAGCTGCTTGTCGTTTGCTGCATCACCGAAACATTGGCTTGATTGGTGCTCGGGCAAAGGCCATTTGGGGCGGCGATTGTTGCAAACCGGTCAGCAGCTCACTTGCCTGGAATACGACCCGGCGCTGGTCGCCAGTGGTCAGGCACTCAACCAGCGTCATCAATTGCATGCGCTGCATGTCGAGCAAGATGTACTCGCTGCGGATACCGCCTTTTTCCTGAATGCTGACCACACGCCGGTAGCGCTGCATGCCTGCGGTGATCTGCATGTGCGGCTGATCCAGCTCGCCAGTGCGACTGGTTGCAAGCAACTGGCCATCGCGCCTTGCTGCTACAACCGGATCAGTCTGAGCGAGTACCAGACGCTTTCCTCGTCGGCCAAGCGCTCCGACCTACAGCTGTCCCTCGAAGATCTTTCGCTACCGATGAGCGAAACCGTCACCGCTGGCGCTCGCGTCCGACGTCAGCGTGACACCTCCATGGCCCGACGCCTGGCCTTCGACCTGCTGCAGCGGCAACTGCGTGGCATTGACGAATACCTGCCCACCCCTTCCCTGCCCAGCACCTGGCTGGATAAATCCTTCGCTGATTACTGCCATCATTTGGCCGCGCTTAAAGAGTTATCCACAATCGGCCCGCAGGATTGGTCAGCACTCGAAGCCGCCGGTTGGCAGCGATTGGCCGAAGTGCGCAATCTGGAGCTGTTGCGCGGTCTTTTCCGACGCCCGTTGGAGCTTTGGCTGGTACTCGATCGAGCACTTTTCCTGTTCGAGCAAGGCTATGCCGTTCGCCTCGGCACCTTCTGCGAAACCCCGCTCACACCGCGTAACTTTCTACTCTTGGCCGAACGTCCTTAATTACGCCCAGCCTGTGGATAACTCTGTTGATGGAATTATCGTGGATCCAATAAACACGCCTGTTTCGGGGTTGAAACACCACTGTTCATTTTTCGTACACATGAATAAAAAATCGGAAAAACAGGCATTTGCGAGCAAATTGAGAACCGATCCACAATTGCGCTCTTGACTGTAGGTGCCACAGGTCTGCGTTGTGCATAAGCGTTAAGCCAAAAGAACATAAACGACCTGGAAATCCTCAACTATCTTTGCAAAGCGCCAGAATTCTCTGGCATCAGGGACAGCAAGGAGCTGGGAAAACATGAGCACATTGAACAGTGCGCAGGAAGCCGTCGATACCGTCGCCAACCAAGCCATTTACGCTGCACTGCAGCAAACCTTCGCGGTGGGCGGCGCCATCATCAACAACGCAACGGGCGAAGTCATCGCCGCGCTACACAACAACGTGCTGATGCCTTTCCCCGGCAGTGGCACCACTTACTTTCTACCCCATGACCCGACCGCCCACGGCGAGCGACAGTTGGTGGACTGGTACTACGAAAACGTCGCGCCATTGAACCTGCCACCGCCCAATCAGTTGACTGTCGTCACCACCCTGGACCCATGTGCCATGTGCGCCGGTTCGCTGCTGACTGCAGGATTTAACGTCGCCGTCAGTGCGATCGATGACTACGCAGGCATCAACTACAACAGCCAGTTCACCTTTCCGTCGCTGCCGCCGCAGATCCGCCAACAGGCGCAGGACACTTGGGGTTATTACGCGATTGCGGCGCCTGTCAGCCGCGCCTATCAAGGCTCGAACAGCCCGGTGTTCGGCGGACAAACAATCGATTCGGCGGCGTACTTCCTCTGTAGCTCGATCTTCTCCGCCAGCGTCAACACCGTACGCGAGGCCAGCAACAACAGCGGCCTGCCACCAGATCAACTGCAAAACCCGGCCAACCTCCCGGCCAACAGCAAAGTGCGCCAGGCACTGACGGCGCTCAGCCCGTTTGCACTGACCGTGCAATCGGCCAACCCACGCGACCCCGGCGCAGAACTCGCTCCGCCACTATTACAAACCGCACAGCACAGCCCGGTGTTCAACTCGGTGGCCCTCATCGATCCGTTCGGCAACCTGCTGGTGTGTCTGGGCGGCGTCGAGAACCAGTCGCCGATTCGTACAGCGTTCATGGAAACGACCCGCAACTACGCCGTCATGCGCTGGACCCTGATGAACGACCCCGACCCGGCGGTGCGCGCCCAGGCCGAGCAATACCTGACGCATCCAAAGTACGGCACCTTCGTCTTCCTCTACGCCCCCGACCCCACCACCCCGCAGGCCGTGATGACCTTCGGCGCGTACGGCTCGACCATGGAAGGCCCTGTGCCACAAAGCTATCCGTCCAACCTGCAATATGTGTTGTTGCCGGGCAACACCACCGCCCAAGCGTTATCGACACTGGCCCAGAACCTGCCGCCGTTCTACACGCAAAGCGTGCAAGTGGCACCCGCGCAGGTGCTGAGTCAGGACCTGATCAACGCGGTTAAAAACGGCGTGTAAGGGGCTAAAGCAATTGCACCGGTCGGCCCCGCAGAAGCATCCGCGGGGCCCGCCTGACGCCTGCGCAAAAATAGTCTGAATTCAGGGGTTTACAGAACCAACCCAATCGCTATAATCGTCGCCCAACACGCCGGTATAGCTCAGTTGGTAGAGCAACTGACTTGTAATCAGTAGGTCCCGGGTTCGACTCCTGGTGCCGGCACCATACAAGGTTCCAGAGAAGGCTTTCAAAATCTCTGGAACCCCCGAAAAACCCGCCTTCTGGCGGGTTTTTTCGTTTTAGCGTTCCATCGGTTTCCGTCAGAAACTGGTGGATTCCAACCGTTTTAAGGGTAGAGTTTGGGATACAAGTCACTTCGATAAAAGGGAGTACCCTTATGTCGCGCACCACAGCTCCGCTCTCCGACGCAGCTTGCCGCTTGGCAAAACCTACAGACCGCGCCTACAAGCTTTTCGACGGCGATGGCCTCTACCTTCTAGTCCAACCCAATGGCCGCAAAGGCTGGCGGCTCCGTTACGTCAAACCTGACGGACGAGAAGGACTGACCTCGTTCGGCAACTATCCCGTCATTGGCCTCGCCGACGCGCGCCGCAAGCGCTTGGAGGTCAAGCGAATGCTGGCGGATGGCATTGATCCCATAGAGACCAAGCACCAAGCCAAGGCGGAAGCTGTGATCAAAGGCAGAACCTTTGAAAGCGTTGCGCTGGACTGGCACACGGAAATGTCGGCCAAGTGGGCACCAGGCCACTCCAAGACTGTGATGAGCCGCCTCAAAACCCACGTGTTCCCGCTGATCGGCGCCCGCGCCATTGTCGACCTCGACACCCATGACCTCATGCAGCCCTTGGAAGCGATCAAGAAGCGCGGAACGATAGACGTTGCTTTAAGGGTACAAAACTACCTGCAGAGCATCATGCGCGAAGCAAAACGCCTCCGACTTATCACCGCAAACCCTGCCTACGACCTCGAAGGCTTGATCAAAGCCCCGCGGGTGGTACATCGCCCCGCCCTACCCTTATCGCGACTGCCGGAACTACAGGAGCGGATCGACACCTATAAAGGCCGCGCACTTACCCGTCTGACGGTGATGCTATCGCTGCATGTGTTTGTACGATCCAGCGAGCTGCGTTTCGCCCGTTGGAGCGAGTTCGACCTCAAGCGCGGCGTCTGGGAAATCCCGGACACTCGGGCAGCGTTGGAGGGAGTACCCTTTTCCACAAGGGGTACGAAGATGGCAGGGGATATCCATCTTGTACCCTTATCGCCGAAAGCGGTGACGCTACTCGAACAAATCCATACGCTCACAGGCAAATTCGCATTGGTCTTCGCAGGTGATGCCAAACCCTGGAAGCCCATGTCCGAAAATACCGTGAACAACGCGCTTCGGACGATGGGATACGACACCAAAACCGATATCTGCGGGCATGGATTTCGTTCAATGGCCTGCAGCGCACTGATCGAGTCAGGATTGTGGTCGGAGACAGCCATTGAACGGCAGATGAGCCACAAGGAGCGCAACAACGTCCGCGCCGCTTACATCCACAAGGCCGAGTTCATCGAGGAGCGCAGGCTGATCATGAACTGGTGGAGCCGGTACCTGGAGGCCAACCGGCAGGAGCATGTCACTCCACACGAATTCGCGAACCAGACAGGAGCGAACGTCACTCGCCTAAAAGCAAAACGTGGTGCAACTGAGTAAGCGCTCGGTCTTCATATCTCAGCGATCCGCTTGTCCACGCGGGTCCATCCAAACAGGGCTGCAAAGCCGCCCTGTTTGGATGGACCTCACTTAAAAAATCTAAAGCCCACACAACTGTCTGTGGAAAACCACTGATTTCCACCGGTGGATAATTTCATCCACAGCCGCAGAACTCCCGAAAATTGGAGTCTTGACCCGAATTATCCACAGGCGTAGAAAAGATCGGGCAAAGCGCTGTCGTCGACAGCAACCCAGGTAGCCAGAACCTTTAAGGCTACGCCACACGGTGGTGGTTCTCCCAAAGTGCGATTAGCGTCCGGTAGCTCGCACGGTCACAGCGATGTGATGGATGCCTACTTTTACCAGTGTGCCCACTGCGGCAACTCATCCCTTTCATAGCTGCCCTGCAGCAACCTATCCGCTTGGCCATTCCCGTGCGCCAACCTGCGCCCGTCTCTTTCTCCCGGAAAGAGACGGGCGCTCCTACCACTGCTGCAGCCCAACTCGTACAAGGCATTGCGGCATTTCCCTTCGTGACAATCGGCGTGACAAACACCGAAGTCACCAGCAACAGCGATGTAGATGATGGTGCCGCAGCATACGGAATGGACTGCACCTGACTGACAGTCAGGCATGCCCCGGTCATCGCTTCACTGCCTTCACCGACTCAGGATCTCGCAGCATTGGTCTCGTCAGCCAGCGCAGCCTCCACCCGCCCACGTCTCCGGAAGTGTTCAGGAGGCCAGATCATGAGATGCCCAAGCTCCCGGTCGTAAAGAGCCGCCAGTCCCGCGTTAGTGGACAACCCTCACAGGTCGCAGGGGCCTTGATCCCTGATAACACTCAACATTCTTGGCGGGATGACGTGGGGAAGGTTTTAAAGGTTTGGCTTCGAGAGGAGTTTGATCATGGCATTGGTCGGTAGACGGGACGGGCGGAACTTTGGCTATGGACGGCAACTGAGTTTTGCCGGGCCACAGGCGCTACGTGATCTGTTTGGCGGCGGGCACTACGGCACGGTCAAGGCGCACAGTGATCGGTGGCAGGCGTTTGTGCGCTGGTGTCGCTCGGAGGATGGGCCGGGGGTTAACGATGCGCGGCAGATTGATCGACAGACTTTGATGGACTATGCCAAACATCTGCGCGAGCAAGTTGAACAAGGTGAGCTCGCCATCGCCACCGCGCAAAACCGGTTGTCCAGCGTCAACCGGACCCTGGCAGCGCTTCGCGGTGATCAGTATGTGAAAGTGCCGAGTCCGAGCAAGGCGTTAGGAATGCGGCGCACCAGTGTTCGTCGTTCGGTGCCGCAAGGCCAAGACCGCGAACATGTGAAGAGGGTCGTAGAGGTGCTTTGCGCACACCAGCAGCCGCGTGCCGCGGCTATCGCTCAGTTAGCGCGAGCCACCGGCATGCGCTTACGTGAGGCCATTTTGGCCGACCTTCCGCGCCTGAAGCGTGAGGCCGAACAGTACGGCAAGATCAACATTCAGGACGGCACCAAAGGTGGTCGATCAGGCGCATCAGCCCCTCGCTGGATAACAGTGAGCGATCACATTCGTGATGCACTCATCTTCGCCCTTCAAGCCTCGCCTGACGGAAGCTGCAACCTGTTAGCCCCTACCGATCGCTACCGGAACTTCATACGCGACTCCATTCGCCCTGCTCGGACAATACTCCATTCGCACGGACTAAGCGGCTTTCACGAGCTGAGGGCCGCGTATGCGTGCGAACGCTATGAGCAAATGACCCATCATCCCGCGCCCATTTACGGTGGGAACTGCTACCAGCTTGACCCACACCTCGATAAAGAGGCCAGAGAACAAATCAGCCACGAACTGGGACACGGACGTATAGACGTGGTTTCTGCTTACATAGGGGGCCGAGTATGAGCAAGGAATTCGATATGGAATTATTCCTAACGGGTATTCTGACAGGCTCTCATACCACGCGCCGGCGCCACCTTAGACAAGCTAACGCTATTCAAGAAGCGATCTCGGATCGATGGCACCGGGATAATCCTTGGACCTGGCAGCGAAAGCACCTTGCGTGGTTTCTAAGCTGCCACGTGGACCGGCACGCCAAATCGACGAACTATTACTACCGCCTTACAGTAAACCTGATCACCCTTCGCTTAGGAAAACCGTGGCAGTTCAACCACCCGTCGAAGAGTTAGCACAACCTTGGCATCGCAATGAATAACAATTGAGCTAGGCTTCCTGCACCCTGTCTGAACCATGCTGGGAGGCAAGATATGCTGCGCACCCATTGTTAGCCCTTCTTAAGTTCCTTCGGAAGAAATGCATCAATCTCCGCATCGGAAAACGTCATGTCTTCGAGTTTCTTCAACGCTTCTTGCGCCTTCTTATATGCTTGATATGTTGTACTTGGAGCACCTGAGTAAACTGCATGTAATTGCTCCAGCAGGCTATCTCTCACCTTTTGTAGAGTTTCGATGGGTTTCTCGCCCATTCGTAAATCCGTGATGAGAGAAAGATATCTTTCTCTGATAATCCAGAGATCAGCGCCTGCCTGTCGATGCTTTTGAGCGAGCTCTCCTAAGTCGTAATTCTTTGTGTAGGCGTTCAATATAAGCAGTATTGTAGACACAACGATTCCAACAAGCGCTGCATTCTCACCGCCACCCAAAGCCGCCGCGACAAAGCCTCCGGTTGTTACAGCCGATAGGATGATCTGCCACAGCTTGATGTTGGAAAGCCTACCCAAGAGGATGTCTGCACACTTCTCATGCGTTTTATGAGAGTACACAACACGTCCATAGCACTCGCGTAATTGTCCCTCTAGGACGGCTCTTGAGTCTAGAGAGTCATTAGTCTGGGAATGAGGTTCCAAATATTTCTCTCCATTTTTGCTTTGCTGACCACTCACGCTTTGGACTAGCAACTTCATGTTCTATTGCCTCGCGTGCAAGATTGTAGCACCTGGTGGCTTTCCATTGAAATAATCCTTTGCCGTAAACGTGCTGCCCGCTTCCGGGAGCTTTCCAATACTCCTTTTGACTATCTTGATTTGACATAAAGTAAAAAAAGTCGCGACACATAAAATCGTAATACAAGTATGATTTATCTTTATGCTGCCACGTATCAATAAACTGATAAGCGAGCGTATCAACGAGCAAGCCACTAATCGGTACGTCCCACTTTTGTTTCCATGCCCGCATCATTCGACAAAGTAGGACCAGATTTCCGTTGCAGGCTGCATTTCTCGTTCTTATTGCAGAAATCTCTGGCTTTGGATTCGTAACCCGCCAACATCCCCCACCGTTCGCGTCGGGGTAGGTGTAGCTGTCATCATCGTTGATGAACGCGGGTAATACTTCGAATGTTATTCCATCAGTAAAAGGGATAAGTATGACTTGGCCATCGCCTCTGATACTTGTAGTTGAATATGTTTTTTCGATGGACTTTTTGACCGCTTGGAGCAGAGAGGATTGACCGTTGCCATTATAGTTGTTGTACTGCTGATAAATTGAATATGGAAGTTGAAAAAGTACATCCAGATCGCTGATACCCTGGATCGCAGTGTTTCGCCCATACGACCCCAAATAAAGTCCGTGAGCAACATCGGACGTAGTATTCCAGAATTCAGTGTTTAGACGGCGAGTAATGGCCTTATAACGACTAGGAATAGTTCCTGCATCCTGCGTTCTAATATTGTAGCAAAACGTACTAAACCACTCTGCCAATGCCATAATAAAGCTCCTTTATTAACCTTTCAGAGCAGCGTATTTTTTTGGACCACCCACAAAATAAATTCCAGCTTACATTCTTCACCTTCAACTAATTACTCTTGATATGTCGAGCTAGATTGAAGGCCATGGTGACGTAGGACATTGCATCTTCCTCGCTTAAATTCAGCTCTTCCGCATGAGCTGCCTTATTGCGGAGCTTTTGAAGCTTTTTGTATATACTTAGCTGCTTATCATCGATGACTTTGCACTGATGTAAGTATTCTCCCAGATTGGGTAGATTACGCATTGTCTCGTTAGGCGACTGACTCCAAAATGAACTTGCAACCTCTACTGCCGCTGTTTCAACATCAATCCACGCCTCCATAATTGCCGCACGCGTAGACAGGGACACCAAGTCCAATGCTTTGGAGGTGGTAGCGGATAGATCCTCTTTCTGTGGCGAATCAAGAACAGGTGATGCTTCAGTCTTTAAGGCAAGTACCTCTTGTGAAAACTCAAGCTCAAGCTCTTTATACTTAAGCTTTCTCATTAGCGGGACAAGCCCCACTAATGGTTCCCGCAATAGACACGCCAAAATAATTGTTGCAGCGGGCCAAGCTAAAGCCTTGATGAGCTCTGATGTAAAGGTAAGTCCGTCCATATTCTCTCGAGATCTAAGTCGTTTTTTATCACTGAAAATAACGCCTGCACTCGCAAAACCAGCAGAAACCACGATAGATATTTAAGTTGCCTACGCACCAAGTTTCAGACGAAGCAAAAGCAGATTTGATCTAAATATCACAACCAATAAAATCACTATTACCACCATACACCAAAACATAAATGACAGTGGTATTTTATCCCTCAACAACCGAAAATGCTTTTTCTCATCCACCCAATCTATCTGATATTGCCAGAAGAATTTGTAATGAGCATACCAGTCACTAAACAAAATCTGTTTGCTAATGGCGGCATTATAATATTCGTCTTTCAACACTGAAAGCCTTTCGCGGTAAGGCATAAGAGGTTCATCCGCTAGCCCTTCAACTTCTCTGTACAAGTCCCTTAAAGACTCGTATATACGAGTCAGCTTTACCGCCGTGACTTCATAATCTTTTTTCTTGTGATCATAGAATGAAATGTATAAGCCAATAACACCTAATACTAGCAGTGACGCTGAAGGGATTTTTGTCCCTAACTCATCCCAAACCAATGCAAAGATACCAATAGCCATCGAGAAAAAGCTGATAAGTCCTGGAACCTTGTCTACTATGTCGAATGTTGCCCAATGCTTTCTTCCACCGAAACCAACATTATACCCGGTGTCGGCGACTATTTTTAATAGAGCATCCTTATTCATATTTGCTCACTCAATAGGGACATGAATTCTATCCTTTGCAACGACGACATTATTTTTGACTATGTAGCATTCTACAATGTGATCGCCAGAAAAATTAGTATGTTCCTCTATCTTCTCCAAACCAGAATCTTGGACAACTTGCCCACGAACACAATCTCTGCGTTTAGCTTCATCGCCTCGATTCAAGACTTTCCAATACACATCATAGTCACCCGCCGTGTCATTTTCCACGATATTGAATTTCAAAGACTTTTTCGGGCTTAGCTTAAAACTCCTCATTAGCATATTGCGAAGTGAGTCTGGGCGACACCCATTCTGCGTTACTTCACAGTCGATCCTAAGTTTATTTCGAATATCAACAGAATAACTATTTTCGACAAACTCTTCTGTACGCTTATAATCTTGTTTATAAGTGCTAGCTTCGGCCTTCTCCACAACAACAGCCGAAGGAAATTGGCGCCCATAAATTTTTTGCCATTTCGCATTTTCGGTATCGTTACCGTTATCTTCAATAGCCTTCAAGCATAACTCATAGGCCTTGTTTGCAGACTTTTGAAACTTCTCTTTAACCTTAACACGCTGTCCACTTCCAAGAGCGGCGTAATATTCTTTATCAGGTTGATCTGCCAAAAACTTAAAAAAATCCCTGCTCATCCAATCATAATAGAGATAGCTTTTTTCTTTGTAGTCATCATTCGCTTTGATAAAATTATGAGCGAGGGTATCGATAAGTAACCCACCCATCCCTACACCGTGTTTATTCTTCCAAGCTCTAACCATTTTGCAAAGTCGACGGAGGTTACGATTATAATCTTCATTAACCGTCTTCATGGCATCCATTTCTTCACGAGGCTTTGTAGTTTTCCAGCTTCCTCCATTTCTAGTATCTGGATATAGATAACTTCCATCATCTTGCTTAAATACGGGCTGCACCTCCACATGGAAGTTCGTATACAACACCCTCACCACGGGACTATCTACGAAAATATCAGTCCTTGGATATCGGGCTTTTATAGCATTCTTTGTATCCTGTAACAGTTTAGACTGTCCACCATTTTTATAATCGTCCCACTTTCCAGCGGGCATAATATAGAGCATATCTAAATCGGAAATGCCCTTAATGGCTGTCCATCTACCGTAGGATCCGACCCGAAGGTTATTAGCTGTACTAGAATCGGAATCCCTAAACTCTTTATTTAACGCTAGCGTGATTTCGCCATATCGATCGCTAATCTGTTCATCGTTAGAAACTTTTATATTGTCCAAAAAGCTTTTGAATTTATCTGCAATACTCATTTTTCATCCCTGAATTTAGGTCTTGAGCTGATGCTACTGAAGGGCCACCATCAATGTCTATTTCTTTATGCGCAGACGTGCAAAAGATCTGCATAAAGGCTAATTACTCCCATAACGCACAACTTAACGGTCAAAGGAATCACGCCCACTAGCACTCAGCGAGCCAATTCGGGCTGTTCTGACTATGTATAGGAATGGAGGTCACGAGGACTGCGCTACGAATGACTGTGCCAGGATCGAATGAAGGCTGCGGGTATTTTATGAGGTAGCACCACGAATCATTAATATTAATTTATTTAAAAACAAGTGGTTAGCTTATGCTTCGACTCCTGGTGCCGCACCATACAAAACAAAGCCCTCGTAGAAATACGAGGGCTTTGTTGTTTCTGGAACGTCCACTTTTTGTCCGCACACACTGAAACCCGTGGGAGCGAGCCTGCTCGCGATGAGTCCGCCAAACCCAACGACGATCTACTGACCAAGACAAAGGGCGCCTTTCCAAGGCACCAAAAACGAAGCAACCTCAACCAAACAGCATCCTTTGCCAATGATCCTCACCCACAATGGCAATCGAAGCTCCTGCCTCCCGCAACTCCACTGCCTTCATGATCTTTGTTCCATAAGTACTGTGGCGCCACTGCTCATTACCCACGCTACCGACCACCAGGTAATGCACCTTCTTACTCACACCGCCCCCAATCAAACCACCTCGTTCTTCGACCAGCGCCTGACAATCCTTACGCGGCCCAAAGGCCATGACACCCGTAAATACAAACATCCGGCCATCCCACACCAAATCAGGGGCCGGTAAATTGAAGGGAAGGTCCGTAGGAGCAACGGCAACAGCACCGCCGACCTTCGCTCCCTCAATGCCCACTCCAGAAAAACCACGCAGAATGTTAAGCAGCTCCAGGGACTCATCCTTGTCTAGAGCATTGTCCTGAAGCATGCACGCCAAACGCGAATACAGCAGATTGATCACCGGATCGTTCAGATGCGCGAGATTGTTTTCCAACCATTGCTTTAGAAAAACCGCTTCCGTGACGTTCACAACACCATCGGCCGTAATACCAGCGGCCAACCCGACCAAGGCATCGGCGGCGCGTCGATCGATTCGGGCGCGGTTGAAGAATTTGCTGCTCTCAAACTCGTGGTGTAGGTCCATTACGGGTTTTCCCTGAGGTGGTTACTAGCTCGATACCGAAGCATTAGCAAGTAGATGTTGTGTTCAACGCTAGCACCACTGCGCGCAGACACCCCATTTTTAATCAGGAAAATAGATCCGTCCCCTTTCCTGCTTTGCCATGCCAGATACCTCCGCCGGCACGCATCCATTCGACACCACCGTAACCGATCGTCCCTTCCCCATTATCCGAATCGTTAGCGCACACGGCCTTCTGTAAAAACCGTCACGGTGGCTATGCCCGAATGGGGATGCAAAGGCATGCTCTCCATCGCATGGATAGCATCTCCACTGACGTCAAAGATGTCGAGGAACACGAAGGACTTGAGAGTCTGACCCAGATCAGAAGGACTCATCAGGCGTGTAATAGGCCCATGACCTACCGTTCCTCGCGTGTACTGTGCAATACGCCGGAACAGACTCGTATCAAGGTTGGTTGAGGAGGTGGTCATGGTTTCGATTCCCGTAAAGTCAGGCTTGCATTGGACGGATGAGGTTCAAGATGCCGACGCGGTGGAGCCAGGCGATACTCGCCGTGATCAGCAGCAGCGCGATTGCCGGTACGGGGCTACCGCCAATAACGGACAGATGGGTGAAAATAGCAAAGCACATGGTGATCGCGAGCAGCAGACCGCCCAGTCCGGCGGTGACGGGTATCAGTAGGGCGATAGCACCCGTTACTTCGACCAGTCCCGTCACGGTCCGGAACCACTGCCCCAAGCCAATATGTTCGAAGAACTCGACCTCATTGGCACGCGGAAGCTTGGTTGCTCATAGTAGTGTTCTCATTAGAGGGGTCAGAGCCGAACGAGGACAGAGTTAGTATGGGGGACAGCGCACTGGCCAAAAATAAATCCCCCCTTGCCCTGACTGTTTAAACCCCGGCAATGGCTTCGCGCACGAAGTCTTCATAGGTGCGCAGCGGGTGCCCAATGATGGCCTCTAGCCGGTCCACTGTTCCGTCAGCCGCTTGCATGCCGAACTTCTGGATACCTGCCATCATCAGGCGCATGTCATAAGCCAACCAGGTGGGACCGTACGAAGCTAGTTGTCCTTCGAAGGCCGCTACATCGTCACCACCGTAGGCAATGTCGCGACCCAGGGCGGAGCTCCAGATCTTCGCCACGGACGCACCGGTAAGTACCTGCGGGCCGACCAACTCCAGCGTTACACGATCAAGAGCTGAAGATGCCTTGTCGCGTCGCAGCAGCTCTGCCACGGCGACATCAGCAATATCGCGCGCATCAATCATCGAGACGCCCGCCGCGCCGATTGGCATCGGGTATACCGAGTAGTTCTGAATCGTCTGCTGGACCATGCGTTCGTTTTGCATGAAGTAAGCCGGACGCAGAATGGTTGCGGGGATGTCGAGGCTTTCGATCATGCGTTCAACCGTATGTTTGCCGGTGAAGTGCGGAACATTGGTGAACTTGTCAGCATGAATCACCGACAGGTAAACGATACGCTCGATACCAGCCTCCTGAGCGAGGTTCAGCGTGATGAGGGCTTGCGTCACCTCATCGGGCGTAACGGCGTTGAGCAGGAACAGCGTCCGCACCGACGACAGCGCGACGCGCATCGACGGTACATCGGTGAGGTCTGCGACAACTTCAGTGACGCCAGCCGGGAAGTCCCGCTTACCAGGTTGGCGCACTAGGGCTTTGACCTCGGCGCCCGCGTTGGCAAGGCCCTGAGTGATGAGTGAACCAATGGTACCCGTGGCGCCAATAACGAGAATGCTCATGTTTGAATCTCCTACAGTGGATATTTTGGGTGGATCAGCGAGAGAAGTCCGCAACGACCTTGCCAGTCCGTGAAGCGCTGCGATTACGTTCGATGGCCTCAGGGATGTCGGTGAAGCCGACGACCTTGCCGATCCTGGACTGCAGCGTGCCGCTGGCGATTTCCTGGGCCAGCGTCTCCAGCAATTCGGGGTCGGGCTTGTTCATGAACCAGAGGCCTCGGCGATTCGCCGGCGTGCGCGCCAAGATGTCGGGTGATGACGTGCCGACAATGACGCCGTTTTCCGCCAACACCTGCCACGAGCGATCCAGTACCTCACCCCCGACGTAGTCGAGCACCAGGTCAATGTCCTGGATGACGTCCTCGAAACGTTGGGATTGATAGTCGATGACATGATCCGCGCCAAGGCTGCGCACATAATCCAGGTCAGCAGTGCCCGCAGTTGCGAATACCTCGGCGGCGGACCGCTTGGCGTACTGCACGGCATAGGCGCCCAGCCCACCGGCAGCGCCGTGAATAAGGATTCGCTGGCCTGGATGAATCGGACCCGCATGATGGAGGCTCTTCCAGGCCGCCACGGCTGCGACGGGTACAGCGGCAGCATGGATGTCATCAAGATTTGATGGCGTAAGGGAGAGGCTCGCTTCACTGACGGTCACGAATTCAGCGTACGCGCCCAGCCCACCCACCGCGCCCATGACCCGATCGCCAACACGAAAGCGAGAGGCGCCGGGACCGACAGCCTCGACAACCCCCGCCATTTCGGCGCCCAGCACTATTGGCAATGGAAGCGGGAAAGCATTTCGCACATGGCCTTCGCGAACCTTCCAATCGATGCCGTTCACGCCAGCGGCTCGAACTCGAACCAGAACCTGGCCGTGCCCTGGTTCCTGCTTTTCGATCTCGGCCACTTCCGCGGCGTCAGCGCCGCCGTATGCCTGGACCAGTACAGCGCGTTGCATGGTGTTCATTGCAGTTCCTCGTATCGAGTTCCGATGACGAGAAGATAGGCTGTTGCGCAGGTAAAGCGGAGACACCAAAATGCAGACACTTCGTTTCAAAAGTGGAACACCATGAACCTGAACGCTCTGATCGATTTCACGCTCGTCGCGACGAATGAGGGGCTCGGAAAGGCGAGCCGTGCGAGCGGCATATCCAAAGCAACCTTATCGCGCCGAATCTCCGACCTTGAGGAGCAACTGGGCGTGAGGCTGATCGAGCGCAGCGCTCGCGGCCTGAAGCTCACCGAAGCCGGCGAAATGCTGATGGCTCGAACAGAAGGTCCGTTGGGCGAGGTGGCTGAAGCCATGACGGCGGCCCGTGAGGGCGTTTCGACGCCGCGCGGACGCTTGCGTGTCGCTGCCCCAGTCCTGTTCTCCCAGCTTGCAATGGGCCGCATTGGCGCCGAATTTTGTGCCGCCTACCCGGAGGTCGAAATCGAAGTCGTGGCGGAGGATCGCCTGGTCGACCTGGTCGAGGAACACTATGACGTCGCCATTCGGATCAACCCGAGCCCCGACAGCAGTTTGGTCGGCCGCTGCTTCGCCAAGGACCGGTTGGTTGTAGTGGCGGCGCCTGAAGTACCTAAGCCAATGACCGGCGCGATCAGACCAGTTCCTAGCATCGTGGCTTTGAATTTCCAGCCCACTCACTGGAAACTCGATGGAGGACACTTGGTTCTGGAGCCGATTCCAAAGCTGCGGTTCTCTTCGTTACTGATGATCCGCGATGCTGCTATTGCTGGCGGTGGTGCAGCCCTCATTCCACAGTCCATTGCATGGAACCAGCTTGCCCGTGGCGAGTTGGTCCAGTGGGGCACGGTATCGGGTGTAGAACCCGAGCTCTGGGTCTTGCACACGTCCAGGCGTCTGGCTGCTCCGAAGGTTCGCGCATTTGTCGATTTCATGTGCGCTAAATACCCGGACTTGTCTCTGGTCCTAAAGGGATAGAGGACCGTTCACCAGTCTCAGGTATTGATTCGAACGTCCGGTTATGGCCGCCTACTGCCTATCGCCACGGGCAGCTTTTGGCGGATTCCTGCCTATTCTCTACGGATGGGATGATCGAGAACGTTCGAATTCAGGAGGTTTACCATTCCGTATGCGGCTCTTAATTACTTGCAGACCGATAACGTGCTGACATCTAAAAAATCCCGAGTTCGATTCCACACAACGCCATAACTAGCTGATTTATTTATAGTTACTAGTTGGTGTACGCCGAATTTTCCAACGAACTCCAGGCGCCCGAGAAACCTAGTCTCGCCGAAACATACCGTTCGTCTGGTGCCGCACCATACAAAACAAAGCCCTCGTAGAAATACAAGGGCTTTGTTGTTTCTGGGGTTTGAGTTTCTATGCCCCGAGGGTTTCGATCAGTCGAACTCAGTCGATTCCGAAAGGTGCTCCCAAGCGTCGATTTCCGCCTGAAGGTGCACAATCTTCTCCCGCACCAGCCTCACTGCATCCTTACCCAGTAACAGATGAACCGGCGGCTTTTCAGCAGCCACCAAGGTCAACAATGCCTGCGCCGCCTTGTGCGGATCGCCGGCCTGCTTGCCACTCTTTTCTTCACGCGCCTTGCGGACCGGATCGAACACCGCGTCGTACTCACCCAACGTGCGACCCGAACGGATCATCGAGCGGCCTGCCCATTCGGTACGAAACGAGCCCGGCGCCAAAGCGGTCACGTGGATGCCCAGACTTTCCACCTCTTTGGCCAGCGCTTCACTCACGCCTTCGAGGGCGAATTTGCTGCCGCTGTAGTAGGCGATGCCCGGCAACGTGATGAAGCCGGCCATGGAGGTGATGTTGACGATATGCCCGCTGCGCCGCTCACGCATACCGGGCAGAACCGCCTTGATCATTGCCACCGCGCCAAACACATTAACGTCGAACTGGCGCTGCATCTCCGTCAGAGGCGACTCCTCTGGAATGCCCTCATGACCATAACCGGCGTTGTTCACCAACACATCGATCTGGCCGACCTCGCGCAGAATATCGGCCACCAGCGGCTCGATCGCCGGAAAATCGGTGACATCGAGCACGAACGCTTTGGCGCGATGGGCGTCCAGCGCTTCGAACGCAGCACGCTCGGATTCGCGCCGCACCGTCCCCACCACCGTGTGTCCCGCCGCCAGCGCTGCTTGCGAAAAAGCCAGGCCGAAACCTGAACTGACCCCGGTGATCAGGAAAACCTTGTGAACGTGGGCATTCATTGTGTGCTCTCCAATGAAAACGCCGTCGACATTGATCGACGGCGCTTCGGACAAGTCAGGTCTTAGTGACCGGCACTCTGACCACCATCAACGTGCAGGATTTCACCCGTGACAAAGTTGGCGCTGTCCAGATACACAACCGCCTGAGCAATGTCGCTGATCTCGCCCATGTGCCCGACCGGGTGCAGATTGCCCAGCGCTTCATGGGTTTCCTCGCCATGCATCGGCGTCTTGATGATGCCGGGGCTGACCGCGTTCACCCGAATACCTCGTTTGGCGTATTCGATGGCCAGGGATTTGGTCGCCGCATTCAGGCCACCTTTGGTCAACGACGCCAGTACCGATGGCACGCCGTCAATGGCGTGGTCCACCAGGCTGGTGGTGATACTGACGACGTGGCCGCTGCCTTGTTTTTCCATCTCGGTGATCGCGAGTTGGGTGATGTAGAAGAAACCATTCAGGTTCACCGACAACACGGCGGCGTAGTCTTCCGGGGTGTAAGCGGTGAACGGCTTGGCAACGAAGATCCCGGCGTTGTTGACCAGGGTGTCGATGCGGCCAAAACGTGCGATGGCTTCGCGGATGACTTGCTGGGCGACTTCCGGGTTGCCGATGTCGCCCGCCACGGTGAGGATGTCCGGGTCGGTAGACGGTTTGATCGAACGCGAAGTGGCGACAACTTTGTAATCCAGATCACGGAACGCCTTGACCATGCCTGCGCCGAGACCTTGGGAAGCGCCAGTAATAACGATGACTTTTTTCGAATTGCTCATGATGAACCTCAACTAATAAATGATGGTTTGAAAAAGTAAGTAATCAGGCTTCGGCGGGGGCCGTCGCCATTTGTCTCAACATCTGTTCGTAGTACTCGACCGACTGCGAACCGGACACCAGGTGACGACCGTTCAGCACCATGGCCGGAACCGAATTGATGCCGCGCTGGCGGTAAAACTCTTCAAGCTCACGCACTTCCTTGGCGAACGCTCCGGACGCCAACACCTCTTGCGCAGCCACCGCACCCAGTCCCGCTTCAGCAGCCAGACCCACCAGCGTCTCGCGATCGCTCGGGTTCTGGCCGTCGGTGAAATAAGCGCGCAGCAGGATCTTCTTCAGTGCGACCTGCCGCCCTTCCTGCATCGCCCACATCAACAACCGGTGAGCATCAAACGTGTTGTAGAAGTGGCTGCGCTTCTCTAGATCGAACTTGAAACCGATGGCCGCGCCACGTTCGATCTGCATCGCCTTGCCGGCGGCGACGTCTTCGGCGGTTCGTCCATACTTGCGCATCAAATGCTCGACCGCTTTTTCGCCGACTGCCGGCATGTCCGGGTTCAACTCGAAGGGCTTGTAGGTCAGCTCCACCGAGACTTCACCCGCCACGTTCTCGATCGCCTGCTCCAGCGCCGTCGCGCCCAACGCGCACCACGGGCACACCACGTCGGAGATGAAATCGATGGAGACCGACGCGGTCATGACTGCCCCTCCGCCTCAGCCAGCTGCTTGCGGTACTGGGTGGTGGTGATGCCGGCGTAGCCCCAGTTATCGGTGTCGACTTCTTCGATCACGATGTGGGTCAGGTGCGGATCCTTTTTGAGGACGCGTTCCAGGGTTTCAGTGATTTCGGCGATCACCTGAGCTTTCTGCTCAGAGGTAACGCCATCGCGGGTGATGCGTACGCTTACGAAAGGCATGAGGAATCTCCAGTGACCTTCCCTTCGGAATGAATGGGTAGGCGTTGGAGTTCAATGTAGGGAGTTAGCTGGAGGGGATAAAGGTGGGGGCGGGAACATCATTAGTTACTTGGTGTAATCAACGTTGCAGGTCGATGCCTACGGCACATTAGGAATACGTGTTCTCGGAATCGAATTCTAGCGATACGCCATTTAGCGCTTGCCACTTATTGTCAAAAAAGCCGCAAGCAAAAAAGCCCTACATTTAAACGTAGGGCTCTCAGTTAAAGACTGTTCTGGCGAAGAAATCTGCTGATCTTTCTTGGTAGATGCCTAGAAATATCAAATCCACCTCGAATTCGCTCGTAAACGTCATCGCTCACAGCAGTGTGCGTAACAATTTCGCCAGCATCCACTTTTAAATCCAGACGGGAAGCATCGAAAACAGCAGCTTCCTTATAAACCACCCAGCTATCCCATCGAACAAAGGGATGACATGCCGTAGTTAAAATGCAGGAAGGATCATGATAAATCCCTGCCTTAACTGACGAAATGTTCACAGCCAAAACACCGTCGTACCCGTACTCATGCGAGTAAATCGGGTCATTCATAACGATGTGGAGGTGGTTGGCTGGTCCGCTGAGTATTAATAGAGTTCCTTTCCGTAAAATATTCCCTGGCATCAGATCAACTCAGAAATAGCCCGTCCTAGACTTTTACGCTCAAACAGATCTCGAGCAAGCGACTCAGCTTGCTGCTCATCTCTGCCTAGCGCCCTGAAAACAGCTCGAGGATTAATCGGGCTAGAAGAGCGGCCAGGATCAACCCATTCTGGCAAATGGTCGTGAGTATAGTTAACCAACTCCCAACGCCTCATTTGGCCGAACTGCTCCCAAACATGATCCATGATTTCGAGATCTGCTTCGGAGAGCTCATCAAGATCATCAAAGTCGATCACATCACGAGTTAAAGAAACCTCGAAACTAGCTTCAGGAGTGACCCAACTGCGCCATACGGGCGATTGAATCTGACCTGTTATAAGGTTGAGAGTCGCAGAAAGGACTGGCCCTTGCGGCATAGATACATGCGAGTCATGCGACATTGGCGCGCTATAGCGATCCATTGACTCACGATCGGCCAAATAAAGCAGCTTCATGAGCTTTATGTAGGCCATGCGTCCACCGCGTCTTTGCAAAAAGTACGCCGCCATTTGGGCTACTTTTTGTTCGCTGAAGATCACGTTTAACCCCTTTCCCAATCCATAGGGACGTTTTTGAAAATGGTGGCGGATTATCACCTTGCCGTTATGTTAGTCAAGCACACAATCCGTAGGTTCCGCCATACGGCGGCTATACCCGTCGATGGCAATGATTTAACTGTATGCATGTACAGTTGAATTTTCAAGCTCGGCCACATGTCTTTACATACTGACTGTGCACCTGCCTCTGCCAAGCTCACTCGTACCTACGCTGAGCATAGCTACTAGCAGACTCATGCGAAATTATGAAAATTATGGCTGGCCAATAATTATTGCCCAGCCATAAAAATCACTAAACCTTCAAACCACGCCACCACCTAGCCACGATTGCGCATCCTTCTCCCTCAAGCTACCTTCAGACCGTCGCTGCCAATTCAGCGACCGGGCCTGAGAACCCGGGTAATATGTAGGCGCACAAGCGCCCCCAAATCACGATTGTCGGCGTTTTTTTGTGCCTGCATTTCCGTGTTATGGCGGCTGTGCGTGGGAGATCTTCGGGTCTGCCGGTTTCCTACATTTCCGGTTCTCAGCCTGCGCACAGCTGTCACCCATTCGCCTGAGAACGAACGTGGCAGCGCTCACTTAATGTAGGAGTTTTGCTAATGCCCGCTTTCGATCCGTCCAAAATTTGCGCCACCGCTCCACCAGTCACCACCCACCACCGCCCAAAAATCGGAGGTGCCCAATGACCAACCCCCAAGACCTGAAAACCATCGGCCTCACCCCTTTCTCCTACCACGACAACCAACCGCTGTTCCGCATCAACGCTGGCGTCCCGGTCATCCAGGCCCTCTCCCACGCCTCCGACCTGCTCCACATCGCCAAACTTCTCGCATCAGACGCCGCCATGGTTCGTGACACCGACCGGCATGCCTGGGCGTCGCATTTTTTGCAGGATATGAGTAAGGCGATCATCGATGACGTAGCGAAGGTGCTCGATGCACCGGGTAACAACAAAGCCAGTAACGTCACGCCATAAACAAATCGCACGTATGAAAGAGCCCCGAATCAATCGGGGCTTTTTAGTTTCCGGCTCACACTTCGCTGACCTCAAACACAAACGAAATCTTCCGACTACTCGCACTCCACACATAACGAATGTGCTTGCCTTGCTTCGGAATAGACACGGCCGGCGGACGAAACGCAGCGACACATTCATGCCCAGGCAGCCGGACGCTGTTGTAAAGCAGCCCCCACGACAAGGTTTCACGCAGTTGCCGGGCAAACGCCTGTGACGGCCCGTAAGCGTCAGGATCCGGGTTGTGCAGCTCTGGGTAGTGTTGGCGAACGTCATGCATCGGTTTAACGACTTTGTTGACGTAGGTGCGCAGGGTCAACTCGATGTCGGGCTCGTTGGTCGCGGCCAGGAAGCGTTCCTGGTGATAGCTCGTTTCGGCGATGGCGGCGGCCTGGCTGCTGGCGGCGTAGTAGACGCCGTAGGTGCCGTCGGTGAAGCGGCTGGTTTTACCGATGTGGGTGAACGCGGCCATGACCGGTGATGAGCCGGGGCCGGAGATTCGGTCTTCGGGCAGCACGCGGGAGAGCACGCCGGCTTCTTGCGCCAACCGGTCGTTGGTCAGGGCTTCCAGGGCGTAGGCGGTTTGCAGGTCTTCGGGGTCGAGCACGTCTTCAAACAGGGTGATCGGGGGGAACGCGCTGTTGATCATCCGGTAAGCACGGTTCCACTCGGGGAGCGCTACTTCCGGGGCCATCAGCCGCGGACGCCATCGAGGTAGCGACGCACGTCAGCGATGTCCACCACCCGGCCGGCCAGCATATAGCTCAACGCGGATTGACCATTGAACGGGGCGGCGGTGTTCGGGCTGCTGACCCATTCGTAGGCGCGGTCGCGGTTGTTGCTGAAGATGATGCTCAGCGCTTTGTGGATGCCCATCAGGTAGGAGATGCGCTCCAGGGTGTCATGCGGGAGACGCACATTGGGCGGCAGGTGTTTGTATTTGTAGAAGGTGGTGTTGCCGACTTTACCCAACAGCGTGCGCTGTTCTTCGGCGGTGCAGCCCCAACGCTCCATCAGGTTGAAAAAGAACTTGAGCGCGACACGGCCGGCTTCCGGGGTGTCGAGTTCTTGGGGAGCCGTGCGGACGGGGGATGAAGTGGCCATTGGAAGGACTCCTTCGGGCAAAGGGATATGCCTTCAGAGTAGTACAGATCCGAACATCTTTTAAATTTTTGTTCGCTTACGGATTTTCTAAGGCTTTTCGACGATCACGGTTTCCACAGTGATTTGCTGAATCGCCCGAAACGGCGCCAGTGCCGCTTCATCGGCCGTAGCACCGGTAATCAACCGCCATTCCCGCTCAATCGGCGTCCAATGCTGTTGCCGCGCACGACCGAGTTTGTCGGTGTCGGCGAGGACAACAATCTGCGCCGCACGCTTGATGATGCATTCCTTCAGATACGCCTGCTGCGCGCTCGCTTCGCACAAACCAAACTCGGCAACCACGCCGTCAGCACCGAGGAAGGCTTTGTCGACACTCAACCGGCTCAACGTCAGCTCGGCCAACGGCCCCAACGTGCTCATGCTCGAACCGCGCAAATCGCCGCCGATCAAGGTCAACCGCACGCCCGGCGCATTGGCCAGGGTCATCACGGCCAGCAGGTTGTTGGTGACCACATGCACGTCTTGTCGCGAGCACAAATGATGGGCCAGCGCGGCGCAGGTGGTGCCGCCGTCGAGCAATACAGTGTCGCCGTCCTGGACGTGAGCTGCGGCCGCCTGGGCGATGGCGTCTTTCTGCTCCCACTGGCTGGTCTTGCGCTCTTCCAGCGAAGCTTCCGGCTCATGCACGCCAACCACCGAGGTGGCGCCACCGTAGGTGCGCACCAGGTGCCGCTGTTTGGCGAGCATGGTCAGGTCGCGCCGCACCGTCGCTTCCGAAACCCCGAGCGCCGCGCTCAATTGCTCGACGTTGGCATCGCCAATACGCACGAGATCGAGGATGGCGCGGTGGCGTTCGGAGGCTTTCATGGCGGGTCTCGTTGTGTGGACGGTGGTCGATCTTACACGACAGCGTCCCTGCGACTCATCCCCGTCGCGTGGCAAGCTCCGCACCCTGGCGCAGCGCTTCAAGCAGGCTGCGTTCATCGGCAATGCCCTTGCCCGCGATATCGAAAGCGGTGCCGTGGTCGACCGACGTACGGATCACGTCCAGGCCGACGGTCACGTTCACGCCCGCTTCAAGTCCCAGCACTTTGACCGGGCCGTGGCCCTGGTCGTGATACATCGCCACCACCAGATCGAAGTCGCCGCGTCCGGCACGGAAGAACAGCGTGTCGGCGGGCAGTGGGCCCGTCACGTCGAGGCCGCGTTCCTGCAACAGCTTCACCGCCGGGATGATTTTTTCTTCCTCTTCGCCATAGCCGAACAAACCGTTTTCGCCGGCATGGGGATTGATCCCGCACACGCCGATACGCGGCTTGGCGATGCCGGCCTTGATCAGCGTCGCGTTGCCGCGCTCGATCGTGCGCTGGACCAGGCCCGGCTCAATCTTGCGGATCGCATCGATGATGCCGATGTGGGTCGTGACGTGAATCACCCGCAGTTGCGGCGCCACCAGCATCATCGACACTTCGTCGACGTTGGTCAGGTGCGCGAGCATTTCGGTATGGCCGGGGTACTTGTGGCCGCCGGCGTGCAGCGCTTCCTTGTTCAACGGCGCGGTGCAAATCGCATCGATTTGTTTGGCCTGCGCCAGCTCGACGGCACGGGCGATGTATTGATAAGCAGCGTCACCGGCAATGGGCGAGAGCTCGCCGAACGGCAGGTCGTCGGGAATCAGGTCGAGGTCGATGCAGTCAATGGTGCCGGCCTCGTACAACGCCTGGGAGGCATCCTCGATGCGGCGCACTTTGGCGCTGCCGCCGACGATGACATTGGCCTGCTCAAGACGACGGGCATCGCCGATCACCAGCGGCCGGCACTGTTGGTAGACGACGTCATGAGTCAGGCTCTTGACGATGATTTCCGGACCGACGCCCGTGGCGTCGCCCATGGTGATGCCGATGATGGGGAGGTAGTTGCTCATAGTGTTCATTCGAGTCCTTGGATTCGTGTGCGTTTGGGCGGGGAGCGATCGGCGCTGTCGCTCAGGTGTTGCCATGCCGCGTACAACGCGTGATCGCTGCCGAACGCGCCCGCCTTGGTAACAATTGCGGGACGATGGCCCTGCCGGGAAACGGTCGGTCGCGCGAAGGCGACGCCGGCTTCGATTTCCGTCAGCAATTGCAGGCTGTCGATCCCGACAGTGGTCAATATGGCCCGCGCCGTCTCGCCGCCCGTGGCGATCAGGCCACCGACCTTGGAGAAATGCGGTTCTACCAGCACGGCCAGCATGGTCGAGAGTTGCGCGCCCTCTTGGGGATCGAACGCCTCATCGCGTCCGATGCGCAGCAACAGGTCGCTCCAGCCGTCGAGTTGCTCGCCGATGCGCGCCTGCCAGATCGCCCAATCGCCATGGGTTGTGCCTTGGCGAAGGACCTCAGGCGGAACGACCAATTCGCTGACCCCACCGCGCTCTTTGAGCAGCGCGCACTGGCGTTCGCAGACGCCGGAGAGGCTGCCGACGAGTATCAGAATGGGTGCCTGACTTTTTTCGACGGCATCGGGTTCGATGGCCGCGTCGCGTACTTCGGAGAAATCAGGAAGGCTGGCTATTTCCCGCGCAAGGCCACCCGAACCGATCCAGAACAGTGGCTGGTCCATCGACGCAGTCAGGCGAGCGAGGGTTAGCAAGTCGTCTTCGGTTTGCGCGTCGACGATCAACGCCTGCGTGCCGCTGCGGGCGACCTCGGCAATGTGCCGGGCGAGCGCGCCTTCATTGCCGCGCAAGGTTTCAAGATCCAGCTTCGCAGTGGTCAGGCCTGCGGTGAGGAGCATCGCTTCGACATCGGCCGGACGGTCGGCGTTTTCCAGTTTCCAGGTATCGGTTGTTTCCAGCGGCTGGCCGTTCACGAACACTCGACCGCCGCGCAACGTACGACCTGTAGCGGGAAACGCCGGGGCCACAATGGCCAGTCCCGCCAACGGTTGCAGAGCAGCGACTTCCGCCGCCCAGTTGCCGCGCAAGGTCGAATCGATTTTCTTGTACAGCCGCTGCCCAGGCTGATGCAGTGCCTTGAACGCGGCGACGGTACGCTCGGCGGCCCGCGCCGGTGAGAGGCGCCGAGTGTCCGTATCGGCGGCAATCACTTGAGCGTCAGCCTTGTCATTCAAGGGGTCGAGCGTGACGACCGTTTGCATTCCCGCGCTCGCAAAGCCGATGGCGCAATCCGCCGCGCCCGACAGATCGTCAGCGATGATCAGCATCCTCATCGCAAGGCCTCCTGCTTTTGAGGTTCAATTTCCGGCTCAGGAATGGCGATGGGGTTGCGCTGCTGCACGCGCTTGGCGACGGCGGCGGTGAGCAGCGGCGCGAGGATCGCGGTCACTACGACGCAGGAAGCCACCAGGATTGTCGCGCTCTTGGCTGCTTCGGCGTACACCGGATTGGCTGCCGCGATCAGCGCAGGTACGGCGGCGGCATTCCCGGCGGTAGTGGCCGCGGCGACACCGGCGACGCCAGTGCCGCCGGTCAAACGATCGGCGAAGAACAGCGGGATCCCGGTCAAAACGACAACCGCAACACCCATGCCGAGCCCCAGCAAACCGGCCTGCCAGACGTTATGCAAGTCCAGACTGGCACCGAGAGCCAGAGCGAAGAACGGGATCATGACGGGAACGGCTTTGGCCAGGAAATCGCGCATGTCACGGTCGAGATTGCCCAACAGCATGCCGAGCGCCAGTGGCAGGATGCTGCCCACCAGCGTCGGCCAGGGGAATGCCGACAGCCCAGCGATACCCAAAGTGACCATCGTCAGAAAAGGACCGGACTCCAACGACATGACCGAGTAGGCGCCGACGTCTTCGGAGCGACCGTACTGCCCCATCAGCGCCATATATAAGCCGCCGTTGGTGTCGTTCATCGCAGCGACCACCGCCAGCGTTGAAATGCCGGCGAAGAGGCCTGACGAAATCGGCTGCTCGCCCAGGAAGTGCCCAAGCACAATACCAATGAGGACGGCGATGCCGACTTTGGTTGCGAGCAACGTGCCGCCCTTCTTGAGCAGGTAAGGCGTGGCTTTGATATTGATGCTCGCGCCCATGCAGACGTAGAACACCGCGAGGATCGGCAGCGCCCCGGTGAACAGTGCATTGGTGAATGAGCCGAAAAACTTGGGCGTGTCGGGCAGGAAGGTTGCCACCAGCGAGCCAATCAGCAGGGGCACGATCATCATGCCGCCCGGTATGCGCTCAATGGTGCGTTTAATAGGAAATTGGGCCACGAGAGTCTCCTTTTATAATTGTTGGGTAAGACGTGCATCACCTCGAAACTGACTGAACCGATCATTTACTGATTGTTTCAGTCAAATTTATCTTAGGCCTTCGGTTTAATTTGCGCAAATCAATCATTCAGATGATCGTTTCGATCATTCGTAGCGGAGAATCCGGGCTGTGCCGTGCGGCTCGAATCGCCAGGTGGCTCAAGCCAGAGCCCTGCAGCGCCCACAAAAAAGCCCCGAACCAGTCGGGGCTTGTGTTGAGAGGCGCTACTTGAACAGTTCGGAATGACTTCCGAGATCAACAAATGTGATCAGATCGGAGCGCGTGTGCTCATAAATCATCAAGAATCTGACGGACTTCATTCATGTCACAGCGTCCGGGCCAATATTTGTGCGCACTGGTGTGCAGCTCAGCGCGCTTTTGCTTTTCTTCCGGTTTCGCCCTCAGCGTCCCTCAGCATGTCGTCTATCGAGTCGAACCGCTGGCGAATATCTCGTGCTTCCGTCATGGCACGGGCCGTCTTCTCCGAAGGGACGCGCACCTCAAACGGGAGGCCCTGAGTGGCTACAACCTGACGAAGAAAAAGACGCATGGCATCACTGATGCTCAGGCCGCAAGCACTCAAGACCTCAGTAGCCTGCGCCTTCAAAACCTCATCAATGCGGCAACGCACTGTAGTTTTCAGCAATATGCCCATGGTAGTAACCAAAATCAGCTGGATTTCTCGCCCAACATTTCAACCGTTTGAGCTCGCGATGAATATCAGCCTGATCCCTTTCCTACTCGAGAACCGTCCCGGTTCAACGCAGGAAATAGCTGAGAGCGTTGAGCTCTAAATCGCACCCACAAAAAAGCCCCGAACCAGTCGGGGCTTTTCCTTTCTCAGCCTTGCATCAGGCCTCGATGGTGCAACCGATCATCAGAAAATGTTGATCGGGTAATCCACGAACACACGCACTTCGTTACCGCTGGAGTTGTACTCACTCGATTTCTGCGAGACACGCAGGATCGAGCTGCGCAGTTTCACGCTCAGGTCTTTGGCCGGGCCGCTTTGCACGACGTACTTGAACTGGTTGAAGATTTCGCGCTCGGTACCGCCTTCGCTGGTGGAGGTGGTGATGTTGTCGCCGCGCACGTAGGCAAAGTTGTAGCTCAGGCCTGGAATTCCGAAGGTGCTGAAGTCGAGGCCGTAGCCCAGCTGCCAGCTGCGTTCGTCTTCGGCGTTGAAGTCGGACCAGTAGGAGTTCGCCAGGTAGATAGTGTTGCCGCCGTCGCCGACGCGACCTTGATCTTTCTGGTAGCCGCCGTAGGCGTAGCCCAGGTTGCTGTCGCCGGTGCTGCGCTGGTGGGCGAGCGTGAACGAGTGCGCGCCGGTGGCGAATGTGGCGGCCAGGCTCCAGATTTTGTTGTCGTCGCCGGTCGCACCGCTTTCGCGGACGTAGGAATCGTCCAGCTTGGTGCGGTAGCCGTTGAAGTCCAGGGTCAGGGACTGATCCTTGTCGATCGGAAACACGTAGTTGGCGTTCACGTATTGCTTCTTCAACACGTCTTCGACGTCGGAGGCGTACAGCGCAGCCTTGAACTGTTCGGTGAACTGGTAACTACCGCCCAACACGTTGATCGACTTCAGGCCGCCGCTGTCATGGCCTTCAGCGCTTTTGCGCGATTCGGCGGTGAAGCGACCGGCGTTCAGCTCCAGACCTTTGATCTCCTTGGAGGTGATCAGGGTGCCGGTGTAGCTTTCCGGCAGCAGACGCCCGTTGTCGTAGCTCAACACCGGCAGGACCGGCATCTGGTCGCCGTAAGTCAGAACGGTGCTGGATAGGCGGAATTTTACCGCGCCACCGGCCTTGGCCAGATCGCCGGCCGGGTTACCGCTGTCGCCTTCCTTAAAGAAGTCGATGCCTTGGCCGCCGCTGTGGCTACCGCGGTCCAGACGCAAGCCGTACAGACCGAAGGCATCAACGCCCACGCCGACGGTACCTTGGGTGAAGCCCGAGGTGTAGGTGCCGATGGCAGCCTGACCCCATTCACGCTGGTCGTCGTTGCCGTCTTTTTTGTCGCGATTGATGTAGGCATTGCGCAGCAGCACTTTGAGGCTGCTGTCTTCAACAAAACCCTTGGATTCTGCCTGGTCGTTAGCCATGACCTGTGTAGCACTCAACATCCCCAGAGCGATCAGGCTGATTCGCTTGTTCAACATGTTGTTCTTTTCCTTATGATCGGTTGATACGCGCTGCGTCGAACGGCTGAAACGGCGCTATCGCACTCTTTTTTCACCCCAAACAAAAAGGCCCGCGCACGAAGAAATCGTGGCGGGCCTTTTTGTTATTTTATGAGTCATGGCGGTTAGCCACAGGCGTGGGGCGAATCCTAGCCGCGCCCTTAACGATGTGTCAATTTCATGAATCATCTGTAAACAGGCGAAAAACGTCTAAGAAATCACTTGTCGACGTCAATCGGCGCAACCGTTCAGGCCACAGGCTTGAAGCTCCGATGATGACGCTTGTGCGGGAAGCGACTGACTCAGCCATGCCGCAAAGGCTTGCGGCTTGCCGAGCCACGGGCTGATATCGATCAGGGTAATTTGGCCGTTGTGTTCCAGGGCGAAGGTCGGGAAACCCTGGCCGCCGACTTCGGCCAGGAATGCTCGACTGTCCTTGATGTGGCGATCGGTTTCAGCTGCTTTGAAAGCAACCTGGAACGCTTTAGGTTCCAGACCGATGTCTTTCGCGAGTTCTAACAACACAGCTTCATCGGCTATGCGTCGACCTTCCTCGTAGTGAGCACTCTGCAAACGCCCCAGCAACTCCAGTCCGCGACCGGCGATCTGGTCGGCTGCCAGCACCGCGGCAATCGGCGGTGCGGAATCGAAAACCGCCGTCTCATCGCGCAGCAACCCTTCGAAATACGCCTCGCCGAACGGCTGACCGGTGTACTCGGCAATGCGCCGGTCATGGGGCATCACGTAGTTGCGCAGTTGTGGCGAGACGGTCTGGCGGTTGGCGCCGGTCATCATGCCGCCGCCGTGGGCGATCACTGGCAACACAGCCTGGGCGGCTTGCACCAGCGGTTTTGCGCCGTAGCACCAGCCGCACAACGGGTCGTAAATGTAATGAAGGATCATGGGAAGACTCCGGCAAAAGCGTAGGAAAACGAGATGCCGGCAGATTAGTCCTCCGTCCGTTTCTGAAAAACGCTGGAATGGCTTTCAGTCTGTTTCATGAATCGGTCGAATGGCCTCACGACCCCACTGTCGCCATCTCGACACAATTCGAAATAATCAAACCAAGAAACCTTTCAAGAATAATTAACGGAAGCAAATAACAAGCATTACCATTCGCACCCTCGAATTACTCCACCCTTTCGGATGCGTTTCAGATGCCTGCCCCCTTTCGCCTCACGCCCGTTACCCTTGGGCTTTCTGCATTTCTCTCTGCCGGTTTTGCCTGCGCCGCCCCCACCGTTTTACCCGAAACGTCGATCAGCGCCGAAGCTGAAGCCGATGACCCGCGTGTGAAGGAAACCAGCACCGCGACCCGCACCGCCACGCCGGTGCGCTACGTTCCACAGGCCATCGACTCGATCAAAACTTCGAACGTCGTGGATTACGGCACCAACGATCTGGGCACCGCGCTGAGCGGCATCCCCAACGTCAGCAGCGGCGCCGACACGCGCTTCGACAGTCTGCGCATCCGCGGTTTCGACGCCAGCAACGACTTCTACCTCGACGGCATCCGTGACGACAGCCAATACGTGCGCGATTTGCACAACATCGAACGCATCGAAATCCTCAAAGGCCCGGCCGCGGTTTTATATGGTCGTGGCAGTCAGGGCGGGATCGTCAATCGGGTCAGCAAACTGCCTGAATTCGGTCGCCGCTCGACCCTCGAGGCCCAAGGCGGCAGCGATGATCTGCGCAGCCTCTACGCCGACCTCAGCACCGACCCGAGCGAGAACATCAGCCTGCGCCTGAACATGGGCAACATGGATCAAAACAGCTTCCGCGACGGCGTGAGCGGCAATCGCCAGCTGTTCGCTCCGTCGATGAGCTGGCAACTGACGCCGGACCTGAACTGGCTGGTGCAGTACGAATACAGCCGCTACAACCGTACGCCGGATCGCGGTATCCCCGGTGTAAACGGACGCCCGGCGGACGTAGGACGGGATACGACCTACGGCAGCGAACACGATTTCATCGACGACAAGTCGCAATCCCTGCGCTCGAAACTCAGTTATGAGCTCAGCGACAACTGGCAGCTGCGCCACACATTGGGCGTGTTCAAGCTCGACAGCGATTTCGACAACACCTATTTGACCGGTTACACCCCGGCGACCAACAAGGTCACGCGCCAGCACTGGCAACAGGACCTGACCACCCGCAACGTCTACAACAACGTAGAGCTGGAAGGCGGTTTCGACACGTTTGGCCTTGAGCATCGCTTGCTGACCGGCATCGAAATCGGCAGCCAGCGGCGTGACCCTACGTTGTACAACGCCGCCACCGGACGCGGGACTCAGCCTGTACCGGCACTGGACCTGTACAACCCCGACCGCAATTTGCGCCATACCGGGCGGATGCAGGTTTCCAGCAGCACTCACACCGAAGTCGAAAGCCGTGCGGTGTACGTGCAGGATCAACTGCGTCTGAACGATCAATGGCAATTGCTGGCCGGCTTGCGTTACGACACCTTCGACATCGAGTCGACCAACAAGCTGCGGGACATTTCCGAAGACCGCGACAGCCATAGCACCAGCCCGCGTGTAGGACTGGTGTGGACGCCGCTGCAGAATCATTCCTTCTACGCCTCCTGGACCAAGACGTTTTCCCCGGTCGGCGGTGGTTTGATCGGTATCACCCCGGGTGCCGCCGGCAACAGCAACGACCTGAGTCCCGAACTGACCAAGCAAAAGGAAATCGGCGTGAAGAGCGACTGGCTCGATGACCGCCTGAGCACCACGCTGGCGATTTACGAACTGGAACTCTACAACCGCCGTACCAGCGATCCGAATGATCCGAGCGTGACCTTGCTGACCGGCGTGCAACGTTCCCGCGGGATCGAGCTGACTGGCACCGGCAAGATCGCTGGCAACTGGTACGTGCGCGGTGGCGTGGGTGTGCAGGACGCGACGGTCGAGAAGGACAACAACGGCTTTGAAGGCAAACGCATCAGCAACGTGGCCAAGCATAACGGCAGCCTGTTCCTGACCTGGAAACCGGAAATGGGCTGGTACGCCGAAACCGGTCTGACCCTGGTGGGCCAGCGTTATGCCGACAACCTCAACACCACCGTGCTGCCGGGTTACGGTCGTTGGGATGCATTGGCCGGGTTCCGGCAGAAGGATTGGGATTTGCGCGCGGCGCTGAACAACATTAGCGACAAGACCTACTACTCGTCGGCCACCAGTGCGGCGCAGATTCAGCCTGGTGAACCGCGTAGCCTGGTCGTGACCGGAACCTACAGTTTCTAAACACCGCAAAACCCTGTGGGAGCGAGCTTGCTCGCGATGGCGGCTGGACATTCAACATTGATGTCGACTGATCCACCGCCATCGCGAGCAAGCTCGCTCCCACATTGGGTCTGCAGTGATCACAAAAAACCTACAGGCAAAAAAAAAGCGCCGCCATCCCGGCAGCGCTTTTACCAATCCGTTGTTTTTTCTTCTTATCCTTCCATCACATCCCACAACGCTTCCAGCTCCGCTTCGCTGAATAAACCAGCGGGGTAGCGTTCGATCATCATCCGGCGCGGATCAGGTTCTCTGATCTGACGCGTTCCATTGGACTTCAACCAGTGCGCCAGGACCTGGAGCGATTCGCTGTTTACTGCCAGGGGATGCAACGCCCGCTCGCTCACAACATTCATTTCGGCGTTCATTTCCGCGCTCTCTCCTGGTTTGTGAGCGGCTAACTTATCCAAGGTTTATGACAGAACATCGCAGTTCTCCCCTCCCTGTTTTGCACCATGAGAGATACAAGAGCTGTGCCAAGGTTTCGCAACTGTCGACAAGTGGATACAAAAAAGCCCGCAGTCCTTTAGGGCTGCGGGCTTTCTGCTAAACCGTGAGTGAAAACGGTTGCCGAATCGATTCTGCAATCAACTCAAGCTGTTACAACCCAACTCACTCCTTGTGCGGTGCTGGCTGTTGTTGGGTAAGGCAGTGGATGTTACCGCCTCCCAGTAACAGTTCGCGGCCGGGCACCATCACCACTTCGTGCTGCGGGAACAGTGCCTGCAAAATCTCTTTTGCCGGGCCATCCAACGGATCGTCGAAGCTCGGCGCGATGATGCCGCCGTTCACGATCAGAAAGTTCACGTAGGAACCAGCCAGACGCACGGTCGGATTACGTTCCTGAGTCCCGTCCACCGGATCAACACCCGCGCACTCTTCTTCGGTCGCATACAGCGGCCCTGGAATCGGCATCTTGTGCACCGTGAATGGGCGACCCTTGGCGTCGGTGCTGCTTTCCAGCACTTTCATTGCCGCCTGGCAGCGCGGGTAGTTCGGGTCCTGCGGGTCATCGGTCCAGGCCAGCAACACTTCGCCCGGACGCACGTAGCAGCAGAAGTTATCCACATGACCGTCGGTTTCGTCGTTGAACAAACCGTCCGGTAGCCAGATGATTTTATCCACAGCCAGATTCGCGCTGAGCACCGCTTCGATTTCTGCACGGTTCATGTGCGGATTGCGATTGCGGTTAAGCAGGCATTCTTCGGTGGTGATCAGCGTGCCTTCGCCATCAACGTGGATCGAACCGCCTTCGAGCACAAAGCCCTCGGTGCGGTAGCGCTGGCTGCGCTCGATCTCGAGGATCTTGCCGCCGACCTGGGAATCGCGATTCCACGGCGAATACAGACCCCCGTCGAAACCGCCCCACGAGTTGAAGTCCCAATTCACACCACGGACTTCGCCACTGTTATTGATGACAAACGTCGGGCCGGTGTCGCGAACCCAGGCGTCGTCGCTGGACATTTCCACCACACGAATATTCGGCACGTCCAGACGGGCACGGGCGTTTTCGTATTGGCCAGCGGAAACCGCCACGGTCACCGGTTCGAAACGGGCAATGGCTTTAGCCACCGCGACGTGCGCGGCTTGCGCCGGTTTGCCACCCAGGCGCCAGTTGTCCGGGCGCTCGGGCCAGATCATCCAGGTCTGGGTTTGCGGCGCCCATTCGGCCGGCATGTAAAAGCCGTCGGCGCGAGGGGTGCTGTTCAAAGTGGTCATAGCGATCAGGACTCCAGGGATCCGTCGAGGGTCTTTAGTGTGCCATACAGGTTCGGGCGACGATCACGGAACGAGCCCCACGCGCTGCG
This sequence comes from Pseudomonas sp. GL_093, assembly GCF_057837605.1. NCBI lineage: Bacteria > Pseudomonadati > Pseudomonadota > Gammaproteobacteria > Pseudomonadales > Pseudomonadaceae > Pseudomonas > Pseudomonas sp. GL_093. The sequence continues at coordinate 314,676 of NZ_CM174448.1, read as the reverse complement.
GATGTGCTCCAGTTCATCCAGATCGAAGCTCTGAACCAGCACACCTTCTTCGGTTTCATTGAGCTCTTGAACCTTCTCGCCGAACTGGTTGGCAATGAAAGACGAACCGTAGAAGGTAATGTCGTAGCCGTCCTGCTCTTCGTTACCGATGCGGTTGCTGGCGATCAGCGGCATCAGGTTGGCGCCGGCATGGCCTTGTTGCACGCGCTGCCAGTGATCACGGGACGAAATGGTCTTGTCGTGTGGCTCGCTGCCGATCGCGGTCGGGTAGAACAGGATTTCCGCGCCCAGCAACGCCATGCTGCGGGCGCATTCCGGGAACCACTGGTCCCAGCAGATGCCCACGCCGATTTTCGCGTAACGGGTGTTCCAGACTTTGAAGCCGGTATCGCCCGGGTTGAAGTAGTACTTTTCGTGGTAGCCAGGGCCGTCCGGGATATGGCTTTTACGATAAATCCCGAGGTTGCTGCCGTCGGCATCGATAATCGCGATGCTGTTGAAACGCGCGCGGCCTGCCAGTTCGTAGAAGCTGATCGGCAAAACGACTTGCAGTTCTTTGGCAACTTTCTGGAAGTGCTTGATGGCGACGTTGTCTTCAACGGTCGTGGCCAGCTGCAGGTAATCCGGGTTCGGCTTCTGGCAGAAGTACGGAGCCTCGAACAGTTCCTGGATCAGGATGATCTGCGCGCCTTTCGCCGCGGCCTCACGGACCAGCCGCTCAGCGGTCTCGATGTTAGCTTCAAGGTCCCAGGAACAGGCCATCTGAGTGGCGGCGACGGTAACGATACGGCTCATGAATCATCTCCGGGGCAATTGCTTGAGGGTCGAAGGTGGCATCGACCGATGACAGAAATGGGAAGCACCGGGCGTGGTGAGGCCACACCGGGGCAGTGGCGACTTTATAACCGATAAAAATCGGCTTTAGAAGCCACAAGCAAACCTTCTGTCATATTTTTTTGCTAAAAAGCCGATATCTATCGAATTAACACCGTACCAATGTGGGAGCGCGCCTGCTCGCGATTGCGGTCGAACATTCAACATGGATGTCGACTGATCCTGCCCAATCGCGAGCAGGCTCACTCCCACAGGGTTATGTGTTTACAGACCTTCTGCGAGAACCTTCGACAGCATGTCCACGAAGAAATCCACGCTCTGACGCGAGGTCACCATCGGCGGTTTGATCTTGAGGATGTTCAGGTAATCGCCGGTCGGCTGCATGAAGATCCCCAGCTCGCGCAATCGATCACACAGCGCCGTGGTTTCTTCGGTTGCCGGTTCCAGGGTTTCGCGATTGCGGATCAACTCCACGCCTAGATAGAAGCCGGAACCATGCACCGCGCCCACCAGCGGATGAATATCGATCAGCGCTTCAAGCCGTTCCTTGAAATACCCGCCCACGACCTGAGCGTTTTCCCAGAGCTTTTCTTCTTCCATCACATCCAGCACCGCCATGCCGATCTGGCAACTGACCGGACTGCCGCCGGCCGACGAGAAGAAGTAACCCTCAGCCTCCAGCGCTTCGGCAATTTCCCGACGGGTGATCACCGCGCCCAACGGCTGGCCATTGCCCATGCCTTTGGCCATGGTGATGATGTCCGGCACCACGCCCTGCTCTTCGAAACCCCAGAAAAAGTTGCCCATGCGGCCGTAACCGACCTGCACTTCATCGGCGATGCAGACACCGCCCTGGGCACGAACCAGCGCATAAACCTGCTTCAAATACCCTGGCGGCAGCGAGATACCGCCAGCATTGCCATACACCGGCTCGCAGATGAAACCGGCCAGTTGACGTTTCTGCTCGGCAATTTGCGCCAGGTTGTGTTCAACGCTGCGCACGTAGTCCGGCGCGCTATCCGGTCCACGGAATTCGCCGCGATAGGTGTTCGGCGCGGTGACTGGATGCACCCAGTCCGGACGGCTGCTCAAGGCCTTCGGGTTATCGGCAATCGAAGTCGAGACCGCGTCCGCTCCTACTGTCCAACCGTGATAGGCCTCCAGCACGCTGAGCATGTCGCGCCCGCCGCTGTAGGCCCAAGCCAAACGGATCGCCAGGTCATTGGCCTCGCTGCCACTGTTGACCAGGAACACCCGGTCCATGGAGCCCGGCGACAACTTCAGCAAGCGCTCGGAAAACTCGGCAACCGCCGCATAGTTAAAACGCGAGTTGGTATTGAGCAACGACCACTGACGACTGGCGACAGCAGCCATGCGCGGATGACCGTGGCCCAGCACCGCGACGTTGTTGAGCATGTCGAGGTAGGAGCGGCCCTGCATGTCGATCAGGTGATTGCGCCAGCCACGTTCGATGCGCGGCGGGTCGACGTAATAGTGCTTCTGGGTACGGGCGAAACTGGCGTCACGGCGCGCCAGCAACGTCTGCGAATCGAGTTCCACTTCGGCGTCACAGGCCAATCCCAGCAGCACCGCCGGTGACGGGCACAATGCTTGCCAGGCAGCCGCGCGGGACGGCGTGCAAAACAACGGCGCCGTGAACGAAGCGCCCCGGCACAACTGCACAATCAACGGCCCGCTGACGGAACCCAGCACCTGGCCTTTGACCAGCGCTGCGCCCGTGTGCAGCGACGGGGTCACTCCCCACAACCGCACGCTCAGTTGCGGGCCATCCAATTGCAGCACACCTGCTGCCGGCTGATGCACCACCCCGGCAAACGGTGACTCGACCGCCGTGCCGTGGGGCACGCGCAATTCGACGTGCAATGGGCACGTGTCCGGTTCAGTGGCGCTGTCCGGCCGGGTGCGGGACAAGCGATATTGTCCATAACGACTGGCCGCCAGACCATGAGCTGCGGCGGCTTCGGTCAACAGGCGCTGATCGATCCCCTCCTGCTCCCAGTTACCGGCCTCAAAATGCGGACTGAGCACACCCAAATCGATCAACGCAAACTCACGCCCGACCAGACTCGGCAACAGCGGCGCAAAGCCTTCGCTGCCGATGCTCGGCAGGTTCTGTCCGACCGAGGTCAGGATCGCCGCTTCCATCAACGCCAACGGCACTGATGTAGCGACGCGGAAAATCTCCCACTCGTGGGTGAGGTTGTCGCGGCTGTACGCGTTGCCAGGATCGATGCTGACCTGCTGTTCGCCACTGAGCACCAACACCGCCGCACGGGCGACGATCAGCGGCCAGAGCGCCAGTAGCTCTTCATGCGTGAGCGGATTGACAGCGTGATAGGCCTGAACCGCCGGCAAAATGTAGAAAGGATCGCCATCGGCATGGTGCAGCAGCGCCGCACACGTCACCGACAGATCAGTAATGCGCCAGGTACGAACCAGGTCGCCGAAATCGATCACACCCTGCAATTGCCACTGGCGTTGCGAATCTCGCTGCCACACCACGTTGTCGTCGGTGATATCCATGTGAATGGCCTGCACCGGCAGCTTATCCACAAGCGGCTGCAAATGACGCTCGGCCTGTTCAGCCGCATCGGCAATTAGCCGACGTTGCTGGTCGTCGTTGATGACCGGCAGCAAATGCGCGATCAGCGCGTTGGCGTGACGGGCGTCCCATTGAAGGGTGCGCTCGAGGCCCGGATGGTCGAAGCCGGCCAGGGCCAGGTCCATTTCACCGCAGAGCCGACCGAACCCGGCCACCACTGAACCGGGCAAATGATCCAGGTGTGTGAGCGACTGGCCTTCGATGTAATCGAGCAAGCGCACATGAACCGATTGGCCGCCGACGTCCAGGGAAAGCAGGTCTGCACCGTTTTTGGCGGAAATCACTCGCGGCACATGCACATCGGGGTGTTCACCCAAATGCTTGAGCCCGGCGTGCTGGGCGTGCAGCTCCTGCGCCGAGTAGTCACCACGGCAGATTTTCAGGACAAAACGCCCCTGGTCGCTGTCGACCCGAAAGTTAAGATCTTGCTGGCTACCAAGGGCCTGCAACCTTCCACTCAGCCCGTAATGTCCCTTCAGCAGCTCAAGCGCTTGCTCCGCAGACACTTGCGGGCTGGGCAAACTGGCGCGATGAATCAACGTGGCGAGTGGCATACAACGACCCCTGAAATTTTATTAGGCGCTTATATCGCCACTGCTTTGGGCGATACGCAACCCCCTCGCCTGCCTGAAACCCTCCTGAGGCTCGACAAATCAGTTACCGGATCAGGAAAAAACACACGCCACTCGCCCCGGCCGCCACTTTGCGCAAGAATGACGCCTATCAACGCCTATTGCTGGAGAAACCCCATGAAAGTAGTCACCACCGACCTGCCCGGTGTTCTGATCATCGAACCCAGGGTATTTGGTGACGAGCGCGGTTTCTTTTATGAAAGTTTCAATGCCAAGGCTTTCAATGAAGCGACTGGCCTGGAGACGAATTTCGTTCAAGACAACCACTCCCGTTCGCAAAAAGGCGTATTGCGCGGCCTGCATTACCAACTGGAAAACACTCAGGGCAAACTGGTTCGCGTCACAGTGGGTGAAGTACTCGACGTGGCGGTGGACATTCGCCGCAGCTCGCCACATTTCGGCAAATGGGTGGCCGTGCGTCTGTCCGCCGAGAACCATCGTCAAATGTGGGTCCCGGAGGGTTTCGCCCACGGTTTTGTGGTGCTGAGCGAGTTCGCCGAATTCCTCTACAAAACCACCGACTACTACACCCCGTCCGCCGAGCGCAGCATTCGCTGGGACGACCCGGACCTGGCCATTGATTGGCAACTGGACGAAGCGCCACAACTGTCCGGCAAAGATCAGGCCGCCGCGTTCTTCAAGGATGCTGACGTCTTTTCCTGAAGCACCGTCTGAATCTTCACCCCGCAAGCGTGCCTGACCCACGGCGCGCAGACTGCGCCCGCAAGCCTAGGCATAATGCGCCTGTACCCACAGGCGCTCGATGCTCATGACTCCGACCCTTCCCCGCAGACCCCGCTGGCGCAGCCTGGCCCTGCTCGCGCTGTGCCTGGCGCCATTGCTGTGGCCGCTGGAACATCTGGCCGAGCGTTACTACCGCAGCGAACTGGCCGGGCAGAACCGTCAGACCCTCGACCTTTACGTCGCCAACCTGCTGGGCACCCTGCACCGTTATGAAGTGTTGCCGCAGATCCTCGGCGATCTGCCGGCCCTGCGAGCCGTCCTTGGCGCGCCCGATGATGGCGTCACCCAGGGCAACGCCAATCGCTTGTTGAAAAACATCAGCGCTCAGACCGGCGCCGAAGTCATGTACCTGATGGACACCACGGGCAAGACCCTGGCCGCGTCCAATTGGGACAAACACGACAGTTTTGTCGGGCGTAATTTTTCCTTCCGGCCGTATTTCAGCGAAGCCATGGCTGGGCGGCTTGGGCGCTTTTTCGGTTTGGGCACAACCTCGGCCAAGCGCGGCTATTTCTTCGCCGCCGCCGTGCGTAATGGCGAAAAGATCATCGGTGTGCTGGTGGTCAAGGTCGACCTCGACCACACCGAAAGCCTCTGGGGCAAAACCCCGGAACAACTGCTGCTGACCGACCATAACGGCGTGGTCATTCTCACGTCGCGGCCCGAGTGGCGATTCCGCTCGACCCGCCCGTTGGGCGAAGAGGAAAGTAAGGCAATCACTGCGATTCAACCTTATCCGACCCGTGATCCCAAGCCATTGCGGCTCAACCCCAACGCCTGGCTGACACAAACCCAGCCCATTGCAGAAACCGGTTGGAACGTCAGCATCCTCGCCCCACGCACCCTGATCGATCGCCCGGTACGCACGGTCGTCGCCATCGGCGGCGCGACATTGTTGGTGTTGATGTTGCTGCTGGGGCTGATGATGCAGCGACGCCGGCATTACCTCGAACGAATCGCCTTCGAAGCCAAGGCCCGTCGCGAGCTGGAAGGCCGGGTAGCCGAGCGGACCAGCGACCTCGAAGGCCTCAACCGTCGACTGAAACAGGAAGTGCTGGAACGCGAACAGGCCCAGCAAGAGCTGGTTCGCGCTCAGGATGATCTGGTGCAGGCCGGCAAACTGTCGGCCCTTGGCACCATGTCGGCGAGCATCAGCCACGAATTGAATCAACCGCTGGCGGCGATCCGCAGCTACGCCGAAAACGCTGAGGTGCTGCTCGATCATCAGCGCACCGACGATGCGCGCGGCAACCTCAAGCTGATCAGCGAACTGACCGGGCGCATGGCCTCGATCATCGCCCACCTGCGCGCCTTCGCCCGGCGCGATCGCCACGCCCCGGAAAGCGTCGCCCTGCAACCGGCGCTGGACGATGCGCTGGCGCTGCTGGCCAAGCGTCGACGCAGCATGGAGGTCGAGCTGATCCGCGACTTGCCGGCCGCCACCCTGTGGGTCGAGGCCGGGGAAACCCGTCTGCGTCAGGTGCTCGGCAATCTGCTGGCCAACGCCCTGGACGCCCTGACGGAAAAAGGCCCGCCGCGTAAGCTCTGGTTGAGTGCCCAATCCACTGCCGATGGCGTCAATCTGTACATTCGCGACAATGGCCCCGGGTTCTGCCTGGAGGCACTTGGCCGCGCCAGCGAGCCCTTCTACACCACCAAGACCCGCACTCAGGGACTTGGGTTAGGGCTGGCGATTTGCGAAACCCTGATGCGCGCCTTCGGTGGTGAACTGTCGTTCTCCAACCACAAGGAAGGTGGCGCCCTGATTACCCTGAAGCTGCGTGCAGGCGCACCGGGTGTGAGCCTGCAACCGTCCGAGGACCGAAGTGCATGACCATCGACAACCGCATCCAGGTCGTGCTGATCGACGACGATCCGCACCTGCGTCAAGCCCTGAGCCAGACCCTGGACCTCGCCGGCCTGAAAATCCTGCCGCTCGCTGAAGCCAAGGGCCTGGCCGGGCAACTGGAGCGTGACTGGCCCGGCGTGGTGGTCAGTGACATCCGTATGCCGGGCATGGACGGTCTCGAATTGCTGACTGAACTGCATGCCCAGGACCCGGAACTGCCAGTGCTGCTGATCACCGGTCACGGCGATGTGCCACTGGCGGTGCAGGCCATGCGCGCCGGGGCTTATGACTTTCTGGAAAAACCCTTCGCCAGCGACGCCCTGCTCGACAGCGTCCGCCGCGCCCTGGCCCTGCGCCGGCTGGTGCTGGACAACCGCAGCCTGCGTCTGGCCCTGAGCGATCGCAATGAACTGAGCACCCGACTGGTCGGGCAATCGGCGCCGATGCTGCGCCTGCGCGAGCAGATCGGTGCGTTGGCGGCGACCAAGGCCGATGTGCTGATCCTTGGCGAAACCGGCGCCGGCAAAGAAGTTGTCGCACGTGCATTGCACGATCTGTCGAGCCGTCGTAACGGTCCGTTCGTGGCGATCAATGCGGGCGCCCTGGCCGAGTCGGTGGTAGAAAGCGAGCTGTTCGGTCACGAGCCAGGCGCCTTTACCGGCGCGCAAAAGCGCCGCATCGGCAAGTTCGAATTCGCCAATGGCGGCACGTTGTTCCTGGATGAAATCGAAAGCATGAGCCTGGATGTGCAGGTGAAGTTGCTGCGTTTGCTGCAAGAGCGGGTCGTCGAGCGCTTGGGCGGCAATCAGTTGATCCCGTTGGACATCCGCATCATCGCCGCGACCAAGGAAGACCTGCGCCAATCCGCCGATCAGGGCCGCTTCCGTGCCGACTTGTATTACCGCCTGAACGTCGCACCACTGCGTATTCCACCGCTGCGCGAGCGCGGCGAAGATGCGCTGATGCTGTTCCAGCATTTCGCCGACGAAGCCAGCGCTCGCCACGGCCTGCCACCCCACGAGTTGCAACCGGGACAACGCGCCCTGCTGCTGCGCCACACCTGGCCGGGCAACGTGCGGGAATTGCAGAACGCCGCCGAACGCTTTGCCCTGGGCCTGGAGCTGGCCTTGGACAACAGCGCAGCGGATGGCGCTGTCGGCATGACGGTCGACGTGGTCAGCGGCGGTCTCAGCGAACAAGTGGAAAACTTCGAGAAGAGCTTGATCGCCGCCGAACTGGCGCGTTCTCACAGCTCGGTGCGCAGCCTCGCTGAAGCCCTCGGCATCCCACGCAAGACCTTGCACGACAAACTGCGCAAGCACGGGCTGAACTTCGCCGACGGTGGCAGCAGCCACACCGACGAACCCGATTGAGCTACCGTCAAATCATCATCTTCAAACAAGAGATCCGTGCATGAGCCGCGACAGCCGTCATCTGGAATCAGTCCTCCATCGCGACATTCCCCTTACCCGGGATATGGGCCTCAAAGTGCTCGATTGGCACGACCAGCAACTGCGCCTGCACTTGCCGCTGGAGGCCAACGTCAATCACAAAAGCACCATGTTCGGTGGCAGCCTGTATTGCGGCGCGGTGCTGGCCGGTTGGGGCTGGCTGCATTTGCGATTGCGTGAAGAAGGGGTTGAAGGCGGGCACATCGTGATTCAGGAAGGGCAAATCAGCTATCCGCTGCCGGTGACCATGGACGCGACGGCGATTTGCCATGCGCCGAGTGCGGCGGTGTGGAAGAAGTTTTTGGCGATGTATAAGCGATATGGTCGGGCGCGGTTGACACTGCATTCTCGGATCGTAAATACGGACAGTAATGACGATGCGGTGACGTTTACGGGGCAGTACGTACTCCACCGCTAAAGCAAAAGATCGCAGCCTCGTTTCACTCGACAGCTGCTACAGAGAAACGCGTCCCCCTGTAGCAGCTGTCGAGTGAAACGAGGCTGCGAACGATCTTAGCGGCGGGCGAGTTCCAGCAGTTTTTCGCGCCACGCAGCCTTCGCCGGCAGCGCCAGGAAAAACTCATTCAACAACGACTCCCGCGCCGGATAACTGAACGGCGCACCGCTCAAATCCAGCACCTCACCACCAGCCCCTTCCAGCACGCCTTGTGCGGCCGCCGTGTCCCACTGCGAAGTCGGCGCCAACCGCGGATAACAATCCGCCGCCCCTTCCGCCAACAAACAGAACTTCAGCGAACTGCCGATATTGGCCAATTGCAGTTCACCCAAACTGTCACTCAACCCAGCCAGTAAACGCTCCTGCTCAGGACTCGAATGCCGACGACTGGCAACCACCGTAAACGCCTCACCTGCGGCTGGCACGTCGCGAACCTGAATCGGCGAAGGCGCCGCGTCTTTATCGCCACGCCACGCACCCAGACCCGCACCACCGACGTAGAAGCGCCCGTTGGTCGGCATCGACACCACGCCAAACACCACTCGCCCCTGCTCGATCAGCGCGATATTGACGGTAAATTCTTCGCTGCCGGAAATGAACTCCTTGGTCCCGTCCAGCGGGTCCACCAGCCACCAACGCTGCCACCCGGCGCGCACGCTCTGGGGAATGTTGGCGTCTTCTTCGGACAGCACCGGGATGCTCGGGTCCAGTGCCGTCAGCCCGGCCAGGATCACATGGTGAGCGGCCATGTCGGCGGCCGTTACCGGAGAATCATCGGATTTTGCAGTCACGGCGACGTTGGCACGCCAGAACGGCAGAATCGCTTCACCGGCTTTCAGCGCCAGTTCAACAACAGGCGCCATCAACGGATGGGGAAAAATCATGGCTGGAACACTCCACGCTGAGTCAGTAGATCACGGGCCAGATACAGTGCTGCCAATGCACGGCCCTCAGTGAATCGCGGGTTCTGGGCCAGGGCCGACAACTCACGCAAGTTGATTTTGTCCACGCCCATCGGCTCGGGCTCATCGCCTTCAAGGCTTTCTTCATACAGATCGGTGGCCAACACCACCTGGATCTTCTGGCTCATGTAACCGGGCGACAACGACAACTCAGTCAGATGCTCCAGTTGCCGCGCGCCGTACCCGGCCTCTTCCTTGAGCTCCCGCTCGGCCGCCGCCAGCACGTCTTCGCCCGGCTCGATCAAGCCTTTGGGCAAGGACAGCTCGTATTCATCGGTGCCGCCGCAATACTCTTCTACCAGCACCGCGTGGTCCGCATCCAGCATCGCCACAATCATCACCGCGCCATAACCGGCGCCCTTGCCGACCAGTCGCTCATACGTACGCTCCACGCCATTGGAAAAGCGCAACTTCAGCTCTTCGACGCAGAACAAACGGCTGGTGGCGACGATCTCGCGGGCGAGGATGGTGGGTTTCTGGCGCATGAGCGGCTCCTTGGCGATAGCGCGTTACTATACCCGGCCTATCCTGATTGTTTACGTCGGATATCTTTTTTACCGCTGGAGAAGTTTTTATGTCCCTGCTGCCCTGGCGCGACATCGACACCGTTCTGCTGGATATGGACGGCACTCTGCTGGACCTGCATTACGACAACCATTTCTGGATGGAACACCTGCCCCAGCGTTACGCCGAGTTGCACGGGGTGAGTCGGGCCATGGCCGAGATGGAATTGCAGCCGTTGTTCGAACGCAACGCCGGCCAGTTGCAGTGGTATTGCCTGGATTTCTGGAGCGCCGAGCTCAAACTGCCGGTGCGCGAACTGAAACTGGAAACCGCGCACCTGATCGCCTTGCGACCGGATGCGGACACCTTTCTGGCCGCCATCAAACAGGCCGGCAAGCGCGTGGTGCTGATCACCAATGCACACCGCGATTCGCTGTCATTGAAACTGGAAAGAATCGAACTGGCGCCGTACTTCGAGCGGTTGATCAGCTCGCATGATTACGGTTTCGCCAAGGAAAACCCGCAGTTCTGGGATGCCTTGCAGGCGGACATTGGGTTCGATCCGGCGCGCAGTCTGTTTATCGACGACACCTTGCCGATCCTGCGCAGCGCGCGGAATTTTGGTGTGGCGCATTTGTTGGCCGTGCGTCAGCCGGACAGCCGTAAAGGACCGAAGGACACGGCCGAGTTTGCGGCGGTGGGGGATTATCGGGAGTTGATTGCCGGGCTTTGAGACCGAGGTGCCTGCTTCGCGAGCAGGCTCGCTCCCACACGGATCTGCGTCGTACACAAATGATGTGTTCACTGTAGATCAATGTGGGAGCGAGCCTGCTCGCGAAAGCGGTCGTGAGGGTTACTCAGGAATCCGCAACGACTGCCCCGGATAAATCTTGTTCACGTCCTTGAGCATCGGTTTGTTGGCCTCAAAGATTTTTTGATATTTGTTGGCATCGCCATACACGCGCAAGGAAATCGCGCTGAGGGTGTCGCCTTTCACGACCGTTACAAACTTCGCGGCCACAACCACCGGCCCGGTCACGGTGATCTGGTCATCCACACTACCGACACCGGCAATATTGCCCACCGCCAGCAGGATTTTTTCCTTCTCTTCCTGACTGCCGACTTCGCCGGTCACGATGACTTTGTCGCCATCCACCGTCGCCTGCACATTCGGGTTACCCAGGCCGACCTTGCTGATGTGTTCCTTCAACTGCTCGCTGGCATTGGCGTTGCCTGGCGTCAGCAGATCGATAAGTTTTTCGCCTGCTTCTTTCACAAAGCTAAAAATACTCATGGTGCGCTCTCCTTGGGTTTTGGGTTCCAGACGCAAAAGCCTAGACCAAGGCTGTCACTTGCGGTTCCAACCCGACCAATGACGCCGCTTCCCCCCAAGCGCTAGAATCCGCACCTTCCCGCGCCTTGGAGCGAAGATGGACATCAAGCAACTGAAATTCCTCATCGCCCTCGACGAGACCCGGCATTTCGGCCAGGCCGCTGCGCGTTGTCACATCACTCAGCCGACCCTGTCCATGCGCCTGCGCAGCCTCGAAGAAGAACTCGAGCTGCCGCTGGTCAATCGCGGTCAGCGCTTCGAAGGTTTCACCGCACCGGGTGAACGGGTGCTGGCGTGGGCGCGCACCGTGCTGGCGGCCTACGACGGTTTGCAGGCCGAGGCGGCTGCCTGTCGCGGCAATCTGGTCGGTACGTTGCGTCTGGGCGTAGTGCCGCTGTCGAGCTTCGATCCACTGCCGCTGATGCAACGCCTGCACGCCGAACACCCGAACCTGCGCTTCGAACTTTCGGCCCTGAGTTCTGAACAAATTCTGGAACAACTGGCAAACAATCGCCTGGACCTCGGCGTTTCGTACCTGGAGCGACTGGACGGCGAACGCTTCGATTCCCTGGCGTTCAGCGAAACCCGCATGGGCCTGCTCTACGATCAGCGCTTCTTCAGTTTCGGTGAGGCACCGTTGAGTTGGGAGTCGCTGATCGAACTGCCGCTGGGCATGCTCACCAGCGGTATGCATTTTCGGCAGTCCATCGACCACAACTTCCACAGTCGCGGCCTCACCCCGCAGCCGTTGCTGCAAACCGATGCCGTCCACCAATTGTTACAAGCAGTTCACGGCGGATTCTGCTGCGCCGTGATGCCGCTGGACGGAGGCCTGGAAAAACTCACCGATCATTTGCGACTGCACCCCATCGAAAATGCTCAAACCCTCGCCCGGCTGGGGCTGATCATGCGTCGCAGTGCCCCGCGTTCGGCGCTCGCGGAAGCCTGTTTCGCGATTCTTCAGCAATCGCTGCCGAGCTCTTGATCGACGCCATCTATCGGTAGATCAGTATTAGCGATTAGACGCGACAAGTTGACACGCCTAGGCTTAAAGCAGCCTAAACCGTCGGTGATACCTCATGAACGCCAAGCGCCCTGCCTGCGCGGCGCCAGCCCTCGAAACGCCAGCGCCCGCCGCAAGCCAGACGTACAGTTACTGCGACCTTCAAGACACTGAATCAGCCAGCACCGCGCTAGCCGAAGAAGTCGCGTTGGCGATCGCTTATAACGGCATCAGTCAGGCGGTCATGTTGGTGACGCCAACGGACCTCGAAGACTTTATCGTCGGCTTCAGCCTCGGCAGCGGCATCATCGAAGACGCCTGCGATATCTACGACCTGCAACTCAGCGGCTCGGGTTCAGCGCAATACGCGCAAGTGACCATCGCCAACCGCGCCTTCTGGAACCTCAAGCAACAGCGTCGGCAAATGGCTGGCACCAGCGGTTGCGGACTGTGCGGTGTGGAAGCGGTGGAGCAGGCATTGCCAGACCTCAAGGTGTTGCCCGGCGCACCCTTGCCACCCGCCGAATGGCTCGATGGTTTGCGTCAGCGCATTGGTGCGTTCCAGCCTCTTGGCCAGTACTCCGGCGCAGTGCACGCCGCCGTGTTTATGAACAGTCAGGGACAATTGCTGCTGGGCCGTGAAGACATCGGCCGACACAACGCCCTTGATAAGCTGATTGGCGGACTGATCCGTCAGAAGATCCCGACCACCGGCGGGCTGGTGATTGTCACCAGCCGTTGCAGTCTCGAATTGATCCAGAAAGTGTTGCGCGCAGGTATCCAGACCCTGGTCAGCCTGTCGTCGCCCACGGGCCTTGCCGTGCAATGGGCCCGTCGCCACAACCTCAATCTCATCCACCTGCCGCAGAAAAATGCGCCGCGGGTCTACAGCCCTGCGACGGAGAACCAAGCGTGAGTCAACATCGTCAAGCCGATCAGAAACCCGTCCCCCGCTACAAGCCCTACAAAGGCCCGGCCGGTGGCTGGGGCGCGCTGGCCAGCGTTGCCCGGGCCTGGCTGACCAGCGACAACGCGCTGAAAAACTTGCGCATGATGCTCAAGACCAACAAGAACGGCGGGTTTGACTGCCCCGGCTGCGCCTGGGGCGATTCCAATGAGGCCGGCATGGTGGCGTTCTGCGAGAACGGCGCCAAAGCAGTGAACTGGGAAGCGACCAAACGCCGTGTCGATGGTGCGTTTTTCGCCAAGCACAGCGTCAGTTCATTGCTGGAACAAAGTGACTATTGGCTGGAATATCAGGGTCGCCTGACCGAGCCATTAAGCTATGACGCCGAAACCGATCGCTACAAGCCGATCAGTTGGGAAGCTGCGTTCTCCTTGATCGCTAAACATTTGCAGGGTCTGTCGAGCCCGGATCAGGCCGAGTTCTACACCTCGGGCCGTGCCAGCAACGAAGCGGCGTACCTGTATCAATTGTTCGTGCGTGCCTACGGCACCAATAACTTCCCCGATTGCTCGAACATGTGCCACGAGGCCAGCGGTGTGGCCATGGCGCAAAGTGTCGGCGTTGGCAAAGGCACCGTCACCTTCGACGACTTCGAACACGCCGACGCGATTTTTGTCTGGGGACAGAACCCTGGCACCAACCACCCACGGATGCTCGAACCGCTGCGCGAAGCGGTGAAACGCGGCGCTCAGGTGGTGTGCATCAACCCTTTGAAGGAGCGCGGCCTGGAACGCTTCCAGCACCCGCAACACGCGATCGAAATGCTCACCAACGGCGACAAGCCGACCAACACCGCGTATTTCCGTCCGGCATTGGGCGGCGACATGGCGATCATGCGCGGCATGGCCAAGTTCCTGCTGCAGTGGGAGCGTGACGCACAGAAGGCGGGTGAGCCTGCCGTATTCGACCACGACTTCCTCAATGAACACAGTGTCAACGTGCTGGAATACCTGGGCATCGTCGACGACACCTCGTGGGAGCAGATCGTCGAACAATCCGGGCTGACGCTGGTTGAAATCGAGCAAGCGGCGCGGATGTACGCCAAAGGCAAGAACGTGATCATGTGCTGGGCGATGGGCATCACCCAGCATCGCCATTCGGTGGCGACCATCCAGGAAATCGCCAACCTGATGTTGCTGCGCGGCAACATCGGCCGGCCCGGCGCCGGTCTGTGCCCGGTGCGCGGCCACAGTAACGTGCAGGGCGACCGGACCATGGGCATCAACGAGCGTCCGCCGGTGGCGTTCCTCGATTCCCTGGAGCGTCGCTTCAAGTTCAAGGTGCCGCGTGAAAACGGTCACAACGTGGTCGAGGCGATCCATGCCATGGCCGACGGCCGGGCGAAAGTCTTTATCGGTCTGGGCGGCAACTTCGCCCAAGCCACCCCGGACAGCTCACGGACCTTCCAGGCCCTGAGCAACTGCGACCTGACCGTGCAAATCAGCACCAAGCTCAACCGCAGCCATTTGGCGCACGGTAAAGACGCGTTGATCCTGCCGTGCCTGGGTCGCACCGACATCGACATCCAGACCGAAGGCCCGCAAGCGGTGACCGTCGAAGACTCGTTCAGCATGGTTCACGCCTCCAACGGCCAGTTGCAGCCGCTGTCGAACCAGATGCGCTCGGAGCCGTCGATCATTGCCGGCATCGCCGCCGCGACCCTGGGCAGCAAACCGGTGGACTGGAACTGGCTGGTGGCCGATTACCGGCGCATCCGCGACCTGATCGCCGACACCATTGCGGGTTTCAAGGATTTCAACGAGAAGATCCAGAACCCGGGCGGGTTCTACCTCGGCAACAGCGCCGGTGCGCGCCGCTGGAATACCGCGTCGGGTCGCGCCAATTTCCGTGCGAACATCCTGCCTAAAGACCTGGTGCACGAACGCACTCGCGCCACTGGCGTGTTGCCGGACCTGATCATGCAGTCGATGCGCTCTCACGATCAGTACAACACCACGATTTATGGGCTTGATGACCGCTATCGCGGCGTGAAAGGTCAGCGTGATGTGTTGTTCGTCAACGAAGCCGACATCATTCGCCTGGGGTTCAAGCCGGGGCAGAAGGCTGACATCGTTTCGATCTGGGATGATGGCCGTGAGCGTCGGGTGAAGGGCTTTACGCTGCTGGCGTTTGATATCCCTGCCGGGCAAGCGGCGGCTTACTACCCGGAAGTGAACCCGCTGGTGCCGCTGGAGAGCATCGGGGATGGCAGCCATACGCCGACGTCGAAGTTTGTGGCGATCCGGTTGGAAGCGGCGAGTGAGACTGGATTGATTATGGCGAAGTCGGCTTAACGCGTCGTCTGAGCTGACGCCATCGCGAGCAGGCTCGCTCCCACAGTGGATCTCGGTCGAACACAAATGCTGTGTCCACTGAAGATCTAATGTGGGAGCGAGCCTGCTCGCGATGGCGATAGAACATTCAACAGATTCTTCCGAACCGCACTTTCCAAACGCCCACAAAAAAGGCCGTTTTGCATGAAAACGGCCTATCCGAAGTAGCTAAAGACCGGCGAAAAACACTTAAGTTCCAGCTAAAAAACAGTAACTTATAGAAATGTGCTCAAGTCGTGTTACTCGTCGGATTTCGATTGTCACGACCATGACACAGCCTCAGGATCGCGCCGTCATCCCCTTGAGGTTCCTCTAATGAAGTTCTCCTCGATTCTCTTGTTGTCCCTTGGCCTGGTCAGTGGCTTCGCTTCTGCTGGCGGCACCACCGAAGCTGGTGTGGGCGGCGCATTGGGCGGGGTTCTGGGCTCAGTCGTCGGTCAGTCACTAGGCGGCAGTACAGGTTCCACCATCGGCGCAGCCCTGGGCGGCGCGGGTGGTAGCGCAGTCGGCGCAGACAAACGCAGCCGTGGCGAAGCCGCCATTGGTGGTGCGTTGGGCGCAGCAGGCGGTAACGTGGTCGGCCGCAGCATGGGCGGCACCACCGGCAGCCTGATCGGCTCCGCAGCAGGCGGCGGCGTCGGTGGCGCGCTGGGTAATCACATGGGCAACAGTAGCAATGACGATGATGATGATCGTCGTTCCTATCGTGGCGGCCATGATGATCGTCGTTACTACCGTGACGACCATCCGGGGCGCGGTCATGCCTACGGCCACCGCAAGCATCACCATCGCTATCGCGACTGAGGCTTGAATCGCCTCGCTTGCCGATGCATCAAAAAATCGCAGCCCAAGGGCTGCGATTTTTTTTGCCCGTCACACCTCCAACCGCTCCAGCGCTGCGCGCATCCCGGCAGGAATCGTCACCGGCTGATTCGACGCACGATCCACAAACACATGCACGAAGCGCCCCGCCGCGCAGGCTTCGTCTTCCCCGGCCTTGAACACTGCCAGCTCGTATTGCACCGAACTGTTACCCAACTTGCCCACCCGCAAACCGATTTCTATCCGGTCAGGGAAGGCAATGGAAGCAAAGTAATCACAGGCCGAACTCACCACAAAGCCCACCACTTCGCCGTCATGGATATCCAGGCCGCCGACTTCAATCAGGTAGGTGTTCACTGCCGTGTCGAAGAAGCTGTAGTAGGTGACGTTATTGACGTGACCGTAGGCGTCGTTGTCGTGCCAGCGAGTGGTGATGGGTTGGAAGTGGGGGTAGTCGGTGCGTTGATTCATGGGTTCTCGCCTTGAGGATCGTTCTTACGCTCTGCGTGAGGAGTCTACCGATCCGCAAATCCTTTACCCACCGCCGCCAGCTCCCCGATCAATCGAGTCGGTGTCCACTGATCACCCTGCTTGGTTTCCAGCTGCAACAATCGCTGATGAATATCCACCAATCCCTGTTGGTCCGCCCAAGCCATCGGCCCGCCCTTGTCCGCCGGGAAGCCGTAGCCATTGAGGTACACCAAATCGATGTCGTGCGCCGATTCGGCAATCCCTTCCTGAAGGATCTTCGCACCCTCGTTGACCAGTGCCAGCAAACAGCGCTCCAGAATCTCCTCAGGACCGATCTCGCGACGCTGGAAGCCCAACCCTTCGCTGACCTTCAGCACCAGCGCATCGACTTCAACATCGTGCTCAGCCTGGCGACTGCCCGGCTCATAGTGGTAATAGCCATTGCCACTCTTCTGGCCGAAACGACCCAATTCGCACAGACGATTGTCCACCTGAACCTCAGGCGCATCCTGCCCTATGCCGGCCAACTGCCGAGCGCGCCACTCCAGATCGATGCCGACCACGTCGTACATGCGGAACGGCCCCATGGCGAAGCCAAAACCTTGCAGCGCCGCATCGACCTGATAGGGATAAGCGCCTTCGAGCAGCATCTTGCGCGCTTCGAGCACATACGGATGCAGCATGCGGTTGCCGATGAACCCATGGCAGTTGCCCGACACCACACTGACCTTGCCCATGCGCTTGCCCAGTGCCAGGGCTGCCTCAAGCACCGCCGGTGAAGTCTGCGCACCGCGAACGATTTCCAGCAGTTTCATAATGTGCGCCGGGCTGAAGAAGTGCAGGCCCAGGACCTGTTGCGGACGGCAAGTGGCCGTGGCGATGGCATCGATATCCAGCGCGGAGGTATTGCTGGCCAAGATGGCTTCAGGTTTGAGCAGACCGTCCAGTTCACCGAAAATTTTCTGCTTGAGTTCGAGGTTTTCGTACACGGCTTCGATGACCAGATCGACATCGCAGATCGCCGCGTAGTCAGCAGCCGCCGTTACCTGTGCTATGCGAGCGTCCGCTTCGGCCTGATCGATCCGTCCCTGACGCACGTTGTGGGCGTAGGTGTCCGCCACGGTAGCCAGCGCCTGCTCAAGCATCTGTGGATTGTTATCGACCCACTGCACCGGGACGCCGGCGTTGGCCAGACACATGACAATGCCACGGCCCATGGTGCCGGCGCCAATGACGGCGGCGCGCTGAATATTGAACGGTGTCTGGCTCATAGTTGTTCTCTTGTTGGCGATCCAAAGACAGCCTTCACCATAGTCAGCCACCGCGCTTTTTTGAAATTTATTCCTGTGATGAGCAACATTCAGCGGATGGATCTACGCCGGCAAATGCGCCTCGGCCCACGTCCGGACTTCGGCATACGGATAATCCTCCAGCGCCGCAAACCCGGGAATAGACCGTGCCTTGAGCTTGGTGAACAGCGGCACGCCGATGCCGCACAAAAACCGCGTCACGCGTTCCGCCGACGGAACGTTGCCGGTGTGCTGCTCATGTCTGTGGATAAAATCACCGCACAACGCGTCGAAGTTTTTATCCACAAGCGCCGGTAATTCCGGTGGCGTCGGCAACCGCGCCACATCCCCGTGACACACCGAACAATGCCCGCACTGCTGCGGCGCGTTTTCATCGCCGAAGTACTCGGCCAGGCGATAACCCAGGCAATGGTCCGTGGCGAACAGGTCCAGCATGGCGTGAATCCGCGCGATCTCGGTGCGCTCGTGCCGGGTGAAATAGGCGTGTAGCTCGGCGCTCAGGGCCTGGCTGTTGAAGTCCGTTTGCAGCAGGCTGTAGACCTCGGTCATCTGCTTGCTTTCGAGTTCGACCCAGCCCTTTTCCTGAAAATAATCCAGCGCCTTCACCACGCGATTACGCTCGGCCTGATGCTGTTCATACAACGCGTCGAAATTCACCGTGGCCCAGGTCCGTGCGCGACTGGAGGTCTGGATGATCGCCGCGACGAAGTCCTTGCGCTCACCCTCGAAGCGGGCCAGCAAAGCCTCGGGTTCCTGCAAATATTTGAAGCGGTACTCGGCGTAATAGGCGTAACGCGGCGCAATGATTCCGCGCAGTTCCAACTGCACCAGCAAGGTCTTGAGTGGCAATTGGCGGATGTTGCTTTGGTCCGCCAACGGCCCCAACAGAAATTCCCACTGCCCCTCGGGCGCGGCGGCTTGCAACTCGTCGAGTACATAGCGGATGCCATCCAGCTCAGGCGTATCGCCGTAGACGAAGTTTTCCAGCACGTTGAGGCTGTCGCGGTTGGCCAATACCAGGCAGTCGGATGGCTGCCCGTCACGCCCGGCGCGGCCGATTTCCTGGCTGTAGTTTTCGATGGATTTGGGCAGATCGAAATGCACCACGTTGCGGATGTCGCTCTTGTCGATGCCCATGCCGAACGCGATGGTGGCGACGATGCAATTGGACTGCCCGCCCATGAATCGGCGCTGGATGGCTTCGCGTTGTTCGTGGGGCAAACCAGCGTGATACGCCTCGGCCTGAATGCCGTTGCGGTTCAGGTGTTCAGCGATATGCTCGGCGGTTTTCTGCAGGGTGACGTAGACGATGCTCGGCTGGTCGGGACGCTGGCTCATCCATTCGACAAGGCGTCGGCGCTTGTCCTGGCCACGCACCGGTTCCACTAGCAGATTGAGGTTCGGCCGATAGAAACCGGTGGTTACTACGTCTTCGGGGGCAATGGCGAACTTGGCCTCCATGTCAGCGATCACCTTGGGGGTCGCGGTGGCGGTCAGCAGCAGCGCCTGAGGGATGTTGAACTGGCGCTGATAGTCGGGGAGCTTGAGGTAGTCGGGGCGGAAGTTGTGGCCCCACTCCGAGATGCAGTGCGCCTCGTCCACCACCAGCAACGAGATCGGCACCTGCTGCAAGAAATTGCGGAAACGCTCGTTCTTCAGGCGCTCCACGGAGATCATCAAAATCTTCAGCTCGCCAGACTTGGCCCGGGCCATTACGTCGCTGGCGTCATCGCGGCTCTGGGCCGAATCGATACTGCCCGCCGCAATGCCGTGGCGCTGCAGGAATGCCAGTTGGTCTTGCATCAATGCCAGCAGCGGCGAGACCACCAGCGTCAGGTGCGGCAGCAGCAAGGCTGGCAATTGATAACAAAGGGACTTGCCCGAGCCGGTGGGGAAAATCGCCGCTGCCGAACGCCCGGCCAACACCGCGCTGACCGCCGCTTCCTGGCCGGGCCGAAACTGTGGATAACCGAAAACCTGTTCCAGGGTGTTGTGCATAAGCTGTCACTCCGTTGACCGCTGCGAAGCCCAAAGCCTAGCCGGCAAACGCAGCGAGTCGAGAAAAGGTCGGGGACCAAAACGATACGGGATGATACAGCTTCGAACGATCGTCAGCAGACGATGAGGCTACGGCACCAACACCGCCACCCGCAGTTGCTCATTAAGCGCCTGCTCGTGAAACACCTGGCTCTTGCTCGCCCAAATGGCATGGGCCGGACTGATTTCGCCGGTGAACGCCGCCGCCAACTGACGCAAATCAGCGACACTTCGCACGCGGGGGCAGAAGGGTTCACCGTCGCAGTTCTGGCTGGCGCTGCGGTAGGTGGTCAGCAGCCGGTCCCACAGCCCGTCACGCACCTGCCTGACCGACTTGAGCTTCACATCCTGCACGCCCAGTCGTTGTTTCAGGCTCTGTTCGTCCAGCGCTTCGCTGGCCAGCAATGCCTTACCGAACATCAGCACTTCAGCACGGAAAGCGGTGTCCATGCTCGCCTGACTGGTCAGCGCATCCGGCCAACCGGTGCGGTCCATATTGGCCAGGACCATCGAGTTTCCTGCATCAGCAGCATCTGTTGCGCGACAAACCCCGGCCCACAGCAACAAAATCGAGGCCATACGTAGCCATTGCATACTTAATTCCCTTTAAGCGTTGGACGGACATTTAGAAACGTCCTACTGATTCTGGCGCGCACCATACAGAGGTTTGCTGCGTTGCGCCTGACAAACCCGTAGGAAATTTGCCGTCTAAGGGTTTAGGCGTAAAAACCCTCGGGAAACGCGTAGGTTCGGTCCGAAAAGGCAGGTAAAACCCCTACAAAACCTGTCCATCGCGGCCATTTTGCCGCACTGCGTCGCCACCTTCATAGTTTGCGGCGCGGCTGAAAACAGGGTGTCGACCTGCCGGCGAGACTGCCCGACTTCCTACAGGAATGACCTAAATGCAAGACCGCTACCGTCCACTCAAAACCAGCTACAGCGAAACACCCGTTCTGGTCATCGACACCGCCGCCAGCACGGGTGCCGTCCTCGACGCAGCGCACCAACGCCTGCGCGCAGCCAGCGATTTGCTCGAAACACTTTATTGTCTGTGCTTCAAACAGGCCGATGTTAAAGACATCCCTCATATAGTGAATGCTCTTTATTTACTAACGCAGGAGGGTTGCGAACTCCTGGAAGTTGCCAAACAAAAAATAGAATACTAGAACTTTAAACACACACTACAAACCCGGCAACAACTAACAACTTCACTATTTAAATAACCAACCCTAGTCTGCAAGCTCTTAAATCAAACAAGAGCACTACAATGACTACATTAACTATTTTCTTTTGCGGCACCGGCTCGACCAAATTCGACAGCCTGAACCCAACTTACTGGAATGGCGAACTGGTTTCGACACTGGCCTCCCATCATGCCGGCCGGGAGTTCGCCGAATGGATCGTGATCGACGGTCCGGGCACCAGCAACCTGCAAGCTGATGAGCTGTTTACCCAATCCAAAGGCTACGGCCTCAGCGGAACGTTGTTCGGCAACGGCTGGGAGGAGAACGTCAAGCACGCCATCAACATCATCAAAGGTCAGTGTGACTGGCAGCGTGAAAAGCTGACCGAGACCGAATACAACCGCCTCAAGGCTGCAGGCATTCCCATCGAAGACGTGATTGTCGAAGGCTCCTGGCTGTGGCGTAAATATAACTACGGCGACCGCAGCGTGACCCAGCAGAAGTTACAAGAACAAATCATTAAAACATTTCGCAAGGACGGCGTTATTCCAACCAAGGTCAACTTGGTAGGCTGGAGCCGCGGCGGTATCAGTTGCCACATGCTGGCCAATGCCATGTTCAAGGACAGCGCACTGAAGAACATCCCGGTCAACATCTTTGCGATTGATCCGGTACCGGGCATCGGTAACTTTCAGGA
This sequence comes from Pseudomonas sp. GL_093, assembly GCF_057837605.1. Classification (NCBI taxonomy): domain Bacteria; kingdom Pseudomonadati; phylum Pseudomonadota; class Gammaproteobacteria; order Pseudomonadales; family Pseudomonadaceae; genus Pseudomonas; species Pseudomonas sp. GL_093. Next base: position 292,463 of record NZ_CM174448.1, on the reverse strand, counting down.
AGAAAAAGTAAAACTGAATGCCAACGTAAAAGAATATGTCGGCTTCTACGCCCGGGACGAGCGCTCCAAAGGATTCAGCTGTGTCATCCCGCAAACCGCCACCGGCACCCGAACCCACATTTATCCCATGCCCGGCCGCCATGGCACGCTGGTTGGCAACGCCGCAGCAGACGGTGTCGGCGGCCCTAAAGTGCTGGCCGAACCCGGCCTGATCGTCCGCCACTTTGCCGAAGTGTGCCTGAAGCGCTGGGGCGTGCCGCTGAACAAAACCCTCAACCTGACCCCGACTGACCTGCAGAACCACCACAACACCATCGTCAGCACCGCCGCGAAATACAAGGCGATGGAAAAGTGCTCATACACCTACTTCACCGAACTGGACCAGGGCGAACGCTACGTTTCGCTGGGCAGCAACGGGGTCAAGTTCTCGGCAGTGAAAGGCACGATCTATGCGCCGGCGACCGGGCTGACTACTGGCCTGCTGGATGTTGCTTCGTATCAGCATATTCGTTGAGGTGATGGGGCGCAGGATGATGGAAAGCGCGAGAAAATTCGTCGCGAAAAGTCCTATAGAAAGGGCCTAGCCGAGGTTCGGCCCGATCCTACAAGCGGGGACTCTTTGTCGTCTATCGCTGCCCGGCTGCTCACACCTATAGTCGGGCTGTCGCTGCTAATTTAGCGACTCGGGCTTGGTCACTCGACAAAGAGAATGCTCATTCCCAATTAAGTAGAGGTGTTCTTCAGTGACCACATTAAATCCGTTTCCAAACCGCTACCGCCCCCTCCAAACAAACCTCACCGATTCCCCGCCCCTGATCATCGACACAGAGGCCAATCCGCAAGACATCCTCGAAGCCGCCCTCCAGCGCATCCGAGCCTCCAGCGACCTACTCAAAACCCTACATTGCCAATGCTTCAAAAACGGTGACGTGGAAGACATCCCGCATATCACCCACGCCCTCTACCTGTTGACTCAGGACGGTTGCGACCTACTGAAAGTCGCCCAGCAACGCATGATGGGCTGGAAAGCACCAACCTGACGCCGAGCGAAGATCGTTCCCACGCTCTGCGTGGGAATGCCTCAAGGGACGCTCCGCGTTCCAGCTCTCGAAAGGGACGCAGAGCGTCCCGGACTGCATTCCCACGCAGAGCGTGGGAACGATCAAAACCCGGAGATAACCTTGAGCAAATTTTTTGATGAGCTAATGGAAAGCGTGCGACAAATGAACGAGATCGTACGGGGTGAGCGCCAGCCTTCCCGGCAATCCCACGTTGATACGCTGACGATCAATATCGTGGTGAGTGAATTGCTCTTCAAACAAAAACAAGCGCACTACGAAAAAGTCCGCCGTTCAAACTACCTGGCGAGTTTGCGCCTCGCGGGATTCGACACATCACCAGCAGACCTCTACAAACCACTTCCTTCGCGAGAAGAAGCGCTCGCCAAATATCGACGAGACAAGCCGTCACAATTTGATCCTGCCCTTCCTCCCAAACCTAACGACCAATAAGATCCGTCCAAGCCCAACCGGACACCCCCACAATGAACCTCGCCCCCAACTTCCCCGACGACCACGCCATGCACCTGCTCATGCAGCTGCTGCACGAAGAGCTCGGTTTGCCAGAACGCAAAACCATCAGCCTCACCACCTCGATCAACTTCGACCTGGGGTGCGACGGTGCCGATGCGCGTCACCTGATGGAAGCACTGGAAGAACAATTCGGCATCGACTTCATCGACTACGACGCTTATCGCTACTTCCAACCGGAAGGGTTTGATGTGTTTCTCAAGCGCAGAGCCAAGGGGCGTGGTGACAAGGTCCCGCTGACTATCGGAATGATTTACCAAGCGATCAAGTTGCAACGGTGGGATACACAAGAATTGGAAGGAATCTAGCCGAATGCGTAAGTGCCATTATTCTGGTCGTTTAACGCCTTTTCAGCTGGAATAATGGCAGTTACGGTTTCCCAGGCAGCCTGAATAGCGCCCACAAAAAAGCCGCCCCTAGAGGCGGCTTTCTCATTCCATCAAACCAAATCTTACAACTTCGGCCCAGCAGCCTTGATCGCGTCGCTCACTTCAAACTTCTTGAAGTTCTCAACAAACAACCCAGCCAACGCCTTGGCAGACTGATCGTAAGCAGCCTTGTCAGCCCAGGTGTTACGTGGGTTCAACAGGCCAGTTTCAACGCCCGGCACAGCCAGTGGCACGTCGAGGTTGATGGTGTCGAGGTGTTCGGTTTCAGCACCGATCAACGCGCCGCTCTGGATCGCGGCGATCACGCCGCGAGTGGTCGGGATGTTGAAGCGTTTGCCGACGCCGTAGCCGCCGCCGGTCCAGCCGGTGTTGACCAGGTAGACCTTGGAGCCGAAGCCGCGGATGCGTTTGATCAGCAGTTCTGCGTATTCGCCAGCCGGACGCGGGAAGAACGGTGCGCCGAAGCAGGTGGAGAAGGTCGACTTGATGCCGCTGCCGGAACCCATTTCGGTCGAGCCCACCAGTGCGGTGTAGCCGGACAGGAAGTGGTAGGCCGCTTGTTCTTCGCTGAGGATCGACACTGGCGGCAGGACGCCGGTCAGGTCGCAGGTCAGGAAGATCACAGCGTTTGGCTCGCCACCGAGGTTTTTCTCGGAACGCTTGGCGACGTGCTCCAGCGGGTAGGCGGCGCGGCTGTTCTGGGTCAGGCTGACATCGGCGTAATCGGCGTGCTTGGCGTCATCGATAACGACGTTTTCCAGGACTGCGCCGTGCTTGATGGCTTTCCAGATGACCGGCTCGTTCTTCTCGGACAGGTCGATGCACTTGGCGTAGCAGCCGCCTTCGATGTTGAAGACAACGCCTTCGCCCCAGCCGTGTTCGTCGTCACCGATCAGGTAACGGCTTTCATCGGCGGACAGGGTGGTCTTGCCGGTGCCGGACAGACCGAAGAACAGGGTCACGTCGCCCGCTTCACCGATGTTGGCGGCGCAGTGCATTGGCAGCACGTCGGCAGCCGGCAGCAGGAAGTTCTGCACCGAGAACATGGCTTTCTTCATTTCACCGGCGTAACGCATGCCGGCGATCAGCACTTTCTTCTGAGCGAAGTTGAGGATCACGCAACCGTCGGAGTTGGTGCCGTCACGCTCTGGCACGCACTCGAAGTTGGCAACGTTGAGCACTTGCCACTCATCACGGCCAGCCGGGTTGTACTTTTCCGGGTTGATGAACAGGCAACGGCCAAACAGATTCTGCCAAGCAGTCTGGGTGGTCATCTTCACGGCCAGGTAGTGGTCTTCAGACGCACCTACATGCACGTGGGAAACGAAATGCTCTTGCGCGTTGTTGAACGCTTCAACGCGGTCCCACAGGGCATCGAACTTGTCGGCCGGGAACTTGCGGTTGATCGGGCCCCAGGCGATGGAAGCCGAAGTGGACGGCTCTTCAACGATGAAACGATCGACTGGCGAGCGGCCGGTACGGTGACCGGTGCGAACAACCAGCGCGCCGGTATCGGCAAGCTCGCCCTCACCGCGACTCAGAGCTTCTTTTACCAGATCATCAACACTCAGATCGGTGTACACGGCGTTATTGGCTTGCGTCATGAGATTCCCCGTCGGCCAGTGGCCGAGTGTGCTCCAAACGTTTTGTAGTAGAAAGTCGTGCACTACTACCGCGACAAAAAGTGGGCCGGATTATGCCAGAAAAGCCCAAAAATAGTAGGGCCCTCCCGTCGTAACGGCGTTATTCCGGCACAAACCAGTGAATTTACCTGCGCTGAACCGTTTTAGTGACGGGTATCTGACGGCGTATCGACACCCGCTCCAGCGAACAATTGAGCGATATCGGCGGCGTCGAACAGGTAGCGCTCGTTGCAAAACTGACAGTCAATCTCAATGTTGCCGCCGTGTTCGATCACGAGCGACTGAGCATCTTCCAGACCCAAACTGACCAGCGCATTGGCAGAACGTTCGCGGGAGCAGCTGCAACGGAAGCGCAGTTTCTGCACATCGAACAGACGAACCTGCTCTTCGTGGTAGAGACGATGGAGGATGGTTTCGTTGTCCAGGCTCAGCAATTCATCGGCGGTCAGGGTGCTGCCCAGCGCGGTGATGTGCTGCCAGCTGGCGGCGCGTTCTTCTTCGTCTTTCAATCGATCAGCAGGCAGTTGCTGCAGCAACAGGCCACGGGCGCGACGGCCATCGGCATACAGCCAGAAACGCGTACCGACTTGTTGGGACATCACGAAGTAATTAGTGAAGCACTCCGACAGGGTTTCGCCATCGAGGTCGACGATGCCTTGGTAACGCTGGCCCTGGGTCGGGTCGACGGTCAGCGCCAATACGCCGTTGGGCATCAGGTCGGCGAGGGTCGCATCCGGCGCGATCTGGTCGGCTTCGTATCGGGCCAGGCCACGGATTTCGCGCTCGCTGGAGCACTCGATCATCAGCAGCGGGATCGGACCTTCGGAACGGGCCTGGAGAATCAGCAAGCCATCGAACTTCAAGGTGCCGACCAACAACGACGCCGCCGCCATCAGCTCGCCGAGCAGTTGTGCAACCGGCTCCGGGTACGGGTGTTTAGCGAGGACTTCGGCGTAGCTACGCTCCAACGCAACCAGCTCGCCGCGGGTGTCGCTGTCATCGAAGATGAAGCGTTGGGTGTAGTCGGTATCCGGTAAATCGGTCATAGGTCTGGGTATCTGAAGTAATGACAAAAGGATTTCAAACAGCGAGAAATTGCGCCTCTGCGGCACCCTTTGGGTGCGCGATGTTCAGCCGTGAGCGGCATTTTATGAACAATCCGGGTTTGTTCCAAGCAAGGAGGAACCTCCGCCGGTTGGCTTTATGCAATTTCTTACCTCTGGCGCTGCTGGCCTTCTGGTTATGGCCTACGGGTCAAAGGCTGTCCGTGATTTTCGACGAGTGGCACTTTCACCCATCCAACGCGCTGCTCGCGATTAACCCGATATGGCTACACGTTTGGGCAATTGCAAGTCTGCGTCCCTTTGCTCCGGGCGGCGATCCGACGAAGGCTGCTTCACAGGCAACACAGAAGTAACTGACTTAATCGTCGTTACTGCTTCCACGAAACTTGAACAAATCCCGTCGCTGCTTCTTGCTCGGCTTGCCATCAGTGCTCACGCCCAACGCACCAGCCTTACGCATGGCCGCAGCCGCTTCGCGCTTGGCGATGCTGGCGTCGGTTTCGGCGTAGAGCGCCTGAGCCTCTGGCGCACCACGGCGTACAATCGACAGCGCCTGAACCACCACTGTGCGCTCCTCGAACCCTGCGCGAATCTGAAACTCGTCGCCGATCCTCGGCTCCTTGCCCGGTTTGCAGCGCTCGCCCCGACAATGCACCTTGCCGCTTTCAATAGCCGCCTTGGCCAAGGCACGTGTTTTATAAAAACGCGCGGCCCACAACCATTTATCGAGACGGACTTTGTCGTCCTCTTCGCTTTTTTGTGCCATGGAATTTCCTCATTCTGAAATATTGCTGAACTGTACTACCGTTTCTGTCGTGCCATGAATTACCCCGGCTCGGATTACAATGCACACGTTCCAGTGCCTCCCTTGAGGGCTGGAAATCCGGGCCGTAGATATCTGTCGCCTTTTACCCATTATTCTGCGTGAATACCGCGAATTCGGCCGCGTGCGGCCTGAGCGGTTTCTACCGGTTGAGCACCTTTGAAGACATTTGACCATTTGACCGTTGTCGGTCTGCGCGAGTGGGTGGCGCTTCCGGATTTGGGAGTCGCGGGTCTGCGCGCAAAAATCGACACCGGCGCCAGCACCTCCAGCCTGCATGCCACCGATATCGAACCGTTCGAGCGCGACGGGGAACAGTGGGTGCGCTTTACTGCTCACTTGGGCACGGTTGTGCAACTGCGTCACCGGCGCTGCGAAGCACCGCTGGTGACGATGAAAACCATTAAAAGCTCCAACGGCCACGCGCAGATGCGTTACGTGGTCAGCACCACCCTGGCCCTCGGTGATCGGGTCTGGCGGGTCGAGTTCACCCTCGCCTGTCGCAAGTCCATGCGTTATCGCCTGTTACTCGGTTCCAAAGCCTTGATCGACGGCCAGTTGGTGGTCAATCCGGGCATTAAGTACGTACAAGACAAGCCGGTGTTCCCGGTATCTACCTCCTCCACAGGTGTTGCATGAAGATCGCTGTGCTGTCGCGGAACCCGCGTCTGTATTCCACTCGTCGTCTGGTCGAAGCCGGTACCGAGCGTGGCCATGAAATGGTGGTGATCGACACCCTGCGCGCCTACATGAACATCGCCAGCCACAAGCCGCAGATCCACTACCGCGGCAAGCCGCTGGAGGGTTTCGATGCGGTGATCCCGCGGATTGGCGCGTCGGTGACGTTTTATGGCTGCGCGGTGTTGCGTCAATTCGAAATGATGGGCGTTTTTCCACTCAATGAATCGGTGGCCATCGCCCGCTCGCGGGACAAACTACGCTCGCTGCAATTGCTGTCGCGCCGAGGAATCGGTTTGCCAGTCACCGGGTTTGCGCACTCCCCGGATGACATTCCCGACTTGATCGAGATGGTCAACGGTGCGCCGCTGGTGATCAAGGTGCTGGAAGGCACTCAGGGCATCGGCGTCGTGCTGTGTGAAACAGCGACGGCGGCGGAGTCGGTGATCGAGGCGTTCATGGGCCTGAAGCAGAACATCATGGTTCAGGAATACATCAAGGAAGCCGGCGGCGCGGACATTCGCTGCTTCGTGGTGGGCGACAAGGTGATCGCGGCGATGAAACGCCAGGCGAAGCCGGGGGAGTTTCGCTCCAACCTGCATCGAGGTGGCAGCGCCAGCCTGATCAAGATCACACCGGAAGAACGCATGACGGCGTTGCGCGCGGCGAAGGTCATGGGGTTGGCGGTGGCAGGTGTGGATATCCTGCGTTCCAATCACGGGCCGTTGGTGATGGAAGTGAACTCGTCGCCTGGGCTTGAAGGGATTGAAACCACCACCAGCAAGAACGTGGCGGGGATCATCATCGAGCACCTTGAGAAGAATGGTGGGCCGAATATGACGCGCACCAAAGGCAAGGGCTAAAGCAAAGAGCCCCCTCACCCTAACCCTCTCCCCAAGGGGCGAGGGGACTGACCGAGGGGACTTTCGCTATACATCGACCTGAGATTCCGAGTCGAACTCAGGCGTTGAAAAGCATGAAGATCTGCCCCCTGTCCCCCTCTCCCCTGTGGGGAGAGGGCTGGGGTGAGGGGTGGCTCTTGGCTACACCGCGTCTCTAGGCAACATAAGTCCAAGCGGCAACCGCACTCGCGCTTCCAGCCCGCCACCAGAACGGTTACGCAGCTCAACATTCCCGCCATGCATCGAAGCAATCCGCTTCACGATCGCCAAACCCAACCCGGTCCCCTTCCCGCCCCTGGCTCGATCACCCCGAGTAAACGGGTTGAAAATCGCCTCCAGCTCCGACGGATCAATCCCCGCCCCACGGTCCATGACACTCAGCACCACATACGGCGCGCTGGTATCCCCGGACACATAAGCCGCCACCTCAACCCCGCTGCCCGCGTGATGCAAGGCGTTGCCAATCAGGTTGTTCAGCAGCCGCTTCATCGACACCCGGCGCAATGGAAACGGCTGAATCGGCTCCAGGCGCAGGCGCACTTTCTCTTCATTCTGGTTGTATGGCGCCGCGACTTCGCGCACCAGATCGCTCAGGTCCACCTCTTCCACCGACTCGTCACGACCATCGCGTATGAACGCCAGGAACTGGTCGAGAATCGCGTCCATGTCTTCGATATCGCGGACCATGTCGTCGGTCAGGTCGCTGTGGTCGCCCATCAGTTCCAAAGACAACCGCAAACGGGTCAACGGTGTGCGCAGGTCGTGGGACACCCCGGCCAGCATCAACTCGCGCTCACGTCCCGCCTGTTCGACGTCTTCCGCCATCTGGTTGAAGGCGCGGTAAACCTCGGTCATTTCACTCGGCGTGTCGCTGATCGGCAGGCGCACACTGCGGCCCTGGCCGAGTTGCCGCGCGGCATAGACCAGACGTTTCAATGGTTGATTGAGCTGGCTGACGAAGATCCACGCCGAGGCGGTGGACAGCAAGCCAATGGCGAGGAACCAGCCGAGTACGTTCCAGATTTTCTGGCCGCGCAACGGATGCGGGTAAAGCGGCACTTTCAGCCAGCCATCACCCAGACTTGGCGCCCGCACCCACAGGGCCGGCGGCGAGTGCATACGCAATCGGACTTCGGTGTCGGCACCCAGCTCCGCTTGCATCTGCCGCTGATAGATCTCGCTATAAGGCCAGTGTTGCTCACCTTCCGGCACGCCAGCGCCCACGACCCGGATCAGGGTCGCGGCATCGGCAATCTTCGTGCGGTTTTCTTCATCGGCCGCCCAATAAGCGCGTAGCGTCAGGGCGACGCCGTGGCTGTATTGGCGGTCCACCAGCACGTCTTCGTTCATCAACAGATAAACCAGGGTCAGCGCCTTGGAGAACAGCACGACGATAAGCACCAGCCAAAGGGTGCGGGAGAAGAAACTCTGGGGGAACCAAACGGGGGTTTTCATGGATAACCGCTACACACTTGCAGGAGCGAGCGATGCTCGCATATTGCGGATCGCGAGTCTGCGAGCAAGGTCATCTGACCCGTTGCCCGCAAGACCCGCTCCTACAAATCACCGATCACTTGGTGGCGGCGCCATCCGGAACGAACACGTAACCCACGCCCCAGACTGTCTGGATGTAACGCGGCTTGGACGGATCGGGCTCGATCATCCGGCGCAGACGGGAAATCTGCACGTCGATGGAACGCTCCAGGGCATCCCACTCGCGGCCACGGGCCAGGTTCATCAGTTTGTCGCGAGTCAGCGGCTGACGGGCGTTCATGACCAACGCCTTGAGCACCGCAAACTCACCGGTGGTGAGCATGTGCACTTCATCACCGCGTTTGAGCTCGCGGGTGGCCAGGGACAGTTCGTAGTCACCGAAGGTCACACTTTCGTCTTCGCTGCCCGGAGCGCCCGGTACCGGAGCCGCCTGGCGACGCAGGACCGCTTTGACGCGTGCCATCAGCTCGTCCGGGTTGAACGGCTTGGCCAGGTAATCGTCGGCGCCCAGTTCGAGGCCCTTGATGCGGCTCAGCTCATCACCCTTGGCGGTGAGCATGATGATTGGAATCTGGTTGTTCGCGGTGCGCAGGCGGCGGCAAGCGGTCAAGCCGTCTTCGCCGGGCAGCATCAGGTCGAGGACGACCAGGTTGAACACTTCACGCGCCAGCAGGCGATCCATTTGTTCCGTGTTCGGTACGGCGCGGGCGCGGTAGCCCTTGCTGACGAAAAACCGTTCCAGCAGGCTGCTCAGCCCTGGATCGTCGTCAACAATAAGAATTTTTTCGCCTTCAGCAATGTTTGCAGTGCTGCTCATTAGATGCTCCTTTGATCTCGGCGCGCATTATGGCGTAGCTGCCGTTATACGCACCGTGTGCATTGTTAGCAGATTTTTCCTTGATCGCCAGAAATCCGGGCTTTATGCCTACAGCCTGCGATGCCCCCGAATGACAGAACGCTGGTTATAATGCGCGGCCTTTTGTGTCAGGCAACGTCTGATCATTACTGTAGGTGGCCGTTTTTTATTTTCATGGCGCCGGCAGTAATTGTTCGATTTCACGGGTCAACGGGATACCTGTTGATCCAGGTAGCGGCGCAGGCCAGGCCGCTCAACCAGACTCGCCGAGCCCTTATCTCTGCGCCTGCGAGCCTGCTTTCACAATTTGTCAGGTGGTTTTATGGACAGCATCAACAGCCGCATCGCCGAGGAACTCGGTGTACGCCCACAACAGGTCGAAGCGGCCGTCGCGCTACTCGATGAAGGCTCCACGGTGCCCTTCATCGCCCGCTACCGGAAAGAAGTGACCGGCAGCCTCGATGACATCCAGTTGCGTCATCTGGAAGAGCGTCTGCGCTACCTGCGAGAACTCGACGAACGGCGTATCAGCATCCTTGCCAGCATCCAGGAACAAGGCAAGCTGACCCCGCAACTTGAACGCGACATCAAACTCGCCGACACCAAAACCCGCCTCGAAGACTTGTACCTGCCGTACAAGCAGAAGCGCCGCACCAAGGGCCAAATCGCCCTGGAAGCCGGCCTCGGCGAGCTGGCCGACGGCCTGTTCAACGACCCGACCCTGACGCCAGACGCTGAAGCCGCGCGCTTCATCGATGCCGAAAAAGGCGTCGCCGATGTGAAGGCTGCCCTTGAAGGCGCCAAGTACATCCTGATGGAACGCTTCGCCGAAGACGCCGGCCTGCTGGACAAGCTGCGCAGCTACCTCAAGCAGGAAGCAACGCTGAGTGCCCGCGTGATCGCCGGCAAGGAAGAGGAAGGCTCCAAGTTCCGCGACTACTTCGAACACGACGAACCGCTGAAAAGCATGCCGTCGCACCGCGCGCTGGCGATTTTCCGGGGCCGCAACGAAGGCATTCTGAGTTCGGCGCTGAAAGTCGGCGACGAACTGCCGGGCGCCATGCACCCGTGCGAAGGCATGATCGGCCAGCAATTCGGCATCCAGAACCAGAACCGCGCCGCCGACAAATGGCTGGGCGAAGTGGTGCGCTGGACCTGGAAGGTCAAGCTCTACACCCACCTCGAAACCGACCTGCTGGGCGAACTGCGCGATGGCGCGGAAACCGAAGCGATCAACGTGTTCGCTCACAACCTGCACGACTTGCTGCTGTCGGCGCCGGCTGGCCCGCGTGCCACATTGGGTCTCGACCCGGGCCTGCGCACCGGTTGCAAGGTCGCCGTGGTCGATTCCACCGGCAAGCTGCTGGATCACGCCACGGTTTACCCGCACGTGCCGCACAACAAATGGGACCAGACCATCGCGATTCTGGCTGCCCTGTGCGCCAAGCATGCAGTCGACCTGATCGCCATCGGCAACGGCACCGCCAGCCGCGAAACCGACAAGCTGGCCGCTGAACTGATCAAAAAATACCCAGCCATGAAGATGACCAAAGTCATGGTCTCCGAGGCCGGCGCATCGGTTTACTCGGCATCGGAACTGGCTTCCAAGGAATTCCCGGACCTCGACGTGTCGATCCGTGGCGCGGTGTCGATTGCCCGTCGCCTGCAGGATCCACTGGCCGAGCTGGTGAAGATCGATCCGAAATCCATCGGCGTCGGCCAGTACCAGCACGACGTGTCGCAGCTGAAACTGGCGCGCGGCCTGGACGCAGTGGTCGAAGACTGCGTGAACGCCGTGGGCGTCGACGTGAACACCGCCTCCGTGGCGCTGCTGGCCCGCATCTCCGGCCTCAACGCGACCCTGGCGCAAAACATCGTCAGCCACCGCGACGAACACGGTGCGTTCAAAACCCGTGCAGCGCTGAAGAAAGTCGCTCGTCTGGGCGAGAAAACCTTCGAACAGGCCGCTGGCTTCCTACGCGTCATGAACGGCGACAACCCGCTGGATTCGTCCGCGGTTCACCCGGAAGCCTATCCGCTGGTCCAGCGCATCGCCGCTGAGACCGACCGCGATATTCGCTCGCTGATCGGCGACGCCAGCTTCCTCAAGCGTCTTGATCCGAAAAAGTACACCGACGAAACCTTCGGTCTGCCAACGGTCACCGACATCCTGCAAGAGCTGGAAAAACCTGGCCGCGATCCACGTCCCGAATTCAAGACCGCCGAGTTCCAGGAAGGCGTCGAAGACCTCAAGGATCTGCAGCTGGGGATGATCCTCGAAGGTGTGGTGACCAACGTGACCAACTTCGGCGCGTTCGTCGACATCGGCGTGCATCAGGACGGATTGGTGCACATCTCTGCGCTTTCGGAGAAGTTCATCAAGGACCCGCGTGAAGCGGTGAAGGCTGGCGACGTGGTGAAAGTGAAGGTCATGGAAGTCGACATCCCGCGCAAACGCGTTGGCCTGTCGATGCGCATGAGCGACACGCCGGGCGAGAAAATCGACGGTGCCCGTGGTGCACGTCCGGGTTCGGCGCCACGCCAGTCCCAGAACACCGCGCCGCGTAAAGAAACCACGGCGGCGGCTCCGGCCAACAACGCCATGGCTTCGCTGTTCGCCAACGCCAAGCAGTTGAAGAAACGCTGATGGACATCCCGGCCGGGCTGACCGAAAGCGCTTTTTTCAAGTTGCTGGGGTGTCGCTTGCACAGTCTGGAGGCCGGGGTGGCGCAAGTCGCCCTGGCGCTGGAACCAGAATTGCGCAATCGCGGCGGCAAGCTGCACGGCGGGGCCTTGTTCAGTCTGGTGGACATTGCCATGGGGTTGGCCTGTTCCAGCACCCATGGTTTTGACCAGCAGAGCGCGACCATCGAGTGCAAGATCAATTACATTCGCGCCGTCGCCGACGGTGAAGTGATGTGCACGGCGCGGGTGATCCACCCGGGCCGCCGCACGCTGGTGGTCGAAGCCGACGTGATGCAAGGCGACAAACTCGTCGCAAAAGCACAAGGCACGTTCGCTGTCCTGTAGCTAGCAGTCATCGATTTGAGTTAATTTCGGCGCAATGCAACCTGTGGGAGCGAGCTTGCTCGCGATGGCGGTGTGTCAGACGACGTTAATGTTGACTGACACGCCCTCATCGCGAGCAAGCTCGCTCCCACAGGGATTGCGCAGTTCTTACTGACTGGCATGAGGTCTGTGCTGCTCAAAAACCAGGCGACAACGCCAGTTTCAACTTCACCCTTGTAGACCGTCTTGCCCACCCCCATATTGGGGCGACTGACGCGTGAAGGAATCCAACTTGAGCGAACTTCTCAACCGCCGCCTGGCTCTGCTCGGCGAGCGCGCTAACCTCTCTCTGCTCGAACAGTGCCTTCACGGCATCGAACGTGAATGCCTGCGCGTGACCGGCGAAGGTCGCCTGGCGCAAACGCCGCACCCGGAAGAATTGGGTTCCGCGCTGACCAATGAACAAATCACCACCGACTATTCCGAGTCGCTGCTGGAGTTCATCACGCCCGCTCTGCCCGATCCGGCGGATACGCTGGCGAGCCTGGACAAGATCCACCGTTTTGCCTACAGCAAGCTCGGCAACGAGTACCTGTGGAGTCCATCGATGCCGTGCCCGTTGCCGGCCGAGGAAGACATTCCGATCGCCTATTACGGCACCTCCAACATCGGTCAGCTCAAGTACGTCTACCGCAAGGGCCTGGCCCTGCGCTATGGCAAGACCATGCAGTGCATCGCCGGGATTCACTACAACTTTTCCCTGCCGGAAAAGCTCTGGCCGCTGCTTAAAGAGGCTGAAGGCTTTGTCGGCACCGACCGCGACTATCAGTCGTCGGCCTATATCGCGCTGATCCGTAACTTCCGTCGCTACAGCTGGCTGCTGATGTACCTGTTCGGTGCTTCGCCAGCGCTGGACGCCGGTTTCCTGCGTGGCCGCTCGCATCAGTTGGAACAACTGGACCCGGACACCTTGTACTTGCCGTACGCCACCAGCCTGCGCATGAGCGATTTGGGTTATCAGAGCAACGCCCAGGCCGGTTTGACCCCGTGCTACAACGATCTGGCCAGCTACACCGACAGCCTGCGCAAAGCGGTCGCCACGCCTTACGCGCCGTACGTCGAAATCGGCACGCATCAGGACGGTGAGTGGGTTCAGCTCAACACCAACATCCTGCAGATCGAAAACGAGTACTACTCCAACATCCGCCCGAAACGCGTGACCTACACCGGCGAACGGCCGATTCAGGCGCTGGTGGCTCGCGGCATTCAGTACGTCGAAGTGCGTTGCCTGGACATCAACCCGTTCCTGCCGATGGGTATCGACCTGCCGGAGTCGCGGTTCCTCGACGCATTCCTGTTGTATTGCGCGCTGAACGACAGCCCGCTGCTGACCAATACCTCGTGCGGCAACGCGACCTCGAACTTCCTCAGCGTGGTCAAGGAAGGTCGTCGTCCGGGCCTGCAACTGCAACGCGACGGTCATCCGGTGGACCTGAAAGAGTGGGCCAGCGAGTTGCTGGAGAAAATTGCACCCCTGGCGGCGATGCTGGATCAGAGTCATGGCGGCGATGCACATAGCAAGGCGCTGGATGCGCAGCTAGCCAAGGTCAAGGATCCATCGCTGACGCCATCGGCCCAAGTGCTGGCGGCGATGGCAGAGCACAAAGAGAGCTTTGCTCAGTTCTCCCTGCGTCAGAGCCAGGCACATGCGGAGTTTTTCCGCAGCGAGCCGCTTTCAAGCGAAGACCAGGCGAAATTTGAAGACCGGGCGCGTTCGTCGCTGGCCGAGCAGATTGAGCTGGAGCAGAACGAAGTCGGCGATTTCGATGTGTTTGTCGGGTCGTATCAGGCGAGCATTCTGGCAATTAGCAACTAATCTCTGAAGGTCCTGCGGACCTTATCGTCGGAGCGCCGCCCGGAGCAAGCTCGCTCCCACAGGGTTCAGTGGTGTTCACACAATTGTGGTCACACTGAAGATCCAATGTGGGAGCGAGCTTGCTCGCGATGGCTGCACCGCGGTCTTCCTTAGAATTTTCCGCTCATAAGCTCATTCGAAAAAGTTATTTATTTTCGGATTCTTATATCATTTAGTCTCCTTTTCACGCCGACTCTCGGTCGCCTGACAAGGAGCTTCTCAATGAAACTGACTTTCCCCCTTCGCCTGCTGGCGGCCGCGTCTCTGGCTGCGGTGAGTTTCTTTGCCCAGGCGGCTGACGTCACCGTCGCCTACCAGACCACCGTAGACCCGGCAAAAGTCGCCCAGGCCGACGGCGCGTACGAAAAAGCCACCAACGCCAAGATCGACTGGCGCAAATTCGACAACGGCGCCGACATCATCGCCGCCATCGCTTCCGGCGACGTACAGATCGGTTACCTCGGTTCCAGCCCCCTGACGGCGGCAATCACCCGCAAAGTCCCGGTAGAAACGTTCCTCATCGCCACGCAGATCGGTGCCGCGGAAGCCCTGGTGGCCCGCGACGGTTCCGGGATCAAAACCCCACAAGACCTGATCGGCAAGAAAATCGCCGTGCCGTTCGTTTCCACCGGCCACTACAGCCTGCTGGCCGCGCTGAAGCACTGGAACATCGATCCGTCGAAAGTCACCGTCCTCAACCTTGCCCCGCCAGCCATCATTGCCGCGTGGAAGCGCGGTGATATCGACGCCACTTACGTGTGGGACCCAGCCCTCGGTGTCGCCAAGGAGAACGGCAAAGTACTGATCACCTCCGGTGAACTGGCCAAGTTCGGCGCACCGACCTTTGATGCATGGATCGTGCGTAAAGACTTCGCCGAGAAGCACCCGGAAATCGTCACCGCGTTCGCCAAAGTGACCCTCGATGCCTACGCCGACTACCGCAAAGATCCAAAAGCCTGGCTCGCCAACCAATCCAATGTCGACAAGCTGGTGAAACTCTCCGGCGCCAAGGCCAGCGACATTCCATTGCTGCTGCAAGGCAACGTCTTCCCGCTGGCGGCTGATCAGGTGATCACCCTCGGCGCGCCGACCACCAAGGCCATCACCGACACCGCCGCGTTCCTGAAAGAACAAGGCAAGGTTGAAGCCGTTCTGCCGGACTACGCCCCCTACGTCAGTGCCAAATACATCACCAACTGATCGGAGTTAACCGCGATGGCTTTGCTTCAGCTGGAGCGCATCAGCGCACAGTACCCCGGCGCCGCCGAACCGGTACTGGCGGATATTTCCCTGAGCCTGGGGCCCCAGCAATTGCTGGTCGCCCTCGGCCCGTCCGGCAGTGGCAAGACATCGTTGTTGAACCTGATTGCCGGTTTCGTCGAGCCCAGCGCCGGGCGCATCACCCTTGATGGCGTGCCGGTCAAAGGCCCGAGCGCCGAACGCGGCGTGGTGTTCCAGGACGATGCCTTGCTGCCCTGGCAGGACGTGCTGGCCAACGTCGGTTTCGGCCTGGAACTGGCCGGCATTGCGCGGGAAAAACGTGAACTGCGCGCTCGGGAAATGCTCGCCTTGGTGGACCTTTCCGGTTTCGAAAACCGCCGAATCTGGCAACTCTCGGGCGGCCAGAAGCAACGAGTCGGTCTGGCCCGCGCGCTCGCTGCCGACCCTCGGGTTTTGTTGATGGACGAACCCTTCGGCGCCCTCGATGCCTTCACTCGCGAACAGATGCAGGAGTTGCTGCTGCAAGTCTGGCAGCGCACCGCAAAACCGGTATTTCTGATTACCCACGACATTGAAGAAGCGGTGTTTCTCGCCACGGACCTGATTCTGCTGGCGCCAAACCCTGGGCAAATCGTCGAACGCCTGAGCCTGGATTTCGGTCAGCGTTACGCCGCCGGGGAGTCGGCTCGATCGATCAAGTCTGACCCGCGTTTTATCGAAACCCGCGAACACGTGCTCGCCAAAGTGTTCTCCCAACGCAGCGCCGCCCAGCGGCAGGAGACCGTATGAGCAGCTATGAGATTCCGGCCGTCACGGTCAAACCGCACTCGACGGTGATTCCTGTACATCGCAGCCTCAGTACTCGCTGGATCAGTCTGCTGACACTCGTCGCACTCGTGGTTATCTGGTGGGCCGTCACCGCCACAGGAATGATCGAACCGCTGTTCCTGCCGCCACCCTCCGCGGTGCTGCAAAAAGGCTGGCTGCTGGTGACCACCGGCTACATGGATTCAACGTTGTGGCAGCACCTGGGCGCGAGTCTCAGCCGAATCGGTCTGGGCCTTGGCTTCGCGGTGTTGACCGCCGTGCCGGTCGGCATCGCCATCGGCCACAACCGCATCGCTCGCGGCATTCTCGATCCGCTGATCGAGTTCTACCGCCCTATCCCACCGCTGGCTTATTTGCCACTGATCGTGATCTGGTGCGGCATCGGTGAGCTGTCGAAAGTCTTGCTGATCTACCTCGCAATCTTCGCCCCGATCGCCATCGCTACCGCGACCGGGGTGCGTACCGTCGACCCGGCCAAATTGCGCGCGGCACAGTCGTTGGGCGCGACCCGGGCGCAGTTGATTCGCCATGTGATTCTGCCGAGTGCGCTGCCGGACATATTGACCGGTGTGCGTATTGGCTTGGGTGTGGGTTGGTCGACGCTGGTTGCCGCCGAATTGATCGCCGCCACCAGTGGTTTGGGGTTCATGGTGCAGTCGGCCGCGCAATTCCTGGTCACCGATGTGGTGGTGTTGGGGATTCTGGTGATCGCGCTGATCGCCTTCGCCATGGAAATGGGCTTGCGCGCCTTGCAACGCAAACTGGTGCCGTGGCATGGCCAGGCTCACTGAATAACCCTCGGCGCCCCGGATTGAAGAGAAAGACCATGAGCAACCTGACCATCGTCCCTTTAAGCTACGCCCTCGGCGCGCACATCAGCGGCGTCGACATCAGCCAGCCACTGAACCTGGAACAGCGCGACGCCATCGAGCAGGCGCTGCTCAAACATCAAGTGTTGTTCTTTCGCGATCAGCCGATCACACCGCAGCAGCAGGCACGTTTCGCCGCCAATTTCGGCGACCTGCACATTCACCCGATCTACCCGAATGTGCCCGAACAACCCGAAGTACTGATCCTCGACACCGCCGTCACCGACGTGCGCGACAACGCGATCTGGCACACCGACGTAACCTTCCTGCCGACCCCGGCCCTGGGCGCGGTGCTCAGCGCCAAGTTGTTGCCGGAGTTTGGTGGCGACACGCTGTGGGCCAGCGGTATCGCGGCGTATGAAGCGCTGTCCGCGCCGATGAAGTCCTTGCTTGAAGGGCTGACCGCCACCCACGATTTCACTCGTTCGTTCCCGCTGGAGCGCTACGGCAACACACCCGAAGCATTGGCTCAGTGGGAAGAAGCGCGCAGGAAAAACCCGCCGCTGTCACACCCGGTGATTCGCACTCATCCGGTGAGCGGACGTCGGTCGTTGTTCGTTAATGAAGGGTTCACGTCGAAGATCAATGAACTGTCGGAAACCGAAAGCGAGGTAATTCTGAAGTTTCTGTTTGCCCACGCGACACGGCCGGAATTTACCATTCGCTGGCGTTGGCAGAAGGACGACGTGGCGTTTTGGGATAACCGCGTGACACAGCATTACGCCGTGGATGATTACCGGCCCGCGCGGCGGGTGATGCAGCGGGCGACGGTGTTGGGGGATGTGCCGTTTTTTCGGTGAGTTTCTGACATATCCACTGCCTGTACTGGCCCCATCGCGAGCAGGCTCGCTCCCACAGTTGAAATGCAATCCAATGTGGGAGCGAGCCTGCTCGCGATGGCGGCGGAACAGTCGCCGGAAGATCCGGCACCGAACACTTACTCAGCCGTCGAAGGCTTCTCCCAAAGATTGACCCCACCCTCCTGGGCAAACCGGTCAATTTCCGCCAATTCCTCCGAGCTGAAGCTCAAATTCTTCAACGCCCCGACGTTCTCGATAATCTGCTCCGGCCGGCTCGCACCGATCAGCGCCGACGTCACGCGCGGATCGCGTAACGTCCACGCCAATGCCAGCTGCGCCAGGCTCTGACCGCGACGCTTGGCGATCTCATTCAGTGCACGCACATGAGCGATGTTGGCTTCGGACAGGTGCGCCGCCTGCAACGAACCACCTCCCGGACGATTGACCCGCGCGTCCGCCGGCACACCATTCAGATACTTGTCAGTCAACAACCCCTGAGCCAGCGGCGTAAACGCAATCACGCCCGTACCGAGTTCGTCCGTGGTATCCAACAGGTCTTTTTCCACCCAACGATTGAGCAGGTTGTAAGCCGGTTGGTGAATCAGCAACGGGACTTTCCACTCTTTCAGCAGCGCGGCCATTTCACGGGTTTTAACCCCCGAGTACGAGGAGATACCGATGTACAACGCCTTGCCCTGTTGCACCGCGGTGGCCAGTGCGCTGGCGGTTTCTTCCAGCGGCGTGTCCGGGTCGAAGCGGTGGGAATAGAAGATGTCCACGTAGTCCAGACCCAGGCGCTGCAGGCTCTGATCGAGGCTGGCCAGCACGTATTTGCGCGAACCGCCGCCCTGACCATAAGGGCCGGCCCACATGTCCCAACCGGCCTTGCTCGAGATAATCAGCTCGTCGCGATACTGCTTGAAGTCTTCACGCAGCAAACGACCGAAATTGATCTCGGCGCTGCCATACGGCGGGCCGTAGTTGTTGGCCAGGTCAAAATGGTTGATGCCTAGATCAAACGCGGTACGCAGCAACGAGCGCTGGGTGTCGATCGGCGTGCTGTCGCCGAAGTTGTGCCACAGGCCCAGGGACAGCGCCGGCAGCACCAGACCGCTGCGACCCACGCGGCGGTAAGGGATGGAGTCGTAGCGGTTTTCGGCAGCGGTGTAGGTCATCGAATCCTCTCTTGTCTGTCTTGAAGTTGGTATCGACTGCTTCGCAAGTTGCCCAGCATACGCCCAGACAAACGCCGATAAACCTCGGACTCGAGAAAATGCTGAAACGTTTCACAACATTTAGGCCGACAACTCACGCAGGGCAGCGGCAGCCAAAAAGCCAGACCTTGAGCTGTACCGCTGATCCCGCCTGACTGTTTGATCGATACGCTCAAGCAACTGCTCAGGCAGTGTGGCATTGAAACGCACCGACTTGCCGAAGTAAGGCGTGATATCGAATTCAACCACCCCCCACACGCCGCCCGCGTAATCAGGGTTATCAAGATGAGCGTCGATCTCATGCACCTGCGGCAGTGGATCGCCATCGGCCACCAAGCCTTCGTAGTGCAACGACAGCGCTTCCTTCACGTTTTCAAATGCCTGCGCCACAGTACCGCCTGCGGAGAAGCAACCCGGCACGTCCGGGATAATTACTCCGTATTCTGAGTCGGCATCCTTGTGCAGAACGACCGGGAATTTCATTTCGGTAAGTCCTTCCTGTGATGTGGCCCGCTCGGGGCTTTCGTATCCGGTGTCGGGGCTCATTTCAGACCCGCCTGTTTCAATATGCTGTTGATCGTTCCTTTTGGAAGATCCGATTCCGGGTGCTTTATCGTCACCCTGCCTGGCTTGCACGGATGCTTGTACTGATGATGGCTGCCTTTCACGGCCACCAGATACCAACCATCCTCCTCGATCATCCTGATCATTTCCCGACTTCGCATCACCTTCGTCCTTGTGGGCAGCACCTGCTGCGCACACTACGCGACGAAGCTTCACGCCAATACACACCATACACACTCTGATAAATATTAGCCTATCGTGCAGAGGCCTGATTGCCCTATAGACCAGCGGCTACTGTGCCCCCGCAAACACTTCTCCCAGCCAATCCACAAACACCCGAACCCGTGGCGACATGTGTCGGTTGTGTGGATACAACACCGAAACCGGCATTGGTGGCGGTGGCGTGTCGATCAGGACTTCCTGCACCAAGCCCTGGGAAATCTGCGTTTCCATTCGGTAATGCGGACACTGGATCAGGCCCAGCCCGGCAATCGCCGACGCCGCATAAATTTCCGCGCCGAACACTGAAAGCGCGCCATCGATAGCCACTTCCTTCAGTTCGCCATCCACCATGAATTCGAAGGGAAATAGCTTGGCAGTCGTGCGCGAGACGTAGTTCACGGCACGATGATGTTTCAGGTCGTCGAGGCTTTTCGGTTCGCCGTATTTGCGCAGGTACGCGGGGCTGGCGCAGGTGATTTGGCGCAGGTTGGCGACGCGGCGGCCGATCAGTGCGGAGTCGCCCAAGGTGCCGGCGCGCAGCACGCAGTCGACGCCTTCAGCGATCAGGTCGACAAAGCGGTCGGCCTCGCTGATGGACAGTTCGATGTCCGGGTAGCGCGCCATGAACTGCGGCAACGGCGGGATAACGAAGTGCTTGGCCAGCGTGCCATGCAAATCCACGCGCAACCGGCCCTTCGGTGCGACGCTACGGAATGCCAGTTCGGCTTCTTCCAGTTCCGCCAGCAGCTGCACGCAACGCAGGTAGTACGCCTCGCCATCCAGCGTAGGACGCACCTTTCGAGTGCTTCGCTCCAATAAACGTGTACCGAGCCAGGCTTCGAACTGATTCAGCGTGTGGGTCAGCGTCGCCCGCGGCAGGTTCAGGTCATCGGCAGCCAGCGTGAAGCTGCTGCGCTCGTAGATCCGCACGAAAACCTTCATCGCTTTGACTTGATCCACGCGGGTCTCCTGGCGGTCGATTGTTGGCGATTCTTGAACAGTCAAGGCAACTCTCGTGCATTTATCAGCCTGAGTAAACATGTGAATCTGGCTTCACCCCCAAGCCATTAACTTCAAAGGAATCACCGCCATGACTACTCAAACTTCAAAAGTTGCCATCGTGACCGGCGCCTCCCGCGGCATCGGCGCGGTGATCGCCAAACAACTGGCCAAACAAGGTTTCGCCGTCGCCGTCAACTACGCCAGCAGTGCCACCGAAGCTTCAAAACTGGTGGTCGAATTGCGTCAGGCCGGCCACCAGGCCATAGCGATCAAGGCGGATGTAGCGAACGCCGACGACGTACGCCGGATGTTCGACGAGACCGAAACGCAACTGGGCAAAGTCGATGTGCTGGTGAACAACGCCGGTATCCTCAAAGTCCTGCCGTTGGCGCAACACACGGATGAGCTGTTCGATCAGAACTTCAACATTCACGCTCGCGGCACGTTCAACACCCTGCGTGAAGCCGCCACTCGCCTGAACGCCGGCGGGCGGATCATCAACTTCTCCAGCAGCACCGTCGGCATGAACCTGCCGGGCTACGCGGTGTACATCGCCAGCAAAACGGCAGTGGAATCCCTGACCCAGGTGTTCGCCAAGGAAATGCGCGGTCGCAATATCACCGTCAACGCCGTGGCCCCCGGTCCGGTGGCTACCGACCTGTTCCTGCACGGCAAGAGCGAAGAGCAGATCCAGACCTTCGCCAAGATGGCCCCGCTGGAACGTCTGGCTCAGCCAGAAGACATTTCCCGCGTTGTGTCTTTCCTGGTCGGCCCGGATTCGGCGTGGGTCAACGGGCAAATCCTGCGCGTCAACGGCGGGCTGGTTTAACTATGCTCACTTGACACCGCAGCGCCCCTATCGCGAGCAGGCTCGCTCCCACAGAATTGCGACGACCTGGTGGGAGCGAGCCTGCTCGCGAAGGCGGCGCCAAAAGCAACACACATTCGAAGGGCGGAACACATCATGCACACCACGATCATCATCACCTTCGGCCTGATTCTCCTGGCGCTGATGCTGTTCATCGGCGAGAAAATCGGCTTCAGTCGCCAAACCCTGGCCTTCAGCTTTGTCGTGCTGTGGCTGGCGCTGACGTTGATCAACGGCGCGGTCGGCATGGTCAATGCCGGCCAGCCGTTCAGCACGGAACTGGTGGTCGGCAGCGCCGTGTTCGGTGTACCGGTGGCGGCGCTGGTGTTGTTCATGGTGTTGACCACCGAGACGTGAGTGCTCGATCAACGCACCAAATGCAAGAACTGCAGGTGCCGTTCGTACTGATCGAGGATGTCATTGATGATCTGCTCCTTGGTGTAACCCACCAGATCGTAATCCTGACTGCCCTCGCTCAAATGCACCTCGGCCCGGTAATAACGACGGTTGTTGAGTTCCTTGGAACCCATGCCGCCACGGGCGAAGGACGGCGTGAAGTAGCCGCGCATCTGCACCTGATAGATGAACGGATGCTCCTCGCCATGACCGATTTCCAGGCTGACGTTGTCGTTGGTCGGGTCCGGTTGAGTGACCACCTTCAAACCCTTCTCGACGAACACCGCCGAGACTTCTTCAATCGCCGGGCGCACCGTCGTATCGAGGAAGCGATAGACCTCATCCCGTGACGGGAAATGCACGGCCTGACTCAGGCGTTGACGCCAGCCGCCACGCCGCGATCCGGACACCGGTGCCAGCGAATGCAGTTGCGCGATCTGCTTCTGCGACTCCAGGTAGAACGCCTTGTGCAGCCCCCACATCATCAGCAGCAAGATCATCGAGAACGGCAACGAGGTCAGCACCACCGCGGACTTCAGCGCATCGATGCTGCCCGAGAACAGCAGCGCACTGGTCACCAGCGCCGTCATTGCGCCCCAGAACACTCGCAGCCATTTCGGCCCGTCTTCATCGGGATTGCCGCCCTTGGCGGACAGTGTCGACAGCACCACGGTGCCGGAATCGGCAGACGTCACGAAGAACACGAAGCTGATGAACACCGTGACCGCGATGACGGTTTTGCTCCACGGGTAGGTTTCCAGCAGCAAGTAGAGGGTCATCGATGGGTTATCGATGGCCGACATACCGAGCGCGCTCATGCCGTGATTGAGGACTTGATCGATGGCGCTGTTGCCGAAGATCGACATCCACGCGAGGGTGAAGCCGAGCGGAATCAACAGCACGCCGAAGACGAATTCGCGGATGGTCCGGCCACGGGAAATCCGTGCGATGAACAGGCCCACGAACGGCGACCATGCAATCCACCAGGCCCAATAGAACACCGTCCAACCGCCCAGCCAGTCACTGGGTTTGTCGTAGGCGTACAGGTCGAAACTCTTCATCGGCAAGGCGCCGAGGTAGTCGCCGATGTTCTGGATCAGGGTGTTGAGCAGGTGCTGGGTCGGGCCGGCGAACAACACAAACAGCAGCAGCGCGCAGGCCAGCAGCATGTTGATGTCGGACATCACGCGCACGCCTTTATCGACACCAGACACGGCAACAATGATCGCCGCGCCCATCATCAACGTGATCAGGCCGACCTGAATCCACTGGGTGTGAGCGATGCCGAACAGATAGTCCAGACCCGAGTTGAGGTGCAACACGCCAAAGCCCATGTCGGCACCGAGGCCGAACACCGTGGCGATGATGCCGAAGCCGTCCACCGCGTAACCAATGGGGCCGTTGATGCGCTTGCCGATCAGCGGATAGAGCGCCGAACGCAGGGCCAGCGGCAGGTTGTGACGGTAGGCAAAATAAGCCAGCGCCATGCCGACAAAGGCGAACACGCCCCAGCCGTGCAGGCCCCAGTGCAGAAACAGAATCTGCATCGCCTGACGCGCCGCATCCGCCGTGCCCGCTTCGCCTTGCGGCGGTTGCGCCAAATGGGTCAGCGGTTCGGACACGCAAAAGAAAAACAGCGTGATGCTGATCCCGGCGGCGAACAGCATGCCGGCCCAGGACAGGTAACTGAATTCGGGTTCGTCGTGGTCGGCACCGAGCTTGATCTTGCCGTAGCCGGACAAGGCGGTGACCACCACGAAGACCAGATACAGGGTCATCGCGAGCATGTAGTACCAGCCGACCGTGTTGGCCGCCCAGTTTTGCGCTTCCAGAAGCCAGGCGCCGGCCTGTTCAGGCATGGCGATGACGATGATGCCGAACAGCAAAATGAACGTCGCCGAGAAGTAAAACACCGGCGGATTCATGCGGACCTGACCGCTGGCGGGGGTGGGCGATGCACTCATGAAAGGTGCACCTCAAGGGGGTGAAACAGGGCAATCAATAACGGACTCGGCAAAGGCAAGCCTCCTGTTGTGAGCGGGCAGCAAACCGGCGGTTTAACTTGAATGAGCGTTCAAGTTAAACATGAATAGGGTGCTAAGGACTAATCGCAAGGCTCGGCGGCACTGTTCGTACGCTAGCTCAAGGAAGGGTATGACGCGGGGTTTGGGGGATTCGTTCAGTGAGAAATTAGCGGAATGCCAACATCTTGGTTCGCCTTGAAACCAATCGCGAGCAGGCTCACTCCTACAGTGGATTTGTGTCAGTCCACACCATTGTGAACACCATAAAAACCCTGTGGGAGCGAGCCTGCTCGCGATGAGGCCGGATCAGTCAGTCGAGATTCCGGATCTACTTCTGTGTCCCATCATCATGCTGCAGATTCGCCTGAGTCAGGTTGCTCGCAGCCGGCACGCTGCGGGTCAGCCAGACATTACCGCCAATGGTCGAGCCTTTGCCGATGGTGATCCGCCCCAGAATCGTCGCACCGGCATAGATCACCACGTCATCCTCGACAATCGGATGTCGCGGCTGCCCCTTCTGCAACTGACCGTCTTCATCCGCCGGGAAGCGCTTGGCGCCCAACGTCACGGCCTGATAAATCCGCACACGCTCGCCGATGATGGCGGTCTCGCCGATCACCACACCCGTCCCGTGATCGATGAAGAAGCTGCGGCCAATCTGCGCGCCTGGGTGAATGTCGATACCAGTGGCCGAGTGCGCGATTTCCGCGCTGATCCGTGCCAGCAGCGGCAATCCGGCACGGTACAAATGATGGGCCAGGCGATGGTGAATCACCGCCAGAATCCCCGGATAGCACAGCAACACTTCATCGACACTGCGAGCCGCCGGATCGCCGTGATAGGCCGCCAGCACGTCGGTGTCGAGCAGGCTGCGCAGCCCCGGCAATGCGAGGGCGAAGTCCTGAATGATCTGAATGGTCTTGGCCTCGACTTCAGTGTCGGCCTGGGCACTGTGGCGAGCGGCGTAGCGCAATTCGAGTCGCGCCTGAGCCAGCAACGCGTTCAATGCAACGTCCAGCGTGTGGCCGACGTAGAAGTCTTCACTCTCCTCGCGCAAATCCACCGGGCCGAGGCGCATCGGGAACAACGCGCCGCAGAGGGCTTCGAGAATCTCTGCCATGGCCGCTCGGGAAGGCAACTCGCGACCACCCTGTTCGGTGCTGGCGCGACCATTTTGTAAGCGCCACTGATCACGCGCCGTGCGCAGTTGGCTGACGATGGTCTGCAGTTGCCAATGACTGGAACGCTCGCTCACGGTAAAAACTCCTCACGGGCGGCCGGACTGTCTGGCCGCGTTAACCGCGATTACTTTACGGCATGGTCTGGAAGCCGAATTAAGAACTGATTGTGCTGTGCTCAGCACTTTTTGGCATAAGGCCGATTGGCAGTTGCCCCGCTAAATAGGCGTGCCTATAGTCCTGTCATCTCCCTCCGCCAGTACGGACCCCATGATCAAACAACAGCTTGCCCGCTTTAACCGCCTCGACCTGCTCGGTCATCCTACCGCCCTGGAAAAACTCGAACGCCTGTCGGCCTGGTTGGGTCGCGATGTGTACGTCAAGCGTGATGATCTGACGCCGCTGGCGATGGGCGGCAACAAGCTGCGCAAGCTCGAATACCTGGCGGCCGATGCACTGGCACAAGGCGCCGACACCTTGATCACTGCTGGCGCGCTTCAGTCCAACCACGTGCGCCAGACTGCCGCCATTGCGGCCAAGCTTGGCCTAAGCTGCGTTGCGTTGCTGGAAAATCCCCTGGGTACCGACGACGCTAACTATGTCGGTAATGGCAATCGACTGTTGCTGGACCTGTTCGACGCCAAGGTCGAGCTGGTGGAAAACCTCGACAACGCCGACGAACAACTGCAGGCCCTGGCCGATCGCCTGCGCAACAACGGCAAGAAGCCGTATCTGGTGCCGATTGGTGGCTCCAATGCGTTGGGTGCTTTGGGTTATGTGCGCGCCGGGCTGGAATTGGCCGAGCAGATCAAGGACACCGGGCTGACATTCGCGGCCGTGGTTTTGGCCTCGGGCAGCGCCGGGACCCATAGCGGTCTGGCGCTGGCGTTGAGTGAAGCTCTGCCGGATTTGCCAGTGATTGGTGTCACAGTTTCTCGCAGCGACGAAGACCAGCGCCCGAAAGTCCAAGGCCTCGCCGAGCGCACTGCCGAGCTGCTGGGCGTGAGCCTGCCAGCGAGTTTCAAGGTCGAGTTGTGGGACGAGTATTTCGGCCCGCGCTACGGCGAACCGAATGCCGGGACGTTGGCCGCCGTGAAGCTGGTGGCGAGTCAGGAAGGTTTGCTGCTGGACCCGGTTTATACCGGCAAGGCCATGGCGGGATTGCTCGATGGCATCGGCCGCCAGCGCTTCAATGACGGCCCGATCATCTTCCTGCACACCGGCGGGGCGCCGGCGTTGTTTGCCTATAAAGACTTTTTGTAGCCGATCGTTCCCACGCTCCTGCGTGGGAACGATCTATTAGCTCAAAAAAGAATAACAAAGTTGATATTTATTATTTTCCTATCTAAAAGCGCCATCATATAGTCACGCCGCAGGCGAATTTGCAGCGAGACGCATACGATGCTTTAGGGCAGGATATTGCAGTCGTTCAAATCCCGAATTTGCCAACATTCCTAAAAGCGTCTTCATAAGAAAACACAGGGGCTTGTCATGAATTTTTCCGCACTACGACGAAATCTGCTGGTAGGTTCGCTGGGCCTGGCGCTGAGCGCCGGTCTGCTGGGGCAAGCGGTTGCCGGTGAGCAGCTGCAAAAAATCAAAGACGCCGGCGTGATCAACGTTGGCCTGGAAGGCACTTACCCACCGTTCAGTTTCGTCGACGCCGACGGCAAACTGGCCGGCTTCGAAGTCGAGTTTTCCGAAGCCCTGGCCAAAGAGCTGGGCGTGAAGGTCAAACTGCAGCCGACCAAATGGGACGGCATCCTCGCGGCGCTGGAATCCAAACGTCTGGACGCTGTGATCAACCAGGTGACCATCTCCGAAGAGCGCAAGAAGAAGTATGACTTCTCCGAGCCGTACACCGTTTCCGGGATTCAGGCGCTGGTGCTGACCAAGAAGGCTGCCGAGCTGAACATCAAGACTGCCGCCGACTTGGGTGGCAAGAAAGTCGGCGTAGGCTTGGGCACCAACTATGAGCAATGGGTGAAAGCCAACGTGCCGACCGCTGACGTGCGCACCTACGAAGATGATCCGAGCAAGTTCGCAGACCTGCGTAACGGCCGCACCGACGCCATTCTGATCGACCGCCTCGCCGCGCTGGAATACGCCAAGAAGGCCAAGGACACTTCCGCCGCTGGTGAAGCGTTCTCCCGTCAGGAAGCCGGCGTTGCCCTGCGCAAAGGCGAGCCTGAGCTGCTGGCAGCAGTGAACAAGGCCATCGACAAGCTGCGTGCCGACGGTACGCTGAAAAAGCTTTCGGAAAAGTACTTCAGCGCTGACGTCACTAAATAATGGAAGAAGCTTTCCAACTCGCGCTGGATTCCGCGCCCTTCCTGCTGAAGGGCGCGTACTACACGGTGATCCTGAGCCTGGGCGGGATGTTCTTCGGCCTGGTGATGGGCTTCGGCCTGGCGTTGATGCGCCTGTCGCGCTTCAAACTGGTGAGCTGGATCGCCCGCATCTACGTGTCGTTCTTTCGCGGCACGCCGTTGCTGGTGCAACTGTTCGTGATCTATTACGGCTTGCCGCAATTGGGCATCGAACTTGATCCGCTGCCGGCGGCCCTGATCGGCTTCTCGCTGAACATGGCGGCCTATGCCTGCGAAATCCTCCGCGCCGCGATCAGCTCCATCGAGCGCGGTCAGTGGGAAGCCGCCGCGAGTATCGGCATGACCCGCGCGCAGACCCTGCGCCGGGCCATCTTGCCGCAAGCAATGCGCACGGCTCTGCCACCGCTGGGCAACAGCTTCATTTCGCTTGTGAAGGACACCGCGCTGGCAGCCACTATTCAGGTGCCGGAACTGTTCCGTCAGGCGCAGCTGATTACCGCCCGTACCTTTGAAATTTTCACCATGTACCTTGCCGCCGCGCTGATCTACTGGATTCTGGCCACGGTGCTGTCGCACTTCCAGAATCAGTTGGAAGCGCGGGTCAATCGGCACGACCAGGAGTCCTGACCCAATGATTGTCGTGGAAAAACTGACAAAGCAGTTCAAGGGTCAAGTGGTGCTCAACGGCATCGATCTGGAAGTGAAGGAAGGCGAGGTGGTGGCGATCATCGGGCCTAGCGGCTCGGGTAAAACCACGTTCCTGCGTTGCCTGAATTTCCTGGAAGAACCCACCAGCGGCCGGATCAAGGTCGGTGACATCGAGATCGATGGCAGCCGTCCGCTGAACCAGCAGCAAGGCCTGGTGCGACGTTTACGCCAGCACGTGGGTTTCGTGTTCCAGAACTTCAACCTGTTCCCTCATCGCACCGCCCTGGAAAACGTTATCGAAGGCCCGATCATCGTAAAGAAGATCCCGCACGCCGAAGCCGTTGCCCTGGGTAAAAAGCTGATGGCCAGGGTCGGCCTGGCGGGCAAGGAAGACGCGTACCCGCGTCGCCTTTCCGGTGGTCAGCAACAGCGTGTGGCGATTGCCCGCGCGCTGGCGATGGAGCCGGAAGTGATTCTGTTCGACGAACCCACCTCAGCCCTCGACCCGGAGCTGGTGGGTGAAGTGCTGGCGACCATCCGCAGCCTCGCCGAAGAGCGACGCACCATGGTCATCGTCACCCACGAAATGGGCTTTGCCCGGGACGTGGCGAACCGCGTGGTGTTTTTCGACAAGGGTGTGATCGTCGAACAAGGCGAAGCCAAGGCGCTGTTTGCCAACCCGAAAGAAGAGCGGACGAAGCAGTTTCTCAGCAAGTTTCTGAATAACGCTCACCACTGAAACATCGCTTCACTACTTGTTAACTTCCACGGATGGAAGTGACAACTACCCCTACTAACAAAATCTCTCGCTACGCTCTCTTCGTTTATTCATCCATCTGAACAATAGATAATTTTTTAGAGCTGCGTGCGGTACATATATATGTCCTGCAACAGAATAACCTCGCCTAAAATTCGCCAAACTCGGCGCCATCATCGAACCGTTCCTCGTCGTCAACAATGCAATAAAACCCCATAAACCAAGGCCAAGTTCGACAGAGTGGTGCGGCTTATTAACTTCAATGCGTAGGAATTTTCTGAATAACACTAGATCCCATACTTAACTAGCCAGCTCTATTGACACCTATTCAAGCGCACTCTTATCTAGTCTCCAACAGGCGTCTAACCTCGCACTCATTCACTATTTAATTTCACATATGGTGAACAGTTTTGTTGCTCGGTAATTCACGCCTTTCTAACTTTCAGAAACGGACTTTCGCTGCAAGGCTTCAAGGAGAAACCCCATGACAAGCACTTCGAACAAACCCGAACTTGCGGCCCCGACCCTGGCGCAATCTCACAAGACCTGCATCAACATCACTTCGGCGGCGCACCTGCTGATCGATGTGGCGCCCTACTCCGGCATGGACGAAGGCGACCTGATCGAACTGTTCTGGGATAACTGCTACGTGGCCTCCAGAGTGCTGACGGCCGACGATGTCGGCCAACCGGTCCAACTGCGTGTGCCCGAAAGCTTTATCGCCAATGGCACCTCGCGCGTTCACTACCGGATCATGCAGATCGGGCAAGGGCCAACCCTTTCAGCCATCAGACGGGTGCAAATCAAACTCGACTGCCCCGGCGGCCAACCGTCTGCGCTGTGCGGCGATGAAAACCAGAGTCTGGAGCCCGTGAATATCCCCGAGACCATTCGCCGTCAGGGAGTCAATCCGAACCAGATCAAGCGCGGCGTTCCGTTGACCATCGAGCCTTACCTGAACATGGCCATCGACGACGAAATCACCCTGCGCTGGGGCGATGTGCGCATGGATCTGCCACGACTCAAGGCCGGCGATGTCGGCCAGCCGATCCAGGTCTGGGTGCCGCCGGCGATCATTCTCGAAGCCGGCGAAGACCTGCGGCTGGAAGTGACTTACTGCATCCTCGACCGGGTGGGTAACAACTCCCGCTGGGCGCCCCCGCGCCGGCTGAAGATCGGTTGCGCCAATCCCTACTTGAAGGCCCGGCCGAAAGAAATGCTCATGGCCGCCGAACCCCGCAAATACTGAGATCCCTTGTAGCAGCTGGCGAAGCCTGCGTTCGGCTGCGTAGCAGTCGTGAAATCAGACACTGCGGTCATTCAGTTAAACCGCGAGCTCAGGTTTGACGACTGCTGCGCAGCCGAACGCAGGCTTCGCCAGCTGCTACATGAATCTGGCGTACCGTCTTCTATGCATATTCCTAAAAGTTAGTTTATTAATTTTTTATACGCGCTTAGGGTATATGCACCGGACCACCGGACATTCTTGTTTTCGTTCGTCGCAACCATCGCGACGTTTCCATGAGATGTGAGGTAGGTATGGTCCGGAACACAATCACCCCAGTGCAGATCGCCAGGGCATTGCGTGCAGCCAAGGAGCGGCACTGATGTCCAGTCTGGCAGATGCAATCGTCCAGAGTGATCTGGACATCGCCCCCCTGTTGTTGCCCGCGCAGGTCTTGCGCAACGACGCACAAGCCATCAAGGCCGCCCATGAACTGGCGCAAGTCGCCCGTCTGCAAGCAGCCAAACGTGACCAGCAGCGCAAGCTGCCGTGGTCGGAAATCGAACAGTTCACCCGCAGCGGCCTGGGCAGCATTGCCATCCCGCGTGAGTACGGTGGCCCACAGGTTTCGTTCGTCACTTTGGCCGAAGTCTTCGCGATCATTTCCGCGGCCGACCCGGCATTGGGACAGATCCCGCAAAACCAGTTCGGCATTCTCAACCTGGTGCTCGGCAGCGCCACCGAATCGCAAAAAAAACAGCTGTTCAAAAGCGTGCTCGACGGTTGGCGAATCGGTAACGCGGGACCTGAGCGCGGCACCAAAAACACACTCGAACTCAAGGCACGAATCACCGCCAGCGGCGACGGCTTCGTCCTCAACGGGCAGAAGTTCTATTCCACCGGCGCCCTGTTCGCCCACTGGGTCGCCGTCAAGGCGCTGAACGACGACGGCAAGCAGGTTTTGGCCTTCGTTCGTCGCGGCACACCGGGCTTGCGCATCGTTGATGACTGGTCGGGCTTCGGCCAACGCACCACCGCCAGCGGCACCATTTTGCTCAACAACGTGCAGGTCGACGCCGAGCTGGTGGTGGACAACTGGAAGATCAATGACAGCCCGAACATTCAGGGTGCCGTGTCGCAGCTGATTCAAGCAGCCATTGACGCCGGCATCGCCCGGGGCGCCATCGACGACGCCATCGCGTTCGTGAAAACCCGCGCACGACCGTGGATCGACGCCAAGGTCGAACGGGCCAGCGACGACCTCTATGTGATCGCCGACATTGGCAAATTGAAGATCGAACTACACGCCGCCGAAGCGCTGCTGCGCAAGGCCGGGCAAGTGCTCGATCAAGTCAATGCCGCACAGCTCACCGCCGAGTCCGCCGCCCGCGCTTCGATTGCCGTGGCCGAAGCCAAAGTGCTGACCACCGAGATCTCGCTGCTGGCCAGCGAAAAGCTTTTCGAACTGGCCGGCAGCCGCGCCACCCTCGCCGAATTCAACCTCGACCGCCACTGGCGCAACGCCCGCGTGCACACGCTGCACGACCCGGTGCGCTGGAAATATCACGCCGTCGGCACCTATCACCTGAACGGCACGCTGCCCGCACGGCACTCCTGGATCTAACGACCAGAACACTTTTGACCAGATCTCTGGAGAAACACATGACTCTTTCTCACCACGTCGCGGTCATAACCAGCGATGAGCAAGCCCTGATCGTCGCCAGTGACCTGGCCGAAGATTTCAAACGCGACAGCGCCTTGCGCGACCGCGAACGCCGTTTGCCACACCCGGAACTGGAAGTGTTTTCCCGCTCGGGTCTTTGGGGCATCAGCGTGCCAAAAGAATATGGCGGCGCCGGGGTTTCCAACGTCACCCTGGCCAAGGTGATCGCGCTGATAGCCCAAGCTGACGGTTCCCTCGGCCAGATCCCGCAGAACCATTTCTACGCGCTCGAAGTGTTGCGGGTGAATGGCAGCGAAGAGCAGAAAAAGCGCCTGTACGCAGAAGTATTGGCCGGTCAACGCTTCGGCAATGCCCTCGCGGAACTGGGCACCAAAAATGCCCATGACCGCGTCACCAGTCTGACCCCTGATCTGCACGGAGAACGTGACGGCTATCGCATCAACGGCCGTAAGTTCTACGCCACTGGGGCGATTTATGCCCAGCGCATTCCGACGTCGGTGGTGGACGAAAACGGTGTTCAGCAACTCGCTTTCGTCCCTCGTAACGCCAAGGGTCTGACAGTGATCGACGATTGGAGCGGCTTCGGTCAGCGCACCACCGGCAGCGGTTCGGTGGTGTTTGAAGATGTTTACGTCGCCGCCGAAGACGTGATCCCGTTTCAGAGCGCGTTCGAGCGCCCGACCACCGTCGGCCCGCTGGCGCAGATCCTCCACGCCGCTATCGACACCGGTATCGCCCGTGCTGCCTATGAAGATGCGCTGCACTTCGTGCGCACCAAGACCCGGCCGTGGATCGATTCCGGCAATGACAAAGCCACCGAAGACCCACTCACCATCAAGAGCTTCGGCCACTTGAGCATTCGTCTGCACGCCGCCGAAGCCTTGCTGGAACGCTCCGGCGAATTCCTCGACAAGGCTCAGGCCAAGACCAACGCCGAGACCGTCGCCGCCGCGTCGATTGCCGTCGCTGAAGCCCGCGCCATCAGTACCGAGATTTCCCTCGCCGCTGGCAGCACGCTGTTTGAACTGACCGGCAGCCAGGCAACTCTGATCGAACATGGTCTGGACCGTCACTGGCGCAACGCTCGGGTGCACACCCTGCACGACCCGGTGCGCTGGAAATATCACGCCATCGGCAACTACTACCTCAACGATGAAAACCCGCCACTGCGGGGGACCATCTGATGGCCGATGGCAAAAAGAAGATCCTGCTCAACGCGTTCAACATGAACTGCATCGGGCACATCAACCATGGTCTGTGGACACATCCACGGGACACTTCAACCCAATACAAGACGATCGAATACTGGACCGAACTGGCGCAATTGCTGGAGCGCGGACTGTTCGACGGCCTGTTCATCGCTGACATCGTCGGCGTGTACGACGTCTACCAAAACTCGGTGGACGTACCGCTCAAAGAGTCGATCCAACTTCCGGTCAACGACCCGCTGCTGCTGGTCTCGGCCATGGCCGCGGTCACCAAAAACCTTGGCTTCGGCCTCACCGCCAACCTGACTTACGAACCGCCGTATCTGTTCGCCCGACGCATGTCCACGCTCGATCACCTGAGTCGCGGCCGGGTCGGCTGGAACATCGTCACCGGCTACCTCGACAGCGCCGCCAAAGCCATGGGCCTGAGCGAACAGGTGGAACACGACCGTCGTTACGACCAGGCCGACGAATACCTGCAAGTGCTCTACAAACTCTGGGAAGGCAGTTGGGAAAACGGCGCGGTGCTTAACGATCCGCAACAGCGGATCTATGCGCAGCCCGAGAAAGTGCACAAGGTCGAGCACAAGGGCGAGTTCTATCAGGTCGAGGGTTATCACCTCTGCGAACCGTCGCCGCAACGTACACCCGTGCTGTTCCAGGCCGGCAGTTCGGATCGCGGTTTGCTGTTCGCCGGGCGACATGCCGAGTGCGTTTTCATCAGCGGCCAGAACAAACCGGCGACCAAGGTTCAAGTGGACAAGGTGCGCGCCAGCGCCGTCGAGGCCGGGCGCAACCCCGAGGACATCAAGGTGTTCATGGGGCTGAACGTGATTGTCGGCGCCACCGAAGCGCTGGCCTGGGCCAAGCACGCCGAGTACTTGAGCTACGCCAGTGCCGAGGCCGGCGTGGCGCATTTCTCGGCCTCCACCGGGATCGATTTTTCCGAATACGCCATCGACGAACCGATCCAGTACGTGAAGAGCAACGCGATCCAGTCCGCTACCAAGAACCTGCAAAACAACGACTGGACCCGCCGCAAATTACTCGAGCAACACGCGCTGGGTGGCCGCTACATCACCGTGGTGGGTTCGCCTGAGCAAGTCGCCGATGAGCTGGAGTCTTGGATCGCCGAGACCGGGCTGGATGGCTTCAACCTGACGCGAATTGTCACGCCGGAAAGCTATGTGGATTTCATCGACTTGGTGATCCCGGAGTTGCAACGGCGCGGGTCGTACAAGACCGCTTACGACAGCGGCAGCCTGCGAGAAAAACTGTTTCACGGCGAGGCGCATTTGCCCGAGCAACACACTGGCTCGGCCTACCGGCGCTAAAAGCTTCGCGAGCAGGCTCGCTCCCACAGGGATTGTGCGACCACTAAAGATCCACTGTGGGAGCGAGCCTGCTCGCGAAGAGGCCCGACCAAACACCACACATTTAATGCACTGACTGGAATAACCATCATGACCAAGAAACTCTTAACTCACCCAGTCAAAGCACTGGCCCTGGCCCTCGGCCTTTTCAGCTCCATCACCTTCGCCGCCGACGCGCCGCTGAAGGTCGGCACCACCGCCGCTTTCGCCATTCCCTTGGAAGCCGCCGTCGAAGAAGCCAAGAAACAAGGCCTGCAAGTCGACCTGGTGGAGTTCAGCGACTGGATCGCGCCCAACGTCAGCCTCGCCGCCGGCGACATTGACGTGAACTACTTCCAGCACGTTCCGTTCCTGGAAAACGCCAAGGCCGCCGCCGGTTTTGACCTGGTGCCGTTCGCGCCGGGAATTATCAACAACGTCGGTCTCTACTCGAAGAAATACAAAAGCTTCGACGAGCTGCCGGAAGGCGCCAGCGTGGCGATCGCCAATGACCCGATCAACAGCGGTCGTGGTTTGCAACTGCTGGCCAAGGCTGGCCTGATCACCCTCAAACCGGGCGTCGGCTACAAAGCCACCGAAGAAGACATCGTCGCCAACCCGAAAAAAATCAAAATCCTGCAGGTCGAAGCCGTGCAACTGGTACGCGCCTATGACGACGCCGATCTGGTTCAGGGTTACCCAGCCTACATTCGCTTGTCGAAGACCTTCGATGCCGGCTCCGCCCTGCTGTTCGACGGTCTCGATCACAAGGAATACGTGATCCAGTTCGTGATCCAGCCGAAAAGCAAAACCGACCCGCGCCTGATCAAATTCGTCGACATCTACCAGCATTCGCCGGCCGTTCGTGCCGCGCTGGATAAAGCCCACGGCAAGCTCTACCAAGCCGGTTGGGAAAGCTGAATATGACGGCCGCTATCCAACGGCGACTGGAACTTCCGGAGCCACATAACGCCATACAAACCGAACTGCACCCAGACCTGAATCACGCCCACGTGCGCTTCATCGGTCTGGGTAAAACCTACAACGGTCAGCAAGGTCCAGTGGCGGCATTGCACGGCATCGACCTGGCGATTCAGCGCGGTGAAGTGTTCGGCATCATCGGCCGCAGCGGCGCCGGCAAGTCGTCGCTGATTCGCACCATCAACCGCCTGGAACAACCGAGCACGGGGCGCGTGTTGATCGATCAGGTCGACATCGGCGAGTTCGATGAAGACCGCCTGGTGGCGCTGCGTCGGCGCATCGGCATGATCTTCCAGCACTTCAACCTGATGTCGGCCAAAACGGTTTGGCAGAACGTCGAGTTGCCGCTGAAAGTCGCCGGTGTGCCAAAGGAAAAACGCGAGCAGAAAGTCCGCGAACTGCTGGAACTGGTGGGCCTGCAAGAGAAACACAAGGCCTACCCGGCACAGCTTTCCGGCGGGCAGAAACAGCGCGTCGGCATCGCTCGGGCACTGGTGCATGACCCGGCGATTCTGCTGTGCGACGAAGCCACTTCGGCGCTGGACCCGGAAACCACGCAATCGATCCTCGGCCTGCTGCGCGAGATCAATCAGCGCCTGGGCCTGACCATCGTGCTGATCACTCACGAGATGGCGGTGATTCGCGATATCTGTGATCGAGTCGTCGTGCTGGAACACGGACGAATCGTCGAGCAAGGCCCGGTCTGGGAAGTCTTTGGCAATCCGCAGCACGAGGTCAGCAAAACCTTGCTGGCGCCGTTGCAACATGGTTTGCCGGAGGAACTGCAAAGCCGCTTGCAGGCACATCCACAGTCCTCGGACGCCGCTGTTGTGCTGCGTTTGCAGTTCACCGGCAGCGCGAGCGACGAGCCGGACTTGGCCGCGTTGTTCAGTGCCCTCGGCGGTCGCGTGCGCTTGCTGCAAGGTGGCGTGGAACGGATTCAGGGCCATGCCCTCGGGCAATTGCTGCTGGCGGTGACCGGTTCGCCCCTCGGCGCAGAGGAATTGCGTCAACGCGCCGGCAACTGGGCGCAACAGGTGGAGGTGCTGGGTTATGTGGTTTGATCGCTTGCTGCAAGGCTTCATCGACACCTTCCTGATGGTCGGTGTGTCGTCATTGATCGCGCTGCTGGCGGGCATTCCGCTGGCGGTGATTCTGGTCACCAGCTCCAAGGGTGGGATCTACGAAGCACCGGCGCTGAACCGTGCGTTGGGCGCGTTCGTGAACCTGTTCCGCTCGATTCCGTTTCTGATTTTGATGGTGGCGCTGATTCCGTTTACGCGGTTGATCGTCGGCACCACGTATGGCGTTTGGGCGGCCGTGGTGCCGCTGACCATCGCTGCCACGCCGTTCTTTGCGCGTATCGCGGAAGTCAGTTTGCGTGAGGTTGATCACGGGTTGATCGAAGCGGCGCAGGCGATGGGTTGCCGGCGCTGGCATATCGTCTGGCATGTGTTGTTGCCCGAAGCGCTGCCGGGGATTGTCGGCGGTTTCACCATCACCCTGGTGACCATGATCAACTCGTCGGCCATGGCGGGGGCAATTGGTGCGGGTGGGCTGGGGGACATCGCCTATCGGTACGGGTATCAGCGGTTTGATAGCCAGATCATGTTGACGGTGATTGTGTTGCTGGTGGTGTTGGTGGCGGTGATTCAGTTGGGTGGGGATCGGTTGGCTCGGGGTCTCAATAAGCGTTGAGCCTGGCTGAAGTTATTGGTTGTCAGTGATATCGCTTTCGCGAGCAAGTCGGATCGCCGCACCGCCGCTCCCACATTGATCGCGTCGTACACAAATCTTGTGTTCACTGCCGGCCAACTGTGGGAGCGGGCTTGCTCGCGAATGGCTGCGAAGCAGCCACCGGCGCCTTGGCGTATATTTGGCAAACCCCAATTGCCTGCGCAGCCCACCATGAAACAGACCCCCACCGACCTCGAGCAGATCACCTCCACCACCCTGGGCCATTACAACTCGGTGGCTGAAAGTTTTCGCGAAGGGACTCGCGATCATGATGTCAGCCAGAACATTGCTGCGCTGCTGCGGCATATTCAGGGGGAGGCACCGTTCGATATTCTCGACTTTGGCTGTGGGCCGGGTCGTGATTTGCAAACCTTTACGCGCATGGGCCATACCGCTGTCGGGCTTGATGGCTCGGAAAAGTTCGCGCAGATGGCGCGCGAAGACAGTGGTTGCGAGGTCTGGCAGCAGGATTTTCTGAAGCTGGATTTGCCGGCTGAGCGCTTTGACGGGATCTTCGCCAATGCGGTGTTGTTTCATATTCCGCGCCAGGAATTGCCTCGGGTGTTGAAGGAATTGCGCGGTGCTTTGAAGCCGGGCGGGGTGTTGTTCAGTTCCAATCCGCGTGGCGAGAATCAGGAGGGGTGGAATGGGCCGCGTTATGGGGCGTACCACGATCTTGAGACGTGGCAGCAATTGCTGACGACGGCGGGGTTTGTGGAGCTGGAGCATTACTACCGGCCGGCAGGGCTTCCGCGAGAGCAGCAGCCTTGGTTGGCGAGTGTTTGGCGCAAGCTTGCATAGTCTGACAGGACGCCTTCGCGAGCAGGCTCGCTCCCACAGGGAACCGCGTCCGCCTAGACAACTCGGTCAACTGTGGGAGCGAGCTTGCTCCGGGCGGCGTTCCGACGATGAGCGCGTAGCGCTCGCTATTGCGCCTCTTTCTTCGGTTCGCGGATTTTGTACCAGGCCACGTACAGCGCCGGCAAAAACAGCAGCGTCAGCAACGTCGCAATAATAATCCCGCCAATCATCGCGTAGGCCATCGGCCCCCAGAACACTTCCCGGGCGATCGGGATCATCCCCAGGCTCGCCGCCGCAGCCGTCAGCAGTATCGGCCGGCGACGATGCTCCGTGGCTTGCACCACGGCATCCCACGGTGCATGACCGTCCTTCTCCAGGGCATCGATCTGCGTCACCAGAATCACCGAGTTGCGGATGATGATGCCGATCAGCGCCAGAATGCCGAGGATCGCCACAAAGCCCATGGGCGTGCCCGTCGGGATCAGCGCTATCACCACGCCAATCAGCCCGAGCGGCGCGACGCTGGCCACCAGGAACAGCTTCTGCACGCTGTGCAACTGGATCATCAGGAAGGTCGCCATCAAAAACAGCATCAACGGCACAACCTTGGCAATTGGCCCCTGGGCCTTGCCGCTTTCCTCCACTGTGCCGCCGGTGGCGACCTTGTAGCCTACCGGCAAACTGGCGGCGAATTTATCGATGTCGGGCTGGAGTTGTTTCACCAGGTCGGTCGGCTGAATTTCGTCGCGCACCGCCGCCTTGATGGTGATGGTCGGTTTGCGGTCGCGGCGCCAGACCAGCGGTTGCTCAAGTTCATAACGCACGGAAGCGAACGCCAGCAGCGGAATCGACGTGCCGCCCGGCGTGACGATCTGCAAATTCTGCAGGGTTTCCGGGGTGCCGCGTTCGGCGTCTTCCGCACGCCCCACCACGTCGATCAGGTAGATGTCGTCATCGACCTGAGTCACTGGCACACCGACCACGATGCTGTTCATCAGGTTGGCCACGTCTTCTGACGACAGCCCCAATTGCCGCGCCTTGTCCTGGGCGATGTCGATGCGCAGGACTTTGCCCGGTTCGTTCCAGTCGTAAATGATCTCGCCGATGTGTGAGTTTTTATCCAGTTCGGTGGCCAGGGCGATGGCGTGCTTGCGCACCTGATCGATGTCCTTGCCACTGACCCGGTACTGAATCGGCCGACCCACCGGCGGGCCCATTTCCAGCGCCTGGACGTAGCTGCCGATACCGACAAAATCTTTGCGCAGCCGCTCGCGCAAGCGCTGGCTAAGCGCGTTACGCGATTCCAGCCCTTTACTGACGATGACCAATTGCGCGTAGTACGGATTCTGCAATTGCTGGTCGAGCGGCAGGTAGAAACGGATCGCACCTTCGCCGATGTAAGTGCTCCAGCGCACGATGTCCGGATCGTCCTTGAGTGTCGCTTCAAGCTTGTCCACAGCCTTGCGGGTTTCGGCGATCGATGCGTTTTGCGGCAGGTTCAGGTCGACGAGAATTTCCGGGCGGTCCGAGGACGGGAAGAACTGGTTCTGCACGAACTGCATGGAAAACACCGACGCCACGAACAGCAAGAGGGTGATGCCGATCGCCCACCAGCGATTGCGCATGGCCCAAAGCAAGCCGTAATTGAACGCCCGACCGATGCGCCCCGGTTCTGCGTCGTGAGGCTTCACGTTGGCGCTGAGGATGTGCACGCCGATCACCGGGGCAAACAGCACCGCGACAATCCACGACACGATCATGGCCACCGCGATCACCGCGAACAGCGTGAAGGTGTACTCGCCAGCCGAGCTCGCGTTCAGGCCGATGGGCACGAAACCGGCCACCGTCACCAACGTACCGGTGAGCATCGGGAACGCGGTCGAGGTGTAGGCGAACGTGGCCGCCTGCTCCTTGGTCTCGCCCATTTCCAGGCGCGTGACCATCATCTCGACGGTGATCATCGCGTCGTCCACCAGCAGCCCAAGCGCAATGATCAGCGCGCCGAGGGAAATCCGCTGCATGGTAATGCCGCTGTATTCCATGAAGACGAAGACCATCGCCAGCACCAGCGGGATCGAGCACGCCACCACCAGCCCGGCGCGCACGCCGAGGCTGATGAAGCTGACGATCAGCACGATCACCACCGCTTCGAACAGTGCGCTGGTAAAGCCGCCAACGGCTTTTTCCACCACTTCAGCCTGGTCGGAAACGTTGTGCACGCCGACGCCTACCGGCAG
Source organism: Pseudomonas sp. GL_093 (assembly GCF_057837605.1). NCBI lineage: Bacteria > Pseudomonadati > Pseudomonadota > Gammaproteobacteria > Pseudomonadales > Pseudomonadaceae > Pseudomonas > Pseudomonas sp. GL_093. Next base: position 251,955 of record NZ_CM174448.1, on the reverse strand, counting down.
GTCGGCGGTCAGGTCATTCATGCGCTGGTGCAGCGCCTTGCCGAACGCCTGAATGTTGCCGCCCTTCTTCATCGCAATGGCGAGGCCGATGGCTGGATGGCCGTTAAAGCGGAATTCCGGCGTCGCCGGGTCAACGTAGCCACGGCTGATTTCGGCGACGTCGGCCAAGCGGTAGAAACGGTCGTTGAGCCGCAGGTTAACGTTTTCCAGGTCTTTCTCAGAGGCAAACTGCCCCGTCGTACGCACGGAAATCCGCTCGGGACCGGCCTCTATCACACCGGCCGGGGTCACCGCGTTTTGCGATTGCAGGCTCTGCACCACCTGACGCTGATCGATGCCCAGCGCCGCCAGTTTGCGAGTGGAGAAGTTCAGGTAGAGGACTTCATCCTGCTCGCCGACCATCTCGACCTTGCCCAGCCCCGGCACTTCGCGGATCTCGGCGCGGACCTGCTCGACGTAATCGCGCAATTGGCGCATCGACAAGCCGTCTGCAGTAAAGGCGTACACCGAACCAAACACATCACCGAACTCATCGTTGAACCCCGGCCCTTGCAGGCCTTGTGGGAAGTCGCCGCGAATGTCGTTGATCTTCTTGCGCACCTGGTACCAGATTTCCGGGATGTCCTTGGCGCTGGTGGTATCACGCAAGTTAACGAAAACCGTCGACTCGCCGGGGCGGGTGTAGCTTTTCACATAGTCGAGCGAGTCGAGTTCTTCGAGTTTTTTCTCGATCCGGTCAGTGACCTGCTTGAGGGTTTCCTCCTGGGTCGCGCCCGGCCACCGGGTCTGGATCACCATGGTTTTGATGGTGAACGACGGGTCTTCCTCGCGGCCGAGGTTCATGTACGAGAACACGCCCATCAGCAGCGCGACGAACATCAAATACCAGACAAACGACTGATGTTTGAGGGCCCATTCGGATAAGTTGAAACTCCCTTTCATTGCGGGCTGTCCTCATCGATTTTTACTTTTTGCCCCGGTTTCAGGCTATTCACGCCGGCACTGACCACTCGCTCGCCGGACTTCACTCCGTTGGCCAGGACCATCGTTGAATCAGTGCGGCTGATCAGGCTGACGTCTCGCGGGGAAACGGTTTGGGTCTGCGGGTCGATGACCCAGATCCGCGGTTTTCCATCGACCTCCTGGAGCGCGGTCAGGGGCAGTTCGATACGCGGTTTGATCGCAGAGCTGAGGGTCACGCTGATCGCCGTACCCAGGCGAAACCCCGGTGGCGTGTCGGTCAGTGTCAGGCGGGCGCGACGGGTACGGGTCGCGCTTTGCGCCTGAGGTTCGATTTCGCGAACGATGGCAGTGGTGGCGATGCTCGGGTCGAGCTGAACGGCAACCTGGAACACCACGTCTTCCGGTAACTGGTCGACCAGGGTGTCCGGTAGATCGATCACGGCTTCCTTGATGTCCGGCTGCGCCAGGGTCACCACTTGCTGGCCGGCGCTGACGACTTGCCCGGCTTCGGCGTTCCACGCGGTGACGATGGCCCTGTGATCGGCACGCAGTTCGACGTAGTTGAGCTGGTCCTTGGCCTGATCGACCGCAGCCTTCGCTTGATCGAGGGAGGCCTGGGTGGTTTTGAGGTCGGTCTGTGCGATGTCGAGTTGCGCCTGGGCGCCCACGCCGCGATCGAATAACTCTTGCTGACGCCGGGCGTTGGCCTGGGCGTTGATGAGTTGCGCCTGGACGCTGGCCAGATTGCCCTGAGCAGAACGCAACTGGTTCTGCTGATCGGTGGGGTCGAGCGTGGCGAGCAGCGCGCCCTTATCGACTTCGGCACCGACATCGACGTTACGGCTGGCGATACGCCCCGGCACCCGGAACCCGACATTGCTTTCATAACGGGCCTGGATGCTGCCGGCGAAGCGGCCCAGGCTTTCTTCGTCCAGTGCCTGGACCTTGATGGACAATACCGGGCGCACCGGCTCCGGCGGCGGTTCTTTTTTCGAGCAGGCCACCAGCATCACACCGGCGCACACCAGTAACAGACGCTTCATGGCTGGGCTCCCTCGGCTAAATCCTTATAGGTGTTTTCGGCGATCTCCACCTTCACGCCAGGGTGCAGCAACTGGCCGCCGGCGATGACGACTTTTTCGCCACCCTTCAGGCCAGCGCTGATGATCACTTTGCCAGTCAGGTAGCGGCCGACCGTGACGGTGTGCAGCTGCGCCTTGCCCTCGCTGTCCACCAGCCATACGGCCGGGTCGCTGAGATTTTTCGTCAGTGCCGACCAGGGCAGTTCGACCGCTGATTTGCCCGGCGTCTTCGCCGTGGCACTCACCACCGAGCCGAGCTGCATGCCTTCCGGTAGTCCGTTGAGAGTGACTTTGACCTGCACCGTGCCGGTCTGCGCGGAGACGGCCGGGGTGATTTCCCGAACACTGCCGGTGGTTTTGATCGCGGGGTTGTCGAGCAGGCTGACGACCACCGTTTTGCCTTCTGGCGGCTCTGTCAGCAGCGATTCGTAGACGTTGAACACCGCGTCGCGCTCGCCGTCCCGGGCCAGGCTGAAAATCGGCACGGTGGCCTGCACCACCTGGCCAACCTCGGCCTGACGCGCGGTAATCACCCCCGGCGCGTCGGCGACCAACGCGGTGTAGCTCAGTTGTTCACGGGCGTTGGCCAGTTGCGCCTGGGCCGCCGTCAGGGCGCTTTGGCTGCTGCGCAAGGCTGCTTGGGCGGAATCGAACTCGCTCTGGCTGGTGTAGCCCTTGGGCAGGAGTTTTTGCTGGCGAACGAAAGCGGCGGCGGTCTGTTTGACTCGGGCCTGTTCGGCAACAACCTGCGCCTGAGCCGAGTCGACGCTGGTTTGCAGGTCCTTGGGATCGAGTTTTGCCAGAACCTGTTTGGCCGAAACCCGATCACCGACATCGACTGTACGCTGAATGATCTTGCCGGCAACGCGGAACGACAGGTCGGTCTGGACCCGTGCCTGAACATCACCGGTCAGGGTCACCGTCGCCGCGTAATCCGCCGATTTGACCTCTTGCACGAACACCCGAGGGCGGTCCTTCTCGACCGGTTTTTTATCGCCACAGGCGCTCAGCAGGACAAGGAGGCTCAGGCCAACCACTGTTTTCAATCCGGGACCTACCATGCAGACTCCTTTGCGTTGTACGTTCGTGCCAATGGCGATACGACTGTGAGCTTAGAACAGGGTTCCAAGGGTGCGCCTCACGGTTTGAAATAAAGCCTGGCGCACGATGACGTCGACAATAAGGCAGAATCGCGCACCACGCAGCAGGAAGCTTCCCATGCTCAAAACCCTCGCGGTGGCCAATTACCGCTCGATCAATAAATTGGTGATTCCACTGGGCAGGTTGAACCTGATCACCGGCCCCAACGGCAGCGGCAAATCCAACCTCTACCGCGCGCTGCGCCTGCTGGCGGAAACCGCTCAGGGCGGCGTGGTCAATGCGTTGGCCCGCGAGGGTGGGCTGGATTCGACCTTCTGGGCCGGGCCGGAAAACATCAGCCGACGGATGCGTAATGGCGAAGTCCCGATCGAGGCGACCGTTCGACACGGCGCAGTACGCCTGCGTCTGGGGTTTGCCGGGGAAGATTTCAGCTATTCGATTGCCTTGGGCCTGCCGGCACCGACGCGCTCGTACTTTGCCCTCGACCCGGAAATCAAAAAAGAATGCATCTGGTCCGGGCCGTTCTACCGCTCCGCCAGCCTGCTGGTGGACCGCGAAGGCCCGATGATCCGCGCTCGCGAAGGTCGCAGCTGGGAAGTGCTGACCCAGCACACGCCGAATTTCGACAGCCTGTTCGATCAGGTCGGCAGCTTGCGCACCTCACCGGAAGTCCTGCAACTGCGCGAGCTCATCCGCCGCTGGCGCTTCTACGATCACTTTCGCAGCGACGCCGATGCGCCGGTTCGCCAACCTCAATTGGGCACCCGTACGCCGGTATTGCATCACGACGGCCGCGACCTCGCCGCTGCGTTGCAAACCATCCGCGAAATCGGCGATCCGGAGGCTTTGCAGACCGCGATCAGCGACGCGTTCCCCGGGGCGCGCTTGAATATCGAGCAGTTGCAGGGCGGACGGTTTGCCATCGAGTTTTATCAGGAAGGGTTGTTGCGGCCGTTATCAGCGGCCGAGCTGTCGGACGGGACGTTGCGGTATTTGTTGCTGGTGGCGGCGCTGTTGACGCCTCGGCCACCGACGTTGATGGTGCTGAACGAGCCGGAAACCAGTTTGCACCCGGACCTGTTGCCTGCGTTGGCGCGGTTGATTATCCGGGCGTCAGAGCAGTGTCAGGTGTGGGTGGTTTCTCATGCGCGGCGGTTGATCTCGGCGTTGCAGGAGGATCCGGAGTGCAATTGCATTGTGCTGGAGAAGACATTGGGCCAGACCGGGATTGTCGGGCAGCGGATGCTGGATGAGCCAGCTTGGTATTGGCCGGACTAATCAGCGCCTGTTAAACCGAATCGCGAGCAGGCTCGCTCCCACAGTTGACCGAGTTGTCCCGGCGGACACGGTCTAATGTGGGAGCGAGCCTGCTCCGGGCGGCGTTCCGACGATGACGGCCGAAAGATCACCGCAAAAGTTGAAAAATCACCCCTGCCACTTCCCACCCTCAACAATCACGCTCTCAGGCTTGGTGTCATCGCTCAGCTCTTTACGCACATATTGGTCATACAGTTTGAGCAAAAACTTCTCTTCACCCAGCTTCGCCAACTCGACATTCACCCAATCACGCAGCTCGATATTGCCCTTCTTCACCGCCGGCGCAATCGGTGCTTCAGCGCCCAACGTCTGGGTCAGCACGCGATAGCCAGGGTTCTGCTTCGCCCAACTGAACAGCACCAGATTGTCCTGCGCATACGCATCGCCGCGCCCATTGGCCAACGCTTGCAGAGATTCAGAGTTTTTCTCGAACTTGAGCAGTTTCCAGTCCGGATGATTCTTGGTCAGCCATATATCGGCCGTAGTGCCGGTGGTGACAATGGTGGTGCGAGTCGCCAGGTCATCAAGGTTTTTCACCGAACTGGCCTGCGGCACCAACGCCTGCACCGCCACCTTAAGATTCGGATTGGTGAATTCCACCGCTTCCTTACGCTCGGGGGTAACGGTCATGTTGGCCAGGATCAGATCGACCTTGTCACTTTGCAGGAACGGAATCCGGCTCGCCGGTTCTACCGCGACGAACTCGACCTTGTTCTCATCGCCCAGCAGATCTTTGGCGAATTGACGGCCGATGTCGGTATCGAAACCGACATAACGCCCGGCTTCATTGACGAAACCAAACGGCGGTTTATCGGTGAAGACACCGACGATCAACTTGTCCCGGGCTTTGATTTTTTCCAGATAGCTGGCACTGCTGGCCGCCGGTTTGGCGGGTTCTTCGGTTTTGTTGCAACCGGCCAGCAACGCGAGGCCGAGCAGCGGGAGTAGCAGCAGAGAAGACTTGGCAGTTTTCATAACAGTTCCAGTTCCTTTGTTTGAGTCGTTTTGGGTAGTGCGGCGACATAGGAGAACTTCTCCAGGAACTGCTGCGCTCGTGCGGTTTGCGGGTTCGTAAAGAAAATCTCGGGAGGGTTTTGCTCAAGGATTCGCCCGGCATCCATGAACACAATGCGGTCAGCCACGGCACGGGCAAACGCCATTTCGTGGGTGACGATCAACAGCGTCATGCCCTCGCGGGCCAGGCCCTGGATGACTTCCAGCACTTCCTTGACCATTTCCGGGTCGAGGGCGGCGGTGACTTCATCGAACAACATGACGTTCGGGTTCATGCACAGCGAACGGACGATGGCGATGCGTTGCTGCTGGCCACCGGAGAGCTGACGCGGGAAGGCATCGCGCTTGTCCGAAAGCCCCACGCGCTCAAGCAACACTTCAGCCTGGGCACGGGCCTCGCGACGGTCGCGCTTTTGCACTTTGACCGGGCCGAGCAGCAGGTTGTCGAGCACGCTCATGTGCGGGAACAGGTGATAACTCTGGAACACCATGCCGATCTGCTGCCGTACTTCGCGCCAGTCGGTGCCCTTGTCGAGCAACTCACGACCGGCAAAATTCAAGCTACCGCTGTGGGCGATTTCAAGACCGTTCAGGCAACGCAGCAAGGTGCTTTTACCGCAGCCGCTGGGGCCGAGGATGACGATCACTTCGCCTGACTTCACTTGCAGGTCGATCTCTTTGAGCACCTGCTGCTCACCGAAAAACTTGTTGAAACCCTTGAACTCGATTAATGCGCTCATGCTTGCGTCCAGCGCCGCTCCAGCACGCGCGAGGCGGCTGAAAGCGGGTAGCAGATGAAAAAGAAAAACAGGAACAGTGCGCCGTAGATCAGCACCGATTCGTAGGTGCGTTCGATGATCTGCTGGCCGACCTTGATCACGTCGACCACGCCAATCAGCACCGCCAACGAGCTGGTCTTGATGATCCGCGTGTAGACGTTGATGGTCGGCGGCGTCATGCGTTTCAGCGCCTGGGGCAACAGCACGTAGCCGTAGAGTTGCGGGCCGTTCAGGCCGATCGACAACCCTGCCTCACGCTGACCACGCGGCAACGAGTGCAACGCACCGCGCACCACTTCGCCGACTTCGCTGGCGCCCCACAACGACAACACCAGCACTGCGCACCAGAAGCTCGGGATGCTCAGGCCGAAGAAAATCGGCAGGCCAAAAAACAGTAAGTACAACCAGACCAGCACCGGAATTGCGCGGAACAATTCCAGATAAACGCGCAGGATTGCGTTCAGCCATTTCGAATTCAGCGTGCGCAGCACACCGTAAAGCACGCCGCCAACGGTGCTGATGGCGATGCTCAGGAAAGAGATCGACAAGGTTTGCGCAGCGCCCTTGCCCAGTTGCGGCAACGACACCCACAGCAATTCAAGACCCGAACTGGCCATGCTGGAGCCTCCTTTCCAGACGGCTGAGCAATAGCGACAGCGGTAGAAACAGCAGCACGCAAATCAGCGTCAGCACGGCGAGCATTTCGTAGGTTTTGTAGTAGAGCGCGATGTAGCTTTTGGTGGTGTAGAGAATCTCCGGCACCGCCACCGCCGAGACCACGGTGGTTTCCTTGAGCAGGAAAATGAAATTGGCGAACAGCGACGGCAGGCTGAGGATGCCGGCTTGCGGCAGGATCACGTAGCGCAGCAATTGCCCGTGGGACAGGCCGATGGAGCGGCCGGACTCGAGCTGCGCCAGGGGCACCGCGTCAACGCCGGCACGCAGCACTTCGGTGAGGTAGGCGCCGCCGAGGAAGGTCATGGTGATGATCGCCGCCGCAAAGCCCGAGACCTTGATGCCCAGTGCCGGCAAGGCGAAGTAGACGAAAAACAGCTGAATAAGCAGCGGCGTATTGCGGGCGAGCTCTACATAGAGCCCGACCAGCCGCTGCAGATACGGTGTACGGAACACCAGAATCGTCGCGTTGATCAGTGCCACCAGCAGCGATGTGCCGATGGCGATAAAGCCGACCTGCAGCGTCACGCCCACGGCTTTAAGAAACGCCGGCAAGGTGCTGAGGATAAATGCGTAATCGAAGTTCATTGAACATCCTGGACGCCGCAGGGTAAGCGACGGTGGTGCAGTCCATGGGTGGTGGATAACCATCCGGCAGGCACCGACTTTAAAGGTATAAAAAGAAGAATTTAAATACCGTTAAAGCATATTGATATCACGCAAAAAACTATCCTCCGCATTTGCTGTGGCGGCGGAAGACGACTATTTTTCTTTGCGCTGTAGGAAGGATCTTTTTTTCAGAATCCCCCTCCAAGGATGCACAGCTTTTGGCCAGACTCCCCGGCCGAACCATCACAAGGAAGAGAAAAATGGCTGACGCAAAAGTGCCACAGCGGCTGGATCCGCAGGACATCGTGAAGTTGTTGATGGCGTTGCGCAGGGCGTTGAATACGCGGGAGTAGTTAGAACCACCCCTCACCCTAACCCTCTCCCCAGAGGGTAGAGGGGACTGACCGATGTGTTCTTGGAGTGACATCGACCTGACAAATCGAGTCGAACTCAGGTTTTGGAAAGCATGAGGATCTGCTCCCTTTCCCCCTCTCCCCCGTGGGGAGAGGGCTGGGGTGAGGGGTGGTTCTAAAGCCGAACTCACATTCCAAATAATTCCCAACACCCAATAAAAAAACGCCGACGCTCTACAAGCCGTCGGCGTTGAAACCTTGAAGGGGTTTACCTCGCGAATCAGAACGCCGGCAATACCGCACCGCTGTACTTCTTCTCGATGAATGCTTTCACTTCAGGACTGGTCAAAGCCTTGGCCAGTTTCTGGATGGCAACGCTGTCCTTGTTGTCCGGACGAGCCACCAGGAAGTTCACGTAAGGCGAATCTGCACCTTCGATCACCAGCGCGTCTTTAGCCGGGTTCAGACCTGCTTCCAGCGCGTAGTTGGTGTTGATCATGTCCAGGTCGACCTGGTCCAGAACACGCGGCAGCATGGCCGACTCCAGTTCCTTGAACTTGAAGTTGTGCGGGTTCTTGGCGATGTCTTTAGGGGTGGCCAGAGCGTTTTTCGGGTCCTTCAACTCGATCAGGCCAGCCTTCTGCAGCAGGATCAGGGCGCGGCCGCTGTTGCTGCCTTCGTTGGGGATAGCGATGGTTGCGCCGTCTTTCAGCTCAGCCAGGGTTTTGACTTTCTTCGAGTAGCCGCCGAACGGTTCGACGTGTACGCCGATCACGGTCACCAGGTGGGTGCCTTTGCCTTCATTGAAGCTCTTCAGGTACGGCAGGGTCTGGAAGTAGTTGGCGTCCAGACGCTTCTGGTCGACCTGTACGTTCGGCTGAACGTAGTCGGTGAAGACTTTGATTTCCAGGTCCACGCCTTCTTTGGCGAGGGTGGGTTTGATCAGTTCCAGAATCTCGGCGTGTGGAACCGGGGTCGCCGCAACCACCAGTTTCTCGCCAGCCTGGGCCAGGCCCGCGGTCAGGGCAGCCGCCAATGCGGTGAACAACAGAACCTTTTTCATGCAGTGTCCTTATCGAAAATCACGGTCGTCATCGACGACGGCTTGTTTAGTACGAGTGCCAGTGAAGTGCTATCGCTGGCGTGACGCGGACAATACCGGGATTTTTTATTCCCGAACAATATCTTTTATTCACTTTCATATTCCATTTTGTTCATACAGATCGCTACAGCGTCTGCGTCAGGCTTTCGAGCAAATGCTTGAGTGCAGATCGCTCGGCAGCCGTGCCGGTTTTAATCAGCTGAGCAGCTTGTTGCTCGATCTGCACCAATGACGGCGGCGCCTCGGGCAGATTCAAATGCTCCGGCAAAATCTCATCGCCGGTGCTGACCAACAACGCAAAGTGAATGACGTTCTCCAGCTCCCGGGTGTTGCCCGGCCAACTGTGCTGCTCTAACAGATGCTGCGCGGCTTCGCTGATCAGCGGCACCGGCAGGTCCAGACGCTGGCTATAGATGCCGAGGAAATATTCGGACAGCGACAGAATATCGCCCACCCGTTCACGCAAGGCCGGCAGTTCAAGCTGGCCCTCGCTGAGGTAGTGGTAAAGCCGCTCATGGAATTTTCCGGCGGCCACCGCTTGGGCCAGGTCGATGCTGGTCGCGGCAACCAGGCGCACGTCCACAGGGCTCGGTTGGTGAGCGCCGACGCGAGTGACTTCGTGGTTCTCCAGCGCCGCGAGCAATTTGATCTGGATCGGTAGCGGCAGGTCGCCGATCTCATCCAGGTAGAGCGTCCCGCCGTTGGCAGAACCGAACCAACCCGCACGACTGCTGGCCGAACCGCTGTAACTGCCGGCGGCATAACCGAACAATTCAGCATCAGCGTAGGTCGGACTGATCGCGCCGCAATTGACCGAGACGAACAACCCGCCACGATCACTCGCGCGATGGATGTGCCGCGCGAGCAACTCCTTGCCGCTGCCGGTTTCGCCACGGATCAACACCGAGATCGAGCGCGGTGCCAATAGCTCCAGCTCCTGGCGCAACTGACGCGAACGCGGATCGACAAACACCAGCGCCTTGGCGCGAATGCTCAGGGGACTTTTTTCTGCATCGGGGAAGGTCAGCAGCGGCTGACCGAAGGCTTCAAAACTCATGGCAGACTCCCGCCCTAAACCGCCGGGAGACGGGGGGCGTGTTTTAAAAAACAAAAGCAAAAAAGAAAAGGTTAAGCACGTCGCAGAGCGTGGTGTTCCATTCGGTTTTGCAGCCGATAGAGATACGCAAAACCCTGCTCCCAGCGTTGGTGACCGGACTTCACGTTGATGTGTCCGGCACCCGACAAAATCCCCGCCTCGGCGCCCCAGTGACGTGCCAGTTCCAATGCACGCGGTGTGCTGACGGCGCTGTCGTTGTCGGAGCTGACAACCTGACTCGGGAACGGCAGCAGGTTGGTCGGAATCGGTGCGAAATTGCGCAGAGCCGGTGCGCAGGCCGGACGCTCGACGTCCGCAGGAGCGACCAGCAAGGCGCCGCGAACCTGACGCAAAAACTGCACGGGCGCGGTGGCAGCCCAATGCGCGACAGTGATGCAACCCAGGCTATGGGCGATCAGGATCACCGGCGTGCTGTCGGCGGCAATCGCCTCAGCCAGTGCCGCGACCCAGTCTTCACGACGCGGCGTCAGCCAGTCGGCCTGCTCCACCCGCGCGCTGTTCGGCAGGCTGTTCTGCCAATGGCTTTGCCAATGATCTTCTGGCGATCCTTGCCAGCCCGGCACAATCAGGTAGCGAATTGATTCGTTGCGCATGGGGGAGCTCTCCTGCTGCGTGTCTGTTCCCGAGCAAGTATAGGGAGGAGAGTTATATTCGTTAAGGAATAAGAAGCTATTTATTAAGACCTATAAAGAATATACAGCAGCTTGTGACAGACAAAAAAAGGGGCCGCACCCTGCCAAGGAGACGGCCCCGGAAACTCAAATTCTGTTAACGCGATCAACATCACTGGATGCGATGATTGGCTGAAACGGTTATCTAATAAAGGAATATTTAATTACTTTAATAGGCCTAAATCGCATATGCCAATCACTCCTTGCGTCACAACTTAGCGCCCCTTTGGGTCAAATTGATGACCAACGTTTTGAGTTCCCGAGTACATCCACTAAACCTGAGCGGCACCCACCCCCTGCGCCTCTGCTGTTTCCTTGCGCACAAACCGGTTCGCCCGCCCAAACGTCCCGAAATCATTGAACCGCACGCCCATCTCGCGCATCACTTTATGCGCCACCGGCACGGTCATCTGACGGATGTAAAACGGTTCCTTCACCACAAAATGATGAATCCCGTGAGTACTGCCGAAGTTGAAGCAGAACGCCTGCAACGGCCACATCCACCAAGGGTTCAGCACCTGGGTCTGCTGGATCACATTGCCCGGCTCCACGTCACCGTAGTAGTGCATGTTCGAGCTGACGAAATGCAGACAAAAGGTACGCAACACGTTCGGGCCGATGATCACCACGGCAGCGATGTCGATGACCTGCATCACCGACAAAGTAGTCGCCGACCATTCAATCGACGCTCCCATCAGATAGGCGATGCCATTGGCCGCATGGAAGCCGAGAAACATGTACCAGGCGCCCCAATGCACCAGCGCCAGCGGCGCGTAAACCTTCAGCGCGCGCTTGATGATGCTGATTTTGTGAGCCCAGGTCTTGGCCCGCAGCATACGGATGAACGCCGACATCACGTTGTCGCCGACCATCAACAGCCGCGCAAAACCCCAGGGTTCGCCGTTGGTGATGGCGCGCTCTTCCATGTCGGATTCTGTGCCGGAGACTTTGTGGTGATTGAGGTGCAGATGCCGGCGAATCCACGGATTGATCGTGCTCGGCCGGGCCAGCCACACCAGTCCCATCATCAGGTTGTGCGGCACGCGCTGTTTGCGGAAGTACATACTATGAATCAGGTCGTGTTCCAGCTCGTGAGTCAGCGAGGCAAAAAATGCGTTGAGCAACAGGCATGCCCACCACGCCATGTGCCCGGTCATGTAGAGCGTCGCCGAACCAATCATGCCGACCAGCGCGAAGGCCAGAATGCTCGCGCCCAGGGCGTCCTGATGGTTGAGAATCGGGTAGCGCTGACGCAGTTCGACCCCCTTGGCCAGCACCACTTGGCGAATATGTGCTGATCGCTGAGTTGCATTCAGTCGCTGGGGACTTGCAGAAGTACCGTGCATGCTTCCATCCTCTGGTTATTGATGTTCGCATCCTGCCTTGTGAACCCTCGCAAAGCGGTAGCCGTGAACGCCAACCTGTTGACCGGAAGCGCCAATCAGCATGACTGAACCGACCTCCCTCGCCAGCTGGACCCGCGCCCTGCGCAAGCAACTCGATGCCCTGGGCCTCGACAGCACCGCCTTGTGCCAACAGGCGGGGCTCGACCCGCAACTGATGGACGACCCGAACGCCCGTTACCCGTTGTCCGGCACCACGCGCCTGTGGGAAATCGCAGTGCAAGTCAGCGGCGACCCAGCGATTGGTTTGCGGGTATCGCGCTTCGTCAGCCCCACCACGTTTCACGCACTCGGTTATGCGCTGGTGGCCAGCGGCAGTCTGCGAGAAGTGTTCGAGCGCATCGTGCGTTATCACCAGGTGGTCAGCGATGCCCTGGACCTGGAACTGACCCGCACCGAGGACCGCTACCGCTTCCGCCTGAAGATCCCGCCAGGCAATCCGGCCCCGGCCTTCGAAGCCATCGACGCCTTCACGGCGATTTACGTACGCACCTGTCGCAATCGCCTGGGCCGCGATTACGCCCCGCTGGCGGTGTACTTGCGTCGCCCGGAACCGGCGGACCCGCATCAATGGCACAAAGTCTTCCGTTCACCGGTGTACTTCGCCGCCGATGAAGACCGACTGGAGTTCGCCGTCGTGGACTTCGACAGCCACCTGGACGACGCCAACCCGGAACTGGCCGAGCACAACGAAGCCGTGCTCAAACGCACCCTCGCCCAACTCAAACCCCTGACCTGGGAACGCAAGGTTCGCGACGCCATTGAGGAACAATTGCCGGAAGGCGAGCCCAGCGCCGAACACATCGCCCAGGCCCTGCACCTGAGTTTGCGCAGCCTGCAACGGCATCTGGCGGACGAGGGTTGCCGGTTCGATACGCTGCTCAACGAGAGTCGCGAGAACCTGGCGCTGCTGCATTTACGCGATCCGCAATGCTCGTTGAGCGAGATCAGCTACCTGCTGGGATTTGCGGACACGAGCAGCTTCAGCCGCGCGTTCAAACGCTGGACGGGGTTGACACCAGGGCAATTTCGAGATGGGTTGCGGTAATCAGCTTTTGACCAAGCTGCGTACTACACCTGATTCCCACTGCTCGATCATCGCTTCGCCAACCATGGCAAAGTCGCCATTTTCCCTGATGTAATCAACCATTTCCGCCTTCGCGACATCCATTCCATGAGCGACTTGCTGCAGCAGTTCATTGCACCGTCCCTCGGTCAGGTTGCAAGCCGACCGACCAAAACGCATCAGCATTTTGTATTTGGGCCACGCCTTTGATCCGCCTAACAGCAACGCCATACTGTCTGCCTTGATGTAGACCGAAGTCGTGACGATGTCATAGGCCGGAGCCAGTCTGATTTGCGCATCAGCCCCGCAATGTTCGTACAGCACACCGAAATTCTTGAGGTGAGCATCGCCATTCTTCAGAGCGGATGACAACGCCACTATTTTGAAAAAAGACTCAAGGGCGTCGTTGAGCAACGGCGGGGAGACAAACTCCTTGATCTGCCTTGCGGCACCTTCGTACGAACCATCGTATTTGGCCTTCGAAGGCCAGGCATTGAGCACGCAGAAATCCTCAAAGCCCAGATAACCTCTTTCATTCAGATCGAAACGTTCGACGACCAGAAATTTACCGTGATCGCTCAGTTCGAAAACCGGCACTTCAAGACCCGAATGCAGCGCAGCCCTCATGCAGAAGTATTCGTTGGCAGCGAGTTCAGGGTATTCCTCTGGCCGAAACGATTTGACCAGATGCGTTGCCCCGCGATGGGTCAATCGGTCGACAGTTGTCGCACTGTCACGGATAAGCACCTTCGGCTGCACACCGGAAACGCCCGAATATTGGCCATAGGTGTGCAGCAGATCTTCGAACAAACCTTGCGCACCGTCATGAACCAGCAGATCCGCGAGACTGGTTTCAGGTAGCCGGTCACTTGCCTCTTGCGCGTTTTTAATCCCCACTCGCCCAAGCTGGTGCGGGCCGACGATCGCCAGCATCGCGAAGTCGTCAAACCCTCGAATCGCTTTGCTGAAACGACGAGTCAATTCATCGCGCAGAGCGCCTTCCGGTAGATTCATTTCAAAAACCGGCGGGACACCTCGCTCCCACGTGTAGCTCTCGAGGCGAGCGGGCATGGTCAATGAGACGGCATTTTCTTCCAGCGCTTCTTCGGCGTAGGTAAACACTGAATCAATGCGAGACTGAGCACGGCCGAGGGTTCCGACCGTTGTGCCGGAAACACTGATGTGCAGCCGGTCCTTTTCCTGCTGCTCACCCATGGAAGTTCACCTTTTTGAGGGTGTCCAGTGTTGGACGCGTCGACCGCCGCGGCACGGCCGTCAGTTCGTACCCGAAGCCATTGAGGATCGCTTCAACCTTGCGCAGGCCAATTTCGGAAATGGTGTTGTTCTCGATACCCGAAATCGTGGAACGGCTCATGCCGTACTGCTTTGCCAGGTCTTGTTGAGACATCTTTCGCTCTTTGCGCAGCAACCTGATCAGTTCGCCGAGGTTTTCCATCCCGCCCACCTGCATCATATACAGTGCATATTTATTGAAACAATCTATTTGCATTGTATTTAATGCATAACCAGGTCGAAGTCTAGCTCATTGATTGATCGGACCCGGTCTCAGCGCCCCCGATCCCGCCGCAACAATTTGCGCACTCGCTTCACCAGTTCACTCACGGCAAACGGCTTGAGCAGGTAATCATCTTCATGCAACTCCAGATCGCGCAGGCGATCCTCGATGCCGTCCTTGGTGGTCAGGAACAGCACCGGCGTATCGCCGAGCTTGCGGATCTGCTGCAGCAACTGCCAGCCATTGAGCCCGGGCAGCATCACGTCGAGGATGATCAGCTCGTATTCGCCAGACTCGATGAAACGACGGCCGTCCATACCGTTGACCGCCACATCGACTGAGTAACTTGCCTCGTTCAGACCTTTAGCCAGGAGCTTGGCGGTTTCAGGTTCGTCTTCCACTAACAGCACACGCATGGCACACCTCGATTGTCGTCATCACAGGCTAGGCGCCTTCGCGTCCAAAGCCCACCACTAACGCCGGGTTTTAGATAATCGCCAACATCCGCAATCGTTGCGCATCCAGAATCTCGATCTCGCCGTACTTGAGATTCACAATTCCCTGCCCCTGCAAGTCCTTGAGAATCTGGTTGGTGGTCTGGCGTGACAGCGACAGCATCGACGCCAATTGTTCCTGGGGCAGTTGCAGTACCCGGCGCGGTGGATCGATTTCGCCGTAACCCTCGGCGATCATCAGCAGACGATGAGCCAGTCGAGCGGCGGTTGGCATGAGGCTCAGTTGTTCGAGATTGATGAAGGTTAGGCGCAATTTCTGGCTCATCAGCAATGCCAGTTGCCGCCAGTACGCCGGTTGTTCATCAAGCAATGTCAGCAGCGCGGTTTGCGGGATGTGCAACAGGGTGCAATGACCAAGACCGAACGCATCATGAGTGCGCGGCTGGCCATCGAACAGGCAGATTTCGCCGAACCAGTGCGGCGGCTCGACCAGGCTCAACAGCGCCTCCTTGCCCTGCTCGCTCACCGCGCCGATGCGCACCGAACCTTCGAGCACCGCGTACAGCCCGCACGGTGGATCGCCGCGCTTGAACAGCCGCTGGCCCGGCGACAAGCGCCGCACTTTGGCGGCGGCCAGCAGACTATCCTGTAAAGGAACAGGTAAATGGCTGAACCACTGCCCTTTATCCAGCCGCGAACGCCAAACCTGCATGTCCATGAAAACTCCTGGAGATTGTCGCCTGCCTGACAGAGCGAAATGTGGACCCGGGGCATGATCCATCACCCAACAGGAGGAACAACAATGAAAAGCCTCGTCGACCATCTCAGTCAATACGCCGCCTACCACCGTGACCCGCGCAATATTGCCAGCCACTTTATCGGTATTCCGCTGATCGTTGTCGCGGTTGCGGTGTTGCTGTCACGGCCTGAGTGGTCGCTGGCCGGGGTTTTGGTGTCACCGGCCGTGCTTTTGGCGCTGGCTTCGGCGTGGTTTTATCTGCGATTGGAGTTACGGCTGGGCGTGCTGATGACCGTGTTGCTGGGCCTTTGCATCTGGCTGGGTCATGTGCTCGCGCAGCAAAGCACGCTGGTCTGGCTGGCGAGCGGCATCGGGATGTTTGTGGTGGGTTGGGCGATTCAGTTTGTCGGTCATCACTACGAAGGACGCAAACCGGCGTTTGTCGATGATGTGACGGGGTTGATTGTCGGGCCGTTGTTTGTGGTGGTTGAGTTGGCGTTTTTGCTGGGGTTGCGGCATGACCTGAAAGAGCAGATCGAGGCGCGGGTGGGTGGTGTACGGGTCAATCCGAATCGCGCGGCGGTTTAGACCGCAATCGCCAGCAGGCTGGCTCCCACAGGGGAATTGTGAACGACACAAATCACTGTGGGAGCCAGCCTGCTGGCGATGCTTTTTGCTTTAGAGGTTCGCGACTTTCTGCCAGACCTTCGGCTTGAAGAACAGCGTCTCGCCCTTCGCCAACCCGATCAGGCTGTCGTGATCTTTCACCACTTCAGCTTCGATCAATTCGCTCTGGCCTTCGACCTTCAGCGTCACCCGTGTCGTCGCGCCCAGCGGACGAATATCCCGCACCTCGGCCGCGTGGTGATCTTCCAGTTCATGGCGCGACAGCGATACTTCGTGAGGACGGAACAGCACATGGTTGTCTTCACCCAGATGCAACCGGTTCGAATCGCCCAGGAAGTGATAAACGAAATCGCTGGCCGGGTTTTCGTAGACGTCGCCCGGTGAGCCGATCTGCTCGATCACGCCCTTGTTCATCACCACGATGCGGTCGGCGACTTCCATCGCTTCTTCCTGGTCGTGAGTCACGAACACCGAGGTCAGGTTGATGTCTTCGTGCAGCCGCGCCAACCAGCGACGCAGTTCTTTACGGACCTTGGCGTCGAGGGCGCCGAAGGGTTCGTCGAGCAGCAGGACTTTCGGTTCAACCGCCAAGGCACGAGCCAAGGCAATACGTTGACGCTGACCGCCGGAGAGTTGTTCCGGGTAGCGATCCGACAGCCAATCCAGTTGCACCATGTTCAGCAACTCGTGGACTTTCACCGCGATCTGGCTTTCGCTCGGGCGCTGGTTTTTCGGCTTCATGCGCAGGCCGAATGCGACGTTGTCGAACACGGTCATGTGCCGGAACAGCGCGTAGTGCTGGAACACGAAACCGACGTTGCGATCACGCACATCGTGACCGGAGACGTCTTCACCGTGGAACACGATGTTGCCCTTATCCGGGGTTTCCAGACCGGCAATGATCCGCAGCAGGGTGGTCTTGCCGCAGCCAGACGGGCCGAGCAGCGCCACGAGTTCGCCGCTTTGAATGTCCAGGCTGATGTTGTCCAGCGCCTTGAACGCGTGAAAATTCTTGCTGACGTTACGCACTTCGATCGACATGACTTATTCCTCCGCGGCGCTGGCGCGCAGGCGGTTAATACGGTTTTCGCTCCACTGCTTGAGCAGCAGGATGAAGAGCGCCAGGATCAGCAACAGGCTCGCCACGGCGAACGCGGCCACGTGGTTGTATTCGTTGTAGAGGATCTCGACGTGCAGCGGCAGAGTGTTGGTCACCCCGCGAATGTGCCCGGAAACCACCGACACCGCACCGAACTCACCCATGGCCCGCGCCGTACACAGCACCACGCCGTAGATCAGGCCCCATTTGATGTTGGGAACGGTGACGTGCCAGAACATCTGCCAGCCATTGGCCCCGAGCAGACGCGCGGCCTCTTCTTCCTGTGTGCCTTGTTCCTGCATCAACGGGATCAGCTCGCGCGCCACGAACGGCACGGTGACGAAAATCGTCGCCAGCACGATGCCCGGCAAGGCGAAGACGATCTGGATGTCGTGGTCCTGCAACCACGGCCCGAACAGACCCTGGGCGCCGAACATCAGCACGTAGACCAGACCGGCGATTACCGGCGAAACCGAGAACGGCAAGTCGATCAGGGTCACCAGCATGCTCTTGCCGCGGAACGAGTATTTACTCACGCACCACGCGGCGCTGACGCCGAACACCAGGTTCAGCGGCACCGAAATCAGCACGGCGATCACCGTGAGTTTCAGGGCCGACAAAGCGTCGGGTTCGAAGATCGCGGTGAAGAACGCGCCGAGGCCATTTTTCAGCCCCTGGGACACTACGATGAACAGTGGCAGCAACAGAAACAGCGCAAAAACCAACCAGCCAAGGCTGATCAGGATTCGTCGCGAAGTGGCACTGCCACGACGGGCGGCGTTGGCCGAGGAAGCGGCGCTAATAGACGATTGGGACATTTTCGCGCCTCCTTATGGGGTTTCGATGCGCCGCTGCAGCAAGTTGATCAGCAGCAACAGGACGAAGGAAACCACCAGCATCAGTACACCAATGGACGTGGCGCCGGTGTAATCGTATTGGTCGAGTTTGACCATGATCAGCAGCGGCAGGATCTCGGTTTTCATCGGCATGTTGCCGGCTATGAAAATCACCGAACCGTACTCGCCGACCCCGCGGGCAAAGGCCAACGCGAAACCGGTCAGCCACGCCGGCAACAACGCAGGCACCAGAATGTAGCGGAAAACCTGTAGCGGTTTCGCACCCAGGCACGCCGCCGCTTCTTCCACTTCACGCGGGATATCAGCCAATACTGGCTGTACGGTACGTACTACGAATGGAAGTGTCACAAAAGTGAGGGCAAGGGTGATGCCGAGAGGGGTATACGCGATCTTGAAACCCAGGTCCGCTGCAAACTGACCCACCAAACCGGTGGGGGTGTACAACGCAGTCAGTGCGATACCGGCCACCGCAGTGGGCAACGCGAAGGGCAAGTCGATCATCGCATCGATGACTTTGCGTCCCGGGAAGGTATAGCGCACCAGCACCCAGGCCAGCAGCGTGCCGATGATGCCGTTGATGATCGCGGCATAGAGCGCGGTGCCGAAGCTGAGCTTCAACGCCGCCAGCACCCGTGGCGCCGAGATAATCGCCCAGAACTGGTCCCAGGTGAGTTGAGCGGCATGCACGAACATCGCCGCCAGTGGAATGAGCACAATCAGGCTGAGGTACACCAAGGTGTAGCCCAGCGTCAGCCCGAAGCCGGGTATGACGGGGGAGATACGACGCGACATAAAAGTCCTTGGTTGAGAACGCGCAAAGCCCCGAACGTAAATCCGGGGCTCGTTTATGGCTTATTTCAGATTATTGCGCCTGATAAATCTGGTCGAACACGCCACCGTCGTTGAAGAATTTCGGTTGAGCGGTTTTCCAGCCGCCGAAGTCCTTGTCGATGGTCACCAGGTCCAGTGTCGGGAACTGTTTGGCGTACTTGGCGGCAACATCCTTGTCACGTGGACGATAGAAGTTTTTTGCCGCGATTTCCTGGCCGGCCGGGCTGTACAGGTGCTTGAGGTACGCGTCGGCGATCTCGGTGTTGCCCTTTTTCTCGGCGTTCTTGTCGACCACGGCTACCGGCGGTTCGGCGAGGATCGACAGCGAAGGCACGACAATGTCGAACTTGTCAGCGCCACCGTCTTCTTTCAGGGCCAGGAAGGCTTCGTTTTCCCAGGCCAGCAACACGTCGCCCTGACCGTTGTTGACGAAGGTGATGGTCGAACCACGAGCACCGGTGTCCAGCACAGGAACGTGTTTGAACAGGGTTTGCACGTATTCCTTGGCTTTCGCTTCGTTACCGCCATTGGCTTTCAGGCCATAGGCCCACGCCGCGAGGAAGTTCCAGCGTGCACCGCCAGAGGTTTTCGGGTTCGGGGTGATGACTTCCACGCCGTTCTTGGTCAGGTCGCCCCAGTCCTTGATGCCTTTAGGGTTGCCCTTGCGCACCAGGAACACGATGGTCGAAGTGTAAGGCGTGCTCGCATCCGGCAGACGCTTCTGCCAATCCGCCGGCAGGGTCTTGCCGAGTTTGGCGATTTCGTCGATGTCACCGGCCAGGGCCAGGGTCACCACGTCGGCACGCAGACCGTCGATCACTGCCCGCCCCTGCTTACCCGAACCACCGTGGGACTGCTGGATTTTCACGCTGTCGCCGGCGTGGTCTTTCTGCCAGAACTTGACGAATTCAGCGTTGTAGTCCTGATACAGCTCGCGAGTCGGGTCGTACGACACGTTGAGCAGTTCGTAATCCTTGGCAACCGCGGAACCAGCAAAAAGGGCACTGGCCAGGGCGGCCAAAGCGAAATGACGAATCGACGACATGGTGAAAGCTCCTGGAATTCTGATTGTGTTGGCTTTTTCTTATGGTGTGCTGGTATCGGGTTGCCGGTTTTTAACTCGGTTTGTTGCTTGGGTTCTGCAACCGGAATTTCTCTTTGCGTTCGATCTGGACCACCTGGGCGTTGTGCACGGTGATTTCCACTGCGCCAAAACGCAGATCGCGCAAGGCGCTCTGGATCTCACGCAAAATGGTTGCTTCGTCCTGGCCGTCAACGCTACGTAGGGATGCGCTCATGGTGCTGCTCCTTCAACTAGAGGTTGCCTGGCAGTGGCGAGACTGCTTGCGGCGTGAGACCAATAGTAGATAAGCGCGGATATTCTTAAAAAGACTATTTAAGAATTTTAATATAACCAAAAGACTGATCAGTGCTGGAGAATCTGTGGAGTCCGGTCCCAATCCAGCTGCCCGGCCGGCACCGGCCGCCCAAACCAGTAGCCCTGTCCCAGATCGCAGCCGTGTTCGAGCAGGAAACCCGCCTGCTCGACCTGCTCGATCCCCTCGGCATGAACCTGCATTCCCATGCTCTGGGCCAGCGCAATGATCACCCGCACAATCGCCGCGTCATCCTCATCCCACGGCAACCCGGCAACGAAGCCCTGATCGATCTTGAGTTTCTGTACCGGCATTCGCTTGAGGCGCAGCAACGACGAATAGCCTGTACCGAAGTCATCGATGGCCAGCCGCACGCCCAACTCGCGCAATCGGTGCATCTGCTCCAGCGCGACTTCCGGGTCATCCATCACTGCGCTCTCGGTGACTTCCAGCTCCAGACAGGCAGGATCCAGCCCGGTTTCGTGCAGCACCTTCGCCACCTGCCCAAACAGCTCACGGCGGGCGAACAGTCGAGAAGAAACATTCACCGCGACAAACGACAACACCACCCCAGCCTGCTGCCACTGGCACATCTGCACACACGCCTGGCGCATCACCCAGGCATCAATTTCGGCGATCAGACCGGTGCGCTCGGCAATGGGAATGAATTCTGCCGGCGACACCAACCCTCGCTGCGGATGCTCCCAGCGCACCAATGCCTCGACGCCGATCAGGCGACTGGTCTTGAGGTCGTGAACCGGCTGGTAATAAACCCGCAACTCCTGCTGCTCCAGCGCACGGCGCAATTCGAATGCAGTCTCGACCCGTTGCTGGGCATGGGCGGTCAATTCTTCGGTATAGAGGGCATAGCCGTTGCGGCCGGCCCCCTTGGCCTTGAACAGCGCCGAGTCGGAGTTGCGCAACAACTGCTCGGCGCTCAAGGCGTCGCCGGGGAACAGGCTGATGCCGACGCTGATATTGACGAACAACTGATGCCCGTCGATCTGGAACGGCTCTTTGAGGCCATCGATGATCCGCTGAGCCAGCGCCGCCGCGTGCACCATTTGCGGACAGCTTTCAGCCAGCACGGCGAACTCGTCACCGCCAAGGCGCGCCAGCGTGATTCCCGGGCCGACCATCGCTTTCAAACGCTCGGCAACGCCCTTGAGCAACTGGTCCCCAATGCTATGCCCGAGGCTGTCGTTGATCATCTTGAAGTGATCAAGATCGATCATCAGTAACGCGCAGCCGCGCTTGTGGATCTGCGCCGAAGCCAGGGCCTGCTCGGTGCGGTCGGTGAACAACAAGCGGTTGGGCAGATCGGTCAGCGGATCGTAGTGAGCCAGGTGCGTCAGCTCATGTTCGGAGTTCTTGATTGCGCTAATGTCGGAAAACACTGCCACGTAATGGCTGCGCCGCCCCCTCTCGTCGTCAATGACGCGGATGGTCTGCCATTGTGGGTAGATCTCACCGCTTTTGCGGCGGTTCCAGATTTCACCGCTCCACTCGCCGGTGCTGTTGAGTGCCGCGAACATCGCCTGGTAGAACGCCGGCGGGTGATGGCCGGACTTGAACAGACTGGGGCGCTGGCCGAGCACCTCCTCGCTCTGATAGCCGGTAATTGCCATGAAGGCCCGGTTTACATGGACGATCAACCCTTTGTTGTCGGTGACCAGCACCCCTTCACGCGTGCAATCGAACACCGCGGCCGCCTGACGCAAACGCTCGCGCTCTTCAGTGCGCTCACGCAATTTTGCGCCGATCCCCAGGCAACGGAACAATCGCGCCCGGGCGAGAAAAATCAAACCGGCACTGAACACCACCCAGGCATAACCGTTGATCAGTTGCCATCGCATTAGCTCAGCGGAGCTATCGAAGAAACTGTTCAATAAATAGCCGCTGAACAGCAGCCAACTTACAGAAACCAGAAGGTAAAGCAGCGCTGCACGCAAAGCATCGCGATAGGTGGCAGACATTCGGCTGTCCATGTCCCTTCAAAAAGGATGGAATTATAGTTTAAAGAAACATCCAGCCACTCTTATCTGAAAGGGCGACTGGTTTTATCTGTGGGCTAAGTGATAATGCAACGGCTGTTTTTTTCTTTATCGAGGGCCCTATAGCCTATGTGGTACGAAGGTTTTCTCGGCTTGTCGCCCTGGTCACTGGTGGCAGTCACCCTGCTGATGACCCACGTGACGATCATCGGCGTCACGGTCTATCTGCATCGTTATTCAGCCCATCGCTCGCTTGAGCTCAATGCAGGCCTGAAACATTTCTTCCGCTTCTGGCTGTGGCTGACCACGGCACAGAACACCCGTGAGTGGACCGCTATCCACCGCAAGCACCACGCCAAATGCGAAACCGTCGATGATCCGCACAGCCCGGTCATCAAGGGCTTGTCCACGGTTCTGCGCAAAGGCGCCGAGCTGTACCGTGCCGAGGCGGAAAACCCCGAGACCCTGCGCATCTACGGCAAGAACTGCCCCGAAGACTGGATCGAACGCAACCTGTACAGCCGTTTTCCGCTGCTGGGCGTGGCGATCATGGGCGTCATCGACCTGCTGTTGTTCGGCACCATCGGCATCACCATCTGGGCGATCCAGATGATGTGGATCCCGGTCTGGGCCGCTGGCGTGGTCAATGGCCTGGGCCATGCCATCGGCTACCGCAACTTCGAATGCCGCGATGCGGCGACCAATCTGGTGCCATGGGGCATCCTGATCGGTGGCGAAGAACTGCATAACAACCATCACACCTACCCTAATTCGGCAAAACTGTCGGTGAAGAAGTGGGAATTCGATCTCGGCTGGGCCTGGATCAAGGTCTTCAGCTTCCTGCGTCTGGCCAAGGTTCAGCGGGTCGCGCCCATCGCCCATCGGGTTGAAGGCAAAGGCAACCTGGACATGGACACCGCCATGGCGATCCTCAACAACCGCTTCCAGATCATGGCCCAGTACCGCAAATTGGTGATCGCACCGCTGGTCAAACAAGAGCTGGAAAAGGTCGATCACTCGGTCCGTCACCAGTTCCACCGTGCCAAGCGCCTGCTCTCGCGGGAAACCAGCCTGCTGGATGACAAACACCACATTCGCATCCAGACCATGCTCGAGCACAGTCAGGCGCTGAAGGTAATTTACGAGAAACGCCTGGCCTTGCAGCAGATCTGGGTCAAGACCAGCTCAAATGGTCACGACATGCTGGCCGCCATCAAGGATTGGGTACACGAAGCGGAAGTCAGCGGAATTCAATCCCTGCGCGACTTCGCCGATCAGTTGAAAACCTACTCCCTGCGCCCCGCCGCTGTCTGACGCCGTTGATCGGTGCGCCCCGTTCGTGGGCGCACCCTTCGGAACTAAGCTCCAAATCCCCTATCTCAAAGACACTTCGCCATCCAGGCGGGCTCTGGTATTGGCCGCTTTCGAACCTCGAGCGGCACACGCCCTTTGAGATTTTGTGTCGATGGTCAATAAAAGCCTACAAGACTCATCCCTCCCGCAGTGGCCCGAGGCCGCGCAAACCCTGCTGGCGCTAATGCATGCACAAGGCGAAGTGGCGCGACTGAGCGAACGCGAACAGCTGTTCAGCGCTCTGCTGGTGAGCGTCAACGCGGTGCTTTGGGCCTTCGATTGGGAATCCCGTCGGGTGCTGTATGTCAGCCCTGCGTATGAACGGATTTTCGGCCGCTCCGCAGGCTTGTTGCTGTCCGACTACAACCAATGGCGCGACAGTATTTACCCCGATGATCTGGACTACGCCGAACGCAGCCTGGCCGAAGTACTGGTCAAAGGCGCCGATGAAGACCGCGAATACCGAATCATTGCCGCCGACGGCCAGGTCCGCTGGCTCAGTGACAAGTGCTTCATCAACCGTCAGGCCGAGCCGGGGCAACCGGTGATCATCGTCGGTATTGCCGAAGACATTACTGACAAGAAGCAGATGGAAACCGAGCTGCAACGCTTGGCCACCACCGACGTACTGACCCAGAGCAGCAACCGCCGACACTTCTTCGACTGCGCCCACCGTGAATTCGAACAGGCACGGCACCAAGGCACGCCGCTGGCCTTCCTGCTGCTGGACATCGATGACTTCAAAGTCATCAACGATTCCTACGGCCATCAGGAAGGCGACAACGTGCTGCAACGACTCGCCGAGAGCGGCCGCGCGACGTTGCGTCGAGGTGATGTGTTCGGGCGAGTTGGCGGTGAGGAATTCGCAGCGGTGTTTCCCGGCTGTGCGCCAGACATGGCCATGCAAGTGGCCGAGCGCCTGCAACGGGAGATTCAGCGCTTAAGTTTCAGCCATGGCGACCAGACGTTCGGCATCACCGTCAGCCAGGGCCTGACCAGCCTCACCGCCGAGGACGAAAGCGTCGACAGCCTGTTTGCCCGCGCGGATGCGGCGATGTACCAAGCCAAACACCAGGGCAAGAACCGCATCGTCTCCGGCTGAGGCTGAACACCATCCCCTGTGGGAGCGAGCTTGCTCGCGATGACGTACTGACATTCAACATTGATGCTGGCTGACAGTCCGCTATCGCGAGCAAGCTCGCTCCCACAGGTTTTGTGTGATGCCTATTTCTTGCGCAGGCGCATCAATTCCGGCAACCCGATTTTGAGCAACCGCGCCGTCCGGCTCTTCGCCAGGTCCTCAATGCCCTCATGCTCGGTCAGTCGCGCCAGTTGCGCAGCCATGTTCATCACCAGCGCTTCGCGGGAGTAAACCCCGCCACCGAACTGGTAGACCGCCGCAATCAGCTCTCGCAGTTCCAGCGGCAGGCGCCAACGGGTGCGAAGCGCCGAACCATAGGCCGCGCCGAATTCGGCCAGCGCCTCGCCGACCTCCTCCCATTCATCCAGCTCACCACCGGCCTGCTTCCACTCCTGCAAACACCGCAACAGCGCAAGGTCACCGAGGCGATGCAGCATGCCGGCGCAATAACAACGCTCCTGATCCAGATCCAGCAAGCGCGCCAGGGTCCGGCCATACTCGGCGGTGCGCAGCGACAGCTCCCAATAGCGCTCGGCATAGTCGGCCAGAAACGGGTCGCTGAGTCGGGCACTGCGCTTGAGGGCCAGCCCCAGAATCAGGTTCATGCTTTGTCCGGTGCCGAGGCGGTGCAGCGCCTGAGACAGGGTTTGTACGGCGGCGCCATGGTGCTGGGCCGCGCTGTTGGCGGCGGCGATCAGCACGGCAGTGATTTGCGGATCGGTACGGATCTCGTCATGCAGCAGTGTCAGGTCGAGGCCATTGGGATTGAGGCTGCGCTTGACCGCCAACTGTACGTCAGTCATCAGCGGCGCACCGTCGGCAAACTCACGACGACGCTCCAGGTAAACCGCCAACGTCATGCCTGGCGACAGCGAAGGCGTTTCGCAAGACAGCTCTTCACCGGCGTTCAGCAGCAACTCCTGCAGGCGGTGGGTCAGGCTTTCCATGTTCAGGGGTTTGGTCAGGTACGCCGCGGGCGCCAGGGGCAAGACTTCGCGCACACTGGCGCTGTCATTGCGGCTGCTCATCAGAATGAACGGCAGGGGTGGATTGCGCTTGCGTTGACGGACATTGCGCAAGACATTCAAACCATCGACGCCGGGGAGCTCCCAGTCGACGATCACCAAGTCGTAAGGATTTTCCGCCAACAGGTGCAGCGCTTCCTGACCATCGGCACACAGATCCAGCCGTGCGTCGCAGCGCACATTCAACAACACCTGCTTGAGCAGGTCGCGGGACCAGGGGTCGGCCTCGGCAATCAGCACACGCGGCGCAGCGGGTAACACCACAGCAGTCATTTACACACTCCAAAGTAGTGCTTGCACCTTAGTCAATGCTGGCCATTCGATACAGCGCATTTGTCATCGATGGGTTCCAGGGACACAAAAAAACCCGCCGAAGCGGGTTTTTTTGTCGATCAGTTCACAAATCGATCAGAGCCTGGAGATCACAGCTCGGAGAAGCACTCTTCGATGATCGCCAGACCTTTGTCCAGTTGCTCGTCCGGCGAAGTCAGCGGTACCAGGACGCGCAGAACGTTGCCGTAAGTGCCGCAGGACAGCAAGATCAGACCCTTGTCGCGAGCCTTGGCCACAACGGCGGCTACCGCTGGAGCGTTCGGCTTGTGGCTGTCGCCATCAACGAACAGCTCGACCGCGATCATCGCACCCAGGGCACGGACTTCGCCGATCACCGGGTACTTGGCCTGAATGGCTTTCAAGCCAGTGACCAGACGCTCGCCGACAGCTTTGCAGCGGTCCAGCAGGTGCTCTTCTTCGAACACTTCCATCACGGCCAGGGCCGCGGCGCAAGCGATCGGGCTACCGGCGTAAGTGCCGCCCAGGCCGCCTGGAGCAATGGCGTCCATGTATTCGGCCTTGCCGCAAACACCGGCCAACGGGAAGCCGCCAGCGATGGATTTGGCGAAGGTGGTCAGGTCGGCAGCAACGCCCATCTGTTCCATGGCGAAGAAGGTGCCGGTACGGCCAGCGCCAGTTTGTACTTCGTCAGCGATCAGCAGGATGCCGTGCTGGTCGCACAGAGCGCGCAGGCGCTTCATGAACTCTTTAGGTGCAACGTAGAAACCACCTTCGCCCTGAACCGGCTCGATGATGATTGCAGCGATGTCACGCGGCTCGGCGTCGTTCTTGAAGATGCGTTCGATGCTGGCGATCGAATCGTCGATGCTCACACCGTGCAGTTCGTTCGGGTACAGCGCGCGGAAGATGCCGCCTGGCATCAGGCCCATGCCGGCCGAGTAAGGCACGACCTTACCGGTCAGGCCCAAGGTCATCATGGTGCGACCGTGGTAAGCGCCGGTGAACGCGATCACGCCGGCACGGCCAGTGGCGGCACGGGCGATCTTGATGGCGTTTTCCACGGCTTCGGAGCCGGTGGTCACCAGCAGGGTTTTCTTGGCGAAATCACCCGGCACCTTGGCGTTGATTTTTTCGCACACTTCTACGTACGGTTCGTAAGCCAGTACCTGGAAGCACGTGTGGGTCAGCTTGTTCAGCTGCTCGGTCACGGCGGCGATGATTTTCGGGTGCACGTGGCCGGTGTTCAGCACGGCGATACCGCCGGCGAAGTCGATGAACTCGCGACCTTCAACGTCGGTCACGGTGGCGTTCTTCGCGGACTCGGCGAAGATCGGGTGAATCTGGCCAACACCGCGTGGTACAGCGGCTTCGCGGCGTTTCATCAGGGATGCGTTAGTCTTGCTCATAAAGTCCTCATTCACCGCTCATCGGGCGGCGTGGTTCAAGGAAAATGCGGCGGGGAGGCAACTACGGCAGCATGCGATGATCGACTGCCACAGCTTTCCCGGCCACAGAGAAAATTCCGTTTGAAGCACGCAAAGGGACAGCGCTCTCGTGCCCTTTGCGTTTGAAGCAATGCCTTGCCGGGCTTATCCCTTCGAGCTTAGATGCCCAGGCAGAGGTATTTGATTTCCAGGTAATCTTCGATGCCGTACTTGGAGCCTTCACGGCCCAGGCCCGACGCCTTGATGCCGCCGAACGGCGCGACTTCGTTGGAGATCAACCCGGTGTTGACGCCGACCATGCCGTATTCCAGGGCTTCAGCCACACGGAACACACGACCCAGGTCGCGAGCATAGAAGTACGAAGCCAGACCGAACTCGGTGTCGTTGGACATCGCGATCACTTCGGCTTCGTCTTTGAAGCGGAACAGCGGAGCCAATGGACCGAAGGTTTCTTCCTTGGCCACGGCAGCGTTCTTCGGCACGTTGGTCAGGATGGTTGGCTCGAAGAAGTTGCCTTCCATGACCTTGCCACCCGCCAGAACGGTTGCGCCTTTGCTAATCGCGTCAGCAATGTGCTCTTGAACCTTGGCCACGGCTTTTTCGTCGATCAGCGGGCCAGTGGTGGTGCCTTCTTCCAGACCGTTACCGATCTTGAGTTTGGCCACGGCCACTTTCAGCTTCTCGGCGAACGCGTCGTAGACCGAATCCTGAATGTACAGACGGTTGGCGCAGACGCAGGTCTGGCCGTTGTTGCGGTACTTGGAAATGATCGCGCCTTCAACGGCCTTATCCAGGTCCGCGTCGTCGAACACGATGAACGGCGCGTTGCCGCCCAGTTCCAGGGACACTTTCTTGATGTCCTTGGCGCATTCAGCCATCAGCTGACGACCGATTTCGGTCGAGCCAGTGAAGGACAATTTGCGCACGATCGGGTTGCTGGTCAGCTCGCTGCCGATGTCGCCGGCACTGCCGGACACCACGCTGAACACACCGGCTGGAATGCCAGCACGCTGGGCCAGTTCAGCCAAAGCGAATGCGGAAAACGGAGTTTGCGAAGCAGGCTTGAGCACCATGGTGCAACCGGCGGCCAGAGCCGGGCCGGCTTTACGGGTGATCATCGCGGCCGGGAAGTTCCACGGGGTGATTGCAGCGGTCACGCCGATTGGCTGCTTGATCACGATCAGGCGCTTGTCTGGCTGGTGGCCCGGAATCACGTCACCGTAGACGCGCTTGGCTTCTTCAGCGAACCACTCGATAAAGGAAGCGGCGTAAACGATTTCGCCCTTGGCTTCGGCCAATGGCTTGCCTTGTTCGAGGGTCATCAGGCGAGCCAGGTCGTCCTGGTTCTCGATGATCAGTTCGAACCAGCGACGCAGCTTGTTCGCACGGTCCTTGGCGGTCAGTGCACGCCAGGCCGGCAGCGCTTTGTCAGCGGCTTCGATTGCACGGCGGGTTTCGGCAGCGCCCATTTTCGGCACGGTGCCCAAAATTTCGCCCGTTGCCGGGTTGTTGACCTTGATCGTCTGACCATTGTCCGCATCAACCCAAGCGCCATCGATGAAGGCTTGCTGGCGGAACAACTGGGTGTCTTTAAGCTGCATGTCGGCTTTCCTTAACAGCACCGCGACAAGCGCGGAGCGAATTATGATTGTAGAAAGGCGCCTTATAGGCTGCCGTCAGGGAAATCATTCACCGGGCTGAAGCACATAAATAGCGCACTGATTGAAACTCGTGCGGTTCAGCACCCAGACAAGAGCGTTTGAAATCTCAAACGAATCCTAGGATCAAAGGGGGTAAAGGACAATAGCCTGTTCGAAAAAAAGAACGAAAACGCCGCATTTGCCTAATTTTTCTGATCAACGTAGCAATAGCAGGTTACGCTTTGGAAAAACGCAGGCGATTCAGCAGCATGGACGCCCGCAGTGCATATGAGTATCATGGCGCCCGCATTGCACCAGTAGCTCAGCTGGATAGAGTACTGCCCTCCGAAGGCAGTGGTCGTGGGTTCGAATCCCGCCTGGTGCACCATATAGCAGTCTAGACCTGTCTCAGACAGTCTACGAAACACCCCAAGAAGCCCGCCCTGTGCGGGCTTTCTTGTTTCTGGCTATCCCTCCCTGTCTACCCCTATAACTTCACGCCGTGTATGCCCACGTGTATGCTTTGAGATTCATTGAACTGGAGGCATACACGCAGTGAAGCGTACTGAAATCAAACGCCGCCCACTGGCCGACACTACTCTTGCAGGCTTGGAGCCAGAGAGTGCGACGTACCGGGAGCAAGACGGCAACGGCTTGTATTTTCGGGTCAAGGCAAATGGACAGAAGTCGTGGGAGTTGCGCTACAAAAAACCAGACGGGAAATGGTCCTGGCTGGGCCTAGGCGGTTACCCCGAAATCAATGGCTCGCTAGCCAGGCAGAAGGCGGCGCAACTGCGGGATGACGCATCGACCGGTAAAAATCCTTTAGTCAGTAAGCAGGCTCGCAAGATTGCTGACCGGGTGGCTGCCAACAATACTTTCGAAGCATTAGGGCGCGAATGGTTTGAGGCTAGGCGCTCAAGCTGGGAAGCCGGCACGTCCCGTCGAGTCCTTGGTGCCCTGGAGCTTCACGTATTCCCCGTTTTCGGCAAACGCATCTACACAGAAATACTGCCCCTTGAATGGATGGAGTTTCTGCGAGGCATGGAGCAGAAAGGGATCATTGAGCAAATGGGCAGAGTTCGGGCCTTCTGCAAAGAGATCTACGACTTGGCACGCGTGACAGGCCGAGCGATCCACAACCCCCTTGAAGGCCTTAATAAATTTCTTCAGACACGTAGTGCTGAAAATTATGCACACGTATCAATAGAAGAGCTGCCTGCATTACTTCGAGCTATCAACTCTTACCCTCACGCAAAGGATGTCCGTCTAGGTCTCCGATTGCTGGCCTTATTAGCGGCACGCCCGAGTGAGATTCGAGAAGCACGCTGGTCAGAGATCGACCTCAACAAAAAGCTATGGACGATTCCAGCCGAGCGAATGAAGCGTCGTCGCGAGCATGTAGTGCCTCTATCTCGCCAGGCCATTGAATCGATAACGGAGCTACGCACGCTGACAGGCGCATACCCCCTTCTCTTCCCTGGGAGAAAAGATCGAACCATCCCCCGTAGCAATACCGTCTTTCTGATGGCGCTTCGCAGACTGGGATATGCGGGTCGGCAAACTGGCCATGGCTTCCGCCATATCGCGAGCACGATCCTTAATGAACAAGGCTTTGACGAGAACCACATTGAGGCCCAGCTTTCTCATGTAAAAGAGGGGATTGCAGGTGTGTACAACAAGGCGGTGTACCTGCCTCAGCGCAAAGTCATGATGCAGTGGTACGCAGATCATCTTGATGAACTGGCAACTGGCAATGTCGTGCAAGGCCAATTTGGAAAGGCCATATGAAGCTCCTTATCCCTCCCCCCTCCAAAAACGGTGTTACGCGTGTTACTGGTGTAACGGGCGACATCAAACCCTTGAATATATTGAGCTTCACGCCTGTAACACGTTTGAGAGCGGTGGCATACACGTCGTGTAACGCTGCGCCTGGGTGTTACACCGAGAGCCCCTCATTGCCACTGCTGGCTAGCCATTTCCGACGTGTGCGAACAAGCTCGGCGCGCTGGTTGTGCCTCAATAACATAGGGCGCGGGGATGGTTGGCTACGCTTCGGTAAAGGAGTGGGCGCTTGGAACTTATAGAAGGCATTGATCTCGCCTTGGGCGTAAAGCCGACGGCGAGACTTATCGAGCACCTGTCGAACCAGTCGCTCTATGTGCATTGCGGCGAGCAAATACTGGATGCGTGCCGTTTACTCGACCAATGCGCGTTTCGCATTCAAGCTAACGAAAGCAGTTATCTTAATTCGCTCTGTATTGAGGCCGTCAGGCAGGAAGAGTCAATCTTCCAGCATGCGGATACTCCTCGAACATCGCGCCTAGCTGACTGGATTCGCCACTTCACATGCTGCGAATCGGCGTCCGATGAAGAGGCTTATGCCGCCTATACGATGGCTTGCGCAGTAAAGGCAATTGAATCTCTCAGCGATTGGATGCAGGCGAGCGAACAGGAAGTTGTTTCGAAGAACTGGCAGATATTGGCGTTGCCCTGGGAGGAGTTCTGCCAAGCCGTCGCGAGCGAAATCAATCCTGATGAGCGCATTGACGCATTAGAGAACTATGTCGCGCATTTGGAAGTGGTCACCTCACTGATTTCCCTTTACGACGACGACATTACTGAGCTTGCTTCCGCAGCCATCAAAACCGCGATCCGTCGCAAAGGTGGCATCTTGAGCGGAAAGGATCGCAATGAAGAAATATCAACCCGCGACGCCGCCATTGTGAAGCAAGCGAACAACCTTCGGAGCGAGGGGCTTCCACGTCGAAACTTGGCGACACACGTCCATCGCTGGCTAGAAGATCAAATAGCCCTGCCCCCAAAACAGAGACCCACCTGGCTACCTTCGGAAATTGAGAAGGCTCTCAGCCGCAGACAGGTAGATGCCATCCTCACTAAGCATGGCTTGTTGTAAACCGAAAATTTCAAAGTGGAAGTGAACTGCTCACCGCATTTCAACACCTAGATCATTGCTCTCGTCAGTCCATACCAATCGAGAGCAATCCCAATGAAAAGTGACTTCGCACGAAAGCCCGTTCCAAACTTCCCAAACCTCGTCACCCCTTTTGATCCCACCTTCCCAAGCCTCATCACTCCTTTTGATCCCGCTACCACCCTCATACGCATGCCGCGTCTTGAGATTGCTACGGGGCTCAAGCGCTCGACGATCTACAAGCTCATGCAGTGCCCCGACAGTGGTTTTCCACAGCCCGTCAAACTGAGCAACAGCACCGCACGCGGTGCACCAGTTGCCTGGGTTTTTTCTGAAGTTCAGAGCTGGGTCAAAAGCCGCATTGAAGCCCGTGACCAGGTGGCCGCATGAAGCGCAATTACAGCCCATTCAAAGGACCATTTCTCGACTCCTACAGCATCGGCTTCCGCCTCTATCAACCCGGCGCGATCAACTGGCGTCATCGCACCATCGCCGGCGTGAGCTGGAACGGGGAAGAACAAGAAGCCTTCTTTTTCAACCCTGATGGCTTGGTCCTTCCGCTTAAACCCAATCCCTGGGAATTGCCTGAACTGATCCGCAAAAACGCGGTACGCAGGGAGTTTTCCAGCATCCACGGTACGGGCCATTTCGCGATGAAAGAGGGCCGCCGCACCGCCCTGAAATCGCTGGGCATGACCGACTGGGTCACCTACTGGCTGGTCGATCAATCGACTGGTTACGCGAATGATCCGGCGGTATGGCGACGCATCACCGAGCAGGATCTTGCCGAGGAAAAGACCGCGAGCGAACGCCTGCACCGTGAAATGAAGTTGACCTCGGATCTGACCAGCTATGTGGACGAATGTCTGGCACAGCAGCGCGAACTGCTCGCGGTAGAACATCGCCGACGGTGCGGCGAGGACAGCAAGATTTTGGCTTGGCTCAAAGGTGAAACACCGCCGCCGCTGTTCACCAATATGCAGGAGGCGGCATGACACCGACCTTTCTCCCCCACCAAGCCTTGGATCTTGTCGGTGTACTTGAAGCGTCTCTGCCTTCTACCGCAGAGATCAAAGGTCGCCAGCGCTTGCTGACCCTGCGCGATCAAGCGATCTCGGCCGGCGCTCAGGTGCTAATCGTGCTGTGGCATGACCTGGAGTGGACGTTGTTGGCGATTCAGCCGCCCGCAGACGTGGTGATCAGCGACGCGCGCGAGCTGATTCCCAACCTGCTGCGCAATCCCGAAGCGCTACAGCAGATGCAGCAAAGGGCTCGCCAAGGCAACCACTTGCAATGGCTCACCCTCGCCCGCCCTGTCACCACCCAGCACTAACGAAAACGCCCCCGGGAGCGATCCGGAGGCGTTGAGGTAAATCTACATGCCCGCACAATCTAAGTCGCATCGAGCAAATGCGCAAGATCTCCGCACGGTTGCACTTTGCAAAACAGGACGTTACTCTTTGGCCGTCGCTGCAAAATCAGCGACCGGGTTTGACGGCCCGATCAACAATAGGCGCACAGGCGCCCCCATTACGATTGCAGGCGCTTTTTTTGTGCCCGCATTCCCGTTTTATGGTGGCTGTGCGTGGGAGACCTTCGGGTCTGCCGGGTTCCTATTGTCCCGGTCCGTCAACCTGCGCACAGCTGCCACCCCAATTCGTTTGACGGCGAACGGTGGTAGCTCCTCAACAATAGGAGTTTCGCCCCATGCACGCCCTCAATCCGTTCAAAATTCGCGCCACTGCCCATCGTGCAATGGCTCTCGCCGCTTTACACGCCAACTCCAGCCTCGCTACACGCCTCACTCGATACAACGCCCATATGGCCAAAGCCCGCGCGCTCGAAACCGCAGGCGGTGCCCAATGAACCAAGCCCTGAGCTTCTCCCTGCCCGAGGATCTGCTTTGCGTCCACAAAGGCGCCGAAGCCGGTGTGCCGATTGACGCCATCACCTGTGCCGTGGATCGAGCCAACTCCGTGCTCTTGCTTCTTGAGGATCAGTTTGAGTGCGACGGCCCACGTCTGGCCAACCATGTCATCGCGGCGGCGCTGTGGGATGTTCGAGGAACGTTGGGTCTGATCCGCACCCTCGCCGTGCACGCCGACAACTCCACTCGGCTACCCGTTAGTGGCGGTGCCCAATGAACCCTTCCATTGCGATCAATACGGTGGGTGGCGCCACCTTTGCCAAGTGCAACGCTCAGAACCAGCCACTGTTCCGCATCAATGCCGGCATATCGTGCGAGGAAGCGCTCGAACAAGCTTCTCTACTCATGGATTGTGTAAACCAGCTCACTTTCTTGAGCGGCATGGGGAATGGCAACGATGCGATGATCTGGGCTTCGCATTATTTGAGCGAGATGGCGAAGGCCATCATTGATGACGTTACCAGCGGGTTGCAAATGGCCCAAGGCGGTGACGTATGAAGGCCTCTACCTCAAACGCCCGTCGTCCCTCGTTCGCCCAAGTCAAAGCCGTTGCGTTGCAGAACATTGATCGGGTGCTTGCCCATTGGCTGCCCAACGGTAAACGCGTCGACGGCGGCAAGGAATACACCGCCGCCAATCCCACCCGCGCCGACAAGCGCGCCGGCTCCCTCAAGGTCAACATGAGCAAAGGCACCTGGGCGGATTTTGCCACCGGCGACAAGGGCGGCGATCTGATCGATTTGGTGCGCTACCTCGATGGCGGCACCGACGTCGAAGCCTGCAACAAGCTGGCGGATCTGCTGCACGTTACCGCTGGGGCGGCTCAATCGAAGCCTAGTCCCAGCAAAAGCAAAACACCGGAATGGCTGGCCATTCAGCCGATCCCGGCCGAGGCCATGAGCAAGTGCCCGGCCAAACACCGGCAACACGGTACGCCGTCCAAGGTTTGGATTTATCGCGACGCTCAAGGCCAGCCAGTCATGGCCCTCTATCGCTTCGACTTGGGCCCGGATGAAGACGGCAAACCGCGCAAGGTGTTTGCCCCGTTGACCTGGTGCCAACGGGCCGACAGTCAAACGCAGCAATGGCGCTGGCAGGGCTTGCCTGAGCCGCGTCCTCTGCTGCGTCTGGATGAACTGGCGCAACGCGCAGAGGCACCGGTCATTCTATGCGAAGGCGAAAAGGCCGTCGACGCCGCGGCGGAGTTACTGCCCAGCTACGTGGCCACGTGCTGGCCGAACGGCTCGAACTCCTGGCACAAAGCCGACCTGACACCGCTCAAAGGTCGGTCCGTGGTGTTGTGGCCAGACAACGACGCCAGTGGCAAAAGCTGCATGGACGCCATCGCCAAACAACTGCAACAGATCGGTGCCGTGTCAGTGCGCGTGATCGCTCTCGACGTCTTCAAACGCAAGCCTATGCTCAAGAATGACCAACCGACGTTCGCCAAGGGTGGCCAATGGGAGGACGGTGACGACGCGGCCGATGCCCAAGCCAAAGGCTGGACGGCGGCCCACATAGCCGAGCTGGAACGCAGCGGCGAACTGTTCGGTGTTGAGCCGGAAAAAGCACCGGCCGAACTACCCGAAGCCAAGGCCAAGCCGACAACCAAGCGCGCCGCAAAACCCAAAAACGACCTGTTGCCCGGCGGCTTTCGCCTGACGCCCGAAGGCGTGTTTTACTCCGGAGACGATGGCGAGGCTCGCCCGGTGTGTTCGCCGCTGGAGATCCTGGCGCGCACCCGAGATGCACAGGGGCATAACTGGGGTTTGCTGGTCGAGTTCGACGATCCGGATGGGGCGAAAAAGCGTTGGAACATTCCGGCACGAACCATGACCGGTGACTTCGGTAAGGACGTACTCGGCCCACTGGTGGACATGGGCTTGCGCTTGGCCGGCAGCCGATCCGGACGCAATGCGCGCAACGACCTGCAAAGTTATCTCGGCGGCTTTGATAGCGCCCAGCGCGCACGACTGGTTACCCGTTTGGGCTGGCACGACAGCGCCTTCTTGCTGCCCGAACAGCAGGTCGGCTCACACACTGAACACCTGCACTTCTATGAGGCCGGTGCGCAGCTTCCACCCATCAGCGAAGCCGGCACCCTGGAGCAGTGGCAAGAGCAGATCGGCGCCTTGTGCATCGGCAATCACCGTTTGGCATTTGTGGCCAGCGTGGCGTTTGCCGGTCCGCTGTTGCACATGCTCGGCCATGAGTCGGGCGGCTTTCACCTCTACGGTGACAGCTCAGGCGGCAAAACCACCCACCTGCAAGTGGCTGCCTCGATCTACGGCGGACCGCGTCTGGTGCGCTCCTGGCGCTCTACGGATAACGCCTTGGAATCCATCGCCGCCGCGCACTCCGACGGGCTGCTAGTGCTGGATGAAATCGGCATGTGCGACCCGCGCATCATTGGTGAGACGGTGTACATGCTCGGCAACGGCACCGGGAAGGCTCGCGCCAATGATCGCGGACAAGCCGGCCGACAGGTGCAGGAGTGGCGCTTGCTGTTTCTCTCGACCGGCGAGAAGACGTTGGCGCAGCACATGGCCGAAGCCAACAAGGAGCTGAAAGCCGGCATGGAAGTGCGGATGCTCGCCGTGCCAGCGGATGCCAGCAAAGGCCTGGGCATGTTCGATGTGCTGAACGGCTTTGATGACGCCGCCGCCCTCTCCGATGCACTCAAGGCACGGGTGGCCAAGTACTACGGCACACCACTTACCGCCTTCCTGTCGGCCCTCTGTGAGCCCGGTAAGCGGCATGGTTGGTCGGCGATCCTGCGCCACACCTTGGAAGGATTTATCTCAAAGGCGCTACCCGCCTCGGCCAGCGGTCAGGCGCATCGAGCCGCCGCCCGCTTTGGGCTGGCCGCAGCAGCCGGCGAACTGGCCACCGCGATGGGGATTACCGGCTGGCCCGATGGCGCCGCCACCACCGCAGCCCGGGTGTGCCTCAGTGCCTGGATGAATGAGCGCGGCGGTGCAGGCAACTTGGAAGGGGACGCGATCTTGGCGCGGCTGCGTCAGGTCATTGAGCGCTTCGGTGAAAGCCGTTTCACCCGCTGGGAGTCGGCCGCCGCAAAGATCGACGAGCACGGCCCACGCACCATTGATCGCTTGGGCTTTCGCAAGACGCTGGAGCACGGCCTGGGTGACGCATTGCACACCACCAACACCTACTACGTATTGCCGGAGGCGTGGCGCTCCGAAGTGTTCAAGGGCATGAACATCAATGCCGTGAACAAGGAGCTGATACGTCGGGGCGTCCTTGAGCCGGGGCCAGATGGCAAAGCCTCCTGCGCCGTCCGTTTACCCGGGATGGGCACACAGCGTTGCTACGTGGTGAAGACCGTGCCGGTAGCGGATGAGAGCGAGGCTCAGGCCGCCTGACGGCGGGCCTACTGACTGAGGTAGAGCCGGCTTAATCGGCCTCGCCAGCCACTGCGAACCCAACCCAATAATTAGGACACAACCCATGAACCGAATTGAACAACTGAAAGACGCACGCGCCAATAAAGTCATCGAAATGGAGGCGCTCAAAAAGGAAATACCACCTTTTGAGTCAGCGCTTCACAGCGAGGACGTCATTAACAACGGCCGAGAGAGCGACGTCAGGCATGAAATCAGCAGTCGCAAAATCAAGATCGACTCGATCGATCATCAGATCTTCCAACTCGACCAAACGCTGGACCGCCTGGAGAAGCTCGCCAACCGAGAAAGCTTAATGGAGGGCTACATTACCGACATGGCGAACTGGATGGCGGATGAGCTGGAGCTTAACGCTAAACGGCAAAGCCTAAGCACTCGCCTGGAGGAAATTCGCCAGCAGACACAGGAAGAGATTACCAGCGCACGACAGGCTGAGACTCAGGCGGCTACCGCTTACGCACAAGCAGTGGCGTGGGGCGACGTCGAGGGCGAAAAAGCAGCTAGCACCGACGCTCAGAAAGCCGCGAAAAACCTCACTACCGCCACCGAACAACATCGCCGCCAACTCCTGATCATCACCGCCTTGGAGCAAGAGCTGGCCATCGTAGACCGGCACATCAGCGAGGCTCAGGTAGAACACCAAAAAATTGAGGAAACCGCCTTGCGGCTGGCCCACAACGCCCTGGAGGAAGCGTGGAATGAAGCTGCTCAAGCGCTGTTAGATGTGGGAGGTAAGCTGTACGCCGCCGCTCGGATGATAGGCCGCGATCCGGTGTCCTTAATGAAGCTCGACATCCCCGAGCAGGGTGAAAACTTCGGCAGTTGGAGGTGGAGCGAACTGGCGGACCGTGGCCGCCAGCATCGCACGCGCGATCTGCTCGCGATGTAACTCCGAGGCTCCTGAAACAGCCTGCTTTCGCGGGCTGTTTAAATCGCTCCAAGGAATGAAGCCATGACCGCAACGACACAAAACAGCTCAACTATTTCCGAGGCACTTAAAGCGAGAAAAGCCCACCTGACTGCCCTGCTCAAGCTGGTGGATACCCAAACCGGAAAAAGCACAGCAACGCAAAAGCTCACCATCACTGCGATCAAAGCAGAAATGGGGCTAATCGAGCATAAGCTGAAAAAACGGTGATGAAGATAAACGGAAGCTCGCAAAAGCTTCCGTTGCATTCAAATTCGGCAGGCCGCTCACGGCCCAGAGTGTGTAAAAACGCTTCGCCAAAATTGAAGTGTGCGCGTCTACGTTCAATCTGAAATTTATTGGCCCGTCAACAGATGTGGATTTCGCATAGAAGCGCGATTTCCAGTCCGGTTTTGAGTACCTGTCGCGCTGAAAAACGTTTTTACACAGCCTGGGCCAAAAGCGGTCAATTACGCAATGACTACAATTGGTCAGAAGTAAATCCACGAGAATGCACTTACTACACTGGTGACGATGCTTCGGCTACGCGGTCGATGATCGTATAGGTCGAATTGTCGCGAATCACAGTAGTTACCGCTCCCTTCTTTTTTCCGCGGATCAACGCATGCGAAGGATTCGGAGTGAATGCATTCCCTTGTTGTGCAGGAAGCGGATCGTGCAAGATATCTTGCTTCCAGTCAGGCACTAACTGGGTCGACCTTTTTGGGTTTGTTGGATTCCGAATGCTATCGCATACCGCAATCGACACAATCATATTTCGGCCATTGGCAACATGCGGCGATAGCTCCGGGTTAAGCTGAACTTTCTGCCAGTCGCACGATAGATTAGGATCGTTAAAGATTGAAGTAGGAAGTTCGGTCTGTCCATCTGGAAAAACCCGAGGATCAGCGTAGCGGTATAGGACTTCACCATCCAGTATATTACTCATACTGACATCTTCCCATAAACTTCCGCAAAATTCTCTTCGAACTGGCCCAAAGGGATTTCGTATTCTTCAAAGTGGCCATCTTTTTCGAACTCTACTTCTACTAGTTCCGAGTTATGGAAATTTAGGTACGTTGAATTATCTGACACAAACTCTAGGCTAATTCCTCCAGTAGGAATCGGCCCCATGATTAATTTTGGATAAATTGGCTTTGCGTGATTCGAAAAAAGTTGTCTTTCTAAACCCGACAAAAATCCGACTGCTACTTCGCTCGTACGATCTGTAGGTGCTTCTGCCTGACCCGAGATCCAAGCATTCCCAATCTGAGGAAGGTCTCTCAGATATTTAAGGCGAGATAGAATAAGCTCGTGAAACTGAAGTTTCTGTTCTGCAGCCGCTTTGTAGTCTTCAAATGAAGCAAAATTTTCGAAGTATGTTTTTAAATCAGGTTTGGACAGATAAACATTCTGATCAGGGATATATTTCGAAGCCCATGGAATATCTGCGTGTGAGTACTCAATAAGTTTGTATGAGCCAATAGTGCAAAACGTAAGTGTCAACGCCAAGATGAAAGCTGCCGTTTTTTCACCAATAGGCTTGAGAACCTCACTCTTTGGCTTGTTAATGTCATAATAGCCAAGGTGTTTATATTTATGGAATATTCCAGAGTTTACCGGTCCATGCTTCCAAGCTTGGAAGTCTTCTTGAAACAAAGGCTCTCCGAATTGCGCAAGATGAAATCCTTGAGCAAGGTACAGTAGCTTTTGTAATTCTCGGTTTGTCAGGCCATAAGGAGCAGGAGTCTGAGCGAGAATGTGGTCGGCAATATCAAAAATAGTGGGCATAAAGTCCTGTTGGCGCCTCATTTCGGGCCATAGATCGTTGTAGCATCGTGTGTAAGCATTCGCTATCTGTCAAGTATGGTTTCGTCAGCCTCATGTCGAAAAATTTGAACCCGCGATATCTCACTGCTTTTGCGCAGTTTTTGCTGGTTACCTTCCGAGTGATCGCATTGGTCAAAGGGGCATCATACACCTAAGCCTCCCGCCATAGTTTCCACAGGATTGACCGCTTAGGGTCGATTACAGCCCTTCGTGACGGGCAGCTATCGGCCGAGGATGTGTATAAACGTTTTTGAGTAGGTTTATCCGTCTGAACCGGAATAAAAACTGCACTCCTATGCAAATTTCAGGTCTGCTGATTAACCAAGAGCCGTCAGATTTTACGTAGCAATGCATACTTCAAAATGGTGCATGCGTTTTTACACAGCCTGGGCCAAAAGCGGACGCTCAGGCAAAATCCGTGGTCGACCAGAGCAGCCAGTCAAAAGCGTCTATCAAATCGGCGGCGATTCAGTGTCCGATGAGTTAAAGCATCGTTTGATCAAAACCTATACAAGTAATACCCTGCGACCGAAGCCTAGAAAAGCGTATTTGCAATTGAAAGAATAAATAACCTGTCCAAAAGGAGAGAGGGATGGACGGTAGCAGAGTGCATTATGATGCGGTGCGGCGGGCGTTGGAAAATGGAAACGCAGCGATAATGGTTGGAGCTGGATTCAGTAGGAACGCTGAGAATGGCGATCAGCTGGCCACTTGGTACGAAGTGGCCCAAGAGTTATGGCGAGAGCTTAATCCTGATAAAGGTGAGCTTAAAGAGTTTTCCACCAGTATGGTGGCCCAGTTGGGTGAGCAATATGCAAGAGTTTTTTCTAAGCCAGCTCTTGAGGATTTGTTAAAGCGTCTTATCCCAGATGATAGAGTTAGTCCAGGAATCCTGCATAAAAAGCTTTTGACGCTTCAATGGTGTGAAGTATTTACAACTAATTACGACACTTTGCTGGAGCGTGCTTCTGAAAACATTGTAGATCACGCCCATTATGTAGTTACCTGTAGAGAAGATATCCCCCAATCGAAAATGTTGAACCGGCGACGGATCGTCAAGCTTCATGGTTCGTTTCCATCGCAACGTCCTTTTATATTTACCGAAGAGGATTATCGACGTTATCCCGACCAATCTGCTCCATTTGTAAATCTAGTGCGTCAATCAATATTGGAAAATATTTTTTGCTTGATAGGTTTTTCAGGTGATGATCCGAATTTTTTACATTGGATTGGGTGGGTAAGAGATGTACTCGATCAGCACGCTTTACCTATTTATCTATTTTTGGGAAGCGCTCCAACTCTCGGGCAACAGAGGCTACTAGAAGCGCGCCGGGTTACTCCTGTGGTGCTCCCTATGTTGGACGGTGTAGAAGAATCAGACTACGCAGCCCGATACAGTGAACTTATACGAATACTGAAAGAACCAATTAACGCGGATCAAAAGTCCTGGGGAGAGTTCACGAATAATGTGACGCTGCCTACCGGCTCCTCAATAACAAATGACGAAAAGCTGGACTATGTACTGCGCAGCTATTTGGGCCTGCGGAAGGCCAGGAGTAGTTATCCGGCATGGTTTGTTGCGCCAAGAGACGTAAGGCGGAAGTTTTCCTCAACCGTCTCGCGAATTTCTGGGTATCTCTATTCCAAGGAACTCCAAGATCATATAGTTCAAGTTGCTCCGCATGTTGGCGTGGCCATAATGGCGGATTATGCGTGGCATAATGAAGTATTGTTGCAATGCTTTGACGATGGGCTGGCTGATTTCTCTATCAAACTTTTATCGGCAACTGAGGGTGCGAGTTATCAAGAGTCAGTCTCTGAGCAAAAGGATCTAAATGGGTTTTCAATAAAGTCGCAATTCTCCTTTAATGAGACATGGAAAGAAGTCGCAGTGAGTTTAGTGCGCTGGGCTAGGCAGGAGTTGAGGCAGGACGAATATGAAAGTTTATGTAAAAAGCTTTCGTTTAAATTCCCTAGCGATTTGCATTTGAAAGATGAGCTAGTTTATGAAGATGTGTTATTGGCTTTGTATAAGGGGGATCGCGATGTAGCTCAGAGCATTCTTATGAATTGGGAGATTAGATCTCCTGACGGATATATGTATGTTCGTAAAGGAATGTTGCTTGGTGAAGTTGGCGACGTGTCGGTCGGACTAACAACTAGCCTAGTAGGCCTAAAGAAAATAAGAAAAAATCAGCGGTCGAGAACGAGTTCAGTGCGCTATCTTTCTCAGGAAGCATGGGCTTGTTTAACCATCAGCTATTTACAGAAAACTTTAGCGTGGTCAATGAGCTTTCGGGGAAAAGCGCGTGAGCTCGAGTTTGAAATTAACCCCGACGAGTTAAATCAGCGCTTGGCAGATCTAGCGGCGATTGATCATGATGTTGTCCAAGAACTTCAGTTGCTAATGGCGGATCTCAATGCGGAGACCCCTTCGCCATCACAACCCGTTAGCCGCACTCCTTTATTTGAGCTGGGCAATTACTCAACGACTCGACATATCGGAAGATCCAGTACATTTGATAAAAAAATCGATGCGGCGTTTGCTTGGCTTTCGTTAAGCGACCGTGTTTCCCTGGTTCCTCGTGTAGGTGATACTACTTTCGATATAAGTGCGTTTGGCCAAGCTGCTTGGTGGGTGCAATATGTTGACTCGATGGAGCGCGTACTAAGTGTAATGATCCGTACTTTGAACAAGAAAATGCTTGAGCCAAGATCGGATAATCAGCTAATGCATTCCGCGGGATGGCTGTCTCGATACCAAGTTGCTAGGGCTAAAGAGAGTCTTGCGAACTCGATTTGTGAGCGATCTTTAAGTTTGGTGGAGCGTTTTTTTGAAAATGCACATGATGATGATGAACTTACTAGGATTGCATTGTTTCATCTTGAGCTAGTCGGGCGGCTTATTATTCGGCTGACTGACTCGGAGGTGGTGTACTCGTTTGGCGAACGCATCGTAGCGCTACATCATAGCAAGGTTGTCGGTCGACACAGTGAGGTTTGGAAAAGCTTGGCAGTATGCATGGCTAGATGTTTTGAAAACTTGACTTCGGTTGATAGAGGACGGCTGGCTAGGTCTATTGCGACGATACCTTCTGTGATCCATGATGGGTCGATAAGAAGTGTTTATCGGAACAACTGGATCATGTTCCATAATATTAAAAAACGCTCTGATGATCCAAAAGTTGATTGTGTTTCAGCCGAAATCAGTAAAGATATTGACGAGCTGATCTTGATTTTGAAAGATGCGAGCGTGGATGATACTGGTCCATATTCAAGTTTGGCTGGTATATGGCAGCGGCTGTTCTGGTTAAAAGAGTGGGGCTTTATAAGTGAACCGCAGACTCAAGAAATTAATGTGTTTTTAAGTAACCAAGGAGGGTGGCCGATTATACCGGGGCACCATTTCTGGGCGCCTTTGTTATGGATGCCAAACTTGAAAAAAACTGGAGATACTGCCTTCAGAAAATGGTTACTCAACCAAAAGGTCAAATCTTTTAGAGTTATTTCAGAAGACGATAAAATTAAGTCAGAAGGCCGCGTTTCTTGGCAAATAGGTGCCGACGATGGCTTTTTTGTGAATATGTCTGCTTCGTTGGAAAGATCGAACTGGTCCCAAAAAGACTTTGTAAAAAGTCTTCTTATCGTAAAGGCGTGGTGGGATGACGAATGGTTTTTGATTACGCAGAACATGGAGAGGATTAGCGAGCTTAAAGAAATGACGATTGAGCGTCTTATTAATTTAGATATAATCGTTTCTAGGTTCATTGATGCTCACGGGTACGATTCTTTTTATAAGTCCGATGTTTTTTCTTGGGTTTCCACTGTGCGAACAGAATCTTCAGTAGTCGGCGCTGAGTTTCTTCGCACTAGAATTGCTGAAAGTTTCAACAAGTCAAAAATTGACGATTTGTATGAAGTGGAGAAAAAGTTAATCGCGGGTCTGCTTTGCGCTGATGTATCTCGTGCCAATAGAGCATTAGCGGTGATTTGGTATTGGATTAAGCATCCTAAATCCTCAAAGTTCTCCCCGCCTTTAGCACTGATCGCAACTCTTGTCGCTATTGTTTCAACCCGTCGCATGCCTGTTCTTTTTAGGGTAATGGATTTAATTGCGCAGTTAGTAGTGCGTCACCCAAGTTGGGTTTGCGATAGCTCATACACGAT
The DNA here is from genome assembly GCF_057837605.1 of Pseudomonas sp. GL_093. Taxonomy (NCBI): domain Bacteria; kingdom Pseudomonadati; phylum Pseudomonadota; class Gammaproteobacteria; order Pseudomonadales; family Pseudomonadaceae; genus Pseudomonas; species Pseudomonas sp. GL_093. The sequence continues at coordinate 207,120 of NZ_CM174448.1, read as the reverse complement.
GCTCGGTAATGGTTTAAATATGATGCTTGAGGAGCTCAGATATGAGAATCGACCAGATGGTACAGGAATACCTGACGAGGTTGTTCCTGAGCTGCGACTTGGATGTACAAGACTAGCTAAAGCTTTAGAGGCGACTAACCATCATGAAATCAGAGCTGTCGTTGCTTTGTGGGTGGGTCAGGCTTGTTCTGATCCTCTTCCTGAGCTTAGATATTTTGATGAATAAATAAGTTTTTTGAAACTGGAGGCTGTTTGGGTATCAACTTTCCCATGGACTTGATACCAGTAATTTATCTGGCTTGACAGGACGCCCCCCTATGGGGGCCCGTAAAATTTGACGCGACGGCGCTCTGGGCTGCGATGAATCAGATCAATCCTTCGACAGATCCGGAGCTATCTGCCGCGTCCGTTCTCGCTGAAGGTTCACACCGTGAAAAGGGGCGAGGAGAGGCAATACCTTGAAAATGCGGGTTTTTCATATGCTCCCAATCGTGCTGTCCCGGCCCTTCTCTAGGGACCTCGCACTAATCGGCGCTTTATGAACTGCAACGATTGCACCTCTTGGGCCTACAATTTACCCAAATTTGTGAATGCTGCTGTAACACCTATTTGGCTTGTAACACCCAACGCACGTGAAAGATTAGCAGTGTGTGACATCAATAAAACCCAATAAATTCAATGATTTAATACCAACCGTAACACCCGTAACACCTGTAACACGTCTTTTCGAGCCCCCCACACCCCATCGGTGATAACGCCGCCCGCGAGTGCAATACTGGCTGGTATCGACTGATGCAGAATTCGAACGCTGGGTCGCCGAATGCCAGGAGCTTGGAAGGTGCCGTCTACCAACAGGGTGAAATGCATCAACCGGGGTATCGAAATAGCCAGGGCCCCTGGGAATGTTCGGTAGGCACGGGGTCGGAAACCCGCGTGATCGTGTTAGCGGAAAAGTGCACAGCTTAGTGAACAGGTGAACCTGGTGAACTGCTGTTCACCTGTGCATTTGCCCTATTGCTTGGTCGTCCGCCGGGGGACCCTGAGCACTTCAGATGAGTACGGGGCTAATAACCCGTCGAATCGTGTTAGCGGCTGGATTATCTACGTTGGTTGACAGGTTGACGTGGTTGACACCATCCCCAAGGTTGACGGGGCTCAACCGTTCGCTATCAACAACACGCAAGCCCACCTTTACCGTTGCGGTAACGATGCCCTTTTCTCTTCAATATCCTTTCAATTTCAACGTTGAAATTTCAGTAAGCTGATGAAACTGTCGCTACCAAGATCTCGCGGGTTTCCGACCCCGTGTTACTAGGAAAACCTCAGGGTCCCCGCTGATTTCCTGACCCGTCAGCAATTTGAACTGGTGCTCTTCACGCATCGAACCCACCCCCAACACTCACGGGTAGAAAGCTCGTCTGTAGAACTAGGTCTCGTAGCGGCGTTACGCCATACTCCCTTGCAAATAGCGCAACGCTTTCAGGCCAAGGGAAGGGACGTATGAAAAAGAAGTTCATGCATGTGCTGGTGGCGATAAGTGCATCGCTCAGCATCGCGGGGTGTGCCAGTGGCTACAAAGAATTCTATACCCCCACTCCTGGCGCAACCCCGGAAGCTATCGCGTCCACTCGCGCATCAGCCGCGCCGCAGACACCCGCTGTTGAACGATCAGCATTTGGAAACACAGATCAGCTCCTGGCAGGGTATGCAAAGCGCGGTTATTTGATTATTGGTGAATCGAGTTTCAACAGCGGTGAAAGCGTCTCAGATGATGACGCAATCGAGCAGGGGCAGGCCGTCGGAGCAGATTTGGTTCTAGTTTTTGTACCGCAATACACGGGATCGGTTACCTCTAGCGTGCCATTCACGACACCAACGACAAACACTTCGTACACCACCGCTAATGCCACCGCGTACGGGCCAGGTGGACCGGTTTCGGCCTACGGTAACGCCACAACCACGACCTACGGGAGCAACACGACGTATATCCCCGTCACCGTCAATCGATCTGATTACGGCGCAATTTACTTTGTGAAAGGTCGGTTCCGAATTGGCGCATTCGTTCGCAACCTGAACGACGCCGAGCGTCAGCAATTACAAACGAATCAAGGCGTAGTAGTCATTAATATCGTCGATGACAGTCCGGCTTACAAAGCTGACGTTCTACCCGGCGATATGATCGTGGCGATGGATGGAGAAAGAGTGTCAAATCAAGAGGGCTTCACGCGAATGGCATCAGCACGGAAGGGGCGATCCATTAATTTGTCCTTGATTCGACAAGGTCACCCCATCGAAAAGAGCTTGCAGGTGGGTAATTAGAGCACCCCATGGATGACCAAGCGCACACCGTCCGACATACCCAGTAAACGCCTCCGTGTATGCCCACGTGTATGCCTAACCAAAACACCACCAGCCGCCCCCTTATAAGCCGGGCATCACAGCCTCCAGTTCAAACGACGCCTGGGCACCATACGTAGAAACGAAAAAGCCTCAGACCGCAGGGTCTGGGGCTTTTTTGTCGGTGTCGTTACAGCCTCAGGACGGGCGCTGGATGCAGTTGTTCGGTTTAACCGAACAACTGAGTCTGAAAAAAAACCGCCGAAGCGGTTTTTTCATTCAGTCGTCCAATCGAACTCGTCGTAATCATCATCGTCTTCTTCATCCTCGATCAACTCATCATCAAGAACGTCTTCCTCAAACGCTTCCTCTGCCTGCTTCGCCAGCAGAAACTCCTTACGACTCTCAGTAACAGCCCGCCGTAATTCCTGACCCTTCACCGGGCAGTTGAGCATTTGGGCGATGCGGTCGATTTTTTTCGCCATGGCTTCCTCCAACGCATCGGCTATAGGCCGATAGTGCGCGCTTTCGGGTGTCGATGCCAAATTGGCGACCGTTATGTCCTTCAGTTTTTCTGCAATGCCTTGAGTCGGGCCGTGAGGTTTTCGTCAGGGAAACGCTTGTGCAATGTCTTCAACAGCGCATCGGCGGCTTGCGTCTTACCCGCCTTTTGCAGGCGCACTACTTCATGCAATTGCTCATCCAGCGTTTTCGTCGGCGCTGCTGCACGCTTGCTGACCTTGGCTTCATCGGCCATTTCGGCATTGATCGATTCGCTCTGCGCGGGCGCGGCAAAATCGGCCATTGGCGCCGCAGGCGCGGGGGCGGACATTGCGCCGGCCGGGGCAGCCAGCGAGCGAGCAACCGAAGGTGATACCTCTGCGGCTTCTTTTTTGGCGACCGGTGCAGACGTTTTGGATGCAGGAGCAAAGTCGTAACTCGGCAGCTGCTCCTCCGTGCGTTGCACCAGTGCAAGCATCAGGGCCACGCCGACGAGGCTGGCAAATGCAACTTGCCAACGGGGTTTCTGGCAGGCCTGAACCCAGCGTTTCCACAGACCTGGCTTCTGCGCAGGGACTTCGCGCTGTGCGGCAGCCAGGAGGAACGCGTCGAGATGGGCCGGTGGTTCGCCGGTCGCGTGTTCACGATAGTGCTTCAACACTTCGTCTTCTGGCGTAGGACGGGCGTCAGTCATGTCAGTACCTCCTCGGCCAGCAGCCGACGCAGTTTTTGCTGGGCGTAGCGCAAGCGGCTTTTGACGGTTTCCAGCGGTGTTTCGGTGAGGGTGGCGATCTGTGGCAGGTCGAGATCGCCATGGGCGCGCAGCAGGAACACTTCGCGCTGGTCCGCGGGCAGGTTTTGCAGGGCCGCTTCGAGGCGCTGGTTGTCGCGGCTCAGGCTCAGCAGTTGTTCGGGATCGGCTGCGTCATCGCACAGCGCGTGGATCTGTTCGTCATAGCTGTCATGCAAGGGGTTGTGGATTCCGTGTTTGCGCCAGTGATCGATCAGGCGGTTGCGGGCAATCTGATAAAGCCAGGTACGAAAATTCGCCCGGCCTTGTGGCTGACTGGTGCTGCGGATCAGGCTCAGCCAGGTGTCCTGGTAAACCTCTTCGGCCAGCTCGGACTTGCCGCTCAGGCCGAGCAGGAATCGGTAGAGCCCTTGGCGGTGACGGGCGTACAGAATCTCGAACGCCGGCCCGTCGCCTGCGCGATAACGGGCCAGCAGCGATTCGTCGCTCGATTCAGGCGCTGACATTTCAGTTGTAGCCTCCTTTTAGCGGCTCACTGTTCGATGCGGTTGTGGTTCGCAGACTTTGCGCCAACTCCACCAATTGCACGAACTCTGCCCGCAGACCAAATCGATCCTCGCCCCGCGCACCGCGAGCCAAAGCCTCGGTGTCCTTCAGGCTGAAATCGCCGGTATAACGCCCGTCCTTGAGCTGCTGGGAAAACGCTGCCACGGCCGCGGCAAATCGCAGGTCTTCACTGGCTGGCGCAGCACTGTCAGTGATCGGCCGCTCAATCAAGCGACTACTCCCACCCTCAGGCGACTGATATCGCACTCGCAACATCGCCAATTCCCCAGTTTTTTCGGAAACAGCGGCCCCAGGATTGCCATACCGCAGCGGCTCCAGCCAACCCTTCTCGCCCTTGGGCACAATTTCGTACAACGCCGTCACCGTATGTCCTGCGCCGATTTCACCGGCATCGACCTTGTCGTTACTGAAATCCTCACGCTTCAACGCACGGTTTTCATACCCCAACAGCCGATATTCACTGACTTGTGCCGGGTTGAACTCCACCTGCAGCTTCACGTTCTTCGCCACGACCGCGAGGGTCGAGCCGAGCTGATCCACCAGCACCTTGCGCGCCTCGCGCAGGTTGTCGATGTAGGCATAGTTACCGTCGCCAGCATCGGCCAACTGTTCCATCAGGTGTTCATTGTAGTTATCCACACCAAACCCCAACGTGGTCAGGGAAACGCCGGTCTTGCGTTTATCCACAGCCATTTGCTTGAGGCTGTCGAAGTCGCTGATACCGACGTTGAAGTCACCGTCGGTGGCCAGCAGGATGCGGTTGATGCCCTTGGGGATAAACGCCTGCTGCGCCATCTGATAGGCCAGTTCGATACCTGACGCCCCAGCGGTTGATCCGCCGGCGGTCAGTTGATCGATGGCGGTACGAATCTTCGCTTTGTCGCGTCCGGAGGTCGGCTCCAGCACCACACGTGAATCACCGGCATAGACGACCAAGGAAACCCGGTCCTGCTCGCGCAATTGATCGACCAGCAATTTCAGGGTGCTTTTCACCAGCGGCAAACCCTCGCGTCGGTCCATCGAGCCGGACACGTCCACCAAAAACACCAGGTTCGCCGGGGCCAGCTCCGCCACCGCGCGGTCCGAGGCCTTGATGCCGATGCGCAGCAATCGGGTATGCGGGTTCCACGGCGACGGCGCCAGCTCGGTGGTCACGCCGAAGGGTGAGCCATCGGTGGGTAATGCGTAATCGTAGGGAAAGTAATTGACCATTTCCTCCAGTCGCACCGCACCTTCCGGTGGCAGGCGCCCTTGATTCAGCAAGCGGCGGACGTTGGCGTAAGCACCGGTGTCGACGTCGGCGCTGAAGGTCGAGACAGGCGCTTCGGCCACACTGTGAATCGGGTTATCCGCCAGCGCTTGGTACTGCTCCCGCTGCTCATCCCGATATCCCTGCGGATACGCTTCGCCCGCGGGCATCGGCGCATAGCTCGCCGTCGGCGCCGGACGCACGCTGCGCTTGGCCATCGAGGTGTCCGCCATGACAGCCTCTTTGCGCACCAGTACTTCAGCCGGCAGCGCACCTTGAACCGGTGGCGCAACCGAGGCGGAATCAGGCTTGGATGAAACGCCGCAACCGGCAATGGCCAGCAGCAACCCGGCGGCGAAACCCTGGGCGGCCGGGTGAAGGAATTGCAGAGGGAGGGACATGGGGGCTGACCTCAGGAGGAAATTGATCCATTCATCCTCTGAGACGGACAGCCCGACAGGTTCGGGTTAAACCGCAGTGAAAAGAATCTTCAGCGGTGATAACGCCGCACTACGCTGCTGTTTCTCAGCACATGGTCTTTGATCTTTTCCAGTAGCTGTGCGCGGGTAAGGCCAGCAGGCAAGGCGTCCGGTGCCAGGTCCAGGGCATAAATCTGGATGATGTAGTGGTGCGCGCTATCGCCGACCGGAGGGCAAGGGCCGACATAAGTCGTGGTGCCTTTGACGTTCGTGCCTCCGACGCCTTCAAGGGCGGATTTGGCGCCGACACCGGCCGGGATCTGGTGGGTGGTCGGTTTGATGCCGTAATGCACCCAGTGATCGACGCCCTGGCCTTTCGCGCCATCGGGGTCATGCATGACGATGGCGTAACTGAGGGTGCCCGCCGGGCCGGCATTCCAGTTCAAGGCCGGTGACTGGTTGTGCCCACCACAATTGGGCGCATCGCTGGCGGCGACCGAGGTAAACAGTCGATCGTCGGTGACACCTGGGATGTTCAGGGTGAAACGCTCCTGGGCCTGCGCCGGAAATTGCACGCAAAGGGCGACTGCAACGGCCGCCAGCCAAGGGTTCAGAGAGGTCAATCGGGTCATACCGGAGCACCTTGTGCGGGTGGGGCCGTCGTCGGCGTGCAAACTATAGCCGGACCGTTCATTCCGTGGCAGTGGGAATTGGCTGAACCTCCATATAAGCGCCAAACTCTTAAGTGAAACGCTTGCCTGGAGAGTGATCATGGCACTGCACCGTGTCGCCCGTTTCGCCGATGTGTCCGAAAACCGGGGCCTTGAGGTTCAGATCGCAGACACGAAAATTGTCCTGCTGCGGGTGGGCGATCAACTACGCGCCTTTCAGGGCGAATGCCCCCATGCCGGAGCGCCGCTGGCCGACGGCGCTCTGTGCCACGGACGTTTGATCTGCCCGTGGCACAAGGCTGCGTATCGGATCGAGGACGGTGCGCTGTGCGAACCGCCGGCCCTGGACAGCCTCAAGCGCTATCCGCTGGAAGTGCGCGATGGCGAGGTCTGGGTCGACGATCAGCCGATGCCCGACGCTCACACCCCTCCGGCGGACGACGAGCGAACGTTTGTGATCATCGGTGCCGGTGCGGCAGGCACGGCGTGCGCGGCGGCGTTGCGCGAAAAGGGCTTCGGTGGCCGAGTGCTGTTGATCGACCGTGAAACCGACGCCGGTTACGACCGCACGGTATTAAGCAAATTCGTGATTGCCGGGGAGATGCCGCCGGAAGAAGTCCCGCCGCTGCGTGATGAACACTTTTACCGCGAACAGCGCATTGAGCGAATAAACGCTGAAGTGACGAGCCTGGACGCCGCGAACAAGACGTTGCGCCTGGCTGATGGTCAATCGCTGAGCTACGACGCTGCCCTGCTCGCCACCGGTGGCGCACCCAATCCGCTTACGCTGCCTGGCGCCGACCTGCCGCAGGTGTTCGTGTTGCGCTCGAAGGATCAGGCGCAGCGGATTCTGGGCTCGGCAAAACCAGGCCAACGGGCGGTGATCATCGGCGACAGTTTTATTGCCATGGAATCCGCGTCCTCCCTGCGTCAATACGGCCTGGACGTCACCGTTCTGGCCCGCCACGCCGTGCCTTTTGCCAAACAGTTTGGCGATGCCGTCGGCAAATCGATTCGTGCCCTGCACGAGGCCAACGGCGTGGTGTTTCGTACGGATGGCAACGCAACGCACATCGAAGGAACGACCAAGGTCGAAGCAGTGCGCCTGGACAACGGTCAACGTTTACCGGCGGATCTGGTGTTGGTCGGCATTGGCGTCAGCCCGGCAACCGGCGCATTTACCGGCCTTCCCCTGGAAAAAGACCAGTCGCTGAAGGTCGATGGCGGGATGCGCGTGACCGATGGGCTTTGGGCCGCCGGCGATATCGCGACCTTCCCGCTCAACGGCCAGCCCCAACGGATCGAACATTGGCGCCTGGCGCAGCAACAGGCACGGATCGCGGCGATGAACATGCTCGGCGGCGACGAGCATTACCTCGACGTCCCCTATTTCTGGACCTGGCACTTCGGTAAAAACTACGACTACCTCGGCCACGCCGCGACCTGGGATGAGGTCGAGTTCAAAGGCGATCCTGACCATCCCCCTTTTATCGGCCTGTTCGGCATGGACGCATTGGTGGTCGCCGCGGTGGCTTGCGATGAAGAACGTGCGATAGCGCTGCTCGCCGAACGGATGAAACAGCCGTTGCCGGTGGATGAGGCGTGGCGGCTGATTCGGGATCTGAATTAACGGATGTTCCCCCCGCGTCAAACGCCAGACAGCAAAACGCCCGACGTCTGCGTTGCGCAGAGGCCGGGCGTCGGTGTGTAAACCCTGGTTTTACTCGACGGCGACATTACCGCCGAGTTTGCTCATGACAAACCCGACAAACTCTTCAACGGTCATCTTCTGGCCGTTGAATTCCACCTGATTATTGGCGTAGTGCAGTTTGGCGACGATGTTGTTGTCTTCCAGTTTTGCCAACTGCGTACCGACTGCCATGCTGCCAAACATGTCGGCGGTGGCGGTGGCCTGATCGGCGATGAGCTTGGCGTCGGTCTGACCGTCGATTTGCGACTGCACGCTCAGCAGGTCAACGAGCATTGGCTTGGACACTTTCACGTTGACGTCCAGCAGCGCGATCAGTTGTTGGGTCAACTGGTCTGGCGGCAGGTCCATGGATTGAGGTTTGGTCAGGTCGAGCACCAGGTTGGCGCGGCTTTCGCCATTGGCGGTGTTGAACGACAGATTCTCCAGGGCGACCTGCGGGCCGGCGGCCAGCAGTTTCTCCAGGCCGGTTTTGACCTGCGCCTCTTCGGCCGGAGTCAGGATCAGTTCTGGCGCCGGTTGACCCGCAGCCACGGCCTCAGCGGCGGCCCTCTCGTACGGTTGCAGTTTGGTCTGGTAAATCTGCATCAACGACATTGTTGCCGGGATGTCGAGGTTCTTCAGGCTCATGGCCATCTGCGCAGAGCCGACCGTCTTGCCGTTGAGGCTCACCTCACCCACCTTGTAATCGGCACGCCCCGAAGCGCTGGTGCCGGATTCCTCGGTCTGGTTCTTCATTTCAAACTTCTTGAAACCCAAGACCGACTGCTTGGCGCCGAAGGTGGTCTTGCTATCAGTCAGCTCGACGGTGTTCTCGCCGGTGTAGTAGCCGTAGGTACTTTTTGTCAGGTTGCTGGCCAGGGTCAGGCCGTTCAGTTCGACCTTCACTGGCGTCTGATCTTCAGCGACCGTGCTCAGGGTCAGGCTGTCCATGTAACCGTCGGCCTTGACCTTCTGCGCTTGAGCGCTGGCGGCAACATCGAGGTTCAGCCCGGAGAATTTCAGGTTGGACTTGTCGTCAAGCGCCACGTCCAGCGGCAGCAATTGCAGGGTGCCGTTGGTGGCATTGTCGTAACCGATGTTGACCACGCCCGTGAGTGGCGATTTGTCCTTGGCAGCGACGAACCATTTTTCGGTGGTCGGGGTTCTTTCCAGTTCGTAGTGACTGGTGGCCAGGACCGGCAGCCACTTCAGCGACACCAGGCGCGAAAACGGCAGCGGACCGTGCTCGACGCGATCGACGAACAGCAGTTCGACCGGGGCCTCGCCGAACATCTCACCTTCGCCCTTGAGGCGGTAGTGCGCGGTGCTGCTGAACACATGGCGCTCCAGCGATACCAGTTCCAGCGACGCCGTGCCGTTGGAACCGACCAGCGCGGCTTGCAGCTCTTTGTTGGCATCGGCGATCGAGGTGTTCAGCACGCCTTCGAGTTTGGTGCCGGTGTACCAGGCACCGCCGGCGCTGATTGCACCGATGGCAACGACGATTCCAAGAAGCACGCCTGCTGATTTATTCATGAATGACCCGATCAATGTCCGTTGTTTGAAGTGTGGTCGTCTTCCCTGAACCCATGACGGGTTGCGGTCACGACTGCGTTAAAAGTGCGATGGAGATTAGCATCAGGCGCACCGGGCGACCCAATGATTAAAGGTTAAAGAGTGTCTAGGGAGTGTCACTGCTTGTGGACAACTGGCAGGGGTTGAGAGTTTCAGTGCTCATTAGATCGCCTTCGCGAGCAAGCCCGCTCCCACATTGAATCTCAGGTGTTCACAAATGCTGTGATCACCACCGATCTAATGTGGGAGCGGGCTTGCTCGCGAAGGCGACAGTCCCGCCACTACAGAATCAGGAATACTGAACCTCGATCTCATCAAGCTGATGATCAAAGCTCTTGAGCCGTGCGGTCCATGTATAGACCAGCACTTCGAAGTCGCGATTGATCACCGCCGTGCCGCTTGGGGATTCCGAGCGCGGGTCGCAGAAGTCCAGTTGATAACGTTCGCGGGCCATGGCGGTGGCGACATCGGAAAGTTCACGGGCGTTATTGAGCCAGTGCCAGCCTTCCTCGGACACTTGCTTGTCCAGCGCCTGGCATTGTTTTTTCAGGGTTTCGAGGCTTTTTTCCAGCGGTGTGCCGGTGAGTTCGCCCATGACTTCCTGGAACGTACGCCCCGGTTGCCAGTAACTGCCCCAGAAATACCGATCGAACACCGTTTCGACACGGCGCAGCGCGACCTTGGTGTCCCAGATCAGCACCAGGGTCTTGCCTTGTTCGAGTTGCCTTTTTTTGATGCGCGCGCCCTGGACTGAAGCCCAGGCCACCACCACGATTGCCATCACGGCAATCAGTGCCGTGGCGCTGTCGAGGAACACCAGTGCCTTGTCGATCTGGTGGGCCAGCATGATGCCGTAGAAATAAGTGGCCGATAGCAACACCAATGCCGCAATAGCGCACCAGAAGCCGGGAGCATAAGGGTTTTTCATTATTGGAATCCCCATGACCAACGCGAGCCTTGATTGATGAGTTCGACGCGCGACCTCATCAAATCAAAGCATAGCAACGGCCTCAGGGTTTGCCGGAGTTCGTGCCTTGCGTTCGTCCGCTTTCCCAGCCGCCACCCAAGGCCAGGAACAAATCGATCTGGCTGATGGCAACCTGCGTGCTGGCGGAAGCCAGTTGCGCCCGCACGTCGGTGTAGGTGCGGGTCGCTTGCAGGTCTGCCAGGAACGATGCGCGACCGGCCTGGAAGAAGCGGTGAGTCTGGTCTGCCGCCAGTTGCGCCGATTGTTCGGCGTCGGCCAGCGCGTCGCGTCGCTGCAGCAACGCGGAGTACTGAGCCAGGCCGGTTTGGGTTTCGCGGATGGCGTTGAGCACCACGCCATCGAAATGTGCCAGCGCGCCTTGGGTGGCGGCTTCGGCCTCGCGAATGCGTGCGCGGGAGCCGTTGGACGGCACGGTCCAGGTCAGCAACGGCCCGAAGCCCCAGCGATTGGTCGCCGGTTTGCCGAGGTTTTCCAGGATGCCGACGGTACCGACAGTCGCGCCAATGCTGATGTCCGGGTACAACTCGCCGGTGGCGATGCCGATGCCGGCGGTCGACGCAGCCAATCGACGCTCGGCCTGTCGCACATCGGGACGGCGTTTGAGCAAGGTGGCGCCGTCACCGACCGGCAACAATTGCGCAATCTTCGGCAGCTCCGCGCAGCGGTCGGTGCCGGCTGGCAGTTGATCCAGTGGTTTGGCCAGCAGCATCGACAACCGGAACAACCCGGCCTGCCGCGCCGCCTCATAACGCGGCATGTCGGCGCGCAAGGATTTGAATTGGGTTTGCGAGCGGGTCACCTGGGTTTCATCACCGCGCCCGGCGTCGCGAAGACGCTGGATCAGCGTGGTGCTTTGGGCTTGCAAGTCGAGAGAGTGCTGGGCGATTTCCTGCTCTTCGTTGGCTGCGCAGACTTGGGTGTAGGCCCGAACCACATCGGCCACCAAGGTAATCCGCGCCGTATCGGCCGCCGCTTGAGTCGCATCGGCATTGGCCTTGGCCGCTTCGATGCCGCGCTGCAAGGTGCCGAACAAATCGAACTGATACGAGGTGGTAATGCCAATGTCGCCGACGTTGGCCACCGGCACTTTCTCTGGCTGCAGGAATGCTTCGCCGGACTCCTGCAAACGCTGGGCGCCCATCTTCACCCCGCCGCTCCAGCCACCTGCCGCTTGAGCTTCATCGACCTGCGCGCGGGCTCGGGAAAGGTTCGCCGCCGCCACGCGTAAATCGGTGTTGGAGGCCATGGCCTGCTGGACCAATTGATCGAGGCGCGGATCCTGATACAAGCGCCACCAATCGCTGGGCACCGGTGCCGAGACGACATTTTTGCCGTTCACCGCCAAGTCGCCCTGCAAGTCTTCACGGTGCACGGCGGCCTCGTCCGGCACGTGATAATCCGGCCCGACCACCTGGCAGGCCGACAGCAACAGGCCTAACCCGGCGATAGCCAAACCCGAGGCCCTGCTCATTTCGCGGGCTCCTGAGTTTGATCGTCAATGATCGACACCGTGGCGGTCCGCCCGGCGATCATGCGGAAATCCGCCGGCACGTCGTCGAAGGCGATCCGCACCGGAATCCGCTGGGCCAGTCGCACCCAGCTGAACGCCGGGTTGACGTTGGGCAGCAGGTTGCTGCCGCTGCTGCGGTCGCGGTCTTCAATGCCGGCGACGATGCTTTCCACATGCCCGCGCAGGCGAGCGCGGTCGCCGATCACCCGAATATCGACGCTCTGGCCGACATGAATGCCGTCCAGTTTGGTTTCTTCAAAATAACCGTCGATGTGGAATGAATTGCTATCCACCACCGACAACACCGGACGCCCGGCGGTAACGAATTCCTGATTGCGCGGTGCACGGTCGTTGACGTAGCCATCCACCGGGCTGCGGATGGTCGAGCGGTCGAGGTTGAGCTGGGCGCTGTCCACCGCCACCTGAGCTTCCATCAGCGCCACCTCGGCGCGGGCCACCCGGGACTGGCTCTCTTCCAGCTGCTCGCCCGGCACCAGATTGCCGAGGCCACGGTTACGCTTGGCTTCGCGTTGCGCCTGCGCCAGGGTTTCCTGACGGTCGGCGACTGCCGCCTTGGCCTGACGCAGGGCCAGTTTGAAACGGTCCTGATCAATGCTGAACAGCACCTGGCCACGTTTGACTAATTGGTTGTCACGCACGTCGACCCGCTGGATCAGCCCGGACACGTCCGGCGCGATCTGCACGATGTCGGCGCGAATGTGGCCGTCCCGGGTCCAGGGCGCGAACATGTAATACATCACCATGCGCCAGACCACGACAACGGCGAAGGTCACGATCAGCAGGGTCAGCACCACGCGACCGATGGTCAAAAAAGGTTTTTTCATGTCATCAGGTATCGACTGAGTGAGTCCACGACGCCGAGCAGCACAGCGTAGAGAGCCACGTTAAACAATGCCCGGTGCCAGACCAGACGGTAAAAGTGCAGACGCGTCAGCAACCCGTGCACCAGCAGGAACAACACGTAGGTAATGCCCATCAGCACCAGCAGCGTGGGCAGGAACACTCCGCTGATATCCAGATCACCGATCATAAAGGCGCTCCATCGATGCCATGGGGAAGCGGTTCTTCGAGCTCGCCGGTGCCGACGAATTCCACCCCTGGCAGCAGCGACAGACGTAGGCCGCTCAGGGCGTGCAGCAAATGCAGACGCGCACCTTCATCGCATTCCGTGTTGAGGGCACGGCGGGTGCGGTCCAGGGTCATCAACAACGGACTCGGTGCCGGCAACCGTTCGCCAGCCTTGAGGCAGGCCTTGAAATACTCGCCAACCTCGGCCACCACCTGGTGCAGCAGCATTTGCGGTACGCCGAGTACTCGCGGTGTATAGGCGAGCAAATCCAGCAGGTTCAGCGCCACGCGCACTTCCCGCAGGGCGATGCCCGTGTTCTGGCCGGCCATGGCCAGGCGCGGCAAATGCTGCATCAGGCGATCGAGCATCTGCACGCCCAAGTGCCGGTGCTCAGACAACGTCGCCGGTTCGGTCAGGCTGACAATGTCGCGCCAGCTGAAACGGGTCAGGCGCTTGGCCGCCAGTTCGGAACCGAACGGCCGGGCGATCAGGGTCCAGACGAACGCGAACAACAAGCCCACGGGACCCGCCAGATTGGAGTTGGCGAAGCTGAGGAAATCCGCGTCGTAGGCGCCCTGGATACTGATAAAGGACGAGGTGTTGACGAGGGTCAGCAGCATACCCAGATAGAACTGCGGCTTGACCGTCAGGGTGCCGATGCAAATGAACGGCACGGCAAACGCCAGCACCAGCATCGGGAAGTCATGCAGGTTGGGCAGGACCAGAAACAGATAAAGACTGGCGAACAATACCGACATCGCCGTCCAGAAAAAGAACCGGTAGATCTGCGGCGCCGGGTCGTCCATCGAGGCGAAAAAGCTGCACGCCACCGCCGCCAGAATCACCGCGGCGCCACCGTCGGTCCAGCCGAGCAGAATCCACAGCACCGAAGCAACAATGATGGCGGTGACGGTGGACGCCGCCGAATAGAGCATCAGCCCACGGTCGAGAAACGGCGACAGCCGACCCAGCCGCCAGTGCCGATAGACCGCGCGCCAGCTGTCCTGGCTTTCGCACTGGATGGCGTACTGCAGGCTGCGGCAGTCCTGCCACACATCGATCCACTCGCCAAGGCGATACAGGGCGTTGGAGAAAAGCAACTGCTTGCGATCATCCAACGCATCGGCGGACGGTTGCAGCGCTTCGAGTTGATCTTTCAGCGCTTGCCAGCGGGCGAGGTCGGCATCTTTGTGGCCGAGCCATTCGGTGGTCGCGGCCAGCAGCGGCGCGAACTTATCCACAAGCTCGGGCGTGCGTCGCTCAAGGGCATACAGCGCGTCGTCGAGGGCGTCGATCACTGGCAGCAAATGAATCATTCGCCCGCGCAGTTCCTTGGTGTTGCGCACCGTTTGCGGCCGCGCGCCTTCGTGGGGCAACTGACCGATCATCAATTCCAGTGTGTTGAAGGTCGCGACCATCGAGGAGCGCAGCGCGCTGACTTCGTCCGGCTGCACGTTGCGGCTGAGGAAACGCAGGCTGTAAGTCGAAGCATCGGCAAACCATTTGTTCACCGAGTCATTGAACACCGGCGCCAGCCGCCGGGGCCAGAACATGGCGCCGACCACTGCCGCCACCGCGATGCCGAGGAAGATTTCTTCAGTCCGCGCTTCGGCCACGTCCCACACCCCCAGCGGGTTATCCACCACCGGCAGAGCGATCAGCGGCAGGGTGTAACCGGCGAGCATCAGGGCGTAACTGTTGGCCGTGCGCAGGTGCAGCGACAGAAACAACAGAATCCCGGTCCACAGCGCGATGACCACCACCAGCGCATAGGGGCTCTGGACAAACATCGGCACGAAAAAAACCGCGGCGGCGGCACCGAGAAGGGTGCCGACTGCGCGGTACAGCGCCTTGGAACTGGTAGGGCCGACAAACGGACTGGAAACGATGTAGACCGTGGCCATCGCCCAATACGGCCGGGGCATTTGCATGAGCATGGCGATGTACAACGCGATCATCGATGCCGCGAACGTTCGCACACCGTAGAACCAGTCCCGCGCCGGGGGCATGCCGGTAAAAAATCCGCTCAAGGGTTGATCACCGGCAGATGATTGGCCGATTCAAAAGCCCTCAGTACCCGCAACGCTGCTTCCAGATCACGCTGATCGATCCCTTCGAGCACTTCATGGCGCAAGCGCACCAACTCGATTTCGACGGCTTGCACCAACTCACGACCCGTCTCGGTCAGGCTCAGGCATTTGGCGCGCCGGTCATGGGCGTCTTCGGTACGGCAGACATAACCGGCATGACACAACTGATCCAGCAGACGCACCAGGGACGGGCTCTCCATCCCGGCCGCCTGCGCCACCGTCACCTGCCGCACACCCTCGCCCAAACGCCCGATCATCAACAACGGAACGGCGCAGGCTTCGGAGATTCCATAGTTGACCAGCGTGGTCTGGCAGATCTTCCGCCAATGCCTGGCGGCCACCACCATGGAGCTGCTGATGTTCATCTGGAGAGCGTCGAGGTTCTTCGGCACGAGGGGAAACACACACTGTTAGTTTGCTAACTATCAATATGGCATTTGAGGGGAAAGTTGGTCAAGTTTTGAAACAATTCAATTGTCAGACGAATGCTTGCCCCTTAGACATCACTCAACAATCTTCCCGCTTCTCCCTCAATAAAATCTAAAACCTCCTCCGGCACGCTGTACTGAAACTGCTTACGTCGGTGCTTCGAGACCTTGCCGTCGTTGTCCAGACACATCATCACCAGCTTCGACAAATCGCTGCCGCGAACATCGAAACGCTGATTCACCGCTTTGACTACACGGTCGTAACGGTCCAGAAACTCAGTTTCCTCACGCAATTCGATTTCCAGCGCGCGTCGCGCCATCTGCAATGTGAATTCGACGCAACGGGTGGCGTCCCAGAAGCGATAAATGGACGGGTGGCCGATGAACTCGAAAACCATCTGATCAGCGTCCAGCCAAGTGACATTCCAAAAATCACGAGCAGGTTTTGAGAAGTCCTTCAGCGCTTCCAGGTAGTTTGCCTCTTCGTGTTTCATGGCCACTGAGACGGGCAGGAGCAACCCATTTTCCAAGGCTCCGGAATGGCAAAGGGTCTGGTGAATCAAGAAACGTGAAAGTCGGCCATTGCCATCCATGAACGGATGAACGAAGACGAATCCGAAAGCAGTCACAGCCGCCGCCACCAGTGGGTCGACTTGCCTTGAAGACTGATTGGCGAAGTTCATCAACTCTTCCATCAGTTCACGACACAAGTCCGGTGCGGGCGGGACATAGCTGACGCCAGCGGCGCCACGCAGACCGTTATGCAGATGATTCTGTTCGTGGCGAAACAGGACAGCTTTGTCGAAGGGATTGGAAACCGTACTGTTCTGCAGTTCGACCAGATAGTCTTCACTCAACTCGCGCCCTTCATGGGCCTGACGCAGCAGTTGAACAAAGCGGCGAGATTTTTCTTCGCTAGGTTCTTCTTTTTCGATGGCGAAGGAATCGCGGGTTTCGTGTAGGTAGGCCCAGTTGATGGCGCGGTCCATCATTTCGGGCGGCAATGTCGCCATAAAGGCTTTAGCGCGGCCGAGAATGTCGAGACTGAGCAAAGCTTCGAGTTCAGGAGTTCGTTCTACGGTGGCGCAGTAGCGCATTGAGCCAAGACCATTGAACTCGATCCGCCAACGCGTGTTTCTAAACGTCGGGCCAGTTACATAACGTTCGGGGTCGAAAAGCGGCGCAAATCTGCTATTGATCTGGGTTTCATAATCGAGCCGCCGATTTGTCAATTCTTCCCAGAGAAAGCAGGTCTTTCGAACAAAGACTCCGTTCGGAGCTTTTGCCAGCTCTTGAAGCAGCTGTTCGGCAACAACAGTCTCAAGGGCGGCCGCCAGGATGCCGAGATTGATGCCTTCGTGTTTAAGCGCAAAGAAAATGTGTTCAAGGGTCGAATCGGATGCCGGCGCGACAGATTGTGGGACAGCCAGGCAATCCCCAATCGTCGAAATGCGCGTGACTGGTTTGACCATAGCCACACGAGTCGGCGCGATAACTTTAAGCTTCAGAGCTTCATGCAGGTGTGCGTATCCAACCAAGGGCATTGTGCGCGTCCACAGAAAAAGTTCACAAACGCGATTAAAGCCCAGATTTCTTCAACACCTGAAGGTTTTTTGCACATTTCAGTCATTTCACCAAAATTTTTACACCCCCCGCCCCTTCCTCAACAGCACATCCAGCTGATCCACCACCTCCGCCCAATCGGCGTCATCCAGAATATCGTCACGCAGGAAATCCGCCTGGCTCTTGCTCCAGAAGAACGCATCCGCCAGGTGCAGTTCGGGTTTGAGCGGTGAATGGGTGGCGATGAATTTATCGATGCTTTCGGCGTCGTCAGGCAGGCCGAGTTGTTTGAACAGATTGGGGAGGCTGTGGGTTGGGGATTCCATGGTGGGCTCCTTTGTAATGGCAAATAATTGGGTGACTGCTGCGCAGTCAATCGCGAGCAGGCTCGCTCCCACATGGAATCGCGCTCAACTGTGGGAGCGAGCCTGCTCGCGATGGCGATGTAACTGACACCGAAAAACTACTGACTCAACTCGCACACTTCAGCATGCGGCACCATTTTCAGGAATTCCGGCACGCTCATGTGCACCAGGTTGTTGTGGTTACCAGCCTCCAGGTAGATGTCTTTTTGCCGGGTCAGCAGTGGGTCGATGACCATGTCCAGGCCATAGGATTCGCCCAACGCCGGCACCGCGCCGCGTTCGCAATCCTGGAACAGATGCGCCAGGGTGCTTTCCCGGGTGATCTGCCATTCGCCGCTGCCACGTACTTTGCTCAGGTCCAGGTGACGACTCGCCGGCAGCACAGCCATCAGAAAATGACCGTGGTGGTCGTCGAGGATCACCGATTTGGCCACCCGTTCCGCAGGAATGCCCGCGACCCGCGCCGTTTCAAGGCTGCTGGCCGAGTGCGGATGGGTGACGATGTCAAATTCGCAGTGAGCCTTGTTGAGGCTGTCCTGCACAGTTCTTGCCATACGCATGATGCACCTCGGAGTCCGCAACAACGTTTCGCGGACGATGGTTAAACCTTTTCTCTCCACTAAAAGTCTAGGCCCGCTGGCGCAATCGCGCGGGAAATCTGCCCGCCGGAATAACGTCAACAACTGATCAAAATTCGTACAATTCAGAGCTCAGCTAGACTGTATGTAACGCGGATCATCTGAATCGGCACGGTGCTCTCAGGTTCTTCGCGAGCAAGCTCGCTCCTACAGGGAGGGTCACGTGAACACTCGTTGTTGTGCAGTTGCGCTGCTGTTGGCCTTGAGCGGATCGGTATTCGCAGCGGACACCGTCGTCCTGCTGGTGCCCAACCCCATCGGGATCTGGCTGATCACGTTCGGCATCGCGTTTCTGATCGCCGAGGCGGCCTTGCCCAATTACGGCGTGATCGGTCTGGGCGGCATTGTGATGTTCGTGATCGGTGCGGTGATTCTGAGCAACACCGAGGTTCCGGTTCCGTTGATGATCGGCCTGGGACTGATCAGTGCCCTGTTGCTGATTTTCCTGCTGATCCACGCTTTGAAAACCCGACCGCGCGAAAACGTCAGTGGCGATGCAGGACTGGTGGGCAGCGTAACCCCGGTGATGTCGCTGGCCGGCAATGCCTACAACGGCTGGGTGCATCTGCAAGGAGAAAAGTGGCAAGTGCTCAGTGCCACACCGCTGCAACCCGGGCAAAGGGTCCGGGTAGTGGCACGCAAGGGATTATTGCTGGAAGTGGCCGCGGCTGACGCGGCGCCGGGTGGAGAATAACCATGGGCTTGCAACTGGGTTTTGCCGCGCTGCTGTTACTGGTGATTGCATTGGCGGGGTCGACCTTTCGCATCCTGCGCGAATACGAGCGCGGGGTGGTGTTCCAGCTCGGGCGTTTCTGGCAGGTCAAAGGCCCTGGCCTGATCCTGCTGATTCCGGTGGTCCAGCAAATGGTTCGCGTCGATTTGCGCACCGTGGTCCTCGACGTGCCGCCGCAAGATGTGATCACCCGCGACAACGTCTCGGTCAAGGTCAACGCGGTGCTGTATTTCCGCGTCCTCGATCCGCAGAAAGCGATTATTCAGGTTGAAGACTTTCTCATGGCCACCAGCCAATTGGCTCAGACCACGTTGCGGGCGGTGCTCGGTAAACATGAACTGGATGAACTGCTGGCCGAGCGTGAGCGGTTGAACATCGACATCCAGCAAGTGCTCGACGCCCAGACCGATGCGTGGGGGATCAAGGTCGCCAACGTCGAGATCAAGCACGTGGACCTCAACGAATCGATGATCCGCGCCATCGCCAAACAGGCCGAAGCCGAACGGGAACGCCGGGCCAAGGTGATCCACGCTGAAGGCGAATTGCAGGCCTCGGAAAAACTCATGCAGGCCGCAGAAATGCTCGGGCGCCAGCCTGGGGCCATGCAGCTGCGGTATATGCAGACATTGAGTTCGATTGCCGGGGACAAGAGTTCGACGATTGTCTTCCCGCTGCCGATCGAGTTGCTCAAGGGGATGGCGGATTTGTCGTCCAAATCCTGACCTTCTGCGCAAACACCAACGTCCGGTAACCGCGTCGGAGATTTCCTTCAAGTTGTAGCGGTGTTGGTGAACTTGTTCCGGTCCGAAGCCAGGTCTAGTCTGGCCTTGTCACTGAATAAACGGTGACACGGACGTGCAAGTCCGACGAAACTGTTTAGGGCGCAATTGCCATGGCTCATTGCTTTATGGCGGCTGCGCGCAGGAGATCCTCGGATCTGCTGGGTGTCCTAAACAGTCCCGGTCTTGCACACCTGCGCACGGCCGCCACCCAATTCGCGTGCAAACGAACGGTGGCGGTTCCAACTTACTGTTTAGGATGTTTTATATGCACAAAATTACCCCGAATCCTCCAGAGAACTCTGGAACCGATTCCCAAGATTCCCTCGAAGACGAAAAACTCAAAGAAGCCGCCGACCGCGCCTTCGCCCACTACTTCCCCCCGACCACCCAAAAGCCGCCCAGGCACCGCAAAGGCCACCTCTTCACCGTCGCCCCCGAGGTCAACACCGAAACCCTTCTGGCCAACGCCTCCGAAGACCTGCTGTCCATCAGCGCCATCGCGGCCAATCTGGCGGACGATGTGGACGGGACACGACGCTCGGTAGCCTTGGCGCTCAGTCGCATGGCCGATGGCGTGCAGTTGCTCGTAGAGCGAGCGATGGATCATTGGGAGGAGTCGGAGATCATGCAGGCTCGGGTCAAGGTTTAGCCGGGTAGGTTTGTGGTGAATTGACTACCGCCATCGCGAGCAGGCTCGCTCCCACAGTTGATCTTCAGTGAACACAGCTTCTGTGTACGACCGAGATTCAATGTGGGAGTGAGCCTGCTCGCGATGGCGTCAGTGCTGTCAATACATGACTCGGCACTTAGCGCTTCATAAGGCTCTCGTGCCCAACTTTCCACACATTCGTGCAAAAGCACCGTGGCCTCGCGACGCTTGTCATCACTGTCCCCGACAAACACTTCTGAAGGCTGTTTGGCATGCTGCCCCACCGCCGCAAACACTTGCTCACGCTGCACGTCATCCAACCCAAAAAAATCAGCCAATCGCCCGGCCATAGCGCCGGGCAATTCGCTGTAATTCACCGCCAACCCGCCAAACGCCCGGCATTGCGCCAACCCTGCGTGCAGCAATCGCCCCAACCGCCGTGCGATGAAGTCCTCTCGACCAGCAAACGGCAACTCATCATCGAGCACACTCGCCCCGATCATCCCCGGCACCATGTGCATGCCCGGACGGCGTAGATGTGAAACGGCAATTTCCAGCGGATCGCGATAAAGAAACAGCCACGGCGTTTCGGGAAAACATTCGCGCAGCAACGGCAGTTCACCGATGTTCCAGGCATCGAGCTTGATCACCAAACGTTGCTCGATACCGAGCCGACGCTGGCCATACGCGGACAACAATCCTTCGATGGCGACACGCCGTTCGGCCGACGGCAAACCACTGCGCAGCAAGGCGTCCAACGGTGGTGGTTCGCTGACAACGATGTGGCTGTCGAGTCGGGCGAGCATTTGACTGATCAAGGTCGAGCCGCAGCGCGAAGCGTGGAAGATAAACGCGCTCGGCGCCAAACCGGGGCGGGTCGTCTGCCAGTCGCCGAGGGCAGACAGCGGTGTTTGCCGGCGAAACGCCTGATTGAACGGCAATCTCAGCGCGTCTTCCACGGCATCACGAAAAAACGGCTGATGCAGCGGCGTGTCACCGAACCAGCACCAATCGACCTGCCTCTCGCCGGCCTGCTGCCAGACCCGGATCGGCAACCAACCTTCCAGATTCAGGCGTTCCATTGTTCATTCCATTGGCGTCGGCCGTTACGCATCGCCGCACGCAGTTCTTCGCGGGAGAACATCAAGCCTCGCTCAACCGCCAGTTCCAGAGCGCGGGTGATAAAAACCTCGGTGTCCGGCAAGCCCTGCAACGTCTTCGAAAGCTGCGAATCGCTGGCCACCAAACGCTGAAACTGCAGTAAAGCCCCCTCACCGACATCTGACGAAGGCGTGGTCGGTAAACCCTCGACAATCGCCTGCTCCAGCCAGGGACCGGGACGGCAATCGAGGACCAGATGAATCCGTGTGCGGGTGTCGCGATTGTCCACGCGATGGGGCCGCGACAGGTCGAGAAACCAGCATTCACCGACAGCCATCGGCATGCGCTGACCATCGAGCAGGAAGTCCACTTGAGGTGGGCTGAGCAGCGGAATGTGCAGACGTAAATCGGCGTCCGGCTCGCCCAGATCATAGTCGCGATGTTCATGAATTTGCCCGCCCGGACCGAGCCGCAACAGGCGCGCAGACACGATTTCCAATGGCAGATCCCGCAAGCCTTGCTGCCACCTGACATCTCGCAGCCAAGGCACACGCAACAGCGGTTCACCGCGACCCGGCGCCAGTTCGGACAACGCATCCGCCGCAGAAATCAGCGCCACACCACTCCAGTCGCCGGTGTAGTAAGCACTGTTGAAATGACCGCGCCACTCGTCCTCGTCAATCGCCATCAGTGCCTGCAACAGCAACGGCAGATCCACCGTCACCGGCAAGCGAGAAAACGCCGCTCGGCTCATCGTTTCGGCAACACCGCGCATTCGCCGAGCCAGGTCAGCAAGTGATCGAGACAGGCCTCAATCGATTGCACCCCGGTATCGAGCACCAAGGAGGCAGACGGCGGCGGTTCATACGGTGCAGACACGCCTGTAAATCCCGGCAAATCGCCCCGTCGTGCACGGGCGTAATGACCTTTCGGATCGCGCCGTTCGCAGACGGCCAGGGAGGCGCTGCACCAGACTTCGCGGTAATCCTCACCCAGTCGCCGGGCGAATACCTCACGCAGCTCCATCAGCGGCGCGATCATCGCGAGGATGACGATCTGCCCGTTCTCCACCAGCAGCGCCGCGACTTCGCTGGCGCGACGGATGTTCTCCAGACGATCGCTGTCGGCAAAGCCGAGATCACGATTGAGCCCGACCCGCAGCCCGTCGCCATCGAGCACGATGCTCTGCACGCCGTGCTCGAACAGCTCGGCATGCAGCGCCTGAGCCAGGGTCGATTTGCCCGCCGCCGGCAAACCGGTCAGCAAAATCGCCGTGCCGCGATGGCCGTTGCGCGCCTCCCGTTGTGCGCGGCTGATGCTCGCCGTCGGTGCCAGCAGGTTATTGGACCGGGGCATGGGCCACCGGCATCGTGATGTTCCCGGCCGCCCACGCCGCTTCGCGGTTGGCCAGCGCGGTGGCAATGGATTGCACTTCGGTGGATTGCACCTGATCCGGCAGTGGATCAAGTCCCGCACTGGCAAAGATCTGGCCGTAAGCGTTACGCAGATCGGCGTACGACAGGTCGCGACGCAAATCGGCCTGCAAGGTGTTCAGTTCGCCCTGGATCAAGTCCAGTTCACCCAGACTGGCCGTCTGATAACGGTTGCGCAGCTGGCCAACGATCTGTCCGTCGATGTCCGACAGTTGCTGGTTGGTCTTGAACTGCCGCATCGCCTCGCGGTAGTTGGCGTTGGCCACATAAAGCTGCGCCAGCACCGCGATCGACATGGCCTGGCGGCGCGCCGCGGCGACTTCTTCGCCAGCCTTGGCGACGTTGATCGCCGCTGGTGCGGAGATCACGTTGAACAGGTTCCACGTCACTTTCACGCCGTAGTCGGCCCAGCCCTGCTCCACCAGGAACGAGTTGCTGTCGTAATGCCCGCCGGCCGAGAACTCCAGACCCGGCAGCAGCCGCAACATGGCTTTGCGGGTTTCGGCCGCGCTGATGCGGCTTTGGTAATCCTGTTCTCGCAGCTCGGGACGACTGGTCAGGGCTTCCTGTTCGAGGCTGGCGAGGTCGACTTTCAATTCCGGAATGACATAGTCGTCCTGGGTCGCCAGGGTCAGGTCGGTGCCCAGCGGCAGATTGATCAGGGTCGCCAGTTCGGTTTTCGCCAGCGACAGCGCACGACGCTGTTCTTCCAGTTGGCGTGTGGCTTCGATCAACGAGCGTTGATAACCCAGCGCCTGAATCGGATCGCCGATTCGCTGCTGGCTCATGCTTTGGCTGTTGCCGCGCGCGGTGTCGACCCGGGCCATGAGGCTGTCGATCTGCTTGAGCAAACGCTCGGCGGCCATGGCCCGCCAATAGGCCGAACGCACGTCCTGAACGATGGTGTTGATCACCTTGCGCCGGCGCTCCTGAACGATCAGCCGCTGGTCGCCCTGTTGTTTGGCGCTGATGTAGCTGACGCCAAAATCGAGCACGTTCCAGACCATGGTCAGGTCGGCGACTTCACGGTCGCGGTCCTGAGAGGTCGATGGCTCCAACGACTGGGTTCCGGTCCGTACGCTCTGGCTGCTGGAGGCGTTGACGTTGTTGCGGCCGACGTACCCGGCGTCCAGCGCCATGCGCGGCAACATGTCGAAACTGGCGAGGTCGAGTTGGCGCTTGGCCAGGGCCTCTTCCATGATCTTGAGTCGGCCTTCGAGGTTGTACTTCACCGCGCGGGCCATGGCTTGATGCAGGGTCAGCGGACCGCTGAGGGGCTCCTGATCCTTGTACATGTTTTGCAGGTCGCTCCTGGCGCGCTGCTGGCTGACGCTGCGTTCGATCGGTTCACTGGTGACTGCACATCCGCTGATCGCAAGCGCCAGCAGGCTGGCGCCGAACAACTTCTGACTTTTCTTCATCCTTGACTGCCCCTGGGTAACGCACAGATTTAAGTATTATTTTCAGGCCTGCATTTCGCTGATGCCGACCTGTCGTAAAGCCGCGGCCAGGCTGTCGACCTGCCGTTGCTCGGTGTCTTTGAGCTGTTGCAATTGCTGGACGAGACTCGGCGCGCCAAACACGCCGCGCAGCCCCTGTGAAACATCCCCGGCCTTGATCGAATGACTGCCGAATGAACCCAGCGAGTCTCGTGCGCTGCCGGAATCCTGATTGAACAGGCTCGACAACGTACTGGTGCTGAACACCCCGCCATCGCCACCGCCAAAGCCGAGGAAGCCGTTGCCCGAGCCATCGCCACCGTTGTCACTGCTGCTGAACACCTGGGCGATGAAGCTGGGCGCCAGCGCGCCGTGGTTCATGAAGATGTCACCCAGCGGCCGGATGCCGTTGCCGATCACACGGCTTTCGAACAACGGGGTAAAGGTCAGCGGCGAGCCGAGATCGCCGGTGGGTGGGGCAAAGATGATCGGTTGCAGTGGCACGTTGGGCTGATCGGAAACGGTCACCGGTGGCTGGATTTGCGTCAGCTGGTCGGGCGTTACAACCACGCCCGGCACGGTGTCGATGGTGTAGTTATTGGACACCGCCACACCGGTGCCGGTATTGCCCGAAAGGTCGCTGACGTTGCTGGTGTCCAGCGCAATGAAGTTGCTTGGATCGGTGATGCTCGCGGTCGGCGTGAAGGTTGCGGTCCAGGTCTTGCCGCCGTCACTGCTGACCAGGTTGGTCAGCTCGCCGTTGGTCACGCTGAGGTCCGACAGATCGAAATCGCTTACCACTTCGCTGAAGGTGATCGTCACCAGCGTGGTTTGACCCACGCCCAGGTTCGGGTTGGCGACCACGATGGTTGCCGTCGGCCGGGTGGCATCGAGCGCGTAGTTGTTGGAGATCGCGATCCCGGCACCGGCGTTGCCCGCGGCGTCCGCCACATTGCTGCTGTCGAGCAGGATCAGGTTGGTGGTGTCGTTGATGTTGGCGGTCGGGGTCAGCGTGGCGGTCCAGGTCTTGCCGCCATCGCTGCTGAGCAGGTTGGACAAGGTGCCATTGGCGACGCTGAGGTCCGACAGGTCGAAACCTGAAACCGTCTCGGTGAAGGTGATGGTGACCGTGGTCGTCTCGCCGATGCCCAAGCGGTTATCCGCCACCACGATGGTCGCCGTCGGCCGCGCCGTGTCGATGGCGTAGTTGTTGGAATCGGTCACGCCCACGCCGCTGTTGCCTGAGGCGTTGGTTACACCGCTGTTGTCCAGGCTGATCAGGTTGGTGGTGTCCGTCACGTTGACGGTTGGCGTAAACGTCGCGGTCCAGGTGATGCCGCCGTCACTGCTACTGACGTTGCTCAAGGTGCCGTTGGCAATGGTCAGGTCCGCGTTGGTGAAACCGCTGACCGCTTCGCTGAAGGTGATGGTCACCCCTGAGGTTTCACCGGCCTTGAGGGCGTTGTCGGCGATCACGATGGTTGCGGTCGGCACCTGGGTCTCCACCACATAGTTGGCGGAGTTGGTGGTGCCCGAGCCCGCGTTGCCGGCCACGTCCGAGACGCCGGTATTGTTCAGGGTGATGAGATTGGTGGCGTCGGTCACACCGATGGTCGGCGTGAACGTCCCGGTCCAGGTGATACCGCCGTCGCTGCTGCTGACATTGCTCAACGTACCATTGGCGACGCTCAAATCGCTGTTGTCGAAACCGCTGACCGCTTCGCTGAAGGTGATGGTCACCAGCGCGGTTTCCCCCGGTTTCAGGGTTGTATCGCTCAACACAATTGTCGCGGTCGGGCGCTGGCTGTCGATGGCGTAATTGTTGGAATCCGTCGTGCCGCTGCCGGTGTTGCCAGCCCCATCGATCACTCCGGTGTTGTCCAGGGTAATCAGGTTGGTCGAATCGGTGACGCTCGCCGTCGGCGTCAGGGTTGCGGTCCAGGTGATGTTGTCGCTGGTACTCAGATTGCTCAGGGTACCGTTGCTCACCGTCAGGTCGGCTGTAGTAAAACCGGTAACCGCCTTGGAGAACGTGATGGTCACCACCGATGTTTGACCCACCGCTAACGCCGCGTCCGCGACCACGATAGTGGCCGTCGGACGCACGGTGTCGATGGCGTAATTGTTGGAATCGGTGGTGCCGCTACCGGCATTGCCCGAGGCGTTTTGCACACCACTGTTGTCCAGGGTGATCAGGTTGGTCACGTCGGTAATGCTGGCCGTCGGCGTGAACGTCGCTGTCCAGGTAATGCCGCCATCGCTGCTGCTCACCGCGGTCAACGTGCCATTGGCGATGGTCAGGTCGGCATTGGAGAAACCGCTGACGGCTTCGCTGAAGGTGATGGTCACCAGCGACGTTTCACCGACGCTCAATGCAGTATCGGCGACGACAATAGTTGCCGTCGGCAGCACCGTATCGATGGTGTAGTTACCAGAGTTAGTCGTGCCGCTGCCGGTGTTGCCGGCCACATCGGTCACACCGGTATTGGCCAGGGTAATGACGTTGCTCGAGTCATTCACACCGACGGTTGGCGTGAAGGTCGCGGTCCAGGTGATGCCGCCGTCGCTGCTGCTCACCGCGGTCAACGTGCCGTTGGCGATGCTCAGATCGGCGTTGGTGAAACCGCTCACTGCTTCGGAGAAGGTAATGGTCACCAGCGAGGTTTCGCCGGCACTCAGGGTCGGGTCTGCCAGGACGATGGTCGCCGTAGGGCGCACGGTGTCGATGGCGTAGTTGTTCGAATCGGTAGTGCCGCTGCCAGCGTTACCCGCCAGATCGGCCACGCCGGTGTTGTCCAGGGTGATCAGGTTGGTCGTGTCGTTGATGCTGGCGCTCGGAGTAAAGGTCGCCGTCCAGGTAATGCCGCCGTCGCCGCTGCTCACCGCGGTCAAGGTGCCGTTGGCGATGGTCAGGTCGGCGTTGGTGAAACCGCTGACCGCTTCACTGAAGGTGATAGTTACCAGCGAGGTTTCGCCGATTCTCAGCGCAGTGTCCGCCACCACGACCGTGGCCGTCGGGCGCACGGTGTCGATGGCGTAGTTGTTGGAATCGGTGGTGCCGCTGCCGGCGTTGCCCGAGGCGTTTTGCACGCCGCTGTTGTCCAGGCTGATCAGGTTGGTCGCGTCGGTAGTGCTGGCCGTCGGCGTGAACGTCGCTGTCCAGGTAATGCCGCCATCGCTGCTGCTCACCGCCGTCAACGTGCCATTGGCAATCGTCAGGTCGGCGTTGCTGAAACCGCTCACCGCCTCGGAGAACGTAATGGTCACCAGCGACGTTTCACCGATTTTCAATGCATTGTCGGCGACCACGATGGTGGCCGTCGGTAACACCGTATCGATGGTGTAGTTACCAGAGTTAGTCGTGCCGCTGCCGGTGTTGCCGGCCACGTCGGTCACACCGGTATTGGCCAGGGTAATGACGTTGCTCGAGTCATTCACACCGACGGTTGGCGTGAAGGTCGCGGTCCAGGTGATGCCACCGTCGCTGCTGCTCACCGCGGTCAACGTGCCGTTGGCGATGCTCAAATCGGCGTTGGTGAAACCGCTCACGGCTTCGCTGAAGGTAATGGTCACCAGCGAGGTTTCGCCGGCACTCAGGGTCGGGTCGGCCAGGACGATGGTCGCCGTAGGGCGCACGGTGTCGATGGCGTAGTTGTTCGAATCGGTGGTGCCGCTACCGGCGTTACCCGACAGGTCGCTGACCCCGGTGTTGTCCAGCGTGATCAGGTTGGTCGTGTCGTTGATGCTGGCGCTCGGGGTAAAGGTCGCCGTCCAGGTAATGCCGCCGTCGCTGCTGCTCACCGCCGTCAATGTGCCGTTGGCGATGGTCAGGTCGGCGTTGGTGAAACCGCTGACCGCTTCGCTGAAGGTGATCGTCACCAGCGACGTTTGGCCGATGGCCAGCGCTGTGCTCGCGACCACGATGGTCGCCGTAGGTCGAACGGTGTCGACCACGTAGTTGTTGGAGTTGGTGGTACCCGCGCCCGCATTGCCCGACAGGTCGCTGACTCCGGTTTTGTCCAAGGTGATGACGTTGGTGGTGTCGTTGATGCTGGCGCTCGGGGTGAACGTTCCCGTCCAGGTGATGCCGCCGTCGCCGCTGCTGACCGCCGTGAGCGTGCCGTTGGCAATGATCAAATCCGCGTTGCTGAAACCGCTGACCGCCTCGGAGAAGGTGATGGTCACCAGCGAGGTCTGGCCGATGGCGAGGCTGGAGGTGGCGACCACGATGGTGGCGGTCGGCCGAACAGTATCGATCCCGTAGTTGTTGGAGTTGGTGGTGCCCGTGCCGGCGTTGCCCGACAGGCTGCTGACCCCGGTGTTATCCAGGGTGACAAGGTTGGTGGTGTCGGTGATCGCGTTGGTCGGCGTTAGCGTGCCGGTCCAGGTGATACCGCCGTCGCCGGTGCTCAATCCGCTGATGCTGCCGTTGGCCACGGTCAGGTCGGCAGTGGTGAAACCGGTCACCGCCGTGCTGAAAGTGATGGTCACCAGCGAGGTTTCGCCGATGGCCAGTGCGGTGTCGGCGACGACGATGGTCGCGGTCGGGCGCACGGTATCAACGGTGTAGTTGTTCGAATTGGTGCTGCCGATGCCCGCGTTGCCCGCCGTGTCGCTGACCCCGGTGTTGTCCAGGGTGATGACGTTGGTGGTGTCGTTGATGCTGGCGCTCGGGGTGAACGTTCCCGTCCAGGTGATGCCGCCGTCGCTGCTGCTGACATTGGTCAACGAGCCGTTGGCGATGGTCAGGTCGGCATTGGTGAAACCGGTCATGGCTTCGCTGAAGGTGATGGTGACTTGCGAGGTTTCACCGGCGATCAGCGCGTTGTCCGCGACGACGATGGTCGCGGTGGGCCGCACGGTATCGACCACGTAATTGTTGGAATCGGTGGTGCCGATGCCCGCGACGCTGCCACTCACCGTCTGCACCCCGGTGTTGTCGAGGGTGATGATGTTGGTGATGTCGGTGATCGATGCGCTCGGTGTGAAGGTAGCGGTCCAGGTCACGCCGCCATCACTGCTGCTCACCGCCGTGAGGGTTCCGTTGGCAATGGTCAGGTCGGCGTTGGTGAAACCGGTCACCGCGGTGCTGAAGGTGATGGTCACCAGCGAAGTTTCGCCGATGCTTATCGTCGGGTCGGCCACCACGATGGTCGCGGTGGGCGGCTCGATGTAATTGTTGATGAGGGTGCCATCGTTGCGCAGGTTGGTCACGTTTGTCGGGGTGCTGCCCACAACGCCACCGCCCGACGCGCCACCGCCGGAGCCGCTTCCGCCGGCGTTGCCATTCAGTGCTGAGAAGTTGGCCGCCGTCATGATCAGCGTGCCTTTGTTCCAGATACCGCCGATGCCCTGGCCTGCGGCGCCACCGGGATCAGCGCTACCGCCGTCACCAGCGATCCCGCCACCACCACCGCCGCCGCCACCGGCCGCGATGTTGCCAGTGATGTGCGAGGTGCCGATCACGGTCAAGGTGCCGGAGTTGTAGACGCCGCCCGCTGCCGAGCCGCCAATACCGCCGACTTTGTCCCAACCGGAGCCGCCACCGCCGCCTCCGACCGTAATGGTGCCGTTGGTGGCCGAACCGCCATGGCCGCCGACGCTGTAGCCCGACGTGCCGGAAGTGCCGCCGGCACCGCCAGCACCGTTGACCGCGCCGCCGCGGCCACCGAGGTGGATTGAGTCATAACTGCCGCCGATGCCACCGGCACCGGAGCCGCCAGCGGTGCCGAAATAAGTAGGCCGGCCCTGTGCCGTGGTGTTGCCGCCGCTGCCGCCGCCCGAGCCGCCAACCCCGCCGCCACCGCCACCGCTACCGCCGCCGTAAATCGGCGTCACGCCGCCGCCGCCGCCGCCACCGGACGCCGCGTTGGCAGTCACTGTGACGTTTTTCAGGGTCAGGTTACCGGCATTCAAAATTCCGCCGCCTAAGGCGTCAGCTGCGGTGAAACCACTGTTGGCGCCATTGCCGGCCGCCAAGCCTTTGGTGATGGTCAAGCCGTCGAGCAGCACGGTGCTGCCGGACGCAACTTCAATGACACGGGTCTTGTATTGACCGCTCAGGGTCACATCGGCCACGCCGTCGTTGTTCAAATCACCATCAATGGTGACGTTTTTGTTGACCAGCAATTCGCTGTTCAGGTTTACGGTCGTACCTGCCAGGCCGCTGCTGAACGTGACGATGTCGCCGTTCTGCGCCTGCGCCAGTTGGCCGCGCAGGGAAAAACTGTCGCCGGAGTCCAGGTTGTTAGTCGCGGTCCAGGTCGCCAGGCCCCATTGATACGCGCTCATGGACTGGCCCGAAAGCACGTTGACGCTTTCGATGCTGCCGGTCGCGATTTCCAGGTTCCAGTCGCCGCCCACACCGGTTCGGTTGCTGGACGCGGCGACATCGCGGCCGGTCATGCTGGCAATCGAGTCGACAAAACTCAGGCCACGATCACCTTCGGCGGTGTAGCAACCGTAGATCAGAATGTCGCCGCCGACGTTCATGTCCTTACCGATTTGCCCGAGCACCGCGCTGCGCGCGCCGACGTTATCGGCGGACAGATAAGTGCTGCCGAGCCACAGATCCCCGGCGTTGCCGTGGGCAATGATTTCTACCGTGCTGATGCCTTGATGGCTGCCGAGGTAATCGGCGATTTGCTGCAAGCCGTCCTTGCTGCCGTCGAGTTGCACCACCTGGGCGCCGGGGGCGACGCCTTTGAGCAGGCTGTCCGAGTCTTTGACCCGCGAGTCGACGAACACCACCGTCTGCCCTGGCACCGCGCCCGGAGTGGCGGCCGGCGCAGGTGTCGCATCGGCCTGACCGTGGGTGTCCTTGCTGGCCACCGGGTGATCGGCGGTCGGCGTCTTGGCGGCGTCGGCAGTCGGATGGCTTTCAGGCTGGGCGGCATCGGCCACTGTGGCCGCCACCGCGCCGTCGAACAGCATGCGCGGCTCCAGCGACATGATCATGGGCGCAGCCAGTGCCCGTGCGCCTTCGGTAACCCGTGACTTGCCTTTGCTCCACCACATGCTGCTCACCCGAACTCGAACTTTTCTTGAGGCATCAATGAAAATACCGCGATCAACTGATCGCGGCGTCGGCTTTCATACGAATGACATTGGCGGCGCTGGCTGAGCCATCGAGCCAAAAGGACAACTCTGCGTATTGTTTGAACAAATCCGGCGGCAGGATGGTGCGCCGGGTTTGCAATTCAACCTTGGGTTTGACCTTGTGCAGGCCCGCGACCCCAAGGCCCTGATCGAACTCCGGCGCGTCATACGCCAGGTTGTTGAAATCGTGCTCGAACCACGGCTCCTCGATGAAGTCGTAAACCAGCCGCAGTACCCGCTCCGGGGCCTGGGTCAGCAGGTCGTAATCGACCAGCAGCAACGACTCGGCCTGTTCGCCGTAATAGGCTTCCTTGAGCGCCGCCCAGGCAAAGCCCACCAGACGATTGCGCTGAGCCAGGGTTTCACAACGGCTGTAAACGGTGTTGCGCTCAGCCGCGTCGACATACAGCTTGGTGTTTTCATAAGGATTGGCGCGATAAATGCGCTCAAGGCTGTCCATCACCCAGGCGACATTACGCACACAGGCAATCACTTTGGCTTTGGGGAACAGGTCGTTGATGGCCGGCAGGCGCGAGCTCCACAACCGGTTGGTGTCGAACACCACCGGTTTGTCAGCCTTGTCGGCGTAGAAAGAGTCGAACAACCCGCGAAGCAAGCGGCGGCGCATGTCGGTATCGATCACCGCACCAAACTCACTGCCGGCGCTGCATTGATCAAGGACACTGCTGAAGAGGGAACCGACCGGGCTGGTCATCCCCGCATGAAAGCGCGGATTCTGCAAAAGGATCGCAGAAAGCAGGGTCGAGCCTGAGCGCGGCAAGCCGGAAATAAAATGGAACTGTGGCAATCCCTTCACCCTAGTCATAAATCCTTTATGTATGACCGAGCCTAGACCATGAATGGCGTTACGGGTAATGGTGTTTTGATATCAAATCGAAACTAAATCGTCTGAAAAACGCGATTTTTGTTACAGGCTCAATGCAACACGAACAAACGCGCGTTGGCGCCTCCCGCCTGCGTTTGGCCAACGCTCTGCCAGCCTGCGGGCAACGGCGCGAATTCGTTCGGCAAATCGATGGTGCCGATCAACCACACCCGGCCAGTGCCTTTGGGCAAATTACCGAGGCTGTCGAGGTAAATATCCTGCGTCACCAGCGTGCCGAAGCCATAGGCATTCGGCCGGCTCGAAGCGCCATTGGCCAACGGCGGGGTGTACAGCAGCGGTTTCGCTTCGGTGCGGTTGTAATAGACGTAACTGAGGTACCAGAGCATGTCGCTGGTGACGATCCGGTCACCGGGAATGAAGTGCTGGTTCACGTAGTCGACCATGACGCTGATTTGATCTTTGGTATCGACCGTGGCGTTGTTGTTCAGGCCCACCAGTTCGACGCCGACAAACAACACCAGCACCGTCACGGCCAGCACCCGGAAGACGGCGTACAGGCGATCAATGGCCAATGCGGCAATCATCGGTAAGCCGAGGGCATACGCGGTGAGGTAACGCTCGATGAACACCGGCGAGATAAACGACACCGAAAACACCAGCAACAACGGCAAAACGGTGTAGATCACCAGCAACGCACTGCCACGAATGACACTGCGATCCCGCGCCAGCGCCACCCACACCAAGGCCAGCGACGCCAAGGGCAACGTGATGAAAATCCATGTGGGCAGGTTCTCGCCATCGTCCTGGATCAGGAACGACCAGATCATCGAAGGTAACGAGGCGAAGGTGACCGGTGTCTCCCACCCGACATCGCCATTGGCTTTGAGTTGATCCATGTGTTGAATCAGATCGATCAGGTTGGGCACCCACGGCAAGTACACCAACACGATCGCCACGTTCGCCCACCACCAGCCGGGCTGCTGGATATGCCGCAAGCGATAGCCGGGCTGTACGCGGATCAGCCCCAGGTACAGCCAGTGACACAGCACGCACAGGGCCGTGAAGTAATGGGTGTAGAACGCCGCGCTCATCAGTAATGCGTAAATCACCAGATAGCGTTGACGTCCGGGGTGTTTGATCCAGTAAACCAGGGCAACCGTGGCACCGATCAACCACAGCCCCAGCAACGAATACATGCGCACTTCCTGGCTGTAACGCACGGCGGTAGGCAGCAGCGCCAACAAGACGCCGGCCAATAACGCGGCGCGGCGAGTGGCGAGCAAGTCCACCAGCCAGACGCCCAGCGCCACGGTGGCAATCCCTGGTAGCGCACTCAAGATTCGAATCGAAAAAATGCCATCGCCGAACAGTTCGATCCAGCCATGCAGCAGCATGAAATACAGCGGCGGATGCACATCATGGGCGGCATGCGTCCAGATATCGGCCAGCGAATACTGGCTCATCAGCAGACTGGAACCTTCATCGCCCCATATAGCCGCCGCTGTCAGGTCATAAAAACGTGCCAGCGCGGCCAATGCCAGAATCGGCAGCAGCCAATGCTCGCGCACCCATCGAAGCAAGCGTTGAACACTCGCCCAGGCGCCGGGTGCCGCGTGGGGGCCTTGGGTGCCGTCAAGCGGCGTTTCTCTGTGCGCCTCCATTGCCTCCCCTCGGGACTGCCGGTGAAAAATCTTGATGCTTGCCATCACTGTAGGACAGCCACAGCGCCGTCGTCGATGCTGGCTTTACGACCAACGACATTCGACGGCCATGCGGATCAACTACGCTCTGGCGTGGCGTGACCCAGCCACGGAGATGAATGGAGTCGGCTGATCGCAACGATGTGCCCGGATGCCCGGGCCACCCTTGTCGCGCGCCAGACAACTAACCTGAGGGATGAGGACTTATGGAAGTATTTATCGGCACTATTCAACCTTTCGCCTTTAACTTCGCGCCCAGCGGCTGGGCCCTGTGCAATGGCCAGACGCTGAACATCTCGCAATACAACACGGTTTTTGCATTGCTGGGCGTCAACTTCGGAGGCGATGGCACCACCAGCTTCATGCTGCCCAACCTGCAAGGCCGGATGCCGGTGTGCATGGGCAACGGGCTGAATCTGACCCCGCGCGTCATCGGCGAGCTCTCCGGGACCGAGAAAGTCACCGCCACCATCACCAACCTGCCCAATCACACCCACGCCTTGTCCGGGCTCACGGCCACCACCACCCTGCAACTGGCCAGCCCGGCAAGCAACCCGGTCACCAACCCGACCGCGACCAACTCGTACATCGGTGCCTCGGGCGGCGGCCCGGGTTCGGCGAGCATCTACTCCGATGCGCAAGGCGCTTCAGCCGTGCCACTCAAAGGCGTGGCCACCACGGTCACGGGGGAAATCTCGTCCGCCGGTAATGGCTTGCCCATGGAAACGATGAACCCCTTCCTGGTGCTCAACTTCAGCATCGCCCTGAACGGGTTGTTCCCTTCGCGCAACTGAGGACGCGCCGGGGGATTCAACTCCCCCGGCCACTTTCGATTCTTGGAGTGACACCATGCTGCAACAGGTTCAAAGCCAACACTTTCAGGCGCTGCTGGGCAAGACGGGGACGCTGCGGCTGCCGGATGGCAGTGAATTGCCGATCCATATCGACAACCTTGAGGAAACACCCCGCTCGCGGATGCCCAACAACGAGCGCATGCCGTTCAGCGTCGAGCTCAACAGCCTGCGACCCACAGAGTTTGTCGATGGGTTATGTGCGCTGGAATTGCCGGAACTGGGTCAGGTGGAAAACATCTTTGTCTCCCGGGTGCCGGCCATGGGACGGGACCCGGGCGTGGGTTATTTTTACATCGCCTTCAACTGAACGCACGCAATCCCAATGTGGGAGCGAGCCTGCTCGCGAAAGCGGTTTAACATTCAACATTAAAGGCGGCTGACCCACCGCCTTCGCGAGCAGGCTCGCTCCCACAGGGTCAGTGGTGTGCTCAGCCCTTCGGATACCACACCAACCGCTCCGCCGCCGGGTTGCGCTCTTCGACCTGAAACCCCAGCGCCAGGTAATGCTGGCGCGCATGGGGATTGTTAGCCCAGACCACCGTCGCTACCGGACAACGAACCTGTTGCGCCGCTTGCTGCACACCTTGCAGTACCTTGCGGCCATAGCCCTGGCCGCGAGCCTGAGGAATGAACGCCAGGTACAGCACACGAATTTCATTCGGACCAAAATCGGTGGTCAGCGCACCGATGGCCGTGTCGAGCTTCTCGATAACGTAATGCATGGCGTTGGGGAAACGTTCTCCCAGACCTTGCTCCTGCACTCGAAACTGCTGGGCCACCACCTGCTCAACCACCTCTTGCTCACCATCAATCCACTGCAAATCCGGCCGCGCGGCCTGATAAAGACTCTGCAAAAAAGCCCCATCGCTGGCCCGTGAAGGCCGAACCACCAAGCCATCGGCCGCCACTGAATCGGTATTTGCCATCGCAGCTCTCCTTAAAAACCGCTTTCCCTTACGCCCAGCGCCGCCAGACGCCGCCAAGCGACACCCAGCAACGACTCGCCGCGCCCCTGCAACACCACAATGCCGCGCAAGGGTTGCACCGGGGTTGGTACGTCCTCGAGGACGCTCAACCGCGCCCCATATTGAGCCTGTACCGGCTCCGCCCTTTGATGCTGATCCCGGCGCACGGCAATCGGTCCATGGTGATCGGAGGTCAACGCTTCCTGATCGACAAATTCCGCACCGTTGGTGTCGATTTCGCTCAGTTGCACGGCGATCGCCGGGTGCATCGGATCGTCGGCGATGAAGCGTCCGCTGGCGCCCGTGGCGACACGCCAGAGCTCGACTTCGGCCAGATAACCGCGCAACCGCGCGCCGTCTTCGACCACCCGCGCCAGCGGATCTTTGGTTGATAACCAGCGACCGACCGTCAACTGCGGCAACAGATCGCGCACCTTGCCGGCGTGGGGCGCCCGCAGCAGCAGGCGCTCACGCTGGGCGGCCAGGCCTCGGTATTCGGCGACCGCTTCGGCCAGGCGCTGTTCGACGATACCGGCGTCGGCGGCTGTTTCACTGCGGCTAGCTTGACGGCGCATTTGCAACTGCTGGATCTGGATTTCGCGACGGGCGATGGCCTGACGCGAATCCAGGTCCGGGGATTCCAGCTCGATCAATACCTGGCCCTGGGCAACCGCTTCACCATCGTGAACATTCACCGTTTTGACCCGCGCCGCGACTGGCGCATGCAAGGCACTGGCGCGGCCAGCCTCCAACATCGTCGGCAACTCAACGGCGCTGCGCCACGGCACGACCAGCATCAGCAACAGCCCAAGCAAGGCCAGACCACTGAGCAGCACCCGAGGCGCATGCGCCTGTTCGCGGCGAGTCCACCATTGCCGCCACTCACTCATGATCGGCAGGAAGATGAACCACACCAGCTCCACCAGCATCAGGAAAATCCCCAACACCTTGAAGAACAGGTGGTAGACCGCCAGCGCAATCCCGAAAAACAACGCCGCGCGCCACAGCCACGAGCCGTAACCCCAGATCAGCAAACGCCGTTGCATCTTCGGCGACCAGGGCTCCGGCGCCGGCGCACCGTAACCGAATAAAAACTCACGCAAGCGCCAGCGACAAAGGTCAAACGCTCGCCCCTGAAGGTTGTCGACCTGCCAATAGTCGCTGAGTAAAAAATAGCCATCGAAACGCATGAACGGGTTGAGGTTGATCACCAATGTGGTCATCCAGGTGGCGCTGGCGAGCATGAAGGCCGCCGTGCGTCCGGGACCGTCTGGCAGCAGCGACCAGGCGAGCAGCGCGATGCTCGCCAAAAGCAATTCCGCCAGTACGCCGCCGGCGCCAATCAGCAGCCGCGCGCGGCGATCATTGACCCGCCAGGCATCGCTGACATCGGTGTAAAACATCGGTAGCAACACCATGAACGCCACGCCCATGCTCTGCACTCGACAACCGGCGCGCTTGGCCATGAAGGCGTGACCGAACTCGTGACAAAGCTTGGCGAAGAACAGCGCCACGCCGAACGCCAGCGCGCCGCCGAGGCTGAACAGATGCGGAAAAGTCGCGATGAAGCGCTGCCAGTCCCGTGACACCAGAAACACGCCGAGCCCCAGGGTTATCGGCAATCCATAGCGCAACGCGCGCGGGCCGAAGCGCTCCAGCCATGGCCAGGCGCGATTGAGAAAAGCGTCCGGGCGCCACAGCGGAATGCGAAAAAACAGGTATTGGTGCAGCAAGATCTGCCACAGCGACTGCCGTTGAGCGGCCGCTTTGAGGCTGTAACTGGCGCGCTGTTGCGGATCGAGGGCGGTGATCAGGTCGTGGCTGCGCAAAAAGCCCAGCAATTGCTCAAGCTCCGCGCCATCCAGTGGCAAACCTGGCTCGCGGTTGGCTGCACGCAGCACTTGCTCGGGATCACCCAAGGACCAGTGGCGCAGCAGGCGCATCGCCGCCACGCCGAGTTTGAAATAGCGACCGCGCACCGGATCGGCCAAGGTCCAGCGCGGCGAGCCATCGAGCGCCGGTGATGCAGGCGTCAGCTGCAAATCTGCACGCAGGTTCGGCAGGCTCATCTAAAGCCCCACGCTCTGGCGCAAACCGGCCAGGGGTTTGCGTAACAGGTACAACGCCAGCGGCGCACGATCACCGAAGACTTTCGCTGTCCCTCGCAGCCCGATACGCGGTGGCGTTTGCTGGAAACTGGCGTCGAGCCGATAAGCCAACTGACCACCGGCCGTGGGTTGTGCTTCGTATGCCGCGCGTTCGAGCCGGGCCAGATGCCGTTGCAATGGATCGCTGTCGAGAAACAGCGCGACCTGCGCACCCGGCTCCAGCGCAATCGCATCGCCGACCGCCAGTTCGATGCGCAACTCAGCCTGGGTCGGGTCGGCGATTTCCATCAGCCGCTCGCCGGTCTGCACCGGTTTACCGGTCCAGCGTTCCGCGTCGGCGAACACCGCAATACCACCCCGCTCGGCGCACACTTCGCTGCGTTTGAGCAGTTCGCGGGCGTAATCGCGTTCAGCACGTTTTTGCTCGACTCGCGCGGCCAGCAGATCGATTTTCGAGCTGGATTCGGCGTCGGCAAACGAGCGTTGGGAGTTGGCCTTCAGCTCAGCTTCAGCAACGCCCAAGGCGCGCTCGGCCACATCGGCCTGAGCCCGAAGCGTGGTGCTTTCGAAGCGCAACAACAGGTCGCCGGCTTTCACCGTCTGATTGGGTTTGACCAGGAACTCGGCTATCACCCCGTCCAGCGGCGCCGCAACGACTCGACCGCCGAGCGGAACGACTTCGGCCGGTGCCAGCACCGATTGGCGCACCGGAATGAGCAGCCCGAGCAATACCACCGCGACCAGCGCCACCTGACGCTTTCGCGTCCAGCGCAGTCGCCACGGTTTGCGCGGTTGCAGCGCCAGCCAGGCATGGCTGTAGGTGTCACCCAATTGCGACAGCAACACTTGCTCGGAAGGATTCCACGGCAGATCCCGCGCCAGCCACAGACCGCCAAACACCTCACCTTGGTGATCAATCAGCGGCAGCCAGAACACCTGAGCCGCGGAAAGACTTTGCCAGTCCGCCTGAATCGACTCACTGAGAACATTCGCCGGAATCACCCGCGCCTGTTTCAGCACCTCGAGCTTGAACAACTGCGCCACTGCCTGCTCGACAAACGCCACGAACGGCGCATTCGGCTCCACCGCACTGACACCCGTCACGGCCTGCACCTTGCCGGCAATCACCAGCGCCGCATGGCGAAAGCCGAACAGCGCCTGACCGTCATTGACCAGGCTATAGGCCAATTGCGAAGGCGTGCGAGCGGCGCGGGTCAGGCGTTCGAGATCCAGAAACCTTGCGAACACCTGTTCAGCGCCACCCGTGACCGGGGCGTTCACTTGAACTCCGCGAAACGCGCCGTGCCGCTCATGCCGGCCAGCAAACCGTTGGCGTTGGGAAGCGTCGCCACCAGCAGCAAGGTCTGACTGCCTTCGTCAATCCGCGCGCCGAGGCGTTTGACCGTGGCGTCCAGTGGCTGACCGGTTTCATCGGGAACAAAACTGAAGGTCTGGCCAGGCTTGAGCCGGGCCATCCAGCGTGACGGCACCAGCAGATGAATTTCCAGAGTGCGGTTGTCGACCACGTCCAGTAACGGCGTGCCGGCAGCGACGCTTTCATAACGCTTGACCTTGCGCTCGACGACCTGGCCGTCGAACGGCGCCAGCACGCTGCAGCGTTTGACCTGGACCTGATAAACCTGGGATTGCGCCTGAGTCTCGCTGACCTTGGCCTCGGCCCGCGCCACTTCAAAACGCCCGACCGAATTCAACGCCGCCAATTGCTTGTTGTGGGACAGTTCTTCACCAGCACCACGGCTGGCAGCTTGAGCCGCATTGAGCTGGGCCTGATAAGCCGAACAATCGAAACGCGCCAGAGTGTCGCCCTTCTTGAACGACTCGCCCTCACTGAACGGCAACTCGACAATACGCCCGGACAACTCACTCGCCAGCACCGCCTGATCCCGGGCCCGCAGCACGCCACGGGCCTCACTGCTGGCGCTTGCACTGCCGCCGCTGTCCAGCAGCGGATCATCGGGCGCAGGTGTTTGCGCCTGTACAACACACGTTACAAAGGTCAATCCAATAACCCACACACGAACACGCCGCATAACCGTTACTCCCTGACGGATGAGCGGAGTCTATGACAGCGTGGGTGGGCGTCAAGCAGATGGCCGTCATTGGATGGAAATGTCCGGTTTCAAAAAGGATATTTTTTCAGTGTGGTGGGTTGATCGCAGTCTCATTGAGTCAGTGGTATTAAATCTCACACAAATTTGGGAATCTTCACTCGATTAAAAATGAAGGGTAATAGTGGACATTCACATCTCTACACACTCCCGTTCATTGCCACTATTACGTCGTAATAATTGTTAATAGTTGAAGCCAGAAGCGCCTTGACCATCGACCAGGCGAATGCACAAGACTGGCTCGCCGGCGCTGAAAAACATTCAGCCGAGTAGAGCCTCGATCAGTCAACAGTTGACGCATATGGCGAACGCCATTTAGGATCTGACCACTACTCAACCCCGTACGCAGAGATTCAGTTCTCTGGCAGTTGGGGTGAAAAAACCGGCTTCGGCCGGTTTTTTCGTTTCTGAGGATTGGATTTGTGCGCACTGCGTTCTTTGTTGACGGTTACAACGTGTTCTACGGGTTGCTGGCTGGCACGCCTTACAAATGGCTGAATCTGCCGCTGTTGCTGACGCATATTGCCCATATTGAAAACCCTCATAGCGCTCTCGCCTCAGTCGACTATTTCACGTCCTCGGTCAAACCTGAGCTTGCTACTCGCGGCAAAATTTCAAAAGAGGCTCAAGACACGTACGTCCGCGCTCTGAAGGCCAACAACGTCACTGTTCATTACGGCCGCCACCAACTTGAGCGCGCAAACGCTCCGCGTTTTATCGACAAAAAAAATAGGTGCCTCGCGCCAAGATATAGTCGCGATATGGAAACTCGAAGAGAAA
This sequence comes from Pseudomonas sp. GL_093, assembly GCF_057837605.1. Classification (NCBI taxonomy): domain Bacteria; kingdom Pseudomonadati; phylum Pseudomonadota; class Gammaproteobacteria; order Pseudomonadales; family Pseudomonadaceae; genus Pseudomonas; species Pseudomonas sp. GL_093. The sequence continues at coordinate 166,070 of NZ_CM174448.1, read as the reverse complement.
GAAACTGACGTCCATATCGCAATAAGCATGTATCGCACTGCAGCCAAGCAGGCCGATATCCATATTGCTGAACGCATACAACAGTTCGTTCTGGTATCCGGGGATACTGATTTGACTCCCGCGTTGAGAGCTATCCGAGAAGACTTCCCTCAAATCACGGTGGGCGTCGTTCTTCCATGCCGGACTGGATTCAAACGCTCTCCACCCGGTTCGCTAATAGAATATTCCCACTGGATGCGCCGAGTCGTCTCCTCAGAAGAGTTGCTGGCGCACCAGTTTCCAACTCGAGTGCCGACTCATAAGGCTCCCGCCATCAAACCGGATTATTGGTAACAACATCTGCCAACGGATACACCGACTCCCATCCCCCACCCAGCGCCTTATACAAACCAACCATCGCCAACGAAACCCCGGTCGAACTCTCCACGAACTGCTCCTGAGTCGCCAGCAACGCGCCTTGCACCGTCAGCACGTTAACGAAATCCACCACCCCTTCCACGTATTGCTGTTGCGCGGTGCGTAGCGCGATCTGGTTTTGGCGGACGGCTTCGGCAAGGCTGTCGCGACGCAGTTGGCTGGCGTTGTAGGCGGTCAGTTGATCGTCGATTTCATGCCAGGCGCGCAGTACGGTTTGTTGGTAGGCGATGGCGGCTTCCTGTTGTTGGGCTTCGCGCAAGTGCAGCACGCCGCGCAAGCGTCCGCCATCAAACAGCGGCAGGCTGAACTGCGGGCCGATACCGAACGAGCGCGAGCCCCAGGAGCCGAAATCGCCGAGTTGCATGGCTTGCGACCCGAGGTTGCCCGACAGGGTGATCCGCGGATAGAAATCACCCTTGGCCACACCGATGCTCGCGGTCGCGGCATGCAGGCGGGCTTCGGCCTGGCGGATGTCCGGGCGGCGGGCGGCCAGTTGCGACGGCAGGCCGATAGCGACCTGACGCGGGGTTTGCGGCACCGGGGCGTTTGTGGATAACTCGGCGGACAGCGCTTGCGGCGGCTCGCCCATCAACAGGCTCAAGGCGTTGATCAGTTGCGACTGGCGCTGCTCCAGCGCGGGCAGACGCGACTTGATAGCCGCTACCTGGGCGGCGGCTTCGGCGACATCCAGGTCGGTGGCGACACCGTCGGCCAGGCGCAGCTGCGAGAGTTTCAGGCTGTGGCGGGCGACGTCGAGGTTCTCCTCGGTGACGGCTCGCGTACTTTGCACACCGCGCAGCTGAATGTAGTCCTGGGCGGTTTCGGCGAGCACCGACAGCAGCACGCCGCGTCGGTCGTTTTCCGCGACTTCCAGGGTCGCGTCAGCCGCTTCGGTTTCGCGACGCACACGGCCCCAGACATCCAGTTCCCAGGATGCGGAGAAGCCTGCGTCCCACAGGTTGTACGCCGAGTCGCCGTTGTGTCCTGACGGATCGTTTAAGCCTTCGCCGCTGTTGCGTTTACGCCCGTAGCTGCCAGTGGCGGCGGTATTCGGGTAACGGTCGGCGGTGATCACCTGACGCACGGCGCGACTTTGCTGCAAACGGCTACTGGCGAGTTTCAGGTCGAGGTTGTCGGTCAAGGCACGTTGAGTCAGGGCCGAGAGTTTCGGGTCGTGGAACACCTCCCACCAGCGTTCGCCCATGGTCTCGGCGATGGCTTGGCTGGCGGCGGACTTTGACGGTTTCGACCACTCGGCGATTTGCGGTGCCTGAGGCTTTTGAAAGTCCGGGCCGACGGTGCAGGCTGAAAGGTTCATGACCAGCAAAGTGCAGAGGGTAAGTTGGGGCCACCGGCCTCTTCGCGAGCAGGCTCGCTCCCACAGGGGATCTTTTTCTGCTCCATGAATCTGTGCATTGCCTAGATCCAATGTGGGAGCGAGCCTGCTCGCGAAGGCGTCAGCGTAATCGACAAAAATCTTCATCGTTGCGCGACCTCATGCTCATTGGCGCTGGCGCTTGCAGTATCAATACTCGCCTCAACCGACATCCCCACGCGCAACCGCGCCGCCAACGGCTGACCCGGATCAAGCACGATTTTCACCGGAATCCGTTGCACCACCTTGGTGAAGTTGCCGGTGGCGTTGTCCGGTTTGACCGAGGCGAACGTCACACCCGTGGCCGGTGCGATGCTCTCGACTCGACCGCTCAGAGCCTCGCCACCGAGGCTGTCGACACGCACTTGCACTTCCTGTCCCGGCTGCACGTCGGTCAGTTGGGTCTCCTGAAAATTGGCGACCACATAGGCCTGCGCAAGCGGCACCACCGCAAGGATTTTGCTCCCCGGCGTGACATAGGCGCCGACCCGAACGGCGCGCTCGCCGACCATTCCGTCCTGAGGTGCAACGATGCGTGTATAGGACAGCTCGTAGCTGGCCATTTCCAACGCCGCTTGCGCCCGTTTCAGCCCGCCTTCAGCCGCGTCACGCTGAGCGGTGAGGATTTCCACCTGCTTGCGCTCCGCCGCCAGCATTGCCGTCACGTTAGCCAGCCGCGCGGTGGCCTGATCGATGCGGGTCCGCGCTTGCTGGGCGTTCTGCACCGTACCGGCGCCTACCCCGGCGAGGTGGTTGTAGCGATTCAATTCATGCTCGGCGAAGGCCATTTCAGCCTTGGCCGACACGACCGTGGCTTGGGCCTGAGCGATCACCGAAGCCTGACGCTCAAGGGTCGCACGGGCATTTTGCAGTTGCGCCCTGGCCACCAGAGTTTCGGCGTCTGCCGCTTGGGCGGCGGCACGCAAATCACGGTCATCAATCAACGCCAGCAACTGCCCGGCCTTGACCTGCTGATTGTCCTCCACCAGCACTTCCTTGATGAACCCGGCCACGCGCGGCACCACCAGCGTGAAGTCCGCCGAGACAAAGGCGTCATTGGTGTTCTGCTGCGTGCGCTTGCCGAACAGGCCGGGCGCCAGCAAATAAACCAGCACCCCGAGCGCCACCACCGCGGCGACGCCAACGGCCACTTTTTGCTTTGATTGAGTCGTCATAAAAACCTTCTGTTTCAGTGAAGCATTCAAGTCGGCGCGCGCGGCGGATAGATCCGCGCCGGCAGCCAGAAAATCAGCAGGATCAACGCCAGTGCGACGCCGGCCATGCACAAATAAAGATCCGATGCCGTCAGCACCACGGCCTGCTCATGCAGCCGGTGGGCAAGGCCCGCGCTGTCGTTGTCGACCAGGGGTGAATTGCCGAGGTTGTCCACCAGCATCACCGAGTGGAAATGCAGCCTTGAGGTGGTCAACGCCTCCAGTACGCCGGTGGCGATCACCGCCGCCAGGCCTTTTACGGTGTTGAACCAGGCCGAAGCGAAGGGCCCTTCCATCGGGCTGATGCTGCCGGTGGAGAGCATCAACAGCGGCAGCACCGCCATCGGCTGACCGAAGATTTGCAGCAGTTGCAGCACGTAGAAATCGTCGCGAATCCACACCGACGTCAGCTGCGACCCACCGATGCAGGACAGCGTCAGCATGCTCAGGCCGATCCCCAGCACCCAGCGGCAATCGACCCAACGCAGGTTGCACAACGCCGCCACCAACGGCAGCGCGATCAACTGCGGCAACGCTGCCAGCAACATGATCGGCGCGGTCTGAACCGGGCGATAACCCTGTACCTGCGCCAGGTAGCTGGACGGAATAATGATCACCGCCAGCAGCACCACCAACACCCCGGCCAGGGTCAGCAAAGCGAACGACAGGTTGCGGATGCCGAGCATCTGCATCTTGAAAAACGGCATCGGCTGCGACCATTCATTGATCAGGAACAACACCAGCAACAGCACCCCACCCCCGAGTAATCCGCAGATCAGGCTCGACTCGAACCAGTCCAGCCGATTGCCTTGCAAAATGCCGATCACCAGCATGCAGATCGCCGGAAACCCCAGCAGCAAGCCGCGCCAGTTAAATTGTTTGAAGCGCTCCAGGCGCAACGGGTCCTGGGGCAAGCCATACGCCACCGCGACCATGGCGATCAGGCACGGCGCGATGATTTGCCAGAAGGTCCACTGCCATCCGACGTGTTCGGTCCACAACCCGGCCAGTGGCGTGCCGAGGCCTGGGCCGAACGTCGCGGTCAGGGCATAACCGGCCAGACCATAAAGCTTCACGTTGGCCGGTAAAAAACGCAGCGCGACGGTCATCAGCATCGGCGGCAACGCACCGCCCGCCAAGCCTTGCAAGGTGCGAATGACCAGCAGGCTTTCGTAGTTTGGAGCGAACGGGCACAACACGCCCAACAGGGTGAATGCGCTGATGGCGCAGAGGGTGAACCGTCGCAGCGAGAACGTCACCGAGCACCACGGCGCGAAAGCCATGGCCGTCACCGAGGTCGCGGTGTAACTGGCAACCAGCCAGGTGCCTTCGTCGTAGCCGATGGCCAATGCGCCGCGGATGTCGGCGAGGGCAACCTTGGTCACCATCTCGTTCAGGCCCGACACCAGCACCGCCAACAACACGCCCACCAGACCGATGATGATCCGCGGACCAAAGACCGGCGGCGTGACGGCAGCCGGGCTGGCCGCGGCGAGAGGTGCCGTGACCGTGAGGGAAGTCATGACTGCAAGCTCCGGGGTTTGAATACCGAAGCATTTTAAGAAGCGCGGGACCTTACGAAAATTGACTTATTGGCAGCTTATAAGTGCGTCCCATGCAGCAATTGATCGTTCCCACGCTCTGCGTGGGAATGCAGCCCGGGACGCTCCGCGTCCCTTTCGCGAACTGGAACGCGGAGCGTCCCTAGAGGCATTCCCACGCAGAGCGTGGGAACGATCTTGTGATCAATCTCAGGTGGGTTGTGCGGCCAGCCACGTTTCGTCGCAACAGGTTTTGAGGGTTTCGCGCAGCCAGCGATGGGCCGGATCCTTGTCGAAACGTGGGTGCCAAGACTGGGTCAGCATAAGGGTCGGCAGCGGAATCGGCAGCGTGAAGGAACGCAGCTTCAGACCCAGGCGCTGGACGCTCAGCAATGCCTCCTTGGGCACCGGCAGAATCAAATCGGAATCAGGCAAGGCAAACATCGCGGCATGGAAACTCGGTGCAATCACCGCCACCCGCCGCTCCAGCCCCAACGCATTGAGCGCGGTATCGATCGGGCCACGGGCGATGCCGCGGCGGGACATGCAGATATGGGAAAACCCGGCGAAACGCTCGGCTGTGATCTCTTCGTCGAACAGCGGATGGTCCTCGCGAACCAGGCCGACGAAATGAGTTGAGAACAGATTCTGAATCTTCACTTCCGGGGTCAACGGCCGGGTATTACTGATGCTCAGGTCGATCCGCCCTTCGCGTAGCGCCTCATCATCGCCATCGCCTTCCGGCACAAAACGCAGTTCGCAGTGCGGCGCCTGACGATCCAGGGTGTCGAACAGTTTCCCGCCGTAAACACCGACGAAAAAGTCATTGGCGCGAATGCTGAACCGACGGCGCAACGTGCCCAGCTCCACCGCATCGGCCGAACGAAACAACAGCGCGGCCTGCTCCACCACGTCACGCACCTGCTCGCGCAACGCCAGCGCCTTGGGTGTCGGCACCAAACCGCGACCGGCGCGCACCAGAATCGGATCGCCGATGGCCTCGCGAATGCGCGTCAGCGTCCGGCTCATGGCCGCCGGGCTGAGATTCATGCGCCGCGCGGCGCCCACCACACTGCCCTCGTCGAGCAAGGCGTCGAGGGCGACCAACAAGTTCATGTCCGGGAGTTGCATGCTGAGCACTCGTGTCTGATCTGGATTGATTCAGACGCAATGCTAACAAACATCCCTCAATTGATGTGTTGGCTGGGCGGGCCCCATCGCGAGCAGGCTCGCTCCCACAGGGTTATGTGTCGAATACAGGGTCTGCATCCACTGAAGATCACTGTGGGAGTGAGCCGGCTCGCGATGGCGTCAGACCTGTCATCACAAATCTTACCGCTGCATCCCCCAACGCTTCACCGTGACCCGCTCCAACGTGCTGAACACCAGGTTTTCCACCAGCAAGCCGATCAGGATCACCACCGCCAACCCGGCAAACACCTTGTCGGTGTACAGCTCATTGCGGTTCTGGAAGATGTACCAGCCCAAGCCGCCCTTGCCACTGGTGGCGCCGAACACCAATTCAGCGGCGATCAGCGTGCGCCAGGCGAAGGCCCAGCCGATTTTCAGCCCGGCGAGAATCGATGGCAGCGCTGCCGGAATCAGGATGAACAGCACGAAGCGCATGCCTTTGAGGCCGTAATTGCGCCCGGCCATGCGCAGGGTTTCCGAGACACCGAGGAACCCGGCATAGGTATTCAACGCCAATGCCCAGAGCACCGAATGCACCAACACAAAAATGAGGCTGTTCTGCCCCAGACCGAACCACAGCAGCGCCAACGGCAACAGCGCGATCGCCGGCAGCGGGTTGAACATTGAGGTCAACGTACTCAACAAGTCGCGGCCAAACTGCGTCGACACCGCCAGCGTGGTCAGGGCAAACGCCAGCACGATGCCGATCAGGTAACCCTTGAGCAACACCACCAGGGAAATCCACACCTTGCCCAGCAACTCGCCACTGAGCAGACCGTCGTACAGCGCGCTCCCGGTTTGCAGAAAACTCGGCAGCAGCAAGTCGTTGTTCTGAACACGGGCAACCACCTCCCACAGGACCGCGAGCAAAATCAGGATCAGGCTTTTGCGTAACCAGCCTTGTTGCCAGAGGCGCTGACCGAGCGGTAATTCACGCTCCAGCGGCACACTCGTCAGCGGTTGCAACACCGTTTCAAATTCTTCACGCGGGGATGATAAAAGGCTCATCGGGCACTCCTCTCAATGGCTCAATAAGCGATGCGGATGTCGGAGAAATCCAGTTCACGATCGGTTTCAGGGGACTGACCTTCATCGAACAACAACCGATGAATCCGCCGCGCCGATTCCTGGAATGCCACGCCGCCGAGGCTGTGCAAGTCGTATTGATGGCTGTGGACTTCCGCCCGCACCCGCCCCGGATGCGGCGACAGCAGCAGAATTCGATTGCCCACCACCAGCGCTTCTTCGATGGAGTGAGTGACGAACAGCAGCGTGAAGCGCACTTCTTCCCAGAGCAGCAGCAATTCTTCCTGCATCTTGCGGCGGGTCAACGCATCGAGGGCGGCGAAGGGTTCGTCCATCAAGAGGATTTTCGGCTGCATGGCCAACGCACGAGCAATCGCCACACGCGCTTTCATGCCACCGGACAAGGTATGCGGGTAGGCATCGGCAAACGCCGCCAGTCCGACCTTGTCCAGGTAGTGCAGCGCTCGTTCCTCGGCTTCTTTGCGCTTCAGGGTTTTCGAGGCAAGCAGCGGGAACATCACGTTCTGTTTGACGGTTTTCCACGGCGGCAGTTGATCGAATTCCTGGAACACCACGATCCGGTCCGGCCCCGGGACATGAACGGTTTGCCCCTGAAGACGGATTTCCCCTTCACACGGCTGGATGAACCCGGCGACCGCCTTGAGCAACGTTGATTTACCGCAACCGGACGGACCGAGCAGCACAAAGCGGTCCGCCGGATCGATTTCAAAACTGACCTGATGGGTCGCTCGAACCACCCGCTGAGGCGTGCGGTATTCGAGGCTGACGTTGTCGACCGACAGCAGCGCTTGGGCTGCCGCGATCGGTTTGCTGACCGTGTGGCCTTGCAAAGGGGCGTTCATCTCGATCAGCTCCCCTTGCAGCGGTTTGGCGTCCTGGAAGAAGTAATCCTTCCACGAGTCCGGTTTGTTTTTGATCGCGCCGACGCGGTAGAGGAACTCGGCCAGCGGGTAAGTGTTTTTCGGCGTGACGCTGAATTCGAACTGCGGGTTATCGATGATTTTCAGCAGCGCAGCGCGGTCGATTTTGGCCTTGGTGACGCGAATGTAAGTGTCCGCCGTCGCGCCTTTGTCGTTCTGGGCAAACTCGGCCGCCTCAGTCAGCGCCTGGACGAACGCCTTGTAGGTTTTCGGGTTCTCGTCGCGGAATTTTTCGGTGGCGAACAGCACCGTCGGCGAGTTCGGGCCGAGCACGTCATTGGAATTCAGCACAACGTGGACGTTAGGGTTGGCCAGCTCTTGATCCTGGAACGGCGGGTTGGAAAAGTGCCCGGTCAACTCGGTGCCGCCGGCAATCAGCGCTGCGGTGGCGTCGGGGTGCGGAACGGCGATGGTGTACTTGTCGAGGCGATTGAATTCCTTGTCGCCCCACTGTTTGGCGGCCGCGTATTGCAGGATGCGCGACTGCACCGACACGCCGACCGCCGGCACTGCGATGCGGTCCTTCTCGGTGAAGTCGGCGATGGTTTTGACCTTGGGATTATTGCTCACCAGGTAGTACGGGAAGTTGCCGAGGGAGGCGACGGCTTTGACGTTCTGCTTGCCGTGAGTACGGTCCCAAATGGTCAGCAGCGGACCGACGCCTGCACCGGCAATATCAATGGAACCGGAGAGCAACGCATCGTTGACCGCCGCACCACCGGAGAGCTGGGTCCAGTCGACCTTGATGTCGATGCCTTCCTGCTTGCCGTACTTCTCGATCAGGTTTTGATCGCGCACCACATTGAGCAACAGATAAACGATGCCGAACTGCTCGGCGATGCGGATCTCACCTTCAGCGTGGGCCACGGTCGGCGCCACCAGGCTGCCGGCGATCAGGCTGAAACCCAGGCCGATGGCCGCAGCCAGCGGTGCAAATGGAAGACGTTTGGACATGAGAGTTTCTCCGACAAATCAGAAAGGCGCGTCGCCCTGAATGGTGGTGCGATGCAACTTGCGGCGCAGGTAGCTTGGGCATCCAGCGGCGAGATGAATCAGCGAACGGTTGTCCCAGAACACCAGGTCGTGGGCCTGCCATTGATGGCGGTAGATGTTTTGCGGCAGCACGCTGTGGGCGTAGAGCTCGTCGAGCAGTTGCTTGCTTTCGTCTTCCGGCAAACCAACGATGCGCGTGGTGAAACCCTCGCTGACGAACAACGCCTTACGACCGTTTTCCGGGTGGGTGCGAACGATTGGATGAACCACTTCGGCGACCTGAGCCAGTTGCTCCGGGGTCAACGTCGGGCGCCAATTACCTTCGAATTTGGTCTCGCTGTAGCGCGCGGTGTAAGAGTGCGCCGCCGAGCGACCTTCGACGGCTTTACGCAACGCTTCGGGCAGGTTGTCCCAGGCTTTGTGCATGTCGGCGAAGAGCGTGTCGCCGCCTTCGGACGGCAACTCCTGGGCGTGTAGCATCGAGCCCAGGCTTGGCAATTCTTTATAGGAAAGGTCGGAATGCCAGAACTTGCCGGCGTCGCCGAGACCGATGGACTGGCCGTTTTCGATGATGTTGGAAACGATGAGAATTTCCGGATGCCCGGCCAGCAGGAATTGCTTGAGCACATGGATCTGCAACACGCCAAAACGGCGGCTGAAAGCGATGTGCTGCTCGGGGGTAATGCGCTGGTCGCGGAACACCACGACGTGATGATCCAGGTGCGCGCGGTGGATGCGGGCGAAGTCCTGATCATTGATCGGGCGGGACAGGTCGAGGCCGATGATTTCGGCACCGACAGCGCCACTGAACGGGCGGATGTCGAAGGTTTGCGGCGCGATGTTCGCGGCGCTTGGGGAAGCCGTTGCTGCAGACATAAATCACTCCCATGCACGGCACGCTCAAGGGCGCGCGCGTCGATCAAGAAACTCACGGAGGTCCCGTGTTGGTTCGTGTCGTGCGGCGCGCCGATTGGTCGGCAGGTACGCAGGAGAATGACTTTATAGATATAAGAACTGAAATTTAAATACCGTTAGCGAATAACGATATGGCTTTTGAGCTGCAGTGATTTTAATGCCGCCATCGCGAGCAAGCTCGCTCCCACATTGGCTGTGTGTCGATCACATAACCTGTGGGAGCGAGCTTGCTCGCGATGAGGCCATCAGCCGCGCAGGAGAACTACCGCTCGTGCAACGCCTCGGCGCGGGCCCGAATAATCGGCTTGAGCAAGTAGCTGAGAATGGTCTTCTTGCCCGTGATGATATCCACCGAAGCCACCATCCCCGGGATGATCAGCAGAGGCTTTTCATCCGTCCCCAAGTGACTGCGATCAGTGCGCAGCTTGATGATGTAGTAAGTGGTTTTCTTGTCTTCATCGGTAATGGTGTCAGCACCGATCTGTTCAAGCTTGGCCTTCAGCCCACCATAAATGGTGTAGTCGTACGCCGTGAACTTCACCGTCGCTTCCTGCCCCGGATGCAGGAAGGCGATGTCTTGCGGGCGAACTTTCGCCTCAACCAGCAAGGTGTCGTCCAGCGGCACGATTTCCACCAGGTCGCTGCCCGGCTGGATCACACCGCCGATGGTGTTCACCAGCAGCTTGTTGACGATACCGCGCACCGGCGATGTCACCAGCGTCCGGCTGACCCGGTCTTCCAGCGCCTTGCCGGTGGCCTGGGCCTTGTTCAGATCAGTGCGTGCTTCATTGAGTTGAGTCAGTGCTTCACTGCGGAATTTGCCACGAGTCTCGTCGATCTTGCGCTGCACTTCCTTGATCGCCGATTGGGCGCGAGGAATGGCCAGGGTGGTCGCATCCAGTTGCCCGCGGGTTTCAACCTCGGCGCGCTTGAGTCGCAGCACTTCAACCGGCGATACCGCGCCCTGGGCTACCAACGGCTCGGACATGTTGATTTCCTGGCGTTGCAGCGCGAGACCGCTACGGTACTGCGACTGCTTGGAAGTGAACTCGCGCAGCTCTTGCTGACGCTGGATCAACTGCTCCTCCAAACCGCCAATTTCATCGTGCAACTGCTGACGGCGACTGATGTACAGCGACTCTTCGCTGGCTGCCTGACCGGGCACGGCCTTCAGCACGTCTGTCGGGAAGTTCAGCGGACGGTCGTCGACTTCCGCGCTCAAGCGTTCGACTCGCAGCAGCATCGACAGCCGATCGGCCTCGGTTTCGCCGACGTTGGAGGCGAATCGCGTGTCGTCCAGGCGAATCAGCGGCGCGCCGGCCTCAACAATCTGCCCTTCGGTCACGTACAACTCGGAGACGATGCCGCCCTCAAGGTTCTGGATTTTCTGGATCTTGGACGACGGAATGGCTTTGCCGTCGCCCTTGGTGACTTCGTCGATCACGGCGAAGTTGGCCCAGAGCATCAGGAACACGAAGAAGCCGATGATCGCCCAGATGGTCAGCCGTACCACGCGTGGGGCGTCTTCGATCAGCGCTTTGTTGACCTCGGGAAGTGGCTGGCCATGCAGCGAATCGGTGCCTTTGAAATAACGGCCGATCGAATTCTTGAAACCCGACTTAAGCAACACTGATCTGCCCCTTCTTCAACGCTTCCATCACCGCAGCTTTCGGGCCGTCGGCGAGAATCTGCCCGCGGTCGATGACGATCAGACGATCCACCAGCGACAACAGCGAAGCCCGGTGCGTTACCAGCACCACGGTTTTGTTTTCAACCACCGCCGCGAGGCGTTGCTTGAGGCGTTCTTCACCGGTGTTGTCCATGGCGCTGGTCGGTTCGTCGAGCAGCAGGATCGGCGGGTTGAGCAGCAACGCACGGGCCAGGGCGACGTTCTGGCGCTGACCGCCAGACAGGTTCTGCCCACGCTCGCCGACTTGCAGCTCATAACCTTGCGGGTGCAGACGGGCGAATTCGTGGACGCCGGCCAGTTCGGCCGCTTGCAGCACCATTTCGTCTTCGACATAGCGCGCGCCCGACACCAGGTTGTCGCGCAGGGTCCCGGCGAGCAATTGGATATCCTGGGCCACGTAACCAATGTTGTGGCGCAATTCGCTGACGTCGATCTGACGGATATCGACGCCATCCACCAACAGGGCGCCATCGTCCGGCTGATAGAGGCCTACGAGCAGTTTGGCCAGGGAGCTTTTCCCCGAGCCGCTGCGCCCGATGATGCCGATCTTCTCGCCAGGCTTGATGATCAGGTTGATGTTCTTCAGCGCCGCGTTCTGTTGGTTCGGGTAGGTGAAGTTCATCTGCCGGCATTCGATGGCGCCTTGCAGCACCTTGCGGCTCAGTGGACGCTCTTCGAAATTGCGCTCTTGCGGCAGCTCCATCATCTGATCGACCGAAGTCATGGTCACCCGCGCTTGCTGGTAACGGGTCAGCAGGCCAGACAGCGAGGCCAGCGGGCTGAGCGCGCGACCGCTGAGCATGTAGCAGGCGATCAAACCGCCCATGCTCAGGTGACCGTCGATGATCTGGTACACGCCGAAGACGATCATGATCACCCCGGCCAGTTGCTGGATCAGCAAGGTGATGTTCATCGCCAGACCGGAGAGCATTTTTACCCGCAGCTCGAGGCGGCTGAGGGTGCCGATGGTCTGCTCCCACTGATATTGGCGTTCGCTTTCGGCGTTGTTGACCTTCACTGCATCGAGGCCGGCGAGGGTTTCGATCAGGCTCGACTGACGCTCGGCGCCCAGCGCCATGGTCCGCTCCATGGTCGCCACCAGCGGCTTCTGCAAGGCATAGCCGATCAGCAGGGCAATCGGGAACGCCAGCACCGGAATCCACACCAGATGCCCGCCGAGAATCGCGATGACCATGAAGATCAGCAGCGTAAACGGCAGGTCGATCAGACTGGTGAGAGTCAGCGAAGCAAGGAAGTCCCGCAGGCTCTGAAACTCATGGATGTTCTGGGCGAAGCTGCCGACCCGTGCGGGGCGGTACTTCATGGCCATGCCGACAATGCGCTCGAACAACGTGGCCGAAATGATCAGGTCGGTTTTCTTCCCGGCCAGGTCCAGGCAGAGGCTGCGCAGGCTCTTGAGGATCAGGTCGAACAGGTAAGCCCCGGTGATGCCGATGGCCAACACCCACAGGGTCGATTCAGCCTGGTTCGGCACGACGCGGTCGTAGACGTTCATCACGAACAGTGGCGCGGCCATGGCAATGATGTTGATCAGGAAACTGGCGGCGATGGCGTCGGCGTATAGCCAGCGCGAACGCTTGAGGGTGTCGCGGAACCACGAGCGCGCGCGCGGGATCAGCGTGCCGTGATTGACGTCGAATTTGTGCTGGGGTTGAGCGAAGAACACTTTGCCGATGTAGTCATCGGCCAGCAGTTCGCGGCTGACGACACTTTCGCCACCATCGCTTTCGCTAAGCAACAGCCGCGCCTGATCGTCACCGATCCAACCGAGCAGGACGGCACTGCGACCATCCTTGAGCAGCAACAGCGCCGGCATGGCGATCGCCGGGATCTGTTCCAGTTTGCGCACCAGCACCCGCCCTTGCAGGCCGGCGCGAGCGGCCGCGCGGGGCAGCAGTTCAACGCTCAGGCGCTGCTTGGGCAACGGCAGGCCGGTGGTCAACATCGCGGCGCTGGCCGGTTTCTGATGCAGGGTGCAAAGAGCCAGCAAGCCGTCCAGTAATGGATCGTCGTGCAGCGCGCGTGGATCATGAATGAGTTGAACTCGACTGACTTCTGATTCCACGCTCGGCACACTCTTGGCTAACAATTGAACAATGAAGGTTCTGCTCAATTCATACCGGGCAATTGAACCTTAGGCTTCACGTCGTTTTGCACGACGGATGCCAACGGTGCGACCACTCCCTGGCTCTTGAGCAACTCGCCCATGGTCGCCTTGATTCGGTACTGAGTAAATAACTGAATGTTCTTGATCTCCGCCAGGCGACGAGAAGCCGAGAACAGCTCGTTTTCACTGTCGAGCAGGTCGAGCAAGGTACGCTCGCCGAGACTGAACTGCTTCTGATAGGCGGTGCGCACGCGGGTGCTGTGATCGACATATTGCTGAGCGATCGGCACTTGGGCGTTGGCGTTGTTCAAGGCATTCCAGGCCAGGCCCAGCTCTTCGTTCAACACGCGCAAGGCGTTGTTGCGAATATCCAGTGCCTGGTTGGACTGGTAGGACTTGGATTCCAGATCAGCCTTGTTGCTGCCACCGGCATACAGATTGAAGCGCATGCGCAACATGGCCTGCCATTCATTGCTGTGACCGTTCTGGCCATCGAGATCGTTGTCGGCGGTGCGACCCAACTCGGCATCGAAGCGCGGGTAGAAGGTCGACTTGGCGGCTTCGTACTGTTTCTCCGCAGCGGCGATGTCGGATTCGGCGGAACGCAGGATCGGGCTGTTTTCCAGCATCTGCGTCCGGGCTTCATTCAGGTTGGCCGGCAACAGCGCCATGAAATCGGAAGGACGCTCCAGCTGATCGGGCATCTGGCCGACGGCGCTGAGGAAGTTGGTCTCGGCGTCAGCCAGGTTGGTCTGCTCGGTGATCAGGTTGTTGCGGGCCTGGGCCATGCGCGCTTCGGCCTGATCGAGGTCGGCGCCGCTGCCGACGCCGCGCTGGGTGCGCAGTTTGATCTGGTCGAAAATCCGTTCGTGGCTCTTCAGGTTCTCGGTTGCCAGGCGTACGAATTCGCGGCGGGTCAACACGTCGAGATACACCTGCGCAACGGTGAGCGCGGTGCGTTCGGACGTGCCCAGCAAGGAATAGGCGCGGGAATTAACAGTGGCTTGTTGACGCCCCACTTCACTCGACGTCGCAAAACCGTCAAATACCATTTGCGACAACCGCACGCTCGATTCGCTGCGATTCAGGGTTTCCCAGTGATTGTTGTTGCCGGCGGCACGCGTGGTGACGTTATCAGTGCCTTCGCGACCATAACCGCCCAGCAGATCGACCCGTGGGAGGTATCCACCTTTTGCTGCCTTTAACTGATAATCCGCGGCCAATCGACTATTAACGCCTGCCTGGATTTCCGGATGGACATCCAGTGCCTGTTGCATGGCCTCCGGAAGGGACTGCGCCTGAACAAAACTGGCGGCAAGGGCGAAGGGTAAAGCCGTGAGCAGGTGCAAACGCATTGTTGGAGTTTCCCGGAATTGCTTGTCTTGAATCACTGCAGAACGTGCCGCTGCATCGGATGATGACAACCGGAATGACCGTGTGTCGGAAAGTTGGATGTTTGAACTGCGTCACACTCGCGGGGCAGGTCGGCACCGAAATATCAATGTGACATTACGGAGGCGAGTGTTTAGGATGACAGGCCGAAGGTCAATAGTTTGGCATAAAGTTTATAGCGAAAAATTATAGCCAGTTTATTGACGAATAACCGCGTCAAAGTTGTGCCTCTAATACCTTGAAAGTACGTCCAGACTGTTTGGCAAACACGCCGCCAGGTCCATGGAAGTCAATTGAATGCGACACCCGGAGAGTCTTCAATGAGCAGTGTTGTGGCCATCGTCAAAAGCATTGTCGGTCAGGTTTTCGCTGTGTCCCCAGAGGGCGTGCGCCGCGTACTCGTTGAAGGCGATCGGTTGTTTGTAGGTGATCAGGTAGACACTGGCGCAGCAGGCGCCGTCACGCTCGAACTGGCTGACGGCCGGACCCTGGACCTGGGCCGCGACACTCAGTGGAGCGGTAGCGATCCGGACTCCAGCGCTGACCTTGCACAAGCCACTGCACAAGCCGCGCCATCGGTTGAAGAGCTGCAGCAAGCCATCGCTGCCGGCGCCGACCCGACCACCGATCTTGAAGCCACCGCGGCCGGCCCTACCGTTATGAGCGGAGGCGGCTCTACCGGTGGCGGTCACAGCTTCGTGGCTCTGGAGGCAACCGCTGGCCGGGTGGACCCGACCATTGGTTTCCCGACTGCGGGCATCGGCACTGCCGCGTTGGCTGCACAGAACACCATCGGCGGCCAGACGGCCGGTACCAGCGCCAACGTGCAGCGTGAATCGACCCTGAACTTGAGCGCCACGCCGACCATCACCGAGGCCGGCGGCGTACTGGTTTACACCGCCACGTTGACCCAGGCTCCGCTGACCGACCTGACCATCACCCTGTCCAATGGCTCGGTGATTGTGATCCAGGCTGGCCAGTTGACCGGTACCGTCAACGTTCCGCTTGCGCCGAACGATTCTGTTTATAACGACCCGACCCAAATCAACGTGACCGTCACCGGCACCACGGGTGGCAGCGGCATCATCGTTACCCCGCCGACGACCCCGGCCGTGACCCAGGTCACCGACACCGTCGATACCACCACGGTCACCTTGACCGCTGGCGCCAACGTTACCGAAGGCGGCCAGATCACCTACACCGCGACATTGACCAACCCGGCGCAGACGCCGGTCACCATCACGCTGTCCAACGGCTCGATCATCACTATCGACGCTGGCAAGACCACCGGCTCCGTGAACGTCGACACCCTGGCCAACGACGTTTATCAGAACGGCAGCACCGTTAGCACCACGATCACTGGAGCCACCGGCGGCAACTTCGAGAACCTGGTGCCGAGCACCACGCCAGCGGTCACCACCATTACCGACTCGGCCGACAACACCAGCCTGAGCCTCACCGCCACCGGTACCGTCGTCGAAGGCGGTCAGATCACCTACACCGCGACCCTGACCAACCCGGCTGGTACGCCGATGACCGTGACCTTGAGCAATGGCTCGGTCATCACCATCGAAGCGGGCAAGACCACCGGCAGCGTGACCGTCGACACCGCAGCCAATGATGTCTACAACAATGGCAGCACCGTCAGTACCACCATCACCGGGACCACTGGCGGTAATTTCGAGCAGCTGATTCCAAGCACCGTGCCGGCGCTGACCACCGTAACCGATTCGAAAGACAACACCGGCCTGAGCCTGTCGGCGTCCACCGAAGTGGCAGAGGGCGGTCAGATCACCTACACCGCGACCCTGACCAACCCGGCCGGTACGCCGGTGACCGTCACCCTGAGCAACGGCGCAGTGATCACCATCGCCGCCAACGCTACCAGCGGTTCCGTCACCGTCGATGCGCCGAAAGACGATGCCTACATCGACGCCGGCAAGGTCAGCGCCACGATCAGCACCGCCACCGGCGGTAACTTCGAAAACCTGGTCCCGAGCACGGTTCCGGCAGTGACCGAGGTGACTGACACGATCAACACCTCGACGGTCAGCCTGACGGCCAACGGCTCTGTGACCGAAGGCGGGATCGTGGTTTACACCGCGTCAGTGTCTGCTGAAGTCACTGGATCGCCGGTCGTCGTGACCCTGTCCAACGGCCAGACCATCACCATTCCGGTCGGTTCGAGCAGTGCCAGCGTGAACTTCACCGCGCCGAACGATGCCCTGGCCGGCGGCTCCCTGAGCGTCAAGATTGATGACGCCAAGGGCGGCAACTTCGAAAAGCTGGAAGTCGACAGCAAGCCGGCGGACACCTCGATTACCGATACGGTTGACACCACGACGGTTAGCCTGACGGCTACCGGTTCGGTCGCTGAAGGTGGTTCGATCGTCTACACCGCGAACCTGACCCACGCGGCCGGCACGCCCGTGACCGTCACCCTGAGCAACGGCGCAGTCATCACCATCGCCGCCAACGCCACCAGCGGTTCTGTCACCGTCGATGCGCCGAAAGACGATGCTTACATCGACGCCGGCAAAGTCAGCGCCACGATCAGCACCGCTACCGGCGGCAACTTCGAAAACCTGGTGACCAGCCCGGCGGCGGCAGTCACTGAGGTGACTGACACGATCAACACGTCGACGGTCAGCCTGACGACCGCCAACGGCACTGTCGCCGAAGGTGGCACCGTGGTTTACACCGCCTCGGTCGGCGCACCGGTCACCGGTTCGCCGGTGGTGGTGACCTTGTCCAACGGTCAGACCATCACCATTGGCATTGGCCAAAGCAGCGGCACGGTCAATGCCGTGGTCTCCAACGATGTGCTTAGCGGCCACGCGCCGTTGACCAATTCGATCACCAAAGTCAGCGGCGGCAACTACGAAAACCTGGTCGCCGATAAAACCCCGGTCAGCACCAGCGTGACCGACACCATCGACACCACCACCCTGTCGCTGAGCGCCACTGGCAACGTCAAAGAAGGTGGCCAGATCACCTACACCGCCACCCTGACCCATGCGGCCGGCGGCCCAGTGACCGTGACGTTGAGCAACGGCGCGACCATCACCATCGATGCCGGTAAAACCACCGGCACCGTGAAAGTCGATGCGCCGAAAGACGACGTCTACAAGGACGCCGGCAAACTGGAAGTCACCATCAAGGACGCCGCCGGCGGCAACTTTGAAAACCTGGTCACCAGCCCGACCCCGGCCGTGACCAACGTGGCGGACACCACCAACACCACGCACCTGACCCTCAGCGCTGAAAAATCGGTGCTCGAAGGCTCGCACATCACCTACACCGCGACCCTCACCAACGCCGCGCAAACGCCAGTGACCGTCAAGCTGAGCAACGGCGAGACCATCACCATCGACGCCGGCAAAACCAGCGGATCGGTGACCATCGCGGCGCCAAGCGATGACGTCTACAAAGATGCCGGCAAGCTCACCGTAACGATGACGGATGCTACCGGCGGTAACTTTGAAAACCTGGTCAAAAGCCCCGCTGCGGCCGTTACTACCGTCACCGATACCCTCGACACCTCGACCGTCACCCTGACCGCCAACGGCACTGTTGCCGAAGGCGGTACCGTGGTTTACACCGCGTCGGTCAGCGCACCGGTCACCGGTTCGCCGGTGGTGGTGACCTTGTCCAACGGTCAGACCATCACCATTGGCATTGGCCAAAGCAGCGGCACGGTCAATGCCGTGGTCTCCAACGATGTGCTTAGCGGCCACGCGCCGTTGACCAATTCGATCACCAAAGTCAGCGGCGGCAACTACGAAAACCTGGTCGCCGATAAAACCCCGGTCAGCACCAGCGTGACCGACACCATCGACACCACCACCCTGTCGCTGAGCGCCACTGGCAACGTCAAAGAAGGTGGCCAGATCACCTACACCGCCACCCTGACCCATGCGGCCGGCAGCCCAGTGACCGTGACGTTGAGCAACGGCGCGACCATCACCATCGATGCCGGTAAAACCACCGGCACCGTGAAAGTCGATGCGCCGAAAGACGACGTCTACAAGGACGCCGGCAAACTGGAAGTCACCATCAAGGACGCCGCCGGCGGCAACTTTGAAAACCTGGTCACCAGCCCGACCCCGGCCGTGACCAACGTGGCGGACACCACCAACACCACGCACCTGACCCTCAGCGCTGAAAAATCGGTGCTCGAAGGCTCGCACATCACCTACACCGCGACCCTCACCAACGCCGCGCAAACGCCAGTGACCGTCAAGCTGAGCAACGGCGAGACCATCACCATCGACGCCGGCAAAACCAGCGGATCGGTGACCATCGCGGCGCCAAGTGATGACGTCCACAAGGATGCCGGCAAACTCATCGTGACGATGACGGATGCCACTGGCGGCAACTTCGAAAATCTCGACATCAGCAAAGCGTCAGTGACCACCACCGTCAAAGACACGGTCGACTCCACGTCCCTGTCGCTGTCGGCCAGCCACACCGTCAGCGAAGGTGGCCAGATCACCTACACCGCGACCCTGAGCAACCCGACAGACACGGCCATGACCGTGAAGTTGAGCAACGGCGCCGTGATCAACATCGCCGCCGGCGCCACCACCGGTTCAGTCAACTTCGCTGCACCGGCCAATACCCCGTACATCGACGGCGGCAAAGTCCAGGCTACGATTGCCAGCCAGAGCGGCGGCAACTTCGAAAAAGTCGTCACCGACCATTCGCCGGCGGTTACCACCGTCACCGATTCGGCAGACACCACCGGCCTGAGCCTGAGCGCCACCGGTTCGGTCGCCGAGGGCGGTTCGATCGTCTACACCGCGACCCTGACCCACGCCGCCGGCTCCGCCATGACCGTGACGTTGAACAACGGCGCGGTGATCCACATTGCCAAGGATGCCACCACAGGTTCGGTGAACTTCGCCGCACCGAAGGATGACGTCTACAAAGACGCCGGCAAAGTCGAAGCCAGCATCACCAAGACTGCCGGCGGCAACTTCGAGAACCTGGTGACCGACAAGACGCCAGCGGTTACCGACGTGACCGACACCCTCAATACCTCGACAGTCAGTCTGACGGCCAACAGCACTGTGGCTGAAGGCGGCACCGTGGTGTACACCGCTTCGGTCAATGCGCCAGTGACCGGTTCGCCGGTTGTCGTGACCTTGTCCAACGGCCAGAGCATTACCATTCCGGTCGGCGCCAGCAGCGCCAGCGTGAAATACACCGCACCGAACGACGCACTGGCTGGCGGCGGTTCGCTGAGCGTGAAAATCGACGGCACCACCGGTGGCAACTACGAAAACCTGGTGGCGAATCAAACCCCGGCAGTCACGTCGGTAACCGACGTCAAAGACACCACCACCCTGAGCCTGAGCGCTACAGATTCGGTGGCGGAAGGCGGTTCGATTGTCTACACCGCGACGCTGACTCACGCTGCCGGCACACCGGTCACCGTGAACCTGTCGAACGGCGCCGTGATCTCCATCGCCGCCAACGCTACCAGCGGCTCCGTCACCGTCAAGGCACCTGCCGATGACGTCTACAAAGATGCCGGCAAAGTTGAAGCGACCATCAAGGACGCCAGTGGCGGCAACTTCGAAAACCTGGTCACCAGCCCGGCGGCAGCAGTCACTGCGGTGACTGACACGATCAACACGTCGACGGTCAGCCTGACGACCGCCAACGGCACTGTCGCCGAAGGCGGCACCGTGGTTTACACCGCGTCCGTGTCGGCTGAAGTCACTGGTTCGCCGGTGGTCGTGACCCTTTCCAACGGTCAAACCATCACCATTCCGGTTGGCGCCAGCAGCGCCAGCGTGAACTTCACTGTGCCGAACGATGCCCTGGCCGGTGGCGGCTCGCTGAGCGTCAAGATCGACGACGCCAAGGGCGGCAATTACGAGAAGCTGGAAGTTAACGGCAAGCCGGCGGACACCTCGATTACCGATACGGTGGACACCACGACGGTTAGCCTCAGCGCGACTGGGTCAGTGGCTGAAGGCGGCTCGATCGTCTACACCGCGAACCTGACCCACGCTGCCGGCACGCCAGTGACCGTGAACCTGTCGAACGGCGCCGTGATCACCATCGCGGCCAACGCGACCAGCGGTTCCGTAACCGTCAAGGCACCTGCCGATGACGTCTACAAAGATGCCGGCAAAGTTGAAGCGACCATCAAGGACGCCAGCGGCGGCAACTTCGAAAACCTGGTGACCAGCCCCGCAGCTGCGGTCACCGAGGTGACTGACACGATCAATACGTCGACGGTCAGCCTGACGACCGCCAACGGCACTGTGGCCGAAGGCGGCACCGTGGTTTACACCGCGTCCGTGTCTGCTGAAGTTACTGGCTCGCCCGTGGTTGTGACCCTTTCCAACGGTCAAACCATCACCATTCCGGTCGGTTCGAGCAGCGCCAGCGTAAACTTCACCGCGCCGAACGATGCCCTGGCCGGCGGCGGCTCCCTGAGCGTCAAAATCAACGACGCCAAGGGCGGCAATTACGAGAAGCTGGAAGTTAACGGCAAGTCGGCGGACACCTCGATTACCGATACGGTGGACACCACGACTGTTAGCCTGACGGCTACCGATTCAGTCGCTGAAGGCGGCTCCATCGTTTACACCGCGAACCTGACCCACGCGGCTGGCACGCCGGTCACTGTCACCCTGAGCAACGGCGCAGTGATCACCATCGCCGCCAACGCCACCAGCGGCTCCGTGACCGTCAAGGCACCTGCCGATGACGTCTATAAAGATGCGGGAAAAGTCGAAGCGACCATCAAAGGCGCCAGCGGCGGTAACTTCGAAAACCTGGTCACCAGCCCGGCAGCGGCGGTCACGGAAGTGACTGACACCCTCAATACGTCAACGGTCAGCCTGAAGGCAACGCCCACCGCAGCCGAAGGCGGCAACGTGGTGTACACCGCTTCCGTGACCTCGAAGGTCACCGGCAAGGACGTGGTCGTCACCCTGGCCAACGGTGAAAAAATCACCATCCCGGTCGGTGAAAGCACGGCCTCGATCACCGTTAAAGCCCCGAATGACGCATTGGTCGGCCACGAGCCGCTGACCAACGCGATCAAGGATGTAACCGGCGGCAATTACGAGAATCTGGTCGCCGACAAGACCCCGACCTCGACCGCCATCAGCGACACCCTGGACACCACCAAAGTGACCATGACCGCCAGCGGTCAGGTGCTTGAAGGCGGCAACATCACCTACACCGCCAACCTGACGAATGCCGCTGGCAGCGACATGACGGTCAAGTTGAGCAACGGCGAAAGCATCGTGATCAAGGCCGGCGACAAGTCGGGCTCCATTACCGTTCCTGCACCGGCCGATGACGTCTACCAGGACGGCAGCAAAATCACCGTCCGCATCGACAGCACCAGCGGCGGCGACTTCGAGAAGCTCGACGTCAACAAAGCCGCGCACACCACCACCGTCAAAGATACGATCGACACCACCACGCTGAAACTCAGCGCAGACGTGGGCAGCGTCGGCGAAGGTGGTCAGATCAACTACACCGCGACCCTGAACCACCCAGCGGACACGGCGATGACCGTGACCCTGAACAACGGTCTGGTGATCAACATCAAGGCCGGCGAGTCCAGCGGCTCTGCGTCTTTCACCGTACCGAACAACGTCTACACCGGCGCAGCGGACATCCTTGCCTCGATCAAGGAAACCACCGGCGGCAACTTCGAACAACTGGACACCGATCGCTCGGCCATCGTCACCAAAGTCACCGACACCGCTGACACCACCAACCTGACATTGAGCGCTAGCGGCTCAGTCCAGGAAGGTGGCCAGATCGTCTACACCGCGACCCTGTCCCAGGCCGCCGGCAGCAACATGACCGTGAAGCTGAGCAACGGTGCGACCATCACCATCCTCAAGGATGCGGTGTCCGGCCATGTCAGCGTGGCCGCACCGAAAGACGACGTCTACAAAGACGCGGGCAAAGTTGAAGCGACTATCAAGGATGCCAGCGGTGGCAACTTCGAGAACCTGGTGACCAGCCCGACGGCGGCAGTCACGGAAGTGACTGACACCATCAACACCTCGACGGTCAGCCTGACGACCGCCAACGGCACTGTCGCCGAAGGTGGTACCGTGGTTTACACCGCGTCCGTGTCGGCTGAAGTCACTGGTTCGCCGGTGGTCGTGACCCTGTCCAACGGCCAGACCATCACCATTCCGGTCGGTTCGAGCAGTGCCAGCGTGAACTTCACCGCGCCAAACGATGCCCTCGTGGGCGGCGGCTCCTTGAGCGTCAAAATCGACGATGCCAAGGGTGGTAATTACGAGAAGCTGGAAGTTAACGGCAAGCCGGCGAACACCTCGATTACCGATACGGCTGACACCACGACGGTTAGCCTGACCGCTACAGATTCGGTGGCTGAAGGCGGCTCCATCGTTTACACCGCGAACCTGACCCATGCGGCCGGCACTCCGGTCACTGTCACCCTGAGCAACGGCGCAGTCATCACCATCGCCGCCAACGCTACCAGCGGTTCCGTCACCGTCGCCGCGCCGAAAGACGATGCCTACATCGACGCCGGCAAAGTCAGCGCCACGATCAGCACCGCTACCGGCGGCAACTTCGAGAACCTGGTCACCAGCCCGGCGGCGGCAGTCACTGAGGTGACTGACACGATCAACACGTCGACGGTCAGCCTGACGACCGCCAACGGCACTGTCGCCGAAGGCGGCACCGTGGTTTACACCGCGTCCGTGTCGGCTGAAGTCACTGGCTCGCCGGTGGTCGTGACCCTTTCCAACGGTCAAACCATCACCATTCCGGTTGGCGCCAGCAGCGCCAGTGTGAACTTCATCGCGCCAAACGATGCCTTGGCTGGCGGCAGCTCCATGAGCGTGAAGATTGACGATGCGAAGGGCGGTAACTTCGAAAAACTGAGCATCGACAGCAAACCGGCGGACACCACTGTCAGCGATACCGTGGACACCACCAAAGTGACCATGACCGCCAGCGATTACGTGGTCGAGGGCGGCACGATCACTTACACCGTCAACCTCAGCAACGCCGCCGGTACTGACATGACGGTCAAGCTGAGCAATGGCGAGAACGTGGTGATCAAGGCTGGCGACAAGTCGGGTTCCATCACCCTCCCGGCGCCAGCCGATGACGTCTACAAGGACGGCAGCAAGATCACCGTCGGCATCGCCGGCACCAGCGGCGGCAACTTTGAGAAGCTCGACGTCAGCCAGACCACCCACACCACCACCGTCAATGACACCACCGACACCACTACGCTGAAGCTCAGCGCCGATGTGAGCACCGTCGGCGAAGGTGGCCAGATCGTCTACACCGCCACGCTTAACCACCCGGCCGACACGGCGATGACCGTGACCCTGAACAACGGCCTGGTGATCAACATCAAGGCCGGCGAGTCCAGCGGTTCGGCGCCGTACACCGTGCCAAATGATGTCTACACCGGCGCGGCGCCTGTCAGGGCAGCGATCGCGGACAGCACTGGCGGCAACTTCGAACAACTCGACACCGACCGCTCCGCCGTCGTCACCAAAGTAACCGACACCGCCGACACCACCAGCCTGACCCTCAGCGCCAGCGGTTCGGTGCAGGAAGGCGGGCAAATCGTCTACACCGCGACCTTGTCCCATGCCGCCGGCAGCGACATGACCGTGAAACTGAGCAACGGCGCGATCATCACCATCCTCAAGGATGCTGTGTCCGGCCACGTCAGCGTGGACGCACCGAAAGACGACGTGTACCTGGACGCCGGCAAAGTCACCGCCAGCATCGATGAGGTCAGCGGCGGCAAATTCGAAAGCCTGGTGCCGGACAAGTCGCTGGTGTCCACGGACATCACTGACACGATCAACGACGTGGTCGCCAAACTGACGGTGGATAACGCCAGCGTCACCGAAGGCGGCAAAGTCACCTACACCGTGACCCTGACCAACGCCGATGGCCTGCCGGTCAATAACCATGGCGACCTGTCCTTTACGTTGACTGACGGCACCGTGGTCAAGGTCGCGGCCAACCAAACCAGCGGCAGCACCGTGGTGACCACACAGGACAACCACTACGTCAACCAGCCGGTGACGGTGGTTAATCAACTGACGGGCGTCTCGGGCACCAACACCTTCGAAAACCTGGTACTGAGCGCCGACAAGACCAGCGTCACCATCACCGACAACGACCACGCGCCTGTGTCTGCCGGCGGTGCTGTCGCCGGTCTCGAAGATTCGACCATCACCTTGAGCTGGAACGACTTCAAGGTCACCGACCTCGATAACGACAGCCCTCTGGGTATCACCATTACCCAGGTATCGGGCGGTGGCACCCTGCTGTTCAACGGCGCGCAGGTCACCTTGGGCCAGACCATCAGCCAGGCGGATATCGCGCTGGGCAAACTGACCTTTGTGTCCGCCGCCAATGAATCAGGCGCCGATGGTTTCGGCGGAACCGGCGTAGGTAACAAAGCGTCGGATTACGCACAGATTCAGTTCAAGCCTATCGACGGCTTCAATCAGGGCACTGAAGCGACCCTGAAAGTCGACATCACCCCGGTGGCGGATGCGCCAACGCTGAATGTCGCCGGTAACAACGTAACCTCGACGGGCCTGATCAAAGAGGTCTGGACCGGTCTGTCGGGCCTGGGCACCGATGGCAATGGCGCAGCGACGAACACGCTGAAAAGTGTCATCGATGGCGCGGGCACGCCGAACTCCAGCAGCACCGTCAGCAACGTGCAATCCGAGGGCGATGTGGCCCAAGGCACCGCGTCGAAAACCTCCGGGCTGATCTATCTCGAAGCCGGCAAGACGTACACCTTCAGCGGCACTGGCGATGACAGCTTGCTGGTGACCATTGGCGGCAAGAACGTCGCAGCCACTACGTGGGGCGCCGGGGCCAACCTGAACGGTTCGTTCACACCGTCTGCCAGTGGCTACTACACGCTGGACATCTACCACCATAACCAGAACGGCCCGGGAAACTACGACGTCAACCTGTCCGTCAACGGCAGTCCGGCGGTCGACCTGAGCAGTGCTGGCGTGCCGATCTACACCGGCGTTGCCGACCTTACCCATGCAGGCGTGACGGTTTCCGATCTGCACGGCAGTAACGGTGAAGGCTATTACGAAGGCTACAAACTCAACGAAGGCGCGCAAGGTACCAGCGTTCACCTGTCCGTCATCAACACCGCACTGACCGACACCGACGGCTCCGAAATCCTGAGCGTGAAGATCAGCGGCATCCCAGCCGGATCGGTCCTCACCGATGGCGCCGGCCACACTTTCACCGCGACCGCGACGTCCGGCGAAGCCAACGTCACCGGCTGGAGCCTCGGCACCCTGACCGTGACCCCGCCGGCGAACTACAACGGCCAGTTCAACCTGACCGTCACATCGACGTCCACCGAGACCCTCGGCGGTTCGGCGCCAAGTACCGCGACGATCCCGGTCACGGTTTACCCGACGGCCCCCGTCAGCGAAGTGGTCGCAACCCTCACGGTGGATAAAACCTCCGTGGCCGAAGGTGGCCAGATCACTTACACCGTGACCCTGTCCAACAAGGACGGGATCGCCATCAGCAGCCACGACGAGCTGACCTTCAAGCTGTCCGACGGCACACTCGTCAAAGTACCGGCCAACGCGGCGTCGGGCTCGTTCAGCATTAACGCCCCGGACGACATCCTGATGGGCGGTCAACCGGCCATCGTCAACAAACTCGAAAGCGTCAGCGGTGCTGACAACTTCCAACAACTGACCCTGGCTCAGAATTCGACACAAACCGCCGTGACGGACGAATCAGGTTCGGGTACCTCAATCGACAACCAGGGCGACAAAGTCGGCATCACCATCGTCGGCAACGGCGCGGTGCTGGAAAACCAGGCGCCGAGCTTCACCATCAAGCTCGACAAGGCACAGGCTGTTGCCCTGACCGTGAAGTTGAGCGACGGTCAGACGGTGACCTTCGCCGCAGGCGAAACGGAAAAGGTCCACACCCTGGCGCCGCAAGGCGAGGACGTCTACAAAGACGGCGGCACCGCGACGCTGGGCATCAGCGGCGCAACCTCCGGTGGCACTGCGCTGGAAAATCTGGTGGTGGGTAACCCGGCGTCGGTGGTCATCACCGACACCCTCAGCGAAGTCGTCGCCAAGCTGACCGTGGACAAAACCACCATCACCGAAGGCGGCTCGGTCACCTACACCGTGACCCTGACCAACAAAGACGGGATCGCCATCGGCAACCACGATGCGCTGACCTTCAAGCTGACCGACGGCACAATCGTTACCGTGCCGGCCAACAGCACCAGCGGTTCCGCGACCGTGGTCACCAAGGATGACGTGTACACCGGCGGGCAAACTTCGCTGGTCAACAAGCTGGAATCGGTAACCGGCAGCGACAACTTCGAAAAACTGACCCTGAACGACGCAAAACTCACCACGACCGTCACCGACGAGCCTTCGGGCCAGGGTGACAAAGTGACCGTGAGCATCGACGGCAACGGCGGAGTCGCTGAAAACGTTGGCGCAGCCTTCACCGTCAAAATTGATCGGGCGCTGAGTGACAACCTCGACGTGACCCTGAGCAATGGCGGCAAGGTCACCATCGTGGCCGGTCAGACCCAGGCGATCTACACCGCTCCGATTCAAGGCGAAGACGTCTTCAAAGACGGCGGGCCTCTGAACCTGAAAGTCACCGATGCGACCGTCACCGGCAAGACCTTCGAAAACCTCGTGCTCAGCGATACCGCAGGCACCGTGCAAATCACCGACACCCTCAGCGAAGTCGTCGCCAAGCTGACCGTGGACAAAACCACCGTCACCGAAGGCGGCTCGGTCACCTACACCGTGACCCTGACCAACAAAGACGGGATTGCCATCGGCAACCACGATGCGCTGACCTTCAAGCTGACCGACGGCACAATCGTTACCGTGCCGGCCAACAGCACCAGCGGTTCCGCGACCGTGGTCACCAAGGATGACGTGTACACCGGCGGGCAAACTTCGCTGGTCAACAAGCTGGAATCGGTAACCGGCAGCGACAACTTCGAAAAACTGACCCTGAACGACGCAAAACTCACCACGACCGTCACCGACGAGCCTTCGGGCCAGGGTGACAAAGTGACCGTGAGCATCGACGGCAACGGCGGAGTCGCTGAAAACGTTGGCGCAGCCTTCACCGTCAAAATTGATCGGGCGCTGAGTGACAACCTCGACGTGACCCTGAGCAATGGCGGCAAGGTCACCATCGTGGCCGGTCAGACCCAGGCGATCTACACCGCTCCGATTCAAGGCGAAGACGTCTTCAAAGACGGCGGGCCTCTGAACCTGAAAGTCACCGATGCGACCGTCACCGGCAAGACCTTCGAAAACCTCGTGCTCGGCGATACCGCAGGCACCGTGCAAATCAGCGACACCCTCAGCGAAGTCGTCGCCAAGCTGACCGTGGACAAAACCACCGTCACCGAAGGCGGCTCGGTCACCTACACCGTGACCCTGACCAACAAAGACGGGATCGCCATCGGCAACCACGATGCGCTGACCTTCAAGCTGACCGACGGCACAATCGTTACCGTGCCGGCCAACAGCACCAGCGGTTCCGCGACCGTGGTCACCAAGGATGACGTGTACACCGGCGGGCAAACCTCGCTGGTCAACAAACTGGAATCGGTAACCGGCAGCGACAACTTCGAAAAACTGACCCTGAACGACGCAAAACTCACCACGACCGTCACCGACGAGCCTTCGGGCCAGGGTGAGCAAACCACCCTTGGCATCAGCGGCGCTACGTCGGTGAACGAAGGCCAGGCTGCGCATTACACGCTGACCCTGAGCAATACCGCTCAGACCGAAGTGACGGTCACCCTGAAATACACCGGCACCGCGACCAATGGCGTGGATTACACCGGTGTGGTGACCGTCAAGATTCCAGCCAACAGCAACAGTGTCGGTTTCGACATCAATACTATTCATGACAAGTTGGTCGAAGGTACCGAGAACTTCAAGATCGCCATTGATTCGGTCAGCGGCGGTAATTTCGAGAGCCTGGTGATCGACTCGGCCCATAACGATGTCAGCACCAACATCGTCGACAACGACCACGCGCCGGTGTCCGTTGGCGGAGCTGTCGCCGGTCTCGAAGATTCGACCATCACCCTGACCTGGGACAACTTCAAGGTCACCGACGTCGATAACGACAGCCCGCTCAGCATCACCATCACTCAGGTATCGGCCGGCGGCACCCTGCTGTTCAACGGTATGCAGGTCTCCTTGGGCCAGACCATCAGCCAGGCGGATATCGCGCTGGGCAAACTGACCTTTGTGCCGGCCACCAACGCATCGGGCGCCAACGGATATGGCGGCACCGGCGTGGGTAACCAGGCGGCGGACTACGCGCAGATCAAGTTCAAGCCTACCGACGGCTTCAACCAGGGCACCGAAGCAACCTTGAAAGTCGACATCACCCCGGTGGCGGATGCACCAACGCTGAACGTCGCCAGCAACAACGTAACCTCGACGGGCTTGATCAAAGAGGTCTGGACCGGCTTGTCGGGCCTCGGCACCGATGGCAGCGGCGCAAACACCGGCACCCTGAAAAGTGTCATTGACGGCGCGGGCAAACCAAACTCCAGCGCCACGGTGACCAACGTGCAGTCCGACGGCAGCGTCGCGGCTGGCACGGCTTCGAAAACCTCCGGCCTGATCTACCTCGAAGCCGGCAAGACCTACACCTTCAGCGGCACCGGCGATGACAGCCTGTTGGTGACCATCGGCGGTAAAAACGTGGCGGCCACGACGTGGGGCGCGGGCGGCAGTCTGAACGGTTCGTTCACCCCGACCACCAGCGGTTACTACACCCTGGACATCTACCACCACAACCAGAGCGGCCCGGGTAACTATGACGTCAACCTGTCGGTCAACGGCAGTGCCGCGGTCGACCTGAGCAGCGCCGGCGTGCCGCTGTACACCGGCATCGCGGACCTTGCCGCTTCCGGCGTGACGGTGTCCGATTTGCACGGCACCAGCGGCGAAGGCTACTACGAAGGCTACAAACTCAATGAAGCCGCGGAAGGGACCAGCGTTCACCTGTCCGCGATCAAGACTGCTTTGACAGACATCGACGGCTCCGAAAGCCTGAGCGTGAAAATCAGCGGGATTCCGGCGGGCTCGGTACTGACCGATGGCGCCGGCCACACCTTCACCGCCAGCGCGACCTTCGGCGAAGCCAACGTCACGGGCTGGAACCTCGGCTCCCTGACCGTCACTCCGCCACCGTACTACAACGGCCAGTTCAACCTGACCGTGACCTCGACCTCCACCGAATCGCTCGGCGGTTCGGCGCAAAGCACCGCGACGATCCCGGTGACGGTTTACCCGACGGTCTACAACGCTGTCACCGCCACAGCTGCCAACGACACCATCACCGGCACCGACGGCAACGACATCATGGTCGCCGATATTGGCGGGCTGACCGTGGTGCCGGGCACCAACTACAACATTGCGTTCATGGTCGACAGCTCGGGCAGTATGAGCGCGTCGTCGATCAACTCAGCCAAGGACTCGCTGACCTCGGTGTTCAACACCCTCAAGCAGAGCATGGGCGGCAATTCGGGGACGGTGAATATCTTCCTGGCGGACTTCGACAACCAGGTCAACAAGTCGGTGTCGGTGAACCTGAACGACCCGAATGCCCTGACCTTGCTCAAATCCGTTCTGGACTCGATGTCATCCGGCGGCGGCACCAACTACGAGGACGTGTTCAAAACCACGGCCAACTGGTTCCAGAGTGCCGACCCGATGGCCAACACCGGTGCGAAGAACCTCACGTATTTCATCACCGATGGCAAGCCGACCTACTACCAGAGCGGCGAGCAAACCAACCCGACCTTGTTCGGCAATGTGAAGCTCGATGACGTCATCACCACCTCCAATTACAAGTTGGGGCAGACTTATTCCAACTACCTGGACAGCACTCACTACCTGACCATCGACAGCGCCGGCAATGTCACGCTGCAGACTCAGAAAAACTCGGGGCGCTGGAACAGCGACGAACTGGGCACCCTCCATGCCGAGGGTAACGGCACGTACGAGCTGTCCTATCGCGATGGTACCGGCAGCAGCACCAGCTGGGATGCCATCGACAACTCCACTGACAGCTTCGCGCTGCTGGGCAAGGTCTCGACGGTAGAAGCCATCGGCATAAACAAGGACGTCACCCTTGCTGATCTGAAGCCATACGACTCGGATCAAACGCCACAAACCAACATTGACCCGAAAGACCTGGCCAACTCGATCATCGGCCATACCGAAGCGACGATGCCAGGTGCCGACACGGTCAATGGCGGTGACGGCAACGACATCTTGTTCGGCGACCTGGTGAGCTTCAACGGTGTCGCCGGTGAGGGTTATCAGGCGATGCAGGCGTTCGTCGCCCAGCAAACCGGCGTGGACGCCAGCAAAGTCACCACCAGCAACGTGCACCAGTTCATCACCGAGCACTACACCGCGTTCGATGTGTCCGGGGCACACGACGGTAATGACTCGCTGCTGGGCGGTGCCGGCAATGACATTCTCTTCGGCCAGGGTGGCAACGACCTGCTCGACGCCGGCAAGGGCAATGACATCCTGCTCGGTGGCTCGGGTAATGACTCGCTGATGGGCGGTCAGGGCAACGATATTCTGATCGGCGGCTCAGGTGCCGACACCTTCGTCTGGAAGGCTGGTGACACCGGCAGCGACGTGATCAAGGACTTCAAGGCCAGCGAGGGCGACCGCATCGACTTGCGCGATCTGCTGCAGGGTGAAACCGGCAGCACCATCGACAACTTCCTGAAGATCACCACCGTGGATGGCGTTTCGTCCCTGCAAGTCAGCTCCGCCGGCAAGTTCAACGGCGCCGACGCCGCAGCGGCAGCACCAGATGTGACGATCAAGCTGGAAGGCAACAACTGGTCCAGCGCCAACATCAACTCGTTGATTGCCGGCAGTGACCCAACCATCAAAATCGATCACAACAACACCTGATCCAACGAAAAACGGCCGCCCTTATGGGGCGGCCGTCACGTTTGCGCCCAACACCCCGGTGACGATTTCGTCGCCGCACCGCATACTCGCGTCCAGTTGGCCTATGCTGCTGACAGCATGACGCTGGTCCATTTCCGAGGGATGTTCAATGTTCTACGTGCAACGCGATGCGCAAGGTCAGTTAGTGCGCGTGGAAGCCGCGGCCTACGCCGAGGCCACGGAAACACTGCCGGCCGACCACCATGAAATCCAGGCCTGGTATGCCAATGAAGTAGTGGAAACCAGCCTCAAACAGCTCAAGCAGAGCGACCTGGAAATGATCCGGGTACTCGACGACTTGATCCAGGTGCTGACCAGCAAAGGCGTGATCCGAGTCACCGACCTGCCGCCGGCCGCACAAGCCAAGCTGATGGACCGGACCCAGGCCCGTGAGGCGTTGGGCGGGTTGAGTCAATTGATCGATGATGATGAGACGGGGTTGATCTAACGCCCCGTCATTGTTGTTGTCTGTACTGACGCCTTCGCGAGCAGGCTCGCTCCCACATTGGATTTCAGTCGTTCACATAGGCTGTGTTCACTGAAGATCAACTGTGGGAGCGAGCCTGCTCGCGAAGGCGGCATCAGCCTCACCGCCAAGGCTTCGGCTCACCAAACAACTGCCCCTGAACCCCATACAACCCCATCTCACGAATAACCATCAACTCTCCTTCCGTCTCGACCCGCTCGGCAATCAACGGCAAGTCGATGCTGTGCGCCGCCCGCTGAATCGCCTCGATGAACAGGCGCTTGTCGCTCTCCTGATCAATCGCCCGGATGTAACTGCCGTCGATCTTCAGATACGCCAACCCAAGCCGCGCCAGGTTGCCGATCATGCTGAAGCGCCCGCCAAAGCGTTGCAGGCTCAGGGAGAACCCGAGTTCGTGCAGACGTCGCGTCAGCTCTTCCAGCATGGCTTGCTCCGGCAACTGCTCCTCACCGATTTCCAGGGTCAATCGCTCCCCAAGATCCGAATGCTGACGCAGGATGTCGAAGACTTTATTCAATGCCTGCGGATCGGCCAGCGTCGCTGAAGACAGGTTCAGCGCCAGCGACTCTTTATGGTCGGCCATCTGCTCAAGTACCAGCTCCAACATCAGCCGATCAAGCCGCGCGGTCCAGCCAAAGCGCTCGAGCCACGGCAGGAAGCGCCCGGCGGGAATGGTCTGGCCCTCGTCGTCGATCAAACGCGACAGCACCTTGTAATGCAGCACCAACTGCGTGTCCTGGGCAGCCACCACCGGCTGGAAATACAGCTCGAAACGCTGCTGGCTCAACGCCTGTTCCAGTAAGTTGTGCCAGGCATGATGGTCGTCGCCGACGCTGGCCGACGCGCTGTGATCCAGGCAGACCCAGCTCGAATCGCCTTGGCCTTCCGCCTGAGCCAACGCCTGATCGCCCAGCCCGAGCACCGCTTGCGGGGAGTCGCCATACACAAACGGCGCCAGCCCGATCGAGGCCACCGAGGCCACGTCGGTGGCGCCCGTCGCGTGCAGGCTCGCCAAGGCACTGTCGAGGTTCTGCGCCAGTTGCAGCGCTTCCTCGCGCACCAACCCCGGCGCCAGCACGGCGAACTCACCGCCGCGAATCCGCGTCACGAGGTTCAGGGTTTCCGGGTATTTGGCGCACTCTCGGGACAACTGCTCGCCCACCGCTTTCAATAACTGGTCAGTGCGTTGACCGCCCAACCGCTGGTTCAACCCGGCCAGGTCCCTGACCCGTAATAGCAGCAGATAGCCGGAACTCGCCTGCTCCGGATTGCTCACTCGGGCGTTCAGTTGCATCTCGAAATAACGACGGTTGGCCAGCCCTGTCAGGTTGTCCTGATAGGACTCGGCACGCAGTTTTTCACTGCGCTCGGCCTGTTCCTGGAACAGCGCTTTAAGCTTCTCGACCATCTGGTTCATGGCCTGCACGACACGTCGCAGTTCAGGTGTGCGCGGCAGTTGCGGCAGGCTGAGGAATTCGCGGCGAGCGATGGCGTGGGATTGCTTGACCATGTAATCCAGCGGCTTCAGTTGCCGGCGCAACAACAGCGCACCCAACACCGCGCTCACCGCACCGCAGATCAGCAACCAGCCAAGACTGCCCAGCGCGCTCTGCCAAAGTTTGGCCAACGCGAACATCGGGTGGCTGACCACCTCGACCCGCGCCGCCTGCTCCCAGCCACGGCTGACGAGGGCATCACCGCCGGCCGCTTCCAACCCGATCATTTTGACGAACCAGTCCGGCACGTTGTTCACCGCTGGAATGCCGCTGCGCTCGACGATGGTCTGATCGCTCTTGAGGTCGACCACGCGGATGCTCGCGTAATAACCGCTGTCGAAGATCGAACTGACCAGCAACTCGACCATCGCCGGGTCGTCGATATTCGGCGTCAGGGACAGCGCCAATGCCGTCGCGGCATCCTGGGCGTGGGAGCGCAACTGGTTGACGTATTGGGTGCGCGAGCTTTCCAGGCTGACCACGAAGCTACCGGTGAAGGCAATCACCAGGAACAGACAGATAGCGATCAACAGCTGTTTGAACAAGGACATCTGAGCGCGTGCTCCTAGTTAGTCGTCTCGACCGGGAAACCTTCGGCCTGCATTTTCTTCAACACATCCTGCCAACGAGACAGGCGTTTGGTGTCACCGACTTTCTTGTTGCCTTTGGCGCCCGGCAGCCACAACCCTTCGGCATTGAAAGAGTAGACCGGCAGCAAATCGGTTCGCTGGCTGGCCGGTTTGATCGCATCGATCAGGCTGTCGAGTACCAGCGGCATGGCTTCGGGGCTTGAGTAGTAGGTCAACACCATGTGCGCCCGATTCAGGCGCAAGGCCTTGACGTAGGTGATGCGCAGCTTGTCACTGGCGACGCCGAGATGACGCAGGCTGAAATACTTGGCGATCGCGTAATCTTCGCAATCGCCGGCGCCCTTCCACAGGGCCTCGATGGGTGTTTCCCAATAATCGACCTCGTGCCACAGGTCGATGTCTTCCTCGTAACGCATCTGCTTGTTGAAGAACTGGTTGACCACTTTAAGCTGTTCGAGCTCGCCAACTTGCTTTTGCGTGGCCAATAAGTGCTGCCAGGCGTCAATGCGTGGCTGCCCTTCGCCCAATGGCCCGTACAATGCCTGCGCGCGACGGCTGATCAGCGAAAAATCCCAATCGGCATGCAGCCCGCCCAGCATAACGCCGGCCAGCAGCAACGCGCAGCACAGCCAGCGCAAAGTCCGAGGGATCGCGAAACGTACCGCCAATGCGAGGCATCCAGGTCAGGCAGGTGGAAAGCGGTCGATGGTGCAGGTTAGCCCGATAAAAGACAATGGCACGGTGAGATCACTGCTGGCGCGCTAAACTTTGTATGGCAGGTGTCATTAAAAACATCGCGGCCACGTCAGGGCGAGCTTTTGTCCGTTTGACAACCTGTCAGGCAGTCACTAGTGTCCCCTTGGATCCAAATTCATTTCAGTCAAACAGGGTGCGTAGTTGTGACACAGAAGCCCAATCCTCTGAACAGCATCAAGGTCAACGGGCCGATTCCCGCTCATCTGGCACGCTCGGTGATCGAAGAAACCCTGCGTTCGGCCATTCTCGACGGTCGCATACCCTGCGGCACCGCCCTGCGTCAGCAAGATTTGGCCGATCTTTTCGGTGTCAGCCGCATGCCGGTGCGCGAAGCCTTGCGCCAGCTCGAAGCCCAGGCCCTGCTCAACGTCATCGCCCATAAAGGCGCCGTGGTCGCACCGCTGGTTCAGGGTGATGCCGTGGAAACCTACGCGCTGCGGATCCTGCTGGAATCCGAAGCGTTGCGCCTGTCGATCCCGTTACTGGTCAATGAGGATCTCGAACAGGCTGCCCGCTACATCGACGAACTGGAAACGCAAAACAACTACACCGAAATCGGCCGGCTCAATCGGCTTTTCCACATGGCGCTGTACTGCAAGGCGCCAAACCAACGGCTATTGAGGCTGGTGGAAGACGGGCTGAACGAAGAGGAGCGTTTCCTGCGCTTCAACCTGGAAGCCATGGGCCTGGGCAAACTGTCCCAGGAAGACCACCGGGCGCTGTTGCTGGCCGTCGAAGACCGAGACGTCGAGCGCGCGGTGAAGTTGCTCGAGCAACACCTCAACCGGGGCGTCGAGGTCATCACACGCTACCTCAACAGCCCCGAAGCGCTGAACAAGAAAACCTCCAAGTAAACCGCGCCGGCAAGCCTGAGCGAGCAGATCGAACTGCTCGTTCCCGCTTGCCGCGCTGTGCTGCGCCCCTCTCCAAAGCCCTGCCCTCGATTGACCCCTCTCAAGACCAACAATGACTCCGAGTCGATGACACGCCGGTGATAGCGGCTGTCGTGATTTACGCTCACTCTTGGGTTGCCAACAAACAATGAACGGGCGACGCACCGCACGAGCGGAGCAGTCCCCGCACCAAGAACCTACGGAAGGAGTCTTGCCACGGGAAAGGAAGAACCGGCGTTGATCCCAGCCAACTTCCGCCCCCTCAATTCACCTCAACGATTCAGTTAGAAAGTTACTTCGAGTGAGGCATTCACTCTTCATTTTAATTCTGACTTATATAAGCCGGAAGGAGTAACTACATCCAAATAAAACTCAATTGAAAAGTTTTATTGGAACTTATCGTGCGTCAGAAAGTTAAACTTTCAAATAATATAAAAATAACTTGCCCGACACTTTATTCATGTATTAGTTTTTCTCCGCCGCCTTGAATACTGGCGCCAGGCCGTCTCTTAACGACGTATTTCAACTTACCCATATCAATTCGGTTGAGGCCTCCGCTCGCCAGCAGAAAGCTTTAACTAACGATCGCTTATTCATTAAAACCCAACGGTATATCCAATTCACTTATAGGCTCGCCCATGAAATCGACTAAAGACCGCCTCAACCAGAAGAAAGCAGAACTTAGCGCTCACCCGATCTTTTCTGAAATCAACTCACTGTCGGTATTGCAACGCTTCATGGAAACCCATGTGTTTGCGGTATGGGATTTCATGTCACTGACCAAACGCCTGCAACAGGAACTGACCTGCGTCCAGCTGCCCTGGCTGCCACCGCGAGATCCGCAGGCAGCGCGTTTGATCAACGAGATCGTGCTGGGCGAAGAGTCCGATGATCGTCCGGCTCACGGTCACTACAGCCATTTCGAGTTGTACCTGGATGCCATGCGCGAAGTTGGCGCCAGCACGGCGGTGGTCGAACGCTTCGTCGCGCTGCAAAAAGAAGGCGTGAGTTACGACGTGGCACTGCAAAGCGTGGACGTCGATCCGGCGGCAGCGCAGTTCGTGCGCAACACGTTGCACACCGCGCTGCATGCGCCGGGGCACAGCGTTGCGGCGGCATTTCTGCATGGTCGCGAGAGCGTCATCCCGCAGATGTTCCAGCGAATTCTTGATGACTGGGGTATCGGCATCGAACAGGCGCCGACCTTCCGTTACTACCTCGAACGGCACATCGAAGTCGACTCCGAAGACCACGGCCCCGCCGCTGAAAAACTCCTCGCCCGGCTGGTCAATGGCGACCCGCAGCGCGAAGAAGACGTTTACGCCAGTGCCATCGCCGCCGTGGAAAGTCGCATCGCGCTGTGGGATGGCCTGCGCCTGAGCATGACCGAACCGGTTGCCGAGGTGAACGCATGAACGCCGCCGACTACCAATCCTTCGCCGATGCCTGGGAAAGCCGCGCGACCATCCGTACCCGCCCCCGGCGGGTGCTGGAGAACGACGACAAGCTCATCTACCCGTTGAGCCGCCAACCGTTGGTGCTGAGCGAAACCTTCCTGCGCGAATGCCCGGAGCAACGCGACTTTGCGCTGGTGCAGACGCTCTACAAATTCATCAATGACGTGGTGATTTTCGAAACCGAAATCGTCGACAAGACCGCCCGCAGCATCGCCAAGAATCGCTTCGCCGTGGCCTTCCCGTTCGCCTGCCGCTACGACGCCATGACCGTGGTGGTGGACGAGGATTACCACGCACTCGTGGCGATGGATTTCATGCAACAGACCGTCGCCATGACTGGCATCACGCCCATCGAACTGCCGGATGAAATCGAACTCAGCCGAGCCATTCCAGCAGCCGTGGCGCTCGCGCCGGAACACCTGCGCAGCGCCGTGGAATTGATCTGCGTGGCCATCGCCGAGAACACCGTGACCGGCGATGTCGCCGCGTTCGCCAAGGACGACACGGTCAAGCAGTCGATCAAGGGCCTGATGGCCGATCACTTGCTCGACGAGGGCCGCCACTCCGGGTTCTGGGCGCGGCTGGTGCGCATCTACTGGCACACCGCGAGCGAAGACGACCGCCGATGCATCGCGCATATCCTGCCGGTGTTCATCGGCCATTACCTGACCAACGACATCCAGAAGTCGTTCGACTTCCGGCTGATCGAATCCTTGCAGATCAGCGACGCCGCACGCCAGGCCCTCAAGAGCGAAGTGTCGGGGCTGGCCTTCCCGATCAATCGCCATCACCCGCTGGTCGCCAACATCGTGCGGTTTTTCCGCAGCAGTTCGCTGCTCGATTCGCCGTGCGTGCAAGACGCCCTCAGCGATTACCTGGTTTAACGAGGAGCCCATCATGAGACGTCTCGACATTCTGCTCATTGGACAAAGCCAGGCCCTGACCGACCTGGCGCTGGAACTTGAACAACACGGTCATTCTCTGGTGCGCCTGACAGCCGTCGACGAGCAGCCGTTGGGTAACGCTGATTTGCTGATCGACGACGCCAGCCTGCCTGTTCAAGACGTCGGCGATACGCCGCGACTGACGCTGCAGCTGGGTATCGGTGTGCCTGGGGTTTCTGGCCTGCCACCGCTGGACGTGCTGTGCACGTACGGGTCGACGTTGTTCACTCGCGTGCCGATCACCGATGAACCTTCGGGCAATGGCCAGGCATTGCGCCTGCGGGCAGTGGCAGAACTGGTCGATCACGTGGCGCTGCTGGTCAGCCGTTTCTCTCGCGATTCCGACTATTTTCTGCTGGCTGAGCCTGTTGCTCCCGCTCACTTCGAGCACGTGGAAAACCTGCTCTATTTGGAGAACCTCGCGTTTTTCCATCGGCTCAATCTCACGGCGGCACCCGCGCTGCTGGCGCTCAGCCAAATCCCGATGATCGAGCGCCTTGAGCAGCGCTTCATCCAGTGTGCCGAGCGACCCGCGCTGAACATTGCCGGGGCATCCCTGAGCTATCGGCATTTGCACGCCCACAGCCGCGCCATCCAGCAGCGTTTGCAGCCGTTGCTCGCTCAGCGTCACGGGCCGTTGGTGATCGGGATCTGTCTGCCAAAATGCAGCGCGTTGTATGCGGGGATTCTCGCGATTCTTGGCAGTGGCGCGGTGTACCTGCCGCTGGAACCAAGCCATCCCTTGCAACGTCAGCAGTACATTCTGGAAAACGCCGGAGCAGTGTTTTTGCTGCATGACGGTGAGCATCCGCTCGCGGCGCAAATGCCGGGACTCGACATCAGCCGCATCGACATCGGTGACGTGGATCTCGATCAACCCTTGATGCGCCAACGACCCGATCCAGACGCGCCGTGCATGGCGCTCTACACCTCGGGCACCACCGGCCATCCCAAAGGCGTGTTGCTCAGCCAGGCCAACCTCGCGCACTTCACCGCGTGGTACGCCGACTATGTGCAGCTGACCGAACAGAGCCGGGTGCTGCAGTTTTCGTCGTTGAGTTTCGACTCGTCGCTGATCGATATCTTCCCGACCCTGCTCCAGGGCGCCGAACTGATCGTGCCCGGCGACGATCAGCGCCGCGATCCGTTGCAACTGGTCGAGCTGATCCGCCATCAACAACTGAGCCATGCCTTTTTGCCGCCGGCGTTGCTGAGCATCCTGCCGCTGGATCAATTGCAATGCCTCGATCACGTGATGACCGGCGGCGATGTCTGCGAACCCTACGTCATCGAGCAGCTCACCCGTCAGGGCAACCTCTACAACCTCTATGGCCCGACCGAAGCGACGGTGTTGATCACCGCGCGGCAACTGCGCACCGGCGACAGCAACCGCACCCTCGGCGCGCCTATCGCCAACAGTCAGGTGCTGATTCTCGATGAGGATTTTCAACCGGTGGCCGAACAGACTGTCGGTGAGTTGTACATCGTCGGGCCGGGCGTGTGCCTGGGCTACTTGAACAACCCGCAGCAGACTGCCGAACGTTATCTGAACCTGAGCCTGCCGAATGGCCAGAGCCTGCGCGCCTACCGCACTGGCGACATGGCGAAGTGGACCCGCGACGGCATCGAGCTGTGCGGACGGCGCGACAACCAGGTGAAGATTCGCGGCTTTCGGGTCGAGCCGGAAGAGATCGAACGCTGCCTGCGTGACAGTCAGTTGTACCGCCAGGTAGCGGTGGTCATCGACAGCCAGCGCCGGATTCTGGCCTTCCTCGCGCAGCCTCAGGAGGACCAACCCGGTACCGCTCGGGAAGCACTGAAAGCTCACGCGACACAGTTTCTGCCGGATTACATGCAGCCCACAGCGTGGACCGAACTGCCGAACATGCCGTTCGCCAGCAACGGCAAGGTCGACCGCAAGGCGCTGCTGGCGATGCCCGTGAATGTCTCCGAAAACACGCTGCGGCGCTTGCCCGTCAGTGCCGATGAGGCGCTGTTGCTGGAGATCTGGGCCGAGCTGCTGGAGCTGCCGGCCAGCGATATTTCCACCGACGAAAGTTTCTTCAACCTGGGCGGTCACTCGATCCTGCTGTCGCGCATGCTGTTGCGTTTGCGTGAAGAGTTCGGTCGCAGCATCTCGATCAACCGCTTCATCGAACTGCCGACCATCGCCAAGTTGGCGACCTTGGTGCGCGGCTCCGGCACCGAAGAGGTATTGAGCGAAAAAGCCTTGGCCGATGCCTTCCGTGAACTGGATATCCAGCCGTTGCCAGTCAACCGCATGGGTGATGTGCACAAGGTGATCGTTACCGGCGCCAACAGCTTTGTCGGCGTGCACATCGTCGAAGCATTGCTCGCCTGGGGCGCGAGCGAAGTCGCCTGCCTGGTTCGCGACGGCGGTGGGCAATCGGCGGCCGAGCGGTTTGCCCATGCACTGCGAGAAAACCGTCTGGAGCATCTGGACCTGAGTCGGGTGCGGGTTTATGCGGCGGACATTACGCGTCCGTCATTGGGGCTCGAAGCGGATGTTTACGAGCGACTGGATCGGCAGTTCGGCGCGTTGGTGCACAACGCCGCCAACGTCAATCACGTACTCGATTACGAGTCGCTGGCGCGGGACAACGTCGAGCCGATTTTCGAGTGCCTTCGGTTGTGCGAAGGGCGCAGCAAGAAGATCTTCAACTTCGTCTCGACGCTCTCGGCTTCCAGCACGATTGCCGCCGATGGACGGGTGCTGGAATTGCCCGCCGCGCAGACCCCGCCGATCTACATCAAGAACGGCTACAACCTGTCCAAATGGGTCGGTGAACGGATCCTCGAACGCGCTCGCGAACGTGGCGTACGGGTCAATCTTTATCGCCCCGGCAACATCAGTTTCAACAGCCTCACCGGTGTCTGCCAGCCTCACAAAAATCGCTTGATGCTGATGCTCAAAGGCTCGATCCAGCTCGGCCAGGTGCCGGAATTCGCGCTGAATTTCGACCTGATGCCGGTGGACTTTCTAGCCCGCTTCATCGCCTTCCATGCCAGCCGTTATTCAGCCGAAAAAGCGGTGTTCAACCTGCACAACCCCGAGCCTCTGAGCTGGGACAACTACGTCGCGTCATTCCGTGAGGCGGGTCGGGAGTTTTCCATGGTCAGCGTCGCCGACTGGCAGCAGCAACTGGGCCGGGTCGACAGCGATAACGCGTTGTTCGGCGTGCTTGGTTTCTACCTCAACGGCTTCGAGGAAGACATCGGCGACATCTCAATGATCGGCCACGCCAACGCCCAGGCGGGCGTGCGGCAGATGGGCGCGCATTACCCGGAAAAATCTCCGGCGCTGCTGCGTCGCGGCTGCGACTACCTGAAAGAAATCAACTTCATCTGATTCAACCCAACCCCAAGAATGGAGCAAGACCATGAGCACTCTGCAACCCGATACCCTGATCAAGAATCCTCAAGGCTGCCACGTGGTGTCCTCGGTGGAAGTGCCGGCCGATGCCAAGAAGGTCTGGGCGGTGGTCGGTAACTTTGCCGGCTTCGATCAATTCATTCCGGCGCTGTCGCACATCGAGATGACCGGTGAAGGCGTGTCGTCCCTGCGCAAGAAATTCTTCAAGGACGGCAACCTCGTGGTCGAGCAACTCAACTCCCGGGATGACCAGGCGCTGAACATGACCTGGACCACGATTTACAACACCTTGGGCGTGGCCAATTTGTGGGCGGCGATGAGTGTCGAACCGCTGGGTGCGGGCCAATCCCGAGCAACCTGGACCATCATCGCCGAACCCGCACAGGGCGGCGCCGAGGCATTGTCGGGGTTCAAGGATTTCGTGCAGGGCTTTGCCGATGACTCGATGAACAATGTGCTGAAGCTGTTTGCGTAAGGCATGAAAAAGCCCGCGGTGGATAACTCCACCGCGGGCTTCTTTTACATCGTTTGATCAGATCTTGAAGCTATCGACCAACTGCTTCAATCGGTTCGCCTGCAGGGATAACGCATCGCAATCCTTCAACGTTTCATTGAGGTTGGCCACGCTCTGCTGGTTCAGCAGGTTGATCTGGTTAACGTCGACGTTGAGGGTTTCCACGACCGCCGTCTGCTCTTCAGTCGCCGCGGCCACCGACTGGTTCATGCCATCGATTTCGCCGATGCGCTGGGTCACGCTGACCAGACGCAGACCGGCCTGGTTCGCCACTTCGACGCTCTGTTCGCTGGAGACCTGACTGGCATTCATGGTGGTCACCGCTTCACGAGAACCGATCTGCAGCGAGGTGATCATTTTGTGGATCTCTTCCGCCGATTCCTGAGTACGGTGAGCGAGGTTACGCACCTCGTCCGCCACCACCGCAAAACCACGACCGGCTTCACCGGCGCGGGCCGCTTCGATGGCCGCGTTGAGTGCGAGCAAGTTGGTCTGCTGGGAGATGCCTTTGATCACATCCAGAATGTGCCCGATGTTGTCGGTGCTGGCATTCAGGGTTTCGATCTGCGTGCAGGACAGGCTGATTTTCTGCGACAACTCGGTCATCGCCAGAATGGTTTTCTCCACCACCTGACGACCGTCATCGGCCTGCTCGCTCGCGCCGCTGGCGTGTTGGGAAGCATCGGCGGCGTTGCGGGCGATTTCCTGGGTGGCGGCGCCCAACTGGTTGATCGCCGCGGCCACACTGTTGGTGCGGGCGCTTTGCTCGTCGGAACCGACGATCGAGGCGTTGGACGAAGCCATCACCCGCTGCGACAGGTCGTGAACCTGGCGGGTGGCCGACGACACTTCGGAAATCGACGCGTGAATTCGCTCCACGAACTGATTGAACGAACTGCCCAGCTCACCGAACTCGTCTTTGCTTTCCACAGCCAGACGTCGGGTCAGGTCGCCCTCGCCCTGAGCGATGTCCTGCATAGCACGGCTCATGGTGGTCAGTGGACGCATCAGCACGTTGATCAGCAGGCTCAGCAGTACTGCAATAGCCGTCACGGCGATGAACATCGCGATCAGCGCAGAAGTACGGAACTGGCTGAGGGGTGCGTAGGCCTTGTCCTTGTCGATCGACAGACCGATGTACCACTCGGCATTCGGCAAACCACTGACCGGAGTAAACGAAAGGATGCGGTCCTGCTTGTTCAGGGTGACTTCCTGATTGCCCTTCTCGATGCGCACCCCGGCGTTCGGGTAGATGTCCTTCAGGTTTTTCATCACTTGGTCTTTGTCCGGGCTGACGATTACCTGACCGTCGGCGCTGACCAGGAATGCGTGGCCGATACCACCGAAATCCACCGAGTTAATGATCTTCACCAGCGTTTCCAGGCTCAGGTCACCACCGACCACGCCGAGCAACTCGCCGTTCTTTTTCACCGGCAGGGCGATGGTCACCACCAGGCCACCGACGGCAGCCATGTAAGGCGGGGTCAGCATGGTCTTGTCGGCAGCCACAGCCTGTTTGTACCAGGGACGCTGACGCGGATCGTAACCGTCAGGCATCTTCGCGTCCGGGCGCTGAGTAAACACGCCGTTGGCCTGGCCCACGTAGGTGAACTGGAAGTTCGAGGTCAGGGCCGGTTGACTGACCAGCCCCGGGAGGTCGGCATTGGCACCTTGATGGGCGACGTTTTGCGCGAGGTTTTCCAGTACCAGCACACGGCCGCTCATCCAGTTCTGCACGCTGCTGGCGGTCAGATCGCCGGCCTGCTGGACGCTCGATTCAAGGTTTTGACGGATGGTGTTTCGCTGCAGATAGTCGTTGTACAAAGTGAACAACGCAAAAGCCAGCACCACGACGCCGGAGGCGGCCAGAAGGATTTTATGGCTGAATTTGAGATTCATTTCATGGGACTTCTTATGCAAAAAGTGGGGATGCGTTCCGGGTTGCAACATTCCAAGTAACAGCGCAGGCAGGGCTCTGGGGCCGCTCTACTTTGGTGCACGCATGTCTCATCAGGCTGTCGGCACAAACCGGAGAAAACTTAGGCGTTTGTACGAAATGGTCGGTATTCGTATCAGATACCCGCCGAACGGCGTGCCAGAGCGCCTGATCAGCCCCTTTGTGATGACGGTTGTTCGTGCGGCAGTTACAAATTCCCCGCGCCTTTCTGTGAAGGATTGCCTGTGGTCTGGTGATCGACCATTAGCGCTGTGAAAAAACGAACGCGCCCGCCTGGAATCATCGCCCATTTACCCGAGTCCAAAACTCGGAATGTCGAAGCGCGGGAATTAGTGCTTGAGTTGCTGGAAAGCGCCGAGCAAATGGGTTTGTCTCTGCGTTCAGTGGAGCGCTACGCGGCCGACGCGCGGTATCGCTGATGCCTGTAGATAACCTGTCGCTGAAACGGCGCGGTGAACCGCATCAGCAGGTGCTGCATCTCGCCCATTTACAGCTGATTGCCCTTTTGAGCGTTTAGCGAA
Source organism: Pseudomonas sp. GL_093 (assembly GCF_057837605.1). Taxonomy (NCBI): domain Bacteria; kingdom Pseudomonadati; phylum Pseudomonadota; class Gammaproteobacteria; order Pseudomonadales; family Pseudomonadaceae; genus Pseudomonas; species Pseudomonas sp. GL_093. Next base: position 121,193 of record NZ_CM174448.1, on the reverse strand, counting down.
CCCAGAACGACAAAACCCCTACCTGCATACGCAGATAGGGGTTTCGGAATTTAATCTTGACGATGACCTACTCTCACATGGGGAAACCCCACACTACCATCGGCGATGCATCGTTTCACTGCTGAGTTCGGGATGGGATCAGGTGGTTCCAATGCTCTATGGTCGTCAAGAAATTCTGTGACCAGCCCGTTACAGCGTAACGTGCCAGCAAAACTGGTGACTTCTACTAAAACAAAACCCCTACCTGCATACGCAGATAGGGGTTTCGGAATTTAATCTTGACGATGACCTACTCTCACATGGGGAAACCCCACACTACCATCGGCGATGCATCGTTTCACTGCTGAGTTCGGGATGGGATCAGGTGGTTCCAATGCTCTATGGTCGTCAAGAAATTCGGGTACTGAGTCGTGACCTGTTGGTCTCGCTTCAGCAAATTGGGTATGTGACAGCAGGTGTTTGGTGAGTATCTCGAACTTTCGGTTCGTTTCGTCTTCACACACCGCAATCTGGTCTCTTTCGTCTTTTCAACTAGGAGCATCAAATTGCTTGGGTGTTATATGGTCAAGCCTCACGGGCAATTAGTATTGGTTAGCTCAACGCCTCACAGCGCTTACACACCCAACCTATCAACGTCGTAGTCTTCGACGGCCCTTCAGGGGACTCAAGGTCCCAGTGAGATCTCATCTTGAGGCTAGTTTCCCGCTTAGATGCTTTCAGCGGTTATCTATTCCGAACATAGCTACCCGGCAATGCCACTGGCGTGACAACCGGAACACCAGAGGTTCGTCCACTCCGGTCCTCTCGTACTAGGAGCAGCCCCTCTCAAATCTCAAACGTCCACGGCAGATAGGGACCGAACTGTCTCACGACGTTCTAAACCCAGCTCGCGTACCACTTTAAATGGCGAACAGCCATACCCTTGGGACCGGCTTCAGCCCCAGGATGTGATGAGCCGACATCGAGGTGCCAAACACCGCCGTCGATATGAACTCTTGGGCGGTATCAGCCTGTTATCCCCGGAGTACCTTTTATCCGTTGAGCGATGGCCCTTCCATACAGAACCACCGGATCACTAAGACCTACTTTCGTACCTGCTCGACGTGTCTGTCTCGCAGTCAAGCGCGCTTTTGCCTTTATACTCTACGACCGATTTCCGACCGGTCTGAGCGCACCTTCGTACTCCTCCGTTA